>NZ_MJUX01000009.1 GCF_001927245.1 Acuticoccus yangtzensis | reverse complement strand
CAAGATCAAAGCCCTGTTGAAGAAGGCCGCTGAGCGAACTGTCACCGCCCTTCGGGATCGCGTCGGCGACGTCCTCCACCTCGTCACCCCCGACGAGGCCCGCGCCTATTTCAGAGCCGCCGGGTATAACCCGGACTGAGCGCGAAGTGCTCTAGCAGCGCCACGATGCGTGCCTGCTCGGCTGGAAACAGCTCATCCCAAGTCGGGTCCAGCTGTTGCAGAGCGGGATGGACATGTGACCCGGTGATCTCTGGTCCTCCAGGCGCGCCGCCTTCTATGTGCCCGCCACGATTTCGGGTTGGCGGAACACAGCCCGCGACTGGCCGATGACCGCGGCTTCTATCTCGCCCGCCTGCACGCGCCCGACGGGGCAATATCCAGCTCCATGCTTCAGCACCGTCTGGCTCACGTAGTAGCAGTAGAGCCGATCTCCTTTCGGAGTATGGGTTGGCGAGAAGGCGGCACCGTCGGGGCCGAAGAGCAGGCCCTTCAGAAGCGAAGGAGTTTCGGCGCGCGTGCACGCGGGCTCTCCTGAAGGATTGCTCGGACATTGTCCCAAAGCGCTTGATCGACAATCGGTGCGTGCTCGCCGGAGTAGCTCACGCCCTTGTGGACCGCCTCGCCGATGTAGGCGGAGTTGTTCAGCATCCGGTACAGGTACTTCTTGTCGATCGGGCTCCCGTGCTTGGTTGTTACTCCTTCTTTCCCGCTAAACTCGTTCATGCGCGGATAGAAATGTTCGCTTATGCTGCGGGCAAGCTGCTTTGCTATTTCGTCGAGATGCTCACCTACCTTTCGGTAAAATCCGGCAGGTAGACGATCTTGGTTGAGACCTTGCCAATCGTCGGCATCATTGGCGCTTCGTCGAGTTCGCCAGTCTCTCGTTTGAGGGATATTAGGCTTTCGAGCCAAGCATGGAGCGTCAGACTAGCGAGAGACGACGGAGGATTTTCCCGGCGGCGTTCAAGCGAGAGGCGGCCCTGCGTGTCACGAAGAGCGGCCAGCCGATCGTTCGGGTGGGCGAGGAGCTCGAGCTGCACGAGAGGGTGCTGAGGCGTTGGATAGCCAGTTACGGCTCAGAAGGGACAGCGCTGCAGCGGCGCCCCACAGCGCAGTCGGTCGCACCCTCACCGGCCGATCTCACCTTGGAGTGAGGTGCTCCCCGCAAATTGGACAGCTTCGTAAGCTATGGAAGGGGCCGCCGCGCGCACGGGTGCGGCCTACGTCCACCCCTTCGTCGACCCTGCCGTTGCCGCTGGACAAGGCACTGTTGGCCTCGAATCCTCGACGACATGGCCGACCTCGAAGTGATCTCGGCGGCGGCTGTTTCGCCAGCGGCCTCGCCTGTGCGGTCAAGGCGCTCCGGCCGCGGGTGCGCATTATGGGCATTGGGCCGGTGAGCTCACCGACTCTGAAGCGGTTGCTAGATGCCGGCCGCGCGGTCGCTCTGGAGGACGTCACCACACGCGTTGCGACGATGGCGTGCCGGCAAACCACGAAGGCGATCGCCGCCCGTTGCGCGCGACCTTCGTCGACGAGGTCGTGCTCGTGAGTGACGCCGAGATGCTGGACGCGGCGCAGACCCTCTGGCGAGAGGTTGGGATCGCGGCGGACCTTTCGGGTGCCGCCTCCTACGCCATGCTTCAGACGGGCGGGGCAGGATTGGCGCTGGGGACGCGTGTCTGTGCCCTGGTCTGCGCCGCCGGCTCGGACGGCGCGGGTCCGGCGGAGATGACATGAGTTCCGCCGCGATGCGGCAGGCGCCGACGCGGGCCGCAATCATCCCCTCGGAGTTCGGTTCCCCGCCCCCGTTCCGCAGTAGAGCGGCACGATCCACCACCACGGCGCGGGCGCACTCAATCGCCGGGGAGGGCGAGGATCACGAGATCGCGTTGCGAGCCCTTGTGGGCGTGGCGCATCGCGGTCTGGTAGTCGGGGTCGTCGTAGCAGGCGGTCGCCGCCTCGTATGAGGGGAATTCGACGACGATCAGGCGCTGGGTGTCCCGCTGCTCCTTCAGGGCGATCGCGAGGTCGTCCGGGTTGACGCGCGCGTGATACTTCTTCGCGATCGGCGCCCAGAGACGGTTGTATTCGTCGTGGGCGGCCTGGTCGTGGATGGCGCTCCCCAGGATCAGCCAGTAGCCCTTCATCGCATTCTCCGTCGGTGGGTGTCGCACGCGCCCGCGTGCCGCCTCATGAGGTGCCGAGGCCGAGGTGGGCGCGCAAGCGGTTCTTCACGAACACGGCGTCGCGCGGCGGCAGCGAGCGCGGCAGGTTCTCGGCATGCACCTTGAGCACGTGGAGCCGCGGCCCGGCGGAGGGGGAGGGCGCGGCGAGCGAGGCGGCGAGCGCATCCACCTCGGCGAGGGTGCGCAACTGGCTGGCCTGCGCGAAGCCGGAGGCGGCGGCGATCGCGGAAAGGTCAATCCCCCGGCCGGTGTGGCTCCCCTGCATCCCGGTCTCGCCGAAATGCTCGTTGTCGAGGACGATGACGGCGAGGTTGGACGGGCGCGCCACGGCGATCGTCGCCAGCGCGCCGAGCGCCATCAGCTGCTCGCCGTCGCCGGTGATCACCATCACCCGCCGCTCCGGCTGCGCTTGGGCGAGGCCGAGGCCGACCAGCGCGGCACCCCCCATCGCGCCCCAGAGATAGTAATTCTCCGGCCGGTCGCCGGCGGCGTGGACGTCGTAGCTCGGCGAGCCGAGGCCGGTGACGACGAGCGCCTCGCCGCACAGCTCCATCAGGCGGGCGACCGCGGCGCGGCGGTCCATGGTGGGGGCATCCATGGTGGGGGCCTTGTCCATCTCGCTCACCACTTCTTCTTGCCGAGGAGGCGCTGGCCGATCAGCACCGCGATCTGCTGGTCGCCGTCGAACGCCATCGTCGCCGCCTGCTCCACGGTGGCGACCACGTCCGCCCCCGTCTCGGCGCGGCGCACGGTGACGCCGATCGCCGTCAACGCCGCCTCGGTGGCGCGGCCCATCGGCACCTGCCAGGGATTGAACTCGCCCCACTCGCCGCGCATCGTCACCAGCATGAGGAGCGGCATGCGCGCCTGCACCGGCAGCGACAGCATGTTGATGCAGTTGCCGACACCGGACGACTGCATCAGCACCACCGACCGCATGCCGCCGAGCCAGGCCCCGCAGGCGATCGCAATGCCCTCCTCCTCGGTGGTCAGGACGTTGGTGACGACACCCTCGTCCGCCTCGAACAGGCGGATCAGCGCCGAGTGGCCGGCATCGGGGACGTAGGCCATGTGGCGCACCTTCGCGGCCGTCAGGGCGTCGTAGGTGGCGCGGGGCCAGTCGGCGGGATCGGCTGTCACGGGAGGGCTCCGGGCAAAGGCTCACCCTGTGGTAGCCTTTCACAAATTGGATGACATCAACCCTTTTGGTCGAACAGACATCGCGATATTCTATCGCCGTGGACATCCCCCAGCTGCGCACCATCCTCCACGTCGCCGAGCTCGGCAGCCTGTCGAAGGCGTCGGAGCGGCTGAACATCGCCTAGCCGGCTCTGTCGCGGCAGGTGCGGCTTCTGGAGGCCGAGCTCGGCGTGCGCCTGTTCGATCGGCACGGGCGCGGCATGGTGGCGACGGAGGCGGGCCTCGCCGTCCTGCGCCACGCCGGGCGTGTCATGGCCGAGCTGGAGGAGTTGCGCGCCAGCGTCGCCGGGGAGGACACGCCGCTGCGCGGGCACGTCGCCGTGGGCATGCCGCCGACGGTGTCGGACCTTCTCTCGGTGCGCCTGGTGACGGCGTTCCAGGAGCGTCACCCGGAGGCCACCTTGCGCATCGTCAGCGCCTATTCGGCGAGCCTCGTCGACTGGCTGCGGCGGGGCGAGATCAACGTCGCCATCCTCTACGGCACGCGCACCGGGTCCTCGCTCACCGTCACGCCGCTGATCGAGGAGACGCTGGCGCTGATCGGCCCGCCCACCGAGCCGCCGCGCGCCGGGCCGGTGGGCGCGGACGACATCGCGGGGCTGCGCTTCTTCCTCCCCAGCGTCGGCAACGGGCTGCGCACCGTGGTGGAGCATTGGGCCGAGGCGACGGGCGCCTCGCTGGACGTGCGCGTGGAGGCCGACAGCTACGCGACGCTGAAGGGCCTCGTCGCCAGCGGGCGCGGCTACACCATCCTGCCCGTCGCCCCGCTGCACGGCGACATCGCCGCCGGCCGGCTGTGGCACGCCCCCTTCGCCGGACCGGCCCCCTTTCGCCGCCTTCTGCTGGCGACGCCCGCCGATAGGGCCACCTCGCGCCTCGCCCGCTACGCCGTGCGCACGATCGAGGAGACGACGCGGGCGCTCGCCGACGAGGGCGTGTGGCAGGGGAGGGTGCTGGCCGGGACGGGGGGCGGCGAGCCATAGAATCCGTCGATGGCTGATCGGCCCAATCTTTAATGGCGGGCATAGGTGGGGGTCGCTACCTGCGATGGGCCGACCACCGGCCGCGAAGGATCCGCCATGAACGTCCTCATCGTCTACGCCCACCCCGAGCCGGCCTCGTTCAACGCGGCGATGCTGGACGTCGCCGTCACGACCCTCACGGCGCTCGGCCATCGGGTCACCGTCTCCGACCTCTACGGGATGGGCTGGAACGCGGTCGCCGGTCCCGCCGACATCGCCGGGCCGCGCGCCGATCCCGCGCGCTTCTCTTTGGCGCGGGAGCAGACGGCCGCCATGGAGGCCGGGACCATCGCCCCCGACATCGCCGCCGAGCAGGCCAAGCTCGCCGCCGCCGACCTTCTGATCCTTCAATTCCCGGTCTGGTGGTTCGGCATGCCGGCGATCATGAAGGGGTGGGCCGACCGGGTGTTCGCGCGCGGCTTCGCCTACACGGCGGGCGCGAAGTACGACACGGGGCTGTTCCGCGGCAAACGGGCGATCGTCGCGGCGACGACCGGCACCTCGGCCGCCACCTACGCGCCGGACGGCATCGACGGCGACATCCTCGCCGTGCTCTGGCCGATCCACAACGGCCTCCTGCGCTATACCGGGTTCGAGGTGCTGCCGCCGTGCGTCGCCTACATGCCGGGCCGCGAGAGCGAGGAGGGCCGCGCCGCCCAGCTCGCCGCCTGGGCCGAGCGGCTGCGAACGCTGGACGCGGCCGAGCCGCTCTTCTTCCACCCCGCAGCCGACTACGGCCCCGACGAGCGCCTCCGCCCCGGCGTCGTCGCCCGCTCCGCCGTGCAGCGCAATTTGTGAGCGCGCCGCCACGGGGGAGGTGAATCTCTGTCTCCTACAGAAGACAGTCCGCTTGCAATGTGTCTTCCATAGGATACATTGCCGGGATGAAGATCGTTTCGCTTCCCGCATTCGACACATGACTGCGGCGGCTTCGGGATGTGCGGGCACGGGCGGTCATCGTCCGGCGGATCGGGCGGATGAAGGCCGGCAACTTCGGTGACGTCAAACCGGTCGGCGGCGGGGTCAGCGAGCTTCGGATAGACTTCGGGCCGGGGTACCGCGTCTATTTCACCCGGCTGGGCTTAACGATCGTGGTGCTTTTGCTGGGCGGCGACAAGGACAGCCAGCAATCCGATATCGCGAAAGCGAAGATCCTTGCATCGACGGTTGGGGATGGGGGCGATGACGAAGACGATTGACGTGACCACGCTGCCGGAGTTCGACGAGGCCGCCTTTCTGGACAGCCCGGAGGCGCGGGCGGCCTATCTGTCGGACGCGATGCAGGACGGCGACCCGGCCGAGTTTCGGCGGGCGCTCGGCGAGGTGGCGCGGTCGCTCGGCATGGCGGGGATCGCCGCCGAGGCGAACGTCGGGCGGACGAGCCTCTACAAGTCGCTCGGCGAGCAGGGCGATCCGAAATTCTCCACGGTGCTGCGCGTGATGGCCGCCATGGGGCTGGGGCTTTCCGCCCGCCCGCTCGACCCCGCCGAGAGCGATCCGCGGCAGACGTGAGCGGGCGGCGCCAGCGGGACGGAGGGCGCCCTACGTCCCCGCCTGGCGCACCGTCGCCGCCAAGCCGCCGTCGACGAGGAGTTCGGTGCCGGTGATGTAGGCGGCGCGGTCGGAGGCGAGGAAGAGCGCCGCATCGGCCACGTCCTCGGCCGTCCCCATGCGCGCCAGCGGCACCTGCGCGGCACGGGCGGCCCGCGCCTCGTCGAAGCTGCGCCCGCCGTAGGACGACGCCAGCGTCTTGCGGATGCGCGGGGTGTCGATCAGCCCGGCGATCACCGTGTTGGCGCGGATCCCGGCCGCGGCGTGCTCGATCGCGAACAGCCGCATGAAGTGGATCGCCGCCGCCTTGGTGGCGCCGTAGGCGAGGTGCGGGTAGCCGACATCGCGGAGGCCGGCGATGGACGAGGTGGCGAGCACCACGCCCCCGCCGCGCGCGCTCATCACCGGCACGACGGCGCTCGTCGCCACGTGCAGCGATGTGAGGTTGGCGTCGGCGATGCGGCGCCAGTCGGCCGCCGAGGTCGCCGCCGAGGGTCCCGCCTTGCCCAGCCCCACGTTGCAGTGGAGCACGTCGATCCGCCCGTGCCTCTCCGCGACGCCCGCTATGGCGGCGGTGAGCGCGGCGTCGTCGAGAACGTCGACCGCGCCCGCCTCGGCGCGGCCGCCCGCCTCCTCGCACAGCCGCGCGGTCTCCTGCGCAGCGGCGAGGTCGACGTCGAACGCCGCGACATGCGCGCCCGCTCCGGCGAAGGCGAGCGCGATCGCCTTGCCGATGCCGATCCCCTCGCCCAGCGACCCGGCGCCGAGGACGACCGCGACGCGCCCCGAAAGTTGTCCGCTCATACTGTTGATCCCTTCTCGGCCAACTGCCCCTTCTCCGCCAGCTGGCGTGCGAGGCGGGCCGACTGCATCTCCTTGCGCAGCCCGACATAGAGCGACAGCACCGTCGCCGCGATGAAGAACCAGCAGATCGGGCTCCTGATGAACACCGCCGCATCGTTGGCGATGAGATAGGAGCGGCGCAGATTGTCCTCGAACAGGGGGCCGAGGATGAAGCCGATCAGCAAGGGCGCCGAGGCCATCCCCACCCGCGCCATGACGAAGCCGAGCACCCCGAAGGCGAGCATCACCACCACGTCGAACATCTGGTTCTGAACCGCGTAGCTGCCGAACACGCAGAAGAGCAGCACCATCGGGATGAGGATGTGGCGCGGAATGTCGGCGATGCGCGCGAAATGGCGGATCGCGAACCGGCCGACCACGAACAGCACCACGGATGCCACGATCATCCCCGCGAACAGCGCGTAGATGAGGTCGATATTGTCCTGGAACATCAACGGCCCCGGCGTCAGCCCCTGCAGCATGAAGGCGCCGAGGATGACCGCGGTCACGACGTCGCCCGGAATGCCGAGAGCGAGCAGCGGAATCAACGTCGCCCCCGCCACGCCGTTGTTGCCGGACTCCGCGGCGGCGACGCCCTGGATCTCGCCGCGCCCGAAAGTTTCGGGATGTTTCGACGCCCGCCGCGCCTCGCCGTAGGACAGGAACGAGGCGGCGGTGGCGCCGATCCCCGGCACCGAGCCGAGCGCCACGCCGATCAGGCTACCGCGCACGATGGTCGGTAGCGAGCGTCGGAATTCCGGCCAAGACACGCGGGTGCGATCGCTCTTGTTGGCCTCCAGATGGCCGGTCCGCTGCAGGTAGAACTCGATCACCTCGGGGATCGCGAACAGGCCGATGAGAAGCGGGATGTAGCCGATCCCGCCCATCAGGTTGAAGTTGTCGAAGGTCAGGCGCTGCGTGCCGTAGACGAGGTCCAGCCCGACGGTGGAGAGGAGCACGCCCACGAGACCCGAGATCAGCCCCTTGGTGAGCGAGGACCCGGAAATCGAGATGACGATGGTGAGCGAGAAGGCGATCAGCCAGAAATATTCCGGCGCGCCGAATTGGAGCGCGATGCTGGCGATCATCCCGGCGAGGAAGATCAGCGCGAGGTTCGAGATGACGTCGGCGATGCACGACGCGTAGAGCGCCATCTCGAGCGCCTTGCCCGCCTCGCCGCGCCGCGCCATCGGATAGCCGTCGAGCGTGGTGCAGGCGGCCGCCGGGGTGCCCGGCGCGCGGATCAGGATGGCCGAGATCGAGCCGCCGAAGATGCCGCCTTTATAAATGCCGACCAGAAGCAGGATGCCTGTCACCGGCGGCAGCGAGAAGGTGAAGGGGAGGGCGAGGGCGACCGCCATGGTCGCCGTCAGGCCCGGGATGGAACCGATGGTGACGCCGATCATCACCCCCGCGCCGATCGCGAGGAAGTTCTGCAGCGTGAAGAACAGGCCGAGGCCGGCGGAGATGGCGTCCATCATGATGCGACGAGGGCCTCCAGCGGCCCCTCCGGAAGCGGCACCATGGCCACCTTGGTGAAGAAGAGCCAGATGAGAACCGGCACCGCCACCGCGACTAGCACCAGCCGCAGGACGTTGCGCTCACCGCCCGCGAGCAGCATCGCCGCCATCGTGCCGACGGCGACGGGGAGCATGCCGACCCGCTCCGGCAGCCACCAGAAGGCGGCGAACACGGCGGCGAGAAGGAGGGCGCTGAGCGGCCAGTGGCGCGCCGGGTCGAACCCTTCGCCGTCCTCCTTGGGGACGCCGCGCCCGAACATCGCCTGCGCGGCGCAGACGAGGCCGAGAAGGCCGATCAGCCCGGTGAGGACGTAGGGCAGGAAGGCCGGCGACAAGGGCGCGGCCTTCACATTTCCCGGCACCGAGATGAAGGCGGGGATGACGAAGGCCGCGAACAGGGCGGCGGCGGCGGCGGTGAGAAGCCCGAAGGCGACGTCGCGCATCGAGCGGCGGGCGACGGCTGCGGGAAGGGCCGGCGTGTCCGGCGGGGTGTGGACGGTGTCCGTCATCGCGACTCTCCAGACGCGAGAGAAAATGGGAAGCGCCGGGCGCACCCGGCGCCCGGCGATGATCTTGGGAGGACGGCGCCCCGCGGATTATTCGACGCGCACGCCGGCCTTCTCCACCACGTCGGCCCACTTGGTCAGCTCGCCGTCGATGAAGGTGGCGAACTCCTCCGGCGTGCCGCCGACGACCGCCGAGCCGTTCGCGGCGGCGTAGGTCTGGAAGGCCTCGCCCGAAATCACCTCGTTGGTCGCCGCGTTGATCGCCTCGACGATCGCCGGATCGGTCCCCGCAGGCGCCAGAAGTCCGAACCAGGCGACCGCCTCGAAGCCCTCCAGCTCCGGAATGCCGAGTTCGGCCAGCGTCGGCACGTCCGGCAGCGACGGCTCGCGCTCGGCCGAGGTGACCGCGAGCGGGCGGATCGTCCCGGCCTTGATCTGCGCCATCGCCGAGGGGAGGTTGTCGAACATCACGTCGATGTCGCCGGAGATCAGCGCAGGCACCGCCTCGCCGCTGCCGCGATAGGGAACGTGCGTCATGTCGAGCCCGGTGCGCGACTTGAACATCTCGCCCGAGAGGTGGATCGACGAGCCGGTGCCGGACGAGCCGAAGCTCAGATTTTCGCCCTTGGCGACGTCGATGAACTCCTGAACGCTGGCCGCCTCGAAGTCCTTCGGCACGACCATGACGTTGGGGATCTGAGTGATCCAGACGATGGGCACGAAGTCGGCCTTCGCATCGTATTGCAGGTTGGCGTAGACCGCCGGGGCGATGCCGTGGGACGAGACCTGGCCCATGAAGAGGGTGTAGCCGTCCGGCCGGGCGCGGGCGGCCTGCGCGGTGCCGAGCGTGGCGCCCGCGCCGGGGCGGTTCTCCACCGTCACCGTCTGCCCCCACGCCTCCGAAAGGCCCTGCGCCACCTGGCGGGCGAGAACGTCCGTCGCCCCGCCTGCGCTATAGGGCACGATGATGGTCACGCGCTTGGCGGGATAGTCGGCGGCGTATGCGCCAGTGGCGAAGCCCAGCCCGAGCCCGATTCCGGCGAGGGCGGCGGTTGCGACGCGCCGTGTGATCGTGGTCATGTGTTTCCTCCTTTTATGGTTGGTGTCGGCCGGTCTCAGACCGAGCCGATGGTCATGCCGCCGCAGACGTAGAGCACCTGGCCGGTGACGAACCCGGCCCGCTCCGAGGTGAAGAAGGCGACGGCGTCGGCGATGTCGTCCGGCGTCCCGAGCCGCTCCACCGGCACCTTGGCGATGATCGCCTCGGTGCGCGGCGCGCCGGGCGGGTTCACCGCGTCGAACAGCGTGGTGCGGATCGGCCCCGGCCCGACGGCGTTGACGGTGATCCCGTGCGTCCCGAGTTCCAGCGCCCATGTCTTCGTGACGCCGTGAAGCCCCGCCTTCGTCGCCGAGTAGGCGGTGCGGTCTTCCTTGCCGAGCGCGACGCGGCTCGAAATGTTGACGACGCGCCCCCACCCGGCGGCCTTCATCGCCGGCAGCACCTTCTGCAGGATGATCAGCGGCGCGGTGATGTTGACCGCCGTCACCGCCGCGATCGACGCCGGGTCGGCGCTCTCCACCGGCGCGGGTATGACGATGCCGGCATTGTTGACGAGCGCCGTCACCGCGTGGCGGGCGACGACGTCGTCCATCACCGCGCCGAGTGTTGCGGCGTCCGACAGGTCGCACTCCACGAACTCGGCGAAGGCGTCGTGCTCGGGCGCGATCCGGTCGAGGCCGACGACCGCGAACCCGTCGGCCGTCAGGCGCTTCGCGATGGCCGCGCCGATGTTGCGCGCGGCACCGGTGACGAGGGCGGTGCGGGTCATGCCGACCGGCCTTTCGCTGGAGACATCGGCGTGGTGCCGTGAGGAACCGCCGCTGCGAGGGCGTTCCTCCCTCGCGCTCCCTCCGCGTCGCCGGCGATGAGGCAGGGCGACGTCATGAGGTTTTCAGCCCGCCGCCCGCCGGCGTCTCGTCCTCGGGCGCGTAGGGGATCGCCTCGTCGATCGTCTCCCAGATGAACCGGCCGGAGGGGCGCTTCTGCTCCTCGGCGATGTGGGCGATCAGCCCGGCAGTGCGGCCCAGCACGCAGAAGCCGCGCATCAGCGCCACGGGGATCCCCATTTCGCCCAGCAGCGCCGCCGTGGAGCCGGTCGCGTTGATCGTCGTCTCCTTGCCGCGCGCCGCGTCGAGCTTCGCCGACAGCAGCCGCAGCGCCGCGCAATAAGGCCCGTCGATGCCGTTCTCGCCGGCGATTTCGAGCAGGCGGTAGGCGCGCGGGTCACGCGGGCGGTGAAGGTGGTGGCCGAACCCCGGCAGCGGCGCCTTGCGGGCGACATGCTCGGCGACGATCTCGCCCGCCACCCGCTCGCCGTCATCCCCGGCGGCGACGATCCGCTCCAGAAGCCGCGCGTTGTTCTCCACCGTGCCGACGAAGCTCGACCCGACCGCGAGGAGCCCCGCCGCCACCGCGCCCTGAAGGTTCTCCGGCGCGCTCATGTAGATCGAGCGGGTGGCGATGGCGCTCGGCGTGAGGCCATGCTCCATCATGGTGATCAGCACCGCGTTGAGCACGCGCCGCTCGCCGTCCGAGATCTCGCGGCCCAGGATGTGCCACACGGCGACGCCCAGGAAGTCGGCATCGCGGCCGGGGGCGAGGATGTCCTCGACCAGATTGCGGTCACGATAATAGACGTTGGTGAGGTCGTGGTGGGACAGCGCCGTCGTGGGGGGCGTTTTCATGCGCTTTCCTTATTTCTTTGCGCGACGAAGTCGTCGACCAGCACCTGTTTCTGGAGCTTGCCGTAAGCGTTGCGGGGCAGGGCGGGGTAGACGACGACCGCCTTGGGCGCCTTCACCGGGCCGAGCCGGTCCTTCACGCGGGCGATGATCGCCTCCGCGTCGACCGTGCGGCCGGGCTTCGGCTCGACCGCGGCGAGCACCGCCTCGCCCCACTTCTCGTCCGGCGCGCCGAACACCGCGCAGTCGGCGACCGCATCGTCCTCGGCGATCACCGGCTCCACGTCGGACGGGTAGACGTTGAAGCCGCCGGTGATGACGACGTCCTTGGAGCGGCCCTTGATGAAGAGGAAGCTCTCGTCGTCGAACGCGCCGAGGTCGCCGGTCATCAGCCAGCCGTCTTTGATCGTCTCGGCGGTCTTTTCCGGCTGGCGCCAGTAGCCCGTCATCACCAGGTCGCCGCGGATGGCGATCTCGCCGATCTCGCCCGTCGGCACCTCGCGCCCATCGGGGCCGAGGATCGCGACGCGGGTGAGGAAGGTCTCGCGGCCGACCGAGGCGCGCTTGTCCTCGCGCGTCAGATCCTGCGCCGAGATCATCGTCGCGATCTGCGGCGCTTCGGTCTGGCCGTAGGTGGACGCGACGACGGGGCCGAACATCGCCTGCGCGCGTGCGATCTCCTCCGAGCGCATCGGCGCCGAGCCGTAGACGAGGTTCCTGAGGCGCGGGAAGGTGAGCCGGTCCGCGTCCGCCTCGCGCATCATCATGTAGATCATCGTCGGCGGCAGGAAGGTGGTGGTGATGCCGTTTTCCGCCAGCTGGGCCAGCACGTCGGCCGGGCGCGGCCGGTCGATGAGGACGATGGTGCCGCCGGTCGCCAAAGTCGGCATGATGTAGGTCGAGGTGCCGTGGGTGATCGGCGCGGCGGTCAGATAGCGGTCGCCCTCGACGAGCCCCCAGGCGACGATCTGCGTCGCGATGTTGGTGTTCCAGGCGCGGTAGGGCTGCATCACGCCCTTCGGCACCCCGGTCGACCCGCCGGTGAACTTGATCGCCTGCGTCGCGTCCAGCGGCAGCGGGTGGAAGGCGGGCCGCTCGCCCTGGTGACGCGCGAGGAGCCCCGCGACCGTGTCGGCGCCGGTGTCGGGCGCCGTGGTGAGGACGTGCGCCGTGCCGCCATCCACGAGGTGACGCACATCGGGGTCGGCGACGACGATCGACATCTCAGTGAACTCGATCGCCCGGCCGATCTCCTCGGCCCGGTTCTTCGGGTAGAGCGGCACCCACACCTTTCCCGCCGCCAGCGTGCCGACCCAGGCGACGACGTGCTCGGCGTGATTATAAGCGCAGATGCCGACGCGCGAGCCGGGCGCCGGGTCGATCGCCTGGAGCCCCGCGGCGAAGGCGGCGGAGGCGGCGTCGAGCTCGGCATAGGTCATCGCCCCGCCGTCCCATTCGACGGCGGTGAGGTCCGGGGTCTTGCGGGCCTGCCGGTGGAACAGGTCGATCGGGTACATCAGGCAATCCTCGGCAGCGTGAATCCGGCGCGCTCGGCGACGGCGCGCATCGCCGCCACCACGCTCTCGCGCTGCCGGGCGAGGCGGGATTGCACGTTGGTGACGGAGATCGCCGCGACCGAGCGCCCGCCTTCGAACAGCGGAATGCCGATGGCGGCGATATCGGGAATGATGGCGGCCTCGTTGACGACGTAGCCGTCCTCGGCGAAGCGGGCGATCGCGGCGCGCACGGTGTCGGCGGTCAGGTCGCCATATTTGGTGTAGCGCTCGCGTTCGCGGGTGAGGACCGTTTCGCGCTCGGTCTCGGGGAGGGCGGCGAGGAGGGCAAGGCTTGCCCCGCCGGCCCCCAGCGGCCGCCGCGAGCCGACCTTGAGCGTGGAGACCTTGATGTCCCATCCGCCCTCGACGACGTCGATGCACAGCGCCTCGCCGCGCGTCGGCACCGAGAGGCAGAAGATGCCGCCGACGTCCGCCTCGCTGGAGCGCAGCGCGCACCGCATGCGCCGCCTCAGCTGCACGAAGGCGACGTCCTCGCCGGCGCGGCCGACGATCTCGTAGGGCATGATGCCGAGGTGATAGCGCTTGGAGTAGGGGTCGAAGCTGACATAGCCGGTCTCGGTCAGCGTCGCGAGCAGGCGGTGCGCGGTGGCGACGTGCATGTCGGCGCGGCGGGCGGCGGCGCTGAGGCCCATCCCGTCGACACCGCGCTCGGCGATGACGGTGAGGAGGTCGAGCCCCTTGGCGAGCGCCGAGCGCGCCGCGCCGGCGTCACTGGTCCGCGTGTCGTCGCCGGGCCGTCCTTCGCCCGTCGCCCGTGCTTCGCCGTTCGCCCGTGTGTCGCCGTCCGCCTGCCCCTCGACGCGCGCTTTCGCGTTGCCGTTCATGGATGCCGCGGTGCCGCGGGCGGCACGTTCCGGCCGAACGTCGACGGGCGACGACCGCTCGAATGCGCTCATCGCAGGTCCTCCGATCGCGGCTCTCGGGGCCGCGTTTCGAGGACGGTGGCCGAACCTCACGGGCCGGTAAAGTGAGCCTTCTCGCTCTGCGAAGATTCCTTCTCGCGGAACGAGAAGAAATTTACTCGGCGGGCGCCACGTCGCACCGTCAGGAGAGCCGGCCGCGCTTCCACTGGCCGCCCATCGAAGCCGTCCACCGGCCGACCACCATGTTCACCAGCGCCAGCACCACGCCGATCACCAGAAGCGCCAGCAGCGCGCGCAGCAGCCCGGCGAGGAAGGCCGGGTCGAGAGCGGGGAAGGGGAAGGCCATCAGCGCCTCGCCCCGCTCCATCATCCAGTGCCAGGCCGTGTGCACCACCAGCGCCGAGACGATGACGACGCCGATCCGCTCCGGCACCAGCTTCGCAAACGCCAGCCGCAGCAGCGGCACCATCACGATGAGCGCGGCGATCTGGCCCGCCTCCACCCCCAGATTGAACGCCGCCAGCGCCGTCACGAGGTGCGTTCCCGCGAACTGGAACTCCTCGACCAGCAGGAACGAGAAGCCGAAGCCGTGGATCAGCCCGAAGCAGAAGGTGACGATCCAGCGCCGTTCGAGCTCGCGGCCCGCCCGCGCCGCGCCTCGCCGCCCGCGCCCCACCGCGAAGACGATGTTTTCGAGCGCCATCCAGAGGATCGTTGCGGCGATCAGCGTCTCGATCAGCGGCCCGAACCACAGCGCGTTGGGCACGAAGCCGAACGCCGCCGCGGCGAGCGACAGGCTGTGCGCCACCGTGAACGAGGTGACGAGGACGAGGAGCGGGCCGACCCGCAGGAAGGGCACCACCAGGCACAGCAGGAAGAGGAGATGGTCGACCCCGCCCAGAATGTGCTCGAACCCCGACACGAAGAAGCGCCGCGCCGCGTCGACCGCGGAGGGGTCGAGCTGGAGAAGGCCTGGATTGCCGGTGAACTCGAACGCCCTCACGCCCCCGTCCGGCGGCAGGTAACGCAACGTGGTGTCTACCCTCAGCGCGAACTGCTCGACCCCGAAGCGCAGCGCGAAACGGGAGGTGTCGGAGGCGATGGGGTAGGTCAGGAGCACGTCCAGCATCTGCTGGTTCCAGTAGAGGTCGAGGTCGTCGGCGAGCTTGGGCTCGAAGAGGTGGGCGCGCGCCGTCTCGAAGCTCGTGAAGGCGCGGTTCGACGGCAGCGACACCCGCACCGCCGTCACCTCGGGCTTGGCGAGGAGGCGGCCGTCCTCGGTGACGTCGATGTTGTCGGTCAGCCAGAGCTTGACCGCGTTGCGCAGCGCCGGATCGGCCTCCGAGACGGTCAGATAGTCCCGCCCGTGCTTGGGAAAGTCGACCTCGATGAGCGCGCGCATCGGCACCCGCAGCAGGAGTTCGAGCCGCTCTTCCGCCGGTTTGACGAAGCCGGTGATGCGGATGTCGGCCGGCGTGTCGTGCGCCAGCGCCGGCCGGGCCGATCCTGCGACCATTACTGCGATGAGGCCGGCGAGCGCCCCGACGGCGGCCAGAACAAGTGCGGCGAGCCGGAGGGCGCGCATATGGGCGGGCGATCGGCCGCCGGGCGCGCTCGCGGTGGCGGCGCGCGGGCCGCGGGTGGATACCATCATCGTCGTCTCCCCTCGGGGTTCCGTCCTGTGGCCAGCGGATTCCCCGGCAATGTCCTCGACATGACCGTTCATCTGATCATTTTGTCAACAATATTGCATGACAAGTATCGCGCACTTGATAAAGTGTTTGCAGGTCGATGGCCCGAAAAATCATCAGACCCGACCGGATAGCAAAGAAGAATCAAAACGTTACCGGAGGAAATATCACATGCCTTTGCAAAATCTACGGCGCTTTGCTTGGAGCGCCGGCGTGCTGGCCTTGGGCGGCGCGCTCTGGTTCGGCCAGGCCGCCCTCGAGACCCAGGCGCAGGACGCCAGCGTCGAAGGACCGATGTTCGAGGTCGATCCCTTCTGGCCCAAGCCGTTGCCGAACAACTGGCTTCTCGGCATGGCGATCGGCCTCTGGGTCGACGACGAGGACCACATCTGGATGATCCACCGCGGCTCCTCCACCCTCGACGACAACGAGAAGACCGCCGAGCTGGAGCCGAAGGTCACGCAGGGCTGCTGCACCGGCGCGCCGCCCGTCC
Organism: Acuticoccus yangtzensis; assembly: GCF_001927245.1. GTDB lineage: Bacteria > Pseudomonadota > Alphaproteobacteria > Rhizobiales > Amorphaceae > Acuticoccus > Acuticoccus yangtzensis. The sequence goes on along the minus strand of NZ_MJUX01000009.1, from coordinate 182,359 downwards.
TGGTGTTCGACAAGGAGGGCAACCTCCTCGATTCCTGGGGCGGTCCGGGCGAGGGCTATGACTGGCCGGCCTCCAACCACGGCCTCCACGTCGACTACAAGGGCAACGTGTGGATCGGCGGCAACGGCGCCGACGACGCGATGGTCCTGAAGTTCACCAAGGACGGCAAGTTCCTGATGCAGGTCGGCGGATCGGGCACGAACGCGGGCAGCAACGACGAGGAGAATTTCGGCCGCGTCGCCAAGATCTGGGTCGATCCAGAGACCAACGAGGCCTACCTCGCCGACGGCTACGGCAACAAGCGCGTCGCGGTGATCGACGCCGACACCGGCGAGATGAAGCGCTTCTGGGGCGCCTACGGCAACAAGCCCGACGACACCGACCTCGGCCCCTACGACCCCGACGCCGAGCCCGCCCAACAGTTCCGCAACCCGGTCCACTGCGTCGAGCGCGCCGTCGACGGGCTCGTCTACGTGTGTGACCGCGTCAACAACCGACTGCAGATCTTCCAGCCGGACGGCACCTTCGTGAAGGAGGCCTTCTACGCCAAGGAGACGCTCGGCGCCGGGTCGACCTGGGACATCGCCTTCTCGCCCGATCCCGAGCAGCGCTTCGTCTACCTCGCCGACGGGATGAACCGCGTGGTGCGTATCCTGGAGCGGGAATCGCTGGAGGAAATCAGCGCCTTCGGTGGCGGCGGGCGCCAGCCGGGCCAGTTCTACGGCGTCCACAGCATCGCGGTCGATTCGGACGGCAACGTCTACACGACCGAGACCTGGGAAGGAAAACGCATCCAGAAGTTCGTGAACAAGGGCATCGGCCAGATCGAACGCGACCAGGGCACCGCCTGGCCCCGCTCGTAGGCAGCGCCTCGGGCGCGTCGCCGGTTCCGAGCGGACCGGCGGCGCGCCTCCTAAACCGGGGCGGCGCCGGTGACGCCGACGAGCACCGCCCACGAGCCGGCATGACCCGTCGCAAGAAGATCCTCTACAGCGCGGTGCACGAGGTGCTGGAGTACGACGATGTCCGGCTGCTGATGGCCGCCGGGTTCGACGTCTTCAGCATCAACACCCACGACGTGTCCTCCGCCGACAGCTACGGCAATCCGGCCTGCCGCGGCAATCGGCTGCGCGGGCCGATCCCCGGCGCCGGCCAGGCCGAGGATCTCGCCGCCGCCGAGGCCGGCGGCGTCACCAAGCCGAACGGCGTGCGCAGGTTCTCGGCCGATTTCATCGACCGCTTCGACGCCGTGATCATCAATCACGAAACCGACCTGATCCTCGGCAACATCGACGCCTTGAGGCGGCGCCCGCTGATCCGCCGCACCCTCGGCCAGACGACGACCGCGGACGAGATGAGGCTGCGCCCGGTCGCGCCGCATCTGACCGTGGTCCGCTATTCGCCGCGCGAGACGCATCCGGACTGGCTCCCCGCCGACGCCGTCATCGCGTTCGGCAAATTTCCCGAGGATTATCCCCGCTGGCGCGGCGGCCCGCGGCTCGTCACCTTCTGCAACCATCTGGAGCGCGCCGGTGCCAGCCCGTCGCGCGGGGACTATGAGCGCATCGTCGCGGGTCACGAGACGGGCCTCTACGGGCTCGGCAACGAGGCGATCCCGTTCGCCAGGGGTGTCGCGCCGCCCGCCCTGCAGCTGGACCTGATCCGCGATTGCCGCGCCTATGTCTACGCGCATAGCCTCGTCGCCAGCTACACGCTCAATCTCATCGAGGCAATGTTCGTCGGCGCGCCGATCGTGGCGCCCTCGGCCCGCTTCGTGTCTGAGAACGCCCCGCCGGACTGGTGGCCCGCCCGTTACGCCGTGGAGGACCTCCTCGGCGATGGGGCCGGCCACCTCTACGACACCGTCGAGGACGCCCGCCGCCTGATCGCCCACATCTCGGCCGCACGAGGCGACCCGGACCAGGACGCGCGCGCCACTGAGACGCGCTACCGCGCGCGGACAATGTTCGACGCGCACGCCGTCGCGGCAGAGTGGAAGGCGCTGATCGACCGGATCACCTGAGCGGGCCGCTCCCCGTGAGGCGCCCAGCGGCTCGCCGACGCCCCGATCAGTCGCCAACCGCCACGTAGAGATCGCCGCCCTCGCGGTAGCGCCGGGCCATCTCGGCGTGGCCACTCGAGTGCTGCGGGCAGGGATTGTCGGAAACGTCCGTTTGGAATGAGTTGCGATGTGATGGCCTGCGCCGACGCTCTCAGCGTGTGGCCTGCGACACACTCCATGCTCAGTGGTCCCCGTCTCTACGAGGAGGTCGAACACTTGCTGGAACGTCGCCTGAAGGGGGTCCCAATCCCCTTCGGTTGCCCCGACGCAGCGATTGCGGAGTGCCGGGCGCGGGCCTCCGCCAGTGCCTTCAACGGCCTGGCGCCGGAGACCGCCAGGCCGCCATATCGCTCGCCGCGTATAAAACGCCGGATCGCCTGCCCGATCCCGGGATCAGAAGCCCAGCGCCAGGCCGTCTTTGCGCTGGTCGGAGCCGGCGAGGAGGACGCCCGCGCGGTCGATCCAGATCGCCTGGGAGCCGCCGATGGGCGTTTTCACAACGTCCACCGCATGACCCCACTGGCGCAGCGTCTCGCGCGTGGCGTCGTCGACGGTCGGCTCCACTTGGAGCTTGCCGCCGAACGCGAAGGCGCGGGGGGCATCCATCGCGGCCTGAACGTCGAGCCCCTGGTCGAGCATCCCGGAGAGGAACGCCGCCTGACCCGCGGCCTGATAGTGCCCGCCCATCACGCCGAACGGCATCACGGTGCGGCCCTCGCGGCGCAGCATCGCCGGGATGATGGTGTGCATCGGCCGGCGGCCCGGCATCAGCGCGTTCGGATGCCCCTCGATCAGCCGGAACGACGCGCCGCGCGAGTGGAAGAGGACGCCGGTCTCGGGATCCATGATCCCGGAGCCAAAGCCGTGGAACAGCGAGTTGATGAAGGAGACAGCGTTCCCGTCCCCGTCCACCACGCACAGATAGACGGTGTCCTTGTGCTCCGGCTCGTCCCAGAGCGATGCGGGACCGGCGCGGCCCGGCTGGATCCGCGCCGCGAGAGCCTGTGCGCGGGCGGGCGAGAGAAGGCGCTCGACGAGGTCGTCCATCCCGGCGGGATCGCCGAGGAGCTCGTCGCGGTGGTGGTAGGCCTGCTTCGTCGCCTCGGCGTGGATGTGGATGCGCTCGGCGAGGGGGACATCCGGCCCGAGGTCGAATTGGGAGAGGATGTTGAGGATGAGGAGCGCCACGACGCCCTGCCCGTTGGGCGGGCATTCGAGCACCTCGTAACCGCGATAGTTCATGCCGATGGGGTCGACGTAGACGGCGGTGTCGGCCCCGTTCGCGAAATCCTCCTCGGTGTGGACGCCGCCGAGCGCGCTCAGCGCCGCGACCATCGCGCGCGCGGTGGCGCCGGTGTAGAACGCCGCGGCGCCGCCGGCCGCCACCTCACGCAGACGCGCGCCGAGGCGCGGCTGGCTGTGCCGCTCACCGAACCGCGGGGCGCGGCCACCCGGCAGAAGTATCGCCTTCGCCCCTTCGTTGCCGTTGAGGAGCCGCTCGGCGAGCGCCCAGTCGGCGGCGACGCGGGCGGTGACGGGGTAGCCGTTTTCCGCATAGTCGATCGCCGCGGCGAACACGCGCTCCAGCGGCAGCCGGCCGTGGTCGCCATGCAGCGTCGTCCAGGCGCTGATCGCGCCGGGGACGGTGACGGCGTGAGGGCTCGCCTGCGGGATTTCGGTCAGCCCCGCGTCGGTCAGCCGCGCGACGCTGGCGCCCGCGGGGGCCCGGCCGGACCCGTTGAGCGCGACCGGCGCACCGCCGGCCGGGGCGTAGATCGCAAAGCAGTCGCCCGCGATACCGGTCATGTGGGGTTCGACGACGCACTGCACGGCGACCGCGGCGATCGCCGCATCGACGGCGTTGCCGCCGTCCGCGAGGATCGCGAGCGCCGCGCTCGTGGCCAGCGGATGGGAGGTGGCGACGGCGGCGTCACGCGCCAATGTGGGCGAGCGGCCGGGAAGGAAGAGGTTGCGCAAGAAACCAGTCCTGAAGGGGGGCGGTGGATCAAGGGGTAGCGCCGACCGGCGCGGGGGTCCAGTCGGCGCGTATGACCCGGCGCGGCCGGGTTGGTCTATAGGACAGCATCGGGATTGGAAGGGGCCGCGTCGCCGCGCTCGGCCGGCCCGCCGGGCGATCCGGTCAGCGGATGGATGCAGGCGGCATGTCGTCCCGGCAGCACCCGTCCGAGCGGTGGGTCGAGCGCCAGGCAGTCGTCCTGCCGGCGCGGGCAGCGGCCGGCGAAGCGGCAGCCGGGCGGCAGGTTGACGGGGCTGGGGATCTCGCCCGGCAGCGGCTCGGCGATGGGCTCGAAGAAAGCCGGAGCCGCCCGCCGCAGCGCGGCCGAATAGGGGTGGGCCGGCGCGTTCAACACATCGTTGGTCGGCCCCGTCTCGACGATCCGGCCGAGATAGAGCACCGCGATCTCCTGGCAGAGATAGCTCGCGACGCCGAGATCGTGGGTGATGAAGACGAGCGTCAGCCCCATGGTGCGCTTCAGGTCCGCGAGGAGATTGAGAAGCTGCGCCTGGGTCGACACGTCGAGGCCCGACACCGCCTCGTCGGCGACGAGGACGGACGGCTCGGAAGCGAGCGCCCGGGCGATCGCCACCCGCCGGACCTGCCCCCCGGAGAGACCCGCCGGGTAGGCCTTCGCCACATCCGCCGGCAGGCCGACTCGCGCCAGAAGCGCTGCGACACGCGCCGGGATCTCCTTCTCGGCGCAGAGGCGGAAATGGCGGATCGGCTCGGCGATCAGCGCTTCGACCGACATGCGCGGGTTCAGCGAGCCGCGCGCGTCCTGGTAGATCATCGCGACGTCGCGGTGGAACGGCGCGCGGAGGCCCTTGCGCGCCTCGACGATCGGCCGGCCGCGGAAGAGGGCCTGCCCGTTGGAGGGTTCGTTGAGGCCGAGGAGGATGCGCACCAGCGTCGACTTGCCGGACCCGCTCTCGCCGACGAGGGCGAGCGAGGTGTTCTGTTTGATGCGCAGCCGCACGCCGTCCAGCGCCGGCAGCCGCAGCGTCTCGCGCTTGAGAGGCCCGGTGGCCCGGGTGATGGTGAAGATCTTCTCGACGTCGAGAAGCTCGAAGATCGGGGCGCCTTCTTCGCTCATGCCGCTTCCGCCTTCGGGACGCCGACAGGGTTCCAGCAGGCGACGTTCCGCCCGTCGCGCGGGACCAGGGGCGGCTTCTCCCCGGCGCAGCGCGGCAGCGCGTTCGGGCAGCGCGTGGCGAAGCGGCAGCCTGCCGGCATCGCGTCGTAGGAGGGAACGCTCCCCTCCGGCGGCGTCAGCTCGGCCGTGCCGATTTCGAGGACGCACGACTTCAGGAGCGCCGTGTAAGGGTGGCGCGGGTCGGAGAGGAGCGTCTTCGCGTCGCCCGCCTCCATCACCTGCCCGGCATACAGCACCACCACCTCGTCGCAGCTCTGCGAGGCGAGCGCCAGATCGTGCAGGACGAAGATGCAGGAGGAGCCGTGCGCCCGCACCTCGTCGAGGATGAGGCGCATGATCTGCGCCTGGATGGTGACGTCGAGCGCGGAGGTCGGCTCATCGGCGAACAGAAGCGCCGGATTGCCGGACAGGGCGATGGCGATCATCACGCGCTGCTGCATGCCGCCCGACAACTCGTGCGGGTAAGCGCCGAGCCGGGCAGCAGCATCCGGGATGCCGACGCTCTCCAGAAGCTCCACCGCCCGCGCCCTCGCCGCCTTGCGCGAGAGGCCGAGATTACGCCGCAGCGTCGAGACGATCTGCCCGCCGACGGTGTAGCACGGGTCGAGCGCGGCGCCGGCATCCTGGAAGATCATGGCGAGGCGCCGGCCGCGAATGCGGGTCCAGGCGCGCGGACGCAGCGTGAAGAGGTCGCCGGTGTCCTCCAGGATCGCCTTGCCCTCCACGCTCGCCTCGGCGCGCGTCAGAAGCCCCATCAGCGCGACGGCGATGGTCGACTTGCCCGCTCCCGATTCACCGACGAGGGCGAGGGTGCCGCCCTTCGGCACGTCGAACGACACGTCGTCGAGGATGCGGCGCGAGCCACGGTGGAGCGTCAGGTTCTGGACCGACAGGAGAGCCGTCATGATCCGCCCCGCTGCATTTTTGGGTCGAACTCTTCGCGGATGCCGTCGCCGACGATGGAAAGGGCGATGAGGAGGATTGCGAGTGCAGCGCCGGGCATCCCCGCCATCCACGGTGCGAAGGAGACGAACGCGCGCCCCTCGGAGATCATCAGCCCCCAGTCGGGCGTCGGCGGGGTGACGCCGATGCCGAGGAAGGAGAGCGAAGAGGAGACGAGGATCGCCTCGGAGATGCGGATCGTGACCTGCACGGCGAGCGGGTAGACGACGTTCGGCAGGATGTGGCGCCACACGACGGTGAGCCAGGCGAGACCCATCAGCCCGGCCGCCTCGACGAAGAGCTGGGCGCGCACCTGCATCACGTCGGCGCGCACGGTGCGCGCGAACGGGCCGATGAGGGCGACGCCGACGGCGTAGATCACCTTGTCGACCCCCTGGCCGAGGATGGCGATGAACGCGACCGCGAGGATCAGCGAGGGGAGCGCCAGAATGCTGTCGACGATGCGCATCAGCACCCACTCGGTGCGTCCGCCCGCAAGTCCCGCCGCCATGCCGAGGACGAGGCCGCCGAGCGCGCCGATCGCCACCGCGCCGAGGCCGATGCCGAGCGCATAGCGCGCCCCGAACAGGATGCGCGAGAGGATGTCCTGCCCGTAGGAATCGGTGCCGAGGAGGTGGCCGGCGGTGGCGGGCGGCGCCATCATCGCGCCGATGTCCTGGTAAGTCGGGTCCCACGGGGCGAAGACGGGGGCGAAGGCCGCCGACACGACGAAACCGGCGGCGACGAGAAGCGCCAGCGTGAAGAAAGGCCGGCGCACGAACATCGTGAGGCGCCGCCGGCGGCGCACCGGCGGGACGGTGGCGGGTGCGGGCGTAGCGCCATCGAGGAGGGTCATCGGGAGGGCCTCAATCGCGGATCGAGGATCGGATAGGCGAGGTCGACGGCAAGGTTCACGAGGACGAATAGTGTCGCCGTCATCATGATGCCGGCCTGGACGATGCCGTACTCACGGTTGAGGACGGCGTTGGTGATCATCTGCCCCGCGCCCGGCAGGGAGAAGACGGTCTCCGTCAGCACCGCCCCCTGTAGGAGCACGCCGAGCTGGAGGCCGATGATCGTCACGAGCGGCATCAGGATGTTGCGCACGCCGTGGACCCAGACGACGCGCCAGCCGGGTTCGCCGCGCGCGCGGGCGGCGGCGATGTAGGGGCTTTCCAGCGCCTCGACCAGGTTGGCGCGGGTGAGGCGCACGATCATCGCCATGAAGTAGGTGGAGAGCGTGAAGGCCGGCAGCACCATGTGATAGAGGCCGCCCCAGAAGTCCTCCCACGGCGCGACGAAGCCCATCACCGGGAACATCGCGAACTTCACCCCGAACACCCAGATGAGGACGATCCCGAGGAAGAAGGACGGGAAGGCGGTCCCGGTCAGCGCGAAGGCGGCCGATCCGGCGTCCCACAGCGTATCCTTCTTCACGGCGGACAAAACGCCGAGCGGTACGCCGATGAGGATGGCGAGCCCCAGCGCGAACACCGCGAGTGTCAACGTGACCGGCAGCGCCTCGACGAAGGCATAGGTGAAGATGTCGGCGCGCGCCGTGTAGGACGTCCCCCAGTCCCCGCGCACGAAGTCGGCGAGCCAAGTGACGTACTGTTCCACGACGGGCCGGTCCAGGCCGAGCTCGGCGAGCATGTCCTGGTGCGCCTCCTCGGAATACTCGTTCCCGAGGGCGATCTCGATGGGGTCTCCGGGGGCAAGCTTCAGGAGGGTGAAGCTCGCCACCGACACGAGGAACAGCACGAACAGGGTCTGAAAGACCTTGCCCGCGATGAAGCGGAACATCAGGCGAGCGACACCGTGTGGAGGTTGAGAAGATCAGCCGGCACGTACTGGAACCCTTCCACGTTGGCAGCGAGAACCTTGTAGACCTTGATGTGCGCGACGATGGCGATCGGGGCCTCATCCATCAGGATGTCTTCGGCCTCGTAGTAGAGCTTGCGCCGCTCTTCGACGTCGAGGATCACCTGGGCTTGCTTGCACAGGTCGTCGAACTTGGCGCTTTCCCATCCGGGGAAGTTCCAGGCGCCGCCGGTCTTGAACTCGGGGTAGAGCGTCTCGTCCGGATCGAGGTCGGCAGACCACAGGAAGTCGAACATGTCGAAGTCGCCCGAGTTGCGGCGCTTCACCCAGTTCGCCGCCTCGATGAGTTCGAGGTTCGCCTTGATGCCGATCTGGGCGAGCATCGGCGCGACACCCTGCGCGATGCGCGTGCCGGTCGGCCCGCTCGTCTCGCTCATCATGTAGTTGACGGTGATCTCGCCCTGGTTCGCGGCCTTGGCGCGCCACTCCTTGGCCTTGGTGAGGTCGAAGTGCTGGCCGCGGCCGGAGGCGGCGATTTCGGGATCGTAAAAGTCCGTCATCGGCGGAGAGATCGGCGAGTAGGCCTGGATCGCGTTGCCGAAATAGGCCTGCTTCAGCAGCGTCTCGCGGTCGATGGCCGCGGCGACGGCGCGGCGCAGGTTGATGTCGTCGAACGGCGCCCGCCGCGTATTCATCGCGACATAGGTATAGTTGCCTTCGACGTCGCCGTAGAGCTCGGTCCGGGGGTTGGCCGTGATCTGCGGGACGAGCTGGTACGGGCAGTCGGTCATCGCGTCGATCTGCCCGGCGAACATCGCCGCGACCGCCGAGGACGGCTCGTTCATGATGACGAACGTCACGCGCTCGAGCTTCGGGAGGCCCTCCTCGAAATAGTCCGGGTTGGCTTCCAGCTCGATCCGGTCGTTCTCGCGCCAGGACACGAATTTGAACGGGCCGGTTCCGACCGGATTGCGCCCGTAGTCGGTGCCGTATTTCTCCACCGCGGCCGGCGAGACGATCGTTCCGGCGCGCCCGGTCGACCCGGTCATCGCGACCGGGAAGAAGGCGTAGGGCGTGGAGAAGGTGAGGCGGACCGTGAGGGGATCCAGGATCTCGATGGTGTCGAGCAACTCCAGCTTCCAGGCGTGCGGCGAGGTGGGCTCGCCCTCCTTCACGCGCAAGAGCGAGGCTTTGACCGCCTCTGCGTCGCAGGGGGTGCCGTCGTGGAACATGACGCCTTCGCGCAGCTTGAAGACGTGCGTCTTGTCGTCGATCAGGTCCCAGGTCTCGGCAAGGTCAGGCTCGAAGCGGACCGCTTCGCCGTCGTAGGTGATCTTCAGAAGACCATTGTGGATGTTGTTGATGACCTGGATCGCCGACAGGAAGCCGGTGAAATGCGGGTCCAGCGTGTCGATGTGGTTGAGCGCGGCGACGCGCAGGTGGCCTGACTGCTGGGCACGCGCTCCCTTCGGCATCAGGAGACCGCCGGCTGCGGCCATTCCGGCGCTGGCGGCCATCCCCTTCAGAACGGTGCGGCGTCCGAGCTTGGCTGCGAGACGCTCGGCGAGGATCTTACGGTGATCGACTTCGGTCATCGTGAACAGGCTCTTCGGTGATGTGTGGCGTCGCGGATGGTTATCGCGGAGGTGAATGGACCACGCACCGGACCCCCGCGCAATGCCCGATTGCTTAATCCGCGAACAATTTTCCGGGCTGCCTCTTATGTATGCAGGCAGCACAATGCGCGGCGGCGAGTCGTCCATTTTGGTGGCGGATTTTCCTAGCCGACCCCTCCGCAGCGCCGCGGTCCGGGGCCTGCGGAGTGGGCGGCGCCGTTGCCCGCAGGTGCGCGCGCGGCCGATCGTGCGCCGCCGTCGACGCCCAATGGCGTCTCGGTTGCCTGGCCTGCCCCGCTCGAGCGGATACCGACGCCAAGCGTTCCAAGGACGGAGTGATGAGCGAACGACGTCGACGGTTCGCGGCGGGTACGATCCGGAACCAGGGTCTTTCGGCAACCGGGCGTGATCGTTATAGCGGAGGGGAGCGCTGTGTCTGCGCTACAGCACGCGCGGCAAGGAGGCGCCGGAAGGTTGGTCGCTGAACGCGACGATGCCGATGATGGACGAAGGCTCTTACAAGGTGGCCGACGCCTTCATCGACAAGCTCAGCACGGATGACGAGTGCGCGCGCCTCGGTCTCGAGCTCTAAGTGCGGACGGTTCGGTTTGAGCCGCCGTTAAAGCCGGAGCGCACGGGAGCGGAAAAAAAATATCCGCTCCCTGATCGCCCACCGCCAGTGTCCGGCATCGCCGCAAGGGCGCCCCGCCCGTCGGTCCGGCTACTTGTCCCGCGGGCCGGGAACCGTGCCGGTCTTCTCCGGGATCAGGAAGTCGAAGTCGCAGCCTTCGTCCGCCTGCGTGACCGTCTGGAGGAACAGGCGCTTGTAGCCGCGGTCGGCGCCCGGATGCACCGGCGCCACGAACGCCTCGCGACGGGCCGCCAGCTCCTCGTCCGACACCTCCAACGTCAGCGAGCGGTTCGGAACGTCGAGGGCGATCATGTCGCCCGTCCGCACCAGCGCCAGAGGGCCGCCGTCGGCCGACTCGGGCGTCACGTGCAGGACGATCGTGCCCGACGCGGTGCCGCTCATCCGCGCGTCGGAGATGCGGACCATGTCCTTCACGCCCTTCGCCGCGATCTTCTTGGGGATCGGCATGTAGCCGGCTTCCGGCATCCCCGGCGCGCCCTTCGGCCCCGCGTTCTGCAGGACGAGGATGTCGTCCTCGCTCACGTCGAGGTCCGGATCGTCAACCCGCGCGCCCATGTCGGCGACCGAAGAGAAGACCACCGCGCGGCCCCGGTGGGTCATCAGGGCAGGGCTCGCGGCCGACTGCTTCACGATCGCCCCGCCCGGGGCGAGGTTGCCGCGCAGCACCGCCATGCCGCCCTCGGGATAGAACGGCCGGCTGACGGGGGAGACGATGGACTGCGACCATCCGCCCGGCATCGCGTCGATATTTTCGCCGAGGGTGCGGCCGGTGACGGTGATGCAGTCGAGGTGGAGGTGATCCTTCAGCTCGCGCAGGATCGTCGGCAGGCCCCCGGCGCGGTGGAGGTCCTCCATGTAGTTCATGCCGGACGGCTTCAGGTCGACGAGAACGGGGACGGATCGGCCCATCGCGTCGAAGGCGTCGAGGTCGAGCTTCAGACCGGCGCGGCCGGCGATGGCGGCGAGATGGACGATGCCGTTGGTCGACCCGCCGGTGGCGAGCAGCACCGTGAGAGCATTCTCGAACGCCTTCTGCGTCATGATGCGCGCCGGCGTCAGCCCCTCCGCGGCCAGCGAAACGGCGAGGCGGCCGCTGGTCTCGGCGATGCGGCGGCGGTCGGCGGACACCGCCGGGGGCGTCGCCCCGCCGGGCGCCATCATCCCCAGCGCCTCGGTGACGAGCGCCATCGTCGACGCCGTGCCCATCACGCCGCAGGTGCCGCCGCCGGGCACGAGCTGGTTGTTGACGTCGGCGATCTCCTCGCCGTCGATCTCCCCGGCGCGATAGCGGGCCCAGAACCTACGACAATCGGTGCACGCCCCGACACGCTCGCCGCGATGGCTGCCCGTCATCATCGGCCCGGTGACGAGCTGGATCGCCGGCACGTTCGCGCTGACGGCGCCCATGAGCTGGGCCGGTACGGTCTTGTCGCAGCCGCCGATCAGCACCACCGCGTCCATCGGCTGGGCGCGCACCATCTCCTCGGTGTCCATCGACATCAGGTTGCGCGTGAACATGGACGTCGGGAAGGCGAAGCTCTCATGGATCGAGATCGTCGGGAACGGCACCGGAAGCGCCCCGGCCAGCATTACCCCGCGCTTCACCGCCTCCACGAGGTCGGGCACGTTGGCGTGGCAGGCGTTGTAGCCGGAGAAGGTGTCCGCGATGCCGACGATGGGGCGATCGAGCGCGTCGTCGGAATAGCCCATGCCCTTGATGAAGGCCTTGCGCAGGAACAGCGAGAACGCGGAATCACCGTAGCTCGTCAGCCCCTTCTTCAGTCCGCGTGCGTCGTCTTCGGCCATCTTTTGCATCCTTGAAATCGAGCCGGCATCAAATCGACCTGGCCCCCGGATTGTCAACAATATGTTTGACAGGTTTCCATCCGCGGTGTTTGTTCGCCACAAGCGCCGCAAGAGGCGCACGCGAAAAGACGAACAACGGGAGGAACGACCATGAAGACCTCAATGATGGCGCTTGCCCTTTCGGCAGCACTCGGCACCACGGCCTTCACTCCGGCTGTCGCGCAGGACTATCCGGCCTCGGATGTCACCGTGATGCAGGGGTTCAAGGCCGGCGGCGGTTCGGACGCGCTGGCGCAGCTCGTGCAGCCGTTCCTCGCGGAGGAGCTCGGCGTCAATTTCGTCAACGAGTACATTCCGGGCGCCACGGGCGCGATCGCGTGGACGCGGCTCGCCAAGCAGACCAAGGCCGACGGCGGCACGATCAGCATCACCAACACGCCGATGCTGACGACCAACTACATCATGAACCCGTCGATCACCTACAACATCTCCGAGCTGACCCCGATCGCCAACATCGTGACCGATCCGGGCATCGCCGTCGTCGCGGCGGACAGCCCGTTCAACACGTTCGAGGACTTCGTGAACGCCGCGCGGGCGAACCCTGCGACCGTGACCGTCGGCAACTCCGGCGTCGGCGGCGACGACTACTTCACCTCGCTGCAGTTCGAGCGGGCGGCCGGCGTGCAGCTCCAGAAGGTGCCCTTCCAGGGCGACGGCCCGTCGTGGACGGCGGCCATGGGCGGCAAGATCGACGCGAGCTTCACCAATGTCGGCGTCTCGTTCCCGCAGATCGAGCAGGGCAACCTGAAGGCGCTCGCCGTCTTCGCCGAGGAGCGCCTGCCGGACCTGCCGGACGTCCCCACCGCGCGTGAGTTGGGCTACGACCTCGTCGCCGGCTCCTCGCGCGGCTACAGCGGCCCCGCCGGTTTCCCGCCCGAGGCGCTGCAGCAGATGATCGACGCCATGCAGCGGGTCGTTGACAATCCGGAGTTCCAGAAGGCCGCCGCCGAGCGCGCGATGAACATCGACTTCATCTCGGGCGATGACTACGCCGCCATGCTGAAGAAGCAGGAAGAGCAGTACACGCAGATCTGGGACGAGATCAAAGACGAAGTCCGCAACCAGTAAGACCCCATCGCGTGCGGACGGGGGCCGCCCCGTCCGCATGGCCCGCGACAAACGACGGAGGAATTGCGATGGGGCGTGTCATCGTCGCGCTGGCCGGGATCGGTCTCGTCATCTTCATGTGGGGGGAAGCGGCAAACTATCCGCCGACCGCCCGCAAACTGCCCGACCTTCTCGGCTGGGCCGTTCTCGTTCTCGCCGTGCTCGCCATCGCACAGGAGCTGCTGCAGTGGGGGAAGGCCCGCCTCGCCGGAGAGGGTGACGCTGAGGCGATCCCCTCATCCCCGGTCGACTGGCGCGGCATCGGCCTCGGCGCGGGCTTCGTCGCGCTGATCGTCGCCTATGCGTGGTCCATCGAGATCGTCGGCTACATGGTCGCGACGCCGCTCTTCCTCGCCTTGCCGCTCCTCGCGCTGCGTCCGGTGCGCCTCCCGGTCGCCGTGCTCACGATCGCCGTCGTCACCGCCGTCATCTACGGCGTGTTCGTCTGGTTCCTGAGGCTCAACATCCCGCTGTTCCCGGCGTTCTGAGGATATTCGTATGGAGTCCTTCCTCTGGATCGGCCTCGCCAACGTCGTCGACCCGATCAACATCGTGGCGATCTTCGCCGGGACGATGATCGGCATGTTCGTCGGCGCGATGCCCGGTCTCTCGGCGACGATGGCCATCGCGCTCCTGCTCCCTCTCACCTACTCCCTGCGGCCGGAGACGGGGCTCGCGATGCTCGCCTCGCTCTACATCGCGGCGATGTACGGCGGCTCGATCGCCGCGATCCTTCTGCGCACACCCGGCACACCCGCCGCCGCCGCGACCGTGATGGACGGCCACCCGATGGCCCGCAAAGGGCAGGCCGGCAAGGCGCTCGGCCTCTCCCTGACCGCCTCCCTCATCGGCGGCGTCATATCCTCGATCGTCCTCCTCACCGTCGCGCCGCTCCTCGGCCGCGTCGTCTTGAACTTCGGGCCGGTGGAGATCTTCGCCGTCGCCGTCCTCGGCATCACCATCATCGGCACGCTCTCGCAGGGCACGGCCGTTCTCGGCCTCTTCTCCGGTGCGCTCGGCCTTCTCCTCGCCACCGTGGGGATGGACCTCACCACCGGGACGCCCCGCTTCACGTTCGGCATCCTCGACCTCTTCTCGGGCATCAACTTCACCGTCGCGCTGATCGGCCTGTTCTCCATTCCCCAGGCCGTCCGGCTCATCGTGGAGGGCAATCCGAAGGACGAGGACCGGGTGTCCAGCCTGCGTGACCGGATGCTGCCGACGCTGCGCGAGTTCGTGAACCTCCTGCCCAACAGCCTGCGCTCCAGCGCGATCGGCGTCTTCACGGGGCTCATCCCCGGCACCGGCGGCGACACGGCCTCGTGGTTCGCCTACAACGAGGCGAAGCGCTTCGCCCGCAACAAGTCGGAGTTCGGGACGGGCACGCCGGCCGGCGTCGTTGCCCCGGAGGCTGCGAACAACGCCGTCGTCGGCGGCGCGCTGATCCCCACCATCGCCCTCGGCATCCCGGGATCGTCGTCCACCGCGGTTCTGCTCGGCGGATTGATGGTGCACGGCATCCTGCCCGGACCGTCGCTGATGACCGACCATGGCGACGTCACCTACACCCTCCTGTGGGCGGTGCTGCTGGCGAACGTCGCTCTCTTCTTCGTGGGCCTGTTCTTCACCCGCGCCTGCGTGGCGGTCACGAAGATCCCGAACCGGGTCGTCGGCCCCGTCATCGTCGTCCTGTCGGTGATCGGCGCCTACGCGATCAACAATTCCATGTTCGACATCGGGCTCATGATCGCGTTCGGGCTGCTCGGCCTTGCCTTCGACACGTTCCGCATCCCGACGCCGCCGCTGGTGATCGGCCTCATCCTCGGCCCGATCCTCGATACGACGCTCCAACAGTCGCTGCTCATCGGCCGAGGCGATTGGATGGTCTTCCTCTCCAATCCCATCTCGGCGACGCTTCTGGCGATCGCGCTCCTGTCCGCGCTGCAGGCGACCCCGTTGTTCGGCGTCCTCGGACGGGCCATGAAGCGGCGGCCGGCCGGCGGGCAGCCCGCCCCCGGCGGAACCGAATAAAGACGCGGAGAAAGCGGATGGTGACGGCGGGGCGCGCGGACCCGGCGCCAGCGATCGCGGAAGGTCACCGGCGCAATGGCGAGGATGTTGCGCTGGAGATCGTGCGCTTGCTCGAGGAGGATATCGTCTTCGGGCGCATCCACCCGAGGGAGCGGCTGATCGAGGAGGCCATCGCCGCCCGCTTCGACGTGAAGCGCCACATCGTGCGCCAGGCCATCGTCGAGCTGGAGCGCCTCGGCCTTGTCGACCGGCCGCGCAATCGCGGCGCCATCGTCCGCGTCTACACGCAGAAGGAGGTGGAGGACCTCAACGCCGTCCGCGAGTTGCTGGAGGCCGAGGCCGCCTCGCAGATCCCGCTGCCGCTCCCGGCCCCGGCGATCGCCGAGCTGGAGGACATCCAGCGCCAGCACTCGGCCGCCGTCGAGGAGGGGAACCGTCAGGGCGTGTTCCGCGGCAACCTCGCCTTCCACCGCACCCTGTTCGCCCATTGCGGCAACGGTGCGCTGATCGAGGCCATCGGCTTCTTCGCCCAGAAGTCCCATGCCTACCGCTCCAGTGCCGTCAGCAACCGCACCTATCAGGACTGGGCGGCAGCGGCCCACTGGGAGATGATCGACGCCATCCGCAACGAGGACCGGGAGCGTCTCGTCGCCCTGTGCCGCGAACACCTCGCCCCGTCCAAGAACCACTACGTCGAGACGCTGAAGAGCCGCTACGACTGAGCGGCACTCCGATCCGGCTTCGCGCACGGGGCGGCGCTGCGTCGCCTAAGCGCAAGCCGAGGTGACGCCCGAGAAGCGCATGGACGCGGTGAGCGTGTCGATGCGCAAGGCGCGCCGGGCGGGACGGGTGTCAATCGTCAGGGCGTCGCGGGGCGGGCCGGGGTCACCGGGCGGCCGCTGGTCTGCCACGCGGCGTAGGTGGCGGCCATCGCGTCCTTGATCGTCCTCTCGCGCGCGTCGAGCTGGTCGAGAAGGTCGTAGACGACCGTGGCGCGCGCCGGCTCGCCCGAATGCGACAGCTTCAAAAGTTCGAAGTTCAGCGTCCTCATGCCCTGAATGAGCGCCTCGATCTCGTCGCACCAGACCTCGAAGCTCTCGGTGTCGCGCTGCAGCACCCGCCAGAAGAAGGCGAACCCGTGCTCGTAGCCGTACTTGCGAACGCTGAGCAGCGGCAGATCGGCGACGGCGTTCGCCAGCCCGCCGACATCACCGTGGGCGACGCAACGGTCCACGATCCGCCGCACCGCGTCGATGAGCCGATTGTGCCGAGGCTCGAACGTCGCCTCGAAATAGGCGCTGAGGTCCGCGGCGGAAGGCGCCACGGCGGCGCTGCGGTCGACGAGGTAGCCCCCCGCGACCGACGGCTGGTCGATCGCCCTCTCGACCGTCTCGCGCGCCATCGGTCCCTCCCACCGATAATCGACGTCGCGCATCAGAAGAACGTCCGGATCGTCGGTGAGCTCCAGCAGCAGGAAGTGGGGGAAGGGGTTCTTTCGCAGAAGGTTCTCGCGCTCCGGAAGATGGTACATGTCGAGCATCACCATCACGTCCTGGTCGCCGGTGCGTTCGGTCAGGAGGCGGCGCATCACCGCGATGTTGGCCGCCTTGGTGAGGCCGGCGTCGTACCAGGGGTGGATCCGCAAACCGTAGAGCCGTTCCGACCAGGCGCGGAAGAACTCCTGGTCCATGCCGGGCTCGTGGTAGCGGATCGCCTCGTCGGTGGCGATGAACGGCGCGTCCCATACGCCGAAGAAGAGCGGACGGTGGTCGAGACCCGGCACGCGCTTGATCGCGTCCGCCACGCAGCTGATGAAGCAGTGAACCTTGATCTCGACATAGTCTTCCCCGTGGACGCCTTCACCCTTTGCGGCCTCGTCGGGAGCGCTCCGCGGCGCGGCGGTGGGCGTCGCAGGAGGCGCCTCGTCGGGCTGCGCCAGGAAGAGACCGGCGAACTCGGCCACCGTCTCCGCCGCGCGCGTCGCGATCGCCGAGTCTGGGGCGACGAGGCCGTGATCGGTCTCGAGGTGGAGAAGGAGGTTCATGGTCATCAGCGAGTCGAGGGCGAGGTCGCGTCCGAGCGCGGCATCGGGACCGAACTTTGCCATGTACCGGTTGGCGAGCCGGTCGCGCAGCACGGTCTCGACGGCGGCGATCACCCGCTCGCGTGTCGGCGGGGCGGTCAGGGTCGGTGTCATGCGATCTCGTATTCTCCGGCGGCGTAGCGCGTCGCCACCTCTCGGCGGTTGATCTTCCCGTTCGCGTGCCGCGGAATGGCGTCGACCTGCTGGGCCACGGCGGGGACCTGGTGGCTGGCCAGCTTCTCGCTGCACCAGGCGCGCACGGACGCTTCGTCGAGCCGCGCTCCGGCGTAGATGAGGCCGACGCGCTCGCCCGCGAACGGGTCGGCGAGGCGGAAGGCGACCGCGTCGGCGATCCCGTCCATCGCCATCACCGCGTCTTCGACCTCACCGGGATAGACG
Source organism: Acuticoccus yangtzensis (assembly GCF_001927245.1). Lineage (GTDB taxonomy): Bacteria > Pseudomonadota > Alphaproteobacteria > Rhizobiales > Amorphaceae > Acuticoccus > Acuticoccus yangtzensis. The sequence goes on along the minus strand of NZ_MJUX01000009.1, from coordinate 164,607 downwards.
TTGAGCCCGGCGACGTTGATGGTGTCGTCCAGCCGCGACAGGAAGATGAGCGAGCCGTCCGCCCGGCGGTAGCCGAGGTCGCGTGTCGCCACCCTGCGCCACGGTGTTTCGACGACGATCTCGGCCGGCGTCTGCGCGGTCCCAGGGTCGGCCAGCGTGTGATGGGGCAGCACCTGTCCCATGTCCGCAGCCGTCTCCGTCTGCGCGTTCACCGAGACGACGCCGGTTTCCGACGTTCCATATTGCTGGAAGAGGTGCGTGACGCGGGCGCGGATCGCGGCGAACCAGGGTTCGGGAAGGATGGTGCCCGAGGTCATCGCGGCGTGGATCGTTGCGTCCGCGGGCATCAGCCGCGCCAGGGTGTGCAGCACAGCGGGCGAGGCATAGAGCACCGGCCGCTCCACCTCGGCGAGAACCTTGAGGAGGTGACGCGGGTTGCCGGGCGTGAGCACCACAGGGGTCATGCCGCGCCGCAGCCCTGCGAGCGTGCCGCAGATGAGGCCGTAGGAATGAGACGTCGGCGCCGCCACGACCGGCGTCATTCCTTCGGACGCGGTGAAGGCGGCGACGTAGGCGTCGAGCTCGTCCTCGATCTCGTCATAGTGGCGGGCGGCGGGCTTCGGCGCGCTCGTCGTGCCAGATGTCATTTGGACGAGGTGGCCGGGTGCGAGAGGCCTTTCGGGCGGCGGCAGCACCTCCGCGGCGGCATCGCCATAAAGAAGGTGAGTGCAGCCGGCCAGCGTGGCGACGCGGCGCGCGGCGGCCGGCGGGCTCGCCGGGTGGACCGGGACGACGCTCGCCCCCGCGTCACGCAGCGCGAAGAAGGCGGCGAGCCAAGCCGCGGGGTCCTCGTGGCACACGGCGAACGACTGCTCGGGCCGTGGCGCCAGTGCGCTGCCGCCGTTCATCCGTTCGAGCCCTTTGGCGAGGCCGTCGCGGTCGAAACGGCGACCGTCGATCTCAATCATGGGGTTCACCCTCGTCGATCTGTGGAAGGGGTTTTCGACCTCTCGCCGCGGCAGCGGTGCGCCATCCGCGACAGGGGTCAGCTTGCGCAAGACCAGCCGCTCGACCACGACCTTGGGCCGATCGTGGCCGAGGCGGGCGAGGCGGTCGGCCAGTCCCTCGTCGCGCGCATGGCGGCGCAGCGCGGCACCCACACGGCGCCAGAACTCCGCTTCGGGAAAGCCGAAAGCGTGGGCGAAGAGCGCCGACACCTCGGTCAGGTTGTGGACGAACAGGCAGTCGGTGAGCGTCCAGCGCAGCTCTTCGACGGTGCTCATCCAATAGTGCAGGTCCGCTGGCGCATCGCGGAAGGCGCGGTCGATCGCGGCGAAGTCCGGCGGGTGCGTGCCTGCGGGGAGAAAATCGTCGACATATTCGGCGCTGTCGTGGAGGTCGCGCAGGATGATCCGCACCGGCCAGCCGTCACGCAGCACGAGAACGAGGTTCTGGGCGTGTGCCTCGACCGCGATGCCGTGCGCGACGAGGAGATGCCAGACGGGCAGCACCGCGGCGGCGATGAGCCGGTCGATCCACGCCGAAAGCCCATGCCGGGCGACGAACGGCTCGACGAAAGGCCGCCCGTCGTCCTCCAGGAGGGCGAGCGCGGTGAACGGGACGGCCCGTTCGCCCGGCTGCAGCATGGTCTCGACGCTGCGGCGCCAGATGGCCCCGCGCAGATCCGCGCCCTCGTCGTCGCGGTCGAGGACGACGCCGGCGTGCTCGCTGAGGATTGCGAGAGGCAGGCGACCAGCGAAGGCCGCGTCAGCCGCCACGATGCGCCCGAGAAAGGCGGACAAGGCGGGCGCGGCCAGCACCGTGTGCGGATCGAGCGCGCGGCGAACGGACGTGTTGGTGACGTCGAGCGGCAGCTTCACATAAGGCGCCGCCGGGCGGTCGACGTCGAGCAGCGTGCGGATCGACTGGCTCGGCACGTACCGGTCTCCGGCGTCGAGGGCGATCATGTCGCCGCGCCGGATCTCCTCGGCATATCGCCTCGCCAGCGCCGGCCAGCCGAACGGGTGCACCGGCAGCGCGCCCCAGGCCGCGATGCGCTCGCCCCGTGCCGCCAGCGTCCGCCGGGCGAGGCGCCATCCCGCTTCGCCGAGCGCGTAACGCAGGAAGCCGGGGCGCGCCGCATCGCCTTCCAGCCGCAACCGGTCGCGGCGGGCGAGGAGCCAGCGGAGGCGGAACGGTTCCGCGCCCTGTCCGTAGCGGCGATGGTCTTCGGCGCTGAAGCCGACGAGGGCGCGGAAGGAGGGGTGGTAGGGGTGCCCCTCGTCGATCGCGCTTTCGAGGGCGGTGAAGTCGAGATGGCGGCGCGGACCGGCGGGGCGGCGGCGTTCGGCCGCCATCGTCGCCTCGAGTTCGGCGGCGAAGGCCGCGGCGTGCGGACCGCCGAGAGCGCGGGCGAGATCGGCCGCATCGCCCGCGCGCCAGCCGTCCCACGCCTCGACCTCGACGCTTCCCGGGACGAGGCGCGGCCGTTCGAACGGGCCGATCCGCCCACGCGCGCGCCAGCGGTTCTGGCCGACGACGAAGGTGTAGGTCGTGCCGTCCGGCCCATGTGCGGCGTGCGGATCGACGATCCGTTCGTGGATCAGCGCGGCCGCGAGCTGACGCAGCACCCGCTCGTCCGGCCGCGAGGGGTCCTCAAGCGCGAACGGCATCGTGATCGCTCAGGGCGGTGTGCGCCGCCGCGGCGTGGAGGACGTTGGGCATGTCGGCATACATCGGGACCGTCGGTCCTGCGCCGAGTTCGTCCACATCCAACAGGCGTGCCGCAAGGTTCGCCTTGGCGGCGATGGTCGGCCGATCCAAAAGATCGCGGCAGAAGCGCCGGCCCGCGCCGGACGTCTCGCGCGAGAGCCGGTCCACCCGGCGCCGCAGCCGCGCAAGCAGGTCGTCCTCGTCGGCAAGTCCGTCGCGCCCCAGCCGCGCGATGACGCCGAAGATCTGGTTGACGACGAGATAATAGGCGAAGCGGCGCGAAACCTCCGCCTCGTCGAAGACGAGATCGGGGACGGAGGCGGCTTCGGGCACGATCTCTGCCAACGCGTCGGCATAGCTGTGGGCGAGGTATAGGCCTTGATTGTCGCGCGTGACGAGGCGTTCCGGGCGGCCGCGATCGAACACCAGCAGGGCGTTCTGCTGGTGCGCTTCGACCGCGACGCCGGTCCTGTCGTAGAGCATGACCAGGGGCACGAGCGCACATTCGAGGTAGGCGGCGAACCATGCGTTCGCGGCGATCGGCAGCGGAGTCCCGATCGCGTTGGCGTAGGTTTGCACGATGCGTTTCAGCAGCGAGGGTCGTCCGGCGACGCCTTCGCCCGTCAACGCGGCGATGGTGACGACGTTCTTGGCGCGGGCGCCGCGGAAGGGGTTCTGCCGCAAGATGGTCTCGAACCCGCTTTCGGGCCGGCCGGGCAGGACGAGCGTCGCCCACGCGGGATCGTGCAGCATCCCGAGCCGCGGAACGGCATCGAGCGTGCGGGTGCGGCGGAAGTAGCGCGCGAGGACGACACCGGCGGCGAGTTCGTGCATCCGGTTGATGCGCATCGAGTTTGTAATGCGCACCGGCAGGCTGAACTTCAGCATGAACGGGGAGGCCTCGCTCCACACGGTTCGGAGCGAGGAGGTGGCGGCGAAGGCCGGACCTGCCGGGCCGAGGGGTCGCAGCCGTCCCGCCTCGATGAGGCCGGCGATGTCCGGGTCGAGGGTGAGCGCCTCCGCCTGGAGCGGATGCATGAGGAGGAGGCGCTCGCCGTGCCGGAGCTGGGTGCGTGCGTGCGGGCCGGCGATCCGGGCCATCATTGCGGTGGCGGCAATCCGTCCGGCGGTGTCCTCGGCGACCAGCGCCTCAGACGCGGCGAAGGCCGTGAGGCGGAAGCCGCCGCGGTTTTCCGGTACGTAGGCCTCGCGCTGCCAGGTCGAGAGACCCTGCACGCTCTTGGGCGTCGGATGGAAGGTGTGGCCGAAGACCACAGAGCTTTCCGCGCCGATGAAATCGTCGGCCGGCGGCCCGTCCGGCGCGTTGGCGAGGTTGTCCGTGACCGCGTTGGCGCTGAGGGCGATGCGGAGCATCAACTCGCGCTCCAGCGTTCGGATGCCGGTCGTCCGCGCCGGTCCGCCGTGCCGCCGATAGGCCTCACGGGCGAGTGCGAACACCGCGTCGAAGGGCTCCATCGCCGCCGGTTCGCGGCCGTTGCGGCACAGCCAGACGCCGCCGAACCGGTGTGGCCCCGCGGCGGACACGTAGGCGACGTCGGCCCGTATGACGTCACCCTCATCGCCGACCCGCCATTCGACGCAGCGGGGCGAACGCCATGTTCCAGGGTCGAGCTCGCGCAGGTAGGCGTTTGCGAACGCCTCGAAGGTTGCAGCATCGGCCAGCTCGAAGGCGGCTGATTTGTCGATCGGCATAGACGGGTCCATTCGGCCGCAGGGGGGCGGCGCGCTCGGAATTTAGGTTCAGGCGCGAAGGAGTCAATGAATTCGTGGAATATTGGAATCGATGTATTCTATAGTTAAGCCAGTGAATGCACCGAGTTTGTCTTCATTATTTGAGGCATTCCAGACTATATCGTCTTTTTGGTTCGACATCTCCATGATAGACCTATAAGAGGCGGCCAGCAGCGTCGTCCGTGATGCTGTCAGAGAAGGGCGGTACCGGATGCCGCTGACGGCATGGAGGCTTCTCCGTGGGGCAGCCACGAAGAGGTCGCGGTGAGTGGAATGAACATGACGCACGATGAGCGCCGCTCATCCGTGCCGCGTGAGAGGGGGCGTGCTGATGTCAGCGCACGAAATCGCACGGTCGTCGGCCAGCGTGACGACGGCGAACGCGAACGACTACATCATCCGGTTGGTGAAGCACTTCGGGCACAAGGTCGACGTGGAGAGCGAGGCCGGGCGGGCCACATTCCGCTTCAGCTGCGGCACGGCAAATCTCGCGGCGCGCGACGGCGGGCTCATGATCGAGATCGAGGCGCCTGACGCGGGTGGGCGCACCGAGACGGAAGAGGTGGTCGAGAGCCATCTCCTGCGTTTCGCGCACCGCGAGGCACTCGGCGCCCTCCACTGGACCCGCACCTGATCCGCCGACACCAACCCGCGCGGGCGACGGGCGGCCGTCGAGACGCGGGGCATGGGTGGCGCCGCATCGCCCTCTTCGGCGCCACCCCGCGGCGGCGCGGGTTCCAGAAACCCTGCCGGACCGGCTCGCCTCGAAGTCGGTCGCGGCGCGCCCACGCCGATACGCGGTCCCTGCCGGACCCATGGTGAGGGCGGCCATCATCCTCCGACGGCGGGGCGCAAGGGAAGGGGACGGTCGCGGTGGTCCGGCGACGATTGGCAGACATGCCCAGAGTTATACGCTTTTCCAATCATGCATTTTGAATAATTATAATAACAATCCAAATTCTGGCGGCATTCTGGCCGGAAGTGCGGCCCGCCAATGCAGCAGATGCAGGAAGGCTCCATCGCTCCTGCGAGGAGTTGCATCAAAATAACGCAGCTCAGCCGCCGACTCGGCTGGTAAATACTTTATCGGCGTGCGGAATGGCGGTCGACCTGCCCAATGTGGTGCGATAAGCGGATGGGGCCCGGCGCCGACCGGGTGCCGTCCTGGCCTGAGCCGCGCGGCGTCTCGCCGGTCACCTCAGCCGGCGCGGCGTCGACGCGTGCCACCGCCACACTGTCTGCCACGGAGATCCCGCCATGTCCGTCCGCTCGGCCATTCTCGCCGCGACCATCGGTGCCGCCGTCGGCCTCGCGCCACCGGCCAGCGCCGAAACGGTGCGCACCGCGGCAGGGCCTGTCGATCTGACCCGGCCCGAGCGCGTCGCGGTCTACGACATCGCCGCGCTCGATACGCTGACGACGCTCGGTATAAAGGTCGCCGGCGTGCCCAACACGCTCTTCCTCCCCTGGCTCGAGGAGGCGGTGGCGGGCGCCGACATCGTCGGCTCTCTCTTCGAGCCGGATCTCGAGGCGCTGAACGCCGCCGAACCGGACCTCGTCATCGTCGGCAACCGCTCGTCCACCATGGTCGCCGACACCGCGCGCGTCGCCGAAACGGTCGACATGACCATCGACGGCGAGCATCTGATCGACGACGCCCTCGCGCGGATCGAGGACTACGGCGCGCTCTTCGGCAAGGACGCCGCGGCGGAGGCCGCGATCGCCGCCATCGAGACCGCGTTGGGCAAGGCGAAGGCGGCGGCCGAGGGCAAGGGCAACGCCCTCATCGTCCTCACCAACGGCCCGAAATTCTCCGTCTACGGCGAAAACTCCCGCTTCGGCTGGCTGCACCGTGACATCGGCATCCCGCCGGCCGCTGAAGGTCTCTCCTCGGCCATCCACGGCGAGGCGGTGTCGTTCGAGTTCATCGCAGAAACCAACCCCGACTGGCTGATCGTCCTCGACCGTGCCGCGGCCATCGGCTCCGGCGAGCAGAGCGCCCGGGCGACGCTGGACAATGCCCTCGTCGCCGAAACGACCGCATGGCAGACCGGGCAGGTGATCTATCTGCCGGTGGCGGAATTCTACATCTCGCCGGGCGGCGCCACGTCGCTCGTCACCATCCTCGATGCCTTGGCGGACGGCCTGTCGGGCGGTGCTGGCGCCGGGGCGGTCCGGGGGCAATGACGATGGCGATGGAGCGGTTGGGGGCCCCGTCCCCCCGGCCGCGTTCCGGCGGGGCGCCGGTCGTCGTCCTGTGCGGCTGCCTCGTCCTTTTGTCGGCGGCCGGGGTTCTGGCTGGCGTCGGCGGCGTGCCCGACCGGGGCCTCCTGCTGACCAGCCGCCTGCCTCGCGTTCTCGCCGCGATCCTCACCGGGGCGGGGCTCGCCGTGGCCGGGCTGATCATGCAGTCGTTGGCGCGCAACCGCTTCGTCGAGCCGATGATGGCCGGAACCGGTCAGGCGGCGGGGCTCGGCATCCTGCTCGCCACCATCGCCGCACCCGGCGCGTCGATCATGCTGAAGGGTCTCGCCGGGGCGCTCGCCGCCTTCGCCGGCACAGCGGCCTTTCTCTTCCTGGTGCGGCGCCTGCCGCCCTCCGAGCCGTTCCTCGTGCCGCTTCTCGGCATCGTTTATGGCGGCGTCCTGGCCGCGGTCGCCACCGCCATCGCCTGGAACGCGGACCTGATGCAGTTCCTCGAAACGTGGTTCAGCGGCGAGATGTCCGGCATCCTCGCCGGGCGCTATGAGCTCCTCTGGGCCAACGCCGCCCTTCTGGCCGCCTCGGTCTTCATTGCCGACCGTCTCACCATCCTCTCGCTCGGCCGCGACGCGGCGGAGGGTCTCGGCGTCAGCTTCGCGGCGATGCTCGCGGCGGGGCTCGGCCTCGTCTGCGTCATCGCCGCCGTCACCGTCGTCACGGTCGGGATCATCCCCTTCGTCGGTCTCGTCGTCCCGGCGATGGCCTCGCGGCTGATCGGCGACAATGTGCGCACGGTCATGCCGGTGGTGGCGCTCGGCGGGGCGGTGCTGGTGCTCGCCTCCGACACGCTCGGCCGGTTCATCCGCTTTCCGTACGAGGTTCCGGTGGGCACCGTCCTCGGTGTCGTCGGCGCGTTCGTCTTCCTCGCGATCATCCTGACCCGCCGTGGCTGACGCTCACCTCGGCACAAGAGTGGCGCCGCCTGCAGAGATCGCGCGCCGACCACCTCCGGCGGTTATCCTCGGCCTTCTCGGCGCTGCCGTTCTGGTGGCGACGGCGCTGCATATGACGGTCGGCCTGCGCGGCAATCTCGCCTTTGCGCTGCAACTGCGCATGGAGCAGCTTGCCGCCCTCGTGACCGTCAGCGTCGCCGTGGCGCTCGCCACGGTGGTGTTCCAGACGGTGACGGCCAACCGCATTCTGACGCCATCGCTCATCGGTCTCGATTCCCTCTATATCCTCATCCAGACGGGGTTCGTCTTCATCCTCGGCGGGGTTGGAGTGGCCACCTTCGGTCCTGTGGCGAAGTTCGCGGCGGAGGCGCTGCTCCTCAGCGCGCTGTCGCTCGCGCTCTTCCTGCCGCTGATGCGCGCGCGCACCGACCTCACCCTGCTGCTCCTCGCGGGCGCCGTCCTCGGCATCCTCTTTCGCAGCCTCGCGAGCCTTCTGGCGCGGCTGATCGACCCCAATTCGTTCGCCATCGTCCAGGCCCTGCGCGTCGCCGACTTCAACACGGTCGACGCCGCGCTGGTGTGGCCCTGCCTCGGCCTGACCGCGGGGGCCGCCGTGCTGATCTGGCGCCTTCGTCATGTGCTCGACATTCTGGCGCTCGGGCCGGATGCGGCGGTGGGTCTCGGCGTCGATTGGCGGCGCACGTCGGCGCTCCTGCTCGTTCTCGTCGGTCTTCTGACGGCGGTGGCGACGGCGCTGGTCGGGCCGCTTGTCCTCTTCGGCCTCATCGTCACCGCGATCGCCGGGCCGCTCGGCGGTGAGCGGCATGCGTGGCGCCTGCCGATCGCTTCCGCCGTCGCCGTGCTGCTGCTCGTCGCGGGGCAGACGGTGCTGGCCCGCATCCTGGGGTACACGCTGCCGGTCGGCGTGGTCATCGAGTTCGGGGGCGGGCTCGTCTTTATCGCACTTCTGTTGAGGCGCCGCCGATGATCGAGATCGAAGCCGTTTCCTGCTCCATCCGTGGCGCGTCGATCCTGAGCGATGTCTCCCTGTCGTTGGGCGCAGGCGGGGTGACGGCCCTCGTCGGCCCCAACGGCGCGGGCAAATCCACCCTCCTGTCGATGATGGCGCGTCTGCGGCGGCCGGACCGGGGGACGATCACCGTCGCCGGTCACGACGTGGCGGCGACGCGCCCGCGCGTTCTCGCCCGCCATCTCGCCGTGATGCCGCAGGACGCGGCGCTTCCGGGGCGGTTGACGGTGGCCGAGCTGGTCGGTTTCGGCCGCTTCCCGCATCATCGCGGCCGTCCGGGGCCGGCGGACCGCGTTGCCGTGGAGGAGGCCATCACGGCCTTCGGTCTCGTCGGCTTCGAGGGGCGCTTCCTGGAGACGCTTTCGGGCGGACAGCGCCAACTGGCCCGCGCGGCGATGGCCTTCGCGCAAGGGACGCCCGTCGTCCTGCTCGACGAGCCCTTGAACAATCTCGACATCGTCCACGCTCGCCAATTGATGGCGCGGTTGAGGCTGATGGCGGATGAGGCGGGGAGGACCGTCGTCGTCGTGCTGCACGACATCAACCATGCCGGCGCCTGGGCGGACCGCATCGTCGCCATGCGTGGCGGGCGCATCGTCGCCGCCGCGCCGACCGATGAGGTGATGGACGAGGCGGTGCTGGAGCGCGTCTACGGGGTGCCGGTGCGCATCGCCTCGGCGGACGGTGAGCGCATCGCACTGCATTTCCGCTGACGCACGTATGGCCGCCTCAATCGAGGCGACCGGAGTGCGGTGCCGTCAGAACCGCGGGAAGGACGGCCCGTGCGACGCGATCAGAACCGCGCCGTCGCCTTGAAGAGGAAGGAGCGGCCCGGCTCGTAGAGCGGGGTGACGCCCTGGCCGGTGTATTCCTGGCCGAAGGTGGCGCGCGACGCGTAGGCCTCGTCGAACACGTTGTTGGCCTCGGCGCGCAGGGTCAGGTTCGGGAAGCGCACCGGCGTCAGCTCGGCGAAGGCGTTGACCACCTCGTAGCCGGGGATCGAGGAGGCGGTGTCGCCGGTGCCCGAATAGGGGTCGAACACATCGTCGTTCTCGAACGCGATTTCGGTATCGGCGCCGATGGTCAGGCCCCACGGCGCGTAGGTGTAGGACGCCGAGGCCTTCACGATGTGGCCGAGCGGCACCGTCAGATACCGGCCGAAGTCGGAGTCGGCGGGCTCACCGTCGATGTCGGAGTCGATGTAGGCGTAGCCCACGGTGCCGTTGAAGCCGTAGTTGGTGTAGCCCGCGGTCAGCTCCACGCCGCGCGTGTCGAGGTCGCGCGTGGCGAAGGCGTCGCCGCCATATTCAGGCAGGCGCGCGTTGTAGATGCGCGTCTGGAACACCTTCGCCCCGGCGCTGAAGCCCTGATAATGGGCGCGCAGACCGGCGACGAGGTTGTCCGACGTCGTCACCTCGGACGGCGAGTCGTAGGTCCAGTTCTGGTCGATGATGTAGTTCTCGGCCAGCGGGATACCGGCCCACACATGCGCCCCGCCGACATAGGCGGTGAGGAAGCTCGTCACGTCGACCTCGGTCGTGAGGTTGAGCGACGGGCCGACGTTCGTCTGATCCGAGCCGTCGACACCCTCGAAATGCTGCACGTCCACACGCGCGCCGAAGAAGGTGCGGAAGCGCGGCGTCCAGTTCAGGCGCGCCTGGCTGTAGAAGCCGACATTCTGCGCGTGCTCGGTGCCACCTTCGTCGAAGGCGCGGTCCAGCAGGTAGTCGTAATTGAGCCGCGCACGGTCGACGTAGAAGTCCGTGCCCAGGGTGAGCGTGCCGTATTCGCCGCTGAGCGTGTTCTGCGCGCGGCCGTTGAAGCTGTCGGTGAGGCCCTCGGTATATTGCTCGTCTTCCGGGTTCTCGATCCAGGTGCGGCTGTAGCCGAGCTGGATCTTCGGGTCCCAGAGCGCGGTGGGCGAGGTGTCGGTGTAGGTCAGCGTGTAGTTCTGGCGCTGCAGGTGATAATTGCGCGTGTCGGGCACCGGGCGGCCGCCGGTGATGCGGCCGATGTTGGCGCGGTAGGGCCGCGCGGCATCGTCGTTGACGATCTCGAACGCGGCCTCGAACCGGTCGCCGCTGTCCGCCTCGTAGGCCAGCTTGCCGAGACCGGAGAGGAGCTTGGTTTCCGAGCCGATGATCTCGTCGCCGTTCCCGTCCGTCCGGTCGCCGCCGTCGGCCCATTTGCCGTAGATCAGCGCTTCGAACCCATTGTGGCGGCCGTAGAGCGCGCCGTTGGTGGAGAAGATGTTGCCGTTGGTGACGTACTCACCGCTGATCAGGCCGCCGAACATCTGGCCCGGCGCCAGCAGATCGCCGACGTCCTTGGTCTCGAACGCGATCGAGCCGCCGAGCGCGCCGGGACCGGCGTCGGCGGGGGCGACACCGGGGTCGACCCGCACCGCCTTCAGAAGATCGGGGTCGATCAACGTCGTCGCGCTGTGGTGGAAGACTTTGTTGTTCTGCCGCGTCCCGTCGATCGTCACCGCAAGGTTCGGTTCTTCGATGCCTTGCACATAGATCTTCTGCGACATGGGGATCGACGAGCCGACATTGATTGCCGGATCCGCAAGGAAGACTTCGCGCAGGGTTTGCGGATTGGTGCGCTCCAGCTCGGCCTGGGTGACGGTGGTCGAGTTGCCGGTCCCCTCCGGGAATCCGGTGCCGCCGCGGCTGCCTTCGCCGGCGCCGTTGGCGTCGCCGCCGTCGGCCACGGCCGTTCCACCCGCGGTCGCGCTTCCGGCGGACGTGTCGGTGCCGGGCGCCGCCGCGCTCGTGTCGCTCGGCGCATCCGGTGCGCTGCTGATCACCACGGGATCGAGTGAGATCACCTGCGCCTGCGCCGCGCCTGAGACGAAGACCGCCGTGGAGGCGAGGAGGATGGACGAGAAGCGCATGAGGATCTTTCCCGGACTATACTGCGAGGTCTTTCGGTGAAAGCGCATTCCTGACCAACCGAGTCAACAATATGAGCCTTGATGTATTGATGTGGTCTAGCGATGTGTTATTTCGGCAACTCCTAGTTTAGAATCATTTGCTTTCGAACTTCATGAAGATTTCACCAGATCTCATAGCCCGCCGCCGCGGTGGCACCCGTGGACCACGGGCCGTGACGCGGGACGCGACGCCGCATGTGTGGTTCATCGAACTGTCGCAAAAGACTGCAATCAACGGCGCCGCCGACTGGCCTCGCCGCCAGGCCATCACGCCACAGGACCGAACCATGCGTATCGCCCTTATCGCCGCTGCCACGCTCCTCGCCGGGTCTGCGCTCGCCGAGCCCTCGGGGACGCTGACCCTCTACACGTCGCAGCCCAACGCCGACGCCCAGGCCACCATCGACGCGTTTCAGGCGGCCTATCCGAACGTGAGCGTCGGCTTCTTCCGCGATGGAACGACCAAGGTGATGGCCAAGCTTCAGTCCGAGTTCGCCGCAGGGCAGCCGCAGGCGGACCTTCTTCTGATCGCCGATACCGTCACCATGGAGGCGCTGAAGCAGGAGGGTCGCCTCCTCGCCTATCGCGATGCCGACACGTCCGCCTATCCTGACGGGCTGATGGATGAGGAGGGCTATTATTTCTCCACCAAGCTCATCACCACCGGCATCGTCTACAACACCGGGGCTCCGCTGAAGCCGCAGAGCTACAAGGACCTTCTGGCCGACGAGGCGGCGGGCAAGATCATGATCCCCTCGCCGCTGACCTCCGGCGCCGCGACGATCACGATGGAGACGCTGATCGCCGACCCGTCGCTCGGCTGGGACTTCTACGAAGGCCTCGCCGAACAGGACACCCTGGCGTCCGGCGGCAATGGCGGCGTCTTCAAGGCCGTCGCCGGTGGCGAGAAACTCTACGGCTTCCTCGTCGATTATCTCGCCATCCGCAGCCGCGACGAGGGCGCGCCCGTCGAGTTCGTCTTCCCAACCGAGGGTGTCTCCTACGTGACCGAGCCCGTCGCGATCCTGTCGACCACGCAGAACGAGGAGGCGGCGAAGGCCTTCGTCGATTTCCTCCTGTCCGAGGAGGGGCAGGCGCTGGCCGCCGCGCAGGGTTATCTGCCCGCCCATCCGGCTGTCGATGCGCCGGCCGGCTTCCCGTCCCGCGACGCCATCAAGCTGATGGAGTTCGACCCCGCCCGCGCCCTGCGCGAGAGCGACGCCGACAAGCTGCGCTTCTCCGAGATGTTCGGGGGCTGATCGGACCGCATGCGATTTCTCCGCGGTGAGGGGCTCGCTCTCCTCGCAGCATCGACACTGGTGGCGGCGCTCATCGTGGTGCCGCTCGCTCTGTTGCTGGCGCAGGGTCTCACCGTGGGCGGCGGGCTGTCACTCGCCCCGGTGGTGGAGGCTCTCAACAGTCGCGCGGTGCAGCGCGCGCTCGTCAACAGCCTCGATTCGGCGCTCTTCTCGGCGCTGCTGGCGACGATGGCCGGCACGCTTCTCGCCCTTCTCGTCGGCCTGACGGACATCAGGGCGAAGGGCCTCTTCGTGTTCCTTCTGCTGATCCCGATGATGATCCCGCCCCACGTCACCGCGATCGCGTGGATCCAGGCGGCGGGACCGGCGAGTCCTCTCTTGCGCAGCGTCGGCCTTGCGCCGGAGATCGGCACGACACACCCGCTCTATTCGCGCGGCGGTGTGATCGCGCTGCTGGCCCTTCAGCACATGCCGCTGGCTTTCCTGGTGGTCCGCGCCGCGCTGAGGTCGCAGCCGCGCGAATTGTCCGAAGCGGCGCGGATCGCCGGATCCGGCCCGCTGCGGGTGATGCGACGCATCGTGCTGCCGCTGCTGGCACCGGCGATCATCGCCGCATTCGCGCTCTCCTTCGTGTCGGCGCTTAAGAACTTCGGCATTCCGGCCCTGCTCGGCGTCCCGGCGAACTACGTCACGCTGCCGGTTCTCCTGTGGCAGCGCATGGTGAGCTTCGGCGTCTCGATCCTCCAGAACGTCGCCGTCATCGGGGCGATCATGATCGCCGTCGCGGTGGTGGCGACGGCCGTTCTCGCCTATGTGCAGCGCCGCTCGGGAGCCGCGCTCACCGGCCCGCCGCGCACGCCTCTGTCTTTTTCGCTCGGCCGGGCGCGTCCGCTGGTCGAGGCCGGGCTCGCGGCCTTCATCGTCGGCGTGGTCGCGCTCCCTCTCGCCGCGCTGCTCGCCACCTCTCTGGTGCAGACCTACGGCCTCGCCCTCACGCCCCAAACGGCCACCCTCGCCAATTTCGTCGAGGTCGTTTGGCGCCAGGGTGTGACGCTTCGGGCGTTCGCCAACTCGTCGCTGGCGGCAGGCGGGGCGGCGCTGGTTCTCGCCGGGCTGGCGGTGGTGTTGGCCCATCCGGCACATCGGCCGGGTGCGCCACGGCGGGTGGCAGGGGCGGTGGGCGCGCTGGCGGACGTGTCCTACGCGCTTCCGGGGATCGTGGTGTCGATCGCGTTCATCATCACCTTCGTGGCGCCGCTCCCGCTCATCAATGCGTCGATCTACAACACGCTTCTCATCATCGCGCTGGCCTATGTGGCGGCGTTCCTCGCCATCGCCGTGAAGCCCGTGGCGGTCGCCTTCGCCCAGCTCGATCCGGCGTTGGAGGACGCCGCACGCGTGGCCGGGGCCGGCTACGGGTGGCGCATGGCGCGGATCATCGGCCCGCTGGTCGCCCCCGCCGCGGCGTCGGCCGCGATCCTGGTCTTCCTGACCGCCTACAATGAGATCACCGTCTCGGCTCTTCTCTGGTCGTTCGGGAACGAGACCATCGGCACCACCATCTTCAACTACGAGGACGGCGGCTACACGACGCTCGCCGCCGCAACCAGCACGGTGACCGTCGTCGCGACGCTCGCCCTGATGCTGGTGCTGGACAAGATGGGGCGGCGCCTGCCGCCCGGCGCCGTGCCTTGGCGCTGAGCTGCGCCGAGGGGGTCTGCCGACGGGTGACCCGCCGCTAGACGGGTGCATCGGCAGATGCGGTCAAGCGGGCAAGACCCACCCGCCGACGATCGCCATCCGCACCAGCGCGCCGGGAGGCGGCGGGGTGTGGGCGTGGACCTGAACGATGCCGAGGCCGCTCACCTCCACCTCCAGCTCGAAGAGTCCGCCGCGCCAGACAGCGCGCCGCACCGTTCCGGTCCACCCGCCGCTCTCGTCCAGCGTGACGTCGGCAGGGCGCAGCAGGACGCGGACCGCGCCGTCCGCGGCGTTTCCCTCGCAGGCGATGGCAGCCTCACCCGCCCCCAGGCGCACCAGGGCCTCACCGCCCTCGCGGCGGATCATCGTTCCGTCCACCACCGCGCCGCGGCCGATGAAACGGGCGACAGTCTCGCTCGCGGGCCGGCGATAAAGCGTCACCGGGTCGGCGACCTGCAGAACGCGCCCGTGGTCCATCACGGCGATGCGGTCGGCCAGCGCCATCGCCTCGCGCTGGTCGTGCGTGATGTAGACCGTGGTGGCCCCGCTGGCGTCGTGGATGCGCGAAAGCTCGTTCTCCATCGTCTCGCGCAAGTGCGGGTCGAGGTTGGCGAGAGGCTCATCCATCAGGAGGACGTCGGCGTTCGAGGCGAGGCAACGGGCCAGCGCCACGCGCTGCTGCTGCCCGCCGGAGAGGGCCGCAGGTCGGCGCTCCGCAAAGGCGCTCAGCTCCACCGTGGCGAGGGCCTCTTCTGCCCGCGCGCGCGCCTCCCGCCGCGACGCACCGCCCGCCTCCACGACGAAGGCGACGTTCTGAAGAACGTCCATATGCGGCCACAGGGCGTAGGACTGGAAAACCATCGCAACGCCCCGCTCCTCCGGCGGGACCATCCTGCCGCTTCCGGCCACGGCGCGCCCGGCGAGCCTGATCGCCCCGGCGTCCGGCGTCTCCAGCCCGGCGAGCAGGCGCAGCAGGGTGCTCTTGCCGCTCCCCGACGGGCCGAGAACGCAAAAGAACTCGCCGCGGGCGACGGCGAGGTCGACGTGGTCGACGGCGGCGCGTCCGCCGAAACGCTTCACCAGTCCGTCGACTGCGATGCCAGGGTCGGCGCAGTCCGGACGGATGGCTTGGTCTTCACTCATGGAACGGCATTTCCGGCACAAAGGCTAACGGGGGATGAGAACGAGGGACGATGCATCCCCGCGCCATAACGCAAATGCAAGACGAAGGGATGTCCTCCCCGCCGCCGCCTTTCCGCGCGCCTTTCCGCGCGCATCGCCGCGGGCGCGACGTCAGACGGTCGACAGTACGTGAATGACGTAGAATTCGCGCTGGTCCACATGCCGGACCTTCAGCCCGCCAGCCTCGGCCGCACGGACGAAGCGGGAGGCGGCCGCGTCCCCGGTGAGCGGCGTATCGGTCTCGCCGCGCCAGTTGACCGTGATGATCTCCCCGCCCGGTGCGAGACTGCCGGCGGACAGGCGCGCAGAGGCATCGACCTCTTCCGCCTGGAGGAAATAGAGCACTTCCGAGAGGACGATGAGGTCGTAGCGACCGGGCGGCCAGCTTTCCGGCACCTCCAGCCGATCGAACCGAACGTTGCGCGCCGTGCAGTTGCTCTTCGCATGGCGCAGCGCTTCGGCCGAAACGTCGACCGCGAGGAGCGTGTCGCAGCGCTCCGCCAGCGCCGCGCTCATGACGCCGATCGAGCAGCCGATTTCCAGCACGCTGCCGTATCGCTCGCGGGGCAGGGCCGCTAACGTCGCCGCGTACTTCTCGCGCTCGTAATCACTGGTGCACACGTTCCACGGGTCGTCGTGCGCGCTATAGAGGTCGTCGAACACCCGTTCGCGGTCGCTCATCCCTGCGCACCGCCCGCCGATGCGATGAAGATCTCGTCACAGTCGGCGAAATGGTCGACGAGCGTGGGCGGCATGACGAACCCGCTCGGGTCATCGTCGATGAGAGGCGTGAGCTGGGAGCGATAGCAGTCCATCGCCTCCAACTTGCGCGCGCGCCACTGGCCCGGCGGGAAGCGCCTGATGTCGTCGGCGCGCAGGTCCGCCGCCGCGTCGCCGAACCGGCCCCATACGGCATATTCCAGAAAGGTGCGAAGGGATGCGCCCATGCGCTCCGCCACCTGGTCGGCGATGCGCGCCGCGGCTTGGTGATCGCAGTGCGGATCGTGCCGCCACGTGGTCCACAAGGTCGTGCATTCCGTCCGCTCGGCGAGATCGCACAGGCGGGTGAGCACGGCCTCGTCCGCGGCGGCTTCCGCAAGGCGCGTGTCGGGAAGGCCGAATGTGGCCGTCCGCAGCGTGCCCGGCGCGCCGTGCGGCCTCAGATGGGTGACCGCGGCGGCGAATTCGGACCGGCGCAGCGCGGCGAGGCGGACGGGGGGGTAGAGGGCCGACGCCGGGTGCGAGGCGTCGCCATCGGTCATCAGCGCGATCGTTACATCGCGCCCCCATTCCAGCGCGGCGGCGATCGCGGCCCCGCAGCCGAGAGTCTCGTCGTCCGGGTGGGGTGCGATCACGAGGATCGTCCCTTTCGGCGCGGCCAGGGCATCGAGCGTCGACGGTGGGACCGTGGCGGCCTTGTCGAGGAGCACGCCCTCGGGACGATCGGGTACGCTCACAGCTCGTCCGCCCGTGCATGGCACACGGCGAGGGCACGAACGGCTCTCGCGCGTTTCGCGTCCGGCGCGGCCTGGCGGATGTAGAGCCCGAGGTCGCGGCGGATCCGCTCGATCGCCGTACCCTCCATGAAGGCTGCGGTGCCCACAGCCTGCTCGACCGCATGGATGACGCACGAGCACGCCGCCTCTGTCGCCTGCCGGGCCAGGAGCGCGTATGCGGCGGCGTTTTCGCCCGACCGCGGATCGGCGCGCTCGACCCTTTCGGCGGCCGCCTCGATCCAGAGCCGGGCCCCTTCGCACGCCACCGCCGCGTCGGCGACGCGAAGCTGTTGGAGCGGTGCATCGAGCTGACCGCGGTCGCCGAGGTGGTTCAGCATTTCGGCGTAGAGCGCCTCTGCTCCGCCGAGGTGGGCCGCGCAATAGCGCCAGACGCCACCTTCAAAATGCGGTTCGCGAAACAGCGCGTCGGGCTCGCCGACGGGGACGACGTCGGCGCCCCTCAGACCGTCGAGGCGATAGGTGCCAGAGGCGGTCGCGCGCATGCCGGACGCGGTCCAGGCACCGGGATCTTGTCGATCGACATCGTCGGCGGGAACGAGACAGAGCTGCGTGCCGGCTTGCCTCTTCGCCGTGACGAGGGCTGCACCCACGAGGCCGAGGCCGGAGGCGAAGCGCTTGCTTCCCGTCAGCCCGTCACCGTCGAAGACGACGGGGCTTGCCCCGTCCGCGCCCCAGACGCCGAGCAGCAATCCGCGGCGTACGCGGTCGAAGACTTCGGCTCGCACACCGGGGTCGGCATAGAGCGCCAGGAGCTTCACCGCGTTCACGTGGCCTTCGAAGAGGCGCGCGACCGAGAGGTTCGCCCGCCCCAAGGCGCGCAGGAGCGTCACTGCCGCGTTGGTGTGGCGATGCCCGGTGCCGAGCCCTGACCCACCGGCCTGGACGGGAAGGGGCGCGACCAACAGGCCGGCGCGCCTCAGCTCTGCAACGTCCGCTGCGAGGGTGTGGCCCGCGCCGTCGGCAGCGGCGGCATTCGCGCGGATCGCCGACAGGCCGTCGGCGAAGGGCGCCAGATCGTCGTCCGGCGCGGCATGCGCTGCGGCCTCAAGCATCGCAACGGCCGATGGCGAGGATGCGTGTTTCGATGTCTCTCATCCCGAGCCCTGTTTGCGCACTCAGCGCTTTGTTAAGCCGCGCGGCCGTGCCGAGTTCCACCTTCGCCTCCTCGGCCGTCATCGGGCGAACCGGGGGCATGGCCCGGCGCAGGGCCGCCCACCGTCGCCCCAGCGGACGGGTGGAGGGCAGAAGCAGCGACACCGGCACCTCCAACTTTTGCGCCAAGAGCAAGGCATGGGCGCTGTCACCCTCGCCGGCGAGCAGGCGATAGGCGAGCGCCAGCCAGGCGAACCGCATCGTCGGCAGGAAGGCACCGTCGCAGACGATGTGTCCGTTGCGGCGGGCAGAGAGCGTGTCGGCCATGCCGCCTCGGGCGCGGCCGGAAAGGCGCGTGGAGGTGCGCACGGCCGCCGTCGGCGCGTAGGCGACCGTCTCGCCGCTCTCGATGAAGCGGTCCGCCAAGGCGCGGTCCTCGGATGCGGGGAGGGCGGGAAGGCCGCCGACAGCATCGTAGGCGCAGGCGCGCATCGCCATGCTGGCGCTGCCGGGGGCGAGGCCGAGGACTTGCGGCCGGCCCGGCACGATCGCCGCCCACAGCGCCGCCTGCGCCGCGGCGAGCGACTGCTCGAGCCGTGCGGTGGCCGCCGAACGAGGGTCGAGCGACGCGATCGTGGCAGGGCACAGGACCGGCCCGTAGGCCATCGCGGCACCCTGTGCGAGCGTGCTGGCGAGGGCGGAGGCCCATTGCGGCGCGACGTCGGTGTCCGCGTCGGTGGACAACAGAATCGCGTCGGGATCCGCCAGCGCCGCCCCGCAATCGAGGGCGAAGCGGCGGACGTGGCCGATGTCGGCGATAGGGTCGCTGAAGGTGGCGTCGCAAGCCAGGATGGGCACGCCGCCTGCGGCCGATGCCGCGGCGGCGATGCGAAAGGTCTCGTCCGCGCAGTTGTTCGCCACGACGAGGATGGCGCACCGGCTCCGGTCGAGGGCCGCGAGGCTTTCGCGCAGCGCGCCGAGGCAACGCGCCAGTGTCTCCGCCTCGTCGCGCGCGGGGACGCACGCGATCGCGGTGGGGCGATAGCGCCATGGGCGTGTCGCGATGGCATTGAGCTTCACCGCGCCGACGAACGGCGGCCGGCGCGTCTGTTCGGCCACCTGCTGCGCGGGATCGAAGTCCGGCTCTCGCGCCAGATGCGGCCGGGGAGCGGGTATGACGCGTGCCGCGGCGGCGGATCCGTCGAACATCACGGCTGGACCCCGCCGCGGTGGCTGTTCATGCAAGCCGGCACGACAAGACTTGGCGGCCGCACCGTTCGCAGCCTTCTCGGCCCCGCGATGGGCGAGACGCGGGCAACGTGACGGATGACCGGCCGGCCGAACGCAGCTCCGCGCACCGGGCCGCCACGGGTGAGGCGCGCGACGCGAGGGATCGCGCTCGGTCGAGGGATCGCCGACCCATGAACGTCGGTGTGCGGATCGAGGTCGTTGGCGATAGGAACCCTGCCGGATCCGTCGTCGGTCGCTGCGCGCATCTTTGGGGTCCCCGGCGCCGCTGTTTCAGCGGCTGTCCGTGTGAGGGAGCGGACCGAGGCCCGCTCCCGAGCGATTTACATCTGTTCGGACTGCGCCGCCGAATCGGGCCGGGCCTTCCCGAGGGTGGGAACCTGACCATAAGGCTCGCCTTTGCGTACCGAGAACTCACCGCGGCCGTCCAGCGAGGGACCGGACGTCCAGCGCCCCTTGGGGGCGTCCTTGTCGAGCGAAGTGTTGCAGAAATAGTAGGAGTGCTCGACCGCCTCATGTTCCTCCGGCGTGGAGTTGGGGATCGGCAGAACCTTCTCGTACCCGCCGAGCTCCTCGATCACCGCGAGCCACTGCTGCTGGTGCATCGTGTCACGGGCGATGAGGAAGGACAGCATGTCCTTCATTCCGGCATCGTCGGTGAGGTTGTAGAGCCGCGAGGCGAGCACGCGGCCGCCGGCTTCCGCCGTGGCATTGGCCATCATGTCCGCGCCGATATTGCCGGTGGCGTAGATGTGGCTCATGTCGAACGGCGTGCCCACGCTGTTCACGGGCATGGCGGACAGGCCCGACGACAGGATATGGCGCGGGTTCTGGCCACCGAGGATCGCCGCGACCACGGGGTCCTTGGCCGCCTCGTCCTGCATGGACGCGGGCGCACCTTCCAGGTTGAGCGCGACGGCGTGGCCCAGGAATTCGATGTGCGACAGCTCTTCGGTCGCCGTCTGCATCAGCATGTCACGGTATTTGACCGGCCCGCGCGCGCCCATGGCCTGGAACATGTACTGCATGGCGACACGGATTTCGCCTTCGACGCCGCCGATCGCCTGTTGCAGGTACTTGGCAAATACCGGGTTCGGATTGTCGACTTTGACCTTGTATTGGAGCTTGGACGAGTGAAAGAACATGTTCGGCCTCCGTTAAGTCTCCGGTAAATCGCCCTCACGGTTATTGGTTCCTGGCGGTCCAAAATTCAGTTTGGAAGATTAATCTACTTAAATTCCGGCCCTTCTCGCCGCGCGAACATTGCGGGAGCGGCCGCTCGGGAGACAGATAAATAAGGCGAGCGGCGCCCGCGTCCGCGCTAGAATTGGGCTTCTGCGGCGGCTCGGAATGGTCGACGAAAATCGTACTCGCTTTAAAACCATGTGAAGGAACGGATCTCCCCCAGGTGGCATTGTCCGCTGGCACGGTTGCGCAGCTTGGATGCGTGCAGGGGGCTTCGTGAAAACGATATTGATTACCGGGGGCGCCGGATTCATCGGGTCCCACCTCGCGGCCGAACTTCTCGCTTGCGGCCATCACGTCCGGGTTCTCGACAACCTGGACAGGCAGGTCCACACGGATGGCGCGCGTCCATCCTATCTCGACCCGTCCGTCGAACTCATCGACGGCGATCTGCGCGACCCGGATGCGGTGCGCGCCGCGGTCTCGGGTGCGACGGACGTCTATCATCTCGCCTCGGCCGTCGGCGTCGGTCAGAGCATGTACGAGATCGAGCGCTACACGTCGGTCAACGAAGTCGGCACGGCCGTCCTTCTCGAAGCGCTGATCGACAGCGACGTCGAGCGCCTTCTCGTCGCCTCCTCCATGAGCATCTACGGCGAAGGCCTCGCCAAGGGGCGCCATGGCATCGTCGATCCGCCCGAGAGGCGGCTGTCGCAGCTCAAGGCGGGGCAGTGGGAATTGCAGGGGCCGGACGGCGAAATTCTGGAGCCGCTGCCAACGACGGAAGACAAGCGCCCCGCCCTGTCCTCCATCTACGCCCTGAACAAGTTCGCGCAGGAGCGGATGAGCCTGATCTTCGGCCGCGCCTACGAGCGCAAGGTCACCGCGCTCCGATTCTTCAACGTGTACGGTCCGAACCAGGCGCTCTCGAACCCCTACACGGGCGTGCTCGCGATCTTCGGCGCGCGGCTCCTCAACGGCAAGCCGCCGATGGTCTTCGAGGACGGGTTGCAGAGGCGTGACTTTGTCCACGTGCGGGATGTCGCGCGGGCATGCCGGCTGGCGCAGGAGGCAGACGCGGCGTCAGGCGGCGTCTTCAACATCGGGTCCGGCGAGGGGCGGACCATCGTCGAGATCGCGCGGAAGCTGGCGGTGGCCGCGGGGCGCGAGGATCTCGTCCCCCACTGCACCGGCAAGTACCGCGCGGGGGATATTCGCCACTGCTTCGCCGATATCTCGCTGGCGCGGCGCGTCATCGGGTTCGAGCCGGGCGTCGCGTTCGAGGACGGTCTGGTGGAGCTGGCGGAGTGGCTCTCCACCCAGGTCGCCGTCGACCGGGTCGACGATGCGACGGCCGAACTCGCGCGCCGGGGTCTCGTCGCGTGAGCCGGATCGCGCGCAAAGGCGACCTCGGCGTCGTCGAATGGTTCCGTCCCGGCGAGCAGGACCGCGTTCCGGTCGTCCTCGACAAGATGGCAGCGATCGGCGCCACGCGGCTGCGGACCGGAGTCTCGTGGGCCGATTGGTTCCGTCCGGAAGGGCCGGATTGGTTCGATTGGCTGATCCCGGAACTGGCGCGGCATGTGGAGTTGCTGCCCTGCTTCCATTATACGCCGCCCTCGCTCGGCATCGTGGACCGCTCCAACGCGCCGCCGCGCGAGCCGAAGGCCTACGCCGACTTCCTGGACGTCTTCGTCACCCGTCACGGATCCTGTTTCGACTGGGTGGAGCTTTGGAACGAGCCGAACAATCTCCTCGACTGGGATTGGAGGCTCGATCCCGAGTGGACCATCTTCGCCGAAATGATCGGCGGTGCGGCCTATTGGATGCACCAGCGCGGCAAGAAGGTGCTGCTCGGCGGCAACTGCCCGACCGACCTCAATTGGCTGCGTCACATGACCGGCCTCGGGCTGCTGGAACACGTCGATGCGCTCGGCGTGCATGCCTTTCCGGGGACGTGGTCGATCGACTGGACCGGCTGGGCCGACGAGCTGGCCGGCATCCGCAAGACCTTGAACGAGGCCGGCTGTGAGCGGCCGCTGTGGATCACCGAGGCGGGCTTCTCCACCTGGCGGCATGACGAGGCCGGGCAGGCGCGCGAGCTTCTCGCCGCCGTCGACGCGCAGGCCGACCGCCTCTACTGGTACGCGCTGGAGGATCTCGCGGCGGACGTGCCCACGCAGCAGGGTTTCCACGTCGACGAGCGGCACTATCACATGGGCCTGTTCCGTGCTGACCACAGCCCGAAGCTCGCCGCGCGGGCGCTCGCAGCCGGCGGGGTGGAGCGTCTTGCGCAGACCGTGGCGCTTGCGCGGCCGCAGGTCCGCACCGCAACGCCTCGCGTCGTCGTCACCGGGGGCGCCGGCTTCCTCGGCTCCAACCTCGTCGACCAGCTCGCCGCTGACGGTCAGGATGTCGTCGTGCTCGACAGCCTCGCGCGCGACCGGGTCGAGGAGAACGCGCACTGGCTGACGTCCCGGCACCGCCACCGTATTGCGTTCGAGGTGGGCGACGTGCGCGACCCCTTCGTCGCCGCCGACGCGATCAAGGGGGCGAGCGCCGTGATCCACCTCGCCGCACAGGTGGCGGTGACGACGAGCGTCGCCGACCCCGTGCACGACTTCGAGGCGAACGCCCGCGGCACGCTGAACGTGCTCGAGGCGGTGCGTCACGGTGCGCCCGACGCGCCGGTCCTGTTCGCCTCCACCAACAAGGTCTACGGCGAGCTGATCCCGCGGGACGAGATGGTGCGCGAGGGGGACCGCTACGTGCCGCGCGATCCAGCCCGCCGCGGTGGGCTCGACGAGACGACGCCGCTCTCCTTCCACAGCCCCTATGGCTGCTCCAAGGGCGTCGCCGACCAGTATGTGCTCGACTATGCGCGGGTCTACGGCCTCAAGAGCGTCGTGATGCGCATGTCCTGCCTCTACGGGCCGCGCCAGTTCGGCACCGAGGACCAGGGGTGGGTCGCGCACTTCCTGATCTGCGCGCTGACGGGCCGGCCGATCACCATCTTCGGCGACGGCTATCAGGCCCGTGACGTCCTTTATGTGGACGACGCCGTCTCCGCCTACCGCGCGGCGATGAAGGAGATCGACTCCACCGCCGGGCGCGCCTTCAATCTGGGCGGCGGGCCGCGCAACGTCTTCAGCCTGCGCGAACTGATCGCCCTCATCCCGGATATTGCCGGCGTCGCGCCCGAGGTGGGCTATGCGCCGTGGCGGCCGAGCGATCAGGCCTGGTACGTTTCCGATACCCGCGCCATCTCCGCCGCCACGGGTTGGCAACCGCACATCAGTGCGCCCGACGGTCTCAACCGTCTCGCCGACTGGCTGCGCACGGCGGTTCCCGACGCGCTGGCCGCCGCGCCGAAGGAGAAGCTCGCATGAGGGTGGCGCTCGTCAATCCGCGCTGGACGTTCGACGGCAGCATCTACTTCGGCTGCCGCGAGCCTCACCTGCCGCTCGAGCTGGGCGCGGCGAAGGCGCTGTTGGAGCGGGCGGGCCACACCGCGACGATCGTAGACGCGCACATGTTCGACCTGCCGCACGAAGAGATGGCGGGGCAGGTGCGTGCGTTCGGCCCCGACATGGTCGTGGTGACGACGGCGCCGACTTATCTCTTCTGGCGCTGCGCCCAGCCGGAGCTGCGCGTACCGCAGGAGGCTCTCGCCGCGATGGCGGACATCGCCGCGCTGAAGGTGGCGGTCGGCCCGCATTCCTCCACCACGCCCTACGCCGCGATGGAGAAGCTCGCCGTCGACATCGCGGTGATGGGCGAGTGCGAGGAGGCGATCGTCGAGATCGCGGGCGGGCGGCGCGACGTCGTCGGCACCGCCGTGCGCGAGGACGGCGGCGTGCGGGTGATCGGCGGCCCGTTGGCGACGTCCTTCAAGGATCTGCCGGCGCTGCAATGGGGGCCGGAGTGGCTGGCGCGGCATCACCACCATCACCACAGGTTCGACCGCGAGCCGGACGGGCCGGGTGCCGAGGTGGAGGCGTCCCGCGGGTGCCCGTACCACTGTACCTTCTGCGCGAAGGAGAACTTCCGTGACGTCTATCGCCGCCGTGATCTCGGTGCGCTCCTCGCCGAGATCGACGGGCTGATCGCCGCCGGTGCGCGCTACATCTACTTCGTCGACGAGATCTTCCTGCCCAACCGGCCGCTTCTGACGGCCCTCGCGGCGCGGGACATCACGTTCGGCGTGCAGACGCGCATCGACCTTTGGAAGCCCGACATGATCCGCCTTCTGGGCGAGGCGGGCTGCGTCTCGGTCGAGGCGGGCGTGGAGAGCCTGACGCCCGAGGGTCGCGATGCGCTGGACAAGAGGTGCAAGCTGACGACGGACGAGCTTGCCGAATTGCTCGTCGTGGCGAAGGAGGTGATCCCCTTCGTGCAGGCCAACCTCATCGAGGTGCCGGACGACGACGATGCGTTGGTCGAGGCGTGGCGGTCGCGGCTGCGCGGTGCGGGCGTCTGGGCCAACGACCCGGTGCCGCTGTTCCCTTATCCAGGCTCGCCCGACTACCGCAAGCTCTGGGGGCTGCCCGACGACGGCGCATGGGAGCGCGCGGTCGACTACTATATCGACGCCTACACCGACTTCAGCGACGTTCAGGAGGGGCGGCCTGTCCCCTTGTCCCAACTGGAGCGTCATTCATGACGCGGCGGCTGCCGAAACGGGTCCTGATGACGGCCGACTGTGTCGGCGGGGTGTGGACCTACGCGATGGAGCTTGCGGCCGGGCTCGTCGAGCGCGACGTCTCCGTGGTGCTGTTCGTCTCCGGCGACGCGCTGCCGCCGCACAAGATGCTGGAGGCCGGCCGGCTCGACAATCTCACGCTCGTGCGCAGCGAGTTGAAGCTGGAGTGGATGGAAGGGTGCGAGGCGGACATCGCCGAAACCGACGCCATCCTGCGCGATCTCGAAGCCGAGGTTCGTCCCGACATCGTTCACGTCAACGGTTATGCCAACGCGGCGGCCGGCTTCTCTGCCCCGGTCGTCGCGGTCGCACACAGTTGCGTGGACACGTGGTGGCGCGCCTGCCGCGGCGAGCCTGCACCGGCCGACTGGGACGGGTATCGCGAACGTGTGGCCCGCGGTCTCGCCGCCGCGTCGGCGGTGGTCGCGCCGACACGTGCGCACGCCGATGCGCTGCGCCAAGCGCACGGCACCCGGAGCGACGTGCACGTGATCCACAATGGACGCGACCCCGCCGGATTCGCGCCCGCCGCGAAGGCGCCGCGCGTTCTGGCGGCGGGGCGTCTGTGGGACGAGGCGAAGAACATGCGCGTGCTCGCCGATGTCGCGCGGGCAGGCGTGCCGATCGCGCTTGCGGGCGACGCGAGGGACCGGCCGGCGGAGGCGGAGGGGCTGAGCTGGCTGGGCGCCCTGGAGCCTGCCGATCTCGAACGGCACATGGCGCAGTCGGCCGTGTTCGTCGCCCCGGCGCTGTACGAGCCGTTTGGGCTCGCGGTGCTGGAGGCGGCGCTGTGCGAATGCGCTCTCGTCGTCGGCGACATCCCGACGATGCGCGAGCTGTGGGACGGCGCCGCGACCTTCGTCGACCCGCGCGACCCGGACGCGATCGCCGCCGCCCTGCGGCGACACCTTGCCGATCCGGATCATGCGCGCGCGGCGGGCCGGGTCGCACGCCAACGCGCCCTTCGCTATTCGCGCCGGGCGATGGCGGAACGCTATCTCGCTCTCTACGCCGGGCTGATGGCGGCGGCCGGCCCGCTGCGGGTGGCGGCCGAATGAGGATCCTGTTCGCCGTTCACGCCGCCGCATCCTGCTGGAACAACGGCAACGCGCATTTCTTGCGCGGCGTCGTCACCGCGCTTCAGGCCGCCGGCCACGACGTCGCGGTCCTGGAGCCGGCCGACGGCTGGAGCAGGGCCAACCTCCTCGCGGACGCGGGGGAGGACGCATTCGCCGCGTTCGCCCATACGTTCCCGACGATCATCCCGGACCTTTACACCTCGATCGAGGATGCGGTGGAGAAGGTCGAGGCCTATGGCCCGGATCTCGTCGTCGTCCACGAGTGGAACGAGCCGGCGCTCGTGAACGCGCTCGGGCGGCTGCGCAAGCGGGCCGCGCCGTTCGTCCTCCTCTTCCACGACACGCACCACCGGGCCGTGTCGGCACCGCAGGAGCTGTCGCGCTTCGACCTCTCCGGCTACGACGGCGTCCTCGCCTTCGGTGCGGTCATCGCCGAGATCTATGCGCGGCGCGGCTGGGGCAACCGCGTATGGACCTGGCACGAGGCGGCCGACACGCGCCTGTTCCGCCCGCTTCAGGCCGAGAAGACAGGCGACCTGGTCTGGATCGGCAACTGGGGCGACGATGAGCGCTCGGACGAACTCGCCGAGTTCCTGCTCGCGCCGTCCGCCCGCCTCGGCCTCGCCAGCACCATCTACGGCGTGCGCTATCCGGACGTCGCGTTGTCGGCTTTGGCGGCGCGCGGAATCCACTATGGCGGCTGGCTCGCCAACCACCGCGCGCCGGAGGTCTTTGCGCGTCACCGCGTGACCGTCCACGTTCCGCGGCGGCACTATGCGCGCACGCTGCACGGGATCCCCACCATCCGCGTGTTCGAGGCGCTCGCGTGCGGCATCCCCCTCGTCAGCGCACCATGGCGCGACGACGAGGGGCTGTTCCCTGAGGGCGCCTATCTCACCGCACGAAACGGGGACGAGATGGAGCGCCACCTCGCCGCCGTGCTCGCGGATCCGGACCTTTCCGGCGCGCTGGTGCAGACCGGCCTCGCCGTCATCGCGGACCGGCACACCTGCGACCATCGCGCGGCCGAGCTTCTCGCCGTCCACGACGCCATCGCGTCGCCCACACCTGCCCTCAGAGCCGCGCCATGAATTTCGCCTTCTTCGGATCGAGCCTCGTCTCCGCCTATTGGAACGGCGCGGCCACCTACTATCGCGGCCTCCTGAAGGCGCTGGCCGATCGCGGTCACGCCGTCGCCTTCTACGAACCGGACGCCTTCGGCCGGCAGGAGCACCGGGACATGCCCGACCCGGACTGGGCGCGCGTCGTGGTCTATGCGCCTGACGTGGCGGCGATGGAGCGGTGTCTCGAAGAGGCGAGCGCGTGGGCCGATGTCCTGGTGAAGTGCAGCGGCGTCGGCGTGCTCGACCGCGAGCTCGAAGCGGCGGTGGCCGCGCTGGGCGGCGGCCGTCGCTCCACCATCTTCTGGGACGTCGACGCGCCGGCGACGCTGGAGAGCATCGGCGCCGACCCCGCCGACCCGATGCGCAATCACATCCCGCATTATGACGCGGTCCTCACCTATGGCGGCGGCGCGGCCGTGGTGAGCGCCTACGAGGCGCTGGGCGCGCGCCGGTGCGTGCCGGTCTACAACGCCGTGGACCCCAATTCGCACCACCCGGTGCCGCCGCGGCCCGACTTCGCGTGCGATCTCGCCTTCCTCGGCAACCGGCTGCCGGACCGGGAAGCGCGCGTCGAGGACTTCTTCCTGTCGGCGGCCGCGCGCACGCCGGAGGGCTCCTTCCTTCTCGGCGGCAGCGGCTGGGAGGACAAGGCGATGCCGGCCAACGTGCGCCACCTCGGCCACGTCTACACCCGCGACCACAACGCGTTGAACGCTTCGGCGAAGGCGATCCTCAACATCAACCGCGACTCGATGGCCCGGTTCGGCGCTTCCCCGCCGACGCGCATCTTCGAGGCCGCGGGCGCAGGCGCCGCCATCATCTCCGACCGCTGGGCCGGCATCGAGGCGTTTCTGGAGCCCGGACGCGAGATCCTGCTCGCCTCCGACGGCGCCGAGGTGGCCGAGCACGTCGCAGCGCTGGACGCCGCAGCGGCCCATGCGATGGGCGAAGCGGCACGGCGCCGCGTCCTCGCCGCACACACCTACCGCCATCGCGCGGCGGAGGTCGAAGCGCTGCTCGACGGGCGCGGATCCTGGCGGGAGGCGGTCTGATGGCGCGGCTCGTCTTCATCGGCCTGTCGATAACATCGTCCTGGGGCAACGGACACGCCACCACCTATCGCGGCCTCGTCAAAGCGCTCGCCAGGCGGGGCCATGAGATCACCTTCCTGGAGCGGGACGTGCCGTGGTACGCGGCGAACCGCGACATGCCCGACCCGCCCTACTGCCGCACCGTGCTCTATGCCGACCTTGCCGATCTCGAGGCGAAAGGCGGCGCGGCGGTCGCGGAGGCGGACGCTGTGGTTGTCGGCTCCTACGTGCCCGAAGGGGTGGCGGTGGGCCGCTGGGCGCTCGACCGCGCGGCCGGGCCTGTGGCCTTCTACGACATCGACACGCCGGTGACGCTCGCCAAGCTCGCCGCGGGCGACGAGGCATATATCGACGCCGCACTGGTCGCTGACTACGCGCTTTACCTCTCCTTCACTGGAGGGCCGATGCTGGACCGGCTGAAGGCGATGGGAAGCCCGCAGGCCGCGGCGCTCTATTGCTCGGTCGATCCCGAGATCCACAAGCCGGTCGCGGTTCGCCGTCAGTGGCGGCTCGGCTATCTCGGCACCTATTCGCCCGATCGCCAGCCGACGGTGGAGGCGCTGCTCGTCGCACCGGCGCGTGATCTGGCCAATGATCGCTTCGTCGTCGCCGGGCCGCAATATCCGGAGACGATCGACTGGCCGCAGAACGTTTCGCGGATCGAGCATCTGCCACCGTCCGACCATGCCGCCTTCTACTGCGGGCAGGATTTCACCCTCAACGTCACCCGTGCGGACATGCGCGCTGCCGGTTATGCGCCGAGCGTGCGCCTGTTCGAGGCGGCGGCCTGCGGCGTCGCGATCATCAGCGACGCATGGCCGGGGCTGGAGACGATCCTGGCGCCGGAACGGGAGATCCTGATCGCCCACGATGCGCAGGAGGCGCGCCGCATCCTGGAGACGACGGACGGCGAGACGCGCGACGCGATCGCCGCCGCG
Source organism: Acuticoccus yangtzensis (assembly GCF_001927245.1). Classification (GTDB taxonomy): domain Bacteria; phylum Pseudomonadota; class Alphaproteobacteria; order Rhizobiales; family Amorphaceae; genus Acuticoccus; species Acuticoccus yangtzensis. The sequence continues at coordinate 134,902 of NZ_MJUX01000009.1, read as the reverse complement.
GCGCGCCGGGCGGTGTTGGCGCGGCACACCTGCGACCACCGGGCGTCGGAGCTCGAAACGCTGTTGGACGCCGTTGGGCGCGGCGGTCGGACGACCGCGGCCGCATGATGACGCGGCCGGGCACCATCATCGAAGCGATCGACGCGCTGGCGCCGTGGTTCCACAATCTGCACCTGCCGGGCGGCGTGCAGACCGCGCCGAACCATCACTTCGGCGACTTCCCGCGCTTCAAGTGGCAGCCGATCGCGAGGCACGTGCCGGAGGATCTTACCGGCAAGCGCGTGCTCGACATCGGCTGCAATGCGGGCTTCTACAGCTTCGCGTTTGCAGAGCGCGGCGCGCAGGTGTTGGGGATCGACATCAATCCCCACTACCTCAAGCAGGCCAGGTGGGCGGCCGAAGTGCTCGGACTGGCTGGCCGCACGCGGTTCCAGAGCGGCACGGTCTACGATGTGCCCGAACTCGGCGAGGGGTTCGACATCATCGTTTTCATGGGGGTCTTCTACCACCTGCGCTACCCGATGCTCGCCCTCGACTGCGTGGCGCAGATGAAGCCCGAGCTCATGATCTTTCAGTCGCTCAGCTTCGGCGATCCGCACTCCGTCGCCGACACGGGCGGCGCGCGGTTCCAGGACAGGGATCGCCTGGAGGCACCCGGCTGGCCAAAGCTCGCCTTCATCGAGAAGGAGTTCTCGGGCGACCCCACCAACTGGTGGGTTCCGAACCGTGCCGCGATCCTGGCGATGCTGGCGACCGCCGGATTCTCCGTCTCCATGGAGCCGGGCGAGGAGACGTTCCTGTGCCACCACGACCCCGCCGCCGCGAGCGCGTGGTGGGACGAAAGCGAGTTCGCCGCCGCGCGGGGCCGCGGCAAATGCTGAACGTCGAACGCCGGACGCATCGTCCCGCGTATTGATCAGCGCCGCGTCCGCCGCACGGCCGGCCCGGCGGGACGACGCGATCGCCGATCTGGTCGGTCTCTGATGGCAACCGGTCGCATCGTCGTTCGTTTCGCATATGCGGCGACCAGTGTGGAGCCGAACATTTTAGGAGCAGGCGCAGCTGCGCCGTCCCCGATGCCTCCAGCGAGGATTATGGACGGTCCCAATGAAGGAGGATCACGGTGACTGGCGCACGAACCCTGAGCCACGTTCTCGACGATCTCGACAGCGCGTGCGGATCCGGTGACCCGGTTTCGGTCGACAAAGCAATCGAAACGCTCGGCCACCGCGGTTTCGGGCCGTTCCTGGTGGTTCCAGCCCTGCTCGAAATGTCGCCCATCGGCGCTATCCCCGGGCTCCCCACCATTCTCGCCGCTTTCATTGCGGTGATCGCGGTTCAGATGGTCGCCGGGCGTTCGCATCTTTGGCTTCCGCAATTCGTGGAGCGCCGGACGATCCGGGCCGAGCGGCTCAGCGGGGCGATTGAGACGATGCGGCCCGTGGCCAGGTGGTTCGACCGCTGGTTCCATGAGCGGCTGCCGAAATTCGCCGGACCGCAGGCGGTCAGGGTCGCCGCTGCTGCCTGTCTCGCCCTTTGTCTGACGGTTCCACCCCTGGAGCTCGTGCCTTTCGCAAGTACAGCGCCCATGGCGGCGATCGCGGCATTCGGTTTTGCCATCATGGTACGCGACGGCCTCCTGATGGCGATTGGCTTCGCGCTCACCGCGGGCGCGTTCGCTGCCGGCCTCGGCCTCCTCGGTGGCGGCTAAAATGCGCAGCGGCGGATGACTTAAGTTACATCCTGCGAAAATGACGGGCGTGGGCCTGAACGATCGCGTGAGGGTGTGGTTTCGACCACATCACTGCGGCGCCTCGTGAAAACCAATACGGACCGTTATCTGTCGCTGAAGCGGGCGGGTGAGAGTGCCTCCCGCTGACGCGCGCCCTATACCCTGCGTGTTCATGTAAGCCCCCGGGTTAGTCTGAGCCTCCGCGTCGCCAGGCGCGGAGGCAATCTCTATCGAGGTGCTGTCAGCGGTTCTTTCGGATAGTCTGCACGTGCGACACCGTGCCGATTCGAGAAGACCATGGCTGGAAACGTTGACTCTGAGAGCCGCCCTCCGGACGACCACCGCGCCGGACAGGAAACGTACGTCGAGGCGATCCTCAGGACGATGCGCCAGCCACTGGTGGTGCTGAGGCGTGATCTCACCGTCGAGCGGGCGAACCAAGCCTTCTATACGACATTCCAGGTGGAGCGCGAGGCCACCGAGGGCCACCGGATCTACGAGCTCGGGAACCGCCAGTGGGATATTGCCGCTCTTCGCCGTCTCCTGGAAGACGTTCTGCCGAGCGGTGGCGCAGTCACCGATTTCAAGGTCGAGCATAGCTTCGAGAATATCGGCCGCCGGGTCATGATGCTGAATGCTCACCAGATGGACCGTGGAGGCCCGAACGACCGGATCCTTCTCGCCATCGACGACATCACCGAGCGCGAAAATCTTCTATGGGAGCTGGAAGGGCAGAAAGAATTCGCCGAAAAAATCGTCGACGCATCCCGTGATCCGCTTTTGATCCTCGGTTGGGATCTCACGGTTAAAGCCGCGAACGAAACATTCTACGAGACGTTCCAAGTCGACCGGGCTGAAACCGAAGGCCGGATGATCTATGATCTCGGCAACGGGCAGTGGAACATCGCTGCGCTGCGCGAGCTTCTCGAAAACGTCCTGCCGGAAAACAACGCGTTCAACGACTATGTCGTCGAGCATGAATTCGAGGACATCGGTCACAGGATCATGGTGCTCAACGCGCGCCGGGTCGATCACATGGATCTCATCCTGCTGGCGATCGAGGATCAGACGGAGGCCCGCCGCGCTTCCGCCGCGTTGCGCGAGAGTGAACAGCGTTACCGTACGCTTTTCGAGGCGATCGACGAGGGATTTTGCATCCTGGAGATGATCTTCGACGACGACGGTACGGCGCGTGATTATCGCTTTCTCCAGGTGAACCCCGCATTCACGCGTCACACCGGTCTCGTGGATGCGGCCGGTCGAACGATGCGCGACCTCGAGCCCAATCATGAGCAGCATTGGTTCGACATCTACGGGTGGATCGCGACCACCGGCGAACCCGCCCGGTTCGAGCAGAGCGCGCGCCATCTCGGCAATCGCTGGTACGACGTCTATGCGTTCCGGATCGATGCGCCTGAGCTGCGGCGCGTCGCGGTCATCTTTCGCGACGTGTCTGACCGCAGGGCGGCGGAGTCGGCCCTTCACGAGAGCGAGCAGCGCTTCCGCGTCCTCGTCGAAACGACCGCCCAGGCGGTTTGGGAGACGGATCCGGACGGGTCCGCGAGACCGAGCGAATCGTGGGACCGCTTCACCGGCCAGTCCGCGGCGGACATGCGAGGCGACGGATGGGCTGAAGCCGTTCATCCAGACGACAGGGAGCGTGCGCTGCGGGAGTGGCGCGACTGCGTCGCGAGCGAGCGCCCCCTCGGAATAGAGCTTCGCCTTTGCCACGCCGGAGGAGGTTGGCGCTGGACCTACTGCAACGCTGCGCCGATCCGTGATGCGGATGGGCGCATCCTCAAGTGGGTCGGCATGAACCGGGATATCACGCGCCGGAAGGAGGCCGAGGCGCAGCGGGAGCTGTTGCTGGGCGAGTTGAACCATCGCGTGAAAAACATCTTCGCCATCATCCGCGTTCTGGTTTCGCAAACTGTCGAAGGCCGCTCCACAGAAGAGGCGCAGGGGATCTTGCTCGGGCGGCTGGATGCGCTGGTGCAAGCTCATGCGCTCGCGTTGGAGAGCCGTTGGGAGAGCGTGGACCTCGCCCAACTGGCCGAGCTGACGATGCGGCCCTACCGGGCTGAGCGACCCGAGGTGATCGAGATCGACGGGCGTTCGGTGAAGCTCAAGCCCAGGCCAGCGCTCTCGCTCAGCCTTGTCCTGCACGAGCTTGCCACCAATGCGGTCAAATATGGTGCGCTGTCGACGCCGAGCGGACGCGTCACGCTTCGATGGCGCCTGTCGGACGCGCCGGTGCCAAAGGTTCATCTCCGATGGTGTGAGACCGGAGGCCCGCCTGTGGTGCAGCCGGAGGAGAAGGGATTTGGAACCCAGTTGGTCGATCGTGTATTTGATTATGAATTGGGTGGCGACTCGAAGGTGGAATTCAATGAAACTGGCCTTCGTGTCGAAGCGTGCCTCTCTCTTATTTAAAATGACTGCGGCCGAGCCATGAACGGTGGGTCGTGCCGCCTTGCATCATGAGCAAAGGACTGCGCGTGCTGGTCGTCGAAGATGAATTTCTTCTTGCATCGGACCTGGCGCGCCTTCTCTCACAGCTCGGCTGCGACGTCATTGGCCCAGCGCCGTCGGTCGCCAAGGCTCATGCGCTGGTCGAACGCGATCGACCCGACTTCGCACTGCTCGACGTGAACCTTGGCAGCGAACGGTCGACCTCGCTCGCCGATATGCTTCTCGCGCGCGGCATCCCCTCTGCTCTCGCCACAGGCTACGGCGCCGACCAACTGCCGGAACCGTCCCTTCGCAACGCACCACGAATCGCAAAACCCGTGAAGGTCGAGTCCCTGCGGCGTTTGCTCGATGACTTTGGACGGGATCAGAGCGCCAGCGACACGTGAGCGCTTAACGTGTGCGCGCGGGAGCCGCTGTGCAGGGCGCTACAGGTCACCTCAGGCTATGGCCAAACAATGCCGGCGGACTACAATCAACGACGTCGTTAACACGTCGGCCGCGCACTGCGGCTTATTCAGGAGGTCTGATGTCTACGCGTCGGCCACCGGTCAAGCGGATCCTCGTCGTCGAAGACGACTACTTCATCGCGCGGGAAGTGGTTTCCCACGTGACCAAGAGGGGCGGCGAGGTGGTGGGGCCGTTCGGTGAAGTCGACAGGGCATTGGCCGCCGCCGAAGAGACCCCTTCGCTCGACGCCGCTGTGCTCGACATCAATCTGCATGGCGAGATGGCGTTCGTGATCGCGGACACTCTCCGTGCACGTGGCGTCCCGTTCGTCTTCGCGACCGGGTATGATGATACCGTCGTCCCCGAGCGCTTTGCCTCAGTCCCCCGACTCGTCAAGCCGGTCATTCTGGCGGAACTCGGCCGCGCGCTCGGAATCTGACGCGCCGAATTCCCCGAGTAGCAGATGATGTCATCCGGCGTATGCCGCCGGGCGGTTTTCTGAGATGGCAGGCCCCGTCGACGGCAGGAAAATTGGACCCCGCCTCACGGTTTCAACGCATGCCGCGCTGAGGCTCGAACATCCCGATCCGGGTGCCGAGCCCGCGTGAAACGGCGCACGCTCCTCTGCGGAAATGCGCGTGGAGCAGGGAAACGCCTTAATGAGCGGATGACTCATGTACGTTAAAGCACGTCGTATCGGGACGTCATATTCTCGCTTTGTGACAGACTACGACCCGATCGGCGATTGATATGGCTGACATGATAAGGAACGAGTTTGGTTCGCGCCGCGTCCTCAGCGGTCACAACGTCCTCGTCGTCGAAAACGAATACTACCTCGCCGAGGATCTGGCTCGTGCCGTACGCTGCTGCGGCGGTGCCGTCGTCGGACCCGTGGCAACCGCCGGCGAGGCCATCCACCTTCTCGAAACGAAGCCGGTTTCCTTCGCGATACTCGACATCGCCCTTGATGGTCATCTGGTCTACCCCGTGGCCGACCAACTCATGGATGCCGACATTCCGGTCGTGTTCGCGACGGGCCTGCCGAACGAGATGATTCCGGCACCCTATCGGCATATTCCATGCTGGGTGAAACCATATCTCTCGATCAGCCTTGTGGCGGGATCTCTTCACCTACTTCAGCCTCGCCATTGCGATACGTGATCGACGGGGTTCCCGAGCGGGAGCCTGCCTCAACCGGCGGTCTTCGGCGTCAATCCGCCTTTCGGCTGCCGGGGATGAAGCGCTCCACGACGCGCACGCCAGTGAGCAGAAGAATGCCGATCAAAACCGACGTGATGACGAGGGTGAATTGACCCGCGCCAGCGGCGATCCCGATTGCGGCGACCAGCCATATGCCTGCCGCCGACGTGAGATTGTGGACGCTCCCACGAGACACGAAGATCGTACCAGCAACGATGAAGCCGATCGCTTGGGCAAGGCCTTGTATGACCCGCAAGGGATCCATCTCGCTTCCGCCGTCGGCCCGTAGGCTCTCATAGAGGAGAAGCGCCGAGATCGTGATCGCCGCGGAGCTGAGGCCGACCATGCCGTTGGTCCTGATCCCAGCGGATCCGCCGCGCAGTTCCCGATCGATCCCGAGGACGGCTCCTGCCAGCGCGGCCACACCCAGCCGCAGCACCATCTCATACTCGCTCATAGGTCCTTTGAGGCTGTCAGTCGCGAAACGAGGTGCAAGCCGGCGCAATCTCAAATTTTCCCGTGACGAGGAACAATAGCGCCAGCGAAGAGCGCCCAGTATGCGCCTCCTGCGCAAGAATACAATGCATAAAATATGCTTTATTCTTTCACGGTAACATAAGTTATTAGAGTTGAGTGTTTCCTTCCGGCGCCGGAACGTCGATTTCGACGAGATTGTTTCTGAGGGAGAGCGACGGACGGCGGCCGCTATGGAGCCGGACGACGGACCGGCTCCTCGTCCCTCGCCGCGCTGACAGGAAGGCCGCGGATTACCCCGATCGGACCACCTCCAACACAAGCCGGCGCGCGTCTTGTCGTCGATCGTGGGAGGCTCGGCCCGGCCGTCCGTATGAGCCACCGGCTGCAGCTCGAAGACGCGGCGGCCGGCTTTCCAACGTGAAACTTCAGCAGGACACCTTGCACCAAGGTTGTCCTGAAACCGGAGACTGTGTGACATGCCGAACGGAAAACTCGCCGTCGTCACCGGCGCCTCGACCGGGATCGGTCTGGAACTCGCCAAGTGCTGCGCGGCGGACGGCTACGACCTTATCATCGCGGCCAATGAGGAGATGGCCGCGGCCGCCGCAGAGCTGACCCGTCTCGGTGCCGGGGGCGTGGTGCCTGTCGTCACCGATCTCACCACGGCGGAAGGCAACGATGCGCTCTTCAATGCCGTGGCGGATCGGCCGGTCGACATTCTGATCGCCAATGCAGGACGCGGCCTCGGCAACAATTTTCTCGACGAGGATCTCGACAAGGCCCTCGACGTCGTCGACCTCAACATCAACGCCACGCTTTGTCAGGTGCACGCGATCGGGCGGCGCATGCGCGAGGCGGACGCCGGACGAATCATGATCACCGGCTCGATTGCCGGCTTCATGCCCGGCAGCTTCCAGGCGGTCTACAACGGCACCAAGGCGTTCCTCGACTCGTTCTCCTATGCCATTCGCAACGAGCTGAAGGACACAGGCGTCACCGTGACGTGCTTGATGCCGGGCCCCACCGACACCGAGTTCTTCAATCGCGCCGGCATGACCGACACACCGGTCGGCGAAGACGACAGCAAGGCCGATCCTGCCAAGGTGGCTCGCGACGGCTACGACGCGATGATGCGCGGCGAGCCAGGAGTCGTGTCCGGGTTCATGAACAAGCTGGAAGCCCTCTTCGCCGGGATCATCCCCGACACCGTGCTCGCCCAGATGCACCGGCGCATGGCCGAACCGCAAAGCGCGCGCTGAGACACTCCGCCGGGGCGCAACTGAAGCTGGGTCTACGGCGGACGGAATCCGATCGGCGCTCGCCTGCGCACTGGCCACGTCGCTTGTGCCTGACCATGCGCACGACGAAGGTCGCCCGCGGCAGCTGCGGTGGGCACCGCCGGCTCAATCGTCCTTGCAGAAGGCGTCGTAAAGGGCCGCCATCAGGACTGCGGTCTCGGGGTCGCCGATGCGGTAGTAGATCGTCTGGCTCTCGCGGCGCGTCTCCACCATCCCCGCGTCGCGCAGCTTGGCGAGATGCTGGCTGAGGGCCGATTGGCTGAGCCCCACCGCCTCCTGAAGGCGGCCGACCGACCGCTCGCCCTGCACAAGCTCGCACAGGATCAGGAGCCGCTTGGCATTCGCGACGAGCGCCAGGCGGCTCGCCACATGGTCCGCCTTCTCCTGCAGCGCAGCAACGGAAGCGTCACCGGACATCTTCATATATTAGCATTGACTCATTTAGTGTCTGCTCATATATAGGCGTCTAGAGAAATCCCGGCAAGACCGATCCTCGCGGAGGCACAGATGGACACAGCCACAGCCACGGAATTCACCCCATGGGCCTCCCTCGGCGGCGGCGCTCTCATCGGCCTCAGCGCGGTGATGGTGATGGGCTTGTTCGGGCGCATCGCCGGGATTGCCGGCATCACCAAAGGCGCCGTCGCCGCGCTGGTGCCGGTGCCGGGCGCCCCCTCCGACAGGGATTGGCGGATCGCCTTCCTGATCGGCCTGATCGCGGCGCCGCTGCTCCTCATGGCGGCAGGCATGGGTGTGGACCAGACGGTCCCCGCCTCCGTCGTCGGCATGGCGATTGCCGGGCTGCTGGTCGGGGCCGGGACGGCGCTCGGATCGGGCTGTACATCCGGCCACGGGGTCTGCGGGCTCGCCCGTCTGTCGCGGCGCTCGCTCATCGCGGTTCTCACCTTCATGGCCGCCGGCTTCGTCACGGTCTTCGTCCTGCGTCACGGTTTCGGAGGGGCATGATGCGTCTCGCACTCGGTTTCCTGAGCGGCCTCGTCTTCGGTCTCGGCCTGGTCCTTTCGGGCATGTCCAACCCGGCGAAGGTGCTGAACTTCCTCGACCTCGCCGGCACCTGGGATCCGAGCCTCGCCTTCGTGATGGCCGGGGCCACCGTGACCGCCTTCATCGGCTATCGCCTGGTGTGGCGCCGCGGTGCGCCTGTCGTGGGGTCCTCGTTCGACCTGCCGCGCGCCACGCGGGTGGACCGGCCGCTGATCGCCGGTGCCGCGCTGTTCGGCATCGGCTGGGGCATCGGCGGCTTCTGCCCGGGTCCGGCATGGACCGCCCTTCCGCTCCTCGCCCCCGGAACGCTCGTTTTCGTGCCGGCGATGCTGGCCGGCCTGTGGCTCGGCTCGAACGCCGCGCGCCTTCCCGCCTTTCAGCCCAAAGGAGCCTCCCGATGAGCAAGCTCTCAGAGCGCGTCGTCCGTCATTCGCCTTCGCGCGGGCCCGGCAGTCCCGACGTCTGGGGCGTTTACGAGCCCGACACCGGTTCGATCCAGTACGTGTGTGCCGATCCGCAGACGAAGGCGGCCGCGCTCATCGATGTCGTGTGGAACTTCGATACCAAGCACTACCGCTTCTCGACCGGAAGCATGGATCAGGTGATGGACCTGGTGCGCGATCAGGGGCTGACTGTGGCGTGGGTGCTCGACACTCACCCTCACGCTGACCATATCATGGCCTCGGCGCACTTGAAGGAGCGCACCGGCGCGCCGAACGGGATCGGTGAGAAGGTGCACGAGATCGCAGCGCTCTGGGAGGAGATCTACAACATGCCGCACGTCTTCGCCCCCGATCGCGACTTCGACCATCTGTTCGCTGCGGGCGAGACGTTCCGCATCGGCGCGATGGAGGCTCGCGTGATGCTCTCCCCCGGCCACACCCTCGGATCCGTCACCTATGTGGTTGGCGATGCCGCCTTCACCCACGACACGCTGATGCAGCCGGACGTGGGCACCTCGCGCGCGGACTTCCCCGGCGGCGATACAGGTCAACTCTGGGATTCGATCCAGCAGATCCTCGCGCTCCCGGCCGAAACGCGGCTCTTCGTCGGCCACGATTACGGGACGGACGACCGCGACGAGCCGATGTGGGAAGCGACGGTGGCCGAACACAAAGCCGGCAACCAGCATGTGAAAGACGGCACCGTTCGTGAGGAGTGGATCAAGCGCCGCGAGGAGCGCGACGCCACGCTTCCCCTTCCGGACCGCATTCTCGCCGCACTGCAGATCAACCTGCGCGGGGGCCGTTTGCCGCCCGCCGAGGACGACGGTCACGTCTACCTGAAACTGCCCGTCGACCGCTTCTAAGGAGGCACCATGAGCCTGACCATGAAAGACCTTGTCGCCGACGCGCGGACCCGCGTCGCCACGGTGTCACCGCAGGAGGCCCAGCAGGCGGCCGCGGGCGGTGACCTCATCCTGGACGTGCGCGAGCCGGCGGAGCTCGAGACCGCAGGACGGGTGGCCGGAGCGCTGCACGTGCCGCGCGGCCTTTTGGAGACGCGCGCGGATGCGACAGCGGAGAGCGCCGAGGCCAGGTTGACCGCGCAGCGCGGCACCGGGCGCGTCCATGTCCTCTGCGCCGTCGGCGGCCGGGCGGCGTTGGCGGCCGACACGCTGCAGCGCATGGGCTATGACGCGGACGTCATCGAAGGGGGCTTGAACGGTTGGAAGTCGGCGGGATTGCCCGTCGAGCAATGACCGCTGCGTGACCGCGGGTCTCGTTCCCGCCGGTCCTTCGCCTGCCACATTGTGCGAACAGCGGCGCGCCCCGCCGACGGGGTGAGCGCGCCGCGATCCCGTCCCGCTCCGCAGGCGTGGGCCAGCGGAGCGGGAGAGGTCTCAGCCGTGGTCCCGGTCGCGCCGGATCAGAAGTGGACCGACAGGCTGTCCAGCGGCGTCTTCACCGGCGGAGCGAACTTTGTCAGGTCGATCCCCTCGACGGCACCTTTGTACTCCTCGAGCGTCGGCGTGCGGCCCAGAATGGCCGACAGCACGACGACCGGCGTAGAGCCGAGCAGGGACTCGCCCTTCTTCGTCTCCGAATCGGCGACGACGCGGCCCTGGAAGAGGCGGGTCGACGTGGCCAGCACCGTGTCGCCCTTCGCCGCCTTCTCCTGGTTGCCCATGCAAAGGTTACAGCCCGGCCGCTCGAGGTAGAGGATGTTCTCGTACGCCGTGCGCGCGTTGGTTTTCGGCGCCGCGTCGTCGAACTCGAACCCGCAATATTTCTGCAGGATCTCCCAGTCGCCCTCTTCCTTCAACTCGTCGATGATGTTGTAGGTCGGCGCGGCGACCACCAGCGGCGCCTGGAACTCCACCTTGCCCTGGTCGGCCTCCAAGTTGCGCAACATCTGCGCGACGATCTTGATGTCGCCCTTGTGCACCATGCAGGAGCCGACGAAGCCGAGATCGACCTTCTTCTGCGCACCGTAGTACGAGATCGGCCGGATCGTGTCGTGCGTGTAGCGGCGCGACGGGTCCGGGTTCTCGACGTCCGGATCGGCGATCATCGGCTCCACGATCGCATCGAGGTCGACGACGACTTCGGCGAAATATTTCGCATTGTCGTCAGGCTTCAGCGCCGGCTTCTCGCCCGAGCGGATCTGCGCGATCCGGTTGTCGGCAATGGCGATCAGGCCGGCCAGCATGCCCGCCTCGTTGTCCATGCCCTTCTCGATCATGATGGCGATGCGCGACTTGGCGATCTCCAGCGACTGGATCAGCGTCTCGTCGTCGGTGATGCAGATGGAGGCCTTGGCCTTCATCTCGGCCGTCCAGTCGGTGAAGGTGAAGGCCTGGTCCGCCAGCAGCGTGCCGGTGTGAACCTCGATCACGCGGCCCTGGAAGACGTTGTCGCCATGCTGGGCCAACATCTGCGCCTGCGTCGCGTGGACGACGTCGCGGAAGTCCATGTGGGGCGCCATCTCGCCCTTGAAGGTCACCTTGACCGACTGCGGGATCGGCATCGTCGCCTCACCGGTGGCCAACGCCAGCGCCACGGTGCCCGAGTCGGCCCCGAACGCCACGCCCTTCGACATGCGCGTATGGCTGTCACCGCCGATGATGATGGCCCAATCGTCCACGGTGATGTCGTTCAGCACCTTGTGGATGACGTCCGTCATGGAGTGATAGACGCCTTTGGGATCGCGCGCGGTGATCAGGCCGAAGCGGTTCATGAACGCCATAAGCCGCGGCGTGTTGGCCTGCGCCTTCAGATCCCACACCGAGGCTGTGTGACAGCCGGACTGGAACGCCCCGTCGACCGACGGCGAGATGACCGTGGCCGCCATCGCCTCGAGCTCCTGCGAGGTCATGAGGCCGGTGGTGTCCTGGCTGCCGACGATGTTGACCTTCACGCGCACGTCGGACCCGGCGTGGAGCGGCTTGTCGGTCGCCTTGCCGCGGGCGTTGGCGTTGAAGATCTTCTCCACCGCCGTCAGACCCTGGCCCTCGTGGCTGATCTCACGCGCCGGGGCGAAGGCCGACTTCAGCGGGATGCCCAGCGTCTCACACGCGAAGGTCTGCAGCATCTTGCCGAAGACGATGGCGTAGGAGCTGCCCGCCTTCATGAACTCCACCTTCTGCGGGGTGAAGCTGTCGGCGATGTCGGCCAGCTCTTCCCCGCCGTCCTCGGTGAGGAGCTTCTTGCTGCGGGTGTCGATCTTCAGAACGGTGCCGGTGGCGACGGAATATTTCTGTTCCAGGATCGGGTTGCCGTCGTTGCCGAGGATCGGTTTGCCGTCCTCGCCCAGCACCTTCACCCAGTTCTTGAGGTCGACGCCGATGCCACCCGTCACCCCGACCGTGGTGAGGAAGATCGGCGAAATCCCGTTGGTGCCCGCCACGACCGGCGCATAATTGACGAACGGCACGTAGGGCGAGGCCTGCTTGCCGGTCCACAGCGCGACGTTGTTGACGCCCGACATGCGCGAGGAGCCGACGCCCATGGTGCCCTTCTCGGCGATCAGCATCACCCGCTTGCCGGGATGCTGCAGCTTGAGCGCCTCGATTTCCTTCTGCGCCTGCTCGGAGATCATGCACTTGCCGTGCAGCTCGCGGTCCGAGCGCGAGTGGGCCTGGTTGCCGGGCGAAAGGAGGTCGGTGGAGATGTCACCCTCGGCGGCGATGTAGGTCACCACCTCGATCTCGTCCTCGACATCGGGAAGCTTGGTGAAGAATTCCGCCTCGGCGTAGCTCTTCAGGATGTCTTCGGCGACGGGGTTGCCGGCCTCGTAGGCGGCCTTCAGGCGGTCCGTGTCGGCTTCGTAGAGGAAGACCTGCGTCTTCAGAACCTCGCCGGCGTCGCGCGCGTTCGCCTCGTCCTCGCCGAGCGCGAGGTCGAGAAGCACCTTGACCGACGGGCCGCCCTTCATGTGGGATAGAAGCTCGAACGCGAAGGCGGGGGTGATCTCGGGGACCACCGCGTCACCATCGATGATCCGCTTCAGGAACTGCGCCTTTTCACCGGCCGCGCTCGTGGTGCCCGGCAGCGTGTTGTAGGTGAAGTAGTGCAGGCAGTCGGCCCGGTGCGGGCTCGCCGGGTCCTCGATGTGCGCGATCACCTCCCGCAGGAGCGCGGCATCGTCGATCGGCTTGGGGCTCAACCCTTCGGCCTTGCGGGTCTCGATTTCCGACAGATAGTCTTCGTAAAGGCTCATGGTTCTTTCCCCGTCCGACACGTTGGCAAGCGTCCAGCCGGGCAGCACCACGTGCGGGTCCCGGTAGCGGCTCCTTCTTTGAGCAGTCTGCGAAAGCTTTTCAAGTTCTTGCGCCGGTGCCGCGTGGATCCGGCCCGCATGTGCCGCAGCCGCGTGACGCTGCCGTTGCGGCACGCGCGAGGATTAGCCCGGCTCGATGGTCCCGAGCTAGCCCGCCCCCCGTGCCGGTGCCCGGTCACCGGAACGGCGCGGCGGGCAGGGGTCGTCGGCCGCGGGGCCGGCCGGGTCAGGGGATCGCTGCGATGACGAGGAAGGCGACGAAGATCACGAGGTGGACGCCGCCTTGCAGAATATTGCTGCGCCCGGTGACCATCGTCAGCATGGTGGTGAAGAGGGCGAGCACCAGGAGCAACGTGTGTTCGGCCTCGAGGCCGAGTCCGAGCGGGATGTCGAGAAGGACCGAGGCCATGGCGACCGCCGGGATGGTCAGCCCGATGCTGGCGAGCACCGACCCGAACGCCAGATTGAGGCTCTGCTGAATGCGGTTCTCGCGCGCGGCCCTGAAGGCGGCGATCGACTCCGGCAGCAGGATCACCGCCGCGATGACGACGCCGACGAAGGAGGACGGAAGGCCGCTCGACTCGATCGCGTCGTCCAGCACCGGCGACAGGCCTTCCGCGATCAGCACCACGGCCGTGAGCGAGACGAGCAGCATCACGATGCTGGTGAGGACGGTCGCGGGCGTGATGGTGACCGCGGAGCCGACGTCCCCGGCAACGGCAGCATCAAGGAAATATTCGCGGTGGCGGAAGGACTGCACGAACAGGAACAGGAAATAAAGCGCGAGCGAGATGGCGCTCACCGCGATGAGCTGGCCTTGGGAATAATAAGGGCCGTGCACCGCGACCGTATAGTTCGGCAGGATCAGCGCCAACGTGGCGAGCGTCGCCAAGACGCTGAGCGCGCCCATGGCACCCTGCGCATGAAACGCCTGCTCGCGGTGCCTAAGACCGCCGGTGAGAAGGCAGACGCCGACGATGCCGGTCAGCACGATCATCATGGCCGCGAACACCGTGTCCCGCGCCACCTCGGAGCTGGTCTCCGGCGTTGCCATCATGATCGAGATGACCAGCGAGACCTCGATCACCGTGACCGCGACGGCGAGGACGAGCGACCCCAACGGCTCGCCGATCTTCAGCGCGATCACTTCGGCATGGTGGACGGCGCAGAACACGGTCCCGATCAGGAAGGCGACGGCGACGATCAGCACCGGCAGGGAATGAAGGTTGAGCAGCTCGGCGTGTTCCAAGACCGCAACGGCCGCCGCGGCCACCGGCAGGGCGATGACCCGCCACGAATTCATATGCACGCTGTGTCCACCTGTCCTTGTCGAGCGTCCTAGGGGCGGCACCGGCCGGACGCGGCACCGAGACGGCGCCGAGACACGTCCATGGTAAGGGGCAGTGCCGTTCTCCCATGCGTCGCTTCCGGTGGTCGCCCATCGTCGGGGCGCCGGTTCGGGGTGCCCTAAGCGTCACTTATCATACGTATATGAGGCGTGACCGCCACACCGCCCCGCAAACCGGCCTCCTGAAGAAGCGGCCCGGGCGGCCGAACCATGCCGCGGGACCGGTCCGCGGGCGGCCGGCGGCGGCGCCCAGCCTGGAACAATCCCACCCGCCTTTGCCTTACCCCTTTGGACGCAAGGAGGGTGAGAGTATGTCCTATCTCCGATTCGGCGCGATGATCGTGACGTCGACCATCATCATGTTCGGGCTGATGTATCTGAACACATACCTCTTCGAGCATGTGTTCTTCTCAGAGACGCGCACCTACATGGCGATCATGATGGGCGCGACCATGGCGATCATCATGCTCGCCTTCATGCTCGGCATGTACAAGAACATGCGGTTGAATGCGGTCATCTTCGCGGTGTCCGCCGTCGTCTTCGCCGGATCGCTCTACTTGGTCCGCAGTCAGATCACCGTCGGCGACACGTCCTACATGCGGGCGATGATTCCCCACCATTCGATCGCGATCATGACGTCAAGTCGCGCCGATATCTCGGACCCGCGGGTGCGCAAGTTGGCCGACGAGATCATTTACGCCCAAGACAAAGAGATCGCCGAGATGCGCTACCTCATCGACTCGATCGAGAGGACGGGCGACGCGGCGGGGCAGCAGACGGAGCCGGCCGCTGTCGTGACGCTGGACGACGCGCTTTCGACGGCCGACATCGCCACTCTCGATCCCCAGTTCATCTCGGGCGCGGAGATGGCCGAAGCGCTTCCCGCCGGGGCCCGGTGCACCTTCACCTACATCGAGGGCAGCCGCCCGGTGCTCGCCCTGGCGGACGACGGGTCCGCCCTCGTCAAGATCAGCGGCGACCTCGTGCGCCTGGAGGCGGACGCCGCGACCCTGACGACAGGACCGACCGCGGCGGCTCCGGGCATCGTGATGGAGATCGGCGGCCCCGGCGAGGATGCGCTTGGCGAAACGGACGGATCGCGGACCGCGGCCACCCTCAGCATGACCCTCGAGAGGGGGCTGAGCACCGGATATATCGGCACCTATGGCTGCGGCGCCTGACACCTGGTCGAGCGCGGCACACGCGCCCGGCGCCCCCAACCGCCATGCCGGATCGAGGCACGGATGAGCCCGGCGATCCCACGGCAGTCGAAAGACGCGTCTGAAGGAGGACAACCATGCAGCAGCACGTTCCTGCGAAGACGGCCACCCTCTACCGAATGGTCATGCCCGAGCACACCTGCCCCTTCGGCCTGAAGTCGAAGGATCTGTTGGAGCGTCGAGGCTTGCGGGTCGAGGACCATCATCTGACAACGCGGGCCGAGACCGAAGCCTTCATGAAGGAGCACGGTGTCGAGACGACGCCGCAAACCTTCATCGACGGCCGGCGTGTCGGCGGCTACGACGATCTGCGCGTTCACTTCGGGATCGACCCGCCGAAGGATCAGCAGAGCGACACCACCTATCAGCCGGTGATCGCCATCTTCGCGGTGGCTGCGCTGCTGGCGCTCGGGCTCTCGTTCCACCAGTACGGCAATCCGCTGACGCTGCGTGGCGCGGAATGGTTCATTTCGCTGTCGATGACGATCCTCGCCATCCAGAAGCTGCAGGACGTCGAGAGCTTCTCCACGATGTTCCTGAACTACGACCTCCTCGCCAAGCGCTGGGTGCCCTACGGCAAGATCTATCCCTTCGCCGAAGCCTTCGCCGGTATCGCGATGACCGCCGGCGCGCTGATCTTTCTGGCCGCCCCGGTGGCCTTTTTTATCGGCACGGTGGGCGCGGTCAGCATCTTCAAGGCGGTCTATGTCGACAAGCGCGAGCTGAAGTGCGCCTGCGTGGGGGGCGGCTCGTCCGTGCCGCTCGGCTTCGTGTCCCTCACCGAGAGCCTGATGATGATTGTGATGGGCCTCTGGATGCCGCTGAAGGCGTTCCTGCTCTCGTGAGCAAACCGCGGGCGGCGACCGGGCGAACCCGGCCGCCGCCCGGTAACGGCTCTGCACGGCGTCGCTCAGGCGGCGCCCTTGGAGGGGTCGCTCAAGCGGCGCCCTTGAAGGGGTCGCTCTTCAGCCAGTCCATGGTCTGGGCGATGGTCGCCGGAATGTCGCGCATCGCAACGCCGAGGCTGTCGCGGCGGGTGAAATCGAAGCGCGTCGGCGGTTCGGCCTCACCCTCGAGCGGTGCGGGGAGCGACGCGGCGGGCACGTGCTTGGCGAACTCGGCATAGAGATCGCGCCAGGGCCACGAGTCGTAGACGGCGAAATAGCGGCCTTCGGCGCTGGTCTCGTATGCGGCGAGGAACAGCTTGCCGACATCCTACACATGGCTCAGCGAGATCGACCCGGCCGGAACCCTCTCGTGCCGCTTGCGGCCGGCGAGAAGCCCGGTTGGCAGCGCCATCGAGTCGCCGTCGAGGTGCTGCGGCAGGACCACGGGGCCCAGCATCATGGTTGGCAGCAGGATGGCGAGACGCATCGCGTGGGCGGCGCAGAATTCGGCGGCCGCGCGCTCCATGACGATCTTCTCGGCGGAGGTGAACTTGCCGTCCGCCATCTGCTGGTCGGGATCGGAGACGGCATTCGCCTCCGTCTTGACCGCCACGGGAACGGGCGGGTTCGTCGACGATGTGGACGAGCACAGGACCACGGTCCGGACCCCTTGCCGTTCGGCGGCGGCGAGGACGTTCAGGCACCCGTCGCGCACAGGGCGGACGATCTCGTCGAATCCGCGCTGTGCATCGAGCTCGCGTGCGGGCGTACCGTCGCGGCCGCGATAGATCGGCGGAAAGCAGGCGATGAAGACGGCGTCCGCTCCGCTCAACGCGGCGTCGAAGCCGGCCCCGGTCTCGGCCTCGGCGGAATGGAGCGTCAGTCGCTCGGCCGCGCCGGGGAGCGCCATCAGCCACGGACGTTTGGTTTCGTCCGTGGCGTCGCGCATGGTGCCGTGAACGTCGTACCCCGCCGCGAGCGCGGCTTTGACGATGTTCGACCCCACGAGCCCGCTCGCCCCGGCGACGCAAAGCTTCGGTTTGTTCATGCGATGCCTCCTTCTATTGGGGGGACAGCGGGCAAGGCGCGCGGATCGTTCCCCTGCGCTCGTGCGGGGCCGCCGTGCAGGTCCGTCCGAGCGCGCCTTCCGCTCGGCGCGTCCCCGCCGGTCGCGAGGGACGGGATGGCGGCGACCAGACCTCGGGCGCGGGGCGTGCGCGCGAGTGTCCCCGGCGGCGTCAGGACAAGGCGAGGAGGGGCCAGCGGTCCGCTAAGGGGCGCGCGGCCTCCAGCGCGCGCCCGAGGCCGAGCGCCACGGCGTCGTCGCCCGCGCGCACCACGATCTGCATGCCGATCGGCCGGCCGTCCGGATGCGGCAGTGCGGGGACGTTGAGGCCGCAATAGCCCATCGCGTTGACCCAGCCGCCGAACATCCCTTGCGCCTTCATCGACCCGGGCTCGCCGCCGATGGTCTCCGGCGCGGCGCGCGCGGCGTCGAAGGCTGGGGAGGCGGCGGAGGGGATCAACAGCGCGTCGACGTCGCCCCACTGCGCGGACGTCGTCCGGCGGAAGGCCTGAAGCCGGTCGACCGTGCGCACATAGTCCATCGCGCCGATCGCGGATCCCTTGGCGAGAAGTCCCGCGATCTGGTCGGTGAGAAGGCTTTTATCTCCGGGCAGTTGATCGGCTGCGCGGGCGGCGCCGGCGGCCGTCAGCGTGCCCCAGAGGTCCGCCAGCTCGTCGAGGTCGTAGGGCGGTGCCACCTCGACCAACTGGTGACCGGCATCGGCCAGCGCGGCCCGGGCGTCCGCATGGGAGGCGATCACCGCATCGTCCGCGCTGTGCCCGCCGACGCCGGTGAACCAGCCGATGCGCCGCGGCCCGCTCTCGTCACGCAGAGGCGGCAGGAGACGGGAGGTCGGGTCGCGCGCGTCCGGCGCGGATAGAACCGACAGGAGAAGATCAAGGTCGGCCATGGAGCGGGCGAAAAGGCCGATCGCCTGGAAGTCGAGCGCCATCGGCGGAAAACCGAAGGCCCGCGGAACGCGCCCGTTGGAGCCGCGCAGGCCGACGAGCCCGGTATAGGAGGCCGGGGTGCGGGTGGAGCCACCCGCGTCGGTGCCGAGCGCCAGCGGCACCATGCCGGCCGCCACGGAGGCGACCGCCCCGCCGCTCGACCCGCCCGGCGTGAGCGCGGGGTCCCAGGGGTTGCGCGTCGATCCGGTGAGGCGGCTTTCGGTGCGCCCCATGAGGGCGAACTCGGGCGTCGTCGTCTTGCCGACGATGATGGCGCCCGCGGCCTTCAGCCGCTCGGCGCAGATGTCGTCCTGCGGTGGCACGAAATCCTTCAGGAGAAGGCTGCCCCAACGGGCGGGCATCCCGGCCACATAAAGGTTGTCCTTCACCGAGACGGGGATGCCGTCCAGCGGGCCGCGCCGGGTGCCGGAGCGCTGGCGGTCCGCCGCCTCCGCCGCCGCCGCGCGCGCGCCCTCATGGTCCAGATGCACGAAGGCGTTCAGCACCGGGTCCAGCCGGGCGATGCGCGCAAAGCTCTCCTCGACGAGGTCCACCGGCGAGACCGCACCGCGCTCCAGACGCTCTGCGAGAGCGCACGCTCCCATGCGCCAGGTTTCGGTCGCCGCAGTGTCGGCCATGGTTCGATCCTTCGTGGTGAGGGCGACGGGTCGCGAAAGCGGATCATTCATCGGCAAGGACGGGGACGGCGGGCGCATCCGCCGCGCGCCGCTTGCGCAGCGCGCCGACCCCGCTCCAAACGAGCAGCAGCAGCGTCGCCACCAGGATCGTGCAGCTGATCGGCCGCTCGATGAACGTCATCGGATCGCCGCGCGAGATCAGCAGAGCACGGCGCACGTGCTCTTCCATCAAGGGTCCCAGGACGAAGCCCAGCAGGAGCGGCGCCGCCTGGAAACCCAACAGCCGCATCAGATAGCCGATCGCCCCGAAGGCGGCGACCAGCCACACGTCGAACGCGGTGTTGTTCACCGTGTAGACGCCGATGCAGATGAACATCAGCACTGCCGGATAGAGGAGGTGATAGGGGATCAGGAGCAGCCGCACCCACAGCCCGACGAGCGGAATGTTGAGGATGAGCAGCAGCAGATTGCCGATCCAGAAGCTCATGACGAGGCCCCAGAAGAGATCGGGCTGGGTCGTCATCAGCTGCGGTCCGGGCGAGATGCCGTGGATGATGAGCGCGCCCAACAGCAGCGCCATGGTGGGACTGCCCGGAATGCCGAGCGTCATCGTCGGGATGAAGGCGGTCTGGTCCGCGGCGTTGTTGGCCGATTCGGGCGCCATCACGCCTTCGATGGTGCCCTTGCCGAAGCGTGACGGGTCGCGCGAGGAGCGCTTCTCGGCCGCGTAGGCGATGAAGGCGGCGACCGACGGCCCGGTCCCCGGCAGCGTGCCGAAGAAGGAGCCGATGGCCGAGCCGCGGATCATCGCCGGGATCGAGCGGCGCACGTCGTCGCGCGTCGGCTTCATGGCGCTGAGGCTGACGGACGTGCGGTCCAAGGTCTTGTGATCCATCTGGCTGCGCGAGGCGATGATCTCGGCCACCCCGAAGATCCCCATGGCGAGCGCGACCAGGCTGATCCCGTCCAAGAGCCCCATGGAGCCGAAGGTGAAGCGCTCGGCGCCGGTATAGATGTCCATCCCCACCGTGCCGAAGGCGATGCCGAGCACCACCATGGCGAGGCCCTTCACCGCCGAGCCCTCTGAGATCGTGGAGGCGGCGACGAGGCCGAGCACCATCAGCGCGAAATATTCCGCCGCGCCGAAGGACAGCGCATATTGGGTGATGAGCGGGGAGAACAGCATCATGAGAAGGATGCCGACCGAGCCCCCCGCGAAGGACGCGACCGTCGACATCAGCAGCGCCACGCCGCCGCGCCCGTTGCGGCTCATCGGATAACCGTCGAGCGCGGTGACGGCGGTGGACGGCGTGCCGGGGATGTTGAGGAGGATCGCTGCCGTGGACCCGCCATAGGTCGAGCCGTACCAGATGCCGGCCAGCATGATGAGCGCCGCCGTCGGGTCGAGGTGGAAGGTGATCGGGAACAGCATCGAGATCGCGGCGAGGGCGCCGATGCCGGGGATCACGCCGACCACGGTGCCGAGGAGCACGCCGAGGAAGCAGTAGGCGAGATTGGAGAAGGACAGGGCGACGCCCAGTCCGAGGGCGAGGTTGCCGCCGAGGCCGTCGAACACGCCGCTCATGCCGGCCAGCGCAGCATGGGGACCGGCAGGCCGAGGCCGACGCCGAAGATGAGGTAGGCCGCCAGCGGGAAGGTCAGCGCCATGACGAGAAGCGCCAGCGGCCGGAACTCGCGTTCCGCCCCGGCGGTGACGACGAGCTGGGCGATGATGGCCGGGGCGAGCCCCACCGTGCGGATGGCGATGGCGAACGCGGCGATGCCGGCGAGGACGGCCGCCGCGGTGCGCCATTCCACGGCCGGGAAGTCGCTCCGCCGGAACAGCGCGGGCACGGCGATGAGGAGGCCGAACATGGCCAGGAGCCCGCCGACGCCCATCGGGAACATGCCCGGCCCCATCCGCCTGATCGTCCCCAGCGAGAGGGACGAGGCGGCGTACCAGATCATGAAGAGGCCGAGGAGAAGAAGGAGCCCTCCCCCCAAGATGTCGCGATAGTCAGGCTGTTGCATGTGGGATGCTCCGTTCTCGCCGCGCGGTGCTGGCGGAGGGCGGCCGCGCCGCACCGCGGTGGGCGCGCGAAGAGGGGCGCAATGGGCGGGGTGGCCGCCGCGGTGGTCGCCGCGGTGGTCGCCATGACGGCGGACCGCACGGCGGCCACCGGTCGGCGTCTACTCGAAGAGGGCGACGGCGCGGATGGGGCTCGCCGTCCCGCCGCGCAGCTTCAGCGGAAGGCCGATGAAGCGGAAGCGCCCGCGGCCGGCCACCGCCTCCAGGTTGGCGAGGCACTCCATGTGGGTGATGCCCCGCTCGGCGCAGGCCATATGCGCCTTGAAGTTCAACTCACCCTCCGGCGACGGGCTCACCGCCTCCACGCCGAACATGCCGATGCCCTGGTCCGCCAGCCAATGGATCGCTTCGATCGAGAGGCCGGCGAAGTCGTGCTGATAGGCCGGCTTGCCGAGGAGCTTCTCGTTCGTGCCGAGCAGGATCAGCACCGTGTCGCGGGGCTTGATGGTCTCGCCCGTGGCCTCCACGGCCGCCTTCAGCTCCTCCACCGTCACCGCGTGGCCGAGCGGCGTGTCGCGCAGGTCCACGCAGAAGGCCTCGGTGATGAAGTTCTCCAGCGGCACCTGGTCGATGGTCAGCGCATCGGGGCGCGGGTCGAAGTGGATGGGCGCATCCACGTGGGTTCCGGCGTGGTCGCTGAAGGCGATGGACATCGCTTTGCTGGAGAACACCGTGTCACCGGCGACCTTCTTCTCGGAATGGTCGTTCCACACGGTCATGATGACGGGCGGATGGGCCGGGTGCGTGGCCGTGCGATGGAAGAGCTCGCGGCTGAGATCGACGATTTCCATGGCGGGTCAGTTCACCGTGATCCCGGCACCGTCGATGACGGCGCCCCACACCGCGCGGTCCTTGGCGACGTAGTCGGCAAAGCCCTGCGCGTCGACGTCCACCGGAACCATGCCGAGTTCGCCGAGACGCGCGGCCACCTCCGGCTGGGCGATCACCTCACGCGCGGTCTCGCGCAGCGTGGTGAGCACGTCCTCGGGCACGTTCGCGGGGGCGAAGAGGCCGTAATAGCTGACCGCCTCATATCCCGGCACGCCGGCCTCGGCGACGGTGGGCAGGTCCGGAAGCTGCGGGTGCCGCTCGGGCGTGGTGACGGCGAGCGCCTTCACCGCGCCGGCCTCGATGTGCGGGCGGCCGGTGGTGATGACGTCGCACAGCATGTCCACCTCTCCGCCGAGAAGGGCGGTGGTGGCGGGTGCCGTGCCCTGGAACGGAATGTGGGTGAATTCCCCCTCGATCATCGACTGCAAGAGCTCGATGCAAAGGTGCGAGCCGCCGCCGTAGCCGGCCGAACCGTAGGCGATCCCGCCCGGATCGGACTTGGCGCTTTCCACGAGGTCGGCGATCGAGTCGACCGGCACGTCCTTGTTCACGTAGATGACGTAGCCGACGGCGCCGGCGATGGCGACAGGGGCCGTGTCGACCGCCGGGTCGTAGCCGAGATTGTCGTAGAGCTCGGGATTGATGGAGTGGGTGGCCTGGCTGCCCATCAGCAGCGTGTAGCCGTCCGGCTCGGCGCGCACCACCGCGTCGGTGCCGATGCGCCCACCGCCGCCGGCGCGGTTCTCGACGATCACCGTCTGGCCGAGCGCTTCGCCCAGCGGGTCCGACAGCATGCGCGAGATCACGTCCGCCGCGCCGCCGGGAGGAAAGGGGGCGACCAGGGTGATCGTGTGGTCCGGGAACGACGATTGCGCCGCGGCTGCGGAAGTCATTCCGGCCAGCACGACCGCAGATGCCGCTGCGCGCAGCAGGCTGTTGGGCGCTGAACCACGAGTGTTTGATGCGCCGCACCGAGCGGGAGTCCGTTTCATGATCGTACCTTGAGGTTTGTTGTTGCAGCGCCTCCCCGTTGCTGTGCGCGGTGGGTCGCGACTTTGTTTTTGTTATGCGGCGAGGGTACAAAAGCGTCGGCGCGATGGAAGCGCAAAATCGCCGGAATTCCGCTGAGTGGAACTTCTCGGGGGTGAGGGGCGCCGGTGTCCGGGGCGGCGCCATCCTTGCATTCCCGGCGCGGGAGGAAGGACGTTTATGGACATGCACACTCTGGCCGCCACGCCCGCCACCGCCACCGCCACCGCCACGCCCGCCAGCGCGCCGCCCGAGAAGAAGTCAGCGACCCGCGGGACGCGCCGGGCGATCTCGCTCCTGAAGGAACTTGCCTATTGCCGGGAGGGGACGGCGACGCTGACGCAGCTCGCCCATGCCACGCATCTGCCCAAACCCACTGTTCACCGGCTGCTCGATCTCTTGACCGAGGAAGGGTTGATCGAGCGGGTGCCGGGCGAGCGGGGCGTCCGCCTCGGCCGGCTCGTCTACGAGCTGGGAATTGCGGCGGCGCCCGAGGTGGACACGCGCGCCGTGTGCGCCCCGTTCCTGCAAAGGGTCGTCGACCAGATCGGCGACTGCACCTATCTGCACAGCCGCAGCGGCGACGACGGCCTGTGCCTCGACCGGCGGGAGGGGCGCGACGGCTTTCAGGCGATCCCGACCCAGGTGGGCCATCGCCGGCCGCTCGGGCTGGGCGCCAGCTCGTTGTCGATCATGGCCGCGCTTCCGCAGGAGACGGCCGAGGCCGTCGCGGCGCGCAACGCCGAGCGCTATGTGCGCCATCGCCTGACACCGCAGCGGGTGCTGGAGCTCATCGCCGCCGCGCGGGGGCGAGGCTATGCGATGAGCGTCGGCTGCGTAATCCCGGGGTTTCGCGGCATCTCGGTGGCCATCGCCGGCCACCCCATGTCGATGACCGTGATCGCCATTTCCGACAAGCTGCCGCCGTCTCGGATCGACAAGATCCTGCCGGTGCTCGAGGACGAGGCGCGCAGGATGGGCGAGGCCCTGCACCAGGCCGCACGCCCGGCGATGGCGGCACGGCCGCTCTGACGACGGGCCGCCGCCGCCGCTACAGGCCGAGGTCGGAGAGGCCCGGATGATCGTCGGGCCGCCGGCCGAGCGGCCAGTGGAAGAGGCGGTCGGCGGCGGCGATCGGCAGATCGTTGATGGAGGCGATGCGGCGGCGCATCAGCCCGGCGCCGTCGAACTCCCAGTTCTCGTTGCCGTAGGAGCGGAACCAGGACCCGGAATCGTCGTGCCACTCGTAGGCGAAGCGCACGGCGATGCGGTTCTCGTTAAAGGCCCACACCTCCTTGATCAGCCGGTAGTCCAGCTCTTTCGCCCACTTGCGGGTGAGGAAGGCGACGATGGCGTCGCGGCCGGCGAACATCTCCGCCCGGTTGCGCCATGCGCAGTCCTCGGTATAGGCGCCGGCCACGCGCTCCGGATCGCGCGAGTTCCAGGCGTCCTCGGCCATGCGGGCCTTCTGCGCGGCGGCGGCGGCGTCGAAGGGGGGCAGCGGCGGTCGGCTCATCGGGCGGTTCCTTTCATTTATAATCGCTCGCCTCGATGCCGAGGCGCTTCAGGCGCGAATAGAGGGTGGTGGGTTTCAGGCCGAGCAGCGTCGCCGCGCCCTTCGGGCCGGACACGCGGCCGCGGCAGCGGGCCAGCGCCGTGGTGATCGCCTCGCGTTCGATCTGCCGCAGCTCGTCGGCGGTGGGGACGCCGGCGACCGTGCGGCGCGGCTCCACCTCGCCGGCCGGCCCCTCGCCGAGGTCGAGATGCAGCCGCTCGTCCCGCGCGACGATCACCGCGCGTTCCACCACCGTTTCCAGCTCGCGCACATTACCGGGCCAGCCGTAGGCCTCCAGCGCGGCGAGGTTGGCGACGGACAGGCGCGGCGCGGGCTTGCCGAGCCGCGCGGCGACGGTGGTGATGACGTGCTGGGCGAGGGCGCGCACGTCCTCCCGCCGTTCGCGCAGGGCGGGGACGGCGATGGGGAAGGTCGCGAGGCGCCAATAGAGGCGGTCGTAGAAGTTGCCGTCTTCCACGCGCGCGGCGAGGTCACCCTCCGCCGAGGCGACGAGGCGGACGCTGGCGGCGATCGGCCGGTCGTCGCCCGTGCGCTCGAAGCGGCCTTCCTCGATGGCGCGGGCGAGGCGCACCTGCAGCGGGAAGGGAAGCGCGGCGACGTCCTGCAGGAACAACGTGCCGCCATCGGCCAGCTCGTAGCGGCCGACCCGCGCGTGGGCGCCCGCGGCGGCGGCGTGGCCGAACAGCTCGTCCTCGAGCCCCGTTTCGGCGGCGCAGTGGACGCGCACGAAGGGCCGCTGGCGCCGCGCACTGGCGTCGTGGATCGCGCGGGCCACGAGCTCGCGCCCCGAGCCCGGCTCGCCGGTGACGAGAACGGCGGCGTCGCTGGCGGCCACCGCGTCGATCTGCCGGGAGAGGTGCTCGACGGCGGCGCTGCTGCCGACCAGCCGGTGGTGATTGTGGCGGGCGCCGATCTCGTCGGTCAGGTAGGCGTTTTCCAGCTCCAGCCGGTGGCGCAGGCGCTCCACCTCGGCCAGCGCCGACGTGATGCGCCGCTCCTGCGCCAGCCGTTCCGACACGTCGCGGAACAGCACCACGGCGCCGACGAGGCGGGCGTCGTCGTAAATCGGCGTCGACGTGTAGTCGACCGGGAAGGACGTCCCGTCCCGGCGCCAGAACACCTCGCCCTCGACGCGGTGGACCGTGCCGTCACGGAAGGCGGCGTAGATCGGGCAGTCGTGCACCGCGTAGGACGAGCCGTCCTCGTGGCTGTGGTGGAAGACCGAGTGGGCGAGGGCGCCGATCAGGTCCTCCGCCTTCCAGCCCAGCATCGCCTCGGCGGCGGGGTTCACGAAGGTCGTCTCGCCGCGCGCGTTGACGCCGTAGATGCCGTCGCCCGCCGCGTCGAGGATCAGCCGGTTGCCGCGCTCGATCTCGCGGAAGATCGTGTCGAATCCGCCGCCGGTGAGCTGGTCCAGCCGGTAGAGCCGCTCGAACTCGCGCTTGGCGTGGCGGCGGCGCTGGCGGCGCGCGTCCAGCATCAGGAGCGTGACCGTGGTCCGCTCCATCCGCGCGGCGAGTGAGGCGAACACCTCCACCTCCACCTGCGGCTCGGCACGGGGCTGCACCATCAACGACGGGTGCCAGGCGTGGCCGAGCGCCATGCACTCCTCGGTGAGGGCCAAGAGGGCGGGGAGGACGGCGCGGAAGAGTTCGCTCGGCCGCTGCCCGCGGAGCTGCGCGCCCGGATGGCCGAGCATGGTGGCGGCGGTGGCGTTGGCGGCGGCGATGCGGTCGCCGATCGGGTCGAGGGCGAGGATGCCGGCTTCGGACCGTTCCAGGAGGTCGGCGACGGGGTCGAGCGCGACGGGGCGCCGGAGGAGGGAATCAGGGGTCATTCGGCCGCGTGCGTTCGATCACGCCCCCACCGTATTACGACTTTTCGTAATTATCCAGCGCCGCCCGCGCGCAATTTCGACGAGATTGGCGAATTTTCATTGCCGGGTTCGCGGGCGCCTCATTAGCGTCGCCGTCAGACAACGCTGCGACCCGCCGCACACATCATGGGGACCTGAGCATGGCTGCGACCTCTGATCCGTTCGATCCCGACGCCACACTGTGGACCGGCTGCCCTTGCGGCAAACACGCGTCCCAAGCCGAGCACGACGCGGCGCACACGAGCGTCATCGACGGCACCGACGAGGACGCGCTCCTGTCGCGCACCGTCGAGTCGGCGGTGCTGAAGGGCCTGTTCGGCTCCGACGCCAACCGGCGCGCCTTCCTGCGCGGCGTCGGCGGGGCCACCGCGCTGGCCGCCATCTCCCAGTTCATCCCGCTCGACAAGGTGAAAGCCGCCATCGCCGACGCCAACGGCCCGCTGGAGAAGACCAAGCTCAATGTCGGCTTCGTGCCGATCACCTGCGCGACGCCGATCATCATGGCCTCGCCGCTCGGCTTCTACGAAAAGTACGGGCTAGACGTCGACGTCATCAAGACCGCGGGCTGGGCCGTCAGCCGCGACAAGTCCCTCGCCGGCGAATACGACGCGGCGCACATGCTGACGCCGATGCCGCTCGCCATCACCGTCGGCGCCGGGTCCACCGCCACGCCATGGACCATGCCCGCCGTCGAAAACATCAACGGCCAGGCGATCACGCTCGCCATGAAGCACCGCGACAAGGACGACCCGTCCATGTGGAAGGGCTTCACCTTCGGCGTGCCGTTCGAATATTCGATGCACAACTTCCTGCTACGCTACTACGTGGCGGAAGCGGGGCTGGACCCCGACCAGGACATTCAGATCCGCGTCGTGCCGCCGCCGGAGATGGTCGCCAACCTGTCCGCCGGCAACCTCGACGGCTACCTGTCGCCGGACCCGTTCAACCAGCGCGCGGTGTATGACGGTGTGGGCTACATCCACCTTCTGACGAAGGAGATCTGGGACGGCCACCCGTGCTGCGCCTTCGCCGCCAGCCAGGCTTTCATCGAGGAAAATCCGAACACCTTCCTGGCGCTCTACAAGTCCATCCTCGACGCGACGGCCTATTCCAACAACCCGGACAACCGTAAGGAAATCGCCGCCGCGATCTCCCCGCGCAACTACCTCAACCAGCCGGTGACGGTGGTGGAGCAGGTGCTGACCGGCACCTTCGCGGACGGCAAGGGCAACGTGCGCCAGGTGCCGGACCGCATCGGCTTCGACCCCTTCCCCTACCACTCCTTCGCGGTCTGGATCCTCACCCAGATGAAGCGCTGGGGCTATATCGAAGGCGACATCGACTACAAGGCCGTCGCCGAGCAGGTCTACCTCGCCACCGACGCCGCGGCGGTGATGAAGGAGATGGGCTTCACCCCGCCCGAGGTCACCTACAAGTCGCACACGATCATGGGCAAGACCTTCGACCCGGCCGAGCCCGAGGCCTACGCGACGTCCTTCGCGATCGGACGGGCCTGAGGCGATGAGCGTCCCCTTCGGACTGCGCGCCGGGATCCTGTCGATCGTCATCCTCGGCCTGTTCCTCGTGACCTGGCACCTTCTCGTGGTGGCGCAGCAGGGCGACGCGGCCGAAGGGCTCGACCCCGCCTATGCCGCGCTCCTCGGCAAACAGGCGACGGAGGGGGCCTCGGCCCTCCCCAAGCCGCTGGAGGTCGGCGCGGCGCTGTGGGAGCACATCCGCGACCCGTTCTATGATGCCGGACCCAACGACAAGGGCATCGGCATCCAGCTGGCCTATTCGCTGTTCCGCGTCCTGACCGGGTTCGGGCTGGCGGCGCTGGTGGCGATCCCTGTCGGCTTCCTCATCGGCATGTCGGAACTGGCGAGCCGGGCGTTCAACCCGTTCATCCAGCTCCTGAAACCGGTGTCGCCGCTCGCCTGGATGCCGCTCGCCCTCTACACCATCAAGGACTCGTCCCTGTCGGCGATCTTCGTGATCTTCATCTGCTCGATCTGGCCGATGCTGATCAACACCGCCTTCGGCGTCGCCGGCGTCCGGCGCGAGTGGCTGAACGTCGCGCGCACGCTGGAGGTGTCCCGCCTGCGCACCGCCTTCGCGGTCATCCTCCCCGCCGCGGCGCCGACGATCCTCACCGGCATGCGCATCTCCATCGGCATCGCCTGGCTCGTCATCGTCGCGGCGGAGATGCTCGTGGGCGGCACCGGCATCGGCTACTTCGTCTGGAACGAGTGGAACAACCTGTCGATCACCGGGGTGATCTCCGCGATCGTCTTCATCGGCGTCGTCGGGATGCTCCTGGACCTTGCCCTCGCCCGCGCGGCGCGCCTCGTCGCCTACACGGAGTGAGCGCCATGCAGCAACGCGTACCCGTGCCCACCCAAGGAGTCCCGATGGCCGAACCCGCGACCGCCCCGGCGCGCAAGGCGATCCGCGTCGAGGGCCTCAAGAAGTGCTTCCCCACGCCGGACGGCAAAGGCACCACCGAGGTGTTCGGCGATGTCTGGTTCGATGTCGCGGAGGGTGAATTCGTCTGCCTCATCGGCCACTCGGGCTGCGGCAAGACCACCCTCCTCAACATCCTCGCCGGGCTGGACAAGCCGACCGAAGGCCACGTCATCGTCGCCGACAAGGAGATCGACGGGCCGTCCCTGGACCGCGCGGTGGTCTTCCAGGGCCACGCCTTGATGCCGTGGATGAGCGCGCTCGCCAACATCGCCTTCGCGGTCAAATCGCGCTGGCCGTCATGGGACAAGGCGAAGATCCGCGCCCACTGCCAGAAATATATCGACATGGTCCACCTGACCGGATCGGAGGACAAGCGCCCCTCGATGCTGTCGGGCGGCATGAAGCAGCGCGTCGGCATCGCCCGCGCCTTCTCCATCGAGCCCAAGATCCTCCTGATGGACGAGCCCTTCTCCGCTCTCGACGCCCTCACCCGCGGGGCGCTGCAGGACGAACTCGTGTCGATCTGCCGGCAGACCAACCAGACCTCGTTCATGATCACCCACGACATCGACGAGGCGATCCTGCTCGCCGACCGCATCGTGCTGATGACCAACGGGCCTGAGGCGCGGGTGTGCGAGATCGTCAAGAACACGCTGCCGAAGTCCCGCACCCGGCAGAACATGCACACCGACCCGAACTACTACCCGATGCGCAACCACCTCATCGAGTTCCTGGTCAACCGCTCGAAGACCTTCCGCGCCGAGGTCACGGCGTCGACCTACGATCCCCGCCATCCCCCCGTCGTGGAGCCCGCCGCGAAAGGGCGGGCCGCCTGACAATCAAGAAGCGATAGAACCATGCTGAACGCAAAACGTGCCGAACTGACCGAGAAGATCGTCGCCCACAAGACCTTCACGGGGAAGAAGTGGAGCGAGATCGCTGATGCGGTGGGCATGTCGAAGGAGTGGACCACGGCGGCGCTGATGGGCCAGATCTCGCTCACCAAGGAGCAGGCGGAGAAGGCCGGCAACTCGCTCGGCCTCAACTTCTCCGACGAGGAGATCGCGCTCCTGATGATGGTGCCCTACCGCGGCTCGCTGCCGACCGCGGTGCCGACCGACCCTCTGATCTACCGCCTCTACGAGATCGTGTCGGTCTACGGCACGACGATGAAGGCGCTGATCGAGGAGGAATTCGGCGACGGCATCATGTCGGCGATCGACTTCGACATGGACATCACCCGCGTGCCGCACGAGAAGGGCGACCGCGTGAAGGTCACGATGTCCGGCAAGTTCCTGCCCTACAAGAGTTACTGACCGCACACCGGCGGGCAGGAGGTCGGCGCCCGCCCCGCACCGGGGGCGGACGGCGGCCGCCGCGCGGCGCTCCCATGACCCTACGCCCCGGCCGGGACAACGCGGTCGGGGGCTATATCCCAATGTATATGCTGGGGGAGCGCCGCGCGGGAGTACCGTACGACCGAGGATATTCGAGCGAGGTCGGGCGGAGGTGCACTCTTTCGAGCAGTATAGTCTTCGCAAATCGGCGCGGGACGACGGGACCTGCCTTCATCGCGCTGCGCGCCGCAACGGTGACGGCGCGTCGATCGAAACGCCCGCCGCGCGGGCGGCGCTCGGCAACGGCGCGGCCCGTGGCGGACCGCGCGACCTAGCGCCGCGCGTAACCGCCGTACGGGGTGCGCTGTTCATCGTCACCATGCCCGCGTGCGTCCATGGCGGATGAGGACGGCCCGGCCGTCTTCCTGGTCGACGATGACGACGATGTGCGGATCGCGCTCGATGCGCTGCTGCGGTCCTGCGGTTTTCGCGTCGAGGCCTTCGCCTCGGTCGCGGCGTTCAAAGCCAGCGGCAGCTTTCCCGCGCCCGGCTGCCTCCTGTTGGACGTGCGGCTTCCCGGCCAGAGCGGGATCAGCTTTCAGGCCGAACTGGCCGAGCAGGGGATCGAGCTTCCGGTCATCCTCATGAGCGGCCATGCCGATGCGGCCTCGGCGAGCCGGGCGCTGGAGCTGGGCGCCATCGCCTTCCTGATCAAGCCGGTCCCGCCGGAGGAGCTGATCGACGCCGTGCGCACGGGGTTGGCGCGGTTCGGCCGCGAATGAGGCACGCGCGTCCGGCTCAGTTGAGCGGCGCGGCGGGATTGAGGAGCTCGGCGATCCGCACCAGTTCGGGCAGCGACCGGGCGTTCATCTTGCGCATCACGTGGCCGCGATGGACCTTCACGGTGATCTCGCTGAGCCCGAGCTCGTAGGCGATCTGCTTGTTCATCAGCCCGGCGACGACGTGGGCCATCACCTCCTGCTCGCGCGGTGTCAGCGCCTGGTGCAGCGCGCGGACCTTGGCGAGCGCCCGGCCGGCCTCGAACCGCGCCTGGTCGCGGTGCAGCGCGATGTGCACCGCGTCGAGCAATTCCTGGTCGCGGAAGGGCTTCGTCAGAAAATCGACGGCGCCGGCCTTCATGGCGTGGACGGACATCGGCACGTCCGCAAAGCCGCTCATAAAGATCACGGGGATCTCGAGCCCCGACCGGTTGATCTTGGCTTGCAGCTCTAGGCCGCTGAGGCCGGGCATCCGGACATCGAGCACGAGGCAGCGTATACCGTCGGCGAAGACGCCGTCGTCGAGCGCGGCGGCCGAGGCGAAGGGCAGGCAGGTCAGGCCGACGGAGCGGAACAGGCTGGACAGGCCGTCGCGCAGTGCCTCGTCATCGTCGACCACGATCACGGTGGGGGCCGAGTCGCCGGGTCGCCACGGTCGGTCCGTGCCATGCGCGGCGACGGGGTCGATCAGCGTCAGGCTCTCCATGCGGCGTCCTCAAGTTGCGCCGGTTCAGGGCATCGCGGCCATGAACCGGCCTTCCGGTGCGAGGGCGACGGCGTGCCGTCTTGGTCGGCATGCCTCACGGTGAGACTAGCGGATCGCGCCCTCGTTGACGTGAAGAAAATGCGAGGGGCGTTGCACAATATGTCCTGCACCTCCGGCCCAGGCCGCGTCTGCCTCCCACGCTAATCGGAGACGTCGGGGGCCGGCACGACCCACGACTGTACCGTCACGCGAAGTCCCGGCACCAGCGTGCCGTCCGGGTTCGGCACCTCGCCCCACGAGGTGAGGAGGCCGGTCGCGGGGTCCATGGCGCCGCTCTCGAACCGGGGCCGGCCGTCATGGGGATAGGTCGAACCGTCCGGCAGGACGAGGCGGATGCGCAACCGCTCGAACATCGAATGGCTGCCGGTCGCGCCGGTGGCGGCCATCGCCCGCTGGCGCACGGTATAGGGAACGCCATAGGCCACGCGCACCGGGTCCAGCGTCATGATCTCGCCGATCGCGGCACCGGCCTCGGCCTCCACGAACGCGCCCGGCGCCACCTGCGGCGGGCCGATCGTCCCGGCGATGGGGGCGGTGATCGTCATATGGGAGAGGGCGAGTTCGGCGCCGGCGAGCGCGGCACGGGCCCCGACGAGGGCGGCGGCGGCGATCTGCCTTGCGCCCTCCGTGCTGTCGGCGTCGACCCGGGATCCCGTTCCGCGGGCGGCGAGTGCGGCGGCGCGGGACGCCGCCCCCTCGGCGAGGTTCAGGCGCGCGGCCGCCTCCTCCACCGCGGCACGTGCGGCGTCGACGGCGATCCTGGCGGCGGCGGCGTCCATGGTGGCGAGCACGCTGCCAGCCTCCACCCGCTCGCCGCCCTGAAAGGCGATGCTCTCGATCACCCCCGTTTCCCGGTTGGCGACGGTGACGGAGGCGAAGGGCTGGATGACGCCCTGGAACTCGAAGTCGATCCCCGCCGGCGGCGCATCCTGGGCCGAGACGGGGGCCGCGAAGCAGGCGCAAACCACTGCGGCGCGGGCGAGTGTGGTGCGGTCGGTCATCGCCCGCCCCGGCGGTGGTGCCGCGCCGCGTTGGCACGGCGGCGGCTACCCGTGCTCAGCGCCAGAAGGTGGACGACGGTTGGCGGTTCGGCGCCGCGGTGGAAGGCCTGAAGGCGCGCCTGGATCTCCGCGTCCGCCTGCGACACGCGCTTGTGCTGGCGCAGATGCTCGGCCCAGGACGGCACGACGAAGGTCTCGACCAGAACGCTCGGATCGGCGGTGTCCTCGGCGATGCTCCAGGACGATGCGCCGCCCGCCCGGCGCGTTTCGGCGAGCGCCGCCGCTGCGTCCAGAAAGGCATCCCGGTCTCCCGGGTCGACGCGGTAGGTGACCATGATCGAGACCGGGCCGCGGTCGTGCTCGACCCGGTCGCTGATGGCAGGCTCCGGCCAGTGGCCGGACGGCGTGAGGTCCGCCTCGCCCTGCGGCAGCTTGGCGCGGAAGGTGAGCGGACCCAGCGCGACGAGGCACAGCGCGGCGGCGAGCAGCGTCATGTCGATGCCGAAAACCTCGGCGACGACGCCCCACGTGAGCGCGCCCGCCGCCATCGCCCCGTTGAACACGGTGAGGTAGACGGCGAGGCCGCGCCCGCGCACCCAATTGGGCAGGATTGCCTGTGTGGCCGCGTTTAGGGTGACGACGACGGCGATCCACGCCCCGCCGAGGAGGAAGGTGGCGGCGAGCGCCAGCGCCTCTACGCGGGCGAGCCCGAGCACGGCGGCGGCGAGGCCGGCGAGCACGGTGGCGGCGAGCACGAGCCCGTCCTGGCCGAGCCTGGCGCGTAGGCGCGGCATCACCACCGCACCGGCGATGGCACCGGCGCCGAGGCTCCCCAGCATGACGCCGTAAAAGCCCGGCCCGCCGCCGAGCTGCACCCGCGCGACCAGCGGCAGCAGTGCCCACACCGCGCTGCCGAACGCGAAGAACAGTGCCGCGCGCCACAGGACGCGGTGCATCGCGCGGCTGGCGAGGGCGTAGCGCAGGCCCGCCCGCATCGCCCCGCCGAAGTGCTCGCCGAGATCGTCCGCCTCCTTCGCCGGACGCCGCCACCACAAGAGCGCGGCGATGACGATGAGGTAGGTGACGACGTCCGCCCCGTAGGTCGCGGCGGCGCCTGCAACGGAGAGGATGAGCCCGCCCATCGCCGGGCCGATGGCGCGCGAGATGTTGAAGCCGAGCGAGTTCAGCGCCACCGCGCTCTTCAGCTCCGCGCGCGGGACGAGCTCGGGCACGATCGCCTGCCACGTCGGCATGACGAGCGCGGCGCCGATGCCGCCGAGGAAGGTGAGGAGGACGAGGTTGGAGACGGTCATCGCGCCGAGCCCCGCCAGCGTCGCCAAGGACAGGCTGACGAGGGCGAGGCCGGCCTGCACGGCGATGAGGAAGCGGCGCCGGTCGAGGATGTCGGAGAGGACGCCCGCGGGGATGGCGAGGAGGAAGATGGGCAGCGTTCCTGCGGCCTGGATCATCGCCACCGCGGCCGGCGACGGGGTGAGCCCGGAGACGATCCACTGGCTCGCCACGTCGCGCATGAAGGTGCCGACGGTGCCGAACACGGTCGCCGCCCACAGGACGGCGAACACGGTGTGGCGGAACGGAGCGAGCGCGCCCGCCGGAGCTGGCGGAACGGGGCCGGACGGCGCCGTGCCAGACCGGGCCGGGCCAGTCGGCGCCAAGTCAGATGACCCCGGGCCGGTCGATGCGGGCTCGGATGGGCCGCGGGTGGTGGCGGTCATGTGGCGGCTCCGGTGTGATGCGGCCGGGCCGGTGCCCCGATGCCGCGCGTTCCGGCGACGCGCGCCCCGCCAAGGGCGACGAGGCCGAAGCCGCCGACGATGGCGACGTGTTCCAGAAAGGTCATCGCCTGCGGCACACGCACGGTCGCGTCCATCGCCCAGAAGGGGTGCGCGAGCAGCGTCGCCGCCACGGTGAAGCCCGCGAGGACGACGGCACCGGCCCGCTGGAAGCGGCCCGACAGAAGCAGCGCCGAACCGCCGAGCTGGGCGACGACGACCGCGGCGGCGAACAGCTCCGGCGGGGAAAGGCCGAGGGCCGCGACCTCGGCCCGCGCCGCGCCGAAATCGGTGAGCTTCAGCAGTCCGCTGACGAGGAAGGGTGCGGCGAGGGCGAGCCGCAGGACGACGCTGGCCGCGGTATGGAGCGCCACCTCAGAAGGCCCAGCAGGAGCAGCCGAGCGCGCCCCAGAAGGAGCCGCGATCCCCCGCCGGGACCGGCGCGCCCCAGGCCTCCGCATGGGCATGGCCGTGAACGCCGCACGCGCTGGCGCAGCCGCACGCGGTGGCCGCCACAGTGGCCGGCAGCGTGGCCGCCGCGGCCCGCTGGTGATAGCCGCCGAACGTCTTCACCGGGGACCAGTCCGGCATCGCGGGCGGCAGGTCCGGCGCTTCGCCCGCAAAGTCGCCGCTGCCGTGGACGATCCGCCCGCCGAGCATGGTGAGGACCGCGGTGATCCCGGCGATGTCACCCTCGGGCACGGTGAAATAGTCGTCCGACAGCACCACCAGATCGGCGAGCATGCCGGGCGCGAGGCGGCCCTTCTTGCCCGTCTCGGCGGAGAACCATGTATTCGCGTCGGTCCACAGGCGCAGCGCCTCGTGCCGGTCCAGCCGGTTGGCGGCGGGGTAGAGCGCGGTGCCGCCCACCGTGCGCCCCGTCACCAGCCACGACAGCGACACCCACGGATTGTACGAAGCGACCCGCGTCGCGTCCGTACCCGCGCCGACGGGGACGCCCGCGGCCAGCATGCGGCCGATCGGCGGGGTGCGCTCGGCCGCCCGCTCGCCATAACGGGCGATGAAATCCTCGCCCTGATAGGCCATGCGGTGCTGCACGGCGATGCCGCCGCCCAGCGCCGCGATCCGGTCGATGTTGCGGTCGGAGACGGTCTCGGCATGGTCGAAGAACCAGTTGAGGCCGGTCAGCGGCACGTCGGCGTTGACCTTCTCGAACACGTCGAGCGCGCGGCCGATGGTCTCGTCGTAGGTCGCATGGAGCCGCCAGGGCCAGCGGTTTTCCGCCAGCAGGCGCACGACGGGTTCAAGGTCGGCCTCCATGGAGGGCGGCATATCCGGCCGCTCCACGCGGAAATCCTCGAAGTCGGCGGCGGTGTAGACCAGCATCTCGCCCGCGCCGTTGTGGCGGTAGAGGTCGTCGCCCCGGCCGGGGCTCACCGTTTTCACCCATCCGGCGAAGTCGGCCAGCTCCTCCTTCGGCTTCTGGGTGAAGAGGTTGTAGGCGATGCGGACCGTCAATTCGCCGTCCCGGTGCAGCTCCTCGATGATCTCGTAATCGTCGGGATAGTTCTGGAAACCGCCCCCCGCGTCGATCACGCTGGTGATGCCGAGCCGGTTCAATTCGCGCATGAAATGGCGGGTCGAGTTCTTCTGGTAATCCGGCGGCAGCTTCGGCCCCTTGGCCAGCGTCGCATAGAGGATCGTGGCGTTGGGGCTGGCGATCAAAAGGCCGGTCGGGTTGCCCGCCGCATCACGGGCGATGATGCCGCCGGGCGGATCGGGCGTGTCCTTCGTGTAGCCGACGGCCCTGAGCGCGGCGGCGTTGAGGAGGGCGCGGTCGTAGAGGTGGAGGATGAAGACCGGCGTATCGGGTGCGGCGGCGTTGATCTCGTCAAGCGTCGGCAGCCGCTTCTCGGCGAACTGGTGCGCGGTGAAGCCGCCGACGACGCGCACCCATTGGGGCGGCGGGGTCGATGCGGCCTGGCGCTTCAGCATGGCCATGGCGTCGGCCAGCGTCGGCACGCCGTCCCACCGCAGCTCCATGTTGTAGTTCAGCCCGCCGCGGATGAGGTGCAGGTGGCTGTCGATGAGGCCCGGGATGACCCGCCGCCCGCCGAGGTCGACGACGCGCACACCCGGCGCGGCTGCGGCACGAACCGCCCCTTCGGCACCCACGGCGGCGATGCGCCCGTCCCGCACCAGCACGGCGTCGGCGGCGGGAGTGGCGCGGTCCAGCGTCGTCACCTTGGCGTTGACGAGTAGAAGCTCGGTTGGCTGGTTGGGAGTCATCGTCATAGGATCGGTACTCCGTGCGAACGCGGGCGCTGCGGCGAGCGAGGCGGACCCCGCCAGCACCGCGCGCCGGGTGAGGGCGGTCATGCGCGGCGGTCCTCGTGGTGCGGGTGCGGGGCCGGTTCGTGATGCGTCGGAAGGCGCCCGAAGATGTGCCGGGCGGAGCCGCTGAGGCCCTGCGCGGCGGGCCGGTCGCCCAACAGATGCCGCGCGACGGGCAGCATTTGCTCGCCCACCAAAATGCCGAGCAGGCCGACGAGGGCGATCACCGGTGGCGCAGGCGAGCGCACGCCGAACAGGCTGTAGACGACGCCGACGACGAGCCCGGCGCCGAGGGACAGGAGATAGGGCTTCATCGCCGCCGCTCCGGGTCTATTCGGCGGCGGCGCTGTGGCCTTCGCTCGCCCCGAACATCGTCTTGGCGTAGATGATGCCGAGGCCATAGGCGCCCGCGCTCTCCTTGGCGATGCCGGTGGTCATGTCGTAGGTCGCGGTGCGGGCCCAGTCGCGCTGCAGCTCCAGCAGATATTGCACCGACGTCATCGGCCGCGCCCCGGCCTGAACCATGCGCTCCATCGCCCGCTCGTGCGCCTCGGTGCTCACGTCGCCGCAAGCGTCGGCGATCACGTAGACCTCGAACCCCTGGTCGAGCGCCGACAAGGCCGGGCCGACGATGCAGACCGACGTCCACAGGCCGGCCAGCACGATCCGCGTCTTGCCGATGGCGTTGACGGCGTCGATGACGGCGGCATCCTCCCACGTGTTCATCGACGTTCTGTCGAGGAGGCTGAGGCCGGGGAAGGGCGCGGTGACCTCGGCGAACATCGGCCCGGAGAAGCTCTTCTCGGCCACCGTGGTGAGGACGGTCGACACGCCGAAGCCCGCCGCGGCCTTGGCGACGAGGCCGGCATTGTTGCGCAGAATCGTGGCGTCGATCGAATGCGTCGCGAACGCCATCTGCGACTGGAAGTCGATCATGATGAGGGTGTGGTCGGCCGGGGTCAGGAGACCTTTGCCGGGGGTCGCGGTTGCCGTGATGCTCATGAGCGTGTCCACCGTGTTGACTGCGTGACGCAAAAGGATGGCCGTCCCGCGCGGCGGGGGGCCACGCGGATGCGCCGGTGTCAGGCGAAGGGCGAAAGAACCGTTTCAGCGGGCCGTTGCTGCGCGGCCGTGAGCGGCGTTGGCCTTAGTTGACCCGCCGCAAGGGTTGGCAGCAACTATACCTCGGTATCGCGCCCGGACGGGTGCGGCGGCTCAGCCCGCGTCGGCCCCGTCGTGCGTGGCGGCCCCGTCGTGCGCCGTGGCGGGCGCCGGCGGCAGCGTGAAGCGGATCGACGTGCCGCGCGGGGTGACGTCCTCGGCGGCGATCTGCCCGCCGCTCGTCTCGACGATCGACCGGCAGATCATGAGTCCCATCCCCATGCCGCCCGGCTTCGTGGTCACGAATGGGTCGAAGATCCGCGCGCGTACGGCGGCGTCGATCCCAGGGCCGGAGTCGGTGACCGACACGTCCGCATCGCCCGCCTTGTTGCGCCGCGTGGTGACGGTGACGGACTGCTGCGGCCCGCCCTGCGCGGCCGCGGCATCGAGCCCGTTGGTCAGGAGATTGTCGATGACGATCTCCATCTGCAGGCGCCCGGCGCCGACCATCGGCGCGTCGCCGAGGTAAAGGCCGAGCGTGACGCCGCGGCGGCGGGCCTCATCGCGGCGCGCGGCGGCAACGGCGAGAATGACGTCATTGAGGTCGAGCGGCGCGTGCTCGGCCATGTCGCTGCGGATGAGGGCGCGGATGTCGTGCACCAGCCGGCTGGTGCGGTGGCCGTCCCTGGCGATGCGCTGAAGGGCGGCCTCCGCCTCGCCGAGATCGGGTGCGCCGCGCCGCAGCCAGCGCAGCGCCGCATCGGCGTTGGTGACGATGCCGGCGAGCGGCTGGTTCACCTCGTGAGCGATGGCGGCGGTGAGGGCACGCATCTCGATGAGGCGGTTGGCACGGGTCTGCCGCTCGTCGAGGAGGGTGCGGGCGAGGCGGGCATAAAGCGCGGTGGTGGAGGAGATGAGGACGAAAAGGACGATACTGGCGGAGATCAATCCGCAGATGCGCCCTGTCCACCATCCGCCGCTGAGCCGCACGCCGCCGCTGACATAGGACAGGATCACGAGTTCGGCGGCGAGCGTGGCCACCACCACCATCAGCCAACAGTCGAGGATGCTGCGCGGCCCGCGCCACAGGGCGGCGATGGCCGCGCCATAGAGGGCGAGCGCCATGGGCGGCACCACATGCCAGAGCACCGTGACGTTGCGCGTGTCGCGCATCAGCGAGGGCAGCTCGGTCTTGGCGTCGACGATGAGTGCGGTGAGGAAGGCCACCAAGACGGCGACGAGGACGACCGCGATGACGACGGCCCGCTCCACGCCGTGCGGTGCAGGAGGGCGGCGGCGCAGCAATGCGTAGGCGAGGACGAAGCAGGGGAAGCCGATGCGCGTCGTCGCGGCGATGACGGCGGTGCCCTGAAGCCCCGCGTCCAGGCCGATGAGCGGGAAGGCGCCGGGGAAGGACAGCACCCAAGGGATGGTGGCGAGGCTGCCGAAGAGATAGCCGGTCGCCAAAATGACCACGGCGCGGGACCGCTCGACCAGCGCGATCGCCGACAGCAGCGTGAAGGTGATGAGCTCGTTGATGAAGAGGGCCGCGGCGTAGGCCGGCAGCAGCGCCTCGCTTCCCTCCAGAGCGGCAGGGGGCATTGCGAGCGAGACGGCGAGGGCGACGGCGAGGCCGGTGCCGACGACGGCGGCAAGGCGCCGGTCTGCCGGGCGTGACGGCACGCTGATGAGTGAGATGGATCCCCGGCCCGCGTCGTCCAAGCGCGTCCCCCTCCGGCAATCGTCTTGTGCCTCGCCTCAAGGGATAGGGGGTGGAGGCCCGCCGCAGCAAGTGGGGCGGGTGAGGCGGCGGCCCGCGTCGCCGTCCGCTCGCGGTGCTGCGGTGGCGCCGTCCGGGTCCGGGGGGCGGGGGAGGAGGCCGCGCGTCCCTGCGCTGCTTGTCCTGCGCCGCCTGCCAAGCGCCCTGTCCGTGCGCGTTAGTCCTTGCGCGGTGGATCCGGGCGGCGGTGGGGCCTCCAGCGGGCTGTATAGGTCGGGCGCGCCCATCAGATGCCGGACGAAAACCTTCGTATAAGTGCCCATCGGCGAGGCGATCCGTAGACTTTTCCGCGGTCCGAAACATTGATCAGGAACGTCACGATGTCCGACACCGCCGGGTTCGATCTCACCCATGACCAGATGGCATCGATCATGGGGCGTGCGGTGGCCGCGAGCCGGTCCGCAGCGGGCCCCGCGGCCTTGACGCTGGTGCTGCGCGCCCTCGACCTCACGGCCTCCGTGGCGATGGCCGAGGACACCGAGGCCGACGAGATGCAATCCACCATGCTGACGGTCGCGAAGGGGCGCACCTCACCGGCGCAGGCGAGCGTTCTGGTGACCTCTGCGGACGGGGCGCCGGCGGCCGACACGGCGGTCGGCCGTGAGCGCTCAGCCGGGCCTAAGGCGTCGTCCGCGGTCGACCCGGTGATCGCGGAGCTGGCCGGTGCGCTCGATGCCATCGCGGTGATGGACGGGGCGCATGTGCCAGTGTGTCGCGACGCCCTCTGCCTGGCGATGGTGTCGCGGTTGGCGGCGCTGAAGCTGCCCGCCCCTGAGGCCAGTGAGCCGCGTGGAGGGCTGCTGAAGTGGCGGCTCGAGAAAGTGCGGCGATATGTCGACGCCAACCTCGGCGAAACCATCGGCCTGGCCGACATGGCGGCCGCGGCGGGGCTCAGCCGCATGCACTTCGCGGCGCAGTTCCGGGCCGCGACGGGGGTGCGTCCGCACGAATACCTGGTCGACAGGCGGATCGACCGCGCGTGCGAGCTCTTGTCGGCGACCGACATGCCGATCGCCGAAGTGGCGTTCAGCGTGGGATTTCAGACTCAGTCTCACTTCACCACGGTCTTCAAGCGCCGCGTGCGGGAGACGCCCTTTCGCTGGCGCCGGTCGCGGATGCAACGTCACTGACCCGGCCGCCATCCGGGCGGGTATGGCGCCGAGTGACGGGCGGCGGCGGCCGTCGGCGCCGTCGCTCACCCGTCGGCCCACCGCGCGATTGCCTTTGAGCTAGACGGGACCGCGATCACCCGAGCCCCGCGCGGCCGCCAGTCGATGGGCAAGGTGGGGCCAGCCTGCCTACCTCATTGATCCGAAAGGCGGCTGCGGCGAAGGGCTGTCCCATGTTTGCGCCTCCGCCGACCTATACATGAATATCAATTGGGCTGGAGGGGACCGGCTGGCACATCCTGAGCGGTGTTCCTTCTGCCGAAAAGGCCTCGATTGATGTCAGCTCCCCCGCTTGTCGCCATCGTCGACGACGACGCATCCATGCGCGAGGCGTTGCGGGATCTCGTCGGCTCGCTGGGCTACCGCGCCGCGGTCTTCGCGACGGCGGACGACTATCTCGGCGCGTCCGACCTCGGCGGTCTCGCCTGCCTCATCCTGGATGTTCAGATGCCCGGCATGAACGGGCTCGATCTGCAACGCCGCCTCGCTTGTGAGAAGAGTGCACCGCCGATCATCTTCGTCACCTCGTACGGGGACGAGCAGGTGCGTCGCCGGGCATTGCGAGGCGGGGCTTTGTGCGTGTTGGAGAAGCCGGTGCAGGACCGGGCTATCATCGCCTGTCTCGAGACCGCCTTGGGCCGCGCACCGACGCATTGAGATCGGCGCCGTCCTGCCCTCCTCGCCCCGCGCGCATTCAGCGCCGTCAAAGGCCGCGCCGGGCGGCCCGGAGCGGCCGCAGGAGGCCGAAGTCCTCTGGGGCAACGCGACGCACGGAGGCGAGTGGCTGAGCGGATCGCACCCTTTGTCCAGGTGTCTCGGCACCTATTTGCGCTTTCCCCGTCCTTTCAATCACTTAAATCTACGCGATGCCTGCAGCGTGTTCGAATCGTGCCATAGGAGCGCGATATGAAACGTTTTATTGACACGGCGCGGCCCGGGACCTACCGTCGAGGAAAGAAGATCAAGACGCTGCACGTTCGCGAGTGCGCCCCGGCCAACTCCCCGCTGTGACCAACAACAGCGGAGTTCGCCGGAATTTCCCGTTCGGGGAACATCACCGAAAGGCCACGGCGGCCTGTCGACGGTGGGGCGCTTCCAAATCCCGTGTCGTGCAGCGATAGGAGAGGGCATGGAAAACGTTATCTTGCGCGATGTCGGCCTGCGCGATGGTTTGCAGCTGGTCAAATCCATCGTGCCGACCGAGCAGAAGATCGAGTGGTGCCGCCGCGTCGTCGCCGCGGGCGTGCCGGAGGTGGAGATCACCTCCCTCGTCCCCGCCAAGATCGCGCCCCAGTTCGCCGACGCCGAGGCGGTCACCGCAGGAACCCTGTCGATCCCCGGCTATCTTCCGTCGGCGCTGATCCCCAACGGCCGCGGCGCCGAGCGCGGATTCGACCTCGGCATCCCGAAGATGAACTACGTCCTCTCGGCGAGCGAGGAGCACAACCTCGCCAACATCCGCCGCTCCACTCAGGCCTCGATCGACGATTTCGGCCGCATCGTGGAGCTGCGCAACGAGAAGGCGCCCAAGACGATCCTCGCCGCCGGCATCGCCACGGCCTTCGGCTGCACCATCCAGGGTGAGGTTCCCGAAGCGCGCGTGTTCGAGATCGCCGGCGAGCTCGTCGGCCTCGGCGCGGACGAGATCATCGTGGCCGACACCGTGGGCTACGCCAATCCGGCTCAGATGAAGCGCATCTTGACCGGCGTCATGAAGGAAGTGGGGGACATCCCGGTGCTGCTGCACCTGCATGACACCCGCGGGCTCGGCCTTGCCAACATGGCGGCCGCGCTGGAGGTGGGCGTGCGCAGGTTCGATGCGTCCATCGGCGGCCTCGGCGGCTGCCCCTTCGCGCCCGGCGCATCGGGCAACATCAACCTGGAAGACGCCGCATTCCTCGCCGAGGCGATGGGATTTGCCACCGGCATCGACATCGAGGCGCTGGTCGAGCTGCAGCACACCGTCGCGGGGTGGTTGCCGGACGAGCGGGTGACGGGTCAGATCGCCCAGTCGGGCCTGCCGAAGACCTTCGCCACCCACCACCGCCAGGCCGCCTGAGGAGAGCCCGCCATGAACATGATGCCCACCGACCTGTCGGAAGTGACGGTCGCCCTCGGCGAGGACTTCGGCGATCTGCGCGAAGCCGTCCGCCGCATCTGCGAGGACTTCCCGCCCGCCTACTGGCGCAAGCTCGAAGAGACCTCGTCCTACCCGTCCGAGTTCGTGAAGGCGCTGACCGAGGGCGGCTTCCTTGGCGCGCTGATCCCGGAAGAATACGGCGGCTCGGGCCTGCCGCTGCGCGCCGCCGCGGTGATCCTCGAAGAGATCAACGCCTCCGGCTGCACCGCGAGCCCGGCGCACGCGCAGATGTACATCATGGGCACCCTGCTGCGTCACGGCAGCGAGGAGCAGAAGCAGCGCTATCTTCCCGGCATCGCCTCGGGCGAGCTGCGGTTGCAGGCCTTCGGCGTGACCGAGCCGACCACCGGCTCCGACACCACGCAGCTCAAGACCCGCGCCGAGCGCAAGGGCGATAAATACATCGTCAACGGCCAGAAGGTCTGGACCTCGCGCGCTCTGTATTCCGACCTGATGCTGCTGCTGGCCCGCACGACGCCCGCCGCCGAGTGCCAGAAGCGCACGGACGGGCTGTCCGTCTTCCTCGTCGACCTGCGCGAGGCGAAGGGCAACGGCTGCGAGATCAAGCCGATCGACGCGCTGATCAACCACAACACCACCGAGGTGTTCTTCGACAATCTCGAGGTGCCCGCCGAAAACCTCATCGGCGAAGAGGGCAAGGGCTTCAAGTACATCCTCGACGGGATGAACGCGGAGCGCATCCTCGTGGCGCAGGAGTGCATCGGCGACGGCAAGTGGCTCCTCAACAAGGGTGTCTCCTACGCCAACGAGCGCAACGTGTTCGGCCGTGCCATCGGCCAGAACCAGGGCGTGCAGTTCCCGCTCGCCCGCGCCTACGCCTCGCTCGAGGCGGCCGAGATGATGTCCCGCCGCGCCGCCGCTCTGTTCGAGGCCGGCCAGCCCTGCGGTGCGGACGCCAACATGGCGAAGCTCCTCGCCTCCGAGGCCACCTGGCAGGCGGCCGAAGCGGCGCTGATGGTCCACGGCGGCTTCGGCTTCGCCAAGGAATACGACGTCGAGCGCAAATGGCGTGAGGCCCGGCTCTACCAGACCGCGCCCATTTCCTCGAACATGATCCTCGCGTTCCTGAGCACCAAAGTGCTCGGCCTGCCGCGCTCCTACTGAGAGGTTTCGCCATGGACGGATTGACCCGCCAAACGGCCGCCTTCGCGGCCAACTATCCGCTGACCGACGTGCCGGACGCCGCGCT
Source organism: Acuticoccus yangtzensis (assembly GCF_001927245.1). GTDB lineage: Bacteria > Pseudomonadota > Alphaproteobacteria > Rhizobiales > Amorphaceae > Acuticoccus > Acuticoccus yangtzensis. Next base: position 90,202 of record NZ_MJUX01000009.1, on the reverse strand, counting down.
CGATGCGGCGATCATCGGCATCGCCGATTGCGTCGGCGTCATGATCGCAGGCTCCAACGAGCCGTGCGCGCAGATCGCCGCGCGTCTCGTCGAGACGTCGACCGCCAACACCGGCGCGCCGCAGATCCCGTCGGGCCGCAATCTCAGCGCGCAGGACGCCGCCTTCGTCAACGGCGTCGCCGGCCACGCGCTCGACTATGACGACGTGGCGATGGACGGCCACACGTCCGTGGTGCTCGCCCCGGCGATCCTCGCCGAAGGCTGGGCGCTCGGCTCGTCCGGCCGCGATGCGCTGAACGCCTACGTGATCGGTTACGAGATCTGGGCGCTTCTGAAGGAGCTCGAGCCCGGCCAGTTGCACGAGCGCGGCTTCCACCCGACCGCGGCCTGGGGCGCCATCGCCACCGCCGCCGCCTGCGCCCACCTCAACAAGCTCAGCGCCGAGCAGACGGCCAACGCCATCGCCATCGGCGCATCGCTGGCGTCCGGCCTCGTCGCCAACTTCGGCACGATGACGAAGCCGCTGCACGCCGGCCGCGCGGCGCAGGCGGGCGTGATCGCCGCCCGTCTCGCCAAGGACGGCTTCACCGGCTCGCCCGACGCGCTGGAGCACCAGACCGGCTTCATGCGCGCGCACTCCCCCTCCGGCACGCCCGACCTTGCCGAGAAGGACCACGCCCTCGGCGAAAAGTGGCGGCTGCCGGACCTCGGCGTCAACGTGAAGCGCTACCCGGTGTGCTACTTCGCCCACCGCGCGATCGACGCCATGCTCGAAATCGTCGAGACGAACGGCCTGACGCCGGACGATATCGACGAGGTGCAGGTGAAGGCGGGCAACACCGCGCTCGTCACCCTGCGCAATCACCAGCCCAAGACCGGGCTGGAGGCGAAATTCTCGATGGAATTCGCCATGGCGTCCGCGCTGGTCGCCCGCCGCGTCGGCCTGTCGGAACTGACGGACGAGTTCGTCAACCGGCCCGAGGTGATGGCGGCGATGGAGAAGGTCGTCTGCTCCGTCGGCGACAAGGAAGCCCCCGGCACCGCCTTCGCCCCCACCGATTCGGTCACCGTGATGGCCGGCGGCAAGCGGTTCGAGGTCGACCCGGTGGCCCACGCGAAGGGAAGCTGGGAGCGCCGCCTGACCGAGACGGAGCTGCGCGCGAAGTTCATGGACTGCGCCACGCGCCGCATGTCGGCCGCCGAAGCGGAGACGCTGTGCACGACGCTCCTCAACATCGCCGACCTTGCGTCCCTGCGCGACCTGCCGCTGGCGACGCCCCACTGACACCGAGATACCTGCCCACAGAGGCAGGGGAACGATAAACCGGAGGAAATTCCATGACGTTACCGATTGTCCGCATCACCGCGGCCTTTGCCCTCGGGCTTGGCCTCGCCGGACCCGCCGCCGCGCAGCAGACGATGCGGATCTCGCTCGACACGAACCCCAGCCACGTGCGCAACAAGGCGGTGGAGATCTTCGCCGAGAAGCTGCGCGAGAAGGCCGGCGACAAGCTCACCGTCGAGGTCTACCCGTCGGCTCAGCTCTACCGCGACCGTGACGTGGCGCGCGCGCTGCGCCAGGGCGCTGTCGAGATGGCCATTCCCGGCACCTGGGTGCTCGACGGCACCGTTCCGAGCTTCGGCCTCTCCTCCCTGCCGATGTTCTACGGCCTTCCCGAAGAGGTCACTCTGGAGCTGATGGACGGCGAGGTCGGCGCGAAGATCAACGCCACCGCCGAAGAGCGTCTGCGGGTCCACATCCCCGGTCCGTGGTTCAACCTCGGCTTCTCGAACTACTACTCCACTGGTGCGCCGATCGAGACGCACGCCGACATGCAGAACCTCAAGGTCCGCATCTCCGGCGGCACGGCCAATGCCACGCGCGTCGAAGGCTTCGGCGGCGTTCCGAACATGATCGCATGGCCGGACGTGCCGCTGGCGCTGTCGTCCAACGTGGTCGACGCGGTGTCCTCCACGCACGAAAGCATCGTCAGCGCGCAGCTGTGGGATTCCGGCCTGACCCACGCCTTCGAAGACAAGCAGTGGTTCAGCCAATATGTGCCGATGATCTCCTCGCGCTTCTGGGACGATCTCGACCCCGAGGTGCAGGCGGCGATCACCGAGGCGTGGGCCGAGACGGTGCCGGAAGAGCGCAAGATGGCCGCCGACGCGCAGCTTCGCGCGCGTGAGAAGCTGGTGTCCGAAGGCATGGGCATGACGACGCCGACCGACGAGGCGCTCGCCGAGGCACGGCGCAAGCTGATGCCGCTGCAGGACGGCCTGGTCAGCGAGATGGAGATTGATCCCGAGCTGGTCGCCTTCACCATGGAAGAGCTGAAAGAGCGTGGCCTCATCGACTGAGGCGGCCTCAGGGCCTGGCGCTGCCGCCGCGCGTGAACGCGGCGGCAGCGCATCACCGCTCGTGCGCGCCGCGCGGGCCTTTGCCACCTTCTGGACCGGACTTGAAGTCTGGGTCACGGGGCTGATGGTCGGCGGCGCGCTGGCCTTGGTGCTCTACACCGTCGTCCTGCGCTGGTTCGCGCCCGAATATGCACCGCACATCACCGAAGAATTGACGGTCTATATCGTCATGTGGGCGGTGCTGTTGGCGGTCGGCCGCGTGACGCGCGAGCGGCGCCATATCCGTGCCGACCTCGTCGTCACGCTTCTGCCGCGCGTGGTGCAGACGGGCCTTGAGATTCTCGCCAACGTCATCGGCGTGGCCTTCGCCGTCTTCCTGGCGCGCTACGGCTATGCCGTCGCCTTCGAGGCGTGGGACTTCGGGGACGTGTCGGCCACGGCACTGCGCTTCCCCTTGTGGATCTATTATGCGGCGCTCCCCGTATCGGCGGCGCTGATCGCCATCGGCCACGTGGCGGCGGTCGTCGGCATCCTGGCCGGCTGGAAAGCCCCCAACGACATGGCCGAGGAGGACCCGGTATGAATGCCGCACTCGTAGCCGGAGGCGGCGGCCTCCTCATCTTGGGCCTGCCCATCTACCTCGTCCTCGGCGTCACGGCCGCGGTGCTGCTGTTCGTCGCCGACACGCCGATGATCGCGGTCACGCAAAAGATCGTCGACGAGCTGAACTCGCAGACCTTGATCGCGGTGCCCTTCTTCGTCGTCGCGGCGACGTTCATGGAACGCGGCGGCGTCGCGAAGGCGCTGATCGACGCGGCGCTGTCCTGGGTCGGCCAGGTGCGCGGCGGGCTCGGCATCGTCTGCGTCATCGCCTGCACCATCTTCGCGGCGATGTGCGGCTCCAGCGTCGCCACGGCGCTCGCCATGGGCACCATCCTCGTGCCGGCGATGCTGCGTGAGGGTTATGAGCGCAAGTTCGCGGCCGGCATCGTCGGATCCTCGGGCACGCTCGGCATCCTCATCCCGCCCAGCCTCGCCATGGTGGTCTACGGGGTGCTGGCGGACGAATCGGTGCCGCGCCTGTTCCTCGCCGGTGTCATCCCCGGCATCCTGCAGGCACTGCTGATCTCGGGCTGGATCATCTTCTACGCCCGCCGCAAGGGGTATCGCTTCAACGCCGGGCAGTCCGTGTCGCGCGGGGACTTCGTCGCGACCAACCTGCGGGCCCTTCCGGCGCTGTCCATTCCGGTGATCGTGCTCGGCGGCATCTATGGCGGCATCGCCACGGTGACCGAGGCGGCGGCGCTATCGGCGGTCGCGGCCATCCTCGTCAGCATCATCTGCTACCGGACGGTGTCGATCGCCGGGGTGGTGCCGTTGATCGCGCTCGCCACGCGCAACGCGGCGACGATCATGATCATCATCGTCACGGCGCTGATCTTCGGCCACTGGGTGACGGAGAGCGGGGCCACCGCGGCCATCGTCGACTTCGCCCGCGCGCAGGAGCTGAACGCGGCGACCTTCCTGGTCTTCGTGACGCTGCTCTTCTTCGTCCTCGGCATGTTCCTGGAGGTCTTCTCGGTCCTCCTCATCGCGCTGCCGGTCTTGATCCCGCTGCTGCCGGAATTCGGGATCAACCCGATCCAGTTCGGCGTGATCGTGACGATCAACATGGAGCTGGCGCTGTTGACGCCGCCGGTGGGACTGAACCTGTTCGTCCTGTCCTCCATCACCAAAGCCCCGCTGGCCGAGGTGATCGCCGGGATCTGGCCCTTCGTCGTGCTGATCGCCCTGCTCTTGCTGGCGGTGATGGTCATGCCGGGCCTGTCCCTGTGGCTCCCGACGCTGGTTCTGGGCTGAGCTTCCCCCTGCCGGGCCGGTGCGCCGGCCCGGCTCACTTCGTCCCCTGCGCCGTCATGGCGCCGGGGACGCTTTATGTTGTGCGTCAGCGGTGCGCTCGGCTCTCCGCAAAAGCAGGACCGCGATGGACTGGGCGCGACGCCGTCCGCTCCGGTGTCAGCGGCGCAAAGTTCCGGATTTTGGTGGACGGGTTGTCCCGTCTCCTCAGCCTGCCGAGGGCGGGCCGATGGACCCGCGTTCGACGAACTCGGCCGGCAGGAGCACGTGTTCCGGCGGGCTGGTGCGGTCGCCGGATATGCGCCGCAGCAGCAGATGAGCGGCGGTCTGGCCGATTTCCGCCTGATCCCAGCGCTGAATGCTGACCGGCGGGCTGTGCAGCTCCGCCAGCTCCGATTCGCCTGACCCGATGACGGAGACGTCGTGCGGGATCCGCAGGCCTCGCACCCGGACCGCGCGCAGGACACCGGCCAGCATGTCGATGCCGCCGGCGATGATCGCCGTCGGGGGAACGGCCGAGCCGAGCATGGACGAGGTGTGCCGGAACCCCTCGTTGGCGAGGAAGCCGGTGGTGCGCACGTAGGTCTCGTCCACCGGCAGCCCCGCCCGCTCGAAGGCGCGGCGATAGCCCCGAACGCGCTCGCGCGCCGGGTAGAGCCCGGTTTGACCCGTGAGGATGCAGATGCGGCGGTGGCCGAGGTTCAACAGCCGGGTGGTGGCGGCCTCGATCGAGCCGGCGTGGTCGGCCATCACGGCATCGCACCAGGCCGGCGTGTCGCGGTCGACGAGAACGATCGGGCTGCCGAAGTCGCGCAGCACCTTCTCGAACTCACCGTCGACCGCGCTGTAGGGGCCGAGGATCACCCCGTCCGTCTGTTGGCGCCCCAGCCGGTCGATCAGCTCGATCTCGCGCTCGCGGATCCCCTCCGAATTGGAGATGACGAGGGAGTAGCCGGCCTGATCTAGCACGTCGTGGGTGGCGCGCACGAAGGCGGCCAGCGACGGAATGTTGATCTCGCGGATGATGCAGCCGATGAGCTGCGTGGAATTGCGGCGCATCGACTGGGCGACGGCGTTCGGGCGATAGTTCAACTTGTCGATGGCCGACAGAACGGCGGTGCGGATCTCGGGCCGCACCGTCGCCTTCTTGTTGATGACGCGCGAGGCGGTGCCGATGGAGACGCCTGCCGCTTCGGCGACGTCCTTGATGGTGGGTCCACCGCGCCGTTTATTCATCCGGTCCTGCTCTCCCGCCTGCAGCCTTTACCCCGCCTGTGCGCCCCCTGCTGATGGACGGCCGGACAGGGCCGCACCCGGACGTGCAGGTTTCATGCAGGCTCGGTCGACAGAGGGGGTGACATAGCAGGGCGGAACGCCGCACGCTTCCTCCCGTTCCGCCGGGCCTTGCGTTGGTCCCGAGGGAGACGCTGGCCCGAACTTGTATAACGTTTCATTAGAAAGAGTGCCGACGTGCTCAAGCACTGTCAACATCCGCCGGCTCGCTTGCAAGGGTCAGCGCCGGGTAGCGCCCGTCGACGAAAGTATAGTGTTCCAGCACCGCATCGCGCGTGCGGCGGCGGACGATCTTGCCGAGCCCGTTGCGCGGGATCGCGTCGAGTTCGGCGAAGAGGCGCGGGCGCTTGTGCTTCGTCATCGCCTCCAGCGCGGGGCTGAGCGCGTCCTGCCAGCCGGCAGGTGCACCGGCCGCCACCGCGGTGATCACCTCGCCCCAATCGCGCGAAGGCAATGAAATGATGACGAGTTCGCCGCCCGGCATGGCGGGACGCAGAAGCGCCTCGATCTCGTCCGGGGTCACGCGGTACCCGCCGGTCTTGATCACGTCCGCCTCGCGCCCCGAGAGGTGCAGACGGCCCGCCTCGTCCATGAAGCCGAGGTCGCCGGTGCGGTGGAATTCGCCGGGCGCGAGATATTTCGTGCCGCCCGGCCCGATTTCGGCGGCGAGCATGTGTTGTGCGCGCAACAGGATCGGGCGCGGTGCGTCCGGTCCGGCGCTCGCCGCGGCGTCGCCCTCGTCGGCCTCGCCGAACGCCACCTCGACCCCGCTCGCCGGCCAGCCGACGCAGTTGGACGGCGCCGCCGCGGGCGAGGTGTAGAAGGCGTCGGTTTCCTCCGGCGTCAGCACGGTGATCGGATTGACTACCTCGGTCTTGCCGTAGGTGAGGCGCACGACCGGCCCGAAGATCGCCTTGACCTCATGATAAAGCTCGGACGACAGCGGCGCGGTCCCCGTGTAGATCGCGCGGATGTGATCGAACCTGCGGCCGGCGAACTCATCCACGAAGCGCGTCAGCACGGTGGGCGAGGCGAAGATCTGGTCGAGCGTGCGTTGCTCCAACGCTTCGGTGATTCGCGGCAGGTCGATGCCGGGAAGCAGTGTCACCGTCGCCCCGCCGTCGAGGAAGGCCTGGGTGACGAGGCTGGCGCCATGCGAATAGGGCGTCATCAGCAGCACGTTGCGGCCCGGAACCGGCGCGACCTGCAGCGAGGCGCGCTGCAGGATGTTGGCGAGCCAGCGCCCGCCATGGGTATGAACGATGCCCTTCGGCATCCCCGTGGTGCCGGAGGTGAAGATGATCCGCCCCGGCGCATCCGCCGCGACAGGGACGGGGGCGAGGGCCGAGAGCGGCATCGAGGCCAGCCCCCGCGGGTCGACCACCGGCACGGCGCCGCGGACCTTGGCGGCCACCTCGGGGACGGTCAAAACCCGCGCTGCTCCGGCCAGATTGATGCAGTGAATGATCTCGTCGGACGACAGTGCGGGATTGATCGCCGCTTCCGTCAGCCCTGCGAGGGCGACGCCGTAGCCTGCGGCGACCGCGTGCCGGCTGTTCGGCATCAAGGTGGCGACGACGCTGCCTGCGGGCAGATCACCGAGGGCGTTTGCGATCCCGGCGGCGGCGGCGAAGATGTCACGATAGGTGGTCGCGCCTTCCATATCGACGACGGCCGCATGGTCGGCGAACCGCGCGGCGGCGGGCGCCCATTCGTTTTGCCATGCAATCGGGTTCACGAGGCGATCTCCCTTGTTCGGGCGCAGCGTCAAGCGCTGCCCCGGTGTTATTTCACCGAACAGGTCGGGACGGCGATTTTCTCATGAAACGTTATATTGACCCGGCGCCGGACGCCACCCTAGTGTGCGGCCAACCAGAAACGAGGTTTGGGATGGACGCCACAAAGCCGCTCGACGGCGTGACAGTTATCGAGCTCGGTCACAGCGTCGCAGCGCCGTACGCGGGAATGATTCTCGCCGATCTCGGCGCGCGCGTTATCAAAGTCGAAAACCCCGGCAAGGGGGACTATGCACGCGGCTGGGGGCCGCCGTTCTGGCACGATACGGCGTCCGCCTTCGCCGCTCTCAACCGCGGCAAGGAAGGGATCACCATCGACCTGGGCGACCCGGCCGACGCGGCACACCTGCGCCGCCTCATGACCGAGGAAGCCGACGCCGTCATCCAGAACCTGCGTCCGGGCATCCTCGACAAGTTCGGTTTCGATCCCGACGAGATCCGCCGCCAGCGGCCGCGCCTCATCTGGTGCGACCTCGGCGCGTTCGGTGCCGCCGGCCCGCTCGCCGCCAAGCCGGGCTACGACCCGCTGGCGCAGGCGACGTCCGGCATCATGAGCGTGACCGGCGAAGGCAACCGCCCGCCGGTGCGCGTCGGCGTGTCGCTGGTCGACATGGGCTCCGGCATGTGGAGCGTCATCGGCATGCTGGCGGCGCTGTTCGCGCGGGAGAAGTCGGGCGAGGGCGCGCGCATCACCACCTCGCTGTTCGAGACCGGCCTCGCCTGGATGACCGTGCCCCTCGCCGGGTACGAGGCCGACGGCCAGGTGCGTAAGCCCTACGGTTCGGGCGTCGCCGAGATCTGCCCCTACCAGGCCTTCCAGACCAAAGACGGCTGGATGATGATCGCCGCCGGCAACGACAATCTCTTCGCCAAGCTCTGCCGCGTGCTCGGGCTCGGCCTGGCCGATGACCCGGACTACGCGACCAATGCCGGCCGTGTGACCCATCGCGAACGGCTCATTCCCATCATCGCCGATGCCGTCGCCGCGCGCGGGTTCGACGAACTCGCCGCCGCGCTCGACGAGGTGGGCGTGCCGAACTCGCCGCTCCTGTCGGTGGACGCCGTGTCGCGCCATCCGCAGACCGAGGCGCTGAAAATGAGCGTCGAAGCGGACGGCCTCACCTTGATGGGCGTGCCGCTGACGATGGATGGTCAACGGCCGCGCGCCACGATTCCCGCACCCGCACTCGGCCAACACGATCAAAGGATCAAGGCATGACGCTCCCGATGCCCCCGGCGCTGCCGGACTTCACGACCCTGACGCTGGAGCACCCGGCCGAGCATGTCCTCATGGTCGTGCTCGACCGGCCGGACGCCCGCAACGCCATGAACACGCAGATGGGCCTCGACCTGATGGCCCTGTTCGAGCGCTTCCAGGTGACGACCGACGGCGCGCGCGCCATCGTCATCACCGGCCGCGGCGACAAGGCCTTCTGTGCGGGCGGCGACCTCAAAGAGCGCCGCGGCATGTCTGACGAGACGTGGCAGACCCAGCACGCGATCTTCGAGCGGACCGTGCGCGCGCTGGTTGGCTGCCCGATCCCGGTGATCGGCGCGGTCAACGGCGCGGCCTATGGCGGCGGCTGCGAGATCGCCGCGGCCTGCGACTTCATCTACGCCGCCGACACCGCCAAGTTCGCGTTGACCGAAGTGACGCTCGGCATCATGCCCGGCGCAGGCGGAACGCAGAACCTCGCCCGCGCGGTCGGTTCGCGCCGCGCCAAGGAGATCACGCTCACGGGCCTGCCCTTCACCGCGGCCGAGGGCGAGGCGTGGGGCTTCGTCAACAAGGTCTGCACGCTGGACGAGCTGGTGCCGGCGGCCATCGCCACGGCCACGCGCATTGCCGAGAACGCGCCGATCTCGGTGCGGCAGATCAAGCAGTCGATCGGGCGCGGCCTCGACATGAGCCTGTCGGACGGGCTCGCCTTCGAGATCGAGGCCTATAACCGCATGGTGCCGACCGAAGACCGGCACGAGGGTGTGAACGCCTTCAACGAGAAGCGCAAAGCCAACTTCAAGGGTCGGTGATGCTGCCGTCGGAGCAGGTGCCGGGTGTCTATCATCACCGGGTGGGTGACGCCCTCGTCACCACGTTGTCGGATGGATATCTCGACTCCGGCCTCGACATCTTCCACGCCGTGTCGGCGGACGAGGCGGCAGCACTTCTTACGAAGGGCTGTCAGCCGGTCCCGCCGCGCCTGGCGGTGAACGTCTTCATGGTGCGCAGCGGCGGGCGGACGGCGTTGATCGACGCCGGCTCGTCCGACCGGATGGGGCCGACATGCGGATGGCTGCCCGCCTCGCTCGCTGCGGCCGGGGTGGCGCCCGAGGAGGTCGACACCGTCCTCCTCACCCACATGCATCCGGACCATTCGGCGGGGCTTCTGACGCCGTCCGGCGCGGCGCAGTTCCCCAACGCCGAGGTGGTGGTGGGCGAGGCGGACTACCGTCTGTGGCACGACGACGTGGCGATGGCGGCGACCGACGCGCGCCGCCGCCTGCGCTATTTCGAATGGGGCCGGGCTCAGGTGGCGCCCTACAAGGACCGCCTGCGCTGGGCCGCGGGCGAGGTCTTTCCGGGCGTGACCGCGGTGCCGATCCCCGGCCACACGCCCGGCCACACCGGCTACCTCGTCGACGGAGGTGCGGACAGCCTGCTCGTCTGGGGCGACACGGTGCACATTCCGGGTGTTCAGGTGCCGCGGCCGGACGCGGCGATGGTCTTCGACTGGGAGCCGGAGCGCGGCGTCGAAAGCCGCCGCCGCACGTTCGACATGGTCATCGCCGATCGGCTGTTGGTCGGCGGCATGCATGTCCACTTCCCCGGCTTCGCCCGCATGACGCGGGGCGGCGAGGGCTACCGGCTGATCCAGGAGCCCTGGGCCTTCACGCTCTAGGGGCGGGCGGGCTCAGCGCACCGCGAGCCCCGCGGTCAGCGCGCCGTCGATCCTGTGGTCCGACCCGCTGATGAAGGCGGCCTTGTCGGAGGCGAGGAAGGCGACGAGGTCGGCCACCTCCTCCGGCTCGCCGATGCGCCCCAGCGGGTGGGCCGCACCGAAGCGCTGGAACACGGCGTCGATGTCGGCGTCCTCGCCGTCGAAGGTGCGGGCGGCGAGCTCCAGGATCGGCGTGCGGATGGAGCCGGGGCTGACCGAGACGACCCGGATGCCGTCCGCCGCATGGTCGATGGCGAGCGCGCGCGTGAGGGCGTGGATGGCGCCCTTCGAGGCGACATAAGCCGCCACGCCCGCCTGGCAGTTGTGGCCCTGCACGCTTGCGAGGTTGACGATCACCCCGCCGCCGCGCCGCTGCATGTGCGGCACCGCATGCTTGGCCGTCAGCAGGATGGAGCCGACATTGACCTGCATTGCGGTTGTGAAGGTGTCGAACTCGGTCGTCACCGCGTCACCGTAGGGATGCACGGCGGCCGCGTTGACGACGATGTCGACCCCGCCGTGCTCCTCGGCGACCTCGGCGACGCCGGCGGCCACCGCGTCGGGCGCGGCGACATCGACGGTCGCGGCCGACAGGGTGAGACCTTCGGCCGCGGCGAGCGCGTTGAGCGCGTCGATGCTGGGCGCGTCGATGCCGAAGGCGGCGACGGCGGCCCCGGCGCGGGCGAAACGCAGGGCGCAGCTTCGGCCGATCCCCGTGGTTCCGGTGACGATGACGACGCGCCCGCTGAATTCGGCCATGGCGACCTCCCTAATCTCGTTGTTCGCTGCGTCGCCCTTGGCACGAGATCGGCGCCAGTGGAATCCCGGCATGGGGCTCGCCTCACCGGACCCGTGCCCGCGATCGACCCTTTCGGAGGGTTGTCAGGGCGCCCTCACCTCTTGTTAGGGTGAACGGGATCGTTTCAGAAGGGCGACCCTCATATGACACTGCGTGCCACCTTGACCCTGACGGGCGCCGCCGTGGCGCTGGCCGTCGTCGCAGCGGCGCCCGCATCCGCTCAGGACGAAACCTGCGGCGGGCTCGACCGCCCCGTCGTCTTCGGCGGCCTCGACTACGACTCCGCCGCCTTCCACACGGCTGTCGCCAAGACCATCCTCGAAGCCGGTTATGGCTGCGAAACCGAGGTCGTGCCCGGCACCACGCTGGTGCTCAACACCGGCATGGGCCGCGGCGACGTCGATGTCCTGATGGAGGTTTGGACCGCGAACACGGCGCAGGCCTTCCTCGACGCGGAGGCCGAAGGCGCCGTCGAGCGGCTCGGCGCCACCTTCCCCGACGCGACCGAGGGCTGGTTCGTGCCGCGCTATCTCGTCGAAGGGGAGGGGGCCGCCGCGCCGGACCTCAAGTCCGTTGCCGACCTCGCCGCCCATGCGGACCTGTTCGCCGATCCGGAAGAGCCGGGGAAGGGGCGCTTTCTCAACTGCGTCATCGGCTGGCAGTGCGAGGTGGTGAACACCAAGAAGCTGACCGCCTACGGGCTCGACGAGATCTACAACAACGTGCGTCCGGGCGCCGGGGCGGCGCTGGCGGCGACGGTGGAGTCGGCCGTTCTGCGTGAGGATCCGGTCCTCTTCTACCATTGGGCGCCCACCTGGCTCCTCGGCAAGTACGACTTCGTGAAGCTGGAGGAGCCGCCCTTCGATCAAGCAGTGTGGGATGAGATGATGGAAGCGGAGACGCCGACGCAGGCGACCGCCTATCCCGAGACGCGCGTCGTCATCGGCGCCAATACGGAGTTCACCGCGGCGGCTCCGGCTCTGCGCGAGTTTTTCATGGCCTACGGCACCACGGCCGCCGAGACGAGCGCGGCCCTCGCCTACATGCGCAACGAGGATGCCACGCCCGACGAGGCCGCGGCGGTGTTCTTGAAAAACCATGGCGACATCTGGAAGAGCTGGGTTTCCGCGGACGTTGCTGAAAAGGTCTCCAAATCCATCACCGAGTAACTGAAGTATTTCTCGCTGCTGTGCTGGTGAAGCCGGGGCGCGAACCAATAACAACGGGGGCGGTTTTGCCGTCCTCCTGCATGTGCTGCGAGATAATTCCGGGGCGCCCGGCATTTTAGCCAGCGTGGCCAGGGCAGGACGGCCGCATGGCAAATGTTATGGCCGTACACGACTTTACATAGGGCCTCAGCGCTCTATAGTCTTCCTCAAATGAACTTTGGCGCGCCCTTCGGCATCCCTGCCGCGGGGCCATGGTTCGTGATGACAGTCCGTGGTCCGGATGGTTTGGGCGCTGGTATGATTGCCGGTGGGTTCGCGTGAGCCGGCCTCTCCGGGTGATGGGCCCCTAATGAGGAGACACGGTTTGAAAAAGATCCTGCTCGCCGCCGGCCTGATGGCCGCGCCGGCCATGACGATGGCAACCTCCAGCGCTGCACTCGCCCAGGACGATTGCGATGGTCTTGGCCGGCCGGTCGTCTTCGCCGGACTCGACTGGGACTCCAACTCCTTCAACAACGGCATCGCCGCCTTCATCCTCGAGAACGGCTACGGTTGCGACACCGAGTCGATCCCCGGCTCCACCATCCCGCTGCTGAACGGCATGATCCGCGGTGACATCGACATCACCATGGAAATGTGGATCCCCAACGTGAAGGACGCTTGGGACGCGGCCGAGGCCGACGGCACGGTGCGCGAAGTCGGCACCTCCTATCCCGATGCGACGCAGGCCTGGTACGTCCCCAAATACCTCGTCGAGGGTGACGATGCGCCCGCCGCCGGTCTCACCTCCGTGTCCGAGCTGCCGGACTATGCCGGCGTGTTCGAAGACCCCGAGGAGCCCGGCAAAGGCCGCTTCTACAACTGCATCCTCGGCTGGGGCTGCGAGGTCATCAACACCAAGAAGCTCCGCGCCTACGGCCTGACCGAGAGCTACACGAACTTCCGCCCCGGTACGGGCGGCGCGCTCGCCTCGGCGATCGAGGCGGCCATTCTGCGCGAAGAGCCCATCCTCTTCTACTACTGGGGCCCGACCTGGGTGCTCGGCAAGATCGGCGATCAGGTGACCCCGCTGGAAGAGCCGGCCTATGACGAAACCGCCTGGACCGCGCTCGACTCCATGGCCGTCGAAGACGTGACCGCCGACACCGAGGCGACCGCCTATCCGACCATCTCGGTCTCGATCGCCGTCAACTCCGAGTTCGGCGACGCCGCGCCGACGATCACCGAGTTCCTCGGCAAGTACGCGCTCGACGCTCAAACCATCTCGACCGGTCTCGCCTACATGCAGGACGAGTCCGCCTCCGCCGACGAAGCGGCCGAGTGGTGGATGCAGAACAACGTCGAGACCTGGACGGGCTGGCTTCCGGCCGAGGTCGCCGAAAAGGTCAAGGCCGCGCTCCAGTCCTGAGCCGGCCCCGATGCACGGGCGCCCGGCACGCAAACCCACATGGCGTGACGGCGCGCCCGTCCGGCCGAACGGCCTTGGCTCATGGGTAGCGCCAAGGGCCGCCTCGCCGTCGGTTCAGGCGGCGGCTCTTGCGCCCGCCCGAACTGACGTGGCGCGCGGATACTCCTCGTCCATGCCCGGGACGCTGCGGCATCCCACCGGCGGGCGAGGAAGTGGACACAGCCGGCACGCGCAGCGAGCGCCATATGGGGCCGCCTCGCATGCGCTGCATGCGTTTGTGCGGCCCCGCGCCGCGCCGGACGGACGCAGAGGCCACGCTTCCGCACGACGGCGTGCCGAAGCGCCCCGCGCATATGCCGAGAGAGGGCGGCCCGGCCCGCCCTCTCGCACCGGCCTCGCCACGACGGGCGGGCCTGCCGCGAACGCCCGGTTCACGAGGGCGCCCACCATCGGCCCGCACGCCCACCGGCACGCGCACCCATTGTCGGAGTGTGCGGTTCGGCCCTCGCGCCCTATCTAACGGCGCACATCGATCACCGGCTCAACCCGACGACCGCGGGGCGGATCGCCCATCGACCCGCCCGCCCTTCACCCTGACCGACCACAACGCGACGAGAGCGCATGTCTGATCTCTGGCTTGGCTGGCCGACCCAACTCACCATTTTCGCCGTCGCCCTCGCCGTCGGCATCATGGTCGACCGCAGCACCTCCAACCGCGCCAGCGCCGTCGCCTCGGCCCTCGGCGTCCTCGTGCTCACCCAGGCCCTCGCCTTCGTCCCGCTCGACACGCTGTTCTTCGACGGTGACCTCGGCCGCACCATCCGCGGCGCCACCAACGACTTCGTCCGCTTCCTCGTCGTCAACTATGGCGACTTCTTCGACGCCATTTCCGAGCCGGTCCTGCGCACCCTGGTGACGCTGGAACGCACCCTGCGCGACGCGCCGGTCCCGCTGGTCCTCTTCGCGGTCGGCGCGCTCGCCTACCTCGCCTCGCGCCGCCTCGCCATGGCCGCCGGCATGGTCGTCGCGCTCTACTTCATCGGCACGCTCGGCCTCTGGGAACAGGCGATGCAGACTGTGTCGATCATGCTCGTCTCGGTCGGCATCTCCATCATCCTCGGCATTCCCGTCGGCGTCCTCAACGCCCGCTCCAACACCGCCCGCAAGATCATCAACCCGGTGCTGGACCTGATGCAGACGATCCCCAGCTTCGTCTACCTCATCCCGGCCCTGATGCTGTTCGGCCTCGGCAACGTGTCGGCCGTCCTCGCCACCGTCATCTACGCCACCCCGCCGCTCATCCGCCTCACCGACCTCGGCATCCGCTATGTCGACGCCGAAGTGGTGGAAGCCTCCCGCGCCTTCGGGGCGACGCGGCGGCAGATGCTGACCGGCGTGCAGATCCCGCTGGCGCTCCCGTCCATCATGCAAGGCATCAACCAGACGGTCATGATGGCGCTGGCCATGGTCGTCATCGGCTCCATGATCGGCGCGCGCGGCGTCGGCCAGACCGTCCTCATCGGCCTGCAGCGCAACGATGCGGGGCAGGGCCTCATCGGCGGCATCGCCATCGTCATGCTCGCCATCGTCTTCGACCGGATCAGCCAGGCCGCGGGCGCCCGCGCGCAGAAGCACAGGCAGGTGGCGCATTGATCCCGCGCGCCGCCGCCCCCCGCTGTTTCGCGCCGCCCGTCCGCCCCGCCAGGAGCCGCTGAGTCTATGTCCCTCATCGAAGTCAAGAACGTCACCAAGATCTTCGGCCCCAACCCGAAGGCCGCCCTGCAGCGCTATCGCGACGGTCTGTCGAAAGAGGAGCTGCTGGCCGAGACCGGCCACACGCTCGGCCTCGCGGACGTGTCCTTGTCCATCGGCAAGGGGCAGATCTTCGTTATCATGGGGCTGTCGGGCTCCGGCAAGTCGACCCTCATCCGCCACTTCAACCGGCTGATCGACCCGACCGACGGGCAGATCCTCGTCGACGGCGACGACGTCATCAAAATGTCGATCCGCCAGCTCGAACGGTTCCGGCGCACCAAGATGTCGATGGTGTTCCAGCGCTTTGGCCTGATGCCCCACCGCACCGTGCTGCAGAACGTCGCCTACGGGCTCAAAGTGCGCGGCGTCGGCCGGGCCGAGCGCGAGGCGAAGGCGATGGAGTGGATCGAGCGCGTCGGCCTGTCGGGCTATGACGGGCAATATCCGACGCAGCTTTCCGGCGGTATGCAGCAGCGCGTCGGCCTCGCCCGCGCCCTGGCGACGGACGCCGAGATCCTGCTCATGGACGAAGCCTTCTCGGCACTCGACCCGCTGATCCGCAGCCAGATGCAGGACCAGCTCATCGAGCTCCAGTCCGAGCTCGGCAAGACGATCGTCTTCATCACCCACGATCTGGACGAGGCGCTCAGGATCGGCGACCAGATCGCCATCCTGAAGGACGGGCGCCTGTCGCAGGTCGGCACCCCGCCCGAAATCCTGCTGAACCCGGCCGACGACTACGTCACCGAGTTCGTGCGCGACGTGAACCGCGCGCGTGTGCTGACGGTCGAGACGGTGATGCGTCCGCCCAAGACACGCCTCACCGGGGCGGACATCGACAAGGCGCTGGGCGAGATGCGCCGCACCAACGCCGACTGGGGCTATGTGGTGGAGGACGGCCGCTACCTCGGCGTCGCCACGCAGGAGAGCCTTGCCGCCGCCGTGTCCGCCAACGACGGGCGCAACCTCTACGAGGTCGCCGAGGACGGGCCGACCGTGTCCGCCGCCGATGCGCTGGAAGCCGCGCTGCCCGCCGCCCTCGAAACCGACTACCCGCTCCCGGTGGTGGACAAGGAAGGCCTCTTGATGGGCGTCGTCTCCGGGCGCGAGATGTCGTCCGCGCTCACGCCGCCCAAGGTGGCGTCGGCCGCCGCCGCGGAGCCGGGCGGCAGCGCCGGCCGGGCAGGCGGCGCCGCTCCGGCGTCCACGGCCGGCAAGACTGCGGCAACGGCCGAAAGCCCCGCGGCCGCCCACCGCGAAACGGCCAAGCTCGACGGCTGAGGCTGCGCCACCCGCCGCCGGTGTGCCCTGTCGACCCGGCGGCGTTCAGTCGAAGATCAGCTCGTCGCTTCGATAGCCGGTCACGCGGCAATCGGCGCCGCGAACCGGAGCGTCGCCGTGCAGCTCGATCCGTGCGTGCATGGCGCCGCTGACGGCATAGCCCGCGGGCGCGCACCCGGCCTTGAACACGTAGGCCGTGCCCGCCAGCGGCGAGACCTCGTCCGCTGCCGTGTCGCCCGTGACATCCTGCGGCACGAAGCGCCCGGCGAACAGGACCGTCCCCGGCACGACGCCATGCCGGGCCAGCCCCCGCCGCGGCACGCGATAGCGGATCGTGACATCGGCGCGGCACACGGTGACGTCCATCGCGGAACCGTTGTGGTCATAGGTTTCGGTTTGGCAGTCATCCTGGGCCGACGCCGTCGCGATGGTCCAGGGCCAAATCAATATCGCTGCAATTATAGCTAAGCGGAACATTGCGCCTCTCGCAGAACTCGGCGCATCTCCAGCCGATCGCACCCAGCCTACGGGCATTTCTCCGCGCTGGCGACCAAGCCCCGTCACACGATCTGATGAGATCCTGCGAAATCCTACGTTGCCTCACAATTCGAGCATGTTATCCAGGCAGCTAAGAGATTTGTGTAACTGCGTATCATGGCCCGCGACGACCCCGCGGGCCGGCCGCCGCCGATGCCTGCCGCGCGGCCATTGAGGAGAGTGCCGTGACGGCCGATCTTTCCCGGTTCGACACCTATGCCGCCGCCAGAGCCGGATTCGTCTGGCCGCAGCCGGCCCGCTACAACATCGCCACCGCCGCGTGCGACGCCTGGGCCGACACCGCGCCGGACCGCACCGCGCTGGTGTTCGCCGATGCGAATGGCGCGCCCTACGAGGTCAGTTACGGCGCGCTGCAGAAGCTGGTGAACCGCACCGCCAACGCCTTCGCCGCGCTCGGCGTCGGGCGCGGCGACCGCATCGCCATCAAGCTCGGCCAGCGGCTGGAAACGGTGGCGGTGCATCTCGCCGCCTACAAGCTCGGCGCCATCGCCGTGCCGATGGCGATGCTCTTCGGCACCGAGGCGATGGCCTACCGCCTCACCGCCTCCGGGGCGCGCCTTCTCGTCACCACCGCCGAAGGGGCGGCCACCGCGCCGGACTGCGAGGCGACGCTCGTCACCGTGGACGGCGGGCCCGGCGTCGACCTGACCGCCCTCACCGCCGCCGCCAGCGACCGGCGCGATGTGGCGGACACGGGGCCAGACGATCCGGCGCTCATCATCTTCACCTCGGGCACCACCGGGCCGCCGAAGGGCGCCGTCCACGGCCACCGTGTGCTCTATGGCCACATGCCGGGCGTGCAGATGTATCAGGACCGTCTGCCCGCGCCGGGCGACCGCTTTTGGACGCCGGCCGACTGGGCGTGGGCGGGCGGGCTCCTCAACGTGCTCCTGCCGTCGCTGGCCATGGGCGTGCCCGTCGTCGCCCAGCGCGCCGCCCGCTTCGACCCCGACGAGGCGCTCGACTGGGCGGCCGCGGCGGGCGTGCGCAACGCCTTCATTCCGCCGACCGCGCTGCGCATGATGCGCGACACGCGGCCCCGCCTGGCGCTGCGCTCGGCCGGCTCCGCGGGCGAGCCTCTCGGCGCCGAAACCTTCGAGTGGGCGCGCCGCCATCTCGGCGTCACCATCAACGAGGCCTACGGGCAGACCGAGGTGAACCTCGTTCTGGCGAGCTGCTCCGGCTGGGGTGTGGCCGCGCCCGGCATCATCGGCCGCGCCGTTCCGGGGCACGAGGTCGCGATCGTCGACGACGCCGGCAGGCCGCTGCCGGACGGCACGCAAGGGACAATCGCGGTGGCCGCGCCGGACCCGGTGATGTTCCTCGGCTACTGGAACGATCCCGCGGCGACGGCGGCGAAGTTCCGCGGGCGCTGGATGCTGACCGGCGACCAGGGCATCGCGGGGCCGGGCGGCGTCCGCTTCGTCGGGCGCGACGACGATCTCATCAACTCGGCCGGCTACCGCATCGGCCCCGGCGAGATCGAGGATTGTCTCGCCGGTCACCCCGACGTGGAGCTGGCGGCGGTGGTCGGCCGTCCCGATGCGCTGCGCGGCGAGGTGGTCGTGGCGTTCGTGAAGCAGCGGCCCGGCGCGCCTGCGGGCGACGAGCAGCGCAAGGCGTTGAAGACCTTCGTGCGCGGGCGGCTGTCGGCGCACTTCTACCCGCGCGAGATCGTCTTCGTGTCGGAGATCCCGCTGACGACCTCGGGCAAGGTCATCCGCCGCGCGTTCCGCGAAGTGGCGCTGGAAGACACCGCCGCCTGAGACCGCGGCGGCGGGCCGGGCTTAAGGCGTCCCGGCCCTCCGCCCCGTCAGGCTTTCGGCTTGCGCGGAGAGCGGGAGAGGCGCGGCGTGCCGGGCTTGCGCCGGGCGCGCGGCTTGCGGGGGGCGGGCGTCTTCGCGGCTGCCGTCTCCTCCACCGCCGTCTCCTCCACGGTCTGCACGTCCGCCGCCGGTGCGGTCGGCGCATCCGCCGCCGTCTCCGCAGGGAGAGCGTCCGGTTCTGCCCCATCCATCTCGGTCGGCGCCGCGGCGAACGGGGCCGCCTCCTCGGCAGCGTGTTCCACCGGCGTGCTGACCGCATCCGGATCGTCGATCACCGACGCCAATGTTTCCTCGGCGACGGGCTCCGCGGTTTCCATCACGGGTTCCGTCGCGGCGACGGGCTCCGCCGCCTCGACGAAGGTTTCCGTCTCCTCGGCCACGGCATCCGCCTCGTCGGCGGCGGTCTCCGCTGCCTCGGCGACCAATTCGGAGGGCGCCACATCGGCCCCGCGGCTTTCGGCCGCCGCCCGGTCCAGCATGAACTCGGCTTGGGCCGGCGCGCTCGAGGCGACCTCGATCGCTGCATCGGCCGATTCCGGCAGGGCCTCCGCGGCCTCTTCCACAGTGTCGGACACGTCGCTCGTGACGTCCTCGGCCACGTCGGCTTCGGCCTCGGTGACGACCGCTGCGGCCTTCGCGGTGTCTTCGGTCACGGAGATCGCCGCATCGGTGATGGCCTCGGCGCTCTGCGTGACCGCCTCGGCCGCCGCGACCGAGGCATCGGCCGCCGCGTCCGTTGCGGCGCCCGCCACCGCGGCGGTCTCATCGATCACGGTGCCGGCCGTCTCCGTGGCCGCCGCGCCGATGTCATCGCCGGCGGTGAGCGCGGTGTCGGCCAACGCGGCCCCCGCCTCCACCGGCGCCTCGGCCGCTTCAACCTCGGCCGCTTCAACCTCGGGAGCGTCGCCCACTGGCGCCTCGGCGATCGCGTCCGGCGCGGGCTCTACCTCGGATTCGGCGACCGCCGCGGCCTCGACCGCGATCTTGGTCGGGATGGTCAGGTCCATCCGCGCCAAGCGGCCGAGCTCGTAGGTGGAATCGGCCAATCTCTCCGCCGTCTTCGTCAGCGCGCCGGCCAGACTGTCGGACATTCCACTGGTGATGCCGGCCGCCTGGCCGCCCGCATCCACCGCCGATCCCAGCACCGCGGACAGGCTGGAGATCGACGCCGACACGGCGGCCGCCATCGCCTCCGCGGTCTCGGCCGCCGCACCCGCCGTCACCGTGAAAGGACGGTGCAGCATCCGCGCCGCGCTCTCCACCGTCGCCGGAATGTGCGTGAGGTCGGGCTGCAACTCCATCCGGTCCGACGCGGCTCCGAAGGTCTGCGCGATCGCCTCCGCGCCGACGTGGGTCAGCGGGAGCCAGCCGCGCATACCGTGCGACGCGGGAGGCGTGTCGACCGCCGCTTCGGCCACCATCGCATCCACCTGGGCGCTGCTGATCGGCGTGTCCGCCGACGTGCTGCCGCCGTCGTACCGGTACGCGAATTCGACGATGCGCGGCGCGATCTCCTTGCGGAAGCGCGACCCGTTGAACACCCCGTAGTGCCCCACGGAGGGCTGCTCGTAGTGCTGGTGCATCTCGGCGGCGAGGTTCGGCGTCATCCGGTGTGCGGCCTTCGTCTGGCCGATGCCGGAGATGTCGTCCTTCTCGCCCTCCACGGTGAAGATCGGCGTCTTCGTGATGGCCGCCGGGTCGACCGCCTCGCCCTTGTGCATCATCTCCCCCTTCGGCAGGAGCTGGCGCAAGAAGACGTAGTCCACCGTCTCCAGATAGAACTCGGCGGTGAGATCCATCACGGACAGATATTCGTCGTAGAAGTCGCGGTGTTTCTCGGCGCTGTCGCCGTCACCTTCCACCAGATGGTCGAAGTAGTCGTAGTGGGCGGCCATGTGCCGGTCCAGGTTCATCGTCATGAACCCGGTGAGCTGCAGGAAGCCGGGGTAGACCGGCCGCATGAACCCCGGATGCGGCAGCGGCACGGACATGACGACGTTGCGGCGGAACCAGTCGAGATCGTGCTTGGCGGCGTAGTCGTTCACCTCGGTCGGATTCTCGCGCGTGTCGAGCGGGCCGCCCATCATGGTGACCGACTTCGGCGTCACGTCGCCGTTCTGCTCCAGCACCGCCATCGCGACGAACACCGGCACCGTCGGCTGGCACACCGCGACGATATGGCAATCGCCGCCGAAATGGCGCGTGATGTCGGCGACATATTCGACATAATCGCCGAAATCGAAGCTCCCTTTGGAGAGCGGCACCATGCGCGCGTCCACCCAGTCGGTGATATGCACGTTGAAGTGCGGCAGCATGGTCTCCACCGTCCCGCGCAGCAGCGTGGCATAGTGGCCGGACATCGGCGCGACGATGACGAGGTTGGGCTGCGGTGCGGCCCCGGCGGGGAATGCGCGGTTGAAGCGCAGGAGCTTGCAGAAGGGCCGCTCCCATACGACCTCTTCGGTCACCGGGACGGTCACGCCGTTCACCGTCGTCTCGGTCAGGCCGAAGCTCGGCTTGCCGTAGCGGCGGGTCACGCGCTCGAACACATCGGTCGCCGCGGCGACCTGACGGCCGAACTGAGTATAGGTTAAGGGATTGAGCGGGTTCTTATAATACAGTCTGACGGCATCATTGAGAGCGCGTGCCGGGCTCAAGAATGCGTGGTTCAGCTCATAAAGATGATAGTACATAGAACCTCGGACCGTGGTTGTGGGGGCCGCTCCCGGCCGCCGCGCTCATGCTCATGCTGCACCGCAACATATCACCCCGGCAGCGCGTTTTGGCAAGTTTGCCTAGAAACACCGACTCGATGATCAGGATGTGTGTGGAAGAGTGACGGACGAAACACGCAGTTTCACCCTCCGGGATCGCGTTGTGCGGGTGCGCACGCTGCTGCTTCTGAGGTGGCTCGCCATATTGGGCCAGTTGACCGCCATCCTCTTCGTCGGCGTCGTCCTCGAATTCGACATGCCGTTGGCCGCCTGCCTCGGTCTCGTCGCCCTCGCCGCGTGGACCAACGTCTTCCTGCGGATCAAGTTCGCGGACAACCGACGCATGCCGGAGGGCTGGACCACCGCGGTCATGGCCTTCGACATCGCTCAACTGACACTACAGCTCGGCTTGACCGGCGGGCTCACCAACCCTTTCGCGCTGTTGTTGATCGCGCCCGTCATGGTGTCGGCCACCACCTTGTCGGCGGGGCGCACGTTGACGCTCGGCGTGCTGGTGCTGCTGGCGGCGACCGTCCTCGTCATCGCCCACGCGCCGCTGCCCTGGTATTCGGGCGAGCATTATAGCCCGCCTTTCCTGTTCATCGGCGGAATATGGCTCTCTCTGGTGTGCAGCCTCATCTTCATGGGAAGCTATGCCTTCCGCGTGTCGGAGGAAAATCGCCTTCTCGCGGATGCGCTCGGCGCCACCGAGATCGTTCTCAGCCGCGAGCAGAACCTCCACGCGCTGGACGGGCTCGCCGCCGCCGCTGCGCATGAACTCGGCACGCCGCTCGGCACGATCCTCATGGTCGCGCGCGAGATGGAGCGCGAGCTCGACCCCGGAAGCGCGCTCTACGACGACGTCACCCTGCTGCGCTCGCAGGCCGAGCGGTGCCGGGAGATCCTGGGACAGTTGAAGAGCCTGGGTGAAGACGGCGACAGCCCCCTGGTGCGCCTCAACGTTCATACGCTGCTGGAGGAGGTGGCCGGCCCGCACCGCGGCGTCGGCATCGAGATCGACATCCTGTTGGCGGGCGACACCGGCGAGCAGCCGATCGTCCCGCGCAATCCAGCCATCCTCTATGGCCTCGGCAACCTCGTTGAGAACGCAGTCGATTTCGCATCCACTCTGGTGCGCGTTTCGGCGGAATGGACGGAGGAGGACCTCACCATCGTCATCGCCGACGACGGCCCGGGCTTCACCGACGACGTGCTCGACCGGCTCGGCGATCCGTATATTTCCCGTCGTGCCTCGGACAAATCGTCCGACCAGCGCGGCGGCGGGCTGGGTCTCGGCATCTTCATCGCCAAAACGCTGCTGGAGCGGACCGGCGCGACCGTCACCTTCGAGAAGCGCGCCGGTGCGACGGTGACTGTCGCATGGCCGCGACGGATCCTGCGATCGATGCTTCCCGAGCGGAATTAAATTCTCGTCATGAAGGGGCAGGGCGCGGCAGTCGGACCTAAATAGTCACACAAGACCGAAAAAATCGAAGGGACCTTTGCATGGATGCCATGCCGCAAGTTGCCCCCGCGCGCACCGTAGATGGAAGCCGGCTTCTGATCGTCGACGACGATGCCGCGTTCGGCCAGCGCTTGGCCCGTGCGATGGAGAAGCGCGGTTTCGTGACCGAGGTTGCCGAGAGCGCGCAGGACGCCAGCGCGATGAGCGAGCGCAACCCGCCCGATTTCGCCGTGGTCGACATGCGGCTGGGCGACGGCAACGGTCTGGAAGTCGTCGAACGGATCCGCCGCCGCAAGCCCGACGCTCGTGCGGTGATCCTCACCGGCTACGGCAATATCGCCACCGCGGTCACGGCGGTGAAGCTCGGCGCGGTGGATTATCTCGCCAAGCCTGCCGATGCGGACGAAGTGTTCAGCGCGCTGACCCGCGAAGGCGCCGAGCGGCCGGAGCTTCCCGAAAATCCGATGTCGGCCGACCGGGTGCGCTGGGAACACATCCAGCGCGTTTACGAGATGTGCG
Source organism: Acuticoccus yangtzensis (assembly GCF_001927245.1). GTDB lineage: Bacteria > Pseudomonadota > Alphaproteobacteria > Rhizobiales > Amorphaceae > Acuticoccus > Acuticoccus yangtzensis. The sequence continues at coordinate 66,462 of NZ_MJUX01000009.1, read as the reverse complement.
ACCGCAACGTGTCGGAGACCGCGCGCCGCCTCAACATGCACCGCCGCACGCTGCAGCGCATCCTCGCCAAACGCGCCCCGCGCTGAGCGCGGGAAGCGCGCCGCGTGCTGAGTGCGCGGCCTCGGCGCTGGGACGCACCACACCCAGGCCGGGTGACGCGCTCCCGCGCCGCGGAGGCGCGACGCGCGGCCGCTGAGTTCAAGACGGCGCAGAGCCCGCTCTCGCGCCGTTTTCGTTTGGTGCCCCGCCACGCGGCCGTCATCCTGCTGTCATGAAGAGCCGCGATGCGGGGCGGGCCGATGTGTCCGCCGAGGCGGCGTGCGGCACCGATCGACCGGGCGAGGACCAGGCCGCCGTGACACAGACCGACCCCCGCACCCCTTCAACGCCGGACGTCGCCGCCACATCGCCCGGCCGGCGAGCCGCCGCAACATCGCCCGGCCCGCAGGGCAGCGCCTCACCTGCAGCGCCCGGCACAGGGGAGAGCGGGGCACCGGATGCGCCCGCCCCGCGGGGCAGCGCCGCAGAAGTGTTCGCCGCCTTTCTGCCGCTCGGGCTCACCTCCTTCGGCGGGCCGGTCGCCCATCTCGGCTTCTTCCGCACCGCCTTCGTCGAGCGGCGCTCTTGGATGAGCGACGCCGCCTACGCCGACCTCGTCGCACTGTGCCAGTTCCTCCCCGGCCCCGCCTCCAGCCAGGTTGGGATGGCGATCGGCCTGCAGCGGGCCGGGTTCCTCGGCCTCGCCGCGGCATGGACCGCATTCACCTTGCCCTCGGCCGTCGCGCTGGCGCTGTTCGGCCTCGTCGTCGCATCGGTCGACATCGGCCCGCACGCGGGCTGGTTGCTGGGGCTGAAAGCCGCCGCCGCAGCGGTCGTCGCCAACGCGCTCATGGGCATGGCCGCCAGCCTCGCCGCAACGCGCGGGCGCGCCGCCATCGCTGCCGCGGCCGCCGTCGCCATGCTGCTCGCCCCGGTCCCGGCTCTGGTGCAGATCGGCGTCATCCTGGCGGGGGGACTGTGCGGCTTCCTCCTCGGCGCCCCGCCCGCGCCCGGCGCGCAGGCGTCTGATCGAAGCGCCGCGCCCGCTGCGGCCGTGCACAACCGCACGCTCGGCGCCGTCGCCCTCGTCCTCTTCGCGGCGGGGCTCGTCCTGCTGCCGCTGGCCGCACAATGGGGTCCGGCGGCGGACCTGTTCGACCGCACCTATCGCGCCGGGGCGCTCGTGTTCGGCGGCGGTCACGTGGTGTTGCCGCTGCTGGAGGGCGAGCTCGCCGGCCTCGTCGCACCGGACGCCTTCCTGGCCGGCTATGGCGCCGCGCAGGCCGTACCGGGGCCGCTCTTCACCTTCGCCGCCTTCCTCGGTGCGGTGGCGACCCCCTTCGGCGGGATCGCAGGCGCGGCCGTGGCGCTCGCGGGGATCTTCCTGCCGTCGGTGCTTCTCGTCGTCGGCGTCATGCCCTTCTGGGACGCGCTGCGGCGCCGCGCGTGGGCCCGCCGCGCTCTCGCAGGGGTCAACGCCGCCGTCGTCGGTCTCCTCGGCGCCGCCTTTTGGGACCCCGTCATCACCGGCGGCATCACCTCGAACGCGGCCCTCGCGGTCGCCGTTGCCGCCTTCGTGGCGCTGCGGCACTTCGGCGCGCCGCCATGGGCCGTGGTGGTGGCGGCAGGTCTCGCCGGGGCCGCGCTGCTCTGAGCCGGCCCTATGCTGCAGGAGGCTTGCACCCGCCCCGCCGCTGAGTCTTGATGGACCGGCAGCATAAAGGTCAGTGCTATGCCGCTCCTCTCCGTGTTCGACGTCGCCCCGATGGTCGACGGCCGCCAATCCGCGAACGCCATCAAGATCCGCCGCGGCGCCGCCCGCCTGCTGCGCGACCTCGGCTATGCGGTCGTGCCGGAGCTGGTGCTGGCCGACGGGCGCCGGGCGGATCTCCTCGCCGTCGGGACCGGCGGCGACATCGTCATCGTCGAAATCAAATCCTCGCTGGCGGACTTTCGTGCCGACCTGAAGTGGCCCGCCTACAAGCGCGCCTGCGACCGCTTTTATTTCGCCTCGGTGCCGGAGGTGGGCGACATCTTCCCGGCCGAGGAAGGGCTCATCTTCACCGACGGTTACGACGCCGCCTTCATCCGCGAGGCGGTGACGCAGCGCCTTTCCGCCCCCGCGCGCCGGGCCATTCACCTCAGGGTGGCGCAGACCGCCGCGCGCCGCCTGCACGAGCTGGAGGACCCCCAGCCTCAGGTATCCGCCGCCCTGTGAGCGGACATGAAAAAGGGCCGCGACGGCGGCCCTTTGCGTTTCTGCGGCCCGGCCTCAGTTGAGCGTGGCGGGCGCTTGATCGGCGGCGGGCCGGGGCCGGCGTTTGCGCTTCGGCGCGGTGTCGGCGGCGGCCGCTTTCGGTGCCTTGGCCGCCTTGGCGGGCGCCGCCTTTTGCTTCGCGGCGGCGGCAGGCTTCGCGGCGGCAGACTTGGCCGCTTTCGGGGCCGCTTTCGGGGCCGCGCGCGTGCGGGCGGGCGCCGCTTCGGCGGCCGGGGCGGCGGCCAGCGTGATCAGATACTCGGTCCGAAGCTCGCTCTCGGCCCGGTACCAATGCTCCAGTGCATCCCCGCCGGGGCAGCCGGATTGTTCCCAAATCGCGTAGGCGCGCTCGCTGATGCGCGCATGGTCAATGCTCTCGATCATCGTCGATCATCCCTGAATAGCGCGCCCACTGCAGGCCCGTCACGCCGTGCCCGGATCCGTGGGCCGATGGAACACGTTGACGCTGAAAAGGAAAACAAAAGTTTACCTTGGGGGGACCCCACGGCGATCGCCCATCCACACGAAATGCGTGATGCGACGCGGCCACACCCTGCGCCGTTGCACCGGCATCACGCAGGCGGCAGGCGGGTGGACAGGGCGCCTCCCAGCCGCAATAAGACGAACACATCCAGCAGCGCGCGTCGCCGAGGCGGGCGGTGCAGGCGCGGGCCTTGTCAGCCGATCGAGGGTCATCATCGGAACGCAGCCACCCTTGCCGCGTGAGGTCACGGTCCGCCGCCCCGAAGGGCGAGGCGGGCTCGCCGTCCTGCGCGCGTTGAGGGGGCCGCTGGCGGCGCTGGGGATCGTCCTCGCGCTGTTCAACCTCTTCGTCCCCTCCATGGCGATGGCCGAGGCCGATCAAGGCGTCATCTGCTGGGGCGCCGCACCCGCTCCCGCGCCGGACGACAAGGCCCGCACCGCGATCGACGCGGCCTCCTGCTGCCTCTGTTATGCGGTGGCCATCGCGCCGGAGCTGCCCGATGTCGCCCCTCCGGACGAGCAGCCTCTGGCCGCGCGTCTGCCGGGGCTCACCGTCCGCATCGCCGGCCATGACTGGGCCGGGCGCCCGCGCATCAGAGCCCCGCCGCTGTCCTGAAACGGAACCGCATCCGCCTTTACCGGGCGGCCCTCAACCGACATTCAGGACAGATCGATGCCTCATATGACCCGCGCGTTGCGCGGCGCGACGGCGCTCGCGCTCACCCTTCCTCTATTCGTCGCCGGCACGGCGCTCGTCGGCGCAACGGGCGCCAGCGCGCACGTCTCTTTCGTGGTCGCGCAGGCGCCCGCCGGTGCCACCTTCAAGGCCGTCCTGCGCGTGCCCCATGGCTGCGACGGCCAGCCCACCACCGCCGTCGCCGTGACGGTGCCGGAGGGCTTCGCCGCCGTGAAGCCGATGCCCAAGCCAGGCTGGACGCTGGACGTCTCGACTGCGGACGACGCCGCGCCTGATGCGTCGCGCGGCGAGAGCGTCGCCTCCGGCGTGACCGAAATCCGCTGGAGCGGCGGCAATCTGCCGGACGCTTCGTCCGACGAGTTCGCCTTTCAGGGACACGTGACCGGGGTGGAACCGGGCACCGTGCTGCCGTTCAAGGTGGTGCAGACCTGTGCGGACGGCGCCATCTCGTGGTCCGATGTCGCCGCGCCCGGGCAGGATCCGCATGACCTTGCCCACCCTGCACCGGTGCTGACCGTCGTCGATGCGTCGCAGGTGGCGCAGGCGGCCGACGCTGCGCACCACGGCACGTCGCACGAACCGGCCCCGCAAGCGGCCGCCTCGACCATGGCGGTCGACACGGCTTGGATGCGCCAGCCGCCCCCCGGCGCGTCGGTCGGCGGCGGCTACATGACGCTGACGAACACCGGTTCCGAGCCCGACAGGCTCGTCGCCGTCAGCGCCGACTTCGCCGGCCGGGCCGAGGTGCATCAGATGGCCGTCACCAACGGGATGATGATGATGCAGCCGATCGAAGGCGGGCTGGAAATCCCCGCCGGCGGCTCGGTCACCCTGGCGCCGGGCGGCTATCACATCATGTTCATGGATCTCGCCCGTTCACCCGCGGCCGGTGACACCTTGGACGTGACGTTGACGTTCGAGCACGCCGGCACGCTGACGGTGCCGCTGGCGGTGGCGCCGATCGGCGCCGGTGCGGCGCCCGCCCACGCGCATGGGCACGGCGCCGGAGGGGCGGGCTCACATGGCGGTGGCCACGGCCACGGCGCCGCGCAGTAGACGGCGCCATGCGTCAGGGGAGGGCGCCGCCCTCTCCTGACGGTGCGGCAACCTCAGGCGCGGCGATCGGTCGGCGACCCGCCCGCGTTCCTTGCGGCTTCGGAGGCGGTTTGTCCGTCCGCCGCGCCTGCCGCCTGGTGGGCGTGGCTCGCATCGCCCGGATGCACGTGCGCATGCGGGTGGGCGTGGGTGTGGATCGTCGCCGGCCGCAACCGGCCGTGCTCCAGCGCCAGGGCGCGTGTCGCAAGGCCCGCCACGAACGCCGCGTCGTGCGAAACGATCAGCATCGCCCCCGGAAAGGCGGCCAGCGCCGCCCGCAGCCGGGCGCCGTTGGCGGTGTCGACACCGTTGGTCGGCTCGTCGAGAAGCAGGACGTCGGGCGTCATCGCCAGAAGTCCGGCGAGGCAAACGAGGCGCTTCTCGCCGCCGGACAGGCGGTGCGTCAGCCGCTCACCGAGATGGGCGATGCCGAGATGGCCGAGAGTTGCGCGCGCGGCGGCTTCGGCAGCGGCCGGACTGGCGCCTGCGTTCAGCGGACCGAAGGCGACGTCCTCCACCACGCTGGGGCAGAAGAGCTGGTCGTCGCTGTCCTGGAACAGGACGCCGATGCGCGGGCGAAGCGGCCGGAAGTCGCGCTCCTCGCGGCACACCGTGCCGAACAGCGTCACCCGCCCGGACGTGGCGGGGGTGAGCCCGACGATGGTGCGCATCAGCGTCGTCTTGCCCGCGCCGTTGGGGCCGACGATGGCGACCCGCTCACCCGGGTCCAGGACGAGGCTCGCCCCTTCCAGCACGGTGCGCCCGTCACGCGCGACCGTCACCTCGTCGAGCCGCAGGAGCGCGCTCACAGCCGGTCGACCATCAGCAGCGCCGCCGCGGAGGCGACGATGAGCCCGGCGGCGGCGATCTCGCGCGCGGCCGGGCGCGGCGCGGCGAGGCGCGGGATGCGGCCGGTATAGCCGCGGCAGCGCATCGCCTCTTCCACGCGCTCGGCCCGTTCCAGCGCGCGCACCAGCAGCATGCCGATCAGCCAGCCGTAGGTGCGCAGGGTGTGCCGATCGGTGCGCGGGGTGAAGCCGCGGGCGTGCATCGCCTCGCCCAGGCGCCGCGCCTCGTCGCCGATGAGGACGCGGTAGCGCGCAGTGGCGACGAACAGGCGCACCAGCGTTTCGGGCACGCGCAGCGCGGCGAGGGCGGCGCCGAGCCGGGCCGGTTCCAGCCCGCCCAGAAGCAGCGTGAGGACGAGCACCGAGGCCGACACCTTGGCGCCGAGCGTGGCCGCCAGCAGCAGCCCCTCGGCGGACACGGTGAGGGGGCCCAGCGAGGCGACCGGCGCGCCCGGCACGGTGAAGGGCAGCGACACGAAGAGGAGGATGAGGAAGCCTTCCAGATGGACGAGGCGGCGCCAGCCCGGCCGCTGCGGCTGGGCGAGCGTCAAAGCGGCGGCGGCGGCGAGCGCCGACAGCGCCGTCACGAGCCCGCCGATCTGCGACACGAGCAGCACCGCGCCGAAGGCGGTGAGGAGGCGCAGGCGCGGATCCTGCGGCAGCATCATCGACGGCGTCATCGGCGGCGGCCGAGCGCCCACAGCCCCATTCCGGCGAGGCCGAGGATGAGAAAGAGGCCGGACAGGATGTCGGTGAACTTCAGCCGCGCGTCGAGCGCCACGATGCGCTCTTCCAGCGGGGCGACGGCATGCGCCACGGCCCGCTCCACCATGCCCGCGAGAGCCTCCGGCGACGGGCCGGCCTCCGGTGAGAGGCCGGCGGGTGCTGGCGATGGCTCCATGGGCGCTTCGTCCGACGCTGCGTCCGTTGTCGGCGCTGCCGCCGGTGAGGACGCCGCACCCGCCCCGTCGCCCCGTGCCGCGGCGGGTGCGGCGGCGGCGAAGCGCTGCGGCGCCAGGGTGGAGGTGGCGCGGTGCCCCTCGCGGGTGTCGATCGTCACCGCCACGGCACCCGTGACCTCGGCCGGTGCGGCGAAGGCGAAGCGGCCGTCCGCATCGGTCTCGCCGCTCGCCAGGGGCGTGCCCTCCATCGTCGCCGTCCACGCCGCGCCATGCGGGCGCCCGCCGCCGATGAAGAAGCCGTATCCCGACACCGTCGCCCCCTCGACCCTGGCGAAGACGCGCAGCGCATGCGCCTCGGCGGCGGCGGTCCCGGCGAGGAGGCCCGCGAGGAGAACGAGCGCGCGGATCATGTCAGTTGCGGGCTCAGCGCGTCCGGCTTCACCCGCGCCAGAAACCCGGCGGCGAAGGCGGTGATCGCGCCCTCGACCAGCACGAGCGGCAGATAGGTGGCGACGACGACGCTGGCGACCGGCGCATAGTCGGGCGAGGAGAGCCGCAGCGTCAGCGCCACGAGGACGCCGTTGCCGACGACGGATCCCGCCCCGGCGACGGCCGCGAGGGCGGCGGCGCCGGGCGGGGAGGCGCGCCTGATCATCGGCCCCAGCAGGCCGCCCAGCAGCGCGCCGGGCAGCGCGATGTTGAACGTGTTCACGCCCAGCGTCGTCAGCCCGCCGAAGCCGAAGAGCACCGCCTGCAGCACCAGTGCCACCAGCACCGCCGGGAAGATGCCGAGCCCCAGCATCACCCCCATCAGCCCGCCGAAGACGAGATGCACGCTGGACGGCCCCACCGGCACGGCGATCAACGATCCGGCGAAGAATACCGCGGCGAGGATGGCGACGCGCGGAATGGCGCGCTCGTCGATCCGCCTCAGCGCCAGGCCGACCCCGGCCGCCGCGGCCACTGCGCCGCCCACAAGCACCGGGGCCGAAAGGATACCGTCCGGGATGTGCATGATTATCCGCCGGCCGCCGTCGCCTTCACCCAGATGAGGCCGCCCTCTTCCACCGGGACGCTGTCGCCCTCCGGCGAAGTCATCGGCGCGTCGGCCTCCACAAGTGCGGCGAAGCCCCACCAGGCGGGGAAGGGCATGGCGTAGGTGAATGTGCCGTTCGCGTCGGCCTTGATGACCTGGGTGATGAAGGCGTCGTTGGGCGGGGTGACGGCGCCGTCGTTGACGAATTCCACCTCCACCTCGGCGAAGGGCACCGGCGCGCCGTTCTTCGTCACAATTCCGGTGAAGACGTTGCCCGCCCACACGCCGGTCGGCCGGGTCAGCGGCATGATCTCGACCGGCAGGCCCACGAGTTCGTCCCACCCCTCGCCGGACGCGTAGGCATCGACGATTACCTTGGCGTAGTGGACGATGAACTTGCCCTCGGCCGGCTCCCAATAAGGCTGCGGGGTGACGTGGAAGACGGCCGCGCCTGGCTCCTCCAGCGTGTGGGTGATGCGCCAGGCGGCGGCGCCGTCCCGCGGGGCCTCCTCCAGCGCACCGGAGAGGTCGGTGTCGACCCCGCCCGCGAGGACGCCGACCGCCGCGGGCCGCTCCATCGTCATCACCGGCCCACCTTCGACCGGGTGCGTGAAGACGAGGTCGAGCGTTACCTCGCCGCCTTCGGTGAGGACGTCCGCGCTGGGGATGATCTCCTGGAAATGCGCTGCGGCGGGGAGCGCGGCGAACGGGCTCGCAAGAAGGAGGGCGAGGCAGCGGGGGGCGATCATCGGGCCGTCCAGGAAGGTATGATATTTTGTTTGAATTATCATACTGACCCCGTTGCGCAATGCCCCGCGCCGGGTTTTCTGCCGCCGACCGCCGACCGCCGACCGCCGACCGCCGACCGCCGACCGCCGACCGCCGACCGCCGACCGCCGACCGCCGACCGCCGACCGCCGACCGCCGACCGCCGACCGCCGACCGCCGACCGCCGACCGCCGACCGCCGACCGCCGACCGCCGACCGCCGACCGCCGACCGCCGACCGCCGACCGCCGACCGCCGACCGCCGACCGCCGACCGCCGACCGCCGACCGCCGACCGCCGACCGCCGACCGCCGACCGCCGACCGCCGACCGCCGACCGCCGACCGCCGACCGCCGACCGCCGACCGCCGACCGCCGACCGCCGACCGCCTGCCGCCGACCGCACCCTCGAACGGTCATGGCGTGGCCGGCCCGCCCCGCGGTCGGTCCCCGTCGCGACTATTCTGCGCCCGCCCACCACAGTCCGTGGCCGCCGCGCCCGTGGCCGGCCGCCCCCACGGCCAGCTCACCGAAGGCCGGTGCAGTCGCCGGCCGTGCACCCTCTCAACCGGCGGAGCGGGAGGCCGATGGGCCGTGCCAAGCTGATGCCTCACGCGCCGGGCCGGGTTAGGATGGCGGCATGAAAGCGGAGGCCTCCATGCAGCGCGTGACGATCACCCTCGACCCCGACCTCGCTGCGATGGTGGACGCATTTCGCGGCGCCCAAGGCGGGCAGAACCGCTCGGAGGCGGTGCGCGACCTGCTCCGTAGGGGGCTGGCCGCAAGCGCGGTGGCGCCCGCGGAGGCCGCGTGCCTCGGCGTCGTCAGTTGCGCGGTGGATCTGTCGGTGCGCGGTCTCGCCGCGCGTGTGCCGCAGAGCCGGCTCGACAGGCACGACCAGACCGTGGCGGCCCTGTCCGTGCCGATCGACCACTCCACCTCGCTGGAGGTGGCCGTTCTGCGCGGGCCGGTCGGCGATGTGTCGGGCTATGCCGAGGCGCTCTTCGTGGAGCGGGGAACCACCCATGGCGCGCTCGCCCTGGTGCCTGTGGCCGAGGGAGACGCCCCGCACGTGCACGCCGACGAGAGCCGCCCGCACACCCACATGAAGGTCCGCTCCGGCTTCTGACGATCCGCCCGGCCGGGGACCTGGCGACACCGCAACCGTTAAACCTCCCCAACCCTGCCCCGCCGTACGCAGACCCGGCCAAGCTTCTCGCAGACACGCTGAATGCCACCGATGGGGCCGGTCAAGCCGCCGCCGCGCCGGACGAGCTGCCCGCCGCGCCGGACGAGCTGCCTGCCGCGCCGGACAAGCCGCGAGCTGAGCTGGACAAGCCGCCAGCCGAGTCGGACGATCCGCCCGCCGTGCCGGCCAAGCCGCCGCCGTCCCGGCCGAGCCGCCCACCGCGCCGGGCAAGCCGCCGCCGTCCCGGCCGAGCCGCCCACCGCGCCGGGCAAGCCGCCCGCCGCACCGGGCAAGCCGCCCGCCGTGCCGGCCAAGCCATCCGCCGTGCCGGCCACGCCGCCTGCCGCGCCGGCCAAGCCGCGGACCGGGCCGGTCAGGCCGAGCGTCGAGCGCAAGCTAAGGGGCCAGCCCCGCAACACTATGCTAAGGACCGGCGCCGAGGCGTCCGACGGGGCCGGGCGTCGGCGCGGCCGGGCGTCGGCGCGGCCGGCGTCTGTGCTCGCGCGGCGCCAGCGGCGCGGGAGCGCCCGTCAGCCCGGCGGGGAGGCGGCGGCGCGCAGGGACAGGCCGCCGTCGAGCTGGAGATCCTGGCCGGTGATCCAGCCGCCGTTCGGACCGGCCAGATAGGCCACCATCGCACCCACGTCCTCGGCCGTGCCCAGCCGCCCGATCGGATGACGCCCTTCGCGCTCGGTGAGCGTGCGCTCAGGATCGGCGCTCGCTGCGATCGCCCCGCGTGACATGTCCGTCAGCACCAGGCTCGGACTCACCGCGTTGACCCGGATGCGCCGCGGCGCAAGGTCCAGCGCCATCTGCTTGGCCATGCCGATCACCGCCGCCTTGGACGAGCCATAGGCGACCCGCTCCGCATGCGGCACCGTCCCGGCGATCGACGCCACCAGAATGACCGCCCCGCCGTCCGTCATGTGCGGCACCACCGCGCGCGTGAACAGGAACGACGGCAGGATGTTCGTGTCCAGCACGCGGCGCACATCGGCCAGCTTGGCGTCCACCACCGAGCCGACCGCCGTGATGCCGGACGACACCACCAGCGTGTCGATCCCGCCCAAGGCCGCCGCCGCCGCGTCCACCACCTTGGCGACGTCCTCCTCGTTGGTGGCGTCGCCCGTCATCGTGCCGGCGCAGGCGGAGCCCAAGGTCGCCGCGGCCTCGTCCAGCGGGCCGGCGCGCCGCCCGGTGAGGAATACCCGGCCCCCGGCCGCCGCGAGGGCCACCGCGCTGCCGAGGCCCAGCCCCGTGCCGCCGCCGACGATCAGCGCCCGCGTCATGGCCGGCCTCGCTTGCCCGCGATCGTCTCCTGAGAGTGTCGTCCGTTCACGTCATCCATCCGCGTCATTGGTCGAAAGTGTCGCCGGGAGCATGGGCGATCCCGCTGCCGCCAGCAACTCGGCCAAGGCCCCTCTCGGGCAGACACCGGGGAAATCTGCCCGAAACCACGACATCTCTTGCCCAAGGATTGGATTTGCGCGCCAAATATTCGACAATCAGACGGAAATCTTTACGGCCCGTCCAGCGGACCATTTGCGAACCAATCAGGCAATGCTAAGTAATTCGCAGTCTTGCTGGGTTGTCCTATGTCCGAAAGCGATGCAGCTTGCACGCTCTCCTTGCCCGACGATCAGCCCGCCCTCCCAGGCGGCAACTCCGCCTTTACGCTCGACCGTATTCGCCAGTACATCACCCGCGAGGCGTTGAAAGAAGGCAGCCGCCTGCCGACGGAGCGCCAATTCTCCGCCATGTTCGGCGTCGGGCGCCGCGCCGTGCGCCGCGCGCTGGAGGCGCTGGAGGCCGAAGGCGTCGTCTGGCGCAAGCAGGGCGCCGGAACCTTCCTCACCACGCCCGAAGGTCCGGCCGACCCCCACGCCGCCATCATCGAGCGGACCGATTTCGCCGAGATCATGGAGGTCCGCCTCAGGATCGAACCACCGCTCGCCCACCTCGCCGCCCAGCGCGCCCGCCCCGCGGACATCGAGCGCATGCGCCTCCTCAGCGAACGCATCCGCACCTCTCGCGATGCCGACGCGCGCGAATTGTGGGACGGCATGCTCCACCGGCTCATCGCCATGGCCGCCGGCAACTCGCTCTTCCTCACCCTGTTCGACACCGTCAACCGCATCCGCCAGGACGGGTGCTGGCAGGACATCCGCGAGCGCGCCCGCGCCAACACCGACGCGCAGATGCAGTCCTGCCGCCATCACGACGAAATCATCGACTGCATCGCCCGCAAGGACGCCGCGGCCGCGGGCGCTGCGATGCGCCGCCATCTCCTCATGCTGCAGGATCTCCTGCTGCGCCAGACGTCCCACGCCATGGGCCAAAACCCCCCGCTCGCGCCTATGGCACCGTCGATCAACCGCGATCCCGACCCACATGGAGACAACCAACGATGAAGCGCTTCCCTTCGTCCCGCGTGGCGCTCACCGCGCTGCTTCTGGTCGCAACGGGCCTTCCGGCCATGGCCAACGAATTGAGGATCGGCCTTCAAGACGACCCCGACGTGCTGGACCCCGACCAGTCGCGCACCTTCGCGGGGCGCATCGTCTACACCGCCGTCTGCGACAAGCTGGTCGACCTCTCCCCCGACGTCGAGATCATCCCGCAGCTCGCCACCGATTGGGAATATTCCGACGACGCCACGTCGCTCGTCCTCAACCTGCGCGATGACGTCGTCTTCCACGACGGCACCCCCTTCAACGCCGAGGCGGTGATCTACAACATCAACCGCTCGCTGACGCTGCCGGAGTCGCGCCGCAAGTCCGAGCTCGCCTCCGTCGACACCGTGACGGCGACCGGCCCCTATCAGGTCACCATCGCGCTGAAATCGCCCGATGCCTCGCTGCTCGCCCAGTTCGCCGACCGCGCGGGCATGATGGTCTCCCCCGCCGCCGCGGAAGAAGCGGGCGCCGATCTCGGCAACAACCTCGTCTGCTCCGGCCCCTTCACCTTCGTGGAACGCATCCAGCAGGACCGCATCGTCGTCGAGAAGTTCGCCGACTACTGGAACGCCGACGCCATCAAGATCGACCGCGTCGTCTACCTGCCGATCCCCGACTCCACCGTGCGCCTCGCCAACCTGCAGTCGGGCGAGTTGGACCTCGCCTCGCGCCTCGCCCCGACCGACATTCCGGCGATCCGCGCGGACGCCGACCTCACAGAGCACGTCGTTACCGGCCTCGGCTACGGCGCGCTCTACATGAACGTCGCGAACGGGCCGCGCTCGGAGACGCCGATCGGCCAGGACAAGCGCGTGCGCCAGGCCTTCTCGAAGGCGATCGACCGTGCCGCGCTGAGCCAGATCATCTACGAAGGCACGGCGAGCCCCGGCAACCAGGCCTTCCCGCCCAACAGCCCCTGGTACAACAAGAACTTCCCCGTCGAGGAGCGCGACGTCGAGGGCGCCAAGGCGCTGCTCGCCGAAGCCGGCATCGACCGCCTGGAGGTGCAGCTTCAGCACCCCAACACACCCATCATGTCGCAGATGATGCAGGTGGTTCAGGCGATGGTCGCCGAAGCCGGGTTCGACGTCCGCCTCCAGGCGCTGGAGTTCGCCACCCAGCTCGCCGAGCAGTCCGCCGGCAACTACGAGGTCAGCCGCACCAACTGGTCCGGCCGCGCCGATCCCGACGGCTCCATCCATCAGTTCGTCACCTGCGAAGGCGGCATCAACGACACCGGCTATTGCAACGAGGAGGTGGATAATCTCCTCAACGCCGCGCGCACCCTCGGCAACCCCGCCAAGCGCAAGGAGCTCTACGACCAGGCGACGGCCATCCTGATCGACGAGCTGCCGGTCATCTACCTCGTCCACGAGTCCTACATCACCGCCCACGACGCGGGCGTCACCGGCTTCGTGCCCTATCCGGACGGCATGATCCGCCTGGAAAACGTCACCGACGCCGACTGACGTAACCGATCCGGGCGGCGGCCACGGTGCCGCCGCCCCCTTCCGTCCTTGTCGGAGAGCCCATGCTCCGTTTCGTGCTGAAACGCATCCTCATCGCCCTGCCGACGCTGCTGATCGTCTCGATCCTCGTCTTCGGGCTGCAAAAGCTGCTTCCGGGCGACCCGGTGCTGGCGCTCGCCGGCGAGGAGCGCGATCCCGAAACGCTGGCCCGCCTGCGCGAGCTCTACCGCCTCAACGACCCGATCTGGATGCAATATCTCCACTGGCTGGGCGACGTCCTGAAAGGCGACCTCGGCATGTCGCTGCGCACCAACCAGCCGGTTCTGGTGCTGATCGCGGAAAAGCTCCCGGTCACACTGCAACTCGCCACCATGTCGATGATCTTCGCCATGGTGATCGGCATCCCCGCCGGCATCCTCGCCGCCACGCGCAAGAACTCGTGGATCGACTGGATCTGCAACGTCGTCGCCCTCTCCGGCCTGTCGATCCCGAACTTCTGGCTCGGCATCATGCTCATCCTGCTCGTCTCGGTGAACCTCGGCTGGCTCCCTGCGTCGGGCTACGAATCCTTCTTCGTCGACCCCGTGCGCTCGTTGCAGACGATGCTGATGCCGTCCTTCGTCCTCGGCACCGCACTCGCCGCCACGCTGATGCGCCACACCCGGTCCGCCATGCTTGGCGTTCTGTCGTCCGACTATATCCGCACCGCGCGGGCGAAGGGGCTGCCCGGCCGCGTCGTCGTCCTCGGCCACGCCTTCCGCAACGCCGTGCTGCCGGTCATCACGCTGAGTGCGCTCCTGTTCGGCGAACTCATCGGCGGGGCGGTGCTGACGGAGCAGATCTTCACCATTCCGGGCTTCGGCAAGCTCACCGTCGACGCCGTGTTCAACCGCGACTATGCCGTGGTGCAAGGCATCGTCCTGTGCATCGCCGCGGGCTTTCTCGTCATGAACCTCATCGCCGACATCCTCTACGCCGTCTTCAACCCGCGCCTGAGGACCGAGCTTTGAGCGTCGCCGCAGAGGGTCTCGCCCCGCGCGCCAGGAGCCGCGCCTGGGGCAAATTCCGCCGCTCGCCCGCCGCGTTGGTGGGCCTCGCCATCGTCGGCTTCTTCGGCCTCCTCGCGCTCGCGGCGCCCCTCCTTCCCATCGCCGACCCGCTGGCGACGAGCTGGACCGCCATCCGCCAGGCGCCCTCGGCGGCCCACTGGCTCGGCACCGACGAGCTCGGCCGCGACATCCTCTCGCGCATGGTGTGGGGCGCGCGCGCCTCGCTGGCGGCGGGCGTCGTCTCCGTCGCCATCGCTCTCGCCACGGGCGTTCCCATCGGCCTCCTCGCCGGCTACTTCGGCGGCTTCACCGACATGGCCATCTCGCGCTTCACCGACGCGCTTCTCGCCATGCCCTTCCTCATCACCGCCATCGCGCTCGCCGCCTTCCTCGGCCCCAGCCTGATGAACGCGATGATCGCCATCGGCCTCTCCGCCATGCCGATCTTCATCCGCCTCACCCGCGGCCAGGTGATGGCGGTGAAGAAGGAAGACTATATCGAAGGCGCCCGCGCGATCGGCCTCGGCCACGTCGCCATCATGACGCGCTATGTGCTGCCCAACATCGTCCCGCCGCTCATCGTCCAGGCGACGCTGACGGTGGCGACCTCCATCATCGCCGAGGCGAGCCTGTCCTTCCTCGGCCTCGGCCAGCAGGCGCCCGCGCCGAGCTGGGGCTCCATGCTCAACGTGGCGAAAAACTTCCTGTCGCAGGCGCCTTGGATGGCATTGTGGCCGGGCCTTGCCATCTTCTTCGTGGTGATGGGCTTCAACATCCTCGGCGACGGCCTGCGCGACGCGCTCGACCCCCGCGAACACTGACCCGACCTTCTTCCGGACACCGACCATGACACCATTCACCACCCGCCCCGAACTCCTCGGCACCTTCGGCGTCGTCACCTCCACCCACTGGATCGCCACCGCGGCTGGCATGAAGATGCTGGAGGCCGGCGGCAACGCGTTCGATGCGGCGGTGGCGACGGGCCTCGTGCTGCAGGTGGTGGAGCCGCATCTGAACGGGCCGGGCGGCGACATGCCGGCGATCCTCTACTGTGCCGCCAAGGATGAGGTCGAGGTCCTCTGCGCCCAGGGGACGGTTCCGGCGGGCGCCACCATCCCCCATTACCGGGCCGAAGGGCTCGACCTCATCCCCGGCAACGGCCTGCTCGCCACCGTCATCCCCGGCTCCTTCGGCGGCTGGATGACGATGCTGCGCGACTACGGCTCCCTGCCGGTCGGGACCGTGATGGAGCCGGCGATCTACTATGCCGAGCACGGCCACCCGATGCTGGCCCGCGTCGCCGACGCCATCGCCGGGATGGACGACTTCTTCGCCGCCGAGTGGCCGGACTCGCACGCCACGTGGCTACCGGGCGGGCAGCGCCCCAAGGCGGGCGCCCTCTTCCGCAACCCGGTGCTTGCCGAAACGTGGAAGCGGATCGTCAAGGAATCGGAGGCCGTCCCGGGCCGTGAGGCGGGCGTGGAGGCCGCGCGGCGCGCCTTCTACCAAGGCTTCGTCGCCGAGGAGATCGACGCCTACATGCGCACCGCCGAGCTGATGGACGGCTCGGGCAACCGCCACAAGGGCGTCCTCACGGGCGAGGACATGGCCGGCTGGACCGCCACCATCGAGGCCCCGACCACCGCCGATTATCATGGCTGGACCGTCGCCAAGACCGGCCCATGGGGACAGGGCCCCGTGCTCCTCCAATCGCTGAAGATCCTGGAGGGCCTGCCGGTCGCCGAGATGGACCCCGGCGGGGCCGACTTCGTGCACACGGTCGTGGAGGCGATGAAGCTCGCTTACGCCGACCGCGAGGCCTACTACGGCGACCCGGCCTTCGTGGACGTCCCGCTCGGCCACCTCCTGTCCGAGCCCTACAACGCCGCCCGCCGCGCCCTCGTCGGCCCCACCGCCTCGCGCGAGCTGACGCCCGGCATCGTGCCCGGCTTCGAGGACCAGGTGGCGCGCGGGATGGCGCTTCTCGCCGGCCTCGGCAAGGGCGCGGTCTATGAGCCGACCATGGCCCACCTTGCCACGCCGCCCGCCGGTCTCGCCCAGAAGGCGGAGGGCGACACCTGCCACATCGACGTGATCGACCGCTGGGGCAACATCGTGTCCATCACCCCCTCCGGCGGCTGGCTGCAGGATTCGCCGATCATCCCGTCGCTGGGCTTCGGCCTCAACACGCGCGCGCAGATGTTCTGGCTCACCGAAGGGCTGCCGTCCTCGCTCGCCCCCGGCAAGCGCCCGCGCACCACCTTGACCCCCTCGCTGGCGCTCTACGAAGGACGGCCGACGCTCGCCTTCGGCACCCCCGGCGGCGACCAGCAGGACCAGTGGCAGCTTTCCTTCTTCCTGCGCTACGTCCACCAGGCTGGGCTGAACCTCCAGGCGGCGATCGACATGCCGCTGTTCCACACCACCCATTTCCCCGGCTCCTTCTACCCGCGCACCAGCCAGCCGGGGGCGATGACGATCGAGGCGCGCATCGGCGCGGACGTCGTGAAGGAGCTCCGCCGCCGCGGCCACGACGTCACCGTCGCGGGTGATTGGGACATCGGCCGCCTCACCGCGGCGCGGCGCGATGCGGACGGCCTGTTGCGCGCCGCCGCCACGCCGCGGCTGATGCAGGCCTATGCGGCCGGACGGTGACATGACGGCGCCGCTCCTCTCGGTGCGCGATCTCACCACCGCTTTCCGCACCCCGGAAGGCTGGCGCGAGGTCGTGAAGGGCGTCTCGTTTAACGTCGCGCCCGGCGAAACCGTCGCCATCGTCGGCGAGAGCGGCTCCGGCAAGAGCGTCACGTCGATGTCCATCATGCGCCTGCTGGACCCGGTGAACGCGCGCATTGGCGGCGCGGTCACCCTGGAAGGCCGCGACCTCCTTTCGCTGCCCGAGGAGGACATGCGCCATATCCGCGGCAAGGATATCGCGATGATCTTCCAGGAGCCGATGACCTCGCTGAACCCGGCCTACACGGTCGGCCGGCAGATCGGCGAGGTGCTGCGCCACCACGACGGCGCCGGCCGGGCCGAGGCGCGCGCCGCCACCGCCGCCCTGATGGAGCGCGTGCGCATCCCCAACGCGGCCGCGCGGCTGGACGATTATCCGCACCAGTTCTCCGGCGGCATGCGCCAGCGGGTGATGATCGCCATGGCGCTGGCGGCGCGGCCCAAGCTCCTCATCGCCGACGAACCGACCACCGCGCTCGACGTCACCATCCAGGGCGAGATCCTGGAGCTTCTGAAGGAGCTTCAGGAGGAGAGCGGCATGGGCATGCTCTTCATCACCCACGACATGGGCGTCGTCGCCGAGATCGCCGACCGCACGGTGGTGATGTACCGCGGCGACTGCGTGGAGACCGGCACCACCCGGAAGATCTTCTCCCGCGGCGACCATCCCTACACGCGCGCGCTCCTGGCGGCGATGCCGCGCATCGGCTCCATGGCGGGCGAGGCCTGGCCGCTGCGGTTCGACCGGGTGGACACCGCCACCGGCAGCATCGAGCCGCAGGGGCCGGTGGCGGACACCGTCGACCGTAGCGCAACGCCGGTGCTGTCGGTGAAGAACCTCGTCACCCGCTTCAACGTCGGGTCCGATCTCTTCGGCCGCTCCACCGGCGCGGTGCACGCGGTGGAGAACGTCTCGTTCGACCTCCACCAGGGCGAGACTCTCAGCCTCGTCGGCGAATCGGGCTGCGGCAAGTCCACCACCGGCCGGTCCATCCTGCGGCTGATCGAGGCGACGAGCGGCGACATCCAGCTCGACGGGTTCGACGTGCGCGCTCTCGGCCCCGGCGACCTGATGCGCATGCGGCGCACGGCGCAGATGATCTTCCAGGACCCCTATTCGAGCCTCAACCCGCGCATGACGGTGGGCCAGACGGTGGCCGAGCCGATGATCCGCCACCGCCTGGCCGGGCGGGGCGAGGCGCGGCGGCGGGCGGCGGCGCTGCTGGAGCGCGTCGGCCTCAGCCCGGCGATGCTGGACCGCTACCCGCACGAGTTCTCCGGCGGGCAGCGCCAGCGCGTCGCCATCGCGCGGGTGCTGGGGCTGAACCCGAAGGTGATCGTCGCCGACGAGTCGGTCTCCGCGCTCGACGTGTCGATCAAGGCGCAGGTGGTGAACCTTCTGATGGACCTGCAGGAGGAGCGGAAGATCGCCTTCCTGTTCATCAGCCACGACATGGCCGTGGTGGAGCGCATCAGCCACCGCGTCGCCGTCATGTATCTTGGCGAAATCGTCGAGATCGGCCCGCGCGCCGCCGTCTTCGGTGCGCCGCAGCACCCTTACACGAAGCGCCTTCTGGAGGCGGTGCCGGTGCCCGACCCCGCGCGCCGCCACCACCGCCTCACCGTCGCCCCGGAGGAGCTGAAGAGCCCCGTGCGCCCGCGCGGCTTCACCCCGCCGCCCCGCCACTACCGCGAGGCCGCCGCCGGCCATCTCGTGATGGAGACGCACTGACGCAGCCTCGCTGCTCCGCCACCACCCGCAAGGCACTCACGCACTTCGGGTCCGCGCTGCCTGATCGCTGGTGAGGTCCGAGCCCGCGGGAGGCCTCGGCCTCGCACCCACGCGATGGTGCCTCCGGTTCTACGACCCGGTGCGGGCCGCCGCAAACTCGTAGGCGCACGCCAGAAAGCGCGAGGTCAGCGGGTTGTCCCCGGCCAGCGGCACCGCGAAGGCGCTGGTGAAGGTCAGCCCTTCGTCGCCCTCGCGCAGAGGGCGATAGACGACGTTCTTCATCGGCACTGCGGTGAACGATTCGGGAACCAGCGCCACGCCCGCACCCATCGCCGCGAGCATGATCTTCGTCATCATCTGCGAGACTTCGTGGGTGATGCGGGGCGAGAAGCCGGCCCGGCCGCAGGCGGCGCGGAAGACGCTTTCGAACCCCGGCCCCGCGGCGAAGGGGAAGGTGATGAAGTCCTCGTCGGCCAGCTCCTCGATCTGCACCACCGTGCGCTTGGCGAGGGGGTGAGAGGCGGGGAGCACCAGGTGCATCGTCTCGGTCAGGAAGGGTTGCAGATCCAGCCCGCTGCGGTCTGAGAGGGGCGGGACCACCAGTGCAAGGTCCGAGCGGCCTTGGCGCAGCGCCTCGAGCTGGCGCCCGGTGCTGTCGCTGTCATAGTGCATGACCACATGGGGATGGCGCTGGCGGAAGAGCCGCATGAGCGCCGGAAGCTCGCCCAGCGCGGCGCTGGCGACGAAGGAGAGGCGCAGGCTGCCGAGCAACGCGCCGTCGCTCTGCCCGGCGAGGCGCACCGCGTGTTCGGCCTGGGCGATGGTGCGGCGGGCCTCGCGCAGGAAAACCTCGCCCGCCGACGTCAGACGCACGTGCCGGCTCGTGCGATCCAGAAGGCGGGCGCCCAGCTGGTCCTCGAGGCGTTTGATGGCGGTGCTCAGCGGCGGCTGCGACATGTGAAGGTGCTGCGCCGCCTTGCGGAAGCTCGCCGCCTCGGCCACGGCCACGAATTGACGCATCTGCCGCAGCTCGACCATGTTCGTCTGGCCCTCGGGGTTGTTGCCATCTCAGGCACACGGGTCACGCAAAAGCGGGGTCACTCAAAGACTGGTTCACGCAAATTCCGGCCGCCGCCGGTCAGAGGAACGGACGGTCAGCCCACCGGCAGCATGTTCTTCACGACCGCGCCCGCCTTCACGATCACGCCGATGCGGCCCGGATCGGCCAGAAGCGCCACGTCCTCGGCCGGATTGCCGTCGACGACGAGGAGGTTCGCCCGCGCGCCCTCGAACACGTTGCCGATCTCGTGGGCGCGCTTCACCAGCTTCGCGCCGACGATGGTGGCCGAGCGCAGCACGTCGGCCGAGCTTTCACCGCGCAGGCGGTAGAGGAACTCGCGCGACTGATGGGCGTGGACGCTGGCGTGGGTGAGGTCGGTGCCGTAGGCCATGGCGACCCCCGCCGCCTTCAGCACGGCGAGGCCCCTGTCGATCTCGTCCAGCAGGCGCGCCGCCTTGTCCGCCTCCTCGGGCGTGGCGCCGGGCCGGTTGCGCCGCAGCTCCACGACGGCGAGCGTCGGCACAGCGGTCACGCCCTTCTCCGCCATCATGTCCGCCGTCCTCGGCGAAACGAAGAAGCAATGCTCGATCGATTTGACGCCGAGGCGCACGCAGCGCTCCACCGCCTTGTCGGTATAGGCGTGGGCGGCGACATAGGTGTCCGCGTCGCCCGCCTCTTCGACGATGGCGGCGATCTCCTCCTCCGAGAAGGCGAGGTGGGAGAGCGGCGTTCCGTGCGCGGCAAGCCCGCCATTGGCGATGATCTTGATGAATTGGGCACCCGCGCGCAGCTCCTCGCGGGCGGCGTGGCGCACTTCCGGTACGCCGTCGCACAGGCGGGCCTTGGCGCCCAGGCGGCCGCGCAGGAACGCGGGGTCCTGCCAGTCCCACTTCAGGCGAACGTCCTGGTGGCCGCCGGTCTGGCACAGCATCTTGCCGCAGATCATCAGGTCCGGGCCGACGATGGTGCCCTCGTCGACGGCGCGGATATAGCCGGTGTCGGCGCCGCCCATGTCGCGCACGGTGGTGAAGCCGCGCATCAGCATGGCGTTCATGGTGCCGACGGCGCGGGCGGCCACCAGCGAGTTGGGCAGCACCACATTTTCCAGCGTCGTATATTCGGTCGTGTTGATGTGGACGTGGGCATCGATCAGGCCCGGCATCAGCGTGCGGCCGCCGCAATCGATCACCGCCGCTTCGCCGTCACCGTCCGAAGGGGCGCCGCCGGGACCGTCATCGTCCGGCCCGTCACTGCCGATGCGCGCGATGCGGCCGCCGCGCACGACCACCGTCTGCCCGCGGGTCAGGCGGCACGTCTCGGTGTCGAGCACGGCCGCATTCTTGAAGATGGTCGTGCTCACACCGGCAGTCCTGTCGTCCACGTGCGGGGGAAGCCGCGGCATGACGATGGGCCCGCCGCAGCATTCGGTCCAATATCATTAACGGAAGCGTCGATATCTGAAAGCTATCGCTGCGCCGATGCTTCTTCGGCGGATGCGCTGAACGGCGGCCCCGCGCCGTCCCAAACGCCGCCGCCTCGCCCGGCCTTGCGCGTGGCCTTCCGCGCGGTCTTCCGCTCCCCGGCCGGTGCATCCGGCACCGACCCGGCATCCGGCGGGGTCACCTCCCGTCGCCGCGCGCCGAGCGGGCGCGGCTGGACCAACCGGCGCCGCACCGGCACAAGGGGCAGTGCGCCGGACCGCCGGCGCGCCCGCCACGCCAGCGCCAGAGGACCCATGTCCATCATCGACACCATCCGCACCTATCACGACGACCTCATTGCGATCCGGCGCGACCTGCACGCCCACCCCGAACTCGGCCTTCAGGAGCACCGCACCGCCGAGATCGTCGCCAAAACGCTGGAATCGTGGGGCATCGAAGTGCACCGCGGCGTCGGCAAGACGGGCGTCGTCGGCGTGCTGCGCGGGCGGGACGGCAACCGCGCCATCGGCCTGCGCGCCGACATGGACGCGCTCCCCATCCACGAGATCGGCGACG
This sequence comes from Acuticoccus yangtzensis, assembly GCF_001927245.1. GTDB lineage: Bacteria > Pseudomonadota > Alphaproteobacteria > Rhizobiales > Amorphaceae > Acuticoccus > Acuticoccus yangtzensis. The sequence continues at coordinate 44,651 of NZ_MJUX01000009.1, read as the reverse complement.
CGCCCTACCGCAGCACCGTCCCCGGCACCATGCACGCCTGCGGCCACGACGGGCACACCACCATGCTCCTCGGCGCCGCCCGCTACCTCGCCGCCACCAGGAATTTCGACGGCACGGTGCACTTCATCTTCCAGCCCGGCGAGGAGGGCTGCGGCGGCGCCCTCGCCATGCTGGAGGACGACCTGTTCGGCCGCTTCCCGTGCGACGCCATCTACGGCATGCACAACCGCCCCGGCATGCCGATCGGCGATTACGCCATCTCCGACGGTCCCGCCATGGCCGGCGGCGCCTTCTTCGATGTGACGGTGACCGGCCGCGGGGCGCACGGCGCGCAGCCCCAGTCCGGTATCGACCCCGTGGCCGCCGCGTGCCAGATCGTCACCGCGCTGCAGACGGTGGTGGCGCGCAACGTCCACCCGGCCGACCCCTCGGTGCTGTCGATCACCCGCCTTTCCGGGGGCGACGCCTACAACGTCATCCCCGAGACGGCGACCTTCGGCGGCACCGCCCGCTTCTTCCGGCGCGAGGTGGGCGACCTCATCGAGGACGCGGTGCGGCGCGTGATCGGCGGTGTGGCGGCCGGTCTCGGCTGCACGGCTGCGATCGACTGGCGGCTGATCTTCGCCCCCACGGTGAACGACAAGGACGCCACCGACGCGGCCTTCGCGGCGATGAACGACCTCGCCGCCACCGCCAACATCGTGCGCGGCCACCCCGCCTCGATGGGCTCGGAGGACTTTTCGTTCATGATGGAGAAGGTGCCCGGCGCCTACATGCTTGTCGGCAACGGCGACAGCGCCGCCCTGCACAACCCGAACTACATGTTCAACGACGACGCCATTCCTTACGGCTCCGCCCTCTACGCCCGCCTTGCCGAACGGGGCGCCTGAGGCCACGGCCCCGCACGGCCTAAGCGCTGCGAGACGTGGCTGGGCCTGCGTGAAACCGGCACGCCTTCCCCTCGACCTTTCCGGTCCGACCCTGCCTCGGCGCATCCGGCGAGCGTCGCCTGCGCTGTTGCGCAGTCGCGCATCATGGATGCTGGACGTCGGCAACACCGGCGTCCAGAGGAGAGCGACGAGGGAACCACGCGGCCGCACCGCGCGCGGCCAGCGTGAGGGATGTGACCGATGGGGCGAGGCGGCACCAGGCGCCGGTGGACGTGGCCGCGCTAGTCCGTCGCCGGAAGGCCGGGCGCGGCGAACCCGTAGGAGGCGAGGCGCGCCTGCCCCTCCGGCGACAGGATGAAGGCGGCGAGATGCCAGGCCGCCTCGGGCGCACCGTTCATCACCGTCAACCCATAGTCGGCGCCGACGGCGAGCGGCTCCGGCAGCGCCACGATCTTCAGCCCCGGCGTGTCGCGCGCGGCGAGCACGGCGTTGGTGCAGTAGGTGAGGAAGACGTCGGCGCGGTCCTTGCTCATCACCCAGCCATAGGGGTTGCGGCCCTCGGGCGGCGCGGCGCTGTCCGGCCCGCCGGTCAATTGCAGCGCCTTGGTGCGGAGGGTTTCCGCGGCGCCGGCCTGGAGCGCCTCGGCCTTGGCGAAGACCTCGAAGGCGTAGTCGCCGGACGGATCGGCGCCTGGCGTGGAGGTGCCGACGCGCACGTCCTCGTCCAAGAGCACGGCGAGCAGCGAGGCGCTGTCGACGGCAACGCGCGGCTGAGCGAGGGCGCAGAGACGGTTGCGGGCGAACAGCACCACGGGGGTGGATTTGTCGGCGGCGGCGAGGGCGGCGGGGTGGGTCATGTTGGCGGAGGCGAACACCTCGGCGGCCTCTCCGCCCTCGATGCGCTCGCGCAGCAGGCCGGAGGGGCCGAAGGTCCGCGCGACGGTGAGGGGACGGGTGGCCTCGAAGGCGTCCGCGATCTCGGTCATCGCGGCCTTGAGGCTCCCGGCGGCGTGGAGGCGCACGAGGTCCGCCGGCTCCAGCGCGGTGGGCGCCGCGCTCGACGTCTGGGCCGCGGCGGTTCCGGTCGCCAGCGTCCCGGCTGTCAGCGTCACCGCGGCCAGCGTCACCACGGCGCGCGCGCCTGCCGTGAGTGTCGCGGCGGCTCGGCGCAACGCTTGGCCTCCATCGGTCTCAGCACCCGTCCATCCGCTGCATCTCCATCCCATCTCGGTCCGTCCCCCAAAGCCTGCGGAGCGTGGCGCTCGCTGATTATTTCGGGGAAATAACAAGAAACGACAGAAAATGCACTCGAGATGGCGCGGACTGCGGAAGCGGCCGGTCCGCCGTTCGCGGAGAGGGTGTGGGCGCGCAGCAGGACGCAGCGTCTGCCGCCGGTGTCAGGCCTCCATCACGCAGCCGCGGGCCTTCAGCGCATCGTCCACCCACGCGCGGTCGGCACGGCCGGAGCGGATCCGCACCATTTCGGCGTCCTCCGTGGCCTTCTTCGCGCGGGTCGCCTCCAGCACCTCCGCGGCGACGTCGAACGGAACGCACAGGAACCCGTCTCCGTCGCCGATGACGAGGTCGCCCGGCTCGATCACCATGCCGTCGATGGCGACGGGGACGTTGATCTCGCCCGGCCCGTCCTTGTAGGGGCCGCGATGGGACACCCCCGCAGCGTAGACCGCCATACCGCTGTCGTGGATCTCGTCCGCGTCGCGGATCGCGCCGTTGATGACGAAGCCGTTGATGGACCGGGTGAGGGCGAGCGTCGTCATCAGGTCGCCGATGAGGGCGTTGGTGAGGTCGCCCCCCGCGTCCACGACGATGACGTCGCCCGGCACCGCCATCTCGATCGCCTTGTGGACGAGGAGGTTGTCGCCGGGCCGCGTCTTCACGGTCAGCGCGGGGCCGGCCATGCGCACGCCTTTGCGGTGGCGCGCGGTGAGGCGGGCGCCCCCCGCCGTCATGCGCCACATCGAGTCGCTGGCGTTGGCGACCGGCAGGTCGGCGAATGCGGCGACGATGTCGGAGGAGACCGCGCGCTGGCGTTGCAGCACTCTGAATCCGATACCCATGCGAGTCCTCTTGCTTTTTGTTGAGCGCGCGGCCGCCGGTTTGGGTCCGGCGGCGGTGTGCCGTGTCTTTCGGTCCGTCGCCCCCCGCGCGACCTGCGGCACTGCGGCGAGCGGTTCGGTCTGCCGGACCCATGCGGCCGGCGCTGAATTTATGGCCGCCCGCCGGCCGACGCGGAAGGCATGCGCAACAGCAGCGCACAGGCGAGTGTTTCGCGTGCGAAACGCTAGGTTGAGATCGGGCGCGGGCGGTTTTCCGTCCCTTCCTAGTGTGCGCAGGCCGCCCCCGGCTCGCGGCGGCCTCGCGTCACCGCGCGTTTCACCTGTGGCGGGAAGCCTGCATGATGCGGTGAGGATCGACGGTGCGCAGGAGGCCCCATGACGAAGTCCCCCATCTCCTTCTACGACGTGCAGGGGATCGTGTTCGGCATTCTGATGACCAGCCTCGGCGTCACCTTCTTGAAGGCGGCCGGGCTCTTCACCGGGCAGACGGCGGGGGCGGCGCTGCTGCTGTCCTACATGGTCGGGCTCGACTTCGGCGTCGTCTTCCTCCTGGTGAGCTTGCCCTTTTTCTGGCTCTCGTGGGTGAAGCGGGGGCGAGCCTTCACCCTTCGCACGGTGGTGGCGGTGGTCGGCATCTCGGTCCTGGTGCCGCTGCTGAGCGCGTGGATGAGGTTCGAGGCGCTGCCGCCCTTCCTCGCGGCGCTTCTTGCCGGCGCGTCGTCGGGGATCGGGCTCATCGCGCTCTTTCGGCACAATGCGTCTGCGGGCGGGCTGGGCATCCTGGCCCTGATCGTCGAGCAGAAGACCGGCTTCAAGACCGGCTGGTTCCAGATGGCGTTCGACGCTCTGGTGTTCTTCGCGGCGGTGTTCGTTCTGCCGTTGGAGGCGATCGTCGCGTCGTTCTTCGGCGCGGTCGTGCTGAATGCGGTGATCGCGTGGAACTTCCGCATCCACCAGAGCGGCGCAGACCCGCGGCAGCCGCCCGTTCCGCCCACGCCGCCGGCATAGCGGCGCCTCGCGGGTCCCTTCCGCATGGTTGCCGGTCGCAACGCCGGGCCTGCGGAGGCCGGTGGATGGCCAATTGGCACGGCGGGCGCACGGGTTAACGATTTGTAGGCCGACAACGGTGCGGGGCGGCGCTAGATTTGTCGGGCGGCGTAGAGCGGCGGGACGGCGATAGGCGCGCGTTCGGCAAAGGCAGGTGGCGAATGATCGAGTGGAGCACGGCGACGCCGGCCATCGGCTCGGCTTTTCTCGCCTCGCTGGTGGAGGTGGTGGAGGCGTTCACCATCATCCTGGCGGTGGCGACCTTGCGCGGCTGGCGCCCGGCCCTTGCCGGCACGTTCGCCGCACTGGCGGTGCTGGGCGCCCTGGTGCTGACGTTGGGGCCGCTGATGGGGCGGGTGCCGCTTCATGTGCTGCAGCTCGTCATCGGCGTCCTGTTGCTGCTGTTCGGCATGGGCTGGCTGCGCAAGGCGGCGCTGCGGGCGGCCGGGCTGATCCCGCTGCACGACGAGGTGGCGATTTTCGCACGCGAATCGGCGGCCCTGTCGGCCGAGGGGCACACCGCAGCGGGGGCGGACCCATCGGCGACGGGCGCGCGTTCCGACGCGGCGGCGCGGAGCACGGCGTCGCAGGATTGGATCGCCGGGATCGCCGCCTTCAAGGCCGTGCTGCTCGAGGGGCTGGAGGTGGTGTTCATCGTCATCGCCGTGGGGGCGGGACGGGGGCTTTTGCTGCCGGCGAGCCTGGGTGCGCTCGGCGCCTGCGCGGCGGTTCTGGCGGTGGGAGCGGCCGTGCGCAAGCCGCTGGCGCGGGTGCCGGAGAATACGCTGAAGTTCGGCGTCGGCGTCATGCTGTGCGCGTTCGGCGTGTTCTGGACCGGCGAGGGGATCGGCCTCGAATGGCCGGGGGGCGACCTCGTCCTCTTCCTTCTGGCCGGCTTGTTCCTCGCGGCGGGGCTGCTGGCGGCGGGGCTCGCGCGGCAGGTCGCCTCGGGCGCCCCCGCGGAGGTGGCGCGGTGAGCCTGTTGCGCACGGTGTTGGCCGAACTCGTCGGCATGTTCGTGGCCGATGCGGCGATGGCGGTGGCCATCCTTGCGCTGGTGGCCGTCGCCGGTGCGCTCGCGGCGATGACGGCGCCGCCCCACATCGCGGCGATGGCGGTGCTCACGGCGGGGGCTCTTGCGGTGCCGGTGGTGTTCGCCGTGGCCTATGCGCAGCGAACGAAGCGGGCGCGGCGGCTCAGGTGACGCGGCTCTTGCCGAGCTTGCGGGCCAGGGTTCGGCGGTGCATGCCGAGCCGCCGCGCGGCTTCGGAGATGTTGAAGTCCACCTCGGCCAGCACCTCGTGGATGCGCTCCCACTCCAGCGTCTTGATGGAGGTGGACCGGGAGGTGAGGGGGATCGCCGTGTCGCCCTCCGCGCGGGCGAATGCGGCCTCGATATCGTCGGTGTTGGACGGCTTGGTGAGGTAGTGGCAGGCGCCGAGCTTGATCGCCTCCACGGCGGTGGCGATGCTGGCATAGCCGGTGAGGACGACGATCTTCATGTCGCGGTCGTGCTGGTGCAGCGCCTTGATGCATTCGAGGCCGGAGCCGTCGGCCAGCTTCAGGTCCACCACCGCGTAGTCCGGCGTTTCGGTCTGCAGCGCCCCTTGCATCTCGGCGACACCCGAGGCGACGGAGACGTTGTAGTGCCGGCGCTCGAACGACTTGCGCAGGGTGCGGGAGAATACGGCGTCATCCTCGATGATGAGGAGGGTCGGGTTAGCGTCCATCCGTTGCGGGCTCCGGTGCGGACAGCCGATCGAGCGGCAGGGAGAGGGACACCGACGCGCCCCCTTCCTTCAAATTGTGCGCCGACACGCGTCCGCCAAGCTTCCGCACGACGTTCACGACGAGATAAAGGCCGAGGCCGCCGCCGGGGCGCCCCTTGCTGGAGCGGTAGGGGGTGCCGAAGTCGGCGAGGATCGCGGGGTCGAAACCGGGCCCGCGGTCGGTGACGGTGACGACGAGGGCCCCGTCCTTGCGGGCCGAGGCGATGCCGATCCAGCCCGGCGATGCTTCCAGCGCGTTGTCGAACAGGCTGGCGATGACCTGCTTCAAGGCGGGATCGGAGAGGATCGGCTCGTCGGGGACGAAATCGTTGTCGAACTGCACGTGGGACGGGGAGCGCACGGCCTGCCATTCCTCCACCACTTCGCGCAGGAATTGGACGACGGTGGTGGCGACGACCCTTTCCCCGCGCGCCTCGCCGGACGACATGAGGATCCCCGAGACGATGGCTTTGCAGCGGTCGAGCTGGGTCTGCATGTCGTCCATGTCCTGCATCATGGCGGGATTCGCGGCGAGTTCGGGCATGTGGCGCCAGTCCCCCAGGATGACGGAGACGGTGGCGAGCGGGGTGCCGAGTTCGTGGGCGGCGCCGGAGGCGAGGAGGCCCATGCGCACGATGTGCTCTTCCTCCACGGCCTGGCGCTTGAGGTCGGCCAGGCGCTGATCGCGCAGGCGCAGGTTCGTGTTGATCTTTTCGATGAAGAAGACGAGCAGCCCCGCGGTGAGTACGAAGCAGACGAGGCCGCCGAGCAGCTTGAGCGAATCGAGCTGGTGCAGCGACCCGTGCGGCAGCTCAAGCGGCATGGAGACGCCGATGAGCACCATGAAGCAGGCGCTGGCGATCCCCGCGAGGGCCCAGGCGGACCACGCTTCCAAGAGCACCGCGGAGAGGATGATCTGCAGCAGGTAGAGCATGATGAACGGGTTCTGCGCGCCGCCGCTGAGATAGAGCTGAGCGGTGAGCAGGCCGACATCGAGGAAGAGCTGGTAGAAGAGTTCGCGGTTGGTGACCGGGCGCGGGCGGCCGAGGCGCCACAAGGTGGCGAGGTTGAGGCCGAGGAGGAGCGCGATCACCACCGCGAGCGGCACCAGAGGCAAGGCGATGCCCAGCAGCGAGGTGACGAGGAAGATCGTCATGACCTGGCCGATGGCGGCCACCCATCTCAGTTGCGTGAGGAGGGTGAGGTTCTGCCGGTTGGCCGATTCGCCGATGGGGGTGCCGGCCGTGTCGGCGCCGCGGCGCGTGCTGCCGGCGGCCGTGCTTCCGGCCGCGAGGGTCGGGCGGATCATGGGCGCGGCGAGGGGGCCGGGCGGCGCGCGGTGCTGCGGCCGCGTCGGAGGACGAGGACGAGGGCGACGAGCGACAGCGCGGCGAGCGTGAACCACGTCAGCGCGTAGACGAGGTGGCTGTTGCGAAAGGTGAGGACGGTGAGCCCGCCGACGGGAGCGCCGTCCGGAGCGTCCGGAGTTGCGGCGGCGTCGACGAAGTAGGGTGCGGCGTCGGCGAGGTCGAGGGTTTCGGAGATCGCCGCCACATCGCGCGAGAACCAGCGCCCGGCGCCCGGCTGGTTGGAGCGCAGGAAGCCGCCGCCGGGCTCGCTGAGGCGCAGGAGACCGACCACGGTCTCGCCCACCGGCACCGGCGCGGCGTCGTCCCCGCCGGTTGCACCGGGCGCGGGCGCATCGGGCGCGGGCGCCGCATTCGGGGTGGCGGGATCGGTGACGAAGCCGCGATTGACGAGGACGGTGAAGCCGCGCGTGTCGGTGAACGGCGCGACGAGCCAGAAGCCGGAGCCGAGCGCGGTGACGGCCTTGACCGGCACGCCCGGCCCGTCGAACCGGCCGGTGAGGGTGACCGGGCGATATTCGTAGGCGCGGTCCCATCCGGGGGTGCCGGCGCCGGCCCATTCGGCGGGACCGGGCGCGGGGGTGGGGGCAGCGGCGAGGCGGGCTTCCACCCGGTCGATCAGGTCGAGCTTCCAGGCCCGGCGCTCGACCTGCCACACGCCGAGGGCGGTGAAACCCGCCCCCGCGATCAGGATGAGGACGATGGCGGCGATGCGCGCCCGTCGCGACGGGCCTCGTCCGGTGGTGGCGGTCACGGTCTTATAGAACGCCCATGTCGTGGGCGGGCATCATGTTGGCGTTGAGGTGGTACATGACCCACAGCGTGCCGCTGATGGCGATGACCACGAGGATCAGCGTGAACACCAGCGCGGTCATGATCCACCCGCCCTCGGACCGCGGGTCCATGTGCAGGAAGAAGACCATGTGGACGACGATCTGCACCACCGCCAGGCCGACGACGATGAAGCCGGTGGTCTGCGCGTCCGGCAGAGGCATGTCCATGACGAGCCAGAAGGGGATCGCCGTGAGGATCACCGACAGGATGAACCCGGTCAGGTAGCCGGCGAGGGTGCCGTGGGCGGCACCGCCGTGGCCGTGCCCGTCGTGGTGGCCGTGCTCCTCGCCCTCGTGTTCGACGACGTGGGGGCGGCCGTAGCGGTCGTGGTGGGCAATGCTCATTGCAGCATCCCGAGCAGGTAGACGAAGGTGAAGACGCCGATCCAGATGACGTCGAGGAAGTGCCAGAACAGCGAGAGGCACATCAGCCGCCGCTGGTTGGCTTCGATGAGGCCGAAGCGGTGCACCTGCACCATCAGCGTGACGAGCCAGACGAGGCCGAAGGTGACGTGCAGGCCGTGCGTGCCGACGAGCGTGAAGAAGGCCGACAGGAAGGCCGAGCGCTGCGGTCCGGCACCGATGTGGATGAGGTGCTGGAACTCGTAGATCTCGATGCAGAGGAAGGCGAGGCCGAAGAGGCCGGTGACGCCGAGCCAGACGAGCGTCGTCGTCTTGCGGCCCTTCACCATCTCCAGCATGGCGAAGCCGTAGGTGATGGAGGAGAGGAGCAGCATCGCCGTGTTGACGGCAACGAGCTCCAGCTCGAACAGGTCCTTAGGGCCGGGCCCGGCGGCGTAGTTGCCGCCCAGAACGCCGAACGAGGCGAACAGGATCGCGAAGATGAGACAATCGCTCATCAGGTAGATCCAGAAGCCCAGCATCGTGGAGGAGCCCTCCGGGTGATGCGGCTCCGTCTCCGGATGGAAGCGGACCTCGCCGGCGGCTGCGGCGGGTGTCGATGCGGCGCTCATTCGGCGGCTCCGGGTGCGAGGCGCGCGGAGATCTGGGCCGTGCGCGCGTCCTCGGTGCGCGTCACCACATCAGCGGGGATGTGATAGTCGCGGTGATAGTCGAAGGTGTGGAAGATCGCGTAGCCGATCAGGCCGACGAAGCCGACGATCGCGAGCCACCAGATGTACCAGATGAGCGCCAGGGCGATCACCGTGGAGAGGCCGGCGAGGATCACGCCCGCCCCGGTGCTGGACGGCATGTGGATCGCCGCGAAGCCCTTCAGCGGGCGCTGATAATTACGCGCCTTCATGTCGGCCCACGCATCGGTGGCGTGGACCAGCGGGGTGAAGGCGAAGTTGTAGGCCGGCGGCGGCGAGGACGTGGCCCATTCGAGGGTCCGCCCGTTCCACGGGTCGCCGGTGGTCTCCGCATACTCCTTCCGCTTCCAGATCGACACGCCGATCTGAATGAGGAAGGTGGCGATGCCGGTGGCGATCAGCGCCGCGCCGAAGCCGGCGATGATGAACCAGATCTGCAGGTCCGGATCGTCGAACACGCGCATGCGGCGGGTGACGCCCATGAGGCCGAGAATATAGACCGGCGCGAACGCGACCCAGAAGCCGACCACCCAGCACCAGAAGGAGACGAGACCCCAGGAGTGGTTCAGCTTGAAGCCGAACGCTTTGGGCCACCAATAATTGATCGCCGCGAACATGCCGAACAGCACGCCGCCGATGATGACGTTGTGGAAGTGCGCCACCAGGAAGAGCGAGTTGTGGAGCACGAAGTCGGCCGGCGGAACGGCGAGGAGCACGCCCGTCATACCGCCGATGACGAAGGTCAGCATGAAGGCGACGGTCCACATCATCGGCAGCTCGAAGTGGATCCGGCCGCGGTACATCGTGAACAGCCAGTTGAAGATCTTCGCCCCGGTCGGGATCGAGATGATCATCGTCGTGATGCCGAAGAAGGAGTTCACGCTGGCGCCCGACCCCATCGTGAAGAAGTGGTGCAGCCACACGAGGTAGGACAGGATGGTGATGCAGACGGTGGCGTAGACCATCGACGTGTAGCCGAAGAGGCGCTTGCCGGAGAAGGTGGACACGACCTCGGAGAACACACCGAACATCGGCAGGATGAGGATGTAGACCTCGGGGTGGCCCCAGATCCAGATGAGGTTCACGTACATCATGGCGTTGCCGCCGAAGTCGTTCGTGAAGAAGTTCATGCCGACGTACCGGTCGAGCGACAGGAGCACGAGCACCGCCGTCAGCACCGGGAAGGAGGCGACGATGAGCACGTTGGTGCACAGCGCCGTCCAGGTGAAGACGGGCATCTTCATCAGCGACATGCCGGGCGCACGCATCTTGATGATCGTCACCAGGAGGTTGATGCCCGACAGCGTGGTGCCGACACCGGCGACCTGAAGGCCCCAGATATAATAGTCGACGCCGACATAGGGACTGGCATCGAGCCCCGAGAGCGGCGGGAAGGCGAGCCAGCCGGTCTGCGCGAACTCGCCGACGAAGAGCGAGGCCATGACGATGACCGCGCCGCCCGTCGTCATCCAGAACGAGAAGTTGTTCAGGAAGGGGAAGGAGACGTCCCGCGCGCCGATCTGCAGCGGCACCAGGTAGTTCATCAGGCCCGTGACAACCGGCATCGCCACGAAGAAGATCATGATGACGCCGTGGGCGGTGAAGATCTGGTCGTAGTGGTGCGCGGGCAGGTAGCCCTCGGACCCGCCGAAGGCGATGGCCTGCTGCAAGCGCATCATCACCGCATCGGCAAAGCCGCGCAGCAGCATGACGATGCCGAGCACCATGTACATGATGCCGATCTTCTTGTGGTCGACGCTGGTGAACCATTCCCGCCAGAGGTAGCCCCAGAGGCGGAAATAGGTGAGGGCGCCGAGGAGCGCGGCCGCGCCGAGCGCCACGACCGCGAAGGTCACGACGAGGATCGGCTCATGGATCGGCAGCGCCTCGAGCGTCAGGCGCCCGAAGATCGGGCTGACGGGAACAGGGGTTGTTACGGCCATCGGTTCAATGCGGTTCAGAGGTTGTCATGCGGAGCGGCGGCGGCGCGGCTCGGCAGGGGTGTCATGTTGGGCGCCGTCGCGGGCGTGATCTCCGGCGGCTGGGCGGCGGCGAGAAGACCGAAGCCGGAGAGCGAGGCGAAGCGGTCGCGCAGCTCGGCATCGTTCGCCGCGTCGTAGCCGGCGATCGCCTCGTCCTCGGTGCAGATGGCGGCGACATAGCTGGGCGCCGCGCCGAACACCGGCTGCGCCTTGCGGTCCGAGAGCGCGGCGGTCAGCGGCAGCGTGTTGTGGATGCCGGCGAGGCCCAGCCCGCCCTGGCGGTCGATCGCGGCCATCTCGCTCATGCACATCATCCCCGGTTGGACGCACATGTTGACGATGAGCGGGAAGAGGTCGGCGTCGGCCTGGCTGTAGAGCTGCACCGGGTTGCCCTCGCTGGGACGCTCCAAAGCGAGGTAGGTCTCGCGGTCGAGAACGGCCTCGCTGGAGCGGGCCTTCTCGATCCATGCGTCGAAGCCCGCCTCGTCGGTGCCGTGGAAGGCGAAACGCATCTTGGAGAAGCCGGCGCCCGAATAGTTGGCGGAGAATCCCTCGTATTCGCCGGGCTTGTTGATCACCCCGTGCAGCGTCGTCTCCATACCGGGCATGGTGTAGATCATGCCCGCCATCGCCGGGATGTAGAAGGCGTTCATCACCGAGGTGGAGGTGAGCTTGAAGGTGATCGGCCGGTCCACCGGGGCGGCGAGCTCGTTGACCGAGGCGACGCCGTATTCAGGCAGAATGAACAGCCACTTCCAGTCGAGCGCGACGACCTGGACCTCGAGCGGCTCGTGCTCTTCGGCGATCGGCGTTTGGTGGTCGATGCGGCCGAGCGGGCGGTAGGGGTCGAGGAGGTGAGTGCCGGCCCAGGTGAAGGCGCCTAGCGCGATGATGATGAGGAGAGGCACCGCCCAGACGGCAAGCTCGATCTGAGTCGAATGGTCCCACTCGGGGTCGTAGGGCGCCTCGGTGTTGCTGGCGCGGTAGCGGAAGGCGAAGAGCACCGTCATCACCATCACCGGGATGATGACGACGAGCATGAGGCCGGTGGCGATGAGGATGAGGTCGCGCTGCTGCGCGGCCACGTCGCCGGAGGGGTTCATCACGACCATGTTGCAGCCGCCGAGCAGGCCGGTGACCAGGAGAAGGGGGAGCAAGCGTAACTTCGGCATGGGCCTACTGGGGCAGGGAGGGTCTGAGAATGATGCTGACTTGCCCGATCGCCGCCGCGGCAGCGATTGGACAATTTGCCCAATCCCTCCTTTGCCGCAGATCAAGGCAAAAGGCGCGATGAGGCTGGCGCGTGTGCCGGTCTCACCCCGCGCTTTGCCGCGCAGCCCTTCGACGCCCACCCGCAGGACGACCATTGATGACTGCCGAAACCACGGCTGAACGCGACGCCCGCATCGTCAACACCCGCCACGCCGACGTGAATCCCAACGACATCGCCGTGGGGGTGATCATCGGCCGCGCGTCGGAGTTCTTCGACTTCTTCGTGTTCGCGATCGCCTGCGTGATCGTGTTTCCGACGCGGGTCTTCTCCTACGCGGATCCGCTGACGGCGACGCTCTACTGTTTCGCGATCTTCAGCCTGGCCTTCGTCGCCAGGCCGCTCGGCACCGTGCTCTTCACCGCGATCGACCGCGCCTACGGCAAGGCGATGAAGCTGACGATCGCGCTGTTCATGCTGGGCACGGCGACGGTGGCGCTCGGATTCCTGCCGACCTACGATTCGATCGGCCATTGGGCGGCGGTGGTGCTGATCATCCTGCGCATCATGCAGGGGCTGGCGCTGGGCGGCTCGTGGGACGGTCTCGCCTCGCTTCTGGCGCTGAACGCTCCGGCCCACAAGCGCGGCTTCTACGCGATGATCCCGCAGTTCGGCGCCGCCGTCGGGCTGCTGGTCGCCACGGTGCTCTTCGCCTATTTCGTCGCCATCCTGGCGCCGACGGACTTCTACGATTGGGGTTGGCGCTACCCGTTCTTCGTCGCCTTCGCGATCAACGTGGTGGCGCTGTTCGCGCGGCTGCGCATCGTGGTGACGCCGGAATATACCCGCCTGTTCGACGCGCGCGAGCTGCGCCCCGAGCCCATCCTGCGCACGCTGCGCCACGAGGGGCGCACGATCGTTCTGGGCGCCTTCGCACCGCTCGCGACCTTCGCCCTCTTCCACATGGTGACGGTGTTCCCGCTGTCGTGGATCTTCCTCTACACGGACGAGGCGACGTGGCGCTTCCTCACCATCGAGGCGATCGGCGCGGTGGTGTTCATGATCGCCATCGTCGTGTCGGGTCTGTTGTCCGACCGCTATGGACGGCGCCGCGTGTTGTGGACCTGCGCGCTTTTGACCGCGGCGTTCAGCGGTTTCGCGCCGCACCTTCTGAGCGCCGGCATCATCGGTGAGGTGTGGTTCATGGTGTCGGGCTTCGCGCTGCTCGGCGTCTCCTTCGGCCAGTCTTCGGGCGTGGTGGCGGAGGGGTTCACGCAGCGCTTCCGCTATACCGGCTCGGCGATCACGTCGGACCTCGCGTGGCTGTTCGGGGCGGGGTTCGCGCCGCTGGTGGCGCTGTTCCTGTCGGCGGAGATCGGCCTCATCGCAGCGGGCGCCTATCTGCTGTCGGGCGCGCTGTGCACGCTGCTGGCGCTGCGGCTGACCTACCGGTGGGAGATCATCCCGTCCTCCGCCGACACGGATGCGGCCGAAGCCGATCCTGCGGCCACCGTCGCGGACAAGAGCGCGACGAAGGCATGACCGGCGGGGCTGCTTGCGGGTGGCGGGCATGATCCGCCGCATCCTCGTCCTCGCCGCCGCGGTGGCCGTGGTGCTGGCCGTGGCCGGGTCGCTGCTGATCGGCTTCGTCGCGCAGCAGGCCGACGGCGCGCCCGCCGCGTCGACGGTGAAAGGCGGGGTCGGCGGGCCCTTCACGCTCGCCACGCACACCGGCGGAACGTTGTCCGACACGGATCTGAAGGGGACGCCCTTCGCGGTCTTCTTCGGCTTCACCCATTGTCCGGAGATCTGCCCGACCACGCTGTGGGAGATGTCGACGGCGCTCGGCGAACTCGGCGCGGACGGGGACCGGCTGAAGGTGCTGTTCGTCACCGTGGACCCGGAGCGGGATACGGCGGCGTTTCTGTCAGACTATCTCGGTGTGTTCGATCCGCGCATCGTCGGCCTGATCGGCGATGACGAGGACCTCGAGGCCCTGCGGCGCGACTACCGCGTGTTTTGGGAAAAGGTGCCGCTGGAGGGCGGCGGCTACACGATGAACCACTCCGCCGCCGTCTATCTGATGGATGCGCAGGGCGATTTCGCAGGGACGATCGCCTACGGGGAAACGGCCGAGGCGCGCCTCACCAAGCTGAGGGCGCTCATCGACGGGTGAGCGTCCGCCGCGATGCGCCCGGCCCGCCGCGGTGACGTGCGCGCGGCCGGGGCATGTGGCGGCGGTTCTTCGTACGGGGTCGCCGCCGGGGCTGTTGCGCTGCGGATCAGCCCCAGGCGCCGGTGCCCTCGGTCCATCCCTCGTCGACGATGCCGCGGCCGCCGACCTCCCACCGCGCCAGATGCTGCACGAAGCCGCGATGCTCCACCGTGTGCACAGTGTGTGTGACGGTGGGGGGCGCTTCGCCGAACGCCTCGGTCAGCGCCCGGCCGCGCATGCCGTGGGCGGGAAGGCCGAGAAGGTGCAGGATCGTGGGGGCGATGTCGGGCAGCCAGCAGGGCGTGTCGCTGACGGTGGCGGCCTGGAAGCGCGGTCCGGCCCCGGCGAGCACGGTGGAGAGCTCGCCCCGGTTCAGCCCGCCGTGGATGCCGCCGCCGACCGCGATGTAGTCGGCGAAGTAGCGGCTCTGCTCGGCCGCGTCGCGCCCGTGGTCGGGCCCGGTGGAGCGCAGCGTGAAGGCGATGTCCGGCGCCAGGGCGTGGCCTTGCGCGGTGAGGCCCATGGGCAGCGTACCCACGGCGGCATCGGCCCCGCGCCCGGTGAAGACGAGGCCGCACCAGGGCATTTCGGTCAGCCGGTCCACCATGCGTGCGACGGCGGCGGGGGAAGGATCGTCCAGCCACAGGCCGTTGAAGACGCCGGGCGACAGGCGGCCTTCCCATCCGCCGGCGAGGTCGGCCGCGGGCGAGGCGAGAGCGGACCCGGTGATCTGGCCGTGGTCCGACATCACGATGAGATTTTCCGGCCCCTTCCCGCGGCGCCACCAGGCGAGGATGTCGCCGAACACGGCGTCGGTGTGCCGCTGCGCCGCCTCGGTCTCGGGCGCCGTCACCCCGAAGGCGTGCTCGGTCAGGTCCGGGTCGTTCAGCCACAGGACGCACAGGTCGGGGTCGCGGCTCGGCCAGACGATCTCGGTGACGACGCGCCCGGCGTGGGTGATGCGCGCGTCGTTCGGCGTCGTCATCGGCGGGACGGGGCCGAGGAGGGCGCGTGCGTCGCGGTCGATGGCGGCGTCACGGTCGTTGGTCTGGTGGCAGGAGAAGACCTCGTGGCCGTTGGCGGCGGCGTGGGGGTTCATCAGATGCGTGGACCCGGTCGACGCGGTGCTGACCACCACCATCGACTTGCCCGCCGCCGCCAGCCGGTCACCGAGCGGCACGGCGTGCAGCAGCGGCCCCGCGGCGGTGACGTGCATCAGGTCGTCCACCTGACCGGTGTTGACCGGGCGCCCCGCCAGCGCCGGGTGGTGGAAGGTGTTGGCGACGAGGCCGTGGTCGGCCGGCGCGCAGCCGGTGAAGGTGCTCGTCACGCACACCCGCGTTTCGCTGGGGAACATGCTGCGCGCGTTGATGAAGTCCGTCCCCGCGGCCATGAAGGCGGCGAGGTTCGGCATCAGATCGGCGGTCGCCCGGTCGCGGCGCAGGCCGTCGAAGGTGACGAGGAGGGTGCTGCCCGGTTTCATCGCTTCAGCGTGCCAGACCGGCGGCGTTCAGCCACGCCGCGGAGGGCAGGATGCCGGACTTGTCGCGCAGCTCCATGATGAGGCGCGGGCGCGACGACAACGTTCCGAGCGCGGCGAAGACGGCCGGCCAGTTCACCGTGCCGTTGCCGATGCGCCAATGGCGGTCGGCATAACCGTCGGCGTCCTGCAGGTGGATGTGCTGCAGCCGGTCGCCGGCCGCGCGCACATAGTAGTCGACCGGCGGCGCGCCAGTGGAACCGTGCGCATAGTGGGCGTGGCCGGTGTCGATGGAGACGGCGACGGCGGGGCTGGCGAAGCTGTCCGCCAGAACGCAGCGCGCGGCGGGGTCTTTGTCTTCGATATTTTCCAGCACCATCGTCACCCCTGCGGCCTCGGCCTGGGAAATCACCGGGTCCAGCGTCAGGTGGACGCGTTCGGCGAGCGCCTCGCGCTGGCCGGGCAGATTGTCGAGGTTGTTGGCGTCCCAGGTGGTGACGGGGCTGTGGATCACCATCTGCGTCGCGCCGAGCGCCTCGCAGACGGCGAGGCCTTGGCGCATGCGCTTCGTCACCACCGCGCGGATCTCGGGATCGTGGCTCGCGATCGTCAGCCCCCAGAAGGGCCCGTGGATACCGAGCCGCCCGGCATAACCGTCCAGCAGCTTTCGCGCGCGGTCCACCTTGGGCTGCCAATCACCGTCCAGCACCTCGGCGAAGATGAAGTCCTGAAGCTCCAGGTCGCGCCCCTCGTCGACGATGAAGTCGCGCAGGGTTTCGAGCACATCGAGCGGCATTGCCGCGCCGAGGAGGGGCAGGTCGGTCATGGGGAGGCATCCAATCGGGGGAGAGGTCACGCCCCCGGCTAGGCCCGGCCGATGACGCTGCGACGACGCTGGCGTGACGGTCCGATGACGAAGCCCCTTGCGCGCGGCGGCGCGGCAATCCGCCATGCGGCTGTAACAAAAGCGTTTTGAAAGTGTCGTCAGAGCGTCAAGCGCGCTCGGTAGGCGGCGGGGATCGGGCCGCATCGTCGCGGCCGCCCTTGTCCCCGGCGCCGCTGCGCCAGACGACTGGAGTGACACATGCTCATCCTCAATCGCCGCCATGCGCTCGGCCTCATGGGCGCGGCCGCCGGCACGCTGGCGCTGCCGGGTTATCTGCGCGCCCAGGGTGCGCGCCCGTCGCTCACCATCGCGGTGCAGAAGATCTCCAACAACAACACGTTGGACCCGTATCACGAGCAGTCGAACGTCGGTGAGCGCGTCTTCTTCCCGAACCTGTGGGAAGGCCTCATCCTGCGTGACTGGATGGGCAACCAGGGTCCGGTCCCCGGCCTCGCCACCGAGTGGACGCGGCTCGACGATCAGACCATCGAGCTGAAGCTGCGCGAGGGCGTGCGCTTCCACAACGGCGACGAGATGACGGCCGAGGACGTGGCCTTCTCCTTCTCGCCCGAGCGCGTGTTCGCCGACACCGAGCCCGCGGGCGGCAAGACGATCTACGCCGAGGACTACCGCCCGCAGACCGGTAAGGATCTGCCGGCCGCGGTGCCGGGCATCGGCCGCCGCCTGTGGCCTGCGCTGGCCGGCATCGAGGTCGTCGACAAGTACACGGTGCGCCTGCACAACGCGACGCCGGACGTGACGCTGGAGGGCCGCCTTTACGCCTATGGCAGCCAGATCCTGAGCCGCCGCGGCTGGGACGAGGCGGCAACCTACGCCGACTGGGCCAAGAAGCCCGTCACCACCGGCCCCTACATGGTCGAAGAGTACCGCCCGGACGTGTCGCTGACCTTGGTCGCGTTCGACGATTATTGGGGCGGCCGTCCGCCGCTGGAGCGCATCACCTTCGTCGAGGTGCCGGAGGTTGCGAGCCGCGTGAACGGGCTTTTGTCGGGCGAATACGACTTCGCCTGCGACCTGCCGCCGGACCAGATCGCCAGCGTGCAGAACGCGGCCGGGTTCGAGGTGCAGTCCTCCACCATCTGGAACCACCGCATCTCGACCTTCAACACCGAGAACGAGATCCTGGCCGATCCGCTGGTGCGCCGCGCGATGACGCACTCGATCGACCGCCGCGCCATCGTCGACTCCCTGTGGGGCGGCATGACGGTGATACCGGCCGGCCTGCAGTTCGAGAGCTTCCGCGCGTCGGACATGTTCATCGAAGGTTGGACGGTGCCGGAATATAACCCGGAGCTCGCCCGCGACCTCTTGCGCCAGGCGAACTACAAGGGCGACGCGATCCCCTATCGCCTCCTCAACAACTACTACATCAACCAGACGCCCAATGGGCAGATCATGGTGGAGATGTGGCGCCAGGTCGGTCTCAACGTCGAGATCCAGATGGTGGAGAACTGGGGCCAGATCCACGCCCACGAAGGCGTGAAGGGTGTGCGCGACTGGTCGGCGTCGAACAACATCAACGACCCGATCACGCCGATCGTCGTCCAGTTCGGCCCGAACAGCCAGATCCAGCAGATGCGCGACTGGTCGAACGACGAGATGAACCAGCTTTGCGTGCTGATGGAGACCTCCACGGATCACGACAAGCGCAAGGCCGCGGCCAAGCGGATGCTGGAAATCTGCGAGCGTGAGGACCCGGCCTACCAGGTGCTGCACCAGAACGCGGTGTTCACCGGCATGCGCTCCGACCTCAACTGGCGTGCGGCTCCGGCCTTCGCCATGGACTTCCGCGCCGGCAACTGGGCCGACTGAGCGCCTTCACCGCGTCGTTTCACCCCGGCGGCCTCGTGCCGCCGGGGTTTTGCGTTTGCCGGATTGCCGGCACGAAACCCAACGGGGGGCCGCTGATGTCTCGTTCCCATCTGGTTCAAATCCGCGATCTTTCGGTCGCCTTCGACGGCGTGCCGGTGCTGCACGGGATCGACCTCGACGTGGCGCCGGGCGAGGCGGTGGGCCTCGTCGGCGAATCCGGCTGCGGAAAGTCGGTGACGTGGCTGGCGGCGCTGGGCCTCTTGCCGGCGAAGGCGCGCGTGTCGGGTCAGGTGCGGCTCGGCGCGGTGGATCTCGTCGGCGCGCAGCGCGCGACGCTGGAGGGGGTGCGCGGCGCCAAGGTGGCGATGATCTTCCAGGACCCGTCGAGCGCGCTGAACCCTGTGATCCGCGCCGGGCGGCAGATCACCGAGGCGCTGGGGATCCACCGCGGCCTGAAGGGCAAGGCGGCGCGGCGCGAGGCGGTGCGGCTGATGGAGCTCGTCGGCATCCCCGATCCGGCGCGCCGTTTCGACCTCTACCCGCACGAATTCTCCGGCGGGCAGTGTCAGCGGCTGATGATCGCCATGGCGCTGGCGGGCGAGCCGGACCTTTTGGTGGCCGACGAGCCGACCACGGCGCTGGACGCGACGATCCAGGCGCAGATCCTCGATCTACTCGCGACGTTGCGCGAGGAGATGGGCATGGCGGTGGTGTTCATCAGCCACGACCTCGGCGCGGTGGCGCAGGTGTGCGAGCGCATCTGCGTGATGTATGCGGGGCGCATCGTGGAATCCGGGCCGGTGGGGCGGGTGTTCGACGCGCCGCGCCATCCCTATACGCGCGGCCTGTTCGATGCGTTGCCGTCGCTGACCGGGCCGCGGACGCGCCTTTCGCCGATCCCCGGCACGGTGCCGGACCCGCGTGCGCTGCCGCAGGGCTGTGCCTTCGCGCCGCGGTGCGCGCGTGCGGTGGCCGTTTGCAGCCTGCAGCGCCCGCGGCTCGAGCCGGATGCGGACGGGCGTGCGCTCGCCTGTTTCGACCCCGTTCCGGCCGACGCGCGCACCCCTGCGGAGGCGCAGCACCCGGCGGCGCGAGCCTCGGCGGCGGTGCGTGCGGTGGATGAGGCGGCGCCGCCCTTCATGCCGGGGCCGCACGGGGCGGGGCCGGCCGGTTCCGGGCCGGACCGCGGCCGCTGGCAGGAGGCCGCGCAGTGACGCTGGATGTGATGCCGGACGTAACCCGAGACACGCCACGAAAGGCGGCGCCGCTGCTGGAGGCGGACGGCCTCGTTCGCATTTACGAGACGCGCAAGGGCTTGTTCGGGCAGCCGGTTCCGGTGCGTGCGGTCAACGGCGTCAGCCTGAAGGTGGCGCAGGGGGAGACGCTCGGCATCGTCGGCGAGAGCGGGTCCGGCAAGTCCACGTTGGGGCGGATGCTGCTCGGCGTCGACCCGTCGCAGGAGGGTGTGGTTCGCTTCGCGGGCGCGCCGCTGCCCGCCGCCGGCACACCGGCATGGCGCGCGCTGAGGGCGCACATGCAGATGGTGCATCAGGACCCGCTCGCCGCGCTCGACAAGCGCCTGACCATCGCCGACCAGATCCGCGAGCCGCTGGACATCCACGCCCGCGGCAACCGGGCCGAGCGGCGCGCCCGCGTCGCCGAGCTGATGCAGGCGGTGGGGCTGCGGCCGGACCAGGCGGGGCGCTATCCGCACGAACTGTCCGGCGGGCAGCGTCAGCGTGTCGTCATCGCCCGCGCGCTCGCCTGCGGCCCGTCGCTTCTGGTGTGCGACGAGCCGGTGTCCGCGCTCGACGTCTCCATTCAGGCGCAGGTGGTGAACCTTCTGGCCGACATGCAGGCGGCGAACGGCCTCGCCATGGTGTTCATCAGCCACGACCTGAAGGTGGTGCGCAATCTCGCCGACAGGGTGGCGGTGATGTACCTCGGCGAGATCGTCGAGGAGGGGCCGGTGGAGGCCGTCTTCGCCGCGCCGCAGCACCCTTATACGCAGGCGCTGGTGTCGTCCGTTCCGGCGCCCGGAAAGCGGCTGGACGGGCGGATGATCCTGAAGGGCGAGCCGCCCAACCCCGCGGCGCGCCCGGCCGGATGCGCCTTCCACCCGCGCTGCCCGCACGCCGTCGCCTCCTGCCGCGCCGAGGCGCCGGCGCTCGTTCCCACCGCCGCCGGTCGCCGCGCCGCGTGTCACCTCGTCGGCGGCGCAGATCGCCTCGCCGCCTGACGCCCGTCCGCCCGCCCGCCTGAGAGTCCGTCATGTTCCGTTTCGTCCTGATCCGTTTCGGCCGCGCCTTCGTCACCATCATCGCGGTGATGACCTTCGCCTTCGTTGTGCTGCGCCTGTCCGGCGACCCGGCCGCCGTCATCATGGGGCCGGATGCGCCGATCGAGGCGGTCAACGCCTTCCGCGCCGCATGGGGCCTCGATCAGCCGGTGTGGGTGCAATATGTCGCCTACATCCAGGCGATCTTCACCGGCGATTTCGGGGTCTCCATGCGCGGCCAGTCGCCTGCGCTGGACCTCGTCGTCGAGCGCATCCCGGCGACGTTGGAGCTGACGCTTCCGGCGCTGCTGCTGCAACTCGCCATCGGCATTCCGGCCGGGATCTATGCCGCGCTGCACCGCGATAGCGCCATCGACCGCGGGGTGATCCTCGGCGCGGTGATGGGCTTCACCATCCCGTCCTTCGTCATGGGGCTGGTGCTGGTGCTGGTCTTCGCGGTCACGCTGGGATGGTTGCCGTCGGGCGGCGATGCGACTTGGCAGCACGCCATCCTCCCCGTCATCGCGATGAGCGTCGGCGGCATCGGCATCCTCGCCCGCTTTTCGCGCTCGGCGATGATCGAGGTGATGGGGCAGCCTTATATCCGCACCGCGTCGGCCAAGGGGGTGACCTGGGGCAGCGTGGTGCGCGGCCATGCGCTGCCCAACGCGGCGGTGCCGATCGTGACCATCGTCGGTTTCATGGTGGGCTCGCTGCTGGCGGGCGCGGTGGTGGTGGAGACGATCTTCAGCTGGCCCGGCATCGGCCGCCTGCTCATCGTCTCGGTCACCAACCGCGACCTGGCGGTGGTGCAGTGCATCCTTCTCCTCGTGGCGGCGGTGATGGTGGTGTCGAACCTCGTCGTCGACCTTTTGTACGGCTGGCTGGACCCGCGTTTGCGCGGCCACGCGGCCCACTGAGCGGAGGCAACCATGGCCCTCACCGACATCGCCGCCGCCCCCGCCGTGCGCCGCCCCGGACTGACGACGCGCCTGCGCCGTCTGGTTCCGTGGAGCGTCGCCTTCGGCATGGTCTGGCTGGGCGCGACGCTTTTCGTCGCCGTCTTCGCCGATTGGCTGCGGCCCTATTCGATCACGCAGATGGACCTGATGGCGCGCCTCGTTCCGCCGCTGACGCCGGGGCACCTCCTCGGCACCGACGAGTTGGGGCGCGACGTGCTTTCGCGGCTCATCCAGTCGGTGCAGGTGTCGTTCGTCATCGCCTTCGGGGCGACGATCCTGTCGGCCGTGTTCGGCACGACGCTCGGCTTTTTGGCGGCGCGGTTCCGGGGGCTGGCGGAACACATCGTCATCATGCTGGCGGACTTTCAGGCGGCGCTGCCCTTCCTCATCATGTCATTGGCGGTGCTGGCCTTCTTCGGCTCCTCCATGGTGCTGCTGGTGGCGCTGATGGGGTTTTACGGGTGGGAGCGCTATGCGCGCATCGCCCGCGGCCTCGCCATCTCGGCCGGGGCGCAGGGCTATGCCGCGGCGGTGGTGCAGCTCGGCGGCACACCGGCGCGGGTGTACCTGAAGCACATCCTGCCCAACGTGGCGTCGACGCTGATCGTGTCGATGACGCTGACCTTTCCCGAAATCATCCTGATGGAATCGGGGCTCTCGTTTCTCGGCCTCGGCGTGCAGCCGCCGGAGACGTCGCTGGGCAACATGATCGGCTTCGGGCGCGAGTATCTCACCACGGCGCCGTGGATCATGCTGGCGCCCGCTGTGGTCATCTCGTTGACCACGCTGTCCATTTCGCTGGTCGGCGACTGGCTGCGCGACAAGCTCGACCCCACCATCCGCTGACGGAGACGTTTCATGACCGCCATCATCGGCCATCGCGGTGCCCGCAATCTGTGGGCCGAGAATTCCGCCACCGGCTTCCGCAACGCCGTGGCGCTGGCGTGCGACGCGATCGAGTTCGACGTTCACCTGACGGACGCGGGTGAGGTCGTGGTGATCCACGATGCCACTCTGGACCGCACCACCGACGCCGCCGGACCGGTCGCGGCGCTGACGCCGGACGCGCGGCGTGCGGTGCGGTTGACCGATAGCGAGGACGGGTTGCCGGCCTTGGGTGACGTCTTGGACATCCTCGCCCCCGCCGAGGGGCTGGGGCTGCATGTTGAGCTGAAGCTCGGCGTGGATGGGCGGCCTTATGAGGGCCTGGCCGCGAAGGTGGCCGAGGCGGTTACGGCGCGCGGGCTGGGGCCGCGCTGCCATCTAACGTCCTTCTCGGTCGACGTGCTGGAGGCGTGCCGTGACGCTGCGCCAGGGATCCGCCGCCTGGTGTCGGCGGACGAGGCGTGGATCACGCGGCAGGGCGGGCTGGCCGCGTTCATCGGCCGCGTTCACGGCCTTGCCGACGTGATGGCGCTGCGCCACGATTTCCTCGAACCCGAGTGGGATGCCGTGGCGGCGTCCTGGGACGTGGAGCGAGTGTGCGTGTGGACCGTGAACGACGAGGCGACGATGCGTGAATTTCTGGCGCGCGGCGTCGGCAACATGACGACAGACCGGCCGGACCTGGCGCTGACCTGCCGGGACGGCGCGTTCGGCGAGAGCCGCTACCGGGATTATGCATGACCGGCGCGGCGTCCTTGCCGCAGGGCGCGGTGATCTTCGACTGTGACGGGGTTCTGATCGACAGCGAGATGATGTCGGCGCGGATCCTGGCCGAGGCGCTGACCGAGGCGGGCCATCCGATGACCGGCGAGACGGTGCACTTGCGCTTCACCGGCCTCGCCAAGACGACGATGGTGGAGCTGATGCGCGCTGAGGACGGCATCGCCGATCCGCTGGCGATTCTGGACGGGACGCGGCCGCGCATTCTGGAGGCTTTCGCGCGGGAGCTGACGGCGATCGAGGGGATCGAGGCGCTGGTTCGGGCGGTGGGCGCGTCGGGCAGGCCGATGTGCGTCGCCTCCAACAGCGAGGTGGACCGGCTGAACAATTCGCTCGGGCGGCTTCCGGTGCGCGAGCCGTTCGGGGCGCACGTCTATTCGGCGCAGATGGTGGCGCGGCCGAAGCCTGCGCCGGACCTCGTGGCGCTGTGCCTGGAGCGGCTCGGCGCGGACGCGGCGGACGCGGTGATGATCGACGACAACCCGCCCGGCATCGCAGCGGCCTTGGGGGCGGGGGTGACGCCGATCGGCTTCGTGACGCCGGGCGATCCGCGCCCGAACCGCGTCGCCATCCTGCGCGAGGCGGGGGCGGTGGCGGTCGCGACCTCGGCGGATGAACTGGCGGCGCTGCTGGGCGTGACGGTTGCCGCAGTGGCGGCCCCCGCGATGGAGATGCCCGCCGCCTGAAACGACGACGCCGCGGACACCCCGCGCGACGAGGGCGTCCGCGGCGCCGAGGCGGCCCGCCGGACGGGTCCGGCGGGTGCGCTTCTTATTCCGCCGGGGCGGGCGGGGCGATGCCGTCCGGCCCCGCCTCGACACGGTCGGCGGCCTTGTCGCCCAGGACGAGCGGGTAGATGAGGAAGAAGGCGGCGGCGAGGAGATAGCCGCCGGTCGGCCCGGCCAGCGTCGGCATGTGCAGGCTGGCGCCGTGGATGATGCCGACCGAGGCCATCGCCGCGCCCGCCAGGGTGAAGCCGCCCGCGACCTTGAACTCACCGTCGATCAGCGAGGCGACGATGGCGCCCCAGATGAGGCCGGTGAGGATCGCGCCCTGGGACAGCGCCAGGTGGCCGGTATAGTGCGCGCCCTGCTGCAGCATGGCGGCGGTGAGGGCCGGGTCGCCGAGCTGCGGCAGACCCTCGACACCGGCGGCGCTGAGCGCCCCCATCAGCGAGCCCCATTTGACGATGAGGAAGTCCGACACGTGGGGCAGGATGGCGAAGGCGACGGCGGCCATGTGCTCCGGCCGCACCGAGCCCGCCGTGTTGGTGACCAGCGACAGGGCGACGAAGACGAGGACGGGCGCGGCGGCGGCCACCGGCATCAGGTCGCCGAGGAAGGCGAGCAGGCCGAAGAAGGCCGCCAGCGGGATGACCGTGCCGACGGCGATCACGTAGCCCGCGTGGGCGCCCATCTTCTTGTAGGCCGGGTGGCCGATATAGGCGGTGGTCGGGAAGGGCGAGCCGAACAGCGCGCCGACCATGGTGCCCGCACCGTCCGTCACCTGGCAGACGGCGACGGGATAGTGATCGCCCGCGGCCTCGGCGCTCTCCACGTTGTTCATCGTTTCGATGAAGTTGTAGATCTGCACCGGGATGAGCACGAGGAAGAGCTCGGGATTGGCCCACAGGTGCTGAATGCCGAGCACCAGGTCGCCGAAATAGGGGAGCGGCGGGTAGAAGCCGAGCCCGTCGACGCTGAGGGTGGATTCGCCCAGGATGATGGCGATGACGACGCCGACCACCAGCGCGGCGAGGCCCGCGGGCGCGTTGAACGGCAGCTTGAAGCGGCCGACCAGACCCCACAGGATGATGGCGAGCGAGGCGAAGCCGATCAGCGGCTTCTCGAAGATCTCGGCCAGCGGCACGGAGCCGATGAAGACGAGCGCGATGCCGCACAGGGTGCCGAGCATGCCCGCGCGCGGGGTGACGGCCTTCAGCATCGGGCCGACGATGGCACCGAGGGCGGCCACGATGCCGCCGATGAAGCCGGCGCCGATGCCCACCTGCCAGGCC
Organism: Acuticoccus yangtzensis; assembly: GCF_001927245.1. Lineage (GTDB taxonomy): Bacteria > Pseudomonadota > Alphaproteobacteria > Rhizobiales > Amorphaceae > Acuticoccus > Acuticoccus yangtzensis. The sequence goes on along the minus strand of NZ_MJUX01000009.1, from coordinate 19,087 downwards.
AGCATCGGGTCGTTGGTGGCCCAATAGATCGGCCCGATGACACCGAACAGGTAGACGAACATCACCGGCGTCGAGATGCCGTAGGGGAGCGCGGTGACGTCGCGCCCGGCCTTGGCGGCGGCGCGCTTGGCGAGATAAGCGTAGACGGCGACGCCGAACATGATGGCGATGGCCGCGCCCGGCAGGATGCGCCCGAAGACGATCTCCGTGGGCATGCCGAAGACGAAGCGGCAGATGCCCGACAGCACCAGGAGATTGATCAAATTGTCCGTAAAGAGTGCCCAGAAGGCGCTGTAGTCGCTTTTGTTGAAGAGCTTGTATTCATACGGCGATGACGTCACGGAAAGTCTCCTCGGTCGGGGAAATGGCGGCGGCGCTCCGGGCGGCACCGAGCCGTCCGTGGAGCTGGTCGGCAAGGAAGGGGGTCGCGGTGAGGTGGACGCCGGTCGCGTCGTGGATGGCGGCGGCGAGGGCCGCGGCGACCGGGTTGTAGGGGCTTTCCGACATCGACTTGGCGCCGAGCGGGCCGATGCTGTCATAGGTGTCGGCGAAGTGCACCTCGGTGACCGGGAGGTCACCCATGGCGGGGATGTGGTAGCCGCGGAAGGCGGCGTTGGTCACGCGGCCTTCGCCGTCGATCATCACCCGTTCCCAGAGCGCGGCGCCGAGCGCCTGGGCCACGCCGCCCTCGATCTGACCGCGGCACTGGCGTGGGTTGATCACGGTTCCGGCGTCCGCGGCGTGGACGCTGCGCAGGATGCGGATGGTGCCGTAGCGCCGGTGCACCGCGACCTCGAAGGCCTGGACGTTGAAGGCGACCGATCGGGGTGTGCCGCGGGTTCGCCCGTCCGCCGACAGCCCTGCGAAGGTGCTGAGCGGAAGGGTGCGTCCTGCTCCCGTGGCGCCGTCCGGGCCGAGGGTGACGGCGTCCACCGCGATGCCGAGGCGGTCGGCGGCGGCCTGGCGGATGAGGCCGGCGAGCTTCTCGGCGGCGATCAAGGTGGCGGCCCCGGCGACGACGGTGCCCGTGGACCCGAAGGCGCCCGAATCGTGGCCGCTGACGTCCGTGTCGGACTGCTTCAGGCGGATGCGGGAGGGGGTGGTGCCGAGGGCGTCCGCCGCCATCTGGGCGTGCACGGTGCTGGTGCCGTTGCCGAACTCGGCGGTGCCCGTGCCGAGCTCGTAGCCCCTCTCGGACACGCGGATCCAGCATTCGGCGATATGGCCGCGGGGCGGGATCGTGTCGATCATGCCGGCCGCCATGCCGCGGCCGATCAGCCAGTCGGCCGGGTCGCCCATCTCGTCACGCGCGCCGGTGCCGGTGGCCGCAGCGCTCGTCTCCGCATAGGCGGGTGGTGTCTCGCTCATCGCCCGTTCCACGAGGTCGAGGCACTGGTCGAGCCCGTAGCTGCCATATTCGACGTCGTGCGGACCTGCGTCCAGCGACACCATCGGGTCGCCGGGCATCACCATGTTCTTGCGGCGGAACGCATAAGGGTCGATGCCGAGGCGGGCGGCGAGCGCGTTCATGGCGCTTTCGACGGCGAAGTTGGTCTGGCTGAGGCCGTAGCCGCGGAAGGCGCCGGACGGCATCTGATTGGTGTAGACCGCGACCCCGTCCACCTTCTTGTTGGGGCAGCGATAGAGTGCGATCGACTCGCCCGAGCCGTGGAACAGCACGCCCGGCCCGTGGTTGCCGTAGGCGCCGGTGTTGGACAGCATGTGCATCTGCATGGCGGTCAGCGTGCCGTCCTTGCGCGCGCCGACCTTCACGGTGATGCGCATCGGGTGGCGCGTGGTCGTCATGGTGAACTGCTCGGCGCGGGTGAGTTCCAGCTTCACCGGGCGGCGCGTCTTCAACACGGCGAGGGCGACGATGTCCTCGGTCAACATCTCCTGCTTGCCGCCGAAGCCGCCGCCGATCCGTTCGCAGAACACGCGCACCTTGCCGCGCGGCAGGCCGTAGAGGGTGGCGAGGGCGTCGCGCGTCAGGAACGGCGTCTGGCTGGAGGTGCGGACGGTGAGGCGGTCTTCCGCGTCGAGCCAGCCGATGGCGCCGTGGGTTTCGAGCTGGGCGTGGTGGACGCGCTGCGTCTCGTAGGTCGCCTCGTGCACCGCGTCGGCGGCGGCGAAACCGGCCTCGACGTCACCCGTGCCGCCGGAGAGCTCGGCGACGATGTTGCGCGCCGGGTTCGCGATGCGGGACGAGAGCGGCTTGTCGTGGACGATGTGCGCCCCCGGCAAGAGCGCCTCGACGGGATCGAGCACGGCGGGCAGAAGCTCGTAGTCCACGGCGATGAGATCGCGTGCCTTCTCCGCCGCGGCTTCCGTTTCGGCGACGACGGCGGCGACGCGCTGCCCGGCAAAGCGCACGACGTCGTCGAGCACGCGGGTGTCGTCGACATCGTCGAGCGGGTTCTCGTGACGGGCGGTGGAGAAGCAGCGGGCCGGCGCATCGGCATGGGTGAGGACGGCGACGACACCGGGGACGGCCATGGCGGCGGTGGTGTCGATCGCGAGGATGCGGGCCGAGGCGTGGGGGCTTTGCAGGATCTTGAGATGCAGGATGCCGGCGGGGGCGACATCCATCGTGAAGCGGGCGCGGCCGGTGACGACGGCGAGGCCGGCGGGGGCGGGAGCATCGCGAGGGCCGGGCGGGACGGGCTGGCCGCGGACCGCTTCACGGATGGGGCGGTAGCCGGTGCAGCGGCAGAGGTTGCCTTTGAAGAGGCGGTCCGGGTCGGTGCGCTGGCCTTGGTCGAGTGCGGCGGTGGTCATCACCATGCCGGCGGTGCAGAAGCCGCACTGGAAGCCCTGGGCGTCGAGGAAGTGCTGCTGGGCGGGGTGGAGGACGTGGCCCTCGGCGAGGCCTTCGATGGTGGTGACCGCGCGGCCCTCGGCGCGGACGGCGGGCATCAGACAGGAGTGGACGGGTTTACCGTCGACGTGGACGGTGCAGGCGCCGCAGTCGCCGGTATCGCACCCCTTTTTGACCCCGAACCACCCTTGATCGCGCAGAAATGTGCGCAGGCATTGGCCGGGGCGGGGTTCTGCGTCCGTCTCTTGGCCGTTGACGGTGAAAGTCATTGCCGCATCCTGGCCGCAGCGCCCAGCTCCTCGCTGATTTCCCCGGCGAACTCCTTCACCATGGCGCGCCGCCACTCGGGGCTGCCGTGGACGTCGTCGTACCATCCGCCCACCGGGATGGCCGCGTCCACGGCACGGGCGGCGGATGTGGCGTCGGGCACCGTGTGGAAGGCGATCCGCACCGGGCGCGGCGTGGCGCCGGTGATCGTGATGTCGATGCCGCCCGAGGGGGCGAGTGTGCCGATGACGAGCGCCCCGGTGCGGCCCATCGGCGACAGGGCGATACGCCGGAAGGCCGCCGGCCGGCGCAGCCTGTCGACCGGGATGCGGATCGACCGCAACAGCTCACCCGGCCGCAAAACGGTTTGCTGCGGGCCGACCACGAAGTCGAGGGCGGGGACCTCCCACTCGGACCCGTCGCGGCCGAAGATCCGGCAGGCGCCGTCGAGCGAGGCGGTGAGGGAGATCATTGGCCCCGCCGGAAGGCCCATGCACAGGTTGCCGCCGACTGTGGCGACGTTCCAGATTTTGAAGGAGGCGAGGAAGGCGCGGCTGCAGGCGCCGATGAGGTGAGCGGCGCGCCAATCCTCGGGGGTGCGCAGCGCGTCGAGTTCGGCGACGGTGCAGGTGGCGGCGATTTCGAGGCCGCACGTGTTGATGGTCAGCGGCGCCCAGCCCGCGCCGGTGATGTCGACCAGTTTGGACACCCTGGGCTGCGGTTCGGAAAAGAGCCAGGTTCCGCCTGCCAGCCACGCTTCACTGTCGTTCAACCGGCCTGCGCGGGCTGCCACCGCCGCGCCGCCTTTTGGCCGGTCCAGTTCCTCCACAGTGTTCAGATCCATCCGCCTACGCCTTTATTGGGCCGGCGCAGTGGCGAAAGGGCCGCTGCGCCGGCTCATCCATCGTTGGGATAATCGGCTGCGGCGCCGCCGGCACGCTTTGAGACGTGCCGGCAGTCCGCAAACACAGCCTACGCGATTGGCATGATGTTGAAATAATCAATAAGAGAGCGCTATGCTGCCAATACGGCAACACATGGAGCGGCAGTATGCCCCGATCCGACGCCCTCAGCGAAGGGGGCCCGGCGCAGGCTCACGATTCTGACGATACGCGGCCGCGGAAGTCGGCTCTGTCACCGGCCCTTCTTGCCCGGGTCTTTCACCAGCCTTCATTAATCTATTTCAACGCGGTCGCTGAATGTTTGTCCATCCGCGAAGCATCGCGGCGACTGAATGTCTCATCCTCGGCCGTATCCCGTCAAATCGGGCAAATGGAGGACGCACTCGGCCTTTCCCTGTTCGAAAGGGAGGTTCGGCGCCTGAAATTGTCGCCGGCGGGGGAAATTCTCTTCCGCCACACGCGGCGGATCACCACGCCGCTGGAATCGGCGATGGCCGAGCTCGACATGCTGCGCGGCCTGCGGACCGGCCAGGTGCGGATCGCCACGATCGAGAGTGTGGGCCTCTCCTTCCTGCCCGACCTGATCGCCGAGTTCGGGAGCCGCCACCCGCGCATTCACATGGATGTCGCGGTGCTGCCCGCGGCGGACGTTCTCTCGCGCCTCGTGGCGGGCGAGGTGGATGTGGGGTTCAGCTTCATCGCCGCCGCGCCGCCGCCGCGGATCGAGGTCGCGCTGCGGCGGGACGTGCGCATAGGCGTTCTGATGGTGCCGGATCATCCGCTGGCGGCCGTGCCGAACCTGACGATCGCGGACTGCCTGTCCCACCCGCTGGCGGTGGCCAAGCCGGAGATTTCGATCCGTTCGGTGATCGAGCCTTTCATGGCGCGGGCGATGATGGTGCAGCCGCCGATGGTGGAGGCCGATTCGATCCGCATGCTGGTGGAGCTGGCGCGGTCAGGGCGTTATGCCTCGGTGATGACGCCCATCGGTGCCCAAGGGGAGATCGCCTCGGGGTCGCTGACCTTCCGGCGACTGGAGGATCCCGGCCTCCCGGCGAACCGCTTCGCTCTGGTGGTGAGTTCCGGCGGCGAGCTGCGCTACGCCCCGGCCGCATTCTACGAGCACGCCAAGCACTTCATGTCGACGATCGAGCTTCCCGGCGCATTGTAGCGCCGGAAGGGAGGCGTCCGTGCCTCCCCGGTGCGCGGTGCCTCAGCGGTGGGCGGTGCGTTGCCGGCCGTAGATCAAGAGCATCGCGATGATGACGACGCCGTAGATGATCTGCCGGTAGGCCTCCTCCATCTGCATCACGTTGAGGACGCTCTGCAGAAGGACGATGAGGATGACGCCGATCACCGTGCCCGAATAGCGCCCCTGGCCGCCCAGGATGGTGGTGCCGCCCAGCACCACGGCGGCGATGGAGGGGAGAAGGTACTGGTCGCCCATCGCCTGGAAGGCGCGGGCCGAGTAGCCGGCCAGCGACATCCCCGCGATGACCGCGCAGAGCGAGCACATGAGGAACGCCGCCATGATGACGAGGCGGGTCTTGACGCCCGACAGGTAGGCCGCAGCCTCCTGGTTGCCGATGGCGTACATGTACCGCCCCAGCGCTGTGCGGGTGAGGACGAAGACCAGCGCCGCCGAGACGAGCACCCACAGGACGACCGAGTGGGGGACGCCCAAGGTGCGCTCGGCGCCGAGGAAGGTCATCATGTCCGTCGCCGCGCTTTGCGGGGCGTGTCCGCCGGTCAGCATCACCATGAGGCCGAGGAGGACGGTGTTCATGCCGAGCGTGAAGATCATCGACGGAACGCGCAGGAAGGCGACGCCGAAGCCGTTGACGAGGCCGACGGCAAGACCGAGGCCAAGCCCCGCGAGGTCGCCCGTCGTGCCGCCGATGGCGGTGGCGATCATCGCTCCCGAGGTCATCGTCCACGGCACCGACAGGTCGATGTGGCCGAGCAGGATGACCATCATCATCCCCGCCGCTGTGATGCCGAGGAAGGCGCCCGAATGGAGCTGAAGGACGAGGTAGTTGGGCGACAGGAAGGTGGCCGTGCCTTGCGTCTTCAACGTGTAGAGCGTGCCGACCGCGAGGATCAGCGCGATGAACACCACGCCGATGACGATGGGCAAATCGACGGTGAAGCGCGGCTTGCGGGCGGCGGTGGCGGAGGACGTCATTCTACGGTCCGTCATGTGAACAGCGACAGGCGGTTTTTGACGCGCAGCACCCGCGCGGCGCCGAGGCTGACCGCGAGGAGGAGGATGAGCCCCTCGAACAGCGGCTGCAGCAGCGGGTCGGCGACGAAGCTGAGCGCCGCCCCCGCCGGGATGACGCGGAAGATGAACGTGATCGACCGCAGCACCAGCGCGCCGAAGATTGTGCCGACGACACCGCCCGTGCCGCCGAACAGCGACGTTCCGCCGATGACGACGGCCGCGATGGAGCGCAGCGTGTATTCGGCGGCCTGCGGCGCGTCCGCGTTGCCGGAGCCCATCTGCAGGGTGAGATAGACGCCCGCGCAACCGGCGAAGAAGCCGCCGAGGGTGAAGGCGGCGATCTTCGAGCGGTTGACGTTGAGGCCGGACATGTAGGCCGCCTGCTCGTTGGAGCCGACCGCGTAGCAGCCGCGGCCGAGCACCGTGGCGCGGAAGGGGAACCAGACGAGGCCGATGACCGCGGCGAGGAACAGCGCCTGCATGGGGAGGAGGCCGATGGGGCCGAGATCCTCCCACCAGCCGAAGGTGAGGCCGAGCTCGTTGAGGTCGTTGGTGAAGGCCCAGGCGATGTCGCCGTTGACTGCGCCGCCGGGCGTCGGCCGCAGGATCAGCGCGCAGCCGAGATAGATCGCGCCGGTGGCGAGCGTCGCGATGATCGGCTGGATGCGCCCGTAGACGATGACGCAGCCGTTCATGAACCCCGCCGCGGCGCCCAGCGCCAGCGCGCCGACGACCCCGGCCAGCACCGAGCCGCCGCTGCCCGCCATGACGATGGAGCCGAAGCAGTTGGTCAGCGTCATCAACGGGCCGACCGAGAGGTCGAGGCCGCCGACGAGAACGGCCATCGTCTGCGCCATGCCGACGAAGATCAGCGCCAGCGACTCGTTGGCGTTCTGCAGGACCACGTTCAGCCCCCAGTTGGGGTGCAGGACCGCGTAGGTGCCGTAGATGACGGCGAAGAGGGCGATGGCGAGGATCAGCCCGGCATTGTAGCGCACGAAGCGCGCGGCGGCGCTCATGCGGCGGTCTCGGCGGCGAGGTTGAGGGCGGCGGACACGATGTTCGTCTCGGTGATGGCCTCGCCCGTCAGCTCCGCGGTCACGCGGCCTTCGTACATGACGAGGACGCGGTCGCAGCAGCCGATCAGCTCGGCATAGTCGGTGGTGTAGAGGACGACGGCGGCGCCCTCGTCGGCAAGGCGGCGCAGGAGGGCGTAGATCTCCTCTTTGGTGCCGACGTCGATGCCGCGGGTGGGGTCGTTGAGGAGGATGATCTTCGGCTTCGTCAAGAGCCACTTGGCGATGACGACCTTCTGCTGGTTGCCGCCCGACAGGGTGGCGACGGGGGCGGCGAGATCGCCCACCTTGATCTGCATCTCCTTCACCATGCGGCCGACGTTGTCCGCCTCCCCGGCGCGGTCGATGACGACGCCCTTGGTGACGGCGCCGAGCGAGGCGGCGGTGATGTTCTCGGCGACGCTCATGGGCAGCATCAGCCCCTCGGTCTTGCGGTCCTCGGGGATGAGGGCCATGCCGATTTCCGGCCGCTTGGCGTCGGCCGGGGAGCCGATCCGGCGCGCGGTGCCGTCGATCTTCACCGTGCCGCCGACACCGGCTAGGACGCCGAAGAGCGCCAGCAGAAGCTCGCGCTGGCCCTGCCCGTCGAGCCCGCCGATGCCGACGATCTCGCCCTTGCCGACCGTCAGCGACACGCCGTTGAGGCCGGGGGAGAAGGTCAGCCGGTCGGCCTGAAGGACCGGCGGCGGCGGGGCGGCGCGCTTGGGTTTGGCGGGATAGACGTTGGCGAACTCGCGGCCGATCATCATCTGCACGATCGCGTCGTCCGAATGGGCGCCCTTGGCGAAGGTGTCGACCCGGCGGCCGTTGCGGAACACCGAGAGGGTGTCGGCCAGCGCCTCGATCTCGTGCATGCGGTGGGAGATGTAGAGGAGGGCGAGGCCGTCCGCGCGCAGCTTGTGGAGGATCGTGTAGACCTTCTCCACGTCGGCGGCGGTGAGCGCTGAGGTCGCCTCGTCGAGGATGAGGAGGGCGGGATCGCGCCCCACGGCCTTGGCGATCTCCACCATCTGCCGGCGCGACAAGGGAAGGTCGCGGATGCGGGTGGCGGGGTCGATGTCCTCGCAGCCGACGCGGGCGAGAAGCTCCTCGGCGCGGCGGCGCTGGGCGCGCCGGTCGATCAGGCCGAGCCGGGTGCGCGGCGGCGAGGTGATGAAGATGTTGTCGGCCACCGAAAGGTCCGGCAGCAGCGACAGCTCCTGGAACATGCACACGATGCCGGCCCCCGTCGCCTCCTGCGGCGAGGCGAAGGCGCGGGGCGCGCCGTCGACGGCAAGGGTGCCGGTGTCGGGTGTGACGACCCCGGCGGCGATCTTGATGAGGGTGGACTTGCCGGCGCCGTTCTCGCCCAACACGGCGTGGATCTCGCCGCGCCGGGCGACGAAATCCACGTCCGTGAGGGCTTTGACGCCGCCGTAGGACTTGGAGATGCCGCGCATCTCCAAGAGCGGTGCGGGGGTGAGGCTCACGCTGTTACTGCGTGTCGGCTTCGGACTCGGCCATGATCTCCGGCGCGGTGATGTTCACGTTGCACGGCGGGAACTCGTTCGGCGTGAAGAAGTCGTCCGGCAGGTTGGACCAGAAGTTCTCGCCGTCCTTCACCGTCTCGAAGTCCACCGCGGGGATCGGCACCGAGATGAGCTGCGGCATGACGTTGCCCTGCAGCGCCTCGAGCGCGGCCTTGATGGAGATGGCGACGAGGCCGGGCGACTGGCCGTAGGAGAGGCCCTTCAGGCCCTCGTCGGCGTGCTCGGCGATCTGCTTGCGGAAGCCGTTCTCCGCCTCGCCGGCGATCGGCACGAAGGGGTGGCCGGCGGCCATCATCGCCTGCACGGTGCCGTTGGTGCCGCCCTGGCTGAACACACCGTCGAACTGGCCGTGGACGGCGATGGCGTCGGCGGTCACGCGCTGCGAGTCGCCCGGCGCCCAGTTGCCGACCACCTCGACGATCTCGAAGTCGTTGCCGTCCGCCTCCATGACGGAGCGGAAGCCCTCGTGCCGGTCGCGGTCGACGGTGTTGCCGGGAACACCGCGCACTTCCAGGATCTTGCCCGAGTTTCCGACATGCTCGATCAGCCAGTTGGCGGACATGACGCCCATCGCATACTGGTCCTCGTTCACCTGCATGACGTCCTTGGAGTCGAGCAGCCCGTCGAACGGCACGAGCACGACGTCGTTGCGGTTGGCGAGGCGAATGACGCGCTCGAACCCGGTCGGCGAGTTGGCGATGGTGATGATCGCGTCGTAGCCCTGGTTGATGAAGTCCTCGATGGCGCCCATCTGCGCCGCCGCGTCGGTGCCGACGGAGACGACCTTCAGCTCTTCGACCAGCGGGGCGATCTCCTCCTGCTCGACGAAGGCTTTCGCGGTCTTGATCATCTGGATGCGCCAGATGTTGCCGACGAAGCCGTTGACCACGGCGACCTTGTAGGGCCCGTCCTTGGCGGCCCATTGGAAGTGCGCGGTATCGTCGTCCCAGGCGGCGAAGCATTCGGGCATGTAGCCCGGCCCGTCGACGGTCTTGGGGGCGGCCTGTGCGGCGGCCGCGGCCAGGATCAGCGCGCTCGCCATGGTCGCGCACGCGGTCAGTGTCTTGAACGCCATTGGTGTTTCCTCCGCTGTGGTGCCGGCCTTTGCGGCCGTCGTCTTTTGGGGCTGCTGCGGCGGCCCATCGCGGGGAAGTCTATGGCCGGGGGCGCGGAATGGGGAGGGCACCCGCCGGACGGGCCGGGCATCATCGGGCCAGTTCCATAACCCTCAGTCTGATTTTGGCGGGCGCCGACCGCGCCAAGAAAAAGGCCGCGCCGGAGGTTCGGCGCGGCCTTGATGGTCGGCGGTGGGACGGTCGGCGGTGGGGCGGGTGGCGGTCAGGGACCGTACATCACCTCGGGCAGCCATGTGGCGATGGTCGGCATGTACCAGAGCGCCACCAGCATCGCGATCTGGATGAGCACGAAGGGGATGATGCCCTTGTAGATCTGCACCGTCTTCACCTCCTTGGGGGCGACCCCGCGCAGGTAGAAGAGGGCGAAGCCGAAGGGCGGCGTGAGGAACGAGGTCTGCAGGTTCACCGCCATCATCACGCCGAGCCACACCGGGCTCATGGTGGAGCCGTCCGGCATCTCCAGCATCAGGAGGACCGGGGCCACCAGCGGCACGACGACGAAGACGATCTCCAGGAAGTCGAGGAAGAAGCCGAGCACGAACATGATGAGCATGACGGCGATCATCGCGCCCAGCGCGCCGCCGGGCATGTCGCGCAGCGCCTCTTCGACGAGATCGTCACCGCCGAGGCCGCGGAAGACCAGGCTGAACAGCGCCGCGCCGATGAGGATGACGAACACCATCGAGGTGATTTCGGCGGTGGAGCGCACGACGGACTTCAGGACGCCGACGCGGGCGATGCGCCACAGCGAGACGAGGAGGCCGAGGCAGACGATCGCGACCAGCACCGCCGCGGCGTAGATCCCCATCATGTCGTTCTCGGAGATTTCCGAGCGGGAGACGCGCAGGTCCATCGTCGCGACGAGGACGAGGAGGGCGATGAGCGCGAAGGTGGCGGCGTAGATGAAGAAGGGCTTGTCTTCGTTCTGGCGGTAGCCGGCCATCAGGATGGCGCCGACGCCGCCCATGGCCGCCGCCTCGGTGGGGGTGGCGATGCCCGCGAGGATGGAGCCCAGCACCGCGATGATGAGGGCGATGGGCGGGATGAGGGCGTGGGCGATCTTCTTCAGCGTGACCGGGTTTTCCGGGTCGCGCGGCACCGGCGGGGCCGACTTCGGCGACACGATGGCGACGACCACCATGTAGATCATGTAGCAGCCGACGAGGATGAGGCCCGGCAGCAGCGCGCCCGCGAAGAGGTCGCCGACCGAGACGGGGGGACCGGGCACGAAGGACCAGTCGTTGTTGGCCCACGCCTGCTCTTGGAGCATGCGCTGGCTTTCCTGGTAGGCGTTGGAGATCTGATCGCCCAGGATGACGAGGACGATGGAAGGCGGGATGATCTGCCCCAGCGTGCCGGACGCGGCGATGGTGCCGGACGCCAGCGCCGGCGAATAGCCGTAGCGCAGCATGGTGGGGAGCGACAGGAGGCCCATGGTGACGACGGTGGCGCCGACGATGCCGGTGGACGCCGCCAGCAGCGCGCCGACGATGCACACCGCGATGCCGACGCCGCCGCGCATGGGGCCGAAGAGCTGGCCCATGGACTCCAGCAGCTCCTCGGCGACGCGGCTGCGCTCCAGAAGAACGCCCATGAAGACGAAGAGAGGCACCGCGATCAGCACCTCGTTCGTCATGGTGCCGTAGATGCGCTGGGCGAGGGCCTGGACGAAGGCGAAGTCGAAGACGCCGTAGAGGACGCCGAGGCCGGCGAAGATGAGGCCGGTGCCGGCGAGGGTGAAGGCGACGGGGAAGCCGGTCAGCAGAAGGACGACCGCCACGCCGAACATGGCGATGTCGAGGTAGTTACCGAAATCCATGGGTCAGGCGCTCATGTGGGTTTCGACGTCGTGCTTGGGCGTGGTCGGCATGCGGCCCGACAGCAGCAAGGCGGAGCGGATGACCATCGTGACGCCTTGGGCGGCGAGCAGCATGCCCATCACCGGGATCGCGGTCTTGAGGGCGAAGACGGCGGGGATGCCCGACGCTTCCTGCGAGCTTTCGAACACGCGCCAGGAGGTGGAGACATAGCCCCAGCTCGTGGTGACGATGATGATCGAGACCGGGATGAGGAGGAAGAGCGCGCCGAGGAGGTCCACCCAGGCGCGGTAGCGCAGCGAGGCTTCACGGTAGAAGATGTCGACGCGCACGTGGCCTTCTTCGGACAGGGTGTAGGCGGCGGCGAGGGTGAACAGGAACCCGTGCATGTAGATGATGGATTCCTGCGCCCACAGGTTTCCGACGCCGAAGACGTAGCGCGCCACGACGACGCCGAACTGAACCAGGACCATCAAGAGCACGAACCAGCTGACGACCTTGCCGATCGCGCGGTTGGTGTTGTCGATGGCGGTCGCGAGGAGTTCCATCTCTTCACCCTGCCCAATAGAGATGCGGCGCAGGGCGAAGGCCGCTGCGCCGCGTTGACGAAAGGGGCCGCGGCTTCAGGCCGGGGCCGGTGTGGGGCCGTGGCCGCGCCGCCCGATGCGGCCGCCGCGGCGAAGGGGCCGCCTACTTGGAGGCGTCGGCCCGTGCGCGGGCGTTGGTGTAGGCCTGGATCGAGATGGCGGTCCACTCGCCGTAGTCCTTGCGAGCCTTCTTGTAGCTCTCGAGGATGCGCTTGCCGAGGTCGTCGTGGTCGCCCACGGACTCGATGACTTCTTCCGACGCGGTGGCGAAGGCGTCGAACACCTCGGGCGGGAACTCCTTCAGCTGCACGCCGTGCTGGGTGGTGAGGGTGTTCAGCGCCGAGCCGTTCTTGGCCACGAACTCCGAATACATCAGGCTGTTTTCCATCTGGCAGGCGGCCTCGACGGCGGCCTTGTCGGAATCGGACAGCTCGTTGAAGGCGGTCATGTTGACGCCGCAGGCGACGGTCGGGGCCGGCTCGTGGAAGCCCGGATAGTAGTAGTTCTGCGCCACGCGGTAGAAACCGAAGGCGAGGTCGTTCCAGGGGCCGACCCACTCGGTGCCGTCGATGGCGCCGGTCTGCAGGGCCTGGAAGATCTCACCGCCCGGCAGAGCGATGACGTTGACGCCGAGCTTGCGCATCGCCTCGCCGCCGAGGCCGGGCATGCGGAACTTGAGGCCCTGCAGATCGTCGAGCGAGTTGATGTCCTTGCGGAACCAGCCGCCCATCTGCACGCCGGTGTTGCCGCAGGGGAAGGGCTTGATGTTGAACTGGTTGGACAGCTCGTTCCACAGCTCCATGCCGCCGCCGTGCATCAGCCAGGCGTTCTGCTCGGAGTAGATGAGGCCCATCGGCACGCAGGCGAAGAACGGGAAGGCCGGGTGCTTGCCCTGGAAGTAATAATCAGGGGCGTGGTAGAGTTCGGCGGTTCCGCTGGAGACGGCGTCGAAGGACTCGAAAGCGGGGACCAGTTCACCGGCGGCGAACAGCTTGACGGTGACGCGGCCATCGGTCAGCTTGGTGATGCGGTCGGCGCAGCGTTGCGCGCCGGTACCGAGACCGGGGAAGTTCTTCGGCCAGGTGGTGACCATCTTCCACTCTTTCCGGCCCTGCGAAATCGCGGGTGCGGCAAGGGTGGTGCCGGCAGCAAGGGCGCCGGTGCCCATCAGAAACGAACGACGATCCATCTTTTTCCTCCCTCTTCTCGCGCGCGACCACGATACGCCGGTGCGAATTTTGAGCGCTGGGTGTAGTCTGACTCTTGCGCGTGAGACAAGACCATATCCTCATCGCGAAGTTGCGAAGTCCGTTGGATGACGAGACTTTAACATTTCCCTCGGAGCTTTCGGTCGGAGTATCCGCATGTCGCCGCCCCTTGTTCTCGTCACGTCCGACGCCATCGACCACCGCGACATGGTGTGGTCCGGCACTCCGGCGAGCTATCTGACCGCGGTGGCGGTGTCGGGGGCTGTGCCCGTGCAACTCCCGACGGTCGACGAAGCCTTTGACGTCGCACCGCTCTTGGACGTGGTCTCGGGCGTCCTCTTCACCGGGTCGCGGTCCAACGTCCACCCGCCGCTCTACGGTGCCGAGGCCAGCGCGATCGCCGAGCCCTACGACCAGGTGCGCGACAGGACCACGCTGCCCTTGATCCGCGAAACCTTGTCACGCGGGCTGCCACTGCTTGCGATTTGCCGGGGGCTGCAAGAATTGAACGTGACGCTGGGCGGCACCTTGCACACCGCGGTCCATGCGCTGCCGGGGCGGAACGATCACCGCTCCCCCGCCGGGCCGGATGTCGACGTGCGCTTCGCCCTGGCGCACGACGTGACGGTGACGCGGGGCGGGCGCCTGGCCGCCATCGTGGGCGAGGGGCCGGTGAAGGTGAACTCGCTGCATCACCAGGGGATCGATCGTCTGGCACCCGGTCTCACCGTCGAAGCGCGCGCGGGCGACGGGACAGTCGAGGCCATCAGCGTCGACCGGGCGAGCGCGTTCGCGCTGGGCGTTCAGTGGCACCCGGAACATTGGGTGCGGACCGATCCGCCGTCCCGCGCCATCTTCAAAGCCTTCGTCGATGCGTGCTGCGGCCGCACGGCGGACCGTTCACAGAAAGCCGCCTGACCATGGCCGACCATCCGCACACCCACGATCACGATCACGATCACGATCACGACCATGATCACGACCACAGCCACCTGTCCGAGATGGAGGTGCGCGTGCGCGCGCTCCAATCGTTGCTGGAGGAGAAGGGGCATGTGGACCCCGACGCGGTGAACGAGCTGATCTCCGTTTACGAGAACGAGGTGGGGCCGAAGAACGGGGCCAAGGTGGTCGCCCGCGCGTGGACCGATCCGGACTATGCGCAGCGCCTCTTTGCGGACGCCACGGCGGCGATCGCCGAGCTCGGCTTTTCCGGCCGGCAAGGCGAGCACATGGTGGCCGTCCCCAACACGGCCGAGACGCACAACATGGTCGTCTGCACGCTGTGCTCCTGCTACCCGTGGCCTGTGCTGGGCGCGCCTCCGGTGTGGTACAAGTCCGCCCCCTACCGCGCCAAGGCGGTGGCAGATCCGGCCGGAGTGCTGGCCGATTTCGGTGTGAGCCTGCCGGAGGGGACGAAGATCCGCGTCTGGGATTCCACCGCCGAGCTTCGCTACATGGTGGTGCCGCTGCGCCCCGCGGGAACGGAGGGCCTCACCGAGGATCAGCTCGCCGCTCTGGTGACGCGCGACTCGATGATCGGCACCGGCCTGGCCCTTCCCGGCGACGGGGCCGCGGCGTGAACGGCCCCGCTGACCTCGGCGGCAAGCACGGGTTCGGTCCCGTGGTGCCGGATGCGCCGGGCGAGCCGATGTTTCATGCCCCGTGGGAGAGGACCGTGTTCGGCCTCACCTTGGCGATGGGGACGACGGGCCAGTGGACGCTCGACCATTCGCGGTTCATGCGAGAGACGCTGCCCCACGTGACCTACTACACCGCCGGCTATTACGGCATCTGGTTCGGCGCGCTGGAACGGCTGGTGGCGGAGATCGACCTCGACCAGCCGCCGCCCCGGCTGCTGACTGTGGACCAGGTGCGCCCCGTTCTGGCGCGCGGCGGGCCGGTGGATCGCCCCGGCCCCGCGCCGCGCTTCACCGCAGGTGACCGGGTGCGCGTGAAGCCGATGAACCCGGCGACCCACACCCGCGCCCCGGCCTATGTGCGCGGCCATGTCGGCACCATCGAGGCCTTTCGCGGCACCCATGTGTTTCCCGATACGAACGCGCACGGCCTCGGCGAGAACCCGCAGCCGCTTTATACGGTGGTCTTCGAAGGGGCCGAGCTCTGGGGCGCCGACACCACCGCGAGCGCGGTGAGCGCCGACCTTTGGGAGCCTTATCTGGAGCCCGCCGGGGGCACCGCGTGATGGCCGCGTCAGAGGGGCCTTCGGCGGCGGAGGGGGCGGAGGATCTCGCCGCGCTCGTGCGGCGGGACGGTCCGGCATTCGCGGCGCCCTGGGAGGCGTCGGCCTTTGCGCTGAAAGCGCATCTCGTCGCCCGCGGGTTGATCGACGCCGGGCGCTTCGCGGCACTTTATGGCGAGGAGCTGCGGGCCGGGCACGCGGCGCCGGAGGACGGAACGGCTGATTTCGTCGCCTTCGTGCGGGCCCTGGAGCGGGCCCTCGCCCCGGTGGCGTCCGACGACGATTTCGCCGCCGAGCGCGAACGCTGGCGTCAGGCCGCCGCCGCCACACCTCACGGCAAGCCGATCCACCTGCCGCCACGCTGACGCGGGGCTGCGCCGCCGCGCGGCGGCGATGACGCTGCGGCGCGTCCCGCTCGTGGCGCCGCCGCGCCGCTGTGTGGCGCGCCGCCGTGATGACGCTGTGGCAGTTGTCGACACCGGCGCCATGGCGCTTGCTCGGCGCTGCCGCCCCTCCAGACGCGCCTCGCGTAAGACGCGGCGGTGCCATCGCCGTGCGCAGCGCGGTGACATCACTCGGCGAGCGCGTTCGCCTTGGCGGATGACAGTGCGTCACGTTCCTAACCCCGCCCCGTCGCTCGGCTCGTCTTGCGGGAGACGATCAGCGCGCGCCGTTGGAGGGGCGCGTCGTTCGGACCCTGTGCGCGGGACCCTGGGCGCGGGACGCTGGGCGTGAGGCGCTTGCCTGTCGATTCGATCGGGCGGCGTCGTTTTCGGCTTGGCCGCACGGTTCTTCTCGTGGCCAACCGGTGAGAACGAGCGGGACGGGCAACGTGCACAGATGGGGCGGAAAACGCGCGAGGGACCATGGGTGCGCCGATGGTGGTGGTCCGACTGGCCCATCCGGCAATGCCTGGGCCCCGAGGGCGTCAGTCGGGCGAGGCGGGCGGCGGCGCGGCGTCGCTGATGCGCTCGAAAAAGGCGACGGCGCTTTCGCCCGCCTCGCGGACGAAGGGGGCGGCGAAGCCGGGGAGCGTCGCCGGCATCGCATCGGCGCGTTCTTCCACAACCAGGAGTGCGCCGGGCTTCAGCCATCCCTCGGCGAGCGCCGCGGCGGCTGCCTCGCCGAGGCCTTGCCCATAAGGCGGATCGGCGAACACCACGTCGAACGGGGCCACAGGGCACGGGCCGAGCCTGGTGGCGTCGCGCCGCCAGATGCGTGTGATGCCGGTGGCGCCGACCGCCTCCACGTTGCGCCGGATGGCGCCGCGTGCCTCGGCGCCCGTCTCGACGAAGAGGACGAAGCTTGCGCCGCGCGACAGGGCCTCCACCCCGAGCGCACCGCTTCCGGCGAAGAGGTCGAGGACGCGGGCACCGTCGAGTGCACCGCCGAACCGATGGGCGAGGATGTTGAAGACCGTTTCGCGCAGGCGGTCCGTGGTCGGGCGCGTAGCCTGCCCTTTGGGCGCTGCCAGTCCGGTGCCCTTATGTTTGCCGCCCACAACGCGCATCGTACTTCCTTCGCTGCCCTGCGGGCCGGCCGGCTTCGGCCCTCCCCCAGCGGTCTCGTCGGCGTGGCCGGGCGCATGGAGGCCCGACCCCGCGCGGGTTCGTCGGAGGTGCTTTGCCGAGGGCTGGCGTCCCGTCAAGCCTCGCCCGCCGCCCGCCGCCCGCCGCCCGCCGCCCGGTGCTGGGTGCCCGCCGCCCGCCACGCGTCACGCGCCGCCCGCTGCTCGGCGCCGGCCGCCCGCTAACGCGTGCGGGTGTCCGTGGTCCGCTACCGGTCCGCTGTCGCGGTTCAGGTTCCATCGTTCCGCTGCCGGGTGGCACCGGTCCGCTGTCGCGCGTCAGGTGCCAACGTGCCGCTGCCGGGTGCCGCGGGTCCGCTGTCGCGCGCCAGGTGCCGGCGTTCCGTTGCCGGTCCGCTGGTCCACTGCCGCGTGCCAGATGTCATCTCTCCGCTACCGGTGCCCCGGTCCGCTGTCGCGCCAGGTGCCAGCGTTCGGCTGCCGGTCCCTCGGTCCGTTGGCGCGTGCCAGGGGCCAGCGTTCCGCTGCCGGTCCCCTTGGTCCGCTGTCGCGCGCCGGGTGCCAGCGTTCCGCTGCCGGTCCGCTGGTCCGCTGTCGTGTGCCAGGTGTCAGCGTTCCGCTGCCGGATGCCGGGGCCGGATGCGGGTTGTCGGATGCCGGGTCCGGACTGGGGTTGCAGCGTGTGAATGGAGCGCGCGGAACGCATTCTTGTGCCGCTGCGTCCGGGTGAGGCTGGAGCCGCTACGGCCGGCTGCGCGGGCGGTCCGGCACGGTAACGAAAAAGCCGGGCTCGTCGGAGCCCGGCTTTGGAAGAGAACGGGCCGGCGCTGGTGGCGCCGGCTCGCGATGGGGCAGATCAGCCGCGGCGCGGGCCTTTGGGGCCGCTGCCGGACGGGCGGTAGGAGGATCGGCCCGGACGGGCAGCACCGTCACGGCCACCGCCGTCGGACCGGTGACGCGGTGCGCCACCTTTGCCGCCGGGGCCGCGGGCTGCGCCACCTTTGCCGGCCCCGCCGCCGC
Source organism: Acuticoccus yangtzensis (assembly GCF_001927245.1). Lineage (GTDB taxonomy): Bacteria > Pseudomonadota > Alphaproteobacteria > Rhizobiales > Amorphaceae > Acuticoccus > Acuticoccus yangtzensis. Next base: position 775 of record NZ_MJUX01000009.1, on the reverse strand, counting down.
GTGGGCCGAAACTCTTGGTGCGGTCGCCGCCAGGACGGTCGCCGCCAGGACGATCACCACGAGGGCGGTCACCGCGGGGGCGATCACCGCGGGGGCGATCGTTGCCCCGATCATGGCCTGGGCGATCACCGCCTAGACGATCGCCGCCAGCGCGGGCACCGCCGGGGCGTGCGCCGGCGCGGGCGGGCGGGCGTCCGCCGCGCGGGGCGTCACCGTCCCGCGTGCGGCCGCCGGGCTTGCCGAACCTCGCCGCGCCGTCACGGTCACCGCCTCTGAAGCCCTCGTTCTTGAACGAGCCGCCCCGGGGTCCGTCACCCTTGTAGCCGCCGCGCGCGCCCTGGGGCCGCCCGGACGAGTCGCCTCGCGATGCGCGCTCACCGAAGGCGCGGTCGCCCGACGGGCGTCCGGTTCCGCCGCGGTAGCTCCCGTCCCCGCCCGGACGCTCGCGGCGGTCCTCGCGGTGATGGCCGCGGTCGCCTCCGTCCTGGCGCGGACCACGCTCGGCCCGTGCGTCACCCTCACGCGATGCATAGTCGCGCTCGCCGTCGGGGCGGCCGCGGCGGGGGGCGCCGCGGTCGTCGGAGCGGGGCTTGAAGCCGCGGTCGGAGCGGGCACCTTCGTCGCGGTCGCCGTAGGGGCGGCGGGGGGCGCCGCGGTCGTCGGAGCGGGGCTTGAAGCCGCGGTCGGGGCGGCCGCCTTCGTCGCGGTCGCCGTAGGGGCGGCGGGGGGCGCCGCGGTCGTCGGAACGGGGCTTGAAGCCGCGGTCGGGGCGGGC
>NZ_MJUX01000008.1 GCF_001927245.1 Acuticoccus yangtzensis | reverse complement strand
GGCAGGCGGCGAGCCTTGCGGGGCTTGCGCCGATGGCGAACGATTCCGGGATGCGAATGGGCCGGCGAACGATCCGCGGCGGGCGCGGGGCGTTGCGCACGGCGCTTTATATGCCGGCCCTCGTCGCCTCACGGCACAATCCTGCACTGCGGCGGGTTTATCAGCGCCTCATCGCGGCGGGAAAGCCGGCCAAGGTCGCGCTGACGGCGCTCATGCGCAAACTCGTTGTCATCGCCAACGCCATGCTGCGTGACGGCCGCGATTGGGTGCCGAATATCGCTTGAGCAAGACGGATACTTCGCTGTTCCCCCTTGCACCCCGCCCCCGCCCGGCGCCGGACTGACCGCAGCGAGGGCGGCTCCGAGGAACAGACACCGAGGCCCCGCCGTCCTTGGGCGGGGGGGTGGAACCACCCTGCCATGGGGCGCCCGCTGCGTGTGGGGAGCGCCACGGGCCTGGCGGCAGCGTCAGGTGAGGATCGGCTCGGCGCGGCGCTGGGCTGGTCGGATGGGGCGGGCGCGGCGGAGGTGCGGAGGCGGCGTCTCGGTTTGGGGTCCCGGCGCGTTCGGCTGGGGCCGGTCGGGGGCGGCGCCGATCAGTCGTGGAAGGTCGCGAAATCGGCGAGGGGGACGCGGTTGGACCGATGCGCGCGCGACGGATGCGCCTCGTCCGGATACCCGACCGCAAGGCCGGTGAAGAGGATCCGCTCCGGCGGCGTGCCGAGGAAACCCGTCACCGCCTTCGGATAGTTGGCCCAATATTCCTGGGCGCAGGTGCCGAGCCCCGCCGCCTCGAGCAACAGCATCACCGTTTGCAGGAACATGCCGACGTCCGCCCATTGGGGCGGGCCCATCTGCCGGTCCACGGTGACGAACAGCGACAGCGGCGCGCCGAAGAAGTCGGCGTTGCGGCGGTACCACGCCCCGCGCGCCTTTTTGTCCTCCCGCGCGATGCCGATGGTGGCATACATCGTCTCGCCGACGTCGAAGCGGCGCTCCTTGTAGGGGGACGACAGATCCGGCGGGTAGACGTGATACTCCTTGTCAGGCTCGCCGCGCGGATACTCGGCCAACACGTCCACCATCATCGCTCGGAACCGCGCCATCGCCGACCCGGCGACCACGTCCACGTGCCAGGGCTGCAGATTGCCCCCCGACGGCGCCCGCGCCGCCGCGCCGAGGACGCGCCTCACCACGGCATCCGGAACCGGGTCCGGCCGGAAGGCGCGCACGGAGATGCGTCGGGCAACCGCCTCCGCCACGCTCATCGTCGACGATCGGGCGGGGGCCGGAGAGGGTGCGGTGGTGGCGTCTGTCATGGAGGTCCTTCCTGCCGGCCGCCTTCCGCGTCCCGTGCACACGGACGGCGCGGCCCTGATGTCGGCGCATTGCGCGGCCCGCCGCAGGATAGGCCGCACGCGCGCTCTGTGGGAAGATGCGGCCCGTGTCGCGCAAAAGGCCATAGGCTCGCCCGATAGGAAGAGGCTTCCGTTGCCAGGCGGTCGAGCGCGGGCGGTTGTGGGCGGACAAACGTCGCCTCATGCGGGGCGCGGTGCAGGAGCGCGACGTGCGAGGCGTGCTGTCGGTGGGCGACCACGTCAGGCGCGAAATCAGATGAGGCGGGATCACCCGTCCGGAGAGGGAGGGCGCCATGGCGCGCGTGGAAGTCGACAGAAACGGGCCTGTCCTGACGCTGGTGAACAACGACCCGGCCAGCCGCAACTCGCTCGTGCCGGAGGTCTATCTCGGTCTCACCGACGCGCTGGGGCTGGCCGAGGCCGATCCCACCATCCGCGCCGTGGTGCTGACCGGGGCGGGCGGCTTTTTCTGCTCCGGCGGCAACATCCAGGGGCTGAAGGAGCGCGTGGCCGCCGAGCCGGCCGAGCGCCGCGCCACGGTGGAGAAGCTGCACGCCCTGATCCGCGCCATCCGCGACAGCCGCCTGCCGGTGATCGCCGCGGTGGAAGGGGGCGCTGCGGGGGCGGGCGCATCGCTGGCGGCGGCGTGTGATCTCATCGTCGCCGCGCGAAACGCCTACCTCTCGGTCGCCTACGTCAAGATCGGCCTGACGCCCGACGGCGGGGCCACCGCCTTCCTCGGCAGCGCGTTGCCGCGTCAGCTCGTGCAGGAAATGGTGTGGACCGGCGACCGCGTCGGCGTGGAGCGGCTGCATGCGCTCGGCCTCGTCAACCGCCTGACCGAGCCGGGCGAGGCCCTGGCCGCGGCGCAGGACTGGGCGGCGGAGCTGGCGCGCGGACCCGCGGCGGCGATCGCGCGCGGCAAGGCGCTGGTGTCGGGCGCGCCGATCACGCCGCTCTTCACCCAGCTCGACCTGGAGGCCGAGGGCATCGCCGAAGCGCTGGGAGGACCGGAGGCCGCCGAGGGCCTCGCCGCCTTCCTGGAGAAGCGCCCGGCGGACTTCACCACCATCGCCCCGCCGCCGGCGCACGGGCGCGAGCCGGTGTGACGGTCACATCAACGCCAGCTCCAGCGCGCTGATGAAGGTGACGGACGCGACATAGACCGACAGGTTGTAGATCCAGTTCCATCCCCACGAGAGAGTGAAGGTGTGGATCCGGGTGAGGCGGCTCAAGATCAGCGGCGCCGCGGTATATTGCGACGCCGTGAGCGACAGGGCCCACCCCACGCTGAGCGACAGCACCATGGCGAGCGGCGAGACCGGTAGTTCGCCGAGCGCCTGGTACGAGGCGGCCAGACACACCGCGACGACGATCGGCGTCAGCGCGATCTGCGCGGCGAGAAGCACCACCACCGGCATCGCCGCGATGATGAGGATGTGGCCCGCCGCTCCGGTCCCCAGCGTGAAGGCGAGCGCGTCGGTCGGGATGAGCGCGCCGAGCATGGTGCCGATGAACCCGGCCGACGCCAAGGTGACCGCCTCCGGTGCCGAGCTCGGCAGCGCGCGCATGACGATCCCCTCGATCCTCAGCCCCACCGTTGCGGCGCGGGCGCGCGGCGGCAGTCCCGCGTTCTGCGTCGTCAGCCAGATCACGGTGAGGAAGGGGGTGGTCATCATCAAGGCCGGGACGACCTCGGTGTGGAAGGTGTTGGTGATGAGGACGGCGGAGGCGATCAGCGCGGCGACGATGAGGGAAAGGTCGCGCAGGGCGGTGAGCGGCATGGGGAGCGGCGGCCGGCGCTGCGGCAGCGTCCCCGTGCGCAAGAGGCCGCGGCGGATCACGCGGCCCTCAAGCTGATCCTCGCTCCAGCCGATGACGAGCCAGGTGAGCGCGAGAAGGAACCCGGACAGTAGCACCATCGACGGATCGGCGCCGGGGAAGAGGTCGTTCAAGAGCGCCTGCGTCACCGTCGTGGGCGAGAACATGACGACGAGGGCGAAGCCGCGCAGGGTGGCCGAATATTGCCGCCGCTCCTTGATGGCGGTGATCTCCGGCGTGTCGCCCGCGTCCTTGGCGGCGCTGACACCGGCCTGAACCAGCGGCGCCAGCAGCGCCAATGCGCCGACATTGGCGAGCGCGGCCAGCACCGCCGCGCCGATGGCGATGGCGCCATAGCGCCGGCTGGGCGGCTGGCGGGTGAGGTAGCGGCCCAGATTGTCGATGGCGAGCGAGGTCTTGGCCGGTTCGCGCATGATGCCGATGAGCACCATGAACGAGGCGAGGAAGCATGATTGCTGCACCCCGGCCCACATGACCGCGAAGGGATCGTCGAGCAGCGCCAGGCCGAGGAGGCCGAGGAGGATCGCCGCCGTCGCGAGGGTGCGCTCCCGCCGCGAGATCAGCGGCTGCCCCACCGCGAGGAAGACGACCAGCAGAACCGCGGCGACGGCGGCGATCCACGTCGCGCCGGTGACGCGGGTGGCGAGGCCGAAGACGGCGAGAAGGGCGAGCGTGATCGCCGTGAGGCGCTTCAGCGGGGCGAGCGGAGGGTCTGCGGGTGCAGACGGGGCCGGAGAGGCCGGGCCGGACGGGTGAGGCATTATGAGGCTTTGATGTCGCCGCTGTCTGGAGGGGCGCGGTCCGCATCCGCCACGGTGGATGACCGGGCGGACGGTGCGGCGGCCGGTGGTGCTGAGGCCGAGGCCGCCGGGGAGGTCGATGGCGGCGATTGAGGCAAGGTGGGTGGAGCCGAGGTGGGTCGTGCCGAGGTGTGCGCGGTCGGCGCGGCGGGGAGCTGCGGCGCGCCGTGTTCGGCGGAGGCGGCGGTTGGCGCAACGCGAGGCGGGGCGGCGCAGAGCCCGCCCTTCAACGCGGACTTCAGGTTGCCGCGCACGTGCCGCAACGTCGTTTCCAGCGCGGCGACCTCGCCGGCGGACAATCCGGCGAAGGCCACAGCGTCGATTTCGGCGATCGCGTCCGCAATGGCGTCCAGCAGCGGGTAAGCGCTGGGGTCCAGCCGCACGCGGTTGGCGCGGCGGTCCCTCTGGCAGGGGCGGCGGGCGACGAGACCGCGGGCCTCCAGCCGCTCGACCAGCCCGCCCGCGGCCACCGCGCCGATACCGAGCGGCGCCGCCAGCTCGCTCTGGGTGAGCCCGTCTTCGCGGTAGAGATGGCCGATGACGCTGGACTGGCTGGATGTGAGGCCGAGCGGCTCAAGCATCCGATCGAACAGGGTGGCGCGCATCCGAGCGATGTCGCGGAAGAGAAGCCTGTTCGTCGGCACAGTGCGGGGCGGGTCCACCCGGCGTCTCCGGCATCGCGCGGCGGTGCCGCAATGGGGTCGCCGCGCTGGCGCCGTGGCGACAGGGGGCGATGCCTCCGAGAATAGTATGCGGGTACATGATCCGGCAAATGGGGCGCGCTGAAGAACCCCGGCGGCGCATGAAGATTGGCCGCCGAGCGATAGCACTGGCCTATGGGACGCGCCTTGCCCTTTTCGCGCGCGATATCACCGGCCGTGCTCTCGGCCTGCGCCGGTGAGCCGTCGACGGGGCAGCGTCGTGCGGGCCGTCGCGCGTCCGTCAGCGGCGCGTTCCGGTGAGTGCGGCGGCGAGGTCGGCGACGCTTTCGACCGAGTGGATCGGCCGCATCGCGTCGACGTGAGGCAGCAGCGCGCGGATTCCCTGGGCGCGCGGCTCGAACCTGTCGAAGCGCAGCAGCGGGTTGAGGAACAGGAGCTGGCGGCAGGAGCGGCGCAGACGGTCCGCCTCGAACGACAGGCGGCCAAGGTCGCCGTCTCGCTCCAGCCCGTCCGTCACCAGGAGCACGATCGGCCCGCCTGACAGAACACGCCGCGACCAGTCCTTGTTGAACCGCTCCAGCGCCTCGCCGATGCGCGTTCCGCCGGACCAGTCGGCCACCTGCGAGGAGGCCATGGCCAGCGCCTCGTCAGGATCGCGCCGGGTGAGGGCGCGGCTGACGTTGGTGAGCCGCGTGCCGAACAGGAAGGTCGACACGCGCCGCCGCTCGCCCAGCGCGTGTAGGAAGTGCAGCATCACGCGCGAATAGTCGGCCATGGAGCCGGAAATGTCGCAAAGGGCGACGATGGGCGGCGGCTTGACCGCACGGGCGGTGAGGCGCGGGCTCACCATCTCGCCCCCTGTGCGCATGGCGGCGCGCATGGAGCGGCGCGGATCGAACCGGCCGCGCGGGGCGGCGACGCGGCGGCGCGTCTCCACCCGGTCAGCGTCGAAGGCGAGGCGGGCGATGGCGAGGCGGGCGACGGAAAGCTCGGCCGCGGTCATCTGCGCGAAGTCCTTGGTGCGCAGGATCTCGCGGTCGGACGAGGTGAGCCGCGCGTCGATCTCGATCTCGTCCGGCCTCTCACGGCTTTCGCGGCGTTGCGGCGGCTTCAGCGCCTCGGCCACGCGAGCGGCACCGGCACGCGGCTTTTCCGGCGCCTTGCGCTCGTCGACGACGGGGGAGAGCAGCTCCATCATCTTGTCGAGCAGGTTACGGCCTTGGAAGAAGGCGTCGAACGCGGCGTCGAACACGGCCATCTCGTCCCGCTTGTGGACGAAGACGGACTTCAGCGCGGCCCTCACGTCGCCGCGGCTACCGATCCCCGCGGCTTCGACGGCGCGCACCGCGTCCACCGCATGGGCGGGGCCGACGGGCAGGCCCGACTCGCGCAGGACACGGGCGAAGACGGCGATATTTTCGGCAAGGCGGCCGTCGTGCGGCTGCGGCGCGTGGTCCATGGGGGTTCCGTCAGGCGAGCGTCTGCCCGCCTTGTGGCACGGCGGCGGCCGCTTTGGCGAGGGCGCGCCGCTCGATCAGCGCGGGGGGCTCGGCCAGCGCCGGGCGGCGAGGGTCAGAGCGTGACGGCGAAGGCGAAATATTTGAACAGCGCGACCTGCCCGACCAGGCTGGCGAGGAGGGCGATGGCAACGACTTCACGCGGCATATGGTCAAACATCGGGACTGATCTAATTGATGGGGTTGGCCGGATCATCCCACGACGCGGGCCGCGCTGCAACGCGGCGCCGGCCGCCGGTCCTTCGCGGGCGCGGGCCGGAGCCGCCCGGCGTCACCCGACTGCCACAGAACTCGCCACTTTGGTGGGCGAGCCGCCCGCCGGCCTTCGCTGCGGGCAGGCGCCTTTCCGCCGCAGCGGATCACCCCATGGCGCTCGCCAAAGCGTCGCGCATCTGGTCCGGCCAGGGCTCGGGCCGGCGCGTGTCGCGCGCCACGAGGACGTGGGTGAAGTGCGCCTCGGCCGCTGCGGTGGCGCCGGGGCCGGCCGGAGCCTCGAACAGACCGGCGTGCCAGGTGACGCTGGATGTGCCGATGCGCGCAACCTTCAGCGCCACGACCACGTCCTGCGGGAAGGACAGCGGCGCGTGATAGCGGCACCCCGTCTCCACCACCAGGGCGATGACCGGCCCGGCGTGAATGTCGATTCCCGCCCGCGCGATCATGTAGCGGTTCACCGCCGTGTCGATGAACCCGTAATAGGCTGCGTTGTTGATGTGGCCGTAGACGTCGTTGTCGGCCCAGCGCGTGGTGAAGGTTTCGCTCAGGGGATAGTCCGACAGGCGGGAAGGCGGTGGTCGCATCGAAACTCCTTCGCAGGGCGCAAAGGGCCGCGCCCTGCTCGGCCGAGAGTGGCAAAGGGCGCGCACTGGCACAATTCAACTTCCGCCCGGCGCGCCGACCGTCCCGCATTTTTCGGACAAGGCGGTGACGGCGCCGCCGCCTCGGTCCGTTCAGTCCTCGGTGGCCGGCACGCCGCCGGCCAGAACCTCGTCCTCGGCGCGTTCCGGCGGCATCGGCGGGGCGGCCTCGCCCTTCACGGAGGGCTGCTTCCCCAACGCTTCCGGGTCGTCCGCCGGGATCGAGAGATAGTTGAGCAGGATCCGGTCAGACTTTTGCATGATCTCCGGATCGCGCAGGAGGTGGAACCCCTTCAGGCTGACCGACCCGGCGATCATCATCAGCCGCGACTTGAAGTCCTTCACCTGCCGGCCGTTGCGCTCGTCGAACAGCTTATTGTCCGGGTCGATCCAGACGCCGAGCGCCTTGATGTTGAACGGATCGAAGCGGCGCTTCAGATCGTCGGAGTCCCATTGGTGATAGGTGTCCGGGAACACCACGTTCTCCACCAGCGATCCGCCGTTCTTCAGGTCACCGGCGATGAGTTCGAGCCGCTTGGGATCGAAATTCTCGTCCAGCTCACCGTTGAGGATGGCGACCGGCGCGCCGGTCGTGCGGTAGTCCTCCAGCCGCGGAACGGTCGGGCCGTAGTAGGACACGTGGGCGGCGAACTTCTCGTCGGACGCGACGAACAGGCGGCGGATCTGCTCGTAAGCGGTGAGGATGGAGATCATCCCGCCATAGGAGAAGCCGATATTGTAGATCCGCGCCGGGTCCACGTCCGGCCGGTCGGCGAGCCAGGTGAGGCCGGCGAAAGCGTCCGCCAGCATCATCGACTCGGTCACGTTGACGGCGCGAATGGGGTGCGCCGCCTTGTGGAAGCCGCGCGTCTTGAAGGAATCGACCACCAGCGCGACGAAGCCGTGCTGCGCCAGAAAGCGGCCATAACGCCGCTCGCGCACCGTCTTCACCCCGCCGAGCCCTTCGGACACGACGACGGCGGGGAAGGGACCCGGCAGCGTCGCGGGCTTGTAGAGTTCGGCGGCCATCGGCACGGGCTTGCCGGACGGGTCGTGGTCGGCCAGCACGAAAGGGTTCGCTGTGGGGATGCGGACGGTCTCGTAGCTGACGTCATCCATAAGCGGGCGCGCTCCTCGGGGTGTGGCGGACACGGGGCAACCGCATGATCGAGCGCGGCCTGGTTTTCAAACGTTTTCCCCTGCCGCAAGTTTCATGACGTCATCGCGAAGCGCCTCGCTGGTGGCCACGCGCGGCACCTTGTTCTGTCCGCCGAGCTTGCCGCGCGCGCGCATCCAGGCGTTGAAGCTGCCCGGCGGCACGATGACGACGCGCGGCGCCTTGAGCTGATAGTCGCCGCTGCGGTGGACCTCGTAGTCCTCGTTGCCGTCCTTCAACGTCTCGTCCAGCGCCTTGGTGAAGCGGGCGATGTCGGCCACCGGCCCGTCCGTCTCCACCACGAAGAGGTGCTGGCCGGCGCTTTCGCCCTTGGTGGGGTAGATCGGCGCCACGGTATATTCGGCCACCTCCCGCCCCGCGTCGTGGGCGGCGGCGATCACCGCGCGCTCGATCTCGCGGCCGGACAGATGCTCGCCGAACGCGGAGAGATAATAGGACGTGCGCCCGGTCACTTTCACGCGCGGCGGCTCGCTGGGGATCAGCTCGACCACGTCGCCGATCTTGTAGGCCCAAAGGCCAGCGCAGGTGGAGAGGACGAGGCCATATTCGCCCGCCGGCGCGTCGGCGAGGGTGAGGCGGGTCGGGTTTTCGCTCTCCCACTCGTCGATCGGCACGAACTCGAAGAAGAGGCCCATGTCGGTGTTGAGGCGCATACCGTCGTGGATGCCGCGGTCGGCGGAGGCGACGAAGCCTTCCGACGCCGAATAAACTTCGCGCCAATCGACGTCGGGGCTCGGGCACCATTCGCGGAAGGTGGCTTCGTAGGGGGCAAAGCTCATCCCGCCATAAACGAGGAGGTTGAGGCCGGGATAGAGGGCGCGCACGTCGTGAGCGCGGCCCGACACGGCGGCGAGCCGGTCGAGGAAGAGGAGCAGCCACGAGGGCGTTCCGGCGAGGCAGCGGATCGGCTCGTCGAGCGACAGGCGGGCGAGCCGGTCGATCTTGGTTTCCCAGTCCGCCTCCAGCGCCTCTTTGATGGACGGGAACACGAAGGGCGTCGACCAGGACGGGTTTTCCAGCCGCGCGATGCCGGAAAGGTCGCCCGCCATGATGCCGTCGCCCAGCTCCTGCATCGCCACCGAGCCGGACAGCATGAACGACTTGCCGCCGAGAACGTCGCTCTTCGGATAGCGGCGGACGTGGTGGGCGAGAAGGTCGGTGCCGGCGCGCGCATTGGAGCGGATCATCGCCCGGCTGACCGGGATGTGCTTGGTGCGGCCTGACGAGGTGCCGGACGAGACGGCGAAATAGGGAATGCGGCCCGGCCACGTCACATCGTCGAGCACCGGGAAGGCGGCCTCGAAATAGTCGCGCCGGAAGTCCTCGAAGGTGCGTAAAGGGACGCGGTCCTGAAAGTCCTTCACCGTGCGGATGGAGTGGAAGTCGTGGTCGCGGCCGAAGGTGGTCTTGGCGGCGCGGCGCACGAGGGCCAGAAGCTCGGCCTCCTGCGTGGCGACGGAGGAGCGGCGGGCGAGGCGCTTGTCGCGCAGCTTGGCGTAGCCGCGCAGGAGGGGCGTCGCGTCAAGCATCGGCGGGTGCGGCGGGCGGGGCCGAAAGGGCCGGGACGGGAGCGACGGCGGTGGTGTGACGGAAGGCGTCGGCGAGCGCGGACTGCGAGAAGGGCAGGCGGATCTGGTCGCCGCGCTTCCAGGCGCCGATCATGTCGAACATGGTGCGCGATCCGGGCCAGCCGTCCTGCCCGCCGAGCAGCACGGCCCAGGTGGCATCCTCGTGGGCGAGGTCGGCGACGAAGCGCGCGTTGGCGCCGAAGTTCGACGCATGCGGCTTCTGCGTGATCGGGTGCATGGACTTCATCACCGTGTCGTTGGAGCCGCCGGACGGAAACTCGATCACCGGCAGGCGCGAGGCGAGCCAGGGGAGCTTGGTGAGCGGGTGGGAAAGCCGCACCTTGTGCAGCGCGCCCCATGTCTTGTGCTTGGCGAAGGGGTCGGCGGCGGCCTCCAGCGCGATCCCGAGCGCGGCCACGAGGTCGGCCTTCGTCGCCCCGTCCACCAGCCGCGACAGGCGCGAGAAGGGCCGCCAATGCGGGCTGACGAAGCGCACCGCGGCACGCTCCTCCAGCGATTTCACCAGCGGCTCGGTGACCAGCTCGAACGCCAGCGCCCCGACCGAGTCCACCGCATAGCGCCCGTCCCAGGTTGCGATCGCCTCCATCACCGGGCCTGACAGGCCGACGTCGGACGCCGCGATGCGCAGCTTCTCGGCGACGGCGAGCGCTCCTGCGTGGAAGACGTCCTGCTGCATCGCCTTCAGGTCCGCGGCGGTGAAGTCGCGCCCGGCGGACAGCATCTCGCCGATGCGCTGGAAGCGGTGACCTGAGGCGTAGAACAGGCTGATCGTCACCGGCGACGCCACCGGCTCCTCGTTGGAGGAGACGACGTAGCCCTCGGGCGGGTCGACCACCATCGGAAGCTCGCGCCCGGTGAGAAGGCGCGACCATTGCCGCTCGGCCTCCGCCGCGCCGATGACGAGATCGGCCGGCGTCTCGAGAGGCCGCTCGGGGATGTGGGCGGCGATCATCTTGCCGATGGATCCGGACGGGTCGGCCCAGATCATGTTGAGGCCGGGCAGCGCGTAACGGTCGACCGCGTCCGCGAAGGTCTGCCACGAGTACGCGCGCATCAGGTCGCGGAACGGGGTGAACTCGTCGCTGGGGCGGTGGCCGAGCCACTTCAGCGCGACGGTGCCGGTCGTCATGTTGAACGCCTGCGCATCGCTGACGATGGGGCCGTGGACACTCTCGCGAACCGTCATCGGCTGCGTCGACTTGCCCGCGGCGATCGTGACCGCGCGGTCGGTGAGCGCCTCGCCCGCGACGTCCACCAGCTCGGACGATGTGGCGTGGAGGTTGGTGCCGCCCCACGCCCCGTGCTGGTTGCGGCCGACGCCGAAGATGGGCAGCGCCGGGATCATGAAGCCCCACACCGAAAGCTCCGGCGTCCTGAACCCGGCGATGAGCCACAGGTTGGGCGCGGCGATGATGTGGTGGGGGTCGCAGGCGAGCATCGGCGTGCCGGACCGGGTGCGGCTTCCGGCGACGGCGAAGGCGTTGGAGCCGGCCCGGTCGAACGCGGAGGGAAGCGCCTCGTCCAGATGCGCGGCGTCGATGGGAATGTCCTCGTCGGCCACCGCGGCGATGCCGATGAGTTCGCCCCACATGCGCGACCATTCGGGATCCTCGCGCAGCGGGTTCAGCGTGCGCCAGACGCGCCACGCATAGTCGGCCGAGCAGAGGCGCGAGACGGCGAAGAGGTCCTCGGCGGTCCACGGCGCGAAGCCGAGGCCGAGCATGTCGAACTCGGGCGGAAGCCGGGCCTCGGCGGCGGCGTTGATGCCGTCCGCGAACCCGTCGACCCAGTCGCGCGTGGCGGCGGGCATCATGGCGAGCGAGGCGGCCGTGGCGCGCGGGAAGTCGATGAGGCGGGTGAGCTTGTCGAGCTCCAGCGCGGCGGTTCCTGCGACCTCGGACACGCGGCCGAGGGCGACGCGGCGCATCAGCTCCATCTGGGCGAGGCGCAGGTGGCCGTGGACGATGCCGAGGCCGACGGCGGCGTCGCGGTCGTTCGCGGCCTCGACGAAGGGGATGTGATGATCGTTCCAGCGGATCGACAGCGGGGCGGAGACCGGCGCCCGGGCGGGCAGCATGGCGAGGCGCTGTTCCACCGAGAGGGCGGGGAAGCGCTTCAGCCCCGAGCGCCGCAGGACCGATGCGGTGAGCCCTGCGAGGCTGAAGGCCTGACGTGTGCGCCGGGAGAGGTCGGTGAACGTTGAGGAAGCCATTGCCGGAAAAACCGCCGCCTTGAATGGTTGGTTCCGCCGCCTGATCGCGCCAGACCGCAGAACGTGCGGCGGGGGGCGGCGTCGAAGCGGCTTTCGCGGCACTTGATGGCTCCGGACCGCGGTAATAACAACCATTCGGGCAAAACGCGGCACTTCGCAGCAGGGCGTGCCGTCTCTATGGTGCCCGCGACACGAGAGTAGGATCGGACCCGAATGGGAAACGAAGCGTACCAAGAGCGAGATGCGGCGTTCTTCGACTACAAGCTCTTCGAGCGTTTCGACCTCCAGCTGCGCGGGCCGCAATGGCCGGTCGACGAGCCGGCGGACCTCAACATCGTCGGTTCCGCGCGGGTGTTCGGCCGTTTCGTTGAACGCCCGCTGTCGACGGTGCTTTCCGAGGACTACGGCATTCGCGCGCGCAACCTCGGCACGGCCGGCGGCAACCCGTTCATGTATCTGAAGCGGCCGAGCCTGCTGCACTATCTGGCGACGTCGGACGCGGTGCCGATCTTCCAGGTGTGTGGTGCGGACGGGCACTCGAACGACTGGTTCACGCGCATCACCGGGCGCACCATGCGGGTGAAGACGGACGCGCTGGGGCTGGGGCTGACCGCGGGCACCAACGTGCGCGGCGGCGTCGGCTATCGCAAGGCGTTCAAGACGCAGCCGTTCGAGGCGGTGGTGGAGCAGATCCACAAAGGCCAGGACTTCGTGCTGGAAGAGTACAAGGAGTTGAAGCGGGCATTGGGACGCCCTGCCGTCATCATGTACTTCAGCGACCGTCCGGCGCGCCCGCTCACGAAGGACAGCTACCGCGATATCTTCTCCTTCCCGCACTGTGTGGACCGGCGCATGTGGGAGAACCTGAAGGACGTGTTCGAGTATAGCCTCGAGATCGTCAGCAACGAGGGCATGCCCTACGAGGTGACGGACGGGAAGGAGACCGTCGCGGTCGACCTCTACCCCTCCGTGGCGATGCATCGGACGGCGGCGGCCGAGATCGCCCGGCACGCCGATGCGATCCGCGCGCTGGCGACGGGGACGCCCAAGCCCCTCGGGGAACGGCGCGTTCCTCTTCCCGCGGCGGACGACGAGCCCGCGCCGCGTGCGCGCCGTCAGCGCCCGGACGGGACGGCGCGCCGGGGCGGAGGCGCGCGCAGGGATGGCGCGGCGGCCGGTCGCGAGGGCGCGCCCGGCGGGGGCGATGCGGTCGGCAGAGCCCACGCCGCACGCGCCGATGCCGCGGAGAAAGTCGATGGCGGGCGCCGTAGGGATGGCGCGCGCCGCAACGACACCACGAAGCGCGAGGGCGGCGTGAGGCGCGAGGACGGCGCGGTGCGCGCGAGCGGTGAGGGGCGGCGGGCGCGTAAGGCCGAGGCGGACGGAGACGGTACGTTGCGCCGCAGCATCGAGGAGCGCCGGAGCGCCGCGTTGGCGGCCCGCCGGGCAAAGCGCGCCGCCGCATCGAAGCCCGTGGCCGAGTAAAGCCGGCCGCGGCGGGATCTAACCCGCGGCGCCGGCGATGGCGCGTTTCAGGTCGGCCTTGCCCATGGTGGAGCGGCCGGACACGTCGAACGCGCGGGCGAGGGTCATGAGGTCGTCCTTGCTGACGTCCTCGCTGTCCTTCACCGCGCCCAGCACGGCCGATTGCAGAGTGTCCTTGTCCATCTTGGACCGGCCTTCGATGCCGAGAGCGCGGGCGACATCCATCAGGTCGGCCTTGGTGGGCTCGGCGGACGCGCTGCCGCCGTCGTGGCGCTGCCGGGCGGTCTTCGCGGCGATGTCCGCCGGCTGCTGCGAGTGTTGCTTGCCCTTCGCGCTGTCCTTGCGCTTCTTGGCGGTGGTGCGGGCGTAGTCTTCATCGGACAGCGCCTTGCGGGCGGACTTGGGCAGATAGCGCTCGCCGGTGTCCTTGCTCTTCTTACCGGACTTGGTGTTCCACTCTTCCTCGGCCCACTCGGTCAGGTCGTTGTCGGACCGCTTGCCGCCGACATAACCTCCGCCGCGCTTCTTGTACTCCTGCACGGCCATCTGCGCCTTTCGGGCGGACCACTCGCCCGGCTCGCCGCCTTTGGACGAGCGGGTGATCTCGTCCTTCACCTTGTCCCAGAGCTTCGGATCGGTACGTTTTGCTGTCGACATGGCGTTCACTCCACTTTGCAGCGCCAACGTGGCCGCCGCGCAAAGTGTTCCCCGCCTGCGGCAGCGGTTTCGCACGCAGGCCCACACTGCCGGTTCCCTCGGGCAAACGCAGGAGATGCCGGGAGCCTGTCCGTTGGTGAAGCCCGAGCCCTTGCGGCGTCTCGCGTGCGCGTGGCGCCGCCGGAGCGGGCGGTCAGCCGGCGGCGAGATGGATGCGGCGGCGCGGGGCGAGTTCGTCGGCGGCTGCGGCGATGCCGTGCGCGTCGATCCCGTAGTGGCGGTAGAGGTCGGCGATGGTGCCGGTCTGGCCGAACGCCTCGACGCCGAGGGCGGCGATGCGGTGCCCCGCGACGCCGCCGAGCCAGCCGAGCGTCGCCGGGTGGCCGTCGATCACGGTGACGAGGCCGCAGTGGCGCGGCAGGCTCTCCATGATCTTCTCGACATGGGAGAGGGCGGCCTCGCCCTGGCGGCGGGCGGCGCGGGCGGCCTGCCAGCCGGCGAAGAGGCGATCGGCGGAGGTCACGGCGAGGATGCCGACATCGCGCCGTCCCTCGGCGATCAGCGCGGCGGACTGGATCGCTTCCGGCGTCACGACACCCTGCACGGCGACGACGATCTCGGCCGAGGGGCCGGGTTCGCGCAGCCAGTAGGCGCCGGCCAGGATGTCCGCGGCGAGCTCGTCCGTCATCTGGCGCATGGGCTGCTCCAGCGGGCGGGTGGAGAGGCGCAGATAGGTGGCGCGGTCGCCGGTCTTGCCGCCGGCCATGCGGGCGAAGGCATCGGCCATCATCACCGGCAGCTCGTCGGCGAAGGCGGGCTCGTAGCAGGAGAGGCCGGGCTGGGAGATGCCGATCATCGGCGTGCCGATGGACTGGTGGGCGCCGCCTTCGGGGGCGAGCGTGATGCCCGAGGGGGTCGCCACCAGCAGGAAGGCCGCGTCCTGGTAGCAGGCATAGTTCAGCGCATCGAGGCCGCGGGCGATGAACGGATCGTAGAGCGTGCCGACGGGGAAGAGGATCTCGCCGAAATGCTCGTGGGCGAGGCCCGCGGCGCCGAGCGCCAGGAAGTGGTTCATCTCGGCGATGCCGAGCTCGATGTGCTGGCCTTCGGGCGAGAACTGCCACTTCTGCGCCGAGGGGATGCGCTGCTCGCGGAACGAGTCGGCGATCGCCTCGCGCCCGAACAGGCCGCGCCGGTTCACCCATGGACCGAGATTGGTTGACACGGTGACGTCGGGGCTCATCGTCACCACGCGGTCGGCGAAGTCGCCGCCGCCGCGCGCCACCTCGTCGAGGATCTTGCCGAAGGCGGCCTGGGTGGAGACCACCTTGTCCGCCGGCGGCTTCAGCGCGGGGGCGGCGAGGGCGGGGCGGTCCGCCGTGTCGCGCCGGGCGCCGAAATAGGGGGTGGAGGCGATGAAGTCGGCTACGTCGTCCGCCGAGATGTCGAGACCCGCGGCGATGTCCCATTCGGCGCCTGCGGGGACGCCCATGGTCTCCTGGAAACCGGCCATCTGGGCGGGGGTCATCAGACCAGCGTGGTTGTCCTTGTGGCCGGCCAGCGGCGTGCCCCAGCCCTTCACCGTGTAGGCGATGAAGACGACCGGGCGGTCATGGTCGATGCCCTCGAAGGCGTCGACGACGGTCTTGAGGCAGTGGCCGCCGAGGTTGGCCATCAGCTTGCCGAGCGCATCGTCGTCACGCTTGGCGAGGAGGTCGGCGACGCCCGGCTTGTCACCGATCTCGGCCGTCAGCCGCTTGCGCCAGGCGGCGCCGCCCTGGAAGCAGAGCGCGGAGTAGATCGGGTTCGGACAATCGTCGATCCACTGGCGCAGCGCCTCGCCACCGGCTTCTGCGAAGGCGGCCCGCTGCAGCGCACCATATTTGATCGTGACGATGTCCCAGCCGAACGCCTTGAAGACTTCGGTGATGCGCGCGTAGAGGCCCTCGCGCACGACGCCGTCCAGGCTCTGGCGGTTATAGTCGATCACCCACCAGGTGTTTCTGAGGCCGTGCTTCCAGCCTTCCTGCAGGCATTCGTAGACGTTGCCCTCGTCGATCTCCGCATCGCCCACCAGGGCGATCATGCGGCCGAGCGGACGGTCGCCGGACCAGCCCTTGGCGGCGACATAGTCCTGGATCAGCGAGGAGAAGGCGGTGGCGGCGACACCGAGGCCGACCGAGCCGGTGGAGAAGTCGACCGGGGTGGTCCCGTCGACGCCCTTGTCCTTGGTGCGGGAAGGATAGGACTGCGACCCGCCGAGGCCGCGGAACGCCTTCAGGCGGTCGAGCGATTCCCTTCCGGCGAGATATTGGATGGCGTGGAAGACCGGCGAGGCGTGCGGCTTGACGGCGACTTTGTCTTCCGGCCGCATCACGCGGAAATAGAGCGCGGTCATGATCTGGGCGAGCGACGCCGAGGAGGCCTGATGGCCGCCGACCTTCACCTCACCGGCCTCGCGCAGATGGTTGGCCGAGTGGATCATCCACTGCGACAGCCACAGCACCTTGCGCTCGATCTCAGACAGCCGCGCGTCCATGCCGGTCTCTCCCTATGTCTATGGGCCGAGTGTAGGCGCGTGAGGCGATTGACGCCAGCACTGCCGCAGCGGCCATTTTGGCCGCCTATGGCTGCGGCCTGTCCGGCCCGTCACAGCCCCGCGATGAAGGGGGCGATGAGGAAGGCGGACGAGATCAGCGCGATGGAGATTCCGGCGCAGAGCTGAAGCGTGGGGACGACGAGGCCGGCGTGTTTCACTCCGGCGGCGAAGAGTGTGGCGCCACGGGCGGTGGCGGCGGACACGGCGACGAGGCTGATGAAGGCGCCGGTGCCGAGCGCCATGGCGACGGCCGAGGCGATGCCGACGCCGATGAGGTTCATGCGCCAGGCGACGGCGAGGACGAAGACCGCGCCGGTGCAGGGACGCAGGCCGATGCCGGCGATGAGCATGGCCGCGTCCTTCCACGAGCGCAGCGCGTCGGCCTCTTCCAGGGTGGGGGCGTGGCGGTGGCCGCAGCCGCACAGGCCGTCCTCATCGTGGTCGTGCACGTGCTCATGGTGGGCGTGGTGCGGGTGGGATTGCGCGGCGGGGGCGGGTCGGCCGGTGGCGAAGGCGCCGATGCGCGCGGCCTGCTGTTCCCACGCGCTGCCGAAACCGCGCAGCGCCCGGCGGATGAGGATGATCGCGATCGCGAGGATGGCGAGATAGCTGAGCGGGGCCAGCACCTTGTCCGTCGCGTCGACGGCCCATCCGGCGGTGATGGAGAGGACCGAGAAGCTGCCATAGACGAGGACCACCGCGGTGACCGCCTGGGCGAGGCTCGCCGCCAGTGACAGGGCGACGAGGCGGCGCACGCTGGCGCGGCTGGCGATCCCGGCCCCGGCGATGAGGAACTTGCCATGGCCCGGAATGGCGGCGTGGATGAAGCCGTAGGCGAGGCTGGCGCCGATCAGGCCGAGCGAGGCGAAGGCGCTGCCGCGCGCCTCCATCATGTGGCGCATCATCTCGTAGTAGGCGCGCTGCTGGGTGGTCGCCCATTGGGCCGCCTCCACCAGGCCGAGGCCGGAGGACAGCATGAACGCCGTCGCCGCGAAGAAGGCGACCGCGAGCACCACGGCGATCGCGGTGCGCCAGAGACGCCGCGGACCCGGCGCGACGCGCGAGCCAGTGATCGGAACCGAACGCATAAACACCTCGACAGGACCGCGGCGGGGCAGCGATGAGCAGCGGCGGGGGCCGGCATCACCGCCCCCGCCGGGCGTGTTAGACGCCCTTGCCGAGCGCCTTGGCAAGCACTTCGATGTTGTGGCGCATCATGCCGAGATATGTCGAGCCGGGCGTGCCGGGGGCTGACAGCGCATCGGCGTAGAGAACCCCGCCCACGGTGGCGCCGGTTTCGGCGGCGATCTGCTCCACGAGGCGGTTGTCGGCGAGGTTTTCGAGGAACACGGCGTCGATGCCGTCGTCGCGGATCTGGCGAATGAGTGCGGCGACGTCACGCGCCGAGGGTTCGGCCTCCGTCGAGATGCCCTGCGGCGCGACGAAGGTGATGCCGTAGGCGCCGGCGAAATAGGCGAAGGCGTCGTGGTTGGTGAGGACGGTGCGGCGGTCGTCGGCGAGGGCGCCGAGGGTGGCGTGCCCCTCTGCGTTCAGCGCCTCGATGGCGTCGACATAAGCGGCGGCGTTGGCGGCGAAGGTGGCGGCGCCGTCCGGATCGGCCTCGCTCAGCGCCTCGGTGATCTCGGCCACGTAGAGGACGGCGTTGCCGAGGTCCTGCCAGGCGTGCGGATCGTAGGCGCCATGGTCGTGCGCATGCTCATGGCCGTGCTCATTGGCGTCGTCGTGGTGATCGGCTTCCGCGTGCTCCTCATGCGCGTCGTCGTCGTGTCCGTCGTCGTCGTGCTCGTGCGCGTCGGCCGTGTCCTCGGCGTGCTCCTCGCGGTCATGGTCACCATCCGCATGCTCCTCGTGCGCATCGTCCTCGTGCGCATGATCCTCGTGCGCATCATCGGCGTGCGCGTCGTCGTCGTGGCCGCCTGCGGGCAGCGGGGTGACGCCGTGGGCGGCCTCCACCAGCGGGCCATCATAGCCGGACGCCTCGACGAGGCGTTCCAGCCAGCCCTCGAGGCCGAGCCCGTTCATCACCACCATGTCGGCCCCGGCGAGGCTCGCGGCCTGGCGCGGCGTCGGCTGAAACACGTGCATGTCGCCGCCCGGTCCGACCAGCGTGGTGACGGTGACCCGGTCGCCGCCGATGGTCTTAACCATGTCGCCCAGGATGGAGAAGGTGGCGACGACCTGGAGCGGTTCGGCGGCGGCGGAGGGTGCGACGAAGGGTGACGACAGGACAGCCGTCATCGTGGCGGCGCCGAGGGCCGCGCGGGAAAGAGCGGTGGGCATAGGTTAGGCTTCCTGGTGTGTGCGGGGCACGCGGCGGGCGAAGAGGCTGCCCTGCGCGCCGAAGAGGAGTGAGGCGAAGTAGAGCCCGCCGAGGGCGAGCACGATGGCCGGGCCGGAGGGCAGGCCGAAGTGGAACGAGAGCAGAAGGCCGCAGACGCTGCCGGTGACGGCGACCGCGAAGGCGACGGCGATCATGGCGCCGACGCTCGTCGTCCAGAACCTGGCGGCGGCGGCGGGCAGCACCATGACGCCGACCGCCATGAGCGTGCCCAGCGCATGAAATCCGCCGACGAGGTTGAGCACGGCGAGCGCCAGGAAGCCGAAGTGGGCGACCGGCGACAGGCGGCTGACCCCGCGCAGGAAGGCCGGATCGAGGCATTCCATGACGAGAGGGCGGAAGAGGAGCGCCAGCGCCACCGCGGTGATGGTGGCGATCGCGCAGAGCAGGGCGAGCGCGTCGTTCCCCAGCGCCAGCACGGTGCCGAAGAGGACGTGCATCAGGTCGACGTTGCTGCCGTGCATGGAGACGACCGCGACGCCCGCCGCCAGCGAGACGAGGTAGAAGGCGGCCAGACTCGCATCCTCGCGCAGGATGGTGGAGCGCGACACGGCGCCCGCCGCGACCGCGACCGCCATGCCGGCGACGAGGCCGCCGAGGGTCATCGCCGTGAGCGACAGTCCGGCGAAGAGGAAGCCGACCGCCGCGCCCGGCAGAATGGCGTGGGCCATCGCATCGCCGGTGAGGGACATGCGGCGCAGCAGCAGGAAGACGCCGATGGGCGTGGCGCCCATGGAGACGGCGATGCAGCCGACGAGGGCGCGCCGCATGAAGGCGAACTCGACGAAGGGGGACAACAGGTCGATCATGCGGCGGCGCGCCGGCAGAGGGGTGCGCCGTCGTCTACCGCCTCGCCCACGGCGCGGGCGCGCTCCAGGTTGGCGGGGGTCAGAACGGTGGCGGTGGGGCCGTGGGCGACGAGGTCGCGCGCCAGGAGGAAGGCGTCCGGGAAATGGCGGCGCACCTCGTCGAAGTCGTGCAGCACGGCGAGGATGGTGCGGCCCTCGCGGTGCCATCCGGCGATGACGCCGAGGAGATCGTCCACGGTGCGCCGGTCGACTCCGGTGAACGGCTCGTCGAGAAGGATGAGCGCGGCGTCCTGCAGGGCGAGGCGGGCGAAGAGGGTGCGCTGCATCTGGCCGCCGGAGAGGGTGCCGATGGGCCGCTTTTCGAGCCCGGTCAGGCCGACGCGGGCGATCGCCTCGTCCACCATGCGGGCGCCGGAGGGGCCGAGCCTGCGGAAGGCACCGATGCGCTTCCACAGCCCCATCGCCACCACCTCGCGCACCGACACGGGGAATGTGCGGTCGATCTCGGCGAGTTGGGGCATGTAGGCGGTGGCACCGCGCCCGGTGGCGGTGCGGATGGTGCCGGTCATCGGCGCGAGCTCGCCGGCGACGGCTTTCAGCAGCGTCGACTTGCCGGCGCCGTTGGGGCCGACGATGGCGGTCAGCGACCCCGCCGCGAACGTGGCCGAAACGTGGTGGACGGCGGGGTGACGGCCATAGCCGAGCGTCACGTCGTCGAGCGTGAGGGCGGGGGCGCGGCCGGGCGCGTCCGGCGCCGAGGATGCGGCCGGTGCGGTGCCGGCGCCAGCGTTCGAAGCGGCGGACTTGGCCGCGCCTGCGCGGGCGGTGTGCGGGACGCTGAGGCTCACCGGACCGCCCACGCGAAGAGGCCCCACAGGATGGCGGAGGCGGCGACGGCGACGACGAGGCGCCCGGCGGCCCCGGCGAGCAGCGGCGATCCCATCACGCCGTCCTGCACTGGGCGCAGCGGCCGTGGAGTTCGATCACCTGCTTTTCGGCCTCGAACCCTTCGCGGCCGACCGCGGCGGCGAGCTGCGAGGCGACGGCGGGGTCGGCCAGCTCGCCGACGGTCCCGCAATCATCGCAGATGGAGAAGAGGGGGGCGCTGCCGTCATGCTCGGCGCAGCATGCGACATAGGCGTTCAGCGATTCCAAGCGGTGGACGAGGCCCTTCTCGATCAGCCGGGTGAGGGTGCGGTAGGCGGTCGGCGCGGCGGCGCTGGGGCGCACGGTGCGCAGCGCGGCCAGCACGTCGTAAGCGCCGACCGGTCCGTCGGCGCGCGCCAGAACGTCGAGCGCGATGCGCTCCAGGTCTTGCGTGGTGCTGGACAAGAAAGCCTCCCGAGTGTGGAGCGACAGGATGCGGCACGAGGTGCGGCGCCCGTCCCTTGATGCGTACATTATACGCTTTGCGCCGATGTTCAAGGGGCCGGCGCGATGTCCGGCGAAGCGCAGTGGAGACGGAGAGGGTGCCGGGCAAGGACGAGGCAAGGGGCCGATGCTCAAATCACAGGCGCATGACGCGGGGTTGGCCGCGATCCTGCACACCATTTGGTGTCCCGCTTTCCGCCAATTCATGTCAACCAAGAGCCATGCGCGACGCCGGTTTGAAGATTCTGGTCATCGACGAGAATGCCATTCGGGCGGCCATCCTGGAGGAGGGCCTGCGCGAAGGGGGTTTCGCAAACGTCACGATCGTGCGCAACATGACGAACCTCTTGCGCTCTATCGTCGATGCCGATCCCGACGTCATCATCATTGACCTCGAAAACCCCAACCGCGACGTCCTGGAGCAGATGTTCCAGGTCTCGCAGACGGTGCGCCGTCCGGTGGCCATGTTCGTGGGCGAGTCGGGGGCGGAGATGATCGAGCGCGCCGTGGAGGCGGGGGTGTCCACCTATATCGTCGACGGGCTGAAGAAGGAGCGGGTGAAGCCGATTTTGGACATGACGCTGTCCCGCTTCAACGCTTTCAACCGCCTGCAACGCGAATTGGAGGATACGCGGCGCGCGCTGGAGGACCGCAAGGTGGTGGACCGCGCCAAGTCCATATTGATGGAGCGGCGCGGCCTGTCCGAAAAGGAGGCCTACCACCTCCTGCGCCGGGCGGCGATGAACGAGAACCGCACCATCGGCGAGGTGGCGCGGGCGATGATCACCGCCGCGAGCCTTCTGGAGGGCAGCGTGTGAGGATGACCGCGGGGGGAAAGCGGCGGCGGGCTCGGGAGGCGCGGACGTGACGACATTGCGCGTCGGCTTCATTCCGCTGGTGGATTCGGCGGTGCTGGTGGCGGCCGCCCGCCGGGGCTTCGCGGCCGAGGCGGGCCTCACCCTCGACCTCGTGCGCGAGGCCTCGTGGGCGACGGTGCGCGACAAGCTGACCATCGGCCATCTCGACTGCGCGCAGATGCTGGCGCCTGTGCCGGTCGCCTCTCAGCTTCAGATCGGCAATCCCAAGGCGCGCATGGTCGCCCCCTTCACGCTGTCGATGAACGGCAACGCCATCTCCGTCTCGAACGCGCTTTATGACGCGATGGAGGCGACGGGGCAGATGGGCGCCCCGCGCGACGTCGCCGCCAAGGCCGCCGCCTTGAAGGACGTGGTCGACGGGCGCGCCCGGCGCGGCGAAGCCCCGCTCACCTTCGGCATCGTCCACCCCTTCTCGCCGCACAATTATCAGCTGCGCTATTTCCTCGCCTCTGCGGGCATCCATCCGGACAGGGACGTGTCGCTGGTGGTGATCCCGCCGCCGTTCGTCGTGCGTTCGCTGCGTGACGGGCACATCGACGGCTTCTGTGTGGGGGCGCCCTGGAACCACGTGGGGCTCGCCGAGGGTGTGGCCAAAGTGGTCGTCGCCAGCGTCGACCTGTGGCGGCGCGCGCCGGAAAAGGTGCTCGGCGTGCGAGAGGTCTGGGCGGAGGAGAATCCGCAGACGCTGGACGCGTTGATGCGCGCCTTGAAGGCCGCGGCGGAATGGGCCGACGATCCAGCCAACCGCGACGACCTGACCGCGATGCTGGCCGCGCCCGACATCCTCGGCATGGCGCCGGAGCTGATCGGCGACGCGCTCGCTGGGCGGGTGCCGCTGCCGGGGGCGGGCGCGCCGTCCGAAGGACTGGCCGACTATCTTCTGTTCGACCGCAACGGGGCAAGCTTCCCCTGGCGCAGCCACGCCTTGTGGTTCTACTCGCAGATGGTCCGCTGGGCGCAGACGACGTTGTCGCCCGAAGGCATCGCGCTCGCCGGCGGCGCCTTCCGTCCCGACATTTATCGCCGCGCCTTCGCCGGAACCGGCGTCACCCTTCCGGCCGCCAACGCGAAGGTGGAAGGAAGCCTGGCCGCCGAGCAAGCGGTCGGATCGACGACCGGCAAACTGGTTCTGGGGCGGGACGGCTTCTTCGACGGGCGTGTATTCGATCCTCAAGAGTTGAGTATATATATCGAGGATTTTGTTATAACCTCGGAAGGTATGCAAGAAGAGTGGGCGCGATCCGGCCAGTAACGCAGGGTTGCATGTTATTTGGGCAATTGCCTAGCTTGTTTGATTCTAATTTGGACTCGTGCTTCCCGCTGATGCGGATGTAAATCACGACATCGGCATGACGCCGAACACAATTGCTCCGCCGCAGGGTGGGAGCCAACGGCAACGCCGCCGGCTTTCGTGACACACGCTTCATTGCTGTGCTGCACGACCAGCCGGCGGCGTTTTTTGTTTTCCGATCAGGCCGTTAGAGGCCGCCCGCTGTGGGAACATGACCATGACCATTGCCGCGATAACGCGCCGAACCTTCGCCGCGCTTCTTCTTGCCTCCACCAGCATGGTCTCCGGGGCGGCCCTTGCCCAGGAGACGGTCTGGCTCGACGTCGAGAAGGACGAGTTGAAGTTCGGCTTCATCAAGCTGACCGACATGGCGCCGCTCGCCATCGCCTACGAAAAGGGCTTCTTCGAGGACGAAGGCCTCTTCGTCACCCTGGAAGCGCAGGCGAACTGGAAGGTTCTGCTGGACGGCGTGATCACCGGCACGTTGGACGGGGCGCACATGCTGGCCGGCCAGCCTCTCGCGGCGACGATCGGCTACGGCACCGAGGCGCACATCGTCACCCCGTTCTCGATGGACCTCAACGGCAACGGCATCACCGTCTCCAACGCGGTCTGGGAGGCGATGAAGCCGAACATTCCGGTCGGTGATGATGGAAAGTTGCAGCATCCCATCTCGGCCGCGGCGATGAAGCCGGTTGTCGACCAGTACAACGCGTCCGGCAAGCCGTTCAACATGGGGATGGTCTTCCCCGTGTCGACCCACAATTACGAGCTGCGCTATTGGCTGGCGGCGGGCGGCATCCACCCCGGCTTCTATTCGCCGGATGACATTTCGGGCCAGATCCAGGCGCAGGCCTTCCTCTCGGTGACCCCGCCGCCGCAGATGCCGGCGACGCTCGAAGCCGGAACGATCTACGGCTACTGCGTCGGCGAGCCGTGGAATCAGCAGGCCGTCTTCCGCGGCATCGGCGTTCCGGTGATCACCGACTACGAGATCTGGAAGAACAACCCGGAGAAGGTCTTCGGGATGACGAAAGAATTCGTCGACGAGAACCCGAACACCACGCTCGCGGTGGTCAAGGCGCTGATCCGGGCCGCCAAGTGGCTGGACGAGAACGACAACGCCAACCGCATGGAGGCGGTCGAGATCCTGTCCCAGCCGCAATATGTCGGCGCGGATGCCGAAGTCATCGCCAACTCCATGACCGGCACCTTCGAGTACGAGAAGGGCGATGTGCGGGACGTTCCCGATTTCAACGTCTTCTTCCGCTACAACGCCACCTATCCCTACTATTCGGACGCCACGTGGTATTTGACCCAGATGCGCCGGTGGGGGCAGATCGCCGAAGCAAAGCCCAACTCCTGGTATGAAGAGGTGGCGAAATCCGTCTACCGCCCGGACATCTACGAGGAGGCCGCGCGGCTCCTCGTCGAAGAAGGCTTCCTGACCGAGGACGAGGTTCCCTTCGGCACCGACGGTTACAAGGACCCGCAGACCGAGTTCATCGACGGGGTCACCTATGACGGGCGCGATCCCGCAGGCTACCTCGAGCAATTCTCCATCGGCCTGAAGAACGGCGACAAGATCGTCGGCGCGGACGTCGTCACCAACTGACGGCGCTCACCTCCTCTGCGATGTCCGGCCGGGCCGAACCCTTGGCCGGACACTGTCCCCCGGCCAGCAATGCACGCGGGTCGACCTGCGACCGCGTGACTTTGGCTGAACTCATCGCCGCGTCGTCAGAAATCGATGAACTTATTGTGCGAATTCAAACAACTTCGCGCAACTTTTAGCATGGGGTCTGCTGCACACAGGCTGCGGACCAACTCTCAAAGCGGCGCACGGACTTGCCGCACCTTCACATTCCGCGTTTTGGAGCAGAACCCATGGCAATCACGACGACGGGAGCGGATCCGGAACTGGACCGCGCGCGCGAGGCCCGGCGCGAACGCCGCTTCACCCTCATCAACAAGTCGGCCGGCTGGCTCGGCGTCTTCGGTCTCGGCTTCCTCGTGCCGCTGATGCGCATGGCCGCGGGGGACAGCTTCAAGGCGCAGAAGACCGAGCTGGTGCAGAGCCTCGTCGTGCCGCTGGCGGGCATCTTCATCTTCGTCGCCGCCTGGGCGATCCTGGCGCCGCAGGTGCAGACCTCGCTCGGCGCCATCCCCGGCCCGGTGGAGGTCGCCCGCGAGGCCGGCGGCCTGTGGGACGCCCACATGGCCGAGCGTGAAAAGGCCGCCGAGTTCTACGCCCGGCAGGACGAGCGCAACGCCAAGCTGATCGAGCAGGGCCGCGAAGACCGCGTGAAGTGGCGCGAATATACCGGCTCGCCCACCTATCTCGACCAGATCATCACCTCGCTGAAGACGGTCGCGCTGGGGTTCATCTTCGCCACCGCCGTCGCCGTTCCGCTCGGCATCGCGTCCGGTCTGTCGCGGGCGGTCAATGGGGCCATCAACCCGCTGATCCAGATCTTCAAGCCCGTGTCGCCGCTCGCCTGGCTGCCGATCGTCACCATGGTGGTGTCCGCGACCTACGTCGACGCCTCCGAGGCCATGCCCAAATCCATGCTGATCTCGGCCATCGTCGTGACGCTGTGCTCGCTGTGGCCGACGCTCATCAACACCGCGCTCGGCGTCGCCTCGGTCGACAAGGACCTCACCAACGTCGCCCGCGTGCTGCAGCTTCCGACGCGCAAATTCATCGCCAAGGTGATCCTGCCCTCCGCGCTGCCGCTGATCTTCACCGGACTTCGCCTGTCGCTCGGCGTGGGCTGGATGGTGCTGATCGCCGCAGAGATGCTGTCCCAGAACCCCGGCCTCGGAAAGTTCGTGTGGGACGAGTTCCAGAACGGTTCGTCCTCCTCGCTGGCCAAGATCATCGTCGCCGTCCTGACGATCGGCCTCATCGGCTTCCTGCTCGACCGGATCATGTACGCCCTGCAGGCCGCCTTCACCTTCTCGAGCCAGCGCTGAGGTCTCCGATGGCTTATCTCGAGCTTCGCAACGTTTCCAAGAGCTTCGGCGAAGGCACCGAGCGGACGGACGTCCTCTCGAACGTGAACCTCGCCGTCGAAGAGGGCGAGTTCATCGCCATCGTCGGCTTCTCCGGCTCCGGCAAGTCCACGCTGATCTCGATGATCGCCGGGCTGCAACTGCCGGACGAGGGCACCGTGGCGCTGCGCGGCGCCCCGGTCACCGGCCCCGGTCCCGACCGCGGCGTGGTGTTCCAGAACTATTCCTTGATGCCCTGGCTGTCGGTCAGCCAGAACATCGCCCTCTCGGTGGACCAGGTGTTCCCCAAGGAGAGCGGCAAGAAGCGGCGCGAGCGGGTGGCCGACGCGGTCAAGATGGTGGGGCTCGCCCACGCCAAGGACCGCAAGCCGGCCGAGCTGTCCGGCGGCATGCGCCAGCGCGTCTCGGTCGCCCGTGCGCTCGCCATGAGCCCGGACATGCTGCTTCTCGACGAGCCGCTGTCGGCGCTCGACGCGCTGACCCGCGCCAAGCTGCAGGACGAGATCGAGGAGATCTGGTCGCGCGACAAGAAAACCGTCATCCTCATCACCAACGACGTGGACGAGGCGATCCTTCTCGCCGACCGCATCATCCCGCTGACGCCCGCCCCCAAGGCGACGCTCGGCCAGGTCTTCAAGGTCGACATCCCCCGTCCGCGCGACCGCACGGCGATGAACTCGGACCCCGAATTCATCCGCCTGCGCGGCGAGGTCACCAACTACCTGATGCGCGTCGGCATGGAGCGCGGCGCGGAGGCGGGCGACGGGCTGACGCTGCCGTCCATCACGCCGATCCAGAAGGGGCCGGCCAAGCCGCCGAAGGCCTATCTCGACGCCGCCCATTCGCCGCTCGACCGGCGCTATCTGGAATTCTCCGGCGTCAAGAAAATCTACCCGACGCCGAAGGGGCCGCTCACCGTGGTCGACGGCTTCGACTTCATGATGGACAAGGGCGAGTTCATCACCCTGATCGGCCACTCGGGCTGCGGCAAATCCACGGTCCTTTCCATGACCGCGGGGCTGAACGACATCTCAGCCGGCGGCATCGTCCTCGACAACCGCGAGGTTTCGGGGGCCGGGCCTGACCGCGCCGTGGTCTTTCAGGCGCCCTCGCTGATGCCGTGGATGACGGCGCGCGAGAACGTGTCCATCGGCGTCGACGAGGTCTACCCGAAGGCGAGCCGCAAGGAGCGGCGCGAGATCGTCGACTATTACCTCGCCCGCGTCGGCCTGTCGGACGCGGCGGACAAGACGGCGGCCGAGCTGTCGAACGGCATGAAGCAGCGCGTCGGCATCGCCCGCGCGTTCGCCCTGTCGCCCAAGCTGCTGCTGCTGGACGAGCCCTTCGGCATGCTGGATTCGCTCACCCGCTGGGAGCTTCAGGAGGTCCTGATGGACGTCTGGAAGCGCACGCAGGTGACGGCGATCTGCGTCACCCACGACGTCGACGAGGCGATCCTCCTCGCCGACAAGGTGGTGATGATGACGAACGGTCCCAACGCGCGGATCGGCCACATCATGCATGTCGACCTTCCGCGCCCGCGCTCGCGCGCCGCGCTGCTCGAGCACCCCGACTACTACCGCTACCGCCAGACGCTGCTCGACTTCCTTGAGGCCTACGAGGGCGGCGCGACGCCGGACCCGGACCGGCTGGAGCAGCTTCAGGAGACGGCCGCGGACACGGTGACGGAACGGACCGCGGCGGAGGAACCCGCCAAAGCCGGCATGGCGGCCTGATTGCGGGGAGATGCCAGATGGACCTTGCTGTGACCAATCAGAAGGCCGGTAATGCCGCAGGCAAGCGGGCCTTCGTGCGCGCATTCGAGGTGTGGGTTCCGAGCCACGACAAGACCGAACTGGTGCTGGCCGCCGGCTCCTATGGCGAGCTGACCGAGTTCGAGAGCGTCGCGAAGGAGACCACCTTCAAGTTCGACGAGGGGCTCCCCGGCAAAGCCTGGGCCCGCCGCACGCCGATCATCCTGAAGGACCTTCAGGGCAGCTACTTCCTGCGCGGCCCCGCTGCGGCACGGGCGGGACTCACCTGCGGTGTCGCCCTGCCTATCCTTCAGGGGAACGAGCTGAAGGGCGTCATCGTCTTCTTCTGCGGCGACGACCGTCAGCATGTCGGTGCGATCGAGACGTGGCGTTCCGAAGGCCGTTCGCCGGAGATGGGGCTGTTCGAGGGCTACTACGGCACCGCCGAGGTGTTCGAGTGGACCGCGCGGCGCATCCACTTCGTGAAGGGGTCGGGTCTGCCCGGGCTCGTGTGGGCCAAGGGCTTACCCCAAGTCTTCACCCACCTCACCGGCCCGCGCTTCCTGCGCTGGGAGAAGGCGGCGGAGGTGGGGATCACCCGCGGCGTGGGCATCCCCGTGCGGATCGACGAAGAGGGGGCCTGGGTCATGGCCTTCCTCTCCGCGCTCGATACGCCGATCGCCTCGCGCGTCGAGGTGTGGAGCCCGAATGCGGACGGGGTGCTCGGCTTCACGGCCGGCTACTGCGAATCCATCGCCGACCTTCACGTGATGCTGGGGTCGATCACCGTCCGCAGGGGCGAGGGCACCATCGGCATCGTGTTCGCCACCGGTGTGCCCGCGATCAACAACGATGTCGGCCGCGAGGACACGATCGTCGACGACCTCGCCAAGGTCGCCGGGATGTCGAGCATCGTCGCTTTTCCCGTTTACCGCGGCGCTGACCTTGCCTGCGTCATCGCCTGGTACCTCTGACCATTTTTGCCCGGCCTCCGGCGCTGCCGCCGCGAGGTGCCGCCCATCGGGGCACACCTAAAGGAGTGAGACCATGAGAAAGCGTCTCGTCGTCATCGGCAACGGCATGGCACCGGGCCGGGCTCTGGAGCGGCTCTTCGAAGCCGCTCCCGACGCCTACGACGTCACCATTTTCAACGCCGAACCGCGCGTCAACTACGACCGGATCATGCTGTCGCCGGTCCTGTCGGGCGAGAAGTCCTACGAGGACATCATCATCCACGATGATGCCTGGTACACCTCCAACAATGTCCGCCTGCTGCAGGGCAAGCGCGTCACCGAGATCGACCGCGAGGCCAAGCGCGTCACCGCCGCCGACGGCACGACCGCGGACTACGACAAGCTGATCATCGCCACCGGCTCGAACCCCTTCATCATCCCGGTGCCGGGCCACCAGCTTCCCGGCGTCCTCGCCTACCGCGACCTCGACGACGTGGAGAAGATGCTCCACGGCGCCAAGACGGGCGGGCGCGCGGTCGTCATCGGCGGCGGTCTCCTCGGCCTCGAAGCCGCCGCCGGCCTCAAGATGCAGGGGATGGACGTCACCGTCCTTCACATCATGCCCACGCTGATGGAGCGCCAGCTCGACCCCTCCGCCGGCTATCTCCTGGAGAAGGCGGTCGAGGATCGCGGCATCGAGGTCATCTGCAAGGCCAACACCAAGGAGATCCTCGGCGTCGACAAGGTCGAGGGGGTGAAGCTGGACGACGGACGTATCATCGACGCGACCATGGTGGTGATGGCGGTCGGCATCCGCCCCTCGGTGCAGCTCGCGAAGGACGCGGGGCTGACGGTCAATCGCGGCATCGTCGTGGACGACGGCATGCGGACATCCGACCCCGACATCTACGCGGTCGGCGAATGCGTTGAGCATGACGGCATGGTCTACGGCCTCGTCGCCCCGCTTTACGAGATGGCGGCGGTGCTGGCGGACCGGCTGGTCGAGGGCGCGCGCGAATACAAGGGCTCGCAGACCTCCACCAAGCTGAAGGTGACGGGCATCGACCTCTTCTCGGCCGGCGACTTCGCGGAGGCCGACGACCGTGAGGAGATCGTCCTGCGCGATGCGGCCTCCGGCGTCTACAAGCGCCTGGTGCTGAAGGACAACAAGATCCTCGGCGTGGTGCTCTACGGCGATACGGCCGACGGCGCCTGGTACTTCCAGATGATGAAGGACGGCGCCGATATTGGGGAGCTGCGCGATACGCTCATCTTCGGCCAGGCCTTCGCGGGGGCCTCTCCGCTGGACCCTACGGCGGCCGTTGCAGCCTTGCCGGCTGATGCAGAGATCTGCGGTTGCAACGGCGTGTGTAAGGGGCGGATCGAGACGGCCATCACCGACAAGAACCTCAAGAATGTCGACGATGTCCGCACCCACACCAAAGCGTCCGCCTCCTGCGGAAGCTGCACCGGCCTCGTCGAGCAGCTTCTGAAGCTCACCCTGGGCGATGCTTACAATCCGGCCGGTGTGGCGGCCATGTGCAAGTGCACCGACCTCGGCCACAGCGACGTGCGCCGCCTGATCGTCGCCAAGGGGCTGAAATCCATCCCCGCGGTGATGCAGGAACTGCAATGGAAGACCGCCAACGGCTGCGCCAAGTGCCGCCCGGCGCTGAACTATTACCTCGTCGCCGATTGGCCGGGCGAATATGTCGACGATGAGCAGTCGCGCTTCATCAACGAGCGCGTGCACGCCAACATCCAGAAGGACGGCACCTATTCGGTGGTCCCGCGCATGTGGGGCGGCGTCACCTCGTCGGACGAGCTGCGCGCCATCGCCGACGTGGTGGACAAATACGAGATCCCGACCGTGAAGGTCACCGGCGGCCAGCGCATCGACATGCTGGGCGTGAAGAAGGAGGACCTTCCCGCGGTGTGGGCCGATCTCGGCAAGGCCGGGTTCGTGTCGGGCCACGCCTACGCCAAGGGGCTCAGAACGGTGAAGACCTGCGTCGGGTCGGACTGGTGCCGCTTCGGCACGCAGGATTCCACCGGCCTCGGCATCAAGCTGGAGCGCTTCCTGTGGGGGGCGTGGACACCGGCGAAGGTGAAGCTCGCGGTGTCCGGCTGCCCGCGCAACTGCGCCGAGGCGACGTGCAAGGACATCGGCGTCGTGTGCGTCGACTCCGGTTACGAGATCCACTTCGCCGGCGCCGCGGGGCTCGACATCAAGGGCACGGAAATCCTGTGCTCGGTGCCGACCGAGGCCGAAGCGATCGAGTATATCGCCGCGCTGACGCAGATGTACCGCGAGCAGGGGCACTACCTTGAGCGCATCTACAAGTGGGCCAAACGCATCGGCTACGACACCGTGCGCAACCAGATCGTCCATGACGCCGAGAAGCGCCAGGGTTATTTCGAGCGCTTCCAGCACGCGCAGAAGTTCGCGCAGGACGACCCGTGGGCGGCCCGCGCCGCGAAGACCGGCGGCCACGCCACCGAGTTCACCCCGCTCGCCGAAATCGGCACCGCATTCCCGAAGCCCGAGATGATGGAGCCCGCCGAATGACCACCTTCATCAAAGTCGGCAAGGTGTCCGACATCCCGGTTCTGGGCGCCCGCTGCGTGAAGACGCCGGCCGGCACCATCGGCGTGTTCCGCACGGCGGACGACCAGATCTTCGCCATAGAGAACCGCTGCCCGCACAAGGGCGGGCCGCTGTCGGAGGGGATCGTCCACGGCACCTCGGTGACGTGCCCGCTGCACAACACGGTCGTGTCGCTCACCACCGGCCTCGTGGAGGGGCCGGACGGGGGCGGCGTCGTCACCATCCCGGTGGAGGTGGTGGACGGCGAGATCCATCTCGACCTCGGCCGCCTTCCCGTTCGCGAGGTCGCGTGATGGACGCCGCCCCCGCCGCCGCCTGCCGCGCCGTGAAGACGACGTGCCCCTATTGCGGCGTCGGGTGCGGCGTTCTCGCAACCCCCGCGCCGGACGGCAGCGTTGACATCGCCGGGGACACCACGCACCCCGCCAACTTCGGGCGCCTGTGCTCCAAGGGCTCGGCCCTCGGTGAGACGGTCTCGTTCGAGGACCGTCTCCTCTATCCCGAGGTCTACGGTAAGCGCACCACCTGGGGCGTCGCCCTCGACCTCGTCGCCCGCGCCTTCTCCGAGACGGTGGCCGAGTTCGGTCCGGACTCGGTCGCCCTCTACGTCTCCGGTCAGCTTCTGACCGAGGACTATTATGCCGCCAACAAGCTCATGAAGGGCTACGTCGGCACGGCCAACATCGACACCAATTCGCGCCTGTGCATGGCGTCGTCCGTGGCGGGGCACCGGCGCGCCTTCGGCACCGACACTGTGCCCGGCACCTACGAAGACCTCGAGGCGGCGGATCTTCTCGTCGCGGTCGGCTCCAACATGGCCTGGTGCCATCCGGTGGTGTTCCAGCGCATCGCCGCCGCCAAGGCCGCGCGCCCGTCGATGAAGATCGTCGTGGTGGACCCGCGCGAGACCGCCACCACCGTCGCCGCCGACCTGCATCTGAAGCTGAAGCCGGACACCGACGTTGCGCTTTTCGCCGGCCTCCTGGCGCATCTGGAAGCGGCGCGTGCCGGCAACGCGGCCTATGTGGGCGACTTCACCGAGGGCGCGGACGCAGCGCTCGCCGCCGCGCGGCCGTGGACCGTCGCCAGTGTGGCCGAGGCGACGGGGCTGGTGGAAGCCGACATCGCCGCCTTCTACGCCATGGTGGCGGGAACGGACCGGACGGTGACCCTCTACAGTCAGGGCGTGAACCAGTCGGCGTCCGGGACCGACAAGGTCAATGCGATCATCAACACCCACCTCTACACCGGCCGCATCGGCCGGGAGGGGACGGGGCCCTTCTCCATCACCGGCCAGCCGAACGCGATGGGCGGGCGCGAGGTCGGCGGCCTCGCCAACATGCTCGCCTGCCACATGGAGATCGAAAACCCGGACCACCGCGACATCGTGCAAGGCTTCTGGGCCTCGCCGGCGATGGTGGACAAGCCGGGCCTCAAAGCGGTGGACCTGTTCGAGGCGATCCATTCCGGCCGCATCAAGGCGCTGTGGGTGATGGCGACCAACCCCGCCGACTCGCTTCCCGACGCGGGCCGCGTTGAGGAGGCGCTGCGCAAGGTGCCCTTCCTCGTCGTCTCCGACGTGGTGGCGAACACCGACACGCTCCGCCACGCCCACGTGAAGCTCCCTGCCGCGGCGTGGGGCGAGAAGGACGGGACCGTCACCAATTCCGAGCGCCGCATCTCGCGCCAGCGGGCCTTCCTGCCGCTGCCGGGGGAGGCGATGGCGGACTGGAAGATCATCGCCGAGGTGGCCGCGCGCATGGGCTGGGCCGACGCCTTCGCCTGGGACGGTCCGGCGGCGGTGTTCGACGAATATGCCCGCCTATCCGGCACGGCGAACGACGACACGCGCGACTTCGACATTTCCGGTCTCGCCGGTCTCTCCGCGGTGGCCTATGGCGCGATGGCGCCGGTTCAGTGGCCCGTGCCCGCCTCCGGCGCGCCGCGGACGCGCTTCTTCGCCAACGGCGGCTTCTACACTCCCTCGCGGCGCGGGCGCTTCGTGGCGGTGGAGCAGAAGGCCGCGGCCGAGACGCCGCGCCGCTACCCGTTCCGCCTCAACACCGGCCGGGTGCGCGACCAGTGGCACACGATGACGCGGACAGGCCGGTCGCAGCGTTTGTCGAGCCACATCGGCGAGCCTTTCGTGGAGATCCATCCGGCGGACGCGGCGGCGCACGGTATCGAGCCCGCCTCGCTCGTGCGCGTGATGAGCCCGCGCGGGCGCATCCTGGTGCGCGCCCTCGTCACCGACCGTGTGGCCGAGGGAACGCTCTTCGTGCCGATGCACTGGACCGACCAGACCAGCGCCAACGCGCGGGTGGACCGTCTTGTCGATCCGGTGGTGGACGCCGTGTCCGGTCAGCCGGCGCTGAAGTCCTCCTTCGCCCGCGTCGAGCCCTTCGCGGCGGCGTTCTACGGCTATGCGGTGTCCACCCGGCCGATCCGCACCGAGCGTCTGGCCTACTGGGCGGCGGCCCGCCTCGCCGCCGGCCACGCGCTGGAGTTCGCCGACGCGGACCCGTGCGACCCGCGCGCCCTCGCCGAGCGGCTGCTCGGAACGAAGGATCTCGTCGGCGCCCTCGACCGGACAGCCGGAACGGCCCGTTTCGCCGCGCTGGTCGACGGGGAGCTGGTGGGGGCGGCCTTCTTCGCGCCGCGGCCCGTGGCGGTGTCGCGCGCTTATGTGGCGGGGCTTCTGGGCGAGCGTCTTCCTTCGAGCGCCGCCATTCTGGCCGGCCGTCCGGGAGCCGATCAGCCGGATCCGGGGCCGATCATCTGCTCGTGTTTCAAGGTCGGTGCAAACCAGATCGCCGCCGCAGCCGTTGACGGGGCGGGGACGGTGGCCGCAATTGGCGACGTTCTCCAGGCTGGTACGAACTGCGGTTCGTGCCGAAATGAGATCGCACGGATCCTTTCGTCAATGAGTGTTGAGGCCGATGAACCAGAACGACAGCTTGCGCCGGCCGGTTGAGGCCGAGCCCCAGCGCCTCGGCGCGCTGGCCGTCCTCCCGGTCTTCATGGGCCTCAAGGGGCGACGTGCCATCCTGGCGGGCGGCAGCGCGGCCGCGCGGTGGAAGGCGGAGGTGCTGGCCGCCGCCGGCGCCAACGTCGACATCTATGCCCCCGATCCGTCGGAGGAGATGCTGGCGCTCGTCGCGCGCGGTGCGGCGGACGGCAGTTTGACACTGCACCGCCGGCCCTGGGCGCTCGACGCCTTCGAGGGCGCGGCGGTCGCCATCTGCGATGCGGAAACGGACGCGGAGGCGCAGGCCTTCTACTGCGCGGCGAAGGCGGCGAGCGTTCCGGTCAACGTGATCGACAATCCGGCCTTCTGCCAATTCCAGTTCGGCTCGATCGTCAATCGTTCGCCGGTGGTCGTAGGCATTTCCACGGACGGCGCGGCGCCGATCGTCGGGCAGGCCGTGCGGCGGCGCATCGAGACGCTGCTGCCGCCGACGCTGTCGGCCTGGGGCAAGCTCGCCGCCAAGGTGAGGCCGCGGGTGATGGAGCGTCTGGCGATGGGGCCGCCCCGCCGCGCCTTCTGGGAGAGGTTCGCCGACCTCGCCTTCGGGTCCACCCCGCCGCCTGACGATGTCGACGCGATGATCGACGCCGCCGGGACCGCGACGATGGACGGCCACGTGACCCTGGTCGGAGCGGGTCCGGGCGATGCCGGTCTGATGACGTTGAAGGCCATGCGCGCGCTGCAGGCGTGCGACGTGATCCTGTTCGACGATCTGGTGTCCGACGAGGTGCTGGAGCTGGCGCGGCGCGAGGCCAAGCGCATCTGCGTCGGCAAGCGGGGCGGGCGCAAGTCGTGCAAGCAGGAGGACATCACGGCGATGATGATCCGGCTCGCCAAGCAGGGACGCCAGGTGGTGCGGCTGAAGTCGGGCGACCCGATGGTGTTCGGGCGTGCGGGCGAGGAGATCGCGGCTGTGCGCGCGGCGGGCATCGGGGTGACGGTGGTTCCAGGTGTCACGTCCGCCTCGGCGATGGCGTCGATCCTCCAGACCTCGCTCACGCACCGCGACCATGCCCAGACGCTGAGCTTCACCACCGGCCACTCGCGCCACGGCACCCTTCCGGACGGTCTCGACGTTGCCGCGATCGTCGGCGAGGGGAAGACGGCGATCATCTACATGGGCGGCCGCACCTCGGTGGCGCTGGTGGAGCGGGCCTGTGCGGCGGGCGTCTCGGCGGATACGCCTGCGGTCGCGATGTGGAATGTCGCGCGGGCCAATCAGCACGTCTGGCGCGGCCGTCTCGCCGATCTGCCGGAGGCGGTGGCGCAGACGCAGAACGACGGTCCGCTTCTGATCGCCATCGGCGGCGTCTTCGGCGAGGAGGCGGTGGACGTGAGCACCATGCCCGACGTCGTGCAGCAGGCGATCGCGGGATAGGCGCGCGGCGTCCGCCGGCACAGCCGCACCGGACTTCAGAAGGAGGCGGTGCCCACGCGCCGCCAATCTGCGGAGCTACAAAACGAAGCCCCGCCTGGTGAGACCGGGCGGGGCTTCGCGTCCTTTATGTGGAGCCCCGGCGAGACGGCGCCGGGGCCTTGCTCCGCGAGCAACGTGCGGAGCCGTGAGGCTGCGTCAGGCGGCGGCCTTGGAGGCGTCCGCCATCACGCGCCACAGGACGTCCGGCGTCGCCGGCATGTCCACGTGCGGCACGCCGAAGCCGGTCCACAGCGCGTTGCAGAGGGCGTTCATCACCGCAGGCGCGGCGCCGATGGTGCCGGCCTCGCCCGCGCCCTTGATGCCCATCGCATTGTGGGTGGAGGGCACGTTGCGCGTCTCGAAGTGGAAGAAGGGCACGTCGTCCGCCCGCGGCACGCAATAGTCGAGCAGCGAGGCGGAGATGAGCTGGCCCTCGTCGTCGTAGACCGTGCGCTCGTGCAGCGCCTGGCCGATGCCCTGCACCACGCCGCCGTGCACCTGACCCTGCAGCAGCACCGGGTTCACCGTGGCGCCGAAGTCGTCGACGATGACGTAGGACAGGATGAACACCTTGCCGGTGGCCTGGTCGATCTCCAGCTCGCAGATGTGCGTGCCGTTGGGGAAGGTCGGCTCGTCCTGCTGCACGCGGCCCTCAGTGGAGAAGGACGCGCCGTCCGCCAGCTCCGCGAAGGTGACCGAGCGGTCGGTGCCGGCGATGCGCACCACGCCGCCGTCGAATTCCAGGTCGTCCGCGCCGGCCTCGAGCTTATCGGAGGCGAGTTCCTTCAGCTTCTTCGCCATCGCCTCGGAGGCGACGTTGACGGAGGGAACGCCGAGCGGGATGGAGCGCGAGCCGCCCGTACCGCCGCCGGTCTTCACCCGGTCCGTATCGCCCTGGATCACCGTGATGTCGCCGGGTTCGAGGCCCAGCTTCTCGGCGATGATCTGGCTATAGGCGGTCGCGTGGCCCTGGCCGTTGGTCTGGGTGCCGATCATCAGGGTCAGCTTCCCGTCCGGCGACAGCTCGATCTCGGCCCGCTCGGCACCGGGGAAGGCGCACGCCTCGATATAGGTCGCCATGCCGATGCCGCGCACCGCGCCGCGCGCCGCGCTCTCGGCCTTGCGGGACTCGAACGTGTCCCAGCCGGCGACCTCCATGGCGCGGGTCATGTGGCCGTCGAACTCGCCGGTGTCGTAGGTGCGGCCGGCGGCGGTTTTGTAGGGCATCTGCTCCGGCTTGATGAAGTTCAAGCGGCGCATCTCCTCGCGCGTTTTGCCGGTGACGCGGGCGCACTCGTCAACGAGGCGCTCCACCGTGTAGGCGGCCTCCGGACGGCCCGCACCGCGATAGGCGTCGACCGGCACCGTGTTGGTGTAGACGCCGTGGATGCCGACATACATCACCGGGATGTCGTAGACGCCGGGCGCCATCGACGAGCCGACGAACGGGATGTGCGGCCCGAACTGGGCGAGGTAACCGCCCATGTTGGCCTTGAGGTCGACGCGCAGCGCCAGGAACTTGCCGGACTCGTCCATCGCCATTTCGGCGACGGTGACGTTGTCGCGGCCCTGGCTGTCGGACTGGAAGGCCTCCTGGCGGGTGGAGATCCACTTCACCGGACGACCGAGGAGCTTGGCCGCCGCCATCACCGACGGATACTCGGGATAGACGAAGATCTTCGTGCCGAAGCCGCCGCCGACGTCGGGCGTGACGACGCGGATGTTCTTCTCGTCTTCCTTCAGGATCTCGGCCAGGACGCCGCGCATGCCGTGGCCGCCTTGGGTGCCGGCGGTCAACGTGTAGCGGCCGTCCTTGTATTCGCCCAGCGCGCCGCGCGTCTCCATGAAGTTGGTGACGAGGCGGTTGTTCCGCAGCTCCACCTTGGCGACGGTCGCGGCCTTGGCGAACGCGGCCTCCGTCGCGTCCTTGTTGCCGACGCCGTACTTGAAGGCGCGGTTGCTGCCGTGCTCGGGCCACACCAGCGGTGCGCCGTCCTTCAGCGCCTCGGCGGCGTCGGTCACGCTGTCGGTGGCGTTCCACTCGATCTCGACCAGCTCGGCGGCGTCGCTCGCGAGGGTCAGGTTGTCGGCGATCACCATGGCGACCGGGTCGCCGAGGTGACGCACGGAATCCTTGGCGAGCGGATAGCGCGGGTAGACCTTCAGCGGCGTACCGTCTTCTTCGGGGTAGTTGGCGCGGCAGGGAAGCGGCGCGGTCCAATCGCCGATGTCGGCGTAGGTCAGCACCTTGACCACGCCCGGGGCGGCCTCGGCGGCGGTCACGTCGGTGATCGTGAAGGTCCCGGCGGCGATCGGCGCGCGCACGATCACCGCGTAGAGGGTGCCCTCGGGCGTCACGTCGGCGGTGTACTGGCCGTGGCCGGTGATGAGCGCCTGGTCCTCCACGCGCTGGGCGGATGCGCCCATACCGAACTTGGCCATCGTCATATCGTTCATTGAGCTTCCCCATCCGAGCGTTGGGCACAAGCCGGGTACGGAGGCGGCGCTCACCGTTCCGCCCCGGCCTTGATTTTGCGGCTGAGCCTAGCCGCGCTTAATCGTTTGCGCCACCACGCATTGTGCTCTTTGTCGCCTGAGTGGCCTGTCGTCTGAGTGGCCTGTCGTTTGAGCGGCAAGGTGCCGCGGGTCGGCAGGGCTGCGGGTCGGCGCCGGTCCGGTGTCCCGCGGATCAGTTCCCGGTGAGGTGCGCCAGAAGCTGTGCGGTGGAGCCGTCGAGCTCGGGCGCGGTCTCGCCCTTCACCGCGGGCAACAGTACGCCGGCGAGCTCCT
This sequence comes from Acuticoccus yangtzensis, assembly GCF_001927245.1. Lineage (GTDB taxonomy): Bacteria > Pseudomonadota > Alphaproteobacteria > Rhizobiales > Amorphaceae > Acuticoccus > Acuticoccus yangtzensis. The sequence continues at coordinate 243,280 of NZ_MJUX01000008.1, read as the reverse complement.
TGCCGAGCTCCACGCCCCACTGGTCGAAGGAGTTGATGTCCCACAGGACGCCCTGCACGAACACCTTGTGCTCGTAGAAGGCGAGGAGGCGGCCGAGGGTGAACGGGTCCAGCGTGCCATAGGCGAGCGTGTTGGAGGGCCGGTTGCCGGGGAAGACGCGGTGCGGGGCCAGCCTGTCGGCCTCCTCGGCCGAGGCGCCCTTGGCCAGAAGCTGCTCGCGTGCCTCCTCCAGCGTGCGCCCTTTCATCAGCGCCTGCGTCTGCGCCAACGCGTTGGCGACGAGCTTGGCGTGGTGGTCGGACAGGCTCTCGTGCGGCTGCGCGGCGACGAGGATGTCCGCCGGGATCGGGTTCGTCCCCTGGTGAATGAGTTGGTAGAAGGCGTGCTGCCCGTTGGTGCCGGGTTCGCCGAAGATAACCGGCCCGGTGGGCGAGGTGACCGCCGTCCCGTCGCGGTGGACGCGCTTGCCGTTCGATTCCATGTCCACCTGCTGCAGGTGGGCGGCGAACTCGATGAGGCGCTGGTCGTAGGGCAGGATCGCGTGGGCGCCGTAGCCCCAGAAGGTGCGGTACCAGTCACCCAGAACGCCCATGATGACGGGGATGTTCTCTTCCAGCGGGCGCGTCTTGAAGTGCGCGTCCGCCGCAGCGCCACCGGCCAGGAAGCGGCGGAAATTCTCACCCCCCACGGCGATGGCGACGGAGAGGCCGATCGCCGACCACACCGAATAGCGCCCGCCGACCCAGTCCCAGAAGCCGAACACGCGGTCCGGCTCGATGCCGAATTCGGCCACCTTGGGGAGTGCGGTGGAGATCGCCGCGAAGTGCGCCCCCACGGCCGCCTCGCCGCAATGCTCGACGATCCAGGCGCGGGCGGTGGCCGCGTTGGTCATCGTCTCCTGCGTGGTGAAGGTTTTCGACGCGACGAGGAAGAGTGTGCGCGCGGGGTCGAGCCCGGCCAGCGTGTCGGCCATGTCCGCCCCGTCGACATTGGCGACGAAGTGGACGCGCGGCCCGCCACCCCAGTAGGGCGACAGCGCCCGCACCGCCATGCGCGGCCCGAGGTCCGAGCCGCCGATGCCGATGTTGACGACATCCGTGAACGGTGCGCCGTCCGCCGCCGCGACCGCGCCGGAGCGCACCCCGTCGGCGAAGGCGGTCACGCGGTCCAGCACATCGGCCACGTCGCCCGACACGTCGTGCCCGTCCAACATGAAGGGGCCGGGGCCGCGCAGGGCGACGTGAAGCACCGCGCGGCCTTCGGTGAGGTTGATGGGCTCACCGGCGAACATGGCGACGCGCATCGCCTCCAGCCCCGCGGCGCGGGCGCGGGCCATCAGCAGCGCCATCGTCTCCTCGGTGACGATGTTCTTGGAATAATCGAGGAGGAGGTCGTTTTCGCGCGCGGTGAAGCGGGCGGCGCGGCCGGGGTCGTCGTCGAAGGCGGCCCTCAGGTGAAAGCCGGACAGATCCGCCTTGTGGGCGGCGAGGGCGTCGATCGTCGGCTCGGCCATGGCGTTCCCGTCTCCGTCAGCGTTTGCGCACCGCGACATTGTTGGCGGTCTGCAGATTGTCCCAGAATTGGCGCACGCTGGCCTCCCACGAGAACTGCTCGGCGTAGGCGCGGCAGTGGTCGCGGTCGATCTCCAGCGCGTCGAGCGCGGCCTGGCGCAGGTCCCAGCTCATGACGCCTGCACCCGAATCGGCGATCAGGTCGATCGGCCCCATCGTGGGGTAGGCCGCGACGGGAACGCCGCACGCCATCGCCTCCATCTGCACGAGGCCGAGCGTATCGGTCAGCGACGGGAACACGAAGACGTCGGCGGCGGTGTAGTGCGCCGTCAGCTCCTCGCCGATCTTGTTGCCGGTGAAGACAACGTCAGGATAACGCTTCTTCAGGTCCGCCAGCGCCGGCCCGTCGCCGACAACCACCTTGGTGCCGGGCAAATCCAGGTCCAGGAAGGCGCCGATATTCTTCTCCACCGACACGCGCCCGACATTGAGGAAGATCGGCCGCGGCAGATCCTTCAGCGCGGGCGGAACGTCAGGGTTGAAGGTGACCGTGTCGACGCCGCGGACCCAGCGCACCAGCCGCTTGAAGCCGTGCTCGGCCAGCTCCTTCTCCAGCGTGGTGTTGGAGACCATGCAGCCGACGCCCGCATTGTGGAAGGAGCGCACGAAGGCGTAGGACCAGGACAGCGGCACCGGCGCCCGCGCGCGGACATATTCGGGGAAGCGGGTGTGGTAGCTCGTCGTGTAGCCGACGCCGTTGAGGCGGCACCAGCGCCGCGCGATCATGCCGAGCGGCCCTTCGGTGGCGATGTGGACGTAGTCCGGTTTCACCTTGTCGATCGCGCGGCAGACGCGGCCCGGCGTGGTCACCGCGAGGCGGATCTCCGGGTAGGTCGGCATCGGCACGGTGCGGTAGTCCGCCGGGGTGATCATCGACACGTCGATGCCGAGCTTTTCGAGCTCGATGCGGGTGGTGTCGAGGGTGCGGACCACGCCGTTCACCTGCGGGTGCCAGGCGTCCGTCACGAGGGCGAGGCGCGTCATCGCCCGGTCTTCCGATCACTCATGGTGCCGTGTGCTTCATGCCGCTTGGCTACGGGAGGGGGTGGGGATGTCGCTGCCCGCCGGCTCGCGATCTGCGAGGCGTGTCCAGCGGATCAGCTCGAACGTCCCGTCGAACCGCTCGCCGATGGCGGTGCAGCTCTCCACCCAGTCGCCGGTGTTGATATATTGCGTGCCGTGCATGTCGTGCATCGTCGCGTGGTGGATGTGGCCGCACACGACGCCGTCGGCACCGCGGCGCTTCGCCTCGGTGGCGAGCGCCTGCTCGAACTGGCCGATGAAGGAGACGGCGTTCTTCACCTTCAGCTTCGCCCAGGCCGACAGCGACCAATAGGTGAGGCCGAGCTTGCGGCGCACCACGTTGACCCAGGTGTTGGCGGCCAGCGTCGTCACGTAGGCCCAGTCGCCCAGGAAGGCGAGCCACTTCGCATGACGCACGACGACATCGAACTGGTCGCCGTGAATGATGAGAAGGCGGCGCCCGTCGGCGGTGGTGTGGATCACCGAATCGACCACTTCGACGCCGCCGAAGTGGGTGCCGACATAGTCGCGCAGGAACTCGTCGTGATTGCCGGGCAGGTAGACGATCTCGGTGCCCTTGCGGCCTTTGCGCAGAAGTTTCTGCACCACGTCGTTGTGGGCCTGGGGCCAATACCAAGTCTTCTTCAGGCGCCATCCGTCGATGATGTCGCCGACGAGGAAGAGCTTGTCGGACTCGTGGTGGCGGAGGAAATCGAGAAGCAGCTCGGCCTGGCAGCCGCGTGTGCCGAGATGGATATCGGACAGAAACAGAGTGCGGAACTTCCGCACGTTCGGATCATCCTCGGATCCCATATCCGACCTCGTGCCGTTCAGCCTCATGGGCGCCTGCTAGCATACCTTTTGAGTGTATGAACAGGGCATCGCAACACCATCGGCGCAAGGGCAGGGGGCAACTTTGCGCAGTGTGACATTCGGTGAACAGCGGGTACAGTCGCGCCCCTGTGGCTTGCCGGATGGCGGTGGCGCGCCTAGCCCTTTCGGCATGACGGTGCATCTTCTGAAGCTTGCGGTGGGGGTCGCCTCCCTCGACGATATGCGCGAGAGGGCGGCCTTTCGCGCGGCCGAGCGCGGCGGCGATGTGCCCGCCATGGCCATTACGACGCGCATGGCCCCCAAACGGGTCGACGAGCTGGTGAACGGCGGCAGCCTCTACTGGGTGATCAAGGGCAGCGTTCAGGCGCGCCAGAGGATCCTCGGGCTGGAGCCTTTCACCGACAATACGGGTATAGGCCGGGTGAGCATCCTGCTCGACCCGGAGGTGTTCGCGGTGCGGCCGCGCCCGTGCCGTCCGTTCCAGGGCTGGCGCTATCTGCGGGCGGACGAGGCGCCGGCGGACATCGTTCTGGGCGCGGTGGACGAGGCGATGCCGGACGCCATGCGCCGCGACCTGATGGAGCTGTGCCTGATCTGACGGCGCGCCCGGCGGGAGCCGCCGGGGCCGCGGGGTGCGGACGGACAACGAAAAAGGCGCGGGGTGCATCGCACTCCGCGCCTTTTTCGTTGCGTATTATTCGCCTTCGAGCGGTGGGGCGCGGCATGCGCCCCGTCGCCGAGGTCAGTTCGGCTCGCCGGACTCGGCGGCTGCGGGGGCGCCGTCGCCACCCGCGTCGGCCGCGGCGGCGGTGCGGCGGGTGCGCGGCGCGCGGGTCCGCGGCGTCGTCGCCGTGCGGCGGCGCGGGGTGCGCGGCTTCGCGGCCTTCTTCGGCTTCGCGTCGTCGCCGCTGTCCTCGCCCTCGCCGTCTTCGGCGGAGGCCGTTTCGGCAGAGGCGTCGACGGTGGCGGGCTCTTCGGCGGCCGGCGTCACGTCAGGCTGCGGCGCGGAGGCGAGGTCCTGCGGCGCGTCGGCCGAATCGTCGTCGTCGTCATCATCGTCGGCCGCATGCTGGTGGGCGGCGGCGTGATGGGACGGGGCGTGGTTGCCGTTGCTGGCGTGCGCGCCGTTGCCGTTACCGTTGCGGCGCCCGTTGCGGCGCGGCGGCGGGGCGTCGTCCTCGTCGTCGTCGTCCTGATCGCGATTGCCGTGGCCGTTTCCGTTCACGCGGATGGCGCGGCGCAGGCCCTCGTCGTCGTCCTCCATCCCGTCATAGCCGCTGATGGAGGGCTGCTCGTTGCCGCGGTGGCGGTCGTCGCGGCGGTCCTCGTCGCGGCGGTCGCCGCGGGGCTGCTGCTGGCCGCTCTGCTCGTAGGCGGCGGCGACGATCCGGTAATAGTGTTCGGCGTGCTGGAAGTAGTTTTCCGCCATCACGCGATCACCCGAAGACTGGGCATCGCGTGCAAGCTGGGCGTACTTGTCCGCCACCTGCAAAGCCGAGCCCCGGATCTTTACGTCGGGGCCGTTCGACTCGTAGGAGCGCGACAGCGGATTCCCGCCGCCCTTGCTCCGGCTGCGACCACGAAGACGCTTGCTCGGGTTGTTTGGTCTCATCAGCTCGCTTCTCGATCCGGAACAGATGGGTGAACGCGGACGGTGGGCTTCGGCCGATTCAATACAGGGCCAAAGCTTCGCCACGGACTCCGCATTATGCGAAATCCACAGTCTCGTCCGATTCGGGTTCGGAACGCCGCCTGGGCAGCGAACCACACTTCGACCGTCGGCAACGACAACAGCGCCGTCTCCCCGGTAGGCGGGGTCGATGGGCTTGATCGTCGCCAGGATGGCGTCAGTGATAACGATGCCCCGCATTCGGGGCAGGCACACGATGCGGTACCGTTGCAACTTCAGGCGAACCTGACGTCGCGAAGACCGCTCGGCCGACGGCGGCACCGTAGCGGCTCACCCGTCGCTTTCCAATACTTAATTATGCGGTGCGGCGATGTTTTGTCCAGTGTGGCGCACAAACCATAGTTCGGCGCTCAAACCACCATTCGGCGCAGGGACACCGCCCGCGGGTCTCCATTCAGATCGTCAGCCACCGCCAATGGTTCAAGCCCCTGGAGGGCGGCTTCTGCAATCACATCGTCGCGGGCCAGCGGCGCAATCTCCACGATCAGCGCGCCGCCGGGCTTCAGCATCGCCTCGGCCTGGGCGAACACGGTGCGGTAGGCGTTCAGCCCGTCCTCCCCGCCGTCCAGCGCAAGACGCGGGTCGAAGTCGCGCACGGTGCGGTCCAGCGTCTCCACCTCGGCGCTGGCGATGTAGGGCGGGTTCGACACCACGAGGTCGAACTGGCGGCCCAGCGCCGCGCCGAAATTGGCCTGGATGAAGCGGGCCCGCTGGTCGAGATTATGCCGTTCTGCATTGCGCCGGGCTTCCACCAACGCCTTGAACGAGATGTCGACTCCGACCCCGAAGGCGGCGGGCCGCTCCGAAAGGATCGACAGGAGGATGGCCCCGGTGCCGACGCCGAGGTCGGCGACCGTGACGGCCTCGTCGGGCGGGTAGAGGGCGGCCAGCGCCAGCTCGACCACGGTCTCGGTCTCCGGCCGCGGCTCCAGCGTATCGTCGGTGACGCGCAGGTCCAGCGACCAGAAGGCGCGGCGGCCCAGAATGCGGCCGATGGAGCGGCCCGCCAGCCGTTCGCGCGCACGGCGCTCCAGCTCGGCGATCGACTCGTCCTCGATGACGAGGCGCGGATTGGCGATGAGCTGCGTTGTGGTGACGTCCAGCGTCTCGGTCACGAGCAGGCGTGCGTCGAGGTCGGGCGTGGAGATGTCCGCCTCGCGAAAGACGCGGCGCAAGGTGTTGTAGAGGTGCCCCAGCTCCGGTTCGCCGCAGAAGAGAGGCTCCATCAGGTCAGGCATCGGCTTCCGCAAGAAGTTTGGCGTTATGGTCTGTCGCCAAAGCGTCGATCACATCCCCTAAACCCGCACCGGACAAGATTTCGTCGAGCTTGTAAAGGGTCAGATTGATGCGGTGATCCGTCACGCGGCCCTGCGGAAAATTGTAGGTGCGGATGCGTTCGGAGCGGTCGCCGGACCCGACTTGCGTCTTGCGGTTGGCGGCCCGCGCATCGGCAGCGGCCTGGCGCTGCATGTCGTAGAGGCGGGCGCGCAGCACCTCCATGGCGCGGGCGCGGTTCTGGTGCTGCGACTTCTCCGACGAGGTGACCACGATTCCGGTCGGCAGATGGGTGATGCGCACGGCCGAATCGGTGGTGTTGACGTGCTGCCCGCCGGCGCCCGACGCACGCATGGTATCGATGCGGATGTCGCCGGCCGGAATGTCGATGTCGACGTCTTCGGCCTCCGGCAGCACGGCGACTGTGGCGGCCGAGGTGTGGATGCGCCCGCCCGATTCGGTCGCCGGGACGCGCTGCACGCGGTGCACCCCGGACTCCCATTTCAGCTTGGCGAACACGGAATCGCCGCGCACGGCGGCGATGATTTCCTTGTAGCCGCCCGCCTCTCCCTCGGAGAGGCTCATCGTTTCGACGCGCCAGCCGTTTTCGCTGGCGAAACGCTCGTACATGCGGAAGAGGTCGCCGGCGAAGAGCGCGGCTTCCTGGCCGCCGGTGCCTGCGCGCACTTCCAGGATGGCGCTCTTGGAGTCCGCCTCGTCCTTCGGCAGCAGCGCGATCTTGATCTCGTCGGACAACGTGGCGATGCGTTGCACCACCGCCGGGCGCTCGGCCTCGGCCAGCTCCGCCAGCTCGTCGCCGGAGCGCATCATCTCGTCGATGCCGGCGAGCTCCTTCTCCGCCTCGCGCAGGGCGGAGACGGAGTGAACGAGGGGTTCGAGCTCGGCATATTCGCGGGAAAGGCGCACGAACTCTTCGGCCGCCGGGCCGGATGCCATGCGTTGTTCAAGGATATTGAAGCGGTCGACGACCTCGTCGAGCCGCTGCCTCAGCGCCATGTGTGTTTTAAGACCCTAGATCGGGATGTCGTTCGCATCCGCAAATCGCGAAAGCAGATGACGAATGTCGTCTGTTCCGCGGCCCGGTTCAAGCCTTGGCCACAGCCGTGCGCGCAACCGTCCCAGATCTGTTGCACGGATTGCTGTTTTAACGGGACCGATCGCGGCCGGCGGCATCGACAGTTCGGTGTAGCCGATGCCGAGCAGGCATAGCGCTTCCAACGGGCGGCTGGCGAAGTCGCCGCACACGGTCACCGGCACGTTGGCCGCGTTGCAGGCGTCGGCGATCTTCTTCAGCATCCGCACGAAGGACTGGGACAGCGTGTCATAACGCCCGGCGACGCGCACGTTGGAGCGGTCGGCCGCCATCGCGAACTGGTAGAGGTCGTTGGTGCCGACGGACACGAAGTCGACCACCTGGAGGATCTCCTCCAGCTCGAACAGGAGCGATGGCGTCTCCAGCATCACACCGAGCTTCAGCGTGTCGGGAAGCTGATAGCCGTGCTGGTGCAGGAAGCGGCGCTCGCGGTCGACCAGAGCGCGGCTGGCGTTGAACTCGGCCACGGTGGTGATCATCGGGAACATGAGCTTCAGCTCGCGTCCGGCGGAGGCGCGCAGGAGGGCGCGGATCTGCGTGCGCAGCAGGCCCGGACGGTCGAGGCCGAGGCGGATCGCCCGCCAGCCCATCGCCGGATTCTCCTCCTCCATGGTGCGCAGATAGGGAAGCACCTTGTCGCCGCCGACGTCGAGCGAGCGGAACGAGACGGGCCGCCCTTCGGCCTCTTCATAGACCTTGCGGTAAAGCTGTTCCTGCTCGCGCTGGCGGGGCAGGGCGTGGGCCATCATGAAGAGGACTTCGGTGCGGAAGAGGCCGATGCCCGCCGCGCCCGACTCCTTCAGATGCGGCATGTCCGCCAGCATGCCGGCGTTCATCGACAAGGTGACCTCGACCCCGTCGCGGGTGATGGCAGGCAGGTGCCTGAGGCGCCGGTACTGCGCCTGCCGCCGCGCCCTGAAGCGCACCTTCTCGGCGAACACGTTCTCGACGTCCGCGGAGGGGCGGATGTGGACGTCGCCCCCGTCGGCGTCGACGATGATCGCCTCGCCCGATTCCACCATCGACGTGACCCCGGCGGCCTGGCCGATGGTGGGGATGCCGAGAGCGCGGGCGATCAGCGTCACGTGGCTGGCGGGGCTGCCTTCCTCCATGACGAGGCCGCGGATGCGCGTGCGGTCATAGTCCAGCAGCTCCGCCGCGCCCATGGTGCGGGCGACGATGATGGCGTCGCCGGTCACCTGCGCCAGCGACATGGAGGAGCGGCCGAGAAGTTCGCGCAGGAGGCGGTTGGCGATGTCGTCGAGGTCGTGCAGCCGCTCGCGCACCATGCGGTCGGTGGAGCGCATCAGCCGGGCGCGGTTGTCGGACTGGACGCGCTCCACGGCGGCTTCGGCGGTCAGGCCGGAGCGCACGACGTCGGCCATCTTGCGCGCCCACCCGCGGTCCTGGGCGATCATCAGGAACGCTTCCAGCACGTCCCGCGGGGCGCTCTCGGCCTGCACCTCGTCACGCGACAGGTGGGCGACGAGGTTGCCGCGGATCTTGTCGAGCGCGGTCTCCAGGCGGTTCAGCTCGTGCTCGACATCGTCGGTCAGCAAGCGTGTGACGACGACGCGCGGTTCATGCAGCACGGCGCGGCCGAGGCCGACACCCTCGCACAAGCATGCGCCCGAAACATGGAGCTGGCGCTTGATGTCGAGCGCGGCTGTCGGCTGCGGGATCTTTTCGAGGTCGCCCGTCCCGGCGATCTCGGCGATCACCATGGCGACGGTCTGCAGCGCCTCGACCTCTTCGTTGTCGTAGCGCTTCGGGGCGCGGTTCTGCACCGTGAGCACGCCGATCATCCGCCCGGCGCGCAGGACCGGCACGCCGAGGAAGGTGTTGTAGTCGTCCTCGCCCGTCTCCGGCAGGTAGGCGAAGGAGGGGTGGGCGCGCGGATTGGTGATGTTCAGCGGCTGGGCGGTCTTGGCGACACGGCCGACGAGGCCTTCGCCGACGCGCAGGCCCGCACGGTGGACCGCGGCGGCGTTCAGGCCATGGGTGGCATAAAGCTCCAGCACCGCGTCGGCACGAAGGACGTACAGCGACGAGACTTCGGCAACCATGTTGTCGGCGATGATGCGCACGATGCGGTCGAGCCGCTCCTGCGCGTCCATCGGCGCGGCCATCGTGGCGTGCAACTGCTTGATGAGCTGCCTCGGGCCGGCGAGCGTGTCGCGCATCGGTCCTCCCTTTGTCGTCCGAACCGAGGGGAGGCACAAACGTCTGAGTTCATGCCGCCGAAATGTACGAGCCTGTAATATAACCCCGTGGCGATGTTAAACCAGCCGGCGGGGCAGCGGAGTTTTAGCCGCCAAATCGCTCGCCAGCAATGGTTGCGTGACGCTTGTCGGCACACGTAACGGCATTCATTGGCTCACCTCGCTCACCCGCCCAATTTCGGCAATGCATTGCGCAGGATCAAGAAGTAAACACAGTCCTCGACCGCGCCTGCCCGCCGCCGCCAGTTTACTGCGCGATGACGGTGAATTCATCAAGGAAACTTCGTGGCGAAATTATGAAATGGATGCCTTCTTGATGTGCATCATTTATAGTTTTTATGCTTACAACAGGGCAGTCGCCATTATGGGTGCCGCGAATAGAAGCCATGCTTCCGCCGCGGCCGGACATCAACTCATGTGATATTTCACGCTCGCTTCGGCGGACGGCATCTTCGTCGCCCCGGTCGATCCGCACGGCCGCAACCGCCACCGGCCGCGCCTCCCTCGATGGTTTGTAGGCGAATAACTTGGCGCTCAATAGACGTGCGCGTCGAGAGGCGCCTTAATCTATGACAAGTCTTGCCGATCCGCACGTGCGGAGGGCACGGGTGGGGGGCCTTGCGGCCCGTCACCCTCCGCGGCGCCGGCCGAAAGCCCGGTCAGGCGGCGGCTTTGTCCAGCCCGTAGACGGCGTGCAGCGTGCGCACCGCGAGCTCGGTATAGGCCGAATCGATCAGGACCGAGATCTTGATCTCCGACGTGGTGATCGCATGGATGTTGATCTGCCGCTCCGCCAGCGCCTTGAAGGCGGTCGCCGCGACACCCGCGTGACTGCGCATGCCGATGCCGATCACAGACACCTTCACCACGTCCTTGTTGCCCAGAACCTTGGCATAGCCGAGATCGGCGGAGCGGTCTTCGAGCAGCTTCATGGCCCGGTCATAGTCGGCTTCGGGCAGCGTGAAGGTGATGTCGGTGGTGGACCCGTCGTCGGAAATGTTCTGTACGATCATGTCGACGTTGATGCCGTTTTGGGCGAGCGGGCCGAACACCTTGTAGGCGACACCCGGCGAATCCGGAACGTCGCGCAAGGTGATCTGCGCCTCGTCCTTGGCGTAGGCGATCGAGGTGACGTTTTCCTGTTCCATATCGTCCATCTCGGGGGTGATGAGCGTGCCTTCGGGCGGCAGCGACGGGTCGGCGAACGAGGAGCACACGAGGACCGGAACCTCGTGCACCATGGCAAGCTCCACGGAGCGCACGTGCAGCACCTTGGCTCCCTGCGAGGCCATCTCCAGCATCTCCTCGTGGGAGACGCGCGGCAGGCGGCGCGCCGTCTTCACGATCCGCGGATCGGTCGTGTAGACGCCGTCGACGTCCGTATAGATATCACAGCGGTCCGCCTTCAGCGCGGCGGCCATGGCGACGGCGGTCGTGTCGGACCCGCCGCGCCCCAGCGTGGTGATGCGGTTCATCGACGAGATGCCCTGGAACCCGGCGATCACCGCGACCTGACCCTGGGCGAGACGCTCGCCTAGAACGTCGGTGTCGATCGCGGCGACGCGCGCGGCGCCGTGGGAATCGTCCGTCCGGGTCTTGATCTGCCAGCCCTGCCAGGAGCGGGCGTCGATCCCCATCGACTGCAGGACGATCGCGAGCAGTCCCGAGGTGACGTTCTCCCCGGAGGAGACGACTGCGTCATATTCGCGGGCGTCGTGGAGCGGTGAGGCGTCGCGGCAGAGGGCGACGAGACGGTTGGTCTCGCCCGCCATCGCCGAGACGACCACGGCCACCTCGTTGCCCTGTTTGATCTCACGCTCGACGTGACGGGCGACGTTGCGGATGCGGTCGAGGTCGGCGACGGAGGTGCCGCCGAATTTCATAACGATGCGGGCCATCGGACTTTGGCGTTTGGATGTTGCGAATAATGGTGGAGCCGCTAGCTAGCAGGGTCAGTCACGAACAACAACGGTTTGTCATGTCCACCATCGATGCCGCCGAAGTCGACAAGTTCGACCGCCTTGCCGCCGAGTGGTGGAATCCGGACGGCAAAATGAAGCCGCTGCACAAGTTCAACCCCGTTCGGCTGACCTATCTGCGCCAGACCCTGTGCCGCCATTTCGACCGCGATCCGAAGCTGGAGGCGCCGCTGGAGGGCCTGCGCATCGCCGACATCGGCTGCGGCGGGGGGCTGTTGTCCGAACCGCTCGCCCGAATGGGGGCCGACGTGGTGGGCATCGACGCCGCCGCCACCAACATCGAAGTGGCGAAGCGCCATGCGGACATGTCGGGCGTCGACGTCGACTACCGCAACACCACCGCCGAGGACATGGTCGCCGCGGGCGAGACCTTCGACGCTGTCCTCGCCATGGAAATCGTCGAGCATGTGGCGGATGTGCCGGCCTTCGTCGCCGCCTGCGCCGCCATGGTGCGGCCCGGCGGCTTCACCGTCTTCGCCACCATCAATCGGACGCCGAAGGCCTTCGCGCTCGCCATCGTCGGCGCCGAATATGTGCTGCGCTGGTTGCCGCGCGGCACGCACCAATTCTCCAAGCTGGTGAAGCCGGCGGAGCTGGAGCGCGCCTTCACCGCCAACGGCCTCACCGCGCGCCAGCCTACCGGCGTCGTCTTCAACCCGATCCGCGACGAGTGGGCGCTCGGCCACGACACCGACGTCAACTACATGATCCAGGCGGTCAAACCGACGGGCGCCAGCCTCACCGTGTGAGCCTGGCGCCCGCGAGCCTTACTCGGCGCTGACGTTCTCCTCGATCCACGCTTCGATCAGCGCGGCCACGTCGTCGGAATTCTTGTCCATCATCAGCATGTGGCTGTTGCCGGTGAGGCCTTCCTCCGGCAGCGGCATCCAGGTGACGGACCCGCCGGCCTCGTCGATGGCGTCGGCCCAGGTGCGGCTGGCCGCCTGGAAGGTCGGCCAGGGCGCCATGTCCATATAGTCGCCCCACACGATCAGGTGCGGAACGCCTGCGACGGCGGCCGCGTCCGCCTGCTCGGGATTCGGCGCGCCGGACGGCTCGATCGCGATCAGACCTTTCACGAGGTCCGGATTGGCGAGCGCGGCGTTGTAGCCGAAATTGCCGCCCTGGCTGTGGACGATGATGATGCAGGGGCACACCCGCTCCACCAGTTCGTCATAGGCCGCCTGCGTGCGCGCGTCGTTCGACACCCAGCGCGGCACGGACTGTTTGGTGAACTGGTTGTAGGCCTCCAGCGGGAACTGCGTGCCGTCCATCGCCTGCCGCTTGGCGGGGTCGATGTTCCAGCCCTCCTGCGGGCCGATGCGGAAAAGGTACCAGCCCTCTTTCATGGTGCGGAAGATGGGCGGCCCGTCGTAGATTTCGGGATAGCGCGCCCAGGAGGAGCGGCCGCGCTCCACAGCGTCGGACAGGTAGACGTCGTGGCCGGCCTCCAGGAAATATTGCTGCCAGCCGGGTTCACCGTCTGGCTTCGTCTCCCAGGTGACACCGGTGAGGCCGCCTCCGTGCCACATCAGGATCGGCAGCCCTTTGGGCTCGGCCAGCTTGATGTACTGCACGTACATTTGACCGACATTGAAGTTGCCGTTGGGGTCCAGCTCGATCGGCTTCATGCCTTTGGTGAAGCTGATCATCTGTTTGTCGAGGCCGGACAGCTCCACCACTTCGCCGCCGATGTGGAAGCTGCCGATTTCCTTCACGTTCATGTCGGCGGCGGCTGGCGCGGCGAACGCCATCGCCCCGGCCAATGCCAGGATGCGCTTCATCGCAATCCTCCCTGTGGCCCGTGCGCAGAAGGCGCCGGGCCTTGTTGTTGCCGGTCGCGATGATGCGACCGGTCAGGGAGATCGTCAGACGGTGCCAGGCTGCGGTCAAGGCGATGCCGCGCCCGGCGGGCGCAGCGATAGGTTGCGGCGATAGCCCCCGCGCCCGGGCCTCAGGCGGCGGCGCGCTTCTCCAGGAACTCACCCATCCGGCCCATGGCTTCGAGGATCCGGTCCTTGGCTGCCGCGTAGGAGACCCGCACATAGCCTTCGCCCAACGTGCCGAAGTCCGGCCCGCCGATCAGCGCCACGCCGCTTTCGGTCAGCAGCGCGTCGGCCAGCGCCTTCGCCTTCCACCCGGTCGCGGTGATGTTCGGGAAGGCGTAGAAGGCGCCCTTCGGCGTCGCGCAGGTGATCCCCGGCAGACCGTTCAGCGCCTCCACCACGGCTTTGCGGCGGTCGTCGAACGCCTCCACCATCGCCGTCACCGCGTCCTGCGGGCCGGTCAGCGCGGCGATGCCCGCATATTGCGCCGGCGCGTTCACGCACGACCAGGCGTTGACGGCGAGCTTGCGGCACTTGTCGTAGAGCGGCGTCGGCCACAGCGACCAGCCGAGCCGCCAGCCCGTCATCGCATAGGTCTTCGAGAAGCCGTCGAGGAGGATCAGCCGGTCGCGCAGCTCGGGGAAGGAGCCGAGCGAGACGTGCGGCAGCCCGTCATAGGTCATGCGGCCGTAGATCTCGTCCGACATCACCGCCACGTTCGGGTGCTTCATCAGGATGTCGACGAGGCGTTTGACGTCCTCCGGCGGGGTCACGCCGCCGGTCGGGTTCGCGGGCGAGTTGATGATGACGAGGCGCGTCTTGTCGGTGATCAGCGCCTCCACGTCGTCCGGCGAGAAGGCGAAGCCGTTCTCTTCCTTGATCGGCAGCGGCACCGGCGTCGCGCCGGTATATTCGATCATCGAGCGATAGATCGGGAAGCCCGGATCGGGATAGATGATCTCCGCCCCCGGCTCACCGAACAGGAGGATGGCGAGGTACATCGTCACCTTGCCGCCCGGCACGACGAGGATGTTGTCGGGGTTCGTCTCCACCCCGGTGCGCATCGTCATGTCCGCGGCGATCGCCTCGCGCAGCGGCGGGATGCCGTTGGCCGCGGTGTAGCCGTGGTGGCCGTCCCGCAGCGCCTTCACCGCCGCTTCGACGATGTGGTCCGGCGTCGGAAAGTCCGGCTGGCCGATGCCGAGGTTGATGATATCGCGTCCCTGCGCGGCGAGGGCATTGGCCTTGGCGAGGACCGCAAAGGCGTTCTCCTCGCCGATCCGGTCGAAGCCGGGCGTAGTCATGAGCATGGGTGTATCCTCCGGGCCGCCTTCTTAATGCGAAGCCGGGCGCGCGTCACCGTCCGCCTTCGCCGATCGTGCGCTGTCTTTCCTCAGGGGGTGGGCGTTTCGCCTTGGGCGATCACCTGCCCGCGCACGCGCTCGCGGTGCAGGATGTAAAGGCCGGCGCTGGCGATGATCGCGGTGCCGACGAAGGTCCACAAGTCCGGCACCTGATGGAAGATGAAGTAGCCGAGCAGGATCATCCACACCATCTGAGCGTAGACGAAGGGCGCCAGCGTCGATGCGTTGGCGATCCGGTGGGCGACGGTCAGCGCATAGTGACCCACCGCGCCGAAGAAGCCGAGCAGGATGGCGATCAGCCATTGCCAGCCCTCGAGCCTCATCAGCGCGCCGGGTGCGGCGGGGGAGAGGACCACGACGCCCACCAGAGCCGACAGCATCAGCAGGCTGAGCGAGTTCTCGGTCCTGTGCATGCGCCGGGTGAGGACGATGTAGAACGAATAGTTGACCATGCCGCACAGCGACAGGATCGCCGCCCAGTGCATCGCCCCCGTGCCCGGACGCAGCACGACGAGCACGCCGACGAACCCGACACCGACGGCGATCCACCGCCGCATCCCCACCTGCTCGCCCAACAGCGGCCCGGCGAGTGCGGTGACCATCAGGGGCGCGGCGAACATGATCGCACTGGTCTCCGCGAGCTGCAGATATTTCAGCGCCCAGAAGTTGAAGCAGGTCGAGAGGAGCAAGGTGACGCCGCGGATGATCTGCATCCACGGGTGCCTGGTCTTGAACGGGCTGAGGTCGCGCCAGACCCTGAGGAAGAGGCACAACAGCAGGACGTGGAAGAAATAGCGCAGCCACGCGATCTCGATCGACGGCATCGTCGCGCCGAGCCATTTGGCGGAGGTGTCGAGGCAGGCGAACAGCGACACCGCCAGCACCATGAGGGCGATGCCGCGCAGGTTGGCGCCGGCCTCCGTCGAAGCAGGGGGGAGCGGCACCTACTCCGCCGCTTCCTCGATGTCGAGAAGATCGTCCGGCTCCTCGGGGAGGTCAATTCCTTGAGCAGCAAGCAAATTCTTTTCCATTTTCTTCAAGAGCTTGCGGATGCGCTTGCGGTCCTTGTCGTCGAATCCCGCCAACGCTTCTTTTTCGACCCGTTTATAAAGTTTGTCGATATCACCGAGGAGGGCGCGGCCGGTTTCCGTCAACGAGACACGGGCAAGGCGGCCGTCCACCTCCGACGTCTGGCGCAGGACGAAACCTCCAGCGGCGAGGCGCGTGACCATCTTCGTGACGGTCGGCGGCTGAACGCCGAGCTCCGCCGCGAGCGCGGACATCGTCTTCGCCTCGCCGGTGGAGAGCGCCTTCAGGACGTGTTCCTGGCCGGGATATAGCCCGATCGCCGTCAGATGCGCGCCGGAGCGCGCCCTCTGCGCCTTGGCCGCACGGGCCAGACGATGCGTGGCGGATTTGGCAAGGTCGAACGGCATGGTGCCCCCCGGATACGCTGCGTGCTGCCGGAGCGGGCAGGTTGTGCATCCCTGGTGCCTTACGTCGCATCCGCCGGGACTGCAAGCGGCGGCGGCCGCGAGAGACGCCGCGCGCGTGTTCCCGTCGCCGGCGCCCGCAATGGCGTTCCCCCGGTTCGCCACCGCACGCCTTGAGAGGGATAGGGGTGTCAGAACTGCGCCGCGCGGCGGGCGATGCGGGCGGCGAAGGCGGCGCGGCGTTCCGGCGTCGCCGTGTCGATCCGGTGCAGCGCGTCGTAGCTCGTGCGGCAGCGCGGGTGGCACAGCGCCCGGAAGCCGCGCAGCAAGGTGCGCCGCCCCGGCTCGCCGATGAGCTTGGAATAGACGAGCGGCGCGCCCGCCGTCGTCACCACCGCGACCCGGCGGATGTGGCCGAGACCGCGCCCGCCCTGCATCGGTTTCGACTCGGTCGGCATCTCGAACGTCGCGTGCGGGACGAGAACGCGGTCGAGCCAGCCCTTCAGCATCGCCGGCAGGCCGAACCACCAGGTGGGGTAGTGGAACAGCACGCCCTCGCACCACCGCAGATGTGCCAGATGCTCAGCCACCGGGATCTCGTTGTCCCCCGGAGCGTGGTAGCCGGCCCGCTCCTCGCGGCTCATCACCGGGTCGAACCCGTCCGCATAGAGGTCGACCACACGCACCTCGTGGCCCGCCGCCTCCAGCGCCGCGCGGCTTTTGGCTGCGAGGTGGTGGGTCAGGCTCTCGGGATTCGGGTGGCACAGGACGATGAGGACGCGGCTCATGCCCTCAGGCTCGGAAAGAGATAGGGGCGGCCATAGTCGAAGTCCGGATCGTCCCAGGCGATCATCTTGCCAGGATTGAGCAGGCCCTTGGGGTCCGCCCGCCGCTTGAAATTGAGCTGCACGGGGTCGGTCTGCTTCATCCCGCCCTCTTCCAGCGTGTAGCGGTGCGGGTTGAAGATCGGACAGCCATTGTCTTCGTGGAGCTTCACGATGGCGTCGAGCCGCGCCTCGTCGGTGTAGCGCACCAGGGGGAGGCCGAAGCAGCCGACCGCCCCGTCGAAGCGCACGAATTCCAGGTGCGTCGGCGCCTCGTCGCCCAGAAGCTGCGCCATCTTCATGACTTTTCCGGCGATGTCCGGCTGCGGATAGAGGACCTGGAGATAGGTGATCGCCGGGTCCACCCTGAGCGCGCGCAAGGTGGTGTGGTTCCACGAAAGCTCGAACGCGGGCGGCAGGCGCTCCGCCGCCATGTCCACGCGGTCGCTGCGGAAGGTGACCTCGCCGCCCGAAGCCTCTCCCAGCGCCGCAACGTCGTCCGCCGCGAAGGCCGCCGCGATGGTGACGACGAAGGCGGACCCGTCCGGCAAGTAGGGGCGGTGGCGGCGCAGGTAGGGGGCGACGGCCGCGTCCATCACCGCGACGTTCTTCAGAAGGAGGCCGTCCGCCGCCGTCAGCGTCTCGCCGTGGCGCACCGCGGCCTCCAGCGTCGGGAAGGCGGTGATCATGTCGATCCAGGCGATGGCCGGGGCCAGCGGCATCTCCACCTCGGTGATGATTCCGGTGGTGCCGTAGGCGTGGCTAACGCGGTTGAGGTCGCGCCCCTTCAAGGTCAGCACCGTGGGGTGGGAGCCGTCCATCGCCACCATCTTGGCCGAGACGATGTTGCCGACATCCCGCAGCCCGCCCCAGCGCACCGAGCCGACACCGCCTGACCCGCCGGCGATGAACCCGCCCACCGAGGCGGTATGGTAGGTCGACGGGAAGAGCCGCAACTCCTGACCGGTGGGGCGCGCGGCCTTGTCGATGTCGGCGAGGATCGCGCCGGCCTCTGCCACCACCGTGCCCGCCTTCACCTCGATCACCCGGTTCATCGCCGACAGGTCGAGGACGAGGCCGCCCGACAGAGGCATCGCCTGGCCGTAATTGCCGGTGCCCGAGCCGCGCACGGTGAGCGGAACGTCGTTCTTGAAGCAGGCGCCGATGACGAGATGCGCCTCGTCCGGCGTGCGCGGGCTCGCCACGATGTCGGCCTTCACCGTCTCGAGCTGGCGCTTCAGCACCGGGGAATACCAGTAAAAATCGCGGCTCTTCTGCTGGACGATCTGCGGATGCTCCTCGATGGGAACGCCCGCAATGTCGGTCTTCAGCGCGGCGATGTTCATGGCACGGCAAGCTCGCGATAGTCCGGCAGGGTGGCCTCGATCACTGCCCCGCCGCGGATGATGGTCCTGTCCATATGGGGCCGTGACATGAGCTCGTCCCACCGTCGCGCCGGAAAAATCACGAGGTCGGCCACCGCACCCGGCGCAATCTTGTCACGATCGGCAAGGCCCATGATCGCCGCGGGCGCGGCGGAGAATGCGGCCGGCCAGTCGCCCACCGGGTGGTCGAGGTGCAGGATGCGCGTCGCCTCTCGCCAGACCTCGGCCATGTCGAGGTCGCCATAGGCGTAGAACGGGTCGCGCGTGTTGTCGGACGCGATGGCGACGGGGATGCCGCGCGCACGCATTTCATGCACCAATGTGCCGCCGCGGATGCGCGGTGTGCGCCCCGCGTGCCGGTCCTGAAGATACATGTTGCACATCGGCAGCGAGACGATGGTGAGCCCCGCCTCGGCCACGGCATCCAGCGTGCGATTCGCGGTGGCGTGGTCCATCGCCATCAAGGTGCAGCAATGGCCGCAGGTGATGGTGCCGGAGAAGCCGATCCGCAGCGCCTCCGCGGCGACGAGGGCGAGGTCGTTGCGTCCGGGGTCCAGGCTCTCGTCGACGTGAAGGTCGACGTCGAGGCCGCGCGCCTCCGCCTCCTCCAGAAGGGCCCGCAGCTTCGCCTCGCGGCCCGCGACGGTGTGCATCACCGCGCCGACGATGCCGCCGTGCTCGGTCACGAGGTCGAAGTGGGGGCCGAGATCGTCCGGCAGTTGCTCGATCGCGGTGAGGGCGGACCCCTGCAGCGTGATGCGCCCCGCCCACCGCTCCTTCATGGCGGCGAAGACCGGCCATGAAATGCGGTCCTGCGGCGCCGCGCTGTCGATGTGGGTGCGGATGGCGGCCGTACCGTGGGCGTAGGCGGTGGAGAGCGCGAACTCCATCCGCGCCGCCACGTCCTCGGCGGTCCAGAAGGCGCGGCGATCCTCGCCGGTGGCCGCAAGCGCGGCGGCGAAGGTGCCGTCGGGGTTCGCCGTGCGCGGGGCGATGTGGCCCTTGTCGAGATGGGTGTGCATGTCGACGAAGGCGGGGACCACGATGCCGCCGCCGCAGTCCCGCGCGCCGATGACGCTGCCCGATGCGGGCGTGACCGAGGCGATGCGGTCACCGTCGATGACGATGTCGGCGAGCATCAGGTCGCCGCCCGGAAGCGCCTCGTTGAAGACGGCCGGGATCGCCGCGTTCGCCAGCCTCACGCGGCCGTCCCCGCGCCGTTCGCCGTCAAAGGGCGGACCATTGCGCAAACCTCATCGCCGCCCCTCCATCGCGCTTTCGTGCCACCGCCCCAGGACGAGGTTGGAGACGATGCTGAGCACCACGTAGATCGCGACGCCCGAGGCCGAGATCAACGCCAGAGCCGCGAACAGGCGCGGGATCTTGAGCTGATAGCCGGCCTCGATGATGCGCGTGGCAAGGCCGGAGCCGAAGCCGGACGTGCCCGCCACGAACTCCGCCACCACCGCGCCGACGAGGGCGAGGCCGCCGGAAATGCGAAGCCCGCCCATGAAATAGGGGAGCGCGGCGGGGAGCAGCAGGTGGCGCAGCGTCTGCCACCGGGAAGCGTGGTAGAGCCGGTAGAGGTCCTTCAGGTTCCGGTCCGCCGACATCAGCCCCAGCGTGGTGTTCGACAGGATCGGGAAGAAGGCGATGATCCACGCGCACAAGAGGATCTTCGTCAGATGATCGTCGATGTAGATGTTGATCAGCGGGAATACGGCGACGATCGGCGTCACCTGCACCACCACGGCGATCGGGAAGATCGAATATTCGATGATCCGCGACTGGGTGAGGACGATGGCGAGGAGAACGCCGCCGATGACCGCCAGGACCAGCGCCATGACCGTCACCGTCAACGTGGTGGCGAGCGACGGGAGGAGGAGGGCGCGCTCGTCGATCAGGGTCGTCAGCACCAGCTCGGGGCTCGGCAAAATGTAGGGCGGAATGGCGTTGGCCTTCACCACATAGTGCCAGCCGTAGATCACGCCCGCGAGGACGATGAGCGGCAGGACGATCCTCAGCGCCCGGTCCAGCCGCTTGCGCGTACGCTGCCTGTTCGGCGCGTCGATGGAGGCCGTCTCACTCATGCTGCGGTCTCCTCGCCGGCGGGGGCGGCCATCGCCGTCGCCAGCGCGTCGGACGTGGTGCGGGCATAGTCCGCATAGGCGGGCGAGGTGCGGAAGGCGGGCGTGCGCGGCGACGGCTCGTCGATGGGAATCGTCTCGGCCACGTGCCCCGGCCGCCCGCTCATCACCGCGATGCGGGTGGAGAGATAGACCGACTCGAACACCGAGTGGGTGACGAAGAGGATCGTCCACCCGCGGTCCTTCCAGAGCCGCAGCAGGTCGTCGTTGAGCTTGAAACGGGTGATCTCGTCGAGCGCCGCGAAGGGCTCGTCCATCAGGAGCACGGACGGGTCGGTGGCGAGCGCGCGGGCGATGGAGACGCGCATCTTCATGCCGCCGGACAGTTCGCGCGGGAAGGCGCGGTGAAATTCGGCGAGGCCGACGCTCTCCAGCGCCTCCTCGATGCGCGGCGCCGCCTCGCGTTTGGAGAGGCCCTTGAGGCGCAGCGGCAGCCACACATTGTCCCAGACGCGCGCCCACGGCATCAGCGTCGGCTCCTGGAAGACGAAGCCGACATCGCGCGGGCGGCCTTTCCGGCCCCGCTCGCTCTCCGCCCAATCGATGCGGCCCGACGTCGGCGTGTCCAGCCCCGCGACGAGGCGCAGGATTGTGGACTTGCCGCAGCCGGACGGGCCGAGCAGGCTGAGGAATTCGCCCCGGCCGACGGAAAGATCGACGCCGGACAGGGCCACGGTGCCGCTGTCGAACCGCTTGGTGACGGCGGACAGCGAGACGATCGGCTGGCCCGCCTCGCCGGCACGGGGCGAGGCAGGGGAGGGTGCAAGGTGCGGGCTTACTTCGTCAGCTCCGTCTTGATGTCGAGGCCGACGCCCTTGTTGACGAAATCGAGCGTGTACATGTCGCTCAGCTCGATGTTGTCCGGGGCGACACCTGCGGCCACCATCTTCTCGTAGAAGCCTTCGATGCGGGCGGCGGTCATCGCGCCGATGCCGTCGGTCAGGCTCTCGCCGGAATCGACGATGCCGTATTCCTTCATGGCGTTGCGCGAATAGTCGAGCTGCTCCTGGCTCATGTCGGCGTTGGCGTCCAGGATCGCCTTGTCGCCCGCCGACGCGTCGCCGTAGAGATACTTGGTCCAGCCGATCGCCGACGCGTCGACGAAGCACTGCACGGCGTCCGCGTTGTCGGTGATGAAGTCGTCCATCACCTCCACCGTGGTGGCGTAGGTGTCGAACCCGTAGTCGGCGAGGAGGAAGACGTTGGGCTTGAAGCCGCCGACGGTCTCCACCGCGAAGGGCTCGGACGTGACATAGCCCTGCTGGCCGCTCTTCTTGTCGGCGACGAAGGGGGCGGGATTGAACGTGTAGGGCTTACGCTGCTCGGCCTTGAAGCCGTAGGCGTCGATCATCCACTGGTAGAAGGACTGATAGCCGTTCTCGCCGAGGAAGAGGGTGGGCAGGCCGGTCAGGCTTTCCCAGGTGTCGAACCCCTCGCCGGGGTGGGTCATGATGATCTGCGGCTCTTTTTGGAAGTGCGCCGCGACCACCTTCAGCGGGATCCCCTCCTGCGCGGCGTTGAACGCCTGGAGCAGGTTGCCGCCCATGTGGAACTGGATGCGCCCCGCCAGAAGGAGCGCACGGTTGTTCACCTGCGGTCCGCCGGGGGCGATCGTCACGTCCAGCCCGCACGCGGCGTAGGTGCCGTCTGCCAGCGCCTGATAGTAGCCGCCGTGTTCGGCTTGGGGTAACCAGTTGGTGCCGAAGGTGACGGCCATGGTGTCCTGGGCCGTCGCCGGCCCGCACACCGCAGTGGCGAGTGCGGCGGACATGGCGGCGGGCAGTGCGAGCGCCGTCAAATTGGTGCGTGTCATCGTCTCTCCCCTTGCCCCTTCGGGCATGACACTTTCAGGCGTGACCCTTGCGGGCGGCAGGCGGCTTCGAGCCATATCACCCCGTGCCGATCCTGCAATGGCCGTTTAACCTTGCAACCTTCGTGCCGCCGATGGGTGGCGGCCACTGTCCGAGACGCCTGATGAAACGCCACACCCCGACGACAATTCGCCGCCCCTTCGCGAACTATCCGCATGCCGTGGAGGTGCCCGCGGGGATGCGTCTCCTGCTCCTCTCGGGGCAGCTCGGCATCGGTGTGGACGAGCATGTGCCGGAGGGGAGCGAGGCGCAGGCGCGGGTGTGTTTTGCCAACATCGCGGCGATCTTGGCGGAGGCGGGCGGCGGGCCCGGCGATGTCGTGAAGCTCAACGCCTATGTGACGGGGCGCGAGCATCTGCCGGGCTACATGGCCGCGCGCGACGAATTCGTGGCGGGCCCGGCGCCGGCGTCCACCTTGATGATCGTGAGCGGCTTCTCGCGCCCGGAATTCGTCGTCGAGGTGGAGGCGCTTGCCGTTCTTCCCGCCTGAGAACCGCCGCCGAGTTCGACCGGCCGGAATCGGCGTGCCCGCGCGCATGCGCTTGCAGGGCACCCTGTGACGGGGCTAAGCGGTGGCCGTTCCTCGGAGATCCATGCATGCCAGCGCCGCGCCGCGTCTGGGCGGAGATGACCGCCTTCGACTTTCCCGACGATATCGAGGACTGGGTCGCCGTCGTCCCCACCGCGGCGATCGAACAGCACGGCCCTCATCTTCCCGTCGGCACCGACACGCTGATCGCCGAAGGTATGGTGAACACCGTGATGGCGCGCATGCCGGCCGACCTTCCGGCCACCTTCTTGCCGATCCAGAGCGTCGGCAAGTCGAACGAGCATCTCAACTTTCGCGGCACGCTCACTCTCTCCTGGGAAACCACCATCAAGGCGTGGGTGGAGATCGGCGAGTCGGTCGCGCGCGCAGGGGTGAAGCGGATCGTCTTCGCCAATTCGCACGGCGGCAACATCGCCCCGCTCGACATCATCTGCCGTGAGCTGCGGGTCCGGTTCGGCATGCTCGCCGTTCACGCCAACTGGATGCGCTTCGGCGACGGCGACCTGATCGGCGAGGCGGAACGGGCGATCGGCATCCACGGCGGCACCTTGGAGACGGCGCTCATCCGCCATTTCCGGCCGGACCTCGTGCGCGAGGACGAGGCGCGGCATTTTCCGAGCGCCCAGACGGTCTTGACCAACAACTTCAGCCATCTCGTCGCCCATGGGCGCCAGCCCTTCGCGTGGATGGCGCAGGACCTCAACCCGCAGGGTGTCGTCGGCGATGCCTCGGAGGGCAGCGCTGCTCTGGGCGCCGAGCTCGCCGCCTTCCAAGCCGATGCGTTCATCGAGCTGCTGCGCGACGTCGCGCGGGCCGACCTTACGATCCTCGCGCCCGGCCCGATTCGCCACTGAGGGTGGCTGCGCGGCTGCGCCCGGCTGGCGCACAGCATCTCGTCAGGGTCGCGCTTCGCCCCGGTGGCGGAGATGGAGGACCCCGGGCGTGCCGGGCGTCGCATCGGGGGCGAAAGCACCGCTCGGCGCGTGCCGCGGCTTCGGCGCGACCGTCCTTCGGTTCCGGCGTGGATCAGGCCGGGCATCGCGGGCCTGCTGCGGATGGATCCCTGGTCCTGGAACTGTGGTCCTGGATCCCTGGCGCGCCGCGCGATATGCGCCATCATGGTCCCCGCCGCGAATCGTTCATGTGACCGGCTGCGCAAGGCGCTCAATGCAAAGCTGAGGTAGGGCGATGGTGCTTCCCCCCCGCGTGCTCGATACCAACGTTCTCGGCCGCCTCCGGTTGGGGCCGCGCGGCGAACTCGACGTCTTCGCCTCCATCGCCGCGCTGGAAGCCGCCCATTCCGACGATCTCGCCGCAGGGGCCGCTCTGGTGCGGACCGCCACCGGCGCCCTGTCGCGCTGGCGCATGAACCGCGAGGGGCAGTGGGACCGCTTCGCCGCCGCCAACACCGCCTGCTGCCGCGCGGCGATGGACGCGCGCGACAGCGTCAACCCCGAGGCGCTCGTCGCTGGCACCCTGTGGCCCGTGCGCGAGGTCTATGAGCCGCTCTCCACACCCGACGGCGCGGTGATCGAGATGGAGGTGGCCGAGCAGGCTCTCTTGATGGAACCGCTCGTCGACCTCTTCATCGCCGAGCGGCTGTCGTCGGTGCGGGAGGCGGTGGCGACGATCCACGCGGCGGCCTCCACCGGGCGTCCCGTCTGGGTGGGACTTGCCGTCAGCCTGGACGAGCCGACCGCGCTGGAGGGGGGCGAGCCTGTCGCCGAGGCGGTGGCCGCCATCGCCGCCGCCGGGCCGGACGCGATCCTCGTCAACGCGCGCACCGCCGACAGCGCCGGGCCGGCCGTCGAGGCGCTGATGCGCGCATCCGTGCCGCGGGCGGATCTCTTGCGCGGAGTCGTCGCCGATGCGTTCGACCGCTGGCCCAACGGCGCGGTGGAGGAGCATACGCCGCGCGCCTTCGTGCAATATGCCCGCCGCTGGATGGAGACCGGCGTTCACCTGATGGCCGCCGACCAGGGCGCCTCGGCCGAGCACGTGGCCGCCATGCGCGGCCTCATCGCGACCGAGTGGAAATAGCCCGGCCCGCCGAACACGTCGGCGGCGGCCCCCGGCGCGCCGCGACCCGGCTCCTCCAGCGCGACCGTCTTGCGGGCGCCCGCACCACCTCCCATCCGCCCCGTGTGGTCGGGCGAAAGGTGCCGCCGTCACCCCGCCCCGGCTCAGCGCGCCGGTGGAATGGGGCCTGTCGTCTCGCGCAGGATGACGCCCTCGGGGGGCAGGATCGGCGGCTCACCGGAGGCGGGCTTACCTTCGATGAGGTCGATGAGCAGGCTCGCCGCCGCGTGACCGAGTCGGAAGAGCGGCAGACGCACCGCGCTCACCTGCGGCGTCATCATCTCGGCCGCGGACGAATCGTTCAGCGAGATCACCGACAGGTCGCCGGGGATCGACACGCCGAGCCGCCGCGCCGCCCGCGTCACGCCGACCGCGAGGAGGATGTTCCAGGCGACGATCGCCGTCGGGCGTTCCGGCTGCGACAGGACGGCGGCGGCAGTGGCCTCGGCCGCGGCGAGGTCGGCCTCGCATGGCGGCATCTCCATCGCCTCGCCCGAAAGACCCACCGCCTCCATGCCGAGATAGTAGCCCTCGCGGCGGCGGCGGCTCACCCAGCTCGTCGACGTCGACGGCATGTAGGCGATGCGCCTGTGGCCGAGCGCGGCCAGCTCCCGCACCGCAAGC
This sequence comes from Acuticoccus yangtzensis, assembly GCF_001927245.1. Classification (GTDB taxonomy): domain Bacteria; phylum Pseudomonadota; class Alphaproteobacteria; order Rhizobiales; family Amorphaceae; genus Acuticoccus; species Acuticoccus yangtzensis. The sequence goes on along the minus strand of NZ_MJUX01000008.1, from coordinate 217,469 downwards.
CGCGCCCCGGCGATGTTGTCGAGCAGAACGCAATGCTCGCCCTCGGCCCCCGTCTGTCGGTTGACCAGCACCATGCGCGCCTTCAAGGCGGACAGGCTGGCGATGAGGTCCGGCCGCTCCAGCGTGTTGAGCACCCCGTCCACCCGGCTGCCCTGGACGATGTTGCGCGCGAATTCGGACTGGGCGGGGCTGTAGTCCACCGGGGCGATCAGCATCGTATAGCCACGCTCGGAGGCGGCGCGGTGCGCCCCGTCGATGGTCTGGCCGAACACCGGGTTCTGCAGCTCCGGCACCACGAAGGCGAGGCACCAGGAGCGCGACAGGCGCAGCCCCCGCGCGTTGGAGTTGGGCCGATAGCCGAGCGCGTCGGCCGCGGCCTTGATGCGCAGGCGCGTCTCCTCGCGGATGTTGAGCGTCGGATCGTCGCTCAGCGCGCGCGACACGGTGGATTTCGACACCTCGGCGCGCTCGGCAACGTCCGCTAAGGTGGCGCCGCCCCAGCGAAGCTTCTCGTCCTGCAACCCTTTGTTCCGCTCATCTGCCACGGGGCCACCTCTATGGCGGCGACGCGCATCCGGGCGCAAGCGGGGCATGCCGCCGATCGAGCGGTTGTGAGGGGAGGGGCCGCTCAGCCCGCCAGCGCATCTGCGGTGTGGTGGCACTCGAACCGGACGCCTTCGGGGCCGGTGCGCCAGGGCGGTGCCTGCGTGTCGCACACCGGGCCGATCTTGCGCGGGCAGCGGTCGGCGAAGCGGCATCCGGTGATGCCGTCCCCCGGCGCGCTGACGGTCCCGGCGAGGCGCATGCGCTCCGCCCCCCGACTGTCGAGCGACGGCACGGCCGACAGCAGCGCTTCGGTGTAGGGGTGGTGACCGGGCGTGCCCAACGCGGACGCCGGCCCCACCTCCACTATGCCGCCGCGATACATCACCGCCACGCGGTCGGCGATGTGCCGCACCACGGAGAGATCGTGCGAGATGAAGAGGTAGGCGAGGCCGAGTTCGTCGCGCAGATCCGCCAAAAGGTTGAGGATCGAGGCTTGCACCGACACGTCGAGCGCAGACACCGCCTCGTCGCAGATGACGAATTTCGGCTCGGCGGCCAGAACGCGGGCGATACCGATGCGCTGCTTCTCGCCGCCGCTCATCTCGTGCGGGTAGCGGTCCATGTAGGCGCGCGACAGGCGCACCATGTCGAGCAGCCGCTCGACGCGCTGGTCCATGGTGCCGGGCCGCTCCTCGCCGAGGAGGGCCAGCGGGCGGGCGAGGATCTGCCGCACGGTCTTGCGCGGGTTGAGCGAGGAGTCCGGGTTCTGGAACACGAACTGCGCCGTGCGGGCGATCGTCCGCCGGTCGGCCGCGCGGCCCTTCAGGATGTCGCGGCCGTTCAGCGCGATGGCGCCGCCGTCCGGTTCGATCAACCGGATGAGGCAGCGCGCCAGCGTGGATTTGCCGCAGCCCGATTCGCCGACGAGGCCGACCGTCTCCCCCGCCTTCACCGTCAGCGACACGGCGTCGACCGCATTGAAGGTGCTGTGGCCGATGCGCGGCACGGGAATGGCGCCCGAGCGGTCGATCCTCACGCGCACGCCGCCGGCGCGGCGGAAGCGCTTCGACACGCCGTCCGCCCGCAGCGCCGGCGGCGCGTCGGCGGCGACAGTGCGCGCACGGGCGGGGGCGGCGGTCTCGGCGCTGGTCCAGGGCGTGGCGCCGAGGGCGACCGCCTTCCAGCAGCGGCTCTCACGGCCGGGGCCGACGCTCACCATAGGCTGCGGCGCGGCGCAGCGGTCCTCGGCGAAGGGGCAGCGGGCGGCGAAGCGGCAGCCCTCCGGCGGGTTCGTCAGATCCGGCAGGCGGCCGGGGATCGTCTCCAGCCGGGCGCGCGGGGCGCCCAGCCGCGGCATCGAGGCGAGGAGGCCCTTGGTGTAGGGATGGCGCGGGGCGGCGAAGATCTCGGCCTTCGGCGCCGTCTCCACCACCTGGCCCGCGTAGAGCACGCACACCTCGTCCACCACGCGGGCGATGACGCCGAGATTGTGACTGATGAAGATCATCGACAACTGCCGCTCGGCCCGCAGCGCTTCCAGAAGGTCGAGGATCTGCGCCTCGATGGTGACATCGAGCGCGGTGGTCGGCTCGTCGAGGATGAGAAGGTCCGGGTCGCCGGCGAGCGCGGCGGCGATCAGGGCGCGCTGCTTCATGCCGCCGGAGAGGGCGTGCGGATAGGCCGACAGCATCGCGTCCGGATCGGAGATGCCGACCTCGTCCAGCAGTCGCCGCGCCTCGGCCCGCGCCGCCGTCTCGCTGAGGCCGCGGTGCAGCACCAAGGGCTCAGTGAGCTGATGGGCGATCGTCTTGGCCGGGTTCAGCGCGGTGAACGGGTCTTGGAAGACGAGGCCGATGCGCCGCCCGCGCATGCCCGCCCAGCCGGCGGGGGAGAGGGCGTAGAGGTCCTCACCCTCGAACACAGCGCGCCCGCCGTCGACGCGGGCGGACCCGGCGAGGAGGCCCATCAAGGTCATGGCGAGCGTGCTCTTGCCAGAGCCGCTTTCGCCGACGACGCCGAGCGCCCCGCCGCGCGGCAAGGAGAGGCTCACCTTGTCCAGTGCGCGCAGCGAGGACGGACCGGAGCCGTAGCGCACCGAGAGTCCGTCGAGCGTCAGGATTTCGCCTTCGCGGCCGGGCGGCTGGGCGGAAATCGGGGCGTCGCGGTCGCCGGGCGCGGAACAGGTGTGTCTCATCAGCATCGGGCTCACGCGCCTTTCTGGCGCAGGCGCGGGTCCAGCCGCTCGCGCAGGCCATCGCCGAAGAGGTTGATCAGAATGACGGTGACGACGAGGGCGACACCGGGGGCGATAGCGATCCACGGCGCCTGCGACAGGAAGGGCCGGCCTTCCGCGATCATCAGCCCCCAGTCGGACGCCGGCGGCTGCACGCCGAGGCCGAGGAAGGACAGCGCCGCACCGAGCAGGATGGCGAAGGTCACGCGCAGCGCCGCCTCGACGATGATCGGCGGCCAGGCGTTGGGCAGGATTTCGACGAAGAGGATGTACCAGTCGCGCTCGCCCCGGGCGCGGGCGGCCTCGATGAACTCCTGGGCGCCGAGTTCCAGCGTCACCCCGCGGGTGAGACGCACGATGATCGGCACGTAGATGAGCCCGACCGCTCCGGCGGACTTCCAGATGTCCGGCGTCGTGACGGCGAGGATGAGAAGGCCGAGCATGATCGGCGGGATGGAGATCATCACGTCGACGGCGCGCATGATGACCTCTTCACGCAGACCGCGGAAGTAGCCCGCGATGAGGCCCAGCGGTACACCGACGGCGAGGCTGATGAAGGTGGCGAAGGCGCCCATGAAGAGCGACAGGTGCGCGCCCGCCATGACGCGGCTGAGAACGTCACGACCGAACTCGTCGGTGCCGAGCCAGTAGGTGGCGGACGGCGCGGCGAAGCGGGCGGAGATGTTCATCCCGTCATAGGGATGCGGCGTCCAGACAGCGCCGACGAGGGCGAAGGCGAGGACCGCCGCGATGCCCGCGGTGCCCCAGACCAGCGTGGCCGGCCATGGGCGGCGGCGGCGTGCCGGCGGTGCGGCCGTGGCCGCTGGCGTGGCTGTCGTCGCATCAACCATGGGCGGCCTTTCCGAAGCGGATGCGCGGGTTGAGGAAGGCGTAGAGGACGTCGGCGAGGAGGTTGGCGAGCGCGTAGATCACCGCCACCACCATCATCGCCGCCTGGATCAGCGGCAGGTCGAGCTGTTGGATGCCGAAGATGAGGAGCCGCCCAAGGCCCGGATAAGAGAAGATCGTCTCCACGACGACCATGCCGCCCATGAGAACGCCGATGTCGATGGCGAGGACGGTGATGGTCGGCAGCAGTGCGTTGGGCAGTGCATGGCCGCGGATGACCCGCGCTTCGGGGATGCCGCGCGCTCTCGCGGCGACCACGTAGGGGCTCTGCATCACCTCCAGCATGCTGGAGCGGGTGAGGCGCGATACGTGGGCGACGAGGCCCATGACGAGCGCCACTACCGGCAGCACCAGGTGCGAGGCCCAGACGAAGAAGCCTTCGTCCATGGACGTGTAGCCCGTCGCCGGGAGCCATTGGAGCGAGCCCGCGAAGACGACGATGAGGACGATGCACCAGAAGAATTCCGGCACCGCGAGGACGATGTAGGTGCCGATCGACACGACATGGTCGCTCGCCTTGCCATGGCGCACGGCGCTGACGACGCCGAGCCAGATGCCGATGACGGCGACGAGAACGATGGAGATCACCGCGAGCACCGCCGAGTTGGCGACGGCCTGCCACAGGATCGGCCCGATGGGGCGCTCCATGATCAGCGAGTCGCCGAAGTCGAGCCGGGCGATCTGGCTCAGCCAGCGCCAATATTGCACGTACCACGGATCGTTGAAGCCGAGCTTCTCCTCCAGCGCGTGGATCTGCTCCAGCGGCGCGAAGTCGCCCAGGATCACGTAGGCGACGTTGCCGGGCATGATCTGCGTGATGGAGAAGATCAGCAAAGACACGACGAGGACGATGCCGACGACGTAGGCCACGCGCTGGCAGAAATAGAGCAACACCGGGCGCACTCCTGCGGGCGAGCCGCCGCCGCGCGAGCGATCACGCGGCGGAGGCGGCGGTTACTCGGAGACCGAAACGGTGCGGAAGTCCGTCCAGAGGTAAGGGTGGGTCTCGTAGCCGCTCACCTTGTCCGAATAGGCGGTGGCGAAATTCATCGAGTACATGACGATGCCCGGCACCTCCTCGACCATCAGCGCCTGGAAGTCGGCGTAGAGCTCGGCGAGGCGCTCTTCGTCCGTGGTGCGGCGCGCTTCGTCGAGGATGGCGTCCATCGCCTCGCTCGAATAATGCCACATCCGCGCGTTCCATGAGCCGGTGCTGTGGAACCAGGGATAGGTGGAGGTGTCGAGCGTCGGGCGGGCGAAGTAGCCGTCCATGTAGAACGGCGCCTGGCCGCTGACTGTGGCCCCGTAGCGGTTGTAGGGCACGCGCTCCACGCTGGCGTTCACGCCGATCGGGCGCAGCATCTGTTGCAGCGCCACGGCGGCACGCTCGCGCGTCGGCCGGCCGACCGGGGCGTGAATGGTGATGTCGAAGCCGTTCGGATAGCCGGCCTCGGCGAGCAGGGCCTTCGCACCCTCGATGTCGGTCTCGAAGCCGATGTCGTGCGCGAAGAACTTGTGCGTCGGTGGGATCGGCGAGTGGGTCGGCGCCCCGTTGCCAAACGCCGCGAAGTCGACCAGCGCCGGCTTGTCGATCGCCATCAGCATCGCTTTGCGAACGCGCTGGTCGCTGAACGGGCGGGTCGAGTTGTTGAAAACGATGCCGTCCCACGTCGCCGTCGACTTGGCGTCGACGGTGATGCCGGGCGCCGCCTCGAGCTCCGCGATCGATTCCAGCGGCAGGTTGGTGATGATGTCGACGTCACCGGACTGCAGCGCCGCGATCTTGGCCGCGTCTTCGGGCATGATGCGCAGCTCGACCGTGTCGACCTTCGGCAGGCCCTCTTCGTAATAGTCCTCGAACTTCGACAGGACGATCTTGTCGCCCGGCTGGTAGCTCTCGAACTTGAACGGGCCGGTGCCGACGGGGGCGGTCGCCAGTTCCTCGAGCGTGCGGTCGGACGGGACGATCTTGAGCTGACGCTCGATCATCAGGTCCGCCCACCCCGCATAGGACTGCTTCAGGGTGAACTTCACCGTGTAGTCGTCGACCGCTTCCATGGACTCGATGAGGTCGGTGTGGCTGGCGGCGCGGGACGCGGTGTCCGGGTCGGCGATCAGCTCGAAGGTGTGGATCACGTCCTCGGCCTTCAGCTCCTTGCCGTGGTGGAACTTCACCCCTTCGCGCAGTTTGAAGGTCCAGACGGTGGCGTCCTCGTTGGTCTCCCAGCTCTCGGCGAGGTCCGGCTCGATGGTGAGGTCGGGCAGGATGCGGGTGAGGCCGTTGAACATGAGAACGGCGAGGTTGTACTCCTCGCCGATGGTCGCCTTCGCGGGCCACAGGTGATTCGGGTTCGCGTTCAGCGTCGCGACGAGCTCGCTCTGGGCGAAGGCCGCCCCGCCGGTGGTGAGGCTGGTGGCCAGGAGCAGGACACCGATCAAACGTTTCATGGGTTCAGTCCTTGCGGTTGAGGGGCCGGTCCTGTCGTGTCGGAGCGGTCAGCGGCTTTCGGAGGAGGCGGACGGGGAGGCCGGGGGCGGGGCGAAGCCGGCCAGCGGCGTATCGGGCGCCAAAGCGCGGGCGACATACATGTCGACCATCGGCCGGTAGGTGTCCCAGAGGAACCTGAGCTGGTCGATGGCGTGGCGGTCGAGGTCGACGCGCAGGTCGACGAGAGGGAAGGACTCTTCGCCCATCACCAGAAGCGCGGCGGACTTTTCCTGCTTCCACTCGCCGCCCGCGGCCTTGCCGGCTTCCAGCGCGGCGACCAGGCGCTCGGCCAGCGGCTCGTCGGCGCGCGCCTCGAAACAGGCGATCATCGCGGCGGGGACGTCAGGCGTGCGGATGATGTTGCCGATGGCGACGGCGCCGTCGCAGTGCGCCTCACCGTGGACGGACCAGATCTTGGCGCCGTGGAAGGCGGCGGTGGCGCCGGCCGAGTCGACCACGGCGAGCTGGCGGCGTTCGATGTGAGGGTCGCCGGAGGTGGTGAGGCGGGTGATGACCTCCGCGGCGCCCAACCCTTGTTCGAGGAGGTCGAGGCCGATCGGGCCGAGGCGCGGGTCGGTCTGATGCTGCGTCAGCACCGCGCCGACGCCGGTCCGGGCGAAGGCGCAGCGCGGCCCCACCGCGATGGACGACGTGGTGACCGCGACACCGAACTGGCCGGTGTGCGGGCAGCGGGCGGCGATGGAGTAGGTCATGGCTCCGCCCCGCCGGTCAGATAGTCGAACGCGGTGAGGGCGTGGGTCTTCACCACGTGCATCACGTCCTCGACGGACACCCGTTCGTCGGCCCGGCCCATGTTGCCGGCCGGAACGCCGTAGATGAAGGACGGCACGCCGAAGTGGCGGAAATGCTTGCAGTCCGTCGCCCCGAGGCTGGGGACGGCGACGACGCCGGGGCGCCCCAATTCGGCCGAGCTTCGCGCGATCAGCTTGGCCAGCGGGTGGCCTGGGTCGCTGTAGCTCGACGCATTGCTGGCCGCCTCCTGAACGGTGAGCGTCACCTGCGGGAAGTCGGACAGGATGGTGTCGATCTCGGCCAGGATCGCCGCGCGGTCGATGCCGATGGGAAGGCGGATGTCCACCTCCATGTGGCAGAGGCTCGGGATGATGTTGACCTTGCCGCCGCCGCGCAGGACGCCGACGTTCACCGTCACCTTGTCGGCGATGGCGGCGGTGCCGTCGCCCATCGCCGCATCGACGGCGGCGCGCACGGCCGGGTCGGCGAGGGCGGCCGCCAGAGGGGCGGGCGTGTCCGGAACGAGGTCTTCCAGTGCGTCGAGCCGCTGCATCAGGCGGCCGGCGATGCGGTTGGGGTTCTCGCTCTTGTTGGGATAGGCGCCGTGGGCACCGGGGGCGCGGATGGTGAAGGTCAGCCGCAGCGTGCCCTTCTCGCAGAACCGCAGCGTCATGGTGTTGCTGGGCTCGCCGTTCAGCACCGCGTCGCCGCGAACCTCGTTGCCCAGCTCCTTCAGGAGATAGAGCGCGCCCCATTTGCCGCCGGTCTCCTCGTCGGACACGGCCGTCAGCGTGAGCCGTCCGCCCAGCTCGGCCTTGACGCGGTTGAGGTAGACGTAGGTGATGACCGAGGCGAGGGTGCCGGCCTTCATGTCCGTCGCGCCGCGTCCCCACACGGCGCCGTCCACCACCGCGCCGCTGAAGGGCGGGTGCGTCCACGCCTCGTCCTCCGGCACGGGGAAGACGTCGATGTGGCCGTTGAGGACGAGGTGCGGCCCCGCGGCGGGCGCGTCGAACGCACCGACGATGTTGGGGAGGCCGTTGGCGGTGACGATGCGGAAGGGTGCGCTGTTTTGGGTGAGGTAGTCGGTCAGCACCGCCGTCGCCGCGGCGGTGTCGCCCGGCGGATTGGGCGAGGGCGCGGCGATGAAGCGGGACAGGAGGGCGATGATGTCGTCCCGGTCCCGTTCGATCGCGTCGATGAGGGCGGCGCGGGCGCTCGCTGTGGCGCCGCTCATGCCGTCACCGCTCATGCCGGCGCCGCTCATGCCGTCACCGTGCGGGTGGCGGCGGCGCGGTCGCGGGCATAGCCGCAGATGGCGCGTTCCAGCGTGGCGAGGTGGCCGCGCACGGTGTCGAAGCCGGGGCCGCGGGTGAAGTCGTCCTCGTTCATGTAGAGGGCGCGGTTCATCTCGATCTGCAGGCTGTGGATGCCGTTCGCGGGATCGGCATGGCGGCGGATCGATTCGGCGCCCGCATAGTGCTTGTTGACGTGGACGTCGTAGCCAAGGCCCTCCAGCGTCTCCTTCACCAAAGCGACGAAGCCGGGCTCGCAGGTGGTGCCGTGGCGGTCGCCGATGTCGAACTGAACGCGGGGCTGGCCGGCGTCCAAGGTGGACTTGCCGCCGACGGAGGCCATGCTGTGGCAGCTCACGTGGTAGGCGACGCCGTGCGCGGCGCGGTGGGCGGCAAGCTGCGCGGCCAGCTCGTCGTGGTAGGGCAGGAAAAAGTTCTCGATCCTGTCGCGTACGTCGTCGACGCTGAGTTTGCCGTCCTGCAGCGCGATCTCGCCGATGCCGCAGGCCGAATGGATCAGGCCGATGCCGAGCTCAGACTTGACGGTGGGGTTCAGCGGGCCCGGCCATTCGCCGTCGATCATCGCGGGGTCGATGTCGGTTTCATGGCGGTTGGCGTCGATGAAGGCGTTCGGGAAGAGGGCGTAGAGGTAGGTGGCGCCTGCCGCAGGAGCGTCGAGGTAGAGCTCTTCGAGGTACATCGAGATCTGCCGCTGGACCGCATCCAGCGAGGCGGAGGAGCGGAAGCGGCGCGGATAGTCGGCCCCGCTGCGGGGGATGTCGAACACGACCGGCGCGGCTGGCCCGGCAGGGTCGCTGCGCAGGAGCACACCCGGAATATAGTTCGCGACTGCGACAGCGTCCGGCACCGAATTTCCCTTCTGCGGTCCGCTCCGGTCAGGTGGGCGAACCGCTGATCCGCGAAGTAAAACGATTTTCTTGATGTAAAACTGAATTTTGCGTCGCCGTTTGTCAACTTGGTGGGCGTGGTGATGTTTTGTGCAACGGTGGGTCGGCCGCCGCGGCGCCAGCGCCGACCTTGGTGCCGCCGCCCGCTGCCTCGCCGGGCGGGGCGGGCAGCGGCGCGTTCGGCTCCGGTCCCGCACCAGTCAGACCGACAGATAGTCGAAGGCCGACAATGTGTGTGTGCGCACGATGTGCAGGAACTCGTCGAGCGTCACATGCTCGTCCCGCCGGCCCATGGATTGCGGGTTCGGCCCGTAGAGGTAGGCGTCGACGCCCTCCCAGCGCCAGAAGCGCGTGTCGGCGCCGCCGAGCGAGATGATGGGCGGCGGCCGATGCCCCATCAGCGCCTCGACATTGTCCTGGATGATCCGCACCATCTCCGAATTCGGATCGCATACGCTGGACGGGTAGGAGTGGTAGATGTGCTCTTCCATCGTCGCTTCGGGATACCGCGCGACGATCTCGCCGATACCGCGGCGCACCTGCTCGCGGTCGACGCCCGGCGGGATGCGCACGTCGATCTGCATCTGGCACTCGTCCGGCAGAACGTTCACCTTGATGCCGCCGTTCAGCATGCCGATGTTGACCGTCACGCGCGGCACCACTCGCGTCGCGCCTTCGCCGAGGCTCGCCTCCACCGCCGCGATGGCCTCCGGCTTTTCCAGGGCGATGCGGATGTCCTCCGGCAGGGCGGGCTCGATCGCCTCCAGCAGCTCGAGCTCGCTGGCGATGCGGACCATGATTTTCGTCGCGCTTTTGGACAGATGCGGATAGGCGCCGTGGGCGCCGCGGGTGCGGGCGGTGATGGTGTAACGCAGCGTGCCCTTGTCGCCGAAACGCAGGGTGTGAATGCCGCTCGGCTCGCCGTTCAGGCAGCAGTCGCCCAGCACCTCGTCCCGCATGTTCTCCATCAGGTAGCGCGCGCCCCAGCGCCCGCCGGTCTCCTCGTCCGACACCGCCGTCAGAGTCAGCCTGCCGGCCAGCCTGTCGCGCATGCGGTAGAGGTAGCGGTAGGCGATGACCGACGCGGCCGTGCCGCATTTCATGTCCGCCACGCCGCGCCCGTAGAGCTTGCCGTCCTCGATGGCGCCGCTCCACGGATCGCGTTCGCCGGGGGCGGCGTCGGCCGCGGGGAAGACGTCGATGTGGCCGTTGAGGACAAGATGGCGACCGGGCCGCGCGCCCTCGAAGGCACCGATGATGTTGGGCATCGTCTCCTGCGGCGCGATGATCCTGAAGGGCAGGCCCTCGGCGCTGAGCGCGTCGGTGAGGACGGCGGCGGCCGCGCGCGTGTCGCCCGGAGGGTTGGGCGAAGCGGCCTTCACGAACCGGCTGAGGAAATCGATCAGGTTGTCGCGATCGGCCTCGATCCAGTCGAGCAGGGTCTTGCGTCCGGCGAGGCGGTCATCATCGGTCATGGCGGGTCACGAAAATCCAGGTCGGGCGGTGAGGTCTGCCACGCCCTTGCGTCAATCATTCCAAGAGTTGATCATAGAAAACCGATTTCCCAAATGATTTGCCGCAATAATGTTGCTTTAAATTGAGGCAGCGTTGCGCGTAGAATCGCAGCGAAGGCCAATGCCATGGAATTGCTACTGGAGAACGCGCTCGTCCTCACCTGTGACGCGGCGCGCTCCGTCCGACCCGGCGCCACGGTTGCCATCGCCGGCGGGCGCATCGCGGCGATCGGCGAGGCGGAGACGCTGCGGGCGGCCCACCCCGAGGCCGAGCGGGTGGATCTTTCCGGCAAGGCCATCCTGCCGGGGCTCATCAATTCGCACACCCACACGCTGCTGATGGTCCTGCGCGGCACGGTCGAAGACATGTCGGGCGATGCGATCTACGGCTACATGTCGCCGATCAGCTTCGCGATGACGGCGCAGGAGCGCGCCGCGATGGCCGAGCTCGGTTGCCTGGAGGCCATCCGCTCCGGCACGACGACGCTGGTCGACCCCTTCCGTCACGTCACCGACTATGCGGACGCGATGATCGGATCCGGGCTGCGGCTCTACCTCTCCGAAAGCGCGGCCGACGCGCTGACGCTGGAGATCCGCCATGGCCGCTACGTCTATGACAGGGCGTGGGGCGAAACCTTCCTGGCGCGGGCGGAGGACCTCATCGCGCGCTATCACGGCGCGGCGGACGGCCGGGTCAAGGTGCAGGTGGCCGCGCATGCGCCGGACAACTGCTCGCCGTGGATGCTGGGCGAACTCTCCGCGCTCGCCGCGCGCCACGGGCTGAGGCGCACGGTGCACCTGTCGCAAAGCCCGATCGAGCGCGACCAGGTGCGCGCGGCCCACGACGCCACCTCGGCCGAATATCTCGACCGCCACGGCTGGCTGGCGGACGATGTGGTGGCGGCTCACTGGACCTTCTGCACGCCGGACGACATCGCGCTTCTGGCGCGGCGCGGGGTCCACTTCGCCCATTGTGCGGCCAGCTCCTCGCGTCGCGGGCCGCACCCGGCGCGGGCGGACCTCGCGATCGACGCGGGCGTCAACATCGTCCTCGGTACGGACAACATGAGCGAAGACATGTTTGCCGCGATGGCGATCGGCGCGATCGTGCAGCGCGGCACGCGGGGGCGCAGCGTCGACCCCGCGTCCCAGGCGCTGCTGGACGGGGCGACGCGCAACGGCGCCGCCGCACTGGGCGAGCTTGCCGACCTCGGCACGGTGGAGGTCGGCAAGTGCGCCGACCTTGCGATCATCGACCTGTCGCACCCGGCGCTGTGCCCTGCGATCAACCTCGTCTCCAACATCGTCCACTATGGCACGCCCGAGATGGTCGACAGCGTGCTGGTGGGCGGGCGGTTCGTCATGCGCGGGCGGCGGGTGTTGACGATGGACCAGGGCGCGGTGGTGCGGCGTGCCCAGGCCGCGACCGAGGCCGCTTGGGCGCGTCTTCTGGCGGCCGGCGATCTTGCCGCGCCACCCTCCACGGTGCCCGGCTTCGGTGCCGGGGCCGGTCGCGGCTGAGGGGCGTCAGCGTGGCGACCGGCCGAGCGCCATCGGCGGCGCGGCGCCGGCCTCGAAATAGTGGCGCACATGGTCGAGGAAGGCGGCGACAGCCGGGCGCGGACGGGTGCGGCGCGAGGTGAGGAGTGCGACCTCGGTCGGCTCGCGCTCGCCCTTGAGGGGCACCATGGCGACGCGCCCGCCGTCGTAGGTGAAGGGCGTGTCGGGCAGCGCGTTGTGCAGCGTGTAGCCGCGACCGCGCGCGACCAGCCCGCGCAGCAGCTCCGGCGAGCGCGAGCGGTGGACGATCTGAGGCTGCACGCCCTCCGCCGCGAAGAGGCGCAGGAAGTAATCGCGCGAGTGCGGAAGGTCGAGGAGCATGAACGGTGCGTCGCCGAGGTCCGCGAGGTCGATCTCCGCCGCGGCCGCGAGGGGATGATCCGCCGTCAACACGGCGTGCGGATGAAGGCGTTGCAGCCTCTCAACCGCCACATCGGCGGGGATGGCGAAGGTGTAGGAGAGCGCCACCTCAATCCGCCCTTCGGCGAGTCCCGACAGGATTTCGTCCTGATCGCCCTCGTGCATGATGATGCTGATGCGCGGGTGGATCTGGGCCAAAGTGTCGAGCAGGTGCGGCAGGTAGCGGATGGCGAGCGTGGGGAACGCGCCGATCACGACCTCGCCGCTGAGCCCTTCGCCCAGTTCGCGCACCATCTGCGAAAAGTCCTCGGCGTGGGTGAGGAGCATGCGCGCCTCTCTGACGACGCGCTCGCCGGTCGGCGTGAGCGAGACCCCGCGTGCGGGCCGGCGGATGAAGAGCTGCACACCGCACGCCTCCTCGAAATGGGCGATGGCGGCGGAGATCGACGGTTGCGACACGTTCAGCCGTCGCGCGGCTTCCGAGACGCTGGCGGCGTCCGCGGCTGCCACGATGTAGGACAGGCTGCGCAGGGAGGTGTGCATCGCGGCGGCCTCTCTCACGCGCCCGTGGCGTCGGCTCATTTCGACCTTCCAAGCACATTGCATGCCATGCGCGTTGCTGTGGGCCGTCTGCGCCGCAGTCGCCACCCCTCATCGGTGGTGTAGCATTGCGTGCTCAATCTGGCGGCATCTCATGAATAGTTTCTGGGCGCTACGGATTGATTGTCTTGATCAGGAAAAACAATACTGGGCTGCATTGCAAATATAGCTGCTGTATCTGATCGGTTTTGGCGGAAGAATTTGCGGAATCTTCTTGTCGTCGCGGTTCAAGTGTCGCTAGATTGCTGGGCATCCGGCAAAGCACCGTGATCCCCCGGCCCCGCGGGGCACCACGCCGGCCCCTCAACGATGGATGGACCGTTCATGCGCAAATTGGCCACTCTCACCGCGGCGGCCCTCATGGCCGGCGCCCTCGGCATCACAGGTGCGTCAGCGCAGACCGCGCTGCGCCTCTCGGTGGAAACGCCGGAGGGCGAGCCGCTGAACTACATGCTGCGCGCGTTCGCGGCGGCGCTGGAGGAGACCAGCCCCGGCGCCTTCGAGGTCGAGATCTTCGACGGCGGCGTCCTCGGCGACGAGATCGCCCAGATGGAACTCGTGCGCGCCGGTCAGGTCGACGTCGTGCCGATGGGCTCCGACGTGGTCGAGATCGACAACCACTTCGCCCTGTTCGACGCGCCCTTCTTCTTCGCCGATGCCGCGACCGCGCGCACCGCGCTCGACGGCGAACTGGGCGACATGTTCGCCGAAAGTCTGGAAGAGCGCACCGGGCTCAAGCTGCTCGCCTTCGGTGAACTCGGCTTCCGCATGATCACCAACAACGTGCGGCCGGTCGTCGTCCCCGCCGACCTCGACGGGTTGAAGCTGCGCACCCCCGGCTCCTCCACCCGCATCATGGCGTTCGAGACGCTGGGCGCCGCGCCGACGCCGATGAACCTTGGCGAAGCCTATCTCGCCATGCAGCAGGGCGTGCTCGACGGTCAGGAAAATCCCTTCGGCACCATCCGCGAGATGTCCTTCCACGAGGTGCAGAAGTACCTCTCCCTGTCGCGCCACGTGTACACGCCGATCACCCTCGTCATGAACGCGCGCACCTTCGACGGCCTGTCCGCCGAGGAGCAGGAGGCCGTGATGGCCGCCGCCGCCATGGCCCGCGAGGCCTCGCGTGCTCAGTCCGACGAGAACACCGCCAATCTCCTCGGCGAGTTCGAGGCCGCCGGCATGGAGGTCAACGAGATCGACCTCGCCGCCTTCAAGGAGGCGACCCCGCCGATCTACGAAGAGATCGGCACCATCGTCGGCCCTGACTTCATGGACAAGGCGACCGCGATCGTCGGCGGGAATTGATCTGATGGCGACCGAGCGAGGCGCCCTCGACGCGCGTCTCATGCCCGACGGGTGGGGCGACAAAGGCCGCATCGGCCTCGTCTACCTCCACTCCTCGGTGGTGATGGAAAACGAGATGTGGGCGATGGCGGCACCGGGTGTGTCCGTCCACACCTCCCGCATCCGCATCGGCAAGATCAACGTACGCGACATCGGCGCCATGATGGAATCGCCGGAGTTCGAGACCAGCGTGCGCCTTGTGGCCGAGGCGCCGGTGGACGTCGTCCTGTTCGGCGGCACCAGCGCGTCCTTCCTGCACGGCAACGCGTGGGACGAGGACACCACGGCGCGCATGCAGAGCTGGTCCGGCGGAACCCCGGCGCTGACCACCGCCACCGCCTGCGTGCGGGCGCTGGAGTCGCTCGGCATCGGCAAGGTGGCGCTGGCGACGCCCTATGTGGAGGAGGTGCACGAGCGGTGCGCCTCGTGGCTCGCCGCCAACGGCCACCCGGTGACGGACGGGCGCTACCTGTCCATCACCGAGGATCAGGCGCTGGCCGAGGTGCCGCTCGAGGACATCTGGGACCTCTGCCGCTCCGTCGACACGCCGGATGCTGACGCGATCTTCATCTCGTGCACCAACTTCCGCTCCATCGCGCTCATCAAGGCGCTGGAGGAGGAGCTTGGGAAGCCGGTCATCTCGGCGATCCAGGCCTCCATGTGGGGCGCGCTGAAGGTGATGGGGGTGGCCGGCGCGCGGCCCGGCTACGGCCGCCTCATGGCGGACGTCGAGACGGACGCGGCGGCCCCGGCGCTGGAACCCGCGCCTTGAAGCCTGAAACCTCCTACGACGACATCGCCCGCGAGGTCGCCCATGTCGGAGAGGACGACCATGTCGAGCGGCCGGCTTTGCCGGGGCCGCTCGCGGTCATCGACAAGGTGGTCGAGGTGGCGGGGGTGCTCGCCCTCGTCACCATCGTCGTCCTCGTGCTCGTCAACGCGTGCGGGCGCTATCTCTTCTCCCGCCCGCTGGTGTGGACGGAGGAGATCGTCGCGACGCTGCTCATCTGGGTCGTCATGATCGGCGCCTATCTGGCGCTGGAACGCGGCCAGATGATCGCCTCCACCGCGATTCTGGAGAAGTTCGCCCCGCCGGTGCGCCGCGGGATCGCCGCCGCGTCGAACGCGCTGGCAGCTTTTACGTTCGCCTTCATCGCCCACGTGGGGTGGCAATATCTCGGCCTCTTCGGCCGCGATAAGACGCCCTATTTCGGCTATCCCAAGGGGGTCTATATCGCCGCCCTCCCGCTCGCCGCGGCGGCCATGGCGCTCGTCGCCATCGGCGTCACCGTCTACAAGCTGCGCAGGCTGCGATGATCCTCGCCGGCATCGCCATGGCACTTCTGTGCCTCCTCGTCATCGTCGGCGTGCCGCTGGTGGTGGCACTCGCCTCCGTCACCATCGGCTATTTCCTGCTGACGGGGGCGTGGCAACTGGCGCTCGCCCAGCAGACGATCCAGGCGATCGACGATTTTGTGCTCCTCTCGCTGCCGCTCTTCGTGCTGGCGGGGGCGATCATGAATGTCGGCGGCATCACCGCGCGGCTCTTCACCTTCGCCGCCTCGCTGGTGGGGCACTTCCGCGGCGGACTCGCCCACGTCAACGTCGCCACCAGCGTCCTCTTCGGCGGCATGATCGGCACGTCGGTGGCCGACCTCGCGGGCACCGGCTCGGTCATCATCCCGTCGATGAAGGAGCGCGGCTATCCGGCGCCGTTCGCCGCGGCGCTGTCGGCGTCCTCGTCCGGCATCGGGCCGCTGGTGCCGCCCAGCTCGCCGATGATCCTCTACTCGGCGGTCACCGGCGTGTCGCTGTCCTCGCTTTTCCTCGCCGGCGTCGTGCCGGGGCTGCTGCTCGGCGCGGTCTTCATGGGCGTCATCGCGGTGATGGCGCGCGGCGGCCGGTTCGAGCGCGGCGCCCCGTTCGACGGGCGCACCGCTCTCCTCGCCCTCCGCTCAGCGCTGCTGCCCCTCGGCATGCCAGGCATCATCCTGGCGGGGCTGGTGCTGGGCGTCTTCACCCCGTCGGAGGCGGGGGCCTTCGCGGTCGCCTACGGCCTTGTCCTGGCCGGCCCGCTCTACCGCCAGCTCAGCTTCGCGCGGCTCTACAAAGCGTGCGTCGACACCGTGATTCTGACCGGCGAGATCATGCTCATCGTCGGCATTTCGGCGGCGCTCGGCTGGGCCTTGTCGCTCGCCAAGGTTCCGGCCGAACTCACCGGCCTCATCGACGCGGCGAACCTTGCGGACAGTCCCTTCTTCACCCTGTGCGCCTTGCTGCTGGTGGCGCTGATCGCGGGCATGTTCCTCGACCCGTTGATCCCCGTCATCGTGCCCATCCTGCTGCCGACCTTGATCGCGCTCGACGTGGACCTTCTCCACTTCGGCATCCTCATCGTCGTCACCGTGGTGATCGGCCAGGTGACGCCGCCGGTGGCGCTGTGCATCGTCGTCGCGGCGAAGATCGCGGATGTGGACGTGATGGCCGCGCTGCGGGCGAACATGCCGTTCCTTCTGGCGATGATCGCGCTGCTGGTGGTGCTCGCCGCCGTTCCCGGCCTCGCCCTCTGGCTGCCCGAGGTGCTGGACTGACCGGTTGGCGTGACCGGCCGGAGCCGGCCACGCCGCACCTCAGATCCGCGTGTCGCGCAGCACATCGGCATCGAGGGTGACGCCGAAGCCGGGGCCGTCCGGCAGCGCGGAGCGGCCGGAGGCGACGCGCGGCGGCTCGGTGAAGAGCTGGCGCTCCAGATGCAGCGTGCCGAGGTGGACCTCCGCCAGAGTGGCGCCAGGAAACGCGGTCATGTGGTGCAGGCAGTAGATGCCGCCGCCGCCCGCGTCCGACAGAGGCCGCTCGTTCACGCTGGCGAGCGCCGCCACCCGCGCCGTCTCGCTCATCCCGCCATTGTACATGCTGTTGGGCATGTAGAGGTCCAGCGCGTCGTGCTCGGCGAACTCGCGGAAGCGGCGGGCGTGGCCGTCCATCTGCCCGGCGCCGAGCGGGATGCCGGTGGCCGCCCGCAGCGTGGCGAGGTCGCGCGCGTCGTTGTTGAAGACAGGGTCCTCGAACCAGGCGATCGGCTCGCCGGCCAGCATCTGCGCCAGCCGGAGCGCGGTGGCATAGTCGAACCTCTCGTTGGCGTCGATGGCGATGCCGACGCCGTCACCCACCGCGGCGCGGATGGCCTTGATGCGCGCCACGTCCTCGGCGAGCCCGCCTTTGTGGCCGACCACCATCTTGATGGTGCCGAAGCCCTCGTCCGCCATCGCCTTGGCGAGCGCGGCCTGCTCGTCGCGGTCGAGGTTGGGGAAGCCGCAGGTGACGTAGGCGGGCGCATCGTCGGCGAGGCCGCCGAAGAGGTCGGACACGCGCGCCCCGCGTGCTTTGCCGGCGATATCCCACAGCGCGAGGTCGATGCAGGAGAGCGCCGCCCGGTTGACGCCGGTGGCGATGCCGCGCTCGGAGACGAGCGGTATGAGCCGATCGAGCACCTGGGCCGGGCGGCGCGGGTCCATCCCGATGATCGCCGGGCCGAGGTGGCTGCGGATCGCCGCCTCCACCGCAGCGGGCAGGAAGCGCGCGGTCATGCCGCTGCCGGTCAGGCCGTCGTCGGTGGTGATGGTGGCGATGACGCGCACCTCGGCGGGGCCGGGGCGGTCCACCACCGGCAGCGTGGTCTCGAAGCGGTGCACGCTGACCGACACGTCGGCGATTTTCATGGGGGTCGTCTCCGTCGCAAAGTCCGGCGCATATCGGTGCATTATCGTGCGCAGAGTGCAACGCGGTCGTCACACCGCGGGGAGGTGAGGGTGGAGGTCTGGCGCCAATCGAGGCACTGCAGCCGCTTGCGTGTATCCCCTCCAGGGGGATAGGATAGCGACATGACAGACACCATCGACGACACGCCGCCCCCTGCGCCACCGGCCGCGGCGGCGCACCTTCACAGCACCCATCCCGATCTGGTGAAGCGCCTGAAGCGGGCCGAAGGGCACCTGCGCAGCGTCATCGCCATGATCGAAGCGGAACGATCCTGCCTCGACATCGCCCAGCAGATGCACGCCGTGGAGCGGGCGATCTGCCAGGCCAAGCGCACCCTCATCCAGGACCACATCGACCATTGCCTGGACGAGGCGGCCGGCTCCATCGGCCGCAATCAGCGCGAAACGATCGAAGAATTCAAAGCCATCACAAAGTATCTCTGACGCGGCGTATCGACAGACATGGGCTCATTCTCCGACCTTTTGGCGCAGGGCGCCGCGCATGCGTGGCTCTTCATGCCCAGCGCCGTCCTGCTCGGCGCGCTGCACGGGCTCGAACCCGGCCACTCCAAGACGATGATGGCCGCCTTCATCGTCGCCGTGCGCGGCACGGTGCTGCAGGCGGTGCTTCTCGGCCTTGCGGCGACGGTGTCGCACACGCTCGTCGTCTGGGGCATCGCGATCGGCGGGATGACGCTGTGGCAGGGTGTCGACGCGGAGGAATTGGAGCCGTATTTCCAGATCGCATCGGCGGTGGTCATCATCGCGATCGCCGGGTGGATGCTGTGGCGCACCTTTCAGGACCAGCAGCTCGCCAAGGCTGCCGCCCACGGCGCGCACAACGGCCACGATCATGATCACGCGCACCATCACGATCACGGCCATGATCATCACGCGCACGATCATCCCGCACACGGTCACGCGCACGATCATGGCCACGCCCATCACCACAGTGCAGCCGAACGGAGCGCCGAGGAACGGCGGATCGACACCGGCCACGGCGTCGTCGCCCTGGCGGTGGTGGAGGAGGACGGCGCGGCGCGGCTGACGATCCGCACCCTCAGCGGTCACGGCTGGCGCGCCGAGGACGTCACCGTCACCACCGAAGAGCCGGACGGGACGACGCAGCGCTTCGCCTTCACCGCGCGCGGGGACATGCTGCAATCGGTCGGTGCACTGGCAGCGCCGCACGGCTTCATGGCCCGTCTCAGCCTCGGCCACGGCAACCACAGCCACGACTACGACGTCTCGTTCCTGCAAGGCGAGGGCGACGACCCGCTGCACGCTGAAATGCGCGGCCTGGACCTCGCCACCGACGGCTACCAGGACGCGCACGAGCTGGCCCACGCCAACGACATCCGCCGCCAGTTCGCCGGACGCGAGGTGACGACGTGGCAGATCATCCTGTTCGGCCTCACCGGCGGGCTGATCCCGTGCCCGGCGGCGATCACGGTGCTGCTCCTCTGCCTGCAGCTCGAGGAGGTCTCGCTCGGCTTCGTCCTGGTGCTGTGCTTCTCGATCGGCCTCGCGATCACGCTGGTGACGGTCGGCGCGGCGGCGGCGATCAGCGTGCGCCACGTCGGCCGCCGCGTGTCGTGGTTCTCCACGGTCGCGCGCAAGGCGCCTTACGTGTCGGGCGTGCTCATCGTCGCGGTGGGGCTTTACGTGGGCTGGCACGGCATCACCGGGCTGGCGGCGCACCAGGCCCACACGGTCGCGCCCGCCCCCGCCGCGACCCTCTCCACGGCGGGGTGAGGCGTCGCCTCAGCGGGTGAGCGCCGGCGCCTCGCCCTCGGCCAGAACGTCGACGATCGCCGCCAGCAGCCGGGTGCATTCGGCGAGCTGCTCCTCGCTCACGAACTCGTCCGGCTTGTGGCCCTGCGCCATGTGGCCGGGGCCGCAGACCAGCGCCGGAACGTCGAGAGCGGCCTGGAACAGCCCGCCCTCGGTGCCGAACGCCACCTTGATGAGCGGATCGTCCCGCCCCAGAAGCGCGCGCATCAGCGCCACGGAGGGCGTTCCCTCCGGCGTCTCCAGCCCCGGATAGCCGGACGTCTCCTCGATCTCGATCCGCGCATCGGGGAAGCGGTTGCGGTAGGGCGCTGCGATCGCCTCCGCGTCCTCGGCGATGGCGGCGAGGATCGCGTCCGGGTCGTCGGCGGCGACGTTGCGGATCTCGAAGTCCACGTCGCAGCGGTTAGGCACGATGTTGAGCGCCGTGCCCGCGTGCATCACGCCCGCGTGAACGGTGGTGTAGGGGATGTCGTAGGCGTCGTCTCTGGCGCCGGTCGCCCTCAGTTCGTCCTGCCGGGCGATCAGCCGGGTGACGAAGGCCGCGCCCAGATGCAGCGCGTTGAGCGCGTTCGGCGCCAGCGCGGAGTGGCCTTCCTCGCCGTGGCAGCAGGCCCGGAAGCCGCGCTTGCCTTTGTGGCCGTTGGCGATGCGCATGCCGGTCGGCTCGCCGATGATGATCAGCGCCGGACGCTCCGGCCGCGCCCCCAACACGTCCAGCATGCCGCGTACGCCGAGGCAGCCGACCTCCTCGTCATACGAAATCGCGAGGTGCAGCGGCAGAGCGAGCGGGCGCTGCGCGGCCGTCAGCATCGTGGAGACGGCGACGGCGATGAAACCCTTCATGTCGGCGGTGCCGCGGCCGTAGTGCCGTCCGTCCTCGGTGCGCATGGTGAAGGGATCGCTGGACCACGCCTGCCCCTCCACCGGCACCACGTCGCAGTGGCCGGACAGGACGACGCCGCCCGAACCCTCGGGGCCGAGGCTCGCCATCAGGTTGGCGCGGCTGCCGTCCTCGCTGAAGAAGCGCTCCAGACGCACACCGGCCGGGGCGAGAAGCCCCTCCACATAGTCGAGCAGCGCAAGGTTCGACTGGCGCGACACCGTGGGGAAGGCGATGAGGCGGGCCAGAATCTCGTCGGGAGCGGGAACGGGGGAAGTGGTGTCCAAGGTCATGGTCTTCGTTATCGGGGACTAGGGGGCGAGGCCGGGGAGTTTCCCAGCGTCGGCGGCTTCGTGGCAATGGTCGATGAACGCCTGGATGGTGCGCGATACATGCGCCGCGCGGGACATGGCGATGCCGAGGCGCAGCGGCGGCACGTCCGTCTTCAGCGGGATGAAGGTCAGCGGCTTCCCGTCCATCGACGAGGCCGAGGCGGTGCGCATGTTGGAGATGGCGAAGCCGAAGCCGTTCGCCACGAGGCTGCGCTGCACCGAGATGTCGGACGTGCGCTCGGCGATGCGCGGGCGGCGGCCCAACGGCTTGAAGAGGGACAGGAAATAGTCCGCGCTGTGCGGCAGGTCGAGAAGCACCATGTCGTGCGCGGCGAGGTCGGCGACGGTCACCTCGTCCCGCCCGGCGAGCGGGTGGGCGACATCGGTCATCACGAACGGCGGCAGCGTCAAGAGCGGCTGGAAGAGGATGTCGGAGGTGAGCGACAGGTCGTAGGTCAGGGCAACGTCGATCCGCGCGGCGCCGAGCGCCTCGAAGATCTGCGCCTGGTCCAGCTCGATCTGCGTGAAGTCGACGTTCTCGTACTTGTCCTCGAAGCTGCGGCGGAGCTGCGGGACCATGAGCTGAACGAAGGTGCGCATGCAGCCGACCCGCAGCGATCCGCGCACGCTGCCGGTGTAGATGGTGGCCATGTCGTTCAGCTTGTCCGCCGCTTCCAGCACGATGCGGGCCTGCTCCAGAAAGCGCTCGCCGGTCGGCGTCAGCACCGAGCCTTGGGAGTGGCGGCGCGTGAAGAGCTGGACGCCGAAGCCGGCTTCGAGCTGGGCGATGGCGGAGGACATGGACGGCGCGGTGACGTTCACCTTGTCCGCCGCCAGAGCGATGCTGCCGGCCTCCCCCACTGCGATGAAATATTCGAGCTGTCGCAGGGTGAAGCGAAGGGGCATGGGCGGGCCGGACCTTTGTTGGACCCTGCCGAAAGGCCGCCCGGCCCGCGCATGGTCATTCGTCGCCGGGGACACCATAAGAGGGTGCCTCGCGCGGGTCGAGCGCGCGGGTGACATAGGCTTCCATCTGCGGCTCGTAGACCGCCCACGCGGCTTCGAGCGCGGTGATGGGGCAGTCTTCGGTCCAGTCGATGCGCAGTTCGGCGAGCGGCCAGCTCTGCTTGTCGACCACCAGAAGCCCGGCGGAGTGGACCGGCCCGGCTTCGCCCCCCGCGTCCAGCCCCGCACGCAGCGCGCCGACGAGCCGGGCGCCGAGGTGGCCGGTGCTCGACGCGAAGTGGCGCGCCATCGCTTCGGGCACGCCGAGGTCGGCGAGGAGGTTGCCCGCGGCGGCGCAGTTCGTCCCCTCGGCCTCGGACCAGTGGCCGAGAACGTTGGCGCCGGAATAGATCGCGCTTTCGCCGGTGCGGCCGACGGCGAGCACCTGGCGGTAGGCCATGTGGGCGCCGCTGCGTTCGATGATCGCCAGCGCCTCGGACGGGCAGGCGCCGCGCTCCATCAGGTCCAGCGCGTGCGGGCCGAGGCGCGGGTCGGTGACGTTCTGCGTGGCGACGGCGCCGACACCGGCGCGCGCGAAGGCGCAGCGCGCGGCGACGGCCGGCGAGGAGGACGAGATGGCCAGCCCGAACATGCCCGTTTGCGTGCAGTGGCCGACGATGGAAAAGGTCATGGGATCTCCCGGAGGCGGGGCGCTGCGGCCCCGTTCTGTTGTCGCTCGGGTGCGTCGCGCCCCGCCGCGCGGAGGGCGCGGGCGCGGGATCAGTCGGGGATGACGGCGGTTGCGTCGATCTCGACCAGCCATTCGGGCCGCGCCAGGGCGACGACGACGAGGCCGGTGCACACCGGGTGAACGCCTTTGATGTACTCGCCCATCGTCCGGTAGACCGCCTCGCGGTGGCGCACGTCGGTGAGATAGACGACGAGCTTGGTGACGTGCTGCATCTCGCCGCCGCACTCTTCGACGAGCTGGCGGATGTTGCTCATCACCTTGTGCGTCTGCTCGACGGGGTCGTTGCTCTTGATGTTCTCGGCGGTGTCTAGGTCCTGCGGGCACTGGCCGCGCAGGAAGATCGTCGTGCCGCCCTTGGCGATGACGGCCTGGGCCAGATCGTTGTCCAGCTTCTGCTCGGGATAGGTGTCCTTGGTGTTGAACTTGCGGTGACGGATGTGCGCCATGGGCGTGGACTTTCGTTGGCGAAGTGTGGGCGTTGGCGAAGTGTGGGCGTTGCGGAAGACGGTGGCCGGGTGTCAGGCGGAGGGGCGGGTGGCGCGCATCGCCGGGCGCGCCTCGTAGGCTTCGTGCCAGGCGGCGAGGGCAGGGCGGCCCTCCTGCCAGGCGAACTCGGGGAAGCGGAAGGCGAGCCAGCCGAGCGCGCAGGCGTAGGTGAGGGCGCCGATGTCGTGGCAGTCCTCGGCCGGAATGTCGGCCGCCATGGCGTTCAGCGCGTCCTCGACCTTCTCGCGCTGCTTGGCGATCCATACCGGCCACTGGTGCTCGGCCGGGCGGGCCAGCATCTCGTAACGGATGAGGAGCGCGGCATCGAGAAGGCCGTCGCCAAGCGCCTGGCGCCGCAGCGCGGTCCACCTTGCGGGACCGGCGGGCGGGAACAGGCCGCCGCCGGCGACGCTGTCGAGATATTCGCAGATCACGCGGCTGTCGTAGAGCATGGTGCCGTCGTCGGTCGCGGCGGCGGGCACTTTGGCGAGCGGGTTGAACGCTTGGATGCGCGCGTCCCGCTCCACCGGATGGGCGGCGCTATCACGGATTTCGATGCTGTCCTGAAGCCCCAGCTCGTGCGCAGCGGCCATCACTTTGCGCACGAAGGGCGAGGCGGAACCCCAATAGAGGGCGATCGTCATGCGCGGGACTCCGAGACGAGAAGGGCGATCTTGCCGATGTTGCGGCCCGACTCCAGCAGGGCATGCGCGGCGGCGGCGTCCTGAAGCGCGAACGCCTCCGACAGCACCGGGCGCACCTTGCCGGGGCCGATCAGCGGGATGAGGTGGGCGGCGACGTCGCGGGCGATGGCGGCCTTCTCGGCGTCGCTCTTGGGCCGCAGCGTGGAGGACGAGAGCCACAACCCCTTGCGCATGACGAGGCCGAGGTCCACCGGCGCCATCATCCCCGCCATGAAGGAGAGGCCGATGTGCCGTCCGCCCGGCGCCATCGCCGCGAGGTGGCGGTTGACCGCGTCGCCGCCGAGGATGTCGAGCACCACGTCGGCGCCGTGGCCGCCGGTGAGGCGCAGCACCTCGGCGGTGAGGTCGGCGGTGCGGTAGTCGATGGCGCGCGCGCCCATCGCCTCCAGCGCGGCGCACTTGTCGGGGCCGCCCGCCGTCACGACCACTTCGGCGCCCCAGGCGAGGGCGAGCTGCAGTGCCAATGTGCCGATGCCGCTGGCGCCGCCTTCGATCAGCGCCCGCTCGCCGGCGCGCAGGCACCCGCGGTCGAACAGGTTGTGCCAGATGGTGAAGAGGCCCTCCGGCAGCAGAGCCGCCTCGTGCAGGCTGAGCCCGTCCGGAATCGGCAGGCATTGGGCCGCCTTCGTCACCACCCACTCGGCATAGCCGCCGGCCTTCACCAGCGCCATCACCGCCTCGCCCTCGGCGAGCGTGTCGACGCCCTCGCCGACGGCCTCCACGTGGCCCGCGACCTCGAGGCCGAGAATGTCGGACACGTCGGCCGGGGCGGGGAGGGCGCCGGACCGCTGCATGATGTCGGGCCGGTTCACCCCGGCGGTGGCGACTCGGATCAGCACCTCGCCGGGGCCGGGTGCGGGAACGGGGCGGTCCACCACGGCGAGAACGTCCGGCCCGCCGGGCGCGGTGGCAACGACGGCCTTCATCGTGGCGCTCATGCCGCCGCTCCTTCGTCTTCGCGGGCAAAGACGGCGGGGCCGGTGTCCGGCAGGCGAATGCCGACCGTGGTTCCTGCCGCCAGCGCCTCACTGGCCGGGACGCGCAGCATGGCGCGCCCACCCTCAGCGGCGGGGCAGTCCAGATAAAGCTCGGCGTAGCTCCCCTGGTAGACCGAGAGGGCGACGGTGGCGGGCACGGTGCCCGGCTCTCCCGCCGCGGTCAGCGCGCACTGCTCGGGCCGCACGACCAGCGTCACCGGGCCGGGCGCCGGGCACTCGTCCTGGTAGGTCGCAAGGCTCGTGCGCGTGCCGCCGACGTCGAGTGAGGCCGCCCCGGCATCGCGGCCCAGGAGGTCGGCGGCGAACAGGTTGGCGTCGCCCACGAAGGTGGACACGAAGCGACTCTGCGGCCGGTCGTAGATCTCGCTCGGGCTGCCGATCTGGCGGATGCGCCCGCGCGACATCACCGCGATGCGGTCCGACATCGACAGCGCCTCGCTCTGGTCGTGCGTCACGAACACGGTGGTGAGGCCGAGGCGCGATTGGATCTCCTTCAGCTCCACCTGCATGGCGGTGCGCAGGTTACGATCCAGCGCGGAAAACGGCTCGTCGAGCAGCAGTACGCGCGGGCGGATCACCAGCGCACGGGCGAGCGCCACACGTTGCTGCTGGCCGCCGGAGAGCTGGCGCGGCCGCCGGTCCGCAAAGTCGCCGAGCTTCACGAGGTCCAGCGCCTCGCGCACCCGCTGGCGCGTTTCGGCGCGGGAGACGCGGCGGGTGCGCAGCCCGTAGGCCACGTTCTGCGCCACGTTCATGTGCGGGAACAGCGCGTAATTCTGGAAGACGATGCCGATCTCGCGCTTGTGCGGCGGCACCTGGGTGACCAGTTCGTCGCCGATGAAGAGCTCGCCCGCGTCGGCCTCAAGGAAGCCGGCGATGAGGTTGAGCAGCGTGGTCTTGCCGCAACCGGAGGGGCCGAGCAGCGTCAAAAACTCGCCGCGGCGGATCTTCAGCCAGACCGGCTCGAGCGCGACCGTGCCGGAGAAGGACTTGGCGACTCCGTCGATCTTCACGGCGGGGGGATCCCCGGCGTCCACGGACACCGGAGGCGCGATCTCACTCGACATTGAGGACCTTTTCGAGGCGGAAGATTTTGTGAACGACAAGGAGGGCGGCGGCGACCACGGCGACGTAGATCACCGACATCGCGGCGAGCGTCGGGTCGGCATATTCGCGGACGTAATTGTACATCGCGACGGGCAGCGTCTGGGTCGACTGGTTCACCACGAAGAGCGAGGCGGTGAACTCGTTGAAAGACAGGATCGCCGCGAAGAGGGCGCCGGAGACGAGACCCGGCATCAACAGCGGCAGGGTGATCGTCAGGAGCACGTGGCCGGGTGTGCCGCCGAGGCTCTCGGCCGCCTGCTCGTAACGCTTCTCGAAGTTGCGCAGCGACACGTAGACCGAGCGCACCACGAACGGCAGCACGATGATGACGTGGACCGTGACGACGAGCCAGATCGACCGCGGCAGCGCGGCGGCGGCCGACAGGATGAGGAGGCCCAGCCCGATGGTGAAGTTCGGGATGACGAGCGACGACATCAGGATGCCGTTGAGCGTCGCCTTGAAGGCGAAGTCGTAACGGTCGAGCACGTAGGCGAAGCCTGCGCCGGCGACGACCGCGATCGCCGCGCCGATGGCCGCCACCTTCAGCGAGTTGACGAGGCCTTCGCCGAAATCGCGATACTCGAACACGTTGGCGTACCAGCGCAGCGAGATGGACTTGGGCGGGAAGGAGAGGATGGCGCTGTCGTTCAGCGAGGCGGTGGCGACGACCACGAAGGGCAAGAGCACGAAGGCGAGGATCAGCGCAATGACGATCCGCCCGGTACAGTCGAGGATGTGATCGGTGAGGGACTTCTTCACGTCAGTGGGCTCCGATCTGCTCGAGGCGGCGGATGCCGGTGTTGAAGAGGGCGAGGACGGCGACGGTGAAGAGGAGGCCGACCAGCGACAGGGACGCGGCCAGCGGAAAATTGAACGAGGCGAATCCGACCTGGTAGACCAGCGTGGAGATGGTCTGCACCCGGCCGCCGCCGATCATCTGCGGGGTCGCGAAGGCGGAGAAGGTCCACGCGAAGGCGGTGGACGTCGCCGCGACGATGCCGGGAACCGACAGCGGCAGCGTGACGGTGAGGAAGTTGCGGATGCGCCCGGCGCCGAGCGAGGTCGCGGCGCGCTCGATGTTGCGGTCGATGTGCGACAGAGCGGCGGCCAGCATGACGACGACGATCGGCAGCGTGAAATGGACGAGAGCGATCACCACGCCGGTGACCGTGAACATGAAGCTGATCGGCCGGTCGATGAGGCCGAGCTGCATGAGGAAGGCGTTCACGAAGCCGCGGTTGCCGAGGACGATCATCCACGAATAGGTGCGCACGATCTCGCCCAGGAAGAGCGGCGTGAGGGAGATGATGAGGATGGCGCTGCGCAGCGCGGCGGACTTGGCGCGCACCATCGCATAGGCCAACGGGTATCCGATGAGGAGCGTGAACAGCGCGGTGTAGAAGCAGAGGCTGACGGTGGTCAGGAACGCCTGGCCGTAGACGGCTTTCCAGAGCGTCGTGAAATTCTCGAGCGTGAAGCCGCCGGGGTCGAGCGAGCCCGGCACATGGGCGCGCAGGCTATATTGGACGATGGCCAGGAACGACGCCGCGACCGCGAAGGCGATCAGGATCGACGGCGAGGCGAACCAGCCGAGGAAAGGGCGCTTCGACATGGGCGTCGGCTGCTCCTTGCGGGGAGGTGAGGGTGTCCCGGCGTCGGGCCGCCGGGACGAGGGCGACGGCCCGGCTCAGTTGCCGGCGATCATGTTTTCCGTGAACCACTGGCGCCATTCGGCGGTCTTCTCGGCGCGCAGCTCGTGCGGGATGATGAGCGTCTGGCTCTCCCACTGCTCGGGCGTCGTGAAGATGCCGGGGAGGGACGCCAGCTCCTCGGGAAGCTCGACGTTGGAGACGACGGGGCTGCCCTTCTTGATCTCGGCGATCTGCGCCTGGACTTCGGGGTCCAGCGCGGCGTTCAGGAACTTGTAGGCGAGGTCCTGTTTCGTGGTGCCGGTGGTGATACCCATCGTGTCGACACCGAGGACGGCGCCTTCCTTCGGGATCGCCAGCTCCACGTCGAGGCCCTGGGACTTCATGTAATAGGCGTTCATCGACAGGAGGATCTGCACCGGGGTTTCGCCGGTGGAGAGGAGCTGCTGCGAGTTGGCGTCGTTGGTGTAGAAGGCCTTGAAGTTCGGCTTCAGCGCCAGCAGCTTGTCCGTCGCCTCCTGCCAGTTCTCGATGTCGACGCCTTCCAGCTTCGCCGAGACGGCGATGATGTGGGACGGGTCGAAGTCCGGCGCGGCGAGCATGCCTTCCAGCTCAGGCGACCACAGGTCGTTCCAGCTTTCGAAGGTCACGCCCTCCGGCACCATGTCGGGCAGGTAGCCGATGGTGTAGACATAGGCCCAGGCGCCGATGTGGGACGGGCTGATCTTCGCCTGCTCGACGAGGTTGACCGCGTTCGGGATCTTCGAGAGGTCCAGCTCCTCGAACAGCCCGTCGTTACGGTAGAGCCAGCCGATGTGAGACGTGGTGAAGGTCACGTCGCTTTCCGGGTTGTCGCGGCTCAGCTTGGCCTGGTTCAGCCGGTCGATCGTGCCGCCGGTGATGAACTCGACGTCGACGCCGGTTTCTTCGGTGAACTTCTTGCCGATGGTGTCGGCGATGAGGTCGCGGAAGCTGCCGCCCCAGCTGGAGACGACGAGCGTCTCGGCAGAGGCGGACTGGGCTAGGAGTCCCAGCGCCGCGGCGGTCAAGAGGAGACGTTTCATCTGAACTGTCCTGTTGGTTGAGGAGAACGAGAGCGGATTGGCCGCGGGTGGCACCGCGCCATCGGGGCCGGGATCGCCGCGGGGGCCGCGGCAAGGTGCGTGCCGGGGAGGCGGCTCAATAGCCGCGCTCGCGCGACACGGTGTTGATGAGCGCGCCGCCGGTCTGGATCGCGCGCACGTTGGCGGCGATCTGCGGCGCGGCGCTCTTGGGCAGCGCCACCGAGGCGAGGTGCGGGGTGATGAGCACCCCCGGCAGCGTCCAGAGGGGGCTGTCCGCCGGCAGCGGCTCGGTCGCGAACACGTCGAGCGTGGCGCCGGAGAGGTGGCCGGAGCGCAGCGCCTCGATCATCGCCGGCTCGTCCACCACCGCCCCGCGCGAGACGTTGATGAAGGCGGCGCCCTTTTTCATCGCCGCGAAGGCTCCCGCGTCGAGGCGCTTCGCCGTCCCCGGCGTCAGCGGCAGCATGCACACGACGATGTCGGCCGCGGCGAGCAGCCCCGGCAGCGCGTCGTCGCCGCAATGGACGGTGACGCCGGGAAGGTCCTTCGGCCGCGTCGCCCAGCCGTGGGTGTCGTAGCCCTGTCGCGCGATCTCGGTGGCGGCCAGCGCGCCGAGCTCGCCGAGGCCGAGCACGGCCACGGTGGTGTCGCTCGCCGCGTGGGGGTGCTTGTAGGCCCACTCGCGCTTCGGCTGGGCGGCCTCGAAATGCGGGATGTCGCGGGCGTGGCGCAGCACGGCAAAGAGCACGTAGCCGGCCATCATGCGGCCCATCTCGGGGTCGGACAGGCGGGTGATGGGAACGTCCGGCAGATCGCCGCGCGCCACGAGCCGGTCGACGCCCGCGCCGAGATTGATGACGAGTTCCAGGTTCGGGAAGCGGGCGAAGAATCCCTCCGGCGGCATCCACACGAGGGCGAAGCGAACGGCGGCGGGGTCCGTCACCTTGTCCGCCTCCTGGATCTCGACGTGGCCGGCCAGATGCGGGGCGAGCGCGTCCCGCCACACGTCGAACGGGTCGGGGCCGCTGTAGAAGGCGAGGATGTCGGTCACGCCGCGGCCTCGTTCATCAGCTCCGCCATGGCGGTCAGGCCGAGGAGGTAGCCCCTGAGGCCGAGGCCCGCGACGACGCCGGTCGCGGCCTTGGAGACGAAGGAATGGTGGCGGAAGGGCTCGCGCTTCCAGATGTTGCTCATGTGGCACTCGATGATCGGCCCGTCGAAGGCGAGCAGCGCGTCGAGGATCGCGACCGAGGTGTAGGTGAGCCCGGCCGCGTTGATCAGGATGCCATCACAGGACTGGCGTGCCTCCTGGATCCAGTCGACCAGGACGCCCTCGTGGTTGGACTGGCGGAAGTGGAGCGTGAAGCCGAGATCGGCCGCGCGCGCCATGCAGGCCGCCTCGATCTGCGGAAAGCTGTCGCTGCCATAGGTGCCGCTGCGGTCGAGGCCGTAGAGGTTGGCGTTGGGGCCGTTGAGGAACATGACGTTTTTCATGCGGCGGTCCTTGTGTCGTCGTCCCAAAGGCGCCCCGCCGCGGTGGGCGGGGCGGCGGCGTCACGCCTTGTCGTAGGCGACGTACATGCGCTGCACGCCGATGTGGGTGGCGAGATATTTCGCGTCGTACCAACAGCCGTAGATGAAGGAGGAGGCGCGGTTGGTGAGCTCCGGCAGGCCGAGGAAATAGACGCCCCGCTCGGTGGAGATGCCGCGCTTGTGGAACGGCGTGCCGTCAGGGTGGAAGGCGTCCACCTGCAGCCAGCTGAAGTCGTATTTGAACCCGGTGGCCCAGAGGATCGTCTTCACGTTCGCCGCCGCGAGGTCGAGCGCGCGCACCGGATTGGCGATACAGTCGGGGTCGGTGTCGATGGTCCACGCGTCCGGCTCGGGCGGCAGGTCGATGCCGTTGCGCTCGACATAGGCGTCCGCCTCGCGCAGCACGTCGAGATAGGCCTCGTCACCCTGCTTGATGTTGGCGGCGAGGTCGTCGGCGATGGAGATGACGCCGTTCTCGTAACCCGTCGTCATGCCGAGCACGGTGATGCCCATGTGGCCGAGGCGGCGGAAGTCCACCGTGCGCCCGCCGTCATAGCCGCTGACGGCGAAGGCGATGTGGCGCTTGGGCGTGGTCTTGATCTCGTCCCACTTGCCGAGCACGCCGAGCCACCAGACGTAATCGCGGTTGCGGTAGGACCGCGGGGGCCGGTAGTGGCCGCCGATGGACAGATACACGTCGCGGCCGGCGCGGCGCAGCTCCTCGGCGATCTGGCAGCCCGACGCGCCGCCGCCGACGACGAGCACCGCGCCCTCCGGAAGCTGGTCCGGATTGCGGTAGGTGGACGAGTGGAGCTGCATGAGGCCGCTGTCCTCGGGCACGAAGTCCGGCACCGAGGGGACCTGGAACGGGCCGGTGGCGGCGACGACGCGCTGCGCCTCGATCTCGCCGTCCGACGTTTCGACGATGAAGCCCGGCCGGCCCTCGCAGCGGGTGACGCGCGTCACCTCGACATTGGTGCGGATCGGCGCCTTGACCATCTTCGCGTAGTCTTCGAAGTAGCGCGCCATGCGTTCCTTCGGCGGGAACACGTCGGGGCCGACATCGTCGAACTCGAGGTGGGGGAAGCGGTCGTGCCAGGCCGGGCCGTTGGCGACGAGCGAATCCCACCGCTCGGAGCGCCAGCGTTCCGCCACCCGTTTGCGCTCCAGGACGATGTGCGGGATCCCCATCTCCGTCAGGTGCTCGCTCATCGCAATGCCGGACTGACCTGCCCCCACGATGAGCGTGTCGGTTTTTTCGGCGGTCATACTCACTTCCCGGATGGAGATCGGCGCGCCGGGTGCTCGATTCGGGGTTGGGATCGGGTCGGAATCCAAGCCCCGGTGAGGCGATCTGGCGCGTCTTTAGGCGCGCTCAAAATGCGGGCATCATCGTCGGGAAATAAAGAAGGAAATTCCAAATCAGCACGCAGGAAAAAGCTGCGGACCAGGGGTTTTCTGGCGCCCGGTGCTATCGAAAGGTCCGGGTTCCGACGACGGAGCGCAGGGCGTGGAGCCGCGGCGCGGGGGCGTAAGTCTTACCTAAAGCTGTTATGCTGCCACGCGATTGTGGCGCCGCGCACCGGCGCCGAGAAGCGATTGGAAGTGACCTATGGACGACGATCTCCCCAACGACGCCACCACCACAGCAGCCGTCCGCGTCGGTCAGGATTATTTCGGTACGATCGACTTCGAGGGCGACGAGGATTGGATTCGCGTCGATCTTACCGCCAATCAGGGCGTTGCGATCACCATCGAGCCGACCGACGGTTGGCCGAACAAGATCAGCCCTTACGTCGAGATTTTCGAGGCTGACGGGAATTATTTCGACTACCGCTGGTCCGACGATTTCGACGTCGGCCGCTACTTCATCCTGCCGGACGAAGATCGCACGCTCTACCTCAACGCCAACAGCCAAGGCAGCACCACGGGCGGATATCACGTCACCGTCGACCCCGGCGACTTCGACCCGGCCGACTTCAGCGGCACGGCGAATATCGGCAGCGTCGGCGCGACCTATACCGGCACGCTGGACGAGCGCGGCGACGTCGAGTGGACGCGCTTCGACCTCGAAGCCGGCGACTCGGTCGCCTTCGAGCTGATCTTCGGCGAGAACCAGTACCAGGACGAATATCACCTCGACCTCGTCGGTGCGGACGGCAATTGGCTCGACACGTCCGAAATCGGCGACGATGAGATCGTGCGTTATTCCACGCTGACGGACGCGACGGTCTACCTGCGCGTCGAGGCGCTGGCGAACGGCGCGGCGGGGTCCTACACCGTCGACGTAACGCCCGGCGCCACCTATCCGCGGCCGGACCTCTTCACGATCAACGAAGACGAGACCCTGTCCGGCAACGTGCTGGACGCCAACAGCTATGGCGAGGACTTTCCCCGCCGCCGGGTGGAGGTCGTCACCATCAACGGCCGGACCGATCTGGTCGGCACCACGATGACGCTGGCGACGGGCTCGACCCTCGTCGTCAACGCAGACGGCACGTTCGACTATGTGCCGAGCGAGGCGTTCAGCACATACGGCGCGCCGCAGCCTGGCGTCTATACCGGCTTCGGCGGCGATGGCGTCGAATACGGCATCTCGATCGACGGCGGTCCGGTGGAGACCGAACACATGCGGATCGAGGTCCTCGGCATCGACAATGACGACCTGATCAGAGGCATCCGCCGCCGCAACGAGACGATCGAGGGCGGGGTGGGCAACGACACCCTTTATGGCCTCGACCGGCACGACACGATCTACGCCGGCGAGGGCGACGATTGGGTCGATTCCGGCATCGGCGACGACGTCGTCGAAGGCGGGCCGGGCAATGACACCATCCGCGCCATCGGCGGTGAGGACCTGATCAGGG
Organism: Acuticoccus yangtzensis; assembly: GCF_001927245.1. Taxonomy (GTDB): domain Bacteria; phylum Pseudomonadota; class Alphaproteobacteria; order Rhizobiales; family Amorphaceae; genus Acuticoccus; species Acuticoccus yangtzensis. The sequence continues at coordinate 184,088 of NZ_MJUX01000008.1, read as the reverse complement.
GCGGCGAAGGCGACGACTGGATCGCCGCCGGGACCGGCAACGACACCGTCACCGGCGATGAGGGCGACGACAGCCTCTACGGCGGCTACGGCGACGACAGCGTGTCCGGCGGAGAAGGCGACGACCTCATCTTCGGCAACTGGGGCGCCGACACGCTGGACGGCGGCGATGGCGCCGACACCCTGCGCGGCGGCGACGACGACGATGTGGCGGGCGGCGGCGCGGGCGTCGACCACGTCTACGGTGAGGCGGGCAACGACACGCTGAACGGCGGCGCGGATGGCGATACCGTGAACGGCGGTGACGGCGACGATCATGTCTCCGGAGGCGACGGCGACGACATGGTGATCGGCGGCGCCGGCGCGGACACGCTGGACGGGGGCGAGGGCGCCGACACCTTGGCCGGCGGCGAGGGTGACGACAGTCTGTTCGGCGGTGCCGGGAACGACCTCCTCACCGGCCGCGACGGTACCGACACGCTGGACGGCGGCGACGGTGACGACCGGATCGCGGGCGGCCGCGGCGACGACGTTCTCTTCGGCGGCGCGGGCAACGACCTCTTCGTCCTCGCCACCGGGCACGGGTTCGACACGGTGCTGGACTTCGGCGATGGCGCCGACCGGCTCCGTCTGATGGACTTCGGCCCGGACCTCGCCTCGCTGGACGATCTTCTCACCGCCGGCGCGATCACCGAGGCGGACGGCGACACGGTGATCGACCTCGGCAACGGGGACGGATTCACCTTGGAGGGTGTCGCCCTCGCCGACCTCACCGAGACGCAACTCATGTTCGGCTGAGCCGGTGCATGGGCGGCGGTTCTACTGCTGTCCCTCCGACAGCGGTCTGGCTTGTGCGACGATCACGCGGCGGACAGCGAGGCGCATGTGACGCGTGAGTGAGCCTGGTCGCCTGTACCGATCGCGTGGCGGGCACACGCGCGATCTGAGCGGCGAGGCGCGCCCGCGGGAGGTGTCATCCCGCCGCGCCTTATCGGTGAGCTGTCGCGAGGAGCACCGCCGCGGCGAGGGAGGGGTTCCCCTCCTCGCGCTCCTCTCCGAAGTCGGCTGTTGCCGAGTTCGGCATCCATGATGCCCGACAGCGCAGTCCGGGTCCCGCCGGCCGGCAGCGCTTCAGTCCTGAAGAAGGACTGAAGCGGCAGCGCCAAAGCTGGGTCGGACCGGGGCAGCATCAAGCACCCGTCCTCCCAATGCTCGCGCCCAAGAGGGGGCTGTGCGTGGGTGCGGTCGAGTGCTCGACCCTGACCCGCTTCTCGAACGGGAAACGAGCAAGGGAAAGCCGTGGCGGTATTGTACCCGTCGGGCGGCGCTGAGGCTGACAGCCTTCGCTGATCAGCCGGTTACGCCGCGAGAAGGCTCGCCGCCCACGCGACGGCACCCACCACGACGAGGAGCGGAAGGCCGAGACGGGGGACGTCGCGGAAGCGGTAGTCGCCGATGCCCATGACGATGGTGTTGTTGTGGTGGCCGAAGGGGGTGAGGAAGTCGAGCGACACACCCACCGCAACCAGCATCAGCAGAGGATCGGCAGGCACCCCGGCCGCGCCCGCCAGCGCCACGGCGAGCGGCGCCAGCGCCACCGCCGCCGACACGTTGTTGACGAACGGCGTGATGATCAGCGCCGCCGCCAGCACCACGCCGTGGACCGCGAACGGCCAGTCGTGGCCGATGAGGTCGAGGAGGGCGGCGGCGATCACGTCGGCGGCGCCGGTACGGTCGACCGCGGCGCCGAGCGGGATCATCGCCGCCAGCATGACGAGGACCGGCCAATTGAGCCGCGCCAGCGCCTGCCGCAGATCGACCAGCCCCGCCAAGGCCAGCGCCAGCACCGCCCCGCCGAAGGCGATCTCGGGCGGGGCGAGGCCCAATGCAGCCAGCCCCACCGCGGCGGCGAAAGCGGCCACCGCCGGAAGCCCCTGGCGCCGCGGCGGCTCCAGCCCGCGGGGCGAGATGGCGAGGCAGTCCGTCTCGTCGAGCGCGCGGCGGACGCGGTCGGCGCGGCCGTGCAGCAGGAGAACGTCGCCGATGCTGATGCGCACGTCCGCCAGCCGCCCCTCGATGCGCGTCGTCTGCGGCGACAGGGCGACGAGCTCGGCCCCCGCCTCCTCGAACGCGGCGACCACGCGCGCGGTGGACCCGAGGATGGTGCTTTGTGGCAGCACCACCGCCTCCACCCATTCCGCCCCGCCGCTGCCGGTGGCGCCCTCCAGCTCCGCATCGCGCCGCCGGTGCATCTCCATCGCGGTGGCGACGTCGGTCTCGACCAGCAGGAGGTCGCCCGCCTTCACCACCTGCGCCTCGCGTCGGCCGAAGACGTGCCGGCCGTCGCGCAAGTGGGCGTGGACGGTGCCGCCGATGCGCGCCTCCACGGCGGCGGGCGTCGCCCCGCCCAGCGGTGAGCCGGCGCCGATGCGCAGCTCGGTCACGAAGCGGCGCGGCCCGGTGATGGGCGGGGCCGCCGCGTCGAGACCGCGCCCGGCCAGAAGCCGCGGCCCGATGAGGACGAGGAGCGGCATCCCGACGAGCGTCACCGGCAGGCCGATGGCGGCGAGGGCGAAGAAGGAGAAGGGCGCGCCGAGCGCCTCCTCGCGCAGGCCCGAGACGACCATGTTCGCGGGCGTGCCGATGAGCGAGCAGGTGCCGCCGAGGAGCGTCGCAAAGGATAGCGGAAGCAGCACCGCCCCCGGCCGCACCCCCGTGCGCCGGCAAAGGGACATCGCCACCGGCAGCATCAGCGCCAGCGCGCCGATATTGTTCATGACGATGGACGCCGCCGCGCCGAGGACGCACAGCACCGTGGCGACACCGCGCTCGTTTGTGACGTGGCGGGCGATGCGGTCGGCCGCCTGGTCGAGCAGATGCGCATTCAGCAGCACCTGCACGATGATGAGGATCTCGGCGACGGTGACGACGGCGGGGCTGGCGAAGCCCGCGAAGGCGCCCGCCGGGGGCACCAGGCCGAGCGCCACCCCCGCGCCGAGGCCGCTGAGGGCGACCAGCTCGATGCGGAAGCGGTCCACCGCGAAGGCGGCCAGCATCGCCCCCATGAGGGTGACGATGGCGATCTGGTCGAACGTCATCCGAAGTCCTGCGCCGCGCCGGACGGGCCCGGCGTGCTGCCGATAAGGCCCCTTGGCGCGGCGCTTGGAAAGGGGCAATCGTCGCGGCGCGCCAGGTGGGCGGGCGACGGCCCGACCACGCCGCGGCGGCGCCGATTGGTGCTCAGCCCGCCTGCATCTCCGCCGCCGGGTAGAGCTGCCAGCGGCGCGGGCGCACAGTCAGCGCGCCGCCCTCAACCATCGGCGCGTTCTGCGCCGCCGCGCCGGTCAGCGGCAGCTCGATCTCGAGCCGGTCCCGCCGTCCGCCGACCTCCAGTTCCACCAGCCGTGCGCCGCTGGTGCGACGCACCGCCGACACGGTGCCCGCGATGGCACCCTCCGCATGCGGGCTCAGCTCCAGGTCGTGTGGGCGCAGGAAGAGCCGCGCCGGACCGTCCGGCATGGTGGTCACCGGCATCGCCAGCGGGGCGCCCTCCAGGCACACGCGGCCGCCCGAAACCTCCACCGGCAGCGCGCTCGACGCGCCGATGAACGAGAACACGAAGGGCGAGGCGGGCGCGTCGTAGATGTCGTCCGCCGAGCCGACCTGCTCGATCCGCCCGTTGCTCATCACCACCACGCGGTCGGCGAGCTCCATCGCCTCCTCCTGGTCGTGGGTGACGAACACGGTGGTGTGGCCGGTCGCATCGTGCAGCTCGCGCAGCCAGCGGCGCAGCTCGCGGCGCACCTTGGCGTCCAGCGCGCCGAACGGCTCGTCCAGCAGCAGCACCCGCGGCTCGATGGCGAGCGCACGGGCCAGCGCCACGCGCTGCCGCTGCCCGCCCGAAAGCTGCGCCGGGAAGCGGTGGCCGAGGCCTGATAGCTGCACGAGGTCCAGAAGCTCCTCCGCCTTGGCCGCGATCTCACGCTTCGACGGACGCCCCCCGCGCGGACGCACGCTGAGGCCGAAGCCGATATTCTCGGCCACGGTCATGTGCTTGAACAGCGCATAGTGCTGGAACACGAAGCCGACATTGCGCTCCTGCACGCTGGCGGCGGAGGCATCCACCCCGCCGAACAGGATGCGCCCGGCGGTCGGCGTCTCCAGCCCCGCGATCAGCCGGAGCAGCGTCGTCTTGCCCGAGCCGGACGGACCTAGCAGCGCGATCAGCTCGCCGGAGCGGATGTTCAGCGACACGTCGTGCAGCGCCGGGAAACGCTCGAACGCCTTGCGCACATTTTCGATGCGGATGTCCATGTCAGCAGCCTTCAGTGGCCCCGCGCGGCCTTCAGGCCGTCGGCGAAGCGCCATTCGAGGAAGGATTTCAACGCCAGGGTGACGAGCGCCAGAAGGGCGAGCAGCGAGGCCACGGCGAAAGCCGCCTGGAAGGCGTACTCGTTGTAGAGGATCTCGACCTGCAGCGGCATCGTGTTGGTGACGCCGCGGATGTGACCCGACACGACCGAGACCGCGCCGAATTCGCCCATCGCCCGCGCGTTGCACAGGAGTACGCCGTAGAGCAGCGCCCACTTCACGTTGGGCAGCGTCACGCGGCGGAAGGTTTGGAATCCGCTGGCGCCGAGTGACAGGGCCGCCTCCTCGTCGCCAGTGCCCTGTTCCTGCATCAGCGGGATCAGTTCGCGCGCCACGAAGGGGAAGGTGACGAAGATGGTGGCGAGCACGATCCCCGGCAGCGCGAAGACGATCTTGAGCCCGCTCCCCTCGATCAACGGGCCGAGCAGGCCGTGTGAGCCGAACAGCAGGATATAGACCAGCCCCGCGATCACCGGCGACACCGAGAAGGGCAGGTCGATCAAGGTGATGAGCAGCGTCTTGCCGCGGAACTCGAATTTCGCGATGGCCCATGCCGCCGCGACGCCGAAGACGAGGTTGGCCGGTACCGCGATCGCCGCGACGAGGAGCGTGAGGCCGATGGCGGCGAGCGCGTCCGGCTCGGCGATCGCCGCGACGAACACGCCGACGCCGCCGCGCAGCGCCTCCACGAACACGGCGGCGAGCGGCATGAAGAGGACGAGCACCAGGAAGACGAGCGCGATGCCGATGAGGATACGCCGCGTCGCCGCGCTCTCGGTGACGGGGGAGCGCCAGGGTGCAGCCTTGACGGGGTGGGCGGCCTCGGCGCGCACGGAAACCTCAAGCGCCATGACCGAACCTCCGCCGGCTGACCGCCTGGATGATGTTGATGAGAAGAAGCATGCCGAAGGAGATGACCAGCATAAGCGCGGCGACGGCGGTCGCGGCCTCGTAGTTGAACTCCTCGAGCCGGATGACGATGAGAAGCGGCGCGATTTCCGACACATAGGGGATGTTGCCGGCGATGAAGATGACCGAGCCATATTCGCCGACCGCGCGGGCGAGGGCGAGCGCGTAGCCGGTGAGAAGGGCCGGCATCAGGGTCGGCAGCACCACCCGCGTGACGGTCTGGAAGCGGCCGGCGCCGAGTGTCGCGGCGGCCTCCTCGCGCTCGCGGTCGACCTCGGCCAGCACCGGCTCCACCGTGCGCACCACGAAGGGCAGGCTAACGAAGGTGAGCGCGATGATGATGCCGATGGGCGTATAGGCGACCTTGAGGCCGAGCGGGGCGAGAAGCTGGCCGATCCACCCGTTCGGCGCATAAAGCGCGGCGAGGGCGATGCCGGCGACGGCGGTCGGCAGCGCGAAGGGCAGGTCGATGAAGGCGTCGACCAGGCGCCGGCCCGGGAACTGGTAACGCACCAGCACCCAGGCGAGCAGCAGGCCGAAGACGGCGTTGATCGTGGCCGCGAGGAAGGCCGCGCCGAAGGAGAGGCGCACCGCGGCGAGGGTGCGCGGGTCGGTCACCAGGCGCCAGAACTCGGCGGGGCCGAGGCCGGCGCTTTTCACCGCCAGCGCCAGCAGCGGGATGAGGACGATGACCGACAGGTAGAGGAGGGTGAAGCCCATCGCCAGGCCGAAACCGGGGATGATGCTGGTGGCGCGCAGCCGGAAAGGGGCGCGCGGGGCGAGCATGGGGCCGAGCGCGGTGGCGAGGGGGCCGGGGTTGATCGGGCCTGTGGGGATCGGACCCGTGGGGATCTGGCCGGGAGCCATGGTCGAGCCGTCAGCGTGCGGGCTGGAAGATCTGGTCGAACACGCCGCCGTCGCTGAAGAAGCGGGGCTGCGCTTCGGCCCAGCCGCCGAAGTCCGCGATCGTAACCAGCGTGAGGTCTGGGAAACGCTCCAGGTCGGCTTCGTCCGCCAGCTCGGGCTGGGCGGGGCGGTAATAGTGGCGGGCGGCGAGCGTCTGGCCTTCGGCGCTATAGAGGTAGTCGAGATAGGCCTGCGCCACCTCGGTGGTGCCGTGCTTCTCGGCATTGGTGGCGACCAGGGCGACCGGCGGCTCGGCCTTCACCGACACCGAGGGGACGACGATCTCGAACTCGTCCGGGCCGAGCTCTTCCAGCGCCAGGAAGGCCTCGTTCTCCCAGGCGAGGAGCACGTCGCCGATGCCGCGCTGGACGAAGGTGGTGGTGGAGCCGCGCGCCCCGGTGTCGAGCACGGGGACGTGCTTGAAGAGCTGGGTGACGTATTTGGTCACGGCCTCCTCGTCGCCGTCGAAGGCGCGTTCGGCCCAGCCCCATGCGGCAAGGAAGTTCCAGCGCGCGCCTCCCGAGGTCTTCGGGTTGGGTGTGATCACCTCGACGCCGTCGCCGACGAGATCGTCCCAGTCTTCGAGGCCCTTCGGATTACCTTTGCGCACCAGGAAGACGATGGTCGACGTGTAGGGCGCGCTCGCATTGGGAAGCCGGGTGCGCCAGTCGGCCGGGATGGTGCCCGCGTGCTCGGCGATGGCGTCGATGTCGGCCTGCAGCGCCAGGGAGACGACGTCGGCCTCCAGCCCGTCGATGACAGAGCGGGCCTGCTTGCCGGAGCCGCCGTGCGACATGCGGATGGTGACGCGCTCGCCGGTTTCGGCGGCCCAGTGGGCGGCGAAGGCTTCGTTGAACTCTTTGTAGAGTTCGCGGGTCGGGTCATAGGAGACGTTGAGGATCGTGGTGTCGGCGTGGGCTGCCGGGATGAGGGCGGGCGCCGCGACGAGGAGGGCGGCGCCGAGCCCCGTGAAGAGCTGGAAACGAGATCGGGTCACGTCAATCTCCATATCCCATCGGATTAGTAGAGATTAAAGCCTACTTCCTCGGTAGGAATTGTCAACTGGCGTGACGGTGCGATGAAGGTGCCTGGCATGGCCCCGTGATCGCGCGTGGCCAGGAGGCCGCCGGTGCGCGGGGTTTTGGTCAGGGGTATACCCGGCGCAGCACGCGGCACGCGGTGCCCGTGGGCGCGGGCCACCGGACCGACATGCTCCGAGACGCGCCGAACGGGCGCGGGCGGCTCGCCGGCGGGGCCGGGATTGGGGGCGTAAATGATCCGCGGTCGACAGAATGGGCACGCACCAGGGGAGGCCCAGCGGTAGGCGTGCCGCGACCAGATGGCAGACGGGCGCGGCCCAGGCGGCGCGCCCCAAGATCGCGCGAGGCGGCGCGCCTCAGACCGCGCACGGGGCGGTGCGCACCAGACCGCGCCAGGCATCGCGCTCGAGGCGGCGCGCAGCATGCTACGCCCGTCAGGCCGAGCAGCACCGGCCGCGCATTAATGGTCGCCGAACAGGCTCCGCGTTTCTGCCGGCGCGGTGCGGGTTCCGCGTATGACGCGCCCTCGCTTCGTGCCGGGCTTCGGGCCGGCTCGTTACCTGCCGTCTGCCGGGCGGCGGGCACGAGGCGCCGGGCTTCAGGCGGTGCCGAAGATATCCTGCGGCAGTCCCAGCGGGCGGCCGGGGTGGGCGATCGCGTCGGCTAACGTCGTTTGGTCCAGCACCGCGCGGGCGGAGTTGGCGACCAGCGCGAACACCTTGCGTACCCGGCACGTCGCCTCGTCCTCACAATCCTCGCACGGGCGGTAGGCGATGCGGCTGAGGCACGGCAGCGGGGCGATCGGCCCGTCGATCAGCCGCAGAACGTGGCCGAAGGTGATCGTATCGGCAGGCTTCAGGAGCGCGTAGCCGCCCGCCGCACCGCGCCGGCTCTGCACCAGACCGTCCCGCTTCAGGTCGGCCAGGATCTGCTCCAGGAACTTGCGGGGGATCCTCTCGCGCTCGGCCAGCTCCGCGGCGGAGATGGACACGGCATCGAGATCGGCCAGCGCGAGCAGGGCGCGCAGGGCATATTTGGCCTTCTGGGAGATCATTGAAGGGTCATCGCGCATCATATATCCTAGTAGTCCACTAGGATATGACGTCCCGCCCGAAATTCCAACCCGGCGCCGATGCGGCCCACCGATCAGGACCGCCGGGCCGCAACCGGCCGCCCCATGGATCTGCAACTCGCCTTCATCCTCGCGCTCACCTTCCTCATCCACCTCATCGGCACGCTGGCCTATGCGTTCCGCATCGCGGGGGTGAGGACGGGCAAGATCGCCACCGCCCTGTCGCTGTTCAACATCCTCGTCCTGGTGTCGCGGACGTCGAACTCATTCCAGGGCCCGTTCATCGCCAAGCGTGTGGAGGCGGGGCTCGGCGCGCAGGTGGCCGCCCACACCACGACGCTCGCCCTCGATTTCGCGATGATCCTGGGCGCGGCCTCGCTCGCCACCATCGTCGGCGGGTTGATGATCCCCAGCATGCAGCGCATCGCGGCGGCGGCGGTGGAGCGGTTCAGCCGTGACCGCTCGGTCCCGCGCCTCGTCGCCCGTGCGATGACGGCGCCGGGCCTGCGCTCCATGGCGGGGGCCGCGGCGCTTCCCCGGCGGGCGAGCGTCACCGGGCTGAAGCTCGGCCGCGACTTGCCGATCGGCATCATCCTGCTCAACGTCGGCGCCAACGCGCTGTGGACGGTGGGTGTGCTCGCCGCGCTCTATGCCGGGGCCATCGCGCCGGAGTTCCGCGTCACCGCCGCCACCTTGTCGTCGATCATCAACGGGGTGGCGACGATCGCCCTCTTCGTCATCGTCGACCCCTATCTGGCCGGGATGACCGACGACGTGGTGCGCGGGAAGGCGAGCGAGGCCCATTTCCGCCGCGTGGTGGTGTGGATGATCGCCAGCCGCCTCGCCGGGACGGTGCTAGCCCAGGCGCTGCTGTGGCCGAGCGCCGTCCTCATCGTCTGGGTGGCGCGGGCGATCCCCGCGAGCTGACGCCAGCGCGACCCAGACGAAGAGGGCTGACGCCCGTGCGCCCACGCAGATGTGGTCTGACGCCCGCGCCTTGGTTCAGGCGCGGGTCGGGCTCACAGATAGGCGTCCAGCGACAACAGCGAGGGCGGCAGAGCATCATCATGCCAGTCGAAGACGCTGTGGCTGCGCACGCTGCCGTCGTCGAGCCTGGCCTCGCGGCTGAGTAGGGCGCCGGACCCGTCGAAGGTGGCCGCAACGGCGGCGTAGGCCTCGTCGCCCGCACCGTCGATCAGAGTGCGCGTCCACGTGCCGTCCTCGCCGCGGGAAATCGCCCTCAGGTCACCGTCCGCCGCAACGTCCACCCGGCCGACCCGCGCGCCGGTGTCGTCGAACACCTGCAGCGTCGTCGACCGCTCCAACTCGCGCACCCGCACCGTCACGTCGGCAAACTCGATCCGCTCCACGCCGATCAACCGGTCCGTGCCTTCGTCGCCCACGGTGTCGCTCACCGTCAGCGCCCGCAGCGAGGGCGAGCCGAAGACGAAGTCGCCGATCTCGCCGTCATAAACGGCCGTGTCGTTGCCGAAGCCGCCGTGGACCGTATCGTCGCCGGCAAATCCCTGGAACGTGTCCCGTCCGCCCAAGCCGAAGAAGACGTCGTCGCCGTTGGTGCCGAACAGATCGTCCGCGCGGGGGCCACCGGCGACCAGGTTCGGGCGCCGCTCGTCGATGTCGCCGACGGACAGCGTGAAGTCGGCCGTGTCGTCGGGATCGGGGGCCAGCGCCGGGTCGTCCACCTCAACGGTGACCGCGTAAGATGACTGCGTCTCGAAATCGAGCACGACGCCGGCCTTCAGATAAAGGTTGCCGCCGGTGATCTCGAACACGTCCGCGTCTGCGCCGCTGAGCGTCAGATCGTTCTCGCCCACACCGTCATCCTCGATGACGATGGTCGCCACGCGAACGGGCAGGTCGGTCGAACCGTTCTCGTCCACCTCGTCGACCGTGTTGATGAGCGACACGCTGGGCCCGTCATTGGCGGCGGTGAGGCCGACGTCCTCACTGGTGATCTCCTCGTTCTCGACCGTCACCGTGCGCAGCGCCACCACGCTGCCGTTGGCATAGGTCATCACCGCTTCGGCGAGCGCCATGATGTCGAGCCGTCGGTACGTCTCGCCGGTGTTGGTGGCGTTGTCGTCCTCGTCGTCCCCGTCGACGATGATGGCGCCGGAGGTGTGGACCAGCCAGCGGAACTCGTCGAGGCTGAGGTTGCGGCCCATCTCGCGCTGGGCGAGCTCCTGGATCACCGTCGCCACGCCTGCGACGACCGGAGTCGCCTGGCTGGTCCCGTGATAGGAGGCGGTGCCGCCGCCCGCCCGCGCGCCCGTGATCGCCGCGCCGGGGGCGAAGATCTCGGTCTGGTCGGTGTCGCGCTGGGAGAAGACGGTGATGCGGTCCGCGCCGGTGGTGAAGGCGGTCGAGCCGTCGCCATAGGACGCGCTGCCGATGTTGGCGTCGTAGACCGCGCCGACCGCGAGGCTGTTGATGTCCACCGCCGGCGATGACACGCCCTCGGTCTGGTAGCTGAAATAGTCGTTACCCGCGGCCGAGGCGACGATCACCCCCTGCGCGGTGATCGCCGCGAACTCGTCGCCATAGGGCGTCACGTAGGGGTCGGTCTCGTTGCTGGAGTCGCCGAGCGACAGGTTCACGGCGGCGATGTTGTAGGTCGCGACGTTGTCCGCAACCCACTGCAGCGCCTCCTCGATCCCCGCGGTGGAGCCGAAGCCGTCGTCGCCCAGCACCTTGAGGTGGATGATGCCGGCGCCGGAGGCCGGCCCTTCGATGCCGCCGGTCCCCAGCCCCGCGGCAACGGAGCTGACGTGCGTGCCGTGGCCGTTCATGTCGTCGGTGCCGCTGGGCGAATCGGTGAAGTCGGCGGCGTAGACGATCCTGTCGGCGGTGCCGTCATTGTCGCTGTCGGGGCCGAAGAAGGGGTGATCGGCGTCGATGCCGGTGTCCAGCACGACAACCGAGAAGCCGCTGCCGTCGAGCCCGGCGAAGCGCGGGTCCGCATGAAACTCGTTGAGGTTGATCAGCGAGTTGGATTCGACGTCCTGGGTCTGGATCGGCGCCTCGCCGTCCACCTTCTCGTCGGGGATGCCGAGGGCGCGGACGACCTCGTCGCTGCCGCTCAGGGTCATCTTGGCGATCAGCTCGGCGATCTCGGCGCTACTGGCCGCCGGATCTGCCGATTTCGCGGCCATGAAGGCCCCGGCGGCCTGCGCGATCGACGGGCCGTTCCCCGTGGCCGTGAAACCGGAAGGGGCCATGTAGCCGATCTGGTAGGTGCCCGGTGCCAGCCCCAGAAATTCGTAGGTGCCGTCGGCGTTGGTGGCGCTGGCGGTCTCGTCCGCATCGAACAGGCCGTTCTGGTTGGCGTCGACGAAGGCGATCAGGCCGCCGATCGGTGCCTCCCCGGCGTCGAGGACAAGGTTCTGGTTCCCGTCGAGGAACATCGTCCCCGAAATTCCCGTCGGCGGAACCGGCACCGTTTCATCGATCGTGATCACGTAGTCCCCTGAGTAGCTATCGTCGAACGCGGCGACGGACACGTAGAGATCGCCGGACTGGGGCGGCGAGAAGGTGAGTGCGGAATTCAGCCCCGGCCCGCTGTCGTCATTCTGGGCGAGGATTTCCCCGTCCGCTCGGACGATCCGCAGATAGGGGTCGGAGAGGGCGTCGTTCGGGCCGGCGTCGTCGCCGTCGAGCGTGACCGCATAGTCGGCGCCCGCAAGCACGGTGAAGCGGAACCAGTCGCGGTCGCCCTCGACCTCCAGCGTTCCGGTGGTGGGGCTTCCGTCGACAAGGACCACGCCGGTGGTGTCGCTGCTGGCAGGAAAATCGTCGCTCATCGGAAGCTCCCCAGAGGCTGTGTTTTTGCTTTTTTCAGGCCCGGCGGATGTCGGCGCCTACAAAATCAAGGTCAGTCTAAATTATAGGCGATTGATATCGCCGTGGGCTGGGGGCCCGCAAGGCGAGCGCTCATCGCGCGCGCGTCGATCACGAGAAGTTTTGCTTGTGTTGCCGATCAGGCCGGACGGGCGGAGTGGCGCTGTCGTGGCCGACCCCGTGCATCGCCCGCGGTCGAGGAGCGGCGGCCGTAGCCCATTGGCAGGCGACGGCCGGGTTCCGAGGCGGGGGATGGAAGACGTGCCGGCTCGGCCGTGGTTCAGCCGGCTTTGCGGCGGCGCCACAGGGCGGCGCCCGTGACACCCAGAAGCGCCGCCCCCAGACCGTACCAGGTGAAGGCATAGCCGAGGTGGTTGTTGGTGAAGGTCATGCGGCTTTCACCAGCCTGGGGGAGGCCGCCGGGGGGCGTCTCCTCTGCGACGAGATCGACCTGATAAGGCGCGAGCGCGCCGGTGACACCGAGTGCGTCGGCGATGGCGTGGATGTCCCGCGCGTAGAATACGCGGCCCTCCAGGTCGGGCGCCGGGGTGATGAAACTGGGCGGATCGTCGCGTCGAACGAGCCCTTCGATCGTCACCTGCCCGGGTGGCGGCGCCGAGCGGGGCCGCGTGGCGGGATCCCTCACCGCGTCCGGCACAAAGCCGCGATTGACGAGTACGGTCCAGCCGTCCGCCGTGGTGAAGGGGGCGAGCACCATGGCGCCCTGGCCGCCGAGGGGGCCGTGCGGTTCGCCGAGGGTGATCCAGAAATAGGCTTCGTCCCGGCCGAATGTGCCGGTGAGGGTGACGCGTCGATAGCGCCAGTCGTCGATCGGGAAGGCGGGGCCGACGGGCGTGGCCGCTGCGTCGGTTGCCGCGCCGGCTTTCTGCGCCCCGGCTTCATGCGCCCCGACTGCCCGCGTCTCTTCTATGGACATGCCCCAGGTGGCCGGGCCGGGGGCGGGGACTGGAGCGGCGGAGGGCCGCTCTTCGGCCGCGGCGATCAGCGCCTCTTTCCAGGCGAGGCGCTGAAGCTGCCAGGTGCCGAGGCTCATCAGGATGACGAAGGCCCCGGCGATGGCGAGCGCGAGAAGGATGCGCTTCAAGGCGCGTCCCTCTTAGTGGACTTCCGGGCTGGCACCCCAGACGTAGACGCACAGGAAGAGGAAGAGCCACACCACGTCGACGAAGTGCCAGTACCAGGCCGCCGCCTCGAAGCCGAAGTGGGATTTCGGCGTGAAGTGGCCGGCATAGACGCGCGCCAGGCAGACGGCGAGGAAGACGGTGCCGACGAAGACGTGGAAGCCGTGGAAGCCCGTCGCCATGTAGAAGGGGCCGCCGTAGAAGGAGCCGAAGGCGAATGTGGCGTGGCTGTACTCGTAGATCTGCACGCTGGAGAAGAGCGCACCGAGGATCACGGTGAGCCACAGGCCCCACTTGGCGGCCTGACGGTCACCTTCGATCAGGGCGTGGTGCGCCCAGGTCACGGTGGTGCCGGAGAGGAGCAGGATCATCGTGTTGAAGAGCGGCAGGTGCCAGGGGTCGAAGGTGTGGATCGACTCCGGCGGCCAGACACCGCCCGTGGTCTCGAGCCGGCCGTAGGTGGACGGGTCGCCGGGGAAGAGGGCGGCATCGAAATAGGCCCAGAACCAGGCGACGAAGAACATCACTTCCGAGGCGATGAACAGGATCATGCCGTAGCGCAGATGCAGCTTGACCACCGGCGTGTGCTCGCCGCGGACGCTTTCGCGCGTGGTGTCCGACCACCACATCACCATGGTGGCGATGATGAGGGCGGTGCCGATGGCGAAGATGCCCCAGCCGGCGAAGTTGATGCCGGCGAGGGACAGCTCGTCCCCCCTGTTCCAGCGCATGAACGCGACGGCGCCGAACATCATCACGAACGCGCCGAGCGATCCCATGATCGGCCAGGGGCTGGGTGGTAGGATGTGATAGTCGTGGTTCTTCGCCGCGCCTGCCATTGTCATTCCCTCTTCGCGCTGCTGCGCGCAAACCTTCCGGGGCGAAACCCGGATCGCCTCGCCGGACCCTCGGGCCCGGCCACCACCGGGGCTCGGGCCCCTTGTTCCAACGAGGCTGAGCCCCGTGTCGTGCTGCGGAGCTGGTGCTCCGCCCGTCATGCGGTGCCGGAGCGCCGCTCATCGTCCCCGCCGGGCGGGTGGGTCACGTTGCCGCGATGCCTTCCGCCCGATCAAGTCTCTTCTCGTCTTTGCCACGCCGCTCGCGCGGCGTCGACACCCTGTCAGCTCTCCGACCCTGCCTTGTAAAAGGTATAAGACAGCGTGATCACGTGGACGCCCTTGGCATCGGGATCCTCGTCGAACGCGGGGTCGACATAGAAGACCACGGGGATCTTGCGCGTCTCGTTCGGCTCCAGCGGCTGGGCGGTGAAGCAGAAGCAGTCGACCTTCGTGAAATAGCCGCCGCCTTGGAACGGGGTGACGTTATAGGCCGCGCGCCCGACGGTATATTCGTCGGTGAGGTTGGTGATCTCGTACTCGGCGGTGACGACTTCGCCCACATGCACCTTCATCGTCCTCTGGGACGGCGTGAAGGTCCACGGCAGGTCGCTTTGGATGTTGGAATCGAAGCGGATCGTCACCTCGCGCTCGCCGACCTTGAGGCCGGGAACGGCTTCGATGGAGGCGACGGAGGGCGTGCCGTCGAACCCGGTGACGCGGCAGAAGAGGTCGTAGAGCGGCACCGAGGCGAACGCGGCGCCGACCATGATCGACACGAAGGCGGTGCAGGCGAGAGCGACCTTCGCGTGGCGCCGGGATCCGCCGGTCCGCCCGGTGCCGGACGCCTGATCGCGCGTTTCCGGATCGCCGGGCGCGTTCACGACGCGGCCCCCGGCGAGTTGGCGGTCATCTGCAGGATGGTGATGGCGTAGAAGAGGGCCACGAGGGCGACCAGGACCAGGGCGATCGCGACGGAGCGTTTGCGCTGGCGGCGGCGGCGCTCGGCCTCGGCGTCGCTGATCGCGTTGCCGGACGGCTCAGCGGTGGGGCGGGAATCGGACATCGTCATGCCATGACATTCGAAAGTACGCCGTCGGCCATCAGCGCGCCGAACAAGGCGAAGAGGTAGAGGATCGAGACGCCGAAGAGGCGTCCGGCGAGGCGCCGCTCCGTCTCGGCCGTGGCCGAGCGAAGGCGGACCGCCCCCAGCACCAGCCAGGCGCCGAGGCCGGCCGCCACGGCCGCGTAGCCGAGACCGGCGAAGCCGAGGACGGCGGGGGCGAGCCCGGAGACGGCCGTCAGGACGGCATAGACGAGAATATTGAGCCGCGTCGTCTCCGGCGAGGCGACACAGGGAAGCATCGGCACGCCCGCGGCGGCATATTCGTCGCGCTTCAGGATGGCGAGGGCCCAGAAGTGGGCCGGAGTCCACAGGAAGATGATGGTGAAGAGAACGATCGGCTCCAGCGACACCGATCCCGTCACAGCGGCCCAGCCGACCACCGGGGGGAGGGCGCCCGCCGCACCGCCGATGACGATGTTCTGCGGGGTCCGCCGCTTCAGCCACACCGTGTAGATGACGACGTAGAAGACGATGGTGAGCGACAGGAGCGACGCCGCGGTCCAGTTGGACGCGAAGGCGAGGAGGATCACCGAGCCGGACGCGAGCATGGTGCCGAAGACGAGTGCGGTGTCGCGCGTGATGCGGCCGGACGGGATGGGCCGCTTGGCGGTGCGGGTCATGAGCCGGTCGATGTCGGCATCGAGGCCCATGTTGAGCGCGCCCGATGCGCCGGCGCCGAGCGCGATCGCCAGCAGCGAGACGGCCGCCAATACCGGGTGCAGATGCCCCGGCGCGAGGAGGATGCCGGCGAAGGCGGTGAAGATCACCAGCGACATCACGCGGGGCTTCAGAAGATCGACGAAATCGGCCGGCGTGGCGCCGAGGTCGAGACCGCCGAAGGTGCCCGTGTCCTGAACCGACATGTCTGTTCCTCCGCGTCTGGCCGCCGGACGGATCGGCGGCGGATAAAGGCCGTGCGCGCGCGGCACGGGGCGTGGTGATCCCTCGCCTCGCGGGCGGGGGTGGCTCGGATGGGGTCCGAGGCGGCAATCGGTTCGGCCCGCGGGCAGGTCGAACGGAATGCGGCCGGGATCGTCCAAAACGGAGGCGCTGCGGGGCTGGCCGGCTTCGGTGCCGGGGCCGGGCTGGGCCTGAATGGCGACGCCGCCCGGAGGCGGCGCCGCGGTTCGCGAAAGGATGGCGTTCAGCCGGCTGCCTTAGCGGATCTGGGGCAGCGTCTCGAACTGGTGGTAGGGCGGCGGGGAGGAGAGGCTCCACTCCAGCGTGGTCGCGCCTTCGCCCCACGGATTGTCGACCGTCTTGCGGGCCCGGACGATGGCATCGACCATGGTCCAGATGAAGGCGATCATCGCGACGACGGTGATGTAGATGCCGATCGAGGAGACCATGTTCCAGCCGGCGAAGGCGTCCGGATAGTCCACATAGCGGCGCGGCATGCCCTGCAGGCCGAGGAAGTGCTGCGGGAAGAAGATGACGTTCACGCCGATGAACATCAGCCAGAAGTGCAGCTTGCCCAGCGTCTCATTGTACATGATGCCGAACATCTTCGGGAACCAGTAGTACCAGCCGGCGAAGATCGCGAACACGGCACCCAGCGACAAGACGTAGTGGAAGTGAGCGACCACGTAGTAGGTGTCGTGGAAGGCCCGGTCGAGGCCGGCATTGGCGAGCTGCACACCCGTCACACCGCCGACGGTGAACAGGAAGATGAAGCCGATCGCCCACAGCATCGGCGTCGTGAAGCGCAGCGAGCCGCCCCACATCGTCGCGATCCACGAGAAGATCTTGATGCCTGTCGGCACCGCGATCACCAATGTTGCGAAGGTGAAGTAGGCCTGCGTGTCCGGCGAAATGCCGATCGTGTACATGTGATGCGCCCACACGACGAAGCCGACCACGCCGATCGCCACCATGGCGTAGGCCATGCCGAGATAGCCGAAGACGGGCTTGCGCGAGAAGGTCGACACGATGTGGCTGATGATGCCGAAGCCCGGGATGATCAGGATGTACACTTCCGGGTGGCCGAAGAACCAGAAGAGGTGGGCGAAGAGGATCGGATCGCCGCCCTGCATCGGGTCGAAGAAGGCCGTGCCGAAGTTGCGGTCCGTCAAGAGCATCGTGATCGCGCCGGCGAGAACCGGGAGCGACAGGAGCAGCAGGAAGGCCGTGACGAGCTGCGCCCAGACGAACAGCGGCATCTTGTGCAGCGTCATGCCGGGGGCGCGCATGTTGAGGATGGTGGTGATGAAGTTGATCGCACCCAGGATCGACGCCGCGCCGGAGACGTGGATGGCGAAGATGCCGAAGTCGAGCGCGGGGCCGGGCGAGCCTTGGGTGGAGAGCGGCGGATAGAGCGTCCAACCGCCGCCGAAGCCGTGACCGCCGGGCTGGCCGGGCAGGAACAGCGAGGTGATGAGCAGCAGGAAGGAGAAGAACAGGAGCCAGAAGCTCATGTTGTTCATCCGCGGGAAGGCCATGTCCGGCGCGCCGATCATGATCGGCACGAAGTAGTTGCCGAACCCGCCGATCATCGCCGGCATCACCATGAAGAAGATCATGATGAGGCCGTGGCCCGTGGTGAACACGTTGTACATGTCACCATTGGCGAAGATCTGCATGCCGGGCTCCTGGAGCTCCATGCGCATGCCGACGGACAAGGCAAAGCCCACGAAGCCCGCGAACAGCGCGAACAACAGGTACAGAATGCCGATGTCTTTGTGGTTCGTTGAGAAAAGCCAGCGCCGATATCCCGTAGGATGGTCGTGCGCATGGTCCGCTGCCGCGTAGGCCATCGATCCTCTCCGTTCGCGTGCTTCTTCAGGGCGCGCCGGCCCTGATACTTTATTCGAGGTCCGCCCCGTCTTCGAGAACGGCCTCCGTCATCCAGGCAAAGGCGCCGCCCCGAGGACGGCACCCGACGTGATCAATTCGCCGAAAGAGCGGCGACGTTCTGGCCGATCCCGGCTGCTTCGGCCTGCCACTTCAGAAGCTGGTCCTGGGCAGCGTCCGGGTCGTCGATGGACATGGCCACCCACTCCTCGAACTGCGCCTCGTCGAGAACGTGGATCTCCAGCGGCATGAAGGCGTGGCTCTGGCCGCACAGCTCCGAGCACTGGCCATAATAGACACCCGTCGCCTCGGCGCGGAACCACGTCTCGTTCAGGCGGCCGTTGATGGCATCCGCCTTGATGCCGAAGGCGGGCATCGCCAGGGCGTGGTTCACGTCCGACGAGGTCGTGAGAACGTGAACGATCTTGCCCACCGGAACCACCAGCGGATAGTCGACGGCGAGCAGACGCGGCGCCTCGGCATCGGTCATGTTGTAGGTGGACTTGCGCTCGGCGCGGTCGTCTTCCTGCAGCATGTTCGAGATGATCGGCGGAACGTCGGCATAGGCCTCGTCCATGTATTCATATTCCCAGAACCAGGACTTGCCGGTGGCCTTCACGGTGAGATCCGGCTCGGGAATCGTCGTCTCGTTATAAAGGAGACGGAACGAGGGGAAGGCGATCGCCACCAGGATCAGCACCGGGACGATGGTCCACACCACCTCGATCATCGTGTTGTGCGAGGTCTTCGACGGGACCGGGTTCGCCTTCGCATTGTAGCGCACGACGACCCAGATCAGAAGGCCCAGCACGAACAGCGTGATGAGCGCGATGATGATCAGCGTGTAGCCTTCGAACCAGCGGATCTGCTCCATGATGGGCGTCGCTGCATCCTGAAGGGTGACCTTCCAGGGTTCGGGCTGAGCTGCCGACGCTCCGGTAGACAGCACCGAGGCCGCCAGCATCATCGTCGCCGCCGCAGCGCCGAGCCGGCCGAAAGCAGTTCGTCCGAACTTTGCCATTGCCCGCATGTGTTCCGATCCCATCTCGCTCACATCTTTGATTAACGGGGACGTCCCGTAACACAAATTTCGGAACGTCCTGAAACTTACCAACGCCTCGTCCCGGCGTCCACCAGACAGAGTCATCGGACACCATCCACCAGGCGGAGGCGCCCGCAGCCTCCACCACCAGCCGCACTCACCATCCCTTTAGACCCGTTCCAGCCGCGTTTCTACCGTCTACTGACGGTCCAACGCACTTCCAACAGCGGCCGAGGTGACACTTTCGCCTTGCACCACGCTCGCCCCGGCGGCAGTGCGGAGAAGGGAGTGAACCATGATGTCACATCCGCCGAGAGAAAGCCGGACCGTCAACATGTTGGGAGACGTCATGCTTTGCACGCGTGCACAGGGCGGCCGCGCCGCGCCGCCCCTGCGCCTCAGAGCCGCACGCCGCGGCTCGGCGCTCGCCGGTCTCGTCACGAGCCTCGTCGCCGGTCTCCTCGCCGCCGGCATCACCGCTGTGGCCGCGCAGGATGGCGCCGCCGCGACGGCCCCGTTCGGGGATTGGACCGTCGCCTGCGAGCGCACGGTCGGCGTGACCACCGACGATTGTGCCGTGAGGCAGACTGCCGCGGCCGCGTCCGATGCCGGCGTCGTCCTCACCGTGCTCTTCGTACGTGGACCCGGAGGGCGCGCCGACGTGCTGCGCGTCCTCGCACCGCTCGGCGTGCTGCTGACGTCGGGCCTCAGCCTCTCGGTGGACGGCGAGGAAGTGGGCGTCGCCGGCTTCGTGCGCTGCCTGCCGCCGGGGTGCATCTCCGAAGTCGCGCTGGGAGAGGCCTTGCGCGATGCGCTGACCTCGGGCCGCCGCGCCACCTTCGCCGTCTCGCTGACGCCGCAGCGCCAGGCCGAGGTGCCGATCACGCTGGCTGGCCTCGGCGACGCGCTCGACGCGCTGACCACCGCCACCGCCGGTCCGCAGCCGGGCGCCGCCGCGACGGACGATTGACGCGGCCATCCGCGCGCGGCGGGGGATGCCGCCTCACAACGTGCCGAAGCGTGATGCGCGGCGCGTGCGCTGAACGCGCGAAGCAGATAGAGATTGAGCCGGACACAGGCGGCGCGCGCCGGCCGCCTGCGGCACCGGCGGCGGTGCGGGCCCACGAACGGACCACGCCGCCGATGCCGCGCTGACGACGCGCCTGGACAACACCGCCACGAGGCGGCCCGAACAACGCCGCCCGGAGGCCGTCACCATGCCGGCCCAACGCGGCGAGGACGAGTAGGAGAGTGAGGATGGCATCACGCCTTTGGATCATGGCCGGGCTCGTCCTGGCGCTGGCGTCGGCGCTCGTGAACGCCGCGCCCGCCGAGGCGCAGGGCCGCATCGTCGGCCGCTACGGCGATTGGCAGATCCGCTGCCAGCAGGAGACGGGCGCCCCGTCCGAGCAGTGCGCCCTGGTGCAGAACGTCCAGGCCCAGGACCGCGCCAACATCGCCCTCAGCGTCGTCTTCATCCGCACCGCCGACCAGCAGGTCGAAATCCTGCGGGTGCTGGCGCCGCTCGCCATCCTGCTGCCGCCCGGCCTCGGCCTGTCCATCGACGATGTGGAGGTCGGCGCCGCGGGCTTCGTGCGCTGCCTGCCCTCCGGCTGCGTCGCCGAGGTGCGGCTCGACGATGGCCTCATCGAGCGGTTCGAGGCCGGAACCACCGCCACCTTCTCCATATTCCGCACCCCCGAAGAGGGGATCGGCATCCCGATTTCCCTCGACGGTTTTGCCGAAGGCTTCGCGGCGCTCCAGAACCCGCCGACCGAGACGCTGGCCGATGCCGCCCCGCCACGCGCGCCCGTCGCCACCAGTACGAGCGCCGTCAACGGCGTCGCCAATCTCGACACCCGCTTCACCAGCGGCGACGATCGCACCGCGTTGGATCAGCTTCTGGAGGACGAGCTCTTTCCCTACGTCGCCGCTGCGGTCGCCGGGCTCTTCCTGCTCATCGTTGTCGGCGGGCTGCTGCTGGTGCGCGGGCGCAAGCCGCGCACCAAGCCAGCCAAGCGGGGCCGGGACGCCAAGGCGAAAGAGCGCAAGGCCGTGGCTCCGGTGGACGAGGACGAGGGCGACGAGGACCTCGACTTCGCCGAGGATGACGACGACCTGAGGGACGAGCCGGTGGCGCCGACCGCGCGTCAGCAGCCCCGCCTGTTGGAGCCTGCGCGGCCGCAGCGCCCGACCGCCCCGCGTGACCCCGCGCTGGGCGCTCAGCCGACCATGAGCCCGCCGCCGGCACAGGTGCCCGCGCAGCCGGGCGCGCAGGGGCCGCGCCGCCTTCCGGGTAGCGAGGCCGCCGGCGGACAGCCGCCGCGCCGCCCCACCACGCCCGGTCCGCGGCCGCAGCCCCGCGGGCCGCGCCCGTCCTGACCCCACGGACTAATCACCCGGACTGATCCCCGCGGACTGACCCCGTGGAGGGCCGGGGGCGGCCTCGCGCCGCCGCCGGCCGCAGCCGTGCGGATGGATCTCCATTGACCGCCACGCTCGCGAGCAGGCCGCGGCGTGGTGCGCCGCCTTACGCCTCAAGACGTTGGCGCGGCGCCTGCGGTAGACTCATCGACGCGGGGCGACCGCGCTCGCGACGGACTAATCCCGCCGCTGCAGATGGGACTGAGCCGCATAGAGCGTGATCGCCGCGGCATTCGACACGTTGAGCGAGGCGAGCGCGCCCGGCACCTCGATCGCCGCCGTCACACCACACGTTTCGCGCACGCCGGCGCGAACGCCCTTGCCCTCGGCGCCCAGCACGAAGGCCCAGCGGTCCGCCGCAGGCAGCGCGGAGAGCGTGGTGTCCGCCTCGCTGTCCAGCGCCACGGTCTGATAGCCGTAGCCCTTCAGCGCCTCCACGGCGCGCGACATGTTCACCTCCACCGCGATCGGCACCATGTCGAGCGCGCCGGACGCCGACTTCGCAAGCACCCCCGTCTCGGACGCGCTGTGGCGCTTGGTGACGACGATGCCGTCCGCCTTGAAGGCCGCGGCGGAGCGGAGGATGGCTCCCACATTGTGGGGATCAGTTATCTGATCGAGGCATAGCACCAGCCGCCCGCGCCCGAGCTCCTTGATGTCCACACCGTCGAGCGGCGACACGCGGATGGCCACGCCCTGATGCACCGCATCGCCGAGCATCTTGTTGAGGCGCCGAACGTCCACGGTTTCGGCCTCGATTCGCCGCGGCAACGGGTCGAGCCGCCGAATCGCGTTGGTCGTCGCCACCATTTCGTGGACCCGTCGACGCGGGTTGGCGAGCGCCGCGCGCACGGCGTGAAGCCCGTAAAGCCAGTAGGGCTCTGAGTCATCCATAGTTTCGTTCAACACTCATCGTTGACAAGCCGGTCTGAACAGCCTACCACGCCGCCTCAACGGCCCGGAGGGGTGCCCGAGTGGCTAAAGGGGGCGGACTGTAAATCCGCTGGCTATGCCTACGTTGGTTCGAATCCAACCCCCTCCACCAACCTGTCCCCACACCATCCATCGCTGACCTGCCCCGCGCATCATGATGCAGCGCCTCGCCATGCGTACGCGTGCGGCATCGCGATCGGCACGGGTGAGCTTCTACGATGTCCGCGGTGGGTCTGACGGTCCGGCCTCGTCGGTACCGCACCGTCCACCCTCACTGGCGGGCATGGCCTGGACGGGGCGTCCATTCACATTCGTCAGATGATTCGGCTGGTGCGTTCGCTGCGGGGCTGAGCCGGACGGGCGGCGTATCGTCCCCACGCGCACGCGCTGCGGCGACCGCGGCTGCGAAAGGGTCCATGGCGACGCTGGCATGAGACGTCGGTGGGGCACGTGCCACGTCGAGCGCGCTACGAGGCCGCACAGGGCGCACAACGGCGGTCCGTCGAGGTGCGGGGAGGCTCAAGCAGCCGCCTGCACTGAAACGTGCGCTGCGGCCTTCCTGGCGCGCTGAGGCCGCGCTGAGGCGCCCGTGGTACCCGAGAGGTCTACCAAGCCGGGCGCGGCGGCAGTCTACCGCACAGCGGCCTCTGCGGCCGCCTACCGCGTAGCGGCCTCCGCGGCGGCTTTGGCGCGCACCCGCTCCCGCCAGAAGGCGAACAGACCCGCACTGATGACGATGGCGCCGCCGAGAACCGTCCACCGGCTCATCACCTCGCCGAAGACGACCACGCCGATCGTCGACGCCGCAACCGTCTGCAGATAGCTGAACGGCTGTATCGCCGACGCCTCCGCCGCCTCGAAGGCCTTGATGAGCATCAGGTGACCGGTCATCCCGCTGATGCACAAAATCACCAGAAGCAGCACCTCGAACGGGGTGAAGGACGACCAGAACCACGGGCCGATGAAGGTCATCGCCGCCGCGCCGGCGAGGCCGGTATAATAAAAGCTCGTCATCGCCGCGTCCGTTCGCGCGACGCGCCGCGTCATCAGCTGGTAGGCGGCGAACATGCAGGCGGCCAGCATCGTCAGAAGAATGCCGGGCGTCAGCGGCTGGGAGCCGGGGCGGATGATGAGGAGCATGCCGATCATCCCGACGCCGACCGCCGACCAGCGCCGCCAGCCGACCTTCTCTCCCAGCACCGGGCCGGACAGGCCGACGACCAGCAGCGGCACGAAGGCGAAGACCGCGTGCGACGGGGCGAGCCCGTTGATCGCGAAGGCGGTGATGGCGACGCAGATCTGCAGCGCCAACAGCACGCCGCGGGCGATCTGCAGCCGCGGCTGTCCGGAGGCGAGGCCCTTCTTGAACCCCGTGCGCCACAGGAGCAGCAGACACACCGCGCCGAACGCCCAATAGCGCCACAAGGTGACGAAAATCGCAGGATGATCCTCGGCCAGGGCCTTCGACAGACCGTCCTGTGCCGAAAATATGAGCGTTGCAGCGATCATGAATGCCACCCCGCGCAACGTATCCGTCTTGCCGGTGGACGCCTGGGCGGCGGTGATATTGGCCATATGGCCCTCTTGCGCCTGCCCGCGTCCCTGCGCAAGCCGCGATCTGCACACAGAACAGCAAGACTGTGATCTCAGTCGGCCGTGCGGCGTCTGCGTCACGCGCCGAACGTCTGCCCGGCGACCGCGCCGCCCGAGGACCGCGCCCGCGGCCGAGGTGCGGCGGAGGCGCGGCGGCGGCTCAGCGCTCCGCCTAGCGCCGCCGCCTTACGGGATCCAGGACCAGACTTCGACCATGAAGAAGCGCATGAGGAAGCGCAGATAGGCTTCCCACACCGGCATTTCGGCGCCCTGCACCTTGGCGTAGCCGGTCATCGCCGGACGCAGGTGCCCCTCCTCGTTGGGGATCGTCGCGCGCACGCGCACCACCGTCCCGTAGTCGCGCGACTCCGCCGCCGGAGCCACTTCGGTCACCTCGCCGTCGACCTCGCGGTCCATGTCGCTCCACGCCTTCAGCCGCACCTTGTCGCCCGGCGCGATCAGGGTGATGTCGGTTTCCGGCATGTCGATCTGCGCTTCCACGACGCGGGTATCCTCCAGCGTCAGGAATTCCTGGCCCATCTCCATCCAGTCGCCGATGAGAAGGTGGACGTTGGGGGTGATGACCCGCCCGTCGATCGGCGCGGTGATGCGCGTGCGCTCCAACTGGTCGCGCGCATATTGGTTCTGGTGGGTATAGCGCTCCACGTCGGCCCGCGCGGCGTCGAGCTCGGCCTGGGTGGCGGGGCTCTTGACCAGCTTCAGGTTCGCCTCGGCCACGGCGAGCTGGGCGATGTCGCTGTCGTGGGCGGTCGATTTGCGCTCCCACTCGCTCTTCGACACCACGCCGCGGTCGACCAGCTCCTTGGCGCGGTCCGCCTCGGACTTGCTGAAGATCGTGCGCGAACGGGCGCTTCTGACCTGGCTTTCGGCGAGCTCGATCTGCTCCTGCTTGGCGCCTTCCTCCAGCCGCTGCAGCCGCGCCTTCGCCTCGGCGAGCTGGGCGGCCGTCACCTGCACGTCGCGCGTCTGGTCCCAATCGGACAGGCGCGCGAGCACGGTCGACTTTTCCACCCACTCGCCCTCGCGGACATAGACCTCCAGCACTTCGCCCTCGGTGCGGGCGGTGGCGTTGCTGCGGCCGGTGGGCAGGATCTCGAAGGAGCCGGACGCCTCGTACTGGTATGGCAGGAAGGCGACGATCAGCAGCGCCGCCGCCACCACCACCCACAGCACCCGCCCGCGCGAGGCGAGGCTCGCCGGCTTCTCGTTCGGCTGGTCGCCGGCGCCGAAACGGCTCTCCAGAAGCTCGCGCATCATCGCCGGGTCGAGCCCGCCGCGGCTGCGGGCGGCGACGGACGCCCTGAGCGCGAAAGCCCACATGACGAAGCAGGCGAAGAGGGTGAGGAAGATGACCGCCCCCGGCCCGTCGAGCGAGCCGATGAGCGCCACCGCCGCCACGCTCCATGCGGCGACGGCGATGGTGATGGTGGAGAGGAGCACCGCCACGCCGTAGAGGATGAGGCCCGGCACCTCGGTCCGGTCGATCATCGGCGGAAGGGGCTTGCTGGCGAGCCAGGCCCGCGTCGCCACGTAGGACTTCTGCAGGAGCTTGGGCTGGCGGAAGAAGGTGGCGAGGAAGCGGTAGCCATCCCCCGGAACCAGCGGATAGGCCGAGACCACGAAGGCGGCGAGGCCGATCTGTCCGACAAGGAGCATCAGGTCGGGAAAGAACGAGCCGCTGGCCCGGTAGATGGCCCAGAAGATCGTCCCCAGCGCGAAGAGATAGAGCCGCGCCAGTGAGGGTGCGGCGTGCGACCAGAGCTGGCCGCGCCGGCTCAGCCGGGCAATCGCGCTCTGGTCGACGTAGAAGCGGGGGATGAAGCCGAACAGCAGCGTGAGGCCGAACTGGCGCACGTCTCCCCCGAAGGCGCGCACGACGCTCGCCTGGGCGAGGCGCGAGGCGAGGTTGACGATGAGGAGCGCGGCAATGCCCCGGCTGACGAGGGAGAGGGAGAAGTTGAGGCCGAGGAGGTCGCGCCAGAGCACATGCCAGCGCTCGAAGCCGACCATGAGGGCGAGCGGCACCGCAAGGAGCAGCGGCAGCCACAGGAACTTCATGGGCCAGAACAGGATGCACAGGAGGCTGAGGAAGCGATTGGGGTCGAACAGCGACACCTGCGCCGGGCCGCTGGGGCCGGGAGGCTCGTTGCCGCCGCCGCCGCCTTCGGCCTGGCGCTGACGGGCCGCGGCGAGCTGGGCAATCAGCGCCTGTGCGCCTCCGCCCATTCCGGCGCCCATTCCCCCGCCCAATCCGGCGCCCATGCCTGCGCCACCCATGGCGCCGGCGAGGCCGCCTGCCATCCCTGCGCCGAGGCCGCCGCCGAACCCTCCGCCCATCCCGCCGCCGAAGGCACCGCCGCCCATTCCACCGCCGAAGCCGCCCATTCCTCCGCCGAAGCCGCCCATTCCTCCGCCGAAGCCGCCCATTCCGCCGCCGAAACCGCCGCCCATCGCTCCGCCGCCCATACCGGCGGCAGCGAGGTCGTCGTCGGCATAGGCGTAGGCCGCGTCGGCCTCTGCGGGGCGGCGCATACGCTGGCCCGCATTCGCGCTGGCGCGCCGCCGCACGCGCGCAACGGCGCTGTTGTCGTCGGGCCATGCCCCGCCAGCGCCCGCGCCTGAGCGCCCCGTGCCGGGAGCGCCGGGGCGCACCATCCCGGAAAGATCGTCGTCGATATCGTCCACGAAACCGTGTGGGGGTGCTGTCTCGGCTTTGGGGTTCGCGGTGGTGCTCGCCGCGGGTTCGGCGGCCGGGCGCGCGGCACGCTCGCGGACGCGCGAGAGTGCGCGCGCTGCGATCTCCTCGCGTGTGGGTGCGGGCGCTGCGGGCGCCGCCGGATCCGTGGGCGCGTCCGCCGCCGCCGAGGCGGATCGGTCGGGAGGGGGCGCCGCGGCCGGCGCTGCGGTGCGCACCGGAGCGGGGTCCGCCGGTCCCGCGGTGTGGGCTCCCGCCGATCGGCGCGGTCGCAGCGCATTGAACAGCCGTCCGGCAAGGCTCTCGCTGAATGCGGCCACCTCGGACGGGCCGGCTTGCGGTCCGGTCACGACCCGCGCGTCACCGGGCCGCGTCACGGTTTCTCGCATGCCGTCCGCGGAGAACGGGGGCTCTTGCGCCGAGACGTCGGCCACACCGGTCGCGCGGGGTGCCGCAGCGGCGGCATGTGCAGCCGAGGCCGGCGCCGGCTCGTGCGGCGCGACCCCGGACGACGCCGCACCGGACGCCGCAGAATCGGACGCCGTGACCATGGACGCCGCAGCCCCGGACGGTTTGGCCGCTGAGGGTGCAACCCCGGACGGCGTGGCCCCGGACGGCGCGCCCACGGACGGTGCAACCCCGAGCGGTGCAACCCCGGACGGCGCGGCTTCGGACGGCGCGGCCCCAGACGGAGCAGCCTCGAACGCCGCGACCCCGGACGCAGCAGCCCCGGACGGTTTGGCCGCAGATCGCGCGACCTCTGACAGTGCGCCCCCTGACGGCTCAGCCGCGGACGGCGCGGCCCCGAGCGACGCGGCGTCGGACGCCGCGACCTCGGACGGCGTGGCCGCGGATGGCGCGGCCCCGGACGGCTCAGCCTCGGACGGGGCGGCGCCGGACGGCGCTACCCCAGACGGCGCGGCGTCGGACGGAGCGAGATGGGGGGGCGCTGCGGGGGATGCCGCTCCGGGCGCCGACGTGACGTCGGGCGGCGCGGAGGGGGCGGAGGAGGGCGGATCGGACGGTGTGTCGGCCGCCGTCCACTCCGCGTCGATGGGATCGCGGTCCGAGCGGGCGTGCGGAAGATCAGTGCGTTCGGGCCACCCGCCGGCCTCCTCGTATGGGACCGTTTCGCCGTCCTCGTCGCGGTCGTCGTCGACTCGGTCGCCGCCCTCGTCTTGGTCGTGGCCTCGGTTGTCGTCTGCGTCCAGCGGCGGCGCGGCGTCGGCGGGCGGATCGCCCGCTCGCAAGGGCGCGTCGTCGGTGCCGGTCTCATGCGCTTCGGCGGGCGTATCATCGGCGGGCGAGGTCGGCCCGTAGCCGGCGGCGCCCGGCTCGTCGGCCGGTGAGGCATCGTCGAGAAGAAGGGGCGACGTGATCAGGTCGTCGTCCGGGTCCGAAAGCTCGGACCCGTGGCCGAACACCGGATCGTCGCCCCACATCAGGCCGTAGGCGGTGTCGTCGTCGGCGTCGGTAGTGTCATCGTCGTCGGAGCCGGTATCGTCGTCCGCATCCTCGATGTCGAGCAGCGCTTCAAGATCGCGCGTATCGTCCTCGGGCTCGTCTTCGGCGGCGGGCGCGGCCGCGGTGGCCGCCAAGCCTCCGGTCGCCGCATCAACCCCGGCGCGGCGCGGCGTGGCGGGCGGCACCCCGTCGTTCGCGGCCATGATGCCGTTGTCCTGAAGGCCCTGGAACAGGATGCGAAGCTCGCTGAACGGGACCTGTTCGCCGGTCTCGGCGCGGTAGGCGCTTCCGATCGCCGCCAGCGACCGGGACCCGTCCGCCAACCGGCACAGCGCATAGGCGGCCTCGGGCAGTTCGCCGACGATCGCGCCGGTCTGGTCGGTTAGCACAACGACGCCGTCCGGCCGCGGCTCCGCCGTGAGATCGTCGCGCAGGCGGTAGCGACCCGTGGACGCGGTGCGTCGCGGCGCGGCGCTCGCCCCGCCTCTGCGCCCGCCGAACCGGCCTCGGCCCAGACGCTCGCGCGGGGTGTCGTCGGCGACCTGCGACGGTGCGGGTGGGCCCTCTGCCGCCTCGGCCGGGACGGGCGCTGCAGCCGCGACCGGGAGATCGGCCTCCGCCGGTTCACGGATCGGAGCGTCAGCGCCGGACGAGCCATGTTCGGGTGGGGCGGTAGGTTCGGACGGTTCCGGTTCTTCGATCGCGGCAGTCTCTGCCGGGTCCGGTCCTGAGATACCCGACGCCTCGGTCCGGCCCGGTTCCCCCTGCGAGCCGGCCTCGCGAGGCTCCTCCGCTTCAGGCTCGCGCGGTGAGGCGTCGCCCTCTTCGGCCATCAGCCCGCGCGCCTTCAGGTCGCGGAACGTCGCCAGCACCTCGCCGAAGGACGCGCTTTCGCCCGTCGCCTCACGGTAGGCCTTGCCGATCGCCGCCAGCGTCGCCGTGCCGTCCGCCAGCCGCGCCAGCCCCGCTTCACGCGCCGAGAGGGTAAGGCGCACCTCGCCGGCCGCATCCGTGACGTCGACCGATCCGTCCGCCCGCGGCTCACCCCACTGGAGACCGCCGCGCAGCCTATAGCGTCCGCTCCCGCCCTGGCCGGCCGGGGGCGGCGTGCGGCGCGCACCGGGCAGAGGACGGCGCGGCCGCCTCATCGCCCCGCCCCCACGCGCGGAGAGGCGGCGGACACGTGGCGCGATGGCGGCAATTCAGCGATCATCCGGCTCCGGGCAAAGTGTCGAGTGGCACCATGAAGTATAGGTCGAGCTACAGGGTAAAGCGCGGGGACCGGAAAGCGTTCGGCCTTGCACGATCCGCCTCGCGCGGCTCCACCTGACACGCGGCTCGCACACGCGCCCTTTGCGCCCGCGCGCAACGGACGCGGGCCGGTCATGCCGGAGGAGGCCAGGATGCGGCGGGGCAACCGGAAAGTCCTGCGATCCATCACGATCTGGCCGTCACCTTATCGACTCACACACTGGCACCGCGCTTCGATCTCGCGGCACGATCCACAGACGGCCGACGCCACCACCCGGCTGACCCGGAGGCGCCGCGCGTCCGCAGCCGACCCGCGACGCCGCATGCCTATGCTAGCGGACTCTCACGGAGCAGCACTTTAATTTTTCGGCATCGAAGCGTGTGCTCAAACGGTTATTCCCTGCCGCCGTGCCACGCAAGCCGCACCGCTGCCGCACCCGGCCAGCCGGTTCAGCCGGTGGCCTCCTCCTCGTGCCGCCCGAACCACACCTCCAACCCGCCCCGCGGATTGTCCTCGTAGGTCCACGCGCCGTCCTCGTCCCGCACCGCGACGCGCGGCCCGAACACGTTCGCCGTCCCCACGAAGAGGCCGTGCGGCGTCGACACGATGTTGCGAATCCCGAAATTGTAGGCGTTGCCGAAGCCCTGGCGCGTCACCGGAAGCCAGTTGTCGCCGTCGCGGCTGCGCCACAGGTCGGCGCCGCCCTCCTGGGCGATCACCGTCTCCGTGCCCAGCTCCTCAAACAGATGGCGCGCCCGCGGCGGGCTCTCGTCCAGCCGCGCCCAGCGCATCGTCACGCTCCAGTCGTAGGTGCCGGCATAGATCCACCCGTCGTGGACCCCCATGTTCCAGACATAGCCGTTGAAGAAGTTGCCGAACCCGGCGCGCATGCCGGACACAGGCTCCATGCGGTGACCGTCCATCACCCGCACGTCGCCGGTGACGATGTCCCAACTGTCGTCGGGGTTGATGCGGATCACCTCGGCCGCGGCGGGGCCGACATTGTTCACCCTGTCCGTTCCGCCGCCCTGGATGCCGGTGCCGACATAAACGCAGCCGTTGAACGCCACCATGGACGCCACCGCCTGGTTCAGCGGTCCGCGCCTGGCGCCCTTGTCGAAGATCTTGCGCCAGCGATAAGGCGGCGTCCCCATCACCTCGGCCGCCCACACCTGCGCACCCTCCAGGTTGAAAGTGCCGGCATAAAGCTGGTTGCCCTCCGCCACGAGGGTGAAGATGCCCATGTTGCCGAGGTCGCCGAAGCCGGGCTCGCTGACCTCGGTCCACACGTCGGTGGACGGGTCCGTCGTCTCGAACACGATCGGAAGGCCGGCGGTGTTCTGCTGGCCGCCGTCCGACCCGCGTCGCGCCGTGGGGGCGAAGAAGAGCTTGTCGCCGATCACGGTCAGGCAGCGGGTGACGGAGGTCGGCGTGTCGAGGATGCCGTACTTGGTCACGCGGTCGAAAGTGACGCCGTCATAGGTGCGCAAGAGGTGGGCGCCCGGCGCACGCCCCGGTGCCCAGGCGGCGATATAGAGCGCAGGCTCCGGGTCTGTGGCGGACTGGTAGATCGCCATCGAGCGGTAGCCGATCTCGCGCGGGACCATCTGCCCCTCGGCGCCTTCCACCAGAGGTGCGCGGTAGGCCATGTCCCAGGTGCCGGACGCGACGTCGTAGGCCCAGATCTGGGCGCGCCGGTCGAGCTTGTAGAGCTCGTCCATGTTCTGCGGGCAGTCGACGGGCCAGACCTCCAGCGGCAGATCCGCATAGGACGACTGGAGCTTCAGCATGCACAGGTTGGACCGGGTGGTGCCGAGGAAGAGCTTGCCTTTGAAGTAGGCCATGGAGTGGGCATAGTTGTTGTGCCCGTCACCCAGCCCGCCGACGCCGACGCTGGTGAAGTCCCCACCCGCGAGGCCCCGCTGCGGCACCGGCCAGGGGAGATCTTGCGGCAGACCGCCGGGGGCGGCCGCGCCGCCCATCTCTGCGGGGGCGAAAACGGGGCTTCGCTTGTCGTCCTCGTGTGCAGTCATCGTCTCGCTCTTCGCGCGCGTGGCGTTGCGGGGCGGCGGCCCCGTCCGGTCCTAACCCGGCGCCGGGCGCGATTGAAGGCGCTCTGCCGTCAATCCGCCGCGACCCTTTTGTCATACGCCGTTGCGCCCGCTGTGCAACGCGGGCCGGGCACGCCCGTTGAACAGTGGCGGGGGGCGCCACCGCGCGGGGGCTGGCTGATCGACGCCCGCGGTCATATGTGCTTGGTCAGAGCCGAGCCATGATTCACCGCAAGGATAGGATCGTCGGGGCGTTGATGGGACATGACGGCGAGGATGCGCAGATGACGAGTGACGAGACCCCGCACGCAGATGCGCCGCTCCCGCGATCGCCGCGCGGCGCCTCCTCGCGGCTGCGCGCCAGCCGCACGGCGCGCACCGCCCGCCCTGTCGACCCGCTGCCGAGCGAAGAAGAGCCGTCCGCCCTGAAGGAGGCGATGAATGGTAAGCTGGAGCAATTCCAGCTCATCCAGGACTTCTTGCACAACCCGATCCCCTTCGACCTGAAGGAGCTGCCGCTGGAGAGCGGCAGCACCGCCGAGGAGATCGCCGCGCGCCGGACCGAACTCGAGTATCAGCGCAAGGTGCTGCAATCCATTCTGAAGGTGCTGGACGACGAACTCGAACAGCTCGCCGCGTACGCGCCCGCCGCGCCGCGGTGAGGCCCGCTGCCCCGGCTGCCTGCGCTGGGCGGCAGTTCAAAGCAGCGTCGCTTCGGCCTCACCCTCGCGCTGTGGCAACAGGCGTCGCAGCGCGTCGATGCGGTCTGCTTCGGCCGGGGGCTTGTCCCATCTGAGGCGGGACACCCTCGGAAAGCGCATGGCGACGCCGGACTTGTGGCGGGCCGAGGCATTCAGCCCCTCGAACGCGACTTCCAGGACGAGACCCTTGTTGGCCTCGTGCACGACCTCGCGCACCGGGCCGAAGCGGTTCACGGTGTTGTTGCGCACGAACTTGTCGATTTCCTTCAGCTCTTCGTCGGTGAAGCCGAAATAGGCCTTGCCCACAGGAACCAGAGTGTCGCCTTCCGGTCCCTCCATCCAGACGCCGAAGGTGTAGTCCGAATAGAAGGACGAGCGTTTGCCCGAGCCGCGCTGGGCATACATCAGCACCGCGTCCACCACGTGCGGGTCGCGCTTCCACTTGAACCACGGCCCTTTCGGCCTGCCGGGGACGTAGGCGCTGTCATTGCGTTTCAGCATGATCCCCTCGACGGCCGCGGCCGCCTCACCGGCACCCGCCGCGGCCGGGTCCTCGCGCGCATCCGCCACGTCCTGCCACGTGGTGAAGGGCACCTGGGGTGAAAGGTCGAACATCGGGCCGAGCCGCCCGATGAACGCTTCCAATCGGGCGCGGCGCTCGGCGAAGGGGAGAGGGCGCAGGTCCTCGCCGGCTTCGGCGAGAAGGTCGTAGCACCGCACCAGGGGCGGAAACTCGCGCAGCATCTTCGCGCTGACGGTCTTGCGATTCAGCCGCTGCTGCAAAACGTTGAAGGACTGGATGGCGCCGTCGCGGGCGATGAGGAGTTCGCCGTCGAGCGCTCCGTCGAAATCCACCGCGTTCAACACCTCCGGGAAGGCGGCCGAGATGTCCTCGCCCGAACGCGAATAAAGACGTGCGACGTGCCGCCCCGAGCGATCGTGCCCGGCCGCGACCTGGATGCGGATCCCGTCCCACTTCCACTCGGCGGCGAAGGCGGCGGGGTCCTGCGTGCGGATCAGCTCGTCGAGGTCGGTCGGGTTGGCCAGCATCGGCGGGCGGAACGGGGCGGGGTCGACGTTGGAGGGGGCCTCCGCGCGGCCTTCCAGCCAGTCGAACAGCGGCCGGTAGGGGAGTGAGAGGCCATGCCACACCTCTTCGACCGCGTTCACCTCCACACCGCCGAGCCGCGCCACCGCCGTCTTGGCCAAGCGCGCGCTGACGCCGACCCTGAGCGAGCCGGTGATGAGCTTGAGCAGCGCCCATCGCCCCGTTTCGTCCAAGTGGTCGAGCCATCCAGCGATCTGCCCCGGCAGTCCCGCCTTGCCGCCGGTCTGCAGCGTGTTCACGACCTCGGACAAGAGGGGACTGCCGGGAGGGTTGTTGTGGCCGATCGTCGGAGTCGCCGCGGGTGGGCGCCGCGGCCACATCAGCGCGACCGTCTCGGACAGGTCGCCCACATAATCGCGCGACAGGGCGAAGAGGACGGGGTCGGTCCGCTCGGCGATCAGCGTGCGGATGAGGCCCGGCTTCGCGTGGGAGAAGGACAGACTGTCGGTGAGCGCGGCGAGGGCATAGCCGCGCTCGGGGTCGGGTGTCGCGCGGAAATAGGCCTCCATGAGGGCGAGTTTGGCGTTGCGGCGCGGCTCGTATCCGAGGCGGTCGAGGAGGTGGGCGAAGGCCTGCATGGGCAGGATTTAGGGAGGCCGATGCCGTTCGCATAGCATCGCTCCCCATCTTTGCATGCGGCCGGCGGCCTTCACGCACCATTTCAAGGGGGCGGAGACCGCCGCCACCGCGCAGAGGGACCCGGGTGCGCGGCGTCAATGAAGCTGCGTCAGTGGCGGCCAGCAGATTTCGACGAGGCGATGATCGTAGGCGTTCGGGTAGTCGCTCCAGATGCGGATCAACTCGTTGGAGCACTGCGCCTCTGTCGGCCCGGCACTCTCCGCCACGGGCGGCACCGTCTCGGTGGCGGCGGCGATCGTGGGAGGGTCGAGGTTGGGTGCGGCTCCGGGTGGAGTCGCCGCGTCGGCACGGGCCGGTGTGGCGGCGGCCGCGGCGAACAGCAGGATGCATGCGGTGAAGCGGTGGGCGGTCATGTCTCTCTCGCAGCGAACATTGCGGGCTGGGAGAGATCTGGACCCTTCGCGCGCGGCGTGCCGTGCCGCACATCACACTTTTGTGGGTGGCCGTGAGGCGGGCGGCGCGACGGCCGCCCGCCTGGGCATTTATCGCGGGGTTACTGGTAGTATTCGCTGTAGCGGGCGCGGTAGTGGCCGTAGCCCTCGTAGGCGTAGGTGGCCACGCGATCGTTGTCGACCATCGTGAGGGCGAGCCCTGCGATCGGCGCGTCGACGCCGCGCAATTCTCTGAGGCCTTCGACCACCGCGCCGCGGGGAGTGTCGTCCCAGCGCACGGCATAGACGATCGCGTCGGCGAGGCTGGCGGCGATGCGCGCGTCCGCCACCGCCAGCACCGGCGGCGTGTCGAGGACGACGAGGTCGAACACCTTGCTGAGGTGCGTGACGAGGTCCGAGAAGTAGCGCGAGGCGACGATGTCGGCAGCGCTCAGCGTGCGGTCGGTCTCGCCTGGGCGGCAGGCGAGGATCATGAGGCCGGTGTTCGGGTCGACGTCGACCGCCTCGTCCACCGTTGCCGTTCCCTTCAGCACCGAGAGGAGGCCCGGGCGGTCATCCTCGTGCTGCACCAGCGAGGAGATGCCGCGCAGGCGCATGTCGCAGTCGACGATGATGGCCGAGCGGCCCATCTGCTGACTGGTGAGGGCGAGGAGGAGGGAGCTTGTCGACTTGCCTTCGCCGGGCACGGACGAGGTAAACACCACCACCTTGGGCGCCGTCTTCGCAGACCCAAAGAGGAGAGAGGTTCGCAGGTTGCGCACCGCCTCCGCGAGGTGCCCATTGGGCTTCTCGTAAAGTTGCTCGATGACTTCCGAGCGGTCCATTTCCGCCCCGACCGTCGGCAAGACGGCGAGCACCGGAAGGCCCGTATAATCCTCCAACTGCTTCACGCCGCGGAAGGTGTTGTTCAACTTGTCGAGCAGGAAGATGATGCCGATACCCGCGCCGACGCCGAGGACGATGAACATCAGGAGCACACGTTTCTTACCTGCGCCGACAGGCGTGGTCGGGACTTCGGCGCGTGTGAGTAGGCGCGCATCGGCGGCGACGAGCGTTTCTTGCTGCTGTGTTTCCTCAAGCCGGCCCAGGAAGTTTTCGTAGAGGACGCGGCTCGCTTCGGCCTCACGCTCGAGCTGACGGAGCTGCACCTCTCCGCGGCGCTGCTCCTGGTTCAGCTCTTCGATCGCGGAGACCTGATCTTGGAGCACATTTTCACGTGCCCTTGCGACCTCCAAGTCATTTTCCAGGGTCCGGACAATGCTTGCGGCCTCGTTGCGAATGCTTTGTTGAATACGGTCGATCTCCGCGCGGATGAAGACACGGTTTGGGCTGCTGCTGGCGAAAGTGGCCAAGTTCGCGTCTTGGTCCAATAACTCATCCTCGCGAGACCGGAGTCTTTGGATCACGGGCGCGTCGCGGAACAGACTGATGGTGCTGATCTCGCTCGGCCCCGCGGCGAGAGCGGCTTCGGCGGCGCGATAACTCACCTCCGCCGATGCACGTTCGGCCCGTGCCGCCGCCAGCTGGCCGCTGATGGCCTGAAGTTGCTGTTGTGTCACCTGCGACGACTGGCCGGCAGCCGCGTTCTGCCGCGACCGCGCAGCCTCAACCGCGAGTTCGGCGTTCTCGACGCGGACACGCAGAGAATTGATGCGGTCGCCCAGCCATTCGGAGGCCGCACGTGTCGCATCCACTTTCGCCTGGAGTTGGTTACGGATGAATTCGTCTGCAACGGCATTTACGATACGTGCAGCCTCCGCAGGATTCCCGCTGCGGTAGGAAATCGTGATAACGCGCGAGTTTGGGATCGGATTGAGGCTCAGAGACCCCCTGATGCGATAGATCGCACCGAGGCGCCGGCGATCTTGCAGGGTCGACGCATCGGGTGGTGCTTGAGGGGCCGGAGGATCCACGATGCCGATGCTTGCCAGAAATTCCGGAGATACATATGTGCGCCAGTTGATGAGGTCGCGGATTTGGAAAGAAGGGGGGGGGCTGGGAACTTCGGGTGCGCTGGAAACCATCCCCAGCCGGTCGACGACAGCACCGAGCAGGCTTGTCGAAAGAAGGATCTGTATCTCGTTTGAGAGATTTTCCTCGGCGAGCACGACCGTGCGTATGTCGGTGACGTTGGTCTCACCCGACCGGAAGAGCATCGTTCCGGAGGCCACATAGACCGGCCTCATCTGCGAGATGATCAGATACGCCATGACCAGCCCAACCGCGACGCACAGCATGATGATCCACCGGCCACGCCAGACGGTCGCCAGGAGGATCCGAAGGTTTATTCCACCTTCCTGCTCTTCCGTGGGAGCGGTCGTGTAGCCGTAGGTGTCACCGCTCTCGTAGGGTGTCGACTGTCGCTGTAAATTCATGAGGCGTGTAAGTCCACAAATCGGGTTTGGCCGTTACCGAAGGACGGTCTGGGCCATCACACGATACCCCATATTCGACTGACGCGCCGCATCAACTGTGGCTCGCCAACGCTGATGATTGCATTGGCGCGCGGACGAGAGGAGCGGCGCGGCGCTCAGCGCGCCCCGTGACCGGAGATCACCACCCACGCAGTACCGGCGACGATGCGCAGCTCGGACAAGGCAGACATGGAGCGTATGTAGCTGAGGTCTGCGGCGACCTTCTGGGTTGTCGCGTCGATGCCTTCGGCGTACCCGACCTTGATTTGGGCGAGGCCGGTGATGCCGGGGCGAACCGTGTGACGCTCCCGGTAGCCCGGAACAAGCTCAGCAAACTTTACTGCATGAGCGTAGGTGTCAGGGCGGGGGCCGACGAAGCTCATGTCACCGAGCAGGATGTTGAGAATCTGCGGCAGCTCGTCAATGCGTGTACGCCGCATGACCGCCCCAAATGGTGTGATCCGGTGGGTTTCGAGCGGGTCCGCGTAGCTGCGCTTGTCGGAAGCGGTCTGCTCGGGAAGCATCGAGCGAAATTTGTAGATCGTGAATGGGCGGCAGTCACGCCCCATCCGTTGCTGCGTGTAGAAAAGCGGGCCCGGATTGAAGCGCCTATTAATCAGCCAGACGAGGCTACCGGCGGCAATTAGAACAGGAAGCGCGATCAGCGCTCCCAAAACGTCGACGCCGCGTTTCAGTCGCATAAAAATCTTAGTGCTGGGCTCGGCATCAATTTGCCGGGTCGCGGTCAGGCTGAATGTATTGTCCACTGTCTGTACCACGCTCTAGACAATATTTGAGACCTAGCGCGGTTTAGTCGCGCCAAAGCACCGTGTTATGATTTCAAGAAGGACAGAGGAGGCGGCGCAATGCGCCGCCTGAGCGCTCGGAAAACTTAGCTCGGGCTAGGCGTAATGCCAGGATTGCGCTGGTTC
Organism: Acuticoccus yangtzensis; assembly: GCF_001927245.1. GTDB lineage: Bacteria > Pseudomonadota > Alphaproteobacteria > Rhizobiales > Amorphaceae > Acuticoccus > Acuticoccus yangtzensis. The sequence goes on along the minus strand of NZ_MJUX01000008.1, from coordinate 146,378 downwards.
CGAATGCGGGTCAGGACGAGGTTGATCCGGTACCGGTTGGCGCCGAGTTCGACGAGGCGCCGGTAAGCCATCCGCTCTCCGCGGCTCTGAAGCCGCCCACGGATATCTTCCTTATAAAAGTCAGGGCGGTACAGCGCTGCGAGAAGCGCGTTACCACGAGGCGTGTACCCGAGCGTGACCCGGGCGAAATCAAAAATATTCGTCGTCCCCTCGAACACGTTGCGGGTGGGATTGAACGAACGGCGCAGGAACGTCTCGTAGCTCTCCATCGACCGGTTAACGATCGAAGCGACTTGGCCACGAATGTTGTTGAGGATGGTGCGCGGGGTGTTGGAATCGGGGAGATTCTGCAGGCTGCGCTTCAGGGCAGCAACCTCTTGCCGCAGCTCTTCACCCGTCAGCTCCTGCGCGGAGGCCGTGGTCATCTGCACGGTGCACGCGAGCAATATCGCGCTGAGAAGGAGAGATATTCTACGCATTGCCACCTCTGGTGTCAGGGTACGCCCAGCCGCCCATTGGAAGGCGTGTGTGCGTCGGTCAAAAGTCAGCGGCGCACCGCTTTCGGAACGCCATCACCTTATAAAGTATAGGATACATGATCAAGTGACCCAGAGGCCATCCGCCCGATATGTGTGGTCGGGCGTCTCTGCCCATGAATAATGGCTTAGGGCTTTGATTCTACGAGCGATTGGGTGCGCCGCTCGTCCGGAACGCAAACGGCTTGAGTGCTTCGCGTGCCTAAGGTGCAGGTAATTTTGCAATCCAGAGATGTGTTTATCCGCGTCGGAGGGAGCGGCTTCCGCGTCGCAGTTCCACAGCCATCTTACTGGAAGTTATGATCGTATTCGGTTGGCGCTGGCGAGTGCCATGACGGAGTTGCGCAACAAAACAATAGCCACAATGGGTGGATTCAAAAATCATCGCGCATCCAGGGGTTGAATTGATTTGAGTGCTTGTCGAGTAGTTATGCGATTACGTATTTCAGCTATGCGCGTAATTTCGCGAGTGTAAACAGGATGTGATCAGACGAGAATGTCGTTTGTAGCAGGTTTCATATGATGTGACAAACAAACGAAGTTGTCGAAAATACGCCGAAGCGTCGGCGCGAAATTGTCCGCAGCCAAGGCCGCGATGTGCGGTGTCGTCACGACGCCCGGCAGGCCGATCAGCCCGTGCCCTGCGGGAAGCGGCTCCGTTTCGTAGACATCGACGCCGACGCCGCGCAAGTGACCCGACGCCACAGCATCGATCAGGGCGCCCTCATCGACGACACCGCCGCGGGCGACGTTGATCAAGACGGAGCTGGGCTTCATCCGCTGCAGGGCCGCAGCGTCGATGAGGCCGCGCGTGGCCTCGCTCAGCGGGCAGTGCAACGACACGATGTCGCTGCGTCCGAGGAGCTCATCCAGCGGCGCATAGGTGACGCCGAGTGCATCTTCCTCCTCCGGCGCCAGGCGCGTGGGCTTCGTGTAAAGCGCCGCGCAACGGAAGCCGCTCAGGAGGCGGGCAAGTGCCTTGCCGATATAGCCGAGGCCCACGAGGCCTACCGTCTGGCCCGAGAGACGGAACATCTTTGATCCGAGGTCGCCCTTGGACCAGGAGCCGCTCTGAAGCGCCACGTGACCCGTCACGGTCTGGCGGTTGACCGCGAGCATCAGGGCGAGCGCACTCTCCGCAACGGCGACGGCATTGCTGCCCGTGGTGCGCAACACGCGGACCCCCGCCGCACGCGCGGCCTCAAGGTCGAGGTTGTCGTAGCCGACGCCCCATTTGTGCACCGCCTCCAAACCGTGTGCGGCACCCTCGGCCATCATCTGCGCCGTCACGGGAACGTCGCCCGCGACGGCGAAGCGGGCACCGCGGATGGCGCCGAGTTGGTCGTCCGGCGCACGGCTCGCCGCGTTTCTCAAGACAAATCCTTCCGGCACCAGGGCGGCGATGCGCTCCAGCCGGGCCGGCACCATCGGGTCGAGGAAGACGATCGTTCCGGTCAAGATGCGCTGTCCTCGTCGCCATGGGTGTCAGGGGCAGCGCCGGTATAAAAGCGCACGCCGGGCTTGGCGAGGCCCCCGCCCATCGCGATCGCGGTCCCGTCCGCGCGCCAGCAGGCGGCCCCCGTCATCCCACCGTCCGGCGCGAAAGCGATCGCGTTCATCCCTCCGGCGACCTGCGGGACGATCGCCACATCATGCCCCATGCCCTCCAAGGCACCCTGCTGGCTCCCGTAGCCCCGTTCGAGTTCCAGGACATGCCCCTCTGTGAAAAGGCGTGGCGCCTCGACCGCCTCCTGCAGCGTCATCTGGTGGTCGATCAGGTTGACGATCGCCTGCAAGGCCGAGGGGAAGATGCGCAGCGCCCCCGGCAGGCCGAGCGCGAACGCGGGGCGCCCGTCCCGTGTGACGATCATCGGCGCCATCGACGTCGGCACCCGCTTTCCGGGGGCGACAGAGAGGGCGCGGCCCGGGTGTGGGTCGAAATTCATCATGTAGTTGTTCGGGATGAAACCCGCGTCCGGCACCACGAACTTGGCTCCGAACAGGCCGTTGATGGTGTGAGTGGCGGAAACGATGGTGCCGTCCTTGTCGGCCACCGTCACATGGGTGGTGTCCGCCGATCCCATCGCGGCGGGCGCTGCAGGCGTCACGCGGCCGATGTCGGCGCGGCGTGCGTCGGCATAGGCTTTGGACGTCAGCCGCTCGACGGGCACGTCGACGAAGTCGGGATCGCCGCTCGTCAGATTACGGTCGGCGAACGCGATGGTGAGTACCCCGGCCAGGAGGTGCAGCGCCTCCGGCGTGCCGTAACCGAGGCCGGCGACGTCGAACCCCTCGAGAAGGTTCAGCATCTGCGTGATGTGGACGCCCGAAGAGGCGGGCGGCGGCGGTCCGTGGATCTCGAAGCCGCGATAGGTTCCGGTGATGGGGCGGCGGACCACGGCGCGGGCGGCTTGGAGGTCGGCCAGGGTGAGGTCGCCGTCGTCGGCGGTGCCGCGCCGGATGCGCGCCGCCAGCGCAGCGCCCAGCGCACCGCCGTGGAGCGCCGCCGCGCCCTCCTGGGCGATCAGGCGCAGGCTGTGGGCATAGGCGCCGTTGACGAGGCGATCCCCCGCCGCCAACGGCCGGCCGCCGGGCACGAAGAGCCGTGCCATCTCGGCATCGTCCGAAAGTTCGCGCGCATGCTCGGCAATCGCACCGGCGAGGTAGTGCGTGAGGCGGAAGCCGCCGGCCGCCAAACGGATCGCCGGTTCGACCACATCCGCGAAGGCGAGCTTGCCGTACCGCGTCTGCATCATATGCCAGCCGATGAGGTTGGCGGGCACGGCGACCGCCCCCGGACCGCGCGCGCTGCGGTCGCCGACGGTCTCCATGCGCCGGGCCGGCTCGTCGGACACCGGCGTGTAGCTCTCGGCATGGGAGGCGGCGGGAGCGGCGGCCAGAGCGTCGATGACGACGTGCTCGCCGTCCGGCAGGCGGATGTGGGCGAGGCCGCCGCCCGCGATGCCGACCATCATCGGCTCGACCACGGTGAGGGCGAGGAGCGCGGCGACGGCCGCGTCCACCGCGTTGCCGCCGGCGGCCAGCATCTCCGCCCCGGCCGCCGATCCCAGCGGGTGGTTCGTGACGACCATCCCAGCGCTGCCCGTCGCGGGGCTCTTCTGGCATGCAAAATCGACCGGCGACGTCGCCCGCCAGCCCGTTGGCCCCGTCATCATTCGTCCTCGCCCCGCAAACTGAACCGTCAAGCTAATCGACGCTGTCGCTTGGGGAAACCGGCGATGGCGGAAGTTGTGCGGACGAAAACAGGAAGGAGCCGCCCGCACCGCACCCCGGCGCGGACGCTTCAGGCGGCCGTGTCGCGCGGGCGGATCCAGCTCACCGGGCGGCGCGCGTCACCTGTGACGGCGGACCAGCGGCTTCGCACGCAAAGGCCCGCGAGTTCCTCGAACGAGGCGTCCATCACCCGTTCGGTCCGTTCCGCGAAGTGGCGCATATTGTCGACGCAGGCCTCCCACGTGGAGGCGATGAAGTCGCGCCGCTCGGACGGCGAGAATTTCAGGTAGCGCTCGAACTCGGCGAGCGCTGCGGTCAGGCGGGCGTCCTGGTTCTCGATGCCGTCATAAGCGGTGGAGAAGCCGGGAAGGGTGAAGCCGATGTCCTTCAAAAGCCCGGCGACGCCGCGGTTACCCGCGATCACCGCCCGGTGCCCCGCCATGAAGACCTTGAGTGACTTCTCCGTATAGCGCTCGAAATTCTGCGCCATCTCCGTCTCGACCACCAGCGAGACGGGCGCGTCGTAGGCCGGAACGTTGACGCTGTAGATGAAGCTTTCCTTCTCCACCTCCTGGAAGCTGGCGTGCGGCCAGTCGGCCTTCAGCGCCGCGTTGATCTCGCGCGTGAACGAGGGGAACTGGTGGCGCGTCTTGGCGATCATGGCGTCCATTTCGCCCGAATCGCGCGCCGCGGGATCGCCGCGGAAGCTCACATGGCCGAGGTGAAGATAGCCGTTGGCCTTCAGCCAGCCGAAGACCGCGATCTTCGGTGGGCGCGGCCGGTTGAGTAGGCATGTATAGAGTTTTCCGGGCGGACCATCCGGCTTGCGGCGGGCGATGATCTGCTCGACATCCACCCGCCGGAATGTCCATTGCAGCGTGCGCAGGAAGGCGTGCATGAAGACCGCGCTCAGGCGCTCGTCCCCCAGCGCCCGCACCGCGCGCACATAATCGTGGTTCTGCGCCAGCACGATGACGCGGCAGCCGTCGGGAACCGCGTCGAGCAGCATCGTGGTGGTCTTCGGCGTCACCTCCATCGCCTCGGTGGAACGGTCGAGGATGACGATGGGCGTGCCGCGGTGGGCCTTCACCAAGGCGAGCGTGTCGCTGACCGACGAATAGCCGATGTGGTAGACGCTGACGCGCCCTTCACCGATGACGAATGGGCCGGTCCCGCCGGTTTCCACCATGCGGATGAAGGGCGGCGTGGCCTCTCCTGCCTGTTGGATCGCGATGTGTCCGACCACGCCTTCGCTCCCTGCCGGCCGGCGAGGGCGCCGGCGGTTGCCTCGGCGCCAATCTAAGATGGACCGCCGCCGCAATGAAAGCGCGCCGTCCGGCTGCGGACCGAAGGGCAGCGTTGCAGCGGCGTAATCCAAAAGGGAGGGCGGCAGACACGGTAGCCGGTGTGCCGCCCGGACCCGCCTTATTCCGCGGCGGCGGTGTCGCCCTCGGACTTGGCGCGCTCGATCGCTTCGACGATCAGCGTCTTGGCCTCGTCCACATCGCCCCAGCCGTGGATCTTCACCCACTTGCCAGGTTCGAGGTCCTTGTAGTGCTCGAAGAAATGCTGGATCTGCTCCAGCGAGATCGACGGCAGGTCCGTGTAGGACATCAGCTTTTCGTAGCGGCGGGTCAGCTTGGTGATCGGCACGGCGATGATCTTTTCGTCCATGCCGCCATCGTCTTCCATCTTGAGCACGCCGATCGGACGCACCTTGATGACGGCGCCGGGAACGATCGGGCGGGTGGAGGCCACCATCACGTCGATCGGGTCGCCGTCTTCGGACAGCGTGTGCGGGACGAAGCCGTAGTTCACCGGATAGCGCATCGGCGTATAAAGAAAGCGGTCGACCCACAGCGTGCCGGACGCCTTGTCCAGCTCGTACTTGATCGGCTCGCCGCCCACCGGGACCTCGATGATCACGTTGATCTCTTCAGGCGGGTTCTTTCCGATGGGGATGGCGTCGATACGCATGGGGTCATTCTCCTTGGCGGCAAGCCGTCAGCCGCGCCGCTCGCGGCGTCCTGCCGATAGCACGCGGCTCGTCGTTGGTAAAAGCTTCAGCAGCGTCTAATCTATCCGCACATCGTGGCAATAAAGGCGCGGATGGCGCAGATCCGTCACAAGCGGGCGGCGCATGTCTCCCGGGCGGATGTCCCCCTGCCGGATGCCCCCCGTGCGGCCCCGCCTGAGTCTCACCCGGCGTGAGCAGCCGCCTTGCGGACCATGCGGCGCTTGTCTTCGAGCACCTCGCGCAGCGTCTCGTCGATCGAGCGTTGCGGCGGCCAGGGCATCAGCGCGGCGATGCGGTCGGTGCCGGCGGTCGCCACGGCGATTTCGTTCGGCCGCAGCCGCGTGGGGTCGATCTCGACCTTCACGTCCACCGTGGCCATTGCGCGCAGCTTTTCCAGAAGGCTCTCGATGGTCGTCGCCTCGCCGCGGGCGACGTTGATGATGGAGCGCGCCGGAAGCTGATCGCGGCGCTTCAGAAGCTCCACGTAGGTCGCCGCGACGTCGCGCACGTCCATGATGTCGCGGGCGGCGCTGAGATTGCCGACCTTCAGCACCGGCGGCACGAGGCCGGCCTCCATGCGTGCCAGCTGCGCCGCGAAGGAGGCGATGGCGAAGGTTTCGGTCTGCCCGGCGCCGATGTGGTTGAAGGGGCGGGCGATGACGAGCTTGGCCGTGTCCGGCAGCATCACCTCGAAGGCATGTTCGGCGGCGACCTTGGAGCAGGCATAGGGGCCGGCCGGACGCGGGCGTGTCGCCTCGGTCACGAGACCGTCGTTGAGGGCGCGGCCGTAGACCTCGGCCGAGCTCGCCGCCAGAACGAAGGCGTCGGGCGCGAACGCGTCGATCGCCTGGGCCAGCCAGACGGAGGCGGTGACATTGTCCCGCCACACCGCTTCGGCATTCTGCCGCGACAGGCCGACGGAGGAATAGGCGGCAAGATGAACGACGATGGCGGGGCGTGTCTTCTCGATCAGGTTGAAAATCTGGTCTTTGATGCTGAGGTCGCACGCCACCTTCCCGTCCGGCACCTCGGGGCCGCGCATCACCTCCACCAGCGGCATGTCGGGAAATGCCTCTAAGAGCATCGGAGCGATAATTTTACCGACAAAGCCGGCGCTTCCGGTCAAGACTATCGGGCGATCGTTCATCAACTCGGCTATCCTGAGAGATGCGAATTCAGAAGCATGGGGGCCGTAGAGCTTTCCTCTGCCCGAACTTGCGAATCGATGCCAGCCAGCGGCGTGCGATTACGGCCTAGTGGGGGCGCTGATACACGCAGACGCACCGATTGTGCAACAATCCGCGCGAGCGATCCGCGAAGGCCTGCGCCTTTACGATGCAGTTTGACGTCGTTCTAGGCTGGGTTTAGGTCAATAGCACCCAACTTAAATGGTGCGCCTTATGTTCCAAGAGATTGCCGTCCGTCTCGACGAGTCCGACAACGTCGTGACCGCGACCCGCCCGCTGGAGGTCGGCCAGGCGATCGAGGATACCGTCACTGCGGTGATGATTCCGCGCGGCCATAAGATCGCCACCCGCGCCATCGCCAAGGGCGAGGCCGTGCGCAAATATGCCCAGGTGATCGGCTACGCCAAAGGCGACATCGCCGCCGGCGACCATGTCCACGACCACAACGTCGAGTTCCGGGCCACGGATGTGGATTATCGGTTCGGCACCAATTTGCGCCCGGCGCCTGTGCCGGCCGTGAAGGACACCTTCATGGGGTTCCGCCGTGCCACCGGGCGCGTCGGCACCCGCAATTATATCGGCCTCCTCACCAGCGTGAACTGCTCGGCCACCGCCGCCCATAAGATCGCCGACTATTTCACGCCCGAGAAGCTGGCCGCCTACCCGAACGTCGACGGCGTCGTCGCCTTCGCGCACGGCACCGGCTGCGGCATGGCCGGGTCCGGAGAGGGGTTCGCCGCGCTGCAGCGGGTGATGTGGGGCTATGCGCGCCACCCCAATCTGGGCGGCGTCGTCATGGTCGGCCTCGGCTGCGAGATGAACCAGATCGACTGGCTGCTCGAAGCCTACGGCCTGAAGCAGGGGCCGACCTTCGCCACTATGAACATTCAGGACGTCGCGGGCCTGCGCCGGACGATCGATGCCGGCATCGCCAAGGTCGAGGCGATGCTGCCCATCGTCAACGCGGCGACGCGCGAGCCGTGCCCGGCGTCCGAGCTGATGGTGGCGCTGCAGTGCGGCGGGTCGGACGCCTGGTCCGGCATCACCGCCAACCCGGCGCTCGGCTATGCCTGCGATCTCCTGGTCGGCCAGGGCGGCACCGGCGTGCTGGCCGAAACGCCCGAGATCTACGGTGCCGAGCATCTCCTCGCCGAGCGCGCCGCCACCCAGAAGGTGGGCGATAAACTGATAGAGCGCATTCGTTGGTGGGAAGACTATGTCACCCGCAACAAGGGGTCGATGGACAACAACCCGTCCCCCGGCAACAAGCGCGGCGGGCTGACCACGATCCTGGAAAAGTCGCTCGGCGCGGCGGCGAAAGGCGGCACCACGCCGCTGACGGGTGTCTACGACTATGCCGAGCCGGTCACGGTTCCGGGCTTCGCCTTCATGGATTCGCCGGGCTATGATCCCGCCTCGGTGACCGGGCAGATCGCGTCGGGATGCAATCTCGTGGTCTTCACGACGGGGCGCGGATCGGCCTTCGGGTCCAAGCCGGCCCCCACCATCAAAGTCGCCACGACCTCCGAGCTGGCGAAAAAGATGGATGAAGACATGGATGTAGACGCGGGCGTCGTCTTATCCGGCGAGGCCACTGTTGAAGCGCTCGGCCGACACATATATGAGCGCATCCTGGCAGTCGCGTCCGGAGAAAAGTCGAAGTCGGAGTCCCAGGGCCTGGGTGACTACGAGTTCGTCCCCTGGCAGATCGGCGCCACGATGTAAGCCCGCCCCGCGGGGCACAGAACGGGCGGGGCGCGCCTCCAGGCGGCCCGCCTAGAGATCATGGAGCCTATGCGCCAACTCGTCCTCCACGTCGGTTCCATCAAGACCGGGTCGACATCGGCGCAGACAAGCTTCGCGACACAGCGCGACATGCTGGCGGCTCACGGCGTCCACTACGGATCGTTCAGCCGAAACCATGGTGCGATGAGCCGCATCATCCGCGCGACGCGGCGGTACGGGATGCCCGGCCAGACCGCGACGCCGCCGCAGCGCGGGCGCGAGGCCAACGACTTCGCAACCATCCTGCGCGCTGCCGAGGAGGCGGCCGCAATCGAGTCCGGCACTTATTTCCTGTCGAGCGAAGCGCTGCTGACGCATTCGCGGCGCAACGTCCGGCTGCTGAAGGACATCGTCGACACCCTGTTTCCGGGGTTCGACGTCAAGATCCTCGTCTATATCCGCCATCCGCTCGCCTACACGATCTCGCGCGGGCAGAACATGGTGAAGCTGCGCTACGACACCACGGACGACGTGGAGGACCACGGCTACGATGGCGAGCTGCGCATCGGCGTCGAACGCTATGCGTCGATCTTCGGACGCGATGCCATGATCGTGCGCTCCTACGACGCCGTGGTGGCCGCCGGCCGCAGCGTTCAACAGGACATGCTGGAGGCGATCGGCCACCCAGAGGCCGCGAAGGACCTCGTCGTCACCCGCTCGAACGAGTCGGTCTCGATGAATGCCGCGCTGATCGCCGACAGGGTGAATCGCAACCTGAAGGCCGAAGGTGTCGAGATCAACGCGAACGTGCGCCGCGCCAAGAAGCGCCTGTTCAGCCAGATCGACGGGCCGCGCTTCGCCTTCTCGGCCGCGGCACTGGACGATGCGCGGCCAGTCTGCCAGGCCGAAGCCGACTGGTTCGCCGAAGCCTACGGCATCGACCTGACCCCGCCCAAGGTCACCGCCCGCGAGACCATCGCCGAAGAGCTGATGCCGGAGGCCGAGCGCGAGGAGGCCGGGCGCCGGATCGTCAGCCAATTGAAGCAGGCGGCGGACCCCAAGCCCAAGCGCAAACGTGCCCGCAAGGCCGCCGCGGCGAAGCAGCTTCGGCCCCGCAAACGCCCCAGCCTATTTGCCAAAATAATTGGCCGCCTTAATTTAGCCCGATAAGAGACAAGGAACTGCCACGATCGAGGTGCAGCGTCACCTCTCGGCAGGCTCGCGGGGAGGCGGACATGGCGACCAAAACCGACAAGGTCGAATATTATCAAGACAAAGCCGGCGAATGGCGCTGGCGCATGACGGATGAGAACGGCGCCATCGTCGGCGCCGCCTGCGAGGGCTACACGGCCAAGGCGGACTGCGAGAAAAACGCCAAGCGCGGCGCCAACGCCAAGGACAAGTGGGAATTCTACGAGGACAAGGCCGGTGCATGGCGCTGGCGGCGCCTCGCGTCCAACGGCCAGATCGTCGGCGCCTCGCCCTCCGGATTCCCCGGACGCGACGCGGCCGAAGCCAACGCGTCCCGGCAGGGATACAAGGGCTGACGCCTCAGCGCGTCGCCGGCCATCCTCTCGTTCACGCGGGCGCGCGGGCCGTTCCCGCGCCGATGGGCTGCGTGTGCCGTGTCGCGATCTTTTCACGCGCCGCCTTCAGCGCCGCGGCCAGTTCCGCTTTCGCGACGGGATCGGGAAGCATCGCCTCGGCCGCGCGGGCGAGGCGGTCGATCTCCCCTTCCACGGCGTCCACCATCGGCCGGGTCGCCGCGATGATCGCGAGATCCGTGAGCACGCCGAGCGCGTGCAGCGACACCGAGCGGTCGGTGGCCACATATTGGCGCATGTCTCCGAACGAGCGCTCCAGCATCTCGACGAACGTCACCCGCGTGTAGCGCACGCGGCTGTCCGGCCCCACAGGCTGCCAGGGCTCGCGCTCGGCGAAGGCGGAGAGGCCGGAGCGCAACCAGTCGAGGCAAAGCTTGGCCGTGTTGGGATCGTTCACCCCCGGCGACAGGGCCCGCGCCAGCACTTCGACGAGCTGATCCGACAGGAAGAGAACGTCCTGGAACTCGGTACGGTTGGAGCCCTGGGTGAGCGCGGCGCGAACCTCACCGATCACCGCCTCGTCCTGCTCCGGCCATAGGGTGAGGATCGGCTCGCCGAGCGTGAGGAAATCGCCCGGACTGCGGTGGATTTCGATGTGGCCCTCCGCCCGGCTCGCGATCCCCTCGAGTGCGGCGATGTCGATCTGCTGAAGGTAGCCGCACACCTCGGCGCGCACGGTGGTGCCGCTCGGCCGCGGCGTCGTGCGCCATGCGGACACGTCCACCGCGACCCGCTCCCGCTGCCGCTGCGCCTCCTCGTCCAGGGTCTTCACGATCGCCGCGCGCAGCTTCTCGCCGATGCGCGCGACGAGGTTCATGATGTTGATGCTCTCCGGAATGTGGTGGATGTAGCCGATCAGCGCGCCGACGGAGACGAGCGTCAGCACCATCGCGAACATCACCGAAAGCTGCGGCACGAAGGTCGCCACCTGCGTGTCCTGGATCTCGTTTTGCGCGTGGACGGTGGAGAGCACCGTGATGCAATAGACGAAGGTGGAGACGAGCACGCCCAGCACCACCTGGTTTATCCTGTCGCCCATGAAGTTGCCGATCAGCCGCGGCCCATAGTTGGAACTGGCGAAGTTCACGGCGACGATGGTGATGGAGAAGGCGACACCCGCGACGCCCAAGGTGGCCCCGGCCAGCGTCGTGAGGATCGCGCGCGCACCGTCCACCCCCGTCGGCTCGACGAAGGGGAGGGCCGCCATCCACGCCGCGCCGACGAGCGTGTCGACGAAGGGGAGGCCGAGCCCCAGAAAGAAGGCGACCGCGGTCAGGAGGGAGGGCCAGAACCAATAATTCTGGCGCAGCTCGGCAAGGTTGCGAAAGATGAGGGTGTGCATCGCTCCGGTCCGGTTGTTCAAAAGGAAACCGCGCGTCGCCCGCTTTGGTTGCCGTCATGGCGCGCCGACCCCGGCGACGGCCGTGCAACACGCGCCGATGTGAACGGTGCGGTGAAGATGAGTGCTGGTACACCTAACGCGCGTCGGGCATAAAGCGCTGGACCAAAGGGGAGGGCAACGAATGCTCAAGGTTCTCGGCCGCGCGACCTCGGCCAATGTGCAGCGTGTCACGTGGACACTCGCCGAGCTCGGACTGTCTTACGAGCGCGAGGACATCGGCGGTGCGTTCGGCGGCAACGATACACCGGACTATCTCGCCAAGAACCCGCACGGCCTGGTGCCGACGATCGAGACCGACGATGGCCGGGTGATGTGGGAATCGTCCGCCGTGGTGCGGTGGCTGGCGCTGAAGGACCCGGAGCGGCGGCTGTGGCCGGCGTCCGGCCAGGACGAGCTCTCCGCCGACATGTGGGCCGAATGGGCGGTGCGCGCGGTGGAGATCCCGATTGCGACGATGTTCGTCTCGCTGGTGCGGGTCCGCCCGGCCGAGCGCAATTGGGCCAAGATCGGCGAGATCGGCACGGCCATCCACAAGGGTCTCGCCAAGGCCGAGCCGATCCTGGCGGAGCGCCCCTTCCTCGCCTCGGACAGCCTGTCGATCGCCGATATCAACTTCGGCCTCCTTCTCTACCGCTATTACGAGATGGAGATCGAGCGTCCGGACCTGCCGAACCTTGCCGCCTACTATAAGCGGCTGAGCGAGCGGCCGGCGTATGCCGAGCACGTCATGGTCGACTTCTCCTTCGCCCGGCCGAAGGACTGATGCTCGCCATCGAAGAGGTCACGCCCATCCTGCGCTTCTACGACGAGGCGGCGACGCGGGCCTTCTTCGTCGACTGGCTCGGCTTCTCGGTGATCTTCGAGCACCGCTTCGCGGACGATCTCCCGCTCTACATGGGGATCGCGCGAAGTGGACGGAGCCTGCACCTGTCGCAGCACCATGGTGATGCGACGCCGGGTTCGGCGGTGCGCCTGCGCGTCTCCGACGTGAGGGCGCTGCATGGCGAGCTCGAGGGGCGGCCCGTGGGTTTCGCTCGGCCGGGTCCGCCGGCAATGCAGCCGTGGGGCTATCTCGAAATGCCCCTGACCGACCCCGCCGGCAACCGGCTCGTGTTCTGGACGAACCCGGATTACCTGCCGGCGGAGCCCAGCCCGCACGCGGGGTGACGACATGACGGCGCGGCGGCCCGGGCGGCCGCGCCGTCGCCGTCTCTCTCGTGTTTTGTTGCGATCGCGTTTATGGGAGCCTTTGGCGGGATACCGCCCCATAAGCACACACGAATGACTTCACACGAGAAACGATCGGGACTGTCCATGCGCCTTTCGGGAAAACGCGCCCTCTGCACGGCTTCGGCACAGGGTATCGGCCGCGCCACGGCCATCGCCTTCGCGCGCGAAGGCGCCACGGTTCTCGCCACCGACCGCAACGCCGAGGGGCTGAAGGGCCTTCCCGAGGGCATTGAGACCTTCGTACTCGACGTGACGGACCAGGCCGCGGTGGACGAGGCGGTCGCCCGCACCAAGCCCGACATCCTCTTCAACTGTGCGGGCGTGGTTCACGGCGGAACCATCGAACAGGCGACCGACGAAGACTTCGACTTCGCCTTCGAGCTGAACGTGAAGTCGATCTTCCGCACCATTCGCGCTGCGGTGCCGGGCATGGTGGAGCGCGGCGGCGGGACGATCGTCAACATCGCCTCGGCCGCGTCGTCGATCATCGGCGTACCGAACCGCTGCGTTTACGGCGCGTCCAAGGCGGGGATCATCGGCCTCACCAAGTCGGTGGCGGTGGATTATGTGACGAAGGGCATCAGGGTGAATGCCATCTGCCCCGGTACGGTGGACTCGCCCTCGCTGCACGAGCGTCTGCGGGCGACCGGCGACTACGAGGGGGCGATGAAGTCCTTCATCGCGCGTCAGCCGATGGGCCGGATCGCCCAAGCCGAGGAAATCGCCGCGATGGCGGTTTACCTCGCCTCCGACGAATCCGCCTTCGTCACCGGCCAGGCGATGGTGATCGACGGGGGGTGGACGGCCTCCTGACCGCCCGTTCCGCGGCACGGGGCCGCGCTCAGCCGCCGGCGGCGCTCGCGGGGGCGGCGGGGAAGTGCAGCGCGCCCAATGCGTTGTCCTGCCGCGTGGTCTCGGCGATCGCGTCGATGGCCGCGCGGCCGCCGTGCGGAAGTCCGGAGTCGATCGTGTCGCCGATCGTCTCCGCCGCGACCGGGCGGCTGAGGAAATAGCCCTGCGCCAGATCCACGCCGAGATTGAGCAACGTCGACAGCTCCGGGGCCGTCTCGACGCCCTCCGCCAGGAGGATGGTGTCCGTCTCCGCGGCGAAGCCCGCCATGGCCGAGATCATCGCTCGGCGAGAGGCGTCGCTGTCGATGTTGCGCACGATCGACATGTCCGCCTTGATCACGTCGGGCTGCAGCTTCAACACGTGGCACAGACTGGCATAGCCGCCGCCCATGTCGTCGACGGCGATCCTGAGGCCGGAGTGGCGAAACGGCGTCAACGCCTTCACCAGCGGCTCGTATTCCTCGACGATCGCGTGCTCGGTGATCTCGACGACCAGCCGCTCGAACGGTGCGCCCTCCAGCATCCTGCCGAAGCCGGGGTCGATCACCGTCTCGGGCGAGGCGTTGATCATCAGAAGCGAGTCCTGCGGCAGGTACGGCAACGTTTCGAGCGCCCTGCGGACGGCCGCCAGCTCCAGCTGGGCGCCGAGGCCGACCTCGCCCGCCTCGGCGAACCACTTGTCCGGCCCGCGTTTGGGCTCGCCGGAGAAGCGGCATAGAGCTTCCGCGCCGAACGGCACCTCCGCCGTCACGTCCCAGACCGGTTGCAGCATCATCGTCAGCGGCGTGCGGCCGGAGAGATAGGGTTCCAGCCTGTCGCGCTTCTCGCGGGCGGCGCGGTCCGCCGTCAACTCGGCCTCGATGCTGAGCGAGGCGAGGTGGGCGAACAGCTTGACCACGTTGAGATCGCGCTCGTTCAGCGCCGGGTTGGGCTGATGCGAGAAGGCGCAGAACATGCCGTAGACCGTCCCGTCGGACAGCACGACCGGCACCGAGATGTTGGCGCGGATCGCCAATTCGCCCGTCACGGCGAGGCCCCGCGCGACGGGGTGATCCAACGTGTCCGTCATCAACTGCGGCAGCACGCCCGAGGCGACGAGCCCGCAATAGGTCTCGTGGCGCTGCCGCGACATCGGCCCGCCGCGGCTGAGCGGGGAGGAGGCGTCCGCGTCGACCTCGCACAGCGTACAGGTTTCAGAGTTCAGCCGTGAGACGTAGGCGACGTCGAGGTCCAGGTGGCGACGCACGAGGGCGAGGAGATCGCGCACCGCATTCGCGCCGCCGAGCAAGGCCGCCGGCATGATGGCCGGTGCCGCATTCGCGCTCGGTGCAGGTTCAGTCATTCCGCGCCGCTCCCTGTCGCAGGACTTTCAACGCGATCATAGATTGCGGGACTTGCACGGCCATCGTCGCGGCGGGAAATAGGAGATTTACCAGCGCCGCAATCGAGGCCGCACCGAGGCGCGCGCCCGCGGTTTCCGGCGCAAGCCATTGGTTGCGCCGACTCTGTTATTCAGCGCCATGGCACGCTATGAGGGGCGCAAAGGTGCGCCGCAACGAGCGCGCCACGCCGCTCGGAGGAGGATGCATCCTGTGAAACTACTGCGCTATGGCCTGCCTGGGTTCGAAAAACCCGGCCTGATGCACGCCGACGGCCTCGTCCGCGACCTGTCGGACCACATCGCCGACATCTCCGCCGCCACCCTGTCGCCCGAGATGCTCGACCAGATCCGCTCGCTCGACGTCGAGGGTCTGCCGATGGTGGAGAAGCCGGGCCGCATCGGCGCCTGCATCGGCCATCCGGGCAAGTGCATCTGCATCGGCCTCAACTATTCCGACCACGCCGCCGAGACCGGCGCCGAGCCGCCGAAGCAGCCCATCCTCTTCGCCAAGGCGACCACCGCCATCTGCGGCCCCTATGACGACGTGGAGAAGCCCCGCGGCTCCGACGCGCTGGACTGGGAAGTCGAGCTCGCCGTGATCATCGGCGACACCGCGAAGTACGTCTCCGAGGCGGACGCGCTGAATTACGTCGCCGGCTACGCGGTGATGAACGACGTGTCCGAGCGCACCTTCCAGACCAAGATGGAAGGGCAGTGGACCAAGGGCAAATCGCACGACACCTTCGGCCCGATCGGCCCCTGGCTCGTCACCGCCGACGAGGTGCCCGACCCGCACAACCTCGACATGTGGCTGGACGTGAACGGCGAGCGCCGCCAGACCGGCAACACCAACACGCTGATCTTCAACGTGCCCGAGGTCATCTCCTACTTGTCGCGCTTCATGACGCTGAAGCCGGGCGACATCATCACCACCGGCACCCCTCCCGGCGTCGGCATGGGCATGAAGCCGCCGGTCTACCTCAACGAGGGCGACGTGATGACCCTCGGCATCGCCGGTCTCGGCGAGCAGAAGCAGACGGTGGTGGCGGCGTGACGAAGCCCGACATCCTCATCGTCACGCCGATGCAGGCGTCCATCCATCAGGCGCTCGCTGACGGCTACACGCTGCACACCCTTCACGACAAGGACGACAAGGCCGGCTTCATCGCCGAGGTCGGGCCGAAGATCCGCGGCGCCATCATCAACGGCGGCGCAGGGGTGAAGAACGAGGTGCTGGACGCGCTGCCGAAGCTGGAGATGATCTCCTCCTTCGGCGTCGGCTATGACGGCCTTGACGTCGACTATTGCACCGCGCGCGGGCTGAAGGCGACCTTCACGCCCGACGTGCTGAACGACGCGATGGCCGAGATCACCTTGGGCCTGATGATCGGCCTCGCGCGCAAGCTGCCCCAGGCCGACCGCTACACCCGCGAGGGGCTGTGGGAGTCCAAAGGCCCCTACGGCCTCACCGCCGAGCTGACCGGCAAGACGGTCGGCATCGCCGGTCTCGGCCGTGTCGGCAAGGAAATCGCCGCACGCTGCCAGGCGTTCAAGATGCAGGTCGTCTACTTCGGCCGCACCAAGCAGGACTTTGTGCCCTACCCGCACTATTCCTCGCTGACGGCGATGGCGAAGGACGTCGACTGGCTGATGAACGTCATGCCGGGCGGCGCCGCGACCGCGAAGATGTTCAACGCCGAAGTGTTCGACGCGCTGGGGCCGGACGGCTTCTTCGTCAACGTCGGCCGCGGCACGACGGCGGACGAGCCGGCGCTGATCAAGGCGCTTCAGGAGAAGCGCATCGCCGGCGCGGCGCTCGACGTGTTCGAGAAGGAGCCCCACGTTCCGCCTGCGCTGCTGGCGCTCGACAACGTGGTTCTGTCACCGCACCAGGGCTCGGCCACCGAGAAGACGCGCTGGATGATGGGCGATCTCGTCGTGCGCAACCTCAAGGCCTGGTTCGAAGGCCGCCCGGTGCTGACGCCGATCAACTGACGGATCGCGGTCCCGCCGGCCGTGCGCTGGCGGGACCGTGTCGCGGGCCGTGGCAGCTTGAAGAGCCACAGCGGGCCGCCGCAACCGGAGCTGCGGCGGCCGGGCCGATGTCTCAGGCCGCGGGGACCTGGATGTCGTCTTCCAGGAAGTAGCGGACGTTGTCCTCGAAGCTGTCGTCCGCGGTGAGGCCGAGGGCGAGCGCCTTCGTCGGCTCGATATGCGGGCGCCAACCCATAACGATGTCCAGAATGCGCTGGTCCGGCTCCCACTTGATGCGCTTCACCGGCTCGTCGCCTGCAACCTTGCGCATCGCCTCCACCATCTCGCCGATGGTGCCGACGCGGCCCGGCAGCGCGAAGCCGCGGTTCTCGCCCAGCTTCTCGGCCGGGATCTCCGCGCACTTGATGAGGTTCTCGACCACCTTGCGCGGCGACAAATACCACAGCGCATAATCCGGCGTGACGGGGCACACCGCTTCCTGACCCTGCAGCGGCTCGCGGAAGATCGACGACATGAAGGACGACGCCGCCGCATTTGCCTTGCCGGGGCGGATGGTGATCGTCGGCAGCCGCGGTGCGCGCCCGTCGATGTAGCCCTTGCGCGAATAGTCGGTGCACAAGAGCTCGCCGATCGCCTTCTGCGCGCCGTAGCTCGTCTGCGGGTTGAGGTGCGTCCAATCCAGGATCGGCTCCTCGATCTCGCCGCCATAGACCGCGCAGGACGAGGAGAACACCACCACCGGCTTCGTGCCGAGGGCTTTGGCCGCCTCGAACACGTTGTAGGTGCCGAAGAGGTTGACCCTCATCCCGGTGTCAAATTCCGCCTCGGCCTGGCCCGACACGATGGCCGCCAGGTGGAAGACCACGTCCGGGTTGCACTGGAACAGCGCGTCGCACTGCGCCTTGTCGGAAATGTCGACCGCATGATGGGAGACGCCGAACGGCGCGTCCACCGTCGGCGGTGCCGCGATGTCGGCGAGCTCCAGGTGAGTGATCGCCTGGCCGCGCAGGGTGCCGCTTTTCGCCAGCGCTTTCGCGATCTTCTGGCCGATGAAGCCGCCGCCGCCGATGATCAATACGCGCATGAATGTCCTCCGTTCGTTTCTTGCCGCACGTGTTTTTTAAACAAGCGCATCGAATAGTAGCTTTGCGCCGACCAGCGCCAGAAGCCAATGAATGATCACGTAAAATTTCTCGACCGAGATGCGCTTGGCGACCCGTGAACCGACCCACGTCATGAACAAGGCCCACGGCGCGGCGGCGAGCGCGATCAGGAGATTGTGCTGGTTGAGCTGGCCGAGCGCGATGAAGCCGGGCAGCTTGGACAAGTTCACGATGGCGAAAAAGATCGCCCCGGTGGCGATGAAGACGTCGCGCGGCAGGCGCTGCGGGATCAGGTAGATCTGAAACGGTGGGCCGCCCTGGTGCAAAATTGTGGAGGTGAAGCCCGACACAGCGCCCAGGAACACGCCGACGCCCGCATGGGGCACGCGCGCCGGGGCGGCCTTGGCGAGGAGGCCGCGCACCGCGAAGGCGAGCGTCACCGCGCCGAGCACGAAGAGCAGCAGCCTTGCCGGCATCACGGCGAATGAGACGAGGCCGACGGCGATGCCGATCATCGCGCCGGGCACCAGGATCTTGAGGTTCTTCGTGTCCCACTGGCCGCGATAGATCCACACCGTGAGCGCGTCCTGGGTCATCAGGATGGGCAGCATCAGCCCCGCGGCGGTGGCCGGCGGCATCACCAGAAGCATGAGCGGCATGGCCATGAGGCCCATCCCCGCGAGGCCGCCTTTGGAGAGGCCGAGAAGCGCGACAGCGAAGCCGAAGACGCCGATCGAAACAGGGTCGAGATGCACGGGGGGTGGTCCGGGGCGAAGCCCTGTGTGCGGCGGGCCGGCACGCGGGGCGGGGAGAAGGGGGAAGCGGCCTCAGGGACCGCCCCCGCCGGCCGCGGGGGCGCGGCGGGGTCGGCTCATCCCTTCTGCCCACATTCGCCCCGCGTCAACCTGCCGTCGGTTTGGTGGTGCTCAGGGCGCGGCGGCGGCGACGCGGACGATGACGGGCGTCCCGGCGAGGCGCGGCTCGATGCCGGGCGTCGTCGTGATCCGGGAGACGACGGTCCCCGGCTCGCCGCGCTGCCGCTCGGGCAGTCCGAGGACGCCGTCCCCGCTCCGGCTCGGGGCGGACGATTGCACCGTCCCGGCGATGGTTTCGCCCGAATAGGGCAGATCGACGAGAACGGAGGTGCCCGGAAGCGGCGCGGCGGCGGCGTCGAAGACGGCCTCCACGAAGCCCACCGCATCGGCCGGGAAGAGCGAGGCCGCCGGTTCGCCGGGGACGAGGCGTGCGCCCGCTTCTGTTTCGATGCGGCCCAGAATACAGGCACACGGGCTGAGGATGATGCGCGGGGCGGCCGTATCGGCGTCGCTCGACACGGTGGCGATGGCCTGCATCTCGTCGAACCTCTCGCCTTCGACGCCGGCCCACGAGAGGAGGAGGCCGGGCCCGGCGATGTCGAGCGCGATCCGGTCCACCGCGACGGCCGCTGCGAGCGCTTCGGTCGCGCCGGCGGGGGGCGGCGGCCGGGTTGCGGCGGCCTCGCTCGCGGCGGGGGAAACGCGCGCGGGAACGAGGTCCAGCGAGGCGGGCGCCGGCGGGCTCTCCTCTCCGCTTCGCATGGTGAGAATGGCCGCGCCCGAAATCAGCGCGATGACGGCCGCGTTGAAGGGCAGCGACATCAGTGCGCCGATGGGGCTGAACATCACCCGCCTGCGCCGCGGGGTGGGCCAGATCGGTGTCAGCTCGGCGGTCTCGTCGTCGGGCTTGATGCTGCCGACGGGTCCGCGCGGGGCTTGGAAGTTCCGGCCCGTGAGGGAGGCGTGCATGAGCGAGCGCAGCACCTGGCGCTGCGTGTCGGTCGGCTCGCGGAAGCGCCAGCCGGTGCGCTGCGAATTGCGGTTCACCACCTCCGCCTCGAGGTCGAGATTGACCGCGTAGTCGCCGAGGTCGATCTCCAGCTCCAGCGTCTCGACGTCGCCGAGTTTGTAGAGCTGCTCGTCGGAGCGGATGGAGATGCCGAGGGCCGACCAGTCGACGAGGTCGAACAGCTTCTCGTCGATGATGACGGTGCCGCCGCCTTCGATGCGCTGGGCACGGCGGTTGCTTTCGGGCGGTGCCGTGGTGCTGCCGAGGATGCCGGGGCCGGGGCCTTCGATGGTGCCGGTGCCGGTGCTGCGGGTGCGACGGCTTGGGCGCGGCGGCAACGGCCCGTCCCGGCGCGCACTCGGCGGCCCATCCGGCGCGTCGCGGCGAAGGCGGTCGCGTCCGCGCGTGGCGCCGGTGGCGGCGGTGGTCGTGTCATCGGGCTGAGCCGCAGCGGCCCAGGCGACGGGCTCGCCGGGCGCGGTCCCCGCCCCGGCGTTCTGTGACGCAGCCTCCGTCACTACGCGTCCCCCCGCGGCGGGCGCCCCCGCGACGGGCGACGCCGCCTGAGGTGCGCCCGCAGAAGGCGCCGCCGGAGCCGGTACCGCCGCCAAAGGGGCATCGACGTGAAGCCCCGCCGGGGCGGACGCCGGCCCCGTCGGCGGCTCAGGTGAGGGTGCAGCCGCCTGAGGCACGACCGCAGAAGGCACTCCTGGAGCCGGTACCGCGGCGAAGGGGGCATCAATGGAAGGCCCTGCCGGCTCGGACTCTGGCACTGCTGGCGGCTCAGGTGACGGTGAAGCCGCCTGAGGTGCGGCCGCTGAGGGCTCCGCCGGGGCGGGCATCGCCGCGAAAGAGGCATCGATCTGAGTCCCGGCCGGCGCGGACTCTGGCACTGCTGGCGGCTCAGGTGAGGGTGAAGCCGCCCGAGGTGCGGCCGCAGACGGCCCCGCCGGGGTGGGCATCGCCGCGAAAGAGGCATCGCTGGGGGACCCCGCCGGGGCGGACGCTGGCCCTACTGGCGGCTCAAAGGAGGGTGAAGCCGACCGAGCTGCCGACGCAGCGGGATCCGCCGGCGTGGGCTGTGCGGCGGAAGGCGTATACGTCGCATCGCCCGCCAGAGCGGATGCCGCCACCCCCGCGACGGGGGGACGGGCAGTAGATGCCGCTCCTTCGGCGGAAAGGGCCTCCATCTGATGGGCCGGCCGGGAGGGGGCCGCCTCCTGCGATTCCGCGGCGTGCGGACGTTCCGGAGAGACCGATACGGGCGATGGAGATTGCGCGGCGGCTGGTTCGGACGCGGGTGCCCGGTCGGCGAGACGCTCAGTGGTGGGCATGGCTTCGATCTCGATCACGGTCTCCGCTGCCGGCGCTGGCTCAGGCTGTGCCGTGGAGGTGAGCTGCGCCTGCGCGAGGTGCTCCGTCGCCGCATCCTCCGACGTTGCATGATGAGGATCGGGCTTGGCTGAAGATGGACTTGCGGGAGCGCCTCGGCCGGGGGCGGGCGATCGGGCGAGCGCGTCCGGCTGAACGGCGGGTTCGCCCGCATTGCTTGTGGGTGTCTCAGGCGGGGCGAGAGACGGGCCACTATGCGGCGCCGAGTCTGGCTGCGCGTCTGGCGTGCCGTCTGACCCCGATGCTGCCGCCGACTCGTCCCCCTGTGCAACGGGTGCGCCCATCCTCGTGGACGGCATGCGGATCAATGCCGCGTGTTCATCCTTTAACGCTGACACAAGCGTCCGCGGGGCGCGGTCTTGCGTTGGCATGGGCGACGATGCTGCGGACCCGTGGTCGGCCCCTGGCACCGTTGCCAGAGCTGCGGCTTTACTCTCAGTCTCAGCCTCAGCCTCAGCCTCAGCCTCAGCCTCAGCCTCAGCCTCAGCCTCAGCCTCAGGCGCCGGTGCGCCGGGTCTGTCCCCCGCACCGGGTCGGAGCGGCTGCGCCTCGGGTCCGTGCTCCACTGGCGTCAGCGTGCGCTCCTCTGGCCCCGCGTCTGCCGTTGGCGCGGGTGCCGGTGCGGCATTCAGGGTCTCCGCCGCCTCTTCGGGCGCTTGAGCGGCGTGCTCGTTCTCCACCGTTCGGCCGGGCGTCTGAGCGGCGCGACCATCCTCCGCCGATCGCTCCAGCGTGGAGGGTTGAACTGCCGTGTTCGGCTGATCGGCGAGTTCGGCAGGAGGCGCCGCAATGCCGGCCGGTGCGGGAGACGGCGCGGCCATTTGCGCTGCCGCATCGCCCTGCGTGGGGTCGGTGGACGGTGCGGATGGGGCGGGCGACGATACCTGCGCGGCCGTCTGATCTTCAGCGCGGTGGCGAAGCCCGAGGATGCGGCTGCGCAAGCTGGGCCGCTTGCCGCCGGGCGGAGGTGGCGGGGCGGAGACTTGCTCCGCGGTCCCCGCAGCGATCGCGGAACGGGCGGGCGAACCACGCGGTATCGGCATCAGCTCCGGCGGCGGCGTCGCGGCGGCCCCCTGCGCAAGGTGCGCCGGACCCGCCACGGCACCTGCGCCCGGCACAGCACCTGCGCCCGGCACAGCACCTGCGCCCGGCACGGCGCCTGCGTCTGGCATGGTGCCCACGCTCGGCTTGGCGCCCGCGCCCGGCATGGTGCTTGCGCCCGGCACGGCGCTCCCGCCCGTTGTGGCGCCTGCGCCCGGCTCAGCGCTCGCGCTCGGAATGGCGTTCGCATCCGGCGTGGCGCCCGGGCTGGGCGTGGCGCCCGGGCTCGGCAAGAGGTTCGCGCTCGGCGTGGCGCCTGGGCCCGGCACGGCGCCCGCGTCCGACAGGGCGTCGGCATCCGGCGTGGCTCTCGCGGTCGGTGTAGAGCCTGGGCTCGGAAGAGCGGATGTGTCGGCAGGGGCGGACGGGTTTGGCGCGGGACCGTTCTGCGCGCGGTGCGTGTCGGGCGCGGCAAGGTCGTTCGACGTGGGCGGCGGGGGCGCCAGGGTCGCCGCCTCGGAGCTGGCAAGGTGGGCCGGCGTTCGTTCCGGTGCGAGGGGGGCGGGTGAGTCGGCGGCGGACGTGGCAGACGCAGGGCCCGCGTCGTCGGAGGTCAACCGGCCATAGCTCACGGTCCAGCGGCTGAAGCCAAAGTGCAGACCGCTGCCGAGCGTGGGGTCGTCCGGATCGTCCATCGGCGGACGGGGCGCAACGGCGCTCCCGGAGGAGACGCTCTTCTCATCGGTCTCGTCGCCGCTCATCCCGCGTCCCCGGTTCGCCTCGTCAATGATCCATCCCGCATGTCCGTCTCATCGCACACAACCGTCGATCCCGTCGCCCGCCCGGCCTGCCGACTGTTCCTGCCCGCCAACGGCCGGTGCGCTGACCCATCGGGTCGACCAGCCCGCTGATAACGCCGGCTCGACGACCCCGCCGAATACGACAGTCCCGGCTCGACGCCAGGCGGCGCGGCCGGTCTCCAAGACCGCCGATCTCCAAGACCGCCGATCTCCGGGACCGCCGATCTCCGGGACCGCCGATCTCCGGGACCGCCGATCTCCGGGACCGCCGAGCGCCCGGACTGCCGGTCGTGCGGGACCGCCAATCGCCCCGAACCGCCGATCGCCCCGAACCACCGATCGCCCGGACCGCCGATCGCCCCGGGCTGCCGATCGCCCCGAACCGCCAATCGCCCGGGGCCGCCAATCGCCCGGCCGGTCGATCGCCCCGGCCCGCTGAGCGTGCGTCGTCCGGCGGCGCCGCGAGCTGCCGGCGGCAGACGGTTCTAGCGATGCCCTTGGCCATATAGAGCCGGGCCGTTTCTGCGCCACCAGGTCAACTTGCCGAGGCCGCTCATCGTCAACCCGGTCGCGCGTTCGGGCCAGCGCCCGGTGAGCCCGCGCCCGGCCAGCGCGAGCGGCGCCGCAACCGCCAGCGCTGCGCCCCCCTTCAGCATGTGGCCCAGCATTTCACCCCGGCGTGGCGGCTCCAGCATCATCGGCACGATGCACCTGTGCTGACCGGACACGTAGCGCCGGCGCATCACGAAGGACGGATTGGCCCGCGCGGCCGGGATCTCCTCCACCACCCGCGCGCCCGGCGACCAAACGAAACGCCGCCCCGCCTCGCGAAGCTGGCGAAAGAGAAGCACATCCTCGGCGCCGATGGAATCGAGCCGCGGATCGAACGGGCCGGGCCGCATCGCCAGGCAGCGGGCGGCCAAGAAGACCGCACCCGGCAGCGGCAGGTGGGCATCGCGGTCCGTCACGTCAGCGCCGTCCGCAAGATGAAGATCGCGCGAATAGGTGCTGGCGATGAGCGCGGCGTCAGGCGCGCCCGCCGCCCCACCTCGTGGGCCGTCCTCTGCGATGCGCGCGATCCGCGGGCCGAAGCTGCCGTCCGCCCCGGTCGCGGCCAATGTGGCCACCTGCGCGGCCAGCCAGCCGGGATCGGCCTCGCAATCGTCGTCGAGGAAGGCGACGAGGTCGCCCTTTGCCGCCGCGACGCCCGCATTGCGCACCGTCGCGACCCCCGGCCGAGGCACGTGGATGGTCGTGACAGAGAAGGGGGGAGCAGCCTCCTCCACCACCGTCCGGGCGTTGAAGTCGGCCGAATTGTCGGCGACCAGCACCTCCACCGCGGCGCCTTCGGGGACGGTCAGTGCGGCGACGCTGGCCAGCGCGCGGGCCAGCGGGCGGGGCCTGTTGCGCGTCGGGATGAGAATGGTGATCAGCACCGCTGCGCGCCCGCCGTCAGTTCTGGTTGAAGATAACGTAGCTGAAGCTCTGGTTGAAGGGAACGACCCCCTCAATATACTGCTCGACGAATTGATTGATCTTCGCGATCGGACTCTTCGGCACATAGATGATGTCGAAGGGCTTGAGCAGCGTGTTCTCGGTCGGCGTCCCGTCGTTGGCGAACGACTTCAGGTCCAGGAAGCGCATCATCGGCAAATCGTTCGGGCCACGGCGGATCAGAACGACGTTCTTCATGTAGGCGAGATCGGTGAAGCCGCCGGCCTGGAAGACGGCCTCCAGCGCGCCGGTCGGGCCGACGAGCTGCAACGCCCCCGGCTCCTCCACTTCGCCGCCGATGAACACCTGCCGGCTCTCGAACGCGGTGGGGATCACGCCAACGTCCGGGAAGCGCAGATAGCGGGAATAGCGCTGCTTCAGCTCCGCTGCGAGCTCGCCGGGGGTGCGGTCGACGGCGCGCACCGAGCCGATGAGGCCGACATAGACGTTGCCGTCCGGCGCGACGAGGGTGGTGGTGTTCTCGTCGGCATAGAAGGGCAGGTTGATCTGGAGCTGATCGCCGACGACGAAGCGCATCGGCCCCTCGAACCCCTCCGCCCACGGCTGGAAGCCGCGCGGCACCGGGAACGGGTCGGCGAGCGGGATCGGCCCGCCGCAGGGGCTGCAGGACGGGGCGAGCGCGGCATCGTCCGGCGATTTGTATACCGGGCAGGGGGAGGGGGCGCCGCCTGCCGGGCATGGCGCGGTCCCCTCGGTGGCGCACGCCGACAGGGCAAAGAGAATGGCGATGGCGGCGATGCGGCGCATGAAAGGTCCCACCCGGAAGCTCGTCGGAGGGTTGTGCCGCTATGGTTAGCGTTTCCTTAACCGGGGCCGCGCGCGGGGACTTGCCCACGGTTTGGCCGCCGTAGCCGCGCTCAGTAGGCGTTCTTGGAGCGGAAGATCAGCGTGAAGGGCGTGATGACGAGAATGTAGATGTCCAGCCAGAAGCTCCAATTCTCGATATATTCGATATCGTAGCGCACGCGCGCGTGGAGCTTCTGGTTGGTGTCGGTCTCGCCGCGCCAGCCGTTTACCTGGGCCCAGCCGGTGATGCCGGGTTTCACACGGTAGCGGCGCATATAGTGGGCCACCGCCTCTTCGAAGGGCTTGCCCTCGGCGCGGGTGCCGAGCGCATGGGGGCGGGGCCCGACGAGGCTCATGTCGCCATTCAACACGTTGAAGAGCTGGGGTAGTTCATCGATCGACGTGCGCCTGAGGATCCGTCCCACGCGGGTGACGCGCGGGTCGTCGCGGGTCGCCTGACGGGCGCCGGCGAAGTCGGCCATGTCGGTACGCATGGTGCGGAATTTGTAGATGTCGAACAGGGCGCCGTTCCACCCCCGGCGCGGCTGGCGAAAGAAGACGGGGCCGCCGGAATCGAGCCTCACGGCCAACGCCGCCAGCGCCAGCAGCGGCGACGCGAGGACGAGGAGCACCGCTGCGATCAGCCGATCCTCGATGAACTTGGCGACGGCGCCCCAGCCGTGGATCGGCGAATCGAGTGCGAGCAGCATGGGCGCGCCGCCGATCGTCTCGAACGGGCGATCGAAGAACTGCCACAGCACCGGGTCGGGAGAGAAGTAGACGGTGACGTCGTAGGAGGCGAGGCGGTTGATGAGCTCGTCCACCCGGTCCACCGGGGCCAGCGGCAGGGCGAGGATCACCTCGTCGACCTTGCCGCGCTGGACGGCCTCGGTCAGCTCCTCCATCCCGCCGAGATAGTGGATGCCCTTGATCTGGTCCGGAACACGGGCGGAACGGTCGTCGTAGAAGCCGACCACGCGGTAGCGCGCGTCCGACATGGACAGGAGGTGATTGAGGACGGTGGCGCCCTTCTCGTCCCCGCCATAGACGGCGATCTTCTGCTGCAGCCGCCCGTTCTCCAGCGCCGAGCGGGCGGCGATGATGACGGCCAGGCGGAACCCGGCGATGCCGACGGCGGCACTCGCCATCCAGACCAGCACCCAATCGCGCGTATAGTCGCGCGCCTCCATCAGGAAGGCGACGGCGATGACCGCGACGAAGGTGAAGAGCAGCGCCCGGCTGAGCTGCAACAGCACCGAAATGCGGAAGAGGTGGGACGGCGTGTCGTACACCTTCGTCTGCTTCAGCACCTGGGACAGGAGGAGCGAGGCGCTGAGCGAGACGATCACGTGTTCGATCACGTTGCGCTCGCCCAGCATGATATTGGCGACGACGAGGCCGCTGATGAACATCAGCAGCGGGTCGGCGATCCGCAGCGCGCGGTCGATGTTCTTGACGACGAGGAGATCGTGCCGCGGCGGCGGTGCATCGAGCCGGGGCGGCGGCC
Organism: Acuticoccus yangtzensis; assembly: GCF_001927245.1. Classification (GTDB taxonomy): domain Bacteria; phylum Pseudomonadota; class Alphaproteobacteria; order Rhizobiales; family Amorphaceae; genus Acuticoccus; species Acuticoccus yangtzensis. The sequence goes on along the minus strand of NZ_MJUX01000008.1, from coordinate 119,247 downwards.
CATGGTCCACATCGGCGCCGGTTCTGCGACCGCCTTTCATTCCTATCGCACCATCCCGGCGTGAAGGCGCGGCGGAACCGTGTGGCAGGGGGCCTGCCAGCGCGGTCGCTTCGGGGTCGATGTCATCAGCGCGCACGCTCATGGCTTCTGGCCTAGGTTCTGCCCAATTCAGGTCGCTTGATATGCACGGCGGGCGGGTCTTTCAATCGGTGATATTTAATGCCTGTGTGATTTAGCCATGCATCAGGTCCGGGAAAATTACCCGTGATGTCATTCAGTCACAATGGCTTAGATCAAATTCGGTGCTTACTCCAACTGACTTGCGCCAGCGCGACGAGGATGAGGAACGTCCCGAGAAGACCATCAGGGAAGAAGATTGTCGACTCCATCATATTGTTAAGCAGCGTATTCAGCAAGAAAGTCCCGACGAAGACGTTGCCGGCAATCGCCCACCGGTCGGTCGAGCGGAAGGTTTGGATCATCGTTTTGATGATCTTCAGGATAAAAATCATCACAATGACAAAAAGGAACAGGCCTCCGTGCATCAAGAGGTCGAGGTAGCCATTGTGGGATTGGTTGATGGCCAGAAGCGTATCGTAAGAGTCCGTCCAGAAACCAACGTACTGACCCAGCGGGTGAAACAGCGGTAACATCGACCACACCGCACCGAAGCCGTGCCCCAGCAGGGGCGCCTTGGCGATCTCCTGAACCGATGCGGCCCAGATCTGATCGCGCCCGGTGAAGGTCGGATCGCCCGTGGTCATCTCCGCCCAGTCGGCACCCGAAAGGTGAAATGTGCCCGTGGCGAAGACGACGATGCCGACCGCGACCACCAGGCCGAGACCCAGCATGCTGGCGAAGACGAGGCCGCGGTGGGCCAGCGCGAAGGCCGGTGCCGCAATCACCGCGCTGATGAGGGCGATGCCGAGCGAGGTCTTCGAATTGGTGAGAAACAGGAAGACCAGCGACAGGACCAGCATGAACGCCACCGTCCAGAACGCGGCGGGGTGGCGCAGACCGAACAGCAGCGACACAAAGATCGACACGAACATCAGCCCGGCCATCCCTGCGACATTCTTCTGGGGATGCAGGCCGGCGAGGCCGAGCGCATCGTAGGCGAAGCTCGGCATGGCGACGGCCAGCACCATGTCGAACGCCAGGATGAACCCGAAGCCGCAGCCGATGGCGATCATGTAGTCGCGCGGGCGGTTGAGCGAGACGGCGAGGCCGAGGCCGACGACGGCGATGATCATCATGAGGATGAGACGGCGCACCGTCACGTCGGGAAAGTTGGACCAGAGGGCGGTGGCGCCGAGGGCGGCGAGGACGAGCCACAGGTGCCACGCCCCGGCGACCGTGCGCAGCGCCTGGCCCCAGCGCATCAGAATGATCGGCATGGCGATGAGGGCGAGCGAGATGAACGAGAGCTGGCGCTGAATGTTGCCGCTCGCCCCGCCGGTGAGATCGCGCGACAGCGGGTGGAACCCCACGAAGACGACGAAGAAGACCGCGGCCATCAACAGCCGTCCGGCCCACAGGACGATCACGTTGCCGAGCGCGGCGCGCTGCCTGTTCCGCGTTTCGCGGTCCGGCGTCAGATCGTCGAGCCATGTTCCCGTTGCCACGCCGCCCCCTGTGCCGTCGTCATGCGCCCCGCACGCCGCGTTCGGCCGCGCCGGTCCCTTTCGGCAATCTTATACGCCAATGCCGCGCCGCGTGATGCCCCGAACGGCGGGTCATCGACCGGGGGAGCGCGGGAGGGCGGGCTTGCCACACGCATCGCAAGGCACCACAACACGTTAGCACGCCTCCCGCTTCCCACCCCAGACGTGAGCCGACCTTTCGTGCCCTACCGGACTTTCGCCAGGCCGGCCTGCCCCGACAGGCGCCGCCTCGTTCACTCCGGGATGCAGCCGATGCGTGGGGGCAGCCGATGAAGCGCTATGCGCTGCCGCTGATCGACCAGGGTGTCGTCGCCGCGTTCAATCTCGCCCTTCAGCTCGCCCTGGTGCGATTCGCCTCGGCCGAGGACTACGGCACGTTCGTCCTCTGGCAGGCCCTCCTGATGGTGATGGTCGGCTTTCAGGACGCGATGATCGGCCTGCCGCTGTCGGTGCGTGTCGCCTACGACCCGGCCAACCGCCGCCGCTACGTGCTGGAACGGCAGGTGGCCGCCTTCGCCGCCCTGTTCGTGGCGGTGGGCGCGGTCGTCATGCTTCTGGGGGTCAGTCTCGCCAACGGGGCGGTGTCGTGGCTCGCCCCGGCCCAGGCGCTCTTCGCGGCGACCTTCCTCGCCTATTATGCGGTGCGCTTCCTCGCCCAGAGCCGCGCCAAGTTCGGCGCCGCCTTGGCGATGGACACGGTCTATTCCGTGCTCGCCCTCGCCACCGTCGCCGCGCTCGTCGTCACCGGCCGACTCACCCTGCTGCCACTCTTCCTGTTCCTGTCGGCGCCGGCCGCCATCGCCGCCGCCAGCGGCCTTGCCCTGCTGGACCGCCCGCCCGCGGTGCGCCTGCGCCGGACGCTGAAGGGCTATGCCGCCATCTGGCGCGACAGCCGGTGGACGGTGGTCGCGGTGGCCGCGTCGGAACTTCAGAACCGGGCCTTCGTCTTCACCATCAGCATCCTCTATGGACCGGCGGTTCTGGCGGGGATCTTCGCCGGCAATCTCATCCTGCGCCACCTCGTCATGCTGGTTCTGGCATGGAAGGCGTTCGCCCGCCCCTTCGTCGCCGCCATGCGCGAATCCGGAGACATGAAGGGCTTCGTTCGGTTCTGTGCGGTCTCCGCGGTGGCCCTCGTCGGGCTTTATGTTGTGAACCTTCTGGTTGTCACGCTGGCGTGGCCGCTCATCGAAACGTACATCTACGCGGGCAAGTATGAGAACATGCTGCCCGTGGTGCGAGTGTGGACGCTGATCAATGCCCTGCAAGTGCCGGTCGTCGTACTGGCACTCATGTTGACGACACTCGGCCGCTACCGGGACGATTCGCTCGCCGTCATCACCGGCGCCCTCGTCACGGTCAGCGCGGTGGTGCTGCTCGCCCTGTTCGTGGGACCGCAGGCGACGCTGTTCGGGGCGGGGCTCGGCTACATCTTCACGGCAACGTTGATGGGGCGGCGCGTGCTCAAGGAGTTCGCCCGGCGGCGGCAGGCCGGCGCCTCTTCGTCCGCCTCGGCCACATAGAGGCCCGCGCGTGAGCACCGTGGAGACCACAAACGAAGGCCAGCCCGCGGGGGCCGGCCCCAATCCGCTGGCGCCGATCATCTGGCTGGCCGAAGCCTTCTGGCAATATAAGTGGCTCGTCATGACGGTGATGGCCGCCGGGGTGATTGCCGCGGCCGTCCTCGCCGGGCGCCTTCCCAACGTCTATTCCGCCAGCGGCCTCGTCGAGATCGACCCCGGCCAGGAAAGCCTGCTGCCGCGCCAGCAGGTGAGCTCCGGCTACGTCCCGCCGGAAACGATCACCGAGACCGAGGTTCAGGTGATCCGCTCCTACGCCGTTCTGGAGCGCGTGGTGGACGAGCTGGCGCTGGAATTTTCGGCCGCCAACCCGGCGCTCCGTGCCGCCACGGCCCCGGGCGGCACCGTGGCGGGCCGCGAATCGGCGCGCGCGGAAATCATCAGCGACCTGCAGGACAAACTGGTCGTGCGCCCGACCGGCCGGTCCTACGTGGTCGAGGTCGCCTACGAGGGCGCGAACCCCGTATTCGTCGCCAGCATCGTCAACGCGGTGATGCGGCAATATCTCAGCCTCGACATCGCCGCCCAGCGCGATCAGGCGACCGATTCCATCTCGCAGATCTCCCAGCGCCTCGGCGAGCTGCGCGCCGACCTCGACATGCGCGAGCAGGCGGTGGAGGACTTCCGCGCCCAGAGCCGCATCACCGAAGGGGCGGGGACGACGATCATCGCCGAGCAGCTTGCCGACCTCAACGAGGAGCTGGTGCGCGCGCAAGGGGCGCTGGCCCAGGCCCGCGCCGCCGCCGACCAGACCCGCGCCGGGGGCGAGGTGCTGCCCCAGGTCGTCACCTCGCCGCTGATCCAGGAGCTGCGCGCCCAGGCGACGATCCAGCAGCGGGCTCTGTCCGAGCTCGACGCGCTCTACCGGCCGAGCCACCCGCGGGTGATCCAGGCGCGCGAGGCGCTGGAGGCGATCCAGGCCGACATCGCCACCGAGACGGACAAGATCGTCAATTCCCTCTCCACCTCGGTCGGCGCCGAGGCCGAGCGGGTGGCCTCGCTGGAGCGCGAGGCGGACGCGCTGCGCGAACAACTGAGCGCCCAGCGTGGCGCCGAGATCGAGCTGCGCCGCCTGGAGCGCGAGGTGGACGCCGCGCAGCGCGTCTACGAGACATTGCTGAACCGCTACCGCGAGGTGCAGGGCGTCGCCGGACTGGAGCGGCCGGACGGGCGCATCGTCGCCGCCGCGGTGCCGCCGGGCTCGCCGTCCGGGCCGAACCGCGCGCTCGTCGTGGCGGGCGGCGGCATCCTGGCGGGGGCGGCGGCCTTCGCCCTCGTCCTCGGCATCGCCCTCATCGACCAGCGCATCAGGACGCGCGGCGACATCACCCGCACCGTCGGCATCGCCCCTCTCGCCGTGGTGCCGCCGGTGCCGTCCTCGCGCGGTGTGCTGGCGGGGCTCGCCGGACGCCGCCGCAACGCCGCCTTCGCGGAGGCGATCACGCATCTGCGCGCCGCATTGGTGCTGCGGCAAGGCGGGCGCGATCCGACCATCATCGCCATGACCGCACCGGACAACGATGTCGGCCACGCCGATCTCATCACAGCGCTCGCCCAGGCGTGCGCGGTGGCGGGCGATGCCACCGTCCTCGTCGACGCCAACTTCAACGACCCGACGGTTCACGAGCGGCTCGGCGGCTCGAACGAGTTCGGCGTGTCCGACCTCGTGATGCTGGGCGGCGAGGTGGACGCCGCGTTGCAGGTCGACCGGGCGACACCGCTCAACTATCTCGCCGCCGGCAAGCAGACGGACCCGTCGCTCTACCGCTCCAAGGCGATGGGTTCGCTGGTCGACGCGCTCTACCGCCGGTTCGACGTCGTCATCATCAACCTGCCGCCGATCGTCGAACGGCCGGATGCGCAGGCGCTCGCCGCCGAGGCCGAGGCTGTGGCGATCGCCGCACGCGCCGGCTTCACCAGCCACCGCGACCTCGTCGACACCGTGCAGACGTTGCGCTTCGTCGGCCCCAGCCTGCCGCTGGCGACGGTGCTGATCCGCAGCTGAGAGCCAGCCTCGCTGCGGCCCACCGCCGCTGGCGAGGCCATCAAGCGGCCTTTCCGGCCCTGGCCGCCAGGCTTTCGTCCGCGAGCGGGCCGAACCCAGACTACAATTTCATTTATAATGACTCTGGACTTTGCGCCGGTGTTGCGTTCTGACTGGCGATGGCATGTTGGCGCAGAGCTGCCATGCATTAGAACAGGGCAGGGCGGTGCGCCCCTTGTCCGACAGGGCCGCCGAACCGGCCATTCCGGAAGGGAGGACGACCATGAAACACGCAGAGCGCGTGTGGGCCGCCGTGACTGCGAGCGATCACCATGCAGCTTATGCGACGTCATGGCGCCGGTGCATCACCCTTCATGGGCTGGACCCGGACGGGGAACGCACGCCGCCGCGGCTGGAAGCCGTCCAATTGCGCCGGGCTTTGGAGCGTGCCGCCCCGCTCATGAACGCCGCCCGCGGCGAGCTGGACCGCCTGTTCGAGACGTTCGGCCGCGCCGGCTGCTGTCTCGTGTTGACCGACGAGAGCGGCCTCGCGCTGGAACGCCGCGGCCGCGCGGGGGATGCCGACGATTTCGAGAGCTGCGGTCTCGCCCCCGGCGCGCTGTGGGACGAGCGTAGCGCCGGCACCAACGGCATCGGCACGGCGCTGGCCGAGACGCGACCCGTCAGCATCTTCCGCGACCTGCACTTTTTGACGATGAACACCAAGCTGTCCTGCGCCACGGCGCCGATCAGCGATCATCGCGGCCGCATCGTCGGTGCGCTCGACATCTCGTCGGCGCGCGACGACATGACGACGCCCGTCCTCAACATCTATCTGCATGCCGCGCGCGAGGCCGCCGCGCAGATCGAGACGACGCTGTTCCGCAGCGCGTTCGCCAAAGCGCGCATCATCATGGTTCCGGGGAACGGGCCGCGCCACGGCCTTCTCGCGGTGGACGGGGACGATGTGGTGCTGGGTGCCAGCAGCGCCGCCCGCCGCCTGTTCGACATCGACGATGCGTGGATCAAGAGCGGCCGCCTTGCCTCGGACCTGTTGGAGGGCGAGGAGGGGACCGCGGCGGACTTCACCTCGGCCGAGAGGCGCGCACTGCGGGCCGCGTTGATGAAGACGTCGGGCAATGTGTCGGCCGCAGCACGCCTTCTGGGCACCAGCCGCGCAACGCTTCACCGCAAGATGAAGCGCCTCGGCCTCACCCGAAACGACATGCCGGCGACCGAGTGGGAAACGGACGAAGCTGCCGCCTGACGGCCCCCGGCCCGACCGCTTCGCCGGCGCCCTGTCGACCGCAGCCGCTGCCTGACGGACGAGAACGCCGCCTGATGGCCCGCGAGCCGACCGCTTGCCGGCGCCCGGCGCTTGACGGACGAAGCCGCCGCCTGACGGATGCGAGCCGCCCGTTTCGTCGGCGCTCGGCCACGAGAGGTCCGGGCGGCGCGGCCCTACCCGACCTGCCCGCACCATAGCGAGAAGAGCAAGGCGGACGGGGCGCCGAGCCCCGTCCGCACGCGGATCAGCCGGCCTTGGCGACGGCGCGCCCGGCAAGCACCGCGACGAGATGAGCGCGATACTCGGCCGAACCATGCATGTCGGACAGCATCGTCTCGGGGTCGATCTTCACCGAGGTGACGGCGTCGGCCGTCCAGCCACGCGTGAGCGCCTCTTCCATCGCGGGCACGCGGAAGACGCCCTCGTTGCCCGATCCGGTGACGGCGATGCGCGGTCCGCCCGAGACCTCCGCCGCGAACACCGAGCACAGGGAATAGCGCGAGGCCGGGTTGCGGAACTTCTCGTAGGCCGCCTTCTTCGGGATCTCGTAGGAGATCTTCACGATGATCTCGTCCTCGTCGAGCGCCGTCTCGAAGATGCCGGTGAAGAAGTCGGTCGCCTTATACTCGCCCTTGCTGGTGGTGATGATGGCGTCCAGCGCCATCGCCGCCGCGGGATAGTCCGCCGCCGGGTCGTTGTTGGCGAGCGACCCGCCCATGGTGCCCATGTTGCGCACCGCGGGGTCGCCGATGGTGGCGGCCAGTCCCGCCAGCGAGGGGATGGCCCCCTTCACCGTCGCGTCGGACGCCACCTGAGCGTGCTTGGTGGCCGCGCCGATGACGAGCCGGTCACCCTCGACCGAAATCCCCTTCAGCTCCGGCAGCTTGGTGAGGTCGATCAGCATCGTCGGCGCGGCGAGGCGCTGCTTCATCGTGGCGAGCAGGGTTTGCCCGCCGGAGAGGAACTTGGCGTCCCCGTCGGCCGCGATCTTGGCGGCGGCGTCGGCGAGGCTCGTCGCGGCATAATAGGTCGTATTGTACATGGACGGGTCCCCTTATTCCGCGGCCATGGCCGTCTGGGTGGACTGGATGGCGCGCCACACCCGCTCGGGGGTCGCCGGCATTTCGAGCGCGTTGGTGCCGATCGCGTCGGTGATGGCGTTGATGACGGCCGGCGGCGCGCCGATCGCCCCCGCCTCGCCGCAGCCCTTCACGCCGAGCGGGTTGGACGGGTTGCGGATCTCCAGATGGTCGAGGCCGAAGGAGGGGAGGTCGTCCGCCCGCGGCATCGCATAGTCCATGTAGGAGGCGGTCAGGAGCTGGCCCTCGTCGTCGTAGACGCAGCCTTCCAGCAGCGCCTGGCCGATACCCTGGGCGAGCCCGCCGTGGACCTGGCCTTCCACCACCATCGGGTTGATGATGATGCCGAAATCGTCCACCGCGACGAAGTTGACGATGCGCGTCACGCCCGTGCCGGGGTCGACCTCGACCTCGCAGATGAAGGTGCCGGCGGGGAAGGTGAAGTTAGAGGGGTCGTAGAAGGAGGTCTCCTTCAGGCCCGGCTCCATGCCTTCGGGCAGGTTGTGGGCGGTGTAGGCGGCCAGACACACCTCGTGCCAGGCGAGCTTCTTGTCGGTGCCCGCCACCTTCAGCTCGCCGTTTTCGATCTCGATGTCGCCGGCATCGGCTTCCATCAGGTGCGCGGCCAGCGCTTTCGCCTTCGCCTCCACCTTGTCGAGCGCCTTGTAGATGGCGGAGCCGCCGACCGGGCCGGAGCGCGAGCCGTAGGTTCCCATGCCGAACTGCACCTTGTCGGTGTCGCCGTGCAGGATGGAGACGTTGTCGATGGGAACGCCGAAGCGGTCCGAGACGATCTGCGCGAAGGTGGTCTCGTGGCTCTGGCCGTGGCTGTGGGTGCCGGTGAGAACCTCCACGGTGCCGACCGGGTTCACGCGGATTTCCGCCGATTCCCACAGGCCGACGCCTGCGCCAAGCGAGCCGACCGCCTGGGACGGGGCGATGCCGCACGCTTCGATGTAGGAGGAGAAGCCGATGCCGCGCAGCATGCCGCGCCGCTCCGACTCGGCCTTGCGCGCGGGATAGCCGTCGAAGTCGATGGTCTTCAGCGCGGTGTCCATCAGGCCGTGGAAGTCGGACGGGTCGTAGTTCATCAGCACCGGGGTCTGGTGCGGGAAGTCCTTGATGAAGTTCTTCCGGCGCAGCTCCACCGGGGAAAGGCCGAACTGGCGCGCGGCGGTCTCCATCATCCGCTCGACCACGTAGGTCGCTTCCGGCCGCCCCGCACCGCGATAGGCGTCGACCGGTGTGGTGTGGGAATAGACCAGCTTCACGTTCGCGTAGATGTTGGCGATGTTGTACTGGCCCGACAGCAGCGTGGCGTAGAGGTAGGTCGGCGTCGCGGACGAGAAGAGCGACATGTAGGCGCCGAGATTGGCGATAGTGTCGACCTTGAAGCCGACGATCCTGTGGTCCGCGTCGAAGGCCATCTTGGCCTTGGTGATGTGGTCGCGCCCGTGGGCGTCGGTCATGAAGGCTTCGGTGCGGTCGGCGGTCCACTTCACCGGCCGGCCGACGCGCTTGGCGGCGTAGCAGGCGGCGATTTCCTCGGGGTAGATGTAGATCTTGGAGCCGAAGCCGCCGCCGACGTCGGGGGCGATGACGCGCAGCTTGTGCTCGGGCGCGACGTTGTAGAAGGCGCTCATCACCAGGCGGGCGACGTGCGGGTTCTGCGACGTGGTCCAGAGCGTGGTGTGATCCTCGGCGCGGTTGTAGTGGGCGACCGCGGAGCGGGGCTCCATCGCGTTGGGGATCAGGCGGTTGTTGCGGATGTCCATCTCGACCACGTGGGCCGCGCCCGCGAAGGCGGCGTCGGTGGCCGCCTCGTCGCCGAGCTGCCAGTCGCAGATGAGATTGTCGTCGGCGGTGCCGGGGTGGACGACGGGGCCGGCGGCATAGTTGCCGAAGTCCGTCAGCGCCGGCTGCTCCTCGTATTCGACGACGACGGCCTCGGCGGCGTCCACCGCTTCGGCCCGCGTCTCGGCGATCACCATGGCGACGGGCTGGCCGACATAGCGCACCACGGCCGGATCCATGACGTTGTAGGGCGCCATCTTCATCGGCGTCCCGTCCTTGGACTGGATGCCCCAGCCGCAGATGAGGTTGCCGATGCCCGCGTCCTGGATGTCCTGGCCCAGGATGACGTCGATCACGCCCGGCATCTCCAGCGCGGCGGAGGTGTCGACGGAGGTGATCTTGGCGTGGGCGTGGGGGGAGCGGACGAAGACGGCGGCGCTCATCTGCCGCTCATAGACGTCGTCCGTATATTGCCCCGCGCCGGTGATGAAGCGCTTGTCTTCCTTGCGCGCGACCCGCGCGCCGATGCCTTGTGCCGACATGCTTTCCCCCTCGATTATTCTGCGGCCATCTGGGTCGTGCCGGAGGACATCTCCTCAGCGGCGGCGCCGATGGCTTTGACGATGTTGTGGTAGCCGGTGCAGCGGCAGATGTTGCCTTCGAGCTCCTTGCGGATCGTCTCCTCGTCGAGCCCCTCGGGGTGACGGTTCACGATGTCGACGCCCATCATGATCATGCCCGGCGTGCAGAAGCCGCACTGCAGGCCGTGGTGGGTGCGGAAGGCCTCCTGCATCGGGTGCAGCGTGTCGCCTTTGGCGAGGCCCTCGATGGTGACGACCTCGGCGCCGGACACCTGCGCCGCGAGCACGGTGCAGGATTTCACCGCGTTGCCGTCGATATGGACGGTGCAGGCGCCGCATTGCGACGTGTCGCACCCGACGTGGGTGCCGGTGAGGCCGATCTCGTCACGCAGAAGGGTTACGAGAAGGGTGCGGTCGGGCACCGTCTTGGCAATCTTGCGACCGTTGACGGTTAATTTCACGTCAGCCATGCGTCATTCTCCCTGTCATCACGGCGCGTTCTTGGCGCGCGGCGCGCGATTTCGTCTTGTTGGTCCGCGGTCAGGTGGAGCCGTCTGGTGCGGACCTCGTCCGACCAGAGTGCGGCCGGTTCCGGCCCCGCAACAAGTCCATCCTGTCGCGTCCTCTTCGGAATTGGAACAGCATTGAAACACCTCGCGCCCACAATGAGCGGGCGGATCGAGGCCGATCGGCGGCCGACGGGGCGGCGGCGAACGGGATGGCGAGCCGGGCCGGGACACCGCGCCGCGAAACAGGTGGGGCGTGCGAAACGTTTGGGTCTTTGAACCGCGGCTCAAATCATCCTAGATCACAGCATGAATATTCCGACGCTCCTGACCACGTTCCGATGCCTTGCCGTCTTGATCATCGCCGGGGCGCTGGTCTGGCCGTTCGGGGCCTATCAGACGTTCGCGCTGATCCTCTTCATTCTCGCCGCCCTGACCGACTTTCTGGACGGCTACCTCGCCCGGGCGTGGAACCAGACCACCGCATTCGGGCGCATGCTGGATTCCATCGCCGACAAGATGCTGGTGAGCGTCGTCCTCGTCATGCTGTGCGCCAACGGGGCCATCTTCGGCTTCCACGCCTTCGCCGCGGCGCTCATTTTGACGCGCGAGACGGCGATCGCGGGGCTGCGCGAGCATCTGGCCTCCAAGGAGGTGGTTGTTCCGGCCTCGATGCTCGCCAAATGGAAGACCACGGTGCAGCTCGTGGCGCTCGGCGTTCTCATCGCTGGACCGTTGATGCCCTTCCCGGTGGTTGCGAACTGGGCCGGGCTTGTCGTTTTGTGGATCGCGACGGCGATGACGGTGATCAGCGGTGCCCAATATGTGTGGGGCACGCGTCACAATTGGGGGACGCATGAAGGTTAAGTACTTCGCCTGGGTGCGCGAACGCATCGGCGTGCCGGAGGAGGAGATCACGCTGCCGGACGGCGTGGCGACGGCGGGCGACCTCATCGTGTGGCTGAAGGGCCGCGGAGAGGGATATGCCCACGCGCTGGAGCGGGACCGCTTCATCCGCGTCGCCATAGACCAGCAGCACGCGACGCACGATGCGCCGGTGACCGCCGCGCGCGAAGTTGCCCTGTTCCCGCCGATGACCGGCGGCTGAGCGTGGACGCCTCGCCCTCACGCCCCGCGACCGCCTATCCGGTGCCCGCGCGCCCGGCGCCCGTCACCATCATCGCCGAACCGCTCGACACCGAGGCGTGGCTCGCCGCGATGGGGGCGGGGGACGACACCGGCGCGCTCGCCGTCTTCATCGGCCGCTGCCGGGGCGAGAAAGGCCGGCTTCACGCGCTGGAGCTGGAACATTATCCCGGAATGGCCGAGGCGGAGATCGGCCGCATCATGGACCGGGCGCGGACCCGCTGGCCGCTGTCAGAGCTGATGGTCGTGCACCGCACGGGGCTCGTCGCGGTGGGCGAGCCGATCGTCCTCGTCGCCGCGGGATCGAACCACCGCGACGCGGCCTTCGACGCGGTCCGCTTCGTCATGGATTTCCTGAAGACCGACGCGCCCTTCTGGAAGCGCGAGCACCTGGTGGACGGTACCGTCGGCGACTGGGTGGACGCCAAGGAAACCGACGATGCCGCCCGCGCCCGCTGGGCCTGAAGAGGCGGCAGCGGAGCGACGGTTTCGGCGCAGTGCGCATACGTAAAATTTACCGATCGCGCTGGGATTGTCGCAACGCGCTGTGTGTTATGTGCGCGCATGGACATTTTACCGCCCGATAATTCCAGTGCGGATCCGCTCGGCCTTGCCGCACCCGCGGGGGCGCCGTGCTTCATGGAGCCGGGAGTGGCGAAGCTGCGGGCGGCGTGGCTGGCGGGGCTGACTGCCGAGCGCGGTCTCGCCTCCAACACCGCCACGGCCTACGAGCACGACACGCGCGCCTTCCTCTCCTTCCTCGCCGTTCACCTCGGCGGTGCGCCCGATCTCGCGGCGCTGTCGGCGCTCACCCCTGCGGACGTGCGGGCTTTTCTGGCGGCGCGGCGGCGGGACGGTCTGTCGGCGCGCTCGCTCGGCCGGGCGCTCGCCGCGGTACGCACGATGATGGGCCATTTCGAGCGTCACCACGGCGTCAACGCGGCGGCGGTGCGGGCGGTGTCGGCACCGGCCAAGCCGCGGGGACTGCCGCGCCCGGTGCCGGTGCGTGAGGCGCTCGCCATGCTGGAGCCGGGCACGGACTGGACCTCGGTGCGTGACGCGGCGGTTCTGTCCCTCCTCTATGGTTGCGGCCTGCGCGTCGGCGAGGCGACCGGGCTCGACGTGGAGGACGTCGGCGAGCCGCTGACCCGGCTCAGGATCCGCGGCAAGGGCGGCAAGGAGCGTGACGTTCCGGTGGTGCCGAAGGTCGCTGCTATGGTATCCCGATACCGCGAGGCCGCGCCCTTCGCGCTCACCACGGGTCCGTTCTTCCGGGGCGAGAAGGGCGGGCGCCTGTCACCGCGCATGGTGCAGCGCGCGGTGGAGAGCTGGCGCCACGCCCTCGGCCTGCCCGACACGGCGACGCCGCACGCGCTGCGCCACGCCTTCGCCAGCCACATCCTGGCCCAAGGGGGCGACCTGCGTGCGATCCAGACGCTGCTCGGTCATGCCCGCCTGTCGACCACACAGGTCTACACGGCGGTGGACGATCGCGCGCTTCTCACCGCCTGGCGGGACGCCCACCCGCGGGCCGTCCGCTGATGGGCGCTCCCACGCCGCCTCGGCGGCCGTCACCCCAACCGCAAGGAGAGAGGCGGTGGTGATCCCGCGCTTCATCCGCCGTGCGCCGCTCATCAAGGAGCCGCTGCGCAAGTTCTTCAAGCAAAATGCGCCGACGGGGCTCATCACGCTGAGGATCGAGGGGCTGACATGGTATGTCATCCCGCGGGACAACAAGGTCGATTTCGACATTTGGTACAAGCGCCGGCTGGACGAGCCGGAGGAGCGCGACTTCCTCGCCAAGCACCTGAAGCGCGGCGATCTCTTCGTGGATGTCGGGGCAAATATCGGCCTTTTCACGATCACCCTCCTCGATGCCGTTCCGGGACTGCGAGCGCAGGCGTTCGAGCCGCTCGACCGGCTGCGCTCGCGCCTCGAGACGAACATCGCCGCCAACTTCATGCGCGACCGCGTCACGGTGTGTCCCGAGGCGGTCGGGCCGAGCGGGCGCATGACGCTTTATGAAAGCCGCAATGCCGGCGCGTCGTCGCTGATCGAGATCGAGAATGCGCGAGACAAGACCGAGGTGGAGGTGCGTCCTCTGGTGGACCTCCTCGTGGGACCGGCGGCGGGCATGAAGGTCGATGTCGAGGGCTTCGAGCCTGAGGTCTTGATCCCGTTCCTGGAATCGACGAGCCCCGCGATGTGGCCGCGGGCGCTGGTGATTGAGACGATGCACCGCGACAACTGGTCGACGGACTGTCTTTCAGAGTTGTTCCAGAGAGGATATGTGCTAGCTGGAGAAACGGACGAGAACGCGATGCTCGTCCGCGCCTGACCGGCGGCCGGTACTGTCCGGCGGTGGCCCGGCGCTCCCGCCCGACCTGGGTTCGGTCCCTAACGCGGACCGCGCTCCGATCGGTTATGCCGAGGTGGCTTGCAGCCCGACGAGAGTGACAACATGGTCCAGCTAACGCTTCCGCAGAATTCCCGCATCAAGACCGGCAAGACGTGGCCCAAGCCGAACGGCGCCGCGAACGTGCGCGAATTCCGCGTCTATCGCTGGCAGGAGGAGGGGGACGAGAACCCCCGCCTCGACACCTACTTCGTCGACACCGATGATTGCGGCCCCATGATCCTCGACGGGCTTCTTTACATCAAGAACAAGATCGATCCGACTTTGGTCTTCCGTCGGTCCTGCCGCGAGGGGATCTGCGGCTCGTGCTCGATGAACATCAACGGCCGCAACCACCTCGCCTGCACCACGGGTATGGACGAGGTCGACGGGCCGGTGGTGCTCTACCCGCTGCCGCACATGCCGGTGGTGCGCGACCTGGTGCCGGACCTCACCAACTTCTACGCCCAGCTGCGCGAGATCCAGCCCTGGCTGCAGACCGATACCCCCCAGCCGCAGAAGGAATGGCGCCAAAGCCACCAGGACCGTGAGAAGCTGAACGGCCTCTACGAGTGCATCCTGTGCGCCTGCTGCACCACCTCCTGCCCGTCCTACTGGTGGAATGGCGACCGCTATCTCGGCCCGGCCGCGCTGCTCCAGGCGCACCGCTGGATCGTCGACAGCCGCGACGAGAAGACCGGCGAGCGGCTCGACAATCTGGAAGATCCGTTCCGCCTCTATCGCTGCCACACCATCATGAACTGCGCCAACGCCTGCCCAAAGGGGCTGAACCCCGCCGAGGCGATCGCCGAGATCAAGGCGCTTATGGTGGAGCGCCGCGTCTGAGGCATGATCTGCGCCCCCATGGTTGAGGCCGCGGGCCGCACGACTTCGGGCGCAGCCTTCCCGGCCGGCCGCGCGGCCGCCGGTCCGGTGGCGCCGGCCGACGACCCGGCGCCCCGCGTGGCCGCCGTCCGGGCCGCACCGTCACGGCGCAGGCCGCGGCGGCCATTGTCCGACCCTTTCGCCCTGCCGGTCCCGGCGGGCGCGTCCCGCGGCTAGCCGGTAGCCGTGGCCTTTGCCGACCTCCTTGCGACGGTCCTGCCGGTCTTCGGCTTCATCGCCATCGGTGCGCTCACCATCAAGCTGGGCTGGCTGAAGGACGAGACCGCCGACCACCTGTCGAACTTCGTCTTCACGCTGTGCATCCCGCTCCTCTTCATCCGGGCGATCGGGACGATGGAGTTTCCGCAGATCTCGCCCTGGCCCTTCTGGGGCACCTACTTTTCCGCCGTCATCGTGCACATCGGCATCGGCATCGGCCTCACCGAACGCGTCTTCAAGCGCGATGCGCGGGCGGGCGTCATCGGCGGCATGTCCTCCTCCTTCTCCAATCTCGTGATGGTCGGTGTGCCGCTGGTCACCCAGGCCTTCGGCGAGGAGGGGCTGGTGACGATCTTCATGCTGATCGCGGTGCACCTGCCGTTCATGATGTTCATCTCGGCTGCGCTGATCGAAATCGCCGAGCTGCGGGACGGGTCGGCGGCCGGGCGGGTGCGCATCCTGCCCGCGATCGCCCGCGTGGTGCGGCAGTTGCTGCGCAATCCGCTGATCATCGGCATCCTGATCGGCGTGGCGATCCGCCTGACGGGGCTGCCGGTCACCGGGATCCCGCGCCGCCTGGTCGACGGGCTGGCCGAGACGGGCATTCCGCTCGCCCTCGTCGCGCTGGGGATGAGCTTGCCGCGCTTCGGCCTCAGCGGCAACGTCGCCCCGGCGGTGGTGCTGGGCCTCGCCAAGCTGATGCTGCTGCCAGGGATCGTCTATCTATCGGGGACCTACATCGTCGGTCTGCCGCCCCTGCCGGTTGCGGTTCTCGTCGTAGCGGCGGCCTGTCCGACGGGGGTAAACGCCTACCTCATCGCCGCACGCTTCCGGACGGGGCTCGCCCTGTCGGCCAACACCATCACGCTGACCACGGCGGGGTCCATCGCGACCTTCTCGTTCTGGCTGATGCTGGTCGGCTGAGGCTGGCCGGCTGAGGCGGCGGCGAAACGGCGCGGCTGACGGGGGCGCCCGGCGGCCGGCCCCGCCGATGCCGCTCGTCACGCCTCGCCGGCGCCGCATAAAGACGCGGCGACGATCCGATCCGGCGGCGTTTCGCGGCGGCGTGCCTCGCGGCGCAGCGCGTCGGCGCTCCATCCGGCCTGGCGCATCGCCCCCAGCGAGAGGGCACCGTTCGACTTCGACAATTTGCGCCCGTCCTCGCCCAGCACGAGGCCGTGGTGGTGATAGAGCGGCTCCGGCAGGCCGAGCAGGCATTGCAGCACGCGGTGGACGGCGGTCGCCGCGAAGAGGTCGGCCCCGCGCACGATGCGGGTGATCCCGTCGGCAGCGTCGTCCACCACCACGGAGAGGTGGTAGCTCGTCGGCGTCTCCTTGCGGGCGAGCACCACGTCGCCCCAGAGCGCCGGGTCGACATGGGCGCGGGCGCGTCCGTCGCCAGCGGGGCCGGTCTCGCACCAGGCCGGCCGGCCGACGAGGGCGACGGCGCGCGCCATGTCGAGCCGCCAGGCGGCCGGGGCGCCCGTGGCGGCGCGTTCCTTGGCTTCGGCGGCGCCGATGATGGCCGCGTCGCCGGCGAACCGGGGCGCCCCGTCGGGGTCGAGCGGGGTGCGTTCGGCGCGCGCGTGGACGGCGATCTCGCGCCGCGTGGCGAAGGAGGGGTAGACGACCCCGTCGGACTTCAGCCGGTCCAGTGCGTCAATATAGCGTGGAAAACGCGCGCTCTGGCGGCGCAGCGGCGGGACCCATTCGATGCCGAGCCAGTCCATATCCTGCAGGATCTGCGTCTCGAACTCGGGGCGGCAGCGGCTCCGGTCGATGTCCTCCATGCGCAGTTGCACGCCGAGCCCCGTCGCCGCGCTCATGGCCTCGTTGGCAAGAGCGCTCAGCGCATGGCCCATGTGGAGCGGTCCGTTGGGGCTGGGGGCAAAGCGCAGCATGGTTCCGGTGTGTCGATCTGAAGTCCGCGTCGGCCCCTGGCTTGCGCCTCCGGCCGCCCGCTGTAAACGTCGAAACGTATGGAACCGATCCGCAACGAGAGAGACGTGGAGGCGGCGCTGAGGCGACTTGCCGCGCGCGATCCGCGTCTTGCCGCGGCGTGGGCGACGGTGGACCACGTTCCCCTGCGCCTCCTGCCTGGCGACTTCGCTGGCCTGTGCCGGATCGTCGCCGGGCAGCAATTGTCGACCCAGTCGGCGGCCGCGGTCTATGCGCGCGTCGCGGCGACCTTCCACCCCTTGTCGGCGGCGACCGTGCTGGCGGCGGACGAGGCGGCGCTGCGGGCGGCCGGGCTGTCGCGTCAGAAGGCGGCCACCTTCCGCGCGGTGGCGGAGGCGGTGGCGGCGGGGCTCGACCTCGACACCCTCGCCGAGCGCTCGGCGGAGGAGGCCCGCACGGCGCTGGAATCCATTCGCGGCATCGGCCGCTGGAGCGCGGACCTCTACTTGATGTTCTGCGCCGGCCATCCCGACATCTTCCCCGTCGGCGACCTTGCCGTGAGGCGGGCGGCGGCGCACGTGCTGGGCCTTCCGGCCGAGCCAGCGCCTGCCGCGCTCGACGCGATGGCGCTCATCTGGTCGCCCGACCGCTCGGTGGCGGCGCGGCTGATGTGGGCCTTTTACCGTACCCTGCGCCCGGTGGCGCAGGGCCCCACCACCGTCCCGGAGGGCGCACCGCTTTGACACTCTCAGGTCCCCGCAGGCCGCCGCGTTCCGGCAAGCCGCCGCGGTCCATCGTCGTCTTCGTCCACGGCTACGGGGCGGACGGGTCCGACCTCATCGGCCTCGCCGACCATTTCGCCGGCCCGCTTCCGGACACGCTCTTCCTCTCGCCCGACGCGCCCGGCCTCACACCGCACGGCGGGCGCGAGTGGTTCCCGCTGACGATGCGCGACCCCACCGAATATAAGCGCGGCGTCGTCGCCGCTGCGCCGAGCCTCGACCGGTTCATCGACGCGGAGCTCGCCCGCTACAATCTGGACGAGGGCCGGCTCGCCCTGGTCGGCTTCAGCCAGGGGACGATGATGGCGCTCCACGTCGGCTACAGGCGGCCGCGGGCGCTGGCGGCGGTGGTCGGCTTCTCGGGGCTGTGCGCCGGTGCGGACGGGGAGGGGCTGAAGCCGGCGCCCACGCTTCTGGTGCACGGAACCCATGACGAGGTCCTTCCTGCGGCCTTCACGCTTCAGGCCTCGCAGGCGCTGGGGGAGGCGGGAATCCCGGTGGAATGGCACTTCCGGCCGGGGGTCGGCCACGGCATCGACCCGGACGGATTGGCGATGGCGGCGGCGCATCTGAAGATCCACCTGTCGAAAGGTTCATAAGTGCCGCTGACGTGCGAATAGGCTTCACATTGGCGTCACGTTGGAGCACGATAAGGGCGTTATGAGACACCTCACTCGATCACGACGGACGAGATAGGATGGGCATAGCGGTTCATCCCGATGCGCACCCCACACTGGTGCTCAACGCGGACTACAGGCCGCTCAGCTATTATCCATTGTCGTTGTGGTCCTGGCAGGACGCCATCAAGGCGGTGTTCCTGGACCGGGTGAACATCGTCTCCGAATATTCACACGAGGTGCGCAGCCCGTCCTTCCGGATGCGCCTTCCCTCGGTGGTCTCGCTCAAGACCTACATCCGGCCCGCACGCTTCCCGGCCTTCACCCGCTTCAACGTCTTCCTGCGGGACCGGTTCGAGTGTCAATATTGCGGGTCGATCGAGGATCTGACCTTCGACCACCTCGTCCCCCGCTCACGCGGCGGGCTGACGACGTGGGACAACGTGATCACCGCCTGCTCGCCCTGCAATCTGCGCAAAGGCAACAAGAGCTGCCGCGCGGCCGAGATGTTCCCACGTCAGGACCCCTTCCGGCCGACGGTGCAGGACCTGCACAACAACGGGCGCCTCTTCCCGCCCAACTACCTGCATGAAAGCTGGCTCGACTTCCTCTATTGGGACACCGAGCTCGAGCCGTGACCGAGCAGTGACCGTCCCGGGGGCCGACGTCCCCGCACAACGCTCTACATTTTGCGCATAACAGATGCAAACTCGTGGCGTAACCGAACGGAATCGTGGCGCTTCACGCTTGCACAAATTCCTGACTCCGGTGGAACTGCCGCCGGCTTCCCCGTGTTGGTTGGGCGTCCACAGGAGGATACCATGAAGAAAGCAGCATTGCGCGCCGCCCTGACCGGCGCGGCGCTGATCCCCGCCGCCGCATTTGCTCAGTCCGCAGGATCCGTCACCACGGATCTCAACATGCGCGCCGGCCCGGGCAGCAACTACGCTGTGATCGACACGATCCCTGCTGGCTCCAGTGTGGCGATCGACGGTTGCGTCGCCGATACGACGTGGTGCCAGGTCGAGTATGCTGGGAAAACCGGCTATTCCTTCGCCCAATATTTGACGGTCGCTGCGGATACCGGTGACACCGTCGTCGTGACCGAGCGGCGCGGCCTGCTGCCGGAGATCGCTGCGGAGACGGTGGATGCGATCGGCAACACCGCGGGTGCGGTGACCGGCGCTCTGATCGGCGGAACGGTCGGTGTCGTCTCGGGCGGCGTCGGCGGCCTGGCCGAGGGTGTGGAACAGGGTGCCGTGCGCGGCTCCGACACGTTCCATGTGGCTGATAGTACGGTTGTTTACGTGACCGAACACCCCGTTGAGCCGGTTTATCTGGACGGTGAGGTCATGGTCGGTGTCGGCGTCCCGGCCGACGTTGTCCTCTACGAGGTCCCGGACTCGCCTTACCGTTATGTCAACATCAACGGCACGCCTGTGCTGGTGGAGCCGGAAAACCGGCATGTCGTCTACGTTATGAACTGATCGAACGCGCCATCGATGCGGAGCCGCCGGCTCCGCAAGAGGCTGAAAGCGGCCGACTTTCACCGAGTCCGGCCGCTTTTTCGTCTCTGCCGCCCGGCAAATAATCCTAGGATTGTGGCAGGCGGCAGACTTAAAAATGCCTTAATCCAGCTTATAAAAACGACCCCGTTGCAATTGGGGCGAAATAAACCAAATAACGGTCTCAACCGTTGCCAAGCCGCGATCGTATACCTTCCCAGGTGCGAACGTTTCAAATGTCGGAATTGGCTGCATCGTCACGAAACCGGATTGAGCGAACGTACGTGCGCCTCAGGGCGCGTAGTGTGATGGAGCATGGGTTGCTGAAAGTGAGTTATCAACGTAGCCGTCATCTTGAGTTTCTTCACAAACTGGTGGGAGTTGCCTCGACCGCGTTAACTATTGCTGCTGCAATTGTGATCACGACTTTGTCCGGAGCCTCCGCTGATCCGGACCGCCAGGCGCAGGCCGCGATGCAACCCGCGCTGCCTGAATACAATATGCCGCAATTGCGCAGCGACGTGATGCCCCTCGACCAGTCCTACGAGGTGGCGCAGGCCACCTTCGTGCGCCAGGATGTCGTGTACAGCGATGGAATCGTGGCGGCCGAGACCATCCGCGTCGGCCGCGAGTGCGGCGTTCGCTGCGGCCACACCGTGCGCGGAACGCTCGGCCATCACCCGGTGAAAGAGCGGTATTGGTCGCGCGCCACCGTCGCGCCGGCGCGGGGCACCGTGTCGCCCACCTGCCGCACCCAGACCTGCGTCGTTCGTTAAGGCGAACGGCGCATCCCCGGCCGGTTAGGCGTTGGTCTCGGGGAAGAGTGGACTAGAATGAGGGGAACGATTCTAGCGGAGTCCCCATGCAATACCTCCACACCATGGTTCGGATCACGGACGTCGACGCGTCCCTCGATTTTTATTGTAACAAGCTCGGCCTGCGCGAAATCCGCCGGATGGACAGCGAACAAGGCCGCTATACGCTGATCTTCCTCGCCGCGCCCGATGATGTCGGCCGCGCTTCGAGCGACGACAAAGCGCCGATGCTCGAACTGACTTATAACTGGGATCCCGAAGCCTATGCGGGCGGCCGCAATTTCGGCCATCTCGCCTTCCGGGTCGACGACATCTACGCAACGTGTCAGCGGCTGATGGACGGCGGGGTGACGATCAACCGTCCGCCGCGCGACGGGCGCATGGCCTTCGTCAAATCGCCGGACGAGATTTCCATCGAGCTTCTGCAGAAGGGCGACAGCCTCGCCCCGGCCGAGCCGTGGTCGTCGATGGAAAATACCGGCTCCTGGTAACCGTTGGCCGGTGCGGCGGCATCGCTCGCCGCACCGCGCCGTGCGCAGGCAGGCGGCTCGCGCGACACTCGATGCGCCGCGCGCCAGCGGATCAGCCGCGCGCCACCGCGTCAAAAGTCGGTGGCGATGCCTTTCACCTCCCAATCGCCATAGCGCACTGGTTCTGGCCCGGCGCGGCCGCCTTCCTCGGGCGGGCGCGGGTCGGCGTCGGCCTCGGCCGCGGCCTTGCGCCGCGCCTCGGCCTCGGCGAGGGCGCGCTTGGCGGCCTCGCTCAGGGGGGGAGCATCGTCTGTCATGCCCCAGGATGTGGACAACGAGGCCGCAAACTTCAACGGATCCGCGCGCATGGGGGCCCGGCCGCCCACGGGGGCGCAGGACCGGACGGGCGAGCGGACCCGGTGTGCCGCGCGGGACCCGGTTCGCCGGCCGGGCAGGGGCGCGCGATCTTTTGCGCAACATCACCTCTCCAAAGGTTGCGTTCGCGCATGCGCGGCCTAACTCGCTTGCGAACGAGGCCCCCATCCCGACCGGCGGGCCGCACATGAGGAGCATCCCCATGACCATCAATCGCCGCCATCTCTTGGGGGGCGCCGCGCTCGCGGGCACCGCCGCCGCGTTCCCGCTCTCCCTGGCGCGCGCACAGACGTCCGCCACCGGCGGCGCCGCGGCCATCGCCCAGGCCCCCGCCTTCCGTAGATTCACGCTCGGCGACTGGGTCGTCACCGCGCTGTCCGACGGCGGCTTCCCGATGCCCGCGCGCCTCTTCCCCGAACTCAGCGAGGAGGATTTCGCCGCCCTTCTGGAGGATGCCTTCCTGCCGCCGGAGGCCGTGCCCGCCGCGGTCAACGCCTTCATGCTGCAGCAGGGCGGGCGCACCATCCTCATCGACACCGGCGCGGCCGGCGGAATGGGCCCGTCGCTGGGTAAGCTGCCGGAGAACATGGCGGCGGCCGGCGTGGCGCCGGAGGACGTCGAGACGGTTCTTCTGACGCACATGCATGGCGACCACATCGGCGGTCTCGTCGCTCCGGACGGCGCGGCCGTCTTCCCCAACGCGCAGGTGATCGTCGCCGAGCGTGAGCTGTCGTTCTGGACCGATCCCGCCCAAGCCGATGCGATCCCGGAGCCGCAGCGGGGCACGGTCGCCGCGGTTCAGGGCGTTCAAGCCGCATACGAGGGGCGCCTCACGACCTTCGCCGAGGGTGGCGCGGTGATCGACGGAGTGGAGCCTGTGGCGCTCTACGGCCACACGCCCGGCCACACCGGCTTCCGCATTTCCGGCGGCGGGGAGGAGCTCCTCATCTGGGGCGACATCATCCACGCCGCGCCGCTGCAGCTCCCCTCGCCGGAGGTCTATATCGGCTTCGACGTGACGCCGGAGGAGGCCGTCGCCACGCGCCAGCGCATCATGGAAGAGGTGGCCGAGGAGCGGATCATGGTGGCCGGCATGCACCTGCCGTTCCCGGGCTTCGGCCACTTGTCCCGCGACGGCGACGGGTATCGCCTGGTCCCCGCCCCCTGGCAGTACACCATCTGACGGCTGCCGTGTTATCGGCGGGTCAACGCCGAATTTCAGCTCAGACGCAGGGCGGTTTCGCGGCCGCCCTGCAACCTACGTGAGGCCCCATGCCGACCGACGCTCAGACCACCGCGCCCTTGCAGCAGTCTCCCGGCTTCCACCGCATCGCCGTCGGCGGGTGGACCGTCACCGCGTTGGCGGACGGCGGCATGGGAATGGGCCCCGGCCTCGTTCCCGATGTCGCCGAGGCCGACTTCACCGGGATCCTCCGTGCGAATTTTCTGCCGACAGATCGCTATCCGGGCTCGGTCAACACCTATCTGCTGCAGCGCGGCGGGCGGACCATCCTCGTGGACGCCGGGGGAACGCCGTCCATGGGGCCGCTGATCGGCCGCATGCCGCAGGTGATGGAGGCCGCCGGCGTCACGCCCGGCGACGTCGACACCATTTTGATCACGCATCTGCACCGCGACCATATCGGCGCCTTGACGCTGCCTTCGGGCGAGGCGCGCTTCCCGCGGGCCACGCTGAAGGTGGCGGACGCCGAGCTCGCCTTCTGGACCGGATCGAGCGACGTGCCCGACTCGCGGCGCGAGACCGTCGACCTCATCACCGCGTCGATCGCGGCCTACGAGGGCCGGATGTCGCCGATCACCGCCGATGGTCCGGTGGAGGAGGGGGTCGCGGCCGTGAGCCTTCCCGGACACACGCCCGGTCACACCGGATTTCGCGTGACGGACGGGGAGGCGGAACTCCTCATCTGGGGCGATATCGTTCACATCGGCCCGGTGCAGCTCGCCTTTCCCGACGCCCAAGTGCTGTTCGACATCGACGGTGCGCAGGCCGTGGCCACCCGGCGCAAGATCTTGGCGGAGGTCGCCGGTGCGGGAACATTGGTGGCCGGTATGCATCTGCCGTTCCCCGGCATCGGCCACATCGCCGCCGAGGGCGCGGCCTATCGCTTCGTGCCGATCGCCTGGGACCACGCCTTCCCCGTGGGGTGAGGGCGGCTAAAGGAAAGACTGGGGGTCGATGTCGACCGCGCGGCGCAGCGGCCCCTGAACCGGCACCTTGGCGAGCCAGTCGGCCATGATCGACTGCAGCGGCGCAGTGCGCGGTGCACGCACGAGCAGCCGAAACCTGTGCCGCCCGCGCAGGATCGCGAGCGGCGCCTCGGCGGGACCGAGAACTTCCACGCCGTCCATCGGCGCCGTACGGGCGAGGGCGACGGCGTGGGCGTGCGCCTCCGCCCGGTCCGGCGCGGAGACGATCACCGAGGCGAGCCGCTGGAACGGGGGCAGGCCGCCGTCACGCCGCGCCTCGGTTTCCTCGCGGTAGAAGGCCTCGCCGTCGCCCAACACCATGGCGCGGATGACCGGGTGGTCCGGCGCGTGGGTCTGCAGCAGGGCGCGCCCGCCGGCGTGGACGCGGCCGGCGCGCCCCGTCACCTGCGTCAGAAGCTGAAACGTGCGCTCGGCGGCGCGCGGGTCGCCGTTCTCGAGGCCGAGATCGGCGTCCACCACCGCGACGAATTGCAGGCGCGGGAAGGTGAACCCTTTGGCGACGAGCTGGGTGCCGACGATGATGTCGCGCTCGCCCCGCTCCACCCGGCCGAGCGCCTCGGCGAGGGCCGCCGCGCCGCCGGAGAGGTCGGAGGAGAGCACCTCCACCCGTGCGTGCGGCCACAGCGTGCGCGCCTCCTCCTCGACACGCTCCACGCCGGGGCCGCAGGGCACGAGGCTGTCGGTGGCGTTGCAGGCGGGGCAGCCGGTGGGGCGCGGCTCGTCGTGGCCGCAATGGTGGCAGACGAGGCGGGCGCGAAAGCGGTGGTCGACCAGCGAGGCGGAGCAGTTGGGGCAGTGGAAGCGGTGGCCGCAATTGCGGCAGACGGTGAGCGGGGCATAGCCGCGCCGGTTGAGGAAGAGGAGCGCCTGCTCGCCCGCCTCCAGCGCCTCGGTGACCGCGCGGCGCACCGGCGGCGACAGCCATTCGCCCCGCGGCGGCGCCGCCCGGCGCAGGTCCACCGCGCCGATTGCGGGAAGCTCCGTGCCGCTGTGGCGCGCCGGCAGAAGGACGCGGTGGTAGCGCCCCTGCTCGACGTTGATGCGCGTTTCCACCGACGGTGTGGCGGAGGCGAGCACCACCGGGATCCCGGCCGCATGGGCGCGCGCCACCGCCATGTCGCGCGCGTTGTAGATCACTCCGTCCTCCTGCTTGAAGCTCGGGTCGTGCTCCTCGTCCACCACGATGAGGCCGAGATCGGCGAAGGGCAGGAACAGTGCCGATCGCGCGCCGACGACGATCTTCGCCTCGCCGCGCGCCGCATCGCGCCACAGGGCGACGCGGGCGGCGACCGGGCGCTCGGAGTGCCACTCCTCCGGCACCTCGCCGAAGCGGCGGGTGAGGCGGGCCGTCACCATCGGCGTGAGGGCGATCTCAGGCATCATCACCAGCACCTGGCGCCCGGCTTTCAGCGCGGCGGCGATCGCCTCGAAATAGACCTCGGTCTTGCCGGACCCGGTGACGCCCTCCAGCAGCGTGACCTTGAAGCCGTCGCCGGTGAGCTCGGCGGCGGCGGCGGCCTGGTCGGCGGAGAGGGTGGGCACCTCCGGGACGGGGCGGGGGTGGGGCGGCGGCGCCACCTCGATCTCGGCGAGGATGCCGGCCTTCAGAAGCCCGGTGATGACGGCGGCCGACGCGCCTGAGCGGGCGGTGAGGTCGCGCCGCGGCAGGGGGCCCTCGCCGAGCGCGTCGCGAACCTTCTGGCGCGCGGGGGTCCAGCGGTCGGGCTCCGTGCCGGTGAGGGCGAGGGCGGTGAGGGGGGGAGGGTCGGCGAGGCCCTCGCCGTTCCTGAGCACCATCTTCAGCACCGCGCCGCGCTCGCTCATGGTGTAGCGGGCGAGGAAGTCGACGAAGGCGCGCATCTCGTGCGTCAGGCGAATGCGGCTGGCGAGGCCCTTCACGGGTTTGAGGCGCGCGGCGTCGATCGTGGCGTCCGGCGCGTCGTCCCACACCACGCCCACCACGGTGCGCGCGCCGAGGGGCACCGCGACGACATCGCCGGGGGCGTAGGGTTCGTCTGCAACATAGGTGAGCAGACCGAGGCGATGGGGGAGCAGCACCGAGATCCGTGCGGCTGTCATTGCGGGCGCGATCCTGTAGAGAGGCGTCAAGACGTGCCTTGGGAGAAGCGCAGATGCAATTCTTTGTCGACACAGCCGATGTCAGCGAGATCGAGACCCTCGCCGAAACCGGCATGCTGGACGGTGTGACAACCAATCCCTCGCTGATCAAGAAGGCGGGGCGGCCGATGCTGGACGTGATCGCCGAGATCGCCGCCATCGTGGACGGCCCCGTGAGCGCCGAGGTGACGGCGGTGGACAAGGACGGGATGATCGCCGAGGGGCGCAAGCTCGCCGAGATCGCGCCGAACATCGCCATCAAGCTGCCGCTGACGTGGGACGGGCTGAAGGCGTGCCGCGCGCTGACGGGCGACGGCCACATGGTGAATGTGACGCTTTGTTTCTCGTCCGCCCAGGCGCTGCTGGCGGCGAAGGCGGGGGCGACGTTCATTTCGCCCTTCATCGGCCGGCTGGATGATATGGGCCTCGACGGCATGAAGCTGATCGAGGAGATCCGCGCGATCTACGACAACTACGACGATCTTTCGACGGAGATCCTCGCCGCGTCGATCCGCACGACGAACCATGTGCAGATGGCGGCGATCGCGGGGGCGGACGTGGCGACCATCCCGCCGGCGATCCTGTCGAAGCTGATCCACCATCCGCTGACGGACAAGGGGCTCGAGCAGTTCCTGGCGGACTGGAAGGCGACGGGGCAGTCGATCCTCTGAGGCACTAAACCTGGACCACGAGGTGCGGCTCCGGCTTCGGCTGTCCGAAGTCGGGCCGGGTGGCTACGGCGCGGGACCTGCGCTGCGCAATATGCAGCGGTTTCGTCCTGCGCCGCGGCTGAGTTGGCGAATAGAGCGGCTTGCGTGGGGTGGCGCAGCGGCTGTTGGTCGCGGCGTGCTCGCCGCGAGCGCACGCCATTCGCGAGGACACCACATTCGCGAGGGCACGACATTCGCGAGGGCACGGCATTCGCGAGGACACGGCACTCGCGCGGACACGGCATTCGCGCGGACGCGGCATTCGGCTTGGAAGCGTCGGTCCGTCAGCCTGTCCGGCGAGGCCGGGACATGACCGGGGACGTGAGAGCCTAGCATCGACGATGGGTCGACGATCCCGGCGATGACGTGAGTTCCGCTTTTGTCCTTCCGTCGGGTTGGGGTTCAGAAAAGGTCACCCACGGTGCGCTGGTGGGAGACGCTCCTGATGACCAACCCGCCGCGGGCGGAACCGGTCAGCGCCGGGCGCCGTCAGGCATGCATCGCCAGGGGACGGGCGCCGGTCGCCGGACGCTCCGGAAGAATGGTGATGCGCTGGCCGAGCCAGTCCCCGATAATGTCGAGGGCCTCGGGGCGGACGCGGATCATGCGGCGTTGACGGTCGATCCGCCGTTCGACCAGGCCGGCGGTCTCGAGCACACGCAGGTGACGCGAGATGGCCGGAGGGGTGACGCTGAACGGTGCGGCGATGGCACCGACCGGAAGCTCGCCATCATCCAGAAGGCGGTTGACGATGGCAAAACGGGTCTCGTCTGACAGGGCGGCAAACACCGCGAGCAGTTCATTCGTACCGGACATTGCAACTTCATCCTCTCGCTTCGGTTGCGATATGCACGTTTTAGTATATACGGCGTTTCCGTGCAATGGGCTCAATCCACTTTTGATTGTTTTTACCGTACTTTGATTGAGCTTAGGTTTCAACGGTTAATCCACAGCAACCGTGGATAGATTTAAATGTAGCTGCAATTGCAAACTTCTAAACGCTGCGCAAAAGAAAAAGGCCGGCTCGAAAGCCGACCTTGAGACGCGAAAATTAGTGGGTTCAGGGAAGGCGGCAGGTGTGCCGATACCCGTCATATCCGAGGTAGGTGCCGTCGCTCGCCCGGAAGGAGTTATACTTTAGATCGCACTGGCGGTACCACTCTGCGGTGTACGGCTGCGCGTAGGCCGGCTGCTGATACACCACCGTCGGCTGCGAAGCCCCGGCGATCGCGCTGCCGGCGATCAGACCCGCCGCACCGGCGATCACACCCGTCGCCAGGATCGCGCCGGTGTTGTCGTAGTAGCGGTCGCCACGGCGATAATACCAGCGGTTGTTGTGGTAGACGCGCGGCGGATAGCCGTGACGGCGGCCGGCATTGTAGGCCGCGCGCCGCTGCGTCTGGTTGCGGTTGCGCAGTTTGCGGTTGTTCTGGCGCAGCTCGCGATTGCGCCGCTGAAGCTGGGCCGGGGTCTGCGCGACCTCGATCGTCCCTTCCGGCAAAGCCATCGCGGCCGTTTCCATCGGCGCCGCAAGCTTCGGGCCTCCGGTCCACGTCGTCGCCGCATCCGGCAGTTGAGCTGCGGAGGCCACGGTCGGAACCGTCATCGCCATCGCAGCACAGAGGCCGGCAATTGCACCGGTCCGTTGAATTTTCTGAAGGATCATTACACTCCCTCCTGACTGTATGACCCGGAGCGGTCAACACAACCGGACCGGTGATCTATGCATAGACCCTAACGTGACCGTTCTGAACGCGGTTTGAACGATCACAGCCATCATCAATGTTCACGAGGACGTTTTCGTTCATCCGCATCGTGCGAATGAACGCCTCAGACGTCCAGGTTCTCCACCTGGAGGGCGTTGTCCTGGATGAACTCGCGGCGCGGATCGACGGCGTCGCCCATCAGGCGGGTGAAGACACCGTCCGCGTCGTCCGCCTCGGAAATGCGCACCTGAAGGAGCGTGCGCGCATTGGGGTCCAGCGTCGTCTCCCAGAGCTGATCGGCGTTCATTTCACCCAGCCCCTTGTAACGCTGGATGGAAATGCCGCGGCGGCCAGCGGCGAACACGTTGTCGGCGAGCCCGGACGGGCCGTGGATGCGCATGTCCTTGTCCTTGCGGCGCAGGACGGCGCTGCCGCCGTAGGTCTCGGCCAGATGCGGCCCGTAGGCGGCGAGGCGCTTGGCGTCGACCGAGGCGAGAAGGGCCGGGTCGATCACGGCATGCTCCTTCACGCCGCGCACGGTGCGCTCGAAGGCGAGGCCGCCGTCCTCGGTCTGAATACCGGTCCACCCGGCCTCGAAGTCCTCGGCGATGTCGTCGAGCCTCTGGGCCACGGTGGCGGCGATCTCGGCGGCGCGGCCGGCGTCGGACAGGGCCTCGGCGTCGAGCGCACCGGCAATCGCCGCCTGCTCCACGACGCTGCGGTTGTAGCGCGAATGGAGCCCGCGCAGATGCTGCGCCACGTTGCGCGCCTTCAGCACCACGTCGGCGAGGTCGTGCCCCACCAGAACCTCGCCTGAGGCCAGCGTGAAGGCGGTGTCCTCGAGCCCTGAGGCGGTGAGGTAGTCCTCCAGCGCCGCATCGTCGTGAAGGTATTGCTCGGACTGGCCGCGTCGCACCTTGTAGAGCGGTGGCTGGGCGATGAAGAGGTGGCCGCGCTCGATCAGCTCCGGCATCTGCCGATAGAAGAAGGTGAGGAGCAGCGTGCGGATGTGGGCGCCGTCGACGTCGGCGTCCGTCATGATGATGATCTTGTGGTAGCGCAGCTTGTCGGCGTTGAACTCGTCCTTGCCGATGCCGGTGCCGAGCGCGGTGATCAGCGTGCCGATTTCGTTGGACGACAGCATCCGGTCGAAGCGGGCACGCTCGACGTTGAGGATCTTGCCGCGCAGGGGCAGAACGGCCTGGTTGGCGCGGTGGCGGCCCTGTTTGGCCGAGCCGCCGGCCGAGTCACCCTCGACCAGGAAGAGTTCGGCCTTGGAGGGGTCGCGCTCCTGACAATCGGCGAGCTTGCCGGGGAGGGACGCCACGTCGAGCGCGCCCTTGCGGCGAGTCAACTCGCGCGCCTTGCGGGCCGCCTCGCGTGCCGACGCCGCCTCGATCACCTTGGAGACGATCGTGCGCGCCTCGGCCGAGTGCTCCTCCAGCCACGTGGCGAGGCCCTGATTGACGAGGCTTTCCACCGCGGGCCGCACCTCGGACGAGACGAGCTTGTCCTTGGTCTGGGACGAGAATTTCGGGTCCGGCACCTTGACCGACAACACGCAGGTCAGCCCCTCGCGGCAGTCGTCGCCGGTGGGGGTGACCTTCTCCTTCTTCGTCTGGCCGTTCTGGTCCGCATAGGAGGTGATCTGCCGCGTCAGCGCCGCGCGGAAGCCGGCGAGGTGGGTGCCGCCGTCCCGCTGCGGGATGTTGTTGGTGAAGCAGAGCACGTTCTCGTGGTAGGTGTCGTTCCACCACATCGCGACCTCGACGGTGATGCCGTCGCGCTCGTCGGAGAAGACGATCGGCTTGTCGAAGAGGGCGGTCTTCTGCCGGTCGAGCCACTGGACGAAGGCTTCCAGCCCGCCGTCATAGATCATCTGCTCCTCGCGGCTCTCCACGCCGCGATCGTCGATCAGCCGCACCAGAACGCCGGAATTGAGGAAGGCGAGCTCGCGCAGCCGCTTCTCCAGCGTGGCGAAATCGAACTCCACCTTGGTGAAGGTGTCGGTCGAGGGCAGGAAACGCACTTCGGTGCCGTGGCGGCCGTCCGCGTCGCCAACGACTTCCAGCGGCCCTTCGGCGACGCCGTGGCGGAAGCGCATGAAGTGCTTCTTGCCCTTGCGCCAGACGGTGAGGTCGAGCTCGGACGACAGCGCGTTCACCACCGACACGCCGACGCCGTGCAGACCGCCGGACACCTTGTAGGAATTCTGGTCGAACTTTCCGCCGGCGTGGAGCTGGGTCATGATGACCTCGGCCGCCGAAACGCCTTCTTCCGGGTGCATGTCGGTCGGAATGCCGCGCCCGTTGTCGGTCACGGTGACGGAGCCGTCGGCGTTCAGACGCACGGTCACGCTGTCGTTGTGGCCGGCCAGCGCCTCGTCGATCGCATTGTCGACGACCTCGTAGACCATGTGGTGCAGCCCGGACCCGTCGTCGGTGTCGCCGATATACATGCCGGGGCGCTTACGCACCGCCTCGAGGCCCTTCAGGACCTTGATGGACTCGGCGCCATATTCGTCTGAAGGCTGGGCGGAAGGGACGTCTTGCATGGGGACCGAACGACTCCAGCGCGCCGCGGAACGGGCGCACACAACGAACACTGATGGGAACACTCTATATATAGGGGCGACGCGCGGTTTGAAAGGCGAGGCGGTCTCGCGTGCGCCCTCATCCCCTGTTGCACGCCGCCGGCAGCCCTAATCTTGGGTTCAGGAAAGCCGGATGGAGGGACGGATGATCGCGGAGGCGGTGCGGCGGGTGGATGCGCTGAGGCGCTATGTGGAGCTGAAGGTGCTGGCCGGGGCGCTGGTGGTGGTCGGCTGCGTGTGGGCCTTCTTCGGCCTCGCGGGCGAGATGCTGGAGGGCGAGACCCACGCCTTCGACTCCTTCGTCCTCCTGTCGCTGCGCAACTCCGGCGACCTCGCCGACCCGGTCGGCCCGCTCTGGGTGGAGGAGATGGCGCGGGACTTCACCGCCCTCGGGGGCATCGCCATCGTCACCTTCGTCACGCTGGCGGTGTGCGGCCTTCTGTGGCTGATGAAGAAGGGCCGCACGATGCTGTTCGTCGCCGCCGCGGTGATCGGCGGGGCGATCGTCTCCTCCTCCTTCAAGGCGCTGTTCGACCGGCCGCGCCCCGACCTCGTGCCGCACGGTGTGGAGGTCTTCTCGGCGAGCTTTCCCTCCGGCCACTCGATGCTGTCGGCGGTGACCTACCTCACCCTCGCCACCGTCTTCGCCAGCACCCAGGCCGAGCGGCCGGTGAAGATCTACGTCATGGCGCTGGCGGCCTTCGTGGCCATCGCGGTCGGGATGAGCCGCGTCTATCTCGGCGTCCACTGGCCGACGGACGTGGCGGCCGGCTGGACCGCCGGCGCCGCCTGGGCGATCGGCTGCTGGACCGTTGCGCGCTACCTGCAGCACCGCGGCGGGATCGAACCCGCCCCGCGTGAGGTTGGGTAGGGGGCGCTCGTCTCTCTGCGGCGGGCGGCCGGCGCCCTCAGGTGGCGGCGCCGCGCACCGCCTCGAGCGCTTCGGGGGTGTCGGCGTCCATGGCGCCGGCTGCGCCGATCTCGACCATCGTCACGTGCTCGGCGTAGCGCGACAGGAGAGCTCGGCCGCCGGCGTCGCCCTCGGTGGCGCGCAGCTCGGGAAACAGGCGGCGCGACCAGGCGACGGGATTGCCGCGCGCCCCGCCCGCGGTCGCGATCGCCACCCAGGCGTCCGGCTCGGCAAGCCCCGCCAGCACCTTGTCGCAGGCCTCCGGCGTAACCAGCGGCATGTCGCCGAGCAGGATCAGCGCCGCCTCCACATCGTCCGCCAGCGCGCCGAGACCGACGCGCAGCGACGTGGACAGACCCTCGGCGAAGTGCGGGTTGTGGACGATCGTCACCGGCAGGCCGTCCAGCGCGGCGGCGACACGGTCCGGCTCGTGCCCGGTGACCACCACGACCGCATCGGCGCGCGAGGCGACCGCCGTCGCGGCGACGCGCCGCACCATCGGCACCCCGGCGACATCGGCCACCAGCTTGTTGGACCCCATGCGCGAGGACCGGCCGGCCGCCAGAACCACCGCCGCCGTCTTGCCCGCCGTGCCGCGCCCGCGGCGCGGATGCGGGCGTGCCGCCGTTTCCATCAGCAATCCCCCGACGCCCATCGCGGCGATCTCCTCGCCGG
The DNA here is from genome assembly GCF_001927245.1 of Acuticoccus yangtzensis. Lineage (GTDB taxonomy): Bacteria > Pseudomonadota > Alphaproteobacteria > Rhizobiales > Amorphaceae > Acuticoccus > Acuticoccus yangtzensis. The sequence goes on along the minus strand of NZ_MJUX01000008.1, from coordinate 86,722 downwards.
TCACCTTCAGCCCGGCCACCAGGCGCTCCAGCACCCAGTCGAAACCGTTCGCCTTGGGCGAGCGCGCGCAACCCGGCGCGCCGATGACGGGCCGCCCCGCCACCTCGCCCAGCACGAGGAGGTTGCCGGGGTCGACGGGCATGCCGAACCGCTCCACCCGGCCGCCCGCGCGGCGGATCGCATCGGGGATCACGTCGTCCTCGTCCACCACCGCCGACGCGGCGAAGACCACGGCGAGCTCGGCCCCTTCCACGGCGGCGGAGAGCGCCTTGGCGAGCGCCGCCGGCTCGTGCGGGGCGCGTGTGTGGCCGACGACATCGGCGCCGGTTCCGGCCAGCCGCGCCTCGAAGGTGCGGATCGTCTTCTCCACCACGCTGTCCTTCAACGTCGGCAGGATGGTGGAGAGCGCCGCCACCCGCTTCACCCGCCACGGCGCGACGGAAAGGATCGGCGCCGGAACATGGCCCATCGCCGCGTCCAGGCTGCCCTGGCGGACGGCGAAGGGGATCACCTTCACCGTGCCCACCATGCGCCCCGCCGCCACGCGCTCGAAGCGGGGGAGGGTGGCCAGCGTCAGCGCCGGGTCGACGGCGTTCAGCGCATTGACGGCGGCGGCATCGACCTGAACCAGCCCGCCCTCCTCGGCGAAGATGTTGGCTCGCCCCGTGTCGGCCGCGTCGACGCGAACCCCGGGCCCGCCGACAGCGCCCGCCAGCGCCGCCGCCGCCGCGTCCTCGTGGACGTCGTCCGGCGCAAGGCGCGCCACCGTCACCTCGGTGAGGCCGGAGGCGGCCAGTGCGGCGGCGTCGTCGGCGCTGAGGCGGCGGCCCTTCTTGAACACGCGGTCCGCGAGGCGCTGCGAGTGGGCGAGGATCGCCCCCTCCGCCTCGCTCACCGGAACGGGCCCGAACTTCATGCGGCGCGTCTTTCCGGCGCGGCGGCCTTCGTCTCGGCCCCGCGCAGCGCGGCGATCACCTCGGCCAGCACCGAAACGGCGATTTCCGGCGGCGAGGCGGCGCCGATCGCAAGGCCGATCGGCGCGTGAATGCGCGACATGTCCGCCTCGGACACCCCGGCGGCGGTCATCCGGTCGATCCGTTTCGCGTGGGTCTTCCGGCTCCCCAGCGCGCCGATATAGAAGCAATCCGCCTTCATCGCCGCCAGAAGCGCGATGTCGTCGATCTTCGGATCGTGCGTCAACGTGACGACGGCGGTCTCCGCGTCGAGCTTCATCAGCGCGTCGTCCGGCCACTCGGCGTGGAAGTCGAAGGCGCCGAAGCGCTCCTCGGTGGCGAAGGCGCCGCGCGGGTCGATGATCGTCACCTCGAACCCCACCGCCTCGGCCATCGGCGCGAGGGCCTGTGTGACATGCACGGCGCCGATGACGACGAGCCGCGGCGACGGGCGGTGGATGCGCACGAAGACGCCCGCCTCCGCCTCGCGCCCCGAGGTGCCGGAGGCGAAGCGCCGCGCGAGTACGCCGGCGAGCGGGTCGGACGCGGCATCGGCGGCGAAGACGACCCGCCCCTCGGACCCGTCGAGCGGGGTGATGACGGCGCAAAGCCGCCGCTCCGTGCGTGCAGCGTTGACGGCCTTCAGGTCGGACAGCTTCATGCCGCCGCTCCTTCACCTGCCGCCAGAGGCTCGACGAAGATGCGGATGGTGCCGCCGCAGGAGAGGCCCACCTCCCACGCGGTCTCGTCGGCCACGCCGAATTCCAGCAACTTGGCCGGCGCACCGGCGGCGATCTCCACCGCCTCGGCGATCACGGCGCCTTCCACGCAGCCGCCGGACACCGAGCCCTCGAACGCGCCTTCCCCGTCGATGACGAGGTGGCTGCCGACGGGGCGCGGCGCCGATCCCCAGGTGTCGACCACGGTCGCGAGGGCGACGCGCCGGCCTTCCTTGGCCCAGCGCTCCGCCACGTCAAGCGGATCATCGGTCATCGGATTCTCCTCATGTCGCCAAAAACTCCTTCGGTCGGCCCGAACGACCATGGCACTTGTCGGTTATTCCCCTGCCGCAACATTTTGCAACGCACGGGCAACATGGCGAACAACGATAGCACGGAAGATCTCGTGGGCCTGATCGACCGGATCAAGGAGAAGACCGACGGAGACGAGGTGTCCGTCGACGAATTGGTGGAGGCGATCGGCCGCCGGGCCTTCGGACCGCTCTTCATCATCGTCTCCCTGATCGCGATCCTCCCGACCGGCGCAATCCCCGGCATGAGCGTCCTCACGGGCACCATCATGCTGATCCTCTCGGTCCAGCTCCTCTTCGCCTCGCAGCGGATCTGGATCCCGAACATCATCGGCCGCCAGGCGATGCCGCGCGACAAGCTGGTCTCGTCCCTCGATTCGATCCGCCCGCGGGCAGAGCGCATCTCCCGCTATGTAGGACCGCGGATGAAGTTTTTCCTCCGTCCGCCCTTCCTTCAGCTGGTCGCGCTCTCCGGTGTCGTGGTGTCGCTGTCGATGTATCCGCTGGCGGTGGTGCCGTTCGGGGCGTTCCCGGCCGGCTTGTCGCTGCTCGTCATCGGCCTCGGCCTCGCGGTGCGCGACGGTCTTCTCATCGCGCTCGGCATCGCCACCGGGTTCGTCGGCCTGCTGGTCGTCTACCTCGTCTTTCCCTTCTGACCGGCCCTTCTGATCCGCCCCTTCTGATCGGTCATGCTCGGCGGCGGTCGGAAGGGCATCGCGTCCGTTTCAGGCGGGGGCGGCCGTGCCGGATTGCGCACGGGCGCGCTTGGTGAGCGCCACCAGCGCCATCCGCACCGCGGTGCTGGTCGCAGCGGGTGCGTCGAATTCAACCCGCACCGCGCGCTCGGTCATCGCCGCGTCGGCGGGGCGGACGATGTCGATGCCCAGCGGGTCGACGGCGACCGCCGTCCAATCCCCCTCGGGGCCGCCTTCCAGGACCTCGGCCATCAGCTTCAGCGCGTCGCGATGGTCCTCGTTCATGTGCTCGCAGGCGCCGGAATCCATCGCCGCGATCGCCGGCACCGCATCGGCCGGTGAGAGGAGGTCCGCCGCCTCAAGGTCCGTGATGCGGCCAAATCCGGCCACGATATGGGCCGTCTCGGGGTTGCATTTGTAGAACCCGAAGTCCGCGAAATCGGCATACATTGTGGCGTCAGGGTGGCGGCGAAGGAAGCGGTCCTTTGCCTCTTTAGGGTCGTCCACCGGAACGATCGTGCCGGTTACCGTCACGCGGGCTCGCGTATTCGTGTCCCCGTCGACGTCGGGACTGACGAACAGGAGCGATGCGCGCTTGTCGTTCTTCAGATTTTGCGTATGTAATGCAAGATTGGAGATCAGAATGACTGTTGAGCCGTCGGTTAATGTTGCCACGGCGACATGCGACGTGTGAGGATATCCTTCCGCATCGAGCGTGCCCAAGGCCGCATCGCGCGATGTGTGGATGAGTCTGCGCGCCATGCGTGCGGCGGCGGTCGGATCGAACATGGTCAGCCCCTGTCGGACATTGCGATTTTGCTATTGTTCCTCAAACTTTTGTCATTCACACCAATGTTGCCACAATTCCCTCGCAAGTTGCGTTAAGCACGAATGAGCCAGTATCGTGGCAAGGAGAAAGCTCGGTACGATATGACGCAGATCGCCCTCATCGACGATGATCGGAACATTCTGACCAGCGTGTCCATCGCGCTGGAGAACGAGGGATTTGACGTAACGACCTATACCGACGGCGCAAGTGGTCTCGACGGTCTGACCAAGTCGCCGCCGGACCTTGCGGTGCTCGACGTGAAGATGCCCCGTCTCGACGGGCTCGAGCTGCTGCGCTGCCTGCGCCGCGAATCCGACCTCCCCGTCATCATCCTGACCTCGAAGGATGATGAGATCGACGAGCTGTTCGGCCTGCGCATGGGGGCCGACGACTTCATCACCAAGCCGTTCTCGCAGCGCCTCCTCGTGGAGCGGATCCGTGCGGTCCTGCGCCGCACCAACGCCCTCCGGTCGGAGGGCGAGCGGGCGACGCACACCGTGCTGGAGCGCGGCCCCCTCGTCATGGATACCGAGCGCCACACCACGACCTGGCAGGGCCAGTCCATCGTGCTGACGGTGACGGAGTTCATGATCCTCCTGTCGCTCGCCCAGCGCCCCGGCGTCGTCAAGAGCCGCAACGCGCTGATGGACGCCGCCTATGGCGACCACGTCTATGTCGACGACCGCACCATCGACAGTCACATCAAGCGCCTGCGCAAGAAATTCCGCCAGGTCGACGACAACTTCGACAGGATCGAGACCCTCTACGGCGCAGGCTATCGCCTGAAAGACGAATAAGTCGTCTTCCCTTCTGCGAATGGGGTTCCATTATCAAGCCGAGGCCATCGCCGAGGGTGACATGAACATCAGCGAGAGGTTTCCGGGCGTGTCCGGGGCAGAGGGGATCTCCCTGCCTCCACGCGCGCGCAGCTTCTCGTGGAAGACCATCGGCGTCACCCGCCTCGCTCTCAAGGTGGCGGTGCTCAAGATCGCCGGCCTCGCCCTGCTCCTCTATGCGACCCTTCATCAGGCCGATATGTCGACGCGGATCGCCGGATCCGTGCTCGACGGCCTCATCGTCCAGGCCGACAGCGTCATCAGCACCTTGGACAGCGAGCCGGCGATCGTCGCGCCGATCCTTACCGGGGTCTCGCCCGAAGCCGGCGCGCCCGAAACCGGCCCCAACGTCGATATCCTGATCGCCCGCGCGCTCCAGGGCGCACCGACGAGAGCCCAGCTCTTCGGCCTCAACGGCATGCTGATCGCCGACAGCGCCGACGCCGACCGCACCGGGCGCGAGAGCCGCAACGACCTTGTGCGTGTGCTCGAGCCGGCCGCCGGATTCGCCGCGCGCTGGCGCGACGTGGTCGGCGGCGGCCGAACCCAGCGCCCCGCCAGCCTCGGCAGCCAGGGCACGCTGCGCGAAGTGCTGGCCGCCCTCGGCGGGGTGAAGACGGTGCGCTACGGCGTGCGGGCCGATGGTGACGACGTGGTCGCCATCGCCGTTCCGGTGCTCGCCGATACGGGCCAGGTCATCGGCGCACTGCGGCTCGTCAGCGCCCGCGGGCAGATCGCCGGGCCGGTCATGGAGCAGGAGGCGGCCATCGTGCTCGGCTTCCTCATCGCCGGCATCATCGCCATCGTCCTGTCCCTGATCCTGGCGGCCACCATCGCCCGGCCGCTCACCCGCCTCGCCAGAGCCGCCGAGTACATCAAGCGCGGCAGCGTCAACACACCCATTCCCGCCCTCAACCAGCCGGGCGAGATCGGCGACCTGTCCCGCGTCCTGCACGAGATGACGCTCGCCCTCTATAACCGGATCGACGCCATCGACGCCTTCGCCGCGGAGGTCGCGCACGAGCTGAAGAACCCGCTCACCTCGCTGCGCAGCGCCATCGAAGTCCTGCCACAGGCCCGCACCGAGTCGGCGCGCGACCGCCTGCTCGCCGTCATCGCCCACGACGTGAACCGGCTCGACCGGCTCATCACCGACATCTCCGCCGCCTCCAAGCTCGACGCCGAACTGAACCGTTACCGCTTCGAGATGGTGGACCTTCACACGCTGCTGCGCACCATCGTCGACACGCAGAACGAGATCGCCGCGCCGCAGGACATCACGGTGAAGCTCAACTGGGCGAGCCGGGATGCGACGGTCTCCATTCAGGGCAACGACAGCCGCCTCGGCCAGGTCTTCACCAACCTCGTGGAGAATGCGCGCTCCTTCTCGCCCGAGGGCGGGGTCGTGATGGTCAACGCGCGCAACTTCTCCGACTTTGCCGAGATCACCGTGGAGGACGAGGGGCCGGGGATCGACGAATCGGCCATCGAGCGGATCTTCGAGCGGTTCTATACGGATCGTCCCGCCGACAAGGGGTTCGGCAACAATTCCGGCCTCGGCCTCGCCATCTGCCGCCAGATCGTCGAGGCGCACGGCGGCGAGATCTTCGCCGAGAACCGCTACCAGACGACGCTGGACCCGCGCCGGGTGACCGAAGGGGCCCGCTTCACGGTGCGCCTGCCCATCGCCCCGTGAGCGCAACGTCCTCGCCGCGGCCGGCGGCGCACCCGGCTGCAGCGGCGGCGCACCCGCACGCCCAAGCGGGGCACGAGCCGGTCTGGGAGGGACCGACCGTCCACGCCTCGGCGGTCGCCCTCGGCGGCGACGGCGTCCTCATCACCGGGGCGTCCGGCGCCGGAAAGAGTGCCCTCGCGCGCGCCCTCGTCGCCCACTTCACCGGGCGCGGCCTCTTCGCCCGCCTCGTCGCCGACGACCGCGTCCGCCTCGCCGCGCTGAACGGCCGCCTCATCGCCCGCACGCCCCGCAGGATCGCCGGCCTCGTCGAGGTGCGCGAGGTCGGCATCGTCCCGGTGCGCCACCTTGCGGCGGTGCGCCTCAGCCTCCTCGTCGACCTCGCGGTCGATCCGCCGCGCATGCCAGAAATCGGTGCGGAACGGCGCACCTTGGAGGGCATCACCCTGCCCGCACTGTGCCTTTCGCAGCGCACGACGCCCCTGTCGGTGCTCGCGGTGGCATCCCAACTCGCCGCCGATGGCTTGACGGACCCCACACGAGCGCCACAACGTCCGCCTTCATAAAGCGGACCTGGCGGGCCGTGTGCCGGGGGAGGGAGCGTTTTGATCGGATTGGTGCTCGTCACGCATGGCCGGCTGGCTCAAGAGCTGCGTTCGGCTTTGGAGCATGTCGTTGGCGTCCAGGACGCTGTGGAGCCGATCTCGATCGAGCCCGACGACGACATCGAGCAGCGCCGTGCCGACATCGTCGAGGCGGTGGCCCGCGTCGATCGCGGCCAAGGCGTCGTCATCCTGACCGACATGTTCGGCGGCACCCCCTCCAACCTCGCCATCTCGGTGATGCCGCAGGGCTCGATCGAAGTGATCGCCGGCGTGAACCTGCCGATGCTGGTCAAACTGTCCTCCGCCCGCGCGACGATGCCGCTGAAAGAGGCGGTGGACGCCGCGCGGGACGCGGGCATCAAATATATCAGCGTCGCCTCCCACGTCCTCTCGGGCCAATGAGCGGGGATGACGCGGCGGGTGGCGGGGCCGCCGAGCCGCGCCGCCTGACATTGACGCTCGTCAATCGGCGCGGCCTCCATGCGCGCGCCGCCGCCAAGTTCGTGCGCGAGCTGGAATTCTTCCGCGCCGACGTGGCGGTGTCGCGCGACGGCCAAAGCGTCGACGGGCGGTCCATCATGGGCCTCCTCATGCTGGGCGCCCCGTGCGGCAGCGCCATCTCGCTGATCGTCACCGGGCCGGAGGCGGACGCGGCGGCCGACGCCCTCACCGCGCTGATCACGGACGGCTTCGGGGAGCGCGATTGAGCACCGCGGCCGCGCCGGCTTGCACCATCCGCCTCGCCGCGCCGGACGATGCGGCCGCAATCGCCGCGATCTACGCCCCCATCGTCGAGACGACCGCGATCTCGTTCGAGGAGGTCGCGCCGGACGCTGCCGAAATCGGGCGCCGTATCGAAGCAACGCTGGGGCCTTTCCCCTATCTCGTCGCGGTGGGGGAGGCGGGCGTTGCAGGCTACGCCTACGCGTCGGCCTATCGTCCGCGTGCGGCCTATCGCTGGTCGGTGGCCGTCAGCGTCTATGTCGGCGAGGCGGGGCGACGCCGCGGGACGGGTGCGGCACTCTACCGCGCCCTCTTCGCGATCCTCACGCGCCAAGGCTACCAGAGCGCCTTCGCCGGCATCACGCTGCCCAACGCGGCCAGCGTCGCGCTGCACGAGGCGGTGGGGTTCCGCCTCAGCGGGACTGACCCGCGCGCAGGCCACAAGTTCGGCCGCTGGTGGGACGTCGGCAACTTCGCCTTCGCCTTCAATCCGCTCGGCGACGCGCCGGAACCGCCGCGGACGCTGCAGGCGATCGGCGCGGACAGCGTCGCCGCCTGCCTCACACCTGCGGCCGCCCGCTGAGCCGTCCCGCCTCGGTGCGTCCGCCCGCCTTCGGCCGTAGCGGGACCACCTGCGACGGTCCGGCAAGCGTCACCCCAGCGACTTGGCTTTTCCTGCATCCGTCACAAAGGGTGCGAGGCGTCGATGCCACTGTCCGGGTCTTCCCGAGCCGAGCGGGGCTTCCGCAAGATCTTCATCTTGAACAGCGTTGCGGCCGTTCTCATCGCCTGCGCCTTCGGGTTCGGCGCCTATCGCGCGCTCGTCTTCCTCGGCGACGGGCTGGACCGGATCGTTCTGAATTCCAGCGAGCGCTGGGCGCCGGCTCTCGCCGAAGCACCCATCATCGACGCGCTGCTGGCCGGGCGGCCCGTCGAGCGGGAGATACTCGCGTCGCTGTCGCAGAGCTTCACCCGAAACGGCATTACCCGCATCGACCTCTTCACGCCGGACGGCCGCTTCGTCCACGCCATCGCCGGGGCGGCACCGGCGGCGCCGTTCGACCGCACCTATCTGGAACCTTTGTCGGCGGGTGAATGGCGCCTTCATTCCCACCACGCGGCGGACGATGGCGGGCGCTACCTCGCCGACCTGTTCGCCCCCGTCATGCGCGGCGGCACGCTGGTGGGGGCGCTGCGGATGGAGCTCGACATCACCGCCGCGCGGGCGGATTTCCTGTCCACCATGCGCACCGCGGTGGCGCTCCTCGCCTTCCTCGGCATCGTCGGGCTCACCGCGACGGGGGTCAACGCCTTCCTCATCACCCGTCAGCGCCGCGACTCGGACCGCATCCATCACCTCGCCCACAACGACGCGCTGACCGGCATCGCCAACCGCAACCGCTTTCTGGCCGCGCTCGACCGCGATCTGGCCGCGCCGCAGGGCACCAGCGGCATCGCCCTTCACATGATCGACCTCGACGGCTTCAAGTCGGTCAACGACAGTCTCGGCCACGACGCGGGCGATCAGCTTCTGCGGGTCATCGCCGCCCGCATCGCCGACTGTGCGGGGGATGACGACCTGGTCGCCCGGCTCGGCGGCGACGAGTTCGCGGTGATCCAACGCAACGTCGAAACGCGCGAGGACGCGGCCTTCCTGTCCGAGCGCATGCTGGAGGCCGCCCGCGCGGTGCGCGATCTCGGCGAGGTTCCGGTTTCGGTGACGCTCAGCATCGGCGTTGCTCTCGCACCCGAACACGCGACGATGCCGTCCGAACTCCAAAATTGCGCCGATGCCGCCGTCTACCGCGCCAAGAGCGCCGGCCGGAATCAGAGCGTGGTCTTCGAGGTCGGCATGGACGGCGAGCTGAAGACCCGCAACACCTTGCGCGTGATGCTGCGCCGCGCGCTGGAGAACGAGGAGTTCGAGCTGCACTATCAGCCCCTTCATGCCGCCGATTCCGGTGCGCTGCTGGGCTTCGAGGCGCTGCTGCGGCTGAAAGACGGGGACAGCGGCTACATCTCGCCCGGCAAGTTCATCCCCATCGCCGAGGAGATGGGCCTCACCCCGCGCCTCGGCCAATGGGTGCTGAACGAGGCCTGCCGCACCGCCGCCGCCTGGCCGCAGAGCCTGTCCGTCGCCGTCAATCTGTCGCCGCAGCAGTTCCGCGAGGATCTCGTCACCGTTGTGGAAAGCGCACTCGCTCTCTCCGGCCTCGCGGCGGAGCGGCTGGAGCTGGAGATCACCGAGAGCCTCTTCATCGCCGAGCCGGGCCCCGTGGCCGAGCAGCTTCACCGGCTGAAAGACCTCGGCGTGCGCATCGTGATGGACGATTTCGGCACCGGCTATTCCAGCCTCAGCTACCTCTGGAAGTTCCCGTTCGACAAGCTGAAGGTGGACCGCTCCTGCTTCATGTCGCTGGAGGAGAGCGAGCAGGTGGGCGAGGTCCTGCGCACCATCAGTGCCATGAGCGGGGCGATGAACCTGCGCGTCACCGCCGAGGGGATCGAGACGGAGATGCAGCGCACCTTCGCCTGCCAAGCCGGTTATGACGAGCTGCAGGGCTTCCTGTGCGGCCGGCCCATGCCGCTCGACAATGTCGGCTCTTATATCCAAAGCGCGCCCTCCGCCGAGCGGGAGGAGCACGAGGACGTGCCGATGATGCGTCCGGCGCTGTTGAACTGATGCCGGCAACCGGAACGGGCGCTGTGGCGCAAATGTCGCAGAGATTGTGCGATCACGATGCGCCTCGCGTGCGGCTCCGGAATGCCGGTTGATCGGCTCTTTGCCCTCCCTTAGCCAAGGTTAATCGTCGACCGGTTTAATCCGGTGCATTGTTTCGATTCGGCGTGGCGTAAGGGAGTGACGTATGGACCGCATCCGCATCACCGGGGGCGCACCGCTGGAGGGGTCTATCCCCATTTCCGGCGCGAAAAACGCCGCCCTTCCCCTCATGATCGCCTCGCTCCTGACCGACGAGACGCTGACCCTGCAGAACGTCCCGCGCCTGGCGGACGTGCAGAAGCTGTTCCACATCCTCGCCAACCACGGCGTGGACACCGCCTTCCAGGGCAAGCGCGTCGGCGAGGATCAGCTCACCGGCCAGACCGTCGACCTCACCGCCCGCGCCATCGTCGATACCACCGCGCCTTACGAGCTGGTGTCGACCATGCGTGCCTCGTTCTGGGTCATCGGCCCGCTGCTCGCCCGCATGGGTGAGGCGCGCGTGTCGCTGCCGGGGGGCTGCGCCATCGGCACCCGCCCGGTCGACTTCTTCATCGACGGTCTGCGTCAGCTCGGCGCGGAGATCGACATCGACCGCGGCTACGTCGTCGCCCGCGCCAAGGCGGGGCTCGTCGGCGGCCGCGTGCGTCTGCCGAAGCCGTCCGTCGGCGCCACCCACACGCTGCTGATGGCCGCGACGCTGGCACGCGGCGAAACGGTGATCGAGAACGCCGCGCGCGAGCCGGAGATCGTCGACCTCGCCGAGTGCCTGAAGCAGATGGGCGCGAAGATCGAGGGCGAGGGCAACGGGACCATCCACATCGAGGGTGTGCCGCGCCTTTATGGTGCCCGCCACAAGGTGCTGCCGGACCGCATCGAGACCGGCACCTACGCGCTGGCGACCGCCATGGCGGGCGGCGACGTGACGCTCGAGGGCGCCACCGCCGACCATCTTGAACGGCCGATCGAGCTGATGCGCGCCGCAGGTGCCGAGATCGACGTGACCAACCGCGGCCTGCGCGTGCGCCGCAACGGCCACGGCATCGTCGCGGTGGACGCCGAGACCGAGCCCTATCCCGGTTTCCCGACCGACCTGCAGGCCCAGTTCATGGCCGTCATGTGTGCGGGCAAGGGGACGAGCCACGTCACAGAGACGATCTTCGAGAACCGCTTCATGCACGTGCAGGAGCTGGCCCGCCTCGGCGCCGACATCTCGCTGAACGGCCAGACCGCGACCATCAAGGGCGTGCCGAAGCTGAAGGGCGCGCCGGTGATGGCGACGGACCTACGCGCGTCGGTGTCGCTGGTGATCGCCGGGCTCGCGGCCGAGGGCGAGACCGAGGTGAGCCGCATCTACCACCTCGACCGCGGGTTCGAGCGGCTGGAGCAGAAGCTGTCCCGCTGCGGCGCACAGATCGAGCGCGTCTCGAGCTGAGCCGCCGGAGGAGCGCGCGGCGCAGGAGAGGCCCGCGGCGTCGATGCCAAGGGTCGCGCCGCCGCGCGAACGCCGCTATAGGGTGGCGTGACGTCCACCATTTGAAGACATTGCCATAGATGACGACGCTCCCGCGCCCCGTGAAGATGTTCGCGCTCGACGATGAGGACCTCGCTGTCGTGTCGGCACACGTGCAGGACGCCGTGGCGAAGGTGGCGGACATCCGGTGGTCGTCGGCGGACGGCCATTTCGCCATCCCCATGAACCGCTTCGCCTGGGAGGTGACCGCCGACCGCAAGACCCGCGGCAGCGACGAGCGGCGCCGTGCGGTGCTGTCCTTCGCGCGTGTCAACCGCGCCCAGGTCTCCGGCGTCGCGCCGACGGATCAGGAAAGCGTGCTGTCGCTGCTGGCCGTGGTCTTCCAGCCCGCGGGCGAGGGGGAGGCGGCCGGCACCATCACCATCGCCTGCGCGGGCGACGTCACCATCCGTCTCGATGTGGAGTGCATCGAGGCCCAACTCGCCGACCTCGGCGGCGCCTGGGGCGCCTCCATGCGGCCCAAGCACGTGATCGGCCGCTGATGCGCACGCTCGATACCACCGCCCCCACCTTCGCGGACGATTTCGCCGCCCTCATGGCCGACCAGCGCGAATTCTCCGCCGACGTCACCGCCGTGGTCGACGCCGTGATCGCCGACGTGCGCGCCCGTGGCGACGCCGCCGTGGCCGAATACACCGCGAAGTTCGACCGGGTGGACGTCACCCGCACGCCGATGGCCGTCACCGCCGAGGAGGTCGCCGCCGCGAAGGCGAAGGTCGCGCCGGACGTGATCGACGCGCTGAAGTTCGCCGCCGACCGCATCGCCACCTTCCACGCCCGGCAGATGCCGGACGACGAGCGCTACACCGACGAAGCAGGGGCGACGCTCGGCTGGCGCTGGTCGCCTCTCTCCTCGGCCGGGCTCTATGTTCCGGGCGGGCGCGCGGCCTATCCGTCCTCGCTCCTCATGAACGCGGTTCCGGCCAAGGTCGCGGGCGTCTCGCGCCTCGTCATGACCGTTCCGGCGCCGGACGGGCACCTCGAGCCGGTGGTTCTCGCCGCCGCCGACATCGCCGGCGTGACCGAGATCTACCGCGTCGGCGGGGCGCAGGCGGTCGCCGCGCTCGCCTACGGCACCGAGACCATCGCCCCGGTCGACAAGATCGTCGGCCCCGGCAACGCCTATGTGGCCGCGGCCAAGCGGCAGGTGTTCGGTGCCGTCGGCATCGACATGGTGGCCGGGCCGTCTGAGGTCGTCGTCGTCGCGGACGCGACCGCGCGGCCGGACGTGATCGCCGCCGACCTGCTCGCCCAGGCGGAGCACGACGAGGTGGCCCAGTCGATCCTCATCACCGCCGACCGCGAGCTTGCGGCGGAGGTCGCCGAGGCGGTCGAGGCCCAGCTGAAAGAGCTGCCGCGCCAGGCCGTCGCCACGGCGAGCTGGCGCGACCACGGCGCCATCATCCTCGTCGCGGACCTCGACGAGGCGGCGCGCCTGGTCGACCGTCTGGCGCCCGAACACCTGGAACTCGCCGTCGCCGACCCCGATGCGCTGGCGGACAAGGTGACCCATGCCGGCGCCATCTTCCTCGGCACCATGACGCCCGAAGCGATCGGCGACTATGTGGCCGGGCCGAACCACGTCCTGCCGACGAGCCGCTCGGCGCGGTTCTCCTCCGGCCTCTCGGTGTTCGACTTCCTGAAGCGCACGACGCTTCTCGGCCTCACCCGCGAGGCGCTGGACCGGCTGGCCGGCCCGGCGATGACGCTCGCCGCCTCCGAAGGGCTCGACGCGCACCGCCTGTCGATCGCCCGCCGGCTCGGCAACACATGACCCGCGGCCGATGAGCGATCCCGCCGATACCGGCCGCCTCATCGCCATCACGCTGGACGAGGCGTCGATCGACCGCGGCTCGCCCGACGTGGAGCACGAGCGCGCGGTCGCGGTCTACGATCTGCTCGAGGACAACGTCTTCCGCCCGGCCGGGGTGGGAGAGGGGCCGTATCGGCTCGTTCTGTCGATCCAGGAGAACCGCCTCGTCTTCACCATCCAGAGCGAGGCGGGGGACCATCTCATGTCCCATCTCCTCTCGCTCACCCCGCTGCGGAAGGTGGTGAAGGACTATTTCCTGATCTGCGAGAGCTACTTCTCGGCGATCCGCACCGCCGCCCCGGCGCAGATCGAGGCAATCGACATGGGCCGCCGCGGCGTACACGACGAAGGCTCCCGCCTCCTCGCCGAGCGGCTCGCGGGAAAGATCGAGGTCGACCACGACACCGCACGCCGGCTGTTCACGCTGATCTGCGCGCTGCACTTCAAAGGGTGAGCGGGGTGCTGTCGCCCACCGCCGTCCTGTTCGTGTGCCGCCACAACGCGATCCGCTCACCGATGGCGGCCGCGCTTGCACGCCGCGCCGCGCCGACCACATATATCAGGTCGGCGGGACTGGAGACCGGGCAGGCGGACCCCTTCGCGGTGGCCGTCATGGCCGAGTCCGGGCTCGACATCTCCAAGCGCAAGCCGCGTTCGCTGGAGGAGTTGCACGACACCTCCTTCGATCTCGTGGTCACCCTGGCGCCCGAGGCGCATCACCACGTCCTCGAGATGGCGCGCACGCAGAGCTTCGAGGTCGTCTACTGGCCGACGCTCGATCCCTCCGGCGCGACCGGATCGCGCGAGCAGATCATGGACAGCTACCGATCGGTGCGTGATGCACTAAATCGGCAAGTCAACGAACTGTTTGCGAACCCTTGACCTCTCCGATGCGGCTATAGGAGGGGACAGGGACCAAAAATGGCTGTATCACCACTCACCGGAGCCTGGTGCCGCGCACCGGGCCAATGTTGAACAACGTTAAAGGGCCTCAATGGCGAAAGAGGAAGTGTTGGAGTTTCCGGGTCAAGTGACCGAGCTCCTGCCGAACGCGACGTTTCGCGTCAAACTTGAGAACGACCACGAGATCATTGCCCACACCGCGGGGCGGATGCGCAAGAACCGCATTCGTGTCCTGGCGGGCGACCGCGTGCTGGTCGAGATGACGCCGTACGACCTGACCAAAGGTCGCATCACATATCGCTATAAGTGATCTGATGGCGCGCACGCGCAAGTCTGTTCTGGTCCTGGCTTCCGGCTCTCCGCGCCGCCTGGCGCTTCTGGAGCAGATCGGCATCGTGCCGGACCACATCTCGCCGGCGGACGTGGACGAGACGCCGCTGAAGAAGGAGCGGCCGAACACCTATGCCCTGCGCCTCGCCCGCGAGAAGGCGGAAGTGGCGTTCGATCGGGCGCGCGCCACGCTGAACCCGCGTGAAACCTACGTGCTGGCGGCCGACACGGTCGTCGCCGTGGGGCGGCGCATCCTGCCCAAAGCCGAATCCTATGATGTGGCCGAGGCGTGCCTGAAGGCGCTGTCGGGCCGCAATCACAAGGTCTATACCGCCGTCGTGGTCATCGCCCGCGGCAAGATGCGCGAGCGGCTGGTGGAAACCCGCGTCGCCATGAAGCGCCTGTCCGACCGCGAGATCGCCGACTATCTCACCAGCGGCGAGTGGGACGGAAAGGCGGGCGGCTATGCCATCCAGGGCCGCGCGGCCGCCTTCGTGTCGCACGTGGTCGGCTCCTATAGCGGCGTCGTCGGCCTCCCGCTCTACGAAACGCAGCAGCTTTTGACCGGCACCGGCTTCAGCCGCGAGGCCGAGACGATCGCCGCGACCGCACCCGGCGAGGCCGTGTCATGACCGCGCACGACCCGTTCGGCCCACGCCCGGCAAAGCCGTGCCCCGTCTGCGGCAAGCCCGCCACCATCGAGGCGCGGCCCTTCTGCTCCAAACGCTGCGCCGACGTCGACCTTCATCGCTGGCTCGGCGGCCACTACCGCGTTCCCGTCGTCGAGGAAGACGGCGGGCGCGACGAGACGCCGAATGACGACTGAGCGCTCCGCCCGGCCCCGTGCGCCCGTCTCTGCGCGGCAAGGCTGAGCCGCCATGGTCGCCGCCGTCGCCTTCACCCTCACCGATGCCGACGACCTGACCGGCCTGCTCGATGCGGTGGAGGCCTTCGGCGACGCTGAGGGCCTTCCCATGAAAACGGTGATGACGCTCAACCTTCTCCTGGAAGAGCTGGTGACCAACGCCATCCAATACGGCGCCGGACCCGACGGCGCGAAGGTGTCCGTGCGCGCCGAACTGCGCGGCGGGGCCGTGCACGCCGCCGTGCGCGACAACGGCTCAGCCTTCAACCCGCTGCTGCACGAGGCGCCGGACCTCGACGCCTCCATCGACGACAGGCCGATCGGCGGGCTCGGCCTCCACATCGTACGCCAGATGGCGCAGAACCCCGTTTATGAACGCCAGGGGACGGAGAACGTCCTCACATTCGAACTGACGATAGAGGAAGGCTGAGCGTGTGAGCGATCTGACGATCGAGCTCGAGAGTGCGGAGGGCGTCACCGTCTTCGTGTGCACCGGGCGGGTGGATTCCAACACGGCGAAGACGCTGCAGTCGACCGTCATCGGGCGGATCCAGGACGGTGCGACCCGCGTCGTGATGGACCTGACCGACACCCACTATATTTCGAGCGCGGGCCTGCGCGTGATCCTGATGGCCGGCAAGCAGATCAAGGCCGCCAAGGGCGAGTTCGTGCTGTGCGGCATGCAGCCCTCGGTGCGCGACGTGTTCGAGGTGACGGGATTCCTGCGCCTGTTCGAGGTCCGCGACAGCCGCGACGAGGCGGTCAGCTCGGCGCGCTGAGTTCCGGCTCGGCCGCTTCGCCTAATAGCTCCGCCGCGTCGTCCTGCTTGGCAATGTCCCAGGCCGCGCCGTCGGCCGGCGGGGTGAAGCGCAGGAAGGCCTCGGCCTGATCCCCGCCGCGGATGGCATCGAACGCGAACGACCCCCGCGCGAACAGCGCATTGGCCCCGCCGGTGTCGCGCGCGGGGCGCCATTCCCCGTCCTCAGGTCGCGGCGGCGCCGGGTCCGCGACAGGGCGCCACAAGAGATAGCGCATCCCGTACGCCTTCTTGGTGGCGCGCACGATGCGAAACCCCTCCTTGGTGAGGTTGCGCATCGACGGCACGTTGTTCGGCGCCGCGGTGCACACCGTATGGTCCGCGCCGCGCCGCCGGGCATGGGCGATCCGCGCCGTGATCAAAGTGCGCTGCAGGCCGCGCGACCAGTGGTCCGGCCGCACCGCCGACCCGTCGAGCACGAAGAGGCTTTCGTCCGGCGCGATGTGGTCGCCGAAGCCGGGACGGTCTCCGTCGTCCTCGCCATGCGCGTCCATCTCCGGCCGCACCATGCCGTAGGCGATGATCTCGCCCTCGTGCATCAGCCCGGTGATCGCCCCTCCGGTTTCCAGCATCGCGTGGAACACGTCCGGCGTGTCCCGCCGCACGAGGTTCAGCGCCGGCAGCGCCGCCAGCACGCGGCAGTGCACGTCGTAGATCTCCGGCACGTCCGCCGCCGTCAGCATCCTGAGGGCGGGGGCGATGGGCGGCGGCAGATCGACCCGGACCTTCACTCGTCCCTCAAGATGTTGGCGTAGTTCAGCATGGCGAGCGGGGGGTAGAGTTCCATCGCTTTGGCCATCTTCATGTTGATGATGAGGGCGAAGCGTTGCAGCGTTTCGATCGGGATCGAGGCCGGGTCGCGGCCTTCGACGAGGATCTGCTCCGCCTTGTAGCCCGTGAGCTGGCCCACCGAGTAGTACCGGCTGACGAGGCTGATGAGCGCATCCGTCTGCATCGTCTCCACCGCCGAGAAGCCGGGGATGCCGAGGCGCGTCGCCGTCGGCGTGACCCGCTCCATCTGGAGGAGGAGGAACGTGTCGGGCAGGTAATAGAGCCATTCCGAGCCCTCCGCGCCCAATTCCTCCACCAGCTCGGCGGCGACGGAGCCGTCCGGCTTGCCGTCCGCGCCGATGGGGAAGAGCCGCTCGGCGACGGTGAAGCCCATCTCCTCACCCACCTCCTTCACCCGGCCGACGATGGCGGCTGAGTTCGGCTCGTTCGGCGTGTAGAGCACGCCGAGCCGGGTGAAGGGCTTGTAGGACTGCATCGCCCTCAGCTGCGGCTCGGGCGGGACCACGTGGCTGGTGCCGGTGATGTTGCGGCCCGACGAGGCGAGGGAGGGGACGAGGCCCGACTCCACCGGGGCCGACACCATGGTGAAGACGCCCGGCAGCTCGGTGATGTTGACGGCGGGGTCGACGTCCGCCGCGCGCCCGAAGGTGGCGATCGTGTTGGGCGTTCCCCAGGAATAGACGAGGTCCGGCGCCAGCGCCTTCACCTCTTCGACGATGCCCGGCACCCGCGACGGGTCGAGCTCCGCGTTGAAGACGATCAGTTCGGCGTCGACGCCGCGTTGTTCCAGATAGTCGCGAAAGCCGGCCTCCACCTGCGTCTCGCCGCGATAGAGGATCTGCGCGATGCGGTAGCGGCCCTGCGCCCGGGCGCGGCCCACGAAAGGGGCGGCAAGGGCGCTTGCGCCGAGTGCGCCTGCGCCGAGGATGAGGGCGTTGCGTCGTGTCAGCGTCATGGCACTCACTCGCTGGGCAGGAG
This sequence comes from Acuticoccus yangtzensis, assembly GCF_001927245.1. Lineage (GTDB taxonomy): Bacteria > Pseudomonadota > Alphaproteobacteria > Rhizobiales > Amorphaceae > Acuticoccus > Acuticoccus yangtzensis. The sequence goes on along the minus strand of NZ_MJUX01000008.1, from coordinate 68,604 downwards.
GGCGGGGCGCGGCGGCGCCGCCAACATGGCGATGCCGAAGAGGAGCGCCCCGGCGATGAGCACGAAGCCCATGAAGAGGATCGCGACCTCGGCCGATGTGGCGGCCCACACGGCCGCGAAGATCGCCGGCCCGGCCGCGTTGCCCGACCGCTCCACCAGCCGGAAAACGCCGTAGACGCCGCCTTCGGAAAGCTGCGGGAAGTATCGCCGGCCGAGCTCGCCGACGAGCGCCGATTGCGGCGTGGTCGACAGCCCCTGCGCGATGCCGGTCTGGATTACGAACAACGCCGCGCCCCACGGCGCCGGCCACAGGAAGAGGTGTGCCACCGCAAGGCCCGACATCACCCCGCCGAGGACGACGTAGGGCACCCGTTTGCCCTTCGTGTCCGAGAAGGCGGAGATGGCCGGGACGACGAGCAGCATGACGAGGCCGTAGAGCATCAAGACGCGGCCGATGGTGGACGGCTCGAACGTCGCCGACATCTCGAGCGGGATGTAATAGAAGGCGATGCCGATGAGGATCATCTTGGCCGGGAAGGCGCAGGCGACCATCAGGAGGAAGATGGCCGGCTTGGTGAGGACGATGGCGCAGTCCCTGAGGCGCGCTGCGGGCTTGGCGGCCACCGTGCCCCGTCCCGCGTCCGCCGGAAGGGCGACGACGGCGCAGATGTAGGCGATGAGCGCCATCGCCGCAGAGACGAGGAAGGTGGGGCTGGGGCCGAGCCGGTCGGCGATGATGCCGCCGATGGGCGGGCCGCACAGCATCGCCGCCATGATGGCGGAGACGAAGAGGCTCATCCCGCGCGCCCTGTTGTCGGCGCCCGTACGGTCGACGATGAAGCCCTGCGCCGCCACGAACACCACCGCGAATCCGACAGCGGTGAGCGCACGCGCCGCGATCAGCGTCTCCATCGTCCCCGCGAAGGCGGTGGCGAGGAAGCCGAGCACGGCCGCCAGCGCGCCGAGCCGGATCGACCGCGAGCGCCCGAACCGCTCCGTCCACACGTTCAGCACCGGCTGGCCGAGCGCCATGATGGCCATGAAGATGGTGATCGGCAGCGCGATCAGGAACTCGACCGAGAGGCCGGCGACCGGCACCGCCATGCGCTCGATGTAGCTCGGCAGGAAGGGGCGCGTCAGCTCCTCGGCGAAGTAGAAGAGGAAGACCGGGGCACGCACCGCCACCAGTCCGACCGGCGTTTCGTAGCGCCGGCCGCTCAGCTTGTGGGTCTTGTCGATCCGCGCGAGCTGGGCCAGCGCCTCGTGGTCGCCCTTCGCCTCGGCGGCGAGGCGCAGCGTCTCGTGTTCGGCCCGCACGCGGTCGATCTCGCTGTCCACCGCCTCGACCTCCTGGGCGATGGTGCCGGACCCCTTCAGCGGCAGATGCGGCCGGAAATCCCCCCGCCACAGCGCCGAAAGCCGTTGGGCGAGGCCCCGCAGCATCAACGCCGACGCCTGCGAGAAGGCGAAGGAGACGAGCTCCAACGCCACCAGGACGGCGACGATGAGGAGAACAGCCACGTCGAGCCACAATTCGCGCACCATCAACCGGGCGACGAGGTCGGGCGTGCCGACGATGACGGCGCCCACCTCCGCGCCGCCGATGAGGATCGGCGCGCGCACCGTCTCGATCCGCTCCGGGTCGATCCCGTCGAGGTCGAACTCGTGGTTGGTTGCGCTGGCGACCACCAGCCCCGCGCCGTCGACGATCTCGATGAAGGCGAATTCGGGGTTCTCGGCGAGCCCCGCGTCGAGCACGTCCTCGGCGCGCACGAGGCGGTCGAGCGGGATGCCGTAATCGCCCGCCTGGCCGACGAGGCCGGAGACGGAGCGAGCGAGGGTGCGCGCGTTCTGGTCGAGCGCGGGAAGCAGCAGTCGCTCGGCACTGCGGATGGTCTGCCACGAGATCGCCGCCAGCCCCAGGATGAGCACCCCGGTGACGAAGACGAGAAGAACACCGTCGAAACGCCGCATCGCTCAGGCCCCCCGGCCGGGGATTGCGGCGCCGCGTTTCTGGCCGAGCCGCAGGGCGATGGCGCTGTGTTCGGCGTCGATCGAAGCGAAGGCGGCGCGGGTCTCCTCCGGCACCATGGCGCCGGACACGGTGGGGCCGCGCGCCGTCAGCCGTTGCCACAAGGCGCGCACGCTCATCGCCACCGCACCGGCGACGACGAGAATGCCGAGAAGCGTCGCCGCGAGCGACAGCCACAGGATGCTGCGGCCCATGTCGCCCAGCGCGCCCTCGACCGCCGCGTTTGAGGTCCGCACGACCGCGGCCCCCTCGCGCGTGCCGAACGCGCTGGCGATCGGCACCTCGTGGCGGATGGCCGCAGGGTCGGCGGCGGGTTCGGCCGTGTCGCGCCGGGCGGGGTCGCTGGAGAAGAGCACGCGCCCCCCGTCCGCCACCACGTCGACCGAGAGAATCATCGGGTCCGCCTCGGCCTCGCGTTCCAGCGCGGTGTTCATCACGTCCTGGCTGGCGAGCGGCACGCCGAGCGACATCGCAACCTCCGCATCGTTCGCCATGCGCCGTGCGACGGTGGACATGCGCGCGCCAACGAGTTCAAGGTAATTGTGGCGGACCCCAGCATAGTTCAGGTAGCTTCCGAGTGCGAGCGACGCCGCAACCAGAGGGATCAGCGCGGCCAGCAACGTCAGACTGAGCTTTCGCATGACGTCCTTCGCAGTCGAAATGGCGGAACATGGTGTCGCATCGTCGAAGGACCGATCACTGTCAATGCTTATGGGCGAGGCAACTTTGAAGACTGACGCGCCACACGCCAAGGTCCCGCCGCCGAACTTCACGCCATTCTGCCACATTTGTTAGACTCATGGGACGGACCGGCGGCCTTCTCTTGTGTGCGATCGTGCCCGTCCTGGCGGCACTCGGCTTTTTGCTCGTCTCCGCCCGCGTGGTCGAGCGGGCCGACGCGGGCCTCAGCGCCGCGGAGCTCGAGTTCCTGCTGTCCGGCATCACCCGCACAGTGGAGCTGAACCTGCAACTCGGCCTGCCACTCGCCGAACTGCAGCAGGTCGATACCATCCTGGAAAGCGCCGTCGCCTCGGCGCCCGACGTTCTCGCCGCCGACGTCATCAGCCTCACCGGCGTGACGCTCTTTTCCACCGACCGCGGCGCCGTGGGCGAGCCCGTGCCGCCCGCCTGGGCCGATGCGGCGGCGACCTCCCGCGGCATGTGGCGCGCCAGCGAGCGCGAGACGGTGACCTTCGGCGAACCGCTCAGCAACGACTTCGGCCAGCGCGAAGGATGGGTCGCCATCATCGTCGACGCCGAGCGGCTGGCTCCGCCTTTGTCGCGCATGGGAACGTTGATCAGCGGTGCCGCGCTGGTTCTGGTGGCGGTTGCGGCGGCGGGCCTCGGTCTCGGCCTCGTCATCTATAGCCGCACCAACCGCTGGATCGCCGCGACGGGTGCCAGCGTGCGCGCCCGTGCGCCGATCGAGCCGCCGCGCGGTGCGCTCGGCATCGCCGCCAACGCCGCCATCTCCGGCATGGGCGACACCGAAGCGCGGGTGGAGCGCGTGCAGCGTGACCTCAGGCGGCTCGATGCAGAGCTTTGATCCCCGCCCTCCGGTGGCGGGCCCGCGCGTGACCCTCCGCCGCGGCCGCTATGTCAGCGGATCCGTGGCGTCAGACCGCATCGCGGCGCTCGCCGGGCTGCTGACGGCGCTCTTCGTCGGCCTCGCGTCCTATGTGGCCGTCATCGTCGCGATGCCGCCCGTCCTCGCCGACCTCGACGTCAAATCGTCCGACGTCGCCGCCACCGTCGCCCAGTCCGTCGCCGCCGACCTGTCGCGCGCCGTCGGCCTCGGCATTCCCCTCGGCGCGATGCGGGGGGTGGACGACTACCTGTCCGAAATCCTCGGCTTCGCGCCCGAGGTGGACGGCATCGCCATCCTCGACCGACAGGAGCGGCTGCTCTTCTCGTCCCGCTCCGGCGATGCGCTGCTCGACCGGCCGCACGCCCGCGCGCCGATCATGGCGCCTGCGGGCGGGACCGGCGAAGGAGAGGGCGGGACCGGAGACGGGGAGGGCGCGGCGATCGGCAGCGTCATCGCCCAGGCATCCAGCGCCACCCACGCGGGGGTGATGCGGGCAATCGCCGCCTCCGCCGCGGCCGTCGCCCTGCTCGCCGGCATCCTCGTCGGGCTCGCGGTGCGCATCGTCCGGCTGGAGCGGGTCGACCTTCCCACCGTGCGCACCGCCGCCATGCTCCATGCCGCAGCGCGCGGCCATTTCGTCATCCGCGGCCTGACGCCGGCCGGTGTTCTGCCGCCGGTGGCCGACGCGCTCGCCCGTGCGGTGACGCCGATCCAGCTCACCTACCGGCGCATTCAGGCGCTGGTGGAGGAGATCAAGGCGGTGGACGGGTCGGCCGCCGTGCGCCAGCGCGTCGGCGATGCGCTGGGCGCGCTTGAGGGCCTGCGCCTCGAAACCCGGCGCGGGCGGCTGCGCCATATCGGCCTCGTCTGGTGGCCGGCGGCCGCGCTCACCGTCATCGCCGCCACCCGCCCGCTCATCGCCAACTTCGCTTACGACCGGATCGGCAACGACCCCTTCGCCGAGGTCGCCGTTGCCTTCGCCGTCACCGCCGAGACGATTGGCGCGATCCTCGGCGTGATCCTCGCCGCGCTCCTGGCGGGGCGCTGGTCCAAGCCCGCGACCTTCGCCGCCATGCTGATGGCCGCGGCCGCCTACGCCGCCGTCTACGTCATCCGCGACTACCGGGTGTTCACCGCCACCGTCACCTTCGCAGCCTTCTGCGGCTGGTTCGCGGTGTGGTCGGTGCTGGCGACTGAGGGGGCCGGACGGCGCCTGCCGTGGCGCGGGGCCATCGTGCTGCTCGGCGCCGCCGCCGCGGGGCCGATGATCGGCGGCCTGCTCGCCGAGGCGGAAGGGCGCCGGGCCGCCTTCGCCACGCTGGGGGTGCTGGCCGCGCTGCTCGCCGTCGCGTCCACCGCGGGGGCGCCGCGTTTGCCACAGCGCCGCAGGCCGGTGCCGCCCGCCCTGCGCCTCTCCCCTGCCGACGTTCTGGCCCTTCTTGCCGCCAGCCTCGCCCTCTTCGCCTGGGCCGATGTCTCCCTGGCGGGCACCGTCCTGCGCGAACGCTATGCCGAGATGGCGCTGAACTTCGGCCTCGCCGGGGCGGCCTCCTTCGTGCCGGTGCTGCTGCGCTGGCGGCTGCCCGCGCCGGCCGGGGGCCTCGTCGCCGCGGCCGCCGTTCTCGCCGGGGCCGGGCTCGTTCCCGCCGCCGCGGCAGTCGGCGTCGATGTGCTGCAACCGGCGGTCAGCGTGCTCGCCGGGCTGGGGTTCGGGATCGTCGCCTTCGCGCTCGGCGCACGCGCCTTCGTGCCGTCTTCGGCCATCGCCATCGGCGTCGGCGGGGTGGCGGCGGGCGCCCTCCATGCGGCCGACATGGTTCAGCCGGGGGCGGGCCTCGCCCTCGCCGCCATCGCGGCAACCGCGCTGGCGGGCCTCGCCGTCCTGGCCGCCGTCACCCACGCGCTGGGATGGGCCCGCTGATGCTCCTGCGCAACCGCATCACCCTTCTCCTCTCCTTGGCGCTGGTGCTGATGGTGGCCGCCCTCATCGCCCTCGGATCCCTGCGCACCCGCCAGACCGAGGCGCAGCTCGCCGACATCGCCATCGCCGGGCAGCAATCGCTTTGGGAAAGTCTCGTCGCCGACCGTGCCGAGGATCTCAGCGCTCAGGCCGACCTCTTCGCCTTGCGCGTCAGCAGCGCCCCCTCCGCCGCCGCCGACGCGATGGAGAAGGTGGTCGCCGAATCCGCCGACCTCCTCACCGGCGGCGAAACGGTGCAGCTCCTCTCCATCGACGGCGACATCCTCGCCTCCAACGTGCCGACCTTCCGCACGCGCCCCATCTTCGGCCCGACCGAACTCGCCGCGATGCAGGAACTGGGCGACGCGGTGGCCTCTGGCACCGCCGGGACCGATCCCGCCGAAGCCGGCGCACCCGGCGGACTGCGGCAGGAGACGTCCACGCGCTACGTCGTCGTCGGCAGCAGCGTCGCCGCGCGCGGCAGCGGCCCGCCCGTCATCGTCGCGCTGATGGTCGATGCTTTGACCGTGCTGGAAGACCTCAGCACCCGCCTCGGCGAGCCGAGCTACCTCGTCTCCCTGCGCGGCCGCATGGTGACCGGCACCGACCCCGCCCTCTACGACGCCGCCGACCCCGCTCTGCCGCACCGCACCGCCGATGCCGAGATCATCGCCCTCGGTGACCGGCTCTATTTCGCCGCGGGCGTCCCCGTGCCCGACCTCGGCGGCCCGCCCGCCGGGCAGCTCGTCACCCTGCGGGACGCGACGCTGAGCCTGTCGGCGAGCCGCGGCCTGGAGCAGACCGGTATCGCCGCCATCGCCGTCGCCGGTCTCGTGCTCATCGGCGCGCTCTACGTCTTCCTGCGCCGCGCCTTCGCCCCGCTCGAGACTGCGATCGGCACCCTCAGCGCGCTGTCCAAAGGCGACCTCAACGAACTCCCCACCATCGGCGGGTCGGGCGAGATCCGCCGCATCGGCGAGGCGCTTCTGGTGTTCCGCGGCAACGCGCTGCGCCTGGTGGAGCAGGAGGAGCGCATCGCCCGCCAGCGCCGCCGCCAGGAGCGCGTCATCAAACGCCAGCTCGAACGCCTCGCCGGGACGCTCGACCCCGAAGGCCAACAAGCGATCCAGGCGGACCTGCGCGCCATCATCTCCGACCCCGACGCGCCCGCCGCGGTGGAGCCCGTCCCCGCCGCCGGGGCCGCCGCCCGCCCCAACGAAGAGCTGCAGATGCTCACCGAGGTGCTGTCGCGCATGTCGCACCGCATCTCCGCCCAGCACCAGCGCCTGACGGAGCTGATCGCCGAGCTTCAGGCCGCGATCATCACCCGTGCCCGCCTCGCCGGTCTGGAGCAGGAGCTGGAGATCGCGCGCGAATTGCAGCTCTCCTTCCTGCCCAAGCCTCTGCCGCCGCACCCCGCCTTCACCGTCGAAGGCTTCATGGAGCCCGCCAAGGAGGTCGGCGGCGACTTCTTCGACTTCTTCATGGTCGACGAGCGCCACCTCGGAGTCGTCGTCGCCGACGTGTCGGGCAAGGGTGTCGCCGCCGCGCTCTTCATGGCGATCACCCGCACGCTCATCAAGGCGACGGCCCTCACCGGGACCGCGCCCGCCGAAACCCTGCGCGACGTCAACGACTTCCTCGCCGCAGAGAACGACCAGATGATGTTCGTGACGCTGTTCCACGGCATCATCGACCTCGAAACGTCCGAGATGCGCTACGCCAATGCGGGCCATAATCCGCCGCTGCTTCTCGGCCCCGAGCCCGGAACCGTGGCCGAGCTTCCCGCCGCGCGCGACCCCGCCCTCGCCGTCATCGAGGGGCTGGAGTTCGAGGAGATGACCTGCCGCCTCGCTCCCGGAACGCGGCTCTTCATGTTCACCGACGGCGTGACCGAGGCCTTCAACGCCTCGGAGGAAGCCTTCGGCGACGCGCGCCTCCAGGCCGTCGCCGCCGGGGCCGGGCACAACCAGGACCTCAACGCCGTGGTGCGCGACGCCGTCATCGCCTTCGAGGGCGAGGCCGAACGCGCCGACGACCTCACCTGCGTCACGCTCCGGTTCACGGGTCGCGGGTAGGGACCGCTGCAGCCTCCGGCGGGCTCGGGACCCACCAGCGATCAGGGGGGATGGCCTGATCGCCGGTTCCGCCCGTCACGCTGCATCCCGTGGCCGAGCCGCGGCGCCCCGTCAAGGACAAGCCGCTAAAGCGGGCCTCCGGCTCCTTGACGGCGCACCACGGCCCGGCCCCAGAATTTGCGCGACGGACGGCTCCAGCGATCAGGCAGCGCGGGCCCGAGATGCGTGAGCGCCTCGCAACAGGGCGTGGGAGGGGCGCAATGGGGCGTATGCGGGTGGTAACGCGGCGTGTGCGGGTCGCGGATGGGGCGCATGGCCTGTCGCTGCGGGGCGTAGGCGCTTTGCAGCCGGGCGCGGGCGCCTCGCAATCAGGCGTGGGTGTCTCGCAAGGGTGCACGGGCTGGCGGCAAGTGGCGTGAGTGGTTGACGGGTCGAGCGTGAAGCGGAGCGGGCGGGGCGGGCAAGGGGCCGTCGTGATGGGCGCCGCGCCCCCCTCAGCGCATCGACTTGGCGGGGCCGGCGGCGGAGGCGCGGGAGGCGCCGCGCCACACGCCGTCCCAGTCCTCGCCGGGAGGGTCGGCTGCGAGCGCTGTGAGACGCGCCAGCATCAGCCGCACCGGAATGTCGTCCGGCGCTTCGGTGATGAGCGCGGTGAGCCCCGCCTCGGCACGGTCCCAGTCCCGCAGCCTGAGCGCGGCGATGGCGTCCTGATAACGCGCCGCGAAGTCGATCCGCTGCGCATCCACCTCGCCGGCGCGGCCGAGAAGGGCGTGCACCGTCACCGGCGTGTCGCTCCCGCGGACCGTGATGCGGTCGATCTCGCGCGTCACCATCGCCTCGCCCGCCAGCGCCGCCGTCTCCGCCGTGAGGAGGATCGGCTGGCCGTACATCTTCGCCGCCTCCTGCAGACGCGCCGCGAAGTTCACCGCATTGCCGATGACGGTGTAGTTGCGGCTCGCCAGCGGGCCGATGTCGCCCGACAACACGTCGCCCGTGGCGATCCCCACCACCGCGTCCAGCCGCTCGGCGCCGGGGATGCCGTCCGTCGCCAGCGCCGCCCGCAGCGGGGCCAGCGCGGCGATCTGGCCGAGCGCAGCGTTGCACGCGTCGCGCGCCTGCGTTGCCGGGTCGGTGAACGGCGCACCCCACACCGCCATCGCCGAATCGCCGATATATTTGTCGGTGATCCCGCCGGACGCCGCCACCGGCTCCGTCACCGCGCCCAGGAAGCGGTTGAGCAGGTCGACGAGCTGGCGCGGCGCCAGACGTTCCGACCAGCCGGTGAAGTCGCGCATGTCGACGAACGAGATCGTCATGTCCTCGCGCCGCGACCGCTCGGCCTCCGAACTCGTCAGGATGCGCTCGACGATGCGCGGGTCCACGTAGGCGCCGAACAGCGCCTTGATTTTGCGCCGCTTGCGCTCCTCGGTGATGTCGGTCACCACCACGACGACGCCGAGCCGCCGCTTCTCGCCCCCGTCCTCGCGCGTCAGAAGGCTGGACGACACCATGAGGTCCAGCACCTCGCCGTCCCGCTCCAGCATGACCTCGACCGAATGGGTCAGCTCCGCCTCGTAGACCGCCTTGAAGACGACCTCGTTGAAGGCGTCGAACGCTTCGTCCAGCAGGAAAACCTCGGCGAATGGCTGGCCCAGAACCTCCGCCGGGTCCTTGCCGAGAATGCGCCCGGCCGCCTCGTTGAAGGTGATGATCTCACCCTCGAGCCCGATGGAGATGACGCCGTCGCGCATCGAGGACAGGATGCGCTGGAAGATCAGCGGATCGTCATGGCCGCTCGCCAGCGATGCGACGTCGGACGCGGTCACGCTGTCGGTCATCGCGCTGCGCCCGCGTCGTCGTGCCGGAGGGCCGGGCGATCCTCGCCGTCAGGGAAGGGAATGGTCACGTCGCGTGTCATGCGTCGTTCGTAGCGCCACTTTGGATCGCCGCACAGCCTCCGGGGAAGACTTCTCTCCGGCGTTCATACGATGCCGCCCGCCTCAAGCGCGGCTCACGAAGGAATCGATCACCCGCTTCTGCCCCGCCTTGTCGAAATTCACGGTCAGCTTGTTGCCCTCGACATAGGCGACGTCGCCGTTGCCGAACTTCTGGTGGAAGACCCTGTCGCCCACCGCGTAGGCGGCCGGACCGTCCGACACCGACTTGGCGACGAGTTCGCCCTCGATCGTCAGCGGCAGGCGGCGCTCGCGGCGGGGCACGTCCTCGCGGCGGCGCTGCGCCCGTTCCCAGCCGGGCGTGTGGTAGGTGGAGTTGAAGGTCTCCACCTTGTCGAACCGCGAGGCGCCGTAGCCGCCGATGCCGCCATACCCGGCCTCCTCGCGCACCGCGACGTTGTCCGCCGGAAGCTCGTCGATGAAGCGGGACGGTGAGCCGGCCTGCCACATGCCGTGGATGCGCCGGTTGAGCGCGAACCAGATGAAGCACTCCTTGCGCGCCCGCGTAATGCCGACATAGGCGAGGCGCCGCTCTTCCTCCAAGCCCGCCTGGCCGCTCTCGTCCATCGCCCGCATCGACGGGAAGAGCCCTTCCTCCCAGCCGGGCAGGAAGACGACGTCGAATTCCAGGCCTTTCGCGGCGTGAAGGGTCATCAAGGTGACGGCCTCGCCCTCGGTCTCGCCCTGCGCGTCGGTCACCAGGGAGACGTGCTCGAGGAAGGCGGGGAGGTCGTCGAAATCCTCCATGGAGCGGATCAGCTCCTTGAGGTTTTCGAGCCGCCCCGGCGCGTCGGCCGAACGGTCGGCCTTCAGCATGTCGGTGTAGCCGGATTCCTCGAGGATGATCTCGCAAAGCTCCGTGTGAGGCAGCGTGCCGAGCTGGGAGCGCCAGCGCGCGAACGAGGCCATCAGTTGCATGAGGCCCGTGCGCGCCTTGCCCTTCAGCTCGTCCGTCGTCAGCATGTCGGCGACGGCGACCATCAGCGGAACCTCGCGGTCGCGCGCCGTGGTCATGATCCGCTGCACGCTCTGCTGGCCGACGCCGCGGGCCGGAACGTTGACGATCCGCTCGAAGGCGAGGTCGAAGGACGGCTGGACGACGCAGCGGAAGAAGGCCAGCGCGTCGCGGATCTCCTTGCGCTCGTAGAATTTCGGCCCGCCGATGACGCGGTAGGGCGTTCCGGCGGTCACGAACCGGTCCTCGAAGGCGCGCATCTGCGCCGTGGTGCGCGACAGGATCGCGATCTCGTCCAGCGACACGCCCTTTTTGTGGAGGCTCTCGATCTCGCCGTTGATGGCGCGCGCCTCTTCCTCGCTATCCCAGGAGGAGGCGACGGTGATCGGCGTCTCGTCCGGGTGGACTAGATCGGTGAAGAGTGTCTTGCCGAGCCGTCCCTCGTTGTGGGCGATGAGGTGCGAGGCGGCGGCCAGGATGTGGCTGGTGGAGCGGTAATTGCGTTCCAGCCGCACCACCACGGCACCGGGAAAATCGGTCTCGAAGCGCAGGATGTTGTCCACCTCGGCGCCGCGCCAGCCGTAGATCGACTGATCGTCGTCGCCCACCACGCACAGGTTCTTGTTGTTCTGCGCCAGAAGCCGCAGCCACAGATATTGCGCGACGTTGGTGTCCTGATACTCGTCCACCAGCATGAAGCGCCAGCGGGCCTGATAGCTTTCCAGAACGTCCGGATTGGCGCGGAAGAGGCGGATGGGTTCGAGCAGCAGATCGCCGAAATCGGCCGCGTTGAGCGACTTCAGCCTCTCCTGATAGAGGCCGTAGAGCTTTTCGCCCTTGCCGTTCGCGAACCACGAGCCTTCGCCCTTCGGCACCTCGGCCGGGGTCAGGCCGCGGTTCTTCCACCCGTCGATCATGTTCAGCATCTGGCGCGGCGGCCAGCGCTTCTCGTCGATGTTCTCGGCCGACAGGATCTGCTTGGCGAGGCGGATCTGATCGTCCGTGTCGAGAATTGTGAAGTCCGGATTGAGGCCGACGAGTTCGGCATGGCGGCGCAGGATGCGGGTGCCGATGGCGTGGAAGGTGCCGAGCCAGGGCATACCCTCGGCCTGCCCGCCGATCACCGCGGCGATGCGCTGCTTCATCTCCCGCGCGGCCTTGTTGGTGAAGGTGACTGCGAGGATTTCGGACGGACGCGCGCGGCCCAGCGCCAGAATGTGGGCGATGCGCGTGGTGAGGACGCGCGTCTTCCCGGTTCCGGCGCCGGCGAGCACCAGAACGGGACCGTCGATCGCCTCGACCGCGCGGCGCTGCTCGGGATTGAGCGCGGCGAGGTAGGTGGGTTGAGGGCGCGACGCCCGCGCCGCACGCTCCGAGATCGACACGGGGGGCGCACTCTGGCGGACGGTGTTCACCATGACAGCAATCCGATTCGCATGAAACTCTACATAGAACATTCTGGAAACGGTGGGCACCCCTCCGGCAGCATTTTGCCGCGCCCGTCCCCGCTGTCCACGGCGGCGCGGCCCATGCCGCACCCGCACCGGCCACAGCGTCATGCGAAACGCTCCGGCCGGCGGATGTGGCCCGCAGCTCAGGTCTACCGCGCCGGGCGGGCGGGGCGACCCTGCCGCGGGTCAGGCGATCAATGTTTCGGCCACGTCGCCGATGTCCATGTCCTCGAAGGTCAGCACCGCCGATCCGTCGCCGGTGAGGTCGAGCACGAAGTCGCCCCCGGCCTGCGTGCCGTTCTGCGCCAGCAGCGCGGCGAGGTTGGCCACGGCGTAATTGCTGATATCCACCGTGTCGAAACGGCTGAGGCCCGTCAGAGTGATGGCCGCGGTGCCGGTGAGCGCGTCCGGCCCTTCGATGATCACCGTGTCCGCCCCGCCGCCCGTATCCACCCGGTGGATGCCGCTGCCGAGCGTGAACGTGTCCGCGCCGCTGCGGCCATAAAGCTCGCTGATCCCGGCGGTGAAGTGGAAGGTGTCGGCACCCGCACCGCCATCGGCCAGCGCGATGCCCGGCGCCTCGGGTGAGGAGCCCAGCAGAAGGTCGTCGCCGAGCCCGCCGTTCAACGTGTCGATGCCGGTTCCGGCGGTCAGCGTGTCGTTGCCGCTTCCGCCGTTCAGGAGGTCGTTGCTCTGGTCCCCCGTCTCGCCGTCGGCAATGGCGTCGGCGCCGAAGCGGCCGAACAGGCGGTCCGCCCCGTCACCCCCGGCGAGACTGTCGCCCGCCAGCGATCCGACGAGAAGGTCGGCGCCGGCGCCGCCCTCCACCGTCGCCGTCCCGCGGGCGAGGCCGACATAGACATCGTCGCCTGCGTTGAGCGCGGTCGTTCCGCCGATCGTCCCCGAGTTCACGATCCTCAGGGTCTGGTTGCTGCCCTCGGCGCCGTCGATGACGCCGTTTGCGGTGCCGGTGACGATGTTGCCGGCATTGAGAAGAAGGTTGTCGCCTCCGGGCCTGGTGTCGAACCGGACGCCGACTTCGTCGCCGATGATCGTCCCGTTGAGGGTGTTGAAGACCGTGTTGGCGTGGCGGCCCGCGGCGACACCGGCTTCCCCGCCCTGCACGGTTCCGGTGACGATCAGCCTATCACCGCCGTTCAATTCCACGCCGTTGCCGTCGCCTGAAATCGCCTCGCCGTTGACCATCACCAGCGGGTTGCCTGCCACCACCCGGACCGCCGGCGAGTCGTCTGTCGTACTCACGGTGGTGGGGTTGGTGATGACCGACAACTCGTCGATCCCAAAATTAACGGTTGAAACCCTGTTGTTGCGGATAATTCTCATATGCTTCCTCACGAACGGGCGCGGGTGACATAATTAATTTCTTTGCGCGTAGCTCCTACAATAATTGTAAAACTTATCTGTTGCAAAACCTAAAGCTATATTGCAGCCGCACTCAAGGTCGGCAATCGGAGGTCGTGGTTAACGCCGGAGGCGTGCCGATCATTGTCCGCTTGAGATGCGCTGCCCGCCCCGGCACGATAGCGCTGGCCGCCCGGCCCCTCCCGCGCTAGCGCTTCCGCCTGACCTGGACTCGACACAATGCCCGCCAATCTGACGCTCGACACTCTGAAGGCCGAGGTGGCCGCGGGCACCATCGACACGGTTCTGACCGGCGTGATCGACATGCAGGGGCGGCTGATGGGCAAGCGCTTCCACGCCGCCCACTTCGTCGAGCATGTCGCCGAGGGCGAAACGCACGGGTGCGATTACCTCCTCGCGACAGACCTCGAGATGTACACGGTGCCGGGCTACGCCTTCTCGTCCTGGGACAAGGGCTATGGCGACTACGCCCACCGGCCCGACCTTGCGACGCTGCGCCGCGTCCCATGGCTTCCGGCGACGGCACTCGTCATCTGCGACATCGTCGACCCCGCTACGGGCGCGCCGGCGCCGCATGCGCCGCGGACCATGCTGCAGCGGCAGATCGCGCGGGCCCGCGCCATGGGCTTCGACCCGATGATGGCGACCGAGCTCGAATTCTTTCTCTTCGAGGCCGGTTACGACGCCTTGCGTGACGGGCGCTACGCCACTCTCACCCCCCGCGCGCGGTACAACATCGACTACCAGATCTTCGGGACCACGAAGGAGGACGACGTGATGCGGGCGATCCGCAACGGCCTCTACGGCGCGGGCATCCCGATCGAATGCACCAAGGGCGAGGCGGAGGTGGGGCAGAGCGAGATCAACATCCGCTACGCCCCTGCGCTGGAGACGGCGGACAACCATGCGATCGTGAAGAACGCCTGCAAGGAGATCGCCCACGCCCACGGACGGGCGATCACCTTCATCGCCAAATATGCGACGGACAAGGCGGGGTCCTCGTCACACGTGCACCAGTCGCTGCTGGGGGAGGGCGGGCCGGCGTTCTACGACCCGGCGGGCGCGTTCGGCATGTCGGCCACCATGCGGGCCTATCTCGGCGGGCTCATCGCCCATTCGTCGGAGATCACCGCGTTCATGGCGCCTTATGTGAACAGCTACAAGCGGTTCACCGAGGGTCTGTTCGCGCCCACCAAGGCCGTCTGGTCCACCGACAACCGCACCGCGGCCTTCCGCGTCTGCGGGGCGGGCACCAAGGGGGTGCGGGTGGAGTGCCGCATCGGCGGGGCGGACCTCAACCCGCATCTGGCGCTGGCGGCGCAGCTCGCGGCCGGGCTGGACGGCATCGAGAAGGGCATCGACCCCGGTGCGCCGCGGCATGGCGACATCTATCGCGGTGAGCCGGCCAAGGAGGTGCCGCGCACGTTGCGCGAGGCTGCCGACGCGCTGGACGGCTCGGCCATGCTGCGCGCGGCGATGGGGGACGACGTGATCGACCATTATGTGCGCGCCGCGCGATGGGAGATCGAGGTCAGCGACCGCACGGTGACCGACTGGGACCTGATGCGCGGTTTCGAGCACGCTTGAGGGACCGGCGCGGGCGGCGCCGGACGGTCAAATGCCGGACTGGGGGTTAACGGTGGGCGCGGTGATCGTGTAACCCGGCCTTCATTGCCTTCAGACGACGCGGAGTTTTGAACCTATGCCGACAGTTGACCTGGACGGGCGGGCCTTCTGCGTGGAGGTCGACGGACCGGTCGATGGTGCACCCGTGCTGCTCCTGTCCGGCCTCGGCATGCAGTTGACGCGCTGGTCGCCGCGGTTCGTGGATCTCGTCGCCGCGCGCGGCTTGCGCGTGGTGCGGATGGACAACCGCGACGCCGGCCTTTCGTGGGGGCCGGACGTGCCGCCCCCGCCGATCGGCCCGCTGGTGGAGGCGCGGCGGGAGGGCCGGATCCCCGAGGTTCCCTACCGGCTGGAGGAGATGGCCGACGATGCGGCGGGCGTGCTCGCCGCGCTCGGCATCGATGAGGCACATGTGGCGGGCGCCTCCATGGGCGGGATGATCGGCCAGCTTCTGGCGGTGCGGCATCCGGAGCGGGTGATGTCGCTGGTCTCCATCATGTCGACCACGGGGGCGGACGGGCTGCCCGGCCCAACGGAGGCGGCGCAGGCTGTCCTCAATGCGCGCCGCCCGGACCCGTTGACGGAGCGGGCCGCCTTCCTGGACGTCGCGGTGGCGCATGCGCGCATTCTCGGCAGTCCCGGATTTCCGACGCCCGATGCGGTGCTGCGCGCGCGCATGGAGGCGGACCTGGACCGCGCCTTCCGGGCTGACGGTGTCGCCCGGCAATATGCGGCAATCATCGGCAGCGGGCCGCGCGACACCCGCCTTGCTGGCCTCTCCCTTCCGGCGATGGCGATCCACGGGGCGGACGATCCTTTGATCCCGCCCGAAGGGGGGCGTGCCACGGCCGAGGCGATCCCCGGCGCCGAGCTTCTGGAGATCCACGGCATGGGTCACGATCTCCTCGAGGCGCTGGAGGAGATGGTCGCCGATGCCATCGCGCGGACCGCCGCGCGCGCAGGATAGTGCGGACAAGATCGCGCGATGGCCGCGCGGGAGGGGTGACGCGGGCGGCCGGCTCGTCAGGTCCAGCGGGTGTGTGAGGTGTTGCGCAGCATGCGTTTCTGCGCGGCGATCCGGTGCGGCGCGTTGGGCGCGCCATAGCCGCGATAGTCGCCCCGCCGCTGGACGATCTCGAAGAACATGCCCTCGCCATAGGTGCGGCTGTAGAACTGGAAGAACTGGCCGCGCCCGTCCGCGTCGAACATGATGTTCGCGGCCTTGAGGCGGCTGAGCAGGTCGCCCGGCAGATCGAAACGGGCGGCCAGGTCGTCATAATAATTCGGCGAGATCGGCAGCACCTGAAAGCCGCCCGACAGCAGCGCCTCGGCGGTGGCGAAGATGTCGCTGCAGGCAAACGCCAGGTGCTGCACCGACGAGCCGAAGCTTTCGGCGATGAAGCGCCCGGCAAGGGTGCGGTGCGTTTCAGCCCCGTTCAAGGTGAGTCGAAGCCCTGCGTCAGCGCTTTCGATGGCCTGGCTGCGGACGAGGCCGCCGGGATCGACGACGTCCACCATCGGCGCCTTCGTCACGTCGAAGATGGCGGTGTAGAACAGCGTCCAGGTGAGCATTTCCTCGTAATTCATCGTCTGGGCGATGTGGTCGACGCGGGTCAGCCCGGCACCCGAATTGCCAAGCGCCGCGCCATGCTCCAGCGGCTGAAATTCGATCTCCCAGACACGCGCCAGCTCGCTCTCATTGTCGATGAAATGCATCACGCCGCCCCCGACGCCGCGAATGGCGGGAATGTCGAGCTCACCCTCGAAGCGCGGCTGGCTGAACGACGTGGCGCCGAGAGCGCGCGCCCGCTCCACGGTCGCGGCCGCGTCCTTTACGCGCAGGCCGATGTCGCACACCGAGACGCCGTGGGTCAGGTAGGCGGCGTGGGCGAACCCCTCCAGCTCCGTGTTGACGACGATGTTGATGCCGCCCTGGCGCCAGAGCGTGACATCGCGCGCGATGTGTCGCGCGACTTTGGAGAAGCCCATCGTCGTGAGGATCTGGCCGAGGGCGGCGGCCTCGCTGTCGTCGGCGGCGAATTCGATGAACTCCACGCCCTCCACCGGCACCCGCGGCGGCATCGGCGGGACGGCTTCGGCCACGGCCGGTTCGACGCGGCGCACCTGATCCATCAGGTAGAGAAGGGAACGGTGCCCGTCGACGGCGATCGCGCGCGGGCTGCCGCCGCGGAACTGGTCGTTGAAGATTTCGAGGGAGAGCGGCCCGCTATAGCCCGTCGCCATCACCGCGCGCATGAAATCGGTGACGGCGAGGTCGCCTTCCCCCGGCATCACGCGGAAATGGCGCGACCAGTAGAAGAGGTCCATGTCGATCTTCGGCGCGTCGGCGAGCTGGACGAAGGCGATGCGGTCGCCGGGGATTGAGCGGATAGTGTTCGGGTCGATCTTGCGCGCCAAGGTGTGGAAGCTGTCGAGGATGAGGCCGACGGCCGGGTGGTCGGCGCGGCGCACGATCTCCCATGCGTCGCGGTGGTCGCTGACATGGCGGCCCCATGCGAGCGCCTCGTAGCCGATGCGAAGGCCCCGCTTGGCCGCCCGTTCGCCGAGTTCGGCGAGGTCGGCGGCGGCACGGTCGATCCCGCCGATCGCCTCCGGGTGCAGGCTGGAGCAGATCAGGATGAGGTCGACGCCGAGTTCGCACATCAGGTCGAACTTGCGCTCGGCGCGGTCGAAGGCGCGGGTGCGCAGCGGTTCGGGAAGGCCCTCGAAGTCGCGGAAGGGCTGGAACAGGGTGATGTCGAGGCCGTGGTCGCGCACCATTGCGCCCACGTCGCGGGGCGTGCCGTCGAACGCGATGAAATCCTGCTCGAAGATTTCGATGCCGGAAAAGCCTGCGCTGGCGATCGCGGCGAGCTTTTCAGGCAGCTCACCCGCGATGGAGACGGTGGCGATCGAGGTCTTCATGCCGGCCCCTCATAAGTCTTTGCCTTCATCCATAATCATCGCTTCCGGCGGTGCAAAGGCTTCGTGGTGAGAGGCTGTGGGGCAGCCTCAAATCCGCCGTGATCGGGGCGAAGGATGGTGCGAGGGAGGGCCGTGCG
The DNA here is from genome assembly GCF_001927245.1 of Acuticoccus yangtzensis. Classification (GTDB taxonomy): domain Bacteria; phylum Pseudomonadota; class Alphaproteobacteria; order Rhizobiales; family Amorphaceae; genus Acuticoccus; species Acuticoccus yangtzensis. The sequence goes on along the minus strand of NZ_MJUX01000008.1, from coordinate 50,514 downwards.
GCGGCGACGATGCCGGCGGATCGGGTCATCGATCCAACCTATGGCGCATCACTGCCCATCAATTCGGCTTGCGTTGGAGTGGGTGGAGGAATAAGTTCCGAGGACTGCAGCATGCTTCACGCATGCAAGCTGCCGGATGGATAGGGCGGAGGTGCGACCCCTCGTATCTGTGGGTAGTGGCCGGAAATGCTCCGCTCCTGCCCCAGCCGCTGGATGGCGGTGTCCCGAATTGGAGTGCCGCGGGCATTTGTGCGGTCCCTTGCAACCTATCGTGAAGGAGTAACCGGCACATATGACGCAAACCGAGATCATGATCCTCGAGGACGAGCCCATGATCAGCTTCGATCTTGCCGATTTTCTGCAAGAGGCGGGGTACCGCATTAACGGTCCCTATGCGACGGCCGCCGAAGCGCTGGCCGCGCTGTCCGAAGCCGGTGTGGCGCTTGCGATCCTCGATGTCGACCTGGGAGACGGGTCGACCAGCGAACCTGTGGCCGAGTGGCTCGAAGCCTCTGGAACACCCTTCGTCTTCGTGTCCGGCTATAATTATCAGGGGAGCGAGCTGATCCGCCGCTTCCCTGCTGCCGGGCGCATTTCCAAGCCGTGGGAGCCGCAGGACCTCTTGAATGCGATCGCCCGCTCCGTCGGGCCGCGCCTCGTCGCCTGACACGGCGCGACCGAGGCGGAGCTCCGGCGGCGCGCCCCTTTTGTGAGGCGCGCCGGATAGGACGTCAGGCCTCTTCCAGCACTCGGCCGGGATTGAGAATGCCCTTCGGGTCCAGCGCGGTCTTCAACGTGCGCATCAGGGCAAGCTCCGCCGGGCTGCGGCTGTAGCCGAGATAGGCCCGCTTCAGCCGGCCGATGCCGTGTTCGGCCGACACCGACCCCTTGTGCCGGCGCACCACCTCGTAAACTCCAGCGTCCACGGTCTTCTTGTCCGCGGGGGTGACGTAACCCGCACCGCCGTCCAGCGGGCCGATGACCACGTGCAGGTTGCTGTCGGCGACGTGGCCGAAGATCACCTGCACCGCCGCCGGCCAGGCCGAGGCGCCGAGCTGGCGCAGATCCTCCACCGCCTGGCCGATCTGGCCGCGCGGCAGGCTGATGTCGAGGTTGATCTGGTTGCCCTGGAACTGGCCGTATTCGTAGACGCTCTCGCGGTAGGCCCACATGCGCGCCGCATCCTGGCCCGACTGGGCGAGGAAGGCGTCGGCGACGAGGCCCTCTTCCATGAGTTCGCCTAGAACGTCCGTCATGCGCTCCTTGTCGGTGGTGCCGAGCTCCACCAGAAGGGTGACGTCGTGCCTCTCGGCGAACGGTTCGGGCAGCTTGATGCGCGTGACCGCGACGGCGATGAACTCCGACCACATCGCCTCGAACGTCAGAAGCTCGCCGCCGAAGCGGGCTTGAAGCCGGGCGAGGACGGCAAGGGCGGCGTTCGCATCGGGCGCGGCGAGGAGTGCGGTCTCCACCGCGGCGGGCTTGGGATGAAGGCCAATGACCACGCGCGTGACGACGCCGAGCGTGCCTTCCGAGCCGATGAAGAGCTGCGTCCAGTCGTAGCCGGTGTTGTTCTTCATCATCTTGTTGAGGGACGTGAGGATGGTGCCGTCCGCCTGCACCGCCTCGAGGCCGAGCACGTTGCGGCGGGTCATCCCGTAGCGCACCACCTGGTTGCCGCCGGCATTGGTGGCGACGTTGCCGCCGATGGTCGCCGTCCCGCGGGCGCCGAGGTCGATGCCGCACAGGAAGCCTGCCTCCTCGGCCGCGGCCTGCACTTCGGCGAGCGGCGTACCGGCGAGGGCGGTGAGGGTGCCTGCGACGGGGTCGACTTCTTCCACGCCGCGCATCTTCTCCAGCGACAGGGCGACCTCGCCCTCGCCGGGGTGGGCGCCTGCGGCAAGTCCCGTCATGCCGCCTTGGGTGACGACGGGCTGGTCGGCCGCGTGGCACAAGGCGAGGACCGCGGACACCTCTTCGGTGGTGCGCGGGAAGACCACCGCGCGCGGTGTCACCGGCGTCAGATGAGAGGCATCCACGCAATTGTTCGGCGGAATGTCGGCTCCCGTCCGCACCGATCCTTCGCCGAGCCGTTCGATCAGCCGGCCGATCAACTCCTCGCCCACACGTCCTCCGTCCGTCGGCCTCTTCTGTCGATGGCAGCAGGCTGGCCGGACGCCCGCATCGCCGGGGCGCATGATAGACGCATCGCGCGCCCGGGGCGAAGGGCAAAGGGGCGGTCAGCCGTCGTTCATTTCAGACAGACGACATTAAGCGCGGCAGATAGAAAGGTGTGGCGGCTCGGGGATGATGCTGCACGTAAGAGTGCTGCGCGCGGGGGCTGAGCCGGGCCCGTCGGGCAGGTCGGCCCAAGGTTCGCCGGCTAGAGCCCGATCGGGTGGCAAGAAGAACGCGCTGGCCGACCGCGACGAATGCATCGACGCTCGGCCACGTGAACGGATGGTCACTTGCACGCATCCGCGCGGTGCGAGACCTTGAATTCGACCTGAGACGACCCACATCAGGCGGTCCCGCGGTGCTTCGGACCGCGGAGAGCCACGCCGCACGGGCGGGTGGCTTTTTTGGAAGGGGGACATGATGGCCCAATCGTTACCTGCGATCGCATCCGGCGAAGCCGGACTGTCACGCTATCTGGACGAAATCCGCAAATTCCCGATGCTGGAGCCGCAGCAGGAATACATGCTCGCCAAGGCTTACCTTGAGCATGACGATTCGGATGCGGCCCACAAGCTCGTCACCAGCCATCTGCGCCTGGTCGCCAAGATTGCGATGGGCTACCGCGGCTATGGCCTGCCGATCTCCGAGGTGATCTCGGAAGGTAACGTGGGCCTGATGCAGGCGGTGAAGCGGTTCGACCCGGAGAAGGGCTTCCGCCTCGCGACCTACGCCATGTGGTGGATCAAAGCGGCCATTCAAGAATATATTCTTCGGTCGTGGAGCCTCGTGAAGCTCGGCACCACCGCCAACCAGAAGCGGCTCTTCTTCAACCTGCGCAAGGTGAAGAGCTCCATCCAGGCGCTCGACGACGGCGATCTTCGGCCCGATCAGGTGACGCAGATCGCCACCAAGCTGAACGTGCCCGAGGCGGACGTCATCTCGATGAACCGCCGTCTGTCCGGCGATTCCTCGCTGAACGCGCCGATCCGCCAGGAGGCGGACTCGGGCGAGTGGCAGGACTGGCTGGTGGACGAATCGGTCAACGCCGAAGAGGTGCTGGCCGAGAACGAGGAGATGGACAACCGCCGCGGTCTCCTGAAGAACGCGATGGGTGTGCTGAACGACCGCGAAAAACGCATCTTCGAGCAGCGCCGCCTGGCCGAAGAGCCGATGACGCTGGAGGCGCTGTCCGAAGAGTTCGGCGTCTCGCGCGAGCGTGTCCGCCAGATCGAGGTCCGCGCCTTCGAGAAGGTGCAGAAGGCCGTCGTGAAGGCCGCCCGCGACATGGAACGCACCCCGGCGGAGCTGTCCGCTCCGGCGTAACGGCGCGGGGCGAGGTCAGGGGTCCAGCACGATCCCGGCCTCATCGGGCTCGCCTCTGCTGGGCGCACGCGGACGGTCACCCGCGACGAGAGTTTCGCGGGCGCGGTCCTCCGCGCGTGCCCTGACGCGGCTCGGCGGGGCAGCACGCTCCGCCAACGCCTTGCGCTCCCTGACGACATGGGCGACATCCCCCGCGAGGAGCCCGCCCATGTCTTCGCCGCCCATGTCTTCGCCGCCCATGTCTTCGCCGTCCAGCTCGTCGCCGACCCCGCCGTCAGCGGGCCAGCCTTCACCGTCGACGGGCACGGCGCCCCTGTTCTCGCGCGCCTGGCGCCGCACCTTGTCGTTCGGACTGCAGACGGTGCTCGGGATCGCCCCCAAGGGCTACTTCATCCCGATGCGCGGCGCTCCGACGGCGCTCGCCGCCGCGTCGCGCCCCTTCGCCGCGCTCGCCCCCGTCTTCGCCGCGGCGCGCCCGGCGCTCACCGATTTCCTCGCGGAGATCGAGGCGCAGTCCGGCGCCCTCGCCGCCATCACCGGGGCCCCGCCGGAGCCGCGCTTCGGTCAGATCTGGTGCCCGCGGCTCGACGCGGCGGCGCTATACACCTTGGTGCGAACCCGCCGACCGGCCCGCATCGTCGAGGTCGGTTCCGGCCACTCCACCCGCTTCCTCGCCCGCGCGGTGCGTGACGAGGGGCTGACAACGGCGATCACCGCCATCGACCCCGAGCCGCGCGCCGACCTCGAGGGCCTGCCCATCACGCTTCTGAAGACGATGGTGCAGCAGGCGGACCCGGCCCCCTTCGCGGCGCTCTCGGCGGGCGATCTCCTGTTCGTGGACTCCAGCCACGTGATGATGCCGGGCACGGACGTCGACCACATCCTCAACCACGTCCTGCCGGGGCTGCCCGCGGGAGTGCTGGTGGCCTTCCACGACATCTTCCTGCCGGCGCCCTATCCGCCAACCTGGCCCTTTACCGCCTATAATGAGCAGAACGCCATCGCCCCGCTGCTGCAGGGGCGCGCCGAGCTCGTCTGGGCCTCCGCCTACGTGGTGGCCGACATGGCGCAGGAGCTGGCCCAGACATGGATCGGGCGCCAACCCCTGAAGGATGGCGCCCGCGAAAGTCTCATCGTGATGCGCCTCACCTGAGGCGCGGCCCGCAGCCTTATTTCGGCTGCGGCACGATGCGCAGATAGGGGCGGACTTCCTTCCACCCGTCCGGGAATTTCGTCTTCGCCTCTTCGTTGGTCACCGCGGGGACGATGATCACGTCCTCGCCGCGCTTCCAGTTCACCGGCGTCGCCACCTGGTGCTTGGCGGTCAGTTGAAGCGAGTCGATGACGCGCAGGATCTCGTCGAAATTGCGCCCGGTGGAGGCGGGATAGTTCATCGTCAGCTTGATCTTCTTGTCCGGGCCGATGACGAAGACGGAACGGACCGTCATGGAATCGGACGCGTTCGGGTGGATCATGCCGTAAAGGGTCGCCACCTTGCGGTCGAAGTCGGCGATGAGCGGGAAGTTCAGCGCCGCCCCTTGCGTCTCCTCGATGTCCTTCAGCCAGCGGTCGTGATTGTCGATGGCGTCGACCGACAGGCCCATCACCTTCACACCGCGCTTGGCGAACTCGTCGCCGAGCTTGGCGGTGGCGCCGAGTTCGGTGGTGCAAACGGGCGTATAGTTCTTGGGGTGCGAGAACAGAACCGCCCACGACCCGTCGATATAATCGTGGAAACGGAGGCGTCCCTCGGTGGTGTCGGCCTCGAAGTCGGGGGCGATGTCGCCGATTTGCAGTGCCATGATCTCTCTCCTTAACGGGAGGTTTGTTTGCACTTTAGATCGCAGCCGCTTCCCCTCTGTTCAACCCCTTCGGCGGACCGCGGTCTCAAACGCTGCGGATCGCGGCGATGTGATTGTCCCATGCGCCCGGTGACGTGGCGCGGTGGCCGTTCGCGTCCCACACATGGCCCGCCCCGTCCGACGCCACGAAATCGCGCCCGGCGGGGGCAAGGCCGCACACGTCCGGCGCGCGGCGGGTAGCGACGAGGGCGCGGGTGGCGGCGTCGAACACCATGACCTGCCCTCCGCGCGGGCTGGAGGCTGCGATCAGCGCACCGTCCGCACTCGTCGCGACCGAGCCGATATAGTTGTTCATCCCGGCATAGTGGTCGGGCGCGGCGATGATCTCGATCGCGCGGCCCGGCTGGTGGCGGCCGATCAAGGGCACCACGTCGCTCGCCGCGCCCTCATATTGGCCGCCGAACCAGATGGAGCCGTCGCCCGCCGCCGTCAGATGGCGGATGGAGAGCTGGTGATAGGCGGCGGGGAGGGCGGCGGTCTCCAGAATGTCGCCGGTGACGAGGTCGAGATAGCTCAGCGAGGGCGCCATGTCGGCCAGGTTGAGCTTCATGCGTGGATAGTCGGGATGGGTGAGGATGCCGCCGTTGGCGATGGCGACGGTGCGCCCGTCCGCCATCAAAATCGCCTCGTGCGGGCCGATCCCTCCGGTCTCCACTTCGCCGATGCGCCCCCAGGTGGCGGTGTCGTAGATGCCGATCACGCCGCGCTCGCCGTCATAGTCGTTCTCGGTGGCGTAGAGCAGGCGGCCGTCCGGGGTGAAGAAGCCGTGGCCGTAGAAGTGCCGGCCCTCGGGCGCCGAGAACGCCGCGGCGCGGCGGCCCGCACGCAGGTCCAGCACAACGGCGAAGGTGCCGGGGCGGCGGGCGAACATCACCGCGAGCCGTCCGTCCGGGGCGATGGCGGCGTCGTGGCCGCGCCCGGCCAGCTCCTCGGTGAAGAGGTCCTCGCCGGCGGCGTTCAGCACAACCGCGGCATGGCGCCCATCCGCGTTCTGGCGGGCGGCGACGAAGGCGGGGGCGCGCTCGGGATCGGCAAGAGCGGGATCGCCCAGCATCGGCGCGGCGAAGGCGGCGACGGGGGTCAGGCCTGCGGCGCCGATGAGGGCGAGGATATCGCGGCGTGTCTTCATTTCAGTCTCCGTCGAGGGAGTTGAAGCCGAGCGTCAATCCCATGGCGCCGGGCATGCGGTCGTCCAGCACGCGGAAGGCACCGCTGATGGGGCTTGCCGCATAGGCAAGGCGCTTGTGCATGGCGGGGTCGGCGAGGAGGTCGGCAAGCGGCCGGCCGTCCGCCGCGGCGTAGGCGAGGGCGGCACGGGCCTGGCGCAGCTCGAACGCGAAGGCGCCGCCCATCTCGGCCTCGTCGGCGGGAAGCGCTGCGGAAAGCGCCTCGCCCAATGCGGCGACACCGTCGATGTTGGCTTCCATCGCCTGAAGCGCCAGGCCCGAGCGCCAGAAGGGGGCGAGACGCGGCCGCGCATCGGCCGGCGTTTCGCCGACCACGTTGCCGAGCTTGAAATCTCCGGTGATCTGGAGCTGCTCGGCGGCGGCCTTCACAAGCTCCTGCACCACTTCGCCGTGGCTGCGATAGAGGTTGCCGTCCGCCGCCTTCATCACCGCGGCGAACCCGTCCGGTTCCTGCCAGCCGGCCAGGATCTCGTCGGCGTGGAGCGCGATGGCGGCGGCGACGGCGGCGCCGTAGCGGCAGCGGAAGCTTCCAGCGTCCATCAGCGTCTCGTTGCCGTCGCCGGACAGGATGAAGTCGAGCGCGAGGAGGCCCTGCACCGCGACGCTCTTGTCCCTCAGCGTGTCGAGGTTGGTGGCGGTCTCGTCCTCCTCAGCGAGGATCCCCTGCACCTGGGCAAGCCCGCGGCCGCGCCGGTCGGGCCAGAAGAACAGGCGCTCGAAGCGGTTGTTCTCGCGCGCCGGGCCGAAGCGATAGACCTCCACGCGCCCGAAGGCGGTGACGAGGTCGGCGAAGCCCGCGCGGGCGCGGGTCAGCGCCTCGGGCGGGGAGGGGGCGCGGCAGAGGGCGTTCATCGCCGTTGCTTCGGCGCCCGCGGCTTCGGCCAGCGCGGCGTAGCCCGGAACGATGACGCCGTCCACCGCCCGCTCGACAGCCGGGCGGAAGGCGACCTGTGCCGACGCCGGCGCGGCGAGCGAGACAACGGCGAGGGCCGGGAGGGCGGCAAGGATGGCGGTCAGGCGGTTCATAGCGACCCCAGGAAGGTGAGGAGGGCGGTGCGCTCGTCCGGCGACATGGCGGCGACGGCATCGCGGGCGGCTTCGGCCTCGCCACCATGCCACAGGATCGCCTCCAGCAGCGTTCGCGCGCGCCCGTCGTGAAGGTAGAAGGTGTTGCCGTTGACCGTCTCTGTCAGGCCGATGCCCCACAGAGGCGCCGTGCGCCACTCGCTGCCGGATGCATCGCCGACAGGGCGGCCGTCCGCCAGTCCCTCGCCCATGTCGTGCAGCAGCATGTCCGTATAGGGCCAGATGAGCTGAAAGCGGTGCTCGGGATTGTCGGCATCGCGCCGGGTGACGAATTTCGGCGTGTGGCAGGACGCGCAGCCGGCGCCGTAGAACAGCGCCTTGCCCTCCAGCACCGCCGGATCATCGACACCCCGCCGCGCCGGCACGGCGAGGTTCTTGGCATAGAACGTCACGAGCTCCAGCACCGGATCGGGCGCTTCCACGTCGCCGAGGTGGGGCTGCACGCCGCTCGGCATGTCGCGGCACGCCTGCTGGGCGATGGAGCATTCGCCGAACGCATCGGTCACCAGCGGCGTGGAGATGCCGATGTCACCGCCGAACGCCTCGGCGCTCTGCACGCGGATCGACGGGGCCGTCGCCTTCCAGCCGAAGCGGCCCAGCACCATCGCGCCCGTCTCGGGGTCGCGCACCATCGAGGCGCGGCCGGAGATGCCGTCCCCGTCCGCATCGTCAGGGTCGGCCAGCGCGAGGATGTCGGCGGGGTGGATCGCCTCCAGCAGGCCGAGCCCGATCATCGGGTTGGCGAGGCGCGGCGAGATCATCGTTTCGGGATCGAGCGGACCGTAGCCGAGGTTCGCGATGCCGTAGACGGGCTTCGACAGCGTAACCGTCTCGCCGCCCTGCAGCGTCACGTCGTGGCGCTCCCAGTCCACGGTGATGTCGCCTTCGCCCGGCAGGCCGGGGACGGCGAAGGTCTGGAGCTGCCCTCCATAGGTCGGCTCGGGCACGCGCAGGATTTCCTTGGCGGCGAGGCGGGCGTGGTCCTCGTTGGTGGAGGGCGGCACGGAGAGGCGCAGCAGCAGCCCGCCGGGAAGGTCGCCGGTGGCGAGCGGCGGTCGGCCGCGCCCGTCCTTCAGGTGGCAGCGCTGGCAGGATCTGGCGTTGAAAAGCGGCCCCAGCCCGTCCGACGCCTGGGTGGAGGAGGGGGAGGACACCCACACCTTCTTGAAGATGCCATTGCCGAGCTTGAACGTCTCTTCGCCCTCGAAGCCGAGGTTGGCGGAGGCGTGGGAGAAGGCGTTGGTGTCGGGCGTGCGGGTCGTGGTGGCGGCACCGCCGGACATGGTCTCGAACCGCTCGGCGGCGGTGAAGGTCGTGGCGGGGGCGGTGACGGCGGCCACGCGGGCGCGGTCATCCGGCGTCAGGTCGACCCGGCCGGATCCGGCCAGGACGGCGGCACCCCCGACAAAGCCGAGGCCCGCTGCGACGGCGAAGGGGACGGCAAGGCGGTTCAACATGACGCAAGTACAGGGTTGGAGGTGGGACGCGACGGCGAAACGGGCATGGGTGACGCTCCGGCGTGGGCCGGAGCGTCGACCCACCAGGGGCTTACTGGAACACCGCGTCCGGCGAGTCGAGGCTGTCGGAGCCTTCGATCTCGATCGCGCCGAGGTTCAGCGCGGCCACGGCACGCTCGATCGAGCGGGTCTGGTCGACGAGCCCGTCGATCGCGGCCTGCACCACCGCGTTGCCCTCCGCGTTGCCTTCGCCGATCATCTGGTCATAGGCCTCGATGCTCTCCGCGCGCGCCTTCATCACCGCCATGGCGGTCACGGTCGCGTCCAGCTTGTCGGCGAGCTCGGCGGCGAGCGCCTCGTCGGCCGCGGCGACGAGATCGGCCACGGACGGCCCGTCGACCACGGACCCGTCGATCCGGCGATAGTGGCCGGTGTAGACGTTGCGGATGCCGATCTGGTCGAAATAGTGGGAGTTGTGCGTGTTGTCGGAGAAGCAGTCGTGCTCTTCCTCCGGGTCGTGCAGCAGAAGGCCGAGCTTCATGCGCTCACCCGCCAGCTCGCCATAGGAGAGCGAGCCCATGCCGGTGAGGATGGTGGAGATGCCGGCTTCGCCCGACAGGCCGGTGCGCGCCTCGCCGCCCTCACCCCACGCGGCGACCATCTCTTCGAGGTCGGCGATGAGGAGGGTGGACGCGGCCTTCAGATACTCGGCGCGGCGGTCGCAATTGTCGCCGGTGCAGTTCGCGGTGTCGAAATCGGTCGCGGGGCGGGTGCCTGCGCCCGCGTCCGTGCCGTTGAGGTCCTGACCCCACAGCAGGAATTCGACGGCGTGGTAGCCGGTGGCGACATTCGCCTCGACACCCTCGGCCTCCTGCAGCGTGTCCTGCAGCAGCGCGGCGTCGATGGTGGAGGCGTCCACCGTCTCGCCGTTCACCATGATCTCGGCATTGGCGATGACGTTGGAGGTGTAGAGCCGGTTGGCGTCGGACTCTGTGCCGTAGCTCGTCGACACGTAGTCGATCAGCCCTTCGTCGAGCGGCCAGGCGTTCACGCGGCCTTCCCAATCGTCGACGATGGCGTTGCCGAAGCGGAAGGCCTCGGTCTGCTGATAAGGCACGCGGGCGGCGACCCAGGCGGCGCGCGCGGCGAGGAGGCTCGCCTCGGTCGGCGAGGCGATCAGCGTGTCGATCGCGGCATCCAGCGCCTTGGCGGTGGCGAGGGCGTCCGCGTAGCCGGCCTCGGCGATGTCGGCATAGGTGGCCAGCACGTCCTCGATGGCCGGGGCGTCAGCGGCGTTGGCGGTGGGGGCCGTGGCGCTGGCCGTCAGGGCCAGGGCGGTTGCGGCGCCGGTAATGGCGAACCATCTCGTCATCCGGTGTCCTTTCCTGTGCGGGTTCGGGCGGTCGATGTCCCGCAGAACCGGCAATATCATCTTCGGGTGCATGGGTGAACCGAAGTACAGGTCAGGTATCGGTGTGTCAAATTGCCCAGTTCAGCTTGAATTATAAGCGTTTTATTCTGGAATTATTGTAAGTCGATGGGGCCGCATGGCGCGGCCCCCCGCCGTCACGGCAGCTCGGTCGTGTAGCTGTCCAGCGCGGGCAGGTCCTTCACCAGCCCCGCCGTCGTCATGAACGCGGCGAATGCGGCGTAGCCTTCGCGGTCCAGCACCTTCGGATGGGCGTGGAACTTCGGCAGCGTGTCGCTGAAGGCGGCGTTGTTCAGGCGGTCGTCCAGGTCCGGCTGGTTCGCGAAGAACAGCGCCTTGGCGTCGTCCGGGTTCGCCTGGGCCCATTCGGTCGCCGCCGCCAGCGCGTCGAGGAAGCGGCCGAAGGCGGGCTCCTGCGCCCGCTCGCGGTGGGCGATGAAGATCAGCTCTTCGTAAGACGGAACGCCGTGCTCTTCGGGAAAGAAGGCGGTGCCGGTCTTGCCCTCGATGGCGATCTGCGTCAGCTCGAAGTTGCGGAAGGCGCCGATGACGGCGTCCACCCGGCCGGACAACAGCGCCGGGGTGAGCGCGAAGTTGACGTTGACGAGGCTCACATCGTCGAGACTGAGGCCGACCGAGTGGAGCATGCGGCCGAGGAGGGCGTCCTCGAACCCGCCGACGGAGTAGCCGACCGTCTTGCCCTTCAGGTCTTCCAGCTTGGCGATCGGCCCACCTTCCAGCGCCACCAGCGAGTTGAGCGGCGAGCCGACCAGCGTGCCGATGCGCGTGACCGGCAGCCCCTCGGCCGCCTGCTGATAGAGGCTCGGCTGATAGGTGATCGCGATGTCGCCCTCACCGGCGGCGACGAGGCGCGGCGGCGCGGCGGGATCGGCCGGGGCGATCAGCTCCACCTCAAGGTTGCGGGAGGCGAACTCGCCGCGCGCCTCGGCCAGGATGATGGGGGCGTGGTCGGGGTTGATGAACCAGTCTGCGAGGACGCGGATGTGGTCCTGAGCGGCGGCTGGCCCGGCGCCGAGCGCCAGGGCGACGGCGATCGCATATCGAAACATGGGGAGTCTCCTCGGGTCGTTGCCGTCTTTATAAGGGGTTGGCGCCGTGCCGCTACAGGGTGAGGGTCAATGATCGGGCCGCCAGAGAAAGCGGTCGATCAGCGCGTCGGCGGCGGCGCGGGTGGCGAGGGCCAGCACCGCGAGGAGGCCGAGGGCGGCGAACACCATGCCCGTCTGCGAGCGGGCGTTGGCGTTGACCATGACGAAACCGAGCCCGGCGGAGGCGCCGACCCACTCGCCCACCACGGCGCCGATGGGGGCGACGGTGGCCGCCACCTTGGCGCCCGCGGCGAGGCCCGGCAGTCCGCCCGGCGCGCGGATCAGCCACAGCACCTGCCAGCGCGTGGCCCCTGCGATGCGTGCCAGGTCGACGAGGCGCGGGTCCACCCGCCCCATCGCCTCGGCATAGGCGGTGGCGACGGGGAAGTAGATGATGAGCCCGGCCATCGCCACCTTGGAGGCCATGCCGTAGCCGAGCCAGACGACGAGGAGCGGGGCGATGGCGAAGACGGGAAGGGCCTGCGTCGCCACCACAACCGGCAGGACGAGGCGGCGGGTGAGGGGGGTGGCGGCCACCACTAGCGCCGTCGCCGCCCCGGCGCCCAGACCGGCGGCAAGGCCGATGACGATCTCCGCCGCGGTGATGGCGGCGTTCCTCAAGAGCATGTCCCAGCGCGTGACGTAGGCGTCCCACACGTCGGGCGGGGCGGGAAAGACGTAGCGTGGCGGCTGGAGAAGGAGGACGAGCCCCCACCACAGCCCGACGAGGACGAGGACCGTGAGGGCAGGGCGCAGGACCCAACGGGCAACGCGGCCAAGAAACGACGGCGGCCCGCCTAGAGGGGCACGGCCGGTCCTCGATGCCGCGGGAAGCGGGCGATCCTGCGCCTTGCGGGCGGGTTCAGAGCAATTCGTGGTCATTCGGGGTCGCCGAAGAGACACGGAGCCTTCGCCGGATCGCGGGCGATGCCGCCACGGAGGAGTGTGGCGCAGCAGGCGGCCTTTGCGCCGAAGGGGACCGCTGTGCCGAAGCGCGCCGGGCGGCGGTGGTCGGCAACCGCCGGCCGCGGCGGCACACCGGGTGTTCGCCTAGCCGTCCGACCAGGCCTCGAGCGCGGCGCTCACCGCGTCGCGGCCCTGCTGACCCTTGCGCAGGGTCAGGATGGCGCGGCGGCCGGACTCGTAGAGGATCGGGATGTCGATCCAATCGCGATTGGCGAGAAGGTCCAGGTTGTAGCTCCGGTCGGCGGAATCGTTGTTCAGCGCCACCCAGAAGAGGCCCGACGACACGCGCGCCGCCTGGCCGCGAAGCGCATCGCCCCGCGCCTGCTCCTGCGCCTTCATGATGATGCCGGGCACGTTGCGCACACCGCCGCCCTCGAAGGAGGCGGGCACGTCGAATTCCAGCTCGATCAGGTGGCTGGCGGGAAGCTGCGCGTCGTTGTTCTCGCGCACCGTCATCGTGAGGCTGACGCCGCGCTCGCCGATCACGGCCGCCGCGCGGATCACCGGCTCTTCTTCGCCGCCCCCGAAGGACTGGCGCACCATCTCCCAGTTCACCGTTCCGGCGACGGCGGACCCCGTCTGCCCCCCGCTGGCGGCTTCTTCGTAGAGGACGGCCTGCTGCTCACCGGCGTCGCCAGACGCTGCGGCGGTGGAGGCGACGGCGGGCGCAGCCTCCTGCACCGCTGCGACGTCGGTCTCCGGCGGCCCGTTACCCACGCCCTCGGCCTGCTCGGCGGCGGCGTTGGGGGCGGAGTCCGGCGCGAATTGCGGCGCACCGTCCGGCGTGCGGGCGGCGCCTTCGTCGGCGGCGGGGTCGGTAATGTCGTCGCCCGAGCCGTCTTCGCCGTCGCCGGGCTGGTCGACGGTGAAGGACTCCGCCACCACGGCGCGCGGCTCGTCGTCGCCGGAAAGGCGCGCCTGGCTCTTGTTGACCACCGGGGTCTCGGCGGCCCGCACAGGGGCGCGCTCCTGACCGGGGGCCGGCGTGTCGGTATTGAGGTTCTGGATGACGGCCAGCAGGCGCTCGTGCTGGGTGAAGACAGCGTAAGACGCGCCGATCAGAAGGCAGAACACGACCAGCGGCAGGAGAATGCGCCCGGCGAGCGAGCGGCGCGGCGCGCCATCGTCGGCGGTCGGGGCGGCGGCGCGGCCCTTCTTCGGCTTCTTCTCTTTCTGGCGTTTGGCCTTGCCGCGGCTCGACGATCGTTCGGCCCGGCGCTCGGCCTTCAGTTGCCGCTCTTCCTCGCGGCGGCGGCGCTTCTCTTCCTTCGGGTCGACCGGGTCGGCGTCCGCCGCGTCGTCCTCGTGGACGGCTTCGTAGACCTCGCCCTCGTCGTCGACCGCCTCGAACTCGGCTTCGGCGATGTGCTCGTCTTCCGGAGGCGGCAGGGGTGCACCCCGGCCACGGCGGCGCGCGGGCACGATCGGCACCGTGTCGTCGTAGTCCTGCTCGAGGAAATCGTCGCCGACGACGTGGGCTTCCGCCGGCTCGATCGCCTCGTGCGTCAGATCGACAGGGGCGGGAAGCTGGGCCGGTGCCTGACGCCCGGCCGGGGCATGCATGTCCTCATCGGGCGACAACATCGCCTCGGAGACGGCGCTGCGCAGCATCTGCTCGCGCTCCTGGCGAGCGCGTTCGGCCTCGGCCCGGCGGCGTGCCTCGCGCTCGGCCTCGCTCTCGCGCGGCTCGGCGCCCGGACGCGCGGCGGCGGAGGAGGACCCCGCCGGAAGAGCGCCCTGCACGGCGCGGCGCGTGCGGTTCTGGCGCGCGATCTCGTTCTCGATCTTGCGGATCGCGTCTTCGAGCGCCAGCCGCTGCGCCGTCACATCCGCCGAGGACAACGGCGGATCGAAACTTTGCAGCTGCTTGATGAGCGCCTTCCGCGCCTTCTCATACACCTGACGCCGCTGCGGGCCGCTCCCATCCGGGAGCGACTGAACCGCTCGCTGCAGCACAGAGTAGAAGTCGGTCATCGAGACCACGTGCCCTTCCTGCCCATCGGCATGGAATTAAATATGAAAGGGATCTTCAACAAGTATTGTATCGTCTCGTTCCGGGCTCGTCGACAACATGGCGACAGGCGCCCCCACCAACTCTTCCACATGACGAACATACTTGACCGCCTCGGCCGGAAGTTCACCCCACGACCGGGCGCCATAGGTCGATCCCGACCAGCCCTTTATCGTCTCGTATATAGGCTGAACCCGAGATTGACGCGCAGTTTCCACAGGGAGACGGTCCATCCGCTCCCCGTCCACCTCGTACGCGACGCAGATCTTCAATTCGTCCAGGCCGTCCAGAACGTCGAGCTTGGTGAGGGCGAGGCGGTCGATGCCGCCGGTCTCCACCGCCTGGCGCACCATCACCGCGTCGAACCAGCCGCAGCGGCGCTTGCGCCCGGTCACGGTGCCGAATTCGGCGCCGCGCTCGCCCAGCAACTGGCCGATTTCGTTGGTCTGCTCGGTCGGGAAGGGGCCGTTGCCGACGCGCGTCGTATAGGCCTTGGTGATGCCCAGCGTCATGTCGAGCGAGGACGGGCCGACGCCGGACCCCGCCGCCGCCGAACCCGCCACCGTGTTGGACGAGGTGACGAAGGGGTAGGTGCCGTGGTCGATGTCGAGCATCGCCCCCTGGGCGCCCTCGAACAGGATGTTCTTGCCCGCCCCGCGCGCCTCGCGCAGGAGCCGCCAGGTCGGCGCGGTGTAGGCGAGGACCGGGCGCGCGGCTTCGAGCTCGGCGCGGATGGTCTCGGCCGACACCGGATCGGCCCCGAGGCCCGTGCGCAGCGCATTGTGGTGCGCCAGCAGCCGGTCGATGCGGCTTTCGATGGTGTCCGTGTCGTTGAGGTCGGCGAGGCGCACCGCGCGGCGGCCCACCTTGTCCTCGTAGGCCGGGCCGATGCCGCGACCCGTGGTGCCGATCGCCGACGCGCCGGCCGCCTTTTCGCGCAAGCCG
Organism: Acuticoccus yangtzensis; assembly: GCF_001927245.1. GTDB lineage: Bacteria > Pseudomonadota > Alphaproteobacteria > Rhizobiales > Amorphaceae > Acuticoccus > Acuticoccus yangtzensis. The sequence continues at coordinate 34,961 of NZ_MJUX01000008.1, read as the reverse complement.
TCGAGGTCGCGGTGGACGGACAGGATCAGCGGCACATTCTCCGCCACCTTCAGCGTGTCCGGCGACACTTCGACGCCCTGGCCGCGCATCTTCTCGATCTCGGACAGGAGCGCCTGCGGGTCGAGCACCACACCGTTGCCGATGATCGACGTCTTGCCCGGCCGCACGACGCCGGACGGCAGCAGGGACAGTTTGTATTTCACCCCGTCGATGACGAGGGTGTGGCCGGCATTGTGGCCGCCCTGATAGCGGACGATCACCTCGGCCCGCTCGGACAGCCAATCAACGATCTTGCCCTTGCCTTCGTCGCCCCATTGGGAGCCGACAACCACGACGCTACCCATCGATCTCCCTCATTCCCTTCGCCTATGGCTGGAGGTGCCGCACTGGCGATACGCTTGTCCCCGTGCCACAGACACGGGGCGACACAACGCGCGGCCTAGGGCTTGTGGCCCAGAAGGCAGCGTGTCGGCAAGACGCTTCACGCCACTTCCCGCGTGTGGGCCAAACAAGTTCGTATCGTATAGGACCGCCAGCACAGTGAAACAGGACGTCAACAAGGGGTGGATGAGCCCCGTCGCCAACCAGCCCTACGTCCTGATGACGCTCACGATGCTCTTCTGGTCCGGCAACTGGGTGGCGGGACGCTACGTCGCGGGGGACGTTCCGCCAGTCACCTTCACCGCCCTGCGCTGGCTGATCGCCTTCGCGGTCCTCCTCGCCATAGGCTGGCGACACGTCGTCGAGGACTGGCCGGAGCTGCGCGCGCGCTGGCGCATCATGATCGTGCTCGGCTGTCTGTCGATCGGCTTCTACAATATCTGTGTCTATGTCGGACTGTCCTTCACGTCCGTCATCAACGCGACGCTGCTCTCCTCGACATTCCCCGTCACCATCGCCGTCACGGCCTATATCGTCTACCGCGACCGACTGACCCTGCCGCAGGCGGGAGGCATCGTCCTCGCGTCCGTCGGCGCGCTCGTGGTGATGACGCGCGGCGACCTCTCGCTGCTCGCCAGCTTTCACTTCAACGCGGGCGACCTGTGGATCATGGCGTCGCAACTCATCTGGGCGCTCTACACCATCTACCTGCGCGAGCGCCCTGCGGTGCACCCGATGTCCTTCCTCATCGGCACCGTGGCGATCGGCCTCGTCCCGCTGATGCCGGCGACGGCGTTGGAGCTCGGCCTCGGGGCGACGATCCGCGTGACGCCCGGCGTGGTGGGCGCGACGCTTTATGTGTCGGTCTTCGCCGCGGTGATCGCGTACCTGTTTTTCAACAAGGCGGTGGCGCAGATCGGCGCCAACCGGGCGAGCCCCTTCTTTCATCTCATCCCGGTGTTCGCCTCGCTCATGGCCGTCGTCGTGCTGGGCGAGAGGATCGAGCTCTACCACGTCGTCGGATGGTCCATCATCATCGCCGGAATCGCGGCGGCGCAGCTCGGCCGCAGGCCCGCCGCGGCGAGGGGGGCTGGTTAAATGTCACGCGGCTGTGAAGAATCGGGCTGACACGGGGGGCCGATCCGTTAGGTTCCCCCTCAATGGGCCGCACGCCCGCATCGGAGAGCACCATGAACGTCTTGCGCCAACCGCTGTTCATCGTCGTATCGGTGATCGCAATCATCGCCGTGGCCGCGGCGTCGACCTTCTACTTGCAAAAGACGCGGCGGCAGGCCGAGTTGCGCACCCAGCTCGACCAGGTGGCCGGCGCCGAGGCGGCCCTGCGCGACCAGTTCAACGCCCTGTCCACGGCCAGCGGGTCGCTGGAAGACGTGAATGCCGGGCTCGAGGAGGCGCGGGCCGCACAGCAGGCCGCCGAGCAGGCCGCCGCCGAAGCCGCGGCCGAGCGTGACGCCATCGCCGGCGAGATCGCCCAACTGACCGAGGAGCAGGAGGCGGCCGCGGCCCGCGTCGAATCGGTGAACAACGAGCTCGCCGCCGCCACGGAGGCCGCCGAAGCCGCCCGCGCCCGCGCCGAGGCCACCCGCGAGGAGCTGGCCGCGCTGGAGGAGAGCCGCACCAACCTGGAGGGCAATGTCGGCGAGCTGCGCACCCGCAACGACGCGCTGACCGCCAGTGTGGCCGAGGCCGAGGAGTTGTTGTCGAGCCGCCAGGTGGAGGCCGAGGACGTGCGCGCCAGCCTGGAGACGATCCGCGGCGACGTGGAAGAGCTGACGGCGGCGCGCAGCGACCTGGAAGCCGCCGTCGCCGGACTGACCGAGCAGAACGAGGCGCTGAGCGCCGACGTCGAGGCGACCCGCGAGGCGCTGAGCGCGGCCCAGGCCGAAGTGGAGGCCGCCGAAGGCCGTCAGGCGCGCCTGACCGAGGACGTCGCCGCGCTGACCGAGACGCGAGACAGCCTCAACGCCGCTGTGGAGGATCTGCGCGCCCAGAACGCCTCGCTGCAGGAAGAGGCGGCCGCCGCCCAGGCCCGCCAGCAGAGCCTGGAGGGTGAAGTCGCGACCCTGAGCGAGCGCCGTGACGCGCTGAGCGCCGAGGTGGAGACCCTGGCGGGCGAGAACGACCGCCTGGCCGCCGACAACGACGCGCTGGGCGCCGAGAACCAGCGCCTGCGCGAGGCGGCCGACGCCGCCGCCAGCCGCCAGGCCGAGCTGGAAGCAGAGATCGCCGCGCTGGCGAGCGAGCTGGAATCGGCCCGCGAGGCCGCAGAGGCCGCGACCGAAGCCGCTCCCGCCCCGGCGGAAGCCGCGCCGGCGCAGACCGCCCCCGAAACCACCGAGCCTGCCACGCAGGAGCGGACCGCGGTCGAGACCGAGGCGGAGACCGACACGGCTGCGGCAGGGACCGCCGACGCGAGCGGCGACGACATCAAGCTGGCGGGCGCCTTCTCCAACGACCAGATGGCCGCGACCTTCGACGGCGAGCGCTTCGAGCTCGCGGTGACGAACGGGCTCACCGTCGAGGGCGCCTTCTCCTATGACGGGGCGCGCCTGCGTCTGTCCGGCGTGGAAGGGGAGGCGGCGGCGAGCTTCCCCATGACCTGCCGCGCCGACCTGGCCGAGGGCAAGCTCACGCTGTCCACCTATCAAGGGTCGTGCGCCGCACTGAATGGGCAGACGCTGGACCGTCGCTGACGCGGCGGCGACACCGCGCACGAAACGAGGCGGCGGGGCGACCCGCCGCCTTTTTCATGCCTGCCGGCTCCGGGGTCAGCGGGATCAGGGGCTTACCGAGTCCAGGGCCTCGCCAAGTCCATGGCCTGACCGGGTCCGGGGCCTTAGCGTTTCCGGGGGCTCAGCGGTTCCGGGCGGCGCGGGCGGGATCGAAGGCCCGGCCGCGCCCGCGCGCCTCGATCGCAGCGCCGGTGAGATGGCGCCGCAGCGCCGCCCGCTCCGAGGCGACCATGCCGGGGATCAAAAAGGCGTCGATCACCCACCACACGATCCCGACGACGACGAGGATCAGCAGGATCTGCACGATCGCCGACGCCTTGCGGTTCAGATAGAAGCGGTGCGCCGACAGGATGCCGATGAAGAACCAGAACAGGTAGGCGACCGGCAGACTGGGGCCCTTCTCGTCCAAATAGCGCTCGATGGCGGCGCGGTCCTCGGGCGTCAGGGTGATGGCGGTGTGATCGTTCATGATGCGCGAGATATGGGGCGCGCCGCTCGCGCTGCAATGCAGCGGTCCGCGGATGAAAAAAGGGCCGGCAATGCCGACCCTTTCACGTCACACCGCAGCGGTAATGGTCAGAAGTTGAGGCCCTTGGCCTGCGTCACCAGCGGCAACGCCTGCACCTTGGCGAGCACCTCCGCCGACGGCGCGCCGTCCACCTCGATCAGGCAGATCGCCTCGCCGCCCTGCTCCTTGCGGCCCAGCGTGAAGTTGGCGATGTTCACGCCAGCCTCGCCCAGCGCCATACCGATGGAGCCGATGAAGCCCGGCTTGTCCTCGTTCGTCACGTAGATCATGTGCGGCGCGAAGTCGGCGTCGAGGTTGATGCCCTTCACCTGGATGATGCGCGGCTTGCCGTCCGAGAAGACCGTGCCCGCCACCGAACGCGTCTGGTTCTCGGTGGTGACGGTGAGGCGGATATAGTTCTCGTACGCGCCCTGCTGCGCCCGGCGGGTCTCCTCCACCGTGATGCCGCGGTCCTTCGCGATCGTCGGCGCGGACACCATGTTCACGTCCTGCAGCAACGGGCGCATCAGCCCTGTCACCGCCGCGGCGGTCAACGCCTTCAGGTTCAGCTCGGCGACCTCGCCCTCATACTCGATCTTCACGCCCTTGATGCCCGACTGGGTGAGCTGGCCCGCGAACGAGCCGAGCCGCTCGGCGAGCGTCACGAAGGGGGTGAGGATCGGCGCCTCTTCGGCGGTGATCGACGGCATGTTGAGCGCGTTGGAGACCGCGCCGCGCAACAGGTAGTCGGCCATCTGCTCGGCCACCTGGAGCGCCACGTTCTCCTGCGCCTCCGACGTCGCGGCGCCGAGATGCGGCGTGCACACGAGGTTGGGCGCGCCGAAGAGGACGTTCTCCTTCGCCGGCTCCTCGGAGAAGACGTCGACACCGGCTCCCGCGAGGTGCCCGGCGTCCAGCGCCTCGCGCAGCGCCGCCTCGTCGACCAGCCCGCCGCGGGCGCAGTTGATGATGATCGCGCCCTTCTTCATGGCGAAGATGCGCTCGCGCGACACGACGTTCTTGGTCTTCTCGGTGAGCGGGGTGTGCAGCGTCAGAACGTCGGCACGCGCGAAAAGCTCGTCGAGCTCCACCTTCTCGACGCCGATCTCGGCCGCCCGCTCGGTGGTCAGGAACGGGTCGAAGGCGATGACCCGCATGCGAAGGCCGATGCCGCGGGCCGCCACGATCGAGCCGATGTTGCCGCAGCCGATGATGCCGAGCGTCTTGCCCGTCAGCTCGGTGCCCATGAAGCGGTTCTTCTCCCACTTGCCGGCCTGGGTGGAGGCGTCGGCGGCGGGGATTTGGCGGGCGACGGCGAACATCATCGCGATCGCGTGCTCGGCGGTGGTGATGGAGTTGCCGAAGGGCGTGTTCATCACGATGACGCCGGCGCGGCTGGCGGCCGGGATGTCGACATTGTCGACGCCGATGCCCGCGCGGCCGATGACCTTCAGGTTCTTGGCGGCCTCGAGGACCTTGTCGGTGACCTTGGTGGCCGAGCGGATGGCGAGGCCGTCCACCGTGGCGACGCGCTTCAGCAGCGCCTCTTTGTCCTTGCCGAGGTCGGGCTCGAAGATCACGTCCACGCCGCGATCCCTGAAGATCTGCACGGCGGCGTCCGACAAGGCGTCGGAGATGAGGACGACCGGCTTCGTCTTGGCCGGGGTGGCGGTGTCGGTGTTGGCGACGGTCTGCTGCATGACGATGTCTCCCGCGCGGGTGCGCTGCGGTGTGAAGGTTCGGACGGCGCGGTGCGCCGAAAATGATGTCTGGGCGCGCGGTGCGCGGGCGAGGAGGGGTTCCCCTCCTCGCGCTCCTCTCCGGTTCGCCACCTGGCAGGGGTTGAGGTCAGTCTGCGCGCTGCGCGCTCCGTCTGTCCTCAATCCCCATGCTCAGCGTGGCCGGATCCTGTCCGCATCAAGGGTGAAGGCTTCGCCCGGCGCTGCGCGCCGCCCTTGACCCGGCCATGATCCGGCAGGCCGAGGCGAGACGGCTTATTCGGCGGCTCTTACTCGGCGGCCTCGGCGACCGGCTTGTCGAGGCCGGCGAAGGCCCAGTCGAGCCATTCGGTCAGCGCTTCGAGGTCGGCCGTCTCCACCGTGCCGCCGGCCCAGATGCGCAGACCCGGAGGCGCATCGCGGTACGCGCCGATGTCGAGCGCGACGCCCTCTTTCTCCAGCTTGGCCGCAAGCGCCTTGGCGAAGGCGGCCTGCTCGGCCTCCGGCGCACCGGCGACCGCGGGGTCGACGATCTTCAGGCACACCGAGGTGTTGGAGCGGGTGGCGGGGTCGACGGCGAGGAAGTCCACCCACTGCGTGCGCTCGACCCACGCCGTCAGCGCGGCGAGGTTGCGGTCGGAGCGGTCGGCCAGGGTCTCCGGCAGCGAACCGGCCCACTTCAGCGCATCCAGCGCGTCTTCCACGGCGAGCATGGAGGGCGTGTTGATCGTCTCGCCCTTGAAGATGCCTTCGTTGAGCTTGCCGCCCTTGGTCATGCGGAAGAGCTTCGGCAGCGGCCAGGCGGGGGTGTAGCTCTCCAGCCGCTCCACCGCGCGGGGCGACAGGATCAGGATGCCGTGTGCCGCCTCGCCGCCGAGCGCCTTCTGCCAGGAGAAGGTGACGACGTCGAGCTTGTCCCAGGGGAGGGCCTGGGCGAAGGCGGCGGAGGTGGCGTCGCAGATGGTGAGGCCGGCTCGGTCCGCCGGGATCACGTCACCGTTCGGGACGCGCACGCCGGAGGTGGTGCCGTTCCAGGTGAAGACGACGTCGGTGTCGAAGTCGACCTTCGTCAGGTCCGGCAGCTCGCCATAGGGGGCGGTGATGACGGTGGCACCCAGCTTGAGCTGCTTGTTGACGTCCGTCACCCAGCCTTCGCCGAAGGATTCCCAGGCGAGCATGGTGACCGGGCGGGCGCCGAGCAGCGACCACATCGCCATCTCCACGGCGCCTGTGTCGGACGCGGGGACGATGCCGATGCGGTAGTCCGCCGGCACGCCGAGGAGGGCGCGGGTGCGGTCGATCACGTCGGCCAGCTTGGCTTTGCCGATCTTGGAGCGGTGCGAGCGCCCGAGGGCGGCGTCGGCCAGAGCGTCGACGGTCCAACCGGGGCGCTTGGCGCAGGGACCGGACGAGAAACAGGGATTGCCCGGCTTGCGCGCGGGCATGGCAGCGGTGCTCATTTGTAGCTATCCTCTCAGATAGGCGCCCTTCGTTGGGGAAGGGTGTCCCGCCGCCGCACATACGCCTGGTTCGGAGTTCGCGCAAGCCTCACTTTGGGACAAAGCGTGTGCCGGTGCTCCGTCGCCGGGATCCGCGGGTCTGTCGGGCGGAAGGCAGCGCGCACCGTCCACCGCTCATCGTCCATGCGCTCACCGCTGGGCAGGTTGAAACAACTTCAGGATCATCGTGCGGCCTTAGTTTTGATATATAAAGATCGAGTAGAGGCGGTGGCCCCCAGCGCGACGGGCCGCCAAAGGAGTTGCCCATGCGTGACAGCAAGCTGAATGATGAGGCCGGACGCCTCGCCTGCCTGTCCCGGCTCGCCGTCGTCAACAGCAAGGAAGAGACGAACTTCCGTCACATTACCCAAGTCGTGCGCACCGCTCTCGACCTGCCGATGGCCGCCGTCAGCCTGATCGACGCGGACACCCAGTGGTTCAAGGCGCCCGAAGGCATGGACGTCGCCTCGACCCGGCGTGCCGATTCCTTCTGCACCACCACCATCCAGCGGCGCGAGCCGACCGTGGTGAACGACGCGCGGTTGGAGCCGCCCTTCACCAACAATGTCTACGTGCTCGGCGAGCCTCATATCCGCGCCTATGTCGGTGTGCCGCTCGTCACGATGGAGGGCTACCAGGTCGGCACGCTGTGCGGCATGGACGTGAGGCCGCGCGACTTCTCGACCGCCGAGCTGCGCTTGCTGGGCGAGCTCGCCCGCTGCGTGGAGAACGAGCTCGAGCTGAAGATGACGGCCATGCTGGACGGACTGACCCGCCTCCTCAGCCGCACCGCGTTCATCGACCTCGCCGCCTCGTTGCAGACCAAAACGGACAGCGGCGCCCCGGTCAGCCTCGCCATCCTCGACCTCGATCACTTCAAATCCGTCAACGACACCTTCGGTCACGTCGCCGGAGACGACGTGCTGAAGACGGCGGCCCGCTTGTTCGGCGAGACCTTCGGTCCCTCCGCCCACGCCGGGCGCTTGGGCGGAGAGGAATTCGCCCTCCTCTTCCCCGGCCGCACGGTGGACGAAGCCGCAACCGCGATCGACCGCTACCGTGACGCCCTCGGCGCCGCCGTCTTTGCCGAGGCGCCCGGTCTGCGTGTCACCGCCAGCGCCGGTGTCGCCCAACTGCCGCCCGCGGGGGACGATCCGGCCGCACCCGGCGCCGTCATCACCGAGACGCTGAAGTGCGCCGACGTCGCCCTCTACCAGGCCAAGCAAGCGGGACGCGACTGCGTCATCATCGCAGGGCGAACCCCGGCGGAGCGCGGCTCGGCGCCTCCCGAAGAGGCCCTCGCCTTGCCGCGCGTGCGCCCGATCCGCTCTCGGCCGGGCGAGATCGACGCCTCGCAGGAAGCGGGCGAAATCCTCTCGCGCCTCTCGTCGCGCGACACCAGCAGCGCCATCAAGGCGCGCCTGCGCGATTTTCGGCTGCTCAACAAAAGAACGGATCTCTTCGCCTGACGGCCAAAGATCGACGATCGCGACCCGGTCCGGGCGCTCGCCTTCGCCGGGCGAGGTGTGCATAGTCTCGCTGAGCGAGGGCGCACCCATCGCGCCCGGTGAGGAGGTGAACACGATGAGCTTCAGCCCGTGCCCCGATCCGGTGCTCGGCGACCCGGCGTCCGTCGCCGCGATCGAGACCGTCATCGTCCCGCGTGCCGTCGACCTCGGCGAGATGACCGTCCGCCGCGCCCTCCCGACGGTCGAGCGGCAGATGGTCGGCCCCTTCATCTTCTTCGACCAGATGGGACCCGCAGAATTCCTCACCGACCAGGGGATCGACGTGCGGCCCCACCCGCACATCAATCTGGCCACCGTCACCTACCTGTTGGAGGGCGAAATCCTCCACCGCGACAGTCTCGGAACGCAGATGACGATCCGCCCCGGCGACGTGAATTGGATGCGTGCAGGCAAAGGTATCGTCCATTCCGAGCGCACCGGGGACGAGCGCAAGAAGAAAGGCCAGACGCTGTTCGGCCTGCAAACGTGGGTCGCGCTGCCCGAAGCGGTGGAGGAGAGCGATCCGGCCTTCATCCATCACGCCGAGGCCGAGCTGCCGCTGGTGCGCGACGGCGGCCTCACCATGCGCCTCGTCGCCGGATCGATCCACGGCGTCACCTCGCCGCTGAAGACCGCGTCCGAGACGCTTTACGCCGACATCGCCCTTGCCGCCGGAGCGCGGTTCGAGGTCGAGGCCACGCAGGAGGAGCGCGCCCTCTATCTCCTCACCGGCGCACTCGCCGTCGACGGTGCACGGTGCGAGCAGGGGACGCTGCTCATCCTGCGCACGGGCGCTGCGATCACCGTAACCGCCCAGGCCGACAGCCGCTTCATGCTGTTCGGAGGCGCGCCGATGGAGGGGCCGCGCTACATCTGGTGGAACTTCGTCTCCTCCCGGCGCGAGCGCATCGAAGCGGCGAAGGCGGAGTGGGCGGCCGGCCGCTTCGACACCGTCCCCGGCGACGAGGCCGAGTTCATCCCGTTGCCGACATCGGGCGGGCGGCCCCGCCGCGCCGTCGGCGGCCGCGCCTTCGAGACCGATTGAGGCCGCTCGGCGTGGTGAGGGCGCACGGCGCGGCGCCTCGCCAGCGCGCCCCGCAGGCCACACCCGCGACGTGTCGCCCCACGCTGCATAGCCGCTTCCCGCCCGTTCCGGTTGCCCTCACCCAGAGGTGGAGCTAGCCAGAAAGGCCCTGGATCCGCCCGCGGCCCCGGTGCGCTCCCGCGCGCTCGCCGCAGGTCACTTGAAACCGCAGCGCCATCGGGGGCCCCTCGCGCCACGGTGCGTGCGCCGCTGAGCGAGAGACGATGCCTTCCATCGCCACCTACCGCGCCGAATGGTTCGGCAATATCCGCCGTGATCTGCTCTCCGGCCTCGTCGTCGCCCTGGCCCTGATCCCCGAAGCGATCGCCTTCTCCATCATCGCCGGGGTCGACCCGAAGGTCGGCCTCTACGCCTCCTTCTCGATCGCCGTCATCACCGCGATCACCGGCGGGCGCCCCGGCATGATCTCCGCCGCCACGGCCGCCACCGCCGTCTTGATGGTGACGCTGGTCGCCGACCACGGCCTGCAATACCTCTTCGCCGCCACCATCCTCGCCGGGGTGATCCAGGTGATCGCCGGGATGCTGAAGCTCGGCCAGCTCATGCAGTTCGTCTCGCGCTCCGTGCTGACGGGCTTCGTCAACGCGCTCGCCATCCTCATCTTCATGGCGCAGCTTCCCGAACTCATCGGCGTGCCGTGGCTCACCTATCCGATGGTCGCCGCGGCGCTGGCCATCATCTATCTCTTCCCGCGTCTGACGACCGCCGTGCCCTCGCCGCTGGTCGCCATCGTCGTCCTCACCATCATCTCCATGGCGCTGGGGCTCGACGTGCGCACCGTCGGCGATATGGGCGAGCTTCCGGCGACGCTGCCCGTCTTCCTGATCCCGCAGATCCCGCTTACCCTGGAAACGCTGTTCATCATCCTGCCCTACTCGGTCGCCATCGCCGCGGTGGGCCTCCTGGAAAGCCTGATGACGGCCACCATCGTCGACGAGCTGACCGACACCGATTCCGACAAGAACCAGGAATGCGTCGGCCAGGGCATCGCCAACTTCTGCACCGGCTTCATCGGCGGCATGGCGGGCTGCGCGATGATCGGCCAGTCGATGATCAACGTGAAGTCCGGCGGGCGCGGGCGCCTGTCGACCTTCTGCGCGGGCATCTTCCTCATCATCCTGTGCGTCGCCCTGGGCGACCTCGTCAGCCAGATCCCGATGCCGGCGCTGGTCGCCATCATGATCATGGTGTCGATCGGCACCTTCTCCTGGTCGTCCATCAAGACGCTGAAGACGCACCCGCGCTCGTCCTCCATCGTCATGCTGTCGACGGTCTTCGTGGTGGTGCTGACCCACAATCTGGCGCTCGGCGTCCTCGTCGGCGTGCTGCTCTCGGCGCTCTTCTTCGCCTACAAGATCGCGCAGATCTTCCGCGTCACCTCCACCCTGTCGCCCGACGGCAAGACGCGCACCTACGTCATCGAGGGGCAGGTCTTCTTCGCCTCGGCCGGGCGTTTCTCGAAGGCGTTCGATTTCCGCGAGGCGCGCGAGCGTGTGGTGATCGACGTCAGCCGCGCGCACATCTGGGACATTTCCTCGGTGCAGGCGCTCGACATGGTGGTGCTGAAGTTCCGCCGCGAGGGGACGGACGTCGAGATCATCGGCCTCAACGAAGCCTCGACCACCATCGTCGACAAGCTCGCCATCCACGACAAGCCGGGCGCGATGGACGAGATGCTGGGCCACTGAGCCGGGCACCCGACGACCGTGCCGCTTGCACAGACGCCCCGGAGGGCCGACCATTATGCCCAATGACAAGAAGAACCCCGCGGGAGGGACCATGCGCATCATGGCGCTGATCGACGGTTCGATCTACACCGCGAGCGTGTGCGATCACGCCGCCTGGGCCGCCGGCCGCACCGGCGCCGCGCTGGAGCTGATGCACGTCATCGGCCGGCGCGAGACGGGAAGCACCCCGGCGAACCTTTCCGGCAGCCTGTCGCTCGGCGCCCGCTCGACCCTCCTTTCCGAACTGGCGGCGATGGACGAGGCGCGCGGCAAGCTCGCCCAGAGCCGCGGCCGCGCTATCCTGGAGGCGGCGGCGGAACATCTGGCGGCCGCCGGGGTGAGTGCAAACACCCGCATGCGCATCGGCGATCTTCTGGGCGAGGTCGGCACCGTGCAGGGCGACTTCGACCTCCTCGTGATCGGCAAGCGCGGCGAGGCGGCGGATTTCGCCACCATGCACCTCGGCTCCAACATCGAGCGCGTGCTGCGCGCGGCGGAGACGCCCGTTCTCGTCGCCTCGCGCGCTTTCCGTCCGGTGGAGAAGGTGGTGCTCGCGTTCGACGGCAGCGCGTCGAGCGGCCGTGCGGTGAAGGCCGTCGCCGCCGACCCGCTCTACAAGGGTCTCGCCGTCCGCCTTCTGACGGTGGGCGACGGCACGCCCGCCGCCCGCGAAAGGCTGGAGCGGGCGCGTGACACGCTGCTGGCCTCCGGCCTCAGCGCCACCGCGGACATCGAACCCGGCGAGCCGGAGGCGGTGATCGCCGCGGCGGTCGACGACGGGGCGGCCGACCTTCTGGTGATGGGCAGCCACGGCCATTCGCGCGTGCGCCATCTTCTCATCGGCTCGGCCACCACGGCGCTGGTGCGCTCGTGTCTGGTGCCGATCATGATCTATCGCTGAGCGGTCCAGTTACGCATTCGCCGCGTATCGGCCTGTCGGAGCCTGATCGCTGGAGCCGGCGTCGCACCAATCCCTTGGCGGGCCCGGTGGTGCCTTGCCAAGGAGCCGAAGGCCGGCTTCAGCCGCTTGTCCTTGGCGAGGTGCCGCCGGGTCTGCCATGCGGTGCAGGGGCGATGGCGGTTACGGCGATCAGGCGGGCCCTGATCGTTGGTGAGGTGGAGCCCGCCGGAGGCCCCTGCTACCCGCCGCCCGCTCAGAACCCGCTGATGGCCGCCAGCAGCCCGGACCTGTCCGCCTGCGGACCCAACACGATCACCCGCGTGCCGATCTCGGTGCGGTTATATAGGTCCACCACGTCCTCGTTCAGCATGCGGATACAGCCGGAGGACACCGCGTAGCCGATCGACTCGTCCTCGTTGGTCCCGTGGATGCGGTAGAGCGTCGACCCCAGGTAAAGTGCGCGCGCACCCAGCGGATTGTTCGGCCCGCCGGGCATGTATTCCGGGATGTCGGACCGGCGCTCCAGCATCTCGGCGGGCGGCGTCCAGTCCGGCCACTCACGCTTGCGCGACACCGTCTCGATGCCCGTCCACGTGAAGCCTTCGCGGCCGACGCCGATGCCGTAGCGCGTCGCCGTCCCATCCGCGTTGAGGTGGTAGAGGTAGCGCGACAGCGTATCCACCACGATGGTTCCCGCAGGCTCGCCGGAGACGAAGCGCACATGGGCGCGCGCATATTTCATGCGGTGCCGCTCGGCCATCTCCTCGCGGGAGGCCTGGTAGGTCCCATAACCGCCGGTGCTGGGGTCGAAGTAGCGGTAGGTGGGCCGCTCCGGGGCCGCCTCCTTGGCGAAGGAGGGGCGATAGCGAATGATTTCGCCCGTATTGGGGTCGACGATCTCGACCATGTTGCCAAATGCCGGGACAGCCGTCGCCGCCAGAACGGCCAGCGCAAGGCCGATCCGGCCCGTCACGTCTTTCATGGTGCGCCTCCCTTTGGGGTGGTGAAACCGTGTCCAAAAATGGTTAGCGACGCGTTAACCAACCGGAGCCAAGCGATGCCTAACCCCAACCCCTTGCCCCACCGCCGCTACGGAGCGGGAGGGCCGCCGCTCGTCCTCATCCACGGCTTCGGGGCGGACCGGCTCAGCATGGGGAGCCTTGCACGTGCGCTGTCGGCGCGGCGCGAGGTGATCGCCTTCGACCTTCCCGGCCACGGCGCGGCGGTGGAGTGGGACGAGACGCCGAATGCGGTGGTCTGCGCCAAGGCGATGCTCGCCAGCCTCGACGCGATGGGCATCGGCCGCGCGGTGATCACCGGCCACTCGCTGGGCGGGGCGGTGGCGAGCCTTGCCGCCATGCGCCGCCCGGACCTCGTCGAGCGTCTGGTTCTCTTGGCGCCGGGCGGGTTCGGGCCGCAGATGAACGCCGCGCTGCTGCGCCGCTACGCCGCGATCTCCACCGAGGCGGAGGCGTCGGACGTGCTGAAGAGCTTCTTCGGGCCGGCCTCGCGCATGCCGCCCGCCCTGCCGCGGCAGACGGCCGAGCAGCGCAATCAGCCCGGCGTGAGGGACATGCTGAAGCGCATCGTCACGACGATCTCCAAGGGCGAGGGCCAGGGGGTTCTGCCGTTGGCCGACCTTGCGGCGGCGGGCTTTCCCATCACGCTGATCTGGGGGACGCAGGACGAGGTTCTGCCCGTCGCCCAGTCGATCGCGGCGCCCGCGGAGATGGCGCGGCACATCCTCCCCGGAGTGGGCCATATGCCGCACATCGAGGCGCCGGAGCTCGTCGTGAGGATCATCGCCAACGCGCTGGGCGAGCGCGCCTGACGGGGCGGACCCGCGGTCAAATCCGGCGGTTTCCCACCCCGGCAAGGCGTGCGGGGGGTGCAGGCCGGCCGGATGGGCGCATCGCTGGTCCGCATGCCGCTCCCGGAACCGCGGGGCGCGCCAGCCATTTTCCTTCGACGACGCCCTCTGCGTGATCCCACGCACTCGCGCCGCCAAGGAACCATGAATGGACATTCACAAGAAGGCCGATGCCGGCCGCGCCCGCAGCGAACCGGACAGCGGCAAGGACCAGGAACCCGCCATCGAAAACCTGTCGCGCGGTGAGGAACGGGAGGCCATCAAACGGGCCGGACCGCGCGCGCAGGTGGTCTACGCATCGATCTCCTCGCGCGGCCTCGACGAACTCAACCGCCCGGCGATCTCGCTGGCCGGCTCCGGTGTCGCGGCGGGCCTCATCCTGATGATGTCGGTGATTGCCGAAGGGCTCTTCATGATGCACCTGCCCGAGTTCGAGGGGGCGGTCCTGATCGGAGACATCGGCTACACCTTCGGCTTCCTCATCGTCATCATGGGTCGCTTGCAGCTCTTCACCGAGAACACGATCACGCCCGTCCTGCCGTTGCTCGCCAACCCGACGAAGCGGGCCTTCATGCGGTGCGGGCGGCTGTGGCTGATCGTCTTCACGGCCAACATGGTCGGCGTGATGGCGGCCGCGATCCTATTGTCGTGGGGCGATATCATCACCGACCCGCAACTTGCCTCCATCATGGAGGTGGCCCGCAAGGTCACGGAGCACACGCCGTTCGAGACGCTGCGCTACGGTGTGATCGCGGGCTTCCTGATCGCCGCCTTGGTGTGGTGCATTCCGACGGCGCGCGGCGGCGAGTTCTTCCTCGTCCTCACTGTGACCTACCTCATCGCGCTCGGCGATTTCACCCACGTCATCGCCGGGGCGGGCGAGGGGTTCCTGCTGCTCTTGGAAGGCGAGGCGGGGATCGGCTGGGTGATCTTCGGTCTGATCCTTCCCGCCTTCATCGGCAACGTTTTGGGCGGTACGCTGCTCTTCGCCTCGCTCGCCTACGTGCAGGTGATGGAGGAGATTTCGCAGGCCCGCCGCTCCAACGAGGGGCGCATCATCGAAGAGCAGCGCCCGCGCGGCTTCCGCGCCTGAGCCCAGCGGCCGAGGACGGCGCCATCGCCGCGTGACGGGTAAGGTGGTACGGGCCGGCTTCGAAAGGAGCCGGTTCGTTACGCCGGTTCGGCCTGGTCCAGGAGCGTGACGTCGGCGGGGATGCGGATTTCGATCCGCGTCCCTCTCCCGGTGTCGCGGATCGACAGTCGCGCATTCAGCCCCGTCACAAGGGACCGTACGATCTTACCGCCGAGATTGCCGCGGTCCGGCCAGGCACTGTCGGCCGGAAGGCCGAGCCCGTTGTCCTCGACCACGAGGTCGATCATCCCGTCGCTGCCGTGGAGATGCACCTCGATCAAGCCCTCCGCGAGTCCGTCGAAGGCGTGCTGGTAGGCGTTCGTGAGCAATTCGGAGACGAGGAGACCGACGCGCGCGGCGGTATCGACAGGGGCGCGCATGGGGCCGAGGTCGAGGTTGAGCTGCAGGCTCTCGCGCCCGTCCAGATAGGCGATGGCCGATGCGATGCGCGACACGTAGGCGCTGAGCGCGATGTCGTCGTCGGCCCCGGTCTGCATGCTGCCGGTCATCTCGTGATAGAGGAATTGCAGCGTCTCGATGCGCCGGGCGAGGGCGGTATAATTGTCGAGCGACGTCGGGTTCTGCGAGCGCGCCTGCATCCGGATCATGCCCACCACCATGGACAGGTGGTTCTTCACCCGGTGGTGAATTTCTCGCAGCGCTTCGTCGATGCCGCCGGTGACCTGGTCGCTCGACCCGTCCCCCAACGCGCGTTGCAGGCCGATGAAATATTGCAGCTCGCCCTCGGTATCGAGCAGCGGCGACACGAAGAGGCGGTTGCGGAAGGGCGTCCCATCGGCCTTGTAGTTGAGAAGCTCGACCGCGAACTCACCCTTCTCTTTCAGCCCCGCGCGGATCTTCTCGACGGATTCGGGATCGGTGTCCTTACCCTGAAGGAAGCGGCAGTTGCGGCCGACCGAAACCTCGGGCGAGTAGCCGGTCAGGCGTGTGAACGCCGAATTCACGAACACGATCGGGTTGTCCTCGATGTGCGGGTTCGTGATCACGATGGCAAAAGGGACTCGCTCCAATGCAAGTTGGTGCATCTTGAAGCCGTCCGACATCGCTCAGTCCTTTCTTCCGCGGATGCGATGGGTTTGCACCCGCGCGCCTGCCAGCACGATCAATCATAGTTCATCTCTGACGATGGTTGCGACATAAGAACCGTGAATCGGATCGTCAATCCATGCGGCAGGTCGAGAGATTGTGGCGCTGAACTGATACAAAAATTCGATATTGGGCGCATTCAACCAAGTGAAAGGTGGGCCGATGAAATGGACGCACTTTTGCAGCGCGACGGCCGGTCCCGCACGCGCCGCCGGTGCTCGAGCCGTTGCCTTAAGTCTCGCTCTCTTCCTCGGCATCGGCGCCGCGCCGGCCGGTGCGCAGATCGCGGTGGACGGGCAGCGGTTCATTCCCGTCGCGGCCGAGAAGCACATGGTCGTTGCCCAGGAGGGCCAAGCGGCCGCGGTCGGGCGTGACATTTTGCGCCGCGGCGGCAACGCGGTGGACGCCGCCGTCGCCACGGCCTTCGCCCTCGCGGTGACGCTGCCGCGGGCCGGCAACCTCGGCGGCGGCGGCTTCATGATCGTCCACAGCGCCGACACCGGCGAGACGGTGGCGATAGACTCGCGCGAGACCGCCCCGGCGGCGGCGGACCGCGACATGTTCCTCGGCCCCGACGGCGAGGCGGACGCGGACCTCTCCCGCCGCTCCGGCCTGGCGGTCGGCGTTCCCGGCTCGGTCGCGGGCCTCGCTCTGGCGCATGAGCGCTACGGCTCCGGCACGCTCACCTTCGCCGACCTCGTCGCCCCGGCCGTCGCCCTGGCGCGTGACGGGTTCGAGGTGACGCCGGACACTGCAATGGCGCTCGCCCACCCCGATACCACGGTGCGGCTGCAGACCGACCCCAACATGGCGGCCTATTATCCGGGAGGCGCGGCGCCCAAGGGAGGCGACACGCTGGTCCTGCCCGCGCTGGCGCAAACGCTTCAGGCCATCGCCGACGAGGGGCCGTCCGCCTTCTATGAGGGACCGGTCGCGCAAGGAATCGTCGACGCGGTGACGGAGCGCGGCGGGCGAATGACGCTGGAGGACCTCGCCGCCTACGAGGCGAAGGTGAGGGAGCCGGTGCGCGGCACCTTCAAGGAGTGGGAGGTGGTCTCCATGCCGCCGCCCAGCTCCGGCGGTGTGCATCTCATCCAGATGTTGAACACGCTGGAGCACCAGCCCTTCGGCACCTACGGCCTCAACAGCGCCGACATGATCCACGTGATGGCCGAGGCGGCGAAGTATGCCTATGCCGACCGCGCGGTCTATCTCGGCGACCCGGACTTCGTGGACGTGCCGGTGAAGGCGCTGATCTCGAAGGACTATGCCGCCACCTTGGAGGCGAAGATCGACATGGACCGCGCGGTGCCCTCGTCCGAGATTGCCGCCGATCCCGGGACGCTGCCTTATGAGAGCAACGAGACGACGCATTTCTCGGTGCTCGACGGGGCGGGCAACGCTGTGTCGATGACGACGACGCTGAACTTCTCCTTCGGCGTCGGCTTCGGCACGGCGGGCGGGTTCCTGCTCAACAACGAGCTGGACGATTTTTCCGCCAAGCCGGGCGCGGCCAACGCCTACGGTCTCGTCGGCGGCGAGGCGAACGCGGTCGGCCCGGTGAAGCGCCCGCTGTCGTCGATGACGCCGACGATCCTCCTGAAGGACGGCAAGGTGTCGCTGGTGACGGGATCGCCGGGCGGCAGCCGCATCATCACCACGGTGCTGCAGGTGATCCTCAACGCCACCGTGCACGAGCGCAACATCGCCGGGGCGACCAATGCGCCGCGCATCCACCACCAGTGGCAGCCGGACTATATCCGCATCGAGGAGGGGATCAGCTTCGACACGATCCGCCTGCTGGAAGAGAAGGGCCACGATGTGCGCATCCAGGACGCGATGGGCGCGGCGCAGTCGATCCAGGTCGGCTATGACGGCACCCTCTATGGCGCGACCGATCCGCGCCGTCCCGGCGGCGCCGCGCTCGGTGACTGAAGGGGCGACTGAGGCGGCGACCGAGGGCGCGCGCGGCGCGACGGGTGCGGGTGGTAAAGCGGTTTGCCGGCCCCCATCTGTCCGCGCGGGTTGATTTTCCGGGCGGCTCCGATCATCGGTGTTCGCCCGCCGCGTTCGATGAGGGCGCGGCACAAGTGTCCCGCTGCGGGGCGCGCGAGAAAGGCCGAGGTGTGATTGATCTGGCGGCGATACTGGACCGGGCGAAGGGACGCACACCCGCCCGCAAGGCCCGCCGCCGTGCGCGCGCCGAGCGCTGGCGCCGCCCCCTCGCCACCCGGCGCGACCGGCGCGAGGCGTGGAACAGCCTGCTCTTCGCCGACCACGGCGTGCTGCGCCTCGTCTACCGCAACCGCCACCAGGTGACGGACAAGCTGTGGCGCTCGTCGCAGCCGAGCCCGCGTGACATCGCCGCCATCGCGCGGGACGGGGTGAAGACCATCGTTTCGCTGCGGGCGGACGGGTTCGGCGGCGACCCATTGGAGCGCGAGGCGTGCGCCGCTCACGGCATCGCCTTCGAGCGGGTGGTGCTGCAGTCACGCTCGGCGCCGCCCAAGGCGGTGCTGCGGCAGGCGATGGAGACCTTCCCGCGCCTGCAGACGCCGGTGCTCCTCCACTGCAAGTCCGGCGCGGACCGGGCGGGCCTCGGCTCGGCGCTGTGGCTGATCCTGGTGGAGGGGGCGAGCGCCACGGAGGCCAAGCGCCAACTCTCCCTGCGGTTCGGCCACATCGCGCGGGCCAAAACCGGCATCCTCGATGTGTTCATGGACGCCTGGGAGGAGGGCGAGGCCGCGGGCCATTCCTTTGCCGACTGGGTGGAGAACGTCTACGACCCGAAGGCGCTGCCGGCACGCGTGAAGGCCAACGGCCTCGCCGACGCGGTGCTGAACCTCATGGCGCGCGAGTAGGCCGCGCGCCGCCGCGCCCGCGCCGCGTCAGGCGGTGGCGGCGAGGAGGGCGTCGGTCATCGGGTTGTCGCCATAGACGTCGGCCACCTGCACCAGAACCACTGACGACGCGCCGACGAGCCGCAGGAAGGCCGCGCATTCCGACGCGCGGCGCCGCGGCACGTGGAGCGTCAGCGGCACAGGCTCGAAGCCGAACGGGGCGACGGCGCCGAACCGCTCGGCCGTCTCCGCCAGCGCCCGCGCCGGGTCCGGCACCACGGCGCGCAGTTCCAGCACCGACTGGGCGCGCATCTCGGCCGCGATGCGGTCCACCACCGTGGCGGCCAGGCTGCGTGTGAGGTCGGTCCAGTTCGCGGTGCGCGCGGCGACGAAGAAGGCCTGGCTCGACAGGATCACCCCGTCCGACAGGATCTTGAGCTGGTTGGCCGCGAGGGTGGACCCGGTGGTGGTGATGTCGACGATGAGGTCGGCCTGTCCCGCCGCGGGTGCGCCCTCCGTGGCGCCGAGACTCTCGACGATCCGGTAATCCGCCAGCCCCGCCCCGGCGAAGAAGCGCCGCGTGACGTTCACGAACTTGGTGGCGACGCGCAGGGTGCGGCCGTGGCGGGCACGGTGCATCTCGGCAGCGTCCGCGAGGTCGGCCATGGTGTCGACGTCGATCCAGCGTTCGGGCACCGCCACCACCACGTCCGCCGGGCCGAAGCCGAGCGGGGTCACGCGGTGCAGCTTCTCGTCCCGCTCGGCCGGGTCGTCCACCGTCTCGTGCACGAGGTCGAGCCCGGTGATGCCGAGATGGGCGTTGCCGCTGGCCAGCTCCCGCGCGATCTCTGACGCCGAGAGGAAGGCGATCTCCACCTCCGGCATGCCGGACACGGTGCCGCGGTAGTCCCGCCCGCCGCGCGCGCGGCTGACCTTCAGGCCGGAGCGGGTGAGAAATTCCAGCGCCTGCTCCTGCAAGCGGCCCTTGGAGGGGACGGCGAGGATCAGTTCGCTCACGCGCGAGCCTCCGGCAGACGGTCGAGCCACACGGAAAAGCCGATACCGGGCAGCGATGTGGACGGGTCGAGCAGGGCGACGAGCTTGTCGTAGCGCCCGCCCGCGATGGCCTCGTTGACGCCGTCGATGCCGATCATCTCGAACACGAAGCCGGTATAGTAGCCGATGCGGCGGCCGAAGGCGGCGTCGAAGGTGAGGCGCGCGGTGTCGACGCCGATGGCGGTGAGCGCATCGGTGCGGCGCTGGAAGTCGGCGATCACGGAGTCGAGGTCGAGCTTCTCGGCGGCGGCGAAGGCGCGCAACTGGTCCGCGGCGCCGGACAAGGGCGCCGTCAGCGGCAGGAATCGGGCGATGACGTCGGCGGCGTGGGAGGCGTCGGCGGTGGAGGCCTGCTCCAGGAGGCGCAGGGCGATGTCCTCGTCGGTCCGCCCGCCGGGGGGCGGCGCGCCGGGAAGGCCGATGACCGCGTCGACGATCGCCCGCGCCTCCTTGGCGTTGACCCGCGCCAGCGCAGGCGCCAGCCGCGACGCGAGCCCGCCCGAGGCGGACGGGCTGCCGAGCCGCGACAGCGCGCCGGTCATGCGCAGCTCGTCACCGAAGGCCGCGTTCAGCCGCGCGCGCCAGCCGGGCGAGAGGCCGAGCGCCTTGGTCAGCGCGTCGAACACGTGCGCATCGCCGACACGCACGGTGGTGTCGGCGAGGCCCGCCGCCTTGGCGCACTCCATGGCCAGCGCGAAGAGGCGGGCATCCGTGCCCATCTCGTCGCCGTGGCCGATCCACTCGGTGCCCATCTGCGTGAATTCCGGGTCGCCGGACATGCGGCGCTTGCGGAAGATCTTGCCCTGATAGGCGTAGGTCTTCGGCGCGTCGCGGTGGGCGGCCAGATGCTCGTAACAGACCGGGATGGTAAAATCGGGCCGCAGACACAGCGTCTTGTCGCCGTCGTCTGTGGTGAAGAGGCGCTTGCGGAACTCTTCACCGGCGAGGTCGACGAAAATGTCGGCGGGCTGCAGCAGCGGGACGGAGACGACCATCTCGCTCGCCGCCTCGAGGACGGACCAGACGGCTTCGCTCACGACAGGATCTCGCGCACCTTGGCGGCGATGGCGGAGACGTCGGCCCCGTCATAGGCCACCTCGACCTGGGCGGGGCGGGCCGCGACCCATTCGGCCCGGTCCTCGATGGCTTCGGCCGCTTCCTTGCCCGCCGCGAGGTCCTTGATCTGCACGATGCCGGCCGCCCGCTCGTCCGCGCCCTGGATGATGACGCACGGCGCGTTGCGGCGGTCGGCGTACTTCATCTGCGCCTTGAAGCCGCTGTCGCCGATGTACATTTCGACCGGCACGTCGCCGAGCGCCCGCCTGAGCTGGGCCGTCAGGGCCTGGTAGGCGGGCACCGCATCGCGGTCCATCACGGTGACGATGACGGGGCCGCGGTCGTCCGCAGAGGCCGTCTCGCGCGCGGCGAGCGCCGCGGCGAGGCGGGAGACGCCGACCGAGAAGCCCGTCGCCGGAACGTCCTGGCTGATGAAGCGGCCGACGAGACCGTCATACCGTCCGCCGCCGCCGACCGAGCCGAAGCGCACCGGGCGCCCCTTCTCGTCCTGCACCTCGAAGCGGAGTTCCGCCTCGAACACGGCGCCGGTGTAGTATTCCAGCCCGCGCACGACGGAGGGGTCGATCCGAACCCGACTCGTCCCATAGCCTGACGCCTGCAAGTGGTCCGAGATACTAAACAAATCTCTGAGGCAATCGGGATCCGCTCCGGTCAACGTGACCACTCTAAACATCTGCGCGAGGATGTCAGAATTGGATATGCTGCCGGTTTGCGCGGATCCGTCCTCCATTTCGAGGGTTATTTGTTGGTCATCTTCGAACGATTCAGAATTGTCGCTGACACGAACTTCGATGCCAAAAAGGGATTGAACTGCCCGTGCCTGAAGGTCAGTTAAACCGACGCCATCAGTGAACGCTCCGCTCTCATCTTTTCGACCGTCGGTCAGTAACTCATACACGCCATCTCGGCCGAGGCGATCGAGTTTGTCGATTGCACGAAGGACCCCAAGGTGCTTCTCGGATGGGCCCTCGATGCCGAGCACCTTATCCAAAACAGCATCGAGAATTTTTCGCGAATTCACGCGAATTACGTACTCGCCTCGCGCGAAGCCCAGCGCCTCCATGGTGTCGGCCGCCATCATGCAGATTTCGGCGTCCGCCAAGGGGGAGGCGGCGCCGA
Organism: Acuticoccus yangtzensis; assembly: GCF_001927245.1. GTDB lineage: Bacteria > Pseudomonadota > Alphaproteobacteria > Rhizobiales > Amorphaceae > Acuticoccus > Acuticoccus yangtzensis. The sequence goes on along the minus strand of NZ_MJUX01000008.1, from coordinate 12,660 downwards.
CGATATCGGCATCGAACTGCATGAACTGGCGGAAGCGGCCGGGGCCGGGCTTCTCGTTGCGGAACACCCAGCCGGCGCGGTAACTCTTGTAGGGCCGCGGCACGTTCTGGAAGTTTTCCGCCACCATGCGGGCGAGCGGTGCCGTCAGGTCGTAACGCAGCGACAGCCACTGCTCGTCGTCGTCCTGGAAGGCGAAGACGCCCTCGTTCGGCCGATCCGCGTCCGGCAAAAACTTGCCCAGCGCGTCCGCGAACTCGATCAGCGGTGTCTCCACCGGCTCGAACCCCCAGCGTTCGTACACCTGGCGGATCGTTTCCATCATGCGGGCCACGCGGCGGATCTCGCCAGGCGTCCGGTCAGCGAACCCGCGCGGCAGGCGTGCCTTCGGGCGGTTCGCCTTGTCCTTCGCCATCTTCCCTCTCCGTGTGAGGCCGTCCGCTTAGCAGGAGGGGCGCGCGGCGACAACACGCCGCCGTGGTCGATGTGCGGCGGCAGCCGGGTGCGGGACGGGTGGGGGACGCGGCGGGCGGCGGAACGGCGGGGGCGGAGGAGGCCGAAGGGGCGGGCGCTACTCGGCCGGGATGGCCGGGCGAACCGGCGCGGCGGCAGCCTGCGGCGAGGGCGGATGCGCCGAGAAGCGGCGCGACCAGCGCAGGACCGGCTGCTCGACGACGACGCACAGGACGACCGACCCCACCACGGCGGCGGTGAGGAGGGCGAGGCGCCCGGCGTCGGTGGCGCCGATGTCGACGCCCAGCAGGATCTTGGCCGCCGCGAGAGCGAGGCCATAGACCATGCTATGGACGAGGTAGAGCATGTAGGACGCCTTGCCGAGCAGCATGACCGGCCCCGGAACCCGCATCGGCGTCGCCATCGCGCCGTAGACGAGCAGTGCCGCGGGGAGGCCGAACTGGAATTCGCGTCCGAGGTCGGCGAGGCGGAGAAGGGCGGACAGCCCCGCCTGCTCTGGCGAGAAGATGGCGCCCAAGGTCGCCGCCGTGCCGAGCACCAGCGCCACCGGGCCGAACGGCAGGCGGCGGTTGAGGAACACCCAGGCGAGGGCGAGGCCGAAGCCGAACTCCACCACCACCGGGTAGCCGAGATAGAACAGCGCCGAGATCTGCGACAGCGGCGTCGACACGTAGGCGACCGAGACGAGATACCAGGCGAGGACGGCGAGCATCGCCCCCTTGAGGCCGGACCGGGCGAAGGCGACGGCGAAGACGGCGTAGAAGACGAGCTCCAACGTCAACGTCCAGGCGATGTGCATGATCTGGTAGGGGATCGGCAGCAGCAGGGCGGAGGCGAGGATGTAGTAGGGGTTGCCCGCCTCCAGCATCGGCTTGCCGACGCCCACGCGCGCGCTCAGAAGCTCGATCCCGATCGTCGCCGCCAGAACGCCCCAGTAGAACGGCACGATGCGCCAGAAGCGGCGGATGGCGAAGGTCCGCACGTCGAACACCGGCGCGCGCGAGGCCGAGATGCCGATGACGAGGCCGGAGATGACGAAGAAGATGTCCACCCCGCCGCCGCCATGGTCGAACACCGAGAAGATGCTGCTGGTGCCGGTCGTCGCGCTGGTCGAGATCTGCAGGTGGTAGCAGGCGACGAGCAGCGCGGCGACGAAGCGCAGCGCCTCGATCGGCTCGATCTTCCCGGCGCGCAGGGCGGCGCCGGATCCGGTCCAGTGGCCGATGCGCCGAAGCTCTCTCAATCCCATCGCGCGGCGTCCCCGTTGGATGCCCGGCGGGCACGCACGCACCCCGTCCCGGCCGCCGCCTACCCGCGGCCCGGCGGGCGAAATCGTTCCTATTGCGGCTTTTCAAGGGCGAGTGAATACGAGTTGCGACGCGCGCGCAAGATCAACCATGGATGGGTTGGTTAACGTCTCGACGCGCGGGACGCCGCGCCCGCAGGCGGCCGCGCTGTTGACGCTGCGGCGACGGGGCCCATCATGACACACGGCGCCGCAGGGCGTGCGAACTCGAGCCCGGAGCGCGAACCGATGTGCGACGCCCCCCATTACACGATCCATAACCATCAGATGCATTACGGTTGGGACAACGCCTTCCGGCCTGTTCAGACCATCGCCCCCGGAACGACCCTCCTCTTCCAGTGCAACGACGCCGCCGGCGGGCACTTCCACGCAGGGTCGACCGCGGAGGACGTGGCGACGCTCGACTTCTCCAAGACGAACCCGGTGACAGGGCCGATCGCCATCGACGGGGCCGAGCCGGGGGACGCGGTGAAGGTGACGTTCGGCGGCTTCACACCGTCCGGCCTCGGCTGGACGGCGAACATTCCAGGGTTCGGCCTCCTCGCCGACCAGTTCCCCGACCCCGCGCTGAAGATGTGGTCCTATACCCCCGGAACGCCTGCTTTGTGGGGCATGGCCAAGGTGCCCTTGAAGCCCTTCACCGGTACCATCGGCCTCGCCCCCGCGGAGCCGGGGCCGCACTCGATCGTTCCGCCGCGCCGTGTCGGCGGCAACCTCGACATCCGCGACCTGTCGGAAGGCTCCGTGCTCTACCTGCCGGTGGAGGTGGCGGGCGCGCTCTTCTCGGTCGGCGACACCCACGCCGCGCAGGGCGACGGGGAGATCTGCGGCACCGCCATCGAAAACGCGATGGACGTGGTGCTGACGTTGGACCTCGTGAAGGGCGCGAACCTGAAGATGCCGCGTTTCACCACGCCGGGGCCCGTCACCCGGCATCTGGACGCCGCGGGTTACGAGGTGACGACAGGCGTCGGCCCGGACCTGATGGAGGGGGCGCGCATGGCGGTGGCCGAGATGGTGGAGCTTCTCGCCGCCCGCCACGGCCTTCCCCCCGTGGAGGCCTACATGCTCGCCTCCACCTGCGGCGACCTCAGGATTTCGGAGATCGTCGACGCGCCCAACTGGGTGGTGTCGTTCTACTTCCCGCGCGTCGTCCTGGCCTGAGCGGGGTTTCCTCGGGCGCGAGACCTGCTTTAGGTTCACGCAAAATAGAAGCTATCGGAGACCGCATGGCCGACCGCCTGGAACTCTTTCGCGGCGTGGTGCACCCCTGGCATCACGACCACTTCGGCCACATGAACGTGCGCCACTACGCCCCCTTCTTCGACGATGCGGCCTATCACATGTGGACCCGCCTCGGCCTGCCTTACTCGACGATGACGCCCGAGCACGGCATCCACACCGTCACCGCGCAGGCGACGACGTCGTTCATCAAGGAGCTGGTGGCGGGTGATCTCATCGTCATCGACGGGATCGTGACGCGGCTCGGCACCAAGAGCACCACCTTCCACCTGCGCATGATGCACGCAGACACCGGTGAGCTGCACGCGACCTACGATCTGGTGGAGGTGTTCTTCGACCCCAAGACGCGCTCCTCGGCGGCGATGCCGGACAGCGTGCGCGAGCGGCTGGCCGAGCATCTGGAGGACGCGCTCTAGGCGCGGGCGGGACGGGCCGCGTCAGGCGTCGGACAGGTACTTCGCGAAGAGGTCCGGCCGGCGCCGGGCGGTGAGGCGGCGGCGCGCATCGCGGCGCCAGGCGGCCACCTTGGCGTGGTCGCCGGAGGTGAGGACCGGTGGGATCGCCGCCCCCTCCCATTCGGCCGGGCGGGTATATTGGGGATGCTCGAGCAGGCCGTCGGCAAAGCTCTCCTCGTCGGCGGAGGCGCTGTTGCCCATGACGCCCGGCAGCAGGCGCACGACGGCGTCCAGCACCGCCAGCGCGCCGATCTCGCCGCCCGACAGGATGTAGTCGCCGATCGACACTTCGGTGAGGCCACGCCGCTCGATCACCCGTTCGTCCACCCCCTCGAAGCGGCCGCAGACGATGGTGACCCCGTCCCCGGCGGCGATGTCGCGCGCCATGGCCTGGCTGAACGGGACGCCGCGCGGGCTCATGAGGAGGAGGGGGCCGGTGCCGCCGCTCTCGTCGATCGCGCGGGCGAGGATGTCGGCGCGCATGACCATGCCGGGGCCGCCGCCTGCGGGCGTGTCGTCCACGGTGCGGTGACGGTCGGTGGCCGCGTCGCGGATGTTGCGGGCGGTCAGCGTCCACTTGTCGCCGAGCGCGCGGCCGGCGAGGGCGTGGCCCAGCGGACCGGGAAACATTTCGGGATAGAGCGTGAGGATGGTGGCGGCGAAGCTCACGGGCGCTCGCCTTCGTCCGCGCCGCCCTCGTCCTCGCTCGCGCCGCTGGTGTCGCCCGCGTCGCCGGTGTCGGCGTCCTCCGGCGGAGCTTCGTCGTCCAGCAGGCCGGGGATCGCGACAACGGTGACGACGCCGCCGGCGATGTCGACGGTGGGGACCACGGCGTCGGTGAAGGGGATCAGCACGGCCTTGGGGCCGGCGACGTCGAGCATGTCGCCCGCGCCGAAATCGAACACGCCGCGGATGGTGCCCAGCAGCGTGCCATCCTCGAGGCGCGCCTCCAGGCCGATGAGGTCGACGTAGTAGAACTCGTCCTCGGCGGGCCGGGGGAGGCGGGCGCGGGGCACGAAAAGGTCGGTGCCGCGCAGGGTTTCTGCGGCATTGCGGTCGGCCACACCGTCGATGGTGGCGACGATCGCCTTGCCGATCCGCTTGACGGAGGCGAGCTTGAGCGTGCGCCCGTCCTCCGTCTGAAACGGGTTGTAGCGGCGCAGCCCCAACGGATCCTCGGCGAAGACGTTGAGCTTCACCCCGCCGCGGATCCCGTGCGGCGCGCCGATGGTCGCCATGAGGATAGGCGCCTCTGCGGCACCCTCGTTCGTGCGTTCACCCATGACGACCGTCCGCGGCTCAGGCCTCGGCGGGGGCTTCGGCAGCCTCGGCGGCCTTGGCGGCACGCTCCTCGGCGCGCTCCTTGGCCTTCTTGCCGGGCTCGCCCTTGTTCGGGTTGTTGCGCGACGGACGGGTGGCGATGCCGGCCTGGTCGAGGAAGCGCAGCACGCGGTCGGTCGGCTGGGCGCCCTGCTTCAGCCAGTGCTCGATGCGCTCCTGGACGAGCGTCACGCGCTCCGGGTTGTCCTTGGCGAGCATCGGGTTGTAGGTGCCGACCTTCTCGATGAAGCGGCCGTCACGCGGGGCGCGCACGTCGGCGATGACGATGCGGTAGTAGGGACGCTTCTTGGAGCCGCCGCGGGCGAGCCGGATCTTCGTGGGCATTCAAGTCTCCTGAGGTTGATTCAAACGTTGCGTCAAAGCGCGGGTTCGAGTTCGAGGATGCGCGCATGATCCGCGGCGCCCTCGGGTTGGTGCCGCCAGATCTCCAACTGAGTTCCGGCGAGCGAAATGGTGCCGTCGGCCGTGGCGCCGACGCGCCGCGCCAGAGCGCGCGAGCGGGCGTTGGCCGGGTCGATGAAGCTGACCAGCCGGTTCAGCCCCTGTTCGGCGGCGACGGCGCGGACGGCGGCGACGGCCTCCGTGGCGAAGCCCTGGCCCCGCGCGTCGGTGGTCAGGCTGTAGGCGATCTCCGGCCCCGGCCAGTCGCCCGGATGGCCGAGCCCGACCGAGCCGATGAAGCGCCCGTCATGCTCCACGGCATAAAGGCCGTAGCCGCGCAGGTGCCACGTTCCGGCAAGGCCCATGAAGCTGCGGCTCGCCTCGAACAGTGCGGCGGCCGGGCGCTTCACCCCGGCGAGGCGCGTGGTGGCGAGCATGCCCGCATAACGCGGGAAGTCCGCCGGATGCCATTGGCGCAGACGCAGGCGCTCGGTGGTGATGGTGAGCGGCATCACCCGCGAGTCGAGCATCAACGGCTCACGCTCCGGCTCGGCCGGGTTCATCGGATAGCGCCAGATGTCGACCTCGTGCAGGTCGATCATGTGGCGGTGGGAGATCGTCGCGCCGACGCTGCCCGCCACCCGGCGCGATCCGTGGTTGTCGGGCGCGATGGTGGAGACGAGAGAGGGCACGCCCACCGCCTCGGCGATGGAGCGGATGGCGCGCACCGCCTCCTGGGCGATCCCCTTGCCGCGGGCCGCCGGAAGCAGGCCGTAGGCGATCTCCGGCTCGGCCCAATCGTGCGGGAACCAGAGGCCGGCATAGCCGTGAAGGCGGCCGTGCTCGTCGCTGAGCGCGTAGGTGCCGAAGCCGTAGAGGCGCCACAGGCCGGAGAAGCGGGCCATACGCAGCAGCGCGCCGGCGCGGTCCGTGGGGCCGCCGATGAAGCGGGTGGTGTCCGGATCGGCCCAGAACTCGGCGAACCCGTTCAGGTGGTGCATCTCGAACGGGCTCAGGATCAGCCGTTCCGTGCGGATTTCGCGCGGCATCTGGATCCCGTCGAGCGCGGCTTCCACGGCGCCGCGCCCGGCCGGCATGGCCGAGAGGAACGGGGCGTGCGCCGTCACTTGCGTTTGCCCTTTTGCCGTTTGCCCTGGCCGTGACCGCCGCCGAGGCCGGGAAGCCCCGGAAGGCCGGGCATGCCGGGGCCGCCGAGGCCGGGCAGACCACCGCCCGGACCGCCGAGGCCCGGCAGGCCACCACCGGCGCCCGGCATTCCGCCCGGCATTCCGCCCGGCATCTGCTTGGCGAGCTTTTCGAGGTCGGCGGGGTTCATGCCCTTCAGCCCTTCCGGCATGTCGGGGATTCCGCCCCCGCCCATGCCGAGCATCTGGCCGAGGCCGCCCATCATGCCGCCCTTCTTCTTGCCCATCATCTTCATCATGTCCGCCATCTGGCGGTGCATCTTCAGAAGCTTGTTGACGTCGGCGACATCGGTGCCGGAGCCGGACGCGATGCGCTTCTTGCGGCTCGCCTTCAGGAGGTCGGGCTTCTTGCGCTCGTCCTTGGTCATCGAGTTGATGATGGCGACCTGGCGCTTGATGATCCGGTCGTCGAGGCCGGCGGCGGCCATTTCCTTCTTCATCTTGCCGATGCCGGGCATCATGCCCATCAGCCCGCCGAGCCCGCCCATCTTCTCCATCTGGCCGAGCTGGTCTTTCAGGTCGTTGAGGTCGAAGCCGCCCTTGGCCATCTTCTTGGCCATGGCCGCGGCTTTTTCCGCGTCGACATGCTCGGCCGCCTTCTCGACCAGGGAGACGATGTCGCCCATGCCGAGAATGCGGTCGGCGATGCGGCGCGGGTGGAACTCGTCCAGCGCGTCGGCCTTTTCGCCGGTGCCGATGAGCTTGATCGGCTTGCCGGTGGTGGCGCGCATCGAGAGCGCCGCGCCGCCGCGCCCGTCACCGTCGACGCGGGTCAGCACGATGCCGGTGACGTCCATCCGCTCGTCGAATGCTTTCGCGGTGGCGACCGCGTCCTGGCCGGTCAGCGAGTCGGCGACCAGCAGGATTTCGTGCGGGTTGGTGGCGCGCTTGATGTCCGCGATCTCGGTCATCAAGGCTTCGTCGATGGAGAGGCGGCCGGCGGTGTCGAGGATGACGATGTCGTAACCGCCGAGGCGGGCGGCAGTCATGGCGCGTTCGGCGATCTGGCGCGGGTTCTGGCCCGGCACGATCTTCAGCGTCTCGATGCCGTTTTCTTCGCCGAGGACGCGGAGCTGCTCCTGCGCGGCGGGGCGCTGCGTGTCGAGCGAGGCCATCAAGACGCGCTTCTTCTCGCGCTTCTGCAGCCGCAGGCCGATCTTGGCCGACGTGGTGGTCTTACCCGAGCCCTGAAGGCCGACCATCATGATCGGGACGGGGGCCGCGGCGGCGAGCGAGATCGGCTCGGCGGTTTCGCCCAGCATGCGGATCAGCGCGTCGTGGACGATCTTGACGACCATCTGGCCTGGCGTGACGGATTTCACCACCGTGGCGCCGACGGCTTCCTGGCGCACCTCGTCGACGAACTGGCGCACCACGGGCAGCGCGACGTCGGCCTCCAGAAGAGCGCGGCGAATTTCGCGCATCGCCGCGTCGACGTCGGCTTCGGACAGCGCGCCACGGCCGGTCAGCTTGTCGAAGATGCCGGAAAGGCGATCGGAAAGGCTGTCGAACATGGGCGGCTCCCGGTGACGTGTTCGCAGGATGATCCCGCGATGAAGGATGGAGGGTTGCACCCGTCCAGCCCATCAAGCAACGCAAAACGCGCCCGAGGGCGCAACGCGCTGTCGGGCGGTGGCGCGGCCACAGACCGCGTCCGGTTCAGTTACGGGGTGGGAGCGCGTCCGTCAAGCCCGATCGCTCTCGGCCATCCTCCCGAGGTGCGACGGACGCTGTCCGCATCTCAAACGTCGGTCATTGGGAATGAAGCGGCCCGCCGTTGAGCGTGGGAGCGAGGACCGGAGCCGCTGCCGGGCCTACGTCACCTTCGCGGGGTAGGGCGCTCGGAGTGCGGCGAGGCGAGGAAGCCCCATCGACCCCCCTCCGTGAGGGAAATAATGGGCTCAGTCCGGCGGGGCGGCGTCGGACGGGCGCCGCACCGGGGCGCCCGACGGTGCCGCGGAAACCCTCAGAGGCGGGCGAGCTTGTCGAGATCGCCGAGCGTGGCCGACGAGGAGACCGAGGGCTGCGGGTGCTGGTGGGACGACGGCCCGCCGAAGGCCCAGGGCGAACGCGGCGGCTGCGCCACAGAAGAAGGCTGGGCCGCGGAACGGGGCGCGGATGCGGTGGTGGGGGTCAGGCTGGCCATCGTCTCGAACTCTCCTACTGACACAAAGCGGCCCGCTGTTTCGGTCGTTCCATTTGGGCCTCGCCAGATGAACGCTGGCAGAACCGTATCGCTCCAATTGTCACAATCCCCGCCTCCGCAATTCTGCTACGCGAAACTTTCAAGGCTTGGCGCGGTTCACCCCCTGAAAGACAAAGGAGTTGAACCATGGACAAGGCCGACAGGACCCTCACCGGAGACCGGCCCGCCAGCGAAGACGCCACGACGCTGGGCCAAACCGACTTCGCGTCCGATGTCATGGGCAAGAACAGCCTGCAGGGCGAAGACCAGGAGCGCGTCCAGAACCAGCGCCAGGCCGTGCCCGATGTGAAGCTGGAGCCGGACGCCGACCCGGTGGAAAGTGCCAGAATGCAAGACAAGGATGCTCGCGCCGAGGCCGAGCTGAACAAAGGCGGGGGGGTGCATCCCGGCGCCGCCCAACCGGAGGCGGAAAAATGAGCCTGCGCGAAACGAGCGGCGCCCGTGAACTCAACGTCGACGCCGACATGATCCGCCTCATCGTCGCGAAATCGCGCGCGGCCCTCTTCGAGGTGCCCGACGCCGAGGCTGACGAGCCGGAGCGCGAGATCGAAATCGACGCCGCCACCAGCTTCACCGAGCCGGACGGCGATGCGCTGTCCGACGAGCGCCTGCCGGACGCCACCCGCGAAGAGGCGGCGGCGATGATCGACACCCTCAACGTCGACGAGCAGGCCGAAATCCTGGCGCTCACCTATATCGGCCGCGGCGACTATGAGCCCGCCGAGCTGGAAACGGCGGTGCGCGAGGCGAAGGCCGCCGCCAGCGGCCCCGCCAGCACCACATTGTTCGAGATCGAGATCTTCCCCGATCACCTCGCCGCTGGGCTCGACGCCTACGAGGAATGGGTCGCCAAGCAGCCGGCCTGAAACAGCGGCTCCGCTCTCGGCAATGCCAGAAGGCACGGCTCCGGCCGTGCCTCAACCATGCGTGCGGCGGGCGGCATGTGGCCGGGCCCGTGCTGGCCAGCACAGCGTGCCCTCATGCCGACCTTTAGTTCCCCTCCACCGACGCGCCAGAGCGGCGCCGGACAGCAGGGAACACACCAATGGCACGCATTTTCGGAACCCAGGCGGACGACGACCTCACCGGCTCCAACGCCGCCGACATCATCAAGGCCCGCGGCGGTGACGACATCGTCAACGCCCGCAACGGCGACGACACCATCCAGGGCGGCAACGGCGACGACACGATGGCCGGCGAGGGAGGCGACGACGTCGTCAACGGCGGCGGCGGCAACGACACCGCCATCTGGAACGACGGCGACGGCAGCGACCTCATCAACGGCGGCGGCGGCACCGACACGGTGGAGCTGAACACCGCCGACACCGGCAACCAATTCGCCGAACTCTTCACCAACCGCAACAGCCTCTTCCTCAACGCCGGCCGCGACACCGTGACGATGCGCAACGTCGAAGTGGTCGCCTTCAACGGCCTCGGCGGCAACGACACGCTGGACGCCTCCAACGTCGCCGCCGGGCGCTTCGCCCTGACGATGGATGGCGGCGACGGCGACGATCGCCTCATCGGCTCGCAAGGCGACGACACCCTGGCGGGCGAGTTCGGCGACGACACCATGGAAGGCGGTGCCGGCAACGACGTCATGGAATGGGACGACGGCGACGGCAACGACCTCATGGACGGTGGCGAGGGTGACGACAACGCCGTGGTCGAAGGCGGCGACGCCAAGAACGACAAGTTCGAGGTCTCCTCCGCCCCGAACGGCGTCTTCTTCGAGCGCACCAATGCCGGGCCCTTCACCATCGACATCGTCAACACCGAGACGCTGATCGTCGACGGTCTCGGCGGCAACGACATCATCGACGCCTCGGCGCTGGAGGCGGGCGATATCCGCCTGCAGATGTTCGGCGGCGACGGCAACGACAAGCTGATCGGCAGCCAGGGCTCGGACCGCATCGAAGGCGGCAAGGGCAACGACTACATCCGCGCCGGCGACGGCAACGACCTCATCATCTGGAACAACGGCGACGGCTCGGACAAGATCAACGGCGGCCACGGCTACGACCAGGTCGTCGTCAACGGCGATCCTGACCGCAACGACATGGTGACCATCGCCGCCGATGGCGACCACGTCCTCCTGTCGCGCACCAATCTCGGCCAGTTCCACCTCGACATGTTCTACGTCGACGAGCTGGTGGTGAACGGCCTCGGCGGCAACGACAAGATCAACGCCTCGGGTCTGACGGCCGGGCTCACGAAGCTCACCCTCAACGGCGGCGACGGCAACGACAAGCTGATGGGCAGCCAGGGCGACGACACCCTCGTCGGCGACCGCGGCAACGACATGATGCGCGGCGGCGACGGTGACGACCGCATGATCTGGAACAACGGCGACGGATCCGACACCATGAACGGCGGCGCCGGCGAGGACACCGCCGAGGTGAACGGGTCGGACGACGCGGGCGACCTGTTCGAGGTCTCGACCAACGGCGGCGGCATCCTGTTCGAGCGCACCAACTTCGGCCAATTCTCCATCGACATCCGCGAGACCGAGCGGCTGGAGCTGAACGGCCTCGGCGGTGACGATACGATCGACGCCAGCGCCGTCACCGGCAACACCGTCGACATCATCCTGTCCGGCGGCGACGGGGACGACCTCCTGATCGGCTCGGCCGGTGACGACACCCTGGTCGGCGACCGCGGCGACGACACCATGCAGGGCGGCGACGGCGACGACCGGATGATCTGGAACAACGGTGACGGGTCCGACCGCATGGAAGGCGGCGACGGCTTCGACACGGTCGAGGTCAACGGCTCCGACGATGCCGGCGACGTGTTCGAGGTGCGCGACGTCCTCGGCACCATCCAGTTCGAGCGCACCAATTTCGGCAACTTCTCGCTCGACATCCGCGACGCCGAGCGGCTGGAGCTGAACGGTGGCGGCGGCGACGACACCATCGACGCGAGCGGCCTCGGTGCCGGCCTCGCCGAAGTGGTGCAGCGCGGCGGCGACGGCAACGACCTGCTCATCGGCTCGGCGGGCGACGACACGCTGATCGGCGACCGCGGCGACGATACCATGGAGGGCGGTGACGGCGACGACACGATGGTCTGGAACAACGGTGACGGGTCCGACGTCATGGACGGCGGCGCCGGCGACGACACCGCCGTCGTCAACGGCTCCACGACCGCGGGCGATCAATTCGTCATCACCGGGGCCGGCGGCGAGGTGAACCTGGAGCGCGTCAACTTCGGCAACTTCACCGTCGACGCCACAGCCACCGAGACCTTCGTCGTCAACGGACTGGAGGGCGACGATACCATCGACGCCGGCGGCCTTCAGGCCGGGAGCACTCTGTTCCAGGCCTTCGGCGGGGCCGGGGACGACGCCATCGTCGGCAGCCAGGGCGACGACGTGCTGGACGGCGGCGACGGCAACGACATCCTCGACAGCCGCGAAGGCGACGACATCATGACCGGCGGCGCGGGCGAGGACGTCTTCGTCTTCACCGGCGGCGACGATATCATCACCGACTTCGAGTTCGGCGAGGACGTGATCGACGCCACCGCCTTCCAGGATGCCGCCTTCACCCAGGTCGGCGTCGACACGGTGCTCACCTTCTTCGGCGGCGACACCCTGACGGTGCTGAACACCACCGCCACCGACTTCGGGGCGGACGACGTGCTCTTCATCGCCTGATCCGCTTCACCACCTGATCCGCTTCATCGGCCGTCCGCCGGCACCGTGCCGCGGTCGTCCTGCCGGGGGCCTCGCCGGGGACGGAGGTGAAGCGAGAGACGGAGGCGAAGCGAGAGACGGGCCGGGTGGTGCTCCATCCGGCCCGTTTTCGCGTGGACGAGGCGCCGCAAGCTCGGGCGCTCACCAAAGGACAGGGCGTGTCTGTCCCCTGAACCCGGCCGCCGCTGACTGTGCCCTGCCCCCAGGCCGCGGCGGAGCGCAAGGGCCGCTTGTGTTTTGCTGTTGACGGGCCCCGCCGTCAGGATGGGGCCGCGGCCGGCGGCGACAACCGCCGGCCGCGGGAGGGGACGGATCGAAGGGACGCAGGCCCCCATGAGACCGGATGGGAGGCCGGA
>NZ_MJUX01000007.1 GCF_001927245.1 Acuticoccus yangtzensis | reverse complement strand
GGCAGGCGGCGAGCCTTGCGGGGCTTGCGCCGATGGCGAACGATTCCGGGATGCGAATGGGCCGGCGAACGATCCGCGGCGGGCGCGGGGCGTTGCGCACGGCGCTTTATATGCCGGCCCTCGTCGCTTCACGGCACAATCATGCGCTGCGGCGGGTTTATCAGCGCCTCATCGCGGCGGGAAAGCCGGCCAAGGTCGCGCTGACGGCGCTCATGCGCAAACTCGTGGTCATCGCCAACGCCATGCTGCGTGACGGCCGCGATTGGGTGCCGAATATCGTTTGAGCAAGACGGATACTCCGCTTGAACCCTTGCCCTCCACCGCGCCCCGCGGGCTGACGGGCGTCAGCGACGGCCGGCTCCAGAGGACAGACACACCACCCACCGCCTCGCCGGTCGCGGGGGAGAGGGACGGAGCCTCGTTGCCGGGTGGGGGGACGTATCAATTGGCGGAGTTTGGGCCCGGTCCGTTCGGGGGGACACTCAGGCGTGGGGCGTGGTCATTCGGCGGCGGAGCGGGCGGGGCGGCCGGTCAGCGTGCGCCAGGCGTCGTATTGGGAAAGGAAGACCTTGCCGTTCAGCTCGTCGAGGAAATGGGCGGTCTTCAGACGGTCCATAACCGGCCCCTTCACCTCGCTGAGGTGGAAGCCGATACCGAGCTCCTTCAGGCGGTGATTGATCGCCTCGAGGGTTTCCAGCGCCGAATAGTCGATGGCGTTGATCGCCGAACACATCAGCACCACGTTGCGGATCTTTCCGTCGTCGCGCGCCAGACGGTCCTGCAGATAATCGTCGAGGAAGCGCGCGTTGACGAAATAAAGGCTCTCGTCCACCCGCAAGGTCACCAGCGACGGGTCGGTTTCAACCCGGTGCCGGTTGATGTTGCGGAAGTGCTCCGTCTGCGGCACGCAGCCCACCTCCGCCACATGCGGACGGCTGGTCTTGTAGAGGTGCAGCGCGATCGACAGCATCACCCCCGCCGAAACGCCCACCTCCACGCCGAAGAGGAGCGTCAACAAGATGGTGGCCGTGACGGCGTAGAAGTCGGACGGCGAATAGGCCCAGGTCTTCCGCAGGATCGAAAAGTCGACGAGGCTCAGCACCGCGACGATGATCGTCCCCGCCAGCGTGGCGTTGGGGAGGAAGTAGACCAGCGGCGTCAGCGCCACCGCCGCGATGGCGAGGCCGGCCGCCGTGAAGGCGCCCGCCGCCGGCGTTTCGGCGCCCGCATCGTAGTTCACCACCGAGCGAGCGAACCCTCCCGTCACCGGATAGCCGCCGGTGAAGGCCGCGCCGATGTTCGCCGCGCCGAGGCCGATGAGCTCCTGGTCCGGGTCGATCCGCTGGCGCTTCTTGGCCGCCAGCGTCTGCGCCACCGAGATGGACTCCACGAAGCCGATCACCGAGATCAGCACCGCCGGCACGAACAGCGCCCCGACGAGGTCCGGCGACAGCGACGGCACCGTGAACGGCGGCAGGCTCTGCGGCACCGCGCCCACCACCGCAACGCCGTAGTCTTCCAGCCCCAGACCCCAGGTGATCGCCGTCGTCGCCACCACCGCGGCCACCGGCCCGGCCCGCGTGGCGATGACCGCCGCCCCCGCCGGAACGCCGAGCCGCACGAGCAGCGGTTTCAACCCGCGCCGGACCCAGAACAAGAACCCCGTGGCACCGGCGCCGACGAGAAGGGTCACGACGTTGACCTCGCCGAGGTGGGAGACGAGCGAGACGACGATCTGCGTCAGCGTGTGGCCCGAGGCGGGAATGCCGAGGATGTGCTTCAGCTGGCTCGCCGCGATGAGGATGCCCGACGCTGTGATGAAGCCCGCGATCACCGGATGGCTGAGGAAGTTGGCGAGGAAGCCGAGGCGGAAGACGCCCATGGCGAGGAGGATCGCGCCCGACAGGCCCGCCAGCGTCAACGCGGCGAGGGCATAGCCCGCCGTCCCCTGCTGGGCGACCTCGCCCACCGCCGCCGCCGTCATCAGCGAGACCACCGCCACCGGGCCCACCGCCAGCGCCCGGCTGGTCCCGAACACGGCGTAAAGCAGGATCGGCACGATGGAGGCGTAGATTCCCGCTTCCGGCGGAAGTCCAGCCAGCATCGCATAGGCCAGCGACTGCGGGATCAGCATGATCGTCACGATCAGGGCCGCGATCAGGTCGTTGGAAAGCGCCGCGCGGTTGTAGTGGCGGCCCCACACGAGCACGGGGACGTAATCGCGGATCTTCCCGAACATGGCCGTTCAACCTTACTGCGTGCGCCGCCCGCTCGGGTGCGCGTCTTGCTGCGTCATCGGCGGTCCGTGCGCCGTCGCCCCGTCAGCACGGCGCCGGATCGTCCGCGGCCCTGCCGCCGCTCCGGTGGTGCACCACTCGTCAGAGGCCGTTCCCGTCTTCAGAGGCCGTTCCCGTCTTCAGAGGCCGTTCCCGTCTTCAGAGGCCGTTCAGGGGCACCTTCAGGTAGCGCTTTCCGTCGCTCTCTTCGCGCGGCAGCTCACCGGCCTTCATGTTCACCTGCAGCGAGGGGATGATGAGCTTGGGCATGTCGAGCTGCCCATCCCGCTCAGTGCGGAACTTCACGAACTCGTCCTTCGTCTTTCCTCCGCCGACGTGGATGTTGTGGGCCTTCTCGTCGCCGACCGTCGTCTCCCAGCGGATCTCGCGCCCGTTGGGGCCGTAATCGTGGCACATGAAGAGGCGCATGTCGTCCGGCAGGGCGAGCACCTTCTGGATGGAATCGTAGAGCGTGGCTGCATCGCCGCCGGGGAAGTCGGCCCGCGCCGAGCCGCCGTCCGGCATGAACAGCGTGTCGCCCACGAAGGCCGCATCGCCCATCACGTGCACCATGCAGGCGGGCGTATGGCCGGGCGTATGCATGGCGAAGCAGGCCATTTCGCCGACGGTGTAGACGTCACCGTCGTTGAACAGGCGGTCGAACTGCGAGCCGTCGCGCTGGAACTCCGTGCCTTCGTTGAAGACCTTGCCGAAGGTTTCCTGAACCACGGTGATCTGCGCGCCGATCCCGACCTTCCCGCCCAATTTCGCCTGAATATAAGGCGCCGCCGACAGGTGGTCGGCGTGGACGTGCGTTTCGATCAGCCATTCCAGCGTGAGACCGCGCTCCTGCACGTAGGCGATCACCTCGTCGGCATGGCGGTAGGAGATGCGGCCCGCGGCATAGTCGATGTCCATCACCGAATCGACGATCGCGCAGGACGAGGATGCGGGGTCCTTGACCACGTAGCTGATGGTGTTGGTCCCAGGGTCGAAGAAGCCCCGGACCTCGGGCTGAACGGACATGTCGACGGGGTACTTCATGACGGTCCTCCGATGATGGCTGAATGGGCGCGGCCAGAAAGCCGCACCACGGCGGGACCGGCGCCCCGCCCGCTGGCGCCGGCTTGCGACGAGGCTGTTAGCGTCACGCGATGCCGACGATAGACCCTGTTTGCCTTACATGATGCACGCATCGTCATCTGGGAAATTGATTTGTCGCGTGATTGTGATTGAATTGGTCAATGACGACCCTGCGCCAGCTTCACTTCCTCGTCGCCCTGTCGGACACGCTCAATTTTTCGCGCGCGGCAGAGACGTGTCACGTCACCCAGTCGACCCTGTCGACGGGCCTGAAGGAGCTGGAGCATGCCCTCGGCGCCCAACTGGCCGAGCGCAGCCGACAGGGTGTCGTGATGACGCCGGTCGGCAGCGAAACCGCGCGGCGGGCCCGCACCATCCTCGCCAGCGTGGCCGAGCTGGAGGACTATGCGCGCTCGGAAGGCGTCTTCGGGGCGGGTGCGCTGCGGCTGGGGGCGATACCCACGGTCGGGCCCTTCATCATGCCGCGCGCGCTTCCGCTCATCCGCGCCGCCTTTCCGGCGCTCCGGCTCTATCTGCGGGAGGAGCTGACCGCCTCCCTGATCGACGGGCTGACCGAAGGGCGGCTCGACCTCGCCATCATCGCCCTGCCGCATGATCTGCCACGCGAGATCGTGGCCGTCCCGTTGTTCGACGACGGCTACAAGCTCACGACGCGGCGCGGCCACCCGCTCGCCAACCGCGACAGTGTGGACGGTGCGGATCTGGAGGGGCGGGATCTTCTTCTTCTGGAGCGCGGCCACTGCCTGCAACGCCACGCCCTGTCGGCCTTCCCGGAACTGACCATGTCGCGGGACGAGACCTTCGCGGCGACGAGCCTGCCGACGCTGGTGTCCATGGTGGAGCAGGGGTTGGGGATGACGCTGCTGCCCGACCTTGCGGTCGCCGCCGGGGCCGCCCGCGGGCACGACATCGCGCTGACGGACCTGCCGGGGGCGCGCCCGCGCACCGTGGCGCTCGCCTTCCGCGCGACCTCGTCCCAGCGGAGCTTGTTCTGCGCGATCGGCGACCACCTCGTCGCCGCGCGCGATATGATGGTGGCCGAGGCGGCGTCCCTCGCGTCGTGACGCGACGCTTGCGCCGGGCTGATATTCACCGCCCCGGACCGCGCGACAGGACGGCTCAACTATGCTGATATGGTTGAAGCGCGGGGGACCGGACCCGATTGGCCTTCGCTTTACGATTTCGCGCCTATATTGAGGGCGGCCCGCGCCGCGTGGTGCCGGACGGGACGGCGGCCGCGTCGCCGAAGGCCTCAACAAGGGCCGCCACCCGGGGGCCGTCGCCGAGGGACGTGACGGTGTGTCTGTCGGGGCGCGCGCCTGGGTGTCGGCCGGCGGAGTGCGATGCGGTATCAGCGCGTCCGGCGGGTGCGCTGGCGTTGCCACTGGTCCCGGGCGGCCGGCCTTGGGCTTCGGCCCATCCTGCGCGCGTGCAAGTGGAGGAGATGACGATGAAAGCCGCCCCCCAATTCGCCGACTGGCTGTCGCGCACCAACGATGTGACGAGCCGCTTCATCGGCGCGGCGCGCATTCCGGGTCTCATCAACGTCGCCGGCGGCTTGCCGGACCCCTCTCTGTTCCCGGTGGACGCGCTGGCCGACATCGCCGCCCGCGCCATCCGCGAGCACCCTCAGGATACGCTCGCC
Organism: Acuticoccus yangtzensis; assembly: GCF_001927245.1. Taxonomy (GTDB): domain Bacteria; phylum Pseudomonadota; class Alphaproteobacteria; order Rhizobiales; family Amorphaceae; genus Acuticoccus; species Acuticoccus yangtzensis. Next base: position 308,168 of record NZ_MJUX01000007.1, on the reverse strand, counting down.
TACGGTCCCACCGCCGGCAACCCGGAGCTTCGCGAGGCACTCGCCGCCAAGTTCCGCGCCCGCGGGGTCAACGTGACGGCGGAGAACGTCCTCGTGACCGCCAGCGGCTCCCAGGCGCTCGACCTCGTCGGCAAGGCGCTGATCGACCCTGGTGCGCCGGTCGCCTGCGTGTTCCCGACCTATCTGGGTGCGCTCGATTCGTGGCGCCCGCGCGATCCGTCCTACCGCCACATCGACCTTGCGGACCCCGCCGCCACCCGCACCGCGCTCGACGGGGCGCGCTACGCCTATCTCATCCCGAATTTCTCCAATCCAACGGGACACCTGGTCGACCTTGAGGGGCGTGAGACTCTGCTCGCCGCGGCGACCGCCACCGGAACGCCGATCGTCGAGGACGATCCCTACGGCGCGCTCTATTTCGACGGGCCGCGCCTGCCGACGCTGCTGGAGCTGAGCGCGCGTGGGACGGACGGGCCTTATGAGGGGCCTGTGATCCATCTCGGCAGCATGTCCAAGCAGCTCTGTCCGGGCCTGCGTGTCGGTTGGGTCGTGGCCGCCAAAGAGACCATCAAGGTTCTGTCGACCGCCAAGCAGGCGACGGACCTCTGCTCGAACGGACTGGCCCAGATGATGACACTCGGCGCCTTCCAGAGCGGGCTCATCGACGCGGTGCATCCGAAGGCGATCGCCCTCTACAGCGCCCGCCGCGATGCGTTGTGCGACGCGCTCAAGACCCACCTCGCGGCAGAGTTCGAGTGGGAGCGCCCGGTCGGCGGCATGTTCGTCTGGGCCCGTGCGCGCGACCGCTCGCTCGACCTCGATGCGCTGGTGGAGCGCGGCGTGGAGCAGGGCGTCCTCGTCGGTCCGGGCCACGTGTTCGATCCGCTGAAGGTGGACGGTCCCGCGCTGCGGCTGAACTTCACCCTCAACGACGAAGAACGCCTCGCGACGGCGATGCAGCGGCTCAAAGCCGCGATGCAGGCCACCCGCCGCAAGGCCGCCTGACGCTGCGCGACGCCTGACGGCGATCGGCGCGGCGTACTTCCGCCCGCCATGTCGGTTTGCGTGCCGGTCGCGTGTGGGCCGCGGCCGCATGCTCTCGGCGGCAGGGTCCGCATGGCTGGGCCCGGCGCGACGGGGCTTCAGATGCGGTCGGACACGCGCAGCGCATAGCGGCGCGCATCGAGCGGGCTGCGGTGGCCTTTGAGGGCCAGCGTCTCGACTCCGATTTCGACGAGGCGGCCGCGAACGGGATGCGGTATCGCTGCCGCCGCGACCACCTCGCCCGGCCCCGCCGCCGAGCACAGCCGCGCCCCGAGGTTCACGGTGCGCCCGAGGATCGTGGCGTCGGCCCTGTCGTCGGCGGCGATGATCGCCTCGACCACCACGCCGTCGATCAACCCTATTCCGACCGCGCGAGGGGTCTTCGCCTTGCGGATCGCGGTGAGGATCTCCTCGGCCGCCGCGTAGGCGTTGTCGCAGCGGGCCGGACCGTCGAAGCGGGCGACCAGGCCGTCGCCGAGCAGCCGGTCCACATCCCCGCCCTGGGACAGCACGGCGTTGAAGCCGATCTCGGCCACCTTGCGGACCAGGGCGGCGGCTTGCTCGGGCGTTGCGCCGTCGGCGAAGCTGGAGAAGTCGCGAATGTCCATGAAGAGGACGGTGGATTCGGAGCGCCGCGCGGGCGCCTCGGCCAGGACGTTGGCGCGCACGTGGTTGGAGACGAAGCGCGCCAGCGCATCGCGCGTGCTGTTGAGGGCGGCGGTCCGGCGGTCGATCTCACGCTGAGCGCGCACGATCAGGACCACCGCCGCGCCGGTCGCCAAAAGGAGCGCCGCGGCGAGCCCGCCCACCCAGGCGATGGTGGTGGTGGAGATCACCCCCTGCTGCGGCCCTGCGTCCTGGAAGGTGGCGACGATGACGGGAAAGTCGTTGTCGGCCTGAGGCACGCTGGCGACGAGCCAGGCGGGGATCGGCTCGCGGATCTGCCGGAAGATCGAGGCGCCGGGGGTGGAGAGCTGGCGTTCAATCTGGTCGCGCAGGCGGGCCACCTGGTCGGGCGTCGGGTTGGGGCAGGCGACGCCGTTGACCAGCAGCACCGACCCGTCGGGCGCGGCGAGGGAAATGCAGGACAGGTCCAGCCGGGCGGCCTCCTCGCCGAGGAGACCGCGGACGCGGACCGTGTCGGTCAGGTTCAAAGGTTCGCCGCGCGACAACTGGGCGAGCGCGTCCGGCGCGTCCGTCGCCAGGGTGGCGAGGATGTGGGCGTGGCGGCGTGTGGCATCGGCCTGGAAGGCGCGTTCGACGATCGTCGTCAGCGCGCTCGCCGCGGCGATGACGAGCGCCACCAGCAACGCCGCCACGATCGGAAGGATCAGCGTCAGGAAGTTGCGCAGCAGCGGGTAGGGGGCTTCGCTGGCCTCGACGCCGCGGCGCGGCGTGCGTCTGGATCTTGCGGTCGTCACCGGGCTGCCCCGCTCCATGTCGTCGTGTGCACCCGCGGGAGGCGGGCGAGCGTCCAGCCCGGCTTCGGTGATCTTATGCGCAAAGAGGGCGTGCGGCGAGGCCTATCGCCGGGTCTCGTCGCTGGCCGCCTCTCGTGCCCGCGGTCACGGGCCGAGGTGGGCCAAAGCGTGACGCCGGGCGAGGTGGGCGCGCACCATCTCGGCGATCAGTCCGGTGGCCAGCGCGGCGGCGGGCCCAAACGCAAGGAAGGCCGCGGCGGTGGCGCCGATGACGGGCCGGCAGTCCGGCCGCGCTTCGACGAGCCGGCGGGTGAGGGCGAGTTCTGCCCCTGCGTAGAAGAGGAGCGCGCCGACCGCGGCGGGCGACATGCCGGCGAGAAGCGCCATCACGCCGTCGCCATAAAGGGCCGCGGCCGCACAGGCGGCGGCCATCACCAGAGGTGCGCCCATGCCGCGGGCGCCGAAGCGGTGGTGCGCGGCGATGCCTCCTGCCCCGTGGCACATCGGCAGCGCGCCGAGGGGGGCGAGGGCGAGGTTGAGCGCGCCGCTGGTGAGGGCGAGGCGCTGCTCCGTCACATGCCGCGCCGCGGGGCCGTGCAGCGTGTGGGCGACGGCCGCGGCCACGACGACGGCGTTGACGAGGGTGAGCGGCAACTGCGGCAGGACGCCCCAAAGGATGGCGTCCAGCGGGCCCGACGCGGCGGTGACGATCGGCGGGGAGGCGCCGCCGCCTGCGACGAGGCCGATGGGAAGGACGACGAGCACCCAAGGTCCGCGCGGCGCGATGAAGGCGAGCGACAGGACCGCGAGGCAGACGGACCCTGTCAACGGGTCGGCGGCGATGGCGCGCAGCGCGATGGCGGCTAGGCCGAGGCCGAGGCCCAGTTGCAGGCCGGTGACGACGGACCGGGGGATGGCGCGTGCCGCGCGGCCGAGGAACGGTGTCGCGGCGATGGCGACGAGGAGCGCACCCAGCACCGTACCCGTGAGCGCGATGCCGTTCGCGCCGAGGCCCCCCGCGAGAACCACCGCGCCGACCGCCTTCATGGGCTGCACCGCCACCGGGACGCGGTAGACCACCGCGACCGTGAGGTAGGCTGCGGCGAAAGCGCCGAACACCGGGCCCGGTGCGGCGAGCCCGGCGAGGATGATCGGCACCACATAAGGGAGCAGCGTCCCGAGATCGCCGAATGCGCCCGAAACCTCGCCGACCGCCGCCATGATGCGTCCGCCGCGCGGTGCGGCAGGGCCGCCGCATCCGGACGCGCCCATGCCGGGTGGGCCGTCTGCCGGCACGCCGCACGGCTTGTTGGGTGCGCCGTCTGGTGGGACGCCGGACACCTTGCCGGGCGCGCGGTCTGCGGGCACGCTGCACTGCTCACCGGGCATGCCGCACGCTTCGTCGGGTGCACCGTCCGCTGGTATGCCGCACGGCTCACTTGGGGCGCCGTCTGCGGGCGTGCCGGAGGCCTTACCGGCGGCGGGCTGGTCGCCTGCTGTACCGGCGGGGTCTGCGGATCCATCGTCGCGTGCGTTCATCGCCGCGTTCCCGTCGCCGTCAAAGCCTCATCTCGCCGTTGTTGCCGGGACTATGGCGCGGGGCGGATGGGCTTGCATAGCCCCCTGATGATCGCATGCCGCAGCGGCAACCAATGGGCTTGCGCGCCGCCCGCTTGGCCCGAGCCGCAGCCGATTGTTCAATGCGGCGCCCAATGGTCTCGAGCCGCGCCTGATGGCGGCTGCGGCGCCCGATTGGCCCGTGCGGCGCGGCTTCTCCCGCGCTGGCCGGATCGTCCGGCGAAGCGGCCGATAGTCCCACGTGGTGCCCGTGGTTTCGTGCGACGGGGCATGTGCCGCGCGGTCCGGCCGGGCACCGGCTCAGGTTCAACTTTGCGCCGCGGCCGTCTGTGCGGGCTCCGGCGGGGCGGCCGCTCGGGCCCAGTCCCAGCCGAACGCATGAGCGCTGTCGCCGCGGGCCAGCATGTGCTCCGCTCGCTCCACCGCCTCCGGAATGAGCGGACGATACCCTTGCGGCACGAACCAGAAGACCATGTACGGCCCCTCGTGGGGCTCGAACCAAGCTGCACGCTTCTTGTAGAAGCGGCTGTGCACGGTCTTGAAGGCGAACCTCTCCAGAGCCGCAAGGTCCGTCCAGACCGACAGCGTCGTGGTGAAGCGCCGCGCCGGAGCGAAGGTGCCGGTCCGTGCCAGTTTTCGCAGCGCGGTCCGGTCGTTGAGGTGACGCCAGACGAAACCCGGCATCCGCTCGGCGAGCATGTTCATCCGCGCGACGTTCTCCATGAACTCCGCGACGCGCGGGTCAGCGGGATCATGACGCAACGTGGCCCAATTGAACTGAGCGAGATGATGCCCGGCCGGGGTCTGCATGAGGCGATTGGTTGACTGATGAGCGGGGTGACGGTGTGCGCGGCCTCGACGGCTTATCGGCCGGCGGCCGCTCCCGCAACCGGCATGCCGTACCCCGTCTCTTCCCCGAGGAGGCAGCCGGGCGGCCGAGGTGGTCCGCGCAATAGCCGTGACCTCAGTGCGAATGTCTCCGCCGCCAGATGATCGCTCGTCTTCAGCCGCCGTTTCGGACGGGTAGGCCATGCAGTCGCGGTGGCGACCGGACTTGGCGGCATCGAACGGGTTTCCGTCCGGCCTTCACGTCATGCAGGGGGGGGGGATGGGGGCGGCCATTGCCGGGGCGAAGGTGGCTGGGGCGGCTGGATTCGAACCAGCGCATGGCGGTACCAAAAACCGCTGCCTTACCGCTTGGCTACGCCCCAATGCGCGCCCATCGTTTAGCCGGTTCCGTGGGCGGCGGCAACCGGAAGGCGCCGCTCATGCGCTGATGCCCACATGAGGAAATGCGCCGGCCGCCTCACCCGGCCGGCGCGGTGCGGGCGCGTGGCGGAAAGTCGGGCGGAGCAGGACGCGGACGGACAAAGGCTCCGGCGGGGGTGCCGGAGCCGAGCGGGGCTCAGTCGGGGACGGCGTCGACCGTGCTGTGGGACGCCACGAGCGAGATCGAAACGGTCGACAAGGTGTCGATCAGGGCCACCATCGTCAGCAGGAAGAAGGTCGACGTGCCGGCGAATTCGACGGTCAGGAACATGACGATGTAGACGCACAGGACGAGCACCATCACCATGTTCCCGAGCACGGTCATCCGGTTGGTGCTCGCGGTGCGCAGGATGCTGAACAGCATCAGCAGGATGGCGAAGGCGACGAGAAGGTCGCTGTAGCTCAGCGTCCATTCCTGCCCAGACACCAGGGTCACGTCGACGACCGTGTTGCTCCAGAAGGGGATCACGTTCGGATCGCCCGCATTGGGCGCCACCAGGGGCTCCTGGTAGAGGAACAATCCCGCAAAAATGTAGAGCACCAGCGGAATGAGAGTAAACGGAAAGAGGCCCATCTGAACTGCCTTGCGATCGTTTCATACGCTCGATTGGTCGAGCGTTACCAACGGATCAAGCACGGCAAGGGGCACTCGGTTCCATCACCGGAGCGATTTGATCACCCCGCGGTCGCCGAACCGGCCTGGTCTGCCGGTCACGACCGGCGTGCGGCGGCCGGATAACCGGCCGCGCGATCACCGATCAGTCGTCGCTCTTCTGGGTCAGCACCTGGCGGCCACGATAGCGGCCGGTCTTCAGGTCGATGTGGTGCGGACGGCGCAGCTCGCCCGAGTCCTTGTCTTCGACGAACGCGGGGGCCTTCAGCGCGTCGGCGGAACGGCGAAAGCCACGCTTCATGCGGGAGGTCTTGCGCTTGGGCACAGCCATGGTCGTAACTCCATCGTCCGCGCCACGTTGGATGCGCGGAGGTCATCTCTAAATGTTGGGGTGGCGGCAACAACCGCCAGAAGCGGAGCCAATACAAGCTCGCGCGTCCGGACGCAACCGCCCTCACATCCGAAAGGGCGCGTCCAGACATGTAAACACCCACGGCGCCCGGTCAAGCTCCCGTTCGACATGGGCGATCACCGCGCGCTGCCGCCGTCCCGGATTGGCCGGATTGCGCACCCCCGGCGCCGGCAGAACGGTCGCCAAGGCCAAGGCTTGCTCGCGGCTGAGGTCGGCGGCAGGGAGGCTGAACGCCGCCTCGGCCGCCGCCTCCACACCATAGGTCGCCCGCCCGAACTGAGCAATGTTGAGATAGATCTCCAAAATCCTGTCCTTCGACAGAACGAGATCCATCCACAGCGCCAGCGGCACCTCGATCGCCTTGCGCACATAGCTGCGCTCCGGCCACAGGAACAGGTTCTTCACCACCTGCATGGTGATGGTGCTCGCCCCGCGCGGTGACCCCCCGTCGATCACCTCGCGCACCACCATACGCATCTGGTTGAGGTCGACGCCCCAGTGAAGGCAGAACCGCGCGTCCTCGGCCATGATGACGCCGCGCACCAGATCCGGCGTCATCTCCTCCAGCGGCACCCAATCCTGCTTCACCGCGACTCCCGCGTCACGCGCGCGCATCACGGCGAGGGACGGCGGGTCCATGATCCCATAGGCCACTGACAAGACGAGCGGGATCATCACCACGGTCGCCAGCGCAGCGCCGATTGCCCTCAGTATGGCCGCCATTGCGCTACCCCCTACTTTCAAGCATGCGATATTTGCGATCGGGACGATGCACCGCCAGCGCTGCCTAGCATGGCCGGTGGAGGACGAGGGAGGGGCGTGATGGATTTCGCCGCACGGCTGGCCGCGGCGGCCGAGGCGACGAACCGGGTGTTGGATGCTGCACTTCAGCCGTCTCCCTCGATACCGGACCGCCTTCAGGAGGCCACGCGTTATGCAACGCTGGAGGGCGGAAAAAGATTCCGTCCATTCCTCGTCATCGAAACCGCGAGCCTGTTCGGCGCCCCGCAGGATGCCGCCGCCTCCGTGGGCGCAGCGTTCGAGGCGCTGCACTCCTACAGCCTCGTGCACGACGATCTGCCGGCCATGGACGACGACGATCTGCGCCGCGGCCAGCCCACCGTCCACAAGGCTTACGACGAGGCGACCGCGATCCTGGTCGGCGACGGGCTGCAGGCGCTGGCGTTCGAGATCATCACCGCACCGCCCGTGCCGCCCGACCTCGCGGGACCGCTGGCGGGGCTCTTGGCGCGCGCGTCCGGCAACTCCGGCATGGTGGGCGGCCAGTACCGCGACCTCAACGCCATCGGCCTGGACGCCGCCGGCATCCGCCTCATGCAATCGATGAAGACGGGCGCGCTGATCGCGGGCTCTTGCGAGGCGGGGGCGATCCTGGGCCGCGCGGGGGAGGCGGAGCGGGCCGCCCTCGTCACCTTCGGGCGGCTGATCGGCGAGGCGTTCCAGCTCGCCGACGACCTCCTCGACGTGGAGGGTACGGCCGCGGAGACCGGCAAGCGCGTCGGCAAGGATGCGGAGGCCGACAAGGCGACCCTGGTCGGGCTGATCGGCCCCGCCGCGGCGCGGGGCAGGCTGGCGGAGATCGTCGCCGAGGCGATGGAGGCGCTCGGCCCCTTCGGTGCGCGCGCGGACATCCTGCGCGCGGCGTGCCGCTTCGTCGCCGAGCGGCGGTCCTGACCCCGCGACGGTGAAGCGTGGCGCAAGATGACGCCAGGCTGAACGGGCGGCTCAGCACCGCTTCAGCCTGCGGCTGCGAAGGTGCCTCCACCACACGGAGGACCCGCCATGGCCGACCACACCGAGACCGATCCGAGCGCGACCCACCCGGCTCGCACCCATGCGGCGCACAGGGTCCCGGCCCATCTGGCGCCGACCGGCGGCGGCGCGATTCCGCAGAACGGCTCGCGGCGGGCCGAGGATCGACACCAGGCGCAACCGGCGTGGGCGCTGAAAGGGCGGGCGCTGAGCGGCGTCGCCCGCGCGGTGCGGGGGCGGATGCGCGCGTTGGCGGTGGTCTCGATCATCGGCGCCGTGCCGGTGATGGCGGTGCCGATCAACGCGGCCGAGGCGGCGCCCCTTCGCATCGAGGCTCCGGCCGGCGCACCGGCCGTGACCACGGTGCACGATCACGGCGGCCGACCCTCATATGGCGGCGGAGGAGGCCACCACGGCGGCCACAGCTCGCACGGCGGTCACAATGGGGGCCATCAGGGCGGCTATCACGGCGGCAAGCCGCGCCCGCCGCATCACGCGCACGGCTATCACGGCCGGCCCGGCTACGGACGTCCCGGCTACGGCCCTCCGGTGTACCCGCGTCCCTACCATGGCCGGCCTTATTATGGCGGGCCGCGCCGCACCGTCAGCGCCAACGGCTGCCGCGTGCGCATCGTGCGTTACGGCCCCTATGGGCGCGAGGTGCGCATCATCAACCGCTGCGCGCCGGTGCCCTATCGCCGTTGGTGACCCGCACGCCGATCAAGCCGGATACGAAAACGCCCCCGGACCAGCACGGTCCGGGGGCGTTTCGCGTTCGGTCCGGGACGGCGAAGCTCAGAGCTTGCGCACGTCCACGAAATGGCCGGCGACGGCAGCGGCCGCGGCCATCGACGGCGAGACCAGGTGCGTGCGGCCGCGATAGCCCTGCCGGCCCTCGAAGTTGCGGTTCGAGGTGGAGGCGCAGCGCTCGCCCGGCCCCAGCTTGTCGGCATTCATGGCAAGGCACATGGAGCAGCCCGGCTCACGCCACTCGAACCCGGCTTCGATGAGGAGCTTGTCGATCCCCTCCGCCTCGGCCTGCGCCTTCACGAGGCCCGAGCCCGGCACCACCAGCGCCGACACGCCCTCGGCCACCTTGTGGCCGCGCACGACCTCGGCGACCGCGCGCAGGTCCTCGATCCGCCCGTTGGTGCAGGAGCCGATGAACACCTTGTCGACGGCGATGTCGGTCATCGGCGTGCCCGGCGTCAGGCCCATGTAGTCGAGCGCGCGCTCCATCGCCCGGCGCTTCTGCGGGTCGGCGATGTCGGCGGGGTTGGGCACCGCGCCTTCGATCGACATCACCGCCTCGGGCGAGGTGCCCCAGGTGACGATCGGCGGCAGCGCGGCCGCGTCCAGCGTGATCTCGCGGTCGAAGTGGGCGCCGTCGTCGGACGGGAGGCTGCGCCAATAGGCGAGCGCATGCTCGAACGCCGCGCCCTTCGGCGCCTTCGGCCGGCCGGCGATATACTCGAACGTCGTCTCGTCGGGCGCCACCATGCCGGCACGCGCTCCGCCTTCGATCGACATGTTGCAGACGGTCATCCGCCCTTCCATCGACAGCGCGCGAATGGCATCGCCCGCATATTCGATGACATAGCCGGTGCCGCCCGCGGTGCCGATCGAACCGATGATGGACAGGACGATGTCCTTCGCCGTCACATGGGCCGGGAGGACGCCGTTGACGTTCACCCGCATGTTCTTGGACTTGCGCGTCACCAGCGTCTGCGTGGCGAGGACGTGCTCCACCTCGGACGTGCCGATGCCGTGGGCGAGCGCGCCGAAGGCCCCGTGGGTTGAGGTGTGGCTGTCACCGCACACGATCGTCATGCCGGGCAGGGTGAAGCCCTGCTCGGGGCCGACGATGTGGACGATGCCCTGACGCTCATCGAGCTCGTCATAATATTCGATGCCGAAGTCGGCCGCGTTCTGGGCCAACGTCTCCACCTGCGTCCGGCTCTCCGGATCGTCGATCCCCTTGGAGCGGTCGGTGGTGGGAACGTTGTGGTCCACCACCGCCAGCGTGCGGGTGGGGGCGTGGACCTTGCGGCCGGCCAGACGCAAGCCCTCGAAGGCCTGCGGGCTGGTGACTTCGTGGACGAGGTGGCGGTCGATATAAAGAAGCGCCGTGCCGTCGTCCTGGATTTCGACGAGGTGGTCGTCCCAGATTTTGTCGTACAGCGTGCGCGCCGCCATGGCTCACGTCTCCTTTTTGTTTGAAGACTTCAATTGCCAACCGGACGGGGGTTTGGCAAGCCGCCATCATCGCCGCGGGTTATAGGCAATGTCTATGGTCCGGGTCACAAGCCCGTGCGGCGGGATCACATCTGGCGGGCCCGCCTTGTTTTCGACAAGTGTCGCTGTCGGTCTTACGGGCGCACAGAGGCCCACATCCATGCCAGCATTGATGATATCGACCATTCTGAAGGGCGTTCCCGGCGGCATCGGCATCAGCGCCGTGATCGACGGGTCGCCCGGCGCCGACCGGCTCGTCGGCGAGCGCGGTGCGGATACGATCACCGGCTATGCCGGCGACGACACGCTCCTCGGCCGCGGCGGCAACGATACGCTCTACGGCAACGAGGGCGACGACGACATTTCGGGCGGGTCGGGCGACGACACCATCACCGGCGGGGAGGGGGCCGACGCCATCGACGGGGGGCGCGGCCGCGACCGCGCCAGCTACGCCAACTCGGATGCGGCCGTGTCGGTCGATCTCACCGAACGGCTGCAACATGGCGGCGAAGCGGAGGGTGACACCCTGCGCAACATTGAGGACATCACCGGCTCGGCCTACGACGATACGATCGTCGGCGACCGCGCCGACAACTGGCTGATCGGCGCCTCCGGTGACGACACGCTGTTCGGCGGGGCGGGCGACGACAGGCTGAGCGGCGAGTTCGGCGACGACGTGATCTACGGCGAGCGCGGCCGCGACTCGATCTTCGGCGACGCCGGCGCGGATTGGATCTCGGGCGGCGACGGTGCCGATTACATCAATGCCGGAACCAACGACGGTGCGCTCGGCGCCGATACGATGGCGGGCGGGGCCGGGCGCGACCTCTTCGTGTTCGGCGACATCAGCCACAGCAACGCCTTCGCCGGGATCGACACGATCACCGACTTCGAGCCGGGCCGCGACCGCCTGTCGATCAGCGAGATCGTCGACCCGGACGCTTTGTTCCTGGGCGAGGCGGGGAGCTTCCTCGGCACCGGCGACGAGATCCGCTTCCAGGACACGCTGGTCGGCGGCGCGGCGGCGACGCTCGTCTCGGTGCAAAGCGAGACGAGCACGGTGCCGCTGCAAATCCTTCTCACCGGTGCGAGCTACGATCTGACGGCGGACGATTTCGCGATCTGAGGCCGCTCAGGACGCCTGCGCGGCGGGGGCCTGTGCGGCCGCCGCAGTCAGAAGCGCGTAGAGCTCCTTGGCGTCCTCGGCCGCGCGCAGGGCGTCGATCATGCCCGGCTGCTTCACCGTGCGGGCGATCTTGTTGAGCGCCTTCAGGTGGTCGGCACCGGCGTCTTCGGGCGCCAGCAGGCAGAAGACGAGGTCGACGGGTTGATCGTCCAGCGCCTCGAAGTCGATCGGCTGGGCGAGGGTAAAGAAGAAGGCCGACAACTTGCTCAGCCCGACCAGCTTGCCGTGGGGGATGGCGATGCCATGCCCCACGCCGGTCGAACCCAAGCGTTCGCGCTGCAAGAGCGTGTCGAACACCTCCCGTTCGGGCAGCCCCGTCCGCCGTGCGGCGAGGCTGGCGATCTCCTGAAGCGCCTGCTTCTTCGAGCCTACGTCCAAACCCTGGACGACGCTGTCAGGAGCGAGGAGATCGGTCAGCACCACTGGATTAATCCGCAGTGGCTTTAACGGCGCCGGCCGGCGCGTCGCCCGCGGCGAGCGACGGGTCGATCCAGCCGACGTTCCCGTCCCCGCGGCGGTAGACCACGTTGAGGGATCCGTTTGCGGCATTTCTGAACATGAGCGCAGGGGCATCAATCAGATCAAGCTGTAGGACCGCCATCGAGACGGTCATGGTTTTGATTTTGGTCGGCGTCTCGGCGACGACGAGGGGCGCATAGTTGGCTTCGAGCTCCTCGTCCTCGTCCGGCGCGGCGAGAACGGTGTAGTTCGCGGCTGCCGCTTCCACCTCGGCCATGGATGGGCCGCTCTTGTGGGCTTTCAGGCGCCGCTTGTAACGGCGAAGGCGCTTGTCGATGCGTTCGGCCGCCTGTTCGAAGGCCGCCGTCGCGTCGCCCGCACTCGCCGAAGTCTTGAGGACGATGCCGGTATCGAGGTGGATGGTGCAATCCGCGTCGAATCCGGCGCCGGACTTGGAAACGGTCACCTGGCCCGTGTGGTTCCCGTCGAAGTACTTCCCGACGGACGCCTCGACACGCTCCTCGATGCGTGCCCTGAGGGCGTCCCCGATATCCATGTTCTTGCCAGCGATGGTGAGGGCCATGACAATCCCAAATCGTTTCTATGTCGTCTGCGACGAGCCTTGAACGGAGACCCCGGCCGAGCGACGGCCTGTCATCTCCGCGACATCTGAAACATGGATTGTCACGGACACACGATCGTCGTCGGCGCCGAGCCGTGGCGCAGCGTCCTAGGCTCGCACGACATTGGTGTCAATGACAGAGGTCCGCAGCAGTTGGATTGCTGCGACGCATTCGTCACCGCCGTGATCCGGTGGCGTTAAAAGCGTCATGCCGCGCCATGCGGCGGCGTTCGACCGAGGAGGGGATGTTCATCGCCTCGCGGTATTTGGCCACCGTGCGCCTCGCAATCACGATCCCGCTGTTCTTCAGCGTCTGGACAATCTCGTCGTCCGAACGAACATGGGTGGCCGTCTCGTTGTCCACGATGCGGCGAATTTGCGCGCGCACCGCCTCGGCGGAGATCGACCCGTCTCCGGCGTCGATTGCGACCGCGAAGAAGGTGCGGAAGGGATAGACCCCGCGCGGCGACGACAGCGCTTTGTTGGAGACCACGCGCGAAACGGTGGATTCGTGCATGCCGATGTCCTGCGCCACCTCGCGAAGGGTCAGCGGCGAAACATGCTGTGCCTCGCCCTCGAAAAAGGCGCGCTGGCGCGCCACGATGGCACTCGCCACTTTGACGATGGTGCGCGCCCGCTGGTCCAGGCTGCGGGTCAGCCAGTGGGCCGAGCGCATGCACTGGTTGGCAAAGCTCGCCGCGGCGGCGTTGCCCATCGCCGTCACCTCGGCGTGGTAGTCCGCGTCGACCAGAACGCGCGGCAGTCGCTGCGTGTCCAGCGAGACGATGAAGCCCCCTTCGGCGCGGCGCCGCACGATCACGTCGGGCTCGATGGCGACGAGGGGCGTCGTGTCGAACACGAGGCCCGGCCGCGGGTCGAGGCCGCGCAGCCGCGTCAGCACCTCGACGACGGCGGTCTCCGTGGTCTCGGCGACGTCGGCGAGGCGGCGCACGTCCCGCTTGGCGACGAGGGCGAGATTGTCGAGCACGCGCTTGGCGACGGGGTCGAGTTCGCCGCGGGCGGCAAGCTGCAGGGCGAGGCACTCGGCGAGATCGCGGGCGAAAAGCCCCGCCGGTTCGATCGCCTGAACCTTCTTCAGCGTCTCGCGGACTTCCGCGGGGGCGACGCCGAGGCCGACGACCGTATCGTCGATCGCATCGGCGGCGAGGCGGCCGTCTGGGTCGAGCGAGCCGATCAGAAAATCGGCGATGGCGCGTTCGCGGGTGGTGAGCTTCAGCCCGGCGACCTCGCGGCGGCAGTGGTCGGCGAGAGTCTCGCGCACCGGGACGGCGGCGAAGGGGTCGAGGCTGACGGACGAACCCGACACGTCCCGCTTCGGAGCGACCCGGCCATCACCACGCGGCGAGAGGGTCAGGAAGGGGTTCTGGTCCACCTCTTCGCGGACGGCGGTCTCGAGTTCCAGATTGGACATTTGCAACAGCTTGATGGCCTGCATCAGCTGCGGCGTCATGGCCAAAGTTTGTCTCTGGGACTGAACGAGCCGGATAGATGGTGTCACGTCGGTGCAATCCGTTTGGCGCGATCCTTGCTTCCAAATTGATTAAACATCCGGCACCGCGAGTCAAAGGCGGAATTGCTCGCCGAGATATAAACGCCGCACATCTCTGTTTTCGACGATCTCTTCAGGCGTTCCCTCGGTCAGCACCTCACCGTTGGCGATGATCGTCGCGCGGTCGATAAGTCCCAGCGTTTCCCGCACGTTATGGTCGGTGATGAGCACTCCGATGCCGCGCTGCGTCAGGTGCCGGACCAGCGTCTGAATGTCGGACACGGCAATCGGGTCGACACCTGCGAAGGGCTCGTCCAGCAGCATGAAGTCGGGCTTGGAGGCGAGGGCGCGGGCGATCTCCACCCGCCGCCGCTCACCGCCCGAGAGCGCGGTGGCGGGCGATCCGGCGAGCCGCGTGAGGCCGAACTCGTCGAGCAGCTCGGCCAGGGTCTGCCGTCTCAGCGCCTTGTTCGGCTCGGTCAGCTCCAGGATCGCCATCACGTTTTGTGCAACGGTGAGGCCGCGGAAGATCGACGCCTCCTGCGGCAGATAGCCGATGCCGAGCCGCGCCCGCCGGTACATCGGCAAATGCGTGACCGGGAAGCCGTTGAGGGTGATGGCGCCCTTGTCGGGCTTGATGAGGCCGGTGATCATGTAGAACACCGTGGTCTTGCCGGCGCCGTTGGGGCCGAGGAGACCCACCGTCTCACCCTGGGCGAGGCGCAGCGACACATCCCGCACCACCGTGCGGCGGCCGTAGGTCTTGGCGAGGCCGCGCACCACGAGGCCGTTGCCCGGCGCGGCGTCATCTTGCGGGACGTTTGGTCGCGGCGCGGTTGGCGATGCGCCCTCCGGCGCGTTAGGCTTGGCCCGCCGGTTCGCGGACGGGCCTCCGCCAGGCGGCTTAGAGCCGGATCGGGATGGGGCAGTTTGGTCCATGGCCAGATTTTTACCGTGTTCGGTGTTGCACTGCACGCGGCAAGTGGCATCTGGCAAGGGCGCTCGCGCCTTTGGCGACCGCGTTCACGCCTTTGGAATGCCAGCACGTTGGAGGAACTATGGCCGCCGCACAAAGCACGCACCAGCAGGGGAGCGTGCTGAAGCTCGTTCTTGAGCTGGGGCCCCTCATCACCTTCTTCCTCGTCAACGCGAAGGCGCTCGACTGGGGATTTGCCGATCTCGCCCCTTTCGCGACCCTGAAGCCCGACACCGTCCCCATCATGGCCGCGACCGCCGCCTTCATGGTGGCCACCGTCGCCGCCCTCACGGTGTCGCTGGCGATCTACCGCCGCGTTCCGGTCATGCCATTGATTTCAGGGGCGATCGTCGTCGTCTTCGGCGGCCTCACGCTGTATCTTCAGAACGACACCTTCATCAAGATGAAGCCGACCATCGTCAATCTCATCTTCGCGGCCACGTTGCTGGGCGGCCTCGCCTTCTTCAAGCGGCCGCTGCTCGCCATCGTCTTCGGCAGCGTCTTTCAGATCGACGATGAGGGCTGGTGGAAGCTCTCCATGCGCTGGGGCCTCTTCTTCCTGCTGCTGGCCGCGCTCAACGAGGTCGTCTGGCGCAACTTCTCCACCGACACCTGGGTCACCTTCAAGGTGTTCGGCACCATGCCGCTGACGGTCCTCTTTACGCTGACGCAGCTTCCTCTGCTGCAAAAGCATGCGGTCGAGGGAAGCGCACTCGCCGCGGAGGACGCCGGCAACGAGAAGGGGTGAGCCGAATGGGCGGCGCCCATCCGCGGCCGCCGCCCTCCGGTTCATCCGCCGTGCCTAAAATTTAAACACAGCGTGGGCGGCATCGCGAGACGCGCCCTTCTTGGCGATCTCCGACTCGATCCTCTGGATTTCGGCGGAGAGGGCCGCCTTCAGCTCTTCCAGGTCACGGACCGACAAGCGGTCCAGGCTTTCGCCCAAGGTGTGTGCGGTTTTCGGCCGGCGGGGCGCTTCGTCCGGGTCCAACATGCTCTCCTCCTGGTCCGACGACACCCACAGTGTGGGTCCGCGGACTTGCCCCGGCAAGGCACGCCCGGTCGCAAGGCGCCCCAAGCCTTTTTTGCGGGCAGGACCCTAGCGGATCGGCCCGCGCGCGGGCCTCGCCGTCCGCCGCCGGCCCTTGCCGCGCTGGCGCTCGCCAGGGCACACCCTAAATCGCACGACAGATAAAGCGGCCGCATAGGCCGAAGCGATGGAGAACCCGATGAACATCCCCACCACGATGCGCGCAGTGACCGCGCCGACACCCGGCGGGCCCGATGTTCTGGAGATCGGGACCCACCCCGTCCCCACCGTGGAGAGCGACGAGATCCTCATCAAGGTCGCCGCCGCGGGTGTGAACCGGCCGGACTGCATCCAGCGCGCGGGGAACTATCCGCCGCCGAAGGGGGCGGGCCCGATCCTGGGGCTCGAGATCGCCGGCGAAGTCGTTCACAGCGGTGGCGAGACGTCGCGCTTCAAGCCGGGCGACAAGGTGATGGCCCTCGTCGCCTCGGGCGGCTACGCCGAATATGTCGCCGTTGCCGAGGCGACCGCGATGCCCATCCCCGCAGGCCTCTCCATGGAGGAGGCGGCGGGCATCCCGGAGACCTACTTCACCGTGTGGAGCAACGTGTTCGACCGCGGCCGCCTGCGCGCGGGCGAGACCTTCCTCGTCCACGGCGGCACGTCTGGCATCGGCACCACGGCAATCCAGCTCGCCAAGGCGTTCGGCGCATCGGTCATCACCACCGCGGGGTCGGACGAGAAGTGCGCCGCCGCCATCGCGCTCGGCGCCGACCGGGCGATCAACTACAACCGCGAGGATTTCGTCGACGCGATCCGCGAGTTCGCCCCCGGCGGCGTCCACCTGACGCTCGACATGGTCGGCGGCGACTACACCGCGAAGAACTGGAAGGTCGCCGCGGTGGAGGGGCGCATCGTCCAGATCGCCACGTTGAACGGGCCGTCCGAGGTCAACTTCTCGATGCTGATGATGAAGCGCCTCGTCCACACCGGGTCGACGCTGCGGGCCCGCGAGATCCCCTTCAAGGCCGAGATCGCCCGCGCGCTGGAGGAGGATGTTTTTCCCCTCTTCGCGGAGGGGCGTACCCGCGTTGTGATGGACAAGACCTTCGCCCTCGACGATGCGGCCGAGGCGCACCGGCGGATGGAAAGTTCAGGCCATATCGGAAAGATCGTGCTCGTCCCGTAAGGCCGGGCGGAGCGGGGCGGCCGGGCCGCAAGCTGGCGCGGGCGCTGTCCGGCGCCCGAACCTTGCGGCAAGATCATTTGCGTCGCCCCGCGATGCGACCTATATTCCAACCATTCCTCAAAAACCCGGCAGACGTTCGGGTTCTCGCGCCCCGGTGCGAGAGCGCAAGGAGAGTTTATGCAATCCGATCCCGATACTCCGCTGATGCCGAAGGCCACCGCGGTCTGGCTGGTGGACAACACGTCCCTCAGCTTCGACCAGATCGCGGCCTTCTGCCGGCTGCATCCGCTGGAAGTCGGCGCGATCGCCGACGGTGACGCGGCGCAGGGGATCAAGGGCGCCGATCCGATCCAGACCGGACAGTTGACCCGTGCCGAGATCGAGCGCGCCGAGGCCAATCCGGGCTACCGGCTGAAGCTCTCCAAGCCGAAGACCATCGTGCCCGAGCTGAAGCGCAAGGGGCCGCGCTATACGCCGGTCTCCAAGCGGCAGGATCGGCCGAACGCCATCCTGTGGCTGGTGCGCCATCACCCGGAGCTGAAAGACCAGGCGATCATCCGCCTCGTCGGCACCACGAAGGCGACCATCGGCGCGATCCGCGAGCGCACGCACTGGAACTCGGCCAACCTGACGCCGCTCGACCCGGTGTCGCTCGGCCTGTGCAGCCAGATCGACCTCGACCGTGAGGTGGACGTGGCCGCCAAGGAGGCCGGGATCACGCATCAGCCGGCGGTCATACCGGCGGGCCTCGGCGACCAGCCGGACGCGCTCATGCCGGTCGAGGAAAGCCTGGAGCGCGACTATATGGACGACCGCGGCATGGGCCACGGCCGCGACCGCGGCGGCGACATCGACCCCGATGCCGTCTTCTCCGGCCTCTCCGCCTGGAAGAAGGGCGAGCGTCACGAGGACGACGACGAGGATTGAGGCCCCGCACCGCCGCTGTCGCCCGGTCCGCCCGTGGGGTGCGCCGGGCTATGCGGGCGGTGAGAGGACGGGTTGCTGGGACCCCCGTGGCACTGCCGCGGGGGTTTTTCGTTTCTACTCGACGCGGAAGCTGACCCGCTCCGACGCGCCGCCGCTGGTGATCACGGTGAGGGTGTGGGCGCCGGGCGGTGCGTCGATTTGCGCGGTGCGGCGGCCGGGGCGCACCGGCAGCGGCCGCCCGTTGAGAAGCCAGGCGTCCACCGGGGCGCCGAGAACGCGGGCGGTCAGCGGCTGCGGCGCGCCGGACGGCCCGCTGAGCGCCACCACCGCGCCCGGCGGCGGGAAGGCGATGGCGAGCGCGCGGCCCGCCTCGGTCCGGCTGGCGCGCGGCGGGTATTGGCGCAAGGGCGGCGGTAGCTCCGCCGTCGTCAGCGGTGCGGGACGGGCGGGGCGCGGGGTGATGCCGATGCGCGCGGAGGCGTCGAACAACAGCGGCGCGGCGTCGGTCCAGCCGGTCAGCCCGGCGACGGGCGTGCCGTCCGGCCGGCCGACCCACACTGCCACGACGTGCTCGGCATCGTAGCCCACGGCCCAGGCGTCGCGGTAGCCGTAGGAGGTGCCTGTCTTGTAGGCGATGAGGCCGGGGCGGGCGTTTCGCGGCGGCATCATCTCGGCGAGGATGGCGTCGACGGCGTCTGCCGCGCGCGCTTCCAGCAGACGGGATTGCGCCTTGGGCCGTCCCGGCACGGCGTGGAGCGCGATCGGGCGGCCGCCGCGCGCGAGGCCGGTATATAGCCCCGCGAGGTCGATCAGCCGCGTGCCGAAGCCGCCGAGGCCGATGGCGAGCGTCGCCGTGCGGTCGGCCGGAAGCGCCACCGTGGCCCCCGCCGCCTGTAGCCGCACCGCGAGCCGCACCGGCCCCAACGCATCGAGCAGCGTCACCGCGGGAACGTTGAGCGAGCGCCGCAGCGCCTCAGACGCGGTGACGAGGCCCTGAAATGTCTCGTCGAAATTGTCCGGCTCGTAGCCTGCGAAGGTGGACGGGGTGTCCGCGAGCAGCGTCGAGGGGGCGATCAGCCCGGCCTCCATCGCCATGCCGTAGATGAACGGCTTCAGCGTCGAGCCCGGCGAGCGGACGGCGCGCACCATGTCGACGTGCCCGGCGCGGCGGTCGTCGAACAGCCCGGCCGAGCCGACGCTGGCGCGGATCTCGCCCGTCGCGATGTCGGCCACCAGGATCGCGGCCGACACGTGGGGGCCGATGAGGTCGACCCGCTCGCGCGCGAGCTGCTCCAGCCGCGCCTGCCAGCCTGCGTCGAGCGTCGTTTGGTGGACCGTCACGTCCGGCGCGGCGGCGACGAGGTCGCGGGCCAGATGCGGGGCGAGTCGCGGCACAGGGCGGCGGCGCGTCGGCACCTGCTCGCGCTTGGCCTCGTCCCGGTCGCGTGCAGTGATGGCGCCGCGGGCGAAGAGCCGGTCCAGCACGCGGTCGCGCGCGGCCTTGGCGGCGGCGGGGTGACGGTCCGGCCGCCGCGCCTCGGGCGACTGCGGCAGCGCCACCAGAAGCGCCGACTGGGCGAGCGTCAGCCGCCGCGGCTCGCGCCCGAAATAGGCCAGAGACGCAGCGCGCACCCCCTCGATGTTGCCGCCATAGGGCGCCTGGTTGAGGTAGATGGTGAGGATCTCGTCCTTGGTGAGACGCCGCTCCACCTGCCAGGCGGATACCATCTCGGACACTTTTCGCCAGGGCGTGCGGTCACGGGCATCGGTCATCAGCCGCACGGTCTGCATCGTCAGCGTGGAGGCGCCGGAGACGATCCGGCCGGAGGCGAGTGCCTGCCCGGCCGCGCGCAGGATCGCCCGCGGGTCGACGCCGGCATGGCGGAAGAAGCGCTGGTCCTCGTAGGCGATGAGGAGACGGACGAAGCCCGCGTCCACCTCGGCGGTCGTCACCGGAAGGCGCCAGCGCCCGCCGGGATCGGTGAAGGCGCGCAGCAGCGTGCCCTCGCGGTCGACGACGACGGCGGACGGCGTCGCGCGCACGATCGCGGGCGGGAAGGCCGTGTCCAGCATCGGCACCGCGGCGGCGGCGACCGCGGCGAGGCCCGCCGCCCCCGCGAAGGCGCCGATCCACCAGCGGGACAGCGGCCGCAGCCGCCGCGTGGCGGGGCCGGGGAGAGGGGCCGGGCCGGTCAGCGGGTCGGCACCACGGTGACGGAGCCGGCCGCGCCGCGGGCGACGAAGGCCGGCTCGTAGATCGCGCTGACCTCGGGGGCGGGGAGGGTGAAGGTCCCCGGCGTCACCGCGCGCACGATGTAGGACACGGTGATCGGCGCGTTCTCGTTGCCGCGTCCGAGGTCCCACGCGGCGGCGAAGCGGTCGTCGCGGAACTCGGTATGCTCCGGCGCCTGGCCGATGCGCGCCAGCGGCACCGCGGCGATGTCCCCCTCGGCCACCAGGCGCGGGTTCTCGATCTCGAACCCCGCGGGCAGAAGGTCGGTCAGCATGATGCGCATCGCGTCCGCCACCGTCTTCGTCACCGTCAGTCTCACCACGAGGCGCGTGTTCTGCGCCACGGTGGCGACCTCGACAGGCTCACCGTCCAGCGACAGGAAGGCGCGCTCCACCGTCAGCCCCGCCGACACCGGCGGCTGCGGTGTCAGCGGCGTTCCCGCCACCGTGGTCGCCACCGCCAGCGGCGTGCTGTCGCTGTTGGTGATGATGAGGCCGGTGCCGAGATCGGCGCGGCCGACGGCGCGGCTGAACGGCGTCTCCTCCGGCGTTCCGGCGACGGTGATGCCGTGCCGCTCACTGCGCAGCGCCTCGGCACCCAGCAGCAGCCACGCCGCTTCCTGGGTGGAGAAGGTACGGTTGGTGGCGGCCTTCAGCGCGTCGAGCTCGGCCTCGAGCCGCGTCATGACCGGCTGCGCCACCCGCGCCTCGGCGGCGAGCGCCACGATGGCGGCGGCATCGCGCAGCGGCGTGCCGTAGTCCGTGCGGTCGGGCCGTGCGAGGCTGATATGGTCCGGCACGGCCGTCTCGAACAGTCGCTCGGCCAGCGCGTCGTCGCCGGCGAGGGCGAGCGAGGCGGCGAGCTGGGCGCGGGCCAGCGGGGCGGGGAAATCGTCCAGCCGCTCCTCGGCGAAGTAGCGCACGTCGCCGATCGCCGCGCGTCCGTTACGGGCGAGGACGTAGGTGGCATAGGCGATGTCCGTTCCGCGCTCGCCCTCGATCTCGCTCACGTAGGAGAGCACGGACTGCAGCCGGTCGAGGCCGGATTGGAAGGCGATTTCGGGAACGTCGTAGCCGGCTTCCTCTGCGCGGGTGAGGAAGTCCATCACATAGGCGGTCAGCCACAGGTCGTACCCCGGCGACCACAGGCCGAACCCACCCGAGGACGACTGGTTGGCCAGAACGCGCGAGATGGACTGGCGGATGCGGTCCGGAAGCGCCGCGTCCTCCTCCATGCCGATCGCGCGGGCGACCTCGTTCACGTAAAGCAGCGGCAAGGCGCGGCTCACCGTCTGCTCGGAGCAGCCGTAGGGGAAGCGGTCGAGCATCGTCAGGAGCCCGGCAACGTCGAGGTTGCCGTTGCCGGCCGAGAGGGTCAGCTCGGCGTCGGCGTCGAATGGGGCCAGCAGATCATCGCCGAGGGTCAGGGATTCGCCGGGGCTCAGTACCGAGAGTCGCCTCTCGCGCACCTCGGCGGCGGCGGGGCGCACGGTGATGACGTAATCCTTGTCGATGGAGAGACCGTCCGGCCCGTCGAGCTGGGCGATGATGGTCGCCTCGCCGGTGCCGGTCGCCGACAGCGGGATTTCCACCGCGCTGCGCTCGCCGACGTCGAGCCGCAAGGTGCTTGGCTGCCGGTCGAGAACGATCGGTCCGCCGGACATGATGTTGAGACGGTAGTCCCCCGCCACGTGGGCGACGTTGTGGAGGTCGATGCGCATGCGGGTGGTGTCGCCGGGGGCGAGGAAGCGGGGGAGGGTGCCCGCCACCACCACGGGGTCGCGCACCACCATGTCGGCGGAGGCGTTGCCCACCTTGTCGGCGGTCCAGGCGACGGCCATCAACTTCAGCGTGCCGTTGAAGGACGGGATGTCGAGGCTGGCGTTCACCCGCCCGTCCGGCCCGGCGGTGAGCACGCCGGTGAAGAGGGCGACCGGCGCCTCGGCGAGCGGGAGCGACTCGGTGCCGGACCCCGGCCCGTCGCCGCCGGAGCGCACCCGGCTGCGCATCGCCCCCGAGGAGTCGATGAGGTCGCCATAAAGGTCGCGCAATTCGACGCCGAGGCGGCGCTGGCCGAGGAAGTGGCCGACCGCGTCCGGCGGGGTGTAGCCGGTGATGTTGAGGATGCCGACATCGACGGCGGCGAGTGTCACATAGGCGCTCTCACCGGGGGCGAGGCCCGCGAGGGTGACGGGTACGTCCAGCGTCTGGCGCGGATGGGTCGCGGCCGGGGCGCCGATCGTGACGTCTAGCGTGCGCATCTCAGTGCCGACCGCCATGTGGGCGATGCCGACGGCGCGTTGCGGCAGAGGGGCGCCGCCCGCCGTGGGTTCGGCCGGGCGGAACAGCGTGGCGGCGACGTAGGCGCCGGGGCCCCAGTCCTCGGCCACGGTGAGCGCCACTTCGGCGCCGCCCGCCGGAACGTCCACGATTTCAGAGTGCTGCACGCTACCCGACAAGACCGTGACGAGGGCGGTCCCGGCAAAGCGCGGGACGATGCGCAAGGTGGCCGTGTCGCCCGCGGCGTAGGTCTCGCGGTCGAGGTGGACTTCCAGGATGTCGGGCGTGTCGGCAGCGGCGGTATCGCTCACCCAGCCCGCGTTGAAGGCCGTGGAGGACCCGACGAGCGGGTCGGCGGCGTCCACCACCTCCAACCGGTAGCGGCCCCACTCGACCGGGACGGAGACCGCGGCCGGCATCTCGGTGCCGATGGAGACGGTGCCGCTGGCGACCTCCTCCAGCCGCTCGGAGCTGTCGTAGAACCAGCGCCCGTCGCGGCGGTACCATTGGAAATTGCGGTGGATGCGGGTCAGCACCCATTCGGCCTCGGTCTCCACGCGGCTGCGGTCGGGGGCGAGGGCGATGATGTCGAACCCGGCGCGGGTACCTTCGGCCACCGTGCCGTCCGCGAACTTCGGCTTGATGCCGATCAGCGGGCGCTCTGCCCGGATCGGCAGAGTGAGGCCGTCGCCCACCTGCCGCCCGCCCGGCTCGCGCACGTTGACGACGATGCGCGCTTCCAGCGCGGCGGAGACGTCCGCCAGATCGGGGACCGGAATGGTGAGGGTGGCCGAGCCGTCCGCGCCTGTGCGCGGCATGTCGAACAGCGGCGTGCGGGTGGGGGTGAAGGGCTCCTGGACGAGACCGAACTGATAGCCCTCGAACCCCGCGATCCCGGTGGCGGGGCGTACGATCAGCGTGCCTTCGGTGACGAGGTCGGCGGCGGGCGCGCCGTAGAGGAATTTCGCGCTGAGGTCGGCGGTGAGGGTCTCGCCCGCGACGGCCTCGGTGGCCTCGCTGGTGATGTCGACGGCGATGCGCTGCGGAACGTAGTCCTCCACCAGGAAGGTGGTCTGGCCGACGGCGGGGCCGTTCGGGTCGACGTGGGCGGAGACGGTCCACGTGCCGGTGGCGGCGTTGGTGGTCAGGTCCATGGCGAGCGCCGTGCCGCCGGCATCGTCCGCGCGGGTGGTGATCGCGCGGGACACGACACCGTCCGGCCGCTCCAGGCGGATGGTGAGGGGGAGGGAGAGGGCGCGGGCGGTATCGTCACGCAGGAGGGCGGTGAGGTGAACCGTCTCGCCGCCGCGATAGACGCCGCGCTCGGTCGCCAGGAAGGCGTCGATCGGGCCGGGGGCGGTGCGGCCGGCGACGCCGCGGTCGGTCAGCTCGAAGGCGCCGCCGACGAGGGAGAGGAAGGCGTAGTCCTCGCCGTCGCTGGCGGTGACGAGGGTGGGGGCCTGGCTGCCGCTCACCGGCGCGGTGGAGGTGAGGCGGGCGTGGCCTTCAGCGTCGGTGACGGCGGTGGCCAGCACATCGTCGTTGCGGGCGAGGAGAGCCACCTCGACACCGGCGCGCGCCCCCGCCGAGGCGAGCGAGCGCACGAACACGTCCACCGTAGGGCCGGAGGAGAAGGTGGAGAGGCCGAGGTCGGAGACGATGAACCACTGCGTCGCCGTCTGGTTCGAGCGGTCGGCAAGCTCGGCCGGGGTGGCCGTCATCACGTAGACGCCGGGTTCGGTCCGCGGCAGCACCTCGCCGAGCGGGATGAGGGTGCGCACCTCGGTGTTGCGTTCCGATGCGGTGGTGAGGCGGCCCTCCCACACCAGCGCGCCGCGGTCGTCGGCGATGTCGCTGACCTCCCACGGATAGAGCGCGCGCTTGAACTCGTCGCGCCGCACGACGTCGGCGATGTTGCGGTCGTTGACGCGGTAGAGCGCCAGCTCCAGCTCGTCCGTGTTGACGGAGGTGACGGGGATCCCCTCGGCGGCGGCGGGGAGGACGTAGCGGTTGGTCTCGAACCGGGCGATCGGGGCGCGGTCGCGCACGTAGGCGCGGAATTCGGACGGCTGGCGCAAGGTCTCGCCGACGGTGGAGGGGACGCCTGCGCGCAGCGAGACGATGTAGCGTTCGCCGTGGGTCAGCCCTTCCACGCAGAGCTGCTGGTTCTCGACCGACAGCGTGGGGTCGGACGCCCCGTCCAGCGTGACGAAGCGTTGCAGCGCCACCGCGTCGCCGGACAGGGGTTCGGAGAATTGCACGCAGAGGCGCGGCGACAGGCTTTCGGAATCGACCTCATAGTCGAGCACGCGGAAGCCGTGTTCGGCGCGCAGGGTTTCGAGCCGCTCGGCCTCGGCGGCGTCGGGCGCGAAGGCGAGGCTGGCGGCGGAGGATTCGATCGCCGGGCGGAACAGGCCCTGGCTCTCCATCACCCGCGAGAGGAGGGCGAGGGCGCGGCCCTGCTGCAGCGGCGCGGTGGCCGTCTTGAGGCCGAGATAGGCCGCCGCGCCCGCCATCGCCTGCGCATCCATGCGGTCGGAATAATCGTCGAAGCTGGCGGCGCGGAGCGAGCGGGCGAGGTCGAGATAGGTGTCCGACCGTTGGGCGGCGGCGGGGCCGGCCAGCGCAGGGGTGATCACCCCCACCTGGCGCATTGTGCGGTTGACGGCGGAGATCTGCGCCTCCAGCCGCGCCGCGTCGGCGACGATGGAGCCGGGAAGGAAGGCGATGTCCGGCAGCGGCAGCGCGTCGACCGAGGTGCTCTCGCGCACGATGGCGGAGGTCGCACCCGGATAGGCGACGCGCTCCCCCGCACTCGACTTCAGGAAGCACCAGCGGGCGCGCTCGTTATAGGTGAAGGCGGCGCAGGCGGTGTCGGCGAGGCACACGCTCTCGCATTCCTCCAGCGGCACCGAGCGCAGGGTGCGGTAGTCGCCCCCCGGCAGGTCGAAACCGGCGAGGCTTTCGAGGGTGCGGTCGGCAAGCGCGCCGTGGCTTGCCGCGAGTGTCAGCGCTGCGGCGATGGCGGCGAGCCAGGGCGCGCGGCGGCCAAATGCATTTATTATCATCGTCTTTCCCCCCGATCGCCCCGAATTTACCGACTTTCGTCAGCCGGTGGAACGATGCGTCCGTTCAACGCATGGTGAGGGGAACGGGGAGAATGGCGGATGAACGACCGGGCGGACGGGATGGCGGACGATCATGGGACGGTGGGGGAGATGCCGCGCAGCGGTCTCGCCCGCGGCATCCGCGACGAGCCGGACACGCGGTGGCAGCGGGCGTTGCGCCTGGTGCGGGAGTGCTATTTCGGATTTTCGCCGCTGTCGCGCCGCTTCCGTTTCGCCATGCTCGCCTTCGACGTGGTGACGATCAGCTATTTCGTCATCACCACGGTGAGCGGAAGCACGACGCTGCCGATCATCGACATCGTCATCGGCATCTGCCTGACGCTGGATCTCGCGGCGCGCACCATCGCCATGCGCCGGTCCATCGTGCAGTTGCGCAGTCTGATGTTCTATCTCGACCTCGTCGTGATCATCGCCCTGTTCGGGGCGTTGATCGCGCCGGATCTGGCGCTGGTGCGGGTGCTGCGCATCCTGCGCGTGCTGCGGTCCTACCGCCTGGTGGTGGATCTGAGGCGGGACTACAAGTGGTTCCGCCAGCGCGAGGAGGTGGTGGAGGCGGCGCTCAACCTCACCGTTTTCCTCTTCATCACGACGGCGCTGGTCTACGTCATCGAACGGCCGGTCAATCCCGAAATCACGACCTTCGTCGACGCGCTTTATTTCACCATCGCCACGCTGACGACGACCGGCTTCGGCGACATCGTCGTCAGCGACACGTGGGGGCGGGCGCTGACGATCGTCATCATGGTGTTCGGCGTCGGCTTGTTCCTGCGGCTCATTCAGACGCTGTTCCGGCCCAACAAGGTGGCGTTCGAGTGCCCCAAGTGCGGCCTCGAAAAGCATGACCTCGACGCGGTGCACTGCAAGCATTGCGGCGAGGTCATCAACATTCCCACCGAGGGGGCGCTGTAACCTCTTGCCTCAATACTTGATGCGGATGCGCGTGTTGGCGCGGCCGTGGCTGTTGACGAGGTTGTAGAGCGTGCGGGCGTTTTCCGGATGCAGCCGCACGCAGCCGTGCGAGGCGGGGCGGCCGAGGCTCTTGGTGTAGCCGGTACCGTGGATGGCATAGCCGCCGCGGAAGAAGATAGAGTTCGGCATCGGCGAGCCGTCATACTTGCGGGAGAAATATTTGCGGTACATCCGCGTCGGCTTGTACGTGCCGGTGGGGGTGCGGAAGCCTTTGCGGCCGGACGAGATCTTCCATGTATAGGCGTGGGTGTTGCCGACGCTGACGTACATGAGCTGCGCCGACAGGTCGACGGTGGCGGTGACGCGGGCGGCCTCGGCCGGGGCGGCGAGGCTGGTTCCGAGCCCAGCGGCCAGCAGGCCGGCCGTGAACAGGCGGATTATATACCGACGCATGGCGTCACTCCCAATCATTGTGGCATCAATTTTTGAAAGTGTTCCGCAGCCGGGCAGGGTGAGCAATCCAAAAAGATGTGAAAGCTTCGCGATTGAGGCTCTCTTGTTGCGCTTTTGCATCGCGCGGATCCAGGTATTAACCTCGTTTGTTCATTGGTCTTGATGAAGACTTGCGGTCTCTTCACGCTGCGCACACGGCCGCGCACGACATCGTGATCGCGTGGGTCTCAGCGTCGGCTCCGCGCGGGCGTCGCCGGTCGGGCCGGTCAGATCGCGCCGCGGGCGGCGTCCACCAGCGCCTTCGCGTCGGGCCCGTCCCAAGCGGCGGCGCCCGCCAACACGCCGGCGATGCAGCCGTCCGGCCCCAAAAGAAGCGTCGTCGGCATGCCCTCCGTCAGCCCGGCCTGACGCAGCGAATTGAAGAGGGTCAGCGTCGGCTCACGGTGGTAGGCGAGGGCGGTGGCGCCGGTTTCGGCCAGGAAATCCTCCGGCCGGCCGCGGTCCTTGTCGTCGATCGAGGTGGCGACGACCGCGAAGTCCGGCCCGCTCTTCGCCTCGTGCAGCGCGGCGAGCGACGGCATTTCGGCGCGGCACGGGGCGCACCATGTGGCCCACAGGTTGAGGAGGGTGACCTTGCCCTTCAGCGCGGCGAGGGTGGTGACGTCATCGCCGGTGCCGTCGAAGGGCAGCGTCTCGGCGTTGGCGGGGGTGACGGTGCGGAAGGCGGCCATCTGCCCTTTGGCGAACGGGGCGACCGCCTCGGCGATCGCCGTGCTGGCCTGGCATTGCGGGCCGCGGACGAGGTCACTAAAGAGTGTCGGACGCGCGGTGAAGACCACCGTGGCCACGAAGATCACCAACGCGCCGAGCGCGGCCATTGCGTAAGTCAGCCAATGTCTCGGCACGTTCCATTCCTTTCGCTCCGGCCCGAACCGGGCCACCCTCACTGGAGGCACCCATGAACCGCCCGCTGACCCCCGCCGGAAATGCTCTCTGGGGCGGTCGATTCGAGGCGGGACCCGGCGCCATCATGGAGGAGATCAACGCCTCGATCGACGTCGACAAGGCGCTTGCCACCCAGGACATCGCCGGTTCCTTGGCACATGTGGCGATGCTTGCCGAGACCGGTATCGTGTCGCACGAGGACGCGGCGGCGATCACCACCGGTCTGCACCAGATCTCGGCCGAGATCGCGGCGGGGTCCTTCCCCTTCAGCCGCGCCCTCGAAGACATCCACATGAACATCGAGTCGCGCCTGAAGGAGATCGTCGGCGACGCGGCGGGCCGCCTGCACACCGCCCGCTCGCGCAACGACCAGGTTGCGACCGACTTCAAGCTCTGGGTGCGCGAGGCGCTGGACGCGCTGGACGGTGAGCTTCTCGACCTGCAGCACGCCTTCGTCGAGCGCGCCGAGGAGTTCGCCGGGACGGTGATGCCCGGCTTCACGCACCTGCAGTCCGCCCAGCCGATCACCTTCGGCCACCACATGCTGGCCTATGTGGAGATGATCGCGCGCGACCGCGGCCGCCTCGCCGACGCGCGGGCCCGCATGAACACCTCGCCGCTGGGCGCCGCGGCTCTGGCCGGCACCGCCTTCCCAATCGACCGCGAGATGACCGCTCGCGCGCTGGGGTTCGACGGCCCCGCCCGCAACTCGCTCGACGCCGTGTCGGCGCGCGACTTCGCGCTGGAGGCGCTGGCGATGGCGTCGATCTGCGCGGTGAACCTGTCGCGCCTCGCCGAAGAGATCGTCATCTGGTGCTCGGCACCGTTCGGCTTCATCAAGCTGTCGGACGAGTTCACCACCGGCTCGTCGATCATGCCGCAGAAGAAGAACCCGGACGCGGCGGAGCTGGTGCGCGCGAAGGTGGGCCGCATCGTCGGCGCGCTGAACACGCTGCTCATCGTCATGAAGGGCGTGCCGCTGACCTATTCGAAGGACATGCAGGAGGACAAGCCGCCGCTGTTCGACGCGATGCCGGCGCTGTCGCTCTGCGTGCGCGCCTCCGCCGGGATGGTCCGGGACCTCACCCCCAACACCGCCGCCATGCGGGCGCTCGCGGTGAAGGGTCACACCACCGCCACCGACCTTGCCGACTGGCTGGTGCGTGAGGTCGGGATGCCGTTCCGCGATGCCCACCACGTCACCGGCGCCTGCGTCCTCGCCGCCGACAAGGCCGGCAAGGAGCTTTCCGATCTGACCCTCGACGAGCTGCAATTCGTCGACCCGCGCATTACCGAGGCCGCGCTCGGCGTCCTCACGGTGGACGCGTCGGTGGCGAGCCGCATGTCGCTTGGCGGCACGGCGCCCGAACGGGTCCGCCAGGAGGCCGCCCGCTGGCGCGAGATCCTCGGGAGCCGTCCATGAGCCGCAGCCCCTTACAGAACCGCGCCGTGCTGAAACGATCGGGCGTCCTTCTCCTCGTCCCGGCACTCGCCGCCGCGCTCGCGCTTGGCGCCTGCGGCCGTCGCGGCTCGGGTGAAGCCCCGGTCACGATCGAAACCATGCCGATGGTCGACCGCTTCCCGCACGATCCGGGCACCGACGAAGTGCCGGACCGCAAGTTCGTTCTCGATCCGATCCTTCAATAATGCACCATTTTGCCGACCGCGACGGGACGCTCCACGCCGAAGACGTCCCGCTGACCGAAATCGCCGAGGCCGTCGGCACGCCGGTCTACGTCTACTCCTCCGCCACGCTGACGCGGCACTACCGCGTGTTCGCCGATGCGCTGTCGGCGGCGGGCGTGCCGACCCTCGTGTGCTTCGCCATGAAGGCGAACTCCAACCAGGCCGTGCTGTCGCTGCTGGCCGAACTCGGCGCGGGGATGGACGTCGTCTCGGGCGGCGAGCTTGCCCGCGCGCTGGCGGCCGGGGTGCCCGGCGAACGCATCGTCTTCTCCGGCGTCGGCAAGACGGATGCCGAGATTGCCGCCGCGCTGGGCGCCAGGATCCTCTGCTTCAACGCCGAATCGGAAAGCGAGCTGCGCCGGATTTCCGCCATCGCCACCGAGATGGGTGTCACCGCCCCGGTGTCGCTGCGCGTGAACCCGGACGTCGACGCGAAGACACACAAGAAGATCGCCACCGGCGCCTCGGAAACCAAGTTCGGTATCCCCGCCTCGCGCGCCCGCGGCATCTATGCCGAGGCGGCCAAGCTGCCGGGCCTCAGGGTGTGCGGCGTCGACATGCACATCGGCTCGCAGATCACCGCGCTGGAGCCGTTCGACGCGGCCTTCACCGTGCTCGGCGACCTCCTCGACACCCTGCGCGGCGACGGCCACACCATCGACCATATCGACGTCGGCGGCGGGCTCGGCGTGCCCTATGATCCGGCCAATCCCGATCCGCCGCTGCCGACGGACTATGCCGCCCTGGTCGCGCGCCATGCCAACCGCTTCGGTTGCCGCGTGGTGCTGGAGCCGGGGCGGATGATCGCCGCCAACGCGGGCATTCTGGTGACGCGCGTCGTCCACACCAAGGACGGCGAGGCCAAGCGCTTCGTCATCGCCGACGCGGCGATGAACGACCTCATCCGCCCGACGCTCTACGACGCCCACCACGAGATCGTGCCGGTGGTGCCGCGGCCGGGGGCGAAGGCCACCGTCGACGTAGTCGGGCCGGTGTGCGAGACGGGCGATTATCTGGCGCTCGGGCGCGACATGCCGCCGGTGGAGCGGGGCGACCTCCTCGCCATCATGAGCGCGGGCGCCTACGGTGCGGTACAGGCGTCAACCTACAACACCCGCGTCCTGGTGCCGGAGGTTCTGGTGTCGGGCGAGCGCTACGCCGTGGTGCGCCCGCCTCTGTCGGTGGCCGAGCAGATCGCCCGCGACACGGTGCCGGACTGGATCGCCGAGGCCGCCCGCCGCGCGCCCGTGGACGGCGACGTCTAACCAGGCAGCGGACCCCACAAGGCACCGCGCCATCCGCGGCGCGGGCGGGCCGATTTTTCCCCCGCTCTTTTGCGTCCTGCCGCGGCGCCGTCACCGGACCGGCAAGGCTCGGCCGATTTTGCGCAAGGATAATGCGCACGCCGCCGATGCGGGACCATCCGCCACAGCCACCGGCACGGATATGTGACGTGTTTAACCGGCGGATGGCTTGTCGCCTGCATTCCCGCGTTTAATCTTGGCAAGGTTTCTCCGCGGTCATGTTCTGGTCCGGGGGGCCGCCGGACGGGCGTTCCGCGTGGCGACGGTTGCCGCGTGACGGGGCGCCGTCCGGTCCGCGTGGTCCCGCGTAACGGAGGGCCGGCGTATCAAAGGGGACGTGTAGAATGGCCTCACCGCTCACGACGAGACTGTCGCGGCTCATCCTGTCCGCGCGTGCAGCCATCGCCTGGGAGCGGCTTTGGCCCGCACTCGCCCCCATGGTCGGGGTGGTCATCCTCTTCCTCGCCTCGGCGTGGATGGGGCTTTGGGTCGGCCTCTCCGTCACCGCCAAGCTGGTGGGGCTCGCCGCCTTCGCCGTCCTCTTCGTGCTCGCCGGCTGGCGCCTCCTCAAGGTGACGATGCCCGGCCGAACCGAAGCCATGCGCCGGCTCGAGGCCGACGCCGCGCTCGATCACCAGCCCCTCAACACCTACGAGGACCGCCTCGCCCCCGGCGGCGACGCCTTCGCCGAGAAGATCTGGCAGGCGCACCGCCGCCGCGCCGAAGCCCGCCTCGCCGCGCTGAAAACGCCGCTGCCGCGCGCCGACCTCGTCCCCCACGACCCCTATGCGCTGCGCGCCGCGGTGGGCATCGTCGGTTTCATCGGCCTCGTCGTCGGCGCCGGTGCGCTGGCCGAGCGCCTCATCACCCCGTTCGACTTCACCGTCCCCGTCGAAGTCGCCGCCGGCCCCCAATTCCGGCTCGACGCTTGGGTCACGCCGCCCGCCTATACCGGCCGCTCGCCGCTCTTCCTGTCCTCGGCGACGCGGGTGGAGACCGGCGACGGCATCCGAGTTCCGACCGGCTCCATCCTCACCGTGCGCACGCAAGGGATGGGCGGGGTGAGCCTCGTCGTCAGCGGCGGGACGGCCGCCGGCGAACAAGCCATGACCCTGCTGGACGGGGCGGACGCTCAGTCCGCCAGCGCCATGGAAGGGACGGTGACGATCGACGGTGCCATGTCCGTCGCCGTCCTGCGCGACGGTGAGGCGCTGGAGACCTGGACCTTCTCCGCCGTGCCGGACGAAGCGCCGCGCGTGCGCTTCACCGAAGCGCCGACCAACGCCCAGGGCGACACGTTCGAGCTGCGCTACCAGCTCGACGACGATTATGGCATCGCCTCCGCCGAGGCGACCGCCGCGCCCGTGGGCGCCAACGGCGACCGGCGGCCCCTGGTAGAGGATCCGGCCTTTCCTCTCACGCTGCCGGGCGGAGCGGGGATGCGCGGCCAGGCGCGCACCGTCCACGATCTGACCTCCCACCCCTATGCCGGACAGGAGGTCGTCTTCACCCTGAAGGCGACGGACGGGCGAGGCCAGACCGGCGTCAGCGAGGGGCAAACCTTCCGCCTTCCCGCGCGCCCCTTCACCAACGAGGTCGCCCGCGCGGTGATCGAGCAGCGCGCCGCACTCGCGATGGATGCCGGTGCCGTCGCCCGCGTGGTCGATGCGATGGACCTCATCCTGCTCGACCCCGGCGTCCTCGCCAGCGCGGGGCATTATCTCGCCGCCCGCGTCGCCTATGCCGAGCTTGCCGCCGCCCGCACCGACGACGAGTTGCGGGACATGCTCGACCAGCTTTGGGAACTCGCGGTGCTGCTCGAAGACGACGGCCTGTCCGACGCCGAGCGTGCACTGAAGGCCGCGCAGGAGCGGTTGCGCCGCGCGCTGGAGGACGGCGCCTCGGAGGAGGAGATCGCCCGCCTGACGCAGGAGCTGCGCCAGGCGATGCAGGACTATATGCGCGCCCTCGCCGAGAACATGCAGAACAATCCGCAGCAGCAGGGGCAGATGGACCCCAATGCGCAGATGATCACCCAGAACGACCTCGACGAGATGCTGAAGCGCATCGAGGAGTTGGCCCGCGAAGGCCGCCATGCTGAGGCGGAGGCGCTGCTCGCCGAGATGCAGCAGATGATGCAGAACCTGCAGATGGCGCAGGGCCAGCAGGGTCAGGGCCAACAAGGGCAGGGCCAGCAAGGCCAACAGGGGCAGATGGGCGAGGAGGGCCAGACGCTGGACGAGCTCGGCCGCATGATCCAGCGCCAGCAGGAGCTGATGGACGAGACCTATGGCATGAACCAGGGTCAACAGGGCCAGCAAGGGCAACAGGGCCAGCAGGGTCAGCAGGGTTTCGGCCAGCAGAACGGCCCGTTCGGACAGCAGCGCAGCCCCTTCGGCCAGCCCTCCAGCCCGTTCCAGAACCAGCCTTTCGGCCAGCAGGGGCAGCCCTTCGGCCAGCAGGGTCAGCCGAACCAGGGCCAGCCCGGCGGTAACGGTCAGCAGGACGGAATGACGCCGCAGCAGCGTGCCGAGGCCATGCAGCGCCTCCAGCGCGACCAGCAGGCGTTGCAGCAGCAACTTCAGGAGCTGATGGACCGCCTCACGGAGCGCGGCTTCGAGCCCGGCGAGCGGATGGGCGATGCGCAGCGCCGCATGGGCGAGGCCGGCGAGGCGCTGGGCGAGAACCGCGCCGGGCAGGCCGTCGGCGATCAGTCCGAGGCGCTGCAGGCGCTGCGCGAGGGCGCCCAGGACATGGCCCGCCAGCTCGCCGAGGCGCAGCAACAGCAGCAGGGCGGCCAGGACGGCGACCAGATGGGGCAGGGCCAGCCCGGCCCCGGCCGCGACCCCCTCGGCCGCCAGCGCCGCGAGGGCACCTATGCCGATACCAGCCGCGTCGGCGTGCCGGACGAGATCGACACCCAGGCCGCCCGCCGCATTCTGCAGATGCTGCGCGACCGCCTCGGCGACATGTCCCTGCCGCGCCTCGAACGCGACTACCTGGAGCGCCTCCTGCCCTGACCTCCGGCGTGCCGAGGCGGCGCCGAGGCCGGACGCCCCCGGCCCCGGCCTGACGCTGAGATCGACCGCCACCTGACGGACGGGGGCGGCACCCGCCGCCGCCGGTTCAGCGACGGCCCGCCGCCCTTGCGCGGAAGATTTGGCCACCGCCATCTGCGGAGCGGTGCCATGGCCTTTCGCGCTGGCGCTGCCGAGCGATGCGCCTTCGCGGCTTACCCCTGCCGTCCGCTGGGGGCCTGGCCGCCCGCCGCACAGCCGCCGGTGTCCCGGCCGGTCCATCGCCTCCGCGTTGATTGAACTTGCGTCTTCACCCCTCGGGCCGATATCGCCATTGTGGACGACGCCGCCCGAACGGACGGGCGGCGGACGACTGTGGTAATTTGGCCCGCTCGGACCCCGTGGCAGTTTCGGCTCGCGTTCATCCGGTGGAGCCGCAACATCGGGGCGGGAAAAGTCTCCGTCGGCGGGCATCCAGCCGCGCGCCAACGGGTCACAGGCGCGCCGGACCAAAGCACGCGGCACGGTGGACCGGCCAGCGGGGAGGCACATGATCACGCTGGAGAATGTCGGTCTGCGCTACGGAAATGGCCCGGAGATCTTGCGCGACCTGTCGTTCCAGATCCCGCCGCGCTCGTTCCAGTTCCTCACCGGCCCCTCGGGCGCGGGCAAGACCACGCTCATGCGTCTCCTGTCACTCTCCCTCACCCCGTCGCGCGGCTTCATGAGCCTGTTCGGGGCCGACGTGTCGACCGTGACGCGCAAGGAGGTGCCGGCCCTCAAACGCCGCATCGGCGTGGTGTTCCAGGATTTCCGCCTGCTCGACCACCTGTCCACCTATGACAACGTGGCGCTCCCCCTGCGCATCCAGGGCCGCGAGCCGGACAGCTACCGTGCGGACGTGGGCGAGCTTCTGAAATGGGTGGGCCTTGCCGATCAGCGCCACGCCTTCCCGCCGGTGCTGTCGGGCGGCGAGAAGCAGCGCGTCGCCATCGCCCGCGCCCTCGTCACGCAGCCGGACGTGCTGCTGGCCGACGAGCCGACCGGCAACGTGGACCCGCCGATGGCAAAGCGCTTGCTGCGGCTGTTCCTGGAGCTGAACCGGCTGGGGACATCGGTGGTGATCGCAACGCACGACATCGCGCTCATGGACCAGATCGACGCGCGCCGCCTGATCCTGTTCGATGGCCAGCTCGAGACCTCACCATGATCGAAAGGGCGATCATCAGGAGGGACAAGAGCGGGAGGGACGGCACCGCCGGGTCCACCGCCACGTGTGCCGAGATCGTCAGCAGCGCGTTCGCGCGCGCCCTGACCACGCAGGCGCCCGCCGGGTGCGCCATGGCCGCCTTGGGGGCGAGCGTCGACGCCGTCACGACGACGACGACGACGACGACGGCGACTGCGGGCGCACGGGCCGGCGCGAGCCGCACCGCCGCACGGGGGCACGGCTGATGGAGGGGGGCGAGTTCGACCGGCGCCGCACCGCACCAGGGCGCCGGCCCGACGAGGATGCACCGCGCGACGGCTGGGCCGGACCGGGCGAGGGGGGCGGCCGTCCGCCGCGTCCGGAACGCTCGCGCGCGACGCCTCAGCTTCCCGCATCCAGTCGCCCGCCGGCCGAACGCGCGCCTCGTGACCGCGAGGCCGATGGCCGTGTTCCGCAGGACCGCCGGGCTCCACAGGAGCGCGGACGTGACGACGCTCGCCCCGGCGCGCCGAGGGGAGACGGTCAGGAGGGCGGCGGCGAGCGCAACGGGCGTGCCCCGGCACCGACCGCCTCACGCTATACGCGCGGCGCCCCGTCCGCGCCGCGTCCCGTTCCGGTGGCGAGTCGGGACGACGCGCCGCCGCGTCCGCGCCGCCTGACCCCCACCCCGCCGGAGGAGCCTGCCGCTCCGCCGCCGCCGCCGCGCGGCCTTCCCGACGAAGGCTACGTCCCGCGGCGTGATGCGATGCGCGCCCCGCGCCGCCGTGATCCGCACGGCGCGGCGGACCCCTCTGTGGCGCCCCGCCCCTCCGCCGACCGCGCGGGGGAGAGGCCCGCCCCCTCCCGCGGCGCGCCCGCGCGGGACCCTCATGCGGCACAGGGGGACAGGCAGCGCACTGACCGCGATGCCCGCGCAGCGGACCCGGACGGCGGCGGCGACCGGCGCGGAACGGAGCCGTCAGCCACGGATGCGCCACGCCACGACGGACAGGGCAGCACGGGAACGGGCCGCACGCGACAGGCCGCGACGGGACACGCCGGCGGAAGGCGGACAGACCACGAAGCGGGACAAGGCGGTGCCGGACAAAGCGGCGCGGGACAAGGCCGCGCAGGGCAAGGCGGGGCCGGGCAGGGGAGCGCAGGACGGGGACGCACCGGGCAGGGAGGCGCCGAACAAAGCGGCCGCGCCGCCAGCGGACAGGCCGCCGCCGGAAGCCTCGTGGACGACGCCGACGAGCTCGCTGGCACCGCAGCGGCGGACGGCGGCGCGGAGGCGCGCGCCGCGCCGGACACGTCCCCCCGCCGCGGCGCGGAGAATGACGTTCGCGAGGCCATGACCTCCGCCTACAGCCCCAGCCGGCCCGCCAAGCCGCGGCGCAAGGTGCGCGGCCGTGCCAGACCGGTCGACCCCGGCGAGGACCAGGACCGGCCCACCGAGGACGGCCCCATCGTCTCGCCACGCTCCATCGCCGGGCGCGGACTCGTCGCCGTCGTCGCCATCATGACCTTCCTGTGCGCCCTGCTCGCCGGCAGCGCCGTCATCATCGACCGCGCGGCAGGGGCGTGGAGCGCCACCGTGCTGGACGAGATCACCGTCACCGTGCTCCCGCTCGACGGGGACCCGATCGAGGGCCGGCTCGACCGTGCCGCCGCAATCCTCTCCGCCGCGCCGGGGGTCGACGACGTCGCCATCGTCAGCGCGGCGGAGTCCGAGGCGCTGCTGGAGCCGTGGCTCGGCGAGGGGATCGACCTGTCACCGCTCCCCATCCCGCGCCTCGTCACCGCCCGGCGCGGCGGCGACATCGACACCGACGCCCTCACGCGCGAGCTGACCGCGATCGCCGGCACATCGCTCGACGACCACAGCGGGTGGAGCGAGAGGCTGTCCGCCATGGCATCGGCGGTGGCGGGCGGGGCCATCGCCGCGCTTCTCCTGATGCTTTGCGCCACGGCCATGTGCATCGTCTTCGCCACGCGCTCGGCCATCGCCACCAACGCGGCGACGGTGGAGGTGCTGGCCGCACTCGGCGCGGAGGACCGCTTCATCACCCGCGCCTTCGGGCGGCGGTTCGTCGCCATCGGCGCGCGGGGCGCTGCGATCGGCCTCTCGGCAGCGCTGCTGCTGTTCGGCGGGCTGGAGCTGTGGTCGGCCCTCTCCAGCGGCGCCCAGTCGGCCCAATCGCGCGCCCTCTTGGGGGATCCCGGTATCGGCCTCAAAGGCTACCTCATCCTCCTCGCGGTGGCGGCGGGCGTGACGCTCACCGTCGCCGTGACCTCGACCCGCGCGGTCCGCCACCACCTTGAGAGAATGGTCCATTGAGCCAACCGAGCGACCCCGTCCCCGGCAGCCCGTCCGCCCGTACCGTTCCGCCCAAACGCAGCGGCATCGCGCATGCCGTCGCCTTCGTGCGCACGGTGATCTACTCGATCTTGGCGACGGTCTTCTTCGTCGTCGTCACCATTTTGTCCTCGCCCATCCTGCTCTTTCCGTCCGACAAGACGCGCTACATGCTGCGCTTCTGGGCCGGGGCGGACCTCGTCATCTTGCGGTGGACGGTGGGTCAGCGCGTCAGGATCCTCCACCCTGAGAACATCCCTACGGGGCCGGCTCTGGTCGGCGCCAAGCATCAGGCGGAATGGGAGACGATGGCCCTGGTGCCGATGCTGCCGAAAGGCGTCATCATATTGAAGAAAGAGCTTCTCAAAATCCCGCTCTATGGCTGGTACGCGAAGCATTATGGGATGATCCCGGTGGACCGTGATGCCGGTGCGTCCGCGCTGAAACAGTTGGCGGTCGACGGGCAGAAGGCGATGGCGACCGGCAAGCAGATCGTCATCTTCCCCGAAGGCACGCGCCGGCCTCTGGGCGCACCGCCGGACTATAAGCCGGGCGCGATCTTCCTCTACGACAAGCTGAATGTGCCGCTGGTGCCGGTGGCGCTGAATTCGGGCGTCTTCTGGCCGCGGGGCGCCTACGTCAAATATCCGGGGACGATCACGGTGAGCTTCCTTCCGCCGATCCCGCCGGGGCTACCGAAGGCGGAGGTGAAGGCGCGGCTTCTGGAGGCGGTGGAGACCGAAACGGCCCGGCTGGTCGCCGAGGCTCAGGCCGCCTCGGCCTGACGCAGTCTCGCGG
Source organism: Acuticoccus yangtzensis (assembly GCF_001927245.1). Classification (GTDB taxonomy): domain Bacteria; phylum Pseudomonadota; class Alphaproteobacteria; order Rhizobiales; family Amorphaceae; genus Acuticoccus; species Acuticoccus yangtzensis. The sequence goes on along the minus strand of NZ_MJUX01000007.1, from coordinate 269,624 downwards.
CCAGAGTGTGAAGGCGCGGGTCCGAGATGCCGGCCTCGGTGAGGAGGTCGGCGGTGGACAACACATAGTCCTCGTTGGGGCCGGACTGGCCGACCGCGCCCTTCACCTGGGCGAAGGTGGCATCGTCGGACAAGGCGCCGGCATATTGGGGATGCTTGCGGTCGACGATGTAGGTGAGGGCGGCGACGCTCGTCCCATCGTCCAGCCGGGCGGTGACGGTGGTCTCCAGATAGACCATGGTCACCTGCTCGCGGGCGCGCAGATAGTCGATCACGGCATCGCGGTTTTTCTCGGCAACGCGGTACACGATCCCGCGGCAGGCGCCGCCGCGGTCCAGGCCCATCACCAGGCCGGGGCGTTCCTGCGTGCCGCGGTGCACCCAGGAATAGACGCACAGCCGCCGGTGCCTGCCGCGCACCGTGGCGAAGGCCTTGTCTTCAAACTCGAAGCCCGGCCGCCACATCAATGAGCCGTAGCCGAAGACGAACAGTGACATCGGTTCGCACCCCCTGTACCCGTGCGCTTTCGCCCCGCCCATATCGGCGGGATCGGTGTTAGTGTCCACTCGGTTGATGGTTCAAATATCCAACGATGCCCGCCGGAGCGGGTCCGGATGAGGGAGGAATATGGCCGCTCGCTCTGCGACGAGACGATTCAAGTACCTGCTCGCGGGGATTCTCGCGGCACTCGTCGTCTGGTCCATCGTCTGGTTCGTGGCAGCGACCATCGTCGACCGGCAGATCGCGCGCGCCGAAAAGATGGCGCTCGACCGCGACGCCATCCTCGTCTGTGCCGAGCGGCATGTCACGGGTTATCCCTTCCGGGTCGTCGTGCGGTGTGAAAGTGGCAGCAAGGTGGGCGCCAACGGGCGCAAGATCGCGCTCGGCGGGCTGACGGTCGCGGCACAGGTCTATGACCCGGCCCACATCATTGCGCGGGTGGATACGCCGGCCCGCCTGCATTTCGCCAACGGTGCGGAGATCGAGGCCAACTTCGGGCTCGCCCATGCCAGCGCGCAGATCGACCTGTCGTCCGGCGCCCTGCGCCAGCTCGTGGCCGAGATCGTCGACATGGGGATGTCCGCCGGGCCGGCGACCCTCGCCGTCGCCGAGCTCGACCTCAGCTTGAGGCGCAATCCGGACATGCCGGACAACCTCGACATCGCGCTGCAAGTCCGCGATGCGGTGCCGCGCGAAGGGCTGGAGCCGTTCGATTTCATCCTGCGGGGACAGGTGGCCGGGGGCTCGGCGCTGCTGCAGGGCGCACCGCGCGACCTTGCCCAGCGCGCCGCGGTGGACGGCCTGCCGATCATCATCGAAGCGGCGGAATTCGCGTGCGGCGACATGGTGGTGACGCTGAAGGGCACGCTCGGCATCAAGCCCGACGGGTTGATCGACGGGACGGTCGATGTCGCCGTCGCCGGTTACGAGGCGGGGCTGCCTTATGTGAGTACCATGAACCCGCACGCCGAAATGGTGCTGACGACGTTGTTGACCAACTTCTTCGCCAACGCGCCGGTGACGATGGTGGGCAACAAGGAAGCGCGCAGCATTTCCATCACCATCGACGACGGACGAATCAAGCCGGGCGGCTGGTTCACCGTCGGGACGATCCCGCCGCTGCCGTTCCGCTTCTACTGAACCGCGCCTCGGGCTGACGCGCGCGGCCGGGCCAGGATCGCCGGCCTCAGTCGTCCTCGTCCCAGCCGCTCTCGCCCTCGTGGTGGTGGTGCTCGGCGGGGCGGGTGCGGGCGGCCTCGCCCGGCGCCTCGCGCGGGCGGCCGAAGTCGGGCGCCGCGGTCTCCTGACCGGCCTCCACGATCGCCATGCGGATGTTGCGGGTCCGCTGGAAAAGGTCGAAGAGCTGCTCGCCGTCGCCCCAGCGGATCGCCCGCTGCAGCATGGCGAGGTCTTCCATGAACCGCCCCAGCGTCTCGATCACCGCGGTCTTGTTGTTCAGGAAGATGTCGCGCCACATCGTCGGATCCGATGCGGCGAGACGGGTGGAGTCGCGGAAACCGCCGGCGGAGAACTTGATCACCTCCGACTCGGCCACCGACTCCATGTCCGACGCGGTGCGCACGATGTTGTAGGCGATCAGGTGCGGCACGTGGCTGGTGATGGCGAGCACCAGGTCGTGCCGCTCGATGTCCATGAACTCCACTTCGGCGCCCATGGCGCGCCACATGGCGGCGACCTTCTCGATCGCGTCTTCGGCGCTGTGGTCGGTGGGGGTGATGATGGACCAGCGGTGCTGAAAGAGCGTCGCCCAACCGGCTTTCGGGCCGGACTGCTCGGACCCGGCGATGGGGTGGCCGGGCACGAAGCGGGTGCGGTCTGGGATCGCTGCGGAGACGGCCCGCGCGACGGCGCCTTTGACGGAGCCGACATCGGTGATGACGGCGTGCTTGGCAAGCGCCGGGGCGATTGCGCGTGCCGTTGCCCCCATCGCGCCGACGGGCACGCACAGGATGACCATGTCCGCCCCCGTCACCGCCTTCGCGGCGCTGACGTGGTAGCTGTTGCCGAGGCCCATCGCCTCCGCGTCGCGCAGCGCATCGCCGTTGCGGTCGGCGATGGCGATCGGTCCCGTGAACCCGTTGGCCCGTAGCGCCTGAGCCAGCGACGATCCGATCAGGCCGATGCCGATGATGGCGACGCTGTCGAAGAAAAATCCGGCATCCTCGCTGGCAAACTCGCTGTCAGGCACCGGAAAGTCCTTCTCTGTAAGCGGTCAGTGCGGCGATGACGGCGGCGTTGGCCTCCTCGTCGCCGATGGTCATGCGCAGCATGTGCGGCAGGCCGTAGCCCGCCACGCTGCGCAGGACGCAGCCGCGCGCGCCGAGGAAGGCGTCGGCCTCCGCCGCATCGGCGCCGGGGACGGTGGAAAAGTCGATCAGGATGAAATTGCCGACCGAGTCCGGCACGCCGAAGCCGATCTCGCGGATCCGGCGCGACACCTCGGGCAGCCAATATTGGTTGTGGTCGACGGCCGTCTCCACATGGGCGCGGTCGGCGAGCGCGGCGACACCGGCGGCGATCGCCGGGGCGTTGACGTTGAACGGGCCGCGCACGCGGTGCAGAGCCTCGATCACCGCCGCCGGGGCGTAGGCCCAGCCGAGCCGGATCGCCGCCAGACCGTGGATCTTGGAGAAGGTGCGAGTCATGATCGTGTCGTTGCGCGTCGCGACGAGCTCGATCCCGCTTTCATAGTCGTTCTTGCGCACATACTCGGCGTAGGCCGCGTCTATGACGAGGAGCACGTGGCCGGGCAGGCCCTCACGCAGCCGCTTCACTTCCGAGGCCGGAGTGTAAGAGCCGGTCGGATTGTTCGGGTTGGCGAGGAAGACGATCTTCGTGCGCTCGGTGACGGCGCCCAGGATCAGGTCGATGTCGCACTGCATGCCGGGCTCGGGCACCACCACCGGGGTCGCGCCCGCCGCCAGTGTGACGATGCGGTACATGAGGAAAGCGTGCTCGGTGAAGATCGCCTCGTCGCCTTCGCTGAGGAAGGCGTGGCCGATCATCGACAGGATCTCGTCCGAGCCGTTGCCGCAGATCAGCCGGTCGACGTTGAGGCCGTAGGTCGCGGCGATCGCCTCGCGCAGCAGCGACGCGCCGCCGTCCGGATAGGCCTCGAGGTTGGAGGCGGCGGCGATGAAGGCTTCGCGCGCCGCAGGGCTGGGGCCGAGCGGGTTTTCGTTGGCCGAGAGCTTGTATTGCTTCCCCGTGCTGCCGGCGGTGGCGCGGCCCGGCACGTAAGGGGCGATGCGCATGATCGCGTCACGGGGTTGCGGGCGCGTGGGGAGCGGAGCACTCATTGGGCCACCGGGATCGTGAAGGGGGAGGGGGCGTAGCGGCCGAGGACGGTGTCGGTCCCGGCGAGGTCGGATGCGTCGCACTCGTAAAAGGCGCCGTGGCGCAGGCAGAGCACCTTCGGGCCGGTGCTGGCGCCGACGCGGGCGCCGCCGAGGATGGTGATCTTCGTCCCGTCCGACTGGGTGAAGCGGGCGAAGGCGTGGGCCGCCGGGGCGATCGCCCCGTCCACCCACCAGGCCGAAGCGTCCGGCAGCACCGCAACGTCGTCCGGCTTGTCGGCCAGCGCGGCGATGGCGTCGGACGCGGTGGGCCATCGCACCACATCCACCGGGCCGTAGAGGTAACGCGCGGCGTCCAGCGTGTCGGTGACGTGGATCCGGTAAGGGCGCTGCACCGCGCAGGCGCCGCCGATCAGCACGCGCCAGATGTGGATCAGCGTTTCCTGCGGCATGGCGCCATCGTGCAGGGCGAGGCGGTTGGTCACCACATCGACCTCGCGGTCGGGGCGGATGATCGCCTCGTCCGCACCTTTTGTTCGGCCGATCGCCTCGACGATGGCGAAGCGCTCTTGCAAAAGGCGATGCAGTTCGCGATCGACGATATCGAGCCTGTCGCGCAGCGACGACAGATCCTCAGGCGTTGGAGACAAGACCGGCGACACCATGGGCTTCACAACATTGACAGACTGGGCTGGATAGACTGACAGGGCACAAGACGCAAAGAAAACGTTGACCGCCCGGACCGGCGCCCCCTAGCGTCGCACACCTTACCGATGCGCCCGACGGCGCAGTGAGGATTTTACTATGCCTTCCGATTTCGTGGACGACGCCGGCATCGCGGCCGACGACGCCATCGATATCCGTGAGCAGCGCCGCCGCGCTGAGGTGGACGAACCGTCGAGCGCGGTCGCGCGTTTCGATTCGCCCCTCAAGCTGGAGGCGGGTCAAAGCTTAAACCCGTGGCAGATCGCGTACCAGACGTATGGCGAGCTGAACCGGGACAAGACCAACGCTGTCATCGTCTGCCACGCCCTCACCGGCGACCAGCACTGCGCCAACCGTCACCCGGTGACCGGACGCCCCGGCTGGTGGGAGGCGATGGTCGGACCCGGCCGGCCTGTCGACACGGACCGCTTCTTCGTCATCTGCGCCAATGTCATCGGCGGCTGTTCCGGCTCCACTGGCCCCGCCTCCATCCGCCCCGGCGGCACCGAGCCCTACGCGCTCGACATGCCGGTGCTCACCATCCGCGACATGGTCCGCGCCCAGGCGATGCTGGTGGAATCGCTCGGCATCGAAACCTTGTTCGCCGTGGTCGGCGGATCGATGGGCGGCATGCAGGTGCTGGAATGGGGCGTCAGCTATCCCGAGCGCGTCTTCTGCGCCTTGCCGATCGCCACCGGGGTGCGCCACTCGCCGCAGAACATCGCCTTCCACGAGGTCGGGCGGCAGGCGATCATGGCCGATCCCGATTGGCGCGGCGGGCGCTACATGATCGAGGGGGTGAAGCCGCGCAAGGGGCTCGGCGTCGCGCGCATGGCCGCCCACATCACCTACGTGTCCGAGGCGGCGCTGCACCGCAAGTTCGGCCGCCAGCTCCAGGATCGCGAGGGGCTGTCCTACGGCTTCGACGCCGATTTTCAGATCGAGTCCTACCTGCGCCACCAGGGGTCCACCTTCGTCGACCGCTTCGACGCCAATTCCTACCTCTACGTCACCCGCGCGATGGACTATTTCGACCTCGCCGCGGACCACGAGGGGCAGCTTGCGCATGCCTTCAAAGGGTCGCCCAGCCGCTGGTGCGTGATCTCCTTCACGTCGGACTGGCTGTTCCCGACCTCGGAAAGCCGGCGCATCGTCCACGCCCTCAACGCGGCCGGGGCGGAGGTCTCCTTCGTGGAGATCGAGACCGACCGCGGCCACGACGCCTTCCTCTTGATGGAACCCGAATTCCACCGTGTCGTGCGCGGATTCCTCACCGGTGCGGCGCGCTCGCGCGGCATCGCGGTCCCCGCGCCCGCGGCCTGAGATTACCATGAGCGATGTGATTCCAGCCGCTGAACAGCGGGTCGACTTCCGTATCATCCGCGAGCTGGTGGAGCCCGGCACGCGCATTCTCGACGTCGGTTGCGGCGACGGGCTGCTGATGTCGCTGCTGCGCAGGACGCTCGGCGTGCGCGCCTCGGGGATCGAGCTGTCGCAGACCGGCGTGAACGACGCGGTGGCGCGCGGCCTCTCCGTGATCCAGGGCGACGCCGACACCGACCTCGACGCCTATACGGACAAGTCGTTCGACTACGTGATCCTCAGCCAGTCGCTGCAGGCGATGCGCGATCCGCACAAGGTGCTGGAGAACATGTTGCGCATCGGCGAGCGGGGCATCGTCTCGTTCCCGAACTTCGCCTACTACCGCATGCGGTTGCAGCTTCTGACGACGGGCAAGATGCCGAAGACGGACCTGCTGCCCGAGCCGTGGTGGCGGACCAGCAACATCCACTTCTGCACGATCCGCGATTTCGTGGAGCTGTGCGACGAGATGGGAGTGACGGTGGAGGCGCAGATCGCGCTGAACTCGTCCGGCCGTCGCATTCCGCTCAACGCGCCGTGGTGGTTCTGGAACCTGTTCGGCGAGCAGGCGGTGTTTCTGCTGCGCCGCTGAGGGCGCGTCGTCGCGTCAGTTCTGGTCGTCGGGCAGCATCGGCAGCGGCAGGATGTCGATCCCCTCGTCGATGAGGGCCCGCGCCTCGTCGATGTCGGCTTGGCCGTAGATGCCGCGCGCTTCGGCCTCGCCATAGTGGATCCGCCGGGCCTCTTCGGCGAAGCGGGTGCCGACGTCGACCCCGTTCGCCTTCACCGCCTCGTGCATAGCGCTGATCAAGGCGCGCAGCTTGTGCGTCCTCTCGTCCACCAGCGCGACGTCGGCGGGTTTGGGCACGGATGGAACGCCTTTCGCGTTGGGCGCGCCCGCCGTTGCGGCGCTTCCGGTCGGGGCGGTGCCGGTAGTCGGTGCGCTCGCCTCGGCGGCGGCCGCCGCGGCGCGGACGTCGGCCTTTCGGGCGGACTGTACCGCGGGGGCCATCATCCCGCGCTCCACCGTGGCGGAGTTGCAGGACGGGCACGTCACGAGGCCGCGCGCGACCTGGTCGTCAAATGCGTTCGACGATGCGAACCAGCCGTCGAAGGCGTGGCCGTTCTCGCAGCGTACCGTGTAGTGGATCAACTCTCGCTCACCTTGTCGGGCGCGCCGTCAGCGCGGAACGTCGTGGCTGCGGCGCTCCGAAACCAGGCTTCGGACCGGGCGCGGCCTAATGTGCAACTTCACCCGCAAGGGCGGCGTCAAGCTTGCCGGAGCGATCGGCGGCGAAAAGATCGTCACACCCGCCGATGTGGATGTCGCCCACGAAGACCTGGGGGAAGGTCCGCGCGCCGCTGCGCTTCATCATCGTCTCGCGCGCTTGCGGATCGACGGACGCATTGTGCTCGACGTAGGCGATGCCCTTCTCGTCGAGGAGGCGCTTTGCCCGCGTGCAGAAACCGCAAAGATCGCGAGTATAGACTTCAACCTTGACCATTGAGCGAACTCCTTCAGGCTCAAGGCAAAGGATATAGGCAGGCGGCCAAGCGTCGCAACAGATCGGGCAATGTTTTGCCGGTGAAGTGTTGGCCGGATGATGGGACCGCGCCGCTTTTTTGCAGGCGCGGCCGGGGTCAGGCCGGTTCACGGTTGGCCTCGCCCACCACGCGCGCGAACACCGCCACGCTGACCGCCCGTGCCCCCGCCGCGCGCAGTGTGACCGCGAGCGCGTCCGCCGTCGCGCCGGAGGTCAAGACGTCGTCCACCAGGATGACGCCGCGTCCGGCGATCGCCTCCGGCCGCACGACGCGGAAGGCGCCGTAGAGATTGTCCGCCCGCTGCTCGCGGCTCAGTCCCACTTGATGCGGGGTGTTGCGCACCCGGCGCACCGCGTCGCGCGCCACGGGCAGCCCCACGAGTGGCGCCAGCCGATCGGCGATCAGCACCGACTGGTTGTAGCGTCTTGAGAGCAGCCGGCGCCGGTGGAGCGGGACGGGGACGAGGATGTCGCCGTCCGCCAAGAGGTCGGCCATCGCCGGGGCCATCAGGCGGGCCATCAATGCGGCCACGCCGGGCACGTCGTGATATTTGAGCTGGTGGACGAGGCGTTGGCTCACCGGGCCGAACACGGCGGCGGCTCTGGCGCGGTCGTAGAGCGGGTGGTTCCAGCGCAGCTCGGGCGAGCGGGCGCCAGGCCCCGCGTCGAACGCGAGGGGGGTCCCCATGATGTCGCAGAAAGGCGCGGCGATGACCTCCAGCCCGCGCCGGCACGGGCCGCACAGGGTCCGCGGATCCACCAGTGGCCGGCGGCACCCGAGGCAGAGCGGCGGAACGACGAGGTCGGCCGCCGCCGCGCCGAGCCGCGTGCCGGCGGCGCCCACCTTTGCGCGGACCGTTGCGCCGGTAGCGCCGAGCCGTCCCACGGCAGCGCGGAGCCGCGATCCCGCCGCGGCCGAAGCGCGCGCGCCGATCCCCCGCGGCGCGGCGGGGGCGGGAACATCCACGGTGCTGGGAGGCGGGTGGGTGATCGACATGCGCGGCAATGTAAACCGTTTCAATCTAAGAGTGTAGTTGAATCTCGCGGATCGCTGTACCACTCGCCTATGCTGTTCGACCGCACCCGCATCCGCACGCGCGCCCGCTTCGGCGAGGCCGACATCGTCCACGCCCGCCTCGCCGACGAGATCGCCGCGCGCCTCGCCCTCGTGAACCGCTCGTTCACGCGCGCGCTGATCGCCGGGCCGGTGACGCCGGACATCGACGCGGTGTGGCAGGGGTTGGGCGTGCCGGCGGTGCGCGTTTCCCCCGCGGCGGCGGAGCGACCGGACGTGGTCGCCGACATCGACCAGCCCTTCCTGCGCGCGTTCGACCTCGCCATTTCCATCAACGACCTCGCGCTCGCGAACGATCCCGTCGCGGCGCTCGGCCAGATGCGCGGCACGCTGAAGCCGGACGGCCTCTTCCTCGGGGCGGCGGCGTCGAGCGGCACCTTGGCCGAACTCTCCGATTCGCTGCTCCATGCGGAGGCCGAGCTCACCGGCGGAGCGGCGATGCGCGTCGCCCCGTTCGGCGACGTGCGCAAGTGGGGCGACGCCATGGCCCGCGCCGGATTCGCGCTCCCGGTGGTGGACGAGGTTGCGGTGCCGGTCACCTATCGCAGCCTGGGCGGACTGATGGCGGACCTGAAGGCGGCGGGCCTGCGCGGCATTCTGGCGAGCCGTGTGCCCGCACCGCGCGGCCTGTTCGCGGCGGCGGAGGCGCACTACCGCGCCCACCACGCCGACCCGAAAGGGCGGCTGAAGGCGACCTTCGTCTTCGCCTTTCTTTCCGGCTGGGCGCCTGATCCGGGACAGCAGAAGCCGGCGCGGCGCGGGTCGGGCAAGGTCAGCCTGGTGGACGCGCTGAAGCCCTGAAGCCGGTACGGCGACCGTGTGGGGCGAGGGCCGCGGTCCCGCCGCGCGTCGGCGGGCGGCTCAGTCGGGAAGCGCCAGCAGCAAGACCCAATAAGAGTGGAACTTGCCCTTGTCGGTGAGGGCGAGGCCGATGCCCATGTGGGTCATCTCGCCGTTGAGGAGGTTCTTGTTGTGGCCGGGCGAGTTCTCCCAGCCCTCCACGGTCATCGCCAAGGTGGGGTAGCCGGCGCCCAGATTTTCGGCGGCGCGGCTCGCCGAATAGCCGGCCTTGGAAAGGCGCGCGCCGAGGCCGCCCGCGGTGTGCATCTCGGTCTTCAGCCGGTCGCGACGGGCAAGCTCGCGCGCTGTGTCCGCGGCGATCGCGTTGAGCCGCGGGTCGACCGTCAGCGCGGACAGGCCCTTGGCGCGGCGGTGGGCGTTGATGAGCTCGGCCGCCTGCGCCGGGTTCACCGTCCGCTCACGGGCGACGCGCGGCACGGTCAATGCGGGCGCGTCCTCGTTGCCGCCGAAGCCGAGCATGCCGCAGCCGGACAAAGCGAGCGAAAGGGCGAGGACGACCGAGACGGGCTTCAGCATGGGCGCTCCTTAGCGGGCGCGTCACGGCACTTCAAGCGGCGTCGCGCCGCAGCTCGATTCCGGCGCTCGTGTGGCAGCGCGCCGTGCAGCAGCGGAACGGCGGAGGCGCGTCGCGGGTTGTTCTCCAAGTTGCCCGGAGCCTCAGCTGGAGACCCCCATGACGGAACGGATCGTCGATGTCGCGATCATCGGCGCTGGGACGGCCGGACTTGCGGCCTACAAGGCGGCCCGCGCCTCGACGGAGAATGTCCTCCTCATCGAGCGCGGCGCCTATGGCACCACCTGTGCGCGGGTCGGCTGCATGCCGTCCAAACTCCTCATCGCCGCCGCCAACGCGGCAGAGGCCGTCCGCGTCGCTCCGGAGTTCGGCATCCACGCCAGCCTTCCCGACATCGACGGCGCCGCGGTGATGGAGCGCGTCCGCCGCATGCGCGACAGCTTCGTCGCGGCGATCCTCGAGGACGTGGCGAACCTGCCGGCGCAGACCAAGCTGCGCGGGCACGCGCGGTTCGAGGGCGCCGACGCGCTCGTGGTCGACGGGCCGGAGGGACGCACCCGTGTCCGCGCGAAGCGCATCGTCATCGCCACCGGCTCCGAACCGCTGGTGCCGGACACCTTCAAGACCGTGCGCCCCGATACCAGCGACACCCTGTTCGAGTGGACGCGCCTGCCGTCCTCGGCGGCGGTGTTCGGCAACGGGATCATCGGCCTGGAGCTCGGCCAGGCGTTGGCGCGGCTCGGCGTGCGGGTGCGCCTGTTCGGCAAGGACGGCCTCGTCGGTCCGCTGACCGACCCCGCCGTGCTCGGCGCCGCGCGCGACACGATGGGCGAGCGGCTCGACTTCGTGCCGCATTATGAGCTGGCGGCTTTGCGCGGCAAGGGCACCGGGATCACCGTCGACTACGCGGACGGGGAGCGGGCCTATTCGGGTACTTTCGAGCGGGTGCTGGTGGCGATCGGGCGCACGCCGAACGTTGCGGGGCTCGATCTTTCGACGACGGGCCTGGAGCTGGGGGAGGGCGGCGTGCCGTCCTTCGACCGCACCACCGGGCGATGCGGCGACAGTCCCATTTTCATCGCCGGGGATGCGATGAACGATGCGCCGCTTCTCCACGAGGCGAGCGCGACCGGGCGCCTTGCCGGGCGCCGCGCCGCCGACGACACGGCACCGTCGGCCGAACGCACGGTGCCCTTCTCCGTCGTCTATTGCGAACCGCAGATCGCCATGGTGGGCGAGACCTTCCGCGAGCTCGAGGAGCGCAAGGCGGCGTTCGTCACCGGCAAGGTGGATTGGGCCGCGCAGGGGCGTGCGCGGATCATGGGTGAGGCCGCCGGCACACTCAGCCTTTATGCGGACGGATCGACCGGGCGCATCCTGGGCGCGGAGATGATCGGCCCGCGCGCCGAGCATATCGGCCACCATCTGGCGCTGGCGATGACCGCGCGCCTCGGCGTCACCGAGATGCTGCGTGCGCCGCTCTACCATCCCACATTCGAGGAGGGGCTCGGCACGGCGCTGGAAGACGCAGCAAGTCAGTTGTCGGGCGAGCGGCTCGCCGCCGAGTGAGGGTGGCGAGCCGGGGAAGGGCGATGTGCCCGCTTAGGCGATGAGGTCGGCGAAGGGGCTCGTGAGGCGGAAATCGGAAACGGTGATTTCCGCGTCGCTCGTCGGTGCGATCTCGTAGGAGAAGCCGAACAGCTTGATGGTTTCGCCGGCGGCAAGGTCGGCGTGCGCCGCATCAGTGCCCCAGGGCTCCACAGCGAAGGTGTCGTTGTAGAACACCGCGCCCCAGGGGTTGTTCTGAACCGCCACGTCCGGATCGTTGAAGCTGAACTCCAGATTGTCGAGGTTCTTGAGCTGCCCGGTGCCGATGTTGGTGATGAAAATCTCGGCGTCGCCGGTGTCCCCTTCCGTATCCGAAAAGCGCACCTCGATCTGGAAGGCGGGTTGATAATATTGCGTCCCACCCCCGGCATATTCGGGGCGGAAGGTCTGCGTGCTGGTCGGGTCGATGGTGACGGTCTCGAACACCGGGCGATTGGCGACCGAGAACTGCAGGACGCTGACTTCCTCGCCCGCCGGCAACGCGCGCCGGCCGCCCGACGACAGGTCGAAGCTGCCCCCGGCATAGCTGCCGCCGAACACGCTGCCCGGCAGCACGTCGAACGAGCCGCCCGCCAGCTTGAGGTCGAGGTCGTTGGTGTTGATCAGCGTCTTCTCGCTGCCGTTCGTCACGAAGACGCGGAAGCTTTCGATGAACTGGTCGCCGTCCTGGATGCCGTCGATCCGCTCGACGCGGAACGAGAGGTTCGGATTGATCTGCGCGACCTCGCCGCCGACATAGATGCCCTTCGCGGGCTCGGAGCGGGCGGACGGCGGGTTGGCGCTCGGCTCCTCGTAAGCGTTGAGGATCGCCTTGTCGAAGACGCGGGCCCCATAGACAACGACCTGATGGCCGGTGAGGCTGTTCTCCAACAGCGTCGCGCGGCCGTAGCCCTCGATGCGGCCGAACTCGACCACTTCGAGGAGCGCCGTCGTGTCGACGATCTGGTCGCCCTGCTGCGGGCGATAATCGCGGATGACGTCGACCGTGCGGGGGCCCTGGAAGTCGAGGTCGGTGAACATGAAGGTGTCGGCGCCGGGGCCGCCCACCAGCGTATCCTCGCCCGCGCCGCCCTGCAGGATGTCGTCGCCGCCGCGGCCGCGGATTCGGTCGTCGCCGTCGCTGCCGAACAGGGTGTCCGCGCCGTTGCCGCCGCCGACGAGGTCGTCCCCGTCGCCGGCATTGACGAAATCGTTGCCGGTGCGGCTGAGGACCACGTCGTCACCGCGCCCGCCGAGGATGACGTCGTCACCCGTGGTGCCGCGCAGACCGCCGCCGCGATCGTTGCCGATCACCCACGTCTCGCCCCAGCCGCCGTTGGCGTTGACGTAGTCGATGGTCGGGATCACGCCGCCGATGTCGATGGCGACCGTGCCGTCGGTGATGGGCACGCCTCGGATCTGCGAAAAGATCTGATAGAGGGCGTCCCCGCCGATGGGCTGCGGAAAGCCGAGGTAAATTCCGCCGCGCGCATCCTCGAGGTTCTCGAGGAACTGGCGGAACGCGAAGCGGTTTACCGTCTCATTGATTTCGGTGATTGCGTAACCACCGGCGACGGTGAAACTTTCCATCGAGAATGAAGTAGCGCGCGCCATAATCTACAAGCAGCTCCGCGGTTGTTGGGCGCACCTCGACGACTGGCAGCCGTCGCGCACGCTCCATGACTGCGCGCATTTATAGCTGAAAGCGACGCTTTTCTATGCGTGTGGTTAACACGTCTATCTGACGGATCCGTGATCGCGCCTCTTGCGTGGCAAACGGAATGCCATAAATAACCGCGGCAGATTCGTCGTTCAGGCTTGAACTGATCGCGCTGACGCGGCATGAGCCCCCGCACGACATGTGCGCTGGCGTTCAGGCTGCGTAAATTCGTGTTTCAATATCCGGAACGGACAACACAGCCTCATGCTGCTGATGGCAAACTGCCATAGCCAAAACCGTGAATTAAAACATTCGTTTATATCAGCCCGAGCCGCTAGTCCCGAACCGCCCACACAACAGGAGTAGAACCCCGATGAGTCTGACCTCTTCCAAAATCCGCGCATTGAATGCGGTAGTCGAGGAGGGCGGATTTACGGCGGCCGCGCGGCGGCTCGGAGTGTCCCAGCCTGCAGTGACGCAGCATGTGCGCGAACTGCAGACCGAGTTCCAGGTGGCCCTGTTCGAGAAGCGCCGCGGCGCCATCGTTCCTACGCCGCTGTGCCGTGAATTATACCGGATCACATCCGATATCCGCCGCCGTGAAGACGATGCGCTGCGCTTGCTCGCGCGTCATGACGAGATGGACTTCGGTCCGCTTCGCATCGGCATCGGCAATGCGATGCCGGCCATGCGCTACATATCGGCCTTTCGCGCGAAGCATCCCACCGTTGCGCTCAACATCGAGACCGGCCCCTGGAGCCGCCTGATGGAGTCGGTGCTGACGCAGAACATCGACGTCGCGATCATTCCCGAGGTGCCGGACGAGCCGCGTTTCACCCGCGCGCGCTGCTCCAGCCAGTCGGTGGTGGCGCTGGTTCATCCCGACCATGCCTTCGCCAACAAGGACGAGATCGAGATCGGCGAGCTGATCGAGCAGCCGCTGATCTTCCGCACGAAGCAGTCCTACGTGCAGCGGGTCGTCGACGCGGCCTTCACCGCGGCCATGTTGGAGCCGTCGGCGTCCGTCGTGGTGGACACGCGCGACTCGATGCTGGAGGCGGTGGCCAACAATCTCGGCGTCGGCTTCGTGTGGAACAACGGCAGCTCGCGCACGGAGAATATCCGCCGCGTGAAGGTGCGCGAAATGCACAAGCCGTGGGACGAATATGCCTTCCACCTGTCCCACTCCGCGCCCACCATCGCCCACCGTTTCCTGGCGGTGGTGAACGAGATGGCGCCGCTCTGAGCCGCGGTCGACCGGGCGTCTGAACCGCGTCTGATCTGCGTCTGAGCGGCCGCCCGAGCGGGGCGGGGCATTCCTGCAACGCTCCCGAACATTCGCTTCGGCACCCCCTCACAACCCCGGCGCGTGCCCGCGACACCAACCCTGTGCCGCGCCATAACTGCCACGTTCGCGTTCCGGAGGACGCCATGCGTGGCTTAGTTATTTTGTTGTGTGTCGCGATGCTGGCGGGGTGCTCCTCCGGGAGCACGGGGAGCGAGCCGCAACTTGCCGCCGCGCCCGTCGCGCTGTCCGCGCCGCAGCCGACGCTGAACGAATATCAGGTCCCGATCGTCCCGCAGCGGGCCTACTCGGCCATCGTCGTCGACGCGAAGACCGGCAAGGTGCTGCACGACGAGGACGCCACCGGGCTGCGCTATCCCGCCTCCCTCACCAAGATGATGACGCTCTATCTGGTGTTCGAGAAGCTGGATTCGGGGCAGTGGAGCCGCAACACGGCGCTGACGGTCAGCGAGGAGGCCGCCGGGCGCCCGCCGGCCAAGCTCGGCGTGAAGGCCGGAACGTCGATCACCGTGGACACGGCCGTGCGCGCGCTCGCCGTGCGCTCGGCCAACGATGTGGCGGTGGTGATCGCCGAAAACATCGCCGGGTCCGAAGACGCCTTCGCGCGGCAGATGACCGCCAAGGCGCGTGCATTGGGCATGAGCCAGACGAGCTTCGTCAACGCTTCCGGCCTGCCGGACGACCGGCAATATACCTCGGCCCGCGACATGGCGATCCTCGGCAAGGCGCTGTCCGATCGTTTCCCGCGCTGGTTCGGCTACTTCTCCACCAAGGAGATCTCGTACGGCGGGCGCACCTGGAAGAACACCAACAAGCTGCTCACCAAAGTGCGCGGGATGAACGGCATCAAGACCGGCTACATCCGCAACTCCGGCTACAATCTTTGCACGTCGGTGAAGCGGGACGGCAAGCATCTCATCGCCTGCATCATCGGTGGCCGCTCCGGCGCCACGCGCAATGCGCAGATGGAGAAGCTGATCGAGACTTATATGCCCGAGGCATCCGGTGGTGGCCTGTTCGGCTTCTAGTTGCGTCATGCAATCGGCTGGGGTGGCGATTGCCTTATATTTGAGTGACGTGCGCATCAATTGGGCGCCGCGCGACCCTTTGGTCCGGCCCCACCCCCTCGCGCGGGGCTGAAATCTCGATAATATTGTCGGCCTTGCGCGTTTGGAGGACCGAATGACCGCCTCGACCACCCTGTCGATCGCCCGCGTCGACATTCGCGAGCACACCTTCGCGGACGAGGCCGCGCTGCTGGACCGGCTCGTGTCCGCCGCCCGACTTGACGAGACCACTCGCAGGCGGGCCGCCGACCGTGCCGCCGCCATCGTGCGCAAGGTCCGCGCCGACGCTTCGCCGGGCCTGATGGAGACCTTCCTCGCAGAATACGGCCTGTCGACGGACGAGGGCATCGCCTTGATGTGCCTCGCCGAGGCGCTCCTGCGCGTGCCCGACGCCGATACGATCGACGCGCTGATCGAGGACAAGATCGCCCCGTCCGACTGGGGCAAGCACCTCGGCCGCTCGTCGTCCTCCCTCGTCAACGCCTCCACATGGGCGCTGCTCCTCACCGGGCGCGTGCTGGACGAGCGCGGCACCGGCATGGCCAAGTCCCTCCGCGGGGCGCTGAAGCGGCTCGGCGAACCCGTGATCCGCGCCGCGGTGGGGGAGGCGATGCGCCGTCTCGGCCGCCAGTTCGTGCTGGGCGAGACGATCGACGGGGCCATGAAGCGCGCCGCCGGTATGGAGGCCAAGGGCTACACCTACTCCTACGACATGCTGGGCGAGGCCGCCCGCACCTTCGAGGACGCCGCCCGCTACCGCAAGGACTACGAGAAGGCGATCGCCGCCATCGCCAAGCGCTCCCGGTCCGACGTCATGCCGGAGGAAAATCCCGGCATCTCCATCAAGCTCTCCGCGCTCCACCCACGTTACGAGACGTTGCAGAAGGCGACCTGCGTTCCCGCCCTCATCGACATCGTCACGGACCTCGCCAAGAAGGCCTCGGCCGGCAACCTCGGCTTCAACATCGACGCCGAGGAGCAGGACCGGCTCGACATCTCGCTCGACATCATCGCCGCGGTGGCCGCCGACCCGGCGCTGAAGGATTGGCAGGGCTTCGGCGTCGTCGTCCAGGGCTACGGGCGGCGTGCGCTCCCCGTCATCCGCTGGCTCGACGCGCTGGCGCAGGAGACCGGCCGGCGCATCATGGTCCGGCTCGTGAAGGGCGCCTATTGGGACACCGAGATCAAGCGCGCCCAGGTCACCGGCACGCCGACCTTCCCGGTCTTCACCCGCAAGTGCTCCAGCGACGTCTCCTACGCGGCCTGCGCGCGGGCGCTGCTCGACCGGGCGGACCGGCTCTATCCGCAGTTCGCCACCCACAATGCCCACACCGTCGCCTCGGTGCTGGCGATGGCGAACGGCGAGAATTTCGAATTCCAGCGCCTGCACGGCATGGGCGAGGCGCTTTACGAGACGATCCGCGCCGAGACTGCGGAGGGCGGGGGCAAGAAGGTGCCGGTGCGCATCTACGCCCCGGTCGGCGCCCATGAGGACCTGCTCGCCTACCTCGTCCGCCGGCTGCTGGAGAACGGGGCCAACTCCTCCTTCGCCAACCAAGTGGTGGACCAGCGCGTGCCGCCGGAGAAGGTCGCCGAAGACCCGTTCATCACTCTCGCCTCTGGCCCTGCGGTCAATCCGCGGCTACGCCAGCCGCCGAAGCTCTACGGCGCCGCCCGCCGCAACTCCGCCGGCTGGGACATCTACGACCCCGTGGTGCTGGACGCCTTCGAGGACGCCCGCGCCCCCTTCCGCAACGCGACGTGGACCGCCGCGCCCCTCACCGTGCCCACCGGCACCGGCGGCGCCTCGCGCGATGTGATGAACCCCGCCAAACCCGGCGACACGGTGGGCGCGGTGACCGACCTCGACCCCGCCGCCGCAACCGCGGTGGTGGACGCGGCCCGCAAGGCGGTGGACTGGGCTGAGCCCAAGGAGCGCGCCGCCATCCTGCGCCGCGCCGCCGACCTCTACGAAGTCCACGCCGGCGAGCTCTTCGCGCTCTGCGCCCGCGAGGCGGGGAAGATCGCGCTCGACGCCATCGCCGAGCTGCGCGAGGCGGTAGACTTCCTGCGCTTCTACGCCGCCGAGGCGGAGCGCCTGACGCCGAACGGGGCGGGCGTCGTCGTCGCCATCTCGCCTTGGAATTTCCCGCTCGCCATCTTCACCGGCCAGGTCGCGGCGTCGCTCGCGGCGGGCAACGCCGTGGTGGCCAAACCCGCTGAGCAGACCTCGCTGATCGCCTGCCGCGCCGCGCACCTGATGCACGAGGCGGGCGTTCCCCATGCCGCGCTGCAACTGACGCCGGGCGGCGGCGAGGTGGGCGGCGCGCTGTGCGCCGTGCGGGGCCTCGCAGGCGTCGCCTTCACCGGCTCAACGTCAACGGCGAAGATCATCGACAAGCAGTTGGCGCAGACCTCGCCGGACGCCTTCTTCGTCGCCGAGACTGGCGGGCTCAACGCCATGATCGTCGACTCCACCGCGCTGCCCGAGCAGGCGGTGCGCGACATCGTGGCGTCCGCCTTCCAGAGCGCGGGGCAGCGCTGCTCGGCGCTGCGCGTCCTCTATCTGCAGGAGGACGTGGCGCCCAAGGTGGTCACCATGCTGAAGGGCGCCGTCGCCGCGATGCAGATGGGCGACCCCTGGGCCGTCTCCACCGATATCGGCCCGGTGATCGACGCCGAAGCCCGCGCCAGGATCGACGAGCACGTGAAGGCGAACGGCCTTCCCGTGAAGGGTGACGGCCTCTTCGTGCCGCCGACGATCATCGACATTCCGGGCATCGCCGCGCTCGACGAGGAGATCTTCGGCCCCGTCCTCCACATCGCCACCTACAAATCGCATCAGCTCGACGATGTGATCGCGGCGATCAATGCGAAAGGCTTCGGCCTCACCTTCGGCCTCCACACGCGGATCGACGACCGCGTGGAAGAGATCGTCAGCCAGGTGAAGGTCGGCAACATCTATGTGAACCGCAATCAGATCGGCGCCATCGTCGGCTCGCAGCCCTTCGGCGGCGAGGGGCTGTCCGGCACGGGGCCCAAGGCGGGCGGGCCACGCACCGTCGCCCGTGTCGCCCGTCGCGCCGCGCGCCGCCTGCCGGCCGACACCGGCCCCGCCGCACCGGTCTCCGAGGTGCAGGCGCTGATCACCGCCGCGCGCCCGTCCGAGGAGCCGCTGCGGGTGGACGACATGCCGGGACCGACGGGCGAATCCAACCGCCTCTCGGTGCTGCCGCGGGGCGTCGTCCTTTGCCTCGGCCCCACCTGGCCGCTGGCCGAGCGGCAGGCCGCCGCCGCGCGCGCGTCCGGCAACGGCGCCGTGGTGGTGGTGAAGGGCGCGGGCGAGGGGATCGACGGTGTGCTGGACCCCACCGCCCTCACCACCCTCACCGGCATCGACGCGGTGGCCTACGAGGGCGAGGACGCGGGGCCGGTCCGCCGCGCGCTCGCCGCCCGCGCCGGGCCGATCATCCCCGTGGTGTGCGCCGCCGACGAGATCGTCATCGAGCGGCATCTGTGCATCGACACCGCGGCGGCCGGCGGCAACGCGCAGCTCATGTCCTCCACCGAGGACGACATGGCGGCCTGACCGGGCCGCCTGAACCGTGGCGGTCCGATCCGGGCGGAGGACGGCGGGCGGCTACTCCTGAACGGAGCGGCCGCCGTCGATCAGGAGCACCTGACCCGTGGTCCAAGCGCCCGCGGGTGAGGCGAAATAGACCGCGGCGCCCGCGATGTCGTCCGGCTCGCCGAGGCGCTGCAGGGCGTAATGCTGCGCCACATTGTCCGCCCGCTCAGGGTCCTCCCACAGGGCGCGCGCGAAATCCGTCTTCACCAGCGCCGGGGCGATCCCGTTCACGCGGATGTTGTCCTTGCCGTAGGTCACCGCGAGGTTGCGCACGAGCTGCGCGTCCGCCGCCTTCGTCAGCGCGTAGATGCCGAGATAATCCGAGCCCTTGAATGCGGCGATGGACGAGACGACGACGATCGCCCCGTCGCGCTTCTCCTGCATCGCCGGGATGCACAGCTTGCACAGCCGCATGTTGGAGCGGACGTTGACGCGGATCGTCTTCTCGAACGCATCGTCCGGCGTGTCGAGGAACGGCCCATAATAGGGGTTCACCGCCGCGTTGCAGACGAGGATGTCAGGGGCGCCCAGCGTCTCGGTCGTGCGGGCCACCAGCGCGTCGATCTCCTCGTCGCGCGAGATGTTAGCCGGGATCGCCACCGCCGTCGCCCCGGTGGCGCCGATTTCCGCAGCCACCGCCTCGCACGCCTCGGCCTTGCGGCTGGAGATGACGACGCGCGCGCCGGCCTCCGCCAGCGCCACCGCGATCGCCTTGCCGATCCCCTTGGTGGACCCGGTGACGAGCGCCGTCTTGCCCGAAAGGTCGAACAGCCTCATGCGCCGACCCTTTTCATGCGCCATTCCTCCTCATGCGCCATCTCCGGCCAGCCTGACGATGGTCTTGCCGAAGTTGCCGCCCTTCAGCATGGCGAGGAAATTGGCCGGGGCGGCGGCGAGGCCGTCGGCCACGTCCTCCTGGTAGCGGATGCGCCCGTCCTTCACCATCGGCCCCACCTCGGCGAGGAAGTCGCCGTAGCGGTCCCAATGGTCCATGATGATGAAGCCGTGGACGTTCAGCTTGTTGACGAGGATCGCCCGCATCATGCGCGGCAGCATGTTGGGGCCGGGGGCATCGCCCGCGCCGAGGCCGCCGAGATTGTAGTAGGCGATGGTGCCGCACACCGGCATGCGCCCGAACGGGTTCATGAGGCCGATGACGGCCTCCAGCACCATGCCGCCGACATTCTCGTAGTAGACGTCGATGCCGTCCGGGCACGCTTCCGCCAGCGCCACGCGCAGCGCCGCGGCGTCGTCGTAATCGCGGTGGTCGACGCACATGTCGAAGCCGAGCGTTTCCACGGCGAAGCGGCACTTGTCCGCCCCGCCGGCGACGCCGACCACGTAGAGGCCGAGCGCCTTGCCGAGCTGGCCGACCATCTGCCCCACCGGGCCCGTTGCGGCGGCGACGACCAGCGTCTCGCCCTTTTGCGGCCGGCCCAGCTCCTTCAGCCCGTACCAGCCGGTGAAGCCCGGCATGCCGAGGACGCCGAGCGAGGCGGACGGCGGGGCGTAATCGGTGGCCGCCTTGCGCACCTCGCGCGCGGGGAGAACACCATGGGTGGCCCAGCCGAATTGGCCGACGACGATGTCGCCCTCGACAAAGCGCGGCGAGGTCGAGGCGATCACACGCCCCACCGTGCCGCCCTCCATGGTGCCGCCGATCGGCACAGGCTTGGCGTAGGACTTCGCGTCGTCCATCCGGCCGCGCATGTAGGGGTCCAGCGAAAGGTAGAGGTTTTCGACCGCCACCTCCTTCTCGCCGAGCTCGCGGAGCGTGGTGTCTTCGAGGCGGAAGTCGGCCTCGCTCGGCGCCCCGTCCGGCCGGCGGGCGAGCACGATGCGCTGCATGGGAATGAGCAAGGAAGTCTCCCGGCGTTTATAATATCTGGGCTGAAGCTACGGTCCGGGACTGTCCGTCACAAGCCGCCACCGACCGCCACCGCGTCGAGCGTCAAGCGCCCCGTCGCCAGCCGGGCGAGAACGTCGACATGAACATCGAGCGCGTCGATGACGGTGTAGCCCGGATCGGCATCGTCGAACGCGAGGTTGAGGTCGGTTCCGGCGAGAAGCACGGCGTCGGCGCCCAGCTCGTCGATCATGCGCTGCCCGGCATCCACGAGGGCGGAACGTTGGCCCGTCGTGCAGTGGCCGGCGACGGCGATGTCCTGGTAGGTCTGGCCCAGTTCCTCGATCTCGTCGTCCAGCACCACGGGCACGGTCGCCTTGAGTTGGCCGTAGAGCCGGCTATCCATCACGACGCGGGTGCCGAGGAGCCCTACGCGGCGGATTCCCCTTGCGCCCAGCGCGGAGTCGACCGGGGTTACGGCCGAGATGAGGGGCAGAGGGCTGATGGCGGCGAGTTCGTCGAAGCAGAAGTGGCCGCCGAGCGAGGTGACCGCGGCGACGTCGGCGCCGGCCGCCTTCAGGCGTGCCACCTGGGCGGCGAAGACCTCGGCCTGGGGTCGTTTCGCACCGGCCTGAACATTGCGGATCAGCGTTTGAATGTCACCGTGGGAAATGGTGAGGTCGAGGGGCGGGCCGTCCATCGCCGCCACTGCCGCGGTAAGACGTTGATAATAGACGACGGTCGCCGCGACGCCGACACCACCCACGAGGCCGATATGCATGGTGCGCTCCCCGCATTCTGTCACGAAACGCGTAAGTGATCGTTCGGGCAACAGCAAGGCGCAAACCGGGGCGGCGTTCGGCCCTGGGCTGCGCGGCGGTGTCGCGGTCAAGGGCGGCGGCTTGGACCTGATCGCGGGTGCCGGGGGCGGTTCGCCTCTCGCCGTGCCGACACCGGAGCCGGGAGGGCCGCAGGCTTAATTTCATCCTTGTGTTTGAGGCGGATACCCTCCGATATGGGGCCACAAGACAAGAAAGTACGGGAGAGCCCGATGAAGGGTATGATGATGCACCGTCCGCTGCGCATCGCGGACATTCTGACCTTCGCCGCCGAGGTCTATCCCGACAGCGAGATCGTTTCGGTGCGCACCGAAGGCGATCTTCACCGAACAAACTATAGAGAGACGGCCGGCCGCGTGGCGCAGCTGGCGCACGCGCTTCAGGCGATGGGGGTGGGTTTCGGTGAGCGCGTCGCAACGCTCGCCTGGAACGGCTACCGCCATCTCGAGCTCTACTACGCCATCTCCGGCATAGGCTCGATCTGTCATACGATCAATCCGCGCCTCTCGGCCGAGCAGATGACCTATATCGTCAACCATGCGGAGGACCGGGTCATCTTCGTGGACCTGACCTTCGTGCCGATCCTGGAGAAGCTGAAGGACGCGCTGCCGGCGAACCTCACCTTCGTCATCATGACGGACCGGGCCCACATGCCCGAGAACAGCTTGAATGCGCTGTGTTATGAGGAGCTTCTGCACGGGCAGCCGGCGACCTTCGACTGGCCGGAGTTCGACGAGAACACTGCGGCGGGGCTGTGCTACACGTCCGGCACCACGGGTGATCCGAAGGGCGCGCTCTACTCTCACCGCTCGACGGTGCTTCACACCTTGATCGTGCCCCTTTCGATGCCGGGCGTGTTCGCGCCGGGGCGCAAGATCTTGCCTGTGGTGCCGCTGTTCCACGTCAACGCCTGGGGCACGCCCTATACCGCGCCGATCTCGGGCGCCACGCTGGTTTATCCGGGGCCGAAGCTCGACGGGCCGAGCCTGTTCGAGCTGATGGACCGCGAGAAGGTCTGGTCCGCTTGGGGCGTGCCGACCGTGTGGCTGGGCCTCCTCAACGAGATCGACAAGCAGGGCCGTCCTCCCGAAGGGTTCGGCCACATGGTGGTCGGCGGCTCGGCGGCGCCGCGGCCGATGGTGGAGAAGTTCGAGAACCTGGGCGTCGACGTCTGCCATGCGTGGGGCATGACGGAGATGAGCCCGATCGGCACCACCGGCCAGCAGATCGCTGGGATGGAGGCCTGGCCGAAGGACAAGCTGCTCGACTGGAAGGCGCGCCAGGGGCGGCGTGTCTTCAACGTGGAGTTCAAGATCGTCGACGAGGCGGGCAAGCGCCTGCCCCACGACGGCAAGACCGTGGGTGAGCTCCACGTTCGCGGCAACACGATCGTCGCCGGCTATTTCAAGAACGACGCGGCGACGGCGAAGGCGGTCGACGAGGAAGGCTGGTTCGGCACCGGCGACGTTGCGCACATCTCTGCCGACGGAATTTTGACGATCACGGACCGGGCGAAGGATCTCATCAAGTCGGGCGGCGAGTGGATCTCGTCGCTGGACCTCGAGACCATCGTGATGGCGCATCCGAAGGTGGCCAACTGCGCGGTTGTGGCGGTGCCGCATCCGAAGTGGGAGGAGCGGCCTTTGTTGATCGTGACGCCTCAGGGGGAGCCGCCGGCGAAGGAGGAGTTGATCGCGCTTCTGGCGCAGCACCTCGCCAAGTGGCAGCTTCCGGATGATGTTGTGTTCGTGGAGACCCTGCCGCTGACGGCGACAGGCAAGGTCTCGAAGCTGACGCTCCGGCAGGAGTTCAAGGACTACGCCTTGCCCGATGCGGTGCCCGCGCGGGCAAGCTGACGCTGCGTGCGGCGCGGCGGCGCGCCGATGTCCCGTTGTTGCACCGTTGCGGCGCTGCATTCCTCCCGTGGCGCTGCACGGCTGTCGCGCCGCTGAACCGCTGTTGTGTCGCTGCAAGGCGACGCGCCGCACCGATGTTGCGCCGCTTAACCACTTAACCGCTCACTCGCCGCTGGACCCCTTCCCCCGCTGCTGCACCGCTTCCGCGCCGCTGCACTAAATGCGGATTATCGGCACAGCCAATTGGGTGCACAACGTGGAGGTCATCCGGTTCCGCGATAGACCGTGCCAAAGTTGCGCCCTATCCGTCACACTTGACCAATCCGCGCGGTGACATTCGGCAGGCCTCGCCCCCTCCGCCACGTTCGGCGATGAGGTGGGCGGGTGCCGCGACGTGCAGGCGAGGCGCACGCAACCAGTCCCGCGAGATGGCGCCGTGGCGCGGGAGCGAGCCGACCAGCGGGCGAGGTGTCCTGCAGGCGAATTCACCTGCAGGTGAAGTAAGCAGCAGACTACGAGCCGCGTGGGCGGTGCTTCACCCAGGCAACGGAGCGCGTGGGTGAAGCAACCTCAAGCGACCGTGCATCGTCCATACAGCAGGTGGATGATGCGATAGTCTGGCGATGGAAGAGATCCGTGGATGAGGTGCGCCGCCGCCCCACGGCGCGCTCCCCGACATGCCTCGCCGATCGACACCGCCTCGTTGCTACCAGACGAAATCGTCCGCCTCGATATGGTCGAACGCATTTTCCAGATACTCGATCTCGCGGTTCTGCCAGACCAGAGCGACGTCGAACCGGATCGAAAAGCCGGCGAAGTGCTCGTTCTGGGAGAGCCAGGAGTCTGCGGCGCGCGAGAGGCGGCGCTGCTTTCGCATATCGACGGACAGAAGGCCGTCCCACCCTTGGCGGCGAGCTTTGACTTCGACCAAGGCGACCGTATCGTCCCGCACGGCAACGATGTCGATCTCGCCTCCACGGACGCGGACCCGGCGTCCGAGGATCTGGTAGCCGCCGGCATTCAGATAGAACGCGACATGGCGTTCGGCCTCGACGCCGAAATCATAGGCGGCGGTGCGTGAGCGATGGGTGCGAATGCGCCGCGAAGGAGCCGCGGGGGACGCAGAGGCGGCAACGGGGCGGTGAATCTGCGGCGAACCGACAAGTTGAGCCGTGCATCCCAACATCTTGAAGCTCCGTGACGCCTGAAACTCCCGTTATGGTTGCATTTCTCGCGCCGATTCACAAGGCCCCGGCGGCAAACCGCTCAAATTTCTCTAACCCGTGTTCCCTTGTCGGTCCGTCTCACCCTCCGCGGGTGTTGCTTCTCGCAGAGGGCGGAGCAGGGGGATCGGGGCTCTTCCTCCGCCGACGATGGTGCCGGAGAGGGGCTCGGGGCGCTCGGTGTCCGCACCGCCGAGCGCGATCGGGAAAGGGTTCAATTGAACGGTCGCGCTGAGATAGGTCAGGGGCATCTCGGCATCAGGCGGCGTCGGGGCGCTGCGCAGGTCGGCGACTTCGAGGGGGTTCGGGATAGGGAAGGCGGGGGAGGGGACCCAGTCCGCAGGCGCGAGACGATCGGGGTTCGGCGAACCGGACGGCGCTGCACCCGCCGAAGCCGTTGCAGCGGGAGGCGTCGACGTGCCGGACGCATCGGCAAAGACGGTCCCGGCTTGCGTTGGGGGAGGCGCCGCCGCGTCCGCGTTCGGGTCGGAAGAGGCCGCGAGCGGACGGGACGGGTGGAGGGGAGGGAGGCTGCCATCGGCCGCAGGGGACCAGCCGGCGGGAATGAAGGCAGCGTCGGCGAGGCGGCGGGGGGCGGCAGCGGAACCTTCAGCGGGCGCCGCGAAGGCGACCGGGGCGGGGCGCGGGGCGGACAGGACCTCGGCGCGCAGGCTCTCACGTGCCGCCGCCTTCAGGCGGTACGCTGCGACCTTGGCCCGCTGCGCCTCCACCTCCGCGACCGAGCCGACCGTCCCGTCGGAGTAGCGGGTGATCGGCCGACGGGCGCCGCACACCTCCGCCCGGCGATCCACCGCCTCGGCGTCGGCCGGGTTGACGAGACCACTCACCGTTCCGAGATCCTCGACCGTCCCGAGGGGGAGCGTCGTGCCGGAGACGGGGCGCAGATCGAGCCGCCCGTCCGGCTCGTCGAACCCGTCGAGCGCAACCGAGCCGCCTTCGGTGAGTGCCTCAAATCCCTTCTCCAGAAGCTCGGCCGTCCGCTCGTTGCGCTCCCGCGTCGTGAGGCCGCCGAGAACCACGGCGCCGAGCCTCCGGCCGTTCCGCGTCGCGGACGCCGCCACGTTGAACCCGGACGCGCAGATGAAGCCCGTCTTGAACCCGTCCGCCCCTGGCACCTGGCGCAGCAGCGCGTTGTGGTTGACGATGTTGCGCGAGCCGAGCCGCACCGCATTCATCGAGAAGAAGTCGGCGCGCTCGGGAAAATCCTCGGCCAGCCCCTTCATCAGAAGGGCGATGTCGCGGGCCGTGGTCACCTGCTTCTCGTTCGGCAGGCCGTGCGGATTGTCGTAGAAGCTCGCCGTCATGCCGATCTCGGCCGCGGCGGCGTTCATCCGGTCGATGAACCCGGCGAGCGTTCCGCCGACCGCCTCGGCCAGCGCAAAGGCGACGTCGTTGGCCGACTTGGTCATCAATATACGTAGCGCCGTCTCCACCGTGAGAACGGTCCCGACGGGAAATCCCATGCGGCTCGGCGGCTGCTGATTGGCCTGGGGCGAAATGGTCACCGGCGACGTCAACTTGATCTCGCCCCGTTTCACCGCCTGGAAGGTGGCGTAGGCGGTCATCAACTTGGTGATCGAGGCCGGGTACCACAGCGCCGTCGGCTCGTGGGCGGCGAGGATCCGGCCGTCAGCCATGTCGAAGAGAAGGTAGGAGCCGATTTCGGCACGCAGCGGTTCCGGTCGCGCGAGGATCGCCGCCAGCGCCAGCAGAAGCGCAGGGCCGAAGCGCCCGAACGACCGTCGCAACGAAGAGAGCCGCAACATAGCGAACCGCAACGAGGACGACCGCGAAGAGGACGGCCGCAGCGAGGAGGACAGCAGTGGGGCGAGACGCGAAAAAAGCATCGAAAGCTCCCGCAAGGAAACGGACGGGGTGCCATCGAAGCATCCGCGACCAGTGACACCACCACGATGTGACACTGTCGAAGGTGACACGGGCGCAAAAGGATGGCAGCCCTCTTGTGGTCGCGGCTGAACAGCACCGATGTCAATGGGGGCGGCCCTGCGGCAGAAGGGCCGGCCGCGCCAGGGGCCGCTCCGGCCTTGATCCAAGCCAGGGCCGTTCCGGCCCGATCCAACTCAGGGGCCGCTTCGGCCCCGATCCAAGTCAGGGGCCGGTCCGGCCCCGCTCCAACCGAGACCAACGAAGAAAGGTCGGCAAGGTGACCATGGGCCCAGTGCAACAGCGTCTGCGTCAGGCGCTGACGTCTCAATTTCAGCCCGCCGCGCTCGAAATCAGCGACGAGTCCCACCTCCACGCGGGACATATGGGCGCCCGTCCAGAAGGCGAGACCCATTTTCGCGTGCGCATCGTCGCGGACGCCTTTCGCGGCAAGACGCGGCTGGAACGTCACAGGATGGTGAACAGCGCCGTCGCCGACGAGCTGGCCGGGCCGGTCCACGCCCTCGCCATCCACGCCGACGCGCCCTGATCGACAGACCTCGGGTCGGCTCCATCCGGCTCCGGCGGCATCGACGCCGGCCGGTCGGGACCAGACGGGCCTACTTCACCCCCGCGGCGCTGGCGGTGAAAACCAGCCCGAGCGGATGAGCGCCGAGTGCGATCGCCGACTCCGCCGCGAGGGCGCGGCGGTCGATCGGCACTCCGGTTGCAGCGCGGAGCGACGTTGCTGTCCGCTGTGAAGGGAGCGGGGCGGCGTGGGCCGCCACTTGGGCGACAACCGCCATCAAACTGAGCGCCATGGCGATGATGGCGGCGATGAGGGTCTTCATGTCTCGTTCTCCTGCGATGAGCCGGAGATAAGACGGCGGCTGCGAGCGCCCTGTGATCGCCATCACACCTCGGCGCCCCGCACCGCCCGGAGACACGCTTCGGCGCCATAATGACCCGCCGCGCAATGCGGGCCACGACGGGTAAGGTCGCGAGGGCGACCGTCACGCTCAGGCCGGGCTACCGCCGCCCCTTCATCGCGGCGGGGCGGCGATCGGCGCACCAGAAGACGGTGAGGCCGGAAGTCGGTCAGCCCGGAAGACGGTCACTCAATGCCGGCACGCCCCCGCTCGCGCGCGGCGACTCACAGCGTGAACTCGCTGCGGTCGAGCGGGCGGATGAAACTTTCCCGTGTCCGGTCCAGCACCGTTTGCAGATGGCTGAAGATCCGCTCCACCTCTTCCTCTGTGTAGGCATAGGAATGGGGGTTGGATAAATTGCGAACACGACGCAACGTTGTTTCAACATTTCGCACGCGTCGAACGGCAGCGTCGCGAAATTTTTCGTGCCGGTCACCATTGTCATCCGTCATTATGCAATCTGCCTTGTTAAACTTTGCGCGCACATATATCAGACAAAAAAATACGCCGACTGTCAATCACAGATTGCAATGCCTGCTTAACATTCTGTGGTTTTATATTTCAATACTTCCCACGGACCCGCCGTCGACGCGCCAATTGGCTCCGGCGACGAAACTGGCCAGCTCCGACGCGAGGAGCGCGATGACAGGCGCGACCTCCTCCGGGCGTCCGCGCCGCTTCAACGCAAGGTAGGGACGCTCTTCGTCCAGGAAGGCCTTCACGGCCTCCTCGCGGCTGACACCGCGCTTCTTCGCCTCCTTCTCCATCATCCCGTCCGTCATCGGCGTTTCGATGAAGGCGGGCGCCACGCAATTGGCGAGGAGCCCCTTGCCGGCGTGCGCCATCGAAATCGACTTGGCGAAGCTCGCCACGCCGATCTTGGCGACATTGTAGACCGTCTCGTCCGGGTAGGGCTGCGCCGCGTTCTCGGACGTGACGAACACCATCCGCCCCCAGCCGGCCTTCAGCATCGCCGGGCCGTAGAGCCGCGCGACCCGAACCGCCGACATGAAGTCGACCTGAAGCGCCTCGTTCCAATCCTCGTCGGTCATCTCCAGCGGGTCGCCCTTGGCGCCGGTGACCCCGGCGGCGTGAACGAGGATGTCCACCTCTCCCGTCGCCTGGAACAGCGCCTGCGCTCCCTCGGTGGTCGAAAGGTCCGCCGCCACGCTCTTCGCGCCGATCTTCGCGGCGGTCTCGGCCACCTTCTCTTCGTCGATGTCGGTCAGCCATATCTCGGCGCCGGCGTCGGCCAGCACCGCGGCGGCGGCTGCACCAAGTCCGCCGCTGCCGCCGGTGACGAGGGCGCGCTTGCCGTTGATCTTCAGATCCATGCTCTGTCCTTCGAGGCGAGTGATTTTGCGTTTGTGCAAAAAGAGCGATGCGCGGTGGTTCGTTCCAGCGGGGCGCCCATGCGCGGATTGCAGCCGGCCGGGTGAGACGCCAGATTGGGCCCATGAACGCACCCGCCCCATCGCCCCCCAAAGCCTCGATCGACCGCGTGGCGGCCGATGCGGCCCGCCTCGGCCTCGCCATCGACATCAGGCGGATGGACGCCTCCACCCGCACCGCCGCCGATGCCGCGGCGGCCGCCGGGTGCGATGTGGCGCAGATCGTCAAATCGCTCGTCTTCGCCAGCGGTGAGGGGCTGATCCTCGTCCTCGTCTCCGGCGCGCACAACGCGGACCTTGCCGCCGTGTCCGCCCGCATCGGCCGGCCGCTGGACCGCTGCGACGCCCGCCGCGTGCGCGACGTGACCGGATTCGCCATCGGCGGCGTCGCCCCGATCGGCCACCTGACGCCGCTTCCGGTGGTGATGGACGAGGCGCTTCTCGTCTTCCCGGTGGTGTGGTGCGCCGCCGGCCGGCCGGACAGCATCTTCAGCGTCGACCCTTCGGCGCTGAGGGATGCGCTGGGTGCCACCGTCGTCCCCGTGGGGCCGCACTGATGGCGGGCCGCGACGGTGAGGCAACCATCCTCGCCGACATCGAGCCCCGCGAGGACGGTTATTCGGGCGAGGACGCTCATCCGGGAGAGGACGGCCAGCCCGGCGAGGACATCCTGCCCGGTGAGGAGTTGGAGACGGATGCCTTTACCGACGCGCTGGTCGAGGTGGACATGCCTGCCGGCGTGCCGACCCGCGTGCGCGCGGTGCCGCAGTCCGGAGCCGAGCGGCGGGCCGGGGGAGGCGCCGAGGAGGTCCGATTCCGCCGCACGCAGATCGAGAAGACCGGCTTCGAGCTGATCGCCGAGACGGTGAAGCGGCTTCCCAACGCGCCCGGCGTCTACCGGATGATCGACGACGCGGGCGACGTGCTCTACGTCGGCAAGGCGCGCAGCCTGAAGAAGCGCGTGGTCAGCTATTCGCGGCCGACGGGCCTGTCATCGCGGCTGATGTCGATGGTGAACCGCACCGTCGCCATGGAGTTCGTGCGCACCAACACCGAGACCGAGGCGCTTCTCCTGGAAGCCAACCTCATCAAGCGCTTCCGCCCGCGCTACAACGTGCTGCTGCGGGACGACAAGTCGTTCCCCTACATCCTTTTGACCGGCGACCACGAGGCGCCGCAGATCCTGAAGCACCGCGGCGCCCATTCGCGCAAAGGCGACTATTTCGGCCCCTTCGCCTCGGCGGGGGCGGTGGACCGGACCATCAACGCGCTGCAGAAGGCCTTCCTCATCCGCTCCTGCACCGATGCGGTGTACGAGCAGCGCACGCGGCCCTGCCTGCTGTTCCAGATCAAGCGGTGCTCCGGCCCCTGCACCAAGGAGATCGCGGTGGAGGATTACGGCGCGCTGGTGGGCGAGGCGAAGGCCTTCCTGTCCGGCAAGAGCCAAGCGATCCGCAAGCACATGGGCGCCGAGATGGAGGCCGCCGCCGAGGCGCTGGAGTTCGAGCGGGCCGCGCGCATCCGCGACCGTCTCGCCGCACTCAGCCATGTGGACAGCCACCAGGGCATCAACACCCAAGGGGTGGAGGAGGCGGACGTGTTCGCCGTCCACCAGGAGGGCGGGGAGACCTGCGTTCAGGTGTTCTTCTTCCGCACCGGCCAGAACTGGGGCAACCGCGCCTACCATCCGCGCGACGAGGGGCTCGAGGCGGGCGAGGTTCTGGAGGCCTTCGTGGCGCAGTTCTATGACGACAAGCCGGTTCCGCGCGTCGTCTTCCTGTCGCACGAGGTGCCGGACCGCGAGCTTCTGGCGCTCGCCTTCGCCGAGAAGGCGGGGCGCAAGGTGGAGGTTGCCGTGCCCCAGCGCGGCGGCAAGCGGGAGCTGGTGGACCACGCCCTCGCCAATGCGCGCGAGGCGCTGGGCCGGCGTCTCGCCGAGAAGTCGAGCCAGAACAAGCTCCTCGCCGGCCTTGCCGAGACGTTCGGGCTGGAGCGGCCGCCCCGGCGCGTGGAGGTCTACGACAACTCGCACATCATGGGCACCAACGCGGTGGGCGGGATGATCGTGGCGGGTCCGGAGGGCTTCTCCAAGCCGCACTACCGCAAGTTCAACATCAAGTCCGAGGACCTCACCCCCGGCGACGACTTCGGCATGATGAAGGAGGTGTTGACGCGCCGCTTCTCGCGCCTCTTGAAGGAGAACCCGCGCGATGCGTCTGCCGACGCCATAACGGGCGCGCCGCCGGACGATGAGGCGGGCGACGTCGAGGGCGCCGAGGACACGCTCGGCCCTTGGCCCGACCTCGTCCTCATCGACGGCGGCGCTGGGCAGCTCGCCGCCGCCCTCGCGGTGCTGGACGAGCTCGGCATCACCGATGTGCCGATGGTCGGCGTCGCCAAGGGCGTCGACCGCGACGCGGGGCGCGAGGAGTTCCACCAGCGCGGCCACCAGCCCTTCCGCCTGCCGCCGCGCGACCCGGTGCTCTACTTCATCCAGCGCCTGCGCGACGAGGCGCACCGCTTCGCCATCGGCGCGCACCGGGCCAAGCGCAAGAAGGCGCTGACCGCCAACCCGCTGGACGAGATCGCCGGCATCGGCGCCGCCCGCAAGCGCGCTCTGCTGAAGCACTTCGGCACGGCCAAGGCCGTGGCGAAGGCGGGGATCGACGATCTCGTCGCCGTCGACGGCATCTCGGAAAGCGTGGCGCAGAAGGTCTACGACCACTTCCACGCCGAAAACGCCCCCTCGTCACGCTGAGGGGGCGGCGCTGAGGGCGCGGGCGGCCTCTACTGCGCCAGCTCGCTCGCCAGCCGGGCGATGGTCTGCTTGTAGACCTCGGCCCTGTTCCACTCGCCGATGACGTTGTAGTTCGCCGTCCCCGGCCCCCAGGGCTGCCCCGTGCGCCAGCCGTTGCGGGCGAACCAGTTGGCGGTGGAGGCGAGGACGTCCGGCACAGAGCGCATCAGATCGCGCCGTCCGTCACCGTCGAAGTCCACGGCGTAGTTGAGGTATCGCTCGGCGAGAAACTGCGTCTGGCCGATCTCGCCCGCCCAGGCGCCCTTCATGTCGGCGGCCCGCATGTCGCCCCGATCGACGATCTTCAGCGCCGCTATCAGCTCGCGCGTGAAGAACTCGGAGCGCCGGCAGTCGTAGGCAAGCGTCGCCAGCGAGCGCATGATCGGAAGGTTGCCGCTGTCGCGCCCGAAGCCCGACTCCAGCGCCCAAACCGCCACCACCAGCGCCCCCGGCACGCCGTAGCGCTGTTCGATCCGGCCCATCATCGCCGCATTGTCGCGCAGATATTTGCGGCCGCGGTTGATCATCGCCTGGTTCACCCGCCGCGCCCAGAACTGGTCGAACGATAGCTTGAACGACTTCTGGTTCCGGTCGTAGCCGATGATGCGGCTGGAGTAGGTGACGCCCGCGAGCGAACTCTCCACCGTCGCGGGGCGGATGCCGGCCGCCACCGCCTCGGCCTTGAACTCGGCCATCCAGCGGTTGAAGCCGCCCGGACCGTCGCCGCAGGTGGCGGCGGTGGCCGTCCCTCCCAGCGCCAGGGCCATCACAACTGCGCAAGCGATGCGAAACATGTCCGAAACCTCCGTGACCCGGCCTGACGCTCTTCGTACATGTGTGGCGATTTGACGGGGCCGGAAAGGGCCCGCACGGATGAGGAGCGCCATGCGACCCTACGACATTCTCGACGTCTTCACCGACACGCCGTTGACCGGCAACCCGCTCGCCGTGGTCTACGAGGCGGACGGCCTCTCGATCGAGCGGATGCAGGCCATCACGCGCGAGTTCAACCTGTCGGAGACGATCTTCATGCACGCGGCGGTGGACGGCCGCACCCCGGCGCGCATCTTCACCCCCGCGCACGAGATGCCGTTCGCGGGCCATCCGACGGTGGGCGGCTCCATCGCGCTCGGCCTTCGCTCCGGCACCGACCATGTCGCGCTGTCTCTCCCCGCCGGGCCGGTGGACGTGACGCTGACCGGTGACACGGTGCGGCGGGCGGAGTTCGACGCGCCGGTTCTGCCGACCGCCGAACCGCTTGCCGTCTCCGCGGCCGACCTCGCAAGGCTCCTCGGCCTCACCCCCGCCGACATCGCCGGGCCGGCGATGCGCATGTCGAGCGGTCCGGCCTTCACGGCGATCCCCCTCGCCAGCGTCGAGGCGCTGGGGCGCGTGCGTTACGACGCGGCGGGGGAGGCGGCGCTGGGCGATGCGCCGCGCGCCATCTATCCGGTGACGCCCACCGCCGGCGGCTACCAGGCGCGGATGATCGCCCCCGATTTCGGCATCGCCGAAGACCCGGCGACGGGCGCGGCGGCGGTCGCCTTCGCCGCCGTTGCGCTGCAGTCGGCGCCGCTCGGCGAGGGGCGCCACGTCATCTCCATCGCCCAGGGGATCGAGATGGGGCGCCCGTCCGCGATCGAGCTGGTGGCCGAGGTATCGGGCGGCGCGCTCACCCGCGTGCGCCTCGCCGGCGAGGCGGTGATCGTTGCCCAGGGCACGCTGCTTCTCGACTGAGCGGGCACGAAAAAGCCGCCCCGCGGGAATCCGCGAGGCGGCTTTGGATGCAACGCGAGGCGCTGATTATTCGGCCTGCACTCTGATGATCGCCCCGCCGATCGGCCGGCGGTTGGAGACCGCGTTGGCGTAGAGCCCGGCGCGGGTGTCCTTGGTGGACCCGGCCTTGTCCAGCGCCTCGAAGATCTGCTGGGCGGCGCGGTAGTTGCCGGCGTCACGGTAGGCGAAGCCCTGCAGCAGCATCAGGTCCTTCTGCAGCGGCGCGAT
The DNA here is from genome assembly GCF_001927245.1 of Acuticoccus yangtzensis. Lineage (GTDB taxonomy): Bacteria > Pseudomonadota > Alphaproteobacteria > Rhizobiales > Amorphaceae > Acuticoccus > Acuticoccus yangtzensis. The sequence continues at coordinate 235,708 of NZ_MJUX01000007.1, read as the reverse complement.
CTTGTTGCGCTGGTCGAGGAAGTAGAGCGCCTCGATATAGCGGCCGTCGCGGTTGGCGGCGAGCGCGCGCTGGGTCAGGATCTGCGTCTGCAGCTCCGTGCGGCGCGGGCGCGACAGGGGCGACTGGGTCGCCGCGATGGCCGCCTCTTTGGTGAGGTTGGCGGCGATGTAGGCGAGGGTCGACCCGTAGACCGCGTCCGCCTTCTCGCTGGTGCCGACGCGGGTGCGCAGCTTGGCGAGCTGGAAGGCCTGCGCCGCCTCCACCGGACGGTTGAGCTGCAACAGGCAGAAACCGCGCGCCGAGGCGTCCTCGGCCGACAGGCGGCCGTCGCGGATGCCGGCATCGGTGATGGCGATGCAGCGCGAATAATTGCGTGCTGTCAGCGCCCGCTGGGCGGCTGTGCCACCGCCGCCGCCACCCCCGCCGCCGACGGTTCTGGTGCGCACGGGGGCGTTGATGATCTGCATCACCTGATCATCCGTCGCGGTCGGCAGACCGGCGCGCACGCGGCGCTCCACTGTATCGCCGTAGAGGGTCGCGGTGGACGGGCTCGCGGTGCGGATGCGCGCCGGAGTCGCCGTGCGCGGTGAGACCGCCTGGGCCGGAGCGGTGGGCGAGCGGGTGATCCGCACCGGCTGGCCGGCGCCCGGCGTCGCGGTCACCGGGGCGCCGAGGCCGGGCGCCTGGGTCACCGGAGCCGGCGTGATCGGCTGCGGCCGGACCCCGGCCGGCGGCGCTGCCGTCAGCGGCGGCGCAACGGTGGACGGGGAGGGCTGCACGGGCACCGGCTCGATCTGCTGCTGCCCGGGCGTCGGCAGAGGAAGTTCGAGCTGGACCCTGCGCAGGATGCTTTCGGGCGAGCGGCGTGTGGGATCGATCACCACCGAGCGGCGGGGGATCGCCGGACGCACGGCGCCCTCGGGACGCGAGGTCATGGGGCGGACCTGCGCGGCGGTCAGCGAACCGGCCTGGGTGAAGCTCAGCCGGTCACCGCCCTGGGTGCGCTCCTGCTGTTCGACGATGAGCGCACGCAGGCGGCGGCGCTCCTCGGGATCGCAGATGAGGCTGTCGACGCCGACCTCGTCGCTCGGATCGTCGAGCGCGCCGGAGACCGGGTCTTCCGGCTGGTCCGGGCCGAGGCCGGTCGCAAGGTTCTGCACCGCCGGGTAGAGCGGGCCCCACTCGTCGACGACTTCCTGGAAGCCGGCCATGTCGCCGAGCCGCAGACGCGACAGAGCGAGGCCGAACATCGCCGCTTCGGTCGGCACCCAGTTCGCCGAGGAGATGAACCACTCTTCGGCGATGATGAACTGGCAGGTGTTGAAGGCGTACCAGCCGAGCGCCTGCGCGCCGTTGGCGTCGCGCTGCTCGATCACGATCGGCGCGAAGCGGTCGACGGCGGTCTGCTCGACGTCCTCGATGGAGGTTTCGCCATATTCGTCCGCGGTGAGGATCGTCGCCACCGCGTCGAGATAGGCTTCCATCAGCTCGGGCGTCTGCTCGCGCCACTGGTAGGCCACCTCGCGGGCGAGGAAGGAGTCCTCGCGGTCGCCGGTCGCGCGCAGGGCGATGATGTAGCCCTCCGCCGCGTCCGAGCCGAGCCCGTTGTCGAGCGCGAAGCGGAACCACTGGGCCGCGTCCGCCGGGGCGCCCTGGCGGTAGAGGTAGTACCCGATCAGCATCGCGTCATCGAGGTTTTCCCCGGTGCGCGCGAAGTTGGCGAGGATGGTGATCCAATCCTGCGGGACCAGCATGCCTTGCGCATTTTCCTGACCCGCCTGGGCGATCAGGCCGCGGATGATGTCGAGCTGGGCCTCGCCCATCGCCGTGAGCTGGCCGTCCTCGCTCTGCGTTACATAGCTGAAGAGTTGCGTGACGTAGCTCGGGTCCAGCTCCTCGGACGCCTTCTGCAAGGACGCGGCGCGAATGCCCTGCTCGTCGCAGGTCTCGATCACATAGACGTAGGCGTCGAACGCGCGTTGCGGCCGGCCGGTCTCGGCGAAGGCTTCGGCGACACGCCAGATCGAATCGGGGTCTTCGCAGGTGAGGATCTGCTCGTTGGCCTCGGCGATCTGCAGCACTTGCGCGAAGTTGCGTGCGTCCGACGCCGTCCTGAGGGTGGCGCGCGCTTCGGCGAGTTCGAGCAGCGCCTGCAGGCGGGGCGGCGTCTGGAAGGTCGGGTCGCGGCGCTGGCGATCGGCGATCAGCCGCCGCGCCTCCTCGAAATTCTGGTCGCCCACGAGGTCGTAGATGCGCTGCAGCTCGACGTCTTCGCCGTCGGGGTCGAGAAGGTCGCGCGGCGGCGTCCAGCCCGGATAGAGCACGCGCAGACGGCGCAATTCGGCCTCAAGCCGCTCGGTCGCGCCTTCGCGGGCGAAGTAGCGGAGCGCCGCGCGGTCGGCTTCCGACGGCTCGGCGAAGGCGTTCGCCGAGGTCTGCGGTGCTTCTTGCGCGTCGGCGGACCCGTTGATTCGCCCGGTCAGCGCGTCCCACGGGCCGATGTCGAAGACGAAGCTGAAGGCGATGGCCGCAGCGGTTCCGAGTGCGACCGGCTTGAACGCCGGCGCCGTGGCCCAGGAGGCCGTGGGACTTTTACGGCGGAATGCGGACAACAGTCTGTCTGACGCCGTCTTCACCGGGATAGTCTGTGTCGGACGGAGCGCGAAGGGCGGCTCGATGTCCTGGTACTTGGTCTTGTCCTTAACCATACACCCTCGCGAAGCTTCAGCCGCCACCCAACTGCCAGCCAGGCTCATTCTGACCGAAGCCTGGGTCTACTCTTCGGCGTAACCCTGAACGAATACGGTTAATGATTGGTGTGAGCGGACCAGGCCTTTGTTGCTTTTGCCACTCTTGCGGGTGGCTTCCGTCGAAGGACCCCGCACCGCCGGAGCGGGGCGAGGATCATGGGATCGAGCCGCCGCCGAAGAGGCGGCCCACGGCTCGTTCGTCGCTCAGTTCATTCGACCCATCGGCCGAACCAGGAGCCAGGTGACGAAGCCGAGGAGCACGGCGGCGATGACGAGGGCGATGGCATAGACGCCGTTGTTGATCGAGAACCAGTTGGCGGCGATCAAGCGCATGTTGGTGAAGGAGGGCGGGAGGGTCGCGATGTAGCTCACCTTGTTCGCCCGCACGGTGTCTACCGCGTTGGTCTCCAGCGTGAAGGCGGCGGCGCGCCCGCTGATCTGGTCCCACGCCTCCGGGATCGTCACGGCGGCGATGGAGGTGGAGAGGAGGCCGGCATTGGGCGCCGTCACCACGGTCCAGGCCGCCGAGTTGTTGTCCGGGGCGACGCTCTGGACCATCAACAACGAGGCGCTGTCGGGGATCGAGCCGGGGGTCAGCTCGTCGGTCCCGTTGCCGAAGATGTTGAGGTCGAAGTCGAAGTTGAGATTGAAGGCATTGCGCAGCGGGCGGAGGATATCGCTGATGCCGCCGGTGCTTTCCTGCTCGCCCGTGTCGAACCAGCTTCCGCCGCGCTGGGTGCTGGTGGTGTCCGTGTCGCCGAGGTTGGTTGCGGCACGGTTGAGCTGGGCGTCCTCCTGGCGAAGCTGACGGCGCAGACGGCGCAGCACCTCGTCATATTGCTCCAGCCCCTGCGCCTCGACCCCGCTCGCACCACCGGCCAGCGGCGAGTCCCAGCTCGACGGGATCACGTTGTCGGTTCCGGTCGCCTGCAGCACCTGGCTCGGAACGTCCTGCATCGGCGCGACGACGATGAGGCCCTGGTCCCGCGCCGGCTCCACCTGATCGACCACGTTGGTGTTGAGCGGCGTGCCGTGGCCGATGGCGATGCGGCTGAGCAGCGTGCCCGCCGCGCCCACCGTGTCGAGCGCGGTGCCGCCGATCATCACGCGCACGGGGTCGCCGCGCAGCGCATAGGGGAAGCCGTCCGCCGTGAAGGAGGCGAGGTTGGGAAGCTGGCCGATCCGCGCGAAGTCCGGGAAGTTGAGGCGCGTGGAGGACAAGATGGCGAAGCGGTCGTCCGACTGGGCGGTGGCGCCGGGGAGGCAGGCCGTATCGTCCACCGATCGCAGTTCGGCGACGAGCTCGATCCGGTTCACGCCCGGCTTGAAGGACTGCATGCCGAGCTGGATCGGATATTGCTCGAAGCGCCTCCGGTCGGCCTGCACGAAGTTGACCGACGTCGACGACACGCCGTTGACGTAGATCACCATCTGGCTGTTCGGGTCGATCGATTCCGAATAGGCCGCGTCCAGGAGCATCTGCGCCTCACCGTAGGCGGCAGCGTAGAAGTCGGGCGGAAGCGTGACGTTGAAGCCGGCGCGGAAGCGGCGCCCGCTGAAGTCGATCGTATCGAAGCCGAGCTGGGACAGGGTGATCGACGTGCGGCCGTCGATCAGCGGTCCGTTGGTGGAGCCCATCGGGCCGGCGTCTTCCAGTGTGGTGAACTCGCGAAGCGCGCTGTCGACGTCGCGGGCCGTGGGGCCGGAGATGACGATCGTCGGCCCGATTTCGTCGTTCACCAGCTCCACGGTGGGGCCGATATTGGCCGCGGACGGCGCATCGGAGATGACGCGGTTGATGGTCGCCGCCGGTCCCATGGCGATGTTGAGCGTGCCGACGACCGGCTCGAGGTCGGTGCCGGGGGCGACGATCTCCACCAGCGGCTGGCGGAAGCGGCCGCGGATGGCAACCGCCTGCACGACCTTCAACATGCGGTCGATCTGCGTCGGGTTGGACGGCTGGTCCATGATGACGCGAAGCCGCGTGGCGCCGTTGGTGCCGACGCCGATCGCCGGGATGTCCGGCAGGCCCGACACCGGGGTCTCGAGCCCCTGGGCCGAGAAGCCGGTCAGGCGCGTGTCGATGCGGGTCCACAGCTCGTAGGTCGCGTTGACCGAGCAGTCGATGCGGTGGCGCATCTCCGATTCGATGCGGAAGGTGTTCTCGCCCGGCCGCAGCAGGCTGGAGGAGACGGGCAGCGTGATGACTTTGGTGCGGTCCGGCGAATCGATCGCCGTTTCCATGATCTGCTGACCGTTGAGGGTCAGGCGCAGGCGCGAGCTTTCCGGCAGCACCAGCACCGAGTTGTTGAAGGCGATCGACAGGGTTCCGCCACGCGCCGCCTCGGCCGCCGTCAGGTAGACGTTCCAGGAGCGCGAATCGAGCTCGCCTTCCAGGCGCAGCGTGCGCTCGGGGATGATCGGCCGGTCGACCAGGGCGGCGCCGTAGTCGGTCCCCTCGTCGAGCATCACACGAAGCTCGCGCACCTGGGCGGTCTGCTCGTGCAGCATGGCGACGAGGTTGTCACGCTGCTCCTGGCTGATCGCGTCGACGGGCATGGTCGAGGCGCGCTGTCCGGGGGCGAGCGGGGAAATCGTGGTCGACGGCTGCACCGAGAGGGTGGGCGAATCGTCCGGAAGCTCGGCGCTGGGCGTCCTGCCGTCGTTGTTGACGTCGAACGGGCGGGGCTGCGTCCTGGCCGGGGAGACGCCGGTTCGCGCCGCGCCCGTGGCCGGGTTTTCCGGACCGAGCCCGCGTGCGGCTCCGGCGGCGATGCTCTGCTGCTGCGACGGGGAGGTGGCGGCGGGAACCTCGGAGGCCTGACCGCCGCCGATGCTGAAGTTCGACTGCGCGGTCGCGGCGGTCACGCCCCACACGAGGACGAGGGCCGTTGCGGTGAGAAGTCGCTGGATGCGCATCGGAGGCCTCAACGATCGGGGGTGTGGTTGGCCGACCGGCCGATCGGCACGCCGGACAATGCCGCGGTCGATCCCGCGCCGGTGACGACCGCGTTGGGGTCGGCTCCGGCGAAGGTCGGCGGGGCCGAAGGCGCGTTGCTCTCGGCGGCCGCATTGTCGCTCTGCGCGGCCTTCTTGTTCGTCGGGGCGCTGCGCATGAGGTAGGACAGCCCGCGCACCGTCTGGAAGATGGCGAGCTGGATGAACTCGATCACCCCGCGCACCACGCCGATATTCTTACGGCGCGTCGCCTGGAATCGGCTCCATTCGTCGGAGTTCGCGAAGACGAGATCGGCCACCATCTTGTACTGGCGCACGTCGTCCACGGCGAACTCCGAGCCCAGCGCGATGCCGCCTTCGTCACGCACGACGGAGCGGACGGTGAGCGGCAGCTCGTTGGTGGCGAGCGGCGCCATCGGCTGGAAGCGCATGATGATGCGTTCGCCCGCGCGGATGGAGCGCATCGCGTTGGCCGGCACCAGAATACGCGCGCCGTTGACCGACACGTCGTCGATGCGGGCGGGGATGACGCGGTCGCCGTAGATGATCTCGGCCGGCCGCTCGATGGCGATGCGGGTGGACGAGCGCAGCTGGCGCCGTTCGGCCACCACGCCCAAGGCGCCGCCGATGAGGAGCATGTTGAAGAGGTTCCAACCGCCGACGACGAGCGCGACGCCCGCTTCCGATGGCGTCACCACGATCCGCCAGACCATCGCCACGATGCCCGCGAGGAGGATGAAGAAAATCACGTAGAACGGGCCGCCCAGTTCCGAAATTCGGCTGAAGCGGGTGGTTTCACCCTTGGTGGTCACCTTGAACGACGGCGCCGTGGGGTTGACGAGCACCGCCAAGAGCGCGCGTCCGAGGTAGATCGATTGGATCGTCTCGTAGAGCTCCGAGATGAACGGCCAGCGCACCCGGCTCCAATTGTAGTTCTGGAGCAGGATGTTCACGAGAATATACGTGGTCGTATAGGCCGCGAACTCAGCGCCGGACGCATCGAAGATCGACAGGCCGAAGAAGAGGTAGAAGAGCGGCGAGAACAGGAAGGTCAGCCGCGCAAACGGGAACAGCCAGTACAGAATCGAGGACAGGTAGCAGAGCCGCTGCGGGATCGACAGGCCGCGCTTCAGCATCGGGTTGTTGAGCAGCAGGATCTGCAGCATGCCCTGGCACCAGCGCGACCGCTGGCCGATGAAGTTGGCGAAGGTTTCAGGCTGCAGACCGGCGATCATCGGCCGGTCGACGTAGGCCGAGTTCCAGCCGCGGGCGTGGAGGCCGAGCGCGGTCTCCGCATCTTCGGTGATTGACAGGCCCGAGAAGCCGCCGGATTCTTCCAGCGCCTCGCGCCGCAGAACGGCGGCCGAGCCGCAGAAGAACGAGCCGTTCCACTTGTCGAGACCCTTCTGGATCACGCCGTAGAACATTTCGTTCTCGGACGGCATGCGGGTCCAGGTTTCCAGGTTGTGCTCGAGCGGGTCCGGGTTGATGAAGAAGTGCGGCGTCTGCACCAGGAAGAGCCGCGGGTCCACGGCGAAGTAACCGAGCGTCTCGTTCAGGAAGTCGCGCGCGGGGGCGTGGTCGGCGTCCAGAACCGCCACGAACTCCGAGGTGGAGTGGGCGAGACCATTGTTCAGGTTACCCGCCTTGGCGTTCACGTTGCGCGCGCGGGTGAGGTAGTTGACGCCGAGGTCACGGCAGAGCTGCTGCAGCTCGCGCCGGCGCTCGGCCGCGGCCATCGCCACCTGCGGGTCGTTGGATTCGAGGCGCTGGTCCGTTCCGCCATCGTCGAGCAAGTAAACGTTGAAGCGGTCTTCCGGATAATCCATCTGCTTCGCCGCCGAGACGGTGATGGCGAGCAGTTCCTTGTCCTCGTTATAGCTGGGGATAAAGACGTCGACGGTCGGGCGGACCGAATCACGGGCCAGCGTGCGCCGCGGCCGGTTGAGCGGGTCGGCGATGGCGAACAGCGACAAGAAGAGCATGAACACCGAGTACATCTCGGCGAGGTAGAGGATGAAGCCGGGGATGAAGTTGGCCAGCTCGTCGACCGGCGGAATGGTCGACGTGGTGCGCCAATAGACGTAGCGCAGCACGATCGACGTGCCGAGCGCCAGCACAACGGCGCGCAGGGCCCCGCGCCGATCGAACATCTTGAGGATGGCGATGATGATGATGATGATCATCGCCGTGACGAAGTGGGTCGTGAGGCTGACCGGCTGAGTGGCGAGGAAGACGATGAGCGCCACCATCGCCAACCATAACAAGAATGTGAGAAATCTCATCGTCCGATCTCCTCGAGCGCCAGACGGCACCGCAATTGCCCGTAACCCGTCAGCGCGTGATCCCTGCGTGGGAGACGATTCGGTATAACAGGTCCGCTCATTGTCGTGATCGTCTCACTTCCTGCGCAGAAAGCGCCGGTCCGACGCATTTTAGCGTATATCCCGACGGTTGCATTTTACCAGCGAGACGCGCCTTTTGCCTAGGCGAGCGCTCCACTTCGCCCAACATTCTGCCGCAAACGGTAGCGCGTATACCATAACACCACCCCTAACCCATACTAACAATTCGGTGTGAAGGGTTAACGTGGTTAACCGCGACGCGCCGAACAGTACCTCCGGTGCGAATTAACGTTAACCCGCATCAAGGTTAACGCCTGCTCAACGAGTTTTCTGCAGCCTCTCATCAGAAGCCGATTCAAGCCGAATCGGTCGCCCGGTCGCGGCCGCGTTCTGTCCGCGCCGGGTGCAAGAACAATGAGGCTGGATGCAATGTTCGTGTTTCCGCGAAAGATGCATCAGGCAATCGCAGTCCTGGCGGCCGCGGTTGTCGGCGGATGCTCTTATGCTCCCCACGGCGGCGTTGTGCGCAGCGCAACGCTGAACCGGCAGATCGACGTCAGCGAAGCCTTCATCACCCCGCCGCCGGGCGGGCCTGAAGTCATCGCCGTGCTCGAAAACCGATACGAAAATGGACTGGCGCAGGACATCATCCTCGCCAACAATTCCGGCGTGACGGGCCAGAACGTCATCGTCGTCAGAGCCTACGGGCCGATGGGCTACGAGGCGGGCCGCGAATCGCTGCCGTCCGACCACATCGACCTCTATGATATCCACCGCGAACTGCGCACCCAGTTCCCGGGTGTCGCCATGGAAGTCTCGGGCCTTTATGCGCAGAACCGCTACGGCCCCTTCTCCTACGCCACCGGCCGCTCGCGGTCGGGCGCGAACTGCGTCTATGCGTGGCAGCGCATCGCCGCGAAGGAGGGGATCTTCACCGGCCAGCGCGGGGCGATCACCTGGCGCATGCGCGTCTGTGACGCCACGACCGACACGCGCACGATCCTGCTGCTCGCCTACGGTCTGACGATCAACGGCTACTTCCTGTCGAAGTCGTGGAACCCCTATGGCGATCCTCCGGAGCTCGACCCGCGGATCGGCGTCGCCGGCGCCACGGTTCTGCCCGAGCAGGTCGTGGACCCGACGGTGATCGCGCCGACTTCCTTCGGCCCGCGTCCGCGCCAGACCATCACCGCCCCCGCACCCGCCCGCCGGGCCACGGTGACCGTCGCTGCCGCACCGCCGCAGCCGCCGATCATCCGCAACCAGCCGATCGAGGGCGCGGCGGTGATCCCGCGGCCTGAGAATACGGACCTGTCCGAGCCGCGCATCGAGGGGTCCAACCTGCCGACCACCGGCCTTTCCGTTCAGCCGGGCGCGGTGCGCATCCCGTCCGCCGGAAGCCGCAGCGGCCTTGCCGCACCCGCTCCGGGCGGCGTTCGGGTGATCCGCCCGAACTAAGAGGTTCGCCGCCCGATCCCGGCGTCTGGTGCCGGGGGAGGGCGGCAACACCGGCCCTTTGTATGTGGGCCGCACCACCGACGGCCGCGGCGTCTGATCAACTGCTGCGGCCGGCATCCAACTGCCTCAACTTGCCCCGGCGTCCTCAACGGGACGGCCGGGGCCTTTCCCGGTCAGAGGCAGCCAGGCGAGGCGACGAACCGCCTCGATGGAGCTTTCGGCCCGACCTCAGGATGGCACCAGAACCAGCCGGGTCGGGAGACGTTCCGCGCGAAACCCCTCGGCGCAGCGGATGTTCATGCCGCGGTGCGCAGTCCCAGAAGTGCCCGCGCTTCCTGCCATGAGGCCACAGGCCGCTCATATTTCCCGGCGAGTTCAACCGCCTTCTTCACCAGCGCCGCGTTGGACGGGGCGAGGGTGGACCGGTCCAGGCGGATGTTGTCCTCCATGCCGGTGCGGGCATGACCGCCGCTCGAAATCGCCCATTCGTTGAGGACGATCTGGTTGGCGCCGATCCCCGCCGCGCACCAGGGCGCATCCTCGCCGAAGAAGCGCTTCACCGTGGCGACGTAGAAGTCGAACACGGCGCGGTCGACCGGCATCGCGTTCTTCACGCCCATGACGAACTGCACATAGGGGGTCGCGGGGATCTCGCCCTTGTCGTGCATCTCCTTGGCCTTGAAGATGTGGCTGAGGTCGAAGGCCTCGACCTCGGGCTTGATGCCGTAGGTCACCATCTCGGCCGCCAGCCATTCGACGAGGTCGGGCGGGTTCTCGTAGACGCGGGTCGGGAAATTGTTCGACCCCACCGAGAGCGAGGCCATGTCGGGGCGCAGCGGCAGCATGCCCCCGCGCGTCTTGCCCGCGCCGGAGCGCCCGCCGGTGGAGAACTGGATGATCATGCCGGGACAATGACGCTCCAGCCCCTCCTTCAGGCGGGCGAAGCGCTCCGGATCGGACGTCGGCGTCTCGTCGTCGTTGCGCACGTGGGCGTGGACGATGGTGGCTCCCGCCTCGAACGCCTCGTGCGTGCTCTCGATCTGCTCGCTGACGGAGATCGGCACGTTCGGATTGTCCGCCTTGCGCGGGAGGCTGCCGGTGATGGCGACGCAGATGATGACGGGTTGGCCCATGGCGCGGTCCTCGCAAGCTTTTCTGTGGATCATGCTCTTACAGCGCCGCAGCGCCGGCGCGGAAGGGGGCGCGCCATCGCCGATCGGCGACGTCCACCGCCGGACGTCAGGCATCGGACGATGGACGTCGGATGAGGGCGCGCGTTGATTCGCCGACTGGCGATCGCATCGCCAAGGTTCAAGGCGGCGCAGGCAAGTCGAGAGGCGCGGAGGACGCCGCGAAGACCACGGCGAGGCAGACCTGAGACCGCCGCGAACGGCCGCCGAGCGATCAACCGCAATCCTGCACTGTATAAATGAAGCTAACGTGACTTGAATTTCACCTAAGATAACGGGGGGAAGTAATTGTCACGCTGGCGAGGAATCACTATTCTAAGTTGGATGGTGGATGTGATTCTCGATAAAGATTCAGCCGGATCCGGCATGGCAAGCCCGTCTCTGGCGGCGCGGGCAAAAGCCGTGCGAAAGGCGAAAGGGCTTACGATTCAGCGGGTTGCCGATAGGGCGGGCCTTGCGATCTCCACCATCTCGAAGATCGAGCGGAATCGTATGACGCCGACCTATGAGTGTTTCCGCAAACTCGCCCGCGGGCTCGATGTCGACGTGGCCGAGCTCATCGATACCACTGCATCCAAGTTGCGGGAGGGCGAACACGCTGTCAGCCGCCGCGGCGACTTCGAGTATCACCTCGTCTCGAACACGCTTTACGAAGTCCTCTTCAGCCAGATGGCCGAGAAACGCATGGTGCCGAGCTTCGCCACGTTGAAGCCGCAGGGCGAGCACCGGGTGGAGGCCGCAGCGGCCGGGAGCGGTGAACAGTTCGTCCTGGTGCTGAAGGGCACCGTGCGGGTGGAGCTCGAACATGCCGAGCCCATCATTCTGCAGTCCGGTGAAAGCCTCTATCTCGACAGCCGCCGCGCTCACCGCTTCGTATCGGCGACGGAGCGGTCCGCCCGCATCCTGTGCGTCTGGTCCGGCCAGGAGAGCGCCGCGCCGATCATGGCACCGCGGAGCTGAGCGGAGGCCGGGCGCCCTATGTGGTGCCCTGCCGATTGCGCGCTGTCCCGTCGCGTCGTGGCTCGGTGCGCCTCGACGTCAGGCGCGAGCGGCACCGGCGGCGGCCAGCGCCGCGGCGAGAGCAGGGCGTTTGCTGGCATAGACGGCGAGCGGCGTCCCCGCCATCACCGCCTCGAACGCCTCGCGCAATGCCGTCACCCCGGCGCCCGGCCCATCCGGATGCGTCATGATTCCGCCGCCGGCCGCGAAGATCAGCTCCGGGCTCTGCAGCGAGGCCCAGGTCGCCGGCACCGTCAGCGCCGTCTGCCCCGACGAGAGGACGGGCATCGCCGTCATCGGCAGGTCCGGCCACAGCGGCAGGGTCAGCGCACGGGCGGAGCGCACGACGCTGGTGTCCGGCTCGGTGAGCGAGTTGGCGAACCCGTTCAGCGTCAGATGATCGCACCCCGCCAGCCGCCAGATGGTCTGCATGGCCGGGAACGCGATTCCCAGCAGCGGATGACGGTCGACCGCGCCCCACCCGGCCCGGTCACCGTGGATCGGCAACTGGCTGTGCCGCCGCAGCGCCTCGAGCCCCGTCAGCCCGACGGCGCCGAGGCTGACCATCACGCACGTGCCGCCGTGTTCGAGCACGGTATCGTGGCGGGCGCGCATCTCGTCCACCGCGCCGGTGAGGTTGAAGGCGACCATGACACGGTGGCCGGTGCGCTGGGCGTGCTCGTCGACCCGCTCCAACACGGCGCGGACACGCTCCTCGAACGGGCAGATGCGGCTGTCGGTCTGCAGCGCGTCATCCTTGATGAAGTCCACCCCCGCCGCGCAGAGGAGACCCGCCACCTCCGCCGTCTCCTCCGGCGTATAGCCGACCGAAGGCTTGATGATCGCCCCCAAGAGCGGCCGCCCCTCCACGCCCATCAGCCGCCGCGTACCGGTGATGCCGAAGGCGGGACCCGGCGCGGTGGAGGCGAAACGGCGCGGCAGGCGGATGGCGGTGAGCTTCAGGCCGGAGCACTCCGGCCGCTCGAAGAGGTTCCCGGCGACGGTGGTCATCACCGCGGGCAGGGTGGTTCCGACCGACTCGACCGGCCAGGAGAGCGTGAGGGAGGCGCGGCGGTGCGCGCCGGCGCGGTTGTGGCTGCCGGGAAGCGCAGGAGCAGCGACGGGGCCGAGATCGTCGAGCGCCTCGATCCGGGCCATCACGCGGGCGCAGCGGGCCTCTTGCGCGGTGAGGCTGCCGAGGGCGCCGGTGCGCGGCGGGTTCGGGCCGGTCGCCCCGGTGTAGGCGCCGAGGGATTGCTCGCGCGCCACCGCGGCGGCCGCCTCCGCCAGCGGAAAGGCGGTCTCGATGAGGTAGTCTGCTTCGATGCGCGGCGTCATCACCCGTCCCTGCCGGCGCCCGGTGTGGTCCGCCGGCTCGTCCTCGTGAGGCCGCGCCGCCGGTTGGGGCGTACGGCCGGCCGGAGCATGATCGCGAGCGGCCCGTGTGGTCCATCGCCGAAAATGGCCGCGCCGTCGAGGGGTGAGGTGGCGCAGGCTGCGATTGAGGCCGCCCGGCGCCGGCGGCGGAGGACGCGCCGGGGCGGTCAGTCGAGTTCGGCCATCAGCCCCGCCATGAGGCGCGCCCGCCGGCCGAGGCTCTCCACCTCGATATATTCGTGCAGGGTGTGGACCTTTTCGCCGTCCAGGCCGAGCCCGTCCAAGGTCGGGATGCCGAGCGCGCCTGTGAAATTGGCGTCCGACCCGCCGCCCGCGCTGCCGTGGGTGAGGTCGATCCCCATGGTCGAGGCGATGCGCCTGGCGCGCTCGTAGAGGGCGAGGGTCCCCGCGTCCGGCTCCCACACCGGCCGCACCACGCCCAGCGTCACGTCGAACCGCGGCGCGCCGTCCGCGTCTTTGGCGGACAGGGCCAGCATGCGGGCGATGCCGCGGTCGAGGTCGCTCTGGCGTTTGGCCATGGACAGTGCCTCGCCGTGGCACACGGTGGCGACGCAGTTCACCCAGGTGCCGCCGTTCACCACGCCAACCGAATAGGTGCAGTCCTCGTTGGTCATCGCCTCGATGCGCGGGATCATCTCGGCCATCTGCCGGATTGCCGAGCGGCCGGCCTTCAGGCGGATGCCGGCGTGGCTGGCGCGCCCGTGGGCGGTGAGGTTGTAGCGGGCGATGGCGTAGCGCCCGGTGCAGACGGCGTCCGGCCCCATCAGGCCGGGCTCCGGCACCAGCACATATTTATGCTTGCGCGCCTCGGCCTCGATCAGGGCGCGGGTGCCCGGCGTGCCGATCTCCTCGTCCGAGGTCAGCAGGACGTGGATGGGGAGAGGCGTCTCGTGCCCCACCTCGGCGAGCGCGCGGGCGGCTTCGAACGCGGCGTAGGTGCCGCCCTTCATGTCGCAGATGCCGGGGCCGGTGCAGAAGGCGCCGTCCCGCCGGAAGGGCAGATGCTCCAGCGTGCCGTGCGGGTGCACGGTGTCGAGATGGGCCATGACGAGAACGCCCGGCGCATCCGGCCTCGGGTGCGGAAAGACGGCGCGCGCACAGTCGCCGAGTCCGGGCGGGCCGGGGATATGCTCGACGCGTGCGCCGAGTGCGCGCAGCCGGTCCGCGGCGAGGCCGACCATGCGGCTGACGGCGGCGGGGTCGAACGTGGGACTCTCGCACTCGATCCAGGGGCGCAGCCCGGCGAGCATCGCATCGCTGTCGAGGGGGAGTGAGGTTACATCCATGACGAAGCTCGCGACATGCCGGGGAGGGAAGGCTGACACCGTCGCCGCCACCTGTCGATGGGGCGACGGCCGGCCGGCCGGCTGGCTAGGCCGCGCGCTCTAGGACATACACCTGGCGCGAGGCGAGGATGTCCTTCGTGTCGTTGCGCATGCCGGTGAGGTGCGGCGTCTGCCGATGCGCTTCGAGGTGCGCCTCGCTCTCCCACGATTCGTCGAACACGAAGCGGCCGGGGGCGGAGGGGTCACGGTAGAGGTCGTAGTGGAAGCAGCCCGCTTCGGCGCGCGTCGGCTCGATCAGCTTGGCGAGCGAGGCGAAGAGGGCCTCTTCGTGACCCTCCTTGGCGGTGAAGATGGCGATGATTTTCAGCATGGGCGTCCTCCGATCTTGTTGCGTCGGAGGATCGTGAAGCGGTGCGGCGCTGACAAGCGGCGAAATGCCTATGGCTCGACCCCGCTCAGCGGTAGGCCTCGACGGTGACGTCTTCCAGCCGGTAGCCGACGTCGGCGAGGATGGTGGCGACCGGCGTGGCGCGCAGCGTGCCCGTCACCCACACCATGTCGCCGACCGGCGGCGCCAGCTCCTTGCTGTCCACATAGACGATCTGGTTCGGCGGCGGCGGGGGCACGTGGATGCACGCGCCCAGAACGGGGACGAGAAGGAAGTGCTTCTCGTCCTGCTCGAACCCGACGGGGCTGGTGTAGCCGGCGAGGCGGACGCGCTTGCCGTCCAACTCGCCGCGCACGCTGCCGACCATCGCCTGCATCGACCGCATGTCTGACATGTCGAGGAAGAAATTCATCATGTCTTCGGCCGTGACGCCTTCTTCGAAGGTGCTTTCGGACGGCGTACCGACGCGGTCGCCCGCAGGAGCGTCGAGCTTAAATTCCCCATCGGCCCAGAGATCGCGGAAGCTCAGCGCTTCGGCTCCGGCGGACAATGGCGGCGTGACGGTCGGCTCGGGAAGGTCGTAGCTGATCAGCTCGTGCGGTGCCGTCCCGTCGTTGTTGAAGCCGGGCACGGGAGCAAAGCCCGCGTCGTCGGCGATGACCTGTCCATCGGCCCCGATCATCTGCCCTGGAGCGGGAATGCCGCCGGAAGAAGAGCGCAGATAGAGCGCACCCGCCACCGCGCCGACGGCGATGAAGGCGACGATTGAAAGCCTGACGATAACACCGACCATGTGCACCTCCATGGCGATCAATGGGCTTTTAGCGATGCCTTGTCACATGACCGATCGGCAATGCGGCGCATCGCATCGGCAATTTCGATCCGGTTTCCAGGTCCCTCACAGCCCCGATACAGCCTGGATTGTTAGGAATGAAGAGCCGGCGATGTGAATGCCGGTGGTACGGCGGTCCCTGTTGCGGCCGCGGTGCCTGTGTCTCAAAGCGGTCCGATGGTGGGCCGTCCGGTGAGTAGGACAGCGTACCATGTCCGCATTCGTGCCAACATGCCATTCCTCGCGCTCCTCGAGTGCTGCGATCCGTCGTGCGGGAGAGGGCCCGTGTCCTGCCGTGGGCCGCGCCGCCGTGCCCCCGCGCGTGCGGTGGATGGCACGATGAGCAGCGCAACCATCCATCCCCTCGCCCACGAGTTTCCGAGCGCTCACGAGATCCCCCGCAGCGCGCGCGGCGCCGCGGCGCCGATGCGCGCCCGATCGGCGCTTCCGGTACCGGGCGACCTTTCGTTCGATATTCTGAAGGAGATCGACGTCGCGGTGGTGGTCGTGAGCGAAGACGATCACGTGACCTACGCCAACGACTGGGCCCGTCAGACGATCGGCGGCAACATCGTCACGTCCTCCTTCGCCGAGCTGTGGGCCGAAGACGCCGACGCCGTGCACGACATGCTGACGGCAATCGCCGCGGCCACCGACTGGCGCAGCTTCAGCCTCACCCGCAAAGCCAACGGCGACAACCGGACGCTGAACCTGCGCGGCCGGCCGATGGCGGTGAACCGGCCTCCCGTCGCGTCCGCGCGCCACATCCTCATCACCAGCGACATGCCCGGTCAGAAGGCGGAGCCGCTGGTTGTGGAAAAACCGGACAGGCTCGCGGCGGCTGAGATGGACCCGCAGCGCGAGTTGGTCCACCGCGTCAAGAACAACCTCGCCCTCCTCATGTCGCTGGTGCGCAATGCGCGCCGCAACGTTCAGGACCAGGGGGCGGACGAGGAGATTTCCGGCTTCGAGCGGCGGCTCATGTCGATCGCGGCGATGCACGACGTGTTGGACGCCCGGCGCGAGACCTCCTCCTTGCGGGCCGACGACTTGTTGCGCCGCGTATGCGAGGGCCTCGGCGAGGCGCTGGCCCCGCCGAATGTAAGGATCGACTGCCGGCTCGACGAAGTGTCGGTTCCCGTGGCGATCGGCTCGCCTCTGGCGCTGATCGCCAACGAGCTCATCACCAACGCGCTGAAGCACGGCTTCCCGGCGGACCGGCAGGGCACGGTGGAGGTGAGCCTAGTGCGCGGTGCGGACGGGTGGTGCGAGATGGCGGTCCGCGACGACGGCATCGGCGCGGAGGCGGCGAGCACGACCGCCCGGCGCGGAAGCCACGGCTCGGGCGGTACCATCATCAAGGCGCTGGTGATGCAGTTGGGCGGCACGCTGCACAGCAGGGACGCCGCAAGCGGGACCGACTGGGTCCTGCGCTTCGTGGCGTGAGCGTCCGCAGCGCCTCGGCGGACCGGCGGGACGCACCCGCCATCAGCCGCGGGACGCGGTGCAGCTCAGGCACTCCCACGGACGGACGCCCGCAGCAGGGGCCACGACGTGATGCCACGGCCGGTCGCGGAGCCGTTCGCCTCGCCGGACAGTGGCCGCGGTTCAGTGGTTCAGCGGGCTGAGGGGAGGCCGATTGTGTCGTTTTGAAGATTGGACCGGGGCGGCGAGTAGGCGGGCCGAGCGGCGTCTCAGCGCAGCATGCCCTTCACCAGATTGCTGGCGCGGCCGATATCGAGCTGGTCCGGGTAGCGTTTCTTCAGCGCGGTGATAGTGCGGCCCACGTCGCGCAGGCCAGCGGCGCCGATATCGTTCACCACTTGCGCGCAAGCTGAGCGCAAGGTTGGCTCGTCCATCAGCGGCGGCATGAACTCGCGGATGGTGTCGATCTCCGCCTTCGTCTGGCGGACCGCTTCAAGATCGCCGGACTTTCGGTCCGCGGCGATCTGCTCCTCACGCTGTTTGATCATCTTGGTGAGAAGAGCCGCGATTTCGGACTGAGAAATCTTCTCGCCGTTGCCCACACAGTGGGCCTGATCGCGATCTCGGATCGCGGTCTGCATCAGGCGCAGTGTACACAGCCGGCGCCGATCTTCATCGGTTCCAGCAGTTTTCACAGCCGTATGCAGTTGCTCTCTTACGTTCATGATCGATCACACCCTGCTGACACAGACGCGGTCCGCTTCTGGCGCTTAACACCCTTGAACAACATCGCCAAGGACGCAATATGTTTATGTCGCCTATGCCTCGGCACGGGAGACCCCACGCCTGGGCACAGCCATCACATGTCTTCCTTGCGTGTAGCTGCCTAAAATGGCGAATTTTCCCATTTTGCCAACCCTGCTTTACCATTTGTTCATGGTTCTCGTCGCGGCAGGGATAAAACGCGCGACGAGGCGGGGTGTTCAACGGCCTCGGCCCTGTTTACATGCCTGTGGAACGATAACAGGGACAGTTTGAATGGACGGTTGGGTCGAACCGAAGCCGACGGCGTGCCTCGCGCTGGCCGATGGGCTGGTGCTGCGTGGCATGGGCGCGGGCGCAGTCGGCACCGCAGTCGGCGAAGTGTGTTTCAACACGGCGATGACGGGCTATCAGGAGATCCTGACCGATCCCTCCTATGCGGGGCAGATCGTCACCTTCACCTTCCCGCACATCGGCAATGTCGGCGCCAACGAGGACGACATCGAGACGGTTGCGGCCGAGGCGAACAGCGCGGCCCAGGGCTGCGTCCTGCGCGCGCCGATCACCCGGCCGCAAAGCTGGCGCGCCGTGGAAGGGTTCGATGCGTGGCTGGAACGGCGCGGCATCGTCGCCATCACCGGCGTCGACACGCGCGCGCTGACGTCGCACATCCGCGAAGGCGGGATGATCAACGCGGCGATCGCCCACAATCCCGACGGCGTGTTCGACGAGGCGGAGCTGATCGCGGCCGCCAGAGCCGCACCGAACATGGACGGGGCGGAGCTCGCCACCACCGTGTCCACCCGCGCCTCGGCCCCCTGGCTGGGCGGAGCGTGGACCTGGCCGGGCTTTTATGCCGAGGTTAAGGGGGGAGGCCCGCGCGTCGTCGCCTTCGACTACGGCATCAAGGGCAACATCCTTCGCCTTCTGGCCGAGCGGGGCGCCAACGTCACCGTCGTTCCGGCGAATGCCACCCCGGAGGAGGTTCTGGCGCTGCAGCCGGACGGCCTCTTCCTGTCGAACGGCCCCGGCGATCCGGGCGCGACGGGCAAGATCATCGGCGAGACGCTGACGACCTTGATCGACCGGCGCATTCCGACCTTCGGCATCTGCCTCGGCCATCAGCTTCTGGCCCACGCCATCGGCGCGCGGACGAAGAAGATGAGCCACGGCCACCACGGCGCCAACCACCCGGTGCTCGACGTGGACACCGGGGCGGTCTCCATCGTGTCGATGAACCACGGCTTCACGGTGGACGCGGCGAGCTTGCCGAAGAATGCGCGCGAGACCCATCGCTCGCTGTTCGACGGGTCCAATTGCGGCCTCGCGCTGACCGACCGGCCGGCCTTCTCGGTGCAGTATCACCCGGAAGCCTCGCCCGGTCCGCACGACAGCTACAACCTGTTCGACCGCTTCCTGGCGATGATCGCCGAGACCAAGGCCGAGACGGCGCTGTGACGGCGCGGCTTTCGGTCGAGGACGCGCGGCCGGAGGACATGGAGGCGATCGCGGCGCTGAACAACGCCGCGGTCCCCAACGTCAACGCGCTGTCGGCGGAGGAGATGGCCGCCATCGCCGCGATGGGCGCGCTGCGGATCGTGCGCGCGGAGGGGGCCGTCGCCGGTCTCGTCCTGACGCTGCCGGAGGGGCAGCCCTATCCCAGCATGAACTACGCCTGGTTCTCGGGCCGGTTCGACGCCTTCCTCTATGTCGATCGCATCGTGGTGGCGCCGGAGGCCCGCGGCCTCGGCATCGGCCGCGCCCTTTATGACGACACCGCCGCGCGCGCCGCCGCACTCGGCCGCCCGCGGGTGTGCGCCGAGGTGAACGTGGAACCGCCCAATGCGGGCTCGATGGCGTTCCACGCGGCGTCCGGCTTCAACGTGCTTCTGGATCGTCTCAACGCCGAATCCGGCAAGACGGTGCGGATGATGGAGCGTCCGGTTTCACCGTCGGCTTGACTTCGGCGGCCGCGCAGTGCGCGTTTCTCCCATGGCCCGCGACAGAACGGGCCGCGAGGAGACGCCATGAAGATCACCGCCGTGCGCAGCCACAGGCTGGGTTATGACCTGCCCGAGACTCTGGGCTATTCGCAGCAATGGTACGCCCGCCGCTCGGCCCATCTGGTCGAGATCGAGACCGACGCGGGTCTGACCGGCTGGGGCGAGTGCTTCGGCCCCGGCGCGGTGGCCGTGGGCAATCAGACCATCGTGGAGCAGGTGATCGCGCCGCTCATCATCGGCCGCGATCCGGTGCAGCGCGAGGTGCTGTGGCACGAGGTCTACAACCTCCTGCGCGACCATGGCCAGAAGGGCATGCCGCTCCAGGCGCTGTCCGGGGTCGACATCGCGCTGTGGGACCTGGCCGGCAAGGCGGCCGGCCTGTCCATCGCCCGGCTGATGGGCGCGCGCTACCGCGACAGCGTGCCGGTCTACGGCTACGGCATGATGCTGCGGCCCGACCGCACCAGGCTCGAGGCGCGGTTTGCGGGCGAGGCGGCGGCGATCGAGGCGGCGGGCTTCAGGGCGACCAAGATGAAGGTCGGCCTCGGCGTCGCGGAGGACATCCGCCTGGTCGAGGCGGTGCGCCGCGCGCTGAAGGACGAGACGCGGCTGATGGTGGACGCCAACCACGGCTACCACGTCACCCAGGCGATGGCGGTCGGCCGCGCGCTGGAGGACCTCGGCGTCTACTGGTTCGAAGAGCCGGTGGCCCCGGAGGACCTGGAGGGTTATGCCGAGCTGCGCCGATCGCTGAAGGTGAACATCGCCGGCGGTGAGGCCGAATTCACCCGCTGGGGCTGGCGGCGCCTGTTGGAGGGGCGGTGCGTGTCGATTGCGCAGCCGGAGGTGTGCGGGCTCGGCGGCATCTCCGAATTCATGAAGGTGCTGACGCTGTGTCAGACGCACTTCATCCCGGTGATCAACCACGTCTGGGGCTCGGCGGTGTCCATCGCCACGAACCTGCAGCTCCTCGCCGCGCAGCCGCCGCTGCCGGGCGGCCTCTTCCCGGACGAGCCGATGCTGGAGTTCGACACCACCCACAACGCCTTCATGTCCGACCTCTCCCTCGAAAGCCTCCAGGTGCGCGAGCAGGTGGCGGCGACGGGCCGCGTGACGATCCCGGACCGTCCCGGCCACGGCGTCGAGCCCAACCCGGACGTCCTCGCGAAATACCGCCTGCACTGAGGCGCTGCCTTCGCTCCGAACGGCACGCGACGACCCTGTTCCGTAGTGAACGCCCGAGCGCGCCGCCGCCCCCCAAAAAAATGGCGCCCCCGAGAGGGCGCCCAGTGCCGGTGGACGATAAGGTGCGGGGCTCGCTCAGAGGTGCGAGCCGCGCGGCGCGTGGGCCAACCGCTTCTCCATCTGGTTCCAGCGGTGGCGGGAGGCGATGTCGCGCAGGATCGCGAAGATCTGCGGGTCGCCGACGGTGCCGCGGCTGGCGGCGAGGGTGAACTCGGCGCAAAGCTCACGGCCCTTCGAGGCCGTGCCGCGGCAGCACTCCTCGATGGATGCCAGATAGAAGGCCGACTGCTCGGCGATCCCTTCGAGGGAGGCGCGGACGTTTTCCAGCTCCATGTCCGTCTCGATGACGACGTGGAAGCCGGTGACGGAGCGCGGCATGGCGCGCACGGCGTCGATCGGGGTGGCGGTTTCGATGTTGCTGGCGATGATGGTCATGGAACTGTCTCCTTTCGTGGGATGGGTGCGGGGCCGGGCGGCCCCGCTGCGGCGCGGCCTATTCGGCGGCGGTGCGCATGGCGTCGTTGGCGGCCTTCTTGAACTGGTCGGACTCGGTGGACTCGCCCATGGCCGTGGTGGAGGACTGGCCGCCCGACAGGGTCATCGACACGAGGTCGAAGTAGCCGGTGCCGGCTTCGCGCTGGTGGCGCGTGGCGGTGTAGCCGTTCTTCTCGGAGTCGAATTCGGCCTGCTGCAGCTCGGAGTAGGCGCCCATGCCCCGGGAGGCGTAGCCGCGCGCCAGCTCGAACATCGAGTGGTTGAGGGCGTGGTAGCCGGCGAGCGTCACGAACTGGAACTTGTAGCCCATCTTCGCGATCTCGCGCTGGAAGGTCTCGATCGTGTCCTTGTCGAGGTTGGCGAGCCAGTTGAACGAGGGCGAGCAGTTGTAGGCGAGCATCTTGCCGGGGAACTTGGCGTGGATCGCCTCGGCGAACTTGCGCGCCCCTTCGAGGTCCGGCTTGGAGGTTTCCCACCACAGGAGATCCGCCTTGTCGGCGAAGGAGAGGCCGCGCTTGATGCAGTGGGCGAGGCCCATGCCGGGCTTCAGGCGGAAGAATCCTTCCGGCGTGCGGCCGGCGTCGAAGTCGATGAACTCGTGGTCCCGCTCGTCGATGTCCGAGGTGATGAGGCGGGCCGATTCGGCGTCCGTGCGGGCCATGATGAAGGTCGGCACCCCGGCGACGTCCGCGGCGAGGCGGGCGGCCGACAGGTTGCGCTCGTGCGCTTTGGTGGGGATCAGCACCTTGCCGCCGAGGTGGCCGCACTTCTTCTCGGACGCCAACTGGTCCTCGAAGTGGACGCCCGCGGCGCCCGCCTCGATGTAGGCGCGCATGATCTCGTAGCAGTTGAGCGGGCCGCCGAACCCGGCTTCCGCGTCGGCGACGATGGGGGCGAACCAGTCGCGGGTGACGCGGCCTTCCAGGTACTCGATCTGGTCGGCGCGGCGCAGCGCGTTGTTGATCCGCTTGGCGAGCTCGGGCCCCGCGTTGGCGGGATAGAGCGACTGGTCGGGGTAAATCTGCCCCGCGGTGTTGGCGTCGGCGGCGACCTGCCAGCCGGACAGATAGATCGCCTTCAGCCCCGCCTTGACCTGCTGCACCGCCTGGTTGCCGGAGAGGGCGCCGAGCGAGTTGACGAAATCTTCCGAATGAAGGTCGTTCCAGAGACGGTTTGCGCCGCGTTCGGCGAGCGTATGCTTGACGTCGACGGAGCCGCGCAGGCGCAGGACTTCCTCGGGGGAGTAGGCGCGGGTGATGCCGTCGAAGCGGCCTTCAGGGGCGGAGGGGACGAGGTCTTCGAAGGTGGTCGTGGGGGCGGTGGTCATGGTCGGTCCTGACAACGAAACGTGTGTACGCGCTCTCGGCGCCGGTGCATTGTAGAAACGCGAAATTGTCATCCCGGTCCATACCTTGGCAGTATTGCTGAGGTTGGGCTGTATCAGTAAAGAATGATACAGCCTGTAACATTGTAAGGTTTGTCATGTCGGACATCGACGCGCGGCGGAAGCTCTTTCTCGGCCCGCAGATCCGCAGATTGCGGCGGTCGCTGAAGCTGACCCAGGCGCAGATGGCCGAGGGCCTCGCCATATCGGCGAGCTATCTGACGCTGATCGAACGCAACCAGCGACCGCTGACGGCCCAGCTCATCCTGCGCCTCGCCGACGCTTACGACATCGACGTGCGCAGCCTCGCCCCGTCCGCCGACGGCTCGGTGCTGCTGGGCCTGCAGGAGGTTGCGGCGGACCCTGCGCTGGCGGGGTCCGATCTCGCCCCCCAGGAGCTTCAGGAGATGGCCGAGATGTTCCCGCGCATCGCCGACGCGATGGTGCGCCTGCACGAAAGCCTGACAGGCGCGCGCGAGGATGCGCAGGCGCTGGCGGAGAGCGCGGCGGCGGGCGCGCCGTCCGGCGTCGGCAACAACGCGGTGGAGGAGACGCGTGAGGCGCTGCAGGCGCGCGACAACTATTTCGGCGAGCTGGAGCAGGTGGCGGCCGACTTCGCGAAGCGCGCCAACATCCGCCTGGACCTTCCGCAAGCGCTGACGACCAGTCTCGTCAACCACCTGAAGACCGCGCACAATGTGGACACCGTCATCATGCCCTACGACGTGATGCACGGCCTCCTGCGCCGCTTCGACAAGCACCGCAACCGGCTGATGCTGTCGGAGCTTCTGGGGCCGACCAGCCGCACCTTCCAGGTCGCGCACCTCGTCGGCCAGCTGGAAGCCGGCGAACTCATCCGTGCCCTGTCGAGCGACCCGCGCTGCACCTCGGACTCCTCGCGTGGCATATTGCGGCTGACGCTCGGCAACTACCTCGCCGGGGCGATCATGTTCCCCTACGACCGCTTCCTCGACCACGCCGAGCGGCTGCGCTACGACGTGGAGGTGCTGGCCTCACGCTTCGGCGCCTCGTTCGAGCAGACGGCACACCGCCTCACCACGCTGCGGCGTCCGGGCGCGAAGGGCGTTCCCTTCTTCATGATCCGCGTCGACAGGGCGGGCAACATCTCCAAGCGCTTCGGCGGCGGTGTCTTCCCGTTCGCGCGGTCGGGAGGCACATGCCCGCGCTGGCGGCTCTACGAGGCGTTCCGCACGCCGGGGCGCATCGTCGTCGACCTCGTGGCGCTTCCCGAGGGGCAGAGCTTCGTGACGGTGGGGCGCACGACGGAGCGCGCCAGCGTGGGCGCGCACAATCCTGGCCAGGAGCTCGTCGTAGGGCTCGGCGCGGAGACCGCGCATGCGGGCAAGCTCGTCTACGCGGACGGGCTGGACCTGGCGCCGAAGTCGCTCGCCACGGCGGCGTCGCCGATCGGCGTCAACTGCCGCTTGTGCCCGCGCGAGCAGTGCAACTGGCGCGCCTTTCCGCCGCTGACGGGCAAGCTGGTGGTCGACGTCACCCGCCGCTCGGTCACTCCCTACCATTTCGTGCGCGACTGACAGCCGATGCGCGGCTGATCGCCCGCACCGGCGGCTCGGTTCGTCCGAAGACGTGTGGCGGGGTCAAGTGTCCACCCGGACCCACGCGCAGGCCGCCCTCTTGGGGGGCGGGCGAGCATGGGGAGGATGGGCACTTGACGCCGTCACTCGCCTTCCAAAGCTTGTCACAGGTGGTCGGTCTCGGGCTTCTTCAGCCCGAACTGACCGCCTGCCGGGTGGCGAACCGGGGGAGCGCGAGGGGGAACGCCTCGCGGGGCGGTCCCGTTCGCAGAAGCGCCGGTGTCTCAGGCGCGGCGGGTCAAACGTCGATCCGGTCGATGCCGCCGTGCTTGGCGCTCCAGGCCAGCGGCGCGGCGAGGAAGGCCTCGACGTCGGTGAGGTCGGCGGCGTCGAGGGCCCCCTCGGCGCGGGCGACCTTGAGAACGTCGGACCAGCGGGCGAGGGTGTGGAGGGCGATGCCGTGGCGGGTCATGGCGTTGGCGCTGTCCGGGAAGATGTCGTGATGGAAGACCACGAAGCAGTGGGCGATTTCGGCGCCCGCCTCACGCAGTGCCTCGGCGAAGCGGACCTTCGACCCGCCGTCGGTGGCGAGATCTTCGACCAGCAACGTGCGCTGGCCCTCCTTGAAGGCGCCTTCGATCTGCGCCCCGCGGCCGAACCCCTTGGGCTTCTTGCGGATGTACTGCATGGGGAGGCCCATGAGGTCCGCCATCCATGCGGCGAAGGGGATGCCTGCGGTTTCGCCGCCTGCCACAGCGTCGAACCGCTCCAGGCCGACCTCGCGGGCCATGGCGCCGACGCCCATCTGCATCAGCGTGGCGCGCAGGCGCGGATAGCCGATCAGCTTGCGGCAATCGACGTAGACCGGCGACTTCAGGCCCGACGTGTAGGTGAAGGGGTCTGAGGGGCGCAGGTGAACCGCCTGCACCTCGATGAGCGCACGGGCGGTGATGCGTGCGACGTCCTCGCGGGGCAGGATGGTGGCGGCGGTCATCGGTTCGGTCCTTTTCGCGGGGTCAGCGGCCATCGAGGGCGGGGGAATTCTCCACGCGCCAGGTGATCGGGAAGCCGGGGTTGAAAAGCGTAATCGGCCCGTCGGGCGTCGCGATCGGCTCCAGTGCGACGGGGTCGCCCTTCACCAGGGTGATCGTGTCGTCGTGAGGGGCGAGGCCGTAGAAGGCGGCGCCGCGGGTGGAGGCGAACGCTTCCAGCGTGCCGAGGCGACCTTTGTTCTCGAACAGGTGGGCGAGGATGCCCATGGCGACGGGCGCGGTGAAGCATCCCGCGGCGCCGCAGCAGCCGAGTTTCTTCATGTCGGTGTGGGGGGCGGAGTCGGAGCCGAAGAAGAAGCGGTCGTCGTCGCCGGTGGCGGCGGCCACGAGCGCCTCGCGATCCTCGCGCCGCTTGACGATGGGGAGGCAATAGTTGTGCGGGCGGATGCCGCCGGCGAGGAGGTCGTTGCGGTCGATGACGAGATGGTGGGCGGTGATGGTGGCGGCCATGTTCGGCGCCTCCTTCACGAAGGCGACGGCAGCGCGCGTCGAGACGTGCTCCAGCACGATCTTCAGCCCCGGTACGCGCGACCGGATCGGCGCCAGCACGCGTTCCAAGAATACTGCCTCGCGGTCGAAGATGTCGACGCTGTGGTCGGTCACCTCGCCGTGGATGCACAGCACCATGCCGCGCTCGGCCATCCGTTCCAGAACCGGGGTCAGGGCGTCGATGTCGTTGACGCCAGAGGCCGAATTGGTCGTCGCGTGGGCGGGGTAGAGCTTGGCCGCGGTGCAGACCTCGGCGGCGGCGTCGATGGTGGCGGGGGTGGTATCGTCGGTGAGGTAGAGCGTCATCAAGGGCTCGAACGACGCGCCGGGAGTGAGGGAGACGGCGTCCATGATGCGCGCGCGGTAGGCGCGGACCATGGCGGCGTCGACCACCGGCGGGACGAGGTTCGGCATGATGATGGCGCGGCCGAAGTCGAGCGAGCCCTTTGTGACCGCCGCGAGGATGGCCCCGTCACGCAGGTGAAGGTGGTAGTCGTCGGGGCGGCGGATGGTCAGCGTGTCGGTCATCGTCGGGGCTCGCGGAGTGGGGCGGTCGGGCGCTCTGGTGCGGGGTCAGGCGCGGAGGGTGAGGTCACGGGCGGCGATCCCGCGCGAGGTGCAGTGGCTGGCAATCTCGTCGACGAGGTTCACCATGGTCAGGGGTCGGGTGAAGGTGGCCGAGCCGACCGCGACGGCCGAGGCACCCGCGGCCATGTAGTCGAGAACGTCCTGCAAGGTGGAGATGCCGCCGCAGCCGATGATCGGCGTTCCCGGCAGCTTCTGCGCCACCTGGTAGGTGCAGCGCAGGTTGACCGGCTTGACCGGCGCGCCGGAGAGGCCACCGGTGACGTTGGCGAGGGCGGGCCGCCCGTCGCGCCGCATCGCCATGCCGGTGAGGGTGTTGGCGACGATGAGAGCGTCGGCCCCCGCGTCCACGGCGGCGGCGGCGATCGCGGCGATGTCCTCGGCGTTCGGCGAGAGCTTCGCCCACAGCGGCAGCTTGGAGGAGCGGCAGGCGGCGACGGCCTCGGCGGTCATCTTGGTGTCGAGGGCGAAGGACTTGCCGCCTTCCTCGAGGTTCGGGCAGGAGAGGTTCAGCTCGACCGCGTCGACGCCCTCGTCCTCGAGCAGCGCCACCAGTTCGGCGAACCCGGCGGCGGTGTCGGCCGAGACGGATACGATCAGCGGGGTGCCCCATCCCTTGTAGGCGGGGAGGGTATCGCGCAGGAACGCCTCTTCGCCGTCCGACGGGATGCCGACCGCGTTGAGGAGGCCGCCGCCAGCTTCGGTGAGGCGGTTGGGCGGGTGGCCGGGGCGATAGCCGGGCATCAGCGTCTTGGGGACCAGACCGCCGAGGCGGCCGAGGTCGAACACGCGGCCATAGGAGGCGGCGAAGGTGCCGGAGGCGGGGATGATCGGGTTCTTCAGCGTGACGGCGCCGATCGGCACGGCGAGGTCCGGAACGGTCGCGCTCATCAGAAGGCCACCTCCGCGATGGGGAAGATCGGCCCTTCGCAGACGAGATGGTAGCGCCCGTCCTTGAAGGTCTTGATGCAGGATTTGCAGGCGCCGATGCCGCAGGGCATGGCGACCTGAAGCGCGGCATGACCGGGGATCTTCTCCGCGTCGCACCAGTCCTGGACGATTTTCATGCCGTGGTCGAAGGCGCCGGCGGCCACCGCGCTGGGGCGGCCAGCGGCGGCGAGCGCACCTGCCAGCGCGTCGCCCGGAACGGCGGTGACGGTGGCGTAGGGCTCGAACATCGCCATGAGGGCCGCGTCCTGCTCGCCGGCGGTGACGGGGCCAGCGGGCTGGGCGGGCGGGCGCGTCACGAAGAGGACGTGCGTTGCCTCCCCCGCAGCGTGGCGCATGCGGGCGAGGGACAGCATCGTGCCGAAGTGCGCACCTTCGACGACGATCAGCGCGTCACTTCCGAGCGGCGCGAAGGGGAGGCCGAGAGGGCCCATGATGTGCAGCTTCTCGCCCGGCTCGGCGGCGGCGATGAGGCGGGTGCCTTCGCCCTGGTAGCCGAACGAGATCTCCAGCGGGTCCGTGGCGATGAGGCTCATCGGCCGGGCGAGCAGCGGCGCGCCGTCGCGGTTCGACGACACCATCGCGAACTGGCCGGGGGAGATGTGGCGGAAGGCGGGAGGCGTGTCGAAGGTCATCGTGGTGACGCCGGACGCCTCGGCGATGGTGCGAACGGTGACATCGCCGGCGAAGACGGGTGCGCCGCGCCGCGGTGTCTCGCGAGCGGTGTCGCCGGGGGCGGCTGCGGCGGCGGTCATCGCGCGGTCTCCATGAAGCCGCCGAGGAAGGCGGCGATGTTGTCGGTCAGCGGCTCGGACAGGTAGCCGCCTTCCTGGATCAGCGCGGTGGGAAGGCCGGTGCCGCCCAGGATCTCGCCCGCGCGGCCGATGCCTTCGGTGGTCACGCTCATGCCGCCGAGCGGATCGGAGGCATGAACGTCGAGGCCGAGGGAGAGGACGAGGCTGTCCGCGCCGAACGTTTCGATGTGGCCGAGCGCGGTGCGGATGGCGGCGAGCCACGGCTCGTCGCCCGCGCGCAGGGGGAGCGGCATGTTGATGTTGGCGCCTTCGCCCGCTCCGGTGCCGCACTCGCGCGCATAGCCGTTGAAGAAGGGGTAGAAGACCGACGGGTCGGTGTGGATCGACACGAAAAGGACGTCGCCGCGCTCGTAGAAGATCGACTGGGTGCCGTTGCCGTGGTGAACGTCGATGTCGAGGATCGCGGGGCGGGCGCCCTTGGCGATGAGGACTTCGGCGGCGATGGCGGCGTTGTTGAGGAAGCAGTGGCCGCCGGCGGTCTCGCGCGCGGCATGGTGGCCGGGCGGGCGGCAGAGGGCATAGGCGGGGGCGCCGGTTGCGGTCACCTCGGCGGCGGCGACGGCGGTGTCGGCGGCGCGGCGTGCACCTTGCCATGTTCCGGCGCCGATGGGCGATCCATGGTCGCCGACATGCCAGCCCGCGCGGCCGACGATGCTGGCGGGGTAGGTAGCGTCGGCAAGGCGCGGCTGGGTGTTGGCGAGCACCTCGTCGCCCGCGTTCGGGAGCTGCGACCAGGCGGCGTGGGCGGTCTCCAGAAAGTCCAGATAGCGGGGGCTGTGGACGGCGGCGAGCGAGGCGGCGGGGGCCGCGGCCGGCTCGTCCGGCGTCAGGCCGAGGCGCGCGAGGCCGGTCAGCAGCCGCTCCGCCCGCTCGGCCCGTTCCTCATTGGGGGCGAGCCGCCCGCGCAGCATGAAGACGTTGGGCGAGTGCAGGGCGGTTTCGGCCGCGTAGAAGGTGCGCATCGGGAACCCGGTCCGGCGTTGGAAGTGGTCGAATGTCAGATCGCTGGACGCTGCTTATGACCGAAGGCGGGTCGGGCGCAAGGCGTGCGCCGGCCGGCCCGCCGGGCGTACCCCGCAAAGGGTCGCCCGGCGGCGGCTGTCGGCCGATGATGGGGCGGCTCCGCCTCAGCCTTTGGCGGCGGCGGCGATCATGTCGCGCTTGGCGTCGACCGAGGCTTTCAGCGTGCCGACGACCTCGTCCACGTCGTCACGGGTGAGGATGAGCGGCGGGGAGAGGGCGAGGGCGTCGTTCATCATCGGCCGCACGATGAGGCCGCGCGCCATCGCCTCGGCCGCGACCGCCTTGCCGACACCGGCGGCGACGTCGAACGTGCGGCGCGTGGCGGGATCGGCGGAAAGCTCCACCGCGGCGATCATGCCGGTGCCGCGCACCTCGCCCACGTGCGGGTCGCCGGCGAAGGCGGTGCGCAGACTCTCCTGCAGATAGGCGCCCGTTTCGGCCGCTTTGGCGACAATGCCCTCGCGCTCGATGATGTCGAGATTGGCGTTGGCGGCGGCGCAGGCGACCGGGTGCGACGTATACGTGTAGCCGTGGCCGAAGAGGTTCAGGTTCAGCGGGTCCTCCAGCATCGTCTGGTACACCGTCTCGCCGACCAGCACGGCGGACAGCGGCTGATAGCCCGAGGTGATGCCCTTGGCGACGGAGATCATGTCCGGCTCGATCCCGAAATAATGCGAGCCGAAGGGGGTGCCGAGGCGCCCGAAGCCGCAGATCACCTCGTCGGCGATGAAGAGGATGTCGTTGGCCTTCAGCACCTTCGACACCTTCTCGAAATAGCCCTTCGGCGGCATGACGACACCGCCCGCGCCCATCACCGGCTCGGCGATGAAGGCGGCGATGGTGTCGGCACCCTCACGCTCGATCGTGTCGGTCAGCTCGGCCACCAGGCGGTCGGTGAAGGCCTCTTCGGTCTCGCCGGGGAGCTGCTCGTGATAATAATGCGGGCAGGTGAGGTGGATCACCGGGAAGGCCGGCAGGTCGAACGCGGTGTGCACGTAGGCGAGGCCGGTGAGGGAGCCCGCGGCCACCGTGACGCCGTGATAGGCGCGCTTGCGGGCGAGGATCTTCTTCTTCTGCGGCCGGCCCTTCAGGTTGTTGTAGTGCCAGGCGAGCTTGACCTGCGTGTCGTTGGCGTCCGACCCGGAGCAGCCGAAAAGCACGCGGGCGATGCCGGCGGGCGCCATGCGCTTCACCTTGTCGGCCGTGTAGGCGGCGGGCTCCGTCCCCATGGCCGAGAAGGAGTGGTAATAAGGCAGCTTCCTCGCCTGGGCGGCGATGGCGTCGGCGATCTCGTCCCGCCCGTAGCCGACATTGACGCACCACAGGCCCGCCAAACCGTCGAGATAGACCTTGCCGTCGAGCCCGGTCAGGCGGGCGCCCTTGGCCTCGCTGATGACCGTCGCGCCATGCTCCATCAGCGCGGAGGGCGAGGTGAAGGGGTGGAGCACGTTCTCCCGGTCGAGGTCCACGACGGACTGGTTGTGGGCGGGGTTGAGGTCCATGGCGGGGCTCCCTGATGGCAACGCGGGCGGATGGCGACGCGATGTGATGCGACGCAAGCTGTTCGCGACGCGGGCGGGTGCGCCGCCGTCCTGAACCATCGCACCCTGTGCCGTCCGAACCGCGAATGGCGGGGGAGGTCGGCAGGCGGGGCGGGGGCGGGCGGCCGGCGCTGGTGGAATGCGGCGGGCAAGAGCCGTGCCGCATTCTCACCCTACCACGTCGCCGCGCCGCCGGCGATCATCAGAACGGTTGACCACCATTCTCGCTCGCGCGCTTCAGGGCGAGGGCGGTGCTGATCATGGCGAGGTGCGAAAGGGCCTGCGGCGTGTTGCCGAGGTGGCGGCCGGAGGGGTCCAGCTCCTCGGCGAAGAGGCCGGTGGGAGAGGCCATCGCCATGATGCGGGCGAAGAGGTCCTGAGCCTCGGCGACGCGGCCGGAGCGCGCCAGCACCTCGATATACCAGAAGGAGCAGGCGACGAAGTGGCCCTCCGGCGGGCCGTCGACGCCTTCCTGGTCCTCGCCCACATCCTCGTAGCGGCGCACCAGCGGGCCGTTCACGAGGCGGTCCTCGATGCGGGAAAGGGTGGAGGCGAAGCGCGGCGCGGTGGTGTCGGTGTATTTCATCAACGGCATCAGGAGCGCGGTGGCGTCCACCTTGTTGCCGTGCGCGGTCTGCGTATAGGCGCCGATCGACGGGTTCCAGAAGTCGCGCTCGATGGTCTCTTCGACGCGGTCGCGATTTGCGCGCCATGCCGGATTTTGCGGCAGGCCGGTCCGGTCGGCGAGGCGAACGGCCCGGTCCATCGCCACCCAGGACATGAGGTGCGCGTCGAGAAAGCGGGTGGGCTCACCGCGCATCTCCCAAAAGCCGGACCCAGGGTGGCACCAGGTTTCACACGCGTCGTCGACGAGGCGGCTGACGGCACGCCAGGTGCGCGCGTCCATCGGCGTGATGTGCTTCTGGGCGATGTAGAGCGTGTCGACGACCTCGCCGAAGATGTCGAGCTGGGTCTGGCGGAAGGCGGCGTTGCCGATCCTGACCGGCCGCGATCCGCGATAGCCGCTGAGGTGAAGAAGCTCCTCCTCCTCGAGGTCGATGCCGCCGTCGACCCGGTACATCAGGCCGATCGTCTCCTCGCCGCGCTCCTCTATGCGGTCGCGGATCCAGGCGCGGTACTTGTCCGCCTCGTCGTAGAAGCCGAGGCGCAGCATGGCGTAGATGGTGAAGGCCGAATCGCGCACCCAGCAGTAGCGATAGTCCCAGTTGCGCTCGCCGCCGATCGCCTCGGGGAGGCCGAAGGTGGGGGCGGCGACCATCGCGCCGTGGCGGTGGGAGAACATCAGCTTCAGCGCCAGGGCCGAGCGCAAAACCATCTCCCGCCACGGCCCGTCATAGGTGCATTGGCCGAGCCAGTTGCGCCAATAGTCCACGGTGCGGGCGAGCGCCTCGTGAACGTCGCCGTCTTTCAGAAGGTGGCGCTCGGCATCGTCCATCACCAGAACCATGACGAGCTCTTCACCGGCGCCGAGGCGGGCCGACACGCTGGCGGTGGTGCCGTCGAGCCGAAGCGGGTGGGTGGAGGCGAGCCGCATGGGCAGGGTGACGCCGCCGTCCTCGAAGACGATGTGGTCGTCAACCGCGCGCGCGGCGGTGCGCCCGCGCCCATAGTTGAAGGCGGGTTGGCAGGCGGCACGGATCTCGGTCTCGCCTTCAACCACGCGGGCGATGCGGACGAGTTGGTTCGTGTCGTCAGAGGTGCCGATGGGCATGAAGTCGGTCACCTCGACCACCGCGCCCTCGCCCTCGTATCGCGTGACGAGGACGTTGGTGCCCTCGACATAATTCTGCACGCCGGCGGCCGCGCAGGCCGGACGCAGCGTGAAGTTTCCGGCGCAGCGGTCCAACGCCGCGGCGAAGATCGACGGCGAGTCGAAGTGCGGGTAGCAGAAGAGTTCCACCGCGCCGTTGGTGGCGATCATCGCCACGGTTTCGAGGTTGCCGATGGCGGAATAGTCGGAGATGGCGGGGAAGGTGGCCGTTTCCGGCGAGGCCGGGCGTGCGTCCATGGTACATCCTCAAGGGGGGTGGGGTTGTCCCCCTTGACCGGGACGAGGCGCCAGGCCGCGGGGCGTTGGTCGCGAAACGGGACGGTCAGCCGTTGCCGATGAACTCGGGGTAGAGCTCCATCCCGCCGTCGATGACGAGGGTGTGGCCGGTCATGTAGTCGGCATAGTCGGACGCCATCCAGGCGCACGCCTCGCCGACGTCGCGGGTCTCGCCGATGCGGCCATAGGGCATGATCTTGAGA
The DNA here is from genome assembly GCF_001927245.1 of Acuticoccus yangtzensis. Taxonomy (GTDB): domain Bacteria; phylum Pseudomonadota; class Alphaproteobacteria; order Rhizobiales; family Amorphaceae; genus Acuticoccus; species Acuticoccus yangtzensis. The sequence goes on along the minus strand of NZ_MJUX01000007.1, from coordinate 202,509 downwards.
AGCTCCTTGTACTTCTCCTCGTCGCCCCAGACCGATTTGTTGATCGCGGTGGCGATGGCGCCCGGCGCGATGGCGTTGACGCGGATCTTCTCGGCGGCGAGTTCCTGTGCGGCGGACTTCATCAGCATCGAGAGGCCGCCTTTGGAGGCGGCATAGTTGACGTGCCCCGCCCATGGGATGACGTCGTGCACGCTGCTCATGGCGATGATCTTGCCGAGCGCGCGCGACGACCGCATCCCCTGCTTGCGGAACTGGCGCACCGCCTCCTGCATGCACAAAAAGGCGCCGGTCAGGTTCACGCCGATGACCGTGTCCCAGTCCTTCTTTGTGAGGTCGGTGAAGGCCCCGTCCATCTGCAGCCCCGCATTGGCGACGAGGATGTCGACCGTGCCGTAGGTCTCCACGGTGGCCGCGAACAGCGCCTTGATGTCCTCTTCCTGCGAGATGTCCGCCTTGAAGGGGAAGGCTTTGCCGCCCGCGGCTTCGATCTCGCGGATGGTGTCGGCCGCGCCGTCCGCGTCGGAGCGGTAGTTGACGGCCACCGCGGCGCCGCGGGCGGCGAGGGCGATGGCGCAGGCCTGGCCGAGCCCCGAGCTGGCGCCGGTGACGATGGCGGTCTGGTCCGCAAGGAAGCGTTCGGGGGCTTGGCTCATGGCACGATCCTTTGCTGATGGCTCCGTCCGGTTCCCAAGATGGGGCGTGGCGGGCGGATGGCACGGGGGCAGCACGGGGGCGGGCACGAAATCGTGTGTCCCTGTGAAGTAGCTTTCATTATGGCCGCCTGACGTTTCTCCTACCTGAGGTCAGTCTGCAGCGGCCGTGCCATGGCGCCCGTGCGGACCCGTGATGGTGATGCGCCAAGGAGGCGACCCGATGATCTCCACGACACAATCCAAGGCCGGCGGCGGCGGAGCCCGGCCCTTGGCGCCGGCCAACCTGCTCATTCTCCTCGTGGCCGGGGCGGTGGCCACCGCCGCCTTCGACCTGTTCGGCCAATGGCTCACGCCGACGCTCGGCTTCGCGCGCCTTGCCCCCGAGCCCCTTGCGGCGCAGACGCTGCAGACCGTGTTCGGCCCGTTCGAGGGGGCCGCGCTCGGCGGGGCCGTCGTCCACTGGCTGACGGGCATCCTCGCCTATCCGGTGGGTTACGTGTTCATCGCCCGCCCGGTGGCCAGGGTGGTGACGCCTTTCCTGCCGTGGCCGGTTGTCGCGGCGGTGTACGGCGTCGCGCTCTGGGTCTTCGCGCTTTACGTGATGGCCCATCTCGTCAACGGCAATCCGGCCTTCCTGGCCTTCACCGGCATCACATGGGTGGCGCTGATCGGTCACGTCCTGTGGGCGGCGGTCTTCGCGGCGATCTGGGAGACGGCGCGCCGCTGAGGCCGCGAAAGACGGCGCTGAAGGGTTGCCCCTTCGTCGCAATGGCCCATCCTTATGCACGAGCGCGGAAGGAGCGTAGCCCCGGTGGGGCGGGGGTGCGCCCGCAAAAGTTGACGATTCGCGCGATCCGATGAGCCAGGCGGCACACATCTCGCACAGGCCGTGCGGGGCGATCCGCTTCAGATCGAGAGCGACATGACCGACACCAGCGTTGCAACCAAGGCACCCTCGGCTGCACCCAGACTCGCGACCGGCGCGGACCCCGTCGGTCCGGCCGACGATGACGGCATCGCCGAGATCGCCGTCAACCGCGTCGCGATCGAGGCGGTCGATCCGGAGATCGACGGCGGCCGCTTCCCCGCCAAGACCGTGGTGGGCCAGCCCTTCGTGGTGGAGGCGGACGTGTTCGGCGACGGGCACGACAAGGTGGCCTGTGCGATCCTGTGGCGCCGCAAGGGCGTCCACAATTGGGAAGAGGAGCCGCTGCGCTATCTCGTCAACGACCGGTGGCGCGGCCATTTCACGCCCACCGACAACGCGCCTCACGAATATACCATCATTGCCTGGCGGGACGAGTGGGCGACCTGGCGGTCCGACACGGCGAAGAAGCACAACGCGGGCGTTCCGATCGCGCTGGAGCTTGAGGAGGGGGCGCAGCTCGTGGCGGCCTCCGTCGGATGCGGGCGCGGTACGGCGGCCGACCAGGCCGCCCTCGCCGAGCTTGCGGACGAGATGGGCGATGCGTCGGACGCGGAGCGGTTCGCGCGGTTGATGACCGACGACACCGCGGGGCTGATGCAGCGGGCCGGCCACCGTGCAAACCTCTCCTTCTCCAAGGTTCTGCCGTTGACGGTGGACCGCCGCGCCGCCGCCTTCGCCGCCTGGTACGAGGTGATGCCGCGCTCCATGTCGGGCGACGTCACCCGCCACGGCACCTTCGACGACGTGATCGACCGCCTGCCTTATGTGCAGGGTCTGGGATTCGACGTCCTTTATTTCACCCCCATTCACCCGATCGGCAAAACCAATCGCAAGGGGCGCAACAATGCGCTGAAGGCCGAACCGGGCGACCCCGGCAGTCCCTATGCCATCGGCTCGGAGGAGGGGGGGCACGACGCGCTGCACCCCGAGCTCGGCACCTTCGCGGACTTCAAGCGCCTGGTGGACGCCGCCGCCGAGCGGGGCCTCGAGATCGCGCTCGACTATGCGGTTCAGTGTTCGCCCGATCACCCGTGGATCCAGGAGCATGCGGACTGGTTCGATTGGCGGCCGGACGGCTCCATCAAGTTCGCCGAGAATCCGCCGAAGAAGTACGAAGACATCGTCAACGTGCGCTTCTATGACGGCGACCAGCCCATCCCCGATCTGTGGCACGCCCAAAAGGACATCTTCCTGTTCTGGATCAGCCACGGGGTGAAGATCTTCCGGGTGGACAACCCGCACACCAAGGCCTTCACCTTTTGGGAATGGCTGATCGCCGCGGTGCAGAAGGACCACCCGGACGTCATCTTCCTGGCCGAAGCGTTCACGCGGCCGAAGGTGATGCACCGCCTCGCCAAGATCGGCTTCACGCAGTCCTACTCCTACTTCACCTGGCGCAACACCAAGGCGGAGTTGCAGGAGTACATGACCGAGCTGACGACGACGGTGAAGAAGGACACGATGCGTGTGAACTTCTTCGTCAACACGCCGGACATCAACCCGGTCTATCTGCAGACCTCGGGCCGGCCTGGGTTCCAGGTGCGTCTGGCGCTGGCGGCGACGCTCGCGGGAGTCTACGGCGTCTATAACGGGTTCGAGCTGTGCGAAGGGACACCCGTCCCCGGCAAGGAAGAATACCTCAACTCCGAGAAGTACGAGCTGAAGGCCTGGGATTGGGACCGTCCCGGCCACATCCGGCACGACATCTGGCTGATGAATCACCTGCGCAAGACGCATCCCGCGCTGCAGGAGTTCACCAATTTGACGTTCTACACCATGTGGAACGACAACATCCTCTACTATGGTAAGCGCACGGCGGACCGCTCGTCCTTCCTGCTCTTTGCCATCAACCTCGACCCGCACAATGGCCAGGGCGGTCATTTCGAGGTGCCGCTGTGGGAGTTCGGGCTGCCGGACGATGCGTCGATCCAGGTGACGGACCTCGTCGCCGAGTACGACTTCACGTGGACCGGCAAGATCCAGCACGTCTACATCGATCCGCATCAGCGGCCTTATTTCATCTGGCGTCTGCACGACCCGACGAGGGCCTGACCGACGCGCGGCGGGCGCCCATGCCTCGCCGAGGCCGCGCATAACCCGCGCGGCGCCCCGCCTTGCCACTGGCACCCGATCGCCAGTGCGCTAGGCTGAGACCGAACGATATGCGGGTCCCGCGCCGCCGAGTTGCCGGACCGCTTGTGACCCTCGAGGAGCACTTCATTTTATGGACGCCGTCGCACCTGTCACAGAAACGGAAGCGCCAGAAGAGACGACCAAAGACGGCCTGATCGATCGCTCCGTCACCGACTGGTACAAAGACGCGATCATCTACCAGCTTCACATCAAGGCGTTCTACGACGCCGACAACAACGGCTACGGCGACTTCCGCGGCCTGATGGAAAAGCTGGACTATGTTCAGGCGCTCGGCGTCACGGCGATCTGGCTGTTGCCCTTCTACCCCTCGCCGCTGCGCGATGACGGGTACGACATCGCCGACTACGAGAACGTGAACCCGCAATATGGTGACATCGCCGCCTTCCAGGCGTTCGTGACCGAGGCGCACGCGCGCGGTCTGCGGGTCATCACCGAGCTCGTGATCAACCACACGTCCGATCAGCATCCCTGGTTCCAGGCCGCGCGCAAGAAAGACGCGACGCCCGAAGAGCGGGACATGTACGTGTGGTCGGACAACGACGACAAGTACAACCTCACCCGCATCATCTTCCTGGACACCGAGAAGTCCAACTGGACCTGGGATGCGGAAGCCGAGATGTACTTCTGGCACCGCTTCTACAGCCACCAGCCCGACCTCAACTTCGACAATCCGAAGGTGATGGACGAGGTGCTGAAGGTGATGAACCAGTGGCTCGATATGGGCGTGGACGGGCTGCGGCTCGACGCGATCCCCTACCTCGTCGAGCGCGAGGGCACCAACAACGAGAACCTGCCCGAGACGCACGACAAGCTGAAGGAAATCCGCGCCGCCCTCGATTCGCGCTACACGGACCGCATGCTTCTCGCCGAAGCCAACCAGTGGCCGGAAGACACGCGGCCCTATTTCGGCGAGGGCGACGAGTGCCACATGGGCTTCCACTTCCCGCTGATGCCGCGCATGTACATGGCGCTGGCGCAGGAAGACCGGCACCCGATCACCGACATCATCCGCCAGACGCCGGAGATCCCGGAGTCCTGCCAATGGGCGATCTTCCTGCGCAACCACGACGAGCTGACCCTCGAAATGGTCACCGCCGAGGAGCGCGACTACATGTGGCGCTTCTACGCGGCCGATCAGCGGGCGCGCATCAATCTGGGCATCCGCCGCCGCCTGGCGCCGCTGCTGCAGAACGACCGCCGCAAGATCGAGCTGATGAACGCCTTCCTGCTCTCCATGCCGGGGACGCCCGTCCTCTATTATGGCGACGAGATCGGCATGGGCGACAACTACTATCTCGGCGACCGGGACGGCGTGAGGACGCCGATGCAGTGGTCGGCCGACCGCAACGGCGGCTTCTCCCGCGCCAATCCGCAGCAGCTCTACCTGCCGCCGATCATGGATCCGGTCTACGGCTACCAGGCGATCAACGTCGAGGCGCAGGAGCACGACCCCTCGTCGCTGCTCAACTGGATGCGCCGCATCATCCTCGTCAGGAAGCAGCACCCGGCCTTCGGGCGCGGTACGATCCAATTCATCTACCCGCGCAACCGCAAGGTCATCGCCTATCTGCGCGAGCATGAAGGGGAGGTGATCCTCGTCGTCGCCAACCTGGCGCGCACGGCGCAGGCGGTGGAGCTCGACCTGTCGTCGCTGCGCGGGCGCGTGCCGATCGAGCTGACCGGCCGCACGCCCTTCCCGCCGATCGGCGACCTTCCCTACATGCTGACCCTGCCGGCCTACGGTTTCTTCTGGTTCGCGCTCGCCGGTGCGGAGGAGGCGCCCACCTGGCACGATCCGCTGCCCGAGCCGCTGCCGGACTTCATCACGCTGACGACCCGCTCGGGCCGGATCGGCGACGCCATCGAAGGGCGCGAGCGCAGCCAGCTCGAAAGCCAGTCGCTGCCGGCCTTCCTGCCGCTGCAGCGCTGGTTCGCCGCCAAGGACGAGAGGGTGCGCCGCGTGAGCCTTCAGCCGCTCGCCATGTTGAACGACGAGTTCGCGCTCGCCGCCTTCAACGTAGACGTGGCGTCGGGCGAGCAGGCCTATTTCGTGCCGCTGTCGATCCGCTGGGGCGAGGACAACCTCAGGACCGGCGCGCCGAAACTGTCCTATACGCTCGCCAAGGTGCGCTCCGGGCCCAAGCTCGGCGCCCTCATCGACGGCACATTCGACGAGCGTCTGGCGGCCGAGCTGGTGGGGCTGATGAAGTCCGGCGCCAGCATCAGCCATGGCGCACGCACCGTCACTTTCGCGGGGTCCGAGACCCTTTCGGCGCTGGAGGAGCTCGACACGCCGCGTCCGCTCGGAGTCGAGCAGTCGAACGTGTCCATCGTCTTCGGCGATCAGATCATCCTCAAGATCTACCGCCGCCTGCGCGAGGGCGAGCAGCCGGACGTGGAGATCGCGCGCCATCTGACGGACGTGGCGCGCTTCCCCAACACCCCGGCGCTCGTCGGCACCATCCGCCTCGACGGCGGGCAAGGGGAGCCGGCCATTCTCGCCGCCGCCTTCGACTTCGTCCCCAACCAGGGCGATGCGTGGGGCTCGGTGCTGGACGCGCTGGAGCGTTATCTCGAGCGGGCCGATCTTCTGGAGGCCGAGACGGCGAGCGAGGACCAGGAGCCGGTCCTCACCTTCCCGCTCAATATCGGCCATCTTGCGGGCCTGCGCACGGCCGAGCTTCACCTCGCCTTGATGGCCGATACCGAAAGCCCCGCCTTCAGGCCGGAGCCGATCACCGCCGACGACCTCTCTGCCTGGGCGGACGCTGCGACGGCGGAGGCCGATGCGCTGTTCACGCGCCTCGCCTCCCAACGCGCGAGCCTGCCGGAGGACGTCGCCGCCGATGCCGACGCGCTGCTGGCCAAGCGCGACGCGGTGGCCGCCCGCTTCGCCGCCGTGCGCGATGCGGCGCCGTCCGGCGTCAAGACGCGGATCCACGGCGACTATCACCTCGGCCAAGTGCTGGTCAGCCAGGGCGACCTCACCATCATCGACTTCGAGGGCGAGCCGACGCGGCCGTTGTCTGAGCGGCGCGCCAAGTCCTCGCCGCTGCGCGATGCGGCCGGGATGCTGCGCTCATTCGACTATGCCGCGGCGATGGCGCTGCAACGCTGGCGCGACACCCACGAGGTGAACGCCGCCGAGGCGCAGGTGAAGGCGCAGTCCTGGCGCGACACCACGCGGCGCGACTTCATCGCCGCCTATCTGGAGACGCTCGGCGACAAGGCCCCGGATGCGCCGCTGACCGCGGCCCTCCTCGACCTCTTCACCTTGCAGAAGGCGATTTACGAGGTCGGCTATGAACTGGCGAACCGACCGGCCTGGGTGCGCATTCCCCTCAACGGGGTGCTCGACGTTCTCGCCGACGAGCGCGGCGTCACAGCCTGGGCCGACATGCCCGCCCTCGCCGCCAGCAACCAACCGGAGAGTTCAGATGACTGAGACCCGCCTGCGCGACGACCTGGAGCCTTCCGCGGCCGAAGCGATCGTCACCGGGCGGCATTCCGATCCATTCTCGATCCTCGGGATGCACGCCTCCGAGGACGGGCGCCGCCTTTATGTCCGCACCTTCGCGCCCCACGTGGAGACCGTCAGCCTCACCGACAAGGCGGGCAAGTCCGCCCTGCCGATGGAGAAGATCCACCCGGACGGGCTCTTCTCCCTGGTGCTCGACCGGCGCGAACCGTTCGAGTACCGGCTGAAGCTCGGCTCCGGCTCGCACACCTGGCTGGCCGACGATCCCTACCGCTTCGGTTCGATCCTCGGAGACATGGACGTCTACCTGATGGCCGAGGGGCGGCATCAGAAGCTCTATGAGCGCCTCGGCTCCCACCCCACCACCGTCGGCGGGGTGGAGGGCGTCTATTTCGGCGTCTGGGCTCCCAACGCCAAGCGCGTCTCTGTGGTGGGTGACTTCAACGGCTGGGACGGGCGGCGCCACGTCATGCGCCTGCGCCAGGAGATCGGCGTCTGGGAGATCTTCATCCCCGGCATCTCCAAGGGCCTTTATTACAAGTACGAGATCATCGGCGCGCACGGCAATTTGCTGCCGCTGAAGATGGACCCGCTCGCCTTCGCCACCGAGGTGCCGCCGGACACCTCATCCGTGGTCCACGGTCTGATCGACTACGACTGGGACGACGCCGCATGGATGGCCGAGCGCTCCGGTGCCAACGACCGCGCCGCGCCGGTCTCCATCTACGAGGTGCACCTCGGCTCCTGGCGGCGCGGTGACGGTAACACCTACCTCAACTACGACGAGCTGGCCGACGAGCTGATCCCTTACGCCAAGTCGCTCGGCTTCACCCATATCGAGCTTCTGCCGATCTCCGAGCATCCGTTCTCCGGCTCGTGGGGCTACCAGCCGATCGGCCTTTATGCGCCGACCTCGCGCTTCGGGACGCCCGAAGGGTTCGCCCGCTTCGTCGAGAAGGCGCATCAGGAGGGGATCGGCGTCATCATCGACTGGGTGCCCGCCCACTTCCCGACCGACCAGCACGGCCTCGGCAACTTCGACGGCACCGCGCTCTACGAGCACGCCGACCCGCGCGAGGGGTTCCACAAGGACTGGAACACCCTCATCTACAATCTCGGCCGCAACGAGGTGGCGAACTTCCTGGAGGCCAACGGGCTCTTCTGGGTCGACCGCTACCACGTGGACGGGCTTCGGGTGGATGCCGTCGCCTCCATGCTCTACCGCGACTATTCGCGCGGCAACGACTGGGTGCCGAACAAGTATGGCGGCCGGGAGAACCTGGAATCCATCGACTTCCTGCGCTCGCTAAACGAGCGCATCGCCGAGCGCGACGACGGCGCGTTCACCGCCGCCGAGGAATCGACCGCCTTCCCGCAGGTCTCGCGCCCGGTGAAGGACGGCGGCCTCGGCTTCAACTTCAAATGGAATATGGGCTGGATGCACGACACCCTGCATTACATGCAGGAAGAGCCCGTGCACCGGCGCTGGCACCACGATTCCATCACCTTCGGCCTGCACTACGCCTTTTCGGAGGACTTCATTCTGCCGCTCAGCCACGACGAGGTGGTTCACGGCAAAGGCTCGCTCATCAACAAGATGCCGGGCGACCGTTGGCAGAAGTTCGCCAACCTGCGCGCCTATTACGCCTTCATGTGGACCCACCCCGGCAAGAAACTGCTCTTCATGGGCGGCGAGTTCGCGCAGGAAAAAGAGTGGAACCACGATCAATCGCTCGACTGGCACCTGCTCGTCGACCCGATGCATCAGGGCATCCAAGATCTCATCCGCGACCTCAACACGCTCTACAAGACCACGTCGGCCTTGCATGAGCGGGACTGTGATCCCGATGGGTTCGAGTGGATCGACGCGGCGGATAGCCAGTCCTCGGTGTTCGCCTTCGTGCGTTACGCCGCCGACCGTTCCCCGGTCGTGGTGGTTCTCAACTTCACGCCCGTGGTGAGATCCAATTACCGAATCGGTTTCCCGGCGGGCGGGCGCTGGCGTGAGGCGATGAATACGGATTCATCTGTCTACGGCGGATCGAATGTCGGCAATTCAGGCGCCGTCATCGTGGAAGAACAGGCCTATCACGGCCGGCCATTCTCTTGCGAGTTGACATTGCCGCCGCTCGGGGCGCTCATTTTCGTGCCTCATTGAGGCATGATCCAGCAGCGTGCGATCATTGATCATGCTTTATGTTCTGATGTGCGCGCTTTCCCTTGGGCGAGGGGCGTACACCTTGCCCGAATGCGCCAAATGGTCGGACTGAATGCGAATTGAGCCAGGGTCCCCCGGTCCGCTGGGGGCGACATGGGACGGGTCGGGGACGAATTTCGCCCTCTTCTCCGCCAACGCCACGAAGGTCGAGCTGTGCCTGTTCGAGCGGTCCGGGCGTCGGGAGACCGACCGGATCACGATGCCGGAATATACGCACGACATCTGGCATGCCTACCTGCCCGACATCCGCCCCGGCCAGCTCTACGGCTACCGCGTCCACGGCCCCTATGATCCGATGGAGGGCCACCGCTTCAACCCGAACAAACTCCTGATCGACCCATACGCCAGGGCGGTGAAGGGCGACCTGCGGTGGCAGGATTCCATGTTCGGCTACCGCGTCGGCTCCACCCGCGAAGACCTCTCCTTCGACCGCCGCGATTCAGGGCCCGCCATGCCCAAATGCGTCGTCGTCGACGAGGCCTTCACCTGGGGCAACCACGTCTCGCCCAAGGTGCCGTGGACGGACACGATCATCTACGAAGCGCATGTCAAAGGCATGTCGGCGATGCATCCGGACGTGCCGGACCACATGCGCGGGACCTTCGCCGGCCTCGCCGACCCGCGGGTGATCGAATACCTCGTGAAGCTCGGCGTCACGTCGATCGAGCTGATGCCGGTGCACTATTTCCCCGACGACCGGCATCTGCTGGAGCAGGGCCTGCACAATTATTGGGGCTACAACACGCTGAGCTTCTTCGCCCCGGCCGCGCGCTACATCAGCCGCGGCTCGGGCCATCACGAGTTCAAGCACATGGTGCGGCGGCTGCACGAGGCGGGCATCGAGGTGCTGCTCGACGTCGTCTATAACCACACCGCCGAGGGTCACCAGCTCGGCCCGACGCTGTCCTTCAGGGGCATCGACAACGCGAGCTACTACATCCTCGCCGAAGACAAGCGCTATTATTTCGACACCACCGGCTGCGGCAACACCGTCAACGTCGCCCACCCTCGGGTGATGCAGATGGTGATGGACTCGCTGCGTTACTGGGTCGAGGTCTGCAAGGTGGACGGCTTCCGCTTCGACCTCGCCCCCGCCATGAGCCGCGAGCATCATGGCTTCGACCGCTCGTCCGCCTGGCTGGACGCGGTGATGCAGGACCCGGTGCTGCAGAACGTCAAGATGATCGCCGAGCCGTGGGACCTCGGCCCGGACGGCTACCAGGTCGGCAATTTCCCGCCGGGCTGGGCGGAGTGGAACGGGCGCTACCGCGACGATATCCGCTCCTATTGGCGGGGCGATCCGCACCATCTTCCGGCGCTCGCCTCCAACCTTCTGGGCTCGGCCGACATCTACGACAATCATGGCCGCAAGCCCTGGTCGTCGGTCAACTTCGTCACCGCCCACGACGGCTTCACCCTCATCGACCTCGTCACCTACAACGAGAAGCACAACGAGGCGAACGGCGAGGACAACCGCGACGGGCACGGCGACAACCGGTCCTTCAACTGGGGCGTGGAGGGGATCACCGACGATCCCGGCATCCTCGCGTTGCGCGACAGGATGCGCCGCAACATGATCGCGACGCTCCTCGTCAGCCAGGGCACGCCGATGATCCTGATGGGCGACGAGATCGGCCGCAGCCAGTTCGGCAACAACAACGGCTACTGCCAGGACACCGAGTTCTCGTGGCTCAATTGGGGCGAGGACAGCGACCAGGAGGTGAACTTCCGCACCTTCGTGCGCGAGCTGATCCGGGTCCGGCAGAAGCTCGGCATCTTCCACCAGCCGCGCTTCCTGCACGGCGATCCGCTGAAGGGCCAGGACGAAGCCAAGGACATCTGCTGGCTGCGGCCGGACGGGGCGGAGATGAACGACCTCGATTGGCACGAGGTGGACCCGAAGGTGCTCGGCATGGTGCTGGCGCTGGGGGATGCGCGCGCCATCGTCTTCTTCAACGCGCTGGAAGCGGACATGGAGTTCGCCCTGTGCCCGCCGCTCGACGGCTTCACCTGGAGCCTCCTGTTCGAGACGGTGGACGGCTGGGTGCACGAGCCGGGGGAGGGGCCGGACCTCGTGGCGCCCTTCAAGGTGCCGGGGCGGTCCATGCTCGGGCTCGTCGGCCAGGTCTTGGACTGAGGCCGGAGGCGCCGCCCGCCACCCGATCGACGCGGCGCTTCAACTCGGCCCTTGAGTTGCACGGCGAACGCTGCATCTTCGCCGGTGCAGCCGGTCCAAGCGCCGTGCTGCCAAGGCCCTACGAGCTTCGGGAGAGACTGTGAGCAACGCATTTGCGACCACCTGGGGGGCCACGCTGACCGGCGACGGGCGCGCCCGCTTCCGCCTTTGGGCGCCGGACGAGACCGCGCTGAAGCTGCGCTGCGATGCCGGTGACCTTCCCATGCAGCGCCAGGATGGCGGCTGGTTCGAGCTGATCACCGACAAGGTGCCCGTCGGCGGCGCCTATTCCTTCGTGCTGGACGACGGATTCGCCGTGCCGGACCCGGCCGCACGCGGGCAGATGGAGTCCGTCCACGGCCCGTCCAAGCTGGTCGACCCGAACGCTTTCACGTGGAAGACGCCGTGGAAGGGCCGCCCCTGGGCCGAGACGGTGATCTACGAGATGCACGTCGGCACCTTCACGCCGGAGGGGACCTTTCAGGCCGCCATCGCCAAGCTGCCGCACCTCGCCGAACTCGGCATCACCGCGGTGGAGGTGCTGCCGCTCGCCCATTTCGGCGGCAATCGCGGCTGGGGCTACGACGGCGTGCTCCTCTACGCGCCCCACACCTGCTACGGCACGCCGGACGATTTCCGCGCCTTCGTCGACGCGGCCCACGCCAACGGGCTGATGGTCTTCCTCGACGTGGTCTACAACCACTTCGGTCCGGACGGGAACTATCTCGGCAAGTACGCCAAGCCCTTCTTCCATGCGGACCGGCACACCCCTTGGGGCGCGGCGATCGCCTTCGACGAGCCGGCGGTGCGCGCCTACTTCATCGAGAACCCGCTGACCTGGCTGAAGGAATTCAACCTCGACGGGCTGCGCTTCGACGCCATCGACCATATCAAGGACACCTCCGAGGAGCACCTCCTGGAGGCGATGGCCAAACGCATCCGCGCTGAGTTCGACCGGCCGATCCATCTGCACACAGAAGATGAGCGCAATGTCATCTTCCTGCACCCTTACGAAAACGGCGAACCCACGCTCTTCACCGGCGAGTGGAACGACGATTACCACAACGTCATCCACCCGATCGCGACCGGCGACACGGAGGGATACTATGCCGACTTCGTCGAGGACCGGTGGAAGAAGCTGGCGCGGGCGCTGACGGAAGGCTTCATCTTCCAGGGCGAGCCGTCGAAGATGCACGACAATACGGCGCGCGGCGTGGACTCGACCGGCCAGCCGCTCTTGTCCTGCGTCGTGTTCAACCAGAACCACGACCAGGTCGGCAACCGGGCCTTCGGGGAACGGCTGATCGACCTGTCGGACCGGGAGATGGTGACCGTCTTCACCGCGGTGCTCCTCCTCATGCCGCAGATCCCGCTGCTGTGGATGGGGGAGGAGTGGGGCGAAACCAACCCCTTCTGCTTCTTCTGCGATTTCGACGGGGAGCTGGCCGAGGCCGTCCGCAAGGGCCGCCGCAACGAGTTCTCCAAGTTCGACGCCTTCATCGACCCCGACACGCGCGAGGACATTCCCGATCCGAACGCGCTGTCGACCTTCACCGCCAGCACCATCGACTGGGCGAAGGCGGAGACCGACGAGGGGAGGCGGTGGCTGGAGCTCTACCGCATGCTCCTCGCCGTGCGGCGCGACCACGTCGTTCCGCGCATGACGGGCGAGGCGCCCAAGGTGGGGCGCGTCCTCAAGGCGGCCGACGGCGTCGTCGACGTCGAGTGGACGATGGCGGACGGGGCGGTTCTCGGCATGTACATCAACATGACCGCTGAGGACGCCGGGGCGATCCCGGACAAGGAGATCCTCATCGCCGTGTCGCGGGGCGAGATGCGGGCGATGCCGCCGACGCGCGAGGCGCACAGCGTCATCCTCACGCTGGACGCCGCATGAGCGAGGCGCTGGACCGGGCCGCGCGCGCGGCCGGTGTCGTTCTGGAGCGGCCGGGAGAGGACGCCGCCCCGGTGTCCGACGCGGCCAAGCGTGCCCTCGTCGACATTCTGGGCACGCCGCCTGCGCTTCCGCCGTCCACCGGCGCAACCGCCTTCGTGCCGGACTGGCTGGACGAAACCCGTGCCTTCGGCGTGGCGCTGCAGCTCTATCAACTGCGCTCGGAGCGCAATCTCGGCATCGGCGACCTCGGCGATCTCAAGGCACTGATCCCGGTGTTTGCGCAGACGGGGTGCGATTTCATCGGCCTCAACCCGCTGCACGCGCTGTTCACGGCCGCGCCCGAGAATGCCTCGCCCTTCTCCCCGTCCGACCGGCGCAGGCTGAACCCGCTGATCATCGCGGTAGACGAGGTGCCGGGCTACCACCCTTATATGGCCGAGATGGTGTCGGTCCCGCCGGCCGAGGACGAGGTGGACTATTCCGCCGTCGCCAGCGCCAAGCTGACCATCCTGAAGAAGATCCACCAGGCGTGGCGGTCCGGCGACCCGTTGGTGGGCGAGGCGGACCGTGACGCCGCCGCGCGTCACGCCGCGCGGAAGGGCGAGGAGGCAGCCGGATTCGCGCTGTTCGAGGCTCTGTCGCACCACATGGCGGCGCAGGGTCACGGGGCCGGGTGGATGGGATGGCCCGCCGCCTATCAGGACCGCGCCAGCCCCCAAGTGCTCGCCTTCGCCGCAGCGCATCGGGACGAGATCGCCTTTCATCTCTGGCTGCAATACATCGCCGAGACGCAGCTTGCCGCCACGCAGGCGGCCTGCCTCGCCGCTGGCATGCGCATCGGCCTCTATCTCGACCTTGCGGTGGGCGAGGCGCCGGACGGAGCGTCCACCTGGGCCGATCCGTCGCTGGCGCTGCGCGGCCTGCGCATCGGCTGCCCGCCCGACCTCTTCTCGCTCGACGGGCAGGATTGGGGCCTCGCCCCGCTCTCGCCCTCGGCTCTCGTCGACCGCGATTTCGCCCCGTACCGCGCGGTGATGGATGCGGTGATGGCCGATGCCGGGGCCATGCGCATCGACCACGCCATGGGGCTCGAACGGCTGTGGCTGATTCCTGACGGTCTCACCGCCCGCGAAGGCGCCTATGTGCGCCAGCCTGGCCTGACCGACCAGGTGGTGAACGCCACGCGCACGCACCGCGCCATGGCGATCGGCGAGGACCTCGGCATCGTGCCGCCCGGCTTTCGCGAGCGGATGGCGGACAGGCGCCTCTTCTCCATGCGCATCGTCTCCTTCGAGCGCGACGCCCACGGCATGCGTCCTCCGGCGCGCTACCCGGCCGACGCGCTCGCCTGCCTGTCCACCCACGACATCGCGCCGCTGGAGGCATGGTGGCAGGGGGACGAGATCGACCTGCGCCTGGCGCTGGGGCGGATCGACGCCGGCGTGGCGCGGCATGAGCACGCCTGGCGCACGGGCGAGAAAGCGGCCATGCTGGCCGAGGCCGGGCTGCCCCCGTCACGGGCGGCCGGCGCGCTCGATGACGGCATCGTCGCCGCCTTCCATCGGCTGGGTGCGCGCACCGCGTCCCGCCTCTATGCGGTGCGGCTCGAGGATGTGGTCGGCGGCCGGCGCCTGGTCAATCTGCCGGGAACGGACCGCGAGCATCCGAATTGGAGGAGGACACTGCCGCTGACCGTCGCCGACATCGGCCGTTCCGCGCGTTTTCAGCGCACGATGGCCGCGGTCGGCGCGGTGCGAAGGGGATTCCATGACCGGCGCCACCTACCGTCTTCAATTCCGTAACGGTTTCACGTTCGAGGACGCGGCCGCGATCGTGCCGCACCTCGCCCGCTGCGGCATCACCGACCTCTACGCCTCGCCGATCTTCGCGGCGACGTCGGGCTCGACCCACGGCTACGACGTCACCGACCACAACCGCCTCGACCCCACATTGGGCGGCGAGGCGGGGTTTGCGCAGCTCACCGCGGCGCTGAAGGCCGCGGGCCTCGGCCTGATCATCGACATCGTGCCCAACCATATGGCCGCGTCCATGGAAAACCCATGGTGGCGCGACGTGGCCCGGCACGGCACCGCCTCGCGTTATGCGCGGCATTTCGACATCGACTGGTCGGCGGGCAAGCTGATCCTGCCGATCCTGGGCCAGCCCTACGGCGACGCGCTCGCCGCCGGCGACATCACGAAGCGCCAGACCGAGGCGGGCCCCGTCCTCGCCGTCCCCGGCGCCGAGCTCCCGCTGGCACCCGGCACCGAGAGCATCGACGACGTCCACGCCCTGCACGAGGCGCAGAATTACCGCCTGACCTATTGGCGGCTGGGGCGCGACGGGCTCACCTATCGCCGCTTCTTCGAGGTGACGGGCCTCGTCGGCGTGCGCGTCGAGGACCCGGCCGTGTTCGACGACGTGCATCGCACCATTCTGGGCCTCGTTCGTGACGGGGCGGTGACGGGACTGCGCGTCGACCACGTGGACGGCCTGTCCGACCCCTCAGGCTACCTCGCCCGGTTGAAGGCCGAGGCGGGCGTCCCGGTCTATGTCGAGAAGATCTTGGAGGCGCACGAGAGGCTGCGCCCTTGGCCGGTGGAGGGGACGACCGGCTACGAGTTCATCGCCGCCATGGCCGCGCTGTTCACCAATCCGGCCGGTCTCGCCGCGCTGGAAAGCGCCTATGATGCCATTGCCGACACCGACCTCGAGGCGATGACCGACCGGGCGAAGACGGAGATCCTGACCCACAACCTCGCCGGCGAGTTGCAGCGCTTGACCGGGCTGGCCCTGACCCTGTTCGCGGACGACCTCAGCGCGCGCGACCATGGGCGCGCCACGGTGCGCGAGGGAATCACCGGGCTGATGAAGGGGATGAGCGTCTACCGCACCTACCTGCCGAGCGACGACCCGGCCGACCGCGAGGTGCTGGCCGAGGCCCGCGCCGCAGCGGTGCGCGAGAAGCTGGACGACGAGCGCATCCTCAACGACCTCGTGGGGCTGTTGACCGCCGATCCGGACCGCTCGGCCCATCCCGAAGCCGCGCGCGAGTTCATCGCCCGTTTCCAGCAGACATCGGGCCCGCTGATGGCCAAATCGCTGGAAGACACGCTGTTCTACCGCAATCATCGCCTCGTCGGATTGAATGAGGTGGGCGGCGATCTTGCGCCGCAGACCGGGGCGCAGCACCTTCTCGACGTCGCTTCGGTGGGAGGGCTCGCCGCAACGCAGACCCACGACACCAAGCGCGGCGAGGATTCGCGGGCGCGGCTTTATGCACTGTCCGATCCGGAGGCGGTGCCGGTGTTCGATGCAATCTGGCCCGAAATGCCGGGTCAGATCGGGCCGCGCATCAAATGGGCGATGACGCAGATGCTGTTCGCGGCCAACCCGCTCGCCGACGATCCCGATTTCGCCGACCGCTTCCGCGAGACGGCGTTGAAGACGGTGCGCGAGGCGAAAGAGCGCACGAGCTGGACGCGCACCGATGCCGACTTCGAGCGCCGCGTGGCCGGCGCCGCGCAGGAGATGGTGGCGGCGCGGCGCAAATTGTCGCCGCTGGGCGACGTGGCGCGCGCGGGAGCGGTGATCGGCCTCGCCCAGGCAGCGCTGAAGACGGTGGGGCTGCCCGCGCCGGACATCTACCAGGGCACCTTCGGCTGGGATTTCGCCATGGTCGATCCCGACAACCGCCGTCCGGTCGATTTCGAGGCCGAATCGGCGTTGGTGGAAGCGGCCGAATCGGCGGACCCCGTGCACCTCGCGCGGGAGTGGCAGAGCGGGGCGATCAAGGCGCGCGTTCTCGTCGCCGGCCTTGCGCTGCGGCGCGAGAGGGGGGGCGGCGGCATCCTTGAGCCGATTCGCCTGGCCGGTCCGGCGTCGGACCATTTTGCCGCCTTCCAATGGCGCGACCCGCGCGGGCGGGTCGCGGTGGTGGTGCCCGTGCGGCCTCTGCCTCTGCTGGCGGCCGAGGGGCTGGGTCTCTCCCCCACGGCGGTCGCAGGGCTGACGGCGTCGGCCCTTTCGCGGCTGTCGTGCCGTCTGACGGGTCATGTCTTCGACAGTGAAGGCACGCTGGACGCACCGCTGACGCGCCTTCCCCTTATTGTGGCGGCCGACTGAGAGACTGCGACGTTTCCAGCCGGCTGGGGCCGGTGTTGCATTTCGGCCATAGCGCCTCCGGTCCGCCGGGGGCGCTTTTCTATGGCCTGCCGGTCTGTCAGCCTCGGCCAAGCCAGTACGGTAATCACTTGCGGTGTCGAGGACGGGATCGGAACGCGACTCGGGGCCCGGAAAGGGATGCGGGAGCCGCGCTCGGCGGAAGCGTTTGTCCACAGCGGGGCCGGGTCCGACGCCCGGATTCCCTAACGGAACCTTGCCGGATGGGCCGAAAATGCCTGGGTTGGACGGGAAAACGTGTTGTCCATGCAACATCGCAGATTGCGTGCGGGGTTCAGCGAGTTCCGCCCGCATGCTTTCCGTTGCCGAGTGCGGGGCACCTGAGCAATGTGGCTTTGCGACGGGGCGGAAACGACCCCATCGCGGTTTGGGCGGGCCGCAGCGGCTTGATCAAATCAGTTGGAAGTCCGGCGACTTTCGGCCCTCGGGTCACCGCCGGAACGAAAGTCAAAGGGCCTCTACAAGTGAACATCTTTGGAGATCGAGACATGAACATTAAGCGTCTTGTCCTCGGCACGGCTGCGGGTGCTCTCGCGGTGACCGGGGCGCAGGCGGCGGATCTTCCCGTCGTCGTCGAGCCTGTCGAGTACGTCCGCATCTGCGACGCCTACGGCGCTGGCTTCTACTACATCCCCGGCACCGAGACCTGCCTGCGTGTCGCTGGCCGCGTCCGTGTCGACTACCAGTTCTTCGGTGATCTGGACGAGGATGACTTCATCCTCTCGGGTCTCGGCTACGACGACGATGCCGATGCCGGCTACCGCTTCCGTGCTCGTGCCTACGTCTACATGGACTCCCGCACGTCCACCGAGTTCGGCCTGCTCCGCACCTACACCGAGCTGCAGTTCACCCGTGACAACGCCGGTGGCGTCGCCGTCAACCTGGAAGAAGCCTTCATCCAGTTCGGTGGCCTGACGTTCGGTCGTACGCGCTCCTTCTGGGACTTCATCGACGCCCAGTTCGGTTCCGCGTTCTTCTTCGCGACCGAAGGTTCGGACCGCAAGATCAACCTCGCTGGCTACACCGCTGCCTTCGGCAACGGCTTCTCCGCGTCCATCTCGGTTGAAGACATGGCCACCCGTTCGGCCGGCATCTTCAACACCGCGACCGGCTTCGGTGCCGATCAGCGCGTGGCGTGGGTTCCGGATCTGGTCGCGAACATCCGCGTCGACCAGGGCTGGGGTTCGGCTGCTCTGCGTGGTGCGGTCGGCTGGCGTGAAGCCGGTGTGTTCAACGGCAACGGCGACTTCGCCGAGTCCGACTCCGACGTGATGTTCGCGGTCGGTGCCGGTGTGGCGGTCAACGTTCCGTTCGGTAACGGCACGACGATCGGTCTGCAGGGTGCCTACGCTCACGGTGGTGCGGACTACCTGTCGGGTGACCTCGCCGGTTACGTCTTCGACGGCCAGTACAACCCGGTCAGCAACGACCTCGACCTGTACGACGGCTTCTCGGTCGCCGGTGGTTTCTCCACGAACTTCACCCCGGCCATCGCCTACTCGCTCGGTGCTGGTTATGCCTTCATCGACACGAAGGACGACCTGGGTGACGTCAACACCGTCACGATCGACTCCTACCTGACCTACGAAGTCGTCCGTGGCTTCATCCTGGGCGCCGGCATCCAGTACAAGTATGTCGACACCAGCGACATCGGCGACGACTCTGCTCTCGCGGGCTTCCTCCGCGCTCAGCGCACCTTCTAATTCCATCCTTTCCCCCGGATGGAGGGCCCGGCGGCAACGCCGGGCCTTTTCTTTCGGGGAGAGGCTGACGCCGAACACGAAAAAGCCCGGCCGCCGCGCGGCCGGGCTTTTTCATTTTGCGGCTCAGCAAAGGCGGTCATCCCGCCTGCCTAATGCCAGCCATTCCCCCGAATGGTCCGGCGGCCGTGTCGACGATGTGTCATCGCGATCGCCCGCCGTGCATATTCTATAGCACAACACGTCCGGCTGTGCGAAGTTCCGTTGCGTGTTGCAATCAGGTCACGCTTAACGAGTCGCGAATTGAACGGGCGGCCTTCTTCGCGTCCGGCCGGGAGCCATAGGCGTGGCTTTTGGGCTGGGGCAGGGACTATGGCGCCTCACTGACCCGCGCGCTAAACCTGCCGCCACCGATCAACCGCTGGGACACCTCATGCTGACACGCCGCTTTGCCCTCGCGCTCGCCCTCATGCCGGTCGTCGCGGCGCCTTTCGTGGCATCCGCCCCCGTCGCCGCGCAGTCGGAACGGCCCCTCATCGTCGGCATGGCGCTGGAGCCGCCGCACCTCGACCCGACAGCCGGCGCCGCCGCCGCCATCGACGAGGTGCTCTACGCCAACGTCTTCGAGGGCCTGACCCGCATCGCCGCCGACGGCACCGTCGCCCCGGCTTTGGCGACCGCGTGGGAGGTGTCCGCCGATGGGCTGACCTGGACCTTCACCTTGCGGGACGGCGTCACCTTCCACGACGGCGCGCCGTTCGACGCCTCGGTGGCGGTGTTCGCGCTCGACAGGTTCCGTGCCGAGGGCGCCGAGAACGCGCAGCCCCAGCTCTTCGCCGCCATCGACGGCGTGGAAGCCGCCGATCCCACGACGTTGGTGATCCACCTCTCGCGCCCGGCGGCGGATCTGCCCTTCTCGCTCGCCTGGGGCGATGCGGTGATGGTCCACCCGGACAGCGCCGACGCCAACAAGCAGACGCCGATCGGCACTGGCCCCTTCCGCTTCGCCGAATGGCGCCGCGGCGACCGCGTGATTCTGACCCGCAACGACGACTATTGGGGCGAGCCGGCCGCCATCGCCCGCGCCGAGTTCGCCTTCATCTCCGACCCCGGCATCGCGCTCGCCTCGCTCTTGGCCGGTGACGTCAACGCCTTCCCGAACTTTCCGGCGCCCGAGCAGATCCCGGTGCTGGAATCCAACGGCCAGTTCCACGTCGAGATCGGCACCACGGAAGGGGAGGTGATTCTGGCGATCAACTCCGCGCGTCCGCCGTTCGACAAGCTGGCCGTGCGTCAGGCGATCTCGTCGGCGATCGACCGCAACGTCCTCATCGCCGGAGCGATGTACGGTGCCGGCACGCCGATCGGCTCGCACATGCCGCCGCACAACCCGGCCTATCTCGACCTCACCGGCGTCAACGCCTTCGACCCCGACCGCGCCCGCTCGCTGCTGGCCGAAGCCGGCGCCGAGGATCTGTCGCTGACGATCACCCTGCCGCCGCCGGCCTATGCGCGCCGCTCGGGCGAGCTCATCGCCGCCCAGCTCCGCCAGGTCGGCATCCACGCGGCGCTGAAGCCGGTGGAGTGGGCCGAATGGCTCTCCTCGGCCTTCCGCGGCAAGGACTATGACCTCACCATCGTCGCCCACACGGAGCCGAACGACATCGGCATCTACGGCCGCGACGACTATTATTTCCACATCGAGAATTCCCGGTTCGACGCGGTGATGGCCGAGCTCGAGACCGAGGCCGACCCCGATGCGCGGATCGACCTCCTCCACGAGGCGCAGACGCTGATCGCCGACGACGCGGTGAACGCCTTCCTCTTCGTCCTCCCCAAGCTCGGCGTGTGGGATGCGGATCTCGAGGGCTTCTGGGCCAACGCGCCGATCCAGGCGAACGACATCACCGCCGTGCGCTGGACCGACTGAGCGCCGCCGCCGCGCCATGAGGGTGCTCACCCGCCTCGCTCAATTGGCCGCGACGCTGTTCGTGGCCAGCCTCATCGTCTTCATGGCGATGAGCGTTCTGCCCGGCGACGCGGGACTCCTGAGGCTCGGCATGAACGCCGAGCCCGCCGCCGTTGCCGCGCTGCGAGCGGAGATGGGCCTCGACGATCCGCTGCCGCTGCGGTTCGTGGCCTGGCTCGGCGGCATCCTCACCGGCGATTTCGGCACGTCCGGCACCTACGACGTGTCCGTCCTCGGCCTCCTCGCCGAACGGGCGCGGGTGTCGGTCCCGCTCGCGGTCTACGCGCTGGTGCTGTCGGTGGCGCTGGCGCTTCCGGCGGGGATCTACGCCGCCGTGCGCCGCGGCCGATTCGCCGACCGGGCGGTGCGCGGGGTGGCTGAAATCGGCCTCTCCGTGCCGGCCGTCTGGCTCGGCCTTCTCTTTATATATGTGTTCGCCGTCTATCTGCGCTGGGCGCCCGCCGGCGGCTTCCCCGGATGGGACGCCGGTCCCGCCCGCGCGCTCGGCGCGCTGACGCTGCCCGCCGTCGCTCTCGCCATCCCGCAGGCCGCCATCCTCGCGCGGATCGTGCGTACCGCGCTGACCGAGGCGATGGACGAGGACTTCGTCGCCCTCGCCCGCGCCAAGGGCCGCAGTACCGCGGGCGCCGTCATCCACCACGCCTTGCCGAACGCCTGGGCGCCGATCCTCACCGTGGTCGGCATGCAATTCGGCTTCCTCGTCGCGGGGGCGATCGTCATCGAAACCGTCTTCAATCTGCCCGGCCTCGGGCGCCTTCTCTTCCAGGCCGTCGCCCAGCGTGACATCGTTCTCGTCCAGGGAATCACGCTGGTGGTGGTCGCGACCGTCGTCATCGTCAACGCGTTGTGCGACGTGGTGGCGGTCGCCTCCAACCCCCGCTTGAGGCGCGGCCCGTGAGGGGATCGGCCGGGCTCGGCGTGGCCGCCGCGGTGCTCGTCTCCATCATCGCCGCCGCCGTCGCCTCGCTCTGGTGGACGCCGTTTCCGGTCGACGGGTTCGACATGGGCAACCGCTTCGCCATGCCCACCGCCGCGCATCCGCTGGGGACCGACCACTACGGGCGCGACGTGGTCTCGATGCTGATGGCCGGCGCGCAGACCTCGCTCGCCGTCGCGGCCGGGGCGGTCGCCATCGGCCTCTTCGTCGGCACGCCGCTCGGCCTTGCCGCGGCGTCGTCCGGCCGGGCGGGGCGGGCGGTGCTGATGCTGGGCAGCGACATCGTGTTCGCCTTCCCGGCGCTGATCGTTGCGGCGATCCTGTCAACCTTTCGCGGCCCCGGCGCATTCAATGCGCTGATTGCTATCGGAATTTTCTATATCCCCGTGTTCATGAGGCTCACCGCCTCGTCGGCCCGGCGCGTTCTCGCGCTCGATTTCGTCGACGCCGCGCGCCTCGCCGGGAAAAGCAGCGCGCGCATCGCCGCCGAGCACGTCCTGCCGGTGGTGGCGCCGATCCTTCTCACCCAGGCCGCCACCCAGTTCGCCATCGCCATCCTCATCGAGGCGGGGCTCTCTTATGTCGGCCTCGGGGCGCAGCCGCCCGCCGTCTCCTGGGGCCGCATGCTGGCCGAGGCGCAGACGCTCATTTCGCTCGCCCCGCAGCTCGCGGTGTGGCCGGGGCTCGCCATCGTCGTCACCGTTCTCGCCGCCACCGCGCTGGGCGAGGGGTTGAACCGCCGGCTCGACCCGCGCTTTGCAGGACGCCACGCCTGATGCTGGAGCTCGACCGCCTCGGTGCCCGCGCAGGCCGCACGACCCTCCTCAGCGACGTCTCGCTCACCATCGCGCCGGGCGAGAGGGTGGCGATCGTCGGCGCGTCCGGTTCGGGAAAGAGCCTGACCGGGCGGGCGATGCTGACGCTGCCGCCCTCCGGCGTCACCTATAGCGGCGCCGTGCGGCTCGACGGGGTGGATCTCCTCTCTCTGCCCGATGCCGAGGTGGCGACGCGCCGGGCCGCAGCGGTGTCCATCATCTTCCAGGAGCCGGCGACGGCGCTGAACCCGGTTCACTCCATCGGCGCGCAGATCGACGAGACGATCCGGTTGCACACCCGCGCCGCGGCAGGGGAACGGGCCGAGCGGGTGCTCTCGCTGTTGGAGCGCACGGGGCTCACGGCAGCCGGCGTCGGGCCGGAGCGCTACCCGCACGAACTCTCCGGCGGGCAGCGCCAGCGCGTCGCCATCGCCATCGCGCTCGCGCTGTCGCCGCGCGTCGTTGTGGCGGACGAGGCGACCAGCGCCCTCGATGCCGTCACCTCCGCCCGCATCCTCGACCTCTTGGAGGGTCTGACCGCGGCGAACGACACGGCCCTCGTCCTCATCACCCATGACCTTGCGGTGGCGCGCCGGGCGGACCGGGTGCTGGTGATGGCCGACGGGCGAATCGCCGAGGAGGGGAGGGAGGTGCTGACCCGCCCCGTCAGCGCCGCCGGCCGGGCCCTTCACGACGCGCGCCACATCACGCTTCCTCCGCGTCCTGCAAAAGCAGCGCGCGACCCCGTGCTCGCGGTGCGCGATGTTCGGGTGGAGCGCGGCGGGCGGCCGGTGGTCGACGGCGTGTCCTTCACCGTGGCGCCGGGCGAGCGATTGGCGCTGGTCGGCGGCTCGGGCAGCGGCAAGACCAGTCTCGTGCGCGGCCTTCTCGGCCTGCTGCCGATGACGGGTGCCATCACCCTCGCCGGCTCGGAGCTTCCCGCCGGTTCGCCCGTGCTGCGCGATCAGGCCGGTATGGTGTTTCAGGATCCGGCGACGAGCTTCAATCCGCGCTTCTCGGCCGGGCGCATCGTCGCCGAGCCGCTGTTCCGCACGCTCCTGTCCCGAAAGGCGCGGCGGGAGCGGGCGGCGATGTCTCTGGAGCGCGTCGGGCTCGGCGGCGATGCGGCGGGGCGCAAGCCGCACGCCTTCTCCGGCGGCCAGCGCCAGCGCATCGCCATCGCCCGCGCGCTGGTGGCGACGCCGCGCATCCTCTTCGCCGACGAGCCGGTGTCCGCGCTGGACGCTGCATTGCGCGGGCAGATGGTGGCGCTGTTCGACACCCTGGTGCGCGAGGACGATCTGGCGCTGGTCTTCGTGGCGCACGACCTGGCGCTGGTGCGCGCCCTGGCGGACCGCATCATCGTCATGGAGGCGGGACGGATCGTGGAGCAGGGGACGCCGGAGGAGATCTTCCGGCGTCCGCGCCATGCCGCCACCCGCGCCCTGGTCGACGAGGCGCGGGACGAGCCGGGCGGCGACGCGCGGGGCGATGAGGCGCGGCAGGACGACGAGGCCGCCGCGCCAGGGGGCTGAGCGGCTCAGCGCCCGCCGGTCACTGCGATGTTGCCGCCCATCACATAGGCCGCATCGTCCGAGAGCAGGTACATGATCGCCGAGGCGATCTCGTCCGCGGTGCCGACGCGGGCGGCGGGGATCGTCTTTTCCGCCCGCGCCGCGCGGCCGGGGTCGCCGGACGAGGCGTGAATGTCGGTGTCGATCATCCCCGGCGTGACGGCGTTGACGCGGATGCCCTCGCCCGCCAGCTCACGCGCCAGGCCGAGGGTGAGGGAGTCCATCGCCCCTTTGCTGGCCGCGTACCAGACGAACTCGTTCGGGCTGCCGAGGCGCGCGGCGGCCGACGACACGATGACGATGCTGCCGCCCTTGCCGCCGTGCTTGGGCGACATGCGCTTCACCGCGGCCTGACAGGTCAGGATCGCGCCGGTGACGTTGAGGTCGATCGTGTCGCGGATGGTCTTGGGGTCGGCCTCGTCGAGCCGGCTGAGCTTGCCGGTCGCGCCGGCATTGCACACGAAGTGGGTGAGCGGGCGGCCGAACCGCGCGTCGACCGCCGCGAACAGCGCGTCGATGTCGGCGTCCTTGGACACGTCGGCCTGGAAGGCTTCGGCCTCCACGCCCATGGCGCGCGCTTCGGCGGCGATGGCGTCGGCGGCGGCGGCGTCACGCACGTAGTTGAGGGCGATGTCGTAGCCGGCGGCGGCCGCGCGGCGGCAGGTGGCGGCGCCGATGCCACGGCTTCCGCCGGTGACGAGGCAAAGGGGTCTGTCGGCCATGGTGTCGCTCCTTGCGCGTGCCGGTCTTGTGCTCTTGGGGCATGGGCCCTTGGCGGCGCAGGCTGGTGCGCCGGTGGCACCTTAGGCCGCCCGCCCGCCGCCACCAAGGCCGGTCATATCCCTCGGTCGCCTCGATCCGATGGGGTGTGCCTTGTCACCGCTCAACGCACGCGGATCGGCACCGAGATGGAGATCGTCTCGTCGGCCACGCTCGCCGGGAAGGCGGGGAAGTCGTTGAAGGCGGCGGAGAGAACGGCGTTGTCCAGCAGCGGGTTGCCGGAGCTCTGGGCCAGCCGCGCGTCCACGAAGCGCCCGTCGCGGCCGATGGTGATGGTGACCACCGCGGTGCCGGTGCCGATCTGTCCGTCCCGCGCGGCGCTGAAGAAGGCGCGGCCGACGATGGCGCGGACCGCGCGCGCATAGGACGCCTGGGCGCCGTCGCCGGGGCCGGGCTGCTGCGCGGCGGTGGCGGCCGGGCGCGCGGGGGCGGGGTTCTGGGGCGTTGCCGCGGCGCGCTCGGCCGCGGGGGCCGGGTTGGCGGCGGGCACGGGCACGCGCTCCAGCGCACCGGCCTGCGCGGCGCTGAAGGTCGGGGTGCGCGCGCCGGGCTCGGGCCGGGCGAAGGGGACGGGGAAGCTCGGGTCGTCCGGCCGCGGGATCGCCGCAGCGCTCGCCGCTGCGCCGGCCGCGTCGGGGGTTTGCTGCGCCGCCGCCTCGGCCGCCACCTCGGGCAGTGCGGCGGCAAGGTCCGGGTCGGCGCCGCTCGCCGCGTCGAAGGCGGCGGAGATATCGGGCAGCGGCAGGGACGGGGCGGCGGTTGCGGGCGTCGCGGTGGGGGAGGCGGGTGCGGGAGAGGGGGCGGGTGCGGGGGAGGGAGCGGCGTCCGCCACGGCGTCGGCGGGCGCGGCTTCGGTGCCGGAGCCGTCCTGCGCCGGGCCTTCCACAGGCGCATCGCCCGGTGGCGCGTCCTGCGCGGCGGTGTCCGTTTCCTGCGCGGAAGCCACCGCGGTTTCGGCCGCGACGGGCTCTGCTGGCGCTGCCTCGGTGGCCTCGCCGGCGGCATCATCGGAGGCGGCCGCCGCACTAGGGGCGGAGTCGGTGGCCGTGTCACGCGGGTTCGAGAGAACGCCGTCTTCCAGCGAATCGAACACGGCGTTCACGTCCGGAACGTCGAACTCCTCGTTCGGGGTCGGCGCGTCGCTCGTGTCGTCGATCTCGCCTGGCGAGGTGGAGACGCTGCCCTGTGCGGCCGGGGCGGGGGCGCCCGTTTCCGGCGCCGCGGTCTCCTCGGCCTCTTCCTCCGGCGCCTGCTCCTCGCCCAGCAGCGTCTCGACCGTCTGGTCGGACATGGTGATCGGCGACGTCTTCTCCTCCGGCACCTGCTCGTCGGCGGGGGCGGGGTCGAACCGCAGGACGAAGGCGAGGTGCAGCGCCACGGCCAACAGGACCGCCAGCACCCAGGCCGACCGGCCGGCGGTGCGTCTCAGGCGCGGCGGGTTGAGGCCGCCGGCGTCGAGTATCGACGGGCCGTGAACCGGCGCGGCGGAGGCGGTGGCGGGCGTCATCGGCGCCTGCCGCGCGGTGGGCCCTCGGGCGGCAGGGTGCGGCTGAACAAGGCTGCGATGAGGCCGGACAGCGCCACCTCCTCGTTCTCCACCTGCCGCTCGAACCAGGCGGCGAGGACGGAGGAGGGCATCGCCACCGCAAGGCCGACGGCGGTCGTCAGCAGCGCCACCCAGATACCGCCCGCCAAGGCCGACGGATCGACCGACGCGCCCTGCCCCTCCAGCACGCGGAAGGCGTCGATCATGCCGAGCACGGTGCCGAAGAGGCCGAGGAGCGGCGCGATTTGCGCGACGATATCGAGCACACCGGTCAGCCGTCGCAGCCTGTGGAGGCGCAGGACGGCGACGGTCTCGGCCGCGTCGCGGGCGGCGGGGGCGGGCATGGCCGCGGCGGCGTCGATGGCGTAGCGCACCACGGCGGCGCTCACGGGACCGCGGGCGACGCGGCGGCGTGCGGCGGCCGTGTCCCCGGCGACATGCTGGCGCACCGCCGCCCAGGCCGCGGCGTGGCGGCCCACCCCGGCCGCACGGAAGCCGACCCACTTGCCGACCGCCACCGTGACGACCACCACCGACAGCACCAGAAGCAGTGCCACGACCGGGCCGCCCAGTGCCAGCGTGTCGGCGATGCCGCCGAGGCGGGCGCGCGAGACAGTGTCGATCAGCCGGTCCATGCTCTCCCCGGTGTGCGGTGGCCGGCGGTGCGAACGGCCGGCCCGGCACGCTTTAGCGCGAATTGAAGCGCCCTGTCAGGCGGGTGCGTCGCAGGGCGGCCCCCTGGACGGCGCGGGGCAGAGGTGAAAGTGTCCGGATGCGCCGGCGACCCGGCGAGACGTGTGCGCGCGACGAGGCGCCGGGTGCGGCCCCGCGAGGCGCCGTTGGGCGAGACGGCGTCACGACGATGGCCGAGCGAGACGGGAAAGGGGTGACGATGGCTGATGAACCGGCCCGGCCCGCGCCGGACGAGGTTTCGGAGGCCGCGATCGTCGCCTTCCTGGCCAGCCCCGAAACGCATGGCGGCGCGGCGCCGGACCACATCGAAACCCACCTCTCCCACCTCTTCCTCGCCGCAGACCGGGCGCTGAAGCTGAAGAAGCGCGTCGACTGGTCGGTGGTGGACTATTCGTCGCTGGAAAAGCGCGAGGCCTACTGCCGGCGCGAGCTCGAGGTGAACCGCCGCTTCGCCCCGGACCTCTACCTCGCGGTGGTGCCGGTGACGGTGGGGGCGACGGGCCTCGCGCTCGGCGGCGACGGCACGCCGGTGGACTACGTGGTCGAGATGCGCCGCTTTCCCGCCGATGCCCAGCTCGACACCATGGCGGACGCGGGGACGCTGACCCCGGCACTGGCCGACGCCACGGCCGACGCCATCGCGGCGATGCACCGGGGCGCGCCGGTCGCCAAAGGCGCAGGCGGGGCGGACCGCATCGCCGCGCTGACGGCGCAGTTGCAGCGCGATGTCGCGCCCGGCCTCGCCGCGGAGGCGGCCCGCGACCTCGCCGCCTGGGCGGACGCGGCGGAGGCGGCACTCGGCCGGCTCGCCCCGCTGGCGGAGAGGCGCGCCCGCCACGGCTTCGTGCGCCGCTGCCACGGCGACCTGCACCTCTCCAACATCTGCCTGTGGAACGGACGCCCGACCCCGTTCGACGCCATCGAATTTTCCGAGGACATCGCCACCATCGACGTTCTCTACGACCTCGCCTTCGTCCTGGTGGACCTCGATTCGCGTGATCTTCGGGCGCTCGCGAGCCGACTTCTGTCGCGCTATCTGGAGGCGACGCGGGACTATGCGGGGCTTGCCCTGCTGCCGCTCTTCCTGTCGCAGCGGGCGATGGTGCGGGCGCTGACCCGTGCCGCCAAAGGCCGGGACGCCGCGCCCTCGGTACGCCTTGCGCGGACCTATTTGGCGCACGCGGCCGAGGTGCTCCCGCGCCTGATCGCCGTGGGCGGCCTCTCCGGCACCGGCAAGACCACCGTGGCGCGCGGCCTGGCGCTCACTGCGGGGGCGGTGGTCATCCGCTCCGATTCGGTCAGGAAGCGCCTCGCCGGCCACGCGCCCGAGGAGCGGCTCGACGGAGCGTCCTACACCGCGGCGGCGACCGGCGCGGTCTATCGCCGCCTGAGGGTGGATGCGCGCCGCGCCCTTCACGCCGGGTGCCCCGTCATCCTTGACGCGACGTTCGCCGACCCGGCGGAGCGCCACCGGGCCGAGACGGTGGCGGCCATGGCGGGCGTTCCCTTCACCGGGCTGTGGCTGAGCGCGCCGGACGCGGCCCTGCGCCGCCGCATCGCCGCCCGCCACGGTGATGCGTCGGACGCCGACACCGCCGTTCTGGATGCCCAGATTGCCCGTGGCACCGGGCCGATGCACTGGTCGGTGGTCGATGCCTCGGCCGACCCCGACGCCGTGACGGCGGCCGCCGCGCGCGCGATGGCAATTTAGGCGTGCGCCCGGCTACGGAAGCATGTCAGGATTGTAAATTAGTTTGACTGGAGTCAAGGCGTTGACCGGCCAGTCCGCTATCAAGGCGACGTAGCATTGGGAGCCTGCGATGACCGTCCGCAATCTCGAGTACCTTCTCGAGCCGCGTTCCGTTGTGCTGATCGGCGCCAGCAACCGGCGCGGCTCGCTGGGCGGCGTCGTCCTGCGCCGCCTGACGGGGGCGGGCTTCCGCGGTACCATCGGCCTCGTGAACCCCAAATATAAGGCGATCGGCGACCAGCCCTGCTATCCCAGCGTGGCGGAGCTGCCCTTCGTTCCGGATCTCGGCGTCATCGTCGCCCCGGCCGCCGCCGTCCCCGGCCTCGTCAAAGACCTGGGCGAGAAGGGGGCGCGGGCCGCGGTCGTCATCACGGCCGGTGTCGGCGGCGCGTTGAAGCAGGCGATGCTGGACGCCGCCAAGCCCTACACGCTGCGCATCCTCGGCCCCAACTGCGTCGGCCTCCAAGTCCCGCACATGGGGCTCGACGCCAGCTTCGCCCACGTCACCGCGGGCAAGGGGCAGATCGCGCTCCTGTCCCAGTCGGGCGCCATCATCACCGCCATGCTGGACTGGGCCGAGGCGCGCGGCGTCGGCTTCTCCTGCGTCGCCTCGCTGGGCGAGATGGCCGACGTCGACACCGGCGACATGCTGGACCAGGTCGCGTCCGACCGGCAGACCCGCGCCATCCTGATGTATCTGGAGGGCGTCACCAACTCGAAGAAGTTCATGTCGGCGGCCCGCTCGGCGGCGCGTGCCAAGCCGGTCATCGTCATCAAGGCGGGACGCACGGCGTCGGCCTCCAAGGCGGCGGCCTCGCATACCGGTGCGCTGGCGGGGGCGGACGACGTCTATGATGCCGCATTCGAACGTGCGGGCATCCTGCGCGTGGACGACCTGCAGGAGCTGTTCGACGCCGCCGAGGCGCTCGCCCGCCATCGCCCGCTGAAGGGCGACCGGCTCGCCATCGTCACCAACGGCGGCGGGGCGGGGGTGCTCGCGGTGGACGCCATGGCGCATACGTCGGGCCAGCTCGCCACGCTGTCGGAAGGCACCATGGCCGGCCTCGATGCTACGATGCCGGCCACATGGTCGCACGGCAATCCGGTCGACATCATCGGTGACGCCGGGCCGCAGCGTTACGAGGACGCGCTGGAGGCGGTGCTGGCCGAGCCGGACGCGGACGCGGTCCTCGTCATCAACTGCCCCACCGGCCTCGCCTCCTCCTCGGAGGCGGCCGAGGCGGTGGTGACGGCGGTGAAGCTGAAGAACCCCAAGGGCAAGCCGGTCCTGGCGACGTGGCTCGGCGGGGACATGGCCCAGTCCGCCGCCCAGGTGCTGGAGCGCGCCGGGATCGCCACCCACGCGACCCCGCGCCAGGCGATCCAGGCCTTCGACACGCTGGTGCGTCACAGGAAATCGCAGATCCAGTTGATGCGCACGCCCGGAAGCCTGCCGCCGGGGCCGGAGCCGGACCGCGAGGCCGCCCAATTCGCCATCGGCGCCGCGCTCGCCGAGGGCCGCGAGATTCTGTCGGAAGTCGAGGCGAAGATGGTGCTCGCCGCGTACGGCATTCCGGTGAACGAGACGCGCATCGCCCGCACGCCCGACGAGGCGGCGGCGTTGGCCGGGGCGATGGGCGAGCCGCTTCTCGCCATCAAGATCCTGTCGCGCGACATCACCCACAAGTCGGACGTCGGCGGCGTGATGCTGAACCTCGAAACGCCGGACCAGGTCCGCCGCGCCGCCGAGGTCATGCTGCAGCGCGTGGCCGAGCGGCGGCCGGATGCGCATATCGACGGCGTGGTGGTCCAGCCGATGATCAAGCGCCCCAACGCGCACGAGCTGCTGCTCGGCATTTCCGACGACGCCACCTTCGGCCCGATCATGCTGTTCGGCGCGGGCGGCACCGCGGTAGAGGTGGTGAAGGACAAGGCGCTGGCCCTGCCGCCGCTCGACATGCTGCTGGCCGAGGACATGATCGCCAAGACGCGCATCGGCAAGCTCCTCGCCGGTTACCGCGACAAGCCGGCCGCCGACCGGACCGCGATCGCCTCGGCCCTGGTGCGTCTGTCGCAGATCGTCGCGGATCTGCCGCAGGTGCGCGAACTCGACATCAACCCGCTGCTGGCCGACGCGACGGGCGTTGTCGCGGTGGACGCGCGCATCCGCGTGGCCCCGGCCGAGGCGTGTCTACCAGGGTCCAACCCGCGTCTGTCGATCCGCCCCTACCCCACCACGTGGGAAAAGACCGAGACGCTTGCGATGGGGCCGGTGGTCATCCGGCCGATCCGCCCCGAGGACGAGGCGCTCTATCCCGATTTCCTCACCAAGGTGTCGAAGGAGGACATTCGCCGCCGCTTCTTCCGCCTGTTCTCCACCCTGACACACGAGGAAATCGCCCGGTTGACGCAGATCGACTATGCCCGCGCGATGGCCTTCGTGGCGCTGGATGCCGATGGCGCGCTTCTCGGCGTGTCGCGGTTCGGGGCCGATGCGGATTATCGCACCGCCGAGTTCGCGGTCATGGTGCGCAGCGATCTGAAGGGGCAGGGCATCGGCAGGGCGCTGATGGTGCGGCTGATCGAATATGCCGCGTCGGAGGGGATCGAGGAGATGCACGGCGACATCCTGTCCTCCAACCGCATGATGCTGGAATTCGTGCGCGAGCTCGGCTTCCGCGACACGGCCGACCCGGAGGATCTGACCGTGCGCAAGGCCCGGCTGGAACCGCTGCGCTGGGCACGCGAGCGCGCCGCCTGAGGAGAGCCCCGGCGGCTTCGTGCGCGGTCAGAGCAGGCCGGCGAGGCCGCGGAGCCCGGACATCAGCGCCATCACCGCCAGCGTGGCGATGGCGAGGTTGCGGTAGCCGGCCTCGCTGGTGCGCCGGAAGAGCCACGTGCCGACCGCCGTGCCCGCGACCAGCACCGGCAGCGCCACCAGGCTGGCGAGCGCGATGCCCCCGTCGACTTCGCCCCCCGCCAGGAGCAGCGGGATGGCGATGACGGACGTGGCGAAGAAGAAGATCATCAGCGACGCGCGCTTGACGGCGGCCGGCCTGTCGACGCCGAGAAAATAGGCGACGGCGGGCGGACCGGGCATCGCCGCGAGGCCCGCGAAGGCGCCGGCGACGATCCCCATCGGCAGCGCCAGCGTCAGCCGGTCCGCGGCCGGCTTCTGCGGCGCCTTCAGAAGAAAGGCGAGCCCGGCGAACACCACCAGAGCGATGGCGAGGCGCATCACCGCCGGGTCCAAGACCAACAGCAGCGCGACCCCGGCGGGCGTGCCCACCACCGCCCCTGCCGACATGCGCACCAGCGACGGCCGGTCGAGCATGCCGTGCAGGGTGATGAGGTCGCGGACGCCGACGAGAAGCTGAAGCACGATCGCCATCACCACCGCGCGCGCAGGCTCCACCACCAGCGACATGAGCGGCACGGCGGCGAGCGCGAAGCCGAACCCGGTGAGGCCGCGCAGCACCGCCGCGACGAACACGGCGGCGCAGAGGACGGCCAGAATCTCGGGCGCGGGAAAGAGGGTGGTCACGGCAGGTCCTGTGCGGGTCGGGTGTGCGGGTGGTGACGGCGAACGGGCGGGGCGCGCCCGCTCCGCGTCACGGGAGGGAGAGGCCGCGAGGGCTCGGGCTCCACCGATGAACAGGGCGGCCCGCCTGTTCACCGAACCCAGCCATCGCCTCGCACGCTCTGAGGCAAGCGGGCACGGTCCGCAAGGGCCGCTGTGCTTGAACCCTTGCAGCCCGCGCCCGCTCGCCTCGCCGCTGTCTCAGCGACGGCTGGCTCCGGTGAACAGGCTGCGGCGGGTGCGCCTGCGGCCGCGCTGGTGGGCGGGGCCGGCAAGGGGGAGGGGCGGGGTGCGGCGCCCCGTCGGGGCGTTGCGGTTAGGGCAGGCGGGCCAGAGCGGGCCGGTTCAGAGCGTGGCGGTGACCTCGGCGAGTGCGCCGTCGATCGCCTCGGCGATGTCGGCGATGTCGGCCGCCGTCGCGATCAGCGGCGGGGCTATGCACAGCGTGTTGTTGAGGCCCGGCAGCGAACGGTTGGTCATGCCGATGATGACGCCGCGCTTGCCCACCGCGCCGACGACCGCCGCGACCAGCTTCTCCGCCAGCGGCTCCTTCGTCGTACGGTCTGCCACCAGCTCCAGCCCCCAGAAGAGGCCCTTGCCGCGCACGTCGCCGACGATGGCGTGTTTGGCCTTGATCTCTTCGAGGAGACCGCCGAGCTGTTCGCCGCGAGCGAGCGTGTTGTCGAGGAGGTTTTCCTCTTCGATGATCTTCAGGTTCTCGAGCGCCGCCGCAGGACCCGCCGTGCAGCCGCCGAAGGTCGAGATGTCGCGGAAATAGCCCAGCGGGTCGCTGGGGTCGTCCTTGAACATGTCGAACACACGCTCGGTGGTCACCGTGCACGAGATCGCCGCGTAGCCGGAGGCGAGGCCCTTCGCCATGGTCACGAGGTCGGGCTTGATGCCGTAATTCTGGTAGCCGAACCACTGACCCGTGCGGCCGAGACCGCAGACCACTTCGTCGAGATGGAGGAGGATGTCGTACTTGGTGCAGATCTCCTGCACCGTCTCCCAATATCCCTCGGGCGGGGTGATGACGCCGCCGCCCGCCGTGATCGGCTCCAGCACGATGCCGCCCACCGTGTCCGGCCCCTCGGCGAGGATCACCTCCTCGATCGCCTTTGCGGCGCGCACGCCGTAGTCGGCCACGTCACCATATTGGCTGCGATATTCGAGGCAGTGCGGCACCTGGACGAATCCCGGCGGGAACGGGCCGTAGTGGGCCGCGCGCTCCGGCTGCCCGCCGGAGGCCAGCGCGGCGATGGTGGTGCCGTGATAATCCCGCTCGCGGAACAGGATCTTGTGTTTCTTGCCGCCGTACTTCTTGTGGGCGATCTGGCGGATGATCTTGTACGCCTTCTCGTTCGCCTCCGACCCCGAGTTCGAGTAGTAGACGCGGCTCATGCCGGGCATCTTCTCGATCAGCTTTTCGGCGAACAGGGCGGCGGGGACGGAGCCGGCCGCCGCGGCGAAGAAGTTCATCTTCATGATCTGGTCCCGCACCGCGTCGGCGATGCGGGTGCGGCCGTAGCCGACATTCACCGTCCACACGCCGCCGGACACCGCGTCGATCATCCGCCGCCCCGTCGCGTCCCACACGTGGAGGCCCTTGCCTTCCACGATGATGCGCGGATCGGCCGTCTCGAACGCGGCGTGCTGGGTCAGGTGGTGCCAGACATTGGCCTTGTCGGCCTCGATGACGTGGCTGATATCGTTGGGGGCGACTTGAATGTTCATGGGCAATGTCCGCTGGTCGCGCGGACACTAGTTCAGCGCCGGCTTGAACTCAAAGCGCAATGCGCCGAAGTCGCCGCCATGCCGACAATTTAGGCACTGTGCCCGCTCCGCAGCGGGCGGCGGTTTGCGCCTCAGCGCGTCGGCACCGCCTTGGACGGCTCGGCCGTGGCGGCGTTGATCTTCTCCTCCATCGCCGCGCACCGGGTGTCGTAGTCCGGGTGGATGGTGCCGAACACGCGGTCCCAGAACGAGAAGTGGTTGGCGTAATTATAGTTGAAGGTCGAATGGTGCATGTCGTGGAAGGTGACCGAGGCGAGGGGCCACGGCGTGCGCGAGGACGGGCCCGCGGCGAACTCGAAGCCCGAGTGGCCGATCATGCCGTTGAAGTGGTCGAACACGCGGTGCGCCACGAACACCGGCCACGCGAAGGGGAGGATCACCGGCATCACGAAGAAGAAGCCCTGCTGGGTCCACGCGTCGAACCAGGTGTCGGAATAGTTCGACCACACCGTCGGCGCGACGGACTGGTGGTGGAGGAGATGGTACTTTTTGAACATCCCCGTGTGGCCGAGCCGGTGGACGATGTAGAACCACCCGTCGAACAGGACGATGGAGACGCCGACCATCAGCGGGAAGGACCACCACGTCATCGCCAGCGGCTCGAACAGGGTGTAGCCATTGAGGCTGCAAAAGAGCCCTGCCGCAAAGCAGCCGCAGGTGACGATCAGCGAGCGCGCGGAGGCGCGGATCTCGGTGTTGCGGCGCTTCTGCCCGTCGCGCTTCGGTTGGATCTTGCGTTCAGGGTGCCGCTGCGACCACACCGTGAACGCCCACCCGAAGGCGAGGTAGGTGCCGAAGGTCAACGCATAGGTCAGCGCCCAGAGGCCGAGGAATTGAAGGATTGCGTCGGTCACGATGCGCCTCCCGCTCGAGTACTGCTCCCCTCATTTCATATCGGACAGTCGAACGCTATCCACCTACCGCAAAGCAGGGGCACGAAAACTGCCGGCGGCCGGATCGAATTGGCACAAAGCCAGAGTGTCGCACTGTTGCGGATAGGCCGCACGACTCGTCATATGAAGTTCGATGCAAGCGCGTTGCCTTGTCACGGCCGGCATTTCCACCCCTATTGAACCGGCGAGCGAAGGGTGGAGTGCGTGCGTTTTTCGAAAAACCAGACATGGAAGGCGGGCGCTCTTGCCTTGATCCTCGGCCTCACGCCGGGACACGCCGATGCATTCCAGATTCTGGGATTCCGCTTTTTCGAGGGCCCGCCCCCTCCGCCGGAGCCGGGCTCCGTCGCCTATGACGTGACCTTCGAGGTCCTCGGCGACGAACGCAGCCTGACCCTGGCGGTCGAGAACGCCTCCTCGCTGGAAGAGGAGAGCGGCGAGCGCAGCCCTGGCTCGGCGGCGCTTCTGTCACGTGCGCGCGGTGATTATCAGCGGATCCTCGCCTCGCTCTACAATGCCGGCCACTATGCGCCCACCATCTCCATCCTGGTGGACGGGCGCGAGGCGGCCAACCTGCCGATCGACACCGAGCTCGGCGACACCGCCGACGTTCGCATCACGGTCGATCCCGGCCCGTCCTACACGTTCGGCAGCGTCAGCGTGACGAACCAGCCCGGCCCCGTGCCGGACGACGACACCGTTCCGCCGACGATCGACGAGATCGGCCTCGTTCCGGGTGATCCGGCGCTGGCGACGAAGATCCTCGCAGGCGAGGCGGCGTTGGTCGGCCGCTGGCGCGAGCTCGGCTATCCGAAGGCCGCGATCGCCCATCGCCAGGCCTCCGCCTATCACGACCGCGATCAGCTCGACGTCGCCATCGACGTCGCCGAGGGCCGCCCGGCCGTGTTCGGCACCACCTCGGTGAAGGGCACCCAGCGGATGGACCCCGAGTTCGTCGCCTGGTACGCCGGCATTCAATATGGCGAGCGGTTCGACCCGGATGCGGTGGACCGTGCGCGCGACCAGTTGCGGCGGCTGGAGGTGTTCAACTCCGCCCGCATCGTCGAGGCCGACACCATCAATCCCGACGGTACGCTCGACATGGGCATCGAAGTGGCCGAGCGACCTCTCCGTGTGTTCGGCGGCGGTCTCAAATATTCCACGCTGGACGGGGCAGGGGCGGAAGCCTATTGGCGCCACCGTAACCTGTTCGGCCGGGCCGAGAAGCTCAACCTGTCGGCCTCGATCGGCGGTATCGACGCGCAGGACCCGGACGAATACAACTACCGGGTCGAGGCGACCTTCCTGAAGCCCGGTGTCTTCACGCCTTACACGGACTTCTCGTCCACCGTCTTCGCCGACCAGGACGCGCCGGACACCTACCGTGCCCGCACCGTGGGCGGGCGCATGGGCCTGCTGCATCGGCCGACGACCCGCATCACCATGTCCGGCTTCGCCAATTTCGAGGCGATGACGATCGACCAGACCGACTATGGCGATGGTGATTTCCTGTTCGCCTCGCTGCCGCTGTCGGTCGAATATGACGCGTCCAACAACGAGTTGAACCCGACCAAGGGGTATCGCCTGACCGCGTCGGTCGAGCCGTTCTACGAGTTCGTCGAAGGCAATGTCGGCGCGATCAGCCAGATCGACGCGCGCGCCTATTATGGCCTGCTCGACGATCGCCTGGTCCTGGCAGGGCGCGCGGCGGTCGGCTCCATCGTCGGGGCGCCGCTGCAGGAGATCCCGGCCTCGAAGCTGTTCTTCGCCGGCGGCGGCGGTTCGATCCGCGGCTATCCTTATCGCGGGGTCGGTCCGCGCGATCCGGTGACCGGCGACGTCCACGGCGGGCGCAGCTACTTCGTCGGCTCGGCGGAGGCGCGGATCGGCGTCACCGAGTCGATCGGGGTCGTGCCGTTCGTCGACTTCGGCAACGCCTTCAACAGCGAATATCCGGACTTCGACGAGCCGATGAAGGTCGGCGCGGGTCTCGGCCTTCGCTACAATACCGGGCTCGGGCCCCTGCGCTTCGACGTGGCCGTGCCGCTCGACCCCTACGAAGGTGATCCCAACGTCGCCTTCTATATCGGCCTTGGCCAGGCCTTCTAAGTCTTCTGAGTGCGGCCACATGCCGGCGCCCCCGGTGCGGACGGGCGCCCTGACGGGAGTAGAGCGATGAAGCGGATCCTGGCCGCGCTGTGCGTGTTGGTCCTCGCCTCGGCGGGTGTCGCCACCGTGCGCCCCGCCGTGGCGCAGGACGAGGAGTCGGGCCGCTTCGTGCGCTTCGTCGAACGGCAGATCTCGACGCCCGACCGGCAGATCAATCTCGGCCCCATCCAGGGGGCGCTGTCGTCGGATGTGCGGCTCGCCTTCATCACCATCGCCGATACGCGCGGGGTGTGGCTGCGGCTCGACAACGTGCACCTGGTTTGGTCCCGCCTGGCGCTGCTGCGCGGCCGCCTGTCGGTGGATCTCCTCGAGGCCGAGTCGATCACCCTGACGCGGACCCCCGTTTCGACCAACAACGACGAGCCGCTCGAGCAGGGCGCCGAGCAGTTCGAGCTGCCGAGCCTGCCGGTGTCGGTCATCCTTCGCGAACTGAGCGTCCCGCGGGTGGAGATCGCGGAAGGCATCATCGGCCCCGCGGCGTCGCTGTCGGTCAACGGCAACATCTCTCTGGCCGGCGGCGCGCTCGACACGACGCTGGCCGTCGAGCGGCTGGACCGGCCCGGCAACCTCAACCTTTCGGCGAGCTTTGCCAACGACACGCGCAATCTTGCGATCGACTTCGAGGTGAGCGAGCCGGCGGACGGGGTGATCGCCAACGCCCTCAACATCGAGGACCGGCCGCCGATCGAGTTCACGATCAAAGGCGAGGGGCCGCTGGCCGAGTTCCAGGCGAACCTCGCCCTGATCGCCGATGGCGACACGCTGCTTTCCGGCACCACCTCCATCGACAATGCGGGCGACAATTTCCACTTCGTCGCCGACATCAACGGCGACCTCAGCGTTCTGGTGCCGGACGCGTATGACTCCTTCGTCGGCGGCGGCTCCGAGCTGAAGGTCGATGCGACGCGCGCCGCGGACGGGTCCATCACCGTCAGCGAGGGGCGGCTGCGCTCCGGCGTCGCCGAACTCGAATTCACTGCCGACATCGGCGCTGATGGCGTGCCGCGGGCGCTGAACGTGGATGGGACGCTCGAACGCCAGGACGGCGAGGCGATCGCGCTTCCGGGCGGCGACGGCACGTCCACCATCGGCTCGGCCCGCATCACAGCCTCCCTCGGCGGCGGCTCCGATGCCTTCAGCGCCGAGATCGCGATCTCCGACCTCGATACGGCGATGATCGCCGCGCCCGAGGCGACGATCCGCGCCAACGGAACGGCCACCAACCTCGACGATGCGGCCACTCGCGCGGTGACCTTCACCGTGACCGGCCGCGCGTCCGGCATCGATTCGGACCGCGAAGGGGTGGGTGACGCGCTGGGCGACGCGCTCGACCTCGACGTGGCGGGCACCTGGTCGGCCGGCCAGCCGGTCGACGTCACGACGCTTGAGCTGCGCACCGACACCGTTGAGGCCTCCTTCACGGGCACGATCCTGGACGCCATCACGGGCCAAATGCGCCTCGCCGCGGAGGATATCTCCGCCTTCGCCGCGCTCGCCGGGCGCGACCTTGCCGGCTCCGTCGACATCTCCGCGAACGGCCGCGCCGGGTTCGACGGCACCTTCGACCTCACGCTGGACGGCACCGCTTCCGACATCATCGCCGGTTCCGAGGCGCTGGACGGGATCTTGAGCGGCGAGACGCGCCTTGCGGGCCGCGCCGCCCGGTCAGAGACGGGGCTCATCTTCGACGGGTTCAGCCTCGCCAATCCGCAGCTCAGCCTCACCGCCGACGGCGAGGCGACCACCACCGAGGCGGACCTGCGCGTCGATGCCTCGCTGCCCGACGCTTCGGTCATGGGCGGCGATGCGTCCGGCGCGCTGAACGCGGCGGTGACCGTCACCGGGAATCCGGCCAGGCCCAACGTGCGAGCGGCGATCGACAGCCCGTCCCTCACCCTCACCGGCCACACGCTGGAGCGGCTGACCGCAACCTTCGACGGCGTCTATACCCGCAGCGAGGACGTCGCCT
The DNA here is from genome assembly GCF_001927245.1 of Acuticoccus yangtzensis. GTDB lineage: Bacteria > Pseudomonadota > Alphaproteobacteria > Rhizobiales > Amorphaceae > Acuticoccus > Acuticoccus yangtzensis. The sequence goes on along the minus strand of NZ_MJUX01000007.1, from coordinate 162,633 downwards.
TCGACCTCGACGGCGCGCTCAACGTCGCCGGCACGCTGGACGGCCGCCCGCTGACGTTGACGACCACGCTGGAGTCCGGGCCCGACGCCCGCGCGCTTCAGGACCTCTCGGCCGAGATCGCCGGTGCCTCCCTGTCGGGCGACATCGCCTTGCAGCGTTTGGGCACCGTCGTCGGCAACCTCGACGTGGACGTGCCGGACCTTGCCACCCTCGCCGCGCTGGCGATGATGGAGGCGACCGGCGCCATCGACGCGACGATCACGCTCTCGGTGAACGAGGGCAAGCAGGTCGCCGCCGTGGAAGGGTTTGTGCGGGGCCTCTCCGCCGCCGGGGCACGCCTCGGCGAAGCGGACCTCGACATCGTCGTCGACAACGTGTTCGGCGTCCCCGCCCTCGACGGGCGCGCCTCGCTGCGCGAACTCGCGGTGGCGGGCTACGAGGTGGTGAGCGCCGAGCTTCTGGCGACGCGCCAGGGTGACGCCTCGAACATCCAGTTCGATGCCAATCTCGGCTCCGGCATGCTGACGGCGGCGGGCTCTCTCGCCCGCGCCGAGGACGGCTTCACCGCCCGCCTTCGCGCCTTCGACCTCTCCCAGGGCGACTTCACCACCGTGCTCAGGATGCCGACCCAGGTGAGCGTCGTCGGCAACGTCATCACCGTTGGGAACACGGTGCTGTCGGTGGGCGACGGCTCGATCATCGTCGAAGGCCGCCTCGGCAACACGCTGTCGCTGAAGGCCGAGATCGACGCGCTGCCGCTGCGCGTCGCCAACCTGATCCGCCCCGACCTTGCCGTGGGCGGCACGGTCGACGGCTCCGTGGCCGTGTCCGGCACACGCGCCGATCCCAACGTCACCGCCGACATCACCGCCAACGACGTCACCGCCGCCTTCCTCACCGAGAAGGGCATCGAGCCGCTGACCGTGGTCGCCCGCGGCACCTATGCCGGCGGCACCGCGACGCTGCAGCAGTTCGAGACCAACGTCGGCGGCGGCGCCATCCAGGCGTCCGGCACCGTGGGCGAGACGCTGGACATCACCGCCACCGTCGACGCTCTGCCGCTCGCCCTCGCCAACGCGGTGGCGCCCGAATACGAGGTGTCCGGCACGCTGTCGGGCCGCGTGCGGGCGACCGGCACCCTCGCCGACCCCGACGCCAGCTTCGACGTGACCGTGGCCGACGCCAACGCCAAGCCGCTGCGCGATGCGCGGCTGGAGCCGCTGAACGCCACCGCGACCGGCACCTTCGCGAACGGCACCGCCCAGCTCGAAGCCTTCGAGACCACCGTCGGCGGCGGACGCATCACCGCCAGCGGCGCCATCGGCGAGACGCTGAACGTCACCGCCACGATCGCCGACCTTCCGCTGGCGCTGGCCGAGGCGGTGCGTCCCGGCCTCGGCGCGGCGGGCATCCTCTCCGGCACCGTGTCCGCGACCGGCGCGCTGGACGACCCGAGCGCCACCTTCAGCCTCGACGTCACCGGCGCCACCGTCGCCCAGATGCGTGCCGCCGGCATCTCGCCGCTCAACGCCGAGGCGCGCGGCTCCTACGCCAACGGCACCGCCACGCTGGACCGCTTCCTGACCACGGTGGGCGGCGGCTCCGTCACCGCCGCCGGCACCATCGGCGAGGCGCTCGACATCACCGTCAACGTCGAGCGGCTGCCGCTGGCGCTCGCCAACGCGGCGTACCCGTCGCTCGGCCTGTCGGGCACGCTGTCCGGCCGCGCCACCGTCACCGGCGCGCCGGCGGACCCCGCGGCGGACTTCTCCGTCAGCATTGCCGGGGCCTCCGCGCGGCAGCTCGAGGGCGCGAACGTCGGTGCGATCAACGCCGACATCTCCGGCCGCTATCAAGGCGGGACGGCCACCTTCACCACCGCCGAGGCGCGGCTGGGGCAGGGGACCATCACCCTCACCGGCACCGCGGGTGCCGACCGGCTCGACCTCACCGCCCGCCTGTCCGAGATCCCGCTCGCCATCGCCAACGGCTTCCGCCCCGAACTCGGCATGACCGGCACCCTGTCGGGCGAGGTGCGGGCCGAGGGCGCCCCCGCCGACCCGCGCGTCACCTTCACCGCCCGCGCGCCGTCCTTGTCCGCGGCGCCCATCCGCGCGGCGGGGATCAGCCCCGGCTCGTTCACCGCGTCCGGCTCCTACGCCCGCGGCACCGTCGACCTCACCGAGGCGCTGGTGCAGCTCGGCGGCGGCTCGGCCCGCGCCTCCGGCCGCATCGGCGACAGACTGAACGTCTCGGTCGACCTCACCTCGCTGCCGGTGGCGATCGCGAACGGCTTCGTCGACAATCTCGGCCTATCGGGCCGCCTCTCCGGCTCGGCCCAGGCGTCGGGGCCGATCGGCAACCCGTCCGCACGCTTCAACCTCTCCGGCACCGGCATCTCGGCGCTGCCTCTGTCCGACGCCGGGGTCGGCGCACTGACCGTCAACGCCTCCGGCGATTTCGCCAACAACCGCGTGCGCATCGCCTCTGCGCGGGCCGAAGGCAGCGGCCTCTCGGTCACCGCGTCCGGCACGGTGCCTCTGTCCGGCGGCGGGCTCGACGTGTCGATCGACGCCACTGCGCCGCTGTCGCTCGCCAACCGCTTCCTCGCCGAGCGCGGCGCCTCCATGGACGGCACCGTCACCGCCAACGCCCGCGCGACGGGATCGCTGACCGCGCCGAACCTCTCCGGCTCGGTCCGCTCGTCCGGCTTCGGCTTCCGCGACCCGCAGTCCAACCTCACCCTCGCGAACGGACAGCTCGTCGCCAGCCTCACCGGGGACCGGATCGTCATCGACCGGCTGACCGCGGGCCTCGGCGACGGCACGGTCAGCGTGGCGGGCTCCATCGGCCTCGGCGCCGGCTTCCCCGCGAGCCTCCGCTTCACCGCCGACAATGCGCGCTATGCGGACGGCGAACTCATCGCGGTCACCTTCGACGCGGCGCTCGGCATCGACGGTCCGTTGACCGCCGGGCCCACCGTGCGCGGCACCGTCGACATCGATCGCGCCGAAATCACCGTCCCGACCCGCCTTTCGGGCACCGCGGCGCTGATGGAGGTCGCCCACTTCAACACGCCGCCCGACGTCATGGAGACGCTGCGGCGCGCCAAGGCCGGCCCCTTCGCCGACACCGGCGAAGACGGTGGCACCGGCGCCTCGGGTCTGACGCTCGACGTCACCATCAATGCCCCCAACCGCATCTTCGTACGCGGCCGCGGCATCGACGCCGAACTCGGCGGACGCCTGCGCGTCACCGGCCCGATCTCCGATATCGTCCCGGTCGGTGAGTTCGATCTGATCCGCGGGCGGGTGAACATCCTCACCCAGCGCATCGTCTTCACCGAGGGGCGCGTGTCCCTTGTCGGCGACCTCAACCCGATCATCTACCTCGTCGCCGAGACGAGCCGGAATTCGGTCACCGTGCGCGTCATCGTCGACGGTCCGGCGAACGATCCGCAGGTGCGCTTCGAATCGACGCCCGATCTGCCGCAGGACGAAGTGCTGTCGCAGCTCATCTTCGGCCGGTCTATCGAGGACCTGTCCGCCTTCCAGCTCGCCCAGCTCGCCGCCGCGGTGGCCGAGCTCGCCGGTGTCGGCAACGGCCCCTCCATCCTCGACCAGGTGCGCGCCTTCTCCGGGCTCGACAACCTCGAGGTCGTCACCACCGAGTCCGGCGGCACGGCGGTGGAGGCGGGGCGTTACATCGCCGACAACGTCTATATCGGCGTGCGGGCGGGGGCGGAATCGACCGGGATCACGGTCAACGTCGACATCACCCGCGGCCTCAAGGCCCGCGCGGAGACCTATACGGACGAAACATCCGTCGGCCTCTATTACGAACGCGAGTATTAATGTCGCACTCTTGCCGGATGTACTTTAGATTCAGTATAAATCTATAGTTTCGTCCGGCAGTTGACGCCAACTTTGGCGACGATTAGGGGCTTGCGCTCAGGTTTAAGGAGCTGAGCGTGACGACAAAAATTGCCACCGGCGCCCTCGCGGCCCTCCTCATCACGGGAACGGCCGCCACCGCGCAAGAAGTCAACGTCTACTCTTCGCGCCACTATGACACGGACGACGCATTCTTCGGCGCCTTCACCGAGGCGACCGGCATCAGCGTCAACCGCATCGAAGACGATGCCGACGTCCTCATCGAGCGGATCCGCTCCGAGGGCGACCTCGGCGCCGCCGACGTGTTCATCACCGTCGACGTCGGCCGCGTCGCCCGCGCCGACGAGGCGGACATCTTCCAGCCCTTGAACATGCCGGAGCTGGAAGACGAGGTGCCCGCCAACCTGCGCACCGACGATTGGACCGCCTTTTCCACCCGCGCCCGCGTCATCTTCTACGACAAAAACGACGTGACGGACCCGCCGAAGACCTACGACGATCTGGCGGACCCGAAATATAAGGGCCTCGTCTGCACCCGCTCCTCGTCGAACGTCTACATGCAGTCGCTGCTGGCCTCCATCATCGTCCACGAAGGCGAAGACGCCGCGCGTGAATGGGCGACCGGCGTGATGAACAACCTCGCCCGTGACCCCGTCGGCGGCGACACCGATCAGCTGCGCGGCATCGTGTCCGGCGAATGCGACATCGCGCTGGCGAACCACTACTACTTCGCGCGCGGCCTTGCCGGTGAGGTGTCGGGCCTGACCGAAGGCATCGAAGACATCGGCATCTCCTGGCCGAATCAGGAGACCACCGGCACGCATATCAACATCTCCGCCATCGGCATCGTGAAGACGGCGCCGAACGTGGAGAATGCGCGCAAGCTGATCGCCTTCACCTTGACGCCCGAGGCGCAGAAGCTGCTCGCCGACGGCAACAACGAGTTCCCGGTCGTCGAAGGCCTGGAGCCCTCCGAGGCGGCCAAGACCATGGGTGAGTTCCGCCCCGACGAGGTGCCGCTCGGCGAGGTCGCCGCGGCCAGCAACACCGCACAGATGATCTATAACGAGGTCGGCTATAAATAAGCCGGGCCGCAGGTCCGGGGCGCCCGCACGGCGCCCCGGCTCGTCCCTTGCCGCAGCCTGATATGCGGCGATCCGGCCGTTTTGCGCGAGGCGTGATACGCCTCTGTGCCGCTCGGGGATTGTGAAGCCGGCCGCGAGCACTTTAAGTGCTAACCTGCGGCCGTTGGGGCCGCGTGCGAGGAGCCGCCCGTGAACCTGCCACCGCTTCAGGAGGAATTCGTCCTCCACTTCGGCGAGATGGGGTCGCGCTGGGGCATCAACCGCACCGTCGGCCAGATCTACGCCCTGCTCTTCGTCACCGAGCGTCCGCTGAACGCCGAGGAGATCGCCGACGCGCTGGGCTTCTCGCGCTCCAACGTCTCCATGGGGCTGAAGGAGTTGCAGGCCTGGACCCTGGTCCGCCTGAAGCACTTCCCCGGCGACCGGCGGGAATATTTCACGACCCCCGCGGACCTGTGGGAGATCGTGCGCATCCTCGTCGAGCAGCGCAAACGGCGCGAGATCGACCCCACCCTCACCAAGCTGCGCGAACTTCAGATGTCCCGCAACACGCTGGAGGGGGACGCCTACGCCGACCAGCGCATCGCCGAGCTGACCACGCTGATCGAGCTTCTCACCGGCTGGTACGACGACATGAACGGGCTCGACACCGACCGCCTGGTGCAGCTCCTGTCGCTCGGCGCACGGGTCACCGACCTCATGAACAAGGCCGGCAATGTTCTTCCCATGCGCCGCCGCAAGGGTCGCACCGGAGAGGGGGAGGGGAGCGAGGGGTAGCGAAAGCACGGTCGACCCGGCCGCCTCTGTCACCTAGGTTCACGCCCAACGACAGAAACCGGAGAGGACCATGCGGGCACTCATCGTCGACAAGACCGACAGCGGCATCACCGCAGGCATCGAAACCATCAGCGAGGACCGCCTGCCCACCGGCGAGGCCGGCGACAAGATGGTGACCGTCGCCGTCAACTACACGACGGTGAACTACAAGGACGGCCTGTGCATGACCGGCGGCGGTGCGCTGGTGCGCGACTATCCGCACGTCCCCGGCATCGACTTCGCGGGCACCGTCGAGGCGTCGGACGATCCGCGTTACAGCCCCGGCGACGAGGTGGTTCTGACCGGCTGGCGCGTCGGCGAGATCTGGTGGGGCGGCTACGCCGACAAGGCCCGCGTGAAGGGGGACTGGCTGGTGCCTCTGCCCAAGGGCCTGACCCAGCGCCAGGCGATGGCGGTCGGCACCGCGGGCCTCACCTCGATGCTGTCCGTGATGGCGCTGGAAGGCCACGGCCTGACGCCGGGCGGACGGCCCGTCCTCGTCACCGGCGCATCGGGCGGCGTCGGGTCCGTCGCTGTCGCGATCCTCGCCAAGCTCGGCTACGAGGTCGCCGCCGTCACCGGCCGGCCCGAGTGGGAGACCTACCTGAAGTCGCTCGGCGCCTCCACCATCGTGGCGCGCGGCGACATCGCCGCCCCGCCCAAGCGCCCTCTCGGCCGCGAGACCTATTCGGGCGCGATCGACGCGGTAGGCGGGTCGATGCTCGCCCATGCCCTGACGCTGATCCAGTATGGCGGCTCCGTCGCCGCTGTCGGCCTCGCCGGCGGTCCTGCGATCGAGGGCGTGACGGTGCTCCCGTTCATCCTGCGCGGGGTCAACCTCCTCGGCATCGACTCGGTGATGCAGCCGCGGGAGGCGCGCCTCTCCGCGTGGAGCCGCATCGCTGAGGATCTGCCGCTGGGTCTGCTGGACGCGATGATCGAGGAGAAGACGCTGGCCGATGTGCCCGCGCTCGGCACCGCCATCCTCGAGGGGAAGATCCGCGGGCGCATCGTCGTCGACATGGCGAAATAGGCGGCGCTGAAGCCTCCGGCGGGCTCGGGACCCACCAGCGATCAGGGGGCCGCCTGATCGCCGAAACCACCTCCGCCCTGCACCGCGTGGCAGAGATGGCGGCCCCTCGCCAAGGACAAGCGGCTAAAGCCGGCCTTCGGCTCCTTGGCAAGGGACCACCATCTCCGCCAAGGGATTGGTGCGAAGGCGGCTCCGGCGATCAGGCAAACGGGCCCGAGGTGCGTGGGCGCCTCGCGGGTGGCGGTGGCGCCGCGCGGGGGAGTGGGCGTGGCATCGCTGCGCTGTTGGCGGCGGCGCCGTGCGAAGCGGAAGGGTCAGCGGCCCCAGGTGAGGGCGAGCGGGTTCACCTCGCGGGCGAGCTCCAGAAGGCCCTCGCGCGTCGCCGGGGCGATCTGCGGCATCGGGTGGCGCACGACGTCGGACTTGATGACGCCGCCTTCCATCATCACCGTCTTGCAGGCCCTCAGACCGCATTGGCGGTTCTCGTAGTTGATCAGCGGCAGAATGTCCTTGTAGAGCGCCGCCGCCGTCGCGCGGTCGCCCGCCGCGTGGGCCGCCAGGACGGGCTTCACCTTGTCGGGGAGGGTGGCCGAGGTCATCGAACCGGTGGCGCCCGCGTCGAGGTCGGCCATCAGGGTGATGCCCTCCTCACCGTCGAACGGGCCGACGATCGCGTCGCCCCCCGCTGCGATCAGCCCGCGCAGCTTGGCCGCCGCCTGCGGGGTCTCGATCTTGAAATATTGCACCGCCTCGATCTCCTTGGCGAGACGCACCAGGAACGGCACCGTCAGCTCCACGCCCGACAGCGGCGCGTCCTGGATCATGATCGGCAGGCCGATCTCACCCACACGGGCGAACTGCTCGTAGGTCTGCGCCTCGGTGCCCTTCAGGAGCGCGCCGTGATAGGGCGGCATCAGCATCACCATGGCGGCGCCGAGCGCCTTCGCCTTGGCCACGCGCGAGACGACGATGTCGGTCGAATAATGCGAGCAGGTGACGATCACCGGGATGCGCCCGGCCATGTGCTCCAGGCTGACGCGGGTCAGCGTCTCGCGCTCCTCGTCGGTAAGCAGGAACTGCTCTGAGAAGTTGGCGAGGATGCAGACGCCGTCGGCGCCCGAATCGACGATGCAGTCGATGACGCGCTTCATGCCCTCGATGTCGAGCGTGCCGTCGGCGTTGAAGGGGGTGGGGGCGACGGGCCACACGCCGTTATAGCGGGTCATGGGAAGTCCTCCGGTCGTCTATTTTTATCGTTGTCGGGGCGGGGAAAGTGGGCCGGGCGGGGGGAAAGAGCAACCGCAAAGGGGCGGCCCAGCCCATAAAAAAAGCCGCCCGAAGGCGGCTTTTCATATCGTAGTCCCAAACATGGGGGCGCTTAGAGAGCGCGAAGGTTCACAGCCGAAGATTTGTTGCGGCGGCGGTCGACTTCGATCTCGTAAGAGACCTTCTGGCCTTCCGCGAGGTCGCGCATACCGGCGCGCTCAACGGCGCTGATGTGCACGAACACGTCCTGGCCGCCCTCGTCAGGCGCGATGAACCCGTAACCTTTGGTGCTGTTGAACCATTTGACCGAACCAGTGGCCATGGTTGTCTCCTAGATCGTCTGCTGCGGCGCGGTGGTGGATGCATGCCGCGAAGTGGAAGTCTTGGTCCGGCGGGGACCGGTGCGGGGCCGGTCGGCCGGAGCCGAGCGGCGGTGTTGCGGGTTCGACGACGCGGCCGGCTTGCGGCGGCGGGGCCGGGACCGCTTGTCGGCCGGGGCCGGCGCGGCGGACTCAGGCGTCGAAGCGGGTGCATTCTCGGCTGCCAGGCGGCGGCCGATCAGGCGTTCGATGTCGCGCAGGAGCTTCAGCTCGTCAGGCGCGCAAAGGGTGACGGCCACGCCCGACCGGCCGGCGCGCGCTGTGCGGCCGATGCGGTGGACGTAGGCTTCCGGAACATTCGGCAGCTCGTAGTTCACGACGTGCGAAATGCCGGAAATGTCGATGCCGCGGGCGGCGATGTCGGTCGCCACCAGCACCTTGGCCGAGCCGTCGCGGAACGCGTCCAGCGCGCGCTGGCGCTGGTTCTGGCTCTTGTTGCCGTGGATCGCCACGGAGGCACAGCCGGCCGTCTCGAGGTTCTTCGAGACGCGGTCGGCGCCGCGCTTGGTGCGGGTGAAGACGATCGCCCGCTCCACGTCGCTGCCCGAGACGATGCCAGCCAGCGCGTCGCGCTTGGCACCGGCATCCATGTGGCGGACCGACTGGTCGATCGCCTCGACCGGGCGGGACACCGGGGCGACGGCGATCTCCTCCGGCTCGGCCAGGAAGTCGGCGGCGAGCTTGCGGATCTCCGGCGGCATGGTCGCCGACAGGAGAGCCGTCTGTCGGTCGGCCGGAAGCTGACGGAACAGGCGGCGGATCGCCGGGATGAAGCCGAGGTCGAGCATCTGGTCCGCTTCGTCTAGCACGGCGACTTCGACGGCGCCGAGGGTCAGAACGCGGTTGCGCAGGTGGTCTTCCAGCCGGCCGGGTGTGGCGATCAGAATGTCGACACCGCGCGCCAGACGGCGCTCCTGCGGGCCGGCCTTGACGCCGCCGACGACGACCGCGCTCGACAGCCGCGTATTGGCGGCGTAAGCGCGCACGTTCTCCTCGATCTGCGCCGCCAATTCGCGGGTCGGCGCAAGGATCAGGGCGCGGCACGTCTTCGGCTCGGGACGACCCTTGCCGATGAGACGGTGGATGATGGGCAGCGTGAAAGCTGCGGTTTTGCCGGTACCGGTCTGTGCGGTACCGAGGACGTCGCGTTCCGCCATCATGGCGGGGACGACCTTGGCTTGAATCGGTGTGGGGTTTTTGTAGCCTTGCGCTTCGAGTGCGCGAAGGATGGGCTCGGACAGGCCGAGGTCCGTAAATGTCGTCAAACGATACTTCCGTGCGCCGAGGCGCATGCCGGGCGCGTTTCTTCGGGGTTAACCGGTGATTGAGATGTGTCGGCACATATAGGGCCGATGGGGCGCCGGGCCACGGCGCAAATACGAGCGATGCAAAAGCACCGCGCGGCCGCTCCTCACCGGCCACGTGGATTAAGTAGCAGTTCTTATGCTGATCCACAAGAGGGATGGTGCGGCGCGGGTATGCCGCCATGCCGTCACGGCATGCCTCTAACGCATCCCTAATGACCTATCGTGCCGGAGCGGACCCATCCGTTAGCACATCGATGCCGCAGTGCCAGCCCATTTCGGGGATGGAATGCAATTTTTCGGTTAACAATCCGACACAATCGGCATTCGAGACCCCCTCGAAGTGCAGAGCGCACATCGCGACAGCGCGTCAAACGGCCGTGATGTTTGTTGATTGACGAGACAATCAAGGCGCCCTAGCTCTGCCGCAGACGCAACGTGACACAGCGGCCGATCATGCCAAAAATCGGGATGGAGCCTCTACGAAAGGACGCCCTCATCCGCGCCGCGATCGTCGAGGTCGGCACCATGGGCTCCCTCGACGTGACGGTTGGGCGCATCGCCCGCCGCGCCGGTGTCTCTCCCGCCCTCGCCCATCATTATTTCGGATCCAAAGAGCAGATCCTGCTCGCGGCCATGCGCCGCATCCTCAGCGATTTCGGCGCCACCGTACGCGAACTCTTGGCCGAAGCGCGGACCCCGCGGCAGCGGCTCGACGCGATCTTCGCCGCCTGCTTCACCGCCGACCAGTTTCACCCCGCCGTCATCGTCGCCTGGCTGAATTTCTACGTCCACGCCAACCAGTCGCCGGATGCGGCGCGGCTCCTCGCCGTCTATGCCCGCCGGCTCGACGACAATCTCGTCCACGCCCTGCGCCAGCTCACCGGCGTGGACGAGGCGCGCCGCATCGCGCAGGGCCTCGCCTCGTTGATCGACGGGCTCTACATCCGCGCCGCCCTGCAAGACCGCGCCCCCGACCGCGCCGAGGCCATCGCAATGCTGTCGGATTATTGTGACATGTCTCTGGGCCGCGCCGCTGCGCGCAGCGGTTCCTGAAGGGAGATGCGCCCATGCCGATGACAGGGCCGATGATCAGGCGGATGACACGCCGCCTCGGGACGCTCGTTCCCGCCCTGCGTCCCGACCGGGCCGAGCCGCTCCATGTACTGCCGTCGAAAACCATCCCCGAGGCCCTCGGCCCGGCGGGTAACCCCTCTTGAGCCAGATGCCCGACGAGACCAACGCCGCCGAAGCCGCCGCACACGTTGAGACAACACCGACCGCTGTGCCTGGCCCGCGCTCAACTTCCGCTGCGAGTGGACCGGCGCACGGGGCCGTGCAGTCCGCCCCGGCCGCCGCGCCCGCGCCGGCCTCCGCGCCGGCCGCCACAGGGGAACCCGCCGCCCGACGAGCCGCGAGGGGGGAGGGCGACGCGGCCGACGAGATCACCGGCGCCATCGCCGCCACGGCGCGCCTTCTCGCCCCGGACCCGCAGGCCGCGCACCGCCGCGCCGCCGCGCTGGCGGCCGCCCATCCGGGCCGGGCAGACGTCGCCATGCTCCACGCCGGGGCACTCGCCGCCGTGCAGGACTTCGCCGGTGCCGTCGCGGTGCTCGACCCGCTGTGGAAGGAGGGGCCGACCCCGCTCATCGCCTTCAATCTCGGCTACTGCCTGCGCCAGGCCGGCGACTATCAAGGCGCGCTCGTGAAATTCCTCGAAGGCACGGTGCTGAAGCCCGGCTGGGACCTGATGGCACTGGCGGCGGACACGGCGGCCGTCCTCGGCGACCTCGCCTTCGCACGGTCGATCATCGCGCGCTCGGAGGGGCCTATGGCGGCGCTGCGGGCCCGCCTTCTCGGTGTCGAGGCCGGGGCGGGGAACGACATGGACGGGACGCTGCGCATCCACGCCGACCGCACCGCCGCCATCCTCTTCTGGATGAAATACGACGCGCACCCCTTCGCGGGTCTGCGCGCGGCGGCGGTGGATGCGGGCCTCATCGGCGTGGTCGACACGCCGCTCCTCAACGCCGGACGCTCCGTCTCGCTGCGGCTCTTCCTCAAGACCCCCGGCGCGCCGGGCGACACGGCCCTGTTGTGGCGCGGCGGCATCGTCACGCTCGCCGCCGCCACGCCGCCTTCCGGCGCAGCCGCGGCGGCCCCCGCCGTGAGCCCCTTCGGCGTGAACCCTCACATGCGGCCCGCGGCGAGCCCGGTCGCCCTCGCCGGATCGCGCCGCACAGGCGGGCAACTCGTCATGGGGCGCGATGCGGTCATCCCGCTGGAGGCGTTGGAGCCGGAGGGGCGCCTCTCCGGGCTCGACGACCGACTGGCGACGCTCGCCGGTCAACTCGTCGGCCGGCTCGGCAAGGCCGGGTTCTGGGGCAAGGTCCACGCCATCAGCACCGCCTTCGTGCCGCGCGTCATCGGCCTCGACGTGATGCTCGACGCCAACGGCACCGCGGTCCTCACCGGCGTCGTGCGTTATCCCGACCTGACCGCCGCCGGTGCCGACCCCGCCGCCGCACGCATCGCCACCCGGTTCCGCGAGGATTGGGCGCGTCTCATCCTCGGTGAGCCGGGCGGCGCGGAAGCCTTCCGCCCTCTCGCCGTCACCCTCTGACCGCCCCGCGATCCGCCGCCGACTGGCGCGACCAACAGGACCATCATGGACGCCGATTTCGTCATCGTGGGTTCGGGGTCTGCCGGATCCGCCCTCGCGGCGCGCCTCAGCGAAGACGGGGCGCACAGCGTCGCGGTGGTGGAATATGGCGGCACCGACGCCAGGCCGCTGATCCAGATGCCCGCCGCCTTGTCCTATCCGATGAACATGGCGCGTTATGACTGGGGCTTCGCGTCCGAGCCGGAGCCGCATCTGGGCGGGCGGCGTCTCGCCACCCCGCGCGGCAAGGTGATCGGCGGGTCGTCCTCCATCAACGGCATGGTCTATGTGCGCGGCCACGCCGCCGATTTCGACACCTGGGCCGACATGGGCGCCGCCGGCTGGGCCTATGCCGACGTCCTCCCCTACTTCAAGCGGATGGAGAACTGGCACGAGGGCGGCCACGGCGGCGATCCCGCGTGGCGCGGCACGGACGGGCCGCTCCACGTCACCCGAGGGCCGCGCACGAACCCGCTCTTCGGCGCGTTCGTGGAAGCCGGGCGCCAGGCGGGGTTCGAACTCACCGCCGACTATAATGGCGAGAAGCAGGAGGGCTTCGGGCCGATGGAGCAGACGGTGTGGAAGGGCCGCCGCTGGTCCACCGCCAACGCCTACCTGAAGCCGGCCCTGAAGCGCCCCAACCTGACGCTGATCCGTGGCCTCGCCCGGCGGATCGTCATAAAGGACGGGCGCGCGACGGGGGTGGAGGTGGAACGCGGCGGGCGCGTGTCGGTCGTGCGGGCGCGGCGGGAGGTGGTCCTGGCCGCCTCGTCCATCAACTCGCCCAAGCTCCTGATGCTCTCCGGCATCGGCCCCGCGGCGCATCTGGCCGAGCACGGCATCCCTGTGGTGGCGGACCGGCGCGGCGTCGGCGCCAACCTGCAGGACCACCTGGAGGTCTACGTGCAGCAGGCTTCGACGCAGCCGATCACCCTCTACAGGCACTGGAATCTCTTCGGAAAAGCGTGGGCGGGCGCACAGTGGCTGTTCTTCAAGACCGGCCTCGGCGCCTCCAACCAGTTCGAGAGTGCGGCCTTCGTGCGCTCAGCCGCCGGGGTGCGCTACCCCGACATCCAGTTCCACTTCCTGCCGATGGCGGTGCGCTATGACGGCAAGGCGGCTGCCGAGGGGCACGGCTTTCAGGCCCACGTGGGGCCGATGCGCTCGCCGTCGCGCGGGGCGGTGACGTTGAAGAGCGCCGACCCGCACGAGGCGCCGCGGATCCTCTTCAACTACATGTCGCGTGAGGAGGATTGGCGCGATTTTCGCGCTTGCGTGCGGATCGCGCGCGGGATCTTCGCCCAGCCCGCCTTCGACTCGTACCGCGGCAAGGAGATCCAGCCGGGCACCGCGGTGCGGTCGGACGACGAGATCGACGGCTTCATCCGCGCGCACGCCGAAAGCGCCTTCCACCCCTGCGGCACCTGCAGGATGGGGCGGGCGGACGATCCCGGCGCGGTGGTCGATCCCGAATGCAGGGTGATCGGCGTCGACGGCTTGCGGGTGGTGGACTCGTCGATCTTCCCGCAGATCACCAACGGCAATATCAACGCCCCGTCGATCATGGTGGGGGAGAAGGCGGCGGACCACATCCTGGGCCGCACGCCGCTGGCCCCGGTGGATGCCGCGCCGTGGATCAACCCGCGCTGGGAGACGTCGGACCGCTGACCGTCGGCCGTGCGCATGCCAGCCGGGATGGCGCCCCATCGCGGAAGACGGTGCGGGCCACGTGGTCGCCCGCGGGCCGGTAGCGTTCGGTTACGGCAGGGCGGCTTCGTAGGGGAGCGCGGCGCCGGCGGGGAAGGTGACCGGTCCGGTGTTGAGGAGCACGCCCTCGTGCGCCAAGAGCCAGCGTTTGCGCTCCAGCCCGCCGCCGTAGCCGGTCAACGAGTGGTTGGCGCCGATGACACGGTGGCACGGCACGATGATGGCGATCGGATTGGCGCCGTTGGCGAGGCCCACGGCGCGCACCGCCGTCGGTTTGCCGATCGCCGATGCCAGCTCGCCATAGCTCATCGTGCGGCCGGCGGGGATGGTGCGCAGCGCCTCCCACACCGTGCGCTGGAAGGGGCTGCCGCCGGTGTGGGTCGGCAACGTGTCCAGCGCGGTGAGGTCGCCGGAGAAGTAGGCGCCCAGTGCGTCGCCGAAGGCGGGGTCGGCCTTGCCGTCCATCAACGTGAAGTCTTCGCCCGGACGGCCGAGATGCAGGCGCAGGAGCCGCAGCATCCGGCCTTCATAATCGTCGAAGTCGAGGGCGCGGATGCGATGCTGTTCATCATGAACGAGGCGCAGGCGCCCGAGCGGGCTTGCGATACGCGCTTGGTAGAGGATGGGCAGCATCGGGACGTCCTCCCAGAGCCGGGATCGGCGTGTGAACGGGTAGGATGGAGCGTTCTCAGCGGTCCGGCAACCGGGAGATATAGCTCATGCGGCCAAATCGCCCGGCCCCGCGAGGCGCATGACGCGTTCCAAATGGAAATCCGTATCGCCGAGCTGCGCGTCCAACATGATGAGCCGCTTGGCATAATGAGAGATCGGATACTCCCAGGTCATGGCGATGCCGCCGTGCATCTGGATCGTCTCCTCGGCTGTCATTTTTGCCGCACGTCCGATGAGATTTTTCGCCATCGAGCTTGTGCGGGACTGGGCGGGCGTCCCCATGCGGCTTGCCGCCAGGATGGTGATCGACCGCGCCTGCTCGATCTCGATGGAAAGGTCCACCGCGCGGTGCTGCAGCGCTTGGAAATCGCCGATAGCCCGGCCGAACTGGTTGCGCGATTTCAGGTAGTCGATCAGCACCTTGAAGGCGTGGTCCATCGCCCCGACCGCCTCGGCGCACAGGGCGAGCGCGCCCCAGTCGAGCGCGTCCTGCAGCGCCCCGGCGGCGTCGGCGAGGACGAGGCGGGCGGGGGCCGCGTCGAGGAAGACCTCGCCCGCGGGGCCTCCGTCGATCATCCCGTAGGCGGCGATCTCGGCGGCGGCGCCGTCCACCTCGGCGAGCGCCAGCCGCCCGTCATCGCCCCGTGCCGCGACGAGGATGCGGTCCGCCCCCGGCGCGCCGTAGACGACGCTCTTGCGGCCCGACACGGTGCCCGCGGCATAGCGTGTCTCGATGTCATCCAGCGCGTAGGGGGCGCCCAGCTCGCCCAGTGCGACAGCATAGCGCACCGTCCCGTCGAGCGCGCCCGCCAACTCGTCACCCACCACATCCACGCCCGAGGCCATCAGAAGCCGGACGGCCATCAGTTGCGGCAGTACGGGCTCCGGGCAGAGGGCGCGGCCGATCTCCTCGAACACGGTCGTCACGTCGAACCCCGTGCCGCCGAAGCCGCCCCGGCTTTCTGGGGCGAGCGCCATCAGAGCGCCCAGCTCGGCGAGGTCGGCCCATTTGTCGGGCCGGTGGAAGGGCGCCTCGTAGGCGGCGGCGGTGCGCAGGGCGAACGGATATTCCTCCGCCAGCCAGCGCGACAGGGTGTCGGCCAGCATCCGCCGGTCGTCCGCGATCTCGAAATCCATCGTCAGAGTCCGCCCATCTTCACAGCGCGCACCATCAAAGACCCAGCACCTGTTTGGCGAGGATGTTGCGCTGGATCTCGTTGGAGCCGCCGTAGATCGAGATCTTGCGGTTGTTGAAGTAGGCGGCCGCCGCGCCCGCATGCTCGGGCGCCACCAGCGCGGCGTTGCCCTCGATATCCTCGGACGGGAAGGGCGCCGCCGCAGGCCCCAGCGCGCGCCGCGCCAGGTCGTTCAATGCCTGGCGGATCACGGTGCCCTTGATCTTCATCATCGATGTTTCCGGACCGGGGGCGCCGTTCTTCTGCGCCTCGTAGAGCAGCCGCAGGTTGGTGACCTTCATGGCCTCAAGGTCGATCTCGATCTCGGCCATGCGGGCGGCGAACAGCGGGTTGTCGATCAGCCGCTTGCCGCCGCGCTTGGTCTCCCGCGCCAGCCGCTTCAGCCGCGCCAGCGCCTCGTTGGAGAAGCCCACACCAGCGATCCCCGTCCGCTCGTGGGTGAGGAGATATTTGGCAACGGTCCAGCCGCGGTTCTCCTCGCCGACGAGGTTGTCCGCCGGCACCCGAACGTCGGTGAAGAAGACCTCGTTCACCTCGTGCCCGCCCTCGATCAGCTTGATCGGACGCACCTCGATGCCGGGGGTCGCCATGTCGACGAGGAGGAAGCTGATACCGGCCTGCGGCTTCGCGGCGGGGTCCGTGCGCACGAGGCAGAAGATGTGGTCCGCGTGCTGGCCGAGCGTCGTCCACGTCTTCTGCCCGTTGATCACGTAGGTGTCGCCGTCCTTCACCGCGCGGGTCTTGAGCGACGCGAGGTCGGACCCTGCGCCCGGCTCCGAATAGCCCTGGCACCACCAATGCTCTTGGCTGAGGATCTTCGGCAGATAGTGCGCCTTCTGCGCCTCGGTGCCGAACTTCAGGAGCACCGGACCCAGCATGTGGACGCCGAAGGAGACGATGCGCGGCGCATGCGCCATCGCCGCCTCCTCGTCGAAGATGTGCCGCTCGACAGGGGTCCAGCCGGGGCCGCCCGCCTCCTTCGGCCAGGTGGTGGCGTACCAGTGGCGCTCTTCCAAGGCGGCCTGCCAGCGCTCGTGATCGGCCTTGGTCAGCTCCTTGCCGGTCTTCACCTTCTCGGCGATGTCGGCAGGGAGCTTCTCGGCCAGGAAGGACCGCACCTCGGCGCGGAAGGCTTCTTCTTCGGGCGTGAAGGAGAGGTCCATGTCAGCCCCTTTCGTTGAGATCGGCGAAGGTGGTGCCGTCCGCCGCCATGCGGGCCAGAAGCGGCGGAACGCGCCAGAAGAAATCGTCCTCCTCGGCGTAGGCTTCGATGCGCCTGACGAGCTCGGCCGCGCCGATGGTGTCGGCATAGAACATCGGCCCGCCGCGGAAGCGCGGGAAGCCGTAGCCGAACAGGAAGGCGGCATCGATGTCGACCGGGCGTAGCGCGATGCCGTCTTCAAGCACCCGCGCCCCTTCGGCGATCATCGCCGTCATGTAGCGGTCGACGATCTCGCCGTCGGTGATCTCGCGCGGGGTGATGCCGGCCTTGGCGCGCTCCTCGTCGATGATGGTGGCGACGGCCGGGTTCGGCCCCTCGCGGTCGCCGTAGAGGTAGTAGCCCTGGCCGGTCTTGCGGCCGAACCAGCCGCGCTCGCAGATGCGGTCGGGGATCGGGCTATAACGCTCGCGCAGGTCCCTGGTGGGGGCGAGGCGCTTGCGCGTCATCATGCCGATGTCGAGGCCGGCGAGGTCGGCGACCGCGAACGGCCCCATAGCGAAACCGAAGTCCTCGAGCGCGCGGTCGATCTCCTGCGGCGCGGCGCCGTCCAGCACCAGATAGTCGGCCACCTTGCGATAGTGGGCGAGGATGCGGTTGCCGATGAACCCGTCGCATACGCCCGCGCGCACGCCCACCTTGCCGAGCCGCTTGGCGAGGGCGAAGCCGGTCGCGGTGACCTCCGGCAGCGTCTCCTGCGCAACCACAACCTCGAGAAGGCGCATGATGTGGGCGGGAGAGAAGAAGTGCAGGCCGAGGACGTCGCCGGGCCGGTTCGTCTCGGCGGCGATGGCGTCGACGTCGAGGTAGGACGTGTTGGTGGCGAGCACGGCGCCCGGCTTCATCACCGCGTCCAGGCGGCGGAAGATGTCCTTCTTCACCTCCATGTCCTCGAACACGGCTTCAATGACGAGGTCGGCCTCGGCCAGCGCGGAGAGGTCGGTGGTGGTGTTGAGCGCCGTCAGCGCTGCGGCGTGGGCGGCATCGCTCAGCTTGCCGCGCTTCATGGCGCCGCCGAGGTTCTTTTCGATGGTGCCCTTGCCGCGGGCCAGCGCCTCCGCGCTCACCTCCATCAGCGTGACCTTCAGCCCCGCCATCAAGGCGGCGGTGGAGATGCCCGACCCCATGGTGCCGCCGCCGATGACGGCGATGTGGTCCACCTTGCGCGGCGCGGCGTCCTTCTCGGGGATCTTCGCGACGGCGCGCTCGGCGAAGAAGGCCTGGACGAGGGCGGCGCGCTGCGGGTCCTCCATGCATTCCTTGAAGAGGCGCACCTCTTCGGCCAGCCCCTGGTCGATGGGCAGCGCCGCAGCGGCCACCGCCTCGATCGCGCGTTGGGGCGCGGTGAAGTGGCCCTTCTTCGCCGCCTTCGCCTTGGCGGTCTCGATCAGCGCGGGGTCGATGTCGGCGTCGAGCTCGCGCGTGCGGCGGGCCGGCAGCGCACCTTCGATGACGGCGTGAGCGGCACCGAGCGCGGCGGTGCGCGGATCGGCGGTGGACGCGGTGTCGAAGAGGCCGATGGCGACCGCCTCCTCGCCGGTGATGCGCTTGCCCGTCGGGATGAGGTCCAGCGCCGCCTTCAGGCCGACGAGGCGCGGCGTGCGCTGCGTGCCGCCCGCGCCCGGCAACAGGCCGAGATCGACCTCCGGAAAGCCCACCTTCAGGCCGGGGAGGGCGACGCGGGCGTGGCAGCCGAGCGCCAGCTCGAGCCCGCCCCCCAGCGCATTGCCGTGGCAGACGGCGACGACGGGCTTCTCCATCCCCTCGATCTCGGTGATGAGGTCGGAGAGAAGGGGCGGCTTGCGGCCGGTCTGAAACTCGCGGATGTCGGCCCCGGCGACGAAGCTGCGGCCGACACCGTAGACGGCGATCACGCGCACCTCGCGGTCCTCCAGGAAGGCGTGGAGCGCATCGCGGAGGCCGACGCGCAGCGCGTGGGAGGCGGCGTTGACGGGCGGATTGTTGAGGCCGATCAGCCCCACCGGGCCTTCGCGCTCCAGGATGACGATGGGGTCTGTCACGGTCGGTCGTTCCATGGTCGGTCGTTCCAGTGTGTCGCCCGGCCTGGCAGGGCTGGGCACGGCGTCGGTGGGGGGCGGCGGCACCATCGGTCAGGCGAGCGCCCGCCGCAGCGGCGCGCCCGCCTGCCGCGCGTGCAAAATTGGCAGGATGGAGAGGCAAAGGCCAATCGCCGAAAGCTCTAGGTGGGAAAGGCCGAGCGCCGCCACCTCGGGCACCGCGAAGAACAGGCCGCCCACGAAGAGGAGCACCCTCAGCGCCGCCCCGCTCGCCCCCTTCAGCGGCCCCGCGAAAGAGACGTAGCCCTGCAGCGCCATGGAGATGAAGCCGACGCCGATGAGCGCGGTCACCAGGGTGACGGCGACGTCCACCGTCGACCCCTCGCCGATGAGCGCCGGGTTGAGGACGAAGAAGAACGGGATGATGTAGATGACGCTGCCGAGGCGCATCGCCTCGAACCCGGCCTTCATGGCATTGCCGCGCGCCAAGGTGGCGGCGGTGAAGGCGCCGAGCGCCACCGGCGGGGTGATGTAGCTGACCATCCCCCAGTAGAGAATGAAGAGGTGGACGGCGAGGACGTTGAGCCCACCCTGCTCCAGCGCCGGTGCCAGCACCACGGCGAGGAAGATGTAGCAGGCCGTCACCGTCATCCCCATGCCGAAGACGAAGGCGGTGAGCGCGCCCATGAGGAGCAGCACGAAGACGTTGTCCCCGGCGATGAAGACGAGTTCGTTGACGAGCGTGCCCGCGAGCCCCGTCGCCGAGAAGGCGCCGACGATGAGCCCGACGCCGAGCAGCACCGCGACGAGCTCCGCCAGCGCCGTCCCGACGCCGACGACGAGGTTGGCCGCGCCCTTCAGCGTCAGCCTGTGGCGCGGCAGGACCTGGTTGACCGCGAGAAGCAGCAGCGTCGCGTAGAAGGGTGCCGCCGTCTCCATCCTGAGGCCGATCATCATGAAGATGAGGAGCGCGAAGACGGAGATGTAGAGCCAGCCCTCCTTCATGGTGGCGGCGAGGCGCGGCAGGTCCGGCCGCGGGATGCCGGAGAGGCCGCGCCGCGCGGCGTAGGCGTCGATCTGCGCGAAGAGGCCGAAATAAAAGAGGAGTGACGGGATCGCCGCCGCCACCGCGATGTCGACATAAGGCCGCGACAGGAAGGAGGCCATGACGAAGGCCGTCGCGCCCATGATCGGCGGCATCAGGACGCCGCCTGTGGAGGCGCAGGCCTCTGTGGCCGCGGCGGTGTTGGCGGAGAAGCCGGTCTTCTTCATCGCCGGGATCGACACCGCGCCGGTGGTGAGGACGTTGGAGATCACCGAGCCGGACATCGACCCCATGAAGCCGGACGCGAAGATCGACACCTTGGCGGCCCCGCCGCGATATTGGCCGACGAGCGCCATGGCGAAGTCGTTGAAGAACTGCCCGCCGCCGGTGCGTTGCAGCACAGCGCCGAAGACGATGAAGCCGATGACGAGGCCGCCGAACGCCTTCATCGGGATGCCGAACGCGCTTTCGGACGAGAAGACGTGGTAGGCGACCGCCTCCATGGGGAGCGACTGGAAGCCCGAGAAGGGGTCCGGCACGTGGCCGGCGAAGGTGGGGTAGGCCGCGAACATGGTGACGATGGCGAACAGCACCCATCCGCCCGCCCGCCGCGTCGCCTCCAGCACCAGGGCGATGAAGAGGAGCGCCACCCACTGCGCGGCGGGTGGCGCAGCGAACTCCCACGCCTCAGCGAGGTTGATGCCCGCCGTCGCCACGAGGTAGCCGCCCGATGCGAGAGCCAGCGCCGCGCCCACCCAGTCGAACCACGGAACGCGCCCGCCTTTGAAGCCGTCGACCCGGAAGACGATGTAGGCGGCGGCGAGGAAGAGCGTGCCGAGGGCGTAGAGATAGCGCCCCTCGATGATGACGCCGAAGGTCTTGAAGTTGAAGAGCTGGTAGACGACCAGCGCCACCCCCGCCGCGGTGACGGCGAGGAGGGCGGCGCGGGCTGCCGGGCCGAACGTTTCGGCCGGGTCCACCGGCCCCGTGAGGGGCGGACGCTCGCCGGGCACGGCGGCAGGCGGGGCGAGGGGGGTGGTCAACGCGGCGGCGCGGTCAGAAGTAGACCGCGAAGTCGCCGTCCGCGAGCGCTTTGCGCCGGGCCGCGGTCCACGCCTCCTCCCAGTTTTCCGGGTTTTCCGCCTTCAGCGCGTCCCAGGCGGCGGCGAGCGCGTCCTGCCGGGCGATCAGCATGGCGTTGTGCGCCTCCGCCTCGTCGGTCCACACGCCGGCCTCCTTGAAGTAGCGCACTGCGCCGTCGTGATAGGGCACCACCCAGGTGAAGTTCTGGAACTCCAGCGCCCAGCCGTTGATGCCCGGCGCCTTGCCCTTGTAGGCGTCGAACAGCTCGAACATCGCCTTGGTCATGTTGTAGGCGAGGTCCTCGTCCTGGTCCGCCATCGCCGTCAGCACAGGGTAGGCGTAGCCGGCGCCCTGGTAGCCGTCCGTCCCGTCGATGTCGGCGCCCACCGTGGCCTTGTTCGGGGTGAAGAAGGGGGCGACGCCGGTCATGCGCTTCAGCCCCGCCGCGTCGTCGGGGTCGACGGGCGGCCAGAAGAGGCCGCGCGGGCCGGTCGCCGCCTCGTAGGCCATGCCGGAGTTGGTGGAGGCGAAGGCGGCGTCGACCTGATCGTCCATCAGCCCGCGCCAGGCCGCGCCGAAGCCGCCGAAGTCCACCCGCTCCACATCGTCCCAGGTGAGGCCGCCATAGGCGAGGTAGGCCTCCACGTTGACGTTGAGCGCCGGTGCGCCGACGACCCAGGCGACCCGCTTTCCTTTCAGGTCCGCGTAGGTTTCGATCCCCTCGTCCCCCGCGACGCCGACGGAAAGGTTGATCGCCCCGCCATTGTTGGCGGCGAGGACGCGCACCTTCTGCGGGCCCCATGCCGGCTCGCCGAACTCGAACACGCCTTCCTGCGCCATGAACGACCCGCCGACGCCGGTGGCCGAGAAGTCGACCCGGCCGCGGCGCAGCGGCTCGGTGCGCGAGATGTCGTTCTTGCCGGGAAGCACGCGCAGGTTGGTGCCAGTTGCGTCCTGCAGCGCGGCGCCGATGGCGACCGCCTGATTGTATCCCGCCGAGCCGGTGTCGTAAGCGGTCCACGAGAGTTGGCGCGGCAAGTTCAGCTCGTCCGCACCGGCCGGAGAGGCGGCGGCGACGACGCCGAGGGCGAGCGCGCATAAAGGCGCGCTCAACACGGCGGCGCTGAGGCGAAGTGTCATCGGTAATCCCTCCCATCGGGTAGCGCTTTTGCGCCTTATCGCCGGACCGCGCGCCGCTCTGCGGCGGCTGCTGAAAGTTGCGGCATGACCGAAATTTCGCGGAATGACGTTCCGCATGGCGGATCATGTCCGCCGCCGCAGGCGAAAGTCAAGATTTCCGCAAGGCGCGTTCCGCGGCCATCATGAGCCGGCTTCGTGTTCGCAAGAGATGGGAAAGCCTCGGCGTGTAGGCTGGTGATGCACAGCCGACGAAACAAGCAGAGGCAGACCCGCAACTGAACAGGATGACGCCACTTTCAGGCCCGGCCTAAATTTGTGGCATTTGCGAACGGACAGGTTCTTGTTAGGCTGTCCGAACGCGGCAAGACCAGAGCCGGCAAAGCAACGGCGCGGGCTCTGGCGGGTCGTGGGCGAACGGTCACCGCGCCGGGAAATGCCCGGCGGGCCGCGCGACATGAACCGGCCATCAGCCGGATCGGAGGCGAAAAAGCGGGCCGAGGCCCGGCGAGGGGACGCGACAGAACCGCACGCGAGAGCACCGCACGGACGAGGCCGCAAGGTGAGACCGCACAGGGCGGAAGGCGAGGGACAGGAATGAGTGTCCAGGAAGACCAGGGGAAGCTGACAGGCGGGAAGCTGATAGGCGGGAAGCTGGCAGGCGGCGCGCCGACAGGTCGGACCGCCGGACTGGATCGCGCACGCCTCGCTTCACACGGCGCCCTTCCCCTGCGCTCGTCCAGCCACACTCGCTCCCGCCGCTACGCCGCACTCGACCTCGGCACCAACAATTGCCGCCTTCTCATCGCCGAAGCCCGCGGCAGCGGCTTCAAAGTCGTCGATGGATTTTCGCGCATCGTCCGGCTCGGCGAACGGCTCGCCGCCGACGGCGTCCTGTCCGGCCCCGCCATGGACCGGGCCATCGCCGCCTTGAAGATCTGTGCCGACAAGCTGAGCGGGGCCGATATCACCTCCGCCCGCCTCGTCGCCACCGAAGCCTGCCGCCGCGCCGCCAACGGAACCGCCTTCACCGACCGCATCCGCACCGAGACCGGCCTCGACATCGAAATCGTCGACCGCGAGACCGAGGCCCGCCTCGCGGTCGCCGGCTGCGCCCCCCTCATCGACGACGATGCTGAAGGCGTCCTCCTGTTCGACATCGGCGGCGGCTCGTCCGAAATCGTCTGGATCGACCTCACCAGCCGCTATCACCTCTCCGGCGCCGCCCTCGTGCGCTGCATCCGCGCCTGGACCTCGCTGCCCGTCGGCGTCGTCACGCTGGCCGAACGCCACGGCGGCACAGAGGTGGACGAGCGCGTCTTCGCCGACATGGTGGCCGATGTGCGCACCATGCTCGACCGGATCGACCCCAAAGGCGTCCTCGCCGAAGCCGTCGCCCGCGGCAAGATCCACCTCCTCGGCACCTCCGGCACCGTCACCACCCTCGCCGGCCTCTTCCTGGGGCTGAAACGTTACGACCGCCGCCAGGTCGACGGCACATGGCTCGACCACACTCAGATCGGCCAGCTCATCGGCCAGCTCCTGTCGATGAACTTTTCCGAGCGCGTCGCCAATCCGTGCATCGGCGCGGACAGAGCGGACCTTGTCCTCGCGGGGTGCGCCATCCTAGAAGCGATCCGCCAGCGGTGGCCGTGCGAACGGTTGCGCGTGGCCGACCGTGGACTGCGCGAGGGAATGCTGATGGAACTCATCGAACACGACCGGCTGGTGCGGCAGCGCTCGCGCCGCCAGCGCGCGTCGGCACTCGCCGCGGCCCCGACCCTCGCCTGACGTGGCCGGCGGCAGAAAGCCCCCGTCCAAAGGCGGGGCGAAGGGCGGGGCCAAACGGCCCGGCTCCGGCATCGGCGGCAGTGGCGGACAGCGCGCGATCTCCCAGCGCGTGAAAACCGCGAAGGGGCGCAAACTGTCGTCCACCCTGTGGATCCAACGCCAGCTCAACGATCCCTATGTGCAAAAGGCGAGGGCCGAGGGCTACCGCTCCCGCGCCGCCTATAAACTCATCGAGATCGACGATCGCTTCCACATCCTGAAGCCCGGACGCACCGTCGTCGACCTCGGCGCCGCGCCCGGCGGATGGTGCCAGGTCGCGGCCGACCGCGTCAACGCCACCGCCGCGCGCCCCGTCGTCGCCATCGACATCCTGCCGATGGACCACCTCGACGACGTCGTCATCCTGACCCAGGACTTCAACGACGAGAACGCGCCGCAAAACCTCATCGACGCGCTGAAGGGGCGGCGGCCCGAGATCGTCCTCTCCGACCTCGCCCCCGAAACGACCGGCCACCGCGCGACGGACCACCTGCGCATCGTCGGCCTGGTGGAACTGGCGCTGGACTTCGCCCAGCGCACCCTGGCGCCCGGCGGCACCTTCCTCGCCAAAGTCTACCAGGGCGGCACCGAGGGCGACCTCCTCACCGCGCTCCGCCGCGACTTCCGCCAGGTCCGCCACGTGAAGCCGCCCGCCTCCCGCCCCGAGTCGCCCGAAACCTACGTTTTGGCCACCGGGTTCCGTGGCGGCGGACCCGCTGCGGCCGCGGGCGAGGACGACGAGGAGAGCTGAGGCCGGCGGAGGCGCCGCGGCCTCCGGCGGGCTCGGGACCCACCAGCGATCAGGGGACCGCCTGATCGCCGGACCCACCTCCGCCCTGTACCGCGTGGCAGAGATGGCGGCCCCTCGCCAAGGACAAGCGGCTAAAGCCGGCCTGCGGCTCCTTGGCAAGGGACCACCATCTCCGCCAAGGGATTTGTGCGAAGGCGGCTCCGGCGATCAGGCTGAGGGGACCTGAGATACGTGGGCGCCTCGCAAGGGGCGCCGCGCGGAATTGGGGCGCGGGGCCTCAGCGGTCCGGCAGCAGGCGGTGCGGGTTCATGATGTTGAGCGGGTCGAACAGCGCCTTCACACCCTGCATCATGTCCATCTCCACCGCGTCGCGCACGCCGGGCAGCATGTCCCGCTTCATCCGCCCCACACCGTGCTCCGCCGCGATCGAGCCGCGAAACCGCGTCACCACCGCATGCACCGCGTCCTGCATCTCGGGGTACTTGGCGAGGAAGGCCGCCTTGTCGCTCCCCTCCGGCTGCGAAATGTTGAAGTGGATGTTGCCGTCGCCCAGATGGCCGAACGCCACCGGGATCGCCCCCGGTACCACCGCCAGCGCCGCCGCGATCGCCTCGTCCAGGAACGCCGGGACGTCCGCCACCGGCACCGACACGTCGTGCTTGATCGAGCCGCCCAGAACAGACTGCGCCTCGCTCATCAACTCGCGGATCAGCCACAGCTCCTGCGCCTCGGCGATCGACTGCGACACCACCGCGTCGCCGATCAGCCCGGCTTCGTAAGCGCGCATCAGCACCTGCTCCAGAACGTCGCGCATCGGCCTCTCCGGCAGGAAGGTCGACGCCTCGATAAGCACCGCCCACTCGGGAAGCTCGGCGAACGGGCGGCGCGTGTCGCCGCGGTGGCGGTTCACGATGTCGAGGCCGATCTTCGGGATAAGCTCGAACCCCGTCAGCGCATCGCCCAGCGCGCCGCGCACCTCGCCGAGCAGGGTCAACGCGTCGGCGGGGGAGGCGAGGCCCACCATCGCCACGTCCAGCGCATGCGGCTTGGGCACCAGCGACAGCACCGCCTTCGTGACGACGCCGAGCGTTCCCTCCGCGCCTATGAAGAGGTGCTTGAGGTCGTAGCCCACATTGTCCTTGTGGAGCGATCTGAGGCCGTTCCAGATCCGCCCGTCCGGAAGCACGACCTCGAGACCCAGCACCTGGTCGCGCATGTTGCCGTAGGCAAGGACGCCGACGCCGCCCGCGTTGGTGGAGATCAGCCCGCCGATCCGCGCCGAGCCCTTCGAGGCGAGCGACAACGGGAACATCAGCCCCGCCTCGTCCGCCGCGTCGTGCACGTCCGACAGGATCGCGCCGGCCTCCACCGTCACCGTGCTGCCCGACACGTTCACAGGAGCGATGGCGGTCATGCGGTCGAGCGACAACAGCACCTCGCCCTCCAGGGGGATCTGCCCGCCGACGAGGCCCGTATTGCCCCCCTGCGGCACGATCGGCACGCCGAAGCGGGTGGCGAGTCGCATGATCGCCGCCACCTCGTCGGTGCTGCGCGGGCGCAGGACGAAGGGCGCCTTGCCTTCGTAGAGGTTGCGCCATTCGCGCTGATAGGGGGCGAGCCGGTCCGCATCGGCGATGAGGATGTCGGCGCCCAGCTCGGTCTCCAGCGCCTGCCTGAAAGACACGATGACGTCGGGGCGGGAAAGGGTTGCGTCGGTCATCGGTTCGGCTCCGCTTGCTTGGCCTTCAGGGCGCCTTTATGTAGGACGTCCTTCGCGGACTTGTCCGCCACCTTACGACCCAAAGGCAATCCTAATGAACGGCTCCGGCATTCTCGCGGGGAAACGCGGTCTGATTTTCGGGGTCGCAAACAAGATGTCCATCGCCTGGGGGATCGCCCAGGCCGCCCGTCAGCAGGGCGCGGAACTGGGATTCACCTACCAGGGCGATGCGCTGAAAAAGCGTGTCGAACCCCTGGCCCAGTCCCTGGATGCCAAGGTGTTCGGCCACCTCGACGTGACGGACCCTGCCTCGATGGACGCCGTTTTCGACACCGTTAAGAGCGAATGGGGCAGCATCGACTTCCTCGTTCACGCCATCGCCTTTTCCGACAAGAACGAGCTCACCGGGCGCTACGTCGAGACCAGCGCCGAGAACTTCAAGAACTCGCTCTTCATCTCCTGCTACTCGTTCACCGACATCGCGCGCCGTGCCGAGCCGTTGATGAACGAGGGCGGCTCGCTGCTCACGCTGACCTATTATGGCGCCGAGCGTGTGATGCCCCACTATAACGTGATGGGCGTCGCCAAGGCCGCGCTGGAAGCGTCGGTGAAGTACCTGGCGGTCGACCTCGGCCCCTCCGGCATCCGCGTCAACGCGCTCTCCGCGGGGCCGATCAAGACGCTGGCCGCCTCCGGGATCGGCGATTTCCGCTACATCCTCAAATGGAACGAGTACAACGCGCCCATGCGCCGGACCGTCACCATCGACGATGTCGGCGGTGCCGCGGCCTATCTGCTTTCGCCGCTGTCGCGCGGCGTGACGGGCGAGGTCCACCACGTCGATTCCGGCTACCACGTCGTCGGCATGAAGGCGGTGGACGCGCCCGACATCACCAAGACGCTCGAGGACTGAGCGCGGGATGCTGCCGGACGGGGTTCGCCTGATCCACATTCGCCACGGCCTGACGGATTGGAATATGGAAGGCCGCCTCCAGGGGCAGCTCGACATTCCGATCAACGCCACCGGCCAGGGCCAGGCGGACGAGAACGGGCGCAAGCTGAAGGCCCGCCTCGACGCCGAGGGCATCGACCCCGCGTCGCTCGCTTACGTCTCCTCGCCCCTGTTCCGCCCGCGCGAGACGATGGCGCGGGTGCGCCGCGGCCTCGGCTTCACCGCCGACTGGGACGCGCCCGACTGGCCGACCGACGACCGCCTGAAGGAAGTCTCCTTCGGCGACTGGTCCGGCTTCACTTACGACGAATTGCGGCGCGACGGATCCGAGGCCCTGGTCCGCGCCCGCAAGCGCGAGAAGTGGAGCTTTCGCCCGCCCGGCGGGGAGAGCTATGCCGACCTCGCGGCCCGGGTCGGCGAATGGCTGGAGGGGATCACCCGCGACACCGTCGCCGTCAGCCACGGCGGCGTCCACCGGGTGCTGTTCGGCCATCTCTGCGGCACACCCTGGCACGAGACGCCCAATGTCCCGGTGCCGCAGGACAAGGTGTTCATCTTCACCAACGACACCGTGGAGAGCTTCTAGCTCTCCGCGAGTAGGGCCGCCGCAGCGCTTCCGCGCTCTCGGGCCGTGACCGCGGGCGCGCGAGGTGCTAGGCGGAGCCGCATCCGTCCCCGCCTCAAAAAAGTCAGCGATGAGCTACAACACCTTCGGCCATCTCTTCCGCGTCACCACCTTCGGCGAGAGCCATGGCCCGGCCATCGGCGGCATCGTCGACGGCTGCCCTCCGGGTGTCGTGCTCGACCTTGCCGTGATCCAGGGCTACATGGACCGCCGCCGCCCCGGCCAGAGCCGCCACACCACCCAGCGCCGCGAGCCTGACACGGTGACGCTGAAGTCCGGCGTGATGGAGCGCGAGGACGGGCGCTTCGTGACCACGGGAACGCCGATCGCCATCTACATCGAGAACGTGGACCAGCGGTCGAAGGACTATTCCAAGATCGCCGACCGCTACCGGCCCGGCCACGCCGACTATACCTACGATGCCAAGTACGGCATCCGCGATTATCGCGGCGGCGGGCGCTCATCGGCCCGCGAGACGGCGGTTCGGGTGGCCGCCGGTGCTATCGCCCGTGCCGTGATCCCCGGCATCGCCATCCGCGGCGCGCTGGTGGAAATGGGTGGGGACAGGGCCGAGGCTCGCGACTTCTCGATCGTTAACGACAACGACTTCTTCGCGCCCGACGCCGCCGCCGCCGAACGCTGGGCGAGCCGGCTCGACGAGGTGCGCAAGGCCGGCTCCTCGGTGGGCGCGGTGGTCGAGATCGTCGCCGAGGGCGTCCCCGCCGGGTGGGGCGCGCCGATCTACGGCAAGCTCGATTCGGATCTGGCGGCGGCGATGATGACCATCAACGCCGTGAAGGGTGTTGAGATCGGCGACGGCTTCGAGGCCGCCCGGCTGACCGGCGAGGACAACGCCGACGAGATGCGCCGCGGCAACGGCGCGCCGGTCTTCCTCTCCAACCACGCAGGCGGCATCCTCGGCGGCATCTCCAACGGCGCGCCCGTGGTGACGCGCTTCGCGGTGAAGCCGACGTCCTCCATCCGCACGCCGCGTCAGTCGGTCACAAAGGGCGGGGAGGAGGTGGACGTGTCGACCACCGGGCGCCACGACCCGTGCGTCGGTATCCGCGCCGTGCCTGTGGGGGAGGCGATGATGGCGCTGGTTCTGGCGGACCATTTCCTGCGCCACCGGGGTCAGACCGGCCGTGAGGGGCCGGTCTCCTTCTAGGCGGGTCCAGAGGCGTTAGGCGGCGGGCGTCCCGGCCGTCAGATCAGGCGTCAGGCCGCCTCGGGACGGCGGGCGAGCACCAGGAGCGCGCCGAACACCATCATGCCGTAGCCGGACGCGCGCTGCATCAGGTGCAGCTTGGACCCGGCGAAGGACGCGGCGAGGTGGCCGAGCGCGGCATAGATGCCGATGACGAACCATTCCATCACCAGAAACACCGAGCCGACCTCCAGATATCCCGTGACATAATCGTCGGCCGGGACGAACTGGGGGAGGAAGGCCGCGAAGATCAGCATCGCCTTCGGGTTGCTGGCTGCGGTCATCGCCTCGCGCACGAAGCCCTGGCGCAGGGTGAGGATGCGCGGCGCACCCTCGGCTACGGGGGCGCGGGCGCTGCGCACGATCTTGATGCCGATCCACACCAGATACGCCGCGCCGATCACCTTCAGCACCGTGAAGGCGGCCGCCGAAGCGCTGAGGATGAGGCCGAGCCCCACGCCGGACAGGCCGATCATCGGGATGAAGACGAGGATGCGGCCGATGCCGGCCTTCATCGCGAAGCCGACGCCGTGGTGGGCGCCGTGGGTCAGCGCCAGAAGATTGTTCGGCCCGAACGCGAGATTGAGCGCGAAGCAGGCCGGCAGGAAGATCGCCCAGTTCATGACGGAACTCGATTGTGCCGGAGTGGAGAGACCCACATACACCCGCGGCGGGAATTGGCAATTGCTCGTCAACACAGCATTGCGCGCAGTCCGACACGGTGGCGCCCGCCGGCCTGTTGGTCTATCGGGTCGGGTATTGGTTAGCGTCCGGGTAAGGAGAGCGACTTGAGCGACATGGCGGGCCGGATGGCTGCGGCGCTGCGCGCGTTTGAACGCGGCGAACTGGTGGTCGTCACCGACGACGACGACCGGGAGAACGAAGGCGACCTGATCTGCGCCGCATCCCTGGCAACGCCCGAGATGCTCGCCTTCATGATCCGTCACACGTCCGGCATCATCTGCGCGCCGATGACGCGGGAGTCCGCGCGCCGCCTCTCGCTGGCGCCGATGGTGGCCGACAACGACGCCCCACTGGCGACGGCCTTCACCGTGTCGGTCGACGTCAAGCACGGCCTGACCACGGGCATCGCCGCCGACGAGCGGTGCAACACCGTGCGTGCGCTCGCCAACCCCAACTCGGGCGCGGCGGACTTCGTGCGGCCAGGCCACATCTTCCCGCTGATCGCGCGCGAAGGTGGGGTGCTGATCCGCTCCGGCCACACCGAGGCGGCCATCGACCTGTGCCATCTCACCGGTGTCGCCCCGGTTGGCGTCCTGTCCGAGCTCGTCAACGATGACGGGACGGTGATGCGCGGCCCGGCGGTGGCCGAGTTCGCCCAGAAGCACGGCCTCGCGCAGATCTCGCTCAACGACATCATCGCCTGGCGCCAGCGCCACGAGCGGCTGGTGGAGCGCGTGGTGGACGAGGTGCGCACGCTCCCCTCCGGCCCCGCCCGCGTCGTCACCTACAAGACCCCGTTCGACCCGATGCAGCACATGGCCGTGGTGGTCGGCGACATCCGTGACGGGGCCAACGTGCCGGTGCGCCTCACGCGCGAGCACGTGGTGGACGACGTGCTCGGCAACGGCGGCCCCCGCGCGATCCTGGAGCGGCTGCAGAAGATGGGGCGCGGTGTTCTCGTCTATCTGCGTGACGGCGGCGTCGGCGTGGCGGCGGCCGCGGCGCTGGCCGACAAGGACGAGACCCACGTGAGCGCCCAGCAGCGCGTGCGCGAGTGGCGCGAGATCGGCCTCGGCGCGCAGATCCTGCGGGACCTCGGCGTCAGCTCCATCCATCTTCTCGCCTCGCAGGACCGGCGCTACGTCGGTCTGGAAGGCTTCGGCATCACGATCAGCGCAACGGAAACCGTGCAGGCGGATGGGTGAAGCCATGGACGCCTCGCCGCCCGACCATCACCAGCCCGGAGGCGAGCCCGCGCCACAGATGCCGCGCGCCTTCGCCACCGGCTACAAGCCCCATTCGGGCGACATGATGGTCTATGGCGGCGGGGTGGTCACCCTGATCGGCGTGCTGGCGGCCTTCGTCAACGGGACGCCGGCCTTCTTCCTTCTCAGCCTCGCCGGTACCTTCTGCGCCTTCTACTTCCGGCCGACGCTCGACAACCGCCGGCCGCAGCTCGGCGCGGACGTGAACGGGCTCTACGTGGCGCGCTTCGGCAAGATCCCCTGGAGCCGCGTCGCCGACATTCACGTCGAGCATCATGCGCTGCGCACGATGCGCCTCGCCACCCTCGTCATCGTTCCCAAGGGGACGATCGCCGAGGCGGTGGAGACGCCGGAGACGCTGCGCCTGGTCGAGCGCCTGACCGCGCGCAATGCGCGGGCGAAGAACGGTGTCATCCGCGTTCCGCTGCACGCGCTGGCGATGGATCCGGTCGAGGTGGAGACCCGTTTGAGAGCGCTGCGCAAGGCCGCGGGCTGAGCCGCCTCGGCTCATTTTCCTTTCGGGACGATGCCGAGGCGCTGAAACCCTTCCAGCCGGGCCGGACGCTTCGAGGACAGGCGCCGCGAGTTGACGCCGGCCCAGCCGATCTCGCCCGACAGGCGGCCATACTCGATCTTCGGGCAGCGGTTCTGGATGACGGTGATCCCGGCCGCCTCGGCACGGGCGGCCGCCTCGTCGTTGCGCACGCCGAGCTGCAGCCATACCACCTTGGGTGGTTCAGACAGCGCCAGAACCTCGTCGATCACGCCCGGCACCGCGTCCGATCCGCGGAAGACGTCCACCATGTCGACCGGCCCCTCGAGGTCGGCGAGGGATGCGACGACGGTCTGTCCGTGGATCGTCTTGCCCGCGTGGCCGGGGTTGATCGGGACGACCTCGAAGCCTTTTTCCAAGAGGTACTTGAGGACGAAGGCGGAGGGGCGCGTCAGGTTCGCGGACGCGCCGACCATGGCGATCGTGAGCGTCTCGGCGAGGATGCGCTCGATGAGGCTGTCGTCATAACGATCATGGTTCACCATTGATGCGGTACATTTCCTCTATTTAAGATTGTATAAGTGTTTTAGGGTTCTGCGCGTTTGCCGATGGGAGCATCGCTCATGCTGAACCCACTTCGCGTTGTTCTGCAGTCCGCTGGCGGGCTGTGCTGGCTTTATGCGGTGTTGCGTTTCCTGCGCTACCAGGCCGTCCGTGCGGACATGGTGGTTGCCGGCAATCCGTTCATCCCGCTGCTCGACATGTTGGAGCAGGGGGCGATCATGAACGCGATCCTCTTCGGTCTGGTGGCCTTCTTTGTGGCGGAGATGGTGCGCCTGTTCCGGCCCGAGGAGCCATGGGGCGCGCGGGCTGAGGAGGCGCGGCACGTCATCGCGGCAGGGGCGGGGCGGGTACTGGCGGACGAGCCGGGGGCCCGCGGTCGGCGCAACCCGCGCGGCCCGCCAGAGGGCCCCGCGCGGTGGACCGATACGCGGTGGGGCTGGCGCAGTCACCTCAACGGGCGTGATCTCTACCTCATGGAGGCCGGTGCGGGAAAATATCGCCTGTGGCTCTGCTTCGTCGACGGCCAGCATGTCGGCTCCTGCAAGACGCGGCTGGCCGCCTGCGCGGTGGCCGAGCGGGCGGCGTCCCAGGCGGCCGCAGCCGTCGCCGCCTGAGACGCTGGGAGAGGCCGCGCCGCGGTCCGTCATGGGTCCGGGATGCCTCAGCGCGGCGGCTTTTCCTCGGCGAGGGCGCGCTGCACGGCGGGGCGCTCGTTCATCCGCCCGCGGTGGGCGAGCACCTTGGGGAGCTTGGCCATGTCCACGCTGTCCGGCTCCAGCCAGCGGCCGAGGGTGTAGAGGTAGCCGTCCGCTACGGTGAACTGCTCACCCATCACCCACGGCCCCTCGAGCGCGTCTTCGACGAGGCTGAAGGCGGCGAGCATCGTTTCCGGCACCTTCGCCTTCATGCTCGCATGGGCGGCGGGGTCGTCGCTCCAGCGGTAGCCGCGCATCTTGTGGGCATGGGCGACGTGGACGGTGGAGGCGAGGTAGCTGTTGAAGCGCTGCAACTGGGCGAAGGCGAGCGGGTCGGACACCGGGGCGAGCTTGGCCGTGGGGTGGGTCTGGGCGACGTAGACGAGAAGGGCCGGGGTCTCGGTCAGCACACCGTCCGGAGTAACGAGAGCCGGGACGCGCCCGAGCGGGTTGATGGCGAGGTAGTCCTCGGAGGTCTGCTCGTTGTCGGCGAACTTCACCCGGCGGATCTGATAGTCCGCACCGGCTTCGGCGAGGGCGATGTGGGTGGCGAAGGCGCACGTGCCCGGCGCCGTGAAGAGGGTCAGCATGGATGTCCTGCCGTATGTGGGAGCCGTGTCGGGGCGGGGGCTCTGAGGTCGCGTCGTAATGGTGCGGGTCGTGACGGTGCGGGTCGTGACGGTGCCCGGCGTGATGGTGCGGGTCGTGCCGGCGAGGTGGGGCCGGGGGAGCGAACGCCCCTGCCGACCGCGGCTCAGTCGTCGGCCCAGGTGGCGGGGCGCTTGGAGGCGAAGGCGTCGAGGCCCTCGCGCCCGTCGGCGTGGAGGAGGTTTTCCACCATCGCCTCGGTGGCGACGCGGTAGGCCTCGTCCAGCGGCAGCGTGCGCTGGGCGCTCGCCGTGCGCTTGCCCAGCGCCAGCACCGCCGCCGACTTGGTGGCGATGTGGGCGGCGAGCCGCATCGTCGTCGGGGTCAGCTCCGCCGCCGGGACGACGCGGTTGACGAGGCCGATGCGCTCGGCCTGGGCGGCGTCGATCACGTCGCCGGTCATGAGGAGTTCGGCGGCGTGCTTACCGGGAAGGGTGCGCACGAGCGGCACCGCAGGCGTCGAGCAGTAGAGGCCGAAGGTGACGCCGGTGGTGCCGAACTTCGCCGTATCGGCCGCCACGGCGAGGTCGCACGCGGCGACGAGCTGGCACCCGGCGGCGACGGCGACGGAGTGCACCTCGGCGATCACCGGCTGAGGCGCGGTGCTGATCGCCATCATCATGTCGGAGCATTGGTTGAAGAGGGCGGTGAAGTAGGCCCGTCCGCCGTCCGCGTCGGCGTGGTGGCGGGCCATCTCCTTCATGTCGTGGCCGGCGCAGAAGGCTGGGCCGTCGCTGGCGATGACGATGACGCGCGCGAAAGGGGCGTCGAGTGCGGCCTTGATGGCGGCCATCATCTCCGGCGTCAGCAGATTGCGTTGGGCCGGGCGATTGAGCACGATGCGGCGCACGCGCCCTTCGTCGTGCACCATGACGTGAGGCGTATCCACCGGCGGCGTCTCTCTTAAGGGAGCGTTCATGGCCCTGAACTTTGGACTTATCGCGGCGTCAGTCAATGTTGCTTGCCGAACTCACCGATTATCTGGAACGCGATTTCCCGCAGGTCTTCGCGGCGGGCGTGGTCCGCGTCGCGGCGGCCGATGCGGGGGAGGCCGAACTCGTCCTGACGCCGGGCGAGGCGCATCTGCGGCCGGGCGGCATCATCTCCGGCCCGACATTGATGATGCTGGCGGACGCGGCGGCTTACGCGGCGCTCCTCAGCCTGTCGGCGGACGCGAAGATGGCGGTGACGACCAACCTCAACATCTCGTTCCTGCGCGGCGGCAAGGCGGGGGCAGAGATCCGCACTGTAGCGCGGGTTGTGAAGCCGGGGCGGCGCCTGTCGGTGATCGTCGCTGAGGCGTTCGACGGGTCCGGCGCGCTTTTGGCGCACACGACGATGACGTACGCGATGCCCGCCTGAGACGGGGTGCCATGCCTGCCTGAGGCGGCGTGTGATGCCCATCCGAGGCGCGGAGGGCGGAGAGGCAGCGCGATTTGGGGCCAAGGTATCCCGTTACCATCGACCTATGTATTTGATTTATAAGGCGTAACATTTTCCGCTTGACGGATCGCGACGGAATCGACACATAGCGCACCACGCTGCCTTCGGGCGGCCCGTCTTTCCTTTATCGGAACGTTCTCATGTACACTCAATCCGCAAAACCTGCGGAGATCGAGAAGCAGTGGGTGGTGATCGACGCCACCAATCTCGTGGTGGGCCGTCTCGCCGCGCAGATCGCGCTTCGTCTCCGCGGTAAAAACAAGCCGTATTTCACGCCGCACGTGGACTGCGGTGACAATGTCATCGTCATCAATGCCGACAAGGTGGTCTTCACGGGCCGCAAGTACGAGCAGCAGATGTACTACAAGCACACTGGCTATCCGGGTGGTCTGAAAGAGCGGTCTGCCAAGCAGATCCTCGAAGGCCGGTTCCCCGAGCGTGTGCTCGAAGCCGCCGTGAAGCGCATGATGCCGCGCGGCCCGCTCGGCCGTCAGCAGATGCGCAACCTGCGCGTCTATGCCGGGGCGGAGCATCCGCACGAGGCGCAGCAGCCGGTCACCGTCGACCTCGGCGGCCAGAACAGCAAGAATGTGAGGACCGCGTGAGCGATACGACCGTTTCGTCCCTCGAGGACTTGGGTTCCGCCATGGGCGGTCAGGACGGCGGCTACGAGGAATCGGCGCCCGTCCACGTCCAGAAGCTCGACCAGTATGGCCGCGCCTATGCCACCGGCAAGCGCAAGGACGCCGTTGCCCGCGTGTGGGTGAAGCCCGGCTCCGGCAAGATCGTCGTCTGCGGCAAGACGATGGAAGAGTATTTCGCACGCCCCGTGCTGCAGATGGTCATCCGCCAGCCGCTCTTGATCACCCAGCGCGAAGGCCAGTTCGACATCATGTGCACCGTCTCCGGCGGTGGTCTGTCGGGCCAGGCGGGCGCGGTGCGTCACGGCATCTCCAAGGCGCTCACGCACTACGAGCCGGGTCTGCGCCCGATGCTCAAGCGCGTCGGCTTCCTGACCCGCGACTCGCGCGTCGTCGAGCGTAAGAAGTACGGCCGCCGGAAGGCCCGCCGTTCGTTCCAGTTCTCCAAGCGCTAAGGTGCGCATGGCGGGGGAGGGCGCGGACCGCGATCCTCTCCGTCTGGAGGCTTTTCGGCCGGACGGACCTCATCCGCCCGGCCCGCTGCCGTGGCCCGTGGCCGATCCCGCGCGGGACCCCGGACCCGCTGTCCTCGCCGGGCTCACGCCCAGTGTCGTCGCCGGGCTCACGCCCGCTGTCTTCGCCGGGCTTACGCCCGGTGCCATCGGCGAGGTGGTGCGGCTCCACGGCACTTATTACAGCGCGCATTGGGGCTTCGGCCCGAACTTCGAAGCGGACGTGGCGACCGGCCTCGGCCGCTTTATGCGTGAGATGGACCCCGAACGCGACCTCTTCCTGGCCGCATGGCGCGGCTCCACGCTGCTCGGCTCGGTGACGCTCGA
Organism: Acuticoccus yangtzensis; assembly: GCF_001927245.1. GTDB lineage: Bacteria > Pseudomonadota > Alphaproteobacteria > Rhizobiales > Amorphaceae > Acuticoccus > Acuticoccus yangtzensis. Next base: position 125,760 of record NZ_MJUX01000007.1, on the reverse strand, counting down.
CGCGACGATCACCGGGCCGCAAGGCGCTGCGGGGGACGCGGCGCTGGGCCCGTCCGCCCGCGTGCGGTGGTTCATCGTCGCCGAGGCGGCACATGGAACCGGGGTCGGCCGCCTTCTCCTGCGCCGCGCCCTGGAATTTGCCGACGCGCGCCATTATAGGCTCGTCTGGCTGACGACATTCGCGGGGCTCGACGCCGCGCGCGATCTCTACGAGCGCCACGGCTTCAGCCTCGTGGCCGAAACGGGTGAGGACACATGGACCGCCTCAGGGCAAGGCTCCGTGGGACAGCAGCGCTTCGAGCGCCGGAGCGACGACGCAGGGCCCCGCGCGCCTGACCGGCCGCCGTCCCGCTGATCCCCCACGAACCATTTCGAGACTAACATGACCCTTAACGTCGCCATCTACGGGGCGTCCGGCTACACCGGCGCCGAGCTTCTGCGCCTTCTCCTCGTCCATCCCGAGGCGAAGATCACCGCTTTGTCCGCCGAGTCCAACGCCGGCAAGGCGATGGCGAGCGTCTTCCCGCAGCTCGCCGCCTACGACCTGCCGACGCTCACCACCATCGCCGACCTCGACCTCGCCCCGGTCGACGTCCTCTTCTGCGCCCTGCCGCACGGCACCACGCAGACCGCGCTCAAGGCCGCGCTCGAGGCCAAGCCGGACCTGAAGATCGTCGACCTGTCGGCGGACTTCCGCCTGTCGGACCCCGCCGCCTACGCCCATTGGTACGGCCATGCCCACCAGGCCGAGGCGCTGCAGAAAGAGGCCGTCTACGGCCTGACCGAGATTCACCGGGACGCCATCGCCAAGGCGCGGCTCGTCGGCAATCCGGGCTGCTACACGACGACGTCGCTGCTGGCACTCGTTCCGCTGGTCGGCGCCGGGGTGGTCGAGACGGACAACATCGTCATCGACGCCAAGTCGGGCGTGACCGGGGCGGGGCGCGCGGCCAAGGTGGCGACGCTCTTCTCCGAGGTCGCGGAGGGCTTCCACGCCTACTCGGTCGGCAACCACCGCCACACCGCCGAGCTCGACCAGGAGCTTTCGCTCGCCGCGGGCGCCGCCGTAGAGCCGACCTTCACGCCGCACCTCATCCCCATCAACCGGGCGATCTACGCGACGATCTATGTTTCGGGGGACCCGAAGGCGATCCACGACACGCTGGCCGCCGCCTACGCGGACGAGTTCTTCGTGAACGTGCTGCCGTTCGGCGAGGTGCCGCAGTCGCGCCATGTGCGGGGGACGAACTTCACGCGCATCGGCGTGGTGCCGGACCGGCGCAAGGGCCGCGCGATCGTCATCTCGACGCTGGACAATCTGGTGAAGGGCGCGTCCGGCCAGGCGGTGCAGAACATGAACGTGATGTGCGGGCTGCCCGAGGCGACGGGGCTGAAGCAGCTCGCCCTCTTCCCCTGAGCGGCCCCTGCAGCTTGCTCGCCCGCTACATCTGGGCCGCGGAAAGGTTGGCTGAGCGGCCACCTTTTTTGCATCGGCGCACGGTGACGGGTGCGACCCAACGACCTGGGGGGAACCGCGGGCCAGGATCGGCAATTTTGTTCACATGAACGACCTCAGCACTTCCGCGAGCACCATGACACATGCGGACGCGGGACGCCTGCCGCCGGGCGAATCCCGGCTGGCCCGTATTTCGCGCCGGCTGGCCAATTCGAGGCTCGGCATCGGGGCGCTCTCGTTCGGCGAATCGACGGTTCTGCCGATACCGCTCGAGGCGATCATGGTGCCTCTGATGGTGGGCTATCCGCGGCGGGCGTGGGGCATCGCGCTCAGCGCGCTGATCGGCTGCCTCATCGGCTCATCGCTGTTTTTCGCGCTCGGCAACCTGTTGTTCGAGCCGGTGGTTCAGCCGCTTCTCGCCCACTTCGGCATGACGCAGAGCTATGAGACCACGGTCGCGCGGCTCTCCGAGGGGAGCGGCTATTTCTGGGCGATCTTCCTGATCTCGCTGGGCCCGGCGCCGCTGCAACTGGCGACGCTCGGGGCGGGGGCGTCGGAGCAGAGCTTCTTCATCTTCCTGCTGGCGATCGCCATGAGCCGGGCGATCCGCTATTTCGGCACCGCGCTCGCCTGCGCGCTGTTGGGCGAGAGGGTGCGCCGTTACCACTTGCCCAAGTGGGTCTTGTTCGGCGGCAGCCTTCTCTTCCTCGCCGTCTGCTGGGGCGTTTTCGCGCTCCTCGTCTGAGGCGCGGGCGCGGGGTCCGCGGCCGTCAGTAGCGCATCCTCACGTAGCGGCCGGGCGCGGCCTCGATCGGGTTGAAGGCGGCGCCTCCGGGCGTGCGGGCCTCCACCATCTCGCCGCTGCGCTGTTCGCCGAGCCATTCGTGCCACAGCGGCCACCAGGAGCCGGGAATTTCCTTCGCCGTCTCGGTCCAGTGCTCCAGCGAGCCGGACGTGTCACCGTCCACCCACACCTGATATTTGTTCTTGTCCGGCGGATTGACGATCCCGGCGATGTGGCCGGACCCTGTGAGCACGAACTTCGCGTCGCCGCCCAGCAGCTTGTTGCCGGTATAGACCGACAGCGCCGGGGCGATGTGGTCTTCCTTCGTGGCGACGTTGAACACCGGCACGTTGATGTTCGCCGGCGACAGCTTCAGCCCGTCCACCTCCAGCTCGCCCTTGGAGAAGAGGTTGTTGAGGTAGAAGTTGCGCAGGTAGAACTTGTGGTTCGCGGCCGGCATCCGCGTCGCGTCCGAGTTCCAGAACAGAAGATCGAAGGGGAAGGGGTCCTTTCCCTTGATGTAGTTGTTGACCACGTAGGGCCAGATCAGGTCGTTGGCGCGCAGCATGTTGAACGCGGTCGCCATGGACGAGCCTTCGAGGTAGCCCTTGGCGTCCATCTTCTTTTCCAGCGCGGCGAGCTGGTCACGGTCGACGAAGATCTTCAAGTCACCCGCGTGGGTGAAGTCGATCTGCGCCGTGAGGAAGGTGGCCGAGTTGATCCGCCGGTCGCCCAGGCGGTCCATGTAGGCGAGCGTCATGGCGAGCAGCGTGCCGCCGACGCAGTAGCCGACGATGTCGCACTTCTCCGTGGCCGCCGCCTTCAGGACGTTCTCCACACCCCACAGCACGCCCTCGCGCATGTAGCTGACGAAGTCGTAGTTGGCGTGGCGCTCGTCCGGGTTCACCCAGGAGAGCACGAAGACCGTGTGCCCTTGCGAGACCAGCCAGCGGATCATCGACTTATCGGGATTGAGGTCGAGGATGTAGAACTTGTTGATCCACGGCGGGACGATGAAGATCGGCTCTTTCGCGACCGTTTCCGTCGCCGGCTTGTATTGGATGAGCTGGGCGACGTTGTTTTCGGCGATCACGTCGCCCGGCGTCACGGCCATGTTCACGCCGACCTGGAACTTGTCCGGGTCGGATTGGCGCAGGCGCAGCTCGCCCTTCCCGCGGGCGACGTCCTCGGCCAGCATCTTCATGCCGAGCGCAAGGTTTTCGCCCGAGCGGGACGCGGTCTCGCGCAGGAGCTCCGGGTTGGTGAAGATGAAGTTGGACGGCGAGAGCGCCGCCGAGAGCTGCTTGACGTAGAAGGCCGCCTTGGCGCGGGTGTGCTCGTCGAGATCGTCGGTGTCGTCGACGAGGCTTTGCGCCCAGCGGGTGGTGATGAGGTAGCCCTGCTTGATGAAGTCGAAGAACTGGACGGTCGACCAGTCCTCGTCCTTGAACCTCTTGTCGCCGGGCTCGGGCTTGGCGACGGGCTCGGCGTCCTCGCCCGCCATGCGGCGCATCGCGTTGGCGTAGAGCGCGGTCCAGTCCTTGGCGAGGCGGGCCTGCGCCTCGAACGCGCGGGCGGGGTCGGCCATCCAATAGTGGGTGACGCGCGACAGCGTCTTGATCCACTCGGTCAGCTCGTCGGTACGGTCGTTCTTGATTTCGCCGTGCTGCATCGGCGCAACGTAGGCGGCGATGGCCTCGTTGGCGTGGCCAAGCATCTTGGTCAGGTTCTTCGCGAACTCTTCCGGATTATCGACGATATAATTCAGCACAGGATCCCGCGGTGTGTCGCTCAAATCACGTACGGCCATCTCCGAGCGCCTCCTCTCGCAGTTCTTCGCTGCATGTTCTTCCTTTTAGGCTTAACTCATGGGACGTGATGGCGCGGTTGCCAACAGGCTGGACCGAAAAAGCGTCGGATTCGGTGGTAGGGTGGCGAAATTACCCGGTGTGAGGTGGCGTGTGAGGGGTCTGTGGTTGGGCGTGGGTGTGATGGCGGCGGCGCTTTCAGGCTGCACGGTGGACCCGGCCGCGCCGCTCATTCCGCTGTCGCCGCGCCCGGCGACGATGCTGCCGGCGGATGCGCCGCCCCAGACCGCCGACGGTTTCCCCAACATCCTCTCCGATCCGGCCAACGTGTCCGGTCTGCCGCGCGATCCTGACGACGTCGCGGCCACCAAACAGGCGGTGGCGGCCGAGGGCGCCTACTCGAAGGCGCGGACCGGGGCGATCAACAAGCAGAGCTTCGCCGGTGAGTTGTCGGCGCGCGGACGGTCCCAGGTCGAAGAGGCGCGGCAGCGTATCGCAGCGTCCGGGCGGGGCGCCGGTCCGGCGCCCGCCGCGGCGGATCCGGAGGAGGTGCGCAACCGCATCGCTTCCGGCAGCAGCCGCACGCCGCCGGCCGCCGACGCGGCGCCGGATGCGGGACGGCCGGTCGATCCGGCGGAACCTCAACCGCGCGCCGTCGGACCACAACCTTTTGCCGACGAAACCGTTGCGCCGGCCCAATAGGACGCTGTATCTCGCATCCAAACGTTCGGAGTATTGCGATGCCCCCGGTGCAAGAATTCCATAAGATCCGCCGGCTGCCCCCCTATGTTTTCGAAGAGGTTAATCGCCTCAAGGCGGCGGCACGCGCCAATGGGGCCGATATCATCGACCTCGGCATGGGCAACCCGGACCTGCCGACCCCCCAGGCCATCTGCGACAAGTTGACCGAGACGGTCGGCAAGCCGCGCACGCACCGCTACTCCGCCTCCAAGGGCATTCCGGGCCTGCGCCGCGCCCAGGCGGCCTATTATGAGCGCCGCTTCGGCGTGAAGCTCGACCCGGACACCGAGGTCGTGGCGACGCTGGGGTCGAAGGAAGGCTTCGCCAACATGGCGCAGGCGATCACCGCCCCCGGCGACGTGATCCTGACGCCGAACCCGTCCTACCCGATCCACGCCTTCGGCTTCCTGATGGCGGGCGGCTCCACCCGCTCGATCCCCGCCGAACCGGGCGATGAGTTCTTCCGCGCGCTGGAGCGGGCCGTCGTCCATTCGGTGCCCAAACCCATCGCCATGGTGCTGTGCTACCCGTCGAACCCCGGCGCCCACATCGCCGACCTCGACTTCTACCGCGAGGTCGTCGCCTTCGCGAAGAAGCACGACATCTGGGTGCTGTCGGACCTCGCCTATTCGGAGATCTATTTCGGCAACACCCCGCCGCCTTCCGTGCTGCAGGTGGAAGGGGCGAAGGACATCGCCGTCGAGTTCACCTCGATGTCGAAGACCTTCTCCATGCCGGGCTGGCGCATGGGCTTCGCGGTCGGCAATCCGCGGTTGATCGCCGCGCTGGCGCGGGTGAAGTCCTACCTCGACTACGGCGCCTTCACGCCGATCCAGGTGGCCGCCACCGCGGCGCTCAACGGCGGCGAGGAGCCGATCGTCGAAGTGCGCGAGGTCTATCGCAAGCGGCGGGACGCGCTGGTCGATTCCTTCGCGCGCGCCGGGTGGGAAATCCCGTCCCCCGAAGCGTCGATGTTCGCTTGGGCGCCGATCCCGCGCGGGCTCGAGCATCTCGGCAGCCTGCAGTTCGCCAAGGAGCTCCTCGAAGAGGCGTCGGTCGCGGTGGCGCCCGGCATCGGCTTCGGCGAGCATGGCGACGGTCACGTTCGCATCGCCCTGGTGGAGAACGAGCAGCGCATCCGCCAGGCGGCCCGCAGCGTGAAGAAGTTCCTCGACCGCCGACACAACGTTGTGCCCATCCAGGCCACGCGTTAAGGTTGCGATATCCGGGCGCGTCCGCGTCCGGTGAACAACCCTCTGACGAAGAGCGTGTCGGCCTATGTTGCTTTGGTACACACGAGGTTCGCCGTACGCCGACAAGGCGCGGATCGCGGTTCACGAGCTTGGGCTGGTGGACCGTGTGAGCCTGATCGAGTCGCAAGACGACGGACGAGCCTCGGGCCGGACCTGGTCACAGATGCCGGTTCTCGTACCCTATAATGAAGAGCCGATTTTCGACCTCGGCGAGATCATCGCATTCCTCAACCACGAGGCGGGCGGCGGCCTTTATCCGCGCGATCCCGCTGCCTACTACCGGGCGATCGCCATGGACATGGTGGCCGACCGGGCGATCAAGGCGGCCGTCGTTCTGGCGGAAGCCGAAGCCGATCCGGGCCAGCCGCGGGACCGGTTGGGCCTCAACCGCCTCTGGCTCTCCATCAACGTTTCGCTCGACATCTTGGAGCGGGACCGATTTGCCGGGGCGCCCTGCGCGTCCGAATTCTCCGCGGCGGCGCTGTGCCGCTTCCTGGCGGCGCATTGGCCCGAACGCTTCTCCGCCACCCGCCAATCCCACGTCGCCGGCTGGTACGCCGCATTCGCCTGCCGCCCGTCCATGACCGCGCTCACGGCGGCCGCAGGCATGCGCGGCCGCCCCCCTTCCGAGGGCTGAGCGAAGGCGAGACGACGAAAAGGTCCTGGCCATGCCGGGCGGAATGCGCTTTGAGAACACCGCGTTCAACATCGTCAGCAAAGGTTGCCCGTGTCCGACACCCTCAAAATCGCCATCGCCGGCCTCGGGACCGTCGGTGCGTCCACCATCAAGCTCCTCCAGGCCGAGCCGACGCACGGCGGGTCCGGCCGCAACATCGAGGTGGTCGCCGTCTCCGCGCGCAACCGCTCGCGCGACCGTGGAGTGGACCTCTCCGGCATCAGCTGGGTCGATGATCCGGTCGACCTCGCCAAGACCGAGGCGGACGTCTTCGTCGAGCTGATCGGCGGGGCGGGGGGCGCGGCGCTGGCCGCCGTGGAAGCCGCGCTGACGAGCGGCAAGGCGGTCGTCACCGCCAACAAGGCGCTGCTCGCCGAGCACGGCATGCGCCTCGTCGCCATGGCCGAAGCCTCCGGTGTGCCGCTCCTCTACGAAGCCGCCGTGGCGGGGGCGATCCCGGCGATCCGCACTGTGCGCGACGGGTTGGCCGGGGTGCCGATCTCTTCGGTTCTGGGCATCATGAACGGCACCTGCAACTATATCCTGACCCGCATGGAGACGGACGGCATCGGCTTCGACGAGTGCCTGGCCGACGCCCAGCGCCTAGGCTACGCGGAGGCCGACCCCACCTTCGACGTCGACGGGTTCGACACCGCCCACAAGCTCGCCATTCTCGCCTCCATCGCCTTCACGACGGAGATCGACGCGGAGGCGATGAACGTCGAGGGCATCCGCAATATCGAAGCCGCCGACATCGCCGCCGCGGCCGAGCTCGGCTTCCGCATCAAGCTCCTCGGCATCGCCACCATGACCGAGGACGGTGTCGATCAGCGCGTTCACCCGACCATGGTGCCGCGCGGCACCGCGCTGGCCGAGACGTCCGGCGTCACCAACGCCGTTTCGGTGCGGGGCCCGGCGTTCAACGAACTCGTCCTGTCAGGGCCGGGGGCTGGCGGCATGGCGACGGCTTCGGCGGTCGTGTCCGACCTAACGGACCTCGCCCGCGGTCTCGCCCCGCGCCCGCTCGGCCGCCCCGCCGCCTCGCTGCTGCCGTTCCAGAAGCCCAAGGCGGGCGGACACCGCGGCGCCTTCTACGTGCGCCTGCCGATCGCCGACCGCGCCGGCGCCTTCGCCTCGCTCGCCAAGAACATGGCCGCGGAGGGGATCAGCCTGGAGCAGATCGTGCAGAAGACGCCGCACCGGCCCGAGCATCTGCCGCCGCTCAGCGAGCAGACCGTCATCCTGGTGACCTACCCGACCGACGAGGCGGCCCTCATGCGCGCCCTGGCGGCGATCGAGGCGGAAGGCATCGTCGTGCGCAAGCCACACGTCATCCGCATCGCCCAGACGCTCTGACTCTCGCGGCAGGCGGCCGGGCGCGAGAGGGGGGCGAAAGCCACACTTTCGCCCACTTGCACACGGCAAAGGCACACCGCGTGCGATTGTGGCGGTTGCAACGTGCGCTAATGATTGCACGCAGCCTGCCGACACGGCACAAGGGATGCCTTCCCAGAAGCGGAGACCTGACGAAGGCCATGGCTGAAGATAAAACACCGCAGGGCGGGCTCGACCGCGTTCTGACCGTCGAGATCATGCGCGTGACCGAGCGCGCCGCGGTGGCCGCTGCCCGGCTGCGTGGCCGCGGGGACGAGAAGGCCGCCGACCAGGCCGCCGTCGACGCGATGCGCCGCGAACTGAATCGCCTCGCGATCGAAGGCATCGTCGTCATCGGCGAGGGTGAGCGCGACGAGGCGCCGATGCTCTATATCGGCGAAGCGGTCGGCGCCGGCGGCCAGCGCGTCGACATCGCGCTCGACCCGCTCGAAGGCACCACCCTGTGCGCGAAAGACATGCCGAACTCCATCGCCACCTTGGCGATGGCGCAGGGCGGCGCCCTTCTGAACGCGCCCGACGTCTACATGCAGAAGCTCGCCGTCGGCCCCGGCTATCCGGAAGGCTTCATCGAGCTCGACATGCCGACGAAGGAGATCGTCGCCCGCGTCGCCAAGGAAAAGGGCGTCCCGCAGAACGAGATCACCGCCTGCGTGCTCGACCGTCCGCGCCACACCGACCTCATCGCCGAGCTGCGTGAGACGGGCGTTGCCGTGCGCCTCATCTCCGACGGTGACGTGGCCGGCGTGATCAACACGACCAACCCGCTGGAGTCGGGCATCGACCTTTATATCGGCGTCGGCGCCGCGCCCGAGGGCGTCCTCGCCGCGGCGGCGCTGCGCTGCGTCGGCGGTCAGATGCAGGGCCGCCTCATCCTCGACACCGAGGAGCGCCGCTCCCGCGCCGAGCGCATGGCCATCTCCGATCCCAACAAGATCTACACCCACGAGGAGATGGCGCAGGGCGACGTCTACTTCTCGGCCACCGGCGTGACCGACGGCAACCTCGTGAAGGGCGTGCGCTTCCACCCCGAATATATCGAGACCGAGACCATCGTGATGCGCTCGCTGCACGGCACCGTACGCACGATCAAGGCGCGTCACACGAACTTCGCCAAGTTCGCGATGGTCTGACCGCGCCGCCGGGTTGCCCCGGCGCAGAGAATTTTGCCCGGCGGGTTGTCAGACCGATCCGCCGGTCTACACCGAAAGCTGTGATGGCTTTCAACGACCCCCATAACGCCTTCGTTGACCTGACCGACGAGGCCGCCGCGCCGGTCCCCGGACGGCCGCGCCTCGCGGTCAAGGACATGATCGCCGTCAAGGGATGCCTGCAGACCGCGGGCCTTGCCGCACGGGCGGACGTGCGGGCCGCGGCCGACGCCGCGGCCGTGGTGCGTTTTCGCCGTGCGGGCTACGCGGTCCTCGGCACGACGCGGAGCGATGGGGCGGGCTTCGGCACGATGACCGCCGCAGTCGCCAACCCCACGTTTCCGGGCCGGGCGGTGGGCGGGTCCAGCGGCGGCGCCGCAGCGGCCGTGGCGGGCGGCCTCGCCGACATCGGCCTCGGTACCGACACGGGCGGCTCGGTGCGCATCCCCGCCGCCTATTGCGGCCTCCTCGCCTTCAAGCCGACGCCCGAACGGGTGGACATGGCCGGCGTTCTGCCGCTGTCCGAAACCTTCGATGTTCTGGGCGTGATGGCGCGGGACATGGGCGCATTGTCCGCTGCCGCGCCGCTCCTCGTCGACAGGTGGGCCCCGTCCGACGCCGCCACGCCGCCGGTCCTGCGCTATGCCGCCGAAGAGCTCGCCGACATGGACCCCGCCGTGTCGGAGCCCTTCGCCGCCCTCGTCGCGCGGTGGGGGGCGGGGCCGATGGACAACCCCGTACCCTACCACTCCGTCGCCATGGCCCATTCCGACATCGTCTGCGCCGAAGGTTTGCGCGTGCACGAAGCCGCATTCGCCCGCGCGCCGCATTTGTTCCCGCCGGTGACCGCCAGCGCGCTCGCCTATGCCGAGACCGTGCCGCCAGGGCGTATCGCCAGCGCGTACCAAACCGCCGCGGCGGTCCGTGCGGCATGGCGCCAGGCGCTGGGGCCTGGCGAGGTGCTGGTGTTGCCGACGCTGCCCATGCCGCCCGCCGACCGCTGGGCCGAGCGCGTCACCGTCGCCGGCGAGGACATGCCCGTGACCAACGCCAACATCCGCCTGACGCTGACCTTCAACGTGGCTGGGCTGCCGGTGGTGGTGGCACCCGTGGACGGATTGTCGATGCAGTTCGTCGCCGCGGCCGGGGCGGATGAGTGGTTGCTCGAGGCGGTGGCGGGGCTGCTGGCGCGCTGAGGCGACGGCCGAGCGAGCGGGACCTCCGTAGCGAGGGTGTTCCCCCTCGCGCTCCCCCACCTCGCCGGTGGGCAGGCTTCCATCCGTGGGATGGAAGCCAAATCGAGGCTGTGGAGGAGTTGGGCGGGGTCAAGCATCCATGCTCCCCATGCTCGCCCGCCCCCCAAGAGGGCGGTCTGCGCGTGGGTCCGCGTGGATGCTTGACCCCGCCCAACTCCTCCGAAGGAAGCATCTGCGGTCAGGCGGCGTGGCGGACCGCTGCGGCGATTTCGGCGACGTCGACGATGGAGATTTCCGCGCGGGGGACGCCGCGGAAGGCGCCGTGGGCGACTTCGACGGCGAGGTTCACCGTGGCGCCGCGCGCCGCCCGGAGCCGCTCGCCCACCGGACCGGCCGAGCGAAACAGCATCGCCTCCACCGACGGACCGGCGCGGCCTGCGAGCCGCAGCTTCAGGACGTCGCCCGACCCGACCGGCATCACGTGCTCCACCTGCGCACCGTCCAGCGCGATGACCGGGCGCGGGCGGGCAGCGCCCCACGGACCGTGCTCGGTGAGGAGGCGGGCCAAAGGCTCGTCGATCGCCCCCGGCGCGGCGATGGCGTCGATCTTCAGCGTGTCGGCCGCCATCGCGGCGCGCACCGTGTCGCCCAGCCGCTCTGTCAGGAAGGCGGTGAGGCGCTCGATCCCCTCCGGCGCAACCGTGAGGCCCGCCGCCATCGCGTGGCCGCCGCCCTTGATGAGAAGCCCGTCCGCCGCCGCCTCGCGGATCGCAAGGCCGAGGTCCACACCCGGCATGGAGCGGCCGGAACCTGTGCCGTGGGTGTCCGTCAGCCCGATCGCCACGGCCGGGCGGCGGAACCGCTCCTTCAGCCGCGCCGCCACCAGGCCGACAACGCCAGGATGCCACGGCCCCGCCACCACGATCACCGGCGCCGCCTCGTCCACCAGCGCCGTCGCCTCGGTCAGCGCCGCGGTTTCCAGGCTGCGGCGCTCGCGGTTGAGGCGGTCGAGCTCGGCGGCGATGTGCTCCGCCTCCGCCGGGTCGTCAGACGTCAGAAGCCGCGCCCCGAGGCCCGATTGGCCGATCCGCCCGCCCGCGTTGATGCGCGGCCCCAGCACGTAGCCGAGGTGTCCCGCGTCCACCGGACCGCCCAGCCGCGCCACCGCGGTGAGCGCGGCGAGGCCGAGATTGTCGCGCCGCCGGAGCGCCACGAGGCCGCGCGTGACGAAAGCGCGGTTCAGCGGCGACAGCGGCACCACGTCCGCCACCGTGCCGAGCGCCACGCAGTCGAGGAGCGGCATCAGGCTCGGCTCGGACCCGGCGGCGAAGGCGCCGCGGCGGCGCATCTCGCGCATGAGCCCCACCATCACCACGAAGGCGACGCCGACCGCGGCGCAGCTTCCGAGGCCCGACAGATCGTCCGGCCGGTTGGGGTTCACCACCGCGTCCGCCGGGGCGAGCGTCGTCACCGGGTGGTGGTCGATCACGAGGACGGTGAGGCCGCGCGCCTTGGCCGCCTCGATGGGGTCGATCGCCCCCGCCCCGCAGTCGAGGCAAAGGACGATGTCGGCCCCCTCGTCGGCGATGGCGTTCATCGCCGGCACGGACGGGCCGTAGCCGTCGGTCAGCCGGTCGGGGATGACGATGCGCGCCGCCGCGCCGAGGAGGGCGAGCGTGCGGGCGACCACGGCGGCGGAGGTCGCCCCGTCGACATCGTAGTCGGCGAAGAGGACGATGCGCTCGGACTTCTCCACCGCGTCGGCGAGGCGGGCGACGAGGGCGTCGCAATCGGTCAGTCGCGACGGATCGGGCAGAAGGTCGCGGATGGTGGGGGCCAACTCGCGGTCGGCATTGTCAAGCGTCACGCCTCGGCCCGCCAGCACTCGGGCGGCGATCTCCGGCAGCGCGTGCCGCTGGGCCAGCGCCATGGCGGTACGCTCGCCGGTCTCGTCCAGCCGGCGCATCCATCGGCGGCCCGACAGCGACTGCGTGACCCCCAGCACCGGCGGCGTGTGCACCGACTGGGGCGACCTCAGCTCATGGGCGGACTGCTGGACGAAAGGTTGAACGGACTCTTGGGGCAAAGGGGCACACTCGTGACGCGACGTGTCTCGACCTTCACCCGATGCCACTCGGATTTGATGAGGAATTTATGAAGATCCCCGACTTCCGAGCCGCGCCGATGAAAAGATGTGGACGACCCGGCTCGCCGGCGGATGCCGCCGGTTGACCGGACGGCCGCGTTCGGGGCCGGCGCATCCGTTCATTGGATATACACGGGCGAAACGATAAGTCTTCCCATCATGCGCCTCATTCGGACCATATTCGCCGCTCTTCTGATGCTCACCGCCTCCAGCATGCTCGCCGGGACGGGGCTCGGCCTCGCCGTGGGGCTTGATCATCTGGCCGGACCCGCTATGGCGCAGGGCGGCTGCCTGTCCCAAAGCGCGCAGCGGCAGGCGATCCAGTCGGGCGATGCGGTGCGGCCGGGCGCCATCGGCCAGCGCCTCGGCGGAAAAGTGTTGCGGCTCAGCTTGTGCGAGGGGGCCGGCGGCCTCACCTGGCGCGTGACCGTGCTGCAGGGGGACGGCCGCGTCGTCGAGCGCGAGGTGGATGCCCGCAGCGGTCGCCCGCTGCGGTGAGTCGGGCAGCGGTCGGCCGCTGCGGTTGAGAAGAACGTTTCCGGGCATGACCCGGCGGGCAAGGAGAAGACGTGATGCGTGTGCTCGTCGTGGAAGACGATCGGGATCTGAACCGCCAAGTCTGCGATGCGCTGAAGGCCGGCGGCTACGCAGTGGACACCGCCTTCGACGGCGAGGAGGGCCACTTCCTCGGCGACACCGAGCCTTACGACTGCGCCATCCTCGACCTCGGTCTTCCCGAACTCGACGGCATTTCCGTGCTGGAACGCTGGCGCAAGAACGGCCGCGCGATGCCCGTCCTTGTGCTGACGGCGCGCGACCGCTGGTCCGACAAGGTGGCCGGGATCGACGCGGGCGCCGACGATTATGTGACGAAGCCGTTCCACATGGAGGAGGTTCTGGCGCGGGTGCGTGCCCTCATCCGCCGTGCCGCCGGCAATGCGTCTAACGATTATACCTGCGGCCCCGTCCAGCTCGACGCGCGGGCGAGCCGGGTGACGGTGGACGGCAGCCTCATCAAGCTGACCTCGCACGAGTATCGGGTGCTGCATTATCTGATGCTGCACCAGGGGCGGATCGTCTCGCGCACGGAGCTGACCGAGCACCTCTACGACCAGGACTTCGACCGCGATTCCAACACCATCGAGGTGTTCATCGGCCGCCTGCGCAAGAAGCTCGGCACCGACATCATCGAGACCGTGCGCGGCCTCGGCTACCGGGTGACCGCGCCGGACGAGGCCGCTTGAGGCGGCGCCACCCCGCACCGGAGGGCGCGGCCCGGTGACGTTGTGGCCGAAATCACTCTCCGCGCGGCTGCTGCTCACGTCCTTCGCGTGGGCGCTCTTCGCCCTGGTGGCGACGGGTCTCGTCCTCGTCTCCGCCTTCCGCACCACCGTGGAAGCGCGGTTCGACGATACGCTCGGCGTCTACCTCGCCATGCTGGTGGCCCAGCTCTCCGAGGCGCAGGACGACCGCTATGGCGGCATCCCTCCCGATCTCGGCGAGCCGCGCTTCGTGCTGCCGCTCTCCGGCTGGTACTGGATGGTGATGGACGCCGACGACGGCGAGGTGATGCAGACCTCCGAATCGCTGGCGGGCGACGTGATCGACCTGTCGCCGGACTTCATCCGCTCGGTCGGCTTCACGCTGCGCCAGAGCTACGCGCGCGGTCCCGCGGGCGATCCACTGCGGCTCGTCTCACGCCGTGTCGCCTTCGCCGATGGGCGGTGGGTGCTCGTCGTGGTTTCCGGCGAAGCGGCCACCATCGCCGACGACACCGCCGCTTTTGGGACGCGCCTTGCGCTCTATCTCGGGCTTTTCGCGGTGGTGCTGGTGGCCGTCACCTTCATTCACTGGCGCATCAGTCTGCGCCCGCTGACCGCGCTGGGGGCCGAGCTGCAAGCCGTGCGTGAAGGGAAGGTGCGCCACGTCTCCACCAAGTTCCCGACCGAGATCGCCCCCGTGGCCGACGCGCTGAACACGCTGATCGACGCCAATCAGGCCACGTTGGAGCGCGCGCGGCGGCATGTCGGCAACCTCGCCCATGCGCTCAAAACGCCGCTCAGCGTGCTCCTCAACGATGCCGCGGGCACCAGCGAGCCCCTCGCCCGATCGGTGCGCGAGCAGGTCAACACCATGCAGCGCCAGGTGCGCTACTATCTCGACCGGGCGCAGATGGCGGCGCAGGATCGCTTCGTCGCCACCACCACCGATGTCGGCCCGGTGATCGACCGCATGCACCGCGCCATGTCGCGTCTCGGCGAAGCGCGCGGGCTCGAACTCACGCTGGAGCGGCCGGACGGGCTGCAGTTCGCGGGCGAGCAGCAGGACTTCGAGGAGATCGTCGGCAACCTCGTCGACAACGGCATGAAATGGGCGGACACCACCGTTGCCATCCGCGTGATGCCGAGCGGGGAGGTGCTGCCGGGCTCCGCCTTCAAACGCGCCTTCACCGTGGCGATCGAGGACGACGGGCCGGGGCTGACGGAGGCCGAGCGCGCCGAGGTGGTCTCGCGCGGCAAGCGGCTCGACCAGACCAAGCCCGGCAGCGGCCTCGGCCTCTCCATCGTCTCGGAGCTGGTGGAGCTTTATGGCGGCCGGCTGGAGCTCGGCGCGGCGGATCTCGGCGGCCTCAAGGTGACGGTGGTCCTGCCGCGCGCCTGACCGAAAGGCCCGCTGCCGCATCAGATCGGGCCGTGTTAAGGAGCCATACGCAACGGCATCGTTGACGAAGGGCGGTGAGGGGTCTTAGGCACACCGTCTGAGGGTGGATCCATGTTCGAAAAGACCTATGACGCCGGCTCGATCGAGCCGCGTATTCGTGAAGTTTGGCAAGATGCCGAGGCGTTCCGTGCAGGTGCCGGCGCGGCGAAGGATGCGGACCCGTTCTGCATCGTCATCCCGCCGCCGAACGTCACCGGCTCGCTGCACATGGGCCACGCCCTCAACAACACGCTGCAGGACGTGCTCGTGCGGTTCGAGCGGATGCGCGGCAAGGACGTCCTGTGGCAGCCGGGCACCGATCACGCGGGCATCGCCACGCAGATGGTGGTCGAGCGTCAGTTGGCCGCCAACGGCGAGCCGACCCGGCGCGAGATGGGGCGCGAGGCCTTCCTCGAGCGTGTCTGGTCGTGGAAGGAGGAGTCGGGCGGGGCGATCAAAGGCCAGCTCGACCGTCTCGGCGCGTCCTGCGACTGGTCGCGCGAACGCTTTACAATGGATGCGGGCCTCTCCGAAGCGGTGCTCACCGTCTTCGTCCGGCTGCACAAGCAGGGCCTCATCTACCGCGACAAGCGGTTGGTGAACTGGGACCCGAAATTCTTCACCGCCATCTCGGATCTCGAAGTCGAGTCCAAGGAGGTGAAGGGCACGCTCACCCACTTCCGCTACCCGCTGGAGGGCGTCACCTTCGACGCCGATGATCCGTCCACCTACATCGTCGTCGCCACGACCCGGCCGGAGACGATGCTGGGCGACACCGCCGTCGCCGTCCACCCGGAGGACGAGCGCTACCAGCACCTCATCGGCAAGAACGTCGTTCTGCCCATCGTCGGCCGGAAGATCCCCATCGTCGGCGATACCTATTCGGACCCGGAGAAGGGCTCTGGCGCGGTGAAGATCACCCCCGCCCACGACTTCAACGACTTCGAGGTCGGCAAGCGGCACAAGCTTCGCGTCATCAACATCTTCGACGAGCAGGCCGCCATCGCCCTGAAGGGCAATGCCGACTTCGCCGAAGGGCTGGATGCGGGCGTCGTCCACGCCATCGTCACCGAGCTTGAAGGCAAGGACCGGTTCGAGGCGCGGAAGCGCGTCGTCGAGGTGCTGGAGCAGCAGGGTTTCGTCGAGAAGATCGAGGACAACGTCCACATGGTCCCGTTCGGGGACCGTTCGGGCGTGCCGATCGAGCCGTTCCTGACCGACCAGTGGTACGTGAACGCCAAGCGCCTCGCCGGGCCCGCGATGGAGGCCGTGCACGAGGGCAAGACCCAGTTCGTGCCCGCCAACTGGTCCAAGACCTATTTCGAGTGGATGGAGAACATCCAGCCCTGGTGCGTCTCGCGCCAGCTCTGGTGGGGCCACCAGATCCCGGCCTGGTACGGGCCGGACGGGAAGATCTTCGTCGAGCGGTCCGAGGCGGACGTCGCCCGCATGGCGCAGATCCACTATGGCGGCGACGTCACCTTCGCCACCCGCGCCGAGGCGATGGCCGCGTGGGAGGATCCGGAGACCACCGGCACCGTCCTCTACCGCGACGAGGACGTGCTGGACACCTGGTTCTCGTCCGCCCTGTGGCCGTTCTCGACGCTCGGCTGGCCGGAGCGCACGCCGGAGCTGCGGAAATATTATCCCACCTCGGTGCTCTCCACCGGGTTCGACATCATCTTCTTCTGGGTCGCCCGGATGATGATGATGGGCATGCACTTCCTCAACCAGGTGCCGTTCGACACCGTCTACATCCACGCCCTCGTCCGTGACGAGAAGGGCGCGAAGATGTCGAAATCGAAGGGCAACGTCGTCGACCCGCTGGAACTCATGGACGAGTTCGGCGCCGACGCGCTGCGCTTCACCCTCGCCGCGATGGCCGCCCAGGGCCGCGACGTGAAGATCGCCAAGGCGCGCGTCCAGGGCTACCGCAACTTCGCGACCAAGCTGTGGAACGCGACCCGCTTCGCCGACATGAACGAATGCCGGATCGACCCGGCCTTCGTTCCGTCCGAGGCCAAGGGCACCCTGTCGCGCTGGATCATCACCGAAGCCTCGCGCACGGCGAACGAGGTGACGCGCGGCATCGAGACGTTCCGCTTCAACGATGCTGCGGCGTCGATCTACCGCTTCACCTGGAACCTCTTCTGCGACTGGTTCCTTGAGCTCTCGAAGCCCGCACTGATGGGCGACAACGAGGCCGAGAAGGCGGAGCTGCGAGCGGTGACGGCCTACGTCATCGACCAGATCCTGATCATGCTGCACCCGTTCATGCCCTTCATCACCGAGGAGCTGTGGCAGATCACGGCCGACCAGGCGGGCATCCAGCGCGACACGCTGCTGATCCACGCCCCGTGGCCGGTGAACGGGTTCGAGGACGCGGGCGCGGCGGACGAGATCAACTTCGTCGTCGACCTCATCACCGCGGTGCGCTCGCTGCGGGCGGAGTCCAACGTTCCGGCGGCCACCGAGGCCGAGGTCGTCGTCGTCGGCGGCTCGCGGCTGCAGGAGGGCTGGCTCGCCTATCACGACGCCGCCATCCGCCGCCTTGCCAGAGCCAACGCGCTGAAGGTGTCGGACGTCGCCCCGCCCAACGCGGCGCAGTCGGTGGTGGGCGACGTGGTGGCGTGCCTGCCGCTCGCCGGCCTCGTCGACCTGGAGGCGGAGCGCGCGCGTCTCGCCAAGGAGCTGAAGCGGCTGGAGGGCGAGATCGGCAAGATCGACGGGCGCCTGTCCAACCCGAAGTTCCTCGAGAAGGCGGACGCCGACACCATCCAAGAGCAGCGCGAGAAGCGGGCCGAGGCGGAGGCCAAGCGCGAGAAGCTGGAGGCCGCGATCGGCCGCCTGGACCCGGTGTCGTGACGATGGAGAATGCGCCCGTCCAAACGTGGTCGGCCGCGACCTACGATGCCAATGCGCGGTTCGTGTCGGACCTAGCCGAAGGCATCTTCGAGTGGCTGGCCCCGCGCCCTGGCGAGCGCATCCTGGACCTCGGCTGCGGCGACGGCGTGCTGACCCAGCGCATCGCCGCCGCCGGCTCCGAAGTGACCGGCCTCGATTCCAGCATCGACTTCGTGCGCGCCGCGACGTCGCGCGGGATCGATGCGCGTTTAGGCGACGGAATGGCGCTGGATTTCGACGGTGAGTTCGACGCGGTCTTCTCCAACGCGGCGCTGCATTGGATGCGCGATGCCGAAGCGGTGGCGACCGGCGTGCGGCGGGCGCTGAAGCGAGGCGGCCGCTTCGTCGGCGAGTTCGGCGGGCACGGCAATGTGGCCGCGCTGCGCACCGCGCTGGCGGCCCTCGCGCCGCGGTTCGGGGTGAGCCCGAGCCTCGCCGACCCGTGGTATTTCCCGACGCCCGAGGGATACCGTACGCTGCTCGAAGGAGCGGGCTTCGAGGTCGCGCGCTGCGTCCTCGTCCCGCGGCCGACGCTGTTGCCCGAAACCGGCCTCAAAGGTTGGATCGAAACCTTCATGACGCCATATCTTGCCGAAGCGGGGTCCGCCCGGTCGTCCGTCCTGGAGGCCGCGGAGACGCTGCTGGCGCCAATCCTGCGCGACGACAAGGGCGTCTGGACCGCGGACTATATCCGCCTTCGCTTTGAAGCCTACGCGATCTGAGGCCTGTGATGTTCCGTCTTGCCGTCCCTGTCCTCCTGGCCACGCTGGCGGCTGCGCAGCCCGCGGCGGCGGAGCCGATCGAGAACCCGATCGCGGTCTTCTCCGGCCTCGACAAGGTGACCGGCCGCATCATCTCCTTCGACGTCTACATCAACGAGACGGTGCAGTTCGGTGCGCTGCGCGTGACGCCGCGCACCTGCCAGACCCAGCCGCCGACCGAGGAGCCGAACACGGTGGTGTTCGCCGAGGTCGACGAGATCACGCTGGACAGCCGCATCCGCCGCATTTTCACCGGGTGGATGTTCGCCGCCAGCCCCGGCCTGAACGCCGTGGAGCACCCGGTTTATGACGTGTGGCTGAAGGACTGCGCCGTGCGCACCGAGGTGGCGCCGCCGCCGGGCTTCAACGTCGACCAATATGCGCAGGACGAGATGGGCGTTCTGGAGCGGCCTGAAGGCTGGTTCCCGATCCCGAAGCCGCGTCCCTTCCGCCAGCCGCGCATCAACCTCGACGAAGAATATATCGATCCCGACAATCTGGAGGACTGAAGTCGTCCTCCGCCCGCCGCGCGCTTCTTACGGGTGCGCGGATTTGAGAGCGGCGAGAACCTCCTCGCCGCTGAGGGCGACGCCGGGCTGGAAGTCGCCGGGATAGCGCGTCGCCTCGTCCAGCAGGGCCTGATAGCGGCGGCGGCTGACCTCGGTGGCGCCGAACTGGCTGAGGTGGTCGGTGATGAACTGCGCGTCGAGCAGCGTGAAGCCGCCCTTGACCAGGCGCCCGGCGAGATGCACCAGCGCCACCTTCGACGCTTCGCGCACCACGGAGAACATCGATTCCCCGAAGAAGGCGCCGCCGAGGCGCACGCCGTAGAGGCCGCCGACGAGTTGCCCGTTCAGATAGGTCTCGACCGAATGGGCCTGTCCCATCTGGTGCAGCGCCACGTAGAGCTGCTGGATGCGCCCGTTGATCCACGTGCGTTGCCGGCCGGGGCCGGGCGCCGCGCACCCTTCGATGACGCCGGTGAAGTCGTGGTCCACCCGCACCTCGAACTTCTCCTGCCGGACGAGACGGGCGAGGCGGCGGGGGACGTGAAATGAATCGAGCGGCAGGATGCCCCGCCGCTCTGGTTCGATCCAATAAAGGCCCGGATCGTCCGCCGATTCGGCCATCGGGAAAATCCCGCAGGCATAAGCCTTCAGGAGAACCTCAGGCGTGATCTCGAGGACGATGTTGTCCGGTGCCGTCATACACTCCCTCGTGACAGGAACGATTCCAGCCAGTGAATGTCGTACGCCCCGTTGGCGATATCCGGATCCTGCACAAGCTCCCGGAAGAGTGGGAGGGTGGACTCGATCCCATCCACCACGAATTCGTCCAGCGCGCGACGCAGCCGCATCAGGCATTCCACACGGCTGTTGCCGTGGACGATCAGCTTGCCGATGAGGCTATCGTAATATGGGGGGATCCGGTAGCCCTGGTAGACCGCCGAGTCGACGCGCACGCCGAGCCCGCCGGGCGGGTGATAATGCGTGATCGTGCCGGGGGAGGGGACGAATGTCCTGGGGTGCTCGGCGTTCACACGGCACTCGATCGCGTGGCCGTTGAAGACGATGTCCTTCTGGTCGAAGCCGAGCTTCCCGCCTGATGCAACCCTGATCTGCGCGTGAACGAGGTCGATCCCGGTGATCATCTCCGTCACCGGATGCTCCACCTGCAGGCGGGTGTTCATCTCGATGAAGTAGAACTCGCCGTTCTCCCACAGGAACTCGATGGTGCCGGCGCCGCGATAGCGCATGTCGGCCATCGCCTTGGCGCAGGTGTCGTAGATCCTGGCGCGCTGGGCGTCGTCGAGGGCGGGTGAGCGGGCCTCTTCCCACACCTTCTGGTGCCTGCGCTGCAGCGAGCAGTCGCGTTCGCCGAGCGCCACCGCGTGGCCTTGGCCGTCGCCCATCACCTGGATCTCGATGTGGCGCGGCGTGGTAAGATATTTTTCCAGGTAGACGTCGTCGTTGCCGAAGGCGGCCTTCGCCTCTGAGCGGGCGCGCTGGGCGGCCTGGACGATCTCGTCCGCCGAGCGGGCGACCACCATGCCGCGACCGCCGCCACCGGCCGACGCCTTGATGAGCACCGGATAGCCGATCTCGGCCGCCACGGCGCGCAACTCCGCCTCGGAGCGCACGGCACCTTCGGAGCCCGGAACGACCGGGATGCCGAGCGCCTTGGCGGTCTTCTTCGCCTCGATCTTGTCGCCCATCACGCGGATCTGCTCCGGCGTCGGGCCGATGAAGGCGATGTCGTGCGCCTCCAGGATCTCCGCGAAGCGGGCGTTCTCGGACAGGAAGCCGTAGCCCGGGTGGACGGCGTCCGCCCCGGTGATCTCGCAGGCCGCGACGATGGCGGGAATGTTGAGGTAGCTGTCGGACGCGGAGGCCGGGCCGATGCAGACGGACTCGTCGGCAAGGCGCACGTGCATGGCGTCGACGTCCGCGGTGGAGTGGATCGCAACCGTCGCGATGCCGAGCTCCTTGCAGGCCCGTTGGACGCGAAGCGCGATCTCACCGCGGTTCGCGATGAGCACTTTGCGGAACATCTTAAGCGATCGCCAGCAAAGGCTCGCCGTATTCGACGGGCTGGCCGTCCTCGACGAAGATGCCCGTCACCGTGCCCGCCCGCTCAGCGATGATCTGGTTCATCGTCTTCATGGCCTCGACGATCATGATCACCTGGCCGACGCGGACCGTGTCGCCGATGTCGACGAATGGGCGCGCACCGGGTTCGGGCGCGCGGTAGGCCGTGCCGACCATCGGCGACAGAACGGCCCCTTCCGGCGATTTTGCCGGGCCGGACGCGGGCGCGGTCGGGGAGGGCGCGGCCACGGGGGCGGGAGCGACGGAAACGGCCGTGGTGCTCACATGGCGCGCGACGCGCAGCTTCGTCTCGCCATGGACGATCTCGATTTCCGAAAGGTCCGTCTCATGCAGCAAAGCGGCGATCGTCCGAATGGCCGCTTCGTCAATAGGGGGTGTATCTGCCATCGCGTTCAACGGGACCCAAAGGCGGGTCGAGGCCTTTCATCTCGCAAGGCGGATTGGGACCGGCGACCGGCCCGAACCGCGAAGTGATAAAGATAAGCGTCCGTTTCAATAACGGACGCAACTATTGTCAGGAAGGCGCAAACCGCATGGTTTCGACCGCCATCCCCGCCTACCTAGGCGATCATGCGCCAAGGTCCAAGAGCGAGCCGGGAGTCAGCAGGCGTCGGCGCCGCAGCGCTGTTGATTGATGCGCGCGCGGAGCTGGTCGACGCCGACGGCGCCCTGCTCGACGGCACCGCCGATCACGTAGGACGGCGTTCCTTCGATTTGCAAGAGGCGCGCCATGCGGGTGCTCTCGCTCACCACCTCGCGCACCGCGTCCGAGCGCATGGCGACCTCGATCTCCTCGCGCGGCAGGCCGAGCTCGTCGACCACGGCGAAGGCGGCCTCGTCGTCGGCGCGCCCGTCGGTGGATAGAAGCGCGTCGTGGAAGGCGGCGTAGGATCCGGGCGCGACCTTCATGACGGCGATGGAGACGGCGGCGGCGCGGACCGAGCCTTCGCCCAGCACCGGAAGCTCCATCATCACGACGCGAAGGTTCGGGTCGCTCTCGATGAGGTCGTGCATGTCGCTGAGGGCGCGGCGGCAATAGCCGCAATTATAGTCGAAGAATTCCACCATGGTGACGTCGCCCTCGGGGTTGCCGAGGACGGCACCATATTGGCCGCTCTCCAGATCGTCCCGGACGAGGGCGAGGGCCTCGGCGCGTTCGCTCTGGGCCTGTTCCTGGCGCTTCACCTGAAGGGCGGTGAAGGCTTCTTCCAGCACTTCGGGATTGGCGATGAGATACTCGCGCACGATGGTTTCCACGTCGGCGCGGGTGAGGGCGGAGGCGCCCCCTGCGTCCTGCGCGGCGAGCGGTGCGGGCGACAGCGCCGCCACGGACGCCACGGCAGCCAGTGCAATGAGGGGGCGGACCATAATCAACCTTTTGCGTTTGGTGCGTTTGCTTCGATAGCCTGCGGCCGGGGGCGCCGAAAGGACGCGCGTTGGCGCAGCCCTCACATTCGCTTGACCCGCGCGCCGCGTGGCGAGCGGGCCGGGGTCTGGCTGGCGGCTCAGTGCCGGCCGCCGGGGCGCGCGGCTCGGCGCTCCGCGGCACTGCCGAATTGCGTCTTCACGAGCGGTTGCCGCGCTGGTTCCGAAGGCGCCCGCGGTCGGTCGCCGGACCTGCGCGAGGGGCGTCATGGACGGCCTGTTGCCCGGATCCGGCTGGACCGCGCCGCTGTGGCCGGGTCCACTGTGCCCGATCGGACGGCACCGCGTCGCAGGTGCAGCGGTGCGGACCACCGTTCGCGGCCGCCGAACCGAGGCCACCCGTGCAGGCGGCGCCTCTCGACGCACGAAGCGGATGCGGGGGGCGTTCTGCGCCCCGCACCCGTTTCGCGTCTCCTGCGGCCGGGCGTCCGATCAGAAGAAGGACCGGCGCTGCCACCAGCCGGCGCGGCGCTGGGGCTGCTCGGACTTGTCCTCCGGTGCGGCCTCGTCGCTCGCGGCGGGGCTCGCCTCGACCTCGGCTTCCGCGGGGGCCGCTTGGGGCACGGCCGGAAGCTCGGGCGACGAGGCCGACGACTGCCACCAGCCGGAACGGCGCTGGCGCGGCGCCGATTTCCGCTCCGGCGCGGCTTCCTCGGCTTCCGCCGGGCGAGCCTCGGCTTCTGCCCCGGTGTCGGCTTCCGCCCGGGTGTCCTCAGCCTCGCCGGCGGCGACGTCCTCAGCGACGGCGTCCTCATCGGCAGCGACAGCGGTGTCGGAGACGGCGTCCTCTGCGGCGTCGGCGGTCACCGTCTCGGTCTCGCCGGTGTCGTCCTCGTCCTCGCGGCGATGACGGCGGCCACCCCGGCGGCCACGACGGCGGCGCCCGCGGCGGTCGTCGTCCTCGCTGTCGAACTCGGCGCGATCATCCGCCTCTGCGGTGCCTTCGGCCGCGACTTCGGCGGGCGTGCTCTCGGCCTCGTCGCCATCCGCACGCTCGTCCGCGGTGGTTTCGTCGGTCGCAGACTCGTCGGCGTCGTCGTCGTGCGCGGAGTCACGGGCGCCTCTGGCGAAGGTCTCGCCGTTGTCACCGTCCTCGTCGCCGCGCATGTCGCCGCGGCGGTCGTCACCACCGCCGCCACCGCGCCGGCGCCGACGACGCCGCCGCCGCGACGAGCGGTCGCCCTGACCGTCGCCCTGCGTATCGCCACGCGCTTCGGCCCGCGGCTCGCCGCGCGCTTCGGTCGTGGTCTCCTCCTCGGCGGTCTCGTCCTCGTCTTCGTCGACGACGGCTTCCGGCGCGATCTGCGTCGTCGGCAGCTCCACGCCCGGCGCCCGGTCGACCGCAGGACCCGCGACGATCGCAAGATGCGCGCCCGACAGGCTCTCGTCCGCATCCACGCCGATCTCGAGCTGGAACCGCTCTTCCAGCTCGCTCAGATGCTGGCGCTTCTGGTTGAGGATGTAGAGCGCCACCGTGGCCGACGTCTTGATGGTGACGTGGTTGTCGGAGTTCTTGAGGAGGTAGTCCTCCAGCGTGCGCAGGCAGTGCAGCGCCACGGACTGGGTGGACCGCACATGACCCGTCCCACCGCACGCTTCGCACGGCACCACCGACGTTTCCACCATCCCCTGGCGGATGCGCTGGCGGCTCATCTCCAGCAGGCCGAACGGGGAGATGCGGCCGACCTGGATGCGCGAACGGTCGAGCTTCAGCGCGTCCTTCAGGCGCTTCTCCACCTGACGGTTGTGGCGCTTGTCGTCCATGTCGATGAAGTCGATGACGATCAGCCCGGCGAGGTCGCGCAGACGCAGTTGGCGCGCCACTTCGTCGGCGGCTTCGAGGTTCGTCTTCGTCGCCGTGTCCTCGATGGAGGACTCCTTCGTCGACCGGCCGGAGTTCACGTCGATGGAGACGAGCGCCTCGGTCGGGTTGATGACGAGGTAACCGCCGGACGGCAGCTTCACGTGCTCGGAGAACATCGCGTCGAGCTGCGGCTCCACGCCGTAGCGCGTGAAGATCGGCGTCGCCTCGGCATACCGCTTCACGTTCTTGGCGTGGGACGGCATCAGCATCTTCATGAAGTCTTTGGCTTCACGATAGGCGTTCTCGCCGGAGACCAAAACCTCGTCGATCTCCTTGTTGTAGAGATCGCGGATGGCGCGTTTGACGAGGTTGCCTTCCTCGTAGACCAGCTTCGGGGCGATCGACGACAAGGTCAGGTCGCGCACCGACTCCCACATGCGGATGAGATATTCGAAGTCGCGCTTGATCTCGGTCTTGGTGCGGGCGGCTGCGGCGGTGCGCAGGATGATGCCCATGCCCTCCGGCACTTCCAGCTCGGCGACGGACGCCTTCAGGCGCTTGCGGTCGGCGTTGTCGGTGATCTTGCGCGACACGCCGCCGCCGCGGTCCGTGTTCGGCATCAGCACCGAATAGCGTCCGGCGAGGGAGAGATAGGTGGTCAGCGCCGCGCCCTTGGTGCCGCGCTCTTCCTTGACGACCTGAACCAGGATGATCTGGCGGCGCTTGATCACCTCCTGGATCTTGTACTGGCGGCGCGGCGCACTGCGGCGGCGCTCGGGGATCTCCTCCAGCGCGTCCTGCTCACCGAAGGAGGTGACGGTGTCGTCGTCGGCGTCTTCGCGCAGCGCCTCGTCGTCGACCATCACGGGCGTGTCGAGGCCGTCGTCGGACTTCTTCGTCGTCGGCTTGCGGGTCGCCGGCTTCTTCGTGGCGGTCGTGGTGCGCTTGCGGGTGGTGGCGGGCTTCTTCGCGGCGGCGGTAGTCGTCGTACGGCGGCGGCGCTTGGGCTTCTCGTCTTCGGCGGGGGCCTCCGCGTCGGCCACAGCTTCAGCGGCGGGCGCCTCTTCGGGCGCCGCGTCGTCGGTCGCAGCATTCACCGTGTCGTCGGCCGCCGCTTCGGCGGGCGCAGCGTCGGAGGAGCCCGGCGCGTCCTCGGCGGACTCGGCCTCGCCCGCGACTTCGACGTCGCGCGCGGGATTGTCCACCGCGGCCGCCGCCTCGGAGTCGATGGTGGCTTCCACCTGCGCGATGGCGCGGTCCAGCGTCACCGGTGCGTCGTCGTCGGCGTCGCTCGCGGCGCTGTCGGTCACGCTCGGCGTAGCGGCGGCCATCTGCGAGGGGGCGGCGGTGTCGGCCGGGGTGCCGGTCGTTGCCGCGTCGGCGGTCGGTGCCTCGGAAGTGTCGTCTTCAGCCTCGGCGGGGGCCGTCTCGGCCTTCGGCGCGGCCTTGGGCTCGCTGCCGCGCGGCGTGCGGCGGCGGCTGTTGCGCGGCTTCTTCGGCGCGTCGTCCTCGTCCTCGGACCGGCCCCGCTCTTCGGCGAGAAGCGCCGCACGGTCGGCCTGCGGGATCTGGTAATAGTCGGGGTGGATTTCGCTGAAGGCGAGGAAGCCGTGGCGGTTGCCGCCATATTCGACGAACGCGGCCTGCAGCGAAGGTTCGACGCGCGTCACTTTCGCGAGGTAGATGTTACCGCGAAGGGGCTTCTTGCTAGCAGCCTCGAAGTCGAAGTCTTCCACCCGCTTGTCTCTGAGGACGACGACGCGCGTCTCCTCCGGGTGGATGGCATCGATCAGCATCTTGTTGGGCATGAATGGGCTCCGGGAACCGCGAGCGTCGGCCGCAGCCGACCGCGTTCGAGCGGTCCGATGATAGGAAAGACTTTGGCGCGGCGGTCCGGGTCGAGGACCGGCCAGAGTGGCACGCGCCGACGATGTCGCCCCGGCCGCGTGCGGCGAGGCGGTAACGTCCGTTCACGGCTGGCCCGCTCGGCACGCTGCGGCGGACGGGAGACCCGTTCGCCATAAGGCGCGGCTTGGACAGCGACGAAAGGAAAAGGTGGCTGGGGGCGAACCGTCCTCCGGGGACGGGACCAGCCGTGGCGAGAGCCCGGGCGCGCCATGCTTCAGAGACAGGGACAGGGCAGCCGAACGCCAGACCTGGCATCGGCACGACCGCTGTCTCACCATCACACTCGCGTGGCATCCGCCCGTTGTCTCCTGCGCCGGACAACCGGAATGTTGTGGCGCATACTCGAAACCATCCGAGATCCCCGGAAGCGGTGGCCGAACCGGCCGAACCCCCAAGGCGGATGGAGAAAACTATGAGGCCTACAATCAACAGTCAGAGAACGTGCGGTTCTGAGATAGGCTTATCTCGCGAACGGTGCTCAAAGACCTTTGTCCGACTGGGACCCGAAAAATGGACCGACTCGACTACGGCCCTGAAGAAGCCTAGCCTTATTCCGCGCCGCACACAATAGAATTGCAATCGCGCAACACCAGGCGGCACCACCTTTCGGCAGAACTCGCCGGTCGACGCTCCGGCGGTCGAACCGCCACGTGAGTGCCGCGCCACCGGATGGGCGATGCTCAGCATCGGCGGCCCGCCCCCGCCGGTCAAGCCTATTCACCTTCGGTCAAGGAAGGCGGCGGCAGGGTCGGTCACGCCACGCAAATGGGAACCGGACGGCATCCTGTGAAGAGGCTTCGTCTTCTCCAAATCAATTCAGCAAGCGCAGAACGGCGCGACATGGAACGCGCAGAACGGCGCGGCACGGCACGGCCCGAGCGCGCAGCCGGTCGCCGGGTCGCGCCGCGACCTGAGCGCCGCCCCACGCGCGGATGGGGGAGGGCGGGCGCGACGCTCGTCGCCGCGGCGCTGCTCGCCTTCGTCTGCGGCGTGACCGCGCCGGCCCCCGCCTCCGCGCAAAACCACAGCCCCGCCACGCAGGCCACCAACACGCAGGCCGCCAGCCCGCAGGCCACGTCCGCTACCGGAACGTCGGCCGCCACCCGGCGTGCGGGCGCGTCCGTTCCGGTCGCCAGCCGCATCACCCTCGAAACCGTCGCCGGTGCAACGCGCTTCTCCCTCGACGTGTCCGCCGAGCCCCGTTACCGCGCCTTCGTGGTGGACGGCCCGCCCCGCCTCGTCGTCGACTTCGACGCGATCGATTTCGACGTTGCCGACGCGCCGGCTGCCGCAGGGGCCGTCACGGCCTTCCGCTTCGGCGCTCTCACCGGAACCGAAGGCCGCATCGTCTTCGATCTCGACGGCCCGGCCCTCCTGTCGCGCCACGTCTTCCTGCCGTCCATCGCCGGGCGCCCCGGCCGCCTCGTGTTCGACATCGTGCCGGTCAACGCCACCCGCTTTGGCTACGCCGCCGTCTCGGCCACCGCGGAGGCGGAGGACGCGCCCGAACCCGCCCACGGTGCGCCCGGCAGCCGCGTCGTCGTCATCGACCCCGGCCACGGCGGCATCGACCCCGGCGCATCGGCGCACGACGGCGCGCTCGAAAAGGACATCGTGCTGGCCTTCGCCGAGCGGCTCGCACGCCATCTTCGGACGATCCCCGGCCTCACCGTGCGCCTGACGCGCGAGGACGACAGCTTCCTGTCCCTCTCGCGCCGCATCAGCCTGGCGCGCGCCTACGGGGCCAACCTCTTCATCTCCATCCACGCCGACGCCGCGCCCCAGGACTATGTGCACGGCGCCACCGTCTACACCCTCTCCGAACGCCCGTCCGACGCCCAGGCCGCCGCCATCGCCGCGCGCGAAAACCTGTCGGATTCTGTCTCCGGCGCGATCGAGCCGAACCACCAGGAGGAGGTCTCCGGCATCCTCGCCGACCTCCTCCGGCGCGAGACCAAGGCCTTTTCCCACAGCTTCGCGGAGCGGCTGATCAGCGCACTTGCGCCGGGCGTGGACATGAATTCGAACCCTCACCGCTCGGCCCGCTTCCGGGTGCTGATGGCGCACGACATCCCGTCCGTCCTGTTCGAACTCGGCTACCTCACCAACACCGCCGACTTCGAACGCCTCAGCGATACCGCATGGCAGGACGCCGTTTCGGTCGCCGCCGCCGCCGCCGTCGCCGACTTTTTCGGCCTCGACCCGCCGATCGGCACCGACTGGCTGGCGGAGCGCATCCGCGCCGAAAACCAGCAATAAGGTTGAATTAAAAGGCTTGTGGCAATTTTATCGAAGAGCCGTCCGTCCCGGCGCGAGGTGTGACACCGGCGCAACCCGCCGCTTGAGATTGCACCCCCGCGTCTGCTACCTCACGGCACCTGGGAACTCGAACACCGTGACGGACATCATCTCAGTCGCTTGTGAGGCGACATGAGAGCGTCGCGGCCTTATGATGCCGCAACGCTCGCGAGTCCCATGCTCCGGAGGCGCGTAATACGTGTTTAGATTTTTCGTCGGCTTCTTCGGCTTCCTGTTCTCGCTCGGGTCGGTGCTCGGCCTGATCGTCGCGGCGGGAATCGGCATCTATATCGCGCAAATCTCGGGGACGCTGCCCAGCGTCAACGTGCTGCGCAACTACGAGCCGGAGGTGATGACCCGCATCCACGCCGACGACGGCTCGCTCGTCGCCGAATATGCCGAAAAGCGCCGCCTTTTCCTGCCGATCCAGGCGATTCCGGTGCGCATCCGCAACGCCTTCCTGTCCGCCGAGGATTCCGGCTTCTACGAGCACGCCGGCGTCGACCCGCAGGCGATCTTCCGCGCCCTCGTCACCAACCTGAAGAACCGCGGCAGTGACGCCCGTCCCGTCGGCGCGTCCACCATCACCCAACAGGTGGCGAAGAACTTCCTCCTCACCAACGAGGTGAGCTATGAGCGCAAGATCAAGGAGGCGATCCTGTCGCTCAGGATCGAGGCCGCCTTCTCCAAGGACGAGATCCTCGAGCGTTACCTGAACGAGATCTATCTCGGCCTCGGCGCCTACGGCGTCGCCGCCGCCTCGCTCGTCTATTTCGACAAATCCGTCCACGAGCTGACCTTGGCCGAGACGGCCTACCTCGCCGCGCTCCCCAAGGCGCCCAACAACTACCACCCGTTCCGCTTCACCGACCGCGCCATCGAGCGGCGCAACTGGGTGCTCGACCGCATGATGTTGGACGGCGCGGCGACGCCCGAAGAGGTGCGCCAGGCCAAGGCCGAGCCGCTGAAGGTCAACCCGCGCGAGCGCAACCGCTTCCTCTCCGGGTCGGACTATTTCGCCGAGGAGGTCCGCCGCGAGCTGATCTCCATGTACGGCCGCAAGACCCTCTACGAAGGCGGCCTCTCCGTGCGCACGTCGCTGGACCCCCAGCTTCAGCTCATGGCCCGCCGCGCGCTGATGGACGGCCTCCTCAGGATCGACCGCCAGAAGGGCTCGTGGGGCGGCCCCGTCACCACCCTGGACCTTGCCGCCGGTGAGGACTGGGGCCCGAAGATCGGCACCGTCGACGGCCTGTTCGACGTGCCGGAGTGGAAGGTCGCCATCGTCCTTTCGGTCAGCGGCAACGAGGCGATCCTCGGCCTTCAGCCGCCGCGCGACGTCTGGGGTGCACTCACGACCGAGCGCCAGCAGATCGCCCTCACCACCGCCGGCGTCCCGTGGAGCCGCACCAAGCAGGGCGCAGCCACAAGCCGCATGGCCAACGTCCTCAGCCGGGGCGATGCGGTCTATGTCGAACAGGTCGACGGGCAGTGGGTGCTGCGCCAGGTGCCCGCGATCCAGGGCGCTCTCCTCGCCATGGACCCGCACACCGGCCGCGTGAAGGCGCTCGTCGGCGGCTTCTCCTACGACTTCTCCGAGTTCAACCGCGCCACCCAGGCGCTGCGCCAGCCGGGATCGTCCTTCAAGCCCTTCGTCTACGCCGCCGCGCTCGACAACGGCTACACCCCGTCCTCCATCATCATGGACGCGCCGATCGAGATCGTCGTCGGCCGGGAGGTCTGGCGGCCGAAGAATTACGGCGGCAAGTCGGCCGGCCCGTCGACTTTGCGAATGGGCGTCGAACGCTCGCGCAACCTCATGACCGTGCGCCTCGCCAAGGACATGGGGATGCCGCTCGTCGCCGAATATGCCGAGCGCTTCGGCATCTACGACGACCTCGGCCAATATCTGCCGATGGCGCTCGGCGCGGGCGAGACCACCGTGATGCGGCTCGTCGGCGCCTATTCGATCATCGCCAACGGCGGCCAGCGCATCCAGCCGACCTTGATCGACCGCATCCAGGACCGCCACGGCCGCACCGTCTTCAAGCACGACAACCGCCGCTGCGACGGCTGCGTCGCGCGCGACTGGCACGATCAGGCCGCGCCCGAGGTCGTCGACGAGCGCGAATATGTGCTCGACCCGATGACCGCCTACCAGATCACCTCGATCATGGAAGGCGTCGTCCAACGCGGCACCGCCACCCGCGTGCGCGCCCTCGGCCGCCCGGTCGCCGGCAAGACCGGCACCACCAACGAGGAGAAGGACGCCTGGTTCGTCGGCTTCACGCCCGACCTCGTCGCCGGCGTCTTCATCGGCTACGACGACCCCAAGCCGATGGGTCGCGGCGCCACCGGCGGGCAGATGTCCGCGCCCATCTTCCTCGACTTCATGCAGCACGCCCTCGCCGACACGCCGCCGGTGGACTTCCGCGTGCCGGAGGGGATCAAGCTGATCCCCGTCGACCGCGTGACGGGGCAGCGCACCTCCGGGTCGGGCCCGAACGTCATCCTCGAGGCCTTCAAGCCCGGAACGGCGCCCGGCGACACCTTCTCCATCATCGGCCTGAACGACAACCAGCCCGCCCCGCGCCGCATCACGCGCGAGTCCGAGCGGGCGGTCCTCTCCGGCACCGGCGGCCTCTACTGAGGCCTCCTCCGGCCCGCGCACGGAACCCGCGCGGGTCCGTGCGCGCCGGCCGCCCTTCGCCCGATTTGATCTTCGGTGCCGGATCGGACATTCATCGCCCACAGATCCGAAGGGCCGGGATTTCCCGCGTCCGGCGATCCCAATGGAACAGGCGACATGACCTCACCTGACATCCGCCGAACGGGCAGAGCGCGGCGCACGGCCGCTTTCTGCACCGTGCTCGCCTTGGCCGCCGGCCTGCCCCTCGCGCCCTTCGCCGCCGCCGAAAACGGAACCGCCGAAGCCTGGCACGCCCTCGACGCGGGCGAGATGCGCGACCGTTTCGTCGGCTTCAAGATCGAGGGCGTCTACAACAACGGCGAGGCCTTCTCCGAGGAGCTGAAGGCCGACATGACGACCTTCTACCGCGATCAGAACTCCGAAACCCCCGGCGAGTACGAGCTGCGGGACGAATTCATCTGCTTCGCCTATCCGGTGCCGATCGACACCGGCTGCTTCCGCGTCTGGCAGCGCTCTGCCAACTGCTACGACATGTACATCGCCGAAGGGCAGGGCTTCCCCGCCGTCGGCTACTATCAGCGCATGGTCGGCATCGGCTGGGACTCGCGCTTCTGGCGCAGCGACGAGGAACCGACCTGCCCCGGCAACCAGCTCGCCGGACGGCCCGGAGGCGGCGCCGCCCTCACTTGAGGGCGAACCCCATCGCCCGCAGCGTCTCGGCCAGCGTGTGCCGACCGCTGAGCGATTGCGGACCCGCGACCCGGTCGGCGCTGTGCTTCGACCAGGCCGGCCGCTCCATCCCCTGGCTCTCGTAGAAGCGGGCCTGCGCCGCATCGTAGGCGGCCACGGCGGGCGGCACCGCGGCAGCGTCATAGGTCTCGCGGAAGAGGACGCCGGACTGGCCGAGCCGCGGCTTCACCGCCGCCGCACGCGCCGGATCGGGATGCCCCACGCACATGCCGAACACGGCCATCACCCGCGGCGGCAGGCCGAGGATCTCTGCCACCTCGCGCGGCTTGTTGCGCATCGCACCGATGTAGCAGATGCCGAGCCCCAGCGCCTCGGCGGCCAGCGCCGCGCTCTGTGCCGCCAGCGCCGCGTCGATCGCGCCGACGAGGAACATCTCCAGATAATCGGTCCCCTCGGCGGCGATGCCGTGCGTCTCGGCCGCGTCCCACAGGCGCGAAAGGTCGGCGAGCCACACCATCTGCAGCGGGGCCTGACTGACATAGGCCTGGGAGTTGGCGCACTTGGCCAGCGCATCGCGCCGCGCCTGATCCTCCACCGCGACGACGCTCCACGTCTGCAGGTTGGACGAGGTCGAAGCCGACTGCGCCGCCGCCACCATCGCCTCGACGGTCCCTTCGGGCACCGGCTCGGCGCTGAAGGCGCGCACTGAGCGATGGGAGAGGAGAAGGTCCGGCAGCGCGGCGAGCGGGGAGGGGACCGCCTGACCGCCATAACGTGCGGCAATCGGATCCTGCGCTGCGGTTGCGTCGATTCGTTGGTCCATCGTGGTTCCTTCACACACTCTCTCGGGCCGCACCGTCCGCACGGCCCGACGGGCTTGGTGCCGTGTCGATGACGCCGCGTCAAACCGGCGTGACATCAGCCGCAGCCGCCGCGCCCGTCACCACAGGCCGCCCCGCGAAATCGCCCGTTTGCCGGGGAGGCGGGCGAGCACAG
Organism: Acuticoccus yangtzensis; assembly: GCF_001927245.1. Classification (GTDB taxonomy): domain Bacteria; phylum Pseudomonadota; class Alphaproteobacteria; order Rhizobiales; family Amorphaceae; genus Acuticoccus; species Acuticoccus yangtzensis. The sequence goes on along the minus strand of NZ_MJUX01000007.1, from coordinate 92,412 downwards.
CCTGGAGGGCGCCTCCCGTGCCTATCGTCACGCCCGTCTTGCGCCGTTGCTTCCGCCGAAAATGGCGCAATATGAAGAGCTGTCGAATTGAAGGAACACGGGCATGATCCGCGGAATGGTGCTGGCCAGTCTGATCGTCCTTGCCACCGGCGCGGCCGGCGCTGCGTCATCCCAGAAGATCCAGGAGGCCGGCGGCTGCCCCGACTGCCGTTTGGTTCTGGAAAGCCTGCGCGACCTGCGCATCGAGAACGCCAAATTCAAAGGCGCCAATCTGCGTGAGGCGGACCTGAAGGGCGCGGTTCTGCCGGGGGCCGACTTCGCGGGCGCATCGTTGCAGCGCACCGAGATGGAGAAGACCGACCTCACCGGTGCCAGCTTCAACAAGGCCTCGATGCGGGACGTCGATCTCGAAAAGGCGATGCTGCGCGGCGCCTCCTTCCGCGATGCCGACCTCAGAGACGCCGATCTTGAAACCGTAGACGCGTCGGAGGCCAGCTTCGAGAATGCGGACCTTCGCGGCATTTTGTTGCGCCGCGCGATGATCGTGGGGGCGGACTTCTCCGGCACCCAGCTCGGCAACGCCGATCTGGAGCGGGTGGACGCGCGCGGCGCCAACTTCAGCGACGCGACGATGGAACTCGTCGACCTTGACCGCGCCGATCTGCGTGGCGCCGATCTTTCCGGTGCGCATATGGAAGCGGCACGGCTCAGCAGCGCCAACCTCACCGGCGCCAACCTGTCGGGCGCCATGCTGGAGGGAGCGCTCCTTCGCCGCACCAACCTCTCGGGCGCCGACCTCAGCGACGTGCGCGGCCTGTCCGAAGACGGCCTCGCCCGCGCCTGCGGCGATGCGGCGACGAAGCTGCCGAGGGGCTATACGATCCGCCCCTGCACCGCCGACGATACGGCACCGGACTGAGCCGCCGCGCGGACCGGCGGAAGGGCGCTGCGCCGGACGGATCTCACCCCCGCGCGGCGCCGCGTCACCACTGCGCCGAGGTCAACGCATCGCGTTCGGCCGTCAACGCGGCGATCTGCTGGCGCATCTCGTCCAGCCGCTCCACCTCGGGTGGGACGAGGGGTGTGTCGTGCGCATCGCGCACGTTTATCAGCGACAGGGACAATTCGGCCTCGTCCATGTCGCGCAATTTCTCCTGCGACCAGGCCCCGAAAGCGCCCGCCATCAGCTTCAGCCGCTGGCTCTCCCCCGGCTCCAGCCCGCCCGGAAAGGTGTAGCTGAAGGTGCCGTTGGCCCACGGGATCTCGCGCCCCGGCGACTGCAGGTTGCCGAGCAGGACGATCCTCTTCACCGCGATCGGGCTGTTGTTGACGATCTCGAAGTCGATCACGGCCCGGTCCACCATGTCGTTCTGGCGCCAATAATAGCGCGGCGACCGGATGGTGAAGGCGGACAGGATCGTCGTCGCCGAGTTGGCGTAGCCGGCCCACTTCTCCACCTCGGAGTTGAGGCGGCCGAGTTCGCTGTCGAGGGAGTTCAGCTTGTAGTCGCGCGCCGCGGCGATGACCTCGTCGGCCGTCATCCCGTCCAGCTTGGGGCCGAGCCGTGCCACCAGCGCGTCGGGATTGCGCGCGAGGGCGGAGAACTTCTCCGCCGCGCCGATGGCGTCCGCCGCGCCGGACTGCGGGAAGCTGAGCGTGAAGAGAGCATCGCCGAAGGCCGCGCGCTCAGAGCCGGTGAGTTCGGCTTTAATCTGCGACACGCTGTCTTGAAAGGCGGCGCCGTCGCTCGCATCGACGGTGGATTCCGGCTCCGAACACCCCGAAAGCACCGCAGCCGCACCCAGCAGCAAAGAATAGGTAAGCTTCATTGGTTCGCCCCACTGGTCTATGGGTGAACCTTAGGTAGTGGTATGCTCAAGGTGCAATACTGTTTGCTTGCACCTTGAGGTTGTCCCCAGATGGTTGACGCCCGTTAACGGGTCAGGCGCTTATATTTCACCCGGCGCGGGACGATCGCATCCGGCCCCAGCCGGCGCTTCTTGTCTTCCTCATAGTCGGCGAAGTTACCCTCGAACCATTCGACATGGCTGTCGCCCTCGAAGGCCAGGATGTGAGTCGCCAGGCGGTCGAGGAAGAAGCGATCGTGGCTGATGACCACGGCGCAACCGGCGAAATCCTCCAGCGCGTCCTCGAGCGCGGCCAGCGTCTCAGTGTCGAGGTCGTTGGTCGGCTCGTCGAGCAGGATGACGTTGGCGCCGGACTTCAACATCTTGGCCAGATGCACGCGGTTGCGCTGACCGCCGGACAGGTTGCCGACCTTCTGCTGCTGATCCGCACCCTTGAAGTTGAAGGCGCCGACATAGGCGCGGCTCTGCATCTCGCGCTTGCCGAGCTCGATGATGTCGTTGCCGCCGGAGATCTCCTCCCACACCGTCTTGTTCGCGCCGAGGCTGTCGCGCGACTGGTCGACATAGCCGAGCTTCACCGTGTCGCCGATGTCGATCTCGCCTTCGTCGGGCGTCTCCTGACCGGTGATCATGCGGAAGAGGGTGGTCTTACCCGCACCGTTGGGGCCGATGATGCCGACGATCCCGCCCGGCGGAAGTGCGAAGTCCAGCCCGTCGATCAGCACGCGGTCGCCGTAGGACTTTTTCAGCCCCTTGGCCTCGATCACGTTGCCGCCGAGGCGCGGACCGGCCGGGATGATGATCTGCGCGTCCGAGGACTGGGTGCGCTCCTCGTTGCGCTTCAGAAGCTCGTCATAGGCCTGGATACGGGCCTTGGACTTGGTCTGACGCGCCTTGGGGCTCGACTGGATCCACTCGCGCTCACGCTCCAGCGCCCGCTTCTCGGCGGACGATTCGCGCTTCTCCTGCTCCATCCGCTTGGCCTTCTTCTCAAGGTAAGCGGTGTAGTTGCCCTCGTAGGGGATGCCCCGGCCGCGGTCGAGCTCCAGGATCCAGCCCGTCACGTTGTCGAGGAAGTAGCGGTCGTGGGTGACGATCAGGATCGCGCCCGGATATTCGCGCAGGTGGTTTTCGAGCCAGGCCACGGTCTCGGCGTCGAGGTGGTTGGTCGGCTCGTCGAGCAGGATGAGGTCCGGCTGGGCGAGGAGGAGGCGGCACAGCGCGACGCGGCGCTTCTCACCGCCCGACAGCTTGGAGACGTCCGCATCGTCCGGCGGGCAGCGCAGCGCGTCCATCGCCTGGTCGATCTGGCTGTCGAGGTCCCACAGGTTCTGGCTGTCGATCTCGTCCTGGAGCTTCGCCATCTCCTCGGCGGTCTCGTCCGAGTAGTCCATGGCGAGTTCGTTGTAGCGGTCCAGCTTGGCCTTCTTCTCGGCCACGCCTTCCATCACGTTCTCGCGGACGGACTTCGTCTCGTCGAGCTGCGGCTCCTGCGGCAGGTAGCCGACCTTCGCGCCGTCGGCGACCCACGCCTCGCCGTTCCATTCCTTGTCGACGCCCGCCATGATCTTCAAGAGCGTCGACTTACCCGAGCCGTTGGGGCCGAGAACGCCGATCTTGGCGTCCGGGTAGAACTGGAGGTGGATGTTGTCGAGGACCTTCTTATTACCGTAGGCCTTCGACAAGCCCTGCATATGGTAAATGAACTGCCGTGCCATGAGGGTGGCGATATCCTGCGCGATGGTGGAAAGGGAGGAGGAGCCCGTTGGGGCGCCCATTTCGTGCGTCTCTACACGCTTTTGGCGGCCGCGTTAATGCCCCTGCGGCGTGCTGCGACGGGCCCGGTGCGGGCGGGCGCGCGCCGCGTCCTCCGCGGTCCTCCCGCCGCTTCGGCGATTGTGGCAAACAAACCTAAAGACCGCCGCTGTTATGTCAAAGTTGACATATTACAGACTGAATAGTGTGACGGTACTGATGGCGAATCGATCACGCCATCGGGCAGTGGTTCCGGAGTATAGTGATGAGTACGCTTTTTGCCCCGGCGGCGCGTGAGAGCGTCGCACACGGGCGCGGTGCCGAACAAGCCCGCTTCGCCGGGGTCGCGGGTGCGGTGCCGATCCGGGTCGATAGGCCCGTCTTCGTCGCGGGTTACGTGCGGTCCGGTACGACCTTGCTGCGGCGCATGCTGAACGCCCACAGCAACCTCTTCGTGCCGCCCGAGTCGGACATGTTCGGCCGCATCTGGCCCCAGCTTCCGCCGACCGTGAGTGACCCCGCCGCCGTGGACGCTGTGATCGACTCCTTGCCCGACTATTATGGGCGGCTCTTCGATCTTGCCGCACTGAAGGCGCTGGTGCGCGCCCGCGTGCCATTCCGCCGTCCGGACTTCTTCGGCCTCGTCCACGCCTGCGCGGTGGATGCGCAGGGCAAGGCGGGGGCCCGCTGGGGCCATAAGAAGCCGCAGGAATGGCCGTTGGTGCCCATGTGGTTGCACGCGTTCCCCAAGGGGCAGGTGGTCCACATCCTGCGCAACCCCCACGACGTCATCGCCTCCGTCGGCTATTGGAACGAGCGCGGGACGGGGCTCCACTCGGTGCGCACGAGCCCGCAAATGTCGGCGTGGCATTGGCGCAAGTCCTTCCGCACGGTCAACGCGGCGGGCGCGGAGGCGGGGCCGAGCCGGTACTATTTGCTGCGCTATGTCGATCTCGTGGCCGATGCGCCGGGAGAACTTTCCGCGCTGTGCGCCTTCCTCGGTCTCGACGAGAGTGAGGTGGACGCGATGGTGAACTGGCACACCAAGGACGTGCGGGACGAGGTGCGCGACACCGGCGCGCATATGGAAAAGACCTTCAAGCCGATCAGCGCCGACAGCATCGGCCGCGCCAAGAGCGAGCTGGATCCGGGGTTGCTCGCCGATATCGACTATATCTGCGCGCGCGAGATGGACGCGCTCGGCTACGCCCCGGCCGCGCCCGCGCGGGTGTCGGCCTCGCGCGCGCTCTATCTCGACGCCTTCTGCAGTGCGATGGAGGCGGCCTATAGCGGCCGGCGAACCCTGAAAGACATCCGCGCGCGTCTGTCGGCGCACTGAACCGGGCTGGTGGCGCACTGAACCGGGCTGGCGCGGCGACGGCGCCGGATCACATTCGCCAGCCGGGGACGACCGGTACGAGACGAATTGACGAAAAAGGCCGGCCGCAGTCCGCGGCCGGCCTTTTTCGTGTTCGGTCTGTCGTAACGTCGGTTCGTCAACGCCCAGGGAAGCGCGAAGCCGTGTATGCCGCGCGGGACGAGGCCGGCATAAACGCCAGCAGCATGTCCCGCAGCGGCCGGGCGGGGCTCAGCCCCACTGCACCTGCGTGATCTCATAGGCGCGCGCACCACCCGGTGCGGACACCTCCACCGAATCGCCGACCTGCTTGCCGATCAGCGCGCGGGCGATCGGCGACGAAATCGAAATGCGCCCCGCCTTCACGTCAGCCTCGACGTCGCCCACGATCTGGTACTTTTTTTCCTGCTCGGTGTCCTCGTCCACCAGGGTGACGAAGGCGCCGAACTTGACGGTGGCGCCGGAGAGCTTCTTCACGTCGATCACCTCGGCGCGGGACAGCATGTCCTCGAGCTCGGTGATGCGGCCTTCATTGTGGCTCTGCGCCTCTTTGGCGGCATGGTACTCGGCATTCTCGGAGAGGTCCCCGTGAGCGCGCGCCTCGGAGATGTCCTGAATGATTTTCGGACGATCCTCCGATGTACGGCGCTTCAGCTCGGTCTCCAACGACGCATAGCCCTGCGCCGTCATTGGGATCTTTTCCATCGTCATTCGAACTTTCTTCGTAACGCCGCCCGCGAGCGTGGGCGAAGTGTGCCAGTTTCCAACAGACTGTGACGAAAATGCAAGTGCGGAAGCGTGCCCGCCGGACGTCAGCCGTCCGATTGAGCCGTTACGTAGGATTGCATCGGACGGACCTCAAGCTCCTGGCGACCTTGAAGCGCGATCCCCTCCGCCGCCGCAAGCGCGCCTGCGAGCGTCGTATAATAGGGCACGCGGTGGGAAAGTGCAGCCCGGCGCATGGATTTGGAATCGTTCACCGACTGCGGCCCTTCCGCCGTGTTCAGAACGAGCTGCACCGAGCCGTTCTTGATCGCGTCGACGATGTGCGGACGGCCTTCGGACACCTTGTTGATGCGCTCGCACGCGATCCCGCTGGATTCCAGGTCGCGCTGTGTGCCCGACGTCGCAACCAGCGTGAAGCCTGCCTCCGACAGCCGCTTGGCGGCGCCGCGGATGGCCGATTTGTCCGAATCGCGCACCGACACGAAGACGCGGCCCTGGGAGGGGAGGGCGTTGCCGGCTGCCATCTGGCTCTTCACGAACGCCGCGGGGAAGGACGCGTCGATCCCCATCACCTCGCCCGTCGACTTCATTTCCGGGCCGAGCACCGTGTCGACCTCGGGGAAGCGCGCGAACGGGAACACCGCTTCCTTCACCGCCACATGGTCGAGCGGCTTGGAGACGAGGTTGAAGGTGGACAGCCGCTCACCCGCCATCACGCGCGCCGCGATCTTGGCGATCGGCACGCCGATGGTCTTCGCCACGAAGGGCACCGTGCGCGAGGCACGCGGGTTGACCTCGAGGATGTAGATCTGCCCGCCCTTCACGGCGAACTGCACGTTCATCAGGCCGACCACGCCGAGCGCCAGCGCCAAAGCGGACGTCTGCGCCTTCAACTGCTCGACGATGTGGTCGGGCAGGGTGCGCGGCGGCAGCGAGCAGGCCGAATCGCCGGAGTGGATGCCCGCTTCCTCGATGTGCTCCATCACGCCGCAGACGAACACGTCCTCACCGTCCGAAAGCGCGTCCACGTCCACCTCGACCGCGCGGTCGAGGTACTTGTCGAACAGGATCGGGTTCTTGCCGAGCAGCATGTTGATCTGCCCGGTCTTGTCGTTCGGATACTTGGAGCGGATGTGCGGCGGCACCAGCCCGGACAGGACGTTGAAGATGTAGTTGTCCAGCCCGTCTTCGTCGCGCAGCACCTCCATCGCCCGGCCGCCCAGAACGTAGGACGGACGCACCACAAGCGGCATTCCGACGTCCGATGCGATCAGGCGCGCCTGCTCGACCGAGTGGGCGATGCCGTTCTCCGGCTGCTTCAGGCGCAGACGGTGCAGGAGCTTCTGGAACCGGTCGCGGTCCTCGGCGAGGTCGATCGCGTCGACAGGGGTGCCGAGGATGGTGTGGCCGGCGTCGACCAGACCCTGGGCGAGGCCGAGCGGCGTCTGCCCGCCGAACTGGACGATGACGCCCATCAGCCGGCCGGCCGACTTCTCGACCGCCAGGATTTCGAGAACGTCCTCCAGCGACAGCGGCTCGAAATAGAGGCGGTCGGAGGTGTCGAAGTCGGTCGAGACGGTTTCCGGGTTGCAGTTGACCATCACCGTTTCGACGCCCGCTTCGGTGAGCGCGTAGCAGGCGTGGCAGCAGCAATAGTCGAACTCGATGCCCTGGCCGATGCGGTTCGGACCGCCGCCGAGGATGACCACCTTGTTGCGGTTCGACGGCGCCGCCTCGTTCTGCGGCACACCGGCGAACTCGGACTCGTAGGTCGAGTACATGTAGGCCGTCGGCGCCGCGAACTCGGCCGCGCAGGTGTCGATGCGCTTGAACACGGGGCGCACGCCGAGCCGCTCGCGGTGGGCGCGGACCTGATCGTCGGTCATCCCGGCGAGGGTGGCGAGGCGCTGGTCGGAGAAGCCGGCGGCCTTCAGGCGGCGCATCTGACCCGACGTCAGCGGCAGGCCGTGCTTGCGCACCTTCTCCTCGAGCTGAACGATGCCCTCGATCTGCTCCAGGAACCACTTGTCGATCTTGCTGTAGTCGTAGACCTGATCGACGCTGAAGCCGCGCCGCATGGCCTCGGCCACCTTGAGGAGACGGCCCGGCCGCGGCACGCCGATGCCGGCGCGGATCGCCTGATTCTCCTCGCCCGGAACCATGCCCTCGAAGTCGGTATCGTCGAAGCCGGAGAGGCCGGTTTCGAGGCCGCGCAGCGCCTTCTGCATGGCCTCCTGGAAGGTGCGGCCGATCGCCATCACCTCGCCCACGGAGCGCATGGAGGTGGTCAGTACCGTGTTGGCGCCGGGGAATTTCTCGAACGTGAAGCGCGGGACCTTCACCACCACGTAGTCGATCGTCGGCTCGAACGAAGCCGGCATCGCGCCCTTGGTGATGTCGTTGGCGAGCTCGTCCAGCGTGTAGCCGACGGCGAGCTTGGCGGCGACGCGGGCGATGGGGAAGCCCGTCGCCTTCGAGGCCAGCGCCGATGAGCGGGACACGCGCGGATTCATCTCGATGACGACCATGCGGCCGTCCTCGGGGTTCACCGCGAACTGGACGTTGGACCCGCCCGTCTCGACGCCGATCTTGCGCAGAACCGCGATCGAGGCGGTCCGCATGCGCTGATATTCCTTGTCGGTCAGCGTCAGCGCCGGGGCGACGGTGATGGAATCGCCGGTGTGGACGCCCATCGGGTCGACGTTTTCGATGGAGCAGATGATGATGGCATTGTCCGCCTTGTCGCGGACGACCTCCATCTCGAACTCCTTCCAGCCGAGCACCGATTCTTCGATCAGCACTTCGGTCGTCGGCGAAGCGTCCAGACCGCGCTCGACGATGTCGATGAACTCTTCGCGGTTATAGGCGATTCCGCCGCCGGTGCCGGCGAGGGTGAAGGACGGCCGGATGATGGCGGGCAGGCCCACCACGTCGAGCGCGGCGAAGGCTTCGGCGAGAGAGTGGGCGATCTCCGAGCGCGGCGATTCCAGGCCGATCTCGGTCATCGCCGTCTTGAACTTGTCGCGGTCCTCGGCGGTGTCGATGGCGACCGCGTTGGCGCCGATCATCTCGACGCCGTACTTTTCGAGGACGCCGCTCTCGTAAAGGGCGAGGGCGCAGTTCAGCGCCGTCTGTCCGCCCATCGTCGGCAAGAGCGCGTCGGGGCGCTCCTTGGCGATGATCTTCTCGACGATCGCGGGGGTGATCGGTTCGATATAGGTGGCGTCGGCGAGCTCGGGGTCCGTCATGATCGTCGCCGGGTTGGAGTTCACCAGGACGACGCGGAACCCTTCCTCTTTAAGCGCTTTCACCGCTTGCGTGCCCGAATAGTCGAACTCGCAGGCCTGACCGATCACGATCGGTCCGGCGCCAATGATAAGGATGGTGGAAAGGTCGGTGCGTTTCGGCATGGGGAACCGGCGACAGCTTTCAGACTGTGGGTGGCGGGAAGTCGGCCCGCTATAAAGCCTTCGCTCGCCGTGCGCAAAGACTCAGACGTCGATGTGGGGACGGATTAATCGTCCTCGTCGTCGTCAGGGTCGAAATTCTGGCCGTCGGGGTCGCCCGAAAGGGGGCCGCCGGGGGCGCTCATCGACCACTCGACCGTGTGGCCGTCATACTCTTCGACGCCGCAGGCGATGGCGTAGCAGGCAAGGCGCACGGTCTTGGGAATCTCGACGGTTTTGCCGTCCCGGTCGCCGCGTTCGTAATATTGTATCATGCGCCGTTTCAGGCCCAGGCGATCCGCCAGCTCCTTCTGTTTCCATTTGTTGGCCTTCCGCCAGGCACGGAATTGTTCGGGCGTCATCCGGTCGGATCCTGCAAACCATATCGGCACGCGCATTGTCGCACGGCGGGTGTGCGCCCGCCGCTGGAAAAATGCGCACTCATTGCGTCAGATCTAGCCAGCAAGTGCCGCCGGCGCCAGCACAATTCGGTTCGGCTCTTATTCGGCGGCTGTGTCGCAGCTATGCGCTGATGCGCAGGAGCCGAGGGCGGCGAGCTGGGCGCCGATCAGGAGCGCCGGCGGCACCTCGCCGCGCTCGCCATCCATCCCCATGAAATAGAGGGGCATGATGCCGGGGCGCGACATCACCCCGCCCCACACGTCGAACGCCGAGCCGATGTCGAGGGCAATGCCGCCGCGCTCGGCGACGTGGTGGCAGGCCAATTTACCGAGAACGCCCGCGCCGACGAGCCAGACCTCGCCCGGTGACACAGAGCCGATTCGCGCAGGGACGCGCTCCATCGCCGCCAGCCAGTCCGCCGGGTCAGCCCCTGCGGCCGCCGCCTTGGCGTAGATGTCGGGGATATCGACGATGCGGGTCGGACCGGGCGGCACGGCCGCGGCGCGGAAGGCGGCGATGGTGGCGGCCACGTCGCCGCGGCAGGTGACGAGGCCGAGCGCGGGCGCGTCGCGCACGAGACGGGCGAGAGCGCCGGACATGAGTAGCTTGAGGTGGATCCAGGCGAGCGTCGGACGGCCGGACAGACGCGGCGCGATGCGCACGAACTGGTGCGCCATCTGGCTGAGGCGGAACGCCGCGTTATAGTTCAAGTTGCTCTTGTAGCCAGGAAATGGCCGGTCCCTCACCGCGAAGGCCGCCCGATATTTCGCCATGAAATCCGGTGAGGCGAGGGCGAAATCCTCCGGCGCGAGGCGGAGGATCGCCGCCTCCGGGCGCAGGCCGACGATGCTCGCCGCCGCGAACGCTTCCTCGAGCGCCGCGGCGATCTCGCCCGCGCGCTCGGCCGAGCAGGCGGGGCCGAAATGGTTGAGGCGCATTTTCGCGAACTGGGGATCGAACGGGTCGCGCTGGCCGAGCGCCATGCCCTCACCGTCCCCCATTCGGACGAGCGAGAGGGGGGACCGCTCCCTCAATGCATGGTTGATCAACTTCTCGACGGCAGGCGGGCGCAACAAGTCGTCGTCGTGGAAAATCGGATTCATGTAAAATATCTCGATGTTGTAGCGGTCCGCCCAACGACGGCCTCGACCGATCATAAGGCGAGCGCGCAACAAGCGGAACCGCCGACGAAGCGACGTGCCGCCGCGGACGCGACCAGGCGTTGTGCGGCGGGGCGGAATGAGGAACTTTCCGCACTGTGGCGCGTAACAGAGTTGCGCCGCCGGGCCTGATGCCCGCGGCCGGAAACGAGGGGGCGGGGGCTTCATGCGCTGGGAAAATCGCCGGCAGAGCGACAATTTCGAGGATCGGCGCGGCAGCGGCGGCATCTTCCGTCCGGCGGGACTGCCGCGGGGCGGGCGCATCCGCATCCCGCGCGGCGGAAGCTCCGGCGGCATGAAGCGGGCGGGCGGCGGCTCCATCATCCTCTTCGTCGTCGTCGCGGCCCTCCTCTGGGCGGTCGCCGGCATCAACCCGCTGCAACTCATCGAAATCCTGGCGGGCGGCGGAGGAGGCGGAACCGTCACCACCCAGCAGCAGGCCCCCCGCACGCCCGAGCAGCAGGCCGCGGACGACGAGACGGTCGGCTTCGTGCGCGTGGTGCTGGCGGAGACCGAGGACACCTGGGGCCGCATCTTCCAGAACGCCAGCGCGACCTACGATCCGCCGACGCTCGTCACCTATTCGGGCGCGACGCCGACGGGATGCGGCTTCGGCTCCGCGGCGGCCGGGCCCTTCTATTGCCCCAACGACCGCAAGATCTACGTCGACCTCTCCTTTTTTGACATGCTGGCCCAGCGCTTTCAGGCGCCCGGCGACTTCGCCCAGGCCTACGTGCTCGCCCACGAGGTCGGCCACCATGTGCAGAACGAGACCGGCACCCTCGGCCGCTATCACCAGGCCCGGCAACGTCTGTCGGAGGGGGAGGCCAACGCGCTCTCCGTGCGGGTGGAGCTTCAGGCGGACTGCTATGCCGGCATCTGGGCGCACTCGGCCGGCAATCTCGGCCTGTTGGAAGAGGGTGACATTCAGGAGGCGATGGACGCCGCCTCCGCGGTGGGGGACGACACCATGCAGCGCCGGTCGCAGGGCTATGTGGTGCCCGAGAGCTTCAACCACGGCACGTCGGAGCAGCGCATGAGGTGGTTCCAGAGCGGCTACCGCTCCGGCGACCCGGCCGACTGCGACACGCTGGAGGGCACCGGCCTCTGATGCGGAGCCCCGCCTGAAGGCAGGTCCGCCGCATGCCGCCGTGCGCCCTCTGCCGAACAGCGGGGACGGGTGTGGGAAACCGTTGCCGCAACGGCTCGTTCAGAAACGGAGCGTGATATTGTCCGGCCCTGGAGGGGGACGGATGCGCTTCTCACAAGACTTTCTGGCGGGCCTGCGCGAGCGGGTGCCCCTGTCCGCGATCGTCGGCAAGGCGGTGACCTGGGACCGGCGCAAGTCGCAGCCCGGCCGCGGCGACTTCTGGGCCTGCTGCCCGTTCCACCAGGAGAAGTCGCCGTCCTTCCACGTCGACGACCGCAAGGGCTTCTACCACTGCTTCGGCTGTCACGAGTCGGGCGACCACATCACCTTCATGACCTCGCACGGCGGGATGGACTTCCTCGACGCGGTGAAGGCGATGGCCGAGGAGGCGGGCGTTTCGCTGCCCGAGACCAGCCGCGAGGAGCCGCGCGAGATGAAGCGGCGCCGCGTGGAGCGGGGCGCGCTGGAGGCCGCCGCCGCGCTTTATACGCAGACGCTGTGGGGGATGAGCGGCCAGGACGCGGTGCGCTACGCCACCGGCCGCGGTTTCGCCGAGGACACCTTGCGCGCCTTCGATTTCGGCCTCGCCCCCTCGGTGCGCGGCGCGGTGACGCGGGCGCTCACGGGGGAGGGCATCAGCGAGGCCGAGCTGGAGCGCACCGGCCTCGCGACGCGGCGGGACGGGCGCATGGTGGACCGCTTCGTCGGCCGCCTGATGGTGCCGATCCACGATCCGCGCGGCAAGATCGTCGGCTTCGGCGGCCGCTCGCTGGACGGGCGGGATCCGAAGTACCTCAACTCGCCGCAGACGCCGCTGTTCGACAAATCGAAGCTCCTGTTCAACGCCCACCGGGCGCGGGGGCCGGCTCATCGCCGCAACCGCCTCTTCATCGTGGAGGGCTATTTCGACGCCATTGCGCTCGCCCAGGCCGGGATCGGCGAGGTGGTCGCCTCCTGCGGCACGGCGCTCACGGAGGATCAGATCGGCCTCGCCTGGGCGATGGCGGACGAGCCCATCCTCACATTCGACGGCGACAAGGCCGGGCGGATGGCGGCGCAGCGGGTGATCGACCGCGTTCTGCCGCTGCTCTCCGGCGGGCGTTCGGTGCAGTTCCTCCATCTGCCGAACGGGCAGGACCCGGACGATCTCATCCAGGAAGGCGGGCGCGAGGCGTTCGAGGCGCTGGCCGCACGGGCGGTGCCTCTGGTCGACGCGCTGTTCGCCCGCGAGGCGGAGAAGGGCGCCGACACGCCCGAGCGTCTCGCCGCGCTGGACGACCGGCTCGAGGCTCTGGTGGCGACGATCCGCGACGAGAGGGTGGCGCGCAACTACCGCGATGCACTGCGCGAGCGCGCATGGGACCTGCGCCGCCAGCAGCGGGCCGAGCGTCCGCGTGCCGGCGGCTCCCGGTACGGCCAGGGGCAGCGCCCAGGCGCAGCGCAAGGGGCCGGCCACGGCGGTGGGCGCGGCGCAAAGGCTGGCGGCTGGCAGGGCGGCGCGGGGCAGGGGGCACCGCGGCTGACTGCGCCGCCGGCCATGCCCATCGCCGCACCCGCCAGCGTCGACCGTGCGCTTCTGGATCTCGAGCGGATCGCGTTGGGCCTGATGATCCTGCGGCCCCGCCTGATCGAGGATTTTGCCGAAAAGCTGGACCCGGCCGCCTTCGTCAACGAGGCCCACGGCGGTTTTGCCTCTTTGCTGAGCGAGACCTTCGCCACACATCTGCCGGAGACGGCGGCGGAGCTGATCGCGGCGCTGCCGCCCCAGGGGCAGATGTGCCTCGCCGAAGTGTGGGGCGATCCCGAGGCCGAGGTCGGACCCCGTCTGCTCCAGCGCTTCGCCATCCTGGAGTGCGAGCCGGGTGACGAATTTTTGGCGCGGTGCATGAAGTTATTCGTCGGCCGCCTGGCGCTGCGCAGCGAAATGGAAGAGCTGAAGGCCGAGCCCGAGCGGTTCGTCGCGGACCGAAGCGACGACGAGCGCTTGATTCGTCTGACCGTTGCAATGCATGAACACCAAACGCTTCTGCAAAATGCCGAGCGTGAACTGGCGGACGAGGCGGCGACGTTGCGGCGAAAACGAGCGGGAGGCGGAACCAAATCGTCTGGTTAATCGTTCACTTGATCCGCCTGCGTCCCTTGCAGGTCAGGGGCGGCGCGTTATCTAGGAAGCACGGTGGTGCTGGCACGAGCGCCCGAACGCGCACGCGCGCCACCATGCCTGATCTGAATGCGCTCGATCTTGACATGATTTGCGTTTGATCGGCAGAGCGAGTTCTTTGGAACGATGCGCACACACCTGCGTGTGCGTAACATCCGACTGTTGGAGGCCCGATGGCGACGAAGGCGAGCGCGGCAGAGCAAAAGGATCCGCAGACCGAGGCTTCCGATGGACCGCTCCTCGACCTCAACGACGCGGCCGTCAAGAAGCTCATCCGCACGGCTAAGCGCCGCGGCTATGTTACCCACGACGAACTGAACGAGGTCCTTCCGTCCGAGGAAGTCACCTCCGAACAGATCGAAGACACCATGGCGATGCTCAACGATATGGGCATCAACGTTGTGGAAAGCGGGGAAGAAGCCGAGGAAGAGGATAAAAGCGACTCCGACGATGGTGAGAGCCGCGAGCTGACCGGCGCCACCACCGCGAAGGCCGTCACGACCCGCTCCGGCCGCGAGCCGTCCGAGCGGACGGACGATCCCGTGCGCATGTATCTGCGCGAGATGGGTTCGGTCGAGCTGTTGTCGCGCGAAGGCGAAATCGCCATCGCCAAGCGCATCGAGGCCGGCCGCAACTTCATGATCGCCGGGCTTTGCGAGAGCCCGCTGACCTTCCAGGCCATCATCATCTGGCGGGACGAGCTGGTCGAAGGCAAAGTCCTCCTGCGCGACATCATCGACCTCGAGGCGACCTACGCCGATCCCGAAGGCAAAGCGCACCTCGCCGAAGTGTCGGTCGACAGCGCGACGCCGAAGGACGGCCCGAACGCCTCCAACGTGATCCCGATCGGCCGTCCCGGCGGGCCCCAGGCCGAAGAAGAGAACGAGGACGACGACGAGTTCGAGTCCTCCCTCTCCCTCGCGGCGATGGAGAACGAGCTGAAGCCGAAGGTTCTCGAAACCTTCGAGGCGATCGCCGACAATTATAAGAAGCTGCGCAAGCTGCAGGAGCAGAACGTCGAAGCTCAGCAGGGCGAGAGCGAGGCGCTCTCCTCCGCCCAGCAGAAGCGCTACAAGAAGCTGCGCGAGGACATCGAGGTCGCGGTGAAGAGCATCCTGCTCAACCCGCAGCGGATCGAGAGCCTGGTCGAGCAGCTCTACGACATCAACAAGCGCCTGATGGCGTGCGAGGCGCGCCTCATGCGCATCGCCGATTCCTACGGCGTGAACCGGGCCGACTTCCTGCAGCACTATCAGGGCTACGAGCTCGATCCCAACTGGGTCGAGCGCGTCTCCGGTCTGCCGGGCAAGGGCTGGAAGCAGTTCGTCAGCCACGAGGTCGAGGTCATCCACGGCCTGCGGGCGGAGATCCAGGAGATCGCGCAGACGGCCGGGCTCGAGATCACCGAGTTCCGCACCCTCGTCCAGAAGGTGCAGAAGGGCGAGCGCGAAGCCCGCCGCGCCAAGAAGGAGATGGTGGAGGCCAACCTGCGCCTCGTCATCTCCATCGCCAAGAAGTACACGAACCGCGGCCTGCAGTTCCTGGACCTCATCCAGGAAGGCAACATCGGCTTGATGAAGGCGGTCGACAAGTTCGAGTACCGCCGTGGCTACAAGTTCTCGACCTACGCGACGTGGTGGATCCGTCAGGCCATCACCCGCTCGATCGCCGATCAGGCGCGGACCATCCGCATCCCGGTCCACATGATCGAGACGATCAACAAGATCGTGCGGACCTCGCGCCAGATGCTGCACGAGATCGGCCGCGAGCCGACCCCGGAGGAGCTGGCCGAGAAGCTCGCCATGCCGCTCGAAAAGGTCCGCAAGGTCCTGAAGATCGCCAAGGAGCCGATCTCCCTCGAAACGCCGATCGGCGACGAGGAGGACAGCCACCTCGGCGACTTCATCGAGGACAAGAACGCGATCCTGCCGATCGACGCGGCGATCCAGTCCAACCTGCGCGAGACGACGACGCGGGTGCTGGCCTCGCTCACCCCGCGTGAGGAGCGAGTGCTGCGCATGCGCTTCGGCATCGGCATGAACACCGACCACACGCTGGAAGAGGTCGGCCAGCAGTTCTCGGTGACCCGCGAGCGTATCCGCCAGATCGAGGCGAAGGCGCTGCGCAAGCTGAAGCACCCCTCGCGCTCCCGCAAGCTGCGCTCGTTCCTGGACAGCTGAGCCCCCGGTCAGCGGGGCGGTGCAACAACCGGCCCGCCCCTCGGCCGCGCGACTGAGCGACCGCGTTCCGCCGCCGTGCGCGATAGAGGGGAGGGCCCCTCTGGCTGTGCGGGTACGAGCCCCAGCCCAGCAAGCCGTGCGACTGCGGGATCGCGTCCGCCGCGGGACGTGCGCCGAACGGAGATCACGCTTGGCTATGCGGGTACAACGATGCCCCGCCGGCCGTGCGACCGAGAGAGGGCGTCCCCGGTGCCGTGTGCCGCAGAGGGGACAGGCGCTCCAGTGTGCGGATGAGAGACCGCGCCACATGCACCTTGTTATTGAGCGACCAAGCCCCTCAGTCGAGGCTGCTCCGGCTCCACGCCCGACCTGGCCGCGTCTGGGCGGCTGCGCCCGCGCGGGACCGGCAATTTTTAAGGTCGCGCGGTCGCCGAACCGTCGATGTCCAAGCAAGGTCGCTTGAGCTGTTAACCTATGAGCCCGTGGCCAGGGGACACTGTAACCCGATCGGCTGCTGGCAGCGCGGCTCCCTTGCGCCCCGCGAGAAGGCGCGACCATTCGGGGCGCGACCGCGAATGCGTTGTCCAGCGGTTCGCGCGTCCGCAAAGGCCGCGACCCTGTGGAGCGCTTTCCCAAGAATGCCGCGGGAAGCGTCCTTGAAAGGACGTAGCCTCGCGGGTCGCTCGTCATTGAAATGCCGCCGCCGCTGTGGCCGCCCGGCGGCATCTTCGTCACCGTGGCGGGCTCGCCCGGCACATCCCGGCGACGCCGTCACGCGCGGAGGGTGCCTCACGCGAAGCGCGTCGCGAGAGGCGGGTCCGCGAAGGGGCCGCCCGGATACCCCGCCGGATGGCGCCTACCGCAATCTCCCCGGCCACCCCACTCGATCCGCCATCGCCCGCCGCGATATTCGGACGCGGCCGGGGTGCTGCCGCAGCGCGTGCCGCCGCGGTTCAGGTGCGCCGGGCCCCACCCGAAGGGTCGCCGAACCCGTGTCGCAGGGGGCCAGGATGAGCCTTCCGCCTTGGCGAGACGCGCGGTGCGCTATAACGCCATCGTCACCTTGCATGTTGTGAGGGCCCGAGCGCCCTAGATCCAGGTCCATGATGCGGGCGAGTTCGAGCGATAAGAGTGCCGGCGACGACGAGCCCGGCGGGCGCCCCTTGCGGCGCTTGGGAGCGGCGTGGCGCTGGCACAATATCGTGCGCGTCGCCCGCAGCGTCGTGGCGAGCTTCCGCACCAGCGAGTTCGCGCTCTCCGAGCTGGAGCTCTACCGCCTGCGCCGGGCCGAGCGGCGCGGCCTTCAGCTCTACATCGCCTGCCGCAGCGCACTCTTCGCCGTGGCGCTCGCCTGGTACGCCGGTTCGGCCCTCGCCTCGGGCATGAAGGTGATGCCCTTCGGCGTCATCATGCTGGTCGCCCTGTCGGCGCTCGGCATCGTCTACTACCGGGCCGTGCGCGGGCGGTTCCAGCCGTCCCTCGTCTGCTATGCGATCGTCATCGTCGACGTGGCGGCGCTGTGCGCACTGTTTGCCTTCATCCCCGTGGTGCGGGGCGCGGACGTGCCGCAGATCTACGCCTTCCGCAACTCCAACGTGCTGATCCTTCTCCCGCTGGTGGCGTTGGCGACGCTCACCCTCTCGCCCCGTCTCGTCCTGTGGAGCGGGCTTTGCGCCGTCACCGGGTGGATCGGCGCCTATGTCTACGTGGTGGCGGGGATGGACCATTGGGTGTCATGGTCGGCGCTGCCGGCCGCGCCCGACCGCGCCCAATACGAGGCGGTGATCCTGGCGCCGGACTTCATCGCCCGCGGCAGCCGCATGACGGAGGCGATCCTCGCCCTCCTCATCACCATCGTTCTGGCGATCACCGTGGCGCGGGCGCGGCGCGTCTTCTACGCCCAGGTGGCCGCCGAGGCGCAGCGCGAGCGCGAACGCGCCGCCCGCGCGGAGGTGCGCGACAGGCTCGGCCGCTTCGTCCCCGCCGCCATCGCCGACCGCATCATCAGCGAGCCCTCCGCCTTGGAGCCGCGCGTGCGTCATGCCGCTGCGCTCTTCATGGACATCACCGGCTTCAGCACCTATGCCCACAGCCGCGATCCGGGCGAGGTCATCGCCGCGCTCAACGCCTTTCTGGCCCTGTGCGCGGACGAGGTGGCGCGGGAAGGCGGTGTCGTCATCAGCTTTACCGGCGACGGCCTGCTCGCCACCTTCAACACACCGCTCGACATCGACACGCCCGAGCGCGCGGCACTTGAAACCGGACGAACCCTCCTTGCATGCGGACGCACCCATGGGTTTCATGTACGGGTCGGGATCGCGGCGGGGGACGTCGCATCGGGCAGCGTCGGCTCGGCCGAGCGGCAGGCCTTCACCGTCTATGGTGACACGGTGAACCGCGCCGCACGGCTGGAGGAATTGGCCAAGCTGCTCGGCGTTCCTCTGCTGGCGGATGCGGCGTGTGCGAGTGCGGTCCCGGAATTGGAGCCGCACGGAGCGCACAACTTGCGCGGTGTGGGAGAGGCCGTGCCCGTGTGGCGGGACCGGGCAAGCCCACCGGCCGATGGGCAGGCCTAAAGCGTAGGCAGCGGGGTTGTTCCGGCCCTCGGAACAGCCATCTGCACGCGGTGCTTCGTTGAAGATGCGGTGCTTCGTTGAAGGAGAGGCGGACTGTGACACGTGCCGAGAGCGCAGCGCTCGCAATCGATCGGTGGCTTCTCGGCGAAGCCATGGGGCTGGAGCTCACCGCCATCATCAGCGGTCTCGCCTTCCGCCTGCGCGCGAGCGGCCTTCAGGCTGACCGGCTGTCGATTTCGTTCGGGCTGCTCAATCCGTCCGTGCTGGCGGGCGGTGTGATCTGGCGGCCCGATCAGGAGCTGGAATTCGCCAAATATGCCTACATCAACCGCAACAGCGGCGTTTATGAGCGCAGCCCCTTCAAGGTCGCCAACGACACGGGCCGCTGGGTCGACCTCGACCTCGACGCGACGCCCGACGAAGCGTTCGGTGTCGTTCCGGAACTGAAGGCCGAGGGGCTGAAGCACTATATCGTCATCCCCCTCCGCGCAGAGGCGGGACGCACGATGCACGTCACCGTGGCCACCAAGGCGCCGGACGGATTCTCGCCGGAGGCCCGCGCGATGCTGAACGACATCATGCTGGCGCTGCGGGCGACGATCGAGCTGAAATCCCTGAACATCATCCTCGGCGACGTGTTGTCGGCCTATGTCGGCAAGACGCCCGCGCGGCAGATCGTCAGCGGCACCGTCCACCGGGGCGAGACGCGGGAGGTCCGCGCGGCGATCCTGGTGGCCGATCTCAGGGGGTTCACCTCCATCTCCACCCAGCTCCCGCCGGAGACCACGGCGGAGGTGATCAACCGCTATTATGACGTCGTCGTCCCGCCGATCGAGCGGCACGGTGGCGAGGTGCTGAAGTTCATCGGCGATGCGGTGCTCGCCGTCTTCCCGAGCGAGAAGGGCGGCGACGAGATGGCGGTGATGGCCGCGCTCGATGCCGCGCGCGAGGCGCTGTCCACCAAGGTGGACCCCTTCGAGCGGGATGGGGTGAAGGCGCCGATCACCTTCGGCGTCGCGATCCATCTGGGCGAAGCGGCGTATGGAAATGTCGGCTCCGGCAACCGGCTGGACTTCACCGTCATCGGCCGCGACGTGAACGTGGCGGCGCGCATCGCCTCGCTGTGCAGCCGCCTGGGGCGCGACTATCTGGTGTCCGACGAGGTGGCCGAGATCGGCCGCCGCCACGGCCGGTCGATGAAATATGCCGGTGCCCACGAGGTGCGCGGCCTCAACGGTCCGGTCCCGGTCTACGTGCCGGATGTGGAGATCCTCCACCCCGAATGCGACGACGGCGTTTCCATGGGGCTGACGTTGGTGCCCTCCACCGCGTGACTTCCGTCCGCCGCGTCACCGGGCGCGGCCCGTCCGGCCCCTCAGCGGGGCGGCATTGAGGCCGAGGTCTCGTCCACCGGCGGCGTCGCCATCGTGCGGCCGCCTCGTCCCCGGCGCACGTTCAGGATCGTCAGCGTCGCGGCGAGAATGATGGCGGTGCCGACGAAGGTCCACACCGTCGGTGCCTCTCCGAACAGCACGAAACCGGCGAAGGCCGCGGCGGGTACGCGGATGAAGTCGATCGGCGTGACCACGGTCATCTCGCCATATTTGAGGGCGAGGGACGCCATCATCTGCCCCATCGAGCCGCAGACCGCCATGAGGCCGAGCCAGGCGAACTGAGCGGCGGTGGGTGTCTGCCACCACATCAGCGCGGGGATGATGAGGATGAGGGTGGAGAAGCCGGAGAAGTAGAAGAGGATCCGTGACACCGGCTCGGTGCTGGTCAGGCGCTTGTTGTAGACGAGGGCGAGGCTGGACGATGCCGCTCCCGCCAGGGCGATGAGCATGCCGTGGTGAATGCCGGTCTGCGGCTGGACGATGACGAGGACGCCGCCGAAACCTGTGAAGGTGGCGATGCCGCCCAGCCATCCGATCACCTCTCCGAAGGCGAAGAAGGACGTCAGCATCGACCAGATCGGGCGGGTGAAGGAGAGGGCGGTGGCGTCGGCCAGCGGCAGGACGGTGACGGCGTAGAAGGTGGCCGACATCATGCCGAGGCCGAAGACGGAGCGCAGCGCGTGGGTGCCGACCCGCCGGGTTCCAAGCACCGCGAGGTCGGGGCCGCGTCCGCCGCGCGGCCATGTGAGCACGGTGGCGGCGATGACCGTCATCAGCACCATTCTGAAGAACAGGATCATGGTCACCGGCAATCCTGCGCCGAGGTGTTTGACGATGGAGCCCTGCGCGGTGAGGACGAGGGCGCTGGCGAGCATCCACAGCGCGCCCTTGACGTTGGAGCCGAGTGTCATCATGCGGCGGCCGATGCGGTGGGGAGAGGCGGGCGGCGGCCGGCGCGGCGGCGAGCGCGCGGGAGGGGCGAGCGGAACACGGCGGGATCCTTGAGGGGCAGAGCGGCCGGGGCGGGCCGCGAAGGCTGGCGCGGACGGTGCTGGGCCGTGGGCGCGGTGGAACCATAGGAGCGCGGCGCTTTGCATGCAATCGGCAAGCGCGGTGCAGGCGGGCGAAGCGACCGACGCGCCACCGGACCACGATCCGGCGACGCGGCCCTTGCGGCGGGCGCGCAGCCTGTTCCCTCACCCGGCCATGGTGGACCCTGCGCACTTCTGGTGTAGGGGAGGCGGCAAGGACAGCAGCGTCGCCGGACCGGCAGCGGCGCCACCGCGACCGGAGACGGGAATGGAAAACAGATCGGTCGCCGTGATCGGCGGCGGTATTGTCGGCCTGTGCACGGCCTATCACCTCGCCCGGCTGGGCGCGCGGGTCAGCGTCTTCGACCGCACCTTCGGCCTGGACGGCGCGTCGAGCGGAAACGCCGGGTCGATCTCGTCCGGATCGGTGCTACCCGTCGCCTACCGCGGCATGGCGCGCGACATCCCCAAGATGCTGTTCGACCCCTCCGGCCCCTTGCGCGTCACCATGGGCGGCATGGTGCGGCACGCCGCCTGGCTCGCCCGCTTCCTGCGCGAGAGCAGCGAG
The DNA here is from genome assembly GCF_001927245.1 of Acuticoccus yangtzensis. Taxonomy (GTDB): domain Bacteria; phylum Pseudomonadota; class Alphaproteobacteria; order Rhizobiales; family Amorphaceae; genus Acuticoccus; species Acuticoccus yangtzensis. Next base: position 70,638 of record NZ_MJUX01000007.1, on the reverse strand, counting down.
GCACGCATCCGCGCCTCGGCCGAACTGCAGGTGCAACTCGTGCCGAAGAGTCTGGCCGCACATACGGCGCTGCTGGAGGCGATCGGCTCCACCGACCTCATCCGCACCACAGGCCAGCTCCACCTCTATCCCGACGCTGCGGCGCGGGCCAAGGACGCCTTCGGCTGGGCGCTGCGGCGCGAGCACGGCGTGGTGGCCCACGATCTCGACCGGGCCGGGGTGCTTCAGATCGAGCCGTCGATCGGCCCGGCTTATCAGGCCGGCGTCTTCCTGCCGGATCAGGGGATGATCGTCGACCCCGGCGGATATGTCGGGCGTATGCAGAGCGTTCTGCGCCAGGCGGCCGCGGCGCTCGTCACCGGCGAGGTGCGTGGCGTGACGCCGGCGGCGGACGGTGGCGTCAGCGTCGAGACGGCGGACGGGGTGCATGCATTCGGCGAGGCGGTGATCGCAGCGGGCGCCTGGTCGGGACCACTGGTGAAGCGGCTGGGTCTGTCCATACCGCTCGCCAACCAGCGCGGCTTCCACGTGCAATTTCCGCACAGCGGGGTGGAGCTTCAGCGCGTCGTGGTGATCGCCGACCGCAAGGTGTTCGTCACGCCGATGACCGGCGGGCTGAGGGCGGCAGGCACGGTGGAGATCACGCCGCTCGGCAGCCCGGTCGACATGCGCCGCGCGGCGGCCCTGGTCGACCACGTGAAGAGGGTGTGGCCTGAGGCGGCGACGGAGCCGCACACGGCCTGGTCGGGCGAGCGGCCGTGCCTTCCGGACACGGTGCCGGTGATGGGACGGGCGCCCGGCCACCCGAACGTTTGGCTGAACTTCGGCCACGGCCACCTCGGCATGACCTTGTCGGCGGTGTGCGGCGAGGCGATCGCCCAGTTGATGGCGGCGGGCGAGCCGAACGCCATCGTGCGCCTGTTCGGACCGGAGCGCTTCGGCAACTGACGCCGCGAGCGCCGCCGCCGCCGTCCGCCCGCTGCCCTCGCGGGCGCGTCCTCCGTCCGCCGTCCGCCATCGCATCGGCTGAGCGCGGCGCCCGCGGCGGGCCGGAGGGACAACGGCGTCCGTCAGCGCGCGGCGGCCCTCACCGCGGCGCAAGGGTGGTGCCGGCCGTTGGCGGTGTGGTCGCACGGGGCGGCACCTGCGGCGGTGCGGCGCCCGCGATGCACACCGCGAGACGGTACAAGAGCGCCGGGGGCACAGGGGTACGGCGCCGCGCCATCGCCATCTCGGCGGCCGCCAGGATGCCGTCCGCGAACCGGTGCGGCCCCCACGCGGCGATCGAGGCGCGGGCGTTGGCGCAAATCACCGCGCGGTCGGCCCCCTCCATCCGCGCGAGGGCAGCGGCGACGGAGCCCACGTCCGGCGCCGTGACGTGCCCGTTGACGCCGTCGATGATCAACTCCGCCGCCGCGCCCGCGCGGACCGAGGCGATCACCGGACAACCCGCGGCCATCGCCTCGTTGACGACGAGACCCCACTGCTCGGCGGTGGACGGCAGCACCAACGCCCCGGCGGCAGCGTAAAGCCCGGGGAGGGCATCGTAGGCGGCGAAGGGGCGGATCTCGACCGCCTCGCCCGTCTCCGACGCCGCTTCGGCGATCGCCCCGCTCTCCGGTCCGTCGCCGACGATGACGAGGCGCCAGGGCGTGCGCCCCTCCGCCCGCGCGGCGCGTGCATACACCCCGTGGGCGGTGACCAGGGCGGTGAGGTTCTTCTTGCGGACGAAGCGGGCGAGGGCGAGGAAGGCGGGCGCATCTGCTCCAGGCCCGGCCCGCGCCGCGGCGGCGCCCGCAGCGAAATGGGCGTTGTCCACCACGTCCAATCCGAGTGCGATGCGGCGTCGCGGCAGGCCGAGCGCTGCGAGATAGTCGGCATGGGTGCGGCCGGCGGCCAAGCCTGCGTCGGCGAAGGAGACGACGGCGCGTTTCACCATCTCGGCCAGGAGCCGCCGCGGCGCGTCGATCGCCTGGCTGTCGGACATCAGAACGCGGCCGACGGCTGCACCGCCGCGCGTGCGCGCCCGGCTGGTGAGGGCGAGCGCGACGAGGCTGAACGGATAGCCCCAGCCCGGCACCGCGACGGTATCCGGCCCGAAGCCCGCGAGCGCGGCCTCCATGCGCGCCTTCAGCAACGCGATGTCGGCCGCCTCCGCCTCGGTGGCGAAGAGCGTGGTGCGGGCGAAGTCGCCGCCGTGCCCCTCGTGGCGCGCCCAGGCGTAGGTGGCGTCGGCGGCGCAAAGCTCCACGCACATCACCTCCGCCCGTTCGGCGAGCGCCGAAAGCCGCGCCCGGTGATAGGCGCCGATCCGCTCGACCAGCACCGCGATCCGCGGCCGCCCGGTCATGGTCTCATCTTCGTGTCGGCCACGAGCACATCCCTTCGGGGGTCACGTCAAAAATGCGGGGGCGGGGGCGTTGCCGGTGAGGTGGGCGTAGAGGGCCTCGAAATCGGCGGCGACACGGTCCCAGCCGAACCGCTCGGCAACGAGGGCGCGGCCCAGGGCGCCGGCGCTGGCGCGCCACGTGTCGTCGGGCAGGCGTTGCGCCAGCGCGTCGGCGAGCTCGTCGCGGTCCGTCGTCACCCGCGCGGCGGCCCCGGCGGCGAAACCTTCGGGGAGGTTGCAGGCGTCGGTCATCAGGACGGGCGTGCCGGCGGCCCAGGCTTCCAGCACGGTCATCGGCAGGCCCTCGGAGAAGGAGGGGAGCACGAAGGCCGCGGCATGGGCGTAGGCGGCCTGCTTGGCGGTGCCGAACAGCGGGCCGGGGAAGACGATGTCCGCCCCCGTCGCCGCGGCCTGGGCGCGCAGATCGTTGGCCCCGTCGTCCCACCCGGCGATGGCGAGGCGCCATCCGGCGAGCCGCGGCGCGGCGGCGGCGAAGGCGGTGATCAGCTCGGCGACGCCCTTCTTGGCGTGCAGGCGGCCGAGGAAGAGAAGCGTCGGCCGGTCCATGAAGGCGGGACGCGGCAACGCCTCCGCGGGCGCGGTGTCCACCCCGTTGGGAATGACCGCGATCCGCGCCCCAGGCAGCAGCGCGCGCACGACCTCTGCCTCGGCGAGGGTGAGGGCGTGGATGGTCGCGGCGGACAGATGCGCCCTCTCGAACAGGGCGAGGGCGGCACGCTTGCGGCGGCTGGATTGGGCGAGCGCCCACGGATCCAGCATGCCGTGCGGCGAGACCACGGTGGGGACGCCGGTGCGCCGCCGATAGCGCAGGGCTGCGAGCGACAGTCCCGTCCACAGGCCGTGGGTGTGGACGATGTCGGGGGCGAGGTCCCGCAGCATGTGGCAGGCGCCGGCGACGAGCGGGCCGCGTCCGGTGAGCCGCACCACCTCAGCGCCGGGCGGAGCCTCTTCCGGCGGATCCAGCGTCGGGATGGTGGTCTGGTGGCGCCCGGTGAGGCGGGCGGCGGCGGACAGGACGGCGGCCGGAAGACCGCCGCCGCGCCGGGACAAGAGGGCGCATTGGATCGCGAGCTTCATGAGCCCGGACTCCCCGTGGATTGATGCTGATGAGGTGGTCCGGCCTTCAGCGGCCGGCGGATGTCCCGCGGGTCACGGACCGTGCGCGGGCTGACGGCCCGGCGCCCCGGAGAGCGGCGCCCCTGAGCCCGGCGCACCTGAGGCCGGCGCCCCGGAGCGCGGTGCGGCGTCGGGCGGTACGGCGGAGGGTAGGGTGTCGATCATGCCCGCACCTTCGCGCGCTGTGTTCCGAGGAACCGTCCGCGCAGCGGTGTCGGGCGGCGCTCAGGCTCGCGGGGCCGTCGCCATTTCGGCGGCCGTGCAGGGGCGGGAGCAGGCGCAGGGGCAACAGCGGGTCGGGGCTCGGTCAGGCGAGCCCGCACCACGGGCACAGCCTTCACCAGCCGCAGCACTCCGTAGGCGGGGAGGCCGAGGAGGATCAGGCGGAACAGCCACGGGTCCAACGCCTGCATCACCAGATAGAGCGACAGCGCGGACATCAGCAGGTAGACGACCCGCGCGGCGAGCGTGTCGCGCGCATTCGCCCACATCCGCCCGTAGAACCAGCCGATGGCGAAGGAGGCGGCGGGGGCGAGGTACTGGAACTCGAACCACAGGCTCGCGGCATAGCCCTCGGCCGCGCCCATCGACGGCATCCACCCGGTGAGGGCCATGATGCCGGTGCGGCTCACCCCGCCGTTGACGAGGAGGTTGACCTCGATGCCCAAGAGGGCCGGCAGGTCGGTCCAGATCGACGGCCACACCTGAGCGGGTAGGACCCGGCCGACGATCCAGACGAGCTCGCGCAGGCCGTAGAAGCCGCCGACCTCCTGCGTGTAGCGGACCGTGGCGTTGCTGATCAGATACTCGTTCGAGTGCCACTGGATCAGGTATTCGAGAGGATTGCGCACCGCTTCGAACGAGGAGCCGATGTAGATGCTGCCGCGGTTGGCGACGAGGAACAGCATGAGGAAGCCGAGCGCGCCCCCGCCCGCGGCGATCACCACCAGAGGCACCCGCTTGCGCATGAAGTAGACGTAGCCGCCGCCCGCGGTGACGAAGGCGAGGAAGGCCGGGCCGCGCCGCGCCCCCAGCATCGCGTGCAGGAAGACCGGCGCGACGCAGAGGGCGACCAGCATCCAGTCGATGGGCCGCATGCCGCGTCCGGTGCGGGTGAGAAAGATGAAGATCGCGCCCGGAAGGCCGAGATAGGGCGCCTCCAACAGGTAGCCGCTGGCATAGGCGCCCTGTCCGTAGGCCGTGCCGTAGGTCGCGACGAGCCCGCCCTTCGCCGCCACCATGAAGAGCCATGCGCCACATGCGAGGAGGCCGAGGCCGACGCCCGCGGCACGCAGCAGGACCGGGTCGGAGATCCTGAGCGGCACCCAGCGGGCGGTGCGCGGCGTCACCCCGCGGCCTCCGCGCGCCACCCCAGCGACGAGGCAGCCGATCAGCAGCAGGACCAGCGCGTGGTGCAGATGGTTGAAGGCACCGCCGGCGTAGTGGGCGAAGCGCTCGGGGTTGGTGAGGTAGACCTCCAGCGGCATCCAGCCATAGAGGTAGATGAACGGCGGGAGCAGGAAGATCAGCGGGTGGAACGGGTCGCGAAAGCGCGCCCAGGTCCGCAGCCACAGGAGCAGCAGTCCGGCGATGGTGAGGGCGAAGATCATGGCGCGTCACCCTCGGTGGCGAGCGCCTGGATCGTCCGCCGGAAGCGCGGCCATGAGAAGCGCCGCGCGAGTGCGAGCGCCGCGCGCCCGTCGATGGCGCCCGAGGAGACGCCCGCAGCGGTGCGGGTGATCGCCGCGGCCAGCGCCTCCGCGTCGCCGGCGGGGACGATTTCTCCGGCCTCCGGCGGCGGGTCCATATCGGCAAGGCAGGTCGCGTCGCTGGCGATGACGTGGCAGCCGGAGGCCAGCGCCTCGGGCACGACGTGGGCGAACCCCTCGCTGATCGCCGGGAGGACGAAGACGTGGGCGCGGCGGAACTCGGCGAGGAGATCGGCGCGGCCGAGGTTGGAGCGCACTGTGATCCTGTCGTCGTCGATCGCGGCGAGGCGGCGTGCGGTGGCGGGATCGGCGTTGCGCACGACGAGGCGCAGCGCCGCCCCACGCGGTGCGGCATGGGCGAAGGCGTCGAGCAGCAGGCCGATGCCCTTGCGGGGAATGCCGGAGCCGACGAAGAGGAAGGTGGGGCGCGACGGGTCGGCCTTCTGCCCCAGCGCCGCGGCTTCGTCGATGGCGAGGCTGGCGCCGTAGGGGGCCAGCACGACGCGCTTTCCGGGCGCCACGTGGAGCACCGAACGGCGCGTGAAGCTGCTGGCGCACACGACCGTGTCGGCGAGGTGGATCTCCTCGATATTGGCAGCGTCGTCAGGATCGGCGGCGAAGGGGGCGGGGGCGAACGCGCCGCGCGGGCCGAGGTGGCGCTCGAGCTCGGCCCGCTCGAACGCGCGCTGCGGGTGATATTGGAAGAGGATGCGCCGCCGGTCCGGATGGGCGCGGAAGGCGGCGAGACCGTAGCCGGAATAGGGGAAGAGGCCCACCGGGCGGCGGGCGGCGTGGGCGGCGAAGGCATGCGCCACGCTCGCCTGCGCATCAGCGCCGAAGAGGGTGCGGGCCCAGCGGCGTGAGGCGAGCTTCTGCGCCGCGAAGGCGCGGGCGACGGTGCGCACCCGGCGGTTCGGCAAGGCGGGGTGGTGACGCGGACAGTCGCCCGCGATCCATGGTGCGAGCGCCCCGGCGAGGCGTCCGCTCTTCAGATAGAGGTCGGTGACGAGCGCGTCGAGCCGGCCGATTTCGGCGAGGGCGAGCGCGACCTCATAATTGTCACGCGATCCGGCGAATCCCACAGCGAAGCCCGTCATGGCGTGCCTGCGATGATGGCGCCGATGCGCTTCAGCGGCCCGTCCCACGCCGCCTCGTGACGCCGCGCCCATGCGATCCGCCGCTGCGCCGCGAGGACGTCCGGCGCCGTGGCGAGGCGGTGGATGGCAGCGCCTATGGCCGCGTCCGGCGCGCCAGGCGCGACGAGGGTGGATGCGCCGGGCAGCGCATATTCGGGCGATCCGCCCACGTCCGGCGCGATCACCGGCAGGCCCACGCTGGCGAATTCGCGCAAGGAGAGGCCGCCCGCCTCGGCGCGGGAGAGGAGGCAGCCGACATCGGCGCTCGCGAGGAGCCGCACGAAGCGGCCGGGGTCGGCGCGCTTGTCGACGAACCCGGCGAAGGTGACGCCGGGCGCCGCGGCAAGCGCCGGCGGCAGCCGGGCGGGGTCGACGCCGACGACGGTGAGGTCCGCCGCCGCCCCGTCGGCACGGGCGAGGGCGAGGCCGCGGATCAGCCGGTCGAGACCCTTGCGCTGCCATTCCTTGCCGACGAAGACGAGGCGCAGCGGCCCCGGTGCGCGCGGCGGCGGGTCGCTGCCGTCCAACGCGGCGAGCGCTTCGCGGGTGATGTTGGCGGCCCCGTGCACGATGTGAACGCGCCGGTGCGGGACGCCGTAGTCCTCGACCACGCTGCGTGCGGCGTAGGCGCTGCGCACGATCACTCCGGCGGCGGCGTGGTACTGGGCGCGCTCGCGGGCGATGGCGTCGGCGGCGATGCGCGGTCCGACGCCTCTGCAGGTGTCGTACCCGGCGAAGAGCTGGGTCAGCGTCTGGTCGATATAGAACCAGAGCGGGGCGCGGTGCGTGGCCGCGAGTCGCTGCGGATAGAGCTGGAAGAGGTTGATCACCGTCTCGTCCGGCCGCGGCGGGTCCTGGGCGAAGAGCCGGGAGAGGAAGCCGTCCGAATATTGGAAGCCGCCGCGTTCCAGCCGGGTGGCGAGGCGCCAGGCGCTGAAGGCGAGGCGGCGGCGGCGCCAGGCCGGGGCGGTGGTCGCGAGCGCCAGGCCGCGCCCGACCACGCCCGCCGCGCGCCCGGCCTCGAGGATGTGCCAGGGCGTTCCGCCGAAGGTCGCGGGATCGGTCGCATCGCCGACGACGGCGAGGGCGGCGCCCATCAGACCGCACCGCCGGCGCGCGCCGGGGAGCGGCCGGGAAAGAGGACGCCGCGGTAGCCTTGCGCCATCCGCGCCGGGCCGTAGCGCTCCGCCACCGCGGCGCGGGCGGGGACCGGCGGCGGCGCGGCGAGGGTGCCGGCGAGCGCTGCGGCGAGCGCGTCGGGGTCGGCGGCGGGGACGAGGCGGCCGAGGGCGCCGCCGTCCAGCACCTCGCGGCAGGCCGGAACGTCGGACGCGAGGACGGGGACGCCAGCCGCCAGCGCCTCAATGAGAACGACGCCGAAGCCTTCGTCGCGCGTCGTCGAGAGAACGAAGGCGTCCCACCCGGCGAGTTCGGCGGCGATGTCGGCGCGGGTGCCGCGGAAGACGGTGCGGTGGGCGATGCCGAGGCGCTGGGCCGCGGCCTCCAGCCGGCCCCGCAAAGAGCCGTCGCCGACGATGTGGAGGTGGACGGGCCGGCCGGCGATGGTGTCCGGCATGCGCGCCACGGCGGCGAGGAGCGTGGCGTGGTCCTTGATCGGGTCGAGCCGGGCGACCATGCCTGCGACGAGCGGGGCGTCGGCGGACCGGCGGGCACGGGGAAGCGGCGCGAGTGCGGTGGCGTTGTGGACTACTGCGCTTCCCGCGGGGAGGCGGCCGGCCGTGCGCATCGACGCTGCGACGGTGTGCGAGGCTGAGATCAGCGGTATCCCGAGGAGGCGCGTCGCGGCGAGGAGGAGCGCGGCGGTGCGTGCGCCGCGTTGGTGCGCCGGGACGGGGTTGCCCTGAACCGCGGCGAGCCGGCGCATGCCTGTCGCCCGCGCCACGGCGCCGAGCGTCACGTGATCGGCATGGAAGACGTGGAAGACGATGCCGTCCGGCTTCAGCCGCAGGACGAGCCGGGCGAAGGCGGCCATCCGCGCGGCGCGTCCTGCGGGAAGGGCGGGGTGCAAGGTGGCGGCGTCCGCTGCCGTGATGGCGCCGCCGCCGCGGGTGAGGGCGACGATGTGGTTCTCCGCGCCGCCCGCATGGAGCGCGCCGCAGAGGGTGAGGCACGCAACCTCGGTCCCGCCGCGGTCCTGCCGGGCGATGACGTGAAGGATGCGCTGCGCGGCAGGGGTGGCGGCGCGGGCGGCCGGAAGCGGCAAGGCGGCGGCGTGTCTCATCGCGAAAGTCCCAGGATGCGGGCGTAGCCGTCGGCCATCGCGCGGCGGCTATAGACGCTCTCGGCCCGGCGCCGCGCCACGACGACGCGGCCGGTATCGCGGGCGGCCGTCATCAGCGCGTCGGCCCAGGCCTCGGGCGTGTCCGAGGCGACGAGGTGGCCTGCGTCGCCGTCCGCCAGCACCTCGCGGCAGGCGCCGACGTCGCTGGCGGCGATGGGAACGCCCGTCGCCATCGCCTCCACCATGGCGATGCCGAGCCCTTCCTCCGGCCGCACCGCGAAGGCAAAGACGTCGGCGGTGGCGAGGAGGTCCGGCACGTCGCGCCGGGCACCGAGAAAGCGCACCGCATCACCGACGCCGCATTCCGCCGCGAGCGCTTCGAGCGCGCCGCCGAGGGAGCCGTCGCCGGCGAGCCTCAGCGTCGCATCGACGCCCCGGCCGCGCAGGAGGGCGATGGCGCGGATCAGCGCCGCGTGGTTCTTGCCGCTGTCGAGCCGGGCGACCATCAGCACGGCGAGCCGCCCGTCCGGGGCCGGCCGGGGGGCGCGGAAGGGGAAGCGGGCGAGGTCGATCCCGTTCGGCACCACATGGTGGCGCCGCGCAACGCGGCCGAAATGCGCCTTCACCCCCTGGTCCACATGCGCGGTGACGCTGACGAGATCCGGTGTCAGCGGCGCGGACGCGCGCATGGTGAGGCGGTACTTCCAGAAGTCCGCCTGCCAGTGCCACGGATAGTTGCCGACATGGACGAGGCGGCGTGAGATCCCCGCCATCGCGGCGCCCGCCAAAATCGCACCATGGACGCCGTTCGGTATGGACACGAGGGCATCGGCCGCCGCCCCCCGCAAGGCGCGGGCGGTGGCGGCGGCGATCCGCGGCCAGTCCCGCGGCGCTGCACGATCGATCCCCAACACGCGGACGGGGATGCCGAGCGCGGCGAAGCGGGGGGCCATGGCCGTCTCGCGGCCGGAGAGGACGAGCGCCACGGGGGCGTGACCGTCCGCGCTCCATTCGGCGCAGAGGTCGGCGGCAAGCGCGGGACCGCCCTCCGCCCGCAGCGTGGCCAGAACGATGGCGGGGGTCATGCGAGGGTCCGGCATCCGGAGGGGCGAAGGCTCACTCGACCACCGCCATGTGGGCGGGGATCGCCGTTCCCGGGCCGAGCCTCTGAAAGGCGGTCACCCATGCGCCGTCGCCGACCGTGACCGGCTTGCAGAAGAAGGGGAAGGCGGGGTTCGACCAATCGTGGTTGCCGGTGAAGATGTAGGCGCCCTGGCTGACGCACACGTTGGAGCCGAGCGTCACCTCGGTGTGATTGTCGATCCAGACCCGCTCGCCGAGCCACACATGGTCGCCGAGGGTGAGGAACCAGGGCGACTTGATGTCCACCCGCGGCTTGATGACGACGCCGCGGCCGACCCGCGCCCCGAACAGGCGCAAAATGTGGGCTTTGGCCCGCGAGGGGGCGAGGCCGAAGAGCGATGAGCGAAACAGAATGGCGTTGACGACATACCACGCGGCCCTGACGGCGAAGGGCGGGTTGCCGGGGATCGAGGGACGCTCGAACCGGGCAAGATCGAGCTCGGCGATGATTTTCATGGTGATGACCCCACAGCGGTCATTGAACTCATCTACTTATAGCTGATCAAAAACATTCACTCAACCTTTACGGGTTGCCTGGGACAATGACGCGCTGCGGTGGTGATCTCTCGGAATGTCGCAAAGTGCGGCTTCGGCGACGGGAGCGGCATGCCATGTCAGGCCGCCGGCATTGCGCAGCGCGTCGCCTCAGACCAAAGTCGTAGTCTCTCAACCTTTACGCGATCGTGAGGCGGGGATCTGCTGGCGGTGGGCGGTCGCCTGATCATCCGACCGGAGGCCTGATGCGCATCCTTGTCCTCACCAATCTGACGGCGGGCCACCTGCGCTTCGGCACCGAACTCGTGGCCCACGACCTCGCGTTGGAATGGGCGGGGGCGGGGCATGATGTGACCTTGTGCGGACCCGTCGAATCCGGGCCGGTGCTGCTGGCGTCGTCGGCAGGGGGGGTGAATGTGATGCCGCTGCCGCCGGGTCCGCCACGCCGCCGGGTGGACTATTTCGCCCGCGACGTCGCGCCACCGCCGGACTTCGCGGGGCGGGTGGACGAACTGGCGCCCGACGTGGCGGTGGTCGTCGGCTTCGGCCCGGCGGGCATCACCCTCGCCTGGCTCGACCTTCTGGCGCAGCGCGGCGTGCCCGTGGCGCTGTGGCACCATATGGCGAGCGTCACCTGTCAGCAGCGTTTCCTCCAATACAAGGATCGGACCCCTTGCGACGGGCGGGTGACGGTGAGGCGCTGCACCGCGTGCCGTCTCACAGCGGCGGGTGCACCGGAGCCGATCGCCGAGGCGGCCGCGCTGTTGCCGCTGCCTCTCGCGGCCGCGCGTCTGCCGGGGCGGCTCGGCCGGGCGGCGGGCGGCCGGGCGCTGACGGCGGCCTTCGCGCGATCGGTGGAGGGGCTGCGGGGGAGGACGGAGCGCGTCTTCGTGGGAGCGGACTGGGTCGGGGCGGTGTTGGCGGCGAACGGTTTCGCGCCGGAACGGATCACCCGCGTCCGGCCGGGGTTGCGGCGCGATCTGGGCACCGCACTCGCCGGGACGCCGCGCCCGCCGCGTGCCCCGGCGCTGCGCCTGGCCTGTTGGGGGCGGATCGAGTCCATCAAGGGCGTCGAGGTCGCGATCGGCGCGGTGCGTATGGCGAACGAGGCGGCACCGGATGGCGGGGATGTCACGCTCGACATCATCGGTCCGTTCGACCCGGCGCAGCCATATCATCGCTATCTCGCACGTCTTGCCGCGGGTGACGGGCGGATCGTCTTCACCGGGCGGCTGGAGGCGGCGGCGCTTGCCGCGCGGCTTGCGCAGGCTGACGCCGCCGTCATCGCCTCGACCTGCCAGGAGACAGGGCCGCTGACCGTGTTCGAGGCTCATGCGGCGGGATTGCCGGTGCTCGGCTCGGACCTCGGCGGGATCGGCGAGATTTGCGGGCCCGACCCGTCGGCGCGGCTGTTTCCGGCGGGCGATGCGGCGGCGCTGGGGCGGCTGATCCGCGCGCTCCTCGCCGACCGGGCGGAGGTGGAGCGCCGGCGCGCTCTGGTGCCGCGCGCCCGCACGATGGCCGATGTGGCCGCGGAGATCCTCCCGGTGCTCGAGCAGATGGCGCCGGATGCAGCGTACGGCCGCCACACGCGACAAACCAGGCGGCTTGCGCCATCAGTCGCGAAGCGGCGGGGCGGTTGATGCCGTCGTTCCCTGCCGGTCGGCCTCGGCGGCGCCGGCCCGCCCGGCAGCGGCGCCGATCAGGCGGCGGGCGGCAGCGGTCAGCCGGACTTTCCGTTCTAGGCCGAGGACGGTCGCGAGGCCGCGGTGGATGCGTCGCCCGCCGTGTCCCGCGAACCCGAGGGCGCGGGAGCGGGCGAGGGCCGCCCGCGCCTCGTCCTTCGCGCCGGCGAAGAAGCCGTGATAGGCGAGACGGTAGTAGGCGGCGCCGAAGGCATCGCTGACGGTGACGCCGCGCGCTGCGGCCAGCGCCTCGAGCGCTCCGAGCGCGGCACATTCGCTGGCGATGACCGCCGGTCCGGTACGGCGGGAAATGCGGTGCGGCCCGTCGTGGTGCACCCAGACGCCGCGGCCTTTGGCGGCGAAGGTCACCCGCGCCCCTTCGATGAGCGCGCGCATACAGAGTTCGCCGTCCTGATTGCGCAGCACAGGGCGCCACCCGCCGATCTGCTGCACGAAGCTCCGGCGCCACAGGACGGCGCACGGCGGAGTGGCGCGGCCGCGCAACCAGTCCGCCAACAGATCGCGGCCGGGCGCGGCGCCCGTGCCGGGTGTCAGGATGCCGTCCCGCTCCGTCGCGAACGGGCCGAAGGCGATGTCGGCGCCCGCGGTCCGAAGCGCCTCGGACCAGGCGCGCAGGGAGCCCGGTTCCAGGCGGTCGTCTGCATCGAGGAAGAGGATGAAGGGTGCCGTCGCCCGCGCCAAACCGTGATTGCGCGCCTCGCTCGCGCCGCCATTGGGGACCGAGAGCAGCCTGAGGCGCGGTGCGTAGGCGGCGGCGGCGAGGGCCGTTCCGTCGGTCGATCCGTCGTCGACGACGATGAGGTCGACCGGGTGTTCCTGGGCCAGCACGCTTTCGATCGCTCGCCCCAGCCACCGCGCGGCATTGTGGGCGGGGATGACGACGCTGACCGGCGGAGGGGGCGGCAGTGCGGCGGTCACGATGCGGCGGAGATCCAGGGACACGCTTCAATAGATTCAATTCAAAATTGCATAAAGCTGACCCATGCGTCAATGAGCGGCCGTTGCGTGCGTCGCACTGGCGGGCGCCGGTTGGGTCCTGGCAGGCCCGGCGCGTCCGTCCGCAGGGTGCGGCGCGGTCCGTAAGCAACCGCTCGGCGGGCGAGCACCCGGCGGACACCCACGCAGGGCCCGCCGGGGCCCCCGTCCTTGACGTCATGGAGCCGTTCTTTCTACGCTTTGAGAAGACGGCGATATTTTCGCCCCGTCCCCGCCAACCAACGGTTCGCCCCATGTCTTTGACGTCGCCTGCCCGTACCGCTGCGGAGCCGCACAGGGCCGCGTCAGAGAGTGATGGCGAAGCCGCAAAGACCGCCCCTGCCACGCCGGACGGTGCCGGCCTCGCCGAGCTCGAGCAGCGTCTCGCACGCGATCTGCAAAGCCTGATGCTGCCGCCGCGCGATTGGGTGCCGCCCGCGACCGGCCCCGGCGGTGCGCCCATGCGTTCCGTCATCGTCATCGGCGCCGGGATGTACGGGATCGCCGCCGCCCTCTCGCTGCGCCTGGAAGGAGTGGCCGACACGCTCCTGATCGAGCGTGCGCAGGACGGGCTGGAAGGGCCTTGGATTACCTTCGCGCGGATGCCCACGTTGCGCTCGCCGAAGACGCTGCCGGGACCCGCGGCGCGGCTTCCCGCGCTCACCTTCCGGTCCTGGTACGAGGCGGCCTACGGCACGGACGCGTGGGACACGCTCTATAAGGCCAGCAATGGCGACTGGCAGGCCTATCTCACCTGGGTGCGCCGGGTGATGGACCTGCCGACCCGCACCGGAACCGCCGTCACCGGCCTGACCCCGGCGGCCGACCACGTGCGTCTCGACACGGCGGCCGGTCCGCTCTTTGCCCGCCGCGTGGTGCTCGCCGCGGGACGCAATCGCGATGCGGCCTACATCCCGCCCTTCGTGGCACCCGGACTGCGCCCCGGCCCCGTCGCCCACACCTGCGACGAGATCGACTTCGCAGCCCTCGCCGGACGCGACGTTGCGGTGATCGGCGGCGGCGCATCGGCGTGGGACAATGCGGCCACCGCGCTTGAGGCCGGGGCGCGGGTCACCCAATATGTGCGCCGGGACGCGCTGCCGCAGATCAACAAGAGCCGCGCCCCGTCGGCGACGTCGCCGGGCCTGTTGCGGGGTTGGCCGCGCATGCCCGACGCGGTGCGCTGGTCGATGGCGCACTATGCCGCGCTGAACGCCGCACCGCCGCCTCACGAGACGGTTCTGCGGACCATCGCCCACCCTGCGTTCGACCTGCGTTTCGGCCATGACCCGGTGGCGGTGGAGGCGGCCGGCGATGGCGTGCGGCTCCGCTTCCGCGGCGGCATCGAGACCACGACGGACTTCCTCATCCTCGGCACCGGGTTCTCGTCAGACATCGAGGCGCTGCCGTTGCTGGCCCCGCTTGCGTCTCGGATCATGCGCTGGGGCGCGCGCTATACGCCGCCCGCCCACGAGGCGAATGCGGCACTGGCGAGCGCACCCTATCTCGGACCGGGCTTCGAGCTCATGGAGGACGGCGGCGCGGCGGGCGAGGGTCTCTCGCGCATCCATCTCTTCTTGCCCGCCGGTCATCTCTCCATGGGGGCGATCTTGACCGACGTTCCAGGTGTGAACATCGGCGGTGACACGCTGGCGCGCTCCATCGTCGAGCACCTGGCGCTGGAGACGGTCGACGCGCTGCGGGCGGACGTGGAGGCTTTCGCGGAGCTGGAGCTGACCGGAACGCCCTACGTGATGCCCTCCGTCTGACGGCGCGCCCGCAGAGCGCCCCCGCCGCCTCTACCGCACGCTGATGAGATAGTCCGGGATCGCCGTCGCAAGTCCCGGAAAGAGGAAGACCAGCACGAGCACGATGAGCTGACACACCACGAACGGCAGCACGCCCAAATACATGTCGCTGTAGCTGAATGACGGTGGTGCGATGCTGCGCAGGTAGAAGATGGACGGGGCCATCGGCGGCGTGAGGTAGGACGTCTGCAGCATGATGATCACGAGGACGGCGAACCACACCGCGTCGATGCCGTTCGGTGCCAGGAAGGGCAGGAAGATCGGCACCGCGATCAACACCACCGACACCCAGTCGAGCAGCGCGCCGAGGATGAAGACGACGACCAGGAACATCAGCGTGAGCTGCATGGAGCTGAGATCGGAGGCGTTGACGAGATCGCGCACCAGGCCGGCGCCGCCGGTCAGCCTGAACACCGAGGTGAACAGCGTGCCGCCGACGACGATGAGGAGGATCATCGACGTGACCATGACGGTCTTCAGCGTGGCTTGTCCGAAGCGCTGCCAGTTGAAGTCGCGGTAGAGGATGTTGAGGAGCACCGCGCCGACCGCGCCGACCGCGGCCGCCTCGGTGACGGCGGCGATGCCGGCCATGATCGACCCCACCACCATGAAGACGAGGATGAGCGGCGGCAGGAGCGAGAAGACGCTGGCATCGGTCAGCTCGGCCGGACCGTCGCCGGGGGCCGCCTCCGCCACGTCCTCCGGTACGGGGTGGTGCAGGAAGAAACCGTGGATGACCACCCAGGCGATGAAGAGCGCCACCATGATGGCGCCCGGCGCGAGCACCGCCGCGAAGAGGTCGCCGACGGACTGGTTCGCCGCCGAGGCGTAGATGATGACGACGATGGAGGGCGGGATCATCGTGCCCAGCGACCCGCCGGCGCAGATGACGCCGGAGATGATGCGCCGGTCATAGCCCTCGCGCATCATGGCCGGAATGGCGAGAAGGCCGACCATCACCTCCACCGCGCCGACGATGCCCGTGCCCGCCGCGAACACGGTGCACATGGCGATGGTGGCGATGGACATGCCGCCGGGGAGCCGCCCGAACCAGCGCTTCATCAGCGCAAAAAGGCGGGCGGCCATGCCGGACCCCTCCAGCATCGCCCCCATGAAGATGAAGAGGGGCACGGCGGCGAGCGCATAGTTGGAGGCGACGGAGCCGACGAAGCGGTAGAGCTGCAGTCCGGCGAGATCGCCGACCGCCATGAGCGCGAATCCGACCGAGACGACGATCAGGCTGAAGCTGACCGGGATGCCGAGGAAGATCAGCAGGAAGAGCGCCGGCACCATGAAGGCGGCGAGAGGAAGATCGGCCAAAGTTCAACGCTCGCGGATTAAAGAGGGGAGCGGCCGCTGGGAGGCCGGGGCGGTCGGGCGGCGGGTCAAGGCGCGGAGGCCGGGGCGGTGCGGCCGCGCAGCGCGGCAGCGGCCTCGTTCAAGCCCTGGTACAGCACCTCGATCGCAAGGGACGTGAGGGCGGCGGCGACCGCGAGGCGGAACGGCCAGATCACCGCCTGCCACGGGCTGACGCGGTCGATCTCGCCGGTGATATAAGCCGAATAGGTCTGGATCCACGCCGCCTGGCCGAGGATGCCGAGCGCGGGCAGCACCAGGAGGATGAAGGCGAACCCGGTGATGGCGTGACGCACGCGGGCGGGCAGCGCGTTGGAGAAGACGTCGATGACCACGTGCTGGCGGTGGCGCAGCGCGAAGGCCGCGGCCAGCAGGAAGCTGGCGCCGTTCAGCATCCACGCGAGGTCGAAGGCCCAGCGCGTCGGCGCGCGGAAGGCGTAGCGCATGATGACTTCGTAAAGGGTGATCCCGATCAGCACCAGAAGCGCCGCGCAGGCGAGGCCGACCGCCACCAGAGAGATCGCGCGCGAGATGCGCCCGATTGTTGCAATCCACACCATGTCGTCCGTGCCCACTCACAGGATCAAGGCGGCTGCGGCATGAGGATCGCGGCCGCCGTTCGGGGAGGGCGCGGCAGCGAGGGGCCGCCGCCGCGCCGCGCGATGCCGCTTATTCGTCGGCGGTGGTAGCGGACACGCTGTCCCAGCCGTCGCGGTAGCTGTAGTAGCTGTCCACGACGCGGCGCATGAAGTCGCTGCCTTCGGCCTCGTACTGCTCCGCCTTCGCCTCGGCCCACTGGCGGCCCGCGTCGGCGATCGCGTCCTTCACCACGTCAGGAAGGGGGACGATCTCGACGCTGCTGGACGTCAGCTCGTCCATCGCCGCGATGTCGTTGCTCATCCAGTTCAGCACGCTCTCGAACGCGGCGAGCTTGGCGGCGGCCTTCACCTGCTCCTGCGTCTCCTCGGGGAGCGCGTCCCAGGTTTCGAGCGACACCATCAGCTCGAACGGCCAGGCGTTGGAGTGGGCGCCGGGGGTGATGATGTAGGGCGCGGCGTTCTGCAGCCCGACCTTGACGTTCTCGCCGGGCGTGGACCACTCGGCGACGTCGATGCCGCGGCGCTCCAGCAGCGTGTAGACCTCGCTGCCGGGCACGGTGGTCGGCGCGGCGTCGAAATACTGGTCCAGGATCTCCGCCCAGGCGCCGGACGCGCGGAACCGCAGACCGGCGAGGTCCTCCGGCTTTTCGATGAGGACGTGGCTATGCCAGATCTCGGCCGGGCCGATGCTGACGATCAGCGAGTACATGCCCTCGGTGGCGCGCAGCTCCTGCAGCAGTTCCTCGCCGCCGCCCTCGTAGAGCCAGCCGAGCATCTGGATCGGCGTCATACCGCCCGGATGGCCGGCGAAGATGCCGTTGGCCGAATGCTCGTTGACGACGTAGAGCGGGGTGAGGTGGCCTGCGTCGGCGAGGCCGTCACGCACGGCGGCATAGGCCTCGAAGGCGGGGGCGATGATGCCTTCCGCATAAGGCTCGATGGTCAGGTCACCGCCCGTGAGCTGCTCGATGCGCGCGATGAAGGGCAGCGTCATCTCGTTGTAGTAGGTTGAGGTGTCGGTGGCGAAGGTGGTCAGTCGCCATGTCGTCTGCGCGTTTGCGACGCCGGCCCCGGCGACTGCAAAACCCACAAGACCGATCAATGCACTCGAGAGGAAAGTTCGCATGGGGGCTCCTTATTCAAGAAAATGTTAGGGAGTCACCCCGAGGCCGTCATGTCCATATTTTGTCGTAAGTGGGGGAATTATTCGGCATCACGCTGCTCAAAGCGGCGGCGTCAGTGCGTTGATCGGCCTCGCGTCGCGGGCCAGGCAGTATAGCGCGGCAAATCGCCGCGAAGGGGTGGGCGGGAATGCTTATGAAGCCGCGCCGGCCGCCGGTGCGGCGGATCAGTCCGCGTCCAGCACCGCGTCGGCTTCGATCTCGACGAGGATGTCCGGGTGGAGGAATTGCACGCCCGTATAGAAGGCGCTGACCGGTAGAACGTCCGCGAAGAACGCGGCGTGGGCGGCGGCGATCGGCTCCCAGTCCTGCGCCCGTGTCATGGTCACGCGGGTGCGCACGACGTCGTCCAAGGACATCCCGCATTCGCCGAGCGCGGCGGCGATCTTCTCGATGCTGATGCGGGCCTGCGTGCCGGCATCGCCAACGCCTTCGACCTTGCCGGCGTCGAGCGCGGTGGTGCCGCTGACGAAGGCGAGGTTGCCCACCCGCACCGCTCTGGAATAGCCGATCTTCTCGCCCAATCCGTTCGCGATCTTGACGATTTTTCGAGTCATCCAGTCCACCATCGTTGCCAGGCGGGCGGAGCTTTTCACCATTCGCGCAGGCCCACAAGCGCGCCGGCCGATGCCGCGGCGTTGACGGCGACGGCGCGATCGCGCGAGCTTGAGGCGATGCGGCGCCGCATCCGGACCTTCCCGCTAAGCCACTCATTCAACGGAACTTCATCGTGTCGCACGCCCGTCGCATCCTGGTCGGCCAGCTTTGGCATGAAGGCCACTCCTTCAATCCCGTCGCCACCGTTCGCGAGGACGTTTCGATCGTCGAGGGCGAGGCGATGTTGCGTGGCGCACGGGAGAGCCGCACCTCGCTCAGCGGTATCGTCGCCGTGTGCGATGCGCTGGGCGACACGTGCGTACCGACCTTGGCGGCGCGCGCGCGTCCCGGCGGGCCGATCGAGGAGCCGGTATTCCAGGAGATCGCCGATGCGCTGGTGGAGGCCGCCGCGAAGGGCGGGTACGACGCCATCTGCCTTGACCTTCACGGCGCGACGCTGGCGGCCGAGACGGGCGACACCGAGGGGGTGCTGCTGACGCGCATCCGCGATGTGGTGGGCCCGGACATGCCGATCGCCGTCGCGCTGGATCTACACGGCCACATCACCCCGGCGATGCTGGACGCGGCGACCATCGTCACCGGCTACCGCACGAACCCCCACCAGGACATTTTCGAGACCGGTGAGAGGGCGATGCGGCTGCTGGACGGCGTGTTGCGTGGCCGGGCGGTGGGCGAGGCGCCCCCGTGTGCCGTGGCGACGCGGCTGCCCTTCATCACCCGCGGCAACGACGAGACGGACCAGGGACCGCTCGTCGCCCTCGGCGCCATGGCGGACCGCTGGCGCGCCCATCCCGCCATTGTCGACGTGTCGGTGTTCAACGTGCAGCCCTTCCTGGATCTGCCGGGGATGGGCCAGGTGGTCGTTGCCTACGACGACGGGTCGGGCGCGGCGATGGACGCCTGCCGCGAGATCGCCGAGCAGCTCTGGGCCGACCGCACGGCGTTTCAGCAGCAACTCCCCAGCGTGGAGGAGGCGTTCGAGATCGCACGGCACAGCGAGGAGGTGCTGGCGCTGGGTGATCAGGGCGACAGGGTGATCGGGGCGGGGCCGGGCGACTCACCCTTCATCGCCGCCAAGGCGTTGGAGCTTGCACCGGACCTGAGGGTCGCGACCGGGATTTTCGATCCCGAGGCGGTGAAGGCCGCCCACGCCGCCGGGGTCGGCGCAACGCTGGACCTCGGCGTCGGCGCGTCGATCAACACCGGGCTGGACCCGCTGCGCGCCACGTGGACGGTGACGTCTCTGGCGCCCGCGCGGTTCCGCAATCAGGGCCCTTACATGCATGGCGTGGAAGCCGACTTCGGCCCCGCGGCGGTGCTGGTGTGCGGCAACGTGAGCGTCGTCGTCACGACGCGCGCACCGAACATCCACGACCCCGCCTTCTATGACGCGCTGGGGATCGCGGTGGCCGAACAGGACATCGTCGTGGCGCGTGCGGCGAACCACTACAAGCTGTCGTTCCGCGACTGCGCCCGCTGCATCACCGTGGACACGCCGGGGTTGACGGCGTTCCGCCCGCAGGACCTGCCCTTCACCTGTGCCCGCCCGTTCTACCCGCTGGACGATGTGGCGTGGAGCTTCGACACCGCCGCAACCGTCCACCGCCGAGGCGCCTGACGCAGCCCGCCCTTTCGCGCGGTCGCTCAGGCGATCGCGCGCCCGGACCGCGCCTCATCGCCAGCGTTCGAACAAAAAGGTGATGGTGCGCGGCGTCATCGGGCGTAGGCTCCGGCGCATCGACAGATTTGGAGCAGCGTGAACGTGGATCTCGGACTCAAGGGCAAGGTGGCGGTGATAACGGGGCCGGCGAAGGGCATGGGCGCCGCCATTTCACGCGGGTTCGCGGCGGAAGGTTGCCGCCTGGCGCTTCTCGGCCGTGACGCCGAACCGATCGTGGCGTTGAAGGACGAGCTCGCCGCCGCCGGGACCGAGGCGATCGTGGTTGCGTGCGATGTGACGTCATATGCCGACTGCGAGGCCGCGGCCGAGGCGGCGCAAACGGCGTTCGGCCACGTCGATATCCTCGTCAACGTCGCCGGTGGCACCGGCACCATCGGCGTTCATGGGGTGGAGACGACCCCGGAACAGTTCGAGCAGACGGTTCGCCTCAACACCAACGGATGTTTCCACACCATCCGCGCGGTGCTGCCGGGCATGATGGCGCGGCGCTATGGCAAGATCGTCAACGTCGGCGGGACGTTCGGCATGCGCGGCCGGGCGGGCCGGCTGGCCTATTCGGCCTCCAAATGGGGGCTGCGCGGCCTCACGAAGAGCTTCGCGCTCGAGGCCGGTCCTCACAACATCAACGTCAACTACGTCGCGCCGGGCATGGTCGACGGGCCCCGCTTCCGCGACAAGGTGTGCCGGGACATGGCCGAGCGGCTGGGCGTCTCACCTGAGGAAGCCGCCGAGATCCACGCCAGCGACTACGCGCTGCACCGGATCTCGACCGACGTCGACATCGCCAACGCCTGTCTGTTCCTCGCCAGCGACGTGTCGCGGCAGATCACCGGCGTCGATCTGCCGGTCGACGGCGGATGGGCCGCCCTCTGACACGCCCGCTCGGCGGAGCGTCGCGCCGCCTGGCGCACGGCATGGCGCGCGAAGGCACCACCGCGGTCGCTCCGCGGTGGTGCTGATGGTGCGCTCGCCTCAGCGCGCCAGGGCCAGCGTCTTTTCCGCCACCTTCAGCATGGCGTAGTCGACGAGCTTGCCGTTGACGGTGACGGCGCCGAGGCCGCGCGATTCGGCCTCACGGAACGCGGTCACGACGTGGCGGGCGGCGGCCACCTCCTCGTCGGTCGGGGTGAAGGCGGCGTTGGCGGCCTCGATCTGGTTCGGGTGGATCACCGCCTTGCCGGCAAAGCCCAGCGCTTTCGCCTCGGCGCAGTCGGCGGCGAAACCGTCAGCGTCGGTCACGTCGAAGAAGACGGTGTCGATCGGCGCGGCGAGGCCGCCGGCGCGGCTGGCGACCACGGTGGTGATCTTGCCGTGGGTGATGTGCGGGCCGACGTTGGCGGTCGGGATACCGAGGTCGGCGGTATAGTCCGCGGCGCCGAACATCATCGCTTGCAGCCGCCCGCCGGCCTTGGCGATCTCCACCGCGTGGGCGATGCCGCGTCCGGTCTCGATGATCGCGTTGAGGCGCACCTGCCCGGCGGGCACCTTCTCGGCCCGCTCGGCGGCGGCGATCATGGTGGAGACGGTGCGCACGGTCTCCGCCGCCTCCACCTTCGGAAGGATGATGCCCGCCAGCCCGCCGGTGCACACGGCGCGGATGTCCTCGGCGGTCAACCCGGTTTCGATATCGTTGACACGCACATAGACGTTGCGCGCCGCGTCGACGCTGGCGAGGCGGGTGCGCACCATGTCGCGCGCGCGGCCCTTTTCGGACAGCGCCACCGCGTCCTCGAGATCGAGGATCAGCGCGTCCGATGCGCTGGCGAGAGCTTTGTCGGTTTTGCGCTCTTCGGTGCCGGGAACGAACAGGTAGGTGCGGATCGGCGTCATGACGTGTCCTTGAGGCGAATGCGAATGAGGGGAGACCGCGGAGGATGCGCCGGCGGTGTTAAGAGGCGGGGGCGTGGCGTGCGGCCAGCCGCTCGGCACGGGCGACGACGGCGCGGGCGCGCTCCACCACAGGGATGTCGACCATCCGCCCGTCGACCTCGACCGAGCCGCGCCCGGCGCGTTCTGCCGCGGCGAAGGCTTCGATCACCCGGTAGGCGCTGGCGCACTCTTCCGGCGACGGTCCGAACCCTTCGTTGAGCGCGGGCACGACGGCAGGATGGATGCCCGATCCCGCCGCGAAGCCGAAGCGGCGCGAGCGGCGTGCCGTCTCGCGCACGGCGTCGATGTCCTGATAGTCGGCCACTGTGCCGATGAGGCCGACCGGCAGGATTCCGGCCGCGCGTGCCGCGATGACGAGCTGCTGCTTGGGATAGAGCAGGACCTCCGGCGAGGGCTCGGAGTGGGTGGCGAGCGCGAAGTCCTCTCCGCCCAGCGACATCGCCACGTTGCGCGGGTGCGCGGCGGCGATCTCGTGCATGCGGGGGAAGGCCTCGGCGGTTTCCACCATGGGCACGAAAACGGTGTGGCCGGGGGGAAGGCCGCGCGCGATCTCGGCGTTGAGGGTCACCTCGGCGAGGAGCCGCAAGTGAGAGGCGCTGTCGATCTTCGGCAGAAGAAAGCCTGCGACCTCGGCGCAGACGGCGGCGGCGATGTCGGCCACGGCGAGTTCCAGCGGCCGGTTGATGCGCACCAGAATGTCCGCCCCGCCGGCGCCCGCGCGCCGTGCCGCGTCCCCGACGAGCTCTCGTGCGGCGGCCTTGTCACCCACCGCGATGGAGTCCTCGAGGTCGAGGATGATGGCGTCCGCCCCGCGAAGGTGGGCTTTGGCCACGTAGGATTCCACGTTCACCGGCACGTAGAGGAGCGAGCGCCAGGCCGGGAGAGGGGCGCGATCGGCGAAGGCGGTGCTCATATCGTCCCCCGCGCGGCCATGTCGCGAACTTCGTCCACGCTGAAGCCGGCCCGCGGCCAGATCTCCTCGTTGTGCTCGCCGATGCGCGGGGCCGGGCGACGATAGCGCCCCGGCGTGCCGCTGAGGCGCGGGGTGATGGCATGGACCGGCACGGCGCCCAGATCCTCGTCCGGCAGGTTGACGACGATGCCGCGCTCCTGAACGTGCGGATCCTCCAGGAACTGGCCCACGTTGTAGACCGGCGCGGCGGTCACGCCTTTCGCCTCGAAGAAGCTGATCGCGTCCTCGAGCGTCATTTCGGCGATGAAGCCGCCGACGATGGCGTCCACCTCACCGCGATGCTCAACGCGGTCGGCGTTCGTGGCGAAGCGGGGCTCGTTCACCAGCTCGGGCCGTCCGATGGCCTCGAACAGACGCTCGGTCATGCGCTGGGTGGAGGCGGAGATCGCCACCCATCCGCCGTCCTTGGTGGCGTAGACGTTGCGGGGGGAGGAGGACTCCGACCCGCTGCCGACGCGCTTGCGCACGCGCCCGGTGACGGTATGCACCGCCGCCTCGGGGCCGAGGGTGGAGACGATGGACTCCAGCAGGCTGAGGTCGATCACCTGGCCCTTGCCGCCATTCTGCTCGACGTTGCGCACGGCAATCACCGTCGCCATGGCGCCGTAGAGGCCGGCGATCATGTCCGCCATGGCGAGCGGGGGCAGCACCGGTTCGCGGTCCTCGAAGCCGTTGTTGGCGGCGAACCCGGACATCGCCTCGACCAGGGTGCCGAACCCGGGGCGGGTGCGGTAGGGCCCGGTCTGGCCGAAGCCCGACACGCGCACCAGAACGAGGTTGGGGTTGGCTTCGAGGAGAACGTCCGGCCCCAGCCCGATCTTCTCCAGAAAGCCGAAGCGGAAGCTCTCCAGCATCACGTCGAAGTGCGGCAGGAGCTTCAGGATCATCGCCCGCGCGCCCTCGGCCTTGAGGTTCAGCGTGATGCTCTTCTTGTTGCGGCCATAGACCTTCCAATGAAGGTCCACGCCGTTGTTGCGCCAGTGGCGCAGCGTGTCGCCGGTGCCCGGCACTTCCACCTTCACCACCTCGGCGCCGAAGTCGGCGAGCTGGAGAGACAGCATGTTGCCGGCGACGAGCCGGGAGAAGTCGAGCACCTTCACACCGTCGAGCGGACAGGGCGCATCGGGTTCGAAGGGAAGAGAGTGAATGCCCATGATGTGACCTCAGGTCGCTCAGTGGCCGGCGGCTTGCGGGAAGACGATGCCGGCGCTTTCGGGGATGTGGACGTGGATGTGATCGTTCTCGGGCACCTTGCGGCACTCCACGCGGAAGCGGCTTTCGCCGGCGCGGACCTCGAGCGTGTTGTGGGCGCCGAGGAAGGTGCGTTCCAGGATTTCGGCCGGGAACACGTTGGCACCGTTCGCCGCGGACGGGTCGACCACCCCGATCTGCTCGGGCCGGACCGAGACGCGCACCGCGGTCCCCGGCGCCAGCGGGCGCGGTGAGGGGGCCGACAGCTCCAGCCGCTCGCCCAGCCCGACGCGCACCGTTCCGTTGTCGCTGGCGAGCACGGTGCCGGAGAGGAAGTTGCTGGAGCCGATGAAGTCGGCGATGAAGGCGTCGGACGGCCGATCGTAGATGGTGCGCGGATCGGCGAGCTGGACGATGCGCCCGCCGTTCATCACCGCGATCCGGTCCGACAAGGCGAGCGCCTCCGATTGGTCGTGGGTGACGTAGACGGTGGTGACGCCGACCTGGCTCTGCAGATGGCGCAGCCACGTCCGTGCCCGCTCGCGCAGCTTGGCGTCGAGGTTGGACAAGGGTTCGTCGAGGAGCAGGAGGCCCGGCCGGTAGACGAGGGTGCGGGCGAGCGCCACGCGCTGCTGCTGGCCGCCGGAGAGGGCGTGCGGATAGCGGTCGGCGTAGGGGATCATCTCGACGAGGCCGAGCGATTCCTCGATGCGCCGCGCCCGTTCGGCCCGGCCGATCCGCCGCAATTTGAGCGGAAATTCCAGGTTTTGCCGGACCGTGAGATGCGGCCACAGGGCATAGGACTGGAAGACGAGGCCGATCTCACGCCGCTCGGGCGGGACGAAGGTGCCGGTGGTCGCGTTGAAGAAGTCGCGTCCGCCGAGGCTGATGCGCCCGGCGTCCGGCTTGTCGAGCCCGGCGATGGCGGCGAGCGTCGTCGACTTGCCGCAGCCGGACGGGCCGAGAAGGGTGAGGAATTCCCCGTCGGCCACGGTGAAGTCGACCCCGTCGACGGCGCGCACATCGCCGAAGGCGCGCACCAGGCCGCTGACGATGAGCTCAGCCATAGATTTTCACTCCGAGGATTTTGCGCGCCGCTGTGACGAAGACGACGGTGATGAGGATTTGCACGGAGGCGAGGGCGGAGACGGCGCCGTTGTCGCCGTTCTTCCAGAACTGCAGCATGGTGGTGCCGATGACTTCGCTTCCCGGTGCGTAGAGGAAGACGGCGGTGACGTATTCCTTGAGGAAGTGGATGAAGAGCAGCGCGTAGCAGGAGAAGAGCGCCGGCGTGAGGAGCGGCAGGACGATGGACCGCGAGGTGCGCCACCAGTCCGCGCCGACGGTGCGGGCGCTGCGGTCGAGGTCGCCGCCGAGCTGCGCCAGCGCCGGGGCCACGGCGCCGTAGCCGGTCGGCAGGTAGCGCATGATGTAGGCGATCATCAGAAGGCCGATGGTGTTGCGCAGCCAGCCGAGCGGCGGGAAGAGGCCCATGGCGTAGAAGATGCCGATGCCGGCGATGAAGCCCGGAATGGCGCGCGGCAGGACCGCCAGATGCTCGAGCTGCCGCCGCCAGCGGAAGGGGGAGCGGTTGGCGACGACGGCGACGAGCGCGATCAGAGCCGTGCCGATGGCCGCGCCGACGGTGGCGATGATGATCGTGTTCCAGATCGACCGCATGTAGACCGGGTAGGCGCCGAGGAGCGTGTAGTTGTCCAAGGTGAGGACGTCCCACAGCGGCATCAGCGGCGACAGGATGACCGTGAAGGAGCGCAGGACGAGCCCGCCGAGCACCAGAACGATGGTCAGCCCCACGTAGGCGAGCAGCACCGCGAAGGCGGCCCAGCGCCAGCGGCCGAGGGCGAAGCGGCGCGGCCGGGCGGCCTTGCCGCCGACGGTCACGAAGCGCTGGTTGTTGCGCATCAACCGGCCCTGCAGGACCATCAGACCGACGACGAGGACGAGCATCCCCACCGAGGCGGCCGCGACCAGGCCATAGTCCGGCGTCGCTTGGCCGAAGACCTCGTGATAGAGGTAGGTGGTGAACACTTCGATCTGGAGCGGCCCGCCGAAGACCAGCGGGATCGACAGCATCTCGATCGCGATCACGAAATTCATGATCACCCCGAAGAGGATCGCCGGACGCATCAAGGGAAGCGTGACGGTGGTGAGGATCCGCAAGGGGCTCGCCCCCACGGTGCGCGCCGCGTCTTCCAGGTTGGGGTCGGCGTTGCGGGTCGCGACGATGCAGTAGAGGTAGGCGAGCGGGGCCTGCGCCGCGCCGGCGGCGATGGCCATGCCGGTCACGGTATAGAGGTTCCATGGGTCGCCGCCGATGAGGCCGCGCACGAACAGCGTCACATAGCCGGACGGGCCGTACATGGTGAACCAGCCGAACGCGATGACGAGGTGGGACAGGAAGAGCGGCCACAGCAGCATTTCGCCGAAGAAGGCGCGGCCGGGCAGGTCCGTGCGGCCGACCAGCACCGCGGTGACGACACCGATCACCTGGGCGATGATCGTGGTCAGGATCGCGAAATAGGCTGTGTTGGAGACGATATCGCCGAGCCGCGGGGTATCGAACAGCCGGGCGAAGTTGCTCAGCGAGATGGTGGCGGCGGGGTCGTAGAGCGGCTTGTCCAGCACCGCCTGATAGAGCACGGGAAGGATCGGAAAGAGCACCAGGGCCAGGGTCGTCAGGGTCACGAGGACCTGGATGGCGGTGCCGCGATCGACCCTTGGCGTCCGCATCGGAGCGGGTGCCGGAAGGGCATCGATGGCCATGGTTCAACCTCGAAAGACTGGCGAGCGAGAGGTTCGCCCCCGGCCAGGCGTTACGCCGATGCCGGGGGCAGGGAACTGATCCGTCAGGGAGCAGGGACGCGTAGGCCGGACCCTCTGGCGGGGTCCGGCCGATCGCTCACTTCGGGGCGAACGTCGTCCGCCACTGGTCGAGGAAGGACTCGGTCGCGACCAGGCTCTC
The DNA here is from genome assembly GCF_001927245.1 of Acuticoccus yangtzensis. Classification (GTDB taxonomy): domain Bacteria; phylum Pseudomonadota; class Alphaproteobacteria; order Rhizobiales; family Amorphaceae; genus Acuticoccus; species Acuticoccus yangtzensis. Next base: position 43,426 of record NZ_MJUX01000007.1, on the reverse strand, counting down.
GTCATAGTCGATCAGGAGGATGTTATCCTCGCCCACCTCTTCGCGGATGGCGTCGTAGGTGTAGAAGGCCACGTCTTCCTTCTTCACGCCGTCCCGGTAGGGGGTGAGGCCGCCGATGCCGAACGCGGTCTGCCCGTCGTGGGACAGGATATAGTCGAGCATGAGCTTGGCCGACGCCGGGGCGCTGCTGCCCTTCGGGATCGCCATCTGTCGCATGAAGAGGGGCGTCCCGTCGGCGATGAAGTTCCAGCCGAGAAGCCGAGCCGTCGTCGCGTTTTCGAGCTTCGGGAAGAAGACGATGCCGGAAATGAAGTAGCCGATCGAATATTCGCCGGCGCCGAGCTTGGCCAGCATCGGACCGGAGGAGGATTCGGCGCGCGTCAGCGGGCCGATGGTCTCGAACGACGACCAGCCCTCTTCACCATGCTCGCGCAGATAGACGAGATCGATCGCCGACCCGAAGGACGTCTGGGCCGCGTTGTAGGTCGTCAGCTTGCCGCGCATCGCGTCGCCGGTTTCTTCGACGATGCGGGCCAGATCGCTGATCCCCTTCGGGCGCTGGTCCTCGGGCACGGTGAGCTTGTTGTACACGATCACCATCGGGTCGGTGGAGACGGTGTAGAGGTTCGGGACCGGCATGCTCCAGTCGGGCAGCTTGTCGGCTTCGGCCGTCTTATAGTCGAGGGCGTTCTCGCCCTTCATGAAGGTCTGCCAGCCGTCGACCGTCGCGCTGACCATCAAACCGGCCGTCTTCGCGCCGGAGTTGTTCTCGGCATAGTAGCGGGTGAAGACCTCGTCGCTTTCCAGGTCGAGGGTCGAGACCTCGATCCACGGATAAAGCTTGTTGAAGCCTTCGATGACAGGCGCCCAGTTGTACTGCGCCATGTTGGAATAGACGAGAAGCGCGCCTTCGCTGCGGGAGGCTTCGATGATATCGGCGTAGCTCTCCGGATAGTAGGAAGGCACGTCCTGAGCCTGCGCGGAGAAGGCGGCACCTACGACAAGGCACGCACCAGCGGCCACGCGCACCCATGCGCGCGAGCGGATAGTCATTGGCGTTTCTCCCGTTGTGGCGATTGTGGTCGCCGCGTCTTGATTTCTCTTTGGCCCGCCTCCCGTTCAACGCGCGGTGTCGGGGTCGGGCACTGGCGAGCATGAGCGCGTTTCTGCTAGAACAAAAATACTGATTTGATCTACGCATCATATCGAAACGGTATGGGGACGCCGCCGAAGCAGGGGCGGCGAGGGGAAGGCCCATGGATATCCGTCAGTTGCGCTACTTCGTCACCGTGGTCGAACGGGGCAGCTTTTCGGCCGCGGCCCGTCATCTGGCGGTCGCCCAGCCGGCCCTCAGCCGCCACGTGCGCGCGTTGGAGGAAGGCCTCGGCGTCACGCTCCTGCGGCGCGATGCCCATGGGGCCCGCCCCACCGAGCACGGCGAGCGCCTTCTCTACCAGGCGAGCTCGATCCTGCGGCAGTTCGACATGGTGCCCGACATCGTCGGCGGCGCGGACGGGCTGGTGACAGGGCGTGTCGTCGTCGGCCTCCCCACGTCGACGAACGCGGTGCTGGCGCAACCCCTCATCCGCACCGTCATGGCCCGGCTGCCGGGGGTGAAGCTCCACGTGATCGAAAGCCTGTCGGGCTACTTGCAAGAGTGGATCGAAGCGGGCCGGCTCGACATCTGCCTCCTTTATGATCCCCGTCCGACCCCGGCGGTCGAGCTGGAGACGATCATGTCCGAGTCGCTCTTCCTGGTCGGGTCGGCGAAGTTGGCCGAGGATTGGCCGGCGGGTGTGCCCTTCCGGGAGTTGGAGCGGCTGCCGCTCGCCATGCCGGGGTCGACCCATGCGCTGCGCCGCCTGATGGACCATGTGGCGCTCGAGGTCGGCATCACGCCCAACGTCGTCGTGGAGGTGGATTCGCTCAGCGTGATGAAGGCGATCACCGAGACGGAAGGGCTTTATACGATGCTGCCCACCGGGCCGATCCATGCCGAGGCGCAGGCCGGGCGCCTGTGTGCCCGCCGGCTGCTGGAGCCGGACGTGATCCGGTCCATCTCCCTGGCGACGTCGGCGTTGAGGGGCCGCACCCGCGCCTGTGACGAGGTGCGCCGGCTGATCGTCGAGATCGTCCAGGACATGATCCGCGAAGGCATCTGGCAGGGGGCCAATGCGCCGACCGAGCCGGACCCCGCCTGACGCCGCGGCAGGCCCACCGCGCCCGTCCCTGCGCGACCTGCCCTGACCCGCGCGCGCTGCTCTTCGCCCTCCGGCCCGGGCGGTGGGCCTTCACGTCACGATGGATGAGCGCCCGAAATCACATCACGATGATGCGATGTCGCGTCGCAATGTCTTGCATTCGTATCCGCAACCGCGAGATCGGCGCCGGGCTTTCGTGAGTTGTTGCGTGCATTGAAGCAAATCCAACTCGCGTCATAATGCTTGAAGGTTAAGTCATACGATCTGTTGCCGACCCGCAACAGCCACGAGCCCCCTGCGCAGCTACTCTCGCAGAGCCTGGGGATTGAGTATGACCAAATTTTCCCGACGTGAACGCTTGCAAAGCATTCGCTTTTCGTCTCACGAATATTTTGCCAGCTTGCAACATTACGAACCCTTTGCTGTCCCGCCTTCGCGGGGGCCGCTGTCCGCCCGTTACTGCCGCGCGGACCATCTGTTGTTGATGGCAAGTGTAGCGATCGGCGCACTGGCGGCGGGTATGGGCGCCGGCCACGCACAGACCGTTCAGAACGGCTACCCGTCGTGCCAGGATCCGACGCCGAGCGTTCCCAGTTCCTACACCTGCGTCATCCAGTCCAGCGCGCCTCCGCCCGATGGTGTCCTGACACGCTTCGTCGGCGCGACCGGCGCTCCCGGCGCGTCCGCCGGCCGCTACGCCATCACCAACAACGCCACCATTTCGGCGGACGACACCTACGGGCTCTACCTTCTCCTGCAAGGCGGCCCCGGCTCGACGGACCCCGGAGCCGGCGGCGACGGGGGAACTCCCGTCATCGTCAACACGTCCGCGGTCACGTCCTATGCGCAGAACCCCGCCGGAGGAAGCGACCTCGGGATCGCCGGCATATGGGACGATCCGGGTGTCGTCTTCGGCGTCGCGGCAGTCGGCGTCGGCGGCCTCGGAGGAACGCAGCCCCCCGGTGTCGGAGGGTCGAGCGGCGGTGCGGGCGGGAGCGGCGGAACGGGCATTTCCGTCACCAATTCGGGGACGATCACGATGTCCCCTTACGTGCTGCCCTATGGCGCCGTGGCGCTCTACGGCGCCAGCATCGGCGGCTCCGGCGGCGACGAGAACCAGACGGCGGGGACGCAGACGGGCGGCAACGGCGGCGTGGCGGGGTCGATCTCGATCAGCAACACCGGTCGCATCGACCTCAGCCAGCAAACCGCGGAAACGTTCGCCTGGGGCGTTGCAGCCGAGGGCATCGGCGGTGACGGCGGATCGAGCGGCGGGCTCGGCGGCGCCGGCTCCTCCATCACGATCAGCAATACGGGGACGATCGACGTCGCGCCGGGAGAGGGGATCACCGAAGGCGCGCGCGGCATCTATGCGATCAGCAAAGGTGGCGCGGGCAGCATCAGCCGGGAAGGGGTCGACGGCGGCGACGGCGGCACCACGGGACTCGTCAGTCTGACGAGCTCCGGCGACATCACCGTCACGTCTTCGGTGGTCGCTCCGTCGACCAGCGTGGTCGACGTCTCCGGCGGCATCGTCGTCATTCAGCAGGGCGGTGACGGCGGGATTTCCGGCGACACGTCGACGAACACGACCAACCAGCGCGCCGGCAACGGCGGCGCCGTGGCGAGCGACTACATCACGAACCAGAACCCGGTGATCGCGATCACCGGCGGCACCATCACCACCACCGGCGACAACCTGCTCGGCGTGGCGGGCATCAACCTCGGCGGCAACGGCGGCGAAGGGCGTGCCAAGGCGGACGCCGGCGCGGGCGGCGCGGGCGGCGACGTCGACATCATCGTGAGTGGCAACCCGACCATCACGACCGACGGCACCGGCTCGACCGGGTTGCTGGCCCAGTCGATCGGCGGCGGCGGCGGCTATATCGACGCCTCCAGCGGCATCATCGACTTGAATTCACCGGCGACCGGTGCGGGCGGCGCGGGCGGTACCGCCTACATCCAGACGCTCGCGAACGTCGACACCGGCGACACGAGCGGTGCCGGTTCGGTGACGACGCACGGCGACAACTCGGCCGGCATGGTCGCCCAGTCCATCGGCGGCGTGGCCGGCGACATGAGCGATCGGACGATCCTCTTCTTTTCGTCGCCGACCGCGGCGGGCGGCGGCGGCGCGCCAGGCTCTGCGACGATCTATAGCGGCAGCACGGTCACGACGACCGGCGCCAACTCGCCTGGCCTGCTGGCTCAGTCGATCGGCGGGGGCGGCGGGTCGGCCGGGTCGACGGGCGGCATCCTCGTCCTCGGCGGGGCTGGCGGCGACGGCGCGGGCGGCGGGACTGTCCTCCTCGAGAACCACGGCGACATCACCACCGGGGGCGATGCGTCCCACGGCCTCGTCGCCCAGTCGATCGGCGGCGGTGGCGGGATCGGCGGGTCGTCCAACGGCGTCCTCACCGTCGGCGGGTCCGGCGGCGGCGGCGGGCGCGGCGGTCGGGCCTCCGGCGCGCTCTATGCCGGGACGATCAAGACCAGCGGCGACTATGCATATGGCGCCCTCGTCCAGTCGGTCGGCGGCGGTGGCGGCGACGGTGGGAGCGTGTTCGACCTCTCCGCCGTCGCCGCGTCCGACGATCTGCCGGGCGCCAGCGTCGGCGGTGCGGGCGGCAGCGGCGGCAACGGCCAATGCGCGAACATGAGCTTCTCCGAAAACTGCACCATCAACACCATCCCGGAGCTGGACACCACGGTGCAGACGTCCGGCGCTAACGCGCACGCCATCGTCGTGCAGTCGATCGGCGGCGGTGGCGGTTCGGGCGGCGATTCCACGGTGCTGGCGGCCGGCAGCAGCATTTTCGAGGTGATGTCGTCCTATCGCATCGTCGGCGGCAGCAACGGACCGGAGGCGACGGGCGGCACCGGCGGCTCCGGCGGGCACGGCGGCGGCGCGGTGGTGAACGGCGACCCCTTGGCCGGCGGCGCCTACGTCCTCGCCAACGGGCTGACGACGTCCACCACCGGCTCCCACGCTGCCGGCATCCTCGCCCAGTCGATCGGCGGCGGCGGCGGGACCGGCGGCAGCGGCATCGCCACGAACGCGGACCTTGTGTTCTCACTGTCGACCGCAGCGGGCGGGTCCGGCGGCGACGGCGGCGTCGGCGGTGCCACGAATGTCGTTCTGGTCGACACGTTGATCAACCCGGTGCTTGCCGGGGTCACCTACAACAACGCCGTCACCGATGCCCACGGCATCGTCGCCCAGTCGATCGGCGGCGGCGGCGGCATGGCCGGTTCGTCCGTCGCGCGTGCCTTGACGCTGGCCGTCCCCATCGACGGCGTGGCGGTCGGCGCCGCCATCGCCCACGCGGTCGGCGGTGCGGGCGGCGGCGGCGGCGCGGGCGGCAGCACCGACGTCGCGCTCACGGGAACCGACGTCGTCACCTACGGCGCCGGGTCGATGGGTGTCATCGCCCAGTCGATCGGAAATGGCGGGGGGACGGGCGGCAGCGCCTCCTCGATGGCGGCGGTGATCGGCAGCATCTCCGGCGACACCTCGGTGGCGGCCTCCGTCGGCGCGTCGGCACCGGGCGACGGCGGCAACGGCGGCTTCGGCGACGAGGTGACCTTCTCGTTCGACCCGGACAGCAGCGTCGTCACCCACGGTGATCACGCCAACGCGGTCCTCCTCCAGTCGATCGGCGGCGGCGGCGGCAACGCGGGCATCGGCTCGGCCAACACCAACACCGGCCTGTCGGACTTCAGCTTCACCGGCACCATCGCCCTCAGCGCGCAAGGCGGCGAGGGCGGCAACGGCGGCAACATCGTCGCATCCACCGAGGCGGGGAGCACGATCCAGACGTCCGGGTCCGGTGCGCGCGGCATGGTCCTGCAGTCGATCGGCGGGGGCGGCGGCACCTCGCAGGGCGGAACGATCGGTCTGTCGGCCTCGGGCACGTCGGAAGACGGCGAGGACGAAGACAGCGATTTCTCCGCCCAAGTCACCATCGATGTCGGCCGCGCCGGCGCCAACGGCGGCAATGGCGGAACGATCTCCGGCATGCAGATCGGCGGCAACATCACCACGACCGGCGGCGATGCAGACGGCGTGCTCGCCCAGTCGATCGGCGGCGGCGGCGGCCTCGCCGGATCCTGGGGCAACGACGCCGGCGACGACAGCAACGACGGTGACGGCTTCGGCGGGGGTGACGACGACACCGACTATACCTTGACCGTCAACCTCGGCGGCACGGGTGGCACGGGCGGGAATGGCGGCACCATCGGCGGCACGCTGACCAGCACGGTTCGCACGAGCGGCGATTGGGCGGACGGCGTCGTTCTCCAGTCTATCGGCGGCGGCGGCGGTGTCGGCGCGAGCTCCCTCGCCGCGGGCAGCGATGCGACCGCCGACGCGAAAATCACGATCGGCGGGTCCAACGGCGAAATCGGCACCGGCGGAAATGTCGGCATGACGATCGACGGCGGCACGATCACCACCTCCGGCCATGCCGCCCACGCCCTCGTCATGCAGTCCATCACCGGCGGCGGCGGCATGGGCGGCGACGGGTCCGACCGCGCGTCCGGATGGCTGCGACTGGGCGCGACCGAAAGCGCCGTCGCCGCCGGCACCGGCACGGTGAGGCTCGACAACTCCTCAGCGACCCTCACCACCCAGGGCGCCGACGCCTATCTGGTGCTCGCCCAAGCGGTCGCCGGTGGCGGCGGGTATGCGGGCGCCGGCAGTGCGGCGGCCGATCAGAACCCGTCGAGCCACGCCATGTCGATCGCGGTCGGCCCCGTCGACGGCCCGACCTTCTTCAGCGAGCCGCCCGCCAGCAACACCGTCACCATCAACACCGGCATCGACGGGTCGACGACCGGGGACCGGGCCTACGGCATCGTCGCCCAGTCGATCGGCGGGGGCGGCGGCGTGGCGACGACCGGGTCGCACGAGGGAGTGACCGACGTCACCCTCGGCGGCGGGATCGGCAGCGGCGGCAACGTCGACGTCACGCTCTCCGGCACCGGGATCATCACCCGCGGAGCCGGTGCGCACGCCGTGATTGCCCAATCGATTGGCGGGGGCGGTGGCATCGGCGGCGCCGACGACGGCCGTGCCCTGAACCTTCGCGACAACGGCGCCCACGCCAACGGCGGAATGTCCATCGGCGACGGCGGGTCCGTCACCGTGCAAGTGGCCGGGGGAACGACCATCACGACCGACGGGACCGGGGCCTACGGGATCATCGCCCAGTCGATCGGCGGCGGTGGCGGTCTGGGCGGCGACGCCACGTCCACCGTGGCCGGGACGACCGGGAACGCCGCAGACTTCGGCTTCGGCGATCTGGCCTCCGTGACGGTGGAAGGTGACGTCACGGTGAACGGCGAGGGCAGCGTGGGCGTGATGGCGCAGAGCCAGGGGGCGACCGGCTCCACCACGTCCGTGAGCGAGGTGACCGTCACCGGCAGCGTCGCCGCCGCACAGGGCACCGGCATCGTGGTCGACGGCTACACGCAGATCGTCAACACCGGGGCCAGCGCCTCTGTCACCGGCGAAAAAGCGGTCGTCTACTATGACAACGGCGTCGCACAGAGCGTCGCGGCGGGACCGGCCCCGAGCTTCACCATACGCAACGCGGGCACCATCCGCGGCAATGTGGAGCGCGTCGCGGTTGAGGCGACGAGCCGCGCCCGGTCCGCGGGTGACGACCCCATCGGCGAGATCATCAACCGTCAGTTCGGCGTCCTGGCCGACGCTTCGCTCTACCAGGCGGACATCGACAATCGCGGCACCATGCGGATCGGCCGGACGGGGAGCGCCGACAGGCTGCGGGTCGAAGGCGACGTGACACAGTCGGGCACGGGCGTGCTCGTCGCCGACGTCGATTTCGCGGCCCGGAGGTCCGACCGCATCCGCGTGACCGGGGATGCGAGCCTCGATGGGCGCATCGCCCTCAACACCGCGAGCATCGTGGGCGGCCGTCCGCTCACCGTCCTCAGGACGCGGGGCACGCTCACCGGAAGGATCGAGGCGATCGACAGCCCGCTCTTCGACTACGCGCTGACGCGGTCCGAGAGGGAGCTGGCGGTCTATGCCGCGGATTCCGACTTCGCCGGACTGTCCGGCCGGATGACCGCGTCCGAAGAGGCGGTCGCCCACCATCTCGACGCGGTTTTCGATAGCCGGAACGACGACTTCGGCACGCTCTTCGCCGCGCTCGATGCGATCGCGGCCGTCAGTCCCGCCAACTATGTCGACGGTCTGTCGCAGCTTTCGCCGGGTGCCTCGCAGGCTGCAGGGGCGAACAACTTCGCGATGTCGAACCGCTGGCTCGGCGCCATGCTGAGCTGCCCGGTCTTCGCGGAAGGCTCGGCGGATTTGGACGAGGACTCCTGCATCTGGGGCGGGGCGAGCGTGCTCGCAGCCAATCAGTCGAACCGCGGCGGAGGTGTCGGATACGATGCTGACGTGTGGTCCCTTTCGGCCGGAGTGCAGGTGCAGGTCCGCCCTGACTGGTACGTCGGCGCCTCACTCGGATACGAGAACTCCTCCATCGACGGTTCAGGCGGGCGGCAGAGGACCCGCGGCGATTCGGTCGTCGGCGGGCTGTCCCTCAAGCACGACATCGGCCCCTGGCAACTCGCCGCGGCCGTCGCAGGCACATATGGCAGCTTCGACAGCCGCCGCTCCATCGGCCTGCCGGGATTTGCGAGCACCGCCCGCGGCGACCTCGACTCCGCGGCGATCGCCGGCCGGCTGCGGGCATCCTACGTTGCCTCCACCGGGGCCTTCTACGCCAAACCCCAGGTCGACCTCGACCTGATCTATTCCCATGCGGACGGCTACACCGAAAGCGGCGCGGGTATACTCAACCTTTCCGTGGACAGCATCGACGAGGTCGCGGTGCGCGCCACGCCGGCGCTGGAACTCGGCGCTCGGGTGGGTCTGGGCGAAAGCGCCTTCCTGAGGGCCTATGCGCGCGGCGGGGTGAGCTTCTCGAGCCTCGACGGTGTGACCACGTCGGCGCACCTCGCCGCGGCTGGCCCCGGCGTCGGCGACTTCGACACGACGTTGCCGGTGGCCGACATCGTCGGTCATGTCGCCGCCGGGTTGGAGGTGACGGGGCTGAAGGGCTTCGGGGTGCGGGCCGAGTACGACGGCGCGTTCGGCGACGGCTTCGACAGCCACGCCGGAATGGTGCGCCTGCGCTGGGATTTCTGATCCGAGCGCCCGTTCGGGTGAACTGAGCCCGCGAAACCGCTCGGCATCGTGAGAACCGCCGGGAGGCTCGGGCAGCGACGGCGCCGGGCGTCTGGCAGCACCAAGCTGAGGCCACGCGGCGAGGGTTGGGGGCGCAATTGCCGTCTTGCCGCCGATCGACGCCGCGGGGGCCGGTCGAGGCGCGCGCGGATGGCGTAGGACGCGGTGTGGTAGGGGCGGAGGGATTCGAACCCCCATCGGGCCGGTTATGAGCCGGTGGCTTTAACCGTTAAGCTACACCCCCGTGACGGCAACGCCGACGGACGTCTATAGCAAATCGATGCGCGTGTGGGAGGGGGCGTGCCGCACCGGGCGTGATTTCTTCGGCGCCCATTGCCGTCCCCGTCCGCCGCACGATCGAGGCTGCGGGGTCATGCCCCGTCTCCCCGACACACCTGCGGCGCGGCCGTGATGGCGGCAACAGCGCATCGGGGGCCCCAAACCGGGGCGCACGGCCCCGCGGATCCACCCGGCGGAACGGCAGCAGGCTGAGCCCAGGTTGCCAACTTAATCTTCGGCCGCTTTGCAATTTGGCCGCGAGATCTGCAATGACACCTCCGTCGATCGTCCTGTCTGTGGTTGGTGCGCTGCTTTTGGGCAGCGTCCTTTACGGCGACGGCCACGCGATTCCTGAGCTGGCCGGCCTTGTCGCAACCGCAGCAGCGGGGCCGGCGTGGCTCCTCGCCGCCGCACTGTGCCGTCAGGAGGAGGCGGCCCGCCGCGCCGTTCACGCGCGCAGCGCGCTCCTCGCGTCGCGCCGCATCGACTGAGCGCGCCATGCTGTCTGCTCCCCCGCCCATTCCCGTGGCGTTGCAACGCACCACCTCCAGCCTCAGGCGCAAGCTGACGGCCATCTTCGTCGTCCTGGCGATCGGCGCCATCGCCGGCGGGGCGATCGGCCTTCACTCGGTGAGCCGTGTCGCCAACAGCGTCACCGTCTTCACCGACGTCACGACGCCGATGCTGAGCGATACGCTCTCGCTCCTCGAAATCTCGCGCCGGCTTCGCGCGACGGCGACCGATGCCGGCGCCGACGGCGTCGTCGTCGTCGCGGCGGCGGATACCATCGAGCGCCTTCATCGCGAGGCGGACGAGCGCATCTCCAATCTGGAGCGGCTGAGCGAACAGGCGAACCTCGGTTTGCCGATCGCGGAAACGCGGGCCAGCGAGCGCGGCTTTGCCACGGCGTTGCGCAAGATGCTGCTGGCCCACTTCCGCCAGGTCGAGGCGGAGCGTGCGATCGGCGAGCTGAGGGGCCAGATCGAGGACGTCGTCGAACAGATCAGGACCGACGTCTTCGTCCTCCACGAACAGATCGAGCTCCAGATGAACACGGCGCGGCTCGCCGTCGTCGATGCGCTGAACGACCCGGCGCTGGAAGTCGACGAGCTGCGCGACCGCAGCCACCCGCTCTTCGCTTGGCTCATCAGCCTGCAGAGCAAGATCAGCCACCTCGAGCACGTCGTCGGCGAGGCCGGGGATGCGGTCGCCGATGCCGCGCGCTCCGGCGGCGATATCGACATGGAGCGGCACGAGGTGCAGGAGGCCTGGTTCGAGGCCCGTGATCTCGCCAACAGCATGCGCGCCGAGCTGCGTGCGGTCCCCGAAATCGGTTCTACGGCGACCTTCGACAGCCATTTCGCCACGTTCGGGCGCCTGGCTCTGTCCGAAGGCGGACTGTTCGCGGCGCTGGAGGATCTTGAGAATGCCCGCGCGGAGCTGGCCGCGGGTGACCTCGCCGCCGAGCAGATCCGCCTCAACTATTTCGACCTCCTGGAAAAGGTCCGCGAAGGCGTCATCAGCCTCAACCAGGAAGCTCGCCGCACCTCGCATTCGGTGATTTCGCAGGCGCTCATCCTCGTCGGCCTGACGCTGGTCGTCTACCTCGTGGCCGCGGCGGTGATCGGCTATGTCGTGGCCAGTCGCATCAGCGGTCCCATCGGCCGCCTCACGCAGCACGCTACACGCATCAGCCTCAGCGGCGACCTCAGCCGCATGGACGATGCGTCGATCGTCACCCGCCTCGACGAGATCGGCGCCCTGGCGCGCGCCTTCAATTCCATGCTGGCCGAGCTCGCCTATGCGCGGCGCACGATCTTGGAACAGTCCGAGGCCGAGATTCAGCTTCAGCACGACCGGCTGAAGGCGGCGCTGTCCAGCATGTCCCACGGCCTCATCATGCTCGACAACAACAAGGAGGTCGTCATCGCCAACGAGCGGATGGCGGAGCTATGGAGCGCGGACCAGAGCCTGTTCGCGCCGGGCACGTCGTTGCGCACGATCCTGGAAAGCTGTGCCGCTCGCGGGCTGATCGATTCGTCGGAGGCCTCCATCAACTCCATGGTGGCATCGGCCGACCTGCGTTACCCGACCTATTTCAACGTCGACTTGAGCAACGGCCGGGTGATTTCCATCTCGCACAAGCCGACGACGGACGGCGGTTCCATCTCGGTCCACGAGGACGTGACGGAGCGCAAGGCACAGGAGGCGCGCATCGCCTTCATGGCGCTGCACGACATGCTGACAGAGCTGCCCAACCGTGTCGCCTTCCGCGAAGGGTTGGAGAAGGCGCTGTCTCGGGCGGCGCGCGGCCATTCCATCTCGGTGATCTGCTTCGACCTCGATCACTTCAAGGCCGTCAACGACACGCTCGGCCATCCGGTCGGCGACGCGCTCTTGAAACTCGTCGCGGGCCGCGTGCGCTCGTGCCTGCGCCCGACGGACATGCTGGCGCGCCTCGGCGGTGACGAGTTCGCCATCGTGCAGTTGGACCTCGGTCAGCCCCAGTCCGCCTCGTCGCTCGCCGAGCGGCTGATCGCCGAGGTGAGCCGACCCTACGAGATCGACAGCCACAAGGTCGTCATCGGCGCGAGCGTTGGCATCGCCATCGCGCCCGACGACGGGCTCGATCCGGACGAGATCCTGCGCTGCGCGGACATGGCGCTCTACCGCTCCAAGGAACGCGGCCGCGGCACGCACAGCTTCTTCGAGCCGGACATGAACGACCGCATGCAGGAGCGCCGCAAGCTGGAGCTGGACCTGCGCGGGGCGCTGGCGGCGGGGCAGTTCGAGCTGTTCTACCAGCCGCTGGTGAAGGCGGAGAGCGGCAGCATCGGCGGGTTCGAGGCGCTGCTGCGCTGGCGCCATCCGGAGCGCGGTCTCGTCGCCCCGGCCGACTTCATCCCGATGGTGGAGGAGATCGGCGTCATCGGCCAGGTCGGGCGCTGGGCCCTGCGCGAGGCGTGCCTCGCGGCGGCGACGTGGCCGGCCGACTTGACCATCTCGGTCAACCTGTCGCCGGTTCAGTTCAAGAGCGGCCTTCTGGTGGACGACGTGCGCGATGCGCTGGAGGAGGCGCAGATCACCCCCTCGCGCCTGGAGCTCGAGATCACCGAGCAGATCCTGCTCGACGATGCGGGCGCGACGGTCCACACCCTGCAGCGCCTGCGCGACCTCGGCGTCAGGATCGCCATGGACGACTTCGGCACGGGCTATTCGAGCCTCGGCTATCTGCGGCTCTTCCCGTTCGACAAGATCAAGATCGACCGTTCCTTCATGCGCGATTTCGAGTCGGCGCAGTCGGTGGCGATCGTACGGGCGGTGGCGGGTCTCGCCAATACGCTCGGCATCGCCACGGTGGCCGAGGGGATCGAGACCGAGGAGCAGCTCGTCCGGGCGCAGGCGGAGGGCTGCCAGGAGGTGCAGGGCTACCTCTTCAGCCGGCCGATCGTCGGCAGCGAGGTGGCGGCGTTGCTGGCCCGCACCAGCGGTGCCACCCGCGCCGGGGTGCCCGGCGACGCCGCACAGGGCCTCGCCGACATTGCGGCGGAGGAGGCGGAGGCAGGCCGCGTCACACGGGTCCGCAGCGCGCAGAGCAGCGCGGCCCGGTAAATCGAGGCCCCGCAAGAGGTGGCGGCCGCGGTGGGCCGGTCAAGCGGCCCCGTAAGACGCGGCCGCGGCGGCGGACCGGTGTCGGCGCGGGCGGCCGGACCCGCCGCCGCGGCCGGTCAGCTCGCGAGGCGGGCCGCGGTGAAGGCCCGCCAACTCCCGTAGGACGTCACATCCTGCGCGCTGGCGGTGGCGACCGCCTCGCACACGAAGCCCTTCGGTGTGGTGCCGTCGGCAAGGCGGGTGGTGCCGAGGCCGAGCGGAGCCGGGATGCCGTCGAGGAATGAGCCGACCTCGGCCAGAGGCAGCGCCCACACTTCCACCGCGATCGCACCGCCGTTCGGCCCGATGCGCACCATGCCCGGTCGCATCGGCGGCCCGCCGGGGAGCGCGAAGAGGGCATATTCGCGCACAGTTTCGACCGCACGCAGGAACCGCCCGCCGCGCGACGTCAGCTCGCCGTTGAGCGCCATGCCCGACATGTGCGCGCCACACACGGCGATCTCGATCTCACCGGCGGAGGCGGCGGGGGGCGCTGCGGCCACCGGCGGCGGTACGGGGTGCGCGGTGGCCCCCAAAGTGCGGCGCCCGAACTGCTCCACCAGGGCGGCGAGACCGGCCACCAGAGCGTCGCGCCCATGCGGGGCGAGGAAGGTGACGCTACCCGGCCGCCCGTCGGTCCGGGGCAGCGACGGCACGGCGATGCCGCACATGTCGATGAGGTTGACGAAATTGGTGTAGGTGCCGAGCCGCGAATTCGGGCCGATCGGGTCGGCCTGGAGGTCCGCGACCGTGTAGAAGGTCGGGATCGTCGGCACGCACAGCGCGTCGACGGACGCCAGCACGGGCTCGACCGCCCGCTTCAGCTCGGCGAGGCGGTAGATGTCGCGGAAAGCGTCCGTGGCGGTGAAGCGGAGCGCCTTCTCCACCACCTTGCGGGTGACGGGATGCACCGCATCCGGCTGCGTGGCCAGGAGCGGTTCCAGCACCGTGTGCCGCTCGGCCACGAACGCGCCATAATACAGCATCTCGGCGATCTGCGTGAACGGCGTGAGGTCGAAGGGGACGAGGACCGCCCCCTCCGCCTCGAGGCTCGCCACGGTGGCGGCAAAATTCTCTGCCTGCACGTCGTCGCCGAAGAACTCGATGCTCGCAGCATCAGGGATGCCGATGCGCGGGACGGGAGGCGCGGCGGGCTCCGGCGTGGCGACCGGGCGCGAATAGGCGTCGGCCGGGTCGAAGGCGGCGGCGGCGCGGAAAACGGTATGCGCGTCCGCCACCGTCAGCGCGAAGATGGAAATGGTGTCGATGGTGCGGCAGGCCGGCATCATGCCCCCCGCCGACAGCGCGCCCAAGGACGGCTTCAGCCCGACGATGTTGTTGAGCGCGGCCGGCACGCGGCCGGAGCCCGCCGTATCGGTGCCGAGGGAGAAGGGCACGATCGCGTGCCCCACCGCCACGGCCGAGCCGGAGGAGGATCCGCCGGGCACGATGGCGGGGTCGACGCTGTTCTTCGGCGCCGCGTGGGGCGTTCTGACGCCGACGAGCCCGGTGGCGAACTGGTCGAGATTGGTCTTGCCGACGACTATGGCCCCGGCCGCCTTCAGCCGCGCCACCACGAAGGCGTCCGCCTCCGCCATGCGGCTGACGGCGGGGCAGGCGGACGTGGTCGGCATCCCGGCCACGTCGATGTTGTCCTTGACGGCGAAGGGGATGCCCCAGAGCGGGCGGCCGTCGTCCGGGCCGATCGCCTCGGCGGCGGCCAGCGCCTCGGTGAGCGGCGGCAGATGCAGGAAGATGCCGGGATCGCCCACCGCGTCGATGCGCCGGTACACCTCGGCGATCACGCCCGCGGGGGTGGCACCGGCGGCATAGGCCGCGCGGATGCCGGACAGCGTGAAGGGGATGTCGGAAAGCGTCATGAGGTCAGGCCGCAAGCTGGCGCACCGGCGGCTGCGGCGCGGCGTCGATCAGGGAGGCGGTGTAGGGATTGGTGGGCGCGTCCATCACCGTGGCGACGGGACCCGATTCCACGATGGCGCCGTTCTGCATCACCACCACGTGGTCGCACAGCAGGCGCACGACGTTGAGGTCGTGGCTGACGAAGAGATAGCTCATGTTGAGGCGGCTTCTGAGGTCGACGAGAAGGTTGAGGACGACCGCCTGGATCGACACGTCGAGCGCGGCGGTGGGTTCGTCCAGGATGAGGAAGCGCGGGTCCACGGCGATGGCGCGGGCGATGCCGACGCGCGCCTTCTGCCCGCCGGAAAGCTGGTGCGGGAAGCGATCGAGGAGGTGTTGAGGCAGGCCGACGAGGTGGGCGAGGTCGCGCACCCTCTCGCGCCGGGCCTTGCCGCCATCCCGCGTCATCTGGCGCAGCGGTTCCTCGATTGCGCGGGCGGCGGTGTGGCGCGGGTTCAGGCTGTCGGTGGCGTCCTGAAATACCATCTGGATCTTGGACCGCCGCGGATCCTTGGCGAACCCGGCGGCGGGCGCCTTGGCGAGGTCCTCGCCCGCGAACAGGATCTGACCCGACGTCGGATCCATCAGCCGCACCACCATGGATGACGTGGTGGACTTGCCGCAGCCGGATTCGCCGACGAGGCCGACCGTCTCCCCCTCGCGCACCATGAAGGAGATACCCTTCACCGCCTGCACCGGGCCTGACTTGCCGGCGAAGGTCTTCACCAGGCTCTTCACCTCCAGAAGCGGCGTGTCGGACGGGCGGTGCAGCGGCTCGGGCGTGCGCGCCTCGGCCGGCAGCAGGCTGCGGGTGGTGGCGCCAAGGCGCGGCGTCGCGTCCACAAGGCGCTGCGTATAGGCATGCTTGGGCGCGCCGAACACCTCCGCCGAGGGGCCGGTCTCGACGATCACTCCGTCCTTCATCACCGCGATGCGGTCGCAATATTGCGCCGCGAGGCCGAGGTCGTGGGTGATGACGATGGCGCTCATGCCGCGGTCGCGGATCAGCTCGGCGACGAGGTCCATCACCGCCTTCTGGGTGGTGATGTCGAGGCCCGTCGTGGGCTCGTCGGCGATCAACAGGCGCGGATCGCAGGCGAGGGCGATGGCGATGACGATGCGCTGGCACATGCCGCCCGACAATTCGAACGGGTAGGCCTCGTAGCGGCTGGCGGCGTCGCGGATCTTCACCGCCTCCATGGCCTCGATCGCTTTGGCCTTGGCGTCGGACCGGGTGGCGCGGTTGTGGCGGCGCAGAACGTCCTCGATCTGGTGGCCGACCTTGCGGATCGGGTTCAGCGCGGCGCGCGGGTTCTGGAAGATCATCGAGATCTCCCGGCCCCGAATGTCGCCCATCTGCCGCTCGGTCGCCTTGGCGAGGTCGATGCCCGAATAGGTGACGTCGGCGGCCTTGATGGTGCCGCCCGCGTCCAAAATCCGCATCAACGCGTAGGAGGTGACGGATTTGCCCGAGCCCGACTCGCCGACGATGCCGAGCGTCTCGCCGGTGCCGAGCTCCAGCGAGATGCCCTTCACGGCATCCACGATGCCGCGCCGGGTCCGGAAGGCGACGTTGAGGTCCTTGATCGTCAGCATGGAAACGCGCTCCTGATGCTGGTGAGGAGGGGGGCGCTCGAGGGATCCGGCCGGGTCAAGGGCGCCGCGCAGCGGCGGGCGAAGCCTTCACCCTTGACGCGGTCGGAGCCCGGAACAGGCTGGATCGCGGGGTTGGTGGCGGAGGACCGCGCAGCGGTCGTCTGACCCCAACCCCTGCCGGGTGGCGAACCGGGGGAGCGCGAGGGGGAACACCCTCGCCCGTCGCGGCGCCAGCCGCGACCAGCGCCACGAGAGCCGGCGCAGAGCGCCGACCGCATTCTCACGTGCGCCTCCGCGGGTCGACCATGTCGCGCAGACCGTCGCCGAGGAGGTTGAAGGTGAAGACGGCGAGGACGAGGGCCATGCCGGGGAAGAAGGCCAGCCACCATTCGCCGGAGACGATGAAGTTGGCGCCCTCGGCGACCATGATGCCCCATTCGGGCGTCGGCGGGCGCACGCCGAGGCCGATGAAGGAGAGCCCCGCCGCGTTGAGGATCGCCCAGCCGAGATTGAGCGAGATCTGCACCATCATCGGCGGCAGCGCGTTGGGGAAGATGTGCAGCGCCAGCACCCGCACGTCGGAATTGCCGGACAGCTTGGCCGCCTGCGCAAAGCCGGCATTCCGGCGGATGTTCACCTCGGCCCGCACCAGCCGCGCATAGAAGGGCAGGTTGATGACGGCGGTGGCGTAGATGATGTTCTCGATCGTGTTGCCCATCGCGGCCACGATGCCCATGGCGAGGACGAAGAGCGGGAAGGCCATGATGGTGTCGAGGATGCGCGACAGGGCCGCATCCAGCCATCCGCCCCAGTAGCCCGCGGCGGCGCCCAGAACGGACCCGGCGATGAAGGAGAGGGCGACGGCGGCGACCGAGATCGTAAGGTCGAGCCGGGTGGCGACGAGGACGCGGCTGAACACGTCGCGGCCGAGATTGTCGGTGCCGAACCAGTGATCCCAGGACGGTGCCTCCAGTGCGCGCGCGGCGTTCGAGGCGAGCGGGTCGTAAGGCGCGATCAGCGGGCCGATAAAGGCGGTGAGGATGATCACCGCGAACATCGCGAAGGCCAGCATCGTCACCGGGTTGTCCTTCAGGACGTAGGCGATGTGGCCGAGCGTCGACTGGCGCGGCGCGGCGGGGGCGGCGGCTGCGGTGCTCATTGGCTTTCGAACCCGATGCGCGGATCGATCGCGGCGTAGGCGATGTCGATCACGAGGTTGAGGGCGACGAACAACAGCGCCATGGCCAGCACGAAGCCCTGCACGGCGGCATAGTCGGACGCCACCAGCGCCTCGACCGCGTAGGAGCCGATGCCGGGCCAGGCGAACACCTTCTCCACCAAGACGTTGGCGCCGAGCGTGAAGGAGAAGACCATGCCGAGCGTGGTGACGACCGGCAGCAGAGCGTTACGTAGCGCATAGCCGTAGAGGATCTTGCGCCGCGTCAGCCCCGCCGCCCGGGCGGTGCGGATGAAGTCCGACGACAGTGCCGCCAGCATTGCCGCACGCGTCATTCGCGCGATGGGGGCCATGGTGAAGAGGGCGAGGGTGATCGCCGGCAGCGCCAACTGTTTCAGCGCGGCGAGCCAGGTCTCCCAATCGCCCACCAAGGCGGCGTCGATCAGGAAGAAGCCGGTCACGCGGTCCGGCTCGATGTACATGAAGTCGAGCCGGCCGAGCGGCGAGGGGGCCCAGCCGAGGAGATAATAGAAGACGTAGATGAGGAGGATGCCGGTAAAGAAGGTCGGCATCGACACACCTGTCGTCACCAGCACGCGGCAGACGTGGTCGACCCACGAGCCGGGCCGCGTCGCCGCCAGGACGCCGAGCGGCACGGCGATGCTGCAGGACAGCAGCAGCGCCGCCAGCGTGAGTTCCAGCGAGGCGGGCAGGCGCCGGGCGAGGTCGGTGGCGACGGGCTGACCCGTCGACACCGAGTTGCCGAGATCGCCCGAAGCGAGGTCCTGCACATAGTACAGGAACTGGACGGGGAGCGGCTGATCGAGACCCAGCTCGCTGCGCACCTGTTCGATGGACGCCGCATCCGCGGCGGCCCCGGCGAAGAAGACCGCAGGGTCGCCCGGCAGAGCGCGGGTTAGCACGAAGCTGATGACCACCACGCCGACGACCACGGGGATCGCCTGGGCGATCCGCGTCAGGATGGGTTTCAGCCGCTCCATCTCACGAGCTCGCCGGGCCGAGGGTGCGGGCGTCGAGCTGGCGGTGGAACCAGTAGGCGTAACCGTCCGCACCGTTGGAGGCGACGTTGAGCGCCGGCTGCCACAGCGGGATGCGCGGCAGATCCTCGTAGGCAATCTCGATCATGCGCATGATCGCGGGCGCCCACTCCGGATTGTCGGTCTCCATGTGCAGCGCGTTGTCGACCAGGGCTTCCATCTCGTCGTTGCGGTAGTTGGACGAGTTGAAGAGGTGCCCGTCCTGGTAGGCCCAGAAGAAGTAATAGTCCGGGTAGTTCAGCCAGCCGCCGAAGTTCTCCAGGTGCAGCGGCAGGCGCTTTTCCACCAGCGAGGCGGTGCGCCAGTTGGCGCCGGGGATCTTCTCCAGGGTGGAGGTGATGCCGATCTTGGCGAGCGCCTCGATGATCAGGATCGCGGTCGGCTCCATCCAGTCGCTCTGGTCGAGGTCGATGGAGAAGGGCACGTCGAACCCGTCAGCGTAGGCGGACTTGGCGAGGTGCTCGCGTGCCTTGTCGAGATCGGTGAAGTAGGGCGAGGGTTGCGGCCACACGGGGTCCGTCGCGGTCTCGGGGCCGCCCCACATCTTGTTGCCGCGCCCGTAGGCGGCGGTCTGGAAGATCTCCTCGTAGGGGATGGCGTAGGCGATCGCCTTGCGCACGTCGGGGTCGGTGAAGGGCTCGAAGTTGGTGTTGAGGCCGACCACCTGGATCGCGTTCTCGATCGGCGTGGAATAGACGGTGACGCCCGCGTCGGCGAGCTCCTTGGCATCCTTGTTGGGGATGTCGAAGGAAAGCTGAACGTCGCCGCGCTCGATCAGGGCGCGGCGCGTCGCCGGGCTCGGCACATCGCGCAGGATGAGGCGCTTCACGCCCGGAAGCTCACCGTGCCAATTGTCATTGCGCTCATAGACGAGCTGCTGGCCCTGGTCCCAGCGGATCACCTTGAAGGCGCCCGAGCCGATGGTGTTCTTGTGGACGTACTCCATCGCCCACGGGTCCGCCTCGGTGGCGTTCGCCTTGGCCACCTTGGAGTTGAGGATGAACGGCACCGGCACCGCAAGGTCCGGCAGCGCCAGCTTGGACGGCTTGTCGAGGGTGATGACGAAGGTGGTGGCGTCCACCGCCTCGAACTGGTCCGGCCGCTCCAGCCCGCCGGCCTTCATCTGCACCGTGGGGAAGCCGCCGACCGTCACCGCGCGATCGAAGGACCACTTCACGTCCTCGGCCGTCACGGGGGTGCCGTCCTGGAACGTCACGTCGTCGCGCAGGGTGAAGGTCAGGACCGTGCCGTCGTCGGACACCTGCCAGGATTTCGCGATATCGGGCTGGATCGTCGCATAGTCGTAGGAGAGCGAGCCGTCCTCCAGCGTCTTGATGCCGAAGGAGACGAGGCGGTCGTAGCAGTTGACCGCGACCTGATAGCTCGGCCGGTTGGTGCCGGTGCGGTGCAGGTCGAGCGAGTTGATGGTGGCGCCGTGCACGGCGACCAGCACGTCGCCCGATGCGGCCTTTGCGTTCAGGACCGAAGCGAACGGAAGCGACGTGACGGCAAGGCCGGCACCGGCGCCTTTCAGGATGGAACGTCTCGAGATCATCGCGCGGCTCCTCGGATGAATGTTTCGGTGGGTCGGACGTGTCGGGTGGTGTGAAGTGAGGCTGCCTGAAAGTTCCGCTGCAATCCATTGCTAGTTTTTCACTGTTCCGCTTCATTGAATGCAGCGGTCGGATCGTGGCACGGGAGGCGGGGGATGGCGCGGCATCTGGAGACGTTGAAGCTGATCGAGGACGTCGCGCGGGCGGGGTCGATCCGCAAAGCGGCGGACGACCTCAACATCACCTCGTCGGCGCTCAACCGGCGCATCCAGCGGTTCGAGGACGAGTTCGGCGCGCAGGTGTTCGAGCGGCTTCCGCGCGGGGTGAGGCTGAATGCGGCGGGCGAACTCCTGGTGCAGCATTACCGGATGCAGCGGTCCGACTTCGACCGCGTGCAGCGTCAGGTGGCCGACCTTTCGGGCGTCCGGCGCGGCCACGTGTCGATCGCCTGCAGCCAGGCGCTGCAACCCTACTTTCTGCCGCGCGAGATCGCCCGCTACCGGGCGGAGCATCCGGGTGTGTCGTTCGCGGTCTATGTGCGGGACAGGGCGGCGGCGGAGCGGGAATTGGTGAACTTCTCCACCGACCTCGCCCTGGTCTTCGAGCCGATGTACATGGTCGATTTCGAGGTTCTGGCGAGCATCCCGCAGCCGGTCTACGCGATGATGGCGAAGGACCACCCGCTGGCCGCCAAGCCCGAGGTGCGGCTGCGCGATTGCCTCGCCGTGCCGCACGTGGTGCCGACGGCGCCGATCGGGGTGCGCCATCTTCTGGACCTTGCCACGCACCGCATGTCGGAGGGGCTGAAGCCCGTGTTGGAGTGCGACAGCTTCGAGCTGGCGCGCCACTATGTGCGCGAGGAAGGGGCGGTGGGCTTCCAGATTCCCATCGGCCTGAAGCCGGACGATGTGGGCGACCTCGCCATCCGCCCGGTCAGCCAGCGCGACGTGGCGGCGGGGCACCTGCTGCTCGGCCAGATGCGCCGGCGCGTTCTTCCCGTCGCCTCCGCGCGGTTCGCGCTGCAGTTGACGACAGCGCTGGCGGCGATGGAGGCGAACCTTCTCGAAGGCACCACCTCGCCGCGTTGATCGCTCAGGTGGCGGGCGCAACGGCCGCGGAGGCCGTAGCGGCGGCGAGCGCCGGGGCGTGAGCGCGAAAGCCCGCCGCCTCCAGCCGGGCTGCGGCGCGCAAGGCCGTGGCCTCCTGCCAGGGCCGGGCGATGATCTGCATGCCGATGGGCATCTCCCCCGGCGCGAACACTGGCACGGTGACGACCGGCAGGCCGATGCACGAGAAGGGTTGCGCCAGAAGGCCGAGATTGGGGCGCAGCGGCACCGTGCGGCCCGCCAGCGTCAACGTCTTCTGGCCGATGGCGGGGGCGGTGAAGGGCGTTGCGGGAACCATCAGAACGTCGACGTCCGCCGCGTCGAAGGCGGCCATCACCTGGCCGAGCCACCACCAGCGCACCCGCTGCGCCCGTGCGACCCAGGCCGCGGGCAGCAGCGCCCCGGCCAGGAAACGGTCGCGCGTGTCGGGGTCGAACGCGGCGGCTTCGGTGCGCAGGCGCGGCAGGTGGAACGCCGCGCTCTCGGAATTGGTGATGAGGTAGGCGGCGGCGCGCCCCGCCTCGGCGCCGTCGATCTCGACATCGGCGGGTGTTCCGAAGGCGGCGGCCGCGCGGTCGCGCCGCTCGTTCGCCTCGTCGGACGCGGTCGCCTCGAACCAGCCGCGCAGCATGCCGACGCGCGGGGCGCGCCCGGAAAGGTCGCCGGCCGGGGCCGCGGGGTGCCGCGCCGCGCCGTGGTCGCGCGCTGTGTCGGCGGTGATCAGCGCATCGTAGGCGAGCGCCAGGTCCTCCACCGTGCGGGCGAGGGGGCCGAGATGGTCGAGGCTGTCCACGAAAGGGTAGGTCCCGCCGCGGGATAGGCGCCCATAGGTCGGCTTCAGGCTGAAGATGCCGCACAGTGAGGCGGGGACGCGCAGCGACCCGTTGGTGTCGGATCCGAGCGAGATCGGTGCCATGCCCGCCGCGGTCGCCCCGCCGCAGCCGGACGACGACCCGCCGGTCATGCGCGCGGTGTCGTGCGGGTTGCGGCACGGTCCGTAATGGTCGTTCTCGCCGGTGAAGTCGTAGGCGAACTCGCCCATGTGGAGCGCCCCGACGCAGACCGCGCCCGCCGCCTCCATGGCGGTGACGAGGTCGGCATCGCGCCGGGCGGGGGCGTCGGCCGCGGTGATCTTCGCGCCCGCAACGGTGGTGTGGCCAGCAAGGTCGAAGAGGTTCTTCACCGCAAAGGGCACACCCGCGAGCGGGGCCGTCCGCCCGGCCGCGCGCGCCGCGTCCACCGCATCGGCCGCCGCGAGCGCCCGCGCGGAGGTCACCGCGGAAAAGGCGTTCACGCTTTCATCGGTGGCGGCGATGTGGCCGAGCGCCGCCTCGGTGACGGCCCGCGCGGTGGTCTCGCCCGCATTGACGGCACGGGCGATGGCGGCGGCGGAGGCGAAGGGGGAGAGGCTCATCGGGACGGCTCGTTGTCGTAGGGGCCGGGCAGGCGGAAGACGGGGGCGGGGGTGAGCGCCCTCTCGTCGAGCGGGGCGGCGTCCACTGTGGCGGCCATCTCCGCGGCGATGGCGAGGAAGCGCACCACGCCCGGCATGTGCGCCGGGACGAGCGTGAGGCCCACGGCAGAGGCGGCAGGCTCGGCGAAGGCGGCCGCGTCGAATCCGGCCGCATCGAAGGCCGGAGGGACGGCGGCGGAGGCTCCCGGCGCCGAGCCGTCATTCGTCGAGCCGCCCTGCGGCGCTGCGCGCGCCGCGCGATCATGCGGCGCGGCATGGGCCGCGCCGATGCGAGACCGATCGCCGCTCATTCGGCGGCGACCGGCGCGGCCATGGCCGCGCTCTCGCGGCCCGTCTCCAGCTTGGCGAGGCCCACCAGGAACCCGGCCAGCACCGCATAGGCGAGCGCGATCATCGGCGACACCGCGACCCCGACGGCGGCCCCATGCATGAAGCCGAAGAATGTCAGAACCGCACCCGCCCCGGCAAAGGCCGCCGCGATCTCCAGCTTCTTCTCGATGATGAAGACGCCGATGGCCGCCAGCACCAGCCCTGTCAGGATCGCCCCGTTGCCGAGGATGGCGAGCCCCTCATAAAGGACGCCGTTCTGCGCCATCCCGGCGACGAGCTCCGGCGTCACCGGCGTGCCCGCCGCGCCCAAGGCACCGTCGATCAAGGTCTTTGCCCAGGCGGCGAGGTGCGGGACGAGGCCGAGGATGATGGCCGGGGCATGCGCCATCGGCGTCGTCTGGAAGGCCTGCGCGCCGATCAGCATGCCGATGTAGAGGAGGATCGGCGCGATCGCCACCACCGGCACCAGGTTGAGGAACACCGCGAGGATGCCGAACCAGGTGATCGCGAGGACGAACAGCCCCGTCGCGGCGGAGTAGCCGATGCGCCCGCCCATCGACTTCCATCCCGGATGGCCGATGTAGACCGCGTTGGCGAAGGGCGAGCCCATCAAGGTGCCGAGGAGCGAGATGGTGCCCTCCGCCGCCAGCGCTTCGGTGGTGGAATATTCGTCGCCCGCCGCCTCCGCGCTCTCCACGTTGTCCATCGCCTCCACGAGGTCGTAGACGCCGAACGGGATCGCGGTGACGAGGATGAAGCCCAGGAACTCGAACCCCGAGAAGACGTGGTCCACCGCGGGCAGCGGGATCGAGAAGCCGAAGTTGGCGAAGGCGCCGGCGAGGGCGGAGCCGGACATGCCGCCGATCTCGGGGAAGCCGAGCGCCGTCGCGCCCCAGGCGATCGCCATGCCCACCACGATGGCGACGAGCCCGGCGGGGAGGTTCTTCGGATAGCGGATGCCGCCGAACCAGGACACCAGGATGACGCCGAAGCAGGTGAGGCCGATGATCGACGTCATGAAGATCTCGGTCGCCGGCTTCATGGAGATGAAGGCGATGGAGACGCCGGCCAGCGTGCCCAGAAGCGCCGCGCGCGGCGTGATGCGGCGGATCAAGGGGGCGACGAAACCGCCGCCGATGAGGATGAAGCCTTGGATGAACACCCAGGCGAGCCCCGCCTCCCACGCCTTCACCGGATCGCCCGTCTGGCCGAGGATCGGCATCATGATGACGAAGACGACGATGAACATGTGCGGCACGGACGGGCCGGACGGGAGCGCGCAGACCGTGTCGCGGCCCTCCTTGCGGGCGAGCTTATAGCCCATCCAGGCATAGTACATGTTGCCGGCGAAGAGCATGAGGCCGACCGCGGGCAGGATGCGCCCGAAGGTCAATTCGTCCGGCAGGCCGACGACGAACTTCAAGAGCCCCGTCATGACGAGGAGGTTGACGAGGACGTTGGTGCCGAGCCCGAAGAGGGCGTTCCAGTCGCCCGGCGTCCATAGACGCGGGGCCGACGCGGCCGAGGCGGATGAGTGAGGCGCGGACATCACGGGGTCTCCCATGTGAGGGTGCGGACGTGTGAAGGGGCGGATCAGGCGGCTTTGGAGGCGGTGCCCTTGAGGGCGTCGGCGAAGGAGGCGGCGTCCGAGACCCAGCCGAAGATGCCGCCCTGCGCCTTGATCATCTCCAGGCCGACGCGGTGGAACTCGGGAAAGTAGGAGGCGCAGGCATCGCCGAGCGCGACGCAGCGGAAACCGCGGTCGTTGCCCTCGCGGATCGTCGTGTGGACGCACACCTCGGTGGTGACGCCGGCGACGAACAGCGTGTCGATGCCGCGGTTGGCGAGAATCTGGGAAAGGTCGGTCTGGTGGAAGGCGCCCTTGCCGGGCTTGTCCAGCACCACCTCGCCGGGAGCGGGGGCGAGCGCATCCACGATGTCGTGTCCCGGCTCGCCGCGGATGAGGATGCGCCCCATCGGCCCCGGATCGCCGATGCGCGCGGAGGGAACGCCGCGCTCCAGCTTGGCGGGCGGCGCGTCGGACAGGTCCGGCCGGTGCCCCTCGCGGGTGTGGATGACGAGCATGCCCGCCGCGCGCGCCGCGGCGAGGGCCGTCTGACAGGGGCCGATCGCCGCGGCCAGCAGCGAGACGTCGTTGCCCAGCGTCTCGCCGAAGCCGCCGGGCTCCAGGAAATCGCGCTGCATGTCGATGACGACGAGGGCGGCGCGGTCGGGGGTGAAGGCGAGCGGTGCGGGATCGGCGGTGATCATCGCCATGATGGGTCCTCAATCAGCGTTGCGGTGCAGGCGGATAGCGGTAGTGTGCCGGGCGCTGCGATGGAGAGCGCGATGGACGACACGAAGCGGAACGAGGTCGAGGCGGAGGTGCGTGAGGCCTTCGAGGCCTACGAGCGGGCGCTGAACACGAACGATGTGGATGCGCTGATCGGCGCCTTCGCGGATGACCCGCGCACCATGCGCCTGACCACCGACGGCGGCCTCTACGGCATCGACGAGATCATCGCCTTCCGCAAAGGGCGCGACGTGAGCGACATCGCCCGCCAGTTGACGCGGGTCGAGATCGTCGCGGTGACGCCGGAGGTGGTGGTGGCCGCAGCGAATTATACGCGCACCGTGTCCGGCAAGAAGGGATCGCAGACGCAGGTGTGGCAGCGCCGCGCCGAGGGATGGCGCATCGTGTCGGCGCACGTCAGCACCAACTGAGCCGCCCGCCCGTGTGGCCGCGCCAAGCCCGCCGGGCGCCCGCGCCGGGACGCCCGCCGATGCGGCGCGGCCCGGACGGCGGGGGCGTGGGGTTGGCGCGGGTGTCTCGGCACGTCTCATGCGGGCGGTGTCCGGGCTGGGCGTCCAAAAACGGGCTGGGCGCCGCGGATGCGCAGTCGGCAAGGGGTTCGCGGCGCACATAATTCAGCGCCGATGGGTGAGGATGCCCCGCCTCGGCACTTCACGCTGTTGCTATGTTTCGTGCAGGGTGATGCTGTGAGGGCAGCGGGCCCCGCCGGGGTGCTGCCGCGAGGGGAGCGCGCCGGTCCGCCCGCGGCGCGATGGGGGACCGCGATGCGCCATATGCTGACGTTGGATCTCATCGAGGCGGTGGCGCGGGCCGGGTCCATCCGCAAGGCAGCGGAGGCGATGAACCTCACGTCGTCGGCCCTCAACCGCCGTTTGCAGGCTTTTGAAGAAGAGTTCGGCACGCCGATCTTCGAGCGGCTGCCCCAGGGCGTGCGGCCCAACGCGGCGGGCGAGCTGATCCTGAAGCACATTCGCGCCCAGCGGGCCGATCTCACCATGGTGCGCACCCAGGTGGACGATCTGATGGGCATCCGCCGCGGTCACGTAGCGATCGCCTGCAGCCAGGCGCTGACGCCGTTCTATCTGCCCGACCGCATCGCCGATTTCCGCGCCCGCTTCCCCGGCGTGTCCTTCACCGTCAACGTGCGTGACCGGGTGGCGGCGGAGGAGGAGTTGACGCTCTACAAGGCCGACCTCGCCATCGTCTTCGAGCCGGCGAACATGGCCGATTTCGAGATCCTGTGCGCGGTGCCGCAACCGGTCTGCGCGGTGATGGCGTCGGACCATCCGCTGGCGACGCGGCCGACGCTGCGGCTGCGCGACTGTCTGGACGAGCCGCACGTGGTGCCGTCCGCCCGGTTCGGCGTGCGTCATCTGCTGGACCTGGGCCTGCGCCGTTCGTCGCGCAAGCTGCGCCCGGTGGTGGAGGCGGACAGCTTCGAGTTCATGCGCCGCTACGTGACGCACGAGCGGGCGATCGGCTTCGAGATCCCGATCGGCCTGACCGGCGCGGTGGCGCAGGGGCTGACCGTGCGACCTCTGCCGGCGTCGGACGTGGCGCCGGGCCATCTGCTGCTCGGCCAGCTCCTGGGGCGCACGCTGCCCGTGGCCGCCTCGCGGTTCGCCGAGGAGCTGACGGTGGCGCTGCGCCGGCTGGCGGTGCCCACGCCCGCCGCGTGATGGCGGGGGGCTGCGGCGTGGCTCCGTGGCTCCGGTTCGGCGGAGTGACAAGGGCGCTCCGGTCCGCGACAACGCTCTTCAATTGATGCTGCACCAAGAGGACGCCCCGTGGAGATGATCGCCCGCCGCACCCTTTCCTTCTGGCTCTATGATTGGCTGAAGGCGGGTGACCTTGCCGCGCTGCCGCGGTTCGAGGGACAGACGCGCGAGGACTGGGATGCGGTGCTGGACCTCGCCGCGAAGATCGCCGTCAACGATTTCCTCCCCTGCAACAAGATCGCCGACCGGGACGAGCCGGTGCTGACCCAGGACGGGGAAGTGCACGTTCAGCCGGACCTCGCGGCGGCGATGCGGGTGTGGCTCGGCTCCGGCCTGCAGCTCGCGGCGGTGGACGCGGCGCACGGGGGCATGCAGCTTCCGGGCGTCGTCGCGACGGCGGCGCTGGCCGAGTTCATGGCCGCCAACGTGTCCGCCTCGGCGTTCATGATGCTGTCGATCGCCAATGCGCGGGTGATCTCGGCCTTCGGCACGGCCGGGCAGGTGGCCCGGTTCGCCGCGCCCCAACACGAGGGGACGAGTCTCGGCACCATGTGCCTGTCCGAGCCGGACGTCGGCTCGTCGCTGGGTGACATCACCACCCGCGCGGTGCCGGACGGCGAGGATGGGGGCGGCGATGCGACGGGGGCGCGCTACCGGCTGTTCGGCCGCAAGATGTGGATCTCGGGCGGCGGGCACGACGTGACCGACCAGAACATCCACCTGGTGCTCGCCAAGATCGCCGAGCCGGACGGGTCGCTTCCGGCGGGAACGCGCGGCATCTCGCTGTTCGTTGTGCCGAAACTCTTGGAGGACGGTACCGCCAACGACGTCACCGTGGCGGGCCTCAATCACAAGATGGGCTATCGCGGCATTCCCAACTGCCTCCTCAACTTCGGCGAGGGTGTCGCGGCGCGGCCGGGCGGCGAGGCGGGGGCGGTCGGCTGGCTGATCGGCGCGCCCGGCGAGGGCCTTTCGATCATGTTCCAGATGATGAACGAGGCGCGCATCGCGGTGGGCCTCGGCGCGGCGGCGTGCGCCTATCGCGGCTATCGGCTATCGGCGGGCTATGCGGCGGAGCGGGTGCAGGGCCGCCCGCTGGACGACCGCAAGGCGCCGCGCCCGGTGCCCATTGTGCGCCACGCCGACGTGAAGCGCATGCTTCTGGCGCAAAAGGCGATCGGCGAGGGGGCACTGGCGCTCTGCCTCTACGCCTCGCATCTAAGCGACATCGTCGCGGCATCGCCGGACGAGGAGGCGCGCGCGGCGGCCCAGGCGCAGCTCGACCTGTTGACGCCGATCGTCAAATCCTGGCCGTCGGAGCAGGGGCTGGTGGCGAACCACTTCGCCATCCAGATCCACGGCGGCTACGGCTACACCCGCGATTTCGACGTGGAGCAGCTCTACCGCGACAACCGCCTCAACCCGATCCACGAGGGCACCACCGGCATCCAGGGCATCGACCTTCTGGGCCGCAAGGTGCTGGGCGACGGCGGGTCGGCCTTCCGGGCGCTCGCCGAAGCGATCGAGGCGACGGCGGCGCGGGCCGGCAAGGACGCCGCGCTGGCGACGATGGGCACGGACCTTTCGGCGGCGCTGCTGGCGGTGTCGGACACGGTGGGCCTCGCCATCGCGCGGGACGACCGGCCGGCGGTGCTCGCCCATGGCGATGCCTTCCTGTCGGCGATGGGCCATCTCGTCGTCGCCTGGCTGTGGCTCGACATGGCGCTGACGGCCCGCGCCTCCGCTGACGAGGCGCTGGCGGAGGCGGCCGAATGGACCTGCCGCTATTTCTTCGACACTGAGCTGCCGCGGGTGGGCGGCATGCTGGTGCCGCTGCGCATCGGCTCGTCCGTCACGCGCGCGGCGCCGGAGCGCATCTTCGCGGACGGCTGAACTCCCAGCCTCAGGCGGGGCGCCCCCTCAGGCGCGGCGAACTCTGGCGCGGCCGCCGTCCTCCTCCCACGTCACCTCGCCCAATGCGGCCATGTGGTTGAGGTGGGCGAGGATTTCGCTGAAGGCGAAGCTCGTCTCGTGCGGGCTGAGCGGGCGCTTGTCGAACAGCACAGGGATGAGGTCGGCGGCGCTCTTGGGCGCGGCCGCGCAGGCATTCGCGATCACGTCGCATCTCTCGCGGTGGTGTGCGACGAGGGCGCGGCAGCGCGCCGCGGCCCCGTAGAAGGGGAGGCGGTGACCGGCCAGGACCAGCGTGTCGTCGGCCACCGTGGCGGCGATCGCCTCCTGCGAGGCGAGGAAGGCGCCGAGCGGATTGCCCCACGGCTCGAACGCCGTCACCGACACGTTCGGCGAGATCTTCTCGATCACCTGATCGGCGGCGAGGAAGAGCTTGTCCGCCGGGGCGTGCAGCATCAGCTGTTCGGGCGAGTGGCCGTCACCGCTCATCACCTCGAACGTGCGCCCGCCCGCCGGCAGAAGGTCGCCCGCCGCCAGCCGCTGATAGGTGAAGGGGGGCTTGGACAACATGCGCATATAGTCGTGCCCCATGGTGGAGACGACGGCGGCCAGATCCTCGCTCATCCCGTGGCGGATGTAGAACCGGCTGTACGGGCTCGCGGCCAGAAGCTCCGGCGAATTGAAGAAGGTGAGGCAGGCGAAGAAGGCGGTGCGGCTCGTCAGCAGCGGGATGTCCAGCCGCTCGGTCAGCCAGCCGGCGAGGCCGATATGGTCCGGGTGGTGGTGGGTGACGATCAGTCCGGCGAAGCGCGCTCCCTTCAGCGGTCCGGCGAACAGCGTCTCCCACGCCGCGCGGGTCGGCTTGTCGGAGATGCCGGTGTCGACGATGAGGAAGCCGTCGTCCGTCTCGATGAAGTAGATGTTGACATGGTCGAGCCGGAAGGGAAGGGCGAGGCGCGCCCACAAGAGGCCGGGGGCGACGGTGGTCACGGTGCCGGGGGCCGGCGGGTCCGCGAAGGGGAAGGTCAGGTCCATCGGGGTCTTTCTGCCGCTAGGGGGCGGCCGGGAGGGGTCAGGCCGCACCGTCGTCGATGAGGGCGGCGATGTTGTGCATGTGGACGCGGGCGGCCTCCTCGGCGGCGGCGGCGTCGCCCGACAGGATCGCCTCGGTCATCGCCTGGTAGGACGAGAAGCGCGCGGGGCCGGCCACTTTGTAGGAGCGGCGGATCATGTGCACCTGCAGGCTGGGGACGATGCGCGCCAGCTCGCGGTTCTGCGACAGGCGGGTCATCGCCTGGTAGAAGCGGTTGCGGGCGCGTACGAAGTCGAAGCTTTCCGGGGCGTCCTGGAAGGTCTGGAGCTGCGCCCAGGCGTCCTCGAAGGCGGCGCGGTCCGGACCTTCGCCGATCCGCTCGGCGGCCTGGCGCGCGGCGAGGCCTACCAGCAGCCCCACAACGGCCAGCGCATCGCGCGCCTCGCCCGGTGACAGGCTGCGGATCTGCGCGCCGCGATAGGGCAGCACCTCGATCACCCCGTCCGCCTCCAGCCGCTTCAGGCTCTCGCGCACCGTGCTGCGGCTGACGCCGAACTGCGCCATCAGGTCCGGCTCCACGAGGCGCTGTCCGGGGACGTAGGCGCCTTCATAGAGGCCGCGCAGGATGGCGCGCACCACGCGGGTGGAGGCGCTGTCGCCGCGCTGCGGGGCGGGCGGAGCTGGAGCGGAGGCGGGCGGGGTTGCCGCGTCGGCGGGTTTGCGCACGGATGGCGGCTCCTGATGGTGTCGGCGGTGGCGCGGGTGGCGTCGATGGTGGCAGCGTGGAGTGTCGCCACAGGGGTCACGATGTCAACCGAAATCGTCTGACGATATTGCCAGCCGAAATCGGTGCGGGTATGACCGAGGGCGAAGAACCGACGAGGAGGCGGCCCGATGATCCCCGACAAGTCCCAGCGTGTGCTCGAACTGGAAGCCCGAGTCTTGGACTTCATGGAAGAGCATATCTACCCGAACGAGGCGCGCTACTACCGCGAGACCGAGGAGCTGGGGCCGTTCGCCGTTCAGCCCATCGTGGAGGAGTTGAAGCCCAAGGCCAAGGCGGCGGGCCTGTGGAACCTGTTCCTGCCCGATTCGGAGCTGGGGGCGGGGCTGAAGAACGTCGAATATGCGCCGCTTTGCGAGATCATGGGCCGGTCCCATCTGGCGCCGGAGATCTTCAACTGCTCCGCGCCCGACACCGGCAACATGGAAACCCTGGTCCGCTATGCGACGCCGGAGCAGCAGGAGACCTGGCTGAAGCCGCTGCTGGCGGGCGAAATCCGCTCCTCTTTCGCGATGACCGAGCCTGACGTCGCCTCGTCCGACGCGCGCAACATCGAAAGCCGGATCGAGCGGGACGGTGACGAATACGTCATCAACGGCCACAAGTGGTACACCACGGGCGGCACGGACCCGCGCTGCAAGCTCCTGATCTTCATGGGCAAGACCGATCCTTCGGCCGAGACCTACAAGCAGCAGTCGATGATCCTGGTGCCTAAGGATGCGCCGGGGGTGACGGTGAAGCGGGCCCTGCCTGTGTTCGGCTTCTATGCGGTGCCGGACCGGGCCTCGGAGATCACCTTCGAGAACGTGCGCGTGCCGGTGACGAACATGCTGCTGGGCGAGGGGCGCGGCTTCGAGATCGCGCAAGGGCGGCTCGGGCCGGGGCGCATCCACCATTGCATGCGCTCCATTGGGCTGGCTGAGCGGTGCCTCGCCAAGATGGTGAAGCGCACGTCCGAGCGGACGGCCTTCGGCAAGCCGATCAGCGACCAGTCGGTGACGCGCGAGCGTGTGGCCGAGGCGCGCATCATGATCGAGCAGGCGCGGCTTCTGACGCTCCATGCGGCGCACAAGATGGACACGGTCGGCAACAAGGAGGCCAAAGCCGAGATCGCGATGATCAAGGTGGCGGTGCCGAAGATGGTCTGCCAGGTGGTCGACTGGGCGATCCAGGCGTTCGGCGGCGGCGGCACGGGCAACGATTTCGGCCTCGCCTCGGCCTATGCGACGGCGCGCATCATGCGCCTCGTGGACGGGCCGGACGAGGTGCACCGCGACCAGCTCGCGCGGCTCGAGTTCAAGAAGCAGGCGCAGACGAATAACCGCGGCGGTGTCGACAATTGGGGGCCTTACCTGACCTCCCATTCGCTGCCGCCCGCCGCCTGAGCACGCCTCGCGCCGCAGTGCTCGTGGCCTGAGCGGCAGGCACGTCGAGCGAGACGCTCGCAAACCGAGCCCGGTGCCGCCCCTATGAGTATCGGGAGCGGCAAGGGGCCGGGCATTGACGAAGAAGGGCGCGCGAGGATGTCTCG
Organism: Acuticoccus yangtzensis; assembly: GCF_001927245.1. Taxonomy (GTDB): domain Bacteria; phylum Pseudomonadota; class Alphaproteobacteria; order Rhizobiales; family Amorphaceae; genus Acuticoccus; species Acuticoccus yangtzensis. Next base: position 10,571 of record NZ_MJUX01000007.1, on the reverse strand, counting down.
CGCGCCCTTCTTGGAACGGGGATTTGGGCCGGCGTTGGACCGGCCCTCAGTTTCTCAGGCCGTGGTCTCTCAGCCTTTGCGGGCGAGCCGGGCGACCGCGGGGACCAGCGTGGCCGCAAGCGCCAGCTTCAGCGCGTCGCCGGGGAGGAAGTTGACCATGCCATATTGCAGCACCCAGCCCATCCCCTTGTCGGCAGCGAAGAGCGCCGCCATCCACGACAGCCCGCACGCATAGACGGCGGCGGTGCCGAGCGCCACGGCCAGCGCCATCTTGCCGATCGACACGTCCCAGCCGCGCTGCGCCAGCGTGCCGACGATGCCGGCCGCGGCGACGAAACCGACGAGGTAGCCGAGCGTCGGCCCGGTCATGTAGGCAAGGCCGTTTGCGGTGGCGCTGGAGCTGGTGAAGACGTCGGCGCCCAGGGCACCGATGGCGAGGTAGGCGAGCACCGTGCCGACGCCGAGACGGGTGCCGTAGGCGGCGCCGATGACGAAGACCGTGAACGTCTGCATGGTGATGGGGACAGGCCACATCGGCACGCGCATCTTGGCGGTGATGGCGAGCGCTGCGACGCCGAGCGCGACGAGGGCGAGCTCCTTGAGACGGAGCGCCGTGCCGGAGGTGGGGCCGAAGGCGTCGGTCAGCACGCCGTGGTGGGTGGGGTTGCGCATAGTCCTCTCCTCAGGGCGGGGCGGCGGCCCCGGAACACGGTTGTCGTCCGCGCTGGCCGGCCATGGATGGCGCACCCGGCACAGGAGCGCCCAGCCGGCCGCGCCGCTATGACGGATAAGGCTAAAGCACGCAGTTTCTTGAAGGGCAACGGGAAGAGTGAGGACGCCGCCGGAGGACGGGCGGGGACCGCGGAGGGGCAGTGCCGATCACGGCGCGCCCCTCGCGCGCGTCAGCGGGGCTCTTCGGCCAGGATCTGGTCCATGGAGCGGGATGGATCGGGGCAGTTGCCGGTGCCGACCACCCGCGCCGGAACGCCCGCCACAGTGGTATTCGGCGGCACGGCGGAGAGGACCACCGACCCGGCCGCGATGCGCGAGCAACGGCCGATCTCGAAATTGCCGAGCACCTTGGCGCCGGCGCCGATGAGGACCCCCGACGCGATCTTCGGGTGACGGTCGCCCCCCGTTTTGCCGGTGCCGCCCAGGGTGACGCCCTGAAGGATCGACACGTCGTCCCCCAAGGTGGCGGTCTGGCCGATGACGACGGCGGTCGCGTGGTCGATGAAGATGCCGCGCCCCATCGGCACCTGGGGGTGGATGTCGACCTGCAGGCAGGCGGAGATGGCGGACTGCATCATCAGCGCGAAGTCGCGCCGGCCGCGGGTCCACATGGAGTGGGCGACGCGGTGGGCGGCGAGGGCGTGGAAGCCTTTGAAGTAGAGAAGCGGCTCGATCAGCCGTTCACACGCCGCGTCACGATCGAGCACGGCGACGAGGTCAGAGCGGAAGACCTCGGCGAGCGTCGGATCATCCTCCAGCGCGTCGCGGAAGGCGTGGCGGATGTGGGTGGCGCCGAGTGCCGGATCGGCAATGCGGGTCGCAACGCGCTCGGCGATCGCGTCCTCCAGCGAGGCCTGGTCCAGCACCGTGGCGCGGACGAATCCGGCCAGAGCGGGCTCACGGTCGGCGATCTTTTCGCCTTCGATGCAGATCCGGCGCCACACGGGGTCGTGTTCGACCAGCTTTGCGGCAAGTGCCTCGCTCATGGCCAACTCCTGGCTCTGGTTTCGCCCCCACGAGATAGACACGCACAGCGGGGAGACAAATTCAATCGCGTGATCGTGAGGCGATGGTCGCGGGGTGCCGCGGAAAGGCGAGACCGGTCAGAGGCCGTGCCGGTCCAGGAAGTCGGTTACCACCGCCTTGTGGCCGCGGTCGCCGACGGCGGTCATGTGGTCCTTGCCCGGCAGCGTGACGCCCTCGGCGCCGGGGATCAGCGCCGTGAGCGGCTCGACGGCGCCCGAAACGTCGTCCTTCTCGCCCGCGACGACGAGGGTGGGGCAGGCGATGGCGGAGACGTCCGCAGCGCTCAGCGTCTGGCGAGAGGCCTTGATGCAGGCGGCGAGGGCGGAAAGGTCGCTGCCGGTCTGCTCGGCGAAGACGCGGTAGGTGAGGGCCTGGGGGTCGGTGACGTCGTCGCGCGAGCGGGCCTCGAGCGCGCCGACGATCTTCTCGGAGCCCGCGTGCCCGTCGACGAGGCTGGCGGCCATGCCGGACAGGATGAGCGCGGAGACCCGTTCGGGCGCGCCAAGGGTGGCGAAGGCGGCGATGCGCGCCCCCATGGAGTAGCCGAACAGGGTCGCCGTCTCGAGGCCGAGGTGGTCCATCAGGCGGATGGCGTCGGCGCCCATGAGGTCGGTGCGGTACTGGTCCGGATCGTAGAGCTTCTCAGACTCGCCGTGGCCGCGATTGTCGATGCGGATGGCGCGGCGGCCGGACCGCACGATGGTCGAGACCCACGTCGTGTTGGCCCAGTTCACCTTCATGTTGGAGGCGAAACCGTGGATCAGGATGACGGGTGCGCCTTCGCCCTCGTCGGCGTAGGCGAGGGTGACGCCGTCGCTGACGAAGGTGGGCATCAGGCCTGCTCTTCGGGAATGCGAACGACGAGGCCGTCGAGATCGTCGGTGACCTTCACCTGGCAGGAGAGGCGCGAGCCGGGGCGCACGTCGATCGCGAAGTCGAGCATGTCCTCTTCCATCGGCGAGGGTTTGCCGACCTTGTCCTGCCACGCCTCGTCGACATAGACGTGGCAGGTGGCGCACGCGCAGGCACCGCCGCATTCCGCCTCGATCCCCGGCACCATGTTGCGGACCGCGGTCGACATCACCGTGGCGCCCGCCGCGGCTTCGACCTCGAACGTGCGGTCATCGTGGGTGATGTAGGTGATCTTGGCCATGAACCCTCTCATTGCCGTAAGTCGGCCGGTATCAGGCGGACATATAGGTTCCGGAAGGGGCGTCAAGCATGGTGCGGGAGAGGCAGGATTGTGCGCGATGCATACGCGGCTCTGTAAGACAACAAGATCTTTTCACTGCAATTTTCAACAAATACCAGAATTAACCAAAGTGATGCTCGGAAGTCACACTTCCTTGTACACGCCAAGCGGGTGTGGCATTAGCAAAGCATTAACGTTTTGACTCGGCCGCGCTGGCCGGTTTGTGTCAAAGCGTGGCATTTCAGCCACTCGTAAGGGACGGCGATCCTGCCTCCACCCGCGTAGCGTTCGATCAAGGCGATGATCATGGCGATAGACCCGCACCGTAAGGCTTCCTCGGACTCGGACCCGGCCGACGCGGCCCTGTCCGCGGTCGAAGAGGCGCTGAAGTTCGATCTCGACACGGCGGACGATAGGACGGACGGCAGGGAGGACGGATCGGACGATCTCGCGTCCGGGCTGGAATCCTCCCTCTCCGGCACCACGCCGGACGAGGCGGCCGACCGGGGCGCGGGCGATGTGCCGATGATCGGCTTCCATCCTGAGCCGGAGCTTGAGTCCGACGCCGAGGCGCTGGCCCCGGCCAACGACGCGCCGGAGGAGGGGCCCGCACGGCCGCGCCGCCGCCGCAACCGCGCCCTCGCCAAACAGCAGGCCGCCGCCAACGACGACCGCCGCCGCTTCGAGGATGCCGAGCGTGCCGGTCGTCGCCGCGGTCTGACCGCCGTGTCTTTCTCCGTCATCGCCTCCATCGCCTGGGCGGCCATCGGCGGGTTGATCGCGGCGGCCGAGATCGCCGCGGACGGGATGATGTCCTTCCTCTCCTCGCCGGGCGCCTACGCCATCCTCGGCGCGGTAGTCGGGCCGGTCCTCCTGTTCATGATGGTCGGCTTCCTCGCCCGCCGGTCCGAAGAGCTTCGCGCCACGTCGAGCGCCATGACGACGATCGCCCAGCGCCTCACCGAGCCTGAGATCAACGCCTCCGAAGGCGTCGCCAACATCGGCCAGGCGATCCGCCGCGAGGTCGCCGGCATGTCGGCCGGGATCGAGCAGGCGCTGGAACGCGCCTCCGAGCTGGAGGTCCTCGTTCACCGCGAGGTCGCGGCACTTGAACGCTCCTACGGCGACCACGAAGCGAAGATCCGCGCCTTGTTCGAGGAGCTGGTGGCCGAGCGCGAGACGCTGATGGCCAACTCAGACCGCATGCGCGACGAGCTGGAGACCGCGAAATCCGGCCTCGCCGTCCTCGTCAACGAGCTGCAGGAGGTCGTCTCCACCAAGCTCAGCGACACCACCAGCATCATCGGCCAGGCGATCCAGTCGGAATCGGAACGCATCGTCGGCGACCTGAAGGCGTCCGGCGACAACCTGCTGGGCGCGCTGACGACGACGGGCGAATCCTACGTCACCCGTCTGTCGGAACGCTCCGAGGCGTTGACCCGCACGCTGACCGAGCGGGGCGACCAGGTGGGCGAGCAACTCGCCACCGCATCCGAGGCCCAGGCCGCCGCCGTCGAAGGCTACGTCACCGCCCTCATCGACGTCCTGTCGACCCAGTCCGACGCCACCGTCGCCGCCGTGAAATCGGCCACCGAGGCGCTGACGGGCTCGCTCCATTCGGAGACCGGACAGACCGTCGAGACGATCCGCACCACCGCCGAATATCTCGTCGGCTCGCTGCAGGCCGAGGCCGGGTCCGCGACCGAGACGATCCGCTCCACCGCCGACATCCTCATCGATTCCATCGCCGGCCAGTCGAAAGAGATCACCGACGAGTTCGGCCGCGTCGGCCAGGAGCTGGTCGACAGCCTCGCCGACCGCACCGTGGCGATGACGGATTCCTTCGCCAACACCGGCTCCACCATGGCCGACACGGTACTGGAGCGCGCCGAGGAGGTGACGAAGATCCTCATGAGCGCGGGCGATCAGGTGTCGACGGCGATCGGCGAGGTCAACACCTCGCTCTCGGTCACGCTCGACTCCAAGCTCAGCGAGATCAACGCGACGCTTGCCGAAGCCTCCGGCGGGTTCGACGTGACCGTCGCCGACAAGATGGGCGCGCTCGAGACGACGATCACGATGTCCGCCGAACGTCTCTCCAACGTCGTCGAAGACCGCGTCAACGCCATCGACACGTCCGTCTCCTACGCCACCGAGCGCTTCTCGGGGATGGTCGACGACCGGATGGAATCGCTCGACAACATCGTCACCGGCGCGTCGGAAACCTTCGCCTCGCTGGTCGATTCCTCCATGCAGGGGATGGATTCCACGCTGGAACGCGCCTCCCGCGCGCTGATCGAGACTGTGGAGACCCGTCTCGGCAACTCGTCCGACATGCTGACCCGCACCGCCGCCACGCTGACCGAGAATATCGGCGAGAAGGCCGGCGCGGTGACCGAGACGATGCAGCGCATCAACGCCGAGCTGAACGACACCTTCACGGTGCAGCTCTCGTCGATCAACGAGACGCTGTCCAAGGCGTCTGACGAGGTCGTCACCACGGTGGACGAGCGCCTCGCGGGCATCGAGTCCACCCTCGTCACCGCCTCGCATACGCTGGAAACGCAGATCGGCGACCGGCTCGACGTGGTGGTCACCCGCATGGCCGAGTCGGGCGAGCGCCTGTCCGGCGTCGTCGGCGGCTCCCTCAGCCACCTCGACACCACGCTGACCGACGCCGCGACCCGCATCGCCGGCATGATCGAGACGCGCCTCAGCGAGATCGACGAGCGTGTCGACGGGGCCTCGCGCCACATCACCGACACCATGAACGAGCGCCTCGGCGTCATGGAGCGTGAGGTGAACTCCACCGCCAACCGCGTGGTGGAGAACGTCACCCTCTCGGCCCAGACCGTGGACGACCGCCTCGGCGACACCGCCGCCCGCCTGGTCGAGACGCTGGAGCTGAAAATCGGCGAGCTGGACGCCACCATCGCCCAGACATCGACCGTCGCGTCCGGCACCATCTCCACCGCCTCCGAGGACCTGACGCAGCAGCTCGCCATGCAGGTCGACCAGGTGACGTCCACCCTCGGCGCGCTGGGCGAACGCCTGACCGACATCATCGGCGCCTCCTCGCACCAGATGACGGACAGCCTCGTCACACACGCCGACCAGCTCGAGTCGACGCTCGGGAGCCTCGGCGACCGTGTGACCGACGTCGTCGTCACCGCCTCCAACGGCTTCACCTCCGCGATCACCATGCAGGTGGACGACATGGAGAGCCGCCTGTCCGCCCTCGCCGACGCCCTCACCGGCACGGTTCAGCAGACGACGACCTCGATGCTCGACACCTTCGGCGGGCGCATCGAAGAGGTGGAGGGCCGCCTCGGCCAGCTCGGCGACCGCATGACGGAGACCATCTCCGCCGCGTCGACGCAGATGCACGATTCGGTGTTCACGCAGATCGACCAGATCGAAGCGTCCATCAACGCGCTGGGCGACCGCCTGACCGACTCCATCACCAACACCTCCAACTCGCTCTCCGGCACGCTGCTCGCCCAGGCCGACCGGTCCGAGGAGCTTCTGAAGGAGCGCCAAAGCGAGCTCGAAGCCAACTTCATGCGCCATGCGGACGCCTTCCGCGTGACGTTGACGGAGTTCGGCGAGGCGCTTGAGACCACCTTCACCACCGGCACCGAGCAGGCGGGCAACACGCTCGCCACCCGCACGGACGAGATCGTCGAGCGCATCACCTCCGAGGTGGACCGCGTGGCCGACATCATCGCCGGCTCCGGCACCTCGCTGGTGGAAGACTTCGGCCTGCGTGCCGAGGCCTTCGCCGACCGCATGACCGACGTTCAGGCGATGCTGACCGGCACGATCAGCGACGAGGGCGGCCAGCTCGCCACCCGGATCGAGACCGTCGCCGGCCGCATCGAGCGGGCGATCATCGAAGAGGGAACAGCGCTCGACAACACGCTGCGTGAATCGACCGACGCCTTCCAAGGCTCGCTGCGCCACCACACCGACGCGGTGAAGGGCGACCTCACCGCCGCCGTCGAAGGCGTCTCCTCCGACATGCGTGAGCAGACCGGGGCGCTCGCCGCCTCGCTGGCCGAGGCCGGGCGCGAGATCGCCGCCGCCGTCGCGCTTCGCGGCGAGGAGGCGGCCGAGCAGATCAACGACTCGGCCAGCCGCGTCGCCGACCTGATCGCCGACCGCTCCGACGCCATCCGCATCTCGTTCGATGGCGAGATGGAGCGCTTCAACATGATGATCGCCGACTCGGCGGGCCGGTTCGAGGCCACGCTGTCGGAAAATGCCGGCCGCCTCGTCTCGCTGCTCGGCACCTCGACCGGCGAGATGGGCGACATGATCACCGGCTCCACCGGCCGCCTCGGCGAGATGTTCACCGACGCGACGAGCCGCCTGGAAGACATGCTGACCTCGACGTCGGACGATCAGACCCGCGTCTTCAACGATCGGATGGACACCATCCGCGTCACCCTCGACAACGGAGTCGACAACTACGCCTCCATCGTGCGCGACCAGTCGGAGCGCCTGGAATCGCTGCTGACGATGACGTCCGAGAACGTCCAGTCCTCGCTGCAGGCGCCGATCGACGAGGTCCGCGTCTTCATGACCGACGGGATCGAGAACTTCGCCGGCATCATCACCACCAACATCGAGCGGCTGGAGCAGTTGCTGGCGGAAACCTCCGACGGTACCCGCGAACGCCTCGGCGCGCAGATCGAAGAGATGCGCACCACGATGGAAGACGGCATCGACCGCTATAGCGGCGTGATCGTCGAGCAGTCGGGCCGGCTGGAGAAGGTGGTGCTCGACACCGCCGACCAGACCGAGCGCACCGTGGGCGACCGCATCGACCAGCTCGTCGGCGCCTTCGATACCGAGACGCAGGCCTTCGCCGCCCGCATGGACACGATGCGCGACACCATCTCGGGCGACATCGTTCGTCTGTCGGGCATCCTCGACGAGCGCGCGGTTCCGATCGCCGCCGAGCTGACCACTGCCATCGGCCGCTTCGACGAGCTGATGAACGAACGCTCGGTGCAGATCGTCTCGGCCCTGACCACCCACGCCAGCGAGATCAGCCACGTGCTGACCGAGCGGATGGACGCCATGGACGAGGCGCTGGACGGCCGTGTCGAGCGGGTGTCCGACGCTCTGCTGGAGCGGGCGCGCACCATCTCCGAGGCGCTGTCCGACGGCCAGGCCGCCATCAACGAGGCTTTCGCCACGCGGCTGGAAGAGATCGCCATCATGTCCCGCGAGGCGACGCAGACCGTGGCCGACGGCCTGTCCGAAGGCGGCGCGCTCGCCCAGGACGCGCTGAAGGCGGTGGTGGAATCGGCCCGCCGCGACATCCTGGAGCCGATGCAGGACATCTCGGTGCAGCTCTCCGAGGAGACGACCTCCGTCAACCGGATGCTGTCCGAGACCATGGCCAACATGTCCGGCGAGGTCGCCTCCGGCGGCAGCCACATGCGCCAGGCCATGATCGAGACCATGGACCAGCTCCTGGCCATGATCACCGAGCACTCGGACGAGACGCGCCGGAAGATCACCGAGACGATGTCGATCGCCCACGACGCCTTGTCGGAGGAGGGCGATCGCACCTCCGCCGCGATGCGTCAGGTGGCCAACGACGCGTCCGAGTCGCTCGGCCAGCTGCGCGCCGTCATCGAGGAGCACGGCGACGAGTTCCTGGCCCAGCTCGCCGAGCGCGGCGCCGGTGCCATCGCCGAGCTGCGCGAGACGCACACCGCGCTGATCGACGAGCTCGGCGGCACGCTCGGCAAGGTCCAGGCGACCAACACGGCGCTGCACGACATGCTGTCGTCCGTCGGCATGACCCTCGCCGACATGGAGAACAACCTGTCCACCCGCGGCGAGGCGCTGCGCGACGTGGTGCAGTCCGCCCTCAGCGACACCCAGCGCACCGGCGACGAGATGACCCGTCAGGCCGAGGCGCTGCGCGAGGCCGCCGCCTCCGCGCTGGGCGATCTGTCGTCCATCGCCGAGCGCATCGAGCGGGACAGCCAGTTCCTCGCCACCACCGTCAACCGCTTCGGTGACGATGCGGGGGCCTTCGACGCGCGCGTCGAAGAGCGTACCCGTGCGCTGGAGCAGCTCGCCGAGCTTCTGGCCGACAAGTCCGAGCAGGTCGACACGTTGACGCGCACCTTCACCCAGCGTGTCGACGAGCAGCTCGGCCAGACCGAGGAGCGGGTCCACGCCGCGCGCCTCCTTCTGGAGCGCACGCTGGACGAGGCGTCGCGAGCCGTCGCCCCGCAGCTCGAAGCGCTGCACGAGGCGGCCTCCAGCGATGCCGAGCGGATCCGCGAGAACATGCGCATCTCCCACGAGGCGATCGCCGCGGAGATGGTGGACGCGCTGCAGGCTGTGGCCGAGCGCTTCCAGACGGCCACGACCGAGATGCGCAAGTCCGCCCGGGAGGTGCAGGACGAGTTCGAGTCGACCCGCAGCGCCCTGGCGCGCTCGGTCTTCGAGCTTCCCGAGGAGACGATGCAGAACGCCGAGGCGCTGCGCCGCGCCGTGACCGAACAGCTCGACGCGGTGCGTGAGCTGGGCAGCATCGTCGCCCGCCACGCCGCGGCGAGCGAGGCCGCGCCGCGCCATTCCGGCGGTACGGCCCTCGCCGACCCCGCGGCGCGCGACGCCGGCTACCGCCGCACCAGCCGCCTTTCGGAGACGCGCATGGCCGAAACGCGGATGGCCGAGCCGCGCCTCTCGGAGGCCCGCATGGCCGAGCCGCGGCGCGAGGATCGGGCCGAGCCCGGTGCGCGCAGCCGCTTCGGCTCCACCTCGGCCGAGCGTGAGAACGGCGGCTGGATGAACGGGCTGATGCGCCGCGGCGAGCCGCCGGTGGACGAGCCGGACGCCGCAGCCCTGCCACTCGACGCCGCCATCTCCCGCTTTACCGCGGTGGCCGGCCGGGCGATCGACGACACCACCTATCGCGACCTCTGGAGCCGCTTCAATCGCGGTGACCGGCAGGTGTTCACGCGGCAGGTCTACACCTCCGAGGGCGCGCAGGCCTTCGAGGATGCGCGGCGCCGCTACCAGCGCGACCGTGACTTCCGCGGCGCCGTCGACCAGTTCGTCGACGATTTCGAGGAGATGCTGACCGAGTCGGCGCAGATGGACCCGTCCGGCCGCCGCACCCGCGACGTGCTCCTCGGCGAGGACGGCAAACTCTACACGCTGCTCGCCCACGCCTCCGGCCGCCTGAGCTGAACCGGCGCCCCCGCCGCGCTGCGGCGGGGCCGCCCCTCCACGACGACGACGAAAGCCCCGCCCCGGCCTCCGGCGCGGGGCTTTTCATTGACGGATGTCTCGGCCGCGCGACGACCTGCCCCGACCCCACGATGTGCGGGACCTGCCGTGTTTCGGTACGAGCCTTCGCCGGGCCCGCCTCCCGCCCGAACGACGGACGCCGCGCTCCCTGCCCACCAGCGGCCCCGCCTCGACCCTTATCCCAGGCGTTACGATGAGCAGGTCAACGCCCTAGAGCACTTCGCGCTCAATCCGGGTCATACCCGGCGGCTCTGAAATAGGCGCGGGCCTCGTCGGGGGTGACGAGGTGGAGGACGTCGCCGACGCGATCCCGAAGGGCGGTGACAGTTCGCTCAGC
>NZ_MJUX01000006.1 GCF_001927245.1 Acuticoccus yangtzensis | reverse complement strand
CGCCGTCGTCGCGGTCGCCGTAGGGGCGGCGGGGGGCGCCGCGGTCGTCGGAGCGGGACTTGAAGCCGCCGCGGTCGGGGCGGGCACCTTCGTCACGGTCGCCGTAGGGGCGGCGGGGTGCGCCGCGGTCGTCGGATCGGGGCTTGAAGCCGCCGCGGTCGGGGCGGCCGCCGTCGTCGCGGTCACCGTAGGGGCGGCGGGGTGCGCCGCGATCGTCGGAGCGGGACTTGAAGCCGCCGCGGTCGTCGCGGGTCTTCGTCGACCAGGGGGCGTCGTTGCCGGTGAAGCGCTCGCCGTCGCGGCCGCGTCCGCCCTCGTCGCGGCGGCCGTAGCCACGGTCACCGGCGTCGTCGGAACGGCTTTGGCGGAAGTCGTCATAGGCGCGGCTGCCGCGCTCGTCGAGAACGCGGGCGTCGCGGCGCGGGCCGGGACCCTTGCGCGCACCATCGCGGCCGTCGCGGTCGCCGAAGCGGCCGCCGCGATCGCGTCCACCGTCACGCCCGGCGTCACGCCCGGCATCACGCCCACCATCGCGCCGGCCACCGTCACGGTCGCCGAAGCGGCCGGCATCGCGGCCCGCGGGGCGCGCACCGCCGCGCTCGGCCGGAGCACCGCGCGCGCCCTTGGGCTTGCGCACGGGGGCGGCGGCGACGGGCGACTCGAAGTCGGCCTCGGCCTCGGCGGCGAGGCGCGGCCCGAGCTGGTCCTTCAACTGGCGCGTCGGCACCTCGACCACCTCGCCGCGCGGGATCTCGCCGAGCTGGAACGGCCCGTAGGAGATGCGGATGAGGCGCGATACCTGCAGGCCGAGAGAGCCCAGGACGATCTTCACCTCGCGGTTCTTGCCCTCCGACAGCGCGACGGTGAGCCACGCATTGTCAGTGGAATCACGATCGACCGTGACGTGGATGGGGCCGTAGAGCACGCCGTCCACGGCCGTCCCCTTGGCGAGGGCGGACAGGGCCTCCTTGTCGAGCGGGCCGTGCACGCGGGCGCGATATTTGCGCGTCCAGCCGGTGGCGGGCAGTTCCAGCACACGGGCGAGGCCGCCGTCGTTGGTGAGGAGGAGGAGGCCCTCTGTGTTGATGTCGAGCCGGCCCACGGTGACGACGCGCGGCAGCTTCGACGGCAGCGCCTCGAACACGGTCGGGCGGCCTTCGGGGTCGTGATTGGTGGTGACGAGGCCGCGCGGTTTGTGGAAGAGGAAGAGGCGCGTGCGCAGGCGCTGGGGCAGCACTTCGCCGTCGATGCGGATGGTGTCCGCCTCGGTGACGTTGACGGCGGGGCTGTCGAGCACGGTGCCGTTGAGGCTGACGCGGCCTTCGAGGATCATCGCCTCGGCATCGCGGCGGGAGGCGACGCCGGCGCGGGCGATCACCTTGGCGATGCGGTCGCCCTTGGGGGTGTCGTCTTCGGGGGTGTCGTCCTCGGCGTGGGCGTCCGTGTCGCTGCCGGTGGGGGCGGCAGCGCGGGCGGGCGTGGCCGTGCGGGCGGGCGTGGCGGCGGCCTCGTCGCGGGCGGTCTCGTCCTCTTCGGCGGCGCCGAGGGTGTGGACGGGGGCGCTGGCGCCGGGTGCGTCGTCCTCGTCCGTGAGGCCGTCGGCGGCGGGCTCTGCGCTCTCGATCGCGGCGGCGTCGAAGGTCGAGGGGGGGATGTCGTCGCCGAGGTCGTCGAGGTCGATGTCGTCCGCTGCGGTGGCGTGCGCGGTGGTGCCGGGGGCGGCGGCGTCGACGACCGATGCGTCGGTGGCGGCCGTGGTTGCGGCGGGCGTGGCGGCGCCGGTGGCGGTGTCGTCGGTGATTTCGGGGGTGTCGCCGTCGGCGGCGATCGGGGAGGACGGATTGGACATCGTCAAACTCTCGTTCATGGAGCATGCGCTCCTGGAGGCGCGCCTCGCGGCGGACCGGGGGGAAGTGCCCGTGGGGGCGGTCGTCGTCAAAGATGGTGCGGTGATCGCGTCGGCCGGCAACCGCACCCTTGCCGACCTGGACCCGACCGCGCATGCCGAGATCGTCGCCATCCGGCAGGCGGCGCGGACGCTAGGGTCCGAGCGACTACCGGGATGTGATCTTTACGTGACGCTGGAGCCCTGTTCGATGTGTGCCGGGGCGATCAGTTTTGCAAGGATCAGGAGACTGTATTTCGGCGCGCTCGACCCCAAGGGTGGGGCTGTCGAGAGCGGGCCGTGTCTCTACGCACATTCGACGGTCCACCACAAGCCCGATGTGTATGGAGGCTTTGCGGAGCGCGAGGCGGCGGCGCTGCTGGCGGGGTTTTTTCGGGGGCGGCGGTGAGGGGGGCTATTGCTGCAAATCTCTTGCTTCGAACTTGAATAATATTTCATCCACTCGAGCTACTGCTCGCCGCAGTTCACTTCTACCGGATCCCATATCCGGGCCAAGTGTTTTGTAGACTTCGCCAAGAAGACGAAAAAGCGCGTCCTTTGGAATCATGCCGATTTCACTGAGGCCTTTTATTGCACGGGCGGCGGTTATTGCCTCCGAGGTGTTGTGATGTTCGGGAATGTATCCAGTTTCTAATTTGCAAAGGTAGTCATTGGCGGCGCCAATAGCGTTATAATATGCCGCGTCATCGCCCCTTACGCGGCCGATATAAAGTGCCTTCCGCTTGTTTGACGCGTCTGCTTGACGAATTAAATCGACTAACTCTTGATTGTTCAGACCGGCTTGGCGTGCGAAATAAAAAATGGGCATCCAAGCGCCGTTGCAATTCTCAACGATTGTTTTGATGTAATCTTTTGCGAAGTGTGGCTTTATTTGATTGATAAAGTCAGATATTATGCCGTTTGGATTGATAAATCCCTTTTGTTTTCCTTCAAGAGAGTTGTTGGTGATTGTGGCTTCGCCAACTATCCGGAGCGCCGGGGCTCCGAGTTTCTCTTCAAACGACCCTTCCTTAATGAACTTAATTTTTTCGACTAAGTCGGGCGATATTTCGATCTGTGTAGCACCAGTGTCCAGTGTCCCAGAGCGTAAGTCGGCAATCGCTGTGTTTTCGGCTCCCAACGAAAGAACTTTATCAAGCATCGGGATTATTTTCCGGCGTGATTCCACCTCTCTTTCATCTAGTATTGCCCGTAAGTCGCTGCTTTTTATGGTGCGTGTTTCTCCAAAATAGCGGAAATAGATATCGCTCTCACGGATGGTGCCTGACTGGCGACTCGCAACCACCGGCTTGCTTTGATGCGGGTATACGTAAACTACGCCAATTCGAAGCGCCTCAATTTCCAGCGTGGCCGTACCATAGGAAGGCGTAGGATCAAACGTACCGCCGATCTGCTGTGCGAATTGTGATGGGTCAGCGTTGAAGAATTCAGCACTCTTTAGGCCAATTGCGTGGTATGATTTCCCCCCATTTTCGGAATTAATTTCTTCCTTTACCCCAAAGAAAATGTATCCCCCTTTATTGTTTGCCAGCCCAGCTATCGCCTTTAACCACTTATCTGAGTATTTGAAGCCAAAGCTTTCTTTGCACTCGTGTTGATCGCTCTCGCCGCAGAGGCATACTAGTTGTCCGGAGCTGTTCCGGGTAAAGAATGACCTAAGTAAAGAGCTACTTGTTGGGTCATGGGCGTCAAAGGCAAGTGTTGATCGAGGGACGGAGGCTGAGAATAGACTTGATTTTCCTTCAAAATCTGCCATAAAGGCATCGAGTTCGGCGTCCGAACTTGGTTCGACCTCGCGGCTGTTACTGTACACTCCTGACTTTATCTGGCTTATGCGGCCGTTGTTGACTGGTCTGTCAGGTCTATTAAAGTAGAACTGTATTTTTGCATTTTTAATTTCTCGCCTAATCATCGCCTTAATCAGGCTGATTTCATGGTCGGAAATAGACTTTCGTCTGCCCATCGAAATTCCCAAAAACTGTAGAGTCCGTCGAAGGCAGATTACCCATCCACCTTCAACGCCGCGATAAACGCCTCCTGCGGGATCTCCACCTTCCCGAACTGGCGCATCTTCTTCTTACCCGCCTTCTGCTTCTCCAGCAGCTTGCGCTTGCGGGTCGCGTCACCGCCGTAGCATTTGGCCGTCACGTCCTTCCTCAGCGCGCGGATCGTCTCGCGGGCGATGATCTTGCCGCCGATCGCCGCCTGGATGGGGATCACGAACATATGCTGCGAGATCAGGTCCTTCAGCTTCTCGCACATCGCGCGGCCGCGGCGCTCCGCCTGGGTGCGGTGGATCAGCATCGCCAGCGCATCCACCGGCTCGGAATTGACCAGGATGTTCATGCGCACCAGGTCACCCTCGCGATACTCCGATAGCTGGTAGTCGAACGAGGCATAGCCCTTCGACACCGACTTCAGCCGGTCGTAGAAGTCGAACACCACCTCGTTCAGCGGCAGCTCGTAGGTCGCCATCGCGCGGCTGCCCACGTAGGACAGCTCGGTCTGGATGCCGCGCCGCTCCTGGCACAGCTTCAGGATTCCGCCGAGATACTCGTCCGGCGTCAGGATGGTGGCCTTGATCCAGGGTTCCTCGATGGCCTCGATCTCGGTCACGTCCGGCATGTCGACCGGGTTGTGCAGCTCCTTCACCTCGCCGGTGGTGAGGTGCATGCGGTAGACCACGGACGGCGCGGTGGCGATGAGGTCGAGGTTGAACTCGCGCTCCAGCCGCTCCTGGATGATTTCCAGGTGCAGCAGGCCGAGGAAGCCGCAGCGGAAGCCGAAACCGAGCGCGGCCGAAGTCTCCATCTCGAACGAGAAGGAGGCGTCGTTGAGGCGCAGCTTGCCCATCGCCGCGCGCAGGTCCTCGAAATCGTTGGCGTCGACCGGGAAGAGGCCGCAGAACACCACCGGGATCGCGGGACGGAAGCCGGCCAGCGGCGTCTCGCACGGGCGCTTGTCCTCGGTGATCGTGTCGCCGACGCGGGTGTCCGCCACCTCTTTGATGCCGGCGATGAGGTAGCCGATCTCGCCCGGCCCCAGAACGTCGGTGTCGACGAGCTTGGGGGTGAAGACGCCCACCTTGTCGACGCCGTACTTGGCGCCGGTGCGCATCATGCGCACGATCTGGCCCTTCTTCAGCTCACCGTCGATGATGCGCACCAGGGTGACGACGCCGAGATATTGGTCGAACCAGGAATCGACCAGCATCGCCTTCAGCGGCGCCTTCGCATCGCCCTTGGGGGCGGGGAGGCGGTTGACGATGGCTTCCAGAACGTCCGGGATGCCGAGGCCGGTCTTGGCCGAGATCGGCACCGCGTCGGACGCGTCGATGCCGATCACCTCCTCGATCTGCGCGCGGATGCGCTCCGGCTCGGCGGCCGGCAGGTCGATCTTGTTGAGGACGGGGACGATCTCGTGGTCGGCGTCGATCGCCTGGTAGACGTTGGCGAGCGTCTGCGCCTCGACCCCTTGCGAGGCGTCGACCACCAGGAGCGAGCCTTCGCAGGCGGCGAGCGAGCGGGAGACCTCGTAGGCGAAGTCGACGTGGCCGGGCGTGTCGATCAGGTTGAGTTTGTACTCTTTCCCGTCGTTGGCCTTGTAGATGAGACGCACCGTCTGCGCCTTGATGGTGATGCCGCGCTCGCGCTCGATGTCCATCGAGTCGAGGATCTGCTCCTTCATCTCACGCTCGGTGAGGGAGCCGGTCGACTGGATCAGCCGGTCCGCCAGGGTGGACTTGCCATGGTCGATGTGCGCGACGATCGAGAAGTTGCGCACGTTCGAGATGGTCTGCGCATCGCCTTCGGAGGCGGCGGCAGCGGTCGCCTGAGACGAAGTCTCGGCCGAGATTTTTGCGATGTCATCCATGGGGCCTATTTAGCAGCGCCCATGGCCGGCGAAAAGCGGTCCGGGATGCGGCAAGGCTGCATTTCCGCCGTGCGCCCGCGCCGGCCCTCGTCAATCCCCGTAATAGGTGCGGTACCAGGCGATGAACCTGTCGATACCGACCGAGATCGGCGTCGTCGTGCGGTAGCCGGTGGCCGCCTCCAGACGTCCGGTGTCGGCCCAGGTGTCCGGCACGTCGCCCGGCTGAAGCGGCAGGAAGGTGCGCGTCGCGGTCCGCCCGGTCGCCGCCTCGATCGCGGCGATATAGTCCGTCAGCGGGACAGGCGTGCGGTTGCCGATGTTGTAGACGCGGAACGGGGCGTTCGACGTCGCGGGATCGGGCGCGGCGGGGTCGAAGGCGGGGTCGGGCTCGGCAGGGCGGTCGCTCGCATGCACCACGCCTTCGACGATGTCGTCCACATAGGTGAAGTCGCGCGTGTGGTGGCCGTTGTTGTAGACGTCGATCGGCTCGCCCGCCAGGATCGCCTTGGTGAAGCGGAACAGCGCCATGTCCGGCCGCCCCCACGGCCCGTAGACGGTGAAGAAGCGCAGCCCCGTCGTCGGCAGGCCGAAGAGGTGGCTGTAGGAGTGGGCCATCAATTCGTTCGCCCGCTTGGTGGCGGCGTAGAACTGCAGCGGATGGTCCGCGTCCGCCTCCTCGCGGAAGGGAAGCTGCGTGCTCGCCCCGTAGACGGACGAGGTGGAGGCGTAGGTGAGGTGGGCCACACCGCCGTGGCGGCAGGCCTCCAGCACGTTGGTGAAGGCGACGAGGTTGGACTGCACGTAGGAGTGCGGGTCGACGATGCTGTGCCGCACCCCGGCCTGCGCGGCGAGGTGGATCACCCTGTCGATGGACGGGCCGGCGAACGCCTCCGTCAGCGTGGCCGGATCGGCGAGGTTGGCGCGGATGAAGGTGTAGGGCACCCCGGCGTCGGCGGCGGCGCGGGCGATCACCTCCAGCCGCGATTCTTTCAACGTCACGTCATAATAATCGTTGACGCTGTCGATGCCGACGACGGGATCGCCGCGGCCGATGAGCTTCAGAGCGGTGTGGAAGCCGATGAACCCGGCCACGCCGGTGACGAGGGTTGCCGAAAGGGGGCGCGTCGAGGTCGTCATCGCGGTGGGGGCGTCTAACCTTCTTCGTCGGGGCGCGGTGTGCCGGGCACCGCTAAGGGGAACTGCGCCCAATAGCCAGCGGAAAGCGACCATGACCGGCGGCACGGAACCGCCGCCGCCGGCCGCCCCGCGGCAAAAGGGCCACGGCGGCGCGGCCTTATCCCCCGTGGAGGCGCGCCGCGCTGCCTCCTGCGGTGCTGCCCGGTGGCGGCTGCGGCGGGGTGTCACGCGGCGCAATCCCCGCCGCGGCCGCGTGGTTCACACTGGTGCGATCGACGTTGTGCCAATACGGCGGGCACCGACGCCACCCGACCATACGGCGGGCACCGACGCCACCCGACCATGAGGAGCTTTCGCGATGGACAGGTCCGGCGATCTCATCGGCCATCCGGCGCGCCGCGGCCGGGCGGGGCGCACCGGTGCGCATCGGCTTCCTCCGTCCGCGCCGCCGCTGCAGACCCATCTCATTGCCGTGATGGGATCCTGCGGCTTCGTCGCGTGCGACAGGCCGGACGCCGCGCGTGTGACCGGGGCGGCGGTGTGGACGGGCGCGCAGGGGATCGCCCCGGCGGGGCTGATGCTCAATCGACCGGAGGATCTGGGGCGATTCGATGTGCAATTTCTCTTCGCCTACATGGCCGCACGGCCTCACGTTTCGGTGGTGCTCACCGTCTGCGCGGCGGACGGGACCGCCTTCGCCGGCGCGGCGGAGGGGCGGCCCGTCTGGAGCAGTCACAACCGGCTGGGCGCGTCGCTGATCGCCGCCATCAACGGGTCCATGGCCGCGCTCGCCGCACGCCCAGCAGCGCACCCCGCTCCATCCTTCGCCGGCATCCTGTGGCCGGGTCCGCCCACCCGCGAGGCGCCGCGGCCGGCTTTGGCGGCCGTGCTGGCGGCGGCGGATCGGCAAATCGCAGAGGCCGGCAGCGCCGTGCCGTGGATCGTCTCGGTTCCCGCGCCTGCGCCGCCACCCGCGTTGCCGTCTGCGCTGCCGCCCGCAGCAGCCGGTGGCGCCCGCGTCCGGGGCGGAGGAGAGCTCAGCCGCGTCACCCCACCCCGCGCCGTCTGAGGCGCACGGCCGGGCCTGCGGTTCGAGCGAACCCCGCATCCAAGTGAGCCGAGCCCCCGAGCCGGCCTGCCCACGGGCGAGCCCTCGTGCGGGCGGGTCTGGCGCTCGGGCGAGGCTGGGCATGGCCGTGAGCCGAAACGCGGCCTGGATGTGTTCGCCGTGCCCTCCTCCACTCCCCCGCGGGGCGGGCCGATGTGACGGCCCCCGAGCCGCAGCGGTTGATTTTTGCGCCGCCGCCAGACTATCGCCAAAGGGCCTGCCCGCGCAGGATCCGAGGGGGGCCGACCGGGCCCACACGCCCACGGGCCGCCGCGACCGCAGCGCGGAGCTTTGAGAAAGGCGATTATGGCCACTGTGGCGCTTTATCCGGCCCTGACCCGCGCAGACGAGGCCGAAGACCTCATCGCCCGCCTCGCCGTCATGCTCCACCCGGTGATCGGCGCGGTCGAGCGCGTCACACTCGTGGCCGACTTCGGGCCGCTGCAACTGGCCGCGATGGCGCCGCCTCCCGCCCTCGCGGCATCGGCCGAGGCCCGCGCCGCGCTCGGCGACCGGCTGACCGCCTTCCCGGCGGAGGGCACCGGCGAAGCCGCCTGGACGCGTCTTCTCGGCGCCGCGGACACCGTCGTCGTCTGGCGCGCCCCCACGGCCGCCAACGGCCCATTTGCGTCGCGCGACGCCTTGGCGGCCGTCCTTCCGGCCACCGCGGTGCTGGTCACCGCCGATCCCGCCACCGATCCGCAGGACGTCGCCGCCTTCGCGGCGCTTGCCGCCCGTCTGGCGGGAGGCTCCGACGACGGCGGCACCGCCCTCGCCACCCTCGCGCAACGGGCGACAGGGGCCACCGCCCACATCGTCGGCGGCGGCGCGTCCACGGCGCAGTTGGCCCAATTCGACCTTGCGGACGGTGACGTGATCGCCTGTGCCACCCTGGCCGCATCACCGGATTTTCTGGCGCGCATGAAGCCACGGCTTCTCGTTGCGGCGCAGAGCGCGCTCCACATCGGCCCCACCGCCGCGGCCGCTGCGCTGCGCGAGGCGATGGTCCGCGCCCTCGCCGCTCACGATTGCCCGCTTGCCGTGCCCGTCGCGGACGTGCCCCTCCACCGCGCCGCACTCGGGCCGGAGCATCGGGACCGCGTCCTTGCCGTTCCTGCAGATCCCGCGGCCGGGCCGCTCGGTGTGATGCTGGCCGCCGCCCGGCCCGGTCATACCGCGCTCACCGTCTCCGGCTTCGACGGGGCCGCGCTGTCCGCGCCGCTCGGCGTTGCGCTGGCGGCGGCCCATCCCGCCGCAGCCGCCGCCGGGCCGGGGGCTGCCGATGCAGCGCTGGAGGCCACGGCCGCCGCGATCGAGGCGGAGGGGGCCACCATCACCCCGCTCACCGCGTCGGACTGGCCGGTGCTGCGACGTCGCGGCGCCGCCCTGCCGCTGCCGCCGCGCGGCGGGCCTGGTGGCCATCACACCCACGACGCCCAGCAGGACCCGGCGGACGGACCGCTCACCGTCCTCCTGATCGCCCCGGACGTGACGGACGCGGCCGGCGAGCCCTACGCCGCCGCCTGCCGCCTCGGCGAGGCGCTGGCCGCCCGCGGGGCGCGTCTCAGCGTCGCCGCCAGCCAGCACATGACGGACGCCGGCGCGCCCTTCGCCGTCGACGCCGTGCTGAGTGCGGCGACACGCAGCCTCGTCACCGCCGCCGCACGCGACCCGGAGGCGCGGCCGGTCCTCGTGCGCCGCGCCATGGGCGAGATCACGCGCGCCGTCGACCGCGCCGCCGCGGCCGCGCCGGGCCCGTTGCTGGCGGTGATGCAGGACGGGAGCCTCGACCACCTCGCCATTCTCGCCGCGATCGCCCGCGACCGTCCGTTCATGCGCGTCGCGGTCAATCTCGCCGCGCTGCGGGCCGCCGCGGTATGGCAGCCGGGCTTCGGGGCGGACCATGCCGACGCCGTCGCCGCGCTCGCCGCACCCGGCGTACACGCCACCGTGCCCACCGCGCGGCAGGCGGAGGCGCTGGCCGCCCGGTTCGATGTCAGCTTGCCCGTCGCTCCCCTCGCATCGCCGCTCTTCGGGGATGCCGATATAGGTTCCGCGGCGGCGGCCTCTCGCGCGGCACGCCCGGCCGACGCGGCGCCGCGCCTCCTTCTGCCGGCCCGCGGCGCCGCCGAAGGGGCCGGCCATGCCCCGGCGATCGCCGAATCGCTCGCCGTCCTCTTCGCGGGAGAAACGCCGACGCTGGTCTTCACGGCCGACCCGGCGGCGGGCATGAGAGCCGCCGATGCCGCCGCGCTGAAGGCCAGGCTCGGCTCTTACGAGATCATCCCGCCCGATCTTTCGCCGCAGGACCGTGCCGCCGCGCTTAATGGGGTGGATGCCGTGATCCTCACCCACCCGGCGGCCGAGTTCGGCGACGTGCCGCAGCGCATCGCCGTCGACGCGCTTCTCGCAGGGGTTCCGCTGGTCGCCTTCCGCGGGACCGCCGCGGCCGCCTTCGTCGCCGCGCATCGCTCCGGCAGCGTCGTCGCGGACCAGGATCCCGTCGCCCTTGCCGAGGCGGCGGCCGAGTGGGTGCGCGCCCGCCGCGCCGGGATGGTCGACCTCACCGCCTCGGCCGCGCGGGCCCTCGGAACGCACGGCTGGGGCGCCGTGGCGGACCGGCTTCTCGCGCTGCCCGGCCTCCCTCCCGAGGCGACGTGGCGCGCCAGCGAGGCGGCGCAGGCGGCGGCGCTGCAGCCGGCCGCCCTGCCGCTCCTCGCCGACATGCCGCAGCCCGGCGCCGCCCCGTTCGACGGGCGTCTCCTCGACCTTGCCGCTTTCGCCACGGCGCTGGGCGCCGATGGGCCGATCCTGTGGAGCGGCCCGCGCCACGCCTTCCCGTCCGGCGCGGCACGCCCGATTGCGCCCCGCCCCAGCGCCGCCGCGGACGATGCGGCCGGTGACGATGCCGGCGAGCCGCCCCCGTCCGGCGGCGGCTCGCAGGGGCCGGACGATGCGGGCGGCTCCGGCACACTGATCGTCGGGGACGCCTTCGTCTTCGCCGCCCTTCATGGTGCCGCCCTTCATGGTGCCGAGGCGAACGACGGCTGGCGGATCGTCGACGCGCGCCCTCTGGGCCCCGCCGGCCACGTCACCCGTCTCGCCCGCGAGACCGTCGCGGCGTTGGATCGCGCCGGGAAGGACACCGGTGCCATCCTTCTGGAGACGTTCGAAGAGGGGATGGCGCCCGCCTTGTGGCGTGCGCTGGAGCGGGCACCGGGGGCCATCGTCGCGCTGTCCTTGTCGGCGCCCGCCTTTGCGTGGCCCGGCCGCGTCGCCGCGCATCTCAGCGAAGAGTTCGAGCGGCTAGGCTACCGCACCCTCCTGGTGGAGCGCACCGGTCGCCCGCTTGGCGGCCCCGCACGCGGCGCCGCCCTCACCCGTGTGACGCTCGGCCCCGTGTGGCCGCCGCGGCCGGAGACGCCCGCCGACATCATCGCCTTGCCGCGGCGGATCGCGCCTGCCCCCGCCGCACTCGGCGCAGCGCTGCGGTCCGCTCTCACCGCCCCGGTCAGCCTCGCCGGCGCGCTCCCGGTCATCGCGCCCGCCGCTGACGCTGCCGTAGAGGACGCCGCAGAGGTCGCCGCGGCCGGATCGCCGGGCATCGCCGCGCCGCTTCCCTTCAGCGAGGCGGCCGCGCTGGCGGCCGTCCGCGACCCCGGCACCGCGGGCTGGCGCCTGGCCAGCCTCATTGCCGCCGGCCCGTCCGACACCGGCTTCCAGACCTTTGCCGAGGCGGACGCCGTCGACAAGCGCGTCCACAGCGCCGGTGTGGAGGTGGAGGCCGAGGCGCCGATGACCGTCAGCGTCGAGGTTCTGCCGCTGACGACGCGCTTCGTCACCCTCGCGCTCGCCGTGCCGGGAAGCCCGCCGCTGGCCGCCGCGGTGATCGGCCTCGAGGACGGTGCCGTCGTCTCGCTGACCCGTGATTCGCGCGTCGTACGCACCGCGCCGCAAGCGGGCGCCGAGGCGGCCGGCGAGGGCGGTGCGATGCGCCTGTGGCTGTCGCTGGAGGATCTCGAGGTGGTCGGCCGTGTCGAGGCGCAGGTGGTCCTGCGCGAGGGGGCGTCCGGCTCGGTCCACTATATCGGGACGCCGCAGCGGCGCATCGGCCTGCGCAACCTCGTGGTGGAGCGCCGCGCCGTGCCGAGCCGCCTGCCGCCGGACGGGATCATGCCCGCCGCCCCTCCCGCTGCGGGCGCGTCCTCTGCTGCCGCCTCGCCCGCCGACGCGCTGACTGCCGACGCGCGGGCCACCGACCCGCTGACCGCCGAGGGGAGCGGGACGTCGCCCGCGTCAGCCTCGGCCGCAGCCGGAGCGTCCCGCGGGAATGGCGTGGACCTCCTCGTCCGTGGCCTCGGCACCGACGTGGCCGCCCGCTGGGTCGCCTCCGACGAGGCCGAGGTGGAGGCCGGGGAGGCGGGCGCGATCGTCTTCCGCCGCAACGGGTGCCCTTATGGGGAGCAGCTCGGCACCGCGGTCACGATCCCGGAGGCCGGGCGCTACCGTCTGACGCTCGGCTTCGGCCATGTCGACCCGCAGGTGCATGTGGCGGTGGCCGGAAAGGTCGTGGAGCGGGTCTCGGAGGCCGGTGAGGTGACGGTGTCGTTCGAGGCTGCGGCCGGGCCTCTGCTGGTCGAACTTCGCGTCGCCAATTCTCATGTCGGCGCCTTCACCCTCACCGCCGCCGGCATCGCCCGCGCCTGATCCACCGTCGCTGAAGCCCCGCGGGCGGGCCTCGAACGAGCATCGCCCGCGGAAAGCTGGACAGGGCCGCGCCCGCCGAAACCTGGACGGGGCCGCGCCCGCACCGGAGCTCCTTCAGGACCAGGACCAGGACCAGGACCAGGACCAGGACCAGGACCAGGACCAGGACCAGGGTCGGACAAGGGTAAAGGCGTCAGGGGCGGGCCGAGGCTCCGCCGAGCGTCGCCCGGGTAGCGCCCCCGGCCACGCTCAAGCGGTGTATAAGCGGCGCCCAGGCAGCGCGCTTTGCGCCGTACGCAGCGCCGACGCAGCGGAAGCGAGGCGCCTGCCGTACCGGCGCGGCCGTGGCATCGGGGATCTGCAGGCGCAGGCACGCCGCGCGGTGGGGCCTCAGCCGCGGTTCCCGGCCCCCGTGGCTCCGGCGCGCGGCGGCCGCGGCGGGGAGGCGCCCGGCCGGGGCATCGGGCTGCGGACAGTCGTTCACAGTCGCGCCATTGGCTTTCCTTTTAAGTGACGCGGCGGTGCATCCATCACTAATGTCTGCGCGACATGCTGGGCCGGGCCGCCGGTCCCGCCTGCGGCTCGTCCGGACACCCGCCGTCGGCGGACGCGCATCGACCCCGACGGCACTGGACTGGAGGATGAGTTGCGAAAGACGCTTACTTTTGCGCTGGCCGGGGCGATGTTCGCCGCCGGCCTTTGCGCCGACCTCGCCGCGCCGTTCCGCGCCGCCGTGCCCGGCGGTTCGGGCGGCCTGTTCACCGCCGCGGAGGCGCAGACCCCCCGCGCCGTGGACCGCCGCGTGTCCCGCCGCACCGCGCGCCGCACGACCCGCCGCGTCGAATACCGCAACAGCCTCCCGGCCGGTTGCGTCCGCCGGCCGCCTTACTGGTACTGCGGCGGCGTCTACTACAACTCCGTGGTCCAGGGCGGCCAGACCGTCTACGTCATCGTCACGCCCTGAGGTCCGGCCATGAAATCCTACGCACTCTCCGCGGTGATCCTCGCCGCCCTGACCTTCGGCGCCGCCCCCTCGCGGGCGGCCGACGTGCTGGACGCCTGCTCGGCCGACATCGCCTCCCTGTGCGGCGAGGTCGAGCCCGGCAACGGCCGCGTGATGGCCTGCCTCTACGCCTTCGAGTCCTCGGTCAGCGACGCCTGTGACGCGGCGATCGCCGACACCGCCGACATTCTGGACACCATGTTCGCCTCGCTGAGCTATGCGCGCCAGATGTGCATGGAGGACGCCGCCAGCCTGTGCGGCGACGTGGAAGCGGGCGAGGGGCGCGTCCTCTCCTGCCTGAAGGAGAAAGAGGCCGAGCTCAGCGACGGCTGCGCCGAGATCATGACCAGCGTCATGCTGCCGGACGACGAGGACGGCGCCGCCCAATAAAGGCGGCATCGCCGGCCGGCGCGGCGGCTCAGGCCCGGCGCCGGCCCTCTTCCTCCGCGTTCAGGATCTGCTCGGCGGCCGCGGCGGCGGCCTGCTGCTGCTCCGGCGGCGCGTTCGCCGGGTCGATCCGCACCGTCACATAGCGGTGAGCGAACTCGATGCCCTCGCGCTCGAACATCTCGCCGATCTTCGTGTAGACGTGCCGCCGCGCGACGAACTGGTCGCCCGGCTTGGTCATGAATTTTACGCGCAGGATCATCGCCGAGTCCTCCATCTCGATGACGCCCTGGGACTTCAGCGGCTCCATGAAGAGCGGCCCCACCTCCGGGTCCTCCAGAAGCTGCTGGCCGAGCTTCTTGATGAGCTTGCGCAGCCGCTCCACGTCGGTGCCGTAGGGCACGCGCAAGGGCAGCTTCATCACCACCCAGTCGCGCGAATAGTTGGTGAGCTGCTTGATCTCGCCGAACGGGATGGTGTGCAGCGGCCCGTTGTGGTGGCGGAGCTGGAAGGAGCGCACGGAGATCTTCTCCACAGCGCCCATGATCCCGCCTACGTCGATATATTCGCCTTTGCGGAAGGCGTCGTCGGCGAGGAAGAAGGCGCCGGAGAAGATATCGCGGATGAGGGTCTGCGCGCCGAAGCCGATGGCAAGGCCCAGCACCCCGGCCCCGGCGAAGAGCGGGCCGACGTTGACCCCCATCGCCGCGAGGCCCACCGCGCCCATGAAGGTGAACATCGCCACCACGAGGATGTTGCGCATCAACGGCAGCAGCGTGGCGAGGCGGGACGCGCCGGGCCCCATGCCGTCCTCACTCTCGCCGTGCCCGCCGGAGGGCGTCTCGTCGGCGATCTTGCCGTCGATCCAGGTGCGCGTCGCGTCGTAAAGGCCCCAGGCCACGAACAGGACGACGACGAGCCCGGCCGTCTCGCGCAGGGTCGAGCCGACATCGAGGAGATCGAGCGCGACCATGAGGACGCCGGCCGCGACCGCGGTGGCGGCAAGTCCGGCGAGACGGCGAAACAAGCTGTGCCAGCGCGCCTGCCAGACGAGGAGCGGCTCGGCCTCCAGCGCGGTCTGCTCGGCGGCAGCGGCCTGCTCGGCGCCAGCGGTCTGCTTGGCGGCGGCGTCCGTGCTTTCTTCCACGGCGCTCTCGTCCGCCGCGTCAGGCGAGGTGACCGCCCCGGACGGTGGAGCCGCGGCGGCGCGCAGGGCCGCCTCCGTCGCCGCGAAACGGCGCGCCAGGACGATGACCGCGACCGCGTAGAGGGAAAGCCCGACCGCCGCCGCCAGGATCGGCGCCAGGAGCGGCCCCGCTCGCACCTCCTGGCTCGCCGCCACCTGGCTGATGTGGATGATCCCCGCCACCACGAGGTAGGCCAGCACCACGAGGAGCCACAGCGATCCCGCCGCCTTGCGCAGCGTGTTGGGCCGGGGCGATGACCCGCGCACCCACCCGCCGATCGTCCTGCGGTAGGCGATGATGAAGGCCGCGAGCATCGCCACGGCGGTGGTGGTCGCGAGGATGCGCAAGGCGCTGAGCGTTTCCGCGTCGACCCGCACCATCCGCGCCCACAGGGCAAGGCCCATCAGCGCAAATCCGACGACGCCGATGATTTTCAACCGCCGCGCCATCGCCCTGGCTTGCGCATCGTCGAGCGCGAGGAGCCGCTCCTGCGGACGGTGGGGCAGGATCAAGGCGGTGAGGATGTCGAGCACCGCGCGGTAGGCGGCGATCATGAGAACGACCACGAGGGCGGTCGCGCGAACCGGCCCAGGCGTCGGCACAAGGGCGATGACGAGCCCCGCTCCCGAGAGCAGGAAGGCGAGGTCGCGGGCGAGCTCCAGGACGGTGCGCAGAAGGACGTAGCTCGTCTTGGGGGCGGGGAGGCCGGGCGTCGCCTCCAGCCGGTCCAGCGTGCGGCGCGCCCACCGGCCGGTGAGCCACGCGCCAAGCGAGCCGCCTGCGACCGCCAAAACCGTGAGGCCGAGCGCCAGCCACAACCATCCGCCGTCGCTGCCGGGAACGGCGGTCGCGACGGCCTGGGCGACCCGGCCGGGGAGGGACGGAAGGAGGGCGAGGGTGCCGGTGATGGCGAGGCGGGCGGAGGCGGCGCTCTCCATCGCCTCGCTGGGGGCGGGCATGGAGGCGCGCGCCGGGCCGGCGGCGTCTGCGGGCCGCCCGTCGATGAGGATGGTGGCCCCGGAGGCGCGTGCGGCCTCGATCAGCGAATCCAGAGTGGGACTGGGCGCGGCCGCCGGTTGCGAGGCCGCCGCGCCGCCGGGCTGCTGCTCGGCGGGAAGGGTAGTGCCGGGCTGCTGCGCGGAGGGAAGGGGGGCGGCGCCGGGCGACTGCGCGGCGGCGGGAAGCGGCGCCGCGGTGATCGCGAGCACCACGGCGGCGGCGACGGCGATGGCGAGCCGGCGCGCGGACCCGGCCCCGGTCAGCGGCACCGCCGAGCGGGGCGATGCATTGGGGCAAGCGGCGCGCGAAGGAGGCGAGGGCGCATCCTCAACTCGGCCGGAGACGGCGTGCGCGCGCACCCATCGCGATAGCATGCGAAGCATCCTCCATGGGGATCCTCAAGGCGCGCCGATCATGGGTGATGCCGTGTCGCACAACAATATTTCAACGCACACGCCGCGCACTAAAATGTGTTGTGGGGACAGCGCGCCGTCCAAGCGGCGAAAATGCGCCGCAATTCCCGCGTTTTATGCCGCACCATCGCCCACAGGCGAGATCTCGCGCGGTCGGTGTGG
This sequence comes from Acuticoccus yangtzensis, assembly GCF_001927245.1. Taxonomy (GTDB): domain Bacteria; phylum Pseudomonadota; class Alphaproteobacteria; order Rhizobiales; family Amorphaceae; genus Acuticoccus; species Acuticoccus yangtzensis. The sequence continues at coordinate 297,576 of NZ_MJUX01000006.1, read as the reverse complement.
CGGCCTGGGTCTCGCTCGTGAGCAGATATGATGTAAATATGTCTTGCGTTCGAAATATGTTGAGCCAAAACCGGCAATTGCCGCAATAAAATTGGAGGGCCTCCGTGGTCGGCCTCAACCTTCCCCAAGTCACCGTCACCATCAACAACGACTTCTTCGGCCCGAACTTCGTGAACGGTCTGGCCAAGCAGTCCAATTCCTACACCATCGTCAACGATACCCTTGCGGTGCTCAAGTTCGAGGCGGGATTCGAGCCGGGGCTGACGCTCGTCCAGCGGGTGCACGGCACCGGCTTCGGGATCGACGAGAACGGGCGCTATACCGGGCAGGTGACGCACTGGGCCGCCTACGAGCAGGACAATCCGCAGAACGGATGGTCCTTCGACCCGCTCGACTCCTCGCTGGACCGGCTCAACGAGCTGGCGTCCAACGGCAACGTGACGTTCCAGAACCTCCTGGTCATCCCGCTGGTCTACAACTTCATCGGCGACGATTTCGACGATTTCTACATCTACGGCTCGTTCGACGATATCGGCCGCGGCTTCGGCGGCGACGACGAGTACAAATCGCTCGACGGCAACGACACGCTCTACGGCCATGCCGGCGACGACACGCTGATCGGCGGTGCGGGGGACGACCTCCTCTACGGCGGCAACGACGAGGACGCGCTGCGCGGCGGCGCCGGCCAGGACAGCATCTACGGCGGCCATGGCGACGACCGCATCAACGGCGGCACCGACTCCGACTACGCCGAGGGCGGCCAAGGCAACGACACCATGTTCGGCGACGATGGAGACGACATGCTCCACGGCAACGACGGTGACGACCGCATCAAAGGCGGCAACGGCAGCGACACCATCTACGGCGGGGACGGAGAGGACAGCCTGCTCGGCAACGCGGGCGGTGACACGATCTTCGGCGGCAACGGGCGCGACACCATCGCCGGCGGCGGCGAAGGCGACGTTTTGGAGGGCGGCGGCAGCAACGATACGGTCCGCGGCAACGACGGCAACGACACCATCCGCGGCGGCGACGGCAACGATCTCGTGCGCGGCGACGGCGGCATCGACTTCGTGTTCGGCGAAGGCGGCGACGACACGGTGATGGGCGACGCCGACTCGGACCAGATCTTCGGCAACCAGGGCAACGACCTGTTGCGCTCCGGCTCCGGCGCCGACTTCCTCAACGGCGGCCTCGGCAACGACACCCTGTCCGGCAACAATTATGACGGGTCGGGCGATTTCGACATCGACAGCTTCCTGTTCGAGGGGCCGTTCGGGCACGACGTCATCACCGACTTTGAGATCGGCTTCGACGGCATCAACTTCGCCCTCGGCATCGACGAGAGCAACACGACGATCACCATCGACGGTGACGACGTGCGCATCGCGGTCGACGTTGAGGGTTTTGGCGTCAGCACCCTTCTGGTCGAGGGTGTGGCGGACGTCTTCAACGCCGCCACCGACATCGCCTACGCCTGACGCGCCGGCGGCGCCGTTCCTCAGGCCGGGGAGGGCGCTCCGAACAGGCGGCCAAGGCGGGCGGCGATCGGGTAGCGGTAGTGGATCGCCGAGCGTGGCCGCCGCGCGACCGCCGCCGCCGCCGACAAGGGCCGCCGCGCCTTCAGGCAGTCGATCGACCGGGTGAAGGCCAAGGTGTCGACCAGCGCGGCGCGGCGGGAGGCGGCCGCGGCGCGCACGTCGTCCGGCAGAGCGTGGCGGCGGGCGAAGGCGTCGTCGGCCGCCATCATCGCCTCGATGTGCGCCGCTGACAGCCGCGCCGAGATCGACCCCGCGCGGCGGCGATAGACGTAGCCCGCCTCGCCCACGACGCGGCAGACCCCGCCGACCGCCAGCGCCTCGGCCATGAGGAGATAGTCCTCGCCGATGCGAAGGGCGGTGTCGTAGCTGAGGCCGTGCCGCTCCAGGTGGGCGCGGCGGAACAGCGGCTTGGTGTAGCCGAGCGTGTCCTTGCGGGCCATCGGGCTGTTGAGGCGCACGTAGTCGGCGAGGCCGAGCGTGGCGCCGCCGGCCGCCGCGGTGGCGTCCAGTGTGCGCGGCGCCCGGCCCTCTTCCTCGATGACGAGGCTGTCGATGATGACGTCGGCCCGCGCGCCCGCCGTCAGGCAGCGGGCGAGGCGGCCGGGGCGGTAGGCGTCGTCCGCGTCCAGCACCGCGAGGAACGTGCCGGTGGCGGCAGCGAAGCCTGCGTTGCGCGCCGCAGCGGGGCCGCCATTCTCGGTCAGGCGGATCACGCTGACGCGCGGGTCGGTCACCGCCTCGGCCGCCTCCGCGGTGCCGTCGCCCGACGCGTCGTCGACGACGATGACCTCCAGCGGCACGTCCTGGGCCAGCGCACTTGCGATGGCGGCGGCGATGTCGTCCCGCGCCCGGTAGGCGGCGATGATGACCGAAACGTCAGGCAACGGCTTCGTCTCCACCATAAAGGGACAGCTTCTCCATGCCGGCGAGGCGCGCGACCACGCCCGCGTGCAGCGCCGCCCTCAGCGCCCATGCGGCGAAGCGGTGACGCGACCAGACCATCGCCAGCGCGGCGCCGGAGCAGATGGCGAGCTTGGCCGCGGCGACGGCGGTTTCCTTGGCGCGGGCGCGGGGCGACAGGCCGCGCGTCTCCAGCGTCACCGCGTGGCTTTGCCCGGCGCGGAATTTGCGGCGCATCAGCCAGCGCACGGTGGCGCGCGGTCCGGTGACCTCCTCGAACACCGGCGCCTCGGGCGCGGAGGCGATGCGCGCCCCTGCGGTGAAGGCGTCGTGGAAGAAGGCGGTGTCCTCGCCGCCGGAGCGGCCCAAGGCGAGGTCGAAGCGGCGGCCCTTCAGCGACGGCGCCTCGCGCGCGAAGAGGACGTTGGAGGTGTAGCCGGTGCGGATCGCCCCGCCCGCCACCACCGGACGCGCCGAGTGGAAGTCCCCGTCGCGGATCCAGCGCGGTACGTCCGGCGCATAGCGCGCGACGGCGGGGCCGAGCACCACGTCGGCGCGGGTGAAACGCTGCACGGCGAGGAGGGCGGTGAGCCATTCGGGGCTCGCCACCTCGTCGTCGTCGAGGATCGCGACCCAGGGGGCGGTGGCCGCGTCCAGCGCGGCGTTGCGCGCGGTGGAGATGTTGCGCGCCGGAGCGTGGACGTAGGTGAGGGAAAGGCCGAGCCGCTCGCCGGTGGCCGTGATGAAGCCGCGCGCGGCGTCGGTCTCGTCGTTGTCGGCGACGATGACGCGCACGGTGAGCCCGTCGGCCAGGCGCAGCGCCGCCAACGAGGCGAGCGTTGCGGCGATCGACCGGCGGCGGAAGGTGCACAGGCAGATGTCGACCGTGGTGTTCAGCGGGGCCGGGGCCTGCCAGTTGAGCCGGGCGGCGGCCGGGGGCGGCGGCGCGGCCAGCTTGGCGAAGGCGAAGCGGCCGAGGAAGCCGAGCGACCAGGCGAGATGCATCGTCATCGCCGCGAGCCCGGCGCACAGGACGCAGCGGTCCCGCGCCTTCACCGCCAGCGCCGCGCCGAAGCCGAGCGAGGCCGCCGCCCACATGAGCCCCGGCAGCGCGGCGAGAACGGCGAGAGGGACCGACAGGGCGGCGACGGCGGGGGAGGCGAGGAGCCCTGCGGCGGCGGGGGCGATCATCGCCGGGGCCACCTGGCGCAGCTTCAGGCGCATGTCGTGCTTGATCACCGTCATCGCCCGGCCACGGCCATAGTTGAGGTACTGGCGGAACAGTTTGGGCAGCGTGGCGCGCGGCAGATAGACCGGCCCGTCCACTCCGGCGAGCCAGATGCGCCCGCCCGCCTGGGTCAGCCGCCGGTCGAACTCGGCATCCTCGTTGTGCGAGAATGTCTCGTCATAGCCGCCGAGCTTCAGGAAACTGTCGATGCGCATCACCGCGTGGTGGCCGTGGTCGACGAAGCCGGCCGCGGCGCCGACGCGGTGGGCCGAATTGCCGGAGCCGAGCCGCGAATTCTGCGCCGCCGCCACCGCGCGCTGGATGCAGCCCGTGCCCTCGGTGCGCATCGCCACGACGATGGAGTCGGCCGCGACCCGCCCCGCCTCGGCCATGAGCGAGGAGACGTAAGCGGGCGGATAATGGCAGTGCGCGTCGATGCGCAGGAAGAAGGTGCGCCCGGCGCCGAACGCGCGCACGGCGGTGTTCACTCCGGCGCTCTGGATCTTCGCCGGATTGTCCATCAGGCGGATGCGCGGGTCGGCCTCCGCGTGCGCCATGACGATGGCGCGGCTTTCGTCGCGGCTCCCCCCGTCGGCGACGACGATGATGTCGTCCGGCCCCGTGTCGGCGGCGATCAGCGCCAGGAGGCCCGGCAAGTGTTGCGCCTCGTTCAGGCAGGGGATGACGATGAGCGCTCCGGTCATGCGGCCTCCTGTCGGGCGGGTTCGGCGGTGTCGGCCGCAACGGGGCGGCCGGTGATGGCGGCGACGAGTGCGGCGCATTCGGCATCGCTGGTGACGAAGGCGGCCGCGTCCGTGGCGGCGACGGCGGCGGCCATGGCAGCGTAACGCTCCGGCGTCATCGCGGCGAGGAAGGCGGCGAGCGCGGCGCCCGGCTCGCCGCCGAGGACATGGCCGATGCCGAGGTCGGCTAGCCGTGCCGCGACCGCCGTGCCCTCGCGGGCGATCGGCACCGCGCCGTGGGCGCAGCCTTCGTAGAGGCGGTTGGGGAGCAGCCATTCGGAGTTGGCGCCTGCCTCGTATTCGTCGATGCACCACGTGAAATGGACGCCGCCATAGAGCGCGGGGAGGTCGTCCGGCAGGCTATACGGCCCGCCGAAGGTGACGTCGGGGAGGCTGTCCGCCAGCGCCGGCAGGTCGGCGAAGATGGCGGGGGAGGGCTTGCCGCGCAGGTCGATCTGGGCGAGGCCGCCGCTCGCCCCGGCGACCGCGGCGAGGGTGGCGACGGAGCGCCGGTCCCGCAGCGCGCCGAACAGGCCGATGCGCCACGGCGGTCCGGCGGGGCGGGGGGCGAGCGCGGCGGGCGGCGCCTCCAGCTTGTTCTCTACCAGAAGCACCGGGGCGCGCACCTTCGACAGCGGCGTGAGGTAGTGCTCCACGAAGGCGGGCGAGCTGGTGATGACCTGCGACACGTCCGCGCCGAGGCGGCCTTCAAGCGCGCGCAGCGGCAGCCCCTTGGCGCCCAACAGCAGGCTGTGGATGTCGAGAATCTCGTAGGTCAGCGGCACCCGGCCGGCGTGGAGGGGGCCGGAGCGGGAGGAGCCGAGGTGGCGGCGCACGGCGGAGGCGACGGCGAGCGCCTCGAGGTTGCGCGCGACTAGTGCGTCCACCGGGCCGAGGAAGGCGGCGATCCTGGCGTGATCGCGGCGGGCGGCGAGGACCGATAGGGCGCGCGCCGCGAGCTTGCCGTCTGCCGTGCGGCCGAGGGCGAGGGGGGCGACGCCGGCGACGGAAGCGGGCGCCGCGGCGGTGCGGTGAAAGCCCGCCAGCGCCACCTCCGCGCCACCGCGTTGCAGCATGCGCACGCGGCGCGCCACGGCGGCGTCGGCGAGATCGTGGACGATGTAGCCAATCTTCAAGGCGAGGGGCCCCCACATCGCTCGGCGCTGTGCGCGGACGGGTCGGCGCGGCGCGCTCATCATCGAAAGGGCTAGGGGCCGGGGCCTGAAGCGTCTCCATCAAATGTTATTGAGGCTTGGCCCCCCTGCGCGGCCAATGGCACCCGAGCACCCACGACCAGCGTGAGGAGGCCCGCGTGCCCTTCGAGTCCCAGCCGGACGCCACCACGGCGCCGCGATCCCGCACCGCGAGTGCACGGCCCGGCGGGGCGGGCGCCGCTGTCGCCGTCATCATCCCGGCCTACAATGCCGAGGAGACCATCGGCGCCGCGGTGGCCTCAGCGCTTGCCGAGCCGGAGGTGGCCGAGGTGGTGGTGGTGGACGACGCCTCGCGCGATGCCACCGCGCTGGCCGCCCGCGCCGCCGACGACGGCACCGGACGCCTCGCCGTCCACCGGCTGGCGGAGAATGGCGGACCGTCGCGCGCCCGCAACGTGGCGCTGGAGCGGTCATCGGCGCCGGTCGTCGCCATCCTGGACTCCGACGACCTGATCATTCCCGGCCGTTTCGCTCGCCTTTTGGCGCTGCCCGCGTGGGACATGGTGGCCGACAACATCATCTTCACCACCAGCGCGGAGGCGGCCGAGGAGGCCGCGCGGGCATTCGCCGCCACGCCCGCCGAGGCCGCGACCACGCCGCTGGATCTCGCCACCTTCGCCCGCGGCAACGTTGCGGCGGGCGGGCAGATGCGGCGCGAGATGGGCTTCATCCACCCCCTGATGCGGCGCGAATTCCTCGACCGTCACGCCATCCGCTACAACGAGGCGATGCGGTTGGGCGAGGACTTCGACCTCTACGCCCGTGCGCTGCTGGCGGGGGCGCGGGTGCTGTTGTCGGCCGCGCCCGGCTATGTGGCGGTGGAGCGGCCCGACTCGCTGAGCGCGCTGCACCGGGTGGAGGACCTCGCCGCCTTCCTGGCCTGCCACGACGGTCTCGCCGCCGCACGGCCGCTGACGCGGGGCGAGGCGGAGGCGATCGCCCTCCACCGCCACAGCGTTGCCGTGCGCCACGCTCACCGCCGCGTGCTGGCCGACAAAGCGGAACACGGTGTCCTCGCGGCGGCGGCGTGGATCGGCGCGCGGCCCGGCCTGTGGCGCGGCGTCGCCGCCGCCATCCTGCGCGACAAGCTGGCCGCCCGCCGTCCCGCCGCGCAGGACATGCGCCCGGCGACGCTGTTCGACATTCCCGCCGCAGCCATGCCCGGCTCCATCCCCGCCGCGCCCGCACCGGCGTCCCTCGCCGCGACCAGCCCCGCCGCGCCCGCCCCGCTCAGCCTCGCAGGAGGTCGCCCGTGAACGAAATGCCGTCCCACTTCCGCCTGTCCGAGAGGCGCGGCATGGAGCCGTTCGCGCCCCAGCCCACCGCCGCACCACAGGCCCAGACAGAGGACTATATCGACCTGCGCGAGGTGCTGGCCGCGTGCTGGCGGCAGGCGTGGATCGTGGCGCTGTGCGTGGTCGTCTTCGCCGCCGCCGCCATCGCCTATGCGATGTCGCTGCAGCCCAAGTTCACCTCCTTCGCGACGATCCTGCTCGACCAGGACCGCGCGGCGCTTGTGGAGCTGATCAGCGAACAGCAGGTGGAGGCCCTGCGCGACGGCATCGTTCAGAGCGAGGTCGAGATCCTGAAGAGCCAGGAATTGGCGCTGCGGGTGGTCGACGATCTCGGCCTCACCGCCCGGCCGGAGGTGCTGAACACGTCGCCTTCGCCCGTCTCAGTGGCGCTGGGGGCTGTGAAGTCGGCCGCGGGCGGGCTGATCGACGCGCTCGGCGGCGGCGGCGATACGCCCACGGCCTCCGCCGCCGAGGCCGCCGACCAAACGCGCAGCCTGCGCGAGCGGCTGGCGCTGAAGTTGCGGCAGAACCTCGTCGTCCAGCGGATCGGGCGCAGCTATGTGCTCGGCCTGTCGGTCAACGCGCCGTCAGCCGACCTCGCCCAGGAGATCGCCAACGGCTACGTGGACGGCTACCTCGAGTTCGGCCGCGCGGGTGATGCCGCCGCACTCGACACCGCCGTCGCCTGGCTGCGGCAGCGCACCGACGATCTGCGCACCGCCGCCTCCAACGCAGGCCGGGCGCTGGAGGAATACCGGGTCGAGAACGGCCTCGTCAGCGTCGGCACGCGGCTTTTGTCCGAGCAGGAGGTCTCGGAGCTGATGAGCCAGCTCATCCTGGCCGAGGCGGAGGCGTCCGCAGCGCGCGCCGTCGCCGCCCATGGGGCGGATGCGGTGGCCGCCGGGCCCGAGGCGGCGCTCCAGAACCTCCCGTCCTTGCCCAGCGCAGGGCCGGACGGGGCGATGGAGGCCTTGCGCGCCGAGTTCCTGTCCCTGACGCGCGAGAGGAGCCGGGTCGCCGAGCGCTTCGGCGAGGCGCACTCCGAAGTCGGCGCGATCGACCAGCGGCTGAGCGACCTGGAGCGGCTCTTCTTCGAGGAGGTGAAGCGCCGCGCCGCGCAGGCGGAGACCACCGCGGACGTGCAGACGCGCCGCGTCGCCGCCCTGCGCACAGGGCTCGACAACGCCACCGCCGACGCCACCAACGACACCGGCGCACAGTACGAGCTGATGCAGCTTCAGGAGACCGCCGACAGTTACAAGACGCTGTATCAGTCGGCGCTGACGCGGCTGGAGCGCACCGTGTCGCAATTGTCGCTGCCGATCGTGGCGGCGCGGGTTTTGACATTGCCGGACCAGCCGACCGGCGCGTCCAGCCCGTCGAAAGCGAAGTTCGCGGCGCTGGGCATCGCGCTCGGCGGCTTCCTGGGCGGGCTGATCGGCCTGACGCGGGAGATGACGCGCAGCGCGATCAAGACCGCGGCGGACGTGAAGCGGGTGCTCGGACTGCCGGTTCTGGCGACGATGAAGCGCCGCCTCGCCTGGTGGCGCCGCCCGCTGGCGGGGGCGGGGCGCGAGAGGGCGCGCACCAACGCGCTGCGGGCGATGAAGGTGGCGGTCGACGCGCATGCGGGCCGCACCGGGCTGAGGACGGTCGCCTTCATCTCCGCGCGGCCGGGGGAGGAGCGGGCGCAGCTCGCCTATGATTTCGCCGCCATGCTCGCCTCGCACGGGATCGCGTGCCTCTACCTCGACATCGCGCAGGAGGCGCGGCGGGCAGCGACGGACGTGTCGCTGGTGGAGCTGATGCACGCGCCGGAGCTGCCGGACTTCGCCCACCTGACCACGGGGGATCTGCCGCTCGCCATCCTGCCGGGGGCGCCGGGCGGTGCGCGTGATCCCGGCGAGACGGCGGTGTTTGCCGGCAGCGACCGGATGGCCGAGGTGATCGCCGCCTTGAGCGAGCCGGCGCAGTACATCGTGCTGGACCTTCCTGCGGCGAGCGAGGGGCCGGGCGCGCGGGCCTTCGCGGAATATGCGCAGACGGCGATCCTCGTCCACCGCGCCGGGCGGGCGGGCGACCGCGAGGTTCTGGCCGTCGCCACGGTGCCCGAGTGGGACGAGAAGGTGTGCGGGGCGGTCCTGGTCGACCGCTGAACGTTCGCCGTGCGCCTGTGAGGCGGCACGGTGCGGAGACGACGAAAGGCGCAGCCCCCCGGCTGCGCCTTTCGTCGTTCCCGAGGGCTGATCGGCGCGACCGGCCCATCAGGATTTAATGCGACTGCCCGGTAGAGCGGGAACGGTGGCAGGCAAGGCCTCTCACACACGCAAAATACAACAAATAAGCGATGCAATGCGCGCATAACACGAATGTCGATTTGCCACTGGACCCTCAAAAGGCTGTCAAATTCGAGCCACGGCACGGTCGATTGGCCGGGCAACACGCCCACAACTTGGTCACGTGCCCCGCTCTCTCCTCATTTCGGATCAGGTTTGCGAGGCCTGCTGGAATTCCGCCAAATTCAGGAGGTTAGGGCCGTCTTCGCGCCCAAATTCCAAATTAGCAAATGATAAGGAAGCTGTCCCGGACCTATACGTTTACTCGCCACATCCTCACCGTTCGACCGTGAATCGAACGGCCAATGCTCAAACGCGGGACCAATGATGAGTGGTGTAACCAATTCGTCCGTCTTCGCCGCTGTAGCCGGGCGCAAGTCACTCCGGTTGTGGCGCGCGCCGTCGTCAAGGTCTAGGTATTTCGCCCTAGGCGGGGTGGCCCCCGTGGAGGGGAACGCCGCCGGGCAAGCCGCCAAACGTGCGCTCGACATCGTGGCCGCCGCGGCGGGCCTCGTCGTCGCGGCGCCGGTCATCGGTGCGGTCGCCGTCGCCATGGCCTTCAAGGACCCCGGCCCGCTCTTCTACGGCCACGTGCGCGTCGGCCGGGACGGACGCCCGTTCCGCTGCCTCAAGTTGCGCAGCATGGTGGTGGACGGGGACGCCGTCCTCGCCAACCACCTCGCCGCTCACCCCGCGGCCGCCGCCGAGTGGGCCGAAACGCAGAAGCTGCGCGACGACCCGCGCGTGACCCCGCTCGGCCGCCTCCTGCGCAAGACCAGCCTCGACGAGCTGCCGCAGCTTCTCAATGTTCTGCGCGGTGAGATGAGCCTCGTCGGCCCGCGCCCGGTGACCGAGAAGGAGCTGGCGCGCTACGGCCATCAGGCGCGCGCCTACCTGTCGGTCCGCCCCGGCGTCACCGGGCCATGGCAGATCTCGGGCCGCAGCACGGTCGGCTTCCAGCGCCGCATCGCGCTCGACACGCACTATGTGAAGACGTGGACCTTCGCGCGCGATGTGCGGATCATCCTCCTCACCGTGCCCGCCGTCCTCGCCAGCCGGGGCAGCTACTGATGCGCCGCGCGAAGGCGTTGGCGGTCGTCGCGGCGCTCGTCGCAGGGGTTCCGGGCGCGCTCGTCGCCCTCCCGGCGGCGGCCGAGACCGGTGACGTGGTGTCCGCGCTCGACACGCTGGCGCTCGACGCGGCATCATGGTCGACCGAGACGCGCACCTTGACCCCGCTCCCCTTTATGACCGGCGAGTTCGCCGTGGAGGCGAACGGCTCCGTCGCCCTCCCGGTGATCGGCCGCGTGGCGGTGGAAGGGCGCACGGTCAGCGAATTGTCGGCGGCGATGACCGCCGCGTTGCAGGACCGCCTCGGCATCGTCGACGAGATCTTCGTGTCGCTGAAGGTGGCCGAGCATGCGCCCTTCTTCGTGGTCGGCGCGGTGGAGACGCCGGGTGCCTTCCCGTTCCGCCCCGGCCTCACCGCCATGCAGGCGATTGCGGTGGCCGGCGGGGTGCGGCGCTCGCAGACCATCTTCTCGCGCACCGACAGGGACGCCGCCCGCGCGCTGGGCGACCACCGGCTGCTCGAGCTGGAGCGCATGAAGACGCTCGCCACCATCGCCCGTCTGGAGGCGGAGAAGGCGGACGCGACCGAGATCCCGGTCCCGCCGGAGCTTCAGGGTGAGCCGCTCGCCGCCGCATACCTGGAGGTGGAGGCCGAGGTGATGCGCGCCCGCCAGGACGACCACGCCGCCGCGCTCGCCTCCATCGAGGAGCTGAAGTCCCTGGTGGCGAAACGCATCGAGACGATGCGGCAGGAGTCGGCGACGCGCCAGAAGGTCGTCGCGGCGACCCGTGCCGAGCTCGAGACCATGCGCGGCCTGGTCGACCGGGGCCTGAGCCAGACCTCGCGCGCCAACAGCGCCGAACGTGCGCTCGCCGACGCCGAGGCGCGGGTGCTGGAGCTGGAAACGGCCGTTCTCGCCGCCGAGCAGCAACGCAACGAGGCCGAGCGCGACGAGCTGGAGCTGAAGGGGCAGCGACGGGTGACCATCGTCTCGGAGCTGCAGGACCAGCGCACCGAGCTCGGCCGCATCGACGTGCGCCTGAACACAGCGGGCGCGCTGTTCTCCGAGGCCGCGCGCTTCGGCTCCACCATCGCGGAGCTGAACGCCGAGGATCGCGACCGCACCGTCGCCGTCGTCGTCACCCGCAAGGGGGAGGGGGCCGCCTCGCGCACCTTCACCGCCGCGCCCGGCACGGTGCTGCGGCCGGGCGACGTCCTAGAAGTGCGCGCCCCGGACATCGACGGGGCGGGCGCAGGTTTCGATCCCACACCCAACCTGCCGTCCGAACTCTCCAGCGACACGGCGCTCAACTGAACGCTCATCCCGCGGCTGCGCCCCCGGCGCCCGCGTCTTCTGACGGAGTGGAGTGATGAACAGGATCCTCGTCACCGGCGGGGCCGGCTATATCGGCAGCCACTGCTGCAAGGCGCTGGCGGCCGCCGGGTTCGAGCCCGTCGTCTACGACAACCTCTCCACCGGCCACCGCCATTTCTGCAAATGGGGGCCGCTGGTCCCCGGCGATATTCGCGACCCCGATACCCTGTCGCGCACCATCCAGGCGATGCGCCCGGTGGCGGTGATGCACTTCGCGGCGCAGTCCATCGTGCCGCGCTCCACCGCCGACCCGCAGGAGACCTTCGACGTCAACGTCGCCGGGACGCTGAACCTCCTGGAGGTGATGAAGACATACGGTGTGAACCAGATGGTCTTCTCCTCCACCTGCGCGATCTACGGCAACGCGGCCAGCGGGCCGATCGGCGAGGACGCGGCGGGCAGCCCGATCACGCCCTACGGCACGTCCAAGGCGATGGTGGAGAGCATTCTGGCGAGCTACGAGGCGGCCTACGGGCTGCGCTCGGTGCGGCTGCGCTACTTCAACGCCGCCGGTGCGGCGGAGGACGCGGCGGTGGGCGAGTGGCATGAGCCCGAGACCCACCTCATCCCGATCGTGCTCGACGTGGCGCTGGGCCTGCGCCCGGCGCTGCAGATCAACGGCACCGACTACGACACCGCCGACGGCACCGCGGTGCGCGACTACATCCACGTCGAGGATCTGGCGCGGGCGCATGTTGCGGCGCTGTCCCACCTGCTCGACGGGGGCGGCGGCGTGTCCGTCAATGTCGGCACCGGGGCGGGCCATTCGGTGTCGGAGATCGTGCAGGCGGTGTCGCGGGTGACGCGGCGGCCGGTGCCCACAGTGCACGGGCCGCGCCGCGCGGGCGATCCCTCACGCCTGGTCGCCAACGCGCGGCGGGCGGGGAGCCTCCTCGCCTGGCAGCCGCGCAAGGACATCGAGGCGATGATCCGCGACGCCTGGGCCTTCCACCAGGATCTGCGCCGCACGGAAGGGATCAGCACTCTGATCGCATGAGGTTTCGCGGCGCGCCGCGCGGCCCTGCCGCCGCCGTGCGCTGTCCCCAGAACCGGCACCGGCGCGACGCCGCGTGCCGCATGACTTCCCTCGACGCCTGGCGTGGGTCTCCCGCGTCCGGCCAAGGAGACGAGCGTGACCGTGACCTCAAAGCTCCGGCCCATCAGCCGGCGGATCGACGCGCTGAGCCCCACGAATTCGTCCACCCTCACCCGTCTGGAGCGCCTGCTCGGACGCACCACGACGCATCCGCGCGGGAGCCTCGTCAGCGAGGTCGGCGCGGTGCAGACCCGCCCTCAGGTGATCGTGGAGGGATGGATGCAGCGCACCAACCTGCTGCAGGACGGGCGGCAGCAGGTGCTCGGCCATCTGCTGCCGGGCGATTTCGTCAACTTCTCGCTCCACCCGGCGGTGCCCTCGCTCACCAACGTGGAATGCGTCACCGACGTGGTGCTGGCCGACGCGACGGAGCTGCGCGAGCACATCGCCGCCGTCGGCCCGGACGACCCGGTGGCGAGCGCGGTGCTGCTCCTCATGGGGATCGACGAGGCGATCACCATGAACTCCATCGTCCGCCTGACGCGCCAGTCGGCCTATGAGCGGCTGGCCCACCTGCTGCTCGACCTGCACGACCGCTTGGCCGTCGCCGGGCTGGTGGAGGACGACAGGTTCGAGCTGCCGTTGACGCAGCAGGCGCTGGGCGAGGCGCTGGGCCTTTCGGTCGTCCACCTCAACCGCGTGCTGATGCAACTGCGCAAGGACGGCTCGCTCGACCGCACGGGGCGCACCATCACCCTTCTGGAGCCGGAGCGGCTGCGGCGGCGCGTCGACCATACGGCGCCGCGCTACCGGCTGCCCGCCCCGTTTCCCGCCGGATGCGCGTCCATCTCCGCCCGCTCCGCGCAGTTCGCCACCCTCTGACGATCGCTGAGGCCTGATCCCATGAACGTCACCATCATCGGCACCGGCTATGTCGGCCTCGTCTCGGGCGCCTGCTTCGCCGACTTCGGCCACACCGTCACCTGCGTCGACAAGGACCCGGCTAAGATCGCCCGCCTCAACGCCGGTGAGGTGCCGATCTTCGAGCCGGAGCTGGACCGCCTCATCGCCGTCAATGCCGAGAAGGGGCGCATCAGCTTCACCACCGATCCGGCCGAGGCGGTGGCCGCGGCGGACGTGGTCTTCCTCGCGGTCGGCACACCGTCCCGTCGCGGCGGGGGGCATGCGGACCTCACCTACGTCTACGCGGCCGCGCGCGAGGTGGCGGGGCTGGTGAAGGGCTATACGGTGATCTGCACCAAATCGACCGTGCCGGTGGGCACCGGGGACGAGGTGGAGGCCATCGTGCGCGAGGCCGCGCCGGGGGCGGACGTCGACATCGCCTCCAACCCGGAGTTCCTGCGCGAGGGCGCGGCGATCGGCGACTTCAAGCGGCCGGACCGGGTGATCGTCGGCGCCGAGAGCCCGCGTGCGGTGGCGGCGATGCGCGAGCTTTACCGGCCGCTTTTCCTCAACGAGACGCCGATCCTCTTCACCACGCGCCGCACGGCTGAGCTGGCCAAATATGCCGCCAACGCCTTCCTCGCCACCAAGATCGGCTTCATCAACGAGATGGCGGATCTGTGCGAGAGGGTCGGCGCGGATGTGCAGGACGTCGCCAAGGGGATGGGGCTCGACAAGCGCATCGGGCCGAAGTTCCTCAACGCGGGGCCGGGCTATGGCGGCTCGTGCTTCCCCAAGGACACGCTGGCGCTGGCCGCGACCGCAGAGGACTACGGCGCGCCGGTGTCGATCGTCGACGCGGTGATCGCCGCCAACCAGCGCCGCAAGGAGCGGATGGCGGACGTGGTGGCCGAGGCTGCGGGTGGCACGCTGCGGCCGGGCGGGCTGGAAGGGCGCAAGGCCGCCGTGCTGGGCCTCACCTTCAAACCGTTGACGGACGATATGCGCGAGGCGCCCAGCCTGACGATCATCCCCGCGCTGCAGGCGGCGGGGGCGGAGGTGACGGCATACGACCCGGAAGGCATGGGCGAGGCGGCCAAGCACCTCGACGTTGCCTTCGCGCCCGGCGCTTACGAGGCCATGTCCGGCGCCGACATTACTGTCATCGTGACGGAATGGAACGAATTCCGCGCCTTGGATCTTTGTAGGATGAAGGCGGTGATGCGGGGTGATGCCCTCGTGGACCTGCGCAACATCTACACGGCCGAGGCGGCGGAGCGTGCGGGGCTCACCTACCGCTCCATCGGGCGGCCCGCCAGCGGCGACGTGCCAGGTGTGGCCGGATCCGTGGCCGAGGCGGGTACGGTCGCCGGGGCGGGTGGTCCGAAACTTTCTTTGCTGTCTTCATAATGAGGGCTTTTCTGCAGCGCAACATGCGCTAACATTGCGGCAACACGCGCGGCGCTGCTCGGGCGCCATGCACCGCAAATCCCAGTTTCGGCGACGAATTCGGCGGCCGATCACGCACGCCGAATTCGTCGCCACCCCCTACGGATGCGCCCGGCGGCCTCCCCCGCCAACCGGGCGCATCCCCGTTTTTGTTGCGCTGCACAAGGGCGGCGTTGCGGAGCGGATCGCCCCGCCCGCCCCGCCCGCCGCCGCCTCAGCCCGCCAGCAGAGCGAGGTCGTCCCCCGTGGTCTCAAACGTGAGATCGGCGAAGGTGGCGTTGGCGCTTGGCCCAGCATCATCGTCGTTGATGAAGACGAGGCTCACCCACTCGCCGATCAGATCGTCGTCGACGAGCGCGCCCGCCGCGATTTCGAACCGGGTCGCCGTGCCGTCCGCGGACGCCTGCCCCGCATAGTCCTGATTGCCGTAGAGCTGGCTGCCGAGGAGCTGGAACGTGTTGCCGGCGCTGACACCGTCCTGCGTCATGAAGGCGATGCCTTGGACCTCGCCCTCGTCGGTGGAGCTGAAATCGAAGGACAGCATCAGGTCCTCCGTCATCCTGAAGGTGGACACGACCTTCCATGCATTGCCCGAGAGGGTGATGGCGCTGCCGTCCGCGGTCACGTCGAAATCGCCGAAATCCTGCTCGCGGCCGTAGGTGCGCACCCGGTACGTCTCGCCGTCGATGACGAGGTCGCCGTCCAGCGTCTGCCGCTCCACCGCGCCGAGGTCGATCGAGCCGCCCGGCCCGCCGCCATAGTCCGCGTGGTCCACGTCGCGGGTGAGGCCGCGCGCGTCGGTGGTGAGCGGGTTGCCGTAGACGTCGGTCGCGAGGCTGGAGTCGCCCGCATCCACCGCCGGATTGGTGAAGGAGGAGCGCAGGTTGATGGTCGGCAGCGGGCCGCCATTGTCGTTGAGGGTGATGCCGTCCCAGAACAGCGCGTCGGCGCTGGTGGTGCCGAGCGCGGTCTCTTCGTCATAGAGCGTGCGGCCGACGATGTTGCCGCCGTCCAAGGTCAGCATGCCGCCGGTGACCGCCGCCCCGTCGCTGGAATCGTAGACGATGCTGTTGACGAGCCGCACGTCGCCGCTGCCGTTGATCTCCGGTGTCGGCCCGTAGAAGGGGTCGTCCGTCTGGTGCCCGGCTACGGTGGTGTGGGTCAGCGTGAGGTCGCCCTCGTTCTCGATGCCGCTGCCGGCGCCCGCCCGCGCCCCGCCGATGGTGTTGAGCGCGATGGTGGAGTTTACCGCGATCATCTCGCCCGTGTTGTAGACGCCGGCGCCGAGCCCGCCCGTGTTGCCGGTGACGAGCGAGGAGGTCATCCGCAAGACGCCGTCGTTGTGGATGCCTGCGCCCGGCTGCACCACGCGTCCCGAGGAGGAATTGCCGGAGACCTCCACCGTGTCCATCGTCAGGTCGCCGGCGTTGTAGATGCCGCCGCCCGAGCCGCCCGCCTGGCCGGACCCCGCCCCGTTGCCGGTCACTGCCGAGTTGGTGAGCGTCAGAGTGCCGTAATTGCGGATGCCGCCGCCGGCCACGTCGTCACCGCTCAGCCAGTTGTCGGTGATTTCCATGGAATCGAGCGCGACGACGGCGTCGGCGCCGATGGCGATGCCGGACAGCAGGCTGGCCGCGCCGGGGCTCGTCACCGGCGGCTGGTCCGCGGCGCCCTTCACGGTGAGGTTGTCGATGGCGATGGTGCCGGACTGAAGCTCCAGCAGGCCGTCGCCGAGGAAATATTGGTCGCCCGCGGCCAGGGTGATGTCGCCGGTCCCGTCCTCCAGCGCATCGCCGTGGATGGTGAGGTCGAAGTCCACCACCAGCGCGCCGAGGTCGAGGGTGATGGTGCCGCCCGCCAGCGACGGGTCGAAGACGATTTCAACCGCCTCGCCGCCAGTGGCCGCGGACAGGGCGACGGCGATGGCCTCACGCAGCGCCAGGCCGGACCCGTCGAGGCTTTCGAGCGCCTCGATATCGGTTCCGGCGGCCTCGTCGGCGAGGGTGGTGACGGTCAGGGTGAGCATCGCGGTCCTCCTGGGCGGCGCGCCCTTGTTCGGACAAGGTGTCGTGCGCCGCGTTCTGCATGTTCAGGAGGTCGAATGTGCGCCGCTGCGCGTTGTGCCTCTCGCACATCTGCGGTTGCAGAAGATTTTTGTGCGAGTTATGTTGGTGGTTGATTGCGAATACGCGAGTTATTGCGGCTTGTTCATGGCTTCGGGGTGCCGTTCGCCACAAACAGGCCGCAGGTGGTGCGGTTTATTGGGCGATGTCTGTCCGCATCCGGCCGCCCGGCCAGTCGAGATGCGTCAACGCCGCGTAAACGTCACGCCGCGCCTCCGCCACCGTCGGCCCGGTGGCGACAACGGTCAGCACCCGCCCGCCGTTGGACAGTACCTCGCCGCCCTCCGGCCGCGTCCCGGCGTGGAACACCGCCGCACCCGCCGCCGCGACTTCGTCGAGACCGCGGATCGGCTCGCCCTTCTCGACCGGCCCCGGATAGCCGTTCGCCGCCACCACGACACCGACCGCACTGCCGTCCGACAAGGTCAGCGGCGCCGTCTCCAAGGTGCCCGCCGCGGTCGCATAGATCAGCTCGTAGGGGTCGCTGGTGACGCGCTCCCACATGATCTGACACTCCGGGTCGCCGAAGCGCACGTTGTATTCGATCAGCTTCGGCCCGTCCTCGGTCAGCATCAGCCCGGCGTAAAGGACGCCGATATAGGGCGTGCCGCGGTCGGCCAGCCAGTCCAGCGTCGGCCGCACGATGGTGGTCATCGCCTCCTCGGCCAGCTCGTCGGTGAAGCCGGGGGCGGGGGAGACGGCGCCCATGCCGCCGGTGTTGGGGCCCTCGTCACCGTCGAAGGCCCGCTTGTAGTCGCGCGCGGAGGCGAACTCGCGCACGACGTTGCCGTCCGACAGGGCGAACAGGCTGACCTCGGGGCCGGTGAGCTTTTCCTCCAGCACCACGCGGTGGCCGGCCTCGCCGAACGCGCCGTCCATGGCGTCGCGCACCGCGGCCTCGGCCTCCTCCATGGTCTCGGCCATCACGACGCCTTTGCCGGCGGCGAGGCCGTCTGCCTTCACAACCACGGGGGCGCCCATGCGCTTCAACGCCGCCAGCGCATCTTCGAGGCTCTCGGCGATCTCGGCCTTCGCGGTCGGCAGGCCCAGGATGGCGCAGACGTGCTTGGTGTAGGCCTTGGAGGATTCAAGTTGCGCCGCCTCCGCCGAGGGGCCGAACACCACCCGCCCCGCCGCGCGCAGACGGTCCGCGAGGCCCTCCGCCAGCGGTCCCTCGGGGCCGATGATGACGAGATCGGCGGTGGCCGCCGCGGCGTCGATGTCGGTGACCTCCTCGGCGATGGCGGCGAGGCCCGCATTGGGGCCGCCCGCCACCATCAGATGCGCCACCTTGGGCGAGCGTTTGACCGCCGCGGCCAGCGCATGCTCGCGCCCGCCCGAACCGACGATCAAGACCCGCGCCCCGGATGGGGCCTCTGACACAGACGACATGCCGCGACGATCCTATTCCTTGCCGGTGCCACGCAGGCGTTCCGGATTGACGGGATGGCTGCGCGGGTCTCCACACCGGGGAGGGAGGAAAATCCGCGCAGGGGTTTGCGGGCCGTCATAGACCATGCGACGGCATGGGTGAAACTCCGCGCGCGGCGAAAGCGCGGCGTGAAGCCGGCCGCGCAGGCTCCCGGAGCGGAAGGTGAGAACCGTGCCGCGTCTCCGGGGGCGGAGTGGACCGGCCGCGACGGGACCGCCCGAGCGCGGCGAACCGGCGCCGACGCCTCGCCGTCCGGCGCAATGCGATGAAGGAGCGACAGTGTCGACACAGGCAGACCCCACCCTGAACCACGGCCGCGTGGCCGACGCGCCCGTGCGCAACATCGTCGATCGCTTCCTGCCCGCACCGCTGCGGCCCTACGCCCGCCTCGCCCGGTTCGACCGGCCGATCGGCTGGTGGCTGCTGCTGTGGCCCTGCTGGTGGAGCGTGGCGCTCGCCGGAGTCGCGGCCGGCACCGGACCCAACGTGTGGCATCTCGTCCTGTTGATGGTCGGCGCCATCGTCATGCGCGGCGCAGGCTGCACCTACAACGACATCCTCGACCGTGACATCGACGCCAACGTCGAACGAACCCGCTCCCGGCCGATCCCCTCCGGCCAGGTGAAGGTCGAAGCGGCGATGCTCTTCATGGTCGGCCTCGCCTTCGTCGGCCTCGCGGTGGTGCTGCAGTTCAACGCCTTCACGGTGCTGCTGGCGTTCGGGTCCCTCGCCATCGTGGCGTTCTATCCGCTCGCCAAGCGGGTGACGGACTGGCCGCAACTGGTCCTCGGGTTCGCCTTCTCCTGGGGCGCTTTCGTCGGCTGGTCCGCCACCTTCGCCTCAGTGGGGTGGGCCCCGGTGGCGCTCTATCTCGGCAGCATCGCCTGGACCGTGGGCTACGATACGATCTACGCCCATCAGGACCGGCGTGACGATGCCATCATCGGCGTGCGCTCCACCGCGCGGCTCTTCTCAGGCAACGATAAGCTCGGCGTCGGCATCCCCTACGCGCTGGCGCTGGCGATGTTCACCGCCGCTGTGGTGCTGGCGGGGGGCGGGGTGCTGTCCTTCATCGGCCTCGCCGCCTTCGCGCTGCATCTTGCCCGCCAGGTGGTGCGCCTGTCGCCGGACGATCCCGCCGCCTGCCTTGCCGCGTTCAAGTCCAACCGGTGGGCGGGGTGGCTCTTCTTCGCCGGCCTGGTCGCGGATGGGGGGATGCGGGGACTCTGAGGCGGAACGACGGCGCCATTGTGAGTTGGATCGCCCCGCGAGGGCGTTCCCCCCTCGCGCTCCCCCCGCTTCGCCAGCGGGCAGGGGTCAGTTCGGGCTGAAGAAGCCCGAGCTGACACCCTGATACAAGGCTTCGAAGGATCGGGACCGGGTCAAGTGCCCGTGCTCGCCATGCTCGCCCGCTGAAGAAGCGGACTGCGCGTGGCTCCGCGCGGACACTTGACCCCGCCCCGATCCTTCGAACGATCAGCCGAAGAGAATGCCTTGGTCCGGGCCCTTCGGCGGAGTCATGCCGAGGTGCTGGAACGCCCGCGCCGTGAGGAGGCGGCCGCGCGGGGTGCGCTGGAGGTAGCCCTGTTGGAGAAGGTAGGGCTCGACGATGTCTTCCAGCGCGTCGCGCGGCTCGGAGAGGGCGGCCGCCAGGGTCTCGATGCCGACCGGGCCGCCGCCATAGTGCTCGGCGATCAGCATCAGATAGCGCCGGTCCAGCGCGTCGAGACCCGCCGCGTCGACGTCGAGACGCAGAAGGGCGCTGTCGGCGATGTCCCGGTCGATCGCATCCGCACCGCCGACGATGGCGAAATCCCGCACCCGCCGTAACAGACGACCGGCGATGCGCGGGGTGCCGCGCGAACGCCGCGCGATCTCCGCCGCGCCCGCGTCGGTGGTGGCGATCCCCATGAGGGAGGCGCCGCGCCGGACGATCGTGGTGAGGTCCTCCACCGAGTAGAATTCGAGGCGCAGAGGGATCCCGAAACGGTCGCGCAGCGGCGTCGTCAGCAGGCCGAGACGGGTGGTGGCGCCGACCAGGGTGAATTTCGCGAGGTCGATCTTCACCGAGCGCGCCGCAGGACCCTCGCCGATGATGAGGTCGAGCTGAAAATCCTCCATCGCCGGATAGAGGATCTCCTCCACGTGCGGCGACAGGCGGTGGATCTCGTCGATGAAGAGGACGTCGCGCTCTTCGAGATTGGTGAGGAGCGCGGCGAGGTCGCCCGCCTTGGCGATCACGGGGCCGGAGGTGGAGCGGAAGCCGACGCCGAGCTCCTTGGCGACGATCTGCGCCAAAGTGGTCTTGCCGAGGCCGGGCGGGCCGACCAGAAGCACGTGGTCGAGCGCTTCGGCACGGGCGCTGGCCGCCTTCACGAAGACTTCCAGGTTCGCGCGCGCCGCCGGCTGGCCGATGAACTCGGCGAGCCGCTGCGGCCGCAGCGCGCGGTCGTGGTCGTCCGGCTGCTCGTCCGGCGATTGAAGGCGCTCGCTCATGAGGCCAGCGCCTTCAGGCCGGCGCGGATCAGCTCCGCCGCACCCGCCTCGGGCCGCTCGGCGCGCGCGGTCATCGCCGCCGCGCGGGCCGAGGCCTCGTCATAGCCGAGATTGGCGAGCGCCGAGACCGCATCCGCCAGCGCCTCGTCCGCCGCAGCCGCCGGGGTGCCCCCCGCGCCGAGGCCCGCCGCCGCGATCGCGATGCCGGGCGCCGGGGCCTTCGATTTCAGCTCGGTCGCGATCCGCTCGGCCACCCGCTTGCCGACGCCGGGGGCGCGGGCGATCGCCACCCGGTCGTTCATCGCGATCGCCGTCGCGAGCTGGTCCGGCGGCAGCACCGACAGGACCGCCAGCGCGACCTTGGCACCGACGCCCTGAACGCTCTGCAGCAGGCGGAACCAGTCCCGCGCCGCATGGTCGCGGAAGCCGTAGAGGCGGATGAGGTCCTCGCGCACCAGCGTTTCGATGACGAGCGTCACCGCCTCGCCCGGCACCGCGCGGGCAAGGTCGGACAGCGGCGTGAAGACCTCGTAGCCGACGCCGTTGACGTCGACGATCAGCGCCTCGCGGTCGATCTCGGCGACGGTGCCCTTCAGGCGGCCGATCATCGGCGTCCCTCCATCGGCAGGTCAGGCCGCCGCGGCGATGCGGGTGCGCGCGCGCCTGTGGCTGGCGTGGCAGATGGCGATGGCGAGCGCGTCGGCAGCATGGTCGGACCGGGCGGTGGATTTCGGAAGCAGCACGCCGATCATATGCCGGATCTGGCGCTTGTCGGCATGGCCCGCGCCGACGACGGTCTTCTTGACGAGGTTCGGCGCATATTCGGCCACCGGCAAGCCGCGGACGGCGGGGGCGAGAAGCGCGATGCCGCGCGCCTGGCCGAGCTTCAAGGTGGCCGTACCGTCGCGCGAGACGAAGGTCGCCTCCACGGCGGTCTCGTCCGGCGCGATCTCGGTCAGCACCCGTTCCAGCCCAGCATAGAGCGTGGCGAGGCGGTCGGCGAGCGCGGCCTTGGGGTTCGAGGTGATCGTCCCGGAGCCGACGAAGGCGAGCGCGGAGCCGTTGACACGGATCGCCCCCCAGCCGGTCGCCTGCAAGCCCGGATCGATGCCCAAAATGGTGACCATGAGAACCCCTTCGCCCGGACACGTGCGGCACGGACGGAACGAGGGCCCGCACCTCGGACGTTCAGCACTATCAGCCAGGAGTGAACCGTTCGTCACCCGTTCTCATCGGATCCGGCGGAACGGTCCCCCGCTGTCTCGCCGATCCTGCCGCCAGGGGCTTGCGTGGCGCCGTCCATCTCGTCGGTGAGCCAGGCCATGCGGTCGACGAACCAGAGCTTGGCGCCGGAGGCGAGGAGGGTGCCGCAGGCCGTCGCCCATGGATCGAGGACGACGAGGCCGTAGGCGAGGACGGGAAGGCCGAGGGCGGAGGCGGCGAGGAGCGCCGTGGCAGCATGCACGTGGTGTCGCGGGATCGGCCGTGTCCTGCGCGCCAGCCACAGCCGCTCGCCCATCACCCCGCGGGCCGCCCAGGACGTGAGGTCGCGGGGCGGCGGGAAGACGCGGGGGTTGAGGAAGGTCCACACGACGAGCGCAGCGACGGGGAGCGCGGCCCATGCGCCGATCCACGCCCGCGCATAAAGGGCGAGGGCGAAGGCGGCCAGGATCGGCACCCTGGTCCATACGCTCCATGGGTTGGCGTGGCGGGCCCACGTCGCCTCGTCCATCGCCATCATGGCGGTTATGGCGTGGCCGATGCGCATTCGGGTCCCCGGCGCCGGGCGCTGCGGTCAGGCCGCGGCGAGCTTCTCCATCACGTCGTCCGGGATCTCGAAGTTCGCGAACACCTTCTGGACGTCGTCGTCGTCTTCCAGCACGTCGATGAGCTTCATCAGCGTGGCGGCCTTGTCCTCGTCCACCGGAGTGGTGTTCTGCGGACGCCAGACGATCGACACCGCGGCGGGCTCGCCGAGCTGCTCGGTCAGGGCGGCGGAGACCTCGGCGAGGTCCTCGAAGGTGCAGGTGATCACGTGGCCTTCCTCGTCGGACGCCACGTCCTCGGCACCGGCTTCGATGGCCGCTTCCATCACCTTGTCGGCATCGCCGGCTTCGGGGCCGTATTCGATCTCGCCGACGCGGTCGAACATGAACGCGACGGAGCCCGTTTCGCCGAGCGCCCCGCCGTGCTTGGAGAAGGCGGCGCGCACGACACCGGCGGTGCGGTTGCGGTTGTCGGTCAACGCCTCGACCAGTACGGCGACGCCGCCGGGGCCGTAACCCTCGTAGCGGACCTCGTCGTAGTTGGCGTCCTCGTCGCCCTGCGCCTTCTTGATCGCCCGTTCGATGACGTCCTTCGGCACGGACTGCGCCTTGGCCGCCTGGACGGCGAGGCGCAGTCGCGGGTTCATCGCAGGATCGGGTGTCCCCATCTTCGCCGCGACTGTGACTTCGCGCGACAGCTTGGAGAAAAGTTTGGACCGCTTGGCGTCCTGCGCGCCCTTGCGGTGCATGATATTCTTGAACTTGGAATGGCCAGCCATCGTCGTCCCCTCAACTCGTGGGCGGTATTTAGCCGCAAAGGGGCGTGAACGGTAGGGTGGCTGCCATCAATGGATGGCCATTGAATCCGCGTCGGCCGTATCCGCCCCGATGATCGAGCGATAGACTCGCATCCAGAACCGGGATTCGTCCAGCCTCTCCCCTAGGAGGCGGTCGCAGGCGATGGCGACGGCGGTCATCGCCGCCTTTTCGCCATGGATGGCCTCCATCATGTAGCGGGCGTCGGCGATCGCTGCAGAGTCGAAACGCTTGCCGCTGGCAAACAAGGTCTGCGCGATGGCGAGGGATTTATCGTCGATAATGGCGGAAGCCATTATGCGCTCCTCAATGCGAATTGGTTTAAGGTGCTGTTTTATAACTTTTGTGTGGCGCACGCGGTATATCCCCAAATTGGGGAGGGTGCCCTCAGCGCGCCCCTGCTCTGCCCTTGCGCAACCCCACGTTTGTCTGAAATGAACCGGGATTGATCGAACCCACTGGTCGGCCTTATGGGCAAGCGCCCCAAACCCACGGACGATGACGGGAAGGCCGGCGGGGCGGCGGGCAACGTCGTTGATGAGGTCCGCACAGCGCGCAGCATGAACCGCGCGGTCCGGCTCGTTCGTGACCATTTCGCGATGGTGCTGCACGTGACCTACGTGGCCGCCCGCTATGGCGCCGATCCGCAAAAAGACCCCTATGTCCGCACGACCTATCCGCCGACGTGGCTCGTGCGGTATCTATTCAAACAATACTGGCGCGTGGACCCGGTCGGCCGTGAGGGATTTAGCCGCACCACGCCGTTCATGTGGCACGAACTCTTCGACGGCACGCCCGAAGTCGACGAATTCTTCGCCGATGCGCAGCGGCACGGGCTGGGGCGGACCGGGCTTCTCATCCCGCTCACCAACCGGGCCAATCAGCGGGGCATCCTCTCGCTCAACAGCGACGAGGCGGACGACGTGTGGGAGGATTTCGCCTTCGACGCACTGCCGGTCTTCCTGGAGATCGGCCAGATCCTGCACACGCGGGCGACGACGGAGATCTTCGGCGAAGCGCCGCCCGCCCGGCTGAGCCCGCGCGAGAAGGAGATGCTGCACTGGATCAGCCTGGGCAAAGAGGTGCCCGACATCGCCATCATCACCAGCCTCTCCGAGCATACCGTGCGCACGTACCTGAAGTCGGCGCGCATGAAGCTCGATGCGTCGACGATGGCGCAGGCGGTGGTGAAGGCCGAGCGGCTGGGCTTGCTTGCCGAGCCGCGCTGATCAGGCGGCCGCGACGGGGGCGGAGGCGGGAGAAGGCGCAAAGGTGCGTTGAGGCGGCGCCCCGGAGGGCGCCGCGTGGAGCATGGAGCGTGGAGAGGGCCGGCGGCGCGGTGGCGGGCGCCGCCGAGCCGCGGTAGGCGCGTCGTCAGAAGCGCTCGGACACCTGCTGCTCGAGATCGCGCACCATCTCGGTCACGCCGTATTCTTCCGAAAGCTGTTCCACTTCGAGCATGAGTTTGGCGAGAGGGCCGCCCTGCGGGATGAAGGCCTCCGCGGGCATGTCCTTCAGCTTCTGAATGAACTCTTCGTAGTCGCCTTGGGCCCAGGTGTCGGTCAGCTTGTCGGGGTTGCCAGCGAACAGGAGCGCCTTGGAGCACATGGCCGGAACGGTCTTCGTCTCGCCCAGGCCGAACCAGGAGAGGTCGTAGGGCGCCTTGCGGTTGAGGTAGAAGTCGTCCGACCCCTCCGCCACCGCCGGGGACAGGATGCCCATGATGTTCATGCCGGCATCATAGGCTGCGTTGACCATGCCGTCGGTCGGATTGGGGTAGGCGTAGAAGACGCCGACCGCGCCGCGCTGAGCCCGCACCGCCTCGAAGATCGCCTGCTGGCCGCGCGCATAGACGAAGGTGGGCTCGATCCCCTGCAGCGACGGCTCGGCCGCGAAGAGCTTGCGGATGAAGGCTTCCGAGCCTGAGCCTTCCGGAACCACGAAGGACACGCGGCGGGCATTGTCCATCACCGAGCGCCAGTTGGGCAGGCGCTGCTCGGTGGTGAAGGCCATGGCGCATTCGCCCGGCAGATCGTTGCGGATGATTTGCGCCCCGCCGGACGCGACCGCCTCGTAGTCGATCCCGCCCTGGCCGATGCCGAAGCAGATGTTGCCGGTCTCGGCGGCGCAGGCGTTGGCGTTGGCGACCGCGCCGCCCGAGGGCACGCGCTTCACCTCGTAGCCGAACGGGCGGGCCAGCTCGATCAGTTGCTCCTCCACCGCCTGGCCCATGCCGTTGTGGTAGGTGGAGCCTTCGCCGGTCGGTGCGCCGCCGGTGTAGATGAGGATCTGCGTGGTTTGTGCCGAGGCGGCTGTCGTCATGCCGAGGACGGCAGCGAGGACGAGCAGTCGTTTCATGCTAGAAGCCCTTTCTGATCGGTGACGCGATCGGTGGGCCTTAGATAAGGTTGGCGGGCGCACGGAACAAAGGTCATCGCGCGGGGGGCATGAAATTGTGACGCAGCGTGAAGAGCGCAATCAGCGGCTGGCGGAGCGGCTGCGTGCCAATTTGAAGCGGCGCAAGGCGCAGGTGCGCGGTCGCGAGAGTGTGCCGGGCGCGGATGATTCGGCACCGGACGATGCGATGCCGGACGGCTCGGCGGCGGGCCAATCGGCCGGCCGGGGAGGGCCGGTTCCCGCCGACGCGGACGGGCCGGGCGACGCCGTGTCAGACGACGGCGAGCGCGACTGAGTGGGCGACGAACACCCGCGGCAAGGTGCCGCCTGCGATGGCGCCGCGTCCCGCGAATGAGGTCCGGAGGGCTCGGTGAACCGCGCAGCGGGAGGCGCGCCGCACGTCGGGGGTATCGCGCGCGGCCCGATCAGTCTCCAATGGCGGCGTGAATAAACGAGGCCGCTTATGGACCAGACCCGTTCGCTCATCGAGTCCCTGACCGCATGGCTCGCCGTGCAGGGCATGAACATCTTGACCGCCGTCGTCGTCCTCATCGTCGGATGGTGGCTGGCCAAGCGGCTTCGCGCCTGGCTGGTGGGGTATCTGGACCGCTCGGACCATCTCGACCCGATCGTCGAGAGCTTCCTCGCATCGCTCTTCTACTACGGGATCCTGGCGATCCTCTTGATCGTCGCCCTCAACATCGCCGGGGTGCAGACGGCGAGCCTCGTCGCCGTGCTCGGCGCGGCGTCACTGGCGGTGGGCCTGGCGCTGCAGGGCTCGCTCACCTCGCTCGCCGCGGGGGTGATGATCATCGTCATGCGCCCGTTCAAGATCGGGGACTATATCGAGGTCTCGGGCCATGCGGGGACGGTCAAGTCCATCTCCCTCTTCCTCACCGAACTCGCCACCTTCGACAATATTCAGAAGCTGATGCCCAACTCGGAGGTTTGGGGCGCGACGGTCACCAACTACTCTGTCTATGCCACGCGGATGCTCGATATCGACGTCGGCATCGACTACGGCGATTCGATCGACAAGGGGCTCGCCACCTTGCGCACCTTGGCGCACACCCATCCGAAGGTGCTGGCCGAGCCCGCGCCGGACGCCTTCGTCAGCGATATCGGCGAATCCTCGGTCGATCTCACCTTGCGCGTGTGGGTCGCCGCCGACGACTATTGGCCGATGAAGCGCGAGCTGACCAAGCGCGCCAAGGAGAGGATTGAGGCGGACGGGATGTCGATCCCCTATCCGCACCGCCAGATCGTTCAGCCCAAGGCGAGCGGACCTTCCGCGGACGCGGCCTGACGCAGCGCGACGAAGGCGCGGGACGAACGACGAAGCCGCGGCACCGAAAGAAGCCGGCGGCACGAAAAAGGGGGCCGCGTGGCGGCCCCCTTCGACGATCGGTCTATGTTCGGCGCAGGCCGCTTAGTTGGTCGCGGCCGGAGCGGTGCCCATGGTGCCGGCGGTGGAGGAGGTGGCTTCCGCTTCCATCGCGGCGTCCTCGGCCGTCATGAAGGCCGGGGCGGCCTCGAGCTCTTCGGCCGTCAGATCGGCCATGAAGGTCGGGTTGCCGTCCTCGTCGGTCGTCATCTCGACGCGGCTCAGCTCGATCGCGACGTCCTTTTCGCCGATGCCGAGGAAGCCGCCGACGCCGACCACGACGCCTTCGATCGAACCGTCGGCGGTCACGATCATGTCGCTCACGTCACCCACTTCCTCGTCGGACGCGTTGTAGATGGTGGCGCCCATGAGCGAAGAGGCGAGGTAGGTGTTCGGCGACTGCTCGAAGATCTGGCCCTCGACCGGGGTGCCCTCGGCGACTTCCGTGTCGACCTCGGTCGCCTCGTCGATCGCCGCATCGGCAGCGTCGGCGGTCTCTTCGGCCGCTTCAGCCGCGTCGTTGGCGGCGGACTGGGCGGCGTCGGCCGCATCGTGAGCGGCGTCGGCGGTCGCGTTCGCGGCATCGCCAGCCGCATCAACGGTGGCGTCCGCGGCGTCGCCGGCGGCGTCAGCGGTCGCGGCGGCGGCGTTGTCGATCTTCTCGCCCGCCTGCTCGGCCGGGCCGTCTGTCTTCACCACGGTCACATTCGGGGCGTTCTGCGCCATGACGGGGGCTGCCGAAAACAGCACCAGAGCAGACGCGGTCGCAAGCCAAAGGTTTTTCTTCGCAGACATGACTAAGCCTTCTAGGTCTGTTTCTGATAACGTCGGAATTTTCTTCCGACGGATTGTTGCGTGCTGCGTGGTTTCACCTCGGTGAACCTTGCATTCGCGGCGCAGCTGCATCACGCTGAATAAATGGCTGGCGGAGAGCTTGGTTCCGTTTCGGCTATATCCATCATGCGATTTTTTGGGAGCGGCCATGCCGCCCGGTCACCGCGGTTGGGTGCCCTCCGGTGGATGACCGCGCTGATCCGTTGCCGCGGCGGACGCCGGACCCATCCACAGGCGCCGCGCCGATCGCCACAAATGACGGCTCGGGGCCAGCCCTGGCCGCCTTCGCGGGGCCCCAGGCGTTGACATGAGGGCTGAGCGAGGTCTGATGGGGGGATGCTCCCAATGCGGGGCCCCACTCCCAATGGCACCACACGTGGATCAGAAGACCCCTCCTTCCGTCTCGGCGCTCGACGCCACCGCCACCCGCGCCCGCGGGGTGCCGGACCACAAGTCCGCCGTGGAATGGCTGAAGTCCCGCGGGATCCAGGATGTGGAGTGCATCGTCCCCGACCAGGCCGGCGTCGCCCGCGGCAAGATGATGCCGACGGAGAAGTTCGCCCGCTCCCCCTCCATCACCATGCCGACGTCGATCTTCGCGCAGACCATTTCGGGCGATTATCCGCCCGAGGACGGCGAGTTCGTCTACGATCCGACCGACGGCGACCTCATCTTCGACCCGGACTATTCCACCCTCGCCATCGTGCCCTGGGCGTCCGACCCGGCGGCGCAGCTCATCCACGATGCGCGCCACAAGGACGGCCGCCCGGTCGACCACGCCCCGCGCAACGTGTTGAAGCGCGTCGTCGAGCTTTACGAGCGCAAGGGGCTGCGGCCGGTCGTTGCGCCCGAGATCGAATTCTACCTCGTCAAGCCGAACACCGATCCGGACTACCCGCTCGAGCCGCCGATCGGCCGCTCCGGCCGGCCGGAGATCGGCCGCCAGTCCTTCTCGATCGCCGCCGTGAACGAGTTCGACGATCTGTTCGACGACATCTACGACTATGCCGAGGCCCAAGGGCTGGAGATCGACACCCTCATCCACGAAGAGGGCGCCGCGCAGATGGAGATCAACCTCCTGCACGGCGACGCGGTGGACCTCGCCGACCAGGTCTTCCTGTTCAAGCGCACCATTCGCGAGGCGGCGCTGCGGCATAAGATGTACGCAACCTTCATGGCGAAACCGATGTCCGGCGAGCCGGGCTCAGCGATGCACATCCACGCCTCGCTGGTCGACACGGAAACCGGCAAGACCATCTTCTCGGACGACGACGGCAACCCGACGAAGGAGTTCTTCTACTTCATCGCCGGTCACCAGAAGTACCTGCCGGCGGTGATGTGCGTGCTGGCGCCCTACGTGAACTCCTACCGCCGCCTGGTGCGCGATTCCGCCTCGCCCACGAACGTCTCCTGGGGCTACGACAACCGCACCGTGGGCCTGCGCGTGCCGCACGGCCCTCCCGGTGCGCGGC
This sequence comes from Acuticoccus yangtzensis, assembly GCF_001927245.1. Taxonomy (GTDB): domain Bacteria; phylum Pseudomonadota; class Alphaproteobacteria; order Rhizobiales; family Amorphaceae; genus Acuticoccus; species Acuticoccus yangtzensis. The sequence continues at coordinate 267,764 of NZ_MJUX01000006.1, read as the reverse complement.
GGCTGGAGAACCGCATCCCCTCGTCGGACTCCAACCCCTATCTCGCCATCGCCGCCTCGCTGGCGTGCGGGCTGCTGGGGCTCGACGAAGGCCAGCACCCGGACGATCCGATCGACGGGTCCGCCTCCGCACTCCCCTTCGGCCTGCCGCGCGACATCCTCAACGCCATCACCCTGTTCGAGGAGTGCGACCCGCTGGTCGACATCTTCGGCAAGAGCTTCGTGTCCACCTACCGGGCGATCAAGCAGGCCGAGTACGAGACCTATATGCGCGTGATCAGCCCGTGGGAGCGCGAGTATCTCCTCCTCAACGTCTGAGGGGCGCTGATGTCGGACACCGTTTATGCCGAGGACGCGGCGGTTCCCGCGCCCGAAACGCCGGCTGACGCGCTGCCGGAGCGGGCGGACGTCGTCATCGTCGGCGGCGGGCTGACGGGGCTGTCGGCCGCCTATCACTTGGCGCTCGCCGGACGCAACGTGGCGGTGATCGAGGCCAACGGCATCGGCGAAGGGGCCTCCGGGCGCAACGGCGGCCAGCTTCATCCCGGTCAGCGGCGTGATCAGATCTGGCTGACCAAGCATCTCGGCGAGACGCTGGCCGACGAGCTATGGGAGCTCGGCGAAGAGGCGGTCGGCCTCGTCCACACGCTGCGGGCCGAGTTCGGCGCCGACTGCGACTTCCGCCCCGGCCTGATCGACGCGGCCCACACCCCGGCCGCCTTCGACGATATCCGCTCCTACGCCGACCACCTTTATGAACGCTACGGCGTGACGCCGGAGATCATGGACCGCGCCGAGCTGGCGGCGGCCATCGGCACCGAGCGCTATGTCGGCGGGGCGCACGATTCCACCGGCGGGCACCTCAACCCCCTCGCCCTCGTGACCGCGCTGGCGGAGGCGGCGGAGAAGGCCGGCGCGCACCTCTTCCCGATGACGACGGCGGAGGGCTACACCGCAGGGCCCGGCAGCGTCACCGTCACCGTGCGGCGGCGCGGGGCACGGGCGCACGAGATCGCCGCCGATGCGGTGCTCCTCGCCGGCAACGGCTACCTCTCCGGGCTGGAGCCCAGGATCGAGACGCGGGTGCTCCCCCTCGTCAACCACATCGCCGCGACGGAGCCGCTCGACATCTCGCCCATTCCGGGTGGCGAGGCGGTGGCCGACACGCGCGCGGTGATCCGCTATTTCCGTGTCGACGCGGAGAACCGGCTGATTTTCGGCGGAGGCGAGAGCTACGGCCCCGTGGCGGCCGACGTCGCCGCCATCGTGCGGCCCTACATCGACGAGGTCTATCCGCAGCTCAAGGATGTGCCGATCGCCGCCGCGTGGTCCGGCACCTTGGGGATCACGCGCACCCGCTGTCCCTACATTCGCCGGTTGCAGCCGGGCGTTTATGCCGCGGCCGGATTCTCCGGCCAGGGGTTGGGTCTCGCCACGTTTGCCGGCAAGGTGATCGCCGAAGCCATCGGCGGCGACACGGGGCGGCTCGATGTGTTCGCCCACATGCCGGTCCCGCCATTTCCCGGCGGGACACGCTTTCTCGGCCCCCTCGCCGTCCTCGCGATGACCTGGTTCTCGATCCGCGATCGTCTCGCGTTGCCGCAGATCCCGCGCCCAGGCGCCGCGGACCAGAGCCGCGACTGAGGCGGTCCGCCGCACCGACTTCACCATCCCGCGGGACGCCGGTCGGAATTTCCATGTTTTAATATGGATTAAACCTTGCCGTTCTGTCTTTAGATCGCACTTTCCCCCTCATGGTCCCAAAGCTCGCCCTCGTCACCGGCGCGTCGTCCGGCATCGGAGAAGCCCTCGCCCAGCGCATCGCCGCTGACGGGGTCGATCTCATCCTCGTTGCCCGCCGCGAGGATCGCCTTCGTGCGCTCGCCGCGGAGCTGCCCGTCGAAACCCACGTGGTCCCGCTCGACCTCACCGATCGCGGCGCCCCCGAGGCGCTGATGGCCGAGGTCGCGCGCTATGGCCGCCCGGTGGACGTTCTCGTCAACAATGCCGGGTTCGGCCACGCGGGGGCCTTCGCAAAGGAGCCGCTGGAGCAGCAGCTCGGCATGGTGGACCTCAACATCCGCGCGCTGGTCGAGCTCTCCCACCGCGTCCTTCCGGCGCTGGTCGAGCGGCGCCACGGCGGCATCCTGAACGTCGCGTCCACCGCGGCCTTTCTGCCGGGCCCCTACGTGTCGGTCTATTATGCAACGAAGGCGTTCGTGCTCTCCCTGTCGGAGGCGCTTGCGGAGGAATGCCGCGGCCAGGGAGTGACGATCTCCGCGCTCTGCCCGGGGCCGACAACGTCCGAGTTCGGCGCGGTCTCCGGGATGGACAGGACGCGCCTCTTCAAGACCATCCAGCGCATGACCTCCGCCGAGGTGGCGGACGCGGGGTGGAAGGGCTTTCGCGCCGGACGCCGCGTCGTCGTGCCGGGTTGGCAGAACAAGATGTCGTCGGTCGTCACGCGGCACGGCCCGCGCGCGCTGCTGTTGCCGATGGTGAAGTTCCTGCAGAGCTGAGCGACACCGCCACCCGCCCTGCGCCTGTTGCGGTCGCGACGGCGACCCTGCGGGACGGGCTGCGTGGCGGAATGTCGCAACACTCGACCATGATCGCACGATGATCGGCCCGCTGGCGGTTGCGGCTGGTCCTGTTCACCGCCAACGTGGTCCTCGAGGCGGGCGGAGGACGGGCCGTGACGATGAAACCATTGGGTGCCGGTGAACTGCCGTTCGCCAGCCACCCCGACCGTGACACGGCGATCTGGGAGGCGCACGACCGGCCCTACCTTCCCCTCGTCCCGCCGACGGTCATCTACCACCTCGCCTTCCTCACCCCGTCGGACGAGACGCGCCTCGGCCTCTACGCCGCGGTGTTCGACAAGGCGTCCGCCGCCGACGCGCCGCACACGATCCGCGAGGACGGCAGCCTCATCGTCCGCCTGGAGCCGCACACCGAGTTCATGTCGCTCACTGTGATCTCCACCGCGGGTGCGGCGCCGGGGGCCGAGCGCATCGCCCGCATGGCGCCTCGCGTGCCGGACGATGCGGCGCTCATGGTGGCGCTGAAGGTGGACCTCGTCACGGAGCCGAAGCTGCCGGCCAGTGACAGCACCATCGGCGGCGTGCTGCGCGGCGACCTCACCCTCGCGACCATCGCGCGGCCGGGGCCGGACGGTTACATCGCCTTCGAAGTCGCAGCCCCGGCGATGGGGGCCGCCCAGCTCGGCCGCCGCATCCAGCGCCTGCTGGAAGCCGAGACCTACCGCACCCTCGCCCTCCTCGGCATCGCCGAGGCGCGGCGCCACATGCCGGTTCTGAACGCGCTGGAGGAGGACCTCGCCAGCGTGACCGAAGCGCTGACCGCCCGCACCGACACCGACGAGCACATTCTGGAGCGCTTGCAGCAATTGTCGGCCCGAACGGAGGCGATGCGCGCGGCGACCAGCTACCGTTTCGCCGCCAGCCGGGCCTATGCCACGCTAGTGGAAGAACGGCTTCAGACGCTGATGGAAACCAAGCTCGACGAACGGGCGACGCTGTCGGGCTTCATCACCGCAAGTCTGGCGCCCGCGGTGCGTACCATCTCCTCCACCGAGCGGCGGCAGAACGACCTGTCGAAGGCCATCGGCCGCGCGCTCGACATCCTGCGCACCCGTGTCGACGTCTCCATGGACAAGGCGAACCAGGAGATCATGCGCACGATGACCGACAACCAGTACCGCCAGCTCATCCTGTCGGAGGCGGTGGAAGGTCTGTCGGTGATCGCGATCAGCTACTATCTCTTGGGGCTTCTGTCGTACCCCGTGCGGGCCTTGAAGGCGACGCACCTCCTGCCGGTGTCGGAATATGTGGCGCTCGGCCTCATGGCGCCGCTGGTCGCCTTCCTGGTGTACAAGGTGATGCGCCGGATCCGCGCCCGGCTGCACGCGAAAGGCGAGAAGCCGCACTGATCCGGCACGGATCGCGGTGCGCGCTCGCCGCTTGTGCAGGCGGTGCGGTGGTGGTGCCGGGGTGGTCCGTCAGACCGTGAAGAGGTCCGGCCGCTCCAGCTTCAGCCCCATGAGGCACATCGCCGCCTTTCCGTCCTTCAGCCGGCCGTCCTTCCAGGCGCGCCACAGATCGTCGAGGCTCCATTCCTCGACCTCGATCACCTCGTCCTCGTCGGCGTCGAAGCCTTCGGTGATTTTGTCGCCGGCGCTATATTCGGCCACGAAGCAGTGCATCAACTCCGTCACCATGCCCGGAATGGGGTAGACGGTGCCGACCGGGGTGACGTTGCGCACGAGATAGCGCAGTTCCTCGGCGGCTTCGCGGCGGGCGCCGTCGGCGGGGCTGGCGTCGTTCTTGTCGATCAGGCCGGCCGCCGCCTCGAGGATCAAGCCGTTGCCTTCGACGACGTGAACGGGCAGTCTCAGTTGACGCACGAGAAGGCAGGTCCGGCGGTCCGGGTCGAACGGCAGAACGCACGCCCCGTGTCCATGGTCGTGAACCTCGCGCACCATATCGGTGGTGCGGCCATCGAGCTCGATGGTGGCCTCATAAAGGTCCAGCGACATGAAACCGCGATAGGCGGTCTTCACGTGGCGCACGCTATATCTATGTTCGGCCATAGGCATCCCCATTCATCCTTGGAGTGCTATACCTGAAGGCCACCGTCGTGCCACGCCGCGCGGGAGAGGAACCGTCATGCGACAGACCAGCGTCATCAACGACCTGCTCTCGACGATCACGGACAATCGCCTGTTCGGCGAGCGGCGAAGGCCGCGGCGTCCGAGCCGCGAGGACTTGAAGGATCTTGTCGAAGGGCTGCTGAACGGGCGCGGCGAATCGTCCTCGCTGGAGCGGGCGGCGGAGTTCCTGCGCGCCTACCGCGATCTCGACAGCGCCGGGCGCACCTTCATCTTCCGCACCCTCGCCGCGGACTATGGGCCGGAGCCGGAGCGGCTTGCCGAGACGGCCCGCGCCTACCTCGCCCGGCCGAACAACGACACGGCCAAGGCGCTGCAGAAGGCGGCCGAGCCGCGCCGGGTGGAGATCTTCCGCCGACTGAACCAGGTGCAGGGCGGCACCCAGGCGCTGGTGGCCATGCGCTGCGAGCTGATCGAGCGGCTGCCCGTCCACCCCGACCTCGCGGTGGTGGACGACGACCTGAAGCGCCTGTTCGGCGCGTGGTTCAACCGCGGCTTCCTCAACATGCGTGAGATTAGCTGGCAAACCTCGGCGGCGGTGCTGGAAAAGATCATCCGCTACGAGGCTGTCCACGCGATCACCGACTGGAACGATCTGCGCCGCCGGATCGACGTGCCGGACCGCCGCCTGTTCGGCTTCTTCCACCCGCGCCTGGGGGATGAGCCGCTGATCTTCGTCGAAGTGGCGCTGACGACGGACATTCCGCGCGCGATCGCCCCGGTCTTGTCCAAGACGCGCGACCCGATCGACCCGGAGCAGGCGACGACGGCGGTGTTCTACTCCATCTCCAACTGTCAGGACGGGCTAAGGGGCATCTCCTTCGGCTCCTTCCTCATCAAGCAGGTGGCGACGGACCTGGCGACCGAGCTGCCGAACCTGAAGAACTTCGTCACCCTGTCGCCGGTGCCGGGTTTCGCCAAATGGCTGAAGGAGGAGGCCGCGCGCCCCACCAGCGCGGTGGACGATGCGGCGCGCGCCTTGGTGGACGACCTTCAGGGCGACTGGACCGCCGACCCCGCCAAGGTGAAGGCGGCGGAGGCGGTGCTGCCCGCGCTGACGGCGCATTATCTGCTGGAGGCGAAGACCGGCGGGCGCCCGACCGACCCCGTGGCGCGGTTCCACCTCGGCAACGGCGCGCGGCTGGAGCAGATCGACTTCGGCGGCGACCTGTCGCCGCGCGGCCTCGCGACGGCCCACGGCATGATGGTGAACTACCGCTACATCCTGTCGGACGTGGAGAAGAACCACGAAGCCTTCGTGAACGAGGGCAAGATCGCCGCTGCGCCCGCGGTCGCCAAGCTGGCGCGGTCGGTGAAGGTGGCGGAGCGGGCGTCGGCGGCCTCGGGCAAGCCCGCCCAGCTCCCGGCGCCTGCCGCCAAGACGGGGGCGGACGCGGCGAAAAGCGGAGCCGCCGCGCCGGTGACCCGCACAAATGTGCCGGAGGACACAAGCGAGCCGACAGCCTGAACCATATTGCGTGCACACAAACGAGTTTGCACGCAAAAGGAGACAGGAACGTGCCGTTTTTCGACTTCGAGGATCACGAGCGCAGACGCATCGCGCGGGAGGAATGGCCCATTGCGTCGCTCCGGCCGACGCGCTCGCGCCCCTATCGCAGGGTCGCCACGCCCGCCGGGCGGTCCTTCACGGTCGCCGGCTGGGCGCTGCGTCTGCTTGCCCGGCCGCGCTGACCGGGCCGCGCGTCGGTAGGCCCCGCGCGTCGGTAGGCCCCGCGCGTCGGCAGGCCCCGCGCGTCGGCAGGCCCCGCGCGTCGGCAGGCCCCGCGCGTCGGCAGACCCCGCACGTCAGCAGACCAAGCGCGTCAGCAAGCTTGGCGCGGTGGGAAGCCACGGGTGTCGACGGCTCCGGGGGCCGGAAGGACCCGCACCATGGTCCATCCGCTGGCTGGGCATGTCATACAGCCACGCCTCTTGCCCTTTCTCCGTCTCAGGACTGGGTCAGTTTTCAAGCACTCGGCCGGACGCACGCGCAGCCCGCTTCTTCCACGGGCGAGCGTGTGGAGTCCGGGTGAACGGTCCGCTGCCGCTTCCTCCTTCTTCGGGAACTGAAAGTCTGCCGGAGGGGAGAGACCCGGCTGCGCCGTAGCGCAGCTGCGCATCATGGATGCGGAAGTCGGCAACAGCCGACTTTGAAGTGGAGGCGAGGAGGGGAACCCGTCGCCTCGGCGCCGCCCGCCGCGACAGGTTGGCAATAGGGCGCGGTGGTGTCGGCCGTCGCGGGGCGCCCGATGACGATATGCCGTGTGAAGTGGCGCGGTGAATGGTCGGGGCGCCTGGTCCGGGGGGCGCATCGGCATGCCCGGCGTCAGCCGATGAGGCGGAGAACCTCACGCACCAGCGTGTCCGGCAGGCTCGCCTCAACGGTGACGACACGGGCAAGCGCGGCCAGGCGCTGGCATTTGCGTCCGCCAGTTTGCAGGCGCACCATGTCCTTCGCCGTCGTCAGCGGCACGGCGCCGAGGGCGTCGGCGCGGGCGATCAGCCCGTCCGCCTCCGCGTCGGTGAAGGCGTGGTGATCGGCGAAGGGGACGGCGGCGCGGATGTCCGCCCCCAGCGCTGCCGCACTGGCGAAGAATTTGGACGGCCGGCCGATGCCCGCAAAGGCGAGCACCGGCACGCCCGCAAGCGGCGCGTCGGCGGCGGCGGTGAGGCGCACCTCGTGGACCGGGCCGATGCCCGTTGGAAGCGGCGCGCGAGCGGCATCGTCGCCGGTGACGACGAGCCAGGCATCCGCCCCCATGTGGGCCGTGAGCGGGGCGCGCAGCGGGCCGGCAGGCGTGACGGCGCCGTTGCCGAGGCCGACCGCACCGTCGATCACCATGGCCGACCACGTCTTGTGGAGGCCCGGATTCTGGAACCCGTCGTCCATCACCACCACGTTGCCGAGGCGCGCGGCGAGCCGCCCGCCCGCCGCGCGGTCCGGCGAGACGACGGTGGGCACCACGGCGGCGAGGAGCATCGGCTCGTCACCCACCTCGCCCGCAGTCTCGTGCGCCACCACCACGGGTTCGCGTGCCCGCCCGCCATAGCCGCGCGTGAGGAAGACCGGGGCCGCGCCCGCCCCCTGCAGCGCGCGGGCGACGGCGATGGCGACGGGCGTCTTCCCCGCCCCGCCCACTGTAGGGTTGCCGATGCAGATGACAGGGATCGCGAGCCGCTCGGCCGGTGGGCGGGCCATCCGCCGCGCCGCCACGCGGCCGACCACCGCAGCGGCCGGGGCGAGAGCGTGCGCCGCGAGGCTGCGCCGGGGCGTCCACCAGAAGGCGGGCGCCTTCATCGCCGCGCCGCCTGCGGTGCCGGCGTAGGGCGCGGCATGGACGCGGCGCCGGCCGGGCGATGCGGCATCCAGCGGGCGAGGGCCTTCATGGTGCGGTCAAGCGCGCCGCGCTCCGCCTCCAGCACGGCGCGGGCCGCCTCGCCGCGGCGCGCGCGCTCGGCGGGATCGGCGAGGAGCGCGGCCACACCGTCCGCCAGGGTGGCATCGTCGACGATGGCGGCGGCGCCGGCGGAAAGGAAGGGCTCGAACATCACCCCGTGCGTCGGTCCGGTGAGGAGGGCGGCGCCGTAGGACGCGGGCTCGGCCGGGTTGTGGCCGCCATAGGGGCGCAGCGACGCGCCGAGCAGCACAAGCGGCACCGCCTCGAACAAGGTGCCGAGTTCGCCCATCGTATCGGCCACGTAGAGCGCCCCGGTGGGCTCTTCGCCCAGGCTGCGGCGCGTCACCGGCCCGGCTGCGGCGGCGAGCGCGGCCACCGCCTCGCCGCGCTCCACGTGACGCGGGGCGATGATCGTGAGGAGGTCCGACCAGCGCGCGGCGAGCGTCTGGTGGGCGGCGACGATCACCTCGTCCTCGCCGGGGTGTGTGCTGGCCGCGAGCCACGCAGGGCGCGCGCCGATGACGCCCTGCAAGGCGGCCACGGCGGCGGGGTCCGCGGCCGGCGGCGCAGCGTCGAACTTGATGTTGCCTGTCGCCTCCGCCGCGCGGGCCCCCAGCGCGCGAAAGCGGTCCGCCTGCTCCGGCGACTGGGCGAGCGCCAGGTCGATCGCCGTGAACAGCGGGCGCGCCAGGGGGCCGAGCCGCCGCCAGGAGCGGAACGAACGGTCCGACAGGCGCGCGTTGACGAGGGCGAGAGGCACACCGCGCCGCGCCAGCGCCCGCAGCATGGTGGGCCAGATCTCCGACTCGATGAAGATCGCAGCGGCCGGGCGCCAGTGATCGAGGAACCGGGCGACGAAGGGTGGGATGTCCAGCGGCGCGAACTGCTGCACCATGCCGGAGCCGAGCTGCGGCGCCACACGGGCCGCGGCGGCAGGGGTGGACGTGGTGAGGAGCACCGGCCAGCCGTCATCGGCCAGGCGGCGCGCCAGGGTCAGCGCCGCCACGCTCTCGCCGACGGATACGGCATGGATCCACACCGGCGCGCCGGGGAAGGCGGCGCCCGAGGCGAACCCGCGCTTCTCGTCCAGCCGATCGGGGTCCTCCTTGCCGCGCGCCGCCCGCTTGGCGAGGTAGCGCGGGGCCAGCGGGGAGAGCGCCGTTCCGGCCGCGCCGTAGAGCGACCAGAGGAGACGTGTCACGCGCGCGTCACGCGGCCTGGCCGGTCTCCGGGTCGAGCAGGCGGTGCAGGTGGACGATGAAATAGCGCATGTGCGCGTTGTCGACCGTCTGCTGCGCCTTCGCCTGCCAGGCTTTGTGCGCCTCGGCATAGTTCGGGTACACGCCCACGATGTCGACCTCTTTGAGATCGCGGAAGGTGATGCCCTGAAGGTCGGCCAGCTCGCCGCCGATGACGAGGTGAAGAAGCTGCTTGTCCGCCATTTTAGGATCCGATGTCTGGTGCCGGGACTGAACGTTGGGTGAGGGGGCCGGGCCTAGAGCGCCGCCGTCTGTTCGGCGGCGAGCCGGCGCAACGGCTCCGCAAGCTCCGGTGTACCGGCAAAGACTGAGCCATGGCTGGTGGTCTCGGCCGCATAGTTGAGCGTCTCACCGGACAGCGTGGTCAACGTTCCGCCTGCCTCCTGCACGAAGAGATCGGCGGCCGCAAGGTCCCAATGATGCGGGCCGGGCTTGGTGATCACCCCGTCGATGCGCCCTTCGCCGATCTTGGCGAGCCGCAGCGCCAGCGAGGGCGTCGGCGGGGCGCGCTCGATGCCCGCCGCAATGAACGCCTCTTTATATAAAGCCGCCGGCATTGCGATGCGGGCGCCCGCCAGCCCGCTGCGGCCGGTGACGCGTACGACGGCGCCGTCGCGCGTCGCGCCCTCTCCGAGAGCGGCGGCGAACAGCGTCCCCGTCACCGGGCGGAAGATGGCGGCGGCGACCGGCCGTCCGGCGTGGAGCACGGCGGCGACGATCGACCATTCGTCCTCGCCGCGCATATAGGCGCGCGTGCCGTCGATGGGGTCGACGATGAAGGACACGGGGAGGTCGTGCCCGGTGCGCTCGCTCTCCTCGGAGATCCACCCATAGTCCGGCCGGGCCGGGGAGAGGATCTCCTGCAGGCGCTGGTTGGCGGCGAGATCGCCTTCGGAGACCGGCGAGCCGTCCGCCTTCTGCCAGCTCTTCGGCGTGCCGCGGAAGGAGAGGGCCACCTCGCCCGCTGCGCGCACGGCCCGCGTCAGCAGCGCAAGATCGCTCTCAGCGGCCACCGATGGTCATTCCGTCGATGGCGATGGACGGGGCGTCGACCGCGCCGCGGCCGGGCGCATCGTCGGCGAAGCGGGCGGCGGCGAACATCTCCGGCAGCGACCCGGCCACGGTGATCTCGGCGACGGGGTAGGCGATCTCGCCGTTCTCGAACCAGAACCCGGCGGCGCCGCGCGAATAGGTGCCGTTGACGATGTTGGCGCCCATGCCGATGAGGTCGGTCACGAGAACGCCTTCGCCGGCCTCCTTCATGAGGCTGGCGAGGTCGCCGGACCCGCCCAGAACGCTGACGTTGGTGGAGGCGGGGGAGGGGCTGCCGGTGCCGCGCGCCGCGCGTCCGTTGGACGTGAGCCCCAGGCGCCGCGCGGTGGCGCAGTCGAGGATGTAAGCCGCAAGCGCGCCGTCCGCGACGATGTCGAGGGGCGCGGAGGCGAGGCCCTCACCGTCGAACGGGCGGGAGGCGAGGCCGCGCGGGCGGGTGGGATCGTCGCGGATGGTGATGCCCTTGGCGAGCACAGCCTCGCCGATCTTGCCGGCGAGGATCGACGCGCCGCGCGCCACCGCGGCGCCGTTGGCGGCCGACAGGAGATGGCCGACGAAGCCCGCCGCCACGCGCGGCTCGAACACGATGGTGCCCTTGCGCGTGGTGAGCTGCTGCGCGTCGAGCCGGCGAACGGTGCGGGCGGCGGCGGTGCGGCCGATCTCGGCCGGATCGTCCAGCGCGGCGAGGTGACGGCGCACGCTGCCCCAGCTGTCGCGCTCCATCCGCGTGCCGTCGCCGGCGATGGCGGTGGCGCTCTGGCTGTGGGTGGTGGCGGTGACGGCGCCGAGGAAGCCCGCCGTGGTGGCGAGCACGCGCATGGAGCGCCGCGCCCCGGCCGATACGCCGCCCGAATTGGTGACGCCGGCAACGTCCAGCATCGCCTCTTCCATGGCGCGGGCGCGCGCGGTGAGGGCGTCCACGTCCGGCTCTTCGCGGTCGTCGAGGTCGAGGTCGGGGAAGGGGGCGGCCGCCAGCGCCTCGGCGGCGGCGAGGGCCACGGTGTCGTCCTCGGGCGCGGCGCGCGCCATCGCGACGGCGCGGGCGGCGGCGTCCGCCAGATCCCGTTCGCTGCCGACGCCGACGATGGCGGAGCGGGCCCCCACGAAGACGCGAAGGCCGATGTCGGCCCCCTCCGAGCGTTCGACCTCCTCCATCACGCCGTTCCTCAGCGTGACGGAGGTGGACGTTCCGGCGGCGACCACGGTGTCGGCCGACGTGGCGCCGGCGCGTGTGGCCGCGCCGAGCGCGGCCTCGGCGAGGCGGGTGAGATCAGCGGTGTCTGAAGCGGCGGAAGTGACTGGCATCGGACATGGTTTAGGAAGCCTGAACGCCCACGGCAAGGCGTTCACACAAAGGCGAGGCGTCCTGCGGGGTCGGCCCGGACAAGGTTACGCCTCCGTCAACGCAGGCCGGCGCATTCGGCATTCGGACTTAGCCGGGCCATAAATCGGTCGGGGCTAGTCTCAGGTCAGCCACAGAGTTCACGTTTCAAAGAGACGCCCCATGAACGCCGCCGCCTGCAAGATGACCCGAGATGCCGTTCATCCCGCGACCGTGCGTGCCCCGCTCTCCGCTTTCCGCTGGGTGCCGGACAACGACATGGAGCCGAAGCGCCTCGCCGTGGTGACGCTGAATGCCGCCGCTGAGGACGGCGAAACCTTGGGCGAAACGATGCGCGACACGCAGATGGCGGGCGGCGAAAGCGAGGCCGGAGCGGGCCGCGGCACGGCGCCGCGCGGCCGTGCGGCGGTGTCGCTGGCCGCCTCCGACAACACGCTGACCGTAGCGACGGAGGCCCCCGGCGGGATCTCCACGCGTCCGGTCTCCTCGTTCAAGGGCGTCGGCGTTGTGGTGCGCCGGGGCGATGGCGAGCCGGTCTTCAACCTCACTCTGGTGCACGAGAACCCGCGCCTTTCGATCCCGCTGTCGTCCTCCACCGAGGTGGCCGCGGTGGCGCGCGAGTGGCAGGCCTGGGGCAAGGCGCTGAACCTGCCGCTGCTGGCCGTCAACGAGGACGGCAGCGTGCATGCCGAACTCAACGCGCTGGGCGTGATGCTGACCGAGAAGCCCTCGCCGCGCCGCCGCGGGTCCGCGCTGGTCGGCCGCCGCTCGCGCTATGGCCGCCACCGCCGCGCCACCGCGCTCGCCCGTCCCTGCTGATCCTGTCGCGCAGCCTCTGCCGCGGCCGTGAGATTTTAGTCTGCGGTTAGGTGAACCGTAGAGCCGCCGTCCGTGCCGATCTGCGCGCTGATCCGGCGATTAGTCCGGCCGCGCTGCACGGCGCACCCGTTCGACGAGGAAGGCGCCCGCGAGGCGCTCGCCCGCGTCCCAGAGTGACGGCCAACGCCTGCTCGCCTGCTCCATCAAACGCTCGTCCGACCGGAGGCGCTCGCCCGCGGGCCGCAGGACGACGCCATTCTTACCGAGGGCTGTGTGGCCCGCCGGGCATCCGCCGCAGTCCCCCACATGGGCGCCGCGGACGCTGTTGTTGCGCGTGACTGGTTTCGGTGCGGCGCGGCTGTCCCGCGGCAGGATCACCGCAGTATCCTCGCGTCTGGCCGCAGCGCTCGGGCGGTCCCGGCCAGAACGAGCGCAGCGACGGCGGGGATATGCAGGACATCGCTTCACACTTTCGCGACGAGCCGGGTCTTCAGCGCACCCCGACACCGCCGGCCGCACCGGACATCATGCGCGACGCGGGCGACACGATCGCCACCGCATCGCCGCTGCGCCTCGGCGTTCCGGTGACCGACACGCTCATCGTAGCCCCCGCCGCAGCCCGCGCGGATGCCGATGTCTACGCCTTCAGCTTCGAAGCCGGCATTCCCTACGAGATCACGATGGAGGCCGCGCGCGTTGACGGGCCGGCCCTCGCCGACCCATACCTGACCATCGTGGACCGGCAGGGTAACGTCGTCGCCGAGAACGACGACGACGGCGCGTCCCTGAACTCGCGGATCACGGTAACCTTCGACACGTCAGAGACTTATTACATCGTGCCAGGCTCCTACGAGACCCGTGATTCCGGCGGCTACCGCCTTTCGATCAGTGCGGGCACCCGCTCCGATCCGACGCGCGCGATCGACTGGGGGACCGAGGTCGACGGCCCCGGCGTCAGCGTCTATTTCGCCGCCGAGGGGGAGCGGTTCGACGGGATCCTGAACACCGCCGCCTGGACGGCCTACGAGCGCGCCCAGGTGTTCGAGGCGCTGGGCGAATATTCCAACATCGCCAACCTGACCTTCACCGAGACGGGAAGCGCGGCGGGGGCGGACTTCATCCTCACCCACAGCCCGAATCTGACCGGGCTCGGCCTCTTCAACCCGCCGGGTACGCGCGGCGAAGGCGTCGGCTGGTTCTCCACCCGCAGCGCCTACTGGTCCGACGAGGCCGGCGGGCTGCTGGAGCCGGGCTCCTACACCTACCTCACCTTCCTGCACGAGTTCGGCCATGGCCTCGGCCTCGCCCACCCGCACGACCGCGGCGGCGGCTCCACCATCATCCCCACCACCTACGACGACAACGGCCTCGACCAGGGCATCTACACGGTGATGTCCTATAACGATGCCTGGTGGGACGGGCCGCTGGGCACCTCGTCCGACTTCCGCTACGGCTACAGCCTGACACCGGCGGCGCTCGACATCGCGGTGATTCAGGAGAAGTACGGCGCCAACACGAGCTACCACGCGGGCGACGACGTCTATTCCGTGCCGATGAGCAACGCCCCCGGCACCGGCTACCTCACCATCTGGGACGCGGGCGGCATCGACACCATCGCCGCGGACGGCGGGCGAGACGTCATCATCGACCTGCGCGCGGCGACGCTCAGCGGCTCGGCCGAGCATGGGGCGGGCGGCTATCTCTCCTACGCGAACGGTGTCTATGGCGGCATCACCATCGCCAACGGCGTGGTGATCGAGAACGCGTCCGGCGGCGCGGGCGACGACGCGATCACCGGCAACGGCGCGGCGAACCACCTCTCCGGCGGGGAGGGGCGCGACACGCTGACCGGCGGCGCGGGCAAGGACACGCTGGACGGCGGCACCGGCAACGACCGCATGAGCGGCGGCGCGGGTCACGACGTCTACATCGTCGACAGCGTGGGCGATCAGGTGATCGAAGCGCGCGCCGGGGGGCTCGACACCGTGAAGTCGGAGACGCTCGACCTCGACATCGCCGACTATGCCAACGTCGAGGCGCTGGCCTTGATGGGCGAGGCGGACCTCACGGCCACCGGGGACGACGGCGCGAACTTCATCACCGGCAACGCGGGCGGCAACACCATCCGCGGCGGCGGCGGGCGGGACAACCTGCGCTCCGGCCGCGGCGACGACGCCGTCTATGGCGAGGACGGCAACGACATCATCCTCGCCCAGGACGGCGACGACCTTCTGTTCGGCAATACGGGACGGGACAATCTTCGCGGCGGCGAGGGCGACGATACGATGAGCGGCGGCACCGGGGCGGACCGCTTCATCATCGGCCCCGACCAGGGCGACGACGTCATCACCGACCTCGAGCTGGGGCGCGACAAGGTTCAGCTTTCCGGGCTTGAGCTCGCCGGGTTCGGCGCCCTCTCGGCCATGATGGCGGACACCGCGGACGGCGTTCTCATCACCTTCGATCCCGCGGCGAGCCTTCTCCTGTCCGGGTTCATCGCCGACGACCTCTCGGCGCGCGAGTTCATTTTCTAACGCCCCTCAGCAGGAGCCGATGCGCGACAGCTCCGGCGCCAGCTCGGTGACGTCTATGCTGAGGTCCTGCAACGAGGTGATGGCGTCGCCGGTCCGGCCATCGGTGATGAAGACGGCCTTCAGTGTGCCGCTGATGAGCCGGCGCCGCCTGGCGTCGAACCGGAAGCCGCGCCCGATGAGTGTGATCAGCAAGCCGTCGATGGTGGTGAAGCTGAAGGTGGTGTCCGTGCCGATGGCGACGTCGACGCTCACATAGTCGCTCAGATCGAACGCGGCATTGTCGTTCAGAGCCGCTTGAACCGTGGTCAGCATCGTCCGGCCTCGTGTGCGTGGGCCGTGGCGTCCCCCGCCCGGCCGCATCCTTTTGATCCGCCCCCCTCGAAAGGGTCCCGGCCCTGTCGGCCGGGACAAGTCGTCGAGGAGATCGCACCGGCCGGGGACGAAGCGTTCCCTGCCGGTGTTGATCAGGTGGGGGCGGGTTCCACGCGCGGATTTGACGCCCGTCACACTTTTGCGCCTTGCCCCCTCCATCTCGTCGCGCCCCCGCGGGTCGGGGAGCGACCGGACGCGGGGCGGCCTGACGAAAAAAGCGCCCCAGGCACGGGGCCGGGGGCGCAAGTCGCGAGGAGGATCGCACCGAACGAACGGGACCGTGCGTCCGGTTTGCTGAAGATGGAGCGATTTTGAGCGCGCTTAATTGATGGGCATCACAATTTCCACGAAGAATCCTTCGAGGAACTAATATTCTACAATAACATACCAGTTGCTTTGATGCCGCAGGCTCGGCTAATGTGACGCAGATGCCAATGGCACAATGAAAACGGTGCATAAGCACCTGATGAATAGGGGGGAAGAATGATCCGCTCGGCTCTGGCCGGCGCCGCTTTGGCGTCTTTGACTGTCACGGGAGCTTTTGCCCAGGACATCACCCTGCGCATTCAGACTCATTTGTCGCCGGAATCGATGTCCGGCAAGCAAGCCGCCCAATTCTTCGACGATCTCAGCGTAATGTCGGGCGGCCGCATTGCGATCGAGCCGTTCTATTCATCCGCCGTCGTGAAATCCGTCGAAACGTTCGACGCCGCCGTCAACGGCATTCTGGACGGTGACATGACCGGCGGAGCCTACCAGACCGGCAAGGACCCGGCCTTCCAGTTCGTCGGCGACCCGATGGGCGGCTACGACACGCCCTGGCAGATGTACGCCTTCCTTTATGAAGGCGGCGGCATGGAAGCGGCGCAGAAACTCTACAACGAGTTCGGCATGCAGCTCATCGGCTGGTGGATTCCGGGGCAGGAGGCGCTGGCGTCGACGGCGCCGATCGCCGGGCCGGACGACCTGAAGGAGTGGAAATTCCGCTCGCCTCCGGGGATGGAGACGAAGATCTTCGCTAATCTCGGCGCCTCGCCAATCGTGATGGACTTCACCGAAGTCTTCACCGCGCTGGAGTCCGGGATCATCTCCGGCGCCGACGCGTCGAACCTGTCGACCAACCAGTCGCTCGGCCTCTACGATATCGCCGGCCATGCGACCTATCCCGGCTTCCACTCGATGCCGGCCGATCACTTCGCCATCAACAAGACCGTCTGGGACGCGATGCCGGAGGATCTGCAACGCATCGTCGAGGTGGCGATGCAGAAGCTCTCCTTCCGCACGACCCTCGCCTACGCGGTGGACATCCAGCGCGCCGCCAACGAGTTGGAAGAAAAGGGCATCGTTCTGCACAACTGGTCGCCAGAGGACCGCGCCACCTTCCGCGACGCGGCGGTCTCCGCGTGGGACGATTTCGCGACCTCCGACAATGCCAAGGCCCTTGTCGCCCAGCACAAGGAGTTTCTCGGCACGATCGGCCTTCTGGGCGACAACTGACCGGCCGGTGGCGGGAGGGCGCGCTGTGCTCCGTCCGCCGCCGACCTCAAACGAACTTCCGCTTCGGCGGACGATCACGGCGCTTCGGGCGAGGCGCTCAACGATAAAAACCCGGCGGTCTGGGCTGCCGGACATTCGGGGCACCGGCGGCGCAAGATCGCCAGGCCTCTTTCCTTGGGAGGATGTATGAAGACTGTCCTAACCGTCGGCGCGCTGTCCGCGTGCCTGCTTCTGCCGGCCGCCGCCGAGGCGCAGGAGTACACGCTGCGCGTCCAGAGCCTGCTGCCCGAGGCCTCCGTCCCCGGCCAGAACCTCGTGGACTATTTCGACGACGTCACCACCATGTCGGGCGGGCGCGTGACGTTCGAGCCCTTCTTCTCGTCCGCCGTGGTGAAGTCGGCCGAGACGTTCGACGCCGTCGTCAACGGCATTCTGGACGGCGACACCACGCAGCCGTCCTACCAGGTCGGTAAGGACAAGGCCTTCCAGTTCGTCGGCGACCCGATGGGCGGCTACGACACGCCGTGGCAGATGTACGCTTGGCTCTATGAGGGCGGCGGCATCGAGCTGGCGCGCGATCTCTATGCCCAATACGGCATGTTCCTCGTCGGCTGGTGGGTGCACGGGCCGGAGTCGCTGTCCTCCACCAAGCCGCTCGCCAACGTGGCGGACCTGAAGGGCTGGAAGTTCCGTTCGCCCCCCGGCATGGAGACCGAAATCTTCGCCAATCTCGGCGCCTCGCCGATCGTGATGGACTTCACGGAAGTCTTCACCGGCCTGGAATCGGGCGTGATCGACGGGGCGGACGCCTCGAACCTGTCGATCAACAAGTCGCTCGGCCTCTACGACATCGCCGACCACGCGACCTATCCGGGCTTCCACTCCATGCCGGCGGACCATTTCGCCATCCGCCTGGAGCAGTGGGAAGGGTTCCCGGACGACATCAAGCGCATCGTCGAGGTGGGTTGGCAGAAGCTGTCCTTCCGCAACTCGCTCGAGCACGAGGTCGAGATCGCCCGCACCGCGGCCGAGCTGAAGGCCGCCGGCAAGACGCTCTATGCCTGGACGCCGGAGGACCGCAAGGCGTTCCGCGAGGGCGCGCTGAAGGCCTGGGACGCTTACGGCGATTCCGAGCGGGCGAAGGAGATCATCGCCTCGCAGAAGTCCTTCATCGAGCTGATCGGCCTGATCGGCGACGAAAAATAGCACGATCCGCGGCGGGTTCCGGCCCGCCGCCTTCTCCCTCCCGCGAAGCGCCGAGGCCCCGCCCGCATGTACGAAGTCAAACCCAAATCTCCGATCGACTATATCAGCCTCGCGATCAGTCGCGTCGGGCTGTTCTTGGTCGCCGTCATCGTCGGCATCATGTTCTATGAAGTCGTCATGCGGTACTTCTTCGAAAGGCCGACGCTCTGGGTCAACGAGATGAGCCTGTGGATCGGCGGCTTCATCTATCTCCTGGCGGGGCTCTACGTGCTGCAGCAGCGCGGTCACATCCGCATCACGCTGCTTTACGATGCTGTTCCGCGCTGGGTGCAACGGGTGTTCGACGTCATCTCGACCATCTGCATCTGCATTTTCGCGGCGATGGTGATCCACGGCGGCATGACCGAAGCGGTCCAGAAATATGGCCGCTGGGAAACCTTCGGCACCGCATGGGATCCGCCGATCCCGGCGACCATGAAGCCCGCCATCCTCATCATTTCGGCGCTCATCATCCTGCAGTCGATCGCCAATCTGATCGCCGACTGGAACGAGACGCCGCTGCCGGAAGGCGTGGTGGAGGATGACGTCATCGAGGAACTGAAGGGTTCCTATCGCCAGACCGTGAGCGATCGCCACGACTGATCCTCGGCCGGCGGTGGTCGACCTCCGCCCGGCCTCTGCTTCCCGGACGCTCTGCGCCCGGTTCTCGATGCGCCGAGCGGGCCGCCAGTCGGCGGCTCCGGCGCTGCCCTCCGGGCCGCCGGCCACCCCAGCGCGGGCCAGCGGCATCTGACGCTGACGCGCTTCGCGCCAACGGACCCTTGTATCATGCCGATCCCGTTCTACCCCTGGCTTGCTGCCCTCATCATCTCGCTGGCCGCGTTCGTCGTGCTCACCTTGCGCGGCTACAATCGCGGGGCCGCCGTGGTGCTCGCGGGCGCGGCCATCGTGCTCATCTTCGTGCTGCCTCCGGACTTCTCGGGCGCCTTCGATTCGCAGCCCGCCCGCGACGTCTTCTGGCAGGCCTATAGCGCGCTGCCGAAGATCTCCGGCATGCACATCGCGACGATCTCGGTCATCCTCCTGGTCGGCATCATCGTGCTGCTCGCCATCGGCATGCCGCTCGGCTTCGCGTCCGGCTTCCTCGCCGTCGTCGTGCTCTACCTGCGGTTCGGGCCGGACGTGCTCTTCCGCCAGTTCGGCACCGGGCCCTACTCGGTCTTCTCGCAGCGCATCTACGGGCTGATGACGGACTACGTCATCATCTCGGTACCGCTCTTCATCTTCATGGCCTCGCTGCTGGAGCGCTCGGGCCTCGCGCGGGACATGTACTCGTCGCTGAACGTGTGGCTCAGCCGCACCCGCGGCGGTATTGCCCTCGTCACCGCCATCATGGCGATCATCATGGCGGCGATGTCGGGCATCATCGGCGGCGAGGTGGTGCTTCTCGGCCTCATCGCCCTGCCGCAGATGCTGCGCCTCGGCTACAACCAGAACCTCGCCATCGGCACGATCTGCGCGTCCGGCTCACTGGGGACGATGATCCCGCCCTCGATCGTCCTCATCATCTACGGCCTCGTCACCGAGACCTCGATCCAGAAGCTGTTCACGGCGGCCTTCCTGCCGGGCTTCATCCTGGCGTCGACCTATCTCATCTACATCGTCGTGCGCACGCAGCTGAACCCGTCGCTGGCCCCGCTGCCGCCGGCGCAGGAGGACGACCTCGTCGGCTGGCAGAAGCCGGTGCGGTTCGCCGCCTTCATGACGACCCTCGTCTCAGGGATCGCCGTCGTCGCGGGTGCGCTCCTCCTCGCCCAAGGCACCGTCGGCGGGCGCACCTCCGGCTTCTTCACCGCCGATCCGATCACCGATGCGGCGATGCTCTTCGCCATCTCGGGCCTGCTCGCGGTGCTTCTCTTCCTGGTGTTCGGCCGCCGCGTGTCCGGCGAGGGCTGGGCGATGGGCAAGGGCCTCGTCGCGCCGATGGTGGTCGTTCTCGTCGTGCTCGGCTCCATCTATGGCGGCGTCACGGGGATCACCGAGGCGGCGGGCATGGGCTGCGTCGCGGTGCTGCTCTTCATCATCGTGCGCGGCGAGTTCACCTGGGCGCTGTTCTACCAGTCGCTGCAGCGCACCTTCAAATCCACCGGCACCATCTTGATGGTGACGTTCGGTGCGACGGTGCTGGCCGGCTCCTACTCGATCGCCGGCGGCCCGGCCTACGTCGCCAATCTCATCACCGGGGCCGACCTCGCGCCGATGACCGTCATCCTCATCATGATGCTCATCTTCCTCTTCCTCGGCGCGCTGATGGACTGGGTCGGCATCGTGCTCCTGGTGATGCCGGTCTTCCTGCCGATCATCCTGAAGCTCGACCTCGGCATGGATCCGGGCGACGTACGCATCTGGTTCGGCATCCTGTTCTGCGTGAACATGCAGGTGTCCTTCCTGTCGCCGCCCTTCGGCCCCGCGGCCTTCTACCTGAAGTCCGTCGCCCCGCCGCACATCACGCTGCCGGACATCTTCAAGGGCTTCCTCCCCTTCATCGGCCTGCAGCTTCTGACCCTGGCGCTGATCCTCTTCTTCCCGCAGATCACGCTGCTCCTCGTCTGACGCCGCAGTGGCCCTTCACGCAACCGAATGCCCGGACCTTAACGGTCCGGGCATTTTTGCATTGCAGCCGTGCGCGTGCCGCCTGGGCGGACCCGTCACGGCACTGACAAGCCGAGCTGATAGTTGGCCGGCCGAACGCCCTCCGAAGGGCCTTTCGAGCGCCTTGAGCGGGTCGCGGAAGGGGCATTTGTGATGCCCTTTACGGGCAAAAAGGGCGTTGGCCGCGAACTTGCCTCTAAGGGGGCGTCGGCTTCCCAATGGGGCAGGAGATGCGGGAAACGTGCGATCAAAGCGCTGCGGAGACGATCACGAAATGGTGCATCCGGCCCCCTCGCGAAGTGATGGGGCGGGCCCACGCAGGCCGAGGCTAACGGTTGCGCTTATCTGCAGCGAACTTTATAGACAGTGGTCGGAATTAGTGCATGGCGACAGAAGCATGGCGGCCGGTGGACACGGGGGCCACGGGTTAAGGTTAATTTGGTGCCTTTTGTTCGGCGTTGTCCGGGCTTTGCCCGGGCCGGTGTATGTCAACTGTGAGTTTCGCGCGTAAGTCTTTATGGTTTGCGAATTGTGTAAGGCGCCCCGGTATAGCGCGGGGTTGCATGGACCCATATGACCCCACCCCAGGGCATTCCGACAGCGGAATGCACCGGCCCCGCGGAGCGAGCGGGGAGGCGGCGCGGATGAATGCGCGCGGGGGATGTTCTGCGGAATTTCAGGCCGCGCTTGACGTTTACCGCACTGAAACGTGTGCCGACGCGGCGCGCAACATTTGCCATCATCTTGGAACAGGCTGCGAGCGCCCGCTCCTCGGCGGTGCGGGTCATCAGGGACATTCGCGATGAAAGAGACCATGGACACCCGGACCAAGCTCAAGCTGCGTCGCGATGTTCAAACGGCGATGCAATTCTTGAAGGATGGCCAGCTCGACGCCGCGCGCGATGCGTTCGTGGCAATGGTCGAAGCGCACCCCGACGTGACGCTCGGCTATATCGGTCTCGGCCAGGTGCACATGCAGGAAGGCGATCCCGAGACGGCGCTGAAATATTTCCAGGATGCACTGGAGATCGACCCGCAGTCGGCGATGGCGCTCAACATGAGCGCCCGTGCACGCGAGAAGCTCGGCGACATCGACGGCGCGCTGGAGGATTATGAGGAGGTTGGTCAGCTCGACCCGGCGCGCGGCTCGTCGCAGATCCGCATGAGCCGCATCTTCGCCAAAGAAGGTGATCTGGACGAGGCGTCGACCCGGCTGCGCGAGGCGTTGAAGCGCAATCCGCAGCAGTTGGCGGCGCGGTTCATGCTGGCCGGAAACCTCGAAAAGTCGGGCGATATCGCCGGGGCGAAGGAGGAGCTGAAGCGCATCCTCGAGGTCAATCCGCAGATGGGGATGGCCGCCTATCGCCTCGCCATGCTTCACATTCGCGACAAGAACTACGCCGAGGCGGAGGAGCTTCTCTTCACCGCGATCGAGCAGGCGGACGACCGGCCGACGCCCTATGCCACGCTCGGCTTCGTGCTGCGCGCGCAAGGCAAGGCCGAGGCGGCACTCGATGCCTTCGAGGCGGCGATGGAGCTGAACCCGAAGTCGCAGCCCTTCGCGCTCGGTGCGGCGGAGTGCATGGTCGATCTCGGCCGTCACGACGACGCGCTGAAGACCTTGCGCGGGGCGTTGCGCGGTGCGCGGCAGACCGGTCCGATCCACAAGCGCATGGGCGATGTCTATGTGGCGATGGAGCGTCCCGAGCAGGCGCTCGAAGAATACCGGGCCGCGCTCGTCGGCTCGCCCGAGTTCGTGGCCAAGCATCCCGATCTGCCCGGGATGATCGACGAGCCCGGCGACCCCAAGGCGAAAGCTTTGAAGGTCAAAGACTATCTTGCCAACTTAGCGGAGACGCAGCGCGAATCCGGGACGACCGAGCGACGCTTCGGGGGCTTCCGCCGCAACCGTAACCTCCGCTCCTTCCAAGCGACAGGTGCTTAAGGATGCCGCGTAATCTCGTTTTCATGGTCCTCGACAGCTGCCGGTATGACAGCTTCATGCGGGCAAAGACGCCGAACTTCGACCGTCTCGGCACGGCGGAGAAGCGGTTTTCTTACGCCTCGTGGACCGCGCCGTCCCATTACACCTTCACGATGGGTCTCGTCCCCCATCGCAGCCCGCAGGGTGTGTATGCGTCCGAAGTCTACAAAGAAGACTTCGGCGCCTGGGTCGAGCGACTCGGTATTCCGGACCTCGGGTTCAAGAACTTCATCCCGGAACTCTCACTGCCGAAGCTGTTGCGCGACCATGGCTACAAAACGGTCGGCCGGGTCTCGATGCCGGTTCTGAACGGCTTTACACTTATTAACAAATTTTTCGATGACTATAAGTTGATGTCGAACCATAACGACTTCGCGGGCATGGTGAAGGAAATGACCTTCTCTGCCGAGAAGCCGACCTACTACTTCCTGAACCTCGGCGAGACTCACTACCCTTATATGCTTTCGGGCGAGAACTTGCCGCACATTTCAGGCGTCCACGGCGCCGTGAAATCCCTCGCCAAAGGCGGCGACGGCGGCGGGAAGGTCGATGATGAATTCTTCGATGATGCTATGATGAAGTCGCTTCATGATCAGCAGGTCCGCTGCGTCGAGTATGTCGATGGTCTGTTCGGCGAACTGCTCGAGAAGGCGCCTGAAGACACCTACTTCGTGATTGTGGGTGACCATGGCGAAGCGTTTGGCGAAGGCGGCTACTTCGGGCACGGTCCTGTCATGCATGAAATTGCCTTCACTGTGCCATTTTTGGAAGGCAAACGACCCTAAGTTGTTCAGGGTGGGGCGAAAGTCTGTAGGGCTGTGACGGAAGGCGAGGGGCGAACCATGAGCGACACGGATGCCGACAAACGCCGCGAGCGGTTGCGGAACCTGCGTGAGAAGCGCGGCCAGGCGGGTGCCGCGGTTCAAGGCGACGGGGCCACTCCCGCGGCGCGAACGGCCGGTGCCCCGCAAGGCGGCGCGCTGCGGGAGTTGATCCAGCGCCGCAGGGGCCAGGGCGCTCTCGGTGCCGGCGGCGCTCTCGGAGCCGGTGGCGCCCTCGCTGGAGGTTCCGGCCCCGGAGCGGGCGGCGGTCTCGGCGCACGCGCGGGCGGGCAAGGCGGCGGTCGCGGCGAATTGCTCCGACGTGTGATGCAGAACAATTCCGCCGCTCAATCGGTGCCCCAATCTCAGGGGGCGGGCGGAGCCGGCGGCGGCCCGCAGCGCGGCCAGCTCCTGCGGCGCATCATGGAGGCGCGGCAGGCCCAGGGCGCGACAGACGGAGCCGCTCCGGCCGCGGCGCCTCTGGTCGGGCAGGGACTTGCCGCAGGGCAGGGCCTCGCCGCAGGGCAGGGATTGGCCGGAAAGGGCGACGGGCCGCTCGCTGCCCGTGCGCGTCAGGCGCGGGCGGACCGGGACCGCGTCTTGGAAGAACGGGTCGCAAAACTCGAAGCCGACGTGGCCGAGTTACGCGGCGCGCTTCGTGCAACCACCACCCCGCCGGCCTCCGGCGCGGACACACCGAGCGACGACGTTTCGTAACAGTATTGGGTGAGACCGGGTGACACGCGAATCTTCTCGACCGACTGGGAGTGCATCTATGACGGCCGACGATTTCCGCATCCTTGCGCTGACGCCCGCCGGTCTCGCCGACCCGCGCCTCGTCTTCGCAGCCGACCGCGCAGGCCATCTCGGCATCCTCAACGCCGAAATCGGCGCGTTCCCGCACGATGCGATTGCGACCCTTGCCGGACGCACGCGTTCTCCCTTCGGCGTCAAGCTTGCCAAGGCCGATGACTCTGTCGTCGAAATCGTCGCCCGCCATGTAGCCGACGGCGTGGGGTGGGTGATCATCAACGCCGCCGACGCGCTGGAGTTCCCGGCCGTCATCGAAAAATTTTCGGCCGTCGGTGTGAAGGTCATCGTCGAGGCGATGGCGTGGGATCCGCGCCTCGCCACGCTGTCCGGCCACGAAGCCCTGATGGTGAAGGGCCACGAATGCGGCGGTGAGATCGGCGAAGAGACCGCCTTCATACTGCTGCAGAAGGCGGTCGCCCGGCAGTCCGCACCGGTCCTCGTGCGCGGCGGCATAGGGATGCACTCCGCCGCCGCCTGCCGTGCCGCGGGCGCCTCCGGCGTGGTGCTGGACGATCAGCTCCTGCTGCTCGCCGAATCCCCGCTGACCGAGAAGGCCCGCGCGGCGCTCAAGGACCTCACCGGGCTCGAAACCGGTCGCATCGTCGCCGGAACGAAGACCTGGCGCGTGTTCGAGAAGCCGTCCTTCCGCCACCTGCGCACCCTGCGCGGCGAGATCCGCCCCGCCCCGGCGGACGTCGCCGAAGCCGCCGTGGCCGCCCGCCTCGGCTGGGCGGACCCGATGAGCGATATCGTGCCGCTCGGCCAGGCCGCCGCCTTCGCCGCGCCGTTCGCCGAAACCTACGGCACCTTCGGGCGCCTCGCCGCCGCCATGCTCGCCGAAAGCGAAGCCCGCCTCGCCCTCGCGGTGGAGATGGACGTTCTCGGCAAGGGCAAGGGCGTCGCCGCCACCCACGGCACCGACTACCCCATCGTCCAGGGGCCGATGACGCGCGTGTCCGACTCCGCCGCCTTCGCCCAAGCCGTCGGCGAGGGTGGGGGGCTGCC
The DNA here is from genome assembly GCF_001927245.1 of Acuticoccus yangtzensis. Taxonomy (GTDB): domain Bacteria; phylum Pseudomonadota; class Alphaproteobacteria; order Rhizobiales; family Amorphaceae; genus Acuticoccus; species Acuticoccus yangtzensis. The sequence continues at coordinate 242,320 of NZ_MJUX01000006.1, read as the reverse complement.
GATGCTCGCCCTCGCCCTGATGCGCCCCGGCCCGACGGAGGCGCTGTTGAAGGAGTCCGCCGAGCGCCTCGCCGGCAAGCCCTGGGGCCTCGGCCTCCTCGGCTTCGCGCCCGCCGATCTCGTCGCCGCCCAGGTGGAGGTCGCGCGCCGCTACGGGCCGAAGTTCGCGCTCATCGCCGGCGGCCGTCCGGACCAGGCGAAGGCGTTCGAGGACGACGGTATCGCCACCTACCTCCACGTGCCATCGCCGCGCCTTCTCACGATGTTCATCGAACAGGGCGCCAAGAAGTTCGTGCTGGAAGGGCGCGAGTGCGGCGGCCATGTCGGCCCGCTGTCGTCCTTCGTCCTGTGGGACGCGATGGTGACGACCTTGCTCGCCAACGCCAAGAGCCCCGAGAAGAACGCCGAGATCCACGTCCTCTTCGCGGGCGGCATCCACGATGCGCACTCGGCCGCGGTGGTGTCGGCCATCGCCGCCCCGCTCGCCAAGGCGGGGTTCAAGGTCGGCGTCCTCGTCGGCACGGCCTACCTCTTCACCAAGGAAATCGTCGCCTCCGAGGCGATCGTCGACGAGTTCCAGAAGACCGCGATCGCCTGCACCGTCACCCACACGCTGGAGACCGGCCCCGGCCACGCCTCGCGCGCCGCGGAATCCCCCTTCACCGACGAGTTCGAGCGCCGCCGCCTGGAGCTTGCCACCAGCGACGTGTCCGCCGACGACGCGCGCGAGGAGCTGGAGGCCCTGTCCCTCGGCCGTCTGCGCCTCGCCTCCAAGGGCACCGAGCGCGGCGGGCCGAACGGCGACGTGCAGCCCGTCCCGCTGGAGCGCCAGCAGACCGAGGGCATGTACATGATCGGCCAGGTCGCGACGATCCGCGACGCGATCACCACCGTGGCCGAGCTGCACGACGAGATTTCCGCCGGTGGGCAGGCGCTGCTTTCCGCCCGCAAGCTCGACGCCGACGACGCGGCCCTGACCGCCGCCCGCAAGGGACGCAGCCACCAGACCGACATCGCCATCGTCGGTATGGCCGCCTCGCTGCCGGGGGCGGAGACGCTGCAAGCCTACTGGGAAAACATCGTCGACAAGGTCAACGCCGTCTCCGAGATCCCCGAGACGCGGTGGGACTGGCGCATCTATTTCGACGAGGACCGGAACGCGCCGGACAAGATCTATTCGCGCTGGGGCGGTTTCTCGGCCGATCTCCTGTTCGACCCGTTCGACTTCGGCATGCCGCCGAAAGCCATCAAGTCGGTCGACCCGCTGCAGCTCATGACGTTGGAGCTGGTGCGCCGGTGCCTGGCGGATGCCGGCATCGAGAAGGCGCCGGACAGCCGCGAGAAGATGTCGATCATCCTCGGCGCTTCGGGCGGTGCGGGTGACGTCGGCGCGCAATACGCCGTGCGGTCCGAAATGCCGCGCTTCCTGGGCGAATTGGAACCCGCCGCTGCCGACCGCCTGCCGACCTGGACCGAGGACTCCTTCGCCGGGATCCTGCTGAACGTCGCCGCCGGGCGGTCGGCCAACCGGCTCGACTTCGGCGGCGTCAACTACACCGTGGACGCGGCCTGCGCCTCCTCGCTGACCGCCGTCTATCAAGGCGTCCTCGAGCTGGAGACCGGGCGCTCCGACTGCGTGATCGCCGGCGGTGTCGACACCGTGCAGGGCCCGTTCGGCTATCTCTGCTTCTCCAAGACGCAGGCGCTCTCGCCGCGTGGTCGCTGCCGCACCTTCGACTCCGGTGCCGACGGCATCGCGATCTCCGAGGGCATCGCCATTGTCGCCATGAAGCGCCTTGCCGACGCCGAGCGTGACGGCGACCGCATCTATGGCGTGATCAAAGGCGTCGCCGGCTCGTCGGACGGGCGCGCCAAGTCGATGACCGCGCCGCACCCGGACGGGCAGATCCGCGCGCTGCGCCGTGCTTACGACATGGCCGGCTACTCGCCGCAGACCGTGGGCCTGTTCGAGGCGCACGGCACCGGCACCGTCGCCGGCGACACCGCCGAGCTGACCACCGTGAGCCGCGCCATCGACGAGGTCGGCGGATCGCCGCAGGGTGAGCATGCGATCGGCTCGGTGAAGGCGCTGATCGGCCACACGAAGGCCGCGGCGGGCATCGCCGGGCTGATGAAGGCGACGCTCGCCTGTTACCACAAGACGCTGCCGCCCCACGGCTATCTCGACAAGCCGAACCCGACGCTGACCGCCGAGGACGCGCCGCTCTACATCGTCGACGACGCGCTCCCCTGGCTGGTGCGCGAGGGGGAGACGCGCCGCGCGGGCGTGTCGGCCTTCGGCTTCGGCGGCACCAACTTCCACGTCACCGTGGAGGAATATGACAGCCTCGCTCCGGCGCCCGCACCGCGCGAGACGTGGAGCCACGAGCTGCTCGTCTGGCGCGCGCCGGACCGGGCCGCCTTGGCCGCCAGCGTGAAGCAGACCGCGGACCGCATCTTCGGCAACGCGCCCTTGGTGCGCGATCTCGCCGTGACGCTCGCCCGCAAGCTCCCCGCCAAGGGCGTCACCGCAACGCTGGTGGTGGACGGCCGCGCCGATCCCCATGCCGCCATCGCCGCGCTCGCCGAGGCGCTGGCGTCCGGCGGCCCGCTCGCCCCGGCCGCGTCCTTCTCCGAGGCGCCGCTGGCGGACGGCGGCAAGACCGCCTTCGTCTTCCCCGGCCAGGGCAGCCAATATGTCGGCATGTTCCGCGAGCTGGCGCTGCTCTTCGAGGAGACGCGCGCGGGGCTGGAAAAGGCCGACACGGTGCTGGCCGAGGCGATGGAGGCCAAGGGCGTCCCCGGCGGACGGCTCAGCCGCACCGTCTTCGCCCGCGCCACCTACGACGACGAGACCCGCAAGGCCGCCATGGCGCGCCTGACCCGCACCGACATCGCCCAGCCAGCGCTGGGCGCGGTCGAGGCGGGGCTTCTCAACCTCATGAAGGCGCTCGGCATCTGTGCCGACATGGCCGCCGGTCACTCCTACGGCGAGTTCGTCGCGCTCTATGCGGCGGGCGTGTTCGATCTTGCCCAACTCCTCGACGTGTCGGAGATGCGCGGGCGGCTGATGATCGAGGCCGGCGAAGGCGGCGACCTCGGCACCATGGCCGCCGTGCGGGCCGACAAGCCCGACGTCGCCGCCGCGCTGAAGGGCGTCGCGGACGTGTGGATCGCCAACCACAACGCGCCGGACCAGACCGTGCTGTCCGGCTCCAAGGCGGGCATCGATGCGGCGCTGGCGGCGATGGAGAAGGCGGGCCTGCAGGCGCAGAAGATCCCGGTGGGCGCGGCCTTCCACTCGCCGATCATCGCGAAGGCGGGGGCGCGTCTCGCGCAGCACATCGGCGCGATGCCGCTCGCCGCGCCGGCCTTCCCGGTCTACTCCAACCGCACCGGCAAACCGCACGACGCGGACCCCGCGACCATCGCCGAAGCGATGGGCATCCATCTCTCCTCGGCGGTCGAGTTCGTGGCCGAGATCGAGGCGATGTACGAGGCGGGTGCGCGCATCTTCCTCTCGGTCGGGCCGAAGCCTGCGCACGCCAACATGGTCAAGAAGGTGCTGGGCGACCGGCCGCACCGCTCGGTGACGCTGGACAGCGGCGAGGGTACGCTCGACGGCCTCCTTCGCGCGGTCGGTGCCTTGATGGCGGAAGGTGTCGCCGTCGACCTCGAGCGGCTGTGGGCCGGGCGCGACTGCCGCCCGCTCGCCATGGACATGAAGCCGATCGCCCGCACCAAGGCGCCGGCGAAGCACATGTGGCTGTTGAACGGCTCCGGCGCGCGCCCCTACGGCACCCCGCCGCTGCCGGTCCTCACGCTGGAAGAAGCCGAGGCGATGGTGGCGGCGCGTCACCAGGGTGCCGCGGCACCGGCATCCGACCTTGCGGCGGGCCAACCGGCCGCCGCGACGACGAACGGGGCCCATGACCCCGCGACGAACGGGGCGGATGCTCCGGCACATAACGGGCTCAACGGCTCGGCAGAAACGGCGGGGGCGGCGCGGCCTGACAGCGGCCAACCCCAGGAGAATCGCACGATGACGGCCAGGGCCGCGGCCCCCAGGGCGGCTCGTAGAGGCATCTTGAATAAGGAGAGAGCTCGAATGGTTGATCCGACGCGAACGACCGCGCACGACGCGTCGCTCGCCGAATTCCAGGCGACGATGCAACGCTTCCTGGATGTCCAGGAAGGCGTGATGCTGGCTTATCTCGGCGGTGCCGACGTGGCCGCATCCATGACGCAGCAGCCGGCCGCGCTCCCCGCGCGCCCGTCCCGCGAAATGGCCCGCGAACCGGCCCGTCTGCCGGCCCGCCCGCAAGGCGGCGCCCGTCCGGCGACCCGCATCGCGGCTCCGGCTCCCGCCGCGGAGGCCCCGGCGCCCGTCATGAACGGCAACGGCCACTACGCCAACGGCAACGGCCATTATGCGAACGGCAACGGCGCGGCCTATGCCAATGGCGCGGCCAACGGCGCCGGTGTCGCCGAAGCGCCTCGTCCGGCGCCCGCCGCCGTTGCGGCCGCTCCGGCGCCCGCAGCCCCGGTCGCTGCGCCTGCCGCTGCCGCCGCCCCCGCGGCCAGCGACAATCTCGGCCGCGCGCAGATCTCCGAGATCCTGCTCACCGTGGTCGAGGATCGCACCGGTTACCCGCGCGACATGCTCGACATGGACCAGAACCTCGAGGCCGACCTCGGCATCGACTCTATCAAGCGGGTCGAGATCGTCGGCGCGCTTCTGAAGGGTCTGCCCGCGGGCGTTCAGCCGAACGTCGCCGACCTCGGTGAGGCGCTCAACGCGCAGAAGACCCTCAACGGCATTCTGGACACCCTCGCCGATCGCATCGGTGCGGGCGCCCAAGGAGCCACAGCCCCTTTTGATTTAACCGAGGCGGACAAGCCCTCTACCCCTGTGGCGGCCCCGGCATCCGCCCGTCCGTCTCGGTATGTCATCATGGAATTTGCTGAACCGATCGGCCCCTCGGCGGCCTATGCGCTGCCGAAGGGGACCTACCTCATCTCCGAGGACGCAGGCGGCGGGGTCGCCCGCAAGGTTGCCGCCCTCATCGAGGAGGCGGGCGGAACCGCGCGCCTCATCCAGCCCGACCTCAAGGCACTGGAGGCGTTGACGCCGGATCCGGCCGCCCCGGTGGTCGGCTTCGTCCACCTCGCTCCGCTCTCCGCAGCGCGGCTCGAGGCGGACAGCGACCCGTCCCAATGGCGCAACGAGCTTCTGCGCAACGAGCTCTTCCCGCACCAGACGCTGCGCAAGTTCGGCGCCTCGCTGGCGGACGGCGGGCGTGTGGTGCTGGTCTCCGGCCTCGGCGGGCGCTTCGGGCGCGATCTGGCGGCGACGGCGTTGCGCCTGTCGGGCGGCGGCACCGGCCTTGCCAAGAGCGCCAAGGAGGAGTGGCCGAACGCCGCCACCAAGGCGATCGACCTCGACCCGAAGGCCGCCAAGGAGCTGTCGGCCCGCATCGTCTTCGAGGAGCTTCGCCTGCCGGGCGGGCGCATCGAGGTGGGCTATCCCGAAGGCACCCGCACCATCTTCCGCTCCGTCGCGCAGGACGTGCCGGACGTCGCGGACCGCGACGCGCTTCCCAAAGGCGCCGTCGTCGTCGCCACAGGCGGGGCGCGCGGCATCACCGCCGAGGCGCTGCACGCCATCGCCAAGGACGGGGTGACCTTCGTCATCGTCGGCCGCTCGCCGCTGCCGACGCAGGACGCGGATCGCTTCCCCGCGGCCAAGACGCTGGCGGACCTGCGCGGCGCCATCATCGCCGACGCGAAGGCCAAGAAGGAACCGCTGAAGCCCGCCTTGGTGGAGCGCCAGGCGCGCGCCATCCTGCGCGACCGCGAGATCCTCTCCAACCTCGCCGAGTTCAAGGCGGCGGGGGTGACGATCGAATACCGCATCGCCGATGCGCAGGACCCCAAAGCCCTGACGCGCATGGTGAAAGACCTCTACCGCGACCTCGGCCGGGTCGACGGCATCATCCACGGCGCCGGTGTGATCGAGGACCGGCTGCTGGTGGAGAAGGACGCCGAGAGCTGGCTGCGCGTGGTCGAGACGAAGATCCTCGGCGCTCTCGCCATGGCCCGCGCGATCGACCCCAAAAGCCTGAAATTCTTCGTCATGTTCGGGTCCGTCGCCGGACGCTACGGCAATGCCGGCCAGTCCGACTATTCCGCCGCCAACGAGCTTTTGAACCGGCTCGGCCTGCAGTTCCGCGCTCTGTGGCCGGACACGGTGAAGGTGGCGGTGGCCAACTGGGGTCCCTGGGCGGGCACGCGCCACGGCCCCGGCATGGTGTCGGACGAGACGCGCCGCAAGTTTGAGGGCAAGGGCGTCATCCTGGTGGAGCCCGCCGGCGGCGCCGAGGCCTGCCGCGACGAGATCCTGAAGGCGCCGACCGACATGGTCGAGGTCGTCTTCGGCGAGGGGCCGTGGGAGAAGCACGAGACCGACCAGTCGGCGCTGCTCGCCTCGGCCGTGGCGGCGGAGGTCGTCGGCAAAGGCGACGCGTCCGCGCTGCCGATGCTGCCGGGCGTCACCAACACCGAGGGCGCGCGCGGCGGACGCCTTTTGACGCGCACCCTGTCGCTGGCGCACGACCTCTATCTGGACCAGCACAGGATCGACGGCGCGCCCGTCCTTCCCGCCGCCTGCGGGCTGGAGATGGCGGCCGAAGCGGGGGCGATGGTCTTCCCCGGCTGGGAGATCGTCGAAGTCAGCGACGTGCGGGCGCTGAAGGGCCTGCGCCTGGAAGGCGACAAGCCCGCCCCGGTGGAGATCACCGTGCTCGCCTCCGAGCATGGCGACGCCTCCGGCTTCAACGCAGCGGTGCGCATCAAGTCCGCCGGTGAGAAGGGCGCGCTGCACTATAGTGCCGCGCTGAAGCTCGCCGACCGGCTCCCCGAGGCGGAGGTGATGGACCTCCCCATCGACCCGCGCTCCGCCACCATCACGGCGCATCAGGTCTATCGCGAGATGCTGTTCCACGGCCCCTGCTTCCAGGCCATGACGGCGCTGGTGGGCATGGACGAGACCGGCATCGTCGCCGACATCGTCTCGCGCGGGCCGGGTGACCAGTTCGTCGCCATCTGTGCACCGGGCGCCGCCTGGCTGTTCGATCCCTCGCTGATCGACACCGCGGCGCAACTCGCGTGGGTGTGGTCCATCGCCCACCGCGGCGCGCCGGCACTGCCCAACCGCATCGGCCCCGTGCGCCGCTTCGCCGGGGCGGGTGCTCCGGCACGGATGGTGCTTCACGTCCGCCAGGATGTGGAGGCGCCGGCCCTCTCCAGCGAGGTCTTCATCCTCGACGCGGACGGGCGCACGGTGATGGTGATCGACGAGCTGGAGTCCACCTCCAGCGAAGCCCTCAACCGCTTCCGCGGCTACGACGGCGAGGTGCGGGTCTGACCCCGCGCCTCAACACCCTGAGCGACATCGGAGAGTACGATGGCCGACGCTGGCCAGGCTGACCGCACACGAGATATTGCCATCATCGGCATGGGCTGCGTCTTTCCGGGCGCCGACGGTCCGGCCCAGTTCTGGAAGAACATCTGCGACAAGCACGTCGCGATCCGCCAGCCGGTGGCCGAGTGGGAGGCGGACCGCTACCTCTCCTCGGACTCCACCACGCACATCACCTCCGCGGCGGGCGGCTTCCTGGGCGACCTCTGCCGCGTCAACCCGGCCGCGCTCGGCATCATGCCGAACTCGGTCGACGGGTCGGAGCCGGACCAGTTCCTCGCCCTCAAGGTGGCGCGTGACGCGCTGGAGGATGCCGGCTACCTCACCGGCTACGACCACGAGACGACCGGCATCATCCTCGGCCACTCCACCTACCTGCACCGCGGCAACGCCAACGTGGTGCAGCACGGCGTGGTGCTGGACCAGACCGTCGACCTGGTGCGCGCCCTCTTGCCGGACGTGCCGGAGGATGCGCTCGGCAAGCTGCGCGACGTTCTGCTCGACCATCTGCCGCCGTTCAACGCCGACACCGCGCCGGGCCTCGTCCCCAACGTGATGACCGGGCGCATCGCCAACAGGCTGGACCTGCGCGGGCCGAACTACATCCTCGACGCGGCCTGCTCGTCCTCGCTGCTCGCCGTCCTTTCGGCGGTGGAGGAGCTGCGCGCCGGGCGGTCGGACATGATGATCGCCGGCGGGGCCAACGGCGCCATCCCGGCCGAGGTGAACATGGTGTTCACCCAGCTCGACGCCCTGTCCAAGACCTCGTCCGTCACCCCCTTCTCCGAGGATGCGGACGGGACGCTGCTGTCGGAAGGCGTCGGCGCCGTGGTGTTGAAGCGCTACGACGATGCGGTGCGCGACGGGGACACGGTCTACGCCGTCATCAAGGGGCTCGGCCAGTCGTCGGACGGCAAGGGCTCCGGCCTTCTGGCGCCGCGGCTGGAGGGTGAGATCGCCGCCATCCGCAGAGCCTACAAGGACGCGGGCGTGTCGCCGGACACGGTGACGTTGATCGAGGCGCACGGCACCGGTATCCCGCTCGGCGATCAGACAGAGGTGTCGGCGCTGCGCGAGGTGTTCGGCGCCAAGCGGCGCGAGGTGCCGGAGATCGCACTCGGAGCGCTGAAGTCGCTGATCGGCCACTGCATCCCCGCGGCGGGCATCGCGGCGATGATCAAGACCACGCTCGCCCTCTACCACCGCACCATCCCGCCGACCTTGTGCCCCGAGCCGTCCGGCTCCATCGGCATCGAGCAGTCGCGGCTCTACGTGAACACCGAGATGCGGCCGTGGATCCAGTCGCGCCGCCAGCCGCGCCGGGCGGGCGTCAACGCCTTCGGCTTCGGCGGTATCAACTCGCACTGCGTCCTGGAAGAGTCGCCCGAGAACGAGGCGAAGCCGCCGCGGCCGACCTTCTGGCCGGTGGAACTCGTCATCCTTGCGGGCGAAACGCGCGACGAGCTCCTGGCGCGGATCGACGAGCTGACGGCGGCCGTCACCGGGCCGCTCGCCGGTGAGCCCCTCGGCGGCATCGCCAAGGGCTGCGCAGAGCGTTACGCCAAGGTGGGGCCGGTGCGGCTCGCCATCGTCGCCACCTCCACCGCTGAGCTGGCCGACCGTCTCGGCAAGGCGCGCGGACGCATCGAGGGCGGGCGCACCCGCTTCCAGGTCCGCTCGGGCATCTACGGCTCGGACGGGGATACGCCCGGCAAGCTCGCCTTCGTCTTCCCCGGCGAGGGTGCGCAATATCAGTCCATGCTGGCCGAGATCATGGGCCCCTTCCCCGAAGCGCGCCGCTGGTTCGACTTCTGGGACGGCCTTTATGGCGACGCGCGCGGCTTCCGCCCGTCCGAATCCGTCTTCCCGCCGCCCACCTTCGTCGGCTCCGACGCGAAGGACGAGCTGGACCGCGCGCTCTTCGGCCTGGAGATGGGGTCTGAGTCGGCCTTCATCGCCAGCCGCGCTTTGTCCGCCGTCGCCGCCAAGCTGGGCCTCTCGCCCGACTGCGTGGTGGGGCACTCCTCCGGCGAGCATGCCGCGCTCTATGAAGCCGGTGTGCTGGGCGCCGAAGGGTGGGACGAGCTGGAAAGCCGTATCCTGGAGCTGAACACGCTCTACAAGGCCATCGAGGAATCGACCACCATCGCCGGTGGCGCGCTGCTGACGATCGGCGGGCTGGCGCGCGAGAAGGTGCACGCTCTGGCGGGCGAGGCCGACGACGTCCACGTCGCGCTCGACAACTGCCCGCAGCAGACCGTGCTCTACGGCCAGCGCAAGGAGCTGGACAAGATCGTGGCGGAGGCGGGCAAGGAATCCGCCCTGTGCGCCTTCCTGCCGTTCGACCGGCCCTACCACACCTCGCTCTTCGCTCCGGTCGCCGACATGGTGCGCGGCATCTACGAGAAGCTGGACTTCGCCGCGCCGTCGATGCCGGTCTATTCCTGCGCCTCCGCCGAGCCGATGCCGAACCTGCCGGAGGAGATCCGCTCGCTGGCCGCGCTCCAGTGGCAGTCGAAGGTCCGCTTCACCGAGACGGTTGAGCAGATGTATGCCGACGGCGTGCGCACCTTCGTGGAGCTCGGCCCGTCGGCCAACCTGACCGGGTTCATCGAGAACACGTTGACGGGCAAGGACGTGCTCGCCGTCGCCTTCGGCAGCCGCCGCCGCTCCTCGCTGGTGCAGCTCATGCATTCGCTGGGGCGCCTGTGGGTGTCGGGCGTCGGCGTCGAGGTCGGCGCGCTGTTCGAGGGGCGCCGCTTCGGCCCGTCCGACGTCGCCACCGACCGCGGCAAGAGGCGGCCGGAGAAGATCATCCAGAACACGCTCCCCATCGTGCGCCTGCCGGACGAGGCGATCGCCGAGCTGCGCGCGGCGATGTTCCCGGCCGGTGCGCCGCGCGTCGCCGCGGCCCCGGTCAGCGAGAGCGTGGACGAGGATGTGCCCGCCGAGGCGCCGCCGTCCCGCGCGCCGCTTCCGGCGGGGGCCTATCCCTTCCTGCAGCGCCTGTCGGTCAACGATGCGCGCCGCCTGGTCGCCGAATGCGACCTCGACCTCACCCGCGACGCCTTCCTGCGCCACCACGTGCTCTACGCCATGGAGGTGTCGGACATCGACCGTGACCTGTGCGCGCTGCCGGTGGTGCCGATGGCCGTCACCATGGAGATGATGGCCGAGGCCGCCGCCGCGCTCACCCGCGGCATGATGCCGGTGCGGCTCGAGAAGGTGCGCGCCTACAATTGGGTGGCGCTGGACGAGGGGGCGCGCACCATCGGCATCGAGGCGACGCGGCTGTCGGACCAGCAGAACGGCCACGGCACCGAGGCCGTCGTCGTGGTGCGTGTGGTGGACCAGTCGGGCGGTCCGCTGGTGGAGGGCAACGTCGTCCTCTCCGCCGCGCCCGCGGTGCCGGAGGGCGTCGCCGTCACCCCGCTGGAGGAGCCGCAATGGCCGGTCTGGCGGGACGAGGACCTCTACCGCACCGGCATGTTCCACGGCCCGCTCTTCCAGGGCATCGCCAGCCTGCACTCGTGGGACCACACGGGCCTCGACGCGATCATGGCCGACACGCCGCTCGACGGCTTCTTCACCCCCGGCGCGCGGCCGCAATTCATCCTCAACCCGGCGCTGCTCGACCAGGTGGGCCACGTCACCGCCTTCTGGATCGCGCAGGGGATGGGGACCGACTTCTCGTCCTTCCCCTCGCGGATCGACGTCATCGAGCTGTTCGACGCCGGGCGCGAGGACACGGCGGGGGCGCTGATGTCCGGCCGCCTCGGCTTCGAGGAGGGCGACGGCACCAACTACCTGACCGGCGACTTCGTCTGCATCGCCGCGGACGGGGCGCCGATCCTCAGGATCAGAGGCTGGCGCGACCGCTTCTTCGACGTGCCGCACACCTACTACCGTGCGCGTTGGCAGCCACGGGACGAGTTCTACGGCCACGAGGCGTCGGACCTCTTCGCCGCGCTGCCGGAGGACGCCCTGGTGTGGGAGGTCCCGGCCTTTCCCCAAGGCTTCCTCGACGATGCGGGCGGCATCTGGCGCCGCGTCCTCGCCCACACGGTGCTGTCCAAGGACGAGCGGGCGGAGTGGCACGAATTTGCCGGCAAGCCGCGGCGGGCGGACGAGTGGTTGCTCGGCCGCGTGGCGCTGAAGGAGGCGGTGCGCGGCTGGTACATGCGCCACATGAACATGGCCGTGCTGCCGGCGGACGTGGTGATCCGTGTCGACCCACACGGCAAACCCTTCGTGGACGCGGAGGGCCTTGCCATCCTCGGCGCCGTGCCCGAGGTGTCCGTCGCCCATGTCGCGGGGCAGACGGTCGCGGTGGCCGCGCCTCCGGGGGTGCCGGTGGGGATCGACCTCGAGGTATTCGGCCGGGTGGAGCCGTCGGACGTCATGGCGGCCGGCTTCTCGGACGCCGAGCGGCGCTACATGAGCGAGCTCGGTGCGCACGGCGAGGTGGACGTTCTGCAGGCGTGGTGCGCCAAGGAGGCCGCGGCCAAGTGCCTCGGAACGGGGCTGAACGGCCAGCCCACCGCCTTCGGGCTTCACCTTCTCGACCCCGAGGCGGGCGCGGCGGCGATCGTCGCGCCTGACGGGTCGGAGGTCGAGGTGTGCCTCGGCCTCGGCGAGACCTCCGTGGTGGCGGTGGCCTACCTCTGAGGGCGGCTCGGCTCTGCCCTGTCGGCCGCGCCTCGACCGGTGCGCGTCCGGCCGGGCGGGTCAGCGCAGGAAGCCGCGCGCCTCGAGCTGGGCAGTGAGGGCGGCAAGGTCGGCCGGCCCGTCGAACAGGCGGGCGGTGCGGCCGGAGAAGCCGGCGAGCTGGTGCATCCCCATGACGAACTGTCCGGGGCGGCGGCGCACGACGCCGACCTTCTGGTCCCCCCGCGCGACGAGCCCGATCACGTGGACCGCCGAACCCTCCGCCGCCAGGATCGTCCGCGCCCCATTATAAGCCGCGATCTGGGCGGCGAAGCTCATCGTCTCGGGATGGATGATGGTGAAGCCGCGCTCGGTCAGCAGCGCTTCGAGCGCCGGCTCGCCCGGAATGTCGCCGATGAGCCCGCGCGAGACATAGAGCCGTTTGGCCCGCGGCCCGTCGCCGCTATGGCCGCGCAGCCGGTTGTGAACGAAGGCGTGGAAGGCGGGGTGACCGTGGCGCAGGTGGAAGCCGAAGAGCTGGCTCGGCACCACCAGCCTCTCGAATCGCGTGGCGGCGCCGACGGAGGTCACCGGCAGCGCGATTGCGAGCGCGTCCAGCACGGCGCGGCCGAAGCTGTCGACCGGCGCGTGGCCAGGTCCGTGGCCGCGAATAAAAACGAGCGAGTCGAACGGGCCCGCGAGTTCGTCCAGCGCCCACAGGCGGCCGAGACTCTCCACCAGGAAATGACCGAAGTGCGGGCCGATGAGACCGGCGAAGAGATGCCTCCCCGAGACTGTCTCTCCCGCCGCCGCGCGCGCCTCGGGCAGCGTCTCGGGCGCCACGTTGTCCTTCGGCAGGTTGCCGGCGCGGTGGAGGGCGAGGGGACAGAGCCGCCCTTCGCCGTCATAGACGCCGCTGTCCTGGATCTCGACGCCCTCCGGCACCGTGCGTAGCGGGCCCGGAATGGTCACCGTCGCCCCGTCCAGGAATTCGACGATGGGCGTGACGGCGGCGGGAGGGCGCCGGGCGTGGTAGGCGAGGAGCGACTCGTGCAGGGCGCCGGGGTCGGGGCGGGCTCGGGGATCAGGAAGGGCGCGGGCGTCGTTCATCGGTCGGTGCGGTAGCGGCGATGCGGCGGTGGCGGGGTGGCGGCGCAAATGCCGTAGCGGTCAGGCGTGGCGCGGTGCCTCGCCGGCCGCGACGCGCTTGTTGTATTGGACCGACGACCACAGCGCCAGGATGATCAGTGAGGCGCCCAGAAGGCCGGTGACGATCTCCGGCACATGCACCATCGACTGCGCATACATGATCACCGACAGCACGAGGATGGAGTAGAACGCGCCGTGCTCCAGGTAGCGGAACTGCGCCAGCGTGCCGCGCTCCACCAGCATGATGGTCATGGACCGCACGTAGAGAGCGCCGATACCGAGGCCAATGGCGATGAGGAAGAGGTTCTGCGTCAGCGCGAAGGCGCCGACGACGCCGTCGAACGAGAACGAGGCGTCCAGCACTTCGAGGTAGAGGAAGGCGCCGAACCCGCCGCGCGCGGCGACCCCCGCGACTTCGCTCGGCGCGTCGAGGACCCGGCCCAGGATGTCGACCGCCGAGAAGGTGACGAGCCCGCACACGGCGCTGAAGAGGAAGGTCATCTCGTCCGATTCCGGCTGCGCCTCGGCGATAAGCAGGGCGAGCATGAGGACGAACGCCATCTCGAGGCCGCGGATGGAGGCGCAGCGGCGGAGGCGATGCTCCACGGCGTGGACCCAGTCCACCTCTTTCTCCTCGTCGATGAAGTAGGTGAGGGCGACCATCATGAGGAAGGTGCCGCCGAACGCCGCAATGGACAGGTGCGCGTCGTCCATGATGGCGGCGTATTGCTCGGGCTGGGTGGCGGCGAGAACGACGGCCTGGATCGGGCCGATGTTGGCGGCGATCACCACCACCAGCAGCGGGAAGACGACGCGCATGCCGAAGACGGCGATGATGATGCCCCAGGTGAGGAAGCGCCGCTGCCACTTCGGGTCCATCGTCTTCAGCTTGTTGGCGTTGACGATGGCGTTGTCGAAGGAGAGCGAGATTTCGAGCGCCGCCAGGACGATGCCGATGGCGAGGAATGAGACACCGCCGGCGAGGGTGCCCGAGGAGAAATAGCCGACCGCGAATGCAAGGATCAGTCCGACGACTGTGAGGCCGAGAGGCCATCCGAGGTAGCGAGCGGTCGTGGTCATGAAGAATTCCCAAGCGAGCGCGAGGCGCTCCGTTGGCCGGCGGGGTGCGCCGACGGCGAAACCCGCGCGAGAGGCGCGCGGTCCTGGAGCCGGAATGCTGAAGGCTCCGGCTAAGCTATCAGATAACCATCCCGCCGGGGCTTGTGAAGGCGGCGTGAGGCGCGGCTCGGCTGGGGCCAAGCTCCACGAGCGGTTGCCGAAAGGCTCGGCACAGCCCGCGCGCCGAAGCGGCCTCGTCCTGGCACACATCACGGCATACCCGTCATCTGCCCGTTGCGGGGGCACCGGTGCGGCACGTCCGCCCCGGTCACGCGGATGTGGTGATGCGTGTGCGCGAGGGCCAGGGGCGCCCTCACCGAGCGTCGCCCGGCGGCACCACCGCAGCGCTGCGAGCGGGCGGCCCGTGTGGTCGATCAGCCGCGGTGCGGATGCCGATCGGGGGTGGCTCGTAAGGCGTGGCGATGTCGCGCGGGTGGCGGCGCGGTGGCCGAGGGGATTGGCGGGATAAGTGGCCGGCTCGCCGCGAACGGGCGTATCGTCAACGGCTTAGCGCGTCCTCGAGGCGGGATGCGGCACTCCCGATCGGCGCCGGGGGCCGGGCCGGACTCATGGCCGAACCGTCGACGACGCGGCGGGGCACGGGGCGACCTTCGGGGGCAGGCTGCGGCTCCACGCCACAGTCTGCCGCCCGCTTCGCGTCACGTTCGGCCCCAGTCGGCCTGCCATCTACTCGCCGGCTTGGCGCACTTTCATCGCCGCGGCGTCCAGCGCGCGGGTCAGGTCGGCGATGAGGTCGCCTGCATCCTCGAGCCCGACCGACAGGCGCAGCAGACCCTCGTCGATGCCCGCGGCTTCGCGCGCCTCCGGCGTCAGGTTCTTGTGCGTCGTGGTCGCCGGATGGGTGAGGAGGCTCTTCGCATCGCCGAGATTGTTGGACAGCTTCACGAGCTTCAGCGCATTGGCGGCGCGGAAGGCGGCGGCGCGCCCGCCATCCACGGAGAAGGCGAGGAGGGTGGAGCCGCCCTTCATCTGCCGCTGCGCCAGTTCGGCCTGCGGATGGTCGGCGCGGCCGGGATAGAGAACGCGCTTCACCGCCGGATGGGTGGCGAGAGCGTCGGCCACGCGCGCCGCCGTCTCGGTCTGGGCGCGGATGCGAAGGGGCAGCGTCTCCAGGGACTTCAGCATCACCCAGGCGTTGAAGGGCGACAAGGCGGGGCCCGTCTGGCGCAGGATGACGTCGAGGTTGTCCTTGATCCACGCCTCACGGCCGAGGATCGCCCCGGCGAGGCAGCGCCCCTGACCGTCGATGTGCTTGGTGGCCGAGTAGACGACCACGTCCGCGCCGAGGGCGAGCGGGCTCTGCCACAGCGGCGTGGCGAACACGTTGTCGACGACGACCTGCGCGCCCGGCGCCTTCGCGTCGCGGATCGCGGCGACGCCGGCGATGTCGACCAGGGCGAGCGTCGGGTTCGTCGGCGTCTCCATGAAGAAGACGCGGGTGTTCGGCTTTACCGCGGCTTCCCAGGCGGCGAGGTCCTTGCCCTCGACCAGCGTGGTCTCGACACCGAAGCGCGGCAGATAGGTCTCGACGATGTAGCGGCAGCCGCCGAAGAGCTCGCCCGCGGCGACGACGTGGTCGCCCGCCTTCAGCGCGGCGGTGAGCGCGGCGGTCACCGCGGCCATGCCGGAGGTGGTGCCGCGGCAGGCTTCGGCGCCTTCCAGGGCGGCCATGCGCTGCTCGAACATCGCCACGGTGGGGTTGCCGTAGCGCGAATAGACGAAGCCCGGCGCCTCGTTGGCGAAGCGCGCGGCGGCTTCCTCCGCGCTGTCGTAGACGAACCCCTGGGTCAGGAACATCGCCTCTGAGGTCTCGCCGAACTGGGATCGCATCGCGCCTTCGTGAACGAGGCGTGTGGCCAAAGCCCAATCGTCAGACATCAGTCCCTCCAGAACACCGGCGTGAACAGGATCAGCACAGTCATGATCTCGAGCCGGCCGAGGACCATGATAAACGAGAGGAGCCACAGCTCGAATTCGCCGAGCGAGGCGAAATTGCCCGAAGGGCCAATGGTCTCACCAAGGCCCGGGCCGACGTTTGTGAGCGCCGTCTGCGCACCGGTCAACGCCGTGATGAAGTCTTGCCCCGCCAGCGACAGCGCAAGGATCGAAAAACCGTATACCAGAAAAAATGCGATAAAATAGATGATGACGGAATCGTAGACGTCCTGCTCGATCACACGGTCGCCGAACCGCAGCGGCTGCATGGCGTGCGGGTAGACGAGGCGGGTGAAGGCGCGCCGCAACGCCTGAAAGACGATGATGAAGCGGTAGACCTTGATGCCGCCGGTGGTCGACCCCGAACAGCCGCCGATGAAGGTCAGGATGTAGAAGATCCCGAACGCGAACGGTCCCCACACCGCATAGTCGTCGGACGCATAGCCGGTGGTGGTGACGATCGAGACGACGTTGAAGGCGGCCTGGGTGATCGCGTCGGCCAGGTCGATGTTGCGCGTCTGGTCGAGCCACAAAGCGAGGATCAGCGTCACCGCGGTGATGCCGATGAGGAAGGTGCGCACCTGCCAGTCGGTGAGGATGTTGAAACGGCCGCGGACCAGGATCTCGACATAGAGGACGAAGGGCAGGGCGCCGACGATCATGAAGAAGACCGCCGCCCAGAGGATGCGCGAATCCTGGAAGAAGCCGAACGAGCGGTCGTGATTGGAGAAGCCGCCGGTCGAGATGGTGGTCATCGCGTGACAGATGGCGTCGAACACGCTCATGCCGAGCGCGGCATAGACGATGGCGCAGGCGATCGACACGAAGACGTAGATGAAGCAGAGCGCCCGCGTGACGGAGACAAGGCGTGGCAGGGCCTTGTCGGACCGGTCCGAGCTTTCGGTGCGGAAGACCTGCATGCCGCCGATCCTGAGGAACGGAAACAGGAAGAGGCCGATGGCGACGATGCCGATCCCGCCGAGCCACTGCAGCATCGAGCGCCACAGGAGGATCGATCGCTCCATCGCGTCGAGCTCGGACAGGACGGTGGCGCCCGTGGTGGTGAGGGCGCTCGCCGACTCGAAGATGCCGCCGCCGATCGTCATCGGCAGGTCCGACAGCCAGAAGGGGATCGCCCCGATGATGCAGGAGGTCAGCCAGATGACACTGGTGAGCAGGAAGCCGAAACGCGGTGTGAACGCGGGCATCGGCTCGCGCAGGGAGATGACGCCGAGGGTCGAGATGCAGAAGACGCCCGCCGCGGAGACGGCGAAGACGCTCCACGTGTCGTTGCCGTCCGCAAGGTCGAGCAGGGCGGGGATGAGCATCGTCCCGGCGAGGACGATGCCGAAGAAGCTCGCGATATAAAGGGCCGGGCGCAAGTGCAGGACACCGCGCGGCACGTGGTGGTATTTCCGCTCGTTCCGACCGCTGATATGCGCCACAGAGGCTCAGCCCTTTTCACTCGGCGACAGGTCAAGATGGCCGCGATAGGCCAAGCCCGATAGCGGATAAAGCGGTGACGGCGCCGCGGGGCGCATTCGGTGGCGCGCCGTGACTGCGAGGTCACATCGCCCGGCGGACGCGGTGCTGAGCGCAAGGGCGCCGCCCGGCCCGGCTCTCAAGCCGCCGATTTCGCCGACGAATATTGGACTTTGGCGCGGCGACCGGGGACAAAGCGTTCGCGCATCGCCTAGGCTTGCGCCCATCGTCCGCACCCGCGGTCCGGTGCTGCGGCACGGATCGCCCCGGTCCAGATGCTCAGGAGATCCGATGGAAGGCGAAGTCGCGCACGGCATTCCATTTCTCAAGGAAGCGACCATCTTTCTCGCGCTGGCCGGGCTCGTGGTCCCGATCCTTCAGCGCTTCGGCCTGAATACGATCCTGGGCTATCTGCTGGCCGGTGTGGCGGTCGGCCCCTACGGCATCGCCCAGCTGGGCGACAGCGTGTTCGGCGTCCCGGTCTCGGCCTTCACCATCACCGACACCGAGGGCGTCCATTCGATCGCCGAGCTCGGTGTGGTCTTCCTCCTCTTCCTCATCGGACTGGAGCTGTCGGCCCCGCGCCTGTGGGCGATGCGCCGGCTGGTGTTCGGCCTCGGCGGGCTCCAGGTCGTCCTCACCGCGGCGGCGTTGACCTGCGCGGGGATCGCGGCGGGGCTCGGCGTCGAGGCGGCGGTGGCGGTCGGCGCGGCCCTCGCCTTGTCGTCCACCGCCATCGTCGTGCAGCTTCTCATCAGCGCCGGACGCCTCGCCTCGCCCTCGGGGCAGGTGATGTTCTCGATCCTCTTGATGCAGGACATCGCCGTCGTTCCGGTGCTCCTCGTCATCTCGTCCATGGCGTCGGCGGGGGAGACAAGCATCGCCATGCACCTGGCCCAGAGCCTCGCTCTCGCGGCGGTGATGATCACGGCCATCCTCCTGGCCGGGCGGCGGATTCTCGCGCCGGTGCTGCGCTTCATCGGCGCGCGGCAGGACCGGGACATGTTCACCGCGGCGGCGCTTCTCGTCATCATCGGCACGGCGGAGGCCACCTCCATCGCTGGGCTGTCGATGGCGCTCGGCGCCTTCCTCGCCGGTCTCGTCTTCGCCGACACGGAATTTTCGCACCAGCTCGAGGTGGAGATCGCACCCTTCAAGGGCCTGCTGCTCGGCCTTTTCTTCCTTTCGGTGGGGATGACGATCGACCCGGCGATCGTCCTTCAATCGCCGCTGGCGCTGGTCGGTATCATCATCGCCGTGTCGCTGATCAAGGCGGTGGTGATCATGCTTCTGGCGCTCGCGTTCCGGCAGTCCCTTCCGGTCGCCGTGGAAAGCGGGCTGATGCTTGCGCAGATCGGCGAGTTTTCGCTCGTCGGCCTGTCGCTCGCCTACACGCTGGGCGTGGTTCCGGAGGACATCGCGCGGCTTTTGGTGGTTTCGGCGGGCGTGGCGATGGCGCTGACGACCGCGACGTCCGGCCTCATTCAGAAGCTGACCGACCGCCTGACGACCCCGGCACGGGCCGAGCACGCTCCCTCCACGGCCCGGCTGGAGACGGCCGCGCCCGACAATCACGTCATCGTCGCAGGCTTCGGGCGGATCGGCCGCTCCATCGGCGCATTGTTGGATGCCCGGCGCATTCCTTACGTGGCGCTGGAAATGAACTCCAAGGCGGTGACGATGGCGCGCAAGCGCAATCTCCCCGTCTATTTCGGCGACGTGCGGCGGCTCGACGTCTTGAAGAACGCGCATGTGAGCACCGCGCGGGCCATCGTTCTCACCATGGACAGCCCTTCGGCCAACGCCGATGTCGTGCGGCTGGTGCGCGAGGCGGGGTTGGCGGTGCCGGTGGTCGTGCGCGCCCGCGACAAGGCACATGCGGGCGAGCTCTATGCCATGGGCGCCGACGAGGTGGTGCTGGAGGCGTTCGAGGCGTCTCTGCAGATGGGCGAGGAAACGCTGGTGGCGCTCGGCTTCCCGCGTGAGGCGGCCCACTCGTTGATCGAAGATCAGCGCGAGGCGGGGCGGCGCGAGCTGGCCGACGCGGCGCGGGCGGGCAAGAGCGACACCGCATAGGCCGACGCTGCGCCGGGCGCCCGATGCGCGAGGCGAAAAAAATGGCCGCGAGATGCGGCCAGTTTGTCGAAGGTGGATGTCGCTCTCGGGCCGGGGGACGACCGAGGACTACATGAAGAAGACGCGCCGGACGGCGGAAGGTTCCGCCATGGGGCCGAACTTTTTCGTCCCCCACGGTTCGGCCCCAACGGTCGGCGGCGGATTGCCGGCTTGCTCTCCTTCGGGCAGGCCATAAGTTCTTCTCAGCCGCGCCGTGCGTGCGGCCGGCGAGGTCTGATGGACGTCGGCGCGATGGTCGCGCCGGCGACGATCCCCGCCACAACAGGAATGATGTGCGCCTTATGACGACCGGCTTTTCCGCAACGGCCTGGGCCCGCAATTCGGCGGCCTATGAGACCATCCGCACCATGCCCTTCAACGCGGAGCTGGCCGAGGGAACGCTGCCGCGCGACACGTTCGAGCACTACATGGTCCAGGACGCGCACTATCTCGTCGGCTTCGGGCGTGCGTTGGCGCTCGCTGCGGCCAAGGCCCCTCATCCAGACAGGATCGTTCAATTTTCCGACGCCGCACGCGAGGCGATCGTGGTCGAGCGCGCCCTGCATGGGTCGTTCTTCAAGGAGTGGGGGATCACGGCGGGCGCCTTCGCGGACACGCCGGTTTCGCCCGCGTGCCATCATTATGTGTCCTATCTGATCGCCACCGCCTTCGCCGAACCTTACGAGATCCTGCTCGCGGCGCTGCTGCCGTGCTTCTGGATCTATGCCGAAGTGGGGCGCGACATCCACGGCCGCGCGGCGCAGAACAATCCCTATCAAGCGTGGATCGACACCTACAACGACCCGCATTTTCACGAGGCGGTGGACGGCATGAAGATGGCCACCGACGAGGCCGCCGCCGCCGCGACCGCCGACACGCGCGAAAAGATGCTGTCTGCCTACAACGCCGCGACGCAGCTCGAATATCTCTTCTGGGACTCGGCCTATCGCCGGGCGGACTGGCCGCTCTGATGGACACCGGCCGCCTGAGATTGACATCGGGACGGCTGATCCTCGCCGGGGCCGGCCTCATCGCGGCGGCCTTCGTCGCGGTGCCGGTGCTCACCGCGATCTGGCCCGGCGGCCTCGCCGGCTATCTGACCGTTCTGGCGCTTTATTGGGTGTTGTTCTGCGTGCCTGTCGGCTTGCTGTCGGGCGCGTTCGCGCGAGGGATGTCGCTGCGTGTCGGCCGGGCCGTGTGGGTGCCGGTCGTCGTGCTGGTGCAGGCGCTTTCCTATGTGGCTTATGGGCTGACGAAGGGGCTCGCCGACGTGCCGCTGGAGCTTCTCGCCCTCGGCGCGCTGCTCGCCTTCATCAATGCGCCGCTTGAGGAATTCGCATGGCGCGGGGCCTATCTTTCGGTGGCGCGGCGCAATCCGTTGATCCAGGCGGTGGGCGTGTGGCTGTTCGCGCTGTGGCACATCCCGTTGATGCTGGCGGCGGGCGTCACCTTCGGCGAAAGCGCCGTCACCGTCGTCTTCGGGACGGCGGTGCTGGGGACGGTCTGGGCCGTCGCCGCCTTCTGGACCGGGGCGGTGGGGTGGCCGATCGTCGGCCACGTCATCGTCAACATGGTGGCGATGCCGGGTCTTCTCGCCGCCAATATGTGAGCCGTCAGAACGGGTTGACGCGCCGCAGCGTGAGATTGATGCGCCCGCCCCCGTCGATAAGGCGGGAGGAGCCGGACAGCACCCTGTCGATACCGTGATAGATGAGGCGCGACGGTCCGCCGAACACGACGACGTCGCCGGATGCGAGGCGTACGGAGCGTGTCGGGCCGCGCCGCTCGGTCCCGCCGAGGCGGAAGACGGCCGTGTCGCCCAGCGAGACGGAGACGACGGGTGCGTCGAAGGTCGCTTCGTCGCGGTCCTGGTGCATGCCGAGGCGGGCACCCTCGGCGTAGATGTTGACGAGGCAGGCTTCCGGCTCGGCCGGGGCGCCGAGGTCCTGCCACAGCTTCACCAGGCGCTCGGGGATCGCCGGCCAGGGGCGGCCGGTGACCGGGTGGTTGGGCTGATAGCGGTAGCCGGCGCGGTCCGACACCCAGCCGAGCGGGCCGCAATTGGTCATCTCCACCGAGAAGGGTTTGCCCGTGCGCGGCATGACCGGCTGGAACAGCGGCGCCTTCTTGATGATCTTGCGGATGTCCTCGGCCAGCGCGCGCTGTTCCGCGGGCGTGATCCGGCCGGGCAGAATCGCAAGTCCGTCGGCCTCGATGACATCGGCCATAGGCTCACCACCTCGGTTGTACGGGACAGGCATGTGGCGCGACCTCTGCCCGATCCCGCAGGCGAACGCAAATTTTTGTCGCCGGCGTATGCCGCGGATCGCCCCATTTGTTACCTCGGCGGGACGCAGGTCACCTGAAGGTGCCCTCTTTCGGCGCAAATCCAATCTCTTAGGTGTTGCGCGGTCGGCGCGGGGACGGTCCCGCGCCCCATGTTCACACCGCAGGTGACGTGCCGCGTCACCGACACCTGGAGACTGAGATGCGCCATTTCCTCGCTGCGGCCGCCGCTGCCGTCACCTTCGGCCTCGCCGCCCCGGCCATGGCCGAGACGCTGGACATCCCGTCCGGCACCTACGTCAACGACCCGACCCACACGTCGATCCTGTGGAAGGTGAGCCACCTCGGATTTTCGACCTACACCGGCTCCTTCGCCCGCGGCGGCATCGCGGCGACGGTGGAACTCGACGCGGACGACGTCGCCCAGTCGAGCCTGAACGTGACGGTCGACGGCCAGGGGGTGACCACGGGCCATCCGAACGAGACCGATTTCGACGGCGAGATCGAGTCGGCGATGTTCATGAACACGGCCGAGTATCCGGAAATCACCTTCGTCTCCACCGGCATCGAGGTGACGGGCGAGAACACGGCCGAGATCACCGGTGACCTGACCATCGCCGGTCAGACGCACCCCGTTACGCTGCAGGCGACGCTGAACCAGGCGGCCAACCACCCGATGGCGGGCGTTCCGGCCTTCGGCATCTCGGCTACCGGCACGCTGAACCGTTCGCAGTGGGGCAACGAAGGCCTGCTCGGCCCGGTGTCCGACGCGGTGTCGATCGAAATTCAGGCCGAATTCCTGCCACAATAATCTGTCCGGCGCCGTTGCGGCGCGGGCAAACCAGTTGGCAAAGCTTTGCCGGCATGATGCGACTCCGCTTCGGGCGCCGTCGACGGTGGCCCGGAGCGGACTTTGTGCGATGAGTGGGGTGGTCCGAGCGCGTCGGGCCGTGCCGATGTTCCGAGCGCCGCATGCGGCCATTGTTCGAGGCCGTGCGCGGCCGATGTGGAGTTGAGTGCCCCGTGCCGACAACCACCGTTCCCCCTTTCAAGGCCTCGCGCTACACCACGGTCGCGATCCTGCTGCACTGGTCGATTGCGTTTCTGGTGATCGCTCAGATCGCCGGCGGTTGGGCGATGGGTGCGCTCGTTTCGGCCGGATCGCCGACGCAATATTGGCTGTTCCAGCTCCACAAGAGCCTGGGCGCGACCGTGCTGCTCCTCACCGTGGCGCGGATCGTGTGGCGGGTGTTCAATCCGCCGCCGGTCGAGCCGGCCAGCGTCAGCCGGCGGGACCGCGTGATCGCCGGCGTCGTGCACAAGGCCTTCTATGTCCTCCTTCTCGCGATCCCTCTGGCGGGCTGGGTGGTGATCACCGTGTCGCCGATCCAGATCGAGACGATCCTCTACGGTCAAACCTGGCTGCCGTGGCCGCATCTGCCGGGCCTCGGCGCGCTGGGGGCGCAGAGCCGTGAGCTCGTCGAAGGTATCGCTGCAGAGACCCACGAGATTCTGGCCTATGCGATGGGTGTCCTTGTGCTCCTCCACATCGCGGGCGCGGTGAAGCATCATCTGGCGGACAAGGCCTATCTGAGGCGCATGCTGCCGGTGTCCGGAGGGGACGGGCCGCGCAACGCCTACGGCCATGCGACCACGGTGGTGACGACGCTCGTCGTGGGCGGCGTGATCATCGGTTCGGCCGGGATCGCGCGCCATAATGCGCGTGAGGCGCGGGCATCGTCGGGTGAGCTTTTTGGGGGCGTGTCGCCCGACCAGGGCAGCGTTCTGGCATCGGGTGCCGCGATCGCACCCGGAGGGCTCGCGGATGCTGCGGTGACGGACGGCGCCTCCGCCGGTGCGGGCGGGTTCGACTGGTCGTCCGCCGTGCCGGGCTTGGCGACGGGCCCCGCTGCGGAAGCGCCGGTAGCCGCGGCGCCTGCCACGGCCCCGCAGGCCGCTGCCGCCTCCCCGGAGGCCGCGACGCCGGACGAGGCCCCGGCGCTGGAGACGGCCGAGCCGAGTGAGCCCGAGCCCGCCGCCACCGTCATCGCCGAGGCGGATCCCGCCGGCGAACCCGCCGCTCCGGAGGCCGAGGCCCCGGACGAAGCCCCGACGCTGGAGACGGCCGAGCCGAGCGACTCCGAGCCGGCGGCCGCCGTGGTCGCCGAGGCGGACCCCGCCGCCCCGGAGGCTGAAGCGACAGACGAGACTCCGGCGTTGGAAACAGCCGAGCCGAGTGAGGCCGAAACCGGCGCCGCCGTGGTGGCGGACATGGACGCCGCTGCCGAGCCCGCCGCCCCGGAGGCCGAGGCACCGGACGAGGTTCCGGCCTTGGAAACTGCCGAGCCGAGCGAGCCGGAGGCGTCCGCCGCAGTGGTGACCGAGATGGATCCCGCCGCCGAACCGGCCGCCCCGGAGGCCGAGGCACCGGACGAGGTTCCGGGGTTGGAAGCTGCCGAGCCGAGCGATACCGAGGCGTCCGCCGCGGTGATCGCCGAGGTAGATCCCGCCGCCGAGCCCGCCACGCCGGAGGCTGACGCGACAGACGAGGCCCCGGCGCTGGAAACAGCTGAGCCGAGCGAGGCCGAGCCGACCGCCGCCGTCGTGGCGGACATGGACACCGCTGCCGAGCCCGCCGCACCGGCGGCCGAGGCACCGGACGAGGTTCCGGCCTTGGAAACTGCCGAGTCGAGCGAGCCGGAGGCGTCCGCCGCGGTGGTGGCCGAGATGGATCCCGCCGCCGAGCCCGCCGTGCCGGACGCCGAGGCACCGGAAGAGGCTCCGGCGTTGGAAGCTGCCGAGCCGAGCGAGCCGGAGGCGTCCGCCGCGGTGGTGGCCGAGATGGATCCCGCCGCCGAGCACGCCGCCCCGGAGGCCGAGGCACCGGACGAGGCTCCCGCCTTGCAAACTGCCGAGCCGAGGGAGCCGGAGTCTGCCGCCGCGGTGGTGGCCGAAATGGACGCTTCTGCCGAGCCCGTCACACCGGAGGCCGTGGCACCGGACGAGGCTCCCGCACTCGAAACAGCGGAGCCGAGTGAGCCGGAAGTGGCCGCCGCCGTGGTGGCGACCATGGATCCGCCACCCGGCAGCGTGACGGATGGGTCGGATGCCGAAATGCCGTCCGTCGACGAGATGACGGACGAGGCCCCCGCCCTCGCACCGCGAGCTGCCGACGTGCCGCAGACCGCCGAAGCGCGCGATGCCGCCGTCGCGGACGACGGGCCCGAGGTGATGGTAGCCGCACCGGCCGCGGATCTGGCGCCGGCAACCGAACCCGCATCGGCCACCGAACCAGCATCGGCCACCGAACCCGCATCAGCCAACGAACCCGCACCGGCAACCGAACTCGCACCGGCCACCGAACCCGCGCCGGGAACCGAACCCGCACCGGCCGGCGGTCCCGCACCAAGCGCCGATGTCGCGCCGGCTGGCGATCCTGGGCCGGTCGCTGATCCCGCGCCGGCCGCCGGCCCTGTCGATCCCGCGGCCGCGTCGGCCTCGCAGGACGATGCGGCCATGGCAGCGGACGCGGACCTGGAGGCGGACGCGGGCACGGACGCGGAGGCGGCTCGTGCTCCGGCGCAAGCTCCGGCCGCAGCCCCAGAGACGGTCGCCGCCGTAGAGGCCGCGCCGGAGGCCGCCGGCGTGTCGCAATGGGCCTTGGCCCCCGAACAGAGCACGCTGGCGTTTGCGTTCGGCTACCAGTCCGCCCAGGTCGTCGGCCAGTTCGAGGAGTTCTCCGCGAGCATCGCCTTCGACCCGGACGACCTCGCCGCGTCGTCGATCGCCGTCAGCGTCGACCTCGACAGCGCGCTGATCGCCACCGGAGACCTCTCGCTGTCGCAGATTACAGGGCCGGACGGGCTGGCCGCCGCATCAGGCGTCCCGGCAACCTTCACGTCCGAGACGATCCGCCGGACCGGCGAGGCCACCTACGCGGCGGAGGGGCCCTTCACCCTGCGCGGTGTGGTGCGGCGGGTGGAGCTTACCTTCAGCCTCGACATCGACGGCGACCGGGCGGTGGCCGAGGGCGGCACGGCGCTGCGCCGGCTCGACTACAAGGTCGGCGCGAGCAGCGATCCGAAGGGCGGCACCATATCGCCGGAGGTGGGCGTACGCTTCAGGATCATAGCAGACAGGCTCTGACACGATTGTGATAGGGCGCGCCGACCGACTTGTGCGCCCGGCCACTCTCCTTATATCTGCACAGTGTGAGGGGGCCTTTTGCGGCCCCCGATGTCTGTCACGCGAACCGGGGACCGGTCGCGCGAGTGTGAGGGACGCCGCGAGCGGGTCCCGCCGGTCCGCCACGAAGGAGAGAACATGAGCAAAGTCATCGGCATTGACCTCGGGACGACCAATTCCTGCGTCGCCGTCATGGACGGTAAGAGCGCCAAGGTCATCGAGAACGCCGAGGGCATGCGCACCACCCCGTCGATGGTCGCCTTCACGGAGGATGGTGAGCGCCTCGTCGGCCAGCCGGCCAAACGCCAGGCGGTGACGAATCCCGAGAATACCCTCTTCGCGGTCAAGCGCCTGATCGGCCGCCGCTTTCAGGACCCCACCGTCGACAAGGACAAGGGTCTCGTCCCCTACCAGATCGTCAAGGCCGACAATGGCGATGCCTGGGTGAAGGCGCGCGACAAGGACTATTCTCCTTCGCAGATCTCCGCCTTCATCCTGCAGAAGATGAAGGAAACCGCCGAGTCCTATCTCGGTGAGACGGTCGAGAAGGCGGTCATCACCGTCCCGGCCTACTTCAACGATTCCCAGCGCCAGGCCACCAAGGACGCCGGCAAGATCGCCGGTCTGGAAGTGCTGCGCATCATCAACGAGCCGACCGCGGCCGCGCTCGCCTACGGTCTCGACAAGAAGGACGGCAAGACGATCGCCGTCTACGATCTCGGCGGCGGCACGTTCGACGTGTCGATCCTGGAAATCGGCGACGGCGTGTTCGAGGTGAAGTCGACCAACGGCGACACCTTCCTCGGCGGCGAAGACTTCGACATGCGGATCCTCGACTATCTCGCGTCGGAGTTCCAGAAGGAGCAGGGCATCGACCTGCGCAAGGACAAGCTCGCCCTTCAGCGCCTGAAAGAGGCTGCGGAAAAGGCCAAGATCGAGCTGTCGTCCGCGACGCAGACCGAGGTGAACCTGCCGTTCATCACCGCCGACCAGTCCGGCCCGAAGCACCTCACCATGAAGCTGTCCCGCTCCAAGCTGGAAAGCCTGGTCGAGGATCTCGTCGAGCGCACCATCGCACCGTGCCGCTCCGCGCTGAAGGACGCCGAGCTGTCCCAGAGCCAGATCGACGAGGTTGTTCTCGTCGGCGGCATGACGCGCATGCCCAAGGTTCAGGAAGCGGTCAAAAACTTCTTCGGCAAGGAGCCCCACAAGGGCGTGAACCCGGATGAGGTCGTGGCCATCGGCGCGGCGATCCAGGGCGGCGTCCTGCAGGGCGACGTCAAGGACGTTCTGCTGCTCGACGTCACCCCGCTGTCCCTCGGCATCGAGACGCTGGGCGGTGTCTTCACCCGACTGATCGACCGGAACACCACGATCCCGACCAAAAAGTCCCAGGTCTTCTCGACCGCCGAGGACTCCCAGTCGGCCGTGACGATCCGCGTCTTCCAGGGCGAGCGTGAGATGGCCGCCGACAACAAGATGCTCGGCCAGTTCGACCTCGTCGGCATTCCGCCCGCACCGCGCGGCGTGCCGCAGATCGAAGTGACCTTCGACATCGACGCCAACGGCATCGTTCAGGTTTCGGCGAAGGACAAGGGCACCGGCAAAGAGCAGCAGATCCGCATCCAGGCCTCGGGCGGCCTGTCGGACGCCGACATCGACCAGATGGTGAAGGACGCCGAGTCCCACGCCGAGGACGACAAGAAGCGCCGCGCTCTCGTCGAGGCCAAGAACCAGGCCGAGGCGCTGATCCACTCGACCGAGAAGATGATCGCCGAGAATGGCGACAAGATTGCTGACTCGGACAAGTCGACCGTCGAGGCGGCCATCGCCGACCTGAAGACCGCGCTCGAGGGTGACGATCCGGCCGCCATCGAGCAGCGCACCCAGGCGCTCGCCCAGGCGTCCATGAAGCTCGGCGAGGCGATGTACGCCTCCGCCCAGGCCGATGGCGGCGAGGGCCCCGGCGCCCCCGGTGCCGACGCCGAGAAGGACGATGTCGTCGACGCCGACTTCGAGGAAGTGTCGGACGACGATCGCAAGCGCTCGGCCTGAGCCGCCGGAGGGCATGGTGAAAACCGGCCTGACACATGACACGGCGGGTGCGGTCCTCAGGGGCCGCACCCTTTCTCATGGGGCCGGATGCTCCGGATCGGCGCCGTCCTGTGGCGCACCTTTCGGGACCGCGTCTCGCGGCACACGCTTCGGCGGCGCAGCGATCGACCGGACCCCGGCGCGCACGGCGCGATCCTCCCTCTTCTGCGCCGCCTCACGCGCCGCCCCGTCCGCCCTTGGCGGATGCGCACCCGGCAGGGCATCGCAGCACCGCCGTGCTGGGCTCGGCGCGCAGCACCGCCGGGCCGGACCCGGCAACGCCTTTTCATCCGTGCGCATGTCTCCCCAGCGGATCCCGCAGGGTCCGTCTCCATTGATGACAATGCATGAGTTAATCTAAGAAGAGCGATGGCAACCACTCAGAAGCGCGACTACTACGAGCTCCTCGAGGTCTCTCGGACGGTGGACGAGAAGGGCCTTAAGAGTGCCTATCGCAAGCTGGCCATGAAGTATCACCCGGATCGCAATCCGGGCGATGCCGAAGCCGAAGTGATGTTCAAGGAGTGCACCGAGGCCTACGACATCCTGCGTGACCCGCAGAAGCGCGCCGCATACGACCGCTTCGGCCACGCCGCCTTCGACGGGCGCATGGGTGGCGGCGGCGCCGGCGGCCCCGGTTTCGGCAACGACTTCGCCTCGGCGATGAGCGATATCTTCGACGAGTTCTTCGGCGGAGCGCGCGGCGGCGGCGGTGGCCGCAACGCGCGGCACCGCGGCTCGGACCTGCGCTACAACCTCGAAATCAGCCTGGAAGACGCCTTCCGCGGCAAGCGCGTCACCATCAACGTTCCGACCAGCGCCACGTGCGACGTGTGCACCGGGACCGGCGCCAAGCCGGGCACCGAGCCGGTGAGCTGCCCGACCTGCCACGGTGCGGGCCGCGTGCGCGTCAGCCAGGGCTTCTTCACGCTGGAACGCACCTGCGTCACCTGTTCCGGCCGCGGCCAGGTCGTGCGTGACCCGTGCGCCCATTGCGGCGGCTCCGGCCGCGTCTCCAAGGAGCGCGAGCTGTCGGTGGAGATTCCCGCCGGCATCGAGGACGGCACGCGCATCCGCCTCGCGGGTGACGGCGAGGCCGGCGTGATGGGCGGGCCTCCGGGCGATCTCTACATCTTCCTCACCATCAAGGCGCACGACTTCTTCCAGCGCGAAGGGGCGGACCTCTACTGCCGCGTGCCCATCTCCATGGCGCGCGCGGCGCTCGGCGGATCCATCGAGGTGCCGTCCATCGACGGCGAAAAGGCCAAGGTGAAGATCCCCGAGGCGACGCAGACCGGGCGCCAGTTCCGCCTGCGCGGCAAGGGCATGCCGGTGCTGCGCTCCTCGCAGACGGGCGACATGTACATCCAGGTGGTGGTCGAGACGCCGCAGAAACTGACCCGCCGTCAGCGCGAGCTCTTAACCGAATTCGAAGAACTGTCCTCGAATGAGAACCATCCGGAGAGTCACGGGTTCTTCTCCCGTGCCCGTGAGTTTTTCGAGAACCTGTCCCAATAGCGGCAGCGGACCCCTGCGGTGAGCGGAGCCCCCATGATTGACCAAGCACGGCAACGCGCGCGCGAGATGCACACGCGCCTGACGCAAGAGATGCAGAACTTGAAGCAGAAGCGCGCCGAAGGGGTCAACGCAACCCGCGAGCTCCGCATCGTGGAAGAATTGCGGGCGCTCGCCCGGCGCACCGAGGCGGAGCTGCGCCCCTCCGACACAACGCGCGCCAAGCTGCGCCGCGTGCAGTCGCGCGTCCTCGACGAAGCGCGCTTCCTGCGCCAATGGGCCGAGAGCCCGCTGAAGACCGGCGCTGTCGCCCCGTCCGGGCAGGAGCTGTCGCGGCTGATGGCGGGCTACGTGGAGCTGGACCGGCCGGGCGTCATCGTCGAGCTGGGGCCGGGCACCGGCGCGGTGACGCAGGCGCTGGTGGAGCGCGGCGTCCCGCAGGAGCGCCTCCTCCTCATCGAATATTCGTCCGAGTTCTGCACCCTGCTGCGCGAGCGCTTTCCGCAGGCGACGGTGGTGCAAGGCAACGCCTACGCGCTCGGCGACGTTTTGGACGACCTCGGCAACCCGCCTGTGGCCTCGGTCGTATCCGGTCTGCCGCTCTTCACGCGGCCGCTGCCGGAGCGTCAGGCGCTGATGTCCGCGGCGATGGCCGCGATGTCGCCGGGTGCCCCGTTCATCCAGTTCTCCTACGCGCTGGTTCCGGCGGTGAAGGGCCTCGTCGGCATCACCTGGTCCACCTCGCGCTGGGTCATCGCCAATCTGCCGCCGGCGCGCGTGTGGGCCTACCGGTCCGACGAGGGCGTGGCCGCGGTCGCCGCCTGAGGCATCCCGACCCGCCGTATCGCGGCCCGGCCGCGGCGGCGCACCTGTCCGCCCCTCGGTTGTTTGCCGCGTCACGGTTGCCCATATCAGGCCCGAATGACAACGGTATCTCAGGACATGACAGACTCGAACAACGCCGTCTGGCACGGGACGACGATCGTCACCGTGCGCAAGGGCGACAAGGTCGTCGTCGCCGGTGACGGCCAGGTCACGATGGGCCACACGGTCGTCAAAGGCACGGCGCGCAAGGTGCGGCCGATCGGCGGCGGCAAGGTCATCGCCGGGTTCGCCGGCGCCACGGCCGATGCCTTCACGCTGCTGGAACGCCTCGAAGCCAAGCTGGAGCAGTATCCGGGCCAGCTCATGCGCGCCGCCGTGGAACTCGCCAAGGACTGGCGCACCGACCGCTACCTCAGGCACCTCGAAGCCATGATGATCGTCGCCGACACCAACGAAAC
The DNA here is from genome assembly GCF_001927245.1 of Acuticoccus yangtzensis. GTDB lineage: Bacteria > Pseudomonadota > Alphaproteobacteria > Rhizobiales > Amorphaceae > Acuticoccus > Acuticoccus yangtzensis. The sequence goes on along the minus strand of NZ_MJUX01000006.1, from coordinate 211,009 downwards.
GCTGGTGATCACCGGCAACGGCGACGTGCTGCAGCCGGAAGCCGGCATCGCAGGCATCGGCTCCGGCGGCACCTACGCGCTGGCCGCCGCCCGCGCGCTCGCCGACACCGACATGAGCGCCGAGGAGATCGCCCGCCGCGCCATGGCGATCGCCGCGGAAATCTGCGTCTACACCAACGACAGCGTCATCGTCGAAAGCCTGGACGCTGCCGCCTGATGGTCAGACGCCAGGCTGGCGCACCGCGGCCAGCGCGGACCCGTCACCGGCCGGTGCGTGCGTGATCACGCTGAGCGCGCCGTTCGTCTCCAGCACCACGGCGTGGATGCCCGACAGTCCCGCATATCCCGCCGACCTCACGGCCGCGAGCACGGAGGCTTCGGACAGGCGGGCGGCGCGCATCGCTTCGGTGAGAAGCACGCCGTCCCGCACGACCAGCGTCGGCTCCGACTTCACCGCGCGCCGTGCGGCGGCGGAGTGGGCGCCGGCGAAGGCGACGACCGCCTGGCACACGACGAGCGCCAGAAGCGCGGCGAGACCGTGCGACAGGGAGACGCTCGGCGACAGGATCGTCGTCGCGAGAACGGAGCCGAGCGCCACCGTCACGACGAAGTCGAATGCGTTGAGGTCGGTGAGCGTCCGTTTCCCGCTGATCCTCAGGAGAACGACGAGTGCCGCATAGGATGCGACGGCGAGCATCGCCACTTGTACGACCCGCGGCGCGTCAGAATATAGATCAAGCATGCCACGTGAACGCGGCGCGGCCGCCGTTGGTTGCGTTGCAGTCGAATTGCCGTGCCGTCAGGGCGGCGCACGGCGGGACCACGGTCCGCCGTCGGAAAGGAACACCATGACCGACTTTTCACCCCGCGAGATCGTCTCCGAGCTGGACCGCTACATCATCGGCCAGAAGGAGGCGAAACGCGCCGTCGCCATCGCGCTTCGAAACCGCTGGCGCAGGCAGCAGCTTTCCGAAGAGCTGCGTGACGAGGTGATGCCCAAGAACATCCTGATGATCGGCCCCACCGGCGTCGGCAAGACGGAGATTTCGCGCCGCCTCGCCAAGCTCGCCAACGCGCCCTTCATCAAGGTCGAGGCGACGAAGTTCACCGAGGTCGGCTATGTCGGCCGCGACGTCGAGCAGATCGTGCGCGACCTCGTCGAGATCGGGCTGTCCCAGGTGCGCGAGCGGCGCCGCAAGGAGGTGCGCGCCACCGCCCACGCCGCGGCCGAGGCGCGCGTTCTGGAAGCCGTCGTCGGCAAGAACGCCTCGCCGGGCACGAAGGAGAGCTTCTCCAAACGCCTGCGCAACGGCGAGCTGGACGACCGCGAGATCGAGATCGAGATTTCCGCCGCACCGTCGATGCCGAACTTCGACATTCCGGGCATGCCGGGCGGCAACATCGGCGTCATGAACCTGTCCGACATGCTGGGCAAGGCGTTCGGCCAGCAGAAGAAGACGCACCGCACCACCGTGCGCGATTCCTACGAGCTCCTCATCACCGAGGAGTCCGACAAGCTGCTCGACACCGACAAGCTCACCCAGGAGGCTCTGCGCCAGGTGGAGCAGAACGGCATCGTCTTCCTGGACGAGATCGACAAGATCACCGTGCGCTCGGACCGCTCGGGCGGCGACGTCTCGCGCGAGGGCGTGCAGCGCGATCTGCTGCCGCTGGTGGAGGGAACGACCGTCACCACCAAGTACGGCCAGGTGAAGACGGACCACATCCTCTTCATCGCGTCCGGCGCGTTCCACGTGTCGAAGCCGTCCGACCTGTTGCCGGAGCTGCAGGGCCGCCTGCCGATCCGCGTCGAGCTTCAGCCGCTCACCAAGGAGGACTTCCGCTCCATCCTGACCGAGACGGAGGCGTCCTTGATCAAGCAATCCTCGGCGCTTCTGGCGACGGAGGGGGTGACGCTGAACTTCACGCCGGACGGGATCGACGCGCTGGCCGAGGTGGCGGTGGACATCAACGCCACGGTGGAGAACATCGGCGCGCGGCGGCTGCAGACGGTGATCGAGCGGGTGCTGGACGAGATCTCTTTCACCGCCACCGACCGCGCGGGCGAGACGCTGACGATCGACGGCGACTACGTGCGCTCCGGCGTGGCCGAGATCGCCAAGAACGCCGACCTGTCGCGCTTCATCCTCTAATGGGCGGCGCGGCGCATCCGTGGGCGCGGGCGGCGGTTTATGGGGATGGGCGGCGGCCATGGCGCGCCGCCGCCGTGGACCCCTCCGCGCGAGCCATGGTATCGGCGAAGAACCGTCCAGTTTGCCGGGTGATTCGCCCTTGCGCTGTGACTTCCGAGGAGGGCGGCCCGGCTGCCCGAGCGTTGTGAGAGGCCGCTGGTGAGCAACGAGGACGATCTGACTGCGCCCCGTCGCGGCCGCCCTGGCGCTGCCGGCGCGGAACGGCCGCGCCGACGCGATGCGGCCGAAGCGGGGGGCGCGCGCGCTTCGCGCCCCGGCAAGGCCGAGCGTCCCGGCAAGGGCGAACGTCCCGGCAAGGTCGAGCGCCCCGAGGGGCAGCGCCTGACCCGTGCGGAGAAGGCCGAACGGCGCGCCGCGCGCCAACGCATGCGGGCCGAAAAGCAACTCGCCCGCGCCGAAAAGCAAGCCACACGCGCCGAGAAGCAGGCGAACCGTGCCGCCCGCCAGGCCGCCCGTGCAGGAGCCGCCGAGCCGTTGACCGCGCCGCCGCTGACACCGGCCGCCGAAGCCGTCATCGCGGCCGCCCCGGCCCCGGCCGCGCCCGCCGCCGCCGCCACGGGCGACGATGCGCCGGATGCACCGCGCAGGCGCCGCCGCGTGCCCAATCCCTACATGCGCACGTCCCCGGCGAGCGCGCCGTCGGTCGACATCGCGCCGGACCTCGCCGAGCGCCTGCTCGCCGCCGCCATCGACACCGCCGAAGCGCACTTCCGCCAATATATCGCCACCGGCGGCGCGGTGACCGACGCCTATCGCTCCGCCATCGCCAAGACGCTGGACTTCACCCGCGAGCACGCCCAGAGCCCGACCTTCCACGAGGACGACTTCGTGTCGACCGCGGTGCTGGTGTCGCTGCTGGAGCCGAAACTGATCGCCCTCGCCGGGGCCAGCGCGGACGCCGTCGCCGCCGCCTACGCGACCTCGACCGCCAAGGTGGTGGCGCTGGCGCGGGACGCCGACAAGCTGGCCCGCGCCATCGCCCGCGACACCTTCTCGGAGGAAGACTTCGGCGCCTACGACTTCGGCACGCTGCCGGAGGGGTCGCTCGCCCATATCAGCGATCAGGTCTCCACCGCCAAGCGGCTTCTGGACGCCGAGGCGAAGGGGTTCGATGCGGCGATCGTCGTCAATTCACCCGGCATCGGCCTGATGACGCGCCAGGGGCCGGCCCCGGTGCCGACGCTGCCGATGATCCTCAACGCGCCGTCCTACAGGGCCGGCGACGTCTTCGCCTGGTCCACCAAGCGCCGCCGCTTCGAGGTGACCGTGTCCGAGGCGATGCTGAACGAGATGGCCCGCGCCGCCGCGATCATCGACCGCGTGGTGCCGTTCCCGGACCTGTCGGGCGTGATGGCGCTGCCCGTGAAGGACCAGCATCTCGGCACGCCCGCGCTGGTCCTCTTCCGCTGAACGCGGCTCTCGCGCTGACCGGCTTGCGCCGCGCTGAACCGCGGGCGCCCCGCCGCAACGGGGCGCGCCCGGGCCGGCCTCAGCGTGAGACGGTGATGCCCGCGCCGTCGGACGTGGAGCCGGAGAAGCTCTGCGCCGAGTCGGCCCGCAGCGTGGCGACCTGCGTCGAACCGTCGCCGCCCTTCAGCGTCACCGTGCTGCCGTTCAGGTCCCACGCGGCGATGCCGGCCAGCGACGGCGCCGAGCAGCCGCGCGTGGAGGCGCGGTAGCCGCCCGTCCACGTCGTCAGCGACATGAAGAGCTGGCAGCTCGCGCCGCCGGACGAGATGGTCCACCCGCCGAGAAGATCCGTGCGGCCGACGCTGACGCCGGACGGGGCGGGCGTCGCGGCTGCCGTCTGCACGCCGCCGCCGAAGTTCGGTTCGGTGCCCGGCAGCGGCTCGGACGCGATCGGCGCTTCCGGCACCTCCGGCTGGACCGGCTCCAGCGTCGGCGGCGGGGCGAGCGGCGCCTGCTGCACCGGGCGCGACGGGGCCGGCTGCACCGAGGCGATGGTCTGCGTGCGCTGCGTCATGCAGCCGCCTGCGGCAAGTGTCAGGGCGCCAACCATCGCGAGGTGCAATGCCCGCGGCGTGGAACGGTACTCGATCATCACATTTGCCCCTTCAGGCCTCTGGCATTCAACGCCGGTACGGGACACCGGCAGGTTCCGAGCGCGTGTCACCCATCGGCGCGGCGCATCGCACGACGACGGTCCTCTAACCGTGTCGGCCCGGACCTGTCGATATACCGTTAACGCGGGGCGCGGTTGAAGGGGGGAGGGCAAATTCGCTGGCGCTTCGACGGCCGTTTCGGCACCATCATGCACACACCCACCCTCGGCACCGCCGCGCGGCCGTCGGCGGCGGCCGCCTCACGCCGACAGCGGACGGTGCACCGGCGGCTGCGACAGGACGAGGTCCGGCGGCCTGTGCCCGTCCAGAAAAACGCGGATGTTGATGATCACCTTGTCGCCCATGTCGATCCGCCCTTCGCGCGTGGCGGACCCCATATGCGGCAAGAGCAGCGCCTTGCCCGCCTTGGCGAGCGCGATGAGCTTCGGGTTCACCTCCGGCTCGTTGGAAAACACGTCGAGCGCCGCGCCCGCCAGCTTGCCGTCCTCGATCATGCGGATCAGCGCGTCTTCGTCGACGATGTCGCCGCGGGCGAGGTTCACCACCATCGCGTCCGGCTTCATCAGCGCCAGGCGGCGGGCGGACAGAAGGTGGAAGGTCGCCGGTGTCTGCGGGCAGTGGATGCTGACGAAATCCATCCGCGCCAGCATCTGGTCGAGGCTCTGCCAGTAGGTCGCGCCGATCGGCTCGACGATGGACGGCGCCGCGGGCCGGCGGTTGTGGTAGTGCACCGACATGCCGAACGCCTTCGCGCGCCGGGCGACGGCGGTGCCGATCCGCCCCATGCCGACGATGCCGATGCGCTTGCCCCACACGCGGTTGCCCATCATCCACGTCGGCGCCCAGCCGTGGAAGCCGCCGTCCCGCATCACCTCCACGCCGTCGACGATGCGGCGCGGGAGGGCGAGGATCATCGCCATCGTCATGTCGGCGGTGTCCTCGGTCAACACGCCCGGTGTGTTGGTGACGAGGATCTTGCGCGCCGCCGCGGCCTCGATGTCGATATTGTCGGTGCCGTTGCCGTAGTTGGCGATGAGGCCGAGTTGCGGCCCCGACTGCTCCAGCACCGCCGCGTCGATCCTGTCGGTGATGGTCGGCACGAGGACGCGGGCGTGGCGCACCGCCTCCACCAGCTCGGCCTGGGTCATCGGCCGGTCGTCGGCATTCAGCTTCACGTCGAAAAGCTGGCCCATGCGCTCTTCGACCGGCTCCGGCAGCTTGCGCGTGACGATGACGCTGGTCGACATATCGCTCCTCATCACCCCGCCCTTCCGGCGGGTCCGCCTGTTCCGACGAAGCGGCCGGTCTTGCTAACGATGCCGCAACCGGTTCGATGCCACCTTATCGGTCCCCGCCAAAGAGGGAACGATGAAGCCTATCCCATTTTCTCGCGCAACTGTGGCCCTGGCCTTTGGCATGGGTCTCGCCATCATCTCCGCACTTCCGTCCACGGCGGCCGAGCCTGTGGAGACCGGCCCCAGCGGCCTGCCCTTGCCGCGTTTCGTCAGCCTGTCGGCGGGGACGGTCAACGTGCGGGTGGGGCCTGGCCCGTCGTACAAGATCAAGTGGATCTTCAATAAGCGCGGCCTGCCGGTGGAGATCGTGCGCGAATACGGCAACTGGCGGCGTGTGCGCGATTCTGAGGGCGAAGAGGGGTGGATCCACCGCTCGCTCCTGTCCGGCAAGCGAACCGCCCTGGTGGCGCCGTGGTCCGACACCGAGACGGTGCCGCTGCTGCGCGAGCCGAGCCCGAGCGCCGACCCGGTCGCCTACCTGCAGCCCTTCGTGCTGGCCGACGTGAAGCGATGCGACGGGGCATGGTGCGCCATCGAAGGCGCCAACTGGCAAGGCATGGTGCCGCAGCGCACCCTGTGGGGCGTATACCCGAGCGAAACGGTGGATTGAGGCGGGGCGGGCTCGCGCAAGTTCCGGCGCTAGATTGGCGGAGGCGCCTCAACGAGGGGAGTTCCCCCCTCGCGCTCCCACTGAAGTCGGCTGTTGCCGATTTCAGGATCCATCATGCTCGACTGCGCAACAGCGGAATTGGGGCTCGCCAGCGGGCAGGCGTTCAGTTCGGGCTGCAGAAGCCCGAGACTGAACACCTGATGCAAGGCTGTGAAGGCGCGCGACGGCGTCAAGACCACCGTCCTCCCCGTGCTCGTCCGCTGAAGAAGCGGACCGCGCGCCGGTCCGGGCGGGATCTTGACCCCGCCGCCAGCCTTCAGATCCGTGATGCTGTCGAAAATCAGCCGAACGGGCGGCGCTGGTTGATCGCAGCCGCGAGCGTGCCCTCGTCCAGATAGTCGAGTTCGCCGCCGATCGGCACACCGGACGCGAGGCGCGAGATGGTGACGCCCGTCGGCTCCAGCCGCTCGGTGATGTAGTGGGCCGTGGTCTGGCCCTCCACCGTGGCGTTCAGCGCCAGGAGCACCTCGGCGATGCCACCGTCCGCCACCCGCTCCACCAGCTTGCCGATGCCGATGTCATCCGGCCCCAACCCGTCCAGCGCCGAGATCGTGCCGCCCAGAACGTGATAGCGGGCGCGCAGAACCGCCGCACGCTCCAGCGCCCACAGATCGCCGACGTCCTCGACCACGACGAGAAGCGCGGGATCGCGCGAGGCGTCGGCGCAGACGGTGCAGGGGTCGGACGTGTCGACATTGCCGCAGATGGAGCAGAGGCCGACACGCTCGCCCACCTCCGCCATCGCCGCGGCGAGAGGGTGCAGCAGCACCTCGCGCTTCTTCACCATGTGCAGCGCGGCTCTGCGGGCCGAGCGGGGGCCAAGCCCCGGCAACTTCGCCAGAAGCGCGATCAGACGCTCGATCTCGGGGCCGGCAACCGCCACGCAACGCTCTCCGGGAAAAAGATCGGCCGCCGCACGCGGGGTGCTCGGCGGCCGGTCGGACGGGTCAGCCGCCGAAGGGCAGCTTCATGCCGGGGGGAAGGCCGAGGTCGCCCATCAGGTCCTGCGTGCGCTCCTGCACCAGGCCCTGCACCTTGGCCTGCGCATCGGCCACGGCGGCCATGACCAGGTCCTCGACGATTTCTTTCTCGTCCGGCTTCATCAGCGCCGGGTCGATCCAAAGCGCGGTCAGCACCATGGCGCCGTTCATCGTCGCCTTGACGGAGCCGGCACCCGATTCACCCGACGCCTCGATGGTCTTCAGCTCTTCCTGAAGATCGCCCATCCGGCTCTGGATCTCGCGGGCTTTGCCCATCATCTTGAAAAGGTCCATCTCAATCCTTTCGGTGCGTGCGGCCGTGCTGCTCGCCGGGTGTCGTGTCACCCTCGGCGGCGTCGTCGGGGCCGTCATGTTTGCGGACTTCTTTGATCTCGGCGTCGCTGAAGCGCTCCAGGATCGCCTTCACCAGCGGATCGGTCTCCGCCTCGGCCTTCAGGCGAAGCTGCTCGGCGGCGCGCACCTCGTAAAGCGTCGGTCCTGTGGCGCCGTCGCTCACCGAGACGATCCAGCGCTCGCCCGTCACCTCGGTCAGCTTGGCGCCGAGCTGGCCTGCCGCGGCGGCGTTGGCGCTGTCCGTCAGCGACACCTCGATGCGGCCCTGGGCAAAGCTCTTCAGCCGCATGTCCTGCTCCACCGCCTTCTTCAGGATCAGCGAGTGGGAGCCCATCAGCTCGGCCACGTCCGCGAAGGACTTCGGCGCGGGACGCTCGGACACGGCGGGGCGGGCGCGCTGCGTCGCCGCGGGACCGCGGGCGGGCCCTCGCGCGGCGCTGCCGGGCGTTCGCGCCGCGCCGCCGCCGGGGGCCTGCGGCGCGTCCGACAAGGGCAGGCGGTCGGGGTCCGGCAGGCTCGCCATGTAGCACAGACGGATCAGCACCATCTCGGCCGCCATCATCGGCTTGGGGGCAGACTGCACCTCCTGAATGCCGGTCAGAAGCGCCTGCCACATGCGCGACAAAGCGGCCATGCCCAGCGTCTCGGCGAATCCGGCGGCGCGTTCGCGCACGTCTTGCGGCTCGCCGGCGTCGGGCGGGCCGTTGGTCACCTTGAGGCGCGTCACCTGATGCGTGAAGGCGGCGAGGTCGGACAGCACCACCGCCGGGTCGGCGCCGACCTCGTACTGCGCGGCGAGTTCGGCCAGCGCGCCGGCCGGGTCACCCCTCATGATCAGCTCGAACAGGTCGACGGTGCGCGCCCGGTCCGCGAGGCCCAGCATGTCGCGCAGGCTTTCGGCGGAGATGACGCCGCCGCCGTGGCTGATCGCCTGGTCCATCAGGGAGAGGGAATCGCGCACCGAGCCCTCCGCCGCGCGGGAGATCAGCCGCAGCGCCTCGTCCTCGGCGGTGATGCCTTCGGAGGCGGCGACCTTGGTCAGATGCTCGGTCAGCTCCGCGGCGTCGATTCGGCGCAGGTCGAACCGCTGGCAGCGGGACAGCACCGTCACCGGCACCTTGCGGATCTCGGTGGTGGCGAAGATGAATTTGACGTGCTCGGGCGGCTCTTCCAGCGTCTTCAGCAGGCCGTTGAAGGCCGCCGTCGACAGCATGTGCACCTCGTCGATGATATAGACCTTGTAGAGCGCCGAGACGGGCTTGTAGCGCGCCGCGTCGGTGATCTCGCGAATATCGTTGATCGAGGTGTGGGAGGCGGCGTCCATCTCGATCACGTCGACATGGCGGCCTTCCATGATGGCCTGGCAATGGTCGCCCCGCTCGGTGAAATCCACCGTGGGTTTGCGCACGCCGTCCTTTTCGTAGTTCAGCGCGCGGGCGAGGATGCGGGCGGTGGTCGTCTTGCCGACACCGCGCACGCCGGTCAGCATCCACGCCTGGGGGATCCGGTCGTGGGCGAAGGCGTTCTTGAGGGTGCGCACCATCGGCGCCTGGCCGATGAGTTCGCCGAAATGGCTCGGGCGATATTTACGCGCGAGGACCGTGTAGGGCGATGCGCTCGAAACGGGGCTGTCGGACAAGCGAGGCTCCGGCCTGAGGCAGGCACGATCCAGAATAAGGCGCCGCGCGGTGCGGCACCTCAAGGCGCGACACCGAAGGGCGATGAGAAGGAGGCCGGCGAATGACCCGGACCGGAATCGTTAGGGCTGCTTCGTTCCCGACCTGACCCGGTTGGCGAAGGGTCCGTCCACCGCCGACCTCCCAACGCCCTATATCAATATCATGACCCCTCTTGGCAAGGCCGGATCTCGACGATCTTGCCCCCCGCGGCCTCCGCATCCGCAGGATCGTGGCTCACCATGACAACGGGAAGCGCGTCTTCGCGGGCGAGTGTGAACACCATAGCCCGAACGTCGGCCCTCAGCGCCGGGTCGAGGGCGGCGAACGGTTCGTCCAGCAGCAGCGCCCGCGGGGCCGAGGCGAGGGTGCGGGCTAGCGCGACGCGGCTCTTCTGGCCGCCCGACAGCGTCGCGGGGTCGCGGGTCTCGGTCCCGGCCATCTGCGTGCGGGCGAGGTGGGCGGCGGCGCGGGCACGGCGCTCGGCCCGCGGCAGGCGGCGGCCCTCCGCGCGGCGCGGGACGGCGAACATCACGTTTTCCAGCACCGACATGTGCGGGTAGAGGAGCGCGTCCTGGAACATGAGGCCCATGCCGCGCCGCTCGGCCGGCAGGGCGGCGATGTCCTCGCACCCCAGCGACAGCCGGCCGGTGACGGTGAAGGGCGGCTGCAACAGCCCGGCGATCGCGAGGAGCAGCGTGGATTTTCCGGCGCCCGACGGGCCGATGACGGAGAGGACCTCGCCCGGCGCGACGGCGGCCGCGAGGCTGGCGAGTTCGCGCCCGGACAGCGCAACGTGGATGTCGGCGACGAGGCCGCTTCGTGCGGGGGTGTCCGTCATACCCGCCCGCCCATGCCGGCGCGGTGGCGGAACAGGGCCGCCGGTATCCCGCGCGCCAAGGCGAAGGCGGCGAAGGGGAGGGCGAGCTGCACCAATGCCAGGATGGCGACGAGGCGCCTGTCCCCGCCGGTCGCGGTCGCCACCGCCTCGGTGGTGATGGTGACGACCGTGCCGCCGCCGACGAGCCGCGTCGGGACGTAGAGCGCTACGCTGACCGCCACCGAAAGCGCCGCCGCCACCGCCAGCGGGCGCGAGAGGAGGGCGAGCCGCACCGTCACGAAGCGCCGCCACGGGGCGACGCCGTAGCTGCGGGCGAGGCGCTCATAGCCGGGGTCCAGCGCGCGCCAGGGTCCGGCCAGGGCGATGAGGGCGTAGGGGAGCGCGAAGAGGGCATGGGCGAAGACGATCGGGACGAGCCCCGGCGCGACGCCGAGGCCGATGGATAGGGTGGAGATGCCGAACAGGAAGGCGACCTGCGGCACCACCAGCGGCACATAGATCGCCCGGCCCGTGCGCACACCGCTGGCGAGAAGCGTCACCGCCAGCGGCATCGCCACCGCCGTGGCGCCGAGCGCGACGGTGAGCGTGGTGACGAGGGCCGGCCAGAGCTGCGGCAGGCGCTCGACCCATGTGGCGAGGCTGGGGTTCGGCGGAACGAGGTCCGGGAACGGCCAGTATCCGGCGACCGACTGGGCCGCCAGCGCCATCGTCGCTGCCGCCATGATGGCCGCGAACAGCGCCGCGAGGGCGAGTGCGGCGGCGCGGGCGGGGGCGTCGTGCGTCCAGCGCCGCCCGCTGCGGCGAAGGCGTGCGGCGGCGGCTCCAGCGGCCCGCTCCAGCCCGGCCCAGGCGAGGGCGAGGCCCGCCATCAGCGCGAGCAGCAGCACCGCGCCCGCCGATCCGGTCAGCCAGGCGGCGATGTCGGGCGAGGAGAGGGCGGTGAGGACGCGCACCGCGAGCGTCGGCGGGCGGGTGGGGCCGAGGATCAGCGCCACGTCCACCACCGACACCGAGAAGGCGAGGACGGCGAGGATGGGAAGGCGCATCTGCCGGTAGACCAGCGGCCAGACGCCGTGGAGGAAGGCCGCCATCCGCCCGTAGCCCAGCGAGCGGGCGAGGGCGACGCGGGAGGGCGCCTCGGTCTGGCCGAGTGCGGCGATCCCCATCAGGACCAGGAAGGGCGTCTCCTTCAGCACCAGCGCCGCGGTGAGGGCGAGGCCGTAGGGGTCTTTGACGAGGGCGATGTCGGGCGGTGCGGTGAACCCGGTGATGCCGGGCGAGAGGGCGCGCAAGAGGAGCCCGGACGGGGCGAAGAGCATCGCGAAGCCCAGCGCCGCCGCCGCGTGCGGCACCGACAAGAGCGGGGCGAGCGCGCGATCCGCGATCCGCATCGCCCGCGTGCCGAACGTGCCGGCGAGGATCAGCGCGGCGGCCACCACCGAGAGTGCCGTCGCGGCGAAGGCGGTGCCGGCCGACAGCGCGGCCGAGCGGGCAAGGCCCGGCCATTCGGCGAGCGCCGCGAACGGGGCGAGGCTGAGCGCTGCCGATCCCGCCGCCGGAAAATAGCCGAACGCCGGGAGAAGCACGCCGAGAAGCCCCGCCGCCACCGGCACCACGATGACGAGTTTGACCGCCCACCCCGCGACCACGGCGCCCGTCAGCCCGTGGCCTCGGCCGGGCGTGCGGCGTCCGGCGCCGGATGCGGGGAGGGCGTGCAGGGTGCCGGTCGGCTCGATGGTGACGTTCCTCCTACGGCGGCGGCTGGCGTCTGCGGCGGGCCAGACCTTGTCGCGGCCCGCCGGTGATGCCACGTCCCGCCCACCCCGCAAAGAGAGTGGAGCGGCACGGCGCGATGCCACGTCCCGCCCAAGCCGCAAAGAGAGTGGAGCGGCGCGGCGCGATGCCACAGCGCCGCGGCGGACCGGCCGAACCACCTCCCGCCGTCGCTGCCGCGCCTTCCGGGATCAACACATATTTTGGGGCGCTGCCATGTGCGAGCGTGGCGGGCGGACGGCGTGCTTGTGGGCGCCGCTTTGTCCGGGGAGCGGCGTCCAAAGCTTAGGCACCTTAGGCGTGGGCGAGCGGTTCTGCGGCGCCTTGGGTGGTGAGGCGCTGGGTGCCTCGGGGAGGCGGCGGATTTCGTGCGGGCTATGGGCACGGCCGCCTCCTTGGTGCGCTGCGACGCTTCAGGCATTGGGTATTGTCGTTGCGGCATCGTGGCTGGCGGGCTCTGCGTCGTTCCATGGGCGGCGGTGTTCGTGCGGGGAGTGGCCGCGGCAACGTCCGGAGGCGCGGCGTTCCCGAGCTGCGACGCTTCAGGCATGGGGGATTGTCGTTGCGGAATCGTGGCTGGCGGGCACTGCGTCGTTCCGTGGGCGGCGGTGCTCGTGCGGGCCGTGGCCGCGGCAGCGTTCGGACGCGCGGTGTTCCCGAGCTGCGACACTTCAGGCACGGGGGATTGTATGTGCGGCGTCGTGGCTGGCGGGGCGCTGTAGCGCTTCGTGGGGAGGGGTGCTCGTGCGGGCCATGGGCGCGGCCGCGTCCGGAGGCGCGGCGTTCCCGAGCTGCGCCAACTCAGGCGTGGGTCATCGATCCTGCGACATCGTGGCAGTTGGGGCGCAGCGCTCCTTCGCGAGCCGCGCGCACGGCCCATGGGCGCGTCTGCGGTGCGGGGCCGGGTTAGGGGGCTGTAAAAGAGGCGAGAGCGGCGGCGGCGTCACCTTGGGTGTCAGGCCGCGCGCCGCAACGGGCTGCGGCGCGGACCACCTTCTGGCGCGGAGCGGTTATGCCTTTGGTGGGGCCGGATCGCCGTGGCGCGGAGGGCACGCTATATTGGGGCCATGCTCACGCACGAGACCGCGCCCTTCCACGCCGTTCTCTTCCCCCACCGCTCGCTCTCGCGGCGCGGCTTCGCGGTGCTGATGGTGATCGTCGGCGGCACGCTCGGCTTCGCCGCGCTGCGCACCCTCGCCCTCGGCGCCTGGCCCGTCGCCGTCTTCTCCGTCCTCGACATCCTGCTCGTGTGGGGCGCCTTCCACCTCTCCTACCGCTCCGGCAAGGCGTTCGAGGAAGTCACCGTCACCCAGGACGAGGTGGTCGTGCGCAAGGTGTCGCCCGGCGGCAGGGTCAGCGAGCACCGCTTCCACACCGCATGGGCGCGCATCACCATCAACCGGCGCGAGGAAGAGGTGGTGCGCCTGCGCGTCGGCTCGCACGGCCGGTCCATCGTCATCGGCGATTTTCTGAACCCCGGCGACCGCGCCACTTTCGCCGACGCCTTCGCCGACGCGCTCATCCGCAGCAAACGCGGCGTTTGAGCGGGCCGGGTGGACGGCCGCGCGCCTGCGGCCGGCCGCGGCCGTTAAGCCGGCGCCCCGACGTGCAAAGGGCAGTCCGGCGCGGGTGCAGGCGGGGGCGTCAGCGCGGCGGCGGCTCCTTCATGGGCACCACGGCGAAACCGGCGGCGCGCAGCAGGGCCACCAGCCCGTCCTCGCCCGGCAGATGCAGCGCACCCACCGCAATCACCACACCGCCCGCGGCCAGAGCGGGAGCCGCCCGCTCCACCATGCGCCTGTTGCGGGCGGCGACGATCCGGTTCCAGAACACCGCCGACAACGCCTCGGCCTCCTCCTCGCCGAGGACATCGGCCGCCAGCGCCAGCCCGTAGGTCCACATCGCGCCGATGTGGCGCGTGCGGTAGAGGGCGAGGTTGGTGAACCAGGTCGTCAGATCGTCGCCGCTCTGGGCCAGCATCATGCGCAGGATCTGCATGCTCGCCTCGGGGTCGGCGTCGAGCGCGGTCACCTGCTCGCCCACCGTCTCCAGCGCCGTCACGGGAACGCCGTTCGCGCGGGCGATGCCTTGCAGCCGCGCGTCGAGGCCGGGGCGGCTCACCGCGTCGATCGCGCAGGGCGGCACGCTGAGAAGGCCGATCAGCATCATCGGCCGCAGCGTCTCGGCCACCACCAGCGGCATGCCGTAGCGCGACAGAACGGCCGCCGCGTGGGCGCGCTCGTCCTCGCTCATCGCCTCGGTCAGGCGCGCCCCGTCTTGGCGCACCACGTTTGCGGGGTCGGCGGACCAGCGGGCGAACTCCTCGTCCAGCGTGTCCGTCTCGAGCTCGACGAGGAGGCCCCGCGCCTCGCCCACGAGGTGGGTGAGGAGGGGCCCCGGCGTATCGATCCCTCCGACGGGGACGTGAAACGTGCCGACGAGGTAGGACGGCGGGTCGGTCTCCACCCGCCACAGGCGGCCCGAAGCGTTGGGCATCGTCTCCGCCGCACGGTCGAGCGCCGCGGCGGTGACCGGCGCGGACAGCAGCGCCGCATCACCCGGTGGCACGCCGCATTCGGCCGCCGCCGGGGCGACGGCGAGGAGCGCCGCCGCCAGCGCACCATAGACGGCGCGCGACGCCCGCCCGGCGATCCCGGCGCGGATCGATGCGCGCCGGCCGGGCAGGGCGAGGCTCAGAACGAGAAGCCCTTCGCCTTGGCGAGATCCGCCAGCGAGGTCTGCGGCCGCGCGCCGAAGTGGGAGATCACCTCCGCCGCCGCCAGCGCACCGATGCGCGCACAGTCCGCCGGAGCCATCCCGCGCGCATAGCCAAGCATGAAGCCGCCCGCGAAGAGGTCGCCCGCGCCGGTCAGGTCGACCACCTTGGTCGCCTCCGCCGGAACGTCCTCGGCGACGCCCTTCGTGATCACCCGCGCGCCCTTCTCGCTCATCGTCACCACCGCGGTGGGGACGAGCTCGCCGAGCTTCGCCGCCGCAGCGTCCACGTCCTCGGTCTGGAACAGCGACTTCACTTCCGCCGCGTTGGCGAAGCACAGGCCGATGGTGCCGCCGGACAGGATCTTCATGAAGTCGTCGCGGTGACGCTCGACGCAGAAGGAGTCCGAAAGCGTGATGGCGCCGATGCGGCCCGCGTCCGACGCACGCTTGGCGGCGAGGTAGAAGGCGTCCATCGCCGCGGGCGGGTCGAACAGGTAGCCTTCCAGGAAGGTGATGGCGGCGCTCTCCACCAGCCCTTCGGCGATGTCGGCCACCGTCAGCTCCTGGCTTGCGCCGAGGAAGGTGTTCATCGTGCGCTCGCCGTCCGGCGTCACCAGGATGGTGGAGGTCGCCGTCGGTGCCCCGCCGATCAGCGGCGGTGTGGTGAAGACGACGCCCGCATGGCGCATGTCGTGGACGTAGGCTTCGCCGTTGGCGTCGTCCGCCACCTTGCCGATGAACGCCGCGCGACCGCCGAGCGAGGCCACACCCGCCACCGTGTTGCCCGCGGACCCGCCGGACACGCGCACCGAGTCCGTCAGCTCCGCGTCGACCGCGCGCGCCTCTTCCTCGGTGACGAGCCGCATCGAGCCCTTCGCGACGCCGAGGCGCTCCAGCGAATCGTCCTTCACGTGGCCCAGAATGTCGAAGATGGCGTTCCCGATGCCGAGAACGTCGAAGCGTGCGTCAGTCATTCATGTCTCCAGATAGGCCATAGGGCGAACCATGGAGCCGGGGCGCGGTCAAGTCTCCGGCCCCGTGACGGGCGCGCGGGTTGCGGCGCCTGCGCCGATGGTCAGGCGTCCCAGACGATCTGGGCGGATTGCAGATCGCGCGAGTTGGGGCCGACCTTGAGGACGAATGTGCCGGGGTCCCAGACCCATTCGACCGAGGTCATCGTCTCGCCCATCGCGTAGGAGAGGTCGCGGCGGTTGAGGGTGAAGGCCACCTCGCGCGCCTCGCCGGGAGCGAGCGTGATCTTCTCGAACCCCTTCAACTCCTGCATCGGCCGGGTGATCCGCGCCACCGGATCGGAGACGTAGAGCTGCACCACCTCGGTGCCCGTGCGCGCGCCGGTGTTGGTGACGGTGACGCGCACGGTGGCTGTGGCGTCCACGCCCTTCAGCCGGTCCGCGTCGACGCTCGGCTTCGAGTAGGCGAAGGTGGTGTATGAGAGGCCGAAGCCGAAGGGGAGGAGGCCCGTCGCCGGGGCGACGGTGTCGGGAAGGTCGAGATAGCCGGTCTTGAACTTCTCGAAGCGGCCGGGATAAGGCCGCCCCGTCGCCTCCGCCTGGTGATGCACCGGCACCTGGCCCGTGCGCGCCGGAAAGGCCGCGGACAGGCGGCCCGACGGGTCGACCTTGCCGGTCAGAATGTCGGCGATGCCGTGCCCGGCCTCGGTGCCCGCGAACCACGCGAAGAGCACCGCGTCGGCCAGCGCGAGTTCCGGCTCCAGGGCCAGCGGGCGGCCACCTTTGACGACGAGAACCAGCGGCATGCCGGTCGCCGCCAGCGCCTCGACGAGACGCTTCTGCGGGGCAGGGAGGCCGAGGTCGGTCACCGAGGAGCACTCGCCCGAATGCTCCTTCGCCTCGCCCACCACGGCCACCGTCACGTCGGCGGCGCGCGCGGCGTCGACCGCCTCGTCCAGCATCACCGCCGCGCTGCGGGTGTCGAGAAACACCGTTTGGCCGTGGACGTTCAGCCGGTCGGCGAGGATGCGGTCGTCGACGATGTCGGCGCCCTTCACGCAGGTGATCGGCCCGGTGTGGCCGGCGTGGAGGCCCTCCAGCAGCGTCACCGCCTGGCGGTGGTCACCGGACACCGCCCATGTGCCGAGGAGGTTGGTCTGGTCGTCCGCCTGGGCGCCGACCATCGCCACCCGCGCGCCCGGCGCCAGCGGCAGGATGCCGTTGTTCTTGAGCAGGACCGCGCTCTCGGCGATGGCGGCGCGGGCAAGGCGCCGGTGCGGCGGCGACAGCGGCAGGCTCGCGGCGCGCTCGTCATCGCAATAGCGGTAGGGATCCTCGAACAGGCCGATGCGCTCTTTGAGGGCGAGGACGCGGCCGCACGCCTCGTCGATCGCCGCGCGGATGTCGGCGGCGGGGATGTCAATGCCGGATTCGGGGCGTGACAGGCCCTCTTCGGCGAGCTTCGGCAGGTGGTTCAGGTAGTCCTCGCCGATCATGTCCATGTCGATGCCCGCGAGCAGGGCGAGACCGGCCACCGTCTCCCGGTCGCCGAGGCCGTGGGCGGCGAGCTCCATGATGCCGGTATAGTCGGCCACCATCAGCCCGTCGAAGCCGGCGGTGCCGCGCAGCCAGCCGCGGATCAGCGCGCGGTGGGCGTGCATGGGCCGCTTGTTCAGCGCGTTGAAGGACCCCATGACGGAGCCCGCCCCCGCCGCCACACCGGCGCGGAAGGGTTCGGCATAGACGCCGATCGCCTCCTCGGGCGACAGCGAGGCGTTGTCATAGTCGCGCCCGCCGACGGCCGCGCCATAGGCGAGGAAGTGCTTGAGGCACGAGACCACGGTGTCCGGCGCGCGCGGGTCGTCACCCTCGAAGCCGCGGACCATCGCCTCGGCGTAGCGGGCGGCGAGGAAGGGGTCCTCACCGGGGCTCTCGGCGATGCGGCCCCAGCGCGGGTCGCGGGCGATGTCCACCATCGGCGCATAGACGTGGTTGATGCCCTCCGCCGACGCCTCGATGGCGGCGACGCGCGCCACGTCGTGCCAGAGCTGCGGATTGAAGGCGCAGCCGAGCGCGATGGGGAGCGGGAAGATCGTGCGGTGGCCGTGGATCACGTCCTCGGCGAAGAACAGCGGAATGCCGTGCGCCGATCCCTTCAGCGCGATCTCCTGCCAGGCGCGCACCGAGGCGACGGACTTGGTGCCGAAGAGGCCGCCGAGCTGACCCGCGGCCAGCCGTCCCTCGATGTTGCGCGTGGCGGGGCTTCCGGTCTCCGGCCCCTCGCCGGCGCTGAGGAGGTTGAGCTGGCCGATCTTCTCGGCCAGCGTCATGCGCTGCAGGAGAGCAGCGACAAAGTCGGAGTGCGGCATGGGGACGGCTCAGCCCTATTCGGCGGCGATCTGGTCGACCGATTTCGCCACCTGACCTAGGGCGTGGATGTCGCCGATACCATCCTCGATGTAGAGAATCCGGTCGTAGAAGGACTTGCCGCCGGGCGCCACGGGAGGCTCGGGCGTGTGCATGATCGAGATCACGATCGCCTTCGGCAGGTGCTCGGCGAGCAGGCGGTGGAACTCCAGCGTGGCGAGCGGGTCCAGCGCCGCACACGCCTCGTCCAGCAGCAGCACGTCGGGCTTTTGCAGGAGGATGCGGGCGAGCACCAGGCGCTGGCGCTGGCCGCCGGAGAAGACGCTGTTCCAGGGCTTCCCGTGGTGGAGGTCGTCCTCCAGGTCGCCGATGAACTTGCCGAGGCCGACCTCCGCCAGCGCTGCGGCGATCTGAATGTCGGTGAACTTGCCCCCGAAGTCGGGGTAGCAGATCAGTTCCTTCAGCGTCAGGCGCGTGGGCAGGTCCGGGTCCTGCCCGGCGAAGAACATGCGGCTTCCGGCCGGGTGGACGATGTCGCCCGAGCCGTAGGGCCACAGCCCCGCGATCGCCTTCATCAACGAGGATTTGCCGCAACCATTCTGGCCGCGCACGTAGGCCCACTGACCGGGGCGGATGGAGATGTGCGGCACGGTCAGGAAGGGCGCGGTGTCCTTGCCGCGGTGGTGCAGGGCGACGTTCTTCAAGGTCAGGCCGAAGCGCGGGTCCTGATCCAGATGGCGGAAGGCGTGAACGCCGGTCTGGCTGTAGAAGTCGGTCTGGTCGCTGGCGATTTCGATGGCGTTGGCGACCTCCGTCAGACGGACCGCGTTGGCCTTCAGCGTGGCGATGGCGGGCATTACCTGGATGAACCAGGAGCAATCCTCGATCAGCTCGGCCGCCAGCTCCGACGTCGCCGAATAGGCGCGGAAGGAGAGGGCGCCCGACAGGTAGCCCGGCAACGCCGGCAGGTAGGAGACGAGGCGCTTGGAGAGGAAGTTGTAGCTGTTGGTGAACATCATGAACCCGGCCTGGGTGATGTTCATGCGGTGCCACACGTCGTCGATGTGGCCGTAGAGCTTGCCGTTGGTGCGCTGCTGCACGCGCTGGCCGTGGCTGATCGCGAGCTGGCCGGAGCGGCCCAGCATCTCGTTCAGCTCGCCGCGCCACGTGCCGTCGCGGGATTGGCGCTCCAGCGTCTGACGCTCCAGGACGCGGCCCAAAAGCCATGCGCAGAAGGTGCCCAGCGGCACGTAGACGATGATGAGGAGGGCCACCAGAAGGGCCGAACCGTAGTCGCCGGGCGAGAAGGTGAGCGCGGAACCGACGGCGGGGCCAAAAAGTTCCGTCGCCTTGGAACCGATCGCGGCAAACCAGCGTTCAAGAAACGGCACCGCGACCGACCGCTCGATGATGGCGGAGGACACGAAATAGATCGACGTGACCGAGCCCCAGATGCCCATTGCGAGGCCGATGATGCCGCCGAACATGGAGTTCGTGCACTCGTCGAGCCGCTGGTCGACGTTGTCCGGCATCCGGCCGACGGCATTCGGCCCTGCGTCGCGGTTGGACATCAGGTTCATGGCGATGTGGTTGCGGCCGAGCAGGGCGGCGGAGAACTGCCCCTGCGTCCACCCGCGCGCCTTGCGGTGCAGCGTGGCGGACACGAAGTGACGCAGTCCGATCAGCGCATAACGGCCGAGGAAGATGGCCGCGAACAGGGCGACGGACGCCATCAGGATGGCGACCGGATCGGCGCCGTTCGTGGGCTCGTGGAACGAGACGATGGAGTTGAGGAAGTCGGCGCTCGCGGTCGCCGCCCACACGCTGCTCTTGGAGATGACGGTGGTGATGGCGAAGACGGCGAAGGTCAGAGACCACGCCTCGACCCAGCGCTCGGACAGCCAGTAGGCCGACAAGAGGCCCCAGAAACCGCGCATGTTGGAGACGGGGGTCGCCCCTTGGCGCCGCAGCGCGCGGGACAGGCGCGGGTGCAGGCGGCCAACCGCATAGAGCAGAGGCAGCGCGCCGAGGCCGACGCCCCAGAGCGCGGCGAAGGTCACGCCGGACCAGCTTCGGCCGAATTCCAGGAGGTCGGCCACGGCTCCGGGCGCATCCATGAGCAGACGGTCGAGAACCAGAGCCACGAGGGCGGCGCCAAGCACCGTCGCCAGGAGCGCGCCCCTTTCAGTCCCGCCCGGAATCCCGTGAGACGGTCGAGTCGTCATCGCCATCCAGCCCCGTTGACCTACGCACACATCGGGCCGCGTGGTTTGGCCCAGCTCCTCCTGCGCGGCTGAGCGCTTTCACACCCTCGCCTCAAGGTTGCCCTTATGAGGCCAAGAATGCGTCACCGCTGGCGCCTGGAAAAGCTTTGACAGATATGAAGGGTGGCTTTGTCCTCGAGTGTGTTTCAAATCACACGAGTTTGTTTTCGCCCTTGGGGATATCCGAGCCTATCCTTTCTAACGCGTTAATCCCGCAGAAGAATTGAAGAATCTGCGATCTTCCGCCGCCGCTTATGATCTTGCGCAGAATGAAACAACTCTTGCGCGCGCGGCGAAGAGATTCATTCTTGCAGGTTAAGCTGGCGTGAGAATAGGCACCGATGCCGATGCGACTCGGTTTCTGCCCGAACGTTTGGCGCGATAGAGCGCACCGTCCGCCTCGGCGATAAGGCGAGCCAGCCCGGACTCGGTCGGCATCGCGGCGGTGACCGCACATCCGACGCTCACCGTCAGGTGGAGATCGGCCACCCCGCTGTTGAGCGGCTCGGCCGCCATGGCGAAGCGGATCCGCTCGCCCGCCTCGAACGCATCCGTCGCGCTGGTCGCGGGCATGAGGACGGCGAACTCTTCGCCGCCGAGGCGCACCACCGCATCGTCCGGCCGTGCATTGGTGCGCAGCCGCTCGGCCACGGCGACAAGCGCCGCGTCGCCCACCGCATGACCGTGCGTGTCGTTGACGGACTTGAAGTGATCGACGTCCACCAGAAGCACGGCGAGGCTGATCGGGTGGCGCACGGCCGAGGCGCGCAGCCGCGGCACCTGGAGCCGAAGCCACTCGCTGGCCCCGCGCCGGTTGAGTGCGCCGGTCAAAGGATCGGCCAGCGCCGCGAGGCGCAGACGGGCCGTGTCACGCTCCATCACCATGCCGAGAAGGCTGAACCCGAAGGCGACGCTGAGGACGATCGGCAGCATCAGCGCCACCAGCATCAGCACCGCGTCGCTCTCATGAACCGGGCCAGCCTGTCCCGCCGCCCCGGTGACGAACTGGCACGCGCTGCCGAAGACGCAGAAGGCAAGGAGCGCCAGCACGATGTTGCGCCACATTCCGTCGCGCTGCTCGGCACGCCAGACCTCCACCACCGTCGCGGTGATGATGACGAGGTTGATGGCGATGGTGATGTCGTAAAACCGCGCGGGGGCCCAATCGAGAAGGATGTGGGAGCCGCCGTAGGCCACCATGGCGAGGACCAGCGGCTCGACCGCGAGGGGACGCAAGTTGAACCGGCGGAACCCGTAATAGATCAGCACGTAGGCGAGGATCGACAGGAGATCGTCGGCGTAGGTGGCCTGGGGCGTCCTGAAGCTGCCCAGTTGGGCGCGGGACATCGCCAGCGACGCGGCGGACGCACAAAAGAATGCGGCACACCACCAGACGAGGGCGGGTGTCGTACGCTGCGTGTGCCAGGTCCAGGCCAGGAAGCAGCCCGTGAGACCCAAGGTAATGGCGGCAATCACACTCGAAGTCGCGGCGTCCATCCGAAAACTCTACTGTCTCACACTTTGGGATGGCGGGCGCGTTCCCACACGCGGCACGGCCGCCTTCGTCCGTCTTTGGCGGGCGCCTCTGATGACTATGGCGCCACTTTATTTCAGAGACGGTAAGCGAAAGAGACCAAACCCATCAATTGGTGGCCTGGTGGTTGTCCTTGACCAAACAGATATGGCAACACATTGGCATTCCAGCCGATGCGGATGATCAATTTTTGCAACAAAGCCATTAACTGCTTGATGCAATGCATTAATCCGGCGCGAACGCCGGCGTTCTTCTTCCGCATGAACTGAGCCGTAGCACCGGAATCCAAACGATCCTTCGGCGCTGGCGAGCCCTCTAGAAGCCGAATATGGCAACTCTATGGCTTACAGCAAATTCACCTTTCGGCGTGGTGCCAGCCACGAAAAAAGCCGGCCCGAAGGCCGGCTTTCTCGATCTCGGCGGACCCTGCCGCGTACCAAGTCGCGTCAGAAGGCCGGCACCGTCTGCCTGCGGCGCTGCATCAGGATGACGAAGGCGATGAGCAGGAAGGCGGGGATGTAGAAGATTTCCTTCGGCATCCGCTCCGCACGGGTCTGAACGGTGGAGAGGACCACCGGCTCGTCGGCATAGAAGTCGAAGTCCTGGCTGAGATAGGCGAACGGGGTCGCAGGGAAGGGCTCCTCCACGGTGATCTGGTCGCCGTCCTCCAGGAAGTCGAGGCCGATATCGGCAAGGCGGTCCTGGCCCGTCGCGCCCTCGTTCGTGCGCACGACGATGAAGATGGAGTTGCGCTTGTCGATGTTGTTGAAGTCCGTCCCGGTCAGCTCGAGGCGGATGGTCGTCCCCGGCTCGACGCTTTCGGCGACCTGGTAGACCGCCGAACCCGGCTGGGCGATGAAGGGCGGCTGCACCATGTCGAGCGCGGCGCCGGGACGGAAGAGCAGCAGCGCGGCGGCCAGCAGCATCACCGTCTCGAAGATGTTCGACTTGGCGAAGAAGTAACGCTGCGTCGCCGCGGCGAAGACCAGCATCGCCACCGTGGCGATGAGGAAGGCTTTCAGCCCGGTGAAGAAGTCGACGAAGGTCGCCACCGGCTGCCCGTCGACGAACTCCACATGCATCAACAAAAGCTCGGTGTTGAAGATGAAGAGGAAGGGCAGCAGCGCGGTGCGGATGTCGTAGCCGAAGCCCTGGAAACCGGTCTTGATCGGGTCGCCGCCTGATATGCCCGCAGCGGCATAGGCGGCAAGGCCCACGGGCGGTGTGTCGTCGGCCAGGATGCCGAAATAGAACACGAAGAGGTGGGCGGCGACGGCCGGGATGATCAGCCCCTCGGACGCGGCGAGCGACAGGATGACCGGCGCCATCAGCGAGGAGACGACGATATAGTTCGCCGTCGTCGGCAGCCCCATGCCGAGCACCAGGCTCATCACCGCGACGAGGATGAGCATGGCCATCAGCGATCCGCCGGCCAGCGACTCGATGAGGGCGCCGACCACCTGGTGCGCGCCGGTGAGAGAGATGGTGCCGACGATGATGCCCGCAGCGCCCGTCGCCACGGCGATCGGGATCATGTTGCGCGCGCCGCCCACCATGCCGTGGAAGAACTCCTCGATGCCCTGGAGGGTGGCGGAGCCGAGGCCGCGCCCGCCGCGGAACAGGGCTTTGATGGGGTGCTGCGTCAGCGCGATGAAGATCATCGCCATCGTCGCCCAGAAGGCGGACAGGCCCGGCGAAAGGCGCTCCACCATGACGAGATAGAGAAGGATGATGATCGGCAGGACGAAGTGCAGGCCCGTCAGCGCGACCTGACCGGCGCGCGGCATCTCGTGAAGCGGCGCGTCGGGATCGTCGACCTTCAGGTCGGGCCGGCCGGCGGCGATGATGAGACACAGGATGTAGAAGGCGAGGAAGATGCACATCGCCGCCAGCATGCCGCCGCCGGGGAACATCTGCCGCAGGAAGCCGAGGCCGAAGTGCACGGCGAGGCCCAGAACTGCGAGGATGAGGAAGCCGACGAGGAAGCCGCCCATCTTGCGCGCGCGGGACTTCGCCTTGGTGTCGGCGTGGGCGGGAAGGCCCTGCAGGCCGAGCTTCAGCGCCTCGAGGTGAACGATGTAGAGGAGGGCGATGTAGGAGACGATCGCCGGCAGGAAGGCGTAGACGATGAGGTCGGTGTAGGCGGTGCCCGTGAACTCGGCGATGAGGAAGGCGGCGGCGCCCATCACCGGCGGCGTGAGCTGGCCGTTGGTGGAAGAGGCGACCTCGACCGCGCCCGCCTTCTCGGCGGGGAATCCGGTCTTCTTCATCAGCGGGATGGTGAAGGTGCCGGTCGTCACCACGTTGGCGATGGACGATCCGGAATAGATGCCGGAGAGGCCCGACGCCACGACCGCGGCCTTGGCCGGCCCGCCGCGCAGGTGGCCGAGCAGGCCGAACGCGATCTGGATGAAGAAGTTGCCCGCCCCCGCGCGCTCCAGAATGGCGCCGAACAGCACGAACAGGAAGATGAGCGTCGCCGATACGCCGAGCGCGACGCCGAACACGCCTTCGGTCTGCATCCAGAAGTGCCAGGTGGCCTTGCCGTAGGAGGCGCCGGCCCAGCGCATCACGTCGGGGAAGATGTCGGACGAGCCGAAGAAGACGTAGGCGAGGAAGACCGACACGACGATGAGGAGCGGCAGCCCCAGCGCGCGGTAAACGGCGATGCCGACCAGCAGAAGCCCCGCGGTGGACACGGCGAGGTCCATGGTGGTCGGAAGGCCGGAGCGGCGGGCGATCTGGTCCGCGTTCAGCACCAGATAGAGGCAGACGAAAGCGCCCGCGGCGGCGAGGAGGAAGTCGTACCAGGGGATCCGGTCGAGCTTGGCCTTGGCGAAGAGGGGAAAGGCCATCGCCACCAGCACCAGTGCGAAGGCGAGGTGGATGGCGCGGATTTCGGTGTTGTTGAAGACGACCGAGTTGCCGACGAGATTGCCGAGCCAGAACTGCGGTTGGATCACGTAGAGCTGAAACAGCGACCAGACCATCGCGATGCCCGGGATCAGCCAGGCTTGCCAGCCGAGGGGGTTGCGCGCCCCTGTGTCGACGGAGGCGACGAGTTCGTCGCCTGACGTCGCCGCACCGGGGGCGTGTGTCGAGGTGCTGTGGTTCATGCGCCGGTCCCTGTCGGTCGAGGTCGATCGATGCTGTGGGCCGCGTCTGCTCGCCGGATCGGCTTGCGCAGATTTTGGCCAAGTTCAGCGTTCCACGCTTTTTGTCTGAAACAAAGGGCTTTGTTGAAATCTGGATAATGGGCCGGACCATGGTCGCGGGGCTCACACGGCCGCAGAGCCCGGAAGCCGGGGCGCTGTCGCGGGCGAGGGGGCCCGGCCGCGGCGCAGGCGAGTGGGGCCGGTCCCTGCGCATTAAGGCGATTTGGCGCAAGGTGAGGCCGTTGGCGCCGCCATATGCCGGACCCATGCCGAGGCAGTGCGTCATGGAGCTGGATGGGTTTGGCGCGATCAGGGCGCGACGCGGGCCACCGCCGGATGTGCCTTTGGCGGCGCGCGCGGGTTCGCCGCGCAGCCGCGGCGCCGCTCCGGGTGTAGGGTCGGGCCGGCGGGCGGCACGCCCCGGCGCCCGCGGCGGAACACTGAATGCGAGACGAGACGATGAGCTTTGAGACGACGCGCGGCGAACCGGCGGAGGCGCTGGCCCTCCTCGCCTTCTGGATCGAGGCGGGGCCGGCCAAGTGGTTCGACAAGAGCGACCATTTCGACGCCGCCTGCGGCCACTATGCGGCGGCCTGGGAGGAGGCGTGCGGCGGCGCGTTCGACCACTGGGCGGAGACGGCGGCGGGTACGCTCGCCCTTCTCATCCTGCTGGACCAGATCCCGCGCAACGTGTTCCGCGGCGAGGCGCGCCAGTTCGCCACCGACGCGAAGGCGCTCACCCTGGCGCGCCATGCCGTTCGCCAAGGCTTCGACGTCACGCAGCCCTGGCCGATGCGCAACTTCTTCTACCTGCCCTTCCAGCACGCCGAGGACATGGCCGCACAGGACGAGGGCCTCGACATCTACCGCCGGAGCGGCGACCAGAACGCCTATTATTTCGCGCTGGTGCATGCCGACGCGGTGCGGCGCTTCGGGCGCTTTCCGCACCGCAACGAGGTGTTGGGACGCGAGACGACGGCGGCGGAAGCGGCCTACCTCGCCACCGGCGGCTTCGGCGCCTGACGGGGGCTGTCCGGCGCCGGGGCGAGGGCGGTGCGCGGGCGGATCAGTAGTAGATGCGCTCGCCCTCCATGCCGGCATAAAGGCCCGCGACCTCCTCGGCATAGCCGTTGTAGAGGAGTGTCGGGATACGCTCCGAGCTGCCGAGCGGCTCCTCGGTCGCCTGGCTCCAGCGCGGGTGCGGCACCTCCGGGTTCACGTTGGCGAAGAAGCCGTATTCGGTCGGCCCCAGCTCCTCCCAGAAGGAGACGGGTCGCTGGTCGGTGAAGGTGAAGCGCACCAGCGACTTGATGGATTTGAAGCCGTACTTCCACGGCAGCGCCAGGCGCAGCGGGGCACCGTTCTGCTCCTCGACCGGCGCACCGTAGATGCCGGTGACGAGGAAGGTCAGCGGGTTGGCCGCCTCCTCGATGGTCAGCCCCTCCACATAGGGCCACGGATACCAGCTCTGGCGCTGCCCGCTGGCCACCTCCGGGTCGAGGAAGGTCTTCATGCGGACATAACGCGCGCCGGACAGCGGCCGTGCGCGCTTCAGAAGCTCGGCCATCGGAAAGCCGGTCCACGGCACCACCATCGACCACGCCTCCACGCAGCGGTGGCGGTAGATGCGCTCTTCCAGCGGCATGGAGCGGATGAGGCTGTCGATGTCGATCGTCTGTTCGGCCTCGACCATACCGTCGATGGTGACGGTCCAGGGGCGGATCGGCAGCGCCTGCGCGGCGTTGAAGATGCGCTTGTGGGAGCCGAACTCGTAGAAGTTGTTGTAGGTGGTGGCGAGGCCCTTGTCCGTCAGCGGCCGGTCGACCGCGAAGGCCGGGTTGCGCGAGACGGGGTAGAGGTCGGCGGTGGGATCGACCTCGTCGTCCGGCTTCGGCTCGTCGGCGCCCAGGAACCGGTCGAAAATACCGGCCTTGGCGGGGCCCGCGGCGGCGAGGCCGATGGCGCCCAGCCCGGCGGATTTGATCAGCGCCCGGCGCGAGCGAAACACCGACTCCGGTGTTGCGTCGCGCTCCGGGATGGCCCATCGGGGTTTGATGAACGTCGGCATGCCGAACCTTTCATACTGTCTTCGCAATCGTTGGACACACTAGATTCGGGTGGCGGTCCCTCAAATGAACCTTACGTGAGAGGGTGGCCAATAGATGAGACGAGGGGCGCGCATGGGCCATGAGACCGGCCGAAGGGCAGGGCGCCGCCATCGCCGCAGCAGGTGCTTTAACCGTGTTTACAATGGTCTACGAGTTTGTTCCGCTCCTCGCTGCTGCCGCTGGGGCTCTGCTCGTCCTGCGGCCACAAAGCGCGGTGGCCGCAGTGCGTGAGGGTGTGGCCGAGCCCGATCCGGCCGCCGGACCCGCAGGCGGTGCGCCCGCCGCCGCGCAATCGCCCCTTAGCGTCGACGCTCAGCAACTGCTCGACACGTCGCCCGATGCATGCGTCGTCATCTCGCAAGAGGCGACGGTGGTGTGGTTCAACCGTGCCGCGCGCGAGCAGATGGGCGCCGTGCGCATCGGCAGCCCGATGGCCTTCGCCCGGCGCGTCCCCGAACTGGTTCGCGCGATCGACAAGGTGCGCGCCACCGGCCGGCCGGAGCGCGCGCGCTGGTCCGAGAAGGTGCCGACCCGCCGCTGGTACGAGGCGACGGTCTCCCCGCTCACCCTGAGCCCGCCCTTCGCCGAGCCCTTCCCGGCGATGGTGGTCTACATTCACGACCTGTCCGACCAGCAGCGGCTGGAGCGCATGCGCGAGGACTTCGTGGCGAACGCCAGCCACGAGCTTCGCACCCCGCTCGCCTCGCTGACCGGCATGATCGAGACGCTGCAGGGCCCCGCCCGCGAGGACGCCAAGACGCGCGACCAGTTCCTCGGTCTGATGCGCGAGCAGGCGGACCGCATGAAGCGGCTGACGGACTCGCTGCTGTCGCTGTCGCGCATCGAGCTGCGCGCCCACGTCCACCCGACCGATGTCGTCGACTGCGCCGAGACGGTGCGCTCGGCCGTCGAAATGTCCCGCAACGTGGCCGACGAGGCGGACGTCCGCCTCGAGCTGGCACTGGCCGACGAGACGCTTCCTGTCCACGGCGATCCGGACGAGCTGTTGCAGGTGATGAACAACCTCATCGAGAACGCCGTGAAATATGGCGGCGACGGCGGGCGCATCCTCGTCAGCGCGCGGCGGGACGAGACGATGTCTGGCCCGGTCGTCGCGCTCGCGGTCCAGGACTTCGGCAAGGGGATACCGCCCGAGCACGTCCCGCGGCTCACGGAACGCTTCTACCGTGTCGACATCGAGGAATCGCGGGCGCGGCGCGGCACGGGGCTCGGCCTCGCGATCGTCAAGCACATCGTCAACCGCCACCGCGGCAGGCTCACGGTGCGCAGCACGATCGGGACCGGGTCGACCTTCACGGTGCGTCTCCCGCTGGTGACGGAGGAGGCGTGACGCGCGCCGGGCGGCGGTGTCGATATCGCCGCCTCTAAATTAAGCCGAAATTGGTGCAAGAGGCGGCCATTGCGGCGCCGATGAGGGCGGCGGACGTTGACACACGCGCCGGACGAAGCTGAAGGCTTTTCCGGGGCAAGGGCGGTTTTTCGTGTCTTTTCAATGGACTGCGGTGTCACTCAATTTTCATAAAAGTGACACAGTAGCGTGTCCTTGGGTCTCTAACTCCGAGCTCACAGACGGCAGCGGGCAATTCAGCCGAACCGTCCATTGACCACACGAGTTCAACTCGAGGGAGCATCCCCGTGAAATTCACCAGCCTTGCCGCGCTTGCCGCCACCGGCGCGCTCGTCGCCACCGGTGCGGCCGCCCAGACCCGCGACACCATCCAGATCGCCGGCTCTTCGACGGTCCTGCCGTTCGCCTCGATCGTCGCCGAAGAGTTCGGCAACGCTTACCCCGAGTTCAACACCCCGGTCGTCGGTTCCGGCGGTTCCTCGGGCGGCCTGCGCCAGTTCTGCGCCGGCGTCGGTGAGAACACCATCGACATCGCCAACGCCTCGCGTCAGATCCGCCAGGGCGAGATCGACTCCTGCGGCGAAGCGGGCGTCGCCAACATCATCGAAGTCAAGATCGGCTATGACGGCATCGTCTTCGCCTCCGACGTCGAGACCGGCCACTTCGAGCTGACCCCGGCCCAGGTCTACCAGGCGATCGCCGCCCAGGTGCCGGTCGACGGCGAGCTGGCCGACAATCCCTACACCAACTGGAACCAGATCGACTCCTCGCTGCCGGACCAGGAGATCACCCTCGTGATCCCGGGCACCAACCACGGCACCCGCGAAGTGTTCGAAGAGAAGGTCGTCATCGACGGCTGCGAGTCCTTCGACGTCATCACCGCCATGGGTGACGCGGGCGAAGAGTCCTGCCTCGCCTTCCGCCAGGATGGCCGCGTGATCGAAGTCGCCGGCGACTACACCGAGACGCTCGGCCGTCTCGACGCGCAGCCGAACGCCCTCGGCGTCTTCGGCCTGTCCTTCTACGAGCAGAACCGTGACCGCCTCCAGGTCGCCACCGTCGACGGTGTCGAGCCCTCCATGGAGACTATCGCGACCGGCGAGTATCCGGTGTCCCGCCCGCTCTTCTTCTACATCAAGGGCGAGCATGTCGGCGTGATCCCCGGCCTGCAGGACTACGCGCTGTTCTTCGTCTCCGAGGAGATCTCGGGCGAGAATTCGGTCCTCTCCGACGCCGGCCTGATCCCGCTCTCCGCCGACGAGCGCGAGGCGCAGGTCGAAGCGATCGAGAACAAGACCAACGTCTCCCTCTAAGCGAACCTGTGGTATGGGGCGCTGACCGGCGCCCTTGCCTCACCAGAGCGCCGGCCGCCCTTCGCGGTCGGCGTTTGCTTCGCGGCTCTGGCCGCACACCCGACGCCGGACGCGGCCCGGCCCCTTCAGGCCCCGCGCATGTTGAACCGCCGAGCGAAGGTTTGGCCCTGACGTGAACACATTCATCACCCTGGCGATCGTCTTGATCGCGCTGAGTTTCGTCTACACCTGGGGGGCGGCCGCGAGCCGCCGCGTCGCCAGCCAGACGGGCGAGAAGCTGCACTCCCGCCCGCCTTATTATGGCCTCTACCTCGTCCTGTGGTGCGCGATCCCGGCGGCGATCATCTTCATCGTCTATTCCTTGATCACGCCGACGATCGAGACGGTGATCATTCAGTCCTACTTCCCGCAGGAGGTGCTGAACGATGCCGCCGAGCTCGCCAACCAGACGCGGCAGGTCGAGAGCATCGCCGGCGGGTTCGGCATGTTCGGCGAGCCGGCCCCCTACCAGGTCCAGGCCGCCGCCGCGCTGAAGAACGTCGAGTGGATCGGCAAGATGGCGCTGGTCGCGCTCATCGCCGTCGCCGCCGTCGCCGGCACGCTGGTCGCGCGCACGAGGATCTCCCCCGAGTTCCGCGCCCGCAACCGCATCGAAACCGCCATCGAGATGCTGCTGATCACCTGCTCGGCGATCGCGGTGCTCACCACCGTCGGCATCGTCCTTTCGGTGCTGGGCGAGGCGGTGCGCTTCTTCACCTTCGTCAACCCGATCGACTTCTTCCTCGGCACCTCCTGGAACCCGCGCTTTTCGACGACGGGCCACGGTGGGCAGGGCGATTTCGGCCTTCTGCCGCTCCTCTGGGGCACGTTGATGATCACCATCATCGCGATGATCGTCGCGGTGCCGATCGGCCTGATGGCGGCGGTGTACCTGTCCGAATATGCCGGGCCGAAGTTCCGCTTCGTCGCCAAGCCGATGCTGGAGGTGCTCGCCGGCATCCCGACCATCGTCTACGGCATCTTCGCTGCCTTCACCGTCGGCCCCTTCCTCTCGACGATGGGCGATGCCGTCGGCCTCGACATCAACGCAACATCCGCCTTCACCGCGGGCATCGTGATGGGGATCATGATCATCCCCTTCGTGTCCTCGCTGTCGGACGACATCATTTCCCAGGTGCCGCAGTCGCTGCGTGACGGCTCCTATGGCCTCGGCGCCACGCGCTCCGAGACGATCCGCCGCGTGATCCTTCCGGCGGCGCTTCCCGGCATCGTCGGCGCCTTCCTGCTGGCCGTGTCGCGGGCCATCGGCGAAACCATGATCGTGGTGCTGGCGGCGGGCAATTCGCCGGTCCTCACCGCGAACCCCTTCGAGGCGGTGTCCACGGTCACCGTGACCATCGTCAACCAGCTCACCGGCGACACCGATTTCGCGTCGCCGCAGTCGCTGGTGGCCTTCGCGCTCGGCCTCACGCTCTTCGTCATCACGCTCTGCCTCAACGTGGTGGCCATCTACATCGTCCGCAAATATCGCGAACAATACGAGTAGGATCGATGGCGACGACAACCACAGCAACGGAAGCCATGTCCGAGAAGAAATCCAACCGCGATCTGGTCCAGGCGAAGCTGGCCAAACGTCACCGCTCGGAAACGACGTTCCGCGCGGTCGGCCTCGGCGCCATCCTGATCGGTATCGCCCTGGTCTTCGTCCTCTTCGGGTCGATCCTCTACAAGGGCGTTCCGGCCTTCTGGCAGGCGACCCTTCATCTCGAGATCAACTTCGACCCCGAGGTGATCGACATCGACCCGCGCCCCGTCCAGCAGCCCGGCCAGTCCGCGGCCGAGCATCTGGACAACGTCAACGCCTGGATCCGCGGCCTGCGCCGTGCCCGGTTCGACCGTCTGGTGCAGAGCGCCATCGCGGCCGAGATCCCGGCGGCGGGCGATCCGTCCGAGACGCGCAATGTCTACGGCCTCGTCAACGCCAACGCGCGCTACGAGCTGGCGGCGCTGGTGGAGGCGGATCCGTCGATCATCGGCACCACGGTTCCGGTGGCGCTGGTGGCGAACGAGAACGTCGACACCTGGCTGAAGGGCAACATCGACCGCGACCTGCCGCAGCGCATGCAGCAGCTCAGCCCCGAGCAGCAAGAGTGGGCCGACGCGCTCTACGATCGCGGCGTCATCGAGATGAATTTCGCCTCGTCGATCTTCACCAACGTCGACTCGCGCTCCTCCGGCGCGACGGCGGGCCTGCTCGGCGCCATGGTCGGCTCGGTGATGATGATGCTCATCGTCATGACCGTCGCCGTCCCGGTCGGCGTCATGGCGGCGATCTATCTGGAAGAGTTCGCGCCCAAGAACCGGCTGACCGACCTCATCGAGGTGAACATCAACAACCTCGCCGCGGTGCCGTCGATCGTCTTCGGCCTGCTCGGCGCGGCGGTGTTCATCAACTTCCTCGGGCTGCCGTTGTCGGCGCCCCTCGTCGGCGGCCTCGTTCTCTCCTTGATGACGCTGCCCACCGTCATCATCGCCTCCCGTGCGGCGCTTCGTGCGGTGCCGCCGTCGATCCGCCAGGCGGCGCTCGGCATCGGCGCTTCGCCGACGCAGGCGATGTTCCACCACACCCTGCCGCTCGCGGTCCCCGGCATGCTGACGGGTGCCATCATCGGCGTCGCCCAGGCGCTGGGCGAGACGGCGCCGCTGCTCCTCATCGGCATGAACGCCTTCGTGGCGTCGGTGCCGTCGACTCCGCTGGACCAGGCGTCCGCGCTGCCGGTGCAGATCTACCTCTGGCAGGGCAACGAGAACCGCAACTTCTTCGAGTCGCGCACCGCCGCGGCCATCCTCGTGCTGCTCGGCGTGATGATCACGCTGAACGCACTCGCCATTCTGATGCGCCACCGCTTCGAGCGCCGCTGGTAACAAGGACCCCGATCATGGCAGCAGTCGATACGGCCGTCGAAGCGCCGAAGACCAAGAACCCGCACGCCCACAACCGTTTCGCCACCATCCGGCGTCCGGACCCCGTAGCGCGGGAGACCAAGATCGAGGCGAAGGACGTCTCGGTCATCTACGGCACGAAGGAAGCGGTGCACGGGGTGTCGATCGACATCCCGGCCCAGGCGGTGACGGCCTTCATCGGCCCGTCCGGCTGCGGCAAGTCCACTTTCCTGCGCTGCTTCAACCGCATGAACGACACCATTCCGGGCTGCCGCGTTCTGGGGCAGCTCAACATGGACGGCGAGGATCTCAACGATCACGCGCTCGACGTGGTGTTGCTGCGTGCCCGCGTCGGCATGGTGTTCCAGAAGCCGAATCCGTTCCCCAAGTCGATCTACGAGAACATCGTCTACGGTCCGCGCATCCACGGCCTCGCCTCCAAGAAGGCGGACCTCGACGAGATCGTCGAGCGCTCGCTCGCCCGCGCCGGCCTGTGGAACGAGGTGAAGGACCGCCTGCACGAGCCGGGCACCGGCCTGTCGGGCGGTCAGCAGCAGCGCCTTTGCATCGCCCGCGCCATCGCCGTGTCGCCGGAAGTGATCCTCATGGACGAGCCGTGCTCCGCGCTCGACCCGATCGCCACCGGCACCGTGGAAGAGCTGATCCACGAGCTGAAGCAGAATTATACGATCATCATCGTGACGCACTCGATGAGCCAGGCGCAGCGCGTGTCCGACCGCACCGCCTACTTCCACCTCGGCGATCTCGTCGAGGAGGGGCCGACGAAGACGATCTTCGAGGACCCGCAGGAGCCGCGCACGAAGGACTATATTTCGGGCGTCTTCGGCTAAGTGATGAGAGCGGCGCCGGACGTCGGCCCGGCGCCTCATGACCGGCGCGACAGCCTGGATGTCAGGGAGAGAAAAAGAGTGATGGGGGTGAGTGTGATGGACGATCATCGCGAGCGGGCGCTGGTGAGCCTTGCGGCCGAAGTGGCCGAGATGGGCGGCCTCGCCGAGCACCTCGTCATGGACTCCGTCACCGCCCTCACGCGCATCGAGCCCGAGCGGGCGCGCGGTGTCATCGCCGCGGACCAGCGGCTCGACGCCATGCAGCGCAGCGTCGAAAATCACGCGGTGGAGCTGATCGCGGCCCACCGCCCGGCCGACAAGGCGCTGCGCGAGCTGGTGGCGGCGATGCGCATCTCCGCCGACCTGGAGCGCGTCGGCGATCTCGCCAAGAACAACGCCAAGCGCGTCATGGCGATCGAGGGGCGGACCTTCCCCGCCCGCGTCGCGCTCGGCATGGAGCACATGTCGGACATCGCGCTCGAGCAGTTGAAGGTGGTACTCGACGCCTTCGCCACGCAGGATCTTTCGGCCGCGCTCGACGTGCGCAGCCGCGACGACGAGGTGGATGCCATCTACACCTCGATCTTCCGCGAGCTGTTGACCTATATGATGGAAGATCCGCGGAACATCACCTTCTGCACGCACCTGTTGTTCTGCGCCAAGAACATCGAGCGGATCGGTGATCACGCGACGAACATCGCCGAGAACATCCACTATCTCATCACCGGCGAGCAGCCGGTGGACACGCGGGTGAAGATGGACTCGACGTCCTACCTGTCGGCGGACTGGGCCGACACCCGCAAGCGCGACGGAGGCCGATGACCTTGCCCCAGGTGATGATCGTCGAGGACGAGGAGCCGCTGCAGCTCGTCCTGCGCTACAACCTCGAAGCCGAGGGCTACGCGGTCGACAGCGCCATGCGCGGCGACGAGGCGGAGATCAAGCTGCAGGAGAACCTGCCCGATCTCCTCATCCTGGACTGGATGCTGCCGGGCCTGTCAGGCATCGAGCTCTGCCGCCGCCTGCGCTCGCGGCCGCAGTCGGAGAACCTGCCGATCATCATGCTGACGGCGCGCGGCGAGGAGACGGAGCGCATCCGCGGCCTTGCCACCGGCGCCGACGATTATGTGGTGAAGCCCTTCTCCACGCCGGAGCTGATGGCCCGCGTGCGCGCCATCCTGCGCCGCTCCAAACCCGCCGTAGTATCGACGATGCTGAAGGCGGGCGACATCGAGCTCGACCGTACCACGCACCGCGTCCGCCGTGCGACGCGCGAGGTGCATCTCGGCCCGACCGAGTTCCGCCTGTTGGAGTTCCTGATGCAGTCGCCCGGCCGCGTCTTCTCGCGCGAGCAGCTTCTGGACGGTGTGTGGGGGCGGGACGTCTACGTCGATGAGCGCACGGTGGACGTCCACGTCGGCCGGCTGCGCAAGGCGATCAACCGCGGCAAGGCGAAGGACCCCATCCGCACGGTGCGCGGCGCGGGCTACGCCTTCAACGACCAGTTCCACATTCACTGAGAGTGGCCCGCCGGGGGCTCTGACGCTTCGGCCTGGCGGCGCTGCTGCCGGGCTCACGTCGTGACGGCGGCAGATCGGCCCTCACCCGTCATGGCGGCGCGTCGGCCGCCTCGTCTCGTCTCGGCGCCGCGGCGCCGTCGAGATGCGGCGCGCCCGGCGCGCCGGTGAATCAGCGCGAGGGTTTGCGGGCCGGAAAGGCCTGCTCGGCATGGGGGCGGCAATAAATGTCGCCCGCGCCGACCTTGCAGCCGCAGAAGCGGAAGTCGGCCGACGACGGATCACCCACCGGCCAGCGGCACGTGGAGTGGGACAGGTCCATGAGGCCGATCCCTTCGGAAAACGCGACGATGGCGGCGGGCGCGGGGGCGACCTCCATCTCCGGCTGCTCCACCACCTTCACCGCCAGCGCCCCCGCGGCCATCACGCGCGGGGCAGGGGCGGGCTTGGCCACCGGCGGCGGCGGTGCGGCAGCGGATGCGGCCGCCGGTCGCGGACGGGCGCGGCCCGCCTGCGGCGCCTTGACCCGGCCCGACAAGCCGAGACGGTGGATCTTGCCGATCACCGCATTGCGCGTGACACCACCAAGAGAGTTGGCGATCTGGGACGCGGACATGCCCTCTGCCCACATCTTGCGCAAAACCTCGATTCGCTCGTCGGTCCAGCTCATCGCCTCATCCCTTTGTTCACGACCGATTCACAGCTTGATCCACAGCCGCAGAGGGGGCTTGACCAAGTGTGAGTCCGTCGCTGTCCTAACGCTACGTCCAGAATCGTAAGAGATTTGGCGATTCGCGGTCTAGAGTCGCCGAGTCCGCCGCGACTCAAACCTTGCTTTTTCCCCAACCATCGGAAAGAAAGCCCGCCTGTCCCCCGCTGGCCTTGACGGAGCTGGGGACAATCTTTCGCAAAACCGCGAGTTACCCCATGACGATCAACAGCCTGTTCCCGAACTATGGCCGCGCCGACATCTCCTTCGAGACCGGCGAAGGTGTCTGGCTTCAGGGCTCGGATGGGCGACGATACCTCGACATGGGGTCCGGCATCGCCGTCACCTCCGTGGGGCACGCCCATCCGCACCTCGTCGCCAAGATGAAAGAGGCGGTCGAGAAGGTCTGGCACACGTCCAACCTCTACCGGATCCCCGAGCAGGAGCGGCTGGCCGATCGGCTGGTCGAGCACTCCTTCGCGGACCGCGTCTTCTTCTGCAACTCGGGCGCCGAGGCGAACGAGGCCGCGATCAAGTGCGCGCGCCGCTATCATTATGTGAACGGCCGCCCGGAGCGGACGCGCATCGTCACCTTCACCGGCGCCTTCCACGGCCGCACCCTGGGGGCGCTCGCCGCCACCGGCGTGCCGAAATATCAGGAAGGCTTCGGCGACCCCGCGCCCGGATTCGACAAGGTCGAGCTCGGTGACATGGACGCGCTGAAGGCGGTCATCGGCCCCGAGACGGCGGCGATCATGATCGAGCCGGTGCAGGGCGAGGGCGGCGTGAAGGTGATCGACCGCGCGGTCCTGGCCGAGCTGCGGCGCATCTGTGACGCGCAAGGGCTTCTCCTCATCTTCGACGAGGTGCAGACCGGCGTCGGCCGCTTCGGCACGCTCTTCGCCTACGAGGCGCTGGGCACGACGCCCGACATCCTATCCTCCGCCAAGGGCCTCGGCGGCGGCTTCCCGATCGGCGCCTGCCTCACCACCGAGGCGGTCGGCACGGTGATGACGCCGGGCACCCACGGCACCACCTTCGGCGGCACGCCGCTCGCCTGCGCCGCCGCCAACGCGGTGCTCGACGTGGTGTTGGCCGACGGCTTCCTGGACGAGGTGCGCCGCAAGGGCACCTTCCTGATGCAGGCGCTCTCCGGCGTGGTCGACAGCCATCCGGACATCTACGAGACCGTCCGCGGCGAGGGCCTGATGATCGGCGTGAAATGCCGCGCGCCGGCCGGCGACGTGACGCTGGCCGCGCGCGACGCGGGGCTGCTCATCATCCCCGCGGGGGACAATGTGGTGCGTTTCCTCCCCGGCCTCGTCGCCACGGAAGAGGATTTGCGTGAAGCGACCCGGCGGCTGGAAGCGGCCGCCGTGGCGCTCGAGACGAACAAGGATAAGGCCGGCGCATGAGCCCCAAGCATTTTCTCGACATCGCGTCTCAGTCGCCCGAGGCGCTGCGGGCCATTCTGGACGAAGGCCACCGGGTCAAGGCCGAAGGGCGCATCCGCACCGACCGGCTGCGCGGCAAGACGCTCGCCATGCTGTTCGAGCGGCCGTCCACGCGCACCCGCTTCTCGTTCGATCTCGCCATGCGTGAGCTTGGCGGCGACACCATCGTCGCCTCCGGGGACGAGATGCAGCTCGGCCGCGGCGAGTCCCTCTCGGACACCGCCAAGGTGCTGTCGCGCTACGTCTCGGCGGTGATGATCCGCATGCTGGACCACGGCGGCCTCACCACCTTCGCCGAGGCGGCCGAGGTGCCGGTGATCAACGGCCTCACGCGCCGGTCGCATCCGTGCCAGATCATCGCCGACCTCATCACCATCGAGGAGCGGGTCGGCCCGCTGGCCGAGCAGACGCTCGCCTGGGTGGGCGACGGCAACAACGTCTTGTCGACGTTGCTGGAGGCCGCGCCCAAGCTCGGCTTCAAGATGCGTATCGCGACGCCGCCGGAGTTCGCGCTCCGCCCGACCGTGGTCGACACCGCCCGCCGCCTCGGCGCGGACGTGACCGTCGGCACCGACCCGAAGGAGGCCGTGCGCGGCTGTGACGTCGTGGTGACCGACGCCTGGGCTTCCATGGGCGACGAGGACGAGGAGGAGCGGCGCCACGTCTTCCGCCCCTACCAGGTGGACGAGGCGCTGATGGAGGAGGCGGGGCCGTCCGCCATCTTCATGCACTGCCTTCCCGCCCACCGCGGCGAGGAGGTCACCAACGCCGTGATGGACGGTCCGCGCTCGGCCGTGTTCGACGAGGCCGAGAACCGCGTCCACGCCCAGAAGGCGATCCTGGCCTACGTGTTCGACCGGCTCGGCTGACGCCGCACACTGCTGCGACGCTCCGCCCCGACGACACCGTTCCGGCGACCCCGGTGCGCTTCCCGCGCGCCGGGGTTTTTCGTGGCCGTGTGCAGCATCGCGCCTCAGAGCCGCATCGCCGGGGCGCGGTGCCGAAGGGGCTCGGGTCCACCAAGGAACAGGGGAGTGCCGCCCGCTCCTCGAACCCACCGCCGCACTGCACCGCATGGCAGAGACGGCGGCACACCATCAAGGGCAAGCGGCTGAAGCCGGCCTGCGGCCCCTTGATGGCGCACCACCGCCTCCGCCAAGGGATTGGCGCGACGGTGGCTCCGAGGAACAGGCGGCAGGGGACCCCCTCGCCTCGGCGCGCGGGACGAGAGGCTGTTCCGGGCCAGCCGGACGAGAGGCTGTGCCGGCAGCCGGACGAGCGGGTAAGCCGGGCCAGTCGGACGAGCGGGGCGTGCCGGGCCGGAGGGGGGGCAGACCGGGCGGGGGCGGCTGTGGCGTCCCGTGCTGCAACACCTATATAGAGGGTCTGCCCGACCGCAGAGTCCGCTTTGCACGCCGTGCCTTCGGGCCGGCGGCAGATGTTTCGCGTTTCGGATCCCTGCGCTCCAAATCCACCTTGCGTCCCAGATTCAAAGGCTCGCCGTGACCGCCACTGCCGACGATTGTGTCCTCCCGTTCGCCGTCGATGCGCTCGACGTGCGCGGCCGTGTCGCCCGGCTCGGGTCGTCCCTCGACGACATCCTGCGCCGGCACGACTATCCGCCCGCCGTCTCGCGCCTCCTCGGCGAAGCCATCATCCTCAACGTCCTCTTCGCCACCGCACTGAAGATGGAGGGCCGCGTGATCCTCCAGATCCAGACCGACGGCCCCGTCTCGCTCATCGTCACAGACTATACCTCGCCCGACAGCCTGCGCGGTTACGCCCGCTTCGATGCGGACGCCGTCGCGGCGCTCGCCGAGAATCCGGACTTGGCCGACCTCGTCGGCACCGGCACGATGGCCCTCACCATCGACCCGCGCGACACCGTGCGCCGCTACCAGGGCGTCGTGGAGATGACCGGAAAGAGCCTGGAGGAGGTGGCCCACGCCTACTTCACCCAGTCCGAGCAGATCCCGACCATGGTGCGCCTCGCCGTCGCCGAGACGCTGGAGCGCCGCCCCGGCGAGGAGCCGCGCCGCGTCTGGCGGGGCGGCGGCGTCACCGTGCAGTTCCTGCCGGAGGCGGCCGAGCGCATCGTCGTCCACGACATCGACCCCGGCGACGCGCCGGACGATGCCGCGCGCGACGAGAGGGACGAAGACGACGCATGGATCGAGGCCGCCGCCCGCACCCAGAGCGCGCAGGACCACGAGCTGGTCGACCCGGAGATCACCGCCGAGCGGCTCCTCCTGCGCCTCTTCAACGAGCGCGACGTGCGGGTTTTCGACCCGTTCAGCCTGAGTGCAGAGTGTCACTGCTCCAATGAGCGGATCCAGGTGATGCTGGGCCAGTTCAGTGAGGAGGACCGCGCCTCGATGGTCGAGGACGGTGCGATCAAGGTGACATGCGAGTTCTGCAACACCCACTACGTCTTCGAGCCGGAAACGCTCGCCCCGCGCGGCAAACCCCACTGACGGGGCCGTCGGTGGCAGAGCCCGTCTCCCGGCCGGGAGTATCGTCATGAGGCGTATGGCGGCCCGCACGGCCCGTCTTCTCGCCCAGGCGGTGCTCCCGGCCGTCATCCTGTTCGCCGCCTTCACGTGGACGAACCGCCTCGTCGCCGACCGGCCGCAGATGCCGCACGGCGCGGCCGGCCGGGCCGAGACGGTCTACTCCGTCACCGCCGAGGACATTACCCTCGGCACCCACCGCGCCACCCTGCGCGCGTTCGGCGAGGTTGTGGCGCGGGAGAGGGCCGAGCTGCGCGTCGCCTCGCCCGGCCGCGTGGTGGACATGCACCCGCGCCTTGCCGTCGGCGCCGTGGTGGACGAGGGCGAGGCGCTCGTCACCATCGACCCCTTCGCCTACGAGGGCGCCCTCACCGAAGCGCGCGCCCAGCTGCGCGAGGCCGAGGCCGCCGCCCGCGAGGCCGAAAGCCGCATCGCCATGGCGAGGAGCGCGCTGGACCGCACCCGCGAGCAGCGCGACCTCGCCGAACGCGACCTCGAACGCGCAACGCAGCTTCGCACCGGCACCATCACCGACCGCGCCGTCGACGAGCGGCGCCTGATCGTCAGCCAGCGCCGCCTGTCCGAGGACGAGGCGCGCTACAATCTGGAGGGCGAGGAGGCCCGGCTGGAGCAGCAGCGCGCCGCCATCGAGCGGCTGGAATGGGCTGTCGCCGAGGCCGAGCGCGCGCTGGAGGACACCGTGCTCACCGCGCCCTTCCGCGGCATCGTCGAGAGCGAGACCGCGGCGCTCGGCCGCATCTTCGCCGCCAACGACGTGGCCGTGACCCTGGTGCGGGCCGACGCGCTGGAGGTCCGCTTCGTCCTGTCCGACGCGCGCTATGGCCGCCTCGTCGCCGGCGGCTCGCTGATCGGCGCCGAGGTGGAGGTCGCATGGGCCATCGGCGACGTTCCGCTGACCTATAGCGCCGCCATCGAGCGCATCGGCGCCGAGGTCGAAAGCGATACCGGAGGCGTCGACGTCTATGCCCGGCTGGCGATACCCGCGGGGGCCGTGCCGCGCCCCGGCGCCTTCGTGGAAGTGTCCGTGCCCGATCGCGCGCACCCCGGCGCCGCCCGCATCCCGGCCGCCGCGCTCTATGGCGACCACGTCTTCGTCATCGGCGACGAGGACCGCCTGGTGCGCCGCCCGGTCACCGTGCTGGCGCGCGACGGGGACGAGGTCATCGTCCGCGGTCCGCTGAGGCCCGGCGAGGTGCTGGTCACCACCCACCTCGCCGAGGCGGGGGAGGGGCTGAAGGTGCGCCGCGTCGAGCTCGCCCCGGCGGATGGGCCCGGCGCATCCGCCGCCGCCCGCGAGCCGTCCTGATGAACCGTCTCATCGGCGGCTTCGCCCGCCATCCCAACGCCGCCAACCTGTTGATGGCGCTCATGCTGGCGCTCGGCATCTTCGCCTTGTCCGGCCTCACCACGCGCTTCTGGCCGCCGACCAACCTGTCGCAGGTCGAGGTGACCATCCGCTGGCCCGGCGCCAGCGCGGAGGACGTGTCGGACAACATCCTCTCTGCCGTGGAGCCGGCGGTGCGCTATCTCACCGGGGTCGACACCGTCCGCTCCACCGCGCGCGAAGGCTCCGCCAACACCACCATCGAGTTCGAGGCCGGCAGCGACATGCAGAAGGCCTTCTCCGACGTGGAACAGGCGATCAACGCCATCACCACGCTGCCGGAGGAGACCGAAACGCCCGTCGTGCGCTTCGACACGCTGCGCGATCCCGTCGCCAAGGTGTCGGTGTCCGGCCCCTTCTCGGAAGCCGCGCTGCAGGTGTTCGCGCGGCGTATCCGCGACGGGCTTTTGGCCGAAGGGCTCGACCGCGTGACCATCGGCGGCGCGCGCGACCGCGAGATCGTCGTCGACACGCGCGAGGCGGACCTCCTGCGCCTCGGCCTCACCGTGGAGGACGTCGCCGCCGCGGTGCGCGCGAACACGAGGGACCGGCCGTCCGGCGTCGTCGAGGGGGTGGTCGAGCGGCAGGTGAGGGTGCTGGCCGCGGGCGACACGCCGGACGCCATCGCCGCCTTCCCCGTCCGTGCGCTGGCCAACGGCGAGGCCATCACGGTTCGCGACGTGGCCGACGTGGCGGAAGGTTTTGCGCGCGGCTCCGTCTCTGGCCTGCGGGGCGGCAACCCGGCCATCGAAATCACCATCGAGCGCGCCCCCACCGCCGACGCGCTCGACGCCGACCGCACCGTGCGCGCCTACGTGGAGACCGTGCGCCCGACCCTGCCCCCAAGCCTCGACGTGAAGCTCTACGACGTGCGGACCGAGATGCTGTGGGAGCGCATCTCCATCCTCGTCACCAACGGCTGGCAGGGCCTCGCCGTGGTGCTGGCGGTGCTGTTCGTGTTCCTCGACGCGCGCATCGCCCTGTGGGTGGCGCTCGGCATCCCGGTCGCCTTCGCCGGCACGCTCGCGGTCATGCTGGCGAGCGGGCAGAGCCTCAACATGGTCTCCCTGTTCGCCCTCATCATGATGCTCGGCGTCATCGTCGACGACGCCATCGTGGTGGGCGAGCATGCCGACACGCTGGCCCAGCGCGGCGTGCCCCCGGCCGACGCCGCCGTGCGCGGCGCGACCGAGATGATGGTCCCGGTGCTCGCCTCGTCGGTCACCACCGTCGCCGCCTTCGCACCCATCTTCCTGATGCGCGACGTGATGGGGCAGATGATGTCGGCGCTGCCTCTGGTGGGGATCGCCATCATCGTCGCCTCGCTGGTGGAGTGCTTCCTGGTGCTGCCGGGGCATCTGGCCCATTCCGGCCACACGAGCGCAGGCACGGGCGCAGGCACCGGGGGCGGGCGGCTGGCGCTGGGGCGCTTCGTGCGGCTCACGGTCATCGCCGGGCTCGGCGCGGCGTTCATCGGCGGGCTGATCCGCGCGACGGCCTGGCTCATCGACAACGGCACGGCGGCGGCCGAGGGGCTCGCCTTCCTGCGGCCGGTTCTGGCGCTGCCGCCGTCGCTCCTCGCCGTCGTGGCGATCCTCCTCGGCCTCGCGGCGGCGGGGCTTGTGGAGCGGCGCATCGCACGCGGTGCCGGGCGCCTGCCGCGGGACCCTCTCGCCCGTTTCCGCGCCGGTTTCGACCGTGCCTTCAACGCCTTCCGCGACGGGCCCTTCACGGCGATCGTGCGCGCCACCTACGCCTTCCGCTACGCCACGGCCGCCTTCGCGGTGGGCGCCATCATGGTGGTGGTCTACGGGCTCTATATCGGCGGCGGCCATGTGCGCTTCGTCTTCTTCCCGTCGCCGGAGTCCGAGTTCGTCACCGCGCGGGTGGAGTTTCACCCCGGCACGCCGCGCGGCTCGGCCATCGCCGGCATCGAGGCGATCGAGGCGGCGCTGCTCGCCACCGAGGCGCGGTTGGCGCAGGAGGGGGCGCTTGTGGCCGACGCCTACGCCCTCATCGGCCGTGCGGGGCGGGACACAGGCGACAACCTCGCCACGCTCAACGTGCAGCTCACCCCGTCCGAGACGCGTCAGGTGAGGACGCCCGACCTGGTGCGCGCCTGGCGGGCGGCGCTGCCGGACCTCGCGGGCGTGAAGTCGGCCTCCATCGAGGAGCGGCGAGGCGGGCCGCCGGGGCGGGACCTCGACCTGCGGCTGACGGGCGCCGCGCCCTCCGCGCTGAAGCTGGCGGCGACGGAGGTGATGTCCATCGTCTCCGCATGGGACGGCGTGTCGGGCGTCGCCGACAACCTGCCCTACGGCAAGCCGGAGCTGGCGCTGAGCCTGACCCCGCGCGGCGAGGCGCTGGGCTTCACGCTGGAGAGCGTCGGCGCCCAGATGCGCGGCGCGTTCGAGGGGGAGATCGCGCGGCGGCTCATCATCGGGCCTGACGCTGAGGAGGTGCCTGTGCGTGTCCGCCAGCGGGACGGCGGTGCGGCGGTGGCGGTGGAGGACCTCTTCCTGCGCGCTCCGGGCGGGCGCTTCGTCCCTGCGTCCGAGGTGGTGTCGGTCACCGAGCGCAACAGCTTCTCCACCATCCTGCGGCGCGACGGGACGGTGACCATCGCCGTCACCGCCGACGTGGACGCCGACGTCATCACCCCGCAAGCGCTGACCGAGCGTGTGGCGGCGGAGGTGCTGCCGATGGTGGAGGCGCGCTACGGCGTGCGCGGCGAGTTCGGCGGGCGCGACCGTGAGCGGCGGCGCTCTTTCGAGGATCTGCGCGCCGGGGCTTGGATGGCGCTCACCGTCATCTACCTCACCCTGGCGCTCGTCTTCGGCTCCTACTGGCGGCCGGTGGTGGTGATGCTGATCATCCCCTTCGGCGCGGTCGGGGCGATCCTCGGCCATGCCGCGCTGGGGATGAGCCTCACGATCGTGTCGTTCGTCGGGCTGCTCGGCCTGGGGGGTATCCTCGTCAACGATTCCATCATCCTGGTGAAGCGGTTCGACGAGCGTCTGGTGGAGGGCGAGGCGTTCGCGGGCGCGGCGGTGGGGGCGAGCGCGGACCGGCTGCGGGCGGTGCTCCTCACCTCGCTGACGACCATCGGCGGGCTGGTACCGCTGATTTTCGAGGGCTCGATCTCGGCCGAATTCCTGAAGCCGATGGCGGTGACGATGGTGTTCGGCCTCGCCTCGGCGACGGTTC
Source organism: Acuticoccus yangtzensis (assembly GCF_001927245.1). Taxonomy (GTDB): domain Bacteria; phylum Pseudomonadota; class Alphaproteobacteria; order Rhizobiales; family Amorphaceae; genus Acuticoccus; species Acuticoccus yangtzensis. The sequence goes on along the minus strand of NZ_MJUX01000006.1, from coordinate 166,728 downwards.
TGGTGCTGGTCCTCGTGCCGGCTTTGCTGGGCATCGGGGCCGATATCGGGCGCACGGTCCGCGTCCTGCTCGGCCAACGCGCCCCTGAACCGGCGGAATGAGGCGCAGCAGGTGCGGGGGCGGCCTGTAGGCGCGGTAACGATGCGGTGCTCTCCGATCCGGCGACCATGACCCGCGCGGCGGATTGATAGCGGTGCGGGCGCCGCAGGGCGAGTTGGCGCGGTTGCCCGCGGACCGCGTTGGCGCCGGTATACGCCCGGGCGGATCGGTCTCGGCCCGTGCGAGGCGGTTTTGTACCGGTTTGTTCGAGGCGGATTGGGGCCTGTGCCTGCCGGATGCGGTATCGCCGGTGCGCGGGCGGCAGGTTAACGCCGATCTTCATCGCGTGTCGGCGTCGGCGCGCGCGATGCACGTCGTAGCCTGTCGGCGCCGGGCGAATTTGCGCCGAGTGGGTCGGTACCGCTGCGTGCGGGGCGGGTTGGCGTCTATGCGTGCCGGACGCGTAGTCGCCGGTGCGCGCGAGGCGGATTGGCGCCGGTGCGCGCAGGGCGGCTTGCGCCGGTGTGCGCAGGGCGGATCGGCGCCGGTTTGTGCCGGTTCCGCGTCGGTCAGTGCAGCGCGGTGGCAGCGTCGTTCTGCGCCTGGATTACTGCCAGGCGGATGGCGTCGTTGAATTCGTTGCGCGTGAAGGGTTTGGCGAGAAGGTTCACCGTATCCGGCAGGCCGACGCGTTCTTCGACGCCGAGATCGGCGAAACCGGAGACGTAGACCACGGCGGCGTGGGGGAACTCCTCTTTCACCTTCTCGGCGAGCTGATGCCCGTTCATGGCGAGAGGCATGACCACGTCTGTCACCAAGAGGTCCAGGCGGGGCAGGCCCTTGAGGAGGCGCAGGGCCATGGGGCCGTTCTCGGCGCCGGTGACAGCGTAACCGAGGCGTTCCAAGAGCTTGGTGGTGTGCTCGCGGACCATGGTGTTGTCGTCGGCCACGAGGGCGTGCTTCGTGTTTCTGCCGGGTTCCAGGGCGAGCCGTCCCATCGGCCAGCTTTGGAGCGGTGCGTCTGCGTCGCCACCGGAGCCCATGCCATCAGAGCCCTCGCCACCGTGGTCCATATTGCCGGAGCCCACGCCACCGGCGTCCATACTGCCGGGGTGCGCATGGCCGGAACCCATGGCGCTGCCGTTGAGCCTGCCGCTGCCGGGGCCGGCGGTGGGGCGCGGAACCTCGCCGCTTGGCACTTCGCAGGGTCTTCGCGCGCCGGCACCGTGTGGGGCCGTGCTGGAGCCTGGCGGCGTTCCGGAGGCGGGATTTGCCGCGTGGGCTCCGTCCGGCTGGGCGACCGAGGCGGCGGCCTCGGCGTGGCGGTCCATCATCCCGGCATCCTGATCGGCGGGGTCGCCGTGGTCGGGAAGGCCGAGCGCCAGCATTAGACTCTGGCGAAGCGTTTCTCCGTGCCGGTTGGGCGCGAGGAGAAGCGACAGCAGGGACACCTCTTCGCGGACGAGGTCCTGCAGCTCGTCCTCACGGTTTGGGCCGGTGGGCTTCGGAGTCTCGGTCATCGTGAACTCGCTGCTTGGATCTGCGCCGGGGCTACCCTCACTGTCGCCGCTCAGGGTTGTTCCAAGCTTGTAAGTGCAACCAGAGGATAGGTCCAGCCTCAAGAGCCAAATCCGTCCGATGCACCCGCCGAAATGTTCGATTCTTCCGAAGTTTTTGCCGGTTAGTCCAAAATATATCCGACGCCATGCACCGTCCGAATGCGATGCGGGTCGTTCAATTTCAGCTTTTTGCGCAACCCTGAGACGTAGACGTCGATCCGCCGGTCCAGGGGATCACGCGCTCCGGGTCCGACGACCTCGCGATAGAGACCGTCGCGGCTCATGACCACGCCCTGGTTGCGGAAGAGGCTGATCAGCGTGCGGAATTCCGCGTCGGACAGAGCCGCCCGGTCGCCGGTCTCGTCGTAGACGGCGCGGCGCGACTCGTCGATCGTCCAGCCGCCCAGCGACGCACCGGCCTTGCCGTTCGCGACGGGCTCGGACGTCGGACCCGACTGTCCGCGGATGAACTGGATCCGTGCGGCATGACGTCGCAGTCTAGCAGCGAGTTCCCGGTTGTTGAACGGTTTCGTCACGTAGTCGTCGGCGCCGACTTCGAGGCCGATGATGCGGTCCATGTCGTCCGCCGCGCCGGACATGATGATGGTCCCCACCATGGGATCCATCGACAGCCGGCGGACGAGATCGAGGCCGTTTCCGTCACGCAATGTGAGGTCGATCAGGGCGAGGGTCACATCCTCGCTTTCCAGGATCGCTTCGGCCGAGCGCACGCTGTCGGCCAAGGCGACGCGGAATTTCTCACGCTGCACAATTTGGGAAACGAGCTCCTGAACAGGCACTTCATCCTCGACGATGAGGACCAATGCACTTTCGGCACCGCTTTGATCGGTGCGTCCGTTGCCGTTTCCAACGCCCACTTGCTTACCTCATGCATGCCATACCTGGCGGCCACGGGCGGAGTTTTACAATTGAATCGAGAGTTCGGCCATACCCCTGTCAGTGCAGGTTGGGCTCTTTCCCTTTAAAACCCTGTGCTTAGGGCGAAAATAAGATTATTCAGATGTGCACGAGTTTACTACATCAACTATTTTGTAAAACGAGCCGCGGCGTGAACACTTGTGCGGCTTTTTAGCATATACTCCAACAGTGGTGCGTAGATCATCGTACGAACGCCAGGCGGTCTGCTGACCAAACTGGCCCGGCCTCGCCTGTAAATTTCCAATGATCGTCTTGTGGAAGGGTATGACCAAGTCGGCGTCCATCCTCCTCGTCGAAGATAATCCCGCAGACGTGGTTCTGATGGGCGAGGCGATTGCTGACCGCGACATCGAACTCCACGTGGTCGGCGGCGGGGCGGACGCGTTCGCCTTTCTCACCGGGCAGCGGCCCTATCAGGGTCAGCGCCGGCCGGACCTCATCGTCCTCGACCTCAACCTGCCGGACATGAGCGGCAAAGACGTCCTCGCCGGCATCAAGTCCGACCTCGACATGCGCTCGATCCCGGTGGTCATTTTCTCATCGTCGCGTGCCCGCTCGGACGTCAGCGAAACCTACGAGCTCGGCGCCAACTCGTACATGCAGAAGCCGCTCGAGCTGGAAAGCTACCGCGATGCGGTGCGGTCGATGGAGCATTATTGGTTCTCCGTCGCCCATCTGCCGCCGACCCCGGTGATGGGCCACGCCTGAGCACCGGGCGGCCGATCCGCCTCTTTCGTAAGCAAACATGACCGATCTCGCCGCAGTTTCGCCACACTGCGGCCGGCATCGCGGCTGCAACCTCCGCGCTCGGTTGCCGCATCTGTGTGCTGCGATTGTGGCAAGCGTCTTGCTTCAACCGATTCGCGCATCTGTCGCAGTCGAAGGAGCAATCAATGAAAAAGACAATCGTCGCGGCTGCCCTCGTGGCCGCCGGCGCCGTGCCGGCCGCCGCGCAGGACGCCGAGTGCCCGATCAAGGTGGGTGTCCTCCACTCCCTCTCCGGCACCATGGCGATCTCCGAGACCACGCTGAAGGACACCATCCTCATGCTGGTCGACGAGCAGAACGAGAAGGGGGGCCTTCTGGGCTGCCAGCTCGAAGCGGTCGTCGTCGACCCCGCGTCCGACTGGCCGCGCTTCGCCGAGCTCGCCCGCCAGCTTCTGACCGTCGACAATGTCGATGTGATCTTCGGCAACTGGACCTCGGTGTCGCGCAAGTCCGTGCTGCCGGTCATCGAAGAGCTGAACGGCCTGCTTTTCTACCCGGTCCAGTATGAGGGCGAAGAGTCCTCCAAGAACGTCTTCTACACCGGCGCCGCGCCGAACCAGCAGGCGATCCCGGCCGTCGACTACTTCCTCGAAGAGCTCGGCATCGAGAAGTTCGCGCTGCTCGGCACCGACTATGTCTATCCGCGCACGACCAACAATATCCTCGAGGCCTACCTCAAGGAGAAGGGCATTCCCGAAGAGAACATCTTCGTGAACTACACCCCGTTCGGTCACTCCGACTGGTCGACCATCGTCACCCAGGTGACCGATCTCGCCTCCGACGGGTCCTCGGTCGGCGTCATCTCCACCATCAACGGCGACGCGAACATCGGCTTCTACAAGGAGCTCGCCGCGCAGGGCGTGTCGGCCGACGACATCCCCGTCGTCGCCTTCTCGGTCGGTGAGGAAGAGCTGTCCGGCCTCGACACCTCCAACCTCGTCGGCCACCTCGCCGCGTGGAACTACTTCCAGTCCGCCGACACCCCGGCGAACGAAGAGTTCATCGCCAAGTGGAAGGAGCGCATGGGCGAGGACCGCGTCACCAACGACCCGATGGAAGCGCACTATATCGGCTTCAACATGTGGGTGAACGCGGTCGAAGCCGCCGGCACCACGGACGTCGACGCCGTCGAGCAGGCGATGATCGGCCAGGAGTTCCCGAACCTCACCGGCGGCACCGCGGTGATGCTCCCGAACCACCACCTCGCCAAGCCGGTCCTCATCGGTGAAATCACCGCCGACGGCCAGTTCGACATCATCTCCCAGACCAAGGAAGTCGACGGCGACGCCTGGACCGACTTCCTGCCCGAGTCCGCAGTCCTGGAGTCCGACTGGAAGGACCTGAAGTGCGGCATGTACAACACGCAGACCAACACCTGCGTGCAGATCAAGTCGAACTACTGACGCGCCGACGGGGCCGGGGACATCCCGGCTCCGTTCCAACGCGCCCGCGCGGTCCCGCCGCGCGGATACGCCTCGATCATATGATCATTGCTTGCGTTTAACCTAATTTAACTGCAAGATTGATCCGGAGTTCGTGCCGCGTTGCGCCGCCGCCATCGGCCCACCACCCGATGGCGGTCTCGGCGGCCGCCGTACAGGCCATTCCGGCCGCCGCCGCGCCAGGCGGTGCGCCTTCCCATCCTCGAGGGCCGTCTCTTGCCGATCCATGCCGCCGCACGGGCCATGCGCCCCCTCTTCGCCGCGCTCGCCCGCCTGACGCTCGGCCTCGTCGCCGCTTTCGCCGTCCTGATCGGGGCTGCCGCAGCCCAGCCGGCACCAACGCCGATCGAGCAGCTCCTGCTCGACCACACCGCCGAGATTCAGGAGAGCTCCCGCCGCACCATCGGCCCGGTGATCGACGCCATCGCCGCATCCGGCATCGACGGCGCCGACACGGTGCTGGAGCGTTGGAGCAACCGCGAACTCGTCGCCCGCACGACGGACGGGCGCATCTTCCTCGGCGCGCGCCAGGGCAACGACTATGTGCTCTCCCACGTCATCACCGGCGAGGAGCTCGCGACCGCGCCGCGCGGTGACGTCAGCGAGCTGCGCCCCAACCGCGGCATCCAGGGCCTGATCGCCACGGCGCTCGTGCGCTTCCAGCTCACCAATCCGGATGCGGACGTGCGCAAGTCCGCCGTCGCGTCCATCCTGTCCGACCCCTCCGAAGAGCAGCTCCCGCTCCTGCGCGAGGCGCTGGCCGCGGAGGAGACCCCCTCCGTCAAGCGCGAGATGCTCCTCGCCGAGCGGCTGCTGGCGCTCCGCTTCGCCGACGACGAGGCCGAGCGCGTCGCCGCCATCGAGAGCTTCGCAGGCGACATCTCCGTCACCGCCCGCGCCGCGATCACGCCGCTTCTCGCCACCACCACCAAGGTGATCGAGGGCGAGCCGGCGGAGGACGAGAACGTCGCGCGCGTGCTGTCGCCGGGCTCGGAGACGTTCGGCACCGCCGCCGCATACGATCTCCTTGTGCGAAACGACATGGCGCCCGCCATCATCGACGCCGCCCAGCGCGACGCGGCATTGGTCGCCAACATCGAGAACGGCAGCGTCGCCGGGGTGCCGGTCGCCAGCCTGGACAGCCGCGAGGCTCGCGACGAGGCCTATGCGCGCCTCGCCGCCGCAGGCACCGTGCGGCCGACGCTGACGGAGGAGGACCGCGACGACCTCATCAGCGGCCACACCTTCTACGAGGCCTACCTGCAGCCCAAAGCGATCACCGACGCGGCCGAGACCGCGCTGAACGGCATTCAGACCAAGGTCGGCGCCTACCAGGTCCTCGACCTGTCGCTCGACGCGCTGTCCCTCGCCTCCATCTACTTTCTCGCCGCCATCGGCCTCGCCATCACCTTCGGCGTGATGGGCGTCATCAACATGGCCCACGGCGAGTTCATCATGATGGGCGCCTATACCGGCTACGTGGTGCAGCAGTTCGTTCCGGACCGGACGCTCTCCATCATCATCGCCCTGCCGCTCGCCTTCGCGGTCGGCTTCGTCGCGGGCGTGATCCTGGAACGCCTCGTCATCCGCTGGCTCTACCACCGCCCGCTTGAGACGCTGCTCGCCACCTTCGGCATCTCCATCGCCCTGCAACAGCTCGCCAAGAACATCTTCGGCACCCAGGCGCGCCCGCTCACCTCGCCGGACTGGCTCGCCGGGTCGTGGGAGATCAACGCCATCGCCGGCATCTCCTATATCCGCATCGCCATCTTCGTTCTGGCGCTGGTCTTCTTTGCGGCGCTCCTGCTGGTGCTGAACCGCACGCGCCTCGGCCTCGAGGTCCGCTCGGTCACCCAGAACCGCCGTATGGCCTCGTCCATGGGCATCAACCCCGACCGCATCAACATGCTCACCTTCGGCCTCGGCTCGGGGATCGCCGGCATCGCCGGCATCGCCATCGGCCTCTACGCCCAGGTGACCTCGGAGATTGGCCAGCAGTACATCGTCCAGTCCTTCATGACGGTCGTGGTCGGCGGTGTCGGCAACGTCTGGGGAACGCTCACGGGCGCGGCGATGATCGGCTTCCTGCAGAAGGGGATCGAGTGGTTCAACCCGTCCAACACGCTGGCGGCGCAGACCTACATGATCATCTTCATCATCATCTTCATCCAGTTCCGGCCGCGGGGCATCTTCGCCCTCAAGGGCCGCGCGGCGGAGGCGTAAATGGCGCTCACGATCAAGCCGGCGGACCTTTCCGACCCGGCCGTGGTGGGGCTCCTCGCGACCCACGCCGGCCACTGCGAGGCGTCGAGCCCCAAGGGAAGCTGCCACTATTTCGACGTCTCGAAATTGAAGGCGCCCGGCATCACCGTCTGGGCCGCCTATGAGGGCGACACGCTCTTCGGCGTCGGCGCTCTGGCCGAGATCGGCGAGGCGGACGGCGAAGTGAAGTCCATGCACACCGCGGCCGCCGCGCGCCGTAAGGGCGTCGGCCAGGCGATCCTGGCGGAGATCCTCGCCGCGGCGCGGGCGCGCGGCTACACCCGCCTGTGGCTGGAGACCGGCAGCAACGAACCCTTCGCCGCCGCGCGCGCGCTCTATGCCCGCAACGGCTTCACGCCGTGCCCGCCCTTCGGGTCCTACGTTTACGACCCGTTCAGCTCCTTCTTCACCCTCGACCTCATGATGGCGGAGGCCTGAATGCGCGCTGTCTTTGCACAACCCTCCACCATCATCGTCCTCCTGGCGCTGGCGATCTTCACCGGCACCATCGTCGTGATGGCCGGCAACGGCGACATCTCGACGAGCCTCGTCAAAGTGCTCGGGATGACGCTCTGCTTCTGCCTCGCCGCCGTCGCGATGGACCTCATCTGGGGCTACACCGGCATCCTCTCGCTCGGCCACTTCGCCTTCTTCGGCATCGGCGGCTACGCGGTCGGCATGTGGATCATGTACGCCCGCACCGAGGCCATCGTGGTCGCCGCGCAAGCCTCCGCCGCCCTGCCGCCGACGCCTGAGGAGATCCGCTCCGCCATCGGCACGCAGATCTTCGGCGTCGTCGGCTCGGCCGAGATCCCGCCGCTGTGGATGTTCGCGCACAGCTTCTGGCTGCAGATGCTGATGGTGATCCTCGTGCCGGGCCTCCTCGCCTTCGTGTTCGGCTGGCTCGCCTTCCGCAGCCGCGTCACCGGCGTGTACCTGTCCATCCTCACCCAGGCGATGACCCTGGCGCTGGCGCTCTACCTCTTCCAGAACGATTCCGGCCTGCGCGGCAACAACGGCCTGTCGGGCCTTCAGAACATCCCGGGCTTCGAGGGCACGCCGCAGTCGGACATCTCCATCGCCTTCTTCATCGCCTCGGCGGTGGCGCTGGCGCTCGGCTACGTGCTGTGCGCCTGGGTGGTCTCCGGCAAATTCGGCTCCGTCATCCGCGGCATCCGCGATGACGAGAACCGCGTCCGCTTCCTCGGCTACCAGGTCACCCACTTCAAGCTCTTCGTCTTCGTGCTGACGGCGGTGATCTGCGCCATTGCGGGGGCGCTCTATTACCCGCAGGCCGGCATCATCAACCCGGCCGAGATCGCGCCCATCGCGTCGATCTACCTCGCCGTCTGGGTGGCGATCGGCGGGCGAGGGCGGCTCTACGGGGCGATCCTGGGCGCGGCCACCGTGTCGCTCCTCTCCACCTGGTTCACCGGCGGCCGCGTGCCGGACATCGACCTCGGCTTCACCCGCATCCTGTGGGTCGACTGGTGGACGGTCCTCCTCGGCCTCTCCTTCGTCCTCGTCACCCTGTTCGCGCCGAAGGGGCTCGCCGGACTGTTCGACTATCTGCGCCTGCCGAGCGCCGTGAAGCCCTACAAGGGCGAGCCGAAGAGGATCAAATGAGCGCGCTCCTGGAAGTCGCCGGCGTCTCGGTCTCCTTCGACGGGTTCAAGGCCATCAACGATCTCTCGTTCGAGATCGAGCCGGCCTCGCTGCGCGCCATCATCGGCCCGAACGGCGCCGGGAAGACGACGTTCATGGACATCGTCACCGGCAAGACCCGGCCCGACAAAGGCCGCGTGACCTGGGGCGAGCACAATATCTCGCTGTTGAAGAAGAGCGAGGCGGAGATCGCGCGCCTCGGCATCGGCCGCAAGTTCCAGCGCCCCACGGTGTTCGAGGACCAGAGCGTCTTCGAGAACCTCATCATGGCGCTGAAGAACCCGCGCACCACCTTCGCCACGCTGTTCTACCGCCGCACCGAGCCGGACGTCACCCGTGTCGAGGAGCTGGCGCGCGAGATCGGCCTGACCTCCGAGCTCGGCCGCAAGTCCGGCGAGCTCAGCCACGGCCAGAAGCAGTGGCTGGAGATCGGCATGCTGCTCGCCCAGGACCCGCAATTGCTGCTGGTGGACGAGCCCGCCGCCGGCATGACCGTGGGCGAGCGCGAGCACACCACGCGGCTGTTGCGCGAGGTCGCCAAGACGCGCTCCGTCATCGTCGTCGAGCACGACATGGAGTTCGTGCGCCAGCTCAACTGCCGCGTGACGGTGCTTCACGAGGGCTCGGTCCTCGCCGAAGGATCGCTGGACTATGTGACCAACGACGAGCGCGTGATCGAGGTCTATCTCGGCCGCTCGGGGGAGAGGTGATGCTGGAGCTCTCCAACCTGACCCTGCACTACGGCCAATCGCAGATCCTCAACGGCATCTCCATGGACGCCGCCGTGGGTGACGTGACCTGCGTGATGGGCACCAACGGCGTCGGCAAGACGAGCCTTCTGAAGGCGATCGCCGGCGTCCACCACCGCTCGGGCGGCGGCTACCGGCTGAACGGCGAGGACATCGCCAAGCCGCCGCCTTACGCGCTCGCCAAACGGGGTGTCGGCGTGGTGCCGCAGGGGCGCGACATCTTCCCGCTGATGACGGTGAAGGAGAATCTGGAAACAGGGTTCGCCTGCCTGCCGCGCGCAGAGCACTTCATCCCGGACGAGATCTTCACCCTCTTCCCGGTGCTGAAGCAGATGATCGGCCGCCGGGGCGGCGACCTGTCGGGCGGGCAGCAGCAGCAGCTCGCCATCGCGCGGGCGCTGATCACCAAGCCCAAGCTGCTGCTGCTCGACGAGCCGACCGAGGGCATCCAGCCCAACATCATCGACCAGATTGGCGACGTGATCGAATATCTGCGCGAGCAGCGCACGATGGCGATCATCCTGGTCGAGCAATATTTTCAGTTCGCCTACCGGCTGGCCGACACCTTCGTGGTGATGGAGCGCGGCGCGGTGGCGCTGCGCGGCCGCAAGAGCGAACTGTCGGAGGCCGAGCTGTTGAAGGCGGTTTCGGTTTAGGCCGCTGTGGGTGGCGGCGCCGGGGATTATCCGGCGTTCCGGGCCGCGGCCTTGGTTCTCACCGCGGATGCTCCGCCATCGGCCAGAACAAGCGTGTCCGCGGTTTCCTTGCATGGCAGCCATGCAGGGCGGCAGGCACGGATCCGGCCGGCGCATGGCCAGCGCTAACGTGACGCGCGGGAGATCGTGGGAAAGGCGTAGGCCGTGATGCCGGGCGTTAAGCTTGGTCAGGGCGTTAAGCCGGGGCAGGCGGTAACCCGAGGCAGCGGGGGCGGCGCGCGCCGATGCTACGCTGGGGCCGGCGTGCCGGTCGCCCGTGCAAAATCGGGATGGATGTTAAAGTTTGGCGCCGATTGCGTGACCCGTCAGCCTCAGGACAGCAAGGTGGGCCAGAGTTCGGAGGCGCCGAGGAAGATGAGGTATCCGGCAACGATGTAGTTGAGGATACGGGGAAAAATCAAAACAACCAGTCCGGCGATGATGTAGGCGGCTGGTTGAAACTCGGGAAGATTTTCCATCGTCGGCTCGGTCGCTTGCCTTTGGTGCGGTGATCGCGCGAAAGCGTTGCGGTGATCGCGGCCACGGCTCCGCCTCGTGCTCTCACCCTTCTAACAGGTCGGGTGGATATGTGGCGGTGAAGATGGCGCTTTGATGATGCCGCACGCCAGGCGGGCCAAAACGATGCGCAGCGGGCAAGATGCCCGCCGCGAAAGGTGGTGCCGGGAAGAGGCTTAGGCCGCCTTCTCGTGCAGTTCGTCCTCGTCGTCCTCGGAGTCGGCGTCCGCTTCGGCATCGGTCTTTGCCGCGCGCTTCGGGCTCTTGGCGAGCTGCGTCTCGATCAGCTTGATCGCCTCGTCTTCGTCGCTCTTGTTGATCGCGGCGATTTCGCGGGCCATCCGGTCGAGCGCGGCTTCGTAGAGCTGACGCTCGGAATAGGACTGCTCGGGCTGCGATTCGGCGCGATAGAGGTCGCGGACGACTTCGGAGATGGCGATGAGGTCGCCGGAGTTGATCTTCGCTTCGTATTCCTGGGCGCGGCGGGACCACATGGTGCGCTTCACGCGGGCGCGTCCGGCAACGGTTTCGAGAGCCTTTTTCATGGTCTCGGCATCGGCCAGTTTACGCATGCCGACGGATTTGGCTTTACCGATGGGCACGCGAAGGGTCATCTTGTCCTTCGGGAAGGTCACCACGATGAGTTCGAGCGGGTGCCCCGCGAACTCCGTTTTCTCGATGGCCTGTACTTGGCCGACGCCATGCGCCGGATACACGACGTGCTCGTTCGGCTTGAACGCCGACTTGGGAGCGGCGCTCTTCTTCACCGTTGCCATATGGTCTGAGTACTCCTCGAGAACACGGGTCCGGATGGACCTGCGTGCCTAGTTCTTGTGGATCGTGCCTCTGTGGCTTGCGCCCCGGCACAAAATGCGGCTTACAACTCGACGTGCGAGGTTGGGGCGACGCCATGCTGTCGACCGAACCGGACTCTTCGCTCCTGTTGATGCTGCAACTTTAGCCTCGCGGTCGCACAAAAAGAGCGCAACTGGACGTGCGCGGCATTTTGACAATATAGCACAGCCCGCCGCCAAAATGAAGGGGGGCGAGTGACGTGCGCAATTCGCCCGTCGATTGAAACGGTTTGTTAGGACCTCGGGGTCTTGACTGGTCCGCTCGCGATACAGGTGACCGCTGCCGCCAACGTCGGCACGCCCGCGCCCTCGAGGAGGGGGCGCCGGTTTCGCCAATGGCGGCAAATCCTTGCGGCAGCGGTCGCTCGGACTCCCGCCGCCACATCCTGACTGGGTCTCAGTCGCCGGCGCCCGGCTCGGCGCTGAAGTGGGTGTCCAGCTTGTCCTTCACCTCACCCCACTTGTCCGCATCCGGGAAGGGGTCCTTCTTGACGGTGATGTTGGGCCAGGACTCCGCATATTTGCGATTGAGCTCCACCCACGGCTCGGTGCCCGGCTCGGTGTCCGGCTTGATCGCGTCGATCGGGCACTCCGGCTCGCACACCCCGCAGTCGATGCACTCGTCAGGATGGATCACGAGCATGTTCTCGCCTTCGTAGAAGCAGTCCACCGGGCACACTTCCACGCAGTCGGTGTACTTGCATTTGATGCATGCGTCGCCGACGATGTACGTCACTTCACAAACTCCTTCTATGCGCGTTGGATTAGGGCGTTCGCGCGTCCGGCACAAGCGCCGCCATGCGCTTCGGCACGGCAACGCAGTGTTGCAGCGGGCGAGGATGCCGGCGGGGAAGGGGGCTCTAAGCGGCTCAATCCTCGCCTTCGGTGACGACGGGTTGGTAAAGCCCTGCGGTTTCGGGCGGGGACACGCGCCGGTCCGAGAACCCCGTGACCCGCACCACCTTCACGTCGCGCGGCAGGCGGATCGTCAACACGTCGCCCGCCCGCACCAGCCGGCTCGACGACGTGATCTTTTCGCGATTGAGGCGCACCTTGCCGCCCTCGACCAGCGCCTGGGCGACGGTGCGCGTCTTGGCGAAGCGGGCGTAGCAGAGCCACTTGTCGAGGCGCTGCCCGCCGCTTTCGTCCTCAGCGATCGCGCTTCTCCATCTGCTCCTTCAGCGCGGCGAGCTTGGCGAAGGGCGAGTCCGGGTCCGCCTCGCGCTCGCGCTTCGGCGGGCGGGTGTCGCGCACGGGCTGCTGGGTGTCTTTGCCGCCCTTTCCGCGCTTCTTGCCCTTCCCGCGCGGATGATCGCCACGAGGATGGTCGCCCCGAGGATGATCCCCACGAGGATGGTCGCCGCGCGGATGATCACCGTGGGGTGCGCGGGCCTCGGGGGAGAGGCCGTGCGCCGCTGCGCCCGCCTCGCCACCCGCCTCGGCACCACCTGCGGCCGCCGCCGGCCGGTCGCCGTGCGGACGACCGCCGCCCTGGCCACCTCGTTCACCGCCTCGTTCAGCGGGACCACGGTTGTCCGGCCCGCCGCGTCGGCGTCCTTCCTGCTGCCCCCGCCCGCGGCCTCCGCCCTGGGACTCGCCGGGCTTGCCGCGACGTCGCCGCTGCTGGTCGCCGCGATGATGCCGCGGAACACGCCAAACCTCGACGAGCACCACTTCGGGCTCGGCGGCGTCTGCGGCGGGCTCGGCAGCGCCGGAGGTCTCCTCGGCGCCGGCGGGATCGGCCGGCGCGGCCTCTGCCGTCTCGCCGCTCTCGGCCGCGTCAGCACCAGGCGCCGCTTCCTCGCCGGACAACGGGGCGCCGGACTGGTCCGGTGCCGCCGCGTCGGCAGGCGCAACCGCCGTCTCCTCGCCATGGGCCGCTTCGGTGCCAGCCACCGTCTCGTCCGGCGCAGCGCCTTGCGTCTCGGTTGCCGCCGCGTCGCCGCCGATGCTGTCGGCGTGGGTGCTCTCGGCGTGAGGGCGCGCCTCGGTTGCCGGTTCGCCGGCGGCCGTGTCCGCCGTGTCGGCGGTCGGCGCGGTCTCGCTCGTCGTCTCGCCGGCTGCTGACACCTCGGACGCAGGCGCTGCAGCCTCGGCTGACGGATCCGCCGCAGGCGCCGCAGGATCGGCCGCGGGCTCCGTTGCCGGTGCGCTGCCGGGGGCCGGCGGCACAGGGGCCGACGCCACGCGGATCGGCACCGGAACGGGGCGCGCCCCGCGCTCGGCCTGACGCGCCGCCTTGGAGCGGATCTCGTTCGCGGCCTTCAGCGCATCGCGCTCCGCGGCGTTGGCCTCGTGCCGGTCCACACGGTAGCCGAGCGACGTCAAGATCGCCGCGAAGTCCTCGCCCGAGCAGCCGAGCAGCGACGTCATCGCCACGGTGACGAGGAAGCCGCCGCCCTGGGGCACGGCGCCCGGAGGCGGGTCGCCCGCATCCGGCCCCGGCCGCCAGGCGACGAGCGGGCGGATCTGATCGGCCAGCCGCTCCAGAATGTCGATCCGAACCGCGCGCGGCCCGCACGGGCGGAAGCCGACGACCTGGTAGAGCGGCTTCGGCACATCCGGGTCGAGCGTGATGGAGGTGCGGCCCGATGCGGAGAGCTGCGGCACGTCGGTCAACCCCGGAACGTCGAGGTCGGCGTTCTTCAGCGCCCAGAGGAGCGCCATGAGCTGGCTCGGCGCCGGCTTCAACAGGGCCGGGACGAAGATGTGATAGGCGCCGAAACGCACACCCAGCGCCCGAAGCCCAGCACGCGCCGTCTGGTCCAGCGCCTTCGCCTCGTCGGCCACCTCGGTCCGCTCGATCGACCCGAGCTGCTCGGACAGGCGATAGGCGAGGCCGCGCGCCCCGCCGTCCAGCGTCTCGGCATCGCGCAGATCGAACAGCGGCTTCAACTGCGTGCCGATGTGCGCGCCCAGCCACTGCGTCAGCCGCGCGTGCACCTTCTCGCGCGAGGGAGCGGGCAGCATGTCGTCGGCCAGAAGCACGGCGTTGGGCTTCAGCGTGTCGTCGCTCGCCACCACCTTGGCGATCACCGCGCCCTGCCAGCGGATCGCCGCGTCAGAGCCGAGCGTCATCGCCGTGTCGGGCGCAGCCGCCACCTTGTCGGCCCGGCGTTCCATCTCCTTGGCGAGCGCCTTGGAGGCCGCCGCGCGGAGTGCTTTCGCATCCCGCGGGTCGTCCGCCGACGTGTCGGCCTGGAAACGGAACCCGTGCAGCGACCCGACGTGCTGGCCTTCCACCATCACGTCTCCCGCGTCGTTCACTTCGGATTCCAGCATCGCATTCTCTCGTAACCGCTTCATCAGGACGCTGGTGCGCCGATCGACAAACCGCTGCATCAAACGCTCATGGAGAGCGTCCGACAAGCGATCCTCAACTTTTCTCGTCGTTTCGCGCCATTCGGCCGGGTCGCCAAGCCAATCATTACGATTGGCGACGAATGTCCAGGTCCGAATGTGCGCAATCCGGTTCGACAGGGTGTCGATATCACCGTCTGTCCTGTCTGCGTAGCGCACTTGTCGCGCGATCCAGTCGTCAGGGATGGTCTTTTCCGTGACGAGGAAGCCGTAGAGCGTCAGGATCAGGTCCGCGTGGTTGGCCGGCGCGATCTTGCGGTAGTCCGGAACCTGGCAGACCTCCCACAGCCGCTCGACACGTGCCGGACTGTCCGCAAGGTCCATGATCTCGGGGCTTTTGGCCGCATGCTCCAGCGCGCGCTGGTCGTCCGCCGGGGGCGCTTTGGTGAGCCCGTCCTCGTTCGGCGGATCGTCCAGCGAGGCGCGCAAGGCCGGCACGGACGAGAAGTCCAGCGCCGGATTGCGCCACTGAAAAACTTTCGCCGGCTGGAAGGCGTGCGTCTCCAACGCTTCGACCAGGCTGTCCTCGAACGGGGCCACGCGGCCCGTCACGCCGAAGGTGCCGTCGCGCGTGTGCCGCCCGGCGCGGCCCGCGATCTGGCCGAGCTCGCCCGGATTGAGGTTGCGGTACTGGTACCCGTCGAACTTGCGCGCGGCCGCGAAGGCGACGTGATCGACGTCGAGGTTCAGCCCCATGCCGATCGCGTCGGTGGCGATGAGGAAGTCCACGTCGCCGGACTGGAACAGCTCCACCTGGGCGTTGCGCGTGCGCGGCGAGAGCGCGCCCATGACGATGGCCGAGCCGCCCCGCTGGCGGCGCATCAGCTCGGCGATGGCGTAGACCTCACCGGCCGAGAAGGCGACGACGGCGGACCGTGGCGGCAGTCGCGTGAGTTTCTTCTCACCCGCATAGGTCAGCATCGACATGCGCGGGCGGGTGACCACGTTGAGCCCCGGCAGCAGCTTCTCGAGGAGGTTGCGGGCCGTCAGCGCGCCGAGGAGCAACGTCTCGTACTGGCCGCGCACCCTCAGGATGCGGTCGGTGAAGACGCGGCCCCGTTCGAGGTCGGCGGCGAGCTGCACCTCGTCGATCGCGACGAATTCCGGCTTCAGGTCGAGCGGCATCGCCTCGACGGTCGCGACGTAATAGCGCGCCCCCGGCGGAATGATCTTCTCCTCGCCGGTGACGAGGGCGACCGCGTCGGGCCCGATGCGGCCGACCACGCGCCCATAGACCTCGCGCGCCAGAAGGCGCAGCGGCAGGCCGATGAGCCCGGTGCGGCGGGCCAGCATTCTGTCGATGGCGAGGTGGGTCTTGCCCGTATTGGTGGGGCCCAGCACCGCCGTCACGTTGCGCGAGCGCTCGGCGCGGTGGAGGAGGGGGCTGGCGGCAGTCACGACGTGTGTCCCCGAGCAGATGCCGGCAGAGGGCCGCCGGCACGGTGATTGTCAGGCGTTTGTGGCGCCGGTGATGATGGGCATGGTGGCCGCCAGAAGCTGGGGTCGCCGATGCCGCAATGAAAGTCTCATAGTGCCAGCGGCGCGCCGATGCACCCCCCCGCACCGCCTCACGCACCGCCTCAGACGCCGGTGCCTGTGACCGAAAAGGCGCTCGGCTCGATCAGGATCTCGCCGTTGGGTGTGCCGATCTTCACGCCCCAGGGAATGGCATAGCCCGTTCCCGTCAGCGGCACCATGGTGACCTCGAGCGCCTTGTTCCGGGCGAGGTACTGCACCTCGGGCTTCTGCGGGCGGTGACCGGCCACCGGCACCCAGCGCGCCCCGCATACCGAGGCGGTGCCCGAAAAACCCTCGGCCTGAACGTTGCGACGGCCCTTGTAGTAGAGCTTCACGTCGTAGCGGGTCCAGCCGTCGAAAATCTGCAGCGTGTTGTCACATGCGTCGCGCGCGTCCGCCGCCTGGGCCGGCATCAGGCCGGAGGACAGCGGGTCGACGATACCGCGGCGGTGCGCATTGGTCACCGGAACGCGGCCTGGCCGCTCGCGCAGAGGCGGCCGCGCCCGCAGCGCCGACACGTTGCCCGAGGCCATCTGCATCGACACACTGACCGGCCGGTTAATCTCCTCGGCGCTCACCGTGTAGTTGGACGGCAGAACGCGGCCGCGGGTGGCGCTTCCCTTCGCCGTCACCGTCGTGCGAACGGCGGTGACGATCGTCGCCACACCCTTGGGGCGCATGAAGAGATCGGCCTCGTAGCGCCCTTGCTTGTCGAGCGTGAAGTCGAGCGTGGCGCGGGCGATCCCCCAGCCGGCGATGGAGATTTCGTATGTCGCATCGACCTTCACGTCGGCCTGCGCCGGAGCGAAGCCCAACGGCACGAAGGCGAGTGCCGCTGCAAAAACTGCCATACGAACTCGTGTCATCGCACTCCCCAATCCCGCGCGAAACGCGCCCCGAACACGGGGGCCGCACGGGCTGCCCAGGTGGACCATCCTTAACGAGCTTTAGGAGATGCCCGTTGCAAGATCAAATCGCTTCCCCTAATGAACCCCACTTGAACAGACGGGGTGGCGCAAGCCAAGGCACGCCGACGGCGCATCCGCGCTTGACGTAGCCTCGCCGCATGCCTATTCACCCCGTTCACCTTCGTACTCTCGTTTATAGGGCGCTGGCCTCAAGGCTGGCGATTGGAACATGGCTCGGCGCTGCGAACTGACAGGCAAGGGCGTGCAGGTTGGCAACAACGTCAGCCACGCCAACAACAAGACGAAACGTCGCTTCCTCCCCAACCTGGTGGATGTGACCCTCCAGTCCGAGGCTCTCGGCCGCGGCGTGCGCGTCCGCTGCGCCGCCGCCGCCCTGCGCACGGTCGAGCACCGCGGCGGGCTCGACAAGTTCCTCGCCGTGGCGAAGGAAGGCGAGCTCAGCACCCGCATGCTGAAGGTGAAGCGCGAAGTCGCCGCGGCTGCCGCCACCCCGGCCGCCTGATCCGCTGCCTGCGACGCCAACCATGAACCCTCTCGTTCTCGGTGCCGGCGTCGCCGCGATGGCGGCCGTCGTCGTAACGTCGAATATCCTGGTCCAGCACCCGGTGACGGGCACCGTCGGCGGGATCAACCTCGCCGACATCCTCACCTGGGGCGCCTTCACCTACCCCTTCGCCTTCCTGGTGACGGACGTCGTGAACCGGACCTTCGGGCCGAACAAGGCCCGCCTCGTCGCTCTCGCGGGCTTCTGCATCGCCGTCGTCATGTCGGTGATGCTGGCCAGCCCGCGCATCGCGCTCGCCTCCGGCACCGCCTTCCTGCTGGCGCAGATGTTCGATATCTCGCTGTTCAACCGCCTGCGCGACGGCGTTTGGTGGCGTGCCCCGCTGGTGTCCTCCGCGGCCGCCTCCGTGCTCGACACGGCGATCTTCTTCACCCTCGCCTTCGCCGCCTTCATTCCCTTCGGCGGTGACGATTTCGCCACCTCGGTGGACGGACTGTTCGGCATCGCCGGCGCACCGGAAGCCCCGCGCTATGTCTCCTGGGCCATCGCCGACTTCGTGGTGAAATTCGCGGTCTCCGCCGTGGCGCTCGGACCCTACCGCGTCCTCACCGCCCGCACCGCGCACTGACCGCGGACGACCGGCAAGATCTCGCATGAGACAAGACCTCGCATGAGATAAGGCGCCCCATCGGGCGGCTTTTTCGCGTCAGCCGCTCTGGCTGCGGGCCTGGCGCGAGGCACGGGCCTCACCGGGGAGCGGCTTCGGGCGCGGCAGCGGATCGCGCAGCGCGAACCGCAGCATCAGCGTGCGCTGCAGGAAGGCGTGGTTGTCGTCCGACATCAGCGTGAAGACGAGCCGCCCGTCGTCCTCCACGCTCGCCGCGATCGCCTCCATGTTGTCGATCTCCGAGGAAAAGCCCGCCTCCATCAGCACCGGACCATCCACGACACCCGTCGCGCGGTCCACGGCGTCCGCACCGATCCGCCGGACGCGCATGCCGACGTCGATGCCGCCACCATAGCGCCGCTCGACCAGAACCATATCGCCGCCGGGCAGCATGTCCGCCCCGGTCACCGACCAGTCCGCATCGCGCTTCACGGCAAAGCGCCGCTCCTGTCCGCCGGGCTGCGGCAGGTGGAAGACGGGGAGGGTGTCCACCCGCCTCTCGCCCCCTTCCGCGATGGCGATGAGCGAGCCGTCCCCGCGCGCCGCAAGCGCCTCGAACCCATAATGGCGAAGCTGGACAATGGCCTCGGTGGAAAGATCGCGCCGCGTTGCGGGCGCCGTCACGTCGACGTCGATGCCGTCCGCCGGGTAGAAGAGGATCTGCTGCGTCATCTCCACGCCGACGAGGACGCCGTCCTCGGCGCGGGCCAGCGTTTCGGCATCCCCGGCAGTCTTTCCCATGATCGGCCGGCCGTGAATGTCGACCCGCGGATCCATCCGCGCGTCCGCCACGCCGCTCAGCCGCCCGTCCGTCAGAAGAAGGCGGCCCTTCAACCAGGCCCCCGTGTCGCTGACGGCGAGGAAGCGCTCACCCTCGACGAGGAGGCCAGACCAGCCGCCGAAGCCGCGCGGGCCGGACAGCACCAGCCCGCCGCGAAAGTCGAGCCGTCCCTCCTCCTCCGCGGTGCCGCCGAAGCGGGTGATGACGCGCGTTCGCAGCTCCAGCGGTTCCGCCAGGACCGGCCGCGTGAGGGACGAGAGGAGGGCGGCGGAGCCGAGGAGGGCGGCGGCGAGCGCGGCGCCCGTCCGGCGCCGCGGCAGGCGGCGCCGTGCGCCGGGCCTCACGCGGCGCGGCGCTGGCCGCCGGGGCGGGCCTTGCGTCCGCGGGGGGACGTCTCGCGCTCGTCGTCGAACAGCTCAGCGAGCTGGTTCACCATCGCGCCGGCCAATTCCTCCGCGTCCACGATCGTCACCGCGCGGCGGTAATAACGAGTCACGTCGTGGCCGATGCCGATGGCGATCAGCTCCACCGGCGAGCGCTCCTCGATCTCCGCGATCACCGCCCTCAGGTGCTTCTCCAGATAGTTGCCCGCGTTCACCGACAGCGTGCTGTCGTCCACCGGCGCACCGTCGGAGATCATCATCAGGATGCGCCGCTGCTCGGACCGGCCGATCAGCCGGTCGTGCGCCCACATCAGCGCCTCGCCGTCGATGTTCTCCTTCAACAGCCCCTCGCGCATCATCAGGCCGAGGTTGCGCCGCGCCCGGCGCCACGGCGCGTCGGCGGACTTGTAGATGATGTGGCGCAGATCGTTCAGCCGTCCCGGTGCCGGCTTCTTGCCGTGCTGAACCCAATGGTCGCGCGACTGTCCGCCCTTCCACGCCTTGGTGGTGAAGCCCAGGATCTCGACCTTCACGTGGCACCGCTCGAGCGTGCGGGCCAGAATGTCGGCGCAGGTGGCGGCGACCGAGATCGGCCGCCCGCGCATCGAGCCCGAATTGTCGAGCAGCAGCGTCACCACGGTGTCGCGGAAGTCGCTCTCGCGCTCCATCTTGAAGGCGAGCGGCTGCATCGGGTCGATCACCACGCGGCTGAGGCGCGCGGTGTCCAGAACGCCCTCCTCCTGGTCGAACTCCCACGAGCGGGACTGCTGCGCCATCAAGCGCCGCTGCAGCCGGTTGGCGAGCCGCGCCACCGCGCCCTGAAGCGGCTGAAGCTGACGGTCCAGGAAACCGCGCAGACGGTCGAGCTCGGCCGTGTCGCACAGCTCCTCGGCGGTCACGATCTCGTCGAACTGGCGCGTATAGACGCGGTAGTCGGACCCCGGCGGCCCCTGCGTCAACGGCTCGTCGACGCGCATGCCGTCCGTCGTCTCCTCCGCGTCGCCCATCTCGTCGTCGCGCACGTCGTCGGCGGTGAACTCGGAGACGTCGACCTCCTCGGCCGTCTCGTCCTCGCCGGAGCGCTCCGAATCCTGCGGCGCGGCGTTCTCGTCGGACTCGTCCTCACCGACTTCGCCTTCGCCCTCGTCCGGCGAGTCGGTCTCCGACTGGCCGTCCTCGCTCTCCTGCTCCTCGCCCCGCTCCTCGGCGATGGACTCGGCCATGTCGAGCGCCGACAGCATGTCGCGCACCACGGTCGCGAAGGCGCGCTGGTCGTCGATCTGGCCGGAGAGGGAGGTGAGGCTCTCGCCGCACTTCTCCTCGAGCTCGGACCGCCACAGGTCGACCAGCTTCTGCGCGCTTTCCGGCGGCTTAGAGCCGGTCAGCTTCTCACGCACCAGAAGGGCGAGCGCGTCCTCGATCGGCGCGTCGGCCTGATCGGTGATCTCGTGATAGTTGCCGCGGAAATATTTGTCTTCCAGCATCGCGCCGATGTTGCCGGCGACACCGGGCATCGCCTGGGAGCCGAGCGCATCGCACCGCGCGCCCTCCACCGCGTCGTAGACGGCGCGTGCATCCGCCCCCGCGGGGGCGTAGCGGGCGTGGACGCCGGGATTGTGGGCCGCCAGCTTCAGCGCCATGGAATCGCCGAGGCCGCGCGTGACGGCGACCTCCTTCGGCGTCAATCGGCGCGGCGGCTCCGGCAGGCGCGCGGCATTGCCGATCAGCGCCGGCTTGTCCGACGAGAAGGTGACCTCGAGGTCCGGGTTCGCCGCGATCGCCCGCATCGTGCCGGTGATGGCCGAGCGGAAGGCGTCGTGGCGCACGTCGCCGGGTTTGTTTCGCTTCGCGTTATCGCCGGGACCGGCCATAACAAATCACTCCTTACGACGTGCGTTCCGGCGCATCCGGCCCGCGCCCCGGCCGGATCGGCCGGGCGAAGCGGACCTTGCGCTGCGGGCCGACCAGCGCGGTCGCCGCATTTTCACTCACGCCCATCTTTCAAGCTAAGCCGCCGCGCTGCAACTGAAAGAGCGGCGACGGGGGCAAATTTTCGCGGCTCAGCGTTCGGCCAAGGCAAGGCGGATGCCGAGCCCGCAATAGACCGATCCGACGATGCGCCGCTGCCAGCGTGCGACGCGCGAACTGCGCCGCAGGACGCTGCCGATCCACCCCGCCATCAACGCCGCGCCGATGGTGGCGCACAGGCCGATGGCGACGAAGAGGACACCCAGAATGGTGAGCTGAAGCGCCGGCGAACCACCTGCCGGGTCGACGAACTGCGGCATGAAGGCGAGGAAGAACATTGCCGTCTTCGGGTTCAGCACCTCGGCCAGCATCGCCTGGCGCATGGCGGCTCCGGCCGTCAGCCGTATGGGCGCGGCCGGTTCGGTCTCCGCCGGACGGCTGAAGAGCGCGCGGATGCCGAGCAGGACGAGATACGCCGCGCCGAGAAGCTTGAGCATCGTGAACAACGTCGCCGACGCCGCGATCACGGCGGAAATGCCGACGACAGCCATCAGCGTGTGGGTCAGGTCACCCCCGGCGATCCCCACCGCCGTCGCGATGCCGACACGAGGGCCGGACGTGCTCGCCCGCGCCATCGTGAGAAGGGTCGCCGGGCCGGGCATCACGGCGAACCCGGCGACGATCGCAACATAGGTGAGGAGGGTCGCCTGCTCGATCATGCCCCGCTCCCGTCTCCGTTTTCGGGGGCGCGGCCCGCCGGAGCGGGCACCCGCGCTCAGTTCATGACGACGTTGTGGCTCGCCGGCAGCTCCTTGCCGAAGCACCGCTGGTAGAACTCGGCGACGATGCCGCGCTCGGTCTCGTCGCACTTGTTCAGGAACGACACCTGGAACGCGAAGCCGACGTCGCCGAAGATCTCGGAATTCTCCGCCCAGGTGATCACCGTGCGCGGGCTCATCACCGTCGACAGGTCGCCGTTCATGAACGCGTTGCGCGTCATGTCCGCCACGCGCACCATCTTCGAGACGGTGCTTTGACCGTCCTTGTTCTGGTAGTGCGGGCTCTTCGCCAGAACGATCCCGCACTCCACGTCATGGGGCAGATAGTTCAGCGTGGTGACGATCGACCAGCGGTCCATCTGACCCTGGTTGATCTGCTGCGTGCCGTGATAGAGGCCGGACGTGTCGCCGAGGCCGATCGTGTTGGCGGTCGCGAACAGGCGGAAGGCCGGGTGCGGGCGGATCACGCGGTTCTGGTCGAGCAGCGTCAGGCGTCCGGCGACTTCCAGCACGCGCTGGATCACGAACATCACGTCCGGGCGGCCGGCGTCGTATTCGTCGAACACCAGGGCGGTGTTGGTCTGCAGCGCCCAGGGCAGGATGCCGTCGCGGAACTCGGTCACCTGGGCGCCGTCGCGCACCACGATGGCGTCCTTGCCGACGAGGTCGATACGGCTGATGTGGCTGTCGAGGTTGACGCGGATCAGCGGCCAGTTGAGGCGCGCGGCCACCTGCTCGATGTGGGTCGACTTGCCGGTGCCGTGATAGCCGGCGATCATCACGCGGCGATTGTGCTTGAAGCCGGCCAGGATCGCTTTCGTCGTCGGCGGGTCGAACACGTAAGACGGGTCGACGTCGGGCACATGTTCCGTGCGCTCCGAGAACGCCGGAACCTCCATCTCGCTGTCGATCCCGAAGGTCTGTGCCGCGGACACGGTCATGTCCGGCGTTCTGGTCGCCGCAGCGGGCGTCTCTGACATAGTCATCCTCGCGGGGGGTGTCCGCGCGGGAACGCGAACTGTACACGAAAGTCTAGAGGGGACCCGCCTCGATCAGCAATACCCCGCACGCCTCAGCATGTTGTAGGCATTGATAATGCTGCGCAGCCGGTCCTCTGAACTGCGATCCCCCTGGTTTGCGTCAGGATGGTGACGCTTTACAAGCGTTTTGTAGCGGGATTTGATCGCCTCCTTCGAGGCCCCCGGCTCCAGCCCCAAAATCTCGAACGCGTGCCGGTCCGCGGCCGAGATGCGGCGCGTCTCCGCCTCCGGCGCCGGATGAGGGTCCTGGCCGCCGAACAGGCCGAAGGTGTCGTCCACCATCCCCGTCCAGGCGTTGCGGGCCGCGCGCGCCTGGCGCCCGCGCACGCCGATCGGCGAGGTGGGACGGTGCCCGGTGATCGCATCGCGCTGGTAGGCCAGCACGTCATCGTCGGACATGCCGTTGAAATAATTGTAGCTTTTGTTGTACTCGCGCACATGGTCCAGGCAGAACCAGAAGAACTGCCCTTCCTTGCCGCGCCCCTTCGGCGCCCTGTACGTGGCCTCCGATTTGCAGCCCTTCACGGCGCACTCCCGCCCGATGACGGTGGCGTCCGCCGCACCGCCGCCATCACGCGATCCCCCGCGGCCGGACGCTTTCCGGCGCGATGCGCGTATGCGGTCGTAATCTTTGCCCGAGAAGTCCATGGCGCCGATTATGGGGAGCGGCGCCCAAGCGAACAAGGACTTGACTTTACGCCCTTCACAGACCTCGCCCCGCCGCGCTGACGCGGGGCTGCCCTGCCGTCTGTTCGCGGCCCGTTCCGGCGCTCCGGTCTTGCCAGGGAGAGCCCGAGACACCATCTCGCACTCTATGGAAACCTACAAGACTTCGCCCAGACAAACGTCGTCCCTGGACCAGGCCACCGATGACCTTTTCGGCGCATCGCCCTTCAACGCGATGCTCGTTTGGTCGTCGTTCCTGGTGGGATTCTTCGTGCCGATCACGCCGTTCATCGGCGTGGTCTTCGCTTACATCAACCGGGGTCGCTCCGATCCCGGTTTGCGCACCCATTATGATGCGGCCATCACCACCTTCTGGGTGACGCTCATCCTGGGCTTCGTCGGCGGCCTTCTGACCTGGATCCTCATCGGCTTCCCGATCCTGTTCTTCCTCGCCGTGTGGACCATCTGGCGCTCCATCCGCGGCATGATGAAGGCCAATAGCCGCCGCCCGATGTGGCCGATCTACTCACAGCCTGTCTGATCGGGCCCGTCTGATCCGCCCGCCGGGTCAGCCTCGCGAGACCGAAAGGGCCGCTCCACCGAGCGGCCCTTTCTTCGTCACCACAGCGTCTCTTGCGCCCGCGCCGGCCATGCCTCGTCATACTCGGCCGCGTTGAACTCTTCGGCGACCGCCTCGATCATCTCGCCCACCGTCGGCAGCGTGGCGACATCCACATGGCCGCCGCTCCACAGCTTGGAGCGCACCACCGACTTCGCGCACTGGAAATAGACCTCGTCCACGTCGACGAACATGACCGTGCGCGGCGGCTTCTTCTTGACGACGTAACGCTCCAGCACCGCAGGGTCCGCCGTCAGCGAGGCGCGCCCGTTCACCCGCATCACCGTGCCCGAGCCGGGGATGAGGAACATCAGCGACACGCGCGGGTCCCGCAGGATGTTGCGCAGCGTGTCGATGCGGTTGTTGCCCATCCGGTCCGGCAGGGCGAGCCGCGTGTCGCTGACGATGTCGACCACGGGGCCGTCGTCGCCGCGCGGCGAGCAGTCGAGCCCCTCCGGCCCCACGCTCGCCAGCGCGCAGAAGGGCGAGGCCTCGATATAGGCGCGGTAGAGCGGCGTGATGCGCGGCAGCACCTTGTTGCGCGCCGGCGTGGAGACCGCACCATAGTGCCCCTCCAGCTCCTCGATCGTTTCGATCAATTTCATCGGCCCGGCCTCACTCCTGCTTGCGGCGCATGTTCAATAAGGTGCAAAGACGCACCCAGTTCAGTCCCATCTTAACGGGCGTGAGAGCGAGAGGCGATGACGATGACGGCCAAGACCGACTCCTCTGCTAAGCATTTCGAGCTCAAGCTGAAGGACCGCCCGGCCGGCTCCATGAGCCAGACCGAAGCGATCCAGCACCACTACGACAACGACACCCGCTTTTTCTCCCTGTGGCTCGACCCGTCGCTGACCTATTCGTCCGGCCGCTGGTTCGATCCGATCACCGGCGCGCCGCTGGCGGACGACCTCGCCGCCGCACAGGACGCCAAGCTCGCCTTCCACCTCGACGCGGCGCAGGTCACCGAAGGCACCCGCCTCATCGACATCGGCTGCGGCTGGGGTGCCACCTTGCGCGGGGCCTCCCAGCGCGGCGCGGCCCATGCCCTCGGCCTCACCTTGTCGAACGACCAGCTCACCCACATCGCCGCCCAGGGCTGGGACAATGTCGAGGCGCGCCTGGAAGACGCCTACACCTTCACCACCGATGAGCCCTATACCGCCGCCATCTCCATCGGCGCCTTCGAGCACTTCGCCAAGCCCGGCCAGACCCGCGCCGAGAAGATCGCCACCTACGCCCGCTTCTTCGAGGTGATGGCCGCGGCCCTGACCCCGAATGCGCGCTTCTCGCTGCAGACCATCGTCTGGGAGGCGGTCGACTTCGAGCACTCCAACACCTCGCTCCCCGAAACGGTGTTCCCGGAATCCTCGATCCCCTACATCGAGGAGGTGGTGGAGGCCTCCGCGCCCACGTTCCGCCTCGTCTATCTCGAAAACGACCCGCGCCATTATGCGATGACGCTCGACGTGTGGCTGAAGAACCTGAAGGCCCAGAAGGCGCTGATCGAGGCCGAGTGGGGCACCGAGAAGTACCAGTTCTTCCTCGACTATCTGCGCTATAGCCGCCTCGCCTTCACCCGCCGCAAGAACTCGCTCGCCAGGTTCGTCCTGCAGCGCCGCTGAGGCACCCGCTCACGGCTTGAAGATCGAGTTGCCGCCGTCGGCCAGCATCGCCGTCCCGGTGACGAAGCTCGCCTCGCCGCCGAGCAGGAAAAGCGCCGCGGCGGCGATCTCCTGTGCCTCGGCGAGCCGCTTGCCGGGGTGCAGGCCGGCCGCCCACGCCTGCGCTTCGGGATCGGACATCATCTCGGTCTTCGTTCCGCCCGGCATGAGCGCGTTGACGCGGATCCCCGCCGCGGCATGCTCCACCGCCAGCACCTGCGTCAGCCCCACCAGCCCGGCCTTCGACGCCGCATAGGCCGCCATGCCCGGCAGCCCGATGGTGTGGCCGACGAAGGACGAGGTGAAGACGATCGACCCGCCGCCCCGCGCCGCCAGCGCCGGGATCTGGTGCTTGGCCGCCAGCGCCGCTGCGGTGAGGTTGGCGGCGATCACCGCGTCCCACTCGTCCCGGCGCATCGCGGGAAGTGGGCCAGGCGCGCCCATGGTGCCGGCGTTGTTGAAGGCCGCGTCCAGCCCGCCGAACCGCTCGTGCGCCAGGGCGACCAGCGCCTCGTGGGTGGCCTCGTCCGTCACGTCGCCGGCCTGGGCGGCCGCCTCTCCGCCGTCCGCCGCGATCGCCGCGGCCAGCGCCGCGATCCGCTCGCCCCGCCGGGCGCTGAGCACCAGCCTGGCCCCGCCCCGCGCGGCCATGCGCGCCGTCGCCGCGCCGATCCCGCTCGACGCCCCCGTGATGATGATGACCTTGCCGCCGACCTGCATGCCGCCCCTCCCGCGCTGACGGGGGAAGGAAAGACGATCCCCGCCGCGCCGGCGTCCGGCCGCTTGCCGTCAAACCCGCGAAGAGGGCGCTACGCCTGGCCGATCAGGATGCCCGCCGCCAGCACCAGCGCGCCGCCCATCACCACCTGCATCGCCGCGCGCCAGAACGGCGTTTCCATATAGCGGTTCTGGATCCACGCGATCGCCCACAGCTCGATGAACACGAGAACGAAGGCCGTCACCGTCGCCGTCCAGAAATGCGGGATGAGATAGGGGAGGGCGTGGCCGAGGCCGCCCAGCGTTGTCATCACGCCGGTCACGATGCCGCGCACCACCGGCGAGCCGCGCCCTGAGATGACGCCGTCGTCCGACGCGGCCTCGGTGAAGCCCATCGAAATGCCCGCACCCACCGACGCGGCGAGGCCGACCAGGAAGGTCGCCCCCGTGTCACCCGTCGCGAAGGCCGCGGCGAAGATCGGCGCCAGGGTCGACACCGACCCGTCCATCAGCCCCGCCAGGCCCGGCTGCACATAGGTCAAGACGAAGCGCCTGTGGGCCGCCGCGTCCTCCTCCGACCGCGCGTCCTCGGTCAGGTGACGGCCCTCGATGTCGTCCCAGGCCTTCGCGTGGCCGTCCTCCGCCGCGGCGAGGTCGCCCAGCAGCTTGCGCGTGTCCGCGTCCTGGGTGCGTTTGGCGGCGCTGAGATAGAAGTCACGCGCCTCGTCCTCCATCCGCGCCGCCTCCGCGCGGATCCGGTCGATGCCGAGATGCTCCATCATCCACACCGGGCGCCGGTGATAGTAGCCGGACACGTGCTCGCGCCGCAGCGGCGGAATGACGTCGCCGAAGCGCTTCTTGTGAAGGTCGATGAGCCGGGCCCTGTGCCCGTCCTCCTCCGCCGCCATCTCCTCGAACGCATCGGCGCTGGCGGGAAACTCCGCCCGCAGCGTCTGCGCATACCAACGATAGATCCGCGCGTCCTCCTCCTCCGAGCCGATCGCGAGGGCGAGGATCTCCTGCTCGGTCAGATCGGAGAAGCGGCGGCGGCCGGTGAGTCTCGAGAACATGGCGCTACCTTCAAATCATTCTAATTCTATTGAGCGCGCACGGCCCGCCGCGTCAATGCCGCCCGCCGCCGGCGCCGCTTGCCATCGCCCGTCCCGCCGTGGCACACCGCCGCCATCCCGCGCACACCGGCCCGCTCCGTGCGCGACCCCCCGCGCACCGACGAACCGATCAGACCCCGCATGTCAGACTTCAAAAAGATCGTCCTCGCCTATTCAGGCGGCCTCGACACCTCCATCATCCTGAAGTGGCTTCAGACCACCTATGGCGCCGAAGTGGTGACCTTCACCGCCGATCTCGGCCAGGGCGAGGAGCTGGAACCCGCCCGCAAGAAGGCCGAGATGATGGGCTGCCGCGAGATCTACGTGGAGGATCTGCGCGAGACCTTCGTAAAGGACTACGTCTTCCCGATGATGCGCGCCAACGCGCTCTATGAAGGCGTCTACCTGCTGGGGACCTCCATCGCCCGCCCGCTGATCGCCAAGCGGCAGATCGAGATCGCGCATGAGACCGGGGCCGACGCCGTCTGCCACGGCGCGACCGGCAAGGGCAACGATCAGGTCCGCTTCGAGCTCGGCTACGCGGCGCTCGACCCGAAGATCAAGATCATCGCCCCCTGGCGCGACTGGGAGTTCAAGTCCCGCACCGACCTCATCGAGTTCGCGCGCCTCAACCAGATCCCGGTGACGAAGGACAAGGAGGGCGAGGCGCCCTTCTCGGTCGACGCCAACCTTCTGCACTCCTCCTCCGAGGGCAAGATCCTGGAAGACCCGGCGGTGGCTCCGCCGAACATCGTCTACCAGCGCACCATCAGCCCGATGGACGCGCCGGACGTCCCCACCGAGATCGCCATCGACTTCAAGGCCGGTGACGGTGTGGCGCTGAACGGCGAGGCGATGAGCCCGGCCACGCTGCTGACCGCGCTCAACAAGCTCGGCCACGACAACGGCATCGGCCGGCTCGACCTGGTGGAAAACCGCTTCGTCGGCATGAAGTCGCGCGGCGTCTACGAGACCCCCGGCGGCACCATCTACCATGCCGCGCACCGCGCGATGGAGAGCCTGACCTTGGACCGCGGCGCCGCTCACCTGAAGGACGAGCTGATGCCGCGCTATGCGGAGCTCATCTATAACGGTTTCTGGTTCTCGCCGGAGCGGGTGATGCTGCAGGCGGCCATCGACCAGTCCCAGGCCGACGTCGAAGGGCGCGTCACGCTGACCCTCTACAAGGGCAACGTGATCGTGACCGGCCGCTCCTCGCCGCGCTCGCTGTACCAGGAAAAGATCGTCACCTTCGAGGACGATGCGGGAGCCTACGACCAGAAGGACGCCGCCGGCTTCATCCGCCTCAACGCGCTGCGCCTCAGGATCCTCGCCGACCGCGGCTGAGCGCCGGGCCGCCTTCGCGGCCCGCGAACCGAACACGCCGGGCCGCCTCGCGGCCCGTGCGCCGGGCATTCAGGGCCGCCGTTGCGGCCCGGTGATCCACGCCAGCGCCTTGCGCTTATTCCGTGATGATCTTGGCGAGGTCGCCCGCGGTCAACTGATGCTCGTCGAGCCCGTTGAGCACGCGGAACAGCGGCAGCTTCATCGCCGGCTCGACACCGCTCATGCGCTCGGCAAGGCTCGTCTCGCTCTCGTTCGGGCGGACGGGAACGATGCGGACCCGCAGCGGGCGCATCGCCGCACGCTGCGATGGGCTGAGCAGGCGGAACGAGGACAGCGTCCGCCGAAACGCCCCTTCATAGGCCGACGCCGCCTTCGACGACGCGAAGATGAATCGGAAAATCCGGTTCTTGTCGCGCACCACGCCGATGCGGAAGGACCAGCCTTCCACCAGCGCCGAAGCGGTCGCGCCTGGCAGGCCGTTCACGGTGTCGAGGCGCACAGAATCCTCCACCAGGCCCTTGATCCAGCCGGACTTGAGGTAGGAGATCAGCGACTCGTTCTCCGGCAGGCCCAGCGCGTCGAAGCGGATCGCCGTATGCTCCCCGTCCGTCGCCAGCACCGCCTGGGAGGTGTTCTTCAACACGTAACCCTCGGGCACCGTGAAGGCGATGCCGAGATCCACATGGGCGAACTCGCGCCCGCGCACGAACCCTTCGCTGGGATCGTCGCCATAAAGGATGCCGTTCAGCGCGCGCAGATATTTGGTGCGCTGACGCTGGCCGATGCCTGGCGCGCCGAACTGCCGCGCCACGCGCTTGGCGTGCTCCACCCGCGCCGGGGTGGACGGGTGGGAGGACAGGAAGCCCGGCTTCTGCTCGGTGGCCGAGTTCAGCGAGGGGAGGGCGGCGAAATCGGCCATGGACTTCAGGAAGCGCGCGGCGGCGAACGGGTCGAACCCCGCCTTCGCCAGCGTCTCGACCCCCAGCTTGTCCGCCTCCAGCTCCTGCTGCTGGCTGAAGGTGGCGAGGCTGAGGTCGGCGGTCTCGCGCGTGTCCTGCGCCACGGCGGGGTCGATCACCACTTCGCTGACGCGCCGGGCCAGCGCCGCGGCCTCCGCCTGACGCGCCCGCGCCCGCGCATGGTCGGCGGTCACGTGGGCGATCTCGTGGGCGATGACGGCGGCAAGCTCGCTCTCGTCCGTCGCCAGGGCGATCAAGCCGCGGGTGACGTAGACGTCACCTGTCGGCAGCGCGAAGGCGTTGATGGCGGGCGAGTTGAGGATGGTGACGCGCACGGAGCGGTCGGTCAGCCCGCCTGCGGTGACGAGCTGGGCGACGATATCGCCCACCATCGCCTCGATCACCTCGTTGCGATAGAGCCCGCCATAGGCGCCGATGAGCTTCAGATGCTCGGCGCTTCGGGGCGTCGACGGGCGTGCGACCTGTCGCGGCGCCGGGGTTTGCGAGACGGCAGGCGCCCCGCCGGTCATCAAGGAGTTTTCGCTGATCGAGCCGCCACCGCACGCGGCGAGCCCCAGAACGAGGGCGAGCGTCAGCGCAGTCGCGCGAACGCGTCCAGCCGCTCGATTTGCGCGGGATGCTCGACCTTGATCAAGCCGCCGTTCCACGCTTCCAACACACCCCTTATTCGCACCCGCGCGCCCTCGAGCGTTGCCGGTGCCTCGGCCCACTTCGACTGCCCGTCCCGGTCGATCATGGCGGTAAAGTCGGTCCGCCATTCCGCTCCGAAGTTCAAATAGATCGTTTTTGTTGACTGCCCGATGGTCAACACCGTGCCCTCGACCAGCACGCTCTCGCCCACATGATCGAGCAATTCCGACGCCTTGGCCGACACTGCCGGACTGCGCCCTGACCATACTCCTTTCGCAGTTTGTTCAGCGCGCCGCTCGGCGGCAAATGACTCATCCAGGCACGCTACGGACATAACAGTCGGATCGACGAGCGCAAGGCCGGTTCCGATCAACCGATCACGAAGTCCGCCGGTTGTGTCTTTGACAACAACGTCACCCTGCAGCCTGCCGTAGCGATCGCGCGGATCCGCCGCACGGACGGGGCGGAAGATCGCCGCCTTGCCCGCCGTTGCGGCGAGGGTCGCCATGGCCTCCTCGGGCGGGCCGGCGAGGCGGATGTCGGCCAGGCGGACGGTGCGCCCGTCGGCAAGGCGCAGCGAGAGGGGGTCGGCCGGACCGGCGATCGCGACGACCTCGTCCTCACCCCAGCATGCGGGTGCGGCGGCGTCGGCCGTGCTGTCGTCCCCGGTCAGGATGAAGAGGGCGACGCTGGCGGCGCAAAGACGGGAGGCGAGGCGGCGCGACGGGAAAGCGCCCGGACGGCGGCGCGGCGGAAGATCAGGCGGCGCGGCATCGCGGAAGGCGCGTGCCGTGCCCATGGCTCAGCGGGTCGGAACCGGGGTCTCGCCCCGATAATCGTAGAAGCCGCGCCCGGCTTTGCGCCCGAGCCACCCCGCTTCGACATATTTCACCAGCAGCGGGCAGGGCCGGTATTTAGAGTCCGCCAGACCGTCGTGCAGCACCTGCATGATGGAAAGGCACGTATCGAGGCCGATGAAGTCGGCGAGCTGCAGCGGCCCCATCTTGTGGTTGGCGCCGAGCCTCATCCCGGTGTCGATCGCCTCCACCGACCCGACGCCCTCGTACAGCGTATAGATCGCCTCGTTGATCATCGGCAGCAGGATGCGGTTGACGATGAAGGCGGGAAAATCCTCCGCCGTCGCCGACACCTTGCCGAGACGCGACACGAAGCCGGCGGCGAGCTTGAAGGTCTCGTCCGCCGTCGCGATGCCGCGCACCAGCTCCACGAACTCCATCACCGGGACGGGGTTCATGAAATGGATGCCGATGAACCTCTCCGGCCGGTCCGTCGCGGCGGCGAGGCGGGTGATGGAGATCGACGAGGTGTTGGTGGCGAGCACCGCTTCGGGCTTCAAGAGCGGGCAGACCTGCGCATAGATCTTGCGCTTCATCTGCTCGTTCTCGGTCACCGCCTCGATGACGAGGTCGACGTCCGCCAGCTCGTCGAGATTTTCGGAGGCGTGGATCTTGTGGATCGCGGCCTTGCGGTCGGCATCCTCGATCCGGCCGGAGGAGACCTGACGGGCCATGTTGCCGGTAATCGTGGCGAGGCCGGACTGGATCCGCTCGCGGGCCATGTCGTGCAAATACACGTCGTAGCCCGCGAGGGCCGCGACGTGCGCGATACCGTTGCCCATCTGACCGGCGCCGATGACGCCGATGCTTCTCACTTCGTCCATGAACGCCGCCGCTGATCGCCGGTACTTGTCGTCGATGAAACCGGACTTGCCCGGCACGTCAAGACGGCGGGCGCCGGACATTGGTCGATCGCGGCGGCTCGTGGTCAAGCTTTCTTCTCGAGTTCGGCCTTCAGTTCCGGCACGATCGTGAAAAGATCGCCCACAAGGCCATAGTCAGCAACCTGGAAAATGGGAGCCTCCTCGTCCTTGTTGATGGCGACGATCACCTTCGAGTCCTTCATGCCCGCCAGATGCTGAATGGCACCTGAAATGCCGCAGGCGACGTAGAGCTCGGGGGCGACCACCTTGCCGGTCTGGCCGACCTGCCAGTCGTTCGGAGCATAACCCGCATCGACCGCCGCGCGCGAGGCGCCGATCGCGGCCCCCAGCGCATCGGCCAAGGGCTCGATCACTTCGCGGAACTTCTCGTCCGACCCCAGAGCGCGGCCGCCGGAGACGATGCGCTTGGCGGAGGTCAGCTCGGGACGGTCGGAGGCGGCGACCTCCTCGCCCACGAAGGTCGAGAGGCCGGGATCGGCGACAGCGTCGGCGGCCTTCACCGTGGCCGAGCCGCCTTCCTCCGCCGCCTGGAAGGACGCGGTGCGGATCGTCATGACCTTCTTCGAGTCTGTCGACTTCACCGTCTGAATGGCGTTGCCGGCATAGATCGGGCGCTTGAAGGTGTCGGCGGAGACGACCTCCATCACGTCGGAGATCTGCATCACGTCGAGGAGGGCGGCGACGCGCGGCATCACGTTCTTGCCGAACGTCGTCGAGGAGGCGACGAGGGCGTCGTAGCCGGAGGCCAGCGCCACCACGAGGGCGGCCACGGGCTCGGCCAGGCCGTGCGCATAAGGTTCGTCCGCGGCGGTGAGGACGGTGGAGACACCGGCGAGCTTGGCCGCCTCGTCCGCTGCGCCCGCAGCGTCCTTGCCGACGACGAGGATGTCGACCGGCGCACCGAGCGCCACGGCGGCGGTCAGGGCCTTCTTCGCGGAGTCTTCGAGCTTGCCGCCGGAGGTTTCGGCGATCAGGAGCGTCGTCATGGTCGTGTTCTTCTCCTCGTCGGGGTCAGATGACCCCGGCCTCGTTCTTCAGCTTGTCGACCAGCTCGGCCACGGAGCCGACCTTCACGCCCGCCTGACGCTCGGCCGGCGGCTCGGTCTTCTCCACCACCAGGCGCGTCTTCACCTCGACGCCGAAATCGGCCGGCGCCTTGGTGTCGAGCGGCTTCTTCTTCGCCTTCATGATGTTGGGAAGAGACGCATAACGCGGCTCGTTGAGGCGCAGGTCCGTGGTGATGATGGCCGGGGCCTTCAGCTCGATCGTCTGCAGACCGCCGTCGATCTCGCGCGTGACCTTCACGGCTTCGCCCGCCACTTCGACCTTGGACGCGAAGGTGCCCTGGGCCCAGCCGAGGAGCGCCGCCAGCATCTGGCCGGTCTGGTTGCAGTCGTCGTCGATCGCCTGCTTGCCAAGGATGATGAGGCCCGGCGTCTCCGCCTCGGCCACACCCTTCAGGATCTTGGCGACGTCGAGCGGCTCGACGGTGTCGTCGGTCTGGACCAGGATGGCGCGATCGGCACCCATGGCGAGCGCGGTGCGCAACGTTTCCTGCGCTTTGGCCGGGCCGATGGAGACCGCCACGACCTCGGTCGCGGTGCCGGCTTCCTTCAGACGAAGCGCCTCTTCGACGGCAATCTCGTCGAAGGGGTTCATGCTCATCTTCACGTTGGCCAGATCGACCCCGGAGCCATCGGGCTTCACTCGGATCTTGACGTTGTAGTCGACGACCCGTTTGACGGGGACCAGAACCTTCATCGCCTCCGCTCGCCTTTCTTGCTTTGGATTGAGGGGGCGGACGCTAGTCCCGCCACTCGCTGAAGTCAAACAGACGGTTAAGCGGTCCGGCTCTGCCCCGGAACCCACAAAACTTCGGCTTTTCCGTCGTTGTTGGCGATGCGTGCGGCGACGAACAATAGGTCCGATAGGCGATTGATATAACGCAGCGCCGGGCTGCCGACGGTCTCCGCCGCGGCAAGCTCCACCATCAGCCTCTCGGCCCGCCGGGCCACCGTGCGGGCGAGGTGAAGCTGCGCCGCCAAAGGACTGCCGCCGGGCAGCACGAACGACTTCAGCGGCGTCAGGCGGGCGTTCAGAAGGTCGATCTCCCGCTCCAGCCGCGTCACCTGCGATGTGTCGATCCTCAGCGGATCGTAAGGAAGGTCGGTCCCTTCCGGCGTCGCGAGGTCGGCGCCGAGGTCGAAGAGATCGTTCTGCACCCGCATCAGCATGTCCGACAGGGCCTTGTCTTCGCACACCGCGCGGGCACAGCCGATCACCGCGTTGGTCTCGTCGACGGTGCCGTAGGCGGCCACCCGCAGATCATATTTCGACCGCCGCTCGCCCGAGCCGAGGCCGGTCGATCCGTCGTCGCCGGTGCGGGTATAGATCTTGTTCAGCGTAACCATAGTGGGTTCATCCGGTCGTGAAGTAGAGCGCCAGCATGGCGATCACGATGGTGACGAGTTGCAGCAGGACGCGCATACGCATCAGCGCCTGCGACCGGTTCGGAGAGCCGCCGCGCACAAGGTTCCACAGCCCCATCAAAAGGACCATGGCCACCGACAGGGCGGCGACGACAGTGATGAATGTGACGATGGTGGGCATGAGAGCCTTTCCGCTCGAATCGAAATGTCAGAGAAGGGGCGGCCGGGCGGCGGCGACGGCTGCGGGCCGCGGCAGCGCCGGCCCGGTCAGATCGCCTCGCCCCGCATCAGGCGCGGCAGCTCGCCTTCCAGGCCCGCGGCCTCGCGCATGAAGAGCGATTTCAGCTTGTCCCGCTCCTCCACCAGCCCGAGCGCAACGGAACGTGCCGCGCGGAGCAGGCTCGACCGTTTGGAGAATAGGGCATTGAGCCCGTCGGTGACCAGCGCCATCTGCACCGTGTCCGCCCGCCGCCGCTTGACGTAGCGCGGTAGGCCCGCCGCCGGATCCTCGCCGATCCGCGCCGCCTCGATCAGACATTCGGCGAGCACCGCCGCATCCCTGAGGCCGAGATTGAGCCCCTGCCCCGCGAGCGGGTGGATCACATGGCCGGCATCGCCCGCCAGCGCCACGCGCCCGGCCGCGAAGTCCCGCGCCACGCTGGACCGCAGCGGATAGACCTGCAACGGCTTCTCGACCGTGATGCGCCCCAGGGACAGGCCGAAGACCCGCTCGACCTCGAAGCCCGCCAGCATCGGGTCCATGCGCGCGATATCCGCCGCGAACTCCGGCCGCTCGGTCCACACGATCGACGAGCGCCGCCCCGTCAGCGGCAGCATCGCGAACGGCCCCGCGGGGAGGAAATGCTGCGTCGCGATGCCGTTGTGTTCCAATTCGTGCGACACCGTGCCGGCGATGCCGCACTGGCCGTAGTCCTTCTCGACCACGCCGATCCCGGCGATCTGCCGGACCTTCGAGTGGCGCCCGTCCGCGGCGATCAACACGTCGGCGGTGATGCGCCCGCCGCCGGACAGCTCCACGACGACGCCCTGCGCGTCCTCGTCATAGAAGGTGACCGTCTCGGCGTGCTCCTCGATGCCGAGCGCGGCGCACCGGGCCTTCAGCGCCCGGAACAGGGTCTCGTTCGGCACCATGTGGGCGAAGGGATGGCCATCGGTCTCGCCCTCGAAGGTCAGGACCTCGGGCCGCACGAGGTCGCCCTCGGCGCTGTCGGTGATCACCATGCCGCGCATCGGCTCGGCCTCGACCGCCACCGCCTGCCACACGCCGAGTCGCGCCAGCATCCGCCGTGCGGAGGCCGCCAATGCGCTCGCCCGCTCGTCCGCGGCCGGATGCGGCCCGGCGATCAGCCGCACGTTGAGGTGGGATTGGCTCGCCAGCGCCACCGCCAGCACCCGCCCGACGATGCCACCGCCCGCGATCGCGATCGTGCGTCCCATCCGTCCCCCTCCCGTTCCTGGCCCGGCCGTGGCGGCGCGGGTACGCTGCGGCCCGGCGGCCGCGATGATCCTCTGGCGCCCGCAACGCGCCGCTTGTCCGGCCCGGTGCGTTGCGCCTGAGCCGTCCTCGTGACAGCTTCCGGCCCGCCGAACAACTCTATGCGACAGGATCCGATGCGCGCCGCGATCGAAGAACTCATCACTCTCCTCGACCTCGAACCGCTCGAGCACAACCTGTTTCGAGGCCGCAGCCCTCAGGCCGGGTGGCAGCGCGTGTTCGGCGGCCAGGTCATCGGCCAGTCCCTCGCCGCCGCCAACCGCACCGTCGACGGCCGCTTCTGCCACTCGCTCCACGGCTACTTCATGCGCCCCGGTGATCCCGCCGTGCCGATCATCTATCAGGTGCAGCGCCTGCGCGACGGGCGGTCCTTCACCACCCGCCTCGTCAACGCCATCCAGCACGGCGAGTCCATCTTCACGCTGATGGCCTCCTATCAGGTCGAGGAGGGCGGATTTCAGCACGCCTTCGAGATGCCGGACGTCCCCGGCCCCGAGGAGCTGCCCGACGAGGCCGAGCTGAAGCGCCTGATCGACGAGCGCGCCCCGGAAGAGATCAAGCGCTACTTCGCCCGGCCGCGCCCCTTGGAGCTGCGCCCGACCGAGCACACCCACTACCTCACCCACGACAAGCTGCCGCCGCGACAATATCTCTGGATGCGCGCCACGGATCATCTGCCCGACGACGTGCTCATCCACCAGGCCGCGCTCGCCTACATGTCCGACATGACGCTGCTCGACACGTCCCTCTTCCCGCACGGCCAGTCGGTGTTCTCCAAGGAGGTGATCTCCGCCAGCCTCGACCACGCGATGTGGTTCCACCGCCCCTTCCGCGCCGACGACTGGCTGCTCTACGCGATGGATTCGCCGTCCTCATCCGGCGCCCGTGGCTTCACCCGCGGTTTCTTCTTCACCCGGGACGGGACGCTGGTCGCCTCCACCGCGCAGGAAGGGCTGATC
Organism: Acuticoccus yangtzensis; assembly: GCF_001927245.1. Lineage (GTDB taxonomy): Bacteria > Pseudomonadota > Alphaproteobacteria > Rhizobiales > Amorphaceae > Acuticoccus > Acuticoccus yangtzensis. The sequence goes on along the minus strand of NZ_MJUX01000006.1, from coordinate 128,933 downwards.
CGGCCGCGCACCCGCTGACCCGCTGACCCGGCGGCCCTCCATGCCCGTGCGGCAGCGGCTCAGGCCTTGATGCCCCGCTTGCCGGCGCCCAGCAGCGGGGCGGCGGTGGCGGCGGACGCGTCCAGCGGCCAGCGCGACCGCACACGGCCCGGCGGGTCGACGATCCCCGCCGCCAGACGGTCGATCGCCGTGTAGGCGATCATCGCCCCGTTGTCGCCGCACAGCGACAAAGGCGGCGCCGCAAAATCGACGCCGTGCGCCGCAGCCACATCCGCCAGCGCCGCCCGCAACACGCCGTTCGCGGCGACACCGCCCACCGCCACCAGCGCCGACGGGGCACCGTGCGCCGCCGCGAACGCGTCGAGAGCCCGCGCCGACTTCAGCCGAAGCAGCCGCGCGACCGCGTCCTGGAACGAGGCGCAGATGTCGGCGATGTCCTGGTCGGTCAGCGGCGCGGTCTTCTCCGCCGCCAGCCGCACCGCCGTCTTCAGCCCCGCAAACGACAGGTCGCATCCCTCGCGCCGCGCCAGCGGTGTCGGGAAGGCGAACCGCTTCGCATCGCCGCCGCGCGCCGCCGCCTCCACCGCCGGGCCGCCCGGATAGCCGAGGCCGAGAAGCTTCGCCGTCTTGTCGAACGCCTCGCCCGCCGCATCGTCGATCGTCCCGCCCAGCCGGCGATAGTCGCCCGGACCCAGCGCCGCCACGAACTGCGCATGACCGCCCGACAGAAGCGCCACGCAATAAGGGAAGGCCACACCGTCCGACAGGCGCGGCGAGAGGACGTGCGCCTCCAGATGGTTGACCGGCACGAAGGGTTTCCCCGCCGCCATCGCCAGCGCCCGGCCGAAGGTGGCGCCGACGAGAAGACCGCCCAGCAGCCCCGGCCCCGCGGTCGCCGCGACGTGGGTGATGGAGGAAAGGTCGACCCCCGCCGCCGCCAGCGCCTCGCGCGTCACGGTGTCGATCGTCTCGCCATGCGCCCGCGCGGCGATCTCCGGCACCACGCCGCCGAACGCCTGGTGCAGGTCGATCTGGCTCAACACCACGTTGGACAGGATCCGCGCCGCGCCCGGCCCGCCTTCAACCACCGCGACGGCACATTCGTCACAACTTGTCTCAATGCCGAGGACACGGGCTTCCTCAGCGGGGGCCGCTCCCCTATTCTGCGCGGCAATGTCCACGACCCACTCCTCTTCGCCCATCCGCATCGGCACCCGCGGCAGTCTCCTCGCCATGGCGCAGGCGGACATGGTCGCCGCCGCCCTCCAAAAGGCCGGCGAAACGACCGAGATAGTCGTCATCACCACCACTGGCGACAAGATTCTGGACCGCCCGCTGTCCGAGATCGGCGGCAAGGGCCTGTTCACCAAGGAAATCGAGGCGGCCATGCTGGAGGGGCGGATCGACTGCGCCGTCCACTCCGCCAAGGACCTCGAAACCATCCTTCCCGCCGAGCTCACCCTCGGCGCCTTCCTCCCGCGTGAGGACGTGCGCGACGCCTTCATCGGCCGCGCCGGCCAGCGCCTCGCCGACCTTGCGCCCGGCGCCGTCGTCGGCACCGCATCGCTGCGCCGCCAGGCCCTCGTGCGGCGCGCCCGGCCGGACCTCAGGTGCGACATCCTGCGCGGCAACGTGCAGACCCGCCTGCGCAAGCTGGAAGAGGGCGTGTGCGAGGGGACGCTCCTGGCGCTCGCCGGCCTCAACCGCCTCGGCATCGCCGAGGTGGCGACGGAGATCCTGCCGACCGACACCTTCCTTCCCGCCTGCGCCCAAGGGGCCATCGCGGTCGAGATCCGCCGCGACGACGATCGCCTGATCGCCGCCTGCCAGACGATCGACGATGCCGCCACCGAGCGCATGGTCCGCGCCGAACGCGGCTTCCTCGCCGCGCTCGACGGGTCGTGCCGCACCCCCATCGCGGGCCTCGCCACCATCGAGGGCGAGGACATCCACATCACCGGCCTCGTCGCCTCGCCGGACGGTGAGCGGGTCGAGGAGATCACCGGGCGCGGCGCCCTCACCGATGCCGCGGACGTCGGCTACGACGCCGGACGCCGCCTGCGCGCCCGCGTCGGCGAACGCTTTTTCGAGCCGCTGATCTGATGCGGCGGGCGGTACCATGATGGGTGGGACCGCCCCCGGCCCCGGTCGCTGCACGGCAAACCCCGATGGGGCAGGTCCGGGCATCGCACTTCGCGACGGGGCAGATCCCACGGGCACCCGCGACGCGGGTCGCCTGGACACGGGTAGCCGGGAAACGGATGGCCGGGACACGGGTGGCCGCGAGAATGGCGCAGGCGACGCGGCGGGCCGAAGCAGGGCCGGGCGGGGCGCGCGCGACAGGGATGGGCACGGAACAGACCGGCCCGTCGTCGCGGTGACGCGGCCCGAGCCGCAGGCGAGCGGCACCGCCCGCCGCCTCGCCGCCCTCGGCTACACACCTCTCGTCGCACCGCTGCTGCAGGTCGTGCCGGTCACCGCGGACGGCACGGAGGCGGGGGAGGGGCCCGGCAGCGCGAACGGCATCGGCACGCTCGCCCTCACCAGCCGCACCGCCGCCTTGATCCTGGCCGCACACCCCGCCTTCCACAGCCTCCCCGTCGCCGCCGTCGGCAGCGCCACCGCCGCCGAGGCCCGCCGCGCCGGATTCACCCGCGTCGACGATGCGGCGGGAACCGTCGACGTGCTGCTCGACCGGCTTGCGGGCGCGCCCGAACCCATCGTCCACATGGCGGGGCGCGAGCACACCGGCGACCTCGTCGAACGCCTCGTCGCGCGCGGGCAGCGGGCGAGCCGGCGCATCGTCTACGCCATGGCGCCGCAGCGCCTGCCCGCCGCCCCCCGCGTCGACGCGGTGCTGATCTATTCACCTCGCACCGCGCACGTTTTCTCCGGGGAGGTCACGCGCGCGGCCGACAGTGGGGACGCAGCACAGGGCGCTGGAACGTCGCCGTGGGACTCGGCCGCCGTCGTCGCGATGTCGGACAAGGTGGCCGCCGCGATGCCGGGACGGCTCGTCTGCGTCGCCTCCGCCCCCACCGAGCCGGCCATGCTGGAAGCGCTCGCCGCCATCCTCCCGTCCCCCGCGTCGGCCTTCGCGCCCGCGGCACGCGGGGCCGGCCCGCAGCCGTCCGATCCGGCCGGCTGACCCGTGCTGCGTCTCCTCGCCTTCATCGCCCTCGTCGGCGTCACCGCCGCCGCCGCGGTCTGGATCACCGAGCGCCCCGGCAGCGTGACCCTGCGCTGGGGCGAGTCGGAGGCCGTCCTCTCCCTCGGTCAGGCGCTCGGCCTCTTCGCCGCGGCCTTCCTCGCCCTCACCCTCGCCATCGAAGCGGTGCGCGGCGTCCTCGGCGCCCCCCGCCGCATGGCCGCCCGCGCGGAGGAACGCCGCCGCGCCCGCACCCTCGCCGCCTTGCGCGATGGTCTCATCGCGGTGGCCGCCGGCAACACCGCCGCCGCCACTAGAGCCGCCGCGGAGGCCGAGAAAGCCGCCCCAGGCGCGCCGCTCGCCACCCTCCTGGCGGCCCAGGCCGCGCAGATGCGGGGCGACCGCGCCACCGCCGAAGACCGCTTCCGCGCCATGACCGCCTCGCCCGAAACGTTGATCGTCGGGCTGAGGGGGCTCACCCTGGAAGCCGCCCGCGCGGGCGACACCGAGGCCGAGCGCGCCCACGCCAGGGCCGCCAACGCCGCCGAGCCGAGCCTCTCCTGGGCCGCCGCGGCCGCCTTCCATGCCGCCACCGCGGAGCGCCGCTTCGCCGAGGCGCTCCGCCTCAACGACGAGGCGCTGCGTTACAAGTTCGTCGACCGGCCCCGCTGGAAGCGTCGCAAGGCCGTCCTCCTCACCGCCCTCGCCGCCGAGGCGGAGACGCCGGAGGAGGCCCGCCGCCACGCCATCGCCGCGCACGGTCTCGCGAGCGACCTCGTTCCCGCCGCGGTGCTGGCGGCCCGGTTGTTGGCGCCCAAATCACCCCGCCGCGCCCTCGCGGTGGTCGAGGCCTGCTACCGCGCGGCGCCGCATCCGGACCTCTTCGCCGCCGCCCTCGCCATCGGCGATGCTCAGGGTGCCGCCGCCCGCCTGAAACGCGCCGAGGCGCTGGCGGCCCTCCGCCCGGACCATGTGGAGAGTGCGCTCGGCCTCGCCGCCGCCGCCAGCACCGCATGGGAGTTCGCCCGCGCCAGGGCCGCCCTCGGTCCCTTCCTCTCCGGTCGCCCGTCACAGCGCGTCTGCATCGCGATCGCCGAGATCGAGGCGCTGGAGGACGGCAGCGAAGGCGCCGTGCGCGAGTGGCTGGCCCGCGCCGTGCGCGCGCCGCGCGACCCGGCGTGGATCGCCGACGGTGTCGTTTACGAGGCGTGGGAGCCGATTTCGCCCGTCACCGGAACATTGGACGCCTTCGCGTGGCGCTTGCCGGACGGCGCGGAGGCGCCCTCGGGTCCCGCCATCGACCTCACCGCCTTGACCCGCGCTCTGCCCTCGTCGGCCTCCGCGCCGATCGCTTCGGAACGCGCAGACGCGCCGCGGGCCCTCGCCGCGCCGGCAGTGCCGCCCGATGCCGTGTCGGCGGAAGGCGGCGCGCCGTCCCGGCCGGGCGACCCGCGCGAGGCGCCGCGACCCAGCGTCCCGCGCGCCGCCTCACCCTCGCCGTCCTGACGCTTCGGCAGCCCGCACGCCCCAGCTCGGCCCGGCTGAGCCCGCACCGCGCCTCGCCGCCTTTTGCCCGTCGCCTTCATTCGCCACTTCGTATAACGAGCCTCTATGACCCTGCGCTATCCTGCCACAGACGTCTCAGCCGCCATGTGCTTCGGCGTCAATTCACTCGACCGGATGAGCGAGCGGCGCGACGACACCGCCCTCATCCATTCGCTGCGCCGCGACGGTGCCGCCAAGGCGCTTCTCTTCGCCGGGGACCTCCTGGTGATGCACACCGGCGGCGGAGCACTCTTCTCCCGCGCCGACGCCGAAAGCCTCGGCGCCGACTGGGAGAGCGCGACCTTCCTCGGCGTCGGCGATGAGGGGCCGCTGTTCGGCGCGACGATCCCCGAATCGGAGCTGATCGACACCAAGACGCTGCGCAACGTCGCCATCGACAAGGACCTGCCGCTCGGCCTCATGGGCCCCGCCGCGCAGGCGTCGGCGCTGCTGCGCTGGCACCGCACGCATCAGTTCTGCGGCCGCTGCGGCAACCGCACCACGCTCGGCCAGGCCGGCTACAAGCGCGATTGCCCGTCCTGCGGCGCCCAGCATTTCCCGCGCACGGACCCGGTCGTCATCATGGTGGCCATCGACGGAGAACGCTGCCTCCTCGGCCGCCGCGCGGGGATGCCCTTTTATTCCAGCCTCGCCGGGTTCATGGAGCCGGGCGAGACGATCGAGGCCGCCGTGCGGCGCGAGATCTGGGAGGAAGCCGGCATCAGGACCGGGCGCGTTCTGTATTATGCCAGCCAGCCCTGGCCGTTCCCGACCAACCTGATGATCGGCTGCTTCGCCGAGGCGACCTCGTTCGAGATCGACCCGCGCGACCTGGAGCTCGAGGACGTGCGCTGGTTCGACCGCGCCGAGCTGCCGGAGATGATCAAGGGGGGCAATCCGCCCTTCGCGATCCCCGGCGAATATTCGATCGCCCACCAGCTCATCAAAGCCTACGCGGCGCACGGCGCGCCGATCCTCGGCTGAGGCGCCGGACGCAAGGCGGCCCGCACTGGGCCGCCTCACGGGCCGGGTGTCAGACCGCCGGGCTGGGGCGCAGCGGGCGGTTTTCCGCCGGCTCGCGGATCGCCTCGCGGAAGGGCGAGGCGGGATAGGTGCCCAGGATCCGCACCTGCGCCGAAAAGAAGCGCAGCTCTTCCAGCGCGAGCGCCACGGACTCGTCCTCAGGGTGCCCCTCCACGTCGGCATAGAACATCGACACGAAGAACTGCCCGCCGGTCTGGTAGCTCTCCAGCTTGGTCATGTTCACGCCGTTGGTCGCGAAGCCGCCGAGCGCCTTGTAGAGCGCCGCCGGAACGTTTCGCACGCGAAACAGGAACGACGTCATCACCGTTTCGCCCTTCGGCGCCGGCTCCGGTTCCGCCGACATGACGACGAAGCGCGTCGTGTTGTGCGCCTCGTCCTCGATGTCGCTCCTGACGATGTCGAGGTCGTAGATCTCGGCGGCGAGGCGGGAGGCGATGGCGCCCGCGGTCGGGTCACCGTCGGCGGCGATCTGTCGCGCGGAGCCCGCCGTATCGGCCGCCACCACCGGCGTCAGCCCCAGCGCACGCAGCGTCTTGCGGCACTGGCCGAGCGCCTGCACGTGGCTGAAAACGTGCGTCACCTTCTCCAGCGGCGCGCCCGGCAGAACCATCAACTGGTGGCGGATCGGCAGAAAATGCTCACCGACGAAGTGGACCTTGGAAGCCGGCAGCAGCGAATGGATGTCGGCTACGCGCCCGGCGGTCGAGTTCTCGATCGGGATCATCGCATAGCGCGCGGTCCCGCCTTCGACGGCGGCGAAGCAGTCCTCGAAGGTGGGCATCGCCACGGCCTCGAAGTCGGGGAACATCTCGCGCGCGGCGATGTGCGAGTTCGCGCCCGGCTCGCCCTGATAGACGACGGCCTCGGTCATCGCGACAAGGTCCGGGAGGGGGCCGGCGCGGCGAAGACGGCGCCGCGATAGGTTCGGCTGCTAGAGCGGCCAGCCGACCGCCATGTGGCGAGCGGCGTTGATGGTGGGGTCACGATTGCAAGGTCCTTCCGGGTCTGGCATTCGACGAAGGTGGCGGTACCTTTGAGCGAATCCAACGATGGTTCAATCAACCAACGGCGGCGAAGTGTTGCGGAACGGTTACTATGATTTGGGTTAAATGCAACCGAAGCGCGCGGCGCCTGCGGCCGGAGCGAGCACAGACCGGCGGCTCAGTTCAGTATTGCCGCATATATTACGGTCTTAACTGATGAAACGGCTTCTCCCGGATGGAAATGTGCCGCGCAACCCGTGCGGGTGACTGAACAATTTGATACGGCGTGCGGGTCGCTCTATAGCTGACGCGACTTCGACCGATTCTACACATTGATGCGGGTGTGACCCGCGTCAGCGGCAGATGCGGCAGATCCGGACGAGGGGGGAACACGATGAGCGGACGGCGAACGAGCAAAGGTCTGGAACGGGAATGAACTCTTTCGAACTCAACAAATTCGTCGGCGCGCTGCTCGCCGCGCTGGTGTTCATCATGGGCCTCAGCGTCTTGTCCGAGATCATCTTCGAGGAAGAGGCGCCGGAGACTCCGGGCTATGCGATCGCCATCGAAGAGCCGGGCGGCGGTCCGCTGGAGGCGGCGGCCATTCCGCTCGGCGTGCTGCTGGCGAGTGCCGATCCCGATGCGGGGGCGCGCGGTGCCCGTCAGTGCGGCGCCTGCCACACGTTCGACGAGGGTGGCCCCAACGGCATCGGTCCGAACCTGCACGGCGTGGCCGGCCGTCCGATCGCCAGCCACGAAGGGTTCGCCTATTCCAGCGCGATGCAGGAATATTCCAATGGTGGCGAGCCCTGGACCTACGAGAAGCTCGATCACTTCCTGGAGAACCCGCGCAACGCCGTTCCGGGCACGATCATGAGCTTTGCCGGTATCCGCAACGCGGAAGACCGCGCCAACGTGATCGCCTATCTGAAGTCGGTTTCGCCGGATGCGCCGCCGTTCCCCGAGGCGCCTGCCGCGGAAGAGGCTGAGGCTGCCGACGCTGTCGCCGAAGGCGAGGCCGCGGCTGACGCGCCCGCCGATGAGGCCGCGCCCGCCGAAGAGGCTGCGCCCGCCGAAGAGGCTGCGCCCGCCGAAGAGGCTGCGCCCGCCGAAGAGGCTGCGCCCGCCGAAGAGGCTGCGCCTGCCGAAGAGGCCGCGCCTGCCCAAGAGGCCGCGCCTGCCGAAGAGGCTGCGCCTGCTGAAGAGGCTGCGCCTGCTGAAGAGGCCGCGCCTGCCGAAGAGGCTGCGCCGGCCGAAGAGGCTGCGCCCGCCGAAGAGGCTGCGCCCGCCGAAGAGGCTGCGCCCGCCGAAGAGGCTGCGCCTGCCGAAGAGGCTGCGCCTGCCGAAGAGGCTGCGCCGGCTGAAGAGGCCGCGCCTGCTGAAGAGGCTGCGCCTGCTGAAGAAGCTGCGCCTGCCGAAGAGGCTGCGCCGGCTGACGACGGTTCCGTTACGGTCAACGAGGCCGAGCCCGCCAACGTCGAGATCGTCAACCCGACGCGCTCCGCCGAGTAAGGGCGACACGGCCGGCCTTGCGCCGGCCGCATCCCGCAAGCCGGCCCCACGACGCGGCCCGAACAACGAAAAAGCGCCCGAGCGGGAAGCTCGGGCGCTTTTTTTCGTTGTGCGTGAAGATCTCCGCCCGCAGGCGGCGCGCGGGTCAGGCGCCGCCGATCGCGTGCAGCATCCGTCCGTGCGTCTTCAGCCACAGGCGCGCGGCTTCGTGGTTCGGGTCCAGCTTGGCGTTCAGCGCCCAGAAGGCCGCAGAGTGGTTCAGCTCGATCAGGTGCGCCACCTCGTGCGCGGCGACATAGTTGAGGACCAGAGGCGGCGCCAGCACCAGCCGCCACGAGAAGGACAGCACCCCCGACGGGCTGCACGAGCCCCACTGGGCGCGCGTGTCCTTCACCTTCAGCATCGACGGGCGCTTGCCTACGACGGCCGCGTGGATCGCCACCGCCGCCTCCAGGTCCGCCCGCGCCTCGGCCTTCAGCCAGGTCGCGAGGCGCCGGCCGATATGCTCCGGCGCGCCGGGCACCCACAGGATGTGCCCCTCGTCAGTCGACTCGGCGGCGACGGTACCGCGCACCCGGCCCGTCGCGCGGATCTCGTGCGCCTCGCCCCTGAGCGGGATGACCTCGCCCACCGCGAGCGGAACGATCGGGCTGCGCTCGGCGAGGCGCGCGGCCAGCCACGGCGCCTGCCCCTTCACGAAACGCTCGGCATTGCTGATCGGCGCGCGCACCGGCACGGTGACGATCGGCGCGGCTCCTCCCGGCGGCACGCGCAAGGTCATGCGCCGCGCCCGCGTCGCCCGGCGAAGCTCCACCACGGTGGGTCCGTCCGGCAGCTCCACGGTGATCTCCTCGCGCTGCGACGGGTCGGGCTTGGCGGCGACGACCGGCGAGCGCCCGGCATAGCGGCGCGTCATCTCCCGCGCCCCGCGGGCGAGGAAGGAGAGGCCGTGATACCAGTCTTTCTCGTCCGGCTGGTCCAAGCGCGAATCTCTGCTGGCGGTGATGAAAGGGCGCTCACTATCGTGCGGCGGAGCGGAACTGTCCACTCGCTTGCGATCCCGGTGAACCGGCGCGGCGGCGCCGTGTTCCGTCTGCGCAGGGGCGCTCTCTCAAATGCGCGCGGGGGCGCCAGCGGCACACGAGCCGGCACGTCCATGTCGATCCCTCCTGATGCGCGCCGGCTCCTCTGCCAACCCATGCGAATCGGAGCCACGGCGCGCGCCGGATTGGATAACGCGCCGCGGTGAAGAAAGTGTCAGTCCGCGACGGTGCCGGCGGGGGCGGCCTCGTGATGCAGTGCCGCGGCCATCAGCGCCTTGGTGTAGTCGGTCTCCGGCGCGTCGAAGATCTTCGCCGTCGGGCCGCGCTCCACCACCTTGCCGCCCTTCATCACGATCACCTCGTTGGCGAGCGCGCGCACCACCTGCAGATCGTGGCTGATGAAGAGGAAGGTGAGGTCGTGCTTCTTCTGCACGTCGCGGAGCAGGTCGACCACCTGGGCCTGAACCGAGCGGTCCAGCGCGCTGGTCGGCTCGTCCAGCACGATGAGGTCCGGCTCCAGCACCAGCGCGCGGGCGATGGCGATGCGCTGGCGCTGCCCGCCGGAGAACTCGTGCGGGTAGCGGTGGCGCATCTCGGGATCCAGCCCCACCTCGGTCAACGCCTGCACGACGCGCGCCTCCCGCTCCGGCGCGCTGAGGCCGGAATGGATCGTCAGCCCTTCGGCGATGATCGCGCCGACCGACATGCGCGGCGACAGCGAGCCGAACGGGTCCTGAAACACGATCTGCATCTTGGACCTCAGCGGTCGCATCTTCGCCCACGAGCGCGCCTCGATCGCCTCGCCCATGAAGACGATGCGCCCCTTGGAGGCGATCAGCCGCAGGATGGCGAATCCGAGCGTCGATTTGCCGGATCCCGACTCGCCGACGATGCCCATCGTCTCGCCCCGGCGCACGGCGAGGTCGATGCCGTCGACCGCCTTGATGTGGCCCACCGTGCGGCGCATCAGGCCGCGTTTGACGGGGAACCAGACCTTGAGGTCGTTGGTCTCCACCAGCATCGGGGCGTTCATGTCCGGCTCCGGTGCGGTTCCCTTCGGCTCGGCCGCCAGAAGGTGGCGCGTATAGGCGTGGGACGGATTTTCGAACACCTCCGCCGTGGGGCCGGTCTCCACCACCTTGCCGCCGGTCATCACCGCCACGCGGTCGGCGATGGAGCGGACGATGCCGAGGTCGTGGGTGATGAACATCATGCCCATGCCGGCGCGGGTCTGCACCTCCTTCAGAAGCGCCAGGATCTGCGCCTGGACGGTGACGTCGAGCGCGGTGGTCGGCTCGTCGGCGATGAGGAGGTCCGGCTCGTTGGCGAGCGCCATGGCGATCATCACGCGCTGCCGCTGCCCGCCGGACAACTGGTGCGGATAGCTCTTCAGCCGCCCTTCCGGGTCTGGGATGCCGACCGCGGCCAGCAGCTCCACCGTGCGGGCGCGCGCGGCCTTGTCGCCGAGGCCCTGGTGGACCTTCAGGATCTCGCCGATCTGCCGCTCGACCACGTGGAGCGGGTTGAGCGAGGTCATCGGCTCCTGGAAGATCATCGTGATGTCGTTGCCGCGGACCTTGCGCATCTCCTTGTCGGGGAGGCTCATGAGGTCGCGCCCCTTGAACATCACGCGGCCCGAGGCGGTGGCTCCCGGCGGCAACAGCCGCGCCACCGACAGCGCGGTGACGGACTTTCCCGACCCCGATTCGCCGACGACGGCGAGCGTCTCACCCGGTGCGACGGTCAGCGACACGCCATCCACCGCGGTCGTCGTGCGCCCCTCCTGGCGGAAGGTGACGGAGAGGTTCTCGATGGAGAGGAGGGGGGAGGTCACCGATGATAGGCCTTGTCGAGCAATGCGTTGAAGGGAGATTGGTCGGTGTCGTGGAAGGAGATGACGTCGACGGGGTTGGTGTCGATTGCTGTGGGACGAAGCGTGGAGGACCAAGGGTGCGCCCACCGGTAGCGCCCGCAGAGGCGCTTGTCGCCCGTGAGAAGGAGGCTGCATTTGTGGCGCAGTGCCGCCGCCACATGGATGACATCGGGCGCACGCAGCGCCTTGTGCCTGCCGCGGAGCAGGCCGGCGGCGTGGAATATGGACCAGTCGATGGGCAGAACGTCGATCAGGTCATCATCTCCGAAGAAGTGTTCGTAGCGGTCGAGCAGGTCCGCATTGCCCTCCCGCGCGGGGTGGACGATGCATTCGGTTAGCGACAATTCGCTCGAGCAGATCGTGTTCTCAGGCTGCGCCGCGTAGTGAGTGAAAAGGCTGCGCAGCCGGACGCTGAGATCGTCCTCGCTTTCGAACAGCGGAATGATCGCGGGGGCATCCAAATAGAGGCGCAGGTCTAGCGCTCCCATTCGTCGCGCAGCGCATCGACATCCTGGAGGATCTCCTGCGTCGACCGCGGGGGGATCTGGCGGGCGGTATCCCAGGCCTTGAAAATTTCGGCGGCACGGGCGGCGCGGTCTTGCTGCGTCGCGCTGGCGCCGAGGTCGCGCACCGACACCTCCACCTCGTGGGCGGGGTCGATGGTGCCGCGCAGATGGTCCGGCAGGTCGGCGGCTTTCAGGCGGATCCGAACGTCATCCATCACGGCACCTCATGCGAAGGTTTTGCGCGGGTCGAAGGCGTCGCGGACTCCTTCGCCGATGAAGATGAGCAAGGATAGCATGATCGCCAGCACCGCGAAGCCCGTGAGGCCGAGCCACGGCGCGCCGGGATTGTTCTTGCCCTGTGCCAGAAGCTCGCCCAGCGACGGCGAGCCCGGAGGCAGGCCGAGGCCGAGGAAGTCCAGCGACGTCAACGTGGTGATGGAGCCCGACATGATGAAGGGCAGGAAGGTGAGCGTCGCCACCATCGCGTTGGGGAGGAGGTGGCGCCACATGATCGTCACCGAGCCGACGCCGAGCGCGCGCGCCGCCGCGACATATTCGAAGTTGCGGGCGCGCAGGAACTCCGCCCGCACCACGCCGACGAGGCCGACCCACGAGAACAGCAGCAGGATACCGAGCAGCAGGAAGAAACTCGGCATGAAGACGGACGAGAAGATGAGGATGAGGTAGAGGGACGGCACCGAGGTCCAGATCTCGATGAAGCGCTGAAAGAGCAGGTCCGTCCAGCCGCCGAAATAGCCCTGTACGGCGCCCGCCGCGATGCCGATGATGGATGACAGCAACGTCAGCGCCAGGCCGAAGATGACCGAGATGCGGAAGCCGTAGATGGCGCGGGCGAGAACGTCGCGCCCCAGATCGTCGGTGCCGAGCCAGTTGTAGTTCCAGACCGAGCAGGCCGGATCGTCCACCCCGCCCTGGTAGGGGGCGCACAGTTCCTCGCGCGTGAACATCCAGGATGGCGGCGAGGGGAGGGCGGTCGGCGGGTTCTTGTTCTCGATGCGGTAGTCGTAGCGGATCGGCGGCCAGACCATCCACCCGTTGGCGGCGATCTCCTCGCTGATGAAGGGGTCGCGGTAATCGGTCACCGCATAAAAGCCGCCGAACTTCTCCTCCGGGTAGTCGACGAGGACGGGGAAGAGAAGCTCGCCCTTGTACATGGCGACGAGCGGCCGGTCGTTGGCCAGAAACTCGGCGAACAGGGTGAGGATGAAGAGCGGGATGAAAATGCACAGCGACCAGAAGCCGAGCCGGTGGCGGCGGAAGATCGCCCAGCGGCGGGCGTTGATACCGCTCCCCTTCGGTGCCTTGGCGGGCGCGGCGGCGGTATCGTGCGGCATCGGCATGGTGTCGGGGCTCGTCATCCTCAGACCTCCCGGCTTTCGAAGTCGATCCGGGGATCGACCATCGTGTAGGTGAGGTCGGACACGAGGTTGATGAGAAGCGCCATCAGCGAGAACACGTAGAGGGTGCCGAAGACGATCGGATAGTCACGGTCGAACACCGCCTCGAAACCGAGGAGGCCGAGCCCCTCCAGCGAAAAGATCGTTTCGATGAGGAGCGAGCCGGTGAAGAAGGCGCCGATGAAGGCGCCCGGAAAGCCGGCGATGATGATCAGCATCGCATTGCGGAAGACGTGGCCGTAGAGCACCGAGCGCTCCGACAGGCCCTTCATCCGCGCGGTCATCACGTACTGCTTGCGGATCTCCTCCAGGAAGGAGTTCTTCGTCAGCAGCGTGGTGGTGGCGAAGGCGCCGGTGGAGAGGGCGATCAAGGGCAGCGTCATGTGCCAGAAATAATCGGCGATCTTGGCCGGCCAGGAGAGCTGGTCCCAGTTCTCGGACGTCAGCTCGCCGAGCGGGAAGATGGACCAGAAGGAGCCGCCGGCGAAGAGGATGATGAGGAGGATGGCGAACAGGAAGCCCGGTATCGCGTAGCCGACGATGATGACGGCGGAGGTGACGATGTCGAAGGCCGATCCCGCCTTCACCGCCTTGCGGATGCCGAGCGGGATGGAGATGGCGTAGGAGATCAGCGTCATCCAGAGGCCCAGCGAGACCGAGACCGGCAGCGCTTCGACGATGAGTTCCACCACGCGGCGGTCGCGGAAGAAGCTCTCGCCGAGGTCGAAGGTGAGGTAGTTGCCGATCATGATGCCGAAGCGCTCGACCGGGCCTTTGTCGAAGCCGTATTGGCGTTCCAGCTCGGCGATCAGCTCAGGGTCGATGCCCTGGGCGCCGCGGTAGCCGGAATCGCCGCCGCCCGCCCCGGCCCCGGTGCCTGCGAAATCACCCGCCGATGTGCCGCCGGAGATGCGCGCGGTGGAGCCGACATCGGTCCCGCGCAACTCGGCGATGGCCTTCTCCACCGGTCCGCCCGGCGCGAATTGGATGACGACGAACGAGATGAGCATGATGCCGAACAGGGTCGGCACCATGAGGGCCAGGCGGCGGACGATGTAGGCGAGCATCAATCAGGCTTTCGGCGCGGCGGAGCGGGGCACGGGAGGGCGAGGCGGCGTCGACGCGGCATCATGCGGAGGCGGACCACCACGTTTCGGCCACGGGAAGCTCGTACCGCGGTTTGGTTTCCGGAATGCCGAAATCGGCCTCCCAATAGGCCACCGTGTGCGAACCCTTGTACCATTGCGGGATCCAATAGTGGCCGACGCGCGTCACGCGGTCCATGGCGCGCGCGGCGGCCAGCATTTCATCCCGCGTGGAGGCCGCAAGCATCGCCGCCAGCATCGCGTCGACCACTGGGTCGGCGATGCCGGCGAGGTTGTAGGACCCTTCCGTTGCCGCCGCCTCGGACGAAAAATATTGCCGGATCGTGTCGTAAGGCGTCGGCGCGAAGGCGAAGCGCTGGGTGAGAATGTCGAAGTCGAAGTTGACGCTTCTGAGCTGGTACTGGGTGGCGTCGACAGGGGTTAACCGCGCGTCGATGCCGATCGCCCGCAGCGTGTTGGCGAAGGGCAGGAAGATGCGCTCGGACGTCGGCTCGGACGGATAGAGATATTCGACCACCAGCGGCTCGCCCGCGGCGTCGACGAGCTGGCCGTCCCGCCGCGTCCATCCGGCTTCGCTCAAAAGCTCGATGGCGCGGCGCATGTTGGTGCGGTCGCGGCCCGACCCGTCGGCCACAGGCGCGGTCCAGGCCGGGCCGAAAACGGCGGGGTCGACCTGATCGCGGAACGGCTCCAGGAGGGCGAGTTCGGCGGCGGAGGGCTCCCCCTCGGCCATCATGTCCGAGTTCATGAAGAAGGACTGGGTGCGCTTGTAGGCGCCGTAGAAGAGGTTCTGGTTGGTCCACTCGAAATCGAACGCCCAGGCGAGGGCTTCGCGGGTGCGCGGATCGGCGAACTTCGGCCGCCGGGTGTTGATGAACCACCCTTGCGCGCCGGCGGGACGGTCGTCGGGAAATTCGCGCCGCACCACGTCGCCGCGCTGGATCGCCGGGAAGGTGTACTCCGTCGCCCAGACCTTGGAGGTGAACTCCTCGCGGAAATTCTCCTTGCCGGTCTTGAACGCCTCGAAGGCCAGCGTCCGCTCGCGGTAGAAGTCCACCCGCACGCTGCCGAAATTGTTGTGGCCGCGGCCGGACGGCACATCGTCGCCCCAGAAGTCCGGCCGCTTGACGAGGGTCACGTAGCGCCCGGCGGCGAAGTCGCCCACGGTGTAGGCGCCGGAGACGACAGGCTTGTCGAGCCGCGCGGCGGTGAAGTCGTTCGCCTCGTAGTAGGCCTTGGAGAGCACCGGATAGGTGGCGACCAGCGGCGGCATGCGGTTGGAGGCGCCCTCGCGGAAGGTGATCACCGCGGTCGCCTCGTCCGCGACCTCGAGGCTGTCGATGTCACTCAGCGGACCCGCGTAGATCGGGTGACCGTTCTCGCGCAGCGTCTCCAGCGTGAAGATCACGTCGGCAGCGGTGATCGCCGTGCCGTCCGAAAAGGTGGCGCCGGGGCGTAGCGTGAAGGCGTAACGCGGCCCGTCGATCTCCACCGCCTCGGCGATCTGTCCGTAGACGGCGTCGGGCTCGTCCAGCCCGCGCACCATCAGCGAGGCGTGGCAGAGCTGCATGAGGGGCGGCGAATCCCCCCGCAGGATGAACATGTTGAAGGTGTTGAAGGTGGTGGGGTTCTGGTTGCCGCCGAAGGACGAGGGGACGAGGCGCAGCTCGCCCCCCTTGGGCGCGTCCGGGTTCACGTAGGAAAAGTGGGTGAAGTCCGGCCCGTGGCGCGGCTCGCCGAAGACGGTGAGGGCGTGGGTCGTGCGCGGGTCGGCTGTGGCCCCGGCGGCCGTGCCGTCCACGCCGGCCTGGGTGCCTTGGGCGAGGGCGGGGGTGAGGCGCCAGGCGAGCGCCCCGGCGGCGGTGGCGCCGGTCAGCTCCAGCATGCGGCGGCGGGTGAAGCGCGGCCCGGCGCGGCTCACGGGCGGCCCTCTACGGTGGCGGCCTTCGCCTCGTCGTACCACCACACGGTCGGGAACAGGGATCCAAACGGGGGCAGCGTCTCCGGGTGGGAAAAGATGTTCCACCGCGCGGTGCGCTGGTTCGGCGAATAGAACAGCGGGATGACGTAGTTGTGGGCGAGAAGCACCCGGTCCAGCGCGCGGGTGGCGGCCACCAGCTCCTCGCGGTCCTTGGCGAGGATCACCTTCTCGATCAGCGCGTCGACACCGTCGTCCTTGATGCCCGCGTAGTTCTGGCTCTGCTCCTGGTCGGCGGCCTCCGAGCCCCAGAAATAGGCCTGCTCGTTGCCGGGCGAGGTGGATTGGCCCCAGGCGAGAACCGTCATCTCGAAGTCGCGGCTGCGCACCCGCTCGACGTACTGGGTGGAGTCGACGATGCGCACGTTCATCTCGACGCCGATCAGCTTCAGGCTGTTGGCATAGGGCAGGATGTAGCGTTCGGCCGCCGGGGAATTCTCCACCATCTCGATGGTGAAGGGCTGGCCGGTGGCCGAGTTCACCATCTGCCGCCCGCGCAGCTCGTACCCGGCCTCCTGGAAGAGGGCGATGGCCTGGCGGGCATTGTCGCGCACCGCCTCGCGCGTGCCGTTCACGGGGTTGGCATAGGGCTCGGTGAAGACCTCCGGCGGGACGAGGTCCTTCACCTCCTCCAAGATCGCCAGCTCCTGCCCCTCGGGCAGTCCGGTGGACGCAAGCTCGGTCCCCATTAAGAAGGACGAGATGCGGTCATACTGATCGTAGAAGATGGTGCGCTTTTGGGCCTCGAAATCGTACATGAGGTTGAGCGCGCGGCGCACGCGCTCGTCCTGGAATTTCGGCAGGCGCAGGTTCATCACGAAGGCCTGCATGACGCCCTGGTTCTGGATCGGGAACTCTTCCTTGACGATGTCGCCCCGCTCCAGCGCGTCGCTTTCATAGGCCGTGGCCCAGTTCTTGGCGCTGTTCTCGCTGCGATAGTCGAACCGGCCGCCCTTGAAGGCTTCCACCAGGATCGTCTGGTCGCGGTAGACGTCGTAACGCATGGCGTCGAAATTGTTGGTGCCGATCTGGGTCGGGTGGTCCTTCGCCCAATATTCCTCGGCGCGCTCATATTCGACGAAGCGGCCCGGCTCGAACGCGGCGATCTTGTAGGGGCCGGAGCCGAGCGGCGGCTCCAGCGTGCCGCGGGTGATCGAGCGCTCGGTTCCGTCCGGCGCGGTACCGGTCCACCACGCTTTGGGCAGCGGCTGAAGCTGGCCGACGATGTGCGGCAGCTCGCGATTGCCGGGGCGCGCGAAGGTGAAGCGGACGACACCTTCGTCCACCACCTCGGCGGACACGACGTCCTTGTAATAGAAGGCGCGGTTGGGGTCGGCCTCCTTCTCGGCCGTCAGCGTCCATGCGACGTCCTCGGCGGTGATGGGGGTGCCGTCGTGCCACTTGGCGTCCGGGTCGATGCGGTATTCCACCCACGAATAATCGTCCGGATAGCGCATCGCGTCGGCGATCAGGCCGTAGGCGCCGGAGATGTTCTGCTCGTCCAGCGCCGGGGTCATCAGCGAATCGTAGATCAGCGACAGGCCGGGCGCCTGGTTGCCGCGCTGCAGCACCGGGTTGAACGTGTCGTAGCCGGTGGGGTCGGCGAGGCGGATGCGTCCGCCTTTGGGCGCATCCGGGTTGACGTAGCCGAAGTGGGTGAAATCGGCGGGGTAGCCGGGCTCGCCCGTCAGCGCGCTGGCGTGGCGCCATGCGGGCTCTTGCGGCGAGGGGGCCGCCTCCTGTGCCAGCGCATTCGGCGCGACGGCGATCGTCAGTAAGAGCGCCCATAGCGTGGCACGCATGTCACATCTCCACATCGTGTCTCGTGGCTTCGGACCTTATCGCCCGAAGGCAGGCGCGCAACCCGGCGCGCGTCAGTCTGTCCGAGATGTAATCGCGCGCAACGACTCGGGTTCGCTGTGATCTCGCCTTATATTGCAGCTTCTTGCGGGTGCGGCGGGCGGTGGATCGGCCTCCGGCATACGGTTCGGCCTCGCCGCATCATCGCGCCCGCCGAGAAGGCGAGACGGAAGGACGCAGGGCGTGCGGCCCGGCGGGCCGCCGCGCGCGGGGCGGGGCATCGCCGGATCGCGCTCGGTGCGGCCGGTTCCGTCAGGCGAGACCGGCCAAAGCGAGGCGGTGCATGCTGCCGGTTCGGTCTCGCAATTGTGAGACAATCGACTTTGCGCTCGATTTGCATGGGGCGTAAGTGATCCCCAGCCTGGGAGAACCCTGCCGCATGACCATGCTCTTGCCCCGCCTTCTGTCCGCGCTCGCCGTGGGCTTTGCCGCGCTGACGGCGGTCCCTGCCGCTCATGCGGGGGAGGTGGCGGCGATCGCCGGTGACCATGTGGCCGCGCGGGTGCTGCTGAAGAACGCGGCCACGGCACCGGGCGAGACGGTGGACGTCGCTCTGGCCCACCGGCTGGACGCGGGGTGGCACACCTATTGGGTGAACCCCGGCGATTCGGGCGGGCCTCCCGTGGTCACCTGGACGCTGGACGGCGGGGCGCACGGCGAGACGATCTTTCCGGCGCCTGAGCGTCTGCCTTATCCGCCGTTGATGAACCATGGCTATTCCGACAGCTTCACCCTTCTCACCAGCCTGACCGTTCCGGCGGACTGGCCCGCGGGGCGGCCCTGGCCGGTCACCCTGGCGATGGATTGGCTCGTCTGCGAGAAGATCTGCATCCCGGCGAGCGGCACGACCACATTCGACGTGCCGACGGCCGCCGCGAGCGCCGAGGATCCCGCCGTCGCCTACGATTTCGTCGAAGCCGGGTGGGATATTCCGGCAAAGAGCGACGTCGCCGCCACCTATGTGCGGGACGGCGCGTCGATCCGCCTGACGGTTCCGGGCGCGGACGCCGGCGTGGCGAGCGGCGAGGACGCCCACTTCTTCGCCTTCAACGACCGCGCGCTCGACCATGTGGCGGACCAGCCCGCGGTCGTGGCGGACGGCGCTCTGACCCTGACCCTCACACCCGGACGCGGCCGCCTGACGGGTGAGCTCGGCGGTGTCCTCACCACCTCCAAGGGGGCGATCGAGATCGTCGCCGGTGGCCCTGCCGATCCCGAGCCTGTCGCCGCGCCCGCCATCGCCACCGCCTCCACCTCCAGCGGGGCCGGCGCGGGCGAGGTCGGGGCGATGGGGGCCGGAGCGAGCGGGGCCGGAGCGAGCGGGGCCGGGGCGAGCGGTGGCGGCGGCACGACGCAGAGCGCGGCGCCCTCCTTCCGCCTGCCCGTCGCGGCGGAGAAGGCGGACGCGCCGCCGGCAGGTCCGGCAGGGCTCGGAATGTGGCAGGTGCTCGGCCTCGCCTTCCTCGGCGGTATCATCCTCAATCTGATGCCCTGCGTCTTCCCGGTGCTGGCGGTCAAGGCGCTCGGCCTCGTGTCGCATGCGGCGGCCCCCTGGCGCGCGCGGGCGGCGACGGGGGCGGCCTATATGGCGGGCATCCTCGTCAGCCTGATGGCGGTGGCGGCGGCCATGCTGGCACTGCGCGCGGGCGGCGAGGCGGTCGGCTGGGGCTTCCAGCTCCAGAGCCCCGCCTTCGTCGCGGCGATGACGCTGATCCTCTTCGCCTTCGGCCTCAACCTGTCCGGCGTCTACGAGATCGGCACCAGTTTCACGCGGCTCGGCACGCGGGGCGGCACCGGGCCGGCGGCGGCCTTCTCCACCGGCCTTCTCGCGACCGTCGTCGCGACGCCCTGCACGGCGCCCTTCATGGCCCCGGCCATGGGCGCGGCGCTGATCGCATCGCCCGCCTTCGCGCTGGCCGTGTTCGCGGCGCTCGGTCTCGGCCTCGCGCTCCCCTTCGTGCTCCTCAGCCTGATGCCGGGGCTCGCCCGCGTTCTCCCCAAGCCGGGCCTGTGGATGGTGCGCTTCAAGCAGGCCCTCGCCTTCCCGCTCTACCTCACTGCGGCGTGGCTCTTCTGGGTGCTCGCCCAGCTCGTCAGCGTGGAATCGCTGCTGCCGGCGATGGCCGCGCTTGTCCTCCTCGCCATGGCCGCGTGGCTCTATGGACTGTCGCAGCGCGGGTCCGGCTCGTCCCACCGGGTGGCCTTCGGGCTCGCGGCGGGCAGCCTGGCGCTCGCCCTCGCGGCGCTGTGGCCGGCGGTCGGCCCGTCCGCCTCGCCCGCCATGGCGCTCGGCCGGCCGGACGGCGCGCCGCTCGGCCAGCGCGTGGTGGACGGCGGCGCCGAGGAGGCCTTCAGCCCCGCGCGCCTCGCCCAGTTGCGGGCCGAGGGGCGGCCGGTCTTCCTCAACGTCACCGCGGCGTGGTGCATCACCTGCAAGGTCAACGAGCGCGTGGTCCTGTCCGGCGACGACTTCCGCGCCGCGCTCGAGGCCCGCGGCGTCACCTACATGAAGGCCGACTGGACGCGGCGTGACCCCGAGGTGACGCACCTCATCGAAGAGTTCGGACGCGCGGGCGTGCCGCTTTATGTTTACTTCCCCGCCGGGGCCGATCCCGTGGTGTTGCCGCAGCTTCTGTCCGACGACACACTGCGGGCCGCCTTCGCCAGCTGAGACGAGACCGACACCGCCGATGCGCCAGACCCTCGCGGCCCTTCTCGCCGCCTTCCTGACCGCCGCGCCCGCCACCGCGCAAGAGGCGCCGGACCCGGCCGACTGGGCCGCCGTGCTCGCCGATGCGAAGGGCGAGACCGTCGACTGGTACGCATGGGGCGGCGAAACCCACATCAACGATTATATCGCCTGGGTGGGCGAGGAGGTGGCCGCCCGCTACGGCATCACCCTCAACCACGTGAAGCTCGCCGACACGGCGGAAGCGGTGACCCGCGTCCTGGCGGAGAAGACGGCGGGGCTGACCGAGGGCGGCGCCGTCGACCTCGTGTGGATCAACGGCGAGAACTTCGCCGCGATGCAGATGAACGGCCTGCTGATGGGCGGGCGCTGGGCCGAGGCGCTGCCCAACCGCGCCCTCGTCGACATGGACCGCTATGGCGCGGCGATCGAGCGGGACTTCGGCGTCGACGTCGCCGGAGAGGAGAGCCCGTGGGGCCGGGCCCAACTTGTGATGATCTACGATGAGGCGCGCACCCCGCAGCCGCCGCGCTCGCTGGCGGAGCTGGAGGGCTTCGTGGCGGATCACCCCGGCCGCTTCACCTATCCGCAGCCGCCCAACTTCACCGGCACCACCTTCCTCAAGCAGCTCCTTCTGGACCTCGTGCCCGACCGCGCGGTGCTCTACGCCCCAGCCGGCGAGGACGCCGACGCTCTGGTGCGCGACACGCTGGTTCCGGTGCTGACGCGGCTTCATCCCAACCTGTGGCGCTCCGGTGCGGCCTTTCCCTCCGGCGTCGCGGAGACGCGGGCGCTTTATGCGGACGGTGAAATCCTTCTCGCCCTGACCGGCAATCCGTCCGACGCGGTGGCCGGAGTGGCGGACGGGCTGCTGCCACCCGCCAGCCGCGTGGCGGCGTTCACGGGCGGGACGATCGGCAACGTGCATTTCGTGGCCATCCCGGCCAATGCGGGCGACAAGGCCGGGGCGCTGGTGGTGGCCGACTTCCTCTTGTCGCCGGAGGCGCAGGCGCGCAAGGCCGACCCTGCCGTGTGGGGCGATCCCGCGGTGATCGGCCTGGAGGCGCTGGACCCGGCGGATCGCGCGCTGTTTTCGGGCGAAGTCGCGGTCGACGCGCCGACACTCGCCGAGCCGCACGTTTCGTGGACGGAGGTGATCGAGCGGGTGTGGGACGAGGCCTTCCTCCGATGACCGACGACACCGGCGCGCCCGCCCCGAAGCGCACCCGCAGCGCGAAACCCGCCGCGCCCGAGCCGCGCGCCGCCGCGCCTGTGCCGGCCGAACCGATGCCGGCAACGCCCGCAACGGCGAAGCCTCTGAAGACCAAGCCCGTGGCGACGAAGGCGGCGACCAAACCCGCGGCGAAACCCAAGGTGCCGGCGAAGACGCTGAAGCGCAGGCGCTATTCCCGGGCGGAGGCCGACGCGCTCTTCCAGCGCCTGGCCGATGCGCTGCCCGAGCCGCAGACCGAGCTCGAGTTCACCAACCCCTACACCCTCGTCGTCGCGGTGGCGCTGTCGGCCCAGGCGACCGACGTCGGCGTCAACCGGGCGACGCGCGGCCTCTTCGCCGTGGCCGACACGCCGCAAAAGATGCTGGACCTCGGCGAGGACGCGCTGAAGGAGCACATCAAGACCATCGGCCTCTTCAACACCAAGGCCAAGAACGTGATGGCGCTGTCGAAGATCCTCGTCGAGGAGTTCGGCGGCGAGGTGCCGCAAAGCCGCGAGGCGCTGCAGATGCTCCCCGGTGTCGGCCGCAAGACCGCCAACGTGGTGCTGAACGTCGCCTTCGGGCAGCCGACCATCGCGGTGGACACGCATATCTTCCGCATCGGCAACCGGCTCGGCCTCGCCCCCGGCAAGACCCCGGACGATGTCGAGGCGGCGCTGGAGAAGATCGTTCCCGAGCGCTATCTGCGCGGCGCGCATCACTGGCTGATCCTGCACGGGCGCCACGTCTGCAAGGCGCGCCGCCCGCTGTGCGAGGCGTGCGTGATCTACGACCTGTGCAAGGCGCCCGACCGCCGCGAGCTGCCGCACGCCTGATCCCGCCCCGGCCGTGGCGGAGATGGGCCTTTGCCCCGCCACGAAAAAAGGGCCCCGAAAGGCCCTTTCGTCACGTCCGCGGGTCCGCCGCCGCTCACTTGCGGCGGGGCGACCATGCGGGGTCGGAGGCGAAGCTCTGCGTCTGCAAACGCCGCTCGTTGCGGCCTGACACGTTGACGGTCCAGATGCTCGGCCCCCCCTGCGGGCCGCCGGAATCGCGGAAGAAGGCGATGACGCGGCCGTTGGGCGCCCAAGTGGGCCCCTCGTTGTGGAAGCCCGAGGTGAGAATGCGCTCGCCCGACCCGTCAGGGTTCATCACGCCGATGGCGAAGCGCCCCTGGTCCTGCTTGGTGAAGGCGATGAGGTCGCCCTTGGGGGACCAGACCGGCGTCGAATAGCGCCCCGAGCCGTACGAGATCCGCTCCGCGGGGCCGCCGTTGGCGCTCATCACGTAGAGCTGCTGTGTGCCGCCGCGGTCACTCTCGAAGACGATGCGCGAGCCGTCAGGGGAGTAGGACGGAGCGGTGTCGATCGAAGGCGAATTCGTCAGCCGGCGCGGCTGGCCGCCGTTCAGCGGCATCGCGAAGATGTTGGAGTTGCCGCCTTCCTGCAGGCTCATCACCACGGTTCCGCCGTCGGGCGAGAAGCGCGGGGCGAAGCTCATGTTGGCGGCCTTGGACAGGAGCTGGCGCCGGCCGGTCTCCACGTCGAGCAGGAAGACCTGGGGCTGGGCGCCCTCGTAGCTCATGTAGGTGACCCATTGGCCCGCGGGGCTGAAGCGCGGGGTGAGCACCAGCGTGCTGCCGTCGGTCAGATAGGTGGTGTTGTAGCCGTCCTGGTCCATGATCGCGAGGCGCTTCACGCGGGCATTCTTCGGCCCCGATTCGGCGACGTAGACGATGCGGGTGTCGAAGTAGCCCTCCTCGCCGGTGAGCCGCTCGTAGATGGCGTCGGCGACGATGTGGGCCACACGCCGCCAGTTGTCGGGCGTGGTGAAGAACTGCTGGCCGACGACCTGCTGGCCCTGAAGCGGGTCCCACAGGCGGAAGTCGACACGCAGCCGCCCACCGCCTTCCTGGACGACGGAGCCGGCGACGAGCGCCTCCGCCCCGCTGGCGCGCCAGTTGGGGAACACCGGGACGGTGTCGACGCCCATGGTGGCCGCGGCATAGGTGGCGCGGTCGACCTCGGCGAAGAGGCCGGAGCCGACGAGGTCGGCGAGAACCACCTCGGAAATCTGCTGGCCGAGAGCGTCGCCGGCTTCGAACCAGGGGATGGCGATCGGCAGCGGGCGGACGTCGCCGCCGGTGACTTCGATCGAGACGAGCGCGCGCGCCGGGGTTGCGGCGGTCCCGATCACGGCCGCGGCCGCGACCAGGAGCTGACCGAGGGCCACGGCGATTGGCCTGATGCGCGAGATCATGAGCACACCCTTTATAAATTCATCTTCGTCCTAGGGCAGGAGGGCGGCGGCGGCCACCCCGCGAGGGCCCGGACAGGGGTTTCGGCGATGTGATGGACGATGGAAGGACGGTCGGTGCCGCCGGAGCGTCGGCCCCGGCGGATGGTCTGTTGCCGGGGCTGTCCGGCGGCGGCTCACCCGAACTCGCGCGGGTCGAAGGTCACCTGGAGCTCGCGCCACAGGTCGTACTGGCCGGGCGGCAGCCAATCATAGGGCGCGCAGCGGATGACGGCGCGGCGGGCGGCTTCGGCGGCGACGTCGAAGATCGGGCCGATGCCGCGGGCGCGTACGTCGTCGATGCCGAGAAGCCCGCCGTCCGGCGCCAGGCGGAACTGGACGACGATGGCCAGCTCCTCCTCCGCGCCGATGGCGACCGGGCGGATCCAGCACTCCCTCAGGCGGTTCATGAGAACATCCGTGAAGGTCGCGGTCTGGGGCGCATCGGCGCGTCCGTTGGCGGTGCCGGCGCTCGCCTGTGCGGCGCCGCTGCCGCCGCCGGACGGCGCCGTGCGGTTGATGAGGGACGAGATGCGGTCGGCGCTGAAGGCGTCCTCGCGCGGGGTCTCGGCCCGTGCCGTGCGGGTGCGGCGGGGCGGCGGCGTGGGGCGGCTGCGCGGCACCACGGTCTCGGGCACCGGCGGGGCGGCCTCCGCGGGTTCCGCCGGCGCCTCCGCGGCCTCGACGGGTTCGGGCTCCGGCGCGGGCTCCGGCGCTTCCACCACCTCGGCGGGCGTCTCGGCCGGCTCGGGCAGCGGCTCGGGCTCCGGCAGCGGCTCGGGCTCCGGTGCAGGCGGCGGGCTTTCGACCACCTCTTCCACCGGCTCGGCCTCCTCCGGCTGCGGCTCCGGCTCGCCCGCCTCCTCGGGAGCGCTCGATTCGGCCGCGTCGGCAATCGCGTTCTCCAGCGTCGCGATGCTGTCGGCGGGCTCGTCGGTGGTGCCGGGCATGGTCTCCGGCTCGGCCGGCGTCTCGGTCTCAACCGTTTCCGGGGCGGGGGCCATCACGACCTCCTGCTCCTCCGGATCGCCCGCGGTCACGTCCGTCGCCTCGTCGATGGTGATGATCTCGATCGGCAGGGCGGCGACGGGGGGCGTCGTGAATGCCTCGCTGTTCGGCAGCGTGAGGATCGCCGCGAGCAGGATTGCCAGATGCATCAGCGCCGAGGCGATGAACGCGGCGCGCATCTCAGCTCGCCTCCTCGGTCGTCACCAAGGCGAGGCGGTGATAGCCCGCCTGATTGAGCCGGCCCATGACGCGCATGATGATGCCGTAATTGGCCGCCGCATCACCGCGCACCTGAACGCGCTCTTCCAGGTTGCCGTTCGCCTCCTGGCCGAGACGGTCGACGAGCTGGGTGATCGCCACCTCCGCGTCGTTGACGTAGATCGCCCCGTCCGTGGTGATGGAGATGGTGATCGGATTGGTGCGCCCCTCGATGGGGTTGGCGCGGCTTTCCGGCAGGTCGATCGGCACGCCCACGGTGAGGAGGGGGGCCGCGACCATGAAGATGATGAGGAGCACCAGCATCACGTCCACGAAGGGCGTGACGTTGATTTCCGCCATCGGTTGGAAGCGTTGGCGGCGGCGTCCGCGGCGGCCGCCACCTCCGCCGCTGGAAGGCATACTCATACCCATGAAAGCCTCCTAAAGCTTGGACGGGCGGTGCGCCCGATGGGAGAGGCGACGCACCCGCTGGGACGGGCGATGCGCCCCGGAATGCGGCGCCGTGCGGCGCGGCCGAGGATAGAGGGGGCGGATGAACGGGGCCTAACGGCGCTCATCGATCTCGCGCGAGAGGATCGCCAGGAACTCGTCGGCGAAGCCTTCCATCTGGCCGGAGATGCGGCCGACATCGGTGGCGAGCTTGTTGTAGAAGATGGTCGCCGGAATGGCGGCGAGAAGTCCGAGCGCGGTGGCGAAGAGCGCCTCGGCGATGCCGGGGGCGACCACCGCGAGGTTGGTCGATTCGGACGCGGCGATGGCCTGGAACGAGGACATGATGCCCCACACCGTGCCGAACAGGCCGATGAAGGGACCCGCCGAGCCGACGGAGGCGAGCACCATGAGGCCGCGCTCCATCTGCTCGCCCTCGCGCGCCAGGGTCATCGACATCACGCGGTCGATGCGGTCGGCGAGGGAGGCGAGGGCGGGGCGGTTGCCCTCGTGGCTCTTCTTCCACTCGCGCATCGCGGCGACGAAGATGGCGGCCGTTCCGTCCGGCTCGTCCTCTTCGCGCGCCTGGTAGAGCTCCTCCAGCGACTGGCCGGACCAGAAGTCGTCCTCGAAGGCGTGGATGCGCGAGCGGATGCGCCGGAACGCCACGAGCTTGTAGAAGATGATCGCCCAGCACCACAGCGACGCGAACGCAAGCCCGATCATCACGAGCTTGACGACGATGTGCGCCTGCAGGAACAGGGAGAGCAAAGAGAATTCGTCACCCATGGGGCAGATTCCTCGCGCGAGCGAAAGGAGTCGCGCCGGCAAGGGCAAGCGGTCGTCGGGCCAACCGGCTGCACGTCACGTCGAAGCACTCCAAGAACAAAAGTCACAGTCAAGCGGTCTGGCACCGCATCGAGCCGCGGTCCCTCTAACGCGTTGCGCAGTGTGTGGCTAGAGCCATGCCAGGTTGCTGATCCGCTTCAGTGTGCCGATCTGACGCGGTGTTCTCGCACCGTTCGTGGTGGTGGCGCGACGGCGCGCGAAATGCCGCGCCCCGTCCCTCGGCCGGGCATGGCTTCGCGGCGGGGTGGCGCCGTCAGATGGCGGCGAGTGCGCGCAGCACCGAGGCGTCCTCGATGCAGTAGTAGCCGGAGATGCGCGAGACGTGTCCCTCGCGTTTCCAGTCGTTGAGGACGCGGCTGACATTTTCGCGCGCGGCACCCACCATCGCGGCGAGGTCGGCCTGGCTGATCTTGTGGTGAATGAGCGTGCGCCCCTGGCCCACATCCTTGCCGAAGAGGTCCGACAGGTGCAGCAGGGTCTGCGCCACGCGGCCCGCCAGCGGCAGCAGCGAGCGCGCCGCCAGCGTCGCGTTGGATGCGCGCAACCTCTTGCCGACGATGGTCAGCATGTGCCGGTAGACGGCGGGGTGATCGTCGGCGAAGCGGTAGACGGCCGCCTTGTCGAAGAAGGCGACGCGCGAGGCTTTCGCCGCGACCACGCTCGCCGACCGCGCCTCGCCGTCGAACAGCGACATTTCGCCGAAGATGGCGCCGGGGGAGAGGAGCGCCAGCACCTGCTCGCTCTCCTCGCCGCGCAGGACGACACGGAGCGAGCCTTCGAGCAGAGCATAAAAGCCGTCACCCGGATCGCCCGCCTCGAACACCGCCTGGCCGGCCTTCACCGGCCGCGTGCGAGCGACCTTGATCAGCTCCTCGGCCAGCTCCTCGGGCAGACCGTCGAGCGCGATGCTCTGGGACAGGACCTGCGGGTTGACGCGCATGATGCCTCCCTGTGCGGCCCCGTGGCCTCTCCTGCGGCGGGCGACAACTTAGGAAGGTCTCAACCTCCTTGGCAACGCAGAATCTTGTAGGCCGGTGCTACAAATATAAAAGCCGGGCCGCGGTGGCGGTCCGGCTTCTCGTCGCGTCAGACGGGGCGGCTCAGCGCTTGACGACGACCGTCGTGCCGACCCCGACGCGGTCGTAAAGATCCATGACGTCCTCGTTGCGCATGCGGATGCAGCCGGACGACACCTCGTGGCCGATGGTCCAGGGCGCGTTGGAGCCGTGGATGCGGTAGAGGGTCGAGCCGAGATACATCGCGCGGGCGCCGAGCGGGTTCTCCGGGCCGCCTTCCATGAAGGCCGGCAGCTCGGGCTGGCGCTTGCGCATCTGCGCCGGCGGGGTCCAGCCCGGCCACTCGCGCTTCATGGTGATCTTGTGCGTGCCGGCCCACTGGAAGCCGGGGCGACCGACGCCGACGCCGTAGCGTTTGGCCATGCCGCCGTCCATCTGCAGGTAGAGATACTTCTCTTCCGTGTCGATGACGATCGTCCCCGGCTTGTAGCCGGAGAAGGACACCTCCGTCGGCAGGAAGGCCGGGTCGATCTGGCGCGAGATCGGCCGGGTCATCTGCGGCGTCACCGCGGCGGTGCGCAGCGCGGGGGCGGCCTGCACCGGCGGCGGGGCCTGACGCACGGCCGTGACGGTCCCGTTCACCGGGACGAGGCGGCCGCTGATCATGCGATATTGCGGTGTCGGGGTCGCCACGGCGGCGGACATCACGGCCGCGTCCCGCGGGTCACGCTGGGCCGTGGAGGAGGTGACGCCGGGGGCCGTGGCGGTCACCGGGGTGGCCTCGACGGTGGCGCCTGCGCGCTGCTCCTGCAGCGTCTGAAGCCACCACCGGCGGTCCGCATCGGCGGCCGCGGGCAAGACGAATGACACCGCCAACGCCACACCGATCGTGCCGCTGGCAAGATTATAGAAAGGTTTGGACATACGGCACACTCCTCCGCGCATATGCTGGTCACTCACGCTGACAGGCATGGGCATACGAGAACACCATATGTCCGCGCTGGTTATTGGTTCCCAGTCACGGGCCCGTGAGGTCGCCTTTTCACGGCCGAATGTGGCCTTATGGTTACGGCCGGGTAAACGCCGCGTGGGCTGCAATGGCCGGACGGTGCGCCATGATTTCGGGCAGTCGCAGTCGCGCATCGGCGATCACGGCCGGCAAAATCGCCGAAACCTGGTCGATCGTCATCCCGGCTTGCACCCGCGGGTCGTACAGCATGTTGAGGATATACCAGTCAAACACACTGAAGACGTTCACGTCGGAACTGTCGTTGAAGATGCTGTCGGGTAACAAATCGCTGTCGTTGGCGGGGCCGAGCGACTGGGCGATTTCCTCGACCATGCAGTGGGCGAGCGGCAGGAAGCCTTCGTCGGCGACGAGGAAGACGAACGCCTTCTCGATCCCCGCGCGACGCGCCGCGATCACGGCCGAGCAGGCATTGCTCTCCAGGAACGCCGTATCGACGCCCGGCCAGACCTTGGCGCGGATGGTCGGCACATAATCGCGCCGGGCGACGAGGAAGACGGTCATCGCCGGGTCTTCGCCGGGTGCGGCCTCGACCAGGGTGAGGCCCTCCACCGCGCCCGACAGCTCGGCCATGAAGGCCCGCACGCTGGCCGACTGGTTGGGCCGCGTCGCCGAGACGATGGTGTAGCTCACCGGGCCGGTGAACTTCTTCACGACGCTGGCCGCCTCGATATCGCGCGGGGTGGATCCGACCTCGGCTCCGAAGACGGTGAGGAGGAAGCCCTGGATGAGCTCGTCGTCGCCGTAGGGTGTCTGTGCCGCGGCCGGTGACGGGGCCGCGGACAGCGCCAACAGGGCGCAAAGGCCGATGCGTTGCACGAGGCGGGTGATCGGCCGGGCGCTCCGGCGGATCCGTCCCATCACGCAAGGGCCGCGTTGGTGCGGATGGCCGCCATCGCCGCGCGACGCCGCTCCACCGGCCACTCGCTGGTCGACTGGATGAGCACCGCGACATGGTCGCCCGTCAGGCCGTGGAGGAAGGCGTCGTAGCCCTCCGGGGTGGCGGTGTCATAGACCCAGTCGCCGAGGCAGAAGCTCTTCGTGGTCTCCGCGTGGCCGGTCTCGCCCTTCAGCACATGGCGGCAATAGATGCCGTAGATGACGTATTCGGCAAACGACGACTGGCGCAGCAGCGTCTCGTGGAAGGGCCGCCCGCCGACCTCCTCGATGCGCGCGCGCACCTCCGCCAGACGGTCGGCCCGCCAGCAGATGCCGGCGCCGATATAATTGTCGTGCGCGAACGGGAAGCGGTCGATGCCGAGAAGGTCGCAGGCGACGTCCTGCCACCCCTGGTACTGGGCGACGTTCTCGTAGATGCAGTCCGGCTCGTAGAGGAAGCGCAGCTTGCCGTCGATGAGGAAGGTCTCGGCCGAGAAGGGGCGCACGAAGGCGATGTCACTGTCGAGGAAGACGGTGCCCTCGGCGTCGGTCACCCTGTGGGCGGACATCTTGATGACCTGCTGGATGACCCAGCCGCGCGTCACCGTGAAGGACGGCGTCATGTAGAGCGGGCGCAGGCGCTTGTGCCACAGGCCGGGGATGCCGATCCGCGTCGGCAGCGGCAGCTTGGTGAGGCGCGTCGGCAGCACCTCCTCGTCGGCCATGATGCGCCGGTTCGGCCCGCCGAGCGGGGCGAACAGCGCCCGGTCCGCCGCGGGGACGATCAGGATGTGCTCCATGTCGTCGGTCATGTAGGTGTCGATCGAGCGGCAGAGGTCGGCGCAGAGGGGATAGTCGCGGCTGAAACTCGGCGTGATCAGCGCGAGGCGCATGGCGTTTGGTTCTCCCTCGCCCTCCCGCGGGGCCTCCGCCGGACGGATCCTGCGGCGCTCCGATTATGTCGCGCCTGCACGGTCAGGCAAGCGCCCGTGGTCCATTGGCCACAGGCGCCGCGCCGATCGGTGCGGGGGCGTTGGTCGAAGGCGGGCCTTATTGGGGAAGCTGGCCGTCGACGCCCTCGACGTAGAAGTTCAGGCCGAGAAGCTCACCCTCTTCGGCTTCCACGCCGTCTTCCAGCCAGACCGTGCCGTCCTGCTTGTTGATCGGCCCGGTGAAGGGCTCGAGCTCGCCGGACGCGATCGCAGCGACGGTCTCGGCCGCCTTCGCGGCGACCTCTTCGGGCATGTTGGTGAAAGGCGCCATGGCGACGTTGCCGGTGTCGAGGCCGTGCCAGCTGTCCTGCTGCTCCCACGTGCCGTTCATCACCGCGCCGACGCGCTCGATGTAGTAGGGCGCCCAGTCGTCGACGATCGCGGTGAGCTGCGTCTCAGGGCCGAAGGCGATCTGGTCGGACGCCTGGCCGAAGGCGTGCACGCCGCGCTCGGCTGCCACCTGCATCGGCGCCGTGGAGTCGGTGTGCTGGGTGATGATGTCGACGCCCTGGTCGATGAGGGCGCGGGCCGCGTCCGCCTCGCGCGGCGGGTCGAACCAGGTGTTCACCCAGATGACCTTCAGCGAGAAGTCCGGATCCACCGACTGCGCGCCCAGAAGGAAGGCGTTGATGCCGCGCACGACCTCCGGGATCGGGAAGGAGGCGATGTAGCCGGCCATCCCGGTCTCGGACACCGCGGCCGCGATCTGCCCGATCACATAGCGGCCTTCGTAGAATTTCGAGTTGTAGGTGGAGACGTTCGGGTGGTCGCGCTTGTAGCCGGTGGCGTGCTCGAACTTGATGTCGGGGAAGCGGCCGGCGACCCGGTTCGTGGCGTCCATGAAGCCGAACGATGTGGTGAAGATGATGTCGCAGCCGGAGCGGGCCATGCGCTCGATGGCGCGGGCGGCGTCGGCGCCTTCGGCCACGTTCTCCAGGAACGCGGTCTCGACCTTGTCGCCATACTCCGCTTCGACCGCCTTGCGGCCCTGGTCGTGCTGGTAGGTCCAGCCGAAATCGCCGACCGATCCGACATAGATGAAGCAGGCCTTGGTCTTGTCCTGCGCGGCGGCGGGCGTGACGGCCCCTACCGCGGCCCCGAGGGCAGCCGTGGCGGCCAGAGCGAAGAGTGGCGCAAAACGCATCATATCGGGCTCGTCTGTTGTGCGTGACGCGGGACGGTAGCGTCCCCGCAAGGCGGGCGGAAGAGCCTCGGTTGCGTCATTATTGGGCGTATTGTGCCGTTCTGGGCGGCATAAGGCCGGAGATCGTCCGGTTTTTGCCCTGCGGCCGCAGACGGCGCTTGCGTCGCAGCGCAGACTGACCGATTTTGCCCAGCGATGGTTCCCGCCCCGGCAAACGCTGTGGGGCGGGTGAAAAGGGAACACGGTGCGGCGTACCCATCAGGGACCAAGACCGTGGCTGCCCCCGCAACTGTGAGCGGTGAGCGAGATCCCCGAATGCCACTGGCCCCGGTTCATCCCGGCCGGCCGGGAAGGCGGGATCGAGCGGCGACCCGCAAGCCAGGAGACCTGCCATCGACGCCGCGGGGTTCGCCCCGCATCCCCAACTCCCTGCACGGTGGGTGCAGAAAGGACAACACATGCATATCGAACCCGGAATCGTCCACGGCGCCAAGATGATGCTCAGCCTGGCGACGGCCGCGGGCGGCGCCGTCGTCGCCGGCAAGCTCGCCTTCGACACGGTCCGCCAGGACGGTGTGAGCGCGCTTCTGAGCCGCAGCGTCATCGCGACGGCGGCCGTCTTCTGCTTCTTCCAGGTGCTGCCGCACTATCCGGTCGGCGTCTCCGAGGTCCACTTCATCCTCGGCTCCACGCTGTTCCTGATCCTGGGCGGCGGCCCGGCCGCGATCGGCCTCGCCGCCGGCCTCCTCCTCCAGGGCCTCTTCTTCGCCCCGGCGGACCTGCCGATGTACGCCGTCAACGTCACCACGCTGCTCGTCCCGCTGTGGGCCGTCAGCGTCATCGCCAAGCGGATCATCGCGCCGAACACGGCCTATGTGGACCTCACCTACCGTCAGGCGCTGGTGCTTTCGACCACCTACCAGGGCGGCATCGTCGCCTGGGTCGCCTTCTGGGCCTTCTACGGCCAGGGCTTCGGCGCGGCGAACCTCGAGAGCGTGGCCTCCTTCGGCGGCGCCTACATGCTGGTGGTTCTGGCCGAGCCGCTGGTCGACCTCGCCGTGCTGGCGGGCGCCAAGATGGGCGCGGGCGTGCTGGGCTCGGCGCTCGTCTCGCGCCGCGTCTATCAGGCGGCCTGATCCGGCGCGCCGGGCGCTGCGGCGCCCGGCGTCTCGCAAGGTCGTTTCAGAGGCTCGTTTCGGGCCAGGGCAGGGCGGCGAGCCGCCCTTCCACCGAGCGGCGCAGCGGCCGCTCCATCAGCCGGTGACGCTCCACCGGCCCCGGCATCTCCACCTGGTTCCAGATCTGCACGAAGCCGGACGGCGCATAAAAGGCCGGGTCGCCGACGAGAAGGATCGCATCCGCCTTCGTCTCAGCCGCCGCGGCAATCGACTGGTGCAGAAGCGCGCGGCCGATCCCCTGCTTGGCCGCCGTCTCCGCCACCGCCAGGGGGCCGAGAAGGTAAGCCGGGCGATCCCCCACCATCACCGCAGTCTGCCGGATGGCGCCGATCACCAGTCCATTGCGGTCGGCGACGAAGGACACGCGCGGGTCGTGCATCACCCCCTCACGCAGCCGGTAGGCCGTGCGGGAGAAGCGGCCCGGCCCGAAGGCGATGCCGTAGAGGGCTTCGACGTCCTCGTCGTCGTCCTCGTCTTCAGCGCGGATGATGAGGCCGGGCGGCAAGGGGCGTCCGCGAATGTCCTGAAAATTATGCAGCGGGAGATTATGCAGCGGAGCGAGCCGTCAGCCGGTTGAGCGTATCGTCATGAAGGCCGCTACCACGCAGCGCCGGACCCCGGCAAGAGACCGGCGCGCGCCCGAGCACACGGCGCGCGGCCTCACCGCTGGTAGGTATAGCCGCGCGCGATCTTCTCGGCGAACTCCTCGGCCGCGCGCGCCGACATCGACCCGCACCACAGGTCCTTCGTCTCGTCGATCGTGACGCCCTCGGCGGCGATATCCTCGATCTTGCGCGGGTTGCCCGTCACGAGCTGAACCGACGCGATGTCGAGCGCCTTCAAGAGCTTGCCGGCGATGTCGAAGGAGCGTTCGTCCACGTCGAAGCCGAGCGCGAGGTTCGCTTCGTCGGAGGTGTGGCGGCGCGCGGTGCGCTTGCCCTTCACGAAGCCATATTGGAGCGCCAGGCAGTCGAGCTTGGCACGCATGCCGATCCCCCGCCCCTCCTGGCGAAGGTAGATGAAGAGGCCTTCCCCGCGGGCCTGCATCTCCTCCATCGCCACGCGCATCTGGCTGCCGCAGTCGCACATGGAGGAGCCGAACGCGTCGCCCAGCAAGCATTCCGAATGGAGCCGCGTCAGAACGTTCCGGGCGCCGGAAAATTCCTGCATCACCGCCTTGTGGATGTCCGCCTCGCCCGCCCAATCGCGTTTGCTGAAGAGGATGGCGAGGTGGGGGAAATCGCCCATCGACAGGCCGAGCGGCTCGAAGGCGACGCAGGCGACGACTTCCCGCCGGATCTCCAGCGGCGTGACGGCGACGAGGTTCAGCCCGGCGAAGGAGAGGGCTTCGGACAAGTGCATCAACGTTTCATCTCCAGCAGCCCATTTAGGAATTGGGTTTGCCAATGTCGTCCCGACACACCATGGTCGGGCGGCGCCGTTATGCAACCCAGGCGCACAGCGGCGGAAGCACCCGCGACCGCCGACATGGATAGTTTGGGGCTGAACGACGGTCGCGACCAGATGGGCGACAGACCGCCGCAGGGAGACCCGCGATGACCACAACGCCCGCCGCCGGCCCCCCGGCTCACCTTCATTATGGGGCGCTCGCACGCACCTTCCACTGGGTCAGCGTGCTTGCGGTCGCCTTCATGCTCGTAACCGGGCTGACGATGACATGGCGCGGCAACGATCTCGGCATCTGGGACGGGCTCACCAACGGGCTCTATTCCAGCCACAAGCTGGTCGGCTTCCTCATCCTGTGGCTGACTCTCCTGCGGGTGCTTAACCGCTTGATATTTGGGGCGCCTCCGCCCGTGCCGATGCCCGCCTTGCAGAAGGCGGTGGCCGGGCTGACCCACGTTGCCCTTTACGGGCTCCTCGTCCTCCTGCCGCTGCTCGGGTGGTATGCGGTTTCCCTCTTCCCCGCCCGCACGGTGTTCGGCTGGTTCGATCTGCCCGCGCTCGCCGCGCCCGACAAGGTGTTCTACGAGACCGTCGCCGATTGGCACGCGACGGCGGCCTTCGTGCTGATGGGGGTCGCGGGACTTCACATCGCCGCTGCTTTTTATCACCTCATTGTGAAGCGGGACGGCGTGTTTCAACGCATGTGGGGCGGCCGTTGATCCCTCCTTCGGCAACCGTCACCGCGCTGGCCGAAGCGGCGCGGCGGGGCGACCCGATGGTGGTGGCGCAGCTCGGCCAGTCGCTCGACGGGCGCATCGCCACCCCCACGGGACATTCCCACTACATCAACGGACCGGAGGCGATCGCGCTGCTGCATGCGTTGCGCGCCAACGTCGATGCGGTGGTCATCGGCTCAGGCACCGCGCGGGCGGACGATCCGCAACTCACCGTGCGCCATGTGGAGGGACCGAACCCTGCGCGCGTCCTCATCGACCAGCGCCGCTCGGCGGGGGCCGCGCTGCGGCTGCTGGCCGACGACGGCAGCCGGCGCATCGTCTTCGGCCCGGCGCTCGCGGACGATCCGGCCGGCGTGGAAACGATCGACGCGCCCGCGCCGCTGTCGCCGGCGACGATCGTCGGCGCTCTGGCCGAGCGCGGCATGAGGCGCCTCCTCATCGAGGGCGGCGCTGCGACGGTGAGCGGCTTCATCGCCGCCGGGGCGATCGACCGGCTGATGGTGCTGGTCGGACCGATCATCATCGGCTCCGGGCCGACAGGGATCGCGCTGCCGCCGATCGCCCGGCTCGACGAGGCGATCCGCCCGGCGATGGAGGTCACGCTCCTCTCCGGCGGTGACGTCGTGTTTGATTGCGACCTGCGCCGCGGACACCGCTGAGGCTGGACACCGCTGAGGCTGGACAACGCCGAGGCTGGACACCGTCGAGGCGGGCGCCCCTGAGACGGGGGGCGCCGGAACGCGGCTGTCAGAAGGTGGCGAGGTGGTCGCGGTGGCCGACGAAGACGGTGGCCGCGGTGCGCCGTGCGGCCCGCCAATTGTCGATCGCGTCGGCCTGGTCCGGCATCATCTCGCGCGCGGCGGCGGCCCAGCCGTCGAACTTGGCTTGCATCAGCTCGTTGTCCTGACGGGCCTCCAGCCGCCACGGGCTGTCGTCCTCCAGCACGGTGGCACCATAGCGGCGCAACGTGGCGGTCAACGTGTCAGAGGCGTCCGGCCCCAGCGCACGGCCGAACGATTTCTCGCCGCGCTGGTGAGCGTTGAAGGCGTCGATCATCGCCGCGTCGAAGGGGTGATCGGGCGTCACCTTCAACCGACCGTCGTAGGTGAGAACCGAGAAGAGCGGCGTCTTCTGGCGGGCGAGGGCGCTTGCCAGCCGGTCGACGAAGGCTTCGGACACGATGTCGAACAGCGCCGAGGCGGTGACGATGTGGGGGTGCTCGGTCCACAACGGTTCGACCATCAGGTCCGCGTGGTGAAGCGCGATCCTGAGCCCGCCATGATGCTCCAGATTGACCTTGGCGCGTTTCAGAAGCTCGGCGTCGGCATCGACCAGCGTCCAGTCCTGGGGCGGGCGGATCTTGGGGAAGAGCTCGCGCACGTTGGCGCCGGTGCCGGACCCGAGGTCGATCACCTTGAGCGGCCGGGGGAGCGCGTCGGTCAGGTCGGCGAGGCGTTCGGCGAGGTCGGACCGGGCCCTGCGGTCGGCCTTCGCGCGCAGGGCCAGCCAATCGGCACTGAAGCTCATGAGAGGACCGTCTGTGTGGCGGTGGCCGATGGCGCGGTGCCGTCGCCGGCGGCGGATGGCGTGGCGCTGTGCGAGGCCGGGGCGCGGGAGGCGGCCTCCAGCCGGCGGGCGATGAGGGCGGCCGATTCGGCCCAGCTCGACGCGGAGCGGGCGGCCTCACGCGCACCGTGCGACAGGCGGGCGGCTAAAGCCGGTTCCGTCAGCACACGGCGCAGCGCTGCCGCGAGGGCGGCGGAATCGTCGACGTCGACGAGAAGGCCGGCGCTGTCCGGCACGACGGAGGGCACGGCACCTCCGCGCGTTCCGACGACCGGCAGGCCCGAGGCCATCGCTTCCAGGAAGACCATGCCGAACCCTTCATAGCGCGTTGCAAGGGAGAAGACGCTGGCGGCCCGGTAATGCGCGCGAATGTCCTCCTCGCTCAATGCGCCGGCGAGAGAGGCCCGGCCACCGAAATGCGAGATCTGCCGCTCCAACGCGGCAGTCAATGAACTATCCCAGGTTTTAGAGCCGATGACAACGGCACGCCAAGGGTGATCCATCAGGCGGCCGAGGGCATCCAGCAGAACATCATGGCCTTTGCGGCTGATGATCGAACCGACCGAGACGATCAGCGGGACCGCGTCACCCTCCGGGGACGGGTCGCGTTGCTGGAACCACGACGGATCGAGACCGGGGACGGCGACGTCGATCCGCTCCGGCGGCACGGCGTAGTCCGCCAGCAGAGTGTCGCGGGTCGGCTCGCTGGTGACGACGACACCGGCGGCGGCGGTGAGGGCCGCCGTCTCGCGGCTGCGGTGGGCGGCCGCGGCGGCGGGGGAAAGGCCCGTCTCCAGCGCCAGCGGGTGATGGATCAGCGCGACGAGCGGCGCGCGCACGCTCCGCAGCCCCTCCACCGGCAACGCGCTGAAGGCGAGGCCGTCCACCAGAACGGCGTCCGCCTCCAGCGCGGCAAGGGTCGCGATTGCCGCCTCGGCCTCCTCCGGCAGCGGGTCCGGGAAGCCGCCGTTCAGCACGACGTGGTCGACCTCGTGCCCCGCCGCGCGAAGCTCGGCGAGGATGCGTCGGTCGTAGCGATAACCCCCGGTCGGCGTGTCGATGTCGCCGGGAATCGCGAAGGCGATGCGCATCAGAGCGCGGCCTCGTACCAGGCGCGGGCGATGTGCGACTCGTTCAGCGTGACGCGGATCTTGGCGACGGCTTGTCCGTCCTCGCCGAGCGTGCCGTCACGGCAGGCGGCGGCCAGCTTGTCGAAGATCCAGCGGCACAGCACCTCGGTCGTGGAGCGCTGCGAGGCGAAGTCCGGCAGTTCGTCGAGGTTGGCGTAGTTGAGCGTCGACAGGATCGCCTTCAGCGTGTCGGTGGCAAGGCCGATGTCGATGACGATGTCGTTCGGGCCGAGCCGTTCGGCGAAGAATGCGGCGTCCACCACGAAGGTCGCCCCGTGCATCTTCTGGGCGGGTCCGAACGCCTCGCCGGGCAGACTGTGGGCGATCATGATGTGGTCGCGGACTTCGAGGGCGTACATTCAGGTCTCCGAGGAATAATCGAGGGTGATGGCGAGGGGGCCATCGTCCCGCAAGAGACGCGGCAGTGCGGCCGGCGCCTCGCTGAGCGTCAAAGAATGGGTCAGGAGATGGTCGAGGCGAGGGTCGGCGAGCAGCGACAGGGCCGCGGCGATGCGGCGCGCGAAGTCCCAGCGCGGCGCCTTGGCGGCAGGCAGTCGGCCGACTTGCGAGGAGACGATGGAGAGGCGGCGCGCGTGGAAGGGGCCGCCGAGGGGGACCGCTGTCTCACCCTCGCCGAGCCAGCTCGCCTCGACGATGCGCGCCTCGACGCCCGCCGCCTCGATCGCGGTGGCGAGCGCCGCACCGTTGCCGCTGGCGTTGATCGCGACGTCGACGTCCCGCGGCGGCTCGGCGGCGAAGCGCGCGCCGATCGCCTCGGCCACGGCGCCCTTGGCGGGGTCGCGGTCGACCACCGTCACCGTGACGGCGGGCATGCGGCCGAGGATATGGGCGACGCACAGCCCCACCACGCCGGCGCCGATGACGAGCACCCTGTCGCCGGGCGCCGCCCCCGAATCCCAGACGATGTTGAGCGCGGTCTCCATGTTGGCGGCGAGGGTGGCCCGGCGCGCCGGCACATCCTCCGGCACCCTGTTGGCGGCCCCCTCCGGAACTACGCTGAGGCTCTGATGCGGGTGGAGGGCGAACACCCGCTCGCCGATGCGCGCGGCAGGGCCCGCGACGATGCGTCCCACGAGGGCGTAGCCGTACTTCACCGGGAACGGGAAATCCCCCTCCTGAAAGGGGCAGCGCATTCGCTCGGCCTCCGAGGCGGGCACGCGCCCTTCGGCCACGAGACGCTCGGTGCCGCGGCTGATCGCGGAGTGTTCGGCGGCGATGGCGACCTCGCCCGGCCCCGGCGCGGCTGAGGGGGCGGTCCGGACGCTGAAGCGGTGCCTGCCATCACACCAAAGTGCTTTGGCTTGTCGCACCGTCATGGACGAATTCTGTGCAGTGTCCATATCGCCCGTCGTGAGGTTGAACGTCATTTCGTATCGCGCGGATGGCGCTGTCCTTGCTACGTGGTGCAGGAAGAGAAAAGGCCAACATTGCAATGGTTGAAATGACACCGGCCGGGAAACCCGCGTGGCTCTCGCCCCTTCGCGAGATCAGCGGCGGCGATGACCTGCCGAAGCGTCTCTTCCGGCGACGGATCATCTTCGCGGTCCTCAACCTCGTCACGGTGGCGGGTCTGGGGGCGGCAATGGCGGGCCTCATGTTCGGCGGCGGCATCAGCCTCAGCGGTGCGGTGATGTGGGTCGCCTTCGTCATCACCCTGCCGTGGCTCTCGATCGGGTTCTGGAACGCCATCATCGGCACCCTGCTGATCGCCCGCGGGCCGGTGCCGAACGATCCCTTGGCGTTGGACGAGGCGACCGGCAGCGCCATCACCACCCGGACCGCCATCGCGATGACGCTGCGCAACGAGGACGTCGCGGTGGCGACGCGCCGCCTCAAGCTGATGTTCGAGGAGCTGGAGGCCGAGGGCGAGGCGGAGCATTTCGACATCCACATCCTGTCCGACACCAACGACCCGGCGATCGCCGCGGAGGAGGTCGACACCGTCGCCCGTTGGCGGCGCGAGAGCGCGCGGCCGGGGCAGATCTTCTACCGCCGCCGGATGGACAATGCGGGTTACAAGGCCGGGAACATCCAGGAATTCTGCGGCCGTCACGCGAACGACTACACCTTTTTCCTGACGTTGGACGCCGACAGTTACATGTCCGCCCGCACCGTGCTGCGCCTGGTGAGAACCATGCAGGCGGCGCCGCGGGTCGGAATTTTGCAGACGCTCGCCATCGGCACGCCGTCGACGTCGATGTTCACGCGCACCTTCCAGTTCGGCATGCGCCACGGGATGCGGGCCTTCACCGCAGGCTCGGTGTGGTGGACGGGCGATTGCGGACCCTACTGGGGACACAACGCGCTGATCCGCATGGCCCCTTTCCACGCGCACTGCCACCTGCCGGTGCTGTCCGGGACGGGGCCTCTCGGCGGGGCGATCATGAGCCACGACCAGGTCGAAGCGGTGATGATGCGCCGCTGCGGCTACCATGTGCGCGTGATCGCCGAGGAGAGCGAGAGCTGGGAGGAGAACCCGCCGACGCTGCCCGACTATGTCCGCCGCGATCTCAGATGGTGCCAGGGGAACTTCCAGTATTTGTGGCTCATCGGCATGCCGGGGCTGAAGCCGATCAGCCGTCTGCAGCTCGCGCTCGCGGTCGTCATGTTCCTCGGCGCCCCGGCGTGGATGACGTTCATCGTGTTGGGTGCGCTGACCATCCTCGGCGGCGGCGTTGCGGGGGTGCCCGAGGGGTGGGGGCTCGCCCTCGTCGGCGTGGTTCTCTTCATGTGTTTCGCGCCGAAGATCATGGGCCTGCTCGCAACCATTGCGAGCCCCAACCAGTCGCGCCGTTATGGCGGGCGGGTGAAGACCGCGCTCGGCGGCCTGTTCGAGCTTTTCGCGTCGACGCTGATGGCGCCCGCGGTGGCCTTCGCGACCGCCGTCTTCGCCTTCGGCCTCCTGTTCGGCAAGCGGATCGAGTGGCAGGCGCAGGCGCGGTCCGTGCGCAGCATCACCTGGGGCGAGGCGCTGTCCACCTTCCTGCCGCAGACGCTGTTCGGCACGGCGCTCCTCGTCATCATCCTGAGCGGGGCGCCGCAGATGATCTGGTTCGCGCTGCCGGTGGTCGCCGGGCTCGTCCTCGCCGCGCCCTTCGCGGTGGTGACGGCACACCCCGCCGTCGGCCGGGCGATGACGCGGGCGGGGATCTGCGCCATCCCCGAAGAGCACGCCGAGCCGGTGTCGTTGACGCGCCTGCGCCAGACGCCGATGCCGCCCGCCGAGGTCCAGGCCGCGGCGGCCTGAGGCGGATCCGTCGATAGTGCGGATTCCCCGGCGCCTTAATCCGTCTTAGGACGGGACGGCGCCGGGTGGCGGCGATCGACGACGGATGGACGGACTATGACGGATTTACCTGCCGGTCTCGCGGCCTTTTCGCTGACGGGGCGCACCGCCCTCGTGACGGGGTCCAGCCAGGGGATCGGCTACGCGCTTGCCGAGGGTCTCGCAGCTGCGGGCGCCGCGGTGATCCTGAACGGACGTGACGCGGCCAAGCTGGACGCCGCAGCCGCCCGCCTCGCCGATGCCGGAGCCCCGGTCACGACCCTCGCCTTCGACGCGACCGACCACGCCGCCGTGCGCGCCGCGGTGGACGCGGTGGAGGCCGACGGCCGCGCCATCGACATCCTCGTCAACAACGCCGGGATGCAGCATCGCGCGCCGCTGGAGGAGTTCCCCGCCGAGGCGTTCGAGCGGCTGCTGGCGACCAACGTCACCAGCGTGTTCAACGTCGGCCAGGCGGTCGGGCGGCACATGATCGGCCGCGGGCGGGGCAAGATCGTCAACATCGCCTCGGTGCAGACGGCGCTGGCGCGGCCGGGGATCGCGCCCTACACGGCCTCCAAGGGCGCTGTCGCCAACCTCACCAAGGGCATGGCGACGGACTGGGCCAAGCACGGCCTCAACATCAACGCCATCGCGCCCGGCTATTTCGACACGCCGCTGAACGCCGCCCTTTCCAGCGACCCGGTGTTCACAGGGTGGTTGGAGAAGCGCACGCCGCAGGGCCGATGGGGCCAGCTTCCCGAGCTCGTGGGGGCGTGCGTCTTCCTGTCCTCGGAGGCGGCGAGCTTCGTCAACGGCCAGACGCTGTTCGTGGACGGCGGCATGACCGCCTGCGTCTGACCGCGGGAGGCCAGTCAGGCGGCCATGGCGGAGGGGCGGGCGATCGCGACCAGCGCCGCGTCCGCCCGGCGCCAGGCCGCGCCGGTCCAGGTGATCGGGTGAACCTCCAGGCGGCCGCCCTCGATCTCGATCAGATTGAACGAGTTGGCCTCGTCGCGGGTGCGCGAGGAGAGCGCGGTTCCGGCCTGGATCACCGTCACCTTGTGGGCAGGCTCGCCCGCCTCGGCGACGACGGCGGATTGGCCCGCCTCGGTCTGGAAGGCGGCGGCATAGGTGCGGTGAAGGTGGCCCGCGGTGACGAGGTCGACACGCTGGGTGACGAAGGCGTCCAGCGCCTTGTCGGCCCGGTGGACGATCGCCTTGGGCCGGTTGGCAAGGTCCGCACCCTCCTCGTCGAGGAAGGGGTGGTGCGCCACGACGATGCGAAAGGCACCGGGCTTGGCGCCGCGAAACCGCTCGCCGAGCCTGTTGATCTGCGTACGCGACAGGCTGCCGTGCGACCAGTCGAGCTTCAGCCGCATGCGCCGCGCGGTGTTGAGGCCGACCACGGCGACGTCGGGCCCGAACCAGGACGGCTCGAGTTCCTCGCCGACATAGCGGTGCCAGCGGCGATAGGGCCGCAGCATGCGCTCGGGGATGTTCCAGGGCGTCAGGTCGTGATTGCCGGGAACCGACAGGGTCGGGGCGTGAAGGCGGTCGATGAAGGCCCGTGCGCGAGCGAATTCGTCATGCTTTGCGGCCAGCGTCAGGTCGCCGGACAAAATCACGAGGTCGAGCTTCAGGCGGTTCAGAAAGTGGAGAAGGGACTCGGTGGTGGCCGGGTCTTCCGATCCGAAATGCAGATCGGAGACCTGTGCGATGCGCGTCACGACGCCTCCGTTACTCGGGTCTCAGGGGGGTGCTCGGCCACGGGCGGGGCGAACACCTGGATCTCGCCTTGCACGATGGTCACCTCGGCGGGGGAGGGGATCAAGGTGTCTTCGCCGTCCAGCATCGCATGCATGCGCCGGCGCGGGCCTTTGATGGTGGCGCGGGTGGCGACCACCTTGTCGATCTGATCGTCGCTGGCGAGTTGGCCGAAGGCGCCGCG
This sequence comes from Acuticoccus yangtzensis, assembly GCF_001927245.1. Taxonomy (GTDB): domain Bacteria; phylum Pseudomonadota; class Alphaproteobacteria; order Rhizobiales; family Amorphaceae; genus Acuticoccus; species Acuticoccus yangtzensis. The sequence goes on along the minus strand of NZ_MJUX01000006.1, from coordinate 85,902 downwards.
CAGCAGCATGCGCGCGACATCGGCGCCGGTCTTGGGATGAATGGCGAAGATGGTCATGTTGCCGCCGTCCACCGTCTCGCGCCGGGGTCGGGGCAGCATCTGCGTGCCGAGCGTGCCGACGAGGAGGGCGAAGGACGGCGACGTCAGCTCCGTCATGCCGCCTTCGTCCCGCAGCGCCGACAGGGAGAGCTTGGGGTCGCGCGGCAGCGTCGTCAGCGCGTGAGCGGCGAGCCAGATGCGGTCGAGCGCGCTCATCTTGCCGCGGCGCGCCTCGCGGTGGACGCCGATGCGCACCGGCAGCCCGGTGAAGAGCGTGTGCAGGAAGACGTGGTTTTCCACGCAGCCATAGTCGACGTTTCGGGTGTGGCCGCTCGCGATCACCTGCGCAGCCTCGTCGGGGTCCTCGGGAATGCCGAAATCGAGGGCGAGGAGGTTCATGGTGCCGGCGGGCAGGATGCCGATCGGCCGGCCGTGGCCGCGGTGCGTCTCGATGGTGGCGCGGATGGTGCCGTCACCGCCGGACACGATGATGATGTCGTCCGGCGCCTCGCGGCTGGCGACGAGCTGCTCGCCGAGGTCGCCGGGCATCGGGTTGACGGTGATGCCCGCACGCTCGAGCGTCGCGATCGTCGCGTCCCTGGCGCCCTGCGAGGTGAGGTGGCGGCCGGAAGAGGCGTTGAAAATCAGAGCTGCCGACGGCATCGGTTTTTCCGCGAATGGTGTAAGCGTCCAACGCGCGAGGCTTGTGATTTGTTGCGTGGCGGCGTGTTTTGCGTGCGGTGGCCCCATCGCCGGGTGTTCACGCGGGCCATTGGCGCTTAAGGGGACGGGAGTCGGCGAAGGGGGCTGTTCGTGCGTGAGCGTTGGCGGCGGATCGGTGATGAGGCCTTGTTGGCGGCGGGCGCCGTGGGCGAGCGGCTGGGCGAGGCTTTCGCGCCGTCGCTGCGGCTCGGCGTCACCGGCCTGTCGCGCTCCGGCAAGACGGTGTTCCTGGCGACGCTCGTTCACAACCTCGTCCATGGCGGCCGCCTCCCCTTGTTCGCGCCCTATGCCGAGGGGCGTCTCTCCTCCGCCGGGCTCGCCCCGCAGCCGGACGACGAGGTGCCTCGCTTCCCATACGAGGACCACGTCCGCGCGCTGGTGGACGACAGGGTGTGGCCGCGCTCGACCCACAAGATCGCCCAGCTTCGGGTGACGATCGAGTATGAGAGCGCGCGGGTCTTCTCGCGCCGCTTCGGTGCCGGGAAGCTGCACCTCGACCTGGTGGATTATCCGGGCGAATGGCTGCTCGACCTTCCCTTGATGCATCTCGACTACCGCCAATGGTCGCGCGAGGCGATGGAGGAGGCGGCGCGCCGTCCGGCCGACGCCGCGCCCTTCCGCGCCGCGCTGGAGGGGATCGACCCCGAGGCCCCGGCGCGCGAGGCGGACGCCCAGCGCCTCGCCGAAGCCTTCACGCGCTACCTGAAGGACGCGCGGGCGGACCCCAACGCGCTCGCCTCGCTGCCGCCCGGCCGTTTCCTGATGCCGGGCGACATGGAGGGTTCGCCCGCGCTCACCTTCGCGCCGCTGCCTCTGAGCGCCGAAGAGGCCGCGCAAGGCTCGCTTCACGCCATGATGGAACGGCGCTACGAGAGCTATAAGACCCACGTCGTCAAACCCTTCTTCAAGGATCACTTCGCAAGGCTCGACCGGCAGATTGTTCTGGTGGACGTGCTGGCGGCGCTGAACGGCGGGCCGCAGGCGCTGGACGAGCTGCGCCGGGCGCTGCGCGCGGTTCTCGCCTGTTTCCGCACCGGCAAGATGTCCTTCCTCGGCGCGCTGGTGGACCGGCGGATCCAGAAGATCCTGTTCGTCGCCACCAAGGCCGACCACATCCACCACGCCGATCACGACCGGCTGGAGCGCATCCTGCGCCACCTCGTCGCCGAGGCGATAGACGCGGCCGAGTTCGCCGGGGCCGAGGTGGACGTGATGGCGATGGCGGCGGTGCGTGCCACCCGCGAAGCCTCGGTGACGCGCGGCGGGGAGACCTATCTCACCATCGCCGGAACGCCGATGGAGGGGCAGAAGATCGGCGACCGCGTGTTCGACGGCATCAAGGAAGTCGGCCTCTTTCCGGGCGATCTGCCGGACGATCCGCGCGCCGTGTTCGAGGCGCCGCGCGACGAATATGGCGTCACGACGCTCCGCTTCCGGCCGGGCAAGATCGAGACGGAGGGGGCGCTGACGCTCTCGCTGCCCCATATTCGTCTGGACCGCGTGCTTCAGTATCTGATCGGGGACCGTCTGCAATGACCAAGCGCCGCCCCATCGTCTTCGATATCGAAGATGTCGAGTTCGACGAGGACGACGACGATTTCGCGCCGGAGTCCGACGCCTTCGGGGCACTGTCCGACCCCGATCCGCGTCAGCCGCACATGCAGCCGCCGCCCGCGGCCGCGCCGGCACCGCGGCGGGGGCCGGCGGCCGAGCCGCGTGCCGCCTTCGCGTCCGACAACGCCGCCGCGCGGGGCTCGGCCGAGCCCGCTTCGGAGCGTGCGCGGCCGTCCGCGGTTGGTCAGAACGCGCCGTTCGAGGCGGACGATCGCGCCGCCGGCGGCTGGGACGGCGAGGATTGGGACGATGCCGCGGACGCCGCCTATTCCGGCGCCGCGACGGCCGAGGGCGCGCCGTCCGGCGGGGCTGCGGCGCAAGGCGGGCGCACCGCTGGGCGCACCGCCCCGCGCGACGGGGGCGGCCTCTTCCGCCGCCGCGGCACCGCACGGCAAAGGGGCGATGCACGGTCCCGCCGCGAGGCGGAGCCGATCGCCGTGCCCGAGGCGCGCGGCGCCGCCGTCGTCACGCCAGAGCCGCTGAAGCGCCGCCGCCGCTGGAGCTGGCTCGGCCTCTTCACCGCCGGCATTTCCGGCCTCACGGGCCTCGCCCTCACCGTCTCCCTCTTCGCCTTCGTGGAGGACCTCTTCGCCCGCGGGCCGTGGCTCGGCTACCTCGCCGCCTCGCTGGCGGTGCTGGCCACCACCGGCCTCGTCGGCATGATCCTGCGCGAGTGGCTGGCCATCCGCCACCTCAAGGTGCTGGAGGACCTGCGCCGCCGGGCCGACGACGTCATCACCACCGACGACCCGCGCGACGCGAGAGCCGTCATCACCGACCTCATCGCCACCTACGAGGACCGGCCGACCTTGGCGCGCGGCCGCAAGTCGATGAAGGGCCACATGCGCGAGGTGATCGACGGGCGTGACCTCATCGCGCTGGGCGAACGGGAGATGCTGGCCCAGCTCGACCGGCAGGCGGTGACGCAGATCGTCTCGGCCGCGCGCCGTGTGGCGGCGGTCACGGCGCTGTCGCCGCGCGCGCTGGTGGATGTCGGCTACGTCATCTTCGCCTCGCTCTCCATGGTGCGGCAGATCGCGACGATCTATGGCGGGCGGCCTGGGACGCTCGGCTTCCTGCGCGTGCTGCGCCACGCCATCGCCCACCTCGCGGTGACCGGCGGCATGGCGGCCACCGATTCCCTCATCGGCGAAGTGATCGGCAAGGGCATCGCGGCCAAGCTCTCGGCGCGCCTCGGCGAAGGCATCGTCAACGGCCTCATGACGGCGCGCCTCGGCCTCGCCGCGCTCGACGTGTTGCGCCCGCTGCCCTTCCACGGCACCCGCCGCCCGCGCATCAACGACGTGATGAGCGAGATCGCCAAGATCGCGCCCAAAGACGACAAGTGAGCGACGGCGGCGGCCGGTCCGCCGCCCGCTGGCGCGCCGTGGCCGCGTGGGGCTTCGCGGTCTTCTTCCTCACCGCGGGTGTCCTGCATTTCGTCGCGGTGGAGGCGTTTGCGCGCATCGTCCCGCCGTGGCTGCCGGCGCCGGAAGCCATCGTGCGGCTCACCGGGGCGATGGAGATCGCCTTCGCCGCCGGCCTCGCCGTCCCGCGCTGGCGCCGCGTCACGGGCCGGGTGCTGGCGCTCTATCTCCTCGCCGTGCTGCCGGCCAACGTCTACATGGCGCTGGAGCGCATCCCGGTCGGCGGGGCCGTTCTGCCGGACTGGGCGCTGTGGGGCCGCGTCGCGCTGCAATTCCCGCTGATCGCCGCCATCCTCGCCGTCACCGCCGCGCCGCTCCGCTCCTCGCACAAGGAGCGCTCGCCGACAGGCCCGTCCTGATGCTACACCGATGGGACCGAGGCGGAGGCCGGCGATGTTCACACCCCTGTTCGAGGGCCTGCGCGCCGAGGGCGTCCCGGTCTCCCTGCGCGAATATCTCACGCTGCTGGAGGCGATGAAGGACGGCCTGGGCGATGGCGACGTCGAGACCTTCTACTACCTCGCCCGCGCCACCCTGGTGAAGGACGAGACGAAGATCGACGCCTTCGACCGCGTGTTCGGCCGCGTCTTCAAGGGCCTTTCCGCCCTGTCCGACGCGCCGGACGGGGTCGACGTCGCCGAGCTGCCGGAGGAGTGGCTGAAGCTCCTCGCCGACCGCGTGTTCACGCCGGAGGAGAAGGCGGCGATCGAGGCGCTGGGCGGGTTCGAGAAGCTGATGGAGACGCTGAAGGAGCGCCTGAAGGAGCAGGAAGGGCGCCACCAGGGCGGCAACAAGTGGATCGGCACCGGCGGCACGTCGCCCTTCGGCCACGGCGGCTACAACCCGGAAGGGGTCAGGATCGGCGGGCCGGGCCGCCATCGCCGCGCGGTGAAGGTCTGGGAGAAGCGCGAGTTCCGCGATCTCGACGGCGACACGGAGATCGGCACCCGCGCCATCCGCATCGCCCTGCGCAAGCTGCGCAAGCTCGCCCGCACCGGCGCGGCGGAGGAGCTGGACCTTCCCGAAACCATCTCCTCCACCGCGCGCGAAGGTTTTCTCGACGTCAAAACCCGGCGCGAGCGGCAGAATTCCATGCGTATCCTGCTGCTTTTGGATATCGGCGGGTCGATGGACGACCACGTGAAGGTCTGCGAAGAGCTCTTCTCTGCGGCCAAATCCGAGTTCAATTCGCTGACGCAGTTTTATTTCCACAATTGCGTTTATGAAGGGCTGTGGACCTCCAACGCCCGGCGCCGGACCGAGCAGACGCCAACGCTCGACATCATCCGTCGCTTTCCCGCCGATACGCGGCTGATCATCGTCGGTGATGCGGCGATGAGCCCTTATGAAGTGGTCGCGCCCGGCGGCTCCGTGGAGCATTGGAACGCCGAGGCTGGCGCGGTTTGGATGCAACGTCTTCTCGGACATTTTACCAAAGCTGCATGGATCAACCCCGTTCGGGGTGATTTATGGCAGTATACGCAGTCGACGGAGATCCTGCGGGAGGTGATGGGCGGGCGCATGTACGAGTTGACCCTGTCCGGCCTCGATCAGGCGGTCGACGCGCTGCGACGCTGACGTGTGACGGCGGGGCGGACGAGGCGAGGCCGTCTGTCGCCCGCGCAAAGCTGACGGGGCCGACGATGGACGCCATGCATTCGACCCAGCCGAGGACCACGGCGCCCGCTGCGGACCCGCACGAGGCGCCCGCCGCCGCGCCGGGACCGCGACGGCCGCTTCTCATCTGGCTGCGCGAGTTCGCGGGCTTCCCGATCCCACCCGACCACGAGGCGCCGCGGCGTGCCCTGCCGCGCTCGCGTTTCATACCGCTGTCGCGCCAGGCGGTGGCGGTGGACCTCTGCCACGACATTCCGGGCGAAAAGGACGGCCAGACCTTCGCCATGATGGCGCTGAAGCTGGAGCGTCACCGCAACCACGACTATCGCCAGCTCGCCGCCGAGCTGCGCCGCGTCTACCTGCCGTTCAGCCCGGACACCGACACGGTGAAGGTCTGCCAGTTCACCGCCGAAGAGGCCGCCGCGATGCAGGCGCGCCTTGCCGAGATGACCGCGCATCTTCTGACGCGGGCGAACTATTCGCCCCTGTCCACCGCCGAGATCAACGCGATCCTGAATGAGCAGTCGAGCTATTCCCTGCGGATCGAGGTGGATCTGGACGAGTACGACATTCTCCAGGTCTACGGGCGCGACGTCTATTCCACGCACCATACCGTGCGGCGGCCCGAGACGGCCTATCTGCTGTCCTACAGCTATGACGTTCCGGTCTATCGCCGCCTCTTCGTGCTGTTGAAGCTGAAGTCGAACGCGGACCGGGCGGCCGAGATCGCCGCCGCCGAGAACGTGCCGCTGAAGACGGCCGAGAAGAGGGTGGCCAAGCGGCGCAAGGGGCTGCCGACGGGCACCTCGACCGAGAACATCTACATCAAGGTCTTCAAGGACATGCCCGAGCATGACCTGCAGATCCTCTTTCCCCTGCGCCGCGTGCAGTTCCGCCCGTTCGACAAGCTGAAGTTCTATGCGACGGCGGGCGGCGGCACGCTGTTCGGCCTCTTCTCCACCACCGGCAAGGTGGTTGCGGCGACCAACCCGTTCGCGGCGGTGGGCGCGCTGGTGGCCTTCGGCGGTCTCGTCGCGCGGCAGGTGACCGGCTTCTTCAACCAGCGCAACCGCTACATGATGGAGCTGTCGCAAAAGCTCTTCTTCCACAACCTTGCCAACAATCGGGCGGCGATCACGCTTCTGGTCGACCGTGCGGAGGAGGAGGACATGAAGGAGGATCTCATCACCCTCTACCACCTCGCCGGGGAGACGGTGGAGCAGGCGGACGTTGCCCGCCGCAAGGCCGAGATCGACGCTCTTCTGGCCGAGCGCTACAAGGTCGAGGTGGACTTCGAGATCGACGATGCCTTGCGCCGCCTGACGGCCGACGGCGCCGTCACCCAGAGCGGAACGAGCTACATTTTCCCGACCTTCGCCGCCGCCGCGCAGCACTATGACAGGCTGATCAAGCTGCACGATGCGGAGGATGTGCGCCACATCCAGGAGGACGAGGCGCCGGGTGCGTGCGAGGCGGTGGAGGCGGTCGAAGCCTGACCGCCGCCGCGTACGGGACCGGCGTCAGGGGTTGATCAGACCGTCGAACTTCAGCGTGTCGAGCCCGAAGCCGAGGGTGAAGACGGCGGCCGTGGCGGTCGGGAAGCCGCGCGACAGGGCGCCGCCGTCCTGGCCGGCGAAATCCATCGACAGCTCGTGGACGGTAGGATTGTGGCCGATGACGAGAACGCGCTGGCCGCTCGTCTTGCGCAGCATGTCGCGCAGGTCGACCGTCTCGGCCTCGTAGATCGAGCGGCGCAGGTGGACCACGCAGTCGCCCGGCACATGGCGCATCACCGCGGCCAGCGTGTCGCGCGTGCGGCGGGCGGCGGAGCAGAGCACCGTGTCGGGGGCGAGGCCGTGGGCGGCGAGCTGGCTCGCCGTGGAGTCGGCCTCCGCCCAGCCGCGCTCGACCAGCTCGCGGTCATAGTCGCTCTTGCCCTCGCCGACCTCGGCCTTCGCGTGGCGCATGATGATGAAATAGCGCATCAGCGGCGGGCCCTGTCGAGGAAGGCGAGGCGCTCGAACAGGTGGACGTCCTGCTCGTTCTTCACCAGAGCGCCGTGCAGCGGGGGCAGGATGTTGCCGGACTTCTTCTCCGCGATCGCCGCCGGGTCGAGGTCTTCGACGACGAGGAGCTTGATCCAGTCGAGCAGCTCGGACGTGGACGGACGCTTCTTCAGGCCCGGAACCTCGCGGATCTGGAAGAAGGTTTCGAGCGCGACGCGCAAGAGGTCCTTCTTCAGGTCCGGGAAGTGGACGGTGACGATCTCGGCCAGCGTCTCGGCGTCGGGGAACTTGATGTAGTGGAAGAAGCAGCGGCGCAGGAAGGCGTCCGGCAGCTCCTTCTCGTTGTTGGACGTGATGATGACGATCGGCCGCCGCACCGCCTTCACGTGCTCGCCGGTCTCCAGAACGTCGAACTCCATGCGGTCGAGTTCGAGGAGGAGATCGTTGGGGAACTCGATGTCGGCCTTGTCGATCTCGTCGATCAAGAGGACCGGGCGCTCGGGCGCGACGAAGGACTCCCAGAGCTTCCCGCGGCGGATGTAGTTGGCGATGTCGGACACGCGCGGGTCGCCGAGCTGGCTGTCCCGCAGCCGGGCGACGGCGTCGTATTCGTAGAGCCCCTCACGCGCTTTTGTCGTCGATTTGATGTGCCATTCGATGAGCGGGGTGCCCATGGCGGCGGCGACCTCGTGGGCGAGGACGGACTTGCCGGTGCCCGGCTCGCCTTTGACGAGGAGCGGCCGCTCCAGGGCGATGGCGGCATTGACGGCGATCGCGAGGTCCTTCGTCGCGACGTAGGTGTCCGAGCCTTGGAAACGCATGGCACCTCTCGTGCAGCGGGGATGATCTGGGGCCGTGGAAAGGGGGGAGACCGGGGAAAAATGGCCTCTTCGGCGTGTCCGGACCGGCTCTGTCTCGGCACCGATTTGCATGAGGGCTGGCCGCACCTTCGGTGTCAAGGCGAGAGGCTGAAAATCCGCGTTGCGGCTGTTTTCGGGCAAACGGCGCCGATCCTGCATTCGCGACGGTAGTCGGGTGCACCGACGGATATGCAAGCGCGGCACAAGCATCATTAATCGCTTAACGGATTGTCCTATTTGCCCCTTCCAGCTTGCATTTGTTCCGTAAGAGTGTATTGCGAAGGCGCACTAGCGGGGGTGATCACGCGTGGTTGAGACGGTCAAAGAACGGGTCAACGACGACTATCGTCCGAGCGAGGACGAACCGTTCATGAACGAGCGGCAGAGAGAATATTTTCGCAAGAAACTGCTGGATTGGCGGTCGGATATATTGCGGGAATCGAAGTTCACATTGGATCAGATGGCCGAGCGGGAACGGAATCATCCGGACCTGACGGATCGTGCGACGTCGGAAGCCGATCACGCGATCGAGCTTCGGGCCCGCGACCGGCAACGCAAGCTGATCGCCAAGATCGACGCCGCCTTGTCGCGGATCGACGATGGTTCTTACGGCTATTGCGAAGAGTCGGGCGAACCCATCGGCATCCGCCGGCTGGACGCGCGGCCCATCGCCACGCTCTCCATCGAAGCGCAGGAGCGGCACGAGCGCCGCGAGCGCATCCACCGGGACGATTGATCCACCGCGCGGGGTGCCGATCGGCGCCCCATCGCGTGTTCGACCGGTCGAGGCTTCCGCGGCACACCCGCAGAGGCCCGCCGTGCGCACCCCGTCAGCGGCTGCGCACCCGTCACGATGATCGGCCCGGCGTCTCATAGAGGCGGTCGGCCGGTGCGGCGGCAGTAAAGCGCCGCGCCGGAGAGCGACAACGGCGCCGCCCTGACGTGTGACACCAGCGACAGAGCGTGACTTAGTCGCCGAGCCGGAGCGCGACACGGACGTCGCGCCGAAGAGGGGCAGCAATGCCGCCGTGGAGCGGGCGAAACCGCGACGAATCAGGCAAAATGGAGCGATGAACGCAATACCGCCCCGTCTCGCCGAAGATCGACCGCCGCATGGGACGCAGCCGGCCTCGACCGCCGGCGCTTCAGGCCCTCTCGGCTCCTCCGCGGCGACGAGGGCGCGGCCGACACTCGACACCAGCGCCCTCACCGCACTCGCCTTCGCAGGGCTCTCCGCCGCGGCGATAACCGTTGCGTTCGACGGGCCGGACGTCCTCGCCGGTGTGATGGCGATCGCCTCAGCCGGGGCCGCAGCTCTCGGCGCCTTCCGCCTCGGCCGTCCCCCGGCCCGTGACCTTCCCGCCGCGCACCTTTCCGCCGCAGACCTGCCGGGCGCGCACCTCACGGCCGCCGCGCCGATGGCCGTCACCACCATCACGGGCGACCTCGTCGCCGCGAACGCCGCCTTTGCGGACCTGATGGCCGCCCGCAGCGCCCCCGCCCATCCGGACGCTCTCGCCGCCAGCCCCGAAGCGGCGCTTGCCCTCTTCACCCTGCGGCGCGAGGCCATCGCCACCGGTCATGCCGAAGGCTTCCTGCCGCCGGACCTCTTCGCCCGCCTCACCGTGCGCGACAACCGCCTCGTCCATACGTTCGAGCCGTCGGTATCCGCGGGCGCGGCGGCCGAGGGGCTTTCGGCGGGGATCGTCGACATCATCCCCGCGGCGGCCGCCGTGGTGGACCGCACTGGCGCCGTCCTCGCCGCAAACGCCCGCTGCCACGACCTTCTCGGCCACGCCGCCCCCGCGGCCAACTTGGCCGAGGGTCTCGCGGCGGAAGAGGGGGTTTTCGCCCGCCTCGTCGCCCAGGCGCACAAGCACGGGTCCGGCCGGGCCGACGCTGCGCTCAAGGCCATCGAAGGGCGCCGCGTGCGCCTCACCGCGAGCCCCTTTCCGGGCCGCGAGGACGCCGCCATGGTCGTCCTCGCCGACGTGACGGACCAGTCGGAGCTGGAAGCGCAGATCGCGCAGAGCCAGAAGATGCAGGCGATCGGCCAGCTCGCCGGCGGCATCGCCCACGATTTCAACAACGTGCTGCAGGCGATCATCGGCTTCTCGGACCTGCTCCTTCAAAGCCACAGGCCGTCCGACCCCGCCTTCCGCGACATCATGAACATCAAACAGTCGGCGCAGCGCGCGGCGGGGCTGGTCAAGCAGCTCCTCGCCTTCTCGCGCCGGCAGACGCTGCGCCCCACCGTCCTCAACCTCAACGACGTGATCGCCGATTCCTCGATCATGCTCGACCGCCTGCTGGGCGAGACGATCAAGCTGGAGGTCGCCTACGGGCGCGATCTGTGGCCGGTTCTGGCCGACCTGTCCCAGCTCGAGCAGGTGGTGATCAACCTCTCCGTCAATGCGCGCGACGCCATGAAGGGCGGCGGCAAATTGATGATCCGCACCCGCAACGTGCCGGCGGGCGAGATCGAGGGCGACGGTGCCGAGGACCTCGCCGGCGACGCGGTGCTGATCGAGGTGGAGGACGTCGGCACCGGCATGCCGCAGGACATGCTGGACAAGATTTTCGAGCCCTTCTTCACCACAAAGGCGACCGGCGAGGGCACGGGGCTCGGCCTGTCGACGGTCTACGGCATCGTCAAGCAGACCGGCGGCACGCTCGCGGTGACGAGCCGGGTGGGGGAGGGCACAACCTTCCGCATCTATCTGCCGCGCACCGAGGCGGTGGAACGCGCCCCCTCCGCGGTGTCCGATGGTGATCGCCCGTCCCAGGCCGCCGACCTCACCGGCTCGGCGACGCTGCTCCTGGTGGAGGACGAGGAGGCCATCCGCGCCTTCGCCGCCCGCGCATTGTCGGCCAAGGGCTACACGGTGCTGTCCGCCTCGTCGGGCGTGGAGGCGTTCGAAATTTTCGAGGAGGAGGGCGGCGCGATCGACCTCTTGGTGACCGATGTCATCATGCCCGAGCTCGACGGGCCGAGCCTCGTCAAGAAGGTGCGCGAGGTGCGGCCGGACCTCAAGGTGCTGTTCATGTCCGGCTACGCGGACGGCGCCTCGCTAGACGAGCTTCCCGCGGCGCAGTTCCTCCCCAAACCCTTCACCCTCAAGGCATTGGCCGAAGCGGTGAAGCGCGAGCTGGGCCGTTCCTGAAGCGACCGCGCCGCCGGGGTGCGCCATCCTTCCTGTGTGAATCTCGGCGGGCGGGTTCAGCGTCCCCCGTCCGGCGCGTTAGGTTGGCGCTGCCAGAGCAGGTCACGCGCTCAATTTTGTTTGGTAAACGCAATCTTAACGTGCCGAACATATTGCGAACGCTGAATTTTTGTGAAACACTGAAATCAGTCAGGATGGGCTTAACAGAATGAAGCGCAAAGGATCCGGCATGGCGCAATCAGATCTACGCCTGGTTGAGGGGTCGTCCGTGGATAAGACCAAAGCGTTGACCGCCGCGATCAGCCAGATCGAGCGCTCCTTCGGCAAGGGCTCGATCATGAAGCTCGGCGCGGGGCAGACGATCGAGGTGGAGACCGTATCCACAGGGTCGCTCGGCCTCGACATCGCGCTCGGCATCGGCGGTCTGCCCAAGGGCCGCATCGTCGAGATTTACGGGCCGGAATCGTCGGGCAAGACGACGTTGGCGCTGCACACCATCGCCGAGGCGCAGAAGAAGGGCGGCATCTGCGCCTTCATCGACGCCGAGCACGCGCTCGACCCGATCTATGCCCGCAAGCTGGGCGTCCAGGTGGACGATCTCTTGATCTCGCAGCCCGACGCGGGCGAGCAGGCGCTGGAAATCGCCGACACGCTGGTGCGCTCCGGCGCGGTGGACGTTCTCGTCGTCGACTCCGTCGCAGCCCTCACCCCGCGGGCCGAGCTTGAGGGCGAGATGGGCGACCAGCTCCCCGGCCTCCAGGCGCGCCTGATGTCCCAGGCGCTCCGGAAGCTGACCGGCTCCATCTCGCGCAGCCACACCATGGTCATCTTCATCAACCAAATCCGCATGAAGATCGGCGTGATGTTCGGCTCGCCCGAGACGACCACCGGCGGCAACGCGCTGAAATTCTACTCCTCCGTGCGTCTCGACATCCGCCGCATCGGCGCCATCAAGGACCGTGACGAGGTGGTCGGCAACCAGACCCGCGTGAAGGTGGTGAAGAACAAGCTCGCCCCGCCGTTCCGCGAGGTCGAGTTCGACATCATGTACGGCGAGGGCGTCTCCAAGCTCGGTGAGCTTCTGGACCTCGGCGTGAAGGCCGGCATCGTCGAGAAGTCGGGCGCCTGGTTCTCCTACGACACCCAGCGGCTCGGCCAGGGGCGCGAGAATTCCAAGCAGTTCCTGCGCGACAATCCGGAGATTGCCAACGCGATCGAGATGGCGGTGCGCCAGTCCGCCGGCATCATCGCCGACAAGATCGCCGGTGCGCCGGAGCCCGACGGCGACGCCGAAAGCCCGGACGACGACGACAGCTTCGCCGCCGAATAAGCCCGCGGCGGCACGCGACACCTGAGGAAAGGCCGGAGCGATCCCGCCTTTTTTCGTGCCGCAGGCCCGCGCGGCCGGTGCCGGATCACGGTCCCCGCGGGCGGCTATTCGTTTCGCAGAAATCAGCTTCGCGCGAGCCTCGGCCGCTACCGTCGTCTCACCGTCTCGGGCGGATCCGGGCGAACGGAGGCGATCCATGACTGCTGCACTGCCGATCAACCGCATCCTCATCTCGGCGCAGAAGCTCGCCGACGCGGGCCAGTACCTCGAAGCGCACGCGGCCTACCTCGAAATCCTCTCGCGATTCCCCGAAAATGTCCGCGCCCGCGACGGGCTGAAGGCGCTGACCGAGCCGGCCCGCATCGTTCCGCACGAGGGCGACTCAGCGGCCAATCTCGCCAAGGCGATGGGCCGCATGAAGGCGCTCGCGGTCGCCGGCGCGCATGCCGAGGCGCTGCAGATCGCGCGCCCCCTCGCCGCGCGCTACCCGGACGCGGTGGAGTTGCAATTCGCCCTCGGCATCATCGAGGAGCGGCTCGGCAACCGCGCCGCCGCCATCGCCGCCCACACCGCTGCCATCAAGGCCCAACCGACCTTCACCGCGGCCCTCCTGCGCCTCGCGACGCTGCTCGCCGACATCGGCGAGTTCAAGGCGGGCATCGCCTTCAACATGGAAGCGGTGCGCGTGGAGCCGTTCAACGCCGACATGCACCGCCTTCTCGGCGCGGCGCTGATGCGCGCGGGCGACGCGGCGAAGGCCGCCTCGGCGTTCGGCGCCGCGATCGCGCTCGCTCCGGCCGAGTGGACGCTCCTCACCGACCGCGGCCTTGCCCACCACCACGCCGGCGCCTACGCCGCGGCGCTTGCCGACTATGACCGTGCTCTCCACCTCGTCCGCGACGATGCGGCGGCGGCCGAGATCCACATCAAGCGCGGCAACGCCCTGCGCGACTGCCTGCGCCACGAGGACGCGGCCGCCGCCTTCCGCACCGCGCTGGCGCACGAGCCGCAGTCCGAGGTCGCGCTCTGCAATCTCGGCCAGGTGCTGGGCGAGATGGGCCGCGCGGGGGAGGCGGCGGAGACGCTGCGGGCGGCCCTCGCCATCGACCCGGCCTACGCTAGCGCCCACGCCAACCTCGCCAACTGGACCACCTACCGCGCCGGTCACCCGCACATCGCCGAGATGGAGGCGCTGCTGGAGCAAGAGCAGCGGTCAGGCGCGCGCACCCGCCTGAACTTCGCCCTCGGCACCGCCTACGACGCGACCGGCCAGTCCGAGCGCGCCTTCGCCCACCTTTCCGCCGCCAACGCCGCCCGCTATGCCGAGCGGCCCTACGACCCGGACCATGTGGAGCGTCAATTCGCGGCGATCGCCAAGGTGTTCGAGGCGGGGGCCCTGCCCGCCTGGCAGGGGAGGACCGACGACGGCCCGCGCCCCCTCTTCATCGTCGGCATGCCGCGGTCCGGATCCAGCCTCGCCGAGCAGATCCTGGCGGCCCATCCGGAGGTCGACGGAGCAGGGGAAACCGGCGCCTTCGAGAGGGCCGCGCAGCCGTTGATCGCGGGTCTCGAAGCCGGGGAGGCGCCGTGCCAGGCGATCATCGGCGAAGTGCGCGCGGCCTACCGTGCGGCGATCGCCGAACTTCCGCTGTCGGCTCCGGTGGTGGTGGACAAGAGCCTCTCCAACACGCGCCGGGTCGGCCTCATCGCGGCGGTCTTCCCGGAAGCCCGCTTCGTCCTCATGTCGCGCGACGCCGTCGCCACGGGCTGGTCGATCTATAAGCACGACTTCACCGGCGCCGGGAATTCCTATGCGAGCGATCTCGCCGCGATCGGGCATTATATGCGCCAGGAGGCCGCGCTGGTGGCCCGCTGGGGTCAGCTCTTCCCCGGCCGCATCCTGCCGCTCGACTATCGCGATCTCACCGAGGAACCCGCGGTGACGACGCGCATGCTGCTGGCCTTCTGCGGCTTGAAGTTCAACCCGGCCTGCCTCGCCCCCCATATGGTGGAGCGCCCGGTGATGACGGCGAGCGCCGGGCAGGTTCGTCAGCCCATCTACGCCGGAAGCTCGGCGGTGTGGCAGCGTTATGCAGCGCACCTCGGCCCGCTCATCATGGCGCTGGGCGACCTCGGCGGCGATGCCGCGGCGGTGGCACGGGCCGCACGCAGCGCCGTCCGCGCCGCCTGAAACAGGCCGGGCGCGGCCCCGCCCACGCCCGCCGCGTGTGGCCTTCCCGCATCAATAGGCCGGCCACAACCTGTTCAGGCAAAAAAGTGCCGTTGCACGGTGCAGGATCAGCTTATACCGCTCCTCAGAAACGTGCGTGGGGAGCTAATTTATGTTCAAGCGAAGCATGGCCGCCTTGGCCATGGTGGTCGGCCTCGCGGGGCCGGCGTCCGCCGATACGATCGGCTATGCCGACGCGATCACCCTTCTCGCCAACAGCTGCGGCAGCGATATCGGCAAATATTGCCCTAAAGCCAACCTCGGCAATTGGGAGATCGGTCGCTGCCTCATGCAGAACCGTGCGAACCTTTCCGGCCAATGTGCGGCCGACCTCGTGCGGGTGGGCCAGTCGATCGAAGCGCGCAAGGCGGCTCAGGCGAGCGCCGAGCAGATTTGCGCCACCGATATCCGCCGCCGCTGTCCGATGACCGAGGCGGGGCGTGGCCGCGTCCTGCAGTGCCTGCTGAAGGCGGAGCGTACCGTCAGCGCGGCGTGCAATGCCGCCATCACCAATGCCGGCTGGCGCTGAGGGGAAGATCTGACATGAAGCACATCGTTCTTCTCGCCGCTCTGGCGCTGGCCGCCTCCACGGGCGCGAACGCCCAGCAGCGGATCGACCGCAACCAGATCATCAACAGCCTCTACCAGACTGAAGCGACGGTGGCCCGGCTCGATCCGATCGCGCTCGAGGCGGCTGCGGCTGCCGCGGCGGCCAGCGGTGGCGACAACGCCCCCGGCCCGCTCTCGGACAGCCTGTCCGCCTACCCGCAGCTCAGCATCGAGATCAACTTCGACCGTGGTTCGGCGCGTATCCGGCCGGAAAGCTACCACGCGGTCGGCCTCATCGCGGACGCGCTGCACACGCCTTATCTGATGGGTCAGCGCCTCGTCATCGTCGGCCACACCGACGCCACCGGCGGGCGGGAGTTGAATTTCAACCTCAGCAAGCAGCGCGCTGCGTCGATCTACGACGCGCTGACGACGACGTTCAACGTTCCGGCCGCAGGTCTCGTGGCGATCGGCCTGGGCGAGGAGCAGCTTCAGGACCCGGCCAATCCGGACAGCGGCGTGAACCGCCGCGTCCAGATCATCAATCTGGGCGAATGACCTGCGCGGCCGCCACTGGGGCGGCCGCCTTTTTTGAACAGACGGGCCGCCGCTCAGGCGGCCACGCTCGGACTATACGGGCCGCCGCTCAGGCGGCCGCGCTTGGACCCCTCCGGCCGCTGCTCAGGCGGCCGCACGCTCGTCCTTGAGGCTGGCGGCGAAGTCAGGATAGGTCTCCGCCAGCTCGTCCAGAACGCGGCCGTGGAGGAGGCGCATCGCCTCCGCCCGCGGCTGCGGCGTTTCGGCCGGGGCTGCCGCATGGTCGAAGCCGAAGCCCGTAGCGGCCTCGATCTCCCGCAGGCTGTGGCCGGGGTGGACGCTGCGCAGCGCGAAGCGGCGCCGCTCCTTGTCGAAGTCGAACAGCCCCTTGCCGGTCAGGAGCGCGTAAGGCCCGCCGGTGCGGAAGGTGCCGGGATCGCTGACCCCCGGCGCGGACACGAAATCCACCTTCGGCACGAAGACCCGCGGGCTGTGCTCCTCGCGGAAGAGGATCACCCGCGGCACCACGAAATAGAGGTAGGCCGAGCCGAAGGAGCCGGGCCAGCGGACGTCGGTCTCAGGATAGGTGCCGGTGCCGACGAGGTTGATGTTGGCCTCCCCGTCGATCTGGCCGCCGCCGAGGAAGAAGGCGTCGATGCGCCCCTGGGCGGCACAGTCAAACAGCTCCACCCCGCCGTTGGTGAAGAAGTTGTGGCGCACCGAGCCGAGGATGGAGAGCCGCACCGGCGGCTTGCCCTCCGTTTCGTTCAGCGCGCGCCGCAGCATCGCCCCCGCCGCGGGGATGGGCGAGGACGCGCCGACGGCGACGTGGCGCACGCCGTCCAACAGGTCGGCGATGGTGGCGATCAGGATCTCGCGGGGGGAGGCGCCCGGCGCCGCGCTCATGCCGGCACCTCACCGGTGAGGGCGGCGACGTAGTCGGCGAACGCGGCCGGATCGCGCGCGGCTTTGGCGTAGGCGCGCATGGCGGCGGTGTCGGTTTCGTACTCGCCCCACAGCGCGCAGGGGGCAGCACCGCCGGGGGCGACGCCGATCGCGTCCACATAGAGCGCCGGGAGGGTGCCCGCCGCGCTCTCCTCGCTCGCCATCAGGTCGCCTTCGACGATCCGTTCCACGGTGACGATGGTGGAGCGCGCCGCATAGGCCATGGTTGCGAGCTCGCGGCGACGGCCGATCTTCACGTTGCCGAAGCGGTCGGCGGCTGGCGCGTGGAAAAGCGCCACGTCGGGGGCGAGGGCGGGGATGAGGACGACGGGATCGCGCTCATCGGCGAAGGGATTGTCGATCACCCGCCAGTCCTGGCGGTTGGCGAGGATGTCCGAGCCGATGAGGCCGCGCAGCGGTAGGAATGGCATCCCTTTTTGCGCGGCGATGAGCCCGGCGTGGATGGCCGGGCAGGTGGCGTCCATCAGCCGGATCGTCCCGCTTTTAACCGCGCGATTAAAAGCCGGGGCACCTCCCGCTTCGCCGAGGGTCACGGCGCTGGTCTCGACCGTGGCGACGGCCCCGGCGCCGATCAGAATGTCGGCCTGGATGCCGCTGGTGGGCACGCACACGAGGTGAAGGCCGTGGGCACCACGTTTGAGCAGCGGCGCCACCATCGCCATGGAAACGCCCGCATAGTCGGCCGGGATGGCGAGGCGCGCGCCGTCGGGGATCAGCGCCGCCAAAACATCGAGCGGTTGGGAGATGGGCATCGGGCCTCGCGCGGTCCTTCTCTTGGTGTGGCGGATGTTGTCTCGCGAAGCCGGGGGACAGGGCAAGAGGCCGAGTGAAGAGGAGGCGCAGGTTACGCGGCGGTGAACCACGGGAACCGGGTGGTCGCGACGGAATTATTACAGCGAAGGAGATTTTTCATTATGGCACCGACCATCACGATGCGCCGTGGCCGTGACCGAACCTATTCGGCAGCGCCGTCTACGGCGGAACTCGACAAGCTTGCCCACCTCCTCGACTCGAAGTTCAGCTTTATGGGGATCCGGTTCGGCCTCGACTCGATCCTCGGCATCGTTCCGGGCATCGGCGATGCGGCGGGTCTCGCCATCTCGGCCTATATTCTGGGCCAGGGGTACCGGATGGGCGCCCGCAAGCGCACCCTTGCCCGCATGGCCATGAATGTCGCCGGTGATACGGTGGTGGGGTCGATCCCCCTCGTCGGCACCGTGGCCGATGTGTTCTGGAAGGCCAACAACTCCAACATGCGGATGTTGAAGCGGGATCTGGCGCGGCCTGGGGTCGTCCGGCGCCACTGACGCTCCAACGATCCCGAAAAAGCGGCGGGCCCGGCAAAACCGGGCCCGCTTTTTCGTGTGGTCTGGAGGGGAGAGGTGCGTCGGCCGCGGGGCCCCCTCCGTCACATCCGCCTCCGGCTGAGGCGCCGCCGTTAGTTCAGGCGGCGCTTTCCATTGCGGCGGCGATGGCGGCGATCGCTTCGTCCGCCTTGTCGGCATCGGGGCCGCCGGCCTGGGCCATGTCCGGCCGTCCGCCGCCGCCCTTGCCGCCCAGCGCAGCCGAGCCGACGCGCACCAGGTCGACGGCGCTGAACCGCGCGACGAGGTCCTTCGACACGGTGACGACGACCGAGGCGCGGCCCTCCTCGCGGCCGACGATGGCGACCACGGCGGAGCCCGCCGCCTCGCGCGCCTCGTCGGCGAGGCCCTTCAGCGCCTTGCCGGGGAGGCCGTCGACCACGCGGCCGACGAAGGCGACGCCGCCGATCTCGCGCGCAGCCTCCGCCTGGGCGGGACCGGCGAGGGCCAGCTTCTTCTTCGTCTCCTCGAGCTCGCGCTCCAGGCGGCGGCGCTCTTCCACCAGCACCTCGACGCGCGCGGGCGCCTCGTCCGGTGCGACGCGCATGGCGGAGGCAACGGCGCGCAGGCCGGTGCGCGCGGCCGTCAGATGGCGCCGCGCGGTCTCGCCCGTCAGCGCCTCGATACGCCTGACGCCCGAGGACACCGCCGATTCTTCGACGATGGTGATGAGGCCGATGTCGCCGGTGCGGGTGACGTGGATGCCGCCGCACAGCTCCACCGAGAAGCGGCGGTTGCCCTCCTGCCGACCGCCGCCGGGGGCGGTGTCCCTGCCCATGGAGACGACGCGGACCTCGTCGCCATACTTCTCGCCGAACAGGGCGCGGGCGCCGGACTCGATGGCATCGTCGACGCCCATCACGCGGGTGTCGACGACGTCGTTGGCGCGCACGGCCTGGTTGGCGGCGCGCTCCACGGCGGCGATCTCCTCCTCGGTGATCGGTTTCGGCTGAGCGAAGTCGAAGCGCAGCCGTTCCGGCGCCACCAGCGAGCCCTTCTGGGCGACGTGATCGCCCAGCACACGGCGCAGGCACTCGTGCAGGATGTGCGTGGCAGAGTGGTTGGCGCGGATCATGTCGCGCCGCGCGTCCTCCACCTGCAGCGTCACAGCGTCGCCCACCTTCAGCGTGCCGGCTTCGAGCGTGCCGCGGTGGACGAAGAGCCCGTCCGCGGCCTTGGTCGTGTCGCTGACGGCAAAGCGCGTGTCACCCACAGTGACGGTGCCGGTGTCGCCCACCTGGCCGCCCGATTCGGCGTAGAAGGGCGTCTGGTTAAAGACGAGGCGGGCCTCCTGGCCGGCGGTGAGCGTCTGAACCTCCGCCCCGTCCACCACGATGGCGGCGACGGTGGCGTCGGCCCGCGTGGTGTCGTAGCCGAGGAATTCGGTCGGCCCGGCGCGGTCGCGCACGGCGAACCAGACGCGCTCGTCCGCCGCGTCGCCCGAGCCCGACCAGTTGGCGCGGGCCTTGGCCTTCTGCGCCTCCATCGCGGTCTCGAACCCGGCGCGGTCGACCTTGATGCCGCGCGGGCGCAGCGCGTCCTCGGTCAGATCGTAGGGGAAGCCGTAGGTGTCGTAGAGGGTGAAGGCGGTCTCGCCCGGCAGCGCGGCGCCTTCGGTGAGGCCGGTGGTGGCCTCCTCCAGCAGCGAAAGGCCGCGCGACAGGGTGCGCCCGAAGCGGACCTCCTCGGCCTCCGTGGTCTCGACGATCAGCGCCTCGGCCCGCACCAGCTCGGGATAGGCCTGGCCCATCTCGCGCGTCAGCGCCGGGACGAGCTTGTGCAGCACCGGCTTGGTGGCGCCCAGCATGTTGGCGTGGCGCATGGCGCGGCGCATGATGCGGCGCAGCACGTAGCCGCGGCCCTCGTTGGAGGGCAGCACGCCGTCCGCCATCAGGAAGCCGAGCGCGCGCAGGTGGTCGGCGATGACCTTGAAGGACGGGTTGAGCGTGCCGTCCTCGTTCCGGGACTTCACGCCGATCGCGTCCTCGGTGGCGGCGATCAGGCCGCGGAAGAGGTCGATCTCGTAATTGTCGTGGACGCCCTGGAGGATGGTGGCGATGCGCTCCAACCCCATGCCGGTGTCGATCGACGGGCGCGGCAGATCCAGCCGTTCGGACGGCGAGAGCTGCTCATATTGCATGAAGACGAGGTTCCAGATCTCGATGAACCTGTCGCCGTCTTCCTCCGGCGAGCCCGGAGGCCCGCCCCAGATGTGGTCGCCGTGGTCGTAGAAGATTTCCGAGCACGGGCCGCAGGGGCCGGTGTCGCCCATGCGCCAGAAGTTGTCGTCGGTCGGGATGCGGATGATCTTCGAGTCCGGCAGGCCGGCGATTTTCTTCCACAGCTCGAAGGCTTCGTCGTCCTCGGCATAGACGGTGGCGAGGAGCCGGTCCGCGGGGAGGCCGAATTCCTTGGTGACGAGGGTCCAGGCGAGCTCGATCGCACGATCCTTGAAATAGTCGCCGAAGGAGAAATTCCCCAGCATTTCAAAGAAGGTGTGGTGGCGGGCGGTGTAGCCCACATTTTCCAGATCGTTGTGCTTGCCGCCGGCGCGGACGCACTTCTGGGACGTGACCGCGCGGTTGTAGGGCCGGTGTTCGGCCCCCGTGAACACGTTCTTGAACTGCACCATCCCTGCGTTGGTGAACAGCAGGGTCGGGTCGTTGCGTGGCACGAGCGGCGACGAGGCGACCGGCTCATGGCCAGCCTCCTCAAAATATTGCAGAAACTTCGTGCGGATCTCGTTGACGCCGCTCACGAATGACCCCTCCGACGGTCGTGCCGGCCGATCGCCGCGGCGATCCCATGCGGGCACTGATGTTTTTCATGGTTCCTCAGGTAGCGAGAGTGGCCCGTCTTGTCACCCTCGGACGCGGGGGTGGCGGGTCCGCCGCGTCACCCAAGTGCCGCATTTGCATAAGGTTTGGTCTTGCGAAAGACGTTTCCGCATGCATTGTAGCGCTAAGTGAAAGAAGGATCTAAAAAGATCCAAGGGGAGGTTCGGTGGCGTTCGATCCAATCGATTGGCCACGCGCTAAGGACGGTTCCGCCGCTCTTAGCCGGCTTTGTTGCGCGCACTGGGGTGGACCTTCTGTGGACATCACAGAGCGAGGCCCTGAACATTGACGGATATCGCGATCGAGACTGAAGGGCTGACGAAGCAATTCGGCGGTTTCTATGCCGTTCAAGGCGTCAATCTTCAGGTTAAACGGCACACCATTCATGCGCTGATCGGTCCCAACGGGGCCGGGAAGAGCACCTGTTTCAACCTTATCACGAAGTTCCTTCAGCCGAGCTCGGGGAAAATCCGGCTCAACGGACAGGACATCACGACCACCAAGCCCGCTGCCCTGGCGCGCCGCGGCATGGTGCGCTCGTTCCAGATTTCCTCGGTCTTCCCGCACCTGACGTGCGCGGAGAACGTGCGCGTCGCCCTGCAGCGGCAGATGCACAACTCGTTCAAGTTCTGGAAGCCGGAAAGCGTGCTCCACGAACTCGACGACGAGGTCGACGAGATTCTGAAATCGGTCGGGCTGTGGGACATGCGCGGCGCCATGGCGGTGGAGCTGTCCTATGGCCGCAAGCGCCTGCTGGAGCTTGCGACGACGCTCGCCCTGAAGCCCGAGGTTCTCTTGTTCGACGAGCCGATGGCGGGGATGTCCACCGGCGACATCCAGATGGTGGTCGACCTCATCCGCAAGGCGGCCGAAGGGCGCACCGTGCTGATGGTGGAGCACAACATGGGCGTGGTGGCGGACCTGTCGGACACCATCACCGTTCTGCAGCGCGGCCAGGTGCTGGCCGAGGGGTCCTACGAAGAGGTCTCCAACAACCCCGAAGTGCGCGCCGCCTACATGGGAGGCCACGCATGACCGAGCCGCTGCTGAAGGTCGCCGGCCTCAACGCCTGGTACGGCGAAAGCCACATCCTGCACGGCATGGATTTCGAGGTGCGGCCGGGCGAGGTCGTCACGCTGATCGGCCGCAACGGCGCCGGCAAGACGACGACGCTGCGCGCCATCATGGGGATGGTGAAGAACCGCACCGGCTCCGTCCTTCTGGGCGGCACCGAGACGGTGAAGATGCCGGCCGAGCGGGTCGCCCGCCTCGGTATCGCCATCTGCCCGGAGGAGCGGGGGATCTTCTCCTCGCTCAACGTGACGGAGAACCTGACCCTGCCGCCGGTGATCGCCGAGGGCGGCATGTCGCTGGAGGAGGTGTACAGCCTTTTCCCGATCCTGAAGGAGCGCGGCAAGAGCCAGGGCACCAAACTCTCGGGCGGTGAGCAGCAGATGCTCGCCATCGCCAGAATTCTGCGCACCGGCGCCAAGCTCCTGATGCTCGACGAGCCGACGGAGGGTCTTGCACCGGTGATCGTGGAGCAGATCGGCAAAACGATCCAAGAACTGAGAAAACGCGACTTCACCATCCTGCTGGTGGAGCAGAACTTCCGCTTCGCATCGTCCGTGGCGGACCGGCACTACGTCGTCGAGCATGGCAACGTGATCGACGAGATCGCCAACGAGGCGATCGACCAGAACCGTGAGAAGCTGACCCAGTATCTGGGCGTCTGACGGTCGAACCAACGAAAATTCAATAAGGGGAGTGAGTCACATGGGTCTGAAGAAAGCCCTTCTGGCAGGTGTCGCGGGTCTGGCGATGACTGCGAGCGCGCAGGCGCAATATTCCAACGACGGCATCACCATCGGCGTCCTCACCGACATGTCCGGCGTTTATGCCGACGTCGGCGGCCAGGGCTCGGTCGTGGCCGCGCAGATGGCGCTGGAAGATTTCGGCGACTTCAACGGCAAGCCGGTGAACCTCGTGTCCGCCGACCACCAGAACAAGGCCGACATCGGCGCCAACATCGCCCGCCAGTGGGCCGATACTGACGGTGTCGACGCGATCTTCGACATCCTGAACTCGGCGGTGGGCCTCGCCGTGCAGCAGGTCGCGACCGAGAAGAACATCGTGTCGATGAACTCCGGCGCCGCCACCACCGCGCTCACCAACGAGCAGTGCTCGCCCAACGGCGTCCACTACGTCTACGACACCTACGCGCTGGCCACCGGCACCGGCGGCGCGATGGTGAAGGAAGGCGGCGATTCCTGGTTCTTCATCGTCGCCGACTACGCCTTCGGCCATGCGCTCGAGGCCGACACCTCCAACGCCGTGAAGAACGCCGGCGGTGAGATCCTCGGCTCGGTGCGCGCGCCGCTGTCCAACCAGGACTTCTCGTCCTTCCTGCTGCAGGCCCAGGCGTCCGGCGCCAAGGTCATCGGCCTCGCCAACGCGGGTGGCGACACCGTCAACTCCATCAAGCAGGCGCAGGAATTCGGCATCGTGGCGGCGGGTCAGTCGCTGGCCGGCCTCCTCATCTTCCTCACCGACATCCACGCCCTCGGCCTCGAGACGACGGCCGGTCTGACGATCACCACCGGCTGGTACTGGGACCTCAACGACGAGACCCGCGCCTTCTCCGAGCGGTTCGCCGAGCGTCACAACGGCGTCAAGCCGACGATGGTTCAGGCGGGCGTCTATTCGTCGGTGATGAACTATCTGAAGGCGGCGCAGGATGCCGGCACGGACGACGGCAAGAAGGTCGTCGACCAGCTCCAGACGATGGAGATCAACGACGTGTTCGCGCAGGGCGGCAAGATCCGCGAGGACGGTCTGCACTTCCACGACATGTACCTGGCTCAGATCAAGAGCCCCGAGGAGTCGAAGGGCCCCTGGGACTACTACAACATCGTCTCGACCATTCCGGCGGCCGAAGCCTATCAGGCGCTGGAAGACGTGCGCTGCCCGACGCTGAACAACTAAGCCACCCCTCCGGTAACGAGAGCCGGCCCCGTCGCCCGGGGCCGGCAACCCCGCGAAAGGTTTCCTCGTGATCGAATTCCTTGGCGTCCCGCTGCCGCTCTTCATGGGCCAGCTGCTCATCGGGCTTATCAACGGGTCGTTCTATGCCGTCCTTTCGCTGGGGCTGGCTCTGATCTTCGGCCTTCTCAACATCGTAAACTTCGCCCACGGCGCGCTTTACATGGTGGGGGCCTTCGTCGCCTATCTTCTGCTGCAGTTCATCGGCATCGGCTATTGGCCGGCTCTGATCCTGGCCCCGGTCATCGTCGCCGGGCTGGGCATGCTGATCGAGCGCTTCCTGCTGCGCCCGCTGCACGACCTCGACCATCTCTACGGCCTGCTCCTGACCTTCGGTCTGGCGCTGGTGCTGGAAGGCACCTTCCGCCACTTCTACGGCGTGTCGGGCATGCCCTATTCCATCCCCGATTCGCTCGCCGGGGCGCAGCGACTGATGGTGCCCACCTGGCTGACGGGTGAAGACCCCGTCTTCATGATGGCGCTGCCCAATTATCGCGCCTGGGTGATCGTCGCCTCGCTCATCGTCTGCACCGCCACCTGGATCCTCATCGAGCGCACCAAGCTCGGCGCGCTGATGCGGGCGGCCACCGAGAAGCCCGACCTCGTGCGCGCCTTCGGCGTCAACGTTCCGGCCCTCATCACGCTGACCTACGGGCTGGGCGTCGGCCTCGCCGCCTTCGCCGGCGTGCTCGCCGCGCCGATCTACTCGGTGAACCCGATCATGGGCTCCAACATCATCATCGTGGTGTTCGCCATCGTCGTGATCGGCGGCCTCGGATCCATCGGCGGGGCGATCGTCTCCGGCTTCCTGCTCGGCGTCATCGAGGGCATCACCAAGGTCTTCTATCCCGAGGCGTCCAACGTCGTGATCTTCGTCGTGATGGCCATCGTTCTCATCGTCCGCCCGGCGGGCCTGTTCGGAAAGGGCGCGTGATGGCTTCCAAGACCAGCGGAAACTGGAAGGGCTGGGCGCAGTTCGCCGTGGCGATCGCCGCGCTCATCGTGCTGCCCTTCTTCCTCTACCCGGTGTTCCTGGCGAAGGTGTTGTGCTTCGCGCTCTTCGCGGCGGCCTTCAACCTCCTGCTCGGCTTCGCGGGGCTTCTGTCCTTCGGCCATGCCGCCTTCTTCGGCTTCTCCGCCTACGTCTCGGCGCACGCGGCCAAGGAGTGGGGCTTCACCCCGGAGCTCGCGATCCTGGCGGGGACCGTCGTGGCGGCCTTCCTGGGCGCGGTCATCGGCCTTCTCGCCATCCGCCGGCAGGGCATCTACTTCGCCATGGTGACCTTGGCGCTGGCGCAGATGGTCTTCTTCATCTGCATCCAGGCCCCGTTCACCCACGGTGAAGACGGCATCCAGGGCGTGCCGCGCGGCCACTTCCTCGGCATCGTCGACCTCGAATCCAACTTCGCCATCTACTACTTCGTCCTCGCCGTCTTCCTGATCGGCGTGATGGTCATCTACCGGACGGTCCATTCCCCCTTCGGCCAGGTGCTGAAGTCGATCCGCGAGAACGAGCCCCGCGCCATCTCGCTGGGGTATGACGCGGACCGGTACAAGCTGATGGCCTTCATCCTGTCGGCGACGATCGCGGGGATGGCCGGGTCCACCAAGGTGCTGGTGTTCAAGCTCGCATCGTTGACGGACGTGGCGTGGCAGATGTCGGGAGAGGTGGTGCTGATGACGATCCTCGGCGGTGTCGGGACGATGCTGGGGCCGATCGTCGGCGCCTCGATCATCGTCACCATGCAGAACTATCTCGCCGAGGTGGGGCAGTTGACGCTGATCATTCAGGGCCTCGTCTTCATGTTCTGCGTGCTGCTCTTCCGGCGCGGCATCGTCGGTGAGATCAAGCACCGCTGGACCCAGATGCGCGGCGGCAAGGACGAGCCGGCGCACCTCAGCCCCGGCAAGGCCACCGGCGAGACGGACGGCGCCCCGGTCACCCATGGCTAAGCTGGTCCGGGGCGCGCTGCACCCCGGACAGCACTCTGTCGCCGAAGCGCGAACGCCCGGATCCAGCCGCGCTTCGCGGGCGCGGACGTCCAAATTCTGCCGCGCCTCGCGGGCGCGGCGATGACCCACGTCCTGATCACCGGAGCGGCCGGCTTTATCGGCCGCGCGGTGGTCGACGCCCTGGCCGCCCGCGTGGCGGCGGGGGGATCGGGCCGCCTCGCTCAGCTTTCGACCCTCACCCTGTTCGACCGCGCCCCGGCGAACGCGCGGGTCGAGGGGGCGGCCACCAAGGTCGCGCTCGGCAACATGGTCGCCACCGACCTTGCCGGTCTCGTCTCCCCGGCGGACATCATCATCCACCTCGCCGCGTCGCTGACCTTGGCGGCCGAGACCGATGTGCCCGGTGGGTTCGACATCAACCTTCACGCCGCGCTGCGGCTCATCGAGGCGGCGGGGCGGAGCGGGCGCCATCCCGTCCTCGTCTTCTCCTCCAGCATCGCCGTCTTCGGCGGCGCGCTCCCAGAGCGTGTCAGCGAGGCGACCCGTCCTGCACCGGCGACGTGCTACGGCACCGCCAAGGCGATGGTGGAGCTTGCGCTGGCCGACGCCACCCGCCGCGGGGCGGTGGACGGGCGAACGCTGCGCATCCCGATCGTCGTCACACGGCCGGGCGTGCCCACCAGCATGGTGTCCGACATCGTCGCCGAACTGATCCGCGGTCCGCTGCTCGGCCGCGACGTGGTGTCCCCGTTGGACCCGGACCGGCCCTTCGCGATCGTCACCGCCGAGCGCGTCTCCAACACCCTGCTGGACCTTGCCGAGCGTCCCGCCGCGCACCTTCCCGCGGACCGTGTCGTGCATCAGCCGGGGTTGACGGTGACGCCGCGCATGCTGGTCGACAGCCTGGCCCGCGTGGCTGGGACGGACGTCGCCGAGCGTGTCACCTTTGCGCCCGACCCGGCCGTTGCCGCGGTCGTCGCCGGCTGGCCGAGCGTCTTCGCCAGCGATGCGCCGAGCCCGCCCGGCGCCGACGCCGACGTCGACAAGGTCGTCGCGGCCGCCGCACGCCGGTTCTTCAAAGCCTGACAGTCCGGACCAGAGGGTCTCGTCGAAGCACCTGCGTGGCAGACGCGGGCGGCAGCGGTCCCGGCCGCGAGGCCCCATGGTCGGAAGGGTTCGCCCGTCACGCCGCGCTGCGGGGCGGGCCGCTGGGGACGCGGCGCCTCATCCCCTTTCCAATCGGCCGCCGCGTGCTCTAAGCCTCGCTGTCTGGAGGATGGCGTGGCGACTTTTCGTTTTCTGCACGCGGCCGACCTGCACCTCGGCAGCCCCTTCAAGGGCCTCACCGTGCGCGACGCGGCGGTCGCGGCGCGCTTTGCCGAG
Organism: Acuticoccus yangtzensis; assembly: GCF_001927245.1. Lineage (GTDB taxonomy): Bacteria > Pseudomonadota > Alphaproteobacteria > Rhizobiales > Amorphaceae > Acuticoccus > Acuticoccus yangtzensis. The sequence goes on along the minus strand of NZ_MJUX01000006.1, from coordinate 58,261 downwards.
GCGACCCGCACCGCCTTCACCCGCCTCGTCGACGAGGCGCTGGCCGCCCGCGTCGCCTTCGCCGTCATCGCCGGCGACATCTATGACGGGGCGTGGAAGGACAACAGCGTCGGCCTGTTCTTCAACCGCGAGATCGCGCGCCTGTCGCGGGCGGGGATCCCGGTATATCTCCTGCGCGGCAACCACGATGCCGAAAGCGTCGTCACCAAGACCATCGCGCTCCCCGACGGCGTTCACGAATTCCCCACCGGAACCGCCGCGACGTTCACGCTGCCGGAGCTGAAGGTCGCGCTCCACGGGCGCGGTTTCGCCGAGCGCGCCGCCGAAGAGAACCTCGTCGCCACCTATCCGGCGCCGGTGGCCGGTCACCTCAATATCGGCGTCCTCCACACCTCGCTGACCGGCCACACGGCCCACGCCACCTACGCGCCCTGCACCGTCGAGGAGCTGGCCGCGCGCGGTTACGACTATTGGGCGCTCGGCCACGTCCATGACTTTCAGCGCGTGGCGGAGGATCCGGTGGTGGTCTTCCCCGGCAACATCCAAGGCCGCAGCGTGCGCGAGACGGGGGAGAAGGGCGCCGTCATCGTCACCGTGGAGGACGGGCGGGTGGCGGACGTGGAACGGCTCATCGTCGACGAGGCGCGCTGGGGCCTCGCGGGGGTGGACATCACGGGCGCGCAGGAGCTGGCCGAGGTGCTGACCGCCGTGGAGGCCGCCGTCGCCGCGGAGACCGCGGGGCTCGGCGAGCGCACCATGGCGCTGCGCGTGCGGCTGACCGGGACCACCCCTTTGCGGGCGGCGCTCCTCGGCGCCCGCGGCCAATTGCGCGACGATGTCGAGGCCGCCTGCCAGCGCGTCCACGCCGATGTGTGGCTGGAGGCGGTCAAGCTCGACCTCACCGCACCGGACGGCCCGGCGCCGGACCTCGGCTTCGACCTCGCCGCCTCGCTGGACGCGCTCGCCGCCGACCCGGAATTCACCGCCCGTGCCGAGGCGCTGGTCGGCGAAATCGCCGTGAAACTGCCGGGCGGGCGCGCCGCGGAGGAGGCGCCGCTGGGTGACGACCTCGCCGCCTTGATCGCCGAGGCGGCGGCCCTCGTGGCGCTCAGGGCGCGCGGCTGATGCGCTTCTCCCGTCTCGCCTTCATCCGCTATGCCGGCTACACCGACCGCACGTTGACATTCGCGCCGGACGCCGCGCTCCACGTCGTCTACGGTCCCAACGAGGCGGGCAAGTCGTCCGCCCTCGCCGCGATCTCCGACCTTCTGTTCGGCTTTCCGCACGCCATCTCCGCCGACTTCCTGCACGATGCGGGCAAGCTGAGGCTGGGCGCCACGCTCACCGGCCGGTCGGGCGAGACGATCGCCTTCCGCCGCCGCCGCGGCCGCAAGGACACGCTGCTTGAGGACCAGGACGGCGACGTCGCGATGCGCGACGATGCGCTGGCCCCGTGGCTGGGCGGGCTGACGCGCGACATCTTCGCCGCCTCCTTCGGCCTCAACTCCGACACGCTGCGGGCGGGGGCGGAGGATATGCTGAAGCCGGGCGGCGAGCTCGGCTCGGTGGTGATGGCGGCGGCGTCCGGTCTCACCGGCCTCGCCGCGTTGCGCGGGGCGCTCGATGAGGAAGCGGGCCTCCTCTACAAGCCGCAGGGCCGCAAGCTCGCCCTCAACGAAGCGCGCGACAGGTTCACCGTCGCCGAGAAGGCGGAGCGGGCCGGCGAGTTGAAGGGCAGCGCCTGGCGCGAGCTGAACAAGGCGATCGCCGAGGCGGAGGCGACCCTCGCCGAGACGCGCAAGGCGCGCGAGGCGGTGGTCGCCGAAGAAAAGCGCATCGACACCCTGAGCGCGCTGCGCAGCGTGGTGGCCGAGATCGACGCGGGCGCCGAGGTGCTGGCGGGCTTCGCGGACCTTTCCGCCGTGCCGCCGGGGCTGGCGGACGACCTCTCCGCCCACCTCGCCGCCCTCGCCGAGGCCGAACGGCGCCGCGGCGAGGCGGCCGACGCTGTGGACGCCGCCCGCCGCCGCCACGGCGCGATCACGGTCGACGAGGCGATGGCGGCCGCCGCAGCGAAGGTGCAGGCGGTGCTGGCCGAGAGCGGCGCTTACGCTGCGGTGCTGGACGAGCGTCCCGCCGTGGTGCGAGCGCGCGAGGAAGCGGCGGCCGAGATCGCCGCCTGTGCGCGCCGTCTCGGCCTTCATGCGGCGGGCGACGATCCGCCGGGGCTCGCCGCGCGCCAGCCTGCCGACGCCGCCCTCGGCCGCGCCGCGGACGCCGCCGCCGCGGTGCGCGAGGCGGATGCGGCGCTGCAGGCCAACGCCCGCGCCGCCGCCGCGGCCAGGAGCGCGCTCGCCGGCCTCGGCGATGCCGCGGGGCCGTCCCTCACCGATCCGCGGCCCGCCAAGGCGAGCCTTGCCGCACTCGCCGACCGGCTGACCGCGCTGAAGGCACGCCCCGGCATGGCGGCCGCCCTCGCCGGTGTGCGGCGCGCGGTGGAGGAGGGGGCCGCGGCGCTCGTCCCCGTCCCCGATCTCGCCGACCCCGGCCTTGCCGCGTTGCCCGAGGCCGCCCGCCTCGCCAGTCACGTCGAGCGGCTGCGCGAGATCGAGCGCACGGGACGCGAGGCGCAGGCGCGACTGCGCGAGCAGAAGGCCAAGCACGATGTCGTGGCCCAGCGCATCGCCGCCGCGGAAGCCGCGGGGCCGGTGCCGAGCGCCGAGGCGATCACCGCCGCCCGCAGAGCCCGCGACGCCGCCCTCGGCGCGCTGGCGGACGCCGCCACCGGCGCCGCGCCGCTGCTGGACGCAGGCGCCGCCGACACCGGCCGCCGCCTGACCCGCGAGGCGGACGACCTGTCCGACCAAGCCTTCGCCGAGGCAAAGCGGGTCGAGACCTACGCGGCGCTGAAAGCCGAGGCGGCCGAGCTTGCCACCGACATCGCCCGGCGCGAGGCCGACATCGCCGACATGCGCGCCGACCTCGCCGCCGAGCGCGAGGCCTTTCGCGCCCCCTTCCTGGCGCTGGGGCTGGAGCCCGGCCGCACCGACGAGATGGTGGAATGGCGCCGCCGCGTCGCGGACCTCCTCGAAAAGCGGGTCGAAGCGGATAGCCTCGCCGACGAGCTCGCCGCGCTGGCCGCCGAAGACGCGGCGACGACGAAGGCCCTCGCCGCCATCGGCGCGCACGTCGGCCTGACCCTGGACGAGCTTCCGGCCGATGCGATGGCCGCGCGGCTCGCCGGCCGCATCGGGGAACTCGAGGACGCCTGGGCCGCCGGGCAGCAGACTCTCGGCCGCCGCGACCACCTTCTCGGCGAGATCGCCCGCCTGGAGGCCGAGGCCGTGCGCGGCGCCGAGGTGCGCGAGACTGCCGCCGCTGCCCTCGCCGCCGCCGCCGAGGGGATCGGTCTCTCCGGCGCGGCGACGCCGTCCGAGGTGGACATCACCATCGGCCTCTGGCGCGAGCTTCCGGCGCTGGCGGCGCGCGAGGCCGCCGCCGTGCGCCGTCTTGAGACGCTGAGCGAGACCAAGGCGCGGTTCGAGGCGGGGGTCGCCGCGCTCGTCGATGCGCTGGCGCCGGACCTTGCCGGAGTCGCCCCGGCCGCCGCCTGCGCCGAACTCGCCGAGCGCGCCGCCGCCGCCCGTGCCGCGCGCGAGCGCCGCGCCGCCGCCGCCGAAACGCTGGTGACCGCCGAAGAGATCCTCACCGAGCGGACCGCCGTGCTCGCCCGCACCGAGGCCGCCGCCGACGCCGCATTCGCCCACCTGCCGGACGGCGACCGCGTGCAGCTCGCCGCCCGCCTCCACCAGCGCGACGAGGCGGACGCCGGTCTGAAGGCCTGCCGCCGCCGTTTCGCCGAGATCGCCCCCGGCGAGGACGAGGCGGACGTGCGCGCCCAGCTCGCCCGGCTCGATCCCAACGCCGCCGGGGCGCGGCGGGATGAGCTTTCCCGCGAGGCCGCGCGGCTCGGCGAGGAAGAGAACGTCGCCTACGCGGCGTTGCGCGAGAAGCGGGGCGAGCGGGACAGGCTCGGCACAGGCGGCGGCACCGAGCAGGCGGTGTTCGACAAGAACGCCGCCGCCGCCGAGGCCGAGGGCATCGCCCGCAACTGGGCCGTCCTCAAAATCGCCTCCTCGCTGCTTTCGGCGGCGATCGAGCGGCAGCGCCAGCTTCACCATGGCCCGTTGATCGAGCGGGCGGGGGCGCTCTTCGCGATGCTCACCAACGGCGCCTATGACGGGCTCGCCCAGCGCATCGACGAGAACGACCGGCTGCAGCTCTACGCCGCCAAGGACGGCGACGTTCTGGACCGCGCCGCGCTGTCGGACGGGACGCGCGATCAGCTCTTCCTGGCGCTGCGCCTCGCCATCGTCGAGGATTATGCGAGCCGCAACGAGCCGGCGCCCTTCATCGGCGACGACATCTTCCAGACCTTCGACGACGACCGCACGGCCGCCGGCCTCGCGGCGCTGGCCGACTTCGGCGCAACGGTGCAGCCGATCCTCTTTGCCCACCACCGCAGCGTGGTCGACATCGCACGCGAGCGGCTCGGCGAACGTGTCGACGTGATTGAGCTCGGCTGATCTTCGCCACGGGCGCCGCACCGTGCTATAGGCGGATCAAAAGAGAGCCTGGGAGGCCAATGTGAACGTTCTGGAACGCCTGATCGGTGATGTGACGCTGCCCAACATGGTGCGCGTGCGCCAGAAGTTCGCCGACGATCACATCGCCGACGTCGCTGCCGCCGTGCTGGAGGGCCTTGCCGCCCCGGCCATCACCGGCCGCGTGACGCCGGGCATGTCGATCGCCATCGCCGTCGGCAGCCGCGGCCTCGCCGATCTGCCGATCCTCGTCGCCGCCACGGTGAAGGGGCTGAAGGCGATGGGGGCGGAGCCCTTCATCGTCCCCGCGATGGGGAGCCACGGCGGCGCGACGGCCGAGGGGCAGGCGCTGCTTCTCAACGGTCTCGGCGTCACCGAGGAGGCGGTCGGCGCGCCGATCCGCTCGTCGATGGAAACCGTCTCGCTCGGCACCCTGCCCAACGGCCTGCCGGTGTTGATGGACCGCCACGCCTTCGAGGCGGACGGGATCGTCGTCATCAACCGCATCAAGGCGCACACCTCCTTCTCGGCTCCGATCGAATCGGGCCTCGCCAAGATGATCACCATCGGCCTCGGCAAGCAGGAGGGGGCGGCGAGCTGTCACGCCATGGGCTTCGGCTACATGGCCGACAACGTGGTCGACATGGCGAAGATCAAGCTCGACCAGTGCAAGATCCTCTTCGGCGTCGCCACGGTGGAGAACTCCTACGACAAGATCTGCACCGTCGCCGTGGTGCCGGCCGAGGACATCCTGACGCGCGAGCCGGAGCTTCTGAAGGAATCCAAGGCGCGCATGCCGCGCATCATGTTCAACCCGCTCGACGTTCTGGTGGTCGACTGGATGGGCAAGGAATTTTCCGGCACCGGGATGGACCCCAACATCACCGGCCGCGCCTCCACCACGCTGGTTCAGGGCACCTTGACGACAACGCGCATGGTGGTGCTGGACCTGACGAAGAAGGGCGGCGGCAACGCCACAGGCATCGGCCTGGCGGACGTGACGACGCGCAAACTGTTCGAGAAGATGGACCTCGTCGCCACCTACGCGAACCACATCACGTCGACCGTGCTGTCGGGCGCCAGGATCCCGATGATCATGGAGACGGACAAGCTCGCCATCATGGCGGCGATCCGCACCTGCAACGCGCTCGACATGAGCAAGCTGCGCGTGGTGCGGGTCCCCAACACGCTGCACATCGGCGAAATATCCATCTCCGAGGCGCTGCTGGACGAGGCGCGGGCGAACCCGGACATCGAGATCCTGTCGGATCCCGAGCCGATGCAATTCGACGCTTCGGGGACGATCGCCGAGTTCGCCCTCGTCCACTGACGTGACACCGTTCCACGTTCATCTCGACCCCGTGGGGGGCGCGGCGGGTGACATGTTCGCCGCCGCGATGCTGGCCGCACGGCCGGATCTCGCCCCCCGCGTCTTCGCCGACACCGCCGCCGTGCTGCCGGACGGCCTCAGCGCAACGCTGACCGACGGCACGTCCGGCGCGCTCACCGGCTGCCGCTTCGCCCTCACCGGCAAGGCGGACGGGCGCCCCACCACCTACGCCGCCTTCCGCGATCGCATCGCCGCCGCGGGCCTGTCGCACGGGACGGCGGCGGCGGCGCAGGACATGCTCAAGCGTCTCGCCCGCGCGGAGGCGGCGATCCACGACGTGCCGCTGGAGCGCGTCCATTTTCACGAGATCGCCGACTGGGACACGCTGATGGACCTCGTCGCGGCGGGCTCCATCATGGCCGCGATGGGTGCCACGTGGAGCATCGGCCCGCTGCCGCTGGGGCGCGGCCAGGTGCGCACGGCGCACGGCGCGCTGCCGGTGCCGGCGCCCGCGACCGCCGCCATCCTGAGCGGCTACGACTGGCACGACGACGGCATCCCCGGTGAGAGGGTGACGCCGACGGGGGCGGCCATCCTCGCCGGGCTGACCGGCGGGGCAGGGAGCGGGACGCATCCGGGCGGCCGGCTGACGGCGGTGGGCCATGGGCTCGGCACGCGGCCGCTTCCGGGTGTGCCCAACGTTCTGAGGGCCACCGTGTTCGAGACGGCGGCGGCCCGGTCGGAACGCACCGAGATCCTGTCTTTCGAGGTGGACGACATGACCGGCGAGGAGATCGCCACGGCGGCGGACCGGCTGCGCACCGTGCACGGGGTGCGCGATCTGGTGCTGATCCCGGCCTTCGGCAAGAAGGGCCGGCCGGTGACGCGGATCGAGGTGCAGGCGGACCCCGCCTTCGCCGCCGCGGTGGTGGAGGAGGTGTTTGCGCAGACCTCCACCTTGGGCGTGCGCCGGCAGGAGATGCGGCGCGATATTCTGCCGCGCGCGAAGGATTTGGCGCAGGGGCATCCGGTGAAGTCGGCGCTGCGGCCCGGCGGTGTGGTCACCACGAAGATCGAGCAGGACGCCTTGACGGACGAGACGCTCGACGCGCGCCGCCGCACCGCCCGCGAGGCCGAGCAATGAGCGCGGCGGAAGCGGTGGCCGACGCGGTTGCGAAGGCGGCGCCGGACGTTGAGGCCGCGCGGGCCCGGCTCGACGCGGCGCTGGCGGATGCCCCCGGCGGCTGGACGATCGCCGTCTCCGGCGGCGTCGATTCCATGACGCTGGCGACGCTCGCCCACCGCCGGCTCGGCGCGGCGCCGCTGATGGTCCACGCCACCTCGCCCGCAGTCCCGTCCGACGCGCGGTCGCGGGTGGAGGCTCACGCGGCGGCCGAGGGCTGGCGGCTGACGGTGATCGACGCGGGCGAGTTCGCCGACGCGGACTACCGCGCCAACCCGGTGAACCGCTGCTATTTCTGCAAATCCCGCCTCTATGGGGCGATCGACGCGGTGATCCGCGCCTCGGCCGGTGGCGCGGTCGCCTCGGGCACCAACATGGACGATCTCGGCGACTACCGTCCCGGCCTCGCGGCGGCGGAGGAGAAGCGGGTGCGCCATCCCTTCGTGGAAGCCGCGATCGACAAGCGCCTGGTGCGGGCGTTGGCGGCGGCGGAGGGGCTCGCTTTCGCGGCGCTGCCAGCGCAGCCGTGCCTGTCGAGCCGGGTGGAGACGGGGATTGCGATCCAGCCCGCGGACCTTGCGTTCATCGACACGCTCGAGGCGCGGCTGCGCGCTGCGCTGGCGGGGCCCGTCGCGGTGCGGGTGCGTCTCAGGCGGGCGGGTATCGCTGTAGAGACGGGTGCCGCGGCGGCGCAATGGGGTCCGCTGGAGGCGCTGGCGGCGGAGGCGTGTGCCGCGTCGGGCCGGCCGTTCCTGGGCGTCGAGCCGTACCGAATGGGCTCGGCCTTCCTGAAGGCCGCGCTTTGACCGGATTGGACGCGCCAGCGATCATGGACTGGGACCGCGAGGCGCGCACGGGGCTTCCGGAGGCGGTCTTCGCGGCCGGCAAGACCCCGGCGCAGATCGAGGCGATCGTGGCGGACGCCGGGGAGCGCCGCCTGCTGCTGACCCGTCTCGACGCCGCCCGCCATGCCGCGCTGACCCCGGCGACCCGCGACGCGCTCGACTATCACCCGCTTTCGGCCACGGCGATCCTGAACGGCTGCGCTGCGGCGCGGCCGGGCCGCATCGCGGTGGTGACGGGCGGCCTTGCCGACATGCCGGCCGCCACCGAGGCGCTGCGGACGCTGGCCTTCTGCGGCGTGACGGCCGAGCTCGTCGCCGATGTCGGCGTCGCGGGGCTGTGGCGTCTGATGGGCCGTCTCGACGAGATCCGCGCCGCCGACGTGGTGATCGCGGTGGCCGGCATGGAGGGGGCGATTTTCTCGGTTCTGGCGGGGCTGGTCGCGGCGCCGATCATCGCTTTGCCGGTGTCGGTCGGCACGGGGGTGAGCGAAGGGGGGCGTCTGGCGCTTCACTCGGCGCTGGGGAGCTGTGCACCGGGGCTCGTCGCGGTGAACATCGACAACGGCTTCGGCGCGGCGCAGGCGGCGCTGAGGATTTTGGGCCCTCGTCCGCCCGCATCGTGATGCGCTGAAGGAGAAGGGCGGGGTCAAGGTTTCGCCCGGACCCGCGCGCAGTCCGCCCTCTCAAGGGCGGGCGAGCACGGGGAGGACGGAGCCTTGACGCCGCCCGTCTCCTTCACAGCCTTGTAACAGGTGGTCGGTCTCGGGCTTCTTAGCCCGAACTGGCCGCCTGCCCGTCAACCGCGGTGCTCCGCGGTTGAGGCATGGCCGCGCTCATGTCCGCAAGCGGACATGAGTGGCGAAGCGGAGGGAGCGCGAGGGGGGAACTCCCCTCGCTGCAGCGGATCCACCGGCACGGAGCTCGGTGGAACGCCGGTGGGTGCTGCAGCCCGTTTCAGCAGCCGACGTCAGGCGAGGCGCTGGGTGTGCCACGCCACATGCTCGGCCATGAAGGTCGAGATGAAGTAGTACGAGTGGTCGTAGCCCTGTTGGGTGCGCAGGGTGAGGTCGATCCCGGCGTCGGCGCAGGCTTTGGCGAGGAGCTCGGGCCTCAGCTGGGTGATGACGAACGTATCGGACTCGCCCTGGTCGACCAGGATTTCCGGCACCCGAGCCCCGTCCTCGATGAGCGCGACGGCGTCGTATTGGCGCCAGGCGGCCGTGTCGGCGCCCAGGTAGGCGGGCAGCGCCTTGCGGCCCCACGGCACCTGTGATGGGGCGACGATCGGCGCGAAGGCGGACACGCTCCGATAGCGGGCCGGATTGCGCAGGGCGATGGTGAGCGCGCCGTGGCCGCCCATCGAGTGGCCGAAGATCGACTGGCGATCCGCGGCCGCGGGGAAGTTGGCGGCGACGAGGGCGGGAAGCTCCTCCTCGACATAGGTTTTCATTTGGTAGTGGGGTGCCCAGGGCGCCTCGGTGGCGTCGACATAGAAGCCGGCGCCTTGGCCGAGGTCGTAGGCCTCGTCGTCGGCGACATCTTCGCCGCGCGGGCTGGTGTCGGGGCATACGACGATGACGCCCGCTTGCGCGGCGGCCTCGCGATATTCGCCCTTTTCCATCACGTTGGCGTGGGTGCAGGTCAGGCCGCTGAGGTAGGTGAGGACGGGGACGGGGCCGCTGGCTGCCTGGGGCGGCAGGTAGACCGCGAAGGTCATGGCGGTGCCGGTGGCTGCCGAAGCGTGGCGGCAGACGAGCTGTTCACCGCCGAACGCGGCCCAGCGCGAAACGATCTCCATGGGACGTCTACTTCGTTGTGGTTTCAAGGTGGTGGCGGAGGGTTTCCGCCTCGTGCCCGTCGCTGATGACGAGGCAGCCGTTCAGGATGGGCTCGCGCACGACGATCGGCGCACCGACGGGGTTGCCGTTCCACCGCACGACGATCTCTTCGGACACGAGCTCGCTGGTGAAGCGGGCGAGTTCGCGGCCGGCGTCGGCGGTGAAGCAGAAGGCCACCCCTCCGGCGACCCCGGTTTCGACCGAACCGACCTGGCTCGGCGTGAACATCAGCGTTTCATGCGGGGACGAGAGGGTGAGCGTGTTTGCGGCGGCCGTTCCTGCGGGCGCCAGCGCGCACGCGGCGAGGGCCGTGAGGCCGATGCGCCGGGCGAGCCGGTGCCGGAAGGCTGCCGCGCACCTCAATAGAGGACCACCGAGCGGATGGACTCACCGGCGTGCATGAGGTCGAAGCCCTTGTTGATGTCGTCGAGCGGCATGGTGTGCGTGATCAGATCGTCGATATTGATCTTACCATCCATGTACCAATCGACAATCTTCGGAACGTCGGTGCGACCGCGTGCGCCGCCGAAGGCCGAGCCGCGCCAGGTGCGGCCGGTGACGAGCTGGAAGGGGCGGGTGGCGATCTCGGCGCCGGCGGGGGCGACGCCGATGATGATCGATTCGCCCCAGCCTTTGTGCGCGCATTCCAGCGCTTGGCGCATGGTGTTGACGTTGCCGATGCACTCGAACGAGTAGTCGACGCCGCCGTTGGTGAGGTCGATGATCGCCTGGACGACCTTGTCGCGGCCGACGGTGTCCGGGTTCACGAAGTCGGTCATGCCGAATTTTTTGGCAAGCGGCACTTTGTCTTCGTTGAGGTCGACGCCGATGATGCGGTCCGCGCCGACCATTTTGGCGCCCTGGATGACGTTGAGGCCGATGCCGCCGAGGCCGAACACGGCGACGGTGGAGCCGGGCTCGACCTTGGCGGTATAGATCACGGCGCCGATGCCGGTGGTGACGCCGCAGCCGATATAGCAGACCTTGTCGAAGGGCGCGTCGGGGCGGATCTTGGCGAGGCTGATCTCGGGCAGGACGGTGAAGTTGGAGAAGGTGGAGCAGCCCATGTAGTGGAAGATGGGGCGTCCATCGAGCGAGAAGCGGCTGGTGCCGTCGGGCATCAGGCCTTGCCCCTGAGTGGCGCGAACGCGCTGGCACAGGTTGGTTTTCGGGTTGAGACAATACTCGCAGGTGCGGCACTCTGCGGTATAGAGCGGGATGACGTGGTCGCCCTTTTTGAGCGTGGTGACGCCGGGGCCGACGTCGACCACCACGCCTGCGCCTTCGTGGCCGAGGATCGCCGGGAAAATCCCTTCCGGGTCGGCGCCGGAGCGGGTGAACTCGTCGGTATGGCATAGTCCGGTGGCTTTGACCTCGACCAGCACTTCGCCTTCGCGCGGCCCGTCGAGGTCCACGGTGACGATTTCAAGCGGCTTGTCGGCCTCGAACGCGACGGCGGCGCGGGTCTTCATAAGCTTTGCCTTTCTTCGATGCGCCGTGTGACGCGAATTGGCGGCACAGAACCAACTTCGCCGGATTGTTGCAAGCCTCTGTCTTCGTTAAGATAACGCCGCTACCATTGAGCGCGTGCGACACGCTCGCCGGCATATGTTTGATTTTGCCAATCCAGTGTTTTTTGCTAATGAAAATTATCAGCCAATTGAGTGTATGATGTTGGACCGTAGCCTCGGCCTCGAGCTCGAAAATCAGCTCTGTTTTGCCCTTTACGCGGCCTCCAATGCGGTGACGCGGATTTACAGGCCGCTTCTGGCGCGGTTGGGACTGACCTACCCGCAGTATTTGGTGATGATCGTCCTATGGCAGGACGGTGCGCGGCCGATCGGCAAGATTGCCGAGCGGCTGCGTCTCGGTCCGAGCGCGATCGTTCCGCTGGTCGACCAATTGCAGCGGCATGGTTTCGTGCAACGGCGCCGCGACAGCGCGGACCGGCGCATGGTCTTCATCGAGCTGACCGAGGCGGGCGCGGCGATGGAGCGGCAGGTCGCCGCCGCGCGCGACGCTGTGGTGTGCCGCCTCGCGATGGAGGACGAGCAGCTCTCCGCGCTGAGGGCCGAGCTGACCCACCTGACCGCGCGTCTCGCCGAAGTGGAGGACGCCGAGGCGTTCTGAGCGCTCGCCGGCCAAGCCTGCCGGTGGTCCAGTGAGGGCCACCGAACCGTCGGTGGCAGACTTCAGGGCCACCGAACCGTCGGTGGCATGGACGACAAAATCGACGCGACATTGCCGCCGGTCTTGAGGCCGAACAGCGTGCCGCGGTCATAGAGCAGATTGAATTCCACGTAGCGTCCGCGCCGGGCCTGCTGCTCCATGCGGTCCGCCTCGGTCCAGGCTTCACCCATCGTCTCGCGCACGATGGACGCATAGACGTCCATGAAGGTGGTGCCGATGTCGCGGATGAGGGCGAAGTCCGCCTCCCAGTCGCCCGACGCCAGGTAGTCGGTGAAGACGCCGCCGATGCCGCGCATCTCGCCCCGGTGGGGGAGATAAAAATACTCGTCGCACCACGCCTTGTCCCGCGCATAGTCGCCCACTGGATGGCGGGCATAGGCATCGCGGAAGGCGCTGTGGAAGCGCTGCGTGTGCGGGTGGTCCTGGCCGCGGCGGCGATCCAGCATCGGAGTCAGATCAGCTCCGCCGCCGAACCATTGGCGCGTCGTCACCACGTAGCGGGTGTTGATGTGGACGGTCGGCACGTGCGGGTTCAGCGGGTGGGCGATCAAGGAGATGCCGCTCGCCCAGAAGCGCGGATCGTCCGCCGCGCCGGGGATCTGCTTGGCGAAATCGCCCGAAAAGGTCCCGTGCACGGTGGAGGTGTGGACGCCCGCCTTCTCGAACAGCCGGCCCGCCAGCATGCCCATCACGCCGCCGCCGCCCTTCGCGCCGTCATGGTCGGTGCGCTCCCACGGCTCGCGGGTGAAGCGGCCAGGCGGAGTGTCGCCGTAGGAGGGGAGGCCGGCGGCCTCGTCCTCCAGCGTCTCGAACAGGGTGTGGATGTCGTCGCGCAGCCGCTCGAACCAGCTCTTCGCGCGCTCCTGCCAGTGGGCCAGGGTGGCGGCGTCGGGCTTGGGCCCGCCCTTCACATCGTTCATTCTAGTCCTCTCGTGGTCACGGCGCCGCTCGACACGGTGGCCGCCATCAACGCGATCCCGACCGCCACGGCAAGGTTGAGGGAACGCGCACCGGGCACGAGGGGGATGCGCACGCGCGCATCGGCGGCGGCGTGGACGGCGTCCGGAACCCCGGCGCTTTCTTGACCGAAGAGGAGGGTGTCGTCTTCATGGAAGGCGAAGTCGTGGAGGAGGGTGTCGGCGCGGGTCGTCAGAAGGACGATCCGGCCGGGGACGGCGGCCTTGAAGGCGTCGAAGGTCGGATGGCGCGTCAACGGGACGGAGGCGGCATAGTCGAGGCCCGCGCGGCGTACGGCACGGTCGGAGAGGTCGAAGGCGGCCGGGCCGACGATGTGGGCCGAGGCGCCGAAGCAGGCGAGAGTGCGCAGGATCGCCGCGGTATTCTGGGGGATCTCGGGCTGGAAAAGTGCGACATTCATGCCCGAGTCTCCGGTTGTTTGCAGGTTGGAACCATCGCACTCTAATTTCAGGTGTTTCTGGAAAGACGATCCGTTTAGAACCCTTTGTGGCTGACTGTCGATGTGGGACGAGTCTAGACATGACCCGCGCGGACAGGCATGGCATTGCGGCGATAAGCGCGATCAGGAATATGGGAGAGGGCGGTCGTGGCGACCACGGAAACGAATGACGGGCATGGAGAGGCGCACGGTGAAACGCGGCGCGACTTCCTCTACATCGCGACAGGTGCCGTGGCTGCGGTCGGCATCGGTTCGATTGCTTGGCCTTTTATTGATCAGATGAACCCGGACGCGGCCTCGCTCGCGCTGGCCTCCACCTCGGTCGACATTTCGGCGTTGGGTGAAGGCGAGTCGATGACGGTGATGTGGCGCGGCAAGCCGGTCTTCATCCGCAAGCGCACGCCGACCGAGGTCGAAGAGGCGAAAGAGGTCCCCCTCTCCGAGCTTCGCGACACGGATGCGCGCAACCCCAACATCGGCACCGGCGAGGCGACCGACGCCAACCGGGCCGTGCAGGGGCGCGAGGATCTTCTCGTGATGATCGGCGTGTGCACCCATCTCGGTTGCATTCCGCTCGGCCAAGCGGGCGATTTCGACGGCTGGTTCTGCCCGTGCCACGGCTCGCACTACGACACGGCGGGCCGTATCCGCCGGGGCCCTGCGCCGGAGAATCTGGCCATCCCGCCATACTCCTTCCCTGACGAGTCCACCCTCGTCGTCGGCTAATTAGAACAAGAGGACCGACATGGCCGGGCACGGACCCAAAACCCACTTCAAGAATCCGGCGGTGCGCTGGCTGGATTCGCGTCTGCCGATCGTCTCGATGATGAACGATCAGGCGATCGTCTTTCCGACGCCGAAGAACCTCAACTACATGTGGACCTTCGGCGCGATCCTGACGTTCATGCTGGTGACGATGATCGTCACCGGCATCACGCTGGCGATGCACTATGCCGCCAACACGGCGATCGCCTTCGACCAGGTCGAGAAGATCATGCGCGACGTCAATTTCGGTTGGCTGCTGCGCTACATCCACGCCGTGGGCGCGTCGATGTTCTTCTTCGCGGTGTACATGCACATCGCCCGTGGCCTCTACTACGGTTCTTACAAGGCCCCGCGCGAAGTGTTGTGGATGCTGGGTGTCATCATCCTCATCCTGATGATGGCAACCGCCTTCATGGGCTACGTGCTCCCCTGGGGGCAGATGTCCGGCTGGGGCGCCACCGTCATCACCAACCTGTTCTCCGCCATCCCGCTGGTCGGCCCGTCGATCACCGAATGGCTGTGGGGCGGGTTCGCCGTCGACAACGCGACGCTCAACCGCTTCTTCGCGCTGCACTATCTGCTGCCCTTCGTGATCGCGGGTGTCGTCATCCTGCACATCTGGGCGCTGCACGTGGCGGGCAACAACAATCCGACCGGCGTGTCGGTGAAGTCCTCGAAGGACACCGTCCCGTTCAGCCCGTACCTGACGATCAAGGACGGCTTCGCGATCGTGATCTTCATGATCCTCTACGCGTGGTTCGTGTTCTACGTGCCGAACTATCTCGGCCATCCGGACAACTACATTCAGTTCAACCCGCTGGTGACGCCGGCCCACATCGTCCCCGAATGGTACCTCCTGCCGTTCTACGCGATGCTGCGCGCCATTCCGGACAAACTCGGCGGCGTCATCGTGATGTTCGCGTCGCTGCTCATCCTTCTGGTGATCCCCTGGCTCGACACGTCGCGCGTCCGTTCGGCCCGCTACCGTCCGATGTTCAAGATCGCCTTCTGGATCTGGGTCGTGACCTGCATCGCGCTCGGCTATCTCGGCGCCATGCCCGCGGAAGGCATCTACGTGATCCTGGCGCGGATCTTCACGCTCTACTACTTCGGCTTCTTCCTCATCCTGATGCCCGTGCTCGGCATCATCGAGACGCCGAAGCCGCTGCCGAATTCGATCGCGGACGACGTCCTCGCCAAGTCGAAGAAGAAACACGCCGACGTTCACACCGGCTCCGGGGCGGGGACGCCCGAAGGTGCCGCCGCCGCGCCGAAGAAGGATTGACCGATGCTTGAGACGAGACCCACGCCGCTTGCCCGGATCGGCAAGCTCGTCGGCACCGCCGGGCTCTCGGTCGCGCTTCTGTGCGGCGCGGGGACGGCCCTGGCGCTGCTGGCGGCTCCCGCCAGCGCCGCCGAGGAGGGCGGCCACCACATCGAGAAGCAGGACTGGACCTTCGCGGGCATCTTCGGCCAGTACGATCAGGCCCAGCTGCAGCGCGGCCTCAAGGTCTATCGTGAGGCGTGCTCGGCCTGCCACTCGATGAAGATGGTGCCGTTCCGGACCCTCGCCTCGCACCAGGGTCCGAACTTCTCCGAAGAGGCGATGGAGCAGATCGCGTCCGAGTACACGATCACGGACATCTCCAACGAGGACGGCCAGCCCTTCGACCGTCCGGGCCGGCCGACGGATTATTTCCCGTCGCCCTATCCGAACGCCGCCGCTGCGGCCGCGGCCAACGGCGCCGCCCCGCCGGACTTTTCGCTGATCGCCAAGGCGCGTGCCACGCACCGCGGCTTCCCCGGCTTCATCACCGACGCCTTCGCAGGCTACTCCGAGGCCGGACCGGACTACATCTACGCCCTTCTGCAGGGGTACGAAGAGCCGCCGGAAGGCGTCGAGGGCGCGCCGGGCCAGTATTACAACCCGGTGTTCGTCAACGGCGACTGGATCGCCATGCCGCCCCCGCTGGAGGACGGCCGCGTCGAGTATGACGACGGCAGCCCCGAGACGCTGGAGCAGTACTCCGCCGACATCTCCGCCTTCCTGATGTGGGCCGCCGAGCCGCACCTCGAAGAGCGCAAGCAGATCGGCTTCCGCGTGATGATCTTCCTCATCGTCTTCGCTGTGCTCCTCTTCATGACGAAGAAGAAGCTCTGGCGGAACGTGGAACACTGACCGCGCACCGGCCGTACCCCGCGGCCGGCCCCAACGGACCACCGACCCCGTGATCGGCCGCGCTTCGTCCCGAAGCGCGGCCGATCCGCGTTTACGCACCCGGTCCGGACGCCGCCCGCCAGCGCGCTCCCCGGCGTACCCGTGCCGCAGTTTTTCCCGCGGCGCCGTACGGCAGCGCTGCCGGCAGACTAGCGCCCCGGCGATCCCGGCGCACCCACGCCGCGACGGTCGCGGCGGGCTCGCGCTGCTACACCCCCGGCGGACCTCCGCCGTCTGCTCCTGCCTACCTGCGCCGCAGTACTTGCGATGGGCCTGCGTCGCAGTACTCCGGGTGGCCTGCGTCGCAACGCTCCCGGCGGATCAGCGTCTCGGCGCCCCCGGCGGAGCCGTACCGTAGCAGCCCGGTGGAGCGGCACCGCGGCGCCCCCGGCGGAACCGCGCGGCGGCATTCCTGGCGGACCCGCGCCGAATGGCCCCCGCGGATCGGCGTCGCAATGCCCAAGGACGAAGTGCCCGGGCCGTTCTGTCGCACGTGCGAGCCGTGGCAACGGGGCGGCTCGTGAACGCACTTGTCTGCGATGTTAAATGCGTCATCTCATCGTCGATATGATCTGTTATCGGCATGATGTCCCGAGGTCTGCCAGCCGAGGGCGCCACACCCTATGCACGCGACACCGCCTACCTGTCCGACTCCGTCTCGTCCGCCTCCCAACGCCCCGCACCGCCTGCCGCTGCCCGGCCATCACATCCATCAGCCGCTACAGGCACCGCACCGCCCGCCGCTTCGCTCGCTCCACCTAAAACGTACCGCACCACCCGCCGCGCGCCCGCTCCACCCAAACGCTCCGCACCCCCGCCGACCCGCGCGACACCCCAGCACCCGCCGGCCCAGACCCGCGGCACGACCGAAGGACCCTCGTGATGCCTCCGACCTCCGCCACGCCGACGCATGCGGCGGAACCGAACCGTCCAGGCCCCGACGACGGGGTTCTGGTGCTGGTCGTCGGACCGAGCGGGGTGGGCAAGGATTCGCTGATCGACGGCGCGCGCCCGCGCCTCCCCGCCAGCCTGTTCCACTTCGCCCGCCGCGTCGTCACACGCCCGCGCGAGGCCGGGGGCGAGGACCACGAGCCGATGACCCTCGCCGACTTCGAGGCGGCGGAGGCGGGCGGGGCCTTCGCCGTCACCTGGGGCGCCCACGGCCTGCGCTACGGCATCCGCCACGCCGCCCTCGCCCCGCTGCGTGATGGGCGCAACGTCATCGTCAATGCCTCGCGCCAATCGCTCGCCGCCTTCGCCGCCATCGCCGGGCGGGTGGTGGTCGTGTCGGTCACGGCGCCGCCGGCGATCGTGCGCGCCCGGCTGGAGGCGCGGGGGCGCGAGGACGCGGCCGAGGTTGCCGAGCGTCTCGGCCGCCAGGTCCCGCTGGTCGGCGCGCAGAATATCGCCGTCATCGACAATGGCGGCGCGCTCGCCGAGGGGGTCGGCCGGTTCGCCGCCGCAGTGCTCGGCGCGGCGCGGCTGCCGCTCACCGTCACGCGCCTGCCGCTCAGCCTGCCGGGCGGCCCGGTGGCGCTTCTCAACCAGGCCGCCCTCCCGCTGACCGCGGGTCAGCTCTCGCCGGGCACCACCGCCGAACTCCGCGCGGCCGATCCCGGCCCGTCCCCGGCGGGCACCAGCACGGCAGCGCGAGGCGGGATGCGCGTCGCCATCGCCACCGCCGCGGACGACGCTTTGGTGGCGCCGGGCGAGGTCGGCCTTCCTGCGGGCGTTGCGCCGGACCTTGCCGCCGGCGCCGTGGTCACCCTGCGCCCCGCCCGCGCCGCCGCCAGCCGCGATGCGCTGCGGCGCAAGGTCGCCGGCGCGGCGCTCGGCGCGGCCGAGATCGGCGCCATCGTCGAGGACATCGCGGCCGGGCGCTACAGCGAGGCGGAGGTGGCGGGCTTCCTCGTCGCCGCCGCGCGTGGCCTTTCGCCCGACGAGGTGGCCGCCTTCACCGCAGCGCGCGCCGGCCTCGTTCCGCGCCTCGCCTGGGACGCGCCCCTGGTGCTCGACAAGCATTCCATGGGCGGCGTCCCCGGCGATCCGGCGAGCCTCATCGTGGTGCCGATCGTCGCCGCCGCGGGCCAGATCATCCCCAAGACCTCGTCCCGCGCGATCACATCGGCGGCCGGGACCGCGGACATCATGGAGTGCGCGGCCGCGGTGGACCTCACGCCGGACGACCTGCGGCGCACGGTGGCGGCGGCCGGCGGGGCGATCGCCTGGAGCGGACGCATCGCCCACAGCGCGCTCGACGACGTGATGAACGCCATCAACCGCCCGCTCGGCATCGCGTCCGCCGAGCTCGATGTGGCCTCCATCCTCTCCAAAAAGCGCGCGGCGGGGGCGACCCACGTGATCGTCGACATCCCCGTCGGCCCCGCGGTGAAGGTGAAGACGGCGGAGGATGCGCGCCGCCTCGCCGCGCTCTTCACGGCCACGGGCGCGGCCGTGGGGCTGACCGTCGTGGCGCTGCCGAGCGACGGGCGCCAGCCCATCGGCCGCGGTGTCGGCCCGGCGCTGGAGCTTCAGGACGCGCTGGCCGTCTTGCAGAACAATGCCGATGCGCCGGAGCCGCTGCGGGCCAAGGCGCTCGCAATCGCCGGCCGCCTGCTCGACCTCGTGCCCGAGGTCGCGGCGCGGCCGGGTGGCGGCGCGGCCCGCGCGGCCGAGCTTCTCGCCTCTGGCGCAGCGCTGGCGTCGTTCGAGGCGATCGCGGAGGCGCAGGGGCCGCACCCGCGCGCGCGCCCGGGCGCCTTTCGCCGCGAACTCCTCGCCCCGCGCAGCGGCACGGTGGCGGCCGTCGACATCTTCGCCGTGGCGGGGTTGGCGCGCGCGGTGGGGGCACCGGCGGACAAGGGGGCGGGCGTGCGCCTGATCGCCCGGCCGGGCGACGAGGTGCGCGAAGGTGCGCCGTTTGCCGAGGTGACGGCGACGAGCCAGCACGGCATCGACATCATTCGCGCCGAGGCGGCCGGCGACGTCTACAAGATCGCCTGAACGGGGGCGGCCTATCCGGCGATCGCGACGACCAGGAAGGAGATGACGAGGTCGACCGCGATCAGCGCCACCGCCACCTCGATCGTCACCCCGAGCGATATGCGGATGATGAGGAAGTGGTAGCGGACCGCCACCATCAGCGCGACGAGGGTGGCGATGATGGCCATCTGGTCGCCGAGGAAGCCGGCCCCCTGCAGCACGATGGGGATCGTCACGATGACCCAGCTGATCGGCGCCGCCCAGTTGCGGGCGACGACGTAGGACACGTAGCTCTTGCTGATGCCGAGCGGTTTGGCGAGCGCGGCGAGGATGATGGGAAACAGCACCCAGTCCAGCGCCAGGGCGGGAAGGCGGCTCAGAAAGGCCTCGAACAGCGGCGGCTGCACCGCGATGCGCGACAGGGCGAGCAGCGAGATCGCGTCGATGGGCAGAATGAGGAGGAGGGCCCCGAAGGAGCGCCAGAAGCCCTCGAGGCTGCGGTCCAGAAGGTCGAGTCCGTCGCGCCGGTTGCGAAAGAGGCGCCATGCACCTTCGAGGGATCGGCTGATTTCGGCGACGGTCATCGCCGGCGCCCCCGCATGCGCGGCGCCTGGCGGTGGGCGCAAGGAGGGCGCGGGGCGCGCATCAGCCGGCGAGCACCGCGTCGATGATGGCGCGGTAGGCGGCGGTCAGGCGCGTCAGCTCGGCGATGGAGGTGCGCTCGTTCACCTGGTGCATCGTGTCGCCGACGCCGCCGAATTCCACGACGGGGCAGTAGTCCTTGATGAAGCGCGCGTCGGAGGTGCCGCCGCCGGTGGTTGCCTCGGGCGTGACCCCGGTGGTGGCGCGGATGGCGCCGGTGACGGCGGCGATCAGCGCATCGTCCTTGGTGCGGAAGGCGCCGCCGTGGCTCGGCTGCCAGGCGATGTCCACCGCCATGTCGCCCGCCGCGCCGGTGATGCGGCGGATCAGCTCGGCGCGCAGGGCGTCCGGCTCCCAGAGGTCGTTGAAGCGCACGTTGAAGCGCAGTCGCCCGGACTCGGGGATGACGTTCCACGCCGGGTTGGCGATGTCGATGGAGACGATTTCGAGGTTGGTCGGCAGGAACTGCGCGGTGCCCTCGTCGAGCGGGGCTTTCAGCGCCTGGCCGATCGCGAGGAGGGCGGGAACCGGGCTCGCGGCGAGGTGCTGATAGGCGACGTGGCCCTGGCGGCCGGTCACCGTCACCTCGGCCGACATGGAGCCGCGGCGGCCGATCTTGATGGTGTCGCCCAGCACCTTCACCGAGGTCGGCTCACCGACGATGGCGGCGTCGATCCGTGTGCGCTCGGCGGCCCAGGCGATCAGAGGCGCGGTGCCGTCGACGGCCGCGCCCTCCTCATCACCGGTGATGATGAAGGAGAGCTGGCCCTCGCCGCGGTCCGGCGCGCCTGTGGCGGCCCAGTCGGCGGCGGCGGTGATCATCGCCGCGACGGCGCCCTTCATGTCCTGCGCGCCGCGGCCGTAGAGCGTGTCGCCGTCGACGGAGGCGGCGAAGGGCGCGTGCGACCAGGCGTCCGGGTTGCCGGCGGGCACGACGTCGACATGGCCGGCGAGCGCGAGGTGGCGGCCGCCGGTGCCGATGTGGGCGTAGAGGTTTTCGATCGGCGTGCCGGCGCTGTCGAACATCATGCGCGTCACGGTGAAACCGGCCGCCGTCAGCGCACCTTCGACGAGGTCGAAGGCGGCGGGGCCGGCGGGGGTGACGCTTTCGGCGCGGATCAGCTCACGTGCGAGCGGGAGAGAGTCGAGTTCGCTCATGCGCGGCCCCGTTGGTTGGGGCCTGGCCCGTACATGTTCGGCCCCTTCTCCCCCGGCACGACGCCGATGATGAAGAACACCAGAAGGCTGATGAAGGGGATGGCGAGGAGCACGGAGGCCCACCCGGTGACGCCGCGGTCGTGCAGGCGTTTGACGGCCAGCGCGACCTGGATCCACATCAGCGCGGCGAAGGCGAACATCGCGGCGGGGTTGCCCGGCCGGATCTCGGCCGTCTCCGCGTCGACGACGATGATCGGCACCGCCATGGCCAGCGGCACCGTGAGGGCGAGGCACAGCAGGTTGCTGAGCCAGAAGACCTCACGGTTGATGCGACCGTCGAGGGCGAACATGGCCCACAGGACACTGGGCGGACGCGGTCCGGACGGGGAGCCGGATGGACGGTCGGGCAAAGCGGTTCTTAGTCCCTGAGAAGTTCGTTGATCGACGTCTTGGAGCGGGTGCGCTCGTCGACGCGCTTCACGATGATGGCGGCGGCCAGCGACATCTTCATATCGCCGGCGGCCTTGGTTTCCACCGAACCGGGCACGACGACGGAGTAGGGCGGCACTTCGCCCATGAAGACTTCGCCGGTGGCGCGGTCGATGATGCGGGTGGAGGCGCCGAGGAAGACGCCCATGGAGAGGACGGAGCCCTTGCCGACGCGCACGCCCTCGGCGACCTCGGACCGGGCGCCGATGAAGCAGTCGTCCTCGATGACGACGGGCGCGGCCTGCAGCGGCTCAAGCACACCGCCGATGCCTGCGCCGCCGGAGATGTGGCAGTTCTTGCCGATCTGCGCGCAGGAGCCGACGGTGGCCCAGGTGTCGACCATCGTGCCCTCGTCGACATAGGCGCCGAGGTTGACGAAGGACGGCATCAGGACGACGCCGGGGGCGATGAAGGCGGAGCGGCGCACGATGGAGCCCGGCACGGCGCGGAAGCCGGCCTGCTCGAAGTCGACCGCGCCCCAACCGTCGAACTTCGAGGGCACCTTGTCCCACCAGGTGGCCGAGCCCGGCCCGCCTTCGATGGTCTCCATCGGGTTGAGGCGGAAGGACAGGAGCACGGCCTTCTTCAGCCACTCGTTGACCTGCCAGCCGTTCGCGGTCGGCTCGGCGACGCGCATCACGCCGCGGTCGAGGAGGCCGAGCGCTTTTTCCACGGCGTCGCGGACCATGCCGGTGGTGCGGATGGTGACGGATGCGCGCTCGTCGAAGGCGGCGTCGATGGTGGCCGCGAGGCGGTCGCGTTCTGAAGGCGTGATCTGCATGGCTATCCGGGTTCGGCTTTTGGGAAGGACATAAGAGATCTCGCCAGCGTTGCCTAGCGGGCGCATCCGCCTAAGGAGGCCATGTGTTCTAGGCAGCAGATATAACGTGGACGGCGTGCGCGGGGAGAGGCGGTTTAGCGCAGGCCTCCCGCCGCCGGTGAGCCGCCGGCCCGTGCCCCGGCAACCGGTGACACGCTGGGACGGACCGTTGAGGAACGGCAGGGAGGATGGACCCCGCCGCCGCGTCATCGGCGAGCGCCGCCCGTCGCGCTTCGGCCGGTTCCGCCGCGGCGCTATGGTCGAGCAGTAGCGCTCGGCGGGGAGGGGGCCGGCGGCGAGGGGGCAGGCGGGCCGAGCGTCAGAAGGCGGGGACCGGGGCGTGGCCGGTGGCGATACGCTCCAGGAAGCCTGCCAGGTCGTCCGTCACATATTCGACGTGCGGGGCGGTCTGGCCTTCCAGCTCCCAGTCCTCGCGGAACACCTCGCGCGTCCCTTCAGGCACCACGAGGACGGTGCGCATGCCGTTCTCGTGCGGCACGGCGAGGTTGCGGGACAGATCCTCGAACATCGCCGCGCGGCTGGGGTCGATGCCGTGCATCTGCCAGAACTTGGCGTAGGTGTCGGCGTGGGGCTTGGGGATGAGGTCGGCGGCGACGATGTCGAAGATGTCTTCGAAATGGGCGTGGACGCCGATCCGCTCGGCGATCGCGCGTGCGTGGGCGGTGGTGCCGTTGGTCATGATGAAGCGGCGGCCGGGAAGCCCCTCGAGCGCAGAGGCCAGGCGCGGGTCGGGCACCACGCGCGAATGGTCGATGTCGTGGACGAATTCGAGGAAACCGTCGGGGTTGATGCCGTGCTCGACCATCAGCCCGCGCAGGGTGGTGCCGTAGCGCTTATAGTAGTCTTTCTGGAGAGCCCGTGCGGCGTCGCGCTCCATGTCGAGCAGCTTGCCGACGAATTCGCTCATCTTCTGGTCGACTTGGGCGAACAGGTCCGTGTGCGGCGGATAGAGCGTGTTGTCGAGGTCGAAGATCCAGGTGTCGACGTCCGCGAAGGGTTTCAGATCGCGCGGATTGGCGATCGGGCTTTCGGACGGGAGCGGGGTAGGGTGGGCCATGGCGTCTCCGGCTGTCCCGGACGGGCGGAAGCCGACCGGACCGGGAGCCTACACGCGATCGGCCCTGATGCAAAAGGCGGTTTCGCCACACCGGATCGGGCGGGGCGAGGCCCGCCCCAGCCCAGCTCCAGCCCCGTCCTACACCGGCCTGCTCAGGCGACGGCCTCAGCGGGTGATGAGGGTGCCCGCGCCGCCGTCGGTGAAGAGCTCCAGCAGCACCGCGTGGGGCGTCTTGCCGTTGAGGATGACGACGCCGTCCACGCCCCGCTCCAGCGCGGCGATGCAGGTCTCCACCTTCGGCACCATGCCGCCGGAGATGACGCCGGACGCCATCAGCCGGCGCGCCTCGGCGACCGTCAGCTCGCGGATGAGGTTCTTATCGCCATCCAGCACACCGTCCACGTCGGTGAGGAAGAGGAGGCGCGTTGCCCCCAGCGCGCCGGCGATGGCGCCCGCGAAGGTGTCGGCGTTGATGTTGTAGGTCTCGCCGTCCGCGCCCTGGGCGACGGGGGCGATGACGGGGATGATCTCCTGCTTGGCGAGAACGTCCAGCACGTCGCGCCGGACTTCGACGGGTTCGCCGACGAAGCCGAGATCGACCACCTTCTCGATGTTGGAGTCGGTGTCGCGGGTGGTGCGCTTCAGCGGCTCGGCGAGCACCATGCGCCCGTCCTTGCCGCACAGCCCCACCGCGCGCCCGCCGGCCGCGTTGATGGTGGAGACGATGTCTTTGTTGATCGACCCGGCCAGCACCATCTCGACGATCTCGACCGTCTCGTGGGTGGTGACACGCAGGCCGTCGCGGAACTCGGACTTGATGCCGAGCCGGTCGAGCATCTGGCCGATCTGCGGGCCGCCGCCGTGGACGACGACGGCGTTGATGCCGGCGAGGGTCAGTAAAGTGATGTCTTCGGCGAAGTCGCGGCCCAGCTCCGGGTCGCCCATGGCGTGGCCGCCATATTTCACGACGATGGTCTTGTCGTCGTAGCGCAGCATGTAGGGGAGCGCGGTGGCGATGATCTCGGCCCGCAGCGGGGCGTCCGCGGGCAGGTTGTCGGCGGGGCTGGAGTCCGAGTTCGGCATGGGAAGCGTCTTTCGTGTTGCCCGCAGGTGCTAGCCCGAGGCCGCGCCCCTTGCAAGACGCGCCGCGCCCGCGTGCGAGATCGCGCCCGCGTGCACGATGAGGCGGACAAGGGTCCGCCCCATCTGCCGCGCCGCTTCAGTTGGCGGAGAGGCGCTGCTCCACCTCGGCGCGGCGGCGGGAGAGGTCGGACACCTCGGCCATCGCGGCGTCGATGTCGCCGGTGCGCGAGATGATGCGGCGGCGCACCTCCGCCCCTTCCGGCGTCGAGGCGTCGATGGCCTCCAGGTTGTCGCGGTCGAATTCCACGGCGCGGCGCAGGGCGTCGATCTCCTGTTCACGCTGGGCGATCGTGCGGTCGATCGCGGCGATCTCGGCGGTGAGGGCGCGGATGCCCTCCAGCCGCTCGCGGGTCTCCGCGTCGATCGCCCCGCCGGAGGAAAGCACCTCCTCGATCACCGGCGCGGGGAGGCTCGCCAAAAGATAGCGCTCCATGATCGGCCGCTCGGCGGTGACGGTGAGCGTGTGCTGCCCGGCCGGCAGCGCGACGCGGATGCGCGCGCGGCCCTCGTCGATGGTCACGACCTCGGGCGACAGGCCCTCGCCGGTGGCGCTGACGGTGTCGTTGCCGAGCCGCGCGATGTCGGTGACGAGGGTGGTCGCCTCACTGGCGGCCACGGTGAGGGTGGTCGTCTCCACCTCGCTGCGGCGGATGACGAGGCTGCCGCCGCGAAGGCTCGCCGTCGTCAGCGTGCGGTTGGCGCGCGACTGGGTGGTTGCCTTCAGGTCGGCGGACACGGCGAAGGGCAGGATCCGCGGCTCGCCCCCGTCCGCCCCGCCGAAGCGCGCGTCGCCGACGAAGCCGTCCTGATCGTAGACGGCGATGAGGCCGCCCGGCACGGTTGCTTCAGCGTCGAACGTCATTTCCAGGCTGTCGAAGGGCTGCGCGCCGCCGAGGAGGTCGAGATAGGTGATCCGCTGAATGTCCTCGTCGCCCGACAGGAAGGGGACGGTGAGGGTGCGGCCCGCGGCGAGGTCGATGGCGCCCGCGACGGGGAAGATGGTCGCGGCGGTGCCGGCCTCCGCGGGCGCGCCGGTGACGAGATCGGCGACGGGCATCGGCGCCGCCTCGGCGGCGGGGCCACGGCGGAACATGCGCCCCGCGTCGGCGCGCGGCGGGGCGGCGGCGGCGAATTGGGCCGTCTCCTCGGCGGCGACGATGCCGGTCTCTGCGGTGCGGCCGACCTCGAACGGCGCGTCGGGCCTGCGGGTGCGCAGCGGCGAATAGACGTCCTGGCTGTAGGCGACGGGGGTGCCGACGGCGAGGCGCAGGTCGATGCCGGTCCAGTCGAGCCCCGTGGTGTTTTCGAGCGTCGCCCAGCCCTGCAGGTTCACCTTGCCGCCCTCGCCGATGACGGCGCGGTAGGAGGGGCGCCACACCGTGGTGGGCACCACGAAGGAGAAGCCGGCCTCGGCGGGCTCGGCGAGGCGGACGGTGAGATCGCGCCGCCCGTCGTCGACGCTTTCCCCCAGCGCGGGGATGAGTTCGGCCATCGCCTCGGCCAGCGCCGGACCCTCGATGGCGATGTGCTCCAGCGACGGGAAGACGGCGAATGCGACCTCGCCCGCCGGGGTGGCGACGGCGGCGCGCAGGCCCGGTTTCTCGGGCGTCTGGTCGCTGCCGGGGACGGTGACCGGGCTGAAGGCGAGGAGGGTGCCCGACAAGGTACGCGGCCCGCCCGACAGCGTGACCTCCTTGCCGATGAGCGCCGTGAGGATGGTGGTGGGATCGGCGAGGTTGCCCGCGAGCAGCCGCCCGGTGGCGGAGCGCGCGCCGACCGGCTCGGCGGCCTCGAGGTCGATGGAGACGACCGGGGCGGGGCCGGTGACGAGGAGGGTGCGCAGGACGTCCGCCACCTGCGGCCGCTCGATGGCGAGGTTCATGGCCGACGCCGGGCCGGCCATGCGGCCTTCCACCTGGGCGAGGCCTCCGGTGGCCAGCGTCACGCGCGTGACCGCGACGGCCGCGGCGCGGGCAGTTTCGGCGCGGGCAGTTTCGGGGCGGCTGGTTTCGGCGGGGGTGGTCTCGGCGGCGGTGCCTTCGCCCGGTACGACGCCTTGGATGGCGTTCGGCCGCCCGTCGCTCGGCCCGTTGGCGGACTGTGCCCAGGCGGCGCCGCCGGTCCATCCGGCCGGGACCAGGCTGGTGGAGATTAACAGGGCGGCGGCTAGTGCGCCCAAACGCGATGCTCTCACGGCAATTCACTCCCTCGTCCGGTTGCGGGGCCTGCGCTAGCACGCGGCAGATCGGCCCGCCTAGGTGGTCCGTCCGGCCTCCGCGCGACGGCGGCCGGGCCGCCCTCAGATGAGGCCGCGCACGTGAAGTGGGCGTGAATGGGGCCTCCGCGCCGCAGGGGCGGGCGCCGCTGGCGCGGCGCCCCGACCGATCGTTCAGGCGGGCGCAGCGGCCAGTTTCTCCCGCAGGGCGGTCTTCAACACCTTGCCGTAGTTGTTCTTCGGCAGCGTCTCGATGGCGATGTAGGTCTTGGGCCGCTTGAAACGGGCAATCGCCTCCTGGCACAGCGCGTCCAGGGCCTCGTGATCCACCGGCCCCGCGCGGCCGACCACGAAGGCCACCACCTCCTCGCCCCAGTCGGGATGCGGCCGGCCGATGACCGCCACCTCGGCAACGTCCGGATGGGTCAGGAGAACCTCCTCCACCTCCCGCGGATAGATGTTGGTGCCGCCCGACACGATCATGTCCTTGGACCGGTCTTTGAGGGTGAGGAAGCCCTCGGCATCGAGTGCGCCGAGGTCGCCGGTCCAGAGCCAGCCGTCGCGGATCGCCGAGGCGGTCGCCTCCGGATTTCGCCAGTAGCCCTGCATCACGGTGGGACCGCGGCAGACCACCTCGCCGATGTCGCCGCAATCCACGTCGCGGCCCATCGGGTCCACGGTGCGCACCTCCATGGAGGACATGGCGAATCCGACCGAGCCGAGCCGCTCGGCCCAGCGCGGGTGCGTGCGGTCGGCGACGAGGCGCCGGGGAAGGGCGGTGATCGTCATCGGCGATTCGCCCTGGCCGTAGATCTGCACGAAGCGCGGCCCGAACTGGCGCACGGCCCGTTCGATGTCGGCCCCGTACATCGGCCCGCCGCCGTAGGCGATGGTGCGGATGCCGGTGCCGTCGTGTCCCGTCGCTTCGGCATGGATGACGAGGCGGCGCACCATGGTCGGCGCGGCGAACATGTGAAGGTTGCCGACGCTCTCCGCCAGCTCCAGAATTTCCGCCGGGTCGAACCCGCCCGAGCGCGGGATCACGTGGCGTGCCCCTTTCATGACGTGCATCAGCGCGTAGAGGCCGGCGCCGTGGGAGAGCGGCGCGGCATAGAGGGTGGCGTCGTCGGAGTGCACCTCGTCCACATCGGCGAGATAGGTGAGGCTCATGGCGATGAGGTTGGCCGCCGACAGCATGACACCCTTGGGCCGCCCCGTGGTGCCGGAGGTGTAGAAGAGCCACGCGAGGTCGTCGCTCTCCATCGGCTCGGGCGCCGCGAGAGGCGACGTCGCGGCCAGCGCGTCCACATCATCCCCGGTGAGGATGGGGACGCTCAGTTGCGGCGTTTCCTCGCCCGTGACGCAGAAGCGGGCGCCCGCGTGACCGGCGATATAGTCGGCCTCTTTCGGGTGCAATTTGGCGTTGATAGGTACGATGGCCGCGCCGGCCCACCAGGCGCCCCACATGAGCGGCAGATAGTCCGCACAATTCTTCATGAAGATGGCGAGCCGGTCGCCGCGGGAGAGACCTCTGCATCTCAGCCCCGCGGCGATGCGCGCGGCGCGGTCGGCAAAGGCGGCATAGTCGGCAATCGGTTGATCACCATGGAACAGAGCCGGGGCCTCGGGGGTGAGGATGGCGGCGCGCTGCAGCCAGTTCGCGAGATTCATGGTTCCTCCCA
This sequence comes from Acuticoccus yangtzensis, assembly GCF_001927245.1. Lineage (GTDB taxonomy): Bacteria > Pseudomonadota > Alphaproteobacteria > Rhizobiales > Amorphaceae > Acuticoccus > Acuticoccus yangtzensis. The sequence goes on along the minus strand of NZ_MJUX01000006.1, from coordinate 29,662 downwards.
AAACCGTCGATTTGATTCAGGATCATAGACATGTTCGCTGGTAGAGTGCGGGGACCTGCTGTGGCGAAAATGTGAAATTTGAGGTTGCATTGTGGCGGCCTCTGAGGTTGGCTGACGCCGTTGTCCGAGGAGGCGCGCGTGAACAGGTTGAGGGTCGTGTCCGGCGATTTCGTTTGCGGGCCCCATCACCGCCTTGCGGTGAACGGTCACGCGGTCGACGTGCGCATGAGCGAGGGGCGAGGGTTTGTCCGTCGATCCCGACTCTTGCGCTATAGCGCGCCGGATGTCGAGGCGGTGAAGTGTGGCGGCGTGGTCGGGCGGCGGCGCGTCGGGGCGGCGTTGCTGGCGGTCGTGGTGCTGCTGCCGCTCGGCCCGTTCGCGCTGCTCGGCCTGTGCGCCCTTCTGTCGAAGCGCGAGTGGACGACCTTCTGGTGTGCCTTCAAGGACGGACGCACGTTCATCGGCGAGCTGCCGAGCACCCATTATGACCGTCTGGTCGACGCGGTGAACACCTATCACGTGAGCCGGCAGGATGCGGCGGAATGGTTGCCGGTGTCGCGCCTCGGCCATGCGGTCCCGCGTCCGCGCGGCGACGCGGCACTGGAACGCGGGTGGAAGCGCGCGCGGACCGTCCCGGTGGACGTTGCGGCGCCGGACCATGCTGTCGTGACGGCGAGCGCCGCGCGCCGCAGCAAGCCGGCCGGTCGGCGCAAGGCCGCGGCCGCAGGGGCGGGTGGCGGTGCAAGCGGAGCCGCGCCGGCCGGTGTGAGAGAGGCGCCCGCCGCTTCGGCGCCCGCGGCTTCGGTGCCTGGCGTCGACCCGCCGGTCCCCTCCGTCGCGAGCGGCCCGTCGTCTCTGCCTGAGACGCCCCGAGCGATGGCGCGGACCATCGCCCCGGCGCCGCCGCGCTTCGGCTGGACCCGCCGGCGCGACCACATGGCCGGCCCCGTCGCGGCGCCGAATGCGGCAGAGGTCGCCGCCGATGAGGAGAATGCTGAGGCCGCTGCGCCGACCGCCGCAGGGACCCGCGCGGAACGGAAGGCGCGGACCGCTCCCCCCGGCGAGGTTCCGTCGGCCGATCGCCGCGCCGAGCACGCGAGCGCCGATAGTCGGATTGCGCCGGGTGAGCGTCATTATGTTGCCGTTCCTCGTCTATGCGAGGCCGTCACGGTGGCCTGGAGCCCGGCGAACGACCCGGACCCGGTCGACGACGGTCACTTCGACGGCGCCTGCGGTGCGGTGGACGGCGCGCCGGTCCGCCTGCCGCTGGCGGACGTGCCGACCGCTTACGAATTGAGGAACCCCGGCGCGGACACCGCAGCGCTCGCCCGCAGCGCCTCACGCTGACGCTGACCGCCGCGCCTCACGCTGACGCTCGCGCTGACCGCCGCGCCAGCGGTCATGCTCTCCGGTGGTGCTGGGCCGATCCGGCGCTGCACCCCCCTCGGACGTCAGCCGTGGCGCCCCCGGCGCGGCCGCATGTGCCGCCGCGCCCCGCCCCGCAACTGGCCCTCGCGACAGGGCCTCGTAACAGCGTTCGTTTGCGGCTCAGCCGGTCACGCCGATCGGCCAGGGCGAAAACTCCTCCTCGCCCACGCCAAGCGCCTCGCTCTTGGACTTCTCGCCCGATGCGATGCGCAGAATGTGCGCGAAAATCTCCTCGCCCATCGCCTCCAGCGACTTCTGCCCGTCGATCACCTGACCGCAATTGATGTCCATGTCGCCCGTCATGCGGGTGAACATCGGCGTGTTGGTGGCGAGCTTGATCGTCGGCGCCGGGAACGACCCGAAGCACGAGCCGCGCCCGGTGGTGAAGCAGACGATGTTCGCCCCGCCGGCGATCTGCCCCGTCGCCGACACCGGATCGAAGCCCGGCGTGTCCATGATCACGAGGCCCTTCGTGGTCACCGGCTCGGCATAGTGGAACACGCCTTCGATGCCCGCCGAGCCGCCCTTCTTGGACCCGCCCAACGCCTTCTCGATGATGTTGGCGAGGCCGCCCACCTGGTTGCCGGGCGAGACGACGCCGTTCATCTGCGTGTCGCGCCCCTTGGTGTAGTCGAGCCACCAGTTGATGCGGTCGATGAATTTTTCGCCCACCTCGCGCGACTTCATCCGCGCCGTCAGCGTGTGCTCCACGCCGTAGAGCTCCGGCGTCTCCGACAGCATGGCCGTGCCGCCGTGGCGCACCAGGATGTCGACCGCCTTGCCCAGCGCCGGATTGGCGGACAGGCCGGAGAAGCCGTCCGACCCGCCGCATTGCAGGCCGATCGTGATGTGCTCCGCCGAGCACGGCTCGCGCGTCACCTGGTTGGCGATCGGCAGCATCTCGCGCACCGCCTTCTTGCCCGCCTCGACCGCGGCCGCCGTGCCGCCGACGTCCTGCATCGTCACCGCGTGCAGCATCTTGCCGGCCGCCAGGCTCTGCTCCTCGAAGAATTTCGGCAGGTTGTTGCGCTCGCAGCCGAGCGAGAAGACCACCGCGCCGGCGATGTTGGGATGTTTGATCGTGCCGCCGAGGGTGCGGCGCAGCAGGTCCATCGGCTCGCCGGTCAGCTCCATGCCGCAGCCCTGCTCGTGCACGAAGGCCACCACGCCGTCCACGTTGGGATAGTCGGCCAGCCGGTCCTCGTCGAAATAGGCGGCCACCTTGCGCGCGACCGTGGCCGAGCAGTTCACGGTGATGAAGAGGCCGATATAGTTCCGCGTCGCCACAGACCCGTCAGGCCGCTTGATGCCCATGAAGGTGGCGCGCTCGGCAGGGGGGAGAAGTTCGGTCGGGCGGTAGTCTTCGCCGAAGCGATAGTCCTTCTTAACCGCACCATTCAAGACGTTGTGGACGTGGAGATAAGCGCCCGGCTGAAGATCGTCCCCCGCGAAACCGATCACGGTGGAATATTTCAGGATCGGCTCGCCCTTGGCGATGAAACGCGTCGCGATCTTGTGGCCGAGCGGGATGTCGGCCAGCGCCGTCACGCCCTCAGAGCCGATTTCAGTACCCGCGGCGATCGGCTCGCGCGCCACGACGACGTTGTCTTCGGGGTCGAGGCGGATGACGGGATCGTTCGGGCGGACGGGAGTCTCCAAGAGGTCGCTCATGTGGCACTCGCTTCTTAAGCTTGACTGGCTTCTTCAGGTTGACGTTGCGCGTTTTGTGCGGTCGAAGTCTATGATGGATGAGGGGTAAGATTATATGCTGTCGAAAATAAATCTGACGTTCATCATTATTTGTCTCGCGGGCTGCTCACCGTCCAACCCGTTCGGTGTCGCCAGCACCGCGCCGGCAGGCAATTCCGCGCCGCTGGAACGGCGGATCGACACCGCCGCACAGCCGGCCGGGACCGGCGTCGCGTCCACGGAAAGGGTGGTCGTCACCCGCTCCTCCGGCGCTCCGGTCGTCACCGAGAGCACGTGGCAGGGGCCGACCACGGTTTTGATCCGCGGCGACGGGATCGGCACCGACCCCGCCGTGCTGCAGCGCGCTGCCAGCCTTGCCTTGTCGGAAGGCTACCAGCGCTTCGAGCTCAGCTATGGCACGGGCCCGGGCGACGTGCGCTATATCCGCCGCGCACCCGGCCCCGGCTCGCGCGGGCTGGAGCCGGTGATCGCCGCCGCGCCCGACACCGGCGCCACCGTGGTCCTCCTCAACCCCGGCGATGACGGCTTCGGCCATGCCTACGACGCGCAGACGATCCTCACCCAATTCGGACGCGCCTATTGACCATCAGCGCCCGTTCGCCGCGCGCCAGGCCTTGAACCTGTCGAGGTTCTCCTCCTTGGTCGCGGGGTAGAGGCCGACGATCGTCTCACCTTCGCGCACCTTCTCGATGGCGAAGTCCTCGTAGGCGGTCATCTCGGTCGCCTCCGCGGCCACCTCGTCGGCGATCGCGGCGGGGATGATGATCACCGAATCGTCGTCCCCCACGACGATGTCGCCCGGAAAGACCGGCGCGTCGCCGCAGCCGATCGGCCCGTTGATCTCGATCGCCTCGTTCAGCGTCAGATTCGTCGGCGAGGAGGGGCGGTTGTGGTAGGCGTGAATGGCGAGCTCGCCGATGTTCATCGCATCGCGGAAGCCGCCGTCCGTCACCACGCCTTCCACGCCGCGCATCATCAGCCGGGTGATCAGGATGTCGCCGGCCGAGGCCGCGTTGGCGCTCTTGCGCGAGTCCATCACCAGCACCGCACCCGCCGGGCAGATCTCGATGGCCTTCCTCTGCGGGTGCTCCGGATTGCGGAACTCCACCAACTGGTTGCGATCCTCGCGCGCGGGCATGTAGCGCAGCGTGAAGGCCGGCCCCACCATGTTGCGCCCCTTGGCCTTCACCGGCCGCACATCCTGGATCACCTGCCCCCTCAGCCCGCGCTTGTAGAGCGCCGTCGCCAGGGTCGCCACGGACACATGGCGCAGTGCCTCGATGCTTTCAGGCTTTACGGGGGTCGCGTCGGTCATGTCAGCCTCGTCGAAGTGGGGCGCCCGGGGAGGGGGGCGGTCAGTGGATCGCGGGCTCGGGCACCTTCGGCCCGGCCTCGGTCAAAAGGAAGTCGAAGTCGCAGCCGTCGTTGGCCTGCATGATGTGTTTGGAGAACATCACCCCGTAGCCACGCCCATAGCGCGGCTCCGGCGCCACCCAGGCTGCCTTGCGCCGCGCCAACTCCTCGTCGCTCACCCGCATGTTCAGGCTGCGGTTCGGCACGTCGAGGTCGATGATGTCGCCGTTCTGCAGCAGCGCCAGAGGCCCGCCGACGAAGGATTCGGGCGCGACATGAAGGATGCACGCGCCGTAGGAGGTGCCGGACATGCGGGCGTCGGACAGGCGCACCATGTCGCGGTGGCCCTTCTTCAGGAGCGCCTTGGGCATCGGGATCATGCCCCACTCGGGCATCCCCGGGCCGCCCTGGGGACCGGCGTTGCGCAGGACCAGCACCGTGTCCGGCGTCATCGGGTGATCCTCGTCGTTGATGATCGCCTTCAGATCGTCGTAGCTGTCCGCCACCAGCGCAGGCCCGGAGTGGACGAGATAGTCGGGGTTGCAGGCGGCCGGCTTGATCACCGCCCCGTCTGGCGCCAGGTTGCCGCGCAGCACCGCGAGCGAGCCCTCGTGATAGACCGGGTTGGACAGCGGGCGGATCACGTCGTCGTTGAACACGCGCGCGGTCTCGAACCCTTCGGCCAGCGTTTGACCGGAGACGGTGAGGGCGCCACCGTCCAGCTTCTCGGCGAGGTTCTTCATCAGCGCGCGCAGGCCGCCGGCGTAGAAGAAGTCCTCCATCAGGTAGCCCTTGCCGGCGGGCCGCACGTTGGCGATCACCGGCGTGGTGCGGCCGATGGCGTCCAGATCGTCGAGCCCCAGCGGGATCCCCGCGCGCCGCGCCATGGCGATGACGTGGATGATCGCGTTGGTGGAACAGCCGGTCGCCATCGCCACCGTCACCGCGTTCTTGACCGAGGCTTCGGTGATGATCTCGTCCGGCGTCAGGTCCTCCCACACCATCTCGACGATGCGCCGACCGCAGGCCGCGGACATGCGCTGATGGTTGGAATCGGCCGCCGGGATGGACGATGCGCCGGGCAGCGTCAGCCCCAGCGCCTCGGCGATGGCGGTCATGGTGGAGGCGGTGCCCATCGTCATGCAGTGGCCGTAGGAGCGGGCGATGCCGCCTTCCACGCCCTGCCATTCCTCGGACGAGATGGTGCCCGCGCGCCGCTCGTCCCAGAACTTCCACGCATCTGTGCCGGAGCCGAGGGCCTGGCCGGCATAGTTGCCGCGCAGCATCGGCCCGGCAGGGAGGAAGACGAAGGGGAGCCCCATCGACACGGCGCCCATGACGAGGCCGGGGGTGGTCTTGTCGCAGCCGCCCATCAGCACCGCGCCGTCGACCGGGTGGGAGCGGAGCAGCTCCTCCACCTCCATCGCCAGCATGTTGCGGTAGAGCATGGTGGTCGGCTTGACGAAATTCTCGGCGAGCGAGAGGGCCGGGATCTCGATCGGCATGCCGCCGGCCTGGTGGATGCCGCGCTTCACCCACTCCACCCGGTCCTTGAAATGGGCATGGCAGGGCTGGATGTCGGACCAGGTGTTGAGGATGGCGATCACCGGCCGCCCCGCCCAGTCCTCCGGCGCATAGCCCATCTGCATCATGCGCGAGCGGTGGCCGAAGGAGCGCAGATCGTCCGGCGCCATCCACCGGGCGGAGCGCAACTCCTCGTAGGTCTTACGGCTTTTGGTCCGCGCGGCGGGTGTGCTGGGCTTGGTCATAAGCGTATGGTCGCCGACGCCGATCGGGACCGGCCGAACCGCCCCGAAAGCGCTCCTCCCGCGCTCGCACCCGTGCCGGCCGGCCGATCGTTCGCTGAGGCGCCGCGTGATCCGCAGGCGTTCGGCAGACCGGACACGTCAGGTGCGTACACCGGAGCGGCGTCCTCTCCCCATTGTTATCTTTATGGGATCCCAGGGATTTCCGGAGATCACTCCTGCGGTTGATATATTAATCTGTTGCCATGTGCAAGCTTCTGGGGTGGTATGAAAGCATAACCTTTGTGGGCGACAACCAGGAGTCGCCAGGCCCCCCACGGCCGGGCGGGAGGAGTCGCGACGTGACGCGAATTGAACAACGCTTCGGTGCCGCGCGCGCCATCGCCGCCGGTCCGCACGGAACGGCGGCGGGGCGCATCTACGAGGATCTGCGCCTGCGCATCATCACCGTGGAGATCGCGCCGGACACTGTGCTCTCGCGCGCCAGCCTTGCCAAGGACTATGGCGTGAGCCAGACCCCCGTGCGCGAGGCGCTGCAGCGGCTGGAGCAGGACGGCCTGGTCGAAACCTTCCCGCAGTCCCGCACCGTCGTCACCCGGATCGACGCGGACGCCCTCATCGAATCCCACTTCCTGCGGCGCGCCGTGGAGACCGAGGTCGTGCGCCAGCTCGCCATCCGCCACACCGACGAGACCTTGAGCGAGCTCGAGGCCTTCATCGCCATGCAGGAGACGCTGATCGAGAACCCGGCCCAGGTGACGATGTTCTACGATCTCGACGAGAACTTCCACCGCGCCCTGTTCGCCGGGATCGGCTATGTGGGCCTTCACAACATGATCCGCTCGCGCTCCGGCCATCTGGACCGCGCGCGCCGGCTCGACATGCCCCGCCGCGCGAAGATGCGCGAGATCGTCGATGGTCACATCGCCATTCTCGAGGCGGTCCGGCGCGGTGACCCGGACGCTGCCGAGGTTGCCATGCGCGATCACCTGTCCGGCACGCTGAAGCGCATCTCCCATCTGCGCGAGGCGAACCCGGACGTTTTCGAGCAGGGCGGCGGCTGAGCGGCATACCGCTGCGTCGCAAAATCATCCCGCACCTTTGCGCGGACGCACGGTTTTCCGACTCCTCCCGCGGCGTCCGGCTCGCAATCGGCCGGCCGCGCGCCTAGGTGCACAGCCATAGAGAAGTGAAGGCCCTGCGATGACCGAGACGCTGTTTACCCCCGGTGCCCTTGGCGCCCTGAAGATCAAGAACCGTGTGCTGATGGCGCCGCTGACCCGCAACCGCGCCCGGCGCGACGGCGACGTCCCCTTCGCGATGCACGCCAAATATTATGCGCAGCGCGCGTCCGCCGGGCTCATCATCTCGGAAGGCACGCAGATCTCCCCCGTCGGCAAGGGCTATATCGACACGCCCGGCATCTATTCGGCCGACCAGATCGCCGGGTGGCGCCAGGTGACGGACGCCGTCCACGAGGCGGGCGGCCTGATCGTGGCGCAGCTCTGGCACGTCGGGCGCGTCAGCCACGTGTCGCTGCAGCCGGGCGGTGCGGCGCCGGTCGGCCCGTCCGCCATCCGCGCCGACGCGAAGACCTTCATCGACGGCGGCTTCGCGGAGACGTCGGCGCCGCGCGCCCTCTCGGTCGACGAGATCGGCGAGATCCGCGGCCAATATGCCGCCGCCGCCCGCAACGCCATGGAGGCCGGCTTCGATGGGGTGGAGCTGCACGCGGCCAACGGCTACCTCGTCGACCAGTTCATTCGCGACGGGTCCAACCAGCGCGACGACGACTATGGCGGCACACTCCAAAAGCGCCTGCGCTTCTTGCGGGAGGTGCTGGAGTCGATCACCGGCGCCATGGACGCCGACCGTGTCGGTGTGCGCCTCGCCCCCTTCTCCAACGGCAACGGCATCTCCGACAGCGACCCGATGACGACCTTCTCAGCCGCGATCGAGGCGATGAACCCGTTCGGCCTCGCCTACCTTCACATGATCGAAGGGCAGATCCGCACCACCGAGGAGGCCGGGCGCGCCGAGGTGGCCGAACTCCGCACCCACTTCGACGGCGGCTACGTCGCCAACAACGGCTACACGCGGCAAATGGCCATCGACGTGGTGGCGAGCGGGCGCGCGGATGCCGTGGCGTTCGGGCGCGATTTCATCGCCAATCCGGACCTGCCGAAGCGATTGGAGTTGAACGCTCCGTTGAATGAGCAGGATCGTGACACATTCTACGGGGGAGACGAGCGCGGCTACACGGACTACCCGTTCTTGGCCTCCGCGCCGGCTTGACGAGACAACGAGGGATATACCATGCGACGCACGGCATCTGCGGTTTGGAAGGGCAAGCTTCCCGCGGGCAGCGGCACCGTCTCCACCGAGACGAACACGCTGAACAACACGCCCTATTCGTTCCAGACCCGCTTCGAGAACGAGAAGACCGGCACTAACCCAGAGGAGCTTCTCGGCGCAGCGCACGCGGGCTGCTTCTCCATGGCGTTCGCCTTCGCCCTGCAGCAGGCCGAGTTTGATCCGCAAGAGATCAGCACCCGCGCCGAGGTGGAGGTGGTGAACGTCCCGGAGGGCTTCGAGATCCCCACCGTGTCGCTCTTCGTCGAGGCGACCGTTCCGGGCATCTCGGAAGAGAAGTTCCAGGAGATCGCCACCTACGCCAAGGAGAACTGCCCGCTCTCCAAGGTGCTGAAGGCCGAAATTTCGATGGAAGCCACGCTGAAAAGCTGACCCCGGCGCGATAACGCTCCACGCAAAAAGGCCCGCCGGATCACTCCGGCGGGCCGACGTTTTTTGCGGGTGGGGAAGGCGGTCAGGCGGCGATGCGCTCGTGACGGCCTTCCTCGACCTCCTCGATGATCTTGGCGCAGAAGGCGTCGAGATCGCCCGGATTGCGCGACGTGATCAGCGCCTGGTCGCAGACGACGGACTTGTCGTACCAGTTGGCGCCGGCGTTGACGAGGTCGGTCTTGATCGAGTGGTAGGACGTCATGTCCCGGCCCTTCACCACGTCGGCTTCCACCAGCACCCACGGCCCGTGGCAGATGGCGGCGACCGTCTTGCCGGTGTTGAAGAAGGCGCGCACGAAATCGACCGCCTTGGCATCGGTGCGCAGAACGTCCGGGTTGATCTGCCCGCCCGGAAGAACCAGCGCGTCGAAGTCGGACGGGGACACCTGATCGACCGTGGTGTCGACGGTGACGCTCTCGCCCCAGTCGGTCTTGTCCCAGCTCTTGATCTCGCCGGGCTTCAGGGAAACCACCGTCACCTTGGCGCCGGCTTCGGTAAGCTGGCGGCGCGGCTCGAACAGCTCGGACTTCTCGAACCCATCGGTGGCGAGGATGGCGATACGGGCCTCATGAATGTTCGGCATGGTGTACTCCTTTACGTGCAGAGGCCGGCCGGAGCCGGCGACCGCGTGTCAGGCAGCACCGCATGGCGGTGCCGCGTCCGGGGAGATAACGCTGTTCACCCCGCACCGGGTTTCGCTTGGGGGCGGCCGGTGGGCCGGAATGTCGCAGCGGCGGGTCTCGCGGCCATGGGGAGACGGGGGAGGGGTCGACGGAAGCCGGGAGGCCAGAGCAGGTGCTCAGGCGGCGGGGTCCGGTCGGGCGGTCTCGCTGGTGACGGGCACCACGTCGACCGCGTGGTGGCTCCAGTGGTTGCCGGAAGTGCGCATCACGCCGCGCACGGGGGCAACGTCCGAATAATCGCGCCCGCGGCCGATGACGATGTGATCGGCCCCCGCCAGAACGGCGTTGGTGGGGTCGTAATCCACCCAGCCGACATCGGGGCCGCACCAGGCGCAGACCCAGGCATGCATCGCGTCCGCCCCGGCAAGGCGCGGCTGGCCCGGCGGCGGGTCCGTGCGCAGGCAGCCGGACACGTAACCCGCCGGAATGCCGATGCCCCGCAGCGCCGCAATCATGATGTGCGAGAAATCCTGGCAGACGCCGCGGCGGGCCTTGAAGGCCTCCATCATCGGCGTCTCCACCGTCGTCGCGCCCGGCTGATAGGTCCAATCCCGGTTGATCGCCTTGCCGATCGCCTCCACCGCCTCCAGCACGCTGCGCGCGTCCTTGGTGTGCGTGCGTCCATACTCCGACATTTCGCCGACGATGGGGACGCGCCGCGACGCGCCGACGAAATGGTGCGGCGATCCGGGATCCAGACGGCGGTAGGCGGCGATGTCCTCGGCAAGCCGCGCCACGGAGGGCGACATGTCGAGCCGACGCCCGCGCTCGTAGCGGTGGACGCGCGAGGTGACGGTGAAGGTGATGTCCCGGTGCGCCTCGTGAAAGGCGACCTCGACGGCGTTGTTGCGGAAGAAGTCGCTGCGGGTGGTGCGCTCGTTCGGCGTTGGCGTGACGGCGAGGCTGCCGGCGACGAGGCGCTGCTCGCCGATGAGGTCCGCCGGCATCAGTCGCACGATGTTGCGGCTGGCGCTCGCCGCGTTGTCGAACCGGTAGGTGACGGTGAGGGACACATCGTACTGCATGGCGGCGACCTTACCGGAAATAGGCATCGGCCAGGAGGTCGGAGATGGCTGACAGGTCGCCTTCCAGCCGCACCAGCGCCGAGGAATCGAAGCGCTCGGGTGTCTGCACCGCAACGTCGGTCCGGGTCTGCAACGCGGCGCGCTGCAGCGGGGAGAGCTGGCGATGCGTCTCGCCCCCCGGCAGCGTGCCGAGGTGAGACCAGATCTCGTTGAGCTGGTAGATGACCGAGCGCGGGTTGAGCGGGTCGAGGGCGAGGAGGTCCACCACCGTCGCCCGGTTGGTGGCGACGGCGTAGCGGCGGCGGTGGCTCATCTCGCTGTCCGCCACCTCGACGGCGAGGTCGAGCGCGCCGTCGGGCGCGTCCTCGTCGGCGAACTGGGCGAGGAGGCCGGTGAGCGACATCGCCCGCTCCAGCGAACGGCCGATCGACATGAAGCGCCAGCCGATGAAGCGGTACATGTTGTCGTGCACCAGCCCGGTGAAGCCGGACAGGCTGCGCAGGATCAGCGACAGGGCGCGCGCCGTGTCATCGCCGAATGAGGGCCGCGCATTGAGGCGGTGGACGGTCTTGGCGAGCTCGTCCAGCGCCGCCCACCCGTCGACCGAGAAACGGTCGCGCACGTTGGACGCGGCGCGGGCGGCAGACTCCAGCGTCTCGCGCACGCCGGCGGGGATCGGCTGGTGCGGGTCGCTGCCGAGCCAGGTGAGATATTCGGCCGATCGGCGCAGCAGCGGCGTGTCCTCGGCGATCGATTCGGCGACGCGCACATGGTGGGCGCGCAGGAGCCGCACGCGATATTCGGCGCGCTCCACATAACGGCCCAGCCAGTAGAGGCTATCGGCCGCGCGGCTCGGCAGCATGGACTGCTGTTGGCGCAGATAGGGGCCGGACGCGGGGAACAGCATCGACTCCGCCGGCACCTCGGACTTGGAGACGACCCACACGTCAGCCGCCGAGCCGCCGTTCTGCATCGTCAACGTCACCGCGTCGCCCGCGGGGCCGATGCGCGCGAAGCCGCCGGGCATGATCGTCCACCCCTCGCGCGTGCGGGCGAGGAAGACGCGCAGGCTCATCGGCCGCGGGACCAGCTTGCCGTCCGCGTCGAGCGCCGGGGTGGTGGACAGCGTCACCGTCTCCTGCGCCACCAGTTGCTCGGCGTTCCGGTCGATCCACTTGGAGAGGGCGAGGCGTGCGGCGGGGTCGGTCGCGGGCGGGGCGGACACGTCGTCGAAGTCGAACAGAAGCCGCGTGGCGTAGGCGTTGCCGATCGTCATGCGGTGGGCGTTGGCCTTCACGTAGTCACGCTCCTCGGCCTGGCCACACCACCATGTGGCGATGTTGGGGATGCTGAGCGGCTCGCCCAGCAGCTCCTCGGCCAGACGCGGCATGAAGGCGAGCAGCGCCCGCGTCTCCAGAACGCCGGACCCCAGCGCGTTGACCAGCGTCACCCCGCCGGAGCGCACCGCGCCCAGCATGCCGGGGGTGCCGATCGCGGACGTCTCCTCCAGCTCCAAGGGGTCCGCCCAGATGGAATCGAGCCGCCGCCACAGGACGCTGACCGGCTGCAGCCCGGCGACGGTGCGCACCATCAGCCGCCCGTCCACCACAGTCAGATCGTCGCCTTCCAAGAGCATGAAGCCGAGATAGCGGGCGATGTAGGCGTGTTCGAAATAGGTGTCGTTCAGCGGCCCCGGCGTCAGGATGCCGACGCGCGACAGCTCCGAGTCGCGCAGGTTGATCAGCGCGTCGCGGAAGCCGCGGAAGAAGCCGGCCAGGCGGTGGACGTTGGCGCGCGCGAAGTGGTCCTTGTAGACGCGCGTGGTGGCGATGCGGTTCTCCAGCGCGAAGCCGGCGCCCGACGGGGCCTGCGTGCGGTCGCCCAGCACCCACCACTGACCCTGCGGCCCGCGCCCGATGTCGAACGCCACGAAGTGCAGATAATGCCCGCCGCGCGGCACGACGCCCGAGAGCGGCCGCAGCCATTCCGGATTCTGCGCCAGCATCGCCGGCGGCAGATGGCCCCGCTCCACAAGGCGGTTGGGGCCGTAGATGTCGGCGATGATCTTTTCCAGAAGCTCGGCCCGCTGGATCAGCCCTTCGCCGATCGCGTTCCACTCGTCCTCGTCGATGATGACGGGGACGTGGGACAGCGGCCAGTCCCGCTCGGACGTGTCCGGCGTGCCGTACTGGCGATAGTAGACGCCGGCATCGCGCAGATATTGGTCGCCGCGCATCTGGCGGGCACGGAATTCGTCCTCGCTCATCCCGGCGACGGCTTCGATGAAGCCGCGCCAGGCCGGGCGGATGGATCCATCCGCCTCGAGCAGCTCGTCCGGCACCGCGGTCGACGTCTCGTAGCTGGAGAGAAGACGCGCGACCGCGTCTTCGGCGTCCTCGTCGGAGCCGGTCAACGCCATCGGCTAGTAGCCGTACGAACGACGCAGATCGAGGGTCAGAGGATACTCCGCATTGGGGATTTCAGGGGCGGGTGCGTAGAGCCCCGGAGTATGTCCGCGCGGCTCGAAGCGCGCAAGGCGGCGCGACTCGGCCTCGTAGCCGTTCACCGGGAAGGTCTCGTGCGCCCGGCCACCCGGATGCGACACGTGATAGGTGCAGCCGCCGATCGCCTTGCCGGTCCAGGTGTCGAAGATGTCGAAGGTGAGCGGCGTGTCCACCGGGGTAACGGGGTGGAGCGCCATCGGCGGCTGCCACGCCTTGAAGCGCACCCCGCCGACGGAAACACCGTTCATCTTGGTCTTCGTCAGCGGCACCGGACGGCGGTTGCAGGCGACGACGTACCGTTCCGGGTCCGCCGCCGTCAGCTTCACCTGCACGCGCTCGGTGGACGAATCGGTATAGCGCACCGTGCCGCCGATCGCGCCGACCTCGCCCAGGACGTGCCACGGCTCCAGCGCCTGGCGCACCTCCAGGTGGACGTTGTCGATCTCCGTCTCGCCGCAGAAGGGGAAGCGGAATTCGGCCTGTGCCTCGTACCATTCGGGCCGCATCTCGAACCCGTGCTCGCGTAGGTCGTCCAGCACCTCCATGAAGTCCTCCCAGATGAAGTGGGGGAGCATGAAGCGGTCGTGCAGGCTGGTGCCCCAGCGGGTGAGCTTTCCGCGGGCCGGGTTCTGCCAGAACCGGGCGATCAGCGCGCGCAGCAGCAACTGCTGGGCGAGCGACATGCGCGCGTCGGGCGGCATCTCGAAACCGCGGAACTCGATGAGGCCGAGCCGCCCGGTGGGGCCGTCGGGCGAATAGAGCTTGTCGATGCAGATTTCCGAGCGGTGGGTGTTGCCGGTGACGTCCACCAGGATGTTGCGCAGGAGACGGTCGGTCAGCCACGGCAGCGGCGGGTGGCCGCCTTCGCCGGGCGCCGGCATCTGCGCCAGCGCCACTTCCAGCTCGTAAAGGTGGTCGGCGCGGTTCTCGTCGACGCGCGGCGCCTGGCTCGTCGGGCCGATGAAGAGGCCGGAGAAGAGGTAGCTGAGCGACGGGTGGCGCTGCCAATGCAGGATCAGCGAGCGCAACACGTCCGGCCGGCGCAGGAAGGGCGAGTCTAGCGTCGTCGCGCCGCCGACCACCACGTGGTTGCCGCCGCCGGTGCCGGTGTGGCGCCCGTCCACCATGAATTTGTCGGCGCCGAGCCGCGATTTGCGGGCGGCGTCATAGACACCCTCGGTGATCGCCACGCAGTCGGCCCATGAATGGGCGGGCTGGATGTTCACCTCGATCACGCCCGGATCCGGCGCGACGCGGATCACGTTCAGCCGCGGGTCCGTCGGCGGCGCATAACCCTCGATGTGGACCGGGAGCTTGGACTCCTTCGCCGCATGCTCGATGGCGGCGAGAAGCTCCAGATAATCCTCCACCCGCTCCACCGGCGGGATGAAGACGCAGAGCCGCCCGTCCCGCACCTCCACCGAGAGGGCGGTGCGCACATAGCCGTCGATCTCCGGCCCCACCGCCTGCTGTACGACCGGCTGCACCGGCGTCGCGGCGGTGAACTTGGCGCGCGGCTGGCCCTCCATCTCCGCCTCCATGGCGGAGGGGTCGCGATAGTCGGGCAGATCGTCCAGCGGCAGCGTGGGATCCTGGATGTTGATGTAGGGATATTGGGCCGGCGACAGGTAGGGCAGCGAGGTCAGCGGCAGGCGGTAGCCGAGCGAGGAATCGCCCGGCACGAGGTAGAGGAAGCCGCGCCGGGTGCGCCACCGCTCCGACATCCACCGCCCCGCGAAGGACCGGCTCTGCCAGCGCTGCACCGGAAGGACGAAGCCGGTGGGCGTCGTCAGCCCGCGGTCGAACACCTTGGCGATGCGCGCGCGCGCCTCCGCGTCGTCCAGCTTGGAGTTGGCGGGGGTGACGTTGTCCGGAAGGTTCGCCTCCCGCAGCAGCCATTCGGCCGGATCCTCGTAGGCCGGGACGACGAACGTCTCATCGATGCCGAGCGTGTCCGCGATGGTGCCGAGCAGCGTCTTGGCGTCCTCGGTCTTCACCCCCGTGTCGGCGCCTTCGCGGGCGATCAGGTTGGGGTCGTCCCACAAGGGCACACCGTCGCGGCGCCAGTAAAGCGAGAAGGTCCAGCGCGGCAGAGTCTCGCCCGGATACCACTTGCCCTGGCCGTAGTGCAGGAAGCCGCCGGGGGCGAACGTGTCGCGCAGGCGGCGGATGAGGTCGTCGGCCCGGTCGCGCTTGTGCGGCCCCACGGCGTCGGAATTCCACTCGTCGGACTCGTAGTCGTCGATCGACACGAAGGTCGGCTCGCCGCCCATGGTGAGGCGCACGTCCCCTGCGTCGAGCGCCGCATCGACCTTCTGCCCGACGCGGTTCAGCGCCTCCCACGATTCGTCGCTGAACGGCTTGGTGATGCGCGGATGCTCGGCGACGCGGAACACCTTCATGTCGAAGGCGAAGTCCACCTCGGCCTTGGTCGCCATGCCGGTGATCGGCGCGGCGTTCTTGTAATGCGGCGTGGCGGCAAGCGGGATGTGGCTCTCGCCCGTCAAAAGGCCGGACGTCGGGTCGAGGCCGACCCAGCCCGCGCCCGGAATATAGGCCTCGCACCAGGCGTGCAGGTCGGTGAAGTCGACGTCGGTGCCGGACGGTCCATCCAGCGCCTCGAGGTCGGGCTTGAGCTGGATGAGGTAGCCCGAGCAGAACCGCGCCGCGATGCCGAGATGGCGCAGCGCCTGGACCAGCAGCCACGAGGAGTCGCGGCACGAGCCCTTGCCGGTCTCGAACGTCTCTTCCGGCGTCTGAACGCCTGGTTCCATGCGGATGACGTAGCTCACCTCGTTGGCGATGCGCTGGTTCAGCATCACCAGGAAGTCGACGATGCGCATCTCCGCGTTGCGGTCGATCGTCGAGAGGAACTTCGTCAGGTGCGGCCCGGCCGGCTCGGCGGCCAGGTAGATGGACAGATCGTCCTTGATGTCGGGGCTGTAGGTGAAGGGATAGTGCTCGGCACTCTCCTCGACGAAGAAGTCGAACGGGTTGTAGACCGACATGTCGGCCACGACGTCGACTTCGATCTTGAACTCACGCACCGGCTCGGGAAACACAAGCCGCGCCATCCAGTTGCCGTAAGGGTCCTGCTGGTGGTTGATGAAATGATTGGCCGGCGAAATCTTCAGCGAATGCGAGATGACGCGGGTTCGCGAATGGGGTGCTGGACGCAGCCTGACGATCTGCGGGCCGAGTGTCACCGGCCGGTCGTACTTGTAGTGGGTCAGGTGGTAGATGGCAGCCTTGATCGACATTGTCTCTCGCGTCTTCGCTGGTGAAGCGACACTTGGTCTTTCACAGTTCGCTCAGACGCACAAACTATGCCGGAAACGCTGCCTGTTGAGAGGGGCACGCAACATTAAATCGGCCCGCAGGGGATTTTTCCCGCCCTGGTCGCGGAGATAGGGGGGCTGCCGAGGTTCACGAGTGGCCGGGGGGGGGGGGGGGGGGGGGGAGGGGGCCCGCCGCGTCCGCCGCCACCTCAGGCGGCCACGGGCGTCTTCACATCGACCCGGTCGAGGAAGGCGGCGAACCGTTCCACGAAGGTCGTGAGGAAGGCCTTGGTCGTCTCGTCGGTGACGGTGAAGTCGTCGTCGATCAGGCCTGGCTTAGTCTGGAAGTAGACCTCCGGCTGGCCCATCACCAGCATGTCGAGCACCGTGCAGATGTAGCGCAGATGCGACTGCGCGACCGCCGTGCCGATCGCGCCCGGCGTCGTCCCCATGACGGCGGCCGGTTTGCCCACCCACGCGTTCTGTCCGTAAGGCTTGGATGCCCAGGACAGCGCGTTCACGAGGATCGGCGGCAGCGAGCGGTTGAACTCAGGGGTGACGAAGAGAACGGCCTCGGCCGCGGCGATCTTCTCCTTGAAGACGGTGACCGCCTCGGGCGTGTCCGCCCACAGGTCGTCGTTGTACATCGGCAGGCCGCTGATATCGACGAAGTCGAATGCGAGGCGCCCTTGGGCGAGCTTCTCGACGGCGCGGGCGAGCTTGAGGTTGATCGAGCCCGTGCGGGCGCTCCCAACGATGACGGTGACGGTTTTCATCGGAAACTCCGGTATCGCAAAGTGACTGCCCCGTGAGTTATAGGGATGGGCGACCACCACAAGACGGCACTTTGAGGTAACCATGGTGAAATCGAAGGAACCCGCCTACGAGTTCAGGGGCCAATGTTGCCGTCCCGTGAAGGAGCTCCTCTCGCGGATCGGCGGAAAATGGACCGTTCTGGTCGTCACGCGCCTCGCCGACGGGCCGCGCCGCTTCTCCGACCTGAAACGCGAAATCGACGACATCAGCCAGAAGATGCTGACTGCCACGCTGCGGGATCTGGAGCGCGACGGGTTCGTTCGGCGGACCGTGACCCCGTCCATCCCGCCGCGCGTGGACTACGAGTTGACCGAACTCGGGACCGATCTTTTGACGCCGCTGGAGGCGCTCGGCGCGTGGGCTGTGCGCAACCAGTTCCGGGTGGACGAGGCGCGCGCCCGGTTCGAGGGCGGCACCGCCGGAGCGCGCACCAGCGGCACCGACGAGGAGAGCCGCGCGGGGCTGTGAGCCCGGCGCCGACGCATCGCCGCGGCCGTGCCGGGTTGAGCCGCTGCAGCGAGGGCATCCCCCCTCGCGTTCCACCCGCCGCATACCTTCGGACGAATGGCTCCCGCATACAAAAACGGCGCCCGATGAGGGCGCCGTTTGCATTCGGACCGGTGGAGCGTTTGGGGGGCGGCGGCGGTCAGGCCGCCGACGCCTCCATGTTGCGCCGGCCCTTGCCCAGCTTCAGCGCCGAGCCGAGAAGGCCGAGGTCTGAGATGAGCGCCATCCGCTCCTGCGGGGCGAGCCAGCTCGCCAGCTCCTCCAAGGTCTGCGCCTCGCCCACCTTCGCCTGGGTCAGCGCCCGCGTCGGGTCGAAGTGGCCGCGGCCGCGCTGCTCCGGCTCCAGCGCGCCGAGGTGCGCGTCGCACAGGGTCGGGTCCTCCGCCAGCGTGATCAGCGCGTCCGAGGGGAGGGCCTCCGGGAAGGCGTCAGCCTCGCGCTGGGCCATCAGCAGCACCTCGGGAGGCGCCGATTCCTGCGGCGTCACCATGGCGTTCATCCGGCGCATGCGGCGGCCGAGCGTGAAGGAGCCGCACAGCTTGGAGATCGGCGCCGCCAGGATCAGCGCGAACAGCGTCGGCGACATCCACGCCGCCAGGGTAGGCGAGTGGGCGAGCGCGATCAGCGCCAGCGCCACGCCGCACGCGATGTGGACGCTGTGGAACATGAACGCCGCACGCCAGCAGATGCTCTGACCCTGACGCGCCTGCGGCAACCAGCCGACCGCACGGCCGAGCAGGATGGAGAGCACGATCCCCGTCTGCGCGATCATCATGATCGGCGCGATGAGGGTCGAGATCAGAAGCTCTAGGAAGGAGGAGCCGACGACGCCGAGCGGACCACCGCAGCCCTTGCGCAGCCGCGCATCGAACAGCGCCTGCACCATGGCGATGACCTTGGGCAGCAGGAGGACGCCGAGCGAGATGATGAAGAGGGTCACCATCCGCTCGGTGTCGAACGCCGGCCAGGTCGGGAACAGCGAAAAGCTGGTCGGGAAATATTCAGGGCGGATCAGCGTCGCCTGCACCGACAGGGCGACGCCGGTGAGGAGCATCAACAGCCAGACCGGGCTCATCACGTAGGCGAGGATGCCGATGACGAAGTGCAGCCGCGAGCAGGTCGCAAAGCCATTCGCGCCGACGAGGCGGGCATGCTGCAGGTTGCCCTGCGCCCACCTGCGGTCGCGCTTGATGACACCGAAGAGGTCCGTCGGCGCGCCCTCGTAGGAGCCGGTGATGTCCGGACGCATGGTCACGGTCCACCCGGCGCGGCGGATGAGCGCCGCCTCGACGAAATCGTGGCTGAGGATCGTCCCGCCGAACGGAGGCTTGCCCGGAAGGTCCGGCAGGCCCGCCGCGGAGGCGAAGGCCGCCACGCGGATGATCGCGTTGTGTCCCCAATAGTTGCCGTCCTCGCCCTGCCAGGCGGCGATGCCCTTGGAGACGACCGGGCCGGTGACCGTGTTGGCGAACTGCTGGGCGCGGGCATAAGGCGTCGTCGCGCCGATCAGCGACGGGCTCGTCTGGATGATGCCGGCGCGCGGGTCCGCGATCATCGCCGCGCGCAGGCGGGCGAGGGAGTCGCCGGTAATCAGGCTGTCGGCGTCGAGCATGATCATGTGCTCGTAACGCCCGCCCCAACGGCGCACGAAATCGGCCACGTTGCCGGCCTTGCGGTGCGTGTTGTCGCGGCGGCGGCGGTACCACACCTTCGTCGGCCCGCACTTGGCGCGCAGGATCGACAGCGCCCGCTCCTCGGCGATCCAGGTCTCCGCGTTCGTCGTATCGGAGACGATGAAGACTTCGAACCGGGTGCGAAGGCGCTCCGGCAGGTCGGTCACCATGGCCGCCAGCGCCGAGAAGACCTCGCGCGGATCCTCGTTGTAGACGGGCATGACGATCGCCGTCAGGCCACCGTCGGCGTAGATGTCCTCCGACTTGCCGCGCGGGGCGAAGAGGCTCGCCAGCGCGTTGGCGGCGGAAAAGCCGATCCAAGCGAAGGCGACCGCGAAGACTGCGAGCAGCCCCCACTCGAGGAAGGCCATGCCGCCGACCTTGGCGACCGCATACATCTCGCTCACGCCGAACGCGGCGAGGCCGAGTGTGACGATGATGAGCGTCGCCCGCGCCGCCATCGTAGACAGGCGCGGACGCTGAAAGTCGTGGGCCGGAAGGCCGCGCGTCTTGAAAGATTGCTCCGGCATCGCCAGCGGCGCCGGCGGCGGAGTAGCGGTCAGTCTCTGCATTGAGCCTAGCGTGTCCATCGGTAAAGCCATCGCTCGCCTGGGGGTCCACTTTCCGGCACGAGCGCCAACCTCATCTCGCTGAGATCGGCGTCATCCGGGTCAAACTCGAAAGTTACGCGCAGGATATCCCGAGTCGGGAGAGGATATTGCGTGAGATTCGATGTCGACCCGGCGGACACGGCGAGATCCACGCCAAGGTTCTCGATCGAAGACCCCCGCAAGAGGTAATCTACGACTATAAGGTATCTATCGTCGGAAAGGTTCCGGCCGATACGGGTATTGATGACCTGGGGGCCGGGCGCGGCGACCTGCGGGAGGCTCTCCCAATGGATCCTGTAGGCCAGGTCAAAGGGGCGGCCGCGCTCGGGCTGGACTGCCGGTTGCCAGTAGGCGACGATGTTGTCGTTCCACTCTCTCGTCGTCGGGATCTCAAATAGGACAACCGAGCCCTTTCCCCAAGACCCTCGAGGCTCCACCCATGCAGAAGTTCTCAGCTCGAAGCGAGCTTCCGCATCCTCGTAGTCGGTGAAATTGCGCTTGCGTTGAACGAGCCCGAAACCTTGCGGGTTCTCGTCGACGAAGGCTGAGACCTCCAGCCGGCTCGGATTGTCGAGCGGCCGCCACAGCCACTCCCCGTTGCCCCGCAAAATGGACAGGCCGTCCGAGTCGTGCACCGCGTCGCGGTAGTCGTTGTACTCGTTCCGGTTGATGTCCGAGAAGAGGAACATCGACGAGAAGGGCGCAAAACCGATAGTGCGGATGGTGCGGCGCGGAAACAGCGTCAGCTCGACGTCGGTATAGGTGGCGTCGCCCGGCGCGAGGGTGAACTTGTAGAGCCCGGTCGTCGACGGCGAATCGAGCAGCGCAAAGACGGTGATGGCCGCGGCATCGTCCGGCGCCTCGACGATCCAGAAGGCGCGGAAGACGGGGAACTCTTCGCCGGTCGGAACGCCGGTGTCGATGGCGAGGCCGCGGGCGGCGAGGCCGTAGGTTTCCCCCCGGCCGACCGCGCGGAAGTAGCTCGCCCCCTGGAAGCTGGCGAATTCGCGCAGCGCCCCGTCGTCGGCCACGCCGGACTGGAGGTTGAAGCCGGAGAAGGGGAGATCACCCGAAGGAAAGCCGTCCTTCGCGGCGTCACCCACCACGTAGCTATCGGCCTTGTAGACCACCTTCTGCGCGCTCTCCCCGCGCACAACCCAGAGCTCGACCGGCTGATTGTAGACGAAGCCGGGCAGCAACGCCTCGAAGGCGAAGCGGTTGTCCGGCGCGATCGGCTGCGGCCAGGCGGGACCCGGCTGGATCTGACGATAGGTGGAGAAGTCCATGCTCGTGAGTGAGCCCGGAACCTCGCCGCGGCGGTCTTCGTAGTCCCGCTGCGACAGGGCTTCGGCCAGTTCGCGCAGGCGGGCGACGGAGAAGGGCACGGTCTCGCCGTAGAGGGCGGGATCGGTGCTGATCTCTTCACGGGAGCGTGCGAGTGCCTGCGAGACGAAACGAGGTAAAGCACCGGCAGCGCCAGCCCAAGCCCACACGGCGGCGGCGCCGGTGACGAAGAGTCGCCGGTCAATCCTCATCAACACTCTCCTTACCCCCTGTCATTGCAGGGGGAATGTGCCGCCTTTGTGGCACCGCCAGACTCGTCCTTAACCGAACACCAAAAAGGCCCGAAGGGTTGCGCCTTAAGGTGCAGATTGTGCTCTGAATTTGGCCTGAAGGCTCTCCACCAAAGGCACGTCCGCGGCCGGCATCTCCAGCGTGGACAGGGCATCGGGCGTAACGAACCTCAGGTCCGCCACTTCGATCGGCCGCGGCACGCCGCGCCAGCGGCGCACGACGTAGAGCGGCATCATCAGGTGGAAGTCGTCGTAGGTGTGGCTGGCGAAGGTCAGCGGCTCCAGCGCCTCGGGGGCGACGGTGACGCCGATTTCCTCGTCGAGCTCGCGGCAGAGTGCCGCTTCGGGTGTTTCGCCCGGGTCGATCTTGCCGCCGGGAAATTCCCACAGACCGGCGAGGGATTTGCCCTCCGGCCGCTGGGTGACGAGGATCTGGCCCGCCTCGTCGATCAAGGCGGCCGCAACCACCAGGACGATGCGCATCAGCTGCGATAGTCCCCGTTGATGGCGACGTACTCCTTGGTGAGGTCGCACGTCCACACCGTATCGCGCCCGGTGCCGAGGCCGAGGTCCACGCGGATGGCGATCTCAGGCTGTTTCATCACCGCGGAGGCGGCGGCCTCGGAATAATCGGGGTCGCGCTCACCGTCGACGGCGACGCGGACGTCGCCGAAATAGATCGCCAGGCGGTCGCGGTCAGCCGGCTCGCCGGCTTTGCCCACGGCCATGACGATGCGGCCCCAGTTGGCGTCCTCGCCGGCGATGGCGGTCTTCACCAGCGGCGAATCGGCGATCGACTTGGCGATCTTAAAGGCGGACCGGTCGCTCTCGGCCCCGTCCACGGTGACGGCGACGAACTTGGTGCAGCCTTCGCCGTCCTTGGTCACCCAGTGGGCGAGGGCGAGCATCAGATCGTCCAGCGCGGCGGCGAAGGCGGCCGCATCGTCGGACCCGGCGGCGACGGTGATGCCCGACGCGCCGGTGGCGAAGGCGAGCACGGTGTCGGAGGTCGACGTGTCGCTGTCGATCGTCACCTTGTTGAAGCTCTTCGCAGCGCCCGCGGAGAGGAAGCCCTGAAGGTCGGCCGCACCGATGGCGGCGTCGGTCGCGATGAAGGACAGCATCGTCGCCATGTCGGGGGCGATCATGCCGGCGCCCTTGGCGATGCCGGTGATCGTCACCGTGCCGCCGGTGAGCGAAACGGTGCGGCTTTCGGCCTTGGGAAAGGTGTCCGTGGTCATGATGGCGCGGGCCGCGTCCGCCCAGCCTTCAGGGGCGAGGCGGGCGGCGGCATCGTCCATCACGCCGCCGAACCGTTCGGCGGGCAACGGCTCGCCGATGACGCCGGTGGAGGCGAGGAAGACGTCCTCCGGCGCGATGCCCAGCGCCTTGGCGGCAAGGTCGGCCGACAGCGCGGTGGAGGCGCGGCCCTTCTTGCCGGTGAAGGCGTTCGCGTTGCCGGAATTGACCAGAAGCGCCCGCGCCGTGCCGCGCGGCAACTGCGTGCGGCACCACTCCACCGGCGCCGAAGGGCAGCGCGACGTGGTGAAGACACCGGCGACCGTGGTGCCTTCGTCGAACGCCATCAACAGGACGTCGGTGCGGTTCTTGTACTTGATCCCCGCGGCGGCCGTGGCGATTCGGACCCCGGCGACCATCGGCGGCTCGGCTAGGGTTGCAGGCGCAAAGGGGGAAGGGGTCATCGGTCTCGGTCTCGGCAGCTCACGCACACGCGCCATACGCCAATTCCGTGGAATCTTAAAGCGGTGATCGTATGCCGCGATGCATGTCCTGCCCGGCGCCCGCGTCATGAGGACCGCCGGCCGAGACGGGCAGGCGCCGCCTTCGCGGGGCCTGCCCTGTCCGCCCGCCTTATTGCGGCGCGGGAACCGGGGCGTTCGGGTCGACCGGCGGGGCCGGGACGGCGTTCGTCTCGGCCGGGGTGGTCGCCGGGTTCGGCAGCGGCACACCGCCCGCGGTCTCGATGTCGGCGTCGGCCTTCAGCGCCTCCACGGCGGAGACGTAGGCGTCACGGACCAGAAGCTGCTGGATCTGCCCGGCGACCTGCTCCAGCGGCGGAACCGGCACCTCGCTCTTTTCGTCGAGCTTGATGATATGCCAGCCGAACTGCGACTGGACCGGCTCCTCGGTGATCTCGCCGACCTCGAGCGCGAAGGCCGCGTCCTCGAACGGCTTGACCATGCGGCCGCGGGTGAAGTTGCCGAGCGAGCCGCCGCGTGCGGCCGACCCCGGATCCTTCGAGTGCTCCTCGGCCAGCTTGGCGAAATCGGCGCCGTCATTGAGCTGGGCGATGAGGTCCTTCGCCTCTTCCTCGGTCTCGACCAGGATGTGGCTCGCCGAAAGCTGCTCCTTCGGCAGCTTGGCCACCTCCTCGTCATAACGGCTTTTCACCGCCTCTTCGGTGATGGTGCCGGCGACGACGCCGGTCATGTAACCTTCCTGCAGCGCCTGCATGCGCTGGAAGGCCATGCGGCGCTGAAAATCGGGGTCCTGGTCGAGACCCTCCTTCTCGGCCGCATCGGCCATCAGCGCCATGTCGATCAGCAGCGAAAGAATCATTTCGTCGCGCTGGTCGGCGGGCATGCGCTGCACCGCGTCGCCCAGTGCGGCGCGCGCATAGGTCACGTCACCGGCGGTAATCTCGTCGCCGTTGACGGTCGCAAGGACCTGATCCGCGGCCGGATTGTTTTGGGCGAAAGCGGCGGAAACGAGGAAGGCCGAGGCGGCCATCGCACTCAGCGTGCGCTTTATCATGGGGGATGTCCTTCGGTGTGGGGCCGGCCTCTCGTTTGACATGGCCCAGCCCCAAACATATGTCGGATCGCGCGCGGCAGACATTCTCATTGCCGCCTATCGCGCCGGTTCATATCGTGGCCGACGCCGCTCCGCATAGAGGTAAGGACATCCTGGATGCTCGGCACCCTGACCAAACGCATCTTCGGCTCGGCGAACGACCGCCGCGTCAAGGGCTACCGCAGCCGAGTGGATGCGATCAATGCCGCCGAGCCAGAGTTCGAGCGGCTGACCGACGCACAGCTCAAAGCGAAGACCGACGAACTCAAGGCCCAGCTCGCCGCCGGCAAGAGCCTGGACGATATTCTCGTCCCCGCCTTCGCCACTGTCCGCGAGGCCGCCAAACGGGTCATCGGCCAGCGACATTATGACGTTCAGCTCATCGGCGGCATGGTTCTTCACGAGAACTCGATCGCCGAAATGAAGACTGGCGAAGGCAAGACCCTCGTCGCCACGCTCGCCGTCTATCTCAACGCGCTCGCCGCCAAGGGCGTCCACGTCGTCACCGTGAACGACTACCTCGCCACCCGCGACGCGGAGTGGATGGGCCGCATCTACCGCTTCCTCGGCATGTCGACGGGCATCATCGTCCACGGCAAGTCCGACGCCGAGCGCAAGGCCGCTTACGAGGCGGACATCACCTACGGCACCAACAACGAATTCGGCTTCGATTATCTGCGCGACAATCTGAAGTACGACATCCGCCAGATGGTGCAGCGCCCGCACTTCTACGCCATCGTCGACGAGGTGGACTCCATCCTCATCGACGAGGCGCGCACGCCGCTCATCATCTCCGGCCCGCTGGAAGACCGTTCCGAGTTCTACAACACCATCGACACGTTCATCCCCGGCCTCACGCCCGAGGATTTCGAAGTCGACGAGAAGACGAAGTCCGCCCACTTCACCGAGGCCGGCAACGAGAAGCTGGAAGGCATCCTCGCCGACGCCAAGCTCCTGAAGGGCGACTCGCTCTACGACGCGCAGAACGTCTCTGTGGTGCACCACCTGCAGCAGGCTTTGCGCGCCCACAAGCTCTTCCAGCGCGACCGCGACTACATCGTCAAGAACGGTGAGGTCATCATCATCGACGAGTTCACCGGCCGCATGATGCCGGGCCGCCGCTACGGCGAAGGCCTGCACCAGGCCCTGGAGGCGAAGGAAAAGCAGCCGATCCAGCCGGAGAACCAGACGGTCGCGTCGATCACCTTCCAGAACTATTTCCGGATGTACGAGAAACTCGCCGGCATGACCGGCACCGCCGACACCGAGGCGGAAGAGTTCATGGACATCTACAAGCTCGACGTCGTCTCCATCCCGACCAACCTGCCGATCCAGCGCAAGGACGAGGACGACCAGGTCTACCGGACGCAGGAAGAGAAATATAAGGCCGTCGTCGAGGAGATCCGCGCCGCCCACGCCAAGGGCCAGCCGATCCTCGTCGGGACGACGTCGATCGAAAAGTCCGAGCTTCTGGCCGACCGTCTGAAGAAAGAAGGCTTCAAGCAGCGCGACGTGACCGCAGCCGACGCCGCCGTGAAGATCGGCGTCGACCAGGGCGGCAAGCCCACCTTCCAGGTGCTGAACGCCCGCTTCCACGAGCAGGAGGCGAAGATCATCTCCCAGGCCGGTGTGCCGGGGGCGATCACCATCGCCACCAACATGGCCGGCCGCGGTACCGACATTCAGCTCGGCGGTAATGCCGACATGCTGATCGAAGAAGAGCTCGGCCTGCTTCCCGAGGGCGAGGAGCCGACCCCCGAGCGCGCCGCCAAGGAGGCGGAGATCCGCGCCACCGTCGCCAGCGCGAAGCAGAAGGCGCTCGACGCGGGCGGCCTGTTCGTCCTCGCCACCGAGCGTCACGAATCGCGCCGCATCGACAATCAGTTGCGCGGCCGCTCCGGCCGTCAGGGCGACCCCGGCCGCTCGCGCTTCTACCTGTCCCTCCAGGACGACCTGATGCGCATCTTCGGGTCCGAGCGCATGGACGGCATGCTCACGCGCCTCGGCCTCGAGGAAGGCGAGGCGATCGTCCACCCCTGGATCAACCGCGCCCTGGAAAAGGCGCAGCAGAAGGTCGAGGCCCGCAACTTCGACGCGCGCAAGAACGTCCTCAAATACGACGACGTGATGAATGACCAGCGCAAGGTCATCTTCGAGCAGCGCCGCGAGCTGATGCAGGACGAAGAGGTTCGCGAGACCATCAACGGCATGCGCCACGAGGTGATCGACGCGATCGTCGCCAAGCACATCCCCGAGAAGGCCTATCCCGAGCAGTGGGACACCGAGGGGCTGCACAACGAGGTGCGGCAGATCTTCGGCATCGAGCTGCCGGTGAAGGAGTGGGCCAACGAGGAGGGGATCGCCGACGAGGAGATCCGCGAGCGCCTGAAGACCGCCGCCGACGAGGCCGCCGCCAAGAAGGTCGCCAAATACGGCACCGAGATGTGGCGCCAGGTCGAAAAGTCGGTCCTGCTGCAGACGCTGGACCACCTCTGGCGCGAGCATATCGCCCATCTCGACCACCTGCGCTCGGTGATCGGCTTCCGCGGCTACGCCCAGCGTGATCCGCTGAACGAGTACAAGACCGAGGCCTTCTCGCTGTTCGAGGCGCTTCTGGTCGAGCTGCGGACCGTCGTCACCGGCCAGCTGATGCACATCGAGATCCAGATGCGCGACGGCCCGCCGCCGATGACCCCGCCCGAGGATCCGTCCGAGCTGGAGACGCACCACATCGACCCCCTGACCGGCGACGATGATGCGGCGACTTCCTACGACTACGGGTCAGACGGGAGCGTGGCCGAGGCCCGTGCGGCGCGCCGTACCGCGCCCGATCGCGTGGCCGAGGATCCGTCGACATGGGGCAAGGTCTCACGCAACGAACCCTGCCCCTGCGGCTCCGGGAAGAAGTTCAAGCACTGTCACGGCCGCGTGGCCTGACGGTCCCGGCCGCGTCCCAGCCTGTAAATTCCGCTCAAGCTGATCGAGCTTGAGCGGACGGAAATGCTCATGACTTCAGAGGCGGCGCTCTTTCCGCTTTGGTCGAACAGCCCAGGCGAACGGAGCGCTCGGCCGGCATCGACCCGCCTCGCTCGGCGCGGACCGGGTGCGCCTTCCGCGGCGAAGGCGGTGTTGAAGCTCGGCCCGGCCGCACGCCTGGTGTGAGGCGCCCGACGCGCGCCTGCGGAGGCCGTCTCCGCTCCGGCATCGCGGCACCGAAGCGACACGCCGCACCAATCTTTGCGCGCGAACGACCCTCGGCGCACGATTGACGTTGCCAGCCGTACCATCCCTATCGTCTAATCATCCCTCGGCTTAATTGAACCAGGTGGCTTTCCCCGCGCTCCCACGGCAGCACCGTGCCGCAGGGCGGACCCCTGATCAGAGCCCAGAGCGCGCCGGCTCTGCCGAGGGGCGCCGATCCGCATCACGGCAACGCGGGCGGACGGCTCTCGCGGGCGAAGCGCTGCTGGGCGAAGGGTGGATGAGCGTGGCACGGCCGCAGATCACGGCATTCGTGGACTTGCCGGAGAGACACCGGTGGATGTGATGGAGCGCACCGGCCGCGGCGCGGTCGACGGCCTCGCCCTCGCGCGCACCCTCACCGCCGTCGCCCTCAAAGCCACGAACGGCGAAGAGCTCCTCGCCGCCTTCGGTCGCGCGCTCAACGACGCCGGGGTTCCCGTGTCGCGCGTCTCGGTCGCCTGGCGCGCCCTTCATCCGCTGATCTACGCCAAGTTCATCAACTGGCGCGACGACGGCGCCCTCGCCGGCGGGGAGATGACCCACGAGGCCGCCGCCCATCGCGACGGCGCGCACAGCGTGCTGCGCCACGTGGTGGAGAATGAGCTGACCTTCTACCGGGCGGACTTGCGGCCCCCCGCCCAGCCTTTCGATCTCCTCCGTGAGCTGCGCGGCGAGGGGCACACGGATTATGTCGCCTCGATCGCGAAATTCGGCGGTGCGCATATCGACCACGGCGTCATGCGGGGCGTCTTCTTCAGCTTCTGCACCCGCGCGCCGGACGGGTTCGACGACGCCGCCATCGACGCCGTGCTGAACCTCTTGCCGACGCTCGCCCTCGGCTTCCGCTCCATCATCGAGATGGCGATGGGCGAGGCGCTGGCGGCCACCTATCTCGGCCCTCTCGCCGCCGAGCGGGTGCTGGGCGGGGCCATCCGGCGCGGCGATGCGGAGGTGATCCCCGCCGCCATCTGGTACAGCGACATGCGCGCCTTCACCCCTCTCGCCGAGGAGGTGCCTCTGGACGAGACCATCGGCTTCCTCAACGAGGTGTTCGAGGCGACCGCGGGCGCCGTGGGCGATGCGGGCGGCCAGGTGCTCGACTTCATCGGTGACGCGGTCCTCGGGATCTTCCCGATCCAGGACGACGGACTGCGCCGCGCCCTCGGCGCACTCGACGACAGCTTGCAGCGCCTCACCGCGCTGCGCTCGCGCGTCCTGTCCGGCGATGCCCCTCCGGCGATGAAAGCCACCGCGCGCGAAGGCCTCGTCGGCATTGCCCTCGCGGTGGGCGACGTGCGCTTCGGCAACATCGGGACGCCCCGCCGTCTGTCCTTCTCCGTCATCGGCCCCACGGTGAACATGGTCGCCCGCATCGAGGCGCTGACGAAGATGCTGCGCGAGCCGGTCCTCGTCTCCGCCCCCGTGGCCGACCTCGCGCCCGATCGCTTCGTCCTGCGCGGCGCCTTCAACCTCGAGGGCGTGCGCGATCGCCGCGCCCTCTATGGTCTCGCCAAACGCTGACACGGCGGCGGGCGGCACCGCCGCAGGCTCGGGTCTCTCCAAGGAACAGCGGCGTCCGTCCCTCGGATCCGCCCTCGCCGCGTGGCCCTGCACCGGACGAGAGCAGGGTGCAAGGGCCGCTTGTGTTTTGCTGTTGACGGGCCCCGCCGTCAGTATGGGGCCGCGGCCGGCGGCGACAACCGCCGGCCGCGGGAGGGGACGGATCGAAGGGACGCAGGCCCCCGTGAGACCGGATGGGAGGCCGGAGCGAAGTGTGATCGCCCCTCTCTTCTCCTCGAAGCCTGGACGGATACCGGGGCCACCGAGCCCGCATCCACAAGCATAGGAGCGAAGAGTGACCCAGAATAAACT
>NZ_MJUX01000005.1 GCF_001927245.1 Acuticoccus yangtzensis | reverse complement strand
GCTGAGCGAACTGTCACCGCCCTTCGGGATCGCGTCGGCGACGTCCTCCACCTCGTCACCCCCGACGAGGCCCGCGCCTATTTCAGAGCCGCCGGGTATGACCCGGATTGAGCGCGAAGTGCTCTAGTGAGCTATGGACGAGACTGGATGATGCAGGTTTGGGAAGGGCGGTGATCGAAACCGCTGATCAAGCCTGCCAGATCCCCCAGATGAGCGATGCGCCGTAACGAAAACGGTCTGACGCATCCCGCCGGGCGCCGCATTTTGCCAGATGCTGCATCCTGCCGAACGCGGCATGCTGCTGCAGGGTGGGGGACTGCCCTGGACCGTGAACGTTTGCGGAGGAACCGTCGGCGCGAATGCCGCGCACATCCGGTATGGGGGCCGGAACGAAAACGGCCCGCTCGGTTGAGCGGGCCGTCGTCGAGGGCGGAGGCGGAGGCCGAGCCGAAGCCCGCCCATCCGGGCCGAGCGGAAGCCCGCCGAGTGGGCGCCTTATTCAGCGGGGGCTGCGGCCGTTGCGCTGTCGGCCTTCTTCTTCCGGCCGAAGCTGAGCGACTGGACCAGGCGCGTTACGGCGACGAAGAAGATCGGCACGAAGATCACGCCGAGAACGGTCGCCGACAGCGTGCCGCCGAGGACGCCGGACCCGATGGCGTTGCGCCCGGCAGAGCCCGCCCCGGTGGACAACACAAGAGGCAGCACGCCGAGCGAGAACGCCATCGACGTCATGATGATCGGCCGGAAGCGCTGGCGTGCGGCCTCGCGCGCGGCCGTCACCACGTCCTCGCCTCCTTCGAGCCGTTCTCGCGCGAACTCGACGATGAGGATCGCGTTCTTGCCTGTCAGTCCGATGACGGTGAGAAGGCCGACCTGGAAGAAGACGCCGTTGTCGAACGAACCGAGCCACGCGCCGACGAGCGCGCCGAGGACGCCGATCGGCATCGCCAGCATCACCGCGAACGGAATGTTCCAGCTTTCATAAAGCGCAGCCAGCGACAGGAACACCGCCGCCAAGGACAGGGCATAAAGGAGCGGCGCTTGCGAGCCGGACTCGAGCTCTTCGAGCGAAAGGCCCGTCCAGGCGATCTGGAAGCCGGGGAGGTCGGCGGCCAGACGCTCGATCTCGGCGATCGCCTCACCGGTGGTCACACCCGGCGCCGGTGATCCCTGGATCTGCATCGCCGGGACGGCATTGTAGCGATAGAGTCCTTGAGGGCCGTAACGCCAGTGGGCGGTCGCGAAATTGGAGAAAGGCACCAGCCCCCCCTCATTATTCGACACGCGCCACAGCTTCAGGTCCTCCGGCGATGAGCGCGCAGCCGGCTCGCCCTGAACATAGACACGCTTGACGCGGCCTTGGTTCAGGAAGTCGTTCACGTACGAGCCGGCCCATGCGATCTGCAAGAGGTCGCCGACATCCGCGGCGGACACGCCCATTGCACCGGCCGCCCTCCAGTCGATATCGAGGTTGAACTGGGCGGCGTCCTGCAGGCCGTTGGGCCTCGCATTGGCGATCAGCGGCGACGCGCCCATGGCGCCGAGAAGCTGGTTGCGGGCCGCAAGCAACTGATCGTGCGTCTGTCCGGCGCGCGCCTGGAGGTAGAAGTCGAAACCGGACACGTTGCCGAGTTCGATCACCGCGGGCGGGACGACCGGAAAGACCATCGCGTCCTGAATCTGGCTGAAGGCGCCGAAGGCGCGGCCGGCGAGTGCCCCCACCGCCTGCTGCGGCTCGGTGCGCTCGTCCCAATCCTTCAGCCGCACGAAGCCGATGCCCATGTTCTGGCCGCTGCCGCCGAACGAGAACCCGACCACGGTGAAGACCGATCCGACGTTGTCGGTCTCAGACTCGAGGTAGAAGTCTTCGATCGTCTCCATCGTCTGCAGGGTGCGCCCGGCCGTCGCGCCGGTCGGCGCCTGGACGAGGGTGAACATGATCCCCTGGTCCTCTTCCGGAAGGAAGCCGGTCGGGGTGTTGATGAAGAGGTAGACCATGCCCCCGGCGAGGGCGAGGTAGATGACGCCCATGCGCAGCGGCCGTTTCGCGGTCGCGCCGACGAGGCGGGAGTAGCCGTTCTGCGTTGCCCCGAAGCCGCGATTGAACCAGCCGAACGGGCCCCTCTTCGGCGCGCCGTGATGCTTAGGCGCCTTCAAGAACTGCGCGCACAAGGCGGGCGTCAGCGTCAGCGCGACGATCACCGAGAGCCCCATGGCCGATACGATGGTGATGGCGAACTGCTTGTAGATCACCCCGGTCGAGCCGCCGAAGAAGGCCATCGGCACGAACACGGCGGACAGCACCATGGCGATGCCGATGAGTGCGCCGGTGATCTGGCCCATGGATTTGCGCGTCGCCTCGCGCGGGGAAAGGCCCTCTTCCTCCATGATGCGCTCGACGTTCTCCACGACGACGATCGCATCGTCCACGAGAAGGCCGATGGCGAGCACCATGGCCAGCATCGTCAAGGTATTGATGGAGAAGCCCGCGGCGGCGAGCACGCCGAATGTGCCGAGGAGAACCACCGGAACCGCCAGCGTCGGGATCAGCGTCGCGCGAAGGTTCTGCAGGAACAACAGCATCACGAAGAAGACGAGGACGATGGCCTCGAACAGCGTGTGCACCACCGACTCGATGGAGATCGTCACGAACGGGGTGGTGTCGTAGGGGATGACGTAGGTCACCCCTTCAGGGAAGAACTGGGCGAACTCTTCGATCCGCTCGCGCACGGCGGTGGCGGTGTCGAGCGCGTTCGCGCCGGTGGCGAGCTGGATCGCCATTCCGGATGCGGGCTGGCGATTATAGCGGGCGATCGTCTGGTAGGATTCCGCGCCGATCTCCACCCGCGCGACATCCTTCAGAAGGACGAGGCCGCCGTCGGTCTCGGCCCGCACGACGATCTGCTCGAAGTCCTGGGGGGTCTGCAGCAGCGATTGCGCGGTAATGGTGGCGTTGAGCTGCTGTCCGCTGACGGCGGGAAGACTGCCGAATTCGCCCGCCGAGATCTGGGCATTTTCCGCCGAAACGGCGGCGACCACGGCTTCCGGAGACAGCTCGTAGGCGGCGAGCTTGGAGGGGTCCAGCCAGATGCGCATGGCATATTGCGCGCCGAACACCTGGACCTGGCCGACGCCCTCGATACGGCTCATCTCGTCGACGATGTTGGAGACGAGATAATCCGACAGGTCCACCTGATCGAGCGAGCCGTCCTCGGAGATCAGCGCGATGACCATGAGGAAGCCGGCGGACGACTTTCGCACGGTGATGCCCTGGCGCTGAACCGGTTCGGGCAGCAGCGGTGTCGCCTGGCTGAGCCGGTTCTGCACCTGCACCTGGGCGATGTCCGCGTCGGTTCCCGTGGCGAACGTCAACTCGATCTCCGCGCGCCCGTTGGCCGAGGAGTTGGAGGAGAAGTAGCGCAGCCCGTCGAGCCCGGTCATCTGCTGTTCGATGACCTGGGTGACGGTGTTCGCCACGGTTTCGGCCGACGCGCCGGGATAGGTGGCGTTGATCGTCACCGAAGGCGGGGCGATCTGTGGGTATTGGGCGACCGGTAGCGTCATGATCGCCAGGACGCCGATCCCCATGATGATGATGGAGATCACCCAGGCGAAGACGGGCCGATCAATGAAAAACTTTGCCATGCGTGACCTTCGAAGGGGGGAGGCGGTCCAGCGTGCGCGACCGAAGGGCGACGAGGTGCGTGCTGGCGCACGTTTCAATGTCGCACATTATCGGCAATTTTGTTAGCTGTCCTATGACCGCATCTGCATCACAGTGATGCACGTCTGAAGGTTGTACGGCAGCGAACGCGACCGGGTCAGGCATAGGCCACCTCCACGACGCCGGGGATCGACTTGATGGCGTTGGCGACGGACCGCGAAACGGAACGCGGCTCGCGAAGCGCCATTTCCACCTCCCGCCGGCCTCCATGGGTCAGCGCGACGAGCTTGACCGAACATGTGCCCTGGTTGCCGATCAGCCTCTCGATGGAGCCGATGACGTCCGGCCGGTCGAGGAAGACGGTGAGGCTGCTCGACTGCTTGGCGGCGAGCTTTTCGAGCGGCTCGACGTGGCCGATGCGCACCGAGACGCCTTCCTCCTCCTCGCGGCCCGAAACCGAGAGGAGAACGCAGGCGCCGGTTTCCAGCTTGTCTCTGCAGGCCTCCAGCGTGTCCGAAAAACAGATGGCTTCGTACTGGCCGGAGGGATCGGAGAGGGTGATGATGCCCATCTTGTTGCCGCTCTTGGTGCGCCGCTCCTGCTTGGCGACGACGACGCCGGCGAGCTTTGCCCCCTCGCCGCGCCGCAGTGCGTCAGGAAATTCGCGCCAGGTGGGGATGCCGGCGGCCTGAAGCGCCTCGCGATAGTCGTCGAGCGGATGGGCGGAGAGGTAGAAGCCGATGGCGTCGAGCTCGCGCTTCAGCCGCTCTTGCGGGGTCCAGACGGCGCCGGTGGGCAGGCGGATGTCGGCCGCTGCGGCGGCGCCGAAGAAGTCGTTCTGACCCATCGCCGCACCGGACGCGACGCGGTTGGCAACGCCCAGCACCTGTTCCAGCCCTGCCGAGAGGCTGCCGCGGTCGGGCACCCAGGCATCGAACGTGCCGGCGGCGACGAGGGCGTCCAGCGAGCGGCGGGGAGCGGCCTTGGGGTCGAGCCGGTTCGCGAAGTCGGAGAGGTCCTTGTAGGGCTTTGCCGCGCGCGTTTCCTCGATGTGCTGGACGAGCGGGCGGCCGACGCCCTTCACCGCGGCGAGGCCGTAGACGATGTTGCCATCCTGCACCGAGAATTCGGCGCCGGATTTGGCGATGTCGGGCGGCAGCACCTTGATGCCCATGCGCTGGGCTTCGCCGCGGAAGTCGGCGAGCTTGTCGGTGTTGCCCATGTCGAGGGTCATCGAGGCGGCGAGGAATTCGGCCGGATAGTGCGCCTTCAGATAGGCGGTGTGGTAGGCGACGAGGGCGTAGGCGGCGGCGTGCGACTTGTTGAAGCCGTAGTTGGCGAACTTGGCGACGAGGTCGAAGATGCGGTTGGCGTCGGCGGCGCGCGTTCCGTCCTTCACCGCACCGTCGACGAAGCGGTCGCGCTGCACGGCCATTTCGGCGGCGATCTTCTTGCCCATGGCGCGGCGCAACAGGTCCGCCTCGCCGAGCGAGTAGCCGGACAGGACCTGCGCGATCTGCATCACCTGTTCCTGGTAGATGATGATGCCGTAGGTCTCTTTGAGGATCGGCTCCAGCTTGGGGTGGAGATAATCCGGCTCCTCGAGCCCCTGTTTGCGCCGGTTATAGGACGGGATGTTGTCCATCGGCCCAGGACGGTAGAGCGCCACGATGGCGATGATGTCCTCGAACCGGTCGGGCTTCATGCCGACCAGCGCCTTGCGCATTCCCTGACTTTCGAGCTGGAAAACGCCGGCGGTCTCGCCGCGGGCGAGGAGTTCGTAGGCGGCTGGATCGTCGAGCGGCAGGGTGTCGAGGTCGATCGGGTCGGGGATGAGGGCGATGGCGCGCTCGATGGTGGTGAGCGTCTTCAGGCCGAGGAAGTCGAACTTCACCAGCGAGGCCGATTCCACCCACTTCATGTTGTACTGGGTGACCGGCAGGTCGGACCGTGGGTCGCGGTAGAGCGGCACGATCTCGTCCAGCGGCTTGTTGCCAATGACGATGCCGGCGGCGTGGGTCGAGGCGTGGCGGTAGAGGCCTTCCAGCTTCATCCCGATGCCCAGCAGCCGGTCGATTTCGCCGTCGTTACGTTTGGCCTCCTGGAGCTTGGCCTCCTGCTCCAGCGCCTCCTTCAAGGTGATGGGGTTGGCGGGGTTGGACGGCACCATCTTCGCGAGCTGGTCGACCTTGCCGTAGGGCATGTCGAGCACGCGGCCTACGTCGCGCACCACGGCGCGGGCCTGCAGCGTTCCGAAGGTGATGATCTGCGCCACGCGGTCGGCGCCGTAACGCTCCTGCACGTAGCGGATCACGCGGTCGCGCTGCTCCTGGCAGAAGTCGACGTCGAAGTCCGGCATCGACACGCGTTCGGGGTTCAGGAAGCGCTCGAACAGGAGGTCGAAGCGCAGCGGGTCGAGGTCGGTGATGGTGAGGGCGTAGGCGACGAGGGAGCCGGCGCCCGAACCGCGGCCGGGACCGACGGCGATATCGTTCTTCTTCGCCCACTGGATGAAGTCGGCGACGATGAGGAAGTAGCCGGGAAACTTCATCCCGTTGATGATGGAAAGCTCGTGCTCGAGGCGCTTTTCGTAGACCTCGAGCTCGACGCCGGGGGCCATGCCGCGGGTGGCGAAGCGGCGGGCGAGGCCCTCGCGCGACATCGTCGCGAGGCGTTCGGCCTCCTCGGCGAGCGCCTCCTCGTCGGTCTGTTCGACGGCGGGCAGGCCCATGACGCGGCGCTCGGTGGCGATGAAGCGCGGCAGCACCGGGTCCCGCTTCTTCACGCGGAAATGGCAGCGCATGGCGATCTCGACGGTGGACGAGATTGCCTCGGGCAGGTCCTCGAAAAGGGCCTGCATTTCGCCCTGTGTCTTGAAATAATGCTCGGGCGTGAGGCGGCGGCGGTCGTCGTCGCCGAGGCGGCGGCCTTCGGCGATGGCGATCAGCGCGTCGTGCGCCTCGTAGTCGTCGCGGGTGGCGAAATAGACCTCGTTGGTGGCAACAAGCGGCACACCGGTGGTGTACGCGAGGTCGACGGCGAAGGCCTCGAACGTATTGTCCGCAGATGTTCCGTGCCGCTGGACCTCGCAATAGAAACGGTCGCCGAACGTGTCGCGAAGAGACTGGAACATCGTCGTCGCGCCGTCGGTGTCGCCGAGGTCCACGGACCTGCCGATTGGGCCGTCGGTCCAGCCGGAGAGGGCGATGATGCCGCCCGAAAAGGGTTTTAGTTCCTCGGCGGTCAAGGCGACGGTGTCGCCGTCCGACGTCAGGTAGGCGTGGGAGACGAGGCGCTGCAGATTGGAAAAGCCGTCCTCGCCGGTGGCGATCAGCGGCAGGCGGGTGACGGGGGCGATCTTCTTGCCGCCCTGGATGCGTTCGGGCAGGCGGATCGGCACCGTGCAGGCGATGATGGGCTGGACGCCGTCGCCATAGGCCTTTTCGGAAAATTCCAGCGCGCCGAAGAGGTTGGCGGTGTCGCTGACGGCGACCGCGGGCTGATTGTCGGCCTTGGCGAGACCGACGATCTTCTTGAGGTGGAGGGCGCCTTCCAGGAGCGAGTAGGCCGAATGGACCCGCAAGTGAATGAACATGGCACGCCTCCCGTCAAACCAGATCCCTTTGTAGCGGTGAAGGTGGGGAGGCGCCTACACGAGGGGGACATGCATCCCGTCGATCCACAGATAGACGGCGACGACGAAGGCGGAACAGGAGACGAAAGCACCACAATCGAGAAGGAGACGCTGCATGACTGACCTCGTTTTGTTCTGTCGCCAAGGTGGCAGAATGTTCCGAGAACGGCAAGCCTGATTCGGGAGAAACTTATTCGCCCGATAATGTCAATTCGAGCGGTGCGATTTTCCCTTCCTTCAGAGTCACTGTGCGGTCGAGCTGTGACGCCAGGGTGGGATTGTGGGTCGCGACGAGCGCCGAAAGGCCGGTGTCGCGGCTGAGGGACAGGAAGGCGTCGCGCACGGTTTCGGCGGTCGCCTGGTCGAGATTGCCGGTCGGCTCGTCGGCCAGGATCAGCTTCGGATGGTTGGCAACGGCGCGCGCGATGGCGACACGCTGGCGTTCGCCGCCGGAGAGCTGGCCCGGCCGGTGGGTGCGGCGGTCGGCGAGGCCGAGGCGGGCGAGGAGGTCGTCCGCCCGCTCCAGCGCGGCCTTGGGCGCGAGACCCGCGAGACGCTGCGGCAGCGCCACGTTCTCGCGCGCGGTGAAATCGCCGAGGAGGTGGTGGAACTGGTAGATGAAGCCCACCTTGTCGCGCCGGATGGCGGTGCGATCCTTGTCGGAAAGGCTGCTCGCCTCGACGCCGTCGATGGTGACGGTGCCGGAGGTCGCGCGCTCCAGAAGCCCGGCGATCTGCAGCAATGTGGACTTGCCGGAGCCGGACGGAGCCGCCAGCGCCACGAGCTCGCCGGTGTTCAGCGTGAAGTCGGCGCCGGTGAGGACGCGGACCTCGTCCGACCCGTCGGAAAAGGTCCGCACGATGCCGGACAGAACGAGAGGAGGCGCCATTATTCGGCCTTCAGAGCTTCGACGGGATCGGTCGCGGCGGCCTTCCACGCGGGCGGAATGGTCGCGACCAGCGCCAGGACCAGCGAGATGACGACGACCATCGCGGTCTGGGTCGAGGAGATGTCGGACGGGATCTGCGTCAGGTAGTAAAGTTCCGGCGGGAACAGCTCGATGTTGAAGAGCGCAGTGATGCCCTGGCGGATCCCGTCGATGTTGACGGCGATGAGGGTGCCGAGCGCGAGGCCGATCAGCGTGCCGCCGACGCCGATGGTGAGGCCGACCATCAGGAAGATGCGCAGGATCGTGCCGCGCGTTGCGCCTATGGTGCGCAAGATGGCGATATCCGGAGTCTTCTCGTTCACCAGCATCGTCATGGAGGAAATGACGTTCATGGAGGCGACGAGGACGATCAGCGTCAGGATGATGAACATCACGTTCCGCTCCACCGTCAGCGCGGAATAATAGGCCCGGTTGTTCTGCCGCCAGTCGGACATATAAAGCGGGCGGTCGGACGCCTGGGCGATCTCGGCCTTCAGCCCCTCCATGTCGTCCGGCGAGTCGGCGAAGATCTCGATCCCGGTGATCGCGTCTTCCATGTTGAGGAAGAGCTGCGCGTCGGCGAGCGGCAGATAGGCGATTGTGCCGTCCACCTGGCTCATGCCGACGTCGAAAATGGCGATGACGGGGAAGGCGTCGATCTGCGGCGTCTGGCCGAAGGGGGTGACGGGGCCGTCCTCGGTCATCACCTGGACGCGGTCGCCGAGCGCCACGCCCAGCGTGCGGGCGAGGCCGGCGCCGATGACCATGCCGCGCCCCTCGCCGAACTCGTCCAGCGAACCGGCAATAAGGTGCTGATCGAGGAGGGGCGTACGCTCCATATTGTGCTTGGAC
Organism: Acuticoccus yangtzensis; assembly: GCF_001927245.1. Classification (GTDB taxonomy): domain Bacteria; phylum Pseudomonadota; class Alphaproteobacteria; order Rhizobiales; family Amorphaceae; genus Acuticoccus; species Acuticoccus yangtzensis. Next base: position 317,844 of record NZ_MJUX01000005.1, on the reverse strand, counting down.
ACGCCGCGCAGGAGGATGCCGGACGCGCCGCCATTGCCGGTCGCATAGGCCTGGCCGAGCACGTAGGGCACGGCGCGCTGCACGCCGGCGATCTCCTCGAAGGCGTCGGCGAGGCCGTCATAGCCCGGCATGCCGTCGGTGGATTGCACGACGACGTGGCCGGAAATGCCGAGGATGCGGCTGAAGAGCTCGGTGCGGAAGCCGTTCATCACACTCATGACGATGATGAGGGCGGCGACCCCCAGGACGATGCCTGTGATCGACAGCGAGGAGACCACCGAGATGGCGCGCTCGCGCCGCCGGGCGCGCAGATAACGCCGGGCGATGGACCATTCGAGCGCGCCGAAGGGGGTCACGCGGCGGCACCCTGCGTCCCGAGGCGGCCGAGCGCCTCGGCCTCGGAGCAGGTGACGCGCTCGCCGGTGGCGCGGTCCTTCAGCTCCACCTCGCCGTTCGCCACGCCGCGCGGGCCGACGATGAGCTGCCAGGGGAGGCCGATGAGGTCCATGGCGGCGAACTTTTCACCCGGACGGCGGTCCGTATCGTCGACGAGGACGGTGCGGCCTGCGCCTTCGAGCGTGCGTTCGAGGCGGTCCACCACGGCATCGCAAGCGGCGTCGCCCGGCCGCATGTGGACGATGCCCACCTGCCAGGGCGCGACGCTTTCGGGCCAGATGATGCCGTCATCGTCGTGGCTCGCCTCGATGATCGCGCCCACAAGACGCGACACGCCGACGCCGTAGGAGCCCATGTGAACCGGCACCTCCTGCCCGTCCGGCCCGGCGACGGTGGCGCCCATCGGCGCGGAATATTTGGTGCCGAAATAGAAGATGTGGCCGATCTCGATACCGCGCGCTTCGACCCGCTTGTCCTCGGGGATGGCGGCGAACTCGTCGGCGTCGTGCATCTCGTCGGTGGCGGCGTAGAGGCTCGTCCAGTCGTCGACGATCGGCTTCAGGTCGCCCATGAAGTCGGTGTCCTCGGCCGGAATGGGCTTATCGAGCAGGTCCTTGTGGCAGAACACCGCAGATTCGCCGGTGGAGGCGAGGATGATGAACTCGTGGGAAAGGTTGCCGCCGATGGGGCCGGTGTCGGCACGCATCGGGATCGCGGTCAGCCCCATGCGGCGGAAAATCCTGAGGTAGGACGCGAACATGCGGTGATAGGCCCGCTCCGCCGACGCCTGGTCGATGTCGAAGGAATAGGCGTCCTTCATCAAGAATTCGCGCCCGCGCATGACGCCGAAGCGGGGCCGAACCTCGTCCCGGAACTTCCACTGGATGTGGTAGAGGTTCATCGGCATCGCCTTGTAGGACCGCACGTGAGCGCGGAAGATGTCGGTGACCATCTCCTCGTTCGTGGGGCCGTACAGCATCTCGCGCTCGTGCCGGTCGGTGATGCGCAGCATCTCCGCGCCATAGGCGTCGTAACGGCCGGACTCGCGCCACAGGTCGGCCGACTGGATCGTCGGCATCAGGATTTCCTGCGCGCCCGCCCGGTTCTGCTCCTCGCGCACGATGTTGGCGACGTTTTCCAGCACCCGCATCCCGGCCGGCAGCCACGAATAGATGCCCGCCGACTGCTGGCGGATCATGCCGGCTCGCAGCATCAGCCGGTGCGAGACGATCTCCGCCTCTTTCGGGGTCTCTTTGAGGACGGGCAGGAAGGTGCGGGTCAGGCGCATTCAAAGGCTCACGAAAAGGATCAAGGCTAATGAACCCTGAACGCCCCCCCGGTCAATGCGACGATCTTTGGCGATCACAGGCGCGACGATAAGCCGGTTCGGTCGGGCACCCGCCGCCTCGGGCCGCCCGCTTGACCTTGATTACATGCTACGATTGTGTGCCGAGGTTCAGGGAGACCGAGATTTTATGACTTTACCGAGAATCATCATCGGCACCGACGGCGACGATGTCTTGACCGCGCGGCCCGAGGGCGGGCGCCTCGAAGGCCTCGGCGGTGACGATACGCTCTATGGTTCCGACGAGAATGACCGGCTCTACGGCACCACCGGCCAAAATACCGTCTACGGCTATGGCGGCGACGACAAGATCTCGCGGCCCGGCTACTTCGCTGACGGCGGCGACGGGAACGACAAGATCGTCGACGTCTCCATCGGCTATGGCGGGGCGGGCGACGATACCATCGACAGTTGGGGCGGTTCGGACACGCTGTTCGGCGGCGACGGGGACGACCTCATCGACGCCGGCCAAGGCAACAATATCGTGCGCGGCGGGGCGGGGAACGAGCGCATCTGGGCGGACATCGGCCGGTCCAGGGTGGCGGGCGGCGACGGTGACGACGAGTTGAGCGTGAGCTGGTGGGGCACGCTCGGCGGCCAGGACGGCAACGACACCCTGAACGGCGGGCTCTATAGCAACAAGCTCATGGGCGGGTCCGGCGACGATGTTCTCAACGGCTACAGCCGCAACGACAGCCTTTATGGCGGCGCCGGCGACGACAGCCTGTTCGGCGGCACCAACCGTGACGTCCTGTTCGGCGGCGACGGCGACGATGTGCTCCACGGCGGTCTGGGTGTCGACACGGTGACCGGCGGCGCAGGGGCCGACATTTTCGTTGTGACGACCGGCAACGGGGCGAGCCGCATCATGGACTTCGAGCAGGGGACCGATCTGATCGGCCTCAGCCGCGGCATCAGGCTCAGCGAGCTGACCTTCTCCGGCGATACGGTGCGCGATGGTGACGGCGACGTCCTCGCAAGGTTCGAGGGCTTTGCCGCGACGGACCTCACCGCTGCGGATTTCGCCATCGTCTGACAGGCGGCCCCTCGCAGGTTGGCGCCCCGTTCAGGTCGGCGGGCCCGTCTCAGGTCAGCGCGCGGTCGAGGTGGGTGTAGCCGCCGTCGACGAAGAGCCACTGCCCCGTCGTGTGCGCAGAGCGCGGCGACAGGGCGAAGGCGACGGCGGCGGCGAGCTCCTCCGGCTCGGTCATCCGCTGACCGAGGGGAATGCGCCTCTCGATCTCGGCCCGGCGGGCGGCGGGATCGTCGAACGTCTCCAGCCAGCGGGCATAAAGCGGTGTCATCGCCTCGGCGGGGATGACGGCGTTGACGCGGATGCCGTCCTTGGCGAGGTCCGCCGCCCACTCGCGCGTGAGGGAGAGCTGGGCGCCCTTGGCTGCGGTGTAGGCGGAGGTGCCGCCCTGTCCCGTCACCGCCGTCTTGGACGAGATGTTGACGATCGCCCCCTTCGTTTCGCGCAAGTAAGGCACGAGGAGGTGGGCGAGGGTGTAGTAGTGGATGAGGTTCCTCTCCAGCGAGGCGCGGAAGGCGGCGGGTCCCGCGTCCAGCCCCACCGAATCGTTGGCGCCCGCGTTGTTGACGAGACCGTCCACCCGGCCGAAGCGCCCGGCGATCTCGGCCACGGCCGCGCCGCACGCGGTATCGTCCGACAATTCCAGCGCGATGGCGTGGGCGTTCGGCGCCTTCACCGTCACCGCCTCCCAGAAGGAGGGTTCGGGCAGACGGCGCGACAGGACGACGGGGACCGCCTTCTCTTCGGCCAGCGTGGCGGTGATGGCGGCGCCGATGCCCGAGCCGCCGCCGGTCACCACGACGACTTTGCCGGCCAGTTGAAGGTCCATGAAACGTCCTCGTTGCTCTTGGACCGGTACAGGCAAGCGCCGGCCGTCAGGTCATGGCCCTGCGCGGGGCGCGGGCCATCGAGTCACGCGCCGGCGCGGGATGCGCCGGCGATCTCGTCATGACCGGCGCGGCGGACGCGCCGGTCATCGGGGGTCGGTGGCCGCTCAGTCGTAGAGGACGGCGGCGATCTTCGGGTCGTCGATGTTGCTGGAATCGTACCAGTAGAAGCCGGTGTCGATCGACGAGGGGACGCTTTCGCCCTTCGACGCGGCGACGGCGGCCTTCACCGTCTCGTAGCCGATGCCGACGGGGTTCTGGGTGATCGCCCCGGCCATCTTGCCGCTGCGCACCGCCTCTTTCTGCTGCGTGCCGGAATCGTAGCCGATCACCACCACCTCGTCGCGGCCCATCTCGGTCACGCCGTTGAGGACGCCGATGGCCGAGCCCTCGTTGGCGCCGAAGATACCTTTGAGGTCCGGGTTGCCGGCGAGGATGGCCTTGGTCAGCTCGGTCGATTCGAGCTGGTCGCCGCCGCCATATTGGACGGTCACCACCTCGATGTCCGGGTGGGCCTCCTTCATCTGGTTCACGAAACCGTCCACCCGGTCGATGCCGGTGCGGCTCGTCTGATCGTGCGCCACGACGGCGACCTGGCCGGACCCGCCGATCAGCTCGGCCATCTTGTCGGCGGCGAGCGCGGCGGCGGCGATGTTGTCGGTCGCCGCGGTCGACACCGGGATGTCACTGTCGACACCGCTGTCGAAGGCGATGATGGGGATGCCCTTGTCGTTCGCCTGGCGCAGCAGCGGGATGGCCGCCTGGCTGTCCAGCGCGGCGAAACCCACCGCCTTGGGGTTCTTGGCGAGGGCGGCGGCCAGCATGTCGATCTGCCGGTCGACCTGGCCTTCGTTGTCGGGCCCCTCGAAGGTGACTTCGACGCCCAGTTCCTCGGCCGCCTGGTCGGCACCCGCCTTCACGGCCTGCCAGAACTGGTGCTGGAAGCCCTTCGAGATCATCGGGACGTAGATGGTGTCCTGCGCCTGGGCGGGGACGGCGGCCCCGGCGACCAGCGCGGCGAGGCCGCATGCGGCCAGCGTGCGTGTCACGAACATCAGGTGTTTCCTCAACCTTTTATGGAGCGGCCGGTTTGTCCGGCCTGCCTGATGCGACGTTGGCAAAGGCCCGCCACAGCGTCAACATGCGGTTGCGGGGGCGCCTGTCGGTTGCGGAACGCCGCAACAAACCGGGCGGCTCAACGGTCGAGGAACACCGCGTCGGCGACGTCGAAGGTGAGGACCACGGGGTCGTCCCAGGTGAAGGCGGCCTCGGTGGTGCGGCGGTGGTTGAAGAGGCTCGCCTCGACGATGCCGGCCGCCGTCTTCACCCGGTAGAGCGTGTAGTCGCCGCCATAGGCGATGTCCTCCACAGTACCTTCCAGGCGGTTCACGGTGTCTGCGGGTGCGGCGGAGGGGGCGTGCATCAGCATCTTCTCCGGCCGCACGGCGATGCAGCCCGCGGTGCCCGGCGCCGCACCTGAGCCGGGGGCGGCGAAGGCGAGGCCCGCAGGCCCGGCGATGACCGCCGTCGCGCCCGCTTCCTTCACGGTGCCGTCGAACAGGTTCACGTCGCCCACGAAGTCGGCCACGTAGCGGGATGCGGGGTTCTCGTAGAGCTGGGCGGGAGGGGCCACCTGCTCGATCGCCCCGTCGCGCATGATGGCGATGCGGTCGGCGAGCGCGAACGCCTCGTCCTGGTCGTGGGTGACGACGAGGAAGGTGATGCCGAGCGAATATTGCAGGTTGACGAGCTGAAACTGCGTCTCGCCCCTCAGCCGCTTGTCGAGCGCGCCGAGCGGCTCGTCCAGCAAGAGGACGCGCGGCTTCTTGGCGAGCGAGCGGGCGAGCGCGACGCGCTGGCGCTGGCCGCCGGAGAGCTGATGCGGCTTGCGCTTCGCCTGGGCGGTGAGCTGGACGAGCTCCAGCATCTCGTCCACCCGCGTCTTTACCTCGCGCCCCGGCAGACCGTCGCGCCGGAGGCCGAAGGCGATGTTGTCCCGCACGGACAGATGCGGGAACAGCGCGTAGGACTGGAACATCATGTTGACCGGCCGCTTGTGGGGCGGCACGCCGGCCAGGTTCTCGCCGTTGAGAAAGATCTCGCCCTCAGTCGGCGTCTCGAACCCGGCGAGGAGGCGCATCAACGTGGTCTTGCCGCAGCCGGACGGGCCGAGCAGGGCGAAGAACTCGCGCGGGTAGATGGTGAGCGACAATTTGTCGACCGCCACCACGTCCTCATAATGCTTGCTGACCCCCCGGTAGGAGATCAGCGGCACGGCCGCCGGGTCGTCCCAGGGGGCGAACGCGGGCCGCGCGGCGCCGGGGCGCTGGCGGACCTCGGCAGGAGCGGCGGGGACGGTGGCCGCCGCCGGCGTGGTGTCGGTCATGTGGATGTCCGGCCGGTCAGGAGCCGGTCTTCACGCGCGTCCACTCGCGCGTTGCGGTGCGCTGCACGCGGGGCGGAAGCTCGGTCGTGGTGAAGAGCTTCTCCACCACCGCCTCGGGCGGGTAGACCGCCGGATCGCTCAGCACCTCCTCGTCCACGAACTCCTGCGAGGCCTTGTTGCCGTTGGCGTAGGCGACATAGTTCGTCGCCTTGGCGATGACCTCGGGCCGCATGATGTAGTTCATGAAGGTGAGCGCGTTGTCCTTGTTCGGCGCGTCGGCGGGTATCGCCATCATGTCGAACCACATCATCGTTCCCTCTTCGGGGATCGAATAGACGACGGTCACGCCGTTGTCGGCCTCCGCGGCGCGGTCGCGGGCCTGCAGAACGTCGCCCGACCAGCCGACCGCCAGGCAGATGTCGCCGTTGGCGAGGCCGTTGATGTACTCGGACGAGTGGAACTTCTGGATGTAGGGGCGGATCGTCATCAGAAGGTCCGCGCCCTTCTTGATGTCGTCGGGATCCTTGGAGTCCGGGTCGAGGCCCAGATAGTTCATGGCGATCGGCAGCATGTCGCTGGGCGCGTCGAGAAGGTGGATGCCGCAGTCCTGGAATTTGGACACCACTTCAGGGTCGAAGATCATGTCCCAGCTTCCGACCGGCGCGTCGGGCATGCGCTCCAAAATCTTTTCTTCCACGTAGCCGATGCCGGTGGTGCCCCACATGTAGGTGATCGCATGTTTGGCGCCGGGGTCGTAGATCTCGGTGCGCTCCAGGATCTTGTCCCAGAGGTTGTCCCAGTTGGTCAGCTTCGACTTGTCGAGCTCGGCGAACACGCCGGCGCGGATCTGGCGCGACAGGAAGTAGGCGGTCGGCACGACGATGTCGTAGCCGGTGGAGCCTGCGAGGAGCTTGGCCTCCACCATCTCGTTGGAATCGAAGACGTCGTAACGCACCTCGATGCCGGTTTCGGCGGTGAAGTCGGTGAGGATCTCCTCGTCGATATAGTCCGACCAGTTGTAGACGTTGACGACGCCGTCCGCGCTCGCGGGGGTGGCCAGTAGCGCCAAGCCCAGTCCCGCATGGATCCAAGACTTCATCGCGTGCTCCATCGCTGGCCCCGGTGCGGGCCTTCCGGTTTTGTCCGCGCCGCGCAGCAATCGCTATGCCAGCGGCCCCTCCGGGCCACTGTTTCCGATGCGCCGCCCCGGATCAAGCGTGGCGCAGCGCCGCCTGGCAATCGTCCAAGGTGGTGCGGGCGCGGGCGACCAGGAGGTCCGCGTCGGCATGGGAGAGGACGAAAGGCGGGGCGATGACCATCGTATCGCCCACAGCGCGCATGATGAGGCCGTTCTTCACCGCCAGATCGCGGCAGAGGGTGCCCGCGTTCACTTCGGCCGGGAAGCGCTCCAGCGTGGCCTCGTCCGCGACGATCTCCAGCGCGCCGATGAGGCCGACCATGCGCGTTTCGCCGACCAGCGGATGGTCGGTGAGGGTGGACCAGGCGGCCTGAAGATGGGGGCCGATGTCGTCCGCGACCCGCTCCACCAGCTTCTCGCGCGCCATGATGGCAAGGTTCGCAAGGCCCGCCGCCGAGGCCGCGGGATGTCCTGACGCGGTGAAGCCGTGGAAGAATTCGCCGCCGTTCGCCAGCGTGTCCGCCACCTCGTCGCAGAAGGCGACGCCGCCGCAGGGGATGTAGCCGGAGGTCATCGCCTTCGCCATCGTCACGATGTCCGGCGTGAAGCCGAAGGTCTGGAACCCCCACTGCGACCCGGTGCGCCCGAAGCCGCAGATCACCTCGTCGGCGATGAGGAGCACGTCCCGCTCGGCGCAGATCTCGGCGATGCGCGGCCAGTAGGTGGCGGGCGGGATGATGACGCCGCCCGCGCCCTGCACCGGCTCGCCGATGAAGGCGGCGACGGTGTCCGCCCCCAACCGGTCGATCTCGGCGGCGAGGCGGTCGGCGGCGAAGAGGCCGTATTCGTCCGCCGTCATGCCGAGGAGCCGCCCTTCGCCGAACCAGTAGGGCTGGTCGATGTGGCTGATCCCCTCGATGGGAAGGCCGGACTGGGCGTGCATCGGCGCCATACCGCCGAGGCTCGCCCCCAGCACGGTGGAGCCGTGATAGCCGTTGCGCCGGGAGATGAATCGCTTCTTGGCGGGCCGGCCCTTCAGGTCCCAATAGGTGCGCGCGGCGCGGAAGGCGGTGTCGTTCGCCTCCGAGCCGGACGAGGTGAAGAAGACGCGGTTGATGCTGTCCGGCAGAAGCGCCGCGATCGCCTCGGCGAACCGGGCGGCGGCGGGATGGGTGCTCTGGAAGAAGGTGTTGGTGTAGCTCAGCGTCGCCAGCGTCTCGGCCACCGCGTCGGCAATCTCGCGCCGGCCGTAGCCGACGGCGACGTTCCACAGGCCCGACATGCCGTCGATGACCTCGGCCCCCTCGCTGTCCGTCAGCCGAACGCCGGACGCCCCGGTGACGACGCGCGATCCCGCCCGGTTCAGCGCCGCCATGTCCGAGAAGGGGTGGACGTGGTGGCGCACGTCGACCTCGCGGATGGCGGCCGTGAGGCTGTTTGGGGTGGCGCTGCTCGGGGTGGCGGTCACGGGGGACTCCCTGGTCGGCATCGAACGGCGGCGGCGCGGCTCAGGCCTTCAGGTAATCCGCCAGCGCCGCCGGGTAAATCCTATGCTCCTCCACCAAGACCCGCGCGGCGAGGCTGTCCGGCGTATCGTCCGGCAGCACGGGCACGCGGGCCTGGGCGAGGATCGGCCCGTCGTCGAGCTCGGGCGTGACGAGGTGGACGGTGCAGCCATGCTCGGTCGCGCCGTCGGCCAGCGCGCGGGCGTGGGTCTCGAGGCCGCGATAGAGCGGCAGAAGCGACGGGTGGACGTTCATCATCCGCCCTTCCCAGCGGCCGACGAAGGGCGCGCCGAGGATCCGCATGAACCCGGCGAGGCAGATGAATTGCGCCCCCGCGCGCATCACCTCCGCCTCGATCGCGGCGTCGAAATCGTCCCGGCTGGCGAAGCCGCGATGGGCGATGGCGACGGTGGGGATCCCCATCGCGCGGGCCGATTCCAGCCCCTTCGCGTCCGCCTTGTTGGAGAGGGCGAGGACGATCTTGGCCGGAAAATCCGGCGCCTTGGCGGCCTCGGCCAGCGCCAGGAAATTGCTGCCGCGGCCGGACAGGAAGACGGCGACGGGAACGCGCCCGTCCGCGTCCCTCACGAAATCAGGCATTGGGCCTCGTCGCCTTCGCGCGCCGCGACGTGGCCGATCGCCACCGCCGTCTCGCCCGCCGCGGTCAGGTCCGCGATGACGGCGTCCGCCGCCTCAGCCGCCACGGCCATGACGAGGCCGGTGCCGCAGTTGAAGGTGGCTTCCATCTCGGCCGGGCTCATCTTGCCCTCGGCGGCGAGGAAATCCATCAGCGGCGAGGCGGGGAGGGCGGCGCGGTCGATCTTCGCCGTCAGCGTCTCCGGCAGCATGCGCGGCACGTTGCCGGTCAGCCCGCCGCCGGTGATGTGGGCGATGCCGTGGACGGGATGCGCCGCCGCCGCCGCCAGCACCGGCTTCACGTAGATGCGCGTCGGCGCCATCAGCGCTTCAGCCAGGGTCACGTCGCCGAACATCGCGGCGAGGTTCCACGCCCGCTCGGTGGCGATGCGGCGGATCAAGGAATAGCCGTTGGAGTGGGCGCCGGAGGAGGCGAGGCCGATGAGGACGTCCCCCGCCGCGACACCCGCCGGCAGCACGCGCTCGCGCTTCACCGCGCCGACGACGAAGCCTGCGAGGTCGTAGTCTCCGGGCGCGTAATGGCCGGGCATTTCGGCCGTCTCGCCGCCGACGAGGGCGCAGCCGGCTTGGCGGCACCCTTCGGCGATGCCCTCGACGATTTCCGCCGCGGCTTCCACCTCGAGCTTGCCGGTAGCGTAATAGTCGAGGAACATCAACGGCTCGGCGCCCTGGGCCAGAACGTCGTTGACGCACATGGCCACGAGGTCGATGCCGACGCCCTTGTGCAGACCCGTCTCCACCGCGAGGCGCAGTTTGGTGCCGACACCGTCGGTCGAGGCGACGAGGAGCGAGCCCGCATGGCCCGCCTCGCCGAGGTCGAACAGCCCCGCGAAGCCGCCGAGCGACGGGTTGGAGCCCGGCCGCGCCGTGGACTTGGCGGCGGGCTTGATGCGATCCACCAATGTGTCGCCGGCCTCGACGTTCACGCCGGCGGCGGCGTAGCGTGCGCGGGGGTCTTCCATCTCTGCCTTCCGAATTGATGTTGTGCGACCTGCCACGGTTCGCGCGAAAGGGGAAGAGCGAAGCGGCTTTGCTGCCCCCACGGCGCCGCGCGGCCGACTTGTCAACAGGCAATCGGCCACAGCATGTTGAAAGCGGGTGCCGCGATTCCAAGCTCCATCACACGCGGCGCGATGCGGGTAGGGTCGCGCCGGTGCCGCCGTCCCGGCCTTTGGTCCGGGGGCGAACCGGCCGGCCGCGAGGAGGACCGGGTGCCGAGCGGCCCGGCCGCCGGGCTCCGACGCGAACCTGCCGGCCGCCGGGGACCCGTGAAACGGAGTTGTGACGATGCAGCTTGCCCTTGACCTTGCGACGGACGGCGTGCCCGGCACCATCGTCTCCGCCTCCAACCGGGACGCCTATGCGCTACTCGACGAGTGGCCGCGCTGGTCGTTCCCCGTCGCCATGGTCCGCGGCGGGGAGGGGACGGGCAAATCCCACCTGGCGCGCGTCTTCGCCGAGCATGCGGGGGCGACCTTGCGCGCCGGTGCCACGCTCTCGGCCGACGAGGTGCTGGCGCTCGCAACCGGCCCCGTCGTGGTGGACGACGCGGACGCCGCCGACGAGCGCGCCCTCTTCCACCTCATCAACGCCGTGCGCGCGGCGGGCACCACATTGCTCCTCACCGCCCGCAGCCGCGCCCGCGTGCGCCTTCCGGACCTCGCCTCCCGCCTCAACGCGACGCCCGAAACGCCGCTCCACGCCCCGGACGATGCGATGCTGCGCGGCGTCCTCATCGAGGCCTTTCTGGCCCGCCAGCTTCCGGCCGATCCGCAGGTGGTGAGCTTTCTCCTCGCGCGGGTGGAGCGGACCCTTCATGCGGTGGTGCAGATGGTCGAGGAGATCGACCGCGCCGGTCTCGCCGAGCAGCGCGGACCCACCCGCCCGCTCGCCGCCCGAATATTGAAGACAGGCGGTTCAAACCTCAGCGACATTGTGCCATAGGCCGATCCAACTGCCAGCCCTACGGCAAGACCAGGCCAAACGGCGAGGACGAACATGGCGATCTCTGACACTGAGGAGGCGCCCATGGCGTCCTCCTCCGCGGCGACGGCGGACACGGGTTCTGTCGACACCGCGCTCACCAAGCCCCATCCCCCGCACACCCATGACCTTGATCCGGCGCTGAAGGACAGCCCCGACCGCTTCTATAACCGCGAACTCTCCTGGCTCGGCTTCAATGCGCGCGTGCTGGAAGAGGCGGCGAACAGCAGTCATCCGCTGCTGGAGCGGCTCCGCTTCCTGTCGATCTCCGACAACAATCTCGACGAGTTCCTGATGGTGCGCGTCGCAGGTCTCCTCGGCCAGCAGCGCGCCGGGGTGGACGCCATCAGCGCCGACGGCCTCACCCCCGCCGGTCAGCTCGCCAAGATCAACGAGGCGGTCGCCAAACTCCAGGCCGAGCAGCAGCGCCAGTTCGCCGAGCTGCGCGGGGAGTTGGCGAAGGAAGGCATCGAGATCGTCGGCCCCGGCGACCTCACCGAACGCGAGGAGGAGACCCTCGAGCGCACCTTCCTCACCCACATCTTCCCGGTGCTGACGCCGCTCGCCATCGACCCGGCGCACCCGTTCCCCTTCATCCCCAACCTCAACCTCTCCCTGGCGCTGTCATTGAAGCCGCCTGAGGGGGATGCGCGGGTCGCCATCGTGCGCATCCCGGCGCAGATCGAGCGCTTCGTTCGCGTCTCGTCCGGCGCGGACGGTGAGCCGGAACGCTTCATCTTGATGGCGAACGTCATCCGCCTGCACCTTCACCGCCTGTTCCCCGGCCACGAGATCCTGGAAACCGGCGTCTTCCGCGTCGTGCGCGACTCCGACCTCGAGATCGAGGAAGAGGCGGAAGACCTGGTGCGCACCTTCGAAAGCGCGCTGAAGCGCCGCCGCCGCGGCGACGCGATCCGCGTGCAGATCGAAAGCGCGATGCCCGAGGACCTGCGCGCCTTCGTGTGCGAGCGCCTCGGCGTCAGCGAGAGCGCGCAGATGGTGGTGGACGGCATGCTGGCCATGAAGGACCTCGGCCAGCTCGTCGGCCTCGACCGGCCGGACCTCAAATTCCAGCCCTATACGCCGCGCTTTCCCGAGCGGGTGCGCGACGCGGGCGGCGACGTCTTCGCGGCCATCCGCACCAAGGACATGGTCATCCACCACCCTTACGAATCGTTCGACGTGGTGGTGCAGTTCGTTCGCCAGGCCGCCCGTGACCCTGACGTGGTGGCGATCAAGCAGACCTTCTACCGCACCTCCTCCAACTCGCCGATCGTGGCGGCGCTGATTGAGGCGGCGGAGGCGGGCAAATCCGTCACCGCGCTGGTGGAGATCAAGGCTCGCTTCGACGAAGAGGCGAACATCCGCTGGGCGAAGGACATGGAGCGCGCCGGCGTTCAGGTGGTCTTCGGCTTCCTGGAGCTTAAGACCCACGCCAAGCTCTCCCTGGTGGTGCGGCGCGAGGGCGGCAAACTCGCCACCTACACCCACATCGGCACCGGCAACTATCACCCGATCACGGCGAAGATTTACACGGACCTGTCCTTCTTCACCGCCGATCCGGAGATCGGCCAGGACGCGGCGCGGGTGTTCAACTTCATCACCGGCTATGCCGAGCCGGCGGAGCTCAACCGGCTCGCCGTCTCGCCGATCACGCTGAGAAGCCGCATCATCGACCACATCGACGCCGAGATCGCCCATGCGCGGGCCGGCCGTCCGGGCGCGGTGTGGATGAAGATGAACTCCCTCGTCGACCCCGCCACCATCGACAAGCTCTACGAGGCGTCGGCGGCGGGCGTAGAGGTGGACCTCGTCGTGCGCGGCATCTGCTGCCTCAGGCCGGGCGTTCCGGGGCTCTCGGAGAATGTGAGGGTGAAATCGATCGTGGGTCGATTTCTCGAACACTCTCGCATCTTTTGCTTCGGCAACGGCTCGCCTCTGCCGTCGCGTGATGCGGTGGTTTACATCGGGTCCGCGGACATGATGAACCGCAACCTCGACCGCCGCGTTGAGACTTTGGCACCGATCGACAACGACACCGTGCATCAGCAGATCCTGGACCAGATCATGGTTGCCTCGCTGCGGGACAACGAGCAGAGCTGGACGATCGAGGCCGATGGCAGCCACACCCGTGTCCGGCCCGGCGACGACGAGGAGCGCGTCAATGCGCACAAATATTTCATGACCAACCCGTCCCTCTCCGGCCGCGGCAAGGCCCGCGATCTCGTGAAGCCCAAGGCGTTCGCGCCTTTCATGGACTGACCGGGTGGTGGATCTGACACGGGCCCGCGAGTTCGCTCGCGGGCGTCGCCTGGGTGACGGCATCGCCGTCATCGACGTCGGCTCGAACTCGGTGCGCCTCGTCATCTACGAGCGCGCATCGCGGGCGCCGACGGTGGTGTTCAACGAGAAGGTTCTCGCAGCCCTCGGCGAAGGCCTCGTCGACAACGGCCGACTGACCGACGAATCCATGGGCCGCGCGCTGATGGCGATCCGCCGCTTCGCCGCCATGGTGAAGGCGGCGGAGGTGGAGGACGTCACCATCGTCGCCACCGCCGCCGCGCGCGTCGCCTCCAACGGCGCCGCCTTCATCCGCGATATCGAGCAGATCTCCGGCGTGAAGGTGCGCGTTCTGGAAGGCGCGGAAGAGGCGCATATGGCCGCTGCGGGCGTCCTGTGCGGCTTTTGGCAGCCGGACGGGGTCGTCGGCGACCTCGGCGGCGGCTCGCTGGAGCTGATCGACATCACCAAGGACGGCATCGGGCCGGGCGAGAGCCATCCCCTCGGCACCCTGCGCTTGCGCGGCGACGCCAAGGGCCAGCTTGCCAAGGGCGGCGCCATCGCCCGCGACATCCTCGCCCGTTCCGAGCCGCTGCTCGCCCTGAAAGGGCGCACCTTCTACGCGGTGGGCGGGACCTGGCGCTCGCTGGTGAAGCTGCACATGGCGGTGACGGGCTACCCCATCCCCATCATGCACCAATATGCCGTCTCGGCGGACGAGATGGCCGACTTCTGCGACGAGCTCATCAAGAACGGGCTCGATACGATGGATCCCGGCAACGTCGTCTCCAAGGGGCGGCGACCGCTGGTGCCGTGGGGCGCCGTCGTGATGCGCGCCCTCATCGCGCTCGGGCAGCCCAAGACGATCCTCACCTCCTCGCTCGGCGTGCGCGAGGGGATGATCTACGAGGCGCTGGCCGCGGACGAGCGCGGGCGCGATCCGCTCATCGTCGCGGCGGAGGAACTCGCCATCCTGCGCAACCGCTCGCCGCTCCATTCGGCCGAGCTGGTCGATTTCTCGCAGATGTGCATCGACGCGATGGGGCTGGAGGAGAGCGAGGAGGATCAGCGCCTGCGCATCGCCGCGTGCCTGCTGTCCGACATCTCGTGGCGCTCGCACCCGGACTACCGGGCCGATCAGGCGCTGGCGGTGATCTCCAACGTGGCACTTTACGGCGTCGATCATCCGGGGCGCGGCTTCCTCGCCCAGGTGCTGAACGAGCGCTATGGCGGGCCGGAAAACCCTGCCGTGGCGCACAACAGTGCCGAGGCCCTGTGCAGTGACCGTCTGCGCGAGAGGGCGAAGGCGGTGGCGGCGATCCTGCGCATCGCCTACGTGCTGGCGCCGGGGATTTCCGGGGTAATCCCCAAGCTGGCGGTGGAGCGGGACGGGGGGAGTCTCATCCTGCGCATGCCCGCCGACATGGCCGCGTTCGATGGGGAGAGGCCGCTGCGCCGCATGCGCCAACTCGCCAAGGTGGTGGGGCTGGAGGGCCAGATCCGCGCCGGCTGAGCCGTCACGCGCTCAGCCGTCACGTGCGAAACCTGCGCCGGACGCGGCGCGGCCGCGCGGCTGGCGTGCCCGTCAAGTGCGCGCGGGCCACGCGCCGCCGACCGCCGCCCACCCACCCCCGTCGCGTTCGTCGCCGGTGCACAGCATCAAGGTAAAGGTCGGCCTTCCGTTCGCCGGACGGCGCAGTGCGGGTGCCGAGCCTTTGAGCTTGCATTGGGGCCCCTTGCGGCTGTTCAGTCGTCCCACCGGCGGCGAGCGGGGGTGAGGGGCGTGAACGATCATTCAGGCACGGCCACCACGGCGATGCGGCCCGGCACGGCGGCCGCCGCGGATCCCTTCGCCGCAACCCGCGCGCTGTTTCACCTGCCGCCCGGCATCATCTATCTGGACGGCAACTCGCTCGGCCCGCTCCCCAAGGCCGCCGCCGCCCGCGTCGCCGCCACCATGACCGAGGAGTGGGGCGAGCGCCTCATCCGCGCCTGGAACGACGCGGGGTGGATGGACGCGCCCGAGCGCATCGGCAACCGCATCGCCCGGCTGATCGGCGCCGCGCCCGGCACCGTCACCATGGGCGACACCCTGTCGATCAAGATCTATCAGGCGCTGGGGGCGGCGCTGGACCTTGCCCGCTCCGCCGCGCCGGACCGCCGGGTCGTTCTGTCCGACAGCGGCAACTTTCCGACCGACCTCTACGTCGCCTCCGGCCTCGTCGAAACGATGGGTCAGGGCCACGTCGTGAAGGTCGTGGAGCCGGAGGAGGTGGAAGGAGCGATCGACGAGACCGTCGCGGTCCTGATGCTGACCGAGGTGGACTACCGGACCGGCCGCCTTCACGACATGGCGCGCCTCACCGCCAAGGCCCATGACGCGGGGGCCTTGACGGTGTGGGACCTCGCCCACTCGGCGGGCGCTCTGCCGGTGGACCTCGCCGGGGCGGGGGCAGACTTCGCCGCCGGCTGCACCTACAAATATCTGAACGGCGGGCCCGGGGCGCCGGCCTTCATCTACGTCGCCCCGCGCTGGGCGGACAGGGCGCGGCCGGTGCTGTCCGGCTGGCTCGGCCACGCGGCCCCCTTCGCCTTCGACCTCGACTATCGCCCCGCCGCGGGCACCGGCCGCATGCGCGTCGGCACGCCTCCCGTTCTCGCCCTCGCTGCGCTCGATGCCGCGCTCGACGTCTGGGACGGTGTCGCCATGGACGACGTGCGCGCCGCCTCGATGGCGCTGACGGCGCTCCTGGTGGACGAGGTCGAGGCGCGCTGCCCGGACCTCGTCCTGGCCTCGCCGCGCGATCCCGCCCGGCGCGGCAGCCAAGTCTCGTTCCGCCACCCGGAGGGTTACGCCATCTGTCAGGCGCTGATCGCCCATGGCGTGATCGGCGATTTCAGGGCGCCGGACGCCATCCGTTTCGGCATCGCTCCGCTTTATATCGGCGCCGACGAGGTGAGGGGAGCGGCCGCCATTCTGGAGCGCATCATGTCCGAGCGACTGTGGGACGATCCGGCTTTCCGCGTGCGCGCGGCCGTCACATGAGAGCCTGCCCGTGACGCGCGGCGAAGCCCCCTACGATCCGGCGGACGAGGGCGCGGAAATATCGTTCGGCGACCGAATGGCCTATGGCGACTATCTCGGCCTCGACAAGGTGCTGTCCGCCCAGGCGCCTCTGTCGGGCGCGCACGACGAGCTTCTCTTCATCATCCAGCATCAGACCAGCGAACTGTGGATGAAGCTCGCCGTCCACGAAATTCGCTCGGCGATTTCGGCCATTCGTGCGAACGACCTGCGCCCCGCCTTCAAGATGCTTACCCGCGTCGCGCGCATTTTCGAGCAGCTCAATGCCTCGTGGGATGTGTTGCGCACGATGACGCCGAGTGAATATTCGCACTTTCGCGGTGCCCTCGGGCGGTCCTCAGGCTTCCAGTCCTACCAGTATAGGGCGATCGAATTTCTGCTCGGCAACCGCAATCCGGCGATGCTGCGCCCGCACGATCACCGGCCGGACATCATGGCCGAGCTGGAGGCGATCCTGGCCGCACCCAGCCTCTACGACGAGGCGATCGCTTGGCTCGGCCGTCAGGGCTACGCCATCGGCCCTGACGGTGAGAGGACCGACTTTCGCGGGCCGCGCGCCAAACAAGGCTCGGTGCTGGCGATTTGGCGGCAGATTTATGTTGCGCCCGATTCTCATTGGTCTGCCTATGAATTGGCCGAGAAACTGGTCGATCTCGAAGACTATTTTCGGCGTTGGCGCTTCAACCATGTCACAACCGTTGAGCGCATCATCGGGTTGAAACGTGGTACGGGAGGAACCGGAGGCGTTTCGTACCTTCGCAAAATGCTCGATGTCGTGCTATTTCCTGAGCTTTGGGAAGTGCGTACAACGCTTTAACACTCTACTTATTTGGAAGACCTTTGATTTGATGGCTGACGGATTGAGAACCGCAGGCGAGCGCGCCGGCGCGGCAGCGACCGGCCGACGCCGCGCGCGACCGACCAAGGGCGCGAACGGCCGGGCGGACCTCGCGATTGGAATTGCGACGCATGGGATTTGCGGCGGCGTCCGCGGGCTGACGAGCCGGGCGCCAGGAAGGGGGCGGGCTGATGCAGCTTGACCTGATGGCACAAGCCGCCGACATGGCGGGCGCCAGCGTGCCCGGCGCCGAGCGGCTGCGCGAGCGCCGGCGCGTGCCCGGCGTCACCGCGTGCCATGCGGCGCTTCGGGCGGGTTCCGCCACCCCGTTCAGCCTCGCCGCCACATCCTTCGACCGGATCGACGCGGAAGATCGCGAGATCGCCGCCTTCGTGCGCCGCACCGACGATGCGGCCCGCGTCGCAGCCGCCCACGCCGCCCGCCGCTGGACCGCCGACACGCCCCGCGGTCCGCTGGATGGGGTCCCTGTCGCCGTGTCGGACACCATTGCCATGGCGGGCGTCGTCACCGGGTGCGGCCATCCCGGCCCCGATCCGGGTCCGGCCGCCGCCGATGCCGCTCTCGTCACCTCACTCATCCACGCCGGCGCGATCATCACTGGCAAGACGCGGGTGGACGAGGGCGGGGTCTGCGCCACGGGAGGCCAGATCGCCATCACGCGAAACCCCGCGGCCGAAGGTGCCAGCACGGGCGGTGCCCACGGTGGTGCGGCCGCAGCGGTCGCCTCCGGCATGGTGTCGCTCGGCCTCGGAAGCGACTGTCTCGGCTCGCTGTTGGTGCCCTCGGCGCTGTGCGGGGTCTATGGGCTGCGTGCCACCTACGGCGCCATCGGCCGCACGGGGATCGTGCTGGCCGCCCCGTCGATGGACAGCGTCGGTTTCATCGCCCACGCGGCGGAGGACCTTGGTGCCGCATTCGACGCGGTGAACAGGTTCGACCAGGCCGACCTCGACGCGGTCGCACCGTCCGAGCGGCGCTACCGGGCCGAGCCGGAGGGCAAATCCCTGGTGTTCGGCGCGCTTCAGCTCGCCGATGCGACGATGGAATCGGCGGTTCGTCTGTCGCTCTACCGCGCGTGCGAGGCGATGGAGCGAACCGGGGCGGCCCGGCGTGACGTGCGGCTCGGCACCGCGACGGTGCCCGAGGCGGGCGCTGCGGCACGGCGCATCCTTCAAGCCGAGCTTTCGGTCCACTCGGCGCCCTCCCTGGCGTCCGATCCGGGGCGCTACGGCCTCGGCTTCCGCCGCTGGGTGAAGGACGGAGCGCTGATCGCGGCGCCGCTCCTGGTGGAAGCCTACACGGTGCGCCGTGCCGTCGCGGCCGAGATGCTGCGTCTCCTCATGGAGGTCGACCTCATCCTGATGCCCACCGCGCCGCGCCTGTCTCTCCGCCACGGCGCGGAGATGGCGCCGCACGAATTCGACCTTTGCGCGATCGCCACGCTGGCCGGCCTCCCGGCGGTGACGGTTCCGGTCAAGCGCCGCGGCGGGCCGGCGGCAGGCGTCCAGCTCATCGGTCCCGCATGGAGCGAAAGGTGGCTGACGAAGATCGCCGCAAAGCTCGGCGCAGCGCTGAACGAGCCGCACTGACGCGGGGCTAAGAGGACGGCCGCCACCCGTACGGGGCGTGTTCAGCCCTCCGGCCAGACCGGGCGGCTGAACACGCCGCCGTCCACCCACAGCGTTTGCCCGGTGACGAAGGCTGCGGCCGGTGAGGCGAAGAAGAGCACCGGCCCGGCAATGTCCTGCGGCCGGCCTACGCGCCGGAGAGGCGTCACCGCGGCCCACTTGGCGGCATAGTCCTCGGTCCCCGACGCCGTGCGCTCGACCTCCACCGCCCCCGGCGCAACGCAGTTCACGCGGATGCCGTGCGGCCCCAGCTCCACCGCCGCCACCTTGGTGAACTGCTCGATGCCGCCTTTGGCCGCGGTATAGCTGACGAGGCGGGGAAAGGCCGTCTTGTTGCAGCCCGAGCCGATGTTGACGATGCTCCCGGCCACTTTGCGCTCCACCATCAGCCGCGCCGCCGCCTGGGTGTTGAGGAAAGCGCCTTTGAGATGGCTGTCGATGACGCGGTCCCAGTCCTCGGGCGCCAGATCCAACAGTGGCGCCAGCACCTGCACCCCGGCATTGTTGACGAGAAGCTCCGGCGCGGCATCGTAGTCGCGCGCGAGGGCGTCGTAGAAGGCGGTGACGGCGGTGCTGTCCGCCGCATCGCACGGGTAGGCGGTGACGTCGTGACCGGCGGCGCGCGCGGCGCTCTCGGCACTCGCGGCCTCGGCCGGCGTGTCCAGAAAGGTGAAGGCGACGCGGTAGCCGGCAGCGCCGAGGCTGCTGACGAGGTGCCGGCCGATCCCCGTTGCCGCCCCGGTGACGACGGCGAGCGGCGGGGCGACCGGCGTGCCGCGGGCGGGCCGGGAGCGTGGCTCCGGCCGTGCGCGCCCCTCGCCGCTCGCCGCCGGGCTGGTTGCCTGATCTGGCGCCGGAGCGGTCCAGTCTTCACCGAACGGGCCGGGCTTCGTCGTCGCCATCGGTGTCTCCATCGTGCGCACGGCGGCGCAGTGCGGCCGCGCTTCGCGTCAGCGGGACGGTGCGCTGGCGATCGCCGCCGCCACGGTTTCGCCCGTGCGCATCAGGTGGCGGCGCCAGACGCGACCCGCCTCTTCGGGGTCGCCCTTGTGGAGCGCTTCCATCAGCATTTCGTGTTCGCCCATCGCCTCGTCCCACCGCGAGATCGACATGATGGCCATGTAACGCCCGCGTTTGGCACGCAGCATCAGGTTATGGCGGGTGGCGACGAGGGCGCGGTTCCCGGCCGCGTTCACGATCATCTCGTGGATCTGGCTGTTGCAGTCGAAATAGGCGTCGCGATTGCGCGTCGAGTGATACTCGCGCATCCGCCCATGAAGATGGCTGAGCGCGTCGGCGATGCTCGGCGTCATGCGGGCCACCGCCAGCTCCGCGGCGAGGCCCTCCAGGCTCGCCAGCACCTCGAAGAGTTCCAGTGCCTCGGCCGCGGTGAAGGCGAGAACGCGCGCTCCTCGGTGCTGGGAGATCTCGATCAGCCCGTCGATTTCGAGGAGCTTCAGCGCCTCGCGCATCGGCGTGCGGGAGACGTTGAGTTGGGCGCACAGCGTTCGTTCGACGATGCGCGAGCCGGGCATCAGGTCGCCGCGGATGATCATGCGGCGGAGCGCTGCCAGCACGCGCTGGGCCGCGGGCAGGCCGTGGATGCCGCCGTCGGCGTCGACCGGCGGCGCTCCGGGCGGGGCGGGCGGAAAGGAGGAAGGGCGGGTCATATCAGGCGCGTCGGACATGGATAAGGGCAATCCATTTCAGTAAGTCGTGCAGCCGAGCCGCAATGGGTTTCAAAGCCGTGCAATCGTTATGCCGATAAAGTGGAGCCGGGTGAGTTTGCCACTCCTGATTGTGTTCGCGGGAGCAATCGACGCAGAGCGGGGCGGTCTGATGCCGGCCGGGCACACCTTTGGGGGCCGGTCGGCGCGTCGCTTGAAGCGTGCCATGGCAGTCTTTGCGGCCGCATCCATGGCCGATGCGGGAGAGCGGGCGAGGGGCGTCCGCCGTCGCCGCGTCAGGTCCGCGTCACATCGCATGAGTGCGGCGCAACTTCGGCGCGCGTGCACAGCGTCGTTTGGCGCGCATGGTGGCCGGTTCGAGCCCTTCGCGCGGATCGGCCTCGGGCGAACGGGGCAGGGCTCCTGTGTGATTGCCTTTATGCTATCCTCCGACGCGTTCGGTCCCCAGAAGCTGCTCGGTGAGGGCGGAGAGGGCGAGGGCCGCCGCACCGCGCGCCCACACCATGTCGCCCCAGGCGTTGATCTCGATCTTCGGCGCGGTGCGGCCGGTCTGGGCGGTGAGCGCCTGGACCTCCGCCAGAACCGCGTCGGCGTAGAGGAAGTCGAATCGCATCTCGCCGCCGGAGATGATGATGAGGTGCGGGTCGAACAGCTCGGTGACGTTGGCGAGGCCCACGGCGAGGTAGCGCCCGGCCCGGCGGAAGATGGAGAGCGCCGCCTTGTGGCCCGCCTTCGCCTCGTCATAGAGCGTTTCGAGGAGCTCGCGCGCGCTTCCCGCCTCGTCGCGGTTGAAGTGGAGCGCCGTCTGCGCCTCGCGCACCAGCGCGTAGTCGGCGACATAGGCCTCCAGGCACCCGCGGCTGCCGCAGCGGCATAAAGCTCCGTCGAGCTGCACCTTGGTGTGGCCGAGTTCCATGCCGAGCCCCGAGCCGCCGCGGAACATGCGGTTGCCGAGGACCAACCCCATGCCGACGCCGTTCTCGATCGTCACCACGGCGAAGTCGGTCATGCCGCGCCCGGCCCCGAACCACAGTTCGGCGAGCGCCAGAAGGTTGGCGTCGTTGTCGATGGTGACGGGGAGGCCGATGGCGGCGGCGAAGGTTTCGCGCAGCGGCGCGTTGCGTTCGGTGAGGAGGGGCGACCACAGGACGATGCCGGCGGCGTGGTCGACCACCCCGGCGATCCCGAGCCCGACCCAGGAGAGGCTCGCCCGCGTCATCCCCGCCTTCGCCAGCGCCATGTCGAGGAGCGCTTCGGCTTCGGTGAGCGTGGCCGCCATGGTCTGCCGGTGCGCCGCGCTCTGCAGCGTCGCCTGGGCGATCAGCGCGCCCGAAAAGTCGATGATGACGGCGGTGTGGGCATCGTCCGTCAGCTTCACCCCGGCGACGGCGGTGACGGCGGCGTTGACGGTGAGGGCCACCGGCGGGCGCCCGCGCGACGGTTCGCGCGGCGCGTCGATCTCCTTCACCAGCCCTGCGTCGATCAGCTCGGCCGACACGGCGGTGACGGAGGCGGGCGAGCAGTCCAGCCAGCGGGCGAGGTCGGCGCGGCTGGAGGCGCCGGCGGCGCGCAGGCTCTCGAACAGGCGCTGCCGCAGGGGGCGCGTCTCGGTCACCACCGGCAGAAGGGGGCCGCATCCGGTCTGGAGCGCGTCGATGAGGTCGGGCATTGCCATAGATTTACAAAATAAAGGAATTACGCCGCGAATTAAATACGCAACGAATAGATGCGCAGCCATTTCGGCGCTTTGTGCAGCAGCGAAGCCCATTTCGCATTCGCAGCATCATTTTTTAATTCTCAGGCTGAACTAATTATGCGATTATCGAATGAAACCGAAATGGATTCGCCGGGACGTTGAACCCGGCGGCGGGAGGAAATGGTGAAGATCAAATCGCTTATGGCGGCGGCTGTCGTCGCCGGCCTGTCCGGAACCGCCATGTCGCAGGGCGCGATGGCGCAGGACCTCACGGTGGGCGTCAGCTGGTCGAACTTCCAGGAAGAGCGCTGGAAGACCGACGAAGCCGCCATCAAAGAGGCGCTCGAAGCCGCCGGCGCGGCCTACGTGTCGACCGACGCGCAGTCCTCGTCCGCCAAGCAGTTGTCGGACGTGGAAAGCCTCATCGCCCAGGGGGTCGACGCGCTGATCATCCTGGCGCAGGATTCGCAGGCGGTGATCCCGGCCGTTCAGCTCGCCGCGGACAACGGCCTTCCCGTCGTCGGCTACGACCGGCTGATCGACGATCCGCGCGCCTTCTACCTCACCTTCGACAACGTGGAAGTGGGCCGGATGCAGGCGCGCGCCGTGCTCGCCGAGGTGCCGGAAGGCAACTACGTGATGATCAAGGGTTCGCCCACCGATCCGAACGCGGATTTCCTGCGCGCCGGGCAGCAGGAGGTGCTGCAGGAGGCGGTCGACGCGGGCAAAATCACCATCGTCGGCGAGGCCTATACGGACGGCTGGCTGCCCGCCAACGCCCAGCGCAACATGGAGCAGATCCTCACCGCCGAGGACAACGCGGTCGACGCGGTCGTCGCCTCCAACGACGGCACCGCGGGCGGCGCCGTCGCCGCGCTGACGGCGCAGGGCATGGACGGCACCCCCGTCTCCGGCCAGGACGCCGATCACGCCGCGCTGAACCGCATCGCGCAAGGCACGCAGACCGTGTCGGTGTGGAAGGATTCGCGCGACCTCGGGCGTGAGGCGGCCGAGATCGCCCTGGCGCTCGCCGGCGGCGAGGAGATGAGCGCCATCGAAGGCGCCGAAGAGTGGACCTCGGCCAGCGGCAACACGCTGTGGGCGAAATTCCTGAAGCCGGTGCCGGTGACGGCGGAGAACCTCGAGGTCGTCGTCGACGCCGGGTGGATCTCCAAGGACGCGCTCTGCCAGGGCGTTTCGGCCGGTCCCGCCCCCTGCAACTGACGATCTGACGGGCGCCGCCGCCCTGTCGCGGCGGCGCCCCTCCCGCGTGCGTTCCTCATGACCGACGGCAAGCCATGACCGATACCGCAGCGGGCCGCGCGCCCGCACCGCCCCGCCGCAGCTTCATCCAATCGCTCGAGGTGGACCTGCGCCTCGTCGGCATGATCGGCGCCTTCATCGTCCTTTGCGTGATGTTCGACGTCGTCACCGAGGGGCGCTTCCTCACGCCGCGCAACCTCTTCAACCTCACCATCCAGACCGTCTCGGTGGCGATCATGGCGACGGGGATGGTGTTCGTCATCGTCACCCGCCACATCGACCTGTCGGTGGGCTCGCTCCTCGCCACCTGCTCGGCGGTGATGGCGATGACGCAGACGTGGTTCCTGCCGCAGGTGATCGGCCTCGACTACGGCAACCCGCTGATCTGGATCGTCACGATCTTCGTCGGCCTCTTCGTCGGCACCGCGATCGGCGCCTTCCAGGGCTGGCTCATCGGCTATCTCACGATCCCGGCCTTCATCGTCACGCTGGGCGGGCTGCTCGTCTGGCGCAACGTCGCCTGGTATCTGACGGACGGGCAGACCATCGGCCCGCTCGACGACACCTTCCGCATGTTCGGCGGCATCACAGGCACCATCGGGGTGGACGCCTCGTGGATCGTGGCGGGGCTGTGCTCGGCCGCGGCGGTTGTGCTGATGGCGATGAGCCGGCGCACCAAGGCGCGCCACGGCGTGCCGCTTAAGCCGGTGTGGGCGGAGGGGGTGATGATGCTGATCGTCGTCGGCGCCATCTTCGGCTTCGCGGCGGTGCTGAACGCTTACGAAATCCCGTCCGGCGCTGTGCGGCGCATGTTCCGCGAGCGGGGCGAGGCGGTGCCGGACGGTTTCGTCGCGGCATACGGGCTGCCGATCTCGGTGCTGCTTCTCGTCGCCATCGCCGTCGCCATGACGGTGATCGCGCGGCGCACGCGGCTGGGGCGCTACATCTTCGCCACCGGCGGCAACCCTGATGCGGCGGAGCTGTCCGGCATCAACACGCGCCTTCTGACGGTGAAGGTGTTCGCCATCATGGGCGCGCTCTGCGCCATTTCGGCGGTGGTCGCCTCGGCGCGGCTCTCCTTCCACTCCAACGACATCGGCACTTTGGACGAGCTCAGGGTGATCGCCGCCGCCGTCATCGGCGGGACGGCGCTGTCGGGCGGTGTCGGCACCATCTACGGCGCCATCCTGGGGGCGCTGATCATGCAGTCGCTGCAGTCCGGAATGGCGATGGTGGGTGTGGACGCGCCGTTCCAGAACATCGTGGTGGGCACGGTGCTGGTGCTGGCCGTCCTCATCGACATCATCTACCGCCGCCGCCTCGGCGTGAAATAGGGGGACACCATGGCGGACCGGACCACGACCCCACTCGTCGAGATGGAGGACATCTCCATCGCCTTCGGCGGTGTCCACGCGGTGGACCACGTCTCGCTGTCGCTGTGGCCGGGGGAGGTGCTCGGCCTCCTCGGCCACAACGGCGCCGGCAAGTCGACGCTGATCAAGATCCTCTCCGGCGCCTACCGGGCCGACACGGGGACGATCAGGATCGACGGCACCCCGGTGAAGATCGAGAGCCCGCGCGACGCCCGGCGCTACAACATCGAGACGATCTACCAGACACTCGCCCTGGCCGATAATCTCGACGCCACCGCCAACCTCTTCCTCGGGCGCGAGATCGTCACCCCGCTCGGTTTCATGGACGATGCGGCGATGGAGGCGGAGACGCGGCGCATCATGGCGCGGCTCAACCCCAACTTCAAACGCCTGTCGGAGCCGGTGGCGGCGCTGTCGGGCGGGCAGCGCCAGTCCGTCGCCATCGCTCGGGCGGTCTACTTCAACGCCAAGATTCTCATCATGGACGAGCCGACCGCGGCGCTCGGCGTGCATGAAACGCAGATGGTGGCCGAGCTCATCGAGGAGCTGAAGCGCCAGGGTCTCGGCATCATCCTCATCAGCCACGACACGCGCGAGATGATGAGCCTGTGCGACCGGCTGACGGTGATGAAGAACGGCAAGGTGGTCGGCACCGAGGCGACCGCGGACGTGACCGAGGACGACATCCTGTCGATGATCATCATGGGCACCAATCCACGCGACAAGGCCGCCGCCTGACATCCCCGGCGCGCGCCGCCGGTTCTCTCGCGGCCCCGCGCCGCCTCTTAGCTTCTGGACACTCCCATGTCGTATTTCGAGGGCATCGCGCCCGTCCGCTACGCCGGTCTCGACGCAGACGGCGACTTCGCCTTCCGCCACTACGACCCCGCCGAGGTCGTCGCCGGCAAGACGATGGAGGAGCATCTTCGCTTCGCCGTCGCCTACTGGCATTCCTTCGCCTGGCCGGGCGGCGACCCGTTCGGCGGGCAGACCTTCGCCCGGCCCTGGTTCGGCGACACGATGGACCATGCCCGCGCCAAGGCGAACGCCGCGTTCGACCTCTTCGCCATCCTGGGCGTACCCTATTTCTGCTTCCACGATGCGGACGTGCGGCCGGAAGGGGCGACCTTCGCGGAATCCAGGCGGAACCTGGACGAGATCACCGACATCTTCGCCGCCAAGATGGAGACGGCGAAGGTGAAGCTCCTGTGGGGCACCGCCAATCTCTTCTCCCACCGGCGCTACATGTCGGGCGCTGCGACCAACCCGGACCCCGACGTGTTCGCCTACGCGGCCGCCACCATCAAATCGTGCATGGACGCGACGCACCGGCTGGGCGGGCAGAACTACGTCCTGTGGGGCGGGCGCGAGGGCTACGAGACGCTGCTGAACACCGACCTCGGCCGCGAGCTGGACCAGATGGGGCGGATGCTCGCCATGGTGGTCGACTACAAGCACAAGATCGGCTTCGAGGGCACGATCCTCGTGGAGCCGAAGCCGCAGGAGCCGACCAAGCACCAGTATGATTTCGACGTCGCCACCTGTTACGGCTTCCTGAAGAAGTACGGCCTGGAAAACGAGGTGAAGCTGAACATCGAGCAGGGCCACGCGATCCTGGCCGGCCACTCGTTCGAGCACGAGCTGGCGATGGCGCGCACACTCGGCGTGCTCGGCTCCATCGACATGAACCGCAACGACTATCAATCCGGCTGGGACACGGACCAGTTTCCGAACAGCGTGCCGGAGGTGGCGCTCGCTTTCTACGAGGTGCTGAAGGCGGGCGGCTTCACCACGGGCGGCACGAATTTCGATGCCAAACTGAGGCGCCAGTCGCTGGAGCCGGCCGACCTCGTCGCGGCGCACGTGGGCGCCATGGACGTGTGCGCGCGCGGCCTGAAGGCGGCGGCGGCCATGCTGGAGGACGGCGGGCTGGAGCGCGCCCGGGCCGACCGCTACGCCGGATGGGACGCCGGCGGGGACCTTTTGGACGGGGACCTCGCGGCGATCGCGGCGCGCGTCGAGGAGCGCGGCATCGAGCCCGAGCCGCGCTCCGGCCGGCAGGAGCGTCTCGAAAACTGGGTGAACCGTTTCGTCTGAAACGGGCGCGGGCGCGGTGGCGGTCGAGCCGGGCGGCGAGACGCGGCCGCACCGGGCGGCTGTCTCGTGCGTCATGCACCGCGGCAACGTGGCGTGTGCCGGTCCGTCGGCCGCCGCCTGACGCCGGGACGCTCGATCCGGGCGGTTCGCCGAGCGGTGAACGCGGACGGTGTTTCATCGGACTGGCCGAGACATTCATGGCGCGATGAAATATGCACGGGCCTGAGGCGCACGTGTCGATGCGCCGCCGGGAGAGACCCATGGAGCATGCGCGCCAGACCATCGGCGCCGGTCCCCGCGCACGGGTTGCGCGAACGGCCCATCATGCCGGCCGCCTGACGCCAGCGGTCCGGGTCGATCCCGCCGGCCCCGCTGCCGCCCCGCGAGCGGTGATCACCCTGATCCTGCCGGTCGCCGCATACGAGGTGAGGGTGGAGGCGCTGGTATGACGATTGCCATCGTCGTCGCCCTGTTGATCGCGATCCGCATGACCGGGGTCCCGGTGGGAACAGGGCTGGCCGTCACCGGCGCGGCGATCCTTCTCGCCTTCGAGCACAGCCTGTCGCCGATCCTGGACGTTCTGGGCGCCACCGCGGCCAACCCGCTCTGGGTGGCGATCCCGCTCTTCATCTTCATGGGTCTGGTGCTGCTGCGGGCGGGGGTCGCCTCGGATGCCATGGCGCTCGGCCTCGGCCTGGCGCGCCGTCTCGGCGGGGGTGTGCGCGGCGGTACCATCCTCGGCGCGACCCTGGTGGGTGCGGTGTCGACCGTTTCGCTTCCGAATATGCTGGCGATCGGCGTGCGCGTCCTGCCGCTCCTCGCCAAAGCCGGGGTGCCGCGCGGGGCTGCGGCGGCGCTGGTCGCGGCGGCGGCCACGCTGACGGTTCTGCTGCCCCCGTCGACGGCGCTCATCCTGTTTGCGATCGCCGCGGGCGTGCGGGTCGAGCCGGTCTTTCTCGCCGCGCTTCTTCCGGCCGGGCTCGCCGTCGTGGGCTTCGCGGTTGCGGCGCGTTGGGGTGGCGGGCCGTCGACGCCGCCGGAGGACGATTGTTCCTCGGAGGCGAACCCGGCGCTGGCACCGGCCCTGACACGGGCGTTCGCGGTGCTCCTCCTGCCGGTGCTGATCCTCGGCGGTCTGGCGCTCGGCCTCGTGACGGGGGTGGAGGCGGGCATCGCGGGGGCGGTCTATGGCGGCGCGGTGGCGCTGGCGGCGCCGCGGCGCATCGGCCTCAAGGCGGCGGGTGAGGTCGCGATCGAGACGGTGCGCGCCGCGCTTCCCATCCTCGGCCTGGTGCTTGCGGCAGCGCTCTTCTCGGCCGCGATGGGGGCGATCGGGGTGCCGGACGAGATTGCCGAGCTGGTGGAGGCGGCGGGCCTCGGACCGGCGGCCTTCGTTCTGCTGGCGGCGCTGGTGACCTTCGCGGCGGCGCTGATCTTGGATCCCGCGGCGCTCATCCTGGTGGTGACGCCGCTGATGGCGCCGAGTTTCGCGGCGGCGGGGATTTCCCCCGTATGGGCGGGGCCGATGCTGGTGGTTGCGGTGGAGGCTGCGGCGATCGCCCCGCCCTTCGGCGTATCGCTTTACGTCGTGCGCACCATCAGCGACGTCACGTCTGGTGAGCTTCGCCGCGCCGCCTTGCGTTATATTGCAGTACTTCTTTGCGTAACGGTCGCGATGGCGCTGATCGTGACTATAATTTCTGGCGGCGCCCCGCTTTGATCTTACGCTTTTGACTTTCCCACGCCGGGAGGACTGAGCTAGAACGGCAGATGTTGAGAGAGGGGGGCGGAGGGCCTGTGACCCTTGCGCACATCTTGAGGGCCGTTGCGGCCTCCATCGCGGACGGTCGCCGTCGCGCGCCGCGTGCCGGGCGATCATGAGCGACGAAACCAACGATGCCGGGCGCACGAGCTGGGTGCCCGGCGCCGACGGTCACGTCATGTTCCCGCTCCAGAACCTTCCGTTCGGCGTCTTCTCGGTGAACGACGTGCCGCGCGTCGGCGTGGCGATCGGCGACATGATTCTGGACATGGCGGCGATCGAAGCGGCGGGCCTCTTGCGGCCCGATCCGGACCTCACCGTATTCGACGTTCCGGCGCTCAACCCGTTCATGAGCGTCGGCCGCTTCGCCTGGGGGGAGACGCGTCGCAACCTCTCGCGCCTCCTCGGCGGCGAGGATCCGCGGTTGAAGGACAATCCGATCCTGAGCGGGCGGGCCCTCGTGCGTGCGGACCAGGCCAAGCTGCATATGCCCTTCGCGGTGGCCGAATTCACCGATTTTCACGCCTCGCGCGAGCATGCCTGCAACCTCACCGCGTTGCTGTGCGGTCCCGATCACGCGCTGCCGGCGAATTGGGATCACATGCCGATCGCCCATAATGGCCGCGCCTCGACGGTGATCGTCTCCGGGACCGGGGTGCGCCGCCCGATGGGGCAATTGAAGGCAGGCGAGGAGAAGCGGCCCCGTTTCGCCCCCTCCGCCGGGCTCGATTTCGAGCTGGAGCTCGGCGCGGTGGTCGGTGTTCGCTCGGCGATCGGCACGCGCCTTTCCACCAGCGAGGCGGACGCGGCGATCTTCGGCTACGTTCTCCTGAACGACTGGTCGGCGCGGGACATCCAGCATTGGGAATGCGTGCCGCTGGGTCCGTTCCAGGGCAAGGTGTTCGCCACCACCATTTCACCCTGGGTGGTGACCACGGCCGCACTGGCGCCGTTTCGCACCCCGCCCCCGCCGCGCAGGACGCCGCTGCTGCCGCACCTGCGTGAAGGGATGCCGCACAATCTCGACATCGAGCTCGGCGTCTCGCTGCAGGCGCGTGACGGTGACGCGGCGGAGGTTACGCGGACCAATGCGCGCCACCTCTACTTCTCCGCCGCCCAGCAGCTTGCCCACCACAGCGCCTGCGGCTGCGCGATGTCGATCGGCGATCTCCTCGGTTCCGGCACCATTTCTGGCGACGGGCCGGGGAGCTACGGCTCCCTGTTCGAGCTGACCTGGAATGGAAGCCGTCCGCTGACGCTGCCCGGCGGAGCGGTACGCACCTTCTTGGAGGATGGCGACATGGTTACCATGCGGGGCTGGTGCTCTCGGGCCGGGCGGGTGCCGATCGGCTTCGGGACCTGTGCCGGCGTGGTGCAACCGGCCATATGACGCGCACGGCCGGCGGCGCGCTCGGCCGGCTCGGCGGTCGGACGCGGACGCGGCGGCCGGGGCGTGCGGTCGTCGCGCTCGGGCGTGGCGTGCAGGCGTCTTGCCGGGCCGCCGTGGGTCCGCCGCTTGCCGCGTCTGTCACCCGGGCGACGCGCGGCGGGATCGCCGGTAGCGCGGGCGGACGGATGCGGCGCGGGTGGGTGTCGCGGCGGACCGGGACGGCAGCGGCATGTGGCCGGGGCACAGCTCGGTGCGGTGGAGCGTCCCCTTGCGCGGCCCGCGCTGAGGTGCTCGGGTCGCCTCTCACGGCAGCAGATTCGGTCGCACAAGGAGGACGCAATGTCCAAGGACACCGCAAATGGGGGCATCGCCATGGCCAATGGCGAGGTGCCGCATGGCGCCGCCGCCGGCGCGTCCGGTGCGCCGGGGTCGAACGCTGCGGCCGGAGGAGGGCCGGGCTCGGATGCACCGGGAGCGGCGGCGGGCAGCGCGCCGACCGGACGCAAGGTGAAATTCGTCGGCCGCCAGGAGATCCCGGACGAGCTTTATGCCGATGGCGTCGGCAGCCTGCATTTCGGCCGCAACGTCGTGAAGCTCGACCTCTACCGCGTGCTGGAATTCGACCGCGACGACGCCGAGGTCCGCCAGCTCGCCCACCGCGTGGTCCTGCCGATCACCGCGATCCCGGAGCTGGTGCGCGTGCTCCAGAACTTCGGCCAGGTGGTGAAGGACCACTCGTCGTCCGGAAGCTGAGGCGGCCGGCCGTCTCAGGGGGCGATGCACATGGTCGGCGTGTCCGTCGTGCAGATCGGCAGCGAATCGGAACGGTCGAGCGCTGCGTTGAGGCGGGTCAGAAGCAGGTCCGGCGCCATCGGTAGGGCGAACCTCTCGTCACGAGCGAAGTTGTCGATCGCGTCCTGCACGGCCGCGCCCGACGCATCGCCATCCGTGCCGAGATAATCGAGCTCCTGGAGGGCGGCGATGACGCGCTCGTCGCTCTGAGCGTCGCTGGACCCGGTGGTCGGGGTGCCGGAGACGACGCGCGGGGACGAGGGGTCGGCGGTGAAGGGCGCTGTGCCGGTCACGACGCGCGGTGCGGCCGCTGTGCCGAACGCCGGCGTTTCGGCAGAGGACGGGGCGAGGGTGCTGGTGCCGGCCGCCGTCTCGGTCCCCTGCGCGGCCTGGTCTTGCGGCGGCTGCCCTTGCGGCGTCTGGCCGTCTGCGCCTCGGCCGACGGTGCCCTGTCCGACCGTGCCCTGCGCCTCTGCGCGCCGGGCTTGCGGGGCCTGACCGGCCGGAGGCGCGCCGACGTCTGAACCAGCTTGGCGGCCGGACGCGGTGGTCTGCGCCGCAGCGGTATCGACGGCGCGCGGTGCGGCCCCGTCGCCGGAGGTGCCGGCCGCAGGACGCGGAGCGTTGCCGCCGCCAGGGACGCGCTGTCCCTGTGCTGTCTGTCCCTGCGCCGCCTGGCTCTGTGCGGCCTGACCTGACCCGGCCTGACCGGGCGCGCGCTCGGCGGAGGCGGTCTGGCCCGGTTCGGATTGATCCGGTGCCGTCCCCCCAGGGGCGGCCGCGGCGGTCTGAGCAGTGCGGGTGAGCGGGTCGCTAGCGGACGGGGTGGGCGCATCGGCCACGCGTTCGGGCGCTGCGCGCGGGACGGGCGGCACTTCGCCGGGGGCGAAGAGGCCGGTATTGGTCTCCGTGTCAGCACCGGGAAGGCCGGCGGCGAACGATCCGTTGCCGCCGTTCAGCCGTTCGCGCATCCTCTCGGCGAAGGAGCCCGGCGCGTCGGGAGTGGCGGCGCCGGGGCGACGCAGGTCCAGCGGTGCGGCCGGGGTGGCCTGTGAGACCACCGTTTCCGGCTGGACGATGACCCAGGCCCGCCCGTCGGCCAGACGGCAGCGGTAACCGTCGACGGCGGCGCGGCCGGCGATGGCGTCCACGTCGATCCGGTAGCCGCGGCACAGCCGTCCGTCCGGCCCGCGCACGATGCGGTAGGGCCGGATGGCCGCCTGTCCGCCGCCGGGCAGATCCATGCGCGCCATTTCGTTCTCGCGCGCATAGTCGAGAATGGTGGAGAGACGCGCCTCCAAAGCGCGCCGCTCGTCCGTGTTCAACGGCAGCGCCGAGGGGTAGGTTTGGGCCAGCGCGGCGCCGGACGCGGCAACGCCGGCGGCGGCCGCCAGGACGGTGAGGGCGAGACAGGCATGGCGCATCGCAGAGGCTCCCCGGAGCGCTCGCCGGCCGTGAGCCGCCGGCGCCCCTTCATTCATTTCGAGCGGATCGCCGCAGCGTCCTAACGCGTTGGGCGCCGGGCGCAACCCCGCCGCACGCAATGAGGCCACAACCCTGAGCGGAGCCTGAACAGCATAGAACGCCGGAAACGCCCTGACGAGCCGCCCGGGCGACATCGAACGCTGGGCACCGCGCTGCCGCAAGCGCGCCGTGGCCGCGCAGTCCGCGAGGCACGGCCATGACGCGCCGTGCATCGGGCGCGCATCCCGCGGTGCATGGCCATGACGGGCAGCGCGCCGGGGCTGCGCAGCCCGCGGTGTATGCCCTGAGGCGCCGCGCTGGGACTGTGCAGCCCGCGATGCACTCCCACGGCGCGCAGCGCCTGGGGCCGCATACACCGCAGGGCAATCCGCGCCGGGGAGATGGGGCGGGCCGTGGCCGCGCAGACGTGTGGCCCGCCGATACGCCTGCGGCGGCGACGCGCCCCGCGCCGCCAGCCTCAGGCCGCGGGGCGCACCTTCATGGAGAGGCCGCGCGGCAGGTAGCCGCCGTCGCCCTTCGCGCCGACGAGCTCGCGGTCGCGGATCATCACCTTGCCGCGCAGGATCACCGTCATCGGCAGACCCTTCACGGCGAGGCCCTCGTAAGGCGAATAGTCCGACCCGTCGTGAAGGTCGGCATGGCGGATCACCGTCTCGGCCTCCGGATCCCACAGGGTGATGTCGGCGTCCGAGCCCACGGCGATGGTGCCCTTATTCGGGTAGAGGCCGTAGGTCTTGGCGTGGTTGGTGGCGGTCAGCGCCACGAAGCGGGTGATGTCGATCCGCCCCTGGTTCACCCCCTCGGAGAACAGGATCGGCATGCGCGTCTCCACCCCCGGAATGCCGTTCGGGATGTGGCGGAAGTCCGTCCGGCCCTTGGGGTTCAGCTTGCCGCGCTCGTCGTCATAGCGGAACGGGCAGTGGTCGGACGAAAACACGTCGAACACACCGTTCTGGATGCCGCGCCAGATGTTGTCCCACTCCGCGCGGGTCCGCGGGGGCGGCGAGCACACCTGCTTGGCGCCCTCCCAGTTCATCCCCTCCAGATCCTGCTCGGTCAGGCGGATATATTGCGGGCACGTCTCGCCGGTGACGTTGAGGCCGCGGGCGCGCGCGCGCTCGATCTCTTCCATCGCCGCGCCGTTGGACACGTGGACGATGACGACCGGGACATCCACCACCTCGGCCAGCGATATGGCGCGGTGCGTCGCCTCGCGCTCCACGGCGAGAGGCCGGGTGGAGGCGTGGGAGGGCGGCCCGAGCTTGCCCTCGGCGACGTGCTTGTCGATGAGGAAGCGGATGGCGTCCTCGTTTTCGCAGTGCACCATTGCGAGCGCGCCGGTGCGCCGCGCGGTGTCCATCACCTGCAGGATCTCGGCGTCGTTCAGGCGCAGGTCCTGGTAGGTCATGAACACCTTGAACGAGGTGTAGCCGTCCGCCACCGCGGCCGGAAGCTCCTGCCCCAGCACAGATTCGGACGGGTCCGAGATGACGAGATGGAAGGAGACGTCGGTGTAGCAGTTGCCGTCCGCCTTGGCGTGGTAGGCGGTGAGCGCCTCGCGCAGGCTCTTGCCCTTCTCCTGGATGCAGAAGGGAAGCAGCGTCGTGTTGCCGCCGAAGAGGCCGGACAGGGTGCCGGACTCGAAGTCGTCCGCCATCACGATGCCCTCGCCGGAGGGCTGGGCGATGTGGACGTGGCTGTCGATGCCGCCGGGCAGGACATATTTGCCCGTGGCGTCGATCGTCTCGGCGCCCGTCAGGCCGAGGCCGAGCGCGGTGATGATGCCGTCTTTGATGCCGACGTCGGCCTTGAAGACGTCCGACGCGGTTGCGACCGTGCCGCCTTTGATGACGAGATCGAAGGACATGGGGTGCGCTCCTAGTAGCCGCGGACGGGGTCGACGAGGCCGGCCACGGGGTCACCGCGCTCGAACGCGGTCATGCGGCTGGTGATGCTGGTGACGGTGGCGGCGGGGTCGGGCACCGCGGCCACGTGAGGCGTGATGATGAGGTTCGGCGCATCCCAGAGCGGGCTGTCGGCGGGAAGCGGCTCGGTCTCGAACACGTCCAGGCTGGCGCCTTTCAAGGCACCGGATTGCAATGCCGCGAGGATCTCGTCCGACTTCTGCAGTCCCCCGCGCCCGGCATTGATCAGCACCGGGCCGACCGGGCTCGCCGTGGAGAGCTGTGCGATGAGGTCGGCGTTCAGGATGCCGCGCGTGTCCTCGGTCATCGGCAGCAGGCACACGAGGATGTCCGTGCGGGCGAGGAATTCCGGCAGTCCGTCGCGCCCATGGTACAAGGTGATGTCCGACGGCTTCTTCGACCGGGACCAGCCGATGACGTTGAAGCCGAGCGCCAGAAGAATGGGCGCACAGTGCTGGGCGAGGACGCCATAGCCCATGAGGCCGACGCGGGCGGAGGGTGCGCTCGGCTGGTCGTGGGGCGTCCACTCGCGCCGGGCCTGCTGCGCGGCGTAGGCGGGCGCCTGGCGGAAGTGGGACAGCACCTGCAGCACCACGTATTCGCTCATGCGCACGGCCAGGTCGTTGTCGACCAGGCGCACGATGGGCACGGGCGGACGGTCGGGGTCGGCCACCACGGCGTCGACCCCGGCGCCCATGTTGAAGATCGCCTTCAGATTGGGCAGCGTCTGCATCACCCCGGAAGGTGGACGCCAGGTCAGCGCATAGTCGATGCGCGCCGGGTCGTAATCGTCTTGGCCGTGGACGAGGATGGGGCGGTCCGGCGCCGTTTCGCGCCAGGCGGCGATCCAGTCGTCGAGGTTGCGGTCGGCAGATAGGAACAGTGTGGTCATGGATCTCGGGTCTCTTCGGACTTGAGCCTAGGCAAGTGACGGGCCGTTTGACAATTCACCCCGCTGTTGAGAATTGACCCGGACGTTGCGGCGGCATATTTGCCCGCCATGGCGAAACGTCCGATCCTGATTCTGCCCGACCCGGTGCTGCGCCGGGTGGCCGAGCCCATCAACGCGGTTGACGCGCGCATCCGTACTCTGGCCGAGGATATGCTGGAGACGATGTATGACGCGCCCGGCATCGGCCTCGCCGCACCGCAGATCGGCGTTCTGGAACGTCTCATCGTGCTCGACGTCGCGACCGACGAGGAGAAGACGCCCGCGCCCATGGTCTTCGTCAATCCCGAAATCATCGCCCGCTCGGACGAGATGTCGGTCTACGAAGAGGGCTGCCTGTCGATCCCTGAGTTCACGTCCGACGTGGAGCGTCCGGCGCGGGTGACGGTGCGCTCGCTGGACAAGGACGGGGCGGAACAGATCGTCGAGGCGGAAGGGCTTCTCGCCACCTGCCTGCAGCACGAGATCGACCACCTGAACGGCGTTCTCTTCATCGACCATCTGTCGCGGCTGAAGCGGGAACGTGTGGTCAAGAAATTCACCAAACAGGCCAAGCTCGGCGCCGCGTGAGTGAGCGGCACGAGGGAAGAGGACAGGCGATGAACGGCACCCCCCGGCCAAACCGAACGCGGGGGCTGCCGCGATGATGCGCGTCGTCTTCATGGGCACGCCCGCCTTTTCGGTGCCCACCTTGATGGAGATCGTCGGCCAGGGGCACGAGGTGGTGGCGGTCTATACCCAGCCGCCGCGTCCCGCGGGCCGGGGGATGGCCGAGCGCAAGTCCGCCGTGCAGGAGGCGGCCGAGGCGTTCGGGATCGAGGTGCGGCACCCGGTGTCGCTGAGGGATCCGGCGGAGGCTGCGGCGATCGCGGCGCTTGAGGCGGACGTTCTGGTGGTGGTCGCCTACGGGCTGATCCTGCCGGTGCCGGTGCTGGAGGCGGCGCCGCTGGGCGCCTACAACGTCCACGCCTCGCTGCTGCCACGCTGGCGGGGGGCGGCGCCGGTCGCGCGCGCCATCATGGCAGGCGACGCGGTGACGGGCGTTGCCGTCATGCGCATGGAGAAGGGGCTGGACACCGGCCCCGTGGCGATGGTCGAGCACACGCCGATCGGCCCGGACGACACGGCCGCGGACCTGACGGACCGTCTGGCCCGGCTCGGCGCGGACCTGATGGTGCGGGCGATGGCGGGGCTGGAGCGTGATGCGCTGACCCTGACGCCGCAGCCGGACCAGGGCGTGACCTACGCGCACAAGATCGACAAGGCCGAAGCGCCGATCGACTTCACCCAGCCGGCCGAGGCGGTGCGCAACCACATCCACGGCCTGAACCCGATGCCGGGGGCGCATGCGACATTCACCATCGCCGGCAAGGCTGAGCGGCTGAAGGTGCTGCGCGCCGTGGTGGCGGACGGTGCGGGCGAGCCCGGCACTGTGCTGGACGACCGGCTGACGGTCGCCTGCGGCACCGGCGCGGTGCGTCTGACGCGGGTGCAGCGCGCCGGCAAGTCGCCCGTCGACGCTGACGCCTTCCTGCGCGGCGCGCGCATCGGCCCCGGCGACCGCTTCGAGGTGGCCGCGCCCGCGGATCTCTGACGGGTGCCGCGCTACAAGCTCACCATCGAATATGACGGTACGCCCTTCGTCGGCTGGCAGCGGCAGGACAATGGCCGCGCCGTGCAGCAGGCGCTGGAGGAGGCGGCGGAGAGGCTGTGCGGTGTGCCAACGCGCGTCAGCGGGGCCGGGCGGACCGATACCGGCGTCCACGCGACGGGGCAGGTGGCGCATTTGGATTTCGCCAAGCCCTTCCGCGCCGACACCGTGCGCGATGCGATGAACGCCCACATGCGGCCGGAGCCCGTCGCCATCGTCGCCGCGGAAGAGGTGGGGGACGACTTCGACGCCCGCCATTCGGCCCGCGCGCGGCATTATCTCTACCGCATCGTCAACCGCCGGCCGCCGTTGGCGCTGGACCGGGTGGCGTGGCGCGTGGCCCAGCCGCTCGACGAGGCGGCGATGCAGGCGGGGGCGGACCGGCTCATCGGCCGGCACGACTTCACCACCTTTCGCGCCGCGCAGTGTCAGGCGAAGAGCCCGGTGCGCACGTTGGACCGGCTCGACGTGACGCGGACGGGCGAGCTGGTCGAGATCAGGGCGAGCGCGCGCTCTTTCCTTCACAATCAGGTTCGGTCCATGGTCGGCACCTTGGCGGAGGTGGGGCTGGGGCGCTGGCGGCCGGACGACGTGACGGCGGCGCTCGATGCGCGGTCGCGTCCGGCGTGCGGCCCGGTGGCGCCCGCCTGCGGCCTCATCCTGGCGCAAGTGGACTATGTGACGGACGACGAGGACACCTGATGGACGTGACGCTCGGCATCATCGGCGGCTCGGGGCTTTATGATCTCCCCGGCCTCGAGGGCACCTGGGAGACGATCGAAAGCCCCTGGGGCGAACCCTCCGACCAGGTGCTGCGCGGCACGCTGGCGGGCACCAAGGTCGTGTTCCTGCCGCGGCACGGGCGCGGCCACCGCATCGGCCCTTCGCAGATCGACTACCGCGCCAACATCGATGTGATGAAGCGCGCCGGGGTGACCGACCTCGTGTCGCTGTCGGCCTGCGGATCGCTGCGGGAGGACCTGCCGCCGGGCACCTTCGTCATCGTCGACCAGTTCATCGACCGCACCTTTGCGCGGGAGAAGTCGTTCTTCGGCACCGGCTGCGTGGCGCACGTGTCGATGGCGCATCCCGTCAGCCGTGACCTCGGCGACAGGATCGAGGCGGCGGCGAAGGCGGTGGGCGTCAGCCACCACCGCGGCGGTACGTATCTTGCGATGGAGGGGCCGCAATTCTCCTCGCTCGCCGAATCGCACCTCTACCGCCAATGGGGGGCGGACGTGATCGGCATGACCAACATGCCGGAGGCCAAACTCGCCCGCGAGGCGGAGATGTCCTATGCCACGGTGGGCATGGTGACGGACTTCGATTCCTGGCACCCGGACCACGGCGAGGTGGATATTCAGCAGATCATCGCCACGATGGCCGCCAACGGCGACGCGGCGCGGGCGCTGGTGGCGGCGCTGGCCGAGGCGATGCCGGACACGCGCGCGCCCTGCTCGGCGGGGTCCGATACGGCGCTGGAATTTGCAATCATCACCGCGCCGGCCGCCCGCGATCCGGCATTGATCGCCAAGCTGGACGCGGTGGCGGGCCGCGTTCTCGGGAAGGGCGAATGAGCCGCATGCTGGGAGAGACGAGAATGAGCGCGCCGATGGACCTGCGCGATATGGTGCGCGCGATCCCCGACTATCCCAAAGCGGGCATCATCTTCCGCGACGTGACCACGCTGTTCGGCCACCCGGAAGGCCTGTCGCGCACGGTGCAGGCGATCGCTGACCATGTGGCGGGCCTCAACGTGGACCTCGTGGCGGGGATCGACGCGCGCGGCTTCATCCTGGGCGGGGCGCTGGCGATGCGCATGGGGAAGGGGTTCGTGCCCATCCGCAAGCGCGGCAAGCTTCCGGCGGACGTGTACCGCGAGGAGTATGCGCTGGAATATGGCAGCGACGAGGTGGAGATCCACAAGGACGCGATGCCGCGCGAGGGGGCGACGGTGCTGCTGGTGGACGATCTCATCGCCACCGGCGGGACGGCGGTGGCCGCAGCGCGGCTGATCCACCGCGCGGGCGGCACGGTGCCGATCGCCGCCTTCGCCATCGACCTGCCGGAACTGGGCGGGGCGCAACGGCTGGCGGAAATCGGTGTTTCCACATTCGCGGTGATGGCGTTCGAGGGGCACTGACACCACGGCACGGCGCGAGGATGAAACGCTGCGGATCGCATGATTCGCAGCGTTTTTATTTTGCCTAACCTTACGAGAGCAGCGCTGATCGGACGGTGGGGCGCCGGTGGAGTTTGGTGAAAGGCAAACAGGTATTCCGGCACACCTCATTCTGCCGGGCGCGCCTAAAGGTTAGCCTCCACACCACGTCAATAAACTTTGGTGCAGAGCAATGTCCGTCAGCTACGAACTCCGCAACTACTGGTGCGCGAGCCGGATGGTGTGCCGCCTGTCGCCGCGCGTGGCCGCACGCTATCTGGCGCCGCGCATCGTCTGGGCCGTCAGCGACCGCGAGCGGCGCCTCATGGAGCGCCTGCGCGACAACGTGTTGAAGGCCGATCCGGCCGGGGGGACCGGCGCGGCCGTGCTCCCGCTGTCCCGCTCGATGGTGCAGGACACCGCCGGCGTGCGGCAGGACGCGACGATGATGCGGCAGGACCCGAACTCCGCCGCGTGACAGTCGGTCGGGCCCCGTTGCGCCCGGCCCGGTCATCTCCGCGTGAGATCCGAACAGCGATCTTGCCCGGCTGCCGAACACCGGACCCGGACACGGGGCGGGGCGTCCATCACCTGCCATTGGAGCCCCTTCCGAGGCCGGTGCCGGACCCTTCGGACCATGCCTGCTTCGGCTTGCGCGAGGCTGTGGCGGCCGGCCGATCAGATACCGTGCTGAAGCGCATGCGCGTGCAGCGCGATCCCCGCGGTAGTCGCCACGTTGAGGCTGTCGACGCCGGGTGCCATGGCGATGGCAAGCGGCGTTGCGGCGGCGATCAGCGCCTCCGGCAGGCCCGGCCCCTCGGTGCCGAGGAGGAAGGCCGCGCGTGGCGCGAGCGGCGCGTGGCCGAGCACCCTGTCGGTGTGCGGCGTCAGCGCGTAGGGCGTGATGCCCGCGGCCGCGAGGTCGGCGATGAGGTCCGGCCCGGCGGCATAGCTCGGCACGGTGAGAGGGGCGCCGCCGCCGACGCGGATCGCCTTGCGGTAGAAGGGATGGGCGGTGGTGGAGTCGACCGCGACGCCCGCCGCGCCGAACGCCGCCGCGTTGCGGAAGACGCCGCCCACATTGTCGTGGTTGGCGAGGTTGACGCAGACCGGCAGGCGCAGCGGCCCGGCGGGCAGCGCCGACAAGGCACGCGGCTCCGGCACGCGGCCCGCCGCCAGGATGCCGCGGTGGAGGTGGAACCCGGCGATCGTGTCCAGCACCGCCTGCGGCGCCACGTAGAGCGGCGCGGTCCCGCGCAAGGCGAGGGCGGCGATGCGGTCCACCCGCGCCTCGTCCACCAGGATGGCCAGCGTCTCGATCGGCGAACGGGTGAGGAGCACGGTCAGCACCGTCTCCCCTTCGGCGATGAAGATGCCCTGGCGGCCGATCCGGTCCCGCTCGCGGATGTCGCGGAAGAGGGCGATGGCGGGGTCGTCCGCGTCGGTGATGCGGATGGGCGGGGCGGGTGCCTGGTCCAGCGGCGCGCCCGTCACGCCTCCAGCTCTTCGCGCTTCATCTCCAGCTCCAGCCAGCGCTCCTCGGCGGCGTCCTTCTCGGCCTGCGTGGCGGAAAGGTCGGCGGTGAGCTTGTCGAACCGCTTGGGGTCCTTGGCGTAGAGGTTCGGGTCGGCGATCGCGGCGGAGAGCTTGGCGATCTCGCCCTCCAGCGCCTCCAATTTTGCGGGCAGCGTCTCGAGGTCGTGCTTCTCGCGGAAAGAGAGCTTGGCCTTCTTCGGCGCGGCGGCGGCGGGGGCGGGCTTGTCGGCCTTCGCCTTCTTCGGCGCGGGCTCCGGGCCGCCGAGGCTGCGCACGGGGGCCGACCCGCGCTGCACCAGCATGTCAGAATAGCCGCCCGGATACTCGCTCCACGTTCCGTCGCCCTCGGCCACCAGCGTGGTGGTCACGGTGCGGTCCAGGAAGTCACGGTCGTGGCTGACGAGGAGCAGCGTGCCGTCATAGTCGGAGATGACTTCGGCCAAGAGGTCGAGGGTTTCGAGGTCGAGGTCGTTGGTCGGCTCGTCCAGCACCAGGATGTTGGAGGGCATCGCGAAGGCGCGCCCCAGGAGCACACGCGCCCGCTCGCCGCCCGACAGAGCGCCGACGGGGGTGTTGAACTGCTCGGGCGTAAACAGGAAGTCCTTCAGATAGCCGGCGACGTGCTTGGTGGTGGAGCCCACCGTGATCTGGTCCGAGCCGGAGGGGCTGATCGCATGGCGCAGGCTCATCGTCGGATCCAGCGCCTCGCGCCGCTGGTCGAGCAGGTTCACCTTGAGGTCGGTGCCATAGGTGACGGTGCCTTCGTCCGGGGCGAGGCGGCCGAGCAGCATGTTGATGAGCGTCGTCTTGCCGACGCCGTT
Organism: Acuticoccus yangtzensis; assembly: GCF_001927245.1. Classification (GTDB taxonomy): domain Bacteria; phylum Pseudomonadota; class Alphaproteobacteria; order Rhizobiales; family Amorphaceae; genus Acuticoccus; species Acuticoccus yangtzensis. The sequence continues at coordinate 276,073 of NZ_MJUX01000005.1, read as the reverse complement.
GGGGCCGACGAGGCCGAGCCGGTCGCCGCGCATGATGGTGGTCGAAAAGCCGTCCACCACGGTGCGGTCGCCGAAGCGTTTGGTCAGCCCCTCGGCGACGATCATGCGCTTGCCGGAGCGGTCGGCCGAGGCGAGCTGCATGTCGGCGAGGCCGGTGACCTTGCGCAGCTCGCGCTTCTCGGTGCGCAGGGCTTGCAGCTTCCTGAGCCGCCCCATGTTGCGCTTGCGCCGGGCGGTGACGCCGTAGCGCACCCACTCCTGCTCCTGCTCGATCTTCTTGTCGAGCCGCCGCCGCTCGTCCTCCTCGGCGGAGAGGATGCCGTCGCGCCAGTCCTCGAACTCGGCGAAGCCGCGGTCCATGCGGTGGGTGCGGCCGCGGTCGAGCCAGACGACGGCGGTGGAGAGTTCCTCCAGGAAGCGGCGGTCGTGGCTGATGAGGACAAGCGACTTGCGGCGCGCCTTCAGGTGCTCTTCCAGCCAGGCGATGGCGGCGATGTCGAGGTGGTTGGTGGGCTCGTCCAGAAGCAGGACGTCGGGATCGGGGGCGAGGGCGTGGGCCAGCGCCGCGCGGCGGATCTCGCCGCCCGACATCGGTCCCGGCGCGGCGTCCGGATCGACGGCGAGGGCCTCCAGCGTGGCCCGGGCGGCGTGCGCGTCGTCACCTTCGGCGAGGCCCGACAGGACGTAGTCGAGTACGGTCGGGTAGGCGGAAAGGTCCGGCTCCTGGGCGAGGTAGCGCACCGTGGCGCCCGGCTGGACGAAGCGCTGCCCCGAATCGGCGGCGACGAGGCCGGCGACGATCTTCAGGAGGGTGGACTTGCCCGAGCCGTTGCGGCCGACGAGCGCGATGCGCTCGCCCGGGGCGAGTTGCAGCGACGCCGCTTCGAGAAGCGGGGTGCCACCGAAGGTGAGCGCGATGTCGGCGAGGGACAAAAGGGGAGGGCGTGCCATGGGAAGGCTGATAATAGCGCCGGGGCCGCCCCACAAGGGGCCGCGCTCGGGGTGGCGCCGCGGCCACTTTTCCCCAGGCTCGAGAGGGGTGCGAAGAGGAAGGTTAATGGCCGTTAGCGGGTCATTAACCAATCGAGCTCACGTTCGGATAACCAAGAACGGAGCGTTAGGCAGATGGCTATCCATTCGGTGTTCGTGTCCCCCCGCAATCGTGACGGTGCTGGTGTCGATCTGCGCCTGCGCGTCCTGTTCAACGACGTCTACCGGGTGGGCTCCGAATTTTGGCTGATCGACTCGGCGCGCGATGCGGAGACGGTCACCCGTCTGATCCGCACGATTCTGTCTCCGGGTGACAAGACCTTCGTGGCGGTGCTGAGCCGTGACGTCTGTTCTGGCCTGTCGGCGAACGCCCATGCGTGGCTGAACGCGCCGGACCGCAATTGGGGCCGCAGCGCCGGGCGGGGCATGGGCGAGATGGCGCCGGACGAGGCGCGGATGACGGCGAGCCATCAGCACGCCTTCGCCGCGTGAGGCTGCTGTTCGGGGCCGAGCTGCCATTTCTCTGACATTACAGCTTTCTACGCGCGGATCTTAACAACAGCACCGCACGGAATGCCTTGACATCGGGGGTCCTTCCCCGGCCATGGTGGGCCAAGAAAAGTCCGCGCTGATCCCCACGGCGCGGAAGGGGAGGATCATATGAAGACTTCGTGGATCGCCGGCGCGCTCGCCGGCGCGGCGCTCGTCGGCCTGTCGCTGCCGGCCATGGCCGAAACGACGATGCGCATCACCCTGCAGCTTCCGCTGAAATCGCACCTCGGCCAGAACCTCGTTCTCTTCAAGAACGAGGTCGAGAAGATTTCGGGCGGCGAAGTGAAGGTCGAGATCTACGACTCGGCGCAGCTCTACAAGGACAACGAAGTGCCCGAGGCCGTCGGCTCGGGGCAGATCGAGGCCGGTGTCGCCTCTCTGACGCGCTTCGTGGGCGAGATCCCGGCGGTCGACGTCTTCTACATGCCGTTCCTGCTGAACACCGAAGAGAAGGTGCGCGCGGCGGTGGCACCGGGCTCGCCCGTGCGCACGGCGATCGACGATGCGATCGCCGAGACGGGCGCCAGCGTCCTGTGGTGGCAGGCCTATGGCGGCGTGGTGCTCCTCTCCAATGGCGGGCCGATCGCCAACCCCGAGGACATCAAAGGCAAGAAGGTCCGCGTGTTCGGCAAATGGCTGGGCGAGTGGATCGACACCGTGGGCGGCGCACCGACGCTGATCTCGGGCTCCGAGCAGTTCCTCGCCTACCAGCGCGGCACGGTGGACGTCGGCATGACCGGCGTGTCGGGCGTCTCCGCGCGCTCGCTGTGGGACGTGATGGACACGATCACCCGCGTCAACGTCGCCGACATCGAGTTCATGGTGATCGTCAACCAGGATTGGTGGGACGGTCTGTCGGACGACGAGCGCGGCTGGATCAGCCAAGCCGCGGCCACGGCCGAGACCTCGGTGCGTGACGACATGGCCGGCATCGAGGCGGACGCCTACGCCAAGGCCGAAGAGCACGGCATGACGATCTACGACCCGACCGAGGCGGAGATCGAGGCCTGGCGCACCGCGTCCCAGCCGGTGATCGACAAGTGGCTCGAAGAATCGGGCGACCTCGGCCAGACCGTCTACGACGCGGCCAAGAACCTCTAAAGGCGCTGATGATGCGGCGTGTGGCTCAGGCGACGTCCATTGCGGCGTCGCTCCTCCTCTTCGCGATCGGCGTGATGCTGACCTACGAGGTCGTCGCGCGCTACTTCTTCAACGCGCCGACGATCTGGGCGGAGGAATTGTCGCGCTTGGCGATGATCTGGGCCGTGTTCCTTGGGAGCGCCGCTCTGCTGCGCTCCGGCGAGCACATCCGCGTGACCGTCATCATCGACCGCCTCGGCACCAAGGGGCGGGCGGTGATGGACGTCGTGGCGCTGGTCTTCGTCGCCGTCATATCGGGCTATGTCGCCTGGTACGGGGCGCCGATCGCGTGGAACTCGTTCGAGCGCGGGCGGACGGTCGGGTCGATGCTGGATCTTCCGTCATGGGTCAGCCAGGTGTCGGTGCCGCTCGGCTTCGCGCTCGTCGCGGTGCAGGCGGTGGCGCTCATCATCGCGCGTCCCTCGCAGCCGCCCGCCGCCGCCACGCACGACCACATCGAGCTCTAGGCCGGCCGGCGCGCTTTCGTCCGGCCTCTCGAGGCGCCCCTTCGTGCGGCGCCTCGTTCTCTAACCCGTCTTCCGGCGCTATGCGCGCCGTCCTCCCATTCTCCCGGCGCCGCCGCGCCGTCACGGCACCTCGGAGAGGGTCGCAATGATCACGGTTGCAATTCTGGCGGCGCTGTTCGCGCTCCTTCTCATCGGCATCCCCGTGGCCTTCGTGCTGGGCGGTCTCGGTCTCATTCTGCTCATTCTGGGCGGCTTCTCGCCGATGATGGCGCCCGCCGGGCTGCTCTCGGCGATGGACTCCTTCGTCCTCGTCGCCGTGCCCCTGTTCCTCCTGATGGCCAACGTGATGCTGAAGGGGGGCGTCGGGCGCGATCTCTTCGCCGCGCTTCAGGCGTGGGTCGGGCATCTGCCGGGCGGGCTCGCGGTCGCCACCATCCTGTCCTGCGGCGTGTTCGCGGCGATCTCCGGCTCGTCGGTGGCGACGGCGGCGACCATCGGCACCGTGGCGATCCCGGAGATGACGCAGCGCGGCTACCCGCGGCACTTCACCTTCGGCGTGCTCGCGGCGGGGGGGACGCTCGGCATCCTCATCCCGCCCTCGCTCATCATGATCATCTACGGTGTGATCACCGAAGAATCGGTGCTGGCGCTGTTCCTGGCGGGTGTCGGGCCGGGGCTGTTGATGATCGTCCTCTTCATCATCTACTCGATCCTCTATGCCCGCACGCAGCCGGATCTCCAGCGTGTGGCCAAGGCGTCGTGGGCCGAGCGCCGCCAGTCCGGCATCCGCGCCTTCCCGACGATGCTGCTCGCCGGCCTCGTCATCACCGGCATTTACCAGGGCTGGTATACGCCGACGGAGGCGGCGGCGATCGGCTTTGCGGGTGCGCTCTTCGTCACCGGCGTGGTGCTGCGCAGCCTCACCCTCAAGGGGCTGTGGGAGGCGACGGTGATGTCGATGCGCACCACGGTGGCGATCCTCCTCATCGTCGCCGGTGCGAAGGTTTTCGGCAAAGCGATCGCGCTCTACCGCATCCCGCAGGACGTCTCGACCTTCATCATCGACAATATCGGCTCGCCCAGCCTCTTCATCGTCGCGGTGGCGGTGGTGCTCCTCATCATGGGGCTGGTGATGGAGAGCCTTTCGTTGCTGCTCATCATGGTGCCGGTGCTGATGGGCGCGCTCATCCCGCTCGGCATCGACCCGATCTGGTTCGGCGTCTTCTTCGTCATCATGGTGGAGTGTGCGCTGATCACGCCGCCGGTGGGGCTGAACCTCTACGTCATCCAGGCGGTTGGCAACGGTACTTTGACCGAGGTCTCGCGCGGGATCCTGCCGTTCCTCGGGCTGATGCTGTTGACCGTCGTCCTGGTGACGCTGGTGCCGCAGATCGCCCTGTGGCTACCGTTCAATTTATGATGCACTGTGTCACATAGTACGTTGGCGCATCACTGATTTCACGGGTGATGACGCGCTTGGCCGCACGCTTGCATCATGCATGAAGCGAAGGCGCCATTTGCGAACGTCTACAAACACGGTATATGCAGCATCCGCGCTGCCATGCCGCGTCAGCGCGCACCGAGCCTCCGACAATCAGGACGGGTGCTCGAGCCGTTCGTCCTGAGGGAGACGAGCGACCCGATCAAGAGGCGTGCCCGCTCGCGGGCTGTTAGGAGAATGACGATGACCCAGTTGCCCACCATCGCACGCTCTGACGCGCACACCACCATTCGCACCGCTCCGACCGACGGCCTCTACCGTGCCGACAAGGAGCATGATGCCTGCGGTGTCGGTTTCATCGCCGACATCAACAACGTGGCGCGCCATGAGATCGTCAAGCAGTCGCTGGAGATCCTCGTCAATCTGACCCACCGCGGCGCGTCCGGGGCGGATCCGGAGATGGGCGACGGCGCCGGCGTTCTGACCCAGATGCCCGACGCCCTGTTCCGCGCCGAGGCGGAGACGCTGGGCTTCTCGCTGCCGCCGCAGGGCGAATATGCGGTCGGCATGTTGTTCCTGCCGCCGGAACATGTGGACAAGACCGCCATCGTCGAGCAGGTGATCGCCGACGAGGGGCAGGTTCTGCTCGGCTGGCGCGATGTGCCGGTGAACTCCGATACGCTGTCGGCGTCCGTGCGCGCGTCCGAGCCGGTGGTGAAGCAGTTCTTCATCGGCCGGGGCGAGGGGATCGCCGACGAGACCGCCTTCGAGCGGCGCCTCTTCATCCTGCGCAAGGTGATCTCCAACACCGTCTATGGCGGGCGTTCGCCGGCGGAGTTCGGCTTCGTCATCTGCTCGCTGTCGTGCCGCACGATCGTCTACAAGGGCATGTTCCTGGCGCATCAGCTCGGCGGTTATTATCGCGATCTGACCGACGAGCGATTCGCCTCGGCGATGGCGATCGTCCACCAGCGCTTCTCGACCAACACCTTCCCGTCCTGGGGGCTCGCGCACCCGTTCCGCATGGTCGCCCACAACGGCGAGATCAACACGCTGCGGGGCAACAAGAACTGGATGGCCGCGCGTCAGGCGACGGCCTCGTCCTCGCTGTTCGGGGACGAGATCACCAAGCTGTGGCCGATCTCCTACGAGTACCAGTCCGACACGGCCTGCTTCGACAACGCGCTGGAATTCCTCGTCCAGGGTGGGCATTCGCTCGCCCATGCGATGGCGATGCTGGTGCCCGAGGCCTGGGCCGGCAACCCGTTGATGGACGAAGAGCGCCGCGCCTTCTACGAGTATCACGCCGCGCTGATGGAGCCGTGGGACGGCCCCGCCGCCATCGTCTTCACCGACGGCCGCCAGATCGGCGCCACGCTCGACCGCAACGGGCTTCGTCCGGCGCGCTACTGCGTGACCCATGACGGTCTGGTCGTGCTCGGCTCCGAGGCCGGTGTCCTCGCGATCCCGGAAGAGCGGATCAAGACCAAGTGGCGCCTGCAGCCGGGCAAGATGCTGCTTCTCGACCTCGAAGAGCACCGCATCATTTCCGACGAGGAAGTGAAGGCGCAGCTCGCCGCCGAGAAGCCCTATGCGCAGTGGCTGAAGAAGACGCAGATCGTCTTGGAGGACCAGCGTCAGGTTCGCTCGCGTGCGCCGCGCACCAACGAGTCGCTGCTCGACCGCCAGCAGGCCTTCGGCTACACGCAGGAAGACCTGAAGCTGCTGTTGTCGCCGATGGCGATCACCGGCCAAGAGGCGCTCGGCTCCATGGGAACCGACACCCCGCTGTCGGTGCTGTCGGACAAGTCGAAGCTCCTCTACACCTACTTCAAGCAGAACTTCGCCCAGGTGACGAACCCGCCGATCGACCCGATCCGCGAAGAGCTCGTCATGAGCCTGGTCTCGTTCATCGGCCCGCGCCCCAACCTCTTCGACCTCGACGGGTCGACGAAGCGCAAGCGGCTTGAGGTGCGCCAGCCGATCCTGACCAACGACGACCTGGAGAAGATCCGCGAGATCGGCGACATCGCCGACGATCAGTTCCACACCAAGACGCTGGACATCACCTATCCCGCCGAGCAGGGCGCGGAGGGGATGGCCGACATGGTGGAGCGGCTGTGCGACCGTGCCGAGAAGGCGGTGCGCGACGGCTACAACATCATCGTCCTGTCCGACCGTCTGGTGTCGCGCTCGCGCATCGCCATTCCGGCGCTGCTGGCGACGGCGGGTGTCCACCATCACCTGATCCGCAAGGGGCTGCGCACGTCGGTCGGCCTGGTGGTCGAATCGGGTGAACCGCGCGAGGTGCATCACTTCGCGGTCCTGGCCGGCTACGGCGCCGAGGCGATCAACCCCTACCTCGCGTTCGAGACGCTGACGGACCTCCACAAGGGCTTCCCGGACGAGGTCGACGACATGGAAGTCGTCGAACGCTACATCAAGTCGATCGACAAGGGCCTTCTGAAGGTGATGTCCAAGATGGGCATCTCCACCTACCAGTCCTATTGCGGCGCGCAGATCTTCGACGCGGTCGGCCTCAGCCAGTCCTTCGTCGACCAATTCTTCTTCGGCACCGCCACGACCATCGAGGGCGTGGGGCTGGCCGAGGTCGCCGAGGAGACCGTGCGGCGTCACCGCATCGCCTTCTCGGACGACGTTCTGATGGCCCGTCACCTCGAGGTGGGCGGCGAGTATGCCTTCCGCACGCGCGGCGAGAATCACATCTGGCTGGCCGACACGGTGGCCAACCTGCAGCACGCCGTGCGCGGCAACGCGCTCGACCGCTACCAGGACTATGCCCGCCTCGTGAACGAGGAGACGGGGCGCTTCACCGTGCGCGGCCTCTTCCGCATCAAGGACGCGGACGAGACCGGGCGCACGGCCGTGCCGCTCGACGAGGTGGAGCCCGCCGCCGACATCGTGAAGCGGTTCGTGACCGGCGCCATGTCGCTGGGTGCGATCTCCAAGGAGGCGCACGAGACGCTGGCGCTGGCGATGAACCAGATCGGCGGCCGCTCGAACACCGGCGAGGGCGGCGAGGATCCGGACCGCTTCCGCCCGCTGCCGTCCGGCGCCTCCAAGCGCTCGGCGATCAAGCAGGTGGCGTCCGGCCGGTTCGGCGTGACGACCGAATATCTCGTCAACGCCGACCAGATTCAGATCAAGATGGCGCAGGGTGCCAAGCCCGGCGAAGGCGGCCAGCTGCCCGGCCACAAGGTCGACGCGGTGATCGCCAAGCTGCGGCACTCGACGCAGGGCGTGGGCCTCATCTCCCCGCCGCCGCACCACGACATCTACTCGATCGAGGATCTGGCCCAGCTCATCTTCGACCTGAAGAACGTGAACCCTGCGGCGGACATTTCGGTGAAGCTCGTCTCCGAGGTCGGTGTCGGCACGGTGGCGGCCGGTGTCGCCAAGGCGCGGGCGGACCACATCACCATCGCGGGCTATGACGGCGGTACCGGCGCTTCGCCGCTGACGTCGATCAAGCACGCCGGCTCACCGTGGGAGATGGGCCTTGCCGAGGCGCACCAGACGCTGGTCGCCAACGGCCTGCGCTCGCGCATCCGCCTGCAGGTCGACGGCGGCCTGAAGACGGGCCGCGACGTCTTCATCGGCGCGCTGCTGGGCGCCGACGAGTTCGGCTTCTCGACCGCGCCCTTGATTGCGGCCGGCTGCATCATGATGAGGAAGTGCCACCTCAACACCTGCCCGGTCGGCGTCGCGACGCAGGATCCGGTGCTGCGCCGCCGCTTCAAGGGCACGCCGGAGCACGTGATCAACTTCATGTTCTTCGTCGCCGAGGAGACCCGGCAATACCTCGCCGCGGCCGGCTTCCGGACGATGGACGAGGCGATCGGCATGGTCGACGCGCTCGACCAGAACCGGCTGATCGACCACTACAAGGCCAAGCACCTCGATTTCCGTAAGGTCTTCGTGAAGATGCCGCAGGCGATGGAGGAGCAGCGCAACACCACCCGTCAGCTCCACCCGATCGAGACGGTGCTGGACCGCAAGCTGATCGCCGAGGCGCGGAACGCCATCGACACCGAAGAGAAGGTGGTGATCGAGACGGAGGTGAACTCCATCGACCGCACCGTTGGCGCGATGCTGTCGGGCGAAATCGCCAAGGCGCACGGCATGGAGGGCCTGCCGGACGGCACCGTGGTTGTGAAGCTGACGGGCACCGCCGGCCAGTCCTTCGGCGCGTGGCTTGCCGCGGGTGTCACGCTGGAGCTGACGGGCGACGCCAACGACTATGTCGGCAAGGGGCTGTGCGGCGGGCGCATCATCGTCAAGCCGCGGGCCGATTCGCCGATCGTGCCGACGGAGTCGATCATCGTCGGCAACACGGTGCTGTACGGCGCCATCGGCGGCTCGGCCTACTTCTCGGGCGTGGCCGGTGAGCGGTTCGCGGTGCGCAACTCCGGCGCGGTCGCGGTGGTGGAAGGCTGCGGCGACCACGGCTGCGAGTACATGACCGGCGGCGCGGTTGCGGTGCTCGGCTACACGGGGCGCAACTTCGCGGCCGGCATGTCCGGCGGTGTCGCCTACGTGCTGGACGAGGAAGGCAACTTCAAGGACCGCTGCAACCTTGCCATGGTCGACCTGGAGCCGGTGCCGGAGGAGGACGACCTCATCGAGCGTCTCCACCACCACGGCGGCGACCTCGAAACCAAGGGCCGTGTCGACGTGTCGGTGAACATGACGCACCACGACGAGGAGCGTCTGCTGACCATGATCCAGAACCACGTGAAGTATACCGGTTCGACGCGCGGTCAGGCGATCCTGGACAACTGGGAGAGTTACCGTCCGAAGTTCGTGAAGGTGATGCCGGTCGATTATCGCCGCGCGATGGAAGAAATGGAAAGTGCGCGCCTGGGTGTCGCGGCCGAATAGGCCGCGTCATCTGACGCGGGCCGGTGCTTGACCCTGGCCCGCGTTAACCATGGCGCACGAAAGACTGGCCGGCGTGCCCCTTGATCCGGGGCGCGCCGGCCTTTTGATTTGACAACATTGTGCCGCTTTTCCGTAGATTGACGCGAGGCGCGATGGATCGCGCATCCGGCGGGCGCGGCGTCTGCCGGGCCGCCCGGTTTCGCGCCGGCTGACGCGGGCGGCGATCGCGGACACGTCCGGCGCTGAAGGTGCGGCCATGGCCAATCGGATCAAAGGCACCAGCGGCAACGACGTCCTTCAAGGCACGGGCGCGCGGGACCGCGTCTTCGCCCTCGGCGGCAACGATCAGGTCTGGACCTATGGCGAGCTCGACACCGTTTATGGCGGGTCCGGCCACGACACGATCGAAGGCGGCAAACGTGCCGACTATCTGGTGGGCGGGCCGGGCTTCGACGTGATGTATGGCCAGTTCGGCCTCGACACCCTGCGCGCCGGTGACGGCGACGATCTCCTCTCCGCCGGCAAGCATGACGACGCGGCCTATGGCGGCGCGGGCGACGATACGATCCGCGGCGGCACGGGCGCCGATTCGCTCTATGGCGGCAAGGGCGAGGACACGCTGAACGGCGACGGCGGCGACGATGTGCTGTACGGCAACAAAGGCGCCGACCTGATGCGCGGTGCGGCGGGGTTCGACTCGCTGGACGGCGGGAACGGGCGCGACACCATCGTCGGCGGTTCGGGTGACGACGTGATGCGCGGCGGTCACGGGGCGGACGTGTTCGCCTTCACCGCCGGTGACGGCAACGACGTGGTGGAGGATTTCGAGCTCGGCATCGACCACATCCGCGTGCGCGACACGTTCATCCAGAGCGTTTCGGTGGACGATGCCGCGCGTGAGATCTACGTCCACTTCGCCAGCGGCGAGACGATGCGGCTCGACGATATCGACGGGCGGCACGTCACCGTGGACGACCTGATCGCCTGAGCAGCGCGGCGCCTGTCGCCAGATGGCGTGATCGTTTAAGCATGGATGACGGTCGCGCTGCGGTGCGCGGCGCTTCGGAAGGTGGCCCATGCTGGAGAATTTCGCACGCATCGTGGTGATCGGCGTCGGCGCGACGGCGCTGTTCGACGTCTACCTTGCGCTCGTCGCGCGGGCCGGGCTGCCGGGGGCCAACTGGACCATGGGCGGGCGCTGGTTCGCGCACATGCCGCGCGGCCGTTTCGTCCACGCCGCGATCGCCGAGGCGCCGTCCATCGCCGGGGAGACCGCGGTCGGCTGGGCGATGCACTATCTCATCGGCATTCTCTACGCCTTCGTCTTGGTCGCCGTGGCCGGGACCGGCTGGCTTGTCGCGCCGACCTTGCTGCCGGCGCTCGTCGTCGGCTGGGTGACGGTGCTGGCGGGCTGGCTCGTCATGGCCCCGGCGATGGGGGCGGGCTTCGCCGCACAGCGCCGGCCGAACCGCTGGACGGTGCGGGCGGTGAATCTGTCGGCCCATACCGTGTTCGGGTTCGGCCTTTGGCTGACGGCGTGGGCATTGGCATGATGTGCGCGAATCGGCGGGGAGGGCGCGGCATGAAGACGAAGACGGCGATCGCAGTGGCGCTCGGCGCATGGGGGCTTGCGGGGGCAATGGTGGCGGTGGCAGAGCCGCTGGACGACACGCCGCGCGTCGCCGTCATGTCCGCCTTCGCGCCCGAGTGGGGCGTGCTGCAGGACAAGCTTCAGGACCGCGCCGACCATGTGGAGAACGGCGTGCGCTTCGTCACCGGCACCATCGCCGGGACGCCGGTGGTGCTGCTTCTGTCCGGCGTCGGCATGGTGAACGCGGCGATGTCGGCGCAGATGGTGATCGACCGCTACGATGTCGAGGCGATCGCCTTCTCCGGCATCGCGGGCGGGATCGACCCGTCGCTCTCGCTGGGAGACGTGGTGGTGCCGGAGCAATGGGGGTCGTATCTCAACGTCGTCCTGGCGCGCGAGACGGCGGACGGCTACGAGGTGCCGCCGTTCATGCACCGCGATTTTCCGGGCTTCGGGATGATTTTCCCGCAGCCCGAGATGGTGCGGCGCGAGGGGGTGGAGGAGCCGGAGGACCGCTTTTGGTTCCAGACCGATCCGGCGTTGATGGCGCTCGCCCGCGAGGCGGCGGCCGCGGTGACGCTTCAGCACTGCACCGCGCCGGACGCCTGCCTGACCGATGCGCCGGTGGTGACCGTCGGCGGCAACGGGGTCTCGGGCTCGGCCTTCGTCGATAATGCGGCGATGCGGGACTACATCTTCGCGACCTTCGAGGCGGGGGTTGTCGACATGGAGAGCGCCTCGGTCGCCCATGTCGCGGCGACCAACGGTGTGCCCTTCATCGCCTTCCGCTCGCTGTCCGACCTGGCCGGCGGCAGCGGGGCGGCGAACGAGCTGGAAGTCTTCATGGGCCTCGCCGCGCAGAACTCGGCCGATGTGGTCGAGGCTTTTCTGGGCGCATGGGCATCGCGGCCGGCCGGGGCGCAGTAGTCCGCTGAATTATCGTCACGCCTTCCACGCCGGCAACCATGCCGACGTCTTCAAGCATGCCGTGCTGACGCGGGTGCTGACCTACCTGATGAAGAAGGACAAGCCGCTGAGGGTGGTCGACACCCACGCGGGCATCGGCCTCTACGACCTCGGTGCCGAGGAGGCGGTCCGGTCGCCCGAATGGCGGGACGGCATCGGCCGGCTCGCCGCGGCGCGCCTGTCGGACGAGGCGGAGGCGCTGCTGGCGCCCTACCGCGCGGCGGTGGCGGCGGTGAATGACGGGCCGCTCCTGCACTATCCCGGCTCACCGTTGATCGCCCAGGCGATGCTGCGCGAGGGTGACGCGCTGGAGGCGGTGGAGCTTCACCCGGTCGACCATGGCCTTCTCACCGATGCGCTGGGGCGGGACAAACGCGCCAAGGTGCTGAAGCTCGACGGGTGGATGGCGCTCGGCGGGCATCTGCCGCCGAAGGAGCGGCGCGGCGTCGTGCTGGTGGATCCGCCGTTCGAGGAGGCTGCCGACTGGGGCCGCATGGTGGAAGGGCTGAAGGCCGCACACCGGCGCTTCGCGGGCGGGGTCTATCTGTTTTGGTATCCGCTGACGGCGGCGGCGCCGGTGGCGAAATTTCACCGCGATCTGGCCGCGCTCGGCGTGCCGAAGATCCTCGCCGCCGAGCTTTCCGTGCGAGATCCCGCCGGGCCGGGGCTGACAGGCTCGGGGCTCGTCGTGGTCAATCCGCCGTTCACGCTGGAGGCCGAGCTCGCCGTGCTGCTGCCGGAGCTCGTTCGGCTCCTCGGGCAGGGCGAGGGCGCGGCGAGCCGGGTTGCTTGGCTGCGAGGCGAAGGCTAGTTTCCGGCCGAGCGAGATGGACCCGGTCGCCATGCTGTGGCGAACCGGTGTCGCTGCGCGTGCAAACCGACTGGAATGCGTCAAGACAATTGACCCAAACCGTCATCCGTTGCAGTCATCGGCGACGTTTCATGAAGGAGTGACGATGGGGAAGGTCACGGGATTTTTGGAGATCGACCGGCAGGAGCTGAAGTATCAGCCTGCGGCGGATCGGATCCGGCATTTCAAGGAGTTCACCCTTCCGCTGAGTGAACCCGAGGTGGAACGGCAGGCGGCGCGCTGCATGGATTGCGGCATTCCCTTCTGCCAATCCGATGCCGGTTGCCCGGTCGACAATCAGATTCCGGACTGGAACGACCTCGTCTACACGGGCGAGTGGGAGGAGGCCGCGCGCAATCTCCATTCGACCAACAATTTCCCCGAGTTCACCGGCCGCGTGTGCCCCGCCCCGTGCGAAGAGGCGTGCACGCTGAACATCGAGAACACGCCGGTCGCGATCAAGTGCGTGGAGCAGGCGATCGCCGACAAGGCATGGGACAACGGTTGGGTGACGCCGCAGCCGCCGTCCCGCCTGACGGGCAAGAAGGTGGCGGTGATCGGCGCCGGGTCGGCCGGCATGGCGGCGGCGCAGCAGCTTGCGCGCGTCGGCCACGAGGTGCACGTCTTCGAACGTTACGCCAAGTCCGGCGGCCTGCTGCGCTACGGCATTCCCGACTTCAAGATGGAGAAGGGCATCATCGACCGCCGCCAGGGCCAGATGGAGGCCGAGGGCGTGATCTTCCACTTCGGCGCCGACATCGACGGCGAGAAGCTGAAGGCGCTGACGGCCGAGTATGACGCGGTGCTTCTGACGACGGGCGCCGAGCGGCCGCGCGATCCGGGCCTTCCCGGCATCGAGCTGGCGGGCGTTCACTATGCCATGCCGTTCCTGACCCAGCAGAACCGCCGCGTCGGTCGCGAGCCGTTCGACGAGACGCCGATCATGGCGTCCGGCAAGCATGTCGTCGTGATCGGCGGCGGCGACACGGCGTCGGACTGCATCGGCACGTCGATTCGCCAGGGCGCGTTGCAGGTGACGCAGCTCGACATCCGGCCGATGCCGCCGGTGCGCGAGAACAAGGACGTCGTGTGGCCCTATTGGCCGACGAAGTTCCGCACCTCGTCTTCCCAGGCGGAGGGGGCGGACCGCGAGTTCGCCGTCGCCACGCTGGAGGTGGTGGGCAAGAAGGGCAAGGCGACGCATGTGCGCTGCGCCCGTGTCGACCCCAAGCGCAAGCCGATTCCGGGCACCGAGTTCGACATTCGCGCCGATCTGGTGCTGATCGCCATCGGTTTCTCGGGGCCGCGGATGGGCACCTACCTGGAAGGTGGCGACTTCGCGCTCGATCCGCGGACCAACGTTGCGGCCAATACCACGGACTATCGCACCTCTGTTTCTAAGGTGTATGCTGCAGGAGACGTGCGGCGAGGGCAGAGCCTCGTGGTCTGGGCGATCCGTGAAGGTCGTCAGGCTGCGCGCGCCATTGACCTCGACCTGATGGGGGCGACGACGCTCCCGCGCTAAGGGGGCCTCTTGCCGTCGGACCTCACACAATCGCATGGCGCGCCGCCCGCTGAGGCGGCGCAGTCATTTTCTGCGGGCTGGATCGTGCCGTCGCTGCTTGCCGTATTGATCGGCGGGGGCGGGGCGCTTCTGTTCCATTTTCTCGGCATGCCGGCCGCGTTCCTGACGGGCTCGGCCACGGCCGTAGTGATCGCGCTGGCCTTGCGCGTTCCGGTCAACCTTCCGGGGCCGGTGCGGGCGGGCGCGTTCTCGGTTCTCGGCACCGTGATGGGCGCGTCGATCAGCGCCGAGGCGCTGCGCCAGTTGGCGACGGCGCCGTTCGCTCTGATCGGCCTCGTCCTGTGCATCATCGGCACCACGACGGCGAGCGCCGTGGTGCTGGCCCTCGTCGGCCGATGGGACAGGCTGTCGGCCCTGTGCGGGTCGATACCGGGCAACCTTCCGCTGGTTCTGGCGGTCTCCATGCAGGGCGGGGCGCGGATGGACCGGGTCGTGATGGCCCAGTCGACGCGCCTCTTCATTCTCGTCGCGCTCATTCCCTTCGCGTTCGGGGGGAGCGAATCGGGGGCGCTCTCCATGGGGCCGGCGGAGTTCGGCGTGATGGACGTCCTCGTCACCGTGGCGCTGACGGTGGCGTCGGTCGGCGTCGCCTATGCCGCCCGCATTCCCGCGCCGACGTTGATGGGACCGTTGATCGCCGGGGCCACCGTATCGCTGACGGGGGTGGCCACCGTGGCGATCCCCGAGTGGCTGGCGGCCTTCTCACTGGTGATGCTGGGGACGTCGGTCGCGCTGCGGTTCCGCGGTGTGAAGCGGGCCGGGTTGATCCGCATGTTCCTCGCCTCGCTGGCCGCGTTCGTCGCGGCGGGGGCGGTCGCCTTGGCCTTGGCGGCGTTGTTCGCGCTGATCCTGGGCCGGCCGATGGCGTCGGTCTTCCTCGCCTATGCGCCCGGCGGGCTCGATACGATGATTGCGCTTTCCTTCCTCCTCAATTTCGATGTGGCCTTCGTCGCGCTGATCCACACGGCACGTATGATCATTTTGTCTCTGACGTTGCCGGCGATCGTGGCGCTTTTGGCCCGGCGGTGGCGAAACAGCGGTTCGACCTGCGACTGACGCGGGGCTGCCATGTCTGGCGCCGCCCGAGAAATGGGTTAGGTGTCGCTGCACATAAACCGAGAAAGAAGTCTCATGAGCGATCAATCACACGGGCTTGGCCGGCGCGAGCCGATCGCTGAGTTTGTGGGCATGATGGCGATGTCGATGGCCATTACCGCGTTGTCCGTCGATATCATGCTTGTCGCCTTGCCGGATATTGCTGCCACCTTCGCCTTGCACGACGCGAACACCCAGCAGTTCGTGGTGACGGTCTACATGGCGGCGTTCGCGACCGGTCACCTGGTGGTGGGGCCGTTGTCGGACCGGATCGGCCGCAAGCCGGTGCTGATCGGCGGCTTCCTCGTCTATGCGGCAGGGACGGTGGTGGCCATCGTGGCCGACAGCTTCACGATGCTGTTGTTGGCGCGCGTCATTCAAGGGCTCGGCGCTTCGGGTCCGCGCGTCGTCGCGGTGGCGGTGGTGCGCGACCGCTATGTGGGCCGGGCGATGAGCCAGATCATGAGCATCGTCATGATGGTGTTCATCGTTCTTCCGGTGATCGCGCCGTCGCTGGGAAGTCTCCTCGTGATGCTGGGCTCGTGGCGGCCCATCTTCATGTTCCTGCTGGCCTTTTCGCTCCTGGTTATGGCCTGGATCGGGCTTCGTCTTCCCGAGACCAACCCGCGGACCGGCGCCGGCGTGACGCCGGTTCCGCTGGGGCTCGCGGTGATGACGATCCTGCGCAGCCGCGAGACGATCGGCTATACCTTGAGTCTCGGCTTCATCTTCGGGTGCCTTCTCACCTATATCGCCAGCGCGCAGCAGATCTTCCAAGACATCTACGGCATCGTGACGTGGTTTCCGGCGATCTTCGCCAGTGTCGCAGGGACGATGGTGCTCGCCAGCTTGACCAATTCGCTTCTTGTGGAGCGCGTGGGGATGCGGCGTCTATCGCATGGAGCGTTGATTTCGCTGGTCGGGACGATTTTGATCATCAACGTCGTGCACGCGCTGGTGGGTGTTGTGCCGGTGGCGCTGTTCGTCGCCTTTTTGGCCGTGTGCTTCTACCTCGTCGGCATCATGCTGCCGAACTTCAACTCCATGGCGATGGAGCCTCTGGGGCGGATCGCCGGGACGGGATCCTCGTTCGTGGGATTTGCGATGACGGGGATCGGGGCCCTTCTGGGCGGAATCGTCGGCCAGCTCTACGATGGGACGGCGCACCCTCTCTTTATTGGCTACGCGGTTTACTCCGTTGTTTCATTGCTGATCGTTTGGGTGACGGAGCGCGGAAAGTTGATGCATGCGACGCCCCAGCATAATCCGACAACCGCGTAACAATTTTCGCGCTTAGGCTGTAGATATCGCGGCGTCCTGTGCTATTCTCTTTCCCAGCTAAGCACGGAGGGGCTGATGTCCACTGACGCACGCAAGGCTGCGCTCGAGCGCAGACACGCCGCGATCGAAGCTGAGCTGCATAACCTAAACCTTCATCCGAGCGCCGACCAGCTTGCCCAGTCGCAGCTGAAGCGCGAGAAACTCCGTCTCAAGGATGAGATTTCCCGCATACGAGCCTAACTGTCCTCCCGTTTGCGCGGCCGTCAGGTTATAGCATCGTCCAGCGATGCTTCCTGGAATGAAGCGCGAATGGGGAGGGGGACATGTCGAACGCCTATCAGGCCACCGTCGATTCTTGGCGCAGTGATCCGCACGCCTTCTGGTTGAGGGCGGCGGAGGCTGTGGACTGGATCGAGCCTCCGCGGACCGCCTTCGACGAGAGCGCGGGACTGTACGGGCGGTGGTTTCCTGGCAGCGTGATGAACATGTGCTGGAATGCGTTGGACCGGCATCTGCCGGACCGTGCCGATCAGCCTGCGATCATCTACGACTCCCCCGTCACGGGCACCAAATCCGTCTGGACCTATGGCGAGCTCACCGCCCGTGTGAAGGCGATGGCCGCGGTCCTGAAGGATTTCGGTCTCGGCAAGGGCGACCGGGCCATCATCTACATGCCGATGATCCCCGAATCGCTGGTGGCCATGCTGGCGTGCGCACGCCTCGGAGCCATCCATTCGGTCGTGTTCGGCGGGTTCGCCGCGAAGGAACTCGCCGCACGGCTCGACGATGCCGAGCCGACCCTCATCATTGCCGCGTCCTGCGGCATCGAGGCGACGCGTCTCGTCCCTTACGAGCCGCAGATTTCTCAAGCACGCCAACTCGCCAAGGCGGCGCCGCCGGTGCTCTATCTGCAGCGTGAGCAATGCCCGGCGGACCTCTCGGGCGAGGGCAACCACGACCTCGGCGCTTTATATGCAGCGGCGCTCGAGGCCGGACGCGACGTGCCGTGCGAACCCGTTGCGGGCACGGACCCGCTCTACATCCTCTACACGTCCGGCACCACCGGGCGTCCCAAAGGGGTGGTGCGCGATACCGCTGGCTATGCGGTCGCGCTCACCTGGTCGATGAAACATCTCTACGGCATCCAGCCGGGGGAGGTGTGGTGGACCGCCAGCGATGTCGGCTGGGTCGTCGGCCACTCCTATATCGTCTACGGCCCGCTGCTGATCGGGGCGACGACCATCGTCTATGAAGGCAAACCCGTCGGAACGCCCGACGCCGGGGCCTTCTGGCGGGTCATCTCCGAGCACAAGGCGGCGGCCCTCTTCACGGCGCCGACCGCGATCCGCGCCGTGAAGAAAGAGGACCCGGACGGCAAGCTGCCGGCCGACTACGACCTGTCCTCCTTCCGCACGCTCTTCCTCGCGGGAGAGCGCGCGGATCCGGCGTCGATCGACTGGGCCGAGAGGGCGCTGAACGTTCCTGTGATCGACCACTGGTGGCAGACCGAGACCGGCTGGGCGATCGCCGCCAATCCGGTCGGCATCGAGCTTCTGCCCGTCAAACCCGGCTCGCCGACGAAGCCGATGCCGGGCTACGACGTCGTCATCCTCGACGATGAGGGGCACGAGGTGCCGCGCGGCGAAATGGGCAACATCGCCATCCGTCTGCCGCTGCCGCCGTCCTGCCTGCCGACGCTGTGGAACGACGACGACCGCTTCCGCTCCGCCTATCTCGACGCTTTTCCCGGCTACTACAATACGTCCGACGCCGGCCTGATCGACGATGACGGCTACGTTTTCATCATGGCTCGCACCGACGACGTCATCAACGTCGCCGGCCACCGCCTGTCGACGGGGGTGATGGAGGACGTTCTCACCTCGCACCCGGCGGTGGTGGAATGCGCGGTGATCGGCGCCGAGGATCAGATCAAGGGCCAAGCGCCGATCGGCTTCGTCGTCTTGCGGCCCGACGCCTCGTTCGACGGGCTGGAGGCCGAGCTTGTGGCAAAGGTGCGTCAGGAGGTCGGTCCCGTGGCCGCATTCAAGAAGGTGATCGCCGTTCCGCGCTTGCCCAAGACGCGATCCGGCAAGACGCTCCGCGCCACCATCAAGAAGATCGCCGACGGAGAGAGCTACGTGATGCCCGCCACCATCGAAGACCCCGCCGCGCTGGACGACATCGAGAACGCGGTGCGCCATCCGGGTGCCGCCGCGTGAGCGGTGAAGTCGTCTGACGTGGCGCGTCGCATGAAAAGACGCACCGCGTGAAGGGGCTCGCCGACAAGGTGGCGATCGTTACCGGTGCGGCGCGCGGCATCGGCCGTGCGGTCGCCGAGCGGCTGGTGGAAGAGGGCATGCGTGTCATGCTGGCCGATGTCGCCGTGGGCGACGGGGAGCGCCTCGCCAAGCTGCTCGGCCCGGAGCACCGGGTTCAGTTCACCGAATGCGACGTGGCCGAGCGGCTCGACGTGCGCAACCTCATCGCCGCCACCGTCGATGCCTTCGGTCCGGTGGACGTTCTCGTCAACAATGCCGGGATCGACGGTGGCGCCGAGTTTCTGAGCCTCACCGAGGAGGATTTCGACAGGGTCCTGCGCGTCAACCTCAAGGGCGCCTTCCTTGTGTCGCAAGGTGTCGGCAAGCACATGGCGGAGCGCGTGAAAGAGGGCGGGCCGGCCGGATCCATCGTTCACATGAGCTCGATCAATGCGGTGGTGGCGCACCCGGCCCATGTGCCCTTCTCGGTGTCGAAGGGGGCGATGTCGCAGCTCACCAAGGTCAGCGCGCTGGCGTTGGCGCCGTGGGGCATCCGCGTCAACGCCGTGGGGCCGGGCACCGTCGAAACCGACGTGACGCCGCAGATGACCCGCGACGCCAAGGCGATGAAGGCGCTGATGTCGCGCACGCCGATGGGCCGCGTCGGCCGCCCGCACGAGATCGCGTCGATCGTCGCCTTCCTTGCGTCCCCCGATTCCAGCTACGTCACCGGCCAGACGATCTATGCCGACGGCGGCCGCCTTCCGCTCAGCACCACCGTGCCGACGGACTGAGCCGGGGCCGCCTCACGCCGGTCGCGATGCCCGCCTGAGAACGTCTGACGATTTTGGCTGACGAGCGGGCTTTGACCTGTCAAAGTTGCGCACCAATGGTTATGTGACATGGCAAGCGAGGGGGCGCCGCCGCAGGTGCACGCCCTCCGACAACACGCGGGACGGCGAGACCCGCGACAGGAAGGAGGATCCAATGACCGCAGCGATGGTGGGCTGGGCCCATACCCCGTTCGGCAAACTGAGCGACGAGACCGTCGAGTCCCTCGTCGCGCGCGTCGCCACCGACGCGATGGCCGACGCCGGTGTCGGCCCCGACGATATCGACGAGATCGTTCTCGGCCACTTCAACGGCGGCTTCTCCAAGCAGGATTTCACCGCCTCCTTGGTGCTGCAGGCCGACGACCGGCTGCGTTTCAAGCCCGCCACCCGCGTCGAGAATGCCTGCGCCACCGGCTCGGGCGCCATCCGCCAGGGGCTGAAGTCGATCGCCGCGAAGGAGGCCAAGATGGTCCTCGTCGTCGGCGTGGAGCAGATGACGACGACGCCCGGCCCGCAGATCGCCGAGAACCTGTTGCGTGCCGCCTATCTGAAGGAAGAGGGCGATATTCCGGCCGGCTTCGCGGGCGTGTTCGGCAAGATCGCCGGCAACTATTTCCAGCGCTACGGCGACCAATCCGACGCGCTGGCGAAGATCGCCGCGAAGAACCACAAGAACGGCGTGAAGAACCCGTTCGCGCAGATGCGCAAGGACCTCGGCTTCGACTTCTGCCGCACCGAGTCGGAGAAGAACCCGGTCGTCGCCGGGCCGCTGAAGCGGACGGACTGCTCGCTCGTCTCCGACGGTGCGGCGGCCATCGTGCTCGCCGACATCCCGACCGCGATGGCGATGAAGAAGGCGGTCGCCTTCCGCACCATGCAGCACGTGCAGGACTTCCTGCCGATGTCCAAGCGCGACATCATCCAGTTCGAGGGCTGCCGCGAGGCTTGGTCCCGTGCGTTGGGCGCCGCCAAGCTGACCTTGGACGATCTCTCCTTCGTGGAAACGCACGACTGCTTCACCATCGCCGAACTCATCGAATATGAGGCGATGGGGCTGACGAAGCCGGGCGAAGGGTACCGCGCGATCCACGAAGGGTGGACCGATGCGGACGGCAAGCTTCCGGTCAACGTTTCGGGCGGGCTGAAGGCGAAGGGTCATCCGGTCGGCGCCACGGGCGTCTCCATGCACGTCGTCTCGGCGATGCAGCTCGCCGGCGAGGCGGGCGACATGCAGTTGAAGAACGCCGATATCGGCGGTGTCTTCAACATGGGCGGCGCCGCGGTCGCCAACTACGTGTCGATCCTTCAGCCGCTGCGCTGAAGGGTTGGCGCCCGGCCCGTCCGGGCGCGGACGACGGCCCGTTCAACTCGCGTTCACGGGGCCGGTGGCACGAGGATGCCGGGGCGCGCGCACACGCCGCGCCCCGGTCCGCGTTCCGTGAGGGGCGCGATCTGGTATATGGAGTGGGCGCGCGTTGCCGCGCCGTTGCGGCAGGAGGTGACCCATGCGCTCCCCCGCGTTGACCGCCGCGACACGCTTCGGGCTGGGGCCCGAGCCGGGCGGCGGACCGAGCCGTGAGGATCTCGCGGCAGAGCTCGACCACAAGGAGGCCGCCATCGTCCGCGGCCCGGACCTTGCCACCCTGCGCGAGGCCTACGTGTCGGCCGACCGCACCTTGCGCACGGCGGCCCGCGCCTTCCGCCAGGGTGGGCGCAGCGAGGCCGCCGAAATGGCGCGCGACGACGCCCGCCAGGCACGCAACCAGATCATGCGCGAGGCGGAGGCGGACGAGATCGCCGCCCGCTATGCCCACGGCGTCACTACGCGGCATCCCTTCCTGGAACGGCTGGTCCTCTTCTGGTCCAATCACTTCGCGGTGGAGGCGCAGAAGGTGCCGGTGCGCGTCGTCGCCGGCAACTACGAGCGCGAGGCGATCCGCGCCCATGTGACCGGCCGCTTTGGCGACATGCTGGCCGCGGCGATCACCCATCCGGCGATGCTTCTCTACCTCGACAACGCGCGCTCCTTCGGCCCGAACAGTCCGATCGGCCGGCGCCGCGGCAAGAGCGCCGTCAACGAAAACCTGGCGCGTGAGCTTCTGGAGCTGCACACGCTGGGCGTCGGCGGTGGCTATGAGCAGGCCGACATCAACGAGCTTGCCCTGGTGCTGACCGGCTGGAGCGGCGGCATGGAGCCGCGCGCCCGCAGCCCCGTGTTCGACCGGCGGTGGCACGAGCCCGGCACCCGCACGATCCTCGGAACGCGCTACCCGCAGAAGGGTGAGGACCAGCTCCGCGCCGTCCTGGACGATCTGGCCGCCCATCCCTCCACCGCCGCCCACATCGCCGGCAAGTTCGCGCGCCAATTCGTCGGCGACGACGCGCCGGACGATCTCGTCGAGGCCCTGCGCCGCAGTTTCGTGGACACCGGCGGCGACCTTGCCGAGCTCGCCTTCACCCTGATCGCCCATCCGGCGGCGTGGGTTGACGAGCCCGCCAAGGTGGTGCCGCCCTACGACTTCCTCGTCGCCACCGGGCGCGCGCTGAAGGCGGCGGACGTCGACCAGCGCTTCATCCGCCGGGCCGCGGAGACGATGGGCCAACCGATGTGGAAGCCGCCGTCACCCGCCGGCTGGGCCTACAAGGACACCGACTTCCTGGGCGGCGACAGCGTGCTTGAGCGGGTGGACTTCGCCGGCATCATGGTCCGCCGCTATGGCAAGGGCGTCGACGCGCGGCGGCTCGCGCGGTCGCTGATGGGCGACGATCTGGACCCCTTCGTGGCCGAGACCGTTGACCGCGCGGAAGACCGACATCAGGCAACGGTGCTCCTTTTGATGAGCCCGCCGTTTCAACGGAGGTAGCGATGCTGCATCCCTCTCGCCGGTCCGTCCTCGTCGGCGGTGCCGCCTTCACCGCGTGGACCGCCATCCCGACGATCGTCCGCGCCGCGGGCCCGCGTGATCCGCGCTTCGTATCGATCATCCTGCGCGGCGGGCTCGATGGTCTCGCCCTCGTCGCCCCGGTCGGTGATCCGGCTTACGAGTCGGTGCGGGACGAGTTCTCGATGCCGCTGGAGGGGCCGGACGCTGCGATCGCGCTGGACGGTTTCTTCGCGCTCAACCCGCGCATGCCGCGTCTGGCGGAGCTTTATCGTAAGGGTGAGGCGCTGTTCGTCCACGCCGCCCACACCGCCTATCGCGAGCGCTCGCACTTCGATGCGCAGGACGTGCTGGAGAACGGCACCGGATCGGCAGGCCATTATCAGGACGGCTGGCTCGGCCGCATCCTGCGCACGCTTCCCGTCGACGAGAGGATGGCGACGAGCGGGGCCTTCGCCGCCGCCACCACCACGCCGCTCACCTTGCGCGGCGCCGACCACGTCGTCACCTGGCTGCCGCCCGGATTCGCCGAGGCGTCCGACGATACGCGGGCGCGGCTGATGATGATGTACGAGCACACCGACCCCGTGCTCGCCAAGGCGATGGCGGAGGGGATCGCGCTTTCAGGCGTCACCGGCAGCGAGGCGGAATCGGGTGCGGCGGTCGACGCGATGCTCCAGGGCATGGACGCGAAGGGTTTTCAGCGCGAGGTCGTCTCGGCGGCGACGGCGGCGGGCCGGGCGATGGCGGGTGACGACGGTCCGCGCGTCGGCTTCCTCGACATGTCGGGCTTCGACACCCACCTGCGCCAGAGCGTGACCGAAGGGCGGATCGGCCGGGCCTTGTCGGCGCTGGACCTCGCCATCGGCGCGCTGCGTGATTCGATGGGGCCGGTGTGGGGCAACACCGTGGTGGCCGTGATGACCGAATTCGGCCGCACTGTGCGCATGAACGGCAGCGACGGGACCGATCACGGCACCGCGACCGTCGCGATGCTTCTGGGCGGCGCGGTGAAGGGCGGTCGCGTTGTGGCCGACTGGCCGGGCCTTGCGCCGAACGCGCTCTACGAGGGCCGCGACCTTGCGCCGACGACCGATTTGCGGGCGGTGCTGAAGGGCGTTGCGCGGGACCATCTCGGCCTGTCGCCGCGCGTTCTGGGCGTCGACGTCTTCCCCGGAACCCAGACACTGGCCCCGCTGGACGGCCTCGTTCGCCGCGTCTGATCCGCCGTCGCCCGCTCCTGCGGCGTCGCTGCCACCGGCGATTGTCTCTGGCGCGGGCGGCAATCAGCGTTACGCCATCGTCTATTGTGGGCAACTTAGACCTTTGCTAAGGGCGCTGAGCCTATCAAAGCGCCGCAGCGGGCCGCCTGTTCGCGTCGGTGCATCCTCATGTTGAAGCAAGCGAGATCCACCGAATGGCGCCAACGGCACTTATCACCGGCATTACCGGACAGGACGGAGCCTACCTGGCGCAGATGCTCCTCGGCAAAGGCTACAACGTCTACGGTGTGGTGCGCCGTTCGAGCCATTTCGGGATCGCCGACCATCGCCTGCGCTGGCTGAAGATCGAAAAGGACGTCAAGTTCCTCGACGCGAACCTGACCGACCTGTCGAGCCTCATCCGCTGCGTGGAAACCGCCAAGCCGGACGAGGTCTATAACCTCGCCGCTCAGAGCTTCGTCGCCTCCTCCTGGCAGCAGCCGATTCTGACCGGCAACGTCACCGGCGTGGGTGCGGCCAACGTCATGGAGGCGGTGCGCATCGCCCAGCCGACGGCGCATTTCTACCAGGCGTCTTCGTCGGAGATGTTCGGCCTCATCCAGGAAGCGCACCAGAACGAGCGCACGCCCTTCTACCCGCGCTCGCCCTATGGCGCGGCCAAGCTCTACGCCCACTGGATGACGGTGAACTATCGCGAGAGCTTCGGCATGCACGCGTCCTCGGGCATCCTCTTCAACCACGAATCGCCGCTGCGCGGGATCGAGTTCGTGACGCGCAAGGTCACCGACGCGGTGGCGCGCATCAAGCTCGGCAAGCTGAACGAGCTGCGGCTCGGCAACATCGACGCCAAGCGCGATTGGGGCCATGCGCGCGACTATGTCGAGGCGATGTGGCTGATGCTGCAGCAGGAGAAGCCGGACGATTACGTCGTGGCGACCGGCCGCACGGTGTCGGTCCGCGACATGGTGGAGATCGCCTTCGGTCACGTCGGCCTGAAGCCGGCGGACTACCTCGTCATCGACCCGGAGCTGTTCCGCCCGGCGGAGGTGGACATTCTGCTCGGCGATCCGACCAAGGCCAAGCAGGCGCTGGGCTGGCAGCCGAAGACCACGCTCGAAGAGATGATCTGCGAGATGGTCGACGCGGACATCGTCCGCCACAGCTAAAGCGCCGCCGCGCGCAGGAGGCGAGGCCGGCAAGACTGGCCTTGCCGCAGGCGCGGCAGTCTGCGAACACGGGGGCCTGTTTCAAGGGCGGCAGAATCGCCCGCTGACGATGAGGCCCGTTTGTGAGTGAGACGTCCACCTACGCCCTGAACATCGACGTCTTTTCCGCCAACGAGGTCTCGGGCTGGGTCACCGACAAGACCGATCCGTTGCACGCCCCGTTGACGCTGCAATTCGTCGTCGACGGCATTCCGAGCGCCATCATCCGGGCCGACGTGGTGCGCAAGGATGTCGAGGCGGCGGGTCTCGCCCCGCGCCGCTGCGGATTTTATTGGCGCATGCCGGAGGGGTTCAAGGAATCCCTCGCCGAGCGTGATCTTCCGTTCGAATTCTTCGTGCGGCGCGGTGACGGCTCCTATGAGAGCCTGACGCGGCGCATGCTGCAGAACCGCAAGGGGATCACGGACGAGATCCGCCGCGCGGTGGCGCCGGCGCTGGAGAGCGCCATCGCGATGGTGGCGAAGTCGAGCCGGGACAGTCACGCCCTGCGGCTGCGCACCGAGCCGCAGCGCTATCCCCTGCAGGAGAAGCTGTTCGCCTTCCACGGCACGCAGACGAGCCAGGTTCGCCAGTCCCTCTCGCCCTACCTGAAATTTCAGCACACCCGGCTGAAGCTCGACCAAGGCATCCCGCTCGACGGGTCGGAGGCGACGCGCAACGACCTATTGCGCTGGTATCTCGACAACTACATCCACATGCGCAAGGACCGCCGCATCCCGCTGGGGGCGGACGAGATCGCCTATCTCAACGCCACCGTGCCGCTGGTCGGCAACCGCTACAAGCTGTCCCGCGCGGCGCTGTCCTATGCGCTGACGACGCACGGCGCGGCCGACGTCTTCCCGCTGACCGACCTTGCACAGTACGAGAAGTTCGTCCGCTGGTGGTGCCTGGAGCGCGCGGTCGACCTGAAGGTCGAGGACTGTCTGATCCCCGACTATTATGTCGACGTGCTGCGCCGGGTGCCGAACTACTTCCTCGGCCAGGAGTGGGCGCTATCCCGCTTCATCGAGGAGGAGCACAAGACCAATCCGGGCTACAG
Organism: Acuticoccus yangtzensis; assembly: GCF_001927245.1. GTDB lineage: Bacteria > Pseudomonadota > Alphaproteobacteria > Rhizobiales > Amorphaceae > Acuticoccus > Acuticoccus yangtzensis. Next base: position 249,752 of record NZ_MJUX01000005.1, on the reverse strand, counting down.
CGTGCTCGACCTGTCGCTGGCCGACCACCGGCGGCTTGTCCATGTGTGGGTGCTGCTGCAGGCGACGATGCGGCCGAGCACCATCCGCTTCCTGCCGACCAAGAACCTGACCGCACTGTTCGACGGCGGGCCTGGTGAAACGCTGTTCGACCAGACCTTGCAGGAGCTTCACCCGTCCGGTGAGGCGATCACCGAAGTCTTCAACGCCGAGCGCTATACCGACTTCCTGCTGAAGCGCGGCTTCGACCTGAAGCGGCTGCGCTACACGACGTTCGACGTCCACGGCAACCGCTTCGAGGCGGCGCGTTATCCTGCGGCGACGGCGCCGAAGGCCGAGCGGGTGAAGATCCAGGTGATCGGCCCGCTGGCGAAGTCGTCCGGTCTCGGTCAGGCCGCGCGGCTGTCGGTCGAGACGCTGAAGGCCGCTGGCTATGAGCCGAGCGTTCTGGATTTCGATCTCGACAATCCGGCCCCGGTCGGCATGAACACCAAGGACCTGGCGTTCGACGTGCCGCAGCCGGCCCAGGTGAACCTCATCCACCTCAACGGTGAGACGCTGCCGATGGCGCTCGCCTACATGCCGGACGTGTTCAACGGCGCCTACAATATCGGCTATTATTTCTGGGAGCTGTCCCGTCCGGCGGAGGCGCAGAACCTGTCCTTCGACATCTGCGACGAGATCTGGGTCGCCACCGAGTACGGCGTCGAGATCTACAAGCCGGTGATGAAGGGCAAGCCCGTCACCAACGTCGGCATGGCGGTGGAGGAGGTGCCGGACCCGGGCCGCGAGGCGTCGCGCGCATGGGTGGAGGCGCGGCTGCCGATCGGACCGAAGACCTTCGTCTTCATGGCCGCCTTCGACTCGTTCTCCTTCGTGGAGCGCAAGAACCCGCACGCCACAGTGGCCGCCTTCAAGGCCGCGTTCGGCGAGGATGACGACGTTCATCTCGTCCTCAAGACCCATAACCGCGACTTCGTGGACGATCCGCACCAGACGCGCCGGTGGGATCGCCTGGTGGAGATCGCCGCGGCCGACCCGCGCATCACCATCCTCAACGAAACGCTGCGTTATTCCGACCTGATGCGCCTGAAGCGCGGCTGCGACTGCTACGTGTCGCTGCACCGCTCGGAGGGCTGGGGCTTCGGGCTCATCGAGGCGATGTCGATCGGCGTTCCCATCCTGTGCACCGGCTATTCGGGCAATGTCGACTTCACGCGGCCCGAGCATTCGTGGCTGGTCGATTATGATCTCGTCGAGCCGAAGGCGGGCGAGTATATCTTCGTCGACGGTGACCAGGTGTGGGCGAACCCGAAAGAAGAGAGCGCTGTGGAGATGATGCGGGCGGTGCGGGCCAACCCGGCAGAGCGCGAGCGGCGGGCCGAGCGGGCGAAGGCCTTCGTGGCGAAGAACTACACCATCGCGGCCGAGGCGAAGAAATACGCCAAGCGGCTGGATGAGATCTTTGCCAAGCTCAAATAGGCGCGCGGCGCTGGCCCTGGTGCTGGGGGCGCTCGTCGCCGGCGCCGGAGCGGTGCAAGCGCAGGAGCGCACCGGCGACGTCATCAACGCGCTGCAGGCCGCGACGGGTCTGTCCGGTGACGATCCGAGCGCGGTCGAAGGACCCAACACCCCGTCGATCGCCGATATTTCGCGCCAGCTCGTGATGCCGCGCTTCGGCGCCTTCGCGCGGGCGGCGGCGCGGCTGCAGAACATCGTGCTGCGCCGCTGCTCCATCGACGGCCATTCCAGCGACGACCTGGAGGCGGCCTTCGTCGACACGATGTTTGCCGGTAGCGCCGCCGTGTCCCTGGCCTTCGGCAGCGAGTTCAACCGCACCGCCGCCACCAGCGTGATGAGCCCGTTCGGCGACGAGGGGCTGGGACGCACCCAATTCGCGGTGCTGATGGGCAGTGCGCCGGACGGTCCGGCGACCTTGACCGCGCTGCGCAGCCTGGAGCCGAGCTATGTGGGGCTGCCCGCGCTGGGATACGCCCTGTTCGACATGTCGGACGCAGACGGGAGCTGCGACCTCGCGATGACGCTGGCCGCCAACGTCGCCACCGTCGCACGCACGATGGAACGGCGCTGGGAGGCGGGGCTCGTCGAGGCGCAGTGGACCGATCCCACGATGCCGGCCGGATCGCGCCGCCGCCTGTTCGACATGCTGGTCGGCCTGCTGCGGACGCTGTCACGCACCGAGGACGTGTTGTCGCCGCGCCCGCGCGGTCCGCTCGGCCGTGTGAGCGGCAACGGACAGGCCAACGCCGCCTTCGTGCAGGGGCGCTTCGCGGCGATGCTGGACATCGCCTCGACCGTGAACGCCTACGCCGTGCCGGGGAGTGCCGCGGACCAGCGCACGCAGGACCTGATGCGCAATCTGCGGGATCTCAGCATCGAGGCGCGGGCGCTGACCGGCTCACCCAGCCGGGCGACCGCCGCGACGATGGCGACCCAGGTCGGCGCCATGCGGCCCTTCGTGCAGAACGACGTCGCCGCCGCCTTCGGCTTCGCGCCCGAGGCGCTGGTGCCGCTGCTGGACGGCCCGGCCCCCGCCGCGGCGCCGCGCTGAGCCGTCGCGTCAACCGGAGCGCAGCCGCTCGATCACCCGGCGCCTCTCGTAGAGGGTGAGGAGGGCGCGCAGGGGACGGCCCCGCTCGCCGGTCAGGTCGCGGTCGGTGGCGACCACCAGCCGCGCATCGTCGCTCGCCATCTGCAGAAGGTCACCGTCGCGGTCGAGGTCGGCGACGTGGAACTGCGGCGCGCCGGATTGGCGGGTGCCCAGAAGCTCGCCCTCGCCGCGCAGTTTGAGGTCGTCCTCGGCGATGCGGAAGCCGTCATTGGTGGCGCGCATGGTGTCGAGCCGCTGCCGCGCCACCGCGCCCAGCGGTGAGCGGTAGAGGAGGAGGCAGGTGGACGGCTTGGAGCCGCGCCCGACCCGCCCGCGCAACTGGTGAAGCTGCGACAGGCCGAACCGCTCGGCGTTCTCGATCACCATGATCGTCGCGTCCGGAACGTCGACGCCGACTTCCACCACCGTGGTCGCCACTAGAACCGAGACGTCGCCGTCCTTGAAGGCCGCCATCACGTCCTCGCGCTCGCCGAGCGGCGTCTTGCCGTGGACGAGGCCGACGACGGGGCCGAGCCGCTCGGTCAGCACCTTGTGGCGGCTGACGGCGGCGGTGAGCTCGCTCTCTTCGCCCGGCTCCACCAGCGGGCACACCCAGTACGCCTTCTCGCCCCGGCCGATGGCCGCGCGCAAACGCTCGATGATGTCGCCGAGGCGCGTGTCGGACACCACGCGCGTCTCGATCGGCTGGCGGCCGGCGGGCTTGTCGGTGAGGCGGGAGACGTCCATGTCGCCGTAGCTGGCGAGGACGAGGGTGCGGGGGATGGGCGTCGCGGTCATCACCAGGAGGTCGCTGGTGGGGCCTTTCTGCGTCAGCGCCATGCGCTGGGAGACGCCGAAGCGGTGCTGCTCGTCCACCACCACGAGGGCAAGGTCGGCGAACTCCACCGCGCCCTGAAACAGCGCGTGGGTGCCGACGGCGACCTTGGCGGCGCCGTCCGCGAGGTCGGCCATGGCGCGGGCGCGCTCCGCGTCGGAGATGCGGCCGGTCAAGAGCCGCACCGGGACGCCCTGCGGCTCCAGGAAACGGGCGAGCGTCTCGTAATGCTGGCGGGCGACGAGGTCGGTGGGGGCCATGATGGCCGTTTGGCCGCCGTCGCCCGCCGCCATCGCCGCCGCCACCATCGCCACCATCGTCTTGCCGGAGCCGACGTCGCCCTGAACGAGGCGTGTCATGCGGTGCTCGGCGGCGAGGTCCGCCGACACCTCGGCGATGGCGAGGCGCTGCGACGGGGTGAGCGCGAAGGGCAATGATGCCTCCAGCGCGTCGATGGCGGCAGGGTCCCAGCGCCGCGCCTTGCCGCGCCGGGTGCGTTCACGGTCGCGCACGATGGCGAGCGCGAGCTGGCTCGCCAGCAGCTCGTCATAGGCGAGGCGGCGGCGGGCGGGGGAGGTGGGCAGGATGTCGCCCACCTCTTCGGGCCGGTGAACGGTGCGGTAGGCGTCGGCGAAACCGGGCCAGGATTCGCGCGTCATCAGCGCGCCGTCCAGCCACTCGGGAATGTCGGCGAGCATCTCCAGCGCGGCGCCGATGGCCCCGGCGAGGACGCCGGGTGTCAGCCCCTGCGTCATCGGGTACGTCGGCTCGAGGCCGAAACCGGGGCCGATCGGCGCGTCGGGACCGTCGACGATGGCGGTCGCATCGGGGTGGATGACCTGTGGCCGTCCGTCGCGCCACGTGGTGTCGCCGGACACGCGCACCCATTCGCCCACCGGGAGTGCGCCGACGATCCACTTGTAACCGCCGCGGAAGAAGACGATCGCGAGCTTGCCCGTCTCGTCCTCGCCGAACGCGCGCACGGGCCCCTTCGGTGTGCGCGAGGCTTCGTGGCCGGTGATCCTGACCGTGTAGGTTGCGGTGCCGCGCTCGGGCGCGTCGGCCACCTTCACAAGGGTGCGCCGGTCGGAAATGCCGGAGGGGAGGTGGTTGAGGAGGTCGAAGATTCGCGTCTCGGCGGCGCTCTCGCGGCCGAGGAGATGGGCCAATCTGTCCGCCCGGCCGGGGCCGACACCTGCGAGACGATTGACGGGGGCGATCAGGCGCCCGATATCGACGTTGCCTGTCATACCGGCGTCCTTCCGGGGCGCCGGCCATCCTGCGTTGTAGAGCGCCGCCTTTCACCGATACTGAAAGCGTGGGCGGAAAGAAGTTTATGTCTGGAACGACCCGCAGCTCCGCCGGCCTCGACCCGCGTAAGAAGCGTCTTCTCTTTCACACCTGGCACCGTGGTACGCGCGAAATGGACCTGCTTCTGGGCCGGTTCGCCGACGCCACGATCGACCAGTGGAGCGATGCGGACGTGGCCGACATGGAAGCTCTCATGAGCGTTCCCGACCCTGAACTTTATGCCTGGATCACAGAGCAAGCGGACGTTCCCGAGAATCATCAGAGCGCGGTTTTGGAACGCGTCATCCAGTTTCACAAGGCAGGTTGATGGCCAAGAAGGCGCAGGCGCTCTCGATCGCCGAGATCAAGGAACTTTCAAAGCCCAGTCTGCGCCGGCTCGCCGAGCCGGATCTGCCGCGTGACCTGACCGTCACCCAGATCCCCGACGGCATGGAGGGCGAGGTGCTGGCCGCGCTGGCCGCCGCTTCAGGGGCGCCGGTGGTGTTTGTCGCGCGCGACGGGGCGCGGCTGAAGGCGGCCGAGCAGTCGCTCGCCTTCTTCGACCCCGCTTTGCCGGTGATCCGCCTGCCGGGCTGGGACTGCATGCCCTATGACCGCGCCTCGCCGTCTACCCTGGTTCAGGCGCGCCGGGCGGGGGCGCTGGCCCAGCTCGCAGCGCGCGGCCCCAAGGACGGGCCGGTGGCCGTGCTCACCACCGCCAACGCCATCCTGCAGCGCGTCCCGAAACCCGACGTGATCCGCAGGGCGACGATGCGCCACAAGGCGGGGTCGGACGTCGCCATGAACGACGTCCTCGCCTGGCTGGAGGACAACGCCTTCCTTCGCACCCCCACCGTGCGCGAGGCGGGGGAATATGCCGTGCGCGGCGGCATCGTCGACCTTTATGCGCCGGGCACCGAGCAGCCCGTCCGCCTCGACTTCTTCGGCGACACGCTGGAGACCATCCGCCCGTTCGACGCGGAGACCCAGCGCACCACCGGCCAATGGCCCGAGATCGAGCTCATCCCGATGAGCGAGGTCATCCTGAACGACGAGACGATCAGCCGGTTTCGCGAGGGCTATCTGCGCCGTTTCGGCGCCGCGTCGAAGGACGACATTCTCTACCACTCCGTCTCCGAGGGCGTGCGTGCGTCGGGGGTCGAGCACTGGATGCCGCTGTTCCACGACGGCCTCGCCACCGTGTTCGACTATCTGCCGGACGTGCGCTGCGTCATCGACCACCTCGCCGAGGACGCGATCGCCAAGCGCGTGGCCGAGATCGAGGACCACTACGCCGCCCGCACCGCCACCATCAGCGAGGCGCTGAAGACCGCGCCCTACAACCCGCTGCCGACCGGTGAGCTCTACCTTACCGGGATGACGATCGACGACATCTTCGCCGGAAGCCGCATCGTGCGCCTGTCGCCCTTCGACGAGCCGGACAAGGCCGGTGCGCTGACCGTCCCCGCGGGCGGCAAGGTGGGCCGCTCCTTCGCGGCCGAGCGCGCGGCGGGCAACGTCAACATCTTCGTGTCGCTGGTCGACCACGCCAACGCCATCCGCAAGGAGGGGCGGCGGCCCATCGTGGCGTCATGGTCGGACGGCTCGCGCAGCCGCATGGCGCAGGTGCTGAAGGACCACGGCATCGGCGAGATGGCCGAGGTCGCCTCCATGGACGAGGCGAAGGCGCTCCCCAAGGGCACCGCCGCGCTCACCGTGCTGGAGCTTGAAACCGGCTTCGAGACGCCCGATTACGTCATCGTCGCCGAGCAGGACGTCCTGGGCGACCGGCTCGTCTCCAGCAGCCGCAAGAGGAAGCGCGACGCCAACTTCCTCACCGAGGTCGCCTCGCTGGCGCCGGGCGACCTCGTCGTGCACGTCGACCACGGCATCGGCCGCTTCATCGGCCTCAAGACGCTGGAGGCGGCGGGGGCGCCGCACGACTGCGTCGAGATCGCCTACCTGAAGGACGACAAGCTCTACCTGCCGGTGGAGAACATCGACCTTCTGTCCCGCTACGGCGCGTCCGACACCGAGGGCGTGGTGCTGGACAAGCTGGGCGGCGCCGGCTGGCAGGCCCGCAAGGCGAAGATGAAGGAGCGCGTGCGCGAGATCGCGGACGGGCTCATCAAGACCGCCGCCCAGCGCCTCCTGAAGAAGGCCCCCGTCATCATGCCGCCCCACGGCGTCTACGACGAGTTCGTGGCGAAATTCCCCTACAACGAGACCGACGATCAGCTCGCCGCCATCGAGGCCACCGCCGAGGATCTCGCCAAGGGGATGCCGATGGACCGCCTGGTGTGCGGCGACGTCGGCTTCGGCAAAACGGAGGTGGCGATCCGCGCCGCCTTCCTCGCCGCCATGGACGGAAAGCAGGTGGCGCTGGTGGTGCCCACGACGCTGCTCGCCCGCCAGCACTTCAAGACCTTCAAGGAGCGCTTCGCCGGGCTTCCGCTGCGTGTCGAGCAAGCCTCGCGCCTCGTCTCTGCGAAGGACATGCGCGAGATGAAGGCGGGGCTGGCGTCGGGCGATGTCGACATCGTCGTCGGCACCCACGCGCTGCTCGCCAAGGGGATCGAGTTCCGCGATCTCGGCCTCTTGATCGTCGACGAGGAGCAGAAATTCGGCGTGAAGCACAAGGAGAAGCTGAAGGAGCTGAAGTCGGACGTGCACGTCCTGACCCTCTCCGCGACGCCGATCCCGCGCACCATGCAACTGGCGCTGACTGGCGTGCGCGAACTCTCCCTCATCGCGACGCCGCCCGTCGACCGGCTCACGGTGCGCACCTTCGTCACGCCCTTCGACCCGCTCACCATCCGCGAGGCGCTGCTCCGCGAGCGCTACCGCGGCGGGCAGTCCTTCTACGTCTGCCCGCGCGTGTCCGACCTTGCGGGTCAGAAGGAGTTTCTGGAGCAGCACGTGCCGGAGGTGAAGGTCGCCATCGCCCACGGCCAGATGTCGGCCACCGACCTCGACGAGGTGATGAACGCCTTCTACGACGGCCAGTATGACGTTCTTCTGGCGACCACCATCGTGGAAGCGGGACTCGACATTCCGACCGCCAACACGCTGATCGTCCACCGGGCGGACATGTTCGGCCTGGCGCAGCTCTACCAGATCCGCGGCCGCGTCGGCCGGTCCAAGACCCGCGCCTACGCGCTGCTGACGACGCCGGTGGACAAGACGCTGACCGGCCCCGCCCAGCGCCGGCTCAAGGTGCTGTCCTCGCTCGACAATCTTGGCGCCGGCTTCCAGCTCGCGTCGCACGATCTCGACATTCGCGGCGCCGGCAACCTCCTCGGCGAGGAGCAGTCCGGCCACATCAAGGAGGTCGGCTTCGAGCTCTACCAGTCGATGCTGGAGGAGGCCGTCGCCACCCTCAAGGCAGGGTCCGACGACGAGGCGCCTGACCACTGGTCGCCGCACATCTCCATCGGCATCCCGGTGCTGATCCCGGAGGACTATATCCCGGACCTGCAGCTTCGCATGTCGCTCTATCGGCGCCTGGCAGACCTTTCCTCCGCGCGCGAGATCGACGCCTTCGGGGCCGAGATGACGGACCGCTTCGGCAAGATTCCCGACGAGGTCGAGTGGCTTCTGAAGATCGTCTACATCAAGGCGCTGTGCCGCCGGGCGAACGTGGAGAAGATCGACGCCGGGCCGAAGGGCTGCGTGATCACCTTCCGCAACAACGAGTTCGACAATGCGCAGGGGCTGGTGCAGATGATCGCCGGCGAAGGCTCACTCGCCAAGATGCGGCCGGACCAGAAGATCGTCTTCATCCGCGACTGGCCGGACGCCGACAAACGCACCAAGGGCGTCGCCGTACTCCTCACCAAGCTCGCCAAGCTGGCGGACGGCGACACGAAGGTCGCGGCCTGAGGGGCCGCCCGTCGGCCCCGCGCGTCGTCAACGTCCCGAAAAATCCTGGAAGACGAACCACGCTCCGCCGGCGATCAGGGTGAAGCCGACCGCGTGGTTCCACTTGACCGGCTCGCCCAGGTAGAAGGCGGAGAAGATCATGAAGACCGAGAGGGTGATCACCTCTTGGATGGTTTTGAGCTGCGCGGCGTTGAAGTATCCGTAGCCGATCCTGTTCGCCGGCACCTGCAGCAGATACTCGAAGAACGCGATGCCCCAGCTCGCCAGGATGGCGATGAGGAGAGACGCCGTCTTGAACTTTAGGTGACCGTACCACGCGAAGGTCATGAAGACGTTGGAGGCGATCAGGAGGCCGATCGTGGCGACCGGCACGGGGATGACGGACAACGGCGTGTCTCGGGGGCGCGGGGCGGAGGGAACGGCGGGCGAGGGCTGCGGCGCGGCGGCCCATCCCGCGCGGGGCCCAACGAAAAACGGCACGGGGAGCGCCCGTGCCGAATCATCGTAATTTATAGGGCGGGCGAGGTGCCCGCCGGTCGTTCGCGCCGCCTCAGGCGAGCGTCTTGGCCAGGCGGTCGGAGACCGAATTGAGGAACCCGGTGGTCGATTCCCAGCTCTGATCGGCGCCGACGAGGAGGGCGAGGTCCTTCGTCATGTGGCCGTCCTCGATGCAGCCGACGGTGGCCTTCTCGAGCTGGTCGGCGAAGGTCTTCAGATCGTCGTTGTCGTCGAGCTTGGCCCGGTGGGCGAGGCCGCGGGACCAGGCGAAGATCGACGCGGTGGAGTTGGTCGACGTCGCCTGCCCCTTCTGGTGCTGGCGGTAGTGGCGCGTCACGGTGCCGTGGGCGGCTTCCGCTTCCACCGTCTGACCGTCCGGCGTCATCAGCACGGAGGTCATCAGGCCGAGCGAACCGAAGCCCTGGGCCACGGTGTCGGACTGGACGTCGCCGTCGTAGTTCTTGCAGGCCCAGACGTAGCCGCCGGACCACTTCATGGCGGAGGCCACCATGTCGTCGATCAGGCGGTGCTCGTAGGTGATGCCGGCGGCCTTGAACTGGTCCGCGAATTCGGCGTCGAAGATCGCCTGGAAGATGTCTTTGAAGCGCCCGTCATAGGCCTTCATGATGGTGTTCTTGGTCGACAGGTAGACCGGAACCTTGCGCATCAGGCCATAGTTCATGGAGGCGCGGGCGAAGTCTTTGATCGACTCGTCGAGGTTGTACATCGCCATCGCGACGCCGCCGCCCGGGAAGTCGAACACGTTGAATTCCTTGACCTCGCCGCCGTCCTCGGGCGTGAAGGTCAGGGTCAGCTTGCCCTTGCCGGGGACCACGAAGTCGGTCGCGCGGTACTGGTCGCCGAAGGCGTGGCGGCCGATGATGATCGGCTGCGTCCACCCCGGCACCAGGCGGGGCACGTTGCGGCAGATGATCGGCTCGCGGAAGATGACGCCGCCGAGGATGTTGCGGATGGTGCCGTTCGGGGAACGGTACATCTTCTTGAGATTAAACTCTTCCACCCGCGCCTCGTCCGGCGTAATCGTCGCGCACTTGACGCCGACACCGTGACGCTTGATGGCGTTGGCGGCGTCCACGGTGACCTGGTCGTCCGTGGCGTCGCGATGCTCCATCCCGAGATCGTAATATTCGAGGTCGATGTCCAGGTAGGGATGGATCAGCTTGTCTTTGATGTACTGCCAGATGATGCGGGTCATCTCGTCCCCGTCCAATTCAACGACGGGGTTCGCCACCTTGATCTTCGCCATACCGGGACCTTGTGTTCTTGAAGGGTCGTGCCGCGACACTCTCGCGGAGCCGTGGCGGGGCTTAGCATGATGAAGGCCATGACGGAAGTTCAGCCCGATACTATAGTCTCACCCCCTGCCATCATTCTGGTCGAGCCGCAGCTCGGCGAGAACATCGGCACCGCCGCGCGTGCCATGGCCAACTTCGGCGTGACGGACCTGCGCCTCGTCGCTCCGCGTGACGGCTGGCCGAACGAGCGCGCCCGCGCCGCATCGTCCGGCGCGTCCCATGTGATCGACAACGCCACCGTCTACGACACCTTGGACGAGGCGATCGCGGACCTCTCCTTCGTGATCGCCACCACGCGGCGCCCGCGCGACATGACGAAGCGCGTCGAGGGGCCGGAGGACGGCCTTGCCGAGCTTGTGCGCGAAAGTGCCGCCGGACGCACGGGGATCATGTTCGGGCGCGAGCGGTGGGGTCTGCAGAACGAGGAGGTGGCCGCGGCGACGATCATCGTGACGTTCCCGGTGGATCCCGAGTTCGCCTCGCTCAACATCGCCCAGTCGGTGCTGCTCATGTCCTACGAGTGGCGCCGCGTTGCGTGTTCGGCCCCCGCCGCGCCGGAGCCCGCCCAGCCGCCCGCCACGCGCGAGGAGATCGCCGGGCTGTGGCAGCATCTGACCGGTCTGTTGAAGCCGTCCGGCTATTTTCGACCGGAGGGGATGGCGGAGCGGATGGAGCGCAACCTCCTCAACATCCTGTCCGATGCCAGGTGGGACCGGCAGCAGGTGCGTACCCTGCGCGGCGTCCTCAACCACCTCGCCCCCGGCTCGAAGCGCGGCGGGGACGACGCGGCGTGAGTGCGCCGGCCCCAGCGCGCCCGCTGCGCCATGCGGCGGCCCCCGGCGCGCTGGCGGCCAACGAGGCGCACCAGTTCGCAGCCCGCTACGCGCTGATGGTGGCGCCGTCCCGCGCCGTCTACTCGTTCATCCCCAAGAACGGCTGCTCGACGCTGCGCCTGTCGCTCGCCATCGCCAACGGGGCGATCGCGGGGCCCGAGGCGCACACCTGGATCCACCTCAACAACCGCACATTCCAGGCGAGTTTCGAGTGGCTGCTCACCGCGGACTACGCCTTTGCCGTCCTGCGCTGTCCCTTCCGGCGGCTGGCGAGCTGCTATCTCGACAAGATCGTCGGCCGCTACCCGCCGCTGTGGCGCCTCTATGAAGCGATGGGGCGCACGGTCGAGCCGGAGGAGATGACCTTTCGCGCCTTCGTGGAGGCGCTCGCCGCACCGAAGATGCGCGAGGCGGACGAGCATTGGCGCCCGCAGACAGACTTTCTCGTCTATGGCGCCTATGACGACCTCTTCGACCTCGCCGATTTCGCCGCCGCCCGCGCCCGGTTGAAGGCGCGAATCGGCCTCGACGTGGTGGACGCGCGGGACCTGACGCGCCACGGCACGGCCCATCTGACGAAGAGCGACGCCTACGGGCCGGACACGCCGCCGCTGACGCTGCTGAATGCCCGCGCGGCGGGGGAGATCGCCGATCCCGCGACCCTCTACGACGCCGCCCTGTGGCGCACCGTGGCGGACCTCTACGCGGGTGACGTGGCGCTGATGGCCGAGACCTTCGGCGCGGCGAGCATCATGGCCGCGCCGAAGCCGTCGGCCAGGCGCACAGGGCGGAAGGCGGCGCCCGAAAGGAAGGCGCCCAATAGAAAAGGGGCGCCGGAGCGCCCCGCGTAGGTTGCGGGTGCGGGGCCGGTCAGGCGCCGCGTAGAGCCGGGAACTCGCACGACACCGTGCCGAAACCCTCGAAGCTGGCGACGACGCTGCCGGGGCCGGTGCGGGTCGGCTTGGTGTGGGTGCCGGTGGTGATCACCGCGCCCGCCTTCAGCGGCAGACCGCGCCGGGCGCAGAACTCCGACAGGAAGGCCACCACCTGGAAGGGGTCCGGCCGCCAGTCGGCGCCGAGCGGCTCCAGGATCGTCCCGTCGCCGAGCTTCAGTGACAGCTTGCCCGTCGCCACCTCAGGCACCTCGGCCACCGGGCGCAATTCGCCGATGACGAGCGCGTTGGACGAGTTCATGTCCGCGATCACCGCCTTGGCGCCCATGGACGGCTTGTCCGCATAGCGGCTGTCGGCCATCTCGATGGCGAGGCGGTAGCCGGCGCAGGCGGCGCGCACCTCGTCGGCCGTGGCAGGGCCGGGAAGGTCGGCGGAAAGCTCCAGCACCACTTCGGCCTCGGCCTCCGGCGACAGGAAGCGGTCCGGCCCGAACACGGTGCCGTCCGGGAAGATCATCCCGTCCATCAGCGGCGACACGGTCGGCTCGGTGAGCCCGGCGGCCTTCATCGCCGGCGGCATCGTCTGCGCCAGCTTCCAGCCGACGATCGGCTTGCCGAGCTTTTCGCGCATCGCATCCTGGATGGCGTAGGCGGCGTCGGTGTCGGCGGGCGGGTTGTCGAGCGCGGTGAGGGGGCCGCCGCTCACAAAGGCGGCGGCGAGGCGTTCAGCATCGGTCATCGGGTCAGGCCATCGTGTAGGCGGTTTTGACGGTGGTGTAGAACTCGGCGGCGTAGCGGCCCTGCTCGCGCGGCCCGTAGGACGAGCCCTTGCGCCCGCCGAACGGGACGTGCGGGTCCACACCGGCGGTCGGCAGGTTCACCATCACCATGCCCGCCTGGCTGTTGGCCTTGAAGTGCGAGGCATATTTCAGCGACGTGGTGCAAATGCCCGCCGACAGGCCGAAGGCGGTGTCGTTGGCGACGCTGAGCGCCTCGTCATAGTCCTTCACGCGGATCACCGACGCGACGGGACCGAAGATCTCCTCGCGGTTGATGCGCATGTCGTTGGTGGTCTCGGTGAAGAGGGCGGGCTGCAGGTAGAAGCCGGGCGTTCCGCGGTTGAGGCGCTCACCGCCCCAGGCGAGCTTCGCCCCGTCCTCGCCGCGGCCGATCTCGATGTATTTCATGTCCGTGTCGAGCTGCTTCTGGTCGACCACGGGGCCGATGTGGGTGCCGTCCTTGCGGGCGTCGTCCACGGTGGTGGCCTTCAGCTTCTCGATCATCGCGGCCACGAACTTGTCGTGGATGCCTTCCGTCACGATGAGGCGGGAGGAGGCGGTGCAGCGCTGGCCGGTGGAGAAGAAGGCCGAGTTGAGGCACGCCCCGACGGCGACGTCGAGGTCGGCGTCGTCCAGCACAATGGCGGGGTTCTTGCCGCCCATCTCGAGCTGGAACTTCTTCATCGTCTCGGTGCACTTCATGGCGACGTGCTTGCCGGTGCCGACCGAGCCGGTGAAGGAGACGGCCGCCACGTCCGGCGAGGAGAGGATCGCCTCACCCACAACCGAGCCCTTGCCCATGACGAGGTTGAAGACGCCGTCCGGCAGACCAGCACGCTTCAGGATGTCGGCGAGCGCCCAGGCGCAGCCCGGCGTCAGCTCGGCGGGCTTCATGACGACGGTGTTGCCGTAGCAAAGCGCCGGGGCGAGCTTCCACGCGGGGATCGCGATGGGGAAGTTCCACGGCGTGATCATGCCCACCACGCCCATCGGCTCGCGGGTGATCTCGATGTCGACGCCGGGGCGGATGGAGGGGAGCTTCTCGCCCGCGAGACGCAGGCACTCACCGGCGAAGAACTCGAAGATCTGACCGGCGCGCCCGGCTTCGCCGATGCCTTCGGCCAGCGTCTTGCCCTCTTCGCGCGCGAGGAGGTCACCCAGCTCCTTGGAGCGGGCGAAGATCTCGGCGGCGGCGGCCTTCAGGATGTTGTGGCGCGCCATCACGTTGGTGCGCGACCAGGCCGGGAAGGCGGTCTTGGCGGCGGCGATGGCGGCTTCGGCGTCGGCGGCGCTGCCACGGGCATAGGTGCCGATCACGTCGTCGGTGTTGGACGGGTTGATGTTCTCGGTGACGTCGGACGAAGGCGTCCACTCGCCGCCGATCAGGTTGCTGAAGGTGTCCATGGTGATGCTGCCTCGCTCCGGTTCCCTGACGCGGGACCGACAAATGTATTAGTGTTCTGCTGTCGGCTCCTATCGAGGTAGCGGACGCAAAGATGTGATGCAAGGCGACGCGAATTTGCCGCCCGGTTCATCGCCTTGTGGTGCAGGGCCCGGCTCAGCGCGGGTTGATCGTGATCGACGTCGTCTGCCGGTAAGGGCGATCCGGCGTCGCGATGATGTTCGGGAAGGTGTCGTGGTTCACCGCGTCCGGCCAATCCTGCGCCTCCAGGGCGACGGCGTGGAAAGGACCGTACATCGCGCCGCCGAGCCCCGGCACCGGGATCTGCGGCAGCGTGACGGAGTTGTAGGCCTGCAGCCCCGGACGATCGGTGGATAGGACCAGCGTCATGTCCCGCCCGGAGAGGGTCGCTGCCGGCGCGCGCTCGGCGAGGCAGAAGTTCGCGTCGAGCTCCATGTCGCCGATCGGGCGGGGGGTGAGGAAGTCGTACTCGGTCCCCGCGACCGGGGCGAGCTCGCCGGTCGATACATTGGCGGCGTCCGTCACGGTGATGTCTTGCGCGAGGATGTGGAGGACGTGTTCCGCCGCCGGGCCGCCGAGATTGTAGTAGGAGTGTTGGGCGAGCGCGATCGGCGTCGGCCGGTCCGGAACGCCGGTCATCTCGAACGTCAGCGTCGGCCCGTCGAGCACCACGTCCACGGTGAAGTGCACGGTGCCCGGATAGCCCATGTGGCCGTCCGGGCTGGTGTAGGTGAGACGCGCGGCGCGGCCGTCCGATTCAAGGCTCCAGAGGCGGTTGCCGAGGCCCTCGCTGCCGCCGTGCAGGTGGTTGCGCCCCTCGTTCTGGTCGAGCTGGTAGGCGACGCCGTCGAGGTGGAAGCGTCCGTCGCGCACGCGGTTGGCGATCCGGCCGGCGATGACGCCGAAGGAGCGCGACCATTCGGGATAGGGCGCGAAGGTGTCGAAGCCGAGGGTGGCCTGCATCGGCCCGTTCGGCCCGTGGACGAGCCAGCTCTGCACCGCCGCGCCATAGGAGATGAGGGACACCGTGGCCGCGTCCGAGACGAGTGTGGCTCGCAGGACCGGGGTGCCGTTGTGGTGTCCGAACACGTCGATGGTCATGGCGCTACCTTTGGGTTGCGGCGAGAAGGCCGGCGGCGCTCAGCATCATGCCGCCGGTGATGCGATTGGCGATACGGCGCCGTGCCGCCGTCATGGCGAAGCGGCGCAGGAGGGTCCCCGCGGCGGCATAAAGGGCAGCGAACGAGAACTCGAAGACGAGGTAGAACGCGCTCAAGACGGCGAAGGACAGCGTCGCGTTCCCCGCGCCGGGGCTGACGAACTGCGGCACGAAGGCGGTGAAGATGAGGATGGACTTGGGGTTCATCATCGCCACCCAGAAGGCACTGCGGGCGAGCTGCCATGGCGGGACCATGGCGGCCGCGCGCGCCTCCTCGGGCGTCGCCTCCTCGACCGGCGCGCGCCACATGGTAAGGCCGATCCACACGAGATAGGCCACGCCCGCCCACTTGAGGGCGACGAAGGCGGTGTGGGAGGTGGCGATCAGCGCGCCGAAGCCGAGCGCCACCAGGGCGATGAGGATGGAGAAGGCCGCCATGCGTCCGGCGAGGCTGACCACGGTGGACACGAACCCGGCCTGCATGCCGTAGCTGAGCGCCAGCAGGTTGTTGGCGCCCGGCGTCGACGCGACGAGGGCCGCGGCGGGGACGAACACGGCGAGGGTCGCGACATCGGGCGCTGCGGCGGCGAGGCTGGACGAGAGGCTCATCGGGTCCGTGTCATCGTGTGAGGGGCGCCGGGGTGAGCGCGGGCGGCGGCCGACCGGCGCACGTCGGCCCACCGGCGGGCCGGTCCGCCCCGCCCGCGCGCAGGGCTGGTCAAGGGCGCGGCAGCCTGGCGTTCAGGCTGCGGGTCACGTCGCCGGAAAAGTCCGCCGCGCAGAAGGTGCCGCCCTGAAAGAGGTCGCCGACGGCGTTCGGTCCCAGCTTCGCCTGCTCGGCCATCGCGTGGTCCACGTGATCCTCGGCGCTGTGCTCCGGCCGGTAGCCGAGCGCGAGTGCGGCTCCGTTGTCCCACCACGCCCGCTCGTTGTGGGACGCGCCGTAGACGATGGCGTGGTGGATGTCCGGATGCTCGAGGCCGATGGTGATGAGCTGGGCGAGGTCGTCCGGGTGCTGCCAGATGGCGAGGCGGCGTTTGTCGGCCGGGCGCTCGGCGATGTTGCCGATGCGGATCGACATGCAGCGCATCGCGAACTTGTCGGCATAGAAGGAGCACAGCGCTTCGCCGAACGCCTTGGAGACGCCGTAGAAGGAGTCCGGCCGCACCGCCTCGTCGGTGCCGATGCGCCGGGTGCGCGGGTAGAAGCCGACCGCGTGGTTGGACGAGGCGAAGATCACCCGCTCGGTGCCGGCGTCCCGCGCCGCCGCCATGATGTTCTGAAGGCCGATGATGTTGGGCGCGGCGACGGTGTCCCAGTCCGCCTCGATCGAATAGCCGCCGAGGTGGATGAGACCGTCGGCGCCCGCCATCAGCGGAGCGAGGCTGGCGGGGTCGGTGAGGTCGGCGGTGACCCAGCGCTCAGTGGGGCGCAGATCGTCCGGGGCGGGGCCGCGGTCGGACAGGACGAGGTTGTAGCGGCCGGCGAGGCGAGGGCGCAGCAGTGTACCGACACCGCCCGCGGCCCCGGTCATGACGATCGTCTTCTGGGTCATGTGCAACCTCTTCTATGTTTATTCGTTTGACCTACGCCGGCCAAGGACGCGGTGCAATCCGGCCCGTCTTGGCGTGACTATCGTCTCGGCAGGAACATGGAGGGACTTATGGACGTCAACGGCGTCGGGATCTTGACCGCGATCATCGTCGGCGGCCTCGCCGGCTGGATCGCAGAGAAGTTCATGAAGAGCGATATGGGCATCGTCATGAACATCATCCTCGGGATCGCCGGTGCGGTCGTGCTGAACGCCATTTTGGCGGCGCTGGACACCGGGTTCGGCTCGGGCGTGTTCGCCTATCTGGTGACGGCGGTGATCGGGGCGTGCCTGCTGATCGCCGGGGCCCGCCTGGTGCGCGGCCGCTAAACCCGGCGGCGGCAAGACGATCGGCAACCAAAGACGATCGAGAACCAAGAGGGCGGCCCCGGCGACGGCATGGGCCGCCCCTTTGCGTTGCTCCTCGGACGGCGCAACGGCGCACTGAAGATGTCCAATCCCTCACTTTGCCGCGGCTCTTGCGCGCGGTAAGCGTGTCGTCCGGTGGCCCGATGCGGGCGTTTCCGGAGGGCCCTTCATGTTCGGTTGCTTCTTCCCCCGCCCGCAGCTCTTCCTGGCGACGGCTGCGGCGTGGGCGCTCGCTTCGATCCTGTTCTGGTATCTCGTCGCCGCGGAATGGGGCGACCCGCTCGGGATCGCCGCCCACGTCGAATGGAGCGAGCGCGAGGTCTGGATTTACGAATATTCGGCGATCTGCTACCTGATCTTCGTGGCCTTCTGGCTGCTCTATAGTCCGCACAAATGGGCGCTGTGGTCGGTCGCCGGGTCGGCCGTCATCATCTTCGCCACCTGGTTCCAGGTGCAGCTCGACGTGATGATCAACGCCTGGTTCGGCAGCTTCTACGACCTGGTGCAGCAGGCTCTGGGCGAGCCGGGCGCGGTGACAGCCACCGCCTATTATGCCGAACTGTCGACCTTCCTCGGCATCGCCATGGTCTACATCATGACCGCGGTGCTGAGCGCCTTCATCACGTCCCACTACGTCTTCCGCTGGCGCACGGCGATGAACGACCGCTACGTGGCGCTGTGGGAGAGGGTGCGGCACATCGAGGGCGCCTCGCAGCGTGTGCAGGAAGACACGATGCGTTTTGCCAACATCATGGAAAGTCTCGGCACCCGGCTGATCGACGCCTTGATGACCTTGGTCGCCTTCCTGCCCATCCTGTGGGCCCTGTCGGCCAGCGTCAGCGAGATCCCGGTCCTGGGCGCGGTGCCTGGCGCGCTGGTGTGGGTGGCGATCATCTGGTCGATCTTCGGCACCGGCATCCTGGCGTTGACGGGGATCCGCCTGCCGGGGCTGGAATTCCGCAATCAGCGGGTCGAGGCGGCCTATCGTAAGGAGCTCGTCATCGGCGAGGACCATGCGGACAGGGCGCAGCCGCCGACCCTCGCGGAGCTCTTCCGCAATGTGCGCCGGAACTATTTCCGTCTCTACTTCAACTACCTGTACTTCAACGTGGTTCGTTATGGGTACCTGCAGGCGGGCGTTCTGGTGCCCTATGTGGCGCTGGGGCCGACGATCATCGCGGCCGGCTTCACCCTGGGTGTGATGCAGCAGGTGGTGCGCGCCTTCGGCCGGGTGGAGAACTCGTTCCAGTTCCTGGTCAACTCCTGGACGACGATCGTCGAGCTGATGTCCATCTACAAACGCCTGAGGGCGTTCGAGGCGGCGATCGCCGGTGAGACGCTGTCCTCGATCGAATACGACACGAAGGACTACGTGGAGCCGCGCCCGGCGTGATCGGAGGGCGGGCGGCCGCCGCGCCGCGCGCTGACCGGCGCGGCCCATCCCGGTCGCGGCTGCCGCAGCGACCACACCGGCGGCCTCCGGCAGGGGTGCACACCACGAAGCCTTCCGCTGCAACGGAAAAACGCCCGCATCCGAACCGGATGCGGGCGTTTCTCTTTCTTCATAGCGGTTCCCGACGGCCGATGGCTCCGGGGCCGACCCTCGCCCCCCGCGTTGGGGTCGCGTCAGGCGGCGGCGAGTTTGCCGTTCTGCTTGGCGACGTGGGTGGCGATGGCGTCCATCAGCGGCGGCGACAGGCAGTCATAGGGCGTCAGCGAGAGTTCCGTGAGGCGGCCGCGCACATCGCCCATCTTCGACGGCGGATAACCCGACTCGATGATCGACGACACGAAGGCGGCGAACTCGGGCGGGGACCAGCCGCTCTCGTTCGACAGCTCGGTATGGACGAAGTCGAGGCCGAAGAAGGGGTGGCCCGTATTCTCGATCCGCCCGTACATGTGGACGCCGCAGCCGGTGCAGGCGTGGCGCACGATGGCGGCGCTGGGGTCGACGGGCTTCAGCTTCTCGGCATGGGCGGTGACGGACAGGTGGTCACGCGGGACGACGGCGACCATGGAGAAGGTCGCGCCGGCCGGCTTCCAGCACTTGGTGCAGCCGCAGACGTGGTTGTGGGCGGTCTGCGAGGTCAGCGTCACCTCCACCTTGTCGGTGGCGCACTTGCAATGGAGCTTGCCGCCCGAGAAGCCGGCGGAGCCGCCCTTCACGCCATGATCGACGGACGGATGGATCGAGGCAGCCATATGTGAACGTCCTCCCGAATGCGCCGCGGGTTTGGGCGGCGTCGTTGTTGTTGTCGGCCCGCCGAAGAGGGCACGGAATAGGCGCATCATTGGCCGACTCCTTCAGTTTTACATAACGATCTTAGGGAGTGGCGGCGCGCGAAAGAAATTGGACGAAGGTCTTACGACCGCCGTCGATCATATGATTGGAACAATCCGAAGTGTTCGGCCGCTAAAACAATAGCGAAATCAACGCGCCGTTTTGTTGCGCGCTGAGTTCAACATCGCAATGCTTCACGCGGCCGGTTCGCCCTTCGCGTAGCGGCGCCAGGTGAAGGCGGGCGGAGTGTCGGCCGCGGTGGCCTCGGCCAGTGCGGCGTCGAGGGCGGCGCGGTGCGGGGAGAGGACGCACACCGGATCCGTGTTGGCGGCATCGCCGGTGACCATCATGGCCTGGCAGCGACAGCCGCCGAAGTCCTCGTCCTTGCGCGCGCAGGAGCGGCAGGGCTCCCTCATCCAGTCCGTCCCACGGAAGCGCTGGAACGCCTCCGACGCGCGCCAGATGTCGCCGAGCGGCGTGGTCTTCACGTTGTCGAAGGCCATGTTCGGGATGCTGGCGGCGGCGTGGCAGGGCATCACCGCCCCGGACGGGGTGATGGCGAGGAACTGCTGTCCCCAGCCGCCCATGCAGGGCTTGGGGTAACGCGCATAATAATCCGGCGCCACATAGTCGATGTTGAGCGTGCCGCGCAGCCGCTCGCGGGCGGCGTCGACGATTTCGCCGGCTTTCGCGACCTGCTCGGGACGGGGCATCAGCGCGGCGCGGTTGGCGAGCGCCCAGCCATAATATTGCGTGTTGGCGATCTCGAGCCGGTGGGCGCCGAGCTCCACCGCGATCGCGATCATGCGCTCCACATTGTCGAGGTTGTGGCGGTGCACGACGGCATTCAAGGTCAGCGGCAGGCCCCGCTCGGTGACGAGGGCGCAGGCGGCCCGCTTCTTCTCGAACGCGCCCTTCATGTTGGTGATGGCGCCGCATCCCTCGGACGTCGCGTCCTGCAAGGAGACCTGCACGTGGTCCACCCCGGCAGCGACGAGAGCGTCCGCCCGCTCGGGCGAAAGGTTCACGGCGGCGGTGATGAGGTTGATGTAAAGATCGGCCGCGCGGGCCTCGGCGACGATGTCGACGATGTCGCGCCGTGCCAGAGGTTCACCGCCGGACAGGTGGAGCTGCAAAGCGCCGAGCGCGGCCGCCTCGCGGAAGACGCGGCCCCATTCGGTGGCGGACAGCTCCGAGTTCGGCGCGTCGAGCGCGACCGGATTGGAGCAGTAGGGGCACTGAAGCGGGCAGCGGTGGGTGACCTCGGCGAGGAGGCCGAGAAGGACGGGGGTCTCAGCGGCGGGGCGGTCCGTATCGGCCGGGCGCTCAAGCGTCGATGCGTCGGACATAACCTTGCTCCAGAAGGCCGGAGACGAGCGGTGTGAGGTCCGTCTCGATCACGTCGGCCGGCGCGTCATAGTCGGCGGCGAGCGCGTCGATCACGGCGCCGTAAAGGGTGGGGCTTTCCAACCGCTCCAGCACCTCGACGGTGGTGGGGCAGGGGTAAAGCACCTGCTCAGGCACGAGGAGGACCGGGTGGCCGCGGACCTTGCACGCCTTCAGCCGCGCCCAGGAGGGGCGGACGAGGATGTCGTTGCGGGTCAAAGGTTGCATATCGGCTCAGCTCGGCGGCTCGGCGATGGGGGCGTACGGAGGTGCCGCGAAAGGTGGCCTCCGGCGCGGCGCACGGGGCGCGCGCCGGAGGCCTACGCGTTAGAGCGTGGCGGTGATGTAAGCCGTGACTTCCATACCGGCCGGCTTCTGAGCGATCGCGGGCTTGTTCCAGGTCTTCTTCATGTCTTAGCTCCCTATGTCGTCCTGTCGGGGACAGGATCGGTGTCACCTGTCGGGCAGGTGTGAATGAATGTCTCGTCCGCCCCCCTGATCCGCAACCGATAGCGCGCATAGGACGCGCCTATGCTGCAGGCGCACACTCACCCCAGCGCGGTAGGGAATTCATATGGCTCGGCCCCGGACGCGGCACTCTCTTCGAGCCCGCTCGACCTGACGAAGGCCGGGATAGGCCGGGTTTCCAACGGTTCCAGGCTCGCCGCGGCGTCTTTGAGCGCGGCTTCCAGAGCGGCGATGCTGGGCAGGCGCGCGGTCTGAAAGGGCGTCAGGAGGATGGTCTGGCGCGGTGGTAGACCAAGGTCGTACAGCGTGACGTCGAACAGGAGCCTGCCCTTTTGCCGCACGGCGAGCTCCGGGACGATCGCCACCCCCTCGCCCTCCTCGACGAAAGCGAGGGCGCTTTCGAAGGTGCGGCAGCGCAACGTGGCGTCGGACTGCGGCAGAAGCCGCTCGTACCATGCGGTCACCCGTTCGGTGTGGGCCGACCCGAAGGCGTAGCGGGCGGTGCGGTTCATGATGCCGAGCGCATCAGCCGCGAGATCGCGGGCGGGGGATTGGATGTCGCCGAGGTCCGGCAGGGCGCGCGGCACGGCGAGCAACTGGCGGTCCGCCATGATGGGCACCGAGCGCAGCCCCTGGACGGTGCCATCGGCATAATCGGACAGAACTGCAGCGTCGAACAGGCGTCCGTTGAGTTGCTCTCTGGCCTCGCGCGGGGTGACTTCGGCGAGGTCCATCACGTAGCCAGGATGCTCCCGGCGCAGGCGGACGAAGGCGGGCGCGACGATATTGCGGGCGAGCGACGGTAGGGCACCGACGGTGAGCTGGCTCCTGACCCCTTCGAAATATTCGTTGAGGCCGGCGCTGGCGCGGTCGACCGCTTCCAGGATGGCGCCGGTCTCGGCCAGCAGGAACTCGCCCGCGGCGGTGAGGCGCAGCTCGTTGTTCACGTAGCGGATCAGCTTGCCGCCGATCTGATGCTCCATGCGCGAGAGTTGCTGCGAGATGGACGGCTGGCGCACGTCGAGCTGTTTGGCGGCCCGTGTCAGCGAGCGCGATTGGGCGACCGCCCAGAAGATCTGCAACTGGCGCAGGGTGAACTGATGCGATGTGACCTTGGAGTCCATCGCATCAGCATAGTCTGCTCAAATGATGGCCGACAACGGCCGGCTTCGGCGCCACGTCCGGCCGCGGGCCCGACGAAAGCCGGTCTTGACCGGCGGTGCGGGCGCGAGGGGGTTATTTCGTCCCGAACATCCGGTCGCCGGCATCGCCGAGGCCGGGGACGATGTAGCCGTGTTCGTTCAGCCTCTCGTCCACCGCGGCGGCGACGATCGGCACGTCCGGATGGTTGCCGGACAGGTTGTCGACGCCTTCGGGCGCGGCGAGCAGGCAGACGAACTTCATGTCCGTGGCGCCGGCTTCCTTGAGGCGGTCGATGGCGGCGATGGCGCTGTTGGCGGTGGCCAGCATCGGGTCAAGGACGATGACGCGGCGGTTGCCCATGTCCTCGGGCGCCTTGAAATAATATTCCACGGCCGAGAGGGTCTTGGGGTCGCGGTAGAGGCCGACATGGGCGACGCGGGCGGCGGGGACGAGGTCGAGCATACCGTCGAGCAGGCCCTCACCGGCGCGCAGGATGGAGGCGAAGACGAGCTTCTTGCCGGACAGGACGGGCGCCTGCATCGGCTGGATCGGGGTGTCGATTTCGACGTTCTCGATCTCGAGGTCGCGGGTGGCCTCGTAGCACAATAGCATGGCGATTTCGCGCAGGAGCTGGCGGAAGCTGGCGGTGGAGGTATCCCGGCGGCGCATGATCGTCAGCTTGTGCTGGACCAGCGGGTGGTCGATCACGGTGACGTTGGGGTGGAGCTTCGACGGATCGGTGGGCATGGTCGCGAACTGGTCTCCTGGGCGCTGCGGACCGGGACCGGCCGTGCCACGCCGTGAACGATGCGCCCGTTGGGCACGGGAAATGACTTTAGGCGGCCCGCTGCCATGGAGGCAAACGGGGCCACTTCGATCGCCTGACCGCATGCAGGTTAGAGGCCGCGTCACGCCTGCTCGGCGCTGACGAGCCGCCCCGCCGTAGCCTGACCGCTGGAGCCGCCGTCGCCCCAATCCCTTGGCGGGCCCGGTGGAGCCTTGCCAAGGAGCCGGAGGCCGGCTTTAGCCGCTTGTCCTTGGCAAGGTGCCGCCGGGTCTGCCATGCGGTGCAGGGGTGATGGCGGTTCCGGCGGTCAGGCGGGCCCTGACCGTGGGAGGGTCCTGAGCCCGCCGGAGGCTGAGGCGCTGCCCCCGGCGGCGACCTCAGGTAACGGTCTTGCATGACGACCTTAAAACACCGTCCCGTCGCTGATGATGGCGATCGGGGGTGTCTTGTCGGGGCGTTTCTCGGCGGCCAGCAGCCGGCCGGTGGCCCAGGTGCCGCCTTCGAGGACCGAGGCGAGGGGCAGGGTGTCGGGGGTGACGTCGAGCCGCTCGCGCACCATCGGGGCGATCGTGTCCAGCAGCGTCACCGTGGCGGCCCGCCATTCGACGATCAGCGGATGGTCGACGGGGAGCGGTGCAGCGGGAGGCTGCACCAGGGTCAATGCGCCGCCGTCAACGAACAGGCCGCCGTTGCGGTATTCGGCGAGGCCGGGCAGGGCGTCGAGGTCGACGACATCGACACCGCGCACGATCAGGGGCTCGACCAGCGACAGCGAGAGCCATGTCGACAGCTTGTGGAAGGGGACGATGTCGGACCCGATGGTGCCGTCGCCGAGCGCCGGATGGCGCCAGGCGTCGCCGAGGGCGATGCCGCCGAGGGTGAGGCGCGAGGGCCAGATCGGGGCGAGACCCTCCAGCACCATCTCGAGGATGGTGGCGGCGGGAAGACGCCCGTCGACGGCTTCGGCGGCGAGGGCGTCGACGAGGCCGCCCGGCCGCGGATCGTCCTCGGTGGCGAAGAGGTCGGGCGCTGAGCGGGTCGCTTCGGCGAGACGGGCGAGGAGGGCGCGGCGCCCTTCGGCACCGTCGAGCGGGTTGTCCGCTGAAATCTGGAAGCCGGAGGCGAACTCCTCTTCGCCGACGAGTTCCAGCGCGGCGGCGTCGGCCCGCAGCGGATCGGCCGGGACGGCCGAGAAGGAGCCGCCGGCGAACATCGCGAAGGAGGCGAGCGCCAGCCCCTCGGAGCGGCCGGCCACCTCGCCCGTCGCCGCCTCGCGGTAGCGCCATGCGGGACCGGCCCCGGCGTCGAGCAGCACGGAGACGATGGCAAGATCGCCCATCGCCCGCGCGGCCTCCTCGGGGGTCGCCCACTCACGCACGGCGGCGAGGCTGGCGAAGCGGTCGAGGCCGGGGCTCTCGAAATGGCGGAACCGGGCGTGGAGCGGCACGGCGAGGTCCGGATAACGCTCGCGCGTCACCGCGGCGACGCGGTCGGCGAGCGCCGGCATCGCGGCAGAATCGTAGCGGAAATGCTCGGACTTGCCGTCCGCGATCCGCGCGAAGAGGGCCGCCGACCGCTCGCGCACGGCCTTGGCGGTCAGGAGGTCGCGCGCGGCCTCCTGCTCGGGCGTCAGCTCCGGGGCGTCGGTGTCGATGTCACTCATCGATGCCGCGGCCCTTCACCGTCCCGAGGTCCGCCGTCACGCCGCTCTCCGAGTAATAACCGGCCGCCTTCTTGGCCTCGATCTCGACGGCGGCGTCGGCGGGGATCAGCTCGTCGGGGATCGAGATGCGCTCGCCGATCTCGATGCCGGAGCCGGTGATGGCGTCGTACTTCATGTTGCTCATGGAGATGAAGCGGTGGATCTTGGTCACGCCGAGCCAGTGGAGCACGTCCGGCATCAGCTCCTGGAAGCGCGCGTCCTGGACGCCGGCGACGCACTCGGTGCGCTCGAAATAGTCCGCCGCGGTGTCGCCGCCGACCTGGCGCTTGCGGGCATTGTAGACGAGGAACTTCGTCACTTCGCCGAGCGCCCGGCCTTCCTTGCGGTTATAGACCACGAGGCCGACGCCGCCCTTCTGCGCCTCGGCCACGCATTCCTCGATGCCATGAATGAGGTAGGGGCGGCAGGTGCAGATGTCCGAGCCGAACACGTCCGAGCCGTTGCACTCGTCGTGGACGCGGCAGGTGAGGCGACGGGACGGGTCGGCGAGGGCTGCCGGATCACCGAAGATGTAGACGCTGATCGAGCCGATGGGCGGCAGGAAGGCGGCAAGGTCCGGCCGGGTGACGAGCTCGGGATACATGCCGCCCGTCTGCTCGAACAAAACGCGGCGCAGGCGCGTTTCCTCCACGCCGAAGCGTGCGGCGATGCCGGGCAGATACCACACCGGCTCGATGGCGGCTTTCGTCACCGCGACGTCGCCGCCCTGTTTGACGATCGTCCCGTCGACGGGCAGGCGGCCTTTGGCGATCGCGTCGTTCAGCTCGGCCATCGTCAGGTGGGCGCGGGTGACGGCGATCGTCGGGCGGATGTCGACCCCCTCGGCGATCAGCGGCGCGAAGGCGTCGGCGGCGACGTGGCCGAACGGGTCCAGCGAGACGATGCGCGCCGGGTCGGACCACGACGGGTGCGGGCCGATCGGCACGACGGGGGAGGTGTTGTGAAGGTCGGGCCGGCGGATCGGGTTCAGCGAGCCCGAGGTGACGGCGAGGGCACGGTAGAGCGAATAGGACCCGCCGTGCGTCCCGATCGCGTTGCGGTCGCCCGTCTCCGTCACGGTGCCGACGATCGGACCGCGTGTCACCGGGTCCGTCGCGCCCCATGTCAGGGGGAAGCGAAGAGCACGGCCGTTTCCGGGGTGCGAGGTGAGGCGAATGTGAGTGTTGCGATTGGTCTGATCGCCCATGGCGTGCTCCTGGGGCACTTCAAAGCGAGAAAATAGGGTCTCGGCTCCAAAAATGCCCGCCCTTAACGCGAAGGAAGGGCGCCCTTTGCCACATCTTTGTTAAGACTGTCACCACCGGATCGTGCCCTAAATGGTTGAAGGAGCGTGAGCGTGTCGCAAAAAGGGGAAATCAAAATACCCCGTAGAAGAATGGGTGACATACGCCCGCTGTCTTTCCCGGTGCTGATTGCAGATATCGGCGGCACGAATGTGCGGCTTGGGGTTCTGCCCGAAGCGCATAGTCCCGTGCGCAACTTCCCGACCGTGTCGACGAGTGCGTTTCCGGATTTCGTGACTGCGGCCGAGGCCACGGTTTTCGCGCAGACGGCGATGATGCCCCGATCGCTGCTGATCGCGATCGCCGGGCCGATCTCGGGCAGCGCCATCAAGCTCACCAATGCGGACTGGGTGATCGAGCCGCAAACGCTGTGCAAGGCGCTGGGTCTCGACCATCTGATTCTCTTCAACGATTTCGAGGCGCTGGCCCTGTCGCTGCCTTATCTCACCAGCGACCAGGTGTTGCAGGTCGGCGGAGGCGAGGTGTTGCCGCGCTCGCCGCGGGTGGTGATCGGGCCGGGCACCGGGCTCGGTGTCGCCGCGCTTGTCTATGCCGACCGCTGCTTCACGCCGCTGGCCGGTGAAGGCGGCCACGTGACGATGGCGCCGGAGACCGACCGCGACTTTCAGATCTGGCCGCATATCGACCGCTTTCATGGGCGCATCAGCGGGGAGACGCTGCTGTCCGGCCGTGGCCTCGCGCGGCTCTACAGGGCGATCGCGCGGGCGGATGGGAAGGATCCCTGGTGCCGTGAGGGTCGCGACGTCGCCGAGGGGCTGGCGGCAGGTGACGTGGTGGCCGAGGAGGCGGTGGACCTCTTCCTCACCTATCTCGGCCGTTTGGCGGGAGACCTGGCGCTGACGATGCTAGCCAAGGGCGGCGTCTATATCGGCGGGGGCATCGTGCCGCGGTTCGCCGACCGGATCGAAGCGAGCGGCTTCCGCAAGGCGTTCGAGGCGAAGGCGCCGCACACGGCGATCATGGAGCAGATCCCGACCTTCCTGATCACCGACCCCAAGCCCGCGGTGGCGGGGATGGCGAGCTTTGCCACTCTGCCGGAGCGCTTTTCCGTCGACCTCACCGGACGACGCTTCGACGACGGCGGTCTGGCGGGCTGACGGGAAGGGGCTGGGCGGAAAAATGCCCAGCTTCTGCTGGCTTTTGGCGAGAAAATGCACAGCCTGTGGAAAAGCTCGCCAGAAGGGGCTTGCGTTCCCCCCGGCAATCGTTCATATCACCGCCACACGCCGCGGGGCACTACGGAGCGCCGCAGCGGTACGGAGTGCGGGTGTAGCTCAGGGGTAGAGCACAACCTTGCCAAGGTTGGGGTCGTGGGTTCGAATCCCATCGCCCGCTCCAATCAGCCCGCGCTGGTATGGACGACGCCTCCGGTCTTTCCTTCCGATCAAATGTCCGGCGCCAAGTCCACGGCGCATTCGTTCTCATCCTGCTGCGTGATCCGCTGCGGGATTTTTTGCGTTCGGTCATCGGGTTCGTGGGCGGCGAGGCCGCAAATGATGCTGGACCTCTGGTGGCGCTGCGCCCCGACGTGAGGCACGTCGCGCGGTGTGCTGCCGTAGGGTGCGATCTCAGGCGCCGCGAAATTCGATCGACGCCGTACACCCGATGAATGTGTCCGTCTGGAAGGCTTTGGATCGGGGGCACCACCCGCCGACCGAACTTCGGGCCGAACCCGCGCGCGGGAGGCGTCTATAGCGGCGAGACGCCGTCACGCGGCGGAAAAACAGCAAACGCATTATGGGAATGGCGCAGCGGCAGCGGTCGCGCCCGCCTCAGGCCAGCTTGCGCAGCAGCCTGATCACCGTGTCGCGCTCGCGACTCGTCAGCGGCTTCAGCGTTTCGGCGGTGATCGCCCGGCCGCAACGGTGCAGCTCGGGAATGAGCGCCTCGCCCGCCGGCGACAGGGAGACGATGCGCAGCCGCCCGTCCGACGGGTCGGGCGCCAAGGTGACGTATCCCTTTGCGGCAAGCCGATCCACCACACCCTTCACCGTCGCCACGTCCAGCGCGGCGAGGCGGCCGAGATGGTTCTGCGAACTCGGCCCCACCTCGGCCAAGCGGTTGAGAAGGGCGAACTGTGTCGGCGTCAATCCGTCTGACATCCGGTCCTGAAAGATCGCCGTGTGACGCTGCGTCGCCAGGCGCATCAGATAACCGATCTGATCGTCGAGGACGTAGCCGGGGTCGCTGTCGGACCCGGCCTGCGAACGTTCCTCGCTCATAGTGCGAGTGTCTCCCGTGCAATCTCCGGCGCGGCGTCGAGGGCGGCGAAGGTCCCCTCGAAGCGGACCTCGCCCTTCTCGATGATCACCGCGCGGTCCGCCACCAGGCGCGCAAAATGAAGGTTCTGCTCGGACACCATGACCGCGAGGCCACGAGATTTCATCTCGCCGATCACCTGTGCCATCTGCTCCACGATGAGGGGTGAGATCCCCTCGGACGGCTCGTCCAGCAGGATCAGCCGCGGATTGCCCATCAAGGTGCGGGCGATGGTCAGCATCTGCTGCTCGCCGCCCGAAAGGCGCCCGGCGGCCGTCCCGCGCCGCTCGGCAAGGTTGGGGAAGAGGCCGAAGAGCTGATCGACACTCCACGAGGGAGCATCCGGCCGCGCCTCGCGCCGCCCGACCTCGAGGTTTTCGGCCACCGTCAGCTCGCGGAACACACGCCGGTCCTCCGGCACGTAGCCGAGGCCCGCCCGGCACGCCTTGTAGGGTGCAGCGCCCGTCATGTCCGCCCCGGCGAAGGTGACGCGGCCGGAGCGCGGGCGCACCAGCCCCATGACCGAACGCATGGTGGTCGACTTGCCGGCGCCGTTGCGGCCGAGCAGCGCCAGCACCTCGTGCGGGCCGACGGCGAGCGTCACGTCCCGCAGGATGTGCGCGCCGCCATAGAATGTGTTGAGTGCGGTGACCTCAAGCATGGTCCGTCACCTTGCCGGTTGCAGGATAACCAACCACGACGTGCATGGCCTTGCACGTCATTCCTGGCGTTGGACGGGCGCTCATGGCGAAACTCCACCGTTCTGAGGCGGCGTGGCCCCGAACGACGACAAGGTCCCGCCGCCCAGATAGACCGCCTGGACGGTCGCATTCGCCCGGATCTCTTCGCCCGTCCCTTCGGCGATCAGCTCGCCCCGATTGAGGACGAGGACGCGGTGAGCGTGATTGAAGACCACGTCCATGTCATGCTCGGTGAAGAGCACGCTGAGCCCTTCGGCGGCGACGATGTCGGCCACCAGCGCCATCAGCGCCGTGCGCTCGGCCTGGGCCATGCCGGCGGTCGGCTCGTCCATCAGGAGTACGGTGGGGGCGTGGGCGAGCGCCACCGCCAGCTCCAGCCGCTTCAGGTCGCCATAGGCGAGGGCGGTGGCGGCGCGGTCCGCCTCGCCCAGCATGCCGACGCGCGACAGCAGCGCCTCCGCCTCCGCGCGGTAGAGGCGGCTTGCGCGCGAGAACAGGTCCAGCGTGCGCCTGTGGTGGGAGATCAGCGCCATCTGCACGTTCTCCGCCACCGTCATCGAGGCGAAGGTCTGCGTGATCTGGAACGTTCGCCCGACGCCGAGCCGCCACACCGCGCGCGGGGCAAGCCCGGTGATCGGCCGGCCCTTCAGCGCGACGGTGCCGCCGTCCGGCTTGATGTAGCCGTTCAGCATGTTGAAGCAGGTCGTCTTGCCCGCCCCGTTCGGGCCGATGAGTGCCAGAAACTCGCCCGCCTTCAGCGCGAAGGACACGTCCGACACCGCCGTCAGCCCGCCGAACCGTTTGGTCAGCTTGTCGATGGTCAGAACGGCGCTCATGCCGGCCTCCGCAGGCGCAGGAGGGTGAGGAGCCGTCCGACCCCGCCGGCGATCCCGTCCGGCGCCAGAAGCACGATGGCGAGGATGATGACGCCGAAGATGGCCCGCCAATGGTCGAGGCGCATCACCCAATCCTCGATGAGCACGAAGGCGGCCGCGCCGAAGAGGGGGCCGAGCAGCGACTGCACGCCGCCGAGGAGCACCATGATGAGCCCGTCCACCGAGTGGCCGATGGCGAGCGTGTCGGGAAAGACGGAGCCCTTGGAGAAGACGAAGACCGACCCCGCGACCCCCGCCAGCGCGCCCGCCAGGATGAAGCCCAGCCACTGATGCGCCTTCAGGTCGATGCCGATCGCCTCCGCCCGCAGCGCCGAATCGCGGCCGCCGCGCAGGACATAGCCGAAGGGCGAGTGGGCGATCCGGCGGATGATCAAGAGCCCCGCCCCGCACAGCGCGAGGGCGATGTAGAAGTAGACCGCGCGGTCTGACGCCCACCGTGCGGGCCAGACGCCCAGAATGCCGTCGTCACCGCCGGTGACGCTCTGCCACTGGAAGGTGATGCCCCACAGGATTTGCGCCGCCGCCAAGGTCAGCATGGCGAGGTAGACGCCCGACAGGCGCACGCAGAACCAGCCGAACACCATGGCCCCGAACGCGGCCGCGACCGGGCCGAGCAGCATCGCCGGCAGCATCGGCAGGCCGAGCGATTTGACCGCCAGCGCGGCCGCATAGGCGCCGAGGCCGAAGTAGGCTGCGTGGCCGAAGGAGACCATGCCGCCGACACCCATGAGAAGGTGCAGGCTGGCCGCGAAGAGCATGGCGACGAGAAGGTCGATCCCGAGCACCAGAAGAAACCCGTCGTCGGCGAGCGGCAACAGCGCCGCGCCGACCGCGACGATGGCCGCCACGGCGATGCCCGCCGGGGGCATCGCCCGCAGCGGCGCTTCGGGAACGCTCGCCCCATGCGCCGAGGCGGGCGTTCCGAACAGGCCGTATGGCCGCACGATGAGGACAACCGCCATGACGAGGAAGGGCAGGATCAGCGAGATCTGCGGCCACACCAGCACCCCGAAGGCGTTGGCGACGGAGATGATGACGGCCGCCACGAAGGCCCCGGTCACCGAGCCCATGCCGCCGATCACCACCACCACGAAGGCCTGGCCGATGATGTTGAGGTCCATCAACAAGTTGACCGATTCGCGCGGCACCTGCAGCGCCCCGCCGAGCCCGGCGAGAAACGAGCCGACCATGAAGGTGGACGTGAAGAGGACGTGCTGATTGACGCCGAGGGCGCCGACCATCTCGCGGTCCTGCGTTGCGGCGCGTACCAGGATGCCCCACCGTGTGCGCTGGAAGAGCAGCCAGATGAGGCCGAGCACAACCGGCCCGATGACGATGAGGGCGAGGTCGTATTCGGGGATCGGCTCACCGAAGATGCGCACGGCCCGGTCGAGCAGCGGAGCGCGGGGGCCGAGAAGGTCCTCCGAACCCCAGATGGCGAGCGCCGCATCCTGCACGATGAGGACGACGCCGAAGGTGGCGACGAGCTGGAAGAGCTCAGGTGAGTGATAGATGCGCCGCAGGATCAGAATCTCGATCGCCGCGCCGATGAAGGCGGTGGCGACGGCGGCCAGGATGACGCCCGTCCAGAAGCCGAACACCCCCGGCAGGGTCGTCACCAGCGAATAGGCGATGTAGGCGCCCAGCATGTAGAGCGAGCCGTGGGCGAAGTTCACGACGCGCGTCACGCCGAAGATGATCGACAGCCCGGACGCGATGAGGAAGAGCGAGGAGGCGTTGGCAAGCCCGGTGAGGAGCTGGGCGAAATAGAAGCCCATCATGCGGCGGGTCTGGCTCCATGGTTCGGGACGG
This sequence comes from Acuticoccus yangtzensis, assembly GCF_001927245.1. Classification (GTDB taxonomy): domain Bacteria; phylum Pseudomonadota; class Alphaproteobacteria; order Rhizobiales; family Amorphaceae; genus Acuticoccus; species Acuticoccus yangtzensis. The sequence continues at coordinate 217,515 of NZ_MJUX01000005.1, read as the reverse complement.
CGTGGCGGGGGATCGGCGGGCAGGCGGCACGGTCGGCAAAGTGGCGCGGCAGCGGATGGGCCGCGCCGGATAAAGGAACGGCGCGGCCCCGAGGACCGCGCCGTCCGTCTCGGCTTACTGGTTTTCCGGGCGCAGTTTCAGCGCGTCGGCTTCGGAGGGGAGGTAGTCCTCGCCGTCCGCATAGTGCCAGTCGACCATCACCGGGGCGCCGTCGACGATGCCGGTCTTGCCGACCCAGGCGCCCATGGTGGCCTGGTTGTCGACCGGGCGGAACAGGAAGTCGCCCGTCGGCGCGGTGACGCGAAGCCCTTCCATCGTGGTCAGCAGCGTCTCGGTCTCGAGGTTAGGTGCCTTCTCCAGAAGCGCCTTGATGGTCATCATGGAGTTGTAGCCGACGATGGAACCGGTCTTCGGCGCCTCGCCCCACTTGGCCTGGTAGGCCTCGGCGAAGGGCGTGTGCTCGGGCGTGTCGACGTCCATTCCGGGATAGCCGGTGACGATCCAGCCCTCGGGCGCCTCGGCCCCCAGCGGCTCCAGATATTCCGGCTCGCCGGAGAGAAGCGAGACCACGACGCGGTCGTCGAACAGGCCGCGCAGCGAGCCTTCGCGCACGAACTTGGCGAGGTCACCGCCGAAGGTGACGTTGAAGATGCCGTCGGGCTTGGACTGCTCCAGCGCGCGCACGGTGGACCCGGCGTCGATGTTGAAGAGGGGCGGCCACTGCTCCTCGACGAACTTCACGTCCGGCTTCAGCTTGGTCAGCTCGCGCTTGAAGGCCTCCACCGCGTCGGTGCCATAGGCGTAGTTCGGGGCGATGACGGCCCAGGTCATGGCGTCGGTCTTGGCGGCCTGCTCGGCCAGCATGGCGGCCTGCATGTGGGTGCCGGGCCGCAGCCGGTAGGTGTAGCGGTTGCCCGATGCCCAGATCAGCTCGTCCGTCAGCGGCTCGGACGCGATGAACAGCGTCTGGCTCTGGTTGGCGAAGTCCGACACCGCAAGGCCGATATTGGACAGGAAGGTGCCGAAGATCAGCGAGACGTTCTCGCGGTTGACGAGCTCGTCGGCGATGCGGATGGCGGTCGCCGGATCGCCGCCGTCGTCCCGCGACAGCACCTCGATGGGACGGCCTTTGATGCCCCCGGCGGCGTTGATCTCCTCGAGCGCCAGCTCCCAGCCCTTCTTGTAGGGCTCGGTGAAGGCGGCCATGCGCGTGTAGGAGTTGATCTCGCCGACCTTGATCGGCGCGCCGTCCTGAGCCAACGCCGCCGGGGCAAAGGCGGCCGGCGTGACGGCAAGGGCCAGCGCGGCAATGCCGGCCCGGAAAGTTGCGCGTCGCGTGAGCATGTCAGTCCTCTCGTCGTGGCAGCGAAGAGGATCTTCGCCATCGGGTGAAGTCATAACCCGTTAACGGGTCCTCACAAGTCCGGATGTTGCGGCGAAAAGGTCAGATGCGCCGCAGGGATAGGCTGGACGGGGTGAGCCCGCCCTCAGTCGGTGGCCAGGCGGGCGGGCAGATCCGGCCGAATGCGTTCCGGGCCAAGGCGGATGTCGGCCGGGGCGAGGCGGCCGGGCACGGGCGTGTCGGCCGCCTCGCCCCGGCGGCCGAAGCCGGCGATGGCGACCCGCGCCGGGCCGCGTGCGGGGAGCCCGTTCGGGACCGTCTCGCTCACCCTTCGTCCTCGTGATCGTCAGGCAGGGTGTTGCGGCTGATGGAATCGCCCCAGCCGAGCGACCGCGCCTCGCCCTGCAGGTAGAACGCGACGCCGCGGATGGTGCCATCGGCCAGCATCTGCCGCGCCAGGCGGGCGCCCTTGCCGATAGCGATCTTCTTGTCCGCCGTCGTCAGTGTGCCGCAGCCGGTGGTGACGAGGCGCGAGCCGAGGTCCGAATCGGGGTCGATGGTTTCGGCCGGTGCCCGCTCCACCGCGGGATGCCCGGGAAGGTCGACGGCGTTGGCGAGGAGCGTCGCCGCCGCGTCCGCCTCCGCCGCTGAGGCGGCGAGCACCGTCACCGAATCGGCGATCCCCAGCGACAGGCTGCGCCCCGTGCGGCCGGACGTGGCGATGCCGCCGATGCCGTCGCCCGAGCGCAGCCGGACCGTGCCGAGGTGGGTGTTGTCGTGGGCGGCGATGCGCGCATGGGCGGTCTGCCCGCCGGAGAGGTGAACCGCGATATCGCCGCCATTGTTGACGAAGGCGCGGGTCAAGGGGGCGGCCGCGGTCATGGTGTCGAGGATCTCGTCGGCGACAGCGCCCGCGACGGCGGCCATCGGCGTGATGAAGGTGTCGGACGCGAAGGGGCGCACCGCCTTCGTCATGCGTGATGCGACGAGGCCCTGCATCTCGGTATCGGAGCGTGCGGGCAGGCGCAGCTCGGAAAGCTCCTCGACGATCTCGGTCAGCACCGTGGCGAAGCGCCCGGCTGCGGCGGTGAAGGCGGCCTCCACCGCCGTCTCGCTGCCGTCGGCCGAGACGATGACGTCGATCGGCCCGTGTTGCAGGTGAAGGCGGCCGTCGGGAAGAAGTGCTGCGGTCGGGTCGGTCATCATGCGGCCTTTCCTCTTCTGTCACCGGCGCGGGTGGGGCCGCCCGGTACTGTGCGAAGGCCCTTGGCTTCCGCTTCACGAATAACGTCGGCGAGCGGCCGGACCTCGTCCACATGCCCGCCGAGCGCGGCATAGTCCGCCGCGCGCATGGTGAATTCGATCGGCGCCACGAGCGCAGGCGTCGGCACCGAGCCGAAGGCGTTGGTCGGCATCTGGATCACGTCCACCATGAAGGTGATCCCGCCGCCCGGCCAAAGGTAGGCCTGCGCACCGCCGCATGTCACGCGCGTTAAAGCCTCGCGCACCGAACGGGTGAGGGCGATGGGGTTTTCCGTCACCCCTGCACGCAGCGATCCGCCCGCGCCGCCCATGAAAAGTACGGACGCCACCGCCGGCTCACAATTTTCCGCGATCCGCTCCACCACCGCCAACAGGGGACCCGGCAGCGGGGCGGGCCGCGGAACGAGCGCCTCGTCGAGCACGAAATAGGCCGATTGCTCTCCGGTGGTGGAGACCATCAGCAGGGTGAGGCCGGGGCGCGCCTTCTTGGGGTCGAACGCGCCGAGGATGGTGAGCGGGTCGGTGATGTCGGTTCCGCCCCAGGCCGTCCCCGGTCCGGCCACCTGGAAGTAGCGGCCGGGTGTGGAGCGGCGGCCTTTGATGCGAATGCCGCTCGGCGTCAGGTCGAGCATGCGGCCGGACTGGTGCTCGGAGAGGACGCCGGTGATGTGGTCGTCCACCACCACCACCTCGTCGACGAGGCCCACCCACTGCTTGGCGAACATGCCGATGGTGGCCGAGCCACAGCCGACGCGCATCCGCGCCTCTGTCACGCCGTTGACGATCGGCGCCTCGTCGGCGGTGATGACGAGGTCGGCCCCGTCGTCGATCCGCATTTCCACCGGCTCGCGGTTGCACAGGGCCAGCAGCGCGTCGCAGGTGACGCGGCCCTCCTTCTTGGTGCCGCCGGTGAGATGCTCGACCCCGCCCAGCGAGAGCATCTTGGAGCCGTATTCGCCGGTGGTGACGTGGCCGATCGGCTCGCCCGCCACCCGCACCGTCGCCCGCTCGGGGCCGATGTGGCGGTCGGTGTCGATCTTCACCTTGGCGCCGCAATAGCTGAAGATCCCCTCCGTCACGACGGTGACCATGTCTTCGTCGCCCAGCGGCTGGGAGATGATGAAGGGGGCGGGCTTGTAGTCCGGATAGGTGGTACCCGCGCCGATGGCGGTGACGAAGGTGCGCTCGGTGCCCAGAACGTCCCAGTTCTCGGCGTGGCGCGGCAGGAAGGGGACGAGCTTGTCGGTGCCGTTTTCGATCACCGTCAGCGGGTCGAGCCGGACGAGGGTTCCGGCGCGGTTGGCGTAGCGGTCGCAGGCGCCTGTGCGCCCGTCGGCGATGTAGCAGAGCACGGGGCAGGCGTCGCAGCGGATCTTGGCGGCGGGGGCGCCGGGATCCGGCGATGCGGCGGGCGGGATAATCTCGGTCATGGCGTGGCCTTTGCCGCTGGGCTGATGGCGGCGAGAACGCGGGCGGGTGTCGCGGGCACCTCGGTCAGCCGGGCGCCCGTGGCGTGGCGGATGGCGCCGAGGATCGCCGGGGCCGTGGGGATGAGCGCATGCTCGCCGAGGCCCTTGGCGCCGAATGGGCCGTGCGCGTCCGCCTCCTCCACGATGAGGGACTGGATCGGCGGAATGTCGCCGATGGTGGGGATGAGATAATCGTGCAGGTTCTCGGTCCGGCCGGGGATGTACTCTTCCATCAGCGCCATGCCGGCGCCCTGGGCGATGCCGCCGGCGATCTGCCCCTCCACCAGCACGGGGTTGATGGCGCGGCCGACGTCGTGCGCCGCCGTCACCTTCAGGAGCCGCACGGTGCCGAGCTCGGTGTCCACGGTGAGCTCCACCATGTGCGCCGCGTAGCCGTAGACGGCGTAGGGCGCGCCCTGGCCGTTCTCGTCCAGCGGCGCGGTCGGCGGGTCGTAGGTCTCCGCCGCCTCCAGCGCGTAATCGCCCAGCCTGCCGGAGAGGTCCACCACCTGCCGCCGCCCTTGGTCGACCACGGCGAGACCATCCGCGGTGTCGATCACGGCGTCTTCGCCCGCGTTGGCGAGGCGCAGGATGGCGGCGCGCAACGTGAGCGCGGTGAGCCGGGCGGCATTGCCGGACACGAAGGTCTGGCGCGAGGCCGACGTCTTGCCCGCGTCCGGCGTGACCGCGGTGTCCGGGCCGACGATTTCGACCGCCGCCAGTGGCACGCCGAGCGTGGTGGCGAAGATTTGCGCGATGACGGTGTTCGATCCTTGGCCGATGTCGACAGCGCCCTGGTGGAGGACGATCGTCCCGTCCGCCCGCACCCCGGCGCGGATCGTCGACGGGTTGGGCATCGACGTGTTGCCGCAGCCGTACCAGCCGGCCGCGATGCCGACGCCGCGCTTCACCGTTCCCGCCTGCGCCGCTTCGGCCTCGGCGGTGGCGCGCGCCCAGTGCGGCGCCAGCGCGTCGAGACAGGCGCCGATGCCGACGCCCTGGGCGAACACCTGGCCGCAGACGGTGGGGGCGCCGTTGGTGAGAGCGTTGCGGCGGCGGAAGGCGAGCCGGTCCATGCCGAGCGCCAGGGCGAGATCGTCGAACAGCACTTCCTGGGCGATGGCGGACTGGGGCACGCCGAAGCCGCGGAAGGCGCCCGCGGGCGGGTTGTTGGTGTGCACCGCGCGGCTCGTCGCCCGGTAGTCGGCGATGCTGTAGGGGCCGGAGGCGTGGACGGGCACGCGGTTGGCGACCGTCGGGCCCCAACTGGCGTAGGCGCCGGTGTCGAAGGTGCCGGCGAAGTCGAAGCCGCACAGGGTGCCGTCCGCGGTCGCACCCACCGTCAGCGTGATGTCGGAGGGGTGGCGCTTGGTGGTCGACTGCATCGATTCGGCGCGGCTATAGGCGGCGCGCACGGGGCGGCCGGTGACGAGCGCCGCCAGCGCCAGGAAGGGCTGGATGGAAAGGTCCAGCTTGGAGCCGAAGCCGCCGCCGCACGCGGTGGGCACGATGCGCACCTTGTCCGGCGCGAGGTCCAGGATCTCGGCGAGGCTGTCGCGGTCCATGATCGGCGCCTGGGTTGAGGCGTGGACCTCGAGCGTTCCGTCCACCAGCGCCGCGTAACCGGCCTCGGGCTCGATGTAGGCGTGCTCCACGAAGGGCGACCTGAAGCGGCCCGTGGCGGTGACGGCGGCGCGGGCGAGGGCGGCCGCAGCGTCGCCCCGCACCACGCGCCCTTCGCACATCAGGTTGCCGGGGCGCCCCTCGTGCAGCGGAGGCGCGTCGGCGGCTTCCTCCGGTGTCATGGCGGCGGGTAGGGCGGTGAAGGCGATGGGCACGGCAGAAAGGTCCAGCGCCGCTATCGCGTCCGCCTCGCCGACGATGGCGGCCACGGCCTCGCCCCGGTGCCGCGTCTCCCCGGCGGCGAACACCGGCTGATCGGCGAAGGCGGGGATGACGCCGAAGCGGTTCGCGCCCGGAATGTCGGCGGCGGTGAGGACGGTGGTGACGCCCGGCGTCGTCGCGGCGAATGCGGCGAGCTCGCCAAGGGTAACCGCCGCGCGGGCGAAGGGGGAGCGCACAACGCGCAGCGCGAGCGCGCCCGCCGGGGCCACGTCGTCGCCGAAGCGCTCGGCGCCGGTCACCTTGGCGCGGCCGTCGATACGCGGGACGGCGGCGCCGACACTGTCCTCAGCGGGGGAGGGGCGGAGCGCACCCATCACGGCGTCGATGATCGCCCGGTAGCCGGTGCAGCGGCACAGGACGCCGCCGAGCGCGTCCTTCACCTCGGCCTCGGTCGGGGTCTTGGTGCGGGCGAGGAGGGCAGCGGCGCTCACCATCATCCCCGGCGTGCAGATGCCGCACTGGGCGGCGTTCAGGCGGTGGAAGGCGTCCGCCAGGCGCTGGACGGCGGGGTCGCCGAGGAGGCCGGTGAGCGTCGTCACCGTGCGGCCGTCAGCCTGCGTGGCGCCGACGAGGCAGGCGCACACGGGGTCGCCGTCCAGAAGCACGGTGCAGGCGCCGCAGTCGCCCGCGTTGCAGCCGACCTTCACGTCGAGCGCGCCGAGGCGGCGGAGCGCGTCGGAGAGGCGCTCCCCGTCGCGGGCGTCCAGCGCCACGCTGGCGCCGTTGAGGATCAGCGTGTCGTCGTCTCCGGCGAGAAGCGTGGCGCGGGGTGTTTCGGCGCGGGTATCGGCGGTGAGGCTCATGGCGCCAGCCTTCCGGCCGCCTCGGCCAAGGCGCGGCGCACCAGGACGAGCGCGGCCTCGCGCCGATAGGAGGCGGTGGCGCGCACGTCGTCGATCGGGCTGAGCGGGACGAGATCGTCCGCCTCGGCGCAGGCGGCCGCGAGCTCCAACGGTGCGCCGACGAGCTTCGCCTCCAGCCCCGCCAGCCGCATCGCCACGGGCGAGCAGGCGCCGACGGCGATCCGCGCGTCGGTGATCCGGCCGCCCTCCGCCGCCAGCATCACCGCCACCATGGCGATGGAGATCACGAGATAATGCCGCGCTCCAAGCTTGTGGAACACTGCGGCGGCGCCCTCCGGCTGGGGCGGGACCAGGATCGCCGTCACCATTTCGCCCGGTTGCAGCGCGGTGCGGCGCGGGCCGAGGATGAAGTCGGCGAGCGGCAGGCGGCGGCGCCGTCCGGCCGCGGCCACCTCGACCGCGGCGTTCAGAGCGAGGAGGGCGGGCACACCGTCCGCGGCGGGCGAGGCGTTGCACAGGTTGCCGGCGAGGGTCGCGCGGTTCTGGATCTGCACCGAGCCGACCTCCGCGGCGGCGGCCTTCAGGGCGTCGAACGCAGAGGGAAGCGGGGCGGCGCGAAGGGCCGACCAGGTGACGCCGGCGCCGATGCGCCAGCCGTCCGCCCCCGCCTCGATCGTCGACAGGCCGGCGACGCGCGACAGGTCCACCACCGGTCCCGCAAGGCGCGGCCCCGCGGCGGCGTAAACGTCGGTCCCGCCTGCCAAGAGCTTGCCCGGCCCGGCCGCCAGCGCGGCCAGGGCATCGTCGATCGTCACCGGGCGGAGCGTTGCCATACGCGAAACCCACCTGTCGTTGATGCATCGCGACGGGACGCATCGTTGGTATGCGAACGGTATCGCGCCTGCCGTCAATGTCAATTCTTTGGGCGTGCCTGCGTTTTGTGCTGGTCTGCTCTGCAGTTAAACCGCGCTGTTGCCAAAGTCTCCGCGGCTTGGAAGGATCGGCCCCGCGCGCCGCTCCCGGTCGCGACCGCCGACACCCGGCGGCAGTCCAAGCCATGGAGTGGCCATGAACGGCGCTGAAAGCCTCGTACGAACACTGTCCGGCGGCGGGGTCGACGTCTGCTTCGCCAACCCCGGCACGTCCGAAATGCAGTTCGTCGACGCGCTCGACCGCACGCGCCTCATGCGCTGTATTCTCGGCCTCTTCGAAGGCGTCGTCACCGGTGCGGCCGACGGCTATGCGCGGATGTCCGGCCGGCCTGCCGCAACGCTGCTTCACCTCGCCCCCGGTTTAGCCAACGCCTCGGCCAACCTGCACAACGCCAAGAAGGCGCGGGTGCCGATCGTCAACATCGTCGGCGACCATGCGCTGCGCCACCAGGCCTACGACGCGCCGCTGTCGGCCGACGTGGAGGGGGCAGCGCTCCCGTTCAGCGACTTCGTGCGCATCACCCGTTCCGCCGCCGAGATCGGCGCCGACGGGGCCGAGACGCTGGCCGCCGCGAAGAGTGCGCCCGGCCGCATCGCCACCCTCATCGCCCCCTCCGACACGGGGTGGGACGAGGGCGGCGTCGTCGCCGAGCCGCGCCGCCCGCAGGGTCCGGCGCGGATCGATTCCAGCGCGCTCGACCAGGCGGTGGCGGCCCTCGCCTTCGGCAAGGAGACGATGATTCTGGCCGGCGATTCGATCCTTGAGCAGGACGAGACGCTGGCGCTGCTGGCCGGGATCGCCGAGAAGACCGGCTGCCGGGTGGCGCTCCCCTCGGCCAACCGGCGCATCGAGCGCGGTCGCGGCCGGGCGAATTTCCCGAAGATCCCGTTCGCCGTGGACCTCGCGCTCGAGATGCTGAAGGACGTGCGCCACGTCATCCTGATCATGGCGCGTCAGCCGGTCGCCTTCTTCGCCTATCCGGGGAAGCCCTCGACGCTGCTGCCCGACGCCTGCAGCCGCCTGACCCTTGCCGACATGCACGAGGACGGCCCCGACGCGGTGCGCCAGCTCGCCGACCGCGTCGGTGCGCGGCCGGCCAAGGTGAAGGATGCACCGCGCCCGGTCGATCCGCAGGCGATCCCGATCGACTATCTGGCGCTGGAGGCGGCCATCGCCGCAGCCCTTCCCGAGAACGCCATCGTGGTGGACGAGGGGCTGACGTCGGGCCGCGGCATCTACGACGCGACGCCGGGCGCGGCGCCGATGAGCTGGATCGCCATCACCGGCGGCTCCATCGGCATCGGCCCGCCGATGGCGCTGGGGGCGGCGATCGCCTGTCCCGACCGCCCGGTGGTGGCGCTGCAGGCGGACGGCTCGGCGATGTACACGATTCAGGCGCTGTGGAGCCAGGCGCGCGAGGGCGCCAACGTCACCACGGTGATCTTCGCCAACGGCACCTACGAGATTTTGAAGCAGGAGCTCTTCCGCGTCGGCGCCAATCCCGGCCGCAGCGCGCTCGACATGCTGGAGATCAACCGTCCGGCGCTCGACTTCGTGTCGATCGCCAAGGGGATGGGTGTGCCGGGCGTGCGCGTGTCGGACGCGGCGGCGCTGGTGCGGGCGATCCGCGACAGCGTCCGCGAGCCGGGCCCGAAGCTGATCGAGGCGACGATCGTCTGACGCGCCGCCTGGCGGGTGCGGGCGCGTGCGCCGTTCAGGCGACGCCGGCGCGCAGCAGGTCGTGCATGTGGAGGAGGCCGACGAGCTTGCCGCCGTCGGTGACGAACAGGGACGAGATCTTCGCCGAGTTCATCGTCTCCAGCGCGACGCCGACGAGGACGTCCTTCTCCACCGTCTTTGGCGCCTTGCTCATGACGTATTCCACCGGCTGGCGGAGGATCTCGTCGTTGAGGTGACGGCGCAGGTCGCCGTCGGTGATGACGCCGACGAGGCGGTCACCGTCCACCACGCCCACCGCGCCGAAGCCCTTGGCGCTCATGGTGATGATGGCCTCGCTCATCGGCGTGCCCACGGCGGCCAGCGGCACCCGCTCGCCGGTGTGCATCAGCCCCGCCACGAATTGCAGGCGGGCGCCCAGCTTGCCGCCGGGGTGGAAGGTGTGGAACTGCGTCGGCGTGAGGCCGCGGCGTTCCAAGAGGGCGACGGCGAGCGCGTCCGCCATGGCGAGCTGCGCCACCGCCGAGGATGTGGGGGCGAGGCCGAGCGGGCAGGCCTCCGCGCCCACCGGCAGGGCGAGCGCCACGTCCGCCGCGCGGCCCAGCGTGGAGGCCGCGTTGGACGTGATGGCGATCACCGTCACCTTGAAGCGCTTGGCATAGGTGAGGATGGAGGCGAGCTCCTTCGTCTCGCCGGACCAGGAGAGGGCGAGCACCACGTCGGACGCGGTGATCATGCCGAGGTCGCCGTGGCTCGCCTCGGCCGGGTGGACGAACTGGGCCGGTGTGCCGGTGGAGGCGAGCGTCGCCGCAGCCTTTGCGGCAATGTGTCCCGACTTTCCCATTCCGGTGACGATGATGCGTCCCTGGCAGGCGGCCATCAGGTCCACGGCGCGCGCCACATCGCGGCCCAGGTTGCCGGACAGCGCGTCGGCGAGGAGGGCCATGGCGCTGATCTCGGTGCGGATCGTGCGCTCGGCCGAGGCCTTGACGTCGGCCTCGTTCGGGCTCCCTCTCAACTCAACGACGGACATCGTCACCTTCCTTACGCAGCATCACATCTTCGCGGCCAAGGGTCCGCGATTACGCTTAAGCGGCCGGTCAGACAAGCCGGGAGGGTTGCCAGACAAGGTGAGGATGGCCTTAACGGTTTGAGAGCGATCGTCAGATAGAGGCCCTTACACGAGTTCTGGAGTTGGGACCCATGCCCCGAGCCATCACCCTTTGCCGCGCCTTCACCTTTGCCGCCATTGCCGCGGCGTCCCTCGCCGTGCCGCAGACGGCGCGGGCGGACGCCTTCACCTCGTGTGTCGCCTCCAAGTGGCCGGCCGCCCGGTCCGCCGGCGTCACCCGCGCCACGTTCGATGCGGCGACGCGCGGGATGCGGCCCGATCCCGACACGGTGCGCCTGTCCAACAACCAGTCGGAGTTCGTGAAGCCGATCTGGGAATATCTGGAGACGGCGGTTTCCGACAAGCGCGTGCGGGACGGGCGGGCGATGCTCGCCCGCTACCGCACCACGCTGGAGGCGGTGGGCGAGCGCTATAGCGTGGACCCCGAGGTCGTGCTCGCGATCTGGGGCATGGAGACGAGCTACGGCTCCTATATGGGCGACCACAACGCCGTGCGCGCCGCGGCGACACTCGCTTGCAACGGCCGCCGCCGCTCGGACTTCTGGACCCAGCAGTTCGCCGCCGCGCTGAAGATCGCCCAGGACGGCCACGTGCCGCTCGACCAGATGAAATCGTCCTGGGGCGCTGCGATGGGCCACACCCAGTTCATTCCGACGAGCTGGCAGGCCTACGCCGCGGACTTCGACGGTGACGGCAAGCGCGACGTGTGGCGCTCCATCCCCGACGCCTTCGCCTCCACCGCCAACTACCTGCACAAGCACGGCTGGAACTATCACGAGACGTGGGGTTACGAGGTCGTCGTCCCGCGCAACTTCGACCACAAGCGCGCTGACGGGAAGCAGAAGCGCACGCTCGCCCAGTGGGAGGCGCTCGGGATCACCCGCGCCGGCGGTGGCTCCTGGCCCCGGCCGGACGATCAGGCCTATCTGCTTTACCCCGCAGGCGCGAACGGCCCGGCCTTTCTGATGCTGCGCAATTTCGACGTCATCAAGCGCTACAACAATGCCGATGCCTATGCTCTGGCGGTGGGGCATCTGGCGGACCGGATCATCGGCGGCGGCGACTTCATTCAGAGCTGGCCGACCAACGAGCGGCCCCTGACGCGCACCCAGGTGAAGGAGATGCAATCGCTGTTGACCCGCCGCGGGTTCTCCACCGGCGGTATCGACGGGCAGGTCGGGCCGATGACGCGCGAGGCGATCCGCGGCTTCCAGACGGCGAGCGGCAAGGTGCCGGACGGCTATGCCTCCACCCAGCTCCTTCAGGACCTTCAGCGCCGCTGACCTGAGCGGGATTGGATATTTGCAAAGCTCTGCGTCTTCAAGTGGGTGGCGCTTTTGCATTTTTGGAATGGGGTGCCACAACGAAAAGTGATGGTCCGAACACAGCCGTGCTTGCTATAGCGGGCGTCCGCATGTGCTGGATTGGACCAAGGAGAAGCTGAGGTCATGGCCACAGTCACCGCATTTGAGCAATATCTGGTCGAACTCATCAACCGTGCCCGCAGCGATCCGGCGGGGGAGGCGGCCCGTTACGGGATTTCGCTCAATGACGGCCTGCCCGCCGGCACCCTCTCGCCGACCCCGCTGGCGCCGCTCGCGGTGATGCCGACATTGTCGGACTCGGCCGACGCTCATTCGGCCGACATGCTGGCCAACAGCTACTTTTCCCACACCGGCCTCAACGGGTCATCGGCGACCGAGCGTATGCTGGCGGCCGGTTGGGCGCCTGAACCTGGCGTCGGCTGGGCGACGGGCGAGAACATCTCCTACCGCTCGAAATATCCGGCCACGGTCTCGCAGGCGACGATCGACAGCCACCACGAGGGGCTGTTCCGCTCGTCCGGCCACCGCACCAACATCCTGTCCGACCTGTTCAGCGAGCTGGGTGTCGGCCAGGCGATCGGCGCCTACGGGACCAACGGTTACGAATCCTACGTGACGCAGAACTTCGCCGAGGGCGGGCGCACCTACATCACCGGCGTCGCGCTCGACGATGCGGACGATGACGGGTTCTACGATGTCGGCGAGGGGCTGGGCGGCGTCACGGTCGCCTATAGCGGAGACGGCGGTTCGGGTACCGCGGTGACCTTCGCCGGCGGCGGATATGCCTTCGAGGTGGCCCCTGGCACCTATGAGGTGACATTTTCGGGGCCGGGCCTGGACGGAACGGTGACACGGTCCGTCACCGTGGGGTCCGACAACGTGAAGCTTGACGCATTCGCCGATGATGCCGTGTCGTCCGGCGGCGGCGGCGGCGGCGGTGGCGGCACGACCGACCCTGACCCCGAGCCCGAGCCCGACGTCGTGGTCGTCGAGGCGCGGCTCGCCGGTAACAGAGACCCCAACCGCCTCGTCGGCGAAGGGACGAACGACGAGATCGTGGGGGGCGGCGGCAACGACACGCTGATCGGCAACGGCGGCCGGGACCTGATGAACGGCGGGCCGGGCGACGATCGCATCAACGGCGGCGCGGCCGCAGACACCCTGCAAGGCGCAGGCGGCGCGGACACCCTGAACGGCAGCACCGGAGCGGACGAACTCTACGGCGGCGGCGCCAACGATTTCCTCGTCGGCGACAATGGCGGCGACTCGCTCTACGGCGGTGGCGGCGCCGACCGGCTGAACGGCAACAACGGTCATGACAGGCTGTTCGGCCAGAACGGTGCCGACGCGCTTTATGGTGGCGGCGGGATCGATACGCTCTCCGGCGGCGGCGGCAACGACTTCATGGACGGTGGCGGCGGCGCGGACCTCTATATGTTCGACGGCGGCGTGGACACGATCCGCATCACCGGCGCCGATCGAATCGATCTCGGCCGCTTCGATTTCACCGATTTCGACACCGATATCGCCCCCAATCTCACGAACCGGGCCAACGGGACGACCTACCTCGACCTGCCGGGACAGCACGCCATCATCTTTGAGACGATTCCCAAAGGCGGCTTCGACGCGGGGGATTTCATCCTATAATCTCAGTCACTTGACGCCGGGACCACGGCACGTTTCGTGGTCCGCGGCGGCATGGTTGGCTGTTGACATATCCGTTATGAGTCAGGGGGTTGGGAGGGTTCCAGCAGGGCAGCTCTGCACAATGCCACATGGCTGAAATCGGCCATGTGCTCCATCTTTCTTTTCCTTGAGCAAAGGAAGGCGAGATGGCGCCAGTCAGTATGAGTGCGGTGTCACCGTTTCGGTCGGTGGTGGTTCGGCGGTTGCGCCGGTCCGAGACGAGGCTCGTCGCCGAGCATCTGTTGAGGCTCGACGAGGAAAGCCGTCGCCGGCGCTTCTGCCGTCCCGTGAACGACGCTTATCTCAGAGCTTACGCGATGGGTGAGAAGGACCGCTCCGGTCATATCGAGGGCGTGTTCGTGAACGGCGTTCTGCGCGGTATCGCCGAGCTTCGTCCGCTGGGCGGCGACTATCGCGGCCATGCCGAAGCGGCCTTCAGTGTCGAATACGAGTTTCAGCGCCGCGGGCTCGGGGCGCGGCTGTTCGAGCACCTGGTGCTGAGGGCCCGTAACACGGGCATCCACACCCTCACCATGTCGTGTCTGCCGGAGAACCGGGCGATGCAACGTCTGGCGCGCCGTCTCGGCGGATCGCTCGTCCGCTGGCCGGGCGAGATGCACTCCACCGTGATGGAGGATCCGCCGACTTTCTTCTCCATCGCGCGCGAAGCTGCCGTGGACATGGCCGGCAGCGCTTATGCGACAATGGATTGGTGGGCTCGCAATGAAGTGACCGGGCTCTTCTCACGCCGCGCAGCCTGATCCTCGCCGCAGGGGACCGCCGTCTCGATGACGCCGCGGCAGGGTGACGCAGAGGGCTAATGCGCCCCGTCCCTGCCGCACTGTTAACAAAACCTGTCGAGCGGGTTTGAATTTTCCGAATTTTGTCGTCACGGTGTCGTCTGGCATGACCACAGGTGTGGTCGTGTGGATCGACGAGAGGCCCCGTGACCGTCCTCGACGTGCGTAACCTTGTGGTGGAGTACCATGCGGACGGCCTCGTTCGTGCGGTGGACGATGTGTCGTTCTCGATCCCCGAGGGCAAGACCGTCGCCGTCGTCGGCGAATCGGGCTCCGGCAAGTCGACGATCAGCCAAGCCGTCATGGGTCTGCTTCCGCCGCCTGCGCGGATCGCCGGCGGCTCGCTTTATTTTCGCGACAACCGGCCCGCTGCGGACGGTGAGGCGGCAACGGCCGGGACGGTGGATCTCGCCGCACTGCCGCGTGACAGCGCCGCGATGCGTGACATTCGCGGCAACCGCATCGCGATGATCTTTCAGGAGCCGATGACGAGCCTGTCACCGCTCCACACCATCGGCGATCAGATCGGCGAGGCCGGGCGCCTGCACCGCGGCATGGACGCCGCCGCCGCCCGCGAGGCGACGCGCGACATGCTGCGTCTCGTGCGCTTCCCCGACCCGGACCGCGCGCTCGACGCCTATCCGTTCGAGCTCTCCGGCGGCCTCAGGCAGCGCGCGATGATCGCCATGGCGATGATGTGCCGCCCCGCGCTCCTCATCGCCGACGAACCGACAACCGCACTCGACGTCACCATCCAGGCCGAGATCCTGAAGCTCTTGCGCGACGTCCAGGGCGAACTCGGCATGTCGATCCTGCTCATCACCCACGATTTCGGCGTGGTGGCGAACATGGCGGACGAGATCGTCGTCGTTTACCACGGCCGCGTGGTGGAGCGCGGATCGGCGCGCGAGATCTTCACCAAGCCCGAACACCCTTACCTGAAGGCGCTGCTCCACGCGGTGCCGACCTTCGACATGAAGGAGCGTCTCTCGCCCATCCGGCCGATCACGCCGAAGCTGGACGGGTTCGGCGAGCGCTGCGGCGGCACACCGGGCGAACCGCTGATCAAGGTCGACAGCGTGGTGAAGAGTTTCCGGCTGAAGAAGCGCGGTCTGTTCGCGCCGCCCAAATCCGTCCGCGCCATCGACCAGGTGTCCTTCACCATCAACACCGGCGAGTGTCTCGGCCTCGTCGGCGAATCGGGGTCGGGCAAGACGACGATGGCGATGGCCATCATGCGCGCCTTCGCCCCCACCTCCGGCACGGTGAGCGTGCGTGAGGGGGAGGGCTGGCGCGATCTCGCCACGCTCTCCGGCGCCGATCTTCTCGCCTACCGCCGCCGCGTTCAGCTCGTCTTCCAGGACCCGTTCTCCTCGCTCAATCCGCGCATGTCGGTGAACGAGCTGATCGGCGAGCCGATGGTGATCCACGACGCCGGCACCAAGGGGAGCCGCGCGGCACGGGTGCGCGACCTGATGGAGCTCGTCGGTCTCGACCCGAAGTTCCTGCGCCGCTATCCGCACTCGCTGTCCGGCGGGCAGCGCCAGCGGGTCGGCATCGCCCGCGCTCTTGCGCTGCGGCCGGACCTTCTGGTGTGCGACGAGCCGGTGTCCGCGCTCGACGTTTCGGTTCAGGCGCAGGTGCTGAACCTTCTCGCCGATCTCCAGCGCGAGCTGAACCTCACCTACCTCTTCGTCAGCCACAATCTGGCGGTCGTCGACTATCTCGCCACCCGCATCGCGGTGATGTGCCATGGCCGGCTCGTCGAGCTGGGACCGACGCGCGCGGTGATCGACAATCCGCTTCATCCCTACACCCAGGCGCTCTTGACCGCGGTGCCCGATGCCAATCTGGATCGCCCGCTGGACTTTGCGCGTTTGTCGGCAGGGCGTGCCTCGGATCCGTCGGCGTGGCCCGAACCCTACCGGCTGGAGCCGGGGGCGGTGCCCGTGATGGTCGAGCCCGAACCGGGACATTTTGTCTGTGCGCCGCAGATGGCGCGCGTTGTGAAGGACGCTGCATGATCCGTACGCTTGCCGCATTGGCCATGATGGCGCTCATCGGCGGGCCGGCTCTGGGACAGAGCCCGGCCTTGGTCGAGACCGAGACCCTGGCGCGCACCCACAGCGACCTTCCGCCGGTCGCCGAGCGTGTGCCGTCCGAGCCGCTGGTGGTGGACCTTTCCGCGAAGGGACGAACCGAGGGGCGCCATGGCGGCGACCTCTCCACCCTCATCGGCCGGTCCAAGGATGTTCGGCTGATCAACGTGTGGGGATATGCCCGTCTGGTCGGATATGACGAGCACTATGCGCTGCAGCCCGACATTCTGAAGGCGGTCGACGACGAGGAGGGGAGGATCTTCACCTTCCACCTGCGCCCCGGCCACAAATGGTCGGACGGCGAGCCCTTCACCGCCGAAGATTTCCGCTACTGGTTCGAGGACATCCTCACCAACACGGACCTGACGCCGACGCCGGACCCCTTCATGCTGGTGGAGGGCAAGCTTCCCACATTCGAGGTGATCGACGAGACCACGGTCCGCTTCACCTGGGACGGGCCGAACCCGCGTTTCCTTCCGACGCTGGCGCAGGCGCGTCCGCCCTTCATGTACCGCCCCGCCCACTACATGAAGCAGTTCAACCCGAAATATGGCGACGAGACCGAGATCGCCCGGTTGGTGGAGGAAGCACGCGTGCGCTCCTGGGCGCCGCTCCACAACCTGAAGGACGAGATGTACGACGCGACGAACCCGGACCTGCCCTCGCTGCAGCCCTGGGTTCCCTCGGCCGAATCGGACGACCGCCGTGCGGTCATGGTGCGCAACCCCTTCTTCCACCGCGTGACCAGCGAGGGGCATCAGCTTCCCTTCATCGACCGGGTGGTGATGAGCGTGGTGGACGGCGGGCTGATCGCCACCAAGGTGCAGGCCGGTGACGCGGACCTTCAGGCGCGCGGCCTCGCCTTCAGCGATCTTCCGGTTCTGAAGCGCGGCGAGAAGAACCGGGGCTACACCGCCGCCCTGTGGCCGCAGGCGAACGCGTCGGCCATCGCGATCTACCCGAACCTCACCGTCGCCGATCCCGTTTTGCGCACGCTCTTCCGCGACCGGCGCTTCCGTGAGGCGCTGTCGCTCGCCTGCGACCGCACCCTCATCAACCGCGTCCTCTATTTCGGGCTCGGTCAGCCCTCCGCCAACATCGTCCTGCCATCGAGCCCGCTCTACACCGAGGCGACCGCCGGCGCGCTGCCCTTCGACCCCGCCAAGGCGAACGCGCTTCTGGACGAGGTGGGCCTCACGAAGCGCAACGGTGAGGGCATCCGCCTTCTGCCAGACGGGCGGCCGCTCGAGCTGATCGTCGAGACCGCGGGCGAGGACCCGATCGAGATCGACGCGCTGGAGCTGATCAAGGACGGGTGGAAGGATATCGGCGTGGCCCTGTTCCCGCGCCCGTCTCAGCGTGATGTTCTGCGCAACCGCGCCTTCTCCGGCGAGCTCGCGATGAGTGTGTGGCTCGGCTACGACAACGGCATTCCGTCGGCCGACATGCCGCCGGACGAGCGCGTGCCGACCTCCGAGCAGTTTCTGACCGGCCCGGCCTGGGGCGCCTGGTTCACCTCCGGCGGCACCACGGGGGAGAAGCCGGACTACGAGCCGATCGTGCAGGTGATGGACGCTTACGACGCGTGGATGCATTCCGAATCGGGGGCCGAGCGCGAGGCGGCGTGGACCGAGATCCTGAAGGTCCACAGCGAGGAGGTGCTGACGATCGGCACCGTGGAGGGCGTGGTGCAGCCTGTCGTGATCTCGGACCGACTGAAGAACGTCCCGCTGAAGGCGACCTATGGTTGGGACCCCGGCGCACAGTTCGGCCTGTACCGTCCGGACGAATTCTACTTCGCCGACGGCCAATAAGACGGAACTCGAGGGACGACCATGCTCGCCTACATCTTACGCCGCATGGCGGGCATGGTCCCGACGCTGCTGATCATTTCCATCCTGATCTTCTTCATCATCGAGCTTCCGCCCGGTGATTATCTCTCCAATCAGATCGACCAGCTCCGGGCGCAGGGCGAGTCGGCCTCCATCGCCCAGCTCGAGTTCCTGCGCCGCGAGTTCGCGCTGGATGCGCCCTTCTGGGAGCGGTATGCGGTCTGGGTCGGGCTGTGGCCGGGGCCGAGCGGGCATCTGAACGGCATCCTTCAAGGCAATTACGGCTGGTCGTTCGAGTATTCCAAGCCGGTCGATCAGGTGGTGTCGGGCACGCTGCTTTTGACGGTGGTTCTCAACTTCGCCACCATCCTCTTCGTCTACATCGTGTCCTTCCCGATCGGCATTTATTCGGCCACGCGGCAATATTCGTGGGGGGACTACGGCTTCACCTTCCTCGGCTATATCGGCCTCGCTACGCCGAACTTCCTGCTCGGCCTCATCCTCCTCTTCCTGATGAACGAATATTTCGGCGTATCCATCGGCGGGCTGATGGCGCCGCAGTTCGTCGGCCAGCCGCTCAGTGTCGACAAGATGCTCTCCGTTCTCGCCCATCTCGTCGTGCCCACCATCGTCATCGGCACGGCGGGCACAGCGGCGATGATCCGCCGCCTGCGCGCCAACCTGCTGGACGAGCTGCACCGCCAATACGTCACCACCGCGCGGGCCAAGGGCCTGTCCGAGCGCAAGGTGATCCTGAAATATCCGCTGCGCATGGCGCTGAACCCGTTCATCGCCGATATCGGCAATCTCATCCCGTCGCTGGTGTCCGGATCGGTCATCGTCTCGGTGGTGCTCAACCTGCCCACGGTGGGGCCGGTTCTCCTCGGCGCGCTCCAGTCTCAGGACCAATATCTTGCCGGTTTCATCCTGCTCTTCGTCGCCGTGCTGACGCTCATCGGCATGCTGGTGTCGGACATCCTGCTGGCGATGCTCGACCCGCGCATCCGGCTCGGCCAGGAGACCGCGTCGTGAGGGAGCGCGAGCGCGTCGACCCGTTCCGCAACGTCGAGCCGCTGCCGGATCGCTTCACCGATGCCGCGCCGTTCGACCCCAGCGACGTCGAGCGGCTGACACCGGAGCAGGAGCGCTATTTTCAGGCCTCGCAGTGGCGCATCATCTGGTGGCGTTTCCGCCGCCACAAGATCGCCGTCGCCTCGTTGGTGGTGCTGGCGCTCTTCTACCTGTGCGTTCCGTTCGCCGAGCCGATCGCGCCGTACGACCCCAACGGGCGCAACGCCGAATATCTGTTCGCGCCGCCGCAGATGCCCCGCGTGCTGCACGAGGGTGGGATCCGCGCCCCGTTCGTCTATCCGCTGACGGCCGAACTGAACCTCGAAACGCTCACCTGGGAGTACGTCGAGGACCGCACGGACCCGCGGCCGATCCGCTTCCTGTGCCTGGGCGACGCCTACACCCTGTGGGGCGTCCTGTCGGGGCGCTTCCACCTCATCTGCCCGCCGGAGGGGGCGACGATGTTCTTCGCCGGCACGGACCGGCTGGGGCGCGACGTCTTTTCCGGGCTGATCCACGGGGCGCGCATCTCGTTGACGGTGGGCCTCGTCGGCATCGCCATCTCGATCGTGCTCGGCATGTTCTTCGGCGGCATCGCGGGCTATTTCGGCGGCATCGTCGACACGCTGATCATGCGGCTGATCGAGATCCTGCGCTCGCTGCCGGAGCTTCCTTTGTGGATGGCGCTGTCGGCGGCGCTGCCGGTGACGTGGCCGCCGCTCTGGATCTATTTCGGCATCACGATCATCCTGGGCCTGCTCGACTGGCCGGGCCTGGCGCGCGCCGTCCGGTCGAAGCTCCTGTCGCTTCGCGAAGAGGACTACGCCAAGGCGGCGGTGCTGATGGGCGCGTCGCCCAAGCGTATCATCGGCCGGCATCTGCTGCCGGGCTTCTCGAGCCATCTCATCGCCTCGGCCACGCTGTCGATCCCGACCATGATCCTCGGCGAGACGGCGCTCTCGTTCCTGAACCTCGGCTTGCAGCGGCCGGCGATTTCGTGGGGCGTGCTCCTCAACGAGGCGCAGAACATCACCGTGGTGACGATCTATCCCTGGCTGATGGCGCCGGTTATCCCGATCATCATCGTCGTGCTCGCCTTCAACTTCCTCGGCGACGGGCTGCGCGACGCGGCGGACCCTTACAAGGCCTGACCGGCGCTCACCGGGCGAGGCCCCAGGCGGCGGCGAGCGGACCGCCGGCGCCGAAGACGGGGTCCATCCGGGGGAGGGGCACGGCGGCGATGCGGCGGGCGGCCTCGTCCAGCGGCAGCTCGCCCGCGCGGCAGGTGGAATAGTCCTCCTGACCGGCGGGATAGGCGCCGCAGACGCTGAAATCGTCGCTCGAGGTGATGCGGCAATGGCCGTAACCGGCGGGCAGAACCATCACGTCGCCGGCCTCCACGGCCACCGTGTCCCCCGCGGGGCCGCCCAGCATCACCTCGGCGTTGCCGGCGACGCAGGCCAAGGCCTCGTGCGCATCGGGATGATAGTGGTGGTAACGGAAGATGCTCCACTGCCACATGCCGCCCCAACCGTGCGCCGCGAAGAGGCGACGCAGCGCGGCTGGAGACGGCTCGGCCGCGCCACGCATGACGACGGCGGGGAGGGCGGGGTTGTTCGGCACCCCCTCGGCGGCGGGGGCACTGAGGCGGACGATCTCCGCCGGGGCCGGTTGGTCCTGCATCGCGCGGCTCCTTCGAGGTTCCGTCGCGGTGAAGATGGGGCCGCGGTCAGGGTTGGCGAGGCGCGGTCAGGGCCAACATCTTGCGCGCGACGACGATCGACAACGGCAGCGACAGCACAGCCCCAGCCACGGCGCCCGTGATGATCCAGAACCCGGTGCCATAACCCGGCACGACCAGCGCGACGACGATGAGAAGCCCCATCACCGTCGGCGCGACGATGGTATGGACGATGGCGGTGAGACGGAACATCGGTCGATCCTTCCGGCTTTTGCGGCGAGTGTGGACCGGGCCTCCGGCGCGCGCCTTGACCCAGCGCAAGAGCGCCCGCGCTCGCCCGTTGCGCGCCGCGCGCAAGCGGTGCTAGGCGATCGGGCGAGTGTTGGAGCCGCCATGTCAGTCGATACCCAAACCGTGCGCCGCGTGGCGCATCTCGCACGCCTCAAGATGGACGAGGCGGAGATCGAGCGCCTCAAAGGCGACATGAATCAGATCCTCGGCTTCGTCGAGCAACTGGCCGAAGTGAACGTCGACGGTGTGGAGCCGATGACCTCCGTGGTCGACGCCGTCTTGAAGCAGCGCGACGACGTGATCACCGACGGCGGCTATCCCGACCGCGTTCTCGCCAATGCGCCCGAGGCGGCGGACGGTTTCTTCCTGGTGCCGAGGGTGGTCGAATGAGCCTCACCGATCTGACGCTGGCCGAAGCGCGCGACAAGCTCGCCGCCAAGGAGATCCGCTCGGCCGAGCTGACCGAGGCCTATATCGGCGCGATCGAGGCCACCCGGTCGCTGAACGCCTACATTTTGCCGACGCCGGACAAGGCGCGGGAGATGGCCAAGGCGTCGGACGCCAAGCTCGAGACGGGCAAGGGCGGCCCCCTGGAGGGCGTGCCGCTCGGCATCAAGGACCTCTTCTGCACCGAGGGCGTGCGTACGACCGCCTGCTCCAAGATCCTGGGCGAGTTCATCCCGCCCTACGAGTCCACCGTGACCCGCAATCTGTGGGATGCGGGCGCCGTCTGCCTCGGCAAGCTCAACCTCGACGAGTTCGCCATGGGCTCCTCCAACGAGACGAGCGCCTTCGGCCCGGTGATGAACCCCTGGGGGTCGGACAACCAGCGCCTGACGCCGGGCGGCTCGTCGGGCGGCTCGTCCGCTGCGGTGGCGGCGCACCTGTGCGTGGCGGCGACGGGGACGGACACCGGCGGCTCCATCCGCCAGCCGGCCGCGCTCACCGGCACGGTGGGGCTGAAGCCGACCTATGGACGTTGCTCGCGCTGGGGCATCGTCGCTTTCGCCTCGTCGCTGGACCAGGCCGGGCCGATCACCCGCACCGTGCGGGACGCTGCGATCATGCTCACCCACATGGCCTCTGTGGACGACAAGGATTCCACGTCCGTCGACGTGCCGGTGGAGGATTACGAGGCGGCGCTGGAACGCGGCGTGAAGGGCAAGAAGATCGGCATTCCGAAGGAATATAGCGTCGATCCGATGCCCGAGGCGCTCGCCGCCTTCTGGAAGCAGGGCGAGGAATGGCTTCGCGACGCGGGGGCGGAGATCGTCCACGTCTCGCTGCCGCACACCAAGTACGCGCTGGCGGCCTACTACATCGTTGCGCCGGCGGAGGCGTCCTCCAACCTCGCGCGCTATGACGGCGTGCGCTACGGCGCGCGTGTGCCGGGCGACGACATCATCGACATGTACGAGGCGACCCGCGCGGCCGGCTTCGGCGACGAGGTGAAGCGGCGCATCATGATCGGCACCTACGTGCTGTCGGCGGGGTACTATGACGCCTACTACCTCCGCGCCCAGAAGGTCCGCACGCTGATCAAGCGCGACTTCGAGAACGTCTTCGCCCAAGGCGTGGACGCGCTGCTGACGCCGACCACGCCCGGCCCGGCGTTCGAGCTCGGCGGCAAGCAGGACCCGGTGGAGATGTACCTGAACGACATCTTCACCGTCCCGGTGAACATGGCGGGTCTGCCGGGCATCTCCGTGCCTGCGGGCCTTGCGAACGGGCTGCCGCTGGGCCTGCAGCTCATCGGCAAACCGTTCGACGAGGCGGGGCTCATGTCCATCGCCCGCACGCTGGAAGAGGCCGCCGGAAGCTTCGCTCCGCCCGCCCGCTGAGGCCGCGACGCGGGCCGGGCGCCCCGCGCGCAGGCGATGGCCTCACGCGGGCGGACACCCGCCCGCTGGTGACAGCGTTGCGCAGGCGGATATCCGCCCGCGCGAGGCGCGACTTTTACTGGCCCGCCGCCTCGGCGATCCCGGTCAGGCCGGCATCGTAGACGCCTTGCATGACGCCGACGGCATCGCCCTCGCTCATGCCCTTGGGGTCGAAGGTGCCGGTCCAATCCACCCGCGCCCCGTCCGCCGTCGAGGTGACCTTGATGGTCGACTCGTAGTTGTCGACCGGCAGCGGGCTCTCGATGATGCGGTAGGTGTAGGCCATGTCCGCGTCGTCCCAGGCGACGAGGTCTTCAACGATCGTGCTGCCGTCGCCCAGCGTCAGCGTGCGCCGCTTGGTGCCGCCGTGGTCTTCCATGCTGCAGGCGGTCACCGCCGGGTGCCACGCTTCGATGCCGCAGAAGTCGCCGAGAGCCGCCCACGCGGCCTTCGCGTCGGCGGTGGTGGTGACGGTGCCGGACACGTCGGCCGCGAAAGCGTAGCCCGGCAGGGCGAGCAGCGCTGCGATCGCGAGGGTCGTTGTTTTCATGATTTGTCCTCCCAACGGCGCGCCGGACAACTGCCGCGCGCTCATCAGGCCGGACTATCCTCCCGCTGCGGCCGCCCCCACAACCGAGGCTTTAGGAGGACCGCGGCGACGCAAGCGGCTCAGGACGCCGATTTGGCGGCGCCCCAAAGCTCTTTGACCCGCGCATCACGCCCGCAGCTCCAGCGGTAGTACTGATACTTCAGCGGGTTCTTCTCGTAATAATCCTGGTGGTAGGTCTCGGCCTTGTAGAACGGCGCGGCGTCCAGCACCGGGGTGACGATCGGCTGGCCCAGCGCCTCGCCCGCGGCGGTCTTGGCCGCTTCGGCCTCCGCCTTCTCCTCGGCGCTGTGGGTGAAGATCGCGGTGCGGTAGCTCTCGCCCCGGTCGCAGAACTGGCCGCCTGCGTCCACCGGGTCCACCGTGCGGAAGAAGTGGTCCACCAGCATCCGGTAGCTCACCTTGGCGGGGTCGTAGGTCACCTCGACCGCTTCATAATGGCCGGTGTCCTCGCGCACCACGTCCTCGTAGGTCGGGTTGGCGAGGTGGCCGCCTGTGTAGCCGGACACGGTGGAGAGGACGCCGTCCACCTTGTCGAAGTCGGCCTCCACGCACCAGAAGCAGCCGCCGGCGAAGATCGCCGTCGCGGTCGCGGCCGGGGCGGCGACGGGCGGGCCGGAATTCTCGGCCGCCGCATCGCGGCTGGTGAGGATGCCGATGGTCAGTCCCGTGACCAGCGCGAGGACCGTAATAAAGGCTCGGGCAATCGTGGTCATACGCGGCGCTCCATCATGGCCGTCCACATGGTGACGGTTCAGCAGCAACGAAAGCTTTTTGTACGATATTGTGTCGAATTCACGCGGTATATTCCCGGAGCGTGATCAAAAACCCGCGAGGTCCGACCATTCCGGTCCGGGGGCTGGCCATCGGTCACCGGGATGTCCATGTAGCGGCTCGGGCCGGTGCCGCACGCCGGCACCAGCGGAGAGACCATGGACACCATCCTATCGGTCGAGGGGCTCGGCAAGACCTACGCCTCCGGCCACACCGCCCTGGAATCGGTGTCGCTCGACATCAAGCGCGGCGAAATCCTCGCCCTTCTCGGACCCAACGGCGCGGGCAAGACCACGCTGATCTCGGTCATCTGCGGCCTCGTCACGCCGACGGCAGGGCGCGTCACCGTCGACGGCGCGGACATCGTGCAGGACTACCGGCGCGCGCGCAGCCTCATCGGCCTGGTGCCGCAGGAGGTGGTGCTGGAGCCGTTCGAGAAGGTGGCGAACGATGTCGCCTTCTCGCGCGGCCTCTACGGCAAGCGCACCGACCCGGCCTTCATGGAAAAGCTCTTGCGCACCCTGTCGCTGTGGGACAAGCGCGACGCGCCCATCCTCACCCTGTCGGGCGGGATGAAGCGCCGCGTCCTCATCGCCAAGGCGCTGGCGCACGAGCCGCGCATCCTGTTCCTGGACGAGCCGACCGCCGGCGTCGACGTGGAGCTGCGCAAGGAGATGTGGGAGACCGTGGCGGAGCTGAAGCGCCAGGGCGTCACCATCATCCTCACCACGCACTACATCGAGGAGGCGGAGGCGATCGCCGACCGCATCGGCATCATCTCGGGCGGCGAACTGCTGCTGGTGGAGGAGAAGGCGGCGCTGATGGCGCGCATGGGCCGCCGCCAGCTCACCTTGACGCTGGCCGAGCCCGTGGCGCGCTTGCCGGCGAGCCTCGCGCCCTACGATCTGGCGCTGGAGGACGAGGGGCGCTCCCTGGTCTGGAGCGAGGGGGGCGACGTCATGGCGGGTGACGTCCTCGCCGCCGTCGCCAAGGCGGGGCTGAGCGTGCGCGACGTCGCCACCCACCAGCGCTCGCTGGAGGAGATTTTCGTGGCGCTGGTCGCCGAAGACGGGCAGGCCCGCAAGAACCGTGAGGCCGCCTGATGAACACCTACGCCATCTGGGCCATCTACCGTCACGAAATGGCCCGCGCCTTCCGCACCACGCTGCAATCGCTCATCGCCCCGGTGATCACGACCTCGCTCTATTTCGTGGTCTTCGGCGGGGCCATCGGCTCGCGGATCGCCGAGGTCGAGGGGGTCTCCTATGCCTCGTTCATCGTCCCAGGCCTCATCATGCTGACGGTGTTGACCCAGTCGGTCACCAACGCCGCCTTCGGGATCTTCTTCCCCAAATTCATCGGCTCGATCTACGAGTATCTCACAGCGCCGATCTCGTTCTACGAGCTCGTCATCGGCTTCGTCGGCGCGGCGGCCACCAAGTCGTTTCTGATCGGCCTCATCATCCTCGCGACGGCGACCTTGTTCGTCGACGTGTCGGTGGCGCACCCGGCGGCGATGGTGCTCCTTCTTCTGGTGACGTGCATCGTCTTCGCGCTGTTCGGGTTCATCATCGGCATCTGGTCGAAGAACTTCGAGCAGTTGCAGCTCGTGCCGCTCCTCATCATCACCCCGCTCGTCTTCCTGGGGGGCAGCTTCTACTCGGTGTCGATGCTGCCGGACACGTGGCAGACGGTGACGCTGTTCAATCCGGTCGTCTATCTCGTCTCGGCCTTCCGGTGGAGCTTCTTCGGCGCGGCGGATGTGAACCTCGCCTTCTCGCTCGCCATGATCGGGCTGTTCGCGGCGGTCTGCCTCGCGATCATCGGGTGGATGTTCCGCACGGGGTATCGCCTGCGTGCCTGAGGCGGCGGGGCAGGCGGCGGGAGGACCGTCGACGCTGATCCTGTGCCCGACGCACGATCATGCCGACGCGCTCTTGATGTCCATCGCCTCGGTGCGGGCGCAGAGCGTGACGGACTGGCGCATGGTCGTCATCTGCGACGGGGCGCCCGCGCGCACGGTGGAGATCCTGCAGGCGATCGAGGCGGACGACCCGCGCGTCACCCACCGCGTGTTTCCGAAGGGCGCACGCTATGGCGAGGCCTACCGCGACATCGTGCTGAGGGAGGCGGACGAGGACATCGTCTGCCACCTCAGCGACGACGACCTGTGGACGGCGGGCCACCTTGGCGCCATGCACCGCCTGCTGGCCCCAGACCGCCACGGCCAACAGGCGGACTGGGGCCGGCAGGGGGTGATGGCGCTGCCCGCCGGGGCGGATGTGATGCGCTGGCGCTTCGCCAACGTGGGTACCGCCGCCGCCCGGCGGGTGGTGGCCGACATGGGGCCGCTGGCGTCCGGCCTCAACAACGTTGCCTACCGCCGCGCGGCCTATCTGGCGCTGCCGGAGGGGTGGACGGATGCGCCCGAGCCGCGACCGTCCGATGTCTTCATGTGGGCGAAATTCTTCCGCGCGGAGGGGCTGCGCGTGGCCGCCACCGCCGAGGCGACGGCACTGAAGCTGCCGAGCCGCGGCAAGCGCGAAACGCTGACGCCGACGGAGCGCGCGGCAACGCTGGGGCCGTGGCTGGCGCGGATCAACGCTCCGGGGATGGTGGCCGAGGAGGTGCGCAAGGCGGAAGTCGTGCGCGGTCTCGTCGCCCTGTTCGCCTTCAGCCCCATCGCTGAGGCGAGAGGGGTCGACGAAGCGCTGGCCCTGTGCGGTCTCGCCCCGGCCGGGCCGGACGCCCCGTTCGACGTCGCCCTGGACGGTGCGGCCATGACCGTTCCCATGACGCGGCGGCAGCGGCGCCAGACGGAGGCCGCCTTCCTCGCGGTAAAGGCCGCCGTCACGCTGGATGCCGCGGCCGTCGCCGCCTGCCGCGCCTTCGCCGAGGAGAACGGCAAGCTCACCCGCCGCGCGCTACGGGACCTTGCGACGCTGCCGCCGCCCTTTCCTGAACGAGCCGCGCGGGTGCTGGGCGGCTGAGGCGCCGGGTCAGCCGCCGCGCCAGCGCCGCACGGCCGGGTGATCGGGGAACTGGTCACTGAGGCGGGCGAGGCCTTGGTCCGCGGCGGAGAGCATCGGCGAGCGATCCGGCCACTCGACACCGAGGAACGGGTCGTCCCAGGCGAAGCCGCCGCGTGTCCTGGGGTTGAACTCCTCGGAGACGTCGTTGGCGTAGTCCACGGGGGTGAAGGTATAGAAGGCGTTGCCGCAGCCGGCCGGGACGAACACGCGGTCGCGCCGCCCCGGCGGGTCGCCGAGCTCGATCGCGACGTGGGCGCCGAAGGTGGGACTGTCCGCCCGCCCGTCCGCCACCACGATCAAGGCGCGCCCGGAGTAGACCGCGACCAGCTTGTCCCACGGCTCGGCATGGAAGCCGCGCAGCACCCCGGCGCGCGAGCGCGAGTGGTTGCCCTGGGCGAAGCGGTGCGGCCGTCCCAGCGCCTCGGTCAACGCCGATTGCTTATAGGTTTCTAGGAAGAAGCCGCGCTCATCTTCAAGAACCCGCGTTCGGACGATCACGCACCCGTCGACCGCAGTCTTTTCGATCTGCATCAGAAACTCTCAAGCTCTCGTTACGGACGGACCGACGCAGGCGGCGTTCAAAGGGTTGAGTTCCCCCGCCATTCGCCGCAGTCTGGTATTTCACGGATCAACCGCGGGACTGTGGATGCGCCTTCCTGGGTTCGTCACTCTGGCCTTTCTAACCGCGATGGTAACGTTTGCCCATGCGGCGGAGATCCGTGTCGACCAGTCCGCCACGGACGCGAAGGGGGAGCGCCCGCGCGTCTTCGTGACCGGCGAGATCGAGCTGGGCGATGCCGCACGCTTCCGCAGCGCCACCTACGGCCTTCCCCCCGCGATCATCTATCTCGATGGGCCGGGCGGCAAACTCATCGACGCACTCACCATCGGCGACCGCCTGCGCGAGCGCGGGGATTTCACAGCCGTCGCGTCGAACGCACATTGCACCTCGGCGTGCGCGCTCATCTGGGTCGCGGGGGTGGAACGCTCGTGGCAGGACGGCGGGGCCATAGGCTTCCACGCCGCCGCCGCCCGCCAGGGGGACGAGGTGCGCATGACCGCCAGCGGCAACGCCATCGTCGGCGCCTATCTCACACGGCTCGGTTATCCGCTCAGCGTGGTGGTCATGGCGACGGAGGCCGATCACACGTCGATGTCCTATCTCACCGCCGATCTCGCCGCGCGCTCCGGCCTCGGCTACAGGCGTGTGCCGCGGGGGACGGACGAGATTGCGGTGGCGAGCGCGGCGCGCACGGCCCACCGTTCGGCAGAGGGCCAGACCGGCAGCTTGCGCCACCGCATGGCCCGTCAGCGGACCGAGAGCCGCCGGTCCGAGCCGCGCGGGGAGGCGGTCCGCCAGGCGCGCCAGTTCATCGACTTCTATTTCGCCAGCGCCAACGCCTCGCCGGAGGCGCTGCGCACCTTGGCCGGGCGCGTTTATGCCGACGAGGTGGATTCGTTCGGCGACCGGGTGAGCCGGGCCGAGCTGATCCGCCGCCGCGCCGCCTATGCCGAGCGTTGGCCAGACTACGCACTGCGCAAAGCGGGTCAGCCGGCGATCACCTGCACCACGGCGGGCGAGGCGTGCACCGTCGTCGGCGAGGCGGATGTGGACGCGGCGAACCCCGCCACCGGCGCCACCCTGAAGGGCACGCTGCAATATACGGTCAAGCTGGCGCGCGAGGGCGCAGGCTACCGCGTCTTCCACGAGGAGTCGGCCGTGGTGGCGAGCCGGGAGACGGCATTGACACGGCAGATCCAGGCGGCCCTGAGCGCGGCGGGCTGCGCGCCGGGGCCGATCGACGGTCTGTGGGGCAGGCGCACGCAGTCCGCCCTGTCGCGCTACATGACGGCGGGCGGCCTCGTCGTCGACACTGCGCGCCCCAGTTATGATGCGCTGGCGCTCATCGTCGTCGCGGGTGGACGCGGCTGCCGCCCCGGCCAGGCCTGACGGCGCGGCGCTGCGGCTCAGGCCGGATGGACGGGGGCGGTTCCGGCGCGGTCGGTCGCTGCGCCAGACGTCGCGGTTTCGCCCAGCATCCACGCATGGGGCGTATCCGCGAGGGCGTTCGCGACGTCGTCGAAATTGCGAAGCGTTCGGCTGAGAGGCGCCGTGTTGATGCGCTGATAAGCCGGCGTGACGGCAAGCGCGGGCCGGCCCAGGAAGTGGCAGACCCTCTCGAAGGCGACGCGCGGATCGCTCTCGATATGGTCCTCGTAGGTCAGCTCGAGCACGGTGTAGCCGCGCGACTCCAGCTCTGCGTGCAACGTCCGGTAACCGTTCGCGATCGTGTCGATGAGGTCGACCAGTCCGAACGTGGCGTGGCCGAGCGTCAATCCGCTGAGGGGCAGCGTGATCTCGGGCAGCTCGACCGTGCTGCCGCGCTGATCGAAGAAGCGACCGCGACGCACGGCGATCTGTGTGGAGACGATGCGGCGCAGGATATTGCGCCGGCTGAGTACGATGGCCCGCTCGGTTCCGAACTGGTGCTCGGTGAAATCGAGATAGCCCGGAAGACCCGTCCCGAAGTGCGCCATGTCGAGGGAGGGCAGAAACTTGACCTCGTAGACATAGGGAACGCCCTCGCCGAGGCCCTGCGTCTGCCGCGTGATGCGCGACGTCGTGAACGCTTCGGCCGCCGCTGTGGGGTCGCCGGCGGGGGCGCTTTCGCCGGTGGCCGCCGCCTGCTCGCGGGTGTGGATGCCGTAGATCTCGGTGTCGGCGAAGACGCTGCCCGATTTCAGCAACATGGTCTGCAAGACGGTGCTGCCACAGCGGCCGACGTGGAACATGGGGCACACGTGGATGCCTCGGCGGGACAGATCGTCCCGCAGCGGGGAGGGCGGCCAGGAATGCGTCAACGCGGAGTCTCGTGCGATCGGCACCGCTCGGCCGGTGCCGACGGGCGCAGCACCAGGCGGCCAGCGCCGCGGTTGAAGGGCACCGGCGAGCGGTGCGCGGTTGAAAAGGCGGCCAGGCGATGCCGGGCTAGAGGTTCAGAATGGGCGCCGGCCCGGGGCGCAGACCAGCAGCCGGATCATTCGTCCGAACCCAACGCTGCCGAACGGCCGGACCCGGCGCGCCGGGACGCAGCGGGCCGGCGGACGACCGTCGGCCGCTCTGCACCGGCGTCACCGCATCCCGCCGAGCGGCACGCGTCCGCCCGACCGGCAGTCACGGATGATGCGCAGGTGCGCTTCCGGCCCGTCCCCCCGCGCCGCGTCGTCGGACGCGCGGCCTCAGGCGGCCGTGTCGCGCAGGGCGATGCCGTTCTCGCTCATGTGCGTCTGCAACTCGCCCGCCTGGAACATCTCGCGGATGATGTCGCAGCCGCCGATGAACTCACCCTTCACATAAAGCTGGGGGATGGTCGGCCAGTTGGAATAATCCTTGATGCCGTTGCGGATGGCGTCGTCTTCCAG
Source organism: Acuticoccus yangtzensis (assembly GCF_001927245.1). Taxonomy (GTDB): domain Bacteria; phylum Pseudomonadota; class Alphaproteobacteria; order Rhizobiales; family Amorphaceae; genus Acuticoccus; species Acuticoccus yangtzensis. The sequence continues at coordinate 186,490 of NZ_MJUX01000005.1, read as the reverse complement.
AACGTTCATCGTGGTGTATTCGACGCCGAGATAGTCGAGGATCTGCACGACCTGGCCGGAGAACCCGCACTGCGGGAACTGCTTGGTGCCCTTCATGAAGAGCATCACGTCGTTGGACTTCACGGCGTTGTCGATCGTCGTCTTTGCGTCGCTCATAGGTTCATCCTGTCGCGTGTGGGGGTGAAAACCACCGGGTTGCCGGGCCGTCCCTGGCGGACTGGCCGCAATTTATCATCCCGAAACGTGTGGTAGCAAACGTCTTGCGAGGCGGCTGCGCCGCGGGCAAGCGCGGCGTCGTGCCAGGTCCTGGGCCGGCTCCGAGTCTGCAGTCAGGTAAGTGGCCGCGGCGCTGGTGCAATATGCAAACTGCACCAGCAGGGCGGCGCGCCAGCCGGGCGATGCGCTCGGTGGTGGGATCGCGCGCAGGGCGTCAGGTCTGCGGGGCGGAGGTCTGCAAAGCGAGGGCGTGAAGCTCGCCCCCCATGCGGCCCTTCAGGGCGTCGTAGACGATCTTGTGCTGCATCACGCGCGTCTTGCCGCGGAAGGATTCGGAGACCACAACCGCCGCATAATGATCGCCGTCGCCGGCGAGATCGCGGATCTCCACCGTCGCGTCGGGCAACGCCTCGCGGATGAGGCGTTCGATCTCGTGGGCGTCCATCGCCATATTGGTTCTCCGTCGCTTGGCCGTCCACGATAAAGCCCCGCGGCGGCCGAGACAAATGCCGCGTCAGGGGTGCGCCATCAGCGCCGGAAGCGTCGCCTCGTGCGCCTCTTTCAAGGCGGCGACGCTGAGCGAGAGGCGTCCGGGAACCTCCAGCATGTCGCCGCCGGCGATGCCGATCGGCGCGATCGCGATGCCGGCATTGGCGGCGGCCAGGATGAGCGCATCGGTCTTGCGGGTGGCGAGAACGTAGCGGCCCTGGTCCTCGGCGAAGAGGTGGACGTGGAGCGGGTCCGGGATGTCGAGCCGGGCGCCGATGCCGGACGCCATCGCCATCTCGGCCAGCGCCGCGCCGAGGCCGCCGGACGACACGTCGTGGCAAGCCGTCACGATGCCGTCCTCGATCGCCTTGCGCACCACGGCGCCGTGGGCCTTTTCGCGGGCGAGGTCCACCGGCGGCGGCGCGCCGACGCGCCGGCCCAGAATCACGTCGAGGTACAGCGACTGGCCGAGGTGGTCGCCATGGCCGCCGACGAGGAAGAGCGTGTCGCCCGAGGTCCACGCCACCGTGGCGCGGCGGTTGACGTCGCTGAGCTTACCGACGCCGCCGATCGCCGGGGTCGGCAGGATCGAGACGCCGTCCGTCTGGTTGTAGAGCGACACGTTGCCGGAGACGACGGGGAAGTCGAGCGCGCGCGCCGCCTCGCCGATCCCGTGGATCGCGCGGACGAACTGGCCCATGATCTCGGGGTTCGTGGCGGCGCCGAAGTTGAGGTTGTCGGTCAGCGCCAAGGGCGTCGCGCCGACGGCGGTGAGGTTGCGCCAGGCTTCGGCGACGGCCTGTTTGCCGCCCTCGAACGGGTCGGCCTGGCAGTAGCGCGGCGACACGTCGACGGTCATGGCGAGCGCCTTCGGACCGTCGCCGATGCGCACCACCGCCGAATCGCCGCCGGGGCCGCCGACGACGTTGCCGGAAATCACGTGGTCATACTGCTCCCACACCCAGCGGCGCGAACAGCCGTTGGGGCTGGCGATCAGCGCCGTCAGCGCGGCGCCGACGTCGGCCGGGGCCGCAAGATCGGCGTCGGTCAGCGGGGCGGGGGCGGGGCTTTCCACCCAAGGGCGGTCGTAGATCGGCGCCTCGTCGCCCAGCTCCTTGATCGGCAGGTTCGCCTCTTCCACGCCCTTGTGCCAGACGCGGAACCTGAGGTCGTCCGTGGTCTCGCCGACGATGGCCGATTCCAGCTCCCACTTGTCGAAGATCGCCCGCGCCTCGTCCCAATGGTCGGGGTTCAGCACCATGAGCATGCGCTCCTGGCTTTCCGACAGCATCATCTCGTAGGCGGTCATGCCGGTTTCGCGGCAGGGCACGTTGTCGAGGTCGAGGCGGATGCCGAGGTTGCCCTTGGCGCCCATCTCCACGGCGGAGGAGGTCAGCCCCGCCGCGCCCATGTCCTGGATGGCGATGACGGCGCCGGTCTTCATCAGCTCCAGGCACGCTTCCAGGAGGCGCTTTTCGGCATAGGGGTCGCCGACCTGCACGGTGGAGCGTTCGGACTGGTCGTCGCTGTCGAACGAGGCCGAGGCCATGGTGGCGCCGTGGATGCCGTCGCGCCCGGTCTTGGAGCCGAGATAGACGATCGGCCGGCCGACGCCCTCGGCCTTGGAGAGGAAGATGCCGTCGTGCCGGGCAAGGCCCACCGCCATGGCGTTGACCAGCGGATTGCCGTTGTAGGACGGGTCGAACTCCACTTCGCCGCCCACGGTCGGGACGCCGAAGGCGTTGCCGTAGCCGCCGATGCCGGCGACGACGCCGGACACCAAATGGCGCGTCTTCGGATGGTCAGGTGCGCCGAAGCGGATTGCGTTGAGGCAGGCGATGGGACGCGCGCCCATGGTGAACACGTCGCGCAGGATGCCGCCGACGCCCGTCGTCGCGCCCTGGTAGGGCTCGATGTAGGACGGGTGGTTGTGGCTCTCCATCTTGAACACAACGGCCATGCCGTCGCCGATGTCGACCACGCCGGCATTTTCGCCGGGGCCGTGGATGACGTTCTCGCCGGTGGTGGGCATGGTGCGCAGATGGATGCGCGAGGACTTGTAGGAGCAGTGCTCGTTCCACATGGCCGAGACGATGCCGAGCTCGGTCAGGGTCGGCGTGCGGCCGATGAGGTCGCAGAAGCGCTCATATTCGTCCGCCGTCAGCCCGTGCTTCGCCACGAGTTCCGGCGTGATGTCGACGGCCATTCTGTCCCCCATTTGGCACCCGGCCGCCCCTAGGCCGCAGCGCACGGCCCGTCAAGTCCGGGGCGCGCGGTGGCAGGGTCGCGCGCGCCGATCCGTGCCGCTTGTCCCGCCAAAAGGGGCGGCCGCTGGGCGCTTCAGGCGAGCGGGATCGCGTTGCCGGATTTGTTCGCCTGGTACTGGTCCGACAGGGCGGCGTAGCGGGTGCGGATCGCCTCGGCCTCGGCCTCCAGCGCCTGCGCCTCGGGCACGGCGGCGGCGAGGTCCATGATGCTGCGGGCGCTCCAGAAGGCGTTGTCCTGGCGGTAGGCGCCGTCCGCTACGCCGAACACCTCGGCCATGATCTTGAGATCGTGCGGGATGGAAAAGGCGTCGCGGCTGTCTTCGTAGGTGAAGAAATAGGTGATGGTGTCGTAGCCGGCCCATGTGATCGCGGCGAGGCACATGGGGCACGGCTCGTGCGTCGACAGGAACACGAAGTCGGTCGGCGCACGACGCGACAGCACCGGGTCTTCGCGCACGGTTTTGAGGAGATGCACCTCGCCGTGCCAGAGCGGGTTCTCGATCTCGTTGTTCGTGGCGACGAAGGCAGTGGAGAGATCCGCCTTTTCGAGGAGCGCGGCGCCGAAGATCTTGTTGCCGGCGGCGACGCTCTTCTCGGTCATCGGCAGGACGTCATGTGCCAGGCAGGCGAGGCAGCGCCCCGGAAGGCGCGGATCGGCGAGGAGGGCGGCGCGGTCGGTCATGATGTCAGCCGTGGGTCGGGAGGTCAGCGATTGGCCGGGCCGATGGCCGGCCGGTCGGCGCGGCGTCATGCTCGCACGGTGCATGCCCGCCGCCTACCCGTCTTCGCGCCGTCGTCCCCGGCGTGCCGTTACCCGCCCGGCCTTCACCTGCGTCCACTGCGGCCGCCGCCTCGCCCCATCGGCCCGCGACCGGTGGCGCCGTCCGATCAGACGTTGACGCTGCGGCTGGTGCGCGTCTCGGTCACCGTCCCGCGTGGCGGGGCGGGCTCGTCGTCCGGCGTGTAGAAGAAGCCGCCGCGACGACCGCCGCCGCCAGTCGAGGCGTCGCCTTCGCCCTCACCGCCACCGCTGGGTGCACTCGCCGCCTCGACGGTGATTTCGCTCGCCTCGTATCCGGCGCGCCGGATGAGCTGCGTCAACTCGGAGCGGTCTTCGCTGAGGCGGGCCGCGGTCTCCTTCACGCTCGCCACGACGCTGACTTTGAGCCCGGACCCGGAGAGGCGCATCGTCACCGTGAGACTGCCGAGCGCTGCGGGCTGAAGCTGGATCTCAACCACCCGCACAGGCCCGGCCGATTGCGGCGGCTGAGCCTTGGCGACCTGGCTGGCGGCCTGCATCTGCGACGGTGCGCGCCCGTCCAGCGCCGCCCGCAGCTCGGGCAGGGTCCGCTCGATCAGGCGGCCGAGCTGGTCCGTCGCCAAGCGCCCATCGGCCGGAGTGCCGCCGCTGTCGTCCATCGGCGGGGCAGTGTCGATGCCGATCGACTGGCCCAACGGCAGGCCGCCGGAGCGCTGCGGCATCATGACGGGAGCGAAATGTGTCTCGCGCCGGGTCACGGTGGTGTTGAGCTGCTCGGACGCGGCGTGGCGCTCTTCGGCGCGGAAGGCGGGCATGCGGCGGCGCTGCTCGGCGGCGAGGTCGTCGGCAGCGTAGGGGGTCACGTTGCCGATCATCTCGGCGCGGCTCAGATGCGGCCGGCCGGGCGCATCGTGAGACGCGCCCCGTTCCGCCTGCTGTCGCGGTTCGGCCTTCGCCGCGGGCGACGCGGTTTCGGCCTCAGCCGCCACCGGCCCGGCCCTCAGCGCCTGGTCGACGGCGCGCACACTCGCCATCGTGCGAAGGCGCATGTCGGCGGTGAGCGGCCCGTCCTTCGCGGCGGCGCGGCCTTCTGCGCCGGGCATCGTGGCCTCACCGGGGCCGGTCAGCGTTCGTGCGTCATTGGCGGCGCTGCCGGTCATGGTCCGCAAGCGCTCCCGCACGGTGGTGCGCGCCTCCTGCACCGGGTCCAGACGCGGTGCGGCGGCGCGGGCGGCAGTCTCGGCCGATGCGGCCGCGGCCGCGGCGGCGCCAGCGACGTTCGGCGTCTCGGCGGCGCGCATCTCCCTTGCGCGTTCCGCCGGCCGCTCCAACGCCTGCGGAGAGGGGGCGCGGCCGGGCGTGCGGGGCTGATCGCCGCCCGCCACCGCGTCCGGGTCGCCGTCGAACGGGCCGAACGCACCGTGATGAACGTCGGCTCGTGACGGGTCGGCCGCCTCGCGTCCGTCGCGGATGCGGCTCAGCGTGCCGTAACGTTCATCGAGCCGCGCCGTGATCTTGGCGAGGGCGTCCACCGCATTCGCGCGCGGCGTTCGCTCGCCCGTCTCACCGGTGGCCGCGCGGCGCGGGGTGAGCAGCAGGTCCGAGATGTCGATGCGCGAACCGGCTTCTCCGGCGCGCTTGGCCTCCGCTTCCAGGTGCGTGGCCTTGCCCGGCTCACCGCGCCCCTTGCGACCGGCACCCAGTGCCGGATCCGGCTCGGCATCGGCCGCCGGACCGGCGCCGGCGGCCAGCTCCTCGCCGAGGGCGGCGGCGATCGCCTGCTGGAAGGCGAGCGAGAAACCCGGCCCGGCCTGGTCCTGACGCTGCGGACCGAGGTGCGGGGCCGAGAGAGACGACTCTGCGCCAATCCGGGTCATTGCGAATTCTCCAATAGGGCATCAATCGAGGAGACGGCGTCGGCAACGCGCCGTTCGACATCCAGGGGCGGCCCGAGCGGATCGTCCGGGTCAGCCGCCTCGTCGGGAGAGACGGCCGCGGCGGCGGTGGACGGCACCACGCCTCCACCATCCGCGCCCGCCGGGCCGCCGGCGCTCATCGCCCCGCCGGTCGTCCCGTCCAGCGCTCCGGCCAGCGGATCATCCGCGCCGGAGACGTCCGCCGGGGCGGTATCCGCCGAAGTGTGGCCGCTCAGCATCGGGGCGGCCATGTCGTCGTCGTAAGCGGGGCCGGGCAGGGTGGCCACGCTCTTCGACAAGGTCAGCGCGGCGGCCAGGATGGCGCGGTCGTCTTCCGGCAACTCGGCCGCCTTGCTGAGGCGCTCCAGCTCTTTGGTGGCGTCCTCCAGCTTGCCGGTGTCCACCACCTCCGCCGCCGCGCGGTAGAGCTCGGCCCTGTTATAGTCGAGCGAGCCTTCCCCGGCGGTGTCGAGTACGCGGGTCGCGGCGGTCTGCGCCGCCTTGTGGCTGCCGTTCTCGATCGCCGCGCGGGCGATCAGCAGGTAGAGTTCCTGCCGTCCGCCAGCGGTCATCGGCTCGAACAGCGGCGCCAGACGCTCGATCGCGCTTGGATCGTTGATGAAGCTCATGTGCGTCAGCGCCGAGGCGAGGCGGCGGCGGAAGTTGCCGGCATAGACCGATCCGCGGAACTTGCGCAGATAGCGGCTCACCATGCTCTGGAAGGCCGGAAAATCGTCACTCTCGGCGGCGAGGAGGATGGCGCGGCGCAGCGCGGCCTCTTCGACCAGCGTTCCCGGCGCGCTCATCCGCGCATCGTCGAGATAGTCCATCGTCTTGGCGCGGTCCTTGCCGACGGCGAGTGCCGCTTGGGCCAGCCGGACCGAGCCGAAGACCGAATGGGCGATGTCGCTGTCCGGCACGGCTGCGAAGTGGCGCGCGGCGTCGTCGACGCGGCCTTCCATGAAGGCGAGGGCGCCTGCGGCGAGGCTCATGTAGGTCTCGGTCAGCCAGGCGTCGGCCAGCACGTCGCGCACCACGCTGGGGTCACCGCCCGACAGCCCGTAGGTGACGAGGGCGCGACCGTTCGCAGGGTCCTCCCACTCGCGCGGGGCGGAGGCGCGGAAGCGCTCCCCGATGCGGCGGGAGAGGACGCGCTGCGCCTGCAGCGCGGTGGAGGAGCCGCGGGCGATGTCGTCCTGCAATGCCGTCATCATGCGCACGAGCTGGAACGGCGTCGGCCCCGGCGGGATCGGCGTGGTGTCGACCCGTTGGGGCGCCTCTTCGCCTTCGCTTTCGCCATCGGCGCTTTCGGCGTGCTCGTCTCCTCCGTCGCCGTCGCCGTCACCGTCGGCATGGTCGTCGCCGCTCCCCGCGGCCGCCGCCTCGGCGGCGTGGGCCGACCCGGCGTCGGCCGCCGCGGGAGGGGGACCGCCCGCACCGCCGGCGTCATCTTGCGGCGTCCCGGCCGGGCTTGCCGCGGACGCAGCTCCGCTCGCGCGGTCAGCGGCATCCGCGCCGGTGCTGCCGTGCGCATCAGAAGGCGCCGCGCCGGTCCGGTGGCTCGCCTCATCGCCAAGATGAGCGGACCCGCCACCGGGCGCAGCCGCCGCGTGTTGCGCCGCTCCATCGTCCGCCGCAGCGTTCGTGTCAGCGCCCGCGCCGTGTGGCGCGCCGGTACCGGAAGGCCCGGCCCCGCTCGCGGTGTCGCCCGCAGCAGCCGCGTCAGTGTCCGCCGGATCATACGGCTCTGCCGCGGGGCGGTAAGGCGCCTGCGAACGATCCTCTTGCGCGCCATCGGCCGAACCCTCCTGTGCTGATGCGCTCCCTGTGGACGTGGCGGAGCCGCCGTTGTGGGCGGCGAGGGCGGTGACGGGGGTGGACCCGGCCTGATCCTGCGTCCCGGCCGCGTCGGCGTCGATCACGACCACCTCGGGCAGCGCGTCGGCGAAGGGCAAGACGGCGGTCGTCTGAGCGCGGCGCGGATTGAGGCGCGGCACGTCGGGCCGCAGCGGCAGCATTGCGGCCTCCGCGTCCAGCGTGACGGTCGCGGCAGCCGGGGCGGCAGCGGCCGCGACCGTTGTCGCGGTCGGCGTGGCGCGCCGCGGCGCGGGCGGCGGCACGGGAACCGCGCGGCCCGCGACCGTGCGGCCCGGCGCGGCATCGCCAGGCGCCGCGGTGCCGTTGGCCCCCGCCACGCCGCTGCGGCCCACGCCGGAGCGCCCTGCGGTCGAGACCGCGTCGCGCGCTGCGGACGGACCGTCCGCGACACGGCCCGGCACAGTGCCGGCGCCCGGCACGACGCGCACGCCCGCCGCGCCGAGGGGCGAACCCTCCGCGCCGCGTGAACCGGTGGGCTCCGACGTCTCGTAACGCGGCCGGTTCGACCGGGCGCGAATGTTGAAGCTCGGCTTGAACTGAACACGGTCCCGGCGCTTGGGCTTGGGCGGCTCATCCGTCAGGAGCTGGGCGAGCTCGGTGCGCAGCCCATGGCTGTCCGCCGTCCCGATGATGCGCGGACGGGCCGCCTGCTGCGCGGTCCGCTCGGCCGCCGAGGCGACGCCGAATGAAGGCGTGGTGCGCGTGTCCGCAGCGTCCGCCGCGTCTGCCGGGCGCGGCTCGCCCGGAGTGCGATCTGCGACCTGACCCGCGACCTGACCCGCGATCGCGCGGACGAGGGCGCCGGGGCGAAGGTCCAGCGGTGCGCCGGGCTTGGCGCCGGTCTCGGCGCGTCTGGACGCGTCGGACCCGCCGTTGCCCGTTCCCCACGACATGTGCCCCGGATGCGTGACCATCAGGTTCAGCCGCTCCGAATCCGCCGCGACGGGCGCGGCGGACACGAGCGCGATGGCCGTGGTGAGGGCCAGACGATACGTCAAACGGTTCACTGAGACACCTCGGCGGGCTCATAGAGGATTTCGATGCGGCGATTTTCGTCCGCAAATGGGTCGCCCGGGTTGGACGGCTCGCGGTCGGCAAGACCCTCCACGCGGGCGATCCGGTTTTCAGCCACCCCGTTGGCCACGAGGGCCTGCTTGGTGGCGTGGGCCCGCTCGAACGAAAGCATCCAGTTGTCCGACGCGCCCGACGAGAAGGGCCGTGCATCCGTGTGGCCGCGCACCACGATGTTGCCGTCGAGCGTGGCGAGCGCCTGCGCCACACGGGCGAACAGCGCCTCGGTCTGCCCGTTCGGCCGCGCCGAGCCGACGGCGAACATCGAGAAGGGACCGTCGTCCGTCAGCGAGATGAGGACGCTGGTCTCGCCCGCCGTCACGCCGATGTCGGCACCGCTGCCGGAGAGCGCCTCGGCAATCCCCTCCGCCGCTGCGGCGAGGGCCTGCGCGCGCGGGTCGGCTTCGTCGACCGGCTGGTCCTGCACGGCGGGCTGCTGGCCTTGAGAGGCCGGCGCAGCGGCGGCGTCCCCAGGCGCGGGCGGATCGCCATAGATCGCCAGCACCGCCTCGGCGAGCGAGGAGCGCGGACCCACGGACGGGCGAGGCCGAGGCGCCGAATGGGCCGCGAGTGCCGTCTGGGACGGGTCCGCCGGGGCCCCGTCGTTCGGCTCGTCGCTGGCGGCGTCCTCGTCGGTCGGCGTGCGGTCGGCGGCGTCGATCTGGCGCTGGTTGGGCACCGCGCCGGGTGTGTCCCGTTCGCCCGGCCGCAGCGAACGTGCCGGGTTCGGCGACGTCGTCTGCCAATAGGCCGGGTCGAACGGATCGCGCGGGCTGTCGTCCATCGAGGTTTCGCCCGTGTCGCCGATGTTGGACTGCGGCACGTCCACCGCGACCGGATCCTCGGGCGCGATCTCGGCCGCGGCCGAGGTCATCACCGCATAGGGGTCGTGGAAGGCGGCGCCGGCGCTCTCGCTGTTGACACCGGAGGAGTCCATGCGGTTCTCGTTGCCGACCTCGACATTGCCGCCGCCCTGTGCCGACCCGCCTTCACCGGGCGAAGCCGATCCCATCGGCCGGTTGCCCGCGGGCTGGCCGTTTTCGTCGCCGGCGGTGGGAGGGCTGACATCCTTCGTCGGATCCTCGATGCCGCGCATGTCCGTCGGCGCGGCCATCAAGTTCATCGGGTTGAAGTAGTTGGCGATGGACTTCTTGATTTCCTCGTCCGTGGCGTTGACGAGCCACATGATGAGGAAGAAGGCCATCATGGCGGTCATGAAGTCGGCGTGCGCCACCTTCCAGGCCCCGCCCTTCTTGACCTCCGCCTCGTCCTCGACTCGCTTGAGGATGATGAGTTCCTGAGTGACTTTATCAGACATCGTCCCCACCGATTGCGCGTTGCAGCGTGTCCGCCCAGGCTGCGATGGTCGTCTGGAGGGTCGTCTCGTCGACGGTGACGGTGAGTTCGGTCTCGCCCTCCACCTCCTCGAATGCGATGCCGTTGTCGCCCGAGGCTTGCCGCAAGGCGTCGATCAGCTGGGCCGGACCTTTGACGGTGATGGCCGCACCCTCGGCGGACGGGCCGACAAGATCGTCCAGGACGGCAGCGAAACGGCGCACCGCCGCATCACGGATCGCCGCTTGGGCGATCGGCGCGAGCGCCTGGCCGAAGGCATCGGACAGCTTCTGATGCAGAGCGTCGAAGGCGTCGGCCGTTCGCGCGGCGAACGCGGTGCCTTCCTCGTCACACCATTTCTTGCGCGCGTCGGCCACCGCACGGGCGGCCACGTCACGCTCGACCTTGCGGGCGAATTCGACGGCGGCGGTCTTTTCCGCCTCCGCCTCCCGCCTGGCATCGGCGACGGCGGCCCCGATCTGCGCCTCGATCGACATCTTCCCCCCCGCGCTGGACGCGGAGGTGACGAAGGGGGGTACGACCTGGGCCGCGCTGCGCGTCGCGGGTCGGGCCATCGCGCGGCGGCTCGGGTCGGCGGCCGGGTCGGTCGAGGTTCCGCCGACTGCGGGTGTGCCGACACCGGGGGCGCCGGCTGCGGGGGCGGCACCGGCCATCGGCTCGGCAGCGCCGTTCGTCTGGGCCGATCCGTCGGTGCCGGGCACCTCGTCGCCCTCCGCCTCGCCCTGGCGCTTCAGGAGAGCGCGGCGGATCTCGGCGACGCTCGGCTCGTCCGCAGCCGCCAAGCCTCCGGCACGATCGTCATCGCCCTCCGCCTCGGCGTTCCGGCGGTTCGGCAGCGCCGAGGCCTTCTTCAGAAGCAGCGGATTGAAGCGCCCGTTCTCCTTCATGATCGACGGCGGCGGGGGCGTCGGAGACGCTCCGGTGCTGCGGAGCGTCGGCAGGGTATCGGCAATCGAACGCATCAGACGACCTCAGGCTGTGTGAGCCACTGTTTCAGGAGCTTCGCCGTCTTCTCGGAGTCGTACTCGACGACCTGCTCGAGCCGGTACTGGGGCGAACGGTGCGCACTCTTCTTCAGGTCCTCGATGAAGTTGCGCTCGTCCTCGCTTTCCTCCGAGCCGCTCTGCAGCTTGCCGTCGCCGTCGGCCGCCGTCGTCTGGGCCTCCAGGAGCGTGGCCATGGGCTGCTCGTCCGGGCGGGCGGTCAGGGCACGGATCGCCGGGCGCAGACCGAACCAGATCAGGAGAATGGCGACCACGAGGATGATGCCGGCGTTGATGATCGTCCCGAGCTGGCGGCTGAGGATCGCCACGAAGCCTTCAGCTTCCAACGGCTCCAGGAGATCGTTTTCCGGCGCGAAGGGGATCGTCGCCACCTTCAGCTCGTCGCCGCGGTCGGTCGAAAGGCCCGCCGCCGTCGCCACCAGAGCCTGAATGTCGGCGATCTGCGCCTCCACGGTCGGCCCGTTCGGAGCCTCGGCGTTGGCCGCGATCCGGTCCGCATTCACGAGCACCGCAACCGACAGTTTTTCGATGGCGAACCCGTCCCGCACCCGCTCCACGCGGCGTGAGGAGATCTCGTAGTTCGTCAGCTCCTCGCGGCGGTTGGAGTCCTCCGTCGAGTCGGCCCCGCCCGCGGTCGGCAGCTCTTCCTGGGGAATGTTCTGCTGCACCGTGACCGGCTGGCTGGTGTTGCTGTTCTTGGCGGATTGCTCCTCCTTGACGGTCCGCACCGACCGCTCCACCCGGCTCTCCGGGTCGTAGATCGTTTCCGCCTCGGTGGTCTTGTCGATGTTCAGCTGCGAGGTGACGCTGACCGTGAAGTTCTGAACGCCGAGGAACGGCACCAGCGTCTTGCGGATCTGCTCCTCGAGGCCGGAGTTCGTCTCCTTCTGGAGCCGGGCGAGGCGGCCGGTCGATTGGTTGGCCGGATCGTCGCCCGAGGCGAGCACCGCGCCGCGCGTGTCGAGCACGGTCACCGAGCCGATCTCCATCGACGGTATCGCCCCCGCCACGAGATGGCGGATCGCGTCGGCGGAGGCGTCGCCCTTGGCGCCATCCGTGCGGATGACGACGGACGCGGACGCCGGCCTCTGCTGGCGGCGGAAAGAACCGCGATCGCTCATCACGAGGTGGACGCGGGCGGCGGAGATGCCCTGCATTTCCTGGATGGTGCGCGCCAGCTCTCCTTCGAGCGCCCGAACCCGCGTCACCTCCTGCATGAAGGAGGTGAGGCCGAAGGAACTCATGTCGTCGAAGAGCTCGTAGCCCGCGTTGGGCGAACGCGGCAGGCCGTTCTCGGCCAGCAGCATCCGCGCCGTCGACGTGTCGGCGAAGTTGACCAGAACGGCGTTGCCTTCGGGCGAGACGTCGTAGCTGATGTTGGCGTCGGACAAGACGTTGCCGATGCGCGTAATGTCTTCCCGGTCAAGCCCGGTATAGAGGACTTCGCGCGCCGGCTTTGCGAGATAACTCGCCCCCACACCCACGACGACCAAGGTCGCGATGGCGATGGCGGTGAGCGCTGCAAGGCGACGGGGGCCCAACTCCCGCATATTCGTTAGGACCCGCTCGACGTGTTCGCGGCCGGTCATCGGCCCTCCTCATGGCGATAACAGATTGCTGAACGTGGCGGCCGGAGTGGAAAATCCGCGCAATCCCGGCCGTAACGGGATCAATGTGGCTGATATGCCTTGGCCCTATCTTGCGCCCGGCCCGAGGACCCGTTCGGGCGCCGCCGCCGCCCGCTCCCCTTGTTGCGGCGGTGCACCAGGCGAAAGGCGGTGCAATGAGCGGCCGGCCCGCCGCAGCGGGGCGTTCGGCACCGACGGCGGGGCGCAAGCCGGGGGCTCGGGTCTCACCAGCGATCAGGGAGCCGCCTGATCGCCGGATCCGCCCTCGCACCCGCCCTCTGGCGCAGGCCCGGATTCGCCGCAAGGACAAGCCGCCTTCGGCGGGCCTGCGGCTCCTTGCAACGGACCCGGCCCCGCGCCCTTCAGTTGGTGCGAGGGCGGCTCCAGCGATCAGGCGAACCGGACCCGCAATGCGTTCGCACCTCTGAGGGGGCGGCGGGGGGTGGCGACGTGAGCCGGGGGAGGAGGGCACCGCAGGCATCGCGGCGGCCGGTGCGAGGTGCGGTGCAAACGAAAACGGGCCGCGTGATGATCACGCGGCCCGTCCTTGTGTGTCAGCGGCCCGTCAGGCCGCGTCGGCGCGAAAGCTCTTAGCGGAAGAGCTGAAGAACGTTCTGCGCCGAAGCGTTGGCGATGGAGAGGGACTCCACCGAGAGCTGCTGCTGGGTCTGCAGCGCGCGCAACTTGGTGGACTCTTCTTCCATGTTCGCGTCGATCAGCGAGCCGACCGCGCGCTCGTTGGCGTCCATCAGCGCGTGCACGAAGGTGAGCTGGCTCTCGGCGCGGGCAAGGTTCACACCCACCGAGTTCTGCGCCGAAATCACGTCCACCATCGCATCGTCGACGAGCTGGATGAACTGTTCCAGACGGCCGAGGTCGTCCGCGCTGTCCGTCAGCGCCGAGATGTCGACGTCGAGCACGGTCACCGTGGCGTCAGCGGCCAGGGCGCCCGACACGGCAACGCCGCGGGCCTGGTCGAGGATGCCGATCTTGGAGGCCGCCGTCGCATGCGCGTCGGTCAGCGTCAGGTTGGAGATGTCGAGCTCGATGTGCGAGATCGAGATACCGGAGGCCGAACGCTCGAAGGAGGCGACGATGGCCTTCGTGGCGTTCCAGTCCGCCGCCGAGGAATCAACGGCCAGGAAGTTCTGCTCGTTGATGACCGAGGCGCCGGCCTTGTTCTGCATGTCGGTCAGCAGGCCGTCGATTTCGACCTGCACATTGGTCCGGTCGACGCCCGGCTGGCGAGCGGAGACCAGGAGCTCTTTCATCTTCTGGAGCGACTCGCGGGTCGACTCCAGGCCGTTATACATGACGTCGAGGGTCGACTGGCCGATGGCCAGCGCGTCCTGGACGGCACCCAGCGCGCCGTTGTCGGAGGCGGTGGTCGTCGCGATCGCCCAATAGGCGGCCGAGTCGGACGCTTTGCCGATGCGCAGACCCGTCGACACGCGGTTGTTGGTCGTGTTGAGGTCGGAGTTGATCGCGTTGAGGGTCTGGAGGGCGACCATCGCGGCGGTGTTCGTGAGAAGGCTCGTCATCGTCTTTCCTTATGGAGCTTGAGAAAGACATGCCGACGATCGGCTGGAGCAGGGCGGGTACATCCCTTTGGTAAAGGCGGCGCCTCGCGCCATATGCGGGCGAGACACGCGCCCGACCAACCTGCAGCCACGACCTGTTTACCCCCCTGCGCTTTGGCGAAGCTGACCGGATTTTCATATCGGCATCCCCGTGCCGAGAACCTCGGCGGCGACGCTCCGAAGGCCGTGTGGCCGGGCGAAGAGCGGCAGCCGGAGAGACTGGGCACCGGCCGAAACCGTCCGCGATGGTGCCCGAAGGACGGATCTTGGCCGCAGCGGAGGCAAAGCGCGGTGCGGCAGCCGTCCGTTGAAGAGGCCCGGCCGCGTGAACGCGAAAAAGCCGCGCCCCCGAGGGAGCGCGGCTTGATCGAACGGGCCAGGCGGGATCAACGGTCCCGCCCGGACGATCAGGATTAGCGGAAGAGCTGCAGGACGTTCTGCGCCGACGCGTTGGCGATGGAGAGGGACTCCACGGAAAGCTGCTGCTGGGTCTGCAGCGCGCGCAGCTTGGTGGACTCTTCTTCCATGTTCGCGTCGATCAGCGAGCCGACAGCGCGCTCATTGGCGTCCATCAGCGCGGCGACGAAGACCTTCTGCGAGGTCGCACGCGCCAGGTTCACGCCGATGGTGTTCTGCGCGGAAATCACCTCGGTCAGCGCCTCGTCCACCGCGCCGATGAAGCCTTCCAGGATCGTCAGATCGGCGGCAGAGTCGGCGAGGTCGCCCACCGGGGAGGCGATCGTCGTCGGATCGGCGTCGTTGGTGTCGTAGGTGGCGAGCGCCATGATGCCGTCGAGCGTCGTGCCGCCTTCAACGGTCACCTGGGCGATCGTGGCACCGGCATTGGCCCGCGCCTTGTCGAGGATGCCGGTCTGACCGCCGGTGTCGACCAGGAACACCGAGGTGATATCAAGCTCGATGTGCGACAGGGAGATCCCGGTCGAGGACCGCTCGAAGGAGGCGACCACCGCCTTGGTGGCATTGTAGTCGAGCGCAGTGGTGTCGACGGACAGGAAGTTCTGCTCGTTGATGACCGAGGCACCCGCCTTGTTCACCATGTCGGTGATGAGGCCGTTGATTTCGGTCTGCACGTTGGCGCGGTTCACGCCCGGCTGACGGGCAGACACCAGAAGCTCTTTGATCTTCTGCAGCGACTCGCGGGTCGTCTCCAGACCGCCATAGGCGACGTCCAGCGTGGACTCGCCGATCGACAGCGCATCGGTGACGGCACCCAGCGCGCCGTTGTCGGAGGCGGTGGTGGTCGCGATCGCCCAATAGGCAGCGGAGTCGGCAGCCTTGTTGATCCGCAAACCCGTCGACACGCGGTTGTTCGTCGTGTTCAGATCGGAGTTGATGGCGTTGAGCGTCTGAAGCGCGACCATCGCCGCGGTATTGGTAAGAAGGCTCGTCATCGTCTTTCCTTTGGAATACTGAGAAAGACATGCCGATGGTCGGCGAGGGCAGGGCGGCCTCATACCTTTGGGACGGGCGCTGCTCATTGTGGCGCGCTGAACCAACCTGCTGCGTCAGGAGTGGTACACGCCGTTCCTGGGCCGAGCCTGGGCGCCGCCGCCATCCGCCACCCCGGCGAACCACCGCGACTGGCAGCATGGCGCACACCTTGCCGAAGAGGCCTTCGCACCGTGCGCGGTGCTCCGAAGGCGGCGCGGATGGTGCCGTCCTCGCAACGCGAAGAGGCCGCGCCTCCCAAGGGAGCGCGGCCCGGTCGATGCAAGGCGGATGGCGCGGGATCATGGATCCCGCCCGGACGACCCGTCTTAACGGAAGAGCTGCAGGACGTTCTGCGCCGACGCGTTGGCGATGGAGAGGGACTCCACGGAAAGCTGCTGCTGGGTCTGCAGCGCGCGCAGCTTGGTGGACTCTTCTTCCATGTTGGCATCGATCAGTGAGCCGACGGCGCGCGAATTGGCATCCATCAGCGCGTCGACGAAGGTGAGCTGGCTGTCGGCGCGGGCAAGGTTCACACCCACGGTGTTCTGGGCCGAGATCACGTCCATCAACACCGCGTCGACGCCCTGGATGAAGCCTTCCAGGATGGCGAGATCGGCCGCCGAGTCGGTGAGATCACCCACCGGGGACGCGAGCGTCGTCGGGTCGGCGTCGTTGGTGTCGTAGGTCATCAGAGCGAGGATGCCGTCACGCGTCTCGCCGCCCTCGATGGTCACCTGGGCAATGCCCTCGGCGGTGCGATCCTTGTCCAGCAGACCATCGTGGCCGTCGACGGCGCTGTCGGCGTCGACCAGGATGATGCTGGTGATGTCGAGGTCGATGGTCGACAGGGCGATGCCGGAGGCCGAACGCTCGAACGAGGCGACGACGGCCTTCATGGCGTTGAAGGCGGCATCGTCGGTGTCGACGGAGAGGAAATTCTGCTCGTTGATGACCGAGGCGCCGGCCTTGTTCACCATGTCGGTGATGAGGCCGTTGATTTCGACCTGGACGTTCATGCGGTTCACACCCGGCTGACGGGCGGAGACCAGAAGCTCTTTGATCTTCTGCAGCGACTCGCGGGTCGTCTCCAGACCATTATACACCACGTCGAGCGTGGACTTGCCGATGGCCAGGGCGTCCTGCACGGTGCCGAGGGCGCCATTGTCGGAGGCGGTTGTCGTCGCGATCGCCCAGTAAGCGGCCGAATCAGACGCCTGAGCGATCCGCAGACCCGTCGACACGCGGTTGTTCGTCGTGTTCAGGTCGGAGTTGATGCTGTTGAGGGTCTGAAGCGCGACCATCGCCGCGGTGTTGGTGAGAAGGCTCGTCATCGTCTTTCCTATGGGGCTCGAGAAAGACATGCCGACGGTCGGCTGGGGCAGGGCGGCTTCATGCCTTTGGTGATCGCGGCGCGCCGAAGCTGCGGCGCGGCCGTCCAACCTGCTGCGGCTTGATTTCTAATATCGCGTGCTGGGCCGAACCTTGGCGTGCAACCCTGCGCACCATCTGGACGGGCCGGCACCGGCGCCCGCCTGTGCCGGATAAGCAGAAAGGCCGCGTCCCGGTGAGGACGCGGCCTTTCGTTCGGTGGAAGCTTGGGTCGCTCCGGTGAAGGCTTATCGGAAGAGGGCCAGCACGTTCTGCGCCGCGGCGTTGGCGATGGCGAGGGATTCCACGGAGAGCTGCTGCTGGGTCTGGAGTGCCCGCAGCTTGGTGGACTCTTCTTCCATATTGGCATCGATCAGCGCGCCCACCGCGCGGGTGTTGGCATCCATCAGCGCATCGACGAAGATCTCCTGGCTCTCCGCACGGGCGAGATTGACGCCGATCGTGTTCTGGGCCGAGATGACTTCCGTCAGCGCGTCGTCCACCGCCTGGATCATGTTCTCCAACAGGCCGAGATCATCGGCCGAGTCGGTGATCGCGCTGAGCGCACCACCGGCGATGTCGATGATCGAGCCAACCCACTGCTGCGGCCCGGCCGCACCCACCGTGCGCGACTGGTCGAGGATGCCGGCATTGGCGCCGGTGTCGACCAGGATGACGCTGGCGATGTCGAGCTCGATGTGGGAGATCGCGATACCGGCGGACGAACGCTCGAACGAGGCGACGACGGCCTTGATCGTGTTGCCGGTGGAGTCGGCCTCCAGGAAGTTCTGCTCGTTGATGACCGACGCGCCGGCCTTGTTCTGCATGTCGGTGATCAGACCGTCGAGCTCGGTCTGGACATTGGCGCGGTTGACGCCTGGCTGGCGGGCCGAAACCAGCAGCTCTTTCATCTTCTGGAGCGACTCGCGGGTCGTCTCCAGGCCGTTATAGGCGACGTCCAGCGTGGATTTGCCGATGGCGAGCGCGTCGCGAACCGCGCCCAGCGCGCCATTGTCGGAATCGGTGGTCGTCGCGATGGCCCAGTACGCCGCCGAGTCGGACGCCTTGTTGATCCGCAAGCCCGTCGACACGCGATTGTTGGTCGTGTTGAGGGACTGGTTGATCTGGTTGAGGGTCTGCAACGCGACCATGGCCGCGTGGTTTGTCAGAAGGCTCGTCATCGTCTTTCCCAATCAAGAATGTCGAAAAGACATGCCGGCGACGGCGGGGCAGGGCGGCCTCATGCCTCTGGCCAGGGCCTGGACGAACGCCCAGGCGGGGGTTCGCCCGGCCAACCTGCTTGCACTTAACGGTATTCTGCTTGGCTTGCGTGGAGCTTGGAACGCCAGAAGGCGAGCGTCGACCGTCTGGCGCGACACTCGCACAGCTGTGTGATCCGAGGCTGGCACGTAAGACGATGTGCCGGAATTTTGGCGGATGTAAAACCCGGCGCGGGGTCGGCCGCGCCGGGCGCGCCGACTACTCGAACAGGCGCAAGATCGTCGCCAGGTTGGTGTTGGCGATGGACAGGGCCTCGATCGCGAGCTGCTGTCGCACCACGAGCGCGTCCTTCTGGGCGGCCTCCTCCTCGAGGTTGGCGTCGACCAGCGTCGACAGCGCCTGCTGACGGGCCGCCGTCATCGTGTCGAGCAGCGAGGCCTGGGACTGGACGCGGCTGATCGCGGAGCCGACCAGGGTTTCGGCGCTGGCGATTTCGGTCAGCGCGGCGTCCACCATCGAGATGAAGTCGTCGATGATCTGAATGTCACCGGCCGCGTCGGTCAACGCCGAGACGTCGAGGGTCAGGACGGTTGAGGTGGTGGCGTTGACGGTGCGTGACTCGTCGAGGATCCCCTCGTCGGCATTGGCGTTGACGAGGGCGACGCCACGCACGTCGAAATCGAAGTCGGAGACGCTGGTGCCGCTGCCGCCGCGCACCACGTCGATGGTGAAGGTCTTCACCGGGTTGTAGCTGCCGGACGCGCTTTGGCTCAGGATCTCCACGTTGCCGACCTTGGCGCCCGTGGCGGCGGATTGAAGGGCATATTGCAGCCCGTCGATTTGGGTTTGGATGGACGCGCGATCCGCCCCGCCGGCGCGGGCGAGAACGAGCTGGTCTCTGAGGTCGCCAAGCGCGGTCGCCGCGGTGCTGAGGCCGGTCGCCGCCGCGCCGAAGGTCGCCTCCACGACGGCGAGCTGGTCCGACATCGTCCCGGCCAGCGAGATGTCGCCTTCCAGCGAGCGGGCGATGGCCCAGATCGCGGCGCCGTCCTTGGCGGTCGAGATGCGGCGGCCCGAGGCGATCCGCTCGGCGCTGGCGGCAAGCTCCCGGTTGATGGAGTTGACTTCACGCAGCGCGGAAAGGGCTGCACTGCTGGAATAGATGGTTGTCATAACCTTGAATCCCTACTTCGACCTAGTCCCTGAATGGTCCGTCCAGGCTCGTCAGAGCCCCTTGCCGCCGCCTACCGGAATTCGGCGAGCGTCTCCGTCAACGCGTCCCTGCCATCGGCGAGGCTCCTGAGGGCCTCGGCGTAGCGGGCGCGATGCGCGATGAGGGTGCGGATTTCGTCCAGCGCGCCGGGCGGCACTTCTACGGCGGTTCCGCACAACCGCGTGCCGCGCCGGGCGAGGGGCGTCAGGTCGCGGCTGGAGGCGGTGGCGCCGTTGTCGTTGGACGCGCACAGGGCCTGGAACGGGCTGGGAGGATGAGTGCGTCTCATCGCAGGTGGTCCTCTACTCAATACACAGGAGGTTCACCGACGCGGCGGACGCGGCGGCAAGGGGACGCTCCGAACCTGGAGCGGACCGGCATGCATCTTCATGATGCACGTGAGGGAGCTAGCGGCAGGTCCGGTGGTGGTGGACCGCCTCCCCAGACATAACGCGCGAACCCTCATTCGAGCCTGCCTGCAGAATGAAATTCGGCCCGATCCGCCTTGCTTTCAGCTTTTGTGAAGCATGGCGGGTGCCGCCGTTCCCGGCCGCGTTCCGGACCGACCGGAGCGTCAGGCGGCGACCCGAGCACAGTCATGCGCCGGCCGATGAGTGGTCCTGGCGGTCGCATGGTTCCGGCCGGTGCGTAGTCCCGGCCGGTTCACGACAGCGGGGGCGCTCCGCCGGACACGTGGCGCCGTCACACGTTGTAGGAGTGGCGGTGCGGGTGGTCCGCAGCGCCGGTGCCTGGCTCTCCCTCGCGCTCTCCCTCGCCGGGCGCCGCGGCCGCCTCCACGGCCACCGCGGGTTCTTCACGCGGTGCGACTGCCTCCACCTCGGCCAAGAACGCGCTGACGAAGGCGGATATGGCCCGCTTCGCGGCGACCAGCGCGGCGCCTGCGGGCGGATCCCCCGTAGACCCCGCACCGGCATAGGCACCGGAGTCGGCATGGGCATGGTTATCGCCGGGGGCGGTGTCGCAGCCCGGCAAATCCGCCGCCTCGAAGTGCGCATCGACGATGGTCCGCTGGCGGGGCGCATCATCTTCTGCCGCACCCCGCGCCGGGGCCTCCTCGAGGAACGGCATCGTGCCATAGCCGCTCATGTTGACGGTGCGATAGGTTTCCGCGGCGTTCCCTGCCCGGCGGATGTCGCGCGGTGCGGCGGGCAGGGTTGCCGTATGGTCCTCGGTCTCGGGCATCACTTCGATCTCCGGCGTGGTCTCGGCGGCATGCGCAGCGCCTGCGGTGGGCGTAGCGGTGGCGACCGTCTGCGGTCAGGCGACGTCAAAGGGGGCGTGACAGCCTCACGGCCTGCGATCGCTGTCGCGGCATGCGAAACGTTGCTCCGCAGCCCGGCCTGGGGCGGGGCGTCGACCATGGCGGCCACGCCGGGCGCGTCAGAAGGCTGGTCCGCGGCGCCCGCCGCGCTCGGGATCACCCGTGACGGCATCACCCGCGACGGAGGCGGCCGGAACGCCGGCGTGGATCGCGGTGATCGCCACCACCGTGTCGGAGGCGCGCCGCGCCGCGGCCTCGACCTTGGCCGCCACCGTGGCGATCGCCCTGTCCGTGATCTCGCGCACCCCGTCATAGGTCTCCGGTCCGACCGGCTCCACGCCGTCGATCTCGACCGCCGCGAGCGCCATGTCGCTCCCGGTCGCCACGGTGCCGATGCGCACCTGCGTCAAATCATGGGAGAGAATGCCGTCGGCTTGCAGGTCGGCGATCTGACGGGAGACGGCCTCTTCCCTCGCCGTCTTCTGCGCGGGTTCGGCGGTCGCATACGCATCGAGCACCACCTTCAAAGCCGACAGCTTGGCGAGCGTGCCCTCCGCGTCCGATGCGTCGCCATACGGCCGCATGGCCGTCACGGCGCTGCGCAGCAGACGTCCCATCCTCGTGCGAGATCCGGCCCGCCGTCCGGCCGAATACGGCGTGGAGCGGTTCGCAGACGTCCAAGGCCCGTGCGTGGGAGAGTGGAAGGAAGAGGACGCAACACTCGTCATACACCCGCTCCAAACTTGGCGAACCACCCTGATGGATGGGCGGTCCCGCGTGCGCCGGAAATGTCTGGCGCATCCTATGAACCAAGAACGGAGCAACCGGAGATTGGTGCCCACCCGAAGGAGCGAAACTGGGGCGTCGCGGGGGATACCAGCTTCACTCAACCGCGCCGGAACGGGCAACGTGCCCCGCGGTGCGCCGAAACGAAAAAAGGGCCGCCCGAAGGCGGCCCTTTCCCGAGGTGGAGGCGCGAGCCTTAGCGGAAGAGGCCCAGGATCGACGCGCTCTGCGTGTTCGCAATCGACAGCGCCTCAACGGCGAGCTGCTGCTGCGTCTGCAGGGCGCGAAGCTTCGTGGACTCTTCCTCCATGTTCGCATCCACAAGCTCACCGACAGCCGCGGTGCGGGCGTCGATGATCGTGTTGAGGTAATTCTCGGCCGACTCCATCGCGGTCACGGCAGAGCCAGCGGTCTGCGCACCGTCGGTGGCAGCAGCGATGGCAGTGTCAATGGCCGCGATCCAGGCGTCGAGGTTACCCACGGTCGCATCGGTGATGGCACTCACCGTCGTGCCGTCCAGCCCGGTGATCAGGTTACCCGCCGTCCCATCGAGGATGCCGTTGTTGTTACCGCCGGAGTCGACCAGGACGAAATCGTCCGTCGCGACCGTGATCGTACCGGCGGTCACCGTCGCACCGTGGTTCAGCGACGTGACGTAGGTCAGGTCGTTGTTGCCGGTGGGATCGTCGGTGAACAGGGTGACACCATCCATGGGCTGCGTGGCAGCCAGAGACTCGAGCCGAAGGACAACGGCATCAACTTCCTTCTGGATCGCAGCGCGGTCGGCGCCGGTCTGGCGGGCCGAAGTCACGAGGGACTGCAGCTCCTCCAGATCATCGACGACGGCGGTCATCATAGCCGACACGGTGCCCATGAGGGCTTTGCCGGTCGCCAGGGAGTCCCGCAGCGCCTTGTCCGAAGAGTTGTGCGACTCAAGCTTCGTTGCGACCGCCCAGAGGCTCGGGTTGTCGGACGCCTTGTTGACGGCCTTGCCCGAAGCAATACGCTCGTTGGTGGTTTCGAGCGCACTGTTGACGTTCTGGAGGTTGCGCAGAGCAGAGATCGCGGCAACGTTGGTGTTGATGCTGGTCATTGTTTCGTCCTCTACGAAATACAAGGTGAGTCGAAACATGCCTTACAAGGCTCGCAGGGTGGACGTCATGTCTTTGGCGGGGGATCATCATGTTGCCCGCCAACCTGCGCACCACAGGGTTTTAAGTCAGGTGACTTGCTCCTGGCTGGGATAAATTAGCGCTTGTCTTCAGTCTATCTGTGTTGCCTGTTGCAGCCCACGCCCTGACGCCGACACCCCGCCGCCGAGCCCCGCCGCCGACGTCTCGCAGCCGCTCCAAAGCTGGGCAGCAGGGTCCATGCAAAGGCGCACCCTCACGACCTATGTGAGCCAGCAACGACCGCCGGCGAGCCGTATGGACGGCCCGCCGCGTCCCACTACGCAAGGAGCTCGCATGTCACGATTTGAAGGCAAGACCGTGGTCGTCACCGGGGCCGGGTCCGGTATCGGAGCCGCCACAGCCATCCGCTTCGCCAGCGAGGGGGCGAACGTCGTCCTCGCCGGGCGCACCCGCTCCAAGCTGGAGGAAACCGCCGCGGCGATCGGCAACGACCGCACCCTCGTCGTTGCCGCCGACGTCGCCCAGTGGGACGAGGCGCAGGCGCTCGCCGCCGCCGCGCTGGAGCGGTTCGGCGCGGTCGACGTCCTCGTCAACAATGCCGGGACCGCCGATATGGGCCTCGTCGACGAGATCGAGATCGACGCCTGGCACAAGGTCATCGAAACCAACGTGGACGGCGTCTTCCTCGTCACCCGCGCCTTCTGGGACGCGCTGAAACAGTCCAAGGGCAACGTCGTGAACCTGTCGTCCGTCTCCGGCATCGGCGGCGACTGGGAGATGTTCGCCTACAACGCCTCGAAAGGCGCCGTCTCCAACATGACGCGGGCGCTGGCACTCGACATCCGCAAGACCGGCGTGCGCGTCAACGCCGTCGCCCCGTCGCTGACGGCGACCGACATGGCGTCCGGCGTACTCGGCAAAGAGGAGACGAAGGCCAAGTTCTTCGAGCGCATCCCCATGGGCCGCGCGGCCGAACCGGCGGAGATCGCGGCCGCCATCGCCTTCCTCGCGTCGGACGATGCGGGGTTCGTCAACGGCGTGGTGCTGCCGGTGGACGGCGGCGTCTCCGCCTCCAACGGCCAGCCGCCGCTGCGCTGACGGGTACGGGCCGGGGCGGGACCACCGCACCCGGCCCGGCCTCAATAGAACGAGCGGACCAGCGAGCCGACGATGAGGTTCCATCCGTCGATCAACACGAAGAACAGAACCTTGAAGGGCAGCGCGATCACCGTCGGCGGCATCATCATCATGCCCATGGACATGATGAGCGTCGCCACGATGAGGTCGATCACCAGGAACGGGAGCAGCACCAGGAAGCCGATCTCGAACCCACGCCGCAGCTCGGAGATCATGAAGGCCGGCACCAGGGTGCGCATCTCCGTCACCTGCTCGGACGACGGGGCGATCCCGGCGAGGTCGGCGAACAGCTCCAGGTCGCGCGGGCGCACATGCTGCAGCATGAACTCGCGGAACGGGTCGGTGATGCGGGTGTAGGCTTCCTCTTCGGAAATCTCGTTCTGCGTCAGCGGGCGGACCCCGTCCTCCCACGCCTTATCGAACACCGGCCCCATGACGTAGAATGTCATGAAGAGGCTGAGCGAAATCACCACGATGTTGGCCGGCGTCGTCTGCAGGCCGAGGCCGGTGCGCAGGAAGGACAGCGCCACGATCATCCGCGTGAAGCACGTCACCATGATGAGGAGCCCCGGCGCCAGCGACAGCACCGTGATGAGCGCCACGAACTGGATGATGCGCCCTGACGCCGAGCCCGTGCCCGCGGGCAGAAGCTGCGACAGGTCGAGCTCTTGCGCCACGGCGGTTCCGGCGACGAACAGGAACGGCGCGGCGGCCAGTGCGCAGGCGCCCGCACGGCGAATCGCGGGGGGAATTGCGGGGCGGATGCCCCCATCGCCCAAGAAACGGAAAGTCATTTTCCGGACCAATCTCTTACTGGAGGACCATCGTTTCGATGAGCAGCTCGTTCACGGTGCCGGACGAGGCCACGCGCACCCGCTCGTTGAGGTCGTCGCGAAGGTGGTTGAAGGCCGATGCGCCGACGAGTTCGCCCATCGACACCGTGCGCAGGAAGGCGATGATGTCGGTCGACAAGGTCGCCTTCATCCGCTCCACGTCCTCGACGGCCTCGGTGTTGAACACCATCGCCGTTTCGAGGCGGATGCGTGCGCCGGAAGGGGCGGCGAGGTTGGTGACCATCGGCTGAAGCCGGGTCACCGCGGTGGCCGGATCCCACGCCAGCGCCGTCTTTTCCACGGGCGCCTCGTTGGCGCGCTTGGTGGCGATGGTGGCGATCGTCTCCGCCTGCATCATCCCCAAGCCCGCCCCCGCGGCGCCGCCCATCAGGGTGACGACGATGGCGGCGATGATCGTCCCCATCGCGCCGCCCTTCTTCTTGCCGTCGTCGTCTTTCGCCAGTTCATCTGCCGTGACGTCGTCTTCCATCAGAACGGTACCACCCTGTCGTAGATCTGCTGGCCCCAGTTGGGGGATTGGATCTCGCTCATGCGGCCGCGTCCGCCGTAGGAGATGCGGGCCTCGGCGATACGCCCATATTCGACGTTGTTGAGGCGGTCGACGTCGAGCGGGTTGACGATGCCGGCGACGGTGAGGACGCGGACCTCGTCGTTGACGCGGATTTCCTGGCTGCCGGTGATGAAGAGGTTGCCGTTGGGCAGCACCTCCTTGACCACCGCCGCCACGCGCAGCGAGAGCTTTTCGGAACGGTCGATCGCGCCCGTTCCCTTGTAGTTGGATGTCGAGCCGACGCCGCCGGAGAGCTCCGACTCGGCCGATCCTTCCGGCCCGTCGAAACCGCGCCCGCGGGCGAAGATGTTGAAGTCGAGGTTGGCGTCCGACTTCTTCTTGCGCTCCGACTCGTTGTCGAACTGGGCGCGGTCGTCGAGCTGGATCACCACGGTGAGCGTGTCGCCGACGTTGCCGGCGCGCACGTCCGTCAAAAGCTCGCGCGTGGCACGGCCATAGAGGGACGACGGGTCGCCGTCGGCCGCCACCTCGATCACCGTCGACATCGGTTGGCGCTCGGTGACGAGGCCGGAACCGACCGGCGACAGCGGCGGCTCGACGAGGAGCTGGGTGTTGGAGCAGCCCGCCACCAGGATCGCGGTCGAACCGATCAGAAGTGCGAGCCTCACGATGGCATATCCTTGATGTCGTCGCGCGACAGGCCGGCCATGATGGCGGCGATGCGTGCGGCCTTCTTCGTCTCCATCTCGTTGAGGATGGAGCTCGCGGTCCGCGGCGCGACCTTGGCGATCAGCGCCGCGGCCTGAAGCTCGGGCATCGCGGCGAGCTGGGCGGACGCCGCGTCGGGCCGCATGCCGGAATAGATCGCCACGAGATTGTCCTCGGCGAGCTTCAGGAACTTCTCGCGCCGGCTCAGCCAGTCCTCGTATTCCTGGCGCTTGGTTTCGAGCGCGGCGAGGCTGTCGTTCACCTTCGTCTCGGCCTCCTGGAGGCGGGCGAGCTTGCGGGCGAAACGGGCGTCGCCGGCCTCGTCGGCGAGGTTGGTGCAGTAGGCGGCGGCGCTGGCGTTGGGTTCCTGCGCCCACACCGCCGTCACCGGCAGCGCGTGGCAGGAGAGGATGGCCGCCGCGAACAGGGCCGCACCGGCTTTTCGGGTCAGTCGTTCGGTCATTGGACAATCAGCTCCGCTTGCAGGGCGCCCGCAGTCTTGATGGTCTGCAGGATCGAGATGATGTCGGTCGGCTTCAGGCCGATCCGGTTGAGACCATGGACCAGCGTCTGCAGGTCGGTCCCGTCGACCATGGCGATCTTGCCGCCGGCCTCTTCGGCCGAAACGAAGGTGTTCGGCTCCACCGCCGTCTCGCCGAGCGAGAAGGGGTCGGGCTGGATGACCGTGGGGCTCTCGGTCACGCGCAGGGTGAGGTTGCCGTGGGCGAGCGCCACCTGCGACACGCGCACATTGGCGCCGATGACCACCGTGCCCGTCGCCTGGTCGATGACGACGCGGGCCGGGGCGTCGGTCTCCACCTCGAGCTGGCCGATCTCGGCCAGGAAGCGCGCCGCGCCGACGCTGGCGGGCTTGTTCATCACCACGGTGCGCAGGTCGCGCTCGGCGGCGATGCGGCTGCCCCAGCGGCGCTCGGCATAGGCGTTGACCACGTCGGCGATCTTGGCCGCGGTGCGGTAGTCGGGGTTGTTCAGCTCCAGCACCAGCTTGTCGACGCCTTGCAGCGAGCCCGGAACCTTGCGCTCCACCAGGGCACCGTTGGGGACGCGCCCGGCGGTGGCGATGCCTTGCGTCAGCTCGGCCGCCTGGCCCTGCACGTTGACGCCCGACACCTGCACCTGGCCCTGCGCCACCGCGTAGACCTGCCCGTCGCCGCCGGTGAGCGGGGTGACGACCAGAGTGCCGCCGCGCAGCGACGTGGCATCGCCGATGGAGGACACCGAGACGTCGATCTTCGAGCCGACGCCGACGAAGGGCGGCAAGGTCGCCGTCACCGTGACGGCGGCGACGTTCTGGGCGCGCAGCGGCACGCCGCGCACGGCAACGCCCATGCGGTCGAGCATCGACTTCAACGCCTGCTCCGTGAAGGGGGCGTTGCGCAGCGTGTCGCCCGTCCCCTGCAGGCCGATGACGAGGCCGTAGCCGATGAGCTGGTTGTCGCGCACGCCCTGGACGGTGGTGATGTCCTTGACGCGCGATGCGGTCTGCGCCTGGGGCGCCGCCGCGCTCAGGACGAGCGCCAGCGCCGCCGCACCGGCGGTGAGGAGGCGGCCGAGCGTGGTTCGCGGGAATGAGGCATGGATCATGGCGCGCTCACCTCGATGGAGCCGTCCATGCCGACGATGCCGGACACCAGACGGTTGGAATCGAGGTTGCGGGCCTGGACGATATCGCCCACGCCGCCGTCCGCCTGCGGCAGCACGGTGGTGGTGATCGTCAGGTTGCCCATGCGAAAGCGCGCTTCGGTGGGCTTGCCGCGGAACACCACCTTGGCCGCCTGGAAGGCGTTGAGGGGGATCGGCTTGCCGGGGTGCAGCGTGCGCCGCGCCTGCCGGCCGATCGCCGCCGAGGGATCGGTCATGACCGACAAGGGCCGGTCCGGATCGTAGTAGAAATGCTTCTCGGTGAGCATGTCGGCCGAGACGACGTCGCCGCGGTTGATGGTGACCGCCGGGACGGGCAGGAGCCCGCCCGATGTGTCGACCGCGTGGCCGGCGACGGCGGACAGGACGAGCGCCAGCGCGGCGCCGCCGATGGGGGTGAGCGACCGCGCCGACGGCATTAGCGGATGCCCTTGGCGGTGGTCGAGGCCATCTCGTCGGCCGCCTGGATCACCTTGGAGTTCATCTCATAGGCGCGCTGGGCGGATATGAGTTCAGTGATCTCCTTCACCGGGTCCACGTTGGAGGCTTCCAGATAGCCCTGGTGGATCGTGCCGAAGCCCGGATCACCGGCCACACCGCCGACCGGCTGACCGGACGAGGGCGACTCGCGGAACAGGTTGTCGCCGATCGCCTCGAGGCCGGCGTCGTTCGGGAAGGTCGACAGGGTCAACTGGCCCAGAAGCTGCGGATCCACCTGGTTGGGAAGCTGCGCATAGATCTCGCCAGACTGGTTGACGATGATGTGCAGCGTATCGGCCGGGACGGCGAAACCGGGGTCGACCTGGTAGCCGTCGAGGGTGATGATCTCGCCGTTCGGGCCGAGGTTGAAGCCGCCGGCGCGGGTGTAGAGCGTCTCGCCGTCGGGCCCGGTGATGTTGAAATAACCGCGCCCGTTGATGGCGAGGTCGAGCGGATTGGACGTCGTCTGCAGCGAGCCCTGCTCGTGCAGATTGCGCACCGCGACGGTGCGCACGCCGAGGCCGATGCGCGTGCCTTCGGGAACCGGCAGCTCGCCGCCGCGGTTGGGCACGCCCGCCGCGCGGTTCGTTTGGTAGAGAAGGTCGGCGAACTCGGCACGCGAGCGCTTGAAGCCTGTCGTGTTGATGTTCGCCACGTTGTTGGCGATCACCTCGAGGTTCGTCTGCTGTGCGCTCATGCCGGTCGCGGCGATGGCGAGAGCCTTCATGGCGGCGCTCCTTTGAAACGTGTGGCGAAAAGGGTGTGAGCCGCCGGCAGGTCCGGCGACGAAACGGGCGATCGGGCGATCGGCGATGGAGCCTGGACGATCGAACCGGGACGATCGAATTGGGAACGATCGAACCGGGAGGATCGAACGGAGGCGATCGGGAAAGGGACGCGCGGGAGGCGATCCGGCCGCCGGGCTAGATCTGCATCCGCGCGATTTCCTGGTAGGCGGCGACGACACGGTCACGCACGGCGACGGCCGCCCTCAGGTGTTCTTCGGCGGTGATCAGCGACTGGACGACGTCCTGCACGCTGGATGTGCCTTGAACGCCCGAGATCGCGGCGGCTTCACCGGCGCGCAGCGCGTCGCGGGCGTTGCCGGCGACCTTGGCGAACATGGCTTCGAAGCTGTCGCCGATGGTGGCCGCGTCCGCAGCCGCCGCCGGGTCGATGGGGCGGACGCCGAACTCGGCACCGCCGACGGGGGAGACGTTCATCATGATCCGCTCCTCAGGAGGTCAATGGTTTGGGCAATCATCGAGCGGGCACGCTTCATCATCTGGAGGTTGGCCTCGTAGGAGAGGTTGGCCTCGCGCATGTCCGCCATTTCGGTCAGCAGATTGACGTTCGGGCGCTTGACGTTGCCCGCGGCGTCGGCGGCCGCGTGGCCGGGATCGTGGTCGACGATGAAGGGCGCATCGTCGAGCGCGGTGCGTTTCACCTTCACCGACAGGGCGCCGATGTCGCGGTCCAACTCGGCGCCGAAGATGATCGTCTTGCGCTGATAGGGGTCCGAGCCCGGCGTCGCGCCCGTGGACTGGGCGTTGGCGATGTTCTCCGACACGATGCGCAGCCGGTAGGACTGCGCCTCGAGGCCGGCGCCCGACAGGCGGGACACCATGGCCAGCGGATCGGCCCCGGTCATCGGAAGCTCACCGAGGTGAGGAGCATGCGATGGAAGGTGCCCATCACCTGCAGCGACAGCTGGTGGTCGCGGGCGGTCTCGTCCGCTTTCATCAACTGCTCGTCGAGCGACACGTTGTTGTCGGAGTGCTTCATGTCCCAGCCGCTCGACTGGTCGATGTCTCCGGCGCGGATCTGCGACGTCGTCAGGGACAGATGGTCGGGCCGTGTGGCGACCATCTGCAGTTGCGTCTTGTCGCCGTTGAGGGCGAAGGCCTCGATATCGCGGGCGCGGTATCCGGGCGTGTTGGCATTCGCGATGTTGCCGGCGATGGCAGCTTGCCGGGTGGCGGCCCACGCGGCTTTGCGCCCGGCGAGCTCCATCACGTGAAGCGGGCCGAGGCCCGCAGACGTTTGGGGAATAGCTCCAACGGTCATGGCTGGATTGGCGCTCCGTTCGTCTTGAACGGTGGCAATCTAGGGATAGCTGCTTGTGCGGGGCTGTGAGGGCGCTAGCAGCTATGCCGAGAGCGTCGCGGCGGGTGCTGTTGGAAGGCGGCAACGAAACAGCCACCGAATCCGGCAGCCGAACTCTCTTCGTGTCGATGGAGGATGACGAATAACGTCACCAAAGCGGCCGCGTTGGATCCGTTGAGACGCACCGCGGTGTAGTCGAGCCGGGTCGGCGGCCGATCGAGTGAACGGCGCGTAGGAGAGGACGCAGAGATGCGCCGCGGGGATCCGGACGAGGACCGAGCGCGGCGCGGCATTCACGCGGCGGGGTTCTCATTCGTCAGCCTGTAGGCGACGACACCGCCTCATGCCGCGATAGGACATAGAGGCCGAGGTCGGGCGCGTGCCATCAGAACGCCGGCCGCTGGCGCGCCGCCGCAGCGTCGTCCTTCGCGTAGATGAAGTAGAGGACCTGCGCGACCGCACGGTAGAAGTCTTCCGGAATGAAGCGGTCGACCTCCACCGCATAATAGAGCGCGCGGGCGAGCGGCGGGTTCTCCACCACAGGCACGTCCGCACCCTCGGCGAGGGAGCGGATCTTCAGCGCCACCGCGTCGACCCCCTTGGCCACCACCTTGGGCGCTCCGCCGACGGAACGGTGATAGGCGAGCGCCACGGCATAGTGGGTCGGGTTGGCGATCACCACCGTTGCCTGCGGCACCGACGTCAGCATGCGCCGGCGCGAGCGGTCCTTCTGCATCGAGCGCATGCGCGCTTTCAGGATCGGATCGCCTTCGGACTGCTTGATCTCGTCTTTCACCTCGCGCCGCGTCATGCGCAGGTCCTTGCGCCACTTCAGCCGCGTCCACGTGAGGTCCGCCGCGACGAGAATGATCGTCGCCGCGCAGATGGTCGACACCAGGCGGATGGCAATGGTCAGGATCTGGTTGGGCAGCAAGGTCGGGTCGACGAAGACGGCGCGGATGGTGGTGGGCACCTCGTTGCGCAGGAGCAGCACCGCGATGGTGCCGATCACGGCGAACTTGAACAGCGAGCGGAGAAATTCCACGACACCCTGGCTCCCGAAGATGCGTTTCATGCCGGCTTTCGGCGAGATGCGCTCCAGCTTGGGCCGGATGCGCTCGCCGACGAGGCGCGGAGACGATTGGGCAAATCCGGCCGCCAGACCGAAACCGGCCAGAAGCAGCACGATCGGAATGACGAAGATTGCGGCGGTCTTGTAGACATGCAGCAACAGGGCGGTGACGTCGGCGCCCTCGGCGAGGTCGAAGGTCGCGGCATTGTCCATCAGGCGCGACAGGGCGGCCGACAGATCGCGCGTCTGCTCCGGTGCCAGGACGCCAAGGACGGTGAGGATGCCGAGGAGGGAGGCGAACGCCGGCGCCTCCTTGGAAAACGGCGTCTGGCCCTTCTTGAGCGAGTCCTCGATCTTTTTCGGGGTCGCTTCTTCTGTCTTTTCGGAACTGTCGGGTTGATCCGCCATTCCTCGAGCTCCCGGACGGGGGCGTGGGAACCGCCCTCATGACGGGCCCAGGCACCGGACGACACAGCGCGGCGCGGCCGGTGCGGCGCGCCCCGCAAGGGGGGGTGAGTGGAGGGGACAGGGACGACGCGCGCTCCCGCGCTCCAGTACCGCGCTCCCGCATGGCGGCCGGAACGAGGGATCGCGCGCGGTCGCTCCATCTCCGGCGCCGCCCGGCTGGACCGGCCCGACGCTCGCGGCGGCACGCACGAGGCACCCGACGCACGCCGCGGGACGCACGATGCGCCCCGATATTCCCGGCGGGACGCACAAGGCGCCCCGCTGGGCCGCGCCGGCGTTATTGCAACAGACCGCCGTCGTCGTCGCCGGTCGACAGGTCGATCTCGCCGCGCTGTCCCATGGCGAGCGCCAGATCGGTGATCTTGCGCCGCGCCTCGTTGACCTCGCGTGCCGGGGCCGCCTCGCCGGAGGCCAGCTCCTGCTCCACCATGCGCCTCGTACGGGCGGCCAGGCAGGACAGCACCTGCGTGCGGAAGCCCTGCTCGGTGCCCTTGAGCGCCATGACGAGATCGGAGTTGTCGATCGCGTCGAACAGGGTCGTGAGCGCCTTCGGGGCCAGCTTGACGATGTCGTCGAAGGTGAAGAGCAGCGAGCGCAGAATCTCCGCCGACTTCGGATGCGTGTTGGCGAGGCCGTCGAGGACGCCTTCCATCTGCTCCCGGTCCATCTTGTTGATGATGTCGGCCATCCTGGCATGGCTGTCTCCGCCGCCCGACAGCGACAGGTTCACCATGAAGTCCTCGTAGAGCGCCTTCTCGACCAGCTTCAGCGACTCCTCCACCACGGCCTTCGTCGACAGCATGCGCCGGGCGACACCGTCGCGAAGCTCCTTGGGGAACTCGCTCATGACCTTCGCCGCGGTGGGCGGGGCCAGCTTGGTCAAAATGAGCGCCGCTGTCTGCGGATGCTCGTTGAGGAGGTAGGGGACGAGCGAGCCTTCGGAGAGCCCGCTCATCTTGTCCCAGATGGACTGATTAACGCGCCCTTCCATCTCGGAAATGATGTCGGCGATCTGCTCGGGCGGCAGGATGCCTTCCAGCATCTTCTGCACCATGGCCGAATCGCCGACAACGTTGGTGCCGATGCCGAACTGGGTGAGGAACTCTTCGACGAGCTCCTCGATCTGGTGCACCGGAACGGGCCGAAGCTCGGCCATGGCGTGGGTGACCGTCCTCAATTCCGGCGGTTCGAGGTGTTTCATCACCTCGCCCGCGGCCGTCTGGCCCATGGTCATGAGGATGGTGGCCACCTTCTCGACATTGCTGAGCGGCCGCGTCGGCAATTTCGGCGGCGCTGTGGTGGCGACGGCGGCGGCGGGCATGGATTATCCCTCGCCGCCGGCGGGGCCGACGATCTCGGTGAGCGACACGCCGAAGCGTGAGGAATCATCGTCGACCACGACCACCTCGCCGCGGGCGATCACGCGCCCGTTGACGACGATGTCGACCGGCTCGCCGACGCGGTGGTCGAGTGCGACCACCTGGCCGCGGCCGAGCTTCATGAGGTTGGAGACCGGCATGGTGGCCGAGCCGAGGACCACCTGCATGTTCACCGGGATGCGGAGGATCGTGTCGATGGAGGCTTCGTTTCCGCTGCCTTGCGCCGTGTTCGTCATGGTGGGCTTGCTCTCGCCGTCAGACATCATTGTCCTCGTTCAGAAAAGTCATGGCGTCCGCGGGCTCATAGAAGCCCTCTCAACCGGCCGCCTTCGGTCCATCTCGTCGGTGTCGGGCGGCGCGCGGGGCGCCGCGGGTCAGGCGCTGCGCTGGGCCGCGCTCGCAAGCTCCGACCAGGTGACATTGCGTCCGTTCATGGCCGCCATCACCGCGTCGAACTCGGGGCTGGTCTCTGCCGCGTTGCCGTCGTCGAGGTCGTCGGTACCGGCCGCGCCGATTTGCTCGGCCATCCCGACGTCGGTGTTGACGGGGGCGGCCCCCGCCGGCTTGACGAGCATGCGGATCGCCTCGCTGTTTGAAGGCCCGGCCGCTGCGGGGCCGGCCGTCGCCGCGCCGGGCCAGGGCGCCGCCGCGCTGGAGAGCGCCGCCTCGCCGTGGTCCGCCGCATCGCTGGTTGCGGGGGCGGTACCTATGTCCGCGGCCGGGATGGCCGAGGCGGCGGTGCGCAGGCCGTCATCCGGTGTGCGCAGCGCCGCGGATTGCGGCAGGACCGGGCCGATGACGGCGCCCGCGGGATCTTCGGCGAACGTCTGTCCGGGGACGGCGCCAGCCGCCGCAGCCACAGTGGCCGGGGCTTGGGCGTGGGCCTGGGCAGGGGCCTCGCCCTGTGCCGGGGCGTGAAGGTGGGCCGGAGCCGGCAGCGCGACACGCGATGTGGTCGCTGCCAGAGCGGCCCGCGCCTCGACCCCCGCGAGGGCTGCCTGAAGCGGACGGGGCGCCCGCGGCCCCTCCGGCCGCGCGTCGTGCGCGGCCGCAGCCTTCTTGCGCGCCTCGGCAATGCGGGCGCGGGCGGCATCGCGAATGCGGATCGCGGCCGGGATCGTGCGCGGCTGCTCTGCCGCCACGTCGGCCCCGTCGTCGATCACCTCGATCCCCGCAGGATGCACATGGGCGGGGCTCGGCCCGGCCGGCGCACCGTGTCCGGGCTGGGGAGCGGTCGGCGGACCTGCCACCGGCACCGTTGCCGTCGCCGTCGTCGCCGCCGTCGCAGCCGAACCGGCGTCCTGGCGGGACACCACCGCGGGCTCGGGGCGGGCCACCGGCGGGCGGCTCAGTTCGAACTCGGCGATCTCGACATAGGCGCCGCGGGTGCGGGTGGTGGCCTCCTCGATCTCGTTCATCATCACCCGCGCCTCGTTGAGGCGACCGGCGAGGGTCAGCGCCATCTTACCGCCGTCGTCCGAAAGGCGGGTCATCGCCTCCCGCGCCCGGTCCAGCGCTTCGGACGAGCGGGCGAACTCCTTCGCCGCCGCGTTCTGCAACGCATCGAACCGCTGCAACCGGCGGTACATCAACAGCACCGCACCGGATGTTCCGGCGAGAGCGGCAAGCAGAATGAAATCAACTATTGAGGAGATCACCGATAAACTCCTGTTCCGGGTCGAACACATCATCGACGCGCAGTTTGTAGAGGCCGTCCGCCTGTCCGAGCTGACACCAGAACAGCGCCTGGTTGTTGGCCTCCAGCTTGATCGGCGACTTCGGCGTCGCGGAGAGCTGGATGAGATCGCCGCGCTTCAGTTGGGTGATCTCGCCGAGCGTGATCGGCTTCTCGTCGAGGATCGCGCGCAACTTCACGTCGGCGCGGGTGACGCCCTGCTGCATCTGGCGCGACCAGTCCGGATCGCGCGCGCCGCCGACATCGGTCGCCGATGCGTTGGAGAGTGCGCGGCGAACCATCTGCAGGCCCGCATAGGGCAGGATGATGAACATCTCGCCGCCGCGATTGATCGCCTGGACCAGGAACTTGGCCGCAGCCGCCTGCGCCGTGCGCCGGCCGATCACCGCGAAATGCATGCGGGTCTCCATCCGCTCCACCCGGAAGGTCGCCTTGGTGACCATCGAGAAGGATTGGGTGAGCACGTCGCACACGATCTCGGCGAGCCGCGAGCAGATCTTCATTTCGATGTTGGAGAAGGTGCGCCCGTCCTCCTCCGGCATCTCGTGGCCATCGGCCCCGAACATCACCTCCACGATGGTGAAGATGAAGTCGCGGTCGAAGCCCAGCACGACCTCCGTGTCCCACTCGGGCACTTCGAGGATCGCGGTGACGGCATTGGCCTCGTAAGGCTCCAGCATTTCGCCGATGCGGCCCTGCTCGATGTCGAGCACCGAGAAGTAGCAGGGCGAGGCGGCGACCGCGCGCATCTGTTCGGCGCAGGCGTTGGCGACCCGGTCGAAGATGACCGGCAGCATCGGGAGCTTGTCGATCTGGATGCCGGCCGCGTCGAGCAACCGGTCCGAGACCTCTGTGGAAACATTGGTCATCGTTGCCCTCACGCCGCCTTATCGGAAGCTCTGCGGTTCTGATCGTCGTTGGACGCACCACCGCCCAGGGCCTCGGCCTCCACCTCGTCGATGGTCGGGCGGGACGAGTTGTCGATGGTCTTGCGCCCGTGCTCCAGGGCGATCTGAGGCATCGCGCCGTTGATGTAGGCGAGCAGCGCCTGCTTGGTGATGAGATAAGGCTTCATCTGCATCTCCGAGACGGTTTTGATCTTCGAGCTCATCGGCGCGAAGAACGCGTAGGAGGAGAGAATCCCGAGGAAGGTGCCGACGAGTGCCGCCGCGATGAGGCCGCCCAGGATTTCCGGCGACTGGTCGATCGCGCCCATCGCCTTCACGATGCCCAGAACGGCGGCGACGATGCCGATGGCCGGCAGTGCGTCGGCGATTTCGCTCAGCGCCAGGGCGGGCTTCAGCTTGCCTTTGCGGATGGTGGCGATTTCCTGATCCATCAAGGCTTCGATCTCGAAGCCGCGGGCATTGCCGATGAGGATCAGACGCACGTAGTCGCAGATGAAGTTGAGAAGAAGTTTGTCCTTCATGATGCTCGGAAACTTCTTGAACAGTTCCGAGTCTTCCGGATTGTCGACGTGGGTTTCCACCTCGTTGCGCGGTTTGGCCTTGAGGTCGCGCATGAGCGCGAAGAGGCAGCCGAGCAGTTCCAGCAGTTCTTTGCGCTTGGGAGATTTTCCTGACGCCGACTGCATGATCGCCGTGCCGGTCTTTTTCATCGTCGCCACCGGGTTGGCGATGATGAAGATACCCGCCGCAAGGCCGAAGATGATGAGCACTTCGAACGGCTGCCACAGCACGCCGACCTTTCCGCCCATCGCCATATAGCCGCCCAGCATCGAGCCGATGCCGACGACGAGACCGATAATGACTGACAAGAGTTCATCTCCCGTGGTTGCACGCTCAAGGCGTATGCCTGTTATCTGGCGCGGGGCTGGGACGAGGATGGTGCCGCCGAAACCCCAGAGATTCCGAAGCCTTCGTGCAGAAGATGCGATGGTCGGAATGCCGGGAAAGGATAGGTCCGCGGCCATGGGGTGAGGCTTGCGCGCGCATCCGACGAGGGCGGCCGCCGCAGGGGCACGGACCGAGGCAGAGTCAGGGGGACGGGGCAGGGACTGGCGCTGAAAACGGGGAGGGCGGCCGGAGGCGGTCGGCCTGCGCAACGATGGTTTGGGCGACGACGGCCAGCGCGACGAGGGCCGGAGCGAAGGCCGAGGAGGTCGGGCCGGGTGACCGTCACCCGTGGCGGACAAGGCGCGCGTGGGATCCGGTCACCCGCGGCACCGCCTCGGCGGCACCGCGTTCAGCGTG
The DNA here is from genome assembly GCF_001927245.1 of Acuticoccus yangtzensis. Taxonomy (GTDB): domain Bacteria; phylum Pseudomonadota; class Alphaproteobacteria; order Rhizobiales; family Amorphaceae; genus Acuticoccus; species Acuticoccus yangtzensis. Next base: position 149,584 of record NZ_MJUX01000005.1, on the reverse strand, counting down.
GGCGCGGGAGCCGCGCGGGACGGCTCAGGCGAGGGCGAGGCGCGGCTGGCGCGTGCGGCCCAGGATGAACAGCATGATCGACATGTTGACGAGGTTGAAGGCGATACCGTTGGCGAAGGCCATGGTGTAGCTGCCGGTCAGGTCGCGGATATAGCCGGACATCCAGCCGCCGAGCGCCATGCCGACGATGGTCGCCATCAGCACGAGGCCGATGGACGATCCCGCCTCGCGCGGCGGGAAATATTCGCGAATGATCATCGCATAGGACGGCACGATCCCGCCTTGGGCGAGGCCGAAGATCAGGCTGACGACGAAGAGCCCCGTCACCGCCCCGTCGAACGGGAGATAAAGGGCCAACGCGAAACACTGTAGCGCGGCGCCGATGAGCTGGGTCTTCACCCCTCCCAGCTTGTCGGCCACGAAGCCGAAGCCGATGCGCGAGACGACGCCGCCCAACAGCATGACGGAGAGGATCTGCGCCCCGACGATCGGCGCACAGCCGATGTCGATGGCGAGCGCCACCATGTGGACCTGCGGCATCGCCATCGCCACGCAGCAGCTGATACCGGCCAGCGCCAGAAGGAGGCGCATGGTGCCGAGCGAGAGGCCGATGGAACTGCGCCGGGCGAGCGATGCGGCCTCGGCATGGGCCATCGCCGCCGCCGGGACGCGGGCGCGCAGGGCAAGCGACAACGGCACCAGCGCCGCGACGACGATCACCGCGAGCGCCAGGTAGACGGTGCGCCAGCCGTGCGATTCCAGAATGCCGCTGAGGACCAGCGGCCAGACCGCGCCTGCCGCGTAGTTTCCGCTCGCCACCAGCGCGACGGCGATGCCGCGCCGCTTCCAGAACCAGTGCGAGATGTCGGCCATCAGCGGGCCGAAACACGCGCCGGTTCCAAGCCCGATGACGACGTGGAAGAGATTGACCATGGCGAACCCGCCGGCGATGCCCGTCGCCGCGTAGGCCGCGCCCATCAGCCCCGTCGCGATCCACAGCGCGGCGGCGATGCCGACGCGGTCCACAACCCGGCCGACCACGACGTTGCCGACGGCAAATCCGGCCATGGTCGCCATGTAGGGGAGCGACGCGCCGGCCCGGTCGACGCCGAACTCGGCCTGAAGCGCCGGCATCACCACCACCACGCACCACAGGCCGACATTGCCGACCATGGCGACCATCAAGGTCGCGGTCAGGCGGAGCCAGGCGGCGCGGCTGTCGAGGATGCCCTCCGTCTGCGGCGGGCGCATCATGGGAGGAGGGTGAGCGGGGCAAGCCCCGCGGGGCATCGCGGCGAGGTCATGATGTCGTGGGTTCACTTCAGCAGTCGGCGGCTAGGCCGCGGCGAGGTCGGCGGCGCCGATCCTGCCGTCCCGTACGCCCGGCGGCGGGGCAGGCACAAGGCCGAGCGTCTTCAAATCGGCATGACCGCGCTGGTCGGGCCGTCGATCAGCGCGGCGGGGACGCTTATTCGGCCGCGATCGTCCACGCGGTGCGGGTGTCGACCAGCGCCTCGGTCCGCGGGCGCACGGCGAGAAGGGCGAGGCGGTCGGCATCGGTGCCGGCGGCGCTGATCTCGTCCGTCCACACATGGAAGCGCGTCAGCTCGTAGGCGCCGAAGGAGGTGATCATCGCGACATCCGCCGCGTCGCGCCCGCGCACCATCAGGATACGACCGATCCGCGGCGTGTTGTAGCGCGCGTCGAACGTGTACCAGCGGCCGCCGAGATAGACTTCGAACCAGGCGCAGAAGTCGCCCGGGCCGCTGTAGGGTACGCCGATGTCTCCGAGATAGCCGCTGGCATAGCGCGCCGGGATGTTCATGGCGCGGCAGAGGGCCACCGAGAGTTGGGCGAAGTCGCGGCAGACGCCGGTCTGCTCGGTCAAGGCGTCGAGCGCGGTCTTGGTGGGGCGGCCGAAGTTGTAGCCGAAGGTCAGGTGATTGTGCACCCACCCGACGATCGCCTGAACCCGCGCCCAGCCCGGCGCGGTGTGGCCAAATAGCGCCCACGCGCGCGCCACCAGCTCGTCCACCTCGCAGTAGCGGCTGGCCGTGAGGAAGCGCAGCGTGTCGGCCGGCAGGTCGGCGATTTCGTGCTGCGCCGCGGTCCAGTCGACCGGGTCCGGCGCGCCGCTGTCCTCGGCGATGAAGTCCGACCAGAGGGTCAGGTCGCCGGCCGGCGCGGTGAGGCGGGTCCGCTGGTTGCCGAACTCGTCGATGAAGTCTTCGGTATGGACGTGAGGTGCGGTGTGGATCCGCGGATCGCCCAGGATGCGGTTCGGATAGGCCGAATGCGGGCTGAGCGCCAGGAGAAGCGGTGTTTCGTTCTTTGACCGAATCGAGATTTCAAACCCGGCGCGGATAAACATCGCTCGCAGATCCTTCAACCTTCGCATGACCAACAACGTCGCGTCCGCGCGCGTAGTATGACGCATCCGCCGGACGTTCCGCGGCCCGAGCGCGCCCTCGCCGGACGCGCGATCGGCCGCAAGATCAGCGGATGACGGGGCGCCCCAGCAGCGAAACACTTCAGAGCGCTCTGTAGACCCGGCCTCATTCGGACATAAAAGCTGCCATGTCCATGCTCAACTTGCGCTTTAGGCGATGTTTCACCGCATTGGAGACATTCCGCCCGACCACCTCAGGCGCTCAAGGCGCAAGAGGCGACCGAACACCGGCCGACGCTCAAGAGGAACCGGGATCTGGATCATCGGTCGAACCGCGTCGTCTTCGTTCTGGACTTAACGCATGGCGCAAGCATCCGGTTCGCACTGCCTAAAATCAAAGCGTGGCGCGGGCGTGGGCGGGAACGACTTGCCGTGCGGGTCGGGAAACCTGTGATGAAAGGCGCCCATCAGCCGCCGCTGCGCAGGAGCGTCGTCAGCAGACCTTCGAGGGCGGACCGCTCGGGCCCCGAGAGACAGGCGATGAGGTCCCGATCCGTCGCGACCTGCACCGGCATGGTCCGGTCGGCAAGCGCACGGCCCTCGGCGGTCAGCGACACGGTGACGCCGCGCCCGTCATGGGCGGCGGCGGTGCGGCTGACGAGGCCACGTTCGGCCAGCCGCCGCAGCAGGTTGGAGAGGCCGCCGGAGGTGAACAGCATCGTCTGGCTGAGCTCGGTCGGTGACATGGGTAGGTCCGAGCCGCGGGCGCGCAGCGTCGCCAGCACCGCATATTCGGTATATTTCAGGCCGAAGGGGGCGAGGGCGGCATTGTAGCGCCGCGTGATGCGGTCCTGCAGGGCGATGATGCGACCCAGGATCGCCTTGCCCTGGGTGTCGAGCTCCGGCTTCTCGGCGTTCCACCAGCGGATACCGCTGGCGACGACGTCATCGTCCGCAAGCCGGGGCGTCGGCTGCGTCAGTGGCGCGTCCGGCTCGTCAGATCGCTGTGCCATCCGCTCTCGCTGTGCCGTTCCTTCTCGTGCCATGCGCGCTCGCCGTGCCCTCTCGCATCTCGTTCAGTGCCGCATCATTCTTTCGCGTCGCGCTCTCTGGCGCAACAATGAGCATAAACCTTTCTTGAAAGGTATATGCTCATTGGCTAGGCTCACACTGTTGCGTCATCGTCATCCGCCACGCCCGCCAGCCGAGAGGTTCCTCATGGCCCCCCGTCACCCGGCCACCCGTCACCCGGCCCACCAGAGCCGGGCCCGCCGCATCCCGGCCCGCCAGCCCCACCGGGCTTTGCTCGCCACCGTCTCGGCCCTGTCGCTGATGATGGTCGCCGCCGCCCCGTCCGCCAGCGCCGAGGAGCTCGTCGTGGCGACCTTCGGCGGCTCCTTCCTCACCGAGTCCGAGACCTGCCACTTCGCCCCCTTCACCGAGGCGACCGGCGCCGAGGTCGACGCGGTCGTCGGCAACACGACCCAGCACGCCGCCTCCATCCGCGCCATGATGGGATCCAGCGAATACGACATCGTCTATCTCGACGATTCGGCCGCCCAGCAGCTCAAGAACGAGGGCCTGCTCTCCGTCATCGACAAGGACGCGCTGACCGCCGCCGCCGACATCGACCCCCGCGCTTTCGACGCGGACGGCGCCTACGTCGTCTTCATGACCGGCGCTACGGCGATCGCCTACAATACCGACCTCGTCGATACGCCGCCGACCTCCTGGGCCGACCTCTTCGACGAGAAATGGTCCGGCCAGATCGCCATCGGCGACGTCACCGGCACCTCCGGCTGGCAGTTCCTCCTCGCCGTCAACAAGATGAACGGCGGCACGCTGGACGACGTCACGCCGGGCATCGAGGCGATCAAGCCTCTCGCCCAGGACAGCGTTACCCTCTACACCCAGGCCGACCAACTCATCGCCCTCTTCGAGCGCGGCGAGATCGCCATGGCGCCGTGGTATCCGGACCGCGCCGGATCCGCCGCCGACCAGGGCCTCCCCATCGCCATCGCCTATCCGAGCGAGGGTGCCGTCGGCATCCGCCCGACCCTCGTCATCCCCAAAGGTGCGCCGCACCCGGAGCTGGCGCTGAAGTACATCGACACCGTTCTGTCGAAGTCCGGCCAGGAGTGCTTTGCCGAGAAGAAATATGCCGGCCCGGTGAACCTCACCGTCGAACTCTCCGACAAGGCGGCCGCCATCGTTCCCTACGGCCCGACGCTGCAGGACCTGTGGTTCCTCAACCCCGAGGAGACGGCCGCGAACCTGCCCACCTGGATCGACCGCTGGCAGCGTGAGGTCACCCGCTAAGATGTCGTCCCTCTCCCTCCAGGCGCTCACCAAACGCTTCGGCGAGACCCCTGTCGTCGACGGCGCGACGCTCGACGTCGCGGAGGGGGAGTTCGTCTCGCTGCTCGGGCCGTCCGGCTGCGGCAAGACGACGATCCTGCGGATGGTGGCGGGCCTTCTCGCCCCCACCTCCGGCACCATCATGATCGGCCCGCGCGACGTGACGCGTGTCGCCACCCACAAGCGGCGCATCGGCCTCGTCTTCCAGTCCTACGCGCTGTTCCCGCACCTCACCGTGTTCGACAACGTGGCCTTCGGGCTGAAGCGGCAGGGGGTGAAGGACGTCGCCCCGCGCGTCGCCGAGGCGCTCGCCATGGTGCAGCTCGGCCACCTCGGCGCGCGTTTCCCCAAAGAGCTGTCGGGCGGCCAGCAGCAGCGCATCGCGCTCGCGCGCGCGCTCGCCCCGCGCCCCTCGCTGCTGCTTCTGGACGAGCCGCTCTCCAACCTCGACGCCCAGCTGCGCGACGACATGCAGATCCAGCTGAAGCGCCTGCAGCGCGACCTCGGCATCACCAGCCTCTTCGTCACGCACGACCAGTCCGAGGCGCTGTCTCTGTCGGACCGCATCTGCATCCTGGCGCACGGCAAGATCCAGCAATATGCCTCGCCCGAGGAGGTCTATCGCCGCCCGGCCAACGGCTTCGTGGCCCGCTTCATCGGCAAGCCCAACGCGCTGACCGGCAGCCTCAGCGGCGACCGGGTCGACATCGGCGTCCCGCTCGCCTTCGCCCCCACCGTGGCGCTCCCCGCGTCCGGTCCGGTGGAGGTCGTGGTGCGCCACAGCGACGTCGCCCTGTCGCGCACGCCCGTGACCGCCCCCAACGCCTTCGCCGCTACGGTGCGCCTGCGCTCCTTCGTCGGCGCGCGCATCCAATATGTCGTCGGCATCGAGGGCGGGCCTGAGATCATCGCCGAGGTGGACGCCAACGAGCCCGCCGGCGCGCTCAATGTCGGCGACAGCGTCACCGCCGTGATCGATCCCGCGGCGGTCTACGTGTCGCCGGCACCCGCCGGCGCATCCGGCGGCACGACGGGACAGGCCGCGGCATGAGGCGGCTGTCGGGCGCGGCGCTCGTCACGCCGCTCGTCCTGGTGCTGGTCGGTGTCTTCGTCGGCCCGCTCCTCGTCATGCTGCCGACGAGCTTCCATCCCTACGTGCCGGGGCAGGGCATCGGCACCTCCTGGACGCTGGAAAACTACACCGTCGCCTTCACCGACGGCTACTACCGCGAGGTGATTGGTCGGACGCTCTGGATGGGCTTCCTCGTCACCTTCATCGCCCTCGTCATCGGCTATCCGCTGGCCTACTTCATGGCCCGCACCACGCGCACCTGGCGCGCCGTCGCGACGCTTCTGGTGATGTTCCCGCTGTTTCTCAACCTCGTCGTGCGCTCCTTCGGGTGGATCGCGCTGCTCTCCAACCGCGGCGTCATCAACACGCTGCTGATGGACCTCGGCCTGACCACCAAGCCCATCCGCATGATGTTCGACATGACCGGCCTCGTCATCGGCATGGTGCACATCTACCTGCCGTTCATGGTGTTCATGCTGCTGTCGTCCATCAGCCGCGTCCCGCGCGACGTGGAGGACGCCGCGTCCACGCTCTCCGCCAGCCCGTCACGCGTCTTCTGGTTCGTGACGCTGCCTTTGACTGCGCCCGGCATCCTCGCCGGCTGCACGCTGGTCTTCGTCCTCACCATCTCCGCACTCGTCACGCCGCGCCTCCTCGGCGGGCCGACCTTCAAGGTCATGTCAACGCTGATCTACGATGAGTTCCTCGTGAAGCTCGACTGGCCGTCCGGCACCGCCTTCGCCTTCATCCTCACCGCGATCGCGCTCCTCGTCATCTGGGGCGCCAACAGGGTGGCGCGCCGCGTCGCGGGAGGGGCGGCGTGAAGGGCCCGCCGATCTGGGTGACCGCCGTCGCGGTCCTGGTGCTCGTCTTCCTGCAGCTTCCGGTCATCGTCGTGGCGATGGCGTCCGTCTCCACCACGTCCTACCTCACCGTCCCCCCGGTCGGCTTCACGCTCGACTGGTTCGTGGAGGTGCTGACGGACAAGGACTATCTCGAGGCGATCCAGACCTCGTTCCTGCTCGCCTTCGCGGCCACGGCGGGGGCGCTGGTGCTCGGCACCGCCGCCGCCTACGCGCTGCATCACCGCATGGTGCCGTGGGCCGATGCGCTGGCCTCCTTCTTCATGGCGCCGCTCATCTTCCCCGCCGTCGTCATCGGCGTGGCGCTCCTGCAATATTATGCGTTGATCGGGCTGCGCTGGTCCTTCTGGGGCCTGCTTCTGGCGCACATCGCCATCACCGTGCCCTACGTCATCCGCGCCTGCCTCACCTCGCTGGCGGGGGTGAAGGGCGAGCTCGAAGAGGCGGCGCGGGTGCTCGGCGCGTCCGGCTTCACCGCCTTCCGCCTCGTCACCTTGCCGCTGCTCAAACCCGGCCTCGTCGCGGGCGCCTTCTTCGCCTTCATCACCTCGCTCGACAACGTGCCGGTGACGATCTTCCTGCTCGGCCCGCGCCAGTCGACGCTGCCGGTGAAGATCTTCACCTCCATCGAGCACGGCGGCGTGGACCCCGGCCTTGCCGCGATCTCCACCCTTCTCATCCTCGTCACCGGATTGGCGCTCGTCATCGCCGAACGGTGGGTCGGTTTCTCCCGCTTCGTCTAAGGCGCCATTCATGTCCTTCACCAGCCGCGGCTTTCCGCTCTTCCTCACCTTCGACGTCGACTGCGAGACGCTTTGGACCGCGCGCGATCCGAACAACGCCAACCGGCCGATCGTCATGTCCCAGGGCCGCTACGGCTGGAAGCGGGGCATCTGGCGGGTGCTGGACCTTCTCGCCAAGTACGACCTGAAGACCACCTTCTTCGTCCCCGGCGTGGTGGTGGAACAGCAGCCGGCGATGATCGAGGCGATCCTGAAGGGCGGGCACGAGATCGCCCACCACAGCCACACCCACAAGTGGATCCTCAATTGCACCCACGCCGAGGAGCACGAGGAGATGCAGAAGGGCATCGAGGCGATCGAGAAGGCGGCCGGCTACAAGCCGCGCGGCTGGCGCTCCCCCGCGGCGGAATTCTCCGACATCACGCTGGGGCTGATCAAGCAATACGGGTTCGATTATTCCTCGAACTTCTTCGACGACGACGAGCCCTACCTCCTCGAAATCGACGGCGCGCGGACCGACATCGTGGAGCTTCCCTTCCGTTGGGTGCTCGATGACGCGCCCTTCTTCAACTATTCCATCACGCTGCCCGGCCGCACGATGCAGGCCCCCTCGGCGCTCTTGGAAGCCTGGATCGCCGAGTTCGACTGCCTCCACGCCGAGGGCCGCATGATGATGGTGGGCATGCACCCGCAGATCATCGGCCAGCCCTCGCGCCTCCTGGTGCTGGAAGGGCTGATCGAGCACGCGCTGAAGACCGGCGGCACCTGGATGGGCCGGTGCGACGAGATGACGGACGACATCCGCCCGCGCCTGAAGGCCGCGTGAGCGCGCGGGGGCGGCTCGCCGGCCGCCGCATCCTGATCACCGGCGGAGCGAGCGGGATCGGCGCCGCCACCGCCCGCCTGTTTCGCGAGGAGGGCGCCTCGGTCTCCGTCATCGACCTTGCCGGCGAAAACGTCCACGTCGCCGACCTGACGGACGCCGCCGCCACCGCCGCCGCCGTCACCGCCGCTGCCGCCGCGATGGGCGGGATCGACGGTGTGGTGAACGCCGCCGGCATCGACCTCCTGAGCGATTTCGCCGAGCAGGACGACGCCGCGTGGGAGAGGGTCCTCGCCGTAAACCTCACCGGGCCGATGCGGGTGTGCCGTCTGGCGCTGCCGCATCTGGCTGAGCGCGGCGGCACCATCGTCAACGTCGCGTCCGGGGCGGGGCTGGTGCCTCTCGCCCGGCGCGCGGCCTATTGTTCCTCCAAGGCGGGGCTCGTCATGCTGTCCAAATCGCTGGCGATGGAGCTGGCGCCGCAGAAGATCCGCGTCAACACGGTGGCGCCCGGCGCGGTCGACACGCCGCTCTTCCGCACCTCCTACGAGACCGCGGCCGACCCGGCCGCCGCGCTGGAGGCGATCCGCGACCGCTACGCCCTGAAGCGCGTGGCCGAGCCCGCCGAACTCGCCGAGGCGATCCTCTACCTCACCTCCGATGCGTCTAGCTACGTCACCGGATCCACGCTCGCCGTCGACGGCGGCCGGGTGTTCCATTGAGCGCCGCACAGGGCAGCGGCCGTCTTGCCGGACGCACCGCTTTGGTGACGGCGGGGGGCGGGGGCATCGGCGCCGCCACCGTCCGCCGCTTCCTGGCCGAGGGCGCGAAGGTCGCCACCATCGACCTCGACGTGTCGGCGCTGTCCGGCACCGGCGCACTCGCCATCGCCGGTGACGGCACCGACCGCGCCACGCTGGAGGCGTTCGTGGCCGAGGCAGAGGCGGCGCACGGCCCGGCCGACATTCTCTTCAACAATCTCGGCCAGAGCGCGCGCGAGAAGGGCGGCCCCTTCCTCACTTCCAATGAAGAGACGTGGCGCTTCGTCCTCGAAATTTCGCTGCTGTCGGCCATGCGCATGTGCCGCCTCGTGGCGCCGGGCATGGCCGAGCGCGGGCGCGGGCGCATCGTCAACATGTCCACGGACGCCGCCTTCGTGGGCGACGCGGGCCTTGCCGACTATGCCAGCGCCAAGATGGGCGTCGTCGGCCTCACCCGTTCCTTGGCGCGCGAGGTCGCGGGGCGCGGCGTCACCGTCAACGCGGTCGCGCCCGGCGCCATCGCCACCGCCGCGCATCAGCGATTGTCGCGCGAGGTGCTGGACCGCATTGTGGCCGCCACCCCCGCGGGCTTCATCGCCGAGCCCGAGGACGTTGCAGCCGCCGTCACCTTCCTCGCCACCGACGAGGCCCGTTTCATCACCGGACAGACGCTGCTGATCGATGGCGGCCGCTGGATGACCTAATGACCGACACACCCACCGACCTCGCCGACCTCACCGCCACCGAGCTGCGCGCAGGCTACCGCGCCGGCAGCTTCTCGCCCGTGGAGGTGGTCGACGCCGCGCTCGCCCGCATCGAGGCGCGGGCCGACCTCAACGCCTTCGTCACCGTCACCGCCGAGGAGGCCCGCGCCGCAGCGCGCGAGGCCGAGGCGGCAATGGGGGGCGGCGACCTGCCGCCGCTCTTCGGCCTGCCATACTCCGTCAAGGACCTGACGCTGACGAAGGGCGTGCGCACCACCTTCGGCTCGAAAGCCTTCGCGGACTTCGTGCCGGACGAGGACGCGGTCGCGGTCGGCCGCGCCAAGGCGGCCGGCGCCATCCTCATCGGCAAGACGACGACGCCGGAGTTCGGCCACAAGATCCACACCTCCGCCCCGCTGTTCGGCCGCACGCTGAACCCGCACAGCCCCGACGTAACGCCCGGCGGCTCCTCCGGCGGCGCGGCGGTGGCGGTGGCGGCGGGCATGGGGCCGATCGCGCTGGGGACGGACGGCGGCGGCTCGGTGCGCATCCCGTCCGCCTGCTGCGGCACGGTGGGGCTGAAGTCGACGCTGGGTGCCATCACCAACCTGCAGGCGGGCGACCTCTTCTCGGCCAACGTCCACGTGGCGCCGATGGCCCGCACGGTCGCCGACACCGCGCTCCTGTTCGAGGCGGTCGCCGGGTTCGACAGGCGCGACCCCTACGGCCAGGCCGCCCTCCCGCACCCGATGCGGTTCGAGGAGATGGCGGGCCTGCGTGTCGCCTGGCTTCCCACCGCCGGCAACCGGATCGACAGCGAGATCGCCGACATCACCGGCCGCGTCGTGGCGCAGATGGCGGACGCGGGCGCCATCGTCACCGAGATCGACCTCGATTTCGCGGCGCTGGAAGAGACGTTCATGGTGGTGCTCGAAACCTTGCTCGCCTCGCGCGCGGGACCGGTTCTGGCGGCGCACCGGGACGACCTCGACCCGACGCTTCTCGTCCACGTCGACAACGGCTTCAAACATTCAGCACTGGCGCTGACCGGGGCAGGGGCCGCCCGCACGCGCGCGTTCAAAGAGGTGCAGGCGGTGTTCGAGTGGGCCGACGTGATCGCCTCGCCGACGCTTTCCGCCCCGCCGCTGCCGCACGGCCAGGACCCGCACGGGCCGATCCTGATCAACGGCGAGCCGGCCGGGAGGGTGCGTCACTCCTGGTACCCTTATACCTTGGCGTTCAACCTCACCGGCCACCCCGCCATCTCCTTCCCGTGCGGGTGGACGGCGTCGGGCCTGCCGGTCGGCTTCCACCTCGCCGCGCCGTGGTACCAGGAGCGGTTCCTGCTGAAGGTGGCGGCCGACCTCGAAGCGCGCCTCGCCGTTCCCGCGACGGCTCCCGCCCGCACCCCGGCAGTGTGACGTCGCCCTTCGCCCGCCGATAGTTTAAGACCTCTCTGAAACGACCTCCGGCGGCCACGCCGACTGGGGGCAACGAGCGGGGGGACGGCATGAAGGTTCTGGTCACGGGCGGCGGCGGCTTCATCGGCGCGTGGATGCTGCGCGCACTCACCGCCGAGGGTTACGACCCCGTGGTGTTCGACCTGCGCGACGATCGGCGCAAGATTGCCGAGATCTGCGGCGCGGCCTTCGCGGAGCGCGTCAACTTCATCGCCGGGGACATCGGCGACACGGAGGCTGTGGTGGCCGCCATGGCGGGCTGCGAGGGCGTCGTACATCTCGCCGGCATCCTCACCCCCGCGTGTCAGGCGGATCCGTTGATGGGCGTTCACGTCAACCTCGTCGGAACGCTCAACGTGTTCATGGCGGCGCGGCGGCACGGCATCGGCTTCGTCACCTATATGAGCAGCGCCGGGGTCTACGGTCCCACCGCCGCCGACGAGCCGCGCCCGACCACGCACTACGGCGCCTTCAAGCTGGCGGGAGAGGGGTCTGCGCGGGCCTTCCTGGCCGACGATGGGATCGCCAGCATCGGTTTCCGCCCATTCGTGGTCTATGGCGGCGGGCGGGACGTCGGCGGCTCGGCGGGCCCCAGCATCGCCTGCCGCGAGGCGGCGCAAGGCCGGCCCTACACCATCCCCTTCACCGGCGCGTTCGACATGATCCACGCGGGCGACGTCGCGAGCTGCTTCATGACCGCACTCGCCGAGAAGCCGGCCGGGGCACACGTCGTCAACATGGTCGGGCTGCCGACCGATCCCGCCGACGTCGCCGCCAAGATCCGCGCCGTTGTGCCGGACGCGGAGATCGACGCCGCCGGGCCGCCGCTCCCCGTCGTCTGCCCCGACCATGACGAGACGCTGGCCCGGCTCTTCCCCGCCTGGCGCCAAAGGAGCCTCGCCGATGGGATCGCCGAAACGGTGGACTTCTACCGCGCCGGGTAAATCGCCTGAGCGGGCACGCGCGGCGGGATCACAGCGGGCGCAGACCCGCCGCGCCGCGCGCCTGAGTGATGAGGCGCATGCATGTCGCGTCGTCGCCCCTGAGGCCGGCCGCTCCGGCCTGGGCGAGAAGGGTCTGGAAATGGCCGCCGCGGCTGTTGCCGCCGGTCAGGCGCGGGCTTCCGCTGGCGTCGCTCTGAGTCTGCCGGACCGCAGCGCTACAGGACATGGATTGAGCTTTCGCCGGCGCGGTCGCCACCACCAGCGCGCCCACGGTCAAAGCCAGCGCCAAGCTCGTCTCGAGCGTGCGCACGATACGGGTGCCGTGTTGCATTGTCGGATCCCTCCTGGGCGGAGCCTCACGCCGCGCCCGAGGGTTAGCTAATACATATGCCGCCGTTTGCGCCTGGCACTTATTGACGCGATCCGCCCTGACGCGCACCAGCCCCGTGCGAAATGGGAAAGTGGCAGGCGCTTTGGTGATCCGGCGCGCCGCCGTGCGCTGCGAGCGGCGGCATCGCTTCGCGGCAGACGGCCTCGGCGCGCGGGCAGCGTGCGGCGAAGGCGCATCCGGGCGGCGGGTCGTAGGGGTCGGGCAGCGTACCGTCGTCCTCGTCCGGCGGGTCCAGCGGGCGCCCCGGCGCGGGGGCGGAGGCGAGGAGCAGCGCCGTATAGGGGTGTTGCGGCGCGGCATAGACCGCCCGCGCAGGGCCGATCTCCGCCAGCTTGCCGAAATAGAGGATCGCCACCCTGTCGCTGACCGATTCGATCACCGAAAGATCGTGGCTGATGAACACGTAAGTGAGGCCGAGCCGCGCCTTCAGGTCGGCCAGAAGCTCCAGCACCTGCGCCTGCATCGAGACGTCGAGTGCGGACACCGGCTCGTCCAGCACCAGGAGGTCGGGCTCGGCGGCCAGTGCGCGGGCAATGCCGATGCGCTGCGCCTGCCCGCCGGAAAGCTCGTGCGGGTAGCGGTCGAGGAAGGCGGGGTCGAGGTTCACCGTCTCCATCAACTCGGCGAGTCGCGCCTCACGCGCTTTCCCGCGCAGCCCGGCGAGCTTGGTGAGCGGCACCGAGAGCGCCTGGCGAACGCGTTTGCGCGGGTTGAGCGAGGCGGCGCAGTCCTGGAAGACATATTGCACCGAAGCGCGCCGGTCGGCGTTTCCCGCCAAGCGGATGGTGCCGTCGCTCGGATGGTCGAGCCCCACCACCATGCGCGCCAGGGTGGACTTGCCGCACCCCGATTCGCCGACGATGCCGACAGTCTCCCCCCGCGCCACGGTGAGCGAGATGCCGCGCACCGCGTGCACCGTGGGTTTGGCGCCGCCGAACAGGGTGCGCCCGCCGCCGAAGCGCCGCGCGACGTCGTCGAGCTGAAGGATCGCGCTCATGCGGCCTCTGCGGTGAGGGGGTGGAGGCAGCGCACCGCACGCGAACCGCTGCCGGCGAGCGGGACGGGTCCGGCGCGGCAGTCGTCCTGCGCCCGCTCGCACCGGGCGGCGAAGGCGCAGCCCTTCGGCAAGTCCACCAAGGCGGGCGGACGGCCGGGGATCGGCTTCACCGCGCGGTCCGGCTCGCCCAGCACAGGGACGCAGGCGATCAGCCGCGCGGTGTAGGGATGGGCGGGCGCCGACAGAAGCGCCGCCGTGGGGCCGGTCTCCACGATTTCGCCGGCATACATCACCGCCACCCGGTCGGTGACGGCGGAGACGACGCCGAAGTCGTGGGTGATGAAGATCACCGCCACTCCCGTCTCGCGGCGCAGGACGTTGATGAGCTTCAGGATCTGCGCCTGCACCGTCACGTCGAGCGCGGTGGTGGGTTCGTCCGCCACCAGCACCGCCGCGTCGTTGGCGAGCGCCATGGCGATGCCGACGCGCTGGCGCATGCCGCCGGACAGCTCGTGAGGATACGCGTCCAGCCGCCGCGCGGGGTTGGGGATGCGCACCTTGGCGAGCAGCGCCTCCGCCCGCCGCCGCGCCTCCTTGCGGCCCACCGGGGCGTGAACGCGGATCGCCTCCATGAGCTGCTGGCCGATGGTGAATTGCGGGTGCAGCGTCGACAGCGGGTCCTGGAACACGTAGGCGACGGCGGATCCGCGCAGCGCCGTCAGCGCTCCGTCCGGCAGGGCGAACAGATCGTCGCCGCGGAAGAAGGCCGCACCGTCCGCGATCACGCCGGGAGGCGAGGGCACCAGCCCCATCACCGACATGCCGGTGACCGACTTGCCCGACCCCGATTCGCCGACGATGCCGAGACACTCTCCCTCCGCCACGGCGAGATCCACGCCGCGCACCGCTTCCACCGTGCTGCGGCCGACGCGAAAATGCGTCTTCAGTCCCGCGACCTCCAGCAGCGCGCCAGGCGCGGCCGGGGCAGGGGCGGCCGTGCGGGCGATCTTGGTGCGCGCGCCGGGCCGGGCGAGGGCGCCGGACTTCAGCCGCGGGTCCAGCACGTCGCGGATGCCGTCGCCCAAAAGGTTGATGCTCATCACCAGAACGAAGATGGCGACACCCGGAATGATCGCCACATGCGGCGCGGTGAAGAGAACGGCGCGTCCGTCCCCCAGCATCGAGCCGAGGTCGGCCTGGGGAGGCTGCGCGCCGAGGCCGAGGAAGGAGAGGCCCGCCGTCTCCAGGATCATCCACCCCACCGTGGTGGACATGGTGATGACGATCACCGGCAGAACGTTGGGCAGCACCTCGCGCATGAGGATCTCGGCGCTGCCCTGGCCGGACAGGCGCGCCGCGTCGACGAACTCGCGCCGTGAGAGGCCAAGCGCCAGGCCCCTGACGTTGCGCGCGAAGAAAGGGATGTTGACCACCGCGATGGCGTAGAGCGCGTTGACGAGCCCCGGCCCCAGCACGGCGACGATGGCGAGTGCGAGCAGGATGTAGGGGAAGGCCAGCACCATGTCGACGCCGCGCATCAGCACCGCGTCCACCCGCCCGCCGGCGAACCCGGCGACGAGGCCGATGAGTGACCCCGCCACCGCCGCGATCGCCGTGGCCGACAGCCCCACCGCGAGGCTGACCCTGAGGCCCCAGACGAGGCGGGCGAGAATGTCGCGGCCGAGCGCGTCGGTGCCGAGGAGATAGCCGTCCGTCAGCGGCGGCGTGAGACGGGCGGCGGGGGCGGTGGCGTTGGGATCGGCCAGCGGTAGCACGGGCGCCGCCAGCGCCACGAGGACGACGAGGGTGATGACGATAAGCCCCGCCGTCGCCAGCGTGTTGGCGAAGAGGAGCTGCCAGGCACCGGGCCGCGCGGGCTGCGCCGCCGGGGTGACGGGGGCGGCGATGTCGGTGACGGCCATCAGCGCAGCCTCGGGTCGATCGCCATCTGCAGAACGTCCGCGGCGAGGTTGAAGAGGACATAGGCCGCCGCGACGACGAGGACGCCGCCCTGCACCAGCAGGATGTCGCGGGTGGAGATCGCCGTGACCAACATGGAGCCGATGCCCGGCCATTGGAACACCGTCTCCACATAGACCGCGCCGCCGAGCACGAAGCCGGCCTGGATGCCGATCACCGGGATCACCGACACCAGCGCCGCCTTGAAGGCGTGGCGGGCGATCACCCGGCGCTCCGGCACGCCCTTGGCGCGGGCGGTGCGGATGAAATCCTGGCGCAGCACCTCCAGCATCGCGGTGCGGGTGAGGCGAGCGATGACGCCTGTCGCCACCACGGCCAGGGTGAGGGCGGGAAGGACGAGGTGGTGGGCGATGTCGCCCGGCCCGCCGCCGCCGTAGATCGCCGTCATCCCGCTGGCCGGAAACCACCGCAGCTTGACCGCGAAGAGCAGGATGAGGAGGAGGCCGAGGAAGAAGGCGGGCATGGAGATGCCGATCAGCACCATCAAGGTGAGCGCCTTGTCCGCCAGCCCATATTGGCGCACCGCCGAGACGACGCCCGCGGCAAGCCCGGCGATGGTGGCGAGCACCAGTGCGGTGCCGGCCAGCAGCATCGTTGCCGAGAGGCGCTCGAGGACCTCGTCGATGACCGGGCGGTTGAGCGACAGGGAGCGGCCGAAGTCGCCCTGCAGGATGTTGCCGATCCAGATGAAGTATTGCTCCGGCAGGCTGCGGTCGAGACCGAGCTGCCGGTTCAGCCGCTCGACATTCTCCGGCGTCGCGTAGGAGCCCAGAATAGCCGTCGCCGGATCGCCGGGGATCATCGCCATGATCGCGAAGACGATCACCGAAAGGCCGATGAGGACGGGTATGGCGGTCAGGAGCCGCCAGAGGATCGTCGATGCCATCGGATGCCTCGCGTCGGATGACGTCAACGGGGGCCGCGGGTGTGCGCCGGCCCCCGTTGCGCGGGGTCAGTTCTTCGCCACGCCCTGGAGCATGAGGAAGAAGGAGGGCTGGAGGGCGAAGCCGTCCACCCGCGCGCTCGTCACCGCGTTCTGCTTCCAGTTGGCGATGAAGGCCCACGGGGCGTCGTCATGAACGATGGCCTGCATCTCCTTGTAGAGCCGGGCGCGTTCGTCCTGATCGGTGGCGGTGCGGGCCTCTTCCAGCAGCGTGTCCACCTCCGGGTTGGAGTAGTAGCCGGAGTTGAAGCCGCCATTCTCCGGCATCGCCTCGGTGCGCAGGGCCAGGAAGGGGAGCGTGTCGGGGTCGTTGGTCATCCACGCCATTTCGGCCATGTCGGCCTTCCCCGCCAGCCCCGGATTCACGTTGGCGAGGAAGGTGTTCCACTCGTAGGTTTCGATCGTGGTCGGCATCCCCACCGCTTCCAGATCGGCCTGGATGGCCGTGCCCATCGCCACCGGGTCCAGCATGCCGGACCCGCCTTCGGTCACGTAGAAGGTCAGCTCGGCCCCGTCATATCCGGCCTCTTCCAGCAGCGCCTTGGCCTTCTCCGGGTCGTGCGGATAGGGCTCCAGCTCTTCGTTGTAGGCCCAGGCGAAGGCGGGCGGGGTCGGCCCCGCGGCGACTTCGGCGGTGCCTTGGAGGATGGAGTCCACCAGCGCCGTCTTGTCGATGGCGTAGTTCACCGCCTGGCGCACCAGCTTGTTTGCGAACGGGCCTTCCTTGGTGTTGAGGATCAGGAACCACAAATGCGGCCCGGCCTGTTCGTGCACGGTGAAGTTCGCGTCGCCGGTGAATTGGGCGAGCGCGTCCGGCGGGGTCTCGACCATCACGTCGATCCCGCCGGACAGCATCTCGGCAAGGCGGGTGTTGCCGTCGGTGATAGGCCGGAAGACGATCGCCTGAAGTGCCGGCTCGCCGCCCCACCAGTCGGCGTTCTTCTCCACAACCACGCGCGAATTGGACTGCCACTCGGCGAACTTGAACGCCCCCGTGCCGGACGGATGGCGGCCGAAATCCTCGCCATATTCCTCCACCGCGGCGGGCGACACGATCAGCCCTGTCGGATAGGCGAGGTTGGACAGGAACGGCGCGTAAGGCTCCTTCAGGGTGAAGGTGACCGTGGCGGCGTCCGTCGCCTCCACGCTGTCGACCGCCGAGAAGAAGAAGGAGAGCGGGAACGGTCCGGTGTCGTGGAAGGGGTGGTCTTCGTTCAGCATCCGCTCGAAGTTGAACACCACGGCGTCGGCATCGAACGGTGTGCCGTCGTGGAACTCCACGCCGTCCCGCAGGTGGAATGTGTAGGTCAGCCCGTCGTCCGACACCTCGTAGCGTTCGGCGAGCGCGGGCTCGACGTCGAGCGTGCCGTCGGCGAACCGGACCAGCCCGTCGTACATGTTGACGAGGATGCGGAAGTCGTTGACCGCGGTCACCGCGTGGGGGTCGAGCGATTTGGGCTCGGCCACCTGGCCGACGACGAGGACGCCGGGCGGGGTCTGCGCGGCGGCGGGGCCCGCCGTCCAGGTTGCGATAGGCGCGGCGACCAGCGCGGCCACCAACACGGCGAGGATGCGATACATGCAGGGCTCCTCTCCCTTTGGTTCATTCGCAACAAACCATGCATGGACCTATGTCACAACCGCGCCGCGCCAAGGCGCCGCCGCCCGGGCGCGGATCGTCCGCAGCGCCGGGGGGGGGGACCGCCGGACGGGGCCTCAGGCCGGCCGCAGAACGATCCGCGCGATGGCCACACCCAGCATGCGCCCGTCCGCACCGCCCTCCGCCACGCGCTCGGCGAGGGTGAGGCCGAGGCTGTCCGCCCCCGCCACCCCCGCGAAGGTGAACGTCTTCGTCAGCCGCCCATCCGCGCTCGCCTCCACCTTTACCGCCGTGGCCGCGGTGCCGCCGAGTGTGAGGGCGAGACCGTCCACCGCGCGCTGGCTGATGGCGAGCGGCATCTCCACCACGGCAGAGACGCGCTCCGGCAGCGGGGCGGCGAGGGCGTGGGTGGCGGCTTCCTCGCGGCCCATCCAGCGGAAGGCGGCGCCGGAGGGATGGAGCTCCAGATCGTAGAAGGCGGGAGCGGTCAGGTCCGCGGCGGTAATCTCCACCGTGCCGGGCCCGGTGTCGCCCTGGATCTGCCACACGTCGATCTTGTGGATGCCGACGGCCAGCGCTCGGGGATCGCCGCGCGATGTGAGGTCCGTCTTGGCGGCGATGTGCAGTCCGACGCGGGTGAGGGCCAGCGGATCGGGCGCCGCGGGCGGGGCGAAGGTGCTGGAATGGCGCCAGCTCCCATCGTCGAGCCGCACCACCTCCACGCTGAGCGGCGCCTTGCCGTCGACGCTGACGGAGAACCCTTTCAGCGCCGCCTGGCTGATCGTCACGGCGATCTCCACGTCGACGCGCACGGGGCGGGTGCGGCTGATATCGGTGGCGACGACGGCGTCGTCCTCGCGGCCGATCCAGCGCAGAGGGCGACCATCCGCCGGGCGGCGCTCGGGCGGGTAGAAGGCGGGGTGGGTGAGGCCGTCCTCGGCATAGATGGTCTGGTGCTGCAAGGTGGCGCTGTCGAAGATCGCGGCGCCCACGGCCTCCTGCAGCGGAACGATCTGTTCCACCAGCAGCGCGATTTGCGCCTCCGCCTCGGCCAGCCGGTGGGCGAGCGCGGCGTGGACCACCGGGTCGACGACGCCGCCGTGCCCCGTGCCCGCCGCGAGGGTGGCGTGGGTGGCGAGCGCATCGCCGATGCCGGCGGCCGGCGGCGCGCTCCACAGGGGGAGGACGCGCGGCGCCAAGGCGGCGGCGAGCTTGCCCACCTCCGGCGTCTCCATCACCGCGAGGCGGCAGAGATAGCGCGTGACGGCCGCGGATGCGTCCTCGTCGCGCGAGCGCGCGGGCGGCGTCGCATCGCCTGTCAGGGTCAGGCCGAGATGGGCGCCGAGGCTGTCGGCCAGACGGTCGTCGTCCAGAACGCCGTGCGGGTCCAGCACGGTGAGGCGGGCGATGCGAGCGCACTGGGCGAGGAGCCCGGCGGTGTGGTGCGTCCAATCGGCGATGGCGGCGGCGGGCGGTGTCCCGCGGCGCGCGGCGGCTGCGGTGTAGTCCTCGGCGGACGGGTGGAGGATGAGGCCGTGGACGGGCACGGCACCAGGTGCGGGCCAGATCGCCGCATCGAGGCGCACGGGCTCCATCGTCTCCGCCGCAACGTCCGCCTCGGTGAAGAGCGCGGTGAGGCGGGCGAGCGCTGCGGTGCAGTCATACCACTGCGGCGCGGCCAGCAGGATGCGGCCCGGCACGGCCACAGCGTCCGGCACATGCGCGAGCGTGCGCGCAGCGGGGGCGGCGGTGCGGTCAGACATCGCGTGTCCGGCAGAGGCCGCGCCGGCCGAGGGACGGCGCCCGGCAGGGGGAGGGCATTCGGCACAGGTCGGGCGACCGGCCAAGGGGGTGCATCGGGCTGAGCGGGCGGCACCGCGCGGCGGTCGGCACGGGGCGGAACGGGGCAGGCGGCAGCGGTCTCTCCTCGCAGGCGGCGGGCGGCAGAGGGCGCCGCCACCGCCCTGTTTGCGGCAAGCCGGGCCGCCCCGGCAAGGCCTCGTCGCCCCTCGTCCGCCGCGGGGCGCACCCGAAAGACTCGATTTTTGCCGATGCCACGGCCTCGTCGTGGCATAAGGTGACCTCTGGACGGCTTGATGTGTGCCTTGGTTCCGCCGGCCACGACACCGACAGCAAGGTTTCGCACGGGAGAAAATTCCATGTCGACCACCGTCCGATCCAGCCCGGTGCGGGCATTCCTGGCCGCCAACACCTTCATCGGCGCCATGGAGGACAGCGCCATCGACCGCGTGGTGATGCACGGCCGCGCCATCCGCTATGCCCGCGGCGAGCGCATCTTCCAGCGCGACGACGCGGGTGATGCGCTCCACGTCGTCATCAGCGGCACGGTGAAGGTGCACAACACGTCCGCCGCCGGGCGCGAGGTGGTGCTGAACTTCCTGCGCAGCGGCGACCTGGTGGGCGAGATCGCGGTCCTGGACGGCGGGCCGCGCACCGCCTCGGCCACCATGCTGGAGCCGGGCGAGATCTTCCGCATCGGCCGGCGCGACCTGTTGCCGGTCTTGCGCGAATCGCCGGACGCGCTGACCGAGATCATCTCCATCCTGTGCGAGAAGCTGCGTGCCACGTCGGACATCGTGGAGACCAACATGCGCAAGCTGGATGCGCGCTTCGCCGGCGGGCTGATGCGCATGTGCGAGGCCTATGGGCGCAACAGCCCCGCCGGCATCGTCATCGACCTCTCCGCCAACCAGACCGACCTCGGCGCCTATCTCGGCCTGTCGCGGGAGAATGCGAGCCGGCAGATCGCCAAGCTCGCCCGGTCCGGCATCCTGCGGGCGGAGGGGACCACCCTCGTCGTGCTCGACGAAACCGCCCTTGCCCAGCTTGCGGACGAATGACGGCCTCGGGCGGCATGCGGGCCGCAATACGGGCCGCCTCAAGGGCCACCCCACGGACAACCTCACGGACGGGGGAGTGACGGCGTGAAGGATTGGCGCCGAATCGCGCGGGCCCGCGCCTCGACCGAGCTCGGCCTCCTCACCATCGCCGTCGCCGTGGCGCTCGCCTTGACCGGCCTGTCGGAGACGGGCGGTGGGCGCACCTTGCGCGCGCGCATCTTCGACCAGCTCACCGCCTATGCCGACGTCGGCGCCGCGCCTCAGCCGGTCGTCGTCGACATCGAGCGGCGCACGCTGGACCTGGTGGGGCCGTGGCCGTGGGGGCGCTCGGACATGGCCCGGCTCGTCGGCGCCATCGCCGATGCCGGGGCAAAGGTGCTCGCCGTCGACATCCTGCTGGACGGGCCGGACGACCGCTCCGCCGCCGCGCTCGCCCGGCGGCTCGCCGCGGCCGGGGTGGCACTGCCGGTGGACCCCTCCAGCCTGACGGACGGGGACGAGGAGCTGGCCGCCGCGCTGTCGCGGGTGCCGGCGGTTCTCGGCGTTGCGCTGGCGCCGGAGATGGGCGCGCCCGTGCCGCCGCCGCCGGTGATGGTGCGCGGCACCTTCGTGGCCGACGGGCTGTGGCTGACGGGCGGTCTCCACGGGCCGATCCCCGTGCTCGCCGAGGCGGCGGCGGGGTTCGGCGCGCTGTCCCTTCCGGGAAGCGTCGACGGCACCATTCGCGAGGTGCCGCTGCTGGCGATCGCCGGCCGTCAGCCGGTGCCGGGCCTCGCGCTGGAGGTGCATCGGATCGCCGGTGGCGGTGCCCCCATCATCATCGACCCGGCCGCCGGGACGCTCCAGGCCGGCCCCCATGTGATCCCGCTCGGCGAAGGGGGGCTGATGCGGCTCATTCCCGTCCCCGCGGCCGAGAGGCTGGCGCGGCGCGTCGCGGCGGCGGACATCCTGTCCGGCGACCCCGCCGCGCTCTCCCGGCTCGAAGGCGCCGTCGTCCTCCTCGGCTCATCGGCGGCGGAGACGGGCGGCCTCAGGACCGGCGCGGACGGAACTCTCGTCCCCAGCGTGGACCTTCAGGCCGACGCCGTGGCGCAGATTGCCGCCGGTGCATTCCCGGTGCGCGCCCCGCATGCCGGGTGGGTGGAGAGCGCGGCCATCATGCTGGGCGCGGTCGCTGGGCTGCTCGCCGCGCGCTTCGCATCGCCTGCGGGCGGGGCGGTCGTCGTCGGGGCGGCGGCGCTCGCATGGGTGTCGGGTGCGGCGATCCTCTCCGCCTCGCACCTGTGGCTGATCGACCCTGTGATGCCCGCCGCCAGTGCCGCGCTCACCTTCGGGCTCGGCTCCATCCTCGTCTCGGCGCGGGCGCGGCGGCAGGCCCGGCGCGTGCAGTCGGCGTTCGAGCAGCATCTGTCGCCCGCCGTGGTGCGCCGCATCGCCTCCAGCCCCGACACGATCCGCTTGAAGGGCGAAGCGCGCGAGGTGACGGCCCTCTTCACCGACATCGAGGGCTTCTCTGCAATGACAGCGGCGGCCGAGCCGGAAGCCCTGATCGCCCTGCTGGACGCCTATTATGACGCCATCACCAGCGTCGCCGTCGCCCATGACGGGATGGTTGCCAAATTGATCGGCGACAGCATGAACGCGCTCTTCAACGTGCCGTTCGACCTGCCTGCGCATCCGCAGCGGGCGCTCGATTGTGCGATCGCGCTCGTTGCCGCCAGCGAGGCTTTCGAGCAGACCCCCGCCGCCCGCGCGCTGGGGCTGGGGCGCACCCGAATCGGCCTCGACACCGGCCATGCGATCGTCGGCGACGTCGGCGGGTCACGCAAGCTGGACTATACGGCGCACGGGGCGGCGGTGAACGCCGCATCGCGTTTCGAGCAGGCGAACAAGAATCTGGGGACGTCCATCGTCGTCGGGCCGGGGGCGGCGGCGCGGCTGTCGTGCGACCTGCGCCCGCTCGGCCTCTTCACCGTGCGCGGCTTTCCGGAGCCTCTCAGCCTCTTCACCGTGTGGGAGCCGGATGTCGGCGCGGCCGAGCGGCAGGAGATCGAACGGACCGTCGCATCGTTCTCCGCAACGCCGATCGCGCTGGATGCGCTCACCCCGGCGGACTACCGCGCATTGTTCCCGCCGCGCTGCCAGCCACAGCCTGCGAGCCGCGCCGGGTGAGGGTGCCGGCCTGATCCCGCCCCGCGGCGCCCTGTACCGCACCCGCCGACGTGGCCGCGCAGGGGGCGAGAGGGCGCCGGGCAGCAGAGCGCGGCGGGCTTTACTGCACGCTCGCCAGCGCTTCGTCGATGCGGGCCTGGCCCCAGGCGACCGGATCCGTCGGCGCCGCGCCCGGCACCTCGATGTTCGTGCCTTCCCCGGCCGCGACCCGCACGGTCACGCCGCCGCCGGTGACGTCCACCGCGCCCGTCTCCACGAAGACGCCGAAGACGCCGCGGCTCGGCCCGGCGAAAAAGGTCGTTCCGCGCACGACGATGAGCCCGTAGTCCGAGCTGATCGTCAGGGCACTGTCGGCCGGCGGCCCGTCCCGGTCGAACAGGATGGCGCCGCTGCCGAGGGTGAACTCGCCCCCGGCGTCGACCACATAGCGCTCGAGCTTCACCTGCGTCGCCGCGCCGAGCCGCAACACCGTGCGCTCACCCAGCGCCAGCACCGCGCGCGCCCCCGGTCCCGTGCGCACCATTTCCGCGATGTGCACCGGATCGCTGACCGCGAGCGCCCGTTCCGCGGAACCCGACGCCGACGCCGTGGCACTCCCCGTGAGATCGGCGACGGCGCCGGCCGTTTCTGCCGCTGCGGCCGCGGACCCGGCACCGAGCGCGGCCGCCATGCCCCCGGCGGCGAGGCCGAGCATGATGCGGCGATCAATCAAAAGGCTCATCGCATTGAACTCCTGTCCTGACATGATGACCCGTCGATGGGCGCGTGATCTATGATGCTATGCGAGATGGCGCTGTGTTGGCGAGCAATGGTGGCCGCAATGGGGCCGGCCGGGCGGGATCTCGCCGCGAAACGCCGGGGAACACGCCGGGGAGTGCCGGCAATAAACGTGTCCCAAGACGTGCGGATCGGTGTACGGGTGAGCGCGATCGGAATTTGACCACGGGAGCCGGGATGGAGACGCGCAACGTCGAAGCCTATGCGCAGATGCACCGCGACCAGTCCTACGGGACGACGGCGGTGAAGATGCGCCGCTATATCGAGCCGTGGGTGCAGCTTTCGGCGCCGAGGACGCTGCTCGACTATGGCGCGGGGCAGGGGCGTTTCGGCGCGATCATCGACGTCCCCAGCGTCACCGAGCGGCACCTTTTCGACCCCGCCATCCCCGAGATCGCGGCGCTTCAGAAGGAGCGCTACGACTATGTCATCTGCATCGACGTTCTGGAGCACCTGGAGCCGGACGAGGTGGACGGCGTGCTGGCCGACATCGCGCGGCTGACCGACCGGGCGCTGATCATCGTCACCACCGCCCCGGCCCAGGCGATCCTGCCGGACGGGCGCAACGCGCATACGACGATCCGCCCCGGCCCGTGGTGGGGCGAACGGATCCGCGCCGCCTTCGGCACGGCGGTGAAGATCCCCGTGTGGCGCAAGAACCGTGCGGGATTCAAGACATACACGTCGCCGCCTGGTGAGTGGGTGGCGTTCGCGGGCAAACTGGCCGCGGCGCAGGCGAGGCACCACCGCGCCAAAGCGGCGGTGAAGCGGGCCGGCTGAGGCCCCGCAGCCACCTCGGCGCGTTCGCGAGCGGGCGGCCCCGCGAGGTGCTCCCTCGCGCTCCTGCTGAAGTCGCGCGTTGCCGAGTTCAGCATCTAACATGCCCACCAGGCTAGGGCTTTTCGCCGATGGGAAGGTTTGCAGGTGGAGGGACCTGCAAACCGCCCGTGCAATCGGTCGCGGCTCACTCCGCCGGGGCGGGGCCGCGGGGCTTGTCGATCTGCGACAGTTCCGCCTCGAGCGCCTTGTCGACGGCCGAGCGCGGCTTGGTGAGGCGGGCGAGGAGATCGTAGAGCACCGGCGTCACGACCAGGGTGAGAAGGCCGGAAACCACCAGCCCGCCGATGATCACCGTGCCGATGGCGATCCGGCTTTCCGCGCCCGCACCCGTCGCGATGATGAGGGGCACCGCGCCCAGGACCGTGGACACGATCGTCATGACGATCGGCCGGAGACGCAGAACGGTGGCCTCCAACACGGCATCGCGCACCGACAGCCCCTCGTCGCGAAGCTGATTGGCGAATTCGACGATGAGGATGCCGTTCTTCGCCATCAGCCCGATGAGCAGGATGATGCCGATCTGGCTGTAGATGTTGAACGTCAGTCCCGTCAGCGCCATCGAGAACACGGCGCCGGCGACGCCCAGCGGCACGGTGAGCATGATCGTCAGCGGGTGGATGAAGCTCTCGAACTGGGCTGCCAGCACCAGGAAGACGATGAGAAGGGCGAGGCCGAAGGTGAAGGCCGCCCCGCTCGACGTCTCCTCGAACTGCTGCGACTGGCCGCGCAGGCTGATTCGCGCTTCCGGCGGCAGAAGCCGGGCGGCCTCCGCCTGCATGAAGGTGATCGCCTCGCCCAGCGTGTAGTCGTCCGCCGTGGTGCCCTCCACGGTGATCGACGGCAGACGGTCGTAGCGGCGCAGCTCGGCCGCGGCGGCCCCCTCGCGGATCGTCACCAGAGTGGAGAGCGGGACGAGCTGGGTGCCGTCGCCGGAGCGCACGAAGATGAAGTCGATGTCGGAGGGTGACGAGCGGTCGTCCGCCTCCGCCTGCATCAGCACCGGATATTCCCGGCCGCGGTCGACGAAGTTGGTCACCTCGCGCGAGGCGAGCAGGGTCTGCAGCGATTGGGCGATGGTTTCGATCGAGACGCCGAGATCGTCGGCCCGCTGCCGGTCGACGGAGATGTAGAGCTGCGGCTGATTCTCCTCGTAGTCCATCTCCATGTTGGCGAGGCGCGGATTGGCCTTCGCGGCCTCCAGCAGGGTGGCCGCCCACTGCTGCACGCTCGGGAAGTCGGGGCCGGAGACCACGATCTGCAGCGGTGTGCGCCCGCCGCGCAGGCCGAGGCCGGACGGGGTGATCGGGAAGCCGCGCGCCGCCGTCACGTTGGACATGCCGGGCCGCAGCGCGTTGGCGATCTCCTGGGCGGACATGTCGCGGTCCTTCCAGTCGGCGAGGCGGAAGACCACGAAGGCGCGGTTGGTGCGGCCCCACGAGCCGGACAGGGTGAAGATGGAGGCGATGTCACCCTCCCGGCGCAGCGGCGCGGCGATCTCCTCCACCTGCCGTGCCGCCTGGTCGGTGAACCCGACCGTTGCCCCTTCGGGAGCGGCGAGCGGCACGAAGGCGACGCCCCGGTCCTCGCGCGGCGTCAGCTCGGAGGGGATCGTCGTATAGACAACCGCGCCGACACCGGCGATGCCGGCCGCCGCCACCAGGACGATGAGCGGGGCCGCCAGCGCCGCCCCCACCACCGCGCGGAAGCCGCGCATGAGCGCGCCCTCGGGCTTCTCGGCGACGCCGGTGTGGCGGCTCAGCACCTTGGAGGCGAGCGCCGGGCACGCCGTCAGCGCCACGAAGGTGGAGATCATCACCGCGCTCGCCATGACGAAGCCGAACTCGGTGAAGAGCCGCCCCACCTGCCCGCCGAGGAAGGAGATGGGAACGAACACGGCGATGAGGGTCAGCGAGGTGGCGATGACCGCGAAGGTCACCTGGCGCGAGCCGAGCACGGAGGCGACGAGCACCGATTCGCCGTTGTCGATCCGCCGCTGGATATTCTCCAGCACCACGATGGCGTCGTCGACGACGAGGCCGATGGCGAGGAGCATCGCGAGAAGCGTCAGAACGTTGATGGAGAAGCCCAGCGCGCCGACGAAGACGAACGTCCCGATGAGCGCGATCGGGATGGTGATGGCCGGGATCAACGTCGCCCGCCACGAGCGCAGGAACACCAGGATCACCGCCACCACCAGGACGAGCGACATGGCGAGCGCCGTCACCACCTCCTTGATCGAGGCGCCGACGAAGATCGCATCGTCCGAGCCGACGGAGATTTCCATGCCGTCCGGGAGGGTGGACGACATCGCCGCGATCTCGTCCCGCACGCCCTGGCTGATGGCGAGCGTGTTCGATTGGCTCTGGCGGATGACGTTGAGGCCGATCGCCGGCCGCCCGTCCGAGCGCACGACGGTGGTGTCGTCCGACACGCCGGGGATGACGCGGGCGACGTCGGACAGGCGGATCGGATAGCCGCCGACCTGGGAGATCACGACGTTGGCGAAAGCCTCGACGTCCGGCAGGCGGCTGTCGAGGCGCACGGTGAGCTGGCGGGTGGTCGATTCGATCTCGCCGGCCGGAAGCTCGACGTTCGCCCGCTGCAGCGCGCTCGAAATGTCGGCCACCGTGAGATTGCGCGCCGCCATGGCCCGACGGTCCAGCCAGATCCGCACCGCGAAGGGTCTGTCGCCGTAGAGGTCGACCGAGGCGACGCCGTTGACGGTGGCGAGACGGTCGACGACGTAGCGATCCACATAGTCGGTGATCTCGGCCGGGGTCATCCTCGTGGAGGTGACGGCGAGGCGCATGACCGGGTCACCGTCCGCGTCGGACTTCACCACCTGCGGCTCGTCCACGTCGTCGGGAAGGTCGCCGCGGACACGGGCGACGGCATCGCGCACGTCGTTGGCCGCCTCGTCGATGTCGCGGCCGATCTCGAACTCGATGGTGATGGAGGAGCGGCCGCGGCGCGACTGCGAGGAGAGCGTCTTGATGCCGGAGATGCCGGAGATGGACGCTTCCAGGATCTCGGTGATGTCGGTGTCGACGATTTCCGGCGAGGCGCCGGTATAGGTGGTGCGCACGGTCACGACGGCGGTGTCGATGTCCGGCAGCTCGCGGATGGGGAGGCCCGTGAGCGCGCCCGCCCCGAAGACGATGATGAGGAGGCTGACGACCGCCGCCAGCACCGGGCGGCGAATGGCGAGATCGGACAGCATCAGGTGCGGCTCCCTGCCGGTGACGCGGCAGCTTCAGGCCGGCCGGGCGTGATGGCCGCGGCCGGGACCGCAGGCGTCTCCACCTCGGTCGGCGTTCCGGGGAGCGGGGTGCGGCCGATCACCCTGACCGGCCCTCCGTCGCGCACGGACTGGATGCCGCGGCTGACGACGAGGTCACCTGCGCCCACACCTTCGAGAACCTCGACGACGCCGTTGCGGCGCAGGCCGGTGCGGATTTCGCGCCGGACCGCCGTGTCGTTCTGAACCAGGTAGATCTGCGAGGTGCCGCCCTCGACGACGAGCGCTTCCTCCGGCACCACCACGGCGCGGCGGTCGTCGAGCGCAAGGTCGAGGCGCATGAACATACCGACGGGGAGGGCGCGGTCGTCGTTCGGCAGGCGGGCGCGCACGCGGAAGGCGCGGCTCACCGAATCGATCCGGCTGTCCACCGCGGCCACCGTGCCGACGAAGGTCCGGCTGGGGAAGGCGGCGCTCTGCGCATGGATCCGCTGGCCCTGGTGAATTTGCCCATAGACGGTTTCGGGCAGGCGGAATTCGATCTCCACTTCGGACAGGTCGTCCAAGGTGGTGAGAACGGTGGACGTTTCGACCCGCGCCCCGAGGTCGACGGAGGAGATACCGAGGACGCCTGAGAAGGGAGCCCGCACGGTCCGGTTCGAGAGGTTGTAGCGCGCCCGCTCCACGGCGGCTTCGGCGACCGAGAGTTCGGCCCGCAGCGTTTCGACCGCAGCCTGGCTGACGGTGGAGGCGTTGGACTGGCGCAGCGTCATGGACCGGTCGAGCGCAGCCCGGCGCTCCTCGGCCTGCGCCTCGTACTCGTTCAAGGTCGCCTGCTCGATCATCGGATCCAGCCGGGCGATGATGTCGCCCTCGTCGATCTGCATGCCGGGGGTGATGTTGAGCTCGACGATGCGCCCGTCGTCCAGCGGGACGATGTCGACCGACTGGAGGGCGCGGGTGGTGCCGACCGCCTCCACGCGGCGTTCCAGAACCCGTTCGGCGGCGACCGCAGCCTCGACCGCGACGGCCCGTGCTCCGCTTCCTCCGGCGGCGGCCGGGGAGGGCGCGGCGGCGGTGTCCTCGCTCGCCGGGCGTTCCAGGTAGACGAGGTAGCCGAGGCCCCCCACCGCTGCGAGAAAAACGAGCAGAACGAGTTGGCGTGTCAGGCTCATAGATGTCTCCAGGCCGAGGGCGATCGGTGCCCAGCAGCCTTTGGGCATGGGACTATTGCGCCAGCGATGAGGTCCGGCAACGGGCTTTCACAGCATTCACTGCGCCAAATCAGCCAAACCTGACGTGAATAAAGGGGGTGCGCGACATTCAGCCGCCAAATCGCGTCACGCCGGCCCGATGCGAGGCGACCTCCCCCGGCGGCAGCGCGGAGGAGGACGTCAGTCGCTAGAGGCCGCGCGCCTTCAGAAGCGCACTGAGGGCCTCCGGCTGGGAGGTGGAGGGCGGGTGCGGCAGCGATTGGAGGCTCATCCGCGTCAGCGCGCCGAAGGTGGTGCGGGCCACCAGCCGCTGGGCGATCAAGGCATCGATTTCGTTGAGGTCGCGCCGCGGGCCGGTATAGGCGTCGGCGGCGATCACGAGGGTCGGCCGCGCCGAGGCGACGGCCTCGGTGACCATGGACAGGCTGTCCGCGGTGACGAGGATCAGGTCGGTCTCGAACGCCTCGGCATTGGACGCGAGCCCGGCCTGCGCATAACGCACATAGCGCACGCGGCCATCCATGGTGCCGAGCGCGCCGGAGAAGGTGTCGAACAAGGCGTGGGCGGTGCGCCGCGAATCATAGGCGATCAGCGTCCACTCCGGCTCGCTTTCGAGGATGGAGCGCAGTGCACGGGCGAGGGTGAGCATGTCCCGCTCGGTATAGGCGTAGTGCTTCGATTCGCCGCCCATCATCACGGCGATCGTATGCGGCCCCGGCTCGCGCACCGGCACAGGCGGGCGCAGCCTCGCCGCGTCGATGTCGGTCGGGCGCGGGGCGAGGATGGCACAGCGCGCGCCGGACGGCACCGGCGTCAACAGCGCGGTGACGCCGAATTGCGGGCGCTTGGGGAAACCGCAATAGATGTTCTTGGCCCCCAGCGCGCGGGCGATGGCGATGTTGGCCGCCGCTGTGGAAGGGCCTGTGGACACGACGATGTCCGCCGACGCGGGGAGCGTGCCGGAGATCTCGACGTTGCCGGCGATCCAGCGGCGGGCGGGCATGAAGGCGGCGGTGATCCTGTGCAGGCGGCGCGACAAGGGCCGGCGCTCGCGCATCCTCACCCATGTCGTCTCGAGGGTGCGGTGCTGCGCGAGGGCGGCCAAGACGCCTGACGAGGTGCGGTCATGGCCGGCCACCCCGTCGGTAAGGACGACGACCCGCGCTACCGCCAATTCTGCGCAATCCACGGTGTCGGCCGGACGTGCTTGCGGATGCGCTTGTACCACGTCTTTTCGGGCCACACCCCGTCGCGGGCATGGTCGGGGTTGGGATAGCCGGTGAAGCAGACCACCTTGGCGTCGTCCGGCAGCCGCGCCGTCATCACGTAGTTGAGCGGGAAGGGCGGCATCAGCGAATGTTTGAAGGAGACGCACCAGGGCGCGGGCCAATAGGTCTTCGATGCGATGGTGCGCGATTTGAAGGTCTGGCTGTTGGGGTGCTTGGCGACGGTCCCGGCGGGGTCGGCCATCAGCGTGCGGTAGACCTCGGTATGGGCGCCTGCGGTGAGGCGGAAGACCGACGTGTTGCCGATGCCGGACCCCTTCTGCGTCCAGTTCTCGATCACGCAGTAGGTGGCCTCGGGCGCGAAGTCGAAGAAGTCGTCGATGCCGCCGGTGACGACGACGTCGAGGTCGAGGAACAGGAAGTTGCCGGTGAGGCCGCCGACGCCGTCCTGGGTCAGCGCGATCTTGCGCCAGGCCTTGTTGATGTGGCTCGGCGGCAGGTCGATGTGCGGCAGCGGCATCGTCTCGATCGCGGGATCGAGGCCGGTGGTGTCATCGGTAAAGCAGATGAAGCGGAGCGGGCGGGTCGTGTGGCGCCGCACCATGTTGAAGAGGGTGTTGGCATAGTCGGAGCCGTATACGGTGCCCCATTTCATGCACACGACGGTTTGTGGCGCGGCGGTCATGATTCCTCTTCAGGCCGCCGGTCTTTGGAAGGCGATGTGTGACGGCGGCCCGGCAACCGATGGGCCGAACCGGCGTGGAATTCAAGCGTCGATCGCGTTGGAGCGGGCCGCGAGGTCTCGCATGATGCACATGACCGCCGTGCGTCGCTCGGGCGTCATCGCGGTGTAGAGGGAGAGACATTCTGTGGCTTCCGGCCCCATGTCGACGCCGTCGACCAAATAGGTGACCGTCGTCTGCAGGACGTGCGCGAGTTTCTGCAGGTTGTCGATGCGCGGGGTGGCGCCTTTTTGTTCGAGGATCTGCGTCAGGTAGGCGGGATTGAGCCCCGCCTCGCTGCACACTTGTGACCGAGTCTTTCCACTGGCCACGAGGCAACTGCGCAGGCGCGAGCGCCAGTCGCTGATCTCGATGGGGCTATATTGCTGTTGCACGGGGACGTCCTTGAAATCGGTTCAGCCGATGTGCCGATCCCACCAGGGAACGAAAGCCTGTATCGTGAATAGTTATGCCGCAGATTGTAATCATACGCAAATTTGCAGGCAACCTCTGACCGGCATAGAAACAGGATAAAAATCGGACGTTGCGGCGCTGCTTCGCCTTATGGCCTGAAAGCGCTCGGCAATTGAATGCCATAACATTGTCAGGGCGTTAGGCACATGGCGCGCCCGGTCTTCCGGAATATTTCCCTCTCGCCTTAGAATTTTTTTGCGGCAGTTCGTCCTATCCTCATGGATGATCCCACACGCCATAGGACACACCGATGGCTTCACGGCTGCGCACCGGCGATCAAAACTTCGCGGCACCGGGGGAATCTGCTCGGGCGGCCGGGTCAATGGCGCGTCGCCTCTTGTCCTTCGCCGCTCCGTCCTCTTTGTGGGGCCATCGACTGCCCATTCCAACGGGGCGGACAAGGAGAGCCCATGATCCCACGCTATAGCCGCCCCGAGATGGCCAACATCTGGTCGCCGGAATCGAAATTCCGCATCTGGTTCGAAATCGAGTCCCACGCTGCCGATGCGATGGCCGAACTCGGCGCGATCCCCGCCGAGGCCGCCCGCATCATCCGCGAGAAGGGCGGCGCTGCGACCTTCGACGTCGACCGCATCGACGAGATCGAGCGTGAGACGAAGCACGACGTCATCGCCTTCCTGACGCATCTTGCCGAGATCGTCGGCCCCGAGGCGCGCTTCGTCCACCAGGGCATGACCTCATCGGACGTGCTGGACACCACCCTGGCGGTGCAGCTCACCCGCGCGACCGACCTTCTGATCACCGACGTCGAGGCGCTGTTGGCTGCGATCAAGCGCCGGGCGATGGAGCACAAGCTGACGCCGACCATCGGCCGCAGCCACGGCATCCACGCCGAGCCGACCACCTTCGGCCTGAAGCTCGCCCAGGCCTACGCCGAGTTCGATCGCTGCCGCACCCGCCTCATCGCGGCCCGCGCGGAAGTCGCCACCTGCGCCATCTCCGGTGCGGTCGGCACCTTCGCCCACATCGATCCGCGGGTCGAAGCCCATGTGGCCGCGCAGATGGGCCTCACCGTGGAGCCGATTTCCACCCAGGTGATCCCGCGCGACCGGCACGCGGCCTATTTCGCCGCGCTCGGCGTGGTCGCCTCCTCGGTGGAGCGCCTGGCGACGGAAATCCGCCACCTGCAGCGCACCGAGGTGGGTGAGGCGGAAGAAGCGTTCGGCAAGGGCCAGAAGGGCTCGTCGGCGATGCCGCACAAGAAGAACCCCGTCCTGACCGAGAACCTGACCGGCCTTGCCCGGATGGTGCGCGCCTACGCCCTGCCGGCGATGGAGAACGTCGCCCTGTGGCACGAGCGGGACATCTCGCACTCCTCGGTCGAGCGTTATATCGGCCCCGACGCGACTGTGACGCTGGACTTCGCGCTGGCCCGCTTGACCGGGGTGATCGACGGTCTGGTGGTGAAGAGCGACAAGATGGCGGCGAACCTTGCCATGCTGGGCGGGCTCTTCCATTCGCAGCAGATCCTGCTGTCGCTCACCGTGGCCGGGGTCGCGCGTGAGGAGGCCTATCGCTGGGTCCAGCGCAACGCCATGCGCGCCCATGCCGGCGACGGTGCGTTCCGCGACCTCATCGAGGCGGACCCCGACATTTCCGCGACGTTGAGCGCCGAGACGCTGGCGAAGGCGTTCGACGATGCCGCCCATACGCGCCACGTGGAGACGATCTTCTCGCGCGTCTTCGGCGCGTAGCCCTGACGGGATGACGTGATGGGGCCGGCCCTTTCCCTTCGGGCGGGGCCGATCCATCCTCCGAGGGCCGCCGCGTCACCTGCGGGCGAACCTCAAGGAGGGCCTATGTCTCATGGTTGGACGGCGATCGCCGCGGCGGCCGCCGTACTGGCGTTCAGCGCATCGCTGCGGCCGGCTCTGGCGCAGAACGTCATCTCGCCCTACCAGATCCAGGAGATCCGCCGCAGCGTGCCGGACTGCCGCCGCAATCCGCAGCTCGCCTGGCGCGGGGACGTGTCGGGCCGCGCCGAATTTCCCAACGGGGGGTTCGTAGTGGTGGCCTTTTCCGGCTGCTTCGACACCGAATCGGCGTGCACCCGCTGGGTGAACCGCACCACGAGCGCCTTCAGCGGGCCGATCTACGCCTTGCATTGCAGGCGGCGGTAAAACGCGCCACCGTGCCGGTCGGCCGGGGCGGCGACCTTTGCAGCGCCGGCGGCGGGAGGACAAGACGATGGCGATGAAGATGATGGCAGCGGCGGGACTGCTGGCGCTGGGGACGTTGGGCGCGGTGAGCGGCGCGTCCGCGCAGGCGGCTCTGTCCGAGGCCGATATCCAGCGCATTCGTGAGAGCGCGCCGAAATGCGAGGCGCACCCGTCCCATACATGGGAGGGCCGCGTTTCGGGCGATACCGAGAACCTGATCGGCGCGACGATCCCGGTGTCCTTCGTCGGTTGTTTTCCGACAGAGGCGGAGTGCAACACCTGGAAAGACCACACCAGCGGCTACATTACCGGGCGCATCATCCAGTTCAGCTGCGCACAGCGCGGCGGGTGAACGCACCGGAGACGCGGGCCAGCCGTCGGCCTCGAAGCTCCAGAATTCACACACGAAAAAGGCGGCGGACCGGTGCACGGTCCGCCGCCTTTTTCGTTCCGGGGCCTGACCCTGCCCGTCAGCGGGCGGGGCGGCGGTTCGTACCGCCGGACCCGATGCGCTTAACGCTCGTCCGCCTGGCGGACCATGCCGCCCTTGCGCGGGTGCGCGGCGCGGGCGCCGCCGGCAGCGCGGAAGCTGCGCGCCCGGCGCTCGTCATCGTCACGGGCGCGGTTGGCGCGTACCGCTCCTTCGAACCCATTGTCTGCATACGCCCGGTCGAGGCGACCGTCGTAGCGAGCAAGGAAAAGATACTTCCACATCTTGGCTCTCCTATCCGTCACCAGCGACCGCCTCGGCCGGAGAAACCCGGCCTGCGCGATCCTGAACCTCACTTCTGCTCATCGGCAGCGACTCTTATGTAGCAAAAGCGCACTCAATGCGCAATAGCTTTTTCGTGAGAGCACCGTGTGCGCGTTACGACGGGTATAGTGTCATGAAACTGTCGTGGAAGCGACTAGGTTCCGGGCAGGCCCAAAAAAAAAGCGGCGCCGGAGCGCCGCTTTTGGTGTCGTCACAGGAGAGGACGACGTCTCAGGTCTCCTGAATGGCGGAGAGCTGCCAGGTGCCGCCGACAGGGCGCACGAAGGTCCAGATCTCGGTCGTCTCGCTCGGGGTGGTGTCGCCTTCGCGAATCTCGCCGGTCTGCCGGTCGCGCATCACGTCGACGCTTTCGTAGCGCATCGCCACGGTGGCATATTCCTGATTGCCTTCGCGCCAGGCTTCGGACAGGTCGCCCTCCAGGAATTTGACGCCGGTCACCTCGTTGCGCACGCCGTTGACCGCGTTCTGGCTCAGCTCTTCGGAGAGGAAGGAGACGATCTCGGGGGTGCAGCGGGCGCGCAGGGCCGCATAGTCCTCGCGGGTGAAGGCGGCCTGCACCTCGGCCAGGAGCTGCTCGAAGGCGTCGTAGTCGTCACCGCCGAGGCCGATCTCGTCCGACGGGGCGCCGGAGCCGCTCTGAGGTGCGCCCATGGCAGCACCGCCGCCCGTCGCGCCGCTTCCCATGCCGCTGCCGCCGCCGAAGAGACCGCCGCGGGGCGCGCCTTGGGTCTCGTAAGCGTGCGAGCTGGTGTCCTGCCGGGGCGGGGCCTGGAAGCGGTCGCGGGAGGAGGAGGCGCCGGCCATCGCCGTCTGCTGCTGGCGGCCGCGGAACAGGCGCATGACCAGCATGACGACGAGGATGCCGAGGCCGACCTGCAGAAGAAGGCCGAGGAAGCCGGCCATACCGCCGAGGCCGTTGCCCATCAGCATGCCGATGAGGCCGCCCAGCATCAGACCGCCGAGGAGACCGCCGGCGAGGCCGCCGAACATGCCGCGACGGCCCTGCTGCGCGGCCTGGGCGCCGGCCGCGGACTGCGGGGCGGCCTGCTGGCGCGGGGTCATCGAGTTGTTGATCGGGCTCGTCGTGCGCGGGGCCGTGCTCGTCGGGGCGGGGGCGCTGAAGGTGCGCGCGCCGCGGCTGCCGAACGAGCCGCCGCGCCGGGCCTCGGCATAGTCGACGGTCACGAGCGAGACGCTCATGGCGAGGACGGCAAGGGCCATCACAGCCTTCAGGGAGTGGAAGAAACGCATTGTCACCTCGGTGAGGGGGTGGGTTTGCAGATGCATATGGGGGTTGCGCCAGGCGCATACAATTTCAGCAACGGCCTTCGTTCCGCATTGTCATGCGGTGAAGCACCGCACCCCCATGGTGGACCGGCGGGCGGAGCCTCCCCGTACCGTGATGACGCACCGCGCACCGGCTGACATAAGAGACGGTAACTTCGCCGGACGCCGCATGGAGGGGACGTGACCGGATCGAACGCGCGTCCGTCACCTGCCGCAGCGCGGGCGGACCGGCACTATCACCGGCGCCGGCGCATCCTCGCCGTCTTGGACGGTTATGATCCTGTCTTCGGCCGCGCGGTGGCGTTGGCCATCCAGGCGCTGATCATCGTCTCCGTCGTCTCGATCGCGGTGGCGACGATGCCGAACCTGCCGCCGTGGCTCCATAGAGCGCTCCTCATCGAGGAGTGGGTCGTCGTCGTCATCTTCCTGGCCGAGTATGTGCTCAGGGTTTATGCAGCGCCCCACCGGCTGCGCTACATCTTCTCCTTCTTCGGGCTCGTCGACCTCATGTCGATCCTGCCGACGCTGCTGCTCCTCGGCTACGATGTGCGCTCCATCCGCGCGCTGCGAGCGATGCGTGTGCTGCGCCTCTTCAAGCTCATCCGCTATGTGAAGGCGTTCGAGCGGCTGGGCCGGGCGTTCGCGCGGGTGCGGGACGAGCTGACCGTGTTCGCCGCGATCGCGATCATCATTCTCTATTTCTGCGCGACGGCGATCTACCATTTCGAGCATGAGGCCCAGCCGGAGGCCTTCGCCTCGATCCCCAAGGCGATGTGGTGGGCGATCGTGACGCTGACGACGGTCGGCTATGGCGACGTCTATCCGATCACCGTGGGCGGACGGATCTTCACCGGAATGGTGTTGATTTTGGCGCTCGGCATCATCGCGGTGCCGACCGGCCTTCTGGCGACGGCGCTGTCAGAGCAGGTCCACGCCGAGCGGAACGAGGAGGGCGGCCGCGGCAGCGCCCCGGCGGCGCAAGAGCCGGGCGACTAAGGCCCTTTGCGGTCGACAAGCGCGCGCTGGGGGCCCAATTGGGCAGGTGTCATCATCCGCGTTCGAAGTCCGATGCCAACAGATCCATTCAACCGCCGCGTCCTCGTTCTGGCCGGTGCCGCCGCCATCCTCATGCTGGCCTACGAGGCGGGGCCGGCGCTGCGCCTTGCCCTGATGTCGCCCGCCGCCGAGCCGCGAACCGTCACAGCCCGCGGTGACCTTGCCGCCAGCGAGGCTTCGGTGATCGAGGCCTTCGAGGCCTCGCGCGACGCGGTGGTGTCGATCTCCACCTCGCGCCGCGTCGTCGACTATTGGACGCGCAACGCCCATGACGTTCCGCGCGGCACCGGGTCCGGCTTCTTCTGGGACAAGGCGGGGCACGTCGTCACCAACAACCACGTGATCCAAGGGGCGAGCGCGGCGACGGTGCGGCTGGCGGACGGGCGGCAGTTCGATGCCGTTCTGGTCGGCGCCGATCCCACCCACGACCTCGCCGTTCTTCAGATCGACGTGCGCGACGCGGACCCGCCGGTTCTCCCCATCGGCACCAGCGCCGACCTCAAGGTGGGGCAGAGCGTGATGGCGATCGGCAACCCCTTCGGCCTCGACTGGACGCTGACGACGGGCATCGTCTCCGCGATCGACCGGGAATTGCCGAACGAGACGGGCGGGCTGATCCGCGGCCTGATCCAGACCGATGCGGCGATCAATCCCGGCAATTCGGGCGGGCCTTTGATCGATAGTGCGGGGCGGCTGATCGGCGTCAACACGGCGATCTACAGCCCGTCCGGGTCGAGTGCGGGGATCGGCTTCGCGGTGCCGGTGGACACGGTGAACCGCGTCGTGCCGCAGATTTTGAAGGCCGGCCGCTATACGCCGCCGGTGCTTGGCGTCGCGTCGGACCAGCGGGCGGACGAGATTTTGGCGCGTCAGGGGCGCACGGGGGTGATGGTTCTGGGGGTCGATCCCGGCAGCCCCGCGGCCAAGGCGGGGCTTGTTCCGGCGCGTCTGACGGGGCGCGGCCAGGTGGTTCCGGGCGACGTGATCGTGGCGCTGGACGGAGAGGCGCTGCGCGATACGGCGGATTTGCGGGCGGCGCTGGACCTTCGCGAGGCCGGTGACGTGATCACGCTGAGCGTGATGCGCGCAGGTTCACGTCTAGAAGTTGAGATTACTTTAGAAGCAGCGCAATGACAGCCAAGAGGGGACGGGAGGCTTGGGGGCGGTGGACGTGCCACCGAGCGTCCGCTAAGAGACCTTATCCGCTGGGGTTCCAGTCGGCCGCACTTCGTCACGTTCGCGCCGCGCGAGAGACCGCATGACCATTGCCTCGCTGTTCTTCTACCTCTTTGCCGTGGTCTTGTTGGCCTCGGCGTTGATGGTGATCTCGTCGCGAAATCCGGTTCACTCTGTACTGTTCCTGATCCTCGCATTCCTTAACGGTGCCGGCATCTTTATGCTGACCGGCGCCGAGTTCCTCGCCCTGATCCTGATCGTGGTCTACGTGGGTGCGGTGCTCGTCCTGTTCCTCTTCGTCGTGATGATGCTCGACGTGGACTTTGCCCAGTTGCGGCAAGGCTTCATGCAGTATCTTCCGGTGGGGGCGCTGGTCGGTATCGTGCTTCTCGTGGAGCTGATCCTGGTCCTCGGGGCCTACACCTTGGCGCCGGCTGTGGCTGAGCACGTCGTCGTGCCGATACCGCCACCGTCCGAGGTGTCGAATACCGAGGCGCTCGGCCTGGTCCTCTATACGCGCTACGCCTTCTACTTCCAGGTGTGCGGGCTCATCCTGCTGGTTGCGATGGTGGGGGCGATCGTCCTGACCCTACGCCACCAGGCGAATGCCAAGCGCCAGAACGTGGCCGCGCAGGTCAACCGCAGCGTCGAGGACTCGGTCGAAGTTCGCGACGTGGCATCGGGCAGGGGGCTCCAGTTGTGATCGACATTTCCCACTACCTGACCGTCTCGGCGATCCTGTTCGTCATCGGTGTGTTTGGCATTTTTCTCAATCGAAAGAATGTCATCGTCATTCTGATGTCGGTCGAATTGATCCTGCTCGCGGTGAACATCAACTTCGTCGCCTTTTCGGCGGAGTTGAACGACCTGGTGGGTCAGGTCTTCGCGCTCTTCGTTCTCACGGTGGCGGCGGCCGAAGCCGCCATCGGCCTCGCCATCCTGGTGGCCTTCTTCCGCAACCGTGGCTCGATCGCGGTTGAAGACATCGACACGCTGAAGGGCTGACCCGGTGGTCCAACTTCTCGTCTTCCTGCCGCTCTTCGGCTTCCTCTTCGCCTTCCTGTTCGGCCGCAAGGTCGGACACACCGCCGCGATGGTGGTGACGACGGGCTTCCTGTTCGTCTCCGCCACGCTCGCCTGGATCATCTTCATCGCCTGGGGCTTCGGCGACGCGCCGACCGAGCGGATCGTCCTCATGGAGTGGATGATCTCCGGCGACCTCGAGATCGACTGGGCGCTGCGGGTCGACACGCTCACCGCGGTGATGCTGGTGGTGGTCTGCACAGTCTCCGCGCTCGTCCACCTCTACTCCTTCGGCTACATGAGCCACGATCCGGGCAAGGCGAAGTTCTTCGCCTACCTGTCGCTCTTCACCTTCGCCATGCTGATGCTGGTGACGGCAGACAACCTCCTCCAGATGTTCTTCGGCTGGGAAGGGGTGGGCCTCGCCTCGTACCTCCTCATCGGCTTCTGGAACGACCGCCCGTCCGCCAACGCCGCCGCCATCAAGGCCTTCGTCGTCAACCGCGTGGGTGACTTCGGCTTCCTTCTCGGCATCTTCACGCTGTTCGCCGTCTCCGGCGTCGTCCAGCTCGACGCGGTGTTCGCCGCCGGCCCGGCGATGAGCGAGACGACCTTCACCTTCCTCGGCATGACCTTCAACGCCGTGGAGCTCGCCTGCTTCCTCCTCTTCATCGGCGCGATGGGCAAATCCGCCCAGTTCGGCCTCCACACCTGGCTGCCGGACGCGATGGAGGGGCCGACCCCGGTGTCCGCCCTCATCCACGCCGCCACCATGGTGACCGCCGGCGTCTTCATGGTCGCGCGCATGTCGCCGCTCTATGAGTTCGCGCCGACCGCACTCGCCTTCGTCACCTTCATCGGTGCCACCACGGCGATCTTCGCGGCCACCGTCGGCTGCGCCCAGAACGACATCAAGCGCGTCATCGCCTATTCGACCTGCTCGCAGCTCGGCTACATGTTCGCCGCTCTGGGTGTCGGCGCCTACGGGATCGCCATCTTCCACCTCTTCACGCACGCCTTCTTCAAGGCGCTCCTGTTCCTCGGCGCCGGCTCGGTGATCCACGCCATGCACGACGAGCAGGACATGCGGAACATGGGCGGGCTCGCCAAGAAGATCCCCTACACCTACGCGGCGATGATGATCGGTACTCTGGCGCTGACCGGCTTCCCGCTGACGGCCGGCTACTTCTCCAAGGACCTCATCGTCGAGTCGGCCTTCGTCGGGCAGAACTTCTGGGCGCCCTACGCCTACATCATGCTGGTTCTGGCCGCGCTGCTGACGTCCTTCTACTCCTGGCGCCTGGTGTTCATGACCTTCCACGGTCCGACCCGCGCCGCCGCGGACGTCTACAAGCACGCCCACGAATCCGGCCCGGTGATGCTGATCCCGCTGCTGGTCCTCTCCCTCGGTGCGCTCCTCGCGGGCTACGTCTTCGTCCACGCCTTCGAGAGCGATCCGACCGGGCACTTCTGGAACGGCGCGCTGTTCGCGGGGGCGGACAACCACGTCATCCACGACATGCACGAGGTCGGCACCCTGGTCGCGCTGTCGCCCACCTTCGCGATGGTGATCGGCTTCCTGATCGCGCTCGTCACCTATCTCCTGAAGCCCGAGCTGCCGAAGCGCTTCATCGAGAAGGCACCGCGCTTCCACCAGTTCTTCCTGAACAAGTGGTACGTTGACGAGCTCTACGACTTCCTCTTCGTCCGCCCGGCGCGCTTCCTCGGCCGCCTCTTCTGGAAGAACGACACGCAGGTGATCGACGGCTTCGGGCCGGACGGCATCGCCGCGCGGGTCAAGGACCTCGCCGGCTTCGCCCAGCGCTTCCAGTCCGGCTACCTCTACCACTACGCCTTCGTGATGCTGACCGGGATCGCCGTGTTCATCACCCTCATGATCGCATTCGACAGGGGCATTCTATGATCCGCCCGTCCCTCACGCTTGAGGCGGAGGTTTCTCGATGACCGACTGGCCGCTCCTTTCGATCCTCACCTTCCTGCCCCTCGTCGGTGTCGCCTTCATCCTCGCGGTGCGCGGCGACGATGCGGCGGCGGTGGAGAATATCCGCCGCGTCGCGCTGATCACGACGATCTTCAACTTCATCCTCTCGCTCGGCCTGTGGTTCGCGTTCGACCCGGCCGACGGCGGCTTCCAGTTCGTCGAAAAGAGCGAGTGGATCCCGGGGCTGATCTCCTACCACCTCGGCGTCGACGGCATCTCCATGCCGTTCGTGGTGCTGACGGCGTTCCTGATGCCGTTCTGTATCCTGGCGTCCTGGAAGGCGATCACCGACCGTGTCCGCGAATACATGGTCGCCTTCCTCGTCCTCGAAATGCTGATGATCGGCGTCTTCTGCGCACTCGACATCGTCATCTTCTACATCTTCTTCGAGGGCGGCCTCATCCCGATGTTCATCATCATCGGTGTCTGGGGCGGTGCGCGGAAGATCTACGCTTCGTTCAAGTTCTTCCTGTACACGCTGACCGGCTCGCTGCTCATGCTGCTCGCCATCATCGCGATGTACTGGCACGCCGGCACGACCTCGATCCCCGACCTCATGCAGGCCGACTTCCCGGTCAGCATGCAGATCTGGTTGTGGCTCGCCTTCTTCGCCTCCTTCGCGGTGAAGATGCCGATGTGGCCGGTCCACACCTGGCTGCCGGACGCGCACGTGGAGGCGCCGACCGCGGGCTCCGTCCTGCTGGCGGGCATCCTGCTGAAGATGGGTGGCTACGGCTTCCTGCGCTTCTCGCTGCCGATGTTCCCGGACGCGTCGCAACAGCTCGCCTGGCTCGTCTTCACGCTGTCCTGCATCGCCATCGTCGTCACCTCGCTGACGGCGCTCGCCCAGCGGGACATGAAGAAGCTGATCGCCTATTCGTCGGTCGCCCACATGGGCTTCGTGACCATGGGCATCTTCGCGATGAACACCCAGGGCATCCAAGGCGCCGTCTATCTGATGCTGTCCCACGGCATCGTGTCGGCCGCGCTGTTCCTGTGCGTCGGCGTCGTCTACGACCGCGCCCACACGCGCGAGATTTCCGCTTATGGCGGCCTTGTTCAGCGCATGCCCTGGTACGCGACCGTGTTCATGGTCTTCACCATGGCCAATGTCGGCCTTCCCGGCACCTCCGGCTTCGTCGGCGAGTTCCTGGCGATGGTCGGCACCTATAAAGCGTCCGTGCTTACGGCCTTCGTCGCCGCGACCGGCGTTATCCTGTCGGCCGCCTATGCCCTTTATCTCTACCGGCGCGTCGTTCTCGGCCCGCTGGAGAAGGAGGCCATGCGCCGCATGACGGACCTCGACGTGCGCGAGAAGTTCATCATGGTGCCGCTGGTGTTCTTCACCATCCTGTTCGGCGTGTGGCCGAACCCGGTGCTGAACGTCACCGATGCGTCCATCAACACCCTCGTCGGCATCGTCGCCGAAAAGACCGGGACGCCGCCCG
This sequence comes from Acuticoccus yangtzensis, assembly GCF_001927245.1. GTDB lineage: Bacteria > Pseudomonadota > Alphaproteobacteria > Rhizobiales > Amorphaceae > Acuticoccus > Acuticoccus yangtzensis. The sequence continues at coordinate 107,085 of NZ_MJUX01000005.1, read as the reverse complement.
AGGGCCCGCAGATCGACGCCTCGCAGTTCACCGCCGCACACGGCTCCTCCGCCGATGCCGTCGCGCGCGGCATGGAAGCCATCGGCATGACGCCACCGGCATCCGGCCACGGCGAGGGGGCTGCCGAAACCCACGGCGCCAGCGAAACCCACGGCGCCAGCGAAACGGACGCCGCCAGCGTTACGCACGGCGCCGCCGAGAGCGGCGACGCCACCCCTGCGGCCGCCGAGGGCGAGGCGCCGGGGACCGAGACACCGGGTGAGACGAACGAGACCCAAGCGAGCGAATGATGAACCACATTGATCTGCCATCGCTTGCGCCGCTTCTGCCGGAGATCATCCTGGCGCTGTTCGCGATCGTCCTTCTCATGGCCGGCGCCTTCTCCGACGAGGAGGCGACGCCCACCATCTCCATCATGGCGATCGTCGGCATCATCGGCGCGATCGTCGCCATCTGTCTGACGACCCCCGGCCAAACCACCTTCGATGGCGCCTACATCGTCGACGGGTTCGCGCGCTATCTGAAGATCCTCGCCTTGATCGGCGCGGCGATCTCGATCCTGATGACGATCGGCTTCGCGCGGCACCAGGCGTTCGGCCGGTTCGAGTATCCGGTGCTGATCCTGTTGTCGGCCGTCGGCATGATGCTGATGATCTCCGCCAACGACATGATCGGCGTCTATCTGGGCCTCGAGCTTCAGTCGCTCGCCATCTACTGCGCCGTCGCCATCAACCGCGACTCCACGCGCTCGACCGAGGCGGGTCTGAAATATTTCGTCCTCGGCGCGCTGTCGTCCGGCATGCTCCTCTACGGCATCACGCTGATCTACGGCTTCACCGGGGCGACCATCTTCCCGGACATCGCCCGCGTCCTGTCGGACGGCGACGCCTCGCTCGGCGTCATCTTCGGCCTCGTCTTCGTCATGGCGGGTCTCGCCTTCAAAGTGTCGGCGGTGCCGTTCCACATGTGGACGCCCGACGTCTATGAAGGTGCGCCGAGCCCGGTGACGGCCTTCCTCGCCGCCGCGCCCAAGGTCGCCGCGATGGCGCTCTTCACCCGCGTCGTCTTCTCCGCGTTCGAGCCGATCTCCACGGATTGGCAGCAGATCGTCATCTTCCTGTCGATCATGTCGATGGTTCTGGGGGCGTTCGCGGCCATCGGCCAGACCAACATCAAGCGGCTGATGGCCTATTCGTCCATCGGCCACATGGGCTACGCGCTCGTCGGCCTCGCCGCCGGATCGCCCGAAGGCGTCACCGGCGTGGTGGTCTACATGACCATCTACATGATCACGACGCTCGGCACCTTCGCCTGCATCCTCGGCATGCGCCGTGCGGACGAGGGCATGGTGGAGGACATCTCCGACCTCGCGGGCCTCGTGCGCACCAAGCCGTGGATGGCGGCGGCGTTCACGCTGCTCCTCTTCTCATTGGCGGGCATCCCGCCGCTGGTCGGCTTCTTCGCCAAGTTCTACGTGTTCCTGGCGGCGGTGAAGGCTGACCTCATTCCGCTCGCCATCATCGGCGTGCTGTCCTCCGCGGTGTCGGCCTTCTACTATCTGCGCGTCATCAAGATCATGATGTTCGACGATCCACGCGACAGGTTCGAGCCGATGGCGGGTGAACTCAGGACGGTTCTGGCCGTCGCGGGCGCCTTCTCGCTGCTCTTCTTCCTGGTGTGGACGCCGATCCTGTCGGCGGCGACGGCCGCGGCGCAGAGCTTCTTTTGACGCCCGGCCGCGCGGACCCGGCCTCTGCGACGCTGATCCTGGCGGGCGACGTCGGGTCCACCAACGACGACGCCATGGCGCATCTGCGCGCCACCGGCGCCAGCGTGTGGGTTGCGGCGGAGCGACAATTGGCCGGGCGCGGGCGACGCGGGCGGCCGTGGGTGTCGGAGCGCGGAAACCTTTACGCCTCGTTCGCATTTGCCCCCACATGGTCGAACGAAGCGTTCGGCATTCTGCCGCTCGCGGCAGCCGTGGCCTTGGCCGACGCCATTGCCAAACTGGGGATCACGGCCACATTGAAGTGGCCCAACGATGTGCTGGTGACGGGCCTCAAGGTATCGGGGATCCTGATCGAAAGCGAATGGGCGGGAACGGAGCGGCGCGTGGTGGTCGGTTATGGAGTCAATGTTGCGCACCACCCTGAGACCATGCCTGCGACGCACCTGAAGGCGCATAGGCCCGACCTCTCCGTCGACATCGTCCGTTCCGCGCTGATTGGCGAGGCCGCGGCGACATTCAACGCCCTCGGCCATGGCGACGGTGTCGCCACCATCCGCGCGCGCTGGCTGGACCGCGCCGCAGGCATCGGCGGCCCGATCGACGTCCGGCTCGACGACGAAACCCGTTCCGGCGTGTTCGAGGGGCTGGACGAGACCGGCCGGCTGATGCTGCGCCGTCCCGACAACCGCCTCGAGCGCATCAGCGCCGGGGACGTCTTCCTCAAGGCCGCATTATGAAGAAGGGTTCGGAGCTCGTCTTCCTGCCGCTCGGCGGCGTCGGCGAAATTGGCATGAACCTCGCCCTTTACGGGGTGGGGCCGCCGCACGACCGCAAGTGGCTGATGGTCGACTGCGGCGTCACCTTCGCCGAGCCGCGCTGGCACCCCGGCATCGACCTCATCCTGCCGGACACCTCGTTCATCGAGGAGGAGGTGCAGGACCTCGTCGGCATCGTCATCACCCACGCCCACGAAGACCACTACGGCGCGCTGCTGGACCTGTGGCCGCGCCTGAAGGTGCCCGTCTTCGCCACGCAATTCACCGCCGGCCTTCTGAAGGCCAAGGCGGTGGAGAATGGCAAGCTGATCGCGCCGGACGTCACCGTCGTGAAGCCCGGTGAAACGATCGACCTCGCCCCCTTCAGTGTCGAGCTCGTCGCCGTGTCGCACTCCATTCCGGAGCCGACGGCGCTGGCGATCCGCACCTCACACGGGCTGATCGTCCACACCGGCGACTGGAAGATCGACCCCGATCCCGGTGTCGGCCCGGCGATCAGCGTCGACCGCTTCAAGGAGCTGGGCGAGGAGGGCGTTCTCGCCCTCATGTGCGATTCCACCAACGCCACCCGTCCGGGCCGATCGCCGTCCGAGCTGGAAGTCGCGGCGGGGATCCGCGCCTTCGTGGAGACCGCGCCCCACCGCGTGGCCGTCACCGCGTTTTCGTCCAACGTCGCCCGCATCCGCGCGATCTGCGAGGCTGCGGCGGCGTGCGACCGTCATGTGGTGGTGATGGGCCGTGCCATGCGGCGCGTCATCGAGGTCGCCACCGAGTGCGGCTTCATGGACGGCCTGCCGCGCTTCCTGTCCGAGGACGATGTCGGCCATTTGCCGCGCGACAAGGTGCTGGTGCTCCTCACCGGCAGCCAGGGAGAGGAGCGGGCCGCGCTCGCCCGCATCGCCGGCGACACTCACCCCCGCGTGGCGCTGTCCGAGGGCGACCGCGTCATCTTCTCCTCGCGCACCATTCCGGGCAACGAGAAAGCGGTGAACGAGGTGATGAACGGCCTCGCGCTGCAGGGCATCGAGGTCGTCACCGACGCGCAGGGGCTGGTGCACACCTCCGGCCACCCGCGGCGGGACGAGCTGGTCGAGCTCTACGGCTGGCTGAAACCCAAACTCCTCATCCCCGTCCACGGCGAGCCGGTGCACCTTGCCGCCCATAAGCGTCTGGCGGAGGCGAACGGCATCGCCAACGTCTTCCTCACCGGCAACGGCAAGATGACGCGTCTCGATCCCGGCCCGGCCGCGGTCGTCGACGAGATCGAGCCGTCGATGTTCCTGATGGACGGCCGCCTGTTGCGCACGCCGGAGGAGTCCAACGTTCGCGAACGGCGGGCGCTCGCCTTCGCGGGTGTCGTCACCGCCGTCGTGACGCTGGACGAGCGCTACGAGCTGGACGACGACCCGATGGTGGTGCTGATGGGCATCCCCGCGCGGGACGACGGCGGCGAGACCTTCCGCGAGCAGTTGGTGGACGAGATCGCGGGGGCGATCGAATCGATCCCGCGCAATCGCCGGCGCGATCGGGACACGGTGGTGCAGGCGGCGCGGCGGGCGATCCGCTCTCACATGTCGCAGAACTGGGGCAAGAAGCCGCTGTGCCACGTCTTCGTGGTCAACGCCTCCTGACCGCGGGGCCCCGCGTGATTTCGGTGCTTTGCCGCGGCGGCCCGCCAGCCTAAGACGGGCGGCAGGCCGGGCAAAGGCGAAGCGGGAGGATCTATGATCGGGCGTCTCAATCACGTGGCCATTGCGGTGCAGAATGTCGCCGCGGCGTCGGAGGTTTATCGCGGGGCGATGGGCGCTGTGGTGACCGAGCCGCAGGACCTGCCCGAGCATGGCGTGCGCGTCGTCTTCGTGGAACTGCCGAACACCAAGGTCGAGCTGCTCGAACCGCTTGGCGAGGGTTCACCCATCGCGGCCTTCCTCGCCAAGAATCCGTCCGGCGGGCTGCATCACGTCTGCTACGAGGTCGACGACATCGAGGCGGCGGTGGAGCAGGTCACGGCCGGCGGCGCACGGGTGCTGGGTCCGCCGAAGATCGGCGCCCACGGCAAGCCGGTGATCTTCATCCACCCGAAGGACGTCTCCGGCGTGCTCACGGAGCTGGAACAGGTCTGACCCGCGCGGCGCCCGCGCACGCCACGTGAGGCGCGAACAGGATCGGGGCCACTCAGCCTGACCACCGGAGCCGCCGTCGCCCCAAACCCTCGGCGGAGGCGGTGGTGCCTTGCAAAGGAGCCGTAGGCCGGCTTTAGCCGCTTGTCCTTGGCAAGGTGCCGCCGTCTCTGCCATGCGGTGCAGGGGGGATGGCAGCTCCGGTGGTCAGGCGGGCCCTGACCATTGGTGAGCCCGAGCCCGCCGGAGGCAGGCGGTACCGCCCCCTCAGCGAAACCGTTCGAGCCACCCCAGCGTCGCGCCGGTCTCACCGCCGGGCTTGTACTCGGCGCCGAGGGGGCGATCCCAACCGAGGCGTACCAGCTCCGGCAGAATGAACCCGAAATCGAGCTCGCCGTGGTCCGGGGCGCCGCGGTCCGGCACGGCGGCAAACTGCACGTGGCCGATGAGCGGCAGCAGCGCGGCGAAGCGGGTGGTGATGTCCCCCTCCATGCGCCCCACGTGGTAGCAGTCGAACATCAGCTTCAGGTTGGGGGCGGCGACGTCACCGATGACGGCGGCCGCCTCGGCGGTGGTGGTGAGGAAGTAGCCGGGCGCATCGTGCCGGTTCAGCGGCTCGATCATCATCGTGATCTCGGGCGCGGCGGCGCAAGCGAAGGCGAGGTTATCGCGGTAGGTGCGCGCAGCGTCCGGCCCCGAGGCGAAACCCGCCATCACGTGGATCGCGCCGCATTGAATGGCGCGGGCGTAGGCGATGGCCTCCTCGATGGCGGCGCGTGCGTCCGCCTCGCGGCCCGGAAGCGCGAGGAGCCCGTTCTCGCCGGGGGCGCCGCGGCGAGTGTTGAGGCCCAGCATGGGGAGGCCCGTCTCGGCGAGGGCGGCGGCGACGTCGGCGGGCGGCACATCGTAGGGCCAGTGGCATTCCACGGCGTCGAACCCGGCGGCCTTGGCGGCGCGGATGGCTTCGGGCAGCGGCAGATCGGCCCAGAGGAAGCCGAGATTTGCGGAAAACTTCATCCGTCCCACTCCACATCGAATGTCGTCACGACGGCGCGGACCTGATCGGCCGTCAGCATGCGCGGGGAGAGCCCGCGGGTGAGGAGGGCGAGTTTGGCGGTCTCCTCAAGCTCCTCGACGGCGGTCACCGCCGCCTCCAGGTCCTTGCCCGCGACCACGGGGCCGTGGTTGGCGAGCATCACCGCGGTGCGCTTTCCGGCGAGGCCGCGCACGGCATCGCCCATCGCGGCGTCGCCGGGGAGGAAGAAGGGGAGCAGCTTCACCCGGCCGAGCTTCATCAGCGCGTAGGGGGTCAGCGGGGGCAGGAAGTCGTCCGGGTCCACATCCGGCATCATCGACAGGGCGACGGAGTGGCTGGAGTGGAGGTGGACGACGGCGCCCGCGGTCCCGCGCGTCTCGTAGAAGGCGCTGTGGAGGGGCATCTCCTTGGTCGGCTTGTCACCGCCGATGTGCTGCCCCGCGGCATCGAAGCGGGCGAGGCGGGCGGGGTCCAGGCGGCCGAAGCTGGTGCCGGTCGGCGAGACGATGAGCCCGCCGTCCTCGGTGCGGGCGGAGATGTTGCCGGTGGACCCGTGGGTCAGGCCGCGGGCGAAGAGGCTCGCGGCGAAGTCGCAGAGGGTCTCGCGCAGCCGGGCCTCGGCACTCATGCGCCGTGTTCCAGGATGCGGGCGGCCTTCTCGAAGAAGTCGTCGGCGCCGAAGTTGCCGCTCTTCAGGGCGACGACGAGATCGGGGCGCGCGCGCAGCGCAGGCACGCCGGGGTCGATCTCGGGGCCGATCGCGAGTTCCTCTAGCGACAACCCTTCGACGACGGCGCCGGACGTCTCGCCGCCGGCCGAGATCAGCCGGGTTGCGCCGCCCGCGACCACGAGGCGGGCGACCTCGGCGAAGAGGCCCTCCAGCGCGGCCGAGGCGCGCTCGCGGCCGAACCGGTCCTGCACGGCGCGCACCGCGGCGGGGTCGGCGGATGAGAAGGCGAGGGGGATGCCGTCCGCCGCCAGCAGCCAATCGGCGATGTCGCGCGCGGAAAGCCGACCCTCGATGACGTCGGCGGCGGCGATCTCGCGCGCGGGGTGGGACGCTGCGTGGCGGGCGACCTGGGCGCGGGTGGCGTTGGAGCAGGAGCCGGAGAGGGCGACGGTGCGCCCGTCCTGCGGCGTCCACGGCACGGCGCCGGGCGATGCGCCGAAGTTCGCCGGAAGCCCGAGCGCCACGCCAGAGCCGCCGGTGATGAGCGGCAGATCCTTGGCGGCGCGGCCGATGGCGATCAGATCCTCGTCGCGGATCGCGTCGACCACGATAAGGCGGTGCCCTGCGGCGTCCTCGGCGGCCAGCGCCGCGGCGATGGCGTCCGGTCCGGCGAACACCGCGGGAGCGGCGACATGGCCCACCGTGTGGCGCGTCTGCGGGGCCAGCCAGCGGCGGATGTCGGCGTCGGTCATCGGCGTGATGGGGTGGTTCTCCATCCCGCTTTCCGACAAGAGCCGGTCCTTCACGAAGAGGTGGCCTTGATAGATCGACCGCCCGGTGCCGGGGAAGGCGGGGCAGACGATGACCTGGCGGGCATCCAGCGCGTCGGCCAGCGCATCGGCGACGGGGCCGATGTTGCCGTCGGCGGTCGAATCGAAGGTGGAGCAGTACTTGAAGAAGAACTGCGTGCAGCCCTGCGCGCGCAGCCAGTCCAGCGCGGCGAGGGACTGGGCGACGGCCTCCGCCGGGTCGATGGAGCGCGACTTCAGCGCGACGACTCCGGCCTCCACGGACGGATCGGCCGGGCCGGAGGGCACGCCGACATATTGCACCGTGCGCATGCCGCCTTTGGCGAGCGTGTTGGCAAGGTCGCTGGAGCCGGTGAAGTCGTCACCGATGCAGCCGAGGCGCATCATGCGTCTCCCGGCAGTTTGATGCCGGCGTTGCGGGCATAGACCTTGGCGACGGCGGCATCGTCCTCGGCGCCGAGGCCGGAGCCGGACGCGGCGAGGAACTGCTGCAAGGCCGCGGCGGTCAGCGGCGCCCCGAATTTGGCGCTGCGGGCGATGTCCATGACGATGCCGAGGTCTTTGGGCCAGATGTCGACGGTGGAGCGCGGCGTATAGTCCGCGTCCACGATATGGGGGCCGCGGTTCTCGATCATCCAGCTCGCCCCGGCGCACTGGGGGATGACCTTCATGAAGAGCTCCGGCGAGACGCCCTGGGTCATGCCGAAGGTCATCGCCTCGGCCATCGCGGCGATGTGGGTTCCGGCCAGCAACTGGTTCACGGCCTTCATGGCGGACCCGGCGCCCGCGCTATCGCCGAGCTCGAAAACCGTTGCGGATGTGGCGTCCAGCACCGGGCGGGCGGCGGCGAAGGCGTCGGCGCTGCCGGAAGCCATGACCGAAAGCTCGCCGGACGCGGCACGGACGGCGCCGCCGGAGATCGGCGCGTCGAGGAAGAGGACGCCGGCCTCGGCGCAGCGGGCTTCCATCTGGCGGGCGAAGTCGGGCGCGACGGTGGCGCAGGCGACGACGACGGCGCCCTTGCGCAGCCGCGGGACGATGCCGTCCTCGCCGAAGAGCACCGCCTCGGTCTGGGCCGCGTTGAGGACGACTGTCACCACGGCGTCGAGCGTCGGGGCCGCCTCGGCGAGTGCGGTCGCGGCGGCGCCCTCGGCCTGAAGCGCCTCGACGCGGGCGGCGTTGATGTCGGCGCCCCAGGTTTCGTGCCCGGCCTTCAGGATGTTGCGGGCCATGCCATAGCCCATCGAGCCGAGCCCGATGACGGCGATTTTGGCAGGTGATCTCATGGACGTTGTCACCGGCGGGCGGCTCCTATCATCGCGTCGCCTGTGCGGCGATCTTGTGTTGACGCGGCCTCTGTCGGCCGAAGGGCTTTATTGAGCATGGGACGACCTCCCGCGTCCACCAACCGGCGGGCGCGACACCCTGTTCGGGCGGCCCGCTCGCACTGAAGGGCGAAACGGGCTAGTCCAGGGCCGTCAGTGAAGCTTCCCCTTGGAGGGTCCCGATGGATCCCATCAGCGCCGTCGCCATTTTCTTCATCATCTGGTGGCTGGTCTTTTTCCCGGTGCTGACCTTCGGCGACAGGCGGCCCGACGCGGAGGGCGACCGTGTGCCCGGCGCCGACCCCGGCGCGCCGGCGCGCATGAACCTGAAGCGGCGGATGGGGATCACGACGGCGGTGTCGGTGGTCGTCTTCATCGGCGTCTATCTGCTGCTGAACAGCGGGCTGACGCTGGACGATCTGCCGTTTCCGAAGCCGCCGCCGGTGCCGGAATATGGGGAAAGCTGAGGCGCTCTCCATGGGCGCTCCCGTTCAGGGGGCGGTCCAGCGATAGACGGGGTCGGTGCGGCGATGGAGCATGCGCGGCCCCAGCGTCTTCATCGTCTGGTCGCGCGCCAGGTTGAGGGGGAAGGGCATGTGATAGATCTGCCCCTGCTCGGCCGACATGGCGGCGATGCGACGGGTGCGCGGGGCGCGGGCGTCCGCGTAGGCGGTCAGCGCGTCCGGCGTCGGACCGTGGGCGGCGACGGCGTGGGCGAGAACGGCGGCATCCTCCAGCGCCATGGCCGCCCCTTGCGCCATGAAGGGCACCATCGCGTGCGCCGCATCGCCGATGAAGCCGACGCGCCCCGCGGCGAAGACGTGGCGCGGGCGCACCGCGATCGGCCACGGTGCCCAGCGGCCGACATCGGCGATCAGCGGCCCGGTGTGGGTGCGGGCGATGCCGCCCGGCCCGCGGCTCTTCTCCGGCGCGACGAGTACGCAGTTGGCGTCCGCATCCGTCAAAGCGTAGCGCACGAGGTGGTGGCCCGGCGCCATCACGAGCTCGGTGGCCGCGCCTGAGGTGTCACCGAGGCCGCGCCAGGCGATCCAGCCGGTGGAGCGCGGCGCATCGCCGACGACCGCGTGGCGGATCGCCGAGTTGACACCGTCGGCGGCGATGACGAGGCGCGCCTCCATGTCCACCCCGTCGACGGCGCAGTGGTCGTCGTAGCGGCGGACCTGACGAACGTTGCGGTCATAATGGACCTTCACGCCGCGTTTGAGGGCGGCGGCGAGAAGGGCGCCATGGAGCGCGGCGCGCGATGCGGTGAGGTAGGGCGCGCCGTAGCGCGTCAGCATCGCGCTGCCGTAGGGGAGTGTCGTGATCGCACCGCGGCGGCCTGCGGCGCGCACCACCAGCGCGTCCGGCGTGTGGGCCACGGCGGTGACGGCGGCGGCCGCGCTGATCCGCGCCAGCGCCTTCACCGCGTTGGGGGAGATCTGAATGCCGGCGCCCGCGTTGGCGGCATCGGGCGCGCGGCGTTCCAGAACGTGAACCTCGCCGAATTCGGCGAGCGCCAGGGAGGCGGCGAGCCCCGCGATCCCGGCCCCGACGACGACGAACAAGTTAGACGGTCGAGCCGCGGGCGACCTTGGCGTCGGTGATGCACTGGGTCGGCCGCGCGTCGTGCTCCCTCAGCGAAGGGTCGAAGGCGTAGACGGTGGAGCAATAGGGGCAGATCGTTTCCGAATCGCCGCCCATGTCCAGGAACTCGTGCGGGTGGTCGAACGGCGGCAGCGCGCCCATGCACATGAAGCGCTTGGCGCCGATGGTCACCTTCCGCACTCCGACGGTGTTGTGAAACAGCGGTGTCGCGTGATCTGCCATCGTCGCTCCTTACGGCTCACATGCCGACATAATTCGGGCCGCCGCCGCCTTCGGGCGTGGTCCAATTGATGTTCTGGTTCGGATCCTTGATGTCGCACGTCTTACAATGGATGCAGTTCTGCGCATTGATGACGAAGCGCGGCTCCGAGCCTTGCGTGTCCCACTCGTAGACACCCGCAGGGCAGTAGCGCGCCGACGGGCCTCCGTACACATCGAACTCGGATTTCTTTTGCAGGTCCATGTCCTGGACCTTGAGGTGCACCGGCTGGTCCTCTTCGTGGTTGGTGTTGGACAGGTACACCGAGGACGCGCGGTCGAAGACGATGGTGCCGTCCACCTTGGGATAGGTCTTCGGCTTGCACTTGGCGGCGGGTTTGAGCTGGGCGAAGTCCGGCCCCTTGTGGCTGAGGGTGCCGAGCGGGGAGGTGCCGAGGAGCTGGTTCACCCACATCTCTACCCCGGCGACGGCGACGCCGAGCGCTGTGCCGAGGCGCGACCACAGCGGCTTGACGTTGCGCACCTTGTAGAGCTCGCGGCCGACGGGGGAGGTGCGCCACGCCGCGTCGTAGCTCTCCAGCACGTCGCCGGAGCGCCCTTCGGCGATCGCCTCCACCAGATGCTCGGCCGCCATCTTGCCGGTCAACATGGCGTTGTGGTTGCCCTTGATGCGCGGCACGTTGACGAAGCCGGCCGAGCAGCCGACCAGAACGCCGCCGGGGAAGGCGAGCTTGGGCACCGCCTGATAGCCGCCCTCGGAGATGGCGCGGCCGCCATAGGCCTCGCGCTTGGCGCCGTCGAGGTAGTCGGCCATCATCGGGTGGGTCTTGAACTTCTGGAACTCCTTGAAGAGGTCCATGTTCGGGTTCTTATAGTTGAGGTGGACCACGAAGCCGACCGCCATCAGGTTGTCGCCATAGTGGTACATGAAGGAGCCGCCGCCGGTCTGGTTGTCGAGCGGCCAGCCCATGGTGTGGACCACCATGCCGGGCTTGTGGACCTCCGGCCGCACGCGCCAGACCTCCTTCATGCCGAGGCCGTATTTCTGTGGCTCGCGGCCCTCGTCCAGCTTGAACTCCTTGATGAGGCGCTTGGAGAGCGAGCCGCGCACACCTTCCGCGAACACCACGTACTTGCCGCACAGCTCCATGCCGGGCGTGAAGGAATCCTTCTCGGACCCGTCCTTCGCGACGCCCATGTCGCCGGTGACGACGCCGATGATCTCGCCGTTCTCGCCGCGTACGACGTCGGCGGCGGCAAATCCCGGATAGATCTCGACGCCGAGTTCCTCGGCCTTGGCGCCCATCCAGCGGCAGAGGTCGCCGAGGGAGCCGACGTAGTTGCCGTGGTTGTGCATGAAGGAGGGCATGGCGAAGTTCGGCAGCGGCAGCTCGCCGGCCGGGCCGAGCACCTTGAAGACGTCGGAGGTGACCTTGGTCTTCAGCGGGCAGTCCGGGTCGTCGCGCCAGCCGGGCAGCAGAGCGTCGAGGCCGGAGGGGTCGATGACGGCGCCCGAGAGGATGTGGGCGCCGATCTCGGACCCCTTCTCGACGATGACGACGGTCAGCTCTTCCTCGCGTTCGGCGGCAAGCTGCATTATGCGAATCGCGGTGGAGAGGCCGGCCGGCCCTCCGCCGACGATCACCACGTCATAGTCCATGCGCTCGCGCTCGATGGCCATGGGCTCCCTCTTGTCTCTCGGCGCGGCTCTGCCGCTTATTGTCAGGGCGGCAAGGCCGCTTTGTGTCGTGCGGCGTCGCCGCGACTCGTTCGGCGCGGATTTGAGGGCCGCGCGCTGTTGGTTTAGCTTTGTCTACGTCGAAGGTGGGCCGGGATGGAAGAGCTTCAATACAAAGACGATCCTCTCCACGGCTTCCTTGCCGCGTGCGGTGTGACCGCGCGGCTGATGGACGCTCCGGTGAACCGCTTCGAGGAGGGCGAGCCGGTGGCGCCGTCCGCAGCCGGAGCGCCGGCGGGCCTCGCCGCGATGATGGCCGCCGCCGAGGCCGACGATTTTCCCCTTACCGAGAGCGACGAGTGGGACGACGCTCCGCCCGCCGCCGAGGACGACGAGGCCGTCCACGCCGCGCGGGAGCTTGCGCGGGGGGCGGCCGATCTCGCCTCGCTCCACGCGGCGCTGGCGGGGTTCGACGGGTGCCCGCTGAAGACCCTCGCCCGCAGTACCTGCTTCGGCGAGGGGCCGGTGGGCGCGCCGGTGATGTTCGTCGGCGAGGCGCCGGGGCGGGACGAGGACGAGGAGGGCCGCCCCTTCGTCGGCCGGTCCGGGCAGCTTCTGGAGAAGATGCTGGCGGCGATCGGGCTGAAGCGCGAGGACGTCTATATTTCCAACGTCATTCCCTGGCGCCCGCCCGCCAACCGCACGCCGAGCCCGATCGAGACCGCGACCTGTGAGGTGTTCGTGCGCCGCGAGATCGCGCTGGTGCGGCCCAAGGTGCTGGTGGCGTTGGGAGGCTCTGCGGCGAAGACGCTGTTTTCGGTGGACAGCGGCATCATGCGCCAGCGCGGCCGCTGGGTGAGGTTCGACGCCGGAGAGGCGGGCGAGATCGATGCGGTGGCGATGTTCCACCCCGCCTACCTGTTGCGCACGCCGGCGGAGAAGCGGCGCGCCTGGCAGGACCTCATCGCCGTGCGCCGCAAGCTGGCCGAGCGCGGCGCCTGAGCGCGCAATTCCGTTCTGTTAGCAATGGTCGACGCTGAGGAGGCGGTAGCGGCGGTCCTCCAGCACGATCGCCGTGAGCCGCCCGCCATAGACGGCGCCGGTGTCCACATTGGCCCGCCAAGGGGTGACGGTGGGAACATCGACCGGGGTGTGGCCATGGACCACGAAGGCGGGGAGCGGACCCTCGTGGTCCAAGAAATCCTCGCGGATCCAAAGGAGGTCGTGCAGTGCCTGTTCGCCGAGCGCGACCCCGGGCCGAATTCCGGCATGGGCGAAGACGACCCCTCCCACCTGATGCGAGGAGGTGAGGCGGCCGAGAAGAACGAGATCCTCTTCCGGGATCACCGCCTGCGCCATCGGCTGAAGGGCCTGCGGGTCGTGCAGCCATTGCCGCACGTCGATCCCGTAGGAGGCGAGCGTCGCCTCGCCGCCGAAGGCCAGCCAGCGGCTCATCAGCGTGCCGTTGCCGAGCGCGTCGATCATCGCCTGCTCGTGGTTGCCCATGAGGTGGATGCGCTCGCGGTCCGCCCGCACCTCGCGCAGGCGCCGCAACACGCCCGCGCAGTCCGGCCCGCGGTCCACGTAGTCACCCAAGAAGACCTCCGAGACGCGCGCGGGCGGGTCCGCCGCGATGTCGTCGTCGATCAGCGCCAGAAGCTTGTCCAGCATGGTCGCCGCGCCGTGGATGTCGCCGATGGCGTAGATCCGCAGGCCTTCCGGCAGCCGGGCATTGGGGCACTCTCTCCAGCTATTTTGCATCATGTGCTTGCGCACGGGTTCGGCGCGGCGCAGAACTCTTCACGTGTGCCCGACCGGGCCGCACCGGCTCCCGTCTCCGCCGTCCCCTCGGTCGTCCGCCCCGCTGCACAGGCTGGGGGCGGTGCGGACCGGGGTGTGCCGGACGCTGCTGGGACCGGGCGGACGCCCGCAAGGTGCTGCGGGCGACGGATGGTCCAACGCCCTGCTGCGTCGCGGCGGTCATCAGCGTCGCAGTAGTCTCCTGCGGCGCGGCGGTCCGCTTCGTCCCGGCGGTCTTGCCGCAGGCGGCCAGTGCGGCCGCCGGGCGGGCACACCCTTGCTCCGCATCGCCTTGGGGCGGGCGGGCGTCCATCGCGAGGCGGCGTGCGGCAGGTTCCTGCCGGGCTCGGTCTCACCTGTTCTGTCGTGCCATCGAGGTCCACGTGCTCGATATTCTCTTCTTCGCGGCGATCCTCGCCGTCGCCGGGTCCCTCGCGGGAATTATCGCCGGGTTGCTCGGCGTCGGTGGCGGCATCGTCATCGTCCCGGTCCTGTTCTATCTGCTGCCCTTCGCGGAGGTGCCGGAAGAGGTGCGGATGCACCTTGCAGTGGCAACCTCGCTCGCCACGATCATTTCCACCTCCATCGTCTCGGCACGATCGCACTATAAACGCGGCGGTGTCGATGTCGGTCTGCTCAAGCGTGTGGCGCCGGGGGTGGTGATCGGCGTGATCATCGGCGTTCTGGTCGGCACCGCGGTGAGCGCGAAGGCGCTGACGGCCGTGTTCGGCTGCGTCGCGCTGCTGGTCGCCATCCACATGGCCTTCTTCAAGGGCCGCCAGATCGCGCCGGCTCTGCCGGGCCAGCCGTGGATCACCGGCATCGGCATCTTCATCGGCAGCATCTCCACGATGATGGGCATCGGCGGCGGCTCGCTCTCGGTGCCGATCTTCACCCTGTGCGGCATCCCGATCCGCCGGGCGGTCGGTACGGCGGCGGCCATCGGCCTCGTCATCGCCGTGCCGGCCGTCATCGGCTTCGCCATCGGCGGGTGGGGCGAGCCGGGTCTTCCCATCGGCAGCGTCGGCTATGTCAATCTCATCGGCTTCGCGCTGATCGCACCGTTGTCGATGGCGTTCGCACCGCTCGGCGCCAAGCTCGCCCACACCATCCCGCAGGATTGGCTGGGGCGCATCTTCGCCCTCTTCCTCGCCGTCACCTCGGTGAAGATGCTGATGAGCCTCTGAGGCGACCTCGGCGGCGCCAGCCGGACGGTCTCGGTCCCTCGCCGCGTCAGACGGGGGCCTGCCTCACGCAGCAACTCCGGCGTCCCTGACCCGGCACGAACAAAGGCCCGCCCTCGATCGAGGGCGGGCCTTTTTGTTCGGCGTCGGTCCTGTTGGCTCCCTCGCCGGGGTCTTTTAGCCGGGGTCCTTGCCGCCGTGGTCGTCGTCGCTATCGACACCGGCGGCCTCGATCGCGTCGGCGACCCAGTCGTTCTCGCGGGTGTCGCGCGGGACGATGGTGGTGCTGCCCTGCACCTCGGGCGCGGCGCGCGGCGTGATGACGTGAATGTCGCGCTGCGGGAACGGGATCGACACGCCGTTGGCGCCGAAGCTGCGGACCACCCGCGTCAGCACCTCCGACTTCACCTTGAAGCCGGAATAGTTGCCGTAGAGGTCGATGTAGTAGCAGACGCGCAGGTTGATGGAGTTGTCGCCGAACTCTTCGACCGTGACCATCGGCGCCGGTGCCTTCAGAACGCCGGGGTGCTCCTCCAGCGCGTCATAGACGAGGCTGATCGCAAGGTCCGGATCGTCGCCATAGCCGATGCCGACCATCAGGATCACGCGCATCACCGAATTGGTGCGCGTCCAGTTGGTGAAGGTATCGGAGATCAGCGCCGAGTTGGGCACGATGAGGTCGAACTCGTCGAACGTCTTCATGCGCATGGAGCGGATGCCGATCTGCATGACCGTACCCGAGTTGGCGCCCACGGTGACGATGTCGCCGATCCTGAGCGGCCGCTCCACCAGGAGGAGCAGGCCCGAGATGAAGTTGTTGACGACGTTCTGCAAGCCGAAGCCGATGCCGACGCCGAGAGAGGCTGCGAACACGGTGAGGGTGGTGATGTCGAAGCCGATGGCCGAGAGGGTGATGATGACACCGATCACCACCACGACATACTGGGCGAAGACCGAGAGGGACTGGCGGATGCCGATGTCCTTCATCTTGCCGAAGACCACCGTGTAGGCGACGCGCCGGCTCCAACCGGCCACCCAGAACACGAACGCGAAGGCGAGGGCGGCGATAATGACGCTGCCGATCGTGTAGGTGGTGCCGCCCGCGGTGAAGACCGAGGTTTGCCAGAAGGTCACCACTTCGCGGATGACCGGCGTTTCGGCGGTGAAGCCGAAGATCTGCACGCACACGGCGATGGTGACGGCGAGGAGCACGATCTGCGCCGCACGGTTGAGCGGTTGCAGGAAGTTGGCCCGCGCGAAGAAGGCGCGCGCCGGGTCCTTGGTGCGGATCCGCGCGGTGATCCCCTCCATCAGGTCGTTGAGGATGCCGACGGCAAGGGCCAGCGCGGCGATGATCAGGATCGCGAGGCCGAGATTTTCCAGCATCATGACCGCGAGGCGGGTGTAGCCCAGGAGGCCGGTGACGCCTGTCGCGATCAGCGCGACGGGTGGCAGCAGCGACAGCACCGCGGCGATGTACCGGCGGATGTGCCCGTAGGATCCCCCGCCGCGCGAGGCGGTGAAGAAGAACACGAAGAGCAGCATCGGCAGGCCCGACAGCACGAACACCGAGTAGGCGAGACGGTTGATCGCCGTTTCGGTCGACGGCAGCAGGTTGAGTTCGCCCAGCACCACGTAGGCGAGCACGAAGGCCGCCGACAGCACCACGGCGATTTCCGTGGCGCGGGTGATGATGGTGCCGATGCGTCGCTGCTGGCCGTAGGTCTGGCGTGAGACGATGACCTGGGTGAAGTCGCGCAGCGAGGCGGCGACGGCGGGGATGACGATGATCTTGAGGATCGACATGGTCGTTTCCTCGGAGATCTGGAACATCACCGCGAAGGCGTACCAGGCGGCGACGGGGAAGAGCCAGAAGAGGTTCCGCCGCACGACTTCCAGCGGGATCTCCGTGGCGCGGGTGGCATCGGCGGAGATGAAGCGGCGCAGGAGGCTCTGGCGCAGATAGAAGGTGAAGGCGAGAAGCACCAGGATCACCGCGCCGAACAGGATGAGCGTGCGCTGCGGCGCCACCTCGACGGCGGTCATCACCTCCAGCATCCGGCTTTCGTAGATGTCGCGCAGCTTCTGCGGGATGGTGGCGACCTCGGCGGCGATGCGTTCGCGCGCGGCCTGGTCCGTGCGGGCCACTTCGCGCGTCAGGAGAACGGCGCGCTCGCGAACCGCCCGCTCACGCGACAGGGCGCCGATCTCGTCGCCGATCTGCTCCTGAAGCGAGCCGATCTCCTCGGCCTGATCGTCGAGGAGGGTGCTGAGGGCGTTGATGCGTTCGCTGAGGGCGCGCGCCTGGACGGCGTCCTGCGTCGGCTCGGCAAGGATACGGCTGAGGTCGCCCAGCCCATCCCGGTTCAGCGCGATCGTCTCGGCACGCTGGGCGAGGAGCTCCAGCGCATCCTCCAGCGTGTCGATCGCTTCGTCGAACAGGCGGATCGGGATCGACGGCTCTTCGCGGATCGGCTGCAAGGCGGCGAGCTTGCTGCGCGATTCGACGATGGCGATGTCGGTGAGGCGGGTGTTGGAGCGCAGCAGCGCCTCGTCCGAGCGCAGGCGCAGAAGGTTGCGGCGCTGCACCGCGGCGGGGTTGCCGTCGACGATGTTGGCGGCCTCGTTGGAGAGGGTGATCGCCTGCTGGGCGAGCTGGTTGACGAGGCGCCTGAGGCGCGTCACCACCGGGCTGTCCTCCACGTCGCCGACACCGGCGAGCGCATCGAGGCTGATGTAGCGCTGGAGGATGCTGAGCTGCTCCTCGCGCAGATTGAGATATTCGGCCGACAGGGCCTGGAAGGTGGCGAGGCGCGACATCATCGTGGTCGACGCGGTGCGGATCCTGTCGCGCCAGTCGATCGCCGCTTCGTCCAGAATGCGCTGCAAGGTGTCGCGCTCGTTGGCTCTCAGCGCGGCGGTGGCCGAAACGATCTGGGCGCTCAACTGGTCGGCGCGCTGGTCCTGTTCCGTCAGCCGGTGGGCGAGGGTCAGGAGCCGGGTTCGGGCGATGTCGACCTCGAATTGGGCCTGGCGAAGTTCCTCGAAGGTGACGCCTTGGCCGGTGTCGCGCACCTGACTCAAGACGTTGATGAGGCGGGCATTCTCGGCCCTTTGCCGCTCAATGGCAATATCGACGTTGCGGGTGTCGCCCTCGATCTGAGCCAGTTGGCGCTTGAGGGCGGCAAGGTCGACGGTCTGAGCCTGGGACGCCCCGACAACCAGGGCGGAAACCAGGATCGCAAGGCAGAAACGGACGACGATGGAGACCATTGAGAACTCGTGACGCGGACAGAACGGATGGCCCGACCTTGTGGCCGCGCCAGGACCCGGACTATGACGACCGGGCGGTAGAGACAACTCCTGCGCGCCGGAATTGAGCAAACCGGGGGCGGGACGACCCTGCCGCACGTCGTCGATTGAGTGGAGTAAAATGCGTGCGTTTGCTGCTTCTTGCCACGCTGGTGTGCCTGTCCGCGAGCCCGTTGAAGGCGGCGGATTTGACGCTGGCCTGCCTCTCCGTCGGACAGGCGAGCGAATTCTGTAGCGAGAGTGCCGCCCGCTTCGCCCGGCAGAGCGGACACACGGTGCGTGTCGTCAGCGCCGATCCGAATGGGCGAACCTCGCTGGAGAATTACCGGGCTTTGTTCGATGTGCAGAGCCCCCGGATCGACGTGCTGCAGTTTCCCGAGAGCTGGATCCCCGCCCTCGGCGGCGACCTTGCGACCTTGCCGGAGCCACCCGCGGGGACAGAGCTTCCCGGCATCCTCGAGATCGGCCGCGACGCCGGCCGGCTCGTCGGCCTGCCGCAGCATGTCGCGGTGACGCTCCTCTTCATGCGCAGCGACGTCCTGGGCGACGATCCCAAAGCGTGGTCGGACTTGCGCGACAGTCTGATGTCGGCGCCGAGCGACGGGGCCAACGGACTGGCGTTCGGCGCCGCCGGGCCGACGCTCTTCCCGCTTTTCCTGGACTGGGTCTACTCCGTCGGGGCGAGCGGGCTGCAGGACCATGACGCGCTTTTGACCGCGCTGCAGCTTCTCAACAGCGCGATCGGGTCGGTCACCACGTCGGGCGTGACGAGCACCACCGCGCAGGGCGCCATCAACGATTTCACGAGCGGCATCACGGCCGCGCTCGTCGCCCGATCCACGGCGTTGACGGCGGTGCGCAGCTCCGCCGTGGCGCAGGACGTGGCGACGGTGCTGCGGCCCCAGGGCCGGGGCGAGGAAGGCACGTCGCCGCTGCTGGTCTCGACCTGGTACACGGGGGTGTCGCGCCACTCGCGCAGCAGCGAGGCGGCGACCGAGCTCGCCGCCTTCATGACGAGCGAGGCCGAGCAGCGGCGCGCCGCGCTCGCCTACGGCCTCGCCCCGACATGGCGTGCCCTCTACGACGAGGATGAAATCTTGGCCGTGAATGCGGTGTTGCGGATCATCGGCGAAAGCGTGGATCAACTGGTGGCCGCTCCGGTCGATCGCTACGGCGCGAACTATCTCGACCTTGCCGACGATGTGGCTGCGGCCGTGCGTGACATGCTGAACGGCGAGGCGGACCCCGAGGCGACGACCCGTGTCATTGAACTGGCCGCCCGCCGCGCCAGCCGACAGGTGAACTGATGCGCATTGTCTTCGCGGGGCTGACGGCCCTCACGCTTCTCGCCGCCCAGGCGACCCACGCACCGGCGTTCGCACAGGATGCCGGAGCCGACAGCGCATCGGGGCTTTCGGAGGATGCGGCGATCGGCGCCGCAGGGCTCGGCCTCACCGATCCGCCCGCCCACAGCGACCGCAACATGACCTTCGACGCGGATGGGCGTCCCGTCGCCGCACCCGAGGCCGGGGAGGTGTCTTCCCCATCCGCCGGGGAGGCTGCCGCGCCGTTGCCGCAGACCGCGACCGGCGACGCTGCGGCGCCCGCCGCGGCCACGGACAACGCACCTCAGAATGCGGAACCGTCTGCTGCGGCACAAAATCCGGCACCGGAAGGACAGACGGCCGAGTCGGCAACGCCCGCATCGGAAGCCGCCGATGCAGCGGCATCCGCACCGGCACCCGCCGCGGCGCAGGCGCCCGCCGCGGCGCCGGGAGGCGAGGCCGACGCATCCCCCGAGGGCGCTGTGGAGACGGGCGCCCCGGCCGAGACTTCGACCTCGGCCGATGTCGCGGCCCCCTCCGCCGAAACGGCAGCGCCGGCAGCGGCGACGGCCGACGCGGTGACCGCCGCCGAAGTTGCGACCGACGCGGCGGACGCGACCGTCGAAGGAGCGCCGGTGACCCCGGTGACCGAGGAACCGTCCGCCCCCGCCGCCGCGGGCGCGACTGATGACGTCGACACGGCCGAGGTGGACGCCGACGTCGAAGACATCGTCGACGAGGACGACGATGCCGCCGCGATCGCCGCGGGCGCGCTCGGCCTCACCTCGCCGCCGGACAATGCGGCGGGCGCGGAGAGCAGCACGGCCGGCGACGCCGCATCCGCGAGCGCCACCGCCGATCCGCAGGACGAGAGCACGGCGGCCACCGCCGCAGGCGCGCTCGGCCTCACCACGCCGCCCGAATCGAGCGGCGCCACCACGGGCATTTCGGCCGACTCCGCCGCCACCGCGGCCGGTGCGCTCGGCATCCCCGTCGAAGCGGCCGCGGCGGCTCCGGCCCAAGCCGCCGCCGCCGGCAGCAGCACCCCGATCAACGTCGCGATCCTGGACGACGCGGCGCCGTTCTCCTTCGCCGGACGCTTCGGCGTGCGCAGCGGGTTCGACGTTGACCTCGTGAATGCGCTCTGCCGCACCATGAAGGCGAACTGCCAGATCATGCCGATGGCCGCCGAGGACATCATTCAGGCGCTCCTCGACAGGCGCGTCGCCTTTGCCGTCGCCACACCGGCGATCGCGGCCCAAGCGGGCTCGCCCATCGCCTACAGCGCGCCCTATCTCAGCCTCAGCGTGCGGTTCGTGACGCCGCGTTCGGCTCGGCGCGATGCGGAGGACGGTCGCGCCGTCTACGGCGCACTGGCCGGAACGCCCCAGGCCAGCTTTCTGGAGAAGACCTATCCGGAGCCCAAGGAGGTGCGCCTCTACCCGCACAACGAGGGCATGTGGATCGACCTCGTCCTCGGCCGGCTGGACGGTGTGCTCGCCGCCGCCATCACCGCCCGGCGCGAGTTCCTGTCCACCCCGCTCGGGCGCCGCTTCGGCTTCTCCTCCACCATCACGCAAGGGGAGGACCAGTTGGCGCGGCCCGCGGCGATCGGCGTGCGGCCGCAGGATTCGGACCTTCTGGACGCGATCAACGCCGCCCTCGCCAAGCTGCGCGCGGACGGTGACTTCGACGCCATTCTGGCTCGCAACCTCGACCGCGATCTGGTGACGGCGGTGTCGGCCCCCGCTCCCTGACCCTCACACGGACTTGACATCGCGGCGGAACGATTCGCCGTGATTCCTCGTTGGTGATTCGTTCTGCGGAACGTTTGTGGACAGGGCGCCGTAGGGGCGCCGCCACCCCGGCGAGGATCCCATGGCAAAAGGCGCGACGAAGCGGAAAGACCCCGGCCCCTCGGTCAAAGACCCCGAGACTTACGAGGCGCTGCGCGATGACGGCGCCAGCAAGGAGAAGGCGGCGCGGATCGCCAACGCCAAGGCGAACGGCTCCCAGCCGTCCAAGAAGGGCGGGAAGGCCCCGGCCTACGAGGACATGACCAAGGACGATCTCTACGCCCGCGCCCAGGAGATCGGCATCGACGGCCGGTCCAAGATGTCCAAAGGCGAATTGATCGACGCCCTCAGGAATCACTGAGCCATGGCCCCGCGCGCTTATTGGAAGGGCCATGTCCGCCTCGCACTCGTCTCCTTTCCCGTGCGCCTCTATGCGGCGACGACGAACACCGAGCGCGTCTCCCTCCACCGCATCCACAAGGAGACGCACGAGCGCGTGCGCATCCAGAACGTGGTGCCCGACGAGGGGCCGGTGGAGCGTGACGACATCGTCATGGGCTACGAGTACGACCGCGACAAATACGTCCCCGTGACCGACGAGGAGCTGGATTCGCTCCAGGTCGAGACGCGCCACACCATCGACCTGTCGCGCTTCGTCGACCTCGACGACATCGACCCGATCTACTTCGACCGGCCCTATTTTCTGGCGCCTGACGGGGACATGGCAGCCGAAGCCTTCGTGACCATCCGCGATGCCCTGCGCGGAGCCAAGAAGGTGGCGCTCGGCCAGATCGTGTTGTCCCGGCGCGAGCGGATCGTGGCGATCCAGCCGTGCGGCGACGGGATGCTGTTGGAGACGCTGCGCTTCGCCGACGAGGTGCGCGAATCGAACGCCTACTTCGAGGACATCGGCGAGGTGAAGGTCTCGCGCGATCAGGTCGACATGGCGCAGAGCCTCATCACCGCGCGGTCCGGCGAATTCGAGCCGGACACCTTCGTCGACCACTATCAGGCGGCGCTGAAGGGGCTGATCGAGTCCAAGCTGAAGGGCGGCAAGATCAAGCCCGAGAAGGCGGCGAGGGAGAAGGGCTCCAACGTCATCAATCTGATGGACGCTTTGAAGGCGAGCTTGGACGACAAGGCGGGCTCCGGCGCGGAGGACAAGCCCGCCGCGCGGCGGACCCGTCGAACCGCCGCCGAGGCCCCGGCGAAGAGTTCGCCCAAGACAAGCGCGAAAACCACCCCCAAGACGGCCGGCAAGAGCACCGCGAAGTCTGGTGCGAAAACGACGGGGACGGCGGCGAAAACGTCGAAGGCCGCGTCCAAACGTCAGACGGAGACGCGCCAGAAGAAGAGCGCCTGACGTGTCGGACCGGCTGAAGGCCTATCGGGACAAGCGGGACTTCTCGGTCACGCCCGAGCCGCGCGCCGCCGCCACGCGCGGGCGAAGGGGGAAGGGCGCCGCCAGCTTCGTGGTGCAGAAGCACGCCGCGCGCCGCCTGCATTTCGATTTTCGCCTGGAAATGGACGGGGTGCTGAAGTCGTGGGCGGTGACCCGCGGTCCGAGCCTCGACCCCGCCGAAAAGCGCCTTGCCGTGGAGACCGAGGACCACCCGCTGAGCTATGGCGGCTTCGAGGGGCGGATCCCGGAGGGCGAATATGGCGGCGGGACGGTCATGCTGTGGGACCGCGGCACCTGGGCGATGGCGGACGGGAAGGACGCGGCCGAGGGCCTTTCGGCCGGGGCGCTGACCTTCGACCTCTTCGGCGAGCGGATGACCGGGCGCTGGCACCTTCAACGCATGAAGGCGGAGAAGGGACGCCCGCCCCAGTGGCTTCTCATCAAAACCCGCGACGATGCCGCCGACCCGGACCGCGACCTGATCGGCACCGCAACCACCAGCGTTGCGACGGGCCGCACGATGAAGGCGATCGCCGCGGCGGACAGCGTGTGGCACTCCGACCGGCCGGCGGACGATCAGCCGGAGGCCGCGCTCACCTCCGCAACCGCCACTCCCGTACCCGGCGAGGCGGCGGCTGGCGCCAGCGGCGGGGCCGGCAGCGTGCCCCGCTTCGTGCCCCCCGCGCTGTGCCAGCCGCGCAAGATCCCGCCCAAAGGCGACTGGCTGGCGGAGGTGAAATATGACGGCTACCGCGCGATCCTGAGGGCGGCGGACGGCGCCGTGACGTTGACAACGCGCAACGAGAACGACTGGACGGACCGTTTCGGCGCGATCGACGAGGCAGCGCGTCCGCTGGCGGCGCGCGGGGTCATGCTGGACGGCGAGGTCGTCGTCTTCGACGCTGACGGCAAGACCGACTTCGGGCGTCTGCAGCGCGCCTTGCGCGACAGCGGCGGGGACGGGGCCGCCTACGTCGCCTTCGATCTTCTCTTCGCCGACGGCAAGGATTGGCGCGGCGAGCCCATCGAGGCTCGCAAGGCGGCTTTGAAGCGGCTCGTAGGTGAGCTCGGCGGCGGCCGCGGCGGGCCCATCGTCTACGGTGATCATCTCGGCCCCGGCAAGCAGGAGGCGCTGTTCGAGCGCGCGGCGGCGATGGGGCTGGAAGGGATCGTCGCCAAGAAGGCGGGCAGCCTCTACCGCTCCGGCCGGCACGGGTCGTGGGTCAAGGTCAGGGCCGTTCGCACGGGCGATTTCGTCGTCGGCGGCTATACCAAAGGGGGCGCGTCGGGGCTCGGTGCGCTCCTCCTCGGCGCCTATCGTGATGGGCGGCTCATCCCGGTCGGCCGAGTGGGGACCGGGTTCAACGCCGCGGAATCGCGCCGGCTCCTCGCCCTCCTCGAAGAGCGGGAGCGAAAGACATCGCCCTTCGCCGTCAAGCCTGCCGCCCCGACGGGCGCCCAAGGGAAGCCCTTGTTCGTCCGGCCGGACCTCGTCGCCACAGCCGAATATCTGACGATGACCGATGACGGTCAGCTTCGCCACGCGGCCTACCGAGGCCTCGCGGACGTCGATGCCTCTGCCGTGGAGCTTCCGTCCGACCATCCCGCCACGAGCACCGACCGGGAACCGCCTTCGAACGCACGGTCCCGGACGGCCGCCGCGCCCGCCGCCGCACCGGCCGAACAACGCCCGAGGCGGACCCGCGCCGCGGATGGCGCCAGCGAGGACACCATGGGCGAAACCTACGGCGTCACCCTCAGCAATCCGGACAAGGTGCTGTTCGCGGATCAGGGCATCACCAAGTCCGGGCTCGCGGCTCACTATGCGGCGCACATGGAGCGGATGCTGCCGCACATCGAAGGGCGCCCGCTGACATTGGTGCGCTGTCCGCACGGATCGGGGAAGGCGTGCTTCTATCAGCGCCATCCGGAAGGCATGCCGGAGCGCATGGGCCGCGAGATCGGCGAGGACGGCAAAGCCATCGTCGTCAGCGCGCCGGAAGACGTGATGCAGCTCGTTCAACTCGGCGTTCTGGAAATCCACCTGCGCGGGGCGCGCGTGGATCGGCCCGACCGTCCCGACCGGCTGGTGTTCGACCTCGACCCCGGCGAAGGCGTGGGGTTCGACGCGGTCAAGGACGCCGCTCTCACGGTGCGCGAACGGTTGGCGTCGCTGGACATGACCGCGTTCTTGAAAGCCACCGGCGGCAAGGGTCTCCACGTCGTCGTGCCGATCGACAGGCGCACCGGTTGGGACGAGGCCAAGGCCTGGACGCGCGCCTTCGCGGAGCGGATGAGCGAGGCGGAGCCCTACCGCTACCTCATCACGATGTCGAAGGCCAAACGGAAGGGCCGCATTTTCATCGATTATCTGCGCAACGATTGGAAGGCCTCGGCTGTTGCTCCTTACTCGACCCGCGCGCGTCCGGGTGCCCCCTTCGCGCTTCCGTTGTCATGGGACGAGCTCGACGCGCTGAGCCAGCCTCAGCCCATCCACGTCGGCCAAATTGCCGAGGGGGAGCCGTGGAATGAGCTCGACGGCGTGCATCAAAGTCTGACTGCGGCGCGAATGCGGGCGGTGGGGCTGTGATGTCGCATGCACATTCGTGCAGCAACTAAAGTCTCATCGCCGGCGTTACCCTCCTGCATGTCAGAGAGAGGGCAATCGACGTCTATGGGCTCCATCGGTCAGGTATGGGTTGACGCAATACGGCCCCCGATCGGCACGGCCAAACTGGACGGGAGGTTAATCGCGGTTTCCAATCGCGTCTCGCGGCCCACCAAGGCGGCGACGGCGGGCGGCCTGGCGCAGGCCTTGTCGGAAGCGCTCCGCGGCGGCGACGGATTGTGGGTCGGCTGGTCCGGCGAATATGGCCACGCGGGGCATGCCGACAACGGGTTCGACTTCGAAACCGTCGGCGACATGGCCTTCGGTCTCCTCGACATCGATCCCGACACGTTCCGCGGCTACTATGAAGGCTATGCCAACAGCGTGTTGTGGCCGGTCTTCCACGGGCGGCCGGACCTCGTCGCCCGCACCGACGGTGATTTCAGCGCCTACAGCACCGTCAACACCGCGTTTGCCGAGGCGATCGCCCGCACCGCGGTGCCCGGCGACACCATCTGGGTGCATGACTACCATTTCCTGATCCTCGCCTCCGCATTGCGCGCGCGCGGGATGGGCGGGCCGATCGGGCTCTTCCTCCACATCCCCTTTCCGCAGCCGGCGACCTTCCGCACGCTTCCCGAGGCGCGTCACATCGTGCGCGCTCTGGCCGCCTATGACACCATCGGCGTGCAGACCCGGCGCGATGCCGTCCGCCTCGCCGAAACGCTGGCGTCGGTGGGCGAGGGGACCATCGTCACCGATCGTGCCGGCTTCCGCGTTCTCGTTCACGGCTCCCATGTGCGCATCAAGGTGCGGCCCATCGGCACGCAGCCGCGCGAGATCGAGGCGAGCCTCGCCAAGCCGCCGCCGGAAGACGTTGCCGCCTACCTCGCCTTCGCAGCCCGCACGTACAGCCTCATCGGCATCGACCGGCTGGATTATTCCAAAGGCATCGCCCATCGCATCCGCGGCTTCGAGCGGTATCTCGCCGCCGATCCGGCGAGAGCGGGCGATACCGTCTTCACCCAGATCGCGCCGCTCAGCCGCGAGACCGTGCCCGCTTATTCGCGCGAGAGAGCGGAGGTGGAGGCGGAGGCCGGTCACCTCATCTCCCGCTTCGGCGGGCTCGCCGATTCGCCGTTCAAGCTGATGACGAAAGGCTGCGACCGGGTCGGCGTCGCCCACCTCCTGCGCGGTGCGGATGCAGCACTCGTCACACCGCTGGCCGATGGGATGAACCTCGTCGCCAAGGAATATGTCGCGGCGCAGGACCCGGCGGATCCGGGTGTGCTCATCTTGTCCGACATGGCCGGGGCGGCGGAGGACATGACCGACGCGCTCATCATCGACCCGCACGACGCCGAGGGGATCGCAGCCGCGATCCGTGCATCACGCGCGATGCCGCTGGGCGAACGACGCGAACGCCATGCCGCGCTCATGAAGGTGGTGGAGGCGACGCGAGTGGACCGCTGGGTCGCCGCCTGCGTGGCCGACCTCGCCGCCGACTGAACGCCCTCCGGCGGCCGCTCGCCGCGAAGTGCACCGCGTTCACATGATCGCAGAGGCGGGGCCGCGAGGTCCCGCCTCTTTCGTTCGTGGTGCCGCTCAGGCGATGGCGATCGTCTTCACGTTGACGAACTCGCGGATGCCGTGGGCGGCAAGTTCGCGCCCGACGCCGGACTTCTTCACGCCGCCGAAGGGCAGGCGCGGATCGGACGCGACCATGGAGTTGATGAAGACGCTGCCGGATTCGATGTCGCGGGCGAAGCGGGCGATGTCGGCCGGCTCGTTGGTGAAGGCGGCCGAGCCGAGGCCGAAGCGCGTCTCGTTGGCGATCGTGATGGCCTCGTCGATGGACCCGACCTTGAAGAGCATGGCCGCGGGGCCGAAGAGCTCCTCGCACCGGGTCGCGCTTCCGGACGGGATGTCGGCGAGGACGGTCGGCTCGTAGAACCACCCTTTCCCTGTCCGCGCCTTGCCGCCGGTCAGCACCTTGGCTCCATCATGAACGAGCTGGTCGACCTGCTTGGTCAGGTCCGTGCGGATCTGCTCCGTGGCGAGCGGGCCGAGGGTGGTCGCCTCGTCCATCGGATCGCCGATGACCTGGGCCTCCATCCCGGCGACGAAGCGCTCGGTGAACTCATCGTACACGTCGGCGTGGACGATGAAGCGCTTCGCGGCGATGCACGTCTGGCCGTTGTTGTTGTTGCGCGCTTTCACCGCCGTGTCGGCCGCCGCGGCGATGTCGGCCGACGGCATGACGATGAAGGGATCCGATCCGCCGAGCTCCAGCACGACGTGCTTGATCTCTTCGCCGGCGATCTTGCCGACGGACATGCCCGCAGGCTCCGAGCCGGTGAGGGTGGCGGCCTGAATGCGCGGGTCGCGGATCACCCGCTCCACCTTGGAGCCGCCGATCAGGAGGGTTTGGAAAATACCGTCCGGATAGCCCGCCTCACGGAAGATCCCCTCGATGGCGAGCGCCACCTGCGGAACGTTGGACGCATGCTTGAGGAGGCCGACATTGCCCGCCGCAGTGGCCGGCGCGGCGAAGCGGAAGACCTGCCAGAAGGGGAAGTTCCAGGGCATCACCGCCAGCACCGGCCCCATCGGCTGGTAGCTCACGTAGCTCTTGGACGCGTTCGACTCCAGGATCTCGTCGGCGAGGTAGGCGGCCGCTTTCTGCGCATAGTGGCGGCAGACGAAGGCGCACTTCTGCACCTCGGCGCGGGCGGAACCGATGGTCTTGCCCATCTCCAGCGTGGCGAGAGCGGCGAGGCTCTCGCAGTCGCGATCGAGGATATCGGCGGCCTTGTTCAGCATCGCGGCACGGTCGGCGATGTCGACGAGGCGCCAGTCCCTGTAAGCGCTTTCGGCGGTGTCGATCTTGGCGTCGACCTCCGCGTCGGAGTGGGCGCTGAAGCTCTTCAGCGTGTCCCCGGTGGTGGGATTGATGGTGGCGATCGCCATGGGCGTTCCTTCGTGTGGAGCTCGCGCGCACCGTCTTCTGGTCCGCAGACGCACGAATTGCGGCGGCCGAGCGAGCATGGTCCGTTCGCGTCCGGCACGCACGCGCCTGCCGGCCTTTCCCTGGAGATGTGTTCGCCAAATTCGGCGCGGCAAGGGAACACCTCGCGGGACGCCGGTCTTCCTACACCATGTGGGAATTTTCCGTCACGACCGCGTACGTGGTCTTTGCCGCCTCCGCCACCGTGATTGCGCTGGCCGGAACCCTTCTGTCGCGCGTGGCCGATCGCCTGGCCGACCGCACCCGGCTCGGTGAGGCGATCGCCGGTGCGGTCCTCTTGGGGGCGACCACCTCCATTCCGGGCACGGTGACGTCCGTGGCGGCGGCCGCCAACGGCAACGTTGACCTTGCGGCGTCCAACGCCTTGGGGGGGATCGCCGCGCAGACCGCATTCCTCGCCATCGCCGATATGGCCTACCGCCGCGCCAATCTCGAGCATGCGGCCGCCTCGGTGGCCAACCTCACCCAGGCCACGCTTCTCATCCTGCTTCTCGCCGTGCCCGTGGTGGCGATCTATACGCCCGACGTGACGGTTCTGGGCATCCACCCGGCCACCTTCGTCCTTCTCTTCTCCTACGTCGCGGGGCTCAAGATGGCGGGGCGCGACCGCGACAACCCGATGTGGAAGCCGATCATGACGGCGAAGACGCGCGAGGACGTGCCGGAGGACGAGCGCGATCCGCGTGCGCTGTGGCAACTCGTCGCCCTGTTTCTGGGATTGGCGGCGGTCATCGGCGCGGCGGGCCTTGCGATCGCGCAGTCGGGCATCGTCATCGCCGAGGAGACGGGGCTCGGCGAAACCATCGTCGGCACGCTCTTCACCGCCGTCGCCACGTCGCTGCCCGAACTCGTGACGACCATCGCCGCCGTGCGGGCGGGCGCCCTGCAGCTTGCGGTCGGCGGCATCATCGGCGGCAACGTGTTCGACGTCCTCTTTCTGGCCGCCGCCGATGTCGCCTACCGCGATGGGTCGATCTACCACGCCATCGACGGCGGCAGCGTGTTCTGGGCGCTGGTCGGACTGATCATGACCGGCGTCCTTTTGCTTGGATTAATCCGCCGCGAAGAACATGGTGTGGCAAATATCGGCTTCGAAAGCGCACTGCTGCTCGCAATTTATGCTACGGCGGTCGCAATCATGGTTCTTTAATCAGCAGTTGGATGCTGAGACGGCTTTTGAACTTGACCGTGCAGGCAAGCATCGCTCACTAGTGACAGGCCGAAATCGGCGGGCGTAGCCGAGACTTTGTGCGCAACGGCTTTCAGCAAGCCTTCGCCAGCGTCCGTCTTGATCCCATCGCCTCAGCGAGGAACCGTTTAAGCGTGCGACCCAGACTTTCGTTTTCGACCCTGCCGCTCGCGTCTCACAAGCCGGGCGGCGGACCTGTCCTGTTTTCCAGCATTGCGGCTATCGGCCGATGATCGGAAACGGAGCACTGCATGTCGCGCCCGGCAAGTTGCCGCGCACGGCTCTCGTCACCGGCGGGGCCGGAGCGCTTGGTTTCGCGGTCGCCCGGCGGCTCGCGGCGGACGGCAACCGGGTCGCGATCGTCGACCTGTTGAACGAGACGCCTGAGCGGGCGACTGAACTGCCCGGCGGCCTCGGCCTGTCCTGCGACGTGTCCGACACCTCGGCCATGGTCGACGCCTACCGCGCCGTGCGCGACGATTTCGGACCGCTCGGCATCGTCGTTCACTGCGCCGGCATCGCCCCTCTGGCCCCTTTCCTCGACGTCGACATCGCCACCTTCGAGAAAGCGCTCGACGTCCACGTCCTATCCGGGTTCACGGTCTATCAGCTTGCTGCGCGTGACCTCGTCAACGAGGGACTTTCGGGCCGGTTCGTGATGATCGCCTCGATTTCCGGCATGCGGGCGGGCTTCGGGCGGACGGCTTACGGCACCTCGAAGGCGGCGGCGATCCACCTGATGAAGCAGCTCGCGCTGGAGCTGGGACCGTACGGCATCACCGCCAACACCGTGGCGCCGGGGCCGGTGGACACGCCCATGTCGCGCGATCTCCACACCGCCGAAATGCGTGCCGATTATACCCGCACGATCCCGATGGCGCGTTATGGGGAGGAGGACGAGACCGCCAACGCCGTCGCCTTCTTCACCAGTCCCGACGCAGGCTATGTCAGCGGCCAGACGTTGACGGTGGACGGCGGCTACCTCGCGGCGGGAACGGGCGTTCCCATCGCCCAGTCGTCGGCCGCGGTGCGCCGGGCGCCCCCGCGCGCGTCGTGAGGCGCCGCGGGGCCGGTCATCGGCGATGAGGGGTGCCTGCAAATATGTGCGCATGCCATGCTTCCGCCGTGCTTTTGCAGCTAAACCATCCGATGCAAGCTCGACGCGTGCATTCTCGGTTACCTTTCGCGAGACTGATGAGCCATCGGGGCGCGTGACATGTTGAAGTATTTCAACGCCGCACTGACCAAGCTGGGACGCGCCCAGCCGTTCGACCACCTTGCGGCCATGGCTCAACTCGCGCTGGATTCGGGGCCCGTCGCCCTTGTCGATCTGTCGCCGCAGCCGACCATCATCGGGTGTAGCGACGACGCCGTGTCACTGCGTGACAGCGTCGTTCAGATGGCGTGCGACATCGACCCGATCGACATCGCCGAGACCGGCGACCTCGGCCTGCCGCTCGCCGGAACGTCGCTGCCCTTCGAGGCGCCGTGGAACGCCGTCATCATGCTGCCCATGGTCGGCGGCGGGCGGCGGCTGGCCTTCCTCATCTTCGTGCCGCGGACGGGGCTCAGTGCACAGCGCCTGTCGCGCTTCATCGTCGCGGCCAAGCGGCAGGTGGCGGAGAACGCGCTCACCCAGCGCTACCGCATCGACCTGAAGCGCTACATCCTGATGTTCGACCATCTGGAGCGCACCGCCAACATCGGCGTGTGGGAGTGCGATCTCATCTCCGGGTCGATGTTCTGGTCGGACGAGATGTTCCGCATCCACGACCGCTCGCCGGGGGAGCCGATGCCCTCCGTCAGCGAGGCGCTGAACTACTTCGTCAGTCCCTACAACAAGCAGCTCGAGAAGCTGCTTTTGTCGGCTGCCGTATCCTCCGACCCGCTCGATGTGACGATGCCGATCGAGACGGCGGCGGGCCGCAAGCGCACCGTGCGCGTCATCGCCCAGCGCCAGAGTGCGGACGAGGAGAGGCCGGATCGCCTCGCCGGCGTCCTGCAGGACGTGACGGCGGCGCACGAGGCCAACGAACGCCTTTGGTGGACGGCCAACCACGACGCGCTGACACGCTTGCCCAACCGCGCCCTCTTCGCCGACCGCTTCAAGACCGCGCTGGAGCGGCGAAAGCGCACCAGCAACTACGTGTGCCTCGTCCTGGTGGACGTGGACGACTTCAAGCACGTGAACGACACGCTGGGCCATGCCGCCGGCGACCGTCTCCTGTGCCTGGTGGCCGAGCGTTTGAAGAAGACCGTGCGCGCCAACGACACGGTCGCCCGCACCGGGGGCGACGAGTTTTCGATCCTGCTTGAAGACCTCGAATCGCGCGAAGCGCTCAACGCGGTGCTGGAGCGGCTGCGCAACAGTCTCGACATCTATCTGACCTGGGAAGAGCAGACCGTGCTCGTCCACCTTTCGGCGGGCGCGGCGATTTCGCCCGACCATGGCGAGGCCGAGCACGACCTCATCTGTGCCGCCGACCTCGCCCTCTACCGGATGAAGGAGGAGGCGCTTTCCGCGCTCGCCCTTTACGACCCGACCTTCGGCCAGGCCCAGCAGGAGCGCACGCAGACCATGCTGTCCGCGCGCGAGGCGCTGAAGGCCGGCAATATCGTACCCTATTATCAGCCGCAGCTCGATCTTGCGTCCGGCCGCATCGTCGGTGTCGAGGCGCTCGCCCGTTGGATCGACGGGGAGAGGGTGCGCACCGCCAGCGACTTTGCCTGCGCGCTCGCCGACCATGAACTGGGCGCCCAGATCAGCCTTGCCGTCGTGGACCGCGCCATCGCCGAGATCGCCCAGATCAACCGCGACCGTGCCGACAAGCTGACGCTTGCCGTCAACGCCTCGGCCGGCGATCTCGTGCGTGACACCTTCCTGCAACGCATCGGCAAGCGGGTCGAAACGCTCGGCTCGGACAACGGCCAGATCACCATCGAAATCACCGAAGGCGTGGTGCTGGACGATCCCACCGGCCGCCTCGGCGCCGAGATCCGTGCCGCCAGCGAACGCGGCGTCAACTTCTCGCTGGACGATTTCGGCACCGGCTATGCGTCGCTGATCCACATCTCGACGCTGCCGATATCCGAACTCAAGGTGGACCGCCGCTTCGTGTCCGGGATCGAGACCGATGCCGCCAAGCAGAAGATTATCCGCGGTATCATCGAGGTGGCGCGCTCGCTGCAATTGCGGCTGATCGTCGAAGGCGTGGAATCGGCCGAGCAGGTCCGCATGATCACGGAGCTCGGCGGCCGCTTCCTCCAGGGCTACTATTTTTCCAAGGCCGTTCCGGTGGACGAGCTGAAGGCGCTGCTCGCCCAGGAGGGGAAGGACCAGCCCCGCATCGCGATCGCCGCCTCCGGCTGACGCGGGGGCGGGCGGTCGCACCGTCATCGCATCTCGTCGCGGCGGGGTCGCATCGTTTATGGTCCTGCCGATTGCCGGCCCCGCCGGCGGACGGAGACCATGATGAGCCAAGCCGATTCAAAGACCGGCACCGAGGCCGACCTCGACGCGCGCCACGCCGAGAAGATGCGCAAGAAGAAGGAGGCGCGGGACAAGATCCTCGCCACCAAGACGATCGAGAAGGGGCTTCTCATCGTCCACACCGGCAAGGGCAAGGGCAAGTCGACCGCCGCCTTCGGCATGGTGATGCGCGCCATCGGCCACGGCATGAAGGTGGGCGTCGTCCAGTTCATCAAAGGCCGCATTGAGACCGGAGAGAAAGCGGTCCTCGACCGCTTCCCCGATCAGGTGACCGTCAAGCGCATGGGCGAGGGCTTCACCTGGGAGACCCAGGACCGCCAGCGCGACATCGCCGCCGCAGCCGCCGCATGGGACGCCGCGAAGGCGATGATCCTGTCCCGCGAGCACCGCATGGTGCTGCTGGACGAGCTCAACATCGTCCTGCGCTACGACTATATCGACCTTGCCGACGTCGTCGCCTTCCTGCGTGACGAGAAGCCGGACGATGTCCACGTGATCGTCACCGGACGCAACGCCAAGGACGAGCTGATCGAGATCGCCGACCTCGTCACCGAGATGACGCAGGTGAAGCATCCCTTCCGCTCCGGTGTGAAGCCTCAGGCCGGGATCGAGTTCTAGGCCGCGTCGGTGGGCACCGCGCGTGAGGCCGCGCGGTGCGTCGTCGGGCGAGGACGATCAGCAGGGGACGCGCGTGCCGTACTGGTTCACGCAGCGCGGCGCCGTCGCCGCACCCAGCGCCGCACCGCCCACCGCGCCGACGCCCGCGCCGACCAGCGTGCCGCCCGCGTTGGCACCCGTCGCCGCCGCCACCGTGGCGCCCGTCGCAGCGCCGAGCGCGCCGCCCACCAATGCGCGGTCGCCGGGGTCGTTGGAATTGCAACCGGCGAGGCCCGCTGCGACGGCGGCGATGATGAGATATTTCTTCATGACACACTCCACGTTTGAAGGCGGGCCAGCCGGGGGCCCGCCGTCACACCGACATCTGCGCCGGGCGATGAATGCGTAATGAAGCAGGGCTTTGAGAGATCCGCCGCCGTTCCGGCCATCATGCTGCAGGGAACCGGGTCCGACGTCGGCAAATCGCTTCTGGTGGCCGGCCTTTGCCGCCACTTCGCGCGCGCCGGTCTGGTGGCTAAGCCGTTCAAATCGCAGAACATGTCCAACAATGCCGCGGCGACTCCGGACGGCGGCGAGATCGGCCGCGCGCAGATGCTCCAGGCCCGCGCCGCCGGAATCGAGCCTTCGGTTCACCTCAACCCTGTGCTTTTGAAGCCACAGTCTGAGACCGGCGCCCAGGTGGTCGTGCAGGGCCGCGTGATGACGAGCGCCAGCGCCTCCGCATATGGCGACCTGAAGGCCGGGCTGATGCCGTTCGTGCGCGACAGCTTCGCCCGCGTGGCCGAGGGGGCGGACATCGTGATCGTGGAAGGGGCGGGGAGCCCGGCCGAGATCAACCTGCGCCGCGACGATATCGCCAACATGGGATTCGCCCGCGCCGAGAACGTGCCCGTGGTGTTGGCCGCCGACATCAACCGCGGCGGGGTGATCGCCAACATCGTCGGCACCCACGCGGTGCTGGACCCGGCCGACCGGGCGATGGTGGCGGGCTATGTCGTTAACAAGTTCCGCGGCGACGTGCGGCTGTTCGACGGCGGCGTCAGCGCCATCACCGCGCGCACCGGATGGCCGTTCTTCGGCGTGGTGCCCTGGTTCGCAAATGCGCACCTCCTGCCCGCCGAGGACACGCTGGGCCTTCCCGTCACGGCCGAACGGGAGGGTCTGCGCGTGGTGATGCCCGCCACGCCGCACATCTCCAACTTCGACGATTGCGACCCGCTGCGGCTGGAGCCCGGCGTTGCGTTCCGCATGGCGCAACTGTCGGCGCCGATGCCGGATGCAGATCTGGTGCTTCTCCCGGGCTCGAAGTCGACCATCGCCGATGCGAAGGCGCTACGGGCGGCCGGATGGCACATCGACCTTGCGGCCCATGTCCGCCGCGGCGGACGCATCGTCGGACTGTGCGGCGGCTACCAGCTCCTCGGCCGCGTCATTCGCGACCCCGAGGGCCACGAGGGGCCGCCGGGCGAAACCGAGGGGCTGGGGCTTCTCGACGTCGAAACAGTGATCGCCGCCCCCAAGGTGACGCGACAGAGCCGCGGCGTGTGCCGCCTCCCGGGTCTGGAGGGCGTCCCTGTGGAGGGCTATCGCATCCACATGGGGCGGACGTCGGGCCCCGACTGCGCGCGTCGCGTCGTGGCGCTGGAGGAGGGGGAGGACGGCGCCATGTCTCCCGATGGGCGCGTGATGGGCGCCTATCTGCACGGCCTCTTCGGCAGCGACGCCTTCCGCGCCGGCGTTCTGGGCGGCCTCGGCACCGCCTCCGGCCTCGCCTACGAGGCGGCCGTGGACGCCACGCTCGACGCGCTCGCCGACCACGTCGCCGCCGCCCTCGACGTGGACGCGCTGTTGGCGCTGGCACGGATGCGCGCGGACCGGTGAGGCGCGGCGGGAAGGCCGGGGTCGCGAGGACAGGGGTCGCGAGCACACGGGGCGCGAGGACACGGGGAGGGGCAGGCGCGGAGCGAGGCGCCGTAGCCTCCGGCGGGCTCCGGCTCACCAACGGTCAGGGCCCGCCTGACCGTCGGAACCGCCATCACCCTGCACCGCATGGCAGAGACGGCGGCACCTCGCCAAGGACAAGCGGCTAAAGCCGGCCTGCGGCTCCTTGGCAAGGCACCACCGTCTCCGCCAAGGGATTGGGGCGATGGCGGCTCCGACGGTCAGGCTGAGACGGGGCGGACCTGCGAGCGGCGCCAGGCCCTCAGATACGGGGCAGGATAGAGGTTCAGTGCGTCGTCCAGACCGGGAGGCCCTCGGCGGCCGCCATGAGCCGGTGGTGCAGCGTGCGGTCCGGCACGGTCCCGTCGATCAGCGATTGGTAGAGGCCCGTGGCGCCGGGGGCATGGGAGAACTCGGCGAAGGCGGCGGGGTTCAGCTCAGACGTGTCGATGCCGAGACGCTGCGCCATCGCCTCGGTGAAGGCGTCGGCGTGCTCGCCGAATCCGATCGTCACCGGCAGCGCGGTCAGATCGGCCATGATCCGGTCCATCTCCGTGCCGACGCCCCTCTGCCTGAGGCCGCGCATCATCGCCTCCGTCGCCACCATGACGGGGTGAATGCGCTCGTCCAGCGCCTCACGCAGGTTGAAGGTGTGCGGCACCCAGTGCTGCGGATGGCGCGCCTGCCTCTCCCACGCCTGCCAGGTCGCCATCATCCTCAGCACGGGATCACCGGCGACCGCGCTGTAGGCAGTGACCCCCTTCATCTCCAACGCGTCCGCCAGCGTGAAGCGCCCGCCCACGAGCCTGTATTTGTTCGGCGCATCGTCCGCCTTCAGATCATCGAGCGTGGCGTTGCGGCCGAGCCAACCCACCGCATTGGCCCCCAGCGCCTTGGTGAAGGCCTGAAACGCTCCGCGGCCGGCGGAGAAGGGAATCTCGATGAAGACGATCACGTTCGGTCCTTCGATGACAGACAATCCACAGGCCGAAGCAAGCCCCGGCAACAAACACCGATGAAGCATGTTGACTTTACGTCCGGAGCCTCGCATATCGGCGCGAACGGGGCCGTAGCTCAGTTGGGAGAGCGCTGCAATCGCACTGCAGAGGTCAGGGGTTCGAATCCCCTCGGCTCCACCAGAAGAATGATCTGGTACGAATTTTCCCCAACATTTCCGCTGATGTGTACGACGGTTGAGGCCGGGTACGGGCTTGCGCCTGTTTCGCCGCCGTCGAGTCGTGGCGTTTCGCTGCGTCCCATGATTCGTGTGGGTCGGCGTGTCGAGCAAATGGGCGGACGCGGGGAGCGCCGGCAGGCCACCCGCGGAAGTCGGAACGGCCTTCATGTTCCGGCAATTTATGCACCCATTCCTCTGACCCAATGAAATATCGTGCTGCGTCGCGACGGGCGGGGCGGTCGGTCTTCGGCGCCGCCGCTCTGGTCAGCGGCCGGATTCGCAGGTGCCGCCGGAAGCGCCCGATCCTTACATTGCGGCAAGAGAACCTATTGAGGCGCCTAGGCAATCTTGCCTTCGGGACCGGCTCGTGCTCTTCTGCATGCAACGGCGACAGAAAAGATCGCCATATTCAACCGGGAGGATACCGTGGAACGACGCGGTTTTGTGAAGGCGCTTGCGCTTTCGACGATGATGCTGGCCGGGCTTTCGAGCGCCCCTGCTTTTGCCGAATATCCCGAGCGTCCGATTCAGCTCGTCGTGCCGTGGGGCGCAGGCGGCGGCACCGACGCCGTGGGCCGCATCTTCGCGACGCTGCTGGAGAACGAGCTCGGCCAGCCGGTCAACGTGGTCAACCGCACCGGCGGTTCGGGCGTCGTCGGCCACACCGCGATCTCTTCGGCCCGTCCCGATGGTTATACGCTCGGCGTGATGACCGTCGAAATCAACATGATGCACCACCAGGGCCTCACCAACCTCACCTACGAGAACTATGACGTTCTGGCGCTCGTCAACGCCGATCCGGCGGGCGTGATGGTGTCGGCCTCGTCCGACTACGACTCCGTCGAAGAGCTGCTGGACGCGATCAAGGCCGAGCCTGCGGGCACCTTCAAGGCGTCCGGCACGGGCCAGGGCGGCATCTGGCACGTCGGCCTGGCCGGCTGGCTGATGTCCGAAGGCGTCGACCCCAACAAGGTCACCTGGGTGCCGAGCCAGGGCGCCGCGCCCGGCCTGACCGACATGGTCGCCGGCGGTGTCGACATCGTCACCGCATCGCTGCCCGAGGGCCGCGCGCTGATCGAAGCCGGCAAGGTGCGCGCACTCGCCAACATGGGTGCCGAGCGCAGCCCGCTCTTCCCCGACACGCCGACCCTCGCCGAAGCGACCTCGTCCGACTGGACCGTCGCCGCCTGGCGCGCTCTCGTTGCGCCCAAGGGCCTGCCGGAGGACGTGAAGTCCAAGCTCGAAGCCGCGGTCGAGACCGCCTACAACTCCGACGAGTTCCAGTCCTTCATGAAGGACCGCGGGTTCGGCCTGATGTGGCAGTCCGGCGATGATGCCGCCGCCTTCATGGGCAAGGCCGACGAAGACTTCGGCAAGGTGATGAAGGAAGCCGGGCTCGCCCAGTAGGGCGCCCGAGGGGCCGAGGCGGACACCGTTCCGCCTCGGAGTCCTGTCCGGCGGGGCGGAGACTGGTCCCTGCGGTCCTCGCATCGGGCCGGACTTCGCCTTTTTCCCGCTGCACCGGCGCCGAACGGACGAGAGAGCGCACGGCCGCGCGGCGTTCCTGTTCCCCGATCCTTTCCGTTGCGCCCGGTAATTGAGCCTGAGCCGTGACGGTTCTGGCTCGTGGGGCGGGACAACGCAGGTGATCGGCCGTCCGGTCGGCAACTCCGGCACACTCCCTCTGCCAGGGGGCGCCCGAGTGGCCGACGTTGACCGTCGATCCGCAATTCCTGTGCCGGGTCGTGCCGCCGATTAACGGCACTGTGCCGTTTTCGTCCGACGTGCCGCGTTTCAGCGCCGCTCGTCGGATCCGGGACTGCGGGTCTTGATCGTCGAGCCGGAGAATGCGGCGCCGGACTTCGCCGCTGTGCCATTGCCGGACGGGCCGGACCGCGCCGGGATGGCCGGCCCACGCAGACCGATGCGCCACCGCCGCCACGCCGCGGCGCATCCCATCGCCTCAATTCTGGAGTGTCCATCATGCGCGTTGGCGACGCTGCGATCGGTGTGCTCGTCGTGCTCCTCGGCCTCGCCGTGGCGATCACGGCATGGCCGATGCCCAATCTTCCCAACCAGTCCTACGGCGCGGCCACCTTTCCCGTCGCCATCGGCACCTGTCTCATCGGTCTCGGCGCGGTGATGGTCATCACCGGGGTCGCCCGCGGCGGCGGCTTCACGGTCGCGCTGGAAGGGTGGGGCCGCGCGCCCAGCTCCTGGCTGCGCCTCCTCGCCCTCGTCATCCTCATCGTCGCCTTCGTCCTCACCGCCCACGCGGTCGGGTTCATGGTCGCCGGCACGCTTTTGATGTTCGGCATGCTGCTGACCTTCCGCTGCGGCGTTCTCCCGGCCCTCCTCATCGCGCCCGTCGCCACCTATGCCGTGGCCTGGGCGTTCGGCAACATCCTGCGCGTGCCTCTGCCGCGCGGCATCCTTTCAAGCCTGTGGTAGGCCATGAGCGATCTTTCCACCGCCTTTCTCCTGGTCGCTGACCCTTACGTTCTCTTCGTCATCGCGGCGTCGGCGGCGTTCGGGCTCTTCGTCGGCTCCATTCCGGGGCTCACCGCAACGATGGCGACGGCGCTCCTCGTCCCCGTCACCTTCTTCATGGATCCCGTCCCGGCGATCGCGGCGATCGTCACGGCGACGGCCATGGCGATCTTCTCCGGCGACATTCCGGGCTGTCTGCTGCGCATTCCAGGAACGCCCGCCTCGGCCGCCTACTGCGACGAAGCCTATGCCATGACGCGCAAGGGCCAGGCCGAGAAGGCGCTCGGCACGAGCTTGATCTTCTCGGTCATCGGCGGCCTCTTCGGCACCACGGTGCTGGTTTTGGCGGCGCCGACCCTCGCCAATTTCGCGCTCTCCTTCTCGTCGTTCGAATATTTCTGGCTCGTCTGCCTCGGCCTCTCCTGCGCGGTCTTCATCTCGCCCGCGTCGCCGATGAAGGGGCTCGTCTCGCTCTTCATCGGCCTCCTCATCGCCACGGTGGGGATCGACAATCCGGCCGGTCAGCCGCGCTTCACCTTCGGCGACTACGAGCTTCTGACAGGCGTTCCCTTCATCCCGGCGATGATCGGCCTCTTTGCCATCTCCGAGGTGATGCGCGCCGCCGTCGCCCGTTCGACGCCGCCCAAGCCGCAGGCGGGGGCGATCTCCGGCATCTTTTCCGGCCAGGTCGCCAACGTGAAGCGCTACTGGAAGCAGGGCCTGCGCGGCTCGGTGCTGGGGACGGCGATCGGCGCGCTGC
The DNA here is from genome assembly GCF_001927245.1 of Acuticoccus yangtzensis. GTDB lineage: Bacteria > Pseudomonadota > Alphaproteobacteria > Rhizobiales > Amorphaceae > Acuticoccus > Acuticoccus yangtzensis. The sequence continues at coordinate 66,995 of NZ_MJUX01000005.1, read as the reverse complement.
CGGGGGCGGGGGCGGACATCGCTGCCTGGATCTCCTATGCCATTTCCAAGCGCTTTTCCAAGACGCCGGAGAAGTTCGGCACCGGCCACGAAGAGGGGCTGGCGGAGGCGGGCTCGGCCAACAACGGTGCGCTGTCGGGGGCGTGGATTCCGGCGCTGGTGTTCGGCATTCCAGGCGATTCCATCACCGCGGTGGTGATCGGCGTCCTTTATGTGAAGGGCATGAACCCCGGCCCGACGATCTTCATCCACAATCCGGAGCTGATCCACGCGGTCTTCATCGTCTTCTTCCTCGCCAACCTGATCCTGCTGCCGTTCGGCTGGCTGGCGATCAAGCTGTCCAAGCAGGCGCTTCGTGTACCGCCGCGCGTGTTGATGCCGGTCATTCTGATGTTCTGCGTGGTGGGCGCCTTCGCCATCACCAATTCCATGTACGGCGTGGTGATTGCGCTGTGCCTCGGCGTTCTCGGCTTCTTCATGGAGGAGAACGGGTTCCCTGTGGCGCCGGCGATCCTGGGTCTCGTGCTGGGGCCGATGCTGGAGCAGAACTTCATCACGTCGCTCATCAAGGCGGACGGGTCGATGCTGGCCTTCTTCGAGCGGCCGATCGCCGGCGGGCTCGGGGTGGTGACGATCGCGCTTTGGGTGGTGCCGATCCTGTTTCTCATCATCGCCCGCCGCAAGAGGATGGCCCCGGCGGCGTGAGCCGGCCGCGATGGACAACAGTGAAACCGCCGGCATCGCCGGCGGTTTTTTATTTGGGCCCCTTGTCCGCCCGTACTGCTCCACCCGCGCCGGGGCGGTCATGCGTCGGCCGTGTCAACGTGATCGGGCTGTCCTCGCAAGCCTCGATCCAGGCAGGCGCGCTACTTACGGCATAAGAGCGATACGCAATTCGGTGGCGCCGGCCGCGCGGTAACGTGCTGACGGGGCGGAACGAATGGGCATCGCCAGTGTTGGTCGGTTGGGATGTCATGTGACATTGCAAATCGACTGTCGATCGGTGTGAGTGGGGAGGCGGGAACGCAGCGATGTATTTCCCGATCCGTGAAATTTGCCGCGGATGGCGAACTTAACGGCCTCATATCTGTTCTTACCGGGGAAATCTGTCATTCTAATCTGCGAGGCGGGGGAGAACCCGGCCTCGAGCCATCGGCGGAGGGCTGGCTTCATGAGCGACGCTGAACTGACTCGTGATCGTGACCGGATCGTGGCATGGGCCGAGGCCCGCAAGGCCCGTCCGGCAGTTGTGGCTGACACGGCGGACAACGGTGTTCCCGGCGCGCTTCTGCGGTTCGACTTCGGCCGCAGGAACGACACGCTCAACCCGATCTCCTGGGACGACTTCTTCAAGATGATGGACGAGTACGATCTCGCCCTTCTTCTTCAGGAGCGCACCAAGTCGGGGGCGACGAGCAAGTTCGCCAAATTCGTCGAAGCCGGGGAGGGAGACGCCCCGGCAAAAACGAAGTCGGCGCCGAAGCCCGCCGCGGCCAAGGCTGACGGCAAGGCGAACGGCAAGGCCGCCGCGCCGAAGTCGATCGGGGCAAAAAAGACGGCGGCGAAGAGCACGGAGGCGAAGAGCACGGCGGCGAAGAGCACGGCTAAGGCTTCCGCGAAGCCTAAGACTGAAAAGGCCGCATCGAAGGCAAGCACCGCGAAGGCCGCAAAATCCGCGCCGGAGCAGTCCGCGAAGGCGCAAAAGGCGTCGTCCGGTGCCAAGACGAGCGCGAGCACCAAGGCATCCGGCTCCAAGGCCAAGTCGAACGGCGCTCCGGCGAAGATGAACGGATCCGCAACGAAAGCTGCGCCGTCCAAGTCCACCGCCAAGTCCTCGTCACCGGCAAAGGCGTCCTCCAAAGCGTCGACCGCCAAAGCCGAGACGAAGGCATCCCCGTCGAAGGCGTCCGCAGGCAAGGCCGCGTCCAGCGCCAAGGCCGACACGGCGAAGACGGCCGCCAAATCCTCGGCGAAGTCCACCGGTGCGAAGGCCGCGGCGAAAACCGGCATCAAGGCGGCTCCGTCGAAGGCCGGCGCGCAGAAAAGCGCGGCGTCGAAGTCCGGCAAATCAGCCGCGACGAAGGACACCGCGGGAGACGCGAAGTCCGCTTCGGCCAAATCGGCGGCATCGCGGAAAGCATCCTCCAGTGCGGCCAAACCGGCCGAAACGCGCAAACGGACCACCAAGGCCAGCACCGCCGCAGGCGCCAAAGCCTCGGACGAAGCCGCCGGCAAGGCGCGCAAGGCCGAAGCCGAGCCCGGTGACGATGCGGTCCAGACCGTCGACCACACGCGGATCCGCGAATGGGTGGAAGCCCGCGGCGGGCGCCCCTGCCACGTTGCGGACACGGCGAGCAAGGACCACCTCGGCATCCTGCGGATCGATTTTCAGGCGCCGGACGACGGATTGGAAGAGGTCGAGTGGGATACCTTCCTCAGCGCATTCGACGAGAAGAAGCTCGCCTTCCTGTTCCGCGAGAAGACGAAGTCCGGCCGCACCAGCCGCTTCCACAAGTTCATCGAGCGGAACTGACCCATCCGGCACCGGCTGCGTCCCCGCGCAGCCGGCCCGCCTTCCGGCCGGACGGGGAGACAAAGAATGGCACAACGCGGGACCCGGTTGGTCGCGTGCCTTCGATCGTGCCGAAGAGACCCGCGGCTTGTCATCGCCCGCAGGCACGGCCGCGGGCTGGCGCCGTCAGGCGGGCAGCGCCTCAGGGCAGCTTGAGCTCGTGCAGCATGTACCATTGCTCGAGGTGAGCCAGAACATGCGGCTCATAGACCGCGTTCAACGCCTGCCCCGCGGCCTGAAATCCCTCCGCACCGGGGCCGACCTCGATCGGCTCGCAATAGCGGTAGGTGAAGCGCGTCGGCCCCGTGCGGGTGATGGTCACCGGGACGATCGCCGCCTTGGTGCGCTGGGCCATGTAGAGCGCGAAGGCGAAGTTGCACTTCTCCTCGATCGGCCGGCCGAACAGCGGAAACTTCACCTGCTTTTCCGACAGCTCGTCGATCACCAGAACGATCGTCTGCCCCGGCACGGACAGGATGCGGAAAAGCTGCCGCGCCAGCTTCGGCGTCGCCGGAAGCACCTTGATGCCGAGCTTGTGGCGCGTCGTGGCGACGATGCGATTCTCGAACCGGTTCGTCTGCGGCGCCCACGCACCGGTCCCCAAGTCGTTGAAATGACGCGAGGTGTTGTAGGATACCATCTCCCACATCCCGGTGTGGACTGTGGTGATCACGGTGGACCGGCCCTCCGCCTGCAGGCGGCGCACGATGTCGAGTCCCTCGACCGTGGTGCGCGGCGGCGTCGCCACCGCCTCGAGCTGGGAGAACTCCGCCATCGCCCGCGCGGTGTTCTCGAACCATGCGTCGATGATCGCCGAGCGCGCCGCAGGATCGTCCGCCAGCGCCGGGCGCAACCGGCCGATCATGCGGTCCATGCGCTGGATGAAGGGCTTCTCGCCATAGAACCTGCGCGAGCGCGGGGCGACGATGCGCCCGGCCAGATGCGAGCCGGCCTCGGGAGACAGCAGCTTGAACAGCCGGTGCAGTGCGACCTTCCCGCCGCCATAAACGCGGTCGGCGATATGGAAGCGCCTGGCAGCCTTCTTCAGCGCCGGGTCGCTGGAGAACATGTCGCCGAGCGGCGGGGCGACGGGCTCAGGCGCATAGGTCGCCGCCCAGGGGATCTCGCTGTTACGCAACGGAGCGCTCGTGTGCGGTGGCGCGGTGGTGGATCGTCATCTTCAGCGGCGAGGTCGGCCGCAGCGTCAGGCGGCAATCTGCCTCCACCGTCACGCCCTCGGCTAGCCGCACGTCGAACTTCTGCGCCAGCGCGGCGAGGCAGATGACCGCCTCTGTCAGCGCGAACACCATGCCGGGGCACACGCGCGGTCCGCTGGCGAAGGGGATGTTGGCATACTTGTTCGGCCGCGGCGCAAGACCGGGCACGAACCGCTCGGGCACGAAATGGTCGGGCAGGGACCACACGTCCTTGTTGCGCTGCAACAGCCACGGGGCGACGATGAGGAGGTCCCCCGGCTCCACCGAATTGCCGAGCAGCGTCCCCTTGCCGGTTGCGGTGCGACCGAGCAGCGGCACCGGCGGATAAAGCCGCAGCGTCTCCTCGATCACCGCGCGGGTGAAGGGCAGGCTCTCCACGTCGTCCAGCGTCGGTGTGCGTCCGCCCAGCACCGCGTCCACCTCCGCGAACAGCTTTTCACGCACCCGCGGGCTTTGGGAGATGAGGTAGAAGGCCCAGGCGAGGGTGTTGGCCGTCGTCTCGTGCCCCGCCATAAAGATGACGATGGCCTCGTTGCGGATCGCCGTCATCGTCAGCGGCGCGCCTTCCGCATCGCGCGCCTCGAACAGGCTGCGGATGACGGCCCGCTCGTCCACATCGCCGGACTTGAAGCGGGTGATGATGGCGTCGATCACCCGGTGGACCTGGTCGCGGGCGCGCAGCGTGCGGCGGCTGCGGAAGCGCGGAAGCCAGTCCGGCAGGTCGAGCAGCGTCAGCCAGTCCAGCACCTGGATGGACTTCTGGTAAGCCGCGAACCCGGCTATGATCTCGTGCGTGTTCTCCCGCCCCAGCTTGGCGCCGAAGATGGTGCGCGAGATGATTTCCGCCGTCAGCTCGCCCATCTCGAACAGCACGTCGAGGGTGGCGCCGTCACCGGCGCGGGTCCAGTGCTCGCACCACTCGGCGGCGACGTCGGACATGATGGGGGCGAACACGTCGACCCGGCGGCCGTGGACGATGGGGGCGACGATCTTGCGCCGCTCAGCCCAGGTGCGGCCGTCCGAAACGAACAGTCCGTCGCCCAGCAGCGGCTGCAGCGTGTGGCGCTGAACGGGCGACTTCTTCTCGAACACCGCCGCCTGCTGGTGCAGCGTCTCGCGCACGCCCTCGGGCTGGTTGCAGACGTGGAGGGTGTGGCCGAGGAAGCTCTGTTTGATGCGCTTGTTCTGAAAGTCGTAGACGCGGAAGGTGGCGAGGAGGTTCTTCGACCCCAGCCTGATCCGCTTCCAGACCGACAACTTTTCGACGTAGCGGTGCGGGAAGGGCGGGATGAAGCTGTCTGCGAGTCCGTGGGTTCTGATGGTCTCATCGGACAGGTGCATAAGGGTCGAACTCTCCCGGCGGAACGCGGGGTTAGTGCCATGCGTTAAACGCCGCTTCAAGGTGCGGTGCCGCTGAGGCGGCGGACGCATCGTGGCGCGGCCCGCCGCTACGCCGCCCCGCGCCTCGGCCGCGCGGTTGACCTTTGCAGGCCGTGCCGTTATGTGGGGCGCTCTCCACCGGAGAACGAGAACGCACCCGTGGGCCGCGGCGGTCGTCCGCCAAGGCCCTGTCAGTGTCTTTCCCGCCTGTTCAGGCACAGCGAAGGATACAGAGGAGGGGCGTCTTTCCAAGCCGTTTCGTGCGGCCGCGGGGCGGATGGGCCGTCTCGCGCACCCAAAGACGTGACAGATGACGAAGAGACATTCGCAGAAGTACAAAATCGACCGCCGCATGGGCGAAAACATCTGGGGACGCCCGAAGTCCCCGGTGAGCCCCGGCCGCCGCGAATATGGCCCCGGCCAGCACGGCCAGCGCCGCAAAGGCAAGATGAGCGACTTCGGCACGCAGCTGCGCGCCAAGCAGAAGCTCAAGGGCTACTACGGCAACATCTCCGAGAAGCAGTTCCGCGCCATCTATGACGAGGCGGTCCGTCGCCGCGGCGACACCGGCGAGCAGCTCATCGGCCTGCTGGAGTCCCGCCTGGACGCGATCGTCTACCGCGCCAAGTTCGTCCCCACCGTGTTCGCCGCGCGTCAGTTCGTCTCGCACGGTCACGTGAAGGTGAACGGTCAGCGCGTGAACATCCCGTCCTACCGCTGCAAGCAGGGCGACCTGATCGAGGTGCGGGACAAGTCGAAGAACCTCCTGGCGCTGCTCGAGGCGGTCGGCCTCGCCGAGCGTGACGTGCCGGATTATATCGACGCCGACCACTCCAAGATGACGGCCACCTACGCCCGCGTCCCCACCTTGGGTGACGTGCCTTATCCGGCGAAGATGGAGCCCAACCTGGTGGTCGAGTTCTACTCGCGCTAACAGCCGGCGTCCTTCGACGATGCGACGGGGAGGCCGCACACACCGTGCGGCCTTTTTCTATGAGCGGGTGTCAGAGCTGCAGGACGGCTGACGGGTCGGCGAGGCGGAGCGCCCCCACCGTCGAGACCAAGCCGCAGCCGACCGGAGATCGCGCCATGATCAACCGCACGCGGGCCGGAATCGGAACGATCGCCGGGGCGAGTATCGCCGTCGGCATGGTCGTCTTCGCCATCAAGCTCCTCGCCTGGTGGATGACGGGGAGCGTCGCGCTTTTTTCGGACGCGCTTGAAAGCATCGTTAACATCGGTGCGGCCATCGCGGCCTATGTCGCCGTGCGCTGGAGCGCCCAGCCGGACGATGCGGACCACCTCTACGGCCATCACAAGGCGGAATATCTGTCCGCGGTGCTGGAAGGGGCGCTCATCGTTCTGGCGGCGGCGCTGATCCTGCGCGAAGCCTTCTTCGCCGTCATGAGCCCCATAGCGCTGGACGCGCCGTGGAGCGGCCTCGCGGTCAACCTCGCCGCCGGGGCGATCAACGCGGTGTGGGCCGTGGTCCTGATGCGCTATGGACGCAGCTTGCGCTCGCCCGCCTTGGCCGCGGACGGAAAGCACCTGATGGCGGACGTGATCACGTCGGCCGGTGTCGCCGTCGGCCTGGTGCTGGCGGTGCTGACGGGCTGGTCCATTCTCGACCCGCTGCTGGCCGCCGTCGTCGCGGTCAACGTTCTGCGGTCCGGCTTCGCGCTGGTGACCGAGAGTCTTGGCGGTCTGCTCGACGCGGCGCCGCCGGAGGAGGATCTCAGCCGCATCCGCAAGGCGATCCTGGAAAACAGCGACGGGGCGATCGAGTCGCACGACCTGCGGGCGCGCCACGCCGGGCGCCGCACCTTCGTTGATTTTCACCTGGTGGTGCCGGGCGAGATGCCGGTGGCGCGGGCGCATGTGATCTGCGATCAGATGGAAGCCGCCATACGGCGCGAAATGGGTGAGTGCGTGATCTCCATCCACGTCGAGCCGGCGCACAAGGCGAAGCAGGAAAATCTCGTGGAGATGTGAGCGGGGCGGTGCGGGCCGATCCGCGGCGGAGGAGGCGACGATGCGCGCAATAGTAGGCCTTCTTTTCGCGGTGGTGCTCGCGGCCGCCGCGGTTCCGGCGCAGGCGATCCCGGCCGACGGTGTCTTCACCGCCGCGCAAGCCTGTCCCGCCTCGCGCGCCATCGCCGGCGCCAATCCCGGCAACGTGACCACCGAGCCCGGCCGCACTTACGAGGTGCGCGAGATCAACAAGGTGGCCGGTGACTTCTGGCGCATCCTGGTGCCGGGAGCGCCCGAGCCGCGGCTGCGCTGGGTGGCGCGCCGCTGCGGCACCCATGCGGCCGCGGGCGCTGCGCCGGCCGTCACCACCCCGCGGCCGGCTGCGACCACCACGCGGCAATCGGCGGAAAACGTCCTCGCCGTCACCTGGCTGCCGGCCTTTTGCGAGGGGCAGCCCGGCGCGCGTGACTGCCGGGCGCTCGCCGAGGGCCGCTTCGCCGACGCCAATGGCCGCTTCTCTCTCCATGGCCTCTGGCCAGAAAGCGGCTGTTGGTGTGGCGCTGCGGGCAAGGCCCGAAGCTGCTTCGGCGACGACCGTGGGGCCCGTATCCTGGCGCCGTCCCTCTCGCGCGCCACGGCCGCACGGCTCGCCCCCTTGATGCCGGGCACCCTCGCCGGGCTGGACGATCACGAGTGGAGCAAACACGGGACCTGCTATCTGGCGCCCGGCGGCGCGGAGACCTATTTCGCCGACGCGATCCGCCTGGTGGAAGCGCTGAATGCCTCGCCCGTGGGCGGCTTCTTCAAATCGCGCATCGGCCGCACGGTTACGTTGGATGAAATCACCGCCGCCTTCGCCCGCGCCTTCGGGCCGGGGGCGGGGGAGCGGGTCGCCGTCACCTGCCAGCGTGACCGGGGCGTCATCCTCATGCGTGAATTGCGGATCGAGCTTAAGGGCCTGGTCGCGCGCGGTGTTTCGCTGGGCGACCTCATCCTGGCGGCCGACCCGCTGCCGCGCCGCGAGCGCCTCGCCCGCAATTGCGACGGCAAAAGGACGTTCACCATCGACCCCGCCGGGCTGCAGGACTGAGCGATCCCGTTGCAACGGCGCGGCTGTTGCGCCTAAGTGTGCCGCGCGCGCCGCTTCGTGGCCGCGCTAGACGTGAATTCAAGGAATTGTTCATGACCGCTGCCGAGACTGCCGCCGCGACCGAGTCCGCCGCCGCGCCTTACGTCCTCGGGGCCCGCCAGGCCGATCCGTCCCAGTATATCAAGGGCGCGCTGGACGATTGGGAAATCGTCATCGGCATGGAAATTCACGCGCAGGTCCAGTCCAACGCGAAGCTTTTCTCGGGCGCCGCGACCGCTTTCGGGGGCGCGCCGAACGACCACGTCTCGCTGGTGGACGCGGCGATGCCGGGGATGCTCCCGGTGATCAACAAAGCGTGCGTGGAGCAGGCGGTGAAGACCGGGCTCGGCCTCAACGCCAAGATCAATCTCGTCTCCCGCTTCGACCGGAAGAACTATTTCTACCCCGACCTGCCGCAGGGCTATCAGATCAGCCAGTTCGCCCACCCGATCGTCGGTGAGGGTGAGGTGATCGTCGACATGCTGTCCGGCGAGCGCATCGTGGTCGGCATCGAGCGGCTGCATCTTGAGCAGGACGCCGGCAAGTCCGTGCACGATCTGCACCAGGGCCGCTCGTCCGTGGACCTCAACCGTTCCGGCGTGGCGCTGATGGAAATCGTCTCGCGGCCGGACATCCGCTCCGCCGACGAGGCGCGCGCCTACCTCACCAAGATGCGCCTCATCCTGAAGACGCTCGGCACCTCCGACGCGGACATGGAGAAGGGCAACCTGCGCGCGGACATCAACGTATCGGTGAGGAAGCCCGGCGGGCCGCTGGGCACGCGGTGTGAGATCAAGAACGTCAACTCCATCCGCTTTGCCGGCCAGGCGATCGAGTACGAGGCGCGGCGTCAGATCGGCATCCTGGAGGACGGCGGCAGCATCGACCAGGAGACCCGCCTGTTCGACGCCCGCACCGGCGAGACCCGCTCCATGCGCTCCAAGGAAGAGGCGCACGACTACCGCTATTTCCCCGATCCCGACCTTCTCCCGCTGGTTGTTCCGCAGGAGACCGTGGACCGGCTGAAGGCCTCGCTGCCCGAGCTGCCGGACGAGCGCCGCGCCCGTTATATCGACACCTTGGGCCTGTCGCCCTACGACGCTTCGGTGCTGGTGACCGACGTTGCCGCCTCCGCCTATTTCGAGACGGTGGCCGAGGGGCGCGACGCCAAAACCGCCGCGAACTGGGTGATCAACGAGCTGTTCGGCCGCCTCAACAAGGAAGGCACGCCGATCGAGGATGCGCCGGTGTCGGCCGCCCAGCTCGGCGGCATCCTGGATCTGATCGGCCAGGACGTGATTTCCGGCAAGATCGCCAAGGACCTGTTCGAGATCGTCTGGGCCGAGGGCGGTGACCCGGCGGAGATCGTCGAGACCCGCGGAATGAAGCAGGTGACCGACACCGGCGCCATTGAGACCGCGGTGGAAGAGGTGATCGCCGCCAACCCGGACAAGGCGGCGCAGGCGAAGGAGAAGCCGAACCTGGCGGGCTGGTTCGTCGGCCAGGTGATGAAGGCGACCGGCGGCAAGGCGAACCCGAAAGCCGTCCAGGGCATCGTGCGGGAAAAGCTCGGCATCGAGTAGGGCGAGTCCCGCGAACCGGAAGCAGGGTGCCGGGGGCATGACCCCGGCCTCGCGATTTTCACGAAAGCGATCCGGCGACCACCGTCTAGGGCCGCCAGCGACCTAGGCACTCGCGATAGCGTCCGCCAGCGATTTGGTCGCTCGAAGATGTTCACAGGCGCCTGTTCTTGGACGCCGGTCTACCCGCCGATGCCGATTTGCGGTCCCTGCTCGCAGGCCGCCGACCTCGACCGGACGGCCCCGCCTCAGCCCTTCAGCAGCAGGGCGGCGGCGCGGCTGGCGCGGGCCGCCGAGTTCTGGCCCGCGTAGGCGACGCGGCTGACCATCTCGGTGATGCAGGCGAGCTCGGCGCGGTCCATGCGGCGGCGCAGGCTCGCCGTCAGCGCGTCCACGGTCCGTACCGCGTCTTTCTCGGCGGCATCGGCGGCCAGGCGCTCGGCCTTGGTGATGGCGCGCGCGACGTCGCGGCGGTTGCCCACTTGGCGCAGCGCGGACACGGCTTCGTCACGCGCCTCGGCCCACCCGTCGGCCGACACCAGCCGCAGCAGCAGAGCCACCGTGTCGAGAGGACCTGCCAATGCGGCGAGAGGGTCGTTCTGCGGGGCGGCGGAGACCGCGGCGAAGGCGGGGCGGCGCGGCGCAGTGGCGGGGCCAGCCAAGCCGGCGGAGCGGCGCATCAGCCACGCAGCGGCCGCCGCGGCAACGACCAGCGAAACCAGCATGAACTCCTGCATCCCATCTCTCCCAACGCAGCGCACGGCACCCGGCCATGCCCCAACACAGCGCACGGCACGCGGCCATGCCCCAACACAGCGCATGGCACGCGGCCATGCCCCCGACGCCGCGCAAAGTGCGCGGTAACGGGCCAAGCGCGAGGCCGGAACATCGGGCCCCCGCATGGTCGAAGATAGAACAGCAATCTTGCGCGAGGTGTTCCCTGGCCCCGCTCATCGGTCGCAGGGCAGAGCGCGTTGGGGTCAGCGTGCCGGCGCTTTGGCGGCGGCGGCGCGCATCGGCATCGGGTCGCCCACCTTTGGGGGCACGGCCGCATCATCCGCATCTTCAGCGATGCCGCTCGCCAGCCGGTGCGCATCGCGCGCCGCGTCCACCAGCCGCGTCACGTCCCGGTACCGCTCACGCCCCGCGCGCACGATGACGTAGAGTTGCCGTCCTTCGGTCAAGGGCTGAAGCCGCGACAGGGACAAGCCCGCGACCGCCTCCGGAGCCCCGCGCGCATAGGGCTCGGGCAGGATCGTGTCGCCGATCCCTGCCCGCACCAGGCTGACGAGGGTGGCGAAGGAGGAGGGGCCGATGCGCGCCGGACCCGCGACATCGCACCTCAACTGCGCCCGGCGGATCGCGTCGGAAACCACCTCGCGGAAGCAGTGGCCCTCCTGCATCAGGAGCAGCGGCCGGCTGATCGCATCCAGCGACATCCCGTCCGGCAGCGGATCGCGCGACACGAGGACGAGGCTTTCCTCACCCAGCGGGATCGCGGTCAGCGCCCGCGCGCGGGGCAGCGTGGCCGTGATGGCGAAGTCCAGATGATCGGACGCCACGCCCGCCTCGAGCTGGTCCGTGCGGTCCTCCACGAAGGTGATCTCGTGCCCGTCGCACATGCGGCCGAGCGCGCCGAGGAAATGCGGCGCGAAGTAGGGTGCGATCGTCGGCAGCACGCCGAAGCGCATGGGGCGGCCGAGGATCACCCCGTCGCCCTTCGTCGTGCGCTGCACGCGGTGGAAGGCGTCCAGGATCTCGCGCGCGGCGGCCAGCACCTCGGCCCCTTCGGTGGTGATGGTGGTGGCCCCGTGGCGCCGCTCCAGCAGGGTGACGCCGAGGAGGTCCTCCATCCGCCGCACCTGGGCCGACAGGGTGGGCTGCGAGATGCCGCACGCCTGCGCCGCGCGCGAGAACGATCCATGCTCGGCGATGGCGATGAAATATTCGAGGTCTCGGATGCGCAACAGCCGCATCATGGCGCGGGGTTCCCCTTCATCCCCAACACATGACGCTTTGCGCGCCAAACGCCAAGCGCCGCCGTTGCATGTGTGTCGCCCGCGGCCGCGCCGGTCGCAGCCCCGCTCACCCCAGCGTGAACCACCAGCTCGCGATGCCGAGGAAGGCGAAGAAGCCGATCACGTCCGTCAACGTGGTGAGGAAGACGGAGGAGGCCACCGCCGGGTCCGCCCCGACCCGGTCGAGCAGCATCGGCAGCGTTGCGCCGAAGAAGCCCGCGCAGATGATGTTGACGACGATCGCCACCGCGATCACCCCGCCGAGCTCAATGTTGGCGAACCATATCGCCGCGATGACGCCCACGGACAGCGCCACCGCGCTGCCGTTCATCAGCGCCACGGCGATCTCGCGCATCACCACCTTGATGATGTTGCGCTTGGAGATCTCGCGCTGGGAGATCGCGCGCACGGTCACCGTCATCGCCTGGATGCCCGCGTTGCCGCCCAGCGCCGTCACCACCGGCATCAGGATCGCGAGCGCCACCATGGCGCCGATCGTCCCGTCGAACACGGCGATGACGCCGGACGCCAGGAACGCGGTCGCCATGTTGATCATCAGCCATGGGATGCGGGTGCGCGCGACGTAGAAGGGCGTATCGGACAGCTCAGCGTCACCGGCACCGGCGAGGGCGCGGATGTCCTCTTCCGCCTCCGCCTCGATGATGTCGACGATATCGTCGATGGTGAGGATACCGACGAGACGCGAAGAATCGTCCACCACCGCCGCCGACAGGAGGTCGTAACGCTGGAAGATGCGCGCGGCCTCCTCCTGGTCCTCCTCGGCCTGGATGGTGCGCGGGTCCTCGTCCATGATGTCGGTGATCTTGACGCGGCGCTGGCTGCGCAGAAGCCGGTCGAGCTTCACCGTGCCGAGGAGGCGGAAGGCGGCATCCACCACGAAGATCTCGGTGAAGCGGTCCGGCAGGTCCATCTCGTCGCGCAGGGTGTCGATCACCTGGCCCACGGTCCAGAAGGGTGGCATCGCGACGAAGTCCGTCTGCATGCGCCGGCCGGCGGACTCTTCGGGAAAGTCCAGGCTGCGCTTGAGGCGGTGGCGCATCGCGAACGGAAGCTGCGCCAGGATCGCCTCGGACTGCTCGTCCGGCAGGTCCTCGAGGATGTAGACCGCGTCGTCCGAATCGAGGTCCGCGAGGCCGTCGGCAACATCCGTCGGGGCGAGTTCGGAGAGGATGTGCAGGCGGACGTTCTCGTCCACCTCGGTGAGGGCGGTGAAGTCGAAGGCGCGGCCGAGGATGCGCACGAACTCGACGCGCTCGTCCGGCTCCATGCGCGAGATGAGTTCGGCGAGGTCGGATTCGTGGAGGTCCTCGATCGCCGCGTTGAGGCCGTCCCGGTCGTCGGCGGCGACGAGTTCGCGCACGCGGCCGATGAGGTCGTCGGTGACGCTGGCTTCGTCGTCGGTCAACGTGTCGGACATCCGGTCGCGTTCCCCTCGATCTTTGACGCTCGGCGAACGCCGGTCCCTCGTTTCGTTCTGCTGCCGGGCGTTCTGGTTCCGTGAGGGGCTCGGCCGCCGCACGGGTCCGCGGGTCCGTCAAGCCGGGTATCCGGACCAGAATCAAAGCCTAGGCTTGCGGTGTGTGCCACGGCTCAGCGCGGCATTCCACCCAAAAGGCGGATGCCTTTTCGGCAAACTTGTGCCGCGTGCGCTACAAATCAAAGGGGAGCTGAAGAGGGGATGGGGTGAAGGCTAAGCCTTCTCCATCCTTTGCTCCGGTGCGAGACCATCATCTGTGTGATGGTGCGGTCGAGAAGACTCGAACTTCCACGGGTTGCCCCACAGCGACCTCAACGCTGCGCGTCTACCAATTCCGCCACGACCGCGCCGGAGTGGTGGCGATGTAGCACCCGTTTTCCGGGGCGTCTAGGCCCTTGGTGGAGGAAAATCAGCGCCGGACCAGCCTGTGCAAAACTTTGGTGTCCGGCCGACCGTGCCGTCGTCTGACGCCCGTTCGCTCCACGCACCACAGACGCGCGCAAGCGGAGGGACGCCGCCGCTTGCATTGAACCCGCCCGTCGCCGACATTCGCCGCATGCCGAGCACCGCACCCACCGCCTGGATGATCTCCGACCAGCGTGTCGACTACGCCGCCGCGTTGACCGCCATGGAGGCGCGCGCCGCCGCCATCGCCGACGGGAGCGCTGGCGAGGCGGTGTGGCTTCTGGAGCATCCGCCGCTCTACACGGCCGGCACCAGCGCCCGGCGCGAAGACCTCGTCGACCCGGATCGCTTTCCCGTGTTCGATGCCGGGCGCGGCGGCCAGTACACCTATCACGGCCCCGGCCAGCGCGTCGGATACGCGATGATGGACCTGCGCCAGAGGGGGCGCGACGTGCGCGCCTTCGTCGCCGAGCTGGAAGGCTGGATCATCGACACCCTGGCCGCCTTCAACGTGCGCGGCGAGATCCGTGACGGTCGCGTCGGCGTGTGGGTCGTGCGGCCGGACGGGTCGGGCGAGGACAAGATCGCCGCCCTCGGCCTGCGCGTGCGCCGCTGGGTGACGTTCCATGGCATCTCCCTCAACGTCGAGCCGGACCTTACCCACTTCGACGGCATCGTTCCCTGCGGCATCCGCGGCCACGGGGTGACGAGCCTGGCCGCCCTCGGCCGCATCGTCTCCATGGAGGAGGTGGACATGGTGCTGCGCGAGACCTTCGAGGCCCGCTTCGGTCCCACGGCGGCGGCGCCGCCCCTCGTCGTCGAGGCTCCCGCCGAGCCCGCCTGAACGGCCCGCGCGGGAAGCATTTGCGGCGGCGGTGAAAATCGGCCACCACAGCGGTGACGCCGGCCGCCCTCTCGCGCCCGGCGCACGTCATGTTTCGGGGAGCCGCCGGGTGAGCGCCAACTTCTTCGCCATGCATCGCCACGGCTTCGTGCGCGTCGCCACCTCCACGCCGAACGGCCGCCCGGCCGACGTCGCCTTCAACCGCGACGCCATCCTCACCGAGGCCCGCCGCGCCAGCGCCGCCAACGTGGACCTCCTCATCTTCCCCGAGCTTTGCCTGTCATCCTATGCGATCGACGACCTGCTCCATCAGGCAGCGCTTCTCAGCGCCGTGGAGGACGCGCTGGGCGAGATCGCCTCCGCCAGCGCCGACCTGACGCCGGTGCTCCTGGTGGGCGCCCCTCTGCGCCACAAGGGCCGCCTCTACAACTGCGCCGTGGTGATCGCGCGCGGCCAGATTATCGGCGTGGTCCCGAAGTCCTACCTGCCGAACTACCGCGAATATTACGAAATGCGGTGGTTTGCCCACGGCCGCAACGTCACCGGCGAGACGATGACGCTGGGCGGCGAGGCCGTGCCCTTCGGCGTCGACCTCATCTTCGCCGCCAGCGACCTGCCGGGCTTCGTCGTCCACGTCGAGATCTGCGAGGACGTGTGGGCGCCGATCCCGCCGTCATCCTACGGCGCGCTGGCGGGCGCCACGATCCTCGCCAACCTGTCCGCCTCCAACATCACCATCGGCAAGGCGGACGACCGGCACGCGCTGTGCCGCGCCCAGTCGCAGCGCGCCGTCGCCGCCTATGCCTACTCCGCGGCGGGGCCGGGCGAATCCACCAACGACGTCGCCTGGGACGGGCAGGGCGCCATCTACGAGCTCGGCGACCTGATGGCCGAGGCCGACCGCTTCAGCTTGGAGCCGCAACTCGCCATCGCCGATATCGACACCGGCCGCATCGAGGGTGAGCGCATCTCCACCCCCACTTTCGCCGAAGGTGCCAACGAGGCGCTCGGCGGGCCGGGGGACTTCCGCTGGATCGCGTTCGCGCACCAGCCCACCGCCGCCGACATCGGCCTGATGCGCCCGATCCGCCGCTTCCCCTACGTGCCGAACCGGGAAAGCCATCTCGACCTCGACTGCTACGAGGCCTTCAACATCCAGGTGGAGGGGCTGCGTCAGCGCTATGAGCGCACCGGGTCCGGCAACATGGTGATCGGCGTCTCGGGTGGGCTGGATTCCACCCACGCCCTCATCATCGCCGCCAAGGTGTGCGACCGGCTGAGCGTCCCGCGCGAGCGCATCCTCGGCTTCACAATGCCGGGATTTGCCACCAGCGACACCACGAAGTCCAACGCATGGCGGCTGATGAAGGCGCTCGGCGTCACCGCGCAGGAGATCGACATCCGCCCCGCCGCGCGGCAGATGCTGGCCGACATGGGCCACCCCTTCGCGGACGGGGAACCCGCCTACGACATCACCTTCGAGAACGTCCAGGCGGGGCTTCGCACCGACTACCTCTTCCGCCTCGCCAACCAGCGCGGCGGCTTCGTCATCGGCACGGGCGACCTGTCCGAGATGGCGCTCGGCTGGTGCACCTACGGCGTCGGCGACCAGATGAGCCACTACGCCGTCAACACCGGCGTGCCCAAGACGCTGATCCAGTACCTCATCCGCTGGACCGTCCGCTCCAGCCAGTTCGATGCCGACACCAACGCCGTGCTGAACGACGTCCTGGCGACGAAGTTCTCGCCCGAGCTGGTGCCGGCGAGCGAGATCGAGGAGATCCAGGACACCGAGGCGAAGATCGGTCCCTACGAGCTGCACGACTTCTTCCTCTTCCACACCATGCGCTACGGCCACCCGCCTTCGAAGGTGGCCTTCATGGCCTGGCACGCCTGGCGCGACGCCACCGCTGGGCTGTGGCCGATCGACTTCCCCGCCGACGCCCGCCGCGAGTACGACCTGGACACGATCGCCAAGTGGCTGGAAGTGTTTATCCGCCGCTTCTTCGCCTTCAGCCAGTTCAAGCGCACCGCCATCCCGAATGGGCCGAAGGTGTCGGCCGGCGGCTCCCTCTCACCCCGAGGCGACTGGCGCGCCCCGTCCGACGCCTCCGCCGAGGTGTGGCTCGCCGAGTTGAAGAAGGTGCTGCCCTGACAAGGGGCACGGCCGCGGGGCGCTGACCGACGGCCGTCGGGTGGTGCGGCGCCGCAAGGGGCTCGGGTCCCACCAAGGAACAGTCGGCCCGCCTGTTCCCCGGATCCTGCCATCACCCTGCACCGCATGGCAGAGACGGCGGCCCCTTCCCAAGGACAAGCGGCTAAAGCCGGCCTGCGGCTCCTTGGCAAGGGACCACCGTCTCCGCCAAGGGATTGGGGCGACGGCAGGCTCCAGGGAACAGGCTGCGGCGGGGCGTGTGTTCGCCGCCTCTGCGCGGGGCCGGACGCGAAGGGGCAGTGTGGGTCAGGCCTTTTTCAGCATCTCGTCATAGAGCGCGTCGGGGCGCGGGTCGGCGGCGAGCGCGTCCGCCACGCTCTGGCGCGCCGCCGCCTTCAACCCGTCACGCCGCGCGTCCGGAACGCCGACACGGCGCAGCGCGTGCTCGCCGTGCACCTTTTCGGCGCGGGCGAGGTCGCGCGCATGCGCCTTCGCCGCGTCCGCCTCAAGGTCCGCCGAGAGCGGCAGCGGGCGCGCGAGGAGGGGGTTGAGGCGCGTCAGGAAGGCGTTGAAATCGCCCACGATCTCGTCGAACGTCGCCACCATGTAGCCGTCCCGCGCGGCAAGGCCGTCATAGAAGGCCACGTAGTCGGCGACGCAGTCGGCCACCGGGCGGCCGGAATAGATCTGGTAGGACAGGATCGCATCCGCCGGGCGCCGCACCAGGATCACCGTCGGCACCCCCAGCGCCAGCCCCAGCTCCACATGATCGCGCATGTGCGTGTGGTGTGCCGTGCGCCTGTGCCCGCCCGCGCCCTCCGACAACACGTTCAGCATGTCGATGGTGAAGGTGTTGGAGCTGCGTGGGTAGCCCTCCACCAGGAGTTCCGTCTCCGCGGTGCAGATCGGGTGCGTCGGATGCGTCGTGCGGAAGCGGGCGCGGATGGCGTCGAGATCGGGGGAAGTCACGTCCAGGAACCGGAGGCAGAGAGGAGGGAGACGGCGGGGGCGGCGGGGGCACCGGCGAGGCCGGGCGCGACCGTTCGCATGAATTGCGCCGCGATGCGAGCGGGGGCGTGCGCCTCGCGGATCGCCGCAGCCGCTTCGCCCCGCATGCGCCGCGCCGCAGGCGGCATCGCCCCGTCCAGCGCGTCCGCGAACGATGCGGCGTCGTAGGCCGCGGCGACGCTGCCGAACCCGAAGGCGCGGACGAACTCCTCGCACCCGTGGCCGGGGCCGACGATGGGATAGACGCCGTAAACGCCCGCCTCCACCAGGATGTTGGGCCAGTTGTCCTCCAACGACGGGGTCAGCAGGAGGTCCGCCCGGCGGTAGATGTCCGTCAGCACCGCGTGGTTGGCGATGCGCCCATGGGCCACCGCCTCCAGCCCCGTGCGCGCCATCAGCGTCGCCGTCTCCGGATCACCGGCGCCGACGAGGTCGACGACGAGCCGCGGCCCCTCGCGCCCCTTGAGCCGCGCCGCCAGGACGGCGAGGGACTCGAGCGCGAGGCGCATGTTCTTGCGCCTTTCCGACAGCGAATCGGCGATCAGCACCAGCCGCACCAAGCCTGGGTCGCGCGGCGCCGCCGATGCCTTCAGCGGCCTGTAGGCGTTGCGGATCACATGCGCCCGGTCCGCCGGCACGATGCGGCTCGCCACCGCCCCGTCGCGCACGAAATGGCTGGGCGCCGTCAGCGCCACGTTGGGGTGCGCGAACAGCGCGGCCTTGAAGCGGCGCGCCCGCGGCGGAACCGTCAGCGGTGCCAGCCCGCGGTCGAGCTGCGGGCAGGCGTGACAGCCGAGGCCGAGATGCGTGCAGGTCGCCGGATAGTGGCAGCCGCCCGTCACATAGTGGAAGTCGTGCAGCGTGAAGACCAGCCGCACACCGCGCCGCGCCAACGCCGCCAGCTCCTCCAGCGCGATCAGGCCCAGCGCCCAGTGGACGTTGACGATGTCGTAGTCCGCCAGCATCTCCACCAGCCAGCCGCGGCAGAAGCCGGGATACTCCACGGTGAAATGCGCATCGCTGATCGTGCGGTTGGAGAAGGAGCGGGATGGGCGCGCATCCTCCGGCACGCTCTCCCCAATCCCCGCGATGTCGATGAAGTCGGCCGCAACGCCCTCCGCCGCCAGCGCATCGGCCAGCCGGCGCGCGGCGATCCCGGCCCCGCCATGCGGCGCGCTGGAGAGGACGGCGACACGCGGCGGCCGGATGCCGAACTCCGTCATCGGCCGCCGATCCGGTCGCCGGCGCGCTCCAGCAGGAGCCGCTGCGTCTCGCGCTTCTCACGCGCCACGGCGGCGAGGCGGCGGGTGAGGAGCGCCGCATCGGTCCCCGCGCCCGCAGCGTCGGCGAGATCGTCCGCCGCCGCCTTGGCGTCGTTGTAGAGGGTGACGAGCTGGCCGAGCGTCACCCCCGCCTCCGCGAACCCGCCGTGACGGGCCTGCACCATCGCAAGCTCCGCCAGCGATTCGGCCCGCTTTTTTCGCGTCTTACACTCGGCATGGTAGACGCTGTAGGCAACGTCGAGCGGGACGTGACGGAAGGTGTAGCGCGCCGCCATGGCGAGGAAGAGATCCGCGTCCATCGCATAGTCCAGTTCCTGCTTGACCGGGCCGCAGGTGCGCCACGCCTCGCGCGAGAAGAACACGCTCGGCTGCACCAGATGGTGCATCGAATAGTTCAGGAGCTTGGCGAAGGTGAGCTGTTCCGGCGCGTAGGTGAAACGGTGGATCGGCGACAGGTCCAGCTCCGTGAGGTAGGCGTTCCCCACCACGACGTGCGTCCCCGGCGCATCGCGGAACGCCGCCCGAACCGCGTTCAGCCGGTTGGGCAGGATGAGATCGTCGCCGTTCAGCCAGGTGAGGATCGGCTTGGTCGCCTTCGCCATCCCCTTGTTGATGGCATGGGACTGCCCGTCGTCCTTCTCCGACACCGCCAGCGCAAAATGCTCGCGATAATAGGCGACGACCTCCATCGTCATGTCGCGGCTGCCCCCGTCCATCAGGATCAGCTCGCACCCGGTGAGGTCGTTCATCAAGAGGCTGCGGATGGTGCGTTCCAGATAAGGCCCGGCATTGAAGACCGGCATGACGATGGAGACGCCGGGGAGGTCGTCCGCCCCCCGCTCCATGCGGAAGCCGGACTCGAACGGCAGGACGGCGGCGGGGGAGAGAGGCTCAGGCAGCATGGCGGGTGATGTCGGCGGCGGGGTCCAGAAGCGTAAGGAGCGTGCGTTCGGCCGCGTTGTCGGCCGAGGCGATGAGGTGGGCAAAAAGGTCGGCGTTGTGGAGGCCGTGGCCGCCGCGCTCGGCCGCATAAAGGCGGGCGACGGCGCGGCGTTCGGTGGCGAAATCCTGCTCCCCCGCTTCGGAGAGGCGGCGCACGGCGCGGATGTGGCGCCCATCAGTGGCGCGGGGCGCGCGTGGCGGCGGGTCCAACCCGGCGCGGGCGAGGCGGGCGAAGAGCGTCGCCAACAGCGCCTCGCGGAAGGCGGCGTGCAGCCCTGCCCCGCCGTCGAACAGGTTGAGAACGCGCTCCATGTCGGCCCGCGCGCCCGGCGGCTCGCCGCGCAGATCGTCGGCGAGCGCCGTCAGCGCCGCGAAATTGACCACCGGCGCCGCAAACGGGGCGAGCGCCAGGAACTGGGCGACGACGCGGCGGGCCTGGGGCGTCGTCTGCGCCAGCGGCTGGCGATAATATTTCAGCCGGGCGAGGCGCGTGGCCGCGGCACTCATCCGGCACTCGTGCTCGATGCGCTGGTAGAACTGGTGCGCCGCCTCCGCCGCGCTCGGCCCCTCCGCCATTTTCAGCGCCGCCATCGCCGGAACGTAGGGAAAGAAGGCGTCGACGTTGGCGTAGGTCGGTCCGTGCCTCTCGTGCAGCAGCAGGCCGGAGTCCATGATCGCACCGCCCAGCGAGAGGGTGAGCGCGCCCATCAGATAGTCCCAGCCCGGAATGCCGAAGGCCATCAGTCCCGCCGCCTCGATGCCGGTCAGCGCATCGTTCAGCGCGGCGAGGCGCTCCGCCGTCATGGCGAACACGTCGAGGCCGCCGCGGTAGGGCGCGCGCGCTGCGAAGCTGGCGCTCTCGATGCTCGCCGTATCCTCGCGCACCAGGGCGGCGATGGGCGCCTGCGCCATGAAGAGGCCGATCACCCCGGCATCACGCGCTGCGGGGTAGATGTCCGAGTTGGTGAGGATGAGGCTGCGGCCGGGGAAGCGGGTCGCGCAGCGCGCCAGCAGCGGGCGGATCAGCGGCACAGGCTTGCCGTGCAGCACCGCGCCGCTGTCGTCCGTCTGCACGGTGAGGATGCGCTCCGGCGACAGTCCCGCCGCAACGAGCCTTTCGGCCTCCGCGTCCACGTTGGCTGTGAAGGTGTCGAGGCCGAGGTCGGCCCAGCGGTCGAGGCAGCGGCGCTGCAGGCCGAGTTTGGCGAAGGGGTTCAGCGAGGTCACCACGACCGGCCCGTCCGTCGCGGCGGGGTTGCCCAAAGCGCCGCTAGAGGCAAGCGTGGAAGGGGCTAGCGGGGAAGGGGCGGCAGACCCGGTCAATCGCGGTCTCCTCGAGGACGTCGCCATCGACCTTTCGGGCCAAAAGTCATCGGATGCAAGGGCGACCCACCACGGCGCCTTCCGACGCGGCGAGCGGGGCCGTCCGCGGTGCTGTACATTGTCGGCGTCGCTGCCGGGCTTTCGCTGGACGGCGCTCAAGGCACGGCCTATCAGCGAGGCATGTCTCAGCAACACGTCGTTGTCGTGCCGCCGCAGGGCGTCGACAGTTCCCGCGATATCAAGGATCTCGTCGAGCGCCTGCGCGACCGCGGTGCCGACGTGGCCGTGTCCACCGTGCAGCACGCCAGCGCCAGCCCCTATGAAGCGCGCGTCGTCTTTGTCTACCGCACCCTCGAAAGCGTGCTCTTGGAGGCGATGGGGCGCGGCGTGCAACCCTCCGGCTCCATCGGCCCTTGGGTGACGGCGGCGACGGCGCTTCTCGCCGAATTGCGGGCCCGGCAGGCGATCGGCAAGAGCGAAGGCGGCGAACACGGCGGGGCGCTGCTGGTCGACATGGCCGAGCTCGAACTGCACCCGTCGGCCACCGCCGACCGTGCCCTCGGCCGTCAAGTCGCGGGGGAGGAAGACGCCTGGCGCCAACGCGGCCGCCGGGTCATGCGCGGCGACCCGGTGCTGCGCGCTCTGGCGCGGGTGTGCGTGGCCGCGGCCCCCAAGGCGCGCAAGCTGAGCGCGGAGCTGGCCGAGGCGGCAGGGCAGGACACGACACCCGCCGTCGACGCCGACAGTGCCTTCTTGTACTACACCGGCATCCTGCAGCGGCGCGATCCGGGTGTGGAAGACCTCGCCGCGACCGCCCTCGCCGAGATCACCGCCGAACGTGACCGCGCCCGCGCCGAGACCGCGAGCCTGAAATCGGCGCTCGCGGCGCGGCAGAACGCTGCCGGCGTCACCTCCATCAGCTTGGGCGAGACCTTCACCCACCCCGCCTTCCACGGCTTCGAGCGGACGGCGAGCGGCAGGCCCTTCCGCTGGATGGGGCTTCAGAACGAGGCCGTCATCCCGACCCACATCCCCGCCATGGCCGCGCTGAAGGTGACGGTGGTGCTGGAGGTGGTGATCGACGGCAAGGCGCTCGGCGCGCTCGACATCGGCGTCAACGGCCGCTTCGCCACGCGCACGCAAACGGCGATGCTGCCGAACGGGCAGATCGCGAAGACCGCGATCGTGGAGATGCCGACCGCGGCCGACGGCACGCCCGAGGGTGACGATACGTTGTCGATCTGGCTGCGGCAGAACCACAGTGTGGACCTCAGCGCCACGGGGGACCCGCGCTGCGTCGGCTGCGGTATCTCCTACATCACCGTGGAGCCTGCCGCGCCGCCTCGGGGCAAGGCCGCGGAGGCGCCGCCGACCGATGCCGGCGCGCCTCAACCCGCCTCCGAACCTGCTCCCAAGCCGGAGCCCGAACCGGAGGCGCCCGCGCCTTACCGCGTGCCCGGCCTCGCAGGTCCGCTCGACATCACCCGCAGCCGCGATGACGAAGGCCGCGAAATCGTGACGCTGTTCGTCCGCGGTGCCTTCGACGAAACGGCCTTCCATCCGCTGGAGACCATGGAAGACGGCACATCCTTCGCCTGGATGGGACGTGCGCAAGAGCAGGCCTTCACCATCGTCATCCCAATCGACCGGCCCGTCGCGGTGGAGGCACACCTGCCGATGGTGCTGGACGATGCCGCCGTGGACGCTCTCGAGATCGAGTTCGACCAGCACTCGCCGGATGAGACGTCCGTCGCGCGGCTGGAAGGGTCGGCCGTGGTGAAGACGGCGATCTTTCCCGCCGCCGACGCCACGCGGCCTCTCGCCGAGGCGGTGGAGGTCGTCCTGCGTACCCCCCACACGGGTGATCGGAGCGACGAGGGTGATCCGCGCATCCTCTCCGTCGCTCTCTCGAAGCTCGTCGTCCGTCAACTCTGAGCGGTCGGGCCGGTTTGGGCGTCCGCCTCGCCTCAGGCGTGCTTGGCGACCCACGCCGCGAAGCTTGAAACGATCTTGCCGAAAAAGTCGCGCGTCCCGTCCGACGTCAGGTTCCCGTCTTCGCCGAAGAGCGTATGAACGGCGCCGATATAGGCCTCGGGCTGCTGCATCGCCGGCATGTTGAGGAACACCAGCGACTGGCGCAGGTGGTGGTTGGCACCGAACCCGCCGATGCCGCCGGGTGAAGCCGTCACCACCGCGCACGGCTTGCCGTTCCAGATGCTCGCCCCCATCGGCCGAGAGCCGACGTCGAGTGCGTTCTTGATGCTGGCCGGCATCGAGCGGTTATATTCCGGTGTCACGAAGAGGACGGCCTGAGCGCCCGCCATCGCCTCGCGGAACCGCGTCCAGGGGGCCGGCGGCGTGTCGGTGTCGAGGTCGGAATTGTACAGCGGCAGGTCGCCGATCTCGACAAAGCGGAAGTTCAGCGTGTCGGGGGCGAGCGCGACCAGCGCATCGGCCACCATGCGGTTGTATGACCCGCTGCGAAGGCTGCCGACGAGGATTGCAACATCGTAGCTCATGAGATGCACCTTGCGTGACCGACCCGAAAATGGGTGTTCCCGTCACATGGCGCCCTGGCGGGTGTGAGCGTCAATCCGCTTGAGGTCGGCGGCGCCGTGCGACTTCGTCATTTCGTGTGCACCGCCGGTTGGGGGCGGTAGCGTCGCCCCGCACGGCCGCCGCCTCACTGCCGCGCGATCGTGGCGCGATGGTGGGCCGCGGCGGCGAGGAATTGCCGCCACGGCGCCGTGCGCATCAGAAACGCTTCTCCAGGCGGATCGTGCCCGAGTGGCTCTGGTAGTCGTCCCCGAACGCGCCCTCATAGGCCGCGTTGAGGTCGAACCCGCTCTTGTGGCTGACCGCGATGCCGGCGCCGATGCGCGCCAGAACGTCGGCCACCGGCAGCGTCGTCTCGAACGTTCCCGTGCCGGACGGTGCCGCGTTGAGCCGGGCCTCGGTCACCCAGTCGTCCTCGGTGGAGAGGCTGACGCCCGCGGTCGCGTAGAGCCGCGCGTCCCACTCCATCGCCATCTTCAGCCGCGCGCCGACCTCCATGGCGGGGGTCGCCACGAAGGCGAACTGGTCTTGCGAGGACACCTTGAGGTTATAGAGCCCGGCACCGGATTCGGTGTAGCCGCCGGAGTGGGCGTAGATCGCGTCCACGTCCAGGAACGGGCGGACATAGCCGAAGTCGTTGGCGACGGTGTAGGCGACGCGCGCCCGTGCGCCGAGCGAGACGATGTCGTAATCGCCGCGCGCCGTGCCGGAGAAGCCGGGAGCCACGACGCCGCGGTCGACATCGTACCAGCCGTAGCTGCCGGTGATGGCGCCCGACAGCAGGAAGCCGCCGATCTGCCGCTTCAGCGCCACCGCCGCATAGACCGTGTCGCCGGTGGAGCGGGAGAAGCCGTCCGAGGACTTGTAGCGGGAGCTCTCATAGCCGCCGGCAAAGCCGACATACCATTCCGGCTTGAACTCCACCTGCGCGCCGCCGGCAAAGCCCCAGAGGCTGCCGTCGTAGCCGGGGGCGCCGCCCTGGTCCATCGCCGCGCCGCCAGCTTCGGTCCACGCGCACGAATCTTCGGTCAGCATCGCATCGCCGCGCTTGAAGGCGGGGCAGCTGAGCGCCTTGTCGAGCCGGCCCTGGGTCAGCACCGCGTGGGACGCGGCCGCGGCCTGGGACGCGCCCGGTGACAGCGCCGACAAGGCCAGCGCATAGTCACGCCCGTCCGCGTCCCCGCCCGCAAGGCGATTATAGTCGGCCAGAATCGCGGCATAGCGTGTGGCCCCGGCATCGAACAGCGCGTCGAGGTGCCCGCCCGCCGTGGACTGGTTCTTCTCCAGAAGGTCGAAGGCCGCGTTGAAGCGGGTGCCGGCGACGGTGAGGCGAACCTCGCCGTTCTCCACCACCGTCTCGAAATCCACCGCCGGTGTGTCGATGGCGGTGATGGTGCCGGTCATCGTGCCGCCCGCGGTGACGAGGGTGGGCGACGCGCCGCGTTGCAACGTTGTCGCGTCCACCTCGATCCGCCCGCCGAGACGAACGTCGCCGCCGACGGCGAGGGCCGCCGTCTCCCCCGCGGCAAAGTCCGCCACCGTCGCCAGCGTTCCCGCCCGCGACTGGCGGAAGTCGCCGGTGATGGTCAGCGTCTCGCCGGCGTCCGTGCCGCTTCCGACCACGAGGCGGCCATAGTTGTTCACGTGCGCCTCGTAGAGCGTCGCGCCGATCAGCGAGTTGGACGAGTAGTTGTTGACGGTGATCGCGTTGGACCCGTCGTCGTTGTTGCCCTGCATGTTGCCGGAGATGGTGCCGTAGTTGTCCACGGTGAGGGTGGAGCCCTCCGTCGCGCCGTCGACGCCGAAATAGCCGACCGCGTAGCCGCCGCTCCCGGCCGTGACTGTCACGCCCTCCGCCACCGTCAACTGGTTGGCGTTACCGTTGCTGACGAAGACGCCGTAGCCGTTCTCGCCGCTGCCGCCTGTCACGTCGGCGTTCGCGGTGACGGTGACTTTCGCGGTCTGATCGGGCGCATCGCTCTGGCCGAAGATGCCGATGCTGCCTTCGCCGCTCGCGTGGACGGAGGCGTTGTTGGTGATGTCCACCGTGCTCGCCGTCGTATAGGCGCCGTCCCACATGTTGCCGGCGAGGTTGACGCCGGACGAGTCGCCGCCGAGACCGCCGCCGCCGCCGATCGACTGGCCGATGATGCCGAACGCATAGTCGCCGGTGGTGCTGATCGAGGCGTTGGTGGTGACCGAGACGCTGCCGCCGTTGCCGTTGGCGCCGCCTGCGCGGTTCACGTAGGTCATCGGGCCGCTGCCCGCGTCGCCGGCGATGCCGCCGCCGCCGCCGATGGATTGGGCGATGATGCCGTGTGAGCCGCGCCCGGTGGTGTCGATGAAGCCTGAGGTGACGTCGACCGACACCGCTTCGCCGCTGCCGCCGGAGCCGCCTGTGGCGCCCAGATTGAGGCTGGCGATGTTGTCCGCCGAGCCGACGCCGCCGATACCGCCGCCACCGCCGATGGACTGCGCCACGATGCCGAAGGCGCGATTGCCGTACGTTCTCATCTCGGTGCCGATGTCGACGGTGACCTGGCCGCCATCGCCGCCCAGCCCGCCGCGCCCGCCGACCGCGATGTCGACGCTGTAGGAATCGTCGCCGCCCTCGGAGGTGTCGGACGTGCCCGCCCCGCCGATGCCGCCGCCGCCGCCGATCGACTGCGCCACGATGGCGTGCGAATCAGCCCCGTGGGTGGTCACGACGCTGTATCCGTTGACCTCGACCGTGTTGCCGGCGCTGGCGGTGCCGCCGCTTCCGCCGGCAGCTCCGCCGACGCTGAGCGAGCCTGTTGCCGTGTCCGACCCGTCGGCGCCCTGGCCGCCGCCGCCGCCGATCGACTGGCCGACGATCGCGTGCGCCATATAGCCGTTCGTGGTCACCGCCGACCCGGGATTGTCGTCGTTGAAGCTCATGGTGACGGTGCCGGCCGTGCCGCCGCTGCCGCCCTTGCCGCCGACGCCGACGTCGATCTGGCCCGTCGCGCCGGTGGAGGAAGAGAGGGCGGTTCCGCCCGTTCCGCCGCCGCCGCCGATGGATTGGGCCACCACGCCGTCGGCCCAATCGCCTTGGGTGGTGGTGTGACCGCGATGGCTGACCGTGACGGCACCCGCGCCGCCGCCCGTGCCGCCCGACCCGCCGACCGACAGCGCCAGCGAGACGTCGACACCGTCGTCGTCGTCATCATCCTCATCGGCGGCCGCAACATCGTCCCCGTCACCGTCGCCGTCACCGCCATCGTCGGCGATGTTGTCGGACGAGCCGACCGTCCCCGCGAGGCCGCCACCACCGCCGATGGACTGCGCCAGGATGCCGTCCGCGTCGATGCCGGAGGTGTTGATCTCGGCTCCCTCCATGGTGACCGTGACCGCCTTGCCGGCGCCACCCGAACCGCCCGAGCCGCCGAGCGAGACCGTCAAGGATCCGCAATAGGTGTTGGCGCCGGTAAGGCTCGAGCAGTTGCTGTCGTCGTCATCGTCCGAGGCGTCCGCCACGGCCGCATCACCCTCGCCCTGGGACTTGAACTCGGCGTTCATCGAAAGCTCGCCGCCCTGCACCGTGCCGCCGCCGCCGCCGACCGACTGGACGAGGACACCGCGCGAGCCGTCCCCGGTCGTGGTGATCTGCGCGTCCTCGTAGAGCGTCACCGAGGCGGTGCCGCCGTCCGCTCCGCCTTCGTCCGCGTCGAGGTTGGCCGCGCCCAGGTCCAGCGTGATGCCGAAATTGCCGGCGCCGGCGATGTTGTTCGTCGTGCTCGTCGGCACGCCGGAGTTGCCGCCGCCGCCGCCGATCGACTGCACCATCACGCCGTTGGCATATTGACCGTTGGTGGTGATGGTCGTCGGCGTGGAGCTGCCCCCGCTGGTGCCGACGACGGCCGATGCCGCCCCGCCGGTGCCACCATTGCCGCCTGTGCCGCCGAGCGCGGCGTCGATCGTCAGCGTATATTGCTCGGTGGAATCCGGGAAGGTCGTCGTCGCCGTGCGGGCGTCGCCGCCGGATCCGCCGCCGCCGCCGATGGACTGGACCAGCATGCCGTGCGAGCCGGCGCCGTTGGTGGTGAGGGCCGATCCGTTCTCCAGCGTTCCCGTGGCCGTGCTGCCGTCACCGCCGCTGCCGCCGGAGCCGCCGAGTGCGAATTGGGCGCTGAAGGACAGCGTATAGTCGGGGTCTTCGGGGTCGATCGGAAAGCCGGTGGTGAGCGAGGACGCCGTCGCCGTGCCACCCGTGCCGCCGCCGCCGCCGATCGACTGGATCAGCATGCCGATCGCGTCATAGGGATCGGAATCGGTGGTGGCGGTGCCGATGGTCATGTTCGTCATCGTGGCCGACGCTTCGGCGCCCGCGCCACCGTCGCCGCCTTTGCCGCCGAGCGCGAAGCCGAGCGATATGAAGCCGGCCGACGTGCTCGACGCATTGCCGCCCGAGCCGCCGCCACCGCCGATCGACTGCACCTTGACCGCGGCCGCCTGGCGCGCCCCCGTGGTGATGGAGCCGTTCTTCAGCGTCACCGACGCGTCGCCGGCGGCGCCGCCACCGCCCGAATAGCCGCCCAAGGTGAACTGCAGGTCGTCGACAAAGGTGTCGGCGGTCGCATCACCGCCCGAGCCGCCGCCGCCGCCGACCGATTGGGCGAAGACACCCGCCGCGCCGAGGCCGCTGGTCTGGACGTTGATCGGGTCCGGGTCGCTGATCGTCACCGTGCCGCCGTTGCCCGCGGACGAGCCCTGACCGCCGATGGCGACGGTGGGAACGTTGAGGATGCCGACCGAAAAGGCGTCGCCGCCGTTGCCGCCGCCACCGCCGATCGACTGGGCATGCACGCCGTGGGCATAGAGGCCGGACGTCGTCACGTTGCCGACATTACCGACCTCCACCTCGCCGCCGCTGCCGCCCTCGCCGCCGGTGGTGCCGAGGGTGAAAACGCCGTAGTCGGTGGAACTGCTGTCGGTGCTGGGCTTGCCCGACGCGCCGCCGCCGCCGCCGCCGATCGACTGGGCGTGGACGCCGATGGCCGCATCGCCGTGGGTCGTCACCGAGCCGGCATTGTCCACCGTCACCTTGCCCGGCGGGCTGGCGGCCGCGTTGCCGCCCGTGGCGCCGAGGGAGACGATCGCCGTGGTGACGCCCGCCGCGCCGCCCGAGCCTGTGATGGCCTGCGCCAAAATGCCGGCCGCGCCATAGCCGTAGGTCTCGATCGCCATGCCCGACTGAATTTCGACGTCCACGGTGCCGGTGGCCCCGCCGTCGCCGCCGCTGCCGCCGAGCGCCACGCCGACCGCGTCGGACACGCCGCCCGAGCCGCCGCCGCCGCCGATGGACTGCGCCAAGATGCCGTTGGCGTTGATGCCGTGGGTGGTGATCGACCCGCCGAGCTGGGTGGACACGCTGACGTTGGAGCCGGTGCCGCCTTTGCCGCCCGCACCCGATTCGCCGCCGAACAAGCCTTGGAAGTCCCCGCCGTCACCGCCGCCGCCACCGATCGACTGGGCGAGAATGCCGTGCGCGAAGGCGAGGCCGGAGTCCACTGAATTGGTGCCGTCGGTGCTGATGGTGGTGGTCGCTTCCAGGGTGATGTCGACGGTGCCGCCGTTGCCGCCTGTGCCGGCCGAACCCGGATTGCCGAAGACCGCGTTGCCGTCCGAGCCGCCGCCGCCGAAATTGCCCACCGACTGGGCGACGATGCCGCGGCCGGAGTCCGAACCCGCCGAAGAGGCCGCCGCGGTGATCGCGTTGTTGTCGCCCGAGCTGTGAATCACGACTTCGCCGGCATTGCCGCCGGTGCCGCCGGGCGAGTTGTTGGCGTTCTTCAGCCCGTCGCCGCCGACGCCGCCGCGGCTGACCGCGTAGAGACCGTCGACCGCGGTGCCCTGTGCGGAGATGTCGCCGCTCTCGTTGATGGTGACGGAGACTTTGGCGCCGTCGCCGCCCGTGCCGCCCGAGGTGCCCGACTGGCCGACGCCGCCGTCACCCCCTTCCGAGATCACCGCCACCGCCGCGCTTTGGATGCTGGAGGCGCTGGTGCCGGACTGGATCACGTTCACGTTGTTCGAGATCGTGGCGTCCGCCTCGCCGCCGTCGCCGCCGTCGCCGCCGGCGGTGAAATCGGAGTCGACGCCGACATCGTAGGACCAGCCGCCATCGCCGCCGATGCTGCCGGAGTAGATCCCGCGCAGCCGCCCGCTGGAGGCCTGGCCATGGACGGTGACATTGCCGCTCGTCACGACGTTGGTGTGGCCGCCTGCGCCGCCGGTGCTGGCGCCGCCGCCGCCCTCGGTCTTCTGGTTGGAGGAATTGTAGTTGTTGGGGCCGCGCCCGCCCGTGGACAAGGCCCACACGCCGTAGACGTCGGTGCCGACGATCGGATTGCTGCTCGACCCCACCGTGATGGTCCCGGTGTTCACGAACACCTCGCCGCCCGCGCCGCCGTCGCCGCCTTTGGGCGTATAGGAGACGCTTTCATTACCACGCCCGCCATGGCCGCCGGAACTGGCCGCGCGGATGCCCGCGACGGGTCCGTTCGCCGCCTGCCCGGTCAGCGTCGTGGTCAGCGTCACATTCTGCCCGAAGCCGAAGTAGCTGACCGAACCGCCCGCGCCGCCCGCGCCGCCGTCGCTGGCATCGTTGGTATTGTTGTCGTTGCCGTCGCCACCGGTGGAGGTGAAACGCCCGACCTCGATCTCATAGGCCGTGTCGTAATATTGCAGGATGTTGAACTGCATCGACGAGGGCGGGAAAGCGCTGATGGCACCGCCGGCGCCACCGGCGGAGGGGCCGCCCTCGGAACCGTTGCCGCCGATCGAGTTCACCCAGGTGGCGTAAAGGTAACTGTCGGTATTTCCGCCGCCCGGCAGCGAAACGTCGAGGTTCGAGCCGTAGATGAATTGGGCTCCCGTTCCCGCCGATCCGTTGGTGGACCCTGAGCCTGCGGAGCCGGTCGACGTGAACAGGTAGGGCGTGGAGGACGGGTTGCCGCCGCCGTAGAAATTGCACACGCCGACTTCGACATCGCAGCCGATGCTTTGCGCGCGGGCGCCGGAGGGGATCAGAACGACACCGGATGACAAGATCGTGGAGACCATCAAGGTCCGGTGGAGGAGAGGAGAAGTCTTGAATGAAGTCATTGCATCCGCCGTCTGATCCTGCATGCAGCATCGACCCGCGGAGCGAATCATCCAAGGTACGATTTATAAGTTTTTGCAATCGGCAAAGCGCCGTTGCAACCATGTGACACTAAAACTTATGCGCCCGGCGAGTCGAACGGATGTTTAGTCTTGCAGCGCGGCAAACAAAATTAGCCTGACACGGCAGAAAGCGCGACAGATTAAGCAACGAAAGGGGAGAGGGCCTTGCGGGGCAGCCAGCCTGACGTGGCACGCCCTAGGGGAATCGAACCCCTCTTTCCAGAATGAAAATCTGGCGTCCTAACCGATAGACGAAGGGCGCAGCGGCTTGTTGGGGGCGTTATAGGCAGGCTTCCGCGGGGACACAAGTCCCCATCGGCCGCTGCGACAGGCGAACGCGCCGCGCGGCGGACTTTTCCCCAGCCCGGCTCAAGGTGCGGCAACGGCCTTCGTCTTCATCTCCGCGTCGATCGCCGCGGCGAGGGCGCGCGCCACCTGCAACGAGGCTTCGGTGGGAGGAGCGCCCGTGAGGCTGGGGACGTGGCGGCGGTGAAAGGCGTCGACAACCAGGGCGGGGTCGGCGCCGGCCGCGAAGGTGTAGCCGCAGCGCGTCAGCGGCGGGATCAGAACCGCCGGATCCACCGGGGAGGCGGCACCCGGCGCGTCGGGGGCCGGCACGTAGATCGCGTGGCCGGCAGCGGCGAGGCGCTGCCAGGGGAAGGCCTCGCCCGGGTCGATCTTGCGGTGGGGGGCGATGTCGGAATGGGCGACCACGTTGCGCAGCGGTACCCGCCAGCGGCCGCGCACGGCGGTCAGCAGCGCCAGCAAAACCGCGATCTGCCGGTCCGGGAAGATCGGCGCGTCGGGGCGATGGCCCGGACTGTCGAGCTCGATGCCGATGGAACGGCTGTTGAGGTCGGTCGCGCCGAACCAGGCGCTCACGCCCGCGTGCCACGCGCGGCGGTCCTCCTCCACCATCTGCGTCGCCGTCCCGTCCGCGGCGATGAGATAGTGGGCGGACACCTTCGCCTCGGGGTCGCACAGGCGCAGGATCGCCGCCTCCGCGCTCGTCATGTCGGTATAATGGAGGACGATCATGTCCGGACCGCCGGCCGCGCATGCCCCCTCGCGCGCATTGACGTTCGGCGATGGACGCCAGCGGACCGGTGTTCCGTCCGGCAGAGCGGGAACGGTGGCGGTCACGATGCGCGGGCAAGGGCCGCATCATAGGCGGCGTTGATGGCGGCCAACCGATCGGTGGCGATGCGGACGAACTCCTCCGGAACGCCGCGTGCGATCAGCCGGTCCGGGTGATGTTCGCGCACCAGTTCGCGGTAGCGTTTGGTGATGGCGGCCTTGTCGGCCCCGGCGGGAAGGCCGAGGACGATGAGCGGGTCCGCCTCCGGCTGCAGATGCCGCGCCTTGATCCGGTTCCAGCGCACCCCCTCGATGCCGAAGATCTCGGCGACGCTCTCCAAAAAGGCGAGTTCGTTCTCGTGGATCACGCCGTCGGCGGCGGCGATGGTGAAGAGGATGTCGAGCGTGTCCTCGTGTACCGCCGTGTCCTCCGGGAACAGGCGGACGATCTGGCGGGCGTAGGCCTCGAAGCCGGCGACGTCGCGCTGGGCGAGGTCGAACAGGCGGCGGATGGAGCGGTGCGCGTCATCCGGCACGTCGAAGCGCTTCCAGAAGCTGGCGGCCTCGCTCATCGTGACCACGCCGTCGGCCTTCGCCATCTTGGCGGCGAGAGCGACGATGGCCATCGAGAACGCCGCGTCGCGGCCCTGCGTGCCGGTGCCGGTGGCGCTGCGAACGCGCTCCAGAACATCGGCCCCGGCGGCGCCGACGGACTGGAGGGCCGAGCCGATGGCGTCCCAAACGCCCATCTCAGGCCCCGTGTCCGGGGTGGGGCCGCAGACGGGCGCTCATGGACGGCGCCTCAGCAGGCGCCCCGGTCCGATCGGCATGCGCTTGCGGCGTTCTGGCTCGGCGGCGGGTGCCTCCGGCTCCGGCTCGCCCTCATCGGCCCGGTAGGGCTCCTGCGGCAGCTTGGGGTGCTGCTCGGGGATCGGCACCCACATGGTGGTGGTGGCGCCCGAGGCCTCCTCCGTGCCCCCGCCGAAGTTCAGCCAGTCCGTGGTGAAGAGGCCGTTGTCGGCATCCATTTGGCCGAGCTCGATCGGAAGGTGGTCCGTTGCGAAGGCGCCGCCTTCGATGGGGAGCGATTCGCCGGGTGCGGTACCGAGGCTCGCGGCCCCTGTCGGCGCCTGGCCCGCTGCTGCCGTCACCTCCGCGGGGCTGTGCGGGAAGGGTGTGGGGGAGGTGGTCCCGCCGTCGATCCGGCCCTCGACGGAGCCGAGTTCCGGCGCGGCGGGCTCTGCCGCAGCGCGCACGGCTTCGTCGACCGGCCGCACCGCTGCGACGTCGGACGGCGCCGCCATCGCTGGTGCGGGCCCCGCTGCGCGCTCGCGCTCGGCCGCCCCCTGCGCCGCGGGTGCGGGCTCGCCCTCGAGTGCCCCCGCCTCCGCGCGCGTCGGCTCGCCCTCGGCTCGCGTCGACGCCGCGCCTGCGGTCGCGGACAACGTCGGCTCGGCAGGTTCGGCCTCAGCTTGCCCGGGCGTTGTGGGTCCGGCTGCGTGTTCCGGCTCGGAGGCCTCCGCCGCGGGGGCTGTCGCGCCCTCGCGTACCACCGGCGCCGCGTATGTTGGCTCGTCCTCGGCTCGTGTCGGCGTCGCGGCTGCGCTCGCAGACGGCGCCGGATCCGCAGGGGCGGGCTCAGCTTGCTTGGACGTCGCGGCTGCGGCTGAGGGTCCCGGCACGGGGGCCTCCGGCGCCGCGGGAACCGTCGCGTCCTCGCGTACCACCGGCGCCGCGTGTGTTGGGTCGTCCTCGGCTCGTGTCGGCGTCGCGGCTGCGTTCGCAGACAACGTCGGGCCTATGCCGGCGCGATCAGCTCGCGCGGGCGTCGTGGCTGCGGGTCCGGGCTTGGGGGCCCTTGGCGCCGCGGTGGCGGTCGCTGACGGCGTCGGCTGTGCAGGGACGGGCCCGGTCGGCCTCGGCTGTGCAGGTACGGGCGCGGTCGGCCTCGGCTGCGCGGCTATGGGTCCGGACGGCGCCGGTCGCGCCGGTTCGGCTGTGGGGCTGCGCTCGATCGGCGGCGGTGTAGCGGCGGGGGGTGCTGGGCGATCGGTCGCAGTGTCCGCGGCGGTGGCGACGGAGGGGCGCGCGGCCGCGGCCGGGCTGGTGCCCACCACATGAGCCGGCGGGGTCCCGGACGGCCTGGTCTCCGACGGTGTGGAGGCAATCGGCCTATTGGGGCTTGGGGCACCGGCCTGCGGCGTCTGATGCACGGTGGAAAGAGCCGCAGCGGGACCGGCCGAGAGCGACTTCGGCTTGGCGGTGAAAATGGGACGCTTGGCGGGAGGAACCTCTGCGGCGCGCGGGGTGCCGGGACCGCCGCGCAGTCTGGACCAGACGCCGCGGCGCGGCCGCGCCGGCTTTTCGTCACCACGCGGTGCGGCCGTGGGCGGGACGGCGCCCGGCGCCTCGGTGGATCGGCGCGTGCGTTCGGTATGGCTCGACGTACCGTTTTCGGCGCCCTCGGGCGCAGGCGGGGCCCTGTGGGCGGTGGGATCGACCTCCCGGGGCGCCGCGGAGGCCGCCTTTCGCTCCGTCGAGCTGTTCGCCGCGGGGATCGACGACGGGGCATGCTGCGCTTCATGCCGCATTCCGGCCGCGTCCGACACATCGGCCGCAGCGGGGCCGGTTTGTTGCTTGGGACACGATGCCGTCTCAGCGTCGCCCGCCGCCGGCTCCGAATGGTTGCCGCGAGGCTGTTGGGCGCTTTGCCGGTCGTGCGGCGGCTCCGGCGCTCTCGGCGCTGATCGTGGCGCCGGCGTGGACGCAATCTCGCGCGCGGTCTGCGCCGAAGCGGACGCCTGTGCGATGTCGATGGCACCTTGTGCTGCGTCCGCCCCCCGTTCCATCGCGCCAGCGGCGAGGCCGGGCGACCTGCGGCCGGCCGGAGCAGGGTTCACTTTCGTCGCCGCGTCTGCCTCGGGCTCCGAGTCTGCGTTAGAGCCCGCGCCGGCCTCGGTCGCTGGGCCGAGCTTGGACTCTGCGCCAACCTTTGACTCTGAGCCAGCCTTGGTCGCCGCGTCGTCCTCGGGCGCCACATCTGCTTGGGGTGCCGGGTCGGCCTTGGGTGCAGCGGCCGCCAACGGTGCCGCCTTGGCTGTGGACGTTCCGTCTGGTGCAGACGCGACGTCGGCCGGTGGCGTTGGCTTTGGCTCGAGCGGTCTGGCCGCGGGCAACGCTGCTGCCGGTGGGGCGGTATTCTCCTCAGCCGGGGTGCCCGAAGTGGCGGCGGCGTCGGGGTGCGCTGGCGTCTGCTTTGCGATGGCCGGTTGGCCGGGCGCAACTGGCGCAGTCTTGTGCGGCGCGAAATCCGAAGCAGTCGCCGATCCTCCGGTCGTGGGTCCGGTAGACGGGGAGACGGGCGCGGCGGCATACCGGCCGGGTGACGGCGAGACGCCCGTGACGTGCGGCGTCTCGAGTGCCGCGTTCGCCAAGCGCGCGGCACTCCTCGTCGCGGCGGCGTCTTCTGTCTTGACGGCCCCCTTCGTCGCGGCGGTACTTTCTGCCTTGGCGGCGCCCTCTGCACTGGCGGCGCCCTCTGCCTTTGCGGACCGCTCGGCCTTGGGTGCCTCAGGCTTTGCGTTGCGGTCGATAGGCGACGCGGGAGGATCGACGGGCTCGCGCGCATCGGCGGTTGAGCCGTTGGCCGGTGGCGTCGGGCGGCCGGACGCTTTGGCCCGGCGTGCGGCACGCGCTGCCTCCCGCCGTTTGCGTGTCGCCGGGTCGAGAGGCAGAGGCGAGCCTACCTGAGGGGTCGCCCGTGCCGGGGTACGTGGCCGGCCGGCCTTTTCGGTATCGGCTGCGGCTTCGGCCTGTTGCTTCGGCGGCGATGGTCGATCGCGCTCGGGGGTGCCGGGCTGCTCACCTTCCGTCGCTTGGGACGCGGGATCGGCGATGATTTGAAGCGTTGCCTTGACGACGTCGTCGATCGCCCGGTCGGGCTCGCTTTGCGGGTGCGCGTCCTGCCCGGCGCGGGCGGGGGCTTCCGATTCTGGCGCGGCTCCGTGCGGCTGAACCGGGCTCTCCGCGGGGGCGCGTGGCGCCGCGGGTGTCCCGGCAGTGGGGGCGGGCGGGTGGCCCGAGGCGGCGGCGGGAGCCTCGCTCGCGGATTCGGTCTCGCCGGAAATCCTCGCGCTTCGGCCGGCCAGCCGCTTGCGCAGTCGCGTGGCCCCGGCGCCGCGGCCTGCTTCCGCGTCCCCTGTGTGGGCGGCGCCCGTGTGAGCTGCCGCCGGGTGGGGCGCTTCCGATTGGGGAGCTGCCGGCGGGGCCGCCTTCGGTTCGACCGCCTCCGACTGGGGCACCGCCGTGTGAGCCGCTGCCGGCGGGGCGGCCGCGGGGACAACGCGGGGCAACGGTCGCACAGGTAAGCGGCCCGTGCCGCTGGACGGTGCGGCCTCGAAGCGAGGGGCGCGACCGATCCGCGGCGGCACGCTGCGCGCACTCTCGCCGAGGTCGGCGTGGGTGATGAACGCGTCGATCGCCGCGAAGGCGAGATCGCGCAACTCGTCCCGCTCGAGAAGGAGATGGTGGCGCGCTCCGGGAATGAGGACGCCCCCGCTCCCCGGCGCAGACCGCGCAAAACGGTCGATCACAGGCGTCGACACGATCTCGTCGCGCCCGGCCGCGATAAAGAGTGCCGGTACCGGAAGCGGCAGTCCCGTGCCTTTCAGCACCCGCCGCCCGGCGGTGATCGTGGCGCGGACCCAGCCGAGGGTGGGCGCGCCGACGGTGAGGTCCGGGTTCCCGTCTGTCAGCCGCGCCAGTGTCTCATAACGCGCGGGATCGCTGGTGATGCGGTTCTCTGCGAAGGGACGCGCGCGCGTGTCTGCCGGGCCGACGCGCTTCTTGTCGAACCCGGTCAGCCCGGCGATCGTCGTCGCCGCCAGGATCATGCCCGCCGATGCCGGAAGCTGTACGAGGTGAAGCGGCGGGGCGATCAGCACCATGCGCGCCACTTCGCCCGTCAGCCGGGGCGCTGCGACGAGCGCCGTCAGCGCCCCCATCGAATGGGCGACGACGTAGAAGGGGCGCGGCAACCCGAGGTGCGCCGCATGCCGCACGACGCCGACGAGATCGTCCGCATAATGCTTGTAGCCGGCCACATGACCGCCGCGCCGCAATCGCCGCTGCGATCCCCCCTGGTCGCGATGGTCATAGGTGACGACGGCAAAGCCCCGCCGGCAGAAATCGGCGATCGTCTCACCGTAGACTTCGATGAATTCGCCGCGGCCCTGGACGAGGAGAACGGTGCCGGGACCGTCCCCCGACGCGGCCCCCTTCGTCGTGCCCGGCCAGTGCGCCACGCGCAGCTTCGCCCCGGCGTGCAAGGTTCCGATCGTGCCGCCGAGATCGACCGATCCCCAAGTCGAAGCTGCCACGCTCACTCCGCACAAAAAACACTTGAAGCGGACACCAAGGCCCCCCAAATCTCTCGAGCGGTCGCCACAACGGGGCCGCACGAAGACCTCGGGATACTGGCCAGTCGGCAGTGTCTCAATCGTTGCTTCTCACGGAGGACATCATGCGTCAATTCGATCTCACCCCCCTCTACCGCTCCACCGTCGGTTTCGACCGCCTCTTCTCCCTGCTCGACAATGCGCAGGCCGCGAACCAGAGCCAGACCTATCCGCCCTACAACATCGAGCGTACCGCGGATGACGAGTACCGGATCACCATGGCCGTCGCCGGCTTCGCCGAGAATGAACTGACCGTCGAAGTGAAGGAGAACTCCCTCACCGTCACCGGCCAGAAGACCGAGCCGGAGGGTGACGGCGAAAACTTCCTCTATCGCGGTATCGCCACCCGTGCGTTCGAGCGCCGCTTCCAGCTCGCCGACCATGTCCACGTGACCGGGGCGAGCATGAACCACGGCCTGCTCCACGTGTCTCTGAAGCGCGAAGTGCCCGAGGCCAAGAAGCCCCGCACCATCGCCATCGAGGCCGCCGGGCAGCCCAAGGCGATCGACGCCGCGGCCTGATCGCGGCATCGGCGACGGCCGCCCGACCGGCGGCCGAACCGACACTTGCCTGACGATGGGGCGCCTCGGGACACCGGGGCGCCTTTTTTGCGTTCAGGCGCCGGCGGGAGCGTTGGTGCCGAGGGCGACGGCCAGCGCGGCGACGTCCTCGGCCGTGGTGCGGAAGCTCGTCACGAAGCGGTAGAGGCCGGCGCCCTCCGGCCCGCTGGGGACGAAGGCGGAGCGCATGTCGTTCCACGGCGCGAAGGAGACACCCGCCGCCTTCAGCCGCGCCGCCGTCTCGCCGGGGAGCCACGCGAACACCTCGTTGGCCTGCGGCGTGAAACCGAGGCCCATGCCCGCCGCGGCGAAGGCGTCCGCAAGCCGCACCGCCATCGCGTTGGAATGGCGGGCGAGGTCCAGCGCGTGGTCGTCCTCCAGAAGGGCGCACACCTGCGCCGCGGCGAAGCGGTTCTTGGAGATCAGCATCGCCGCCTGCTTCTGGCGGTAGCGGGTGTCCTCGGCGCGGTCGCCGTCGAACTGCACGACCACCTCGGCGCACCAGGCGCCGACCTTGGTGAGGCCGAGCGACAGGGTGTCCACCCCCGCGCGCCAGGTGAGATCGGCCGCCGACACGCCGAGGAAGGCGAGCGCGTTCATGAACCGCGCCCCGTCCATGTGGACCGCCGCACCCGCCGTCTTCGCAAGCTCCGCGATCCTCGCCACCTCGTCCGGGGTGTAGCACTGGCCGAGCTCGTTGGCGTTGGTCAGGCTGACGGCGGCGGGCCGCCCGTCGTTGACGTTGCCGGCGGCGTAATCGTTCAGGCGCCGGGCGAGACGGTCGGGGTCGATGAGCCCGCGCGGCCCGTCCACGCCCTCGATCATCTGCGGCGCGAAGAGGATCGGCGCACCGGCTTCGTCGCGAGCGATGTGCGCGTCGGGATGGCACAGCACCGCGCCGCCCGGACGGCTATAGGCCGCGAGCGCCAGAGCGTTGGCCCCGCTCCCCGTGGCGACGAAGAAGGCCGACACCTCACGCTCGAAGAAGGCGTCGAGGGCGTCCTTCGCCCGCCGCGTCCAGATGTCGTTGCCATAGGCCGGGGCCGCGCCCGCGTTGGCCTCGGTAAGGGTCGCCATGACCCGGTCGGACGCGCCGGCCCAGTTGTCGGAACCGAAGATGCTCAAGAGTGCCGCCTGCGGAAAAGCCGGTCCAGCGAAAGGGGGCCTGGCCCCTTGAGGACGAGCGTGAGGAGAAGGAAGATCCACAGCGGGCGCTGGTCGGCGATCGCGGCGGACGGACTGTTGTCGAACCAGGTGCCGATCGTGGTCGAATCGACCCCGTGTCCGGTGATGTCGACATAGGTCATGACGGCAACGAAGCCGATCATGCCGAGCGCGGCAAGCCGGGTGAAGAGGCCGACCACAATCATGATCGGTAACAGGATTTCGGCATAGGTGCCGAGATGCACGATGACCACCTGCAGCGTCGTCAGGGCAGCCTTGTCGTAGCCCGCCGCCTCGAAGGCCTGGGGCAGGATCTGCACATAGGCGCCGTCGCTGAGGGCGAAGAGGCCGCTGAGCCCGTCGCCGAGCTTCGTGCGCGCGCTGTCCAGGAAATAGACGAGGAGCACTCCGGCGAAGATGGCCCTGCCGAGGGTGCCGAGGAGCCAGGCGCCGAAGATGCGGTCGACGAAGGCGAAGGCGGCAGCGTGAAGCCGAGACAGCATGGCGGTGTCCTGATGATGAACGACCCTGCCGGCGCCGAGGGGTCCGAACCGGGCGCCGGGGAGGGAACGGCGGCTAGGGAAAGGTGGCGAAGGCGCCGCAGGACAACAGGACCGCCAGCACCTTGGTGAGGTCCAGACCGTCGACCGCCGCCGCCTCGCCGAGCGGCATTCCGGCGAGGAGGCGCCGGGCGAACCGCGCCCCCGGCTCCATCAAGGGCGACACCAGAACATCCATCCGCGGGCGCGTGACGACGACGGCGCGGGCGATACCGGGTTGACCGTCCCGCCAGGCGCAGTAGCCGCCGCCGGGGGTGGGGATGAAGCTGGTCGCCGGGTGCGGCGTCAGCACCAGACGGTCGAGCTGGCCGGGGGCGAGCCCGAGCCGGCCCGGGTCGAGAGGTGCCACGTCCGCCGCATGAAAGGCCTGGACGCGGGCATATTCGATGCGGGCACACTCGGCCACATAAGGAGCCACGTGGCCGCTGCGGATCAAGAAGTCCGGGAAGCCGGCGCCATAGCGCGAGAGCACCGGGGAACGCGGCTTCACCGCCACCGCGAAGGCCACCGCAGCGCCGCGAAAGTCGTCCTCCCCCATCAGGCGGGCGGTCGCCGGGAAGGTGGCCGCCAGCGCATCGGCCAGCGAGGCGACGATGGTGTTGCGGTAGACGTCGAGACGGTCGGCGGCCGGCCGGCCGGTCCCGTCGACGATACCGGCCAGAGGACGGCCCGGCGTCGTGACCGCGTCGGCGAAGGCGTCAGCTTCCGCCCCGTTTCGGGCGGGTGCGGCAGGGTGTCCGCGGCGATGGTCGGCGGCGTAGACGGGTTGGAAGGGAAGGGCGCCGTTATCGGGCATCGTGCGCCCCCGCGTTGCGCAGAGCCGCCTCGGCCCGGTCGGCTTCGGCCGCCAGCGTGGCGAAATCCGGCACATTCGCGTCCCACTCGATCAGCGTCGGGACGGGGCGGCCGATGTGCTGCAGCGCCGTCTCATAAAGGGACCAGACAGAGGTGGGGACGGGCCCGTCGTGGGTGTCGATCAGGAGAGGCGCGCCGGCGGCGTCACGGTCCTCGGCATGACCGGCGAGGTGGATTTCGCCCACCGCCTCCAGCGGGAAGGCCGCGAGATAATCCTCCGGCCGCGTGGCAAGGTTCACGGCAGACACGACGACGTTGTTGATGTCGAGGATGAGGCCGCAGCCCGTCGCCGCCACGATGCGGCGGATGAACGTGGTCTCGTCCATGGTCGAAGCTTCGAAGGCGACGTAGCTGGACGGATTTTCCAGCAGCATCGGGCGGCCGATCGCCTCCTGCACCTGGTCGATGTGCCGGACGACGCGGGCGAGCGTCGCCTCCGTGTAGGGAACGGGGAGGAGGTCGTTGAAATAGGCGCCGTCGTGGGTGGACCAGGCGAGGTGCTCGGACACCAGGCCGGTCTCGTAGCGTTTTGCCAGGGCGGCGAGGCGGGCGAGGTGCGCCCGGTCGAGTGGCGCCTCGCCACCGATGGACAGTCCCACACCGTGCAGCGAAATGGGCAGAACGTCGCGGATCGCCGCGAGGGCCCGGTGGGGCGGCCCGCCATCGCCCATATAATTCTCGGCGTGGATCTCCACGAAACCGATGCGTCCGGGATCGGCCAGGATCGCGTCGACATGGGACAGCTTCAGCCCGACGCCTGCGCGCGCCGGGATCGCCGACGCCGCGGCGAAAGCGTGCGGCGCCTCGCCTTCGCTGGACGTCGCGGTGCCCGCTACATCGCGGCGCCACTCGCCGGGCGGCGCGCCGTCCTCGGACCGCGAGGATGGCGCGGTGCCGTCACGCGGCGCGATGGGCGAGGCAAAGGGCGGGTGCAGCATCGCCGTTCGGTCCATCGGGGCCTCCCTCACGAGGATCGGCCGCCCCGGCGCGGCCGATCCTTGCGCAATTCCTGTCAGACGGGTTTCAGTCCAGCGGTATCGGTACCGGCGGGAAGATCGCGCGCCAGTCCATCGAATCCTTCCGATTTGAGCGCGTCGGCGGTGGCGCCATGGCGGCCGCCCGGTAGCTCCATCGTCGCGCAGGTGCCCGCCGGCACCAGGGACCAGGCATTGCCTTGATAGTCCACCGTCGACGTTGCGGCGCAGGTGGTACCGGGGCCGGCGGCGCAGTCATTCTCGCCAGCGAGCGAAACCCCGTAGCATTTTTCCTTCGCCTGCGCCTCGGCAGGGAGCGACGCCATCGACGCTGCGGCGGCGACAGCCCCCGCGAGGGCGGCCAGAGACAGAGAATTGGTCCGGTTATGGCTCATGCGATCTCTCCTTCGGCGGCGGGCTGTCGTTGGCGTGTCGGCTCTGCCGCCAAGCAGAAATAAAAACGCATCCTGTCACGCCATAATAAAGTCCTCGCGAGTATGAAGACACCCTCGAACACCGCGACGTGATCGAGCCGCGCCCGTCGTCGCCTACAGGCCAACGGGCAAAGCCAAGGGCGTGGATCATAAAGTCGTTTCAAATCTCGGGAATTGCGTGGCAGTCTCGGGCGCACTCGGGAGGAACCATGCGCTTCATAAGAACCAACGGCGCAACGCTGCATATTGACCACCGCCCCGCGGCGGAGGGGATGCCGACCATCGCCTTCTCCAACTCGCTCGGCACCGACTTTCGCATCTGGGACGGTGTGGTCGCAGCGCTGCCGGCCGGGCTCGGCGTCCTCAGGGTCGACACGCGCGGCATGGGCCTGTCCCCGCTCGCCCCGGCCGAGAAGGTCGCCACCCACGCCGCCGACCTCGCCGGTCTGGCCGATGCGCTGGGGCTCGACGCCATCGTTCCGTGCGGGCTCTCCATCGGCGGGCTCATCGCGCAGAAATTCGCGCTCGATTTTCCGGACCGCACCCGGGCGCTGATCCTGTGCTGCACGGGCGCGCGCATCGGCAACCGGCACGATTGGGAGGCGCGCATCGCCACCGTGCGGGCGGAGGGGATCGAGATCATCGGCGATGCCACCATGGCGCGCTGGTTCTCGCCCGCCTTCCACGCGGCGGCGCCGGACACCGTGGCCGCCATGCGGGCGATGGTGGTGCGCCAGTCCGTCCCCGGCTACGCGGCGCTGTGCGCGCTCCTGCGCGACACCGACCTCACCGCCGAGCTCGGCGCCATCACCGTGCCCACCCTCGCCATCGCCGGCGGGCTGGACCAGTCGACGCCGCCCGCCTTGCTGGAGGTGGTCGCCGCCGGGGTCGCGGACGGCACCTTGCGCGTGTTCGACCATCTCGCCCACATCCCGTGCGTGGAGGAGCCGGAGACGATCGCCGCCGCCATCGCCGGGTTCCTCGCCGAGAAGGGGCTGACCCATGGCTGAGGACGACGCGGCCCCCGGCCGCAGCGCGATCTACGACACGGGTATGGCCACCCGCCGCAAGGTGCTGGGCGATGCGCACGTCGACCGTGCGTCCGCCAACGTGACCGCCTTCGACGAGACCTTCCAGACGATGATCACCGAGGCCGCGTGGGGTCGCACATGGGCGTCGGACCGGCTGACCCTGCGCGAGCGGTCGATGGTCACACTTGCCCTTCTCGCCGGGCTCGGCCAGTGGGAGGAGTTCAAGCTCCACCTGCGGGCCACCCGCAACACCGGGGCGAGCGCGGAGGACATTGCCGAGGTGATGATGCACGTTGCGATCTATGCCGGCGTTCCGGCCGGCAACCACGCCATCAAGCTGGCCAAAGCCACCCTGGCCGAAGACCCGTCCTGACGAGATCGACAGCGATGCGTAACCACAACCCCGTCCACCCCTTCGTGCCGCGCAATCTGGGCGAGCACCCGCCGTCCTACGCGCCGGGCTACAAGACCAGCGTGCTGCGCTCGCCGCGTCAGGCGCTGCTCTCCTTCTCCAACTCGCTGACGGAGGCGACGGGGCCGGTGTTCGGCCACAACCTTCTCGGCCC
The DNA here is from genome assembly GCF_001927245.1 of Acuticoccus yangtzensis. Taxonomy (GTDB): domain Bacteria; phylum Pseudomonadota; class Alphaproteobacteria; order Rhizobiales; family Amorphaceae; genus Acuticoccus; species Acuticoccus yangtzensis. Next base: position 23,250 of record NZ_MJUX01000005.1, on the reverse strand, counting down.
GAACGACCATGACCTCACCGTCAACTATGCCGCGCCTGGGACAAGCGCGATCGGTGAGCGGATCATCGTCCACGGCTACCTGCGCGACGGGGAGGGGCGGCCGGTGCCGGGCGCGCTGATCGAGGTGTGGCAGGCCAATGCGGGCGGGCGCTATCGCCACGTGCGGGACGGCTACCTCGCCCCGCTGGACCCCAATTTCGGCGGCTGCGGCCGCGTCATCACCGACGAGAACGGCTACTACTGGTACCGCACCGTGCGCCCTGGCGCCTATCCGTGGCCCAACAATCCGAACGACTGGCGCCCTGCTCACATCCACTTCTCGGTGTTCGGCTCCGGCTTTGCCCAGCGCCTGATCTCGCAGCTCTATTTCGAGGGGGACCCCATGATTGCCATGTGCCCCATCGTCGGCACCCTGCCGGACCCCGACGCCGCCGCGCTCCTCACCGCGACGCTCGACATGGACAACACCATCCCGTTCGACGCGCGCGCCTATCGCTACGACATCACCGTGCGCGGCCGCCGCTCCACGCCGTTCGAGAACAAGCTGGAGGGCAATTGATGCCGACCTTCCGCGAGACCCCGTCACAGACGGCGGGGCCTTATGTCCACATCGGCTGCGTGCCCACCTTCGCGGGCCTCACCGGCCTCTATCCGGAAGATCTCGGCTCCGGCCCGCTCTACATGGACGGCGTGAAGGGCGAAACGATCACCATCCGCGGCCGCATCATCGACGGCACGGGGACGCCGATCCTGGACGGCGTCGTCGAGGCCTGGCAGGCGGACGCGGAGGGGCTGTACAACTCACCCGCCGAGCCGCGCGGACCGGCCGACCCGAAGTTCAAGGGCTGGGGCCGCGCCGCCACCATGGAGGGCGGCGTCTTCACCTTCGAGACGATCAAACCCGGCCGCGTGCCGTGGCCGGACGGGCGCATGCAGGCACCGCACATCGCGCTGTGGATCGTCGCGCGCGGCATCAATATCGGCCTCAACACCCGGCTCTATTTCGCCGACGAGGCGGAGGCCAACGCCGCCGACCCGGTGCTGAACCGCATCGAGCAGAAGGTCCGCCGCGACACGCTGATCGCCCCGCTGAAGGACGGCGCCTACATCTTCGACATTCATCTGCAGGGGGACGCCGAGACGGTGTTTCTCGACATCTGATGTCCATCAGCGTCTTCCAGGACCCGCTGCTGTCCGGCCTCTTCGGCGACCCGGACGTGGCCGCCGCCTTCGCCGCCGCGCGCACGGTGGAGCGTTATAATCAGGTCGAGATCGCTCTGACCCGCGGGGCCGAAGCGTCCGGCCTCGTCCCCAAGGCCGCCGCCGACGCGATCTGCGCCATGCTGGCGGATTTCACGCCCGACATGGCCGCGCTCGCCGCCGGCACGATGAAGGACGGCCTGCCGCTGCCGGCCTACGCGGCGGCGATCAAGGCCGCGGCGGGGGACAATGCGCGCTACGTCCACCTCGGCTCGACGAGCCAGGACATCATGGACACCGCGCTCGCCCTCACGCTGGTCGAGATCAACAACATCTTCGACGCACGGCTGGTGGAGATCGTCGCCCGGCTGCAAACGCTCGCGAAGGCGCATGGGCGGCGCGTCATCATGGGCCGCACGCGCATGCAGGCGGCGCTCTCCATCACCGTCGCCGACCGGATCCGCGAGTGGCAGCTCCCGCTGGAACGCCAGCGGGACCGGCTGGTCCGCCTTCGTCCGCGCATCGAAATCGTGCAGTTCGGCGGCCCCGTCGGCACGCGGCGCGGCTGGAACGGCAACGGCGACGCCATCGCCACCCACATGGCCGGAACGCTCGGCCTGTCCGACCCCGGCGCCTCGTGGCACACCGCGCGCGATGGTCTCGGCGTCTACGCCGGGTGGCTGGCGCAGATTTCGGCCGCGCTCGGCAAGATCGGCGAGGACGTGGCGCTGATGGCCCAGCAGGGCATCGGCGAAATCCGCCTCGCGGGGGGCGGCGGCTCCTCGGCCATGGCACACAAGAAGAACCCGATCGACGGTGAGCTTCTCGTCACCCTGGCGCGCTTCAACGCCGCCCAGCTCGGCGGATTCGCTCAGTCGCTGATGCATGAGCAGGAACGGTCCGGCGCCTCCTGGGCGCTGGAATGGATGATCCTGCCGCAAATGTGCGCGGCCTGCGGCGCCTCCCTCTTGACGGCGACGCGGCTTCTGTCAGCGATCGAGCAGATGGGCGCATCGGAGGGGACGATCCTCGACGGCGCGACCTGAGAGGGAGCGGCCGCGAGCGGGATGCGGCCATTCACGGCACAATACCGGACGACACAACAACAAGAGCGGGAGGAAGAATGATGAGAAACAAGGCTTTGATCGCGGCGCTCGCCGGCATGGTGATGGCAGGGGCGGCGACGGGACAGGCGGCCGCGCAGGAGGTGACGCTCACGCTGCATCACCTCCTCGGCCCCAAGGCTCCGGCCCATTCGCAGATGCTGGTGCCCTGGGCCGAACGCATCGAAAAGGCCTCGGAAGGGCGCATCAAGATCGACATCTACCCGGCGATGTCGCTCGGCGGCACACCGCCCCAGCTCATCCGCCAGGTGCGTGACGGCGTGGTCGACATCATCTGGACCGTCAACGGCTATACGCCGGGCCTCTTCCCGCGCTCGGAGGTGTTCGAGCTTCCCACCGTCTTCACCAACGACGTCGCCGCCACGAACCTTGCGATGCGCGACATGTTCGCCGAGGACCTTTCCGCCGACTACGAGGGCATGCACGTCCTCTGGAACCACGTCCATTCCGGCCAGGCGCTGCAGACGCGTGACAAGCTCGCCCGCTCGCCTGCCGACACCGCGGGCATGAAGCTGCGCGTTCCCGGCCCCACCGGCACCACGGTGGTGGAGGCGCTGGGGGCGACGCCGGTCAACATGCCGGTGCCGGACCTGCCGCAGTCGCTGTCCACCGGCGCTGTCGACGGGGCGCTGATCCCGTTCGAGATCATCCTGCCGCTGCAGCTTCAGGAGGTGACCCAGTACCAGATCGAGGGGCCGGACATGGAGCGCTTCGGCACCACCGTCTTCCAGGTGTCGATGAACGAGGACCGCTGGAATTCGCTGCCCGACGATCTGAAGGCGATCATCGAGGAGAACACCGGGCCGGAATGGCTGAACGAGGTGGCCGACGTTTGGGTGAACTCAGACAAGCGGGCCATCGGCATCGCCGTCGAGCAGGGTAACGAGCACATCGTCCTGACGCGCGAGGAGATGGACGCTTTCAACGCCGCCATGGCGCCGGTTGTGGACCAGTGGATCGCCGACCATCCCGAGTTCGACGGGGCGGCGCTGGTGGAGAAGGCGCGCGCTGCGATCGCCAAGCACTCCGGCGGCTCCTGAGGGGAGACGGGATTGCCGAACAACCATGCAGGACCGGGCGCGCATCGCCCGGCCGGCGGGGCCGCCACGGCGGCCCATATCGTCGCCGTTCTGGTCCGTCTTTGGGCGATCCTGGGCGGGCTGATCGCCACCGGGCTCGCAGTGATGACGGCCGCCAGCGCGGTCTCCAACCTTCTGTTCGCCGCGCCCTTCGCGGCCGATCATGAGCTCATCAAGCACCTCGTCGCCGTCGTCATCTTCATGTTCTTGCCCTACTGCCAGCTCTTCGGCGCCAACGTGACGGTGGACATCTTCACCGAGGCCGCGGGCCCGCGCACCAAGGCGCTGATGGCCGCCTTCGCCGCGCTCTTCGCCGTCGCCTTCTCGGCGCTCCTCGTGCGCCAGATGAGCCTCGGCATGGCCGACTATATGGACTATGTCGAAGTCACCCCGGTGCTGAAGCTGCCGCTGTGGACCGCCTTCCCGCCGATCCTCGTCTCGCTCGCGCTGCTTCTCGCCGCCGCGATCATGACCTTCGCCGACAGCCTGCGCGCCGTCGCCGGGCGAGCGTCCTGGTTCGCCGAGGAGGGGCGGTGATGGACAATCTCGTCCTCGGTTTCGCGGGGCTCGGCGCGCTCTTCGCCCTCATCGCGATCAGGGTGCCGATCGCCTATGCGATGATCGCCGTCGGCCTCACCGGCACCGTGCTCGCCATGCCCAAGACGGAGCTCGGCCTCCGTATCATCTTCAACCAGCTCAAAGACCTCGGCTACGCGCAGTTCTCCAACTACGACCTCTCCGTCCTGCCGATGTTCATCCTCATGGGCGGGCTCGCCTCGCGCACCGGGCTGTCCCGTGCGCTGTTCCGTGCCGCCAACGCCTGGCTGGGGCGGATGCGCGGCGGGGTGGCGATGGCCGCCCTCGTCGGCTGCGCGGGGTTCGGCGCCTTGTGCGGTTCGTCCACCGCGACCGCGTCCACCATGGGCCAGGTCGCGCTGCCCGAGCTGAAACGCTACCGCTTCTCCAACCCGCTCGCGACGGGCACGGTGGCGGCGGGCGGCACGCTCGGCATCCTCATTCCGCCGTCCGTGGTCCTCATCGTCTACGCCATCATCGTCGAGGCGAACATCGTCACCATGTTCGCCGCCGCGCTCATTCCGGGTCTGATGGCGCTCCTCTTCTTCATGGGCGCGGTGGCGGTCTATGTGCGCCTCTTCCCCGGTTCCGGGCCGTCCGGCGGCCCGGTGGAGCGGGCCGAGATGGTGTCCGCCACCCTCGGCGTCGTCCCTGTGGTGGTGATCTTCGGCATCGTCATCGGCGGCATCTATGCCGGCATCTACAATCCCACCCCGGCGGCGGCGATCGGCGTCGTACTCGTCGGCCTCTACGGCGTCGTCTGGGCCGGTCTCACCCGCGCCGCCTTCGTCGACGCGCTGCTCGAGACCGCGCGCACCACGGGCATGATCTACCTCATCCTCTTCGGCGCGGAGCTTCTGAAGATCTTCATGGCGCGGGCCGGGGTGCCGCAGGCCGCGGCCGAGTGGATGATGAACTCCGGCCTCGGCGCCTACGAGATCCTGGCCCTCATCATCATCGCCTTTCTGATCTTCGGGTGCCTCATGGATTCGCTCTCCATGGTCATCCTCGCCATCCCCTTCTTCTGGCCCGTGGTGGCGGGGCTCGACTTCGGCCTGTCGCCGGCCGACACCAAGATCTGGTTCGGCATCGTCATCCTCATCGTCGTGGAACTGGGGCTGATCACGCCGCCGGTGGGGCTCAACGTCTTCATCATCAACCAGATCGCGAAGGATGTGCCGATGCGCCAGACCTTCGCCGGGGTGATGCCCTTCTTCGCGTCCGAGATCGTGCGCGTGGCCCTTCTGGTGGCCTTCCCGGCAATCACCCTGTTCCTTCCGCGCCTTCTGTCCAACTAGCGAGAGCACCCATGCCCACGCCTCCTTACCGCGCCGATCATGTCGGCAGCCTGCTCCGCCCGCCCGCCGTCCAGGCCGCCCGTAAGCGCGTCGCCGAACATCCCGCCGATGCCGAGGCGCAGGCCGCGCTGCGTGCGGCCGAAGACACCGCCATCAAAGACCTCATCACGCTGCAGGAAGATGTGGGGCTGATGGCGGTGACGGACGGGGAGTGCCGCCGCTCCTTCTGGCACTTCGATTTCATGGGCGAACTGACCGGGCTCGACATGGTGTCCTCGTCCGAGGGCATCCAGTTCGCCGGGGTGCAGACCAAGGCGATCCGCCCGACGATCGTCGCCCCGCTGGACTTCCCGGAGGATCACCCGCACCTGGAACACTTCAAGTTCGTCGCCGCGAACACGAAGGTGACGCCGAAGATCTCCATCCCCGGCCCATCCTGCGTGCACTTCCGCACGAACCCCGAGGATATCCACGTCGCCGAATACAAGGACGTGGACGCCTTCTGCGCCGCGATCGCCGAGACCTACAAGAAGGCCGTCGCCGGTTTCTACGCGGCCGGCTGCCGCTACCTGCAGATCGACGATATCTTCTTCGCCTACCTGTGCGATCCGAAGCAGCGTCAGGTCCGCGCCGACATGGGCCAGGACCCGGACATGCTGATCGACAAATATGCGTGGATGATGCACGAGGCGATCAAGGACCGGCCGGACGATCTGGTCATCGGCATGCACATGTGCCGCGGCAACTTCAAGTCGACGCACGTGGCCTCCGGCGGATACGACCCTGCGGCAGATGCGATCTTCAACAAGACCGGCGTCGACATCTTCTTCATGGAATACGACACCGACCGCGCGGGCGGGCTGGAGCCGCTGAAGCTTCTTCCGAAGGGCAACCAGCGCGTCATGCCGGGCTTCATCACCACCAAGACCGGCGCGCTGGAAGACCTCGACGCGCTGAAGGCGCAGTTCGAGAAGGCGAGCCAGTTCTGCGACATCGGCCAGCTCGGCATCGCGCCCCAGTGCGGCTTCTCCTCCACCGAGGAAGGCAACACCATCACCGCCGACGACCAGCGCCGCAAACTGGAGCTTGTGGTGAAGACCGCCGAGGCGGTGTGGGGCGGCGTCGACGCCTGAGGCGCCGGGGCCGAGCCTGACAGGGCAGGGGACGAACCGCCCCCACGGGCTTGATTCGCTGGCCCGTTAGCGAACTGATGGGGGAGCCCCGCCGCCGACGATGCGGGGCACCACCTTCCCGGACCGGACCCGTCCGCCCGGCGCCGCCTCAGCGCGGCGTCCCCGCGGCCGGGCGGCCCTCAGCTTTCGCCGAAAGGCCGCCCTTCGTGATCACCGACGCGCCGACGCTCGCCTTCATCGGCCTCGCCTTCCTTGTGTCGGGCATCATCAAGGGCGCGACCGGCCTCGGCTACGCCACGTCGTGCATCCCGATGCTGACGCTCGTCATCGGCATCAAGGCCGCGCTCCCCCTGGTGCTCGCACCCTCCGTCGCCTCCAACGTCACGCTCCTCGTCACCACCGGGCCCATCGGCGCCACGGTGCGCCGCTTCTGGCCAATGCTTCTCGCCGCGCCCATCGGCGTCTTCATGGGGGCGACACTGCTCAGCGCGGTGAACGGGGCGACGGCGGGGGCAGCGCTGGGCCTTGCCCTCATCGCCTGGTGCCTCTTCGCCTTCCGCAGGCCGGACTGGCGGCTGGCACCTCATTGGGAAAGCCCGCTGGCCCCTCTGGTCGGCCTCAGCACCGGCGTCGTCAACGGGCTGACGGGGAGCCAGGTGATGCCGCTCGCCCCCTTCGTCATGGCGCTCGGCCTGACACCGGCCATGCTGATCCAGGTGATGAACCTCTCCTTCACCCTCTCCAGCGCGGCGATGGCGACGGCGCTCACCCGCATCGGCCTGATGACCACCCATGCCGCGCTCATCTCCCTCGCCGGGGTGGTGCTGTCGGTCGCGGGGGTGCGCTTCGGATCCAACGTGCGCCACCGCCTGCCGGAGGCGACCTTCCGCCGCGCCATCCTTCTCGTCCTGATGGCCGCCGGCATCGCGCTCCTGGTGAAAGGCGCCTTTTGATCGACCCGGCGCTGATCGGGCCGCGCGCGTTTCGTCCTTCTTCTTCGCCGCTGGTGCTCGCTCCGTTCGGTCTCAGAGCGGCGGCCGGCGCTCGACCGGCTCATCCTCCGCGCCCGCCCTCAGCCCTTCGCGATATAGAAGGTGAGCACACCGCCCTTGTCGTCGCTGCTGATGAGGCCGTGCCCGTCCTCGCGGCAGAAGTTCGGCACGTCGATCGCCGCCAGCGGATCGTCGGCGACGAGGCGCAGGATGGTGCCCGGCGGCAACGGCTTCATCCGCTTGCGCGCCTTCATCACGGGCAGCGGACATTTGAGACCGCGCGTGTCGCAATCGACGTCGAAATTCACCGGTTCGCCCATCAATGGCTCTCCTTGCGCCTGCGCCCCGCTTGCGGCCATCCCCCGCATGTATCAGCAAGAGGGGGGACGCCATGTCACGCGTCATGTGGCACTTGGTTCTCATAACAGGAACGGAAAGGACGGCGTGATGGGATTCGAGGAGGATGCCCTTCTGGCGGAAAGCGGCCTCATCATCGCGCCGGACCCAGAGAGTGCGCGCCTGACACGCACCATCACCGGCACCGACCAGACGGGGGCGGCGCGCGACATCCGCATCGTCGAAGAGCGGCCGCTCACGATCTTCCTCAACAGCCGCGAGATCGTCACCACCATGACGATCGGCGATTTCCCCGACTATCTGGCACTCGGCTTCCTGAAGAACCAGGGCATGCTGCGGCCGGGCGAGAACGTCACCGCGATCGACTATGACGACGAGCTCGAAACCATCGTCGTGCGCACCGACCAGCCGACCGATTTCGAGGAGAAGCTGGCGAAGAAGACGCGCACGTCCGGCTGCGCGGTCGGCACAGTGTTCGGCGACATGATGGAGGGGCTGGAGGGGCTGACCCTTCCCGCGACGCCGGTGCGCACCTCCTGGCTCTACGCCCTGGCGCGGACGATCAACACCATGCCGAGCCTCTATTTGGAGGCGGGCGCGATCCACGGCACGGTGCTGTGCCGCGAGGACCGGCCGCTCGTCTACATGGAGGACGTCGGCCGTCACAACGCGGTTGACAAGGTAGCTGGCTACATGGTGGCGACGGGGACGGACGCGGCCGACAAGATCCTCTATACGACCGGCCGGCTGACCTCCGAGATGGTGATCAAGACCGCGCTGATGGGCATTCCCGTGCTCGCCTCGCGCTCCGGCTTCACCGCATGGGGGGTCGAGATCGCGCGTGACGTGGGGCTGACGCTGATCGGGCGGATGCGCGGGGAGCGTTTCATGTGCGTGTCGGGCGAGGAGCGGCTGGTGCGCGATGCGGACCCCGCCGCCGTCGCCGCCGAGGACCCGCGTTCGCGCCGAAAGGGATCGCGTGACTGAGGTGGCTATGCCGATCGAACGTCCCGTCGCCGTTCCGGGTGTGGTGCTGGCGGGCGGCCTGTCGCGCCGGATGGGGGGCGGCGACAAATGGCGCCTTTCGCTGGGCGGACGGCCGGTGATCGACCATGTGGTGACGCGCCTCGCCCCGCAGGTGAGCCGCATGGCGGTCAACGCTAACACGGAGCCCGCCGCGCTGCCGGTCGACGCGGCATGGCTCGCCGACAGCGTGGACGGGCGCCCCGGCCCGCTCGCCGGCATCCTCACCGCGATGGAGTGGGCGGCGGGCGAGGGCGTCGACCACGTCGTCACCGTCGCGGGGGACACGCCCTTCTTCCCGGCCGACCTCGTGGCCCGGCTCTGCTCCACCGCCGAGGCGACGGGCGCCCCCATCGTCCTCGCCGCCACCACGGCGGACGGGCGGCGCCATCCCACTTTCGGCCTCTGGTCGACGGCGCTGGCGGCGGACCTGCGTGCGGCGCTGCAGGACGGCACACGCAAGATCGTCGCCTGGACCGACGCCCACGGCGCTGCCGAAACCGCGTTCGACGGCGACCCCTTCTTCAACCTCAACACGCCGGATGATTTTGCGGCGGCGGAGGCGATGATCGCGCGCGGCGAGGTGACGGCGTGAAGCTCTACGGCGTGGTCGGCTGGAAGAACGCCGGCAAGACGACCCTGGTGGAGCGCCTGGTGGCCGAGATCGCCGGGCGCGGCTTCAGCGTGTCGACGGTGAAGCGCGCCCATCACATGGTCGACGTCGACCAGCAGGGGACCGATTCCTGGCGCCACCGCCAGGCCGGCGCGCGCGAGGTGGTGCTCGCCTCCGCCACCCGCTACGCCATCATGCACGAGCTGCGGGACGAGGCCGAGCCCGCGCTGGAGACGCTGCTCGGGCAGATGGCGCCGGTGGATATCGTCATCGCCGAAGGGTTCAAGCGCGGCACCCACCCCAAGATCGAGGTGCGCCGGGCGGACACCGCGGGGCCGCTCCTCGCCGCCACCGACCCCGCCGTGCGCGCCATCGCCAGCGACACCGCCCAGCCGGACGCGGGCCGTCCCGTGCTCGACGTGAACGACATCGCCGCCATCGCCGATTTCATCCTGGCCGAGACCGGGCTGGCGGCGACCGCGACCGCCACTACGAAGGCCGAGGGGAGGGCATGAGCGAGCGCCTCCCCTTCGACTGCTTCGCCCTCCCGTCCGGCGTCGACTGGTCGCCGGTGGACGAGGTGCTGGGACGGCTGGAAGCGCGCCTGAAGCCGGTCGTCGGCGTGCGCACCGTCCCGCTGGCCGAGGCGGCCGGGCACTATCTCGCCGAGGACGTTGCGGCGCTGCGGTCCAATCCCGCCGCGCCGAATTCCGCCGTCGACGGTTACGCCTTTGCTGGAGCCGCCGCCGCGCCCGAGATGACGCTCCTTGCCGGACGCGCCGCCGCCGGGGCGCCCTTCGCCGGGGCGGTTCCGCCGGGCGCCGCCGTGCGCATCCTCACCGGCGCCGTGGTGCCGGAGGGCGCCGACACGGTTGCAATGCAGGAGGACGCCACGGTGGACGGTGACCGGCTGACCCTCGCCGCGCTTCCCAGAAAGGGCGCCAACACGCGCCTTGCCGGGGAGGACGTGAAGGCGGGCGAGGCGGTGCTTGCAGCTGGCCATCGCCTCCGCCCGCAGGACCTCGCCCTCCTCGCCGCCTGCGGCCACGGCACCGTCACCGTGCGCGAGCGGCTGCGCGTCGGCGTGCTGTCGACCGGGGACGAGATCCGCGCCCCCGGCAGCGAAGCCGCGCCGCATCAGGTCTACGACGCCAACCGTCCCATGCTGCTCGGCCAGGCGGCGGCGTGGGGGTTCACGCCCGTCGACCTCGGCCACGTGCCGGATGATCCGGATTGGGTCCGCGATGCGCTGAACGACGGGGCGGCGATGGCGGACGTGATCCTGACCTCCGGCGGTGCCTCAGCGGGTGACGAGGACCACGTGTCGGCGCTCCTGTCCGCGGAAGGAGCGCTCGCCACCTGGCGCGTCGCGGTGAAGCCGGGGCGGCCCTTGGCGCTGGCGATGTGGAACGGCGTGCCGGTGTTCGGCCTTCCTGGAAATCCGGTGGCGGCCTTCGTCTGCACACTCGTTTTCGCCGCGCCCGCCTTCCGCCGTCTCGCCGGCGGCTCCTGGCGCTTACCGGCGGGGGTGACGGTTCCCGCCGCCTTCACCAAGCGCAAGAAGCGCGGGCGGCGGGAATATCTGCGCGCACGGCTGACGGCGGACGGCGCCGCCGAGGTGTTCCGCTCCGAAGGGTCCGGCCTCATCAGCGGCCTTGCCTGGGCGGACGGCCTCGTCGAGCTCCCCGACGCCGCGATCGACGTCACCCCCGGAACGCCGGTCCGCTACATCCCCTACACCGCCTTCGCGCCCTGAGCGGCCCGGCCGGGCGTGCGGGCGGTGGATGGGGCGCCGCGCCACCTTTCGCCCCGGCCCGCGCCGGTTCAACGATGGTCCGATGAGCGAGCACACCACATCGACGGCCCCCGCCACCGGGGGCGGCTGGCGAAATGCCCTCGGCGTCTACGCGACGCGGCGGCAGCTCGTCATCTTCCTCATGGGCTTTTCCAGCGGGCTGCCGCTGCTCCTCGGCTTCTCCACGCTGTCCTTCTGGCTGCGCGAGGCGGATGTCAGCCTCGCGGCCATCGGCGGGCTTCTCACCGTAGCGACGCCCTACAGCCTCAAATTCCTCTGGGCGCCGCTGCTCGACCATGTGCACCTGCCGGTGTTGACGCGCTGGCTCGGCCTCAGGCGCGGCTGGCTGCTCCTGGTGCAGATCGGGCTCATCGGCGCCATCATCCTCGTTGGCCAGGCCGAGCCGCCGGGCGATCTGGGCTTCCTGGCGCTGGCCGCCCTCATCATGGCCTTCATGTCGGCCACGCAGGACATCGTGGTCGACGCCTACCGCATCGAGATCCTGGACGATCACGAGCAGGGGGCGGGCGCGGCGATGACCCAGGCGGGCTACCGCGTCGGCATGCTGGCGTCCGGCGCGGGCGCGCTGGCGCTGGCCGACTTCATCGCCTGGGACGGTGTCTATGCGGTGATGGCGGCGCTGGTCGGCATCGGCATCCTGGGCACGTTTTTGGCGCGCGAACCCGTCAGCCGCCGCCCGCCGCCGCCGGCCGAGCCGCTCGCCTTCCTGCGCCACGCCACGCTGGACCCGCTCAAGGATTTCGCCACCCGGCGCGGCTGGGTGCTCATCCTCGCCTTCGTGCTCCTCTACAAGTACGGCGACTCGGTGGCGGGGGCGATGGCCAACCCCTTCTACGTCGATCTCGGCTTTTCCGGGGTCGAAATCGCCAGCGTCACCAAGGTGTTCGGCGTCGTCATGACCATGGTCGGGGTGTTTGCGGGCGGAACGCTCGTCGCGCGCATCGGCATCCTGCCGGCGCTGGCGATCGGCGGCATATTGCAGGCCGTCACCAACCTCACCTTCGCCTGGCTCGCCGTGCGCGGCCACGACATGACCGCGCTTGCGATCGCGGTCGGGGCGGACAATTTCACCGGCGGGCTCGGCTCCGCGGCCTTCGTCGCCTACCTATCCTCGCTGTGCAACGTCGCCTTCACCGCCACCCAATATGCGCTTTTGACGTCGCTGATGGCGTTCGGGCGGACGATGCTGGCCGCCTCGTCGGGCTGGCTGGCGGAAGGTCTCGGCTGGCCCGGATTCTTCGCCGCGACGGCGCTTCTTGCGATCCCGGCGCTGGTGCTGCTCTGGTTCCTGTCCCGCCTCTACGCGCCGCCCAAAGCAGCGGCGCAGGAGGGCCCGCCGGCCTGAGCCGCGACCGACGATGGCCCGCCGGCTTGAACCGGCGGGCGGGGCGCGTCAGTCGCCGTAGACGTCGAAGTCGAAATATTTCGCTTGGATCTCGGCGTAGGTGCCGTCCTCGCGGATCGCGGTGATTGCGGCGTTGAACTTCTCGATCAGCTCCGCCTCACCCTCGCGCACGGCGATACCCGCGCCGGGGCCGTTGATCTCAGGATCCGGGGCCAGCGTCGTCAGGATCTTGCAGCAGGCGCCATCCTCCGTCTTCAGCCAGTCCGACAGGACGACGACGTCGTCGATGGCGGCGTCGATGCGGCCGGACGCGAGGTCGAGCTTATATTCCTCCGGGGTGCCGTAACGGCGCAGTTCCGTGTCCGGGAAATATTGCGCCGCATAGTTGGCGTGGGTGGTGGAGCCCTGCGCGCCCATGATGATGTCGGAGAGGGCCTCGGGCGTGGCTTCGCTGAGGTCGCTGTCTTTGGGGACGGCGATCGCGGGCGGGGTATTATAGTACTTGTTGGTGAAGTCCACGACCTCGTCGCGTTCCGGCGTGATCGACATCGAGGCGATGATGGCGTCGTATTTTCCGGCGATCAGGCCCGGGATGATGCCGTCCCAGTCCTGGGCGACGAAGCTGCACTCGGCGCCCATCTCCTCGCAGAGCGCCTTGGCGATGTCGACGTCGAAGCCGATCAGGTTGCGGTCGGAATCATAGTAGTTGAACGGGGGGTAGGCGCCCTCGGTCCCGATCTTCAGGGTCAGCGGCTCCTGCGCGAGGGCCGGACCGGCAACGGCTAGCGCCGTCAGCGCGATCAAAATCCGTTTCATGCATCCTCTCCTTATCGTGTCCGCGACGGACGCGGCAGCGGTGGCGCGACATCGTGGTGGCGTCGCTCGCGCTGCATGATGGCGGTTGGTTGGAGTGATGCAAGCGGCGTGACAACATGCGGGAAGAACGGGGCGTTCGGCGCGAAGGCGATTCGCATTGCGCGATTCGCTGCTCTATGATTCGGGCTGCGGCGCGATTACGGCGATGTCACGCCGATGCTGACCGACCCGAACGTGCATAAAATCGCACGCTTCGGCCCTGCGGCTTGGTTCCGGGGGCACGTGATGCTTGACGGCGGCGCCTCGACACCGTAAATGCACGCCTCCTAAGTCCTGTTCCCGCATGCGCAGCGAACCGTTTGACGACGTGGCGCAACGCGGGTCATTGCGCGTGGCGCGGGTCGAACGAGAGGGAATAATGTTCGCGGTAATCAAGACCGGCGGCAAGCAGTATAAAGTGTCGCCCGGGGACGAGTTGAAGGTCGAGACCGTCGTTGGTTCGGCTGGTGATTCGATCTCCTTCGATGATGTCCTCATGGTCGGAGATGGCGATCAGCTCTCCGTCGGCGCGCCGTCCGTGGCGGGTGCGTCCGTGAAGGCCGAGATCGTCGACCAGACGCGCAACCGGAAGATCATCATCTTCAAGAAGCGCCGTCGTCAGAACTCGCGTCGCCGCAACGGTCACCGCCAGCAGCAGACGCTCGTTCGCATCACCGACATCCAGGCGACCGCCTGATCCTATTCGTACGCGGCGCTGTGAAGCGCCGGTCATTGTCCTGGGGCATCGGCCCCGCAAAGTTACAAGAGATCGACATGGCTCATAAGAAGGCTGGCGGCTCCTCGCGCAACGGGCGCGACACAGCCGGTCGACGCCTCGGGTTCAAGAAGTTCGGCGGTGAAGCCGTTCAGCCCGGCAACATCATCGTGCGTCAGCGCGGCACCCGCTGGCATGCTGGCGAGAACGTGGGCATGGGCAAGGATCACACCCTGTTCGCCCTGACCGAAGGTTACGTCGCGTTCCGCAAGCGCCTCGGGCGCACGTTCGTCACCGTGGCGGCCGAGCGATCCACCGGCCCCGTCCCGGCTGCGGCCGAATAATCGCGTCGACGTTTCACATTACGCATCGGGTGGAGCGGCGGCTGAGCCTTTAGGGCTCGACCGCTCCATCTTCAGGGCCGCCATCGGCGCACATGCGTCGGCGGGTGCCTCTTGCTACGGCCACAGCGGCCGGCGTTTCGTGTGCGCCGGGCCGCTTATTCGTGCCGGATCGGTCGCGGGTGGCGGGCCCCGCCTTTTTCATGGGCGCCGGCTGAGCGAACAGCCGTTCGCGCGCAACTCGGGTCGACGGGCATGAAGTTTCTCGATCAAGCAAAAGTTTACATTCGCTCCGGACATGGCGGAAACGGTGCCGTGTCCTTCCGGCGCGAAAAGTTTGTCGAGCATGGCGGACCCGACGGCGGCGACGGCGGCCGCGGCGGCGACGTCTGGGTCGAGGCCGTCGAGGGCCTCAACACCCTGATCGACTTTCGTTATCAGCAGCACTTCCGCGCCGCTGCCGGCGAGGGCGGCGCGGGTCGCAACAAGACCGGCGCGAACGGGGCCGACGCGGTCCTGCGGGTCCCGGTCGGCACCGTCATCCTCAACGAGGACAAGTCGCGCGAGCTCGCGGACCTGACCGCGGCCGGACAGCGCGTGCGCCTTCTCAAGGGCGGCAACGGCGGGTTCGGCAATCAGCGGTTCAAGTCGTCCACCAATCAGGCCCCGCGCCACGCGAATCCCGGCCTTCAGGGCGAGGAAATCGCGATCTGGCTGCGGCTGAAGCTGATCGCCGACGCCGGGCTGGTCGGCCTCCCCAATGCTGGCAAGTCGACCTTCCTTTCGGCGGTGTCGGCCGCCAAGCCCAAGGTGGCCGACTACCCGTTCACCACGCTCCATCCTCACCTCGGGATCGCCACCATCGACAGCCGGCGGCTGGTCGTCGCCGATATTCCGGGGCTCATCGAGGGCGCCAGCGAGGGGATCGGGATCGGTGATCGGTTCCTCGGCCACATCGAACGGTGTGCCGTCCTCCTCCACCTGGTCGACGGGACGTCCGAGGACGTGGCGGCCGATTTCCTCACGGTCGACCGCGAACTTGCCCTGTATGGTGAGGGTCTCGCCGACAAGCCGCGCGTCGTCGCCTTGTCGAAGGCTGATGCGATCACCGATGCCGACGACAAGCTGGCCGCCCTGAAAGAGGCGTCCGGCGGCGAGGTGATGCTGATCTCCGCCGCGTCCGGACAGGGGATGACCGAGATGCTGCGCGCTCTTTCCCGCGTCGTCGTGGCCGCGCGCCAAGAGGACGATGCGCCCGAAGAGGCTCCCCAATGGCGACCCTGAACATGACGGATCTTGCCGTCGGCACGGGCCGGCTCACATCTGCCCGGCGCATCGTCATCAAGCTCGGATCGGCATTGATCGTCGGGCCGGACGGCGTGCGCGCGCCGTGGCTCGCCACCGTCGCCCAGGATATCGCCGCGCTTCACAAGGCATCCGAGGTCGTCATCGTGTCGTCCGGGGCCATTGCTCTGGGCCGCGGGCCGATCGGATATGGCCTTCGCCCGCTGCGTCTGGAGGAAAGCCAGGCGGCGGCGGCGGTCGGGCAGATCGCGTTGGCGGCCGAATGGTCCGCCGCACTGGGCGCGGAGGGTGTGCGCGCGGCGCAGGTTCTCCTCACCTTGCGCGACACCGAAGAGCGCCGCGCCTATCTCAACGCCCGCAACACGATCCACGAGCTCCTGCGGGCGGGCGTGGTGCCGGTGATAAACGAGAACGACACGATCGCCACCAGCGAGATCCGCTACGGCGACAACGACCGGCTCGCCGCCCGCGTCGCGTCCATGATTTCCGCCGACTGCCTCGTTCTCCTGTCCGACGTCGACGGGCTCTATACGGCGCCTCCATCGCTCGACCCGGCCGCGACCTTCATTCCCGAAGTCCCGCATTTGACCGAGGACATATGGGCGATGGCCGGTGACGCTGGATCCGCCTTGTCGCGCGGCGGCATGAAGACCAAAATCGACGCCGCCCGCATCGCCACCGAGGCGGGGGTGACGATGGCGATTGCGTCCGGACATATCGAGCATCCTCTGCGTGCTGTGGACGAAGGGGGGCGGGCCACATGGTTCTGGCCGCGGTCCGACCCGCAGACCGCGCGCAAAATCTGGATTGCCGGCTCGCTCCACGCGACAGGCGCACTCTGGTTGGACGAGGGCGCCGTAGCGGCGGTGCGGCGCGGGCGCAGCCTGCTCCCCGCCGGCGTCACCGCGGTCGAAGGCGACTTCGCGCGGGGCGATGCAGTCCGGCTCCTCGCGCCAGATGGGCGCGAATTCGGGCGCGGCCTGATCGCATATGACGCCGCCGACGCCCGGCTGATCGCCGGCCAGAAGACCGAAGCGGTTGCGGAACGGGTCGGCCCCCGGATGCGCCGAACCATGGTACATCGAGATGATATGGCGTTGGATGCAACGCCACCGGAGGCCCTGTGACCGTCCTCTCTCTTGCGCGTGACACCGACACCGCCGACCTGATCGCGGAAATGGGGCGCAATGCCCGCGCCGCACAGCGCCTCATGGCTCTGGCCTCCACACCGACCAAGCGCGCGGCCCTCAACACGATGGCCGCCTTCGTCCGCAGCCGAAGCGAGGCCATCCTCGCCGCCAATGCCGAAGACTTGGCGGCCATGGCGGCGGAGAGCGCCTTTCGTGACCGCGCCCTGTTGACGCCCGAGCGGCTCGCGGCGATCGCCGCCGCCATATTGGCGGTTGCCGCGCTCGACGACCCGGTCGGCCGCGTCTTGGCCGCCTGGGACCGACCCAACGGGCTCGCCATAGAGCGTGTCGCCACGCCCCTTGGTGTCATCGGCGTGATCTACGAGAGCCGACCCAACGTCACCGCCGACGCGGCAGCATTGTGCCTGATGGCGGGCAATGCCGTCATCCTTCGCTCCGGATCCGAGACGCTGCGCAGTGCCCACGCCATCGTCGAAGCATTGCGCAGTGGTCTTGCGGCCGAGGGTCTCCCCGTCGACGCGGTTCAGCTTGTTCCCACACCGGACCGGGCTGCCGTCGGCGCAATGTTGGCCGGCGCGAACGGTGGACTTGACGTCATCGTTCCGCGGGGTGGCCGTTCGCTCGTGGAGCGGGTACAGGCCGAGGCG
Source organism: Acuticoccus yangtzensis (assembly GCF_001927245.1). GTDB lineage: Bacteria > Pseudomonadota > Alphaproteobacteria > Rhizobiales > Amorphaceae > Acuticoccus > Acuticoccus yangtzensis. Next base: position 5,680 of record NZ_MJUX01000005.1, on the reverse strand, counting down.
CGCGTTCCGGTCTTCGCGCACCTTGAGGGCATCTGCCACATTTATGTCGATCCGACCGCTGATGTCGACATGGCCCGCGACATCGTCTTGAACGCCAAAATGCGCCGCCCTGGAATCTGCGGTGCCGTGGAAACTCTGCTCGTCGATAAACGGTGCGCCGAGACCCACCTTCCTGTCATCGCCGCGGCGCTGACTGCTCATGGGTGCGAACTTCGCGGCAGCTCCAGCGCGCGCGCCATCGTCCCGATGGGGGAGGCGACCCCTGAAGACTTCGCCACCGAATACCTTGCCCCCATCCTCTCCGTCGCGATCGTCGACGGACTCGATGCGGCGCTGGACCACATCGCGACCTATTCGTCGCACCATACCGATGCGATCGTCACCGCCGACCCCGCCGCAGCAGAGCGCTTTTTGTCGGAAGTCGATTCGGCGATCGTCATGGTCAACGCGTCGACGCAATTTGCCGATGGTGGTGAATTCGGCATGGGCGCCGAGATCGGTATTGCGACAGGGCGCATGCATGCGCGCGGGCCTGTTGGCGTGGAGCAGCTGACGACCTTCAACTACCGCGTTCGTGGGACCGGCCAGACGCGGTCGTGACGCTGTCCGGCAACCATCTGGCATCGGCCGAACCGATGGACAGGACGCATTTGCAGATCCCCCAAGCGGGCGCCGGACAAGTGGTCGGCCTCTTCGGGGGGTCATTCAATCCGCCTCATGACGGCCACAGGCTGGTTGCCGACATCGCCCTTCGACGGCTCGGCCTGGATTGGATCTGGTGGATAGTCACGCCCGGCAACCCGCTGAAGTCTAAGCGCGAACTGAGGTCTCTGGACGAACGGGTTGCGTTGGTATCGGCCATTGCACGGCATCCACGTATGGCCGTCACGGCGCTCGAAGCCGCGGCCGGCACACGATATTCGGCGGACACCATCGCCTATCTTCAACTTTGCCGACCTCATCTTCGATTCGTCTGGCTGATGGGTGCGGACAATCTTGCCACTCTTCATCATTGGCAGGAGTGGCGCACCATCATGAACCGCCTCCCGGTGGGGGTCGTCGATCGTCCCGGCGCGTCGCTGTCTGCTGCGTCTTCCCCCGCTGCTCGGACCTATAGGGCCGCCCGTCTCCCGGAACACGACGCACGGCGATTGGGTCACATGAGCGCTCCTGCATGGTGCTTTCTTCATGGTCCCCTCAATCCGCTAAGTTCTACAGCCCTTCGCGCAAACCTTTCGGCCTGAGCCCAAGCGGTCTTCAGTCGAAGCGGGACGGCTCAGCCAAACAGCTCGAGCTGAGGTGATACGCCCCGCGGGCTTCGAAAGAGATCCGTTCTGAGCCTCACCGTCCCAATCGTCAGATTGTGGCGTTTGGATGCCAATGCGAACCGCTCAGCAATCATCGTGGCGAACGGCCCCTCGCCGCGCTGACGCAACCCCCAGGTGGCGTCATAGTCCTTGCCACCCCGCATCGATTGCATGATCGACATCACGCGCCGCGCCCTGTCGGGGAAGTAACGTGCGAGCCAGTCGCGGACCACATCTTTAACCTCGTGCGGCAACCGCAACAGTACGAAGTTGACATGGGTCGCTCCGCGACTGGCGACTGCACCCAAGATGCTCTCGATCTCGTGGTCGTTGATCGACGGAACGATCGGCGCGACAAGGGCGGACACCGGCACCCCCGCCGTTGCAAGCCGCTCGATCGCCGACAGTCGCTTCTCGGGTGTCGGTGCACGTGGCTCCATCGTACGTGCCAGGTGCGGATTAAGTGTCGTCACCGAAAGTCCAACTTTGGCTAAGTTGTCCGCCGCCATTTCGGACAAGATGTCCAAATCACGCGTCACAAGATCCGACTTGGTGACAATTCCCACCGGATGACGCGTCTCTTGCAACACCTCGAGGATCTGACGCGTGATCAGACGTTTGCGTTCGATCGGCTGGTACGGATCAGTATTGGTCCCGATCGCAATGGAGCGGCAACGATAGGTCGGAGCGGTAAGCTCCCGTCTCAACAGCGCTGCAGCGTCAGGCTTCGCGAATAACTTCGTCTCGAAATCGAGCCCCGGAGAAAGGCCCAAGTAGGCATGGCTCGGGCGCGCGAAACAATAAACGCAGCCATGCTCACAACCGCGATAAGCGTTGATAGACCGATCGAAACCAATGTCGGGTGAATCGTTGCGCGTGATTATGCTCTTGGCACGCTCGTCCGTCACCTGCGTGGCAGGAGGCCTGGGATCCGTCTCAGACCATCCATCATGCTCGTCTGTCCGGTGATGCGGCTCGAACCGAGGGGATGGCTGAACCGTTGCTCCGCGCGATGGACGCTTAAGCGTCGTCCCGCCCGCTCCCTTCTTTGGAACATATAGTGCCTCTAACACGAACACACTCCCGCTGTTCGCAGCACGATACGCCGTTCCCTCCCCGCGTCAATCTCGTTTTGTTCTTTTCTGGCGGCTCGATCTGTGTCATGTTTCGGCAAGCCTGGGCATGATCTCAACGAAATTGCAGGGACGGTGTCTGATGTCGAACTGGTCTTTCAGAATCTTGTCCCATGCATCGCGGCAGGCTCCCGGCGACCCGGGAAGGACGAACACGAACGTCGTACCAATTCGGCCTGCAGTACAGCGCGATTGGATCGTCGACGTGCCGATCACATCGTATGAAAGGCGATGGAAGAGGGCGGAAAACCCATCCATGCGCTTGTCGAAAAGGGGCTCGACGGTCTCCGGTGTCACGTCTCGCCCGGTAAATCCCGTACCGCCGGACGTGATGATGGCTGCGATCTCGGGATTGGCCGCGGCCGCTTCGACAGCACGGCGAATATCCTCGGGCTCATCTTTAACGATTAAGCGTGACACCAGGCGGTGCCCCGCCTCGGTAATGCGCCTCTCAAGAAGATCGCCCGACTTGTCGGTCGACGGCTCTCTCGTGTCGGACACGATGATGACCGCGAAGCCGACGGGCCGAAAGGGGATGGAATCGTCGATCTTTGGCATGAATGGTCCCGGAGCGGCGTTCGGTTGTTGCTGGCGTGTCCTGCTGGGCTTAATCCAGTGGCGACGGAGGGCCCATGACCGACGAACCGACTGCCGGCGAGGACGCAGCACTCGCCTACCACAAGCTCAATCCCCCTGGAAAGCTGGAGATAAGAGCGACAAAACCTCTCTCGACGCAGCGCGATTTGTCGCTGGCCTATTCGCCAGGCGTCGCGGTGCCGTGCCTGAAGATCGCCGAAGATCCTTTAGCGGCCTACGACTACACCGCGCGTGGAAACGTCGTTGCGGTGATTTCGAACGGGACCGCCGTGTTGGGTCTCGGCGCGATCGGCGCGCTGGCATCCAAGCCGGTGATGGAGGGCAAAGCGGTGCTCTTCAAGAAGTTCGCCAATGTAGACGGGATCGATATAGAGGTCGACGAGACCGACATCGACAAGTTCGTGGATGTTGTGGCGGCGCTCGAACCTTCGTTCGGCGGCATCAACCTCGAGGATATTCGGGGTCCCGATTGCTTCGCCATCGAGGAGAAGCTGAAAGCGCGGATGGCGATCCCCGTCTTCCACGACGATCAACATGGAACGGCGATCATCGTTTCAGCGGCGATCCGAAACGGGCTACTGATCCAGAACAAGTCGTTGGGAGACGTCAAGATCGTCACCGCGGGGGCGGGGGCAGCGGCCTTGTCGTGCCTCAACTTGCTCGTTTCCCTCGGCGCGAATCCGGAAAACATCATCGTGACCGATATCGACGGTGTCGTTCACTCCGGCCGCAATACGAGCATGGATCCCTGGAAGGCCAAGTTCGCCCGCGATACGCCGCTCAGAACGCTCGGCGAGGCGATCGAGGGCGCCGATATTTTCCTCGGCCTGTCGGCTGCGGGGGTTCTCAAGCCGGAAATGGTCGCTTCCATGGCTCCCAATCCCATGGTGCTGGCGCTCGCGAACCCCAATCCGGAAATCATGCCGGAGATCGTTGCCGAGCTTCGGCCAGACGCCTTGATGTGCACCGGGCGATCCGATTATCCCAACCAAGTCAACAATGTGCTCTGCTTCCCGTACCTGTTCCGCGGCGCACTAGACGTTGGGGCGACTGGGATCGACGAGTCCATGAAGAAGGCGGCAGTGGAAGCGATTGCCAGCCTGGCGCGCGAACGGCCGACCGAGGAAGTCGCTCATGCCTACGGCGGCATCGCAAAGACGTTCGGGCCCGACTACCTCATTCCGGCCCCGTTCGACCCGCGGTTGATCCTGCGAATCGCACCCGCCGTCGCGCAGGCCGCGGAGAAAGCGGGTCTCGCGCGTCGGCCGATTGCTGATATGGACGCCTATGTCGACACCTTGAACCGGTTCGTGTTCCGCTCCGGATCGATCATGAAGCCCGTTTTCTCCAAGGCGGCTGGTTCGCAATGCAGGGTCGTCTATGCGGAAGGCGAAGACGAACGGGTGTTGCGGGCGGCGGAGATCGCTTTGGAAGAGGGGCTTTGCTCACCGATTTTGATCGGGCGCAGGCGTGTCGTGGAGCATCGTGCCAAACGAGCGGGGCTGAAGCGGGTGCCCGACGCGGTCGAGATCATCGACCCGGAGGACGATCCTCGTTACCGCGAATATGTCGACACTTACTTCGGATTGGTGGGCCGACGCGGCATTACACCCGAGGCTGCACGAACGGTTGTTCGCACCAACGCGACGGTGATTGCTGCGCTGGCGGTCAAGCGGGGCGAGGCAGATGCGATGCTGTGCGGTGTGGAAAGCCCGTTCAGTCAGCATGTGAGGGCCGTGCGCGACGTCATCGGAACCGCCGAAGGGGTAACCGAACTGGCGGCCCTATCGTTACTTCTGGGAGATCGGTCGACGCTCTTCCTGCTCGACACGCAAGTCTGCACAGAGCCGACGGCCGAACAAATCGCCGAGATGACGGTTCAAGCAGCCGATCAGGTGGCGGCCTTCGGCATCACCCCCAAGGTGGCGCTCCTTGCAGCCTCCCGCTTCGGGTCGCGCGAAACCGAATCGGCGCAACGTATGCGGGCTGCTCTGGCGCGTCTCGGCGAGATGGCGCCGGACCTCATGGTCGACGGCGAAATGACCGGCGAAGATGCTCTGAACGAGGTGGTACGCCAGCGTGCGATGCCGGACAGTGCTCTGCAAGGGGAAGCCAACCTTCTCGTTTTTCCGAATATCGACGCGGCGCATATCGCCATGACGCTCCTGAAGGAGGTGACTGGCGCGCTGCATGTCGGGCCCATGCTGTTGGGAACAGCGCTGCCGGCGCACATTGTCACTCAGTCCGCGACTGCGCGAGGTGTTCTCAATATGACGGCAATCGCGGTCGTCGATGCTCAGAGCCGCGGCCGTATATCCGCGCAGGGCGGCGCCTGAGCGAAACATACCTCTGGACGCTAAGGAGCTTTGGAGGGGCGGCCCGGTCTCGGGCCGCCCCTCCAAACGCGCCTCGTGTGATGTCCCGCTCCCTCGGCGGTACCCGGCGTGCTCCGCTCGAGGAAGGACGCGGTCTCGTGGGCTTGTCGGATTTGCACGGCGCCATCACCAACTCGGCCACTGACGTCGCCCCCGAAGTGTCCCCACTCATAGCTGGACTATGTTCGTGTTGTGGTCCTGCCCGGACCGGGTTGCAAACTCGTTCGGAGTGAGGCCGCCCAGGCTGGTATGCGGGCGGTCGTGATTG
>NZ_MJUX01000004.1 GCF_001927245.1 Acuticoccus yangtzensis | reverse complement strand
GACGAAGATCGCCAGAGAGCAACTTGGGCATGGTGGCTGGCCCTCCACCGCCAGCCACCATGTTGAATCAGAATGCTGCTGATTCGGGAATCCCCTGCCGATTCACTCTGAGCGCGAAGCGCTCTAATCGAGGCTCGTCTACGCCTGCTGTGCGCCCTGCATCGCGGTCCCTCGATCACGCCGCGCAGTCTCGATCCCGCGGCGCCGAGGCGGGGGGCCTAAGCAAGCGCGTCGGCGGCGGCGACGGAGCGGCCCATTGCCTGACGCCGCAAATGGTGGGGCAAAACCGACCGTTGTGCCGCCTCCCGCGGTGGGTGCCGGGCGTGCCCCCGCGTGCCGAGAGGGCGTCAGCGTTCGATCTTCAACTCGCCGCGCAGGATTTTCACCAGCGTGTCACTGGAGACGTCGGAGAGGGCGTGCCGCGGATAGGGGGTCGGATTGTCCGGCTCCGGGTCGGGCGCGTCGGCATGTGGGCGGCCTGGATCGAAGAGTTGCAGCGCCACACTCTGGTCGCCGTCCGAAAGGGTGATGCTGTCCGCTGCGACCGCCTCCACCGTCCAGCGGCCGACGATGTCGCCCGGCTGTAGCGAGACGGTCGTTCCCTCCTCGAGATCCTCAACAATGGCAACGACGCGGCCGCTGAGCTCCATCACGCCGATGAGGACGAGCTCCGGCTCGGCCTCGACAGGCGCGGGCGGCAGCACGACGCGGCGCGGCGCGGCCGAGGGCGGCCGCCGCGTCGGCGAGAAGAGGGGGCGCGCACGGGCCGCGGCGCTGAGGTCCGCCCCGCGACCCGCCAGCGGATGCGCCGCCGTGCCGACGTCGCCGCCCGTCTGCGCCGTAGCGCCCCCCGCGGCGAACAGCGTTGCGGCGAGGATAAAGATTGCACGCAAACCGAAGGCGCGCACGCAGGAGCCACCGCGCGCGAGCAGAACCAAACCGAGCCGTGAGGCGATTAGCGCTACCGGACCGCCCATAAGGCGACCGCGGGCGGCCACGGCAAGTGCGGGCAGATGCATCGCGTGCTTGAGCTGGGGGGCAACGGCACACGCGGCCCTGGCGACTACGGGAGCGGCGACTGCTGGCATCGCGAAGGCGAACATGGCGAGCGTGAGGCGGGTGACCGTGGCCAGAGCGACCACGACGCAACCGCTTAGGACCGAAGGCGGCGCGGGAAGGCGAAACGCGGGGAGCGGGATCGGACGCAGCGCAATCGGGGCGACGAGAAGCGTGGAGCAGGTGGATCTGATCATACCGCATCCTCGGGACGGAAACCGCGAACGACAAGTTCGACCCGGAGGCGAGGCTCACCGGGCGTAGCCTCTCCGGCGACGGGCGAAGCGGTCATCGACAGCGCGTCGATTTTCAGAAGCGGCAGCGTGGTTTCGATCGCCGTCAGCGTGTCCAGCATCTGCCCGTTGTTGGCCTCGAACGTCACCCTGAGGCGGATGTCGCCCGGCCCCTCGGCGGGTTCCGGCTGGAAGGCGGCGATGGCGGCCCCGCTGGCGGTCAATATCGCGCTGAGCCGGGCCTGCAGTGCCGCCCCCGCCAGCGCGGGCGAGGCGCCGGGGAGGTAGATCGCGCTCTCGTCCGGCGCGCCCGGACCGGCCAGCCGGCCGATGCGCGCCCGCAGGGGTGCCATCTCGACCGCCCGCCGTTCGATCGCCGCGCGGGTCTCTCCCAACGTGACGAGATTGACCGCCGCTACGGAAAGAAACGCGAGAGGTCCGCCGACGAAGAGCGCCGTCGCCGCAATCCGCATGCCGCGGGAGGCCAGCGCGCGGGGGGCGGTGGTCCGGCCTTCGAGAGGCGCGCCGCCGCGTACGGGTTGTCGGCTGAGCATGGGGGCATGCCCGTCGGCGGGGTCGCTGCCGGCCACGGGGTCGCGTCCAGCGACCGGCTCGTGTCTGGGCATGGGCTCACGTTCAGGCAAAGGGGCATGCTCGAGGACGGATCCCCGGCCGGGCATTGGGGCACGTGCGGGGACGGCATCACGTCCAGGGAAGGGTTTGTTGCCCATCACGGGGTCGTGTCTGGGTACGGGCCCACGTCCAGGCACGGAGACATATCCGAGGACGCCTTCGCGGCCGGGCAGGCGGTGCATGCGGGCACGGAATTGTGTCCAGGCACGGGGTCGCGGTCGTGCAGGGAGGTGCGTCCTGGTGCGGATCCGCGTTCGGGGACTGGGGCATGTCCAAGGGCGGAACCGCCGACGGACACGGAGCCTCGTCCGAGGACGGGGTCGTGTGGCGGGGTGGCGTCGTGGAAGGGAACCGGGTCGCGTCCGGGCACAGGGACGAGTCGGGGGCCGCGGACAGGAACGGGATCCCGTCCCGGCGCACGAACGTGTGTGGGGTCGCGGTCGCGGCAGCGCTGCAGGACGCTGCGGCGGACGGCGCCGCGTCTGGGCACGAGGTCGCCTCCGGTGGTGGGGGCGCCGGTGGGGTGCCGGGGCGCGGCGGGCGTCATTGGGGGGGCTCCGCGGTGGGGGCGGGTCGTGTGGCCAGTATGTCGAACCGGTCCGCGCCGCTGTCGGTTCGCACGACCGGGGCGCCGAAGCGCACGTCCGTCAGGCCGGTGGTGCCGTCAGCCCCGCCCAGGCCGTCCAGCAGGGCGACGAGGCCGGGGGCGTCGTTCGTCAAACCGGCGAGATGCAGACTGTCCGGTTCGATCTGAAGCGCCGTGAGGTACGTGGCGTCCGGCAGCCGCTCGGCCAGCGCATCGATCAGAACGGTGACGCTCCACGTCTCGCCCGCCGCGGCGAGAAGCCCCGCGGCGCGGTCCCCCCCGCCGCTCGCGGTCCGGGCGACCAGCGCCCTGCGCAGACCCGCAAGGTCACGCTCGACTGTGGCGAGGGCGGTCTCCTCGGCCCCGCGCAGCACCTCCGTCGTCACCGCAGCCGCGCCCGTCAGCACCAGTGCGAGCGCGCTGTAGACCGCCACCGCTCGCCTCAGCCCGGCATGCGACGGGGCGCGGGCGCCGCCATGAAGGTCGATGAGGAGAGGCGCCTCGGGCGCGCCATCGTCGACGCCGAGGGCGGTCACGGTGAGCCCGAGGTCCGCCATGGCTCTGTCCGCCGCGGCGGCGGTGGCGGCTGAGGTGGCGGCGAAGGCGACCTCCATCTGCCTATCCGCCCCCGGCGCACCGGCGGCGGCGTAGCCGAACACCACCTGCGACGGATCCCACGGGGTCAGCCTGTCCAGCCGGTGCCGCAACAGCGCTTCAGCGAATTCGCGGCCCTCGGCGGGGAGGGAGACGGTGCGCGTCAGCACCTTGTCCGGTGCGAGCCGCACCTCCACGGTGCCGCGATGGCCCTTCGCCTCGGCCGCCGTCACGGGCACGGCGCGGCCGCCCTTCACGCGCACGAGCGCATAGCCCTCCGCCGTCTCGCGCGCGACGAGGCGCACCCCGCCGCCGCGCACGGCCAGCGGCGCAATCACCTCCGCGAAGGCATCAACGAGACGACCCGTCAGACTGACCATTCACACATCCACTCTCGCCGCATCGCCCGCCTCAGCCGGCGATGCGCACGACCTCGTCCACCGTCGTCATCCCGTCCGCCACCTTGGCGAGACCGTCCTCCAGCATGGAGCGCATGCCGGCCGCCCGCGCCGCCGCTCCGATCGCGTCCGGGTCCGGCACTCCGCGCACCAGTCCGGCGATGGCCGGGGTCACGCCCAGGACCTCGAAGATCCCGACCCGCCCGCGATAGCCCGACTGGCCGCACGCCGCGCAGCCCTTCGCGCGCATCCCCCGCGCGTCCGGCGGGACGGCGCCCGGAACGCCGAGCGATGCCGCCACCGGGGCCAGCGCCTCGCCCGGCTCCGCGCACCGCAGGCACAGCCGCCGCACCAGCCGCTGCCCGACCACACCGCGCAGGGTCGACGCGATCAGGTAGGGCGCCACCCCCATGTCCACCAGCCGCACCACAGCGTCGGCGGCGCTGTTGGTGTGCAGCGTCGTCAGCACCAGATGCCCCGTCAGCGCGGCCTGGATGCCGATCGCCGCCGTCTCACCGTCGCGCATCTCGCCCACCATGATGACGTCGGGATCGTGCCGCAGGAAGGCCCTCAGCGCGCTCGCGAAGGTCACGCCGATGGCCGGGCGCACCTGGGTCTGATGAACGCCCGCGATCTGGTACTCGACAGGGTCCTCCACCGTCACGATCTTGCGCGCCGGGTCGTTCAGCATGCCGATGATGGTGGCGAGCGTCGTCGTCTTCCCGCTGCCGGTGGGGCCGGTGACGATGAGGATGCCGTGCGGCTCGGCGATGAGGTCCGTCACCGACGCGCGGTCCGCCGCCCCCATGCCGATGCGCGACAGGTCCAGCAGACGTGTATCGCGCAGCAGGATGCGCAGCACGGCCGTCTCACCGTGCATGGTGGGCATGACGGCGACGCGCAGATCCGCCTCCGCCTGGCCGATGCGCACGTTGGCCCGCCCGTCCTGCGGCAGGCGCCGCTCGGCGATGTCGAGCCCGGCGAGGATCTTGATGCGTGACAGCACCGCCGGGGCCATCGCCCGCGGCAGTGCCGGTTCGGCGCGCAGCAGGCCGTCCACCCTGAGGCGCACCTTCAGGTGGTCGCGCTCGGTCTCGACGTGGATGTCCGTCGCGCCGAGCTCCACCGCGCGCTCCAGCAGGCCGTCGACCAGCCGCACCACGGGGGCGCCGCGGGCGAGGTCCTTCAGCGTGTCGATGGACTCCTCCAGCACCAGCGCCGGGTCGGCGGCGGGCGCCACGGCGGCGGGCGGGGGGCTTTGCGCCGGTGCGGCGGCGTCCGCCCCGTCCAGCAGCACCTCGATGTCCTCGAACGAGGCGACCGCCAGCGGCAGAGCCTCGCCCGCCGCCATGCGCACGGCTTTGATGGCGTCGCTCGACGACGGGTCGGCGACCAGAAGCAGCCCGCCCCCGGCACCGTCGGCGAGGGGGCAGATGTGGGCCTCGCGCAGGAAGCGGCGCGACAGGTTGGCGATGGCGGGGCGCAGCGCGCCGAGCCCCTCGATGTCGCGGCAGTCGAGGCCGGAGGCGGCGGCGGCGGCCTCGGCGATGGCGTCCGCCGGGGCGGCACCCGCCCGCCAGGCCGTTTCGAGGTCGCCGTGGCTGGCGAGGAGCGCGGCGAGATCGGCCTCGCCGCTCATCGTGCGGGACGGTGCGGCAGCGGACACCAAGGGCCGTGGCGCGCCGGGCTCGGTCGCTGGCGACATGGGCGAATGCTCGGGTGAGGGCGGCGCGGACGAGGGAGACGCGGGTGAGGGCGGCGCGGGCGAGAGGGACGGGCCGAGGCCGCCGGGGTGGTCCGTCATGGTGCCGCCTCCTTCCCGCCGTGCTCCACTTGGCGCGCCCGGCGATGGATACGCCCAAGTCATACCGTGGCGACATGTCGATGTTTTCGCGCCGGACGGGTCCGACACAGATATGACCAAGGCCTGCCTGGTGTCGCGCCCTGAATAAGCGCACCTTGTTGCCAAGATACATCGCGCGGCACCGAATGTCCGGCCCGAAGCCGCCACCATTCACCTTTCGTGCATGAACCGCGTATAACTATTGCGCTAAGAGTTGGCCAGTGCGGTGTCTATCCCGGTGCCGCCGATGTGGAGTGTCCGCCAACGCCGGTCCGGCGCGTGCGGAGGAGGGTGGCGTGAGTTTGCGCGCGGGTGCGGCACATTTGCGGGCGGTCGTGTGCCTTGTGGCCGCGGCTGTTGTCGTCCTCGCCCTCGCCGGATGCGGCGCGCGCGGCCCCGCCGCCATCAACGGCGCGTTCCAGAACGAGCCTATCTTCGGCGACCTCAGCGCCCGCTCGGCCAAGAAGGTCGCGCCCGCCACGGCCCAGGGCCTCGTCCCGCTCGACGGCACCATCGGCACCACCCAGACCTTCACCGAAACCGCCGGAACCGACGCCCCCGGCGGCGGCGCCCGCGGCGGGTCGGCTGCGGCGCAGGCGTTGGGCTCCGCCGAAACCTTCCGCCTCAACTTCGACAATGCCGATCTCGCCCAGGTCGTGCGCTCCATCCTGGCCGATGCGCTGCAGGAAAATTACACCACCAGCGGCACCATCTCCGGCACGGTGACGATCTCGTCCGAGCGCCCGGTGCGGCGCGAAGAGCTTCTCGCGATCCTGGAGAACCTCCTCGACGGGGAGGGCTATGCGCTGGTCAAGACCGCGTCCGGCTACCGTGTCGAGCCGAGCGGATCGTCTCCCGGCCGGGTCGACCGCGGGCGGGAGCTGCCGGGCTACGGCGTCTCCATCGTGCCGCTGCGCTACGTGTCGGTGGATACGATCTCCACCATCCTGCAAGGCTTCGTGGTGCCGACCGACAACCTGTCGATCAGCGTGGCCGAGAACGCCATCGTCGTGCGCGGACCCAGCGGCAAGCGCGCCGAGGTGGTGGAGGCGGTGCAATCCTTCGACGCCGATTGGATGCGCGGTCAATCCGTCTCGATCTTCGAGCTGCGCCGGGCCAAGCCGGCGGACGTGGTGAGCGAACTCAACACCATCTTCGCCAGCGAGGAAGAGAACGTCGCGGCGGGTGCGATCCAGTTCAAAGCGCTCAACCGGGTGAAGGCGGTGATGGCGGTGACCAAGAGCCGCGATCTGATGCGCCGCGCCTCCTCCTGGGTCCGCCGTCTCGACATCGGCAACGCCAAGACCACCGAGAACGTCTTCGTCTACCGCGCCAAGCACCGCAATGCGTCCGAGCTGGCGAGCGTGGTGGGCGGGCTCTTCAACGCCGACACCACGACCTCGCGCCAGCCGGAACGTGGGGCACGCGCCACGGTGGAGAGTGCCTTCGCCGCCGAGAGCACGGGGCTGCGCGACCGCTTCGCCGACGCCGCGTCCGCGCTGACGGGCGAGGAGGTGGCGACCGACATCGACCTCACCACCGGCAACCCGGACAGCCCCATCAAGGTCAGCGCCGACGTCGCCAACAACGCGGTGGTCGTCTACGCTGACGGCGCCACCTACGAGAAGATCCTCGCCACCTTGAAGGCGCTCGACGCGACTCCGGTGCAGGTGGCGATCAACGTCACGATCGCCGAAGTGCGCCTCACCGATCAGCTCGAATTCGGCGTTCAGTACTTCGTGAAGAGCAGGAGCGTGGGCCTCGACCGCGACGTCGGCTCCGCCTCGCTCTTCACCGAAGTCGCCAACACTCTGCAAAAGCAGATCCCCGGCTTCAACTTCGTCGTCGGCTCCGACGCAAATCCCGACGTCATCATCTCCGCGCTCGACGCGATCACCGACGTCGAGGTCCTCTCCTCGCCCTCTCTGGTCGTGGTGGAGAACGAGACGGCCTCGCTCCAGGTGGGCGATTCGGTGCCCGTCACCGTGCGACAGGCGCAGAGCGTGGAGAACGTGGACTCGCCGATCGTCAATCAGGTGGAGTTCCGCGACACCGGCATCATCCTGGAGGTGACGCCGCGCATAGGTGACAACGACATGGTGACGATGAAGGTGAGCCAGGAGATTTCCGCCGTCGCCTCGGACGCCGGCAGCCTGACGCCGACCTTCTCGCGCCGCCGGGTCAACAGCGCCATCTCGGTCGCCAACGGGCAGACGGTGCTGCTCGCGGGAATGATCTCGGCGCGGCGGGAGTCGGGCGATCAGGGGATCCCGGTGCTGAAGGACGTTCCGGGGGTCGGCAAGCTCTTCTCGGACACCTCGAAGGGGTCGCAGCGCACCGAGCTCGTGGTGCTGATCCGCCCTGTGGTGATCCGCTCCGGCAACGATGCGCAGTCGGTCGCCGAGGAATTGCGGATGCGCATGCCGATCCTGTCCGGCCGCGACGCGCCGGTCGCGAAGAAGAATTGACGGCTCTGCCGGGCGATCACGGCATCGCGGCGCCGACCGCCGCGGCGGCAGGGGCGGGCCTTTGGACGGCCGTGATGCTGTCGGCCGTACCGGGCGCCGCGCCGTGGGCGATCGGCGGCGCCGTGTTCGGCCTCCTCGCCTGGGTCACCGTTGAGGACGCGCGCAGTTTCACCATCCCGGACCTCGCACTGGCGCCGCTCGCCGGCATCGCCGGAGCCGCGGCGTGGGATGCGGGTGTGCCGCTGTGGCAGATGGCGCTCGGCATCGTCGCGCCCGCCGCGGCGCTGTGGCTGGTGCGTGAGATGTTCTACCGCCGCCGCGGGGTGGACGCTCTGGGGTTCGGCGACGTGAAACTTGCCGGCGTGCTGGGCCTCCTCCTTGGGGTAGAGGGGTTCGCGTTGGCGCTCCTCGCGGCAAGCATGGCGGGGCTCGCCTTCGCCGGGGCGTTGCGCCTTGCCGGGCGGGACGTGACGGCCGAGACGAAGCTGCCGCTGGGCGCCTTCCTCGCCCCGGCGGCCTTTGCTTTATGGTGCCTGCCCGGCGGCGGCACGGCGGCGCTCTGGTAAGGCCCGGCGCCCGGAACGAGGGAGCCCGAAGGAGAGGCAATGGCGCGGTTCGACTACCGGGCGATCGACGCGGCAGGCAACCTCGCGGGCGGCTCCATCGAGGCGGGGTCCGCGGGCGAGGCGCTGGAGGCCGTGCGCCGTGCCGGCCTCACCCCGCTGGAGGCGCGACGGGCCGCGACGCGCCGCACCCTGCGTGACCTCCTCGCCCCGGACCCCGGCGCCGCCCCCGTCACCACCTTCACCACCGACCTTGCGATGCTGCTGAAGGGCGGCGTCACGCTCGCCGACGCGCTGCGGATCCTCGCCGAGCTGGAGCCGCGGCGTTGGCTGCGCGCGCTGATCGCGGCCATCCTCGCCGACATCACCGCCGGCAAGAGCCTGTCCGAAGCGCTGGCCCGGCACCCCAAGGCCTTCCCGCCCGTCTACGCCAAGACGGTGGAGGTGGCCGAGGCCGCCGGGCGACTGGAGGAGGCGCTGACCGGCCTCGCCGCCGAGCGCACCCGTGCCGAGGCGCTGCGGCGCAAGGTTTCGTCGGCGGTCGCCTATCCGGCCTTCCTGGTGGTGGCGGCGCTCGGTGTGCTCGCCTTCGTGCTGCTCTACGTGATCCCCCAGTTCGAGACCGCCATCGCCGGGTTCCGCGGCCAGATGACGGGGTCGGCGCTCCTCGTCTTCGACCTGTCGGCAGCGGTGCGCGCCCATGCCGACCTCATCGGCTCCGGTCTTACGCTGGTGCTGGCAGCGGCGCTTCTGGCCGGGCGGATCGGCGGCGGGCGGGGCCTTTGGATCGGCCTTGCCGCGCGGCTCCCGGTGACCCGGCCGATCGTGGCGCATGCCGAGGCGATGGCCTTCTGCCGCACGCTCGCCGTCCTCACCGGCAACGGGGTCGACATTTCCACCGCGCTCAGGCTGATCCGCGGGGTGATGCGCCGTCCGGGCGCGGCACGGCAGGTGGATGCGGTCACCGCCGAGGTGCGCCAGGGGCGGCGCCTGTCGGACGCGCTGACCGAGGCGGGGCTGATGTCGCCCCACGTGGTGCAGATGCTGCGGATCGGCGAGGAGGCGGGCGAGCTCGGCCCCGCCGCCGCCCGTGTCGCGGCCTTCTACGAGGTGAAGCTGGAGGCGGCGCTCGGCCGGCTGACGGCGGTGCTGGGACCGGCGCTGATGATCCTCGTGAGCCTCCTCATCGCCTGGGTCATCATCTCGGTGATGTCCGCCCTCATCGGCATCAACGATCTTCTCCTATAGTGGGCGTCATGAACCCTTCTCGTCTCCGTACCCGCATTCCTACCCCGTGCCGCTCCCTTGCTCGCCCCGCCGGGCGCGCGCCGCGGCGGGATCGTTCGGCCGGCTTCACGCTGGTGGAGCTACTCGTCGTTCTCGTCATTCTGGCGCTGGTGATGGGGCTGGTGGCACCGCGGGTGCTCGGCTACCTGTCCTCCTCGCGCGAGCGGGCCGCGGCGTTGCAGATCCAGTCGCTGGGCGCTGCGCTGGACCTCTATTTCATCGACGTCGGCCGCTATCCGAGTGCCGCCGAAGGGCTGGGCGCGCTTGTGCAGCGCCCGGGCGGGCTCGCGCGTTGGAACGGTCCCTACCTGCAACAAAATACCGTTCCGCTGGACCCCTGGGGCAACGCCTATGCCTACGCCGCCGAGGGGCCGCAGAGCTACACCATCGTCTCCCATGGGCCGGACGGGCGGGCCAGCGGCGGCGACGACATCGCCCCGCGATGACCCCGCGGCACCGCGCCGACATCCCTCCGCCGCTCCCCACTGCCACCGGTCTGCGGCGGCTGAACGGCGCGGGGGCGGTGGCGGCAGCGCGCCGCGGCACCGCGGGCTTTGCGCTGGTGGAGGCGATGCTGGCGCTGGTGCTCGTGGCGTTGGTGGCGGCGCTGGTGCTGCCCTGGGCCGGACCTGCGCGCGGCCGCATGACGCTCGACGCGGAAGCGCAGAGGGCGGCGGCCCACCTGAAGGCGGCGCGCGACGTCGCCGAGCGCACGGGTTTGCCGGTCGCCGTCAGCCTGAACCCGGCCGGGGACGCGCTGGTGGCGAGAGCGGACGGGCAAAGCGGGTCCACAGTCGGTGGGGCCGGAACGCTGGCCCTCGCACCCGGCGTCACCGCGAGCCTCGCCGCGCAAAGCGGGCGCATCGTCTTCGGGCCGGGCGGGGCGGCTGAGGCGGGCACCCTGCGCCTCCTCTTCGGGGATCGGTCCGTCACCATCGCCGTGCGCGCTTTTACCGAGGCGGTCGAGGTCGTCCCGTGACGAGGCGCAGGGCGTGCGGGGTGGACGGGTTCACCCTGGTGGAGGTGCTCGTCGCGCTTGCGGTGCTGGCCGCGGTCGGCATCGCCATCCAGCGCGGCATCGTCGCCGCCACGGGTACGGTGGCGCGTGCCGCGGAGGTCGCCTCCGCCGAGCGCGTCGCCCGTACGCTGCTCGACACGCCATTGCCGCCGGGTGCCGCGTTGGCGCCGCGCTCCGGCACCGCCGGCCCGCACCGCTGGACGATGCGTTTCGAGCCGCTGGCCTTCGCTCCCGCCCGTGTCGGTGAGGGTGCGGACAGCGTCACCTGGTCGCCGGTCCGGGTGCGCCTGACCGTATCGGCCGGGGCGGCAGCGCCCGTCACCGTGGAGACGGTGCGGCTGGTGGCGGACCGTCCATGAGGCGGCCCGTTTCGGAGTCGTACGACGCCGCAGCACGCGGGCCGCGCTGTGTCGGCCGGTGTCTGCCGGCACGCGAGCGGATCGGCCGACCGCCGCATGCCGAGCGATCCCGGAATGGACGGCGGGACCGGGCGGGCGGCTTCCTCATGGTGGAGGCGCTGGCGACGCTTCTCCTCAGCGGGCTCATCCTTCTCGGCCTCGCCTCGCTGCTCTCGCTGATGGCGGCCGCATCCGACCACGCCGCGGTCCGTGCGCAGCGCATGGAGCGGGACGGGCGTCTGGCGATCGCGCTCCGGCGCGACTTGGCCGCCGCGCTCCCGTTACGCGGGGCGGACGGGCTGACGATCTTCGACGGCGCGGCCGACCGTGTGACCTTCGCTGCCGCCGCCCCCGGCGGGATCGTGAGGGTAACGCTGCAGGCCTCGAACGGCGGCCTCCTGCGGGCCACGAGCGCGCTCACGGACGCCGCCGCAGGGACCGCGCCTTCCATGATCGCGCGTCAGCCGGTGCGCTTCCGTTTCGCGGGACGGGCCGCGCCGGGGGGAGCCGAATTCCTCGCCGACACATGGCCCAGCGGCCCGCGTGTGCCGGACGCGGTTCTCGTGGAGTTCGGCGGTCTCGTCGACCGCGTGGCGCTGAGGGCGAGCGCGGATCCGGGATGCGCCGCCGCACCGGATGCGGACATCGCCTGCGCCGAGCGACCCGCTCCAGAGGTCCCCCGATGACCCCCCCGCGCGCCGCCCGCCTGGACGCCGCCCCCTCGCGCGCCACCCGCCCGCGCGCCGCCCCCTCGCACGCCGCCCGCCCGCACGCCACTTGCCCGCCGGGACGCGGAGATGCCGGCTTCGTACTTGTCGCGGTTCTTGTGGTCCTGGCGTTGATGGCGGGGATCGTCGCGGCAGCGTCCCTGGCGGCGCGCGGGGCGGCCGGCAGTGTCCGCCTCGGCGCCGACATCCTGGCGGCCGATGCGATGGCGGACGCCGCCGTGAACCTCGCCGCCTTTCAGCTCTATGGCCTGAACCTTGGTCTGGCGGAGGTAAACGGTCAGCGCATCGTCTTCGACAACGGCACCGCCAGCATCACCGCCATCCCCGAGGCGGCGCGGATCGACCTCAACGCCGCCGCGCCGGAGGTCCTCGCGGCGCTGTGGCGGGGGCTTTCTCTGGGCGGGTCGGGCGAGGCCTTCGCGGCCGCCATCGAAGCGCGCCGCCAACAGGCCGCAGCGTCCGCCAGCGACGCGGCGCCCCGCCCGCCCGCTGTCCAAAACGTGGCGGCACTCGGCTCGCTGGGGGGCGTCGGTCCGGACGCGCTCGCGGCGCTGGACCCTTATGTCACGGTGTTCAATCCCGGCGGGGGTGTCGATCTGCTGACGGCGCCGCGGGCCGTCCTCGCCACGCTTCCGGGGGCGAGCCCGGCCGCGATCGACGCGGTGATCGCCCGTCGCGCCGACGCGCGCGATGCCGCTGAACTCGGCGCGCTGCTGCCGGCGGCGGGGGATCAGGCCGCCACCGGGCGCGCCCACCGGCTGACGGTGACGGTGGAGCATCCCGCGCTGGCCCCGCGGCGGACCGAGGTGGTGATTGCGCGGGGCGCTCGCCCGGGCGCGCTCTACCACGTCCTGGCGTGGCGGTGGCTCGCGGGCCCATGAAAAAAGGGGCGGGCCTGCGGCCGCCCCTCGTGCTTCCTGGCCTTCAGGTGTCAGGCGTTGATCAGCGCCTTCTCGATCTCGTCGATCGGGTGGTTCGTCAGTGCCTTCGGCACGTCGAAGACCAGACGTTCCTCCACCTCTTTGTGAAGGTTTTTCCGAAGCTCGCCCAGCACCTGCGGCGGTGCGGCGATGATCAGCTTCTGATATTCGCCCCTGTGCGCGGCCTTGTAGAGCCGCTCGGCGATCTCCTTGGCGAAGCGCTCCTTCTCCAGACGGTGCCAGTCGGTCTCCTCCACCGCGCTCTTGTGGCCGATGCCGTTGTCGGCACGGCGGCCGGGCGTGTCCGTCCCTTGCTCGCGCGTCGGCGGATTGTCATGCGCCATCTCGCGCACGACCGAGAGGTTCGGATGCGCGTCGTCGCTGCCGTTTTTCAGGAACAGCGCCTTCTCGCCGTCGCCGACCATGACCCATGCATCTGCTGGGATCGTATGCATGATTGATTGCCTCCCGTTAGTTGGCGGGGAGTCAATGAGCGGGCGGGGCGGCGGTTCCTGCGGTGAGAGCCTGGGTGCGTGACAAGATGTCCATCCAATTGCGGTAGCAGATGGCGTCGATCAGGTCGGCTCCATACCCGGCCTGCTGCATCAGATCGACCAGACGAGGAAGGCCCGCCGCGTCGCCGATGCCGGCCGGGATTACCGCGCCGTCGAAGTCCGAGCCGAGCGCGACGCCGCGCGGGCCGAGTTTCTCGAGCATATGGTCGAGGTGCCGGCGCATCGCGTCCAGCGGCGTGTCGGGGTCGCGCCGGGCATCGTCGCGCAGGATGAAGGTGGCGAAGTTCAGCCCGGCGACGCCCTCGCTGTCGCGGATGGCGTCCATCTGCGCATCGGTCAGGTTGCGCGAGCCGGGAGAGAGAACGTGGGCGTTGGAGTGGGTGGCGACGATGGGCGCGCGCGAGTGCCGCACCACGTCCCAGAAGCCCTTCTCGTTGAGGTGGCTCATGTCGAGCATCACGCCGAGATCGTTGCACGCCTTCACCAGGGCGATGCCGCGGTCGGTCAGCCCTTCGCCGATGTCGGGCGTGGAGGGGAAGCGGAAGGGGACGCCGTAGCCGAACACGGTGGGGCGGCTCCACACCAGGCCGAGGGAGCGGACACCTGCGGCGTAGAGGGTCTCGAGCTCGTCGAGGTCCGGGCCGATGGCTTCGGCGCCCTCCATGTGGAGCATCATGGCAAAAGCGCCGGCCTCGTTCGCGGCCTCCACCTCGGCCGGGGTGCGGCAGATCTTCACCGCACCACGGGACCGGCGCTCGATGCGGAAGGCGATGGCGAGTTCGGCGAGCGTCACCTCCAGCGCGCGGGGCTGGGCAAGGCCTGCGGGCGGCGCGTCGACGCTGCCTTGCGGCGCGGGCTTGGCGCGCTGCGGCTCCTCCCACACGAAGGTGGCGAAGATGCCGCCCATCATCCCGCCTTGGCGGGCGCGCGGAAGGTCGAGATGGCCGTCCGCATTCGTGCCGAGGAAGCGCTCGCCCGTCCGGTCCTTCTGCCACAGGCGCAGGAGGGCATCATTGTGCCCGTCGAAAATCCGCTGAGTCATCCGCTCCGTCCATGGCCTCCGTGAGGGTGGGTGAGCCGGCGTGCCGGTCTGCCGAGCCCGCAGGACCGTGGCCCGGCACGCTGTCGTGTCCGGATCGGCGCTGCCCGCAGGCCACCGCCGTTCCGGGTGCGAGTGTCGGCCGCCGGGCGCGCCGCGTCAACGCGCCGCTTCGATCGCCTTCAGAGCGTCCGCGGCGGCGGGGGACAGCGTGGCCACATACTCTTGCACGAAGGGCGCGACGGCCTCGCGCCAGGGCGCCTGATCGACCTTCACCAGGCGGGCGCGCTGGCCCTCGGCGCGGGTCATCGCCTCGTCCTGCTCGGTCTCGGTGAGGGTGTTGAAGTAGGCGGCCGCCTGCTGCGCCGCGCTTTCGAAGAGCGCCTGGTCCTCCTCGGACAGGCCGTCCCAGAAGGCGCGGTCGAAATAGACGACGCCGATCGCCCAGATGTGCGCCGTCTCCGACAGGACCGGCGCGACCTCGAACAGCTTCAGCGCTTCATAGCCGGATTTCGTCATGTCCATCGCATCGACGACACCGGTGCCGAGCGCGGTATAGGCCTCGGTGATCGGGAGTGCGGTGGGCTCCGCGCCGAGATAGCGCCACAGGGCGATGTGGAGGTCGCTCTCCAACGAGCGCATCTTCAGCCCCTCGAGCTGATCGGGTGTGGTGATCGGCTCTTTGCCCAGGAGGTTGCGGGCGCCGAAGATGATGAAGGCGGGCGTCTCGAACCCCTGTTCGCGGTAGGCGGCGCGCAGCTTGGCGCCGAGCCCGCCCTTCATCGCGGCCATGATGTGCTCGCGCCCGGTGAAGACGAAGGGCAGGTCCAGCACCGTGCCTTCCGGCACCCAGGTCGTGAGGTTGGCGACGGTGGAGAGGGCGCCGGTGATGGAGCCGAGTTGCACCCCCTCGGCCTCCTCCTTCTCGCCGCCGAGCGCACCGTTGGTGACGATGTTGAAGGTGTAGGTGCCCGGCCGGCCGGCTTCGACCAGCTCGGCGAACCGCTCCCAGAACAGGCTCTGCGGTTTCTCGGGCCCGTATTGGGACGTGACGGTCAGCGCCTCCGTGGGCGCCGCGTCCTGCGCCATGACGGGCGGAGCGGTCGCGATGGCGGCGAGGAAGGTCGCAGCGAGGGCGGCCGTGGCGGTGCGGAACATGGGCGGCTCCTTGGGTCAGACGTGGCTCAGAAGAGCCTGGCGAGGCCGGACGTGAGGGCTGGCAGAGCAATCAGCAGCGCGAGCCCCCCTGTCAGGGCGGTGAGATAGGGCAGCACCGCCCGGTAGACCCCCCCGATATGGGTGATGTCCTTTACCACGAGAACAAGGATGCCCACAGGCGGCGTCAATCCGCCCAGGAGAAGCGCGACCGTGAGGACGAGGGTGGTGTGGATCATGTCGCCGCCGGCGGCCGGGACGAGGACGGGGAGGAGGAGGAGGATGGCGGCGCCGACGTCGAGCACCGTGCCGATGACGAGGGCGATGGCAGCGGCCGCGGCGAGGACGAACCAGGGCGGGCCGTCGGGCAGGAAGGCGGCGGCGTTGAGGCCGCTGGTGGCGAAGACGAAGCCGACCGGCGCCGCGGCGCCGATGAGGAGGGCGACGCGGCCGGATTGGCGCGCCGCCTCGCCGAGCGCGTCGACGAGCGCACGCCCGCCCGCCTTGGCGGCGAAGAGGGCGGACATGAGCGCGGCTGCGAGCCCCGCCTCCACCGATGTGACGAGGCCGAAGCGCAGCCCTCCCAGCACAGTGACGGCGATGATGAGCGGCGGCACGAGGCCCCAAAGCACCGCCGCCCCCGTCTCCGCCGGTGGTGCGGCCGCGCTCACGGGCGCCGTTCGCGCCGCTGCCGCTTCGGCCGGTTTGATCCCTGCGACGGGATTTGCCCAGCGCCGGGGTGCAGCGTCCGCGTCTGTCGCGCCGGTGGGTGTGGTGGTGGCGCCCGCGGGGGGCTCAGCGGGAGACGCGACCGCAGCGGACGGGGCGGTGACAGGCGTGATTCTGACCGCGAGCCACAGCGCGGCAGCGAGGACGAGGCCGCCGCCGAGGCCCGCGATCCACAGCGCGCCGACCGACTGGTCGGTGGCCGCCGCCGCCAGAAGCAGCGCGATGGACGGCGGCAGGATGTTGGGGAGCACCGCCGAGGCCGCGGTGATGGCCGCCGCCCGCGCGGCCGGATAACCCGCCGCCACCATCGCCGGAACGAGCAGCCGTGCCCCCAGCGCCGCATCGGCGATGGAAGAGCCCGAGACGCCGCCGAAGAAGGTGCTGGCGATCACGTTCGCCTCGCCGAGCGCGGTGCGTCGCCGCCGTGCGAACCAGGTGGACGCCGCGACGAGCTTGTCGCCGACGCCGCCCGCCAGCATCAGCGAGGCGGACAGGATGAAGAGCGGGATGGCGAGGAGCACGTAAGGCGACAGGCCGCGCATGACGTTCTGCGCCAGCGCCGCGTCGGACAGGCGGCCGGGCGCGACGGCCACGCCGGCGACGAGGGCGAGCGCCACCGGCACCCTGAGCGCGAGCGCGAGCGCGAAGACGGCGGCTCCGGCGAGCGGCCCCTGCGGCGGCAGCGGCGCCACTGCGGCGGCGATGCCGAGCGCCGCGCCGAGGGCGGTCCACGGCCCGTGCAGCGTGCCGGCGAGGGCGGCGATGGCGAACACGGCGCCCGCCACATAGCGCCAGCCGCGCGGGATGGCGAGCACCGCTTCGGTCCCGCCGAGGCGTGTCGCCGCGCCGATCAGCCCGGCGGCGATCGTCGCCACCGCGAAAGCGGTGAGGGCGGTGGCGAGGGTCCCGCGCGGCCCGTCCGGCACGTCACCCATCAGCGACGGGAGTGCGGAGAAGGCGAGTGCGGTGAAGATCCACCCCGCCACCAGCGACGCGCCGACCACCGGCAGCCCGAACCAGCGCGCCGCGATGTTGAGGGCGAGCGCGGCGACCAGGCCGCCGAGCAGCAGCGCCCCGGCCCCGTCAGCCAGGCGCGGCAGTAAACCCGGTCTCCTGAGCGTTACGGCGAGGAGTGCTCGAAGCGGCCCCCGCCGGTCCGCCGCTGCCGCAGATGGCAAGGTGTCCGCGGGTGAAGCCGCGTCGGTGGGAGGCGGGGCCGCCGCGTCAGGGGGCGCGTCGGCGGAGGCGGGAGCGTCGGCGGGAGGGGGGCGGCGGGCGATGGCGGCGACCTCAGACCGGGGTCAGGCGCCGCACGTTCTTGCCGTCGGACACCAGAGCCTCGCTGGCCATGCCGATGAACAGGCCATGCTCCACGACACCGGGAATGGCACCCAACGCCGCCGCCACCGCCTCCGCGTCGGCGATCCGCCCGAAGGCGCAGTCGACGATGAAGTTGCCGTTGTCGGTCTTCAGCGTCTCGCCGCGCACCTGGCGCAACTTCGGCTCCACGCCCAGCCGCTGGCGGATCAGATGCGCCGTCGACGCCCAGCCGAAGGGCGTGATCTCCACCGGCAGCGGGAAGGCGCCCAGCGTGTCCACAACTTTGCTCTCGTCGATGATGACGACGAAGCGGGCGGCCAGCGCCTCGACGATCTTTTCGCGCAGCAGCGAGGCGCCGCCGCCCTTGATCAGCCGCAGCGTCGGGTCGGCCTCGTCGGCCCCGTCGACGGCGAGGTCCAGGGTCGCGGGCGCGTCCGGGCCCATCATGTCGACGATGGCGATGCCGGCGCGGCGGGCGGCCTCTTCCGTGGCGCGCGAGGTGCAGGCGCAGGGCGGCAGGGTGAGCCCGCCCGCCACGCGCCGGCCCAGCGCCTCGACGAAGAAGGTCGCCGTGGAGCCCGAGCCGAGGCCGAGCCGCATACCGGGTTCCACCAGGTCCGCCGCGGCCTCCGCCACGCGCCGTTTCGCATCGCTCATCGCGTCTCCTGCCAGCCCATCATTGCCGTGTGTTGATCCGAGCCCGAGATTGGCCCTATGCACCCTAGCGTGACCTTCGGGGCGGATCCGTTCTTTCCCGGTGTGTGATCTACTATGGAGTGTCCGCTTGGACAACGAAGCGCCCCCATCTGCCCCCGGCGAAAAGACGGCTGCCCCCGGAGAAAACAAGTCCGCCCCCGGCGAGCCGAAACGGGTCGTCATCCATATCGGCTCGACGAAGACCGGAAGCTCGGCGCTTCAGACCGCGCTCTTCAAGCGGCGCGAGGAGCTCAGCGGCCAGGGCGTGCATTATTCCAAGCTCGGCGTGCACTTCAACCACGAGGGCGTGCCGTCCGGCGCGCACCATCTCCTGTCCGCGGCGATCCACCCCGGCGCGTGGCGGATGCATCTGGCGGACCTGCCGGAGGACCGCGAGGCCTACTTCCGCGACACCGCGCGCCAGATCGTCACCGACGCGGCGGCGGAGAACGCGCACACGATCGTTCTCTCCAGCGAATATTGGTGGGGGTCCTGGCCGATCCCGATGTACCGGGCGATCGCCGCCGCCTTCGCCCCGGCACGGTTCGAGGTGGTCGCCTTCATCCGCCGGCAGGACGAATGGGCGATGTCGTCCTACCTCCAGGCGGTGAAGTCGGGCGAGACGCGCGACTTCCGCGACTGGGCCGAGCGGGCGCTGTTCAAGCCTGGATCGGGGCTGAACTATTTTCGCGTGATCAATCGCTGGTCCTATCTTCTGGGCGCCAAGGCCACCCATGTGCTGCGCTACCAGGACACCAAGGACAACGTCTTCGCCGCCTTCTGCGACACGCTGGGGATCGACGTCGACCGCTCGATCCCGGTCGCGCGCGTCAATCCGTCGCCCTCCGCCGAAGGGGTGCAGAAGCTGCTCCAGGTCAACCGCGCGGCGGACATGGACGATGCCGCCAAGCGAGCCGCACGGGCCGAGGTGATGGGCGCCCACCGCTCCACCGGCCCGCTCGCCATGCTGCTGACGGCCGAGGAGCGGGAGGCGACCTTCAGAGAGTCGCGGGAATCGGACGCTCTAATCGTTCGCCGCTTTCTGAAGCGGGAGCTTCCTCTGTTCGACATCGAGGATCTGGAGCGGGCAGAAGAGCCGGCGCCCGCTCCCTGAACCACTCCACCACCGGGCTCGGGTTGCCGTGATTGTGCGGCACCTCGGGCTTCCACGCCGCGTCGAGGTCGATCGCGAGCAGCGCGTCGTTGAGGGCGAGCGGATCGTCCTTCAGGTGCGCGTCGAGCAGGACGCCGCGCGGATAGGCGGCGACGCGCTCGCCCTGGGCGCCGAGGTCCAGCGCCGCCGTCGGCAGGTGCAGCGCCATCGGCACCGACAGGGTGAACACGTAGGTTTCCGGCCAGATCGACGAGATGAGGGCGAGGTCCGGCTGCAACGCGGTCAGCTTGCGGATCGCGTCCGCCTCGCCGGCATAGCGGCCGTGGACGGTGACGTGCTTGCCGGTCTTGATCTCCTTCAGCGACGTGTAGCCGATGATGTCGATGTGGATCGGCAGGTTGCGGTGCTCGATGTCCTTGATCATCGCGTGGATGAGCCACGCCCCCTTGTGCGGGCCGATGGCGCCGACGATGGCGATGCGCCGCACGCCGTCGCCGCGTGAGGGCTTCTCCAGCGGCACCGCATCGTCCAGGTCCGGCTCCGGGTGGGGGTGGACGGCGACTTTGGCGACGTCCGTGATGCGGCGGGCGCGCAGGGCGGCGGCCTCGGTCGGCGCGCTGACGACGTCCGCATCGGCGAGATAGTCGCGGAAGAGGGCGCGCCAGTCGTCGATCCTCACCCACTCGAACGCGCTGGAGGAGGAGGCGAGGCACGAGACGCAGCGGCTGGCGTCGGTCTCGCCGCAATAGGTGCCCTCGGCGTCGAGGAAGGTGAGGCGCGGGCACAAGGGCTGGTGGTCGTGCCAGACATGCCAATAGGGCTTGCCGGAGCGTTTCAGCGCGGCCATGAGCT
Source organism: Acuticoccus yangtzensis (assembly GCF_001927245.1). Classification (GTDB taxonomy): domain Bacteria; phylum Pseudomonadota; class Alphaproteobacteria; order Rhizobiales; family Amorphaceae; genus Acuticoccus; species Acuticoccus yangtzensis. The sequence continues at coordinate 447,762 of NZ_MJUX01000004.1, read as the reverse complement.
GGCCGATGGACCCGGCCGTCAGCCCCGCGAAGGTGTTCATGTGGACGAGCTCGGGGTCCAGCACCTTGATGATGCGGTCGAGCAAACTGTTATGCCGCTCGATGTTCAGCTCTTCGAGGTTGGGCAGGTACGGAAGGCCGCCCTCGTTGAATGCGGACACCTTCACGAAGCCCTGCACCTGCGTCTGCACGACGATGGCGCGGTCGGCGACCTCCTTCATCCCGGCCGCGATCAGCGCGGCGTAGGTGTTCTTCAGGTAGGTCTCGATCCCGCCGCCGCGTGTGTGGGTGAAGAACAGGATGGAGATCGGCCCCATCGCCTCACGCAGGCGGGCGATGTCGAGGAGGATGCGCGAAGGGAGCAGCGGGTCGGCGGACACGTGGCGCTGCACGCGGCCGGCATAATCCGGGTGCTTCTGGGCCAGAAGCTCCTGCGCCTTCTGCGAGCGGCCGGACTGGCTGGGCCCGAACGAGGCGGACCCGAAGTGGCGCACATAGATGCCGGTGGCGAACACGTTGCGCCAGCCGTTCTTGGTGGCGCGCATGGAGAAGTCGCACTCCTCGCCGTAGCCGAGGCCGAAGGTTTCGGCGTCGAACAGGCCGACCTCGCGCAGCGCGGTGCGGCGGATCGCCATGCAGAAGCCGACCCCTGTCGGCACGTCGACGATGGTGTTGCCGTTCGCCTCGAACGCCAGACGGTCGAGCGTGGCGGAGGGAACCTCCAGCTCGAAATTGTTGTCGACGGCGTTGATCGGATAGCTCGCGATCGTCGCGTTGTTGGACATCGGCGTGACGGTGGCGATGCTGGGATTGTCGCGCAGCGGCTGCATCAGCCGGTCCAGCCAGCCGTCGTGGACGTAGGTGTCGGAGTTCAGGAGCACCACGTCGCGGTGGTCGTTCTCGGCCATGCCGCGGTTGACGGTGCCGACGAAGCCGAGATTGGTCTCGTTGACGAGAAGGCGGATGAGGCCCTTGGCTTCCAGCATCTTCAGGAAGGCGCTGACCTCGGGCTCGGGCGAGCAGTCGTCGATGACGAGGCATTCGCACGGCGTCTCGTTGCGCGCGGCGAGGACGGACCAGATCGTCGCCGCCGTATGCGGCAGGCTCTTATAAACCGGGATGATGACGTTGACGGCCGGCGCGGTGGGCGGGTCCACCTTGGCGGGGGCGAGGCTGTCCCACGCGCTCTCGTCCGGAACGGGCGGCAGGATCAGGCCGTCGCACGGCGCTTGCAGGGCAACGCGGCGCGCGCGTGAGACGGTGGCGCTGCGGCCTTCGTTGCGGCCGTGGGTCACCCAGTGGCGGAACGGGTTGATTCCCGCCGCGGCGACGTCGCCATAGGTTTCGAGATAGTCCCGCGTGGAGAAGAGTTCGGACGGGTCGCGCCCCTCTTTCCACCCGATCATGATGTAGTGGCGCGCGGGTCCGAAGACCATCTTGCGCAGCTCGGGATAGGTCTCGAGGTAAAACTGATTGTCGAAGTGTTTGATGATGTCGCGCCGCTCGGCCATGTAGCGCCTGGCGTTCATCGTCCACTGGATGTGCCAGACGATGGACTGCGGATGACTGGCGAACCCTTTGAGGGTCGACCAGCGCAACAGGAAGGGGAGCTTCAACGCGACCACCTCACGGCCGGCGCCGAACCGGGCGCCACGGGACACTCGACGGCCGTGGGTGCAGTGCAAGGGATGAACGGCGGATGAAGATCATCCGCGATCGTCCCCGTTGACGAGATAGGACGTGCGATGCGCACCGTGGGCCTCCGAAACGATGGCGGAGGCTTACGGTGACCCATGAGGCCGATCAACCCTCCGCATCGATCCGCGGACGCGATAGGAGGGCTGCTTCAGGCGAGACGCTGTGACGGGTCCGCAGGAGGAGTGCGGTCGGCCCCGGCCGCCACAGCCGTCTTAGGGGTGAAGACGGGACCGCGTTCCGAATAGCGTTCGGCGCCCGGCCACAGCTCCTCGTCGGCCAGTTCGCGCACCACCGCCTTCAACTCCTGGATGACGGCGCGCGTGGTCTGCGACACCGGCCGCTGCGAGGATGTGGCGAGGATGAGCGTGCGCCACAGCATCGGCTCGGAGATCGGCCGCACCATGAGCCCGTCCTCCGGCGTGACGGCGCCGCGCGGCAGGATGGTGGCGGCGTGGTCCTCGCGCACCATCGACTTGATGGCCTCGATGGAATCGACCTCCGACCGCACGACCAGCGTCAGACGGGCCTGGGCCGCGGCGCGCTCCACCATCAGGCGAAGGCCGTGGCTGCGGCGCGGCAGAACGAGGCCGTGGTTGGCCGCATCGGTCAGGGTGATCGGCGCGGTGGTGCGCTCGGCCGTTCCGTCGGCCACGGCGAAGACGAGTTCTTCGCGCAGCAGCGGCTCGGTGAGGAAGTGCTGCGTGCGGGTCGCGTCGTGGAGGATGGCGACGTCGAGCAGGCCGTTGGAGAGCCATTCGTTGACGTAGCCGGAGAAACCCTCGGTGAACTCGAGGTCGAGTTCGGGATGGGTCTTGGCGACGCGGCGCAACAGCGGCGGGGCAAGGTAGCGGATCACCGTCGGCGTGGAGCCGATGAGGAGCGTCCCCTTGGCGACGCCCACCGTGTCGCGCACGTTCTGCTCCGCGTGGCGCACGGCCTCCAGGATCTCGCTGGTGTGGGCGTAGAGCTGCTTTCCGGCTTCGGTCAGCTTCACGCCGCGCCCGTTGCGGAAGAAGAGAGGCGTGCCCAGCGCCTCTTCGAGATTGGCGATCTGCCGGCTGACGGCGGGCTGCGCCACGGACAGCGCGGCCGCGGCGCGCGAGACACTCCCCGCATCGGCGACACGCTTGAAATAGCGAAGCTGCTTGATTTCCACTTGGCGGACCCTCGCGGTCAAGGATGGACGCCGGGTGGCTCGGCGGCCCTTGGTGTTGATGTTCTCCTCGGATCACAGATCCACGGACGGCCCCGGCCCCTGCACGCGGCAGGGCGGCAGCGTTTGGCGACGCGCCAGGGTGGTGTCGGGATCGGACGTCATGTCAGGGCAGATCATCACCATGACGCCCGGCAGCCGAACCGCCGGGCGGGGAAATGCGGCCGGCTTGCTGGCCGCCGCATTCGTGCGCATCATCGCTTTGTGGACACTATGCGGCGTGCATTGTGCGAGGATTGCCTGCCGAACGACGATAGGAAGACTAGCCGCTAGTCGCCTCTTCTCGTCACGCGATGGCAGATAGATGCCGCGTGCCGGCCCGGCCGATGCTCGGCTGAGCCGGACCCGTCAGTCACCCGAGCGCCGGAGGGGCAGCGGCAGAGGCCGGAACGCCGGGGACCGAAGCCTCAGAGGCCGAAGCGCTGCCACATCAGGTGAGCGTGGGTGGCGCCGATCAGCGCCTCGGCGGACGGAGTGGCCGCCAGCCCCAGCCGCCGCAGCAGCGACGGGCGCGTGGTGGAGACCGTCTTGAGCTTGATCTTCTCGCCATAGCGCGCCGTGAGGACGCTGCGCATCTCGCCGAGCTGGTCGACCAGGCCGAGCGCGAGACCCGCCTCGCCGGACCAGAAGCGGCCGGTGAAGAGGTCCGGATCGTCCGACAGCCGCGCCCCGCGCCGCGCCTTGATGGCGCCGACGAAGGCGGCATGAACGTCCGCCTGTACCGCGTGCAGGATCGCGATGTCCGACTCCTTCTCGGGCTTGAACGGGTCCAGCACAGACTTGTTCTCGCCGATCGTGTAGACGCGCCGCTCCACGCCGATCTTCTCCAGCAGCTCCGGAAAGCCGAAGGTGGCGGTGACGACACCGATGGAGCCGACGATGGACGAGGGGTCGGCAACGATCTCGTCCGCCGCCGCGGCGAGCCAGTAGCCGCCCGAGGCCGCCACGTCCTCCACGAAGGCGATGGTGGCCTTGTCGTGCTTCTTCGCCAGCGTCTGAATGCGCTGGGCGATCAGCGAGGACTGCACCGGCGAGCCGCCCGGCGAATTGACGACGATGGCGACAGCCGGCCCCTTCATCGCGAACGCCTTGTCGAGCGCGCTCTCCACCGCCGCCAGCGAAAGGCCGGGGCGCAGCGGCGAGCTTTGGCCGATCACCCCCGCCAGCCGGACCACGGGAACAACGGGTGCCTTCCATCGGGGCCAGATGCGCATGCCTTGCCTTTCAACGCGGTCGCGGCGGCCGGGGCGGGCGCCGCACCGTTCGTACCTATGGTGCCGCGCCGGAGGGCGCCAGTTGCCGGGCCTTGGTCCAGGCTGTCGCACCGGTCCTTGCGTGCAGGCGGCCCGCGGTCCGCGGCAAGGCCCTCGCGACGGGTTCACCTTATGACGGGGGAAGGGTCTGTCAGGGGGCGTGATGCACATCGAGATCAAGGTGTCGACGGCTGAGACCGCGGCGGAGGCGGTCGCGGATCTCGGCCTGGGTCCGGCCCCCGATTTCCTCGGCGCCTACTTCACCCAAGGTCACGAGGCCGACGGGATCGTCCGCGCGCTGGCCTCGTTGAACGCACGCGCCCTCCACGGTGCGACGTCCTGCCGCGGCGTTCTCAGCGCGGCGGGAATGACCGCGGGCGGCACCGTCCTCGGCGCCTTCGCCGTCTATGATCCGGACGGCGACTACGGCACCGGCCTCGCCGCCAAAGGCGAGCATCCGCGGGCGAGCGCGCGGCGGGCGATCGGCGAGGCGCTGTCGGCCGCCGGGCGCCGCGGCGAGGTGCCCGATCTCGTCTGGCTCGCCACGTCGCCCGGCGAGGAAGAGGCCGTGATCGCCGGGATTCACGACGAGGTGGGGGCGGATGTCCCCATCCTCGGCGGTACCGCGGCGGACGACGGCGCCGAGGGCCGCTGGCGCGTCCTCTCGTTGGCCGGGGCGCTCGCCGACGGCATCGTCGTCTCCGTGCTCTTTCCCTCGCAACCGCTGAACTTCGCCTTCCACTCCGGCTATGCGCCGACCGAGTGCCGTGCCGTGGCGACCCGGACCGAAGGCCGGCGCCTCCTCAGCCTGGGCGACCGGCCCGCCGCCGACGTCTATGCGGCGTGGATGGGCGATCCCGCCTGGGCCGCGCGCAACGGTATGGTCTCCAAGGTCATCGCCGAGACGTCGCTCGCCCCGCTCGGCCTACCCGCCAGCAGTGTGGCCCAGGTGCCTTATTATCGTCTCGTCCACCCTGTCGCGGTGCACGCCGACGGGTCGCTCGAACTCTTCGCCTCGGTCGCGGAGGGGGAAGAGGTGGTGCTGATGCGCGGATCGGCCGACGGTCTCACCGCCCGCGCGGGGCGGGTGGTCCGCCGCTCGGTCGACGCGGGGCGGCAGCGCGCGGCGCCGCTCGGCGCTCTCGTCGTCTATTGCGGCGGGGCCATGATGGCAGTGCCGGACCGCATGGACGAGGTGGCCGCCGACATCGCCCGCGCGCTCGGCGGAGCGCCCTTCCTCGGCGTCTTCACCTTCGGCGAGCAGGGGCGCATGGGCGACGGGGACAACCGCCACGCCAATCTGATGATCTCATGCGTCACCTTCGGCGTGGGTGACGCATGAGCCGTGTCGCCCACGGTCGGGTGCACGGCGCACAACGCCCGGCCCAGCTGCCGGTGGTCGAATGCGCTCCCACATGGAGACGACGGCGATGACCGACGACGAAGCGCTGCGCGAGGCGCTTCTCGAAATCACGCATCTGAGGGCGCGCGAGGCGGCGGCCCTGCGCGAAGCGAACGCTTTGCTGCGGGGGATCCAGCGGATGAACACCGCGCCCACCCCCGGCGCGGCTCTGATCGAGCTTTTGCACTCCATCGCCTCCACCATGCAGTGCGATTGCGTGGCGGTGGTGCACGACCACGATGGCGACGCGCTCTTTCACCCCAAGGTTGGGGGTAAGCTCGGCCGCATCCTGCCGGGGGCGGGGGCGCAGGTGACGAAGAAGTCGCGCCTCGTCCTCGACCTGGCGCTGACGACGTGGTGGGCGCAGGAGACGGGGCCCTATCGTAGTCTCGCCCTGGTGCCGATCGCCATCAACGGCGAAGCGGCGGCGATCGCCTGCTTCTCGGCGATGCCGGGCTCCTTCACCAAAGCCGACATCGCGCTCCTCAACCGCCTCAGCGAACTCGCGGCGCAGGCCCTGGCGACCCAGGAACTGGCCGAGCGCAACGCCCTCCTGGCCGCGGTGATCGACGGCGCGCCGCTCTCCGTCACCATCGCCGACGCGACGCGCCAGGACGCCCCGCTGATCTACGTGAACGACGCCTTCTGCCGGATGACCGGATACGAGCGGCGCGAGGTTCTGGGCAGGAATTGCCGGTTCGTGGCGGCCGATCCGCCCGCCTCGCCCGAGCGCCAGCGCCTCAGGCGCGCCGTGGAGACGCGCGGCACCGGACAGTTCGAGCTCACCAACAGGCGCCGCGACGGCTCGACCTTCAACGTCGACCTTACGCTCTATCCCGTCGTCCTTCAGGGCCAGCGCCACTATCTGGTGGCGAGCCAGACCGACACGACGGAGCGCCGCGCCGCCGAGCGCGAGCGTGACGATGCGCGTCACCGGATGGTGGCGGCGCTTTCGGAGGCGTCGGAGGGCTTCCTCATCCTCGACGAGGCGGGGAAGGTGGTGCTCGCCAACGCGCCATGGCGCTCCTTTTTCCCCGGCGCCCCGTGCGGCTGGGCGGAGGGGCGCCAGTTCGTCGACATCTGGGCCGACCGGCTGATCATCGAGGGACTGGGACGCGCGGAGGCGACGGAGCGGGCCGCCGCTCGCCTCGCCGCGATGCGCACCGGCCGCCGCGACCACGAGGAGGTGCTGTCGGACGGCCGCGTGGTGCTCCTCTCCGAGACGGGATTTGCCGGCAGCCAATGCCTGTGCGTCGCCACCGACGTGACGCGGCTCGAACGGTCCAAACGGGAACTGGCGCTGCGTGCGGCGGCGATCGAAGGCGCGCAAGACGGCATCGCCATCACCAACGAGGCGGGGCACATCCTCTACATGAACTCCGCCTATCTGGCGATGTTCGGCTATGACCATGGAGAGGTTCTGGGCCGGCCCTGGCTGATGCTCTACGGGACGGAGGAGGCCGACCGGCTGCAGCGCCACGCGGTCCCGCTGTTGACGTCGAGCGGAAGTTGGCGCGGCGAGATCCCCGGCCGCCACAAGTCCGGCGCGAAGATCGACCAGGAGCTTTCGCTGACCCTTCTGCGAGGGATCGGGCTCGTCTGCCTGACCCGCGATATCGGCTCGCGCAAGCGTCAGGAGGCGGAGAATCTGCGCCTGCGCGAGCAGCTCCACGCCGCCCAGCGCCAGGAGGCGATCGGCGTGATCGCCGCCGGGGTGGCGCACGATTTCAACAACGTGATCGCCGCCATCGCCGGATCGGCCACCCTGGTGGCCGAGAGCGAGGAGGTGGGCGAAGGCGACCGCGCTCATGCCAGACGCATCCTGACGGCGAGCGAGCGGGCCAAGAACCTCGTCGGCCGGCTCCTCGATTTCGGCAAGCGTCGCAGCACCGCCAAACGCATCAACGTCGCCGAGTCGCTCGCCGAGGCGTCCGATCTCATCGCCGCCTCCGTCACCGCGGCGATCGATGTGCACCTCGAAATTCCCGACGAAGCGGTGCCGGTGGTGATCGATTCCACCGACTTCCTGCAGATCGTCCTCAACTTCGTCATCAACGCGCGCGATGCGATCACCGCGGCCAACGGGCAGATCACGGTCGAGTTGGTGGCCGAAGCCGATCCGGCGGCGTTCGGGACGGCGGTCATCGGGTCCGCCCGGCCGGGGACGCTCTATTCGGCCGTCACCGTGACCGACAATGGCAGCGGGATCGACCCAGGCAGGTTTGGCGCAATCTTCGAGCCTTATATTTCGACGAAGGGCAAGGACGGGACCGGTCTCGGCCTTGCCGTCGTGGCCGAGCTCGTGCGCGAGGCGGACGGGATCATCGCCATTCGCTCGACGCTGGGAGAGGGAACCGTCTTCACCGTTCTGTTGCCGTGCGCCGACCAGCCCCGATCGGACGAGCCGCCCACCGGGTTGGGGGCGGGGACGAGGACGGGAGCGGGCAGGGGGACCGGCGCCGGGAGGGATAGTCTTGCCGACCTTGGCGAGGGCTGGAAGCCGGCCGAGCGGACCGCTCTCAACCCCATGACGGGAAGTGCGCCGGACCTTGCGGGCCGCATCCTTCTCGTCGTCGACGACGATGTTGAGGCGGGTGCGGCGACGGCCGCCGCGCTGGAGCGGATGGGCGCCGAAGTCGCCCAATGCAACGACCCCGAAGATGCGCTCGACGCGGTGCGCGACGACCCGGAGGCGTGGGACGCGCTGATCACCGATTTCGAGATGCCGAAGCTGAATGGCGGCGCGCTGTGTGCGGCGGTCCATGCGCTGCGGCGGGAACTGCCGTGCGTCTGCGTGACCGGACGCCGGGACGTGCGCCTGTCGGACGCGCCGTTCGCGGCGGTTCTGACCAAGCCGGTCAATCCGTCCGAGCTGGCCGCCACGGTGGCGGCGGCGCTCATCAGAAAGGAAAGGGTGCTGCAATGAAGGTGCTCGTCGCCGACGATCACGAGCTGGTGCGGGACATGCTGGCCGCATTCCTCGAGCGTGAAGGGGACTTCGAGCTCACCACGGTCTCCGACTATGAGAGCGCGGCGGAGGCGATCCGCACGACCGGCCCCTTCGACCTCGTGCTGCTCGATTATCAGATGCCGGGAATGAAGGGACTCGACAGCCTGACGGCGGCGATGGCGTTGAACGCGCCGCTTCCCGTCGCGCTGATGTCGGGGACGGCCGACAAGCGCATCGCCGAAGGGGCGCTGAAAGCGGGCGCGGCCGGGTTCGTGCCGAAGTCGATGCCGGCCAAGTCGTTGGTCCACGCGGTGCGCTTCATGCTGGCCGGCGAGCAATATGCGCCGATCGCCTTCATGACCGCGCCTGAGGCGGAGGAGGCGGCGCATCCCCTAGCGGACAAGCTGTCGCCGCGCGAGTTGGAGGTCCTGGAAGGGTTGTGCAACGGCCAAGCGAACAAGGAGATCGCGCGTGATCTCGGCCTCGCAGAGGTAACGGTGAAGCTGCACGTGCGCACGCTGGGCCGCAAACTGGGCGCCCGTAACCGCACCCACGCGGCGATGATCGCCAAGGAATCCGGCATGTTCTGACCCTGTCGGCGGCGCGCCCCATGGAGCCGGCCGGCCGCAAGAAGCGCTCGCGCCGGGCCGGCAGCCAAGGGCGCGGCCAAGGATGGTGCCGCGCGTCACGCGAGGCGCCTCCTCAGTGGGAACGGCACTCCGGTCCGGCATCATCCAGCGCGCAGGCGTCGATGATCGGGATCAGCCCGGCGCGCGCCGCGAACCTCTCCGGCCCGGCCCCGCTCTCCTCCACCTCGTCCAGCCGGCAGCCGACGGCGCCGATGTCGTGAAGAGCGCACGGACGGGCGAGGATCAGAACATCCGCCCACTCGGCCACATCCTGCGCCGTGGGCATCATCATGTCGTCGAGCGTGAAGGCGAGCGCCCTCAGCGTCGGCCCGGAGTGGCGGCGCATGGCGATGTCGTCGACGAACGGGAGCACCGTCGTCACATCCTCGTCGTGCACCGCGACGTCGATGCCGCATTCCTTCAGTTCGGCGATGACGTCGAAAATCGCGCTGTCGCCGGGCGCGCCCGCCTTCAGCGGCAATCCCACGATGCCGACCCGCACGGGCGCCCATGACCTCGCCTGCGCGACGATCTCCATCACCTGCTGCAACTGACAGACCGGCGCGTCCTCGGCGGGCCCGGGATCGTCCTCCACCTCCACCTCTACCTCCTCCTCCGGCGGGACGAGGACAGCGGCCGCCGAAGGGCCGAAGGCAGCCGCCGGCACGATCGGGCGAACGGGTTCGGCGGTCGCGGCGGCGATGCCGAAGGGATGGCGCACCGAGCCGCCCGCCGCCACAAAGGGCCGTCCCGCGACCTGCCACGCCCCGTCGATAGTCTTCATCATTTCGGCGATGGTGATCGTGGTCAGCGTGGGCAGGGGGTCGAACACCGAGTAGACCCGCTCGACGAGGGCGGACGCGCGCCGGTCGGATGCGCCGATCACCGTCTTCGCCGGGTCCCGGAAATCCGACACCGCGTGACCGGGGCGCACGAAGTCCGGCACGAAGGCGACGCCGAAATCCACCCCGGCGGCGAGGCCGGATGCCGCCTCGATCCGAGGCACGAGCGCACCCATGGTGGTGCCCGCGGGAACGGGCGTCCGCATCACGATCACGTGGTAGTCGCGCCGCCGGGCGAGGCCTTCGCCGATGCGGTCGGCCAGCAGAAGCAGCGGCGTCGTGTCCGGTTGGCCCGCCCCGTCCTCTTCCAGGTCGAGGGCGATGATGGAGAGTTCGGCGGCGGCGACCGCGTCGGCGACCGAGGTCGTGGCGGTCAGCCGGTCTGCGTGCCGCGTCCTTTCGATGAGGGCGAAGAGGCCGGTCTCGTCCACCGGTGAGCGCCCCTCGTTCAACGTCGTGACCCGCGCGGGGTCTGTGTCGGCGGCGTGGACGCGGTGCCCGGCGCTGGCGAGGCACGCCGCGGCCACCGTGCCGCCACGCCCGAGCCCCAGCACGGCAATGGACGGAAGCCCCGAGAAGATGGTCTGGGCCAACCCGGTCACGCGGGGGAAGCTCATCGTCGGCGTCATGGCTGTGTCCTCGCTTCATTGACGTATGACGACTTTAATCGGTTGCCTTCTGCGATCATGCGCGGCGAAGGTTAGGAGCGAGGCGCGGCAGGCGCACGGCGCTGGACGAAAGGCGAGCGCTGCAAGGCGCGTGTCCCATGCGGTCAGCGGCGTGACGTGCGGCGGACAGCGTGACGCGAAATCGTGCAGCCGGTCCCTGACCTTTTGGCGAAAAAGTCGCGTCCGGGTGTTCGCTCCGGGCGCCGGGTGACGATATGAAGGCGAACCCCCGACCGCTAGTGGATGCCCGTGACACGTCAAATCGCCGTCGCCCCGATGATGGATTGGACCGACCGCCATTGCCGTGTCGTCCACCGCCGCCTGAACCCGGACCTTCTCCTCTTCACCGAGATGGTGACGGCGAAGGCGGTCATCTTCGGCGACCGCGCCCGCCTGTTGGACTATGACGCGGAGGAGCATCCGCTGGTGCTGCAGCTCGGCGGCAACGACCCGCGCGAGCTGGCCGAGGCGTCGCGCATTGCCGCCGAATGGGGCTACGACGAGGTGAACCTCAATGTCGGCTGCCCGTCGGACCGGGTGCAGGGCGGCGCCTTCGGGGCGTGCCTGATGCGCGAGCCGGAGCGGGTCGGCGACTGTCTGGCGGCCATGGGCGAGGGCGGCCTGCCGGTCTCGCTCAAGTGCCGCCTGGGGGTGGACGATCAGGACATCGAGACCGCGCTAGACGCCGTGGCCGACCGGGCGGTGGCCGCGGGCGTTTCGGCCATCTGGGTGCATGCGCGCAAGGCTTGGCTGGAGGGCCTCTCGCCGGCGCAGAACCGGGACATTCCGCCACTCGACTACGGCCGCGTCCACCGGCTGCATGCGCGGCTGTCCACTTTCGTCGGCATCAATGGCGGGATCGGCGACGCGGCGGCGGTGGCCGAGCAGCTCGCCGTGGTGGACGGGGTGATGATCGGCCGCGCCGCCTATCAGCGGCCGGGTCTTCTCGCCGAGCTCGCCGGGCGCGGCGCCCTGGCCGAGCGGATCGCCGTGGCGCGGTCGATAGTGGATTATGCCGCGCGCTGGTGCGACGGGGGCGGGCGCCTTGCCCCGGTGCTGAAGCCGCTGCTGGGGCTCTTCCACGGTGAACCCGGCGCGCGCCAGTTTCGCCGTACCTTGTCGGAGGAGGGCCACCGGGCCGAGGCGGGGCCGCACGTCCTCGCCGGCGCGCTCGACCGTCTGGAGGACGAGGCGGCACGGGCCGCGGCCCGCCGCGCCCTCGCCGCATGACGCACCGCGTGCCGTCGCCGGCCCATCCATTGCCGTCGCACCCGGCGCTCCGCCGCGGGGCGGCTGACCGGCCGACGACGGGCCGCTCGACGACCGGACGCCCCACGATCGGCCACACCATGACTGGACGCGCTGTGACCGGACGCCTCGTAGCCGGCCGCACCCTGACCGGACGCCCCGACACCGGACTCGGCATGACCTGCCGCCCGGCGCTCCACTGCCGGGCGATTGGCCGCCGGGCGACTGACCGCTCGACGGCAGACCGCATCACAACCCGCCGCCCCGCGCCGCTCCGCCAAGCCGCTTCGCCCCCCACGCCTCGAACCTGACGCCCGCACATGACGCCCGCATTCTCCGCGATCCGCGCGACGGTCGCCTTCTATTCCCGCCTGCCGGTGCCTTATCCGCAGGGCGTTTCGCTCGCCCGGTCCGTGTGGGTGCTGCCCGTCGCGGGTGCGCTCATCGCGCTCGGCCCGGCGCTCCTCGGCGCGCTCGGCCTGTGGTTCGGCCTGTCGTCATTCGCCGCCGCCTTCATTACGGTGATGGGCCTCGTCATCGTCACCGGCGCGCTGCACGAGGATGGGCTCGCCGACTGCTGCGACGGATTTTGGGGCGGCTCGACCCTGTCCCGGCGGCTGGAGATCATGGCCGACAGCCGCATCGGCACCTACGGCGTGCTCGGCCTCGTCGGCGCGGTGGGGCTGAAGGTGGCGCTTCTGGCCGATCTCGTCACCGCGCTCGGCGGGTGGGCGCTGCCGGTCTTCGCGGCGGCGGCGGCGGCGGCGCGCGCGGTGGCGCTGTTCCCGTGGGCGGGTCTGCCCAACGCGCGCCCCGGCGGTCTCGCCGCCACCATGGGCCGCCCCAGCGCGCGCGAGTTCCGGGCCGCCATCTTCATCGCCATCGGTGTCACCGCGGTGCTCACGCTCCTCATTTCGCCGCTCGGATTCTTCCTCGGCGCGATGGCCGCCGCGGCCGCTGCCAAGGGCGTCGCCAGCCTCGCCGATTCCAAGATCCGCGGTCATACGGGCGACGTCATCGGCGCCGCAGTGGTCATGGCCGACCTTTCATATTTGGCCGCCTTCACTATCTCTCTGCCCTAGAGGGCGGGGGTGGCATGGGTTTGACGGCAAAGGCGGCGGCAACATTTTTCCGGACGGGAATCGCCGGGTTGGCGCTGCTGACGGCCGCCATGTTGCCCGCCGCGGCCCAGTCGCCTGCGGGAGCCTCGCCCGATATCGTCTCCATCGACAACTCCGGACCGATGGCGGTGAAGCTCGTCATCATCCTCGCCGTGCTGCTCGTCGTCGTCTTCGCCGCGCGGCAGGTGCGCATCGGCGAGCTCATCCGCACCGCGGTCTTGTGGATCGCCATCTTCGTCCTCGTCGTCATGGGCTACACCTACCGCCATCATCTGGAGGGCGTCGGGCGGGACATGATCTCGGTGCTGATGCCCGGAACGCCGATCACGCGGGGCGAGAGCGTGACCGTTCACCGCGGCTTCGGCGGCCAGTTCGTTCTCGCCGGGGAGGTGGGCGACACGCCGATCACCTTTTTGTTCGACACCGGGGCGAGCACCGTCGTCCTCTCCGCCGCCGACGCCCGCCGCGCCGGCTTCCACGGGGAGCGGCTGGACTACCGCATCCCCGTCATGACCGCGAACGGCATGACTCAGGTCGCTCCGGTGCGGCTGTCGGAGATCTCGATCGGCGGGATCACGGTGGAGGACGTGCGCGCGGCGGTCGCAAAGCCCGGCGACCTTGACTCAAGCCTCCTCGGCATGACCTTTCTCAACCGGCTCGAGGGGTACGAAGTGCGCCGCGACCGCCTCGTTCTCAACCCTTAAAGTTCCTTCGTGACCCAGACTTCGCCGTTCGACGATTTCCGCGCGCTCGCGCACACCCCTTCGCCCGACACCGCCGCCGCCGTCGCCGCCACCGCGGCGCGCGAGGCGACCCTCACCAAGCCCGCCGGATCGCTGGGGCGGCTGGAGGAGATCGCCGCATGGCTGACCGCCGTTACCGGGCGCGCCCCGCCGAAGGTCGATCACCCGCGCGTCGTCGTCTTCGCCGCCAGCCACGGTGTGGCCGAGCGCGGCGTGTCGGCCTTCCCGTCCAGCGTGAACGGGCAGATGTTGGCCAACTTCCGCGCCGGCAAGGCGGCGATCAACCAGATCTGCGGCGCCTACGGCATCGGCCTCTCGGTGTTCGACCTCGCGGTGGACGTACCGACCGGCGACATCGTCGAGACGGACGCCTTCGCCTCCGAGCGTGACACCGCCGCGACGATGGCCTTCGGGCTGGAGGCGACGGCCAACCGGGTCGACCTCCTCGGCCTCGGCGAGATGGGGATCGGCAACACCACCGTGGCCGCCGCCCTGTGCGCTGCCATTCTCGGAGGCACGGGGGCCGAGTGGGTCGGCCCCGGCACCGGCGTCACCGGCGCAGCGCTGACCGCCAAGGCCGTGGCGGTGGACGCCGCCGTCGCGCGCATCGCCGGCGAGCGGGACCCGCTCAGGATCCTGATGCGCCTCGGCGGGCGGGAGATCGCGGCGATGGTCGGCGCGATCCTCGCTTCGCGCACGCAGAGCGTCCCGGTGGTGATCGACGGCTTCGTCGCCACCTCCGCCGCCGTCGTGGTGCATGCGATGGACCCGTCCGCGATCAGCCATTGCCTCTTCGCCCACCGCTCGGCCGAGACGGCGCACGGACGAGCCCTCGATGCGCTCGGCGTGGCGCCGCTCTTGGATCTCGGCATGCGGCTCGGCGAGGGGACGGGTGCGGCGCTCGCCATGTCGATCGTGAAGGCGGCGGCAGCCTGCCATTCGGGCATGGCGACCTTCGCCGAGGCGGGGGTGGACGGCCCCGCCTGACCCACCGCAGCATGCCGCCGAAGCTTGCGACCTCATAGGCCCGCCGGAGCCGAGATGCCCCGTCCCACCGACACGCCCCGCCGCGCCGACACGCCCCGCCGCACCGAAGCACCCGGCCCGGCCGACACGCCGCGCCGGCAACGCGCGCAGCGCCGCGCGGGTGCGTTCACCGGGCCGGCCGTGACGGAGGCGGCGACCCGCTCCTGCGCGGCCGCGGCGGGCGATCCGGCGCTGGCCAAGCTCACCGGGGCCATGGCCGTGTGCCGGATCTGCGCCGACCGCCCGCTCGGTGCGCCATTGCCGCACACGCCGCGGCCGATCTTCCAGATCTCGCCCACCGCCCGCATCGCCATATGCAGTCAGGCGCCGGGCAACCGCGCCCATATGGCGGGGCGGCCCTTCTTCGACCCGTCGGGCGTGCGCCTGCGCGCCTGGATGGGCCTTTCCGAGGCGACCTTCTACGACCCGGCCCAGGTCGCCATCATCCCCATGGGTTTCTGCTTTCCGGGCTACGACAAAGCGGGAGGCGACCTGCCGCCGCGCACCGAATGCCGCGCCACCTGGCACGACGAAGTGTTCGCCGCGATGCCCTCGCTCCGGCTGCTCCTGTGCATCGGCCGCTACTCGCTCGCCTACCACCTGCCCGAGACGCGGCGCCTGTCGTTGACCGCCATCGTCGGCGCCTGGCGCGAGATTGCCGAGAGGACCGCGCCGCGCACCGTCATGGCGTTGCCGCACCCGTCCTGGCGCAACAATGCGTGGCTGAAGAAGAACCCGTGGTTCGAGGCCGAGCACCTGCCGGACCTGCGCGCGCGCATCGCCGCGATCCTGGCCGCGCCGGCCTGACCCCTCGCCACGCCCGCCGGCGGCGCTAATTGCGACGGTCCGCAATCCAAGGAAGGGGCGAGGATGACGGTGCTGCGCTTCGTGCTCGGCGATCAGCTGGACCGCAACGTGTCCGCGCTGGCGGACCTCGCGCCGGGCGACGTGGTGCTGGGCTGCGAGGTCGCCGCCGAGGCCACCTATGTGCGCCACCACAAGCAGAAAATCGCCTTCCTGTTCAGCGCCATGCGGCACTTCTTCGCCGGGCTCGAGGCGGACGGATACGTCGTCGACTATCGCCGCTACGGCCGCCACGCCACGTTCACCGAGGCGGTGGTGGCGGCGGTGAAGGCGCATGGCGCGACCCGCGTCGTCGTCACCGAACCGGGAGAATGGCGCGTGCTCGAGGAGATGCGCGGGTTCGAGGCGGCGGCGGGCGTGCCGGTGGAGATCCGCTCCGACGACCGCTTCTTCGCCGACCACAGCGATTTTCGCCGCTTCGCCGAGGGGCGCAAAGAATTGCGGATGGAATATTTCTACCGCGATTTGCGCCGCACCACGGGCATCCTGATGGACGAGGACGGCAATCCGGCGGGCGAGCGGTGGAACTACGATCAGGAGAACCGCAAGGCGCTGCCGAAGGGGGCCGCCGCGCCCGCGCGCCCGTCCTTCCCGCCCGATGAGGTGACCGCCGAGGTGATCGCCTTCGTGGCGGAGGAGTTCGCCGACCATTTCGGCACGCTGGAGGCGTTCGACTGGCCGGTGACGCGGGGTGACGCGCTGGTTGCGCTCGACGCCTTCGTCGACACGTGCCTGCCGACCTTCGGCGATTTTCAGGACGCGATGAAGGCGGGCGAGCCGCACCTTTTCCATTCGCTGCTGTCGCCGATGATCAATTGCGGCCTCTTGCGCCCACGCGAGGTGGTGGACCGGGCCGTCGCCGCGTGGGAGGCGGGGGCGGCGCCGCTCAACGCTGTGGAGGGCTTCGTGCGGCAGATTCTGGGCTGGCGTGAGTTCATCCGCGGCGTCTACTGGCTGAAGATGCCGGCCTATCGGGACACCAACGCGCTCGGCGCCGCGCGGCCACTGCCGTCCTTCTACTGGACGGGCGAAACGGACATGCGCTGCATGGCCGAGGCGATCGGCGCCACCCGCGACCACGCCTATGCCCACCACATTCAGCGGCTGATGGTGACGGGCAACTTCGCGCTCCTTGCCGGCATCGCTCCGGCGGAGATCGAGGAATGGTATCTCGTCGTCTATGCCGATGCCTATGAGTGGGTGGAGCTTCCCAATGTTCACGGCATGGCGATCTTCGCCGACGGCGGCGTGTTCGCATCCAAACCTTATGCGGCGTCGGGAAGTTATATCGACAGGATGAGCGATTATTGTGGCGGTTGCCGGTACGACGTGAAGGCGAAGGTGGGCGAGGAGGCCTGTCCCTTCAACTACCTCTACTGGAACTTCCTGATGGAGGCGCGCGAGAGGCTGGCGCGCAACCCGCGTGTCGGGATGATCTACCGCACGTTGGACAAGATGGACGATGATCGCGTGGCGGCGATCCGCCAGTCGGCCAAGACATTCCTGGATGGAATGGACGATCCGCCCTTAACCTAAAAGTAAGCTTGTCGATCGTGTGGCGCTTGACGTCTGGAATGCGTTCACTTTTGGCCTTATATTGGCGTGCGTTTGAGCGTGGTGAAGGGCAATGGTATGAAGTACGACGTCGTCCGGTTGTGCACAGGCGTGTTACTGCCCGTCGTCCTGTCCGCTGCCGCCATCGTGCCGGCCTCGATGCTGTCCGCAAGCACCGCGAGGGCGCAGAGCCAGGACCTTCCCCCCGCCGCCGCCGAGACGCGCGACACAGGCCGCATCTTTCTCGACGGCCGGGTGAGCGACGTCTATGTCGACAATTTCAAGACCATCGTCATCATGGCGCAGGCCCCGCAGTCGAACTGCCCGTCGAACCAGTACGTGTACGAGCGGGACCGTCCGAAGTGGCTGTACGAGACCGGGCGTCTCCTGGTCGCGGCCGAGGAACAGGCGGACATCCGCATCTCCTTCACCTGCTATAGCGGGCTTCAGAGCATCAATGCGCTGCAGTTCTTGTCGCCGGCGACACGGCGGATGGTGGCCGGAACGCCCGGACAGGGGCGCATCGTGCCGACGTCGGCCAACCCGCAAGGGATCGTGATCCCCGCCTCGCGCACACCGGGCACACGGCAGCCCACCCGCGCGCCGGACGCCAGCGCCACGGCGACGAGCCGGGCCGATGTCGGCCTCGTCGTGCGGCCGGGAACGGGCATTGCCCCGCCGCCTGCGGTCGAAGGTCCTGCGCCGAACCCGCTGCCGAGCGGCGGTGCGGCCCAAAGCGGCGCCTTCCCGCAGACCCCGCAGGGCATGGCCGCGCCGCCCGCCGGAACGCGCCCGTCCGGCGGCATACCGAGCGCTGGCATGCTGCCGCCTCCGGGGAGCACGCTCTCCGGCAGCGGGCAGGCGCTTCCGCTTCCCAACTGAGCCTACGGCGCCGCCGGAGAAGCCGCGGCGACGCGCCTTCAGAAGGCCTTGAAGGTGATGATCGTCTTGGTGTCGAGGATGCCGGGGATCGCGTGCACCTTCTCGTTCACGAAATGGCCGATGTCGCTGTCACGGTCGACGTAGAATTTCACGATCAGGTCGAAATCACCGGCCGTGGAATAGATCTCTGAGGCGATTTCCGCATCCGCCAAGGCGTTGGCCACTTCGTAGGCTCGGCCGAGCTGGCATTTGATGAGGATGAAAAACGGCGTCATGGGCACCTCCGGTTCCGGCTAGATGCGCCCAAAGAGGGACCGCCGGCAAGTCCTGAGCGCCGGTCATCAAGCACTGCACGCCGCTCATCGCGCCCCGCCCGTGCGCTTGGGGGGCGCACCGTCTCGATCCTCCGGCCGAACCTTCCGCCGTCCTCCGCAACGCCCCGGCCACCGGGCGGATCGGCCGGTGCGCCTCCCGCGCAAAAACCCGCCGACCCACCGTGCGCATCTGCCGCGCGCGGCATGGTGCGCCGCGCGAGGGGAGTTGGCGCTGGGGCCAAAATTCCGTACAGATGATGCCCCCAAGGGGGTGCCTCCGGGCTGAGAGGCCACGCGCCGACCCCTCGAACCTGCTCCGGGTCATGCCGGCGAAGGGATTGGAGAACAGGTGAAAGAGACCACCATCAACGCGCTGCGCTTTGCCGACGACCGAGCCAGCGGCGCCGCCGCACCCGCCGCCCCCGAGCCGTTCGACCCCATGCACGTGGCCAGCACCCTCGGCCGCCTCGTCATGGCCCACCCGCGCATTCACGCTCTCGTCGCGCCGGTGGCCCAGCCTCTCGTCGCCAACATCGCGGCCAGCATCGGCATCGACATCTCGATGACGATCGACTCCGACGAGGTGCGCCCGATGGCCGCCGGTTCAGGCGCGCTTTGCATCAACCTCGGCATGCTGGACGGACCGCGCCGCGCCGGAATCCTGGCGGCCGTGCGTACCGGCCAGCCCTTCATGCTGGACCCGGTGAAGATCGACCGCGTGCCCGCCCGGCTCGCCTTCGCGCGCGAGCTTCTCGCCTACGGGCCCAAAGTGGTGAAGGGCAACGCGGCGGAAATGGCCGCCCTCGGTGCCGTGCCGGACGGGACCGTCGCCGTCACCACCGGGGCCGTCGACCGCCTGTCCGTGCGCGGTCCGGCCGGGGATCGGACGATCTACCTCGCCAACGGCACCTCCAAGCTGGACCGGGTGATCGCCACCGGCTGCTCGGCGGGCATGCTGATCGCCGCCGCCCTCGCCATCGAGGCGGACCCGCTGCTCGCGGCGATCGCCGGCCTCAGCCTCCTCAACGTGTCGGCCGAGATGGTGGCCCCCGCCAATCCCGGCCCCGGCTCCTTCACGGTCGCTCTGCTGGATGCCGTGGGCACCGCCGATCCGCATGATATCGCCGCGCGCATCCGCGTCGCCAAGCCGCCGCTGGACCCGCGCCTCTACCTCGTCCTCGGCCCCAAGGAGCCGGACCCGGTGCGGCTCGTGCGCAGTGCCACCGCCGGCGGCGTCACCCTCGTCCAATGGCGTGACAAAGGCGGCGACACCGCCGTTCAGGTGGCGGCCGTGCGCGCCCTCGTCGCTGCGACCAACGTGCCCGTCCTCGTGAACGATCGGGCCGACGTGGCGCGCGCGGCCGGTGCGGCGGGCGTCCATGTGGGACACGGCGACCTCTCCGCCCGCGAGGCGCGCGAGATCGTCGGCCCGGCCGCGATCGTCGGTCTCACCATCCATTCGATGGCCGAGGCGGAAGCGGCCGACGATGCGCCGATCGACTACGCCTCCGTGGGCGGCGTGTTCGAGACGACGAGCAAGGTCAATCCCAACCCGCCCATCGGCATCGACGGGTTCGCCCGCATCGCCGCGCGGCTGCGCCTGCGCCGGCCGGATCTTCCGGTCGTCGCCATCGCCGGGATCGACGAGGCGCGGGCCGAAGAGCTCGCCGCCGCCGGGGCGGACGGTGTGGCCGTCATGGGCGCCATCACAAAGGCCGCGGCACCGGGTGAGGCGGCCGAAAAGCTGCGCCGCGCCTTCGCCCGCGGCAAAACGGCCGAGGTGCAGTCATGATCGCGATGACCATTGCGGGCTCGGACTCCGGCGGCGGCGCCGGCATCCAGGCGGACCTGAAGACCTTCGCCGCGCTCGGCGTCTACGGCACCAGCGTCATCACCGCGCTGACGGCGCAGAACACCGTGGGCGTGCAGGGGGTCTATCCGATCCCGGCCGACTTCGTCGCGGCCCAGCTCACCTCGGTGTTGAGCGATATCGACGTTGCCGCCATCAAGATCGGCATGCTGGCCGACGTCGCCGTCATCGACCGCCTGGCGGACATGCTGGCCGCGGTCGCCGTGCCGGTGGTGCTCGACCCGGTCATGGTCGCGACCTCCGGGGACCGGCTGGTGCCCGACAACGCCGTGGCGGCCCTGCGCGACCGGCTGTTCGGGGTCGCCACCATCGTCACCCCCAACGTGCCCGAGGCGGCCGTCCTTCTCGGCACGGCCGCGGCGCGAGGCGAAGCGGAAATGCGTCAGCAGGCCCTGGCGCTCGCCGATCGAGGCCCCGCGATCCTCCTGAAGGGCGGCCATCTCGACGGCGGCGAGAGCGTCGACATCCTGTGCATGGACGGGCGGTGTGAGCGGCTGACCTCGCGCAGGGTTGCCACCCGCAACACCCACGGCACCGGGTGCACGCTGTCTTCGGCGATCGCCGCCTATCTTGCGCGCGGCGCCACGCTGGCGGAGGCGGTCGCAGGGGCGAAAACCTACATCTCCAAGGCGATCGCCGCCGCGGACGACCTCGACATCGGCCGCGGCCACGGACCCGTGCACCACTTTCACGCGCTCTGGCAGGGGGTGGAATAGCCCCTGCCTGTCGCCGCCGCTTAGGCCGCCATCCGCGCCGGGTCAGACCGGGTAGGGCATCCCGTTCGTGGCGAGGTATGTGGCGTAGAGCGAGGTGGTGCCGCAGATGTAGAGCCGGTTGCGCTTTTGCGTCCCCCAGCACACGTTCGCCACCACCTCCGGCACCTTGATCTTGCCGATCAGCGCGCCGGACGGGTCGAAGCAGTGCACCCCGTCGCCCGCGCTGGACCAGATGTTGCCGTACTCGTCCAACCGGAAGCCGTCGAACAGGCCATAGTCGCAGGTGGCGAACACCTCACCGCCGGACAGCGCGCCGTCGTCCACGGAGAAGCGGCGGATATGGCGCGGACCGTCCGGCACGTGGCTGAGGCCGGTGTCGGCGATGTAGAGCATCGAGTAGTCCGGCGAGAAGGCGAGGCCGTTCGGCTTCACGAAGTCCGTCGCCACCGCCGCCAGCGCGCCCGACGCCGGGTCGAACCGGTAGACGTATGACGCGCCGATCTCCGACACGGCGCGCGCCCCCTCATAGTCCTTGTCGATCCCGTAGGTGGGGTCGGTGAACCAGATCGACCCATCCGCGTGGACGACGACGTCGTTCGGCGAATTGAGGCGCTTGCCGTCGTAGCGGTCGGCGAGGATGGTGATGGAGCCGTCGTGCTCGGTACGGGTGACGCGCCGGCCAGAATGCTCGCACGTGACGAGCCGCCCCTGGGCGTCGCGCGTGTTGCCGTTGGCGTGGTTGGAGGGCGAGCGGAAGAGGCTGACGGTCTCGCTCCCCTCGTCGTAACGCAGCATCCGATTGTTGGGGATGTCCGAGAAGACGAGGCTGCGCATGCCGGCGAAATAGGCCGGGCCCTCCAGCCAGCGCCCGCCGGTCCACAACATGTCCAGCGCGCAGTTGCCGAGGATCAGCTTGCGAAAGGCGGGGTCGAAGATTTCCAGATGATCCTGGATCATGGGCAGTCCTCCATCGTCGTTTGTTTTTATGGCGGCTCAAGGCCGGTTGCGCTCGTATTGCTCTGCGCCGGGAAGGGGGGCGAGCCAAGCCGCACGCCGGTCGACCCAAAGCTCGAACGTTGGGATGAGGCCGGACGCATCGTCGAGCGCACCCAGACGCACCTCGGCATCGGGATCTCCGTCCATCGTGGCGAAGAGGGGCGTGCCGCAGCGGGGGCAAAAGTGCCGGTGATCCGTCGTCTCGCGCCAAGAGGCGGTCGTGCCGGTGACGGTGAGGGCGGCCAGGCCCACGACCATGTAGGCCATGAAAGGTCCGCCCGTCTCGCGCTGGCAGGTGGTGCAGTGGCAAAGGCCCACCGCCTCGGGCTCCGCCGCCACGCTGAAGGTGACGGCGCCACAATTGCATCGTCCTCGGCGCGCCATCCGCGGCACTCCCCCTTTGTGGCGGCCCGCGCGGCGCCTGCTGCAAGGCAGGGTCCGGCCGGCATCCGTTGCTCGCCGTCTCCGCGGCGCTTACACCGGGGCACCTTGCCCCACCTGCCGTCTCCGGTCACGCCATGATCTTGCGAAAGTTCTTCGCTTATTACGCCCCGTTCAAAGGCCTTTTCGTGTTGGACTTCGGCAGTGCCGTTCTGGCCGGACTCCTTGAACTCGCCTTTCCCATGGCCATCAAGGTCTTCATCGACCGGCTCCTTCCGGCGGGCGACTGGCCGCTCATTCTCCTCGCGGCGGGCGGGCTCCTGGTCGTCTACCTCTTCAACGGGGCGCTGATGGCGGTTTGCACCTATTGGGGGCACATGCTCGGCATCAACATCGAGACCGAGCTGAGGCGCCGCGCCTTCGACCACCTGCAGAAGCTGTCCTTCTCCTTCTACGACAGCGCCAAGACCGGGCACCTGACCGCGCGCGTGACGAAGGATCTGGAGGAGGTGGGCGAGCTTGCCCACCACGGGCCGGAGGAGATCTTCCTCGCGGTGATGACGTTCGTCGGCGCGCTCATCCTGATGCTCTCGGTCAACGTGGAGCTGGCGCTGATCGTGGCGGCGATCGTTCCCTTCATCGGCTGGCTCACGATGGCCGTCGGAACGCGCATGACGAACAATTTCCGCCGCCTGTTCCGCAGCATCGGCGCCTTCAACGCACGGCTGGAGGAGAATATCGGCGGCATGCGCGTGGTGCAGGCCTTCGCCAACGAGGCGCACGAGACCCGTCTCTTCGCCGCCGACAACGCGCAATATCGCACCATCAAGCTGCGCGCCTACCGTCTGATGGCGGTGAACACGGCCATGTCCTATCTCGGCCTCAGGCTGATCCAGCTCATCGTGATGGTGGCGGGCACGTGGTTCGTCATCGCGGGCGAGCTGACCGCGGGCGGCTTCGTCGGCTTCTTGCTGCTGGTGACGGTGTTCTTCAAGCCGATCGAGCAGATCAACCGCGTGATGGAGATGTATCCGAAGGGGATCGCCGGCTTCCGCTCCTACCTCGATCTTCTGGCCATTGCGCCGGACATCACCGACCGGCCCGGCGCCAAGGACGCGCCGCCGCTGAAGGGGGACATCCGCTTCGAGGGGGTCGATTTTTCCTACACGCGCGGTCTTCCGGTGCTGAAGGGGATCGACCTGACCATCAACTCCGGGGAGACGGTGGCCTTCGTCGGCCCCTCCGGCGCGGGCAAGACGACCATCTGCTCGCTGCTGCCCCGTTTCTACGAGCCGCAGGCCGGGCGGATCCTCGTCGACGGGATCGACGTGCGCGACATGACCACCGCGTCGCTCCGCCGGCAGATCGGCATCGTCCAGCAGGACGTGTTCCTGTTCGCCGGGACGATCCGCGAGAACGTGGCCTATGGGCGTCTCGGCGCCAGCGAGGCGGACATCGAAGCGGCGGTGCGCGCGGCCCGGATCGAGGACATGGTGGCCGCGCTGCCGGACGGCCTCGACACGGTGATCGGCGAGCGCGGTGTGAAGCTGTCCGGCGGGCAGAAGCAGCGCCTCGCCATCGCGCGCATCTTCTTGAAGGACCCGCCCATCCTGGTGCTGGACGAGGCGACCTCGGCGCTGGATTCGGAAACCGAACGGCAGATCCAGGCGTCGCTGGCGGCGCTGTCGGAGGGGCGCACGACCCTGGTCATCGCCCACCGTCTGGCCACGATCCGCGGGGCGGATCGCATCGTCGTGGTGACGCCGGCCGGTGTGGCGGAGGAGGGCCGCCATGCGGATCTGATCGCGCGCGGCGGGGTCTATAGCCGCCTGCACCGCACGCAATTCGCCGCCGAATAGAACGGCGCCGCCGGTTCGCCGCCGCGGTCGCCGGCGCCACCGCCGCCCGCGATAATGAACGCGGCGGGCAGCCTGCCCCGCCGTATATCTCACCCGCACCCGGTGACGCCGCCGAGGCCGCCGTGAGGTGCCACGCCTTCCATCCTGCATGCGGTGCTGCCCCGCCGATGTCGGCCGTCGCTTTCATCCGCGATCACATTGGGAACGAAATCCGCTTTTCCAGATTTCTCCGCTGATAGGGGGAGAGGTGCGGCCGTGCGTATGCCGGCTGCCGATGCGATGTCGAAGGACATGATCTTTTGTCCATAACCCCACTCCCTACGGAACCGCGCCACGGGCCGCGACGTTCAAGACATAACTGTCTCGCGAAATGAACGAAAAGGAGAAAGCCGGTGCATAGCCTCATCTATTTGGTCGGCTTGGTTGTGGTGGTCCTCTTCATTCTCAGCCTGTTGGGCCTCGCCTAAACCGTCCCGGCTCATCCTAGCCACATCTTGGCATTGCCAGACAAAGCCTGAGGAGCAGCTCCAATGTCGACGAAAGAGAACTTCGAGCGTGAGGCCCAGTCCGCCAGCGACAAGCTGCACGAGGCCTCCGACACAATCAAATCGTCCGCCCACGAATATGCGGACGAAGCCAAGCGGACCGCCAACGCCTATGCCGAGCAGGGCATGGCGACCGCGGCCGGACGGCTCAACGATTTCGCGTCGGCCGTGCGCCGCGCATCCGACGAGCTGAACCAGCGCGATCAGGATTTCGCCGCGCGCCTCGTCTCCCACGCCGCCTCGAGCCTCGAGGACATCGCCAGCTCGGTGTCGCACACCTCGATGGACGAGGTCGTCACGTCGGTGAAGGGTTTCGCCCGGCGCAACCCGGCCGTCTTCGTCGGCGGTGCGGTTCTGGCGGGTCTTGCGGCAGGACGCTTCCTGCGCGCCAGCGGCGAGCGGCCGCATTATCCGCCGACCGGGCAGGCAGCGCCGCACACCGGCTACACGCCGCCCGCATCCTACACGCCGCAGGCGGCCCGTCCGCCCGTCGCCCCCGCCAACTCCACCCCGAAGTGAGGCGCCATCCATGACCTATCATGCCCCTCACCGCCCCGACGAGCCGAGCGCGATGGCCGAGGCCCTTGCCCATACCCGCTCGCTGCCGGACCTTCTGACGAAGCTTTTCCGCGACGTCTCCGATCTCTTCCGTAAGGAAGGGGAGCTGATCCGCTCGGAGATGCACGACAAGGTGAACCAGCTTCAGATGGGCGTCGGCAAGATTGCCGCCGGTGCCATCGTCGTCCTGGTCGCGCTGATCGTTCTGACCCAGGCGCTGGTGGTGGCCGTTGCCAACCTCATCACCGCCGTGGCTGCGAGCGGTGCCGAGAACACCGCCGCCGACGTGGTGGCCGCCAACACAGGCTGGGCCTCTCTCATCGTCGGCGCCATCTTCGCGGCCGTCGGTGCGTTCCTGATCCGCTCGGGCACGACCGACCTCAATGTCGAAAATCTCACGCCGGACCGCACGGCCCTCCAAGTGCGCCGCGACGCCGAGCTTGCGAAGGAGCAGATGCAATGAGCCGTTCCACCACGCAGATCGAGCGCGAAGTCGAGGCCCAGCGCTACGAGGTCGAAGAGACCCTCGACGCTTTGCGCGCCAAACTGTCGACCGCCAACATCGTCGACAGCGTCACCCGGTCCTTCACCTCCGCCGGAGGCCAGGGCGGCGAGTTCCTGAACAATCTCGGCCGGCAGGTGAAGGAGAACCCGCTGCCGATCGCGCTGACCGGAGTCGGGCTGGCCTGGCTCCTGATGAGCCAGAACAAGAAGCCTGCGCCTCTTTATGCCGGTAGCCCGACGGCCCAGGTCGCCTATGACCGCGCCCGCTTCGCCGCGGACGAGGCCCGCTTCGGCGCCGAATACGCCATTGCGCAGCTGAAGTCCGGCGCTTACGCCATGCGCGGCACGGCGACGGCGGCCGGGATCGGCGCCTACGACCGGGCCCGCTACGCGGCCGATGAGGCGCGTCACGGCGCCCAGTACGCCGCCGCCCAGCTTCGTGCGGGTGCCTATTCGGTGCGCGACACGGCCGCCTCCGCCGGGCAGAGCGCCTATGACCACGCGCGCTACGCGGCGGACGAGGCGAAGTACGGCGCCCAATATGCCGCCGCGCAACTGCGGTCCGGTGCCTACGCCATGCGTGCTGCCGCCCACGGGGCCGGGCAGAGCGCCTACGACCACGCCCGCTTCGCCGCCGACGAGGCCAAGCACGGCGTCGACTACGCGGCCGCGCAGCTGAAGTCCGGGGCCTATGCGGTGCGTGACACGGCCGCCGTGGCCGGTGCCCGTGCCTACGACCAGGCCCGCTTCGCCGCTGACGAGGCCAAGCACGGCGCTCAGTACGCGGTCGGCCAGCTGAAGGCGGGGGCCTATGCGGTGCGCGACGCCGCCGCCGCCGCGGGCGCCGTCGCCTATGACCGCGCGCTTTATGCCGCCGACGAGGCGCGTCACGGCGCGGAATATGCGGTGTCGCAGCTCAAGGCCGGCGCCTACTCGGCCAAGGCGGCCTCCCGCCAGGCCTACGACCAGGCCCGCTTCGCCGCCGACGAGGCCAAGCACGGCGTCGAATATGCGGCCGGTCAGCTGAAGGCGGGGGCCTACGCCGTCTCCGCGTCCACCAAGGAGACCGCGCGGGCGGCCTACGATCAGGCCAAGTTCGCTGCGGACGAGGCGCGGCACGGTCTCGCCTATGCCGGCGACCAGTTGAAGGCCGGCGCCTACGCCGTGAGCGACGCTGCGACGGCGGCGCTCGACACGATCTACGACCACGCCCGCTTCGCCGCCGACGAGGCGCGCCACGGCCTCGACTACGCCAACGCGCAGCTCAAGTCCGGTGCCTATGCGGTGTCGGATGCGGC
Organism: Acuticoccus yangtzensis; assembly: GCF_001927245.1. Lineage (GTDB taxonomy): Bacteria > Pseudomonadota > Alphaproteobacteria > Rhizobiales > Amorphaceae > Acuticoccus > Acuticoccus yangtzensis. The sequence continues at coordinate 420,629 of NZ_MJUX01000004.1, read as the reverse complement.
GTCCTACGCCTACTACAGCGCCCGTGACGCGGCCTACGAGGCGGCCGACCACGCCGCCTATTATGGCCGCCGCGCCAAGCGCAACGTGGTCGACTTCGTCACCGAGGAACCGCTGGCGGCCGCCGCCATCGGCATCGCCGCGGGCGCTTTGATCGGCGCGCTGCTCCCCTCGACCCGTGTCGAGGACGAGTATGTCGGCCCTTATCGCGACACGCTGCGCGATGAGGCGATGGACTTCGCGGCGCAGCAGGCCGAGCGGGCCGAGCGCGCCGCCGAGGCCGCAGTCTATGCAGCCGAGAAGTCGGCCAAGGAGGAGGGTCTCCTGCCGCAGGACGACGGCAAGACCGTCGCCGAACGGGCCGAGCACGTGGTCGACGAGGCCAAGAAGGCGGCAAAGGAAAAGGCGAACGTCTGAGGACGCCGCTGCCCGGCGATGCTGGGATCGAGAAGAGGGAAGGGGCGCTTCGGCGCCCCTTTTTTCGTGCGCGGATCGCGGCGAGAGCCTGCGACCGGGACGATCATCGGAACGATCACCGCCGATCTGCCGTTGGCTGAGCGAGCACGTGTGGTCTCGAAGGGGGAACCCGGCGGACCGCCCCCAGGGCTGCGCCCGGACATGGTGCCGCGCCCCCGACCCCGAACCGACGAGGACAGAGGATGACGCGAGGCCGCTTCGCCGCCATACTCATCTTAGCGAGCGCCATCGGCATCGGCGCCTTGGTCAATACCGCCGCCGCGCAAAGCTCGGAGAATGACGGCGGTCCGACCTTCCGCATCGACGTGTTGAACGGCGGTCTGCCCGCCGCACCCGAAATCCTGGATCTCACGACCCCGCGCTCGGCGATGGAATCCTTCGTCAGCGCCGTGAACCGGTCCGACTTCGCCGCCGCCGCCCATGTGCTCGACCTCTATTTCGTCGACGAGGAGGAGCAGCGCACGGTGGGCCCGCGCCTTGCCGAGCAACTCTCCTTCGTTCTGAAGCGCAAGATCCCCGTGGACTTCGGCCGCCTGCCGGATCGGCCGGACGGCATGGACACGACGGGCAGCGACCGCGAGCCGATGGTGGGCACCGCGCGCAAGAGCCTGCAACTGGGCACGCTGGACCTTCCGTCGTGGCCGGTCACCGTGCGCCTCAACCGTGTCCAAGTCGGCGACCAGGACCCCGTGTGGGTGATCGCGCGCCAAAGCGTCGAGCATATTCCCGGCCTTTATGCCCGGTACGGCCCGACCGCGTTCGAGCGGGCGCTGCCGGAGGTGCTGCGGGCCGAAACCTTCGCCGGCATCCTCCTTTGGGAGCTGATCGCGATCCCCCTCCTGGCGGTTTTCGCGATCGCGTCCGCGTGGCTGACGTGGACGGTGATGTCGAAGGTGGCGCAGCGCATTCCGATCGCCGGGGTGGCGGCGGCGATCTGCCGGGGACGTCTGCCGACCGCGCTCTTCGTGATCGGCGTCCTTCTGCAGATCACGGTGACGTCGCTGTTCGAGTTTTCCGCGGCGACCGATGCGACGATCTCGGTCATCTTCTGGATCCTCATCATCGCGGCGCTGGTGTACGGGGTCTCGCGGACGCTGGACACGATCATCGACTTCACGTCGAACCGCTATCTGTCCAACATCGACACGCCGGAGAACACCAGCGCGCGCCAGTGGTACACGAACCTGTCGGCCGCCAAGCGCATCGGCGTCATGTTTGTGGTGGTGGTGGGGCTGGCGGTCGCCTTCTCCTCGCTGCGGGTCTTCTCCAACTTCGGCATGTCGCTTCTGGTCTCGGCCGGTGTGGCGACGGCGATCTTCGGCCTCGCGGCGCAGACGGTCCTGGGCAACATCCTCGCCTCGCTGCAACTGGCGCTGGCCAAGCCCATCCGCATCGGCGACGCGGTCTATTATGACGACCATTGGGCCTATGTGGAGCAGATCAACTACACCTATGTGCAGCTGCGGACCTGGGACCTGAAGCGGTTCATCGTCCCGGTGAAGCACTTCGTCTCGAACCCGTTCGAGAATTGGACGATGGCCGAGCCCAAGATGATCCTTCCGGTGCTTCTGAAGCTCGATCACTGCACCGACGTCGAGGAGCTGCGCCAGGTGTTCCAGCGCTTCGCCGCCGAGGACGAGGAATGGTCCGAGGGCGAGGAGCCGAAGGTTCAGGTTATCGACCATGACGAGGAGTCGATGTCCGTGCGCTTCTATTGCACGGCGAACAACCCCACCGCGGCGTGGGACCTGCACTGCCGCATGCGCGAAAAGCTGCTGGCCTATCTTCGCGACAAGGGCGCGCCGCAGGTCCTGCCGCATACGCGTCTCTCGATCATCGCGAACAACGCGGCGGGCACCGGCGATGTTGGCGACATGAGCGACACGGGCGGCGACACGGGCGACGGGCGCGAGACGGACGGCGACGGCGGGAGGGACACCGCCCTTCGCCGTGCCGACGACGTGAACGAGGAGACTCGCAAGAACGCGCAGCGCCCCGGCGGCGGGCCAGACACGATCAAGCGGTCGGCCGAGGACGCCGACGGAGAGGACCTCGACGCCGCCGAGTAGCGGGCGTCACGAGAGCCGCGGTGGGCCGGGGCGCGCCGCGGCGGGTCGGACGGCGCGCGCGGCCGCGGTGGTGCGCCGGTCCCGGCCTCACCGGTAGAGGTTCCGGCCGTGGCCTTTGGTGACGAACATTTCGCGGTCTCCAGTGAGGATCCAGACCAGCTCGTCGATATTCGAGATCATCTGGTCCGCGGAGGCGCGGGCCAGGGAGCGCGGGGGCGAGCCAGCCCGAAGCTCGATCATGGCCTGGCGGCAGTGTCCGAGACGGGCGACGACGGTGTCGCGGTCGACGAAGGGGAGTGAGCGGCGTGTCATGCTGACCATGAACCACATGTTCCGCATTTGTTCTAGATGCGATTTGGCCATGGCGCCATTTTGACCATGCTGCCGCTGGAGGCTGGCTTTGAGCGCGCCATGGGGGCATGGTAGGTGGCAAAATATGTGATGATCGTCTCAGGAGGAAACAGGTGGCTCATCGTTTGACGGAGGAGGCGCGCGGCGTCTTCATCATTTCGGCAACTCCGTTTCTCGACGACGGCGCCATCGACCACGCCAGCATCGACCGGCTGACCGACTTCTACCTGTCGACCGGAGTCGACGGCATCACCATCCTCGGCATGATGGGCGAGGCCCCGAAGCTGACGGGTGCGGAGTCCGAGGCGGTGCTGAAGCAGGTGCTGCGCCGGGTGGACGGGCGCGTTCCGGTGGTCGTCGGCGTGTCGCAGGCCGGGTTCGACAACATGTTCGCCCTGGCGCGCACGGCGATGGACGAGGGCGCCGCCGGCGTGATGGTCGCTCCCAACGCGGCCGCCAAGACCGAGAGCAACGTCATCTCGATGTTCGAGTCGATCGGCAAGAGCCTGGGCGACACGCCGATCGTCTATCAGGACTTCCCGCTCACCACGAACATGCCGATTTCGCCGGGCGGCTTCGTCACCCTGGCCGAGGCCGTGCCGACGGTGGTGATGCTGAAGCACGAGGACTGGCCGGGCCTGCCGAAGCTGACGACGATCCGTCAGACGTCGGAGAAGCGCGGCACGCGGCGGGTGTCGATCCTGTGCGGCAATGGCGGGCTCTATCTGCCGCAGGAGCTGGGCCGCGGCGCCGACGGTGCGATGACCGGCTTCGCCTATCCCGAGATGCTGGTGGAGGTGGTGAGGCGTCACCATGCCGGCGACGTCGACGGGGCCGAGGACGTGTTCGACGCCTACCTCCCGCTGGTGCGTCACGAGCAGCAGCCGGGCTACGGCCTCGCGGTGCGCAAGGAGATTTTGCGCCGGCGCGGCATCATCACCTCCGCGGCCACTCGCGCTCCCGGCCCCAAGCTGGACCCGTTCGGCCACCAGGAGCTGACGCGCCTGATGGACCGCCTCTCGCGCCGCCTGGACGGGCGGATGGCCACCGCCGCGCAATAAGCGCGGCGGCCGGACATGGGCCGCGCCCCGTTGCGCGGCGGCCTGAAAGCGGCCGCGCAACGGGGCGCGGGCTCGAGTGGACGGCCCGGCAGGGGGGGGCGTTGAAAGAGCCGGCCAGGCGTCGCTGATGCAAGGTGAGGCCCGGCCAGGAGAAGGCCCTACTCAGCACCGCCGATCCGAGGACGCGGCGGGTGGGGACAGCGGCGGGCGAGCCGGGGCGCCGGCGTCAGCGGCCGTCCGGGGTGCGAAGGCCCGCCCAGCGGTCGGCGACGGCGGTATAATGCTCGGCCGGGTCGTAGCGCGGTACCGCGAGGCCCAGAACCGAGGGGTCGAGCTGGCCGAGTTCACGCAGAAGCTGGAAGCCGGCGGCATCGCGCTGCCGCTCCGCCTCCGCCTCGATGATCTGCACCCGGATCAAATCGCGCTGCGCATCCAGGACGTCGACCGTCGTGCGCTGGCCCACTCGCAGCTCCTCCAGGATCCCGTTCACCGCGCGCTGGGCGACGCCGATGGACCGGCGCGCCGAGTCCAGCGCCTCAAGGGCCGTGCCGTAGGCCGCCCACGCCGAGGCGATGTCCGATCGCGTCTCGTTGCGCGCCACGTCCACCCCGATGCGCGCGCTGCCCAGTGATTCCTTCGCCTGCCGCACCCGCGCCGAGACGCCGCCGCCCTGGTAGATCGGCACGGACACGTTCACCCGCACCTCGGCCGACTCGGTGCGGTCGGCGCTGCTGGTGCCGGCCTGCACGCCGACGCGCCCGGTCAGGCTCACCGTCGGCAGCCTCTCGCCCTCCAGCGTGCTCACCTGAAAGCTCGCCGCGTCCACCTCGTGCATCGCCAGTTGAATGTCGGGATTGTTCGTCTGGCCCTGCGTCAGCGCCTCGGACAAGGACTGCGGGACGAGGTGGCTGAGGTCGATGTCGAGCTTCAGGTTGCCGGGGTCGACATTGCTGAACTCGCGAAAACGGGCCTCTGCGGCGCGCGCCTGGGCGCTCTCCTGCAGGAGCAGCGACTCCACTTCGCCGAGCCGCGCCGTCGCCTGGTCGACGTCCGTGCGCGTGCCCTCGCCGAACCGCTGGCGGTCGCTGGCGGCGCCGATCTGCTCGCGCAGGAAGTCCACCTCGCGCCGGCGCAGCACCTCGCCCCGGCGGAAGCGGCGCACGTCGAGGAACGCCACCGCCGTCGCCAGGATCACGTCCTGCTCGGTCGCACGCAGGCGCTGCCGCTCGGCCTGCACCCCGGCATGGGCGGCGCGGGTCGCGTTGCGCGTGCGGAAGCCGCGGAAGAGGGGCTGCGTGACCTCCAGCGCCACGATGCCGTCCGGCCGGTCGTCCGTCACCGTTCCCGAGCCCGTGGAGGTCGGCACGTTGACGTTGCGCTCGGTTCCGAGCCCTCCATTGGCGGTCAGCGCGATCGTCGGCCGGTTCAGCGACTTGGCGATCGCCACCTCCTCGTCGGCCGCGCGCAGGTCGGACCGGGCGCGGTTGATCACGGGGTTGGTCTGGTAGGTGGAGCGGAACGCGTCCGAGAGCCGGCCCGCGGTCTCCACGCCGTCGCGGGGCGGCGCGGGGGAGGTGAGGGAGGCGGGGGAACGCACGGCGCCCGGCGGCACCGGGTCGTCGTAGCGGACGAGGGGGTCGCGATCGTCCGGCATCGGGTGGACGGTGACGCTGGTGCGCGCCTCCATCAGCTCCGTCTCGGCCGTCGCGGGGGCCGCGATGGTGGGGGAGTGCAAGGACTGGGGGGCAACGAAAAATTGGGCGCTGGAGGTCACGGCGGCGGACGAGGACAGGTCGGCTGACTCGATGGCCGCCAGTTGAGGTCCCGGTCCGGACGCGCGCGGCCCGCACGAGGCGACGCCCACAGCAATCAGGCAAAGGAGTGAGACACGCATAAAACCGCCTTCAAAAGACGGCCTTAGGGTGAATGGGCATGGTTAACGGGGCGCTAACCCCGCGGCGGCCGGGGCGTTATCCTCAGCTTTCGGTAAACGTGATGTGCGCCGCGTTGATGAGGGGTTCGATCAGGTAGTCGAGCACCGTGCGCGAGCGGGTCTGGATATAGACCTCGGTCGGCATGCCCGGCACCAGGACGGCGTTGCCGAGTTTCTCGCGCTCGCTCTGCGGCAGGGTGATGCGGCTGGAGAAGTAGGGCTGGCCGGTGGACTGGTCGATCGTGCGGTCGGCGGAGATGCTGCTCACGGCGCCCTTCAGCCGCGGGGTCGTGCGGCTCGGCAGGCCGCTGAAGAGAACGTCCGCCTCCTGGCCGATCGACACCTCGTCGACGTTGATGGGGGCGATGCGCGCCTCGATGACGAGGTCGTCGCTCTGCGGCACGATCTTCATGAGGAGGCCGCCCGGCGCCACCACGCCGCCGATGGTGCTGACGGCGCTTTCGTGGACGATGCCGCCGACCGGGGCGCGGATGGCGACGCGGCTGAGCTCGTCATCGGCGGCGACGTTGCGTTCCGACAGGGTGGCGATCTCGGTCTGCAGGTCGGAGATTTCGGACAGCACGGTGCGCTGAAACTCGGTCTCGATCTGGAGCACCTGGACGCGGATTTCGGCGATGCGCCCACGCGCGGCGGCGATGCGGGCGACGAGGTCGCCTTCCTCGCCGCGCAGCCGGGTAGCTTCGCGCCGCCGCTCGGTCACCCGCGCGCGCGGGACGAGGTCGCGCCGTTCGAGCTGGGTCAGGTCGTCGAGCTCTGCGGTGACGAGTTCGATCTCGTCGCGCTTGGCGCCGAGCTGGGCCTCCATGCCGCCGATCTGCTGCTCGAGCTGGGCGATCTGCTCGCTGAGTTGGGCCGTCTGGCCGTCCAGCGTCGCGCGGCGGACGCGGAAGACGGAGCGCTGGCCGTCCAGAAGCTCGGCGACAAGCGGCTCGTCCGCGCGCTCCAGCAGGGTGGGGGCGAAGGTGATCGCGTCCGACTCGTCGCGTTCGGCGGCGAGGCGGTCCATGCGGGCGTTGAGGGCGGTGAGCTGGGCGGCGACGAGATCGCGTCCGGCGCGCGGCTGCGTGTCGTCGAGTTCGACGAGGAGGTCGCCGGCGGCGACCCGGTCGCCGTTCTCCACGTAGATGGCGGCGACGATGCCGCCTTCTCGGTGCTGGATCTCCTTCACGCGGCTGTCGACGGCGACGACGCCTGAGGAGACGACGGCGCCGGAGACGTTGGCGACGGCGGCCCATCCGCCGAAGCCGAAGACGAGGGCGGCTGCAGCGATGGCGCCGAGGCGCAGGTAGCGCCCTGTGGAGACGGCGAAGATGGGCGTGTTCGGATCGTCCTCGGCGGCCATGCTCATTCAGCCGCCTCCGGCTTGCCGGCCGGGCCGTGCGGGGAGGCCGGTTTCACGGCAGGCACCGCCTCGCGCGGACGGGCCGTTGTGGCAGCCGTGACGTGCGGTGCCGCACCGCCGGCCACACCCGTGCGGCCTGGCGTATCGGCGTTGCGGGACGCGGTGGCGCTGCTGACTTCGGACGCTTCGCCGGGCGCATCGGAGTCGCCGTGGACGCTGGTGTTGCTGGCCGCGGTGGTGTTGCCGGACGCGTCGGCGTTGCGGACCGCGGACGCTTCGCCGGGCGTGTCGGCGTTGCCAGGCGCAGCAGTGTAGACGGGGGTAGCGGCATGGCCGGGCGATGGGGGTGGGGTGGACTGCGTGGCGTCGGGAGCGGGCGCCACATCGGCGCACAGCGCCGCGGTGTAGGCGGAGAGGTAGGGGGACAGGGCGTCCGGCTGCCAACCCACCGCGGTGGGGGCGGTCTGCGCGTCTGGCGCTGCAGAGGCATGATTTGCGGGCCGTTCGGGCGGCCAGCGGGTTTGCGGCGTGAAGGGATCGTCGGCGGCCCAGTCGATCGGTCCGCGCAGGTCCTCCGGCGGACGAGGCGCCGCGCGAGGGCCGGGTGCATCGCCGGGGTCGAGGGCGAGCGGTTGGACGGGACGCGCGTCGCGGGCGGGCCGTGGCGCCGTCGCCGTGGCGGTTTCGGGCGCGGCCGGGGCGGGGCCCGGCCGGTTTTCGTCGAGGGCCTCGTCGTCGGTGGGGATCAGCCACGCCTTGTCCGGGCTGCGGCGCCTGCGAAGGCGCAGCGGAGGCGTGGAATGATGCACGCTGTCGGTCGCAGATGATGCGGCGACGGGCGCCGTGGGGGCGGCCTGCGAACTCGCGCCCTGCCTTTCCGTGCCGGTCGCGGGCGCCTCCGCCGCAATCGGCCCCGGAGAGGACGGCTCGACTTCGGCAGATGCGGTTCCGGTCGGCTTGGTTTCGGCCGTCATTGTTTCAGCCGGCACTGTTTCGAGCGGCCTTGTTCCGGTCGACGCTGTTTCGGGCAGCCCTGTCTCGGGCGTCCGGAGCGCGGTCGCCGGGGCGCCCGATGGCTCGGTTGCGGGCGGCGCCGCGGGGGCAGTGGCCGTTGCGCTCGGCTGCGGGATTGGGGTCGGCGATAGAGGCCGCTCGGGCGCGGTCGAGGTCATCGTCGCCGGGGCAGCGCCGCCGTCAGTCGTTGCCGGTTCGGCGGGCGAGGTGGCATCGGCCTGCGGGACGGGCGAGGTTTCCTCGCGCGGCGGGCCGGCCGCCGGCGGAGTGGCCGCCGGAGCTGGGGCGACGGGCTCTGCTGTGGCGGCGACGTCGTTGGAGCGGAGCGCCGTTGCAGCGACCGGGGCGGCGGTCGGCGCAGGCGTTGCGGCAGGTGGTGGGGCGAACGGCGCGACGGCCTGCATCACTGTCGCCGCGGAAGTGCCGTAGAAATTCGGGATCGGATGAAGCACGGGTCCGCGTGAGGGCGCGGCGGCGGCTGCGGAGGACGGCACGGCGGCAGACGGCGCGGCGGAAGACGGTGGTGCGCTGTGGACGAGCGCGAGGCCGGACGCCTCGCCGCCACCGGCAAAACGTGGCTGCGGGCGGGCCGTGGTACCGGGGCCCGTCGCGGCCACCCCGCCCACCGGCACGCTGCCGGGCATCCCACACCCGTGCATCCCACCGCCGCGGACCGGAGCGCCCGAAAACGGGGCGCCGGGCATCATCATGGCCGAGGCGTAGGCGGGGGGAGCGGTCGGCGGCGGTGCGGAGACATCGGCCACCGGGCGGGTGACGCGGCTCAGCACCTCGTCGCGGGTGCCGAAGTCCTTCACGCGGCCGTCCGCCAGCATCATCAGGTGCCCACAACTGGCGACGGCCGAGGGACGATGCGCGATGACGATTGCGATGCCGCCACGCTCACGCACGGCGAGGATTGCGGTGCGAAGCGCCTCGTCACCCTCCGCGTCGAGGTTGGAGTTCGGCTCGTCCAGCACCACCAGGAACGGGTTCTTGTAGAGTGCGCGCGCCAGGCCGACACGTTGGCGCTGCCCGCCGGAAAGGGCCGCCCCCGCCTCGCCGATCATCGTGTTGTAGCCCTGCGGCAAGGACAGGATCAGCTCGTGCACCCCCGCCTGGCGCGCGGCGTCGACCACGTCGTCCGGCGCGAAGTCGGGGTCGAAGCGGGCGATGTTGTCGGCCACTGTGCCGGGGAAAAGCTCCACGTCCTGCGGCAGGTAGCCGATGTGCGCGCCCAGCGCCCCGGCCGGGTATTGGTTGATCGGCGCGCCGTCCAGCGTCACCGCACCGCGCACCACCGGCCATACGCCGACGACGGCCCGCGCCAACGTGGACTTGCCCGAACCCGACTTGCCGATGATGCCGAGCGCCTGCCCGGCGTCCAGGCGGAAGGCGACATCGCGCACGATGGGCGTCTGCGAGCCGGGGGCGATCACCGTGATCGTCTCGGCCGCCAGCGTTTTGGTGGGGGCCGGCAGCGCCATACGCTCGATGTCCTCCACCGCCTCCACCGTGGCGCTGAGCCGGCGGTAGGACTGCCGCGCGCTGAGGAATTGGCGCCAGTTGCCGACCGCCGATTCCACCGGCTGAAGCGCACGGCTCATGATGATCGAGGCGGCGATCATCGCGCCCGGCGTGATATATTGATGAACCGCCAGATATGCGCCGAGGCCCAAGACCGCCGACTGCAGGCCGAGCCGGAACACCTTGGTGATGACGCTGGACGTCGACACGATCTCCGCTGCCCGGCCGTTGGCGCGCAGGAAGGCGCGGTTGACGCTGCGCCAGACCGAGCCCAGCCCGTCCAGCATCCCCATACCGCGCACGACTTCCGCATTGCGCCGCGTCGCCTCGGCAAAGCGCGACCGGCGCAGCCCCGCGGTGTTGGACTGGGCGACGGCGCTGCGCGCGGTCCTGTCGGTGATGATGGCGATGGCGAGGAGGATCAGCGCGCCCGCGGTCGCCAGCAGGCCGAGCGCGGGGTGGATGAGGAAGACGACGGCGAGGTAGATCGGCATCCACGGCACGTCGAACAGCGCGGTCATGCCGTTGGACGAGAAGAACTGGCGGAGCTGGTCGACATCGCGGATCGGCTGGGCCTGCTCGCCCATGGGGCCGAGCTTCATCGGCGCGTCGACATAGGTGGAGAAGGCGGTGTAGCCAACCTCATCGTCGATCGTATGGCCGACGCGGATGAGGATGCGCTGGCGCACCAGGTCCAGGATCGCCATGAAGACGTAGAGGATGACGACGATCGCCGACAGGGCGACCAGGGTCGGCACGGAGCCCGACGCGAGCACCCGGTCGTAGATCTGCAGCATGTAAATCGGCCCCGTGAGCATCAAGAGGTTCACGAGGCATGAAAAGAGCGCCACGCCGATCAAAGCGGACCGGGCGGCCTTTAAAATACGCGACTGTAACGATGTGCCGGACATTAAAACCCACTCCACGCGAGCCTGTGGCCGACGAACCGTAGCACCGAACGCATGTGCGGCACGAATCGCGGCGGACCCCAGGTCCGCGCAATTTAGCGGATCGCGGCTTTACCGCACATTGACGCCCATGGCGCGCGCGCCTTCGAGGCGGGGTGGGGGCATCACGAACATGTCGCTGAGGCCGATCTCGGCCTTCACCCGGCGCACCACCTCGGCCGCGCCGACCTCCATTCCGAGCGGGTGATAGAAGCTGCCCTTGAGCTGGGTGGCCCGTGCCAGCGCCTTCACGAAGGTGGCGACATACTCCGTGTCGGGCTCTTTCGGGTCGCTCCAGAAGGTGTCCAGCGGCTGCTGATCGGTGAGGTCGGGCAGGTTGTAGACGGCGCTCCCCAGGGCCTTGGTCGGCCGTCCGGCCCGCAGCGCATAGAGCCCCACGGTGGAGTTCACCAGGATGACGCCGGCCGCGTTGTCGAGCATGTCCTGCAGCGACCCGGCGGCGATCATGCGGATGCGCCCGGTCAGGGCGTGCGTGCGCTTGATGCGCTTCAGCGTGTGGCGCCAGTTCTCCAGCCCGCTGTCCAGCGGATGGATCTTCACGAGAACGGACGTCTCCTTCGGCGCATGGGCCGCGAAGGAGGCGAACACCTCGTCGATGAATTCCGACAGCTTGCGGTAGGGGGAGTTGTCGCGGATCTGGTAGTCGACCTCGAGCTGCAGCGGCACCAGGAAGTAGGGTTTGTTGTTGGCCAGTATCCGCTCGAGCTGGCGCGGCGCGCGGTTGCGGGCGATCTGCCGGCGGACGAGCTGCGGGATCCACGCGGCGTACTCGCGCACGGGGCTCGTCGGCTTGTCGTCGTCGAAATGGCGGTAGACCAGCGAACCGGCCAGGCGCGAGAAGTTGTAGGCGACGTCGTGGAACGCCTCGTTGGTGAAGAGGTGCCGGTAGCGGATGACGTCGTCGATCGGCGGCGCGTCTGCGGCGATCCTCTCGATATGGGCGCGGTCGATGGGAAAGCGCGAGTAGCAGCCCATGCCGCCCGGCTCCAGCGTCAGCCAGTCGGGCCTGAGGTAGCCGTTTTCGATCGCGTAGGGCACGACGCCGACATCGCGCGCCACCCGCTCGGCCACCCGGTGGTAAGGCAGGCGGTCGGCGAAGTAGATCGTATCCGTGATGCCGTGCTCGGCGATGATCCGGCGCAGGAAGGGCTCGAACGCCTCCAGCCGGCCGCGGAAGGAGATGCCGCGCCCGCCCGCCAAAAGCCAGTCCCCCGCGTGCAGGAGGATCCGGGTGACGGGAATGCCGTCACCTTCCAGATGGCGCTCGAGCACGGAGAAGAATCTGGTTGGCGGGCCTTCAAGGAGCAGGACCCGCCGCGCAGAGGTTAGCGACATGACGGGATCGGACCTCGGACGACATTCACCCGTGTTGTCCAACGCCACGCCGTGCCGCTTTGCAAGACGTTTGAAGGTAAATAATTGAGCATACGGTTACCGCGCGCGCCTCGGGCCACGCGGTCCGGCGCGGGCGGCACCCTAGTGCGCGGCACCCGGCCGCGGGCTGATTTGGCTCAAATCGCCGCCTGCCGCGCGGAGATTTCCGGCCGAGGCGGGCGGCGTGATGCGCGGCCGGCGCGCCCGGCCGGTCGGCACAGGCCGCGCCGGCCGGCGAGGCGCTATGCGTTATGGGCAACGCAAGCGCACCTGCCTGTCCACAGGCTGTGACCGCCCGAACACGCGGACCGCGCCGTCTTCGAGCGGCGCGGTCCGTCCGTCGCAGCGATAGGGTCGTCGCAGCGGCTGGGGCGGCCGCAGTGGGTCAGGCGGTCGCAGCGGCGGGGGCGCGCGGATAGTCCGTATAGCCCTTCGCGCCAGCGCTATAGAAGGTGGACGGGTCGGGCGCGTTCATCGGCAGGTCGTGGGCAAGCCGGGTGACGAGGTCGGGGTTGGCGATGAACGGCCGCCCGAAGGCCACCAATTCGCCCTTGCCCGCTGCGAGATCCGCCTCGGCACGGGCCGCATCGTACCCGCCCGAAAGGATGATCGTGCCGCCGAACGCGCCGCGGATGGCATCCTTGATCGACTGCGGAACCTCCGGCGCGCCCATCGCCGAATGATCGACGATATGGATGTAGGCAAGGCCGAGGCTGCCGAGTTCGGCCGCGAGCTGCGTGAACTGCGCGTCCTCCCCGTCGTGGTGGCCGAGCCCGTTGAAGGCGCCGTAAGGGGAGAGGCGGATGCCGGTGCGCCCCGCACCGATCGCGTCGGCGGTGCGGCGGGCGACCTCCACGGCGAAGCGGTTGCGTGCCTCGGCCGAGCCGCCCCAGCCGTCGGTCCGCTGATTGGTGATCGGGTTCAGGAATTGGTCGATGAGGTAGCCGTTCGCGCCGTGCAGCTCCGCACCGTCGATTCCGGCGGCGACCGCGTTCTTCGCGGCGCTCACGAAATCGTCGATCGCGGCATGAATCTGCGCTTCGGACATGGCGTGCGGGGCGGGGTGCGGCTGCGGGCCCTCCTCGTCGGTGTACATCTCACCGGGCGCGGCGATGGCCGAGGGGGCGACACCCACACCACCGTCCGGCAGGTTGAGCGGGTGGAAGATGCGCCCCGAGTGCATGAGCTGCATGAAGATCTTGGCCGGGCCGGAACGGTGCACCGCGTCCGCCACTTTGCGCCAGCCGGCCACCTGTGCGTCGCTGTAGATGCCGGGGATGCGCGGATAGCCGAGCCCGTTGCGCCCGGGCGCCACGCCTTCGGTGATGATGAGGCCGGCGTCCGCGCGGGCGCCATAATATTCGGCCATCAGGTCAGTCGGGATGTTGCCCTCGGCCCGGCGGGTGGCGCGCGAGCGGGTCATCGGCGCCATGACGACACGGTTGGCGAGCGGGATACCCGCCAGATCGAACGACGAGAAAAGGTGCGGATAGGGCGGCATCGGGATCTCCATTCAGCCGTTCAACCACGGTGTGCGGGGCTGAAGTGGGGCGTCCGGAGGCGAATGCAATAGCAACAAATGTCGTGGCACACATTCCGGTTTGCACGACCTTCACAGGCCGCGGCGGCGCGCAACTTGCGCGAACGCATCCGCTAATTGGTTGTGCGAGTCCTGGTCCGGGTTTAGTGAAATTCCAACTTCTGGGGGATTCTGTCCGTGGCCGACACATCAAAAAAACTACGCAGCCGCGCTTGGTTCGACGACCCGTCCGACCCGTCCGCGACCGCACTATATCTCGAGCGGTATCTGAACTGGGGTCTGACCCAGGAAGAGCTGCAGTCCGGCAAGCCCATCATCGGCATCGCGCAGACCGGCTCGGACCTTTCGCCCTGCAACCGGCCGCATATGGAGCACGCCAAGCGCATCCGCGAGGGTATTCGCGAGGCGGGCGGCATCGCGCTGGAATTTCCTGTCCATCCCATCCAGGAGACCGGCAAGCGGCCGACCGCGGCGCTCGACCGCAATCTAGCCTATCTCGGCCTCGTCGAGGTGCTGTTCGGCTACCCGCTGGACGGCGTGGTGCTGACGATCGGCTGCGACAAGACCATGCCCGCCTGCCTGATGGCGGCGGCCACGGTGGACATTCCCGCGATCGCCTTCTCCGCCGGGCCGATGCTGAACGGCTGGTACAATGGTAAGCGCACGGGCGCGGGCACCATCGTCTGGGAAGCGCGCCGGCTGCTCGCCGCGGGCGAGATCGACTACGAGGGCTTCATCGACCTCGTGGCGTCCGGTTCACCGTCGCCCGGCTACTGCAACACCATGGGCACGGCGACGACGATGAACTCCCTTGCCGAGGCGCTGGGCATGACGCTGCCGGCCCAGGCGGCGATCCCGGCCCCGCACAAGGAGCGGGGGCAGATGGCCTACCGCACCGGCCTTCGCATCGTCGACATGGTGAAGGAGGACCTGAAGCCGTCCGACATCCTCACCAAGGAGGCGTTCGAGAACGCGATCGTCATCAACTCGGCGATCGGCGGCTCGTCCAACGCGCCGATCCACATCAACGCCATCGCCAAGCACATCGGCGTGGAGCTGTCGCTGGCCGATTGGGAGCGTTGCGGGCTGGACATTCCGCTGCTGGTGAACCTGCAGCCGGCGGGCGAATATCTCGGCGAGGACTATCACCACGCGGGCGGCGTTCCCGCGGTGGCGGCCGAGCTGATGCGCCACGGCAAGCTGCACGAGGGCACCATCACCGCCAACGGCAAGACCACGGGCGAGAACTGGAAGGCGGCGCAGAACAAGTGGCCCGACGTCATCCGCTCGTTCGACACCGCGCTGAAGCAGCATGCGGGCTTCCGCGTGATGAGCGGCAACCTGTTCGACGCGGCGATCATGAAGCTCTCGGTGATTTCGCCGGAGTTCCGCGAGCGCTACCTCTCGAACCCGGACGATCCGGACGCGTTCGAGGGCCGCGCCATCGTGTTCGACGGGCCGGAGCACTACCACCACGCGATCGACGATCCGGAGCTGAAGATCGACGCCACGTGCATTCTCTTCATCCGCGGTGCGGGTCCGGTGGGCTATCCGGGCGGCGCCGAGGTCGTGAACATGCGTGCGCCGGACTATCTCATCAAGGCGGGCGTCAACGAGCTGCCGTGCGTGGGTGACGGGCGGCAGTCCGGCACGTCGGGCACGCCGTCGATCCTCAACGCCTCGCCGGAAGCGGCGGTAGGTGGCGGTCTGGCACTCCTCAAGATGAACGACCGCGTGCGGATCGACCTGAAGAAGGGTACCGCCAACATCCTCATCTCCGACGAGGAGCTGGCCGCACGTAAGGCGGCGCTCGAAGAGGCGGGCGGCTTCCAATATCCCGAGCATCAGACCCCGTGGCAGGAGATTCAGCGCGGCTGCGTCGACCAGTTCAACGAGGGCATGGTGCTGAAGCCGGCGGTGAAGTATCGCAAGATCGCCCGCACCTTCATGCCGCGTCACAGCCACTGACGCGGATCGTCACCACGAAGGCGGCCCGTTCCGGTGGTCCGGGACGGGCCGGCCGTCGACCCTCCTTCCACGCGACGCCGCACCGCCGCTGATCGCGGCCGGGCGGCTCCCCCTCTGCCGAGAGCCACGACCATGACGAGACATCGGCGCCCGCTGGCGTCCCCGCTGTGCCCCGTGTCGGCCTCATGCTGATCGGCGTCGACTGGGGCACGACCCGGCTGCGGGCCTACCTGATCGGCGCGGACGGCTGGCCCGTCGCCCGCAAGGACAGCGACGACGGTCTTCTCAACGTCAAGGACGGCGACTTCGCCGGGGTGTTGGAGCGCACCGTCGGCCCCTGGCGGGAGGATGCGCCGGAGGACACGCCGGTGCTGTTGTCGGGCATGGTCGGATCCCGCCAGGGCTGGGTGGAGGCGCCTTATGTGGGCGTTCCGGCGACGGCCGAGGCGCTTGCGGCCCATTGCGCCACGGTGGAGACGCCGCTCGGCCTGGTGCGCATCGTTCCCGGAGTCGCCATCGGCCAGACGGTCCCGCGCGGGGGGCTTGCGCGCGGCGACGTGATGCGGGCCGACGTGATGCGCGGCGAGGAGACCGAGGTGATGGGCGCCTTGGAGGCGCTCGGCGGTGATGCCGGCACCTTCGTGCTCCCCGGCACGCACTCCAAGTGGGTGACGGTGGAGGGCGGCGCGATCACCGACTTCTCCACCTACATGACCGGCGAGATCTTCGCCGCCATGAAAAACCACACCATTCTGGGCAAGATGATGAGCCGCGATGAGGCGGACCGCGAGGCCTATCTCGGCGGTGTCGCGCGCGGTCTGGCGCTGGGGCCGGGCGGCGAGCTGATGTCGGCGTTGTTCGGCGTGCGTGTCGAGGGTCTGATGGGCCGCCTGCGCGAGGCGTCGGCGGCGAGCTATCTGTCGGGCCTTCTGATCGGCGCCGAGGTGGGGGCCGCGTCGCGGGGCGCATCGTCGGTCACCATCGTGGCGGCGGCGGCTCTGGCCGAGCGGTATGCGCGCGCGCTCGAGGTGGCGGGTGTCGAGGCGCGCGCCGCCCCGCCGGACACCGCCGCGCGGGGCCTGGCAAAGATCGCCGCCGCGCTGAGCTGACGGCCCCGCGCGCCGCTGACCTGCGAAAGAGGCCCGGAGCACAGACGACCGGCGAGAGGCTGGGCAACGCGCACCGGCGAGAAGTCAGGCGCCGAGCGCACGCGGGACAGTCGGAGCGTCGCACGCCGGCAAGTCACCGCACCCTAGCGGGAAAGCCAAGCACCGCGTTCCTGCGCTTCGTACAGGCCGGAGAGGCCGGAAGCGAGGACAGGCGCCGCACGTACGTGGGATACGGTGAAAGTCCCATCCGCGAGAAGCGGACGCCGCCGGTGAAAAGGGTTAGGCGCCGCGCTGCCAGCGGCGCATCAGGATATAGGCGACGCCCAAAGCGGCGACGGCGGCCACCGTGAACGGGGCCGCGAACAGGGTGACGGCGCGGTCCAGAGGGATCGCGCCGTGCTCGGCGAAGGCAAAGCCACCGCCTGCGGTGATCTGACGTACCGCCAACACGAGGGCGAAGACGTCGGCGGCGCAGACCGCCAGAAGAGCGGCCAGCCACGTGGATTCCGAACGCCATTTCGCCATCTGGGCCTCTCCCTCGTACGGGACGGCCTACGGTGCGGGGCCGTCCTTCCGATCGGACGCCGAACCGCGTTCGCCCGCAAGGCGACGCGCGGCAAACCCGTTTTCGCCCTTGGAATGGGGTGGACGAATGGCTGGGGCTGAACGGGCGGGCCTTGCGTGACGACCGGCCGGGCGGCGGGATTTTCACCGGCGGCTCGTAGCCGACCGGGCGGGAGGGAACGGCGGGCGGCGCGGTCGGCGCAGCGGTGTCAGCGCTGGGCGGTCAGCGCATCCAGTGGATGCCGCATTCCGTCTTGCCGGAGTCGCCCCAGCGGCCGGCGCGGGCGTCCTCGCCGGCGGCGACCCGCGCGGTGCAGGGGGCGCAGCCGATGGACGGATAGCCGTCCGCCACCAGCGGATGGCGCGGCAGATCGCGCGCGTCGATGTAGGCGTCGACATCCTCCTGCGACCAGGCGGCGATCGGGTTCAGCTTCACGTGCCGCCCGTCCGCCTCGATCACCGGCATCTGCCGCCGCGCGAAGGTCTGATGGCGCCGCCGCCCGGTGATCCACGCATCGTAAGGACGCAGCGCACGGGCCAGCGGATGCACCTTGCGGATGGCGCAGCAGGCGTCCTGATCGCGGGCGTGGAGCGTCCCGTCCGGGTCCTCCTTCGCCAGCGCCAGCGGCTCCGGGTAGAGGTCGATGATGTTGGTGAGGCCGAGGCGCTTCGCGATCTCGTCGCGGTAGCGCAAGGTCTCGTCGAAGTGTTTGCCGGTCTGCAGGAAGAGGACGGGCAGGTCCGGCTTCACCTCGGCGACGATCGACAGCATGGTGACGGAATCCGCCCCGAACGACGACACCAGCGCCATGCGTTCGGGGAAGAAGTGATAGGCCATGGTCCCGATCAACTCGGCCGGGGACAGTTCGCCGTAGCGGCGGTTGAGGTCGTCGGCACGGTCCTCGACCGAAAGTGTGCAGGTGTCGAGCATGGCGCTCTCCTCGGAAAGTCCGAAGAAAAGGCGGCGGGCAGGGGCCGGTCAGCCTAGCCCACGAACGCCTTTTCGATGACGTAACGTCCTGGTCGCGAGACGGAGCCTTCATCGAGGCCGGCCGCTTCGCACAGGTCCTTGGTGTCGTTCAGCATTGCGGTGGAGCCGCAAATCATCACGCGGTCGGTGTCCGGCGACCAGGGCGCGGTGCCGGTCACCTCGAACAGGTCGCCCGAGCGCACGAGGTCGGTACAGCGCCCGACGAGGGTGTTCGGCCCCGGCTCCTCGCGCGTCACGGTGGCGACGTGGTGCAGGCGGTCGCCGACCAGCTCGGACAACATCTCGTCGCGGCGGATCTCGTCGACGATGTCGATGCCGTATTGCAGCTCCGCCATCTGCCGGCAGGTCTGCACCAGGATGACCTTCTCGAACCGCTCGTAGGTTTCCGGATCGCGCGCCACGGAGGTGAAGGGCGCGATGCCGGTGCCCGACGAGATGAGCCACAGATTGCGGCCCGGAATGAGCGCGTCGTGGATCAGCGTGCCGGTGGCCTTGGGGCGCAGCAGGATCTCGTCGCCCGGCTTGATGTGCTGGAGGCGAGACGTCAGCGGCCCGTTCGGCACCTTGATCGAGTAGAATTCCAGCTCGTCCGCCCAGTTGGGGGAGGCGATCGAGTAGGCGCGCAGAAGCGGCTTGCCCTCGTTCATCAGCCCCAGCATGGCAAACTCGCCGGAGCGGAAGCGGAAGCCTGAAGGACGGGTGGTTTTGAAGGAGAACAGATCGTCGGTATAGTGGTGGGTCGACAGAACGGTTTCCGTCGGAATCACTGCTGCCATGGGGCGCTCCGTATTACTGACCGTGCCTTGCGGCCCAAAGGCCGTGCTCGGGTCCACGGCTGCCGCGCCTTGGCGTATACAACTCTCGCACCGTGAGGGACATGGCGTTGGCCCATGCCGCCTCACCCATGCGTGCAACGCTCTCATCCGTCACGGCGATGGCGTCGAAACCGGACTGGAAGGCGTGGCGCGCCTGGTCGGGAACCAGCGGACCGGCGGCGATGAGGCGGCCCTGATATCCCAACGCCCGCAGCGCGTTCGCGACCGAGTAGCCGCGACCGTCGCCATAGCCGCCGAAGCGCACGGTGACGACCGGCTCGGCCGGCAGGGTGTCGGGCACCGTGTCGCCGGAGAGCTCGAGGCCCAGCTCGATCGCCTCGTGACGGGCGAACTCGCCTTCGTGTTCAAGCAGCCACATGGAGAGGCTCCTCATAAATGGCGGTCTTGAAGACGGCCTTGCCGACGCGCTCGTAGGTGGCGACGAAGCTCTCGTTCGCCGTCCTGTGCTCGCGCCAGGTTGCGATGATGCGGGCGATCACGGCGGGGACCTCCTCGGCCGCGAAGCCGGGGCCGAGGATCTCGCCGACGGCGGCGTTCTCGTCCGCCCGGCCACCCAGCGTGATCTGGTAGCTTTCCTTCTCCGCCTTGTTGAGGCCGAGGATGCCGATGTTGGCCGCATGGTGATGGCCGCAGGCGTTGATGCAGCCGGAGATGTTGATCGTCGGACCGGACGGGTCCTCGCCCTTGGCGCGGGCGTCCGCCTCGATGGCGGAGATCTGCGCCGAGAGGGCCTGCGCGATGGGGATCGAGCGGGCGGTGGCGAGGGCGCAATAATCAAGGCCCGGGCAGGCGATGATGTCGCTCGTCAGGCCGATGTTGGCGGTCGCGAGGCCGGCCTCCACCAGCGCCGCGAACAGCGCCTTGAGGTCGGCCTTCCGAACGAAGGGCAGGACGACGTTCTGGCGGTGCGTCACGCGCAGCTCGGCGCGCGAGTAGCGCTCGGCCAGCGCCGCCAGCGTGCGCATGTCCTCGCCCGTGGCGTCGCCCGGAATGGCGCCCGGCGCCTTGAAGGAGACGGTGACGGCGGCATAGCCCGGCAGCTTGTGGGCGGTGACGTTCTGGTCGAGCCAGGCCGCGAAATCGCCTTCCGCTTCCAGCCGCACGTCTGCTTCGGCCGGCACGTCTGCGATGTCGAAGTGGGCGGCGATCCGGTCATATTCGGCGCCGGCGACGTCGAACACTGAGAGGTCGCGCCCCTCCATGTCGGCCTTCACTTCGGCACGGTATTCCTCGAGGCCGAGCTCGGCGACCAGGATCTTGATGCGCGCCTTGTACTTGTTGTCGCGCCGACCGTGCAGGTTGTAGACGCGCAGCATGGAGTCCAGCGTCGGCAGCAGGCGCTCGAAGGGAACGCCGGCCTCGAAGAGCTGGGCCACGCGCGGCGTCCGCCCCTGGCCACCGCCGACCCACACGTCATAGCTCGGACGGCCGCCGTCCACGCCCGGATAGGCGGTCAGGCCGATATCGTGGAACTTCATCGCCGCGCGGTCTTCGGCGGCGCCGATGACGGCGATCTTGAACTTGCGCGGCAGGAAGGCGAATTCCGGGTGCAGGCTGGACCATTGGCGCAACAGCTCGCACGTCGGGCGCGGGTCGATCAGCTCGTCCCCCGCGACACCGGCATAGGCGTCGGTGGTGACGTTGCGGATGCAGTTGCCCGAGGTCTGGATCGCGTGCATCCCGGCCTCGGCCAGAATGTCGAGCATGTCCGGCACGTCTTTGAGCTGCGTCCAGTTGAATTGCAGGTTCTGGCGCGTGGTGAAGTGGCCGTAGCCGCGGTCGTAGCGGTCGGCGAGTTCACCCAAGGTGCGCATCTGGTCCGCCGACAGGGTGCCGTAGGGGATGGCGATGCGCAGCATGTAGGCGTGAAGCTGCAGATAGAGGCCGTTCTTCAGGCGCAGCGGCTTGAACTCGTCCTCGGTCAGTTGACCGGCGAGGCGGCGGTTCACCTGGTCGCGGAACTCGGCCGCGCGCGCGGCGACGAACGCCTGATCGTATCCGTCATAATGGTACATGATGGGTCCCTTGAGGGGCTTAGGCGGCGGACGGGAGGGCGATGGACGGCCCCGCGAGGCGATGGCGCTCGCGCAGAAGCACCGGCAGGTTGGTGGCCGGGTCGAGTGCCATCAGATAGGCGCCGACGACGCGGTTGCCATCCTCTTCGCTGCGGGCGATCTCCTCGAGCGCGGCGCGGCCGTCGGGGCCTGCGCGCTCAGCCTTGGCGATGTCGGTCGACCAGTCGTCGCCGGTCCAGTAGACGATCGCGCCGGTCATGATCTCGTTCGCCGTCAAGACGGAGGGGCCTTGCAGCCGCTTGTCTTTCGCCATCGGTCCAACTCCACCTTTTCCTTGTCCGCATGCCCGCATGGGGTCGGACGATGCGTCGCGATGCGCGGGGGCCGAGAGAGACTCGCTCTGGCCGCGATCGTGAGGTTAAAGATGACTTTGTCCCGTCCGAGTGACAATATTCGGAACGAAATAAGACGGTTCGCTATCGCGGGCCGGCTGCCGCGGGAAAATTTCCCGGCGGCTCATCGATGAAGGAAATATCCCGCGATGGACGATCTCGATCGCAGAATTCTCACCATTCTGCAGCAGGACGCGACGCTGCCCGTGGAGCGGATCGCCGCCATGGTGAATTCGTCCAAGTCCCCGGTTTGGAACCGGATTCGCAAGCTGCGGGAGATGGGGATCATCGACCGGCAGGTGGCGATCCTCGACCCGCAGAAGGTGGATCGGGGCGAGACCTTCTTCGTGATGGTGAAGACGTCGCAGCACGCCAAGGACTGGCTGGACCGCTTCGCCAAGGCGGTGGAGGAGATGGGCGAGATCCTGGAGGCGCACCGGCTGGCGGGGGAGATCGATTATATTCTGAAGGTGCGGGTGCGCGACACGCGGGCCTTCGACGCCTTCTACAAGCGCCTGGTGCGGGATGTGGAGCTGTTCAGCGTGACGTCCCAGCTTTCCATGGAGACACTGAAAGAGACGACGGCGCTGGATCTTACCGCGGAGCAGGAGTCCGGCGAGGCGGAAGGAGCGGCGAAGCGCGGCGGGCAGGACGCGCGGGGGCAGTGACGCGCGGAAAGGATGCGCGGGGGCAGGGAAGAGGCGGCGGCGAAGCGCGGTCCGGTGGACGGGGCGGGTCGACTGCCGCTCACCCCATGGCCGCGACGGCGGACCAGGGGAGCGACACCGGATCGGCTGCGGTCCCCTTGGCGGGGACGCTGTTATAGCCGACGCGGATCTGGTTGCGGCCGCCTTGTTTGGCCGCGTAGAGCGCCGAATCGGCGGCTTTCAGCCAGGCCGAGACGTTGACGACTTCGGGAAAGAGAGGGGCGACGCCGAAGCTGGCGGTGATGCGCAGGCCCTCGACCCCCGGAATCGCGAGCCCTGCGATGGCGCGGCGCGTATGATCGAGCAGCGCCATCACCTGGTTGAGCGAATGGCCGGGGAAGACCACGGCGAATTCCTCGCCGCCCAGACGGCACAAGATGCCGTCGCGACCCAGAATGCGCCGCAGCGCTTCGGCCACGGTGCCGAGGGCGATGTCGCCGATCGGGTGGCCGTGCTCGTCGTTGATGCGCTTGAAGTGGTCGAGGTCGATGATGGCGAGCACCGCGCCGGTGGTGCGCTGGCGCGTCTGAAACAGGGTGCGCAGCTCGTCGATGAACGGGGCACGGCGGGTGAGGCCGGTGAGATCGTCCGTCTCGGCGCGGTCGCTGAGGTCGAGCTTGCTGGCGATGCAGCGGGCGAAATGGTTGAGGATCACGCCGTCGCGCTCGGCAAAGGCGCGCGGGCGATCGTCGGCGGCGATCACGGCGCAGCGCTCGCCGCGCGCGGTGACGATGGGGGCGCCGAGCAGCGCTCCGGCGGGGACGAGGCCGCCCGCGTCGGGAGCCGTCTCGGACAGGTTCTTGAAGATGGGGACGGGGCTCGCGATCGCCTCCGCGCTGAACGCGGCGAGGAGGGGACTGACACCGTCGTCGTGTCCGAGCGGGGTGGGGGCGAAGACGAGGCTGGCCGACGGGACGTCGAGGACGAGGCGGATCGTGTCGAGGATGGGCTCGCAAAGGCGCTGCCGTGCGTCCACGTTGGCAGGGCTGAAGCCGGGCGGTCGGCCGAAAATGATCGTCCTGGCCGTATCGATCAAAACCCTTCCTCCAGGTGCAAGTCTATCATCTTGGAGAAGGATGCGGCGCGGCCCTTTCGAAGCGATGTCCATCCCCGGCTCAATCCAATCCGGGTCCGCTCCGACCGGGCCGAGGCGATCCTCCGGCACCGGTGAATTATGGCAAATCCTTGATCGGATGAAAGTCCATCACGGGTGACTTTGTCGCACTGGTAAACAATGGCGTTCATAAATTGCGCCAAACCTGCCGGGCCTGCCGTCACCCTCTTGTCCGCGCTAGGGTTTCCTGATCCGCCTGCAGTAGAGTTCGAGACGGTGCCGCACCACCTCGTAGCCGAGCTCCTTGGCGATTTCGGCCTGCAGGCGCTCGATTTTGTCCGACGCGAACTCAATGACGTCGCCCGTGTCGATGTCGATGATGTGGTCGTGATGGGGTAGATCGGCGGTCTCGAACCGGGCCGGTGTCCCCTCGAACACGTGCCGGTGGACGATCCCCTGGGCCTCCAGCGCGGCGAGGGTGCGGTAGACGGTGGCGAGCGAGACCGTCTCCTCGATGTCCTTGGCGCGGCGGTGGAGCTCGTTGGCGTCCGGATGGTCGCCCGATTCGGACAGCACCTTCAAAATGGCGGCGCGTTGGCGCGTGATGCGTACGCCGTCAGCCCTCAGGGCTTGTTCCAGTCGGTCTGCTGCGGCCTCGTCCATGGCCGCACCATACTGGCTCGCGGCGGCGCGGCAAAGCGGGGGCTTGCGGCCCTCGGCCGGACGCCGGGCGCGGCGCGGGGCGGCTTGCATTGTCGCGCGGGCAGCGCGCACATTTCGCGGCAGATTCGGCGGGGATGCGGGCAATGCGTCCCGCGGGCGGCCCGGCCGCGCCGGGCGACGGAGGGGGGACATGGTGGATCTGACACGCCCGGCGGACGTGGCGCAGCGCCAGGACGCGATCGTCGCCCTGGCGCGCGAGCAGGGGCGGGTGACCGTGGACGGCCTCGCCCTCCACTTCGACGTGACGCCGCAGACGATCCGGCGCGACCTCAACGACCTCGCCGCGCGGCAGATCCTGCAGCGGGTCCACGGCGGAGCGGTGTTCTCGTCCGGCGTCGCCAACCTTGAATATGAGAAGCGGCGGCAGATGGCGGCGGCCGAGAAGGCGGCGATCGGCCAGGCCGCGGCGGCGCTGATCCCGGACGGGGCCTCGCTCTTCGTCAACATCGGTACCACCACCGAGGCGGTGTCCGAGGCGCTCGCCGGGCACGACGCGCTGATGGTGATTACCAACAACATCAATGTGGCGAACCGCATGCGGCTGCACCCGAAGTTCGAGGTGGTGATCGCCGGCGGCGTGGTGCGCGGCTCGGACGGCGGCATCGTCGGCGAGGCGGCGAGCGACTTCATCCGGCAGTTCAAGGTTGATTACGCGGTGATCGGTGCGTCCGCCATCGACGCCGAGGGGGCGCTGCTCGACTATGATTTTCGCGAGGTGAGGGTGGCGCAGGCGATCATGGCGAACGCGCGACACGTCATCCTGGTGAGCGACGCGTCCAAATATGAGCGGTCGGCGCCGGTGAGGATAGGCCACATCAGCCAGGTGCGCTCGTTCGTGACGGACAGGGCGCCGGACGCGCTTGCAGCCGTGTGCCATGCGCATGACGTGAGGCTGATCGAAACCAGCCGGGGCTAGAACGAACGCGCGTCATGTTCATTTGACATTCGGTTTGGGTTCACCTAACCGATGAATGAGGGAGGCGCGCGTGGATCAACACGATCAATATGACGTTCTGGTCATCGGTGGCGGCATCAACGGCTGCGGCATCGCGCGCGACCTCGTGGGCCGCGGCTATTCGGTGATGCTCGCCGAGAAGGTGGACTTCGCGTCCGGCACCTCCTCCTGGTCGACCAAGCTGATCCACGGCGGCCTGCGCTATCTGGAGCATTACGAGGTGCGCCTCGTTCGCGAAGCGCTGATCGAGCGTGAAGTGTTGTGGGCGATGGCGCCGCACATCATCCGCCCGCTGCGCTTCGTGCTCCCGCATCACAAGGGCCTGCGTCCGGCGTGGATGCTGCGGGCGGGGCTGTTCGCCTACGATCATCTGGGCGGGCGCAAGATGCTGCCGCCGACCGACGAGCTCGACCTGCGCACCCACCCCGCCGGCGCACCGCTGAAGGACGAGTATGTGCGCGCCTTCGAATATTCCGACTGCTGGGTCGACGATGCGCGCTTCGTCGTCCTCAACGCGCGCGACGCCGCCGACCGCGGCGCCGATGTGCGCACCCGCACCGAGGTGGTGAAGGCCGAGCGGGAGGGGAACAGCTGGGCCGTGACCCTCGCCGGGCCGGACGGTGAGGAGGCCGTGCGTGCGCGCTGCCTCGTCAACGCCGCCGGGCCGTGGGTCGACCATGTGCTGGGTTCCGCGCTCGGCCGGGCGGATGCCCACAATGTCCGCCTCGTCCAGGGCAGCCACATCGTGGTGAAGAAGCTATTCGACCACGACAAGGCCTACATATTCCAGAATGAGGATGGGCGGATCATCTTCGCGATCCCCTACGAGGGCGCTTTCACGCTGATCGGCACCACCGACCAGGACTATGAGGGCGAGCCGCGCGACGTGGCGATTACCGAGGCGGAGACGGATTACCTGCTCGCCGCCGCCAGCGAATATTTCAAGCGCCCGGTGGAGCGGGACGCCATTGTGTGGACCTATGCCGGCGTGCGGCCCCTGTTCGACGATGGCGCCTCGAAGGCGCAGGAGGCCACGCGCGACTATGTGCTGAAGGCCGAAGGCGGGCACGGCAAGCCCGCGCTCCTCAACATCTTCGGCGGCAAGCTGACCACCTACCGCAAGCTCGCCGAAGCGGCGGCGGAGAAGGTGGGCGCGCTGATCGGCGTGAAAGGCAAGAGCTGGACCGCCAAGGCGCCGCTGCCGGGGGGCGACATGCCCATCTCCATCGCCGCCGCCTTCGGGGAGCGGCTGCGCCAGACCTATCCCTGGCTGGACGGCGCGTTGGCGGACCGCCTCGCCCGGCTCTACGGCGTGAAGGCGCAGGACATTTTGCGCGGTGCCACCGGCCCGGCCGACCTGGGGCGGGACTTCGGCGCCGGGCTGACGGAGCGTGAGGTGAGCCACCTCATCGAGACCGAATGGGCGCGGACCGCCGAGGACATTCTGTGGCGGCGCACCAAGCTCGGCCTGGTGATGGCGGCGGACGATCAGGCAGCGCTCGCCGCCTACATGAAAGAAACGACGGGACACGCGCAAAACGCGGCCTAAGATAACGGTTGTGGCACTGGCGGGGGACAACCTCTGCGGCGCCGCCCACCGCGACGACGATGCCGGAACCAACCGGCGGATGCGGCCAACCTGCCGCGAAGGGAGAGGCGATGCTGGAATTGCGCAGCGTGGGCAAGCGCGTGGGCGAGGAGACGCACCTTGCGGACATCTCGCTGCGCCTGGAGCCGGGCTCGCTCAATGTGCTGCTCGGCCCGACGCTGTCCGGCAAGACCAGCCTCATGCGGCTGATGGCCGGCCTCGACAAACCCACAAGCGGCACCGTCCACATGGACGGCAAGGACGTGACCGGCGTTCCCGTGCGCAAGCGCGACGTCGCCATGGTCTACCAGCAGTTCATCAATTATCCGGCGCTGTCGGTGTTCGAGAACATCGCCTCGCCGCTGCGGATCGCCGGCAAGCCCAAGGCCGAGATCCGCGCGACGGTAGAGCGGGTGGCGGCGCTGCTGAAGCTGACGCCGTACCTCGACCGGCAGCCGCTGCAGCTTTCCGGCGGGCAGCAGCAGCGCACCGCGCTCGCCCGCGCGCTGGCCAAGAATGCGCGCCTGGTGCTACTCGACGAGCCCTTGGCCAACCTCGACTACAAGCTGCGCGAGGAGCTGCGGGCCGAGCTGCCGAAGATCTTCGCCGAGTCCGGCGCGATCTTCGTCTATGCGACGGCGGAGCCTGAGGAGGCGCTGCTTCTCGGCGGCCATACCGCCACCATGAAGGAGGGGCGGGTGACGCAGTTCGGCCCCACCGTGGACGTCTATCGTCGTCCCAACACGCTGGACACGGCGCGCACTCTCTCCGACCCGCCGCTGAACTATGCGTGGGTGCGCAAGTCTGGCCGCCGCCTGCTGCCTGAACTGGCCGACGCGCGGCAGCCCGATTTCGACGAGATCCCGCTGCCGGAGCACTATGCCGGCCTCGGCGACGGTAGATATGCCCTGGCGATCCGCCCGCATCACCTGCGCCTCCACCGCGAGGGGCCGAACGACGTGGAGCTGACGGGATCGGTCGTCAGCACCGAGATCACCGGGTCCGAGACCTTCCTGCATGTCGATCTCATCGACCGCTGGATCATCCTGGCGCCGGGCATCCACGACCTGGAGCCGAAAGCGATGGTGAGCGTCTACTTTTCGCGGCAGGACATCATGCTGTTCGGCGATGACCTGAAGGCGGCGGACACCGCGCCCCTGTTCGAGGGAGCCTGAGCCATGGCCGAAATCACGCTCGACCATATCGGCCACGCTTACGGCCCCGCCAAGAGCCGGTCCGATTACGCGCTGAAGGAACTGCACCATGTGTGGAGCGACGGCGGGGCCTATGCGCTTCTCGGCCCCTCCGGCTGCGGCAAGACCACGCTCCTCAACATCATTTCCGGCCTGTTGACGCCGTCCGAAGGCCGCGTGCTGTTCGACGGGCAGGACGTGACGCATCTGCCGCCCGAAGCGCGCAACATCGCCCAGGTGTTCCAGTTCCCCGTGGTCTACGACACGATGACGGTGGCCGAGAACCTCGCCTTTCCGCTGAAGAACCGGGGCGTCGCGCGGCCGGTGATCGCGGCGCGGGTGGAGCGCATTATCGCCATGCTGGGTCTGACGGCGGAGGCGAACAAGCGCGCCGCCTCGCTGACGGCGGACATGAAGCAGAAGATCTCGCTCGGCCGCGGCATGGTGCGCGAAGACGTCGCCGCCATCCTGTTCGACGAGCCGCTGACCGTCATCGACCCGCATTTGAAATGGCAGCTCCGCTCGCAGTTGAAGACGCTGCATCGCGAGTTCGGCCACACCATGGTCTACGTCACCCACGACCAGACCGAGGCGCTGACCTTCGCCGACACCGTCGTCGTGATGTACGAGGGCGAGGTGGTGCAGGTCGGAACGCCGCAAGACCTGTTCGAGCGTCCGGCCCACACCTTCGTCGGCTACTTCATCGGCTCGCCGGGCATGAACGTCCTGCCCGTGGCGTTGGACGGGGCGGTGGCGCGCCTGGGTGGCGAGGCTGTGGCGCTGCCGGGCCGTGCGGTGGCCGCCAAGGGGGCCGTGACCGCGCTCGGCGTGCGGCCGGAATTCGTCGTGCTGGGGGACGACGGTCTGCCGTTCACCGTCGTGCGGGTCGACGATATCGGCCGCGAGAAGATCGTTCACGGCACCATCGCCGGGGTGGCAGTGGCGGCGATCCTGCCGGAAGGCGCCGCGGTTCCGGCAATGCCGCGCGCCAGCTTCCGCGCCGAAGGCATCAACGTCTACGCCGACGACTGGCGCATCGAGGTGGCGGCATGACCAAGACCGAAAACAACCGCGCCTGGTTCCTCGTCCTGCCGGTGCTGCTTCTGGTGGCGATGAACGCGATCCTGCCGCTGATGACGGTGGTGAACTACTCGCTGCAGGAGAGTTTCATCGCCGGCTTCTGGGACTGGGTCGGCACCCGCCATTATCAGGACGTTCTGGCGTCCGAGCGCTTCCATGCGGCGCTGATCAGGCAATTCGCGTTCACGTTCATCATCTTGATCATCGAAGTGCCATT
Organism: Acuticoccus yangtzensis; assembly: GCF_001927245.1. Taxonomy (GTDB): domain Bacteria; phylum Pseudomonadota; class Alphaproteobacteria; order Rhizobiales; family Amorphaceae; genus Acuticoccus; species Acuticoccus yangtzensis. Next base: position 391,565 of record NZ_MJUX01000004.1, on the reverse strand, counting down.
GGGTGTCGCCGTGGCGCTGGCGATGCCGAAGAAGGGGGCGTGGGCGTCGCTCTGCCTCGTCCTGATGGCGCTGCCGCTGCTCATCCCGTGGAACGTGGTCGGCGCGATCTGGAACATCTTCGCGCTGCCGGAGATCGGCCTGCTGGGCTGGGGCCTCAATGCGCTCGGCTTCGACTACAACTACACCAACCAGCCGATTTCCGCCTGGATCACCGTCATCCTGATGGACGTGTGGCACTGGACCTCGCTGGTGGTGCTGCTCGCCTATGCCGGGTTGCAGTCGATCGACGAGGCTTATTATCGCGCGGCGAAGATCGACGGAGCGTCCCGCTGGGCCGTGTTCCGCTACATTCAGCTCCCGAAGATGAAGACGGTGCTGATCATCGCCTTTCTTCTGCGCTTCATCGACTCCTTCATGATTTACACCGAGCCGTTCGTGTTGACCGGCGGCGGGCCGGGCAACGCGACGACGTTCCTGTCCATCGACTTGGTGAAAGCGGCGGTGGGTGAGTTCAACCTCGGCATCGCGGCGGCCATGTCGATCATTTACTTCCTGATGACGCTGCTCGTCTGCTGGCTCTTCTTCACGCTGATGACCAAGGACAAGGAGGGCCAGGCATGAGCGCGCCCGCCCGGCCGACCGCGCGCCGCATCCCGCTGAAATGGCTGGTGCCGACGCTCTACATCCTGTTCCTGATGCTGCCGATTTATTGGCTCATCAACATGAGCTTCAAGACCACGAACGAAATCCTCGGCGGGTTCAGCCCGTACCCGAAGAACTTCACCGTCGACTCCTACGTCGAGATCCTGACGAACCCGGCGTGGTACATGGGCTACGTCAACTCGATGATCTACGTGGTCCTGAACACGGTGATCTCGGTGACGGTGGCGCTGCCCGCGGCTTACGCCTTCTCGCGCTACCGTTTCATGGGCGACAAGCACCTGTTCTTCTGGCTGCTCACCAACCGGATGGCGCCGCCGGCGGTGTTCGTCCTGCCCTTCGTCGAACTCTACTCCTCGATGGGCCTGTTCGACACCTATTGGGCGGTGGCGCTGGCACACTGCCTCTTCAACATCCCGCTGGCGGTGTGGATCCTGGAGGGCTTCATGTCCGGCGTGCCGAAGGAGATCGACGAGACCGCCTACATCGACGGTTATTCGTTCCCCAAGTTTTTCGTGAAGATCTTCATGCCGCTGATCGCATCGGGCATCGGCGTCACCGCCTTCTTCTGCTTCATGTTCTCGTGGGTGGAGATGCTGCTCGCAAAAAACCTCACCACGGTGGCCGCCAAACCCATCGCCGCGGTAATGACGCGCACCGCGTCCACCTCCGGTTACGAGCTTGGACTTCTGGCCGCGGCGGGGGTGCTGACGATCATCCCCGGCGCGATCGTCATCTACTTCGTGCGCAACTATATCGCCAAGGGCTTTGCCCTGGGGAGGGTGTGATGTCCGCCACCTTCACACGCCTCGCCGTCGCGGCGGCGGCGGTTCTGGTCACCGCCCCGGCCTTGGCGCAGGCCGCCGACCCGACGATCGCCGAACGCCTCGGCCTCGGCTGGATGGCGTGGACCTGGCAGACGGCGGTGTTCTTCGCCGCCATCGCCGCGTCGCTCCTGGCGATGACCTTGTGGGAGTGGGTGCGCCCCGGCGGTCACCCGCGCCACGGCGTCCTCGGCCTCACGACAACGCGCGGAGACCGGCTGTTCATCTCGCTGCTCGCCGCGGCCTACATCCACCTCGGCTGGCTCGCCCTCGCCACCGGGCCCTTGTGGATGGCCTCGCTCATCGCGCTCGCCGTGGCGCTCCTCGTCTTCCTCTTCGTATGACGGGGATGGCGCGGCTTCCCGCCTCAGGTGCGCCGGCAGGCCATCGAATTGCCGCCCTTGTGGTCGTGCAGGGTCAGGCTGCGCCGCGTCGTCTCGAACACGGAATAGTGGCCGCCGTCGGTGGTGAAGAGGCCGTAGTCGGCGTTCCCGCCGGTCTCGATCCAGGCGATCTTGCGGCTGTCCTCGCCGACGGTGACGGCCTGGCTGGTGAGCACGACCTCGGTCTCGCCGCAGCGCCAGTCGCCGACAAAGGCGTCGCGGCCGAGGTCTTCCTTGCCGCTCATGCAGCCGGCGACGAGGCCGACCACGGCGGCCCCCGCCAGCCAGAAGGTGAAGCGAACTCCAAAACTCATCGCGTCCTCGCTGTGTGCGAACCGGCCTTCTATAGCGCGGGCGCGGCCCCGCCGTCCGAGGCGGCGCGGCCACACCGGCACTTTCTCCCCGCAATCATGGCGCCCGCCGAGGGTGCCGTGCGCGGTCTCCACCCCCGCCGCCTGCGGGTCCCTCCGGCGTGCCCAGCGCGGCACCGGCACGCCCCCACACCAACGACAGTCTAGGGAAGGACAAACATGAAAAAACTACTTCTGGCCTCCACCGGCGCGCTGGCGCTGGCCGCGGCCACACCGGCACTCGCCGACATGGCGGCCGCCGAACGCTGGATCGACGACACCTTCCAGCGCTCCGCCCTCTCCAAAGAAGAGCAGATGGCGGAAATGCAGTGGTTCATCGACGCCGCCGAGCCCTATCGCGGCATGGAAATCAACGTGCTGTCGGAAACCATCCCGACCCACACCTGGGAATCGGAGGTGCTCACCAAGGCGTTCGAGGAGATCACCGGCATCAAGGTCAATCACCAGCTTCTCGGCGAGGGCGAGGTGGTGCAGGCGGTCCAGACCCAGATGCAGACCAACCGCAACCTCTACGACGCCTACGTCAACGACAGCGATCTCGTCGGCACCCATGCGCGACTGCAGGCGGCGGTGAACCTCACCGACTGGATGGCGGGCGAGGGGGCGGACGTCACCAATCCCGGCCTCGACCTCGACGATTTCATTGGCAAGGACTTCACCACCGGGCCGGACGGCGCCCTGTGGCAGCTTCCCGACCAGCAGTTCGCCAACCTCTACTGGTTCCGCAAGGACTGGTTCGACGACGAGGCCAACAAGACCGCCTTCCGCGAGAAGTACGGCTACGAGCTCGGCGTTCCGGTGAACTGGTCCGCCTATGAGGACATCGCCGAATTCTTCACCAACGACGTGAAGGAGATCGACGGTGTGCGCATCTACGGCCACATGGACTACGGCAAGCGCGCGCCGGACCTCGGTTGGCGCATGACCGATGCGTGGCTCTCCATGGCGGGCGCCGGCGACAAGGGCCTTCCCAACGGTCGCCCGGTCGACGAATGGGGCATCCGCATGGAGGAGGGCTCGTGCAATCCGGCCGGCGCCTCGGTCACCCGCGGCGGGGCGACCAACGGTCCGGCGGCGGTCTACGCCATCGCCAAGTGGGACGAATGGCTGCGCGGTTATGCGCCCCCTGCTGCGGCGTCCTACGATTTCTACCAGTCGCTCCCCGCGCTCAACCAGGGCAACGTGGCGCAGCAGATCTTCTGGTACACCGCCTTCACGGCCGACATGGTGAAGCCGAAGTCGGAGGGGAACCAGACCGTCGACGACGAGGGGATGCCGCTGTGGCGGATGGCCCCGTCGCCGCATGGCCCCTATTGGGAAGAGGGCATGAAGGTCGGCTATCAGGACGTCGGCTCGTGGACCTTCCTGAAATCGACGCCCGTCGACCGGCGCAAGGCGGCCTGGCTCTACGCCCAGTTCGTGGGGTCCAAGACTGTGGACACCGAGAAGAGCCACGTCGGCCTGACCTTCGTGCGCGACTCCACGGTGAACCACGAGAGCTTCACCGAGCGCTCGCCGGCGCTGGGCGGGCTCGTCGAGTTCTACCGCTCGCCGGACCGCACGCGCTGGACCCCCACCGGCGTCAACGTGCCGGACTATCCGAAGCTGGCGCAGCTCTGGTGGCAATATATCGGCGACGTGAACGCCGGGAACTACACGCCGCAGGTGGCGATGGACCGTCTCGCCGGTGAGATGGACCAGATCATGGCCCGCATGCAGCAGGCGGACGAGAAGGCCAACGTCTACGGCGGCTGCGGCCCGCGGCTGAACGAGGAGACCGACGCGCAGGCTTGGTTCGACAAGCCCGGCTCGCCCAAGCCGAAGCTCGATAACGAGAAGCCGAAGGGCGAGACGATCGCCTACGAAGAGATCATCAAGCAGTGGCAGTGAGCCACGTTGCGTGATCGGGCGGGGCGCCGAGGCGCCCCGCCACCTGCGCCGCGCCGGCCCTTGGCATGACGCGGGGGGGCGCGCTAAGACCGGCGGCGGAAGGGCCCGCGCCGCGCGCGCCGCGCCGCTTCCCGCCGAGAGATCGTGGCAGACGAAAATCGCCTGCGATTTCAACGCTGCGGGCGTGATGGAATGGTAGACATACCGGACTTAAAATCCGGAGGCGTAAGCCGTGCGGGTTCGAGTCCCGCCGCCCGTACCAGTTTCACCGCCTGCGATACGCCATACCGTTGACGCTAAAGGCGGATCGCGCCTTCGCGAAATCTTCCCGCTCCCTGCGATCTCATGCGCCTAAGCAAAACGTGAAGGCGCCACCGCAAGAAATCGTTGAACGAACACACGCCGCATTGTACCGCGATTTCTATACGTTGCCGCTATTTTCGGCGGTTGCTTCTGCGGGAGTGCGGGCGTGCCAGATTTCGAGTCTGCGTTTCCTCTTGGCGTATCGTCCTTGTCGCTCGGCGACACCGGCACCCGTCCCTCCCTGATCGGCAACGCCGGTTGGCTGACCGACGTGCCCCGCCCGAGCGAGGCCCTTCTGTCGCCCGGCGCCGCACCGTCGACCGAGAAACTCGGCCTGCAAATTCTCGTCTACGATCCCGTCACCGGCGCGGTGGAGGACCTTACCGAAGGCGCCCGCGGTTTCGGCAACTCGTCGCTGCGCTATGCTTGGTCGGTCGAGCAGATGGACGGGGACATCCTCGTCGGCACCAACTATTTGAACACCGACGCGCTCGGTTACATGAAGTTCTTCTTCAGGCTCGACGCGGGTCTTCTCACCCCGGAGGATCTCGCCGACCGGCGCGCGGTCATGTCGACCATCGGCTACGGCGCCGATCTCGAGGACTCCGACTTCGGCATCTACCGCCTGCGGGACGGGGAGTGGACGCAGGTGCTGGGCTCGTCCATCGAGCCTGACTTTTCCGGCGCGGGCGTGCGCGAGATGCGCCAGATCACCGTCGACGATGGCGGCACCGCGCGCACCTTCCTGTTCGCCGGCCTCACCAACGACGCCATTCCGGGCGCGGCGACCGACGACACGGCCCAGTTCTGGGTCAGCGAGGACCGCGGCGACACCTGGGATCAGATCACCACGGGCCCCTCCGCGCCCGGCTCCACCAACTCCGGCTACCGCAGCATCGTGGTGTGGAACGACGTGTTGGTGATGGGGACGCAGGACGCCAGCGGCGGCGCGCTCTGGTCCTACGACCCCCTCACAGGCGAGTGGGTGCTGATCGACATCGTCGAGGACATCGACATCATCACCATGCTGCAGGTTGTGGAGGAGCCGAGCGGGCAGCAGGCGCTTTATTTCGGCGCATCGTCCGGCGTCATCGTCGAGCAGCCGGTGCGGCTCTACCGTTATGTGGAGGCGGCGGGTGTCTGGTCCGGCGAGGAGGTGACCCCGCACAGCTTCACCCGTCAGGACGGAAGCCGCATCCACCGCGTCGGCGAGTCCGGCGGCGCGGACGAGGACGGCAACCCCCTCGGCCTGATGGAGAACCCGTTCAACGACGACAGCGTCATCGAGATGTGGGTGGCCAACGGCAAGCTCTTCTACGGCACCGCGGACGACGACGGCGCGGCGGCCGTCGCCTACGTCACCTTCGCCGACCGGCCAGGCAATCCGGTCGACGCCGACGCGTGGACCCTCGTCACCGCGGACGGCTTCGGCAACCCGAAGAACGCGTACATCTGGTCCTCGGCCGTCGACACCTCCGGCGGGCCGGGCGAGGACGTGATGTATATCGGCACCTTCGACAAGAGCTTGGGGTTCGACATCCTGACCTCGACCGACGGTGATACGTGGGAATTTCTGACCGAGGACGGGCTCGGCACCGTCAACAACTGGGGCGCGCGCGAGCTCGATATCTACGCTACCGACCCTACCAAGCTCCTGGTCGGCACGGCGAGCACGTTCTATCCCCCGGCGATGGACGAGGCGCCCAATGACGACCTGATGGACCGCCGCCAGGTCGCCGAGGGCCGCGCGCCGCTGGAGGGCGACGGACGCGCCGACTGGCTGATCGGCAAAGTCCGGGCGGATGTCCTCATCGGCAACGGCGGTGACGATTTCATCACCGGCGGCGGCCGCGGCGACAGGATCGAGGGCAACACCGGCAACGACGACCTGTCCGGCGAGGGCGGGAACGACGTCATCGACGGTGGCTTCGGCAACGACTACATCGCCGGCGGGGCCGGGCGCGACATCATTCACGACGGCGACGGTGAAGACGTGATGGCCGGCGGGCGGGGCCGTGATCATTTCATGCTGACGGTGGACGGCACGCTCGACGTGATCGTCGACTTCGATCCCGCGCGCCGGGGCGACCGGCTGAGCTTTGCCGGCGTTCCCTCCTGGTTGCCTGAGGCCGTGCAGGGCGCGCACGGCGTGGAGTGGCATGTGAACGGTGTGGCGGAGGTGGTTCTCCTCGGCCTCAGCCTGGACGACCTCACGCTCTGACGCGGCGCCTTCCACACGTGGAGAAGCTGCGGCCCGCGGGGGCCGAACCGCCGCCGGGGCCTGCGGACCTGTCCCCGGCGTGGCGCCGCGGATCGCGCGTGCGCCGGCCCCAGCCTCACGCAATCGCTTCAAAGCAGGTTGTGCCCCGCGCTGGGCTTGAAAGGAGTGTCCGAGTCGCCGCAGCGCGCCTTTCAGGAGGACGAACGATGTCCGTCGCAGTGACCTACAGGTTGTACGCCTCGAACCTGGACCGCCAGCTCGAAATCACCGCCAAGCAGGGCCCGGTCCGGCTCGAGGCAGAATATTATCTCGAAAATTACAGGAATGTGACGTCGCTGGACGAGTTCCTGGACGACACGCGCTTGTTCACGACCGCGATGAAAGCGTTCGGGCTCGAGGAGATGGCCTTCGCCAAAGGCTACATGCGCAAGATCCTCGAAGAAGGCATGACCGACCCGAACTCCCTGGGCAACCGCACGACGGACCCGCGGATCAAGGAGTTCGCGCGCGCGTTCGACTTCGAAACCTTCGGCGATCTCACCATGGCCCGCCAGAAGACCGGCCAGGAGGTGGTGGACAAGTTCATCCGCCAGCAGATGGAGGTGAACGCCGGCGAGCTCGACGGGGAAGGGGTGCGCCTCGCGCTCTACTTCCAGCGCAACGCGGGCGACATCAAGAGCCCCTACGACGTGCTCGCCGACAAGGCGCTCACCAAGGTGGTGCGGACCGCGCTCGGCCTGCCCGACGCCTTCTCCAGCGCCGACATCGACCGCCAGGCGGCGGTGTTGGAGGAGCGCCTGAAAGACTACGACTTCAAGAATGTCGAGGATGTGAGCAAGTTTCTCACGCGCTTCACCGCGCTGTGGGACGCGACGCAGGTGACGACCCAGGACCCGATCCTGGGGCTGTTCAACGTGGGCGGCAGTTCTCCCACCGTCTCCCTCGACCTTGCGATGACCCTATCCAACCTACGCCTTGGAGGTGCCTGAGTGGCATCGGAACTTTATGTGTCGCTGTCTGGCCAAAAGGTCATGGAGACGCGACTTGCGACGGTGGCGAACAACGTCGCCAACATGCGCACCGGAGGCTTCCGTGCCGAAACGGTGAACTTCGATACCGTGCTGTCCGACTACAAGTCCGACCGCGTCAACTTCGCCGCGCTCGGTCAGACGCACATCGACCGCGCCCAGGGGCCGATCGAGCCGACAGGCAACCCGCTCGACATGGCCATCGTGGGCGACGGCTGGTTCGGCATCGAGACGCCGGCCGGCCTCGCCTATACGCGCGATGGGCGCTTCACGATCAGCCCCGAGGGCGACCTGAAGACGATCACCGGACACGGCGTGGTGGACGAGGGCGGCGCTCCGATCCAGCTCAACGCCAACGGTGGGCCGGTCGCCGTCGGGGGCGACGGCTCGATCATGCAGGATGGGCGCAATGTCGGCGTGTTCGGTCTCTTCGTCTTGCCGGAGAGCGCCAACCTCAGCCGCTACGGTGATTCGGCGCTGCTGTCGGACGTGCCGGGCGAGCCGGCGGTGGACCGTCTCACCAACGGCGTGCGGCAGGGCTATCGTGAGGGATCGAACGTCAATCCGATCAAGGCGATCGCCGATCTCATCCAGATTCAGCGCGCTTTCGATCATGCCACGAGCGCGGTGGGCGACCGTGAGGAGAGCCTGCAACGCGCCGTGCGCACCTTGGGCGCGGACTGACGCGAGGGCGCATTCCAACGGCGCTGCCAGGTGGCGATGAGACCAAGGCCGGGCGTTCCGCCCGGCCTTTTCGCGTTTCGATCAGTCGTAGCCGAGCAGGGCGCAGGTCCGGCGGTAGTCCGGGTTCGTGGTGAGGCTGTGCATCATCTCGTCCGACACGGGGCGGCGCGGGCGGGGAGCGATGTCGGCCGAACGGCGCCCGCTGTCGCCGGTGATCTTGCGGTAGTCGGCCCACGTGGCGGACCATTCCGGATCGAACGGAACGCCCAAGGTCGTAGTGGCGGCGCGCAGCCACGCCTCCGGCGCCTCGGTGAAGGCTTCGTAGGTCATGAAGCCGTTGGCGGCGGCGTATTCGGCGAAGCGGGCGAAGCCTTTCATCACCGGCGCCAGCATCTCCGGCTTGGCGAAGCGGGAGGAGAGCATGCTGAGCCAAACGTCCAGAGGGTGGCGGGTGGTGATCAGAAGCGTGGTCTCGAAGCGGGGGGCGAGCAGGTCCACCAGGCTGGGACGGTAGGACGGGGGGAGGCCGCCGCCGCCCAGATAGTCCACATAAGCCCAGTCGCGCAGGACGAGCCGGGTGCCGCGCCGTCCCGCGTCACGGGCGAGCGCGTCGATGATGTCGACGACTTCCGCGGTGCCGCTCTCGGCGATGTGGCGAAGGTCGGTCTTCAGCGCGTCGGACAGGCCGAACCAGCGTTGGTATTGGTAGAGCGGGTTGAAGGCGCCGAGGGCCACGCTGGCGTGCGGATGGATCTCGCTGAGCAGCGTCACCCCGCCCATGGTGCCGATGCATTTGGAGATGGCGGTTCCGCCGCTGCTGGCGAGGTGCGAGACGATGCCGATCACCGGCCGCTCGCCGCGCGCCGCCGGGCGGACCAGGGGCAGAGGTTGGGGCAGGGGGGACGTGCGGCGATAGTCCGGCACCAGGCGCGCAGGCACCGAGAACCGCGAGTGCACGGCCTCGTGACGCAGCCGCCGCGACAAGGCGAGGCTCGCGGCGGCAAGGCCGTCGGACCCCGATGCGGCATGGCCGAGCGCCGCGGACGCGGCGTGCCCTTGGTCTACGGAAGTGGCTGCTGCTGCGGGGGTCGTGCCATCGTCCTGCGCGGGCGCATTTGCCCGGCCGACCCGTGCGGGCGTAGGGGGCAGCGGATGGGGCGGCCCGGCGTCCGCGGGAGGAGCGTGCTTCGCTTCGTCCAGCGCGGCGAGGCGGGCGGCGTTGCGCGTCAACGTCTCATCCAGGCTGGCGATGACGGCGGCGAAATCCTTCGCGTCCATCTCGGCGAGGCGGAGGAGTTCCTGGGCCAGGATGTCCAGCCGCAGGTTCGGCTCCATCACGTCGTCATAGGCCTCGTCGAGCACGGGGCCGAAGGTCTCGAAGCCGAGCGCACGCACGAGGCGCAGCGCATGCGGGCCGCCGAGCACCACGAAGGGCAGGCGCTGGGCGATCGCGCTGCGCACCAGCGGCGGGATGCGGATGACGCTGCCATAGGTCGCCGCCTCGTCGGCGATCACGGCGAGATGGCCGGCCGGTGCCGTGGCCCGCGCAGCGCGATCGTCCGCGGCCGGCGGCATGGCCGCTGCGAAGGCCGCGACGCGCTCGGACAGCTTGTTGGCGGGCGTGGCCTTGTAGCGCTCGATCCGGTTGATCAGCGACGCGGACACGTCGAAAGCGCTCCCCGTGCCGTAGTCCCGCCCGGCCAGCAGGCCCCCTTGGAGCAGGGTCGCGCCGAGGATCACGCCGTGCGCCGTGTTGATCGCGCCGGCGAGACTGAAGCGCAGATCTGGACGGTCGGTCGAAACCGGCGGTTCGGCCTCGCCGGGGATCGGACCCAGCAGCACCAGCCTGCAGGGTGGCGCTTCGCCCTCGGCGGCGGCGTCCACCTGGTGGATGACGGCGAGGTTGGACGTCGCGAGAGTGATCGCCCCCGGCGGCAATGCGCGGGCCCTCAGCGCTTCGGTGAAGGCGGTGAGGGCGGCGGCATCGCGCTGCAGCGGCGGTCCGGCATTGGCGAGAACGAGGGCGAGGTCCCCGGCCCGCATCATCGCCTCCATGGGCGGTGTGACGGCATCCAGCGCACCGCTCAGCGCCGGCACTGTGTTGGCGGCGACGAGGAGCACGCAGGACGGGTGCTCTCCGCCGGATGTTTCGCGCGCGGACCCTCGATCGGCCACATCCGCCGCGAGCCAGCGCGCGGCGTGTCCTGCAGCGTCCGCCAGCGGCAGCAGCGGTGCCGCGGGTGGCCACCCCAATGCGGCGAGGAGGCGCGATGCGGCAGCGGGGGGCAAGTCGGTAAAAAGCGTCACGTCAATCGTCCGATGGCACCGCGTGAGGGGGCGGCGCGGTACAGCCCGTCGCCGTGCTTGCTACACCCGCACGGCCCGCGAGGCCAACGCGCCCGTCGCATCCGGCCGCCGCCCCTCGTGAGCCGCGCCCCCGTGAGCCGCGGAACGCCGGCACGCGGATGGATCTGCCGCGACGCTCACGCGAATTTTGGTGCCACAGCGAACTTTTGACATGGCGGGAACGGTCTGAAAGACCCATGACTTCCTAAAAGCTTTCCTTATTGGATCGGAACCGACATGACCGTCCCCACAGCATCCTACCGCGACCCGCTCTACGGCGACCTGACCCTGAACTGGAAATGGATGCTGGGGCTCGGCCTTCTGATGGCGGTGCTCGGCATCATCGGCCTCGGCATGACCTATGCGTTGACGATCGTCGGCGTGGTCTGGTTCGGCGTGCTGGCCCTCATCGGCGGCGTCGCCCAGGTCTTCGATGCCTTCAAGTACAAGGGCTGGAAGAGCTTCGGCGCCCACCTGCTGCTCGGCCTTCTCTACCTCGTCGCCGGCGTGGTCCTCATCGTCATGCCGGTGCAGTCGGCCTGGTGGCTGACGCTGATGATCGGCGCCACATTCATCGTTACCGGCGTGCTGCGCGTCTTGATGGCCTTTCAGATCCGCGGCGGCGGCGCGGCGGTCCTGTGGCTCGGCCTGACCGGGGCGGTGTCTGTCGTGCTCGGCATCCTCATTTTCGGCATCGTCGATTTTCCGAGCGCCGAGCAGATCGCGACGCCGGAGGCCGCCGCCACGTGGTTCCAGCAGTGGGGCTGGATCATCGGCCTCTTCATCGCCATCGAGTTCATCGCGCAGGGTGCGGCGCTGGCCGGTCTGGCGCTCGCTGCGCGCAAGTTCGGCTCGATGGGCGGGCCGGGCGCCGGCAGCGCCGCCTGATACCGCTCAGACGCCGGCAAGGCCCGTCAACGACGAGAGAGTCACCGCGGGGGCCATGTCCCGATATTCGTCGGGCGCGCCGCCGCGGTTGATCCACACGGTGCGGAAGCCGAAGGCCGTCGCCCCGGCGATGTCCCAGCGGTTGGACGACTGGAACGACACCGCTTCGGGATAGACGCGGAAGCGGTTCGTCACCAGCTCGTAGACCGCGGGAAGGGGCTTGTAGGCTCCCAGCGTATCCACCGAGAGGATATCGTCGAGCAGCCCGCCGATGCGCGCCGCCTTCACGGCGAGCTCCAGCATCGCCTGGCTGCCGTTGGAGAGGATCGCGGTCTGCGCGCCGGCCTCGCGCAGCTGCGTCAGGACGTCGATCACCTCCGGGTAGGCGTCGAGCTCGCGGTAGGCGTCAAGCAGCGTCTCGCGCATGGATGACGGGGCGGAGGGGACGGTTTTCAGCGCCGTATCCAGTGCATCCTCCGTCAGCGACCAGAAATCGCGATAGCGCCCGGCGAGGCTGCGCACCCAGGAATATTCGAGCTGCTTGGTGCGCCACACGGCCGACAGCGCATCGGCATCAGGACCCACCTCCGCCGCATGGCGCCGCACGGCGGCGTGAACGTCGAACAGGGTGCCGTAGGCGTCGAAGACGTAGACGGAATGCATGACGGTCCTCCTCGCTCATGGCTAGCCGATCGGCACCGCCGCGGCCAGCGCGGAGCGGGGCCTCACGTCGAGCCGATCGACGCAAAGCAGGATGGAGACGCCGCCGTTGCACCCTTTTGCGCCCAGCCGCACACATGGCGTGCTTTTCATCAGGCGAACCAGCCCTTAAACCTTCATGCGTTGGAGGGCTCTCATGGCTGAATGGTCGCAAACTTGGACGTGGATCGACGGCGCTTGGCACGCGGGCAATCCGCCTTTGCTGGGGCCGCGGTCGCATGCATTCTGGCTCGGCTCGTCGGTATTCGACGGGGCGCGCGCCTTCGAGGGGGTGACACCCGACCTCGATCTGCATCTGGAGCGCGTCAACGCCTCCGCCCTCGCGATGAACCTGAAGCCGACCATGAGCGTCGGCGAGATGATGGAGCTGACCGCCGAGGGCGTCGCCAAGTTCCCGTCCGGCACGCCGCTGTACATCCGGCCGATGTATTGGGCCGAAGAGGGCGGGGCCTCCGCCGTGGCGCCCAACGCCGATTCCACGCGCTTCCTTTTGTGCCTCTACGAGACGGCGATGCCGGAGGTGAAGAGCTACGCCATCACCGTGTCGCCCTTCCGCCGGCCGACGATCGAGACCATGCCGACCAATGCGAAGGCGGGCTGCCTCTATCCGAACAACGCCCGCGCCATCCTGCGCGCCAAGGAAAAGGGGTTCGACAACGCCCTGGTGCTCGACATGCTGGGCAACGTCGCCGAGCTCGGCAGCTCCAACATCTTCATGGTGAAGGACGGGATGGTGGTCACCCCGCGTGAGAACCGCACCTTCCTCGCCGGCATCACCCGCACCCGCACCATGGCGCTTCTCGAGGCGGCCGGCTACCGCGTCGAGGCGACGACGCTCTCCGTCGCCGACTTCATGGACGCCGACGAGATCTTTTCCACCGGCAACATGGGCAAGGTGCTGCCGGTGACGCGGATCGAAACGCGCGAGATGCAGCCCGGACCGGTCTTCCACAAGGCGCGGCAGCTTTATTGGGATTATGCCCACGCCTGAGATGGCCCTCATCCCTTGCGATTTATTGCGCGTTCCCGTGGGTGCAGGGCGCCCGACCGTTGAAGCGCTCCTGGGACGTGCTACTTGCAGGGGGATCGAAATGCCGCGCTTATGCGCGGCGCGATGACTGGAGAATATAACGTGGCTTTCGAACTCCCCGAACTGCCGTATGCGTACGACGCCCTGGCGCCCTACATGTCCGCCGAGACGCTCGAGTTTCATCACGACAAGCACCACCAGGCGTACGTCACCAACGGCTCCAAGCTTCTGGAAGGCTCGGGCCTTGAGAACGAGTCGCTGGAAGATATCGTGAAGAAGAGCTTCGGCACCAACGCCGGCCTCTTCAACAATGCCGGTCAGCACTACAACCACATCCACTTCTGGAAGTGGATGACTCCGAACGGCGGCAAGGGCACCATGCCCGGCGAGGTCGCGGCCAAGATCGACAGCGATCTGGGCGGCTACGACAAGGCCCGCGCCGACTTCCTCGCCGCCGGTGCCGGTCAATTCGGGTCCGGCTGGGCCTGGATCGCCGTGAAGGACGGCAAGCTCGAGATCATGAAGACCCCGAACGGCGAGAACCCGCTGGTGTCCGGCGCCACGCCGATCCTCGGCGTCGACGTGTGGGAGCACTCCTACTACATCGACTACCGCAACGCCCGCCCGAAGTACCTGGAAGCCTGGTTCGACAACCTGGTGAACTGGGAATATGTCGCCGAGCTGATGGGCAAGGCGTAAGACCTTCGGCCGGGCCTCGCGCCCGGCCGTTTCGTTTTGGCGTCTGGGTGGCCGGCGGAACCCTGCGTGCGCATCGGCGGCCGCCTTCCCGCGCCAGCGCCCCGCGAGGGCGTTCCACCGGCGCACAGGCGGCGCCGTTCCCGCGGCAGCGCCCCGCGAGGGCGTTCCCCCCTCGCGCTCCCCCTGAAGTCGGCTGTTGCCGACTTCAGCATCCATGATGCCCAACTGCGCAACAGCGCAGTTGGGTTCGCCACCGGGCAGGGGTCAGTTCGGGCTGAAGAAGCCCGAGCCTGACACCCTGTAGCGAGCCTTCCGAAGTGGTGTGACGGCATCAAGCACCCATGCTCCCCATGCTCGACCGGCCCCCAAGAGGCCGGCCTGCGCGTGGGTCCGCGTGGGTGCTTGACCCCGCCCCACGTCTTCAAGCGCTGAGATGCTCTGGCATCGTGTGGGTCTTTGGCGCCGACCGCGCTGCCCTCAGCGGCGCTGCTCGCACTGGTTCAGGATGATGCGGCCCATGTTGCCGACGATCCAGAGACGCCACGCGGTGCAGGCCTCCAGCGTGTCGAAGCAGCCGACATAGGACAGGCCCGTCGTCGCCATGCCCGCTGATTCGCCCGATATGCGGCCGACGATCGGCGCATTCGGATGCGTCCGGCAGTCGGGCGTGCGCTCAGCCGCGGTGTAGGTCCACGGATTGTCGGCGTCGATCCGGCCCGCCGACACCGGACCGGCCGCCGCCAGCGACAGAGCGGTCGCCGCACAAATCGCCAGAAGACGAGGGGCGATGCGTGTCATGTCGTCTCCTTTTCGCCGGCCTTGCCGAGCACGGACAAGACGAAAGCCTGCACCAGCGCCACCTCGCCGAGCCGCTTGAACCGGCCCGATGCGCCGCCATGCCCGGCTTCCATGTTGGTCTTGAGCAGAATGAGCGGGTCGTTGGTGGCGCTCGCCCTGAGGCGCGCCACCCACTTGGCCGGCTCCCAATAGGTCACCCGCGGGTCAGACACACCCGCCAGCGCGAAGATCGCCGGGTAGGCCTGCGCGGTCACGTTGTCGACCGGGGAGTAGCCCTTCATCCGCAGGAAGGCGGACGGGTCGCGGATCGGATCGCCCCATTCCGGCCACTCCGGCGGGGTGAGGGGAAGCGT
This sequence comes from Acuticoccus yangtzensis, assembly GCF_001927245.1. Lineage (GTDB taxonomy): Bacteria > Pseudomonadota > Alphaproteobacteria > Rhizobiales > Amorphaceae > Acuticoccus > Acuticoccus yangtzensis. The sequence goes on along the minus strand of NZ_MJUX01000004.1, from coordinate 376,366 downwards.
GTCGTCCAGCATCGTCGTCAGCACGTCCACGAACGGGACTTCGGCGACGATCGCCCCGAAGCGGTCCGGCGCGCGGTTGGCGATGACGCCCATCAGCATGCCGCCCGCCGAGCCGCCCTGCGCGGCGATCCGGCCCTTCGCGGTGTAGCCCTCGGCGATCAGATGGTCCGCCGCGGCCATGAAATCGGAGAAGGTGTTCTCCTTGTGCGCGCGCCGGCCCTGGTCGTACCAGTCGAACCCCTTGTCCATGCCGCCGCGCACATGGGCGATGGCGTAGACAAAGCCCCGGTCCACCAGGGAGAGCGAGTTGGCCGAGAAGGACGCCGGGATCGTGATGCCGTAGGAGCCGTAGCCGTAGAGGAGGCACGGCGCGGTGCCGTCGATCGGCGTGTCGGCGCGGTGGTAGAGGCTGACCGGCACCAGGGCACCGTCCGGCGCGGGCGCCATCAGGCGGCGCGTGACGTACTGCCCCGCATCGTGGCCGGACGGGATGACCTGGCGCTTGCGCAGACGCCTCTCGCGCGTCGCCATGTCGTAGTCCCACACCTCGGTCGGCGTGGTCATCGACGAATAGGTGAAGCGCAGCCGGTCCGTCTGGAACTCGTAGCCTTCCGAGATGCCGAGCGAATAGGCCTCCTCGTCGAAGGCGATCTGGTGCTCGTCACCGTCGGCGAGGCGGCGGATGACGATGCGCGGCAGCGCGTTCTCCCGCTCCAGCCAGACGAGATAGTCCTGGAAGACGATCATATCGACGATGAGGACGCCCGGACGGTGCGGGACGATGTCCTCCCAGTTCTCCCGTCCCGGCGCGTCCACCGGCGCGCGCACGATGCGGAAATCACGCGCATCGCGGTTGGTGCGGATGAAAAGCTGCTCGTCGATGTGGGCGATGTCGTATTCTTCCTCCTCGAGACGCGGCGCCACCAGCACCGGCTCCGATGAGGGGTCGTGCGCATCGACCAGCCGCACCTCCGACGTCTGATGGTCGTGGCTGTCGATCACGATGAAGCGGCCCGACAGTGTCCGCCCGACCGAGACGAAGAAGCCCGAATCGGCCTCCTCGTAGAGCGTCCTCGGCTCTGCCCCCGGCTCCAGCGCCAGCACCTTGCCGGGGCGGTGGTTGTCATCCACCTCGATCGCGAGGACGGTCCGGTTGTCCCCGGCGACGGTGACCGACGGCGTCACCCTCTCGTGCAGGATCGTGTCGGCGCCGGTGGAAAGATCGCGCCAGGCGAGGGTGAAGAGCTCGCCGCCGGAGCGGTCCGAGGTCCAGGCGAGGTGCGTCTGGGCCGGGGAGTGGGCCGCCGAGCCGAGTTTGAAGTAGCCGGCCCCGGCCGCCTCCTTGTTGGCGTCCAGCAGGATCTCGTAGTCGCTGGGCGGGGCGTCCGGTGCCGCCGCGTCGCCGAGGTGGCGGTACATGCGGATGAGGCGCGGCTGTTCGTCGCCCTCCGCGTAGGTCATGCCGTAGGCGTAGTTGCCGTCCGGCGTCGGGACCGACCAGTCGTCCTCGGCGATGCGGCCGCGCAGTTCGGCCACCAGCGTTTCCTTCAGCGCCTCAACCGGGGCGAGTACCGCCTCGGTATAAGCGTTCTCGGCGCTGAGATAATCGTGGATATCGGCGGCGAGGACGGACGGGTCCGCCATCACCTCGCGCCAGTTCTCCGCGCGCAGCCAATGATAGGGGTCTTCGAGCGTCACGCCGTGATGGGTGACGGTGACGGGGCGCCGGTCCGCGACCGGCGGCTGGCTTGCGCGCTTGTTCAGCATCTACTCGTCGTCGGGTTGGAAGGTCAGGGCAGCCCCGTTCATGCAATATCGCAGTCCCGTCGGTCGAGGCCCATCGGGAAAGACGTGGCCGAGGTGCGCATCGCATTTGGCACAACGGTTCTCGGTCCGCCGCATGAAAAGCGAGCGGTCCGCGTGGTCCTCCACCGCGTCTTCGGTGATCGGGGCGAAGAAGCTGGGCCAACCGGTGCCGGAATCGAATTTCGTTTCCGATCGGAAGAGCGGCGCGCCACAGCACACACACGTATAGGTTCCGGTCCGCTTTTCGTTGTTGAGCGGACTCGTGAAGGCCCTTTCGGTCCCGTGCCGCCGTGTGACGCGGTATTGCTCAGGCGTCAGGGCGCTGCGCCATTCTGCATCGGATTTTTGGACTTTCGTTTCGTCGTCTGCCGTGGACATACTTGTGCTCCATCACGTTCGTCATGCATATGCGCCGCTCGATAGTGAACTTGTAGTGCCGAAGCGTCGCGTATGATCTTTGGCGCCCTCATCGTCTGCCGACCGACGGAGCCCGCTCTTTGACTGTCCCTGCCGACTTGATGCTGTGGGTCGCGCTCGCCCCCTTCGGGGCGGCCGCCCTGGCGCCAACGCTCGTCCACAAGCTGGGCGCCAAAGCCGGATGGATCCTCGCGATCGTCCCGGCGGCCCTCTTCCTGGGCTACGCTTCCATGATTCCCGAGGTGTCGCACGGGGCGACCTTGCGGGCCGGCGTCGACTGGGCGCCCGCACTGGGCATCCGTTACGCACAGCTCATCGACGGGCTGTCCCTCACCTTCGCCCTCCTCGTCACCGGCATCGGCACCTTCATCGTGGTCTATGCGGGCGGCTATTTGAAGGGGCATCATCACCAGGGCCGGTTCCTGTCGTTCCTGCTGTTGTTCATGGGGGCGATGCTGGGGCTTGTCGTCGCAGACGACCTCATCTCGCTGTTCGTCTTCTACGAGCTGACCTCGATCACGTCCTTCCTGCTCATCGGCTTCGACCATACCCGCGAGCCGGCCCGCCGCGCCGCGGTGCAGGCGCTCGTCATCACCGGCGGCGGCGGCCTGGCGCTGCTCGCAGGGCTGATCCTCATGCGCATGGTGTCGGGCGAGACGTCGGTGGCGGGTCTCCTCGCCTCGCCGGACGTCTTGCGCGAGGCTCCGGCCTACACCGCCATTTTCATTCTTGTCTGCCTCGGCGCCTTCACCAAGTCGGCGCAGGTGCCGTTCCATTCGTGGTTGCCGAACGCCATGGAGGCGCCGACCCCGGTGTCGGCCTATCTGCACTCGGCCACGATGGTGAAGGCGGGCGTGTTCGTTCTGATGCGCTTCGCCCCGACGCTGGACGACACGGCCCTGTGGCACACGGTGCTGCCGCTGTTCGGCGGCGCCACCTTCCTCACGGGCGTCATCCTCGGCATCCGCCAGACGGACCTGAAGCAGATCCTCGCCTACACCACCGTAGCCTCGCTCGGCCTTCTCGTCATGCTGACGGGCCTCGGCACGCAGTATGCGGTGGCGGGCGCGGTCGCCTACCTCTTTGCCCACGCGCTCTTCAAGGGCGGCCTCTTCATGGTGGCGGGCTGCATCGACCATGAGACCGGTACCCGCGACATCCGCCTGCTCGGGGGCCTTGCGGGCAAGATGCCGGTCACCTTCGTCGCCGCGCTGCTGGGCTGCCTCTCCATGGCCGGCCTGCCGCCGATGATCGGCTTCGTCGCCAAGGAGGTGATGTATGACGGCGTGTGGCAGATCGGCGGGGTTTCGGTCGCCACCATCGTCGCGGTCGCCGGCAACGCGCTGATGTTCTGCATCGCGCTTTCGCTGCTGCTCCCGTTCTTCAAGAAGCCCGGCGAGATGCCGAAGAAGCCGCACGAGGGCTATCCGTCGCTGTGGCTGGGGCCGATCGTCCTCGGCGGCGTGGCGCTCGGCTCCGCGCTCATGCTGGAGACGACGGTTCATGCGCTGATCGGGCCGATGACGGGCGCCGTTCTCGGCGAGGCCGTGGAGCTTCACCTCCATTTGTGGCCCACAGGGCTTTATCCGCCCGTGGTGCTCACTCTGGTGACGGTCGGGGCCGGGCTCGTCCTCTTCGCGCTCTACACGGTGGTGCGCGGCGGAGTGGGCGCGGCGCTCGACGCCATCGGCTGGGGGCCGGACCGCGGGTTCGACCAGCTCCTCGGCGCGCTCATCGGCCTTTGCGTGCGGGTAACCCACCTCGTCCAGCCGGGGCTGATGCAGCGTTATGTGACGACCACCTTCGTGCTCCTCGCCATCGCGCTGCTGGCCCCCATCGCCATCGACGGTCTGCCGGCGCTCTCGCTTCCCTCGGACCTCTCCGAGCCGCAATATTTCGTGGTCATCGCCTCGGCGATCGCCGGGCTGTGGATCGTCATCATCGCCAAGTCGCGCCTGGTGGCGATCGTCTCCCTCGGCGTGCAGGGCGTGATGGTGGCGCTCATCTTCATGCTCTACGGCGCGCCGGACCTGTCCTTCACCCAGTTCATGGTCGAAACGCTGTCGGTGATCATCCTCGCGCTGGTGATGACCCAGCTCGATCTCGAAATCGAGGATCACCGCCTGAAGGGTCACATGATCAAGGACGCCACCATCGCGTTGGCGTGCGGCCTCGGTTTCGCCATCGTCCTCTATGGTGTGGTGCAGCAGCCGCTCGACCTGCGCCTGTCCGACTTCTACATGACCTACGCCTACGACATCGCTCACGGCCGCAACGTCGTGAACGTGATCCTGGTGGACTTCCGTGCCCTCGATACGCTCGGCGAGATCGCCGTGGTGATGGCCGCGGGCTTGGCGATCCTGGCGCTGCTGCGCCTCGGCCCGCTGGCCCGCTCCGAGCCGTCCGACAGCACGATGACCGCAACGCGCAAGGCGTCTTCCGGTGAGGTGACCTCATGAATTCGCTGATCCTCCGCACCATCGCGCCGTTTCTGGCGGCGCTGATGATGCTGTTCTCGGTCTTCGTGCTGCTGCGCGGTCACAACGAGCCGGGTGGCGGGTTCATCGGCGGTCTCATCGCCGCGTCCGCGCTCGCCATCTACGGCATCGGCTCCGGAGTGGACACGGTCCGGCGGGCGATCGTCGTTCATCCGAACGCGATCGCGGGGGCGGGTCTCCTGATGTCGGCCGTCGCCGGTCTTTCGGCGATGTTCATGGGGCGCCCGGTCCTCACCGGCCTCTGGTGGATCCCGGTGGTGGAGGGGATCGAGATCCCGCTCTCCACCGTCCTCGTCTTCGATGTCGGCGTTTATTTCGTCGTCCTCGGCTCCCTCGCCTCGATTGCACTGACCCTGGAGGAGGGCGACTGATGGAAGCGATCTTCAGCCTGGTGGTCGGCCTCTTCTTCGCCGCCTCCATCTATCTGATGCTGTCATCGCATCTGGTGCGCATCCTTCTGGGCGTGTCGATCTTCGGCAACGCGGTGAACCTCATGATCTTCACCGCCGGGCGTCTGGGCGGGCCGGCCCCGCCGGTGCTGGCGGAAGGGACGCATCACAGCGTCTACCCCGAGGGGGCGGCGTCGGCGCCGATCGGCCACACCGGCGAAGGCCTCGTTCCCGGACCCGAAGGCGCCGCCCCGGCGCACGGTGGTACTCTGGCCGGCGCCGACATGGCGGTGGCGCCCGGCGCCGATGCCGCGGTGCCGAGCGTCGGCATCGAGCCGACCGGGGCGGTCAGCGATCAGATGTCGAGCCTGGCCGGCGCGGCCTCTTCGGCGTCGGACATCCTGGGTGCGACGGCCAATCCGCTGCCCCAGGCCCTCATCCTCACGGCGATCGTCATCTCCTTCTCGATCTTCGCCTTCCTTCTTGTGCTCACCTTCCGTGCCTATCAGTCGATGGACACCGACAACGTGGACGATATGCGCGTTGCCGAGGTCGAGCCGGTCCGACCGCCGCTTGGGTACTGACGACATGCGGAAACTTCTTCTCCCGGCCACGGCGCTCGCCGCCGCCGCCCTGTTCACGTCCGCGGCCGCAGCGGCGCCCACCGGCGACTTGCGCGCCGAGGCGATGATGCCCGGCAGCACCCCCTTCACGCCCTGGCTGACGGTGCTGCCGATCCTCATCCCGCTTCTCGGCGCGGCGTTGACGATGATGCTGCGCCACAAGGTGACTTGGCAGGCGCCCATCGCGATGGCGGCGGTCGGCCTCGCCACGCTGTTCGGCTTCCTCCTGTTCGCCGAAGTCGCGGTGAATGGGCCCTTGATCATGGCGGCGGGCAACTGGCTGCCGCCCTTCGGCATCGTCATGACGGTCGACCGCCTCGGCGCGCTCTTCGTGGTGGCGACCGCGGTGGTGGGGCTGGCCGGCCTCATTTATGCCCGGCGCGATATCGACGAGAGCCGCACCCGGTTCGGCTTCTACACCTTCTACTGCCTGCTCATCGCCGGGGTGTGCGGCAGCTTTTCGACCGGGGATATCTTCAACCTCTACGTCTGGTTCGAAGTGTTCCTGGTGTCCTCCTTCGGACTGATGATCCTGGGCGGGGAGAAGCTGCAGCTCGACGGCGCGGTGAAATACGGCGTGCTCAACCTCATCGCGACGACGATCTTCCTGATCGCGGTGGGGCTGCTCTACGGCTTCACCGGGACGCTCAACATGGCCGACATCCGCGCCGTGATCGCAGCGTCCGACGGTGCGCCGGTGGCAACCGTCGGGGCGCTCTTCGTGATGGCCTTCGCGATGAAGGCCGCCGCCTTCCCGATGCACTTCTGGCTGCCGGCCTCCTATCACACGCCGCGCGTGGTGGTCGGGGCGATCTTCGCGGGTCTCCTCACCAAGGTCGGCGTCTATGCGCTGCTGCGCGTGCTCGTCATGCTGTTCGGCGCCGAGGGCGAATTGTTCTATCCGCTGATCGGCTGGCTCGGCGTCTTCACGGCGATCATGGGCGGCATGGGCGCGCTGGCGCAGACCAACCTGCGGCGGATGGCGGCCTTCCTGGTCGTCTCAGGCATCGGCGTCATGCTGGTGGGGCTCGGCCTCGGCAGCAGCGCGGGGCTGACGGGGGCGGTGGTCTACGCCGTCCACTCCATCCTCGCCATGATGGGGCTGTTCCTGGCGATCGGTCTCGCCGAACGCTTCGGCGGCGGGGCGACGGCGGCCGGCGCCGACATCTATGCCCGCTCCAGCCTCGTGGCGGGGCTCTTCCTGGTGTTCGGCTTCGCCGCCGCAGGGTTGCCGCCCTTCTCCGGCTTCTGGCCCAAGCTGATGCTGGTCCAGGCGTCGCTGGAGACGTCCGGTGTCCTCGGGATCGCCGGCGTCGTCGCGATCATCCTGTCCGGCTTCCTCACCACGGTCACGGCGGGCAAGGCCTGGGCTCTCACCTTCCTGAAGCCTGCGGCCGAGCGCGGCCCGGCGCCGGTGGCGGCCGCGGCGGAGGCGGTGAGCGTGCCGCGCAGCGGGCAGGCGGCCGTGGTGCTCCTCGCCGCGCTCGTCCTTCTCCTCGGCCTCGTTCCGCAACTCGTGATCGTCCCGGCGGAAGAGGGGGTGGCGGGGCTGCTTGATCCGTCGCTCTACATCACCCGCGTTCTGGAGGCGCACTGATGGCCACCATCCTGGTCAACATCATCCTGGCGCTGGCCTGGGGGGCGGTGACGGGGTCGTTCACCACGGTGAACCTCGTGTTCGGCTTCATCCTCGGCGGTCTGGCGCTGGCCATGATCCGCGAGGACGCCGGGTCCACCAGCCATTTCCGCCGCGCCTTCGGTGCCGTCGCACTCGCCATCACCTTCGTCTACGAGTTGATCAAGTCGTCGGTGAACGTGGCGACCATCGTTCTGTCACCGTCGCGCGAGCTGAACCCGGCCATCATCGCCTATCCTCTGGATGTTCGGACGCCGGTGGAGATCACCTTGCTCGCCAACATGATCACGCTGACTCCGGGGACGCTGTCGGTCGACGTTTCGGACGACCGATCGACCCTTTACATCCACGCCATCGACGCGCCGGACCCCGAGGCGGTGGTGCGCGACACGAAGGCGAGCTTCGAGCGGAAAATCATGAAGGTGTTTGCGCAATGACCGGCCCGGCATTTCTGCAACTCTGCTTTGTCCTGTCCTTCGGGATGTTGGCTGTGGCGGTGATTCTGATTATTGCCCGCGTTGTCATCGGACCGACCTTGCCGGACCGGATCCTGGCGCTCGATCTTCTGGTGAATGGCGGCGTCGGGTTCATCATCGTCTTCGGAATCCGCACCGGCTTCTCGATCTACGTGGACATCGCCATTGCGCTCGGCCTCGTCGGCTTCCTGTCGACGGTGGCGTTGGCGCGATTCGTTCACCGGCGCGGCGACGTGTCGATGGCGCGGGCCGAGGGTGACGCGGAAAGGAGCACGCTGTGACGACGTTGATTCCGTATGTGGCGGGCATTCTTTGCCTGCTCGGAGCCTTTTTTGTGCTGGTCGCGGCGATCGGTCTGATCCGTCTCGATGATTTATACATGCGGATGCATGCGGCGAGTAAGGCGGGAACCGTGGGTGTCGGCGGACTTTTTGCGGCACTGGCGCTCTACTTCGGCGAAGCGGATGTCGCGTGGCGTGCGCTGGCAGGTTTTGTATTCTTTTTGTTAACGGCGCCTGTTTCTGCACACTTGTTGGCAAAAGCTGCTTATACAGTTGGGTACAAGCCCTGTGCGCAGACCAAGCATGATGCATTGTCGCGCCGCGATTCCCAAGAATATACCCCAACCTGAAGCGGTGGCGGGTTACTCCTGTGCGCTGTGAGGGTACTGCAAGAGTTACAGATCTGGCCCTGACATGAGTTGCAAGTGCGGGGTCAGTTCAAAAGGTCTATAAGCGCAATCAATTTTGGAAATCTAAGCGGGGTGATCTTGCGGCAGGGTGGGATGTGGAATAAATATCCCGCGTCCCCTGCAGTCGCCGTCTCCCTCTCTGTCCGACGGTCTAGACGCTCTTTTATAAGAACGAGTGGCAAATGTCCGAACCGGTCCAAGATTCGAATCTTATCGATCTGGCGGCAGAGATTGTCTCAGCATATGTGAGCAATAATTCCGTTGCCTCGCACGACCTGCCGAACTTGATCGGCGAAGTCTACGCAGCCCTTCAGAAGACCAATGGCGGCGAGCCCGAGCCCGAGCCCGAGCCGCTGAAGCCCGCGGTGCCGATCAAGAAGTCCATCACGCCCGATTACCTGGTGTGCTTGGAAGACGGGAAGAAGTTCAAGTCGCTGAAGCGTCACCTGCGCACGCACTATAACCTGTCTCCCGAAGAGTATCGCGACCGCTGGAATCTCCCGGCCGACTATCCGATGGTGGCCCCCAACTACGCCGCCGCGCGGTCCGAGCTCGCCAAGCGTATGGGCCTCGGCCAGCAGCGGAAGAAGCCGGCCCCCCGCGGCCGCAAGACCGCGGCGAGCTGATCGCCCGATCGCCTGCGCGGGCCGCCCCCGCGCACCCATCAGCGTACCGCCGCGCCGCGCGCACGGCAGCGCACCCGATCCCAATCCCAGCCGCGCTGGCTGAAGCCGCGACACCGCTTCACCGCGCAGCCGAGAGAGACAAACGCCCCGTGTGACGCCGTTCACGCGGGCGTTTTCGTGTCGGGACGTCGGATGTCCCCGCCGCATCGCCGCCGCGGTCCGTCCCGGTCCCCGAAGCGCCTATCGCCGCGCTCTGCCCGGCGCCGATCCCGCCCTGCTCGGCGGCGCACTTGTCCCCGCACCCGGCAATGATTTCAGCGCGCTGAACCGCGTCTGTCCCCGCGTATGCCACGGCCGTGCATCGCGCCGCCTCCTCGGCGGATTTCAGGTCCTTCACCAGCATCAGGTGGCGCGCCAGATCGTAGCTCCAGTGGCCGCAGCGACCCCGCGCCCGCTCCCGCCGCAGCTCCCGCCGCAGCCACGCCACAGACCGGGGCGCGGCCCAGAGACTCTCGTGTAGATCCGCAGTATCCGCGGCATTTTCAAAACAATCAGGGGTTAACGCCGCGATCGATTGTGTCGCGTCTGCGGCGTGAGTCTGCGCGTTCATTGCAATTCCTCGTTGTGGTGGCCGAGGACCAAGCTAATGGGGCACGCGAAGACGGGGATAGGATAAGCCCCCCACAAAGCCTGAAGAGCCGGCCAAAATTAAGCTCAACGCTTCGCAGTTATTTGGCGGGGACTTGATCTTATCCCCGTCTTCCTATCCAACCTTAAATTGAGGTAACGGCAGAACAGCAACCCGCCTTCATGTGGAAAGGCGAAAAAGGCCGAAGCTAATGCATACAAACGAGTTGGCGGTCATTGAAGCGCGACCGCTGGGATACCCGCGTAAGACCATTGATCGGCGTATCGTGCGCCGCATGATTGAAGTGACCGTGGCCGCCGCCCTGAACTTGCCGGTCGACGAATTGGCCGCAAAGACCAGGCGGACAGCGCCGATTGCATTTGCACGACAGATTTCGATGTATTGCGCTCATGTCACCTTCGGCTGGTCTTTGACCGAGGCCGGAGCCGTCTTTTCCCGCGACCGGACGACCGCAGCTCATGCCTGCCGCGTCGTCGAAGATCGTCGGGACTGTCCGCGGATCGACGCGGTGGTGACCGCCGTGGAAGAGCAACTCATGGGCTGGCTCACCGCCATGGAATACTGCCGCCAGACGGTGGAAGGGGCTCTGGAATGAAAGATGCCACCATTTTGCGCCGCGTGGGTAAGGGTTCCTTAACACTGTCGCACGATGGCAGCCTTAACCTTCCCGCGACCGAGAAATCGGCGGCCCTCACCATCCCGGCGGCCGAGATCGCTCGGCTGGTGTCCGCTGATCTCGTCGCCGTCACTAAGGGGCGTGTCGGCCGTACGCCGACCGGGGACATGTATCTGCGCCGGTCCCTCGCGGCGATGCCGGACGACGCCTTCATCGCGCAGCACCGCGACATCATCGTCGAGAGCCGCGGCGGCGCGGAGGGGCTCGCCGTGAACGCTGCGGAGAGCCCGCTCGGCTGGCTCGCCACGCGGCGCGACAAGGCCGGCAATCCGATGTTGAGCCGCACCCAGCTCGAGGCCGGGCAGCGCCTGGCGCGCGATCACGAACGCGGCGCCCGGCGCGAGCGCGTGACCCAGTCCTGGGATGCGTCCGCCGTGCGCGGCGATCGACCGCGCGACGGTCTGACCCTCAGCGAGGCGGCGCACGATGCGCGCGGCCGCGTCACCCGCGCGCTGGACGCGGTGGGGCCGGACTTCGCGCCGGTGCTCGTCGCCGTGTGCTGCGAGGAAAAAGGGTTGGAGACGGTGGAGAAGACGCAAGGCTGGCCCGCCCGCTGCGGCAAGGTCATCCTGCGCCTGGCGCTGGACCGGCTCGCGCAGCACTACGGCATGGCGCCGTCGGTGTCCGGTGCGGCCCGCGCGGGGCTGGTTCACTGGGGATCGCCGGACTATCGCCCTGCCGCCTGACGCCCGGCCCTGACATAAGCCCTCTGACGCCCCATCTTGCGGGGAGCGGAGGGCCACTATGACGAACGCCGAGGACATCGCCGACGCCTTCGAGTTCATCGACGACTGGGAAGAACGCTACCGGTACGTCATCGAACTCGGGCGGGAGCTGCCGGACTTTCCGGACGCCTTGAAGACCGACGCCACGAAGGTGGAGGGCTGCGTCTCGCAGGTCTGGCTGATGACCGGCGTGAAGGACGGCCGCATGGAGCTTTTGGGCGACAGCGATGCGATGATCGTGCGCGGCCTCGTCGCCATCCTCATCGCCTTCTACAGCGGGCGCCCGGTGGCCGAGGTTCAGGACCTCGACGTCAACGCCTTCCTGACGCGCCTGCAGCTTGCCGAGCATCTGACGCCGCAACGCTCCAACGGCCTCAACGCCATGGTGAAACGCATCCGCGGCGAGGCGCTGCGTCTGTCGGCCGAGGCGCACTGAGGCGATCGGCGCTCCCCCGGTGCTGCGGCGTCTGAGATGGCGCCTGGCGGCCCGCGCGAGGCGTCGCCGCGTTGAGGCGGCGGGTCAGAAGGGCGAGCGGGACGCTTGGGGCAGCGCAGCCGGGGAGGGGGCGAGCGTCATCGGATGCGCCTCCAGCGGAGCGGCGCGCCAGTCCGCCACCATCCGCTCCACCGCACCGCCGGCGAAGGCTTCCAGTATGGCCTCGTCGGTCGGCAGCACGAGGTGGTGGGCGGCGCGCGCGGCCAAGTCCGCCCCATTGCCGGACGCCTCCAGCGCGATCACCGCCGTGCCCGCCGCCAGCGCCGCATGGGCCGCGACCGACAGCGGCACGGGCCAGCCGGGTGCGGCCACCACGATGTCCACCGCCTCCGCCGTGAAGGCCGTGGCCAGCGCGGCAGGGTCCGCCGCGTCCCCCACCGGCACCTGGGTGATGAAGTGCGGCAGATCCCTCCGCGCGGTGAAGGTGATGAAGCGGAAGCGTCCGTCGAAGGCGTGGCGTCGGGCGATCTCCTGGAACAGCGGCCAGCCGCAATCGTCGAGCCCGTCCGCGGCGTAGGCGACGCGGATCGGCCCCTCAGGTGCGGCCCGCTCCACCGGTTCCGCCGCGCCCAGCGTCAAGGGGGCCGCCACGCGGATCTGCTGCGGATCGCCCACCGGCAGGCGCTTGGCGCTGCGCTTGGCGGCCAGCGACGGCGCCAGCACTGTGAACGAGGTGTCCGACAGGAAGCTCGCGATGCGACGTTGATGCTCGGCGCGCTGGTCGTCGAACCGGCAGCTATGGGGCGGCTGGCCGGTCGCGGGGTTGGTGGGGCGGCCGTCCGGGTTGATGAGCCGCCGGCAGGGGCACGCGAGGAAGAAGTCGTGCAGCCACAGGATGCGCCGCCCGCCGGACAGGCCGAGCGCCGCCGCCAGCCGCTCCGGCTGATGCCCGGCGAGGCCGTGAACCACCACGTCGATCAGCATCGTATAGCGCACCGCCATCAGCGCCTCGACGAAGGCGGACGTCTTGCACGCGCCGATCAGCCCGTCCGCCCCCTTCAACCGCAGCACCGGGTCCTCGGCCCGTCCGGCCAGCGACGGGCGCGGCGCCTCGGGATGCACGTTGAGCGTCGGCCGGCCGGATGCGGCGGCGGCGGAGGCCTCGCCCTCCAGCGCCACGGCCGCGCCGCCAGTGGTGTCCGCAGGGTCGACGTCGGTGATCGTGACGACGAGCGCGCCTTCCGCTCCCACCATCTCGATGATGCGGCGCGTCACCAGCGCGGCGGACAGGAGCGTGGCCGCCGGCGGATAGGCGGGCGGTGCGGGCAGGCCGTCCGGCTTCGCGGCGGTGGCGTTCCAGCGGTTGAACGGCCGGCGGACGGTGCGGCGCTCGTCCCGCCCCTTGGTGATGTAGTGGACGAAGGGGTTGGCGCCGGACTCCGCAACGTCCGGATTGAACTCCAGATAGGCGCGGGTGGAGAACCAGGGCGCGGGGTCCCGCCCCTCGGTCCAGCCGTGTTCGAGATAGTGGAGGATGGGGTCGGTCGCGTCGTCGATGTCGGGGTTGATGCCGCGGTAGAAGGGAATGTCGAACGCCTCGGCCACGGCCTCGCGCGCTTCGGCGATGGACTCCACGCTGAGCGCAGGGCGCCGCGGCGCGCGCCGTCCCTCCGCCCGGCCCACGGCCAGGTAGTGGGAGAAGGGCTCCAGCCCCGCCTTGGCGACGTCCGGGTTTTCCTGAAGGTAGCCGGTGGGTGAGAACCAGGGCGCCGGGTTGCGCCCCTCCGACCAGCCGTGGCGCAGGTAATGTTTGATTGCGTCCGCATCGGCCGCCACGTCGCGGTTGGCGGCGCGGTAGAAGGCCTCGTCGAACGCGGTGGCGATGATCGCCCGCCGGTCCGCATCGCTCATCTTCGCGAGGTCGATCCGCTTGGCCGTCCCGCTGCGGGCGATCAGCGCGTGGACGAACGGGTTGACCCCCTTGCCGATCAGCTCAGGATGCCGCGCGAGATAGACGGCGAGAGAGAAGTCCGGCGCAGGGTCGCGCCCCTCGCGCCAGCCACGGGTGAGGAAGTGCTCCAACAGGTCGCTCGTGGCGGCGAGGTCCGGGTTCCTCTTGGCGTAGGTGCCGGGGTGGAAGGCGGCGGCGGCGATGGCCCGCTGCTCGTCGATCGACGGGCCGCTGCGCGCGGGCGCCGACAGGTCCCCCTGCGTGGCGCCGAACAGGATGTGGTGGACGAACGGGTTCAGCCCGGTCAGCGCCACCACGGGGTGCGCACCCATGTACTGGGCGATGGAGAAGTCGGGGCGCGGGTCGCGGCCCTCGCGCCAGCCGGCGGCGAGGAAGTGCTCCAGCGGGTCCAGCCCCGCCGACACCACGTCCTTGTTCGTCTCGGCATAGAAGCGGGCGTCGAACCTCTCGGCCACCAGGGCGCGCAGCTCCGGCACGTGCGCGGTCGGGTCGGCATCCTTGCGGGCGGTGCGCCCCTCGTCCCGCCCGTGGCGCAGATAGTGGATGAACGGGTTGCCGCCCGACGAGGCGACGTCCGGGTTGAACTCCAGATAGTCCGCCACCGAGAAGTAGGGCGCTGGGTTGCGGCCTTCCTGCCAGCCGTGGCCCATGAAGTGGCGCAGCGGGTCCATCCCCGCGGCCGCCACGTCGGGATTGTTGGCGAGGTAATATTCGGCGTCGAAGGCGGCCTCCACCAGCGCCATGTCCGCCTCGGCGCGGGTCTGGGGCTTGGATCGCCGCCGCGAGAACAACGAGATGCGAGCGGGCTTCATGGGAGGGCTCCCTGGGGTCGAACGAGGCGGCGCGGCCGGCCGGACCGGACGCGGCGCGGCCGTAACGGCGGTGCGGGTGACGGCAGCAGCGCGCGGGCCGGGTCAGCCGTGGCCGCGCCCTCATCCATACGCCAGCCATCCGTCTCGATGCTATTGGCGTAGCGCAGACGTGATGTGCAAGCGATTCTTCGCGCGACCGGGCTTGGTTCGGCCATCCCTTTGTGGCCACTTGTCGCCCAAGGCGCCGACCGCTGCGGATCAGGCGCCGCAACACGACCAAGGACGACCGGGGAAACGCGATGACGCATCACGGAACGGGGCGGATGACCGCAGGCGGGGCCATCTTCACCCGTCTCAAGGCGCTCGGCGTCGACGTGGTCTTCGCCAACTCCGGCACGGACTTTCCGCCGATCATCGAGGGGCTGGCCGAGGCCGCCGCCGCGGGGGTGGACCTTCCCGCCGCCCTCGTCATCCCGCACGAGCACGCTGCGATGGGGATGGCGCACGGCTATTTCCTAGTCACCGGGCGGCCGCAGGCGGTGATGCTGCACACCAATGTCGGCCTCTCCAACGGCGCCACCGGGGCGATCAACGCCGCGTGCGAGCACATCCCGATGATCCTCATGTCAGGCCGCACGCCGGTGACGGAGGCGGGGCGCTTCGGCGCGCGAACGGTGCCGATCGCCTGGGGGCAGGAGATGCGCGACCAGACCGCCCTGGTGCGCGAGGCGGTGAAGTGGGACTACGAGCTGCGCTATCCCGAGCAGATTGCCCCTTTGCTGGACCGCGCCTCGGCCATCGCCATGTCGACGCCGAAGGGGCCGGTCTATCTCTCCCTCCCGCGCGAGGTGCTGTGCGAGCCCGTCGCCGCCGAGGATCTCGCCGCGCCCGCCAGCATCGCCCCGGTGCGGGTGGCGCCGGACCCGGCCGCCGTCGCCGCCGCGGCCGAGGCGCTGGCCGGGGCGCGGGCGCCGCTGGTGATCGCCCAGCGCGGGGCGGGGGACGCGGAAAGCTTCGCGGCATTTGCGGCGTGGGCAGAGGAGTGGGGGATCGCCGTCTCGTCCTGGTGGGCGACGCATCTCGCGATCCCGACCGACCATCCCTGCCACGTCGGCGCCGACCCCGGCCCGTGGCTCGCCGAGGCGGACGTCGTGGTGATCCTCGACGCGCTCGCCCCCTGGTGGCCGGACATCCACCCGGTGCCAGCGGCCGAAACGGTGGTCACCATGGGGCCGGATCCGGTCTTCTCGCGATTCCCCGTGCGCGGTTTCCGCAGCGACATCGCTCTTCGGGGCGAGAACGCGGACACCATCCCGGCGCTGATCGCCGCGATGGACCGCCTGCCGCGCCCGTCCGGCGTCGCGGCGCGCCGCGCGCGATTGGCCGCCGCCTCCGCGGCCGAGCGCGCCAAGCTGGAGGCCGCCGCCGCCGACACCTCGCGCGGGATGACGAAGGCTTTCGTCAGCGCCGCCCTCGGCCGTGCCTTGGAGGCGCGGGAGGTGGCGGGGCAGGCGACGTCCGTGTTCTCCGAACTCGGCACCAAGCTCGGCTTTCTCTCCCGTCGCGCGCCGCTGTCGTGGTTCCAGGAGCCGCATTCGGGCGGCCTCGGCTGGAGCTTTCCGGCCGCGATGGGCGCCAAGCTCGCCGACCCCGCCCGCACCGTCGTCGCCACCATGGGGGACGGCTCCTACATGTTCGCCAACCCCACCGCCTGCCACCAGGTGGCCGAGGCGCTGGGGCTCGGCGTGGTCGTCATCATCCTCAACAACGAGGAGTGGGGGGCGGTGCGTGCCTCCGTCGTCGGGCTCTACCCGAACGGCGCCGCCGCCCGCGCCAACCAGATGCCGCTGACCGCGCTGAAGCCGACGCCGGACTTCGTGCGCACCGCCGAAGCGAGCCGCGCCTTCGCCCGCCGCGTCACCGACCCCGCCGACCTCGCAGCCGCTCTTGAAGCGGCGCTCGAAGCAGCCGATACCGGGCGTCAGGCCCTGCTCGACGTCGCGGTTCTGCCCGACTGACGGCGCCCGGGCCCAACCATCGCCGCCCGTGACGCTTGCGCATTTCAAGCGGGTGGCTAACCGTCTCCCGGAATGCGCCTTTGGAGGATCCCCATGCGATTCGTGTCCTATGTCCGGCTCGGCCGGCCGTCCTTCGGTGCCTTGGTGGAGGGCGGGATCATCGATCTCGCCAAGCTCATTCCGGGCATCGACACTCTGGCCGAAGCGATCGCCGAGGATCTCCTGGCCGACGCCGCCCGCGCCGTGCACGGGCGCAAGGCCGAATTCGCGATGTCGGACGTCACGCTGCTGCCGGTCATCCCGAACCCCGGCAAGGTCCTGTGCGTGGGCGTGAACTACGTGGCGCACCGCGAGGAGACCGGCCGCAAGCCCGTCGGCCATCCGACCTTCTTCACCCGCTTCGCCGATTCGCTGGTGGCCGACGGCGCGCCGGTGATCAAGCCGAAGGTGTCCGACAACCTGGACTATGAGGGCGAGCTGGCGCTGGTGATCGGCCGCGGCGGGCGCAACATCAAGCCGGAAGACGCGCTCGACCACGTCGCCGGTTACGCGCCCTTCATGGACGGCTCGGTGCGCGACTGGCAGCGCCATACCGCCCAGTTCACGCCGGGCAAGAATTTCCCCGGCACCGGCGCGTTCGGTCCGGCTCTGGTGACGCCGGACGAGATCGGCGACGTGACGGCCCTGCCGATCGAGACGCGCCTGAACGGCGAGGTTATGCAGAAGGCGACACTGGCGGACCTGATCTTCTCGATCCCCGACGTGATCGCCTATGCGTCGACCTTCACGCCGCTGTCACCCGGCGACGTGATCGCCACCGGCACGCCGGGCGGCGTCGGCGAGCGGCGCGAGCCTTCGGTGTGGATGAAGGACGGCGACGTGGTGGAGGTCGACCTCGGCCCCGCGGGCCTTCTGGTCAACCGCATCGTCGCGGAGCAGTAAGCCGGACGGGCTGCGGGGATCTCTCCGCAGCCCACAACCGAACCCCGGATCAGGCCGGGATGACGCTTTCCGAATAGACCCCGCGCGTGTCCATCTCGTAATCGAGCTGGACGATGGGCGGGCGGGCAAAATGCCAGGTGGCACCGTGCCGCGCCGCACCGCGGGCGACCAGCTCGTCGGCCAGGAAGGCGTGGATCGGAAACACCGTGTAGACCTGCGCCGCGGTCACGTCCGCCCAGCCTTTGCCGAAGGCGGCCATGCGGCGCTCCATCTCGCCCAGCACATGGCGGGCTTTGGCGGTCATGCCGGCCGGGCTCTGGTCGCCGCGCGCCACGACGTGGTCGAAATAGTTGTTCTTGCCCTCCGGCACCTCGCCGCTGCCGGCGATGGCGAAGGTGCCCGCGACGTCAGACGGCACGGTGTAGGCGAAGGCGTGGAAGGACGGGGTCGCGGGCGCGTCGATCTCGGGACACACGTTGGAGCGGGCGACGGGGTTGATGCCGTTCTTGTAGATGCCCCATTCCTCCAAGGTGCCGCAGTAGAGCTCGTTGAAGGCGCGGAAGCCGTCCTCGGAGAACTGGCCGGGGGAGCGCAGCTCGCACTGGCAGAAGGCGGTCAGCGGGCGCCCCTCGGCCTCGATGTGCGCCTTGGCGCGGGCGAACCCTTCGGCCAGCGGCACCGGGTTGGCGAAGCGCACGCGCTTGATCTCGAAGCCCGGCTGGGCGGCGACGCCGCATGAATATTGGAACACGCCCGGCATGTAGTCATAGCCGCCCGCGTCCATCGCCACGGTGTCGGTCATCGTTCGTCTCCTGAGAGGGGGATCGGATGGCCGCCAGTCGCGGCGGCCACTGAAAGCACGGCCGCCCGCGCGGGGCGGCCACTGAAAGCACGGCGTCAGGCGCCGATATAGGCCTCGCGCACCTCGGGCGCTTCGGCGAGAACGTCCGGCGTGCCGCTCATGACGACGCGACCGCGGTCGAGAACGAAGCCGCGGTGGGAGATCTCGAGCGCCGTCATCACGTCCTGCTCGATGAGGAGGATCGTGGTCCCGGCCCGGTTCACCTCCACCAGGGTCTCCGACAGAAGCTCCACCGCGCGCGGGGCGAGGCCGAGCGACAACTCGTCGATCATCAGCACCTTGGGCCGGCTCATGATGCCGCGGCCGATGGCGCACATCTGCTGCTCGCCGCCCGACAAGGTGCCCGCGTCCTGCCGCGCCCGCTCGGCGAGGCGGGGGAACATGGTCATCACGCGGTCGAGGTCGGCCTTCACCTCGGGGTCCTTGGTGTCGCGCAGGTAGGCGCCCATGAGGAGGTTGTCGGTCACGCTCATGGTGCGGAAGAGGCGCCGCCCTTCAGGCACGTGGGCGATGCCGGCCGCCAGCACCCGGTCCGGCTCAGCACCCGCAAGCTCGGTCCCGCCGAGGCGCACCGACCCGGCGGTGGCGGTGACGAGGCCTGAGAGGGTCTTCAGAAGCGTCGTCTTGCCCGCGCCGTTGGAGCCGACCAGGCAGACGATCTCGCCCGCCATCACGTCGAGGTCGACGCCCCAGAGGATCTGGATGTCGCCGTAGCCCGATTGCAGGCCCGAGACGGTGAGAAGGGGCTCAGCCATGGGCGCCTCCCGCGGCGGCGGCGGCCCGCTCGGCCGCCCGCTTGGCGTAGCGGTTGCCCAGATAGGCCTCGATCACCGCAGGGTCGGACGTCACCGTGTCCGGCGCCCCCTCGGCGATCTTCGCCCCGTGGTGGAGGACGACGATGCGTGTGCAGAGGTTCATCACGACCTTCATCAGATGCTCGATGATGATGATGGTGACCCCGCGCGCGGCGATGCGCCGGATGAGGTCGACCGCAACGTCGATCTCCGCCGGGTTGAGCCCCGCGTTGACCTCGTCCAAGAGCAGCACCTTCGGCTCCATGGCGAGCGATTTGGCGAGCTCCAGCCGCTTGCGTCCGGCGAGCGTCAGGGAGGAGGCGCGCTTGTCCTTCTCGGCGCCGAGGCCGACGAAGTCGAGCGCCTCCGCCGCCTTCTCTCGCGCGGTGGTGAGCGAAACGCCGGCATGGGCGAAGGTCGCCGGTGCCATGACGTTTTCGAGCGCCGTCATCTCCGGGAAGGGCTGCACCACCTGGTAGGTGCGCGCGACGCCGAGCCGGCTGATCTGGTAAGGCTTCAGCGCCTCGATCCGCTGACCGTCGAAGACGATCGTCCCCGTGCCGCGATAGACGCCGGTGATGACGTTGACGAGCGTCGTCTTACCCGCACCGTTGGGGCCGATGAGGCCGACGACCTCGCCCGGCATGACCGACAGCGTCACGTCGTCCACCGCCGTCAGCCCGCCGAAGCGCTGGGTGACGTTGGTGAGTTCCAGGATCGGGCTCATGCCGCGCCTCCCTTCACTGCGCTGTTCGAGGTCGTCTCGCCCTTCTTGGCGACGACACGCCGCTTGCGCTTGCCGGTGACGAGGCCGAGAAGCCCGCCCGGCAGGAAGAAGATCAGCGCCACGATGAGGAGGCCGAGCGCGGCGGCGTGGATCTGGAGGAGGTTGCGCCACACGAGTTCTTCCATCGCGAGGAAGAGGACCGCGCCGATCGCCGGGCCGAGCACCGTGCCTGCGCCGCCCAGCATCGCCATGACGATGGGCTTCACCGAGGTCAGCGTGGCGAACACGTCCGGCGGCTCGATGTAGAACACCCACGAGGCATAGAGCGCGCCCGCCGCGCCGACGAGCACCGCCGAGAGGGCGAACGCCGTCACCTTGTAGAGCGTGGTGTTGATGCCCACCATCGACGCCGCGTCCTCGTTCTGGCGGATGCACATGAGGCCGAAGCCGAGCCTGTGGCGCGACACCCAGTAGTTCATGCCGAGCGCCATGACGGCGATGGCGAGCATGGACCAGAAGAAGAGCCGGGCCTGCGCGTCGATGGAGATGCGGATGATGGGAAGGTTCAGCCCCATGCCGCCGCCGGTGAGGCTCGTCCACGAGGTGGTGATCTCGAGCAGCACTTCGGCCACCACCAGCGAGGCGATGGCGAAGTAGTGGCCCTTGAGGTGAAGGATCGCGAGGCCGAGAAGCGTTGCGAAGGCCATGGCGATGAGCCCCGCCGCCACCCAGGCGAGCGGCATCGGCAACCCGGCCCCCTGCAGGATGGCGCCCGAATAGGCGCCGAGGCCGAAGAAGGCCGCCGTAGAGAAGGACGGATAGCCCGCGAAGCCGCCGATGATGTTCCAGGACAGGGCGAGGATCGCGTACATCGCACCCATGGTGCCGAGGCGCAGCAGGTAGTTGTCCGACAGCGCCGGAAGGGCTGCGATCAGCGCCACGGCGATGAGGGTGAGCGCAACCGCGACGCGGTGCATGGTCTGCCCCTTATTCATAGCCGCGCCGCCCCATGATGCCGGTGGGCCGGACGATGAGAAGAAGGATGAGCAGCGAGAAGGCGATCGTCAGCCCGTGCTGCGGGCCGATGAGGAGCGCGCCGAAGCTCTCGATGACGCCGAGCGCCAGGCCGCCGACCATCGCCCCGGCGATGGAGCCGAGCCCGCCGAGCACGCAGACGACGAAGGCGATGCCGAGAAACTCGGTGGAGTTGAGCGGCGAGATGGGGAAGACGACCGACAGCAGCGACCCCGCCGCGCCCGCCATCAGCGCGCCGACGCCGAAGGTCACCGCATAGATGCGCTTCACCTTCACGCCCATCAGCGCGGCGGCCTCCGGGTCCATGCGCACGGCGACGATGGAGCGGCCGATCTTCGATTTGGCCAGCATCAGATAGAGGAGGCCAGTGAGGGCGAGGGCGAGGAGCGTCGCCATCACCCGCTCCATCGGGAAGACGATGCCGCCGATGATCTGGCTGCCCATGGGGTTGGCGAGCTGCACCGCGCGGTAGTCGGCCGAGAAGGCGACGAGCACGGCGTTGTTGAGGAGGAGCTCCAGCCCGAAGGTGAGCACCAGCGTCGTCAGCACCGGCGCGGCGATGACGCGGTTGATGAGGCCCGCCTGGATCACATAGCCGAGCGCGAACAGGAGCGCGCCGGACAGGACGATCGACAGGAAGGGGTGGATGCCGAGGTGAACGTAGGCGAAGTAGGCCACGTAGGAGCCGAGCACGACGAACGAGCCGTGCAGGATGTTGATGACGTTGAGCACCCCCCACACCAGCGAGAAGCCGACGGCGATGCAGGCATAGAGCCCGCCGAGGATGAGCCCGTTCACGAGGATCTGAGCGTAGAGCATGAAGCGTCCCTGAAGGCCGCGCCGGGTGCGGGCTGCGGCGGGGGCGTTGACCGGACGCTGGCGGCGCCGGGGACGGACCGGCGCGCTGCGGGCGCCGGATGGCGGGGCGAGGAAGCCTGCCGACAAAGGGGACCGGCCCGGACGGATCCGGGCCGGTG
The DNA here is from genome assembly GCF_001927245.1 of Acuticoccus yangtzensis. Taxonomy (GTDB): domain Bacteria; phylum Pseudomonadota; class Alphaproteobacteria; order Rhizobiales; family Amorphaceae; genus Acuticoccus; species Acuticoccus yangtzensis. Next base: position 354,579 of record NZ_MJUX01000004.1, on the reverse strand, counting down.
GAGGGACCCCCGGCAGGCCGGAGCCTGGCCGGGAGGCGGGGGAGATTTATTTGATGCCGCCGATGACGAGGTCGGTCTGCTTCACCGCCTCGGGGAAGACCACCTTCGTGGTGCCGTCCTGGATCTGGAAGACCGGCGGTTCCAGCGACGTGATCTGCCCGGTCTCACCGAACTTGACCGGGCCGTAGAAGGTCACCGCGTCCATCTGCGCCAGCGCCTCGCGCACCTCCTGCGGGTCGATCGACCCGGCCGCCTCGATCGCCATGCCGAGGATCGCGCCCGCAGCGCTGGCCGAGGCTTCGGCATAGTCCGGCGTCGCGCCATATTCGGCCTCGAACGCGGCCACATAGTCGGCGGTGGTGCCGAAGATGTCGTCCCCGTCATAGGCCACGGCCGGGTGCCACCAGGCCGCGCTCGACACGTTGTCGGCGAGCGGCCCGGCCGCCTCGATGAATTCCTTGTAGGCGGGGCCGGCGATCATCGACAGCACCTTGGGGGCGACGCCGAGGTCGGCGAGCTGCCGGCGGATCAGGATCAGGTCGTTGATGTAGCCGGTGACGAAGACCCAGTCCGGTTGACGCGTGCGCATCAAGGTCAGCGCCGAGGCGTGGTCCATCGTGCCGATGGCATATTCGTCGAAGGACAGGACATCGAGCCCCTTCGCCTTCGCGGCCGCCTCCGCCTCGTGGGCGATGGCGAGCGGGAAGAGGTCGTTGCGCGCATAGACGGCGATCGTCTTGATCGTGTCGTCGGCTTCGAGCACGAGGTCGGTGAGCGGCGTCGTCAGCGTGTCGTTCGGCGTGAAGGTGCCGAAGAGATACTGGTAGCCCTGGTCATAGACCGAGGGGGAGGAGGCCGTCGCCGCGATGGTCGGGATCTGGTAGCGCTCCGACACGCTAGAGGCGGCCTTCGCCGCGCCCGAGCCGAAGGGCGAGAAGAGGAAGTTCACCTCGTCCTCGGTGATCAGGCGCTCGGCCGACTGCACCGCACGCGGCGTCTGCGATTCGTAGTCGACGTAGACGATCTCGACCTCGTAGGCGGTGTCGCCCACCTTCAGCCCGCCGTCGGCGTTGACGGCCTTGGCCCACAGGTCATAGCCGCGCTGCTGCTTCAGCCCTTCGGGGGAGAGGGCGCCGGTGAGGGGAAGCGGCGCGCCGACCTTGATCGTCTCCTGCGCGAAGGCGGCAGGCGCTGTCAGGGCGGCTGCCGCAAGTCCGGCGGCGATGGCGGCCGGGAGCATCAGCCGCGAGGCCGAGAGGCGGGGGACCGAGAGACGAGAAGGGGATCGACGCATCCAGCCGCTCCATTCGTGTGCATGATTAAGAATGAAGCTAACCGTCATCGGTGACCGGCGGAAGCGTCAAATGTGGCCCGCCGTGTTGCATCTTGTGCAACACCTTCCGCGTTCCGGCCGTCTGTGTCCGCGCGGCTCTCAGACGGGGCGGAACCCGTCCGGCCTGGCGTTGAGGATGATGTCGAGCATGCGCCGCGCGGCCCACGTCAGGCTGCGCTCGGCGTGGATGCACACCTTCGCCGTGGCACTTTCCAGGTTCGAATCGGCGATGGCGATGCCGACGAGGCTGCCCGCCGCCGCCTCCCGCTCGAACGCGAAGGCCGGCATGAAGGTGACGCCCATCCCGGTCAGCGCGAAGTGGCGCATCATGTCGATGGAGTTGGTCTCCATGTGGAGCGCGGTGATACCCGCCCGCTTGGCCGCCCGGTCGACCGCCTGGCGGATGCCGAAGGTCTTGTCCGGCAGGCACAGCGGCTCGCTGGCAAGGTCGGCCATGGTGATCCCGTGCCGCCCCGCCAGGGGATGCCCGGCACCGACGACGGCCAGCACCGGCTGGCGCATCTGCGCCACCGTGGTCACCCCGCCGCGCGGCTGCGGCTGGAAGGCGATGCCGATATCGCAGCGGTCCTCGGCGACGGCGGCGACGACGTTGTCCGTCCCCGCCACCACCAGCTCGTGGGTGATGCCGGGATAGAGCCGCGCGAATGTGGCGATCGCCCCCGGGATGAAGCCGCCCAGCATCCCCTCTACCGTGAACAGCGAGACGTGACCCCGCTCCACCGCCTTCAACTCGTTGATGGCCGCGCGCAGGCGCTCCAACTCGCGCGTGCGGTCGGCGATGAAGCGCAGCAGGAGCTCACCCGCAGGGGTGAGCCGCACGCCGTCGGTGCGCCGGTCCAGCAGCGGCGCGTCCAGCGAGTGTTCCAGCCGCGCGATGTGGCGGCTGACGGAGGCCGCCGACAGGCCGAGCCGGTCCGCCGCCTTGCGGATCGATCCCTGCCGCGCGACCTCGGCGAAGAGGGCGTAGAGCTGTTCCATCGCGGGTCGGCGCGCCGCCGCCTCAGCGGGCCGCCATGATCCGGCCGATGAGGTTGAGGAGGATCTGTGCCGCCAGGATCGCCGTCGACCCCGAATGGTCGTAGTCCGGCGCCACCTCGACGAGGTCGACGCCGACGATGGTGCCGCGCTTCGCGAGCCCCGCCAGAAGCTCCAGCACCTCGTAATAGTGGAAGCCGCCGTGCGACGGGGTGCCCGTGCCGGGCGCGATCGACGGGTCGAAGCCGTCGATGTCGATCGTCACATAGTAGCGCGCACCGGCGGGGACGCGGGCGAGCACGGCCTCGGCGCCCAGCGCGCGGATCTGGCGCACGGAGAGGATGTCCGACCCCATCGCGCGGGCCGCCTCGTAGCCCTCCTTGGCGGTGGACGACACGTTGCGGATGCCGAATTGGGAGAGGCCGGTGACGTGGTCCTGTTCGGCGGCGCGGCGCATCGGGTTGCCGTGGCCGTGGCGCACGCCGTGCCGCTCGTCCACGAAGTCCAGATGCGCATCGAACTGGACGATGTGGATCGGCCCGTGATCCGAAAAGGCACGCACGCAGGGGATGTTGATCGAATGGTCGCCGCCGATCACCACCGGAAGCGCCCCCGCCGCCAGGATCGCCCGCACCCCGGCCTCGATGTTGGCGTGGCTCGTCTCGGTGTCGGTGTGGACGATGTCCGCGTCGCCGAGGTCGACGATGCGGGTGTCCGCCAGATAGGTCGTGTCGTCCTCGTGGTCGTAGGCGCCGGCATGGCCGAAAGAGAAGAGGGTGGACGCCTCGCGCACCGAGCGCGGGCCGAACCGGGCGCCCGCGCGCCACTGTGTGCCGAAGTCGAACGGCGCGCCGAGGATGGCGACGTCCGCCTCGCCGGGGGCGAGCGTGGTGACGTAAGGCGCCTTGGCGAAGGTGCAGATGCCGACGAAAGGAAGGTTCAGCCGCCCCGTCTCGTAGCCGTGAGCCATCTCACGCGCCCTTCAGGTTGGCGCACAGCACCGGCTCGCGGCCTTTGCGGCGGGCGGTGGCGGCGGCGACCACGCACAGCATCTCGAACAATATCGACGCGCCGTGCCACGCGGTGCCGCCCGCGGGGTCGAGGCCCGGAGCCACCTCGACGAGGTCGCCCGCGACGATGTCCACCCCGTCCAGCGCGCGCAGCATCACTTGCGCCTCGTAGGCGGTGAGGCCGCCGATCTCGGGCGTGCCCGTGCCGGGGGCGATGGTGGGGTCCAGCGCGTCGATGTCGAAGGAGAGGTAGGTGGGGGCGCTCCCCACCACGTTCCGCGCCTCGGCCATCACGTCCTTAGGCCCGCGCTCGCGAAACTCCTCGATGGTGACGATGCGGATGCCGTTGGCGGCTGCAAAGGCGCGGTCCTCGCCGTCATAGGTGGTGCCGCGGATGCCGATCTGGATCATCCTCTTCGGGTCGAGCAGCCCTTCCTCCACCGCGCGCCGGAAGGGGGTGCCGTGGGTATAGCGCATGCCGCCGAAGTAGCTGTCGAAGAGGTCCGTGTGCGCGTCGAAGTGGACGAGGCCAAGCGGGCCGTCCGCCGCCGCCCGAGCCGCACGGAGCGCCGGGAGGGTGATGAGATGGTCGCCGCCGATGAGGAGCGGGACGACGCCGCCTGCGCGCAGCGCCGCGGTCTGCGCCTCGATCAGTGTGAGGGTGTGGGTGAGGTCGGCAAGGTTCACCTGCGCGTCGCCGAAGTCGGCCGCGCGGGCTGTGTGGAACGGCGCCGCCGCCGTCGCCTGGTTGACCATGCGGATCATCGTCGACGCGTCGCGCACCGCCCGCGGGCCGTGCCGCGCGCCCGGCCGGTTGGTGGTGCCGCCGTCGAACGGGATGCCGAGGAAGCCGATCTCCGCCCCGTCCGGCGCCGCCGCCGTGCGCACCGGCAGGCGCATCACCGTGGCGAGACCGGCGAAGCGCGGCACGTCGAACGCGGAGACGGGGAGGTAGGCGGGGTCGACAGGGGTCACGCGGGGTCTCCTTCGGCGATGGTGTCCACCCGGAGCAGGTCCCGGTGGCGCGCGGCGTGGGCGGCGATCTCCTCCAGCGGCGCGAACCATGTGTCGCCCGCCTCGACCAGCGGGGCAAGCCACGCCTCCATCGCCGCCCAGCGCGCCAGACGGCCGGTCAGGAAGGGGTGCAGCACCGGCATGAAGAAGCCGCCCGCGGCGTGCATCGCGGCATACTCCTCCTGGAAGGCGCGGATGCCGTCCGACGGGGCGCGCACCGGCATCAGGTAGCCGATTTCCTCGAAATGGGCGAAGGGCGGCCAGTCGTCCGCCCCCCAGTGTGGCGGCAACTCGATGATCTCGCCCTTGGGATGGCGCATCAGGTACGGGATCTCGTCGGCCATCAGGGAGGAATCGTACAGGAACCCTTCGTCGATCAGCCGGCCGATGATGGCGGGTGTGGCGTTGTAGACCGGCGCCCTGTAGCCGCGCGGCTTGGTGCCGGTCATCCTGACGTGCGTGTCCATCGCGCGGCCGAAAAGCTCCGCCTCGCGGTCGTCCGAATGGCCGAGCGGGTCCTCGTGGCGCCACGAGTGGTGGCCGATCTCGTGGCCCCCCTTCAAAATCGCCTCCACCGTGGCGGGATAGGTCTCCATCACCCACGCCGGCATGAAGAAGGTCTGGCGGATGCCGAACCTTTGCCACGTGTCCAGAATGCGCGGCACCGCCACCGTGGGGCCGTAGCGGCCCATGGTGACGGGGTGGAGCCTCAGGTGCCCGTCGTCCGGTCGCGCGTTGCGGATGAGACTGTCCGCATCGACGTCGAAGGTGATGGACGCTGCGAGGCGCTTGCCGGTGGGCCAGGGGAGGGGGTGCAGCAGCATCAGGGCCTCCCTTGGGGGCGCCGCCGCAGCCTCCGGCGGGCTCGGGTCCCACCAATGGTCAGCGGGCCCGCCTGACCACCGGACCCACCGTCGCCCTGCACCGCATGGCAGAGACGGCGGCACACGCGCAAGGACAAGCGGCTAAAGCCGGCCTGCGGCTCCTTGCGCGCGTACCACCGTCTCCGCCAAGGGATTGGCGCGACGGCGGCCCTGAAGTCCGCTCTTGCGGACTTCAGCAGCAAATGAAGGGAACTGCGCAACAGCGCAGTTCCCTTGGTCAGGCTAGCGCGGCACCCGACCGTGAGCGCCTCACAGGGCGCCGAGAAGAACGAGAGCATCAGAAGCTCGCCGTCACGGTGGAGACAGCCGGGGCGGTGCGTGAGACGACGCGGCCGTTGGAGATGACCGCGAGACGGGCCGGGCGCAGGCGCAGCGCCTCGATCGGGTCGGCCGCGTCCAGCACCACGAGGCTTCCGCGGTCGCCGGTCGTCAGGCCGAAGTCGAGGCCGAGGATGGCGGCCGGCGTGTCCGTCACCATCGCGAAGGCGCGGCGCATCGCGTCCGGCGAGGTCATCAGCGCCACGTGTAGCCCCATGTGCGCAACGTCCAGCATGTCGCCCGAGCCGAGCGGGTACCACGGGTCCATAACGCAATCCTGACCGAACGCCACCGTCACACCGGACGCCGCCAGCTCCGGCACCCGCGTCAGCCCGCGCCGCTTCGGGTAGGTGTCCATCCGCCCCTGCAGCGTGATGTTGATCAGCGGGTTGGGGATCGCCGCCACCTCGGCCTCGGCAATCAGCGGGATGAGCTTGGCGACGTAATAGTTGTCCATCGAGTGCATGGACGTGAGGTGCGAGCCTGCCACACGGCCCTGAAGGCCGCAGCGGATCGTCTCGGCCGCCAGCGTCTCGATGTGACGGCTCATCGGGTCGTCGCTCTCGTCGCAGTGGAGGTCGACGCGAAGGCCCCGCTCCGCCGCCAGCTCGCACGCCGCCCGCACCGCCGCGAACCCGTCCGCCATCGTCCGCTCGAAATGCGGGATGCCGCCGACGACGTCTACCCCGGCATCCAGCGCCCGCACCACGTTGGCGCCGCCCCCCTCGGCGCGGAACCAGCCGTCCTGCGGAAAGGCGACGAGCTGCAGGTCCAGCGTGTCCTTCACCGCCTCGCGCACCTCCAAGAGCGCCTCGACCGTGGCGAAGGACGGGTCCGTCACGTCCACGTGGCTGCGGATCGCGAGGACGCCTTTCGCGACGGCCTGGCGGCAGTAGGCGAGCGCCCGCTCCACGATGTCCTCGCGCGACTGGATCGCCTTCAGTTCGCCCCACAGCGCGATGCCTTCGAGGAGCGTGCCCGATGCGTTCACCCGCGGGCGGCCGTAGGAGAGCGTCGCGTCCATGTGGAAGTGCGCGTCCACGAAGGGCTGGGCGACGAGCTTGCCCGACGCGTCGATCACCTCGCCCGCCTCGGCGGTGATGGCGTCGTCCACAGCGGCGATGCGCCCGTCCGCGATGGCGATGTCGGCCACCCGCCCGTCCGGCAGGGTGCCGCCCTTCACGATGATGTCGATGTTCATGACTGACCTGTCATCACGTGCGCCGACTCGGGCGCCCAGGTGAGATAAAACCGCGCGCCGGGTGCGGGGTCGAGCGCCTCCAGCTCGTCCTCGCTCACCTGCGCCTTGAGTTCCTCGCCGCCGGGGCCCTCGAAATAGCAGATGATGCCGGTGCCCGCGAACTCCTCCGACACGAAGTCGGCGGCGAGCGCCGGTGCGGCCGGCGCCTCGCGCGAGATTTTCATCCGGTCCGCGGCGACGACGATCTCGGCCGGGCCGTCGGCGGCGCCAGGCAGCGGCACGGTGATGGGGCCGAGGTCGATCGCCCCGCCGGAGACGGTGCCGGACAGGATGTTGTTGCGGCCCACGAACTCGGCCACGAAGCGATTGCGCGGGGCGCGGAAGATCTCGCGCGGGCGGCCGATCTGCGCGATCTCGCCATGGCCCATGATGACGACGCGGTCCGCCATCGCGAACGCTTCGGACTGCGAGTGGGTGACGTAGACGAAGGTGATGCCGAGCTCGCGCTGCAGCTTCGTCAGCACCCCCTGCATGCGGATGACGAGGTGCGCGTCCAACGCCGACAGAGGCTCGTCGAGGAGGAGGATCGGCGGCTCGGTGACGAGGCTGCGGGCGAGCGCCACGCGCTGGCGCTGGCCGCCGGAAAGCTGGTCCACCCGCCGCCGGGCGAAGTCGCTGAGGCCGAGCCGGTCCAGCCACGTCGCCACCTTCTGGCGCCGCTCCTTCGCGGGAACGCCGCGCATCTTCAGGCCGAATTCCACGTTCTGGGCGACGTTGAGGAACGGGAAGAGGGCGAGCGACTGCCACACCAGTGGCGTGTCGCGCGCGTGGACCGGCACGTCGTTCATCACCTTGCCGTCGATGGTGACGGTGCCTTCGGTCGGCGTCTCCAGCCCCGCCAGCATGCGCAAGGTGGTGGTCTTGCCGCAGCCGGACGGGCCCATGATGGCGATGAACTCGCCCCGGCCGATGGCAAGGTCGATCCCCTTCACCGCGACGCTGTCCCCGTAGGACTTCTTGACGCCCTCGAGGCGCACGAGCGGGGCGGTCATGTGGAACTCCGGCGGATGATGAGAAGCTGAGCGGCGATCACGAGGGTCATCGAGGTGAGGAAGACGAGGGTGCCGATGGCGTTGATCTGCGGGTCGACGTTGCCTTGCAGGATTTCCAGGATCATCACCGGCACCGTCTTGTTGAGGCCGGAGACGAACCAGGCGACGATGAACTCGTCGAACGACACCGCCGCCGTGAGGCAGAAGGCGGAGACGAGGGCGGGGGCGCAGAAGGGGATGACCACCGCGCGCATCGCCCTCCACTGGGTGGCGCCGAGGTTCCAGGCGGCGGGTTCCAGCGCGGCGTCCATCTGGTTGAGGCGCAGGCGGCAGATGGCCATGGCGAAGGGCGCCGCCATCACCGTGTGGGCGATGACGATGCCCGTCAGCGTTCCCGACAGGCCGAGCCGTCCCAGCCACGCCAGCATGGCGAGCCCCATGATGACGACCGGGATGGTCGGCGGCAGCAGCGCCAGCGCCAGATAGGCGGTCTTGAAGCGGAAGCCGTAGCGGTAGTCCGTATAGGCGGTGGCAAAGCCGATGAGGGTCGACAGCGTTGCCGCACACGCCGCGACGATCAGCGAGTTCTGGATCGCCGTCCACACCTCCGGCCGTGCGAAAGCGGTGCGGTACCAGTCCCACGTGAAGTGGCCGAGCGGCACGGTGGGGAAGCGGTCCGAATTCACCGAGAACACCATGCTGGTGACGATCGGCGCGAACACGAAAACGAAGACGGCGGCGATGTAGAGCCTGAGGAGGACGCCGGAGCGCATCAGCCGTTCCTCCGCCCATAGGCCGCGCCGACGGCGGCGAAGGCGACCACGAACAGGGTGACGATCATCATCACCGCGACCACAGCCGCGCGCGGCCACTGCTGGCCGGATTTCGTGGTGTCGATGATGAGGATGGAGAGCGTGGGCGGTTTGGAGCCGCCGAGATAGAAGGGGCTCACGAAGTCGCCGAAGGAGAGGATGAAGGCGAAGACCGCGCCCAGGATGAGACCCACCTTGGCGGCGGGGATGATGACATTGAAGAGCCGCTGCGCCGCCCCGGCGCCGAGGTTCGCGGCCGCCTCGATGAGGTTCTTGTCGATCGCCGCCAGGCTGAAGGTCTGCAGGATGACGACGAGCGGCAGCACCAGCGTCATGTAGCCGACCATGGCGCCGAAGCCGGAATTGAGCATCGTGAAGGGGCCGAGCCCGGCGAAGCCGAGGACGGCGTTGATCGGCCCGCTTTCCGCCAGCAGCACCTGCCACGCGTAGACCCGCACGAGGTAGGAGGTGAAGAACGGCACGATGAGGAAGAAGATCGCCCAGCGCCGCGTCGTCTCCGACACGCGGAAGGCGAGCGCGAAGGAGGCCGGGAAGGCGATGAGGCTCGCCAGCGCCGCCGCCACCGTGGCGCGCAGGAACGTCACCTCGTAGGCGTTCCAGACGTAGCCGCGTGTCAGCATCCGCTCCCAGTTGTCGAAGATGAAGTCCGGCGTCATGCGGTAGTTGCGCACGAGCCAGAAGGACATCGCCACCATCAGAAGCAGCGGGACGACGAAGAAGAGGCCCTGCCAAAGGATCAGCGGCAGGCGCCAGACGTATTTATAGACGTCGGTGCGGGACGGCATGCGGGACTTTCACCGGCGGAACGGGTGAGGGGCCGCGCACGGCCCCTCGGTGTGGGCAATGGACGGGCGAGGTCAGGCGGTCTTGTACTCGGACCAGAAGTCGTTCCAGTCCTCCAGCGACTGCTGCTGTGGGATGTCGCGGAAGAAGAGCCGGCCTTCCTCCAGGAGCTTGATCGGGCTCTGGTCGTGGCCTTCGATCAGGCCGGAGCGCTCCGCCTCGGCGGGGTTCGCCTCCTGGATCGCCGTCCACCCCGACTTGGTGGGCGACAGGCCAGGATAAGCCGCCATCTGGATCGACCGCACCTGCCCGCGTGGCGACAGCATGTACTGGATGAACTTGTTGATGATCTCGTGCTTCGTCGTGCCTTTGCCGATGGAATAGCTCTCCGTCCACTGGATGCCGCCTTCCTCGGGAATGACCGAGGCGACGGGGGCGCCGTCCTTCTGCAAGACGCCGGTGATCCAGTCGCCGATGCCGCACATGGCCAGCATTTCGCCGTTCTTCAGCGAGGCGAAGGTTCCGCCATAGTCGAAATAGCCGCCGACCTGCGGCTTCAGCGACAGGGTCTTCTCCATCACCGCCTCCCAGGCGGCCTCGTCGATGTCGAACGGGGAGGGGTTGTTGTTGCCGTTCAGCAGCGAGATCTGGCCGAGCGAGGGAAGGTGCCAATCGAAGTGGCCGACCTTGCCCTTCACCTTCTCGTTCCAGAAGGCGTTGTAGCTCATCGCTTCGTCGCGGGTCAGCGCGTCGGTGTTGTAGGAGACGCCGAGGAGGCCGAAGCGGACCATGACGGACCAGAGCTGATCATCGGTCCAGTGGCCGGGGAACTTCTGGTATTGCGGCCAGAAATCATCGAACGGGAACAGCGAGGCGTCCATCTCCTCGATGTATCCGGCGGCGTTGAGCTGCTGCACGAACTCGGCGTCGGACAGGATGATGTCGTAGGTGCCGACCGGAGACTGCGCGATGAGGGCCAGCATGTTGTCGCCGCCCGCATAGTACTTCGGGATGAACTTGACGTTGTTTTCGGCCTCGAACTCGGCCACCATGTCGGGCTCGGCATGGCCGTACCAGGCGAGCATGTTGATGGGGGTCGGATCCTGGGCCCAGCCGCGATTGATCATCGGTGCGGACAGGACAAGGCTGGCCGAGCCGGCCAGCAGGCCGCGCCGCGTCAGGGAAAACGATGATGTGCTCACGGGTGCTCCTCGGTTGTCGTTGCTGCGCCTTGGCGGCGCGTCTTCTGCCCTGAAGCACGTTCTGGGCCAGGGGTGCCCTGTCGTGGCGGCGACAGGATGCAGCATCGCCCGGTTCGTTGACTTGCATCAAGGCAGCGTCTTCTCCGTTCGGTTGTAAGCGGTTCCCGTCCTGACGACCCGTCGCCCTCCGTCAGGCCCCATCTGGAGGCGCGTGTGACACAAGAGCTCGCCAAGTATCTGACGCTGAGCGTTCCGCGCTATACGAGCTACCCGACGGCGCCGCACTTTCACACCGGGGTCGATGCGGACACCCATCGCGATTGGCTTGCCGCGCTCGATCCCGCCGCGCCGGTGTCGCTTTATCTCCACGTCCCCTTCTGCCGTCAGATCTGCTGGTACTGTGGCTGCAACATGAAGCTGGTCGGGCGCCGCGACGGGCCGGTGAGGGACTATGTCGACGTGCTGTTGGCCGAGGTCGCCCTCGTCGCCGACGCGCTTGCGGGGCGGATGAAGGTGTCGCACATCCACTGGGGCGGGGGGACGCCCACGGTGCTGGCGGGGGATGATCTCGCCAAGGTGATGGCTCTGATCCACCGCCGGTTCGACGTGCTGGCGGACGCTGAAATCGCCGTCGAGTGCGATCCGCGCAGCTTCGATCGGCCGAAGGCGCATTGGCTGGGCGCGCTCGGCTTCAACCGGGCGAGCTTCGGCGTGCAGGAGTTCGACCACAAGGTGCAGGCGAGCATCAACCGCATTCAGCCGTTCGAGATGGTGGCCGAAGCCGTGGACGCTCTGGCCGCGGCGGGGATCGAGCGGGTCAATTTCGACCTCATCTATGGTTTGCCTCACCAGACGGCCGAGATGCTCCTGAAGACGGTGGAGCAATGCCTGATGCTGGCGCCGAGCCGCATCGCCCTGTTCGGTTATGCGCACGTGCCCTGGGTCGCCAAGCGGCAGCGGATGATTGCGGCGGATGCGCTGCCCGGCGCGGCGGAGCGGTTCGAGCAGGCGGCCAAGGCGGCAGAGGCGCTGGTTGCCGGCGGCATGGTGGCAGTCGGCATGGACCACTTCGCCGCGCCGGATGACAGCCTCGCCGCGGCGGTGCGCTCGGGAACCCTGCGGCGCAACTTCCAGGGTTATACCAACGACGGGGCGGGCGCGCTCATCGGCATCGGCGCGACGTCGATCAGCCGGACCCCCGCCGGATACGTGCAGAACATCGCCGAGACGGGCGCTTGGGCGGAGGCGGTGACGGCCGGCTGCCTGCCCACCGCCAAGGGTGTCGCCTTCGCCGGTGAGGACATCATCCGCGGCCGCGCGATCGAGGCACTGATGTGTTTCGGCACGGTCGATGTGGCGGCCCTGTCGCGCGAATTCGGTGCCCCGGCGTCGTGGGCGGACGAGGCGCTGGCAGCCCTCGCCCCGCTGGAGGCGGACGGGCTGGTGACGCGCTCCGGCCCCATGGTGACGGTGACCGAAGCGGGGCGGCCCTTCGTGCGCGTCGTCGCCGCGGCGTTCGACGCCTATGCGGCCGCGGGGGCCCGGCGCCACTCCGTCGCGGTCTGAACGGGGCCGTCATGCGCCGCCTCGGTGCTGCGGCGTGGCTGGTTGTGAGCGGCGGAGCGGGCACGAACGGTGGAGAATGAGCCGCTTGGCGGGTTTCGCGGCCGGGCGGCTGGTGCTATCCATTCCGCGGCACGTGCGGGCGGGGCGACCCTTCGCGCGCTTGCTCACGGGAAGCCGCGGGCGCCTGGGAAACCGGGCCGGCCCACCGCTTCCGGGTGAGCGTTGCCGGACGAGCGAAGGCACTTGGGCGATTGCACTTGGGCGAACCGCGGCGCGCCGCGGGCCCCGTGATGGAGAACGACGATGGGCGACGAGGCGATCCTGCGCACTCGGATGGTGAACAACCAGCTACGTACGTTCGATGTCACGGACCACCGGATCCAGGACGCGATGCTCACCGTGCCGCGCGAACATTTCGTTCCGGCCGATCTGAAGGCGATCGCTTATTCCGACGAGGCGCTGCCGATCCAGCGGGACGCCATTGGCCGCCCCGTGAGGACGATGACGCGGCCGGCCGTCCTCGGCCGCATGCTCCAGCTCGCCCAGCCGACGGAGGACGATGTCGTGCTCCTGGTGGGCGCAGGTCTCGGCTACACCGCCGCCGTTCTCGGCCAGCTCGCCGGTTCGGTGATCGCGCTGGAATGTGACGAGGACCTCGCCGCCACCGCCTCGGCCGACCTCGAGGAGGACGTCTCCAACGTCGTCGTCGTCACCGGTCCGCTGGAAGCCGGCTGGCCGAAGGAAGCCCCCTACGACGTCATCTTCGTCGACGGTGCGATCTTGACCGAGCCCGCGGCGCTGATCGAGCAGCTCAAGGTCGGCGGTCGCCTGGTGACGATCTTCGGCGAGGGCCTTTCCGGCCGTTCACAGATCTTCACCAAGGGCGAGCACGGCGTGTCCATGCGCTTCGCCTTCAACGCCGCCGCCACCGTGCTGCCGGGATTTGCCGCTCAACCGTCCTTCGTATTTTGATTCGACGCCGCAGCGCAGAGGGGAGAATACAACTCCCCGTCTCGCACTAGGGTTGTCCACAATTAACCTTCACTTCATGTATCGTTCACATCTCGTTGCAGGAAAGACGCACCGTTGAACGACGAAGGCCAGTAGACCCCCGCGGACGGAACTGGGGTCTGGCTGAAGTGATTCTCCTTCTCCTAAAACATGCTCGGGTTCTTTGAGGGCGAGAGCATGCCAGGTCGTATTCGAGTTTTAGCCTTGGCCGCAGCGGTGACGGTCGTCAGCGGGGCAGCGTCCGCGCAGACGATGACCGAATCCCTGGCCGCCGCCTACTCGACCAATCCTCAACTGAACGTCGCCCGCGCCCAGCTCCGCGCGATCGACGAGAACATCGCCATCGCCCGATCGGGCAACCGTCCTCTGGTTCAGGCCACTGTGGAGCAGGCCTACACCACCTCCCGCGCCTACCTGAACGACCTCGGATCCAACACCGGCAGCGTCAACAACCAGGTGGCCTTCGGCGTGCAGCTCACGCAGCCGTTGTTCCAGGGGTTCCAGGTCCGCAACAACATCCGCCAGGCCGAGGCCGCGGTGCGTGCCCAGCGCTCGCAGCTCGAATCGATCGAGCAGTCCATCCTGCTCGCCACCGCGAACGCCTTCATCGACGTGTTGCGCTATCGCGAGATCGTCTCGCTGCGTCGCAACGACGTGGAATTCCTCGGCGAGCAGGTCCGCGCCGCCCAGGACCGCTTCGAGGTCGGCGAGGGCACGCGGACGGACGTGTCGCAGGCCGAAGCCGCCCGCGCAGAATCGCAGACCCTCCTCGCCCAGGCGGAAGCCAACCTCGAGGCCGCCCGCGCCGCCTACCAGCGCCAGACCAACCTCGTCGCCCGCGACCTGCGCGACAACTACAACGTCGAGCGCCTGCTGCCCCAGACTCTGGCGAGCTCGGTGCAGATCGGCCTGCAGACGCACCCGGACATCATCTCCGCGCTGCACGACGTCGACACGAACATCTTCAACGTCGCCTCGTTGGAAGGGCAGTTCCTTCCCACCTTGAGCGCGACCGCCTCGGCCAACTCGACCCTCAACGCCTTCACCAGCGAGAATAGCTCCAATCCGCGGCGGCGTGACTCGGCCAGTGTGGGTCTGAACCTCACTATCCCCATCTATCAGCGCGGTCAGGCGTCGGCCCAGGTGCGCCAGGCCAAGGAGAGCCTCGGCGCCTCCCGTCTGCAGGTCGACCTGACGCGCAACATCGTGCGTCAGTCCATCGCCTCCGACTGGGCGACCTTCCAGGCCGCGCTGCGGTCCATCTTCAACGCGCAGACGGGCGTGTTCTCCGCCCAGCTCGCGCTGCAGGGCGTCATCGAGGAGCAGCGCGTCGGCCAGCGCACCACGCTCGACGTTCTCGACGCCCAGCGCACCCTGATCAGCAACCAGATCACCCTCGTGACCGCCCAGCGCACGAAGGATGCCGCCGCCTTCCAGGTGCTCGCCGATATCGGCCGTTTGAACGTGCGCAACCTCGGCCTGAACATCGACCAGCTCTACGATCCGAAGGAGCACGCCGACGCGGTGCGCGGCAAATGGTACGGCACGAAGACGCCCGACGGCCGCTGAGGCCCGAGGCAGCGAACCCCTGCGAACCCCAAAGCGGCCTTCGGGCCGCTTTTTTCGTTCGGCAACGTCGCCCGGCGCGGCATCTTCTCCGGTTGCGCGTCGGAGTATTTTCAATTTTAAGGTGATGTGGTTTGATCCGGCTCGCTTAGTCGAGGCCTTTGTCCGTGCCCTGTGTCCTGCCCGCCGCCCGCCGGCCTGTCTTGCGATCTCCCACGTTCTGCCGGTCAGCGCAGAGCCGCGCCCATGGCTGAGCGCGGCACCTCCGGCGCCGTCGGCAACGCGGCGGACAACCAGATCGTCGCCGACAGCCCCAGCGGCGGCGGCACGTTCGACGGCGGCGCCGGGGTCGACGTTCTCATCCTGCGCAGCGACACGCTGGACATCATCGACGTCGACCTCGACGAGGAGACGATGGAGGTGGACCGGGTCCGCTATGCCGTCCTGAATTTCGAGGGCTTCAGCTACTCCGGCAACGCGCCGGTCAACATCATCGGCACGCGCTTTGCCGATTCCATCACCACCGGCAACGGCAACGACACCATCTTCGCCGGCTATGGCAGCGATACGATCCGCTCTCAGGGCGGCGCCGACTCGGTGCAGGGAACCTATGACAGCGACGTCATCAACCTCGGCTCCGGCGACGACTACGGGATCGGCAGCGACGGCGACGATACGATCTACGGCGAGAACGGCAACGACACCATCAACGGCGGGTTCGACGACGATCTGATCTTCGGCAGCGGCGGTCATGACGAGATCCGCGGCAGCTACGACAACGACACGCTGGACGGCGGCGACGGCAACGACTTGCTGGATGGCGAGGCCGACGCCGACCTTCTGCGCGGCGGCTCCGGCAACGACACCCTGCTCGGCGGCGCGGGAGACGACACGCTGGACGGCCAGGGCTCGGCCGACGCCGTCTATGGCGGCAGCGGCGATGACAGCGTGGCCGGCGGCGGCGGGACCGATACGCTGGATGGCGAGGACGGCGAGGACACCCTCCGCGGCGGTGACGCGGACGACCTCCTCTTCGGCGGCCTCGGCAACGACGATCTGAACGGCGAGGGCGGGCGCGACACGCTCTATGGCGGCGACGGCGACGACACGATCCGTGCCGGGGCCGACGCCGGTGAGCGCCATTACGGCGAGGAGGGCAACGACACCTTCGTGAAGTCCGCCAATGCAGGGCCGGACGGCGTGACCTGGGACGGCGGCTTCGGCAGCGACACGCTGGACCTTGCCATGACGGCAACCGCCGCCGCCGGCTGGTCGATCAATCTGGAGCTCGGCCGGATCGACCGGAACGGCGTGCGCCAGGACCGGCTGATCAGCGTCGAGAACGTCATCATCCGTCAGGACGCGCCGGTGATCGGCTCGTCCGCCGACAATGTCATCACCGCCGTCGGCAGCTACGCCAACCGCATCGAAGGCGGCGGCGGCTCGGACACGATCGACGGCGGCGGCGGCAACGACACCATCCTGGGGGGCGGCGGGCCGAGCCTGCTCTACGGCGGCGCCGGCAACGACTCCATCACCGGCGGTGCCGACCGCGACACGATCGACGGCGGCGACGGCAACGACACCATCGTCGGCAGCGGCTTTCGCGCGTCCGACCTCTATGGCGGCGGGGCGGGGGACGATCTGTTCGTCAAGAATTCCGGCACCGGCGCGGCTTCGGCCACCTGGGACGGGGGCAGCGGGTCGGACACTTTGGAATGGCGCACGTCCGACGTTCCGATCGACACCAATTGGACGGTGCATCTGGGCACCGGGCGCATCGAATATCAGGGCGAGGGGCGGGACTGGCTGGTCGGCGTCGAAAACGTCACCGTGTACAACGGGGCGCAGCTCATCGGCGACAATGCCGACAATATCCTCGTCTCCATCGGCGATTTTGCCACGACCTTGGCCGGCGGCAACGGTCACGACAGCCTCGATGCCGGAGCGGGGGACGATTCCCTCGTCGGCGCGGGCGGCAACGACACGCTGAACGGCGGCACCGGCACCGACACCATGATCGGCGGCAACGGCAACGACACCTACGTGATCGACAGGGCCGGCGATGTCATCGTGGAGGAGCCGGACCAGGGGAGCGACACCGTCGCCACCTTCATCGACTTCACGCTGACCGACGATCTGGAGAACCTCACGCTCCTCGGCTCGGTGCTGGTGGGGATGGGGACGAACGGCCCCAACGTGCTCATCGGCAATGCGCAGAACAACACGCTGGACGGCAAGGGTGCGGCCGACAGCCTGGAAGGCGGGGCGGGCAACGACACGCTGATCGGCGCGGCCGGGCGGGACACCATGGACGGCGGCACCGGCAACGATTCCATGGTCGGCGGCATCGGCGACGATACCTACGTGATCGACAGCGCCGGCGACATCGCCGACGAGAAGGCGGACGAAGGGTACGACGTCATCGTCTCCTTCCTCGACGGCTTCACCATCGGCACCGAATTCGAGGAGCTGCGCCTCGCCGGCAGCGCGGTGACGGGGAACGGCAATTCCGGCGACAATCTTCTCGTCGGCAGCGACGGGCCGAACCTCCTGCGCGGCTTCGCCGGACGTGACACGCTGATCGGCGGCGGCGGCGCGGACACGCTGGACGGCGGCGACGGGGTCGACAGCATGGAAGGCGGAGCGGGTGACGACGTCTATGTCGTGCTCGCTTCGAGCGACGTCATCGTCGAACAGGCGAACGACGGGCGGGACACGATCCAGGCCTACTTCAACTATACGCTGAGCGACAACTTGGAGCGTTTGGAGCTTTTCGGCAACGCCACCTATGGCAGCGGCAATGCCGGCGACAACACGCTGTTCGGCAACGCTCTGGACAATACGCTGCTCGGGCGGGACGGCAACGATTACCTCGTCGGCCGCGCCGGCAACGACGTCATCAACGGCAATGACGGCGACGATACGATGATCGGCGGAACGGGAAACGACACCTACACGGTGGCCGCCGCGGGCGACGTCGTGCAGGAGGCAGCGGGGGAGGGAAGGGACCTCGTCATCGCCTTCCTCGACTATACGCTCGGCGCGGACGTCGAAGACCTGACCATCCTGGGGACAGGATCGCGGTCCGGCACCGGCAACGACCTCGTCAATCGGATCATCGGCAACGACGCGAACAACAACCTGTCCGGCCTCGGCGGCGACGACGTGATGGAGGGCGGCGGCGGAAACGATACGTTGAACGGCGGCGCAGGCAGCGACACCATGTCCGGCGGGGCGGGCAACGACGACTATGTGGTGGCGGCCTCAGGCGACACGGTGATCGAGGCGGCGAACAAGGGGATCGACACCGTCCTCTCCTACAATCCGAGCTACACGCTGCCGGACAATGTCGAGAATCTGACGCTCGGTTCCGGCCGGCCGGTGGGGACCGGCAACGCGCTCGCCAACGTGATCCTCGGAAACACCGAGGACAATCGCCTGTTCGGCCGCGGCGGGGCCGATTCCCTCACCGGCGCGGCCGGCAACGACACGCTGATGGGCGACGAGGGGAACGACACGCTGATCGGCAATTCCGGACAGGACATGCTGACCTTGGGTGCCGGGGCGGACCGCGCCACTTACCTGTCCTACGGCGATTCCAAATCGACACCGGAGGAGCGCGACACCATCACCGATTTCAACCGCGGGCAGGGTGACAAAGTGGATCTGTCCGCGCTCGACGCGGACCGGACGATCTCCGGCAACCAGGCCTTCACCTTCATCGGCACGCGGCCGATCACGGAGCCGGGCCAGATGAATTACTATAACTTCGGCACCACCACGATATTGTACATCAATACCGATGCCGACCTCGAAATCGAGATGCAGATCAAATTCAACAATCTGACCTATCTCACGGGCACCGACTTCATTCTATAGTGTCCGCCCGCGCCTGAAACGGCGGACATGAGCGGGCGTGCCCCGCCGTGGTACCGCGCGTTGCTTCCGCGAGGGTCCGAAACCTCGTTCGCCCACCCGCACCAGTCCACCCGCTCCCGCGCCCGCTCTCGGGCGACGGATCCCGGCCGTCGGCGCAAGCTTGCGTGATGCTTGCTCCATCTCCGTGGCGGCGGCGATAACAGCGCACCGCCCATCGAGATTCCAGCCTCGTTCCATCGACGGTCCCTAGCGTCCCCTCAGGCAGTTGAGGTCGCGACGGCGCTCTGATCCGCCGCGGACGATTGGTCCGCAGCGACCAGAACGCCGCGCACCCCCGTCGGCCGTGCGTTCGGCTGCGGCCGGTCGCGCGCGGTATCGGGCCACTGCCGCCAGAGGAAGCGACGTCGCGCGGGACATCCCCCGCGGCGTCCGATCGACACCGGTGGACCCAGGTCGACGGCCTGGGTTGCCGGAGGGGCGTGCGGCGCCCGGCGGACCGCTGCATCGGCGCGCCGCCGGGCCGGCCATGAAGGCTGATGCCGTCCGGCGGGCGAGGATCGTCCCGCGGGGCAAGACCGCGAGGCAGGGTTCGGGAGGCCGATGACGGGCCGCCCGCACCCGAGCGCAGCGCGTGACTGCGCGAGGCAGGCGTTCCGCACGGCCGCATGGCCGGCGCCGTCCGGCCGTCCCCGACCCACTGCCACATCGTGCCGCTTCGGCGGCTGGTCCCGGAACCCATGGGTCGCCGCTGCCAGCACTGGCGCGCGCCCCATCGAGAGGTCGTGCGCCGATGCCCGTGACAACTCTTGGCGGCCAGAGCCCAACCCCGTCTTCGGTGCGCGAGGGCGCTGGTGCCGTCGCGATTGACGGCCTCGCGGCAGAGGCGGAGGCCTCGCGCTTCGCCCTCGATACGCTGCCGGCGGACGCGTGGTTCACCGCCCAATATCATCTCGCCAACAGCACCTACGGCCAGCGCGACCTGCGCCTCGTGGACGGCAAGGATTCGGTCTGGAACGACTATACCGGCGCCGGAGTGCGCGTCGCGGTGTTGGACGACGGGATCGATTATCTCCACCCCGATCTTCTGCCCAATTACGCCTTCGCGCTGGAGGCGCGCGGGGTCGACGGCTACCACCCTGATCGCGACGGGGCGCACGGCACCGCCGTCGCCGGCATCATCGCCGCGGCGAACAACGGCAGCGGGACCGTCGGCATCGCCTACGACGCAGCGATCTTCTCGATGCCGGGCATTCCGCCCTCGGACCTGTCGGGCGACGGCACGCACGTGGGGCCGACGGTCGGACTGTCCGCCGCCTTCGCCAACTTCGCCAACTACGACGTGATCAACAACAGTTGGGGCTACGTCACCGCGTTCTACGATTCGGCGCAGAATCTGGCCCAGGCCGGGCTCCACGACACGCTGGACGATGCGGTCGCCTTCGGGCGCGGCGGGCTCGGCAGCATCATCGTCAAATCGGCCGGCAACGGCCGCGGCAGCTTGGACAACACGGCCGGATCCTGGACCACCTCGCACTGGGGCACGATCGCCGTGGCCGCCGTGGAGCGCGACGGGGACGTAACGACCTATTCCACCGAGGGGGCGGGGCTCCTGGTCGCCTCCTTCGGCGGTCCCGTACCGGGGGACGTCGTCACCACCGACCGCACCGGGCACCTCGGCTACAACCGCGGCGGCGCGTCGGACCTCGTCACCACGGGCTTCAACGGCACGTCCGCGGCCGCGCCCATGGTGTCGGGTATCGTGGCGCTGATGCTGGAGGCCAACCCCGACCTCGGCTACCGCGACGTGCAGGCGATCCTCGCGGCGACCGCGCGCCACACCGGCGGCGACACCTTCGACGGCGGCGGCCTGACCGGGAACGAGCGCTACGCCTGGGACTGGAACGGAGCCACCGATTGGAACGGCGGCGCCATGCACTTTTCCGAGGACTACGGCTTCGGTCTGGTGGATGCGCTGGCGGCGGTACGCCTCGCCGAAAGCTGGACGCGCACCAGCACCGAGGCCAACCGCATCACCATCGCGGACGTCGCGGCGGATCAGGCGAGCATGACCATCGTCGACCAAGACACGGTGGAGATGACGTTTCAGGTGACGGGTGAGATCGACATCGAGCGGGTCGCCCTCTCGCTCGGCCTCACCCACACGTGGCTGAGCGACCTCGAGATCGAGCTGGAGTCGCCGGACGGCACCATCAGCGAGCTGATGCGCGACAATTTCGGCAGCGCCGACGCCACCGACTACGGCACGCAGGACATGACCCTGATGAGCAACGCCTTCCGGGGCGAGGCCAGCGCCGGCACGTGGACGCTGCGGTTCACCGACGACTATCTGGGTGACGCCGGCCTCGTGTCGAATGCGACGATCACGCTGTCCGGCCGTCGCGGGACGGACGACGTCTATATCTACACCGACGAGTTCAGCGACTACGCGGGGGCGGCGCCGGCCCGCCGCGTGGTCACCGACACGGACGGCGGGCGGGACGCGATCAACGCCGCCGCCGTTCGTGCGGCCAGCGTCATCGACCTCACCGCAGGCGCCGCCGGCCGGATTGACGGGGTCGCCATCAGGGTCGATGCCGGCGCGACCATCGAGGATGCCTTCACCGGCGACGGCGACGATCAGCTCACCGGCAATGGGCTCGGCAACCTCATGTCCGGCGGGCGCGGCAACGACAGGTTGGATGGCGGGGCGGGGTCCGACACCCTCGTCGGCGGACAGGGGGACGACCGCTTCATCGTCGACGGGTTGGGTGATCTCATCGTCGAGGAGGCGGGCGGCGGGCTCGACACGGTTGAAGCGCACGTCAACCTGACGCTGCCCGCCCACGTGGAGCGGCTGGTCCTGCGCGGCGCGGCGTGGTCCGGCATCGGCTCGGCGGACGACAACACGCTGATCGGCAACGGCGTCGACAGCCGCCTCATGGGCAAGGCGGGCGACGACTACATGGTCGGTCAGGCCGGCCGCGACACGCTGGATGGTGGCGGCGGGGCCGACACGATGATCGGCGGGGCGGGCGACGACCGCTACACCGTCGGCAACGCGGGCGACATCGTGCGCGAGGAGGCGGGCGAGGGCTGGGACACGGTGCGCAGCTTCATCGACTATGCCCTGCCGGAAAATGTCGAGCGGCTGGAGCTCCAGGGCACTGCCCGAAGCGGCACCGGCAACGGGTCTGTCAACACGCTGATCGGCAACGCCGTCGACAACCTCCTCAGCGGCGACGCCGGCAACGATTATATGCGCGGTGAGGCGGGGGCGGACACGCTGAACGGCGGCGCCGGCAACGACACGATGATCGGCGGCAGCGGCAACGACCTCTACATCGTCGGCGTGCGCAACGATGTGACGGTGGAGCAGGCGGGCGAAGGCTACGACGCGGTGCTGACCTATGCCGGCACCACGCGGCTCGGCGACAACATCGAGCGGCTGGAGTTCGGCGGCGGGGCGCGCGTCGGCTACGGCAACGACGGGCGCAACACCATCATCGGCAACGCCGACGCCAACTATCTGCGCGGGGAGGGCGGCGCCGACCGCCTGTTCGGCGCGGGTGGGCGCGACACGCTGATCGGCGGTGCGGGCGACGACACGCTGGTCGGCGGCACCGGGGCGGACACATTCGTCATGGACGAGGGGGCGGACGTCGCGGTGATCGGCACAGGCGACACGGGCTACGGCTTTCAGCGGCGCGACATGGTGACCGGCTTCGTGCGCGGTGAAGACCTGATCGACCTGTCCGGCGTCGACGGCGACACGGCGACGATGCGCAGCGAGGATCTGACCTTCGTGGGGCAGACGCGCACGCCAGGCACTGCGGAAGTGTCGTTCCTGGTCTACGGCGCGATGACGATCGTCAGCATCAATATCGACGACGACGCGGCGATCGAGATGCAGCTTCAACTGAACGGCGTGTCGTCCCTCGGCGTGTCGGACTTCATCCTCTGAGGTGGCGGCAACGCGAAAAAGAGAGGGCGGCGCCGGTGTTCCGGTGCCGCCCTCTCGTCGTGCCGTGCCAGAAGGGCGCGGGAGTGCCGCGGGGACTATTCCGCCGGGGCGGCCTCGCCTGGAGGCGGTGCGCCGCGCTCCACCGTCTTCTTGCCGCTCACCACGTCGCCCAGCCACTGGAACATGACGTAGAGGCCGGGGATGAAGAGGATGCCGATGACGGTGGCCGCGACCATGCCGCCCAGCACCGTCACACCGAGGACGAAGCGGGACACCGCACCCGCGCCCGACGCCGTCACCAGCGGGATGACGCCGAGGATGAACGCGAAGGCGGTCATCAGAACGGCGCGGAACCGCATCTCGGCCGCGGTGCGGGCGGCCTCGTAGCGGGTGTGTCCGGCCTCCCGCGCCTCCTTGGCGAATTCCACGATGAGAATGGCGTTCTTCGCCGCGAGACCCACCAGCAGAACAAGGCCGATCTGCACGTAGACGTTCAGCGCCACGCCGAGGAAGTAGATCGTCCCGATGGCGCCCGCCGCCGCGATGGTGACCGAGCCCAGCACCGCGAAGGGGTTCATCCAGCTCTCATAGAGCCCGACCAGGAAGAGGTAGCCGAAGAGCACCGACAGCCCAAGCAGGATGCCGAGCGCGTTGCCCTGCCCCTGTGACTGATAGGACATGCCGGACCACGAGTAGGAGTAGCCGGCCGGGAGCACCTGTGCGGAGATCTCCGTCATCGCCTCCATCGCCTGACCATCCGAGTAGCCTGGGGCGGCCGAGCCGTTCACGCCAGCCGAGATGAACTGGTTGTAGCGGTAGGACAGGTTCGGGCCGAGCTCGAAGCGCGGCGTGGCGAGGGTGGAGACGGGCACCATGTTGCCGTCGGTCGAGCGCACGTAGATCTGCGACAGGTCGTCCACGCTCTTGCGGAAGGGCGCGTCGGCCTGAATGTTCACCTGGAAGACGCGGCCGAGATAGGTGAAGTCGTTCACATATTGCGAGCCGAGTTGGGCCTGCAACGTGTTGTAGAGGCTCGACACCGGCACGTTCAGGCTCTCGGTCTTCTCGCGGTCGACCTCGAGATAGACCTGCGGGACGTCGGCCGAATAGCTCGAATAGGCGCGGCCGATGCGCGGGTCCTGGTTGGCGGCGACGAGGAGCGAGCGCAGCGTCTCGGTCATCTCCTGCGGCGTTTGGCCGGTGAGGCCCTGAAGGCGGTAGTCGAAGCCCGCAGCGGTGCCGAGGCCGGGAATCGGCGGCGGCGGGAAGGCGAACACGTTCGCCTCGGGAATCTGCGAGAAGGCGACGGAGAGGCTGCGGTAGATGGCGCCCAGTTGCAGGTCCGGCGTGGTGCGCTGGTCCCACGGGTCCATCACCACCACGGCGAGACCGGAGCCGGAGTTGGGCGCGCCCGTCAGCAGGCTGTAGCCCGACACGGTGATGACGTTCGCCACGCCCGGCTGGGCGCGGGCGATCTCGGTCACCTGGGCCATCACCTGGTCGGCCCGCGGCAGGGCGGCGCCGGAGGGCAGGGACACGTCGACGAAGAGGGCGCCCGCGTCCTCGTTCGGGATGAACGCGCCGGGCACCTTCTCCAGCATGATGTAGGACGCGCCGCCGGCCGCCGCGATGGCGATACCGGCGATCAGCGAGCGCCGCGCGATGACGCCGACGAGGCCGACATAGCCGCCGCGCACCCCGTCCAGCAGCTTATCGAAGAGCGCCAGGGGCAGCATCTTCTTGGTGTTCGGGCTGAGCACCAGCGCGCAGAGCGCCGGCGACAGCGTCAGCGCGTTGATCGACGAGATGGCGACCGCGGCGCAGATGGTGACGGCGAACTGGCGGAAGAGCTCGCCGGTGATGCCGGGGAAGAAGGCGACCGGACCGAAGAGGGCGAAGAGGACGAGGGTGGTGGAGATGATCGGCCCCTGCACCTGGCGCATCGCCTCCAGGGTGGCGGCGCGCCGGTCGAGCCCCTCTTCCTCCATGATGCGGCTGACGTTTTCGACCACCACGATCGCGTCGTCCACCACGATGCCGATGGCGAGCACCACCGCGAAGAGGCTGATGGTGTTGGCCGAGAAGCCGAAGGCCAGAAGCACGATGAACACGCCGATCAGTGACACCGGAATGGTGGCCGCCGGAATGATCGTCGCGCGCAGGTTGCCGAGGAAGATGAACGTCACGATGATCACGATGGCCGCCGTGATGCCCAGCGTCATGATGATTTCATCGATCGAGGCCGAGACGAACAGGGTGGAGTCGTAGACGACCTCGTATTTGATGCCCTCGGGGAAGCGGGCGGAAAGTTGCTCCAGCTCCGCGCGCACCGCGGTCATGGAGGCGAGCGCGTTGGCGCCTGGGGCCTGATAGACGGCGATGGAGGCGGCCGGCTGGCCGTTGAGGCGCGAGGTCGACGAATAGGTCTGCGCGCCGAGCTCGATGCGGGCGACGTCCTTCAGGCGGACGATGGCGCCGTCCTGGCCGGTGGCGACGATGATGTTGCCGAAGGCGTCCGGGTCTTCGAGCTGGCCCTGACCTGTGATGGTGTACTGGATCTGCTGGCTGTCGGCGATCGGCGGGCCGCCGATGGTGCCGAGCGAAGCCTGGATGTTCTCCGCCTGGATCGCCGAGGCGATGTCCGACGCGGACAGGTTCAGCGCGGCCAGCTTCAAGGGTTGCAGCCAGACGCGCATCGAATAGTCGAGCGCGCCCAGAAGGGTCGCGTCGCCCACGCCGTCCACGCGCGACAGCGGGTCGCGCACGTTGATGGTGGCGTAGTTGGAAATGTAGACCGGGTCGTAGCTGCCGTCCGGCGAATAGACGTTGATGAGGCCCAGCATGTTGGTCGACTGCGCCTGTGTGGTGACGCCGAGCGACTGCACCGTCTGCGGCAGGCGGGCGAGCGCCTGTGACACGCGGTTCTGCGTGTTCACCTGGGCGATGTCGGGGTCGACGCCGATATCGAAGGTGACGCTGAGGTTGTAGGTGCCGGAGGATGAGGAGGTGGAGGACATGTAGATCATGCCCTTCACGCCGTTCACCTGCTCTTCGATCGGGCCGCCCACGGTGTTGGCGATCGTCTCGGCGTCGGCGCCCGGATAGGAGGCCGTGACCTGGACGAGGGGCGGGGTGATCTCCGGGTATTGGGCGACCGGCATGGCGTAGAGCGCCAACATGCCGGCGATGGTCAGGACGAGCGAGATGACGATGGAAAGTCGCGGGCGCTCGACGAAAGTCTTCGAGATCATTGGTTCGTCGCCGTCCCGTTGGAGGAGGAGGCGTCACCGGATGCGGCCGGGGCGTGAGCCGGATTTTCGAGCGGCAGGGCCGCTGTGCCGTCCGACATGCGGTCACCGGCAGGGACGGGGCTGGACGCGGCGGCGTCCGTCCCGGCCGCGGAGTCGGTCGCGGTGGCGGAGTCGTTCGCGGTGGCGTCGGTAGTGGGTGCATCGGATGCCGCGGGTGCGGGATCCGCGGCCGGTGCCGTGTCCGTCGCCGTCGTGCCGGATGAGGATGCGGGCGCGGGGGAAGCCGGTGTCGCGCTTGTCGTGTCCGAGCCCGTCGAGGCCGGGGCGGTGCCAGACGCTGCAGGGGCGGCGCTGCCGGACGATGCCGGAGCGCTGCTGCCGGTCGCGGGAGCGGAGCCGCCCGACGGGGCCGGGGCGGCGGCCGTCGTGCTGCCGGACGAGGCGGCCGCGCTGTCCGATGACGACGCGGGAGGCGCGGCCGGCGTCGGCGTCACCTCGATGCCGGGGCGCACCTTCTGCAGGCCCTGCACGATTACCGTGTCGGTCGTCGTCAGGCCGTTGGTGACGGGGAAGACGTTTGCCGTCTGCTGTTCGGTGTCGATGCGCCGGACTTCGGCCTTGTTGTCGGCGTTGACGACGAAGACGTAGCGGCCTTGCCGGTCCTGCAGCACGGCCGACACCGGAACGACGGGAAGCACTTTGCCTTCCGCCTCGGCCACCACCACGTCGACGAAGCCGCCCGGAATGAGGACGCCGCGCGGGTTCGGAAAGTCCGCATAGATGACGAGCGAGCCGGTGGAAGCGTCGATCTGGTTGCTGGCGAAGCTGATCTTGCCGTCCTCGCCGTAGGTGGTGCCGTCGGACAGGACGAGATGGGGTGTGAAGAGATCGGCCTGTCTGCCGTTCCCGTCCGGCTGCCGGTCGGCAAGACGCGTCAGCAGCGTTTCGGGGATCGAGAAGGCGATGCGGATCGGATCCACCTGCACCACGGTCGCGATGGTGCCGCTGGCGGTGTTGACGAGGTTGCCCTCGGTGATCGCGACGAGACCCGTGCGCCCGGTGATGGGGGCCTTCACGTCCGTGTAGGAGAGGTTGAGCTCGGCGGTCTGCACCTGGGCCTGGGCCTGCTGCACGGCGGCCTGGGCGGACTGGACCTGCGCGGCCGCAACGTCGCGGCTCGCCTGCGCATCGTCGCGCGTCGCCTGGCTGACGACGTCGCGTTTGACGAGGTCGTCCTGGCGGGCGAGCACGGTGTCGGCGTTCTTGAGCTGGGCCTGGGCCGCCGTCACCTGCGAATTGGCGGAGGCGAGTTGCGCTTGCGCGGCGGCGAGCGCGGCCTGATAGGGCGCCTTCTCGATCTCCAGCAGCGTGTCGCCCTGATTGACCATCGCGCCTTCCTGGAAGTTCACCTTCTCCAGAAAGCCTTCGACACGGGCGACGAGGTCGACCGACTGGATCGCCCGCACGCGGCCGACGAAACGGTCGGAGCGGGTGACGTTCTGCTCGGTCACCGGGGCGACGACCACGGCGGGGGGCGGGGCGTTGTCCTGCGCGCGGGCGGGAAGCGTGGGACCCGCCGCGAGAACGGCGGCGAGACACGCCGCGACCCACCTTTTCGCCGGGGCGCAGGGGGAGATAAGGATCGGTCGGAGTGTCGGAGGCAGGGCTCTATCGAACACGGTGTTTGTCATCTTTCGCCGGTCGAAGGGATAAGCTGAGGGCAGCGTGGCCACAGTGCCCATCAGAGGCGAGCGTGACAACCCGGCGTCCATCACGGTGCCGCTAAGTCACAACGTTGTGGGGAGAATCACACGCCTGCCGGGCGATGCACGACGGCCGATGCAGGGGCCGGACGGTCGCAGCTCCCGGCGGAGCGCGCCCCGTCCCGCCGCCCATAAGATTTTGCCGCCCGACGCATTAGGCCCGCCGGGCGGGACGGCACTTCGGGCCCGCCGGGGCCGTAGCGGGACGCTCAGTGGACGCTCGGGGAACCCTGCCCGGAAGAGCCGCCGGAAGCGGAGGCACCGCCGGGGGCGGGTGCCGCGGCGGTGGGACATGCGCCCGGCGGAGACTGGGGGGCGGCCTGCTCGGCGTGAAGCCGCTCGGCAAGGCGGGTGGTCGCCACGGTGTCGAGCTTGCCGGTTCCCAGCAGCGGGATCTCGTCCACCGTATAAATGCGCGCCGGAAGGTAGCGCTCCGGAAGGCCCTGGCGTGCCAGCTCGGCCTGAAGGTCCTCCCGCTGCGGTTTCGGGTTTTGGGTGAGGAGGACGATGATCTCGCCTTTGGTCCCGCCGGGGATCGCCGCCGCGGCGTGCTGAAACTCCGGCCAGACGGCGCCGGCGACGTTCTCCACCGTCACCAGCGAGGTCATCTCCCCGCCCAGCTTGGCGAACCTCTTTAGACGGCCGCGGATCGCCAGGAACCCGCTCTCGAAGGCCACCACGTCACCGGTGTCGTGCCAGCCGTCCGGCGGCGGGGTCAGCGTTCCGGCGGCGGTGAGATAGCCCTGCATCACGTTGGGGCCGCGCACGTGGAGCCGCCAGCCGTCGGTCAGCCCCGCGACCGGCTCCAGCCGTGCCTCCAGCCCCGGCACCATGCGCCCCACCGTGCCGTCGCGGATCTCGTCCGGGTGGTTCACCGCGATCACCGGGCTCGTCTCGGTGACGCCGTAGCCCTCCACCACCTCGAACCCGAAGCGGCTGCGCACCAAGTTGCGCGTCTCGGCCCGCACGCGCTCGGCACCGCAGACCGCGAATTGCAGCGAGGAGAGACTGCCCTTCGCCCCCGCGCGCGCATATTGGCGCAGGAAGGTGTCGGTGGTCAGGAGCACGTTGGCGTTCGTCTCGGCGATCCGCTGGGTGATTTCTTTGATGCGCAAGGGAGAGGGGTGCAGCACCAGCTTCATGCCGAAGGACAGCGGCAGGATGAGCCCCGGCCCCAGCCCCAGCGAGTGGAAGATGGGCAGCGGATTGAAGAACACCTTCACCACCCCGAGCGGCAGGTGGTGGTGCACCTGGCTGCAGTTGGCGAGGAGGTTGCGGTGGGAGAGGACGACGCCCTTCGGCTGCCCTTCCGAGCCGGAGGTGAAGATCACCGCGGCGGTGTCGTCCGGGTCCGGCCGCGGCAGCAGGCGCAAGGGGTGGGCCGCGGCGGCGAAGATCTTGTCCGCCAGGCCGACGCGGCCGCGCATCTCCTCCAGCATCAACAAGGGCGCGGCAGAGGCGATCTCGTCCGCCAGCGGCCGCAATCCTGCAAGCTCCAGAAAGCGGTCGGCCGTCAGCACGGCGGAGGCGCCGCAGGTGGCGATCGCCCCGCGCAGGATGCCAGCGCCGGCGGTGAAGTTCAGCATGGCCGGCCGAAGCCCCGCGGCCAAAACGCTGTAATAGGCGACCGCCCCCGCCGCGCTGGACGGCAGCATGATCGCCACCGTGTGCGCGTCCTTCGGCAGGCTGCGTTTCAGCACCCTGGACAGCGCCGACGCCGCGCGCACCAGCTCGCCATAGGTGAGGCGGCGCTTGTCACCGTCCTCCAGCGCCACCGCGTCCGGCCCGACCCGGCCGAGCGTCTCGCGCAGCGCACACAAGACGCTGCGCGCCGCGTGCGCGTCGATCGCCGCACGCTCGGCCGCGTCGCCCTGGGCGGGGACGTGGATGCTCCCGTCGTCGAGGAGACGCCCGCCCGGCGGCAGCGTCATGGGCGGTACTCTTTGCGGTCCGTGCCCTGGTAGACGGCCGCGACCTGCGCCCCCATGGCGACCGCATGGGCGGCGACCGCGTCCGGATGAAGGTCGGCCACCGGCTGCGGTTCGTGCGCAAAGTGGCCGTAGATGTCGCGTCCACGCATCAGCATCGCCCAATCCTTCGTCTTGGTCTGGGCGAGGCGGGTCGGAATGAAGCGCAGGGCGAAGCCGATCCGCCGGTCGGCCGTGGTGTTGGCCTTCGACCCGTGCACCAGAAGCACGTGGTGGAGGCTCATCTCACCGGCCTGAAGCGGCACGTCGACGCCCTCGTCCTGCGGTACGTCGACGGCGATCTCCTGCCCGCGCGACAACAGGTTGTCGGCCGCGAAGGTGTCGGTGTGCGGCAGTTGCAGTTTCAGGTGGCTCTTCGGCCAGAAGGTCATCGCCCCCGAGGCGACGGGCGCATCGGCGAGCGCCACCCACGCGGTGACGATGTCCGACCCGTCCAGCCCCCAGTAGGTGGCGTCCTGATGCCAGGACACGTAAGCCGTCGTCCGCGGCTCCTTGATGAAGAAGGACGAGCCCCACAGAAGAATGTCCGGGCCGAGGATGCGCTCCACGGCATCGAGGATCGTCGGGTTGTGGGCGATCTCGTTCGCCCAGGTGAAGAGGAGGTGGGATTTGTGGCGCAAGTTGCCGGCGATCGGCCCGCCTTGGGCCGCCTCGAAAGCCTCCAACTTGGCGCGGTAGGCCGCGGCGTCCTCCCGGCTCATCACGCGGATGGGGAAGACGTAGCCTTCGCGCCGATAGTGCTCCAGCGCCTCGTCGCTCAGTCCGCCCGTGGCGGCGGCCGTGTCCTGTCCGCTCATCGTCGTCCTCCCGGATGTGCTCACGTTTATTTTGCCTCACAACGTGGCGCCGGTCCGGCTGCGGCGCAAGCGGCACAACCCATGCGCGCCGGCAGGGGGCAGTGGCGGGTGCGGCTTGTAATCGCCGTGGCGGCACGCCACAAAACGAGGCCGGCGTCGCCCGCCGGAGCCTCGACGGGCCTGACCAGGTCCGCCACCTTCTGATGATGAGAAAGACCGGAATGGCGCCAGCCTCGACCTTCAAGCGCGCCGAGGCCCTTCCCGAGGCCATCGCCAACCATATCGCCCAGGCCATCGCCGCGCGCGAACTGGCGGACGGGGAGCGTATCGTCGAGACCGCGCTCGCCGCTGAGCTCGGAGTGAGCCGGGTGCCGGTCCGCGAGGCGCTCAAGATCCTCGCCACCCAAGGCATCATCGATGGGGGCGGCCATCGCGGCTACAAGGTCGTCACCTTCTCGCAGCAGACCGTGGCGAGCGTGCACGAGGCGCGCTTCGCGGTCGAAACGCTGTTCACGCGCGAGGCGATCGCCGCCTGGCGGGAGGGGCGCTCCGACCTCACGTTGCTGGATGCGGGGATCGAGGCGATGGCCCGCGCCGCCCGCAACGGCGATACGACGGAGATGCTGGAGGCGGACGTCGCCTTCCACACCCTCATCTGCGAGGCGGCGCAGAACCCCATCTACATGACGTTGTGGACCGCCATCGCGCGGCACGTCCTCATCATCCTCAACCTCGCCCGGTTTCGGGACGTGGATCTGTGGGTCGTGGTGCGCCGCCACGAGGCGTTTCGGGACCGGTTGAAGGACGCCGTCGCGGGCGACCTCAGCGCCGACCAGATCCGCGACATCTTGCGGGACCACATTCTTCCGGAGCGCCGGGGCTATGGGGCCGCCGGCGGCCATGCGCTCGATCTCGACGCGGAGCCTTTGGGCGGACCGGGCGGCACCGCCGGGACGACGCTCGCCGCGTCGGCCGACAGCGGCAAGGGCGCGGGCGCGGCACCTACCCGGCGAGCCACCCGCCGTCGGCCATCAGGCACGAGCCGGTCGTGAAGGACGCCTCGTCGCTGGCAAGGAAGAGCGCGGCACGCGCGACCTCGTCCGGCTGGCCGAGCCGCCCCATCGTGTGGCGCGAAATCGAGCGTGCACGCGCCGCCTCCGGGGCCGGCGCCCGCGCGAAACTGCGGCGCAGCATCGGCGTGTCGATCGCCCCCGGCACCAGCGCGTTGACGCGGATGCCGTCCATCGCATGATCGTTGGCCATGCATTTTGCGAGGCTGACGACGGCGCCTTTGGCGGCGATATAGGCAGCATTGCCGCGCGATCCGGCAAAGGCCAGTTGCGAGGCGACGAAGATCAGCGAGCCCGGCCGCTGCACCGCGGTGAGGGCGTTCACCACCTCTCGCGCCCACAAGAAGGTGCCGGTGAGATTGGTGGCGATCACCGCGTTCCAGGACGCCAGATCGCAATCGGCCGCGCGGTGCCCGGTGGACCAGCCGGCAGCGCACAGGAGCACGTCCGGCGGCCCCATCGTCGTGGCGATCTCGGCGGCGTGGGATTTCACCACCGCCTCGTCGCCCACGTCGCCGCACAAGGTGAGGTGCACCGCTGCGCCGATCTCGGCCTTGGCCGCCGCGAGCGCGGCCGCGTCGCGATCCACCAGAGCGAGCCGTGCGCCCTCCGCGGCGAAGATCCGCGCCGCGCTGAGGCCGATCCCCGACCCTCCGCCGGTGATGACCGCAATTTTATCCGCCAATCTCAGCAAATTTTTCGTCCTTCGTTGCTTGTCTCACTGCCGCTTCGTTCAACCGTCCGGCTGGACGAGGCGCGCGGTCCGCGGATTGTCAATTCAACCCGTTATGTTAGCTTGTTATACAAATTTTGGGCCGGAGCGACCCCAGCCCCCACGCGCGACGGCCCGGAAAGAGCGGGGTTGTGCCCACCCTTTCCGACGGGAAATGGCATACCCTTTGCCTCGATCCTGGGCGGTTTCGGCCGGGGTCGGTCCTCGCCGCACCGGCCATCCACGTGTGAGGTCTACCTGCCGTTGATCAGCCCTTCTGACAGTGCCGCGGCCCCTTTCGACAGTCCCGCGGCCCCGCCGGTGCTAGGCGTTCGCGACCTGAGCGTCACCTTCACAACCCGCCGCGGCGCGCTCACCGCGCTCGACCGCGTGTCGTTCGAGATCGCGCGGGGCGAGGTGCTCGGCGTCGTCGGCGAATCGGGGGCGGGGAAGTCCGTGACCGGGGCCGCGGTCATCGGCCTGCTCGCCGGAGGGGGCCGGGTCACGGGCGGAGAGATCCGCCTCTCGGGCAGCCGGATCGACAATCTGAACGCGCGGCAGATGCGCCCGATCCGCGGCCGGCGCATCGGCATGGTGTTTCAGGACCCCTCGGTCAGCCTCGACCCGTTATTGACCATCGGCGATCAATTGATCGAGACCATCCGCACCCATCTCAACCTCGACGCGGCCGGTGCGCGGCGCCGTGCCGTCGCCCTCCTCGAGGAGACCGGCATTCCGGACGCCGCCGGACGGCTCGCCTCCTTCCCGCATGAATTTTCCGGCGGGATGCGTCAGCGGGTGGTGATCGCCTTGGCGCTGGCGGGCGAGCCGGAGCTGATCATCGCCGACGAGCCGACGACGGCCCTCGACGTGTCGGTCCAGGCGCAGATCCTCGACCTCCTCAGCGGTCTCTGCCGCGAGCGCCGCACGGCGCTGATGCTGATCACCCACGACATGGGCGTGATCGCCCGCATGGCCGACCGGGTGGCGGTGATGTATGCCGGCCGCGTCGTCGAAACTGGGCCGGTGGACGAGGTGGTGCGCCGCCCGCGCCATCCCTACGCCAAAGGGCTGATGGCGGCGATCCCGCCCCTTTCCCACCGGCCTGAGCGGCTGGTCTCCATTCCGGGAGCCATGCCGCGATTGTCGGCGATCCCGGCGGGCTGCGCCTTCCACCCGCGCTGCGCCGCCGCCGTCGCGCCCTGCAGCGTCACGCGTCCCGCCAGCGTCGCCGACGGCGCGGTGCGCGTCGCCTGCCACCTCTACGGGGGCGCTTCATGACGGGGGCGCCGTTCCTCGCCGTTTCGGGGCTGACCAAGGTGTTCGCCCCGCGCCGGACGCTGCCGATGCGCCTCGCCGGTCAGCGCCCGCCCGCGTTGACGGCGGTGGATGCGGTGTCCTTCACCATCCGCCGCGGCACGACCTATGCGCTGGTGGGCGAGTCGGGGTCGGGAAAATCGACCATCGCGCGCATGGTGGCCGGCCTGCTGGCGCCGACGAAGGGGCAGATCAGCCTCGGCGGGGCGCCTGTGACCGGGGCGGGGGCGCAGGAGAACGGCGCGCGGCGGCGGATGCAGATGGTCTTCCAGGACCCCTATTCGAGCCTCAACCCGCGCTGGAAGGTGGACGACATCATCGGCGAGCCTCTGCGCGGCCCCGGCCAGCGCAAAGGCCGCGCGGAGACGCTGGAGACGGTCGGCCAGCTTCTGGAGCGCGTCGGCCTTCACCCGGCGGACGGCACCCGCTTTCCGCACGAGTTCTCCGGCGGGCAGCGCCAGCGGATCGCCATCGCGCGCGCCATCGCCACCCGCGCCGACTTCATCATCTGCGACGAGCCCACCTCGGCCCTCGACGTTTCGGTGCAGGCGCAGATCCTCAATCTGATGCGCGACCTGCAGGACGAGCTCGGCCTCACCTATTTCTTCATCAGCCACAACCTCGCCGTGGTGCGCTACATGGCCGACGATATCGGCGTGTTGTCGCGCGGGCGGCTGGTGGAGGACGGACCCGCCGCGCAGATCCTCGATGCGCCGACCCACGCCTATACGCAAAGCCTGATCGCCGCCGTGCCGACGGTGGAGGCCGTGGAGGAAGCGGACACGCACCGCGCGGTCGAGGAGGCGGGCCGATGACAGCGCGCGGCGCGTGCGACCTCTCGGCGACGGCCGACCGCACGGCGACGGACCGGACGGCGACGGAAGGCGCGTCGGCCCACCGCACCGCGATGGACGGCGCGGCCACGGAGGGCGCGGCGTCAAGGCGCACGGCCTCGGATCGCCCGATCGAGGCGGAAGTCGTCGTCGTCGGTGCCGGGGCCTGCGGCGCGGCGGCCACATGGCGCCTCGCATCGGCGGGGGTCGACGTGGTCGCGGTGGAGGCGGGGCCGTGGCTCGGCGCGCAGGACTTCGGTTTTGCCAGCGCGGACTACGCCGCGCGCCGCGCCGGGCCGCTGCACGAGAACCCCAACGTGCGTGCAGGGACGTGGGATCTTCCGGTGGACGACGCCGACAGCCCGATCAAAGCCTCCACCGGCAACGCGGTGGGCGGAACCACCTTGTGGTGGGCGGCCCATATCCCGCGCTTTCGCGAGGGCGACTTCCTGGGCCATACCGGCGGAGCGGCCTGGCCGATCACCCATGACGACATCGCCGCCCACTATGCTGTGAACGAGGAGATGATGGGCCTCGCCGCCCACCGCGGCGACCCCGCGGGTCCCGCCCGCGACGCGGCGCAGGCGCTGCGGCAGCTGCCGCCGCTGGGCCCTCTCGGCACGGCGATGTCCGCCGCCTTCGACCGGCTCGGATGGCACCATTGGCCGGTCGAGCTGGCGCGCGGGGCAGGAGACCTCTGCACCCACGATGGGCCGTGCGATGCCGGGTGCCCCGCACGCATCGCCGCCGGGGCGGACCGCTGCTACATGGCGCCCGCCGTCGCCGCCGGGGCACGCGTCCTCACCGGGCTGAGGGCGCAGCGGCTGGAGCTTTGGGACGGGCGCGTCTCCGGCGTCCTCTGCGCCACGGACGGGGGAACCGTGCGGCTCGCCGCGCGGCGCGTCATCCTCGCCGCGGGCGGGCTCGGCACGCCGCGCCTGCTCTTGCTGTCGGAGGCGGCCAACCGGTCCGGCCAGGTCGGCCGCAACCTCATGCTGCACCCGCACGCCCAGGTGGAGGGTGCGATACCCCTTCCCGCAGATGCCGCCATCGCCCGCGGCCAGAAGGCGGGGCTCGTCTG
The DNA here is from genome assembly GCF_001927245.1 of Acuticoccus yangtzensis. Taxonomy (GTDB): domain Bacteria; phylum Pseudomonadota; class Alphaproteobacteria; order Rhizobiales; family Amorphaceae; genus Acuticoccus; species Acuticoccus yangtzensis. The sequence continues at coordinate 319,155 of NZ_MJUX01000004.1, read as the reverse complement.
CCTGGAATTTCTGCGGCCCGATCCGGCGCGCCGCCTCTCCGCCGGGTTCAAGATGCAACTTGTTCCCGAGGCGGCCCGCACCGAAGCGCCGGGGAGGGCCGGGCCGGGGACGGTGCGCGCCCGTCTTAACATCTGCGTCGAGGATCGGCCGGAGGAGGGGAACGAGGTCACCCTGTCGGGCCGGCTCGCCGACAGGGACGGCCTGCCTGCCGCGCGCATGTCCTACCGCCTATCCGCCGAGACGCGTGGCGCTCTCGACTTCGGAATCGCGCGGGCCGACGAGCTGTTGCGCGTCGCCGGTGCGCAGGCGGTGGCGGTGGAGCCTTTGAAGCGCCAGGCCGGATTTCACATCATGGGCACTGCGCGCATGGGGACGGATCCCGAAACCTCCGTGACCGATCCGTTCGGGCGGTGCCATGATGTCGCGAACCTCTTCATCACCGATCCGAGCGTATTCGTGACGGCGAGCGCGATGAACCCCACCGCCACGGCGCAGGCCCTCGCCTTGCGGACCGCGGACCACATCCTTGCGGAGCGCTGAGCCGATGCCATTCCGCCGGCCCAGCCCACCACCGCGGCGCATTTCATGACACCCTTCGAGGACCCTCCGATGGCCCATGTGCCTCACCCTTTTGCCTCCCCGGCACGCACGCGTCTCACCGTGATCCGGGCCAACATATTTACCGCCACCGGCGACAAGCCTTTTTACGGCGCCGTGCTGCTGGCCGGTGACCGCATCGCCGCCGTGGGTGCGGCGGACGAGATCGGCCACCCGGACGGCGCCCGGCTGATCGACGCGCCGGGCCGCACGCTGATCCCCGGCCTCATCGATGCGCATGTTCACCTTGCCTATAGTGGTGCGGCCACCAAGGCCGCCTTCCGCAACGAGCATGCGGAATTGTCCTACCCCGCCATCGCGCTGCGGGCCGCCGGCTATGCGCGGGCCACGCTGGACCACGGCATCACCGCCGTGCGCGACATGCACGCGCCGGGCGGCGTCGTCATCGACCTGCGTGATGCGATCGAGGCGGGGCAGGTGGATGGCCCGCGCATCAAGGCGTGCGGGCGCGGGCTGACGGTGACGGGCGGCCACATGGACCAGCCCGGCTGGGGCGACCAGACGCACTTCGAGGGGCTGACCCAGCCTTGCGACGGGCCGGACGGGTTCCGGCACGGCGTGCGCCAAGAGGTCAAGCGCGGGGCGGACTTCATCAAGCTGAACACCTGCGGGCCGGCCTATGGCGGGCCTGGCGCCTGGTGCCGGCTGGAGATGGCGGCGGACGAGATCGAGGCGGCCTGCGACGAGGCGCACCGCTGGGGGCTCCACGTCGCCTCGCACACCACCGGGGAGGTGCCGCTGGCCGAAACCATCCGCCGCGGCGTCGACTGCGTGGAGCACGCCCATTTCACGGACGATGCGGTGATCGCGCTGATGGCCGAGCGCGGAACGGTGCTGGTGCCGACGCTCCTCGTCAACGAGCGCAACTTCGAGCTGGACCCGGCTGCGCAGGGGGTGCCGCCGCGTCACTGGCGCTGGCTCGAGGCGTCGCGCGACGCCAAATGGGAGACGCTGGAGCGGGCGAAGGAGGCCGGAATTCGGATCGCCTGCGGCACCGATGCCGGCTTCCAAGTGGCGCACGGCTCGATGTTCTGGCGCGAGTTGGCCTACCTCGTCAAAGGTGGGCTGACACCCGCCGAGGCGGTGACGGCCGCCACCGCGACGAACGCCGACCTTCTCGGCATCGAGGCCGGACGGCTCGTCGTCGGGCGGCTCGCCGATCTCGTCCTCGTCGACGGCGATCCCTTCGCCGACATCTCCATTCTGGGCGATCCGGGTCGTCTGACGGTGTTCAAAGGCGGCCGGCAAATCCGCTCGGGCGGGGGCGGGCACGATATATGCCTTGATCATATGCATGGCTAATTGTTATACAGTCTAACGCATAGACGAAGCGGGTGACCATGATCGCTCCGGCGCCTTCCAGCCTGTCGCACGAGCCGTCCCGCGGCGAACCGTCCTGCGCCGTTGCGGCGAACGGTCCCCGCGAGACGGTGGCCGCCGCGGCTACTCCCGCTTCGGGGGCTCGGGCGGAGGGCGCTCGGGGTGAGGGCGTTCGGGGGCCGGGCGGTCGGCGCCTACTCGCGCAGGATCCAGCTCGTGGGCTGGCGGCGTTGGGCGAGGATGCTCCCGGCGACGATCCGTCCGGCGAGGAAGCGCCAGGGATGGAGGCAGCCAGCGCCACCCCGCCCGGTGCGCCGCCGTCCGGGTCGAACGGTGGCGGAGCGGCGGGCCGCCTCGACGCGCGCCACCTGTTCGCGCTGGAAGAGGGTACGCGCCATCTCAACCACGGCGCCTTCGGGGCGACACCGCTCAGCCTTTCCGCCGAGCAGGCCGAATGGCGGGGGCGGATGGAGGCGAACCCCACCCGCTTCTTCATGACCATCTTGCCCAAAGCGTTGCGCCACGCTGCGGAGGCGGTCGCCCCCTTCCTCGGCACCGAACCGGAGCGGCTCGGCTTCGTCGCCAACGCCACCGAGGGCGTCGCCACCGTGCTGCGGAGCCTCGCGCTCGGGCCCGGCGACCAGATCGTCGTCACCGATCACCAATATAACGCGGTGCGCCAGCTCCTCGCCTTCATGGCGCAGGCGACGGGGGCGGAGATCGTCACCGTGCCGCTCGGCCTGCCGCTGGACCCGGCCGAGGCGCCCGCCGCCATCGCCGCGGCGATCGGCCCGGCCACCCGTCTCGTCATCGTCGACCACGTGGCGTCGGGCTCGGCCGTCACCTTCCCCGTGGCGGACATTGCCGCTTTGTGCCGCGCGCAGGGCGTGCCGCTTCTCATCGACGGCGCCCATGCGCCGGGCCTTCTCGCGCTCGACATCGACGCGATCGACGCCGACTATTATGTCGGCAACGGCCACAAGTGGCTGATGGGGCCGAAAAGCTGCGCCGTGCTCGCCGTCTCGCCCTCCGCCGCGCCGGTCCACCCGCTGGCGATCTCGCACGCTTTCGGCCAAGGCTTCGCGGCCGAGTTCGACAAGCAGGGCACGCGCGACATGTCGGCCGCGCTCACCCTCCCGTCGGCCATTCGACTGCACGAGGCGCTGGGCGGGGAGGACCTGCGTGCCGCGAATCGCGCCCTGGCGCTCGCCGCCGCCACCGACACCGCGCGCGCCATGGGCACCGGCCTCGGCGCCACCCCGTCCGCGTTCCAGTCCATGGTGACGATCGGCCTGCCGCGCCCGCTTCCGGCGACGCGCGAGACTTTCGCCGCGCTGTCGGCCCACCTGTCGGAGAACCACCGCACCGAGGCCGCCTTCACAGCCATCGCCGGAACCGTGTGGCTGCGCATCTCGGCCCAGGTCTATAACACGTTCGAGGACTATGAGGGGCTCGGCCCGGCGGTGGCCGAAGCGGTCGCAGCCGCCGCCGAAGCCGCCGAAGCCGCTGCCGCGAAGGCGGCCGGGCAGGGGGCGGGATGATCGTCTTCCTCCTCCAGCGCGTCGGTCAGGCGCTCGTCGTCGTCTTCACGGTGATGGTGCTCGCCTTCCTGATGTTCCGCTTCCTCGGCGATCCGCTGCTCGCGATCCTCGGTGCCAACTCCACCGGCATCCAGCGCGACGTCCTGCGCGCCGAACTCGGCCTCGACCGCTCCCTCGTCATCCAGTTCGCCGACTATGTGTGGCGCACCGTGCAGGGTGATTTCGGCCTCTCCTACCGGCTCGGCACCCCTGTCGCGCGGGTCCTGGCCGAACGCGCCCCCGCCACCATCGAGCTCGCCGCGACGGGCATGATCCTGGCGCTCGCGGTCGGCATCCCGGCCGGCATCTATGCCGCGCTCCATCGCGGACGCTTCGGCAGCCATCTGGCGCTGGCGGTGTCGCTGGTCGGCATCTCCATGCCGTCCTTCTTCATGGGCCTCATTCTCATCTGGATCTTCTCGGTGAAGCTCGGCTGGCTCTCCTCCTTCGGCCGCGGCACCGTCACCGATCTCGGCGGCGTTTGGACGACCGGCCTCCTCACGGCGAGCGGCCTCAAGGCGCTGATCATGCCCGCCATCACCCTCTCGGTGTTTCAGATCGCGATGATCATGCGCCTGGTGCGCGCGGAGATGCTGGAGGTGATGCGCATGGATTATATCCGCTTCGCCCAGGCGCGCGGCCTCTCCTCCCGCTCGGTCTACGTCAACCACGCGCTGCGCAACACGCTGGTGCCGGTCATCACCGTGGCGGGGTTGCAGCTCGGCTCGGTCATCGCCTTCGCGGTGATCACCGAGCAGGTGTTTCAATGGCCGGGGCTGGGGCTTCTCTTCCTGCAGTCGGTGGCGGCGGCGGACGTGCCGTTGCTGGCGGCCTACCTCATCCTCATCTCGGTCTTCTTCGTCCTCATCAACCTCGCCGTCGACCTCGCCTATTACGCGATCGACCCGCGCCTTCGCGCCGACGTGGCCGCCGGGGGGCGCGCGTGAAGGGCGCCTCGGCCGCCGCCCCGGTCCGGCGTCCGCGCACCGGCCCCGTGGCAGCGCTCGCCGGCGCGGCGCGGAGCGACGTGGTGCGCGACCTTCTGCGCAGTCCCGTGGCGCTGCTGTCGCTCCTCGTCGTCGTCCTCTTCATGGTGGCGGCGGCCTTCCCCGGCCTCGTCGCCCCGCACGATGTGCGCGATCTCTCCTCGCTCGACTTCTCCGACGCGTTCCGCCCGCCCGCCTGGCTGGAGGGCGGCTCCTGGTCGCTCCCCCTCGGCGGCGACGACCAGGGGCGCGATATCCTCTCCGCGATCATCTACGGGCTCAGGATCTCGCTCTTCGTCTCCATCGCGGCGGTGGCGTTGTCGCTCCTCATCGGCGTGGCGCTCGGCCTCCTGGCGGGCTTCCGCGGCGGTGTGTGGGACGCCATCATCATGCGCGTGGCGGACGTTCAGCTCACTTTCCCAGCGATGCTCGTCGCCGTGCTGTTCGACGGGGTGATCCGCGCAGCGCTCGGCCAGGGCGCCCACGCCACCTTCGCCGTTCCGGTGATGATCCTCGCCATCGCGCTCGCCGGATGGGTGCAATATGCTCGCACCATCCGCGCCGCCACGATGGTGGAGGCGCGGGCCGACTACGTGGCCGCCGCGCGCATCATCGGCCAATCGTCCGGCTTCATCCTGTTCCGCCACATCCTGCCCAACGTGATGACGCCGGTCTTCGTGCTCGCCACCATCCAGCTCGCGGTGGCGATCATCCTGGAGGCGACGCTCTCCTTCGTCGGCCTCGGCCTGCCGCCGACGCAGCCGTCGCTCGGCACACTGATCCGCGTCGGCAACGGCTATCTCCTGTCGGGCGAATGGTGGCTCGCCATCTTCCCCGGCCTCGCGCTTCTCATCCTCGTTCTCGCGGTCAACCTCTTCGGTGACTGGCTGCGCGATGCCCTCAATCCCCGGCTGCGATGATGTCCGTCGCACCGTTTCTGCCCCTCGAACGGACCGAAAGGACGCCCATGAGCGGACGACCCCCCATGACCCTTCGCACCGGAAAGACCCTTCGCACCGGAAAGACCCTTCGCACCGGAGTGACCCGTCGCGCTGCCCGGCGTGCGAGCCTGCTGATGGGCGCAGCCGCGCTCACCCTGCTCGCCGGGGCGGCGAGCGCGGATACCCTGCGCATCGGCGCCCAGGCCGACGCCGGGACGATGGATCCGCAGGCCCAGAACATCCAGACCACCATCACCGTGCTCTCGTGGATCTACGAGCCGCTGGTGACGCGCGACGAGAACATGGCCAAGGCGCCGATGCTGGCGACCGCCTGGGAGCAGACCGACGACACCACGTGGCGCTTCACCCTGCGCGAGGGCGTCACCTTCGCCGACGGTGCGCCCTTCACTGCCGACGACGTGAAGTTCACCATCGAGCGGAGCCAGGCGCCGAGCTCGCAATTCTCCGGCTACACCGCCGGGCTGACGGTGAACGTGGTGGACGACCTCACCGTCGACGTCGTCACCCCGAAGCCCGATCCGCTGCTGCCGGACCGTCTCGCCAACATCCCCATCATGGACAAGGAGTGGACCGAGGCGAACGGCGCGCTCACCCCGCAGGACCTGAAGTCCGGCGAGGAAAGCTATACGGCGCTCCACGCCAACGGCACCGGCCCTTATGTGCTGGAAAGCCGCGCGCCGGACTCCAAATCCGTCTTCACCCTGCGTGACGATTATTGGGGCGAGATGGCCGACGATATCGAGACGATCGAGTTCAACCCGATCGCCTCGGACCCCACGCGCATCGCCGCGCTCCTGTCGGGCGAACTCGACCTCGTGATCGACGTGCCGAGCCAGGCCGTCGCGCGGCTGGAGGCTTCGCCCGGCATCAAGATCGAGCAGGTGGACGAGTTCCGCACCATCTTCTTCGGCTTCGACCTCGCCAATGACGATCCGCAATATGTCGAGGCGGAGGGCAACCCCTTCAAGAAGAAGGAGGTCCGCGAGGCGATCTCCTACGCCGTCGACCGCGATGCGATCGTGAAGACGGTGATGCGCGGCCTCGCCTCCAAGACGAACCAGATCCTGGCGCCGAAGAACAACGGCTACCTCGCCGCCAACGACGAGGCGCCCGCCTACGACCCCGAGAAGGCGAAGGAACTCCTCGCCGAAGCCGGCTATCCGGACGGGTTCGCCTTCACCCTCGACTGCCCGAACAACCGCTACATCAACGACGAGCAGGTGTGCCGCACGCTGGTGACGATGCTGTCGCGCATCGGCCTCGACGTGACGCTGAACGCCATGCCGCGCGCCCAGTATTTCCCCAAGCTGTGGGAGCGCGATACCTCCGCGTTCATGATGGGCTTCAACAGCCCGTTCGCGGACGGCATGTATGCGTTGGAAACGATGCTGATGAGCCGCAACGACGACGCGGGCGAGGGCATCTACAACTACAACCAGTACGCCAACCCGGAGCTGGACGCGAAGATCCGCTCCGCGCGTGACGAGCTGGACGCGGCCAAGCGCACCGCCCTTATGGAGGAGATCTTCAGCGAGATCACCGACGAGGTGCTCTACGTGCCGCTCTACAATCAGGTGCTGGTCTACGCCATGAAGGATACCGTCACCGCCCCCGTCCGGCCGGACAACTGGCTCGAGATCCGCTGGGTGACGATGGACTGACGGCCACGTCGGACGAACGGCCCTCGGGTCCCCCGTCCGCGCGGCCCTCTGCGCGGACACCTCTCCCACATCGCTTGAAAGGCCGTCATGAGCGACGCCTCCTACCGCATCGGCATCGACGTCGGCGGTACGTTCACGGACTTCGTCCTCGCCCACCGCACCCGCGCAAGCCTCGCCTTCCACAAGGAGCCGAGCGTTCCGGGTGATCCGTCCCTGGCCGTGGAGCGGGGCCTCGCCGCGCTGTTCGCCTCTCATGGGGTCCGCCCGGACGAGGTGGAACTGATCGTCCACGGCACCACCATCGGCCTCAATGCGATCATCCAGCGGCGCGGGGCGCGCATGGCCCTCGTCGTCTCCAAGGGCAACCGCGACCTCCTCGAGATCGCCCGCCTGCGCCTGCCGAGCTCCTACGACTTCACCGTCCCGCGCGAGGCGCCGCTTGTCCCGCGCGACCTGGTGTTCGAGGTGTCGGCGCGCATGCGGTCCGACGGCAGCCTCATCACCCCGCTGGACCCCGCGGAGGTGGACGCGCTCGCCGAGCAGCTCGCCGCCGCCAAGGTGGACGCCGTCGCCGTGGTGCTCCTCAACGCCTACCGCGATGCCTCGCTGGAGCTGGCGCTGGCCGAGGCGCTGGCACCGCGCCTGCCGGACGTTCTCGTCACCTCGTCCGGCACCATCTGGCCGGAGGTGCGCGAATATGAGCGCGGCCTCGTCGCCGGACTGAACGCCTACATCCACCCGCTGATGACGCGCTATTTCGACCGGCTGGAGAGCCGCGTGGCGGGGAAGGGCGTCACCGCGCCGATCTACATCACTGCCAACAACGGCGGCACGCTGAGCCTCAAGACCGCGCGCGAACGGCCGATCGACACCGTTCTGTCCGGCCCGGCGTCGGGCGTCGTCGCCTCCACAAAGGTGGGCGGGGCGGGCGGCCGCGCCAAGCTCGTCACCTTCGACATGGGCGGGACCTCCGCCGACATCGCCGTCTGCCAGGCGGGCGTGCCTGAGTTCACCACCACCACCTTCGTCGGTGATTTTCCGCTGATGATGCCGGTGGTCAATGTGGGCGCCATCGGGGCGGGGGGCGGCTCCATCGTCTGGGTCGACAAGGCGGGGCTCCTCAAGGTCGGCCCGCTGTCGGCGGGCGCCGATCCCGGCCCCGTCTCCTACGGCCGCGGCGGCACCGAACCCGCCATGACGGACTGCTACATCACACTCGGCATCATCGACCCCGCCACCTTCCTCGGTGGCCGCATGGTGCTCGACGTCGCCGCCGCCAGGGCCGCGCTGGAGGGGATCGCCGACACGCTGGGCTATACCGGGGCACCCGGCGGGCCGGACCGCGCCGTGCAGGCCGCCACCGCCGCCGTCGACGTCGCCAGCGCCAAGATGGCGACCGAGATCACCAAGCTCCTCGCCACCGCCGGCGTCGACCCGCGCGACTTCGCCCTCGTCGCCTATGGCGGGGCCGGGCCAACCCACGCCAGCCTCCTCGCCGAAGAGGCGCAGATGGGCACCGTCCTCGTCCCCACAGCGCCCGGCACCTTCTGTGCGCTCGGCGCCATCCTGGCCGACGTGCGGCGCGACTATGTGCGCACCGCCCGCCACACCATCGGTGCCGTCGCGCCCGGCCGGTCCGGCTGGCCCGCCATCGCCGCCATCATCGACGAGCTGGAGGCGGAGGCGCGCGCCTGGCTCGCCACCGAAGGAAACCTCGTCGGCGAGGCGGACGTGTCGGTGTCGTTCAACCTTCGCTACGGCTGCCAGGCCTACGAGATCGAGATCATCGTGCCCCCCGCCGAGCGGGACGGGATCGACGAGGCCGGCATCACCGAGCGCTTCCACGCCGAGCATGACCGCCTCTACGGCTTCCGCGAGGACGAAACGCCCATCGAGACCGCCACGGTGCGCCTCGGCGTCATCGGCCGCGTCGCCCCCGTGGCGCTCCCCGAACCTGATGCCGCGACGCCCGAGCCGCGCGGCCACCGCCCGGTCTGGCACCGCGGCGCCCAGGTGCGGGCCGCCGTCTACCAGCGCGCCGACATCGGCCGCGGCGCGGTGATCGCCGGGCCCGCCATCGTCGAGCAGCTCGACACCACAACCTTCGTGCTTCCCGGCTGGCGCGCCGTCGCCGACCGCCTGGGCACGCTGCACCTGTCGCGGGAGGCGGCGCAATGAGGCTCGACCCCGTCCTCGTCGAAATCATGTCCCACAAGGTGACGGCCATCGCCGAGGAGATGGCGATCGCCCTCCAGCGCACCGCCCGCACCACCTACGTGAAGGAGGCGGGCGACTTCGGCACCGCGCTCGCCACGCCGGACGGCCACTTCTTCGCCTATCCCAAGGTGATGGGCGTGTCCGGCTTCCTCGACAGCAACGTCGGCCCGACCCTGTCGCGCGTGCCGGACCTTCGCCCCGGCGACGTCGTCATCACCAACCACGCCTACCTGTCCGAGGGGCTGGCGACCCACATGCCGGACCTCCATTTGATCCGGCCGATCTTCCACGACGGGACGATCGTCTGCCACGCCTGGGACTTCATCCACTCGGCCGACATCGGCGGCGGCGTGCCGTCCTCCATCTCGCCCCGCTTCTCGGACAATTTTCAGGAGGGGCTGCAGATCCCGCCTCTGAAGCTCGTCAAGGAAGGGGTGATGAACGAGGACGTACTGGCCCTCTACCGCGCCAACTGCCGCACGCCCGAAGTCAACCTCGGAGACATCAAGGCGATGCTTTCCGCGCTCCTGGTGGGCGAGCGGCGGGTGAAACAGCTCATCGCCCTGCACGGCGTCCAGACCTTCCTCGACGCGCAGGCCGACCTCGGCGAGGTCGCCGCGCAGAAGGCGCTGGCGGTGCAGAAGATGATCCCGGACGGGTCCTGGACCTTCTGGGACCTGATGGACGACGACTACAATTCCAAAGTCCCCATCCGCGTCCGCTGCACCTTGACCGCCAAGGACGGCCATATCCATCTCGACTTCACCGGGTCGGACCCGCAGGTGCTGTCGGCCTACAACATCCCCACCGGCGGCCACCGCCACCCGTGGCTGACCTTGAAGCTGATGCATTTCATCTTCAGCCACGACAAGACGATCCCGCTCAACCACGGCATCTTCGAGAACATCACCGTCAACGCCCCGCGCGGCTCGGTGATGAACCCGGCGCCCGGCGCGGCCGTCGGCATCCGCTCCGCCACAGCGATCCGCCTCAACGAGGCGCTGGTCGGCGCGATGTCCTCCGCCAAGCCCGGCGTGATGCCTGCGGCGAGCGGCGGCATCATGATCCCCGCCGTCCTCGTCGAGGAGGACGAGCGCACGGGTGACCGCCGCGTGATGGTGCTGCAATCCCTCGTCGGCGGAACCGGCGCGCGTGACGGCGCCGACGGGGTCGACGGGCGCGATTCCTCGCTGGCCAACCAGCGCAACACGCCGATGGAGAAGACCGAGGAGGAGGCCGAGGCGATCATCACCGAATACGCGCTGCGCCCCGACTCGGGCGGCGCCGGGATGTGGCGCGGCGGCACCGGAGTGGTGTTTCAGGTGAAGATCGCCAAGGCGGGCAGCGCGGTGCTGGGCCGCGGCATGGAGCGGTTCGTGTTCCGCCCCTGGGGCATGGCGGGCGGCCTGCCGGGCGAGAAGGCGCGCGTCGTCCTCAACCTCGGCACCCCGGACGAGCGGGACCTCGGCAAGCTCGACATCTTCCACCCCGAGCCAGGCGACACCGTCACCATCATGACCCCCGGCGGGGGCGGCTATGGCGACCCGCTGGAACGCCCCATAGCCATGGTGGTGGAGGACGTGCGGCTCGGCTACGTCACGCCGGACGCCGCCTGCCGCGACTACGGCGTCGTCATCATCGACGGCGAGCTTGACGAGGCGGAGACCGAATCCGAGCGCGCCTCGCGCCGCGCCGACCGCGACGACGACGAGCCCGTCGCCGCCTTCGGCTTCGGCCCCGAGCGCGCCGCCTGGGATGCGCTGTTCGACGACGCCACCATGGTGGAGCTGAACGCGGCGCTGATGGCGCTTTCGCCCGGCCACCGCCCGCTGCGCCGCCGCGCTTTGTTCGAGGCGGTGGTTCCGCGCCTCGCCGAGGCCGGTCCTGTGCCGATGGACGAGGTGATCGGCGACCTTTCCGCCGCCCGCGCGCGGCTCGATACCGAGATGAATAAGCTCCGCGCCGCCCTTTCGGCGACGGATGCGGCATGAGGGACGGATGACGAAACCCGAGAAACGCTACCTACTGACCCCCGGACCGCTCACCGTCCCGGCCGAGATCAAGGCCGAGATGCTGACCGACCACAGCCCCAACGCGGCGACGCACCAGGGCATGACCCGCGCCATCCGCGCCTACATGCTGGAGCTGTGCAACGGCGCCGCCACCCATGAATGCGTACCGCTTCAGGGCAGCGCCACCTACGGCGTCGAGGCGGGGCTGCACACGCTGGTCGACCGCGAGAAAAGCCGCATCCTCGTCATCGAGAACGGCTTTTACGGCAAGCGCCTGACCGAGATCGCCACCGGCGCGAGGTTCGACGTGACCACGCTGCAGCTTCCCATGCTGCCGCTGCCGACCGAAGCCGACATCGAGGCCGCATTGGCCGCCGATCCGGCGATCACCCACATCATGATCTGCCACGCCGAGACCGGGACCGGGGTGCTCAACCCCGTCGCCATGGTGGCCGAGGTGGCCAAACGCCATGGCAAGCTCCTGATGGTGGACGCGGTCGCCTCGTTCGGCGGATTCCCGCTCGACGCTGCGGCGATGGACGTCGCCGCCATCTTCATCTCCCCCAACAAGTGCCTGGAGTCCGTGCCGGGCGTGGCGCTGGTGGTGGCGCGGCGGGATCTGCTGGAGGCGTCGGCCGGTCGCTCGCCCTCCGTGGTGCTCGACCTTCACGCCCAGTGGGCCTTTCTGGAGGCCAACGGCTTCTGGCGCTGGACACCGCCGACCCATGTCGTCGCCGCCCTCGCCAAGGGGTGCGAGCGGCACCGCGCCGAGGGGATGGAGGCCCGCGCCGCCCGCTACCGCGCCAACTGGCGCCGCCTCGTCGACGGTCTGCGCCAGCGCGGCTTTCAGACACTGCTGCCCGACGATGTGGCCGCGCCGATCATCGCCACCATCGTCGACCCCGAAGACCCGGCCTATTCCTTCCCCCGCTTCTACGAGGCGATGGAGAAGCGCGGCTTCATCATCTTCCCCGGACGCCTGACCGCCGCCGGCACATTCCGCATCGGCTGCATGGGCGACCTGGGCGAGAGCGACATGACTCTGGTACTCGCTGCCATTGACGAATCCCTCGCCGAGATCGGCGTGGCCACCGAACCTGCATGAGTGCCTCCATGACCCGCATCGCCATCATCGACCCGCAATTCGATGGCACCCCCGACATCGAGCTCGACGAAGCCGGGGCAGACACAGAGTTCACCATCCTGCGCCCCGGTTACGACCCCGTGGACCCCGCCGCGCTGGACGGTGCGGACGCGCTGGTGAACTGCCGCAGCCGCCACTACATCACCCGCTCCCTGGTGGAGGCCTTCACCACGGTGAAGGTGGTGGTGCAGGCCGGTGTCGGCTTCAACCACATCGACCTCGACGCCTGCGCCGAGCGCGGCATTCCGGTCTGCAACACGCCCGACTACGGCACCATGGAGGTGGCCGACCACGCCATCGGCCTGATGCTGGCCCTGTCGCGCGGCATCCCGACCTATGCCGAGCGGCTGTGGACGCGCGACGATGCGTGGGGGACGCACGCCCTGCCGCTGCCCCCGGTGCGGCGCCTTTCGGTGCGCACCTTCGGCGTGTTGGGGCTGGGGCGGATCGGCACCGCCGCGGCGCTGCGGGCGCGCGCCTTCGGCATGCGGATCGTGTTCTATGATCCTTACCTCCCCGCAGGCGCCGAGCTGGCGTTGGGGTTCGAGCGCGCCGCCAGCCTGGAGGCCTTGCTCGCCGAGTCGGACATCGTCAGCGTCCACTGCCCGCTGACGGCCGAGACGACCGAGATCGTGGACGACGCCTTCATCGCTGCGATGAAGGAGGGCGCCGTCCTCATCAACACGGCGCGCGGGGGAACGATGGACCTGTCCGCCGTCGAGCGCGGCCTTCGCTCCGGAGCCCTGTGTGCGGCCGGCCTGGACGTTCTGCCGAAGGAGCCTCTCGACCGCTCCCACCCGCTGATCGTCGCGTGGGGCGCGCGCGAGCCGTGGCTGGACGGGCGCCTGATCATCACCCCCCACGCCGCGTTCTACTCTCCCGAAGGCCTCGCCGACATGCGCCGCCTCTCCACCCGCGCGGCGATGGCGTACCTGACCCACGGCACCGTGCGCAGCTGCGTCAATGCGCGGGAGCTGGAGCGGCACGGCTTTTCGGTCGGGGGCTGAGCCGCCGAGCGGAGCCCCGGCACCTTCGAGAGCGGGACGCTCCGCGAGGGGCTTCCCCCTCGCGCTCCCGTTGAAGTCGCCTGTTGCCGACTTCAGCATTCATGAGACCCTGGAGGCGTTCACAGACCTCAGTCCGTGGTCTCAGTGCTCCATCACGAAGTGCTCGGGCGCGACCTCGATCATGCGGCGCGGTTCAGGCTCGTAGTCGAGCGGGCGAACGGCGCTGCGGATCTCGTCCGTCATCAGACCCTTGCGGGCCTGGCGTTCGGCGGGGTCGGCGATCGGCACCGCCTCGATCAGCTTCTGCGTATAAGGATGGCGCGGGGAGGTGAGGACAGACGCGCGCGGGCCGATCTCCACGATCTCGCCGAGATACATTACCGCCACCCGGTGGCTGATCCGCTCCACCACCGCGATGTCGTGGCTGATGAACACGAAGGCGAGGCCGAGATCGCGCTGCAGATCGAGGAGAAGGTTGACGACCTGCGCCTTCACCGAGGCGTCCAGCGCCGAAACGCTCTCGTCCGCCACCAGCAGCGACGGGTTCAGCGCCAGCCCCCGCGCGATGACGACGCGCTGGCGTTGCCCGCCGGAAAACTCGTGCGGGAAGCGCAAGGCGTGCTCCGGCGTCAGCCCGGCGCGCTGCAGGAGATCGGCCACCCGCGCCTCGGCCTCGGCCGCGCTGCCGAGGCCGTGCACCATGATCGGCTCGCGGATCGACGCGCCGACGGTCTTGCGCGGGTTCAGCGAGCCGAACGGGTCCTGGAAGATCATCTGCATGCGCCGCCGCACGGTGCGCATCTCGGCCGGGGTGGCGGCCATCACGTCGCGCCCCTCGAAGCGGATCGCGCCGGAGGCGGGCTCGATCAGCCTGAGCAGCGAGCGCCCGGTGGTGGACTTGCCGCACCCGGATTCGCCCACCAGCGCCAACGTCTCCCCCTCGCGCACGGTGAAGGAGACATTTTCGACCGCGTGGACCTTGCCCACCATGCGCCCCAGCACGCCACCGCGCACGGCAAAGCGCGTCGTCAGCGCGTCGACGGTGAGGATCGGCGCGCCGCGCTTATCCGGCTCCTGCGGCGGCGGGGCAGGGGCGGCGTCCACGGCCGCCGCCTCGGCCGAGAGGTCGGCGAAGCGGCGCGGCGTCAGCGTGTCGCCGAGGGCGCCGAGGCGGGGGACGGAGGCGAGAAGCATCCGCGTATAAGGCTCGCGCGGGGCGGCGAACACGTCCGCGACCGGGCCTTCCTCCACCTTGTCGCCCTTCAGCATGACGACGACGCGGTCGGCGATCTCCGCCACCACGCCCATGTCGTGGGTGATGAACATCACCGCCATGCCGATCTCCTTCTGGAGGTCGGCGATCAGCGAGAGGATCTGCGCCTGGATGGTCACGTCGAGCGCGGTCGTCGGCTCGTCGGCGATGAGGAGTTTCGGCCGGCACGCCATCGCCATGGCGATCATCACGCGCTGCCGCTGGCCGCCGGAGAAGGTGTGCGGGTGCTGGTCAAATCGGCGCGCCGCGTCCGGGATGCGCACGAGATCGAAGAGCCGAAGCGCTTCCCGCCGCGCATCGCCGCGCGACAGGCCGCGATGGCGCCTCAGCGCCTCCGTCACCTGGAACCCCGCCGTCAGCACGGGGTTGAGCGAGGTCATCGGCTCCTGGAAGATCATGCCGATGTCCGCCCCGCGAACGTCCCGCATCGCCTGATCGGAGAGCCCCGTCAGCTCGGTGTCACCCAGCGTGATGCGGCCCGACAGGCGCGACACGTTCTTTTGCAGGAGCCGCATGATGGACAGCGCCGTCACCGATTTGCCGGAGCCGGACTCGCCCACCACCGCCACCGTCTCCCCGGAGTCGATATGGAAGGAGACGCCGTTGATGACCTGCACCCACCGCCTCTCGGAGCGGAAGGACACGGTGAGGTCGTCGACCGTGAGAACCCGCATGGGCTGCCCCTCCGTCATTCTTCGCCCTTCAGGCGCGGGTCGATGGCGTCGCGCAGACCGTCGCCGAGGAGGTTGAGCGAGAAGACCACGATGAGGATCGCGATCGAAGGGAAGACCGCCAACCAGAACGAATCCAGGATGTTCTCGAAGCCTTCGCGGATCATCCCGCCCCAGGTCGGCGTCGGCGGCGACACGCCGAGGCCGATGAAGGCGAGTGAGGCCTCCACGCGAATCGCCGTGGCGAGGTAGAGCGAGCCCATCACCATCACTTCCGGCAGGATGTTCGGCAGGATGTGCCCCGCGAGCAGCCGCCGGTTCGAGAAGCCGAGCGCGCGCCCCGCCTCCACGAACTCGCGTTCCTTCACCGCGATCGTCGGCGCGCGGGCGATCCGGGCGAATTGCGGGATCGCCGTCACCGAGATGGCGACGATGAGATTCTCGATCGACGGCCCCAGCATGGCGACGATGAAGAGGCCCAGGATCAGCGACGGGAAGGCGAGCAGGACGTCCATGATCTGCATGAGGATGACGTCGAGCGCGCCGCCATAATAGCCGGCGATCATGCCGATCGTGGTGCCGACCACCAGCGCCAGGCCGATCGCCAGAAGCCCGATGGTGAGCGAGATCTGCGCCCCGTAGAGGATGCGCGACAGCGTATCGCGGCCATAATAGTCCGTGCCGAACCAGTGCGCCTCGGACGGCGGCTTCAGCCGGAACAGGATGGACTGGTCGATCGGGTCATAAGGCGCGATCCACGGGGCCAGGATGGCGAGGAGGCACACGGTCAGGAAGATGCCGAGGCCCACCCAGGACGTCTTGTTGGCGTTGAACGCCTTGAAGAGGCCGGTGCCGAACGCCGACAGGGTGCGCCGCGCATAGGCCAAGCGCGAGGCGGGGCGGGCGGCGGGGCCGAGGTGAGGCGCGCTCATTGATATTTGATCCTCGGGTCGATCAGCCCATAGACGAGGTCGGTCACGAGGTTCACGAGGACGACGATCAGCGTGTAGATGACCATCATCCCCTGCAGCATCGTATAGTCCCGCTGGTTCAGCGCGCCGACGATGAGCTTGCCGAGCCCCGGCCGGTTGAAGACGATCTCCGTCAGCACCGAGTTGCCGATGAGGTAGCCGAGGTAGAGCCCCACGACCGTCACCACCGGGATCAGCGCATTTCTGAGACAGTGGCGCCAGACGATGACCGCGAAGGCGAGGCCCTTGGCTTCGGCGGTGCGCACATAGTCCTGGTTCAGCACCTCCAGCATGGCCGAGCGGGCGACGCGGGTGATGTAGGCGGCCATGATGAGGCCGAGATTGATCGCCGGAAGGGCGAGGTCCGACGCGCGGTCCGCGAAGGTCGTCCCCCGGCCGGACGAGATGACCGGGAACCACCTCAGCTGAATGGCGAAGGCGATGAGGAGGAGGATGCCGGACACGAAGGCCGGCAGCGACAGCCCCAGGAGCGACGTGATGCGGATCACGTAGTCGGTGAACTTGTTGCGGCGCAGCGCCGACCAGATGCCGAGCGGGATGCCGAGAACGGTGCCGATGACCAGCGAAACGAGGGTCAGCTCGATGGTGGCGGGGAGGACGTTCAGCACCTCGTCGATCACCGGGCGGCCGGACACCAGCGAGTTGCCCCAGTCGCCGACGATGACGCCGCCGAGGAACTCGAAATATTGCACGATCATCGGCTGGTCGAGGCCGAGCCGGGCGCGCAGGCTCTCGATGGAGGCCTGGCTCGCCTGGTCACCCAGGATGATCAGCGCCGGGTCGCCGGGCAGCACCCGCACGATGAAGAAGACCACCGTCAGGACGCCGAACAGCGTCACACAGGCGAAGCCGAGCCGCTTGAGGATGAACGCCGTCATGAGGCGCGGTGTCCGCTCGTCGTGCGGCGCTGCGCAGAGCGGCGCGGCGGCGTGACGGCGGTGCGGCAGATGGCGCGGGCCGTGGGCGTCATGAGGCGGTCTCCATCGCGGGCCGTCGGGCGCAGCCGCGGGCGCGCCGCGGCGGAACGGTCAGGCGGGGGAAGGCGGCGGGAACCACCGCCAAGGACCCCGCGCGAATGGGAGACGGCGCTCACCGTCCCCCGTCCGCGCGAGGCCGGGACGACTACTCGGTGAAGTGCGCCTTCTCCGTCACCGCAGGCGACAGGTTGAGCGAGCCGGTCATCTCGTAGCCGAGGTCCAGCGTGTCCTTCCACGCCCAGAGCTGCAGGTTCTGGTAGATCGGCACCGCGCACACCTCCTCGGCGATCTTCTGCTGTGCCGTCGCCCAGAGCGCCGCCTGCGCTTCGGGATCAGTCTCGGTCCGGGCCGCCTCGATCTCCTCGTCGGCCACCGCGCAGTGGGAGAAGTTCGTAACGGCGGTGGGGGTGCCGACGATGGAGTCGGAGTGGAAGAACTGCGTCAGGTACACGTCCGCCACGGGGAAGCGGGCGGCCGAGTAGTGGACCACCTGGCTGGCGTCCTCGCGGATCTGGCTGTGGAAGGTCGCGTGCTCGACCGTCTGGATCTCCATGTTGATGTCGGCCTCGCGCAGCAGCGCCTGAATGGCCTCCATCGTGGTCAGCATGCCCGGCAGCGTGGTGTGGATCGCGTTGATGGTGATCCCGTCCGGATGCCCGGCCTCGGCCAGAAGCTCCTTCGCCTTCTCCACCGAGAATTCGTAAAGCGGCACGTCGTCCGTGTAGCCGAGATAACCCTCCGGCACGACGGACACGGACGGCAGCGTCACGTCCGCGCCCTTGAAGGCCACCATGGTGTCGCGGTCGATGGCGTGGGCGATCGCGCGGCGCACGCGGATGTCGTCCAGCGGCGGCATCGTCATGTTGAGGTGGATGACCGACATTTCGCCCGGCACCATCACGGCGACCTTGGTCCCCGGCACCTGGCTGATGCGCTCCACCCACGTCTGGTCCTGGCGGCCGTAGATCATGTCGATCTCGCCCGCCTGGAAGGCGAGGTCGCGCGCAGCGTCCGACGGGATGTAGCGGTAGTTGATCTCTTTGATCGCCGGTTCGCCGCGGAAATATTCCGGGTTCGCGACAAGGCGCACGAACTGCTGCGGCTGATACTCGGCGAACATGAACGGGCCGGTGCCGATCGGGTTGGTCTTGAAGTCGTCGCCCAGCGCCTCGACCGCGTCCTGGCAGACGATGTTGCCGCCATGATAGGGCACGAGCAGGCCCAGCAGCGAGGGGATCGCGTGCGCCAGCGTGATCGTCACCTCATAAGGCCCCGTCGCCTCGATGGAGGTGAGCGGCGTGTAGTCCTTGGCGAAGGACGACGTGTCCGGGTTCGCGGCCCGCTTCAGCGAGTAGACCACGTCTTCGGCGTCGAGGTTGCCGTAGTCGCCGTGGCACTCCACGTCCTCGCGCATCTTGAAGACCCAGGTGAGGCCGTCCTCGGACGTCTCCCAGCTCTCGGCGATGTCGGGCTCGATGAACTCCGGGCTCGCCTTGCCGGGTTCGATGCGCACGAGGCCGCTCATCATCCAGTAGAGCAGGCCCTTGTCCGGCGTGGTGGTGGCGACGTGCGGGTCCAGCGTTCCGGCATCGGCGGTGCCCATGCCGATGTTCAGGGTGTCGCCCGCGGCCTCAGCGCCGGTGCTCAGACTGGTGGCGACGAGAAGGCCCGTCAGGCCTGCGAGAATGGCTTTTGTTGTCACGCTTACTCCTCCTTCAAAACTGTTCGGGTCGTGGTGGTGGCCCGGTGCGGATGAACTCAAAACAGGTCTTCCAGGCGGCAGTTGACGAGCATTTCGGCCATCACCGCGGTGTTCGGCAGGGCGATCGCGGTGGCCATCAGCTCGGCAAGGTCGTCGGGTTGGATCATCTCCTCGCGCGCCACCTTGGTGACGCCGGCGGTGAGGTCGGTGGCGACGAAGCTGGGGCAGATGGAGGTGGCGCGCACGCCGTCCTCCCAGCCGATGCGCCGTGTGCCGTGGGTGAGGGCGATGAGGGCGTGTTTGGTCATCGCGTAGGCGATGTTGTCGTTCTTCACCCGCTTGCCCGACAGAGAGGCGACGTTGAGGATCCGCCCCGCGCCGGTCTTGCGCAGATGCGGCAGGACGAGCCGCGTCATGTAGAGCGGCCCCTTGATGTTGATGGTCAAGAGCTGGTCGAGGTCGGCGTCCTCGCCCTCTTCGATGCTGAAGCGGTTGGAGGTGCCGGCGTTGTTCACCAGCGCGTCGATCCGGCCGAACTTCGCCAATGTGGCGTCGACCCAGGGCTGGTAGGTGGCGCGGTCCTCGGCGTCGAACCGGGCGGCGAGGAGGCGGTCCGGCGCCGCGTCCGGCAGCGCGGCGGCGACCTTGGCGGCATCGCGGGCGGCGGCGGAGACCGCGTAACCCTTTGCGAGCAGCGTTCGGGCGAGGGCGAGGCCGATGCCCCGGCTCGCGCCCGAGATCATGACGACGCGGCCGGCCGGATCAAGCATGGAAACCGTCCGCCGCGATGGTGCGGCCGGCGGGCGGACGCGGACGGCGCGGCAGATGCGGGATCGTCAGCGGCGGCGGGATGAACGGCCGAGCGGGCGGCGTGGCCGGATGACGAGAGGGCGAGGGCGTTTGCGTCATCCGGAAAACCTCATCCGTGGAGCGTCAGTTGGGCGGCGGCGGGGTCCTGCCCGGACAGCCGGTCGAAGCGGAAGGCGTCGATGTCGAGGCGGGGCGGGTGACCGCGGGCGATGTCGGCGGCGAGCGCGCCCGTCACCGGGCCGATGGCGAAGCCGTGGCCGGAGAAGCCCGCCGCCACGGCGGCGTTGGCAAGTCCCGGCACGCGGTCGATGACGGGGAGCGAATCCGGCGTCACGTCTAGAAGACCGCCCCACACCGCTTGAAAAGGCGCTTCGCCCACGGCGGGCAGAACGTTGGCCACCTTGGCGATGGTGTTCATCACCTGCACCGTGCGCGGCCGGGCGAGCGGGCGGCCCTCCTGCGTGATCAGCGGTCCGTCGAACGGCTCGCGCCCGCTGGTGAGGCGGAAGGAGCCGTTCGCCTCCTGGCGCACCGCGAGGTCCGCGTTGGCGACGCCCAGAACGGGGCCGAGCGTCGGCGCAACGGGAACGGTCTGCACCACGGTGACGATGGGCACGATCATCGGGATCGCAGCGCCCAGCGGGGCGAGGAGGTCGTTGACGTGGATGCCGCCCGCGATGACGACCGCGCCGGCCGCGATGCGCCGCGTCGGCGTCACCGCGTGGGTAAAGCGCCCGCCCTCCGCGTGGAGGGACAGGACCGGCTCGCCGAAGGAGAGGGTCGCCCCCGCGCGCTCGGCGGCGGCGAGGGTGGCGGTGACGGTGGCGACCGGGTCGGCGTGGCCGTCTGTGGCGCAGAAGGAAGCGGCGATCACCCTGTCCGACAGCGCGGGGGCGACGGCGCGCACATCGCTGAGGGTGGGAAGGAAGGCGAGGTCCAGTCCGGCCGCCGTCTGGTCCGCGACGAGGCGCTTGATCACCTCCACCTCGTCCGCCGTGCGGGCCAGGCGCAGGTTGCCCATCTGGCGGTAGTGGGTCGGCGCGCCGAGCCGCTCGGCAAGGTCAGGCCAGAGCGCGACGGCGGCCTTGGCGAGCGGCAGCTCCGCCGCGTGCCGGCCGGATTGGCGCACCCCGGCGAGCGTCCACCCCGAGGCCATCGCCGCGGGCCCGTATGTGTCCACCACCTCGACCGTGAGGCCCGCCTCGGCCAGCTCCAGCGCCGCGCTCGCCCCGGTGATTCCGGCGCCGATGACGAGAACGTCGACGCTCATGCGGCGGCCTGCGTGGCGGCGGGTTTGGCGGCGGCGGAGCGGAAGGCCTTGAAGCGGGCGAGGGCGAACGGGGCGGGATCGGCGAGCGGCGTGCGGCCGGTCATCAACTGCGTCGCCATCCGCCCGACGCCGGGGCCGATGCCGAACCCGTGGCCCGAGAGGCCGGTCGCGATCCACAGCCCCGGCGTTCCCGGCGTCTCGTCGATGATCGGCACCTCGTCCGGCGTCACGTCGATCATGCCGCCCCAGGCGCCGGCGATCTCGACATCCTTCAGCGCCGGGTGCAGGCGCTTGGCGGTGGCGAGGATGTCGCCCAGAAGCGCCATGTCCGGCGCAGGATCCAAGACGCGCACCCGCTCCATGGGGCTTTCCCGGTCGAGGTCCCAGGCGCGGTGTCCGAGCGGGCCGAAGAACTCCGTCCCCAACCGCACCTTCGTCATCCCCCAGCGGTGGGTCAGGATCGGCAGGAAGGTGAAGAGGTGACGGAAGGCGGCGGGGATGATCTGGAAGGTGGACGCGTTGGTGCGGCCCACGGTGTAGCCGCCATCGGGCCGGCGGCGCAGCGAGGCCCCCGTCGCGCCGAGCCCGCCGGGGTGGATTTCGGGCGCCGCCGTGGTCCTGCACGCCTGCGAACGCACGGCGAGCTGCGGGATGAAGACGCCCATGTTCTCCAGCAGTGTGCGCGACCATGCGCCCCCGGCGATGACGGCCTGTGAACAGGCGATCGTCCCGCGCTCGGTGACGACGCCGGACAGCCGGCCGCCCGCCTTGTCGAACCCGCGCGCGGCGCAGCCTTCCACCACCGTCACGCCCGCCCGCGCCGCGGCCCGCGCGAAGGCGGGGACGGCGAGCGTCGGCTCGGCGGTCATGTCGGACGGGGTGTGGAGGGCGCCGGCGAAGGCGCGGTCGTCCCGCCCAAGCAGCGCGTCCGTCTCGGCGGGGGACAGCAATTTCGTGTCGAGCTGGAAATCGCGCACGGAGTCCAGCCATGCGGACCGGTCGGCAAGCTCGGCTTCGTTCTGCGCCAGGTAGGTGGTGGAGTGGCGCCCGAAGCCGATGTCCTCGCCCGTCTCGGCGGCGAGTTCTTCCCACAGCCGCGCACTCTCGATCATCAGGCCGAGCTCGCGCGCGTCACGCCCCTGCTTGCGGATCCAGCCCCAGTTGCGGGACGATTGCTCGCCGGCGATGCGCCCCTTCTCCAGCAGCACCACGCTGTGCCCGTCGCGCGCCAGGAACCACGCCGTGGTGACGCCGACGATGCCGCCGCCGATGACGACCACGTCGGCGGCGCGGGGAAGGGCGGTGTCGTGCGAGGCGGGGCGTTCAGGCTCTGTCACGGTCGGGCATCACGGGCTTTGCGCTTTTAGGTCAGCGCCTTGGTGCAAGAGCCCGGCCAGTTGGACCGCCCGGACGCGAAAGGGTGAGAGCCCGGAGCGAGCGGCGAACACTTGTCGCATCCGCCGTTCCGGGGTGCATGCAAGGGTGGGCAATGCATGACGCATACATGACGATGTTTCACACGCATTTTGTCAACCATGCTTGCGGCTGCGCGGCGGCGGGGCCGTCAAGTCACCGAAATGCTTCGGGTTTCGTGTCGTCCGAGGAGCGTACGGGTCGGCCGTCACCCGGGCTTTGGCATTCCATTTGCGCAACCATTGCGCCGTTTGTCACCAAAATCATCCGCCGCTGCCCTTTATTTCATGCTTATAGAAATTGGCACGCGTTGACCGTTTCGCCGCGCCAAACCTACCCTCGCGGCTTGGTTTGCGATGGTGAAATATGCTGCGGCTCGGCGTCGATATCGGCGGAACATTTACCGACTTCGCGCTGGTGGACGGTGCCGCCGGGCGCTCGGCGATCCACAAGCGGCTGACGACACCGGGGGAGCCGGCCCGCGCCGTGATCGAGGGTGTCGCCGCCATCGCCGCGCAGGAGGGCATCAGCCCGGCCGATATCGGCGAGATCGTCCACGGCACCACGCTCGTCACCAACGCGTTGATCGAGCGGCGAGGCGCGACGGTCGGCATGCTGGTCACCGCGGGCTTTCGCGACACCTTCGACATCGGCCAGGAGCAGCGTTACGACCTCTACGACCTGCGCCTGAAGTTCGCCGACCCGCTTGTGCCGCGCCGCCGCCGGGTGGAGATCGCCGAGCGCCTGCGCCACGACGGTAGCGTCATCCGCCCGCTCGACGAGGACGAGGTGGCGCGCGCCGTCACCGGCCTCGTGGCGGACGGCATCGAGGCGCTCGCCATCTGCTACCTCCACGCCTATGCCGACCCTGCCCACGAGGCGCGTTCGGCCGAGATCGCCCGCGAGGTGGCGCCGCAGCTCTATATCTCCACCTCGTCCGGCGTCTTTCCCTTCGCGCGCGAGTTCGAGAGGTGGACCACCACCACCGCCAACGCCTACGCCCAGCCGATGGTGGACGCCTATCTGGCGCAGCTCGAGGCGGGGCTTCAGGGGCTGGGCTTTGCCGGGCGGCTCGCCATCATCGCGTCAGGCGGCGGGCTGATGACGCTCGCCACCGCGCGCCAGTTCCCGGTGCGGCTTCTGGAGTCCGGCCCTGCGGCGGGCGTGCTGATGGCCGCGCGCGTGGGCGAGGTGGAGGGAACGCCGGACCTCATCGGCTTCGACCTCGGCGGCACCACCGCCAAGGGTGCCCTCGTGCGCGGCGGGCGGCCGTTCAAGACCTACGCCTTCGAGGCCGCCCATTCCTACAAGCACAAGACCGGCAGCGGGCTGAAGCTGCAGATCCCGGTCATCGACATGGCCGAGATCGGCTCCGGCGGCGGCAGCATCGTCACCGTCGACGAGCTCGGCCTCTTGCGCGTCGGGCCGCGTTCCGCCTCCGCGGTTCCGGGCCCCGTCTGCTACGGGCGCGGCGGCACGGAGCCGACCCTCACAGACGCCAACCTGACGCTCGGCTATCTCGACCCCGGCTTCTTCCTCGGCGGCAAGATGGCGCTGGACGCTCCGGCCGCCGCCGCCGCCATCGCCGCGCGCACCGCGCCCTTGAAGCTCGACACCGTGCGCGCCGCATGGGGCATCCACGACATCGCCAACGAGGACATCTGCCGCGCCTTCCGCATGCACGCCACCGAACGCGGGTTCGACTATCGCCGCTCGGCCATGGTGGCGTCCGGCGGCGGCGGGCCGATCCATGCCGCCCGCATCGCCCGCAAGCTGAAGGTGCCGCGGGTGATCTACCCGGCCGGGGCGGGCGTCATGTCGGCGTTCGGCATGCTGGTCGGTGCCACGTCGTTCGAGATCGTCCGCTCCTTCCGCGCCAGCCTCGCCGCGTTCGACGCGCCCGCCTTCGCCGCCACGCTGGCCGAGATGGAGGCCGAGGCGACGGAGTATCTCTTGAAGGCCGGGCTCTCCCCCGCCGACATCACCATCGAGCGGCGGCTGGACATGCGCTACGCCGGCCAAGGCTACGACATCGAGGTGACGCTGCCCGCGGACGTCACCCCGGACGAGATGCCCGGCCGCCTGCCGGACGTGTTCGCGGCCGCCTACCGCGCCACATTCGATACGCTGCTGGACCAGCCGCTCGCCATCGTCGCTCTGAAGGTGGAGGCGGTGGGGCCGCGCCCAGGCATGCCGGCGGGCCTTGCGGGGGGCGACGAGGCGGGCGCCGCCACCGCTGCGCTGAAGGGGAGGCGCCGCGCCTTCTTCCCCGCGGCGGGAGGCATGGTCGACTGCCCCGTCTACGACCGCTACCTGATCGCGGCGGGCGAGACGATCGCCGGCCCGGCGCTGATCGAGGAGCGCGAATCCACCATCCTGATCGACGCCGGCGACACCGCGACCGTTCAGCCGAGCGGCGCCGTCGTCGCCGCGATCGCCGCCTGAGGAGAGACCGATGCCAGCTTTCAACGCCGTCGACCTCTCGATCCTCTGGGAACGCCTCGTCTCGATCACCGACGAGGGCGCCACCGCGCTCATCCGCACCTCGTTCTCCACGTTGGTGCGCGAGGGCTTCGACCTCTCGGTGCTGATCTTCGACCGTGACGCGCGGATGATCGCCCAGTCCACCAAGTGCATCCCGGTGTTCATCGGCACCGCGCCGATCACCCTGAAACACATGCTGGCGAAGTTTCCGGGCGAGACGCTGGACCCCGGGGACGTGGTGGTGTCGAACGACCCCACCATCGGCACCGGCCACATGTACGATCTTGCCGTGATGCGCCCCATCTACCGCGACGGGGCGCTGGCCGGATACGCGATGTCGATCACCCATCTGCCAGACATCGGCGGCATGGGCTTCTCCGTCTCCGCCACCGAGATCTATCATGAGGGGCTGCGCCTGCCGATTACTAAGCTGGTGAAGGCCGGGCGGCTCGACGATGACCTGATGGAGCTGATCAAGCTCAACGTGCGGGTGGCCGACCAGGTGGCGGGCGACATCCACGCCAACCTCTCCTGCACCTCGGTCGTCGTGCGCCAGGTGCTGGACTTCATGGACGAATACGGCCTCGCCAGCCTCACCCCGCTGGCGGACGAGATCCTGGCCCAGTCCGAGAACGCCGTGCGCCAGGCGCTGCTCGCGATGCCGGACGCGGAATATGTCAGCGAGGCCGAGGTGGAGGCCTATGACGAGGTGCGCACGCTGAAATGCCGCGTCACCAAGCGCGGCGACCGGCTGACGGTGGACTTCGACGGCACCGGCCCTTGCGTCGGCGCCGGGATCAACGTGCCGTTCCCCTACACGCGGGCGATGGCGCTTTATGCGCTGAAGTGCATCACCACCCCGGCGATCCCGAACAATGACGGGGCGACGGCGCTGATCGACGTGGTGGCGCCGGTGGGGTCGATCCTCGCCGCGGTGCCGCCGTCGCCCTCCGCCGGGCGCCACACCATCGGCCATTTCGTCGTGCCGCTGATCTTCGACGCGATGGCGCGCATCGTGCCGGACCGGGTGACGGCGGCGAGCGGCCTCATCGACATCATGACCTTCCAGGGCCGCCATCCGGACGGGCGCCAGATGTCCGCCAACTACTTCGTGTGCGGCGGTTTCGGCGGGCTGAAGGACATGGACGGGCGCCAGACCACGCCGGGATCGTCCAACATGGGGACGACGCCGATCGAGGTGTTCGAGCCTTTGTCCGGCCTGGTGGTGGAGGAGAAGGCGCTTTTGGCGGACTCCGGCGGGGCGGGCGAGTGGCGCGGAGGTGCGGGCCAGCGCGTCGTCATCCGCAACGATACGGGGCATGATCTCGTCCTCTTCTCCATGGCCAACCGGACGATGTTCGCCGCGAACGGCATGTTCGGCGGCGCGGCGGGGACCAAGCGCGTCCACCTCGTCGACGGCGAGCCTGTGGTGGGGCAGGGGCGTCACGTGATCGCCCCCGGCGGCCGGGCGGAGCTTCGCCAGGCGGGCGGCGGCGGCTACGGCCCGCCGGATGCGCGCCCGCTCCCCGCCATCGCCCAGGACATCGAAGACGGCTTCCTCACCCCGGAGGGCGCCGTTGCGGCTTATGGCGAGCGTGCCCGCGGGCTCGGCTGAGCTGCCGCGCCGCCGCCGGACCCTCGCTAAAGCCTCGGCGACACGTCATCCTGCCACGTCCATGTCCCAGAAGGGGGCCGCCTTGCTTGCCATCCTCGCCACATGCCCTGCGCCGCGCTGCGTGGTGACCCTGTGAGCGCCCGCCCAGTCGTCATCCGCGGTGGCCGCCTGGTCGACATCGCCGCCCACACCGCGCCCCTCGCCGACATTCTGGTGCTGGACGGAACGATCGCCGAGATGGGCGCCCCCGGCCTCGCCGCGCCGGACGACGCCGAGGTGTTCGACGCGTCCGGCATGCTGATGCATCCCGGCCTCATCAACGGCCACACCCACGGCCACGGCGGCCTCTCCAAAGGCATGGCCGACCGGTTCACGCTGGAGATCCTGCTGACGGCGGGGCCGTGGATGTCTGGCCCGCGCCAGGTGGAGGACAAATATCTCTCCACCTATCTGGGCGCGGCGGAGATGCTGCTGAAGGGCTGCACCGCCTGCTACGATCTCACCTACGAGTTCCCGGTCCCCACCACCGACGGTCTCGCCGCCTGCGTCAAAGCCTATGCCGATGTCGGCATGCGCGCGGTCGTCGCGCCGATGGTGGCGGATATCTCCTTCTTCGACGCCATTCCCGGCCTTCTGGATGCACTCCCCAAGGCGCTGCAGAAGGACGTGGAGGCGATGCGCATGGCGCCGGGCGACACGACGCTGGCCGCCATCCGCGCCGGGCTGAAGGCGTGGGCAGGGCCGTCCACCATCCGCCCGGCCGTGGCGCCCACCATCCCGCACCACTGCACCGACGCTTTCCTCACCGGCTGCCGCGACATCGCCCGCGAGCATGGGCTCGGCCTTCACAGCCACGTCGCCGAATCGCGCATGCAGGTGGTCGCCGGGCGTACGCTCTACGGCATGACGCAGCTTGCGCACATGGACCGGCTCGGCCTCGTCGGCCCCGATTTCGTCGTCGCCCACGGCGTGTGGCTGAGTGATGAGGACATGGCGCTTCTGGGTGGCCACGGCGGGTCCGTGTCGCACAATCCGGGCAGCAACGCGCTTCTGGGCAACGGTGTCGCCCATGCGCGCAAGATGCTGGACCGCGGCGTGAACCTCGCCATCGGCACCGACGGGTCGAGCTGTTCGGACAATCAGAACATGTACGAGGCGATGCGCACCGCGGTCTACATGAGCCACGCGCGCGGGCCTGACGCTTATGCGGAGTGGCTGTCCACCTCCGAGGTCCTGACCGCCGCCACCGCCGGCAGCGCGCGGGCGCTGGGGCTGAGCGACGTCGGCCGCATCGCGCCGGGGTACAAGGCCGACATCGTGTTCCTGGACCTGTCGTCCATCAACCTCATCCCGCTGAACGATCCGGTGAATCAGATCGTGCAGTCGGAGGACGGGCGTTCGGTCCACTCCGTCATGGTGGACGGGCGCGTGGTGGTGGCGAACGGCAAGCTCGTCGGCGCCGACATGGCGGGCCTCGCCGCATCCGCCGAGCGCGCCCGCGAGCGTCTGGAGGCCGCCACCCACGACAAGCGCGCCCTGTTCGAGAAGCTGCTGCCCGTGGTGGGGTCCTACTGCCCCGGTCTCGGTCGCCAGCCTCTGGCGAACGAGCGGCACCTGCATATCCACTGACCCCGCGCGGTGACGGTTCCGGCGGACGGGCGCGCCGGTACCAATGTCGGGGGCCGTGGAGGCCGGTAGGGTCAGAGGCCGAGCGCGCTGAGGCCGGGATGATCGTCCGGGCGGCGGCCGAGCGGCCAGTGGAACAGGCGGTCCGCCTCGGCGATGGCGAGATCGTTGATCGAGGCGTGGCGGCGGCGCATCAGCCCGCCCGCGTCGAACTCCCAGTTCTCGTTGCCGTAGGAGCGGAACCAGGCGCCGGATGCGTCGCGCCACTCGTAGGCGAAGCGCACGGCGATCCGCTCGCCCGCGTGCGCCCACACCTCCTTGATCAGCCGGTAGTCCTGCTCGCGCGCCCACTTGGCGGCGAGGAAGCGGGTGATCGCCTCGCGCCCTGTGATGAACGTGTCGCGGTTGCGCCAGACCGAATCCGGCGTATAGGCGGCGGCCACGCGCTCCGGGTCGCGCGTGTTCCAGGCATCCTCGGCCATGCGCGCCTTGGCGGCGGCGGTCGTGGCGGTGAACGGGGGCATGGGCGGGCGGCTCATGGGCATCTCCAAAATGCGGGAGGGCGTGCGGGTCCGGGAGGCCGACGGCTGCCGACATGGCAGCGCTGAAATGGCGGCCGTGATCAACGGGGGGCAGCGTGCGGCACCGGCGGAGCAAGCCACCGGCGCCGCGCTGCACGTGGCGTCGGAGCGGTCAGGCGGCGACCGTATCGACGGCCGGGAAGTCGACCTCGGTGTTCGCGACTTCGTTCAGGTAGTTGGTCAGAACGTTCAGCGCGACGTGGGCGACGATCTCCACCGCCGCGGCATCGTCATAACCGGCGTCCTTCAGCGCGCCGAGATCGTCCACGTCGATGTGGCCGCGGTTCTTGGCGACGGCGACGGCGAAGCGCACGGCCGCATCCGCCTTCGGGTCGGTGGAGCGGCCGTTGCGGTTGGCGGCGATCTCCTCGGCGGGCAGCTTGGCGAGGTGGGTGCCGAGATAGGTGTGCGCCGCCAGGCAGTAGGTGCAGCCGTTGTAGGCGGCGACGGCGAGGGCGATCCGCTCGCGCGTGGCGGCCGGCAGCCGGCCCTTGCCGAGCGCGCCGAACAGGCCGAGGAAACCCTCCAGCGCCGCCGGGCTGACGGAGGCGAGACGGAAGAGGTTCGGCACGCTGCCGAGCTGCTTGCCGACACCCTCCAAGAGCGGGCGGGAGGCTTCGGGCGCGGCGTCGACGGTGGCGGGATAAGCGATGCGGGACATGACGTGTTCCTTTCGGGCTTCGGTTGGTGAACCTCAGCTAGACCCTCTCGCCCCCGCCAAGTAGACTGCGCTTTCGGGAACACTCCTCCCGCAAATTGGAAGGGTCATGGACCGGCTCGACGCCATGCGCCTGCTCGTTGCCGCCGTCGATGCAGGGAGCCTGTCCGGCGCCGCGCGGGTGGCCGGTCTGCCGCTCGCCACCGTCAGCCGCCGCGTGGCGGACCTCGAGGCCGCGCTGGGGGCGCAGCTCCTCAACCGCTCATCGCGCGGCCTGTCCTTGACCGATCCGGGGGCCGACTATCTCGCCGCCTGCCGCCGCATTCTGGAGGATGTGGCCGAGGCCGAGCGTGTGGCCTCGGGCGAGTTCAGCGCCCCGCGCGGGCTTTTGACGGTGACCGCGCCCATCGTCTTCGGCCGGCTTCACGTTCTTCCCGCGGTGGCCGCCTTCCTCAAGACCTACGCCGAAGTGGCGGTGCGGCTGGAGCAGACGGACCGCGTCGTCAGCCTTGTGGAGGAGCGGGTGGATGCGGCGATCCGCATCGGCGCGCTGCCGGACAGCGGGCTGAGGGCGCGCCGCGTCGGGGCGGTGCGCTGGGTGGTGTGCGCCGCGCCCGCCTACCTCGCGGCGCGCGGGCGGCCGGACCGCCCCGCCGACCTCGCGGAGCACGACTGCGTGACCTTCGCCAGCCTGATGCCCGCCGACCGCTGGCGTTTCGGCCCCTCGTGGGCGCCCGGCCGGGCCGACGAGACGGTGCGCATCCACTCGCGCCTGATGACCAACACCGCGGAGGCGGCGATCGCGGCCGCGGTGGACGGTCTCGGCCTCACCCGCGTCCTCTCCTATCAGGCGGCCGACGCGGTGGCGTCCGGTGCGCTTCGGGTGGTGCTCGCCGAGCATGAGCCGGAGGAATGGCCGGTCCACCTCGTCTACCCCGCCGGGATGGTGCCGCAGAAGGTCCGCGCCTTCATCGACTTCGCCGCCCCGCGCATCGAGGCGAGCCTGGCGGGGGCCGCTTCCCGATGACCACCGACCCATTCACCGCCCTAATCAGCACCGCACAGGAGCGCGATGTGAACACCACGCTGTCCGCCGACATGAGCCGCGCCATCCTCGCCGAGGTGCGCAAGGGGTTCGCCGATCAGGTCCGCTTCACCGAGGACCTCGTGCGCTTCCCGTCCCTGCGCGGGCAGGAGCACACGGCGCAGGACTTCATCGCGCGCGAGCTCGCCAAGCGCGGCTACGGCGTCGACCGCTGGCGCATCGACCCCGAAGAGATCCGCCACCATCCCGGCTTCTCCCCCGTCGCCGTGGATTATTCCAACGCCTACAACGTCGTCGGCGCGATGCGGCCGCGTGAGGAGACGGGCCGCAGCCTCATCCTCAACGGACACATCGACGTGGTGCCGACCGGACCGGCGGACATGTGGTCGGCCCCGCCCTTCGAACCGCGCGTCGAGGGTGATTGGCTCTATGGCCGCGGGGCGGGCGACATGAAGGCCGGGCTGGCGGCCAACATCTTCGCCGTCGACGCCCTGGCGCGGCTCGGCTACCGGCCGGCGGCCACGCTCTACCAGCAGTCGGTGGTGGAGGAGGAGTGCACCGGCAACGGCGCGCTGGCTGCCCTCCTGCGCGGCTACACCGCCGATGCGGCGATCATCCCTGAGCCGGAGGACAACCGCCTGGTGCGGGCCAATGTGGGCGTCATCTGGTTCCGCGTCCACGTGCGCGGCGCACCGGTCCATGTACGCGAGGCGGGCACCGGGGGCGACGCCATCGGCGCGGCCTACACGATCATCGCCGGGCTGCGCGCGCTCGAGGAGCGATGGAACGCCATGAAGGGCGAACACCGCTTCTTCGAGGACGTGGACCACCCGATCAACTTCAACGTCGGCAAGATCGAGGGCGGCGACTGGGCGTCCACCGTTCCCGCCTGGTGCTCGCTCGATTGCCGCATCGCCATCTATCCGGGTCAAGACCCGCACGAGGCTGCGCGCGAGATCGAAAGCGCGGTGCGCGATGCTGCGGCGGGGATCGCCTTCCTCGCCAACTCGCCGCCGCAGGTGGAGTTCAACGGCTTCTTCGCGCGGGGCTATGTGCTGGAGCCGGGCAGCGAGGCGGAGGGGCTGCTGGCGCGCTGCCACCTGGCGACCTTCGATGCGCCGCTGGAAAGCTTCGTCACCCCCGGCTATCTCGACGGGCGCGTGTTCGTGATCTACGCGGACATGCCGTGCCTGGTCTACGGGCCGGTGTCGGAGGCGATCCACGGGTTCGACGAGAGGGTCAGCCTGTCGTCGACCGAAAGGATCACCGGGGCCATCGCCCTCTTCATCGCCGAATGGTGCGGGCTGGAGCGGATCTAGGCCCCGTCACCCCGCCTCAAAGAGCCGCCCCTCGGCGCCGAGGGGGGCGGTGTCGATCCCGGCGAGACGCAGGCACTGCCACAAAGTCACCGCGATGGAATCCAGCACCGGGATGCCGAGTTCGGCCTCCAGCGCCGCGACGTGACGGGTGCCGCGGAAGTTGGTGCAGACGATGGCGATGGCGTCGGGCTTCGCCTCGGCGGCGCGGCGCACGAGGTCGGCCACCAGAGCGTCCGAATATTCGGCGAAGGTGAAGTTGCCGGGATCCTCCAGGTGCTCTTCGGACACCACCGTCAGCCCGGAGGCCGCATAGTTGGCGGTGATCTTCTCCTGCACCTCGGCAAGATAAGGCGTGACGAGGCCGATGCGCTTGGCGCCGAACACGCCGTACGCCTCGCGGAAGGCGAGCGATGTGGTGGTGGCGCGCGCGCCGGTCGCCGCCTCCATGCGGGCGACCATCGCCTCCTCGCCGGCAAGGCCCAGCCAACTGCCGGACGTGCCGTTCCAGGCGATCACGTCGCAAAAGGCCTCGGCGAGCTGGGCGGCTGCGGCGAGCTGGGCGGCGTCGCCGAACTGGTCCTTGGAGGCGCCGGACAGCGAAATCTCGGTGACCTTCAGCCGCGCGAAGTGGGCCGTCACGCTGTCGCCCAGCGGCCGCAGCATCGCCGCCGTATAGGGCTCCAGCACCGTGTTGGACGACGGCACGATCATGCCGAGGCGCGTCCACGTGCTGCGCGGGTAGTCGCGCCGCAACGAAGGGTCGGTGGGGGTCATCGGGTCCGTCATGAGAGAGCGCTCGCCATCGCCGGCCAGCGCGGGAACAGGTTGACCTCGGCGGCGTAGGCGTTGGCGAGGTCGAGAAGCAGGCTCTCGCCGCCGAGGTCGGCGATGAACTGGGCGCCGATCGGCAATCCCTCGTCTAGCGGGCAGGGCAGCGACATGGCGGGGTGACCTGCTGCGTTCACCCACCCGGTATAGACCGCGTGGCCGCGCGGGCCGACCGCGGTGCCGTCGATCTCAGGCGGAAACACCTCGGCGAAGGGCCACGGCATCGCCGCGCAGGCGGGCATCAGGACGAGGTCGCAGTCCGCGAAGACGGCCGAGGTCTGCCGCTTCACCAGCGCCACGGCCTCGATGATGGCGAGGAGATCGGCGGCGCTGCGGCCGGCGCCGCGTTCGGCCATCCCGATATATTTCGGCATCGCCTTGGCACGGAAATCGGGCTCGGTCTCCATCAGCCGCGCCAGGCCGATTTCGGCGATCGCGCTCCAATGGGTGGCGAGGTGGGCGGTGTCGACGGGAAGGTCGCCGGGGACGACCCGGTGCCCCATGCCGGAAAGGACATCGCCCGCACGGCGAACGGCGGCGAGGATCGCCGGATCGCACGGCGCATCGTCCAGCCGCTCGACCAGGCGCACGGTGAGGGGGCGGTCCCCAGCGCCGAACCCGGTGCCCGGATGCGGCGCGACGCGCGGGCGCGAGGCGGGGTCGGTGCGGTCCGGCCCCGCGAGCGCCTCGAACAGCAAGCGGTTGTCGGCGGCGCTCCGGGCGAAGGTGCCGATCACCTCGAAGTCCATGAGGATCTGCGGCAGGCCGCCGGCGCGGGCGATGGTGCCGATGCCGGGTTTCAGCCCCACGAGGCTGGTGTAGGCGGCCGGGCGCCGGGTGGAGCCGCCGCCGTCCGTTCCCAGCGCCAGAGGGACGAGCCCCGCCGCCACCGCCGCCACCGAGCCGCCGGACGAGCCGCCCGGCGTCAGGTCGAGGTCGAACGGGTTCTTGGTGTCGCCGAAGAGGGCGTTGCCGGTGTAGCCCTCACACGCGAATTCGGGCGTGTTGGTCTTGCCGACGATGATCGCCCCGGCCGCCCGCAGCCGCGCCACAGGGAGTTCGTCCGCCGCGCACGGGTGGCCCGCATAGAGCGCGCTGCCGAAGGTCGCCGGCATGCCCGCCACGGCGATGTTGTCCTTCACCGCCACCGGCACACCATCGAGCGGGCCGATGGGGGTGCCCGCCGTCCAGCGAAGGGCCGAGGCCGCGGCCTCCTCCCGCGCGGTGGAGGACAGCGCCACGAAGGCGTTCAACGCCCCGTCCAGCGCGGCGATGCGCGCAAATGTCGCCTCGATCACGTCCACCGGGGACAGGGTGCGCGCGGCGTAGGCGGCGAGGAGTTCGGTGGCGCCGAGGCGCCACACTTCGTCATGAGCGATGGTCATGGCGCGTCTCTAGCGCACCTCCGCCGGAAGCCACAGCACCACCTCGGGCACCATGATGAGGAAGATGGTGAAGAGGATCATGATCACCGCATAAGGGATCGCGCCCTTCACCACGTCGCCGAACGGGCCGCGGTCCGTTCTGACGCCCTGAACGACGTAGAGGTTCATGCCGACCGGCGGCGTGATCATCCCAAGCTCGCACATCAAGACCACGAAGATGCCGAACCACACAGGGTCGATGCCGGCCGCGGTGATCACCGGCAGCGCGATCGGGATCGTCAGCACCTGCATGGACAGAACGTCCATGAACATGCCGAGCACCAGGTAGAAGACGATCAGCACCAGGAGGAGCGACGTGGCCGACAAGCCGAAGGAGGCGACCCACGTGGTCATCGCCTGCGCCGCGCCGCCGAGCGCCAGGGTGACGTTCAGCATGAAGGCGGCGACGACGATGAGGAGGATCATCCCCGTCGTCTTGGCCGACTGGCGGAACGAGACGTCGAGCAGTGCGAAGGTCAGCCGGCCGGAGAAGGCGATGAAGATCAGCGCCGCCACCACCGCCAGCGCCGCCGACTCGGTGGGCGTGGCGATGCCGAGATAGATCGACCCCATGACGACGAGGAAGATCATCATCGGCGGGATGAGGTGGACGGCGAGCTTCAGCCGCTCCTTGATCGGCAGCAGCGTCTCGCGCGCGTCCCGCTCGGCCGGGTCCGGGCTGATGATGCTGTGAATGGCGATGTAGGCCATGAAGCACAGCGTGAGGAGCACGCCCGGAACGATGCCGGCGATGAAGAGCTGGCCGATGGAGACCTCCGCCATCGACCCGTAGATGAGGAGGTTGACCGACGGCGGGATGAGGATGCCGAGCGTGCCGCCCGCCGCCAGCGACCCCAGCGAGCGGCTGGGGCTGTAGCCGCGCTTGGTGAGGTTGGGGAGGGACACGGTGCCGATGGTGGCCGCCGTTGCGACCGACGAGCCGGAGGTGGCCGCGAACATGGCCGATGCGCCGATGTTGGTGTGGAGAAGCCCGCCCGGGAGGCGCACGAACCAGACCGCGAGGGCGGTGTACATCTTGTCCGCGAGGCCCGAGCGCAGCAGCAATTCGCCGAGCAGGATGAAGAGCGGCACGGCGGTGAGGATGTTCTCGTTGAGGACGCCCCAGGAGACCGGCCCCATGGACATCACCAGCGGCCAGCCGAAGATCAGCACCCCGCCGATAACCCCCGTCACCACCATGATGACGGCGACCGGGAAGGAGAGGAGCAGCATCGCGATCATCGCCGCGAAGCCGATGAGGACGGCGGATGCGCTCATGAGGTGACCGCCGCGGGACGGTGGCCGGGGTCGAGGAGGAGTCGGGTCATCGGGACTGCACGTTTTCCAGTTCTTCGCGCACCTCGTCGGCGGCGCCCTTGGGGTCGAAGCTCTCGCTGATCTTGGAGAGGCGCCCGGTCACCAGAAGCGCCGTGGCGTAGATGGCGAGGCCGCAGGAGGCGGTGGCGAACAGCACATAGCCGGCGAACCAGCCGCTTTGCGGATAGATGAGCGGGGTGGCCCAGGGGCTCTGCGCGGTCGATCCGTAGGCGATCGTGTCGCGGATGACCGAGGTGCCGATATAGACGAGGAAGATGCCCAGCGCGGCGAGCGAGACGGCCGACAGCCAGTCGAGAATGGCGCGCACGGGGGCGGGGAATTTGCCGTGCAGCACGTCGATGCGCACGTGGGCGCGCTCCACCAGCGCCACGGTGAAGGACAGCGCCGCGCCGATGGCCAGAACGTAGCCGCCCAGCTCGTCCGCGCCCTCGAAGGAGACGTTGAAGAGCTTGCGGCTGACCGTTTCGGCGGCCACGAACAGGGACAGGGCGACGAGGGCGAGGCCGAACAGCCAGCTTGCCGCGCGGGAAAAATGCTTCATGGCGCCTTCCGGTGAGGAGAGAAGGCCCGGCCGCCTGAGCCGCCGGGCCGCCGTTGTCTTATTCGAGGCCGAGCGCGGCGCCGACCGTCGCCATCCAATCGGCCGAGCAGGTCGGGTTGACGGCATCGCAGATCTCTTTCCACGCCGGGAAGGAGATGTTGGTGAGGGCGCCCTGGATGATCTCCTTGTCCGCGTCCGAGATCGGCACGCGGGTGAGGTCGTAGAGCTTCACCGTCTCGCAGGGCTCTTCGCCGACGTTGCAGCGCACCGCGTCGTTGAAGATCTCTTCCGAGTAGGCCCAGATCTCGCCGGTCAGCTCGTCGAACGCGGCCTGGATCTTCTCCTGCTCTTCGGCGGAAAACTTGTTCCAGACGTTGAGGTTGATGCCGTAGCCCTGCACCGCGACCTGGAAGGCGATCGGCAGCATGTAGCTGGTCTCTTCCGGCCAGCCGGCGGTGTTGGCCGAGGACGGGCCGGTCACGGCGCAGTCGATCACGCCGCGGGCCAGCGACTGGTGCACTTCGGAGAAGCCGATCGGCACCGGCGTGCCGCCGACGGAGGAGATGAAGTTGGCGAGCGACTGGTCGTAGACCCGCACCTTCTTGCCGGACAGATCGGCAAGCTGGGCGATTTCCGGCTCGCAGAAGAGCACCTGCG
Source organism: Acuticoccus yangtzensis (assembly GCF_001927245.1). Classification (GTDB taxonomy): domain Bacteria; phylum Pseudomonadota; class Alphaproteobacteria; order Rhizobiales; family Amorphaceae; genus Acuticoccus; species Acuticoccus yangtzensis. Next base: position 282,423 of record NZ_MJUX01000004.1, on the reverse strand, counting down.
GCCCGAACGGCCACACGCCGAGCAGCTTGGTATTGAATTTGGCCTGAAGCTGCTTGTCGACGACCGGCATGAAGGCGGTGATCGTCTTCTTCGCGGTCTCGTAGTCGGGGTTCTGGCCGACGAGGTCGAGGCCGAGGATGGTCGGCTCGTCACGGCTGACCTGGCCGAGGCGCAGGCCGATGATGTCGAACAGGCCGGACTTCAGGAGGCGAAGCTGTTCGGGCTCCTTCACGCCGGTGACGTCGACCGGGGTGTAGGTGACGTTCGCATCGACGCCTGTTTTTTCGGCAAAGTTCTCGAAGAAGGGCTGCTCGAAGTTCTTCATGATGAGGCCGGTGGAACCGGGTTGCCCCATGACTTTGAGGTTGACCTGGGCGTGTGCCGCGCCGGCGGTCAAGGCGACCGCCATGGCGATGGCAGGAAGTCGAAGGTCCATGAAGGGGCTCCTTGGTGCGGCGCCGTGGTGGGCGCCCGGTTTTGGATGGCATTCCAAAATGCACACCCTGTGCCAGGAGGCCGCAGAGAGGCCGCAGAGCCTGTGGCTACGCGCTGCAAAGCAGATGTTCAGTTTAGATGGTGCGCGGGGAGGGGGCGGGCCGGTTGATCGTGGTTCGGCGGGGGACGGGGGGTGGCCGGCAGCCGGCGACCGTGGTGGCGGGTGGCGGCCGCCACGCCGCGTGGCAGTGGCGCCGGCCGTGGGTGCTGAGCGGTGCGTCGCGCCTCATGCCGCGTGTGGGCCGCATGCCGCGTGTGGGCCTCATGCCGCGCGTGCACCTCGTACCGCGCGTGGGCCACATGCCGCGGGGGTGCCGCAGCGGGCGGGGGTGGCGCATGCAGTGAAGGTTCCCCACGCCGCGGGGGCCGCAGGCCGCGAGGATGCCGTGGCTCCTCGCGGGCGCGCGAAGGCGCTGGGGACCAGTTTCGATCCACGCTCCCGCGTAAGCGGTATTTCCTCGCGGGGGCGCGAAGGCGCTTGAGCGCTCCGGTAACAGCCGCGCTCTGCTGGAAGAGGCACGAGGCGGGCTGTCGCGGCGGCGCAAGGAGGCGCGGTGGCGGCGCCCGCGGTGCGCGGTGACGGCCTGACGCTGTCACGGGCGGCTTGACTGGGCGCTCGCGCAGCGCCTGTTGGTGACGAGCGAATACGCGGGACGGACGCGAAAGCGGCCGCGACGCGGAGGGACGTCCCGTCGCGAACGAGCGCTGCGGTCCGAGCGGATGGTCAGCCGGTGCCGGTCGTAAGCGGTGTGGTAGGTGGAGTGTGCGGTGTGCGCTAAGCCATTGTGACCAATGGCGCGCCGGGGAGGATTCGAACCCCCGACCCCCAGATTCGTAGTCTGGTGCTCTATCCAGCTGAGCTACCGGCGCGGGCCTCAGCAGCTTCGGGCGGGGCCGAAGTGCGTCGGTGGGCGTGATCTATCGCTCCCCCCGGCCCAATGCAAGCGCCATCGTCACTCCGGCGCGAAAAACTTGCCCGGTTGTCCACAGAGGCCGCCTGCCGGACCCGGTGGTCGAAAAAATTAAGGAGCGAAGACAAAGGGTTGGGCGCGGGCCTCCCCCGCGCCCCCGAGAGCGGTCAGATCCGCGCCGCCTTCAGACGCAGCGCATTGCTGATCACCGAGACCGACGACAGGCTCATCGCCGCCGCCGCCACCATCGGCGACAGCAACAACCCGAACACCGGGTAGAGCACCCCCGCCGCGATCGGCACCCCCGCCGCATTGTAGACCAACGCGAAGAAGAGGTTCTGGCGGATGTTGCGCATCGTCATCAGCGCCAGCCGCCGCGCCCGCACGATCCCGGTGAGGTCGCCCTTCACCAAGGTCAGGCCCGCACTCTCGATCGCAACGTCCGCGCCCGTGCCCATGGCGATGCCGACATCGGCCGCCGCCAGCGCCGGGGCATCGTTCACGCCGTCGCCCGCCATCGCGACCGTGCGGCCCGCCGCCTTCAGCTCGGCGATGATCGCCGCCTTGCCCTCGGGCGACACCTCGGCGCGCACGTCGTCGATGCCGAGGCGGCCGGCGATGGCGGCCGCCGTGCGCGCGCTGTCGCCGGTCGCCATCACGATGGTGAGGCCGAGCTCGTGCAGCGCCTTCAACGCCTCCGCTGTCGTCTCCTTCACCGGATCGGCCACGCAGATGAGACCGGCGCACACACCGTCCACCGCGGCGATCATCACCGTCTCGCCCGCATCGCGCCGCGCACCGGGGTCCACCGCGTCGATGGAGATGCCGAGCGCCTCCATCATCGCCTCGTTGCCGAGGGCGACGGTGCGGCCGTCCACGGTGCCGCTCACGCCGCGCCCGGTCACCGCCTCGAATCCTTCCGCCTTGGTGAGCGTGACCCCGCGCGCTTCGGCCCCCTTCACGATCGCCTCCGAGAGCGGGTGCTCGGACCCCCGCTCCAGACTGGCGGCGAGGCGCAGAAGCTCCACCTCGTCGAACCCGGCCGCGGGAAGAACGGCGACGAGGTCGGGCCGCCCCGCGGTCAGCGTGCCGGTCTTGTCGACCACCAGCGTGTCGACATTGGCAAATCCCTCCAGTGCCTCGGCGTTGCGGATGAGAACGCCGGCCTGGGCCCCGCGCCCGGTGGCGGCCATGATGGACATGGGCGTCGCCAGTCCCAACGCGCACGGGCAGGCGATGATCAAGACCGAGATCGCCGCGACGAGCGCGTAGGAGAAGGACGGGGAGGGGCCGAACACCGCCCAGACGGCAAAGGCCAGCACCGCGACGCCGATGACGGCGGGCACGAAATAACCCGCCACCCGGTCCGCCACGGATTGGATCGGCGCGCGCGAACGCTGCGCGCTCGCCACCAGCTCGACGATCTGGGACAGCATCGTGTCCTTACCGACGCGGCGCGCTTCGATGATCAGGGAGCCGTTGCGGTTCAAGGTGGCGCCGGTCACCTGGTCGCCTTCGGATTTCTCCACCGGCAGCGGCTCGCCCGTCAGCATGGATTCGTCGACCGAGGATCGCCCTTCGGCCACCGCACCGTCGACGGGGATCTTCTCGCCCGGTCGGACTCGCAGGCGGTCACCGACGGCGACGTCCTCCAGCGCGATCTCCTCCTCTCGCCCGTCCGCCCGTACGATGCGCGCCGTCTTGGGGGCGAGGTCGAGAAGGGCGCGGATCGCCGTGCCGGTCTGCTCGCGCGCGCGCAGCTCCAGGATCTGGCCGACGAGGACGAGGACGATGATCATCGCCGCCGCCTCGAAGTAGACGCCGACGCTGCCGTTGTGGCCACGGAAACTGTCCGGGAAGAGTCCGGGCATCAGCGTCGCCACCACGCTGAAGGCGTAGGCGGCGGCGACACCCATTGCGATCAGGCTGAACATGTTGAGGTTGCCGGAGCGGAAGGATTTTGCCCCGCGCACCAGGAAGGGCCAGCCGCACCACAGAACCACCGGGCTCGCCAGCGCCAGCTCGGCCCAGCGCGCCGCCGTGGCCCCGATGAGGCCATGCACGTCGAGCCCCACCATGGGGCCCATGGCGATGACGACGAGCGGCACCGTCAACACCGCGCCGATCGCCGCGCGGCGCTGGAAGTCGATCCGCTCCGGATTGGGGCCGACGTCGCCGGTGGGGACGCCCATCGGCTCAAGCGCCATGCCGCAAATGGGGCAGTCGCCCGGCCCGACCTGCTGGATCTCGGGGTCCATCGGGCAGGTGTAGATGGTGCCCTCCGGCATCGGCTCCGGCGCCGGACGGTCGCCGAGATAAGCGGACGGGTCGGCGGTGAACTTCTCCTCGCACCGGGCCGAGCAGAAGTAGAAACGCTCGCCCTCATGCTTGGTCATGTGTTTCGCGGTGGCGCGGTTCACCTTCATGCCGCACACCGGGTCGATCGCGGTGATGTAGTCGTCGGGCGCCGCGGCGAACTTCTTGCGGCAGCCCTCGCAGCAGAAATGGTAGGTGTGGCCCTCGCGCTCGAAGGTCGGCTTGCCGGCGGCGGGGTCCACGGTCATGCCGCAGACCGGGTCGCGGATCACCTCGTTCGCCTGAGGCTTGCCCGCGGCGCCGGAATGGCCGCCGCAGCAGCCCTGATGATCGGCCGCGTGGCCGCTTGAATGATGGCCGCCTTCGTGGTGGCCGCCCGCACTATGCTCGCTCATAAGCGCGCCTCTTTCGTTCTTGCGGAAAGGCAGATGGGGCTTCCAGCCACTGGAAGGTCAAGGGGCGGGGGCCTATCTCCGTGCGGACAGGACAGGGGGAGCCGATGAACATCTCCGAGGCGGCGGCCGAAAGCGGCGTGCCGGCCAAGACCATCCGCTATTATGAGGACATCGGCCTGGTGCGGCCGCCGCGCCTTGCCAACGGCTACCGCGTGTTCGGTGCGGCGGAACTCGCCGCGCTCGCCTTCATCGGCCGGGCCCGCTCCCTCGGCTTCAGCGTCGAGGACTGCCGCACGCTTCTGGCGCTGGAGCAGGGCGGCACCAGCCACGACGTGAAGGTGATCGCCGAGGAGCACCTCACCCGCATCGCCGCCAAGATCGCCGAACTCGAGGCGATGCGCGGGACGCTGAAGGCTCTCGTCTCGCGCTGCCGGGGTGACGACGGCGCCGATTGCCCGATCATGGACGACCTCAGGCGCCCCGCCCACGCCACGCACGCGGCCTGACCGGCCGCACCTGATGAACGCCGCGGGGCGCCCGAGCCGCGCGGCTCGACCCGCTCTGGCCGATGGCCTCAGCCCCGTGCGGCCTCGGCTCCGGCGGTCAGCTCGATGATCTCGGAGGTGATCTCCGCCTGGCGCAGCATCCGCTCGGTGCGCTTCAATCCGGCGAGGCGTTGCTCGATATTGCTGCGGGCGGCGGCCATCGCCCTCAGCCGCGCCTCGTTCTCGGCCGCAAAGGCGTGGAGCGCGGCGCGGCAGAGCGCGGCGAACACATACTCCATCGCCAGCCGTTCGACGAGCATGGCGGGCGCGATCGTCGTCAGCGGCGCCGCCCCAGCGGAAGGGGCCGGGAAGGCCGTGTGGTCCAGCGGCAGCACGGACCGGCGGTCGGCTTCCATCCCCCCGTCCTCGCCCTGGCGGGTGAAGAGGACGTCCACACGGCTCGATCCCGCGGCGAGGAGCGGGACGAGAAGATCGACGAGGGACGAGGCGAGGCGCTCCACCTCGTCCGCCCGGCTCGGCATCGCGGCGCTGGCGGCCACCTCGAGGCCCCGCTCATGCGCCGCCGCGATACCGCGGGTGCCGACGACGATGAGATGATCGGCCCCCCGCGGCGCGCCGCTGGCGGTGGCCGCGTCCAATATCCGCTCGCTGAAGGCGCCGGCAAATCCCTCTTCGGCGCAGAACGCGATCAGTACCGTTCCGGCCTCCGCGGGACGGCGAGAACCCTCGCGGCCCGCTCCCGGCGCGCCTGCGGACTCGGCAGTGGACCCGGTACCCGATCCGCCGTCGCCCGCGGCGGACGAGGCGCGCCCGATCGCGTCCGCCACCTGCCGCGAAAAGGCGTCGATCGCCGGCAGAAGGCTGCGGGCGTGCTGAGCGCGGGCGGCGGCGATCCCGCGCATCGCCGTCACCACCGCCTGCAACTGGCCGACGAGGGTGATGCGGGCGGCGATATCGGCGTGGCGCTCAGCCATCGGCGTGGCGCTCGCCCGGCCGGCCGGGGCTCAGGGTTGCGGCGAGCCGGGTGAGGGCCGCGGTGAGTGCCGCCTCGTCCGCCTCGCCGAGCGTTCCGTCCGCCTCGATGGAGGCGACCGCACCCGGCGCGCCGGTGTCGATCGCCGCCGCGAGCCCCTCTTTGAAGGCATCCATGGCGTCGAGCGGCACGGCGTCCAGCAGGCCCGACTGCAGGGCGAGGACGAAGGCCACCTCGTCGGCGAGGCGCAGTGGGGCATATTGGCCCTGCGTCAGCCCCGCGCGGATGCGCCGGCCGCGGGCGATCCGCGCCTCCACCGCGGCGCTCGTCACCCCGCCGAAGCGGGTGAACATCTCCACCTCCAGGAACTGCGCATAGTCCAGCCTCAGCGCGCGGGCGGCGTGGCGCAGCGCGGGCGCCTGCGTCTTCCCGCCGACGCGGCTGACGCTGAGCCCCACGTCCACCGCAGGCTTCTGGCCGCCCTGGAACAGCGCCGAGTCGAGGACGATCTGCCCGTCCGTGATCGAGATGAGGTTGGTGGGGATGTAGGCCGACAGATTGCCGGCATCGAGCTCGGCGATGGGGAGTGCCGTCAGCGACCCGCCGCCGTGCGCGGCCGACAGCTTCGCCGCCCGCTCCAGAAGCCGCGCGTGGACGTAGAAGATGTCGCCCGGAAAGGCGTCACGCCCCGGCGGCTGGCGGGTGATGAGCGCGATCTCGCGGTGGGTGGCGGCGTGCTTGGTGAGATCGTCGATGACGATGAGGGCGTGGCCCCCGGTGTCGCGCACATATTCGGCCATGGTGGTCGCCGCGAAGGGGGCGATCCACTGCAGACCCAACGCGCTGGAGGGCGAGGCGACGACGATGATCGTGCGCTCCGGCGCCCCGTGCGCCGCGATCGCCTCCACCACGCGCGCCACCGTGGACGACTTCTGCCCCACCGCGACGTAGACCGAGATGATGTCGCTGCTGCGCTGGTTGATGATGGCGTCGACACCGACAGCGGTCTTGCCGATCGCGCGGTCGCCGACGATGAGCTCACGCTGGCCGCGGCCGAGGGCGAACAGGGTGTCGATGACGAGGATGCCGGTCTTCACCGGCTGGGTGACGAAGTCGCGCGCCTCGATGGGCGGGGCGGGCCTTTCGGCCGGGTCGTGACGGGCCGCAGCGACGGGGCCCTTCCCGTCGAGCGGGCGGCCGAGCGGGTCGACCACGCGGCCGAGGAGGCCGGGGCCGACCGGAACCCGCACGACCTCGCCGGTGCCCGAAACGCGGGTGCCCGCGGTGACGGCGGACGGGTCGTCGAGGAAGACGACGGCGGCGGCGTCCCTGTCGAGGGCGGTGACGTAGCCCGTCTCGCCCCCCGCGAAGGTGACGAGTTCGTCCAGCCGCACATTGGGGAGGCCCGAGACGAAGGCGATCCCGTCGGCGATGGAGAGGACTTCGCCGATTTCCGCGCGCGCCGGACCGACGGCGGCGGCGGCAAGCGCGGCCTGCGCCTCATCGAGGAGAGGCGTGGGGCTGGGAGAAGGTGCCTCGCCGGGCCGGGCCGCGCCGCCTCTGACCGGGTCACCGGTGATCGGCTCGCCGATGGGGGACGTGTCGGTGAGGGACGTGCCGGTGGGTGCTTCAGGTGTGCTCACGGCGGAACTCCTTTGCGATCCGGCCGAGGTCCGCCCCCCATGCGTTCTCGACGAGAAGGCCGGGGGCGGTGAGGGTCAGCCCCGCCACCAATCCCGGGTCCACCGCCGTTTCGAAGGCGGCGGCGCCGAGGGGGGCGAGGGCGGCGGCGAGGGCGGCGCGGTCCGCCTCGGCGAGCGGCGCCGCGGTGGTGACGCGCACCGGACCTTCGGCCACCTGCGCCTGTTCGCCCGGAGTGAGGGCGCCGAGCTCGGCGGCGAGCCCGTCCGCGAAGGCGGCGTTCAGGCTGGCGGCGGGAAGGCGCGCGACGAGGCGGCGGGCGATGGCGAGCGCCAGCCGCTCCGCCTCAGCGCGGGCATGGTCCTCGGCGGCGGTGCGGGCCCGCGCGACGTCCGCTGCCCCTTGGGCGGTGATGCGCAGCGCCTCCTCGCGCGCCGCGCCGGTGAGGGCGGCCCCCTGCCTCTCGGCCTCGGCGCGGGCGGCGGCGATCAGCCGATCCCGCTCGGCGTCGACGGCGTCAAGCTCGGCCTGGCGCGTGGCCATCAGCCGGTCCGCCTCGGCGCGGGCGGCGTCGGCGTCCGCCAGCCGTGCCGCGATCTCGGCCTTGCGGGCGGCGACGGCGGCCGCGACGGGGCGGAAGAAGAAGCGCCCCAACAGCGCAACCAGGACGACGACGTTGATCGTCTGCAACGCCAGCGTCCACCAGTCGATCGTCATATCAACCGGCGTAGGGGTTCGCGAACAGGAGCAGCAGCGCGATGACGAGGCAGTAGATCGCCGTCGTCTCGATCATCGCAAGGCCCACGAAGAGCGTGCGCGAGATCGTACCCGCGGCCTCCGGCTGGCGCGCGATGGCGTCCATCGCGGCGGCGACGGCGCGCCCTTCGCCCAGCGCCGGACCGACCGCGCCGCACGAGACCGCGATGGCGGCGGCGATGATGCTCGCAATCTCCACCCAATTCATGACGTGATACTCCTGCCGGTTTGCGGCCGCCCTTCGTCGAGAGCGCTTGCGATGAAGACCATGGTGAGGGCCGTGAAGATGTAGGCCTGGACGGAGCCGGTCAGAAGGTCGAGCGCCATCAAGGGAATGGGGACGAGAAGACCGGCGAGCGACAAGACGATGGCGATGATGAAGACCCCCGCCATCACGTTGCCGAACAACCGCACGATCAGCGAGAAGGTGCGCGTGAACACCTCCACCACGTTGACCGGCAGCATGATGATGGTCGGCTCCATGAACGTCTTGGCGTAGCCGGCGGGGCCCAATGTGCGGATGCCGAAATAGAGCGTCGCTACGAAGACGATGAGGCCGAGCGCGGCGTCGGTCTCGAGGTGCGCCGTGGGCGGCTCCACGCCGGGGATGAGGCTCGACCAGTTGGCGGTGAGGATGAACAGGAAGAGCGTGCCGACGAGGGCGCGGTAAGGCTGGGGCTCCGCCCTCATCGTGGAGCGGATTTGATCGTCGATCACCTCGGCCACCATCTCGAGCACCGTCTGCAAGGTGCCGGGCACCAGGGTCAGCCGCCGTGTGGCGAGGGCGGCGCCGCCCGCCAGCAGCGCGATGATGGCCCAGGTGATCACCACCGGCTCGGTGACCGGCACCGGGCCGATGGAGAAGACGACGCGGGCGACGAGGGGCGTGCTATCCATGCCCGCTCACCTCCGCCAATTCGCTGAGCTTCTCCGAAGCGCTCGACGTCTCGGACCGGGTGGCCTGCGTCACCTCGCCGACCTCGCTTGAGTGCCCGGCCTGCGTCACGCCGTTGGCCTGCGTCACGCCGTTGGCCTGCGTCACGCCGTTGGCCTGCGTCGCGCGGGCGGCCTGCGTCGCGCCATCGGCCTCATCCATGGCGCCGGCCTGCTTCCTGCCGGCGACCCGCGGCATCAGGAGTTTTCGGGCGCCCAAAAGACCGGCGGCGAAGGCGATGAGCCCCGGACCGCCCCCCAGCCACACCGCACCGAAGAGGGCCGCCGCCACCACCAGATGGCGCCCCACCTGGAGGAGCACCGGCGCCCACACCTCGCCTGCCGCGATGCGCCGCACGCTGGCCGCGAGCGTCAGAAGGTGCGCCGCGCCCAGAGCGGCACCGGCGGCGAGGGAAACGAGCAGGGTGAGAGCGGCAGAGGCGGTCATTGGCGGTGCATCCAGCGCCAGGCGGACCAGCCGCCGGCGGCGACGCCGAGCATCAGAAGCGGCGCGGCGAAGAAGATCTTCGTGCCGGCCTGCCCGTCGAGCCAGCGTCCCAGGAGGAGGCCGAGGAGGGCCGGGGTGACGATGATCCACCCCAGGATGCCGATCTGGCCGACCATGCGCATGGTGCCGAGTGCACCTTCTTCGCGTCCCCGCCGTTCCCGCACGCGCTGGCGGCGGGCGGCCGTCGCCAGCGCCGCATCGGTCTCGCTCGTCTCGGCGGATGCCGCTGCCGGCCGCGCGGCGGCGTCTCCGGCATTATTGCGGGCCTCGTCGCGGTGGGTCATGCGCTGCCCCCCATGATCGCGTCGGGGCGGGTGCCGAGGTGGGCGACGATCTGGCGGATCGCCTTCATCTGCAGCTTCAGCCCGGCGGTCCGCTCGGCGCGCTCGGCATCGGCGCGGCGGGCGAAGGCGGCCACTATGTCGCCCTCCAGCGTGGCGAGGCTCTCGCCCACGACGGCATCGCGCGTCGCCACGGCAACATGCGCGCCGCCGATGACGGTGAAGACGCCGCGCTCCACGGCGGCATGACGCCACGGACCGCCCTTCGCCTCGCGCCAGCTCACCACCGAGGGGCCGAGCGCGGTGACGAAGTCCGCATGGCCGGGGAGGATGCCGAAGCCGCCCGTCTCGTCCTCCGCGCGCACGCTGACGGCCTCGGTGTCGACAACGATGGCGGTGGGGGTGGTGATCGTCAATTTCATGCCGCCGCCTCGGCGTTGGTGGAGGCGCCGGCCGCCTCGTGCCTTGCGCGGGCCTCGTCCAGCGTGCCGACCATATAGAGGTCCGCCTCGTCCCAGTCGTCGCAGGCGCCGTCCAGGATGGCGCGGCACCCGGCCACCGTGTCGGCCCGCCTGACCGAGCGGCCCGGCATGCCGGTGAACGCCTCGGTGACGGTGAAGGGCTGGGTGAGGAACCGCTGCAAGCGGCGCGCGCGGGTGACGGCGCGCCGGTCGGCGGTGGACAGCTCCTCCACGCCCAGCAGCGAGATGATGTCCTGCAACTCGCGATATTGGGCGATCGTGGCGCGCACGGCCTCCGCCACCTCGTAGTGCTCGCGCCCGACCACGGTGGGGTCGAGCAGCACCGAGGAGGAGCCGAGCGGGTCCACCGCCGGATACATGCCTTCCGCCGCCATCGCCCGCGACAGCACGATCGTGGAATCGAGGTGGCTGGAGATCGCGGTCACGGCGGGGTCGGTGAAGTCGTCGGCCGGAACGTAGACGGCTTCGATGGCGGTGATCGCCGCGCCCGCCACGGAGGTGATGCGCTCCTGCAACTCGGCGATCTCGGTGGCGAGCGTCGGCTGATAGCCCACCCGCGACGGCAGCCGGCCGAGGAGGCCCGAGACCTCGCTGCCCGCCTGAACGAAACGGAACACGTTATCCATCAGGAGCAGCACGTTCTGGTGCTTCGCGTCGCGGAAATGCTCGGCGATGGTGAGGGCGGTGAGGCCGACGCGCCAGCGTGCCCCCGGCGGCTCGTTCATCTGGCCGAACACCAGCGCGCACTGGGCGAGGACGCCGGACGCGGCCATGTCGGCCAGCAATTCGTGTCCCTCGCGCGACCTCTCGCCGATCCCGGCGAAGACCGAGATGCCGTCATAGCCGGCAACCATCGCCTGAATCAGCTCCATCACGACCACGGTCTTGCCGACGCCGGCGCCGCCGAACATCGCCGCCTTGCCGCCTTCTGGCAGCGGGGCGAGGAGGTCGATCACCTTGATGCCGGTCTCGAAGATGGCGGTGGACGCCTTGCGGGCGGCAAGCGGCGGGGCGGGACGGTGGATCGGCCGGCGCGGCAGATCGGCGGGGAGGGGCGGGCCGCCGTCGCGCGCCTCGCCCATGACGTCGACGAGGCGGCCGAGCACGGCGGCGTCGGCAGGCACGGTGATCGGCCCGCCGCGCGGGGTGACAGGCGTCCCGCGTTTCAGCCCGATGGTGGAGCCGAGGGCGACGGCACGCACGGTCGAAGCGTCGATATGCGCCGCCACCTCGACGACGAGGGGGCCGTCCTGGTCCCACTGAACCGTCAGCGCATCGTTGACCGGCGGAAGCGCCCCGGTGAAGGCGACGTCCACCACCGCGCCGCGCACCGCGACCACGCGGCCGGCTTCGGGCGCTGCGCCTGCTGCTTTCGCCCCGTCGGTGCCCGCCGGATTGCCGGATCGGGCCGCTCCGGTTTGCGCGGCGGAGGTGTCGGGGGTGGCCATCGCGGTCACCTACTCGGCCGCGCGGGGGCTGGGAGAGGCGGCCTGCCCTGCGAAGGGGCGGCGCACCAGAAGCTTGGCGAGCGCGGCGGCGGCCAGTGCCGGGAGCGCACCGCCGGTCCGTCCCGCGACGATCACCGGTACCTTGAGGCCGAGGACGATCCCCGCCGCATCCGCCCCGGCGAGGTGGATCAGCTCCTTGACCAGAAGCGCCCCCGCTTCGAGGTCCGGCACCAGGAGAATGTCGGCATCCCCGGCGACGGGTCCGAAATGCCGCTTGGCGGCCACGGCACGCGAAATCGCCGTGTCGAAGGCCAGCGGGCCGTCCACCATCGCGCCGGTGATCTGGCCGCGCTCGGCCATCTTGCACAGCGCGGCCGCGTCCAGCGTGGAGGGAAGGCGCGGGTCGACCGTCTCGCTGGCGGAGAGGACGGCGACTTTCGGCGCGCGGATCCCCATCGCCTGCGCCAGTGCGGCCGCGTTCGCCACCATGTCCCGCTTCTCGGCCAAGGTGGGCGAGGGGACCAGCGCGGCATCGGTGACGAGGAGCGGCTTGCCGTAGGTCGCGACGTCGAGGATGTGGACGTGGGTGGCGCTCGTCTCGCGCCCCAGCCCTTCGTCCGCCGCGGTGCGAACCAGGGCGGCGAGATCGACCGCGCCTTTCATCAGCGCGTCGAGGGTACCGGACTTGGCGCGCGCGGCGGCGATCCGCGCGGCGGCCATGGCGTCCGGCGCGTCCTGCACGGGGATGGCGCCGAGGGGCACGCCCGCCGCCGCGGCCGCCGCATGGATCGCGCCCGCCGGGCCGATCAGGACCGGGTCGATCAGCCCCGCCGCCTTCGCCTCGGCAACGTCCGTCAGTGTGTCGCCGTCGACCGGGTGGACGACGCCGACCCGCACCGGCACGCCGGCCGCACGGGCGATCACGTCGCGCAGATGCGTGCCGCGCGCGTTGATCCGCACCGCGGGCAGCGCCACGCGCGGGCGGCGGACCTTCTCGCTCGGCGCAATTACCAGCGCCTCGCCGATGATCACCTTCTCGCCCGCCTGGTTGAGGCACAGGCATTCGAGCTTCAGCCGCTTCGACTCGGCGATCTTCTCGGCCACGGTGACGCGCACGGTCACCGTGTCGCCGAGGCCCACGGGGCGGCGGAACTTCAGCGTTTGGTCGAGGTAGATCGTGCCCGGCCCCGGCAACTGCGTGCCGAGCACCGCCGAGATCAGCGCGCCGCCCCACATTCCGTGGGCGATCACCTTGTGGAACATGTCCGCCGCCGCATAGTCGGCGTCCACATGGGCGGGGTTCACGTCGCCGGACATCACAGCGAAGAGCTCGATGTCCTCGTGACGCAGGGTGCGCGTCAGCTCGGCGCTGTCGCCGACGGCGAGCTCGTCGAAGGTGCGGTTCTCGATGTAGTCCATCGCTCAGGCCATCACGTTCATGCCGCCGTCGATGTAGGCGACGTTGCCGGTCACGCGGGCGGCGTCGTCGCTCACATAATAGCGGGCCATGGCGCCGATATCCTCGATGGTGACGATCTGATGGGCCGGGGCCCTGAGGCGCGCCGCATCCACCAGCGCATCGAAATGGGCGATGCCGGAGGCCGCGCGCGTCTTCAGCGGCCCCGGCGACAGGGCGTTGACGCGGATCCCCTTCGGCCCGAGCTCGGCGGCAAGGTAGCGCACGCTGGACTCCAGCGCCGCCTTCACCGGGCCCATGATGTTGTAATTGTCGACCACCTTTTCAGCGCCGTAGTAGCTGACGGTGAGAGCGCTGCCGCCCGCACTCATCAACGGCTCGGCCCGCTTCAGAAGGCGGAAGAGGGAGTGGACGGAAACGTCCATCGCCTCGGCGAACCCGTCGCGCGAGGTGTCGACCACGCGGCCGGTGAGATCGTTCTTGCGGCAATAGGCGATGGAGTGGAGCAGGAAGTCGAGCCGGCCCCATTCGGAGGCGATGCGGGCGAAGACGGCGTCGATCTGCGCCTCGTCGGTCACGTCGAGCGGCATGACGATCGGCGCCTCCAGAGCGGCGGCGACGGGCTCGACATATTTCAGCGCCTTTTCGTTCAGGTAGGTGACGGCGAGATCGGCTCCGGCTTCACGAAAGGCGCGGGCGCAGCCGGTGGCGATGCTGTCGGCATTGGCGATGCCGACGACGAGGCCCTTGCGCCCGGCGAGCGGCGTTGCGGAAAGGGTCATGACGCGGCCTATCGCATGAGGACGTAGGTGCCGGGCGCGTCGCACACCGGGGCATAGCCGGCGGCCGGGGCGCCCATCGGTGGCGGGGCGGTGCGCTCGCCCGAGTGGGCGCCGAAGAAGGCGGACAGTTCCGGCCACCAGGAGCCCTCGTTCACCGGCGTGGAGGCGATGTAGGTGTCCGGGTCGACATAATGGTCGTCCACCCGCGTGGTGCGGATGCGGTAGTGGCGCCGCTTGTGGCCGGGCTCTGAGACGATGCCCGCATTGTGGCCGCCGCTGGTGAGGACGAAGGTCACGTCCGTGTCGGCGAGGAGGTGGATCTTGTAGGCGGAACGCCAGGGGGCGACGTGGTCCTGCTCGGTGCCGACGGCGAAGATCGGGCAGCGGATGTCTCCGACCGAGATCGTGCGCCCGCCCACTCGGTAGCGCCCTTCAGCCAGGTCGTTGTTGAGGAAGAGGTGCGTCAGGTACTCGATGTGCATGCGGTAGGGCAGGCGTGTTGCGTCCGCGTTCCAGGCCATCAGGTCGATCATCGGCGCCCGTTCGCCGAGGAGATAGTCGCGCACCACCTTGGACCAGATGAGATCGTTGGAGCGCAGGATCTGGAACGCGCCCGCCATCTGCGACGAGTCGAGATAGCCGCGCTCCCACATCATGTCGTCGAGGAAGGCGAGTTGGCTCTCGTTGATGAAGAGGGTGAGCTCGCCCGCCTCGGTGAAGTCGGTCTGCGCCGCGAACAGGGTCACGGAGGCGAGGCGGTCGTCGCCATCGCGCCCCATGGCGGCGGCGGTGATGGAAAGGAGCGTGCCGCCGAGGCAGTAGCCCACCGCGTGCACCTTCGTGTCCGGGACGATCGCGCCGATCGCCTCAAGCGCCGCGTGCGGGCCTTGGGCGACGTAATCGTCCATGCCGACGTTGCGGTCCTCGGCGCCGGGATTGCGCCAGGAGATCGCGAACACCGTATGCCCCTGGCCGACGAGGTAGCGCACCAGCGAGTTCTGCGGCGACAGGTCGAGGATATAATATTTCATGATCCACGCCGGGACGATCAGAACCGGTTCGGGATGCACGGTGCCGGTCGCGGGGGCGTATTGGATCAGCTCCATCAGGTGGTTGCGGAAGACCACCTTGCCGGGGGTGATCGCCACCGTTTCGCCGGGGCGGAAGGTGCCGGTGCCGGGCGGGTCGTCGTGGGCGGCGGTGGCCACCATGTCCTTGAAGGCGTTCTGGGCGCCGCGCAGGAGGTTGGCGCCCCCTTCGTGGATCGTGCGCGCAACGATCTCGGGGTTGGTCGCCGCCTGGTTCGAGGGGGACACCGCGTCCAGCATCTGGCGGGCGCAGAAGGCGGCCATCTTCTCGTGCTGGCGGGTGACGCCGTGCACCCCGCTCGTCGCCTCCTCCCACCACGCCTCGGCGGTGAGAAAGCTCTGCTGCATGACGTTGAAGGGCCAGTTCGCCCAGCCCTTCGCCCTGAAGCGGTGGTCCTGCGGCAGCGCGGTGGCGACAGGCGTGTTCGCCTCACCGAAGGCGGCGCGGCCGGCATAATCCGTCAGGCGCGTGAATTTGGAGAAGGCGGAGGCGGCCAGCTCCATCTGCTTTCCGGGCGAGAAGGCGAGGTGCGAGGCCCAATCGAGATAGGCGCCGGCGAGGGCGGCGGGGGAGAGGCCCATCGTCAGCTTGGCGGCGGAGGCGTGGACCGAGCGGTCGATCAGCTCGTACACGGTGGGGTCGGGCGCAGGCGAGGCGTCTCGGTGTACGGACCGCTCATCGGGGTCCGCGGACGGCGTGTCCCGGGACTTGGCGGGTTCGGGGGTCTGGCGCGGTGGCCGGTCTGCTGTCTTCGCTTCCGCCGTGTTCGCTTCCGCCGTTTCTGACGTGGAAGGGTCGGTCGGGGCCTGGACCGTTCTGGGCATGACGCACTCCAGCGTTCCTGAAGTGTCAGCCCTCGCCCGTGGCCCTCCGCGGCACCTTGATCAGGATCAATATTACATCTTTGCCACGTTGCGAAATCGCCCGTGATATCAACGGACTTGAGGCAAACGCATATCAGCGGTGCAGTGACGTCATGCGGTAACGTCGGCACGGGTCGTCTGACGAAAACAGATGACGCTGCGTCAAAATGACGTTTCTGAAGAGCGACAGAAATAAAAACTGCAAATATTTTAGTATAGATGGGCGTGAAAGCATTGCCGCGATGAATTGCCTTGCGGCAGTCGATCGTTCGCGTACCCGGCGGGCGCGGCGGCAACCCCGCCGCGCCCGACCCCTCAATGGGCCATCAGCAAGGGCCTGTCGCAGCCGGCCAGAAGGTCCCGCGTGACCCCGCCGAGAATGATCTCGGTGAGGCGCGAGTGGCCGTAGGCGCCGGAGACGATGAGGTCCGCCGAGGCGGCGGCGGCCTGGCGCTTGATCGCATCGGCGACCGACAGCCCGGCGGAGGGGATGGAATCGACCGTCACCGGAAGGCCGTGCCGGGCGAGGCTGGTGGCAAGGCCGGAGCCCGGCTCCTCGCCATGCGCGCCGGGGCCGACCCGCGGATCCACCACGACGACGCGAACCTCCTCGGCGCCGGCCATCAAGGTGATGGCGTCATGGGCGGCGCGCGTCGCCTCCGCGCCGGGATCCCAGGCGATCACGACGCGCGACCCGATCCCGGCGAAGGAGGCGCCGGGCGGGACGATCAGCACCGGGCGGCCGCTAGCGAAGAGCGCGGCGTCGGCGATGTCGGCACAATCGGCATCGCGCGGCAGGAGGGCGATGTCGGCGTAGCGGGCCTGAGCGGCGAACGTGCGTCCGGCTTCTCCCGCCGGAACGACGGCCCCGCGCACCTCGAACGACACGCCCGTTGCGGTCAGCGTCTGCGTCGCCGCCGCCATGCGGGTTTCAACGCGGGCGCGCACCGCGGCCATCTCGTCGGCATAGACGGAGGGCGGCAGGTCAGGCAGGCCGGCATAGGCGATCGTTTCCTGCCGGCCGATGGTCAGCGCGATCAGATGGGCCTCGTGACGCGCGGCGAAGGCTGCCGCTTCCTTCAAAAACGATTCACTGGCGTCGTTGTTTTGTGCAAGCGCCAGCACGGTCTTTACTGCAGGCATGTTCACCTCCCTGCGAAATACTGAGCCCGCTCTACCAGACTGACAGACGAGGGCCTTGATTTTCATCAATACATGGGCACCTGATACTTGCTCTCATCGCTGTCGGGTACGGGATGGGTCGTCGGATCGTGGGCCGGCATCGCGCCGCCGGACCCGATCGGCCGCCTCGCGTGCCGGATCCAATCGTCGCGACCCTTCGGGGTCCATGCCGGGAATGACACAAGAGCAAAGCTCAACACATTGGGGAGACAGGCCATGCAACAGCTGGTCATGGGCGAGACACTGTCACCGAAACTGGCCATGTCACCGCCGCTCGGGGCGGCTGACGCCTTGTCGCGCTCGGCCTACCATGCGTCGAGCGAGATGATGCGGGAGGGAGCCCGCTTCGTCGGCCTTCGCCTGCAGCGCTACGCGGAGCTGGAGCTGGCGCTGATGCGCTCGCCCAACATCTTCGCCTCGTGGAGCTGCATGATCGAGTTTCAGCGCCTCTCGATGCTGGACTATACGCGCGAGATGGACCGCATGCCGGGGGTGATCGGCAAGGTGTCCGACGATGCGCTGCTGGCGATGGAATCGGAGCGCACGGCCGAGCCGGCCCCGGTCCTGGTCTGATCCGCCGCCCGCCGCGGCGGCGCCTGTCCACCTGCCGGCGCCGCCGCACTGCGCGGGCGGACGCCGCGTGATGACCGCGCGGAAGGCCGCTCCGCCGCCGGCAGGGTCGCCCGCGCGCCTTGGGCCCCGCGGGACCGCCCGCGCCCGCCCGGAGCGCCCGCGGGGGCGGATGAGCCTGGGCCGTGCGCTCGGACGCGGCGCCGCGGGGTCCGGCATCGCCGCGCTCACCGCGTGGGCCGTCGCGACGGTGCTGATGAGTACCGCCGCCGCCCTCTCCGGCACGCTGTGGCGCGGTGAGCCGCTGCTGCGAGAATGGGCCGCGAGCCTCGTCCTGTTCGGGGTGTTCGGTGCCATCTTCGGCGCGGCACCCGGTTTCGTGATCGGCCTGCCCGTCTGGCTTCTCATGGACCGGCGCGGCCTGACGCGGCGCGGCGGTGCCATCGCAGGCGCCGTCGTCGGGTTCGTCATCGGTGCCGCTTTCCTCGGCACCCTTCTGGCGCCGCTCGGCCTCGTCGCCGGGGCGATCGGCGGCGCGGCCGCGGTCCACCTCGTGAACCTCTGGGTCCCCGCGCGGGCCTAATCGAGGACGACGCCGAGCTGGCGCAGCCGCGCCTTGAGGGACGGGCTGAACACCGACACGCCCACGCCGAGGTCGTTCGGGTAGGGGCCGTCGACCCGCGCGAAGACCGCCGAGGGCATCCCGGCCACGGCGCCGCTCCCGGTCCCGCCGGCGAGCATCACCGGCCCGCCGCTGTTGCCGAGCCGCGCTGCGCAATTCATCGCGTGGGTGGACGGCGTATGACGCTCGCCGCCGCGCCGCGTCGCCCGCGCGGCGATCGGCGCCGCGCACAGACGCGGCCGCCCGCGGCGCACCGCCTCGGCGTCCTCCTGGCAGGTCTTGCGGCTCTTTCCCGCCGCCTCGGCATAGCGGCACCAGGCGTCCAGATCGCGGCAGGTGAAGAAGGTGGGATGCAGGAGCTGCTTGCGCGGCAACAGGGTGCACCCCTCCGACAGCATCAGCGCCCCGCCGAACCCGAGCGGGAAACCCACCACCTGCAACGGGCGGCCGATGCCGGGCGTGGCCGCCGCAATCCTCAGCGGCCGCACCGAGCCGTATGTGATCCCCCGTCCGAAGGTCACCTCGTAGACCGCGACGTCACCGTCCTTCATCAGAAGCTGGGCCGACGACGCGGTGCGGCCGCGGAACACGAACACCGGCGCGGCGCCGACGACATGGGTCGCCGTCATCACCAGAAGGCGCCGCTCGCGGTTGGCGAGGAAGAAGGCGCTCGCCTTGGCGCTGGATCGGCCGCGTTCCCAGGCATGGACCATGGAGGCGGCATAAGCGCCGGTGCGGCGGAAATGGCTGCTTTCGAACTGCGTCGCCGCGGCCGGGAGAGGCACGGCCGCCAGCGCCGTCAGCAGCGCCGCGAGGAGGCAGCCCGCAAGGCCCGTGCGCTGGCGTCCGCCACGGGCACCCGGCAGCGAAAAGGGGCGCCAGCCCATCGCCTCAGCCGCACTGCGGGGCGTGAACGTAGATCAGCGTGCCGCGGGTGATGTCGACGCCGCCATTCTTCTTGATGGCGTCGATCACCTGCTGCGTGCCGCCCCGCTCGAACCCCAGGCTGCCCTGGCCGACATGCTTGGAATAGACGAGCCGGACGTGGTCGTGCAGCGTCACCCCGCCCAGCGCCTGGCCCTCCAGCGGCTTCACCTGGATGCCGTAGCCGGTGCAACGGTCCGTGCGCACCGTGGTCCAGCCCTCGTTGGCGTTGGGGTGGCAGCCGCCGGTATATTGCCAGCCCGGCCGCGTCATGTGGGTGGAGCCGCCCTTCACCGTGTTGCGGCAGGTGGTCAGCATGCCGGGCTCGGTATTGAGGTTGATGCGCGTGTACCAGGCCTGCTTGGCGTTGCTCCACGCCCAGCTCGGATCGGGCCGCTCCTTCTTGTAGAGGTACCAGGCGCCGCCATGGATGATCCGGCTCTTGTGGATGATCTTGCACGCCGGAAGGTCGACCACATAGAGCCGCTCGGCCGTCTGATGCTTGGTGTAGTCGATCAGGATCACGTGGCGCTTGTTCCCGATGGCGCTGCGCCCGTAGTAGCGCGGCAGCTCGGCCGCCATGGCTTTGAAGGCGGCGGAGGACTGGCGCATCTTGGAAAGGCACGCCGCCGCAGCGTCGGCCGAGATGTCCTGGGCCGCGGCGGGGGGCGCCGCCAGCGGCAGCCATGCGGCGAGGAGGACGGCGAGCACGGCACCCGCGCGGGTGAGGACGGACGGCGACTTCATGCGGGAACGGCTCCGGTTGGCCAGCACGGTGGTTCGCCAGTCTGAGAGTTTGCCGCCGCCGCGCAATGGCGCCGTGGCTTTGCTGCGCCGATATTGGGCCGCTGTGGACCCGCGGCCACGCCCGGCCGGCCCACGGCCCGCCGATCGTCACTGGTCGGGGTGCCGGCCCATCGCCGCCGGCTGGAGTGCCGGCCACCGCCATCGGCTGGGGGTGCCGACGATCGTCGCCAACCGGGGCCCGGCCTCCGCCATGAGCGATGCGGCGCGGTGGCGTGTCTCAGCCGCCCCGTGCGAAGCCGACGGCGCCGATGGGCGACCATGGTCCGCCGTCATAATGCCAGAGCTGCAGCCCCTCCGCCGTCGCCACGAAGGGGGTGAAGGTGCGCTCAAGCTCCGCCTTCAGCGCGCGCGCCTCCTGCGGGTCCACCTTGTTCTGCACTGTCACGTGGGGGCGGAACTTCTCGCGGTCCTGGCGGGTCAGCATCCCGTCGAACCGGCGGGCGAGGTCGGCGCGCACGGTGAGAAGCCCGCCGCCGGAGACGGCGTAGGCGACGCCGCGCCCCAACGCCATCAGCCCGTCCACGTTGACGCGGAAGGCCGGGCGCGCGGCCGACTCGGCGCAGGCGCGCATCACCTCGTCCTGCGCCTCGCCGGGGAGGGCGTGGAACAGCGTCAGGTGGGCCGGGATCCTGTTCAGCGCCGGCGGGAAGTGACGGCGCCGCTCCGCCTCGAAGAAATCCGCCGCCGCCGCGTCGAACTGAAGGGTGATGATGATGGGCCGGGTCATCTCTCCCCCCTTGTCGGCGTCGGTCCTGGCGAAATGTCGTGCAGCGGGTGCCCGGTCAAGCGGAGCGCGCGGTGATTTGCCGATCCCATACCGCCGTAAGCCGCGACCCCCGCAGGCGCTTTCTTCAGACGGAAGCCCCGGCGCATCCGGCTGTTGTCGCCGGCCGTGAAGCACGCTCCGACCGCCGCCCCGCGGTGCATGGGAGGCCGGCAGATGCGCCGCGACCTTGACATCATGGCGCTGCGGTGGGCAATGCGCGGGCGATTGTTCCCTCTTCAAAGGCCCTGTCATGCACCGTTACCGCTCCCACACGTGCGCCGACCTTCGCGCCGGCGATGCCGGCTCGAATGTCCGCCTCTCCGGCTGGGTGCACCGTGTGCGCGACCACGGCGGCATCATCTTCATCGACCTGCGCGACCATTATGGCATCACCCAGGTCGTCATCGACCCGGATTCGGCCGCGTTCAAGACCGCCGAAACCGTGCGCGCCGAATGGGTCATCAAGATCGACGGTGAGGTGAAGGAGCGCGAAGAGGCGTTGAAGAACGCCCGCCTGCCGACCGGTGAGGTCGAGGTCTTCGCCCGCGAGATCGAGGTTCTGTCCACCGCGCCCGAGCTGCCGCTGCCGATCTTCGGTGAGCCGGACTATCCGGAGGACATCCGCCTCAAATACCGCTTCCTCGACCTGCGCCGCGAGACGATCCACAACGACATCGTGAAGCGGTCGAAGATCATCTCCTCGATCCGCAACCGCATGGTGCAGCAGGGCTTCACCGAGTTCCAGACGCCGATCCTCACGGCCTCCTCGCCGGAGGGCGCGCGCGACTTCCTGGTCCCGTCGCGGCTCCACCCCGGCAAGTTCTACGCGCTGCCCCAGGCGCCGCAGCAGTTCAAGCAGCTGTGCATGATCGCCGGGTTCGACCGCTACTTCCAGATCGCGCCCTGCTTTCGCGACGAGGACGCCAGAGCCGACCGCTCGCCCGGCGAGTTCTACCAGCTCGACATCGAGATGAGCTTCGTCGAGCAGCAGGACGTGTTCGAGGCGGTGGAGCCGGTGCTGCGCGGCCTGTTCGAGGAGTTCGGCGAGGGCAAGCCCGTCACGCAGAAGTTCCCGCACATCAAGTACAAGGACGCGATGGCGAAATACGGCTCCGACAAGCCGGACCTTCGCAACCCGATCGAGATGGGCGACGTCACCGAGCACTTCGACGGCTCGGGCTTCAAGGTCTTCGCAGGCATGATCGCGTCGGACCCGAAGGTGCGCGTGTGGGCGATCCCCGCGCCCGGCGGCGGTTCGCGCACCTTCTGCGACCGGATGAACTCCTGGGCGCAGTCCGAAGGGCAGAAGGGCCTCGGCTACATCTTCTGGCGCACGCCTGAGGGCGGCGGCGACATGGAGGCCGCCGGGCCGATCGCCAAGAACATCGGCCCCGAGCGGACCGAATCCTTGCGCAAACAGCTCGGCCTCGGCACGGGCGACGCGGTGTTCTTCTGCGCCGGCAAGCCGGATCAGTTCCTGTCCTTCGCCGGTCAGGCGCGCACGAAGGTCGGCCGCGAGCTGCAGGAGCTGTCCGGCGGTACCTTCATGAACGAAGACCAGTTCGCCTTCTGCTGGATCGTCGATTTCCCGATGTTCGAGTGGGACGAGGAGAACAAGAAGGTCGACTTCAGCCACAACCCCTTCTCGATGCCGCAGGGGGGCCTGGAGGCGCTGGAGACCAAGGACCCGCTGACCATCGACGCCTTCCAGTACGACATCGTCTGCAACGGCATCGAGCTGTCTTCCGGCGCCATCCGGAACCACAAGCCGGAGATCATGAAGAAGGCCTTTGCGATCGCCGGCTACGACGAGAAGGTGCTGCACGACAAGTTCGGCGGCATGCTGTCGGCGCTGGAATATGGCGCGCCGCCGCACGGCGGTATTGCGCCGGGGATCGACCGCATCGTGATGCTGCTGTGCGGGCGCGAGAACCTGCGCGACGTGACGCTGTTCCCGATGAACCAGCGCGCCGAGGACCTGATGATGGGCGCCCCGTCCGAGGTCACCCCGGCGCAGCTTCGCGAGCTGCACATCCGCCTGAACCTGCCGAATTGACCGGCGGCGCGCGCTGATGGGGATGCCCGACCTCCTCATCATCGCGCTCGGCGTGTTCCTCTACGGCCTCTTCTCGCGCTGGGGCGAGAGAGGCAGCCTGACCGGGCCGATGGTGTTCACCGCCTTCGGTCTCGTCACCGGCTCGGCCGTGCTGGGCGTCGTCAGCCTCAACGTGAACGGCGCGGTCATCCATAGCCTCGCCGAGATCACCCTCGTCCTCGTCCTCTTCACCGACGCGGCGCGCATCGACGTCTCACGCCTCAATGCCGAGCATGACGTGCCGTTGCGGCTGCTCGGCATCGGTCTGCCGCTGACGATGGTGTTCGGCACCGTGGCCGCGCTCCTCGTCCTGCCGGGGCTGGATGTGTGGCAGGCGGCGCTCCTCGCCGTCATCCTGTCGCCGACCGACGCGGCGCTGGGCCAGGCGGTGGTGAACAATCCTGCCGTGCCGGTGCGTATCCGCCAGGCGCTCAACGTGGAAAGCGGCCTCAATGACGGGCTGGCCTTTCCCGTCCTCGTCATCGTCCTGTCGCTGGCGGTGGAGGCGGAGGAGGCGCGCGGCGTCGCGGCGTGGGGTCTGTTCACCGCGGGCCAAGTGGTGGTGGGGCCGCTGGCGGGGATCGGCGTTGGCGCGGCGGGGGCCGCGGCGGTCGCCTGGGCCCATCGCCGCGGCATCATGAACCGCGTCTTCGTGCAAATCTCGGTGCTCTCGCTCGCCATCATGGCCTTCGGCACGGCCGAGCTGATCGGCGGCAACGGCTTCATCGCCGCGTTCGTGGCGGGCATGGTGGTCGGCACCCGGTCGCGCGTTCTCCTCGACGCGGTGGAGGACTTCGGCGAGACGGAGGGTCAGCTCCTCAACCTCGTCGTCTTCATGATCTTCGGTGCGGTGCTTCTGCCGGTCGCCTTCGCCGAGGTCGGAGTCCGGCACCTCCTCTATGCGCTGCTCTCGTTGACGGTGCTGCGGATGGTGCCGGTGGCCGTCAGCCTCATCGGCACCCGGTTGATGCGGCGCAGCGTGTTGTTCATCGGCTGGTTCGGTCCGCGCGGTCTCGCCTCGCTGCTTTACGTCCTCATCATCAGCGAGGGCGCTGGGGCCGGTCTTGCCGGGTTGCACGACGTCACCGTCACCGCGTTCCTCACCGTGGCGCTCAGCATCGTACTCCACGGTGTGAGTGCCGCCCCGCTGGCGCGGCGCTATGGCCGCTCGGTCGACGGCGGGCCGGCCAGCGGCGAACGCCAGTCCGTCTCGCCGTTCCCGACGCGCTTGCGGGGCCACCATGGGGACCGCGACCCGGCACGAGAAGGCGGCGGTTGAACACCGCGGCCCCAGTGCAGAACACGATAAGCTGGACGGACGGAGGCGCCGCGGCGGGCACCCGTCGCCCCATGCCCGAGCAGCCGAGAGGCGCCGCGCGAGCGCCGCTGCGTATGACCTACCGCGCGCCATAACCCACCGCCGCTGTCTTCGCGGGCGCGCCGCTGGCGTTCCCACTCCGGTGAAACGAGGCGCACCCCGGCGCCCTTCCGGTCGCCGGGGTTTTCGTGTGCGACGACGTCCCGACGCAGACACGGCCCCTCGGCCTGCCGTTCCCACCGCGTCCTCGGCGTCTCGACTGCGACGTCCACCGCTTGCGACGTCCACCGCCTGCCGCGCCCGTCATCTGCCGCGACCACCGCCTGCGACGCCCGCCGCCTGCCGTGACCACCGCCTGCGACGCCCGCCGCTTGCCGCGTCCACCGTCAGCCGTGCGGCACCCGGCAAACGAAGCGGCGCGCCGGAGGCCGGCGCGCCGCGTGTCGTCTCAATCGTGCGCGGCGTTCACCGGGCCGGCGACGTCTCGCAGATCACGAGCAGCCCGAGGTGGAGCCGCAGGTGTCGCACTTCAGGCAGGTGCCGTTGCGCACCAGGGTGAAGTTGCCGCACTCGCCGCACGGGTCGCCCTCGAAACCCTTCAGGCGGGCGATCATCGCCTGCTCGCTGCTCGTCGGCGCGGCGGGCTTGGCCGCCGCGGCCGCGGGTGCCTCCATCTCGGCGCCCAGCAGAGCGGCCACCTCGGCGCGCAGCTCGTCGATCGGCGAGCGCTCCCCGGCCGGGCTCGCCTCTTCCAGCGGCGCCAAAGCGGTGGCGGCATTGCCGTGCGCCGCGGTCCGCGTCAGCGCGTGGGCGATCACGTCCACCGCGCGGGCCTCCGGCGCATCGGCGCGGATGAGGCGGAACTGCTGGCCGCGCACCAGACCGCGCGACACCATCTGCTGCTGCGGCTTGTCGCCCTTCACGCCGTGGCCGAGCGCGGTCGCCCCGCCGACGTCCTCGGGCGTCACGTGCGCCAGATCGTTCCGGCCCAGGTAGGAGATGGCGAGCTCGCGGAAGATGTAGTCGAGGATCGACGTGGCGTTCTTGATCGCCTCGTTGCCCTGCACCAGGCCCGCCGGCTCGAAGCGGGTGAAGGTGAAGGCGTCCACGAACTCCTCCAGCGGCACGCCGTATTGCAGGCCGAGCGAGATGGCGATGGCGAAGTTGTTCATCATCGCACGGAAGGCGGCGCCCTCCTTGTGCATGTCGATGAAGATTTCGCCCAGGCGCCCGTCGTCGAACTCGCCGGTGCGCACATAGACCTTGTGGCCGCCGATGATCGCCTTCTGGGTGTAGCCCTTGCGCCGGTCGGGCATCGACTCGCGCTTGCGGGTGATCACCTCGCGCTCCACGACGCGCTCGACCAGCTTCTCGGCCACCTTGGCGGCACGGGCGGCCACCGGCGCCTCGATGATCTCCTCCACCTCGTCCTCGTCGTCGGAGATGAGGGCGGCCGACAGCGGCTGCGACAGCTTGGAGCCGTCACGATAGAGCGCGTTGGCCTTGATGCCGAGCTGCCAGGACAGCTCGTAGGCGGCCATGCAGTCCACCACCGCGGCGTTGTTCGGCATGTTGATCGTCTTGGAGATCGCGCCGGAGATGAACGGCTGGGCGGCCGCCATCATGCGGATGTGGCTCTCCACCGACAGGAAGCGCTTGCCGAGGCGCCCGCACGGGTTGGCGCAGTCGAACACCGGCAGGTGCTCGGCCTTGAGGTGCGGCGCACCCTCCAAGGTCATCGCACCGGCGACGTGGATGTTCGCCGCGTCGATCTCCTTCTTCGACCAGCCGAGCGCGCTGAGGACGTCGAAGGCGGGATCGTCGAGCTTGGCGTCGGCGCACAGCATCTGGCGCAGCACCTTCTCGCCGATGGTCCACTTGTTGAAGGCAAAGCGGATGTCGAAGGCGGAGGCGAGGCTGTCCTCGACCGCGGCGATCGCCTCGGCCGGGAAGCCCTTCTCAGTCAGCGAGTCCGGGTTGATGTGCGGGGCGCCGGACAGCGAGCCGTGGCCGACGGCGTAGGCGATGATCGCCTCACGCTGGCTCTGGCTGTAGCCGAGCGCCTCGAGCGCCGCCGGGACCGCGCGGTTGATGATCTTGAAGTAGCCGCCGCCGGCCAGCTTCTTGAACTTCACCAGGGCAAAGTCGGGCTCGATGCCGGTGGTGTCGCAGTCCATCACCAGGCCGATGGTACCGGTGGGGGCGATCACCGTCGCCTGGGCGTTGCGGTAGCCGTACTTCTGGCCGAGGCCGAGGGCACGGTCCCACGCCGCCTCGGCGCGCTCCACGAGCGCCGCATCCGGGCAGGCCGCCTTGTCGAGCGGAACGGGGCGGGTGGCGAGCTTCTCGTAGCCGCCATTCTCGCCATGCGCCGCGCGGCGGTGGTTGCGGATGACGCGCAGCATCGCGTCCTGGTTCTCGGCGTACTTGGGGAAGGGGCCGAGGTCGCGCGCCATCTCGGCCGAGGTCGCATAGGCGACGCCGGTCATGATCGCGCTGATGGCGCCGCAGATGGACCGTCCTTTCGAGGAATCGTAGGGAATGCCGGACACCATCAGGAGGCCGCCGATGTTGGCGAAGCCGAGGCCCAGCGTGCGGTAGTCGTAGGACCGCTGGGCGATTTCGGCGGACGGGAACTGCGCCATGGTGACTGAGATTTCCAGCACCATCGTCCAGAGCTTCACCGCGTGCTCGAACAGCTCGGTCTGGAAGGCCCCGTCCTCGGCGCGGAACTGCATCAGGTTCACCGATGCGAGGTTACACGCCGTGTCGTCGAGGAACATGTACTCCGAGCAGGGGTTGGAGGCGCGGATCTCGCCCCCCGCCGGGCAGGTGTGCCAGTCGTTGATGGTGGTGTGGAACTGGATGCCGGGGTCGGCCGAGGCCCACGCCGCATAGCCGATCTTCTCCCACAATTCGCGCGCCGGCAGCGTCTTGGCGACGGCGCCGGAGGTGCGCCAGGTGAGGTCCCAGTCGCGGTCCGACTTCACCGCGTGCAGGAAGTCGTCCGTCACGCGCACGGAGTTGTTGGAGTTCTGGCCGGAGACGGTGAGGTAGGCCTCGGAGTCCCAATCGGTGTCGTAGGTCGGGAACTCGATCGAGGTGTAGCCCTGCTTGGCGAACTGGATGACGCGGCGGACGTAGTTCTCCGGCACCATCGCCTGCTTGGCGGCCTTGATCTCGCGCTTCAGGGCCGGGTTCTTCTCCGGCATGAAGCAGTCGTCGCCGGAGCCTTCGCAGTTGACGCAGGCCTTCATCACCGCGGTGAGGTGCTTCTTGACGACCTTCGAGCCGGTGACGAGGGCGGCGACCTTCTGCTCTTCCTTCACCTTCCAGTCGATATAGGCTTCGATGTCGGGGTGATCGACGTCGACCACGCACATCTTGGCCGCGCGGCGGGTGGTGCCGCCGGACTTGATGGCGCCGGCCGCGCGGTCGCCGATCTTGAGGAAGCTCATGAGGCCGGACGACTTGCCGCCGCCGGCCAGCTTCTCGCCCTCGCCGCGGATCGACGAGAAGTTGGAGCCGGTGCCGGAGCCGTACTTGAAGAGGCGCGCCTCACGCACCCACAGGTCCATGATGCCGCCGTCGTTCACCAGATCGTCGGCGACGGACTGGATGAAGCAGGCGTGCGGCTGCGGGTGCTCGTAGGCGGTCGCCGAGCGGGTCAGCTCGCCGGACTGGAAGTCGACGTAGAAGTGGCCCTGGCTGGGGCCGTCGATCCCGTAGGCCCAGTGCAGCCCCGTGTTGAACCACTGCGGCGAGTTGGGGGCCACCTTCTGGGTGGCGAGCATGTAGCGGATTTCGTCGTAGAAGGCGCGGGCGTCGTCTTCGGTGTCGAAATATTTGCCCTTCCAGCCCCAATAGGTCCAGGCGCCGGCGAGGCGGTCGAAGACGGCGCGGCTGTCGGTCTCGCCGACGGTGCGCTCGTTCTGCGGCAGCGCGGCGAGCGCCTCGTCGTCGGCCTTGGAGCGGGAGAGCCACACCGGAACCTGGTTCTCGGTGTCCTTCACCAGCTTGGCGGGAACGCCGGCCTTCCGGAAATATTTTTGCGCGATGATGTCGGTGGCGACCTGCGACCAGGACGCGGGCACCATGACATTGTCGAGGCGGAAGACGACCGAGCCGTCCGGATTGCGGATTTCGGAAACCGCGGTCCGGAACTCGATACCGTCGTAGGGGGACTTACCGTCCGTCGTGTAGCGCCGATCAATCCGCATCGTTCGTCCTTCACCAAACTAGGCCCGTCTGGGCGACAGAAGGTGCTCAGGAGGGGGTGGGGTGGCTAGGGGAGAGGGGTGCCTCGCCTGTGGACGGACGAGGTTATCCCCGGCTTCCCGAATCATCCCCACACACCACATATGGTGTCTGAGCGCCGCGATGCCACCTAAATGGCGGGTCAGCTCTTAATGAATAGTAAATTATCATGGCCGGAACGAAGGGTAAACATCGGGGCCCGACGTCGATGCGGGCGGGCTCGCTGTGGATGGCCCGGCGCCGCGGCCTTGTGGATGGCGGTGCGGCCACTCGGAGCGCGTACGGCGGCCCGCTCCGGTCCCTTAAGGTTCACCCTTAAGCGCCTGCTTGCACACCTGTTCGAGCGTTATCGGCCACTTATCAACATCGTTGTGCGCTGCGCCTTGCCAGCGGCGCGGATCCGATCCGTGGCCGCCGATTCGTGACGGCGCGATGACGGTGCCTTTACCCGCCGCGTCATGCACAGGCAGCGCGCGGCACGACGCGGGTGATTGACTGTGCGGGGCCGTTGAGACTGTGCGGTCCTGTCGTCGGGACGTGCGGCGCGGGGCGTGCATGGCGTTCGAGCGGGCGGCGGGCTATGGCGTCCTGAGACTGCGCCCCGGAGCGGCGCCGACAAGATGAGGATCACGATGACGAAGGTGAAGGTCGAGGCCGGGCCGTTTGTGTTCGAGGCGGTGCTGGAGGAGGAGAAGGCGCCGAAGACGTGCGCGGCCTTCAAGGCGAACATGCCGTTCGAGAGTCAGTTCGTGCACGTGCGTTGGAGCGGCGAGGGCGTGTGGGTTCCGCTGGGCGAGCGCGACTTCGGCGTCACCTACGAGAACCATACCAGCTATCCCGCCCCTGGGCAGATGATCCTCTATCCGGGCGGAATTTCTGAGACCGAAATCCTTCTCGCCTATGGAGGTGTGCATTTCGCATCGAAAATGGGACAACTGGCCGGAAACCATTTCCTTACGCTCACGAGTGGGCTAGAGAGCCTCCACGCCCTCGGGACGCGGTGCCTCTGGCACGGCGCACAGCCGTTGAAAATAACGCTGGCTGAGGGTTGAGCTGACAGCCGAATCCGGCTAGATGGCTCGGCACACGGAGTGTAGCGCAGCCTGGTAGCGCACCTCGTTCGGGACGAGGGGGTCGCAGGTTCAAATCCTGCCACTCCGACCACTCAATTCAATGAAAACTGGTGGGGACCATGCACTGCGCAAGTTGATGCGCGCGGTGTGACGACGATCCGTTGAAAGCCGTGCGGCGGGCAGTGATCTGTCCCGCCGCACGGCTTTTTGCGTTTCGCGGTCGGTCGTCGTCATGGCGCTGCGCTGGCGCGGGAGCCCGTCGCACGCTCTGGCGCCTGCGCGGGGCCCAACGCACGAATGCGGCGGGCCGCCGCGCCCTACTGGACGCCCTACTGGACGCGGAGGGGAATGGCGAAGGACAGGCTCGCCCGCGTGACCGAGGCGGGAAAGGCGGGGAAGCGTGTGTTGAGGGCGGCGAGGGCGGCACGGTCGATGCCGCGGTCGCCGGAACTCTCGACCAGCGTCACACCCGACACCGCGCCGTTGCGGCCGACGGTGAAGCGCACCACGGCGCGGCCGCGACCCCGCGCGCCCTGCCGCCCGAACGCCTGTGCGACGCGGGAGCGGACGGCACGCCCGTAGGCCGCCTCCGCGGCGGCGGCCTGGGCGCCGGATGTCCTTCCGCCGGTGCGCGCGGCACGGCGCGTCGTGCGCGCCTCCGCCGCCGCGGCACGGCGGGTCGCCGCGCGCTGCGCCTCGGCCTCGCGGCGCTCCTGCGCGGCGCGGCGCGCCTCGGCCATCCGGCGGGCCTCACGCGCGCGGAACCGCGCATCGGCCGCGGCTCGCTCGGCGGGCGTCGCGGGGTTGAAGAGCGGCACGGGCACGCTCTCGAAGGCGGCCATCTCCTCGGCGGTCGGCGGCTCCTGCGGCGCGTCGGGGGAGGGGCGCGCCATCGGGAAGGCGATCGTCGGATCGGCCGGGCGCTGGGCGATATCGGGCACGGGCTCGACTGTAGCCGCCTGCGTGTCTGCCTCGCCGGCGTCCTCGGCGGGCGCGGGGGGCGGCGCTTCGGCCACCGGCTCTGCCGGCGGTTCGGGGGCCGCCATCGCCACCTCGACCGGGGTGGGATCGACCGGGGGAACCTCGGCCACCTCCAGTTCGAGCGGCGCGGCCTCGGCGACCGCCACAGCGTCCGCGGGCACGATCTCTGCAGGGGCCGGCTCGGTGACGACTTCGACCGTCTCCACCGGCGCCGCGTCCACCTCGGCGGCGTCCGCCTCGACGACCTCCGCATCCACGGCCGCGGCGTCCACCGGCGCAGGGTCCGCGTCCGCCACCGGCTCCGCTTCGCTCGGCTCGACCGGGGCGGCCTCGTCCGCGTCCGCGATCTCCGCCTCGAGCCCCTCGTCGGGCGCGACGGCGGCGGCCTCGATCGCCTCCGCCTCGGCCGCCTCCGTCGTCACCTCCTCCAGCGCGGTCGGTTCCACCACGATGGTGACAGGCGTCGCCGCCGCCTCGCTCGGAGCGGGGGGCGTTCCCGTCTCGGTCATCGCCAGCGCGATCGTCAAATGGATGATCAGCGACAGGACGACGGCGGCGATCCACGCGCGGGGCGAAATGCGCAAGGCCATCAATCGGCCTCCGTGCGGCGGCGGGTGAGGATCGTCAGCGGCCGATCCGTCGCCGCGCGCAAGGCGGCGAGGCGGGCCAGCATATCGCGCGCGTCGAGCGTACGGTCGGGCACGATGGTGAGCGGCGCGCCGGGCTCCGGCGTCGCAACCGCCTCAACCCGCGCGATGGCCTCCTCGGCGGCGACGGCCTCACCCATCACGCGCAACTGTCCCCCGGCGTCCACGTAGATCGCGGCGGGGTCCAGCGCGGCGGGGTCGAAGGCGGTCGAGTCGGCGAGCTCCACCGCGGCATCGCGCGGCGCCGACAGCGTACCGGCGACGAGGAAGAAGACGAGCAGCAGGAAGACGACGTTGATGAGCGCGATCGTCGGCTCGCCCTTGTCGGCCTTGCGGGCGGGGGCGCGCAGGCGGCTCACGGCGTCTCCTCCGGGGGGGCGGCGAGGATCACCGGCAGCGCCCCGGCCTCCACCACCTCCAGCACCTCCACCAGCGCCTGAACGGAGGCGCCGCGGTCGGCGGTGAGGATCAGCCGCGCGATCCCGTCCCCAGGCAGCGCCGACAGTTCCGCGGCGAGGTCGGCGAGCGCCACGGTGCGGGGGCCGAGCGCCAGCGTACCGTCGAACCTGAGCTTCAGGAGTGCCGTGTCGCCCGCGGGCGCGGCGGCGCGGGGCGAGGCACCCGCGGCGGCGGCCACTTCGACATCGGCAAAGCGCAGGAAGGTGGACGACAGCATGAAGAAGAGGAGCAGCAGGAAGATGACGTCGATCAGCGGTGTCAGCGGCAGGCGGCGCCTCTTGCGCACGGGCGCGGCGATCACGCGCGCCTCGTCGTGCCGGCCGGGTTGAAGGCGCCCATCATTCGGCCGCGAGGGCGGCGGCATCGCCGGGGCCGCGGGGACCGGCGCCGCGCCGGGCGGGGTGGGCGAGGCGGCCGGCGCGCGACCCCGTCGCCAGGCGGCTGATCAAGGTGTCGAGCGCCACCCGCTCGTTCTCGATCCGCGACTCGAACCAGGACGAGATGACCGACGCGGGCATCGCCACCGCGAGGCCGACCGCGGTGGTGAGGAGCGCCACCCAGATCCCGCCCGCCAGGATCGACGGGTCGACCGCGCTGCCCGCCCCCTCCAGCGCCTGAAACGCCTCGA
This sequence comes from Acuticoccus yangtzensis, assembly GCF_001927245.1. GTDB lineage: Bacteria > Pseudomonadota > Alphaproteobacteria > Rhizobiales > Amorphaceae > Acuticoccus > Acuticoccus yangtzensis. Next base: position 250,298 of record NZ_MJUX01000004.1, on the reverse strand, counting down.
TCATCCCGAGAACGGTGCCGAAAAGGCCCAGCAGAGGCGAGATCTGGGCGATGGTGTCGAGGAGGTTCACCAGTTTGCGGAGCTGGTGCAGGCGCAGCGCGGCGTAGCTCTCGGCCGCCTCGCGCGCGTCGGCGGTGTTCGTCCCCTCGGCGATCTGCAGCGCGATGACCTGGCGGCTCAGCGGGCCGCCGGAGCGCTGACGCCCGTCCGCCTCGCCGCGCAGCGCCGTCTCGACCGCACGCTCCGCCGCACCGTGGCGACCGACACCGGCGCGCGCGAACTGGGCGAGCTTGATGAGGCTGACCGCGATCATCACCACCGACAGGGCGACGAGCAGCATGACCACCGGCCCGCCGAGGGCGAGAACGGACAGGATGCCGTCCTCGGCCTGGAGCCGGGCGACGAGGCTCTGAACGATCGTTTCGAAGTTCACAGGCTGAATCCGGTGTCGGTGTTGGAGGTGGCGGTGATGGCGCGCAGGCAAACCAGCGGGTCGAGCCCGTCGCCGTCGCACGCGGTGACGTCGTTGATGAGGATCGCTTCGACGGCGGTGCAGTCGGTGCCGGCGAGGTCGAACTGGCGCACGCGCGTCTTGCCGTCGAGGAAGTGGCCGAGATTGAGCCGCATCAGCCGCTCCAGCGCGCCGCCTTTGCGGAAGATGGCGACCTCGATGCCCAGATCGTCGACCTCCACGCCCATGGCGTTGGTGGCCACGAAGGTGACGCGGCAGGCGCTCCCCTCGGTCTGCAGGCTGTTGAGCGACAGGCCGAGATTGGGCGCTGCGGGCGTCGGCGCGGCCGTCTCGGCCCACGCCGGACCGGCAAGCATCGCCGCAACGATGAAGGACGCCGCGAGGCGCGTTGAGATGAGGGTCATGCAATCGTCCGCAGGCCGGAAAGTGGAAAGGCGCCGCTGCGACGCAGGGCACCGCAAAAGCGGACTATTCCAGTCCAGAGACCAAGGCAAGCGCCGGCACTTCATCTATAATTGGAGGGATTATAAGGTGAATTTCTCTTCGTAACGATCCGAAATAGAGATGCATTCCAAGTCAAAGCGTCGGGTCGCGGAGGGCGCCCTCACACCGACATACGGACGGGCGACGGCGGCAGCGGCCAGCCGGACAGGGCGGGGGCGCGTCCGTCACGCCGGCTGACGGGAGCCGATTTGCCGCACCCGGATGCGCGCCGCACGCCCGGCGGAACGGACCATGCATGAGCGAGAACGAGGCCGGAGGCGCGGCCCGGCCGCGAGAAGTCCGGCGATGACACGGGCGCGCCGATGCACCACCATGGGCCGCCGCGGGACGATGCGGGCCGCCGGGACTGGAAAGAGAGGGATCCGATGAGCGACTACACCAAAGGCGCCGCCTATATCGACGGCAGCTACATGCCGCTGAGCGAGGCGAAGATCCCCGTCACCCATTGGGGCTATCGGCGGTCGGACGTGACCTATGACGTGGTCGGCGTGTGGGACGGCGCCTTCTTCCGGCTCGACGATCACCTGGCCCGCTTCCGCGCCTCCATGGAGCGCATGCGCATGGTGCCGAAGGAGAGCGACGACGAGATCCGCGCCATCGTCCACCGCACGGTGGCGCTGTCCGGCCTCACCCGCTCCTATGTGGCGATGGACTGTCTACGCGCCGCGCCGCCTCCGGGTGCGCCGCGCCAGCCCTCGCAGGCCCCGTCCTACATCATGGTGATGGCGATGCCGTGGGCCTGGGTCGCCCCGCCCGAGGTGCAGGAGCGCGGCGTGCGGCTGATGATCCCCACCGTGCGGCGCATCCCGGCCACGAGCGTCGACCCGCGCGGCAAGAATTTTCACTGGGGCGACCTCACCGCCGGACAGTTCGAGGCGGAGGAGGCGGGGGCCGACTTCGCCGTGCTGCTCGACCATGACGGCAACGTCACCGAGGGCGCAGGCTTCAACGTCTTCTGCGTGACGGACGGGCGCGTCGCCACCCCCGCGCGCGGCACGCTGGAGGGCGTGACGCAGAAGTCGGTGATGGAGCTGTGCGAGGAGATGGGCCTGCCGCTGGAGGTGCGCGACATTTCCGCGGAGGAGTTCCGCGAGGCAGACGAGATCTTCCTCTCCACCACCGCCGGCGGGATCATGCCGGCCTCGCGAATCGACGGGCGCATGCTGGGCAACGACAGTCCCGGCCCCGTGTCGCTCGCCCTGAAGGCGCGGTTTTGGGAAAAACGGGCCGAAGGCTGGCACGCCACGCCTGTGGATTACGCCGCGGCCGAGGCGAGCGCTGCGGCCTGACGGGCGCCGCACGGCCTGAGACGGGGGCGGACGGCAACGAAAGCGATGAAATGGAATGCCGCCCCTTTCCCTGTGGGGCAGGCGGCGCCATGATCCCGGCCCGTTTCAGGAGACCCTTCAATGACTGAGCCCGCAGATCTCGACGCCACGGAGGCCCGCCGCCTCATTGGTGCCAAAGCCTTGTCGCCTGTGGAGCTCCTCGACAGTTGCCTGGCCCGCATCGCCGCCACCAACCCGAAGGTGAATGCCCTCGTCACCGTCGACGAGGAGGGGGCGCGCGCCGCCGCCAAGGCCGCCGAGAAGGCGGTGATGGAAGGCAAGCCCCTCGGCCGGCTGCACGGACTGCCGATCGCGGTGAAGGACAACCGCGACGTGAAGGGCATGAAGACCACCCACGGCTCGCTGCTCTACAAGGACAACGTGGCGACGGAGGACGACCTCGGCAGCCAGCGCCTGCGCGCCGAGGGGGCGATCCTGTTCGCCAAGTCCAACCTGCCTGAATTCGCGGCCGGGGCGAACACCACCAACCGGCTGTTCGGCCCCACCGGCAACCCGTTCGATCTGACGAAGACGTCGTCCGGATCGTCGGGCGGCTCGGCGGCGGCGTTGGCGGCCGGCATGTGCCCGCTCGCCACCGGGTCGGACTATGGCGGGAGCCTCAGAACGCCGGCCGCCTTCTGCGGTGTGACCGGCTTCCGCCCGTCGCTGGGCCTCGCCCCGTCGCCTGACATGGGCGCCTATCTCTCCCCCTGGGGCGTCAACGGGCCGATGGCGCGCACCATGGCCGATGCCGCGCTGCTCCTCTCGGTGCAGGCGGGCTATGATCCGCGCGATCCCTTCTCCCACCCGGCCGACGGGGTGGAGCCGAACATTCCCGCCGTCGACCTCGCCAGCGTGCGCCTCGCCGCCTCGGCGGACTTCGGCATCGCCCCTGTCGCGGGCGAGATCAAGGACGTCTTCAACGCGCGGGCGGAAGGGCTCGCCGGTGCGGGTCTCACCGTGGAGGCGGCCTCGCCCGACTTCGGGCCGGCCCACGAGATCTTCGAGATCACCCGCGGCATCGCCTTCCTGGTGCAGCACCACGACCGGGTGATGACCCAGCGCGGCGACCTCGACCGCAACGTGATCGACAACACCGAGCGGGGCCTTACCTTCAAGGCGGTCGAGATCGCATGGGCGCAGCGTGAGCAGGCCGCCCTCTATCGCCGCTTCGTCGCCTTCTTCGAGCGTTACGACGCGCTGATCGCCCCGGCGGCCGCCGTGTCGCCCTTCCCGCACAGCGAGCTCTACGTGAAGGAGATCGACGGGACGCCGATGGAAACCTACATGCGCTGGCTCGCGATCACCTACATTCCGACGATGGCCTTCGCCTGCGCGGCGGCCATTCCCTGCGGGCGCGACGGGCATGGCCTGCCGTTCGGCCTTCAGGTGATCGGCCCGCGCGGGGCGGACCGCAAGGTGATGGCGATCGCCGCAGCGCTGGAGGCCCACTTCGCCGCCTCGGCCGACACGGCGCGCCCGGTGCCGGACTTCGCAGCGCTCGCCTGACGCCGCGGGCGTAGACGCAAAGCGCGGCGCCTCGGGCCGACCCATAGGCGGCCACGGGGTGCCGCCTATGGCGAGCCTATGTCATCACGGACCGCCGTCCCGGCGACGATTGGAATGGAACGTGTATCGCGAGCACCATGCAAGAGAGCCGGATGCAACAACGCCGGATGCCACAGAGCCGGAGGATACGACGCTTGAGTTTTGACCCGCGCCATGGCGAGGCCGTCGACCTCGGCAACGGCATCGTGCGCATCACGGCGGCCAATCCCGGCCCCTATACCGGGGCGGGAACCAACACCTACCTCGTCGGCCGGGACCGGCTGATGCTGATCGACCCCGGCCCGCATCTGCCCGAGCATCTGGCCGCGCTGGACCGCGCCATCGGTGGGCGCACCGTGTCACACATCCTCGTCACCCACTCCCACCGTGACCACATCGCCGGGCTCGCACCGGTGCGGGAGATGACCGGCGCGCCGATCGTCGCGGAAGGGCCTGCGCGGCTGGGGCGTGCGCTTCATCCGGGCGAGGATGACCCGACGCCGGGCTACCAGGACCGCCTGTTCCCGATCGACATCGTCGTTTCCGACGGCGACGTGGTGGACAACGGCGAAGTCAGCCTCACCGCGGTGACGACGCCCGGCCACGCGCCCGACCACGTCGCCTTCGGTTACGGCGACGACTTCTTCAGCGGCGACCACGTGATGGGCTGGTCGACCACGGTCGTGTCGCCGCCAGAGGGGTCGATGCGCGCTTACGTGGCGTCGCTGGAAAAGCTCATCCCCATGGGCCACACCCGCTACATGCCCGGCCATGGCGACATCATCGAGGACCCTTCGCGTATCGTGTCAGGCATCCGCAGCCACCGGCTGATGCGCGAGCGGGCGATCCTGCAGCGCCTCGCCGAGGGGGACCGCACGATCAGCGACATCGTCTCCAGCCTCTATGCGTCGATCGACAAGCGCCTGTTCGACGCCGCGGCGATGTCGGTGCAGGCGCACTTGGAGATGCTGCTGGAGGAGGGCCGCGTGTTCGCGGACGGCTACGGCCGCTCGGCCCGCTGGCGGCCGGTGGCGGCATGATCGTCACGCTGCGCCCGCGCCTTCTGGTGACCGGGTTCGGCTCCTTTCCGGGGATGCCGCAGAACCCGACCGAGCGGCTGGTGACAACGCTGGCCGAGGCGCCGCCCGCCGGGGTGGACACCCTGCGGCTCGACACGCTGTGGAGCGTGAGCGAGACGCTGCCGCCGCTCGCCGCGCGTTACGACGCGGTGCTGATGTTCGGCGTCGCGGGCGGCGAGACGATGATTCGCTACGAGCGCGTGGCGACGCCCTATGCGTGCGACAAGCCGGATGCGGCGGGCAAGCGCCCCGGCCGCCTGGCGCGCCACCGCTACACCATGTTCGACGTTCCGGAGCTGGTGCGCGAGGCGCGGGCGGCGGGCTTTCCCGTGCGCCTCAGCCACAGCGCGGGGGACTATGTGTGCAACGCCGGGCTGGGCGCGGCGCTGGCGGGCAACCCGAAGGTTCTCTTCGTCCATGTGCCGATGACGACGCCGCGCGGCCCGCTCAGCGATGCGGGGCTTGTGCGCCACGCCCGCTGGCTGATCACCGAGGTGATGGACATTTTGCGCCACGACACGCGCAAGGCCGTCCCCGCCACAGCGTGAGCGGGCGCCTGCGCGCCGCGGACGTGTATCCGGTCAGCGGCTAAGGCAGCCGCCGAGGGGCCAGCCGCTGAGGCGTCAGCCGCTGCGGGGTTGGTAGGGGGCGTCCTCACGCCAGCGGCGCATCATGTCGAGGAAGTCCTCGGGCAGGTCGTCCGGCAGATCGATCTGCAACGTCACCAGAAGGTCGCCTCGTCCGCCCGACTTGGTGGGGAGGCCGAGCCCGCGCAGCCGCAACGTCTTGCCGCCGGAGGAGCCCGGCGGGACGGTGATGTTGACCGACCCGTTCAGCGTCGGCGCCCGCACCTTCGCTCCCAATGCCGCGTCATAGAGCGTCACCGGAAGGTCGAGGCGCAGATTCTGCCCCTCGCGCTGGAAGATCGGATGCGCCGCGATGCGCAGGGTGAGGATCGCGTCGCCGGGGCTCCCGCCGCCGGGGCTCTCGTGCCCCAGCCCGCGCAGACGGATCTGCTGGTCCTGCTCCGCGCCCGCCGGAATTTTCACGTCCACCGTGCGGCCGGTGGGCAGCGACACGCGCAGCTTCTCGTCGCTCGCGAGATCGTCCAGGGTGACGGTGACGACGACGTCGAGGTCCTGGCCGCGTTCAGCCGCACCGGCGCCGCCGAAGCCCGCGCCGAAACCGCCTGCGCCGCCCCCTGCGCCGCCGCGCTCGCCCCGTGCGGCTCCGCCCATGAACTCGCGCAGGATCTCGTCGACCCCGGCCGCGCCTTCACCGCCGCCGCCGGAGGAGAAGCGCCACGTGCGCCCGCTGCCGCCGGTGTTCTGCGATCCGCCGCGCCCGAAGCCGGAGAATCCGCCGAATCCGGCGAAGGGATCGCCCGAGGACGCGCCGGAGCCGAACCCGGCGTGGAAGCGCGGCTGTCCCGCCGCGTCGATCTCGCCGCGGTCGAACTTGGCGCGTTTGTCCTTGTCGCCGAGGATCTCGTACGCGGCATTGACCTCCGAAAAGCGCTCCTGCGCCTTCGGGTCACTCGAATTCGTGTCAGGATGGTAGCGCTTGGCCAGCCTGCGGAAAGCGGACTTGATCTCGCTCTCCGAGGCTGACTTCGATATGCCAAGCACGGTATAGGGGTCGCGCGCCATCACTGGTCCAATCTTAGCGGCACCGGCGGTCCGGCGCCTCTCCATCCATTTGAGGTGCTGTCATGAAGACACCCATATGTAGTGCGGCTTGGTCGTGACCTCTAGCCTTACCGACGAAGTGATCGCAGCGGGGCAAACGCCCGACCCGTTCGATCTGTTCACCGTGTGGCTGCAGGAAGCGAGCCAGACCGAGCCCAACGACCCCACCGCGATGACGTTGGCGACGGTGGATGGCGCGGGCCTGCCCGATGCCCGCATCGTCCTGTTGAAAGGGCACGACCACGACGGCTTCGTATTCTACACCAATCGTGAAAGCACCAAGGGGCTGGAACTGAAGGCAAATCCGCGGGCGGCGCTGCTGTTCCACTGGAAGACGCTGCGCCGGCAGGTCCGGATTCGCGGGGCCGTCAGCCTGGTGACGGACGCCGAATCGGACGCCTACTACCGCTCCCGCCCCCTCGGCAGCCGGATCGGCGCGTGGGCGTCGGACCAGTCGCGGCCGGCTGCGAACCGCGACGAGCTCGTCGCGCGGGTCGCCGCGCGCGAAGCCGAATTTGGGGATAACCCGCCGCGCCCGCCTCACTGGGGCGGCTACCGCGTCACCCCGGAGACGATCGAATTTTGGGTGGATGGCGAATTCCGCCTCCACAACCGATTCGTCTACCGGCTGGAGAACGGCGGCTTCACGGTGCAGCGCCTCTATCCCTAAACGCGCCGGACGCCGCACGCCGAGCACCCGGCGCGCGCGCCGAACACGAAAAGGCGCCGGGCGATCGCTCGCCGGCGCCCGTCTGCGTCATCATCGGCATCCGCGCGGGGCTGCGCCGCGCGGATCGTCTTCGGCGCGATCCTCAATGGACCGCGTCGGACACCTTGATGGACCTGTACATCTCGCTGCCTTCGCGCGCGTAGCCGTTGGCGCTCGCCACCGCCGTGGAAATGCGGCTGAGGTCGTCCGTGATCCCGTGCACCGAGGCTGCGGCCTGGTTCATTCCGGCGGCGATGTCGCGCGCGGCGGTGGTCTGCTCCTCGACCGCCTCCGCCGCCACGTTGACGCTTTCTTCCACGTCCTCGATCGCACCGGCGATGCCCTTCAGCACCGACACGACGTCTCCGGCGACGGACTGCACCCGGTCGATGTCCGCGCCGATCTGGTTGGTGGACTTCTCCACCTGATCAGCGAGCGACTTCACCTCGGACGCCACGACCGCGAAGCCCTTGCCCGCTTCGCCCGCACGCGCCGCTTCGATCGTGGCGTTCAGCGCCAGAAGATTGATCTGCCCAGCCACCTTGGAGATGATCTCGACGATCGACGTCATCGAGTTGGCCGCCTCGGAGAGGGCGGAGATGTGCCTGTCGGCGGTCTCCGCCTGCGAGTTCACGTGGCCGACGGCCGAGCGGGACTTCACCATCGCGTCGGCGATGCGCCGGGTGGTGGCCTCGAAATCCTGCACCGCGTCGGCGACCTGGCGGACCATCTGCGAGGTCTGCGTGGCCGTCGAGGAGGCGGACGTCGAGCGGTCGTTGGCGCTGGAGACCGCCTCGACGATCTCGCCGAGCTTCTTGTCCACCTGGGTCGCGACGGTGGCGGAGTTCTTGCGCAGCAACACCTTGTCGGTGATGTCGGTCGCGATTTTGACGACCTTGAAGGGGCGGCCGTTGAGGTCCAGCACCGGGGAGTAGCTCGCCTCCAGGAAGAGCGGCGAGCCGTCCTTGCGCAGCCGCTCGAACTCGCCCGCCTTCACTTGGTTGTTCAGCAAGTCGGCCCAGAAGTTCTTGTAGTCGCTGTCCGACATGACGTGCTGGGGCACGAACATCCGGTGATGTTTCCCCGGCAGCTCGTCCTTGCGGTAGCCGATCGCCTTGCAGAAGACGTCGTTGGCTTCGATGATCTTTCCGGCCGTGTCGAACTCGATCACGGCGTAGGCGCGGTTGATCGCCTTCACGCGGGCGAGGCGGGCCGCCTCCTCGGCGTAGGCCGCGGTCATGTCCGTCGCCATGACGACGTGCTTGATCTTGTAGCGCGCGGCCTCGACACCATACCAGCGGATGTTGATTTGGCGCGTATCGCCGGACTTCGTCCTCATCTGCCCCAGGCGGATCGCGAATTGCGACTTCTTGACGTGTTCGAGGATCGCCTTCTCCGCGGCGGCAGCGTCACCGGTCGGCGTGAACACGTCGAAGAAGGGCTTGCCGACGGGATTGTAACCGAGAACATCGAGCGTATTCTCGTTGCATTCGACGATCTTATAGTTGCCGTCGAGCAGGAGCTGGACGTTGGCTGCCGTCAGTCCTTCGAGAAGAACCTGGCGGGCACTGCCGGACAGCGCTTTGCTGAAGAAACCTTTCGACATAGTAACGTCTCACCCTCCTACCGGTGGTGAGAGAGTGCGCGATCCAGCTTGGCCGGACCTTGAGACGGGACCGTTCAGTCCGTCATGGCAGGCCGGCGGTGTCGATCTCAGTCGAAAGGGGGCTGGGCCGCCACTCCGTCAGGTCCAGTTTCAGATTTGCGATGCGCGCATAGGCCTGGCGGATCTTCGCCGCGAACTCCGGCGATTGGCGCGCATGTTCGGCCAAGGCGGACGAGATGGCGTCGATCACCTCGTAACCCTGCCCGGTGCCGAGCGACAGGAGGGCGAGGTCGCCCCCGGCCTCGACCATCATGGTGACCGCCTCCACCGCGTCCCACCGCGAGGACACGGCGTCCATGGCGAGATCGTCCGACACCACCACGCCGTCGTAGCAGAGCGTTTCGCGCAGGAAGCCGGTGATCGCGGACTGCGACAGCGAGGCGGGGATGTCGGCTTCGGTGACGCCCTTCAGCGTGAGGTGGCCGGCCATCAACATGTCGGCCTCGCCGCTGGCGATCATGTCGCGGAAGGGCAGCATCTCCTGGCGCGACCATGTGGCGGTCAAGTCGATGGCGCCTTCGTGGCTGTCGTCGGTGGATGAGCCGTGGCCGGGGAAGTGCTTCAGCGCGGTGCCGATCCCGGCGGCGCGGTGAGCCTCGGCGAAGACGGTGGCATAGTCGGTCACCGTGGCCGGATCGGCTCCGAAGCTGCGGCCGAAGCGGGCAATGACGGGATTGTCAGGATTGCTGGCGAGGTCCACGACGGGGCCGAAATTGGCGTTGAAGCCCAGCGTGGCGAGGGCGGCGGCCATGTCGTCATAGGCGGCGCGGGCCTCGTCCTCGGACCCGGCGGCGATGTCGGCGGCGGCGGGTGTGGAGGGTGCCCCTTCGGACGGCTTCACCCGCATGACGAGGCCACCCTCCTGGTCGACGGCGATGATCGGCGGAAGGTCCGGCCGCGCCTCCATGAAGGAGCGGTTGACGGCGGCGATGTCCCCCGCCGAGGCGATGTTATGGCGGAAGGTCAACACGCCGCCGATGCGCGATCGGGCGATGGCATCGCGCGCCGCGGCAACCCCCGCATCGTCCGGCCGCGTGCCGCCGTAGCTGACGACGAGGAGCTGGCCGATCATCTCCTCAACGGTGGCGCTGCGGAACTGCTGCGGCAGGCGGAACCAGGCAAGCTCGGGGTCTACCGGCTGGCAGGTCGAGGCGAAAGACTCGCTGATCGACGGTTTGGCAACGGGGAGGGGCTGCCACCCGGCCGGCCGGGTGATCAACTCGTCCTCCTGCGCGGCGGCGGGGACGGCAAGGCAAACACAAAGCGCGAGGGAGACCGCCGGGGCGGCGGCACAGCGGCGCGCGGAACGGTTGAAACCGTGCGGGACGGTTCGGGCCATGGGGCAACTCCCTGTCGACACGTCTGACGCAAATCAGATGATCGGCTGGCGGGGACGCATGGTCTACCCCGCCGCGGTGACCCTCAACACATTGTGCCGCCGATGGCCAGTCGCATCATCTGCGAACTTCGCGCCAAGATTGCGCCCGGCTGCGCTCCGGCCGAGGCTCGGCGCCTGATGGCGAGGTGCCGAGCGGTGGGTCGCCGCGCGGGTCAGATGTCCAGCGCTTCGGCGGATGCGAACTCGGCGTGCTCCTGGATGAAGGCGAAGCGCGCCTCGGGCTTGTTGCCCATCAGCCGGTCCACGGTCTTCTTCGTCTCGTCGCCTTCCGAAACGATCGCGACGCGCAGAAGCGTGCGGGTCGACGGGTCCATCGTCGTTTCCTTGAGCTGGCCCGGCATCATCTCGCCGAGGCCCTTGAAGCGGCCGATCTCCATCTTCTGGTTCGGCTTGAACTCGGTCTTCAGGAGCTTCTCGCGGTGCGCATCGTCGCGCGCGTACAGCGTCTTCGTGCCCTGGGTGAGCTTGTAGAGCGGCGGGACGGCCAGGAAGAGGTGCCCTGCGTCGATCAACGGCCGCATCTCGCGGTAGAAGAAGGTGATGAGCAGCGAGGCGATGTGCGCGCCGTCGACGTCCGCGTCGGTCATCACGATGACCTTTTCGTAGCGCAGCTTGTCGAGCGCGAAATTCTTGCCGCTCTCGCAGCCGAGCGCCAGGATGAGGTCGGCGATCTGCTGGTTGGCCATCACCTTGTCGCGCCCGGCATTGGCGACGTTGAGGATCTTGCCCCGCAGTGGCAGCACGGCCTGTGTGGCGCGTTGGCGGGCCTGCTTGGCGGAGCCGCCGGCCGAGTCGCCCTCGACGATGAAGATCTCCGTGCCCGCCGCCTTCTGCTGCGTGCAGTCGGCGAGTTTGCCGGGGAGGCGCGTGCGGCGGGTGGCGGTGCGGCGGGCGACGTCCTTCTCGGCGCGGCGGCGCAGGCGGTCGTCGGCCTTCTCCACGACCGCGTCCATGACGAGGCCGGCCCGCTGCGGGTCCTTCGCCAGCCACTCCTCGAATGCTTCGCGCACTGCCCCTTCCACCTGGCGCGTCGCCTCGGTGGTGGAGAGCTTGTCCTTGGTCTGGCCGACGAATTCCGGCTCACGCACGAACACGGACAGCATCGAGGCGATGGAGGCCATCACGTCGTCGCCCGTCACGGTGCCGATCTTCTTGTTGCCGACGCGCTCACCGTGGGATTTCAGCCCCTTCAGTAGCGCTTGGCGCAGGCCCTGCTCGTGGGTGCCGCCCTCGGGGGTCGGGATGGTGTTGCAGTAGGAGCGCGAAAACTCGTCCACCGGAACGAAGCCGATCGCCCATTCCACCGAGCCCTTGCGGCCCGCCTGGCCGGCATTGCCCGCGAAGAGCCCGTCGAGCACGGTCGGCTTGCCCTTCAGCTCGGCGGCCAAATAGTCGGCAAGGCCGCCGGGGAAGTGGAACTTGGCTTCGGCCGGCGGGGCGTCGGCGCCGGTGAGGAGCTCCGGATCGCAGGACCAGCGCAGCTCGACGTTGGCGAAGAGATAGGCCTTTGCCCGCGTCATCGCGAACAGGCGCTTGGGACTGAATTTCAGCTCCTTGAAGATCTGCGGGTCCGGGTGGAAGGCGACGCTGGTGCCGCGCCGGTTGGGGGCCGCGCCGACCTCGGCGAGCGGCGCTTCGGACAATCCGCGCGAGAAGGACTGGCGGTAGAGCTTCTTGCCGCGCGCGACCTCGACGACGAGCTTGTCCGACAGCGCGTTGACCACCGAGATGCCGACGCCGTGGAGGCCGCCCGAGGCCTCGTAGGCCTTGGAGTCGAATTTGCCGCCCGCGTGCAGCGTCGTCATGATGACTTCGAGCGCCGACTTGTCCGGAAAGCGCGGGTGCGGCTCCACCGGGATGCCGCGCCCGTTGTCGATCACCGTGAGGAAGTCCTTGGAAAGCTTCACCTCGATCCATGTGGCGTGACCGGCCACGGCCTCGTCCATGCAGTTGTCGAGCACTTCGGCGAAGAGGTGGTGGAGGGCGCGGTCGTCCGTGCCGCCGATGTACATGCCCGGGCGGCGGCGCACCGGCTCCAGGCCTTCCAGCACCTCTATGTCGGCGGCGGAATAGCCGCCGTCGTCGGCAGTGGCGGCGGGGCGGGCGGCTTTCGGCTTCGACGCGGCGGGGGCCGGGGTGGTTTTCGGCGCAGGGGCCGCGCTCGACGGGGCGGCTTCCTTGTCCGGTCCGCCGGGTTGAGCCTTGCCGCCGCCGAAAAGGTCCTGATCCATCCGTGTCCCCTCGTCGTCGGCACCCACTACGCGCCGGCAAAACTACATGAGCGGGCGGCCTGTTGCGATGGCTGCCCGCAGGTTCACCCCAGGAAAGGGGCAGGTGGTGCCGCACCGGCGGCGATGCGCGCCCCGTCTCGCGCCCCGATCCGCGCCCGGTGCATCGTCCATTGGCGGGGCGCGGAGCGTGCGCCGTGAACGCGCGGCGGTGCCGGTCAGCGTGTCTCGGTGGACGGCTCTTTGGCGGCGGAGGTCTTCGCTTTCTTGGCCACCTGTTCGTAGGAGGTGCCGAGGAGGCGGTCCCAGAAGGTCCAGAACAGGCCGAAATTGGCGTCCTCGCTGCGATAGTGGTGCAGCATGTGGTGACGCTTGACGATGTTGAGGACGCGGTTGTTCATCGGCATGTGGTGGGTGCCGAAATGGATCAGCTCCTGGGCGATATAGTTCATCGACCCCGCCACGCAGGAGGCGAGCCAGGCCGCCTTCAACCCCTCGGGCATGATGAAGACGAGGAGCGCCAGCCCCGAGCAGAGCAGGATCACCGGCGTCTGCACCGCGTTGATGGCGGCCTTATAGTCGGACGGCTCGCGGTGATGGCGCATGTGGTGGCGCCCGACATCCGCTGTGATGAAGCGGATGAACGTGTTCTCCGGCTCCCAATGGTACAGGAAGCGGTGCATGAGATATTCGACCAGGCTGTAGACGAGGACGCCCCATGCGGCGCCGAGCACCAGCTCCAGCGGGCCACCCGCGAGCCAGACGGCGGCGGCGCCGACGGCGAGCCAATAGGGCACCCACAGCTTCACCAGCTTGGAGGTGGTCTTATACTTCAGCAGGTCGATCAATGTGCGGGTGCGGGGGGCCGTGGAGAGTTTCACGCCGCGATCGTCGGTCACCGCCCGTTGGTCCGTCATCACACTTCCTTACGCGCTGATGAAGCTTATACGCTGATGAAGGCCGGCCGCCGCACCGCACCGGGTTCACGGGACCCTCACTCGTTGACGGCCCTATATCAGGGAAACCACCTCGCCGATGCAATGGGGCCCCGCAATTTGCCCCGTACGCGACCTGCTCCGGGCGCGCACGCTGTCGCGGGGCCTCTGCAACGCCGGGCCGAACGCGGCGCGTACCCGCAGAAGGCACCGGCGGCGGTGGATCAGCCCGTCCTCGAGAAAAGTCTGGCGGAGCCGGAGGGATTCGAACCCTCGAGACGGGTTGACCCCGCCTGACGGTTTAGCAAACCGCTGGTTTCAGCCACTCACCCACGGCTCCGCTCGAACCGGCAGGGGAACTGCCACCGTATCTGCCTGAAGTGGCTGGCCACAGGCACGAGAGGCAACTGCCGATCACTGAAAGTCCGGTATCACACAGTGCGCGCGATCCACAAGGGCGGCCGCGCCATCAGGATCAATTCGCGCACAGCTCCGCCGCGGCCCGGACCACGCGGCCTGACAGCTCGAACGCAGCCTCAGACCTTCACCCGGCCATGGTCGATGACGGCGCTTTCAGGCACCACCGCCTGCGGCACGTCATAGGCGACGATATCGGCGTAGTGCGCCGCCGCGTCCTCGCGGAACAGGCCGCGCGTGACGCCGGAGACGAGCCGCGGCACCGCCGTCGTCATCGCGTTGATCGACGACCCGGACGGGCCGAAGCTCATCGTCGCCGCGATGCCGAAGAGGTGGATGCGCGACACCAGCGGCGTCACCCCCGGCACCTTCTCCTGAAATGCGAAGTCGCCGCCCAGATAGGGGAAACGGCCGAGACGCGGGTTGGCCTCTTCTTCGGGCGGGGTGTAGCGGTCGGCCCAGGTCGCGATGTTGTGCGCGAACCCGGCAAGCTCCGGCCGCCCGGCGAAGTCCATGTCGACCCCCGTCCCGGCGATCACGTAGTCCGCCTTCATCGGCCCGCGCGGCGTCGTCACCACCACGCCGCCGTCCGCCTCAGCCACCGACAGCCACGGCGCACCGACGTGGAGGTGGAACCCAGCGTGGCGCGCGCACCGGTCGTAGGTGTGCTGCGGAAATCCTTCGCGCAGCGACAACACGTGGTTCATGATGCGCCAGCGCCACGCATCGTCGAGGTCGGCGAGGTGGCGCATGAACCCGGCGAAGGTGATCGCGCGGTAGGGCTGGATCACCTGTACCCTGTCGCGCCGGGTGAAGAGGTGAACCTCTGCGCCCGCCTCCAGCGCCGTCGCCGCATTGTCGAAGGCCGAGGCACCGGCGCCGAGCACGAACACCGTCTTGCCCTTCAGCGCGGCGAAATCGATGTCCTCGCAGGTATGGGCGCGCAGATGGCCGGGCAGCGCCGCGACCTCCGGCGGCAGCGTCCACGCCCCGGCGCTCTCCTGACCCGTCGCCAGGATGATGCGCCGCGCGTAGATCACCCGCTCGCCCGAGGCGTCCCGGACGGTCGCCGCCAGCAGCCCGTCCGCATCGGCGATCCCGGTCAAGGTGACGCCGTTTTCGACGCGTGCGCCGGTCATCTTGCGGACCCACAGGAGATAATCGGCCCAGTCGATCCGGTCGATCAGCTCCAGCGCCTCCCATGCCGCGGCACCATATTTGGCCGTGTGCCAGGATTGATAGGTGAGGCTCGGCACGTCGAGATCGGGGCCGGTATAGTCCTTGGGGCTCCTGAGGGTCGGCATGCGCGCATAGGTGCGCCACGGCCCCTCGTCGCCCTCCGCCTCCTTGTCGATCACCAGAACGTTCTCGACCTTCGCGCGCTTCAGCCCGAAGGCGGCGGCGATCCCGCCCTGACCGGCGCCGACCACGAGGACGTCGAGCGCCGGGGCACCGTCCGGCGCGGTGATGGGCTTCACCCACGGAAGGCGCGGATGGGCGATGAGGTTCAGGTCGCGGCGAACATCGGCTTCGAGCCGGGCGAGGGGGTCCATATCTACCATAGTCCTGGAAGCCAGAGGCTGATGCCGGGGAAGGCGATGAGGAGCGCGAGGCGGACCGCATCCGACAGGCAGAAACCCGCTACACCCTTGTAGGTCTGGCCGAGCGGGACCTGCGGCGCCAATCCGTTGATGACGAAGAGGTTGAGGCCGAAGGGGGGCGAGATCATCCCCACCTCCACGGCGACGAGGACGAGGATGCCGAACCACACCAGCGTCTGCGTCGGGTCCATGCCGAGGTCGAGCTGCAGCATCACCGGCACGAACACCGGCAGCGTGAGGAGCACCATGGCGAGCGATTCCATCGCGCAGCCGAGCACCAGATAGATCGCGACGATGATGATGACGATGGCGAGCGGCGGGAGCGGCAGCTCGGCCACCTGGCGCGACAGCTCCTGCGGCATCTGCGACAGAGCGAGCGCGGCGGAGAAGAGTTCGGCGCCGAGCAGGATGAGGAAGACCATCGCGCTGATCTCGGCCGTCGCCCGCAGCGCGTCGAAGAAGTCGGGCAAGGTGAGGCCGCCGGACGCCACCGCGATGACGCCGACCGCGAAGGCGCCGACCGCCGCGCCCTCGGTGGGCGAGAACCAGCCGAAATTGATGCCGCACACGACGAGCAGAAAGACGCCCGCCGACGGCCACACGGTGCGCGTGCGGCGCCACCGTTCGGCCCAGCCGACGCGCTCGGCCCGGGGCGCTGCGCCCGGCGCGACGAGCGTGTAGATCCAGATGACGGCGACATAGCCGAACGCGGCCAGAAGCCCCGGTATCGCTGCGGCGAAGAAGAGGGCGCCGATCGATTGCTCGGTATAGATCGCGTAGATCACGAGGATCACGGACGGCGGGATGAGGATGCCGAGCGTGCCGCCCGCGGCGAGCGTCCCCGTCATCAGCGCGCCGGAATAGCCGCCGGCGCGCATCTCCGGCTCGGCCACCTTGGTCATGGTGGCGGCGGTGGCGAGCGAGGAGCCGCAGATTGCCCCGAACGCCGCGCAGCCGAGGATGGTGGCGACGCCGAGCCCGCCTCGTCGATGCCCGACGAAGCCCCGCGCCGCATGGAACAGCGCCGCCGACATGCCCCCCTTGGTGGCGAGCTCGCCCATCAGCAGGAAGAACGGGATGACGCACAGGGTGTAGCTCGAGAACCGGCTGAAGGTCATCGTCTTCAGCGTGTTGAGGAGCGGCGACCAGCCGATCAGCGATGCGTAGCCGAGGATGCCGGCGACCAGCATCGCCACCCCCACGGGCATCCTCAGCATGATGAGGATGACGGCGCCGGCGAACATCGCGACACCGATATCGAACGAACTCATTGGCTCCTGCCGCTTGTGTCATCGCGGGAGAGGCCGCCCGCCGGTTGCCCGCCGCCGATTTCGTCGAGGGCGCCGATCTCGTTCAGGGCCACCGCCCGCTCGCCCTGGACGAAGCGCCCGAAGGCGGCCTCCACCGCGCTCATCAGGCAGACCGCCGACCACAGCACCATGGCGAGCGCCGCCGGCGCATAGCCCCACCACTGCGGCAGCGTCAGGAACATCGAGGTGCGGCCCCGCTCGAACGCGGTGATGCCGCCCAGCACCAGCCGCCAGGCCAGCACCGCGACGACCACCGCGAAGGCGAAGGCCATCACCGCGTCCAGCCCATCGCGCAGCCGCGCGGGGAAGCGGGCGGTGAAGAAGTCCACCACCACGTTGGCCCCGCGGATCTGGCACCAGGGGAGGAAAAAGGCGATCGCCACCCCGACGAGAAGCTCGACGATCTCGTTATGGCCGAGGATGGGACTGCCGAGCCGGGCCGCCACCACCGCGACCACGGTCACGACGATGGCGGCGCAGACGATCAGGCCGCCAAGGAGTGCGAAGGCCTCTGAGACGGCCGTGAGCGTCCGCCGCATGGTTTATTCGCGGCCGTATTTCGCGGTGATTTCGAGGAGGGACGCCAGCAGCGCGTCACCGTCATAGCCGCGCTCGGTCATCTCGTCGGCCCACATCTGGTAGACGGGCTTCACCGTCTCCTTCCACTTGGCGAGCTCTTCGGGCGACAAGGTGACGATCTCGTTGCCGACCTCGATCGCGACGTTGCGCGCAGGCTCGGTCTGGCTGTCCCAGATTTCGCCCATCTTCTTGGCATATTCGATGCCCGAATTGGCGTCGATCACCGCCTTCAGGTCGTCCGGCATCGCGTCGTAGCTGTCCTGACTCATCAGCGTCATCAGCATGGTCTGATAGAGCGAGGGCTCGGTGTGGCAGTCGGTCACCTCGGTGAACTTGTACGGCTTGGTGATCGCCCAGTTCAGCAGCATGCCGTCCACCTGGCCGCGCGCCGTCGCCTCGTAGACGCCGGGCAACGCGATGCCGACCGGGGTGCCGCCGAGCGCCTTCACCGCCTCGCCGATATATTTTCCCGACACGCGGATCTGCTTGCCGGCGAGATCGTCCATGGAGGCGATGCAGCCCTTGGTGTGGAACAGCGCGCCGTCGGTGGCGTGGACGGCGATCACCTTGATGCCCTCCATCTCCTTGGCGAGGTTGGCCTCGATGAATTCCATCGCCGCCGGGCTCATCGTCGCCGACTTTCCGGTGTGCATGAACGGCAGCTCCAGCCCCTGCGTGCCGGTGAAGCGGCCGGGGGTGAAGCCGGAGACGGTCCAGATCATGTCGACCACGCCGTCTTCGAGCTGCTGGACGAGATCGGCGGGCGCGCCGCCGAGCTGCATCGCCGGGAAGACCTGAACGTCGATGCGCCCGTCCGACTCCGCCTCGACCGCCTCGGCCCAGCGGTCGAGGTGCATGGTGTGGTCGAGCGCGGTGGGGGACGAGAAGGAGTGGAGGCGGATCGTCACCTCCTGGGCCGAGGCCGGAAGGGCGGCCGCGACGAAGACGGCCGAAGCAAGGAGCGCGGACTTGAGCATGGGATCTCCTGACATGATCAGTGAAATTTCAAAGCAACCGGCATGCCAAATTGCCTTTCTCAAAAGCTACTTGCCGCTGACCGCTGCGCCGTAGGTCTTCCACCATTGCGCGTAGGCGGCCGCCGATGCCGGAGCGCTCGACCGGGCGGCGCGCGGCAGGTCGGCCGTCATGCGGTCGATGTTCATCGGTGCACGGTCGCGGGCCTCGGATACGACGATCGTCGCCGTCTCGCCGGGCTTGGCGAGGCGCGCGGTCGTGCCATGGGCCGCGGCAATCCGCTCGGCGAAGTCGAGAACGGTCCAGGTTTGGCCGGTGGAGATGTGATAGAGCGGGAATTGCGGCGCCGGATGGTTGGTCAGCGCGGCGATCGCATCGCCGACGTCCGGTGCATAAATCCAATCGCGCACCGCCGCGCGGTCGAGGATCAGCGGCTCACCGCGCGACAATGCCTGCAGCGTCTTGAAATGCGCACTCAAGGTGTCGCGGACGCCGGTGTCGCGCTCCCAGGGGCCGAACACGGCGGACAGGCGAACGACGCGCACGTCCAGCGACCAAAGGTCGCCGAGGCGCCGGGCGATCCGCTCGGACGCGTATTTGGTGATGGGGTAGAGCGCCACCGGGTCGCAGGGCGTGTCCTCGAAGAGTTCGTCGTGGGTGAACCCGGCCTCGCCGAACGCAGCGCCCGACGACAGAATGACCGCGCGGCTCATCCCCTCGTCCCGCGCCGCCTCAAGGGCGGGCACCAGCGAGCCGTTGTTGACCGCGAGGATCAGGCCGGGGTCGCTCGCCTCGCGCGCCGGGCCGGCGGTGATCGCCGCCCCATGGACCAGCGTATCGCAGCCCTTGGCGGCGGCGCGGACGGCGGTCGCCTCCGTCGCGTCGCCCTCGATCACCGAGAGGAGGTCACTGCCGCGGTGTGCCTCCATGAAGGCCGGCGGCGGGGCGCTGCGGTCGAACAGCACGGCTTTGCGGCCGGCCGCCATCAACGATTCGGCGATGTTGAGGCCGACGAAGCCGGCCCCGCCCAGAATGAGGGTCGTCACATCGAGTGTCCCGGTGCGAGGGGAATGGGATGCCAAACCTTTACGGCGCGGCCCCTTGCGTCAACCGCGTTCGCACGAAGATGTGGCATGCGCACAGATGCGGCAGATGCGGATGAAGGACGCTAGGGATCGCCGGCGCATCACCCCGGCAGCCAGAGGGCAAGGCCCGGCACCGCGATGAGAAGCCCCGCCATCGCCAGCATGACGAGAACGTAGGGGAAGGCCCCCACCATCACGTCCGACAATCGCCCCGATTTGCGGGCGCCGTGGACGACGTAGAGGTTGAGGCCGACCGGCGGCGTGATCAGCGCCATCTCGATGAGGAGGATGAGGAGGATGCCGAACCACACCGTGTCGTAGCCGAACCCGGCGATGATCGGCACCACGATGGGGATCGTCGCCACCATCAGAGACAGCGTCTCGATGAAGAAGCCGAGGACGATGTAGAGGGCGACGATGACGAGAAGGGTGGCGAGCGGGCCGAATTCCAGCCCCGTCAGCATGGCGCTGAGCTGCCGCCCCAGCCCCGCCGCGGCCAGGCAATAATTGAGGAAGGACGCCGCGGCGATGACGAAGACCAGCATCGCCGTCACCTTCACCGTGCCGAGAAGCGCCTGGCGCACCCAGCCCCAGCGGATGCCGGATTGCACGGCGGCGATGAGGAAGGCCATCGCGACGCCGAGCGCCGCCGCCTCCGTAGGTGTCGCCCATCCGGCATAGATCGAGCCGACTACGGCGCCGAAGAGGACGACGATCGGCCCCAGCGCGGTGAGGCCGCGCAGCCGCTCACCCCATGTCGCCTTCGTGGCCGGGCCGCCGAGCTCCGGCCGCAGCGTGCAGATGATCGCGGTCAGGACGATGAAGCCAAGCGCCAGCAGCAGGCCGGGGACGAGCCCCGCGAGGAAAAGGCGCGGGATCGATGTCTCTGTCAGGAAGCCGTAGACGATGAGGTTGATCGACGGCGGGATCATGATGCCGAGCGTGCCGCCCGCGGCGATCGACCCGGCGAACAGGCGCTGGTCGTAGCCGAGCTTTTCGGCCTGCGGCATCGCCACGGTCGCAACCGTCGCGGCGGTGGCGACCGACGAGCCGGACGTGGCAGAAAACATCGTCGCGGTGCCGATATTGGCGTGGATGAGCCCGCCGGGAAGCCACGAGAGCCAGGCGTTGAGCGCCCTGTAGGTGCGCTCCGCGACGCCGGCATGGACGAGCACTTCGCCGAGGAGGATGAAGAAGGG
This sequence comes from Acuticoccus yangtzensis, assembly GCF_001927245.1. GTDB lineage: Bacteria > Pseudomonadota > Alphaproteobacteria > Rhizobiales > Amorphaceae > Acuticoccus > Acuticoccus yangtzensis. Next base: position 229,576 of record NZ_MJUX01000004.1, on the reverse strand, counting down.
GATGGCGATGAGGAGGGACGAGTTCATCGCCGACCACACCACCTGGCCGAGACCACGGATGAGCGGGAAGGCCGAGCCGAACTGGTCCACCCCGACGCCGAGCAGGAAGAGGACGACGCCGACCGGCAGCGACAACGCGAGGAGCGCGAAGAGGCCCGCGGTGACGCCGCCGATCATGCCAGCTCCTCCGCCTCGGTGACGAGGCCGACGGCGCGCTCTGCCGCCTCTCGCTCACCCGCCGCGACCAGCACGGAGGCCGCCACGAGAAGCGCCAGCGCGGACAGTGTGAACCACACCCAGCCGCCGAGCCAGATGGACTGCGGGATCCACAGCGGCACCTCCAGCGCGGTGTTGGAGCGGCTGCTTCGGGCGATCGTCTTGGCGAGCACGCCCCAGCCGTGGAAGGCGACGAGGCCGGCGACGGTCGCGAGCGAGGCGATGGACAGAAGGTCGAGCGCGGCGCGACCCCGCGGCGGCAGACGGCGGTGCAGGATGTCGATGCGCACGTGCGCCCGCTCCAGCAGCGCGTAGGCGAAGCCCCACGCGGCGACACCGGCCATCACGTAGCCGGAAATCTCGTCGGTGCCGCCGAGCATGCCGGCGGAGGTGGCGCGCATCGTCACCTCGGCAAGGATCAGCGCGGCGGTGGCGAGGAGGGCGATGCCGAGGAGGACGGCCATCGCCCGGTTGGTCCGTTGCAGGAGGTGGACGGCGCGGACCACGCCATCCGTGGTGGGCCCGCGCGACGCCAACTCTTATTCGCCGAGCTTGACGCCGACGACATCGCCGACGCTGGCGTTCCAGGCGGCGGTGGCGTCCGGCCCGGCCCGCTCGGCCCAGTCGGGGAGCACCTCGGTCTTCAGCACCTCTTCGGCGGTGGCGATGTCCTCGTCTGACGGCTCCACCAGGGTCATCGCGGCGGGGTCGCCCATCGGGCAGTCGCCGTTGCCGGTGAGGCAGGCGATGTCACCGTCGAGCGCCGCCGCTGCGCCTTCCCAGGCCTTCGTCTCCAGCTCGGCCTTGGCGAGCGTTGCGATCAGCTCCTGCGTGGCCTCGGGAAGGGCGTTCCAGGTGTCGAGGTTCATGGCCGAGATCACCGGGTCCCAACCGCCCAGCGGCAGCGTCATCAAGGTATCGGCCGATTCCCACCAGCCGGCATTGTAGCCGGAGCCGGAACCGGTGATCGCGCAGTCCACGACGCCGCGTTCCAAGGCGCCCGGCACCTCGCCGAATGCGACGTTGATGCCCTCCGCCCCAAGCGCGTCGAGGAATTTCGTGGTCATGCGGCCGGAGCCGCGGACCTTCTTGCCGGCGAGATCGGCAAGGCTCGCGACCTCGCCGCGGCAGAACACCACCTGCGGCGGATAGGGCGAAATGGTGAGAAGCTTGGCGTTGAACTTCTCCGCGACGATCTTCTCCACCATCGGCCAGGCGGCCTCGACCATCGCCCGCGCGTCCTCGGCGGAGGTGGCGACCAGCGGCACGTCGAGCCCCTCCAGCGCCGGCGCGTCGCCGACGATGTAGTCGGCCACCGTGGTGCCGACGTCGAACACGCCGTCGCTGAGCAGGCGGTAGACGTCGCTTCCGGCGACGCCCATCTGGTCGAACGTCGTCAGCTCCACGGTGATGGCGCCGTTGGAGGCGGCGGGCAGCGTCTCGGTCCAGAAGGGCGCCTCGAACGACTTGTGGAGCGGCAGGCTGGACCAGGAGCCGACCACCGACAGGGTGACGGGCTCGATGTCCTGCGCGGCGGCGGGCACGGACCCCGCGGCGAGGGCGCCGAGCGCGGTGGCGGCCAGGAGGGAGGCGGCAAGGCGGTCAGTCATGGGCAAGCTCCTCACGGGATTGGTGGGCCTAAGGTTGGCGCGTTGGGGGGATGGCGTGGTGGGGTGATCCGTCGGCTCGTCGGGGTGGGGAAGGTGGTCAGCCCCTCGGCGATGAGGTCGGTGACCAGCATGAAGCCCGGCGCGTGGGTGATCGCGAAGGGCACCTTGGCGGCCTTGAGGGCGCGCTGCGGCGTCACCCCGCAGGCCCAGAAAACGCAGATGTCACCGTCCATGATGACCGGCGGATCGCCGAAATCGGGCGCCGTCACGTCGGCGATGCCGAGCGCGGCGGGATCGCCGATGTGGACAGGCGCGCCATGCGCCATCGGCTGGCGGTCGCTGAGGACGACGGCGCGGATCGCGGCCTCCGGCGGCATCGCGCGCATGGAGACGACCATCGGCCCCTCGAACCGGCCGGCGGGCTGGGTGGCGCGGTTGGTCACGTACATCGGCACGTTGCGTCCGGCGGCGCTGTGGCGCACCGGCAGCCCTTCGGCGATCAGCGCCTCCTCGAACGAGAAGGAGCAGCCGAGCGCGAAGGTGACGAGATCGTCCCGCCACAGGTGGGTAATGTCGGCGACGTCGCCGGCCGCCTCACCGTCGCGGAAGACGCGGTAGAGCGGCACGTCGGTGCGCAGGTCGAGATCGTCCGCCACCATGGGAAGGTGCGGCGAGCCGGGGTCCGACACGCCCACCAACGGACACGGCTTGGCGTTGCGCGCGGCGAAGGCGAGGAACTCGTCCGCCGCCTCCTTGGGCAGCATGACGAGGTTGGCCTGGAGCGCGCCGGGGCATTGTCCCGCGGTCTGGCCGGTGAAGGCGCCGCTGCGGCAGGCGCGGCGAAGCACCGCCGGGTCGGCGAAGAAAGGCCGATGCGGATCGGCGGAGGGACCATTCACAGCGACGTTCATAAGGGGAGCTTTGGATAGATACCCGATGCTGTCAACGGATGAAATGACCCGCTAATTGATCACTTGAAGTGATCATTCGGGCTCGCACAGCGAGGCCACGGCACCGTCCAGCGTGGCCCCCAAGCTCTTCATCCGGCACAGCGCGAAGTGGAGGTCCGACGGCGCGAGCGCGGGCTCCACGGCGACGGGCACGATGCGCCCGGCGGCGACGTCGCGCGCCACCATCTCGGCCGGCAGGGTGCCGATGCCGAGGCCGTCCTCCACCAGCGACAGAACGGTGGCGAGAGAGGCGCTGCCGTGGAGGATGGGCGGGTCGATCTCGGGCTGGGCGAAGAGCCGCTCCACCTCCCGATAAGGCGGCGTCCCGCGCGAGAAGCTGACGATGGGGTGGCGGGCGAGGGCGGCGAGGCTCAGCGGCTCGCTGCCGAGGGCGAGACCGGGCGCTGCGTACCAGCCGAGCGAAGTCTTGCCGATCGGCCCTCCGGTGGCGCCCGCGGGGACCGACTGGCGCAGCATCACCGCAAGGTCGATCTCGTCGCCCACCAGCATGGCGGCGAGGCGCTCCGACACCTCGACCGACAGCTCGATCCTGAGCGCAGGCGCCGCCTCGCCCAGCACCTTGACGATCTTGCGCAGGCGCGTGTGGACGATCGTTTCGGCGACGCCGAGGCGCAGCGTCCCGGCGATGGAGGCGCCGCTGATCCCTTCCGCGATCTGGTCGCGCAGGGCGATCAGGCGCTCGCACTCCTCCAGCATGCGGCGGCCGACGAGGGTGAGGCTGGCCTGCCGCCGCGAGCGGTCGAAGAGGAGGACGCCGAGCCGGCGCTCCAGCGCGGCGATGCGGTTGGAGACGGCGGACTGGGAGAGGCCGAGCGCGTCGGCCGCGGCGCGGAAGCCGCCCGCGCGCACAACCTCCCGCAGCATCTCGGCGTCTCGCAGGTCGAACAAGGCGGCCTCCCGTGGCGGTGGATCGGAGCGTGGCGGCGCGAACCGGGTCAATCTGCGGTAGCGCCGCCGCGCCACGGAACTGTGAATGAAACCGCCCGATCGCGACAGTCCGGCCCAGTGGCGGCAACGCAACTGTTACCTTTCCGTTCGTAACCCCGATTCGCGGCCGCGGCGTCGTGACACTTCTGGTCGTGGCAGGGAGAGAGCGCGATGGATGACCTCTTGGCCTCTATACGCAGGATCATCGCCGACGATGAGCCGCGGACGGCGCATGGTCGCGCGGAAGGCCGCGAGGACGCCGCGCCGGACGACGTGGCCGGGACCGACGACGACACGCCGCTGCCGCGCATGAAGAAGCGGGTGAAGACACTCGATCCGACGCCGGAGCTCGTCGAGCGGTCCTTCCGCACCGCGCTCGCCAATGCGGGCAGGGCACCGGCGAGTGCTGGGGCCGACGCTGGGCGGACGGCGCCTCGTGCGGGCCGGCCAGAGCCCGCCGCGGAGATGACGTTGTCCGAGGCCGACAAGGCGATCGCCGAGGCGACCCGCATGGCCTTCGCCGCGGCGATCGACCAGTGTGACACCGAGGAGGCGTCGCCCCTTTTCGAGGCGGATTTCGGCGATGGCGCGGAGACCGCGACCGGGCGCGACGGCGCCGCCTATTGGCACGCGGCCGGTGGGCGCGAGGGGGCGCGGGTGCCGGCCGAGGACGGCGATGATGCCGGTCCGCTCATCTGCCCGCCCGAGAGCAGCGGGCCCGATTGGGCAAGCGGCGACGACGGCCTCGACGATCTCGAGGTGCGTAGCCCGTTGGCGCTTTCCGGCCCCGGCTCGCGCCAGAGCGTGCAGTCCCCGCCGCGTTTGCGCGCCTTGCCCGCACCCGAGGCCGACGACGAGGCCGCCGTCTGGGGCGAAGCCGAGGCCGCCGACGAGACCTTCCCTGACGATCCGTTGCCCGACGATTGCTTTTCCGATGATAGCTTTCCCGATGATGCCGTGACCGACGACGAGGTGGCCGAATACATGGCGGCCGAGGACGACGGACCCGCGGACGAGGCCGATGAGGGCTGGTACGCGCCGTGGGCGGCGGCTGACACCGCGGAAAACGAAGATGTCCGCGCCGACGAGGCCGACGAAGAGCCTGCGGCGTTCGATTCGCCGAACGGTGAGGCGCCGGAGAGCGCAGACGACAGCGGCTGGACCGCCCACGCCGATGAGACGCCGCGCGTTCGCCCCGTTGAAGCGGTGGAGGAAGCTGGCGATGAGGGCGCGGACGGCGTTCTGTCCGAGCCGGACATCGCCGAACTGCCGCCCCAGCCGCAACGCAAGCTGCCGCTGACCGTCGCCGCCCGCCGCATCGCCGACGCCTTGAGGAGCAGCGCCCGCGCGGCCAAGGCCGAACCGGAATTCGACGTCGCCGATATTCCGCCGCGTCGCGGTGCGCCCATGCCGAGCGTCGCATCCGTTCCGCCCGCCGATGAAGGGACGAGCGGGACCGTGGTGAGCGAACCGGCCCCCCCTTCGCGCGCCAATAAAGACGCCGCAGCCTGCGAGAGCGGTGCTGCCGGCGAGGAGGCGAGCGCCTTCGCGGACACCGCCGCCACGCCCAGCCTCTCGACGGACACGCACGCTCCGGTTTTGCAGGGCGAGAAGCTGGCGCTCGGCGAGGACCTGGCCCTCAGCGAGGACGGGGCGACCCGCGGGGACCTGACGACCCGCGAGCATCTCTCGATCGGGGAAGATTTGGAACCCGGCGAGGACATGAGCCTCGGCGAGGAACAGAGCCCAAGCGAAGGGGTTGGCGGCGGCGCTGCGGCGGATGGCATGATCGACGGTGAGGATCCTCGCGCTGGCGCGCTCGGCACCGCCTATGGGCCCATCGCCATCGCCGACTTCAGCGAACATCTCGGCCTCATCGAAGAGGAAGACCTCGCGGACGAATTCCTGCCGCGGCCGGCGGCGGCTGCGGAGCGGGTGGACGAGGTCTCTGCACAAGCCCCGGCGCCGCGTGGACAGACCGCATCACCGCTCGCTCAGGCCATCAGCATCTGGCCGGACATGCGCTCTCTCGCCCCGCGCACGGTGCGCGCCGATGCCGGACGCCTGCCGGCCGCCCCCGTGGCGTCATCGCCCGCGCCGTCCGCTCCCGCGCAGTCTCCGCCGCAGCCCGCGCCGCAGCACAGACATGACGAGGGGCGCTCCGAGGCACCGATGCCGCTGAGGACGGGCGGTCAAGAGGTGTGGCCGCAGATGCTGAGCCCATCGGCCCGCGCGGCGTTCCACCGCTGGTCCGACGCGGCCCCGGGCGCGCAACCCCGCCCGTCCGCCACCGAAAGCCCGAGCGCGAAGCGGTCCTGGGAGCGGCAGCAGGCCGGCGACGCGGCGCAGGCGGACCGCGCGCATCCGCCCGCCGAACTGCGCCAGACGGCCGCCACGTCCACGCTGGAGGCGGAGCCGCAGCGGCCCGGCGGTTGGGACCGCGTGCGCGACGCGGCGCAGCGGCCGACGTTCCAGGCGATGGCGGAGCGGATGAAGAATGCCGCATCCGCGGCGCGGGCCTCGACAGGCGAGGCGCCGGCGGGCGGCGCGTCCTCGCGCCATGGCGCGCAGGGCCCAGCGCCGCTCGGCGGGCGCGCCGCAGCGCCGGTCACCAGACGCCCGGCGCCCAAGGATCGCGCGCCGGAGCGGACCCCTTTGCGAGACACGGCTTTCACCCGCGACCAGACTCCCCCGATGGAGGCGACCGATTTGATGAGCCAGACCACCCGTCTTGCGGCCGGCGCCGCGTTCGAGGAGCTGTCACGCTCGCTCCAGGCCCGCGACGGGGCCGAGCCGAGCCGCGGCACCAACCCGCTCGAAGATCTCGTGAAGGAGGCGATGCGCCCGATGCTGCGCGAGTGGCTGGACGCCAATCTCAACGGCATCGTCGAACGGCTGGTCCGCGAAGAGATCCAGAAGGTCACCGGCCGCCGCTGACGGCCGCGCCGCCGCGGTAGGGCGCGCTCGCCCGATCCCGCGGGAAGGGTCGCCGCGCAAGCGGGGTCGAAGCGCGGGCAGGGTCACGGCGTGGGATGGGCGGCCGTTGGCGACAATTTGCCGGATCGTCTCATGCGATCCGGCCTTGCATTCGGCGGACGGCCCAATCAGTAGAGTCGTATGGTGTTGTGGATCATCTTCGCCGGGCTCTCGCTCGTCACTTTGGCCTTTGTTTGCCGCCCCTTGCTGGCGGGGGGCGCGCCGTCCCTCGGCGGGTCGGACGAGGTAATCTACGCCGCTCAGCTCGAAGAGATCGAGGCCGATCGCGCCCGTGGAACGCTGCCGGACGATGAGGCCGAGGCCGCGCGCGCCGAGGTGGCGCGCCGCCTGTTGCGGGCCCATCGCGGCGGCGGCGCCGCCCCGTCGTCCGGCGGGCGGCGGTGGCTCACGGCGGCGCTCCTGTTGCTCATCGTCCCGGCCGGGGCGGCCGCCGGTTACGTCGCGCTCGGCTCGCCCGGCTATGGTGACCGCCCTCTCGCCTCGCGCGATGCGACAGGAGCCGGCGACGCGGCGAACCTCGTCGCCGATGCGGAGCGCCGCCTGACCGCCGATCCGGGCGATGGCGAAGGCTGGGCCGCCATCGCGCCGGTCTATCTCAGGATGCGCCGGTTCGCCGATGCCGCGGACGCCTACCAGCGCGCCATCACCCTGGTGGGACCGGACGCGCGCTACCTGACCGGGCGCGGCCAGGCGTTGATGTTCGCCGCCGGCGGCACCGTGACCGACGAGGCGCGGGGTCTGTTCGAACAGGCGGCGGCGACCGAGCCGGATGCCGCCGCGCCGCAGGTCTTCCTCGCCGTGTCCGACCGGCAGCGGGGCGACATGATCGCCGCAGCCCGGCGCTGGCGGGCGCTTCTGGAAGGCAGCGACGGAAGCGAAAGCTGGCTGCCGATCGCGCGCGCCGAGATCGGCGAGATCCAGGCCGCCGAGACGGCGCGATCCGGCGATACGCCCTCCGGCGGTGCGCCTTCAACTGATACGCCATCGGGCGATGCGCCCTCGAATACTCCGCCCTCCGGCGATCCTGCCAGCCCTGATTTCGCGCCGCCCGCGGCCGCGATGGGCGCCATCGCCGCGCTTCCCGCCGCGGAGCGCGCGGCGCAGATCGGCGCGATGGTCGACGGCCTCGCCGCGCGGCTGGAGGCGGACGGAGGCACGGCGGCCGAGTGGGCGCGGCTGGTGCGCTCCTACCGCGTCATGGGCCGCGACGACGAGGCAGAGACAGCGATCCAGTCCGCCCGTGCCGCACTGACGGGGGACGAAAGGTCAGCCTTCGACAGCGCCATCCGCGACACGGCGGGCGAGGCGGGCAATGAGGCGCGGCGGGCTACCGGCGCACCAAAGGCCGGGGCAGACTGAGTGGCGACGATGCTGCGGCAAGGACCGCGACGGCCGCAACAACCGGGGGAGACTACGCACGTGCAGGCGCAAGGGTCGCGTGACGCGAATGGGATGACGAAGCGCCCGGCGACGGGCGGTCCTACCGCTGGAGGCGCGCGGTGACCCGGCGCGGCCGCAAGGCACGCCGCCTCGCCCTCATCGCCGTGGCGGGCCTCGCCATCGCCGGGGCGGCAGCCTTGGTCCTCGTCGGCCTCGGCGACAGGATCACCTATGCCGCCACGCCGACCGAGCTGAAGGACGAGGTCCACCCCGCGGGCGTGCGCGTCCGCCTCGGCGGCCTCGTCGAGGACGGGTCACTCGTCCGCGGTGCCGACGGCGACGTCGCCTTCGCGGTCACCGACACCGTCAACCGCGTGCCCGTCCGGTACACGGGCATCCTGCCGGACCTGTTCCGCGAAGGGCAAGGCGTCGTCACCGAAGGCGTCATGGACCCGTCCGGCACGCTGATGGCCGACACGGTGCTTGCCCGCCATGACGAGAACTATATGCCCAAAGAGGTCGTCGATTCCCTCAAGGCGCAAGGGCGCTGGAAGGAAGGCGAGGGCGCGCGCACCGGCATGGAAGGCCGCGCGACGACGCCGGGCGCCACCGCCCCCGTTACGAGCTCGGCCGCAACCCAGTGAATCGGACCGAACATCGAAGACCCTCTGCCGACATCCGGGCGCACGAGTGAGCCGATCAGACGTTTGGATGAGCTGATCCATCAGACGAAAGCCCTTAGGGTTCGAACCGCTTGGATCGAACCGCGAGGTGCACCGCAGATCCGTCGCGGCGCCCACCTTGTCGCTGCCGGCCCGGCGCTTGTGGCAAGGCCGGCCCCATGCGACGGAGACGACGGCACGAAGAGGACGCGCGATGCTGAATGAAGTCGGACACTTCGCCCTTGTGCTGGCGCTCGCCATGGCGCTCGTGCAGTCGGTTCTGCCGATCGTCGGCGCGCAGCGGGGCGACACGCGGCTGATGGCGACGGCGGCACCCTCCGCAGGCGCCGTGTTCGCCCTCGTCGCCTTCGCCTTCGCGGCGTTGACGGTGGCCTATATCCGCTCCGACTTCTCGGTCCTCAACGTGTTCGAGAATTCCCATTCCGCCAAGCCGATGGTCTACAAGATCTCCGGCGTGTGGGGGAACCACGAGGGGTCGATGCTCCTCTGGGTGCTGGTGCTCGCCACCTTCGGCTTCCTCGCCGCCGTGCTCGGCCGCAACATGCCGCTCAGCCTGCGCGCCACGGTGGTCTCGGTGCAGGGGTGGGTGTCGACCGCCTTCCTCGCCTTCATCCTCGCCACCTCCAACCCGTTCGAGCGGCTTTTTCCGGCGCCGTTCGAGGGGCAGGACCTCAATCCGCTGCTGCAGGACATCGGCCTCGCGATCCACCCGCCGCTGCTTTACGTCGGCTATGTCGGCTTCTCGATCGTCTTCGCCTTCGCCATCGCCGCCTTGATCGAGGGGCGGCTCGACGCGGCGTGGGCGCGCTGGGTGCGGCCGTGGATCCTCGGCTCGTGGATCTTCCTCACGCTCGGCATCGCGATGGGCTCCTACTGGGCCTATTATGAGCTCGGCTGGGGCGGCTGGTGGTTCTGGGACCCGGTCGAGAACGCCTCCTTCATGCCCTGGCTGGCGGGCACGGCGCTGCTTCATTCCGCAGCCGTGATGGAAAAACGCGACGCGCTCAAGGTGTGGACGATCCTTCTCGCCATCGTCGCCTTCTCGCTGTCGCTGCTCGGCACATTCCTGGTGCGCTCGGGCGTTCTCACGTCGGTGCACGCCTTCGCCTCGGACCCCACGCGGGGGCTCTTCATCCTGATGATCCTCGCCGCCTTCATCGGCGGGGCCTTCCTCCTCTTCGCGCTGCGGGCGGGGACGCTGAAGGCCGGCGGCGCCTTCGCGCCGATGAGCCGTGAAGGGGCGCTCGTCTTCAACAACGTCTTCCTGACGACGGCCTGCGCCACCGTCCTCGTCGGCACGCTCTACCCGCTGGTGCTGGAGACGGTGACGGGCGGCAAGATCTCCGTCGGCCCGCCCTACTTCAACATGACCTTCATCCCGCTGATGGTGCCGCTCTTCCTGGCGCTTCCCGCGGGGCCGCTGCTCGCCTGGAAGCGCGGCGACGCGGCGGCCGCCGCGGTGCGCCTGCTGCCGGCCATCGTGGTGGCGATGTTCGGTGCGGCGGCGTCGGCCTGGCTCGCGGGCGAGGAGACGGCGCTCACGGCGGCGTTCGGCATCGGCATCGGCCTTTATCTCGTCGTCGGCAGCGTGGCGGAGCTGTGGCTGCGCACCGGGCGCGGTGCGGCGGGGGCGCGGCTTGCCCGCCTGCCGCGTTTGCCGCGGGCGATGTGGGGCACGGCGTTCGGCCACCTCGGCGTCGGCGTCACGGTGATCGGCATCGCCGCCCTGTCCGCGTTCCAGACCGAGGTGATCCGCGACATGGGGCCGGGGGACACCGCGTCCCTCGCCGGGTACGAGCTGACCCTGGCGCGGGCCGAGCGGGTGGAGGGACCGAACTATACCGACACCGTGGCCGTGTTCGACGTGCGGCGGGGCGGCCGGGTGGTCGACACCCTGCGGCCGGCCAAACGGCATTATCCGGCGCGCAACATGCCCACCACCGAAGCGGCGATTAAAACCATGGGGCCGACGCAGCTTTATGTGACGCTGGGCGAAGTGGCGGACGGCAAGGTCGTGGTGCGCCTGTTCTACAAACCCTTCGTGCTCTTCATCTGGATCGGCGCGTTGATCGCGGCCTTGGGGGGCGTGCTCTCGCTGGCCGACCGCAAGTTGCGGATCGGCCTTCCCGCTCCGGCGCGGCGGCGTGTGCCGCAGGGCGCCGCGGGAGCGGGCGCATGACGGGCGGCGGCATGATGGGCCGGGGCATGAGGGCGCGCATCGCCGCCCTTTTCGTGCTGCTGCTGGCGTTCGCGGGCCCGGCGCTGGCGGTGAACCCGGACGAGCAGCTCGCCGACCCGGCGCAGGAGGCGCGGGCGCGCGAATTGTCGAAAGAGCTGCGCTGCGTCGTCTGCCAGAACCAGACGATCGACGATTCGGATGCCGACATCGCCCGCGACCTGCGCCTTCTGGTGCGTGAGCGGATCACGGCCGGCGACAGCGACGAGGAGGTTCTCGCCTTCCTCACCGACCGCTACGGCGACTTCGTGCTGCTGCGCCCGCCCTTCAACGCCGCGACCGTGGCGCTTTGGGCGATGCCGGCGCTGCTTCTCGTTCTCGGCCTCATCGCCGCGACGGTCTATCTGCGCCGCCGGCCGGAGCTTGCCGTGGGCGAGCGGGGCCTCACCGCCGAGGAGGAGGCTGCGCTGGCCGACGTGCTGGCCGCCCGGCGCGCCGCCAGGGAAGGGCCGCCGCCGAGCGATCCGGCCTGAAGTGATCCGCCTCGAGCCGCGAACATGCGGACGCGGGCGGGGTGAGGGAACGCGCGGCGGATCGCTCGCCGTCGGGCGGAAGCGGTTGCGATGGACGAAGAGGCGGTTGCCATGGGCGAAATGAAAGTGACGGGCAGCCACGGCGCCACGCTGTCGGCGGCGGTCGATCTGCCCGCGGGGCCGGTGCGCGGCGTCGCGCTCTTCGCCCACTGCTTCACCTGCGGCAAGAACGTGCGCGCCGCGCGCACCATCACCCGGCGCCTCGCCGAGAAGGGGATCGCCGCGGTGCGGTTCGACTTCACCGGCCTCGGCAGCTCGGAAGGCGATTTCGCCTCCACCGACTTTTCCTCCAACGTCGCCGACCTCGTGGCCATGGCCGATGCGATGCGTGGCGGCATCGGCGCGCCGACGCTTCTCATCGGTCACTCGCTGGGCGGCGCTGCGGTGCTGGTGGCTGCCGCGCGCATCCCCGAGGTGAAGGCGGTCGCCACAATCGCCGCCCCGTCCGATGCGGATCACGTGATGCACACATTCGGCGCCGATCTCGCCCGGATCGAAGAGGACGGCGAGGCCGAGGTGACCCTGGGCGGCCGGCACTTCACCATCCGCTCCAGCTTTCTGGACGACCTTCGCGGACACAAAGTCACCGATGCGGCGCGGATGCTGAAGGCGGCGCTCCTCGTGATGCATGCCCCGCGCGACGGGCAGGTGGGGATCGACAACGCCACGCGCCTCTTCGTGGCCGCCAAGCACCCGAAGAGCTTCGTTTCACTGGGCGATGCGGACCATCTACTCAGCGCGCCGGACGACGCCGCCTATGCCGCCGACGTGATCGCCGCCTGGGCGGGCCGATTCGCACTCGGCGCCGCCGCCACTCCGGACACAGCCGAGGTCGCGCCGCAGGACGGCGTGCGCGCCAGCGATGCCGGCGGCGCCTTCCGCACGGCGATCGCCGCCGGGGGCATCACGCTGATGGCCGACGAGCCGGTGTCCGTCGGCGGCGAGGCCAGCGGTCCGACCCCTTACGATTATCTCGCCTCGGCCCTCGCCGCCTGCACCTTGATGACGATGCGCATGTACGCCGCGCGCAAGGGCTGGGTGGTGGACGCGACCGTCGATGTCCACCACGACAAGGTGCACGCGGCGGACTGCGCCGAATGCGTCGGTCTGGAGCCGGGGCCGGGCGGCAAGGTGGACCGCTTCCGGCGCATCATCACCTTCGGTCCGGGAACCCCCGCGCAGCATCGCCCGCGCCTCATGGAGATTGCCGACCGCTGCCCGGTTCACCTGACGCTTCACAGGGGGGCGGCCATCGTCACCACCCAAGCGGCGGCGGGCGGCTGAGCCGGCGCGGACCGAGGCTCTGTCCCGAGGGTGGGGACAGGCTGTGAGCTTACCAAATTGTCACACCGCGGACAGTGCCGCGTAATCTCACCTCTCCTACCTTCATAGGCGAAGACGAGGATCCCCATCCGACAGGAGATTTGAATGGGATTGAACATCGCCAACGCCGGTAAGCGCCGCGTCGCCGCGCTGATGGCCGGGACCTTCCTGATGGGTGCTGCCGGTGCCGCGGTGGTGGACGGTGTCGGCTCCACGCCGGCCCACGCGCAGAACCTTTCCGCCCAGGTTCCGGGCACCGTCCAACAGAACACGCCGAGCTTTGCCGACGTCGTCGACAAGGTGAGCCCCGCCGTCGTGTCGATCCAGGTGAAGAGCCGTGTCGCCCCGCGCCTCTCCAACTTCCGCGAAGGCTCGCCCTTCGACTTCTTTGAAGAATTTTCCGAGCGCTTCGGCCGCCGCGACGAAGGGGGCGACCGCAACCCGTTCGGCAACCGTGAGCGCGGCAATCGCGGCCGCCAGTTCTCGATGGGCCAGGGTTCGGGCTTCATCATCTCCGGCGACGGCTATGTCGTGACCAACGGCCACGTGGTCGACGATGCCGAGGAAGTCACCGTCATCCTCTCCGATGGTGAGACCCACGAGGCGACCGTCGTCGGCGTCGACGAGAAGACCGACCTCGCGCTCGTCAAGATCGAGGGCGACCACGACTTCCCCTTCGTGACCTTCGCGAGCCAGGAAACCCGCGTGGGCGATTGGGTGATGGCGGTCGGCAACCCGTTCGGCCTCGGCGGCACGGTGACGGCGGGCATCGTCTCGGCGCGCGGCCGTGAGATCGGCGCGGGCCCCTACGACGACTTCCTGCAGATCGACGCGCCGATCAACCGCGGCAACTCCGGCGGCCCGACCTTCAACCTCAACGGCAACGTGGTCGGCGTGAACACCGCCATCTACTCGCCGTCCGGCGGCTCGGTCGGCATCGGCTTCGCGATCCCGGCCTCCATCGCCGAGGACGTCATCGCCGACCTGAAGGACGACGGTTCTGTGACGCGCGGCTGGCTCGGCGTGCAGATCCAGTCGATCACCCCGCAGCTCGCCGAATCGATCGGCCGCAACAACGTCACCGGCGCTCTGGTGACCGAACCGCAGGACGGCAGCCCCGCCGCCGACGCCGGCATCGAGCCGGGCGACGCGATCGTGGCCGTCGACGGTGAGCAGGTGGAGAGCCCGCGTGACCTCGCCCGCACCATCTCGGCCAAGCAGCCGGGCTCGAAGGTGGCGATCACCGTGTGGCGCGACGGCAAGGAGCAGCAGGTCGAGGTGACTCTCGGTACGCTGGCGGAGACGCAGACCGCGAGCCGCGACAGCGACCGCCGCCCCGACCGTAACCAGGAGGCGCAGGAGACCGCGCAGGTTCTGGGCATGACTCTGGTTCCGGCCCGCCAGACCGGCCTCGACACGGACGGCCTCGCCGTCATCAGCGTCGACCCGGACAGCGCGGCGGCCGAGGCGGGCATTCGCTCCGGTGACATCATCATGCAGGCGAGCGGCGAGGATGTCGCGAGCCGCTCCGATTTCGAGGAGGGCATGGCGATCGCCCGTGAGGAAGGCCGCAGCAACGTCTTCCTGCGCATCCAGTCCGGCGAGAACGCGCGCTACGTCGCAGTGCCGGTCGAGGAGGCCGAGGCCGACCGCGGCTGACACCCGCACATGGGGGACGCCGGCCCGTTCCGGCGTCTTCCCTGGCACACTTACCGGTCCCGGCTGGCCTCGCGGCCTCAGTATTGCGTTCCGCGAGCCCGGCCGGGGCCGTTTCCATGTCCGCTGCGACGTAAGGTTCGGCCGGAACCGCGGTGCGGCGATTGCCGGCCGGCGACGGGCGGACGATGTAGACCGAGGAGCGGGCCGCAAGAGCCCGTGTGATGATGCGGATGAGCCGGGCCCAGCAATGGGTTGAGCCAAGAGGGATGTTGGACGTTGCCATGAAGGTGCTGATCGTTGAGGACGACCAGGAGGCGGCGCGTTATCTGGCCCGCGGTCTGGGCGAGGCAGGTCATTCCTGCGACACCGCCGCGGACGGCGAAGACGGCCTCGAAATGGCGCTGGATGCGGACTACGACGTTCTCATCGTCGACCGCATGCTGCCCAAGCGGGACGGCCTGTCGCTCATCGAAAAGCTGCGCGAGACCGACAAGCAGGTGCCGATCCTGGTCCTCTCCGCGCTCGCCCAGGTGGACGACCGGGTGAAGGGCCTGCGCGCCGGTGGCGACGACTATCTCACCAAGCCCTACGCCTTCACCGAGCTTCTGGCGCGCATCGAGGCGTTGGGGCGGCGCAAGCAGACGGCCGATTTCGAGGCGGTCTACAAGGTCGGCGATCTGGAGTTGGACCGGCTGTCCCACACCGTGCAGCGGGCCGGCAAGTCGATCATCCTGCAGCCGCGCGAATTTCGCCTGCTGGAATATCTCATGCGCCACGCCGGGCAGGTGGTGACGCGCACGATGCTGCTCGAGAACGTGTGGGACTATCATTTCGACCCGCAGACCAACGTGATCGACGTTCACATTTCCCGCCTGCGCGGCAAGATCGACAAGGCGTTCGACCGTCCGTTGGTGCACACGGTGCGCGGGGCGGGCTATGTGATCCGCGCCGACGCGGATTAGCGGGCGGCCGCGCCACCCATCCGGCCGCCGAGGGAGAGACGAGTGAGCGAGACGACGGCCCCGGAGGCGACTGCGCCCCGCCGCGCCGACCGGGCGGCACGGGGCGGCGACACCTCCCCCAGCAGCGACGGCAGACGCGCCAAGAGCCTGCGCCGCGCGCGGCTGGTGCGCACGACCGCCTTCAAGCTGACGATCGTCTATCTTCTCGTCTTCGGCGGGCTGGCGCTCGGCCTCATCGCCTACATCTCGAACACCACCAAGGACATCATCGACCGCCAGCTCGAATCGGCGATCGAAGGCGAGACGGTGGAACTCGACAACGAGTACCGCCGCGCCGGACTGTTCCGGCTGATGCGCATCGTCGAGCAGCGCTCCATGCGGCCGGACGCCAATCTCTACCTGATCACCGATTTCAGCGGCAATCCGATCGCCGGCAACGTCGCCGAGCTGCTTTACGACCCCTCCAAGGCGACGCCTGGCGCGGCGTTTCCGGTGCTCTATACCCGCCTCGTCCCGTCCGAGGGGGCGGAGGGGCGCACCCACCGCGCGCTCGCCCGCCTTTCGGTTCTGGGCGGCAACTACCGCCTTCTCGTCGGCCGGGATGTGGAGGACCGCATCGAGTTTTCGGGCATCATCTCGCGCGCGATCCGCGGCGCGATGGTGGTGGTGGCGGTTCTGGCGCTGCTCTCCTGGGCGTTCATCTCCCGCGTGGTGCTGCGCAAGGTGGACGCCATCGCCGGCTCCACCCGCCAGATCGTCGCGGGTGACCTGTCGCGCCGCCTGCCGACGGACGGGTCGGGCGACGAGTTCGACCGCCTCGCTGCCGGCGTCAACACCATGCTGGACGAGATCGAGCGTCTGCACGCTGGGCTGCAGGAGGTGTCGCAGAACATCGCCCACGACCTGAAGACGCCGCTGACGCGGGTGCGCAACCGGCTGGACGAGATGATGCGCTCCGCTCCCGAAGGCGAGGAGCGCGAGGCGATGCTGGCGGCCACGGTGGAGGAGTGCGACCAGCTCATCCGCACCTTCGACGCGCTGTTGACCATCGCGCGGGTGGAGAGCCACACCACGGCGGTGGCGCTGGAGCCGACGGACCTGTCGGCGGTGGTGGCGGACATGGCGGAGTTCTACGAACCTGCTGCCGAAGATGCGGGCATGTCCCTGGTGACAAAATTTGCACCTGGACTTCGTATCCCCGGAGAGCCCACACTGCTGCGCACGATGATCGCGAACTTGCTCGACAATGCTATGAAATACGGCACCAGCCCGACCAACGTCGTCGACCTGACCCTGGCGCGCGAGGGCGACTGGGCGGTGTTGACCGTGCGCGACCACGGCCAGGGCGTCGGCGACCGCGACCGCGCGCGCCTGACCGACCGATTCGTGCGGATGGATGCCGCGCGTTCCAAGCCCGGCGCAGGGCTCGGCCTGTCGATGGTGAAGGCGATCGTCGGCCACCACGGCGGCCAGTTGGCGCTGCAGGATGCGGCGCCGGGCCTTGCGGTGCGGATCACTCTGCCTCTGGCGGGTGCAGATGCGCGCTGACGCGGCGCTCGGCGGTCAGCTCACGCCGCTTCCCGGCCCCGGCGACGCGCAGTTCGACGAAACGATCCGCGCCACCCCCGTCGCCGCGCTTCCGGAGGACGTCAAGGCCGCGCTCTCCACCGTCGCCTCGGTCTCGCCTTACCTGAAGCACCTCATGCTGTCTCACCCAGCCGACCTTCTGGCCGTGCTGGACGCGCCTCTGGCCTCCACGGTGGACGCCATGCTGGTGCCTCCGTCGGCCGATCTCGCGGCGGTCGGCGCGGCGCTGAGGGCGGCCAAGCGGCGCATATCGCTCGCCGTCGCTCTCGCGGACCTTCTGGCGGGGGCGGACGTCGCCACCGTCACCGCCGCGCTCAGCCAGACGGCCGACCGCGCCATCGACACGGCGCTGGCGAGCGTCCTTTTGGAGGCCGGGCGCCACGGGGTGAAGCCGGACCAGGAGACGAGCGGGCTCATCGTCCTCGGCCTCGGCAAGCTCGGCGGATGTGAGCTCAACTATTCCAGCGACGTGGACCTCGTCGCGCTGGTCGACCCGGATCGGGCTGAGCCTGCGGGGATCGACCAGAAGCGCGCCGTTCGCCTCATCCAGGGCATGGCCAAGCTGCTGCAGGAGCGCACGGCGGACGGGTACGTCTTCCGCGTCGACCTCAGGCTGCGGCCGGACCCCGGCGCGACGCCCGTCGCCGTCTCCACCTGGGCCGCGATCGCCTATTTCCAGACGCGCGCCCGCTCGTGGGAGCGGCAGGCGATGATCAAGGCGCGGCAGGTGGCGGGCGACCGGCGCGCCGGCACCGCCTACCTCTCTGCCGTCGCCCCGTCCACCTGGCGCGCGGCCTACGACTTCACCATCATCGACGACACGATGGCGATGCGCGAGCAGATCGCCGCCGTGCGCGGGGCGGGCACGTTGACTGTGCCGGGCCACAACGTGAAGCTCGGCCGCGGCGGCATCCGCGAGATCGAGTTCGTGGTGCAGAGCCTGCAGCGGATCGCCGGCGCGCGCGACAGGCGGCTGCGCGGCCGCTCCACGGTGGCGATGCTGGCCGCACTCGCCCGTTCCGGCTGGCTCTCCGCAGAGGCCGCGCAGGAGCTGACCGAGGCCTACGAGGTGCTGCGCCGGGTGGAGCACCGGGTGCAGATGGTGGCCGACGAGCAGACCCACGAGCTGCCGCCGGAGGACCGCCTACCCGCCATCGCCCGGATGATGCGCAGCGACGACCTGAAGGGCGAGCTGGCGGCCGTCTTCGCCACCGTCCACCGGCGTTTCGGCGAGCTGTCCGGCACCATCGGCCAGACCAATCCGCTGCTGAAGGGGATGGTGAACTCGCCCCAGGTGCCGGACCGGGTGGCCGAGGCGTTCGCCGCGAAGATGGGGGATTGGACGTCCGATCGCTACGGCGCGCTGCGCAGCGAGCAGGCGCAGAAGCTCCTCACGACGCTCGCCCCCGCGCTGAAGGCGGCGCTGGCGGACACCGTCGATCCCGCCCACACCATCGAGGCGTTCGACGATTTCCTGGCGCGTCTGCCGCGCGGGGTGGAGTTTCTGGCAAGGCTCGACGCGCACCGCGAGCTGATCCCGGTGCTGGTGCTCATCGTTGCCTCCGCGCCGCGTCTGGCGGGTGAGCTCGCCCGCCGCTCGCACCTGCTGGACGTGTTGATCGACCCCACCTTCTTCGGCCGCCTGCCCAATGCCGAGGAGCTGGAGCAGGGGCTTGCCGCCGCGCTCTCCGCCGAGGACGACTACGAGGCCAAGCTCGATGCGATGCGCACCTTCGGCCAGGAGCAGGCGCTCTTGATCGACGTGCGCATCCTCACCGGGTCGCTGATCGGCCCGGATGCGTCCCATGCGCTGAGCCTTTTGGCCCAGGTGGTGACCCGCCATGCCCTCGCCGTCGCCGCGGACGCCTTTGCCGAAGCGCACGGGCGGCTGAAGGGCGGTGCGGTGGCGCTTGTCGCGCTTGGCAAGTTCGGCAGCGCCGAGATGACAGCCACCAGCGACCTCGACCTCGTCTTCCTCTACGGCTGCGCCGAGGATGCGGGCGGGTCGGACGGACGCCGCAGCCTGTCCCCCGGCCATTATTATACCCGCCTGGCCCAGCGTCTGATCGCGGCCCTCTCGGCGCCGACCGCCAAGGGCATGCTCTACGAGGTGGATTTGCGGCTGCGACCCGCCGGCCGCGCCGGGCCGATCGCGACGCACATCCGCTCCTTCGACACCTACCACGCCGAAAGCTCGTGGGTGTGGGAGCACATGGCGCTGACGCGCGCGCGCGTGGTCGCCGGGGACGACGCATTGGGCGAGGCGGCGCTTTCGACCATTCGCGCCGCGCTGGCCGCCGACGCGGCGCGCGAGACGCTGGCCGAAGACGTCGCCGCGATGCGTGCGCGCATGGCCGAGGCGCATACGGACGGGCTGAAGCACATGACCGGCGGGCAGGTCGACATCGACTTCCTCGCCCAATATCTCCAGCTTCGCCACGGCGTCTGCGACGTCGGTGGCGACACGTCCACTGCCGCCGCGCTGGTGCGGGCGCGCGAGGCGGGCGTGATAGCCGGTGACGATGCGGAGGTGCTTCTGGCGGCGAGCGCGCTCTACCAGCGCCTCTCGCAGGTCCTCGCGATCGCGTCGGAGACGGCGCTGAAGCTGGAGGACGCACCTCTGGCGCTGCAGCGCATCCTCATCCGCGCGGGGGAGGCGCCGGATATTTCGTTCCTCATCGCCGACCTGGCCGAGCGGCAGGCGGCGGTCCGCGCCCTGTTCGAGCGTCTCGTGGCCCCGCTCCCCGCCGTCCACGACGAGAAGACGCCGCTTCCAGCCTGACCCGTCCCGCCGGCGGCGCGCTTTAGCGGTGACGCGCTCCGTTTGGGGCAGGCTTCGACGATGACGCCGGCCCGGCCCGAGGAAGCTTGGGGCAGGGCGGCCGGGGCGAGGCGGCGGGAAAAGCTTGCGCTGGCGGCCGGGCGGCCATCATGGTGGGCGGCGCAGGTGGCGTCACCTGGCTGACAATAAACGCATCAAAGAAACGCGCGAGGATCGCCGATGGACCTTCCCGTCAACCGCTTCAAGGCCGCGCTCGCGAAGGGCGAGCGGCAGATCGGCTTCTGGTGCCAGATGGCCGATCCCGGCGGCATCGAACTTCTGGCCGGGGCGGGTTTCGACTGGCTGATGATCGACACCGAGCATTCGCCCATCAATCACCGCAGCGTCGTGCCGCTGCTTCACGCCGCGGCGGCCTATCCGGTGTCGATGGTGGTGCGCCCCGGATCGCTCGACCCGGCCGAGATGAAGAAGCTGATGGACGGCGGCGTGCAGACTCTGCTGGTGCCCTTCGTGCAGAACGCCGACGAGGCGCGCCAGGCAGCCGAGGCGGTCGCGTATGCGCCGCAGGGCATCCGCGGCATGGCCGGCCTCTCGCGCGGCGCCCGCTACGGCACCATCCCGAACTATTTTGCCCGCGCGCGGGACGAGATCTGCCTCATCGTGCAGATCGAGACCCAGTCCGCGCTGGACGATCTGGACGACATCTGCGCGACGCCGGGTGTGGACGCCGTCTTCGTCGGCCCGGCGGACCTTGCCGCGTCGCTGGGCTATCTCGGTGAGCCGGGCCACCCGGAGGTGCGCGCCGTGGTGAAGGACGCGGTGCGGCGGATCCGTGCCGCCGGCAAGCCGGCCGGCTTCCTCAGCCCCGACACCGGCTATGCGCAGGAGGTGGCCGACGCGGGGGCGAACTTCATCGCCGTCGGCATCGACCAGCACGTGTTGCGGCAGGGCGCACTCGGCCTCGTCTCCCACTGGAAGGGGTAGCGCCGGGCGCCGCCGCCCGGTGGTGAGAGCGGCGGGGCGACCGGCCCCGCCTCAGGCCCGTTGCGCCGTCAGGCCACCTTGCGCGGCAGGCGGACGGTCACCGTGGTGCCTTCGCCGACTTCGGATTCGATCACCATCTTGCCGCGGTGCAGCTCGGTCAGCGAGCGGGCGATGGCAAGGCCGAGGCCCGAGCCCTGATAGGTCTTGGTGAGCTGGGTCTCCACCTGCACGAAGGGTTGGCCGAGGCGCGCCAGCTCGCGCGCCGGGATGCCGATGCCGTTGTCCTCCACCGCGACCACGACGGCGTCCTTCTCCAGCTTGGCGCGGGTGGTGACGCGGCCGTCGTTCGGGGTGAACTTCACCGCGTTGGACATCAGGTTGAGAAGGATCTGCTTCATCGCCCGGCGGTCGACCTCGATGCGCATGTCCTCGGCGATCTCGGTGACGAGGTTGATCGACTTCTCCGCAGCGATCGGCGTCATGATGCGCGTCGCCTCGTTGAACAGCTCCGGCAGGTCGACCAGCTCCATGGAGAGATCCACCTGACCCGCCTCGATGCGGCTCATGTCCAGGATGTCGTTGATGACGCCCAGCAGGTAGCTGCCCGAGTGGTGGATGTCCTGCGTATACTCCACGTATTTCGGCGCGCCGAGTGAGCCGAACATCTCGCTCTTCATGATCTCCGAGAAGCCGATGATGGCGTTCAGCGGCGTTCTGAGCTCGTGCGACATGTTGGCGAGGAATTCCGACTTCGCCTTGTTGGCGTCCTCGGCGCGGTTCTTCTCCTCGGCATACTTTTCGGCGAGTTCGGCGAGCTGGCGCGTCTGATTCTCGGCGGTGCGGCGGGCGGACTTCAGCTCGACGACGTTGGCCTTCAGCCGCTTCTCCGATTCCATGAGGCGTTCCTCATGGGTCTTCAGCGTGGTGATGTCGGTGCCGACCGAGACGAAGCCGCCGTCCTTGGTGCGGCGCTCGTTGATCTGCAGCCAGCGCCCGCCGGCGAGTTCGGCCTCGTAGGACCGCTCGGTGTCCGGCCCGTCGGAGCGCGAAATCATGTGGCTGGACACCACCGGCTGACGCGCGGCGTTGATGACGACCGTGTAGGGCGTGCCGGGCGCCACGGCCTCGTCCGGCAGGTTGTGCATCTCCTGATACTTGGTGTTGCACATGACGAGGCGGTTCTGCGCGTCCCACAGGACGAAGGCTTCGGACACGGTCTCGATCGCGTCGCGAAGGCGCATGTCGGCGGTGGCGCTGAGCTCCTGCAGGCGCTTCTGCTCGGTGGTGTCCAGCGCGACGCCGATGAGGTGGGGGCGCCCCAGCTCGTCGTCGTGCACCAGCTCAGCGCGGAACCGCATCCAGATCCAGCGGCCGTCCGCGTGGCGCATGCGCAGCGTGCGGTCGAGCACCTTCATGTTGGAGTTGAGTTGCCGCTCGGCGATCTCGTAAAGGCCGCCGTCCGCCGGGTGGACCAGCGCGGCGACTTCGCGGAAGCCGATCAGCTCGTCCCGCGGTTCCATGCCCAAAACCTCGAACATGGAAGGGGTCCAGAACATGCGCCCGCGCGCGACGTCCCAGTCGAACAGGCCGCAGCGGCCGCGCGACAGGGCGGTGTCGATCCGCTCGGACGTCGCGCCGTAGATGTGGTCGGCCGTCTGCGCCCGCGCCGACTGGGCATAGAAGGCGTAGACGACGACGATGATCACTCCCGCCGTGGTCATGAAGAGGACGGCGTTGGTGCTCATCTCGTCCCGCCAGGCGGTGAGCACGCGCTGTTTCGATTGGGTGACGGCGACGGACGCCGTCTGATCGCTGATGTGGTGGACTGTGGCGAACTGGGTGCCGAGCGCCGAGTTCACCTCCATCACCCCGGCGCGCCGGCCGAATGTGGTCATCGGCTGGTTTTCGCCCAGCAGGAAGGCCGCCGGCTCGCCGATGAGGTCGGTGCGGAAGGGGGAGGTGGCGGTGATCCGCCCGCCTTCCAGAAGCGCGACGAGGCGGCCGTCCTGGGTCGCGCCGTCCGGCAGGCTGAGGGCGAAGATGTCCGACAAGGGTTGGTCCGACGTCTCGGCGCGGCGGCCCATTTCCGACGCCAGCGCGGAGGCGACGAGGGTGATCTCACCCTGTGCCTGCGCCTCGTCACGCGCCTTGTGGTCCAGCGTGATGGCGATGCGGTAGGCGGCGATGACGAGGACGAAGATGATGGTGAGAAGCGGAATGGCGCGGCGCAGCAGCGGCTCACGCGCCAGAAGCTGGCCGTAGCCGGGGGCGGCGAGAAGCTGGACGTGGCCGTTCATCTCGGACCGGCGGGCGCGGCTGGCATCGCTGCGGCGGCGCGGTGCGGCCCGCCCACCGTCGGCGCGGGCGCCGTCCGCGTGCGCCGGTTCGGCCCGCTCAGCGGCAGAGCGTGGCGCGGCTGCGGACGGGCGCTCGTCCTGCGGCCCGTCGAAGTCGTCGTGATCATCGTCGCGCTCGGTGCCGTCCATCACGCCCTCGGACAAGCCATCGTCGGACATATCACGGTCGGACAGGTTGCGGGCGGCCCCATCACGGTCCGCCGCGTCGTGGTCGGCCATGGCGTCCTCGCCCATCCGCACGAGGACTTCATGCGGCCTGGAGCCAGCGCGTGGCTTACCGGCACTTGATTTGGCAGCGCTCGATTTGGCGGTGCCCGATTTCCTGGTCGCGGCCTTGGGGGGACTCACGGGCGCAGCGGTGGCGGAACGTGAGGATGGCGTGCGCGATGGACCAGACGCGGCACTTTGTGAGGGTTTCGCCGGTGCGGACGGCGTGGCGCCGGGGCGCGGCACGGCGGTCTTGGCGGTCCGCGGCGGCGCGCTGCCGGCGGTGGAGGCGGGGCGCGGCCGCGCGGCGGGGGCCGGGCGAGCGGCTGGGGCCGGACGGGGAGCCGCTTCGGCGCCAGGGCGCGCGGCATCGGCCGCCGCCGGCGTGGCGGCGGGCGATACCGAAGATCGTTGCCCGCTTTCGGCTGATTGCGGCCGCGTTGCCATTCTGCCCCGACTGGTTGCCCGACTCGGGCGGGAGTGTAAGCGCCCGCCCGAGCATCTCCAAGTCGAGTTAAGGCTTCGTTCCTGCCTGTCCCGGCTTATTGTTTGGCGGTCAGCCGCCGCGCAATGTCGACGACATCCGAAGACGTGGCCGATTGAAGCACTCCGCCGAGCACGTCTGCGGCTTGTTCACGTTGCTGCGAATCAAACCGGCGGACATCGGAAAAGGACGTCAAGAGGCGCGCCGCCACCTGGGGATTCGACTTGTCGAGCGCGGTCGCGACCTCCGCCACCAGCCGATAGCCCGACCCGTCCGCCTTGTGGAAGGCGCCGACATTTTGCGCGAAGGCGCCGATCAGGCTGCGCACGCGGTTGGGCGTCTTCAGGCTGAACTTGGGGTGGCTCATCAGCCCGCGCACCCGCGCTTCGGCGCCGTCGTCCGGCCGCATCGCCTCAAGGGCGAAGTATTTGTCCAGCACCAGAGGTTCGCCGTCATAGGCGGCGGCGAAGGACTTCAGCGCCTCGTCCGCCTCCGGGGCATTGGCGAAGGCGAGGGCACCCAGCGCGGCGAGGCGGTCCGTCATCGTCGTGCCGTTGGCGGCCTGGTCGACGGCGCGGCCGCTATCTCCGGCGGCGGTCAACAGCGTCAGCGCCGCGTTGCGCAGCGCCCTGTGGCCGGCCGCCTCCGCCGACACGTCGTCCGGCGCCGGAAGCGGCGATTCGAACAGCCGTTCCAGCACGTCCTTCATGTGGCTGCCGATCGCCGCCGAGAGACCCTGGTGGGCCGCTTCGATGCGGACCGGGTCGACGTCGCTGCCGATCGCCTCGATCAGCGCCTGGCGCGTCGGCAGGATGAGGGTGAGGGCGCGGAAGGCCGGTTCCTGGTCCGGGTTGGTGGCGAGCGCGGAGAGCGCCTCGGCGAGCCCTGCCTCGTCCGCCTCGGTCCCCTCGTAGCGCGCCCGCATGGCGGCGAGTGCGATCCGCTGGGCGGCATCCCAGATGTTGAAGGGGTCGTCGTCGTGGGCGATCAGGAAGAGGTCGCGCGCGGTGTCCGGCGTGCGCTCGATGATCACCGGGGCCGAGAAGCCGCGCATC
This sequence comes from Acuticoccus yangtzensis, assembly GCF_001927245.1. Lineage (GTDB taxonomy): Bacteria > Pseudomonadota > Alphaproteobacteria > Rhizobiales > Amorphaceae > Acuticoccus > Acuticoccus yangtzensis. Next base: position 204,623 of record NZ_MJUX01000004.1, on the reverse strand, counting down.
ACCGAGGCGACCGGCGCCGTCGCCTGGTTCGGCACGCTGATCGTCACCTTGTCGGTCAGGATGATGTGGCCGGGGCCGACCTGGCCGCCGGTGATGGTGGCGGTCGACGGGTCCACGAACTCCGTGCCGGACAGCAGCGCGAGACGCACCGGGATCGGCTTCAGCCCGGCGCCTTCGGCCGGGGTCTGCGTCATCGTCAGCGTGTAGGTGCCGGCCGCGAACTCTTCCGTCACCGTCACGCGCGGCGTTCCGGGCTCCTGATACCAGGTCAGGAAGGCGGCTTTGTCGGCGATGGGGAAGCAGTCGATGAACTCTTCGATCGTCGCCGCGGTGCCGTCATACTTGAAGAAGTAGAGGTCCATGCCGACGCGGAAGGCCGCCTCGCCGATCATGGTGTGGATCATGCGGATCAGCTCGGCGCCCTTGTCGTAGACGGTCGCCGTGTAGAGGTTGGAAATCTCGTCGTACTTGGACGGGCGGACACAGTGACGCAGCGGCGAGGCGTCCTCCGGGAACTGCGCCGCGCGCAGGCGGCGCACGTCGGCGATGCGCTTCACCCCGCGCGAGCGTTCGTCGGAGGTGAACTCCTGGTCGCGGAAGACGGTGAGGCCTTCCTTCAGGCAGAGCTGGAACCAGTCGCGGCAGGTGATGCGGTTGCCGGTCCAGTTGTGGAAATATTCGTGGGCGATGACGGTCTCGATGCCCGAATAGTCCTGGTCCGTCGCCACTGCGGGGTCGGCCAGCACGTAACGGTCGTTGAAGACGTTGAGGCCCTTGTTCTCCATCGCCCCCATGTTGAAATCGCTGACGGCGACGATGTTGAAGATGTCGAGGTCGTATTCGCGGCCGAAGCGCACCTCGTCCCACGTCATGGAGCGCTTCAGCGCGTCCATCGCATAGGTCGCGCGCGGCTCCTTGCCCTTCTCGACGTAGATGTTCAACGCCACCTTACGGCCGGACTTGGTGGTGAACGTGTCCGACACCGCGCCGAGATCACCGGCAACGAGCGCGAACAGGTAGGTCGGCTTGGGGAAGGGGTCGTGCCACTGCGCCGTCATGCGCCCGCCCGACACCTCGCGCTTCACGAGGTTGCCGTTGGACAAAAGCAGCGTGTCGCCTTCCGCATCGGCGACGATGTAGACGTCGTAGACCGACAGGACGTCCGGCCGATCGTAGGCGTAGGTGATGCGCCGGTAGCCTTCCGCCTCGCACTGGGTGCAGTAGACGCCGTTGGAGCGGTAGAGGCCCATCAGCTCGGTGTTGTCGTCCGGCGAGACCACCGTGACGAGAGTGAGCGAGAAGGCGCCCTTCGGGATCGTCTTCAGCACGAACGAATCAGGTGTCGCCTCGTAGGCGCTGGCCGGGGCCTTCTTGCCGTCGATCTCCACGCCGACGAGGTTGAGCCCGTCGCCCACGAGCTTCAGGGGGCCGCCCGTCACCGGCTCGAACACCGTGGTGGCGCGCACGACGGTGCGTGTCGGGTGCAGCGCGAACATGAGCGACACGTGCGGCGCGCGGTAGGGCGTCGGCTGATAGTCTTTGAGATAGACCGTCTGCCCGGTATCGGTTCGCATGGCTTATCCTCTTCCCATCGGCGTTCCGCGTTGCCGCGAAATGCGGGCGCGCAATCGGCCCTGGATTTCAAGGCCGCCTCGCTTCATTAAGGCATTCAGGCCGTACCCGATGCCCCCATCTTTGGCGAGATGGGCGTGATCGCCTATGTTGCCATCAAATTCAACGCCGACACCATGTCAGGGAGCGCTATGTCAGCCGCTGCGGAACTTCACGCGAACGATAAAAAGGTCGCCTTCCAGTGGGACGATCCGTTTCAGCTCGAGGCCCAGCTCACCGAGGACGAGCGCCTGATTCGCGAGACGGCCTACGCCTACGCCCAGGAAAAGCTGCAGCCTCGCGTTCTGGAGGCCTGGCGCAATGAGACCACGGACCGCGCGATCTTCAACGAGATGGGCGAGCTCGGCCTTCTCGGCGTGACGGTGCCCGAGGAGTACGGCGGCGTGGGCGCGTCCTACGTCTCCTACGGCCTCGTCGCGCGTGAGGTCGAGCGCGTCGATTCCGGCTACCGCTCGATGATGAGCGTGCAGTCCTCCCTCGTGATGTACCCGATCTACGCCTATGGCGACGAGGCGCAACGCAAGAAGTGGCTGCCGAAGCTGGCGTCCGGCGAGTTCGTCGGCTGCTTCGGCCTCACCGAGCCGGACGCCGGCTCCGACCCCGGCGGCATGAAGACCCGCGCCGTGAAGGTCGACGGCGGCTACTTGGTGTCCGGCGCCAAGACGTGGATTTCCAACTCGCCCATCGCCGACGTGTTCGTGGTGTGGGCGAAGAGCGAGGCGCATGACGGCGCCATCCGCGGCTTCGTGCTCGAGAAGGGCATGAAGGGTCTCGACGCGCCGAAGATCGAGGGCAAGATCTCGCTGCGTGCGTCCGTCACCGGCATGATCATGATGGACGAGGTGTTCGTACCGGAGGAGAACCTCCTGCCGAACGTGTCGGGTCTGAAGGGGCCGTTCGGCTGCCTCAACCGTGCCCGCTACGGCATCTCCTGGGGCGCGATGGGCGCCGCCGAGGACTGCTGGCACCGCGCCCGCCAGTACACGCTGGACCGCAAGCAGTTTGGCAAGCCGCTGGCGCAGACGCAGCTCGTGCAGAAGAAGCTCGCCGACATGATGACCGAGATCGCGCTCGGCCTGCAGGGCAGCCTGCGCGTTGGCCGGCTGTTCGACGAGGGGCAGATGGCGCCGGAGATGATCTCCATCGTCAAGCGCAACAACTGCGGCAAGGCGCTCGACATCGCCCGCCAGGCGCGTGACATGCACGGCGGCAACGGCATCTCCGAGGAGTACCACGTGATCCGCCACATGGTGAATTTGGAGACCGTCAACACCTACGAGGGCACGCACGACGTGCACGCGCTCATCCTGGGCCGCGCCCAGACCGGGCTGCAGGCCTTCTTCTGATGTCACGCGGCTGCGGCGCTTCGGCGCCGCAGCCCTCCGCCCCACGGAAGGGGCGTGCGACGCGCCGCAGCGTCAGGCGAGCGGGCAGGTCCGCGCGGCGAGCCAGTCGCGCTCGGCGGCGTTCAGGTCGCCCACCAGAGCGCCGCGCACGCGGGCGTGGTAGCTGTCCAGCCAGCCGATCTCGTCCGCCGTCATCATGGTCGGGATGATCGGCCGCGTGTCGATCGGCGCCAGCGTGATCGTCTCGAACCAGTGCATCGCCTCGCCGCCGCCTGAGGGAATGCGCGCCTCGCGCACCAGACACAGATTCTCGATGCGGATGCCGTAGGCGCCGGTGCGGTAGTAGCCCGGCTCGTTGGAGAGGATCATGCCCGGCTCCAGCGGCACCCGGCCGCGGCGCGAGATGCTGGCCGGCCCCTCGTGCACCGCGAGCGCCGCGCCGACGCCGTGGCCCGTCCCGTGCTTGAAGTCGTCGCCTGAGCGCCACAGGGCGGCGCGGGCGAGGGGGTCGATGTCTGATCCCATCGCCCCGGCCGGGAACAGCTGCCGGGCGACGGCGATGTGCCCCTTGAGGACACGCGTATAGTGGACGCGGAAGTCGTCCTCGCCCGCGCCGCCGCCGGCGACGAAGGTGCGGGTGATGTCGGTGGTGCCGTCCTCGAACTGGCCGCCGCAATCGATCAGCACCGGCTCGCCCGCGCCGATGGTGCGGTTGGTGCTCTCGTCCACTCTATAATGCACGATGGCGCCGTTGGGGCCGGACCCGGAAATCGTATCGAACGAGACGTCCGTCGCCCCCGCCTCGCGCCGGAAGGCTTCGAGCTGGCGCACGAGGTCGATCTCGGTGGCCCCCACGGCGTTCCCCTCGCACCAGGCGAAGAAGCGCACCACGGCCACGCCGTCGCGCTGGTGGGCGGCGCGCATCCCGGCGATCTCGGCGGCGTTCTTGATCGCCTTCAGCCGCTGAACCGGGTCGGTGCGGGGGAGCAGCGTGCCCTCGCTCTCGATCGCCGACAGCGCCGCGTCCGACGCGCGGGCGGGATCGGCCATCACCTTGATACCGGCCGACAGGGCGGCGAGGCGGGCGAGCATCGTGTCCTCGGCCGCAAGGGTGGCCGTGCCGGCAAGGGCGCCCGCGAGATCGTTCGGCACCTTCTCGGGGTCGACGAAGACGGTCACCTCACCCTCGCGCGGGACGAAGGCGCGGGAGAGGACGAGAGGTGTGTGGGCGACGTCGGCCCCGCGCCAGTTGAGGAGCCAGCTCACCGTGTCGCTGTCGGCAATATAAAGGGCGTCGCCCTCCATGGCGGCGCGTATGTCGGCGATCTTCTGCGCCATGGTGCGTCCGGCAAGCGCCTCGGGGTGGGCGCGCACACGTCCGCGCGGCGGGGCCGGGCGGTCCGGCCACACGGGGTCCACCGGGTTGCGCTCCAGCGGCACCACGGTCAGCCCTTCGGCCAGCGCGCCGATTCGGGTGAGGTCGGCCCGGGTGTGAAGGTGCGGATCGACGCCGATGCGCTTTCCCGCCAGCGCCTCGCGCGCCCATAGGGCCGCATCCGCCTGCTCCGAAACAATGTGGAAGAGCGGCGGAACCTGGGACTGAGCTTGCAAAGTGTAACGGCCATCCGTCACAAACATGGCAGCGTCCCGCAAAACAAAGGCGCGACCAGAAGAACCCGTGAAGCCCGTCATGTACTGCAGGCGGTCCTCGGACGGTGGAAGGTACTCGCTCTGGTAGGCGTCCTCGTGCGGGATGACGACGCCGTCGACGCCGAGGGCGTCAAAGCTATCCCTCAGATTTTGAACGCGCTTTTCGATTTCGGCGGCAGGTGTGGAAGCGGCGTGGAAGGTCTGGAAGCTCATTGAGGCCCCGCGTTCGTCGATAAGCTGAAGGATGTGTTGTTCGGCATGGGCGCAGCGAGCCCTGCATTTTGCGTTGCACCACGCGGTGCCAGCCATGCAGGTCTGTGCATTGAGATTGCGGCGGACTCTCGTACCTTCCGTGGTGTCACGCGCCGCAGTGAAAGAGTTCGTAAGTTGTTGCGGCGCACAAACCAGGGATTCATCACATGGCCATCACCGCTACTCAAGATTTCGCTCAGGACCGTGCTCCCGCCTCCAAGGGCTTCCTGGCCCGGATCGGCGACAAGGTCATGGAGTCGCGCAAGCGTCAGGCCGACCGTGCGGTTGCCGCCTACCTTCTGAGCCTCGACGATGCCACGCTGACCAAGCTCGGCTACGAGCGCAACGAGATCGCCAAGCGCGATCCGCGCGGCTACCCCTTCGTCTAATCTGCGCGCGGCGCTCCGAGCGGCGCCGCTGCGACGACGGGCGGCCCTGATGACCATGCCCGGCTTCATCTCAGAGGCCGGTGCAGCGTCAAGGTCGCCCAGTCCTCGATTATGATCTGGTCCGCCACCACGAAGCCTTGGGCAAGGTAGGCGGCCTTCACCGGGCGGACATGCGCCGTCCGAAGCCCTGACAGAATGAGCGTACGGCCTGTGGCCAGGGCCAGCTCATGGGCCATCGCGATCAAGGGTCGCGCCAGAATGTTCGCGATCGTCGTCTCGGCGATCGCGAACGGTCCCGCCTTCACCACGACCGGTATGGGTCTATGCGTCCGGTTGGCGGCGATGTTACGGCGGGCCACCTCTACAGAGACCGGATCGATATCGCCCGCCATGACGGCCCGCGCGCCCAGCCGGTCGGCGGCGACGGCGAGAATGCCGGTGCCCGTTCCAACATCCGCCACCGTGGTCAGAGGCCGCCTCTTGGCCAGCGCCTCCAGCGCGATGAGGCAGCCGCGCGTCGATGCGTGATGCGCGGTGCCGAAGGCGCGCCCCGCGTCGATCTCGATCCGCCACTGGGTCGGCTGCATCTTCGCGCGGTCGTGCGATCCGAACACCATGAAGCGCCCGGCATAGATCGGGTGGAGCTGGCGTTGGCTCTCGGCCACCCAGTCGCGCTCGGCCACCGGGTCCTCCTCGAAGGGGGGGAGCTCCGGCAACAGGTTGCGCGCCTCGGCCAGCCACCGCGCACGGGCCTCGGGGTCCTTGTCGACGAACATGATGTCGATCAGCCATTCGCCGTCCTGCTCCGGCCGATAGGCGGAGAGGATGGGCTCTCCCTCGTCCACCAGCACATCCAAGACGGCGATCATCCGCTCGGCGATCGTCTCATATTCGTCGCCCACCCCGAGGGTGGCGAAGGCGCGCGTGACCATGGTGTCTCCCTTTTCGCGCCCCCTTGTCGCGCCGTTCACCGGCGGCGGCAAGTGAGGAGGCGAGGGGGCCGCCATGCCGCTGGCGCGCTCTGCCGCGCGCTCGGGCTGCCGTCCTCGGGCGCCGGCTCGGCGGGCATTGGCACCGGCGCGGACTGCTCGCGGCGGTATCAGTCCAGCGGTGTCGCGATGAAGGCCGGCAGCGATTCGGCGCGCAGGCCGAAGGCGGTCAGACGCGGATAGTCGGACGTGTCCACCCGCCCCGGCAGCATGTAGTGGGTGAAGCGCCACACCACGGCCAGGGTGATGTCCGGCTCGCACAGCGTTTCCCCGCATTGCCAGCCGTCCGGATCCACCATCTCCTCCAGCGCATCATAGGCGGCCTTTAACTGGCCGTCGACGCGCTCCAGCCACGGGTCATGCCGCTTCTCCTGCGGCCTCAATTGGTGCTCGTAGACGATCTGAACCGTCTTCTCGCCGGCGGCCAGCGCCAGGCCGGTCAGACGCAGCCCCCTCACGCGCGCGGCCGGGTCGTGAGGGCGCAGCGTCCGCCCCGGCCCCGCCACGTCCTCGATGTGTTGGAGGATGAGCGTGGAGTCCATGAGGACGGTGCCGTCATCCGTGATCAAGGTCGGCGCCTTCACGACGGGGTTGATGGCGGCGAACCGGTCGAAATGGCGGAACACCGAAACCTGGTCGATCTCGAACGGCAGATCGAGGCATTTGAGGGCGATGGCGACGCGCCGCACGTAGGGCGAATCCAGCATACCGTAGAGTTTCATCGCCGGGCTCCTTGGAGCGCCTCCGGCCGTTCAGGCGACGGCGCGGCGGGCGCAAGGGCAAAAAAAAGCGGCCGCCGGAGCGACCGCTTGGATGGTGTCACAGATGGGATGGTCCCATCAATTGAGCCGCTGCCGCACGGTTTCGATCGAATCGCTGACGAGGCGGTCGGCGGTCGCACCGGCAACGCGCGCCTTCAGGATATCGGTCGCCGCCGCGATGGCGAGCTCGGACGCCCGGCCACGGATTTCCGCCGTGGCGTGGGCTTCGGCCTGGGCGATTTTCGCCTCCGCCGATTTCGTGCGCCGCTCGACCATGTCGCGCAGCTTTTCGTTCGCCTCCTCCGTCAGGCGGCGGGCTTCCTTGCGCGCCTCCTCGACGATGGACTGGGCTTCCGCTTCCGCATCCCGTCGGCGACGCTGATATTCGGCGAGGAGAGCCTGGGCCTCCTCACGCGCTTTGCGCGCCTCGTCGAGTTCGGTGCGGATCCGGTTCGTCCGCCCATCGAGGGCGCGCGCAATCATGCCCGGCCCGCCGACGGCGATGATGATCCCGACGAAGATGATCAGCGCGACGAGCGCCCAGAAGGTATCACTGTTAAGCACGGGACCCCTCCGCCTGGCTCACCGCCGCGCTGGCGTCTTCGGACGGAACGGCAACGCCGGTCAGCTTCTGGACGATGGCCTGGGCCGCGTCCGTGGCGATGGCGTTGACGTCGGCGAGGGCGGCGTCACGGCGAGCCGCGATTTCCGCCTCGGCCTCGGAGATGCGCGTGTTCAGCGCCTCTTCGGTCTCGGCCTGCTGGCGCGCCTGTTCGGCCTTGATCTCCTCGCGGCGTTCGTGCGCGATGGCGTAGGCCCGCTGGCGGGCCTCCGTCAGCTCGCGCTCATAGGCCGCGATCACCTCGTCCGTCTCGCGCGAAAGCCGTGAGGCTTCGCCGAGATCGCTGGCGATCCGGTCACGGCGATCCTCCAGGATCCCGCCAACTTTAGGCATGATGACCTTGTTGACGAAGAAATAGAGGATGCCGAACGAGATCAGCAGCCAGAAGAGGTGAGACGGGAAGGCGTCGAAGTCGAACGGAGGGAACACACTGTCCTCGCCCCCGTGGATCGGCTGAACGACCGACCCTTCCGGATGCGTGATGTGTTCCCCGGTCGTCCCGGTGTCCACGACGTCACCCACGTGAACGTCCTCCTCCGGCCCGACATTAACCTGGGCCAGTTCGAGCTTCGACATTACCGATTAGACCGCGAAGAGCAGCAGCAGTGCGATCAGCAGCGAGAAGATGCCGAGCGCTTCGGTCACCGCGAAGCCGAAGATGAGGCGGCCGAACTGGCCATCGGCAGCGGACGGGTTGCGCAGGGCGCCCGACAGGTACTGGGCGAACATGTTGCCGAGGCCCATCGCGGTTCCGGCGAGACCGAAACAGGCGATGCCGGCACCAAGATAACGGGCAGCTTCCGCTTCCATGGGGGGCTCCTTGTGTGCGCTCAAATAAGGTTGTGCAGCGCGGGTTAGGGTCAGTGGTTAGGATGAACGGCGTCGTTGAGGTAGATGCAGGTCAACACCGCGAAGACGTAGGCCTGCAGACCCGCCACCAGGAATTCCAGAGCCGTGATCGCCACGGCCATTCCGAGCGGCAGCACCGCGCCGATGACGCCGATCGCGCCCAGAGCCGACATCTGAATGACGAAGGCTGCGAACACTTTCAGCATGATGTGGCCGGCCAGCATGTTGGCGAACAAACGAACCGACAGCGAAATGGGGCGCGACAGGAACGAGATGACCTCGATCGTCGACACCAGGGGGACGATGTAGCCCGGAACGCCGGACGGAACGAACACCCCGAAGAAGGCCAGCCCGTGCTGGCGGATGCCCGCGATCACCACCACGAGGATGACGAGGAGGGCGAGAGCGAATGTCACGATCAGCTGGCTCGTCACCGTATAGAAATACGGGAACATGCCGATGAAGTTCGCGACCACGATGAACATGAAGAGAGAGAACACGAGCGGGAAGAACTTCATGCCGCCGGCGCCCGTGGAGGAGCGCAGCATGTTGCCCGCGAATTCGTAGCTCATCTCGGCAAGGTTCTGCCACCGGCCGGGCACCAAGGCGCGGCGCGAGGTGGGCAGGAGCATGAGGGCGATGGTGACCGCCACCGTCGCCACCATGTAGAGCGAAACGTTCGTGAACGAGAGATCGACGCCGCCGACTTCGATGTCGAACAGCGGATGCACTTCGAACTGATGAATGGGGTCGAGCCCGCCGCCTTCAGCCGTTGCCACGTGAAGAGAAGTCCCGGTTGGCCCGCCGATCCGGCGGAAGTGTACTATTGTGGCGGGCGATTCATCGTCCGCCGGGGCGTCTCTTGCCCGGCTCTGGCGTTTGAATCAAGCCCGCCGAGCGTAAAACGTTGAGGACGCCCGCCGCAAATCCGAGCAGAAGGAAGATCACCATGAAGAGCGGCAGCGTCCCGGCGACCCAATCGAGCCCCCATCCGATGGCCAGACCCACCACCACGGCGCTGACGAACTCGGTGGAGAGGCGGAAGGCGACAGCATAGCCGGTGGTCGAGCGGGCGCGTTTCTCGATTCGCTCATTCTCCGCGCGCTCGGCTTCTTCGCGCTCGGTCAACTGGGCGCGCAGGCGGGCGTGGCGGGCGGCATAGTCGTCATCCGCGCCGGAATCCGGGCCTGCCGGGGGTGGGGTCATGGTGGCGCTCCTCGGGCAAACCTCATGGTGGCGGCTCCGCGGCGGAGCGCCCTGCCGGTCTGGGATGACACATAGCGTCCCGCGGCGGCCGGGCGAGGCACACCGGGTGGTCGGATCTCGGCGTGCATGTATCCGATGCGCAAGGGGCGCGAAAGCCGCGTCTCTCTCATCGTTACCCTCATGGCAGCCCATGCGGCAGGGAGGACGGGTGGCACGGGTGTCATAAGCGCGCAGGTGGCGCGAGAATGCGATTGGGAGGGGCCTCGTCGCAAGAGGCGGCTCAAGGGCGGTGCTCGGCGAGTCACGTCCGACGCTGGGCCTGCGCCGTCTCGGCGGCCGGAGCGCTGTCCTGCGGCGCAGGCAAGCGCATGTGGCCGGCACGGGGCGCGCAAGGGCACCTCAGGGCACGCAACGGGCGACGACGAAGGCGGTGAGGGGATGGGACCCGGCGGGCGCGAGCGGTCTCCTTGTGGCCGGCCCGAGGCGCCGCGCTGCCCCCCAAACAAAAAATGCGCCCCGAGGGGCGCATTTGTCGTTCGGCAAAGCGGGGACGGCCGGAGCGTCCCCGCGTCGCCGATTAGCCGAGCGGCACGAACGAGGTGTCGATGTCGGACGCTTCAAGCACGCCCTGCGCGATGAAGTACTCGGTGGTGACGAAATCGTCCTCGCCGGTCACCTGGACGGAGACCAGGCCATACTCCTCGGAGAGCACCGAGATGAGCACGTCCTCTTCCGTGATGCCCTCGCCGAACGACACGGTGATGGTGTCGTTGACCGAGTCGTAGTCGGTGACGAGGTCGTATTCCATCTCGCCCCAGGCCATCAGGAAGCTGTCCGCACCTTCACCGCCGGTGTAAGTGTCGAAGCCTTCGCCGCCGTCGAGCTCGTCGGCGCCCGCGCCGCCGATGAGGACGTCTTCGCCCGAACCACCGAGCAGAACGTCCTCGCCTTCACCGCCGGACAGGATGTCGTTGTTGCCGCCGCCGATGATGGAGTCGTTGCCCGCGCCACCGTCGATGATGTCACGGCCCTCGCCGCCGTCGGCGGTGTCGTCGCCAGCACCCATGCTGATGATGTCACGACCTTCGCCGCCTTCGATGACGTCTTCGCTGTCACCGGTGACGATGTTGTCGTTGCCCTGACCACCGTACACGGTCACGTCTTCCAGCGCGTAGTTGTTGGCGAGGAAGATGGTGTCGTTGAAGTCGGTGCCGGTGAGCTCGAGACCCTCGACGTCGCCGACGACGGAGCCGTCGCTGATCGTCATCGAGTTGCTGGAGCCGATCGAACGGACACGGCCGCCGAAGCCGTTGCCGAACACGGACATGCCGCCGTCGAGGTCGGAGCGGTCGATGTAGGCCATGTCGTAGCCGTCGCCGCCGTCGATCAGGTCGGCACCGCCGCCGCTGTGGAAGACGTCGTCGCCTTCGCCGCCCAGCATGGTGTCGCTGCCGGAGTCGGAGGAGACCGCGGTCTCACCGGAGTCGTCGTAAACACCGCCGTAGAACGTGTCGTTGCCTTCGTCACCGATCATCAGATCGTTGCCGGAGTCGACGTCGTCGTCACCGATCAGAAGGTCGTCGCCTTCGTAACCACGGATCAGATCAGTGCCATTGGAACCGCGGAGTCTGTCTCCGACGCTCGTACCAAACCTAATAGCCATCCGGCATTCCTTCTCATGCGATCGCGCTATATGTCGACCGGCCCTCGAAGGGATGGTGTGCCACCCCCGCTTCAGTCATTCGGCGCCAGACTGAGGCTTTTCGTTTGATCGAATTGCCGAATGACATACGCAGCTGAGAATCCAGTCCGCAGCCGTTCTGGAAGACCTAGCTTAAGTAGTCAAGCATTCAGTTTTTCCAGAAATCACCGTCGCAAAAACCGCGAAATCTCTGACGCAAATTTGCATCCTTTGGTTGAAAAAGATTGCGAAAATGTTGCACTCGTCGCAGTCCATTTCATAAAATGCATGTAAATTGAAACATGCACTTATGAAGCAGCCCCAAATGGGAAAGTGCCGCTGCGCGCCTGTGTTTTTTGGACAACACAGGGCCGTTCACCATGCTTGAGACAGATCAGATCGGGACGCCAAACCAGCCATTCCCAAGGGAAAATTGGGGTCCCAGACATGGCATGCAATCGCCTGTGATCGCAGGGTGATTTGAAGTCGCGTTACACTAAGTTAAACCGAGATTTACTTCTAAGGCAGCGGACGGTTGGTTAAGATAGGATTGTGTTCGCATTTCCATTAGACGTAAATTAACCCTGCGGGTCGGTTGTAGCCGCTCGAACCGCCCCGAAACGCCGCAAAAGGTGCCTCGGCGGCTCTTCATCCGGCCAAAATAGGCGGCAGCGGTCGCTCCGGCGCTCACGGAATCGTCGTCGATGCGGCTCGGGATGGATCGGATCGCGGCAAGGTGAGGGCGCCTGACGACGCGCCGCCGCGGTTCCTCAGCGCGCAGGACGAGGCGCGAGGCGGTCCGCCTTCATCGCCATCACGCGGCGGAAACTCTGCGCGACCCGGCCGTGAAGGACGGGATCCGCCGCCGCGGCACCGGCAAGGCTCGTCTGCAAGGCGTCGACGATATCGTCCTGCCCGGCCGCGCCCCCGGCATAGACGATGATGTCGTTGCCCGCGGCCACCGCCTCGGCCGCAAGGTCGATCGGGTCGCCCAGACGGGTGACGGCGCCCATCTCCATATCGTCCGAGATCACGACACCCTCGAACCCCAGCGTGTCCCGCAGGAGGCCCTGGATGAGGTCGCGCGACAGCGATGCGGGCTGGCCCTCTGTTCCATAGGGGCTGAGGTGGACGTGCGCGACCATCACCATGTCGGCGAGCCCCTCGGCGATGAGGGTGCGGAAGGGCGCAAGCTCGATCTCGCGCCAGGACAGCGAGACGTCCACGAAGCCCTTGTGCGTGTCGCCGTCGGACGAGCCGTGGCCGGGAAAGTGCTTGAGGGACGTGAGGATCCCGGCGGCCCGGTGCGCGGCGACGAAGCGGCCCGCCAGCGCGGCGACGGTGGCGGGATCGCCCGAAAAAGCGCGGCCGAGGCGGGCGATGATCGGATTGTCGCGATCCGCACCGAGGTCCACCACAGGGGCGAGGTTGACGTTGAAGCCCCAGTCGGCCAGCGCGCGAGCAAGGTCGCCATAAATGCGGGTGGCCGCCTCCTCGCCATCGTCGGCGACGCGGCGGGCGGACGGTGTGCTGGCGAACCCGACCTTGGTGGTCAGCCGCTGCACCTTGCCGCCTTCCTGGTCGACGGCGATCAGCACCGGCAGTCCCGGCGGAGCGGATCGGCGAAACAGCGCCGTCAACCGCTTCACCGCCGCCTCGGACTTCACGTTCTGGCGGAAGAAGATGACACCGCCGAGGCGCCCGGCCTCGATCTGGCGCGCCACGCGCAGCGGTCCGGCCTGGTCGACATCGTCGCCCTGGAAGCCGACCATCAGCATCTGCCCGGCCATGACCTCGAACGCCGGGTCGGACCCGTCGGCGGGGACGGGCGTTGCCCGCGCAAGGTCCGGACGGCGGCGCGGGAATGCGGAGCGGACGCCGCCGTCGGTCAGGCCGAGGTCCCCCGATTTGTTGCCGGTGAGGGCGAGAGCAGCCGTTGATGTGAGTGGGTCGCCCGCCAGCGCAGGAACGTGCATCGCGGCGTTCGGCCCGGTATCCAGCTCCTGGCGCGGTTCCGTCGCCTTCGCCGCGATGACGCCCGCGACAACGGCCGCGATGAGGCCGAATTGGAACGTGCGTCGGATCATTGATCTCTCGCGCAGATGCGGGGGGCGGGGCGACGGGCGATGCGGTCCATGGCTTGGTGATGCCGGACGGGACGGGCAAGTTCCACCGCGGCGGTGCGCGGGCCGAGCTGGGGGACCGGCTGGGGCGTCTTTTACGGCCGGCCGTTGCCTTTTGGGCACGGATCGGCGGGCGCGAGCCTAGAACTCGCGCTCCCTTGCGCTCGGGCCGCGTGTCTCGACGGGCGGGGCACGCTGTCTCCGGGCTTGCGCCGAAGCGCCGGGAGATCGATTCGTGCATCCGTGCAGCGCCTTGGTCCGGCCCGGCAAAGTGCGGCGTCGGTGACGTCTCCCGACGGTTGCTGCAAGCAGCGACTCTAACCAGGGGTTGACCAAGCGCACCTCCCGCTCCCAGTCTTTTGCGACCGAGGATGGCAGCGGAGAGGGGCGATGCGCCTCATCGTGCAGATGGCCGGGATCGCGGCGGCGTTGGCATTCGGCCTCGGGTCGATCACCGGCGTGGCCGCCTATGACCGTGAGAACTGCAGGGAGATCCGTGCGCTCACCAACAACGAGGTGCTGGCGCAGATCCTGCGCGACCGGCCCGAGGTGGGGCTGCGTGAATGCCTCGTGCGCGTATCTCTGCTGCGTCTGGGGCGGCTGAGCGGGGCGGATTTCGACGACGGACGCAGCGCCCGCGCCGCCTATCTGGCGGAGGTGCGCCCCTTCAACACCGCGAGCGGCGCATATCCCGACGCGCTGTTGGACGCGCTTGCCCGCGACCTCGAAGCCAACCCGTCGACGATGCGCGATGAGGTGTTCACACGCGCCTTCGTGAAGCGCCGCCTGTCCGGGGGCGCCGGCACGCTGACGGGCGCGCCGGCGTTGTCGGGCGCAGAGGTGGTGCCGGGTGCGTCGGGGACGGTGCTGGCGCCGCTCGGTCCCGGCGGTGCGGCCATCCCCGCGGAAGGCGAAATGGCGTTCGCCTCGTCGTCCGGCCGCGCACCGCCGACGGCGGCGGCCGCGAAAACCGACCGCGCGATGGCGCCGAGCGCGCCCGCCGCCGGTTCCGCCCGGCCGGAGGGTCCGGTGCCACAAGCCGACACCGCACAGGCGTTCGTGCAAGCGGCGGGCGCGCACACTCTTCGGGATGGCGCCCGGCCGGACGCTGAACGGAAGGCCGAACCGGAACGTGGCGCCGACACCGATTCTGTCCACCAAGCCCGGATCATGGCCATGGCGGCGACCATGGCGGTACCCGGCGCGCCAGCACCCGGCGCGACGCTCCGATGGCTCGAAGAGGGGGACGATCCGGCTTCGGCGGAACCCGTTCCATCGCCCTCATCGTCCGCTCCACCTGGGGCGGCGGTGAATGTCGCGCCCGGTCCGGCCGTCTTCATCAACGGCACACCCGTGCCGCGCCCCAGGCCCGGACCCGTCACGGCACAGCACTCGAGCGCCCAGAAGTCGAGCGCGCAGCAGGAGAGTGCGCGGCAGCCTAGCGCGCAGCAAGAGAGGGCGCCTCAATCGACCACGCCGCGAGACCTCGCCCGCGCCGCGCTGATCGCCAAATTTGCGGATGCCGCGCCGCCTGCCGCCGCTACACCCGCCCCGACGACACCCGCTTTGGCGCGGGCCGCCACCACCATGCCCGCCGCCACTACACCCGCTACGACGACACCCGCTCAGGTGCCGTTCGCCACGAACGCGCCTGCCACCACCCAGAGCGCCACCACCACGCCCGCTGCGCCCACACCCGCGTCGCTCGAAAGTGCAGGATCCGATCCGGTGGCGGCCAGCCATGACGCCGTGCCGGGTGCGGGCGGCGCGTCCGATCCTGACGCCGCCGCACCGGTATCCGCCGCGTCACCTCCCGCGGAAAACATCACCCAAACGAGCGCGACGGAAGCCGGCCCCGCCGCCCTCGATGCCGCCGCAGCGGACAAACGCCCAGACGTCGCGTGGTTTCCCCGGCCCAACCCGCGCGCCGCGGCCTCGCGCGCCCGTTTCGCACCCCTTCCGGCGGCGGACCAACGGCCTGCGGACCACAAGGCCGGGCAGGAGGACGCCACGTTGCGCGGTACAGCGCCGGGGGAGCGCGCCGGGTGCCGCCCCGTCTCCGGCGAGACCGATCCCGACCTCGTCCGCAACGCGGCGAGGATCGACGCTGCGGGCCTTTGCATCACCCACGTCCAGCTTCCGGAAAACGGTGCCACCTTCGCCTTCGTCTCGGTCGAGAACCGTGCGGCGCCGGAAGGCCCGATCTGGTATCTTCCCCACGACGACGAGGACGAAGCCTTCGACGCGGCCCTTCGCGCCGTCACCCGCTACGGCGGCCGTCTCGTCGCCGCCCAGGCGAACGAGGAGCGGCTCGCCATGGGCGCCGATCTCAACCGGATGTTCGCCGCCACCGCCGCCGACGCCCGCCCCTGCGCCATCACCGATCCCATGCCCAACTACACCGCGTTCGTGATGGGCCTTTATGACGGGCGCCCGCACATCTTCTCCACCCACAACAACACCGACGGCGGAGGCATCACCGCCGATGTCTGGACCGACAAGGAACAGGGCTACCCGATCACCAGCGGCCGCTTCGGCGATGCGGACAATCTCATCTATATCGCCGGTCAGGGGCCGTTGGCGCAGGATCGCGCAGCATCGGCCCTGCGCGTGCGGCTCAACGGCGCCGGCCTCGGCGTCGTCTACGAGAAGGTGACGCGGCAGAACAGCGACTGCTCATTCTCCAACCACGTCGTCCTGAACGACGGCCGGCCATACTATAATGTGGAGGCCGAGCACGACTCCCCGGTCCAGGGCGAGATGGTCGAGCGGCTGCTGCAAATCCTTGGCTATCAACCGCTGGACGGGGCATGACGTCGGCGTGCGGCCGGCGCGCGCCCATCACAATGGTCGAAGTCGGCCGGACCTTTCGGCTATGGTAGGGCATGGTCGATTCGAAGGGACGGAACATTATGGCGGAGGCGCAAGGGGCAAGCGACGCGTGCCCGCATGGTGACTTCGCGCCCGACCAGTCGGCGGCCTGGTCGCGCGTCGCGGCGCTTCTGAAGAGCCGCGGTGTCGACATCGTCGACGGCGGAACGCAGGAGGCGGGCGCGGCCTCCGGGGTCGTCGCCGTCGTGGGCAAAGCCGGGTCCGGCAAGACCCACGTCCTCGCCCAACTGGTGAAGGACCTCACCGAAGCCGGTGTCGACATCGCCGCGCCCGACGACGGCAAGAAGCGCAAGGCCACCGACCGCAGCCTCGCCATCGTCACCCCCACCAACAAGGCCGCCAGCGTGCTGCGCCAGCGCGGTGTCCCGGCCGTCACGCTCCACCGGCTCCTCTACCGCCCGGTGTTCGACGATCATTATCAAGCCCTCGTCGACTGGATCGCCGGAGAGAAAGAAGAGAAGCCGGAAGGGTTTTCCGAAGAGATCCTCCAGCGCGCCGCCGCCTTCTACAAGACCAACAAGTCCGTCGTGGGCGCGCTCGCCATGGCGGGCCTGCGCGGATCCGACTTCATCACCGGCTGGGCGCGGCGCGACGAGACGATGGACATCGGCTTCGTCGACGAGGCGTCGATGCTGTCCGAGCAGCAGCTCGCCGACCTCAAGGAGCTGTTTCCGACGCTGATCCTGTTCGGCGATCCGGCCCAGCTCGCCCCCGTGAAGGGCGGCGACATGGTGTTCGACAAGATGCCCGAAAGCGAGGTGGTGCGCCTGGAACGGATCCACCGCCAGGAGGCGGGCAGCCCGATTCTGGACCTCGCCCACGCGCTCGCCGATCCGAACCTTTCCTTCCCCGCCTTCGAGGCGATGGTGGAGGACGCTGCCCGGCGGGACGACCGCGTCGTCGTCTCACCGCGCGTCAATTCCGACCTGATGGCCCGCTCGCCCGTCCTCGTCTGGCGCAACCAGACGCGCATCCGCCTCATCACCGCCTTCCGCGGCGCCTACGGGGCGGGGGACGACGAGCTTCTCCCCGGCGAGCCGCTCCTGTGCGACGGTATCGAGCTTCCCGCCAAGCGGCAGAACGACCGCATCGAGCTGGAGGCTCGCGGCCTCATCCGCGGCGCCCAGGTCATCTTTCGCGGCCCCGGCAAGAAGCCGGGCCTGTCGCGCATCCACGTCGTCGGGGCGGACGAGCCGAACATCGTCGTCGCCTCCATCGTGAAGATCGAGCGGGTGGGGGAGGAGGAGCCGTGGTTCCCCTTCGTCGCGCGCATGGGGGCGACCTTCCTCCACGGCGCGGCGCTGACCATCCACAAGGCGCAAGGATCGCAGTGGCCGGACGTTCAGGTGTTCGCGCCTGACCTCAAGGCCGCGGCCCGCGCCGGCATCGTCGACGGCGGCATGCCGCTGTGGAAGCGCCTCGCCTATGTGGCGCTGACCCGCGCCCAGGAACGGCTGCATTGGGTGGTCTTCGCCCGCCTGTCGCGCCCCACCCAGCCCCTCAGCGTGGACGATCTCACCGGCGCCAAACCCGTCGATACCGCCAAGGCTGCATAGCTCCCCCGTTACATCTGCAACTTTGGTGCGTTGAAGTTCGCGCGGCCTGCCGTTATGGGGACGGACGGCGGACCCGTCCGCCGGCCCCGTGCGACGGTGCCGGGGGAAGGGGGACGAGACATGGCAGAGTTTGTGAGCCTCGGGACGATCGAGGCGCTCACGTTCGACGACGTTCTATTGATGCCGGGGCTTTCCGAAGTCCTGCCGGGTGAGACCAACGTGGCCACCCACGTCACGCGCGAGCTGCCGCTCAACATCCCGATCCTATCGTCTGCGATGGACACGGTCACCGAGGCGGAACTCGCCATCGCCATGGCTCAGGCCGGCGGCATCGGCACCATCCACCGCAACCTCACGCCGATCGAGCAGGCCGCCATGGTCCGCCGCGTGAAGAAGTACGAAAGTGGCATGATCGTCGACCCGCTGGTGATCGGCCCCGACGCCACCCTCGGCGACGCGCTGGCTCTCATGGACCAGCACAAGATTTCCGGCATCCCGGTGGTGGAGAATGGAGGCCTCGGCGGCCACATCCGCGGCCGTCTGGTCGGCGTCCTCACCAACCGCGACGTGCGGTTCGCCAGCGACCCGTCCCAGCCGATTCGTGAGCTGATGACGTCCAAGAACCTCGTTACCGTGCGTGACGAGGTGGGCCAGGACGAGGCCAAGCGGCTGCTCCACCAACACCGCATCGAGAAGCTTCTGGTGGTGGACGAGGCGGGCAACTGCACCGGCCTCATCACCGTGAAGGACATGGAGAAGGCGCGTGCCTATCCGAACGCGGTGAAGGACGCCAAGGGCCGCCTGCGTGTCGCCGCCGCCACCAATGTGGGCGATGCCGGCATGGAGCGCGTCGAGGCGCTGGTGGATGCCGAGGTGGACCTCGTCGTCGT
Source organism: Acuticoccus yangtzensis (assembly GCF_001927245.1). Lineage (GTDB taxonomy): Bacteria > Pseudomonadota > Alphaproteobacteria > Rhizobiales > Amorphaceae > Acuticoccus > Acuticoccus yangtzensis. The sequence goes on along the minus strand of NZ_MJUX01000004.1, from coordinate 185,785 downwards.
CGACACCGCGCACGGCCATTCCCAGAAGGTGCTCGACACGGTGGCGCAGGTGAAGCGCCTCTCCAACCAGGTTCAGGTGCTGGCCGGCAACGTCGCCACCCCGGACGGCACGCGCGCCCTGATCGACGCGGGCGCGGACGCGGTGAAGGTCGGCATCGGCCCAGGCTCCATCTGCACCACACGCGTCGTCGCCGGTGTGGGCATGCCGCAGCTCACCGCCATCATGGAGGCCTGCAAGGTCGCCTCCGGGCAGGACATCCCTGTGGTGGCCGACGGCGGGATCAAGTTCTCGGGCGATCTTGCCAAGGCGCTGGCGGCGGGGGCGTCCTGTGCCATGGTCGGCTCGCTTCTGGCGGGCACCGAGGAGGCGCCGGGCGAGGTCTATCTGCACCAGGGCCGCTCGTACAAATCCTATCGCGGCATGGGATCGCTGGGCGCCATGGCCCGCGGCTCGGCCGACCGCTACTTCCAGGCCGAGGTGCGCGACACCATGAAGATGGTGCCGGAGGGCATCGAGGGGCAGGTGCCCTACAAGGGCCCGGTGGGCAACGTCATTCACCAGCTCGTCGGCGGCCTGCGCTCGGCGATGGGTTATGTCGGCGCCAAGGACCTTGCCGAGCTGAACGAGAAGGCCCGGTTCGTGCGCATCACCAATGCGGGCCTTGCCGAAAGCCACGTCCACGATGTCGCCATCGTGCGCGAGAGCCCGAACTACCCGAGCGCGCGTTGACGGACGAGGACGGCGCAAACGCCCGTAACCGGCTGCGCGCGGCGCTCCACGCCTATGTGGAGCGGTCGCCGCGCGCGTCGGCCATCGGCATCGCCGTCCCCGGCACGGCGGCGGCGGACACCGGCCCGGTGGCCGTCGCCGAGATCTTCGACGCGGCGGACGTCGCGCCCTGCCTGCTGCGCTACCGCCTCCACTGCGCCGAGGGGGAGCCGTTCGGCGCGGCGGACCTCCTCATCGGCCTCGGCGACACCGCCCCGGCGGAGCGCGATGCGGTGATGGCGGACCTTGCCGCGGTGGCGCCGCGCTGGGCCGTGGTGGCGCCGCATGGTGAGGCGGGCGTCTCGGTCTCCCTGCCGCTTCCGTTGATGACACCGCGCGGCGGGTTCGAGGCGGAGACCGCCGAGCTGGCGCTTCGCTGGTTCCGCATGCTGGCCGACTGGTGGCACCGCACCGGGCGAAGCGCTATCCCTTCCGCCACCGCTCCCGACCGCGCCTGACACCCGGCCACGCCCGACACCCTGATGCGGTCGACCCTGACCGCGCCTGACCGACGAGAAGACAAAATGAAACCCGCAGGCCGCATCGCCGCCGCCATCGAGGTCCTGACCGACGTCGAACAGCGTCACCGCCCGGTGGCCGACGCGCTGAAGGACTGGGGCCTATCGCACCGGTTCGCAGGCTCCGGCGACCGCGCGGCCATCGGCAACCTGGTGTTCGACGTGCTCCGCTGGCGCCGCTCCTCCGCCTTCCGCGCCGGTGAAGATACCGCCCGGGCCGTGACGCTCGCCACCTTGCGCTTTCACTGGGGCGTCGGCCTTGCCGACCTCACCGACCTTTGCACCGGCACCCACGGCCCCGGCGAGCTGACCGAGGCCGAACGCGCCGCCCTCGCCACCGACCGCCTGGCCGAGGCGCCCGCCGACGTCGCTGCCGACATCCCGGACTGGCTCGCCCCCGCCTTCGAGGACAATTTCGGCGACGACTGGGTGGCCGAAGCGGCGGCGCTCGCAGCCCGCGCGCCGGTGGACCTGCGCGTCAACACGCTGAAGGCCGACCCCGCCAAGGTGCTCGCCGCGCTGAAGCGGTTCGGCGCCGAGAAGGGCGCGATCAGCCCCGTCGGCATCCGCCTTCCGGCCCGCGACGGGTGGGAGAGGGCGCCCAACATCACCCGCGAGGACCTCTACCAGCGCGGCCAGGTCGAGGTGCAGGACGAAGGCAGCCAGGCCGCCGCGCTGATGACGCTCGCCCACCCCGGCGAGCAGATCCTGGACCTGTGCGCAGGCGCCGGCGGCAAGACGCTGGCCCTGGCGGCGCAGATGGACAATCGCGGCCAGCTCCACGCCACCGACGCCGACCAGAACCAGCTCGCCCCGATCTTCGAGCGGCTGAAGCGCGCCGGTGTGCGCAACGCCCAGGTCCACCGCGCCGGGTCCGACCTTTCGGCCCTCCGCGGCAAGATGGACAAGGTGCTGGTCGACGCGCCGTGCTCGGGTTCGGGCACATGGCGCCGCCGGCCCGAGACGAAGTGGCGCCTCACCCCCGAGGCGCTGGAGAAGCGCACCGATCAGCAGGCCGACGTGCTCGACACCGCGCGCCAATTCGTGCGCCCCGGCGGCACGCTGATCTACGTCACCTGCTCGGTGCTGCCGCAGGAGAACGAGGCGCAGATCGCCGATTTCCTCGACCGCGCGTCCGACTTCACGCTGACCTCGATGGCCGACGCCTGGGTCGACGTCGCCGGCTCATCGGCGCCCATGCCTTGGAGCGCGGAGGGGTTGATGATGACGATGACCCCCGCCGCCACCGGCACGGACGGCTTCTTCGTCGCCGCCCTGAAGCGCACCGGTTGAGCCGATGAGCGCCCCACGAAGCGCGGCGAGCGACAGCCCGTGCACCAAGGTCTGCCAGATCGCGCCTGGCCCCGGCCTGTGCCGCGGTTGCCAGCGTACCATCGACGAGATCGCCGGATGGGCCACCATGAGCGCGGCCGATCGGGCCGCCGTCCTCGCCGATCTGCCCGCCCGGCGCCAGCGCATGGCCGCCTCGGGAGAAGCCGTGCGTTGACAGGCCCGCAGCTTCGCTTCACGTCCTGCGAGACAATTCTGCAAGGGGTCCCCCGATGACGCTCGATGACGCGCTGAAATCCATGCCGGTCGTGGCCGTGCTCCGCGGTCTTTCGCCGGATGAGGCGGAGGGCGTCGGCCAGGCGCTCGTGGATGCGGCGATCCCAGTGATGGAAGTGCCGCTCAACTCGCCGGAGCCGTTCAAGTCGATCCGCATCCAGGCGGACAAGTTCTCCGGCACCTCCATCGTCGGCGCCGGCACCGTGCTCTATCCCGAGCAGGTCGCGCGTGTGGCGGACGCGGGCGGCACCATCATCGTCTCGCCGAACTTCAATCCGGAAGTCGTGCGCGCCACCAAGCGGTGCGGCCTTCTCTCGGTGCCGGGCGTCTTCACCCCGTCTGAGGCCTTCCAGGCGCTGGACGCGGGCGCCGACGCGTTGAAGCTCTTCCCCGGCGACGGGCTGAGCCCCAAGGTGGTGAAGGCGATGCGCGCCGTGCTGCCGAAGGGTACGCGCCTCATCGTCACCGGCGGGGTGGACGCCAAGAATATCGGTGAGTGGCTGGCGGGCGGGGCGGACGGTGTCGGCATCGGCTCCGCGCTCTACAAGCCGGGCAAGACGGTGGCCGAGGTCGCCGCCGACGCCAAGGCATTCGCGGACGCCACCCGCGCGGCGATGGGCCGCTGATGGGCGCCGCGGCGATGGACATCGTCTGCCTCGGCGAACCGATGATCGAGTTCAACCGGCAGTCCGACGGGCGCTGGCTGGAGGGCTTCGGGGGTGACGTGTCGAACGTCGCCATCGCCGCTGCGCGCCAGGGGGCCAAGGTCGGCATGATCTCGGCGCTGGGCCGCGACCAGTTCGGCGACATGATCATGGACCTGTGGCACACCGAGGGCGTGGACACCCGCTATGTGACGCGCCATGCCGAGGCGCCGACCGGCATCTACTTCGTCGACCACGGCGAGGCGGGGCACAGCTTCTCCTACCGCCGCGCGGGGTCGGCGGCGGCGCTGATGGGACCGCAGGACATCCCGCCCGCCGCCATCGAGGGGGCGCGGCTGTTGCACCTCTCCGGCATCAGCCAGGCGATCTCGTCGACGGCGTGCGACGCGGGCTTTGCGGCGATGGAGTGCGCCAGAGCGGCCGGCGTCACCGTCTCCTACGACCTCAACTACCGTGCCCGGCTGTGGCCGCTGCCGCGGGCGCGTGCCGTCATCCATCAGGCGCTGCGCTCGGCCGACATCGCGCTGCCCGGGTTCGACGATGCGTCCGTCCTCACCGGCCATACCGCGCCGGATGCGATCCTGGACGTCTACGCTGCGCTCGGCCCATCGGTCATCGCGCTGACGCTGGGGGCCGACGGGGCCGTGGTGCAGGAGGGCTCGGCGCGCCACACCATCCCGGCCGTCCCCACCGAGGCGGTCGACGCATCGGGCGCGGGCGACTGTTTCGACGGTGCGTTCCTCGTCAAATGGCTGGAGACCAACGATGCGGCCGCGGCGGGGCGCTATGCGGCGTGCGCGGCGGCATTGTCGGTGCGCGGCTACGGTGCCGTGGCGCCGATCCCCACCGCCGACGCCGTCGCGGCGATGCTCTCCTCCGGCGCCTGATCCACGTCCGGCGGCGGCGATGCGATTCGCCGCCTCCCTTCGCCAGTGCGGGCCGAAGCTGAGCGGGATAGGCGCCGATTCGGGCATAAAATGCATCGAAACCGGGTTTTTGGCCCATGGGTGACGTTTTGGTGACCACGCTCACCGCGAGAGAGCGCCATGCATGGCTGCCTTGCGGCGGGCGGGGGCGCGGCTCGGTGGCATGGCGCGGCGGCTTGTTTGAAAAGGGGCGCATCTTCCCACCGCGGGTGGCCTCCCGCCCGTCCTCAGACCGCCAAGGACCGCAGATGACCTTCAAGCCGCTCTTCCACCTCGCCTTCCATGTCGACGATCTGGCCGAGGCGCGCCGCTTCTACGGTACGCTGCTGGGCTGCAAGGAGGGGCGCAGCACGGACACCTGGGTCGATTTCGACTTCTTCGGCCACCAGATCTCGCTGCACAAAGGCGCCCCGTTCCCCAGCGAGGCGACCGGCAAGGTGGGCGACCACATGGTGCCGATGCCCCACCTCGGCGCCGTGCTGCCGCTGACCCTGTGGCGCGAGGTGGCCGGCCGTCTGACGGAAGGCGGCGTCGACTTCATCATCCCGCCCACCGTGCGTTTCGAGGGCCAGCCCGGCGAGCAGTGGACGATGTTCTTCCGCGACCCCGCCGGCAACCCGATCGAGGTGAAGGGGTTCGCCGAAGAAGCCGCGGTGTGGGCCGCGTGAGCGAAACCATCCCCTTCTTCAACCGGATGGGGGATGAGGAGCGCGCCGCGTGGACGGGCGCACTCCGCTCCGTCCTGCCGGGCCACACCATCGCCGCCCCGGCCGAGATGTCCGACGAGGCGGCGGCGGCAGCGCGCGTCGCCATCGTCGCCAACCCCGACCCGGCCGAGATGGCACGCTTCACCGGCCTCGTGTGGGTGCAGAGCGTGTGGGCGGGCGTGGAGCGCATGGTGGGAACGCTGCCGGAGCGCATCGGCATCGTGCGCCTCGTCGACCCCGTTCTGGGCGAGGCGATGGCCGAGGGCGTCCTCACCCATACGCTCTACCTGCACCGCCGCGTACCGGAATATCTCGCCTTTCAGCGCCAGGGCGTGTGGCGGCAGCTCGACCACCCGCGCGCGTCGCGCCGCACGGTGGCGATCCTGGGCCTCGGCGAGCTCGGCCGGGCCTGCGCCGCCACCCTCACCGGGCAGGGCTTCAAGGTGATCGGCTGGTCCCGCTCGGCCCGCAGCGTTCCGGGGGTGGACTGCCGCCATGGGGATGCCGCGCTGCCGCTGGTGCTGGCGGAGGCGGACATCGTCGTCGTCCTGGTGCCGCTGACGGAGGCGACGCGCGGCCTGCTCTCCGCTCGCATGCTCTCTTACTGCAAGGCCGGGGCGGGGCTGATCAACGTGGCGCGCGGGCCGATCGTCGACCGCACGGCGCTGCTGGCGGCGCTCGATTCCGGGCGAATCGGCCACGCGGTGCTGGACGTGTTCGACACCGAGCCGCTGCCGGCGGACGATCCCTTCTGGTCCCACCCCAAGGTGACGGTGATGCCCCACGTTGCGGCGATCACCGACATGGAGAGCGCCAGCGCCATCGTGGCGGCGAACCTGGCGGCCTTCTTCGCCGACGGGACCGTGCCGCCGACGGTGGACGCCGCCCGCGGCTACTGATCAGCGTCAGATCAGCACCGGCGCGAAGATGACGAGGCCGCCGCCGACGAGGGCGGCGGCACGCGCCGGCAGCCGCCAGCGCGAGATGAGGCCGAACGAGACGCCGGTGAGGCCGATCGCCATCTGCACCCCGACGAGCAGCGCCATCAGCGGGCGGTCGGCGATGTCTATGAGCGCCGGGTTGGCGATCATGCCGAGCGGGATCACGTAGAGGCCGACGCCGAGCGCCATCGCCGCCATGGCGACCTTCAGCCAGTTTTCACCCACCATGCCGGCGGCGATGAACACCGCCCCGCATACCGGCGGCGTGATGGTCGACAACAGCGCGAACCAGAACACGAAGAGGTGCGCCTGCAGCGGCTCGATGCCGAGGCCGGTGAGCGCGGGCCCCGCGACCGACACGCAGATCACGTAAGCGGCCGTGGTGGGGACTTCCATGCCCAGGATGAGGCAGGCGAGGGCGGTCAGCAGCAGCGTCGGCCAAACCTCGCCGCCGGACCCGGCGATGATGGCGGACGTCAGCTTCACGCCGAGCCCGGTGATGCCGAGAACGCCGATGACGATGGACGCGCACAGGATGATGGCGGCGATCATGGCGATCTGCCGGCCGCAGGCGACCATCGCCCCGGCGACGCGGGTGAGGCCCTGGCGCGGGGCGAAGCCGCGGTGTCCGTCGAAGAACAGCGCGACGAAGGCGAGGAGGACGGCGAGCGCGGCGGAATATTGCGGCGTGTAGCCGAGCACGAACATCGCCCCCAAGAGCACCGAGAAGGGGACGAGGAAGAAGAGCGATGTGACGATGACGTCGCGCTTGGAGGGCTGATCGTCGGCGGGCAGTCCCCGCAGCGGGTGACGCGAGGCGAAGGCGTCGATCCCGACCCAGACGGTGAAGAAATAGAGGATCGCCGGAAGGAGCGCGGCGAGGACGATCTCGGTATAGGGAACGCCCGTCAACTCGACCATGACGAAGGCGCCGGCGCCCATCAAAGGCGGCATGATCTGCCCGCCCGACGAGGCGACCGCCTCCACCGCTCCGGCGATCCGGCGGGGGTAGCCGAGGCGCGTCATGGCCGGCAGCGTGATCGCCCCGGTGGAGGCGACGTTGGCGGACGCCGAGCCCGAGATGGACCCGAACAGCGCGGAGGACAGCACCGACACCTTGGCCGCGCCCCCGCTGAGGCGCCCCGCGGCGGCGGACGCGGCGTTCATGAAGCCTTGTCCGGCCTCGCCCGCGTTCAGCACCGCGCCGAAGATGACGAAGACCGACACCACGCCCACCGACACGCCGGTGAGGCTGGACCAGATGCCGCCTTCGGTGATGGTCAAGGTGCCGAGGAAGCTCGCCAACGGGGTGCCCGCGTGGCCGAACTCGCCGGGGATATATTGGCCGAACAGGCCGTAGGCGAGGGTCGTGAGCGCGACGAGGGGCAGCGGCCAGCCGATCATCCGCCGCGCGCCCTCGATGACGATGGCGAGAAGCACCACCGCCATCGCGATCTGAAAGCCGTTCTCGAGGAAGCCGTATTGGTTGGAGAGGCTGACGTGGTTGAGTGCCACCCACAGGCAGCCGCCGAGGCCGAGCGCCGTGATGACCGTGCCCACGGCGAGGCCCGCCCGCGTGGTCGCCGGGGCGATGAAGACCCACGGCAGGATCAGCGCCATGTGCAGCGGCCGGCTGACGAGGTTCGGCACGAGGCCGTGAAACACGAGGCCGAGGTGAGCCACGACGGAGAGGGCGCCCAGTGCGATCCACACGAAGGCTGACGGCGGGGAGAACATGAAGGGAAGGGGTCCGTGGTCCCGGCCCGCGCGGCGCGCCGGGACCCTGTCAGATGGTGGGGGAGGTGCGGACTATTGGCCGGGGACGGAGGCGCCGATTTCCGCGTAGTAGCGCAGCGCGCCGGGATGGATCTCGGTCGTGACGGTGTCCATCATCTCCGGCGACACGGCGGCCCACCAGCGCGAGACGCCCGCGAGTGCGGCCTGCTCTTCCCAGAAGGTCTTGGTGAGGAGATAGGCGGTGTCGTCGCTCATCTTGCTGGTGGCGAAGGCGACCACGGGAAGCGAGGTGGTGACGACGTCCTCGTCCTGCCCGGCGTAGGTCCCGGCGGGGATGACGGTGCGGGTGCGCTTGGTCTCGGCCACCTGATCGTCGGTCATGGAGATGACGTTGACGTCCATCGACGCGGCGGCCTCGATGACGTTGGGGGCCGGGAAGGAACCCGCGGTCACGAAGGCGTCGATCTGGCCGTTCTTCAGCGCGGCGACCGCGTTGGAGAGCTCGGCATTGGCGATGGTGACATTACCGTCCAGCCCGAAGAGGGTGAGGTATTTCTCGCCCTCGGTGGCGCCGAAGCTGCCGCTGCCGAGGAGGATGGTCTTGCCGGAAAGGCCGGCGAGGTCGGTTGCGCCGCTGTCCTTGGAGGCGACGAAGTGCATCGTCAGCGAGGGGATGGGGAAGAGGGCACGGATCTCGGCGAAGGCGGGGCTGGAGCGACCTTCGAACATCGCCTTGCCGGATTGGGCGAGGGCGACGAGGGCGGGCGGCGTGGTGAACACATAGTCCGCGCCGCGAGCCCGCACTTCCATGACGTTCTGGACCGAGCCCTGGCTCTCTTCCAGCGTGACGCTGACGGCGCCGTCGGTGCCCTTCTTCATGGCCTCGGCGAGTTCGACGCCCATCTGGTAGTAGGACGAGCCGGCTTTGGCGGACTTGTAGGTGATCCGCTCCTGGGCGGCGGCGCCGGTGGTATGCGCCGTCGTGGCGGCGAAGGCGAGGACGGCGGCGGCTGCTCCGAGCCGCTTCAGGACGGTGCGGGCCGTCCTGTGACGCTGCAACATGGTGTTTCCTCCGGGTGATCGATTGATGATCGTTTCTGGGCCGCGCGGGAACGCCTGCGGTCGAAAGGGCCGCGGCGCGAGAGGGAAGGAACCCTTTTGCATTGCCGGCCGCCGCGCTTCAATGTGCCAGCGCAGCGCGCTCGGCGGCTGCCGTGATTTAATGCAATTCACGTGCATCAGGCGCATACCATCCACATCCAGTTATGCGCTATGCTCATGCCTCCGTCCCGGATTTCTGCCAGCAACCTTTTGTAGCAGCACGAAATTGACGTGAAAGATCAGCGATTCAGCGCGGTTCTGGATGAAGGCGCTTGCGCGGCGCCTTGGTCTATCGTGTGATCGCCCAAAATAACGGTGTCCGCAAAGCGGATTACTGACAATAAAGCGGTCTCGTTGGAGCCGAGGAGGAACGGCATGAAGGGCACGGTGGACATCGATCCGCTCGAGAGCCAGGAGTGGCAGGACGCCATCGAGGATGTGATCCAGCGGGACGGTGCGGACCGAGCCCATTTCCTGCTGGACAAGGCAGTGCAACAGGCCCGCGCGAATGGGGCGACGCTGCCCTTCTCCGCGACCACGCCCTACCTGAACACGATCCCGGCCGACGAGGACCTCGACCTTCCGGGCGATTCGGAGGTCGAGCAGCGCATCCGCAACATCAACCGCTGGAACGCGATGGCGACGGTGGTGCGGCGCAACAAAGAGTCATCCGAATATGGCGGCCACATCGCGTCCTTTGCCTCGTCGGCGTCGATGTACGATGTGGGGCTGAACCACTTCTGGCGCGCCAAGTCGGCGATTCACGGCGGTGATCTGGTGTTCTTCCAGGGCCACGTCGTGCCGGGCATCTACGCCCGCTCTTTCATGGAAGGGCGGCTGTCGGAAGAGCAGATGGCCAATTTCCGCTCCGAAGTGGGCGGCAACGGTCTCTCGTCCTATCCGCACCCCTGGCTGATGCCGGATTATTGGCAGTTCCCGACCGTGTCGATGGGTCTGGGGCCGCTGATGGCGATCTACCAGGCGCGGTTCATGAAATACATGCACAACCGCGGCATGATCGACATGGCCGACCGGAAGATCTGGGTCTTCCTCGGCGACGGCGAGATGGACGAGCCGGAGAGCCTCGGCGCCATCGCCCTGGCCGCGCGCGAGAAGCTGCACAACCTGATCTTCGTCATCAACTGCAACCTGCAGCGTCTCGACGGGCCGGTGCGCGGCAACGGCAAGATTATTCAGGAGCTGGAAGGCAACTTCCGCGGTGCGGGCTGGGACGTCATCAAGCTGATCTGGGGCGCCGGCTGGGACGAGCTCTTGGAGCGCGACACCTCCGGCCGCCTGCGCCAGTTGATGGACGAGACGCCGGACGGCGACTACCAGACCTACAAGTCCAAAGACGGCGCCTATGTGCGCGAACATTTCTTCAACCGCTACCCGGAGACGGCCGAGCTGGTCGCCGATTGGACGGACGAAGAGATTTTCAACCTGCGCCGCGGCGGGCACGACACCCGCAAGATCTACACCGCCTTCAAGCGCGCCGCGCGCAACGAGGGCGACCAGCCCACCTGCATCCTCGTCAAGACAGTGAAGGGCTACGGGATGGGGTCGGCCGGCGAAGGCCAGAACATCACCCACCAGCAGAAGAAGATGGCCGAGGACCAGCTTCGCGCCATGCGCGACCGGTTCGACATCCCCGTCGCCGACGAGGACATCGCCAAGGCCCCCTTCGTGATGCTGAACAACGCCCAGAAGGCGTACCTCGCCGACCGGCGGCGTGATCTCGGCGGCGCATTCCCGGCGCGCAACACCACCGCGCCGAAGCTCGACGTGCCGGACCTGTCGGCGTTCGAGGCGCAGTTGAAGGGCACGGGAGACCGCGAGATCTCCACCACGATGGCCTTCGTGCGCATCCTGACGACGCTCTTGCGCAACAAGGAGATCGGCAAGCACGTGGTGCCGATCGTTCCGGACGAATCGCGCACCTTCGGCATGGAAGGGCTGTTCCGCTCGGTCGGCATCTACAATCCGGAGGGGCAGAAATATACGCCCGCCGACGCCGACCAGATGGCCTTCTACAAGGAGAGCGAATCCGGCCAGGTGCTCCAGGAGGGCATCAACGAGGCCGGCGCCATGGCCGACTGGATCGCCGCCGCCACGTCCTATTCGACGCACGGCGTGCCGATGATCCCGTTCTACATCTATTATTCGATGTTCGGCTTCCAGCGCATCGGCGATCTCGCCTGGGCGGCGGGTGACAGCCGGGCGCGCGGCTTCATGCTGGGCGGCACCGCGGGCCGCACCACACTGAACGGCGAGGGGCTGCAGCACGAGGACGGCCACAGCCACATCCTCGCCGGGACGATCCCGACCTGCATCTCCTACGACCCGGCCTTCCAGCACGAGGTGGCGGTGATCGTCCACCACGGCCTGGACCGCATGTTCGTGCAGCAGGACGACGTCTACTTCTACCTCACACTGATGAACGAGAATTACGTTCACCCGGACATGCCCATGGGCGCCGAGGAGGGGATCATCAAAGGTCTCTACCGCCTCACCAAGGTGGAGAAGCCGGGCGACAAGCACGTCAACCTGATGGGCTCGGGCACCATCCTTGTGCAGGCCATCAAGGCGGCCGAGATGCTGAAGGACGACTTCGGTGTGACGGCCGATATCTGGTCGGCGACCTCGTTCAACGAGCTGGCGCGCGACGGGCAGGACTGCGCCCGCCACAATCGCCTCAACCCGTTGGACGAGCCGAAGGTGCCGTTCGTCACCCAGACTCTGAAGGCCGCGAAGGGTCCCATCGTCGCCGCGACGGACTACATGAAGAATTATGCCGAGCAGATCCGCGCCTTCGTGGAGGCGCCCTTCACGGTGCTCGGCACGGATGGCTTCGGCCGGTCCGACAGCCGCGTGAACCTGCGCCGCCACTTCGAGGTGGACGCGGCCCACATCGCCGCGACCGCCATGGTGGAGCTCTACAAGCTCGGCCACGTCTCCAAGGACGAGCTGACCAAGGCGCTGAACACCTACGATATCGACGGCAACAAGCCCAACCCGCGCCTCGCCTAAGCCGGAAAGAAGAGGACAAGAAACGATGGCAACGGAAGTCAAAGTTCCGGATATCGGCGATTTTTCCGACGTTCCGGTGATCACCGTCCTGGTGTCGGTGGGCGATACGGTCGCCAAGGAAGACCCGCTCTTGGAGCTGGAGTCGGACAAGGCGACGATGGAGGTGCCGTCCTCCGTCGCCGGCAAGATCACCGACATCAAGGTGTCGGTGGGCGACAAGGTGTCCGAAGGCTCGGTCATCATGCTGGTGGAGGCGGAAGGGGCGGACGACGCGCCTGCTCCCAAGCCCGAGGCGAAAGAGCCGCCCAAGGCCGAGGCACCCAAGAGCGAGGCACCCAAGAGCGATGCGCCCGCACCCGCACCCGCGCCGGTGGTGACCGACCACGCGGGCGGTAAATTCCACGCCTCTCCCTCCGTTCGGGCCTTCGCGCGCCAGGTCGAGGTGGACCTCTCCAAAGTCAACGGGTCCGGCCGCAAGGGCCGCATCCTGCGCGAAGACGTCATGAAGGCGGTGAAGGCGGCGGCGCCAGTCGCGGCCGCCGGCGGAGCTGCGGGCGGCATGGGCATCCCGCCCATCCCGGCGGTCGACTTCTCCAAGTTCGGCCCGGTCGAAAACGTCGAGATGAGCCGGATCAAGAAGCTGTCCGGCCCGGCGCTCCATCGTTCGTGGCTCAACATCCCGCATGTGACCCACAACGAGGAAGCCGACATCACCGACCTCGACCAGTACCGCAAGGAGCTGGACACCGAGGCGAAGGCGGATGGTTACCGCGTCACGCTGCTCTCCTTCATCATCAAGGCCAGCGTGTCGGCGTGTAAGAAGCATTGGGAGTTCAACTCGTCGATCCACCCGGACGGCGACAAGCTCATCAAGAAGTCCTACTACAACATCGGCTTCGCTGCGGACACGCCGCAGGGTCTCGTCGTCCCGGTCATCAAGGACGCGGACCGTAAGGGTATCGTCGAAATCTCCAAGGAGCTCGGCGAACTCTCGAAGCAGGCGCGGGACGGGAAGCTGAAGCCGGCGGACATGCAGGGCGCCACCTTCACCATCTCCTCGCTCGGCGGCATCGGCGGCACCTCGTTCACGCCGATCGTCAACGCGCCGGAGGTGGCGATCCTGGGGCTGACGCGCTCCAAGATGGCGCCGGTGTGGAACGGCTCGGAGTTCGAGCCGCGCAACATGCTGCCGATGAGCCTGTCCTACGATCACCGCGCCATCGACGGGGCGCTGGCCGCCCGCTTCTGCGCCCACCTCAAGTACCTGCTGGCCGACGCGCGCCGGCTGATGCTCTAAGGGGGCCGTGATGGACGTTAAAGTTCCCGATATCGGCGACTTCAAGGACGTACCGGTCATCACCGTTCTGGTGGCGGTCGGCGACACGGTGGCCGCGGAAGACCCGCTCGTCGAGCTGGAGTCGGACAAGGCGACCATGGAGGTGCCGTCCCCCGCGGCCGGCAAAATCACCGCGATCTCCGTTTCGGTCGGCGACAAGGTGTCGGAAGGCACCGTGATCATGCAGATCGAGGCCGAGGGCGCGTCGGAGGCCCCCAGCGCCCCCAAGGATGCCCCGAAAGAGGCCCCGAAGGCGGAGAAAACCGCCCCCACCGCGACAAAGGCGACGGGCACCGCCAGCGGCAAGGGCGACGTTCATGCCGAAGTGGTCGTGCTCGGCGCGGGCCCCGGCGGCTACACCGCCGCCTTCCGCGCCGCCGATCTCGGCAAGTCGGTGGTGCTGATCGAGAAGGACCGCACGCTCGGCGGCGTCTGCCTCAACGTCGGCTGCATCCCCTCCAAGGCGCTCCTTCACGCCGCCAAGGTGATGACCGAGGCCGAGGACATGGGCGGCCACGGCATCACCTTCGCCAAGCCCGACGTCGACCTCGATAAGCTGCGCGGCTGGAAGGACTCGGTGGTCAAGCAGCTCACCGGCGGCCTCGACGGGCTGGCCAAGGGCCGCAAGGTCAAGGTCGTGAAGGGCATGGGCAAGTTCACCGGCCCGAACATGATCGCGGTGGAAGGCGAGGGGGGCACGACGACGGTGTCCTTCGACAACGCCATCATCGCCGCAGGCTCCGAGCCGGTGACGCTGCCCTTCATCCCGCATGACGACCCGCGCGTGATCGATTCCACCGGCGCGCTGGAGCTGGCGGACGTGCCGAAGCGCCTGCTCGTCCTGGGCGGCGGCATCATCGGCCTCGAAATGGCGTGCGTCTACGATGCGCTGGGGTCCAAGGTCACCGTGGTTGAGCTGATGGACCAGCTCATGCCCGGCGCCGACAAGGACATGGTGAAGCCGCTGCAGACGCGCATCGCCAAGCGTTACGAGGGCATCCTTTTGAAGACCAAGGTCGTCGCCGTCGAGGCGTCGGACGCGGGGCTGAAGGTCACCTTCGAGGACGACAAGGGCGACAAGACCACCGACACCTTCGACAAGCTGCTGTGTGCCGTCGGCCGCAAGCCCAACGGCAAGCTGATCGACGCGGCAAAGGCGGGCGTTTCGGTGGACGATCGCGGCTTCATCGCCGTCGACCACCAGCAGAAGACGGGCGTTCCCCACATCTTCGCCATCGGCGACGTGGTCGGCCAGCCGATGCTCGCCCACAAAGCGGTGCACGAGGGCAAGGTCGCGGCCGAGGTCGCCGCCGGCCACAAGCGCGCCTTCGACGCCCGGGTGATCCCCTCCGTCGCCTATACCGATCCCGAGGTGGCCTGGGCCGGGCTCACCGAGGCGGAGGCGAAGAAGAAGGGCATCAAATACGAGAAGGGCGTCTTCCCCTGGGCCGCCTCCGGCCGGGCGCTCACCAACGGGCGCTCTGACGGCGTGACGAAGCTCCTGTTCGACCCCGAGGACGACCGGGTGATCGGCGGCGCCATCACCGGCACCAACGCGGGCGAACTCATCGCCGAGGTGGCGCTCGCCATCGAGATGGGGTCCGACGCGGTGGATCTCGGCCACACGATCCACCCGCACCCGACCCTGTCGGAAACGGTCAACTTCGCCTCCGAGATGTTCGAGGGCACGATCACCGACCTGATGCCGCCGAAGAAAAAGAAGTAGAAAAACAGGAATGGGGCAATTGGTCCCATCCGGTGTTCCGAAGGCCGTGCAGCCCCGCTGCGCGGCCTTTTTTCATGCACGCGCACCACTGCCACGCACCTCGCCAGTTGCAAATCATTCGCATGAAACTTGACAGATGAGAATGGATCGCAATATCAGTTAACGATACCGCAGTTCGGAGTAACCGCGATGAAGTCCGCCATTCCTTCCCTCCTCGCCGTGGTGCTGACCGCGATGAGCATGGGCAGCGCAGCCCACGCGGCGGATCGCATGAAGGTCGTCACCACCTTCACCGTTCTCGCCGACATGGCCCGCAATGTGGCCGGCGACGCGGCGGACGTGGTGTCGATCACCCGCCCCGGCGCGGAGGTGCACGGCTATTCGCCCACACCGCGTGACATCGTCGGCGCGTCGGACGCCGACCTCGTCCTGTGGAACGGGCTCAACCTGGAGCGCTGGTTCGAGCAGTTCATCGACAATCTGGGCGACATCCCGTCCGCCACCTTGAGCGACGGGATCGACCCGATCCCCATCAGCTCCGGCAGCTACGAGGGCCTCGCCAATCCGCACGCTTGGATGGGCCTGCAGAACGCGCTGCATTATGTCGACAACATCGCCGCCGCCTTTTCCGAGGCGGACCCGAACAACGCGGCGATCTACGCCGCCAACGCCGCCGCCTACAAGGCCGAGATCAGCGCCACTTTGGAGCCGCTGCGGGAGAAGGTGGCCGCTATTCCCGAGGATCAACGCTGGCTTGTCACCTGCGAGGGGGCGTTCAGCTATCTGGCCCGTGATTTCGGACTGAAGGAACTCTATCTCTGGCCCATCAACGCCGATCAGACCGGCACGCCCCAACAGGTGCGCGCGGTGATCGACGGGGTGCGCGAGCACGAGATCCCCGTCGTCTTCTGCGAAAGCACGGTGAATACCGCGCCCGCCCAGCAGGTCGCGCGGGAGACGGGTAGCCACTATGGCGGCGTCCTCTACGTCGATTCCCTGTCGGAGGCGGATGGGCCGGTGCCGACCTATCTCGACCTCCTGCGGGTCACAGCGACCACCGTCGTGCACGGCCTCACCGCGGCAGGACGCTGACCTGAACCCACGGCCGCCGCGCCCCGTCGGGGCCGGCCCAGCCGCCCCGAATGAAACCGCCGCGACGGCCGGTGAAAGGAGAGCATCGTGCTCCAGACCGAGACCTCTGCCGCTCCTGCCGCGACCGCACCAGGCGCGGACACGGCCGGACGAGATGCTGCCGGGCTGGACGCGGCCGGGGCGGGCATCGACGTGCGCAACATCACCGTCACCTACCGCAACGGCCACACCGCGCTGGTGGACGCCACCTTCCGCATCCCGCGCGGCACGATCACGGCGCTCGTCGGCGTAAACGGTGCGGGAAAGTCGACGCTGTTTAAGGCCATCATGGGCTTTGCCCCCGCCGCGCGCGGTGAGATCCGCCTGCTCGGCCGCTCGGTCCGCCAGGCGCTGAAGGAAAAGCTCGTCGCCTACGTGCCGCAGTCCGAGGAGGTGGACTGGACCTTCCCGGTCCTGGTGGAAGACGTCGTCATGATGGGCCGCTACGGCCACATGAACTTCCTGCGCCAGCCGCGCCGGGTCGACCGGGAGGCCGTGGCCGAGGCGCTGGACCGGGTCAACATGGCCGACTTCCGCCACCGGCAGATCGGCGAGCTTTCAGGCGGGCAGAGGAAGCGGGTCTTCCTCGCCCGGGCGCTGGCCCAGAACGGCCAGCTCATCCTCTTGGACGAGCCCTTCACCGGGGTCGACGTGAAGACCGAGGACCAGATCGTCACCCTCCTGCGCGAGCTGCGCGACGAGGGGAGGGTGATGCTGGTCTCGACCCACAATCTCGGCTCCGTGCCGGAATTTTGCGACCGCACCGTGTTCGTGAAAGGGACGGTTCTCGCCTACGGACCGACCGAAACCACCTTTACCCGCGCCAATCTGGAGCGGGCGTTCGGCGGTGTGCTGCGCCACTTCACCCTCGGCGACAGGGCCGGTGACCAATCCGGCGAGCGCGAGGTGAGCATCATCTCGGACGACGAGCGGCCCTTCGTCGACATCGGCGCTGCGGCCGCGCCCGCCGCCGTTCCCGCCCCGGAGGGCCGCCGGTGATCGAAACCCTCGTCGCCCCCTTCACCTACGGCTACATGACGAACGCCATGTGGGTGTCGGCCCTGGTCGGTGGGCTGTGCGCCTTCCTCTCGGCCTACCTGATGCTGAAGGGCTGGTCGCTGATCGGCGATGCCTTGTCCCACTCGGTCGTTCCTGGCGTCGCGGGGGCCTATATGCTGGGCCTGCCCTTCTCCATCGGCGCCTTCCTGGCGGGCGGGCTCGCGGCGGGCTCCATGCTCTTCCTGTCCGAACGGTCGGGGCTGAAGATCGACGTCATCATCGGCCTCATCTTCACCGCCTTCTTCGGGCTCGGCCTCTTCATGGTCTCGCTCAGCCCCGTCTCGGTCTCCATTCAGACCATCGTCATGGGCAACATCCTCGCCATCACGCCCGAGGATACGCTGCAGCTCGTCATCATCGGCGTGGTGTCGCTCGCCGTCCTTCTGGTGAAATGGCGCGATCTGATGGTGGTCTTCTTCGACGAGACGCACGCCCGCTCCATCGGCTTGCGTCCCGGCCTCCTGAAGGCGGTCTTCTTCGTGCTCCTGTCGGCGGCCACGGTGGCGGCGATGCAGACGGTGGGGGCCTTCCTCGTCATCGCCATGGTGGTGACGCCTGGCGCAACGGCCTACCTCCTGTGCGACCGCTTCCCGCGGCTCATCGCACTTTCGGTCGCCATCGGCACGGTGACGAGCTTCGTCGGCGCCTATGCCAGCTTCTTCCTCAACGGGGCGACGGGGGGCATCATCGTCGCGCTGCAGACGGCGATCTTCCTTGCCGTGTTCGTCCTGGCGCCAAAGCACGGCCTTCTGGCGGCGCGGCGCAAGGCGGCCGAGGCGCTGCGCCCCGCCCGGCCCGATGCTGCCGGCCCGCACAGCGCTCATGACGCTGCCCCGGCCGTTGCCCGGCTGAAGGTGCAGTCATGAGCCTCGACACGGCGTTGATGCCGTTCCAGTTCCCCTTCATGCAGAACGCCTTCCTCATCGCGGTGATCGTCGCGGTGCCGACGGCGCTGTTGTCCTGCTTCCTCGTCCTCAAGGGCTGGGCGTTGATGGGCGATGCGGTCAGCCACGCGGTGCTGCCCGGCGTGGTGCTGGCGTGGATCGCCGGCATCCCGCTCATCGTCGGCGCGTTCGCCGCCGGCATGGTGTGCGCGCTGTCCACCGGCTTCCTGTCCCACAACAGCCGGGTGAAGCGCGACACGGTGATGGGCGTGGTCTTCTCGGGCATGTTCGGCGTCGGCATCGTCCTCTACACGGCGATCACCACCGACCAGCACCTCGACCACATCCTGTTCGGCAACATGCTCGGCGTCGGCACCGACGACCTTCTCACCGCGGGCGCCATCTCGCTCGCCGTGACTGTGGTGTTGGCGCTGAAGTGGAAGGACTTTCTGCTGCACGCCTTCGACCCGGCACAGGCGCAGGCGTCCGGCCTTGCGACGGGCCTCCTCCACTACGGCCTCCTCGTCATCCTGTCGTTGACGATCGTGGCGACGCTGTCCTCGGTCGGCATCATCCTGGCGGTGGGGCTGTTGATCGCGCCCGGTGCCATCGCCTTCCTGTGGGTGAGGAGCTTCGGGGCGATGATGCTGGTGGCCGTTGGCGTCACCATCATCGCCATGGTGGCGGGCACCTATCTCAGCTTCTTCATCGACAGCGCGCCAGCGCCGACGATCATTCTCGTCCTCACCGGTGTGTTCGTCGTCGCCTTCGTGCGGCGCGAGCTTTTGACCCGCGCCGCCTCCCGCCGCACCGTGACCGCCCAAGCCTAGGCGCGCGGTGCGGGACCGGGACGCGGGCGGCTGATCATCGTCCACCCCGGACGCGCCACAGGTGCCAGACCATGGTTACAGCGCGCCGGGCTCCGGCCGTCAGGCGGCATCGGCGGCCGCGTCGGAGGGCGGCTCGCGCACCGGGGCGGTGGCTTGACGCGACAGGCTTCCCGGCCGTGCCTGCTTGGAACGCTCCAGTGCCGGTGCCAGAACCTCGCACAGGAGCGGATCGCGCGGGGCGGCGCTGATGATGGCGTTGGTGGCGAGCAAGACCTGCACGATCGCCGTGTGAACCTGCGCCGCCTCGCCGAGATCGACCAGCGCGACACGCCGCGCGTTGAGCCAGTTCAGCAGCGGCCCCGCCTCGTCGACCGTGCACACGCCCTCGCAGACGGCCGTGACATTGAGATAGCCGATCGGCATCAGGCGAACTCCTTCACATCCAATACGATGCAGACCCGTCCCTCATCCGTGAGCGCGGTTCCGATGGAGCCGGGAACGTCCGCCAGCACCCCATCCAGCGGTGTGATGACCACGTTCGCGGGGCCGTGAAAGGCGTCGACCGCGAGGCCGATGCGCTCAGTGCCGACGGCGACCATCATCACCGGCTCGTCACCCTCGGCAGGGAGGGGCGGGCGCAGGGCCATCCTGTCGGAAAGGCGGACGATCGGAACGACCGCGTCGCGCCATAGGGCGATGTCCCGGTTCGCCACCTTGTGAAGGCCGTTCGTCGGGATCCGCAGCGTCTCGTGGACGAGATCCATCGGCACGCCGTAGAGGTTCCCGGCACATTCGACCGTCATCACGCGGGTCGTGGCCGGGCGGCGCGTCATCGGTAGGGACAGGCGGATGCGTGTGCCTTTGCCGCGCTCGGACGAGAGCGAAACGGTCCCGCCAGCCTCCACGATCTCCCTGCGCACCGCGGCGAGATCCGAGCCTGCACGCTCCGCCGCGCGGTCGGCGGTGGCGACACCGGCCGCGAAGACGAGCGCGGCGGCGTCTTTCTCGGTAAGGTCGGCGGCGCCCGCGCCGTCGATGAGGCCGCTCTCGACCGCGCAGGTCCGCACCCGGTCGGTGTCGATCCCCGCCCCGTCGTCGCCGATCTCGATGACGATACGGTCACCGTCCTGAACGGCCGCGATATGGATGGTGCCGACGTCGGGCTTTCCCGCCGCCACGCGCACGTCCACGGGCTCGATGCCGTGGACCACGGCGTTGCGAAAGATGTGCAGGATCGGATCGGCGAGGCTTTCGAGGACCGTCCTGTCCGCCAGCGTCTCCTCACCGCTCACGACGACCTCGACCTCCTTGCCGAGAGTGGCGGACAAGTCGCGCACCATGCGCGGGACGGGGCGCAGAATATCGCCGACCGGACGCATGCGCACGGCGGTGACGGCCTCTTGCAGCTCGCGGACGATCCTGTCGACCACGCCATGGTGCTCTTTCAACGCATGGCTCATGTCGCTCCAACCGTGGACCTTTCCGGCGCGGCGGGCGAGGGCGGGGAGAGCGTTCTTCGCCGCGGCGAGCTCGTCGATGAGAGCCGTCATCCGGTCGATATGGGCTTCGTCGATCCGCAGGGGTGCATCCTGCTCGGCACCCGTGTGCGGATTGCCGGCGGGGCTACGCTGGGCGTCGTGCGGCGATGCGTCCCCGCGGTCGCTCGCCGATGCGGTGTCGCCGTCGTCGGCCGGGGCGGCGCCGAGGAGATCGCCGGGGCCGGCGGCCGAAGCTTCGGAAGTGGGGCGCGGAGCAGCCCAATTGAGGGGACAGCCCTCGCCGATCGCGGTCACGAGTGCGCCGACCCAGTGCGGGACGGTGTCGGCGGACAACGCGACCCGAAGGCCGCGCAGCAGCGTCGCCTCGCGCGCCGCGTCGGGTGTGCGCGCCAGGAAGGCGTCCGTCGCCTCGCGCACATCGTCCCAATCCGGCGCGGCCTTGGCGAGGAGAGGCGCCACATCCGCGGCGAAGGTCGCGCATGCCGCCGCGTCGGCGAGGTCGCCGGCCGGGCGGATCCAATCCTCCTCGGCCACCGCCACGATGTCGGTCTGGTGGGCCACGTCGCGGAACTGCGTCGTCAGCGTTTCGTGGTCCGCGGTCGTCAGGATCTCGAAGATCAGGTTGCACACGAAGGGGTCGAGTTCGGCGGCCGTGGGCCAGGGCGCCGCCGCGGTCGCGCGCGTCAACAAACGGTGCGGCACCTTGCCGACACGGTGGAGCGGGTCCTCACCGTCGGCGAAGGCCTGCGCATCCGGCGCGTAGCGGATCGCGTGAACGGGCGCGCCGGTGTCGAGACAGGTTGCCAGCGCGGCGAGCCGGTCCGCCTCGGGGATATGGTCCAGCCAGGCGGGGGCCGAACCCGGCCCGCTCAGCGCTCCGGGATCGCCACCACCATCGCCGCTGCCATCGCCAGCCGCGGCCTGTGCGCCGGCGGCGAAGGCGGCCAGCGCGGCGATCTGCGGTGCCGCTTTCTCGGATGCGTCCTCCGGGAGCGCGCCCTCGATCTCCAGATCTCTCAGCCAGCTCGCCACCTGGTCCAGCGAGGCGCGCAGCAGGTTCACGATGTCCGGCGTCAGCTCGAGCCGTGCCGCATGAGCCATCGCCAGGAGGTCTTCGCTCTCGTGAACCAGCCGTGTCAGCGGTGCGATCTCGAACAGTTTCGACGCGCCTTTCAGCGTGCGTACCGCGCTGACGGCGGCGTGCACCAGCTCCGCATCGTCCGGCGTGCTCTCCAACACCCCGAGCGCGTCGCAGGATTGGGTGACGAGATCGCGCGCCTCGGTGACGAACTGTTCCAAGAGGGCATGTGTCATCTCAATGCTCGGCCTTGCGATCGGGTGCGATGCGCAGGGTGGGGGCGACGGATCGGTCGGTCATGGTCGTTCAGGCGGCCTCGGGGACGGCGTCCGCGGCCCCGTCGTCCCGCGCGAGCAGGCTGTCCACGTCGAGCAGCAGGATGACCCGCTCCGGCGCCCCTGTGGTGACGATGTGGCTGACCAGGCGCGCATGCGGCTGCGGCAGGTAAGGCGCGGGACGGATCAGGCTGCGCTCGAAAGTCGCCACACCCGTGACCTTGTCGACGATGAACCCGGTGTCTTTGCCGTCTACCCTCAAGACGATGACGCGCTGGCGGTCGCTGCGGGCGCACCGGCCGAGCCCCAAACGGGCGCGCTGGTCGACCACCGGGATCACTTTGCCGCACAGGTTGGCGACGCCTTCGACGAAGCTCGGCGCCCGCGGCACCTTCGTGATCTCGGGCGGGACGCGGACGATGGCGCTGACGGCGCTGATCGGCAGTCCGTACTGACCTCCGGCGAGGTCGAACACCAGGACCCGTTGCCTTTCGGACGGATCGTGCCGGAGACCGCCCTCGTCCTGGGGCACGGCACCGGCGCTGTCTGTCTCAGACCCCTCGGCCGGGGTTGCGTCAGCCGGGACGAGCGGGGGCAGGCCCAGCCCGCCCAGCAGGCGCTGCGGGGAGAGGACCGAGACGAGGCGACGACCTTCACCGCGCAGGAAAAGGGCCTCGACCGCATCTTGGCTGCTGTGGCGAACGATGGCGGGCGGCAGCGCATCGACCCGAGAGGGAGGGACGCGCAGCACCTCTTGCACCCGGTCGACGACGACGCCGACGGGGCTCGTCCCGCCGCCTTGCCCCGGCACGCGCACGACGAGAATGCGGTGATGCGCCGTCCCCTCCGGCAGCGGCAGGCCGAACAGCCTGCGGAGGCTGACGAGCGGTAGAAGCCGCTGCTGCAGGGGGATGACGCCGAGAACTCCGGGCACGGCACCCGGCACCTCGGCCAATCTCGCCGGCAGGGGGAGAATCTCCAGCACACTCGGGGCGGGGAATGCATAGTCCTCGCCCGCGACCGAGAAGCACACGAGACGTGCATCGTGATGGATTGCCGCGGGTTCGGTGGTGCCGTCGCCGGTTGCGCCGTCCCCGGCGTTGCCGTCGCCGATCGTGTCGTCATGGACTGCGTCGCGGGCGGCTTCCACTGTGGCGGCGGAGGGTGCAGCACCGTTCGCGGTCGGGGACGCGGCATAGGGACAGCGATGCCCCTCCTGGCCGATCAGCCGCTGCAGGTCGATGATCATCATCACCTCGCCGCCGTGCTCGATCATGCCGGTCGTCAGCGGTGCCGTTGCCGACGTGGTGTCCTCGGTGCGGTGCGGTTCGGCCGAGACGGTGCCCGCCACGCGGTCGACGATGACGCCGATCGGCCTCTCGCCGTCGACGACGACCACCCGGCTCTGCTCGTCGTGAGCCCTGTCCTCTCTGTCGAAGATCCGCCGCAGCGAGAGGATGGGCAGCGTCGTGCCGCGCCATTCGGCAATTCCGGCCAGCCGCGCCGGGCCCATCGGAACCGGAACGAGGTCCGGCACGCGGATGATTTCCTGCACCGCGGTAAGCCGGATCGCATAGCGCTCGCCCGCCACGTCGACGATGACGAATGGCAGGCAACGCCCGCTCCGGCGCGGCGGCGGGCCCTGCGGCTGCTCGGCCGTAAGCCGGAGGTCGACGCGCTCCGCACCGTGCGGGATGGCATATGTATCCACGGGATCGCTCCTCTCATCGTCCGGGTTGCGGGCGCGGCCTTTACTCAGGCGGACGGTTGCAACTCTGCGGCGAGGGTTGCGATCTCCTCGGCGGACCCGGCGAGATCGTCGCAGGCGCGGCCGGACCGGCGCGCGGCCTCTCCGGCCTCCGCGCTGGCCTCGCCCGCCTGCTGCGCTGCGGCGGCACTCTGCGCGATGCCGCGCTTGGCCTCCTCCAGCGCCTCCGCCGTCCCGCCCGCGCCTGAAAGAATGACCTCGCCCGCCTCCACGATGCCCGCCACATCCGCGGCGAGGCGGTCGATGGTCAGCGTGGTGGATGCGTTGCTCTCCATCTCGCGCATGGCGGCGGCCGCGATATCGTCCAGATCACGCCGGACGCGCGTGATCTGGTCCTGGATCGGCCGCACAAGATCCTTGATCTCCTCCGCGGTGGCGGACGAATCGAGCGCGAGGGCGCGCAGGTCGGCGGCGACGGCCATGAAACGCGGGCCGAATTCACCGGCGCGGCCGGCCTCGATCGTCCCGGTGACCGCGAGCATGTTCGTCTTCACCGACGCGATGGTGACGGCGTCGGCGATCTTGTCGATCCGCCGGGCGAGCTGCTCCGGCGCGGTCAACGCCTCACGTATGCGGCGGGTTTCGGCCAGAACGGTGGCCGCCATTTCGCCCAACGCCGCCGCGCCGGTGCGGATCTCACGCAGCCACGATTGGAGCGCGACGGCCTTGTCGTGCGCGTCGCGGCCGTGGGTTTGGGTCAGCGTCGCCGCGGCTGCGATCTGCTCGATGGCGGCGCTGGCTTCGGCCGTTGCGGCGGAAATCGTTTGGCCGGACTTTTTGATCTCCTCCGCCGCGGTCAGCACCCGGTGGGAGGCGCGGGCGGCCCCCTCCATGGTGGCGGCCAAGTCGTCCGCGGCGGCCGCGATGTCGGGCCTGGACGGGGTGTCGGCGGTGGAATGTCGCAGCTCGTCGCATACGTCCTGAAGGTCGGCTGCGGCCTGTTCGCCTTGCGCCAGGGCGGCGGCCTGCTGCTCGACGGTCTTGACCGCCCGGTCGCAGGCGCGGGCTTGCTCGGCGGCGGTATCCGCGGCCTCTGCCGTGCCGCCTCGCGCCTTCGTGAGGGCGTCTGCGGACCGGGTTGCCGCGGCGAGACAGGCGTCCGCCCCGGCGCGGACCGCGGCCATGTCTAGCCTTATCGCTTCGAGGGTCCTCTCCGCGTCGTGGCTGCGGTGGAGCTCTGCCTTCACCGCACGGGTCGAGACGGCGATGCCTTCCGCGGCGCGGCCGAACTCGGCCTGCATCTCGCCGGCGAGCTGGTGGATGTCGCGCGCGGAGGCTTCGCACGCTTCGGCCAGGTGGTGCACCTCGTCGGCGACGACGGCGAAGCCCGTTCCGCTGCCGCCGGCCCGCGCCGCCTCGATCGCCGCGTTGAGGGCGAGGAGGTTCGTCTCGTCGGCGATGTGCGCGGTGGTGCGCGCGACCTTGCCGATGTCACCGGCCTGCCGCTCCATCTCGGTGACGTGGGCGAAGCTGTCGCCTTGCCGGTCCGATGCTGCGGACATCGCGCTGACGGATCCGCCGATATGGGTCGCGACGGACGCGGCGAGCTCCTGCAGGGCGGCGATCCCCGTCCCCATCGTCCGGGCGGCGTCGCGGATCTTGGTCGTGCGCTCGCCGATGGTCTCGATCGCGCGCCGGGTATCGTCGGACGAGGCGGCGGCCTGGCGCGTGCCTGTGGCGGCGCTCCCCAACAGGGCGCGCATTTGTTCGGTGGTGGCGACAGCGTCGGCGATGGCCGGGGCGAGCCCGGTCGCCGCGGAGGTGACACGTTCGGCGGCCTTTTGCGTGCGCTGCCGGGCGCGGCTGGACTCGGGAGGGCGGACACGGGCCGGTGGAGCGACGGCCGCCGCGTCGACGCGATCGAGCCGTGGTGAGACGTGGTCCGTCTTTTCGAGAGCCATGAACATTCCCCCGGAGAAAGTGCGTGGAGGCCCGCCGCTTGCGTTGCGGTACCGCATAGTTGCAATCGCATGGGCGGGTTGTGTCAGCCTTGCGCCTGGGTTGTGCGGGGGCGATGCAGCGCGGCGCCGGCCGGGTCAGCGCGGACGCGGGGGCAAGCTTCACACCACCGATCGGCCGAGCGTCATCGGCGGGAAGACGCCGATGGGTGCGGGCGGAGTGCGACGGTCCCGCGCGGATCGCCGCGCCGTGAACCAAGGCGGCGGCGCAAAAAAAGGCTGCGCGCCGGGCGTGCAGCCTTTGGAGTAGCGAAACGGCCGCGGTGCGACGCGCTTCGCTGCGGGAGGACTCGCGGGAGGCCTCTGGCGGCCTCGGCCGTGGGTCGGGGCCGATCCCTTCGCGTCCCTTCGCGGGGGTCCGCCGCTCTGCGTGGCCGCCTCCGCGACGGCCCGGCAGGTCGCCGGCGTGAGGGCGGCCCGCCTCGTTCGGGTATCGGCCGGGCCGTGGCCCTGCCGGCCGACCCGGCAGGGGCAGGCCCGACAGGGGCGGCGTTCCTCAGCCGATCGTTTCGCCGAACGGCATGTCGCGCAGGCGCTTGCCGGTGGCGTTGAAAATCGCGTTGGCGAGCGCCGGAGCGAACGGGGGCACACCCGGCTCACCCACGCCGGACGCATGCACGGAGAACGGATTCTCCACCAGATGCACCGTGACGTTGCGCGGATAATTCTCCGCCCTGATCACGTCATAGTCGTAGAAGTTGCTCTGCACCACGCGGCCGTTCTCGAAGGTGATGCCGCTCTTCAGGGCGAGCGTCATGCCCATCACCGCCGCGCCCTCCATCTGCGAGCGGATGCGCTCCGGGTTCGCCGCGTAGCCGCAGTCCATCGCGAAATGAACCTCCGGCACGGTGATCAGCCCGTCCACGATCTTGGTGCGCAGCGCACAGGCCACGTAGGTGACGAAGCTCCGGTGGACGGCGAGGCCGATGCCCTCGCCCTCCGGCAGCTCCTTGCCCCAGCCGATCGCGTCCGCCGCCATGTTGAGCGTGTTCGTCAGACGTCCGGTGTCGATCGGATAGTTCTCGTAGACCTCGCCATAGTTCCAGAAGTCGTCCGGGATGCCTTCCGCCGCAAGGTCCAGCTTGCGTGCCGGGCCGAGGAGTTCGAGGAGCACCTCTTTCTGGTCGCGCCCCAGCTCTTCGGCCAGCTCCGCCGCGAAGGACTGCACCGCAAAGGCACGCGGCACGTTGGACACCGAGCGGAACCAGCCGATGCGCGTATGGGCGAAGGCCTCGCCGTTGTCGGCGCGGATGTTGGCGATATCGAACGGCATGTCCATGTGGCCCATGCCGCTTTCGATCGGGAACTGATGCCCCGAGTCCGGCGCGAAGGTGGAGAGGATGGAAGGCGCGGTGGAATTGTGCTTCCAGCCGGTGACCTTGCCCGCCTCGTCCAGCGCCACCTCGATCCGCTCCACCGAGGTGGTGTGGTAGAAGGAGTGCTTCACGTCGTCCTCGCGGGTCCACTGCACGCGCACCGGGTGCCCGGTCATGCGCGACAGCTCCGCCGCCTCGATGACGAAGTCGCACTTGGACTTGCGCCCGAAGCCGCCGCCCAGAAGCGTCACGTGGACGGTGACGTCCTCCGGGTCCATCTGCAGCGCGGCGGCGACGTCGGTGCGCGTGCCGTAGGGGCTCTGCACCGGCGCCCAGATCTCGCACTTGCCGTCCTTGACCGAGGCGATGGCGACCGGCGGCTCCATCGGGATGTGCGCCATGTGGGTCTGCGTATATTCGGCCGCGAAGGTCTTCGCCGCGCCCGCGAAGGCGCCGTCGACGTCGCCCTTTTCGCGCATCACCTTGCCGGGCTTCTTGGCCGACTCGCGCATCGCCGCCATGAAGGTGTCGCTGTTGTAGTCGCCGTGCGGGCCGTCCTCCCACTCGATCTCGAGGAGGTCGCGGCCCTGGATCGCCGCCCATGTGTTGTCAGCGATCACCGCGATGCCGCCGAGCGGGGCGAACTTGGCTGGCATCGTATAGCCCTGCAGGCCGAGCACGGTGACGACGCCGGGCACCGCCCGCGCCGCCGTGTCGTCGTAGCGGATCGGCTTGCCGCCGACGACCGGCGGGCGTGCGATGACGGCGACCTTCATCCCCGGCAGCGACACGTCCGCGCCATAGACCGCCGACCCGGTGGTGATGTCGTGAAGGTCGGTGATCGGGATGTTGCCCTTGCCGATGTAGCGGAACTCGGCCTCGTCGCGGAACTCCAGGTCCTCGAACTGGGGCAGGTTCACATAGGGCATGTCCGGCTGTTCGCGGACGAGATCCTCGGCCAACTCGCCGAAGCCGAAGGACTGTCCGGACGCGGCGTGCGTCACCTCGTGGACGCCGGTCTTCACCTCGGAGCGCGGCACGTCGAGGCGCGCGGCGGCGGCCTCTTCCAGCATGTAGCGCATCGCCGCGCCCATCTGGCGCATGGACTGGATGTGGTGGCGCAGCGAGCGCGAACCATCGGTGTCCTGGTTGCCGTATTTCGGCTCGTCGCCCGGCGCCTGGACGATCTTCACCTTGGCCCAGTCGGCGCCCATCTCGTCGGCGATGATGAAGGGGAGCGTCGTGCGCGAGCCGGTGCCCATCTCCGATCGGTGGGCGACGATGGTCACCGTCCCGTCGGAGTCGAGCGTGACGAAGATGGACGGGTCGGTGCGAAGGCCGTGCGGCATCGACTCGCCGCCGGTCTTGTACGGCGCGAAGGCCGACGCCGGACCCGCGAAGGCCGCCAGCGCGAAGCCGGACGCCGTCACGCCGAGGAAGGAGCGGCGCGAGACGTTGACGAGGGCGACGCGCGTCGCCTGCTGGTTGAGATAATGCAGCATGGCTCAGGCTCCCGTGGAGGCTTCGCGCACGGCGGCGACGATGCGCTGGTAGCAACCGCAGCGGCAGACATTGCCGGACATGGCCGACAGGATCTCGTCGTCGGACGGGTTCGGAGTCTCGGCGAGGAGGCTGGCCGCCTGCATGATCTGTCCCGCCTGGCAGAAGCCGCACTGGGGAACGTTCATGTCGCGCCAGGCCACCTGCACCGGGTGGTTGCCGTCCTCGGACAGGCCCTCGATGGTCGTGACCGTCTGCCCTTCGACCGAATCGATGGTGGTGACGCAGCTGCGCACGGCCTTGCCGTCGACATGGACGGTGCATGCGCCGCACAGACCCGCCCCGCAGCCATATTTCGACCCGGTCAGGCCGGCGATGTCGCGAATGGCCCACAGCAGCGGCATGTCGGGCGGGGCGTCGATCTCGGTGTCGACCCCGTTCAGTGTGAAGCGCGCCATTTGCGTCTCCTCCCGGTTCTTCTTGGTTGGCCCATGAAAAGGGCCGCGGAGCCTTACAGGGCGCCGCGGCGGAACTTAATCGTCGTCGTCTTCGTCGAAATTGCGCACCACAAGGGCGATGCGGAAGGCGTCGTCCTTGCGCCCGGCGAGGAACACCGAGGTCGGCGGCTTGCCCGTCGCGTCGACCGCAGGCTCGTCATAGACGACGCGCACGATGTGGCTGACGGGAAGGTTCAGCGTGTGCCGTCCGTCGGCCAGCATCCGGTCCAGAACGTGCTGGTCGAACGGCTCCACGGTGAGCGAGGCGACCTTGCGCCCGAGACCGCTGCGGATCTGGAAGGCGACGATGCGCTTCTTGATGGTGCCGGCATCCTTCCAGAAGACCAGCTCTTCCATCGCGTCGTAGTCGCGCGCCTCGATCGCACCGCGGATGGTGTCGGCGAGCGCCGTCTCGGTGACCACCGGCGGGGCGGCCAGAACCGCCGCCCCGAAGGGAGCGGCGGCGAGGCCGGCGACGAGGCAGAGGCTCGTTGCCAGGCGTTTCATCATGCGTCGTCCAGCGCGAAGACCCAGACCACACCGCCCTGCGGCACGTTGTGGACCCGCCCTTCAGGCAGCATGTCCTGGAGCAGCGCCCGCATACGCTCGGAGTCGACGCCCCAGCCGGACTGCACGGCGATGTACTGCTTGCCGTCCACCTCGAACGAGGAGGGCACGCCGGTGATGCCGGAGTTGGTCGGGAACTCCCACAGGACGTCGCCGGTCTTGGCGTCGAAGGCGCGGAACATGCGGTCCTGCGTGCCGCCGGTGAAGACGAGGCCGCCCTTGGTGGTCAGGATCGGACCCCAGTAGGCCGTATCCATGAAGGAGTGCTCCCAGGCGAGCTCGCCCTTGGAGAGGTCCCAGGCCTGCAGCTTGCCGATCGGCACCGGCTTGGAGGTGTCCACGCTCTCGTGAAAGCGCAGCGAGGAGAGGATCACGTCGAGCGGAACGCCGATCCACAGTTCGCCGGGCTCGCGGGCTTCCATCGGCGCGCCGCCGAGTTCGGAGCACAGGTTTTCGTGGGACGGGATGTAGAAGAGGCCGGTGTCCGGGCTGTAGGCTTCCGGTACCCAGTCCTTGCCGCCCCAGAGCGAGGGGCAGAAGGTCACGGTCTTGTCGGTGCCGGGCGTCTTCGACTCGTCGTAGCTCGGGCGGCCGTTCTCATCCAGCCCGGTGAAGACGTTCTGGCGCACGAACGGCTCGCCGGCGACGAATTTGATCGGCCCTTCCGGCGACCGCTCCATTTCCCACAAGTAACCGTTACGTCCGGCGTGGACGAGACCTTTGATCTCCCGGCCGTCCTTCTCGTAATCGATCAGTAGCGGTGCGGACACCTCGTCCCAATCCCAGGCATCGTTCCAGTGATACTGGTGATGGCCGATGATCTTGCCGTCCTTCATGTCGAGGGCGACGGCGGAGGTGGTGTAGAGGTTGTCGCCGGGGCGTGTGTCGGGCATCCACGGCCCGCCGTTGCCGGTGCCGAAGTAGGCGATCTTGTTCTCGGCGTCGTAGTTGCCCTGCATCCAGACCGAGCCGCCGCCGGTCTTCCAGGCGTCGCCCTTCCAGGTCTCGGACCCCGGCTCGCCGGGCTCCGGCACGGTGTAGGTCTTCCACGCTTCGGCGCCGGTTTCGGCATCCAGCGCGGTGATGTAGCCGCGGATGCCGAACTCGCCGCCCGACACGCCGATGACCACCTTGCCGTCCGCCACCAGGGGCGAGAGGGTGGAATAATAGCCGTCCGTATAGTCGCCGATCTCGGTCTCCCACACGACTTCGCCGGTCATCGCGTCGAGCGCGACGACGTAGGCGTCGACGGTGGCCATGTAGACCTTGTCGCCGTAGAGGCCGACGCCGCGATTGGTCGGGTGGAGCTGGAAGAGATCGTCCGGCAGCGGGCGGACATAGCGCCACTTCTCCGCGCCCGTCGCCGCGTCGAAGGCGATCACCTGGTTCTGCGGGGTGGAGACGAACATGATGCCGTCGTTCACCACCGGAGCGGCCTGGTGGCCCTCGGTGACGCCGGTGGAATAGGTCCACACCGGCCGCAGCGACTTGACGTTTTCCGTGGTGATCTGATCGAGCGGGCTGTAGCCCCAGCCTTGATAATTGCCGCGGAATTGCAGCCAGTTGCCGGGCTCGGGATTGGCGAGGCGCGCGTCGGTGACGGCGTTGTAGGTCTGGGCGTGCGCCGGCAAGGCGAGGGCGCACCCCGCCGCGGCCACGATGGGCAATATCCGCCTCATGCGGTCCTCCGAAATTATGGTGTGACGCGCCTTTTTGCGGGCGCTTGATCGCCGGGCCTTGGCGATACGGCAGCCGGAGGCGGGCCGCCGCGAGGCGACCACGCTCGATCTGCCGCCGGAGCGGTCCGGTATAAAGGCCGCCGTGATCGGGCGGCGGGGCGTCGGGGCGTTGAAAAAGCCTCGGCGACTAGGTCTTGGCGCCGCCGGGTTTGGCGGTGAAACCGCCCGCCGCGACGACATAGCCGTCCGCATCCAGCGTGACGGGAACCATCGGAAGCTGCCGGCGGGCTGGGCCGGAGCGCACCGCGCCCTGGTTCAGCGCGGCAAATTCGGACAAATGGCAGAAGCACTTGAGGTGCTGCGTCTCGGCGTCCCACGTCTCGATCGTGCACCCTTGATGGGTGCAGATGGCCGAGTAGATGAGGACCCCGTCCGCACTGTAGCGGCGCGTCTCCTCGTCCATGTCGGCCGGGTCGAGCCGCAGCGCGAGCACGCGGTTGAGGCGGTTGCGGCTGCGCTCGGTGTCGGACGCGGGGTCGAACGGGAAGGCTTCGATGCAGTTGGCGCCCGTTTCCAGCATGTCGGGCGTCAAAAGCTTACCTTTGTTCGGGCCGTCCCGCAGCATCATTCGGTCCCCGGCCTGGACCGGCTCGCGCTCCGGCCGCGGCTTGGCGGCGAGGGCGGGGCGCGGTCCGATCAGGGCGGCGGCGGACAGTGCACCTCCACTGGCGATCAACGTGCGACGGCTCACGCCCGCAGAGCGGGACGTGTCCTTGGGCGAAGAGGCCAAGGTTTTCCTCCGTGTATCTCGGGCGCGCACCTTGCCGATGTCGCCGGAACCTACTGTTACCGGGCGCCCTGTCTTTCTCTTCTTCTTGTTCTAAGTGAGAACTGAGGCGATACAAAGGAAAAATTGGGCATGTGATGCCGAAATTGATCCAATATGCCCAAAGGCTATGCGAATACGAATGAATGACTTGGCTTCACGCGGCGGCTTAATGCCTTGCGCAGGCGGCTGATTTTGGCTGCGCAAAATCGCCGCATGCGGCAATTTCGCTGCAAGACGCCCATATGAAAAGCCTATCGCGATGCGTGCAGTCCCCCGGTTTCGCCTCTCACGCGGGAGGCTCAGCCGGCCAGTCCCAGCACCCTGCGGCCCCCGTCCATCAGGCGCTGCCACAATGGCGCCTCTTCGCCGGACGGCTCGACGATCACCGTCACCGTCGTCCCGTTGATCAGCGGCACCGAGGTCGGCAGCGTGTCCAGCGAGACCTCGACCGGTACGCGCTGGGCCAGCCGAACCCATTGAAACGACGGCTCCGGCGCCTGCAGCATCGACCCGGAGCCGTCCTCGCCGAAGGAAATGCCGGCCGAGATCCCGGTGACGCGCCCGCGCACCACCTCTCCGCTCGCCATCAGCCGGATGCGCGCCGAATCACCCGGACGGATGCGCGGCAGCTTGGTCTCCATGAAGAAGGCGTCGACGCGGAAGGACGCGGTGTCGACGACGGTCAGCGCCGGGCTGCCGGTGTTCACATAGTCGCCGGTGTCGGCCGTGAGGTTGGTGATGCGCCCGGTGACCGGGGCCAGCACGGTCGTGCGCTTCAGGTCCGCCTCCGCCCGCTGCAGAGCCGCGCGCGCCTGGGCCAGGGACGCATTGGCCGACTTGGCGGAAAGTTCGGCGTCCAGCACGTCGACATCGGCGACCGAGGCGCTGCCGCTCGCCTTCAGCCGCCGGTAGCGGTCGGCGCGCTGGCCGGCGTCGTCGGCCGCCGCCTCGGCCGCATCCATCGTCGCGCGCGCCTCCTCGAGGGCGAGTTCGTAGTTCACCCGGTCGATCTGGAACAGGACGTCCCCCTCGCTCACCATCTGGTTGTTCGACACCGCCACCTCGGTGACTGGGCCCGACACCTGCGGCGCGATCTCCACCAGGTCGGCGCGGATGTGCGCATCGCGCGTCCACGGCTCGGCGAAGATGTTGGTCCAGAGGAAGATGCCGCTGAACACGGCGGCGACGACGATGACGATCGTCAACGTGAGGCGGATGATGATCATGGCCTTCAAAAGTCCGGTGCGACGGCGCCGGTGAGCGCCAGAATGATGATGTAGAGCGACAGCCGGGCGAGGGGCGGGTGGAGGAAGATCCGCCAGATGCCGAAGCGCAGCATCAGCCCGTCCACGATGAACCACAGGACGGCGGCGGCGACGGCGCACAGGAGGAGGCTCGGCGCAAACAGCCCCAGGACGGAGAACTCATGATGCACGATGCGTCTCCCCAGATGCGGACGGGACAGCGGACGATGCGGGGGACGGCCCCGGCGGCACGGCGGAGGAGGCCGGCTCCACCGCAAGCTCGCCGCGCACGATGATGTGGCGGGTGAGCGAGACGAGCGCACCCCAACGCAGGGTGGCGATGCGGGCAGGGCCGTCCATCTCGCCCGCCAGAAGGTCGGCGACCATCCCGCCGGCCGTGTCGAACGGGGCGAGCACCGCCGCGCCGCTCGCGGTGGTGGGACATGGCGCCGCCGGCAGACGGGCGGCCGCCATCACCGCATCGCGCACCTGTGGGCCGAGGGCCGCCAGCCGGTCCGGCAGGTCGCCGCAGGCCTCCAACGTGCGCATCTCATAACCGTCCAGCCCGGCGATCAGCGTGGCGCGGGCGCGGCCGCGCAAATGGCGCCCCACCGGATCGTCGGCGGCGATGGAGCCGCCATAGTCGCCCAGAACGTCGACGATGTCGGACACGAACCTGTCGCGCTGGACCGGATCACGGCGCATCGCGCGCTGCAGGATGTCGCCCACCGCCCGGCGCAGGTGGCGCCGCAGCCAACCGGCATCTTCGGGGAAGATGATCGCGAGCCCCGCCATGAAGGCGACCGGGACGATGGCGATCGCGATCACCGCGTTGATCAGCGCCGCCGCGTCGTAGGTCTGCGTGTTGGCGGGGGCGACGCCGATGACGATGGGCAGCATCGCCCCGATCGCCACCGGCAGCAGCGTGATCTCCTGCGCGACGTAAAAGACGGCGAACACCACGCCGCCGACGAGGAGGGCGAAGGCCGTGAACCCCTCGACCATCGGCAAGGTGACGATGAGAAGGAGCGCGCCCACCGTGCCGGCGACGAGGCCGTAGAGCTGCTGCACGCCGCCGGCCATCCGCGCCGGGCGCGGCGCCAGCACCGGGATGAGCAAGGTCAGCGCTGCGGCCACCATGGTGACGATGCTGCCGAGCGGCCACGCCGTCGCCAGCCAGACGACCGACAGAACGACGAACACCGCCGCAGGACGCAGACCATATTGCAGCGCGGCGATGTGATCATGGTAGCGCCCGCCCAACGGGTCCACCGGGGCGGCGGGAAGGCTGGGGTCGGCGAGCGCCGCCTCGTCCCGCAGCAGCGCCGCCAGCGCGACCGCCACGCGGTGGAGGCGGAAGACCGCGTTGCCCACATCGGCCTTGGTGCCGGCGTGGGGGGCGTCCGGTTCGCCCGGCGCCCCGTCGGCCCGCCAGGCGGGGCGCATCCTGGCGGCAATGGCGTCGACCTCGTCGGCGGCGGCGAGGAAGGCGGCGGCGTCGGGCGGCATCGTGTAGATATTGCGCAGCGCC
The DNA here is from genome assembly GCF_001927245.1 of Acuticoccus yangtzensis. Lineage (GTDB taxonomy): Bacteria > Pseudomonadota > Alphaproteobacteria > Rhizobiales > Amorphaceae > Acuticoccus > Acuticoccus yangtzensis. The sequence goes on along the minus strand of NZ_MJUX01000004.1, from coordinate 151,118 downwards.
TCCACCAGCGCCCGGCGCGGCGCGCTGAGGGCGGGCGCGTCGACCCCCGCCGGAAGCCGCCCCAGAGACAGACGGGCCGACTCGGCGAGCACCACGATCCCCTGCAGCCCCATCGCCACGCGCGTCAGGCGCGGCCTCAGCCAACGGCGCCGGTTGCGCTCGAACAGGAGGCTCCTGAGGTCGTTGTGGACGAGGGCGATGAGGTTGAGGAAGGCCGTCTCCTCGGCCGGGTCGATCTCCGCCTTGTCGTCGATCCCGTCGGCCACCAGCTTGGCCGCCAAGGTCCGCGCCGCCTTCAACTTGGCGCGCGCCTCCTCGCTCGCCGAACGCGGGAACACCACCAGCATCACCACGAAGGCGCACAGGATCGGGATCAGCGTCTCCGTCGCGCGGGTGATGGCGAGCGTGAAGGCGGTCTCCAGATGCGGCCCCGTGTCGATGGCGATGACGAGCGCGGTGAACCCGGCCACGCCATAGGCATAGGCGTCGTTGCCCTTTTCGACGCGCGTCATGTACCCGACGGCAAAGAGAACCAGGGCCAGCGACACGATGAAGGTCACCTCCGACTGGCCGAAGCACACGGCCATGACGAAGCCGCACAACGCGCCCATCACCGTTCCGGCGATGCGGGCGGCGCTGCGCCACACCATCGACCCCGCGTCCGGCCGCACGATGAACGGCACGGTGAGCAGCGCCCAGAAGGTGTGCTCGAGGTTGATGAGGAAGGCGAAGTAGAGCGACATCACCGCCGCCAGCGCCACCTTCAGCGGGTAGACCCAACGCGGATGAGCCGGCGGCATCGCCTGCCGCTGCGCCTCGGGACGACCGAAGCCGCGCGCGATGCGCCGGCCAAGGGGGGAGCACCCGGTGTCTGCAAGGTCTGTGGCATGCGCCATGGCGAGCCGTGGGGGTCTGCGGCGGCGGCGGGCGCGGCCTTGGGTTGAAGTGTCGCGTGAGCGGGGCGGGACGCGGGGCAGGGCCGGGGCGCCGCCTCGCGAGGCCGCTGCCTCATTCGTGAGCGTTAATGTGTCACATGGCCGCGCGGGCGAGGGCCGACCAGTGCGCTGCGCGCATTGCCGAATTGTGCCGACACGGACCCCTCCGCCGTTCACTGGCCGCCAAAGCTCGTCCGACGGGCCGGGGCGGCGCTGCGACCCATGGCACCGGCGCATCGGACATAAGCAGAGTTTGGCATGCCAAAATGCGCCGCCGGGCCGTATCCTGAGCCGATCCCAAGCGCCTGAAAATTATACCTTCGTTGCGCGCCGCCTGACTGTGCGGACGATCGCGGTAAACCGCAAACGGCATCCCATCGGCAGCAAATGGCATAAGCGTTGCAGCGGACCGGCACGAAACGTGGAGGGTGTCCGTGGGCTGGATCATCGTGCTTCTGATCCTGATCGTCGCCGTGGTGGCGATCCTTTTCCTCAATCGCTTTTACGTGAAGGCCACCCGCGAAACGGCCCTCGTGCGCACCGGCCTCGGCGGTCAGCGCGTCGTGCTTGACGGCGGCGCGCTGGCGCTTCCGATCCTCCACCGCGTCGCCGAAGTGAACATGAAGACGATGCGCCTGGAGGTGGAGCGCACCGGCGAGACCTCCATCATCACCAAGGACCGCCTCAGGATCGACGCCACCGCCGAGTTCTACGTCCGCGTCCGCCCGACCGACGAGGGGGTGGCGACCGCGGCCCAGGCGCTCGGCGGAAAGGTGCGCGCGTCCGACGTCGAGGACCTTCTGGAAGGCAAGCTCGTCGACGCGCTGCTGTCGGTCGCCGCGACCTATACGATGGACGCCCTGCAGGACAATCGCGGCAAATACGTCGCCGAGGTGACCGAGGCGCTCGCCGAGCGCGTCGCCGCCAACGGGCTGACCCTGGAGGCCGTTTCGCTCACCCGGCTCGATCAGACGCCGTTCGGCACGCTGGACCAGAACAACGCCTTCAACGCAGTCGGCATGCGCCGCCTGGCCGAAGTCATCGCCACCAACCGGCGCGAGCGGGCGGAGATCGAGGACGCGGCCGATGTGGCCGTGCGCCAGTCCCACCTCGACGCGACGAAGCGCAAGCTGATCATCGAGCAGGAGGAGGAGGAGGCGCAGCTCGCCCAGAACCTCGCGATCGAGAGCCATCGCGCGCGCACCATGGCCGAGACCGCCGAGAAGCAGTCCGAGAGCGAGGAGCGGCGCGAATATGCCCGCATCCGCCGGGACATGGAGGTGCGCGCCAAGGAGATCCAATCGGCGCGTGAGATCGACGAGTTGAGCCTTCAGTCGCGCCTCGCCGTGGAGGCCGCGCGGGCCGACACCGAGGTGAAGCTCGCCGCCAAGAAGGCGGAGGAGGCGGCCGCGACGGCCAACGCCCAGGCCGCGATCGCCGAGGAGGCCGCCGCGCGCGAGGACGTCGCCACCGCGCGCGAGAAGGCCGTCGCCGAACGCACCCGTGCCCTCGCCGTCATCAAGGCCCGCGAGGCGGCGGAGGTGGACGACACCCGCGTCGCGTCGGAAGCCGGCACCGTGCGCGCCATGGCCGCCGCCGAGGCCGAAGCCACCCGCACCAAGGCCGAGGCGCTGAAGGCCGAGCTGCTGGCGAAGGCGGAGGGCGAGAGCGCGCTCTACGCGGCCGAGAACGCCCAGTCCGCCGAGATCATCAAGATGAAGCTCGACCTCGCCAAGGTGGAGGCGCTGCCCGAGGTGGTGCGCGAGATGGTCCGCCCGGCCGAGAAGATCGAATCCATCCGCATCAACCACGTGTCCGGCTTCGGCCCCGTGTCCGGCGGGGGTGGCGGCTCCGGCGGCGGCGACGGGCCGATGGTGAACCAGGTGGTCGACGGCATCCTGTCGATGGCGCTGCAACTGCCCGCCGTCCAGAAGCTCGGCGAAGACATCGGCATGAACATCTCCGGCAGCATGGACCGCGTCACCAGCGGCCTGGCCGGCAAAACCGGCGGCAAGACCACCGCCAGCGACGGCACCAGCGAGGCGGCCGAATGAGCCGCGCCACGCAACGAGGGGGACAGACGATGACGATGAACCGCCGCACGCTTCTCAAGAGCGCTTCCGCCGCGTCCCTGGTGCTGGCCGCGCCCGGCATCGTCGGCCGCGCCCGCGCGAACGACACCATCAAGCTGGCGGCGATCCTCGACCAGTCCGGCGGGCTGGACCTCCTCGGCCGGCCGATGCTGGCCGCCACGAAGATGGCCGTCGACGAGATCAACGCCGCGGGCGGCCTCAACGGAGCCGAGGTGGAGCTGATCAGCTACGACCCGCAGACCACCATCCAGTTCTACACCCAGTTCGCCACCCAGGCGGCGGCGGGCGACCGGGCGGACGTGGTCCACGCCGGCATCACGTCCGCCTCGCGTGAGGCCATCCGCCCGCTCCTGAACCGCTACCAGTCGCTCTACTTCTACAACACGCTCTACGAGGGCGGGGTGTGCGACATGAACAACTTCTGCACCGGCTCCACCCCGGCGCAGACGGTGGAAAAGCTGGTGCCGTTCGCCATGGAGCGGTTCGGCAAAAAGGTCTACGTGGTCGCCGCCGACTACAACTACGGCCAGATCACCGCCCAGTGGGTGAAGAAATACGTCGAGGACAATGGCGGCGAGACGGTCGACATCGAGTTCTTCCCGCTCGACGTGTCCAACTTCGGCCCGTCGATCCAGAAGATCCAGGCCGCAAAGCCCGATTTCGTCATGTCCGCTCTCGTCGGCGCGGCGCACATCTCCTTCTACCGCCAATATGCCTCGGCGGGGCTGACGACCGAGATCCCGCTCGCCTCCACCACCTTCGCGCTCGGCGGCGAGCACCTCCTCGTCTCGCCCGAGGCGGCGGAAGGCATGCTCCTCGCCTACGGCTACTTCGAGGAGATCGACACCCCCGCCAACGCGGAGTTCGTCGAGAAGCTGCGCGCCTCCTCGTCCGAAGAGATCCCCTATATCGGCGAGACCACGGCGCGCTCCTACGAGGGCGTGATGTTGTGGGCGGAAGCGGTGAAGAAGGCCGGCACCAAGGACCGCATGGCCGTCATCGACGCGCTGCGCAGCCCCGTCAGCTTCGACGGGCCGTCCGGCACCATGACCATCGAGCCGAAGACGAACCACGCGTTGCAGAACGTCTATATCGGCGAGATCAAGAACCAGAAGATCGAGATCATCGAGGAATTCGAGGCCCAGCCGCCCGCCGATACGCTGCTCGTCTGCGACCTCGACGAGAACCCCAACCAGTCGACCTTCTATTTCGAGAACGGTCTGGCCGCCGCCGGCATCGAATAACGACCCCGCGGCGGCCCCGCGGCCGTCGCTTCCTCCCGCATACCGGAGTTCTGGGTGGACTACGCCGCCGTCATCGTCCTGCAGGTGGCCTATGGGATCGCGAACCTCGCGCTCATCGGCCTCGGCCTTGCGATCATCTTCGGGATGATGCGGGTCATCAACCTCGCCCACGGCGAGTTCCTGATGCTCGGCGGCTACACCGTCGTCGTCGCCACCAACAACGGGGTGAACCTGTGGTTCGCCATGCTGATCCTGGCGCCGGTGGTGGTGGGGCTGATCGGCGTCGTCGTCGAGCGGGTGCTGATCCGCTTCCTCTATGGCCGCATGGTCGACACGCTGCTTGCCACCTGGGGCCTGTCGCTCTTCCTCATCGGCCTGGTGACCACCATCTTCGGGCCGACGACGACCACCACCGTCTCGCCCCCCGTCGGCGCGCTGAAGATCGGCGACTTCTTCACCTCCGGCTACGAGCTCTTCCTCATCGCCGTCACTCTGGCGCTGTTCGCCCTCGTCTACGCGGTGCTGAAGTTCACCAAACTCGGCCTTCTCGCGCGCGGCACCATGCAGCGGGCGGACATGGCGGCCGCGCTCGGCGTGTCGACCTCCACCATCTACATGATCACCTTCGGCCTCGGCGCGGCGGTGGCGGGCCTTGCGGGGGCGCTTCTGGCGCCGATCACCGGCGTCGTCCCCACCATCGGCGCGGCCTATATCGCCAAAGCGTTCATCACCGTGATTTCCGGCGGCGCGGCGATCCTTGCGGGCACGGCATCGGCGGCGGCGCTGCTCGGCTTCATCAACCAGGCGATCACCTTCATCACCGGCCCCACGGTGGGTGAGGTGGCGCTCCTCGTCGCCGCCATCGTACTGCTGCGGCTCCTTCCCACCGGCATCACCGGCCGCTTCTTCAGGCGCGGCCTGTGAACCGCTGGCCCGACAAAGGGCGCCTCGTCGCCGTCGGCCTCATCGGCCTCGTCTTCATGTTCGGCGCGCCGCAGGTGCTGCAGCTCTTCACCGTCATCAACCTGACGACGGCGATCGCGCTCGCCGTCCTCGCCCTCTCGCTCGGCCTCGTCTGGGGCTTCGGCGGCATCCTGTGCTTCGGCCAGACCACCTTCTTCGGCCTCGGCGCCTATGCCTACGCGGTCGCCGCGCAGAACTTCGGCGACACCACGGGCGCGGTGATCGTCGCCATCCTGGTCGCCGCCGCCGCCGCCGCGATCCTCGGCTACTTCATGTTCTGGGGCCGCATCTCGGACGTCTATCTCGGCGTGATCACGCTGACGGTGACGCTGATCCTCTTCAACCTCATCCGCCGCACCTCCGGGCCCGAGTACAAGATCGGCACCGCGCTGCTGGGCGGCTTCAACGGCACCTCCGCGCCGCCGCTGCAGGTGCCGTGGTCCGGCGCCATGCTGTTCCCGACGCAGATGTTCTACGTCGCCATGGGGGCGCTGCTCATCGCTTATTTCGGCTGCATCTGGCTGACGCGCACCCACTTCGGCCGCGTCTGCGTGGCGATCCGCGAGAACGAGACGCGGGCCGAGCTGATCGGCTACGACACGCGCCTCTACAAGCTCGGCCTGTTTTCCATCGGCGGCGGCCTCGCGGGCCTCGCTGGCATCTTGATGGCTAACGGCATCGGCCGCGTCACGCCGGACCTCTTCGGCCTTCCCTATGCGGCGCAGGCGATCATCTGGGTGATCGTCGGCGGGCGCGGCACCTTGATCGGCCCAGTGCTGGGCGCCTTCGGCATCTTCTACCTCACCTCGTGGCTCGGCACGCAGCAGACGGTGAACGCCAACATGGTGCTCGGCCTCGTTCTGATCGGCTTCGTGCTTCTGCTGCCCAAGGGCGTGGTGCCGTGGGTGATGGAGCGCGTCGCGCGGCCCCGCCGCTCGGCCAAGGCGGGGCGGGCCCGTGTGCGCGCAGGCCGCCGCGCCATGCAGCCGGCGGAGTAGGGCCATGGCACGTCAACGGCGCGAAACGGTCTTGGAAACGCAGGACCTCACCATGCGGTTCGGCGGCGTGGTGGCCAACGAGCGGGTGGATTTCCAGCTCGACAAGGGCGAGCTGCGCTGCCTCATCGGCCCCAACGGTGCGGGCAAATCGACCTTCTTCAAATGCCTCACCGGTCAGTTGAAGCCGACCGAAGGCACCGTGACCATCAACGGCGTCGACACCACGGGCGCCGATCCGCACCAGGTGGCCGAACTCGGCGTCGGCATCAAGACGCAGGTGCCGAACGTGTTCGACGCGCTGTCGGTGGAAGAAAACATCTGGCTGGCGAGCCGCCGCTTCCACCCGGACAAGAAGGCCGCGGCGCTGACGGCCGAGACCGTGGAGCGCGTGCGCCTCGGCGACATCCGCCGCCGCCAGGTCGGCGCGCTCGCCCACGGTCAACGCCAGTGGGTGGAGCTTGCCATGGTCGTCGCCGCCGAACCCTGGCTGGTGCTTCTCGACGAACCCGCCGCCGGCATGACCGACGAGGAGACCGAATTCACCGCGGGCCTCATCCGCGCCATCAACGAGACCGCCACCCTGATCGTCGTGGAGCACGACATGAACTTCATCCGCGCCATCGCCCAGAAGGTGACGGTGTTCCACCGCGGCGCCATCCTCATCGAAGGCACGATGGACGAGGTGTCGGCCGACCCCACCGTGCGCGACGTCTACCTGGGGCACAAACATTGACCGCGCAGGACGTCGACCGCCCGGTGCGCGCCCCGACGCTCCTCAACGTCAAGGGTCTGCGCGCTGGCTACGGCCGCGTTCCGGTGCTCCACGGGGTGGACGTGTGGGTGGGCGAGGGCGAGATCGTCGGCATCCTCGGCCACAACGGCATGGGCAAGACGACGCTGCTCAAGACCCTCATGGGCCTCGTCCCCGCCACCGGCGGCAGCGTCCACTTCGACGGGATGGACATCACCCGCGAGAAGTCCCACGCCCGCTCGCGCCTCGGCATGGGCTACGTGCCGCAGGGGCGCGGCATCTTCCCCATGCTGTCGGTGCGGGACAATCTGCGCATGGGCATCGCCGCCCACGGCGCCGCCGACGAGGGCGCGGCGATCGACGCCATGCTGGCCGAGTTCCCGCAGCTCGAACGGCTGCTGGACCGTGCCGGCGGCGCGCTGTCGGGCGGGGAGCAGCAGTTGCTGGCGCTCGCCCGCTGCCTCGTCTCCGGGCCGGAGCTTCTGCTGCTCGACGAGCCGACCGAGGGCATCCAGCCCTCCATCGTCGACATGATCGAGGACAAGCTGCGCGAGCTTGCCAAAGTGCGCGGCCTCTCCATCCTGCTGGTCGAGCAGAACCTGGAATTCATCACCGACCTGTCCGACAAGCTGGTGCTCCTCAACAAGGGCCAGGTGGCCGGGGTGATCGACCGCGCCGACTTCAAGGACGCGCCGCTGATCGCCGAATTCACCGGCCTCAACGCCAAGGGGGGCCGCGCGGCGCCCAAGCCGACCGCGCCCAAGCCGACCGCGCCCAAGCCCGCAGCGCCCAAACCTGCCACTGCGTCGGCGCCGAAACCCGCCGCACCGAAGACCGCCGCACCCGATCTCTTCCGGCCCGAACCTGTCCAAAGGCACGCCCGCATGACCGTCCAACGCCCGTCGCTGGCCCAGATGAAGGCCATCACCGAAGACTTCGGCATGCACCTGTCCGACGAGCGGCTGAAAGAGTTCATGGCGCTGATGGAAGCGTCGATCAAAACCTACGACATCCTCGACGCGATGCCGGACAACCTGCCGGAAGTGCTCTTCCCGCGCACCTCCGGCCACCGCCCGGCGCCCGAGGACAACCCCTACAATGCCTGGTACGTGAAGACCGACATCAAGGGTGCCCCGCGCGGGCCGCTCGCCGGCAAGACCGTCGCCCTGAAGGACAACGTGTGCCTCGCCGGGGTGCCGATGATGAACGGCGCCTCCACGCTGAAGGGATATGTGCCGGACGTGGACGCGACCATCGTCACCTGGATGCTGGAGGCGGGCGCCACCATCAAGGGCAAGGCGCACTGCGAATATTTCTGCTTCTCCGGCGGCTCGCACACCAACGCCACCGGGCCTGTGCAGAACCCGCGCAAGATGGGCCACACCACGGGCGGCTCCTCGTCCGGCTCCGGCGCGCTGGTGGCGGCGGGGGAGGTCGACATCGCTATCGGTGGCGATCAGGGCGGGTCGATCCGCATGCCGGCCTCCTTCTGCGGCATCTACGGCATGAAGCCGACCCACGGCCTGGTCCCTTATTCGGGGGTGATGCCGATCGAAACCACCATCGACCACACCGGGCCGATGACCGCCAACGTGCACGACAACGCGCTGTGCCTGGAGGTGATCGCCGGAAAGGACGGGCTGGACCCGCGCCAATATGCGCCCAAGGTGGACGCCTACCGCGCCGCGCTCGGCCGCGGCGTGCGGGGCATGCGCATGGCGCTGGTGCGCGAGGGCTTCGGGCGGCCGGAGTCCGAACAGGTGGTGGATGCCTCCGTGCGCAAGGCGGCCGACCTCTTCCGCAAGCTGGGCGCCACGGTGGACGAGGTGTCCATCCCCTGGCACGCCAAGGCGATGGCGGTGTGGCTCCCCATCGCGGCCGAGGGCGGCACCAACCAGATGATGCGCGGCAACGGCATGGGCACCGGCTGGAAGGGCCTGCACACCACGAGCCTGCTCGACTACCACGCCAACTGGCGCTCACGGGCGGACGAGCTGGCCGACCCCTTGAAGATCACCATGTTCGTCGGCGAATATTTCCAGCGTTTCCACCGCGGCCACTATTACGCCAAGGCGCAGAACCAGGCCCGCAACCTGCGCGCCGCCTACGACAACATGCTGGCGAGCTACGACATCCTCATCATGCCGACCACGCCGATGCGCGCCCCGCCGATCCCGCCCGCGGACGCCCCGCTCGGCCTCGTCGTGCAGCGCGCGTTCGAGATGATCGAGAACACCGCCCCGTTCGACATCACCGGCCACCCGTCCATGTCGATCCCGTGCGGCATGGAGGACGAGCTGCCGGTGGGCATGATGCTGACGGCCAAGCACTGGGGCGAGTCGACGATCTACCAGGCCGCCGCCGCCTTCGAGGGCGCGGGCGACTGGACGGCGATGCGGGTCTGAGACCCTCTCCGGGCGCCGTGGCCGGTCAGGCGGTGAGGGCGACCATCACCCCCGCCGCGACGGCGATGAAGACCCAGGCGAAGGCGCCGAGAAGCAGCGGCCGCACGCCCTTGAGGCGGAGCTTCTTCAGGTCCGTTTCCAGCCCCATCGCGCCCAGCGCCATGGTGAGGCACAGGAGGGAGAGCGTGCCCGCCCCGCTGACCGCCGCGCCGGGCAGCGCCACCGCCGAGTTGAGCGCCACCACGGCGAGGAAGCCGAACACGAACCACGGCAGCGGCGCACGCGGGGCGGCACCATTAGCACCGTCCGGGCCGCGGCGGCGCGAGGCGAGGGCGCCCAGTGTGAGGAGCAGCGGCGCCAACAGGATCACCCGGCCGAGCTTTGCCACCGTGCCGACCTCGCCCGCCACGTCGCCGTGGGCGAACCCGGCGCCGACCGCCTGCGCCACTTCGTGGATGCTCGCCCCCGCCCACAGCCCGTAGGCCTCGGCCGAGAAGCCGAGCGGGGCCGCCAGCAGCGGGAACAGCAGCATCGACAGCGAGCCGAACACCGTCACGCAGGCGATGGCGTAGGCGACATCCTCATCCGGCGCGCGGGTGACGGTGTTCACCGCCATCACCGCCGATGCGCCGCAGACGGACGTTCCCGCCGCGATCAACTGACCGAGGCCGCGCTCCACGCCCAGCACCCGCGCCGCCAGCGTGGTGGCGAGGAAGGTGGAGACGAGCGCCACCGTCACCACCGCCGCGCCCGACAGGCCGATGGCGCCGAGGTCGCCGAAGGTCAGCCGCGCGCCGAGGAGGACGATGCCCGCCCGCAGCACCGGGCGCATCGCCACCTTCAGGCCTGGCGTCAGCCCCGGCAGCGGTCCGGCAACGTTGCGGATGAGGATGCCCGCCACCATCGCCAGCACCATGGGGCTGACCAGCGGCGACCCCGTCAGCCGTGCCGCCGGCACCGCCACCGCCGCAAGCAGCGCCGCGACGCCGAGGCCCGGCAGCAGCGGCGCGAGCCGATCCTGCACGGCAACCGCAGCGCCCGGTGTGGATGCCGGGGCGGGAACAGGGGCGGTGATCGGCATGGCGGATCCTCCGGCGCGCGAAACGAGGGGCGATGACGCCAATGTGACAGCGCCCGACCATTCGATCCAATTGAATATACTTGGCGAACCAATCGATTTTGCCGATGATTGGGCCATGACACTCGATCAGGTCCGCATCTTCCTCGCCGTTGCCGAACGCCAGCACGTCACCCGCGCGGCCGAAGCGCTGAACCTCACCCAGTCGGCGGTCTCGTCCGCCGTCGCCGCGCTCGAGGCGCAGCACGGGGTGAAGCTGTTCGACCGGGTGGGGCGCGGCATCGTCCCGACCGAGGCGGGGCGCACCTTCATGGACGTCGCCCGCCGCCTTCTGGGCGAAGCGCAGAGCGCCGCCCTCGTGCTGGACGATCTCGCCAACGAGACGCGCGGTCGCCTGCGCATCTTCGCCAGCCAGACGGTCGCGAGCTACTGGCTGCCGCCGCATCTGATGGCCTTCCATGCCGATCACCCCGGCGTCGACATCGCGCTGACGGTGACGAACACGGCCGGCGCCGCCGAGGCGGTGATGGCGGGCACGGCGGACGTCGGCTTCGTGGAGGGCGAATTACCGGACAGCGACCTCGTCCGCCGCGTCGTGGCACGGGACGAGCTGGTGCTTGTTCTGGCGCGCCAGGCCGAGGCCGCACGCCGACCGGCCTTCACCACCGACGACTACCGCGCCATGCGCTGGGTCTTGCGCGAAACGGGGTCCGGCACGCGCTCGGCGGTGGAGGCGCACTTCGCGGCCATGGGGCTTGCCGCAGCCGATCTCGACGTGGCGCTCGAGCTTCCCTCCAACGAGGCGGTGTTGGCGGCGGTCGGTGCGGGCGGGGGCGCGGCCGGTGCGGGCGTCGTCGGGGCGATCCTGTCGCGCCGGGCGGTCGGGGCGTTTCGTTCGCGCCGCCTCGCCCTGCGGCGCATCACCTGGGCGCCGCGACCGGTGCGCCCGTTCGCGCTGCTGACCCACCCGCAGCGCCACAAAACCCGCGCCTCCGCGGCGCTGATCGCCCGCGTGACCGCCTAACCGGCGGTGATCCGCGTGAGGGTCAGCGCCGTCAGCGTGGCGGTGCCGCGCGCGTCCTCGGCGGGATCCAGCGCGATGGTCAGCCGTTCGTGCGGCGCGAACACCGACCACGACACCGTCTGCGGCCCGGTCAGCGAGAACCGCTCGCCGGCGACCTTGACGTTGAGCCGCTTGCCGACCGCGGCGAAACTCATCGTCACCCTGTACCGCCCGCCGCGGTCGACGGGGGCGACGATCTCGCCCGCGCCGCCATAGGGCGCGCCGTTGCGGCTGAGGCGCCAGCCCGCCGCCGTGCGCTCGAACGTGGCGGGCGACTTGGCGGCGACGCTGACGCCGGCCGCCGCCCCCTCCGCCGACAGAAGCGTGCGCACCGGGCGATAGCCGCCCGCTCCCGCCGCCTCGGCGTGGAAGATGTTGCGGATGCCGCGGCGGATATCCTCGCGCAGTCCGCCCGTCACGGCGGCGGCGTCCGCACCGTCCCCGCCGCCGGCTGCGTCGCTATTCAAAATGTCGTTGGTGAAGCGGGCGAAGCTGGTGATGGTGGCGCCCGTCACCTCGGCCCCTTCCATCAGGTCGGGCGCGATGTCCTTCAGGCAGCCGAGGCCGATGTCCTGGTAGGCGACCTTCGACCAGCGCTGCGCATGGACCACGTGGGGGAAGGCGGCCCCGTCCACCCGCCGCACGGTGTGCCCTGCGACGATGGCGAAGAGCGGCACCATGTAGTCCCACCACGGCATGCCGAGGGCGAGGTCGTCCCTCTCCAGCACGCCGAGCGCGGAGGGAGTGAAGGCGAACACGTCGAACCCGTCGGTATAAGGCTGCAGCGCCGTGCCGTCGGACTTCACGTCCAGCCGTGAGGCGAAGGCGAGGTCGGCCGGCGCGGTGAGGATAGCGGCGGCGTCCTCCGCGGTGCGCACCATGATGTCGGAGTTGGTGAAGAGGTAGCGCGAGGCGTCGGCACGGGCGGCGGCGAGCATCCCCGCCATCAGTGCGTGAAGCGGCAGGTAGTCCCGCCCGAAGGCGCGCGTGAAGGGGGCCTCTACCGGAACCACCCAGGGCGGAATTTCGGCCCTCAGCGCGTCGATCTCGCGCGGGTGGTTGACGGTGAAGACCGGGCGGCCGTGGACCGCGTGCCATGTGGCGAGCTTCTCCACCTGCGCCGCGATGCCGACCGGGGCGATGCTGGTGAAATGATCGAACGGTGGCAGCGTGTCCGTCATGCGTCCACTTTTTGCGCGACGGCGGCGAAGGCTGCGGCGAGCCGGGCGCCCGGATCCGCGGCGTTGCCGGTGGCATGGTCGGTGTTGGCATCCACCGCGCGGCGCAGCGCCCTGAGGTCGGAGAGGACGGCGCCCTCGAAGGCGGCGCGTCGGGTGAGGGCGGCGATCCCGTCGCGCACCGCCTCGCCGGCGCCGATGGCGGCCAGGGCCGCGCCCAGCATGCCGATCGACTCGGCGCCGAAGCGGGTTGCCAACATGTCGCCGTGGGCAAGGACCGCGCGGGCGAGGTCGAGCGCCGCCGCGCCGGGCGTGACGCCCGTGGGGCGCGGGCGGGCGATGTGCCCCGTGCCGTCCAGCCGCACGAAGGCGGAGGCGAATCCCGTCAGTTCCAGCGCCAGCGACCATATGGCGAAGGGGCCGAGCCGCGCGTCCGCCCCCAGCGTGCGGCCATAAAGGGTGCGCGTGATGGTGATCTGAGCGGGGACGGCGGACGGGTCGGCAGCGATGTGGGCCGTCAACGCGCCGCCCTTCAGCGTGCCGAGCGGGGCGAACGGGAAGGCGACGGTGCCGACAGCGAAGGTGCGCTCCTCCGGCGCCACCACGACGGCGCGCGGGTCCGCCGTCAGCGCCGCGTGGGCCGCCTTCAAGGTGCCGGGGGTGAGCACCGTGTCGGCATCCAGCGTGGAGAGGACCGGATGGGCCGCCGCGGCGAACCCCGCCGCCAGCGCCGCGCCTCGCCGTGCGGGCGCGCGGACCATCGCCGACGGGCCGTCCGCGGCGAGACGCTCGGCCCGCAGCCGGTCGGCCGGGCCGGCGCCGGTGTCGACGAACACGACTTCCGCCGCGACGCCCGCCTGCGACCAGACCGAGGCCGCCGCTGCCTCCAGCCCCGCGTCGGCTCGGGCGAACGGGAGGATCACGCTGACGCCATGCCGCTGCGCCCGCACGGCCGCCCGGCCCGTGGTCGCGGGATAGCCGATCATCGCGGGTCTTACGGCGGCTGTTGGATAGCCGTCACCTGCCGCCACCGGGGCCGCACTGGCGGCGCGCGTCCGGCGTGCGGGCGCGGTCGGATCGGCAGGCGCGGACGTGTTGGCCACGCTGTGCCGGATCAGCTCGGGCGCCAGTCCGACAGGCGGGCGCCGGCGGCCGCGACATCGCGCAGGAGCGGCGCCACGGTCCAATGGCCGTGCGCGTTGCCGAAGGTCTCGGCGAAGCGGTCCATCGCCGCCACCACGTTGGCGATGCCGATCTCGTCCGCCATGAAGATCGGGCCGCCGCGCCAGGCGGGGAAGCCGTAGCCGGAGGTCCACACCACGTCCACGTCGCCGGGACGGTAGGCGATGCCCTCCATCAGGATCAGCGCCGCCTCGTTCACCATCGGGAACAAGAGCCGCTGGAAGATCTCCTCGTCCGAATGGGCGCGCGGGGCGACGTGGTGAAGCTCCGCCATCTCCTTGGCCAGCGCGTCCGTCGCCGGGTTCGGGATCGGCTTGCGCCCATCGTAGGTGTAGTAGCCCTCGCCGGTCTTCTGGCCGAACTTGCCGAGGTGGAAGAGGGCGCGGCACACGGCGCGGTAGGACGGCGCCTGCGGACCCTCGCCCGACTCCACCCACTCGTTGACGATGCGTGCCATCACGTCCACGCCCGCCATGTCGCCCATGCGGCACGGCCCCATGGCGAGGCCCAGCCACGCCGGGTTCTCCACCACCTTGTCGATCTGCGCCGGGGTGGCGCCTTCCATCAACATGGCGTCCGTCTCGCGCAGATAGACCTCGGTCATCCGGTTACCGATGAAGCCGAAGCACACGCCCGACACCGCCGCGGTCTTCTTGATCGTCTTGGTGAGCGTCATCACCGTGTGCAGCACTTCGGGCGAGGTCTTGTCGCCGCGCACCACCTCGAGCAGCTTCATGATGTGCGCGGGCGAGAAGAAGTGCATGCCGAGCGAATCGGCCGGCCGCCCCGTCGCCTCGGCGATGCGGTTGACGTCCAGCGTCGACGTGTTGGTGGCGATGATCGCGCCCTTTTTCGCGATCTCGCCCAACTTGCCGGCGATGTCGAGCTTCAGCGCCATGTCCTCGAACACGGCCTCGATGATCACGTCCGCCTCGGCCAGCGCGTCGAGCCCGGTGGCGCCGGTGATGAGGTCCATGCGCTCGCGCATCTGCTCCTCGGTCATGCGCCCACGGCTGACGGTCCCGGCATAGTTCTTCTCGATGATGCCGAGGCCGCGCTCCAACGCGGCGTCCGTGGTGTCGATGATCGTCACCGGGAAGCCCGCATTGGCGAAGGTCATGGCGATGCCGCCGCCCATGGTGCCCGCGCCGACGACGCCGACGGTCTTCACCGGCCGCGGCTTCACGTCCTTGGAGAGGCCCGGGATGCGGGCCGCCTCGCGCTCGGCGAAGAAGATGTGGCGCAGCGCGCGGGAGGCGGCGGTGGCGCGCAGGCGCTCGAACCCTTCCGCCTCGGCTTTCTCGCCCGCGGCGAAGCCGACCGTGCCGGCCTCCAGCGCGTTGGCGATCTCGGCCAGCCACGGGAGCCAGGGCTTGGCGTCGGCGGCGGCCTTGGCGGCGGCGATCACGTCCGCGGCCTTGTCGGCATCCGGGATGGGAAGTTCGCTCGCCCGGCGCGGCGCCTCGCCAGCGAGCACGGCTTCGGCGACGGCGTGGACCGCGGCGGGGATCGGCTCATCGGCGAGATGGTCGATGATGCCGTGGCCCACCGCCTTCTCGGCCGGGATGGGCGCGCCGGATGAGATCATCTCGAACGCGGTTTCGATGCCGGCGAGGCGGGGCAGGCGCTGCGTGCCGAGCGAGCCCGGAATGAGGCCGAGCGTGACCTCCGGCAGGCCCACCTTGGTGGCAGGGTGGGCGATGCGCATGTGGCAGGCCATGGCGAGCTCCAGCCCGCCGCCGAGCACGGTGCCGAAGATCGCCGCCGCCACCGGACGCGCCGAGGCTTCGATCTCGGCGATCAGCGCGTTGAAGGGCGCGGCGGAGAAGGCCGGATCGTTGAAGGTGGTGATGTCGGCGCCGGCGACGAAGGTGCGCCCGGCGCAGGCGATCACGAGGCCCGTCGCCTCGCTCTGCTGGAAGGCGTAGAAGCAGGTGCGAAGCCCCTCGATCACCGCATAAGACAACGCGTTCACCGGCGGGTTGTCGATGGTGATGACGGCGATCGGGCCGTCGAACGAGAGGGTTACGGGCTCGGTCATTCTCTTCCTCCGGCGGGCTGCTGGCCTACGCGAGCGAGCAGGATAAGTCCGCCGGCCAGACCGGCCGGCGGTGTCATTCGTGATGCGGCGCGCGCCTCAGTTGACGAGGGTCGCCTTGGTGGCGGCGCGGAACTCTTCTTCGCTCACGCCGTCCGCCAGCTCGACGAGCTTCAGCCCGCCTTCGACCACGTCCATCACGCCGAGATTGGTGATGATGCGGTCGACGACGCCGGTGCCCGTCAGCGGCAGGGTGCATTCCTTCAGCACCTTGGATTCACCCGCCTTGTTGGTGTGGTCCATGACCACGATCACCTTGCCGACACCGGCGACGAGGTCCATCGCCCCGCCCATGCCTTTGACGAGCTTGCCGGGGATCATCCAGTTGGCGAGGTCGCCGTTCTCGGCCACTTCCATCGCGCCCAGGATGGCCGCCGCGATCTTGCCGCCGCGGATCATGCCGAACGAGGTCGCCGAATCGAAATAGGCGGTGCGGGCGAGCTCGGTGATCGTCTGCTTGCCGGCGTTGATGAGGTCCGGGTCTTCCTCGCCCTCGAAGGGGAAGGGGCCCATGCCCAGCATGCCGTTCTCGGACTGCAGCGTGATGTCCTTGTCACCCACATAGTTGGCGACGAGGGTCGGGATGCCGATCCCGAGATTCACGTACATTCCGTCTTCGAGTTCCTGCGCCGCGCGCGCGGCCATTTGATTGCGGTCCCAGGGCATCAGCGTGTTCTCTTTCGTTTGGCGGGCGGCGGGGGCGGGGGCACGAACTCGTCGTCCTCATCGTCGAGCTCGTCGTCGTCGAGGATCTCGTCGTCGAGATCTCCCAGCGCGGCCATGGCGGCGTCGTTGCTGCTGGTCAAAGCCAGCGTCGAGAATGTGGAAGAACAGGTCGCGATGTAGGCGGCCAGCACGGCGGGGTTCTCTTTGGCGTACCCCGCCCCGAACACGGCATCGAGCTTAGCGATGCCGGCATCGACGAACTGGTCCGTCACCGCGGCGGCCTCGGCGGCGGAGCCGTCAGACTCCTCGGCCGCTGACATCAGGCGGCCTCACGCTTGCGCGTCGTGCGCTGCTCGATCCGCTTCTCGTGCTCGCCCTGGATGATGCGGTGCACGTAGATGCCGGGCAGATGGATCTCGTCGCCCGACAGCGCGCCGGTCTCGACGATCTCTTCCACCTCGACCACGCAGACCTTGCCGGACATCGCCGCGGGCGGGTTGAAGTTGCGCGCCGTCTTGCGGAACACGAGGTTGCCGGTCTTGTCGGCCTTCCACGCCTTCACGATGGCGAGATCGGCGACGATGCCGCGCTCCAGGATGTAGGTGACGCCGTCGAAGTCCTTGTGCTCCTTGCCTTCGGCCACCAGCGTGCCGACGCCGGTCTTGGTGTAGAAGCCCGGAATGCCGGAGCCGCCGGCGCGCATCCGCTCGGCCAGCGTGCCTTGCGGGTTGAACTCCAGCTCCAGCTCGCCCGAAAGATATTGGCGCATGAACTCGGCGTTCTCGCCCACGTAGGACGAGATCATCTTCTTCACCTGCCGCGTTTCCAGGAGAACGCCGAGGCCGAACCCGTCCACACCGGCATTGTTGGAGGCGACGGTGAGGTCCTTGGTCCCGGCATCGCGGATCGCGGCGATGAGAAGCTCCGGAATTCCGCAGAGGCCGAAGCCGCCGGCCGAAATCAACATGCCGTCAAAGAGGAGCCCGTCGAGAGCCTCCTTCGCCGAGCCGTATACTTTTTGCATGCATGCCCTCCCGTCATGGCAATCCGGTTCTCTGCGGCGCACCTAGCACGACTTGGCTGGCTGCGTCGCACGAGAAAATCGAGAATGGTGAGCCGAGGCATCAACTTGCCCAGTCTGTGGCTGGCGGCAAGCGGGGCGGACGCGAAAGCTGCGAATTCTTAAGCTGGCGCGGGCCGGGGCGCGACGGTCAGTGAAAGCGCCGGCCGAGGACGATGACGGCGGTCTTGGCACCCAGCCCATCGGCAACCAGCGCCTGACCGGCCGCCTCCGCGGGGCCGAGGATCGCCGCGCGCGCCATCGGCTCGGCCAACAGCGAGGCGGCGAAGGTGTCGGCGTCCGCCTCGGTGAACGTGGCCCCGCAGGCCGTGCAGGACGCGGCGTGAACCTCGAGCCGCTCCCACCGCGGCTGTTCGTAGAGGGGGAGGAGGCCGAAGAGGTTGGACGAATGCGGGATCGGCAGACCCGCCCGCGGCGGCAGCATCGAAGCGGCGACCCCGTCGAGAACAGCATCCGCCGCCAGCGGCACGGTGCGCGCCTCGTTGAGGCGCTGCAGGATACGCCGCGCCGTCGCCGCGATGCCGGCCGCCGGGGACGCGCTGTCACTGCCGAGCGGCGGCGGGCCGCTCTGGCTCGTCCACCACGGCGCGCCCGCTCCGCCGAAGGTCTGCACGGCGAAGACCCGGTCACCCGCTCCGGCGATCCCGAACCCGAAGTCCTGATAAGCGGGCGAGAGGATGGCATCGCGGTGGGACGGGCTTCCCATCCAACCGGATTGGAAGTCGTGCACGTCCCCGGCCGTGGGGAGCGGGGCGCGATAGTCGATCCGGGCGATGTTCTCCCCGGTCACGGCATAATTGCGCGCCCCGGCGGCGCGGATGCGGTCCTGCGGGGTGGAGCCGTCAGGTGCCGTGTGGCCGTAGGCGCCGGTGATCGTCATCACCTCGGCATGACCCTGCGCGGCGCGGCAGAGAGGAGCGGCAAGGGTGAGCGGCACGAGACCGGCGCGTCCCCGAGCCCCGTTCACCAGGGCGTGGGCGAGTGCCTGGAGGTCGCTGAGCGGGCCGGTGAGGATCGTTTCGTCGGTCACGCCCGCTCCGCATCATCCGGCCCCATCCGAAGCCACCGTTCTGCCGGCCCCCGCATTCCGACCGCCTCGCACCCGTCTGCCGGGAGCTTGGCGCCGTCACGCCACGGGGCGCGAGCGTGCTACGAGCCGGAACCCGGCGTCAACTTCACGATCCGGCTGCTGGTGTTCGTCTCGGTCACCGCATAGACGAGGCCGTCCGGCCCCACCTTCACGTCGCGAACACGCATCGCCATCGGCACCCACTCCTCGGTGACGACGCGGCCGTCCTCCACGTCGACGACCACCACGGCCTGGGTGCGCAGCCCGCCGATGAGGAAATGGCCCTGCCAGGCCGGGAACGCATCGCCTCGATATTGGTCCATCCCCGAGGGGGCGATCACCGGATCCCAATAATAGACCGGCTGTTCGGTGCCCTCGGCCGCCGTCACGCCGCGGCCGATCGGCTGGCCGCCATAGGAGACGCCGTAGGTCACCACCGGCCAGCCGTAATTGCGGCCGGGCAGAGGTGCGTTCAGCTCGTCGCCGCCGCGCGCCCCGTGCTCCACCGTCCACAACGTGCCGTCCTGCGCCACCACCGCGGACTGAATGTTGCGATGCCCGTAGGACCAGATGGCCGGCTGCGCTCCGGGGGTGTTCGCGAACGGATTGTCCGCGGGGATGCTGCCGTCCGTGTTGATGCGGAACACCTTGCCGAGGCCCGAGGCGAGGTCCTGCGCCTGGTCGCGGATGGGCTGGTCCGACCGCTCGCCGACGGTGACGAAGAGCGTCCCGTCCTGCGCGAAGGCGAGGCGCGAGCCGTAGTGCCGCGTGCCCGCATAGCCCGGCGTCTGCTCGAAGATCACCGTCACATCGCTGAGCGAGCCTGTGTTGCCTTGGCGCAGCTCCAGCCGGGCCCGCGCGACGGCGGTGCCGTTGACGCCGTCCCCGCGCGGCTGGCTGAAGGAGAAGTAGACGAGGCCGTTCTCGGCGAAGTTCGGGTCCAGCGCCACGTCGAGAAGGCCGCCCTGGCCGCGCGGGTCGACGTCCGGAACGCCCGCGATCTCCGGCCCCACGTGGCCGTCTTGGGTGACGATGTGCATCGCCCCGTCCTTGGCCGTCACGAGCATGCGCCGGTCGGGCAGGAATTCCAGCGCCCAGAGGCGGGGGAGGTCACGAGCGACGATCTCGCCGGTGGCGGCGGTCGCATCGTCCGGCTGCGGGGCACGGGTCTGCGCTGCGAAGGCCGGCGACTGGCCGGGGGCGTTGGGCGGGCCGGTTTCCACCGGCGGGCGGGACTGGGCGTGTGCGTCCGCGACAGTCACGGCTTGCGCGGCGATGAAGGCCGCCGGGCCGACGACGGCCGCCGGTGCGAAGGCTGTCGCCGGGGCGAGGGCGGTCGCTTTTGCGAGGGCGGTCGCTTTTGCGAGGGCGGTCGCCAGGGCACGGGAGAAGCGAAGGCGCATGGGATCGTCCTTATGGGTTGCCGGTCTGAGACGTCCGGATGACCCGCAAGGAGGTGGCGCCTCACCAAAGGCCCGCAACGGGCCGCGCCTGTGCCCATTGCGCGCATGCGTCGTGCGGCCGCGCGCGTGGACCGGCCCGGCCCGCCACCGAACGCGCGCTGAAGAACCGCGCCCGTGCGATCAGTCGCTCGGCAGGTTCTCCTGGAGAATGTCCATCATCGCCGGGATGGTCTCGTGCGCGCTCAGCGATTGATGCGGCAGATCCACGCAGATGAGCTTTTCATAGCCCGCATCGTCGAGCGCCTTGAGGACGCCCGCAAGGTCGAGCTCGCCTTCGCCGAACGGGCGGTGCGTGTGGACGCCGCGCACCATGTCCGCCAGCGACACCGCTGCCAGCACAGGCGCGAACTCCTTCACCGCCGAGGCGGGGTCGCGCTCGTTCGTCACCAGGCAGTGGCCGGCATTGAGCGACAGCACCGGCGGGACGTCCACCATCGGCTTCAGCGCCTCGCGCAGGAGGGCGAAATCGTCGAGCGTGCCGATCATGTCGCCCGGCACCGGCTCCAGCGCAACGGGAATGCCCGCGGCGGCGCCGATTTCGGCCACCTTGGTCAGCCCGTCGATCAGGAAGGCGCCGGCATTCTCCTGGCTCACGGCGCGGCGGCGCCGCCCGGTGGAGAAGGTCACCGCCTCGGCCCCCGTGATGCGGGCGATGTCCACCGCGCGGCGCACCAGGTCGACGCGGCGCGCGCGCCCCTCGTCGGTCGGATGCAGCAGGCTCGGCTCCGACGCGTCGCGCGGATCGAGGAGGTAGGGCGCCGCCGTGTCGATCACGACGCCGAGGTCAAGCGCCTTCAGGCGTGTGGCCAACCGCTCGGCAGCGGCCTCGTAATCGTCGGCGAGAGGGTCGAAATGGTGGGCGTCCAGCGTCAGGGCGACGCCCTGATATCCGGCCTCGGCGATCAGCTCGAGAGCATCGTCCAGGCGGTGATAGGCGCAACCGTTCGTGGTGTAGGCGAAGCGCAGCATGAGGTCGTCGGCAATCGTGTCACAATTTCGGCGGTGAAGCTGGCATTACTCCAACACACGGGTTCATTCCGATACCAGCGCACATCGTCAAACCATGGATTTCCCACAAGGTAAAACGATGGCTGTAGAGCGCAGCTTATCGACGGCAGCGAAGGATTTGCCAACCCGCCCCGCCGGCCAAGGCATCGAAATACGTGCTTTTCCGCCATGCTGCGACTTTCGCGCCCAGTCGATCGCGGGACTGATCGGGGGCGTGACCGCCGCAATTGCCCCCCGCACGACGGATCGCGCGCCGTCCACCCGTGGCGCCCGTGGCCCGATCGGCACAGTCAGAAGGTGAGGCGGAAGCGGGCGAGAATGTCGAGCTGGAAGTCCTGCAGCTCCGGCGCGGTGACGAATTCGCGCGCGTCCATCGCGTCGGAGAGGGAGAATCCGGCGGCGTTGGCATAGTGGCGCTGCTGCAGCACGCGGTCGATGAGGTCGGCCGCGACGAACGCCTCCGCGCCGGGGTCGGCGAGGTCGTGGCGGCGGAGCATCGCGGATTCGATCGCCGTCGCCAGAGGCGCGGGGCAGGGGTCCAGCGCGCGGGCCAGTGCCCGCGTGGCCGCCCGCTGGGACTCCGCGGCCGGCATGGCATCCTCGGTGCGGCCGGGGAGGGCGTAGGCGTCCGGCAGATGGTGGGCGAGGCCGGTGAGGAAGGCGTTGCCCGGCGAAAGGCCGCGCCGGATCTGCAGCAGCGCGCCGATCACGGCGACGCACCACGCATGCTCGGACTGCATTTCCTCCGGCGGGCGCACGATCCGCGCGGCCTTTTCGCTGAGCGCCCCGCCGCGCGGCTGACTGCACAAGAGGTCCACCGCGTGGAAGGCCGGCGTCTCGGGGGCGAGGCCGTCCAGCGCATCGGCCAGCGACGCGGCGAAATCGTCGTCGAGCGGGCCGAGGCTGCGCGCGGCGGCCCGCGCATAGAGGACGCGCCGGTCGTCCGGGTCGAGCCCGGCGGCGATGAGCTGGGGCCCGTTGACCGGGGCGAGCGCGATCTGCGCCGCGGCCGCCGCCACTTCGCGCACCGCCACCTCGTCGGCATCCTCATGGGCCATCAGCGCGGCGAAGGCGCGGCGGAACCCTTCGTCGGCCATCGACCTGTGGCCCTGAAGCCGTGCGGGCCGTCGCTTCAGCTCGGCGATTTCGCTCAGCGTCGGCGCCAGCGCGGCGTCGAGCGGCGGCCTCTCATGCCGTGGCGACGGGGCGGCGGCCGGCAGAGCGGTGCGGAAGGGCGACACGGGCGACGGCATGGCGGGCGGAGCGAGAGCCTATCTGAGCGCTGAACCGGCGCGTTGCGGAAAAGGGTGCGGGGCATATGGGGTAGGACGGGCCGCGACGCATCCCCGCCGGCGTAACCGTTCCCGCTTGCACGGGAACCGTCCGGCCGCGACAGGGGTTGCGCTGATACACACGAAGGGGAGCACCATGGCGCAGACCGATCTCGATGCCGGACCGGACGGGCGATATGCGGAAGGCATCTTCGAGATCCCGTGGCCGGCCTGGCGCGCGATTCTGATGCGCGTCTTCACCGACATCAACACCAACAACATCTCGCTGATCGCAGGCGGAGCGACGTTCTTCCTTCTCCTGGCGATCTTTCCGGGGCTGGCCGCCTTCGTGGCGCTCTACGGCCTCGTCTTCGACGTGTCGCAGGTGCACGACCATGTGGCGGCGCTGTCGGGCGTGTTGCCGACGGACGCGGTCGGCCTCATCACCGAGCAGCTCAGCCGCCTCGCCTCGCAGCGCGACGGGGCGCTCGGCATCGGCTTCGTGGTCGGTCTTCTGGTGGCGCTCTGGAGTGCCAATGCCGGGGTGAAGGGCCTCTTCTCGGCGCTGAACGTCGTCTATGGCGAGACCGAGAAGCGGGGCTTCTTCAAGCTCACTCTGGTGTCGCTGGTGTTCACCCTTGCGGCGATCGTCGGCGCGGCGGTGCTCCTCGGCGCCATCGTGGTGGTGCCGGCGGTGATGGGTGTGCTTGGCCTCGCCTCGGCCGGGGAACGGCTGATCGCACTCGCCCGGTGGCCGGTTCTCTTCGTGGTGCTGATGATGGGGCTCAGCCTGCTCTTCCGCTACGGTGCGTCGCGCCGTCCGCCGCGCCTGCGCTGGGTCATCTGGGGGAGTGCGTTGACGGCGCTCCTGTGGGTCGTCGCCTCCGCGGCTTTTTCGTTCTACCTGTCCCACTTCGCCAACTACAACGCCACCTATGGTTCGCTGGGTGCCATCATTGGTTTCATGATGTGGCTCTACGTGTCGCTGATGATTCTGTTGCTCGGGGCCGAGCTGAATGCGGAGGTCGAGCACCAGTTGATCACCGACACCACAGTGGGTCCGATCAGGCCGATGGGCGAGCGGCGAGCGGTCGTGGCCGATAAGCTGCCGGAAGACGGGGGGCTATAAGCTTCAGCAGACGGCAATTAGCACTCTCCTGCACTGCTGCTCGCCAATCTGTTGTCCAGCTTGCATAAAATTCCGCCGTGGTCTTGCAAAGACGCAATCTCATGGCAGACTTTTACTTGTCTGATGGGGAGTGACCGATGGCTTCAGCGTTAGAACGGCAACTGGCGGGCTACAGCCTCACCACCGCTGAAATCTACTACCGGATGCCAGACCATCCGGGGATCCTTCAAAGCTACATCTGGCAGGAATACGACTGCGCGCCCGAATTTCCGGTGCTGGAAACGTTCCTCGACTTCTGGAAGCGTGAGATCGAGGGCAAGTTGCACTCCGTGAACATCAGCTACCAACGTCTCATCTCCGCCGGCTCGTGGCGCACGGTGACCATGCAACGCATGCACTGAGTGGTTCGGCGCATGCACTGAGCGGTTCGGCGCGCCGCGCGTCCGGCGCGGCCACCGTCGGCGGCCACAAGGCCGGCGCGAGGCGCAGCCGAACCCGTCACCGCCTTGGCGGTTCGGGGGTATGCGGGGAATATCCGGTGCTTATAATGCCGGGGACCCGACCCAGCCCCGGACCTTGCGTATGAGCACCCCCATCTACTCCGCCCACCCGACGATGTTCGCCGACGAGCCGGGGCGCTTCATCCTCGCGTGTCTCCTCATCCCCGTCGGGGTCGGGATCATCTGGCTGTTGGTCTGGTACATCATCAACCGCAGCACCCACGTCATCATCGACGATGAGCGAATCAGCCTGCGCCGCGGGGTGTTCTCCAAGGAAAGCGTCGACGTGGAGATGAGCTCCATCCGCACGGTGCGGGTGGACCAGACCTTCATCGACCGGATCTTCGATTGCGGCATCCTCAAGGTCTATACCGCAGGCGACAACCCGGACCTGGAACAGGGCGGGCTGCCGGACCCGACCCGCCTCAGAATGGCTCTGCGCACCGCACGCGAATCCGGCATCTGACCTTGCGTCTCACCGCGGAGGCAACAATTGTGTTGCCTCGCGGGTTCTGTTCCGTAAGGGGCGCTGGACCTGGCAAGCCCCGACCGTGATCGACAATGAGCGCAAAGAGCCGATGACCATGTCCGACAATGTCCCCAAGCCCCGCTACCAAGAGCACCCGCGCATGTTCGCGGACGAGCCGGGCCGCTTTCTGCTCGCCTGCCTGCTCATTCCCGTCGGCGTCGGGATCGTCTGGCTGGTCGTGTGGTACATCAAGATCAAGTGCACGCTCCTCACCGTGGGCGACGAGCGCGTCTTGCTGACCCGCGGCGTCTTCAACAAGGAGCGGCTCGAGATCGAGCTGGAATCGATTCGCACCGTGCGGGTGGATCAATCCTTCGTCGACCGCATCTTCAACTGCGGCATCCTCAAGATCTACACCGCGGGCGACAATCCGGAGTTGGTTCAGCCCGGCATGCCGGACCCCGAACGGCTGCGCAGCGCTCTTCGCGTATGAGCCAGCCGGCCAGCCGGCCCATCAGCCGGCTCGACGTCTTCATCGCCCGCATGACGGCGCAGAAGGCGTTTCTCGAACAGGTCGCCGCGGCGCTCGACGTCGCGGGGCCGGTGCTGGAGCTCGGCCTCGGCAACGGGCGCACGTTCGACCATCTGCGCACCATCCTGCCGGACCGCGAAATCTTCGTGTTCGACCGGGCGGTGACGGCCCATCCGGCCTCGATCCCCGACGGCGATCACATGATCGTCGGCGAGATTCGCGACACGCTCGCCTTTTGCGGGCCGCGGGTCGGGGCGCTGGCGGCGCTGGTCCACTGCGATCTGGGCACAGGCGACCCCACCGCCGACCTCGTCAAGCGGGCCTGGCTGTCGCCGCTGATCGCCGAGCGCACCGCTCCGGGTGGTTATGTGGCCTCCGGAATCGCGCTCGACATGGACGGGTTCGACGAGCTGCCGCGCTCCGATGCCGCCGAGCGCGGGCGTTATTGGCTCTACCGCAAGAGCCGCTGACGCCGCATCCTGAACGCCGCCGAAGGGCGCGGCCGACGGACCGGGAAGCGACCCGGCCCGTCGCGGCCTCGCGTCACTTCGGGTGCGATCACGCTTGCCGTTTGACCGGCGTGCCCGTTGGTGGCATTCGCCGAGAACCGATGAACCAGGAGGCGCCGGTTGGCCTCACGAGCCTTCTTTCGTTGCCGCGGGTGCGGCGAACCGGTCGTGTCCGGCGCCTACAGGTGTCCGGTCTGCGGGATCGATTTTCCCACCGGAACGCCCAACACGCCGACCACGCCCGATTCGCCCGCCGCCGTCGATCCGACGAAGCGGACGCGCCAGCGTGCGCCCGCCGGCGAGGACACCCGCGCCCGCTCCGCCGCTCCGCAAGACATCGCCTCGCGCCTCCAGGGCGCGCTCGATGACGAGCTGACCGCGCCCGATCCCGCCGACGACCCCGCCGCCGATGCGCGCGAAGTCTGGGTCGACGTGGGGACAGGGCGGGGCGATCTGCCGCGCGCCGAGCGCACCCGCGGCGCACCCCCGGTAAGCGCCGCCGACGATCAGGACGCATGGTCCGACGCGGATGACGCTGCCGATGAGGAGACGGACCCCGCCGCCGATTCGGACGAGGAGCGCGGACGCGCCGACCTCGACGCCGGGACAATCGTTCCCGGACAGGCTCGCGCCTCCGCTCAGCGCAGCGCATCCGGTCTCACCGTGGCCCCCAAGCGAGAGCCGCGCGTCGTCGTCGCCGAGCCGCGCACCCGCGAGATCATGGTCGTTCCGCGCAGGCGCAACATCGCCAAGACGCTGGGCGGCACCGTGGTCATGGGACTGATCGCCGTCGTCGCCCTCGCCGGGGCGGCGGTCTACCTGGAGCAGAACGGCCTCGCCCGGTTCGGCTTGTTCGAGGCCTCGCGGACGGCGGCGACGGGACGGTCCCTCTCCATCACCGCCGAGGACGGGTGGGTGGCCGTCCCGGCCGAGCCGGGCGCCGTCATCATCTCGGCCGACGGCACCTACCGCGTGCGGCTCGACGGGAAGGTGTTCACCGGTGGCCCGGAGCAGCGCCTGCGCGTGCCGATCACCACGGGCACCTCGCTCTCGGTCCGCAGCGTGCGCGCCCCCACCGTCGCCACCGTCACCCGCGCCGACTGAGCCCGCGACGCCGCTTCGGCCGAACGTTAAGGCGGCCGGGCCGGGCTGGGCGCGGCTGCCGCTGCCTGGGCGGAACACGCGGGCCTGGAGCGGACCAGCATGGTCACCGTCGCCCGCTGAGCGCGATCCGTTTGGCGTGACCGAGCCTCGCCTCGCTGCGGTCCTCCCGACCTGGTGCAGCGGCGGCGGCGCATCCCGAAACCGGGCATTTCACTAAAACGTGTATGAATCCGCGGGGCGGGCGGTAGGATGGCGGCGCTGACCCGAGGAGCCGCCATGTCCACCCGGACCACCCCGCCCGCCGCGCCGACCACACCCTCCGCCACCCACCACGAACTGCCCGCCTTGCCGCAGAACATTCATTGGGGCCACCACGATGCGGCGCTGCCGCCGGTGCTGACCGTGGCGTCGGGCGACACGGTTCACCTGACGGCCTGGGCCGCTGGCGGGGCGGAGTGCATGCCGCCCGACGCAAGCCTGGTCTCGCCCGGTCACCGCAGCGCCGTCGAAACGTGCGTGCGTGACGGCACCACCCACATGCTCACCGGCCCCGTCTACGTGGAGACCGCCGAACCGGGCGACGTGCTGCAGGTCGACATCCTCGACGTCGCGCTGAACGAGCCCTGGGGCTTCGTGCAGATCGTCCCCTTGAAGGGCACGCTGCCGAACGAGTTCGACAGCCTCACGCGGATCCACCCGGCGATCGACACCGCCGCCCGCACGGCGCGCCTGCCCTGGGGCACCGAGATCGCCCTGTCGCCCTTCTTCGGGGTGATGGCGGTGGCGCCTCCGCCCCATTGGGGGCGCATCCCGTCGATGCAGCCGCGCAAGTTCGGCGGCAACATGGACAACAAGGAGCTGGTCGCGGGGTCGACGCTCTACCTGCCGGTCTTCGCCGAAGGGGCGCTCTTCTCCGCCGGTGACGGGCACGGTGTTCAGGGGGACGGCGAGGTGTGCATCACCGCGCTGGAGACCGGCCTCACGGGCACCTTCCGCCTCACCGTGCGCAAGGACCTCGACTACGCCTATCCGTTCGCCGAGAACGCCACGCATCTCATCAGCATGGGGATGCACGAGGACCTGGACGAGGCGGCCCGGATCGCCCTGCGCCAGATGATCGAGCACATCGGCCGCCGCACCAGCCTCACCCGTGAGGAGGCCTACATGCTGTGCTCGCTGCAGGGCGATCTGCGCGTGACCCAGACCGTCGACGGCGAGAAGGGTTGCCACATGATGCTCGCCAAATCCGTGCTCTGATACGTCAGCGGCGGCGGGAGGGCCCGCCGCCACACGTCACGAGAGCGCCGCCGGTGCCGCTGTCGGCGCTTGTAGCGCGCCCAGCCGCCGCGGTGACCGGCGCGCTTGCCGCCCGCGAGCGGCGCTGTCCACCGGTAGCGCCAGGCGCCACCGGCCGCAGCGTCATCGCCGGCGGCCGCCGCCGAAGCGCCCGCCGCCGCCGAATGAACGGCCGCCGCCGGCACGCTCGAAATTGCCGCGGGCGGGGGAGCGGGCGAAGTCGCGCTGGCGCATCTGGTTGAGGTTGCCGGCCTGTCGGCCGCGCATGTCCGCCTGCAATTGCGAGCGGACGGCCTCGGGTCCCTGTGCCGAGGCACGCGGCCTCTGCGCCGCAGGACGGTTCGCGGCCGGCCTGTTGGCCGCGGGCGCCCGTTCCGCGGGACGCTGCGCCGCCGGACGATCTCCCGCCGGACGATTCGCCGCCGTCCGATCCGCCGGACGAGCCGGGCCCGCAGCGGCCGTCGCGCCGGCGGGGCGGTTCGCGCCGGTCCACCCGTCGCCCCGGTCGAACTTCTGCCAGCCGTCGCCGGTGTTGCGGTACACGTTCCCGTCGCGCCCGGCATAGATGTTGCCGTTGCGCGTGTCGCCGACGAAGCCGGATCCGCCGCCCGACGTGTTCCAGCGCAGCCCGCCGCCGCCGGCATCGTTGCGCCCGCCCGAAACGCGCGCCCAGGCCGAGCCCCGCTGGATCCCCGCCGTGCCCCACGAGCCGTAGATGTTCTGCCCGCCATGGGCGCCCGCCCGCGTGCCGGTGCGCGGATTATAGGCCGTCATGAAGCCGCGGCTTCCCGCCGGCCCGTAGATCTGCCCGCCGCGCACATAGGTTCCCGTGCGCGGGTTGTAGCGCGCCCCGGCCGCGATGCCGCGATAAGGCCCGTAGGCATAGCCGTAGCGCCCATAGGTCCCGCGCACGGGGTTGTAGTAGGCGCCCATGCCGTAGGTCACCGGACGCGGGAAATAGCCGGGATAGGGCCTCACCCCGCGATACCAATAGGGATCGTACCTATAGCCCGTGCCGTAGACGAACGTGCCCCAGGCGAGATAGCCGGTCAGATAGCCCATGGTGTAGCCGAACCACACCGCGCCGGGCTCGGTCTCGTACACGCGCACATAGGTGGTGTTGTAGACCGGGGAGGAGGGCGGGATCGTATAGATCGTGTCCGGAACCGTCTGCGCCACGGCCCACGGCCCGGTCGGGCTCGCGCCCACGAACCACACGCCGTTCTGCAGCAGGAAATATTGCTCACCCACCTTGATGACGTCGTCGTTGGTGTTGACCGCGTAGGTCATCTGGGTGCCGTCGATCGCCTCGAACTTCGGGTCGCCGTCATAGGCCACCTCGTCCGGCGTGACCGAGCCGATCTCCACGCGCGCAGTGCGCGGAATGCTCGCCTTCAGCCGCGCCTCGTCGCTCTCCGACGTGCCGGGGACGGCGTAGCGCACGCTATAATATGGCGTGTCCGCGGGGAGTTTGTGGAAGTCGTCCGGCAGGTTGGGCGTGGCGAAGGTCCACGGCCCGTCCAGCGATGCGGCGCTGAACCAGCGGCCCGATAGGAGCACGTACCAGGTCGAGGTGGCGGTGTCGAAGAAGAGGTCGGTCTCGGTGTTGGAGACCCATTCGAGCGCGGTTCCGGGGACGGCCTCCTTCTTCGGCGGTCCGTCGAACAGGATGAGCTCGGCCGGCTGGGTGCTGTAGAACACCTTCGGCGCCCCGTTCTGGAACGGCTTGGGCGGGATCGCGGCGCGCGCGTCGGTCCAGCTGTCATCATCCGCCGGCAGGCCCGAGAAGGCGGCGGGAAGGGTGTCCACCGCGCTCCATTCCCCATCGAGCGACGTCGCCGACAGCCAGGACTGCTCGTCGCGCAGATAGTAGGTGGATTGGCCGGTTTCGGTCAGGATGTCCCAGTTGGAGTTGACGACGAAGCTGAGCCCTGTCGTGTTCTGCACCGGCGCCAGCGAGGCGTCGCCGTTCGTCTGCACCAGAATGGCCGGCGTCTCGGAGTGGAAGATCGGCGGCGCGTCGGACTTCAGCCCGTCCACGTCGGCCACCCGCTTGGAGTCGGCGAGGCTGGCGACGAGGCGCTGCTCGGCCACCGTGATCGGCCCCGTCGGCAGCACCTGGCCGACGTCGACGTTGAGCGCATCCATCCCTTCGCGGTCGAGCGCGGAGAAGTTCAGCTCGGTCACGGTGATGTCGCTGATCACCACCTCGTCGTTCGCCTCGTCCGCCTCGGTCTTGCCCGTCACGCCGATCACGCCGTAGACCGCCGACGCATTCGGGCCGCTCACATATTCGGCGGCGATCAGCGCGTCGATGGTGCGGAAATCCTGCCAGTCGGTGACTTGCGGCTGGTAGAGGATGATCTGTCCGCCGCTCTGCGTCGTGAAGGAGCGCGGCCAGCCGCCGGGATCGTCCTTCATCTCGATATATTGGCCGCTCATATAGCCTTGGCGGCCGTCGACGGTGACCGAGCACCACGCCCCGGAGGCGTCGCAGTCGCCGAGGTCGATGTCCGTTCCGCTGTCGATGGTTCCGAGCACCTCGTAGGTGGTTCCGGGCCCCGATCGCATGTTCACGTTCGCGGTGGTCACAGCAGGGCTCGCCGCCACCGGCGTCACGGCGATCACCGTGGCCAGGAGAATGGCGATAGGTTTACGCATAGAGTCTCAACCCCCCATAGGCCGCCCGGTCTGAGAGCCGGCGGTTCTCGAGTAGAGCGGTTTCGTGGCAGCTTCGGGGCAGGGGCCCGCGCCGCCGCCCGCCGCGACCGCGCGACGATCGCTCGGCCCGTGCGCGCGAAACGTCAAGTCATCTTATCGTTTGACCCGGCCACCCGAATGGCCGCGCCGCCTGGATCTTGATGTTCAGCGCATAGTCGGGCTTGAGTGACGGCGATGGGAACGGCCGTGATTCCGGCCCGGCCGCGACGGGCTGGGCGGAACGGCCTGGGATGCGGGCGGGCCCCGCGCCGGGAGGGTTCATGCGCATTGCCGTTCTGATCGCGGCAACGATCTGGATCCTGGAGACGGCGGAGAGTGTGCTGCGCCCGCTGGCGACGGGGCTCCTCGTTTGGCTGGTCCTCAGTGCGACCTCGGCGACGCTCGTTCGCCTCGTCCCGCGCCGCTGGCGTCACCGCCGCACGACGGCGCGCGCGGTCAGCGTCATCGGCATCACCCTGATCGTCGGGCTGATCGCCATCCTCTTGGTCGAGGCGGTGGCCAATTTCCGCGAGAACCTGCCCGTCTACCAGAGCAACGTCGACACCCTGCTGGCCGGAGTGCAGAACTATGTCGGCTCCAACGAGCATGTGCGTCTTGTCGATCTGTTCCGCGAGATCGACCTGCGCCAACTGCTGATCAACCTCGCCGGGTCGACGGCGGCCTACACCTCGGCCTTCTTCATCGTCTTTCTCTACGTGATGTTCATCTTCGTGGAAGCGCAGTCGTTCGAGGGCAAGCTCGTCGCCTTGTCCGGCGATCGCGACCGGGAGCGGCGCTTCCGCCGCGTCGCGCTGGAGATCAAGGACGCGGTCGACGAGGTGCTGAGCGTTCAGGTGCTGGTGGGGCTGGTGCAAGCCGTTCCCACCTTCATCGTCATGTGGCTGGTGGGGGTGGACGCGGCCATTTTCTGGGCCGTCCTTGTCTTCTTCTTCAGCTTCATACCGACGATCGGCTCCATCTTCGGTATCCTGCTGCCGACCTTGATGACGTTGCTGCAGTTCCTGTCCCTGTGGCCGGTGGTGATCGTTCTCACCTGCGTCGGCATCGTCCAGGTGCTCGGCACCAACGTCTTGATGCCGCATCTGATGAGCCGTTCGCTGAACCTCTCGTCGCTGGTGGTGCTTCTGGCCGTGTTCGCGGGCGGGGCACTCTGGGGGATCGTCGGGGCGCTCATCGCGGTCCCGGTGCTGACAATCGCGATCATCGTCTGCTCGAAGGTGCCGTCGCTGCGCTGGGTGGCGGTCTTGTTCTCCGCCAACGGCCAGATCCCGCCGCTCGACGTGACGATCTTCGAGGAAAAGCCGGACCACGACGAGGACGAGGCCGGCGCGGCGGCTCATCCGGCATAAGACATTCGGGCAGGACCGAGGCTGCACAATGTTGCCTGTGTGTCACGCAGGCGGCATTCGTGAACGCATTCGGCCGCGGCGCCTCGCGGCACTCCGGAGGCTTTGCTAATCTTGATGCAATTCCTAAGGAGGTCGCGGTGCGTTTATTCCTGTTCGGCATTGCATTGAGTTTGGCTGCGATCACTGCGGTGTCGGCCGAGGAAGCGGGATCGGGACACTATATCCCCGGTGTCTCCGCGACCCTCATCGACCTGCAACCGACGGAGCCGGGCTTCATCGCCGCCGTGAACGCCTTCCACTATCACGGCGATGCGGAGGGCTCACTTCAGGTGCTGGACGGGGGTCTTCTCACCAACGGGCTCGACGCTGAAGTCTCCGCCGTGACGATCGGCGGCTTCTATACGTTCGACGAGAAGATCGCCAACGCCTTCGTGTCCGTCGGCATGGTGGTGCCGTTCATGGACCTGAAGGTCGACGCGACGGTGCGCACCCCGTTCGGCGACTTCCCGGCGACGGACAGCGACTCCGGGATCGGTGACATCACCCTCATTCCGGCGATGCTGGCCTGGAAGACGGGCAACATGCGCGTGGGCGTGTCGCTCCCGGTGACGTTGCCGACCGGCTCCTACAAGCCCGGGCGCCTGGCCAACATCGGCAAGAATTACCTCACCGTCGATCCCACGGTGGCCGTCTCCTACAGCAACCCGACGAACGGGTTCAACGCATCCGGCTTCGTCGGCCTGACGATGAACACCGAGAACACGGCGACGAACTATCAAAGCGGTTCGCTTCTTCACATGGAGGGGAGCGTCCAGCAGCTTCTGCCGCTCGGTCCGGGCTACGTGGGGATCGGCGCCGAGGCCTTCTACCTCCAGCAGGTGACCGACGACGAGGGCGCTGGCGCACGCCTCGGCGCCTTCCGCGGCCATTCGCTCGGCATCGGCCCGGTCGCCACCTACCTCCTCGCGACCGAGAAGGTTTCGGCCATGATCGAGGCGAAGTGGCTGCCCGAACTTGCCGTCAAGAACCGCGTCCAGGGCGATTTCTTCTGGCTGAAGGGCGTGATCCAGTTCTAGGTTCAGGTCTCGCCCCGGTCGGACGGCGCCGTCCCGACCGGGCCGCGACCCGAACTCGGCCCATGGGAGCCGCCGCTCACGGCCGAGAGTTGCGATGCTCGGCCCTACCGCATCCGTTGCACTTGCCTGCCAGACAAGACATTCTCGCTCCGACGTCCGTTGGAGCCCGCGATGCCCGCTAAGATTTCCCGCCGCGACTATGCCGCCATGTTCGGCCCGACCGTCGGCGACAAGGTCCGCCTTGCCGACACCGAACTCATCGTCGAGGTGGAGACGGATCACACCATCTACGGCGAAGAGGTGAAATTCGGCGGCGGCAAGGTGATCCGCGACGGCATGGGCCAGTCCCAGGCGACGCGCGAGCAGGGCGCCGTCGACACCGTCATCACCAACGCCCTCATCGTCGACTGGTCCGGCATCGTCAAAGCCGACGTCGGGCTGAAGGACGGCAAGATCGTCGGCATCGGCAAGGCGGGCAACCCGGACACGCAGCCGGGCGTGACCATCGTCGTCGGCCCCGGCACCGACGCCATCGCCGGCGAGGGCAAGATCCTCACCGCCGGCATCATCGACAGCCACATCCACTTCATCTGCCCGCAGCAGATCGACGAGGCGCTGGCGTCCGGCATCACCACGATGATCGGCGGCGGCACCGGCCCGTCCACCGGCACCAACGCCACCACCTGCACCCCCGGCCCCTGGCACATAGCGCGGATGATCCAATCCGCCGACGCCTTCCCGATGAATCTGGGCTTCGCGGGCAAGGGCAACGCCTCGCTCAAAGCGCCGCTGGCCGAGCAGATCCGCGCCGGCGCCATGGCGCTGAAGCTGCACGAGGACTGGGGCACCACCCCCGCCGCGATCGACACCTGCCTGACCGTCGCCGACGAGATGGACGTTCAGGTGATGATCCACACCGACACGCTGAACGAGAGCGGCTTCGTCGAGGATACCATCGCGGCGATGAAGGGCCGCACCATCCACGCCTTCCACACCGAGGGCGCGGGCGGCGGCCATGCACCGGACATCATCAAGGTGGCGGGGCTCGCCAACGTCATCCCGTCGTCCACCAACCCGACGCGGCCCTACACCGTGAACACGCTCGAGGAACACCTCGACATGCTCATGGTCTGCCACCACCTCGACGCGTCGATCCCCGAGGACATCGCCTTCGCCGAATCGCGCATCCGGCGCGAGACGATCGCCGCGGAGGACATCCTGCACGACATGGGGGCGATCTCCATCATCGCCTCGGACAGCCAGGCGATGGGCCGCGTCGGCGAGGTGCTCACGCGCACCTTCCAGACCGCCCACAAGATGCGCGTCCAGCGCGGGCGCCTCGCCGAGGAGACCGGCCAGAACGACAACATGCGGGTGCGCCGCTACATCGCCAAATGCACCATCAACCCGGCGATCGCGCACGGCATCTCGGCCTATACGGGCTCGGTGGCAGTGGGCAAGCGCGCCGACCTCGTCCTGTGGGACCCCGCCTTCTTCGGCGTGAAGCCGGACATGGTGCTGATCGGCGGCACCATAGCCATGGCGCAGATGGGCGACCCCAACGCCTCCATCCCGACGCCGCAGCCCGTCCACGCCCGGCCCCAGTTCGGCGCCTTCGGCCGCTCCATGACCGCATCCTCCGTCACGTTCGTGTCCCGCGCCTCCGCCGACGAGGACTGGGGCTGCTACAAGGAGACGCTGCCGGTGGAGAATTGCCGCGGCATCGGCAAGAAGGACATGAAGCTGAACGACGCGCTGCCGGTGATCGAGGTGGACCCCGAGACCTACCGCGTCACCGCCGACGGCGAGGTGCTCACCTGCGAGCCGGCCAAGGTGCTGCCCATGGCCCAGCGCTACTTCATGTATTGAGCGTTTTTCACGTCTGGCGCCGGCAGGTGACGGTGTGCGCGTCACCGTGCTCGATGAAGGTGTCGCGGTCAAGGACGGTGATGGGCGAGGCCTCTTCGCCATAGGCGGAGAACTGCGCCTGCAACTCGTCGATCAGCGCCTGCTCGACCGGGACGCCGTCCGCCTTCACGCTGGTGAGGGTGATGGACGTGATTTGCTCGCGCAGGATCGCCCCGTCGAGCGACCAGGTCTGCTCGCCGCTGCCGATCAGCGTGACCGGAACGCCCTTGATGGTCAGCGTGGCGTCGAGCGCGAAGGAGGCGGTGCCGTCGGCCCGGTAGCCGATCTCGCCCCAGGGGGCGCCGGCCTCGTCGTCGGTGCAGAGCCAGGTGCCGACCATGTCGGCGGCGGTGAGGAGCGGCACCGGCCCGGCGGGCCGGGCGACGGCGGCCACGTCGCCATCCTGCGCCGCGGCCGGGGTAGGGCTGAGGCCCGGGACGATCGCGAGGGCGAGGGCGGGCAGGAGGAGAGCGCCGGTCACCCCCATGCGGGCGGCCAGCGGTCGAAGAGCGCGAAAGACGGCGGATCGCATCATGTTCACTCCCCCCTTGGGCGGCCCCGTGACCGGCGACGGCGGCCAGCCCCGCCGATACGCGCGATCTTGCTACGAGGAAAGCCATTGCCGCAGCGCAAAGTCTCGCCCACAAGCGGGCGATGGAGGATGACCATGATCCGCGCCCACACGATCCTGCCTGACGCCGCCGGTCCGGCCGACCTCACCGCCGAGCTCACCTTCGACGACCGCCACCGCCGCCGCATCGTGGTCGCCACGCGCGAAGGTGAGGACGTGCTCGTCGACCTGGCCGAGGCGACGCGGCTCGCCGCCGGCACCCTGATCGCCATGGAGGACGGGCGCACGCTCCAGATCCTCGCACTGGACGAGGCGGTCGCCGATATCACCGCGCCGGACCCGCTGCTGGTGACGCGTCTCGCCTGGCACCTCGGCAACCGCCACACGCCGACGGCGATCCTGGCGGGGCGGCTGCGCATCCGCCGCGACCACGTTCTGGAAGCCATGGTGGAGCGGCTGGGCGGCACGGTGACCTCTCTCAGCGGGCCCTTCGATCCCGAATATGGCGCCTATCACGACGGCGGCGGCCACGGCCACCACGGTCATGATCACCATGATCACGGGCACCATGATCACGGCCATGACGATCACGGCCACCACGATCACACGCATGACGGCGACGCCCACGCGCACGGCCACAATCACGACCATGAACACGGCGGCGGCCAAGCGCACAGCCATGACGAGGGCAACCATGCCCACCACGGCCATGGCCACCACCATGGCTGAGGCGGCGGGGGCCGATCCGCAGCGCCACATGGCGGGGGCGGGCGACCCGGAGCATCACCTGGCACTGCTCCTCACATGGTTTTCGCCGGCTTTTCCGATCGGCGCCTTCTCCTACTCGCACGGCCTTGAAACGCTGTTCGAGAAGGGCGGCCTCGACAACGCGGCGGCCACTCAGAGCGCCATCACAACCGCGCTCTTTGACGGGTCCGGCCAGAGCGATGCCATCATCGCCGCCCACGCCTGGCGCGCGGCTCGTGCCGGTGACGCCGCCGGCATCGACAGCCTGTCCACACTCGCGCTTGCGCTCAGCCCCTCGCGGGAGCGCCGCGAGGAGACCCTGCGCCAGGGCAACGCGTTCGCGGAACTGGTGGATACCGTGTGGTCGGCCGCACGAGACGAACGCGTGTGGTCGGCCGCGCAGGATGAAAGCGTGTCGTCTGCTACACGCGACGCAGGTGTTGGTTCGGCTGCGCTGGACGAAAGCGTGTGGTTCGCAGCGCGAGGCGAAAGCGTGTGGTCGGCTACACGCCACGAAGGCGTGGGGTCGGCTCAGCCGGACGGAGGTGCGGTGTCGGCTGCGCCAGATGTTGGCGCGTCGTGGGCTGCGCGAGGCGAAGCCGTAGGGTCGGCTACGCCAGGCGAACGTGCGTGGTCGGCCTTAAGAGGCGGGGGCGCATGGTCTTCTGCGCCGGGCGAAAGCCTGGGGGCGGCCGCGCGGGGCGGAGGCGGGGGAGGCACCGCGGGAGGGGATGGGCCGCTGTCCGGCGCGGCGGCGGACACCGCGCGGCCGCGGACCATGCGCCTGTCCGACGCCGATTGTCCGCTGCCGGTGGCCATCGGCGCGGCAGGAGGGCTGCACGGTGTGCCGCTGCGCCCGCTCCTCACCGCAGCGCTGCACGCCTTCGCCGCCAACCTTGTCTCCGCCGCAGTGCGCCTCGTCCCGCTCGGCCAGACGGACGGTCAGCGCATCACCGCCGCGCTGCTGCCCGTCGCCGCCGAGGTCGCCCGCCGGGCCGAGGCCGCCGCGTTGGCCGATATCCGCTCCACCGCCATCGGCCTCGACATCTGCGCCATGGCCCACGAAACGCAGCACGTGCGGCTGTTCCGCTCCTGACGGGGCGCCATAGTCGGCGCCATCCTGCGCCCGCCGGGGGCAGTTCGCGGCAGGCCCTTGCCCGCCCGCCGCGCCGGTGCCACAGCTTAAGCAGCGAATGGAAGGATGAACTATGTCGGCGACGGCGCACGGGCCTCTGCGGGTCGGAATCGGTGGGCCTGTCGGCTCCGGCAAGACGATGCTGATGGAACGCCTTTGCAAGGCGCTGCGCGACAAGATCGACATCGTCGCCATCACCAACGACATCTACACCAAGGAAGACGCGCTCATCCTCTCCCGTGCCGAGGCGCTGGACGAGGAGCGCATCATGGGCGTGGAGACCGGCGGTTGCCCGCACACCGCGATCCGTGAGGATGCGTCCATCAACCTCGCCGCCATCAAGGAGATGCGCCAGCGCTTCCCGAAGGTGGACCTGGTGCTGGTGGAGTCGGGCGGCGACAATCTCGCCGCCACCTTCTCGCCCGAGCTGGCCGACCTGACGATCTACGTGATCGACGTCGCCGGCGGCGAGAAGATCCCGCGCAAGGGCGGCCCCGGCATCACCCGCTCCGATCTCCTCATCATCAACAAGACCGACCTCGCCCCCTTCGTCGGCGCATCGCTTGACGTGATGCGGTCCGACACGCTGAAGGTGCGCGGCGACCGGCCCTTTCTGATGACCAACCTGCGCGGCGGCGACGGTGTCGACGACGTCATCGCCTTCCTCAAAACCAAAGGCGGGCTCGCCCTCTGATCGTCGCGGCCTCGCCTTTCAGCCTCGCGCGCACCGCCCACCGGCCTTCGCGCGCTTCGCTCAACACCTTCGCGCGCGTGCTCATCCGCCTTCGCGCGCCGCGTCAATGCCCGCACCGGGCCGTGCCGCTGGAAGGCGGCGCGGCCCGGCGGGTCTATTCCGCCGCCTCGAGGGTGACCGGCTCGGGGGCGCTGTGGACCGTCACACCCGGCACCTGGCCGGTCCAGCGGGCGACCTCCACGCAGGACAATTGGCCCGTGCAGCCCTGGCCGAGCTTCGACGTGCCGCGGTCCAACGTCACCGCGTTCGGGTTGCCGTGGACGCACACCCGAGCGCCGCCGATCTCCACCGGATCGTACCATGCCCCGGTCGACAGGTTCACGCAGCCTTCCAGCACGTCCGTCGTCAACGCCGCCGTGGCGAGGCACTGGCCGCGCGGGCTCGTCACCACCACCACGTCGCCCTCGCCGATGCCGCGCGCCGCAGCGTCGGCCGGGTTCAGCCGGGCGACCTCGCGCCCGTCCCGCTTGGCGGCGCGGGAGGTGGCGCCATAGTCGAGCTGGCTATGCAGGCGCGTCGCGGGCTGGTTGGCGATCAGCCATAGCGGCGCATCCGCCCGCGGCACCTCGGAGCGGTCCAGCCAAACCGGGTGGCCGGGGCAGTCGTCATATCCCATCGCGTCGATCGTGGCGGAAAAGATCTCGATCTTGCCGGACGGTGTGGCGAGAGGCGCGCCCTCCGGGTCCGCGCGGAAGCGGGCGAGGGCGGCCCCATCGTCCGGCATCAGCGGCAGCTCGAGCTCGCCCGCATCGCGCAGCTCGGCCAGCGTCGGCGCCGGGAGGCCCTTGGCCGTCAGCGCGGCGCGGGTCCTCTCGTAGAGGTGGGCGATCCATTCCTCGGCGTCGCGCCCCTCGGTGAAGGCCTCGCCGCGGCCCATGCGCTCGGCCAGGCCGGCGAAGATCGCGTAGTCGTCCCGCGCCTCGCCATGAGGTTCGGCAACCTTGCGCATCACGTGAAGGAGCCGGTCGGTGTTGCCTGCGCCGAGGTCCTCGCGCTCCAGCGTCATCGTCGCGGGAAGGACGATGTCGGCGTGGCGGGCGGCGGAGGTGAAGGCGTAGTCGTGCACCACGAAGGTGTCGAGCTTGCCGAGCGCCTTGGCCAGCCGGTCGAGGTCCTGGTGATGGTGGAACGGGTTGCCGCCCGCCCAGTACATCAGCTTGATGTCCGGATAGGTGAGGCGCTTGCCGTTATAGTCGTAGGCGGTGCCCGGCTTCTCAAGCATGTCCGTCACGCGGGCGACGGGGATGTAGGTGGACACCCCGTTCTCGCCCTGCGGCAGGGTCGGCAGCGGCACGGCGACGGGCGGGCGCCCGGTGTGGCCCATGGCGCCCAGCGAATAGTGGAAGCCGCCGCCGGGAAGGCCGATGTCGCCCAGCATCGCCGCCAGGGTGAGCCCTGCCCACAGCGGTTGCTCGCCGTGCTCGGACCGCTGCAGCGCGTGGGCGGTGGCGACCAGGGTGCGCGCCTTCGCGGCGGCGCGGGCGAGATCCGCGATGGTGGCGGCGGGGATCCCGGTGATCGGCGCGGCCCATTCGGGCGTCTTCGCAACGCCGTCCGCCTCGCCGGTCAGGTAGCGGGCGAAACGGTCGAAGCCGACGGTGTGGGTGGCGAGGAACCCGGTATCGGCGAGGCCCTCGGTGTAGAGGACGTGCATCATCGCCAGCATCAGCGCCGTGTCGGTGCCGGGCTGGATCGCCAGCCAATCCGCGCCCGCTTCCTCCGGCATGTCCGACTTCAGCGGCGCGATGTTGACGAACCGGGCACCGCGGGCGCGCGCCTTGG
This sequence comes from Acuticoccus yangtzensis, assembly GCF_001927245.1. Classification (GTDB taxonomy): domain Bacteria; phylum Pseudomonadota; class Alphaproteobacteria; order Rhizobiales; family Amorphaceae; genus Acuticoccus; species Acuticoccus yangtzensis. Next base: position 110,990 of record NZ_MJUX01000004.1, on the reverse strand, counting down.
CCATCGACCCGCGCTCGACGTGCGCGCTGATGCCGCCCTGGGCGATGGTGGAATTCTTCAGCGCCATGCCGCCGAAGGCCAGCACCAGCTCGGTGTCGTTCGCCACCTGCTCCCAGGTGACGTTGTGGCGCGATACGTCGGTCAGCCGGCCGACGATGTGCGGGAAGATCGCGTAGGCCGCCGCCGACGAGTAGGTGCCGACCGAGCGCACATAGCCGCCGAGCGCTGTGTTGAGGAAGCGGTGCACCTGGCTCTGGGCGTGGTGGAACCGTCCGGCGCTCGACCAGCCGTAGGACCCGCCGAACACCGCCTCGGGGCCGAAATCGTCGCGCACGCGGGTCAGCTCGGCGGCGAGACGGTCCAGCACCTCGTCCCACGGCACGGCGACGAATTCATCCCGCCCGCGCGAGGTCGTGGGGCCGGGGCCGTCGGTCAGCCAGCCGCGCCTCACCATGGGGCGGGCGACACGGGCCGAATGGGCCAGCGTGTCGGTAAAGTTCTGCAGGATGGGCGAGGGGTCGGGGTCGGCCGCGTGCGGGGTGATCGCAAGGCGGCCCGCCTCGTCCGGCGTGGCGGAGAAGGCGCCCCAGTGGGAGCTGTGCGTGAAAGTCCGGGTCATGCCGCCACTCTAATACGCCGGGGCGCGACCGCCAGCGGTTTTCGTCCCAAACGCACGGCGATCGCGCTCGGGCACGGCCGGGTGCGAGGGGCCTCCCGTCAGCCGGTGCGGCGCGCCGCCGTCGCCGGGGCGAGGCGCTTTGCCGGGCGCTGCGGCGGCACCCGTCGCGCTCGCGGCTCGCGCACGGCGGCGACCGGTTCGATCTCGCCGAGCGTCGCGTCTTCAAAGGCAGCATCGGCGTATTCGATGCCAGTCTCGGCGAAGGCGGCCTCGGCCGGCGCGGTGTCACAGGGCGCCGGCGCCGTCCGCACGTCGCCCGCGGAACCGAGGCACGCGCGGATCGGCGCGAAGCTGCGCCGGTGATGCACGCACGGGCCGTGCAACGCCAGGGCGGCGCGATGCTCGGGCGTGCCGTAGCCCTTGTGACGCTCGAACCCGTAATGCGGAAAGGCACGGGCAAGCTGCGTCATCAGCCGGTCGCGCGTCACCTTGGCGACGATCGACGCGGCGGCGATCGCGGTCGACCGTCCGTCGCCGCCCACCAGCGCACGGCCCTTGACGCACAGCCCGTCCGGAACGTCCCGCCCGTCGATCAAGGCCACGCTGGGGCGCACCGGCAGCGTCGCCACCGCGCGGCGCATGCCCCACAGCGTCGCCGCACGGATGTTCATCTCGTCCACCCGCCGCGCCGCGACGACGACGGTGGACACCGCCGCCTCGGCGACGATGTGCTCGAACAGCTCGCACCGCACCTTGTGGGAGAGCACTTTGGAGTCCGCCAGACCCTCGATCCGCAAGGTCCGCGGGAGCACCACCGCGGCCACCACGACAGGACCCGCCCAGGGGCCGCGGCCCGCCTCGTCGACACCGCAAACGATTTGATCAAACTGCGATAGCGATCTCATTCGGGCCGGGGACAGCGCCATTTTTGCTCCGGGATGGCATCACAAGAACCAAGAGCTTGCCCCAAAGGCGAACGACAAGCCACAGACCAGCCTGTTGTGGCCTTGATAAGGGGCCACACCGGCGAGGAAGACGGATCAAAAGCTACAGGGCGAGCGGGGTCGTTCAAAGGTGGTCCCCGCCGGAAAAGCCCCGGCAAAGCGGCCGTTTTCCACCGTTTGATCGCGACACGTCCGGGGTTCTGTGCAAACCGCCCGAAAGGCTTTGCACATCCCCCTGCGGCAAGGTCCAATCCTTCGGCGGCAATTTGGTGGGGCCGATTCGGCATGAGGCCGAAGGTCGAGGAGGGTGTTATGCTGAAGACAAAGATGCAGCCCAATCCGCTGATTGCCGGCGCGCTGGGTGAGGCCGACGCGTGGGACGAGCCACGCTGGGCCGACCATGAGACCCATTCGTCGGACTATGAGCGGGCCGTCGCCTCGCTGCACGAGCCCGAGGTGGATCTGCCGGCGGAGCGCAACGGCCGCACGGTCCGCCCGTCGTTGGAGCAGTCCGCCGCTACCTACCGGGCCCGCCAGGGCGAGCGCCGCACGCACCCCGATACGGCGCCCGACAGCACCGGCCGGCACGGCTCCAACCACCGCAGCGCCGCCAACCCGAACGGGGCGAGCCACACCGCCGGCTCCAAGATGCAGCTCCCCAAAGGACACCGCAAGCCCTTCCCGGACCTGCAATCCGTGCCGGACACGCGCGCGTCCTACCCCTCCGGACGCGGCGGGCACGAGGCGGACCATCACTCACCGTCCCCCCATGCGGAGACAACATTGGCCGACTTCCGGACCCTTGCGCGCACCATCGAGCAGATGCGGGGCGGCCGCGGCGCCGCACCGGCACACGGCGCCCCTGCACACGGCGCCTCTGCACACGGCGCTTCGGGACACGGCGCTCTGGGACAAGGCGCGCCCGCCAGGACGGACGATCGCTCCCCGGTCACCGCGCCCGCACGCGCCACATGGCTGGACGATGTGCGCGCTCACACCCACCATGCCGGTACGATCGTCACGCCTCACACCGCATCGGCCCCTGTCGCATCCGCTCCGAACGGGATCCCGGCCCACCTCGCGCCGAGGGGCGGTGCGCCATCTCCCTCCCTGTCGCCGGTCGATACCGTCGCGGACGAAAGCCTCGCCCGTTCGCTCTCCAGCCTCGCCACCGAGGTCGCCTCGCTCGCCAACAAGGCCGACGTCGCGCGGCTGGAGCAGGCGTTGCTCGAAGTTGTGCGCCGCGTCAGCACCCTGGAAACCCGCTTCCACACCCCGCCCGCCGACGACGCCCCGCGCTACGGGATGATCGAGGAGGCTCTGGCCGCACCGCTTGCCCCTGTGCGCTCCGCAGGCGGGCAGCAGCCGCCGCGCGACGGGCGGCCGTCCCGCCCCCGGCGACCCGTGTCAGACCGCCGTCCGGTCGAGCCGCCGCGCCGCCTGACGGTGGAAATGATCGAAGCGCGCATCGCCGAACGCCGCGAGGCCGCCGAACGCGCCACCCGAGCGATGGCCGGAGCGGCGCGCTCCGCGGGAGCCGAGCCCGCCTACGCCGCGCCGCGCCAGATCTTCGGCGCCGCGCCCAACGGCTACACCGGCCAGACCGCCTACGTTCCCTCGCAGCGGACCTACCAATCGGCGCCGCCGGCCTATGCGGCGCAGACCGTGTATGCGCCGCAGCCCGTCCCCGCGAAGAACCCGTTGTCCGAACCGCGCCGGACGCTCGAAACCGTATCGGCCTACGAGCCGCGCGCCCGCTGCGGCCCGCGCCGCCTGTTCAGCTGAGGCGGCTCCGGCCGGTCGGCGCGCGCGGAGGAGGCGCCGCCGAGCCGGCTCAGGGAAAGGCACCCGCCTTGCCGAGCTGGCCCGGAACGGCATGGCCCACCTTGCCAGCCAGCCACGCATCGAGCCCGGCCACCTGGGCAAGGTCCACACCGCTCGCGATGCCCATCCCGTCCAGCATGTAGACGAGATCTTCGGTGGCGATGTTGCCCGTCGCGCGCGGGGCGAAGGGGCAGCCCCCCAGCCCGCCAGCGCTGGAATCGAACACCGAAACCCCCGCCTGCAACGCCGCGTAGACGTTGGCGAACCCGGTGTTGCGCGTGTTGTGGAAATGCGCCCGCCGGGGCAGCGCCGTCAATTCGCCGACACGGCCGAACAGGTCCGTCACCTGCGAGGGAACGCCGACGCCGATGGTGTCCGCGAGCCCGATCTCGTCCGGCTCGTGGTCGAGGATGCGCTTGACGATGTCCGTCACCGTCTCAGCGCTCACCCGCCCGTCGAACGGACAGCCGAACGCGGTCGCGACGCAGACCGACAGGAACCGCCCCGCCGACCGCGTCGCCGCGGCCACGCCCGCAAGGTCGGCCAGCACCGCATCGACCCCGCGCCCCTGGTTGCGCTGCGAGAAGGTCTCGCTGGCGACAGCAACGTAGGTGATCTCGTCACACCCCGCCGTGATCGCCCGCTCGGCCCCCTTCGGGTTCAGCGCCAGACCCGAGTAGGAGACGCCCGACCCCCGGTCGACGCGCGCCATCACCTCGTCGGCATCGGCCATCTGCGGTACGCGCTTCGGGTTCACGAAGCTCGTCGCCTCGATCCGCGTCAGCCCCGCCGCCGCCAGCGCGTCGATGAGCTCCACCTTGTCGTCGGCCGACACGTGCTGCTTCTCGTTCTGCAATCCGTCGCGCGGCGCCACCTCCACGATCGTGACGCGCCGCGGCATCGCCGTGCCGTTCACCGCCGCGCTCATGCGGCGACCTCCGTCACACGGCCGATCGCCCCGGCGTCGGCCAGTCGCTGCAGCGTCTCGGCGTCGAGGCCCAGCCGCCCGGCGAAGATCTCGCCGTTGCAATCGCCGAGTTCCGGCCCCGCCGTGCGCACCTTGCCCGGCGTTTCGGACAGGCGCGGGGCGACGTTCTGCATCTTCAGTTCCCCCAGCTTGGGGTGCATGATCGACACGATCGCATCGCGCGCCTTGAAGTGCGCGTCGGCCAGCATCTCCGGCGCGCGGTAGATGTCGCCGCGCGGCACGCCATGCTCGTCGAGCAGCGCGCCCAGCGCCTCGGCGTCATAGGTGGAGGTCCAATCGGCCACCAGCGCGTCCAGCTCCTCCTGGCGGTCGCCGCGGGCGACGTGGCCGGAGTAGCGTGGATCGGTGGCGAGCTCCGGCCGGCCCATCGCCGCGCACAGGCGCTTGAACACGCCGTCCTGGTTGGCTGCGATCAATGTCATCTTGCCGTCCTTGGTCGGGTAGACGTTGGACGGGGCGATCTTCGGCAGAATGGCACCGGTCCGCTCGCGGATATAGCCGAGCTGCTGGTACTCGGGGATCAGGCATTCCATCACCGCCAGCACCGCCTCGTAGATGGCGCTGTCCACGACCTGGCCACGCCCGGTCCTCTCGCGCACGTGCAGCGCCATCATCGCGCCGAGGCAGGCGAAGGTCGCCGCCAGCGTGTCGCCGATGGAGATGCCCATGCGCGACGGCGGCGTCGCCGGGTCGCCCACCACGTAGCGCATGCCGCCGAACGCCTCGCCGATGGAGCCGTACCCGGCCTTGCCCGAATTCGGCCCCGTCTGCCCGTAGCCCGACACGCGCACCATGATCAGGCGCGGATTGATCTTGGCGAGTTCCTCGTAGCCGAGGCCCCATTTCTCCATGGTACCGGGGCGGAAATTCTCGATCAGGATGTCGGTCGTCTCGACCAGCTTCTTGATGATGTCGCGGCCTTCGGGCTTCCTCGCGTCGATCTCCACCGACCGCTTGCCGCGCGCGACGACCGACCACCAGAGCGAGACGCCTTGCGGGCGCTCCTGGCCCCATTCGCGCATCGGATCGCCGACGCCGGGAGCCTCGATCTTCAGAACCTCGGCGCCGAAGTCGGCCAGGAGCTGGCCGCAGAAGGGGCCGGCCAGAAGCTGCCCCATCTCCAGAACGCGCAGGTCGCCCAGCGGCATGTTCAGTTCGCTCATCTCATCCTCCCCAGGTCCGGCGGCGCTTGGCGCCGTTCTCAGTGCTTGGACAGAAAGTCACACAGGACCTGCCCGAATTCGATCTTCTGTTCCTTGCCCGCGATGACGTGGGCGGCGTTCTTCATGTGGTAGCCGGTGGCGTTCGGGATCGCCTGTTCGATGGGAAGCGTCGTGCGCGGCCCCGTCACCTGGTCCATGTGGGCGTGCAGCACGAAGGTCGGCGCGGTGATCGACCCGGCCCGGTCCGTCATGTCGTGGGTCAGGCAGGCGTTGACGAAGCGCAGGTGCGTGTCGATCCGCCCGTTGATGTGGTGCCACACCCCGTCCGGCCCGGTCAGCCTGTCGATGTTCTTGGCGTAGTAGGCCGGCTCGAAGGACATCACCGTCACCAGCCGCTGGAAGGCGAGGAAGCCGAGGTCGCGGTGAACCTCGGTCATCACGTTGAGTTGGTCGGCGAGGAAGCGGTCCGCCTTCAGCCACGCGCCGGTGTTGACCAGCGAGCGGACCCGCTCCGGCCACGTCGCGGCGATCTCCTGGCCGATGCACGCGCCCATGCCGATCAGCCCCACCATGTGGAAGCGGTCGATGCCGAGATGGTCCATCAGCGCCACCGCGTCCTCGGCATAAAGGCGGGTGGAGGAGGGGACGCTATGGTCGTCCTCCGACTCGCCGATGCCGCGATAGTCGAGCAGGACGACCTTGTGGCGCTCCAGGAGGCCGATGGGCAGGTGCTTCTCCTCGCCGTGGCAGAAGGAGCCCCAGCCGCCCATCAGGATGAGCGGATCGCCCCCCCCATGAGTCTCGTAATACATTTTGTGGTTGTTGATGTCGGCGATCGGCATCGTCTGGGCGTTTCCCGTGTTGTCGTGGGACCGCGCTGGTCGGGCGCGGCCCTGTCGTTGAGGTGTCAGTCCTGGTCCGCCGGCGCGGGGGCGCGGGCGAGGTCCTGGTGGGCGCCGAGTTCGGGCAGGGCGAGGTTCGGGCGCGCGGGCTCGTCGGCGAACTTGGCAGCGTTGCCGATGTGGGTCTGGCCCGCCTCGTCGATCAGCACCATGCCGCGGTGCGCCGTCTGCGGCTCGGCCAGCGCCTCCAGGATGCCGTTGACCGGGGCGAAGCACACGTCCCGCCCCTTGAACCACTCCACCCATGCGGCGAGCGGCTTCTGGGCGAACGTGTCGCTGAGGAAGTCCATCAGCGGCTGCTGGTGGCGGCCGGGGCCGTCCTCGGTCAGCGCGATCAGGTCCGGCCGGCCGAGCGCGGTGAGGAGGTTGGTGATGAACTTCTCCTCCTGCCCGCCGAGCGCCAGATGCCGCCCGTCCGCCGTCTCGTAGATGCGGTAGAAGGCGGCCCCCCCGAGGCTTCGCTCCTCGAGGTTCACCGGCTCGCGCTTCAGCCCCAGCGCGGCGCCGAGCTGGTTCGGGTAGGCCGACAGCACCGCGTCGAACATCGCAAGGTCCACCCGGTCGCCGCGGCCCGTCGTCTCGCGCCGGTAGAGCGCCATGAGGACCGCCGAGAAAGCGTGAAGGCTCGCCAGCATGTCGGCCGCGGCGATGCCGGGGATCGCCGGCGCACCGTCCTGCCCCCGGTTGAGGGTGATCGCACCGGCCAGCGCCTCGACGGCGAGGTCGTGGGCCGGAACGTCGCGCATCGGTCCGTCCTGGCCGAAGGCGCTGATGGAGCAGTAGACGAGCCGCGGGTTCATCGCCCTCAGCCGCTCGGGCCCGAAGCCGAGCCGGTCCATCACGCCAGGACGGAAGCTCTCGACGAAGACGTCCGCGTCCGCCACCAGCGCGTCGAGCTTCGCCTTGTCGGCGGCGTCCTTCAGATTGAGGACGACCGACTTCTTGCCCCGGTTCATGGTGCGGAAGAAGATCGTCGTCCCGTTCTCGCGCGGGCCGATCTCGCGCGCCGGGTCGCCCCCCGGCGGCTCCACCTTGATGACGTCGGCGCCGTGGTCCGCCATCATCAGCGTCATGTAAGGGCCGGGCAGGAAGACCGAGAGGTCGACGACTTTGATGCCTTGAAGCTTCATCGGCCTACTCCGCCGCCGTCTTGATGGCGGCGGTGTCGACGCCCGCCGCCGACAGCACCGCCTCGGTGTCCGCCCCCAGCGCGTTGCCGGGGGTGGCGACGGCGCGCTTGCCGTCGATCTTCAGCGGGCTCGACAGCACCTTGAGGTCGGCCTTCTCGGGATGCGCCGCAGTCTGCGTCATCCCCACCGTGTCCAGCCACGGATTGGCGAAGGCGCGCGGCACGTCGTAGACCGGGGCGGCGGGGAGGATACCGGCGAGGCGGCTCATCCAGTCCTCGGTCGTGCGGGTCTGGAACACCTCGTCCAGAATGTCCGACAGCGCCGCGCGGTTGGTGCGGCGCGCGTCCATGGTGGCGAAGCGCGGGTCGGCGGCGAGGTCCGGCCGCTCCATCGCCGCGGTCAGGTTCAACCAGAACTTCTGCGTCATGCACATGAGGTAGAGCCAGCCGTCGGCGGTCGGCACGGTCTGCACCGGCACGTTGGACGGGTGCGAGCCGCGCGGCAGCCGCACCGGCGCCGTGCCCTCGTTCATGTACCATGTGGCGGGATAGGACATCTGGTGCAGCGCCACGTCGAACAGGCACGTGTCGACGTCGCAGCCCTTGCCGGTGCGCTTCGCCGCCAGGATCGACGAGACCAGGCCGAGCGCCCCGGTGATCCCGGTCATGAAGTCGATCATGGAGAGGCCGAGACGGGTGGGCGGCGCGTCCGGCTCGCCGGTCATCGCCATCAGCCCCGCCTCGGCCTGCATCAGATAGTCGTAGCCCGGCCACGCCTTGCGCGGATTGTCCCGCCCGTAGGCGGAGATGTGCAGGCAGACGATGTCCGGCTTGATCTTGGAGAGCGTCGCATAGTCGACGCCGAGCTTCTCCGGCTGGTCGCCGCGCATATTGTTGGCCACCGCGTCGGCGGTCTTCACCAGCTCCTCGAACGCCGCGCGGCCCTCGGGCGATTTCAGGTCCAGCGCAACGCTCTTCTTGCCGAGGTTGAAGGTTTGATAATACTGGCTGTCCCCGTCGCCCAGCATGTGCGGGCCGACGCCGCGGGAGGCGTCGCCCCCCGTCGCCCGGTTCTCGATCTTGATCACCTCGGCGCCGAGGTCGGCCAGCGCCATGGTGCCGTAGGGCCCGGCGCCGAAGGACTCCAGCGTCAGGACACGGATCCCCTCGAGCGGCCTCATTGCGCCGGGTTCCTCTTGGCCCACTGCTTGGCGATGATGATGCGCTGCATCTCGTTCGTCCCTTCGCCGATGCACATCAGCGGGGCGTCGCGGTAGAGCCGCTCGACGTCGTACTCCTTGGAATAGGAGTAGCCGCCGTGGACGCGCATCGCCTCCATCGCGTTCTCCACACCGGCTTCGGAGGCGAAATATTTCGCCATGCCGGCCTCCATGTCGCAGCGCTCGCCGCGGTCGTAGGTGGCGGCGGCGTCCAGCACGAGGAGTCGCGCGGCGCGGGCCCGGGTCGCCATCTCGCCGATCTTCAGCTGGATCGCCTGGTGCTGGATGATCTCCTTGCCGAAGGTCTTGCGCACCTGGGCATAATCGGACGCCCGTTGCAGTGCGCCCTCGGCGATGCCGGCGCCGCGCGCTGCGACGTTGATGCGGCCGAGCTCCAGCCCACCCGCCACCTGCAGGAAGCCCTTGCCCTCCTCGCCGCCGACGAGGTTGGCGGCCGGAACGCGGTAGTCCTCGAACACCAGTTCGGCCGAGTCGATGGAATTATAGCCCATCTTCTTCAGCTTCTTGCCGATGCGGAAGCCCTCGCCCTTGGGGGTGATGAAGAGGCTCATCCCCTTGTGGCGCGGCTCCGCGGCGGGATCCGTCTTCACCAGCAGCGCGAAGCACGAGCCCTCGATACCGTTGGTGATCCACGTCTTGGTGCCGTTGATGACGTAATCGTCGCCGTCACGCTTGGCGACGGTGCGGATCGCCTGCAGGTCGGTGCCACAGTCCGGCTCGGTGAGACCGAGGCCGCCGCGGATCTCGCCCGACGCGAACTTGGGCAGCCACTCGGCCTTCTGCGCCTCCGTGCCGAACCGCTGCACGGCGGCGGCCATCATCAGGTGCGAGTTGAAGATCCCGGTCGGCGCCATCCACGTCTGGCTGATGCGCATGACGATCTTGGCGTAGGTGGTCGCCGGCAGGCCGAGGCCGCCATAGTCGGCGGAGATGGTGGCGCCGAACAGCCCCAGCTCCTTCATCTGCTCGACGATCTCGTGCGGGTACTCGTCGCCATGGTCGAACTTCATGGCGACCGGCTTCAGCTCGCCTTCGGTCCACCGGTCGATGACGTCGAGCAGTTGCGCCTCGTCGTCCTCGGAGATGGTCGCGGCCACGGGTTTGGTCTGAATATTCATGGCTTCACCTCAATAATTCGCGGCGGCTTCGAAGTCGGCGCCGGCTTTGGGGACCAGCATCACGCGCTCGAACTCGCACACGGTGGTGCCGTCCTGGTTGGTGCCGATGGATTTGATGGTGACGATCCCGTCGCCGGGGCGGGACTTCGACTCGCGCTTGTCCAGCACCTCGGACGAGGCGTAGAGCGTGTCGCCCACGAACACCGGGGCGGGCATGCGGATCTCTTTCCAGCCGAGGTTGGCTTTCGCCTTCTGCGACACGTCGGTGACGCTCATGCCGACGATGACGGCCACGGTGAACGGGCTCGCCACGATGATCTTCCCGAACTCCGAATGCTTGGCGTACTCCTTGTCGAAGTGCATCGGGTGGGTGTTCATCGTCAGCAGCGTGAACCAGGTGTTGTCGCTCTCGGTGATCGTGCGGCCGGGCCGGTGCTCGTAGACGTCGCCGATGGCGAAATCGTCGAAATAGCGGCCGAAGGTCTCGCGATAACGCTGTGAGCCGATCTCTTTGACGGCGGCTTTCATGGGCGTTTCCTTTGCGTTTCTGGCGGGCGCGCGCTCATGTGTGGTCCGCGAGGGCCAGGATGCGCTCGTAGCGGCGCACGATGGGGCCTTCGACGAACTCGCCGTCGAGCTGTGCGACACCCTTGGTGCGGAAGGTTTCGATGACGGCGCGGGCCCGCTCCACCTCCGCCGCGCTGGGGCTGAAGGCGGCGTTGATCGGGTCCACCTGGGTGGGGTGGATGGCTGCCTTGCCGGTGAAGCCGAGGGTCGCCACCCGTGCGGCCTCAGTGGCCAGATGGTCGAGCTCCTTGATGCGCACGTGCGGCACGTCGATCAGCGGGCGCTGGGCACCGGCGGCGGCGAGCACCAGCGCCTGGCGGATCGCCAGCAGCGGCTCGAAATCCATCGTCGCGCCGATCTCGGCGGCGAAGTCGGCGCCGCCGAACATCAGCGCCGTGGTGCCCGGCGCGGCGGCGATCTCGTCGGCCGCGCGCAGGCCCCGCACGGTCTCGACCAGCGGCAGAACGCCCACGTCGCCGAGGGCGGCGGTGACGATCTCGATATCACGCGGCGTTTCGGTCTTGGGGAGAAGCACCGTCGCCGGGGCGCGTCCGGCGAGTGCGGCGAGGTCCTTCAGCCCCTCCAGCGTCGTAACGCCGTTGATGCGCACAGCCATGCGGCGCGCCGTCGCCGCGTCGAGCCCGGCCAGGTAGGACGAGACGGCCTCGCGCGCGGCCGCTTTCTGGTCCGGCAGCACGGCGTCTTCCAGGTCGATGCAGACGATGTCCGCCGCGGTGGCGAGCGCCTTGGCGAAACGGTCGGGCCGGGCGCCGGGCACGAACAGCAGGCTGCGGCAGGCGAAGGGGGGGCGTGTCACGGGTGCCATTTCCATCTTGGGGCCGGGTGCGAGGCCCGGTGCCGGGCCGAATAAGTGGGGCGAACGGCCGGGCCGTCCGGCGGGCCATCGGGATGAGGTCGCAACGGCCGGCAGCGTCGGGCGGTCAGGGCCGGCGGGCGGCGGTCACGGTGGCGCCAGCCCGGAGGCCGGCCGATCACGGGGGGCGGGAAGCCGAGGCGGGGAGGGCGCCGGAGGACCCGCCCCCCGCCGAGCGGGTGCCGCGCCACGGTGGGCGCGGCTTCGGCTCAGTCCTGATACTTCGCCAGGAAGTCCTGGAACGTCTTGTAGGCGTCCGGATGGGCGTCCACGAAGGAGGCCTGCGCCGCCTTCGCCTGCTCGTGGAACCTGGCGAGCACCGCCTCGTCCTCGACCACCATCAGCTCGCCGCCCTGGCTCACCATCAGGTCACGCTTCTCGTTGTCGCCCTCAATGCCGCGCTGCCACTGCGTCGCCAACAGCTCCGCCGTCGTGTCCTCGACGATGGTGCGCAGGTCGTCCGGCAGGCCCTTCAGCCACGCATCGTCCGCCACCACGGTGTAGGTGACGAGCGACAGGCCGGGGACCAAAGTCGCCTTCTGCGCGCCGGACACGCCGACCATCTCCCATCCGCCGTAAGAGGTGAAGATGCCGTCGATCGCGCCCTGCATCAGCCCGGCCGCCATCTCGGTCGCCGGCATGGTGACGGGGCTCGCGCCGTAATTCTTCATCAGGTCCTGCAGCACCTTGCCGCCGGTGACGCGGATCTTGGCGCCGTTCAGCGCCTCTTCACTCTCGACGAAGCTGTCGGGGAAGAGGAACACGAGGTCGCCCGCGCGCATCAGCCCCATGACCCTGAGGCCGCGTCCGGCCACCATCTCGGACAGCGTGTCCGAGAGTTCCTGCGCGGCGCCCTCTTTGGTCATCAGCGCGTCGGTGATGGCGAAGGGGAGGTTGACGACGCCGTAGTCCGGCGCGATCGCCTCGAGCTGCACGCTGACCGGCCAGACCATGTGCACGGTGCCGGTGCCGATGGAGGCGAGCGCCTCGCTGTCCTTGAAGAGCGAGCTGGAGTGGTAGACCTCCACGTTGATTCGCCCGCCCGACTTCTCTTCCAGCGTGGCGGCATATTCATCCATCAGCTTCGCGGCCCAATGGTTCGGCGCGATCTGGTTGGTCATCACCATTTCGACGTCGGCGGCGGCGGCGGGCTGGCTCGCCAGCGCCACGGACGACAGCAGCATGAGTGCGAGGCTGGAGCCTTTGAGCACGATGTTTCCTCCCGTTCTTATTTATACGGATAAGATCGACCCCCTCCGCCGGATTTGTCAATCTATTTGTCCGTATGAATTTTGGCTCTGTCTGGCGGGATCTCGGCTCCGCGCCTCGATGCGCGTTCTGGCACGCACGAAATCCGCGGTTGCCGGCGCTGATTTCGCCGCAAAACCGGGGCGATGAGAAAACAGATCCAATTCCTTAAACTGACGCCTTGTTGACGGCAGGCGTTTCGTCTGCAAATTTGTCCATACAAAATATCGCCGTATGCCGACGACCCGCGGCGCACCCTTGCAGGAGGGACTGAGAGGCCACTATGGATTGCTACGCCGCCGCGCCCGAGGGTTCCGTGAAGCCGCGCTACCAGGCCATCTTCGCCACACTGCGAGAAGAGATCGTCACCGGTCAGTGCCCGCTCGGCACCAACCTGCCGACCGAGCACGCCTTGTCCGAACGCTTCGCCGCCAGCCGCCACACCGTGCGCGAGGCGCTGCGCCAGCTCCAGAGCGAAGGCCTCATCGAGCGTCGCCAGGGGGCAGGCTCGCGCGTCATCGCCACACAATCCGCCCCGCGCTTCTCCAACACCATCGGCTCGCTCGGCGAATTGATGCAATACGCCTCCAGCACCTTCCTCGAAGTGCTGGCGACCGAGCGCATTCTCGTCGGCGCGCCGGAGGCCGCACGGCTCGGCTGCGAGCCGGACACCGTGTGGACCCGCGTGGCGCTCCTGCGGCGCGAAACGCGGGACACGCCGCCGGTCTGCTTCACCCACCTCTTCCTGCCCGCCCCGTTCGACGGGGTCGCCGACACGATCGGCGCCGTCCCGCGTGCCGTCTACCGCCTCATCGAGGACCGCTACGACGTTACGCTCCACCAGGTGCACCAGATCGTCGAGGCGACCCTTGCCGATCCGGACGTCGCCTCGCGCCTCGGCGTCGAACCGGGCTCACCCATCCTCACCGTCACCCGGCGCTACGAGGCGGAAGAGCACGGCCTGATGGAAGTCACCATCAACCACCACCCCGCCGCCACCTTCCGGCACGAGATGACCCTCACCAATGTCGGCGGGCGCGACGGCACCCGTCCGGCGGCGACCCCGTCCGATCCGGCCAAGGCGCCCAAGGCGCGGGCCTGACGCGGCGGCACAGGACAGCGCACGGGCGCCACGCGTGCCCGGCCCGCCGCGATCCGCCAAAGGCGCGGCCCTCCGCAAGGAGATCACCCACAACAGAGCCCCGGCAAAACGGGGCGAGGAAACGCCCATGGCGGCCGAACGGCCGCTGTCAGAAGGCAGACAATGAAAAACAACAATCTATTCGTCCGGGCCGGACGGCTCGGGGAGGGCGCCATTCTCTCCGTCGCGACGCTCTTCATGGCGGTCGCGATGGTGGTCATGGTCTACGAGGCGGTGGGACGCTACGTCTTCGCCGTCAGCCACTGGTGGGCCGAGGAACTCGTGCGCTTCTGCGTGGTGTGGAGCGTCCTGATCGCCATCGGCGTCGCCAACCGGCACGGCCACTTCATCCGCATGGACCTCGTCGTCAACCTGCTCGGCCCCACCGGGCGCAAGCTCTGCGGCTGGGTCGCGGTCATCACCGGCCTCGTCTTCTGCGCGGTGCTGTTCTACGCCTCCATCATCTCCGTGCAGCACCTCCACCGCATCGGCATGCGCACCGACTCCAACCTCGACCTGCCGCTGTGGGTCGTGCGCCTGTCGCTCCCCATCGGCGCCGCGCTCTACGGCCTTTATTACATCTGGGCCGCCGTCGAAGTCGCCCGCGGGCGCGATCCCTTCGCCGCCAGCGCCGAGGACGAGGCCGTCACCGCCGCCGAGGTGACGGCATGATCGTCGCCATCGCCATCGCCGCGCTCCTCGTCCTCCTGGCGCTCGGCGTCCACGTCTCCATCGCGCTGGGGGCCGTCGCGGTCGCCCTATCGCTGTTCTCCTTCAACATCCCGCCCGTGCTCCTCGCTCAGACCGCGTGGAGCTCCATCGACAGCTACGCCCTCGTCGCCATCCCGTTCTTCATCTTCGCCGGCAACGTCATGTCGCGCGGCAACATCGCGCTGCAGCTTCTGGAGCTGATCGGCACCGTCGTGCGCTGGTTCCGCGGCGGCGTGGCGCTCGCGCTCGCCACCGCCTCGGTGTTCTTCGCCGCGGTCAACGGGTCCAGCGTGGCCTGCGCCGTCGCCCTCGGCCCGGCGGCGGTGAAGCTGATGCCCAACGAGGGCTACGAGCCGCGCTTCGCCTCCGCCCTCGTCGCCGTCTGCGGCACCTTGGGGCTGATGATCCCGCCCTCGCTCACCTTCATCCTCATCGGCGCCACCACGGGCCTGCCGATCACCGACCTCTTCATCGCGGGCCTTCTTCCCGGCCTGATGGAAGCGGCGATGCTCGCCATCACCACGGTGTGGATCAGCCGGTCGCGCGGCTACGGCATCCTCGCCGAGAAGGCCGACTGGAAGGGCTTCGGCCAGCGCCTTCCGGGGGCCACCGGCGCGCTCCTGATGCCGATCCTCATCATCGGCTCCATCTATGCCGGCGCCTTCACGCCGACCGAGGTGTCAGCGCTCGCCGCAGGCTACGCCATCGTCCTCGTCCTCTTCGTCTACCGCACGACGACGCTCGGCACCGTGTGGGGCGTCGCCAAGGAATCGGTGATGCAGACGGTGATGATCTACGCCGTCATCATCGGGGCGGGGCTTCTGACGGCGCTGCTCACCCGGCTCGGCCTCGCCAACGAGCTGTCGGCGATGATCCGCCAGGCGAACGTGTCGCCGTGGATGTTCCTGCTCGCGGTCAACCTCATGCTGCTCGTCGTCGGCATGTTCCTCGACGGTGTGTCGATGATCGTGCTCCTGGCGCCGATCCTCTTCCCCGTCGCCAGCGCCGTGGGCGTCGACCTCATCCACTTCGCGGTGATCATGACCGCGCTGATCGAGATCGCGACGCTCACCCCGCCGATCGGCCTCAACCTCTTCGTGATGAGCCGCATCACCAAGCTGCCTGTGCAGGACGTGATTCGCGGGGTGCTGCCCTTCTACTTCACGCGCATCGTCGGGCTGATCATCATCAACCTCGTCCCCGCTCTGTCGCTCGTCCTGGTGCGATAGGCGGGGGAGGCGCCCCGGCTGCGGCCGGGGCGTCATTCCTCGGGGCCGGCCTCAACCCTTGCGGACGGGACCCTTATATTCGGTGCCGAAGAGCTTGTCCCACAGCGGCAGGACGGTGGCGAAGTTGGCGTTGTCGTCGCGGTAATGGTGCAGCATGTGGTGCCGCTTCCAGTAGCCGAGGACCGGCCCGTTCATCGGCAGGTGATGCACCGCGAAGTGGATGAGATCGTTGGCCACATAACACCCGGCGCTGCCCGCCAGGAAGGCGAACGACACGTCGTAGGAGACGGGCAGGAACAGCGCGATCACCGCCGACACCATCGTCACCACGAAGGCCGGCCGCTGCTGGTTCACCGCACCCTTGGGGTGGGCGGGGATCTTGTGATGGTCGAGGTGCATGCGGCTGAGGTCGAACGTCATCCGCCTGACCCACATGTCGTAGGGGCCGTTGTGGAAGTGGAAGCGGTGCAGCGCATATTCGAGGAACGAATAATAGAGCGCGCCGATGGCGAACCACATCAACGGCGTCGTCACCGACGTGGCGCTGATCGCCGCCAGCAGAACGAAGCTCGACAATGTGGGGGTCCACACCTTGATGATCTTGCGGATGAGCCGGTTCTCCAGCGCATCGCGCAGGGTCATCGTCCGCGGGCTTTCGGCGAGCGCCATACCATTCAACCTTACAGGACAGATCTGGTGAACGCGGAAGAGAATAAAGTCCGCCGCAGGAGCTGTCCACCTGAGCCGGCCGCATGGCGCATCATCGGTGCGGGTGTCCTCTCCGTCTGAAAGTCGAACACTTCCAGTCCGAGTGTCCCTTGCCAGACGCCACCGAGACGCCTAGCGGAGAGGCGACGTTTGATCCTCGCCGGCGGCGCCGGCCACCAACAACAGCGGAGAACGCTACGATGACCACGCGCACCCTCATCAAGGACCGCCTGCCGTCCCGGTACGTGACTGAGGGTCCGGCCCGTGCCCCGCACCGCTCCTACCTTTATGCGATGGGTCTCACCAAAGAGCAGATCCACCAGCCGCTCGTGGGCGTTGCGACCTGCTGGAACGAGGCCGCCCCCTGCAACATCTCGCTGATGCGCCAGGCGCAGGCGGTGAAGAAGGGCGTCGCCGCCGCCAACGGCACCCCGCGCGAGTTCTGCACCATCACCGTGACCGACGGCATCGCCATGGGTCACGAGGGCATGAAGTCCTCGCTGGCGTCGCGCGAGGTCATCGCCGATTCGGTCGAGCTGACCATGCGCGGCCACTGCTACGACGCGCTGGTCGGTATGGCCGGGTGCGACAAGTCGCTGCCGGGCATGATGATGTCCATGGTGCGCCTCAACGTTCCGTCCATCTTCATCTATGGCGGCTCCATCCTGCCGGGCTCCTTCCGCGGTCAGCCGGTCACCGTGCAGGATCTGTTCGAGGCGGTCGGCAAGCACTCCGTCGGCGCGATGAACGACGAGGACCTCGACGAGCTGGAGCAGGTGGCGTGCCCCTCGGCCGGCGCGTGCGGCGCCCAGTTCACCGCCAACACCATGGCGATGGCGTCCGAGGCGATGGGGCTGGCGCTGCCTTACTCCGCCGGTGCCCCCGCGCCTTATGAGATCCGCGACCGCTTCAACACCGCAGCCGGCGAGCAGGTGATGGAGCTGATCGCCAAGAACATCCGCCCGCGCGACATCGTCACCCGCAAGGCGCTGGAGAACGCGGCCGCCTGCGTCGCGGCCACCGGCGGCTCCACCAACGCCGCGCTGCACCTTCCCGCGATCGCCCACGAATGCGGCATCGAGTTCGACCTTCACGACGTCGCCGAGGTGTTCAAGCGCACCCCTTATATCGGCGACCTGAAGCCGGGCGGGCGCTACGTGGCGAAGGACCTGTTCGAGGCCGGCGGCATCCCGCTGGTGCTGAAGACGCTGCACGAACACGGTTTCGTCCACGGCGACTGCCTGACCGTGACCGGCCGCACCATGGCCGAGAACCTCGAAAAGGTGCGCTGGAACGACCAGCAGGACGTCATCCGCCCGGCCAACAAGCCGATGTCGCCGACCGGCGGCGTGGTGGGCCTGAAGGGCAACCTCGCCCCCGAAGGCGCGATCGTGAAGGTCGCCGGCATGCAGGCCGATCACCTCGTCTTCACCGGCCCCGCCCGTTGCTTCGACACCGAGGAGCAGTGCTTCGAGGCGGTCTCCAAGCGCACCTACAAGGAAGGCGAGGTGCTGGTGATCCGCTACGAGGGTCCGAAGGGCGGCCCCGGCATGCGTGAGATGCTGGCGACCACCGCCGCGCTCTACGGCCAGGGCATGGGCGACAAGGTGGCGCTGATCACCGACGGGCGCTTCTCCGGCGCCACGCGCGGCTTCTGCGTCGGCCATGTCGGTCCCGAGGCTGCGGTCGGCGGGCCGATCGGCCTCCTGAACGATGGCGACATGATCACCATCGACGCGATCAACGGCACCATCTCGGTCGACCTCAGCGACGAGGAGCTTGCCAAGCGCAAGGCCGCCTGGCAGCCGCGCGAGACGAACTTCAAGTCCGGCGCGATCTGGAAATATGCCCAGACCGTCGGCTCGGCCGAGAAGGGCGCCGTCACCCACCCCGGCGGCGCGGCCGAAGTCCGCGCCTACGCCGACGTCTGATCGCCCGGCGCTCCGGCACCGTCCGGCGGACGGTGCCGCTCGCCGCCGCATTCGGCCTCGGTGCAGCGGGCAACCCGCGCGCGGCGGGCAGTCCACCGCCCTCGGCTAGCGTGGTGGCACCGGCCGCACGGCGGTCAGGCTCTGCACCTGCGTGGCGGGGAGAGCAACCGCGGGCGGTCTTCGCGGGGGTTGGTTCCAGCCGCGCGTTTCGCGGCGCCGCAGGTGCCGGTAGCGGCGCATTGCCATGGCGGGCGGGTCCGGCGTGGCCGCGTCCTCTCGTCGCGGCCGCGCGCCGCACCTGGGCGCAGGGCTGGGCGATCAGCCGGCGCGCAATCTCTCGGCTCCGGGGCGGCGCCCATCGCTCTCTTGCGGCGGCGGCGCAGCGCTATAGGATCTTATGATCCGACAAAGGAGCCACCTATGCGACCGATCATTGTTGCCGCGGCGTTTGGACTTTTCTCTTTGCCGGCCGCCGCCCAATCCGCCGAGCCGGTCCCCGTCCCGGCCGACGTTTCGCCCGGTATCGTCACCCAGGACGCCGCGGTCGACGCCGCAGCACCGGGGTCGTCGACCGCAACGCCCACCCCGCGGGCCCGCATGTCGTCGGGCAAAGGCTCGGGGTGCAGCTACTCCACCGCATCCCCGGTCTCCTGACCGCGGCGGGTCCGTCGACCCGCGCACCCACGCATAAGGACACAGTGTGCCGAAGGCTCTGATTTTCGACGTATTCGGCACGCTGGTCGACTGGCGCGGCTCCATCGCCCGCGGCCTGACGCCCTGGATCGACGGCGAGGCCGAGCGCCTCGCCTTCGCCGACGCCTGGCGCGCCCGCTACCAACCCGCCATGGAGGCCGTGCGCAGCGGCGCGCGTCCTTTCGTCCCGCTGGACACGCTCCACCGGGAGAACCTCGACGGCGTGATCGAAGACCGCGCCGCGCCGATCCCCGAGGCCGACCGCGACCAGGTCAACCTGCTGTGGCACACGCTGGACGGTTGGGCGGACACCGCGCCCGGCCTCGCGCGGCTCGGCGCCGACTTCATCCTTGCGCCGCACTCCAACGGCAACATCCGCCTGATGCTGGACATGGCCCGTCACAACGGCTGGCGCTGGGACGCGATCCTGGGCGCGGAAACCACCGGCCATTACAAGCCGCAGCCGGAAAGCTACCTCGGCGCCGCCCGGCTCCTGATGCTGCCGCCGGGCGAGGTGATGATGGTGGCCGCCCACAACGGCGACCTGGCCGCCGCCAAGGCGTGCGGCCTTTCCACCGCCTTCATTCCGCGCCCGACCGAGCACGGTCCGGGCCAGACCATCGACCTTACCCCCGAGGGCGATTGGGACGTGGTGGCCGCCGACCTCGGCGACCTCGCCGCGAAGCTCAGCGCATGACCGGCCCGGTCGAGGCTGCGGCGGGAGAGGCGGCGGCTGGTGATGCGGTGGCGGGAGAGGCGATGGGCAAGGCCAAACCGGCCATCACCATCACCTATTGCACACAGTGCAACTGGCTCCTGCGCTCGGCGTGGATGGGGCAGGAGCTCCTTTCCACCTTCGGCACGGACCTCGCGTCCGTCACCCTGGTGCCCGGCACCGGAGGCGTCTTCGAGATCACGCTGGACGGCAGCGTGATCTGGGAGCGCAAGCGCGACGGCGGCTTCCCCGACGTGAAGGCGCTGAAGAGCCGGGTGCGTGACGCGGCCTTCGCCGAGCGCGACCTCGGCCACATCGACCGCTGACACCGCGCCCGCGGCTCAGCTTTCGAGGACGACGTCGAACCCGCCGAAGATCATCCGCTTGCCGTCGAACGGCATCGGGTTGGTGTCCGGCGCCATGCGCGGGTCCTGCATCACGCCCTGGTGGCCCTTGTCGCGCGTTTCCTTGTCGGGCCAGACGATCCACGAGAAGATCACCGTCTCGTCGTCGGCCTTCTTCACGGCCATGGGGAAGGAGGTCGTGACGCCGTCCGGAACGTCGTCGCCCCAGCACTCGATCACATGCAGCGCGCCGTGGTCCTTGAAGCAGGCGGCGGCCGCCCGCGCATGGGTGAGAAAGGCGTCCTTGTTCGCGGTCGGCACCGCGGCGACGCATCCGTCGATATAGGTCATGGACGGGTCCTCAGGCTGTCACGGGTGCAGGTTCGGCCGCGGGCGCGTAGGAGTGCATCGCCGCGGGGTCCATCCACGCCACTTCCCAGATGTGCCCGTCCGGGTCCTCGAACGAGCGGCCATACATGAAACCGTGCTCCTGGACGGGGCCGGGGTCGGCGACGCCGCCCGCAGCGACCGCGCTCGCCACTGCCGCATCCACCGCCGCGCGGCTTGCGCACGACAGGCACAGCAGCGTCTGCGCCGTGTCCCGGCCTGCGATGGCGCGCGTCGTGAATTCGGAAAATTTCTTGTGGGTCAGCAGCATCACGTGGATGGCGTCGCTGAAGCTGACACCGCTCGCGGTCGCGCCATCGGTAAACTGGTTCCGCGTGGCGCCGACGGCTTCGTAGAACGCGACGGACCGCTCGAGGTCCGTCACGGGCAGGTTGACGAAAATCATGGGGGTCGTGGTCGTTGTTGTCATGGTCCCACCTCCCGCTGGGTTTGGAGACGATCACACGATGAGTTATCTTTCGCAACCATGAAGTCAGAAAAAGTAACCTACGATGCGGAAGCGATCGGCTGGAGCTATGGCGATGCCTGCGGCGCCGCCCATGCGCTCGACCTCGTGGGGGAGCGCTGGGCGCTGCTCGTGATGCGTGAACTGATGTTCGGGCCGAAACGTTTCAGCGATCTGCGGACGAACCTTCCCGGCCTCAGCGCCAACGTGTTGACCCAGCGGCTGACCAAGCTGGAGAAGCTCGGCATCGTCGAGCGGGTGACCTTGCCGCCGCCGGCGGGCCGGGCCTACCGGCTCACCGCATGGGGGCTCGAGGCGCGGCCCATCTTCATGGTGTTGGGGCGCTGGGCCGCACGCTCGCCGCTGCACGACAAGACGCTGCCTCTCAGTGCGGCGTCGATCATGCTGTCGTTCGAGACGATGCTGGTGCCGGAACGTGCGGCGTGGCTCGACCTTTCGATCGGCATCACCGTGGGGGCCGAGGATTTCCGCCTCAGGGTGGCGGACCGGGCGCTCACCATCGTGCGCGGTGGCGAGGGTCCCGTGGCGGCGACGCTCTCGGTCGGCGCGGCGCCGGTGCTGGCGGGCTGGGTCTATGGCGGGGTGCCGCTCGAGGGATTGGAGGCGGACGGGGCGGCGCAGGTCAGCGGCGATCGTGGCGCCCTCGCCACGTTCCGCGGCCTCTTCGCGCTTCCTCCTTTATTGGGGCTGGAGAGTTGAGCCGATGGGGGTTGCGAGACGCGCGAATCGTGACAACATCGGGTCGTGTTCAACACAGCGAAAGGAGGTGATCCAATGTCGAGTGGGATTCTGAAGCGGGCGGCGACGCTTGGGTCGAATCGGGAGACGACGGAGCAGCCTTCTTCGTCTCGGTGATTCGGTCGGGCTTAGCCGGGCGTATCGCCCGCTGAAGCTCACGGGGGGTCGCTTCGGCGGCCCCTTTTTCCATTACGGGACCGCTTCGGCGGACCCTTTTTCCATTGCGGGACCGCTTCGGCGGTCCCGTTTTTCAAGTGCGGCCCGGTTTCATGTGCAGCCCTGTTTCATCGACGGGCCGTGCTCCCGCGCCTCGTTCGGCGTGATGCCTCAAACGTCCAGCGTCAACACCACCGGCACGTGGTCGGACGGTTTGGCCCACCCGCGCACATGCTTCTCCACCACCACGCCGGACAGCCGGTCGGCCGCGACGGGGGACAGCATCACGTGGTCGATGCGGATGCCGTTGTTCTTCTGCCAAGCGCCGGCCTGATAGTCCCAGAAGGTGTAGATCCCGTCGCTGCGGTCCACCGCGCGCTGGGCGTCCGCATAGCCGAGGTTCACCAGCGCGCGGTGGCGGGCGCGGCTCTCCGGCTGGAACAGCGCGTCCTCGGTCCAGCGGTCCGGATGGCGCGCGTCGGCGGGGAGGGGGATCACGTTGTAGTCGCCCGCCAGGACGATCGGCTCGTCGGTGGCGAGCAGCGCTTCGGCGCGGGTCAGCATCCGGTCCATCCAGCCGAGCTTGTAGCCGAACTTGCCGGACGGCTCGGGGCTGCGCTCCACCGGGTTGCCGTTCGGCAGATAAAGGCTCACCACCCGGACCGCGCCGGTGTCGGTGGAGATCGTCGCCTCGATCCAGCGGGCGTGCTCGTCCGCCTCGTCGCCCGGCAGACGCACCGCGACGTCCTCCAGCGGGCGCTTGGAAAGCAGCGCCACGCCGTTGAAGCCCTTCTGGCCGTGTGTCGCGACGTTGTAGCCGAGCCGCTCCACCGCCTCGGCGGGGAAGGTCTCGTCCTGGCTCTTGATCTCCTGCAGGCAGACGACGTCGGGCGCCGATTCCTCCAGCCAGCGTGTGAGCACGTCGATGCGTGCCTTCACGCCGTTGATGTTCCAGGTCGCGACGGTGAGCATGGAGGGCCTTAGAAGAGCGAGAAGGAGGTTCCGCAGCCGCAGGACGCCTGGGCGTTGGGGTTCTTGATCTGGAAGGACTGGCCCATCAGATCGTCGATGAAGTCGAGCTCGGCGCCGGCCAGGAAGGGCAGGGATACCGGGTCCACCACCACCGTCGCGGCGTCGCCCTCGATGATGAGATCCTCCGACTCCGGCCCCTCGACCAGGTCGTAGCGATACTGAAAGCCCGAGCAGCCGCCCCCTTCGACGGAGACGCGCAGGGCATTGGCGGGCTCGCCCGCCAGGATTTTCGCCACCCGCGTCAAGGCGCGCGGGGTGACGGAAAAGGAAGCGTCGGTCATTGCGCATCCTCCAATGCGTGTGAGGGCTGAACATAGTGCGTTGCGACGCCGAGCGAAACGGGCAGCGCGCGACGGTCCAGATAAAATGTGGCACAGCACATAAACCGCGGGCGGCGCAACCCTGTGCGCGGGCAGCATCGCGGGCCGTCCTGTGTTAAGCCGCCGGATAGTCGATTCGTGGCAAGGTTGCGCCGCGATTCGGTGCCAATCCTCAGGAGGTCCCATGCAGAACGTGCGACCGTCGCCGCGCCTGCTGGCGCCTTATGCCACCCATCCGGGCGCCAGCCGCGGGCGGCGCATCGCCGAGCCGTCGTCCGCCACCCGGACCGCGTTTCAGCGCGACCGGGACAGGATCGTCCATTCCTCCGCCTTCCGCCGGCTGACGCACAAGACGCAGGTCTTCATCTCCACCGACGGGGACCATTTCCGCACCCGGCTGACCCATTCGCTGGAGGTGGCGCAGATCGCGTCGTCGATCGCCCGTGTGCTGTCTCTGGACGAGGATCTGACCGAGGCGCTGGCCCTCAGCCACGACTTCGGCCACACCCCCTTCGGCCACGAGGGCGAGGACGTTCTGCACCGCCTGATGGTGGACCATGGCGGGTTCGACCACAACGTCCAAGCCTACCGCATCGTCACCCGGCTGGAGCGGCGCTACGCCCATTATGACGGGCTGAACCTCACCTTCGAGACGCTGGAAGGCCTCATCAAGCACAACGGGCCGCCGGCGCCGGGGGACCAGATCTTCCTGACCGATCCGCCGCCGGACGATCTCGATCTCACCCGCCAGGCGGGGCTGGAGGCGCAGACCGCCGCGATCTCCGACGACATCGCCTACAACGCCCACGACATCGATGACGGGTTGCGCTCCGGCCTCCTCGGCTTCGACGTGCTGCGCGAGGTGCCGCTGATCGACGCCATTCTGTCCGAGGTGGACGCCGAGGCCCCCGGCATCGAGCCGCTGCGCCGAACCCACGAGCTGGTGCGCCGTCTTCTGACGCGGATGATCGAGGACGTGATCGGCGAGACGGTGCGGCGCATCGCCCGCGCCGGGATCGCGAGCGCGGCGGACGTCTCCGCCCAGCCGGGGCCTCTCGTCGCCTTTTCGCAGGACATGGCGGCGTCGGAGAAAGCCTTGAAGCGCATCCTGTTCGCCAACCTCTACCGGCATCCGGGTGTGCTGGAGGTGCGCGAGAAGGCGGCGCGCGTGGTGGAGGAGCTCTTCACCGTCTACGCCAACGACCCGTCCTTGCTGCCCGAATCCTGGCGCCATGCGCAGGACGGCGAGGCCCGGCGGCTGCGGCGCACCTGCGATTATATCGCCGGCATGACGGACCGTTTCGCGCTGGTCGAGCACCGCCGCCTCGTCGGCGCAACGCCCGACCTTTCCACGCCGAGGGTGTGACAAGCTGCAATCGAGCTTCGGCCGATAAACCTCCGGACGGGTGCGTGCCACACTCGCGCACAGCACAGCCACCCGCGCACAGACGGAGGGAAAACCGATGTTTCGAGCTTTGTTCAGAGCGCTGGCCGCCGAGAAGGCGGAGAAGACCCCGCGCCGCGGCGGCCTCAACGATCTCGTGGGGCTGGAGATGGACAGCGAGGAGATCCCGCTGGCCGCCATTCACGCCCAATTCGACGAGATGGGCCAGCACCGCAAGGTCGACAATTCGCAGACCCGCGCCATGGTGAAGGTCACCCGCACCAGCCATAGCTGAACCGGCTGGCGACCGGGGCGGGCGGCGGGCGGCGGCTTTTGCGTCCGCGGGCCGACATTCCGTGTCGAGAGGGCAGGGCGCACTCGCAACGCAGGACCGAACGCGTTAAGAGGCGCCGCAAAGCAACTCACGTCGGACTGTCATGCATCTCCTGGAAGAGCTCAAAGCGCGCGTCATCGCCATCGTCGAGGCGGAAGGGCTGCGAGATGGGCTCGAACGAATCGCCATCGAGACGCCGCGCGACCCCGCGCACGGCGACCTGTCCACCAACGCGGCCATGGTGCTGGCGAAGGCGGCCAAGCGCAATCCGCGCCAGCTCGGTGAACTGATCGCCGAGAAGCTGAAGGCCGACCCGCTGGTGGCCGAAACCTCGGTGGCGGGGCCGGGCTTCGTCAACCTGCGCGTCTCCGACCAGGCCGCCGCCGCGGTGATCCATTCCGCGCTCGACGGGCCGCGTTTCACCGCGCTCGCCGCGACACCCGCGCCGCAGCGGGTCAACGTGGAATATGTCTCGGCGAACCCGACCGGGCCGCTGCACGTCGGCCATGCGCGCGGCGCCGTCGTGGGCGATGCGCTGGCCGCCATCCTGGCCCTGCGCGGCCATGAGGTGACGCGCGAATATTACATCAACGACGCGGGCGCCCAGGTCGACGTCCTCGCCCGCTCCGCCTACCTGCGCTACCGCGAGGCGCTGGGCGAGACGGTGGAGATCCCGGCCGGCCTCTATCCGGGCGACTATCTCGTCCCGGTGGGCGAGGCGCTGGCCGCCGCCCACGGCACCGCGCTGATGGACAAGGACGAGGCCGAATGGCTGCCGATCGTGCGCGACGCGGCGATCGCGGCGATGATGGACGCCGTGCGCGGCGACCTCGACGTTCTCAACATCAAGCACGACGTCTTCTTCTCCGAGCGCAGCCTGCAGACGCCTGACGACATCGTCGCCGCGACGGTGGGGCGGCTGGAGCGTGACGGGCTGATCTACGAGGGCGTTCTGCCGCGTCCCAAGGGCGCCGCCGAGGACTGGGAGGACCGCGAGCAGACGCTGTTCCGCTCCACCCGCTACGGCGACGACGTGGACCGCGCGCTGAAGAAGTCGGACGGCTCCTACACCTATTTTGCGTCCGACATCGCCTATCACGCCAACAAGATCGACCGCGGGTTCGATCGTCTCGTCGACGTTCTGGGCGCCGACCATGGCGGCTATGTGCGGCGCATGACGGCGGCCGTCGCCGCGCTCAGCCACGAGAAGGTGACGCTCGACTGCCTGCTGTGCCAGCTCGTCAAACTCTACCGGGGCGGCGAGCCGGTGAAGATGTCGAAGCGGTCCGGTGATTTCGTGACGTTGCGCGACGTTGTCGAGGAAGTTGGGACGGATGCGGTGCGGTTCATGATGTTATACCGCAAATCCGATGCGCCGCTCGATTTTGATTTTGTCAAAGTCACCGAACAGAGCCGGGATAATCCTGTCTTCTACGTTCAATATGCCCATGCCCGGTGTGCGTCGGCGAAGCGTCAAGCCCGTGAGGCGTTTGACGAATCGGTCGATCAGGACCTCGCGTCCGTCGACGTTTCAGGCTTGAACGATTCGGGTGAGCGTGCGATTGCGATACTATTGGCGCAATGGCCGCAGCTATTGGCGACCGCGGCGGACGCTGCGGAGCCGCATCGCGTGGCCTTTTACCTCAACGACCTCGCGTCGGCCTTGCATGCACAGTGGAACAGGGGCAAGGATAGTCCGACGCTACGGTTCGTTAATACGGAGTCGAGAGACTTGACGAGGGCACGGCTCGCCCTTGTTGAAGCGGTGCGCTCTGTCATTGTCGAGGGCCTGTCCGCACTTGGTGTGAGCGCGCCGGACGAAATGCGGTAACCACTGGGCCGAAGCGGGATGTTCTGCTGGCGCAGGTGGTGATGATGAGTTGAGTGGCGGCGAGCAATGAACGGTCCGACGCGAACTTCGGCCTTCGATCGACCCGGTTCCGTCGGAGCCGGACGCCACAAGTCCGCGGACATTTACGACGAGCTGGACCAGTTCGTCGACGCCGAGCCCCCCGTCTGGGGCCCGGCTCATCAGGCGCCCGTGTCCGCCCGCTCCGCCGGATCGCCCGCCGAACAGGGCGATGGCGACAGCGATCCCGCGGCGGACCCTTATTCCGATCGTGACCCCTCTTTAGAGCGCGACCCCTACGCCGAACGCGACCCCGCGACCGGCCAGCGCCGGGACGACCGCCGCTTCGACCAGGCCCCCGCCGGTGCACGGGACGGTGCGTCTTTCGGCTTCGCTCGCCCCGCGGCCCGCGGCAGGGACGACGAGGCGGGCAACGGCCGGCATGACGATCCCTACGCCCGGCCGCAGAGCGATCCCGAACCCGGCTTCAGCCGCGAGGGGGGAGACCGCCGCGCCCGCTTCAGCCAACGCCTGAACGAAGAGCTGGAGCGCCCGCGGCCGCGCCAAGAGCGTTCCGATCCGACCCTCGCCGGAACCGACGAACAGCGCCAAGCGCGTTCACCCGAGCCGCGTTCGCCCGAGGCGCGTTCACCCGAGCAGCGCCCGTCCGACGAGCTGCGCGCCCGCGAGGCCGCACGCATCCGCCGCGAGCTGGACGCAGGCTCCGCCCTGGACGCCCCCGGCGCGGTCCCGCCGCGCGGCCTCATGCGCTCGCCCGCAGGCGCTGCCCAACCCGGTACGCCCGTTCGAGCCGCCTCCGCATCCCACAATGCGGCGGCCCCTCACGCGGCCGGCCAGACCACGCCCGTCCAGAATGCGCTGGGCGAGGGCGCGTCGGCGCAGGACCCGCGCGACTGGCGCCGCAGCCGCAATGGGGCCGAGGCGAGCGCCCCGCCGCCCGCCGCCGAGCCGGACGAGCCGCCCGCGGACGCGCTCGATTGGGAGCTCGGTCACGCCATCAGCGAGATCATCAACGGCCGCGCCTACGGCAATCAGGCCACCCAACCGTCGACCGCACGTCTGGCCGCCGAGGCCGCGTCCGAGGCCGTCTCGCGCAGCCTCGCGTTGCCGGGTGACGAAGGCGGCCCCGCCATCGCCTCGCCCGTCCCCGACGCGCCGCCGCACCGGCCCTCCATACTCGACCGCCCCGAACCGCCCATCGACGCCGAGGATTTCCACGTGTTCGACGACGAGGACGAGGCCGTGCCTTCACCGACGATCGCGGGCTCCGAGCCCGACGCCTCGGACGCGGTCGACGCACCGGCGCCCGCAGCCGGGCTGCCGCGCAGCCGCGCCACGCCCGTCGCCGCCGACATTCCGCTTGCCGCCGCCCGCGCCGCGACCCAGCGCGACGGCGGCAGCTATCGCGAAACCGCGCCCGTGCCCCCGGCGGCGCGCGGCCCCGTGAACCCGAAGATCGACCTCTCCGCGAAGCGCACCAAGCCGATCCCGTCCTTCCGGTTCGACCGGCGGGAGGACGAGGCCGACCCGTTCCCCGCCGCGCCGCCGGACCTCGACGATCCGCTCGCCCCCGTCTTCCTGACCGACGCGCGCGGCGCCCTCAAAGACCAGCGGTCCAACGCCTATACCCAGTACGGCGAGGAAGACGCCTTCGAGGAATTCGGCGGCGAGGCCCTCGAGTTCGAGGACGCCGACGACCGCTTCGACGACGACCTGCCGCCGTCCCTCGCGCGGGCGTCCCAGCGCGTGCGCGGCCATCGCCGCGGCGGCGCCAAGCGGGGCATCGCGGTCGCCGTGGGCAGCCTCGCGGCGGTGATCGTCGCGGGGATCGGCGGCTTCAGCCTCATCGGCGGCGACAGTGCGCCGAGCGGAGAGCCGCCCGTCATCGTCGCCGACGCGCGCGACGTGAAGACCCGCCCCGCCGAGGAAGAGTCCACCGCCCGTCCCGACATCTCCGAGCGCATCGCCCTCGGCGACGAGGACCGCCTCGTGGTGCCCGACCCGGTGCGCATCGGCCCGCAGGAGGCCCCCCCGTCCCCGGTTCCGGAGACCGAGACGCGCTCCGTCCGCACCGTCACCGTGTTGCCCGACGGGTCGATCCTGCGCCCGGGCGAGGGGGGCGGCCGCACGCGATCGACCTCCACCGGCGGACAGGACGGCACCCTTCCTCAAGGCGAGGCACAAGGCGCGGCATCAGGCTCGGCGCGCTCCGCCCGGTCCGACCCCAGCTTCGACGTCGCCGCCAACACCGCCGTGCGCACCATCGAATCGGACGCGCGCGACGAGACGCTCGACGGCCCCGGCACGAACAGCTTCGGTTCCTCCTCACCCGGCCTCGCGGCTGACGACGCAGCGGACTTCCCCACCGCGGACGAGGAAGGCGACGCCTTCGCCCCCGCCGGCGACGGGACGGACGTCGACGGGTTCGACACCGGATCTCAGGGCGCCGATGCCGCCGGTGCCGCCGCCAACGTGCCGACCCCGCGGCCGGCCCCCGCCCGCCCGGCGCCCGGCCGCACGGTGCAGACCGCCCGCGCGACACCCGCGGCGACCAGCCCCGTCCAAACGCAGGCCCAGCCGGCGGCTGCGTCCTTCCCGTGGGCGGTGCAGCTCGCCTCGCGGCGCGAACGGGCGTCCGCGGAAGCCTCCTTCCGCACCCTGCAGCAGCGCTTCCCCTCCATCCTCGGCTCCGCCACGCCGATGATCGCCGCCGCCAACGTGGGCGACCAAGGCGTGTTCTACCGCGTCCGCGTCGGCACGAACTCCTTCGGCGAGGCCAACTCGCTGTGCGAAAGGCTGAAGAATGCCGGGGCCGACTGCTTCGTGGGACGCAACTGATCCGATGACGGCCCCCCTGATCGTCGGCCTGTCCGGCACCGCCCTCACCGCGGACGAGGCCGCCTTCCTCGCCGCAACCCGCCCGCTCGGCCTGATCCTCTTCAAGCGCAACATCGGCACCGCGGACGAGATCACCCGCCTCGTCGCCGCCGCGCAGGAGGCGTCCGGCGCGCGCCTCGTCCTCATCGACCAGGAAGGCGGACGCGTTCAGCGCATCGGTCCGCCTCTCGCCCCGCGCTATCCGCCGGCTGCGGCCATCGGCGCGCTTCATGCCGCCGACCCTGCGCAGGCCGCCCGTGCCGCCTGGCTCGCCGGCCACCTCATCGCCGCCGACCTCGCCCCCTTCGGCATCAACACGCCGTGCCTGCCCGTGGCGGACGTTCCCGTGCCCGGCGCCCACGACGTCATCGGCGACCGCGCTTATGGTGAGACGCCGGACATCGTCGCCGCCCTCGCCGGCGCCGCCGCGGACGGCGTCATGGCCGCCGGGGCGCTGCCGGTCGTCAAACACATCCCCGGCCACGGACGGGCGTGGGTGGACAGCCACGTCTCACTCCCCGTGGTGGAGGCGGACCGCGCGGCACTGGAACGGGACTTCGCCCCCTTCCGCGCCCTCGCCGCGACCCCGCTCGGCATGACCGCCCACGTGGTCTACACCGCCATCGACCCCGCCCGCCCGGCGACCCTCTCGCCCGCCGCCATCGACCTCATCCGCACCGACATCGGCTTCGAAGGCCTCTTGATGGGCGACGACCTCTCCATGGGCGCGATCTCCGGCGACATCGGCGCCAACGCCGCCGCCTCGCTCGCCGCCGGGTGCGACTGCGTGCTCCACTGCAACGGCGACCTTGGCGAGATGGATGCGATCGCCTCCGCGATCGGCCCGATGACGGACGCCGCCGCCCGGCGCCTCGCCGCTGCCCACGCCCGCCTCGGCCCCGCGCCGGCCGACGTCACCGCACTGCGGGACGAGTTCGCGGACCTCGTGGGAGCGGCGGTGTGAGCGGCGATCCCTTCGAGGATCCGGCCCCGCTCCACCAGAAGCCGGTTCAACTCGACCTCTTCCACGTCGACCTCGACGGCTACGAAGGGCCGCTCGACATGCTGCTGGACCTTGCCCGGCGCAATCAGATCGACCTGACGCGCATCGCCATCCTGCCGCTGGCCGAGCAATATCTCGCCTTCATCCAGCGCGCCAAGGACATGCGGATCGAGCTCGCCGCCGACTATCTCGTCATGGCGGCGTGGCTCACCTATCTCAAAAGCCGCCTCATCGCGCCGGACCCGGACGACGACGAGGCGGACGGGGAGGAGCTCGCCGAAGACCTCGCTTTGCGCCTGCGCCGCCTGGAGGCGATGCGCGAGGCGGCCGACGCGCTCTTCGCCCGCCCGCGCCTCGGCCGCGACATCTTCGCGCGCGGCATGCCGGAAGCCACCGTCGTCACCACCGAACGTGTCTTCAAAGGCTCGCTCTACGACCTCCTCTCCGCCTACGGTGCGGTGCGGCAGGACGAGATCGTGCGCACCATGACGATGGAGAAGCGCCCCGTCTTCTCGCTGGTCGACGCGCGCCGCATCATGGAGCGCATGGTGGGGCACAACGCCGAATGGCTGCCGCTGACCGCCCTCGTCGCGGCGATGCCGGGGCATGAGAGCCGCCGCGCCCTCATCGCCTCCACCTTCGGGGCGGCGCTGGAGATGGCGCGCGAAGGGCGCATCTCGGTGCGTCAGACGAAACCCTTTGCGCCGCTTTATGTGAGGGGGAACCCCGATGGCTGAGCCGGTCCACCTCTTCGCCGGGTCGGGCGATGCGGCCACCTTGCGCGCGCTGGAGGCGATCCTCTTCGCCGCCTCCGCGCCCGTGTCCGAGGCGGCGCTGCTCGAGCGTCTGCCGACCGTTGCGGACATGCGCGTGCCGCTGCGCCAGCTTCAGACCATCTACGCCAACCGCGGCGTCAACCTCGTCGAGGTGGCGGACGGCTGGGCCTTCCGCACCGCGCCGGACCTTGCCCACCTGCTCTCGGCCGAGCGCACGGCCGAGCGCCGCCTGTCACGCGCGGCGATGGAGACGCTCGCCATCATCGCCTACCACCAGCCGGTGACGCGGGCCGAGATCGAGGAGGTGCGCGGCGTCGCCGTCGCCAAGGGCACGCTCGACATCCTCTTGGAATCGGGGTGGGTGAAGATGCGCGGGCGCCGCCGTGTTCCCGGCCGCCCGGTCACCTTCGGCACCACGCCGGGCTTTCTGGAGTCCTTCTCGCTCGCCGCCATCGGCGATCTGCCGGGGCTCGACGATCTCGCCGGGGCCGGGCTCCTGGAAGGAACGCCGCCCGCCGGCTTCACCGTGCCGTCGCCACGCGACGACGCCCGGCTTGACGCCGACGAGGATCCGCTCGACGAGGACGATCTCGGCATGTCGACCGAGGACGCGCTGGGGAGCTTGCAGGACGACAGCCCGCAGACCCTGCGCGCGGATGAGGCGTCGCAGGATGAGGCGAAGCGTGACCACGAGGCTTGAAGGACCGTCTGCGGCACAGCAGCGCGCACCGCGCGGCGCGGCGAAGCAGACCGACGGGAACCGGGCCGACAGCGCCGGTGTCGAGGGTCCGGCCCCGCTCGACCTCTCAGGCATCACCTTTCGCATCGGCGGCCGCACCATCCTGGACGACGTGTCGCTTCAGGTGCGCCCGCGCGAGATCCTGTGCCTGCTCGGCCAGTCGGGCTGCGGCAAGACCACGCTGCTGCGCGTTGCCGCGGGGATCGAGCGGCAGGAGGCCGGGCGCGTCGTCGTCGGCGGCCGCGTGGTGGCGGGTGAGGGCACCTATCTGCCGCCCGAGGCGCGCCGCATCGGCTTCGTCTTTCAGGACCTCGCCCTCTTCCCGCATATGCGCATTGCCGAGAACGTCGCCTATGGCCTGTCAGGCGTCGGCCGCGGCGAGGGGCTGAAGCGCGCCGCCGCCGCCCTGCACCAGGTGGGGCTGGAGGGCTACGACCGGGCCTATCCGCACCAGTTGTCCGGCGGCCAGCAGCAGCGTGTGGCGCTCGCCCGCGCGCTCCTTCCCGCCCCCCGCGTCGTCCTGTTCGACGAGCCGTTCTCCGGCCTCGACCGCTCCTTGCGCGACACCGTGCGCGAGGACGTGCTGACCGTCCTGCGTCAGCGCGACGCGACGGCGGTGATCGTCACCCACGACCCCGAAGAGGCGCTGGCGATGGCCGATCGCATCGCCCTCATGCGCGCCGGACGCATCGTCCAGACCGCCACGCCGGAGGAGATCTGGCGCCGCCCTGTAGACCTTGCGGCGGCGCGCGTCTTCTCCACCGTTAACGCCTTTCACGGGCGGGTCCGCGGCGGCATGGTGGAGACCCGTCTCGGCCCGGTTCCGGCGGGCGCGCGGGGCGACGGCGCAAAGGTCACCGTCGCCTTCCGTCCCGAGGCGCTGCGTCTGGTACCGGAGGCGACGCCCGGCGCGGTGGAATTGACGGTGGAGCGGCGGCGCTTCTGCGGCACCCATGCCGAGCTTTTCGCCCGCATCGGCGAAACGCGACTTACCTTGCGGGCCGACGCCATGTCCGCGCCCTCCGGCGGTCCGGTGTGGATGACACCCGATGTCGCCCAGGCCATTGTCCTGGACGGTGAACAATGAATGGTGGCAACCATCTCGGCGCCGCGCTATAGGTGCAGTTCGGCGAGGTCGCCGGTGCGCGGATCGCCTGTTCCGTTCGGAAAAGGCGTCAGGGTGGGGCGGTGTCCTGCCACGCTGCGTCCCGGACCGGCAAGCCCCATATCTGGTCGACGGTCCGTCCGACCGCGAAGCGCGGCGCGGCGAACACAAGGGAAGTGAGCCATGGGTATCAGTGTTTGGCAGGTTCTCATCATCGGTGTGGTGCTCGTGCTCCTGTTCGGGCGCGGCAAGATCTCCGAGCTGATGGGCGATGTCGCCAAAGGCATCAAGAGCTTCAAGAAGGGGATGGCCGAGGACGACGACGATCCCCGCACCATCGATCACAGCCCGTCTCAGACGGTGTCGAAAGAGCAAGAGCGTCACAACGCCTAAGCATCGGCCTGTCCCGTGTTTGATGTATCCTGGACCGAAATTCTCGTTGTCGCCGTGATCGCGATCATCGTGGTGGGTCCGAAGGAGCTGCCGGGCATGTTGCGCGCCTTCGGCAAGACCTTCGGCCAGGTCCGCCGCACGGCGCGCGAATTCCAGTCGACGTTCAACGACGCGCTGCGCGAGGCCGAGCGGCAGGCCAACCTCGACGATGTGCGCAAGGACATCGACAGCGTGCGGGGGATGGACCCCACCAAAGCGCTGCGCAAAGGCCTCGACGACACCAAGAAGTCGCTCTCCGGCAAGATCGACCCCGGCTCGCCGAGCGCGAACACGGCCGCCAAACCGGCCGTCGCGCCCGCCAAGGCGGCCGAGGCGGCGGCCGAGAAAGCGCTCGACCCTGCCGAGACGCCCGCCGCAGCGGCGGAGGGCGCGCCGTCCGGCGTCGTACCGCTGAAGAACGCCGACACAGCCCCACACAGCGCGGCCGACACCCCGGCCGGCGCCAATGAGGCCCCGCGCGCCGTCGCAGGGGGAGACCGTTGACCCACGATGATATCGAGGCGTCCAAAGCGCCTCTGATCGAACACCTGATCGAGCTGCGCTCGCGGCTCATCAAGTCCATCATTGCGATCGCCATTGCCTTCGTCGTCTGCTTCTACTTCGCCAACGACATCTTCAACATCCTCGTCTGGCCGTTCGAGCGGGCGGCCGGGGCCGAGCGGCCCATCCGGCTGATCTACACGGCGCCGCAGGAATATTTCTTCACCCAGCTCCAATTGGCGCTGTTCGGGGCGCTCTTCCTCGCCTTCCCGGTCGTCGCCTCGCAGATCTACATGTTCGTGGCGCCGGGCCTCTACCACAACGAGCGCGGTGCCTTCCGCCCCTTCCTCATCGCCACGCCGCTCCTCTTCGCGGCCGGCGCGGCGCTGGTCTATTTCGTCATCATGCCGCTGGCGATGGGCTTCTTCCTGTCGATGGAGCAGCCCGGCCACGGGACCGGCACCGCGTCGATCGAGATGCTGCCGCAGACCTCGCGCTATCTCGGCCTCATCATGCTGCTGATCTTCGCGTTCGGCATCGTGTTCCAGACGCCGGTGATCCTCACGCTGCTGGGCCGGGCAGGGCTCGTCAGCGCGGCGGACCTGCGCAAGAAGCGCAAATACGCCATCGTGGTGGTGTTCATCCTCGCCGCGGTGCTGACGCCGCCGGACCCGATCAGCCAGATCGGCCTCGCGGTTCCGGGCCTGCTCCTCTACGAGATCTCGATCCTGTGCGTGCGCCGCATCGAAGTCCGGCGCGAACGCGAAGCGGCCGAAGCCGAGAAAGCCACCTGACGCCACCGGTGGGGCCTTAAGTCGCGGCTGCGGCGGTCAGTTTCGCCGCGGCCGCGCTTCGGACCCGCGCACGGCAAATCCGCGCCGCGGGGCAGGGTGGCGGCGGCATCGAGCATCATCCGCCGCCCGCGCCGCCGCCGGTCGTCCGCTCACAGCGCCTGCGCCGCCTTCAGCACCGCCTCCGCGTGGCCCGGCACCTTCACCTTGCGCCACACCTTGGCGACCGTGCCGTCCTTGTCGATCAGGAAGGTCGAGCGGTCCACGCCCATATATTTCCGGCCATACATCGACTTCTCGACCCACACGCCATAGGCCTCGCACGCGGTCTTCTCCGTGTCGGCCGCGAGCGGGAAGCCGAGCTCGAACTTGGCCTTGAACTTGTCGTGGCTGGCGACCGGGTCCGGTGAGATGCCGATCAGCGCGACGCCTGCGGCATCGAACTCACCGGACAACTCGTTAAACGCGATCGCTTCCTTGGTGCATCCCGATGTATTGTCCTTGGGATAGAAGTAGACGACCACGGGGCGGCCACGATAGGCGCTCAGTGTGATTTCGGTTCCGTTGTCGCCGGGGAGAGTGAAGTCGGGCGCGCTCGCGCCTTCGTCGATGGTGGTCATGGGCATCGGTGGTTGGGCATCCGTTCGCGGCGTCCATTCGCCTGGGGTTCAGTTTCCGTCATAGTGTTCCAGTCGAGTAAAGGTAGATGCGGCTGCCCGACATGCCCGATCAACCACAGGCGATCCTTCCGCCCGGCGGCCTCGGTGCTGAAGGGCGTCGCCGCACGTCTCCCGCCCGCCTCGCCGCCGTCGCCGCGCTGGTCGTCCTCGTCGCCGCCGTCGTGCGGCTCAGCGTCGCCCCTCTCGGCCTGCCGCTGACCGGCATCGTCGAGCGGGCCGCCGCCGCGCGGGGCGTCGATCTCACACTGGAGCGCATCGCACTGCGGCTCGGTGCGGGGCGGCTGTTCGTCACGCTGGAGGGCGTCGGCGTCAGCACCGCGAAGGCGGCCGCCACGGTGAAACGCATCACCCTCACCCAAAGCCTTTCAGGCCGCGCGGTGACGATGAAGGGCGCCGACCTGAAGGTCGACCCGTCCGGCGAGGGCGGACACGTGAAGGTGCCGGAGCCGGGCGCGGCCGTCGCGCTGTTGGGCGACGTGCTGCACGGCCTCAAATCCGCGCTGTCGGGGGCGGGGTTGGAGCGCGTCGACCTCACCGACGGGCGCATCGATCTCGTCGTGCCGGGCCGGCCGATCAACGAAGCGCGCGTGTTTCAGGACGTCGAAGCGCATGTGGAGGCGGCCGACGCGCTTGGCGTGCGGGTGGCCGGCATCGGCGCCGGGGGCCCGTTCAGCCTGCGGCTCGACTATCGCGACACCGCCACCGGGCGCGACCTCGACATCGCCGTCG
This sequence comes from Acuticoccus yangtzensis, assembly GCF_001927245.1. Taxonomy (GTDB): domain Bacteria; phylum Pseudomonadota; class Alphaproteobacteria; order Rhizobiales; family Amorphaceae; genus Acuticoccus; species Acuticoccus yangtzensis. The sequence goes on along the minus strand of NZ_MJUX01000004.1, from coordinate 74,560 downwards.
ACGGGCTGGTGCCGCGCGACCTCGCCCCGGTGAAGCCGGTGCAGGACGGTTTCGTCCTCGCCCTCAACCTGTCCGCAGCATTGCCCGCCGAGGGGCCGGCCGAGGCGCGCGCCACCATCGGCATCTCCGGCGGGACCGTCGTCATGGGCGACGATCCGCCGCGCGAGTTCGGCGGCGGGCGCATCGACCTCGCCCTGACGCCGGACGGGCACAGCATCACCGTGCTGCCCTCGCGCTTCTCGGCGGGGCTCTCCACCGTCACCATCGCGGGGGACGTGACCGCCGGTGCGGGGCCGGACGACCCGTGGACCTTCGACCTTTCGACCCCATACACGCAGCTTCATTCGGCTGACATCGACAAGTCCCCCGTCGAGCTGTCGTCGGCCCAGATGCACGGCGAGATCGACTTCGCGCGCGGGATGATCCGCGTCGATCAGTTCGCCGGGCAGGCCGAAAGGGGCCGGGCCGACGCCGTCTTCACGCTCGACATTCACGACGGCGGGCCGTGGCTCTCGCTGGCGGCGCACATCGGCCCGACCTCCGTCGACACGCTGCTGGGCGCCTGGCCGGTGGTGGCCGCCTACAAGCCGCGCAAGGCGATCGCCGAGGTCGTGAAGGGCGGCACAGTCCGCCGCGGGGACGTGACGCTCGCCTTCACCCCGCTGGAGATGGACCCGGACCCGACCACCCACTCGGACATGCCGGGGACGATCGGCATCGACCTCGAATTCGTCGACGTGACGTTCACCGCGCCGGGCATTCCGATCGCCATCACCCGCGGCCACGGTGCGCTGAGGATGCAGGACCGCATCCTCTCCGTGCGGCTCGACGGCGGTGTGGTCGACATGGGCGCGGCGGGTCTCCTCCGGGTCAGCGAGGGCGCTTTCACCATTCCGGACGTGTCCGGCCAGCCGGCGGAGGCCAGCATCACCGCCACGGTTCAGGGACCGCTTTCGGCCATCGTCGCCATCGCCACTCTGATGGACCTGCCCCAGCTCAAGGCGACGCCGCTGGAGCCGGACCAGGTGGCGGGCACCTTCGAGGCGAAGATCGCCATGCGCACGCCGCTCGCGCCCGGCACGACCATGGAAGAGCGGCAATGGTCGATCGACGCGCAACTGAAAGGCGCCGGAACCTCGATTCCCGTCAGCGGGCAGACCTTCAGCGATGCGGACGTGGAGGTTCTGCTCAACTCCCGCCGCCTCGCCGCGCGCGGCAAGGCCACCGTCGACGGCATCCGCATCGACGTGAACTATTCGGAGATGTTCCTCGGCGGCAAATCCGGCGCCGCCCGTTTCGTTCTGACCGACCGCGACCGGCGCGAGCGCGGCTTCGACACAGGGACAGCGCTCACCGGACCCGTGGTCGTCACCGTCGAGGCCGATCCGGACGACGTGCGCACCTTCGCCGTCGATCTCTCCCAGGCCGCGATCGACCTGCCCGGCCTCGCCAAGGCCAAAGGCGTGGCGATGAAGGCGACGGGGCAGTTCTCCGGTGCGGGGGCCAACCTCTCCGTGGACGGCCTGAGGGTGGACGGTGGCGGCATATCGGCCACCGGCAACCTCGCCTTGGAGGGTGGCGCGCTGGCGCGGGCCAACCTGCACGACGTCGCCCTCAGCCGCGGCGACAGTGCGCGGGTGGACGTCACACGCCAGGGGGTCGGCTACCAGGTGGACGTCGAGGCGACGACATTCGATTTGCGCAAGCTGATCACGTCGATGATGCGCGGCCCGGCGAAGCCCGGCGACAAGGCGGGCGAGAAGAAGGCGGGGCCGCCGGTGGCCGCCCGCGCCGTCGCCGAGCGCCTGCGCCTGTCGGACGAAACCTACGCCACGGACGTGTCGCTGGAGGCGCGCCATTCCGGCCGCGCCCTGTCGCGCCTCTCCGTATCGGGCCGGCTCGACGGGGTGAACGCCGGCTCCTTCGCCGCCCGTCTGGCGCCGCAGGAGAGCGGCGGGCGCACCCTCCACGTGGACGTCACCGAGCTCGGCCGGGTGCTCGCCGCGTTCGACGTCTACAAGCGCATGCGCGGCGGGCGCACGCGCATCACCGCCCAGATCGCGCCGGACGGGGCGATGGACGGGCGCATGATCGTCGAGGACTTCGCGCTCACCGACGAGACCACCCTCGAGGCGATCATCGAGCGCACGCGCAGCAACCCGCGCGACAGGGCGGGGCCGCGCCTCGCCCGGCAGATCCAGACCGGCACCGGGCTGACATTCGACACGCTGGTGGTGGACTTCGACAAGCGCGGCGACCGGATCCGCATCCGCGAGGCGGTGCTGCGCGGCCAGGTGATCGGCGGCACGGCGGACGGGGTGATCGACCTCGCCGACAAGACGATGACGCTGAACGGGACCTTCATCCCGGCCTACGGCGTCAACAACATGTTCGGGCGGGTGCCGGTGCTGGGGCAGATCCTGGGCGGGGGCGACGACGGCGGGCTGATCGGGGTGACCTTCCGCCTGTCCGGCCCTCTCGCCTCGCCGCAGTTCGCGATGAACCCGCTATCGGCGGTCGCACCCGGCATCTTCCGCAAGATCTTCGAGTATCGCTGAGCCCGGCGCGTCCGGGCTCGGCTGGCGTCGTCGGGCCGCGCCCGGCTCAGGCCGGGCGGATGAGGGCGTGCTTCTTCTTGCCGAGCGACAGCTTGATCACGCCGTCGGCGAGGTCGCCGGTGCCCAGAACGCGCTTGTCGTCGCTCAGCTTCTCGTCGTTCACGCGGGCGCCGCCGCCCTGGATCGCCCGGCGCGCCTCCGAGTTGGACGCCGCGAGCCCCGCCCGCACGAACGCGCCCAATACGCCAACGCCCTCGGCAAGTTCACCCGCCGGAACGTCGATCGTCGGCAGCCCCTCGGCGATCCCGCCGGCCTCGAAGGTGGTGGCGGCGGTCTCGGCGGCGGCCTCCGCGGCGGCGCGACCGTGCAGCATCGCCGTCGCCTCGTTGGCCAGCGTCTTCTTCGCCTCGTTGATCTCCGAGCCCTCGAGCGCGGCGAGGCGCGCCACCTCGTCGAGCGGCAGCGTGGTGAAGAGCTTGAGGAACTTCTCCACGTCCGCGTCGCCGGTGTTGCGCCAGAACTGCCAATAATCGTAGGCGCTCAGCATCTCGGGGTTGAGCCAGATCGCGCCGGCGGCGGTCTTGCCCATCTTCGACCCGTCCGCCTTGGTGATCAGCGGCGTGGTCAGCCCGTAGAGCTCGGCGCCGGAGATGCGGCGGCCGAGGTCGATGCCGGAGACGATGTTGCCCCATTGGTCCGAACCGCCCATCTGCAGCACGCAGCCGTAGCGTTTGTTCAGCTCGGTGAAGTCGTAGGCCTGGAGGACCATGTAGTTGAATTCAAGGAACGACAGCGGCTGCTCGCGGTCGAGGCGCAGGCGGACCGAATCCATCGTCAGCATGCGGTTGACCGAGAAGTGGCGGCCGACGTCGCGCAGGAAGGGCACGTAGCCGAGGCCGTCCAGCCAGTCGGCATTGTCGGCGACGATGGCATCGCCGGAGAAGTCGACGAAGTTCTCGAAGACCTTGAAAATGCCGGCCTTGTTGGTCTCGATCGTCTCCGCCGTCATCAAGGTGCGCGAGGAGTCGCGGCCGGACGGGTCGCCGATCTTCGACGTGCCGCCGCCCATCAAGACGATCGGCCGGTTGCCCGTCTTCTGCATCCAATGCAGCATCATGATCTGCACCAGGCTGCCGACGTGGAGCGAGGGCGCGGTGAGGTCGAATCCGATATAGCCGGTGACCATCCCGTCGTTGAGGGACTTGTCGAGCCCGTCCTCGTCGGTGATCTGGTGGATGAAGCCGCGTTCGCGGAGCGTGTGGATGAAGTCGGAGCGTGCCATGGGCGATCCCGTTACACCGAAAATCACGGATGGCAAGGCGCTTCGTGCATTGGCCGAGCAGCGCCCTCTGAAGGTGCTCGGCGTGATGAGCGGAACCTCCATGGACGGGGTGGACGTGAAGCGCGTGACGACGGACGGGGAGGCTATCGCGGTCCCCGGCGGAGCCGCGGCGGGCATCATCGCCGATGCCGACCGGGCGGTGATTCGCGCCGCCGAGGCGGACGGGCGGGCCGCCGCGACCGGCGCCACCCGCACCGCCGCCTTGCGCGCCGCCGAGAGTGTGGTGGACCGCCTGCACGGCGACGCCATCGCCGCCTGGTTCGCGGCGCATGGTGAGGCACCGGACGGGGACGGACCGAACGGCGAGGGCGGGTCGGTCGACCTCATCGGCTGGCACGGCCAGACCATCGCCCACGCGCCGGACCGGGGCATGACGATGCAGCTCGGCGACCCGCAGGCGCTGGCCGACAGGTTCGGCGTGCCCGTGGTGTCCGACTTCCGCAGCGCCGACGTTGCGGCGGGCGGGGAGGGCGCGCCCTTGGTGCCGGTCTATCACCGCGCGCTCGCCCGCCAGCACGGCCTTGCCGAGCCTTTGGTGATGCTCAACCTCGGCGGTGTGGCGAATATCACCTATATCGACGGTGACACCCTGATCGCCTGCGACACCGGCCCGGCGAACGCGCTGATCGACGATGCGATGGCCGAGGTGGGCGAGAGGTTCGATGCCGGCGGCGCCATGGCGGCGCAAGGCCGGGTGGACGCTGCGGCTCTGGCGGCCCTGATGGACCATCCTTTCTTCCGCCGCCCGCCGCCCAAATCGCTGGACCGCAACGCCTTCTCCGCCGCCCCCGTCGCCGGCCTCGGCACCGCCGACAAGGTGGCGACGTTGACCCGCTTCACGGTGGAAACGGTGGCGGTCGCCATCGAGGCGTTGCCGAAGCGGCCGGTGCAGGTGTTGGTCCTCGGCGGCGGGGCGTTCAACACCACACTGGTGGCGTGGCTGGAGGAGCGGCTTGGCCTGCCCCTGACGCCTGACCCGCGGTTCGCGGCGGCCGACATTGAGGCGGAGGCGTTCGCCTACATGGCGGTGCGCACGGTGCGGGGCCTGGCGATCTCCTTCCCCGGCACCACGCGGGCGCCGGAGCCGATGACGGGCGGGCGGATCACCTTTCCCTCCGCCCGCTGAGGTGCAGCTCGGCCGATCCCCGGTCCGCGGCCGGTCTTTAGTCTTCCGAGGGGGCCGGAAGCTCCGGCGCCGGTGCGGCGGGGGCGGGCAGCGCCTCCGCGGGCGTCGAATAGGCCCCGCGGCCGAGGCGCATGTCGAGATAGTCGGCGCACTGGCCCACCAGCTCGTCCACCTGGCCCTCGAAGAAGTGGTTCGCGCCGGGGATGATCGAGTGGGTGATCTTGATCCCCTTCTGCAGCTTCAGCTTGTCCACCAGCGTCTGCGTGTCTTTCGGGATCGCCACACGGTCGCGATCACCGTGGATGATGAGGCCGGAGGACGGGCAGGGCGCAAGGAACGAGAAGTCGTGCAGGTTGGCCGGCGGGGCGATGGACATGAAGCCCTCCACCTCCGGCCGGCGCATCAGAAGCTGCATGCCGATCCACGCGCCGAAGGAGAATCCGGCGATCCAGCAGCCCTGCGCCTCCGGGTGGACGGCCTGCAGCCAGTCGAGCGCGGAGGCCGCGTCCGCCAGTTCGCCGGCGCCGTGGTCGAATTCACCCTGGGAGCGGCCGACCCCGCGGAAGTTGAAGCGCAAAACGGTGAAATTGCGCTCCTTGAACATGTAGAACAGGTTATAGATGATTTGGTTGTTCATCGTCCCGCCGAAGTGCGGGTGCGGATGAAGCACGATCGCGAGCGGAGCCCTGCGGTTTGACGACGCCTGCAGACGACCTTCGAGGCGGCCTGCGGGTCCTGTAAAGATGACTTCAGGCATCACGGTCCCGATTTTGGAGTGAGGCGGGGTTATCTATCAACCGGCCTTCGTGAATCAAGCAAATAGGACAATCGGGACGTGAGTGACCGTCTCTATTTGGATTGGAATGCCAGCGCGCCCGCGACCGAGGCGGCGCGCGATGCGGCGGTTCGTGCGCTTCTGGCGGGCGGCAACGCCTCCTCGGTGCATGCGGAGGGGCGGGCGTGCCGCGGCCTCGTCGAGACCACGCGGCGGGCGCTAGGTGCGCGATTCGGCCTCACCCACGAGGCGGTGACCTTCACCTCCGGCGGCACCGAGGCCAACGCGATGGCGCTCCGGCCCGGTGTCGCGCGCGAGGGGGCGGCCCCTGCCGAGCGGCTGATCACCCAAGCGACCGAGCACCCGGCCGTGCTCTCCGGCGGCGGGTTCGCGCCAGGCGACGTCACCGTTCTGCCGGTGGACGCCGCGGGGCGGCTCGATGCGGCGGACCTCGCGGCGGCACTGGCGGCGGACCCGCGTCCGGCCCTCGTCTCGCTGATGGCCGCCAACAACGAGACCGGCGTCGTCACCGATCCGGCGCTGTTCGACCTGGCGCGGGCGGCGGGCGCGGTGACGCACACCGACGCGGTGCAGGGCTTCGGCCGTGTGCCCGATGCGGCGCTCTGCGCCGATCTCGTCACGCTGTCCGGTCACAAGATCGGCGCGCCGCAGGGGGTTGGGGCGCTGGTGAAGCGGCCCGGCATCACCGTTCCGCCCCTCATCCGCGGCGGCGGTCAGGAGCGCGGCGCCCGCGGCGGGACCGAGAACGTTCCGGCCATCGCGGGGTTCGGCGCGGCGCTGGCGGGACCGGCGGCCGACCCTGACGCATGGCAGGAAACACGGCGCGCGCGTGACACTTTCGAGGCGTCCCTTCTCGCAATGTTCCCGCGCGCCACTATATTCGGCCGAGAGGCGCCGCGTCTGCCGAACACCAGTTTGTTCGCACTGGGGGCGTCGGCGGAATTGGCGTTGATCGGGCTCGACCTTGCGGGTGTCGCGGTGTCGTCCGGGTCGGCGTGTTCATCGGGGAAGGTGTCCGTCAGCCATGTGTTGATTGCCATGGGCGTTTCGCCGGACGTGGCGCGCTGTGCCATTCGCGTCAGCTGCGGCCCTGTGGATGCAGGCGCCGCGCTGGAGCGTTTTTTGGTGGCATTGCAGCGGGTCATTGTGCCAATGACAACCTGACCTAAATCATTAGAAGATGTCCAACCTTCGGGCTTTGAACCCGAGTGGAGGGAGCCGATGCCAGCAGTCCAGGAGACGATCGATCGCGTCGCAGCGATCGACGTTGATAAGTACAAGTACGGTTTTGTTACCGATATCGAGTCCGAGAAGGCCCCGAAAGGGCTGTCGGAAGAGGTGATCGCGTTCATCTCGGCCAAGAAAGACGAGCCGAAATGGATGCTTGATTGGCGCCTCGACGCCTATCGCCGGTGGCAGACCATGGACGAGCCGACATGGGCCGCCGTCCACTACCCGAAGATCGACTTCAACGACCTCTACTACTACGCCGCGCCCAAGATGAAGGACGCGCCGAAGTCGCTCGACGAGGTCGACCCCGAACTCCTGCGCACCTACGAGAAGCTGGGTATCCCGCTGAAAGAGCAGGAAATCCTGGCGGGTGTGCGCAAACAGGGCGAACCGTCCGACCTCGACGATGCGGAGGCGAACCCCTACGGCGGCAACGTCGCCGTGGACGCGGTGTTCGATTCGGTCTCCGTCGTGACGACGTTCAAGAAGGAGCTCGCCAAGGCGGGCGTGATCTTCTGCTCGATCTCCGAAGCGATCCGTGAGCATCCGGACCTGATCCAGAAGTATCTCGGCACCGTCGTGCCGCAGAGCGACAACTTCTACGCCACGCTGAACTCCGCGGTCTTCACGGACGGCTCGTTCGTCTACGTGCCGCCGGGCGTGCGCTGCCCGATGGAGCTGTCGACCTACTTCCGCATCAACGAGATGAACACGGGGCAGTTCGAGCGCACGCTGATCATCGCGGACAAGGGGTCCTACGTCTCCTACCTCGAAGGCTGCACCGCGCCGCAGCGCGACGAGAACCAGCTCCACGCCGCCGTGGTCGAGCTCATCGCGCTGGACGATGCCGAGATCAAATATTCCACCGTCCAGAACTGGTATCCGGGCGATTCGGAAGGCAAGGGCGGCATCTACAACTTCGTCACCAAGCGTGGCGATTGCCGCGGTGCCCGCTCCAAGATCTCGTGGACGCAGGTGGAGACCGGCTCGGCGATCACCTGGAAATACCCGTCCTGCATCCTGCGCGGCGACGATTCCAGGGGCGAGTTCTACTCCATCGCCATCTCGAACGGCTACCAGCAGATCGATTCTGGCACCAAGATGATCCACCTCGGCAAGAACACGTCGAGCCGCATCATCTCCAAGGGCATCGCCGCCGGCAAATCGATGAACGCCTATCGCGGTCTCGTCCAGGCCCACCGCAAGGCGACCGGGGCACGCAACTTCACCCAGTGCGATTCGCTCCTCATCGGCGACCAGTGCGCCGCCGTCACGATCCCTTACGTGGAATCGAAAAACGGCAAGGCACAGTTCGAGCACGAGGCGACCACCTCGAAGATCTCCGACGACCAGCTCTTCTATTGCCGCGCCCGCGGGATCGGCGAGGAAGAGGCCGTGGCCCTCATCGTCAACGGCTTCGTGCGCGACGTCATCCAGCAGCTCCCCATGGAGTTCGCGGTGGAAGCGCAGAAACTGATCGGCGTCAGCCTGGAAGGCTCGGTGGGCTAACATGGCCCCCTTCAGCGGGCGCGAGAGCGACACGGCCCGCCTCCGCGAGGAGGTGGACCGGCTGGAACTCGAGGTCCGCCGTCTCACGCTCCTCAGAGAGCGCCGCCGCCTGGAGCGGTACGAGACGCGCACCTCGTCGACGGACAGAATTTTGAGTGGCGTGGCGTTCGCGGCTGTCGTGATCCTGCTCGCCATCATCGCCAATTGAAGAAAGACGAACATGCTCGCAATTGAAAACCTTCACGCCAAGGTGGACGATGAGGAAGGCCGCGAGATCCTGAAGGGCCTCGACCTCGAGATCTGGCCGGGCGAGGTCCACGCCATCATGGGCCCGAACGGCGCCGGCAAGTCCACCCTCGGCCACATCATCGCCGGCAAGGACGGTTACGAAGTCACCGACGGCTCCGTGAAATTCATGGACGAGGACCTCCTGGAGATGGAACCGGAGGAGCGCGCCGCGGCGGGCATCTTCCTCGCCTTCCAGTACCCGGTGGAAGTCCCCGGCGTCGCGACGATGACGTTCCTGAAGACCGCCATGAACGCCCAGCGCGAAGCGCGCGGCGAAAAGGCGCTGTCGACCCCGGAATTCATGAAGGCCGTCAAAGGCGCCGCCGACAAGCTCGGCATCAAGCAGGACATGCTGCGCCGGCCGATCAATGTCGGCTTCTCCGGCGGTGAGAAGAAGCGCAACGAAATCATGCAGATGGCCCTCCTGGAGCCGAAGCTCTGCGTGCTCGACGAGACCGATTCCGGCCTCGACATCGACGCGCTGCGCATCGTCTCCGAAGGCGTCAACGCCCTGCGCGGGGCCGACCGCTCCTTCCTCGTCATCACCCACTATCAGCGCCTGCTCGACTACATCACCCCCGACCACGTCCACGTGCTGGCCGGCGGCAAGATCGTGCGTTCGGGCGGCCCGGAACTCGCCAAGGAGCTGGAAGCGTCCGGCTATGCCGAGTTCATGGAACCCGCGTGAGGGACGCCATGAAGCTGACCCCCACTGACGCCGAGACGGCACTCGCCGCGCTCTACGACGCCAAGAAGGCCGACTTCGCCGGTGCGCCGCTCGCCGCCGCCCGCGAAGACGCCTTCACGCGCTTCGCCGAGGCCGGCCTGCCGCACCGCCGCATCGAGGCATACAAGTACACCGACCTGCGCGCCCGGCTGACCGACCTGCCGCCCGCCGCCGCCGAGGCGGGCGAGGAGAACGTCGCCGGCATCCTCGCCGGCTACCCGCCCCTCGTGGAGGGTGCGGCGCGCATCGTCATCGCCAACGGGCGCTACGTCCCCGGCCTCTCCGCCGCGCCCGCCAACGTCACGGTGACGTCGATCCTCGACCCCGCCGCGGACCTCTCCGCCGTCGGCATCCTCGTCGCCGGGAACGACGACCCGTTGACGCTCGCCAATCTCGGCCTCTTCGAGGGCGGCGTCGTCATCACCGTCGCCGGTGAGGCTGGCGCGCCGATCGAGATCGTCCACGTCGCCACCGCCGACGCGCTGGTGATGGGCCGCGTCGCCATGTCCGTCTCGGCGGACGGCCGCGCCTCGGTCATCGAGCGCACCCTGGGCAGCGCCGCCGTGGTGGAGAACGGCCTCACCGAGCTGACCCTGAAGGAAGGCGCGCACGTCGACTGGATCCGTCTCGTCGACGGCAAGTCCGACAAGGCGGTCGAACTCAACTCCTTCCACACCGAAGTGCCGGAAAGCGCGGTCCTCAACCATTTGACGCTGACCACCGGCCTCGGCCTCGCCCGCAGCCAGATCTTCGGCCACGTGGTCGGTCACGATGCGGAGGCCAACTTCCGCGCCGCCACCGTTGCCGTGGGCAAGCGCCACGCCGACAACACGCTGGTGATCCGCCACGACGCGGTCGGCTCGCGCTCCACCGAGATCTTCAAGTCCGCGATCGGCGAGGGCGGCACCGCCATCATCCAGGGCCGCATCTTCGTCGAGAAGGACGCGCAGAAGACCGACTCCAAGATGATGTCGAACGCGCTCTTCCTCGACGATACCGGCGAGGTGGTGAACAAGCCCGAGCTCGAGATCTTCGCCGACGACGTGATCTGCGGTCACGGCGCCACCTCCGGCGACATCGACGAGGACCCGGTCTTCTACCTGCGCGCCCGCGGCATTCCCGAGGCCACCGCGCGCCGGCTCCTCACCGAGGCTTTCATCATCGAGGCGCTCGACCTCGTCGCCGACGAGGCGCTAAACGACGCGCTGGCGGAGCGCATCCGCACCGCGCTGGCGGCGGTCGTCGCATGAGCGGCGCGGCTGCCCCGGCTCCCGGACACGACGCCCCGGCACGGGCACCGGGCCTCGACATCGACAAGGTGCGCGCGGATTTCCCGATCCTGTCGCAGGAGATCCACGGCAAGCCGCTCGTCTACCTGGACAGCGCCGCCTCGGCCCAGAAGCCGCAGGCCGTGCTGGACCGCATCATGCAGGCCTACGCCGTGGACTTCGCCAACGTCCACCGCGGCCTGCACACGCTGGCCAACCGCTCCACCGAGGCCTACGAGGGCGCGCGCGAAATCGTGCGCCGCTTCATCAACGCCCCGTCCACGGAGGAGGTGATCTTCACCCGCTCCTCCACCGAGGCGCTGAACCTCGTCGCCCAGTCCTTCGGCCGCACCACCATCGGCGAGGGTGACGAGATCGTCATCACCGTGATGGAGCACCACTCCAACGTCGTCCCCTGGCACTTCCTGCGCGAACGCCAGGGCGCGGTCATCAAGTGGGTCGGCCTCTGCGACGACGGCTCGCTCGACATGGACGCCTTCGCGGCGGCCCTGACCGAGCGCACCAAAATGGTCGCCGTGGTCCACATGTCCAACGTTCTGGGCACGGTGAACCCGGTCGCCGAGATCTGCCGCATGGCGCGCGAGCGGGGCATTCCCACCCTCGTCGACGGGTCGCAGAGTACCGTTCACGGCCCGGTCGACGTCCAGGCCATCGGCTGCGACTTCTTCGCCTTCACCGGCCACAAGCTCTACGGTCCCACCGGCATCGGCGTGCTCTACGGCCGCAAGGCGCTCCTGGAATCGATGCCGCCCTTCCTCGGCGGCGGCGAGATGATCGAGAGCGTCACCCGCGACACGGTCACCTATGCCGGCCTGCCGAACAAGTTCGAGGCGGGCACCCCGCCGATCGTCCAGGCGATCGGCCTCGGCGCGGCGATCGAGTATGTCGAAAGCCTCGGCTGGGACGCGATCACCGCGCACGAGAAGGGCCTCACCACCTACGCGTTCGAGCGGCTGCGCGGCATCAATGCGCTGACCCTCTACGGCGAGGCGGCGGGGAAGGGCGGTGTCTTCGCCTTCAACCTCGAGGGCGCGCACCCGCACGACGTTTCGATGATCCTCGACCGCGAAGGTGTTGCCGTGCGTGCGGGGCAGCATTGCACCGAACCGCTGATGGATGCGCTGGGTGTCAACGCCACATGCCGTGCATCCTTCGGCGTCTATACCACCCGCGCCGACATTGATCGTCTTGCCGAGGCCATCGAGAAGGCCCATAGATTCTTCGCCTAAGGAGGTGCCGATGGACAGCACCAAAGCCGGACTTGCCGATACTGCAGCTTCGCCTGCCGAAGACGATGCGCGCCGGCCGATGTCCGAAGCGCGCCTCGCCCGCGATGCCGAGGCCGTCGGCGGCGGCTTGCCCGAGACCGAGGTGATGGAGCCCGGAACCTCCTCGATCCCCGAGGCGGAGCTGGACCGCATCACCCAGGACATCATCGCCGCCCTGAAGACGGTCTATGATCCCGAGATCCCGGTCGACATCTACGAGCTCGGCCTCATCTACCGCGTCGACATCGAGGACGACCGCGCCATCCGCGTCGACATGACGCTGACGGCCCCCGGCTGCCCCGTCGCGGGGGAGATGCCGGGCTGGGTCGAGAACGCGGTCGGCACGGTCGAGGGTGTCGGCCAGGTCAGCGTCAACATGGTGTTCGACCCGCCGTGGGACCCGTCGCGCATGTCGGACGAGGCCCGCGTCGCGCTGGACATGTTCTGAGCCGTCCCCGCCCGGCACCACGCGGGGCGGGATGGCGAAACCAGCCCGGCGTGCTTATATTTCACCCAGACGACCAGTCAGGTTGAGGAGTTCTTCATGGCGCGCGCTGCGATCATGACATTGTCCGACACCGCCGCCGACCGCGTGCGTGATCTCATCACGAACGCCGATCCGCCCATCGCGGGCCTGCGCGTCGGCATCAAGAAGGGCGGTTGCGCGGGCATGGAATATACCATGGACGCCGTGTCCGAGCCGGACCCGAAAGACGAGGTCATCGAGGCCGAGGGCGCCCGCGTCTTCGTCGACAAGACCGCCGTCCTGTTCCTGCTCGGCTGCCGCATGGACTATGAAGTCACCAAATTCCGCTCCGGCTTCACCTTCCAGAATCCGAACCAGGTTTCGGCCTGCGGCTGCGGCGAATCGGTGGAACTGAAAGAGGCGGTGGCCGGCTGACCGGCCCCGCCTCCACGGACGTCGAAGCCGGCCCCCACGGGCCGGCTTTTTTGTTGCGCCTGTTAGCGCCTGCTCGGACCGGGCGCAGGCCTCAATAGGCCTGCTTGGAGCGGAAGCGCGCCTCGGGCGACACCTCGCTCAGCACCTTCGATTCGCTCGCCTGCTCGGCCAGCGACACGCAGTGCTCGGCGATGCACACCGCGCTGGTCGGATCGTCGTCCCGGTGCAGCGCCGCGACACCCGCCGCCAGCAGCAGCGGCGTCTCCGGCTGCTCCGCCGACTGCTGAACCACCGTCGACTTCACCGCCTCGGCGATGCGCGTCGTCTGGTGCAGCGCGCGGTCGCGGAACACCACCGCGATGGCGTAGGGCGCCACCTGATAGACCGAGCCGAGACCGCCCAGCGCCTCGATCAGCGCCTGCTGCGTGCGGCGCAGCGCGGTCAGGCTCTCGCTTGCGTGGGGCGAGCCCTTGGGCAGACGCAGCGAAATGACGCAGATGGTGTGCGGCGCCTTCTTTGCGGGCGCGCTCATCCAGATGCGGCGGACGTCGCGCAGCAGCAGCGGCCGCTCGGAGCGGAAGGGCGCCGGTCCGCGGTCCGGCTCTTCGTCACCGCCGGACCGGCCGTTGCCGCCGGTGCCGCCGATGCGGGCCTGCGGGCGCTCGGGCCCCCGGCGCTCGTCCTGAGCCGTCCCGTCGCCGCCGAACGTGCCGGACCAGGCTCCGACCGCGGGAAGCGCCGGGAACAACCCGGCCTGGCCCATGTCCGGTCCCGCGACGATTAGCTCGCGCGAGACAAAGGCCGGCGTGTGGAACGGGACCGGCTGCGAGCCGACCGTACCGCGCGCCATCACCTCGCCCGTTGCTTCGCCCGTTCGCTCTGGCGCCGGGGTGAGCGAACGGACCGTCGGCTCGACGCGCACTTGAAGGGCGGGGAGGGTGACGGTCTCAGCGCATGCCGGGGCGGCCTCGGTCTCGTCCTCGTCCTCCTCGACCATGACGCCGGAGCCGTCCGCGAGCACCAGCTCCCGGCGGCGCACCGGCGCGGCGGCGCTTGCGTCGCGCCCCGAAGGCCCATCGTCTGCGCTGCCTTGTAGCGCCAAGGCTGAAGCCGTCGAGGCGGCGGGCGCCAAGGTCGCGGGCGCGGGCGCTGCCCTATGGGGCGCCGGTGCTGCGGTCGCCTTGCGCACGGCCGCGCCGCGCGGGCGGGCGAAACTCGCGGAGATCGCGTCGAGCTCGTCATCCCCCGCATCCGCCGCCGGCCGGACCGGGTCCGCTTTCGCGGCGGCAAGCTGCGCCGCTTCGTCTGCCGGCGCCTCGGCCGGGTCCTGCCCGGCCACCCGCGTATCCGGCGCATCCGCCGGGCGAACCGCGGCCTCGGCGGAAATTGCGTCAGGCGCGCCCTGGTCGGACAGCGCGTCCGGATCGGCGAGTGCGGCCTCATCGCCGTCCTCGGCCTTATCGTCGTCCGGCAGATCATCCCCGGTCATCGCGGCCGTGTTGAGGATGACCCGGCTGGGCACATCGTCGGGTTGGTCCGCGGGGGCTGCGTCGGTCGGGTCCGCCGACGCGCCGGCCGCAGCGGCCAGGAAAGGGGCGGGCGCGGCGTGCGCCTTCTGCGCCGCTTGGGACTGGGCCGCCGCATCGTCCTCGCCTGCCGCACACCCATCGCTGGACGGACCGGCGGCGCTCACGTCATTGGGGTCCGCATCGCCGCGCGGCGTGAGGTCGTCGGCCGAGGCGGGCGCATCGGCGGGGCGGGCGGGGGCGGCCGTCTGCCGCAACTCCTCGGTCGGCGCCTCGTCCGCGGCCTCGGTCTCCAGCGTGATCAACTCGTCCGCCAGAGCGCGGGCGAGGTCGGCCTCGTAAGTGTTATGCTGCAGGGCCCTGCTGAACGGGTCAGCGGCACGATAGGCCTCGCTGTTCCTGTAGGAATGCACCACGGATCTGCCTCATGCTTAATGGGACCGTCTTGGTGTGCGGCCATCGTCAGCATTGAGGAAAATGGTTAACGAGACCCTAATATCCACAGGGTCGCCGTTAAGTCTTCCGAAAGGTCTCACTAAAAACCCCAGGGTTTGCCTGGGGTTTTTTCGTCATCGGCGAAGCGTGGAAACGGGCGGCGGGCAACTGTTCGTTAATCTGCCGAATCGTCCGCCGCCGGCAGGGGACCTTTGCGCGGCGACATCGGCCGCAGCAGGAAGGCGGGCACATAGGGCGTGTCCTTGAACGGAACGCGGCTCTCTTCCGGGTCGCGTCCTTCGCCGCGACGGCCGCGGCGGCCGCCTCGGTCGCCCCGATCCCGTTCACCCTGGTCGCGACCACCGCGATCGCGCTGGTAACGCGGGCTCTCCGTGCGTGCGGGCTCCGGCGCGGCGCCGTTGTTCGCGCGAGGCTCGTCCGCCTCCACGGCGGCTGCGGGCGCCACCGCAGGTGCTGCGGCCACCTCGGCCGGCGGCGCGGACGGTGCGCCCCTGCCGCGGCCCCGGCCGGACCGACCTCTCTCGCCGCCCCGTTCGGAGCCCCTGTCGGATCCGCGGTCGCCGCCCCGCTCGCCGGAGGCGCCACGGTTCTGCGCGCCGCGGTCGCCGGACGCGGGCGCGTCGTCGTCGGCCCATTCCATCGACCGCTTCAGCATCGACTCGATCGCCGCGACGAGCTTCTTGTCCTCGGGCGTCGCGATCGTGAAGGCGGCGCCGGAGCGGCCCGCGCGGCCTGTGCGCCCGATCCGGTGGACATAGTCCTCGGCATTATGGGGCACATCGTAGTTGAAGACGTGGCTCACCTTCGGAATGTCCAGCCCGCGCGCGGCGACGTCCGACGCCACCAGCAGCGTGATCTTGTCGTTCTTGAAGGCGTCCAGCGTCATCATGCGGGTGCGCTGGTCCATGTCGCCATGCAGCGCGCCCACGGAGAAGCCGTGCCTCTCCAGCGAGCGGAACAGGGTGCCGATGTCACGCTTGCGGTTGCAGAAGATGATGCCGTTGGCGAGTTCCTTCTCGCCCCGGATCAGCCGGCGCAGCGTGTCCCTCTTCTCCTTCGGCGTGCTGCCCGAGCGCACGAAGCGTTGCGTCACCGTCTCCGCCGTCGACGAGGGAGGGGAGACTTCGACGCGCACCGGATCGGTCAGGAAGCGGTCGACGAGGCTGGCGATCTCCTTCGGCATGGTGGCCGAGAAGAACAGCGACTGGCGCTTGGCCGGCAGGATCTTGCAGACGCGCTCGATGTCCGGGATGAAGCCCATGTCGAGCATGCGGTCCGCTTCGTCGACGACGAAGATCTCGACCGCCTGGAGCAGCAGCTTGCCGCGCTCCAGATGGTCCAGCAGACGGCCGGGGGTGGCGATCACCACGTCGGCGCCACGGTCGATCTTGCGGTTCTGCTCTTCGAAGGACACGCCGCCGATGAGGAGGGCGACCGTCAGCTTGTGGTTCGCCCCGTACTTGACGAAGCTTTCCTCCACCTGCGCGGCGAGTTCGCGCGTCGGCTCGAGGATCAGCGTGCGGGGCATGCGGGCGCGGGCGCGGCCCTTCTCCAGGAGCGAGAGCATCGGCAGCACGAAGGACGCCGTCTTGCCGGTCCCCGTCTGCGCCAGGCCCAGAACGTCCTTCTTCTGCAGGGCGAGCGGGATCGCCGCCGCCTGGATGGGCGTCGGTTTGGTGTACCCGGCGGCCTCGACGGCGGAAACCACCTTCGGGCTTAGTCCGAGTTCATTGAACATCGGGTCAGAAATGGCTCAATTGTCTCTTGGTTGAGGTCGTCATGCTCGCGCTAAACAGGCATGCCGCACAATGTCAATCGGTCGAAGCCGTGCATCCGGTTCGTATACGTTATAGTGGGCATGTCAACATCCTGAAGCGACAGCATCGACAAGATGAGGGTGGATGGCTGAAATGCGCCCAGCGAATCATGCAGGCAAGGACACGATGAACTTCGAAGAGCGGGAACTCTACCGGACCGGCCGATCCACAAATTTCGGACACGCGGCCGTTGCGACGTCGGAGCCGCTCGCGGTTCAGGCCGGTATCAACGTGCTGCGCAAAGGCGGCAACGCTGTCGACGCGGCGATCGCCACCGCGGCCGTCCTCACCGTCACTGAGCCGGTGTCCAACGGCCTCGGCTCGGACGCCTTCGCCCTCATCTGGGACGGTGACACCCTGCACGGCCTCAACGCCTCCGGCCGTGCCCCCGCCGGGTGGACGCCCGAGCGCTACGGCGATGCGACGGCGATCCCCATCAACGGCTGGGACGCGGCCACCGTCCCCGGCGCCGTCTCCGCATGGAAGGCGCTGTCGGACAAGTTCGGCGCGCTCTCCTTCGGCGACCTCCTGACCGACGCGATCCGCATCGCGCGCGAAGGCTACGGCGTCGGCCCCGTCACCGCGATCTCCTGGGCCAATCAGGTGCAGCGTTTCAAGGACAGCGCGTCCTGGCGTGAGACCTTCCTGCCCGGCGGCAACGCGCCCAAGGCGGGGCAGCTCTTCAAGATGCCGGGCGCTGCCGACGCGCTGGAGCTGATCGCCGTCAGCGGCGGCGACGCCTTCTATCACGGCGTCATCGCCGAGGAGATCGTGCGCCAGTCCAAGGCCGAGGGCGGCGCGATCAGCATGGACGATCTCGCCGGCCACACCGTGGACTGGGTCGACCCCATCGCGATGGACGCCTTTGGCGTCACCACGCACGAGATCCCGCCCAACGGGCAGGGGATCACCGCGCTCATCGCTCTCGGCCTCCTCGACCGGCTGGACCTCGGCGATGATCCGGACGGGGTGCGTGCGCTTCACCTCGAGCTCGAGGCGGTGAAGCTCGCCATGGCCGACACCGCGGCCCACGTCGCCGACCTCGCCCACATGCGCATCAGCGCCGCCGATCTTCTCGATCCCGCCTATCTCGACGAGCGGGTGAAGCTGATCGACCCGGACAAGGCGGCCGATCCGGTCACCGGCATCCAGCAGCCGGGCGGCACCATCCTCCTCACCACCGCCGACCGCGACGGGATGATGGTCTCCTTCATCCAGTCCAACTACATGGGATTCGGCTCGGGCTGCGTCGTCAACAAGTACGGCATTTCGATGCAGAACCGCGGCGCCGGCTTCTCGCTCGACCGCAAGAGCCCGAACATCGTGGCGCCGGGCAAGCGGCCCTTCCACACCATCATTCCGGGTTTCGTGACCAAGGATGCCGGGCCGCTGATGGCCTTCGGCATGATGGGCGGGCCGATCCAGGCACAGGGCCATGCCCAGCTCGTCACCCGCATGATCCGCTTCGGCCAGCCGGTGCAGGCGGCGATCGACGCGCCGCGCTTCCGCTGCCTCGGCGGGCGCAAGGTGGCGCTGGAGGCCTCGCTTCAGGGCGAGACCCAGGCCGCGCTGGCGGCGATGGGTCACGAGATCCAGAACGATGCGCCGGGCGTCGCCTTCGGCTTCGGCGGGGCTCAGGCCATCATGCGCGTCGGCGACCTCTATGCGGCCGGTTCCGACACCCGCAAGGACGGCTACGCGGCCGTTCTTTGAGCCGTCTTTTCGCGTTGGGCCGCCAGTGCATGGCGGCTCAACGGTTGTCATGGCTTAAAAAACACGCCACCTCGCAGGGCTTGAGACGGAGGTTCCGTGATGCGATTCATTCTGGGCGTGCTCGTGGTACTGGGGCTGATCGGCCTGGTGAAGGCCGACGACAAGGCGAACGGCACGCCGCCATCCATCGCCGCCGAGTTGGCCCCGGCAGCGCAATTCACCGCTGAGTAAAGCGTTTCGCATGCGAAACGCTTAGGTTGCGTCAGGCGCCAGGCGGGACGTTGCGGTTGATCAGCCGGTCCAGCAGCGGCCGGCGCGGCGGGGTCGCCTCGCCCGCTTCGGCCGAGGTGACGATGCTCTGGAACAGCGGCAGCCCGTCGGTGGATCCGAGCAGCGGCTCGACCGCGTTTTCGGGGTGGGGCATCATGCCGAGCACATTGCCGCCGTCATTCAGAATGCCGGCGATGTCGTTGGCGGAGCCGTTCGGGTTGTCCACGTAGCGCAGCACCACGCGGCCCTCGCCCTCCAGCCGGGCGATGGTCTCGTCGTCGGCGCGGTAGTTCCCGTCATGGTGCGCGGTCGGGTAGGTGACCACCGTGCCGCGCTGGTACTGGGTGGTGAAGGCGGTGGTCTGCTCCACCTTCAACCGCACCGGACGGCAGACGAAGGTCAGCCCGGCGTTGCGCATGAGCGCGCCCGGCAGAAGCCGCGCCTCGGTCAGCACCTGGAAGCCGTTGCACACGCCGAGCACGTAGCCGCCGCGGCCGGCATGGTCGGCCACCGCGCGCATGATCGGCGAGCGGGCGGCGATGGCGCCGGCGCGCAGATAGTCGCCATGGGCGAAACCGCCGGGCACCATCACGAGATCGACGGCGGGAAGCTCCGTCTCGGTGTGCCAGACCATCACCGGATCGTCACCGCCGGCGAGGCGGATGGCGCGGGCGGCGTCGGGCTCGCGGTTGGAGCCGGGGAAGACGATCACCGCCGACTTCATGACAGGATCGCGATGTCGTAGCGCTCGACCACGGTGTTGGCGAGCAGCGCTTCGCACATGCGGCCGACCTCTTCGCGGGCGGCGGCTTCGTCGGTGGCGGCGAGGTCGAGGTCGATCACCTTGCCCTGGCGCGCGGAATTGACGTCCGCGAAGCCGAGGCTGGCGAGGGCGCCTTCGATGGCCTTGCCCTGCGGGTCGAGCACACCGGGCTTCAGGGTGATGGTGACGCGAGCTTTCATATGGGGGGCTTCCGGGGCGCGTTTTGGCGGAACCCGTTCCTCCTACGGCCCCGCACCCCGGCTTGCAATCGCCGCGGCCGGAAATCCCGGATTCGCGCCGCTTCGCCGCTGGGTCTGCGCCGAACGAGTGGGCGCAAGAGAAGAGCCGCGTCGGCGGGGCCGCGCGGCTCTTCGGTCGTCGATGGTAACGGGGTTACTGGACGAGCGTCGGCCCGGAGACGGTGGGGCGGTCCTGCTCGGGCATGATGCCGAGTCGGTGGGCCACCTCCTGGTAGGCCTCCAGGAGCCCGCCGAGGTCGCGCCGGAAGCGGTCCTTGTCCATCTTCTCGTTGGTCTTCAGATCCCACAGGCGGCAGGAATCGGGGCTGATCTCGTCGGCCACGACGACGCGCATGAGATCGTTCTCCCACAGGCGGCCGCATTCGATCTTGAAGTCGATCAGGCGGATGCCGACGCCGAGGAAGAGGCCGGCCAGGAAGTCATTGACGCGCACGGCGAGGGCCATGATGTCGTCGAGCTCCTGGGGGGTGGCCCAGCCGAAGGCGGTGATGTGCTCTTCGGTCACCATCGGATCGTCCAGCTCGTCGTTCTTGTAGTAGAACTCGATGATGGAGCGGGGGAGCTGGGTACCTTCCTCGAGGCCCAGGCGCTTGGCGAGCGACCCGGCCGCGACATTGCGCACCACCACTTCCAGCGGGATGATCTCGACTTCGCGAATCAGCTGCTCACGCATGTTGAGCCGACGGATGAAGTGCGTCGGGATCCCCATGTCGTTGAGGTGGCCGAAGATGTGTTCGGAGATGCGGTTGTTCAGAACGCCTTTGCCATCAATCACACTGTGCTTCTTGGCGTTGTAGGCGGTCGCATCATCTTTGAAATGCTGGATCAAGGTGCCAGGTTCGGGACCCTCGTAGAGGATCTTGGCTTTACCTTCGTAGATGCGGCGGCGTCGGCTCATGGGGATGTACCGGTGAGGGTTGGGCGGTTTCATCGTGTACGCAGAACGTCAACTTTATAGGATATGTCGTTAACAGATCGAGCGCCCGGACAGGTCGCATCGCGCACGCCGACACCGCGGATGCGCGCGGGACGCTACACCGTTCGGCGGCAAGCCTCAATGGATGAGTGGCACCCAAGCGTTGACACCGGTGTTTAACCCGGTAGAGCCATGCCTGCGCCAAGGAGACGGACTATGACGCAGTTTGAAGATCGGGAACGGGCCTACGAGGCGCGGTTTGCGCACGACGAGGAGCTTCGCTTCAAGTCGCTTGCACGCCGCAACAAGCTGCTTGGCCTGTGGGCTGCCGAGAAGCTCGGCCGCGAGGGTGAAGCGGCGGAGGCCTATGCCAAGGAAGTGGTGCGGTCGGATTTCGCCGAGCCGGGCGATGAAGACGTGTTTCGCAAGGTACGCGGCGACTTCAACACCGGCGGCGTGACGATCGGCGACGACGAGCTGCGCCTGAAGATGCGTGAGCTTCTGGTCGAGGCGGCGGACCAGCTCGCCAAATAAGCGTCGACGCGGCGGTGAACCCGCCGCGCCATCATGTCGGACCGTTCAGGTTGACGATGACGGACGAAGCTCGGCCGCGTCCGCCCCGGCCGCGTTATTGGGCAGGCGCCGCAGCGTTCGGCGCCGCCGGAGCCGGTTCCAGCGAACCCGCCGACCCGCTGGCGGGCTCGGATGTGGCCGCGGCCTCGTTGGCGCTTTCGTTCAGCGTCGGCGCGCTCGCCGGCGGTGCCTCGTCGACCGACGTCGCGGCGGGCAGATCGCCGCGCAACTGCGCATCGTCCTCGGCGAAGACGTAGAAATATGCGCCGACGGCGATAGCGGCGGCGATCAACGTACTCACCGTGAGGACGACGAAGGTGCGGCGCCCGGTTTCGGCCTGGCGGGCTTCCTGAGGGGTGCGCGTGGTCCGATCGGTCGTAGAACTCATGACCATTATTATACTCCTCAAATCTGGTCACCCGGCGGCGGCCCGGCGAAGGGCCGCGGCGTACCGGGCTGTCACCACCTAAACGCGCGGCGGCGGGTTTGCGGTTCTGTGCGGATTGTCGCACCGTGTGGCAGGGCCGACACGCGGCAGACCCAATCGGCGAAACCCGGTGGCGCTCTGCGTGATCGCCGCTTTCCTCCGACGCGGCGCCGCTCCATCCTCCACGCTGGACGAACGGAGGATGCGCAGTGCGCGGTTTTGTGAGTGCGGCCATGCTGATGGCCGGGACGTTGATCGCTGGTCCTGCCCTGTCGGCCGACATCGTCGCCGAAACCGTCCCCGCCCCCGAAGCGGTGACGAGCTATCACGACATCATCATCGACGTCGGTGCGGGCGTTTCGATGGAGCCGACCTTCCCGTCGTCCAAGACCTACGGCCCGTCCGGCTATCCGCTGCTGGCGCTGCAGTACCTGCGGCTGCCGGTGTTCGGCGAGGTGGTGGACGGCAAGGAGAAGCTGGCCGGCTTCTCGCTGTTCCCGTCCTTCAACGTGGTGGGCGAGCGGCTGGAGGACGACGCATCCTATCTGGAAGGCGTCGGAGACACGGATTATGCGCTGGAACTCGGTGCGGGCGCGGCCTTCCGCTACGGCTTCCTGCGGGCATTCGGCCTCGTGCGGTATGGCGTTACCGGCCACAACGGTTTCGTCGGTGAGGCGGGCGTGGACGTCCTGCTGAAGCCGATGGAGCGGTTGGAGGTGTCCTTCGGTCCGCGCATCTCGGCCGCGGACGGCGCCTATATGGACTACTACTTCTCCGTGCCGAACAGCGCGGTGGAGCTTTCGGCCTACGAGGCGGACGGCGGCATCAAGGACGTCGGCTTCCAGGCGACGGCGAGCTATGCGCTGACCGAGAACTGGCGGCTTCACGGCCAGCTCAAATATACCCATTTCGTCGGCGAGGCGCTGGACAGCCCGATCGTGGACGCGGGCAACGACCAGGAAATCCGCGTCGGCGTGGGCCTGACCTACCGCTTCCGCCTCGACCTTTATTGAGGCGGCCGGAGCCCGAGCGATGCGTCAGAAAGGACGCGTTTGAGAGGATGAAGGCGGCGCACCGGCGCCGCCTTTTTTCGTGCGCGGGTGAAGCCGGTCAGCCGGCCGCGACCGGATCGCCGCCGGCCTTCGCCACGGCCACCTGGCGGATGGCGGTGGCGAGAACATCGGCCGGCTGCGCGCCGGAGACGGCATATTTGTTCTCGATGATGAAGCAGGGGACGCCCTGCACGCCGATCGCCTGGGCGTGGACGATCTCGGCCTCGGTCTCGGCGAGGTCGGCATCGGTGGCGAGGAGGCGGGCGACCATGGCGGGGTCCATCCCGGCCTCGGCGGCGGCGCCCTCGAGCACCGCGGGGTCGGTCAGGTCCGCGCCCTCGATGAAGTAGAGCTGGAAGAGGCGCTCGACGACGGCGTCCTGCAGCCCCTCGATGCCGGCCCAGCGGATCACCCGGTGGGCATTCAAGGTGTTGGGGGAGCGGGTGATCTTGTCGAAGGCGAAGGGGATCTCCTCCTCGGCGCCTGCGGCGGTGATGCGGGCATAGATCTCCGCCGCGCGGTCAGGCCCGCCGAACTTCTCGTTCAGATATTGAGCGCGGTCCTTGCCGTCCGCCGGCAGTGTCGGGTCGAGCTGGAAGGGCCGCCAGGAGACGCGCACGGTGACGTCGTCCAGGGTGGCGAGCGCCTTTTCGAGCCGCCGTTTGCCGATATAGCACCACGGGCACATCACGTCGGACACGATGTCGATGTGGACCGGCTCGAGGGCGGTGGTGTCGATCTTCGGCGTGCCGGCGGCCGGCGTGTCGGTCTGTGTCATGGCTGGACCCACCAAGTTTCGAGTTCGAAGCCGTAGAGGCTTTGCTGTTCGGGATGGGCGAGGCGGGCGGCATAAGCAACCCACTGCGCCGGCGAATGGTAGAGCGGGATCACGTAGACCCCGGACAGAAGGACGCGGTCGAGGGCGCGCACGGCGTCGACGAAGGCGGGGCGGTTTTGCGCGGCCAGCATGGCGTCGATCATGGCGTCGGCGGCGGGTTCCGTGGCGCCGGCGTAGTTGAAGGAGCCTTCCTGCGCGGCGGCGGCGACGGACCAGCGGTGGATCTGCTCGTTGCCGGGCGACAGGGAGGCGGGCCAGTAGGCGCGGATCATGTCGAAGTCGAACCCGAGAAGCCGCGCATTATACTGCGTGGAGTCGACGTAGCGGATGTCGGCGGTGATGCCGACCGGGCGCAGCAGGCGCTGAAAGGCGAGGGCGATGCGCTCGTCGTCGCGGGTGGCCACCATGATCTCGAACGTGAACGGGGCGCCGTCTTCGTTGAGGAGGCGGCCGTTGTCGATGCGCCAGCCGGCCTCGGCGAAGAGGCGCAGCGCCTCGCGCACGGCGGTACGGTCGCGGCCCGACCCGTCGAGTACGGGAGGCGTCCACGTGCCGTCCATGATGGCGGGGGCGACGGCATCCGGGAACGGCGCCAGGAGGGCGCGCTCGGCGTCGCTGGCCGGGCGGCCGGTGGAGGCGAGCTCGGAGGCGGTGAAGTAGCTGTCGGTGCGGGCGAGCTGGCCGGAGAAGAGGTTGGCGTTGATCCAGGGAAAATCGAACAGGTGGTTCATCGCCCGGCGCACGTTGATGTCGTCGAACGGGGCGCGGCGGGTATTGAAGACGAAGGCGTACATGCCGCGCGGGATGCCGAGGGGGATCGTCTCGCGAACCACGCGGCCGTCTCTGGCGGCGGGGAAGTCGTAACCGGTGGTCCAGCGGGCGGCGTCGCCCTCCTGCTGGAAGTCGGTGTTGCCGGCCTTGAAGGCCTCGAACATCGCCGTTTCGTCCCGGAAGAAGCGGAAGACGATCTCGTGCGCGTTATACCGGCCCTGGTTCAGGGCGTGGTCGTTGCCCCAATAATCGGGGTTCTTCACGTAGGTGATGTCGCGGCCGGGATTGACGGTGCCGAGCCGGTAGGGGCCGGAGCCGATGGGCGGCGTGAAGGTGGTGCGGCCGAAGCTTTCGCGGTCCGTGGCGTGGGCCGGGAGGATCGGCATGAGGCCCAGGATCAGCGGCAATTCACGGTCGTTGGCGTTCGGGAAGCGGAAGGTGACGGTGCGCGGGTCCGGCGTCTCGATCGTCTCCACCTTGCCGTAGTGGCTGCGCATGTAGGGCCGGCCCTCGTCGCGCAGGAGCTCAAGCGAGAAGGCGACGTCCTCGGAGGTGATCGGGTGGCCGTCGGAGAAGGCGGCGCGCGGGTCGATAGTGAAGGTGACGCTGTCGCGCTCGGGCGGCACCGACACGTCCGAGGCGAGGAAGCCGTAGAGGGAGAAGGGCTCGCTGGCGTTACGCTCCAGCAGGCTTTCGTAGACGAGGTTGCCGAAGATGGCGTCGCGCAGGCCGGGGGCGAAGCTGCCGCGCGGGATCATCACGTTGAGGTTGTCGAAGGTGCCGAGGACGCCGAAGGTCATGCGGCCGCCTTGGGGCGCTTGCGGGTCGGCATAGGGCAGCGGATCGCCGGGCTGAAGGGCGAGGTCACCGTGCATGGAGATGCCGTACTGTGCCGCGGCGGGGTGCGCTGCGGCGGTGAGGCCGGTCAGCGCGGCGGTCAGCGCGGCGGCGAGGGTGCGGGACGCGAATGCGCGTCCGATCCGTCGAAACATCGCCGATCCTCTTTGATTTCGGCCGGGACCGCAGCCCCTGGTACAGAAAGACGCAACAATTTTATGAGGCGATTGCCCACACGTTCTAGCCATTTTAGTGCTGTCGGTCTAAGCGTTCCACGAAAGCGCGTTGCGGCTGATGCGGTGTAACGCGGCGGCCGGCCCAAGCGAGTACGGGGGAAGGACTTCATGCGTTTGACAAACTTGGTGGCGGTGCTGGGCCTTGCGGCTGCTCTGGCGGTGCCGGCGATCCCGGCGAGCGCGCAGGATGCCGAGAACGAGAATGCCTGGGTGAAGATTTGCAACCGGGATGCGGAGGCGAACAAGGAGCTTTGCCTGATCACCCAGGAACTGCGGTCCCAGAACGGCCAGTTCCTGGCCTCGGCGGCGATTCGCGAGTTCGAGGGTGAGCAGCGCAAGAGCCTGTTGCTGTCGGTTCCGGTGGGCATGCTGATCCAGCCGGGCGTTCAGATCCAGATCGACGGTGCGCAGCCTGAGAAGGCGGCCTTCCAGATCTGCTTCCCCAATGCCTGCTATGCCGAACTCGCCATCGACGCCAACTTCGTCACGCGGCTGAAGCGCGGCGGCAAGATGGGTGTGAACACGATAAACCGTCAGGGTTCTCCGGTCCGCTTCGACATGACGCTGATCGGCTTCACGGCGGCCTATGACGGCGAGGGCATCGACCCGCAGTCGCTGCAGCAGCAGCAGACCGACCTGCAGACGGCGCTGGAGAAGCGGGCCCAGGAGGCGCGTGACCGTCTGGTCGCCGCGCAGCAGGACGCGGTGGAGAAATCGGAGTAAGCTGCCCCGCGAGGCGGAGCGGGTGGCGCGGGACGGCACCGGCGGTTGTGAACCGCGGTGCGTGTGCGGCGCTTCTCGTGAGACATGATGTGCCTTATGGCCGTCATTCGATGATGTGGTGAGACGAGAATCCCAATCGAGAGGGGATCCTGAATGCGTTTTGGTACTCTTTTGGCCGTGCCTATCCTCGCTGCCGCGGCGCTGATGCCCGCTGGCGCGGTCCAGGCGCAATCGGCCGACGATCCCAATTGGATGAAGGTCTGCACGCAAGACCCGCGGGTGAAGAAGGACATGTGCCTCGTCACGCAGGAGCTTCGGACGGCGAGCGGCCAGGTGATGGCCTCGGCCGCGGTCCGCGGGTTCGAGGGCGAGCAGCGCCGCAGCCTTCTCATCGCGGTGCCGACTGGCATGGTGATCGAGCCGGGCGTCCAGGTGCAGGTGGACGGGGGCGATCCCCTGAAGGCCGAGTACCAGGTGTGCATGCAGTCCGCCTGCTGGGCCGAGCGGGCGGTGAACGACGCCTTCATCGGCAGCATGAAGTCGGGAACGACGATGCGGCTGACCGCCTATAATCGTGAAGGCCGCCAGGTTCCTTACGACCTCACCTTGTCCGGCTTCACCGCGGCGTTCGACGGCGATGCGATCTCGCCCGACCGCCTGGCCGCGATCACCCAGGACCGCCAGAACACGCTGGAGAAGAACCAGGAAGACTTCGCCGCACGCCTGCGGGCCGCGCAGCGCGAGGCACTGGAAGCGTCGTCGGGCAACTGACGACGCTTTGAGCGGCCCGCCAGGCGGGCTGCCCGGGTGGGGTGACGCAGGCGACGGGCGCTGCGGCGCCTGCCGGGCGGAGAAGGCGACGGGCGGCTTGGCCGCGACACGATGAGACGGCGTAACGAAAAACGCCGCCGGGGCCCTGCGCAAAGCGGCGGACCCCGGCGGCGTTTTCATGTGAGGCGGACTGCTGGCCGGGCCGGCTCAGCGGGGAAGGCTCAGTGGAATTGATCCAGCCGGGCCATGTAGCCGCCTTCGCTGCGGTCGAACATGTCGCCCACCTGCGGATGGCGGATCGGCTCGCCGCTGTCGTCCGGCAGCAGGTTCTGCTCGGAGACGTAGGCGATGTACTCGGTATCGTCGTTCTCGGCGAAGAGGTGGTAGAAGGGCTGGTCGCGGCGCGGACGAATGTCTTCCGGGATCGCCTCCCACCATTCCTCGGTGTTGGAGAAGGTGGGATCGACGTCGAAGATCACGCCGCGGAACGAGAAGACGCGGTGGCGCACCACCTGACCCAGCTGAAACTTCGCCGTTTTGATCTTTCTCATGGCCACGCTCACATTATGACCGCATCGGGTCAGCTTGGGGTCTCAGGCGGTGGTGCGATTTCCATGCCGCTCGGCGTCACGGCTCGCCGCGTCCTGCGCCACGTTCGCACGGTCATGACGGTCCCGCGGGCGGCCGTCATGCGGCTCCTCTCGCGGAAGGGTCATGGCGCGATATGGCATCATCACGCGACGCGGAAAGAACACGAACCGATCACCTGTTCGCTACCGCCACAAGCCACGGTCCAGCCTGTGATGGCAGGTTAGTACGGGTACCCCTAGGAACTATGGCATGCAAGTCCGGCTCGCATGCGAATCGGAAAACCGGCACGCCGGCCGGGCACTAACGGTTAATTTACAGTGTTGGAATTTGATTTGGCTGCAAGTCCCAAGGGGCGGGCCTTGGACGTGGCCCACTTGCGGTGCGTCCACATCCATTGCTCGGGATTGGCTCTGATCCAACGCTCGAAGACATCGTGCAGGCGCTGCGTGGCGACCTGGATGTCGTGGGTGCGGTCGTCGGTCTGCGGCACCTCGACGACTTCGCACACGGCGCGGAACTTCACCCCGCCTTCGCGCACCACGGCGCCGGCGATGAGCGGGCGGCCGGACATGCGCGCGAGCATGGCCGGCATCGGCGTCGCAAATGCGGGTTGGTCGAAGAAACGCACCTCCACGCCCCGCTTTTCACGCAGGTCGGCGACGATCCCGACCGCGGCCCCCTGGCGGACGAGGCCGACGAGACGGGTGCCGAGGTCGCCGCCTTTGCTGAAGAGGCCGGCGGGATAGACCGGCTCGCGCAGGCGGCGTAGGTAGCGATCAGCGAGCGGGTTGTGAAGCGCCTGATAGACCCCCGCCAGTCGCCGCTCGCCACGCCGCGCGATGGAGCCCGCCACCTCCCAATTGCCCAAATGCGCAGTGGCGACGACGCACCCGTCGACGGTGATCGCCTTCAGCGTCTCGAAGTCTTCGGGCAGCGTGAGGCGGCGGTCGTCGTCGAGGATTGTGTCTATCTGAAATGCTTCGCCGAAGACGCGGCCGAGCTGGTGCCACATGGCGCGGGCAATGCGCTCGTGCTCGTCCGCCGAAAGCTCGGGCAGGGCGAGGGCGAGGTGTTCCTTCACGCGGGCATGGCGCTTGGTGCGGCGCAGGATACTGCCGAGGGCGGCGCCCATGGAGGCGGACGCCCAGTCCACCGGCACGGTCTGCAGGACCGCGGCGAGGGCGCGCAGCAGCACATATTCGGCCACATGTTGCGGCTTCACGCGGGATTTGGCTCGGGATGGGGCCATGGAAAAAGGTCACGTCGTCTGATGGCGGGATGGGCCTGACGGCTCGGCACGGTGCGCCGGATCCGCCCGCGGGCCGCGCGCCGCATGGGCATGCCTTCAGTGCGCGCAATTGTCCACACACCTCGGCGCGTGACGGAGCGGCATGAACGGGCCGGACACGGTGGGCGAGGGGCGCCAGAGACGAGGGCGCGGCGGGCGGGGCGCGAGAGGCGAGGGGCGCGACAGGTGGCGGCGCGGGCTCAAGTCCCGCCCTATGGCTCGGCGCACGGGATGGAACGCGGCGCCGCTAGGGGTTAGGACGCGCCATGCGCCACTGCGGGCGCGCCGCGATCGTCATTGGAGCACCCCTTGGGCGAGGTTCTCTCACTCACCACCCCGTTTTTCGGGTTGATCTTCCTCGGCTTTCTGGTCGGCCGGCTGGCGCGCCATCCGTCGACCGGGCTCGTCTGGATGAACATCTTCATCGTCTATCTGGCGCTGCCGGCGCTGTTTTATCGATATTTGTCGCAAATGCCGGTGGATGAGTTGGGCGACATCGTCTACGTCGCCGCCGCCGCGGGGGCGACGATGTTGGTGACGGTGCTCGCCTTCGTGGTGGCGATGATCCGCACGCGCGGCGACATCGCCTATGCGACGATCATGGGGCTGATCGGCGGCTATTCCAACAACGGCTATCTCGGCCCCGGCATGGCGCTGGTGGCGATCGGCCCGGCGGCGACGGTGCCGGTGGCGCTGATCTTCTCGGCCGAGAGCACGCTCTTCTTCATCCTGGCGCCGGTGATGATGGCGCTGGCGGGCAGCAATCGCGGCACCGCGCTCCAGACGACGCTGCGCATCCTGAAGCGGATCTTCACGCACCCGTTCATCCTGTCGGTGCTGGCGGGGGTGGCGGCGGCGGTGACGGGCTTCCAGCCGCCGGACGCGGCGGAGCGGCTCATCACGATGCTGTCGGGGGCGGCGGCACCGTGCGCGCTCTTCGCGATGGGGGTGACGGTGGCGCTTCAGCCGATCCCCTCCCGCCGGTCGGTGCAGGACATCTCGCTCTTCATGGCGATGAAACTGGTGCTGCACCCGGTGGTGTCCTACCTCGTCCTCTCCGCGCTGGGGGCCGATCCCTTGTGGCTGACGGCGGCGGTGCTTCTGGCGGCGCTGCCGACGGCGACCAACGTCTTCGTGCTGGCGAGCCAGTACGAGGTGGCGCGCGAGGAGGCGTCGAACGCCATCATGGTGGCAACGGCGCTGGCGGCGGTGACGGTGACGGTGATCCTCTATCTCATCCGCACCGGCGTCCTCTAGGCGGCGCGCCCGGCTACATCGCGCCGAGGCCGAAGCGCATCATGGCCCGGCGCAGCGGCGGGATGCTGCGGGCGGCGGACAGGGCGACGGCGCGGGCGGTCGACGGGACGAAGGACGAGGTCAGCAGCGAGCGGTTGAGAACATCGACGCTGGCCGTGCGCAGGGCGACGTCGGCACGGCGGCGCGCGGCGTAGGTGTCGGCGATCCCCGCGAGGCCACCTGCGCCGCGGGCATGGCGCACGAGTGTGCCGAGGGCGCCGACATCGCGGAAGCCGAGGTTGAGCCCTTGCGCGCCGATGGGCGGAAATTTGTGCCCCGCCTCGCCGACGAGGACGATGCGCCCTTCGCCCATCTTGTGCGCGACGTGGCCTTCCATCGGGATGACCGCGCGCGGCCCGTCGATCTCCATGTGGCCGAGGATGGCGTGGGAGCGGCGCTCGATCTCGCGCGCCAGGGGGCCGGGGTCGAGCGCGGCCCAGCGCGCCGCCTCCTCGGGACGGGACACCCAGACGAGGGAGGAGCGGTTGCCAGGCAGCGGCACCAGGGTGAAGGGGCCTGCGGGCGTGTGGAACTCCACCGAGGCGTTGGCGTGCGCCCGCTCGTGGCGCAGCGTGGTGACGAAGGCGCTCTGGCGATAGGACCAGCGGCGCACGGCGAGGCCGGCGGCCTGGCGCACGAAAGAATCCGCCCCGTCGGCGGCGACGACGAGCCCGGCGCGGACCACCCGGCCGCCGGCCGCGAGGGTGACGACGGGACCGGCCGCGTCGTCGACCGCGTCCACCATGGCGGCGATACGGGTGATGCCGAGCGTGTCCAGTCGCGCGCCGAGGGCGCGGTTCAGCGTGTCGTTGGTGATGTTGTAGCCGAACGGGTCAGGGCCGATCTCGTGCGCATCGAAGGCGACTTCGGGCGCTCTGGGGATATAGCCGGTCTGGTCAATGATGCGCATCGTCACCAGCGGCGCGGTTTCGGGCGCGATCTCGGGCCAGATGCCGTGGTCTTCGAGGAGGCGGATGGCGGGCATCATCAGCGCCGAGGTGCGCGGGTCGTGGCCGCGCTCGGGCGCGACGAGGGCGACGCTGTAGCCGGCGTCGGCCACGACGATGGCGGCCAGCGCCCCGGCCGGACCGGCACCGACCACGGCGACGTCCACCGATACGTCGTCGGCGGGGCGGGGAATGGGAAGGGCGCTGTCGAGCATCGGGCTGACGTCCTTGATTGGCGGCAACGCTCTATCTAACGTCACAGCCGGCCATTCGGAGAGGAAAGATGACGCACGCCATTTTATTGGACGAACCCGGCGGACCGGAGGTTCTCCAATGGCGGGAGATCGACGATCCGGTCCCCGGCGAGGGTGATCTGATCGTGCGGCACACGGCGATCGGGCTCAACTTCATCGACACCTATTTCCGCACCGGGCTCTACAAGCCGGCGACCGGATATCCGCTGATCCTCGGCAACGAGGCGGCCGGGGTGGTGGAGGAGGTAGGGCCGGGCGTGACGGATTTCGCCCCCGGCGACCGCATCGCCTACGGCTTTTCCATCGGCGCCTATGCGCAGAAGCGCAAGATGCCGGCGTCCGCGGCGCTGAAGCTGCCGGACGGGGTGGACGACCGGACCGCCGCGGCGATGATGCTGAAGGGCATGACCGCCCGCTATCTGCTCTGCGAGACCTACAAGGTGACGCCGGAGACGGTGCTGTTGTTCCATGCGGCGGCGGGCGGTGTCGGCTCGATCGCCGGGCAGTGGGCGAAGGCGATCGGCGCCACCACCATCGGCACCGTGGGATCGGCGGCGAAGGCCGAGATTGCCAAGGCCAACGGCTACACCCACGTGATCAACTATGCGGAAGAAAACTTCGTCGAGCGGGTGAAGGAGATCACCGGCGGGGCGGGCTGCGACGTGGTCTATGATTCGGTCGGCCGGGAGACCTATCCGCACTCGCTGGAGTGCCTGAAGCCGCTCGGCCTTTACGCTCTGTTCGGCCAGTCCTCGGGCACGGTGGACGATTTCAGCCTCGGCGACCTCGCCAAATATGGCTCCCTTTATGCGACGCGGCCCAGCCTGGGCAGCTACATCGCCACGCGCGAGAGGATGGAGGCGAACGCCGCCGACCTCTTCGCGATGGTGGCGAGCGGGAAGGTGAAGATCCCGGTGGAGCAGACCTTCGCGCTGAAGGATGCCGCCGAGGCGCACAGGGCGCTGGAAGGCCGTAAGACCATCGGCTCGACGGTGCTGATCCCGTGAACGTCGCCGACGCGGAGCCGGACAGTCTGGCGCGATCGGTGGACGATCTGCAGGAGGCCGCGACCGGCTTCCTGCGCGACCTGGTGCAGCGGCCGACCGAGAATCCGCCGGGCGACGTCGCCGAGGCGGTGGAGTGGTTGGCGGTCACCCTGGAGCACCGCGGACTCGAGGTGGAGCGGCACCCGGTGCCGAACCCCTTCGCCCGGCACTATGGCCGCAACGAGGTGACGAACCTCGTCGTGCGGCGGCGCTTCGGCACCGGGGACGGCCCTGTCGTGGCGCTGGCGGCGCCGATCGACACGCTGCCGGCGGGGACGGGCTGGATCCGCGACCCGTTCGGCGGCGAGGTGAAGGACGGGCTGCTGCACGGTCGCGGGGCGCGCGATTCCAAGGCCGACCTCGCGGCCTTCGTCTTCGCCATCGCAGCGCTGGAGGAGGCGGCATCGCACAGTGCGGCGCGTCTGTCCGGCACGGTGGAGCTTCATGTCACGTGCGATGAGGAAAGCGGCGGTTTTCTCGGGCCGGCGTTCCTTCTCGGACAGGACCTGACGGCGCCCGACGCGGTGATCGGGGCGGGCACCGCCTATCAGGTGATCACCGGCCAGGAGGGTGTCCTGCACCTCGAGGTGCTGCTGCGCGGCGTGCAGGCCCATGCCTCGCGCCCGCAGGACGGACGGGACGCTCTGGCCGCCGCGGTGCCCGTTTTGGCGCGGCTGATGGCGATCCGCGAAAGTCTCGCCGCACCGCTGACGGTGGGGATGATCGAGGGCGGGCGCGGCATCAACGTGGTGCCGGACAGGGTCCGCTTCACCATCGACCGGCGCATCGTCGCCGGTGAGGACGGGGAGACGGTGGAGGCGGAGCTGATCGCCGCCATCGAGGCCGCGCACCGGGAGGCGGGCGAGGCGGCGGGCGTGGAGCTCGAATGCCGCCGCCTGCTGCTGGCCGAGCCGGTGGCGCCGAGCGCGCAGTCCGAGGCGCTGGCCGAGACGCTGGCGCGCCACGCCAGCGAGGCGATGGGCGTCACGGTTCCGGTGGTCTCGGCGCCGGTGGTGAGCGGCGCGCGCCACTATGCCCTGGCGGGTATTCCGACGGTGCTTTACGGCGTCGGCCCGCCGATCATCGGCGAAGGCGTCGATTTCACCGGCGACGAAAGCGTGTCGCTGGAGGACCTGCGCAAGGCGACGACGGCGATCGCGGCCACGTTGCGCGAGCTTCTGACACGCTGAGACCCGCGGTCGCTGTCACCACGCGCGGCGGCTGATCCACAGGCCGCTCCACACAGGGCGGCATGAAATTAAGGGGTTGTTAATCAGGCGGCATCCTGGTGCCGCCTGCTTCGCGTTTCGGGGGCCGGCACCGCCTGCTGTGCGCCGCCAATAATGGTCGGGGCGCAGCGGGCGGGCGGGCGGCGACCGAGGCATGATCCGGCCGGTGGCGGGCCGGCGGGAGGTCGGTTCACAGCAAGGCCGAGATGATCCTGCCGCGACCGGGCCGGGCAGGGCGGTTGGACTGGGGCCGGTTCACCCGATCTTCAAACGACCCTGCCGAGATGACGACGGTACATCAGGCGCTTCATCTGCCGGAGGGCGGACGAACATTGTCGTTTCACTCCAAGCTGTTGGCGTTGCTGAGGCATGGCACAGGCAAGCAAAGTTCAATACCTAAGAGAGTGTTGACGCGATGTGTGGCAAAAATGCCAACTTCTTAGCAAAGCGTTAGCGATGGACCCCCCATGCTATGGGCGCACTTGGTTTCAAGACGTAATGTGCCGGCCGTTGGGCAGGGTGAGTCGCCCGGGGTAAGCGGAGTGGATTGATGGCCTGGACAGACGTCTGTCGGCGGGGAGTGTTGGCCTTTTTATGTGTCGCAACCCTGGCTCTGGCCGGTTGCGGCGGCTCGGTCAGCTCGCTCGACGTTCTCGCTTCCGACGACTCGATTTCCGACGAGCCCGAGGCGGCGGGCTACAAGAAGATCGGCAAGCCGTACAAAGTCGGCGGCCGCTGGTATACGCCCAAGCATGACGAGGACTACGACAAGGTCGGCCGCGCCTCCTGGTACGGCTCCGACTTTCACGGCAAGTCGACCGCCAACGGCGAGATTTTCGACAAGACCGCGCTGACCGCCGCGCACCCGACCTTGCCGCTCCCGTCTTATGTGCGTGTGACCGTGTTGAAGACCGGCAAGTCCGCCGTCCTGCGGGTCAACGACCGTGGCCCCTTCCACAAAGGCCGCATCATCGACGTTTCGAAAGCCGCCGCGGAGAAGCTCGGCTTTCGTAATGCCGGTTCTGCGAAAGTCCGCGTCGAGTATCTCGGCGAGGCGCCCATCGGCGGCGGTGATGCGGAGACGCTCGTCGCGGAAAACAAGTACGGCAAGACGTCGAAGAAGTCGTTCAGCGACTATCTGCCGTCCTTCGGGCTCGGCGGTTCGGCCGATGACGACGACGACGAGCGCAAGGTCGAGGTTCGTCTCGCCGCGGCGACCCCTGTGTCGCGCGAAGAGCGCAACCGGCGCGTCCTTTATGGCGAGGACGATGAGGACGCGAACCTGCCGGGCGTGAGGGTGAATCGGTCCTATCAGCCGTCCATGCTGGTGGCGGCGTCGCAGCCGAGCTCGGTGCAGGCCTATGTCGAAGAGCAGCGCAAGGAGAGCGGCGGCGCGATCGACGCTCTGGTGACGATGAATTCGGCGTCTCTGGAGGAGGAGGAGCCTGCGATCGTCGCGAGCGCTGCGGCGCCTGCGGTGACGGAGGAGGCCGTTGCGGCCAGCCAGGAGCGGGTGATGGGGGCGTTCGACATGTTCGCCGCCGCGCCGTCCGGCGGGTCGACATTGCAGGCGGCCGCTCCCGCGCAGTAACGTCCCGCCTTCGGGCGGATTCTGAGGCGAGGCAGCATTGGGCGGCGCGTTCATCACCTTCGAGGGCACAGACGGCGCCGGCAAGTCCACCCAGGCGCGCCGTTTGAGGGACCGCCTCGCCGCCGCCGGACACCCCGTGACATTGACGCGCGAGCCGGGCGGTTCGCGCTGGGCGGAGACGCTGCGGGCGGCGCTGTTGTCGGAGCGCGGTGCGGCGCTGTCGGCGCGCGAGCAGGCGCTGCTCTTCGCCGCCGCGCGGGCGGACCATGTGGCCGCGTTGATCGCCCCGACGCTGGCGGACGGTGTGACCGTCATCTGCGACCGTTTCGCCGATTCCACCGAGGCTTATCAGGGCGTTGCGGGCGTGCCTGCGCCGCTTCTGGCGCTCCTCAGCCGCGTGGCGGTGGGGGCGACGCGGCCGGACCTCACGTTCATTCTGGACTGCCCCGTCAGCGTCGGCCAGACGCGGATGGAGGCGCGCGGCGGCCGCGACACGTTCGACAAGGACGCCGCCGACATTCAAGAAGCGCGGCGCCAGGCCTTTCTGGCGATCGCCGCGCGCGAGCCGGAACGCTGCGTGGTGATCGACGCGGCGGGGACGGCGGACGAGATCGCCGATGCCATCTGGCAAGCGGCAGAGGCGCGACTCGGCCTGGGCGCCGTGCCGGAGACCGCAAACCCCTTGGCGGGTCGCGGCCCGGCTGCGTCCGCCGCGGCTCAATCCGCCGCTGCGGCGACGGACTGAGGCGGCCGCCATGGTGAAGGCACCGCGCGCGCCCAAACCCGCCGAGGGGGCGCCCGTCGAACCCGACATGCTGGACAATGCGCCGCCGCCCCAGGAGGCGACGGCGCTCTACGGCCACGAGGACGCGGTGGAGCGGCTGGTGGAGGCGTTCGGCGGTTCGTCGCCGCCCCAGGCGCTGCTGTTGGAGGGGCCGCGCGGCATCGGCAAGGCGACGCTGGCGTTCCGTCTGGCGCGGTCGCTGCTGGGCACGCTCCCCGGAACGCCGCTGGACGCAGGCCTTGGGGGCGAGCCGAACGACCCTGAAGGGCGCACCGCGCGGCAGGTGGCGGCGGGGACCCATCCGGGCCTCATCCACCTGACGCGGCCGTGGGACGAGAAGGGCAAGAAGTTCAAGAGCGAGCTGACGGTGGACGAGGTCCGCCGCATCGTGCCGTTTCTGGGCTCGACGTCGGCCGAGGGGGGCTGGCGCGTCGTCATCGTCGACGCGGTCGACGACATGAACCTGAACGCCGCCAACGCGCTGCTGAAGGCGCTGGAGGAGCCGCCGCGGCGCACGCTCTTCGTACTGATCGCCCACGTGTCGGGCCGCGTGCCGCCGACATTGCGCTCGCGCTGCAGGTCGATCCGCATGCGCCCGCTCAGCGAGGCGGAGGTGAGGGCGGCCTTGAATGCGCTGCGGGTGGACCCTCAGGCGGCGCCGCTGGGGGAGGGGTCCGTGAGGCGGGCGCTGACCCTCTCGGCGGCGGGGGCGGACATCGTGCGCTCGGCCCGGCGGCTTTTGGCACCGGCGATGGTGCGGGACGTGAGAGCCAACCACCAGCTTGCCGAAATGGCCGCGCAGCGCCGTGACGATACCTTCGCGACCGTGCTAGAACTGGTGCTGGACGCGATCGCGAGCCGCGCGCGGGACGGGGCAGGGCGGCTGCCTCTGTCGGCGCTGGACTCCTACGCCGCGCTTTATCTGTCGGTGACGGATGACCGGCGGCGGATCGAGGTGTTCAATCTCGACCGCAAGGAGATGGTGCTCGCCGTGCTGTCGCGGCTTTCGGCGCTGGACCGTGCCGCAGGGCTGAGCTGATCCGCCCCCGATCCGTCATCCGACGTGAGACCCGACTTGACAAGGCTGCCACCGGAGGCAGATGGGAACCCGCCATGAGTCAACGCTATACCATCACCACGGCGATCTCCTATCCCAACGGAGCGCCCCACATCGGCCACGCTTACGAGCTGATCGCGACGGACGCGATCGCCCGGTTCAAGCGGCTGGACGGTTACACCGTGCATTTCTCCACCGGGACCGACGAGCACGGTCAGAAGATGGTGGAGACGGCCGCGAAAGAGGGCATTCCGGTCGCCGAGCTGGCCGACCGGAACACGGGCCTGTTCCGCAAGATGGCCGAGGTGCTGGGCTCGTCCCACGACGACTTCATTTCGACCCGCGAGTCGCGCCACATCAAGGCGAGCCAGGCGATCTGGCAGACGATGGCGGACGCGGGCGACATCTATATCGACAATTATGGCGGCTGGTATTCGGTCCGCGACGAGGCCTATTTCGGCGAAAACGAGCTGACCGAGAAGGACGGGCAGAAGTTCGCCCCGACCGGCGCGCCGGTGAAGTGGATGGAGGAGCCGTCCTACTTCTTCCGCCTGTCGGCCTTCGAGGAGCGGCTGCTCGCCCATTACGAGGCCAATCCCGACTTCATCGCCCCGGCGACGCGGCGCAACGAGGTGGTGGCGTTCGTCAAATCCGGGCTGAAGGACCTCTCCATCTCGCGCACGACGATGAACTGGGGCGTTCCGGTGCCGGGCGACCCGAAGCACGTGATGTACGTGTGGGTGGACGCGCTGACGAACTACATCACGTCCTGCGGCTACCCCGACGAGCCGGAGCGCTTCGCCGCGTCCTGGCCGGCGAACCTGCACGTGATCGGCAAGGACATCATCCGCTTCCACACCATCTACTGGCCTGCCTTCCTGATGAGCGCGGGGCTGCCGCTGCCCAAGCGCGTCTTCGGCCACGGCTTCCTCTACAATGCCGGCGAGAAGATGAGTAAGTCGATCGGCAACGTTTTGGACCCGTTCGCGCTGGTGGAGGCGTTCGGGCTGGACCCGCTGCGCCATTACCTCTTGCGTGAGGTGCCCTTCGGTCAGGACGGCAACTATTCGGTGGAGGGGTTCGTCAACCGGGTCAACGCCGATTTGGCCAACGATATCGGCAACCTGGCGCAGCGTTCGCTGACCATGCTGGCGAAGAATTGCGGCGGCGAGATGCCCGCGCTGGAGCCGCTGGCGCCGCAGGACGAGGCGCTTCTGGCGCGCGTTCATGCGCTGCCGGAGCTCTGCCGCACGGCGATCGACGCGCAGGCGCTGCACCAGGCTCTGGGGGCGATTTACGACGTGGTGTCCGAGGCCAACCGTTATTTCGCCGGCGAGGAGCCGTGGAAGCTGCGCAAGAGCGACCCGGAGCGCATGGCCGTCGTGCTGGGCGTGACGGCGGAGGCGCTGCGCTGGTTCGCGATCCTGATCCAGCCGTTCACGCCGAAGACGGCGGGCGACCTTCTGGACCTCCTCGCGGTGCCTGAGAATGCACGCACGTTCGAGTGGCTGACGCGCACCGTGCCCGCAGGAACGCCGCTGCCGGCGCCGCGTCCGATCGTCCCCAAACTGGAAGAGCCGGCCGCGTGAGGCTCGTCGACAGCCACTGCCACCTCGATTTTCCCGACTTCGAAGACCTCGGCCCGTTCCTGGAGCGGGCGCGGGCGCGCGGGATCGAGCGGTTCGTGACGATCTCCACGCGCATGAAGAGCTTCGCGCGCCTTCAGGAGATCACCGCTGCGCACGAGGACGTCTATTGCTCGGTGGGCGTCCACTGCCTGAACGCCCACGAGGAGCCGGACGTGACGGCCGAGGAGCTGGTGGCGGCCGCCGCCGGACCCAAGGTCGTGGCGATCGGCGAAGCGGGCCTCGACTATCACTACACCTACGAGACGCGCGACGTTCAGGAGGTCGGCTTCCGCCGGCACATCGCGGCGGCGCGTGAGACCGGGCTGCCTCTCGTCATCCACGCGCGCGAGGCGGACGAGGACGTGGCGGCGATCCTGGAGGAGGAAACCGGGAAGGGGGCTTTCCCGTTCGTCCTCCACTGCTTCTCGTCCGGCATGGAGCTTGCGACGCGCGGGCTGGCGCTGGGCGGCTACGTGTCGTTCTCCGGCATCGTGACGTTCAAGACCGCCGAGACCATTCGCGAGGTGGCGAAGATGGTGCCGATGGACCGCATGCTCTTGGAGACGGACGCGCCTTATCTGGCCCCGCCCCCGCACCGCGGCAAACGCAACGAACCGGCCTTCGTGGCCGATACGGCGGCGCATCTGGCCGATACGCTCGGTCTGCCGGTGGAGGATCTCGGCACGCAGACGACCGCGAATTTCTACCGGCTCTTCACCAAGGTGCCCGCGCCGGTGGCGGCCTGAGATGCTGCGTTTCACCATCCTCGGCTGCGGCTCGTCCGGCGGTGTGCCGCGCGTCGGCGGTGAATGGGGCGTGTGCGATCCGGCGAACCCGAAGAACCGCCGCCGCCGCTGCTCGCTGCTGATCGAGCGCGTCGGCGACGGCGGTGTGACGCGGGTTCTGGTCGACACCGGGCCGGACATGCGCGAGCAGCTCCTGTCGGCGGACGTCGCGAAGCTGGACGCGGTGCTCTACACCCACGCCCACGCCGATCATCTCCACGGGATCGACGATCTGCGCGGCCTGGCCCTGGCCCACGGCCGGCGCGTCGACGTGTTCATGGATGCGGCGACCCTGGAGCGCGCCGGCGAGGCGTTCGGCTATTGCTTCCGCGGGGCGCAGGGCTATCCGCCCATCCTGAACGCGTCGGTAATTGCGCCAGGCGAACCACTGACGGTGGATGGCGACGGCGGACCGCTGACGGTGATGCCGTTCCGCCAGCTCCACGGGCGGATCGAGTCGTTGGGGTTCCGCGTCGGCGACGTGGCCTATTCCAGCGACCTGCACGATCTGCCCGAGGACGCGCTGCCGCATCTGGCGGGGCTCGGCGTATGGATCATCGACGCGCTGCGCTACAAAACCCACCCGAGCCATTTCAACGTCGACCAGGCGTTGGAGTGGTCGGAGCGGATCGGCGCCCGCCGCGCCGTGCTGACCAACCTGCACCACGACCTCGATTTCGAGAGGCTGACGGGCGAGCTTCCCGCATGGGCCGAGCCGGCCTTCGACATGATGGTCGTCGAGACCACCGACATTCCGACCCCGGTTCCCGCCCGCGCCACCTGAGGGGGCCTCCGGCGCATTCTGCGGTTCCATAATCCGCCTTATACGCCGTGTGGAGCAAGATGGGTTGCCGCCGGCGGGCAGCGGGATTGCATTGAAAATTGCTGCGCTTGGGTGCCGCGGTGGTCCATGATGGGGCCCGTCCCACCTTGCCTGTCGTCCCA
Source organism: Acuticoccus yangtzensis (assembly GCF_001927245.1). Taxonomy (GTDB): domain Bacteria; phylum Pseudomonadota; class Alphaproteobacteria; order Rhizobiales; family Amorphaceae; genus Acuticoccus; species Acuticoccus yangtzensis. The sequence goes on along the minus strand of NZ_MJUX01000004.1, from coordinate 34,136 downwards.
CGTCATGAAGCCTAAGATCCTCACAACGCTCCCCGCCTATACGCGCGCCGCCTTCCTGGCCGACGCGCTGGCCGGCATCACCGTCGCCATGGTGGCGCTGCCCTTGTCCATCGCGATCGCCATCGCGTCAGGAGCAGATCCCGCCACGGGGCTGGTGACGGCGGTGGTGGCGGGGTTCCTCATCTCCGCGCTGGGCGGTAGCCGGGTGCAGATCGGCGGGCCGACCGGCGCCTTCATCGTCGTCGTCTTCGCCGTCATCGCCACGCATGGATATGACGGGCTCGTCGTCGCCACCTTCATGGCCGGGGTGATCCTGCTCATCGCCGCCGTGCTGAGGGCCGGCTCGCTGATCGCCCACGTTCCGGAAGCGGTGATCAACGGGTTCACGATCGGCATCGCCATCATCATCGCCGCCAGCCAGCTCGCCGATGCGCTGGGGCTCGAGGTGACGGGGCTTCCCGCGGACTTCCTCCCCAAACTCGCCGCGCTGTGGGCCGCGCGCGGCACCTTGAGCGTCGACGCACTCGGCGTGTGCCTGGTGACGATCGTTCTCATTGTCGCGCTGCGACGGATGTTTCCGCGCTGGCCGGGGTTGATCGCCGCGGTGGGGCTGACGTCCGCCGCCGCCGCGCTTCTGGGGCTCGACGTCGACACCATCGTCTCGCGCTTCGGCGCGCTGCCGGACCATCTCCCCGTGCCGGCGCTGCCCGACCTTTCCGTGGCGCGCTTGGTGGAATTGCTGCCGTCCGCGCTGGTGATCGCCTTCCTGGCCGGTGTGGAATCGCTGCTGTCGGCGATTGTGGCGGACCGGATGATCGAGGACACCCACAGGCCGAACGCGGAGTTGATGGCCCAAGGCGCGGCCAACATCGGCTCCGCGCTGTTCGGCGGACTGCCGGCGACCGGAGCGATCGCGCGAACCGCCACCAACGTGCGCGCCGGCGGGGCGACCCCGGTGGCCGGCATGGTCCACGCCCTCACGGTGCTGGCGATGATGATGGTGGCCGCGCCTTTGGTGGGCCAGCTTGCGCTTCCCGCGCTGGCCGCCGTTCTGATCGTGACCGCGTGGAACATGAGCGAGCCGCACAAATGGCGCCAATATTGGGCCGAGCCGTTCGCGGACCGCGCGCTGCTGCTTTTGACCCTGGTGCTGACGGTGCTGGCGGACCTGACGATTGCGATCGGTGTCGGCGTGGCGCTGGGTCTGGCGCTGCGGTTCGCCCGCCGCAAGAGCCCGCCCGCCGACTGGAGGCCGCCCGAGCGGTGACGGTTGGGCTGCGATCCGGGGGCTTTGCGGCGGCCTCGTGAGGGCGTATCTGGACGGCGAGACACGCCGGAGGCTCTCTTGTGACGGCACCCATCGAACGGCTGCGCGCCATCATGGCCCAGCTTCGCGATCCCCAGGATGGTTGCGCCTGGGACATCGCCCAGACCTATGAAACCATTGCCCCTTTCACCATCGAAGAAGCCTACGAGGTGGCCGATGCGATCGAGCGGGGCAACCTCGCCGACCTGAAGGACGAGCTCGGCGATCTCCTGCTGCAGGTCGTCTTCCACTCCCAGATGGCGTCCGAGCGCGGCGACTTCACCTTCGACGACGTGTGCGAGGCGATCGCGCAGAAACTCATCCGCCGTCATCCGCACATCTTTTCCGACGGGCCGGCCCGCACCCCGGCCGAGATCGAGGCGATGTGGGACCTCATCAAGGCTGAGGAGCGCGCCGGCAAGCCGGAGGGCATCCTTGACGATGTGCCGGTGAATTTTCCGCCTCTGGTGCGCGCCCAGAAGCTGCAGAAGCGGATGGCCAAGCTGCGGTTCGACTGGCCCGATTCCGGTGGTGTGGTCGACAAGATCGCCGAGGAGCTGGAAGAGTTCAGCGCCGCGGTGCGCGATGGCGACGCGGCGGAGATGGAAGCCGAGTTCGGCGACCTCCTCTTCACCTTGGTGAACTATGCGCGCCATCTCGACATCGACGCCGGCCGTGCGCTGACGGGTACGAACGCGCGCTTTTCCGCCCGTGTGCGCGCGATGGATGCCGCCGTGCGCGCCGAGGGCCGCACCTGGGCCGACCTCTCGCACGAGGAGATGGAGGTCAAGTGGCAGGCGGCGAAATCAAAGGTTGAAAACGCTTCGTGAACAGATTTATGGCAGCGGCGCGATCCGGCGGAGGCTGCCATGGACAATCTGACGAACCTTCACCTGACTGACGTTCTCGCCCTTCAGTACAACGTGATGGGCGAGTTGCAGCGTCGCGGCGTATCGCGGTCGATCAGCAAACCCGTTGGCCAGTTGGCGGAGTATCTCTTCTCCGGCGCCGTCGGGTGGACGGTTGCACGAAGCGGCGGCGTCACCACGGCGACGAGCGCGAAGGGGTCGCGGATCCGCATCCGTTCCCGCCGCGTTGCCGCGCGTGATGCCGAGGCCAATTTCACCGCGATCGACGAAATCGACGACGAGAGTTTCGACTGGGTGGCTCTCGCCGTCTTCCACCAGAACTGGGCGGTATGTCGTGCGGCGGTGATGCCGGTGCCTCTCGCCCAGTCGCTTGCCGATCCCGAAAATGGCCGTCTCGCCTTCAGCGACACGATCCTCAAGGTCGAAGGGGTATTCGACGCGACGGAGATGGTGACGAGGCAGCTCGCGCGCGGCTGACAGCGGGGGACGCGGACCACCGCCCCCCGCCGCGCTGATCAGGTCTTACGGCACGTAAGGCGTCGACACCGGGGCGGCTTCGGGGACGGCTTCGCCGAGTTTGGCAAGTGCGTCGGCAAGGCGCGCCTCGGGGATGCGCAGGGTGAGGCGCACGGTCTCGTCCTCGTCGGCGCGGGCGAGCACCTCGGTGTTGCGGTAGAGCCAGGCGAGTAACGCACCGTCGGACGCGGCGATCACCGCCTCGCGCACGGTGGCGCGGCGCGCCAGGGCGTCTTCGATGGCGGTAAGGAGCGCCGGAACGCCCTCCCCGGTCACCGCCGACACCAGCACGGCGCCCTGCCCTTTCGCCGCCGCCTCGCGCTGCACGCGAACCGCGTCCGGCAGACGGTCGGCCTTGTTCCAGACCTCCAGCACCTCGCGCTGTCCAGGCTCCACGCCGATTTCGGACAGCGTGGACAGGACGTCGAACGCCTGCGCGTCGGTCTCCTCGTGGCTGATGTCGCGCACGTGGATGATGAGGTCGGCCAGCGTCACCTCCTCCAAGGTGGCGCGGAAGGCGGCCACGAGGGAGGTCGGCAGGTGGGAGATGAAGCCCACCGTGTCGGACAGGATGGCGGTGCGCCCGTGCGGCAGGTCGAGCTTGCGCAGCGTCGGGTCGAGCGTCGCGAACAACAGGTCGCGGCTTTCGACGTGGTCACCGGCGAGGCGGTTGAACAGCGTCGACTTGCCGGCGTTGGTGTAGCCGACCAGCGCTACGACCGGCTGGTTGTTGCGCCGCCGCTGCTCGCGCGCCAGCGAGCGGGTGCGTTTCACGTCGTCCAGCGCCTTCTCGACGCGGGCGATGCGCTCGGCGATCTGACGCCGGTCCGCCTCGATCTGCGTTTCGCCGGGGCCGCCGAGGAAGCCGAAACCGCCGCGCTGGCGTTCGAGGTGGGTCCACGAGCGAACGAGGCGGGAGCGCTGATAGGTCAGGTGGGCGTGCTCCACCTGCAGCGCGCCCTCCGCCGTCTGCGCCCGCTCGCCGAAGATCTCCAGGATCAGCGCGGTGCGGTCCAGCACTTTGGCGCCGAACGCCTTTTCGAGATTGCGCTGCTGCACCGGGGTCAGCGGATGGTCGATGATGACGAGCTCCGCCTCCGCCGCCTTGGCAGCGGCGGTGATGTCGTCCACCGCGCCGGTGCCGAAGAGGGTCGCCGGCCGCGGATTGCGCACCGGTACGACGCGCGCTTCCACCACGTCGAGCGCGATGGCGTCGGCGAGGCCGACGGCTTCGGCGAGGCGTCCTTCCGGCTCGCGCTTGTCCTCCTCCGCCTGCCTGATGACGGGGAGAAGGACGATGGCGCGTGTCGGCGCATCCGCCACCTCGTAGCTCGACCGCGGGCCGGCCGCGGAACGTTCGGCCTTGTCCCCGGCCTCGGCGTCCGTCGGCTCGCCCTGCATCATCGCAGCGTCGTCGGTCACGGCGTCGCGGCTGGCGGCAGCATCGTGCGTGGCGGCGTCTCTCGTAGCAGCGTCGTTCGTGGCAGTGTCTCCTGCAGACTTGTCGTCGGAAATCATACGCGTCCCAGCGTCACGCTAGCGTGAGCCGCTGTCTTCGTTCGGATCGAACAGTTGCACCGGCTGGTTCGGCATGATGGTCGAGATCGCATGCTTGTAGACAAGCTGCGAATGACCGTCCCGCCGCAGCAGGACGCAGAAATTGTCGAACCAGGTCAACACGCCTTGAAGCTTCACACCATTGACGAGGAAGATGGTTAACGGCGTCTTGCTTTTGCGGACGTGGTTGAGGAACGTATCCTGAAGGTTTTGAGCTTTTTCAGCCACTGGTTATATCCCACTCGCGCTATAACGATATGCCCACGCGGTTGCCGACACACACAATCGAGCGGCACCAGACCATGAACACCAGACACTTAGGTAGTTCGCTGTCGGCCCCGCTCAAGCGCGGCCGACATAGACCCGATCAATACACGCTCAAGGCGAGTTTTTCTACGGCTTCATGGAAGCGCGCACGCATATCGGACACGATCGAGCCGGGCGCCCCGTTGCCGATCACGCTATCGTCGATCTTCACCACGGGCGAGGCCGTCATCGTCGCGGAGGTGATGAACGCCTCGCGCGCCGCCTTCGCCTCCTCGATCGTGAATGGACGCTCTTCGACGGTGATGCCGTTGGCCGCCGCATAGTCCATGATCGCCGCGCGGGTGATGCCGCGCAGGATGCCCTTTTCCGCCGGCCGGGTGATCAAGGTGCCGTCCTGCGACACGATCCACGCATTGGAGGACGCGCCTTCGGTGACGAAGCCGTCCTTGTCGAACATCCACGCCTCTTTGGCGCCGGCCCGCACCGCCTTTTCCTTGGCGAGCACCTGCGGCAGCAGCGAAACGGTCTTGATGTCCACCCGCTCCCACCGGATGTCGGGCGTGGTGATGACGCTGATCCCCTCTTCGCCCACCTTCAGCGCCGCCTTCGGGTCGGACGAGCGCGCCGTCACCACCAGCGTCGGCGGCACTTTGCCCTTGGGGAAGGAAAAGTCGCGCCGCGCCTGGCCGCGGGTGATCTGCAGATAGACGAGGCCGTCCTTGACGCGGTTGCGCCGGATGGTCTCGCGCAGGATCATCGTGAGGGCGCGGCGTTCCACCGGCCAATCCATCGACAGTTCGTTCAGCGACCTGGCCAGCCGGTCGAGGTGGCGCGTCATGTCGACGATCTGGCCGTTCCAGATCTCGCACACCTCGTAGACACCGTCGGCGAACTGGAACCCGCGGTCCTCGACATGGACCACGGCGTCGGCATGGGGAAGATAGCGGCCGTTGACGTAGGCGATGCGACTCATCGGGGCTCCGATCAAAAGAATTCCAGGCTCACGCGGAACATCTGTTCCACCTGATGCACTTTTTCCGCAAGTGCGAACATGACAACCCGGTCCCGCGCGAGAATCTGTGTGTCGCCATTGACTTCGATCGGTTTGCCGCGGCGCACAATAGCGCCAACTCGCACACCGTCCGGGAGTTCCAGCGACCGGAGCGGCCGCCCCACCAGAAGCGAGGTCTCCAGCGCCTCCGCCTCGATCACCTCCGCCGAGCCGTTCTGCAGCGAATGGACGCTCTCGATCCGCCCGCGGCGCACGTGGCGCAGCACGCGGCTGATCGTCACCGCGCGCGGGTTCACGTAGGCGTCGATCCCCAGCGCGTTGGCGAGCGCGGGATAGGATACGTTGTTGATCAGCGACAAATTGCGCGCACAGCCGAGGGTCTTCGCCATCACGCAGGCGATGATATTGGCCTGATCGTCGTTGGTCAGCGCGACCATGGTGTCGGCATCCTCGATGTCGGCTTCGCGCAGCACCGCCTGGTCCAACGCCGAGCCGTTGAGGATCACCGTCTTGTGCAGCGCGTCGGCGATGTAGAGCGCGCGCTGGCGGGAGCTTTCGACGATCTTCACCTTCGTCGACGGCTCGCGCTTTTCGAGCTGCTGGGCGACGTAGAAGCCGATGTTGCCGCCGCCGGCGATGACGACGCGGCTCGCCTTCGGCTCGTCATGGCCGAAGATGACGAGGGTGCGGCGCACCTGCTCGCGCGGGACGACCACGTAGACGAGATCGTCCACCCGCAGCATCTCGTCCGAATGGGGGACGATGAGGGTGCCGTGGCGGAAGACGCCGGTCACCACAGCGCCGAGGTTGGGGAAGAGGTCGGTGAGCTGCTTCAGCGGCGTGTCGACCACCGGGCAATCCTCGAGACACAGGATGCCGACGACGATGATCTTGTCGTCGGCAAACCGCACCGTCTCCACCGCGCCGGGAAGCGAGAGGCGGCGCATCACCATTTCGCCGACCTCGATCTCGGGCGAGATGACGACGTCGATGGGCAGGTTATCGCGCGCGAAGAGGTCGGAATAGACCGGGTTCAGGTAGGACTGGGCGCGCACGCGGGCGATCTTCGTCGGCACCTGGAAGATCGAGTGGCCGACCTGACAGGCGACCATGTTCACTTCGTCCGACTGGGTGACGGCGATCAGAAGATCAGCATTCTCCGCACCCGCCGAGGCGAGGACCGAGGGGTGCGCACCGTGGCCGATGACGCCGCGCACGTCGAGCTGGTCGCGGACGTTGGCGATGAGCTGGGGGGACAGGTCGATCACGGACACGTCGTGACCTTCGCCGGCGAGCCTTTCGGCAATGCCGAACCCCACCTGCCCGGCGCCGCAAATTACGATGCGCATGTTTTAGTTGAGCGCCATAGTGGATCGGACTTTCCGTCAGTGTGCCAGCGTCATCATATAGGCCAAGACGGGCGGTGTCGCCCAGCCCCGCGCCGGACGTGTCAGTCCGCCGTCAGCGCCTTGTCCAGCACGGCGTTGGCGTGGATCGCGGTGGAATCGAACACCGGCGCGCCGATGTCGTCCTGGCCGATCAGCATCGCCACCTCGGTGCAGCCGAGGATGACGCTGTCGGCCCCCTCCTCCATCGCCCGGTCGACGATCTCGAGCATCGCCGCTTTGGACTCCGGCCGGATGATGCCCTGGCACAGCTCCTCGAAGATGATCCGGTGGACCTCCACGCGGGCCTCGTCGCCCGGAATGCGCACCGACAGGCCATAATGGTCCTGCATGTGGCCGCGGTAGAAGGCGCCTTCCATGGTGAACTTGGTGGCCAGCAGCAGCGGCGACATGACCCCTTCGGCACGCACCGCCTGCGCCGTCGCGTCGGCGATGTGGACGAGCGGGACGCCCGCCGCCGCCTCGACCGCGCCTGCCATGCGATGGATGGTGTTGGAGCAGATGACGATGAGTTCGGCGCCCGCGTCCGCCAGCCGCTTGCCGGCGTCCGCGATGCGCTCCGTCGCGCCGGTCCAGTCGCCGGCCGCCATCAGCGCCTCGATCTCGGCGAAGTCGAAAGACCAGAGGACGAGCGGGGCCGAGTGCAGCCCGCCGAGCCGCTCGCGCGTGCCGCGGTTGAGGTGCTGGTAATAGAGGGTGGTGGATTCCCACGAGAGACCGCCGAGGAGGCCGATCGTCTTCATCGCCGTCATCGCGCGACCGCCTGCCCGCGGCCGCGCCGCATTTCGAGGCCGAACACCGCCGCGCCGTCGATCCGGTCCAGCTTCTCGATCATGATGTCGACCGCGCCCGCGTTGGGGTCGGACAGAAGGTCCGCCGCCAGCGCCTCGCCGAGATCTTCCAACAGGCCGACATGGCGGTCCGTCGCCCGGTCGATCGCCTCCAGGATGGTGACGTAGCTGAAGGCGAGACCGTCCGCCCCCGCCTCGGCCCCGGCGGCGAGCGTCACGCCGACACGGAAGCGCACGCGCTGGGTGACGCCATATTCTTCCGGAAGGATGCCGACCTCGATGGACCGCACGAGGTCTTTGACGAAGACCCGGTCGGGGCCGAGCGGGGCCGTCGCCGAGGTCACGCGATGCCCAGCGTCTTCAGCTTGCGGTGCAGCGCCGAGCGCTCCATGCCCACGAACTCGGCCGTGCGGGACACGTTGCCGGAGAAGCGGTTGATCTGCGCGCGCAGATAGTCCCGCTCGAAGATCTCGCGCGCGTCCCGCAAGGGGAGCGCCATGATGTGCTCGCCCCCCGCCTGGGACGACAAAGGCGGCACGATGGCGCCGATCTCGTTCGGAAGAAGGTCGGCGGAAATCGGGTCGTTCGGGTCGCCGTCGCGGGTGAGGATGAGCAGCCGCTCGACGTTGTTCTTGAGCTGGCGCACGTTGCCGGGCCAGTCGTGCGCCTGGAGCACGGCCATCGCGTCCTCGCCGACGATGCGGCGCGGCAGACCCTGGTTCTCCGCCGTCTGGCGTAGGAAATAGTCGATCAGCATCGGCACGTCCTCGCGCCGCTGGGCGAGCGCGGGAACACGGACCGGCACCACCGAGAGGCGGTGGAAGAGGTCTTCGCGCACGCGCCCCTCGGCCACCTCCTCCTGCATGTCGCGCGCGGAGGAGGAGATGATGCGCACGTTGACCTTCACCCGCGTCGACCCGCCGACACGGTTGAACTCCTGCGCCGTCAGAACGCGCAGGATGCGGGCCTGCGTCTCCATCGGCATGTCGCCGATCTCGTCGAGATAGAGCGTGCCGCCGTGCGCCTCTTCCAGCGCGCCGACGGACGGGTCCTGCCCCGGCTTGGCCTCGGCGCCGAACAGCGCTTCGTCCATCTTGTCCGGCGTGATGGAGGCCGAGGAGACGACCACGAAAGGCCCGTCCGCACGCAGGCTTTTCTTGTGGATCGTGCGCGCCACGAGCTCCTTGCCGGAGCCGGATGGACCCATGATCATGATGCGCGAGTTGGTCGGCGCCACCTTCTCGATGGTCGAGCGGAGCTGGTTCATCACCGCCGAATTGCCGATGAGGTCCTGAAACTCGCCCGACTTGGTGCGCAGCATGTCCACTTCACGGCGCAGGCGCGAGGCTTCCAGCGCACGCTCGGCCGCAAGCAGCAGCCGGTCCGCCTTCAGCGGCTTCTCGATATAGTCGTAGGCGCCGCGCTTGATCGCCGACACCGCCGTTTCGATGTTGCCGTGGCCGGAGATCATCACGATCGGCATCGAGGAATGCTGCGCACGGATGGTGTCGAGAAGCTGCAGCCCGTCCAGCTTGGAGCCCATCAGCCAGATGTCGAGAAAGATGAGCTGCGGCCGGCGCGCACCGATCGCCGCCAGCGCCTCGTCGGAGTCGGCCGCGGTGCGAACCTCGTAGCCTTCGTCCTCCAGGATGCCGGCAATCAGGTTGCGAATGTCGATCTCGTCGTCGACGACAAGAATGTCCGATGCCATCAGCGCTCCACTCTTCGCCCCGGTCCGGCTTTGAGAGACGAGCCCGGCAACCCCGCGTCTACGTCGCGCGTGTTGGTTGGGCCGTCAAGACGATCGGGCCGGGTCCGGGCGTGCCGACAATCCGAATCGCCCGTCAATTTAACCGATCCTATGCCACAGGTGGCGGACTTCCTCGACCCGCAGCACGGCATCGCCGAACCGCGGGCCCCTTTTGTCGCGGGGGGCCGGCGTTCACCGGCTCACCCCACCATCGGCGGCAGAACGAACCTGACGCACGCCCCGCGCGTGTTTTCCGACACCGCCGAAGCGTCGAGCAGCTCGATCCGCCCGCCCTGTTCCTCGGCGATCTTCTTGACGATGGCGAGGCCGAGCCCCGTGCCCTTCTCGCGCGTCGTCATGTAGGGTTCGAGCAGCCGCTCGCGTCCGCTGGAGGGGAAACCGATGCCGTTGTCGATGATGTCGACCACGGTTTCCCCCGCCTCGTTCACGAAAAGATGAGTGTGGATGCGCCCCGGCCCGCCGCGCTCGGCCTCCGTCGTCGGCTCGATCGCCTCGGCCGCGTTCTTCACGAGGTTGGAGAGCGCCTGCGTCACAAGCCGCTGATCGAAGTGCGCGATGGCCGGCTCGTCGGGCAGATCCGTCGTCTTGATGATCTGCTCGTTGACGATGCCTTGAACGAACACCGCCTCACGCACCGCCTCGCGCAGGTCGAGCCGCTCCATTGCCGGCGCCGGCATCCGCGCGAAGTTCGAGAACTCGTTGACCATGTGGCCGATGGAATCCACCTGCCGCACGATGGTGTCGACGCACTGGTCGAACACCGCGTGGTCGTCCTCGCGGATCTGCTTGCCGTAGCGCCGCTTGATGCGCTCGGCCGAAAGCTGGATCGGTGTCAGCGGGTTCTTGATCTCGTGGGCGATTCGCCGCGCCACGTCCGCCCAGGCCGAGGTACGCTGCGCCGTCACGAGGTCGGTGATGTCGTCGAGGGTCAGCACGTAGCCCGGCCGCGCAACGTCGGTTCGGTCGGTGGTGGCGCGCACGGAGATCATCCGCTCACGGCCCTTGCGCGGCAGGCTGATCTGCTCCGGCTTGACCCTCAGGCGGGCGAGCCCCCCCTCGCCTTCCAGCACCGCGCGAAGCTCCGGCACAACCTCGGTCAGGGTGCGGCCGACGATGTCGCTTTCATAAAGATCCAGCATCGCAAGCGCGGAGCTGTTGGCGAGGGTCACCCGCCCGTCCGAATCGATGCCGATGACACCGGCCGACACGCCGCCCAGCACCGCCTCGGTGAAACGGCGGCGCCGCTCGGCCTGGTCGTTGGCGGCGATGAGGTCGTCGTGCTGGCGCTTCAGCGTCGACGTCATCGCGTTGAAGGTCTCGCCGAGGTGGGCGATGTCCCCGTCGAAGAAGCGGACAGGAACCTCCACGTCGAGATCGCCTTTGGACACCCGGTCCGACGCGCCGATGAGCTCGCGGATCGGCGCCACGAGGCTGTTCGCGAAGCCGAAGCCGAGATAGATGGCGCAGACGAGAAGCACCAGGGTGACGCCCGCATAGACGAGGCCGAACGCCACCGAGACACCGCGCCGCGCCTGCTCCAGGCGGATATATTCCTCCGCATTCGCCCGCGTGAGGCGCAGGAAGCCGTTGACGTCCGGGTCCATCAGCCGGGCGATATAAAGGTATGTGTCGTGGTAGGAGGCGAGCTTCATGATGCCGCCCACCTGGTCCGCCTCGCCGGGCGAGATCTGCACCGGACGGCCCTTCAGCGCCTCGCGCATGGCCTCCGGCGGCGGCATCCTGAGGTCGACCGAGGGTTCCACCACCGCCCGCGTGATCACCTCGCCCGCTCCGTTGAGCAGGAAGGCCGAGGGAAGGTTGCGCAGTGCCGTCTGCGCCTGGAAGAAGCGGTCGAACCGCGTCGGCTCGAGGTCGTAGATGTTCTTCGCCCGCTCCAGGTCGCGCGTCATGGCGAGGAGGTCGCCGGTCATCGCCCGGCTGTGCTCGCCCACATAGGCGTCGGCCACCTTGACCGAGTTGACCACCATCGCCTGAATGCGGTCCTCGAACCAGCGGTCGAGACCGCGCGACAGGGTCAGCGTCGCCACCACGGCGACGAGCACGGCCGGCAGCACCGCCATGACCGAGAAGAGGGCGACGATGCGCACATGAAGCCGCGCCCCCGCCCGCTGCGCCGATCGTGCGCGGAAGAGCTTGAACGCCTCGTAGATGACGCCGCCTACCAGCAGCATCACGAGGATGGTGTTGACGATCAGCGCGATGACGATGACGCTCGTCGTCGGCTCGATCGGTGTCAGACCCGTCAGCGTCAGAAAGGTGCCGGTGACCGCCAGGAGGGCGAGCGGTACGACGACGACGCCGAAGGCGCGCACCGGCGAATCGAACGGCGGACGGTAGGGGATGGCAGCGTCGGCCATTGCCACTCGCGATCACGCTTCACATTATCGGGCCTTGACCTATGTGACCTCGTCTCCTGCCGGTCAACCGCCGCCGCACCTCCGCCGGGCGCCCACCCGCCCTCGTCCACGCCTATGCGGCCGCGCGATGGGCGGAAACGTCGATGCGAGTCGGGTCGCAAGTGGCGCCCCGCGACCGGAAGGCACATGCGCGGCAGAACTTCGATTGACCCGGCCGTGACCGTCGCGGCCCTACCTGCACGGCCCGGCCTGCGCGGCACAGGCGTGGGCGGCGGGTCGCTAGGCGGGGCGCGGCTGGACGTGGCGTTTCGCCCGGTGTCTGACGAGGGCGTCTGGCGAGACACGCAGAGGAGATGAGCGGCGTGACCCGAACCGGCGGCCGCCGTGGCCGAACCCACCGCATCGTCATCGCCGGGGCGGGACATGCGGCCATGCTCGCCCTCACCCGCCTCGGCACGCCGCCGCCGGGGGCCGAGATCACCCTCGTCTCGCGTGGCGATGCGGCACACTATTCGGGCATGGTGCCGGGCTGGATCGAGGGGATCTACCCTCTGGACGCGATGAAGGTCCCGCTCGCCTCCTTCGCCGCCCGCCACGGCGTGGACCTGGTGTCCGGCGACATCGCCGGGGCTGTCGAGAACCACCTCGTCCTCGCCGACGGGACGCGCCTCGCGTTCGACACGCTCGTCGTCAACACCGGGTCCGAAACCGCGCGCACCGGCCCGCTCGCCGCCCCCGCGATCATCCCCGCCAAACCGTTCGACAGTCTTGTCGCCGGCCTCGCCCCGCACCTTGGCCCAGCCTCGGACGTCGAGGCCTTCGGCGGCGCGGCTTACGACGCACCGGCCTGCGGGGGCGCGATCTCCGGCGCCCCAGCCGCCAGTGGCGTATCCGGCAGCGCCAGTGCCTCCGTTGACGCGGGCGCGGGTGTTCCAACCTGCGGGGCCGCCGCCAGCTTCGCCGTGATCGGCGCCGGGCCGGCCGGGACCGAGATCGCCCTGGCGCTCGCCGCCCGCCGCCCCGAAGCCGCCGTCACCCTGGTGGATCGTGCCGAAGCGCCCCTCGCCGCCTTCCCGCCAGCAGCACGGCGGCGGGCCTTGCGCGCCCTCGCCCGGCGCAGCGTCACCCTGCGCCTCGGCACCGTCGACGTCCCCGCTGCCGACGTCACCCTCGCCGTCACCGGACCCGCACCGCCCGCCTGGCTCGCCGCGACCCCCTTCGCCCGCACCGCCGACGGCTACCTCGCCACCGACACCGTCATGCGCTCGACATCGCACCCCCACGTCCTCGCCGTCGGCGACAGCGCCACCCGCGAGGGCGATCCGCGCCCCAAGGCCGGCGTCTTCTCCGTGCGCGCCGGTCCGCCCCTCGCCGAGGCCATCCGCCGCCGCGCCGCAGGCCTGCCTCTGGCCCCCGTCACCCTCCAGCGCAACGCCCTCGTGCTCCTCTCCACCGGCGGACGCTCCGCCATCGGCACACGCAACGGCCTCACCGTAGAAGGCCGGCTCGTCTGGCGCCTCAAGGACCACCTCGACCAAGCCTTCATGGCCCAATTAAAAGGCAGCGCGTTGATGTGATCATTGTCTAGTCTGTGATCACAATATGCCTGTTCAGGCATCACGCGCCGCACTATCCAAACGCCATGTCACTTGCCCTGCGCGTCTTCCTCCCCTTCGCCCTCGCCTATCTCCTCTCCTACATGCTGCGGGTGGTGAACGCGGTCGCCGGCGCCCCCGTCACCGACGAGTTCGGCCTCTCCCCCGCCGACCTCGGCCTCATGACGAGCCTCTATTTCCTCGGCTTCGTTGCCACACAGATCCCCCTCGGCATCCTCATGGACCGCTTCGGCCCGCGCCGCGTGGAGGCCGCGACATGGCTCGTCGCCACCCTGGGCTGCGTCGTCTTCGCCGCAGGCGCGACGACGGGCCATCTCTTTCTCGGGCGCTTCCTCATCGGCGTCGGCGCCTCGATGGCGCTCATGGGGCCGATGACCGCCTACCGCCATTGGTTCACGCCCGAGCGGCGCGCCCTCGTCATCGGCCTGCACATGGCCTTCGGCGGCGTCGGCAGCGCGCTGGGCGGCGGCCCCGCCGAAGCCGCCATGGACCTCATCGGCTGGCGCGGCCTCTTCTGGGGCCTCGCCGCCGCGACCCTCACCGCCGCCGTCCTCCTCCTCACCGTGGTGCCCCGCCGCCACGAGCCCTCCCGCGCCACCACCGAAACCCGCCTCATGCTGCGCGAGTTCATGGCCGTGCTGACGAGCCGCACCCTGTGGCGCATCGCCCCCATCGCGTCCGTCATCCAGGTCGGAATGCTGTCCGTCATCAGCTTGTGGGCGGGGCCCTGGCTGCGGCAGATCGTCGAGATGAGCCCCGCCGACGCGGCCCTGTGGCTGTCCGCCAACTCCATCGGCCTCATCACCGGCTTCCTCGCCTACGGGTTCATCTTCTCCCGTGCCGAGCGGATGGGCCTCGCCATGCCCGTCCTCGTCATCGGCGCCTTCGTCACCATCTCCGTCGAGGTCGCCTTCATCGTGCTGCCCGTGGCGTGGACGCCGCCGCTGTGGATCCTCTTCGCCATGGTCGGCTCCGTCGCCGTCCACAGCTACAACATCGCCTCGTCCCAGTTCCCGCTGGCGATGGCCGGGCGGGTGAATACGGCGCTCAACTTCCTCGTCTTCGCCGTCGCCTTCCTCGGCCAATGGGGCTTCGGCCTCGTCCTCGACGCCTGGCGCAGCGACACCGGCGGCGTCACCTACGAAGGCTTCAAGGTCGCCTTCCTGGTCCTCATCGTGCTGCAACTCCTCGCCATGCTGCCGCTGCTGCTGTCGCCGTCACGGCGGATCGCGGCGGAGGTTTGACAGGCGTGACAAGGCCGCTGTGCCGGCGGAGCCTTCTGCGAGGGCGTTCCCCCCTCGCGCTCCCCCCGCTTCGCCAGCGGGCAGGCGGTCAGTTCGGGCTGAAGAAGCCCGAGACTGACCACCTGAGACAAGGCTGTGAAGGCCGCCGACAGCGTCAAGGACCCGTGCTCCCCATGCTCGCCCGCTGAAGAAGCGGCCTGCGCGTGGGTCCGCGCGGATCCTTGACCCTGCCGCCGACCTTCCAAAGTTCCGTGCCGACATGAAAAAGGCCCGCCGGAGCGGGCCTCTTCGTTCCGATGCGGGGCCGGATCAGGTCCGGTAGGTCACCGCCTTCACCGCGTCGATCACCTCGGCGACGGACGGCAGTGCCAGCTTTTCGAGGTTCGCCGCGTAAGGCATCGGGACGTCCTTGCCGGTCACGCGCAGCACCGGAGCGTCCAGGAAGTCGAACGCCTTTTCCATCAGCTGGTAGCCGATTTCCGACGAGATCGAGCAGGTCGGGAACGCCTCTTCGACCGTCACGCAGCGGTTCGTCTTCTGCACCGACTTGATCACCGTGTCGATGTCGAGCGGGCGGATCGTGCGAAGGTTGACCACCTCCGCGTCGATGCCCATCTGGGCCAGCTCCGCCGCCGCCTTCATCGCATAGGTCATGCCGATGCCGAAGGAGACGATGGTCACGTCCCGCCCCGTCTTCTCCACCTTCGCCTTGCCGATGGGCAGGACGAAATCCATCTCCGCCGGAACCTCGAAGGTCTGGCCGTAGAGGATCTCGTTTTCCAAGAAGATGACCGGGTTGGGATCGCGGATGGCAGCCTTCAGGAGGCCCTTCGCGTCCATCGCCGAATAGGGCTGGATCACGCGGTGGCCGGGGACGTGCGCGTACCAGGACGCGAAGTCCTGGCTGTGCTGCGCCGCCACACGTGCCGCCGCCCCGTTCGGTCCGCGGAACACGATCTGCGACTTGATGAAGCCGCCCGACATGTAGTGCGTCTTCGCCGCCGAGTTGATGATCTGGTCGATCGCCTGCATCGCGAAGTTGAACGTCATGAACTCGACGATCGGCTTCAGACCCGCCATCGCCGCGCCGACGCCCAGACCCGCAAAACCGTGCTCGGTGATCGGCGTGTCGACCACACGTCTCGCCCCGAACTCTTCCAGAAGACCCTGGCTGACCTTGTAGGCGCCCTGATATTCGGCGACCTCCTCGCCCATCAGGAACACGTCGCCGTCGGCGCGCATCTCCTCGGCCATTGCGTCGCGCAGCGCCTCGCGCACGGTGATCTGCTTCATTTCCGTGCCGGCGGGGACATCGGGCTCGGCGGGCTGATCGTCCGGCATCTCCGCCGGGGCCGGGCCGGAGCGCGGCGCGGCCGGGGGCCTCGGCGCATCCGCCGACAGGCTGCCCGTCGGCTTCGGACCGTCCGCGGCGGCCGCTGGGGCGGAGCTTTCGGATGCGGGGGCTTTTTCGGGCGTGGGTGCGGCGGCGGCGCCGATGTCGCTCTCCGACTCGCCCTCGCCCAGCAGCACCGCGATCGGCGCATTCACCGGCACACCCTCGGTGCCTTCCTCGACCAGGATCTTGCCGAGCGTACCCTCGTCGACCGCCTCGACCTCCATGGTCGCCTTGTCGGTCTCGATCTCGGCGATCACGTCGCCGGGGGCGACATTATCCCCCACCGACTTCAGCCACTTGGCGAGCTTGCCCTCTTCCATCGTCGGCGACAGGGCGGGCATCAGAATTTCAGTGGGCATCGTTCGTGTCCGAGACCTGTTTCTTGTTGTTTGCCGGTGACGTGAGGGGCGCGGACCAACCGCGCGAAGGCCGAGCCGCCATCACCGCACCACGTCCGTCCACAGCTCCGACGGATCGGGCTCGGGCTCCGACTGCGCAAACTCCGCCGCCGTGTTCACCGTGTCGCGCACCCGCTTGTCGATCGCCTTGATCGCGTCTTCCTTCACGCCGTGCTGGCTGATCAGAATGTCGCGCACATGGTCGATCGGGTCGCGCTTCTGGCGGTACTCGTTCACCTCGTCGCGCGTGCGGTACTTTGCCGGGTCCGACATGGAGTGGCCGCGGTAGCGGTAGGTCAACATCTCGAGGATGTACGGCCCCTTGCCGCTGCGCGCATGCTCCAGCGCGCGGGCCACCGCGTCGCGCATGGTCTCCACATGCATGCCGTCCACCTGCTCGCCCGGAATGCCGAACGAGGCGCCGCGCTGCGACAGGTCGGTGTTGGCCGACGCACGGTCGATGGAGGTGCCCATGCCGTACTTGTTGTTTTCGATCATGTAGACGACCGGCAGCGACCAGAGCTTGGCCATGTTGAAGCTCTCGTAGACCTGGCCCTGGTTCGACGCGCCGTCACCGAAATAGGTCAGCGCTACCGCGCCGTTCTCGCGGTAGCGGTTGGCGAAGGCGATGCCCGTGCCGAGCGAGACCTGCGCGCCGACGATGCCGTGGCCGCCGTAGAAGTTCTTCTCGACGCTGAACATGTGCATCGAGCCGCCCTTGCCCTTGGAATAGCCCGAGGCACGGCCCGTCAGCTCGGCCATCACGCCCTTGGCGTCCATGCCGGTGGCCAGCATGTGGCCGTGGTCACGGTAGCCGGTGATGACCTGGTCGCCCTCCTGCATCGCCATCTGTGCGCCGACGACGACGGCTTCCTGGCCGATATAAAGGTGGCAGAACCCGCCGATGAGACCCATGCCGTAGAGCTGGCCGGCCTTCTCCTCGAAACGGCGGATGAGGAGCATGTCCTCGTAGGCGCGCCGATAGTCGTCCACCGTAAATTGGGTGCCGGTCTCGCCGCCCCCCGTTTCCTTCGCTTTGGCTTCGACGGCCATCGGCCCCCTCCTAACGTCGCGCTTTTGGGGTGAACCTAGACTACGCCCGGGTGAACGCAAAGCGGGGAGCCCGTTTTGTGCGACGCCATGCAACGGCGAGATGGCCGGCTGGACGGGGTGCGACCCTGTGGCGTGGGCGCACGGCGAGGAGTGCGCAAGACGGGGCGCAAGGCCGGCGGCGCGGCGCAGTTTCACAGCCGCGCAGGGCGCGCGGGCGGCTCAGTTGCCGTGCGCGCCGAGGATCAGCTGAGACTGTGCCGTATTGCTGCCATGCAGGATGACGATCTCGTTGGCGTGCGCCATGTTGAGCTGCGCACGGGCGCGCTCGTCGAGAAGGTCAGCATCGAGCGCGTCGACCCTCAGACGGCGCACGCGGTCCTGCAGATGCTCGCGCTCAGCGACGAGTTCGGCAAGCTCGGCCTCGAGCTCCGCACGGTCGACGCGGAGCGCTTCGCGCGCCTCGTCGCCATAGTCGCCACGGCCGGACTGCCAGCCGAAATAGACGGCGACAGCCACCAGAAGCAGCGGCAGAAGGAAGAAGGTAAAGCGGGATCGACGTCGGTGGCGCGTGGGCATCGGGTCCGTCCATGAGGATGCCCGACCAAAGCACGGCGGGGTTTAACGCGACCTTTCGCGAGGGGGCGCCCGCCACCCCGCGCCGCCGCGGCGGGTCCCCCTTGTGGCGTTGCGCCGCGGGGCCGGGCGCGGATCAGGCCGCGTCCGCCGTGTAGCCGAAGCCGCCGCCTTCGGTCAGAAGGTAGGCCTCGCCGCACGCCTTCGCCAGCGCGCGCACTCGGCCGATATAGCCCTGCCGCTCCGTCACCGAGATCACGCCGCGCGCGTCGAGCAGGTTGAAGATGTGGCTCGCCTTGATGGTCTGGTCGTAGGCCGGCAGCACCATGCGGTGCATCGCCCCCTCCTCGCCCGGCGCACCGGCCGAAAGCAGCGCGTGGCACTCGGCTTCGGCGTCGCGGAAATGGCGCAGCAGCATCTCGGTGTCCGCATGTTCGAAATTGTGGGCCGAATATTCCCGCTCCGCCTGCAGGAAGACCTCGCCATAGGAGACCCGCGGCCCCAGCTCCGATTCGGCCACGTAGGTGAGATCGTAGACATTCTCGACGCCTTGCACGTACATCGCGAGGCGCTCCAGCCCGTAGGTCAGCTCGCCCGACACCGGACGGCAGTCGATCCCGCAGACCTGCTGGAAATAGGTGAACTGCGAGACCTCCATCCCGTCGCACCAGCACTCCCAGCCGAGACCCCAGGCGCCCAGCGTCGGGCTCTCCCAGTCGTCTTCGACGAAGCGCACGTCGTGGCGCTTCAGGTCGATGCCGATGGCGTCGAGCGAGCCGAGATAGAGTGCCTGCAGGTCCGCGGGGCTCGGCTTCAGGATGACCTGGAACTGGTAGTAGTGCTGCAGGCGGTTGGGGTTCTCGCCGTAGCGCCCGTCGCCGGGGCGGCGGGAGGGCTGCACATAGGCCGCCCGCCAGGGACGCGGCCCCAGCGCACGCAAGGTGGTCGCCGGATGGAACGTGCCCGCGCCCACTTCCATATCGTAGGGCTGCAGGATGGCGCAGCCGCGCGCCGCCCAATAGGCCTGCAGCGCCAGGATCATGGACTGGAAGGAGGAACGCGGGTCCGTCGGTGAAAGCTCGGCCATCGGTGATCCAATGCGTGTCGTGGAGCCCGCCGCGCCGTGAAAGCGCCGCCGCAGGCCGTGCCGGCGTTCCTAAAGCCTCCGGCGCGGGAGGCAAGCCCGCGGCCGGCCAAAAGAGACGCCCGCGCGCCGATTCTGCGCCCGGCGGCCCGCGTCTCAGTTCGTCGGCGTCTTGGTGCGCTCGGCCTCGGCCTCCTCGGCGGCGCGCCTGTCGTCCTCCGGCAGCGTGCCGCGAATCGGCACCTCCACCGCCTCGCCGGCGATGTGCGGGTGTTTGGGCGCATTCGGCGCCCCCGTCGAGCGGCTGTGAAGCTGCCCCTTCGGCGCCCAGCGCGGCGTGATGAGCCCGGCCGAGATGACCAGCTTCGCCGCATCCTCGACCGACATGTCGAGCACCAGAACGTCCCGCCGGGGCACGAACAGGAGGAAGCCGGACGTGGGGTTCGGCGTCGTCGGCAGGAAGACGGAGATCGCGTCGTCGTCGTCGCCCAGCCGGTGGCCGATCTCCCCCTTCACGTCGGTGGCGATGAAGACCAGCGACCACACCCCCTTGCGCGGATATTCGATCAACCCGGCCCGCCGGAAGGTGTGGCTGCGCTCCGAAAGCGCCGTCTC
This sequence comes from Acuticoccus yangtzensis, assembly GCF_001927245.1. Classification (GTDB taxonomy): domain Bacteria; phylum Pseudomonadota; class Alphaproteobacteria; order Rhizobiales; family Amorphaceae; genus Acuticoccus; species Acuticoccus yangtzensis. The sequence continues at coordinate 14,284 of NZ_MJUX01000004.1, read as the reverse complement.
GAAGATCTGCTTCAGCGCCGCATAGACGTTGCGGATCAGGGGCATGCGGGCGAGAATCGCCTCGCCCAGCGCCAGGATCGTGCGGCCGAAGATGTTCGCCGTCAAAAAGCCCAGCAGAACCAGGCCGACGACCGCGACGACGACGCCGATGCCCGGAAGCGGAAAGGGAACGTAGGTCTCCGGGTTCCAGGCGATCGGAATCCACGGCTTCACCACACCGTCCACATAGCTGACGATGGACGCGACCAGATAGACCGTGATCGTCAGCGGTGCGGCGACGATCACGCCCGTGATCAGATAATTCCTCAGCCGGTTGACCATCAGCCTGCGGTGACCGTGACGGGGTTCGCTGTGCTGTTCGTCCATCTCACCACCACCCCTTCGTCCGGGGCCATCGTCGACCGCCCGCAAGCAGGCAAGACGGCGCGCGCCGGTGCGCTCCGCCCCGGCGTCAGCGCATGATTGTTCGAGAGAACCCTAATATGCGCACCACGTCTCGCCGGCGCAAATTACTCAACTGTAACGGATTTGGCGAGGTTCCGGGGCTGGTCGACATCCGTGCCGTTGATGATGGCCGCGTGGTAGGCGAGGAGCTGCATCGGCACCGTCGCCACCACCGGCGCGACGAAGGCCGGGACGTCCGGAAGAACGATCAGCTCCTCCGCCGTGTCGCCGATGGCGTGGGCGCCGCGCGCGTCCGTCACCGCGATGATCCGCCCGCCGCGCGCATGCACCTCCTGCATGTTGGAGACGGTCTTGGCAAAGAGGTCATCATAGGGGGCGATGACGATCACCGGAAGCTCGTCGTCCACCAGCGCGATGGGGCCGTGTTTCAGTTCGCCCGCCGCATAGGCCTCGGCGTGGATGTAGCTGAGCTCCTTCAGCTTCAGCGCCCCCTCCATCGCCACCGCGAACGATGTGCCGCGGCCGAGGAAGAGCGCCGAGCGGGCCGGGGCCACGATCCGCGCCACCCGTTCGATGGCGTGTTCCAGGGTCACCGCCTCGGCCACCAGGCGCGGCAGCTCGGCCAGCGCGTTGAGGAAGCCTTCCGCCTCGAATGGGGCGAGCGTGCCGCGGTCGATGCCCGCCTTCACCGCCAGCGCGGCGAGGGTCGAGAGCTGGCAGGTGAACGCCTTGGTGGAGGCGACGCCGATCTCAGGTCCCGCCAGGGTCGGCAGCACGATGTCCGCCTCGCGCGCCATGGTGGAGGTCGGCACGTTGACGACGGCGGCGATGGTCTGCCCGCCCGCCTTGGCCGCGCGCAGGCCCGCCAGCGTGTCCGCCGTCTCGCCCGACTGGGAGATGAAGAGCGCCAACTCGTCCGCCGCGAAGAGCTGCGAGCGGTAGCGGTATTCGGACGCCACATCGAGGTCCACCGGCAGACGCGCCAGCCGCTCGAACCAGTACCGCGCGACAAGGCCGGCATAATAGGCCGTGCCGCATGCCGAGATGGACAGGCGGCTCACTTTGCGGAAATCCACCGGCGCAGCGCTTGAGCGCACCGTTCCCGCGCCGACGTCGATATAATGGCTGAGCGTGCGGGCGATGACTTCCGGCTGCTCGTGGATCTCTTTGGCCATGAAGTGGCGGTAGTTGCCCTTCTCGGCCAGCGACACCTGCATCGGCACCGGCTGGGCGGGGCGTTCCACCGGCGTTCCGTCCTTGGCGAACACCTCCACCTTGTCGGCGGAGAGGATCGCGAAGTCGCCGTCCTCGAGGTAGATGATCTCGTCGCAGAACGGTGCGAGGGCAATCGCGTCGGAGCCGATCATCTTGATGTCGTCGGCAAGGCCGATGGCGAGCGGACTGCCGAAGCGCGCTGCCGCAAGCGTCTGCGGCTGGCCGGCGAAGGAGAAGGCGAGGCCGTAGGCGCCTTCCAGCGCGCCAAGCGTCTCCACCAGCGCCGTGCGCAGGTCCGCCCCGGCGCCGAGCGCCCGGTCGAGGAGGTGCGCCACGGGCTCGGTATCGGTCTCGGACGTCAGGGTCGCGCCGGAGTCTTCCAGCGCGCGGCGCAGCTCGCGAAAATTCTCGATGATGCCGTTGTGAACCACCGCGACGCGGCCGGCCACATGGGGGTGCGCATTGCCGTCCGTCGGCGCACCATGGGTCGCCCAGCGGGTGTGGCCGATACCCGTTCCCCCGGCCAGCGGATGACCCGCCATCGCCTTCTCGAGATTGCGCAGCTTGCCGGAGGCGCGCACGCGGTCCATCGCGCCATCGGCCGTCACCGCGGCGATGCCGGCCGAATCGTAACCGCGATATTCAAGCCGCTTCAACGCATCCAGAATGAGCGGCGCCGCGTCTTCGGCTCCGATGACTCCGACAATACCGCACATGCTGGCCCCCGCCTTCACTCGATCTCACCGCGCCCTTGCACGGCATCCGGCTGTTTCGGGCCGCGTGGCAGCGGGACGCGCCCCACTCCCCTTGCCGCCCTGCAACTCGCCCGGTGTAGCTGACTCGGACCCTATTGCACTTCAATAGTGATTACGAAACCGCACGCTTCAACGGCTGATGGCAAAAGCGCTTCACGGTCTGGCGCCGGCCTCGTCCTTGTCAGAGGGGCCCGTGGCCGCAGCAGCCTCGCGCGGGGGCATGTCCTCGTCTTCATCCGGCACGTCGTCCTCCTCGCGCACGAAGCTCTTCTCCGAGGCGCGGATGGCCGCTTCACGCGCGCCGGCGGAGGAATCGATCAGATCGCTGCGCGGGACCGGCATGTTGGCGGGCGAGGCGATCTCGGCCTCCTCCTCGGCATCCCAATTGTCGTCGACGAGGTCCGATTCCAGGTAGCTCCCGTCCTTCTCGCTCGCCGCGCGGGCGAGGGTCCGGGAGTCTTCGGAATCGTCGACGAACCCGCCCTCCATCGGTTCCTGCCCGGTCTGATTCGCCTCGCGCGCATATTGGCGGGCCGATTCGGTGGCGTCGGCGAACTCCGACACCATGCCCGCGCCCGACTTCCTCATCGCGCTGATCGCCTCGGCGCGCTCCATCGCGTTCATCGTGGTGGGGTCCGGGTCGTGCGCCTCGGCCCCCAGAACACGCTCCAACATCCTGATGATACGGTCCCTCAGCATCCTCGGCGGCCTCCCGTTGGCCTCTATGGGTCAGTCGATCACGCAAGGACAATGCGCTGGGACGCCATTTCGATGCATCGCGCGGGGCCGAACCTAACCTTTCGATGCGCGCTTTGCGGTGTCGCGCCCGGAGGCGAGCGGCGAACGGTCCGGCTTCGTCGCCTGGCGTCCGCGGGCGATGGCGAGCGCATCGGCCGGAACGTCCTCGGTGATGACGGAGCCCGATGCCACGAAGGCGCCCTCGCCGATCGAAACCGGCGCCACCAGTGCGCTGTTGGAGCCGATGAAGGCGCCCGCCCCGATCTCGGTCCGGTGCTTGTTCACCCCGTCATAATTGCAGGTGATGGTGCCGGCGCCGATGTTGGCCTCCTCGCCGACCGACGCGTCGCCGAGATAGGTGAGGTGGCTGACCTTCACGCCCGTCGCCAGCGCCGCGTTCTTCAGCTCCACGAAGTTGCCGATCTTAGCTCCCGGTCCGATCGCCGCGCCGCCGCGCGAACGGGCGAACGGCCCGACCGACGCGCCCGGCGAGATCACAGTTTCGGTGAGATGGCAGAAGGCGAGGATCTTCGCCCCGTCGCCCACCGCCACCTTGGGGCCGAAGACCACGTTGGGCTCGATGGTGACGTCCTCGCCGATCACCGTGTCGTGGCTGAAATAGACCGTCGCGGGGTCGATCAGCGTCGCCGTCTCCAGCGCCTTGGCGCGGGCGCGGCGCTGAAACTCGGCCTCCGCCTCGGCGAGCTGGGCGCGGTCGTTGCAGCCCATCACCTCGCTGAAGGGCGCCTCCTCCCACACCATGTTGAAGCCGCGCGCAGCGCCGATCTCCACGAGGTCGGTGAGGTAATATTCGCCCTTCGCGTTGTTCGCCTTGATCGCCGAGAGGGCATCCAGCGGCGCCCCCGCGCGAATCGCCATCACGCCCGAGTTGCAAAGGGTGATGGCCCGTTCCTCGGGGCTGGCGTCCTTCTCCTCGCGGATCGCGACGACGTTGCCGGATTCGCTGAGGATGATGCGGCCATAGCCGACCGGCGCATCCGTGCGGAAGGCGAGCACGGCAAGGTCCGCCCCGCCCAGAACGCGGTCGAGCATGCGGTCTATGGTGGCCGCCGTCACCAACGGGTTGTCGCCGTAGAGGACCACGACGGCGTCGGCGCCGGCGAAGGCCTCTTTGGCGGCCAGCACCGCGTCGCCCGTCCCCTTCTGCTCGGCCTGGACGTGGACGGACACGGTGTCCGACCCGCGCCCGGCGGCCCACGGCGCATCGGGACCGACCACCAGCGCGGCCTTCGCGGCGCCCGCGGACCGGGCTGCGGCCAGCACGTGGTCCACCATCGCAAGGCCGCCCACCTTGTGCAGCACCTTCGGCGTCTTGGAGCGCATCCGCGTTCCCTTGCCGGCGGCCAGAACAACGGCCAATGCCCGTGCCTTCACATCGCTCTCCCTTGGCGTGACACCTTCACCCACCACCTTCGGCGCCGCGCGGCAAGGTGGGCCGCCGCCCGTTCGCGCGGCAAAGCTTCATTTGAACGGGCCGTCCCTATCCGTTACCGGATTCGGGCCCACGAAGGAGCGCCCATGCGCCTGTCATTTGTTTTCGCCCTCGCCCTCCTCGCGACCCAGGCCGCCACCGGGGCGGCGAACGCCTTCGAGGCGACGGGCAACGCGGTCGCCGACGGCTTCCTGCGCATCATGGAATCGGGCGGCTTCACCGATGTGACGATCGACGCCGCCGCGACCGACGACATCACCACCACCCTCACCGGCCTCTCCGCCCGGTCGGTCGCCTACGGGGATCGTCTGACGATCACCCAGATCGCCATCGAGGACGGGCTGATCGACGCCCGCTACGCCCTGCGCGCCGAGGCGATCCTTTATTCCGGCATCGCCATGGAGGGGGACGGCGGGGCGCGCTCCTCCGCCGCGGCCATCACCGTCACCGCACCGCGCCTCGCCTTGCGTGAAGGCAGCGGCTCATGGCTCGGCACCGTGCTCGGCACCTTTGGCACGATGACGCTCACCAACCTCGAGGCGCGGCCCGCGGACGGCCCCGGCATCAGCGTCGCCAACGTGGTCGTGGAGCGGGCGGCGGACGCGAACCCCGCCGCCGGGCGCGTCGCCTTCGAGGGGGCGGAGCTCGGCGCGGCCTTCTTCCGCGGACCGGCCGCCGATGTCCTCATCGACCTCGGCTATGAGAGCCTCAACGTCAGCGGCGTTCTGGCCGGACGGTGGGACGGCGACACGGGCGACCTTTCGCTCACCGAGGTGTCGCTGGCGGCGGACGACCTCGGCGCCCTCGCCCTCGCCGCCGAAGCCTCGGGGCTGACGCAGGAGCGCTTCGCCGAGCTCGGCGCCGGTCTCGGCTCGGTCCAGACCATGCTGCCGCTGCTGCAGAGCGTGAAGGTGGGAGCCCTGACCGTCGCATTCCGGGACGGCGGGTTGACCGAGCGGATCGTCGGCCGCACCGCCGCCCTCTCCGGATCGACGCCCGATGCCGTGCGCGCACGCGCCGTCGCCGGCCTCGCCCGCGGGCTCTCCATGGTGCGCAGCCCTGCGCTGACCACGTCCGCCACCGAGGCGCTGAGGAGCTTCCTCGCCGCGCCCGGCACCCTCTCCGTCGCCATGGCGCCGCCGGCCGCGCTCAGCGTGTCCCAACTCATCGGCGGCGCGCTGATGACGCCGGACAAGCTGCCCCAGCTTCTCAACCTCTCCATCGCCGCGCTGCCGTGAGGCGCGGCACCCGCGCGAGCCTCGCCCCATGAGCCACATCCTCGACGTTCCGGGCCTGAAGGTCGGCCACGCCACCGACCGCGAGCGGCGCACGGGCGTCTCCACGGCGGTGTTCGATACGCCCGCCGTCGCCGCCGTCGCCATCCACGGCGGGGCCCCCGGCACGCGCGAGACGGACGCGCTGGATCCCTCGCGCCTCTCCCCCGGTGTCGACGCCATCTGCCTCACCGGCGGGTCCGCCTTCGGGCTTGCGGCTGCGGACGGGGTGATGCTGGCGCTCGCCGCCCGCGGGCGCGGTTTTCCCGTGCGCGAACACCGCGTCCCCATCGTTCCCGCCGCGGTGGTCTTCGACCTCTCCGGCGAGCGGCCCGACTTCCGGGTGCTCGGCGAGGCCAGCGTGGAGGCCGCCTTCGGGCCGCCGGACCGCACGCTCGGCACCATCGGCGCCGGCACCAACGCCACCACGGCCACGCTCAAGGGCGGCTTCGGCTCCGCGTCCGAGACGGTGGGCGCGGCTACCGTCGGCGCCATGGTGGTCGTCAACGCGCTGGGGTCCACCGTGGCGCTGAACGGCCCCTGGTTCCGCGCCGCCCCGTTCGAGGTGGACGGCGAGTTCGGCGGCCTGCCCCCCGCCCCCGCCTCGGCCGACTTTTCCGGCGCCACCACCAAGGCGGGCGAGGTCTTGCGCTCCAACACCACCATCGCGCTGGTCGCCACCGACGCGGCCTTGACTGGGTCCGAGGCGCAGAGGCTGGCGGTCGCCGCCCACGACGGGCTGGCACTCGCCATCTGGCCCGCGCACACGGTGATGGACGGTGACACGGTGTTCGCCGCCAGCACCGGCCGCGCGCCCGCCCCCGCCTCGCTGACCGAGGCGATGGCGCTCCACGCCGCCGCCGCGCGGTGCCTCGCCCGCGCCGTCGCCCGCGGTGTCTATGCCGCGACGCCCCACCCGGCCGACCGGATGCCGACCTGGCATCAGCGCTTCGGCTGACCCGCTTGGGCTGATCGCACGTCGGCGGCCGGCACACGCTGGGTGTTTCCCGCCCGCCCGTGGCCCGCGGCGCGTGCCGAATTATCCGACATGACCAAATTATTGACAGGTTAAGCGCCACGCGATGTCATGTTGCCGCATCTGGTGCGCTTCGCCCCATGACGGCGGCGGCCCGCACGTGGCCCGTGCCTGCGGCGGCAGGGCGTCATCTTTGAGGCTTCAATGGACCTTATCCGCGAATTTTTCGACGCCATCGGCGACTTCACTTGGGGATGGTCGCTGATCCCCTTCCTGGTCGTCCTCGGCGTATTCTTCACATTGGCATCGCAGTTCGTTCAGCTGCGCTTCTTCGGCCGCATGTTCGGCGTTCTCACCAAGTCGGCGCCCGGCGGCGGCGAGCACATCTCCTCGCGCGAGGCGCTCCTCGTCTCGGTCGGCGGGCGCGTCGGCGGCGGCAACATCGCCGGTGTCGCCGTGGCGATCACGCTGGGTGGTCCCGGCGCGGTGTTCTGGATGTGGGCGATCGCCCTCGTCGGCATGGCGACCAGCCTGTTCGAGTGCTCGCTCGCCCAGCTCTTCAAGCGCACCGAGCCGGACGGCTCCTACCGCGGCGGCCCGGCCCAATACATCATCCACGGCCTCGGCAAAAACTTCACCTGGCTCGCCATCGTCTACGCGGTCTGCCTCATCGCCGCCTTCGCCTTCGGCTTCAACGCCTTTCAAGGCAACACCGTCGCCGGCGCGATGGAGGAGAGCTTCGGCATCTCCCGCCTCTATTCCGGCCTCGCCTTCGCGGTGCTGACGGCGCTGGTGGTGTTCGGCGGCATCAAGCGCATCGCCAAGGTGGCCGACGTCGTCGTTCCGGTGATGGCGTTCGGCTATATCGGCCTCGCCCTCGTCGTCATCATCCTCAACATCGGCTCGCTGCCGGGCGTGTTGATCGACATCTTCGCCAACGCCTTCGGGTTCCGCGAGGCGGTGGCCGGCGGCATCGGCGCGGCGATCTCGCAGGGGTTGCGGCGCGGCCTCTTCTCCAACGAGGCGGGGCTCGGCTCGGCGCCCAACGTGGCGGCGATCGCCTACGTGAAGCACCCGGTCAGCCAGGGCGTCGTGCAGTCGCTCTCGGTGTTCATCGACACCATGGTCATCTGCAGCTGCACCGCGTTCATGATCCTTCTGTCCGACGTCTACCAGCCGGGCGCCGACATCGACGGCGTCGTCCTCACCCAGCAGGCGCTGGTGAGCCATGTTGGCGGCTGGGCGGACAAGTTCCTGGCGCTCGCGGTGCTGCTCTTCGCCTTCTCGTCCATCATCTACAACTATTACCTCGGCGAGACGGCGCTTTCGGTGTTCACCGAAGGCAAGATCGGCCAGACGATCCTGCGCATCCTGGTCATTCTTCTGGTGTTCGCGGGGGCGTCGGCGCCGGGTGCCACGGCGGTGTTCTTCTTCTCCGATCCGATGATGGGCATCCTCGCCCTCGTCAACCTGATGGCGATGCTCATGCTGTTTCCGATCGGGCTCAGGATGCTGCGCGACTTCACCACTCAGTTGAAGGCCGGCGTGGAGGATCCCGTTCTCGACCCCGCGAACTATGCCGACCTCGATCTCGACGCCGCGGCCTGGCCGGCGACCGCCGCCACGCCGACGCCGCCGCCGTCCGGCGCGATGGCGGCCGCGCCCGCCGAATAAGGCCGAGGGGCAGCGGACGGCCGCCGCGAGGAAAGCGGCGGTCGGCCCGTCCCCGGCGCGACCGCAGGCGGTTTCTGCTGCGCCCCCTGGGCTGACCCACGCGCAAAAAGCCTCCGAATGCGGCCCCAGTTTCCCGTGCGTGCCCTGAGCTGACCTTCCGCCCGCACCCGATCGAAAGCGCCAGGGCGCGATGGGCGGTAGCCGCGTTCGGAAAAGGACCACGGGGAGGAGCGGCGTTTGATGCTCTTTCCCAGCGTCGTGAGCCGCCGGGCGCCACGCCACGGCGACGGACCCGGTCGCCAGTCCTGATCGCACCGGTCGACCAGCGCTTGGCGGCGCAGCGCCTTTGCTTGGCATCGGTCTGCTGCCAAAGGCCGCTCCAAGCGGCCGTGGCGGAGCTTTAGGCATCACGAGAGGGCGCCTCGGCGGCGGCCCTGCGCCTTTGTATTCCGGCGGGAGATGGACACGCCGCCAGCAGAACGTCAGACGCTTGCAGCCAGCGCCGCATCCACCGGCGGCTGGCTCGCCTGATTTTCCACTGGGCAAGCGTGGGCGATTGACAGCGGGGCCGCCGCGTTGGACCCCAAGATCTCCGTTACACGCCCCCGATGCCCACGCCGGGCAGATGATCACAGAAGGTTGAGGCCCATGGATACGACGCACGACTTCACCGGCCTCGAGCTCGGCTACGACGTGCCCGCCCTCCCCGGCATGGACGAAGCCGACATTCAGACACCCTGCCTCGTCCTCGACCTCGACGCACTGGAACGCAATGTGCGCAAGATGGGCGCATTCGTCCGAGCCCATGGCATGCGGCTGCGCGTCCACGGCAAGATGCACAAGTCCGTCGACGTCGCCAAGCTGCAGTTGGCCGAGGGCGGCGCGGTCGGTGTATGCTGCCAAAAGGTGTCCGAGGCAGAGGCGTTCGTCCGCGGCGGGATCGAAGACGTCCTCGTCTCCAACCAGGTGACGGACCGCGTGAAGATCGATCGGCTGGCGCGTCTTCCCCTGCGCGGCGCATCGGTCTCCGTCTGCGTCGACGATGCGGCGAACATCGCCGACCTGTCTGCCGCCGCCACCGCCCACGGGACCACGCTCGGCTGCCTCGTCGAGCTCGACTGTGGCGCGCAACGCTGCGGCGTCACGACGAGCGCTGCCGTGGTGGAGCTCGCCCGCGCGATCGACGGCGCCCCTGGGCTGCGCTTCGAGGGCCTGCAGGCCTACCAGGGGGCGATGCAACATCTGCCGACATTCGCTGCGCGGGAGGCCGCCTCCGCGGCGGCGATCGTCATGGTGAAGGAGGCTTGCGCTGCCCTCACAGCGGCAGGTCTCGCGCCGGCGATCGTGTCCGGCGGCGGCACCGGCTCCTATGCGTTCGAGAGCGGGTCCGGCATCTTCAACGAATTGCAGTGCGGCAGCTACGCCTTCATGGACGCCGACTATGGGCGTATCGAGACCGCCGACGGCGCCCGGCTCGACGGGGCAGAGTGGGAGAACGCCCTCTTCGTCCTCACCAGCGTGATGAGCCATGCGAAGCCGGACCTTGCCGTGTGCGATGCGGGGCTGAAGGCGCTCTCCGTCGACAGCGGCCTTCCCGTCGTCTTCTGCCGGACCGACGTGACCTACGTGCGCACCTCCGACGAGCACGGCAACATCGAGGATCCGACCGGCTCCCTCTCGATCAACGAGAAGCTGCGGCTCGTGCCCGGCCACTGCGATCCGACGTGCAACCTCCACGACTGGTACGTGGGCGTGCGCGATGGCAAGGTCGAGGTTCTCTGGCCCGTCTCCGCCCGCGGCAAATCCTACTGAACGTCGACGTTCGCCCGGAATTGCGCGCGCGATTGCTGAGCGCCATCGGCTTCGACTTGTGGCGAGCCGACGCACTGATGCGTCGCCACCCGGCAGATGGACGTGGTCGGCCATGTCTCGTGGGTTCGCTGTCGCACCGCCCAAGGCGAAGCCTGCGGTGAACGCTCCTACGACAGCGGGATCAGTGGATCCGGCGGCGGCTTTTCGGTAAGCGGACAGAGGCCCATGTAGCGACGGCGGCTTCGTTCTGAGATCCTCCTGCACGAAGTGAGTACAGGAGGTTGGTTTGCAGTCTGGACCCGTGTCTGGACACAAAAGCTTCCAGTTCATCGACGCGATGGTCTTCCGGCTGGATGCGAGCCCTGCGACGCCACGACGGCGCTGGTTGGCATCGGCGAAGAAGGAGATCGCTGCCAGGGCGATGACGCCGGGAGTGACCGTGTCGGCGTTGGCGCGGGCGCATAGCCTGTCGCCGCTACAGGTGTTCGGCTGGCGCAGGCATGCGCTGGCTGACATGAGGGCGCGAACCGAGACTCCTGCATTCGCCGTCGTGCCGGTGCAAGCCGAGGAGGGCCGGCAACGAAGGTGGAACGATCGAACTCGTGGTTGGCGACGTCACGGTGCGGGTGGGACCCGATGGGTCGTCGGCGCGAATCGCGGAAATCGTGGGGGCGATCCGGGCGGCATGATCCCGGGGGGCGCGCGGGTATTCGTCGCCACCAAGCCCGTCGACTTCCGCAAGGGACCGTCGGGCCTGATGGCGCTAGTCGAGGCGAGAGGCGGTGATCCGTTCTCGGGCGCGCTCTACGTGTTCCGCGCCAGTCGGGCGGACCGGGTGAAGATCGTGTGGTGGGACGGCACCGGCCTATGCCTCTTCGCGAAGTGTCTCGACGAGCGCGGCTTTCACTGGCCGCGGATCGAGAAGGGCGTGATCCGCCTGTCGGCTGTCCAGCTGATGGCGCTTGTGGAGGGCAAGGACTGGACGCAGGCAAAGGCCGCCCGCGAACGCCGGCCCGTCACAGTAGGCTGACCTGTGGCGAGGTGACTTGAAGGTGCAGCTTGATGCGGGCACGAAACGGTGCAGCGTGTTTCAATCGCGCCATGACCCCGGCCGCAGATCTTCCCGACAATTCGATGACGCCCAAGGCGATGCTCCTCGCCGCTCAGGGCGAGATCGCGCAGCTGAAGGCGGACGCCGAGGCGCGGATGGAGCGCCTGAACCTTGCTCCTAAAGCCGCTCGAGCGCGCGGGCTACGGCCGGCGCGCCGAGACGCTCGATCCTGAGCAGCACGCCTTCGTCTTCGAAGAGATCCAGAGCGACGTCGCTGCGATCGAGGCATACATCAAAGCCGCCAATCCGGTCAGGGCCCGAACGCCCCCCGGCCGAGCAAGGCCCTGCCGCAGCATCTGGCGCGGATCGAAGGTGCTGATCGAGCCGGACGCCGGGCTGTGGTGCTGGAGCTGCCACGCGTCTTTGACCTTGAAGAGGACGGCGCCGATGAGGCGTACGATGCTGTCCTCGTTGGGGAAGATGCCGACGACGTCGACCCGTCGCTTCACCTCCTTGTTGAGACGCTCCAGCGGGTTCACCCTGTGCAGGTTGGTCCGTGCTGGTTGGGGAAGGAGACATACGGTAGGACGTCATGCTCCGCCTCGTCCATGAGTGCGCCGCGCTTCGGCCAGGGAACGCGCAGCTGCTCGGCGACGTGGCGCCAAGCCTCGCCGGCGCCGGCACGATCGGGCTGCAGGAAGGATTACTGGATCGCCGCCGCGACGACCGTGTGCTGGCCCTTCGGCACGTGCGCGAGGGCGTTGGGCATGAAGTGGACGCGGCACCTCTGCCAGGTCGCGCCGATCACCCGCGCGATGGCGGCCTTCAGGCCCTCGTGGGCGTGAGAGATCACGAGGTTCACGCCGAAGAGCCCCCGCAGCAGAAGCTCTTTGAGGAAGGCCGACCAGAACGTCTCGGCCTCCGACGGGCCGATACGGAGGCCGACGGTCTCGCGCCGCCCATCACGGTTCGCAGTCACGGCGATTATTGCCGCAAATGACACGATGCGCCCGCCCTCCCGGACCTTGAAGTACGGGCATCGAGCCACAGGTAGGCCCACTCGCCCTCGAGCGGGCGCTTCAGGAAAGCGCCGACGCGCCCGTCGATCTGCTTGCACAGCTTGGAGACCTTGCCCTTTGAGATGCCACTGAGGCCCATCGCCTGAACGAGATCGTCGACCCTTGCGTGTCGAGCGGCCGGCGATCCGCGCCTCCTGAATCACCGAGATCAGCGCCTACTCCGTGGTCTTGCGCGCCTCGAGGAAGGGCGGAAAATAGCTCCCGCTGTGCAGATTCCGAATGCGCAGGTTGTGCTGGCCAAGGCGGCTTTCGAGGCTGCGGTCGCGGTATCCATTAGGCCAGGTGGAGCGCTCGCCGCTGCGCTCGTCGCGGCGGGCGCAGAACATGCCCTCCACGTCCGCCTCCATCAGGATCTGCAGTACCGTCTCGGCGAGGCTGCGTAGAAAATTCCCGTCGCCGGCCTTTTGCAGCGCCTCTATCAGTGCCATCGCTCTTGGCGCACGTCGCCGTCGCCAAATACGCCGACGGCCTGCCACTCTACCGCCAGGAAGACATTTACCGCCGCGACGCCGTCGAGCTCGGCCGCAACCTGACGGCCGGCTGGATGGGACGGATCGGCTTCCACCTCGAGCCACTGGCCGCCCGCCTCCTCGACCACACCCGCGCCGGTCTGCGCATCTTCGCCGACGAGACGACGCTGCCGACCCTCGACCCCAGCCGCGGCAGGACGAAGAAAGCCTGGCTATGGGCTTGACCCCGCGACGACCGACCCTTCGGCGGCACCGCCCCCTCCTATGGTCGACTACCTCTTCGAGGATGGCCCCGGCGGCGACCACCCTGCGCGTCACCTGACCGGCTTCAACGGCACCCTGCAGCTCGACGGCTACACGTCCTACAAGCGCCTCGACGATCCGGAGCAGTCGACCGCACCGATGAGGCTCGCCGCCTTGTTAGGCCCATCCGCGCCGCAAGTTTTACGAGCTCCACGTCGCCGGTACATCGCTGACCGCGACATGGACCGTGGAGCGCATGGTCGCACTCAGGCGCCTCGAAGCCGATATCCGCGGACACTCCGCCGAGGCCCGACAAGCGGTTCGTCAGAAGACCGCCGCTCCGATCGTCGCCGAGCTGTTCGAGCGCTGGACCAGGGAGCTTGCCCGCATGCCGCGCAAGACCACGACCGCCGAAGTGATCCGCTACGCCCTGCCGCGGCGTGCCGCTCTCGAGCGCGTCCTCCACGATGGGCGTGTCGAACTCAAGACCAACATCGTCGAGCGCGCCATCCGCCCGCAGACCACTACCCGCAAGGACGCTTTGTTCGCGGGCTCTGACGGCGGCAGGCGAACCTGGCCCACCTCCGCAACACAGCCTATGACCGCCAAGCTCAAAGGTATTGATCCGCACGCCTGGCTGAACCCTCACACTCAAGCACATTGCTGGTGGCTCGCCCGATCGTCGGCTCGACGAGCGAACGCCCTGGCACCTGCTCTCCGCAGTGTTGGCGTCGGGTGCGCGCTTACGCCTTTTGCGAAGGCGGCGTTGCCGAGGGCGCGGCGGCGATCACGCGTCTTTTGTGAGCACTGAGAAGATCTTGGTCAGGTCCGGGCAAGATTGACGGGCTCGCGATGCTACCAACGGAATGCAGGATTCTTGGGGGTGGTGAAGTTGCCCCCTGAAGTGTCCTCGGTCTGAACGGGACTCCGTCGGAAGGAGACGGAGATGAAGAAGAGCCGCTTCAGTGAGGAGCACATAATCGCGGTGCTGAAGGAGCACGCGGCGGGAATTGGCGTGGCGGAGCTGTGCCGCAAGCACGGGATCAGCGATGCGACCTTCTACACCTGGCGCAAGCGCTACGGCGGCATGGAGGTCTCGGACGCCAAGCGGCTGAAGGCGCTGGAGGATGAGAACGCCC
>NZ_MJUX01000003.1 GCF_001927245.1 Acuticoccus yangtzensis | reverse complement strand
CGAACGCGCCGGGGCGACGCTTCTGTTCCTCCCGCCCTACAGCCCCGTCTTCAATCCCATCGAGATGGCCTTCGCCAAGATCAAAGCCCTGTTGAAGAAGGCCGCTGAGCGAACTGTCACCGCCCTTTGGGATCGCATCGGCGACGTCCTCCACCTCGTCACCCCCCAAGAGGCCCGCGCCTATTTCAGAGCCGCCGGGTATGACCCGGATTGAGCGCGAAGTGCTCTAGGGCGCATGCCCCGAGCAATTCAACGATGGCGCCTGGCCGGGCCGGGCTCAATACGAGGCGCCCTGCCGGAAGACCGCGCGCCCGTTTCTTCGATCCATGCCGCCCGTAAGACAGTTCGGCGCTCGGCAACCTGTACCGGCACGGATGACCTTCAGCGCCGCCTTGGCGCCTGCGGCATGAAAATGGCGCGGGGTCATCAAGAGTCCGCAGGTCCTCGCGGCGCGCCCGCTCCGCGGCGTTGTCTCTTTATGCACCATGACGCCTGGCCCGGCGCAGCCCGCACGGTGGAACGGCCGAAGAATCGTGCTGCGGGCAACTTCACCGCTACCCGTTCGGGGCAACGCGCCGCCGTCGACGGGCAAGTGAAACAGTTTGCGGCACGGTTGCCATTCCTGGGCTTAAGACGTGCGGCACCTTCATCCGACGGTAGGAGGTCGCAGGGCGCCTGCCCATTATCTCGCTCCGCCGTCTCTGCCCCCGTCAATCAGTGATGGCGTGGCCGGGGGCGCAAGCGCGGAATTTCGCGGGGGGTACCGCTGCCGCCGATAAATGCCCCCCACAAGGTGGTGCGAAATGGCGGCATCTCGTCGGCAGGCAGGCGAGGCCGGCGGGCGCCGGAGCGTCGGGCCTGCCGCGGCGTGCGGTCTGCCACGGCGGCGGGCGTGCTGGGGCCTCGGGCGTGCCCGTCCGCGGTCAGTCGGGGGTGAAGCTCAGGGCCAGTGCGGTGGCGTCGTCCGAGGGCTTGAAGCGTGGGTAGCGCATGCAGTGCGGGTCGTCGGCCTCGACGGCGCGGATCGCGGCGAGGACGCCGACCGCGTCCCGCGCGGCGGCATCGACGAGGCTCGCCCCGTCGTGGAGCGAATAATCGTCGATGGCGGCCTCGAACCCGTCGCTGACGAGAAGGGCGCGGCCTGCGCGGGCGCCGAGAACATGCTGGCGCACATAGCGCATGCAGCCGATGTCCGGGGCGAAGACGGCGTAACCGTTCTGCGTGTTGGCCGTGTTGCGCACGGTGCGCAGATAGGCCGTCACCTCGGGCGTGCGGCCCTTACCGCCGGCCATCAGGCGCAGCGCGCTGTCCGCCTCCCACTGGCGTTGCCGGTCCATTCCGCCGAACCGCGTCACCGTGCCGTCGGTCTCGACGAACAGGCCGCAGTCACCCATTTCGGCGACCTCCACCACCTCGCCGAAGCGCACGAGCATCAGGGCGGCGGTGGGGATCTCGTACCGCTCACGCGGGGGGCGGCTGCGTTCGGCGACGAAGCGGGCCTCGGCCGTCGCCGCCGCGTGGCGCATCAGGGAGAGCGGGCCGTCGGCAGCCGCGGCGCCGTCCATCAGCGCCTCGTGCAGCGCGGCGGTGAGCCATGCGGCGTCGCTGGGCGCGTCAAGCAGCGCCTCGTCGCCGAGGCCGGTGGCGCCGTCGATCACCCAGGCATAGTCGCCGGTGGTGCCGTAGCCGTCCTCATTGGCCCGTTTCGGCGAGCCGGAGACGCTGAGCGCGTCCAGAACCTCGATCACGTGGAGCCCGCCGGGTCAGGATCAGAACGGGATGTCGTCGTCGAACGGCTCGTTCGCCGGCGGGCGGCTGCCGCCACCACCACCGCCGCCGCCGTAGCTGCCGCGGTCGCCGGAGAAGCGGTCACCGCCGGAGCCGCCGCCGTAGCCACGGCCGCCGCCTCCACCGCCACCGCCGAAGTCACCGCCGCCGCCGCCAGCGCCGCGGCTGTCGAGCATTTCGATGGTGCCGCCGAAATTCTGGATCACGACTTCGGTGTTGTAACGCTTCTGGCCCTGCTGGTCTTCCCACTCGCGGGTCTGCAGCTCTCCCTCGACGTACAGCTTCATCCCCTTCTTCATGTACTGCTCGACCACGCCGCACAGGCCCTCGGAGAACACCACCACGCGGTGCCACTCGGTGCGCTCCTTGCGCTCGCCGGTGTTGCGGTCGCGCCAGGTGCGCGAGGTCGCAAGGCGCAGGTTGGCGATGGGGCGGCCGTCCTGCGTGCGACGGATTTCCGGATCGGCACCCAAATTGCCGATCAGCATCACCTTGTTCAGGCTTCCAGCCATGCCCGTTCCCTTCCAGTCTTGGGCGCGCACACTAACGCACGGGGCGATGGAGCACAGGGCGCGCTGCCGCTGTCCACAGCCAAGCCGCCGATTATCCCCGCGCGCGCAACGATTTTGCAAGACGTCGCGCTCTGGCGACGAGGCCGGGTGCCGGACGCGCGGTCGCCGCACGGTGCTGGTTCTGCACGGCGCTGAGCAGCACCCGCCCGAGGCTGGTGAGCTCCTCCGGCGACAAGGCCGGTGGCGGCGTCGGCACAGCGGCCGGCTCGGTGAGGTGGATGCCGCACTGCTGCGCCAGGAAGGCGAGGTGCGGCGCACTGAGGGTGCGAACCCGCTCCAGCGCCTCGGCCGGCAGAACGTAGGCCGGACCGCCGATGCCGCCATAGGCACCCATGGTGGCCTGGGAGAGACCGGCGCGCCGCTCCCGATCCGTCAACGCGGCGTCGATGAGGTGGACGGCGAGCGCGGAAAGGCCGGTGTTCGCCTCCACCCGCGTCAGCCCCGCGACAGCGTCGGCGAAACCGAGCACGGTCAGCGCATCGGTGACGACGTCGCCGCCCGCGAGAGCCGCCCGCTCGAACGGGCGCACCATCACGTTGTCCGAGGCGCCGCCCGCGGTGCCGGGCCGAGCCCCCACCGCGCGGCGCCATCGCGGGATCAGCTCGGCGAAGGGCACCAGCGGCGGATTGGCCGTCAGCCGGCGCAGCGACACGCCCGCCCGCACCGCCTGCTGCGCCGCGCTGGACGCGAAGCCGACCGGGTGGCGGACGTAAAGAAGCACGTCCACCGTGGCTGCGATCTCGCCCATCGCGGCGACGAGGCGGGCGGCGGCTTCATCGTCCAGCCGCACCAAGGTTTCGGCCGATACCAGAGCGTGGCGCGCGTTGGAGCGGCGGGCGGCGGCCATGAAGGCGGCGAAACCCTCCGCCCCGTCCTCGCCGCCGAAGTGGCGGGCGATCGCCTTGTGGTTGCCTGCGCCGTCCCAATAGAAGACCCCGTGTGCGGCCAGATGCGGCGCCGACAGCCGCAGCGTCTCCTGCAGCGACGTCGTCCCGGTCTTGTTGTGACCGATGTGGAGGGTCAGCCGCTCGAACATCAGTCCTCGGCGTCGTCGTCCGGCCCGGCGACAGCGGCCTCCAGCTCGGCGAGCAGGCCGAGCTTGTGGAGCTTGGCGCGCATCGGATGCTCCACCTCGGTGTAGCGGTTGGAGAAGGGCATGCGGGTGTTCAGCACGCGGCCCATCGCGGAACGGTCGAGGCGGAAGGCAAAGGCGTTGATTTCGTGCAGCACCTCGGCCAGCGAGTCGAGCTCGGCTTCGGACAGGGCGGGCGGTGGGCTGGGGCGCTGCGGGCTCTCCTCGAAGGTGATGCCGTATTCGTCCTTCAGGAAGGCGACGTGGGGCGCGGCGCGGCGGCGAACCTTGGCGAGCGACTCTTCCGGCAGCACGTAGCGCGGGCCCTTGATGAAGTTGAAGGCGCGCTGCTGGTCGTAGGGCATTTTGCGGTCCGGCATCCGCGCGATCGCCCGCTCGAGCAGGTGGATGCCGAGGACCGACAGTCCCTCGTTGGCGGCGTTGCGGGTCAGGCGCGGCGCGGCCTGCGCGCAGCCGAGCACGGTCAGGACGTCGTCGATCACGTCGCCGCCGGCCATCGCCGTGCGGTCGAAGGGGCGCACGATGAGGTTGTCCGGCCCCACAGCGTCGCGCCATCGCGTGATGATCTCGGTCAGATTGAGGACGCGCGGCTGGGCGATGATGTCGGCGAGCGGCCGACCGGAGCGCACGCCCTGGTGCGCCGCGCTGACCGCCAGCGCCACAGGCTCGCGCACATAAAGGAGCACCTGCACCCGGCGGGCGGAGGCGCCGAACGCCTTCACGCAGGCGGCGAT
The DNA here is from genome assembly GCF_001927245.1 of Acuticoccus yangtzensis. Classification (GTDB taxonomy): domain Bacteria; phylum Pseudomonadota; class Alphaproteobacteria; order Rhizobiales; family Amorphaceae; genus Acuticoccus; species Acuticoccus yangtzensis. The sequence continues at coordinate 465,499 of NZ_MJUX01000003.1, read as the reverse complement.
CTCCTCCGGGCCGAGCCGCTGGAAGGTTTCGGAGCTGACCAGCGCCTGGGAGAGACGGCTCGCCTTCGCCTCGGCGCGGAACTCCTTCAGGAACTTGGTTTCCGCCCGTCCCGCGGTGCGCTTGGAGAAGGGCCGCGCCAGGGGGTGGTTGGTGCGCGTCTTGGAATAATAATAGAGCCCGTGCTCGGCCAGGATCGCGGCATTGTCCCGGAACGTCGCCTGGATCGACGTCGTCCCGGTCTTCATGTGGCCGATATGAAGGGTGAGGACGTCCACGCTGGTCTCCGCGCCGGGTCGTGTCGGGGGCAAGGTCAGCCCCTTTGCGCCATCGCCGCCGCCCCGGTCAACCGGCGCCCGCGCGCCCCGCGGATCGGGTACGCGCCTGTGGATTGGCGGAACAACGCTTCGCGGCCTATATCCGCCATTGACCGCCGCATACCAATGTTCCAGTTTTGGACCAAACCGACCCCCGGAGTTTTCGATGGCCAATCCCGCGCGCCCCGCAGCGGACCGCAAACTCGTCGTCAAGGGCGCACGGGAGCACAATCTCAAAGGCGTCGACGTCGCCCTGCCGCGCGACTCGCTGATCGTCTTCACCGGGCTTTCCGGGTCCGGCAAATCCTCCCTCGCCTTCGACACGATCTATGCCGAGGGACAGCGCCGCTATGTGGAAAGCCTGTCGGCCTATGCCCGGCAGTTCCTTGAGATGATGCAGAAGCCGGACGTCGACCAGATCGACGGTCTGTCCCCCGCCATCTCGATCGAGCAGAAGACGACGAGCCGCAACCCCCGCTCCACCGTCGGCACCGTCACCGAGATCAACGACTATATGCGCCTCTTGTGGGCGCGCATCGGCGTGCCCTATTCGCCGGCGACGGGCCTGCCGATCGAGGCGCAGACGGTCAGCCAGATGGTCGACCGCATCCTGGCGCTGCCGGAGAAGACTCGGCTCTACCTGCTCGCCCCCATCGTGCGCGACCGCAAGGGCGAGTACCGCAAGGAGCTGGCCGAGCTGCAAAAGAGGGGTTTTCAGCGCGTCAAGATCGACGGCACCTTCTACGAGATCGAGGACGCCCCGGCGCTCGACAAGAAGTTCAAGCACGACATCGACGTGGTGGTGGACCGCATCTCCACACGGCCGGACCTCGCCAGCCGCCTCGCCGACAGTCTTGAGACCGCGCTCGGCCTGGCGGACGGCATCGCCGTCGCCGAGTTCGCGGACGAGACGGAGGGCGAGGCGCCGAAGCGCATCGTCTTTTCGGAGAAGTTCGCCTGCCCCGTGTCGGGCTTCACCATCGCCGAGATCGAGCCGCGCCTCTTCTCGTTCAACGCGCCCACAGGCGCCTGCCCGACCTGTGACGGTCTCGGCACCACGCTGACCTTCGAGGCCGACCTCGTGGTGCCCGACACGGCGCTGACCCTGGCCGGCGGCGCGGTGCTGCCGTGGGCCAGAACCGGCAACACCAGCCCCTATTATACGCAGACCCTGCAGGCGATCACCGCCCATTACGGCACCGACATGATGACGCCATGGCGCGACCTGCCCGAGAAGGTGCGCGACGTCATCCTCTACGGCTCCAAGCGCGAGAAGATCGACTTCACCTACGACGACGGGCTGCGCTCCTACACCACGGCGAAGACGTTCGAGGGGGTGATCACCAACATCGAGCGCCGCTGGAACGAGACCGACTCGCAGTGGGTGCGCGAGGAGCTGGCGCGCTACCAGTCGGACGCCCCCTGCCCCGCGTGCAACGGCTACCGTCTGAAGCCCGAAGCGCTGGCGGTGAAGGTCGGCGCCTGCCACATCGGCGAGGTGTCGGCGCTCGCGATCCGCGACGCCGCGCCCTGGTTCAATGCGCTGCCGGAGAGGCTGACGGCGCAGCAGAACGAGATCGCCCGCGCCATCCTGAAGGAGATCCAGGAGCGGCTGCGCTTCCTGGTCGACGTCGGGCTGGATTATCTTCAACTCTCGCGCGGGAGCCGCACGCTGTCCGGCGGCGAGAGCCAGCGTATCCGCCTCGCCTCGCAGATCGGCTCTGGCCTCACGGGCGTGCTCTACGTGCTGGACGAGCCGTCCATCGGCCTCCACCAGCGCGACAATGCCCGGCTGATCGACACGTTGAAGCGCCTGCGCGACCTCGGCAACACCGTCATCGTGGTGGAGCACGACGAGGATGCGATCATGGCGGCGGACTATGTGCTCGACATCGGCCCCGGCGCGGGTGTCCACGGCGGCACCATCACCGCCGAGGGAACGCCGGACGAGCTGATCGCCAACCCCAACTCGCTGACCGGCCGCTATCTGTCGGGCGCACTGGAGATCGCGGTGCCGGACAAGCGGCGCGCGAAGAAGAAGGGCAAGTCCCTCAAGGTCGTCAACGCCACCGGCAACAACCTGCAAGGCGTCTCGGCCGAGTTTCCGCTGGGGCTGTTCACCGCCGTCACCGGCGTGTCGGGCTCCGGCAAGTCGACCCTGGTGATCGAGACGCTGTTCCGCGCCGTGTCGCGCAAGCTCAACAAGAGCCGCGAGGTCCCCGCCCCGCACGAGGACATCACGGGGCTGGAGCATCTCGACAAGATCATCGACATCGACCAGTCGCCGATCGGCCGCACGCCGCGCTCCAACCCGGCCACCTATACCGGCGCCTTCACGCCGATCCGCGACTGGTTCGCCGGTCTGCCTGAGGCCAAGGCGCGCGGCTACGGTCCGGGACGTTTCTCGTTCAACGTCAAAGGCGGGCGCTGCGAGGCGTGCCAGGGCGACGGCGTCATCAAGATCGAGATGCACTTCCTGCCGGACGTCTATGTCGAATGCGACGTGTGCAAGGGTAAGCGCTATAATCGCGAGACGCTGGAGATCGAGTTCAAGGGCAAGTCGATCTCCGACGTCCTCGACATGACCGTCGAGGAAGGGTGCGAATTCTTCTCCGCCGTGCCCGCGGTGCGCGACAAGCTGGTGACGCTGAACCAGGTGGGTCTCGGCTATATCCGCATCGGCCAGCAGGCGAACACGCTGTCGGGCGGCGAGGCGCAGCGCATCAAGCTGGCGAAAGAGCTGTCGAAGCGCGCCACCGGCCGCACGCTCTACATCCTCGACGAGCCGACCACGGGCCTCCACTTCCACGACGTCGCCAAGCTGCTGGAGGTGCTGCAGGCGCTGGTGGAGGCGGGCAACACGGTGGTGGTGATCGAGCACAATCTGGAGGTCATCAAGACCGCGGACTGGATCATCGACATCGGCCCCGAGGGCGGCGACGGCGGCGGCACGGTGGTCGCCTCCGGCAAGCCCGAGGCGGTGATGAAGGTGAAGGAGAGCTACACGGGGCAGTTCCTGGCCGAGCTTCTGGAGCGGCGCCCGGCGCGCAAGGAAGCGGCGGAGTAGGTAGCGGAGTAGCGCCCGCCTAAAGCCGGAACTCCGGCAGCGTCAGCACGAAGCGGGCGCCGCCTCCGGGCGCATCGTCGATGGCGACCGCGCCGCCGTGCGCTTCGGCGAGGCTCTTGACGATGGCAAGGCCAAGCCCGGCCCCGCCGGTCGCGCGGTTGCGTGAGCCCTCGGCGCGGACGAACGGCTCCAGCAGCAGCGCCCGGTCGGCGGCGGCGATGCCGGGACCCTCGTCGTCCACCACCAGCCTGAGCGTTCCGGCGCCGCAGGACAGGGCGACGTGCGCTGCGCCGCCATATTTCAGCGCGTTGTCGATGAGGTTGGCCACCATCCGCTTCAGCGCAAGCCGGTCGCCGAGCACGTTGATGTCCCGCGCCGTGGCGTCCACGGCCAGGGTCACCGGACGCTCGTGCGCCCCGCCGAGGCCGCGGCGGAGCGCCGTCTCCTCCTCCACCAGCTCGGCGAAGACGATCAGCTCCTCGCTCAGCTCCCCCACCCCCGCGCGGGTGGCGACGATGGCGTCGTCCAGCATGTGAACGATGTCGACCACGTCGGCGATGGCCCGGTCACGCACCTCGCTGTCCGGCAGAAGTTCGAGGCGCAGGCGCAGGCGCGTGGCGAAGGTGCGCACGTCGTGGGAGATGCCGCCGACCATGACCATGCGCGCCGTCATCAGCGTGGCGAGGCGCGCCTGAAGGCGGTTGAATGACGCGACCAGGGAGCGGATCTCCGGCGCCGAGGACCAGGACTGCGGCAGCGGCGGCGAGGTGCCGGACAGGTCGATCGCGTCCGCGGCGGCGGCGAGGCGCTTCAGGGGCGCCATCTCGCGGTGCAGGATCACCAGCGTCACCAGCGCGACGAGCGTGCCGACCAGCCCCGCGACGATGCCCACCGGCAGCCCGGCAAAGTTCAGCGTCGGCGGAATGCGGGTTTCGATCACCAGCAGCTCGCCGGTCCCCAGCGGCACCTGAAAGCGATAGCCTTCCATGGTGCGGGTCAGACGGGTGATGATTCGCGCTTCGGTGGGGATCTGGTGGACGCTGACGTTGCGCCCGTCCGGCAGCGCCAGGGGGTCGGCGGTCTCGGCCCCCGGCGGCAGCGCATCCGCGGCGGCGCCCTGCCCCCCCGGCGAGGGCCGCACCTCCACCATAAGGCCGGACGCGCCGAGTGCGGTGGTGAGCCGATCGCGGTCGCCTCCCTCCTCGAACAGGGCGACGATGGCGGCGATGCGCTCGGCCGGCAGCAGCGCCGGATCGCGCGAGGGGCGCAGCGAGGCATAGTAGTAGGTCACCGCCGCCAGCCAGAAGACCATGACGGCGCACAGGACGATCAGCGCCAGACGGCTCTTGAGGCTGAGGGCGGGGATCATCGGCGGACGCTCGCAGCGGCCGGGGGCGGCGGCGTCAGGTCAGGCGCCATCACGTCAGCGGCTTCACGGTGGCGGTGAAGAGGTAGCCGCCGTTGCGAACGGTCCCGACGAGGGCAGTGCCGGGACTGGCCGCGTCCAGCTTCTTGCGCAGGCGCGAGACGAGCATGTCGACCGTGCGGTCGAACGGGTCGGCGCCGCGGCCGCGGATCTTGTCGAGGATGAAGTCGCGCGTCAGCACCCGCCGCGGCGCGCCGACGAAGCAGGCGAGAAGATCGAACTCCCCGGTGGTGAGGCTGACCTCCTCGCCCTCGGCGGTGGCGCACTGGCGCGCGTCGAGGTCGATCACGAAGCGGTCGAAGGCGTAGCGGCGGTTGGGGCGGCTCACCGGCTGCGGATCGGCGGCGCGCCGCAGCCGGGCGCGCACCCGCGCCACCAGCTCGCGCGGGCCGAACGGCTTCACCACGTAGTCGTCGGCGCCCATTTCGAGACCGAGGACGCGGTCGATCTCGTCGCTGCGGGCGGTCAGCATCAGGATCGGCACGGCGCTCGCCGCGCGCATGCGGCGGCAGATGGACAGCCCGTCCTCGCCCGGCAGCATCACGTCGAGGATGAGAAGGTCGGGCCGGACGGCGGCGAGAACGGCACCCAGGGCATGAGCATCACCGGCGGTGTGGACCAGATAGCCCTCGGCCCGCAGGAGGCCTGCGATCATCTCGGCGATCTCCGCATCGTCCTCGACGACGACGATGGTGGCGGGCGCGGTCATGGTCATTGTCATGGAGCGGGGGCGGCTGCGGTCATGGAGTCAGGATGTCAGGGTTAAGAAGCACAGTAAATCCACGGATGGCCGACGTATACACATTGTTACACACGGTGACACGTTGCGACAAACTGATGTTGCCATGCAATTTGAGAGCAACAATCGCGTCCTATCTTGTCTGTGTCGCCGGCGGAATGGTCCAGCCGGGGTTGATAGGGACGAGGTTACCAATGATCAAAGGTCTCATGGGTGCGGCTCTGGCCCTCACTGTCGTGGTTGGTGGTGTGTCGGATGCGGATGCCTTCACCCGCAAGCGCGTGACCACCGGTCCTTATGGCGCCACGGCCAGCTTCAGCGCCAGCACCGGCTGTGTCGGCAACACCTGCTCGCGCACCGCCACCCGCACCGGCCCTTACGGCAACTCGCTGCACCGCAGCAGCTCGGCCACCTGCGCCGGCGGGGCCTGCACCATCTCCGGTTCCACGTCCGGCCCCTACCGCGGCGTGTCGCGCTCTACGACGATCACCCGTTAATCGAAGGGTCAGCCGCGGTGGCGCATGCCCCTCACCGGCTCTCTTGCGCCGATGCGGGGGCCGGGACCCGAACCGTCACCGGCACGCCTGAGCCGGTATCGCCCGATGGAACGCGCAGCGGCGCTCACCCCTTCTTGAACCATGCCGGTGGATCGGCCGCATCGCGATGCCCCGTCCGCCGTGCACCCGCAGAGGAGTTCACACGATGAACCTGACCAAACGCCTGGCCGTTGCGGCCTTCACCGCCTCCGCGCTCATGTCCGGCGTGGCCGGTGCCACGGCACAAACGCAGCAGATGCCGGACCTTTCGCGCGCCGAAATGAAGCAGATCTTCGTGTCGTGCCGCGAGGACTACAAGCGCTACTGCTCGACGGTGGAGCCAGGTGAAGGCCGCATCGCCCGCTGCATGGCCGACAACCGCGACCAACTTTCCAGCCAATGCCGGACGACGGTGCGAAACATCTTCATGAAATGACCGAGACTGTCCGGGGCGGTGCGCAAGGTGCACGCCCGCGGACGACCCTGCCGGTTGCCCGGCGCGAAAACGTCCGCCCGCACAGGCGGACGCGACAAGGCCACGGCAGACGCATCGCTCTGCCGTGGCCTCATCCATTGTGGTGGCGGTCTCTCGCCGAAAGGTCCGCCCGCGAGGCCGCAGGCGCGCTGTTCGTCAGAGGATGAAGTCGCTCTCGGTGAGGCCCTGGACACCGACGACGGTGAACGAGAAGTCCGCCTCACCGTCGCCCGACACGTCGCCATAGACGACCGTATCGCGGCCGACGATCTCGTAGCGCAGCTCGCCGCCGTCGCCGGAGAAATCGTCGTCGCCGAGGAAGTCGAAGCTGTCGTTCGACGCCGTCGACTCGTTGGCGTCGAAGCGGCGCAGGCGGAAGACCACGCCGTCGTCGTAGCCGAGGATCACGTCGCCGTCCGGCTCGTCGGCGGTGCGGTAGTGGACGATGTCGTTGCCGGTGCCGCCGTCGATCGTGTCGGAACCGATGCCGCCGATCATGAGGTCGTTGCCCGCGCCGCCGAACAGCTCGTCGTCGTCGGCGTTGCCGAGAAGCTCGTCATCGCCGTCGTCGCCGTGAAGGACGTCGTCGCCCCAACGGCCGCGCAGCTTGTCGTTGTCCCCTTCGCCGGACAGCGTATCGTCGCCCAGGCTTCCGACGAGAACGTCCACACCGTCGCCGCCGTTGATCACGTCGTCGCCGTTGCCGCCGAGGATCACGTCGCGCCCGTCGCCGCCATCGATGGTATCGTCGTGGGCGGTGCCGTAGATGACGTCGTTGCCGGCCGATCCGTAGATCTGCTGCGGCTGGTCGAGGATGCTGTCGAAGGTCTCCAGCTCACGCTCGGAGCTGCCGCCGAGATACATCAGCTCGGCCACCAGGTTGTGAACGTCGCCGCGGCCGGAGCTGTTGACCAGATCCAGGTCCTCGAACGCGATCAGCGTGGTGTAGCTGGTGATGTGGCCGTCGCTGTCGAGGTCGAAGCTGCCGTCGTCGTTCCAGCTTTCGCCGAGGGTGCCGACGATCATCTCGTCCAGTGAGCCGGTGACCGTGTGGCTGCCCATGTCGTAGGCGAGGTCGGCGCCGTTGAGGATGATGATCTGCGTGTCGGCGCCGTCTGTTTCACCCAACAGCACCATCTGGTCGTCCTCCTCCATGTAGGGGAAGCCGGACGAGATGTAGCTGTTGATGAAGGTGTTCAGGTCGGCGGGATAGTCGGTGCCAACGTTACCGACGTTGCTGAGCCGGATGTCGATACTCACAACAAGTCTCCTTGAGGTGCCGTGCGCGGGGACCCGCCGAAGCGGTGGCTGACGGTGAGGAAGGCCGAGAAACCGGGGCTCGGCTCGAGGTCCAGATACTGCGTGTAGTCTTCGTTGAAGATGTTCTTCAGCGCGATCTGCATCGAGGTATCGTCGGTGAAGGCGTAGTTGATCGCCGCGTCCACCAGCGTATAGGCATCGCCGATGAAGCCGTTCTCCGCGGCATCGGGCACCGCGCCGGTGTGGGTGACGGTGGCGCTCACGTCGAGCTTGCCCTCGAACGCGCGCATGCCGAGCGTTCCGGCGACGCGCCAGGGCTGAATGCCGACGAAATCGGTGTCGTCGTCACCCATCGTCTCGGCTTCGGTGTAGGTGGCGGTCACCTGGCCGTAGGCGCGGCCCATGTCGTAGATCGCGTCCACCTCGAACCCGTAGAGGCGCGCGCGGTCGAGATTCTCGTACGTGCAGCCGCCGGGCAGCGGGAAGGCGGAGCAGATGGTGACGATGTAGTTGTCGACGACATTGTGGAAGACCGACCCCTTGAAGCGCAGCGCGTCGCCCGAACGGAACACGCTGTTCATGTCGAGGTTGACGCCCGCTTCGATGTTGTGGGCGATCTCCGGCTCCAGGAACGGGTTCGGGATGAAGTCGAACTGGGCCGGAGGCGGGTGGACGCCCTGCACCAGCGTCTCGGTGATCGACGGTGCGCGGAAGGCCTCCGAATAGGACGCGTAGAAGGTCACCGGCTCGACCGGCGTCACGGCGACGGTGATCTTGGGCGACAGGTGACCGTCGGACTTGTGGATGTCCTCGCCGGTGTCCGCCACAGTGCCGTCCGACCAGTAGCCGTCATAGCGCAGTGCGCCGATCACCTCGAACCAGCCGCGTTCCATGGCGTGCTGGACGTAGGCGCCATAGACGCCGCGCGAGCCGGACGGGGTCGACCCGTCGGACAGGCCGACGCTGTCCTTCGAGGTGACGTCATCATAGAAGCCGTCGCCGCCGATGGTGGTGGTGTGGCTGAAGCCGGCGGCGTCGAAGGTGGCGGTGTTGTAGAGCGAGCCGCTATAGGTGGCGATGTCGAAGCTGCGGGTGGCGCCTTCGGACGTGCCCGACAGGTTCTTCTGATCGAGGTGCGTGCCCGTATAGTAGACCTTCGCGTTGAGGTCGATGAACGGGATGGCGCTGTCCCAGTGGTGGCCGAGGGTGACGGTGTCGTCGGTCTGCTGGGTGCTGCGGACGGTGGCGGTGCCGTTGCGGAAGTCATTGGCGACGCGCATGGCGGAGAACACGGTTTCGTGCTCCTCGGCCAGCCGCAGCCGCGTCTTCAACAGGCCCGACGTCAGCTCGGTGGCGCTCTGGACGCGCTCGCCGTCGCCGGTGCGGTAGTCGCTGGCGTGGCGGAACGTGCCGGCCGCCAGAACGTCGAAGGCCTGGCCGATGCGCGCGGCGGCCTCGCCGTGGATCACGCCGCCGGGGCCGTTGGATTCCGCCGAGGTTTCGAGGCGTCCGCCCCAGGTCTCATCGTCCCGCAACACGTTGTCGGCGTCGATCGTCTCGAACGCGACGGTGCCGCCGACGGCGCTGCCGCCCACCGCCTGGACCGGACCGCGCGTGATGTCGACCGACTGGATCATCCGCTGGTCCACATAGACCGAGCTGTTGGCGGAGTGGCCGGATCGGCCGAAATTCTGACGCGCCCCGTCGATGGTGACGGCGACGCGGTCGAACTCCTGCATGCCGCGGATGTTGATGGACACGGCCGGATCGTCGGCCGATTCGGTGACGGTCACACCGGGGGTGCTTTCGAGCACGCCGGCGATGCTGCGCCCGCCCTCCCGCTGGATCGTCTCGCGGGTGATGACGGTGGTGGCGGAGGGGGCCATCAGCGCCGCGTCGGCCGCCGGTGACAGGCGCGGGTTGAGTGCGGCGACGCTGGGGGCGGGCGTCGTCTGCGCCGGATCCGGCTCCACCAGGGACGTGGGCGCCGCGGGGGCCGGAGCCGCCGCGACGCGGGTCGGCTGCGGCGCGGCCACTCTCACCAGGGTGCTGGCGGGCGCGGGCGCGGGGGACGCCTCGGGCTCGCTCGCGACCACGACCTCGTCCAGCACGATGTCCTGCGCGCTGGCGGCGGTCAGGCTCGTTCCTGCAAGGAGGAGCCAGATGAGAGGGGTACGCCACATGCCGGGATCGTGCCTTTAGACGAGGAAGTCGGACTCGGTCAGGCCGGTGGCGTGGACGACGATGTAGAGGTCGGCGCTGCCGTCACCATCGACGTCGACCTGCACGGCGGTGCGTCCGGCGTCCTCGCGCTCGACCATGCGGATCTCGCCTTCGGTTTCCGAGAAGCGCTCGACGAAGGCGAGCTCGCCGAATGCGGAGAGGTCGATCGTGTCGCTGCCCACTTCGAAATCGCGGATGTTGTCGGCCGCGCCGAACTCGGAGTCGGTCGCGCTCTCGTAGACGAAGACGTCCTCGCCCTCGCCGCCGAACAGGCCGTCACGCCCTGCCCCGCCGGTGATGGTGTCGTTGCCGGCATCACCGAAGATGCGATCGTCACCCTCGCCGCCGTTCAGCACATCGTCCCCGTCGCGGCCGAAGATGCGGTCGTCGCCCGCACCGCCGTCGACGGTGTCGCTGCCTTCGCCGGCCATGATGGTGTCGTTTCCGGCGCCGCCCTCGAGAAGGTCGTCCCCGTCGAAGCCGGCGACCAGATCGTCGCCCTCGCCGCCGTCGATGGTGTCATCGCCGTCGCGGCCGTAGAGGGTGTCGCTGCCGGCATCGCCCGAGATGAGATCGTCGCCGGCGTCGCCGGAGACGAAATCGTCGCCCTCGCCGCCGGTGATCGTGTCGGCGCCCTCGCCGCCGTGCATGCGGTCGTCACCCTCGCCGCCGTCGAGCAGGTCGTTGCCGCCATTGCCTTCGACGATGTCGTCGAATTCGGTGGCGGTGAACACGTCGTCCGCCTCGGAGCCGAGGATGTGCTGAGCCTCCGTCGAGAAGAGGTCGTACATCCAATCGATGAAGTCGACCTCTTCGCCGTTCGTGCCGGTCCGCGCGGCCGTGTAGAGGGCGTAGACCGGGTTTTCCAGCACGTTGCCGCTGCCGGGCTCGGCTTCCAGGCCGAGGCCGCTGATGGTCAGACCTTCGAGGCCGACGAGGAGGCCGTTCTCGGTGCCGTCCGCCGTGGTCACGCTGTCGCTGTCGTAGCCGAAGGTGATCGAGTCGATGTCGCCCGAAATGCCGTGACCGTACTGCGCACCGTTGGCGATGAAGTCGTACGCGATGTCGCTGCCCGAGAGCAGGACCATCTGCGCGAACTCTTCGAACGAGAAGGCAACCTGCGGGCCGCTCACATAGTAGGAGCCGCCATAGGCGAAGCTCGGTTCACCACCGTGATAGGTGGATGCGCCGACCGGAAGACCATCATAGTAGTCTGCAAGGAACGACGCATAGTCGACACCTTCCGCGACCTGTGTGGCATCGACTGTAATCATAGCAGCACCTCTTCTGGTGACGAGCCACGCTGACTGCGCCACCATCTTTTGATGTTTCAGTGAATTTCGTCGGACAATTGGCGCACAGGCGGGCGCGAGTCAATAATATTCATACACAAAACTGCACAGTTGCCACAGTACAACAAAAGTAAATCAGAGTAATTCAAAAGCACGATCTTGCCAGGAGCGTGCAATCATCGTGGAGAGGGGCAGACGCGCCGCCCCTCCCGCTCCACGGCGCCGGGCGCGGCTCAGGCCGCTTCGGTCTCTGCCGGGCCGACGGTCTGCAACACGAGGAAACCCTCGAAGCTCGGCCCGCCGATGTAGAGAGGCGCGCGGGTGGGCGCCGCGCGGTGCGCCTCGCGGAACGCCGCGCTCTCGGTCCAGGCGGTGAAATCGTCCTCGCTGGCCCAGGTGGTGTGCGAGGAAAAGAGCGTGTGGTCCTCACGCTCCGGCCCGCGCAGAAGCTTGAACTCCACGAAACCCGGCTCCTTGCGCAGCTTCACTTCGCGGTTCAGCCACACATTTTGGAACTCCTCCTCGGAGCCCTTGCGAACCTTGAACCTGTTCATCGCGATAAACACGACGCGCCTCCATCGTTTGGCAGGAAAGGGAAAATGAGAGGCCGGCGGGCGCGGCGCATCAGGCGCGGCTCCACCAGCGATCGACAGGGGACGGGGCGAAGCCGGCCACCTCCGCGCCGGGTCGGCCGAAGCGGTCCCACCACGCGGTACGGACGCTGGCCTCACGCCACAGCGGGATCATCGGCGCGATCTGGCGGAAGGCGCGGTCGAAGGCGCGCCCGGCAAGCGCCAGCTCGTCCGGGTCGGACGCGCGTTCCAGCGCCTCGATCGCCCCGTCCAGCACCGGATCGGCAACGCCCGACAAGGCGTAGGAATGCGGCGCATCGGCCAGCGCGCTGTGCCACAAGAGCCGCTCGGCCGTGCCAGGAAGGCGCGCCGGCGACCAGGTCAGCGTCGCCAGGTCGAAGTCCTTCTCCAGCATCATCGTTGCGGCGGTGGCGGGATCGGCCCTCACCTCGGCAAGCTCGACGCCGATGCGCCGCAGCCCGTTCGTCAGCCACGCCAGCGCCTTGCCGAAGGCCGGACCCATCGACAGAACGCTGAGCACCAGCGGCGCGCCGGTCGAGGGGTCGATCCGCGCGCCGCCGTCGATGACGTACCCCGCCTCGTCGAGGAGACGCATCGCCTCGCCCAGCGCCTCGCGCGAGCCGGGGCGCGGCAGCCCCGCCAGCGGGTCGGGATTTGTAAGCGCCGCCTCGGACAGGCCCGGCAGCAACGCGCGCTCGGGTCCCGCCTCGCCGTCCGCCTCCAGCGGTGTGCCGGCGAAGACGCTGTCCAGTGGCTGGTAGGCGCCGTGGAAAATCAGCCGGTTCACGGCCTCGAAGTCGTAGGCCAGCATGAGCGCCAGGCGCACGCGGCGGTCGGCCAAAGGCGCGCGGCGAATGTTGAAGACGAGCCCGGCCAGCTCGCCGACGCCCTCCACCGCCGCCTCCTCGCGCACGATGTCGCCTGCCCTCAGCGCCGGACCATCATAGCCGCCCGCCCAGCGCGCCGGGTCGTCCTCGGCCCGAACGTCCGTCTCCCCGGCCTTGAAGGCCTCCAGCGCCACGGTCGGGTCGCGGTAGAAGCTGAACGCCAGGCGGTCGAAGTTCCAGCGCCCGCGATTGACGGCAAGATCGGCGCCCCAATAGTCCTCGGCGCGTACCAGGCTCAGCCGCTCGGGCGCCGCGAAGGTCTCCAGACGATAAGGGCCGGAGCCGACGGGCGCCGCGGGTGTTCCCTCCGCCCACACGTGCTCGGGGTGGATCGGAATGGTCGAAATGCGCCGCACCACGTCACGGTCGCCGGCGCGGCTGGTCGCGAAGATGACGCGGTCGCCCTCGGCGGACACGGTCAAAGGACGGAAGGCCTGGCGGTAGAAAGGCGCGCCCGCCTCCTTCAGCCGCGCGAACGTGAAGACCACGTCTTCGGCCCGCACGGGTCGCCCGTCGTGCCAGCGTGCGGCGGCGTTGATGCGCACGGTGACGCGGGAATAATCCGCCGCGACGTCGATATCGTCGGCGAGCACGCCGTAGTAGCTCGCCACCTCGTCGTCGCTGGCTATGAAGAGATGGTCGTAGATCAGGCGCAGGTCCGCCGGCGGGCGACCCGGATAGGTCAGCGTGTCGACCGTATCGAAGGCGCCGACGCGCGACAGGCGCAGCGTTCCCCCGCGCGGCGCTGCGGGATCGACATAGGCGAACGCCTCGTGCGGGGCGTATTTGAGCGTGCCGATGGGCGAGAAGCCGTGGCGCAGCGCGGACGCGGTGGCGTGTGCAGGGGCTGGCAGCAGCGCCCGAACGGCGGCGGCACCGGCCACCGTCCCCGCCATCGCGAGGATCGTGCGGCGCGAGAGCCCCGCCCCCTTCGCCGTGCCGCTGAACCCTGCCGCCATCCGTACCGCCCGCTGAGTGGAAAAACGCAACATTTGCGGGCGTTAAGACGGCGTGTGGTGGAGGTCAACGAAAAACTTGACCGGCTAGAGCTAGATTTATTTTAAACTATACTCCATGCAGCAAGAATTCCTCCAAACTCGAGGGCACCATGGCAATCTTTTGGAATTTTTCGCATTTCGAGCTTGGCTCAAGGCACGACGCCGGTCGCTGCGTACGAGCGGGAAAGCCCTTGTCTTTCCGTGTGCACCCAAACGTGCCGCGGCCCGAGCCGTTGCAGCAATGCGAACGAGCGGCTTCGACTGCCCCCGCTCTGCGGCCGCCATGCGCACACCGGCGGCCGAACACGAGGTCTGGGGTGTTGCTGCAGAGTCGCGCTCTCTACTGCGCCAGGTGCGGCATCCCGCCGCAGGTGGGGCTGAGACTCAGAACTCCACTTCGAGCTCGATCACCTCGTCCGGCTCCTCGAGCGCGGCGGCGATCCACTCCTGCATCGGCGCCCAGTCGAAGATGGTGTCGCAGTAGGCCTGCAACTCCGGCTCCAGCTCGACCGCATAGGTGCGGAACCGGGTGCACACGGGCGCATACATCGCATCCGCCATCGTCGGTGCGCCGAACAGGAAGGGGCCGCCGTAGCGCGTCAGGCATTCGGTCCAGATCTCCTTGATGCGCGCCACGTCGGGCCGGGCGCCGGAGAAGATCTTGAACGACTGGTGACGCGCCTTGATGTTCATCGGCAAGGCCGAGCGCAGATTATAAAACCCGGAGTGCATTTCGCCCGAGACGGCGCGGTTGTGGGCGCGTGCCGCCTGATCCTCCGGCAACAGGCCGGCACCCGGTGCGATCTCGTAGAGGTATTCGGCGATCGCCAGGGTGTCCCACACCTCGACCCCGTTGTGGGCGAGCCGCGGCACGCGGACCGAGGGCGAGAGCAGAAGAAGCTCCTGGCGCTGCTCCGGATCGTCGATGTCGACCGGCTTTTCCTCGAAGTCGAGACCGGCCATTTTGCACAGAAGCCAGCCTCGCAACGACCACGAGGAGTAATTCTTGGACGATATAGTGAGGGTGGCTTCGGCCATGGCCATCGCTCCGCTGGTTTCATGATGCGGATGAGAAATTGATCGCATCATGAATGAGAATGTCCTAGCTAGCTTAGCGAGTTGGGGGACGTAAGGGAACGCGCCGATGCTTTACCAGATGTACCAGCTGCAAGACGACATGATCGCGCCATTGCGCGCCTTCGCGCGGCACGCTCGCATCGGCGGTTGGCCCGTGCTTCCCGTCCGTCCCGGTGAGCGGAGCATCTTCGATGCCTCCATGGAGATGCTCTCCCGCTTCAAGCTGAGCCATAAGCGGCCTGCGTTCGGCATCTCCTCCGTGCGCGTCGGCAATCGGGACGTGCCCGTCCGCGAAGAGGTGGCGATGCGCCTCCCCTTCGGCACACTGCTGCGCTTCGCCAAGGACATCGACACGCCGCAGCCGAAGATCCTCGTCGTCGCCCCCCTCTCCGGCCACTTCGCGACGCTGCTGCGCGGCACCTGCCAGACCCTGCTGCAGGACCATGACGTCTACATCACCGACTGGACGAACGCGCGCGACGTCCCCCTGTCCGCCGGACGGTTCGGCGTGGAAGACTATGTCGACTACGTGATCAAGTTCCTGGAGCATCTCGGCCCCGGCAGCAACGTGCTCGCCGTGTGCCAACCGTGCGTTCAGGCGCTCATCGCCGTGTCGGTGATGTCCCAGGCCAACAACCCGGCGACGCCGCGCACGATGACCTTGATGGCCGGCCCCATCGACACGCGCGAGAGCCCGACCCTCGTCAACGAACTCGCCTTCGATCAGCCGCTGGAGTGGTTCGAGAAGAACCTGATCGCCACCGTGCCGTGGCAGCACAAGGGCGGCGGGCGGCGGGTCTATCCCGGCTTCATCCAGCTCGCCGCCTTCATGGCGATGAACATGGACCGCCACAAGGACCAGCACCGCAAGCTCTACACCTACCTTCTCAACGGCGAGGACGAGAAGGCGAAGAAGATCAAGGATTTTTACGACGAATATTTCGCCGTGCTCGACCTGACGGCAGAGTTCTACCTGGAGACGGTGGACCGGATCTTCCAGCGGGCGGAGCTGGCCAAGGGCGAGTTCCACCACCGCGGCGAGCTGGTGGACCCCGGCGCGATCCGCAACACCTTCCTCCTCACCGTGGAGGGCGGGCGCGACGACATCTGCTCGCTCGGCCAGACCACCGCCGCGCACGATCTCTGCCGCTCGCTGCGCCCGCATTTGAAGCGCCACCACCTGCAGGCCAATGTGGGCCACTACGGCGTGTTCAACGGCAAGCGGTGGGAAAAGGAGATCTACCCGGCCGTGCGCAACATGATCCTGGCGATGGAATAGCGCCCGCCGGGCCGCGCCGCCGCCTCAGATGAGGCGGCTGACGTTGTTGCGGAACTGCTCGATGTGGAAGCGCATGGCCTCCTCGGCGCGGTCCGGGTCCCGCTCGGCCACGGCGTCGACGATTGCCGTGTGCTGGCTGCAGATGCGCGCCAGATGCTCCGGCACCTTCAGCGACACGAACCAGAACCGAAGCGCCCGATCCTGCAGGTTCGACAGGAAATCGGCCATGATGAGGTTCCGGCTGGCCGACGCCAGCGTGGCGTGGAACTCCCGGTCGACGCCGATGAGGGCGTGATAATCATAGTCCCGCTCCGCAGCGCGCATACGGATCAGGTTCTGGTGCAACAGGTCGATTTCGGCCGGCGTGATCCTCTGGGCGGCCAGGCGCACCGAATAGGTCTCGTTGATGAGACGCACCTCGGACAGATCGTGCGCCTCGTGCAGGCTGAGCGGGCGCACGATCACGCCCTTGCGCGGCATGACCTCGACGAGCTCGTCCACCATCAGCCGGTCCAGCGCCTGGTGCACCGGGGTTCGGCCGATGTCGAGGGCGGCGCTCACCGCGGCTTCGCTGATCACCTCGCCGGGCCGAAGCTCGCAGGTGATGATCATTTCCTTGATGCGGTCATAAGCGACGTCGCGAAGGGAGCGACGGCGCAGGGGCTTGCCGGCGGGGGCGTGGCTTTCCATTCCGATACTCATCGCCGAATCCGCCCTCTACCCTTCAAAATCATGACCGCATTCAACCATTACGAGGAATTCTCCCTCAACCGGGGACCTGCAAGTTGTGCACCGTATACCCATGCGAGATGGACCGGCCCAACACCGGATCACGCAAGGTCGCCTCGAATCGATCCGCCGGACGCACGCCGCCGATCGCCGGAAGCGTCCCGCCGAACATCACCGCACCCACGGGCAGACCGCCCGGCAGGCCCTGGATCAGCGTTTCGGGCGACAGCATCGCGCTGACCCGCCCGGTCTGGTAGGTCACGCTGTCACCGCCGATTTCGACGACGCTTTCGATCTCCAGCTCGTCCCAGTGACCCGCGACCTCGTCATAGGGCCACACCGTCACCGAGACGGGCTTGTCGCACAGCTGCTTGGACAAGGTGATGCCGATGGTTTCGGCCTCACGGTCCGTATGGTCGGAGCCGACGCCGACAAACAGCCCCTCGGGGGTCTGATAAAGGACAAATTCCGCCTCGCCGCTGTGCGCGTCGCCGATCGCGTCCAAGTGTGTCTCATGATTGATACGGGTCGGCGACATCGGATAATACATCGGCGTGTGAGCCGGACGTTTTACACCGATCGCCTCAAGCTCGGCGATGTGATGCTCCATCGACTCCTTGTCGCGGCCGGTCCACCCTGCAACGATGAGTGTCTTCACCGTCATCGTGATGTCGCGCACACCGTCGCGGCTTTCGATCCTCAGCGCCAGGTCGACCATTCCCACTCCTTCGCCAGGAAGCCTCGCATCTTGGCCCCGATCTTGTATTAGATTGCGCGCCGCATACGAAACGAACGGCATGTCCGTATCTCTGCGAGCCTCATAAATCCTTCATGGAAGAACTTGTGAAATTTCACAAGTTCTTTTTAAATGCCTCCCGAGGCCCCGCCGTGCGTGAGTCGGAGGCCCCTGCGGTCCGGCTATGCTCGACCCCCGTCCGACCCGTTGACCACACCGCTACGGCGGTTCCACTCGAAGGAGAGCCCTTGATGAAAGCAATCGTGGCAGCCCTTTCACTGGCCATGACCGCCGCTCCCATGCTTGCCCCCGCAGCATTGGCCCAGGACAAGCCCGAGCAGCTCGGCATGGGGATCTTCACCTTCGCCTCGGGACCGGCCGCCGCCTACGGCATGCCCGGCCGCAACGCCGCCGAGTTGATGATCGAGCAGATCAACGCGGACGGCGGCATCGGCGGCGTGCCCGTCGCCCCGACCTATGTGGACGAGGCGCAGGGCGGCGAAGGCGTGGTTTCCGAGTTCCGCCGCCTCGCCGGCGACGGCTCCACCGACATCATGGTCGCCGCCCTCTCCTCCGGCAACTGCATGGCGCTGGCGCCGATCGCCGACCAGCTCGAAATGCCGATGGTCACCTGGAACTGCGACACGCACCAGCTCTTCCTGAACGCCGAGCATCCTTACGTCTTCCGCCCGAACTCCTCCACGGTGCCCGAATTCGTCGCCTACGCCGCATATGCCGCGCAGAAGGCGCCGGACGCGACGCGCATCGCCATCATCAACCCCGACTATGCGTTCGGCCACGATGCGGCGGCGATCTTCACCGCGGCCATGAAGGCCTTCAACCCGAACGCCGAAGTGGTGGTGGAGCTCTTCCCCAAGCTCGGCACGCAGAGCTTCAACACCGAAATCAGCCGCATCGCCGCGGCGCGTCCGGACATCATCTTCTCCAACATGTGGGGCGGCGACCTCGAGAGCTTCGCCCGTCAGGCGAGCGCGCGCGGCCTGTTCCGCTCGTCGCAGGTGATCCTGGCGTTGGGCGAATCCATCCTGCAGCGGGTCGAGCTGCCGGAGGGCGTCATCGTCGGCGTTCTCGGCGACAGCTTCTGGAACGCGCCGGACGCCAAGCAGGAGGCGCTCGACTTCGCCGCCGCCTACAACGAGAAGTTCGGCGATTATCCGGTGTTCCCCGGCATGAAGATGGCCAACACCATCCTCGTGGTGAAGACGGCCTACGAGGCGGCGATGGAAGCCAATGGCGGCACCTGGCCGACCAAGGACGAGGTGCTGGCCGCGCTGGACGGCATCACCGCGGAAACGCTGACCGGCACCGTCACCGTGCGTGAGGACCACGACGGCATCGTCGACCAGATCGTCGGCATGACGACCGGCGGCACGGGCACCCCGGAGCTTGCCGAGATGGTGCGTTATCCGGGCGCCGCGATCACCCCGCCCGTCGGCGCGGATCCGATCGAATGGGTGTCGACGCTGACGCCGGAGTTCGCCGCCGAGCTGCCCGCCCCCGGCTCGCTGAACTGATCGCGCGGGCGACACGCTCGCCCGCATCGTCCGGAGGGCGGCCCCGCCCTCCCCTGACCAGGGCGCACCGCCGCCCTGGCGGCGCCGTCCCGGCGGGGGCGCCTGCAGCAAGAGACACCACCCCGGACGCGCCATGGACTTTCTCCTTCCCATGCTGGTCGACGGCCTCGCCGCCTCGGCCCTCATCTTCTTCATCGCCGTCGGGCTGACCTTGGTATTCTCGGTCCTTAGGGTGCTCAACGTCGCCCATGGCAGCTTCTATGCCGTGGGCGCCTATGTGGCCGTCACCATCGGCGGGGTGGTGATGAGCGCGGGGGCGCCACAGTGGCTGTCCTTCCCCATTCTCTTCCTCTCCGCCGCTCTCACCGCCGCGCTGCTCGGCCCGGTGATCGAGCGCACCTTCATCCGCTTCACCTACGGCAAGCCCGAAGCGGTGCAGATCCTGGTGACGTTCGCGCTCTTCCTCATCTTCGAGGATCTGCAAAAGCTCGTCTTCGGGGTGCAGGCCTACTATCAGGACGCCGCCGTCAACGTGCTCGGCATCTCCGATATCGGCGGGATCATCTACCTCAACTACCAGCTTCTCTTGATCGCGCTGGCGGCCGCCGTGGTGGTGGCGCTGCGCGTGATGCTGCACCACACGCGCCTCGGCAAGATGATCGTCGCCGTGGTGGCGGACCCGGAAGTGTCGGCAACGCTCGGCATCGACACCCGGCGCGTCTACATGGCCGCCTTCACCATCGGCGTGTTTCTGGCCGCGCTCGGCGGGGCGCTCGCCTCGCCCAACTCGGGCGTGGCGCCGGGGCTCGGCGCCGAGGCGATCGTTCTCGGCTTCGCGGTCGCGGCGATCGGCGGCCTCGGCCAGATCGAGGGCGCGGCGCTCGCCGCCGTCATCGTCGGCATCGCGCGGGTGCTCGCCATCTACTATGTGCCGCAGCTCGAACCCGTCGCTCCCTATCTCGTCATGCTCGCCGTGCTGCTCGTGCGCCCCTACGGCCTGTTCGGCGCCGCCACACAGCGCAAGATCTGACGCGCCATGCTGCATTTCATCATCATCCTCGCCCTCGCCGCCGCGTTCGCCGCCATCCCGGCCTTCTTCCCGTGGCTCGCCTTCGTGTTCACGCTGGTGCTCGCCAAAGGGTTCGCCGCGCTCGGCGTCGCCATCCTCTTGCGCGCCGGGCTCATCTCCATCGGCCACGCGCTCTTCTACGCGGTCGGCGCCTACACGGTGGGCTTCCTGTCCAGCCGCGCGGGGGTGAACCTTCTCATCCCGCAGCTCGTCGCGGCCGCCGTCGTGTCGGGCCTTTTCGGCCTCGTCATCGGCCTCTTCATGGTGCGCTATCGCGGCATCTTCTTCGCCATGCTGAACCTTGCGGTGTCGATGGTCGGCTACACGCTGCTGTCCAAGCTCTACACCCTCACCGGCGGCACGGACGGCCTATCCATAGCCACGCCCCGCGTGCTCGGCATGACGGTCGGTCGCGAGGCGTTCGAGGCGATCCTGCTCTATGGCGGCCTCGGCCTCGCCTTCGTGGTCGGCATCGTCGTCCACCGCTACCTGAAGAGCCCGATGGGTGAGGCGCTACCGGCCGTCGAGTCCAACGAGATCCGCCTTGAATATCTCGGCATCGCCGTGCCGCGCGTGCTCCTCTTCGCCTACGTCGGCTCGGCGGTGCTGGCCGGCATCGGCGGGGCGATCCATGCGCTCATCGTCGGCCACATCACGCCGGACCTCGCCTATTGGACCACCTCGGGCCAGCTCGTCCTGGTGGCAGTGCTGGGCGGCATCGGCGGCGTGGCGGGACCGTTCATCGGCGCCACCTTCCTTGAAAGCGTGCGGGCGGCGGCGGTGATCTACGCGCCGGACGCCTGGAACATCATCATCGGTGCGGGGCTTCTCGTCGTGATCTTCTTCCTGCCGCGCGGCCTCCATGGGCTGATCGAGCGGATCACCCGCAAGGGAGAGCGGCCATGAGCGCCCCGCTTCTGTCCGTGCGCGGCGTGCGCGTGGCGTTCGGCGGCGTGAAGGCGGCCGACGGCGTCGACCTCGACGTGAACGCGGGCGAATTCCTCGCCATCATCGGCCCCAACGGGTCGGGCAAGACGACCTTCATCAACCTCGCCACCGGCTACGTGAAGCCTCAGGCCGGGACGATCAGGCTCGAAGGGCGCGACATCACCAGCGCCCGCCCGCGCGACGTGACGAAGCTCGGCATCGCCCGTGCCTTTCAGATCCCGCAGCTCTTCACCGAGCACACGGTTCTGGAGAACCTGATGCTGGCGGTGGCGGCGAACCAGGGCTTCTGGCGCTGGCAGTCGCCGCTCGGCAGCCCGGCGGTGCGAGAGGCGGCGATGGATCTTCTCACCACCGTGGGCCTTGCAGACATGGTGGGCGCATCGTCCAACGCGCTGAACGAGGGCGCGCGCAAGCTGACCGACATCGCCCTGGCGCTGGCGCTGAAGCCGCGCCTCCTGCTGCTGGACGAGCCCACCGCGGGCGTCTCCACCGACGAGAAATTTCCGCTGATGGACCGCCTCGCCGCGGTGCTGCGCGAGCGCGGCGTCACCGCCGTGTTCGTGGAGCACGACATGGACCTCGTGCGCCGATACGCCGACCGCGTGGTGGTGTGGAACCAGGGGCGCGTGGTGGCGGACGGCGCGCCCGATGCCGTGCTGACCGATCCGGCCGTGCTGCGGGACGTCGTGGGGGTGCTCTGATGTTGAAACTCGACGACGTGCGCGTGTCGCTGGCGGGGCACACCGTGCTGCGCGGGGTGACGTTCGAGCTGCCGCAGGGGAAGACCGCTGTTCTCGTCGGCCGCAACGGCTCGGGCAAGACGACGACTTTGCGAGCGATCATGGGCCTCGTCCCGCTCACCGGCGGGTCGATGAGCCTCGGCGGAACCGATCTCCTCGCCGCGGCGGACCACCAGCGGGCGGCGCTCGGCATCGGCTACGCGCCGGAGGACCGGCGGATGATCCCGGCCTTTTCGGTAGAGGAGAACCTGCTTCTGCCCGCGGTGGCGCTGAACCTCTCGAAAGAGGTGAAGGGCGAGCGCCTCTCTGCCGTCTATGACCTGATGCCCGAGCTTGCGGACCTCAGAAAACGCCCAGGTGGCAGCCTGTCCGGCGGTCAAGGCAAGATGGTGGCGCTCGCCCGCGCCCTGGTGGTGGCGACCAAGGCCATTCTGCTGGACGAACCTTTCCAGGGGCTGGCCCCGGCGCTGGCGCTGAATTATGCGCGCACGCTCGCCAAGGTGCGGGACGCGCGCGGCGACCTCGCCTTGCTGATCACCGAATCCAGCCCGCAGCTTCTGGCCGGTGTCGCCGATCGGGCGCTGAAGATCGAGCGCGGCGAGGTGAGCGAGACGACGCTGGCCGCCCTCGGCCACTGAGCGCGGCGCTTCCCCTCAGCCACCCGAGCCGACGCGGATCCCTTCGCAAATCCGACACCGCGACGCGGGCACGGGCGGTGCGGGCGCCGGGCCGTCCCGGCACATTGCTGCACACCCTTTCGCCATGCCCCTGCCAAAGGCATTGACACGGCGAATTACCTTTGTAACTTAGCGAATATAGTTTTGAAAGGAGCCAGGATTGTATCCTGAGCGCACCCCTTCCGCTGCCGTTCACGGCGCAGACGATCCGAACCCGGATCGGCCGATGACGGTCAACCGCCCCGCTCTGGTCCGCGAGGGGAGCGACGATGCGTTCCGCAGCGTCGTCCACGGCCTCCTCGCCTTCACCGCGCGGCTCGAAGCGGTGCGTCAGGGCCTCGGCGGCCTGACCGACCTCTCCGGCCCGCAATATACGATCCTCATCTCCATCGCCCATCTGTCGCGGGCCGGCGATGTCAGCGTGTCGACGGTCGCAAGCCACCTTCATTATAGCGGCGCCTTCGTGACCGCCGAGGTGGGTCGCCTCGCCAAGAAGGGCCTCGTCGAGAAGGCGCCGAACCCGTCGGACGGGCGGCGCGTGAACCTCACCATCACCCACGCGGGGACCGAGCGGCTGAACCGCATGGCCGAGACGCAGGCGCAGGTGAACGACACCCTCTTCGCCGCGCTCGGCGCGTCCGACTTCGACCGGCTGCGCGTTCTCCTTCCCGGCCTCATCGCCGGTGGCGACAACGCGCTCGCCCTCCTCGATTACGAGACGCAGCGCCGCGAGATCGCCTCGTGAGCGACGACGCACCGCCCGCGATCGACCCCAAGGCGCTGCGCCGCGCGCTGGGCGACTTCGTCACCGGCGTGTGCGTCATCACCGCCGCCCTGCCGGACGGAACGCGCCTCGGCATGACGGTGAATTCCTTCGCGTCCGTGTCGCTGGACCCGCCGCTGGTGCTGTTTTCGGTCGCCAACGCGGCGAGCGGCATCGACGGCTGGCGGGCGGCCACCCACTACGCCATCAACGTTCTGGCGGACAACCAGAGCGCCATCTCCAACCGCTTCGCCCGCGCAATGACGGACAAGTGGGAGGGTCTCGCCCCCGAGACCGGCCTCACCGGCGCGCCGCTGATCCAGGGCGCCGTCGCCCACTTCGAGTGCGCCGCCGAGCATCAGGTGCCGGGCGGCGACCACACCATCTTCATCGGCCGCGTCCTCGCCTTCGAGAGGCCGCGGCCGAACGCGGACCCCCTGGTGTTCCACCAGGGGCGCTACCGCGACCTCACCCATCAGCACGATATCGCCGTCCCCGCCGACGCCCTGTGGCTACTCGGCTGGTAGCGCGGAAAGGACCCGAACGATGATCAAGACCGGCGCGATGCACCTCGACAGCCTGCGCGATGGGCGGGCGGTCTATATCGGCGGCGAGAAGGTGGCCGACCCGGTCGACCATCCGGCCTTCCGCAACGCGGTGCGCTCCTACGCGGCGCTGTACGATTTCCAGGCCGCCAACCCGGAGCTGATGACCTTCACCACCGAGACCGGCGCACAGGTGAACAAGCAATGGTCGCTGCCGACGAGCTACGCCGACCTCGTCGACAGGCGCGAGGCGCTGGAGGCCTGGGCGGGCGAGCATTATGGCTTCCTCGGCCGCTCGCCGGACCACGTCGCGTCCTGCCTGTCCGGCATGGTGATGGGCCTCAAGGTGTTCGAGGACTACGACCCCGCTCGGGCCAAGGCGCTGAAGGACTACTTCGCCTACGCGCGGGACAACGATCTCTTCCTCACCTACGTCATCATCAACCCACAGGCCGACCGCTCGAAGACCGCGAACGAGCAGGCCGACCCGTTCCTGACCGCAGGCGTGGTGGACGAGGACACCACCGGCATCACGGTGCGCGGGGCGAAGATGCTGGCGACCAGCGGCATCATGGCCAACGAGGTGTTCGTCACCTGCATCCAGCCGCTGCGCGAGGGTGACGAGAATTACGCCATCTCCTTCGCGATCCCGATGAACGCGCCGGGGCTCAAGATTCTGTCGCGCAAGTCCTACGAGGCGGCGGCCCCGTCGAAGTTCGACAACCCGCTGGCGCACCAGTTCGACGAGAACGACGCGGTGCTGTACTTCGACGACGTGAAGGTGCCGTGGGACCGCGTCTTCATCCACAAGAGTGTGGAGATGGTGGCCAAACAGTTCCATGCGACGCCGGCCCACTCCTACCAGAACTATCAGTGCCAGATCCGGCTGATGGTGAAGATGCGCTTCCTCGCCGGTCTCGCCCGCGGCATCGCCGAGACCAACGGGACGCTGGCCTTCCCCCAGGTGCGCGAGATGTTGGGCCAGGTTTCCGCCGAGGCGGAGATGGTGGACGCGCTGGTGCGCTCCATGGAGGTGAAGGGGCGCATGGAGAACGGCTATTTCGTGCCGGACCGCCACACCCTCTACTCGGCCCAGGTGCTGACCCAGCAGCTCTACGGCAAGGTTCTGAACACGCTGCGCGATCTGGCCGGGGGCGGCGTCATCATGCTGCCGTCCGACGTGTCGGATTTCGCCCACCCGGAGATCGCCGCGATCATCGACAAGACGCAGCAGTCCCCGGTGCGCTCGTCGCGCGACAGGGTGAAATTCTTCAAGCTGGTGTGGGATGCGATCGGCTCCGAGTTCGGCTCGCGCCACGCCCAGTACGAGATGTTCTACGCCGGGGCGACCTTCGTGACGAAGGGTCACGCCTTCCGCACCTATGACTGGGCGGGGGCGCAGGGTCTGGTGGACCGCTGCCTGAACTCCTACGCACTGGGCGACGAGGTCGCCGCGCTGAAGACTGCCGCCGAATAACCCGTCACCAACCGGACACCCGTTCTCCAACCGAAAGACCGCCGATGGCCATCGACAAGGAACACAAGGAATTCCACGCCGTGGATTTGACGGAGGGGTTCGCGCCGCCTCCGGGTTACCCGGCCGGCATTCAGCAGAAGGTGCTGGCCGGTTTCCTCGATGAGGAGAAGAAGGTCGGCAACCGCACGCGCATTCTGAAGTTCGAGCCGGGCGAATATACAACGAAGCCCTTCGTCCACGACTACTATGAGGAGGTCTACCTGATCTCCGGTGATCTGACCGTGGGCAACGACGAGAACGGCAACGGGGGCGAGGCATTCGCGCCGAACACTTATGCCTGCCGTCCGCCGGGCGCCTATCACGGCCCGTTCAAGTCCGAGAAGGGCTGCGTCCTTCTGGAGATTCACTACTACGCCTGAAAGCGCGCAAAACCCTCTTGCCCCGGGCACATGGTGTGAAGGAGTGGGGCGGGGTCAAGTGTCCGCGCGGACCCACGCGCAGGCCGCCCTCTTGGCGGGCGGGCGAGCATGGGGAGCACGGACGCTTGACGCCGTCCCGCTTCTTCCAAGGCTCGATACAGGGTGTCAGGTCAGGCTTCTTCAGCCTGATCTGACCCCTGCCACCCAACTGCGCTGTTGCGCAGTTGGCCGCTCTTTGATGCCGATGTCCGCGAGCGGACATCGGTGGCGAACCGGGGGAGCGCGAGGGGGGAACGCCCTCGCAGCAGCGGTCCCGCCCGCACAGCGCTGAAGGCCGCGTGACCCGGCCCCGCCTCAGCCGCGCGGCGCGGTCATGTAGGTCAGCACCACGTCCACAGCGCGGGCGCGCCATGCGCCCAGCCAATCCTCGGCGCCGAGGTCGCGCTGGAACATCACCGACAGGGTGTGGCGCTGCGCCATGTGGATGATGCACAGGGACAGGATCGTCACGTAAAGCTCGGGCGGGTCGATCTTCGGCCGGAAGACGCCCTCGGCGTGGCCGCGGTCGAGGAGATCGCTGAGGGCGGCCATCAGCGGCGTCGTCGTATCCGGCACCATGGCGAGTTTGCGCACGAAGCGCCCGCCCATCATGTTCTCGTTGCGGATGATGGCGGCGAAGTCCGGATTGTCGCGCAGATAGTCGAAGGTGAACTCCACCAGGCGGCGCATCCCCTCGACCGGAGGCAGCGCGGCAAGGTCGAGCTCACGCTCCAGCGTGCGGATCGAGGCATAGGTGTCCTCGAGGACGGCCAGGTAGAGGTCCTCCTTGCCGCCATAATAGCGGTAGATCATCTGCACGTTGGCCCGTGCGGCGGCGGCGATCCGGTCGACCCGGGCGCCCTCGTAGCCGTGGTCGCAGAAGGCGCGGCGTGCGGCATCGAGGATGCGTTGGCGGGTGGCCGCGGCATCCCGCTTGGCCGGTGCGCGGGCGACCCGGCGCTTTGCCGGCGCGGCCTTCGGACTTTCCGCCACCTTGTTGGCCACCTTCGCCGCAGGACCTTCGCCCTCTGCCGCTGCACGTCCTGCCGCCACGCCTCACCCTCGCTCCCTGCGCCGCACCCGATCCTGTGCCGGCCGTTCCCTTGTAGCCCTCGGCGACGCGGTGCCGCACCGTCCTTCGAGCGCCCCGCAAATTTTTGTATGTAAAAATTCACTTACAAGCGGCATGTGGCCCCGCCGTTGCATTTGCAGTGCCAAGCGCCACCCTCCGGCGCGCTTATCTTCAACGTTCAGAAGGATGGCACAATGAGGAGCTTCATCAGAACCCGGATGCTGACGGCGCTCGCCGGCGTCGGCATCGCGGCGCTCAGCGCCGGGCTCGCCGCGGCCGCCGATCCCATCAAGATCGGCCACGTCGCCGCGCTGTCGGGCGCCTCGGCACAGTCCGGCGAGGCGATCACACGCGGCCTCATGGTGGCGATCGACGAGATCAACGCCGCCGGCGGCCTTCTGGACGGGCGCATGCTGGAGCTCGTCCAGCGCGACGACGAATCGCGTCCCCCGCGCGGTCTGATCGCGGCGCGCGAGCTGATCTTCAACGAAGAGGTCACCGCCTTCTTCGGCGGCATCGATTCGCCGGTGGGCCTTGCCATCGTGCCACTCGCCAACCAGACCGAGACGCCGTTCATCGCCGTCTGGGCGGCCGCCACGGGAATCACCCGCAACGGGGCGGACCCCAACTTCGTGTTCCGCGTCTCGGCGATCGACGCCCTGGTCGACGTGAAGCTGATCGACTACGCGAACACCAAGTTCGGCGCGTCGAAGGTCGGGCTGATGCTGATCAACAATCCGTGGGGCGAGTCCAACGAGCGGGGCCTCACCGCCGCGGACGACGCGAACGACGCGGTGGAGATCGTCGGCATCGAGACGTTCGAGAACGCCGACGTCGACATGACGCCGCAGCTGACGCGGCTGCGCGACGCGGGCGCCGAGGCGATCATCCTCGTCACCAACACGCCGCCGGGCGCACAGATGATGAAGTCGCGCGAGCGGATGGGCTGGGACGCGCCGGTGGTGTCGCACTGGGGCATCGCCGGCGGGCGCTTCCCGGAGCTTGCCGGGCCGACCGCGCCGGACGCCCACTTCATCCAGACCTACTCGTTCCACGGCGAGCAGGGCCCGGTGGGCGAGAAGGTCATCTCCATGCTCGCCGAGAAGTACGACGACGTGGAGGACGCGGGCGACATCATGGCCCCGGTCGGCACCGCCAACGCCTATGACGCGATGCACCTTCTGGCGCTGGCGATCACCCAGGCCGGCTCGACGGACGGCGACGCCATCCGCCAGGCGCTGGAGGACCTCGACGGCACCTATGAAGGGCTGATCAAGACCTACGAGAAGCCCTTCTCGGCCGAGAACCACGATGCGCTCGGCCCGGACGACTACATCATGGTCCACTACGAGGGCGACGAGGTCGTTCCGACCGAATAAGCCGCCCGCCTTTCGGCGTATCGCCGGACCGTCTACGCGGCGGTCCGGCTCCGCGGCCGCGCTCCGGCCGGATCATCGCAGCACAAGGCTCGTCTTCCTGATGCTCATCCTTTCGGCCCTCGTCACAGGCCTCGGCCTCGGCGCCATGTACGGGCTGCTCGCGCTCGGTTTCTACGTCACTTACGTGGTCTCCAACACGGTCAACTTCGCCCAAGGGTCGACGATGATGCTGGGCGCGGTCGTCACCTTCTCCGTGTGGGTGACGTTCGGCCTCCCCGTCCCCCTCGCCATCCTCGCCGGACTTTTCGCCTCCACGCTGTGGGGGCTGGTGGTGGAGCGCGTGGCCGTGCGCCCCTTCGTGCGGCGCGGCTCGGAGGCGTGGCTGATGGCGACCGTCGCCCTCGGCCTCCTGATCGACAACATCGTCCTCTTCACCTTCGGGCGCGACCCGCGCGGCATGCCGCCGACGCCGCTGACCTCCAGCACCTTCCAGCTCTTCGGCCTCAACGTGCAGCCGCAGCAGGTGCTGATCCCGGTGGTCGGCCTCACGCTCGCGGTGCTACTCACGCTGTTCTTCCGCCGCACCCGCCACGGCCTTGCCATGATGGCGGTGGTGCAGAACCAGGCCGCCGCGCGCCTCATGGGCATCAACGTCTCCATGGTGGTGTCCGGCGCCTTCGCCCTCTCCGGCTTCTTCGCGGGCGTCGCGGGCATCCTCATCGCCCCGCTCTTCACCGTGTCGTCCACCATGGGGACGATGTTCGGCATCAAGGCCTTCGCCGTCGCCATCCTGGGCGGCATCACCAACCCGTGGGGCGTGATGTGCGCCGGGCTCCTCTACGGCATCGCCGAGGCGCTGATCACCGCCCTCTTCGGCTCCACCTATACGCAGATCTCCACCTTCGGCCTCGTCATCGTCGCGCTCGCTCTGCGCCCGGACGGCCTTTTCGGCACGCGTGAGGTGAAGAAGGTATGACGCTGAAACACCTTCTCGGCGGGGTCCTCATCGCCGCCGTCGCCATCGCCGTGATCGGCCAGTCGAACGCCTATCTCGTCTACGTCCTCTCCATGGCGGGGCTGACGGCGGTGGTGGGCATCGGCCTCAACATCCTCGTCGGGCTGACGGGGCAGATCTCGCTCGGCCATGTCGGCTTCTACGCCATCGGCGCCTACACGGTGGGCATCCTCACCGTCAGCCACGGGATCAGCTTTTGGCTCGCCTTGCCGCTGGGCGGCGTGCTGGCGGGGCTGACGGGGGCGCTCGTCTCCATCCCGGCGCTACGGGTGCGCGGGCCTTATCTCGCCATGGTGACGATCGCCTTCGGGTTCATCGTCGAGCAGGGCGCGGCGGAGATGGAGGGCCTCACCGGCGGCTGGAACGGCATCCTCGGCATCATGCCGCCGGTGCTGTTCGGCACGATGTTCGGGCCGACCGAGATCGCCTATCTCGTCCTCGTCCTGATGCTGGCGGCGCTCGCATTCTACACCCTCTTCAGCGCCAGCCCGTGGGGCAAGGCGCTCAGGGCGCTGCGCGATTCGGAGGTCGCGGCCCAGTCGATCGGCTTCAACCCGGTGCTTCTGCGCTGCGCCGCGTTCGCGGTGTCGGCCGTCTTCGCGGGCCTCGCGGGCGGCGTCTATGCGGCGATGAGCGGGTTCATCAGCCCGGAAAGCTTCCCCTTCTTCGAATCCATCATGTTCCTGCTGGTGGTGATGATCGGCGGGGCGGACACCATCCTCGGCCCCGTCATCGGCGCCTTCCTCATCGTGCTTCTGCCCGAAGCCTTCTCGTGGCTCGCCGAATACCGGCTCCTGCTGGTGGCGGCGCTGCTCCTCGTGGTGCTGCGGCTAGCCCCCGGCGGCATCGTCGGCGCGGTGACGGGCCTCCTCCCCGCCGCCAAGGCCCGCACCGCGACGGCCGCCGCCGTGGAGGTCGCGCCGTCTTCCGCCCGGCCGCTGGTGGTGGACGCCATCGCCATCACCTTCGGCGGCGTGAAGGCGGTTCAGGGCGTCTCCTTCAGGGCCGAGCCCGGCAAGGTGACGTCGATCATCGGCCCCAACGGCGCGGGCAAGACGACGGCGCTCAACATCGTCGCCGGCTACTACAGCCCCGACAAGGGCAACGTGCGCCTCGGCGACACGGACCTGACCGGGCGGCGTTCTCACCGCGTCGCCCGCGCCGGCATCGCCCGCACCTACCAGACGACGCAGCTTTTCGAGCACATGAGCGTGATCGACAATCTGATGATCGCCATGAAGCACGGGCGCGTCGGCGGGGTCGAGACGGTGCTGCCTCTGGCCACCACCGCCCGCCGCCGCCGGGCCGAGGCGCTGCTCGCCTTCACCGGCTATAGCGGCGACGTGGAGCGCACCGCGGGCACCCTCCCACACGTCGACAAGCGCCTTGTCGAGATCGCCCGCGCCCTCGCCTTTCGGCCCGACGTGGTGCTGCTCGACGAACCCGCCGCGGGGCTTTCGGAGGATGACACCCAGCGCGTCGGCACCCTGTTGAAGCGGCTGGCGGACGAGGGGCTCACCATCGTCCTCATCGAGCACGACATGCCGCTGGTGATGGGCATTTCTGACCACATCCTGGTGCTCGACCAGGGCGTGAAGATCGCCGAGGGCACGCCCGCCGCGATCCGCGAGAACCCGGCGGTGCTGAAAGCCTATCTCGGTGAGGGCGCGTCCGCCGTCCGCCGGGCCGCGCCCGCCAAGGTGCCCGGCGACGTCACTCTGATGGTGGCGAACCTCTCCGCCTCCTACGGGGCGAGCGAGGTGCTGCGCGGCATCGACCTCAAGGTGTCGAAGGGCGAGCTCGTCGCGGTGCTCGGCGCCAACGGGGCGGGCAAGTCTACCCTCATGCGTGCGCTGTCGGGCCTGCACCGCCCCGTCGGCGGACAGATCCAGCTCGCGGGCGACCATCTGGAAGGCGAGAGCGCCGACCGCATCGCACGGCGGGGCTTGGTGCTCGTCCCGGAGGGGCGGCAGGTGTTCGGCCAGCTCAGTGTGGTGCAGAACATCAAGCTCGGCGCCTATGGCCGCCCGCCCGCCGACCTGTCCGCCGCCGTGGACGAGATGCTGACCCGCTTCCCGCGCCTGCGCGAGCGGCAGAACCAGCCGGCGGGGCTGTTGTCGGGCGGCGAGCAGCAGATGCTCGCCATCGCCAGAGGCCTCATCGCCCGGCCCACCGTGCTCCTCCTCGACGAGCCGTCGCTCGGCCTCGCCCCGAAGCTCATCGAGGAGCTCTACGCCATCCTCGCCGCGCTGCGCGACGACGGCGCCACCATTCTCCTCGTCGACCAGATGGCCGACATGGCCCTCTCCATCGCCGACCGTGCCTACGTGCTGTCGGGCGGCGTGTTCGTGGCCTCCGGCACGCCGGACGCCGTGCGCGCCAGCCACACCCTCGAGGACGCCTATCTCGGCGCCGCCTCCTGAACCCGCGAGACCATCATGGACCTGATCCTGAAGGATGCCCGCCTGCCGGGCGACCCCGCCACCAGCGTGGACATCGGCATCGACGGCGGCAAGATCGCCGCGATCGAGACGGGCCTTGCCGCCGACGGTGAGACGCTGGACCTCTCCGGCCGCCTCGTCACGCCAGGCTTCGTCGAAACCCACATCCACCTCGACAAGTCGTGCATCCTCGACCGCTGCGCCTCCAAGAAGGGCGATCTGCCCGAGGCGATCAGCGAGGTTGCCAAGGCCAAGGCGGGGTTCACGCCCGAGGACGTCTACGCCCGCGGCTCCAAGACGCTGGAGAAGTGCATCCTCCAGGGCACCACCCACATGCGCACCCAGCTCGAGGTGGACCCCGGCATCGGCCTCCGCGGCTTCGAGGGCGTGATGGCGCTCATCGCCGACTACAAGTGGGCCATCGACATCGAGATCTGCGTCTTCCCGCAGGAGGGGATGACCAACAATCCCGGCACCGAAGAGCTGATGGTGGAGGCGATGAAGAAGGGCGCCAAGGTCGTCGGCGCCGCGCCTTATACGGACACGGATCCGAACGGCCAGATCGACCGCGTTTTCGCCATCGCCCGCGAGTTCGACGCCGACATCGACATGCACCTCGACTTCGGCACCGACACCTCGGTGCTCGACCTCGACTATGTGTGCAGGAAGACCGAGGAGTTCGGGCGCGGCGGGCGCGTCGCCATCGGCCACGTGACCAAGCTCGCCTATGCCGATCCCGCCATGATGGCCGCCGTCGGCAAGCGCATGGCGGACGCGGGCGTGGCGCTCACCGTGCTTCCGGCCACCGACCTCTTTCTGATGGGCCGCGACCGGACCGAGGGGCGCACCCGCGGCGTCGCCCACGCCCACGAGCTGCTGCACCACGGGGTGAACTGCTCGCTCTCCACCAACAACGTGCTCAACCCGTTCACCCCGTTCGGCGACTGCTCGCTGATCCGCATGGCCAACCTCAACGCCAACATCTGTCACGTGGGCGCGGCGGGCGACATCGTGGAGTGCTTCAACATGGTGACGAGCCGGTCGGCCAAGCTGATGAACATCGCCGATTATGGGCTGGAGCCGGGCAAATCGGCCGACCTCGCGGTGATCGACTGCGCCAGCCAGCACACTGCGGTGTCCGAGCTCGCACCGGTGCTTTATGCCTTCAAGCGCGGCAGGCGCACGTTGACGCGCCCTGTCGCCGAAATCCACCGCCCGGCCGCCTGAGGATGAATTCGACCGTGACCACCGCCCGCCCGCCCGCATCGGGCGCCGACAAGGCCGCCCTCGGCGCGTTCTGCCAGGACAATGACGTGACCCTCGCCCCGACCGGCGATGGCCCGCTTTCCGGCCTCACCTTCGCGGTGAAGGACGTCTACGACATCGAAGGCACCACCTGCGCCAACGGCCAGCCCCTGTGGCTGACGACGCACGGCCCGGCGACGACGACCGCGCCCGCCGTGGCGCGCCTCCTCGCCGCGGGCGCGTCCTGCGAGGGGCGCACCATCTGTGACGAGATGTGCTACTCGCTGACCGGCGAGAACGTGCATTATGGGACGCCGCTCAACCCCGCCGCGCCGGACTGTGTGCCGGGCGGCTCGTCCTCCGGGTCCGCCTCGGCGGTGGCGGGCGGCGTGGTCGACTTCGCCCTCGGCACCGACTGCGGCGGCTCCATCCGCACCCCGGCGAGCTATTGCGGCATCTGGGGCATGCGGCCGACCCACGACCGCATCCCGCTGACCGGCATCGTCCCCTTCGCGCCGAGCTTCGACACCGCAGGCTGGTTCGCGCGCGATGCGGCGACCCTCGCCCTCGTCGGCGCGGTGCTGATGGGCGACGACGCTCCCGCCGTCCCGCTCACCCGCCTCGTCGTGGCGGACGACGCCTTCGCCGCGCTGGAGCCTGCCGTGGCCGAGGCGCTCGCCCCCGCCCTCGCCCGCGTCCACGCTGTACTCGGCTCCGGCGAGAGCGTGACGGTGGCGGGCGACGGCCTCGCCTCATGGTCGGCCACCTTCCGCGTGGTCCAGGGCGGCGAGATCTGGGTGAATTGCGGGCCGTGGGTGGAGGCCAACGCACCGCAATTCGGCCCCGGCGTCGCCGACCGTTTCGCCACCGCCGCGGCGATCCCCGCCGACGCCATAGCCAAGGCGAAGGGCGAGCGCGCCGCGATCGTGAAGCGCATCTGCGAGGTGGTCACGCCGGGCACCGTTCTGGTGATGCCGACCGTGCCGCGCACCGCCCCGCCCAAGGGCGGCGAGGTGGCCGACGTGGAAGTCGCCTACCGCCACGCGGCGATGAACCTCCTGTGCGTCGCCGGTCTCGCCGGCCTGCCGCAAATCTCGATGCCGCTCGCCAGCCACGAGGGAAAGCCGCTCGGCCTTTCCATCATCGGCCCGCGTGGCACCGACCGTGCGCTTCTGACGCTCGCCGAGGCGATCGCCGCCGCCTGACGGAACGGCGCGGCCGTGACCCGGCCGCGCTTCTAAAGAACGCGGATGCCGAACAGCTCCTTCAGGCCCGACAGCACCAGGGTCGGCAGCGCGGCGAACAGGAAGGCCTGCGCCAAGTGTGAGGCGTCGATCGCCACAGTGCCCAGGACGAGTTGGGCGGGCGCGGCGTAGATGGTGCCGATGGAGAGCGCGGAAGACAGCGCCACCGCGCCGAGCAGAACCGGATTGGTCAGCGGGTTCTTGCCGAACAGCGTCGTCAGTGAGCGCGCGTCGAAGATGTGCCAGAGCTGGGCGAAGATGAGCGTGGCGAAGGCCATCGTCTGCGCATAGTCCACCGCGTGCCCCTGCCACAGCGCGGTCTGGAACACCCAGAAGGTCACCGCCCCCAGCACAAGGCCGCGGATGAGGATGCGCTCCTTCAGCCCGCCGGCGAAGATGTTCTCGCCCCGCCCGCGCGGCTTGCGGCGCATCACGTCGGGCTCGGCCGGCTCCACGCCGAGCGCGAGCGCCGGGATGCCGTCCGACACCAGGTTGACCCACAGGATCATCAGCGGCGTCAGTGGCAGCAGCGGCGCTGCCCCCATCAGCACGAAGGCGAACAGGATCGTCGACACCTCGGCCACGTTGGCCGTCAGCGCCTGGCGGATGAACTTCCTCAGATTGTCGTAGATCCGCCGCCCCTCGCGCACCGCGCCGACGATGGTGGAGAAGTCGTCGTCCAGCAGGATCAGCGCGGCGGAATCCTTGGCGACCGAGGTGCCGGTGATGCCCATGGCGATGCCGATGTCCGCGCTCTTCAGCGCCGGGGCGTCGTTGACCCCGTCGCCGGTCATCGCTGCCACCTCGCCGCGCGCCTGCATCGCCTTGACGATCCTGAGCTTGTGCTCCGGCGTCACCCGCGCGAACACGGCCGCGTGGGGGACGATGGCGGCGAGCGCCTCGTCGCTCATCGCGTCGAGGTCGGCGCCGGTGTGGACGGTCTCGCCCTGCCCGCCGATGATGCCGATCTGCCGGGCAATGGCCTCCGCCGTCGCCGCGTGGTCGCCGGTGATCATCACCGTGCGCACACCGGCGCTGCGGGCCTCGGCCACCGCGGCCGCCACCTGCGGACGCGGCGGATCCATGATGCCGTGGATCCCGGCGAGGACGACGTCGTGCTCGTGGTCGGCGTCGTGTGGGGCGGTGTCGTCAACCGGGCGGTAGGCGACGGCGAGAGTGCGCAGCGCATCGGCGCCGAAGCCCGCCACCACCGCCTCGATCTCGTCACGCCGGGCGTCCGTCAACTCCACCTCCTCGCCGCCGATCCGCACGCGGGTGGCGCGCTTCAGGATCACGTCCGGCGCGCCCTTCGCGACCAGCACCCGCGCGCCTGACGGCATCCGCATGAGGACGCTCATCATTTTGCGCGAGGAGTCGAACGGGAAGGCGTGGACGGTGTCGTGCCGTGCGGCCTTCAGCGCCGCGCGGCTGATGCCGGCCTTGGCGGCGGCGACCACTAGCGCCCCCTCTGTCGGATTGCCCTCCACGGCTGGGCGCCCGTCCGCCGCCGTGAGCCGCGCCTCGTTGCAGTAGGCGGAGATCATCAGCATGCGGCAGAGGTCGGACCCGTCCTCCACGGCGCACGGTGTCCCGGCGGGGTTCAGAAAGTCGCCGTGCGGGTCGAAGCCTTCGCCGGTCACCGTGTAGGTGGTCCCGCCCGCCCACAGGCGCATCACCTGCATCTGGTTCTGCGTCAGCGTGCCGGTCTTGTCCGTGCAGATGACGGATGTGGTGCCCAGCGTCTCCACCGAGGAGAGGCGCCGCACCAGGGCATGGCGCGAGGCCATCGCCTGCGAGCCCAAGGTCAGCACGATGGTGACGATGGTGGGCAGCCCCTCCGGGATCGCCGCCACGGAGAGCGAAATCGCCGTGTTCAGCATCTCCAGCGCGTTCATGCCGTTTCTGAGGCCGATGGCGATGACGATGGCGACCACCACGAGTGCGGCGAACATGAGCATGCGCGACAGGCTCTCGATGCGCGTCTGCAGCGGCGTTTTCGGCTCCTTGGCCGCCGCCATCAGCCCGGCGATGGCGCCCACCTCCGTCGCCATGCCCGTGGCGGTGACGAGGCCGGTCCCCGTGCCGCTCGCGACCAGGGTGGACATGAAGCCCATGTTGACCCGCTCCGCGAGGACGGTGTCCGCCGAGCAGAGGGCGTCCGCGTCCTTGTCGGCGGGCTCACTCTCGCCGGTCAGCGCCGCCTCGTCGATGGCGAGGCGGTTGGCGGCGGTGAAGCGCAGGTCGGCCGGCACGATGTCGCCCGCCTTGAGGCGCACCACGTCGCCCGGCACCAGGGTGCGCGCGGGCACCTCGTGCCACGCCCCGCCGCGGCGCACGGTGGCGCGCGGGGCGGCCATGCCCTTCAGCGCGGCGATGGACCGTTCCGCCTTCCACTCCTGCCAAAAGCTGATCAGCGCATTGAGGATGACGATGACGAAGATCGCCGCAGCGTCGACCATATGGCCGGTGTAGGCGGAGATCGCCGCGCCGACGAGGAGGATGACGAGGAGCGGGCTGCGGAACTGGCGCAGGAAGAGGACGAGTGGGGGAACCGCCTTCGCCTCCGCCAGCGCGTTGGGGCCGGTGGCGACGAGGCGGCGGGCCGCTTCGTCCTCGCTCAGCCCTTCCGCAAGGTCACTCTTCAGCGCGGCGGCGACCTCCGCGGCGCTGACGTGACATGGTGCGGGCCCCTCGCCGCTGTCCGGCCGGCCGATCTGGCGCTGCATCGTGTCCCCCTTCCGCCGGCATCGCGTGCCGGTGCGGGCGGACGCCCGACCGCCCGCCGGACCGCACGATGCAGGGTTCGTGCAGGATGCGCAGCGACCAGGGTCAAACGCCCATGCGGTGCCGCGCCGCACCCCGCCCCCTGCCCGGCGCGGCCGGAGCGCTTATCGGAGTGTCAGACGCCGGTGAGCGGGACGATCGGCGAGCCGTCGAAGAAGCGCGAGAGGCGGAAGGCGGCCGGGTCGACGAACGGCTTCGCGCCTGTTGCAAGGTCCGCCGCCAGCCGCCCGCCCGCCGGGCCGAGGCCGAAGCCGTGGCCGGAGAAGCCGGTGGCGATGGTGAGGCCCGGCCGGCTCTCCACGGTGGAGATGACCGGCACCGCATCGGGTGTCGCGTCGATCATTCCGGCCCAGCGCTGCGCCACCTCGGCCTTGTGCAGGGCCGGGATCGCCTCTTTCGCGGCGGCGAAGGCGCGGTCGGTCATGCGCCTGTTGGGCTTGGGGTCCAGAATGCGGATCTCCTCGAACGGGCTTTCCGTGTTCGGGTCCCACGGGGCGAACTCCTTCAGCTCGCGCCAGAAGCGCGGGCCGAGGCGCGGGCGGAGCTGCCGCCACTCCATCTTCGCAACGGGCAGGAACTTGCCGAAGAAGCGGAAGGAATCGGGCGTCAGGTCGAAGTCGTTGGCGACGAGGGTGGAGATCGTGTAGCCGCCGTCCGCGCGCTTGCGGACCGAGAAGTTGGGGCCGCGGATCGTCACCTCAGGCCCGTCATCCACCGGCGTCGTGCGCATGACGGAGTTGGTGACCTTGAGCTGCGGCAGCGTCACGCCCGCCTGATGCAGCAGGAGGCGCGACCACGCCCCGCCGGCCACCACGACGGACGACGCACGCACCTGCCCGTGCTCGGTGATGACGCCCTTGACCACGCCGCCCTCGATGTCGAGCGCGCGCACCGCGCAGCCGGTCATCACCGTGCCGCCCTTGGCGGTGACGGCGCGGGCAACGGCGGGGGCGGCCTTCTGCGGCTCGGCCCGCCCGTCGTGCGGAGCGTAGATGCCGCCATTGTGGGAAAAGTTCAGCCCCGGCAGCAGACGGTCCACGGTCTCCCGGTCGACGCGCTCGATGCGGGTCTGGCGGCCTTCGACATTCTCCAGCCAGGCGGTGTCCGCCGCCTCGTTGGCGGCGCTGTAGAACGGCACGACCACGCCGCACTGGGTGTAGCCGGTGTCCGCTCCGACGCGCTCGGACAGCCCCTCCCAGATTTTGATCGAGGCCATCATCAGCTCGATCTCGCGCGGGTCGCGGCGGGCGAGGCGCACCCAGCCCCAATTGCGGCTCGACTGTTCGCCGGCGATGATCCCCTTCTCGCACAGCACCACCTTGTGGCCCCGCTCGGCCAGCTCCAGCGCGGTGGTGGTGCCGATGATGCCGCCGCCGACGACGACCACATCCGCCTCGGATGGCAGACTGGTGGCGCTGGTGACGGGGTCGGGTGTGGGTCCTGGCACGTATGGCCTCCTTCGCGCGGTCTGCGCGGGCCGCGATTGGCGGCCAGTTCAACGGCATCGGGCGGCGCTCCACCGGGGGCGCCGCCCTTTCAAGTCCGCGCGTCACCGTCGCCGGTGTGCGGCCGGTTGTCGAGCGTCAGATGTCGAGGGAGGTCGCCCGTTCCCACTCGGTGAAGTGGCGCGAATAATCGTTCCACTCCTGATGCTTCAGCTTCAGGTAGGCGGTCGAGACCTCGGTGCCGAGCGCCTCCTGCAGCGCGGTGTCCGCCTCGAACGCCCGCAGCGCGTCGAGGAGGTTGAGCGGCAGCTTCACGCCGTCCGCCAGATGGCCTTCTGTGTACATGTTGATGTCGCTGCGGGGACCCGGATCGGCCTTCGCGGCAAGGCCCGAAAGCCCTGCGGCAATGGCGACCGCCTGGAAAAGGTACGGGTTCGCCGCACCGTCCGGCAGGCGCAGCTCGAACCGGCCCGGCCCGGGAACGCGCACCATGTGGGTGCGGTTGTTGCCGGTCCACGTCACCGTGTTCGGCGACCATGTGGCGCCCGAGACGGTAACCGGGGCGTTGATGCGCTTGTAGGAGTTCACCACCGGATTGGTGATCGCTGTCAGCCCCTTGGCGTGGGCCGTGATGCCGCCGAGAAAATGCTTGCCGTCCGCCGACAGCCCCAGATCCGCCGCAGGATCGGCGAAGCGGTTGGCGCCCGCCTCGTCCCACACCGAGACGTGCATGTGGCATCCGTTGCCGGTGAGGCCCTGGAACGGTTTCGGCATGAAGGTCGCGCGCAGGCCGTGCTTCTCGGCGATCGACTTGACCATGAACTTGAAAAAGGAATGGCGGTCCGCTGTGACCAGCGCGTCGGCGAACTCCCAGTTCATCTCGAACTGGCCGTTGGCGTCCTCGTGGTCGTTCTGGTACGGCCCCCAGCCGAGCGCCAGCATCCCGTCGCAGATCTCGGCGATGATGTCGTAGCGCCGCATCAGCGCCTGCGCGTCGTAACAGGGTTTGGACGCGGTGTCGGCAGGGTCGGAGATCGCCTTGCCGTCCGGCGTGACGAGGAAGAATTCGGCCTCGATGCCGGTCTTCACCGTCAGCCCCTCGGCGGCGGCCTTGGCGAGCACCTTGCGCAGCACGTTGCGCGGCGCCTGGGCCACCTCGGCATCGTTCATCACCGGGTTGGCCGCCACCCAGGCGACCTCGGGCTTCCACGGCAATTGGAACACCGCGGCGGGATCGGGCACGGCCAGCATGTCCGCGTCCGCCGGGGTCATGTCGAGCCAGCTCGCGAAGCCCGCGAAGCCGGCGCCGTCCGCCTGCATGTCACCGATCGCCGCCGCCGGGACCAGTTTGGCGCGCTGCCCGCCGAAGAGGTCCGTGTAGGAGATCATGAAGTACTTGACCTTGTTGTCCGCGGCGTAGGCGGCAAGGTCCACGGCGTCAGGCTTCGTCACATGTCTCTCCAGTCGGGCGGGGGATTGCGCGGCGGGACGGCCTCAGAAGCGGGTCTTCCCGGGGATCCAGTCCGTGCCAGCAAGAGGCACGCCAGCCATGGCCGCCGCCTCGATGGTCAGCGCCACGAGGTCTTCCGGCTCCATGTTGTGGACGTGGTTGTGGCCACAGGCGCGGGCGATGGTCTGCGCCTCCATGGTCATCACGCTGAGATAGTTGGCGAGGCGCCGCCCAGCCGCGACGGGGTCCAGCCGCGCGGCAAGCTCCGGATCCTGCGTGGTGATGCCGGCCGGATCGCGGCCCTCGTGCCAGTCGTCATAGGCGCCGGCGGTGGTGCCGAGCGCCTGATAGTCGGCCTCCCACTTCGGGTCGTTGTCGCCGATCGCGGTCAGCGCGGCCGAGCCGATAGAAACGGCGTCCGCGCCCAGTGCCAGCGCTTTGGCCACATCGGCGCCGGAGCGGATGCCGCCGGATATGACGAGCTGCACCTCGCGGTGGACGCCGAGGTCCTGCAGCGCCTGCACCGCGGGGCGGATCGCCGCCAATGTCGGCAGGCCCACGTTCTCGATGAACACCGCCTGCGTCGCCGCGGTGCCGCCCTGCATGCCGTCGAGCACCACGACGTCGGCGCCCGCCTTCACCGCCAGCGCGGTGTCATAATAGGGCCGCGACGCGCCGACCTTGATGAAGATCGGCACCTGCCAGTCGGTGATCTCGCGCAGCTCGGTGATCTTGATGGCGAGGTCGTCCGGCCCGGTCCAGTCCGGGTGGCGGCAGGCGGACCGCTGGTCGATCCCCTCGGGAAGCGTGCGCATGGAAGCGACGCGGGCAGAAATCTTCTGGCCCAGCAGCATGCCGCCGCCGCCGGGCTTTGCGCCCTGCCCGACCACGACCTCGATGGCGTCGGCCCGGCGAAGGTCGCGCGGGTTCATGCCGTAGCGCGACGGGAGGAGCTGGTAGACGAGGCGCTCGGAGTGGCCGCGCTCCTCGTCCGTCATGCCGCCGTCGCCGGTGGTGGTGGAGGTTCCCGCCAAGGTGGCGCCGCGCCCCAGCGCCTCTTTCGCGGGGCCGGACAGCGAGCCGAAGCTCATCCCGGCGATGGTGATCGGGATCTTCAGGTGTATCGGCTTTTCGGCGTAGCGGCTGCCGAGCATCACGTCCGTGTCGCAGCGCTCGCGGTAGCCCTCCAAGGGATAGCGCGACATGGAGGCGCCCAGCACCAGAAGGTCGTCGAAATGCGGGACCTTGCGCTTCGCCCCGCCGCCGCGAATGTCGTAGATGCCGGTGGCGGCGGCGCGGCGGATTTCGGCTTGGGTATAGTCGTCGAAGGTGGCCGAGAACTGCGGCGGCGTTTTCGTGGTCATGGCGGCCTCAGTAGGCGTCGGCGTGATCGACGTTGAAATGGTAGAGCTTGCGGGCCGAGCCGTAGCGCTTGAAGCTCGCCGGGTCGGCATCGAAGCCAGCCTTTGCGAGAAGGCCGGCGAGGGTCGCGATGTGCGCCTCGTCCATCTCCTTCCGGATGCAGTCGGCGCCCAGACTCTTCACGGTGCCGCGCACGAAAAGCTCGGCCTCGTAGATGGAATCGCCCAGCCCGTCGCCCGCGTCGCCGAGCACGACGAGGTGCCCCGCCTGGCCCATGAAGGCGCTCATGTGGCCGACATTGCCACCGACCACGATGTCGACGCCCTTCATGGAGATGCCGCAGCGGGATGACGCGTTGCCCTCGATCACCACCAGCCCGCCGTGCCCGGTGGCGGCGGCATATTGGCTGGCGTCGCCCTTCACGCGAACGGTGCCGGACATGATGTTTTCGGCAAGTCCCGGCCCGGCCGATCCCTCGATGGTGATCGTCGCCGCCTCGTTCATGCCGGCGCAGTAGTAGCCGACATTGCCCTTCACCGTGATGTCCACCGGTTGGTTGACGCCGACCGCGACGGCGTGGGCGCCGCGCGGGTTGAGGATCTCCCAGGCGGTGCGGTTGTCGCCGTCCGCGATGCCGTGGAGGGCGCGGTTGAGATCCCGCAGCGGCTGGGCCGCCAGGTCGAAGCTGGTCATCAGTGCGTCCAGAAATAGCTGGTGGCGGGCTCCGGCTCCCACACGCGCGCGGTGTCGATGCCGGGCAGCATCACCATGGCGCGGTATTCGGAGCCGATCGCCACGTAGTCGTCGGTCTCTGCCAGTACGGCGGGCTTGCAGGCGATCGGGTCGCGCAGCACGCCGAAGCCGGTCTTGGTGGCGACGACGAAGGTGTAGAAGCCGTCCAGATCGCGGATGCCGGCGTCGAGCGCTTCGCCGAGGCCGAGCCCGCCGGCCATCTTGTGCGTCAGGTAGGCGGCGGCGACCTCGGTGTCGTTCTCGCTGCCGAAGGCGATGCCCTCGCGCTTCAGGACGCGGCGCAGGTTGTTGTGGTTGGACAGCGAGCCGTTGTGGATCAGGCACTGGTCGGCGCCGGTGGAGAACGGGTGCGCGCCCACGGTGGTGACGGCCGACTCGGTCGCCATGCGGGTGTGGCCGATGGCGTGGGTGCCGCTCATCCCGGCGATGCCGAAGCGCGCCGTCACGTCGGCGGGGAGCCCGACCTCCTTGTAGATCTCCATCGCCTCGCCGCGGGACATCAGCGTCACCTCCGGCGCAATGGTGGCGAGCGCATGAAACGCGTCGTCGGCCGCGTCCTCGGCGAGCTTCAGCACGGCGTGGGTGTCGCGCGGGGCGACCTTCACCTTCGCGCCGATCGCCTCGGCAAGACGGGCGGCAAGCGCGTCCCAATCCGCCCCGGCCTCGGCGCGCACGGTGAGCTTCACCTTCCCGGCCTTGGCGGGGTCGTAGATGGCGATCCCCGCGCTGTCGGGTCCGCGGTCGGTGAGGACGGCGAGCATGGCCGCCGTCATCGCGCCGAGGTCGCCCGAA
This sequence comes from Acuticoccus yangtzensis, assembly GCF_001927245.1. GTDB lineage: Bacteria > Pseudomonadota > Alphaproteobacteria > Rhizobiales > Amorphaceae > Acuticoccus > Acuticoccus yangtzensis. The sequence goes on along the minus strand of NZ_MJUX01000003.1, from coordinate 422,673 downwards.
AGCTTGGAATTTTTAAGAAAGAGTCCGACGACACCGCACATGCGATCCCCTCCGATGGTGGAGAAGGATATAGCAGCGCCCGGCGACGCCATCAACTCACAGGAAACATTATTTCCTATGAGTTCTCGCTAGCCGGGATCGGCGCCGCGGTAGGAGATGATCGACAGGTAGCGGATGGGCAGGCTCACCAGCTCTTCGGGGCCGTGCTGGGCGTCGGCGTCGAAGAACAGGCTGTCGCCGGGGGTCATGCGGTAGAGCATGTCGGCGTGGCGGTAGACGACCTCGCCCTCAAGCATGAACAGGAATTCCACACCCTCGTGCTGGAAGGCGGGGAAGACGTCCGAGGTTTCCGAAAGGGTGATGAGATAGGGCTCGACGGTGACGCCGGCGGAGGTCTGACCGAGGTGGCCGAGGAGGTTGTACTGGTGCCCTGCACGGGTGCCGCGGCGGTCGACGTCCACCCCCTCCCCGGCTTTCACGAAGACGGCGGCGCGGGCCTCCTCGAAGCGGCGGAAGAAGGCCGTCAGCGGCACCCCCAGCGCGCGCGAGAGGGACTGCAGCGTGGTGAGCGAGGGCGAGGTCTGGCCGTTCTCGATCTTGGAGAGCATCCCGACCGAGATGCCGGTCTTGGCGGCGAGTTCCGCGGCGGTGATGCCGAGGCGGCCGCGGCTGGCCCGCACCTCGCGGCCGATGGCGACTTCAAGGTTGCGCTCGCGCGGATCGCTGACGGCGTGGGGGTCCTGGTCCAGCGCGGGACGTGGGGCGTTTGGCGGCCCGTCCCGTGTGAGGCGTTGCGCCTGGCCGTCCTGCGCCTGCCCGGCCCGTCGAGGCGTGGGCGCGGTATCACCGGGGTCGGTCCGTTTCGCCATGCACTCCCCCTCGCCGGCGCCGTGCCGGGACGGACTGTCTAGAGCGCGGCGACGATCCCGTCCACGAACGCTTCCACGCCCGTCATCCGGCGGCGGCGCAGGCGCTCGGCGTTGAGGATGGCGGTGACGCCGGCGAGCGCGGTTTCGAGCTCGTCGTTCACCACCACATAGTCGTAGTCGCTGAAGTGGACGAGCTCCTCACGCGCGTTGGTCAGGCGGCGCAGGATGGTGGCCTCGTTGTCCTCGGCACGGCGCACCAGGCGGGCGTGCAGCTCCGGCCCGGACGGCGGCAGCACGAAGATCGACACCACGTCGTCCGGCATCGCACCGTTGATCTGCTCGGCGCCCTGCCAGTCGATATCGAACAGGACGTCCCGCCCGTCCGACAATGCGGTCTCCACCGGGTCGCGCGGGGTGCCGTAGCAATTGCCGTGAACCTCGGCCCACTCCAGAAGCTCGCCGCGCTCGCGCATGCGCTCGAACTCGCGCATGGTGACGAAGTGGTAGTGGACACCGTCCACCTCGGACGGGCGCTTGGCGCGGGTGGTGACGGAGATCGAGAGGGACAGGTTGCGGTCCTTGTCGAGCAGCAGGCGCGACAGGGTGCTCTTGCCCGCGCCGGACGGCGAGGACAGGATGACCAGGAGGCCGCGCCGGGGGAGTTGGCGTGCGGTCATTCCAGGTTTTGCACCTGCTCGCGCATCTGCTCCACCACAGCCTTCAGCTCCAGCCCCATGGCGGTGACCGCGTGGTGGGGCGACTTGGCGCAGATGGTGTTGGTCTCGCGGTTCAGCTCCTGGGCCAGGAAGTCCAGCCGGCGGCCGACGGGGCCGCCCTCGGCCAGAAGCTCGCGCGCGGCGGCGATGTGGGCGGACAGGCGGTCCAACTCCTCGCGCACGTCGGCGCGGGTGGCGATCAGCGCCGCCTCCTGATGTAGTCGCTCCTCCGACAGTGACTGTCCGGAGAGAAGCGCCGCGATCTGCCGGTCCACGCGCGCCTTGATGGTCTCCACCTTGCGCTCGGGATGCTCGTCGATATAGCCGCGGATGCGGTCCATATCGTCGAGCTGGCCCAGGATCATCGGCACGATGCGGGCGCCTTCAGCCTGCCGCTCGGCGGTCAGATCGCCGATCAGAAGGCCGATGACCTCGGTCAGCACCTCGGTGGGCAGGACGGTCTCTTCCTCGCTGGCGGTCTCGATCACGCCTTTGAGCGCCAGGAGCCCATCAGCGCGGGGCGCGGCGACGGAGCCGCACTCGGCAAGGGACTGGATCGCGTCGATGTAGGCAGCGAGCTGCTCGTGGTTGACCGTGTAGCGGGCCGGGGCTTCACCGCGGCGGAAGGTCAGCGTCATCGCGATGTTGCCGCGCCGGAAGGCGGCGGCGATCATGCGGCGGATTTCCGGCTCGTGACGGTCGAGCCCGGCCGGAAGGCGGATCCGCACATCGAGCGAACGTCCGTTGACCGAACGGACGTCCATCTGCCAGCCGATCCCACCCGTCTCGCCTTCGCGGCTTGCAAAGCCCGTCATGGACTGGATGGGGGCCGTCTCGCGCTGAGCCATGATCCCTACTCTGTCGGTCCGGTGCCGGCGGCCCGGCGCTCTGCTTCGATCTGCCGCCATCGCGCGACGTTGCGCTGATGCTCGGCATAGGTTTCGGCGAACACATGGCCACCGGTGCCGTCGGCGACGAAGAAGAGGTCGTTCGTCTCGGTCGGGTGCGCCGTCGCCTCCATGGCGGCAAGGCCCGGATTGGCGATCGGCCCCGGCGGCAGCCCGTTGATCTGATACGTGTTGTAGGTGTTCGGGCGGGCCTTCTCGCTGGCGGTGATGACGCGGCTGCGCGTCCACGCCTCGCCGCCATAGAGGCCGTAGAGGATCGTCGGGTCAGTCTCCAGCCGCATGCCCTGCCTGAGCCGGTTGACGAAGACGCCGGCGACATGGGCACGCTCGCCGGACATCCCGGTCTCCTTCTCGACGATGGACGCGAGGATGACGAGCTCTTCAGGCGTGTCGAGCGGCAGGTCCGGATCGCGCTCGGCCCAGACGCGCTCGAGCGCGCGGGATTGGGCGGTCTGCATGGTCTCGATGAGGCGGGCGCGGGTCATGCCGCGGGTGAGGCGGTAGGTGTCGGGCATCAACGAGCCCTCGGGCGGCACCGCCTCGACCGGGCCGGTCAGAATGTCGTTATCGAGCATCCGCTGCACGATCTGCAGCGAGGAGAGGCCCTCGGGGAAGGTGATCTGGTGCTGGATGACGTCGCCCGAGGCCAGGCGCGCCATGACCTCCTGCATCGTCGAGCCGGCGGGGATCAGATATTCGCCGGCCTGGATGCGGCCCGCGGCGCCGGTCGCGCGGGCGGCGGCGAGGAAGACGTATTGGTTGGAGATGATCCCCTGCTGCTCCAGCCCCTGGGCGATGAACTGAAGCGCCGACCCGCGCTCGATGAGGATGGCGACATCCTGATCCAGCGGGCCGGGCGCGGTGAACATCTTCTGCCCCACGACGAGGCCGGCGATGCCCGCGGCGACACCGCCGACGAGGACGAAGAGAACCATGTTCGCGAGGAGGACGAGGGGATGGCGCGCCGCCCGTGAGCGGCGCTTGCGGGGCGCATCATCACCCTTGTTGCGGCGACCTCTGCCGCCGTGGACCAGAGGCTCGGGACGCCGGGAGCGGCGCCCGCCTTGTTCCGGCAGATCGGCGGCCTTCGACTTGCCGCCCTTTGGGCCTCGCTTAAACACGGACTAACTCCCCGTCAGACGCGGCGGAAGACGAGCGAAGCGTTGGTCCCGCCGAACCCGAAGGAGTTCGAGAGGACGACGTCGATTTTCTTTTCCTTGGCGGTGTGCGGAACGAGATCGATGGCCGTGTCGACGGACGGATTGTCGAGGTTGATCGTCGGCGGGGCCACCTGATCGCGCATGGCGAGCAGGCAGAAGATCGCCTCCATCGCCCCGGCCGCGCCCAGAAGATGGCCGGTGGCCGACTTGGTCGAGCTCATGGTGAGGCCGCCGATGTCGTTGCCCATCACCCGCGTCACCGCGTTCAGCTCGATCTCGTCGCCGAGCGGGGTCGAGGTGCCGTGGGCGTTGACATAGTCGATCTCGCCCGGTGCGATCTTGGCCCGTTTCAGGGCCGCCATCATCGAGCGGTAGCCGCCGTTGCCGTCGGCCGCCGGGGCGGTGATGTGGTGGGCGTCGCCCGACAGGCCGTAGCCGATCACTTCACCGTAGATCTTGGCGCCGCGCTTCTTGGCGTGCTCGTATTCTTCGAGCACCACCACGCCGGCGCCTTCGCCGATCACGAAGCCGTCGCGGTCCTTGTCGTAGGGCCGGGACGCGCTGGTCGGATCGTCGTTGAAGCTGGTGGACAATGCGCGGCAGGCGGCGAAGCCTGCGAGCGCCAGCCGGTTCACCGTGGCTTCGGTGCCGCCGGCGACCATCACGTCCGCATCGTCGAGGGCGATCATGCGGGCCGCGTCGCCGATGGCGTGGGCGCCGGTGGAGCAGGCCGTGACCACCGCGTGGTTGGGGCCGCGGAAGCCGTAGCGGATCGACACCACGCCGGACGCCATGTTGATGAGCGCGCCGGGGATGAAGAAGGGCGAGATGCGGCGGGGCCCCTTCTCTTCGAGCTGCGTGGAGCAGACGTCGATGAGGTTGAGGCCGCCGATGCCGGACCCGATCAGGACGCCGGTGCGGTCCCGGTCTTCCTCTTCGGTGGGCTTCCAGCCGGAATCGGCGATGGCCTCGTCGGCCGCCGCGGACGCGAAGACGATGAATTCATCGAACTTGCGCTGATCCTTGGCATCCATCGTCTGCGACGGGTCGAACTCGCCCGGTCCGGTGCCACGCGGCACCTGGCAGGCGATCTTCGAAGGAAGATCGTCCGTCTTGAACTTCGTAATCGCCGAAGCTCCAGACTTGCCCGCAACGATTTTCTCCCAGGACGCCTCAATCCCATTTCCCATGGGGTTGACCGTCCCGAGCCCGGTCACAACGACACGACGCACTATGCCACTCCGCCAATCCGACTTAAATTGTGAGGCGGGTTACGCCGTCGCGTTCTTGTCGAGGAACTTGATCGCGTCGCCGACCGTGAGGATGGTCTCGGCCGCGTCATCGGGAATCTCGACGCCGAACTCTTCTTCGAACGCCATCACCAGCTCGACCGTGTCGAGAGAATCGGCACCCAGATCGTCGATGAAGCTCGCATCCTCGGTGACCTTGTCACGCTCGACGCCGAGGTGCTCGACGACGATCTTCTTCACACGTTCTGCCGTGTCGCTCATTGGAAGTCCTTCTAAACCTGATGGGCCGTGTTGCGGGCCGCTGAGATGGTGTCGGTCGCGGCGGAGCGCGTGACGGGAGAGAGAGGGCGACGGATCCGACGCCCCCGAATTGCCGGTGCCGGTATCACACCTTTTTGCCGTTTGAAAAGCGCCAGCCGGCCGGCGAGGGATGGGTCGAGCGTTTTCCCTGAATTTCCATACAACGAAAATGCCCAGCCCGAAGCGTCCGGCCCGTCTTCGGCGTGGATAACTCATCCGTTTCCAAACCGCTGGTGTCCGAACGCTCAAAAAGCGTAACGCCGTTGAAACATGGGGCCTCAGCCGGACGGCATCGGCCCCATGGCACCGGCGTCAGAAGCCCCTTGTTCGGGAGCCTCCTCTTCAGAAGCCCCCTCTTCAGAAGCTCCCTGGTCAAAAGCCCATGAACATGCCGCCGTTGACGTGGATCGTCTGGCCGGTGACATAACGCGCTTCGTCGGAGGCGAGATAGACGACCGCTCCGGCAATGTCCTTAGGGTCACCCAGCGTGCCCATGGGGATCACGCCGAGCATCATCTGCCGCGCCTCCTCGCTCATCGCATCGCTCATCTTGGATGTGATGAGGCCGGGTGCAACCATGTTTGCCGTAATATTGCGGCTGGCCACCTCACGCGCCATCGACTTGGTGAAGCCGGTGAGGCCCGCCTTGGCGGCCGCATAGTTCACCTGCCCCATGTTGCCGATGGAGCCGACACCGGAGCCGATGGTGACGATTCGGCCCCAGCGGCGCTTCAGCATGCCGCGCATCAACCCGCGCGACAGGCGGAAGGCGGAGACGAGGTTGACCTCGATGACGGCGTCGAAGTCGTCGTCCTTCATGCGCATCATGAGCTGGTCGCGCGTGATGCCGGCATTGTTGACGAGGATGTCGATGGGGCCGGCCTTCTCGGCCTCGCTCGCCAGCGTGTCGACGGCGGCGCGGTCGGCCATGTCGCAGCCGAAGGCGGCCTTGGCGCCCAGCGTCTCGGCCGCGGCATCGGCCCGCTCCTGGGTGGAGCCGGTGACGATGATGGCGGCGCCCTGGGCTTTCAGGGCCGCCGCGGTGGCGCCGCCGATGGCGCCCGTCGCGCCGGTGATCAGCGCGGTCTTGCCGGAAAGGTCGAACATCACGCCGCCGCCACCCAGTTCTCGGCCATCGCCTTCACGTCGTCGGGGGTGTTCACCACCATGGTCACAAGCTCTTTGTCGATCCGTTTGGAGAGGCCGGCAAGCACTTTACCTGCGCCGATCTCGGCCTGCGTCGTCACGCCCAGGCTTGCGAACTTGGCGACCGATTCGCGCCAGCGCACCCGCTCCGTCACCTGCCGCACCAGGCTCGCCTTGATGGCGGCGGGGTCGCTCAGGAGCTCCAGCGAAACGTTGGCGAGCACGGGGACTGCCGGAGCCTTGAGGTCGACGGTGGAGAGCGCATCGGCCATCGCTTCGGCGGCCGGGGCCATCAGGCGGCAGTGGAACGGCGCGCTGACCGGAAGCAGCATCGGCCGCCGCGCGCCCTTCTCCTTGGCGATGGCGACGGCGCGCTCCACGGCGGCGAGGCTGCCGGAGACGACCACCTGGCCGGGGGCGTTGTCGTTGGCAACGTCGCACACTTCCTCGCCCTCGGCGGCGAGGCGGGCGACCTCCTCGGCGGTCTCCATGTCGAGACCGAGGAGCGCGGCCATGGCGCCCTCGCCCGCCGGAACCGCGGTCTGCATCGCCTCGCCGCGCAGGCGAAGGAGGCGCGCGGCGTCGGCGATGGAGAGCGCGCCGGCGGCGGCGAGCGCGGAATATTCGCCCAGCGAGTGGCCTGCGACGAGGCGCGCATCGGCGACGCGGACCCCTTCGGCCTCGAGCGCGCGCATCGCGGCGAGGCTGACGGCCATCAGTGCGGGCTGGGTGTTGGCGGTGAGGCGCAGAGCCTCTTCCGGCCCCTCGAAGATGAGATGAGAGAGCTTTTCGCCCAGAGCGTCGTCCACCTCTTCGAACACGCGGGCGGCTGCCGGGTAGGCGTCATGGAGCAAGCGGCCCATGCCGACGGACTGGCTGCCCTGCCCCGGAAAGGTAAACGCAAAGGTCATGGTGTGATTGGCTGCTCAATGTTGAGGCGGCTCATGGCCGACAAGTGGGCGCACTCACACCATGCGCGGCGCGCCCGTCAAGATGCGCTGCACAATGAAATGACGGTTGGACGACATTTTCTCCCTTGATTTTATCCGTCCCCGCTTGATTTCCGCGCCCGAACTGGCCCATATGCGCGCTCGCTCAACGTTGGCCTGGGGCTGAACGGCGGGTGCGTCTCACGCACTCGGAGCGCGGTGCGTCAATTCTCCGCGTCTTCGTCCGCCCGTGTCCCTGCTCGCGAAGGTCGAGGCGCCCTCACCGGCACTTCGACGAGGCTTTGCGCCAACGCTTGATGCGCCCTGCCGATGGTCGGCGGGGAATTAGAGGACGCAACATGCCTTTATACGAGACCGTGTTCCTGGTCCGCCAGGACGTGTCCGGTCAGGCTGTCGACGAGCTCGTCGAGCAGTACAAGACCGTTCTGAGCGAGAATGGCGGCTCCGTCGGCCGCGTGGAGAACTGGGGCCTCAAGACCCTCTCCTATCGCATCAACAAGAACCGCAAGGCGCACTTCGCGCTGATGGACATCGAGGCTCCCTCCGCCGCCGTGCAGGAGATGGAACGCCAGATGCGCCTCAACGAAGACGTTCTGCGCACGCTCACCATCAAGGTGGACGAGCACGAGGACGGCCCCTCCGTCATGAAGCAGAAGCGCGATCGTGACGATCGCCGCCGCCGCGAGCGCGGTGAGCGCGACGAGGGCGGCGAAGGCGGCGGTTTCCGCGGCGACCGTGATCGCGGCGACCGTGGTGATCGTGGCGATCGGGGTGATCGCGGCGAACGTGGTGGCGAGCGCGGTGAGCGCTTCCGGGAGAACGCATAATGGTTGATATCGCCCAGCTTCCGACCCGCCGCCCCTTCTTCCGCCGCCGCAAGACGTGCCCCTTCTCGGGCCCGAACGCGCCGCGGATCGACTATAAGGACGTGAAGCTCCTGCAGCGCTACATCTCCGAGCGCGGCAAGATCGTCCCCTCGCGCATCACCGCGGTCTCCGCGAAGAAGCAGCGCGAGCTGTCGAAGGCCATCAAGCGCGCGCGCTTCCTCGGCCTGCTGCCCTACGTCATCAAATAATCTTCCCCGCCGGTGGAGCCTTTCCACCGGCACCATCTGGGGCGCGGCACCGCCGGCCTCTAACCGCCACGATCTCGGATCGGGGGCGGGACAGATAGGACAAAGACGATGCAAGTCATTCTTCTGGAGCGCGTCCCCAAGCTGGGCGAGATGGGCCAGGAAGTGCGCGTGAAGGACGGGTTCGCCCGCAACTTCCTTCTCCCCCAGGGCAAGGCCCTGCGCGCCAACCGCGACAACCGCGCCAAGTTCGAGGCCCAGAAGGCGGACCTCGAGGAGCGCAACGCGGAACGCCGTGACAGCGCCGAAGCCGTCGGCAAGCGCGTCGCCGGGAAGACCTTCGTGGCGATCCGCCAGGCCGGCCAGACCGGCCAGCTCTACGGCTCGGTGTCCACCCGCGACATCGCCGACGTTCTCGCCAACGAGGGCTTCAGCGTCGAGCGCCGCCAGGTCGACCTCGGCACCCCAATCAAGGCCATCGGCCTGCACGAGGTCACCCTCGTCCTCCACCCGGAGGTGATCGTTCCGGTGACCATCAACGTCGCCCGCTCCGCCGACGAAGCGGAGCGCCAGGCCAAGGGCGAAGACGTCCTCGCCGAGCGTTACGACGACGATGATGACGACGACTACGAGGACGAGGCCGACGCCCCCGAGGCGGACGCCGAAGTCCCCGGCCTCGGCGACCAGCCCGACGTCTGATCCAAGCCGCGGCGCCACGGGGCTCTTCCCGCACCACGCCGCCTCATTCGATCGCCACGACCACCCCGGCACACGCTGCCGGGGTGGTTTTTTCGTTTTTGAAGGCCGTTCGTTTTTGACTGGATTGTTTAGGAGGCCGCACCATGTGCAATGGCACGGATAATCTGTCGCAGGCGGGTCCCCGGCCTTCGTGAAGGAGCCTTTTCCGCCTGGGTAGGAGAAGCGCGATGAACCCAATTCTGAACCGGCTTCTGCGCAGCGTCGTGCGCCAAGGCAACCTCAAAGTCATCGATACCGCGGGCGTGACGCATCGATATGGCGACGGCAGCGGCCCGCCCCACACGATGACGCTCGACAGTCCCAAGGTCGAACGGGCGTTGATCGGCAATCCCGAGCTGACCCTCGGCGAGACCTACATGAACGGTGAATGGTCGCTCACAGAGGGCCATCTCACCTCGCTCCTCGTGATGCTGATGCGCAACTTCGAGGCGACCGGCCAGTCCCGCCTCGCCCACATCCTGCGCAAGGCGACACGCCGTTGGCACCAGCACAACACCGCCCGCGCGGCGCGCCACAATGCCAGCTACCACTACGATGTCGGCAACGAGATCTACCGCCTCTTCCTCGACGAGGACTGGCAATATTCCTGCGCCTACTTCCCGCACTTCGACATGTCTTTGGAGGAGGCGCAGCGGGCGAAGAAGCGGCACATCGCCGCCAAGATGCTGCTGAAGCCCGGCCAGAAAGTGCTCGACATCGGCTGCGGCTGGGGCGGCATGGGGCTCTACCTCGCCGAGATCACCGGGGCGGACGTGGTCGGCATCACGCTGGCCGACAAGCAGGCCGAATACGCCTGCGCGCGCGCGGCCGAGGTGCCCAACGCCACCTTCCGCGTCCAGGACTATCGCGCCGTCTCCGAAACCTTCGACCGCATCGTGTCGGTCGGCATGTTCGAGCATGTGGGCGTCGGCTACTATGACGAATATTTCAAGACCTGCGCGCGGCTGTTGAAGGACGATGGCGTGGCGGTGATCCACTCCATCGGCCGCACCGGCGAGCCCGGCTCCACCAACCCGTTCATCGAGCGCTACGTTTTTCCCGGCGGCTACATCCCGTCCCTCTCGGAAGTGCTGCCGGCGGTGGAGCGGGCGGGCCTCATCGTCACCGACGTGGAGATCCTGCGCCTGCACTATGCGGAGACGCTGAAGCACTGGTTGGAGCGCTTCACGGCGCGGCGCGCGGAGGCGGTGGCCTTGCGCGGCGAGACCTTCGCCCGCATGTGGGAGTTCTATCTGGCGGGCTCGGAGGCCAGTTTCCGCACAGGCGACATGATGGTGTTCCAGATTCAGCTTGCCAAGTCGATCGACACCGTGCCCCTGACACGCGACTACATCACCTCGGCCGAGCGCACGCTCGCCAACCGCGACCGCGTGGCGCCGTCCCAGCCCGCCCTCGTCGCCCGCAAGGGGTGACGGCGAGGGCCGCGGGCGGCGGCCTTCGACCCGCGTGGCCCCGGCCGCACAACGCATGAAAAGGACCCGATGAGCATCGACGAAGAGGCGCTGGGCGAAGCTTACGACGCCGCCCGCGCAGCGGAGGACTCAGGCGACATCGAAACCGCGGTGCAGCATTTCCTGCGCTGCCTGGAGATCGACCCGGACGACCATTGCGGCGTGGTGATGCGCCTCGCCCGCTACGGCCGCGCCACCCCCAAGGCCGCCCCGCCCTCCTACGTCGCCACCCTCTTCGGCCAGCACGCGGAGGAGTTCGACGACATCCTCGTCGGCGACCTCGGCTACGACGTCCCCGCCATCGCCCGGCGCCTCGCGGGCCCCTACGTCAATCCGCCGGCGCGCATGCTGGACCTCGGCTGCGGCACGGGCCTCGCCGGCGTGGCGTTCAAGGACGTGGCGATCGGGATCGTCGGCGTCGACCTCGCCGAAGAGATGCTGGACATGACCGACGAGCGCGGCGTGTACCAGGACCTCTACGTGGGCGAGGCGGTCAACTTCCTGGCGGAATGGGACGAGTCGCCGTTCGACCTCATCGTCGCGACCGACGTGTGGCCCTATCTCGGCGACCTGAAGCCCTTCGCCGCGGCGGCGCGGCCGTGCCTCACACCGGGCGGCCTGCTGGTCGCCTCCACCGAGCGCGCCGAAAGCGGCTGGCGCGTGACCGACACGCAGCGCTTCGCCCACGCCCCGGCTTATATCGCCGACACCTTCGGCGCCGCGGGGCTGACGCTGGTTGCCAGCGAGCCCGTCACCGTGCGCATGGAGGAAGGCGAGCCGGTGCCGGGCGACGTGTTCGTCCTGCGGCGCGACTGAGTAACGGCGGCGGCCGGCGCCGCCGGTCAGAAGCCGGTTTCGATCTTGCCGTAGATCTCTTCGGTCATGGCATAGATGTGCCCGCCGACGAAGCTGGCCGTCAGCGCCGCCACCACCAGAATGGCGATGATCTTCGGGATGAAGGTCAGCGTCATTTCCTGGATCTGCGTCAGCGCCTGCATCAGTGAGATCGTCACGCCGACCAGCATCGCCACGCCCACCACCGGGGACGAGGCGATGAGGACGGTGAAGATCGCCGACTGAACGAGGTCGATGGCATCAACTTCCGTCATGATCAGCGGATCGTCATGCCCTGGCCGAGCGTGATCACCGCCCCGTTGTCCAGGATGGCGATGTTGCCCTGAGAGGTGATCTGCACCTCGGTAACGACGCCGCTGGTCCCGTCACCGCTCGTCACGGTCCGGCCGATCAGCGATCCCGCATCACCCAGCGACTGGGCCGTCAGCATGGCCTGCAGGTTCTCGTTGGTGATGATGTTCTGCTCGACGTTCGAGAAGGTGGCGAGCTGGGCCACATACTCGGTGTCGTTCATCGGGTTCAGCGGGTCCTGGTTCTGCATCTGCGTCACCAGGAGCTGCAGGAAGGCGTCGTAGTCGAGCGACGACGGGCCGGAGGGCTGCAGCGCCGAGGTCTGGTTTGCCGTGTTGGTGCCGACGGCGCTGATGGGAGAGACGGACATGGCCTTGCTCCTTCAATGCGGAAAGTGCGGGCGATCAGGGACAGCGGGGGACAGGCCCGGCCGGCCCGGCGCTGCGGGAATGGGGCTGCGTCAATGGGAGAGACCGGCGGATGCGCGGCGCGGCTGGCCGACCGCTGCGAACGCGGCCTCGTCCATCGTCTCGGTGCCACTGCCGGCGGCGATCGGCTTGGGGATTTCGCCGCCCGTCGGAGCCGCCGCCTTGGCCGGAGCCTTCGGCAGCTCCGACACCGGAGCGGACGACTGGGCCGCGGCGTTCTGCACCCGGCTCGCCTCCAGTCCGGCCAGCACCTCGGTCTCCTCCGCGAACAGGCCGCGCAGGGTCTTCAGCGCATGGAAGGGCCGGTCGGACAGCACCTGGCGCACCGCCTCCAGAATGCCGCCGCGCAGTGTCTGCGAGCGGTAGATCTGGGTGACGTCGTGGGCCATCGCCTCGAACAGAGCGCGGCTGGCGGGGGCGTTGGCCGGATCCATCAGCATCGCCTGCACGGCGAAGTAGAGCTGGCGCATCGGCGTCTTGGTGTCTTCCACCTGGAGGACGTGGTTTTCCAGGAGGAAGGTCGCGTCGTTGAGCAGCTCCAGCGTCACCTTGCGGTCGACGCGCAGGACGGCACCATTCAAGAACAGTCGCTCACCTGCACGAAGCGAGATGTGCATCGGACGGGGGCTCTCGCGCCGGCCCTCGTCGGGCTGCGGGGAGCGTCGGTTGGTCGAGGCAGTCATGTGGCCAGTCCTTCGCGCACGGTTTTGTTGATCTCGATGAGGGGGGCCCAGTCGGTCTTCGACCCGCTGATGATCGCGTCGATGTCGCGGATGACCCACAGGCCGATGGAGATCAGGTTGCCCTTCAGTTCATCGGAAAGGTCGTTCGCGGGGTGCGACAGATCTTTGATCAGGTAGCCCCACAGGGTCTGAACGTGTCGGGCGGCGTCTCGCTTGCGTTCGAAATCGTCGGGGCGGGCCTGGGCAGCTTCCATGAGAGAGATGCCCCGGTCGAAGGCCTCTTTCTCCTGTTCGCGGCCCATTTCGCTGCCGCCCTGGATAACGTCCGCATAGATACTCGCCGTCAAAGGTCGCTCTCCTTAGGCGTAGTTGAGGATAGACATGCGTGAGAGCTGGTTGGTGAGCGCGTAGCTCATCTCGATCTGGGTGGTGATCAGGTCGATTCGCACCTTCGCCTCCACCGGATCGGCGCCTTCCAGATCGGCGATCTTGGTCCGCAGGATGTCCCGCGACAGGCTCATCCGGTCGTTCGCCTTTGCGACGGCGTTTTCGGCAAAGCCCAGCATCGACTTCAGGCTGACGACCTGGGTGATGCCGGTGCCCATGACGATCCGCGCCTCGGCGACCACCGCGTTGCGCACTTCCTGATTGAGGCCCTCGAAGTTGAGGCCGGCAATCATCGAGAAGCTCATGGCGATCGTGCGCATGGCCTCCTCGTTGGCCGTCACGCTGGTCGGGATGCGCTCGGACGGGGAGATGCGGCTCACCATCCGGTCCGAGGAGGCGTGCGACCAGGTGCCGGTATAGTTCGCCAGGGTGAAGAGATCGGCGAACTCGTTGGCGAGGAAGTCCTGCATGTCGGTGACGGTGATCGTCTCCGCCAAGGGATCGCTGGGCGGGAAGCCGAACTTGGTGGTGAAGGCGGCCTCGATGGCGGCCTGCGGCCCGTTGTCGAAGCGCTCCACGGGCCGCGTGTCGCTCTTCTGGCCGCCGAACAGGTAGGACCCGCCGTCCGATGCGTTGAGCCGGTCCGAGAAGCGGTCCAGGGACGAGAAGGCCTGGATGCTGAGCGTCGTCGCCGCGGCGTTGCCGGGGGGCAGCGCCACCATCGAGGCGAGCATCTCCGAGGCGATGGTCTCGAGGTCGGCGAGCGCGGTCTGCGTCTGCTCCATCCGCGCGGTGGCGGACCCGTTCGAGATGAGCAGCGTCTCCACCAGGCCGAGGTCCATGCGCGTCCCGACGGTGCGGCCGGTGTCCGAGCCCAGCGCCAGCCCGACGTCGGCGTGGCGCTGTGTGGCGATCTCGACCGTGCGGTCCGTCAGTTCGGCCTGCAGGCGAACGATCTCCGAGCGCGGCGCGTTGCGAAGCGCCGCCGTCGACACGTAGGCTGTATGCATCAGAAGATCCTCAGAAGCTCGTCGAACATTTCGTCGATGAGGGTGATCAGCCGCGCGGACGCGGCATAGTTGCGCTCGATAGCGAGCTGCAGGGCATACTCGTCATCCATGTTGACGCCGGTGGAGCGGGACAACGCGTCCGACGCGCCTGCGAGGATCGAGCGTTCGCGCGTGGCCTTGTCGTAGGCGGTCACGCGGATCTTCTCGAGCCACCCCACGGATTCGGTCGCGAAATCGCGCAGGGTCGTGGCGCCGGACAGCTCGGCATCGACGTCCCAGGGGCGGATGTCCTCGAACGCCATGCCGAGCGCCAGAAGGCGGTCCGGATAGGCCGCATAGCCGGACGGATTGCCCGAGCCGTCGCGGAAATTCTCCACCGCACCCCCTTGGAAGGGGTCGACGGCGGCGGCCACCGCGATGGTGCCGGCATAGTCCGGCCCGCCATTGGTGACGAAGAGGGTGCCGGTGCCATCGGCGAACATCGTTTCCAGCTCGCGGGCGATCTCGTCGATCTGCAGGCGGTAGGTGGGCGCGATGGTGTCGCGCACCGTCGCCTGGCCGACGATGAGGCCGGAGCGCAGCGGCATCGGCGCGTCCGGGCCGGTCACGGGCATCCCGTCGATCATGACGGTGCCGCCCTGGGTGTCGACGGTGTAGACCGGGGTGCGCACGAAGGCGACTTCGCGCGGGGACTTGTCGTAGAGGGTGATGCCGCTGTCGGTGAAGAGGGCGATGTCGCCCCCGTCCCGCTGCAGCACCGACACGCCCATATAGATCGACAGTTCGGCGATGATCGCATCGCGCCGGTCTTGGTCCATCGTCGGATCTGCGCCGGTGGAGATCGCCTTCTTCACCGCGTTGTTGGCGGCGTGGAAGTCTTCCAGCAGGCGGTTCACCTCCTGGACCGAGTCGGCCATTTCCTGGTCGGCGCGCTCACGCAGCATGTTGAGCTCGGTCGCCGCATTGTTCAGCGCCTCGGCGAGCTGACGCGCCTCTTCGATGACGGTCTGGCCGAAGAGCGGGTCGTCCGGCGCGTTGGCATAGTCGGCGATCGCCGCTTCCAGATCGCCGATCATGGAGGCGATCGAGGTGCCGTCCTCCGGGTCGCCGATCGTGTCTTCCAGAACCTGGAGATGGGCGAGCACGACGTCCGCCTCGGCCGAAGCGGAGGTGGCGGCGATCATGCGGGTGAAGAGGGCCAGATCCTCGGCCCGGCGGACCGAGGAGACGTGGACGCCACCGTCGATGGTGGTGGAGAGGGTGGCGTAGGTGCGGCTGCGCGTCGGATCGCCGGCGGCCGCGACGTTGCGGCCGGAGAGCGCGATCTGCTGCTGCGCGACAATCAGCGCTTGTCGCGCGACGTTGGCTGCAACGTCGAGACTCATCGTGTGATCCTTAGCGCTTGAGGTTCATCAGGACGTCGAGAAGCTCGTTGCCCGTCTGGAAGCTCTTGGAATTGGCGGTGTAGCCGCGCTGCGCGATGATCATGTCGGTCAGCTCGGAGGCGAGGTCGACGTTGGACTGCTCCACCGCGCCGACGACCAGCGACCCGTTGCCGGCATCGTTCGGCAGGCCGATCCGAACGGCACCCGACTGGGGCGTGATGCGATAGACGTTGCCGGGAAGCGGCTCCATCTGATCCGGCGCCGGGACATTGGCGAGCGGCAGGCGGTAGAACTCGACCTCCGAGCCGTCCTCGTAGACGGCGTAGACGCGGCCGTCGTCGGAGATGCCGACCTCCTGCACCGTCGCCGGAGCGTTGCCGTTGATCTCGACTTCGAGCGGCTCGTAGTCGGCGGCGAGCTGGGTGGTGCCGGAGAAGTTCATCACCAGGCGGTCTTCGGCGTCCGGCAGGGCGACCTGGATGAGCGCCTGCTGATCCGGATTGTTCGGGTCGACGAGCGTCACGCCGTTGGAAGCGCCCGTCTTCTCGTCGAAGGTCTCGATCGCCGAGATGGAGCCGTTGGTCGGATCGAAGGTCACGGTGGCCTTGCCGATCCAGGCTTCGGTGGCGGCGGCCTCACCCAGCGGCGGATTGGGCACGGCGTAGGGGAAGTCGCCCTCGAACGCGGTGTTGCGCGTCGACTGGTCGTACATCACGATTTCCCACTGCGGGTCGGTCGGCGCCAGCGGGTCGTAGTCCTGTATCTTCGTCATGTAGATGTCGATCGTCTTGGCGCGGCCAAGATCGTCGTAGGCGATGACCGAGGACTTCACGGTGTAGTTCACGTCGACGACGGGATCGCTCGTGGTGGCACCGGCCGCGGTGTTGCCGGGCGTGTTGTTGGTGCCGGGGTCGATCACCTCGGCGCCTTCGTCGAAGTTGGCGCGGAAGGTGCCGACGGTGGATGGGGTCGCCCGCATGTTCATGTAGTCGAGGTTCACGACCTGAAGGCCGGCCGTGTCGTTCAGCGTGATGGACGGCTCCTGACCGTCGATCGAGGGGAAGCCCATCAGCGCGAAGCCGGCGGCGTTGACCATGTCGCCCGACTGGCCGTCGATGACGAAGGAGCCGGCACGGGTCAGGTAGTGGCCGCCGTTCTGGTCCTGCACCACGAAGAAGCCGGCGCCCTGCACGGCGACATCGGTCTTGGACAGCGTGTAGGACAGCGCGCCCTGGCGGGAGATTTCGTGCGTGATGTTGGCCTGAACAGCGCCCGGCTGATAGTTGGCAGGACCGGACTTCAGGACCAGGGTCGAAAACTCGGCATCGGCTCGCTTGTAGCCGACAGTATTGGCGTTCGCGATGTTGTCCGCGACGGTCGCCAACTTCGTGGATTGCGCGTTCATGCCGGACACGCCGGTCCGAAGAATATTGTAGAGGCTCATGGACTTTCCTTTTATCGGCGCCGGACTGACCGTCAGGGCGCCACGCCGATCCGATTAGCGCTCGCGGGCCGACATGCCCGTCCACTCGACACGCATTCTGTTTTGCGTGTTCCTGCTTGTGTCAGGCTGAGGGTTCGGCTCCCTTGCCGGCCTCGCCCCGTAAGGTCAGAAGTTGGGCAAGCTCAGCGAAAGCGTCCGTGGACGGCGGATCGGTCGGGATCTGGACCAGCGCCTCGTAGATCTGCGGGACGAGCTTCACCGCCTTGTCGAGCTCGGGATCGGACCCTGGCTTGTAGCCGCCCAGAAGCCGCAGATCGCGCGTGTCCTCGAAGCGGGAGATGAGCGCGCGCAGGCGGCGTGACAGCTCCCACTCGTCCGGCCGGAACGCCTTGTCGGCGAGGCGTGAGAGGGACGAGAGCGGGTCCACCGCGGGAAGGCGCCCCTGCTCCGAGATCGCGCGCGAGAGGATGATGTGGCCGTCCAGAGTGCCGCGCGCGGTGTCGGCCACGGGCTCGTCCATGTCGTCACCGTCCACCAGGACGGCGAAGACGCCTGTGATGGAGCCGAAGCCCTGCGCCCTCCCCGCCCGCTCCACGAGCCGCGTCATATCGGCGAAGACGGAGGGAGGATAGCCGCGCGACACGGGAGGCTCCCCCGCCGCCAGCGCCACATCGCGCGAGGCGTGGGCGTAGCGGGTCAGGCTGTCGACCACGAGGAGGACGCGCTTGCCTTGGTCGCGGAAATATTCGGCGATCGCCATCGCGCTCATCGGGCAGAGGCGGCGCATCATCGGCGTTTCGTCGCCGGTGGAGACGACGGCGACGGTGCGGTCGCGATGGGTGGCGAGCGGGCCGTCGAGCAGCTCCATCACCTCGCGGCCGCGCTCGCCGACCAGCGCCGCCACGACGACATCGAACGACGCCGCCACGCCGATCATGCCGAGCAGCGTGGACTTGCCGACGCCGGACCCCGCGAAGATGCCGACGCGCTGGCCCTCCACCAGAGGGGCGAAGATGTCGAGCACCTTCACCCCGGTCTTCATCGCCTTGTTGAGCGGGGCTCGTTTCAGCGCCTTGGGCGGGTCGGCGTCCACCCGGCGCACGGGGCCGGGCAGCGGCGGCTCCTCGTCGTCGAGCGGACGGCCGAGCGCATCCACCACCCGGCCGAGCCACGCCTCCGACGGGCGGATCTCGAACCGGCCCACGAGCGAGGCCTTGGCACCGAGGAAGGCGGACGCGCGCCTTTCATAAGGCGAGGCGACGACGAGCGAGCGGTCGATCCGCACGACCTCGGCAAGCGCGGTGCCGTCGTGATGGTTGATGAGGAGCTGGTCGCCGAGCGCCGCGTGGGCGGACAGCCCGCGGACATAACGGTCCGTCGGCGTCGCCTCCGACACCACGCCGGACAGCATCACCGCCGGATGTGTATGGCCGGCCAACGCCTCGGCGAGCTTTTCAAGCGCACCCATGCCGTCACCTCCTGGTGGCACGTCGAGATGAGAATTCTGGTTTGCACGGGGTGGATGGTGCGAGGCTGTGCGCGGCGCACGGGCCGGGGCCAGCGCCGGCCTATCGCCGCGCAAGACCACGCCGCCGACCCGCTCACGCAACGCACCGGGGACCGGCGATGCGGCTCCGTCGCACGGGTCAAGCGAATCATTTAGGAAGAGCTTAATTCGCTCTTAACCCGTCCACAGTGAGTGGAGAATGGCAGGGTTCGCATCTGTTCCCATGAAGCGGACCGCGGGGCGGCGTACACCAGCCGTCCAACCCACGGGAGCTCCGATGAACCAGCCGCTCGATCACACCGCGCTCGAAATTCGGCAAGCGCCCCACAACATCGAGATCGAGCAGCAATTGCTCGGGCTGATCCTCGTCAACAACGAGGCCTTCTACCGCGTCTCGGACTTTCTGAAGACGGACCACTTCTTCATCGAGCCGCACCGGCGCATCTACGACCTGATCACCAAGCTGATCCGCTCCGGCAAGGTGGCGACGCCGTCGACGGTGAAGACCTTCCTGCCCGCCGACCAGCCGCTCGCCGATCTCGCCCCGGTGGAGTACCTCACGCGCCTCGCCGCCAACGCGACGACGATCATCAACGCCGAGGACTACGGGCGGAACCTCTTCGACCTCGCGATGAGGCGCGAGCTGATCACCATCGGCGAAGACCTCGTCAACGAGTCCTACGACGCGACGCCTGACATGACGCCGCGCGCGCAGATCGAGGGTGTCGAGCGGCGGCTTTACGGTCTCGCGGAAGGCGGCGCGGCGAGCCAGGGCTTCGTCACCTTCTCGGACGCGCTGACCGCATCGGTCGAGATGGCGGACGCCGCCTTCCACCGCGCCGGCGCCTTGTCCGGCATCGCCACCCACCTCACCGACCTCGACAGGCTGATGGGCGGCCTGCAGCGCTCCGACCTCGTGGTGCTTGCCGGGCGTCCGGCCATGGGCAAGACCTCGCTCGTCACCAACATCGGCTTCGCGGTCGCGCGGGCCTACCGGGCGGGCCTCGAGAACGGGGTGAACAAGACGCTGGACGGCGGCATCGTCGGCTTCTTCAGCCTGGAAATGAGTGCCGAGCAGCTCGCCACCCGTATCCTCGCCGAGCAGTCGGGTATCTCGTCCTCGCTGATCCGCCGCGGCGCATTCGAGGAACACCAGTTCCAGGACCTCGTGGGCGCCGCGACGGCGATGCAGACGCTGCCCTTCTTCATCGACCAGACCGGCGGCATCTCCATCGGCGCGCTGGCGGCCCGCGCGCGGCGGCTGAAGCGGCAGAAGGGGCTCGACCTCCTCATCGTCGACTATCTGCAGCTCCTGTCCGGCTCGGGCAAACCGGGCGCGTCGCGCGTGAACGAGATCACCGAGATCACCACCGGGCTGAAGGCGCTGGCGAAGGAGCTCGAGGTGCCGATCATCGCCCTCTCCCAGCTCTCGCGGCAGGTGGAAAACCGCGACGACAAGCGCCCGCAACTTGCGGACCTTCGCGAATCGGGCTCCATCGAGCAGGACGCCGACGTCGTCCTCTTCGTCTACCGCGAGGAATATTACCTGCAGGCCCGCAAGCCGCCGGAAGGCAGTCAGGAATTCTTCGAGTGGGAGGCCAAGATGGAGGCGTGCCACGGCGTTGCCGAGGTGATCGTGGCCAAGCAGCGTCACGGTCCGACCGGCACGGTGAAGCTCCAGTTCGAGGCGGAGTTGACCCGCTTCGGCAACCTTGCGCCCGAGCACGGGACCGCAGTCAGCTACGAGTAGGAGGCACATGGCCGATTACGACAAAGACGCCGTTCCCGTCGGCTACGTCCACGCCACCGTCACCCTGTCGGGCGAGGCGAAGCTGCTCGCGGCCGAATTGGAGCGGCTGCGCGTCACCGGCCTCGTGGAGCGCGCCAACCTCGAAGTCGTGGTGCAGCGCTCCAAGCTGGACGAAACGCCGGAGTTGAAGCGCCTGCCGCCGATGAAGCGCGGCGAGACGCCGGAGACCGAGGGCGATATTCCGACGATCGAGAAGCGGCTCGGTGCCAAGGAGCTGGCCTTCCTGGCCGAGATGATCCGCCGCTTCGAGGCGATCACCAACGATTGAGGCACCGCCAAGTGGGAGCGGCGGCGCATCCCGTGCGGGACCGCTGCAGCGAGGAGGAGTTCCCCTCCTCGCGCTCCTCTCCGCTTCGCCAGCGGGCAGGCCTTCAATCCGGAAGAGGATTGAAGGCTGCACCAAGGCTCAGAAGGATCGTGACGGCATCAAGCGACCGTCCTCCCCATGCTCGCCGCCCCCTCAAGAGGGGGCGCCTGCGCGTGGGTCCGGGCGATCGCTTGACCCCGCCACGATCCTCCAAGACTTTGGATGGTCGGAACAAGAAGCGGTGAAGGGCGCCCGCGTAGTCGGCACGCGTCCTCTCATCGCTGCACGCCATTGATGCGTCGGCGGCGGTTCTCCGCAGGCGCAGGCTCGGTTAGCTTAATCGGCATGTCAGCCAGTCTCGCCACCACCGTCTCTGCTTCGACCACCGCAGCCGCGCGCTTGACGATCGACCCCGCCGCCATCGTGCGCAACTGGGAAACGATCAAGAGCCGCACCGGCGCCACCGCCGGCGCAGTGGTCAAGGCCGACGCCTATGGGCATGGGATCGACGTGGTCGCCCCCAAGCTCGCCGCCGCGGGCTGCCGCACCTTCTTCGTCGCGCTGCTCGGCGAGGGGCAGAGGCTCCGCGCGCTGCTGCCGGACGTGGACATCTACATCCTGAACGGCGTGTTCGACACGGCCGCGGCGCTCGCCGCCAACCTGCGCCCCTTCCACTCCTCGCTGGAGGCGGTGGCGGACTGGCCCGCCGATGCGCCCTTCGCCCTCAACGTCGACACCGGCATGAACAGGCTCGGCCTCGATGTCACCGAGGCGCTTGCCTATGACGGTCCGCGCCCGTGCCTCCTCGCCAGCCACTTCGCCTGTGCCGATGTGCCGGACCATTCGCTCAACACCGCCCAGGAGGCCGCCTTCGCCACCGTGCGCCGCGCCTTCGCGGACGTCCCGGCCACGTTCGCCAACTCCGCCGCGATCCTCACCCGCCCTCAGGCCCACTACGACCTGGTGCGCCCCGGAATCGCCCTTTATGGCGGCGCATCGGCCGAGGGGGCGGGCACCTTGGAGCCGGCGGCGCGGCTGGAGGCGAGGATCATCCAGGTGCGCAAGGTCGTGCCGGGCGAGACCGTAGGCTACGGCGCCGCCGAGACGGTGAAGCGCCCGACCGAGATCGCCATCATCTCGCTCGGCTATGCGGACGGCTATATCCGCCAATCCGGCGGCTCGGACATGGTGAAGGGCGCCCCGGCCTTCGTGAACGGCCAGCCCGCCCACCTCCTCGGCCGCGTCTCCATGGACCTCATCGCCGTGGACGTGACCGGCACAGGCGCCCGGCGCGGCGACTTCGTGGAGGTGATCGGCCCCAACGTTCCGGTGGACCGGGTCGCGGCCCACGCGGGCACCATCGGCTACGAACTTCTGACTGGCCTTTCGCGGCGGGCCGAGCGCATCGCCGGGCCGCTCTGAGGATGGCGCCGCGCACCGCAACCTGCTCCTGCGGCGCGCTCACCATCACCGTCGACGACGCGCGCCATCTCGGCACGGGCCTGTGCCACTGCCTCGCCTGTCAGCGGCGCACCGGCAGCGTGTTCGCCGCGCTCGCCTACTTTGAACCACCGTTCACCGTCCGCGGCGCGTCGACCCGCTACGAGCGGCGCGGCGACGGCGGCGCCCGCTTCACCTTCCACTTCTGCCCCTCCTGCGGCACCACGCTGTTCCACACCGAGGCGGGAGAGGACGGCGTCAGCGTCGCGGTTGGGGGATTCGCCGACCCGGCCTTCCCCGCCCCCACCGCCTCGGTCTACGACTGTCGCCGCCATCCCTGGGTGCGGTTGCCGGACGGCGTCGCCGTGTTCGCGACCGATCCCTAATAGATCCCGCAGCGCCCACCAAGGCGCCGGGCAAGGAGAGCCGATTGGCCAAACGCGCCTCCCGCTTCGTGTGCCAGGACTGCGGCGCGGTCCACAACCGTTGGTCCGGCAAGTGCGACGCCTGCGGGGCCTGGAACAGCATCATCGAGGAGGCCGGAACCGCCGATATCATGGCGGCCGCCACCGGCAAGACGTCGCGCTCCAAGGGCCGCCGCCTCACCCTCTCCTCGCTCGACGCGCCGATCCCCGAGGCGCCGCGCATCGTCACCGGCATCGGCGAGTTCGACCGGGTGACGGGCGGCGGCCTCGTCCCCGGATCGGCGGTCTTGATCGGCGGGGATCCCGGCATCGGCAAATCGACGCTGCTGCTTCAGGTCGCGGCCACGCTGGCGGATCGGGGCAACCGGGTCGTCTACGTCACCGGCGAGGAGGCGACGGCGCAGGTGCAGCTGCGCGCCCGGCGCCTGGGGGCCGACAAGTCCGCCGTCGCCCTCGCCGCCGAGACCGAGGTGGAGACGATCCTCGAAACCCTGTCGGCGGGCCCTCCCCCGGCGCTCGTCGTGATCGATTCCATCCAGACGCTGCAGACCTCCATCGCCGAGGCCTCCCCCGGCACGGTGACGCAGGTGCGAGCCTCCGCCCAGGCGCTGATCCGCTATGCCAAATTGTCGGGGGCGGCGGTGATCCTCGTCGGCCACGTCACCAAGGACGGCCAGCTCGCAGGGCCGCGCGTGGTCGAGCACATGGTGGACGCGGTGCTGACCTTCGAGGGCGACCCGTCCCACGCCTTCCGCCTGCTGCGCGGCTCCAAGAACCGTTTCGGCCCCACCGACGAGCTGGGAGTCTTTGAAATGACGGGGGGCGGCCTGCGTGAAGTGGACAATCCGTCCGAGCTCTTCCTCGGCGAGCGGGACGTGTCCTCGCCCGGCGCGGCGGTGTTCGCGGGCATGGAGGGGACGCGCCCGCTCCTCGTCGAGGTTCAGGCGCTGGTCGCCCCGTCGCGCCTCGGCACCCCGCGCCGGGCGGTCATCGGCTGGGATTCCTCGCGCCTTTCCATGGTGCTCGCGGTGCTGGAGGCACGCTGTGCGCTTGTATTATCGAGCTATGACATTTATCTGGCAGTCGCGGGGGGTCTTCGCATTGCCGAGCCGGCGGCGGACCTTGCCGTGGCTGCAGCGCTGATTTCTTCCCGCGCGGGGATCGCCCTTCCGCCGGACGTGGTCTATTTCGGTGAAGTCAGCCTTTCGGGCCGGGTCCGCCCGGTCCCCCACGCCAATGGGAGGCTGAAGGAAGCGGCGAAGCTCGGGTTTCGCGGAGCCATCGTCCCCGGCCAAGGGGCTGCGGATAGCGAGGGTTGCGCAACCAGTGAGGTTGCATTGCTAAGCGATTTGGTTCACCGCATCGCACCAAATGGCTTTGCCGACGAGCGGCAGGCTTCCTCTTTCGGAGACGATTGATGAATATCGCGATCCTCGACGGCGTTGTCATTGCCGTGGTGTTCATTTCGGCAGTCCTTGCCATGTTCAGGGGCTTCGTGCGTGAAGTGCTCAGCATTGCCGCCTGGGTCGCCGCCGCCGTGATGGCCTACATGTTCTACGAGCAGGCTCTGCCCTACGTTCTCGAATATGTGGACAACCGCACCATCGCCGTCGGCCTTTCGGCTGCGGGCATCTTTCTTGCTTCGCTCATCGTCGTGTCGCTGATCACCATGAAGATCTCCGATTTCGTGATGGACTCCCCCGTCGGCGCGATCGACCGTCTGGTCGGCTTCGTGTTCGGCGCCGCGCGCGGCCTCCTTCTCGTCGTCGTCGCGGTGATCTTCTTCAACTGGCTCGTGGCTGCGCCCGATCGTCCGGCCTGGGTGACCACCGCCGCGTCCTATCCGAAGCTGTCCGAGCTCGGCGACCAGCTCCTCGCCGCCATCCCGGACGATCCGGAGCAGGCGATCCGCGGCGCCTTCGAGGGTGACGACGCGGCTCCGGCCGCAACGCCCGCCCCTGCTGGTCAGACTTATGATCCGACCCAGCAGCAGCAGCTCGACCAGACGATCGACGCGGCGACCGATCCCGCCGCCGGAACGACCGACAATACCGTCATTCAACCCCAGCCGCTGGGCGGCAACGAGAGCGCAAACTGACATTGACTCGCCTCATCGATACCGGTGACCGCTTCAACGACGAATGCGGTGTCTTCGGGGTTTTCCGGAACCCCGGTGCAAGCGCCCTGACGGCGCTCGGCCTCCACGCCCTGCAGCATCGCGGGCAGGAGGCGGCGGGAATCGTGTCCTGTGACAGGGGCACATTCCGCCAGGAGCGCCACATGGGCCTGGTCGACGACAACTTCACCAGCCAGGACGTCATCGACCGGCTGAGGGGTGACTGTGCGATCGGCCACAACCGGTACTCGACCACGGGCGAGCCTGCGCTCCACAACGTACAGCCGCTGTTCGCCGAAACCGCGATCGGCGGCTTTGCCGTTGCCCACAACGGCAACCTGACCAACGCGCGCAAGCTGCGGCATACGCTGCGCGCGTCCGGGTCCATCTTCCAATCCTCGTCGGATACGGAGGTGCTCATCCACCTCCTCGCCACCTCCGCGAAGGCCACCTTCATCGAGCGGTTCGTGGACGCGATCCGGCAGATCGAGGGCGCCTTCGCCCTCGTCGCGATGACCGACAATCTGATGGTCGGCTGCCGCGACGCGCTGGGCATCCGCCCGCTCGTCATCGGCGACTTCGAGGGTTCCTTCATCCTCGCCTCCGAGACCTGCGCGCTCGACATCATCGGCGCGCGCTTCGTGCGCGAGGTCGAGCCGGGCGAACTCGTCGTCATCTCCGACCGTGGCCTCGAGAGCGTGCGCCCCTTCCCCGACACGCCGCCCAACCGCTTCTGCATCTTCGAGTACGTCTACTTCGCCCGCCCCGATTCCATGCTGAGCGGCCTCAATGTGTACGAGGTCCGCAAACGGATCGGCCGTGAGCTGGCCAAGGAAGGGCCGGCGGACGCCGACATCGTCGTGCCTGTGCCGGACTCCGGCGTGCCGGCGGCCATCGGCTACGCGGAACAGTCGGGCCTGCCGTTCGAGCTCGGCATCATCCGCAACCACTATGTGGGGCGCACCTTCATCGAGCCGTCGGACCAGATCCGGCACATGGGCGTGAAGCTGAAGCACAACGCCAACCGCTACATGCTGAAGGGGAAGCGCGTCGTTCTGGTGGACGATTCCATCGTCCGCGGGACCACCTCCATGAAGATCGTCGAGATGGTGCGCGACGCCGGGGCCGCCGAGGTCCACATGCGCATCGCCTCCCCGCCGACCACCGACTCCTGCTTCTACGGCGTCGACACCCCGGAGAAGTCGAAGCTGATCGCGTCCCGCATGTCGGTCGAGGAGCTGGCGCGCCACATCCGCGTCGACAGCCTCGCCTACCTCTCCATCGACGGCCTCTACAGGGCGACCGGCGAGGATCACCGCCACGAGGTCCCGCAATATTGCGACGCCTGCTTCACCGGCGAATATCCGACGCAGTTGACCGACCGGGCCGACCGTCTTCCGCAGGACCACCTGGCCTTTCTCGAACGGGCCTGAAGGACTTTCCGTGACTGAGCTTTCCGACCCTGTCGCCCTGGGCGGCGGCCTTGCCGACCCCGGCCGGATGGACGGCCGCCTCGCCGTCGTCACCGGCGCCACGCGCGGCATCGGAGCGGCGGTGGCGATCGACCTCGCGGCACGCGGCGCCCATGTGATCGCAGTCGGCCGCAAGGTGGATGCGCTGGAGGCGTTGGACGACCGCATCAAGTCCGCGGGCGGGGCGTCGACCCTGGTGCCGCTGGACCTGACCGACGGGCCCGGCGTCGACCGCTTGGGCGAATCGATCTTCGAGCGCTGGGGCAAACTCGACATCCTTGTCGGCAATGCGGGCGTTCTGGGACGGATCGCGCCGCTCGCCCACATCCCCGCCAAGGTGTGGCAGGAAACGTTCGACGTGAACGTGACCGCCAACTGGCGGCTGATTCGCACGCTGGACCCGGTGTTGCGGCGCTCCGAAGCGGCGCGCTGCGTCTTCATCACATCGGGCGCGGCCACCAAGTTGAGGGCCAACTGGGGCGCCTACGCGATCTCCAAGGCGGCGCTGAACGCCATGATCGTCACCTACGCGGCAGAACTCGGCACCGCCAACGTGCGCTCCAACCTCTTCTCCCCCGGCCCGATCCGCACGGCGATGCGCGCCGCCGCCGTCCCGGGTGAGGATCCCGAGACGCTGCCGACCCCGGACGAAGTCGCCCCCTACATCGCCGCCATGTGCGCGCCGACCTTCGACCGGAGCGCCGCGACATGGTCGTTCAGCGAGAAAGCCTTCCTCTGAGCCGCGGCGCCCGGCACACCGTCCGTAACAGCGAAAACGCCCTGTCCGATCATCCGGCGGGGCTTTTTTGTTGGCACGGCCGAAACTGCCGCCTCGTCAGGCGTCGCCGTTCAACCACTTCTTCTCGACGATGATGTTCGCGTCACCCACGCCATAGGCGCGCAGGTCGGCGATGACGGAGCGCATCATTGGCGGCGGACCGCAGACGTAGAAGCGGTTGTCGAACCCGGTCATCTCGTCGATGAAGCCGGCATCGATCCGGCCGTTCGGTTGGTCTTTCTCCTCGCTCGTGACGAAGATGGACCGCAGCTCTTCCATCGCCTCCCACGTGTCGCGCAGGATGATGTCGCGCTCGGCCTTGTTGGCATAGATCAGCGTGCATCCGTCCAGCGTTCCGGCCGCCTGGCGCGCCCGCAGCAGCGGCACGAACGGTGTGATCCCCGCCCCGCCGGCGATGAAGACGCCCGGCCCCTCGTCGCGAATGTCACCGCTCGGCTCGTCCACGAACACGCGGTCTCCCGGCTCCATCGCGCCGATGCGTTCCGTCACGCCGTCATGGTCCGGATTGGCGGCGGTGTCGTACACCTTGATGATGAAATCGAGCCGGTCTTCCTCGGGCAGCGAGATCATGGTGAACGGCTTGCTGGCGTGCTCGAAACCCGGAATGTCCAGCCCCCAATGGTTCGCTTGGCCGGGGTGGAACTCGTAGCCGTCCGGCCGGTCGAAGACCAGATGAACGGTGTCGTGAGTCACCTGGTCCTTGCTCTTCAAAGTGAGGGTATGGCGCATGGGCGACGTCTCCTTGAATTGTGGTCAAGGAACGCGCTCGCCGCATTTTCGTCTCATAACAGCAGCGAAAAATAACCGAAACCGCCGTGTTGGCCGTACTTTCCGGCCCGCGCTCAGGCGAAGACGACGCCGGCAGCGCTCATGCGTTCGATCGCAGCGGCCAGCGATCCGTCGAGGTCGATGGCGCGGCTGAGCTTGAGATCGACGGTGACCGCGTAACCGAGGCGCGCGGCGTCCAGCGCCGAATAGGCGACGCAGAAATCGGTGGCGAGACCGGCGATGGTGAGGGCTGTGATGCCACGCGTCCTGAGGTAGCCGTCGAGCCCGGTTGCCGTGGTCCGGTCGTTCTCGAAGAAGGCCGAGTAGCTGTCGACGTCGCGGTGGATGCCTTTGCGGATGATGAGGTCGGCCCGCTCGGTCTCGAGGTCGGCATGGAAGGCGGCGCCGTAGGACCCGCCGACGCAGTGGTTGGGCCAGAGCACCTGCGGCCCATAGGGCATGTCCACCACCGAGAAGGGCGCCTTTCCGGGGTGCTGCGAGGCGAAGGACGAGTGGCAGGCGGTATGCCAGTCCTGGGTGAGGATGACCGCGTCGGCCGCGCGCATCGCCGCGTTCAGGCCGGGGACGACGGCGTCCCCGTCCTCTACCGCAAGCGCGCCGCCGGGGCAGAAATCGTTCTGGATGTCGACGACGAGAAGCGCCGCCGCCGTCACATCAGCCTCGCGCCGTTGGGGACGTCCTTGTCGGGGACGGCGAGGACGATGGCGCCGGCCTCGTCCTCATAGCCGAGCACCAGCACCTCGGACATGAACTTGCCGATCTGCCGCGGGGGGAAGTTGACCACCGCCATGATCTTGCGTCCCACCAGGCTGTCCGGCGTGTAGTGCACCGTGATTTGGGCGGAGGACTTCTTCTCGCCGACATCCGGCCCGAAGTCGATGCGCATCTTGATGGCCGGTTTGCGCGCCTCGGGAAACGGCTCGGCGGCGATGATGGTGCCGATGCGCACATCGACCTTGAGGAAGTCGGCGAAGACGATGGGGGAAGCGGGTTCGGTCATGGTCGCCTTTTAGCATGCCGGACCCGGCCCGCCAGTGGGTCCGTCACACCGGGCGCTCGGTGATATCGAACCGTCTCACCGGCCGTTGCGGGCCGTGGCCCACCAGTGACGAGCCGTGAGAGGCAAGCCGCGCGGGAGGCTCTTCGGCGCTGCCCGCGGTCTTCTATGTTCGCGCCCCCGCCGGATCCTCGTCAGTGCTTGAAGCGTCAGCGCTCGCACCGTCCGGGCGGGTCTCGTTGGCGGCGGGCGCAGGACGTTCCGGTTCCGTGTTCAACGTCGTGATCTCCGGCGCGGCATCGTCGAACGGCATCCCCGCCTCCACCGGTGCGGCGGGGTGGGACAGCGGATCGTCCGGCAGGTCGCCCGGCGCGGTGGCGCCGTCGCCGGTCGACATCGAGACGGGAGCCGCGTCGTCGAAAGGCATCGCGCTGGGCGGAAGGTCCCCCTCGTCCGCAGGGTCGCCGGTCGATGGAGAGGGATGATCGGTAGTATCCTGCGGCCGCGCGTCGGCGGGGCGGACACGCACGGCAGGTCCCAGAAACCGGGCGAGGCGGTTGTGGCGCCCCTCGGTCCGGCGAAGAGCCTGATCGAGCGCGGCCATGGTGCGCGGCATGCCGGGATCGTCCTCCTTCACGAAGACGCGCAGCACCTGCATGTAGGCCGCCGCCAGCGCCTGGGCCGCTACGGCGCCGCGCAGGCCGGTGGCATCCACTCCCGCGGCGGCGAGCATCCACACCTGAGAGCGCACGGCGAAGGCGTTGAGGGCGAGGCCGAGGGCGGGGTCGCGACGGGCGGAGCGCATCAGCGAGGCGAGCGCGGGGCGGTGGGGAGCGAGAGCGTCGAGCCGGGCCATCAGCACGTCGAACAGGCGTTCGCGCGGCGGCTCGTCGGCCATATCGTCGAAGGTGCCGGACAGCACCTCAGCGTCCACCCGGCGGACGAAGCCTTCGATGATGGCGATGCGGCTCGGAAAGGCGGCGTTCAGCTCGCCCAGCGAGACGCCGGCCGCCTCGGCGATGGCGCTGAGGGTGAGCGTCTCGTAGGGTTGGGCGGCCAGAAGGGCCATCGCCGCGTCGATCACGCGGTCGCGCGCGGTCTCACTCGAACTCAGCATCACACCCTCCCCGTAGCGGGGGCGCCAGCGCGAAGCCCGGCGCCGTCCCAGTCGTGGCGGGGCTTAGCTGCCGAGCTCGCGCGAGCGCTTGGCCGCAGCGTCCACGGCCTTCGTCATCAGCTCCGTCAGCGCGCCGGTGTCGGCGAGGACGGAGAGCGCGGCGGCGGTGGTGCCCCCCGGTGACGTCACATTGCGGCGCAAGGTGGCCGGGTCAAGCGGACTGCGCGCAAGAAGCGCACCGGCGCCGATGACGGTCTGGCGCGCCAGGGTCTCCGACACGTCCGCCGGGAGGCCGGCCTTGATCCCGGCCGCGGTCATCGCCTCCACCATGTGGAAGACGTAGGCGGGGCCGGAGCCGGAGACGGCGGTGGCGGCGTCGATCAGCGCTTCGTCGTCCACCCAGGCGACCTTGCCGAGCGCACCGAGCAGCTCGTCGGCGGTGGCGACCACCTCGTCCGACGCATCGATAGCGACGGCGGCGGTCATCCCCTGGCCGATGGACGACGGGGTGTTGGGGATGGAACGCACGATCGGCCCGCGGCCCAGCTCCTTCAGCTTGGCGACGGTGATGCCGGCGGCGATCGAGACGAGCACCGTCTCGTCGTCCACGTTGGCCGTGAGCTGGGGCAGCACCTCGCCCATGATCTGCGGCTTCACGGCGAGGAGGATGGTGTGGGCGACGATTGCCGGCGGCTCCTTCAGGATGCGCAGGCCGGGGCGGCGCAGCGCGTCGAGATCCGCCGTCGGGTCGACGACGATCACCGCCTGGGGGTCCATTCCGCCGTTGAGCCAGCCTTCCAGCATGGCCCCGCCCATATTGCCGGCGCCGATCAACAAGAGCGGCCGCTCAGCAGTGATGCGGCGGCCGACGGCCTCCGCCTCACGCACAAAGTCCGATGTCACGCCTCACCCACCGTTTCGAACAGCGCACTTTCCAGCGCCTCGGCCGCACTCTTACCGGCCCAGACGACGAATTGGAACGCCTGGTAGTGGCTGTCGCAGGTCTCCACGGCGTGGGACAGAAGCGCCTGGATGTGGCCCGTCGCCGGAAGCTCGTCCCCGGCCAGAAGCTGGGTGTGGCGGAAGATGACGACACCTTCCTTGCTCCACAGGTCGAAGTGGCCCATCCACATGCGCTCGTTGACGAGGGCGAGCAGGCGGCAGACCTCGGTATAGCGGGGCTCGGTCACCTTGAGGTCGAAGGCGACGGCGATGTGGAGCGAGTCGAACTCTTCCATATGGGTGAAGGCGACGTGGTAGGCGCTCCACCGGCCGGACACGGAAATGGTGATCTCGTCGTCGCCGACGCGCTCGTAGGTCCAATCGTTGCCGTTGGCCACCTCTTCGATACGGTCGATGGGATTGGCAGTGACGGTGAATTCGTCGTAGTCGATCAAGCTCATCGCTGATCCTTTCAGCACGCAGACCCGGCCCCGATGGGGGTCCGCGCTTGGGCCGACGGTGGAAGCGGGTGGGTCGAATCCCGCAAGACCGCCGATAGGAGATCAAATAACGTGCGGCATGGAAAGGGCGCGGCGGCGCTGGTCCACGGCCGGGCCTACTGCGGGCCTTGCCCGGCAAGCCCGGCGTCATCCGCCGGGGCGGGGGCGAGCGGCGGGGCCATGCGGGCCTCCAGCGCCTCGACACGGGCTTTCAGCGCGTCGACCTCGTCGGCTGCACGGATCGCGATGGCTTTCATGGCCTCGAAATCGTCCCGGTGGACGACGTTCGCATCAGACAGAAGCCGCTCGACCTGGCTGCGCATGGCGCCTTCCACTTCGCGGCGCGCACCCTGGGCCACGGCGGCCGCGTCCGTCGCGAGACGGGCGATCTCGTCGATGAGGCGGTTGTTGGTCTGGGTCATGGCGCTCTCCAATCAAGGCGTCGTCTGTCGCGTATGGGGATTTGGTTCCCACATGTCGACCGGACAAGACGGCCAGTTCAACAACACATCGCGCTCGTTCGCGATACTCTATATGTGGTCCGTTCGCGAGTCGCTCTATGCTGCCTGTCATTCCGTTTCCGGCACTCGATCCGAATGCAATTGTCATTCCGATCCCCTTTGCCGACGTAACAATTCCAATCCGCTGGTATGCGCTCGCCTATATCGCCGGCATCCTGCTGGGCTGGGCCTATGCGCGGCGGCTGGTGAACAGACCGGCCCTGTGGGGCACGCGCCCGCGGCCGACCGGAGAGGAAATCGGCGACCTCGTCACCTGGGTCACACTCGGCATCGTCCTCGGCGGGAGGCTCGGCTACGTCCTCTTCTACGACCTTAGCGTGTATCTGGCCGACCCGGTCAGAATCATTCGCATCAACGACGGCGGCATGGCCTTTCACGGCGGGCTGATCGGCGTGATCGTCGCCGTGCTCGCCTTCGCGTGGTCCCGCCGCATCTCGTTCGTGGCGCTGTTCGACGTGATTGCCGCGGTCGTGCCCATCGGCCTCTTTTTCGGGCGGATCG
Source organism: Acuticoccus yangtzensis (assembly GCF_001927245.1). Taxonomy (GTDB): domain Bacteria; phylum Pseudomonadota; class Alphaproteobacteria; order Rhizobiales; family Amorphaceae; genus Acuticoccus; species Acuticoccus yangtzensis. Next base: position 390,366 of record NZ_MJUX01000003.1, on the reverse strand, counting down.
CCAATTTCGTGAACGGCGAGTTGTGGGGCCGGCCGAGCGAGGTCGCTTGGGCGATGATCTTCCCCGACCCGCGCGCAGGCGGCGTGCCGCGCCACCCGAGCCAGCTCTATCAGGCGGCGATGGAGGGGCTTCTCCTCTTCGTGGTGCTTGCGATCGCGGTTCGCATGGGATCGCTCAGGCGGCCGGGGCTGACGCTGGGGCTCTTCGGGGCGGGCTACGGTCTGGTGCGCATCGTCGGCGAGACCTTCCGCATGCCGGACCAGCAGCTCGGCTTCCTGTTCGGCCCGGTGACGATGGGGATGCTCCTCTCGGTGCCGATGATCGCCATCGGCGCGGCGGTGATCGCGCGGGCGCTGGTGCGCCCCGCTTACCCGCCCGCCAGCCCGTCCACCGCGATGGACGCGCGATGAGCAAGGACGCGCGCTCCCCGTCCCCGCCGACGCCAACGCCGGTCGCCGAGCGGCTGATCCGGCGCATCGGCCTCAACGGGCCGATCTCGGTGGCCGACTTCATGAGCGCGTGCCTGACCGACCCTGACGGCTATTATGCCAGCCAGGAGCCGTTCGGGACCGAGGGCGACTTCGTCACCGCACCGGAGATCAGCCAGATGTTCGGCGAGCTGATCGGCGCCTTCCTGCTCGACCGTTGGATCAGCGACGGGCGGCCGGCTCCGTTCGACCTCGTCGAGCTCGGCCCCGGTCGCGGCACCTTGATGCACGACGTTCTGCGCGTGATGGGACGCGACCCGCGCTTCGTGCGCTCCAGCCGGGTGGTGCTGGTGGAAGCGTCGGAGCGGCTCAAGCAGGCCCAGCGCCACCGCCTCGCCCCGCTCCACCCCAACATCGCCTGGGCCGACGCGCCGCCCTTGGACCGGCCCTTCTACCTCGTCGCCAACGAGTTCTTCGACGCGCTGCCGGTGCGCCAGATCGTCAGCCGCGGCGGGCGCTGGTTCGAGCGCGTGGTGGGCCTCACCGATGGGGAACTCGCCTTCGGCCTCTCCCCCTTCCCCGTCACGTTCCGGGCGCCGGTGGGTGGTGCGGAGGGGGCGCTTCGCGAGGTCCCACCCTCTCCCGAAGGCGCCGTGCGCGAGCTGCGCCCCGCCGCCGACATCATGATGGCCGACATCGCGCGGGCGATCGCGACGCACGGTGTCGGCGCGGCGCTTGTCATCGACTACGGCTACGACAGCCCCGGCGACGGGGAGACGCTGCAGGCGGTGCGCGCCCACCAGAGCGTCGACGTGCTCGACCGGCCGGGCGAATCGGACCTGTCGGCCCATGTCGACTTCTCGGCGCTGGCGGCGGCGAGCGTGGCGGCCGGCGCCTTCGCCCACGGCCCTGTCGGCCAGGGGGCGATGCTTCTGCAACTCGGCCTTCTGGAGCGCGCCGGGCGCCTGGGCGCGGGCGCCGATGCCGACGGGCGCGCCGCCATCGAGGCCGCCGTCCACCGCCTCGCCGGGGATGGCGAGGGCGAGATGGGCACCCTCTTCCGCGCTCTCGCCGTCACCGCCCGCGCCGCGCCGCCGCCCGGATTTCAACCGCCGAAGGGATCCGCCGCGTGATCCCTGCCCCCGCTCGCCCCCCTCTTCCCCTCCCTCTCCCACCGTCGCCCGTACAGATAAGGTGCTGCCCGTGACCTCTTCGCCGCAGCCGCTCACCTCCGCCAGCCTCGCCCTTCCCGGCGTGCGCCACGCCTTCTTCACCCGACAGGGCGGCGTATCGACCGGCCTCTATGCCTCGCTCAACACCGGCACAGGATCGGCCGACGACCAGACCCTCGTCGCCGAGAACCTCGCCCGTGTGGCGGCCCACATGGGCGCCCCCGCCGACCGGCTGGTAACGCTGTTCCAGACCCACTCGGCGATCTGCCACACCGTGACCGCGCCGACCGCCGACCGGCCCGAGGGCGACGCGCTGGTGACCGCCGTCCCCGGCATCGTCCTCGGCGTGCGCACGGCGGACTGCGCGCCGGTGTTGTTCGCGGACGCCGAAGCCGGTGTCGTCGGTGCCGCCCATGCCGGGTGGCGCGGCGCGGTCGGCGGCGTCCTGGAGGCGACGTTGGCGGCGATGACCGCCTCCGGGGCGCGCATGGAACGCACCGTCGCCGTCATCGGCCCGACGATCGCGCAGACGTCCTACGAGGTGGGCCAGGAACTCGCCGACGCCGTTGCCGAGGCGGCGCCCGCCGGGGTCGACACCGCGGCCTTCTTCACCCCCTCCGCCAATGCGGGACGGCTGATGTTCGACCTCCCCGCTTTCGTCGCCGCACGGCTCGGCGCGGCAGGCGTCGGCACGGTCGACGATATGGCTTGCGACACGTACGGCGATGAGGAACGCTTCTACTCCTACAGGCGCCGCACCCACCGCGGCGAGGCAGGGCAAGGCAGCCTGATCGCGACCATCAGCCTGGAGGCTTGACGATGGCTCTTCACTTCAGCCGCGATGAATACGACGCGCGGATGGACCGCCTTCAGGCCGAGATGGCCGAGAACAAGCTCGACGCCATGCTCCTGTTCGCCCAGGAAAGCATGTACTGGCTGACCGGCTACGACACCTTCGGCTTCGTCTTCTTCCAGTGCCTCATCGTCACCAAGGAGCGGCGGATGGCGCTGCTCACCCGCTCGGCGGATCTGAGGCAGGCCCGCCAGACCTCGATCATCGACGAGATCGTCATCTGGACCGACAGGGCCGGCGCCGACCCCGCCAAAGCGCTGAAGGACCACCTGTTCGAGATGGACCTTCTGGGCGCACGCATCGGCATCGAGACCGACACGCACGGCCTGACCGCCAAGAACGGCAAGCGACTCGAGGAGCATCTGGAGCGCTTCGGCACCTTGATCGAGGCGTCGTCCATCGTGCCGCAACTGCGCAGCGTGAAGAGCGACGCGGAGATCGCCTATGTGCGCAAGGCGGGCCAGCTGGCCGACGCGGCGCTGACTGCGGGGCTTGAGCGCATCAAACCCGGCGCCGACGAGGGCGAGATCCTGGCCGCGATGCAAGGGGCGATCTTCGCCGGCGGGGGCGACTATCCAGCCAACGAGTTCATCATCGGCTCCGGCGAGAAGGCGCTGCTGGTGCGCTACGCCTCCGGCCGCCGTAAGCTCGACGCGGACGACCAGCTCACGCTGGAATTCGCCGGCGCCTACCGCCACTACCACGTCGCCATGATGGAGACGGTGGTGATCGGCACGCCGCGCCCGCGCCACCGTGAGATGTTCGATACGGCCGAGGCGGCGCTCACCGAGGTGGCGGCGACGATGCGTCCGGGCAACACCTTCGGCGATGTTTACGAGGCCCATGCCCGCACCCTGCAGGACCGTGGTATGGGTTCCTTCCGACTCAACGCGTGCGGCTATTCCTTGGGCGCCGCCTTCACTCCGTCCTGGATGGACTGGCCGATGTTCTACGCCGCCAACCCCGCCAAGATCGTGCCGAACATGGTTCTGTTCGCCCACATGATCCTGCTCGATTCCGAGAGCGGGACGGCGATGACCCTCGGCCGCACCTTCCTCACCACCGACGACGCGCCCGAACCCTTGTCCGCCCTCGCACCGCGCCTCCTGACGGCATGAGAGCCGCACTCGCCCTCCTCCTCGTCGTGGGCCTCGCCGGATGCGATGCGCCGCGCCTGACCGGCGTCGCCACCGGCGTCGCCGCCAACGTCTATTCCCCGGTGGAGCCGGTGGGAACGCCCGAGGAGGCCTCCTTCGCGTTCGAGCCCTTCCCCGGCGCCCCCGGCAACATGGCCGACGAGCTGACCCGCCGGCTGTGGCGCAGCGCCGAGCAGGAGGGGCTGACGGTGGTGAAGCGCCCCGGCGGCCGGGCTCTGTTCCGCGTCGAAGGCACGCTGACTGCCGTGTCGGAGGACACCAACTCGCTGGTCTTCTACGTGTTCGACGTGAAGGACGTGTCGGGACGGCGGGTGCACCGCATCTCCGGCACCAAACGGTCCGATTCCAGCGACGGTGACCCCTGGGCGGGCGTGGAGGAGAGCGACCTCGACATCATCGCCCGGCGCGTTGCCGCGCTGCTGCGCGCCTGGCTCTATTCGGACGCCTGAGCGGGCTCGGCGGAGCCGGTGCCGCGCCGCCTCGCCGCAACCCAGGTTTGCAGCGCGCGCCGGCACCTCGCATCCCGTCCCGAGCCGTCATATATAGCCGCCGGCGGCCGGTCCCGGCGGCCGATATGTGAATTGCTGCCACCAAAGCGGCCAGGGCCGATGACAAGGCGTCCAGGCCGGGATAAGCGTCGGTGCGCAGAAGAGGATCCGCCGATGCTGGACATGCGCGCTGCCGCACCACCCGCCCCGCCAAGGGTGAGGTGCCCCGCACCCGTGGGCGTCGTGCCGCGGTTCCTCGCACCACCGCCACCGGACGATACCCCGTCCTCTTCCCCCCGCCGCCCGACGGCGGATTCATCCTGCCCCTTCCAGACGACCGAGGTTTGACGTGACGCGCTACATCTTCATCACGGGTGGCGTTGTGTCCTCGTTGGGCAAGGGTCTCGCTTCGGCCGCGCTCGGCGCCCTCCTCCAGGCGCGCGGCTTCAAGGTGCGGCTCCGTAAGCTGGACCCCTACCTCAACGTCGACCCCGGTACGATGAGCCCCTACCAGCACGGCGAGGTCTTCGTGACCGACGACGGCGCGGAGGCGGACCTCGACCTCGGCCACTACGAGCGCTTCACCGGGCGTCCGGCGAGCCAGCAGGACAACATCACCACCGGCCGCATCTACCAGGACATCATCACCAAAGAGCGCCGGGGCGACTATCTCGGCGGGACGGTGCAGGTGATCCCGCACGTCACCGACGCGATCAAGAACTTCGTGCTCGAGGGCAACGAGGGCATCGACTTCGTGCTGGTGGAGATCGGCGGCACGGTGGGTGACATCGAGGGCCTCCCCTTCTTCGAGGCGATCCGCCAGCTCGGCACCGAGTTGCCGCGCGGCGCCGCGCTCTACATCCACCTCACCCTGATGCCCTACATCCCGTCCGCGGGCGAATTGAAGACCAAGCCGACCCAGCACTCGGTGAAGGAGCTGCGGTCGATCGGCATTCAGCCGGACATTCTGCTGGTGCGGTGCGACCGTCCGATCCCGGCCGGGGAGCGCCGCAAGCTCGCCCTCTTCTGCTCGGTACGTGAGACGTCGGTGATCCCGGCGCTCGACGTCGCGTCGATTTACGACGTGCCGATCGCCTACCACAACGAGCGGCTGGACGACGAGGTGCTCGACATCTTCGGCATCAAGGCCGCGACGCCGGACCTCGGCGGCTGGGCCGAGATCTCCAAGCGCGTGAAGGACCCCGAAGGCGAAGTCACCATCGCCGTGGTCGGCAAGTACACGGAGATGAAGGACGCCTACAAATCGCTGGTGGAGGCGCTGACCCACGGCGGCATCGCCAACAACGTGCGCGTCAAGCTCGACTGGATCGAGGCGGAGATCTTCGAGACGCAGAACCCGGCGGCGCACTTGGAGGGGGTCAACGGCATCCTGGTGCCGGGCGGGTTCGGCGAGCGCGGGGCGGAGGGCAAGATCGCCGCGGCCTCCTTCGCGCGGCGCCACAAGGTGCCCTACTTCGGCATCTGCTTCGGCATGCAGATGGCGGTGATCGAGGCGGCGCGGCACATGGCCGGCATCGAGGGGGCGAGCTCGACCGAGTTCGGCCCATGCCGCGAGCCCGTCGTCGGCCTTCTGACCGAGTGGCTGCGCGGCAACGAGCTGGAGAGGCGGCTCGAGGGCGGCGACCTCGGCGGCACGATGCGCCTCGGCGCCTACCCGGCGGACCTGTCGGGCGACACGCTGATCGCCAAGGTCTACGGCGCGACGCGGATCGAGGAGCGCCACCGCCACCGCTACGAGGTCAACATGGCCTATCGCGAGCGGCTGGAGGCGGTGGGGATGCGCTTTTCGGGCACCTCGCCGGACGGGGTGCTGCCGGAGACGGTGGAGATCGTCGACCACCCGTGGTTCATCGGCGTTCAGTTCCACCCGGAGCTGAAGTCCCGCCCCTTCGAGCCGCACCCCCTGTTCGCGGGGTTCGTGGGCGCAGCGATGGTGCAGAGCCGGTTGGTTTAGGCAGCCGGCTCCGCCTTTCGTCGGTCCTCGGCCGCTCAGTCGAGCGGCGGTTCCGCGTCGGCGAGCAGACGGCGCCGGGCCGACGAGGACTGGCTGTTCGGCAGCGCCAGAGCGAGGCCGAAGGTGAGGATGCCGAGCCGTCCGGCCGCCATCAGAACCACGATCACCACCTTGCCGACGCTCGACAGGTCGCCGGTGATGCCGAGCGACAGGCCGACGGTGCCGAGCGCCGAGATCGCCTCGAACAGAAGCGCCTCGAAGGACGGTCCGCCCTCGGAATGGGCCAGCACCAGAAGCCCGGCGAGTAGCACGCCGCCATAGAAGACCATCGCCGCCGCCGCGGAGCGCACTGTCCGCAAAGGCACCTCGCGGCCGACGACGAAGACCTCGTCCCGCCGCCCCAGCACCGCCGCGACGATGCCCCACAAAACGGCGAAGGTGGTCGTCTTCAACCCGCCGCCGGTCCCGGCAGGCGACGCGCCGACGATCATCAGCACCATCAGCACCACGATGGTGCCCATGCCCAGCGTGCCGATCGACATGGTGTTGAAGCCCACCGTGGTCGAGGCCGACATCGCCTGGAAGAAGGCGCCGAGCGCCCGATCGGCGATCGGCAAGGCGGCCAGCGTCTCGTCGGTCAGCATGATCGTCAGGAAGGCGGTGGAGATGATCGCGAGCGTCACCAGGAGAATGGTGCGGCTGGTTTCGCCCAGGCGGCGCTCCTGGCGGGTCAGGGTACGCCACGTGTCGGACACGACGATGAACCCGATGGCACCCAGGAGCGACAGGACGGCGACGACGGCGTTGACGCCGGGGTTCGCCACATAGTCCTCGAGCCCGTTGGCGTTGAGGCTGAAGCCTGCGGTGCAGAAGGCGGACACGGCGTGGAAGATCGCGCTCCACAGCGCGTCCGGCCGACCGGCCTCGGCGAACAGAAGGTAGAGCGCCGCAGCGCCCGCCGTCTCCACCAGAAGCGTGAAGACGACGACGGCACGCAGGAAGCCGGGCACGGAGATCTCGTCCGGCAGGTCGAAGGCGGCGCGCACGGTGCGCTGGCGGCCGCGGCTCAGCCGGTGCCTGAGCGCCAGCACGAAAAAAGACGACAGCGTCATGTAGCCGAGGCCGCCGACCTGGAAGAGCGCCAGGATGACGATCTCGCCGGCGAAGGTGTAGCTGGTGCCGGGATCGACGGTGACGAGGCCGGTCGTCGACACGGCCGAGGTGGCGATGAACAGGTTGTCCAGCGGCGCGACAGGGACGGCCTGCGCGAAGGGCAGCGACAGGAGCGCGAAGCCGAGCGCCATGTAGCTGACATAGCCCACCAGCAGCAGACGGGCCGTCGACAGCCTGTTGAGGCGCGACAGGACGGCCTTCGCCGCGCGACGATGGATCGGTTTGATGGGTGGCAAAGGGGGAACTTCCAACAAGTGGGTGCGCGTGGCACCGGATGTGTAGGATGCTCCCCAACCAATATGGCGGCCCACCGGTTCCCTTCCCTCTTGCGGAAAGGAATGGTGATGCCGGAGGAGACACGGAATGAAGACCAACCTCACCATCAACCCGGAGCGGCTCTGGGACACCTTGATGGACACCGCGAAATTCGGCGCCACGCCCAAAGGCGGCGTCAGGCGGCTCGCCCTCAGCGCCGAAGACAAACAGGTGCGTGACTGGTTCAAGGCCGCCTGCGAGGACGCCGGCTTCACCCTCGGCCTCGACACCATGGGCAACATGTACGCCACCCGACCCGGCACCGACCCGAACGCCACGCCCATCGCGCTTGGCTCCCACCTCGACACCCAGCCGACAGGCGGCAAGTTCGACGGCATCCTCGGCGTTCTGGCGGGCCTCGAAGCCCTGCGCACCCTCGTCGACGCCGGCTACGAGACGCGCCACCCCATCACCCTCGTCAACTGGACCAACGAGGAAGGCGCCCGTTTCGCCCCCGGCATGACCGGCTCCGGCGTCTACTCCAACGAAATGCAAGAGGCGGACATGCTGGCCCTCGCCGACCCCATCGGCGGGGTGTTCGGCGAGGAGCTGGAGAAGATCGGCTACAAGGGCACCGAGCCGACCGGCGCGCGCAAGTTCGCCGCCTTCGTGGAACTCCACATCGAGCAGGGGCCGATCCTGGAGAAGGAAGAGCTGCAGATCGGCATCGTCGAGGGGGGACAGGGCCTCTTCTGGTTCGACGTCACGATCACCGGGCGCGACAGCCACGCCGGCACCACGCCGATGGACTATCGCCGCGACGCGCAGATGGCGCAGGCCGAGCTGGCGCTCGCCATCGAGGAGATCGCGCTCGCCAACCCGCCGGGAGTCGGCACGGTGGGCGTGACGGCGGTGCTGCCGGGCTCGCGCAACACGGTGCCGGGGCTTTGCACCATGTCGGCCGAGCTGCGCCACCCGGACGGTGACACGCTGACGGCGATGACCGCGGCGCTGGACGCCAAGGTGGCCGAAATCGAGGCCAAGCGCCCGGTGAAGATCGAATTCACGATGCGCTGGCGCAAGGACCCGGTGAAGTTCGACGCCCGCGTGGTGGAGGCGATCGCCGGCGCGGTGGAGAAGCATGGCTTCACCTCCAAGCGCATGATTTCGGGCGCGGGGCACGATTCCTACTTCGTCGCCACCACCTGCCCCACGGCGATGATCTTCGTCCCCTGCTGGGAGGGGATCAGCCACAACGAGGAAGAGAGCGCCACCAAGGAGGACTGCGCCGCCGGGACGCAGGTGATCCTCGACACCATCATCGCCCTCGACCAGACGCTCTGACGCGCCAGCCGTCGGCCCCTCACCCGCAGGCGTTGAAAGACGCGCTCGCGGGCGGTAGGTCCGATGGCGATCATGCCAGGTGACGAATGACAGACCTCGCCCCCGAACGCGCCGCCGATCTCGCGGCCGTCCCCCTCGCCCGTGCCTACCTCGCCGGTGAGGCCGACCCCATCGCGGTGACGGAGGTCCTGCTGGACCGCATCGCCGCCGCCCAGAGCGACGCGGTTTATCTGACGGTGACCGCAGAGCGCGCCCGCCGCGAGGCCCGCTCCGCCAAGGCCCGCTACGATGCCGGCCGCCCCGCCTCCGGCCTCGACGGCGTGTCGATCGCCTGGAAGGACCTGTTCGACATGTCGGGCGAGGTGACGACCGCGGGGTCCGCCCTGTGGCGGAACGCCAGCCCCGCGGAGGACGATTGCCCCGTCGTCGCCCACCTCGCCGCGGCGGGCATGGTGGCGCTCGGCAAGGTGAACATGACGGAGTTCGCCTTCTCCGGCCTCGGCCTCAACCCCCATTATGGCACCCCCGCCAATCCGCACGACAAGGAGACGCCGCGCATTCCGGGCGGGTCGTCGTCCGGCTCGGCGGTTGCGGTGGCGTCCGGCCTCGCGACGGCGGCAATCGGGTCCGACACCGGCGGCTCGGTGCGCATCCCTGCGGCGGTGAACGGCATCGTCGGCTACAAATCGTCGGAGGGCCGCATCTCGACCGAGGGCGCGACGCCGCTTTCCTTCACCCTCGACACGGTGGGTCCCCTCGCCCGCACGGTGGAGGACTGCGTCCACCTCGACGCGGCGCTGCGCGGCACGGCGCCCACGGTCGCCCGCGGCCACATCGCCGGGATGCGCCTCATCCTCTCCGAAACGCTGTGGCTGGACGACTGCGAGGACGCGGTAACGGACGCCTTCGAACAGGCGGTGAAGCGGCTGGAGAAGGCGGGCGTGACGGTGGAAACGCGCACGGTGCCGCAGATCGGCGAGGCGGCGCGGGTGATGGCGGACCACGGCACGCTCGCCAACGCGGAGTCCTACTTCTACCACCAGGAGCGGATGGAGAGCGCCGACGCGGAGGAGATGGACGGCCGGGTGGTCGCCCGCATCCTTCGCGGCAAGACCATGACCGCGCAGGACGTTCTGATGAACCAGCGGATGCGCGCCAAGCTCTCGGCGCAGATCGCGGCCGACATGGAGGACGCCTTCCTCATCGGCCCGACGGTGCCTCGTGTGGCACCTGAGATCGCGCCGCTCGATGCGGACCCGGACGAGTTCGGCCGGGTCAATCTCCTGATGCTGCGCAACACGATGACGGGCAACTTCCTCAACCTGCCGGGTGTGGCGATGCCGATGGCGAGCCCGTCGCCGCTGCCGGTGAGCTTCCTCATCAGCGCGAAGAGCAACGACGACGAACGTCTTCTATCGGCGGCACTGGCAATCGAGGCGATCGTCCGCGGCGACTGAACCCCGTTTCCGGCGCAGCCGGCGCGGCACCCCTGCTGGGAGGGCTGCGGCGGGGTCAAGCGTTCGCCCGGAGACACGCGCAGCGCCCTCGACTTCGAGGGTGCGAGCATGGCGAGGACGGACGCTTGACGCCGTTGCGGCCCTCGACACGCTTGGATCAGGGGTTTCAGAGGGAGGGTGCTCTTCGCACCCTCACACTGAACCCCTGCCGGGTGGCGAACCGGGGGAGCGCGAGGGGGAACGCCTCGCGGGGCGCTGCCGCGGATGAAGACCCGGCGCCGTCACCCAAAACGCCGCCGCAACCCGTCACCAGAGCCCGCCGCCACAGCTTGGCCCGTGGGCACAAACAAAAAGGCCGCCCCGGAGGGCGGCCTTTTCTGGTCTCTGGATCGGGATCAGTCGAAATTCTGGTCTTCGAGGCCGGCGATCTGATCATCGGTGGCGAGGAGCGGGGTGATGCGGCGGACCGTGACGCGGCGGTTCGTGCGGCTGTCGCCCATCGTCTGCTCCTTCAGGTACTGCTCGCCGAAGCCCTGGGTGACGATGTTCTCCGGGGGGATCTCGAAGTACTCGGTCAGGATCTCGGCCACGCTCTCGGCGCGGGCGTCGGACAGGACGAGGTTCGATTCGGGCGAGCCGACCGCATCCGTATGGCCCTCGATGAGGAAGACCTCGGACGGGTTCGCGTAGATCGCCTCTTCCATCGCGACGCCGAGCGTCTCCAGGTTGCCGATCTCCGAATCGTCCACGTAGGCCGAGCCGGACTGGAAGTTGATCGTGTCGACGTCGATCCGCGGCATCAGAGCGCGCAGATCTTCGTTGTAGAGGACCTGGTTCAGCGTATAGGCGCGGTCGAGCTCCTGGACCGGCTCGGCGGTCACCGTCTCGTAAACCACTTCGACGGGCGCGCGCGACGGCTCGACCACGTAGCGGTCATAGGGCATCCCGACGTTCACCTGGCCGATGTTGACCTCAAGGCTCGAGCGATCGTCCCACCAGGTCGGCAGGTTGTTGAACAGCGTGACCGTCTGCCCGTTCGGCAGGACGCGGTAGCGACGGATCGGAACGCCGTTGTTGTCGACGATAGTGACGATGCGCGAGCCGTCGCCGCGAACGACCACAGATTCTGTCCAGCCGTTGTTGAGGTCACGCACGTCGTAGGCGTCGGCGCGCCAGCCGAAGCGGCTCGGGTATTCGTCGACGATCAGCGGCTGGCCTTCGACCACGTAGGTGGTGCGGCCCTGGGTGGAGGCGACGATGGCGGCACCGGCGAAGGCGCCGAGACCGGCCCAGGCGGCGCGCTCCAGCGTCTCGTTGCGGCGGCTGCGCTCCCAATCGCGGTAGCGGTCGCGGCGCTGCTCCTCGCGGCGGACCCAGTCGCGGCGGTCGTCGCGCTGCTCCTGGCGCAGCTCGCGGCGCAGGTCGTCACGGCGATCGCGCAGGCGGTCGGCGCGGCGCTCGGCCCGCTCGGCGCGCTGGCGCAGGTCGTCCCGGTTTTCCTGGCGCTGGGCGCGGGCGATGTCCTCGCGGCGCTCGCGGCGCAGGCGTTGACGGTCCTCCTGACGGTCGAAGCGCGCGTCCTGACGGCGGTCCTGACGGTCATCGCGGCGGTCCCGCACAATGTCACGGCGATCGTCGGCGGCATCCTGACGGCGATCCTGACGCGCGTCCTGGCGCTCACGCCCGTTCGGGCCGGGGTCCTGGCGGGCGTTCTGACGGTCACGAAGGGCCTCTTCGCGGCGGCGCTGCTGGGCGGCCTGCGCGTCGCGGCGGCGCTCCTGGCCATCGGCCTGCGCATCGCGGGCGCGTTCTTGACGGTTGCGGAGCAACTCCTCGCGGCGGGCGTCGCGGCTCGGCTCGCCCTGCTGCTGAGCCTGGTTCTGCCGCTGGGCCTCGCGCTGACGCTGTTGGCGCTGTTCCTGGGCCTGACGCTGCTCGCGCTGGCGCTGCTGTTGCGCTTCACGCTGTTGTTGCTGGCGCTGCTGCTGGGCGTCGCGCTGTTGCTGCTGGCGCTGCTCCTGGCGGCGCTGTTCCTGCGCCTGGCGCTGCTGGTTCTGCTGGCGCTGCTGCTGCTGCTGAGCCTCGCGCTGCGGCTTGCCCTGATTGCCCTGGTTACCCTGCTTGCCCTGGTTCCCCTGCTTGCCTTGGTTCCCCTGGGCCTCATTGCGCTGGCGACGCTCTTCGCGGGCCTTGGCGCGGCGCTCCTCCTGGCGCTGGTCCACGGGGGCCTGCGCCAGAAGAATGCCCGGCGAAAGCCGGGCAAGGTCGACGGGGGAGCGGGTCGGGAGGCTGCTGCGCTGGTCGCGTGCCTTCTCCCGCCGCTCGTTGGTGCGCTGGCGCTGCTCGGCGGCGTCGTTGCGCCGCTCGTTCGTCGTCGCACGGTCCTCGCGGGCCGCCTCACGACGCTCGTTTGTCATTTCCTGCTGCGTCGCGCGCTGCTCGCCGCGAAACTCCTGGCGCTCGTTGGCGCGCTCGTTGTCCTCGGCGCGCTGTTCTGCGGCCCGTTCGCGGCGCTCGTTCTGGATCTCCGCCTGACCGGCGCGGCGCTCGGCCGGGGTGTGATCCTCGGCGCGGAACTCGAGCCGCTCGTTGCGCAGCTCGTTGTCCATCTGCCGGGTTTCGCGGGCCCGCTCCTGGCGCTCGTTCTGGATCTCCTGCTCCGCCTGCCGGTTTTCCCGGCGGAACTCCTGGCGCTCGTTCTGAAGCTCCTGGGCGTTCTGAACGGTGCTGATGCTCGGTTCGGCGTCGACAGCGGGCGCTCTCACCCCCACCTGCGCCGAAGCCGGGACGGTCGCTGCCATGACGGCGGCGATTGCCCAGCCTGTGACCTTACGCATACTGCCTTCCTTCTGGCTGAATGACGCCCCGGATAGATGACGGGGCGTGTATGGAGCCTGAACGCATGGGAGCGCTGCGGAGTTCAGTCTTGAATGGCGTTTGTGCACAGGTTGCCCGGCATATAAGCGGCGCCGGGCAACCTCTCGCTCGCTCTAGCTGTGGATGACGCGCCCGTAGGCGTCCATCACGCTCTCGTGCATCATCTCCGACAGGGTCGGGTGCGGGAAGACGGCGTTGATCAGCTCTTCCTCGGTGGTCTCGAGGTTCATGGCGATCACGAAGCCCTGGATGAGCTCGGTCACTTCCGCGCCGACCATGTGGGCGCCCAGAAGCTCGCCCGTCGTGGCGTCGAAGATGGTCTTCACCAGGCCGTCCGGCTCGCCGAGCGCGATCGCCTTGCCGTTGCCGATGAAGGGGAAGCGGCCGACCTTGACGGCGCGCCCCGCCTCCTTGGCCTTCTTCTCGGTCAGCCCGACCGAGGCGACCTGCGGGTGGCAATAGGTGCAGCCGGGGATCTTGGCCTTGTCCATCACGTGAGGGTGCTTGCCGGCAATCGCCTCGACGCAGATCACCCCCTCGTGCTCGGCCTTGTGGGCCAGCATCGGCGGGCCGGCGACGTCGCCGATGGCGTAGATGCCCGGAACGTTGGTCTTGCCGAAGGGGTCAATGACGACGCAGCCGCGCTCCGTCTTCACGCCCAGCTCTTCCAGCCCCAGCCCCTCGATGTTGCCGACCACGCCGACGGCGGAAATCACCTTGTCGACCTCGACCACCTCGGACTTGCCGCCCGCCTCGATGGTGGCCTTCAGGGTCTTGCCCTTCTCCACCTTCGCCACCTTGGCGTTGAGGCGGATTTTGAGGCCCTGCTTTTCGAGCTGCTTCTGGGCGATCTTCGAGATCTCGGCGTCTTCGACGGGAAGGATCTGGTCCATCACCTCGACCACGGTGACCTCGGACCCCATGGAGTTGAAGAAGGACGCGAACTCGATGCCGATGGCGCCGGAGCCGACCACGAGGAGGCGTTTGGGCACCTCCTTCGGAACCATCGCCTCGAAATAGGTCCAGATGGCGTCTTTGTCGGGCTCCAGGCCCGGCAGGACGCGGGGGCGTGCCCCGGTGGCGACGATGATGTGTTTGGCGGCGTAGGTGCCCGCACCCTTGGCGCCCTTCGGCGCACCGTCGGCGGCCTTCACCTCGACCTTACCGGCGGCGGCGATCTTCGCCGTGCCCCAGATGACGTCGACCTTGTTCTTCTTCAAGAGGAAGCCGACGCCGGTGTTGAGCTGCTTGGAGACGCCCCGCGAGCGTTCCACCACCTTGGCGATGTCGAAGGTGAAGTCCTTCGCTTCCAGCCCGTAGTTCTTGGCGTGCTTGAAGTGGTCGTAGACTTCGGCGGAGCGCAGCAGCGCCTTGGTGGGGATGCAGCCCCAGTTGAGGCAGATACCGCCGAGGTGGGACTTTTCCACCACCGCCGTCTTGAGGCCGAGCTGGGCGGCGCGGATGGCGGTGACGTAGCCGCCGGGGCCGGAGCCGATGATGAGAACGTCGTAAGTGTCGGCCATTATTTCATCTCGATTTCGATGAACGCGACGACGCCGTCGGACGTGTTGACGACATCGTGGGAGACGCCCTTGGGACGTGAATAGCTGACGCCGAGCTTCATCTCGGCCGGGTGCTCGCCCTTGTCGTCCACCATGGTCAGCGTTCCGGGGATCACCGGCACGACGACGTAGGGATATTCGTGGACGTGGGCGCCGGTGGCGGTGCCGGGGGCGAAGGTCCACCGGGTGACGCGGACATGAGGCTCGTCGATCTGCACCTCAGCGGTCGCGGCGGGATAGGTCATCTCGGGTCATCTCTCGGTCTCGTGGCGGCGCGAGCTTAGCCGGAGATTGCGGAGAAGTCCGCCACCTCGCGGGTGGTGTCGCGCAGCGCGGCCAGAAGGCGCAGTCGGTTGGCGCGCAAGGTCGGGTCGTCGGCGTTGACCAGCACCGCCTCGAAGAAGGCGTCGACGGGGGCGCGCAGTGCGGCGATGGCGGACATCGCGCCCGCATAGTCCTCGGCGGCGACCTTGGCGGCGACGGCGGTGCGGGCCTCGGCCACGGCGTCGAACAGGGCGATTTCCTGCGGCTCGACGAGGGCGGCGCGGTCGGGGGCAGCGGTCTCGGCGACGCCGTCCTTCTTCTCCTCGGCCTTCAGGATGTTGGTGGCGCGGCGGTATCCGGCCATCAGGTTGGCGCCGTCGTCGGTCGCGAGAAAGTCGCTCAGCGCGGCGATGCGGTTGACGAGGTCGACGAGATCGACGGTGGTCGCGACGGAGCGGACGGCGCGCACGGTGTCTGCCGCCACACCCGCGTCGCGCTGCTGGACGATGAGGCGGTCGACGATGAAGTCGGCGAGTTCGCCCACGGGGCCGCGCGCCTTGTCAATTCCTCGTTCCGACGCCCCCCGGGGAGTGGCCGGATCATTGTCTCTCGCCGCAATCGCCTGCCACGCGTTGTCGAGGTCCGAGCCGCCCCAAAGCTTCCACGCATCGTTGAGAACGCCTTTGAATGCACCGTCGTCGAGCGGCAGGCGGATCTGATTGTCGAGCACCAGTCGAATGATGCCGAGTGCGGCACGGCGCAGGCCGAAGGCGTCGCCGGAGCCGGTCGGCTTCTCGCCTGCGGCCCAGAGGGAGACGAGCTGGTCCACCTTGTCGGCGAGCGCCAGCACCACGGAGAGGCGCGCCGTCGGAACGGCATCGTTCGGCCCCTGCGGCTGATAATGCTCCTCGATGGCGGCGCACAGGTCCTCGGGCGCACCGTGGGCGGCGGCATAGTGCCGGCCCATGTAGCCCTGAAGCTCAGGAAACTCGCCCACCATGCCCGTCACGAGGTCGGCCTTGATGACGGCGGCGGCGTCGGCCGCATAATGCGGGTCGATGCCCAGAACCGGCGCGATCTCCATCGCGAGCGCCTTGATACGCTCCACCCGGTCGGCCTGCGTGCCCAGCTTCTCGTGGAAGGTGACGGTGGCCAGCTTCTCGGCATGGACGGCGAGGCGCTTCTTCATGTCCTCGTCCCAGAAGAACCGCGCGTCGGCGAGGCGGGCGCGGACCACGCGCTCGTTTCCGGCGATGATCGCCGTGCCGCCGTCGTCCGCCACCAGGTTGGAGGTGATGATGAAGGCGTTGGCGAGGCGGCCGGTGGCCGGATCGCGCGTGACGGAGCACTTCTGATTCTCGCGGATCGTCAGGCGGATCACCTCGTCGGGCAGCGCCAGCGCGGCCTCCTCGAAGCGGCCGACGAGGACGACGGGCCATTCCACCAGCCCCGCAACCTCGGTCAGAAGCGCGTCGTCCTCGACGAGCTCCAGGCCGAGGGCGAAGACGGCGTCCTTGGCGTCGTGCAGGATCTGGTCGCGCCGCCGGTCCTGGTCGACGACGACGAAGGCCTTTTCCAGGTTGGCCTTGTAGTCCTCCAGCCGGCGGACGCGGAAACGGTCCGGGGCGTGGAAGCGGTGGCCGACCGTGGTGTCGCCGACCGGGACGCCCGGAAGCTCCACCGGGACGATGTCCGGGTCCTCGTTCTCGGTGCCGAAGGTGGCGAGGATGGAGGTGAGCGGGCGCACCCAGCGGATGGCGCCGGGCTCGGCCTCGCCCCAGCGCATGGTGACGGGCCACGGGAATTTCTTCACCGCGTCGGCGATGGCTTCCGCGCAGATGGCGATGGCCGGGCGGCCGGGCACCAGCGTCTTGGCGACGTAGAAGTCGCCCTTCTTGGGGTCGGACTCGATTGTGGCTTCGTCGATCGAGGCGAGGCCGGCGGCGCGCAGGAAGCCGTCGAGCGCCTTCTGGGGCGCGCCGACGCGGGGGCCCTTGCGCTCCTCGCGCTTGTCGGCCGACTGGGCGGGAAGGCCGGTGACGGCGAGCACCAGCCGGCGCGGGGTCGCCGTGGCGTAGGCGCCTTCGTAGGTGAGGCCGGCATCCACCAGGGCGTTGGTGACGAGGCGCTGAAGATCCTCGGCCGCACGGCGCTGCATGCGGGCGGGGATCTCTTCGGACAGGAGTTCGACGAAAAGTTCGGGCATCGGCCGGGCGTTGTTGGGGTCTGCGGGCGCATGCCGGTGGCGCTCAGCGCTACCGGTCCGGGTCGCCTACCACCAGGACCGGCGCGGCGAAAGCCCCTACGGGCGTGCGCGGCCTGCCCGTCCCCGCGGTGGGGCGGCTTCGTAGCGCCGCCGTCGCTGCCCCGCGCTCAGCCGCCGGTGCAGGCGGCCGCGGCCTCCGGCGGGATGCGCATGGCGACGACCTCGGTGCGGGTGGTGGCGCTGATGACGGCGATCGCGCCACCGTCCGGCCCCAGAACAGGGCCGCCCGAGGCGCCGGGGGCCTGCGGGCAGGCGAGAACCATCGCCCGGCCCTCCCCGGTCCGGCCGGTGCGGGCGAGCGGGCAGTCGCTGCGGGTCTGGCGGTGCCGCACGGGCATGCCGTAGCCGATGGCGGCGAGAGGTGTGCCGGGGGCGGGATCGGCGTCCGGCCCCAGCGGCAGCACGGCGGGGGCGGGTTCGGAGAGGCAGAGGACGGCGACGTCGTTGCCGAGGTCGTGGGCCGATAGGGGCGCGAGGTGGGCGGCCCACGCCATCGCCGCATAGCCGAACAGGAGGTGCCCTTCGGCGGGGTCCTGGCCCCTGAGGCAGTGGGCTGCTGTCACGACGGTGCGCGGGCCGATGGCGAACATGGTGCAGTGCCGCGTGTCGCGGAACCCCGCGAAGTTGAGGCGGCCGATGGCGGCGGAGGGCGCTGCGGCGGCAGGGGCCGGCGCCCCCTCCTGCGCCGCGACACCGCCGCCGACCAGCAGCATCGCCGCAAGCACCACCGCCGCGAATTGGCGTCCCGCCCATCTTGACGCCCGCGCGGCGTGGCGGCACTGCCCGTCCATGCGACCGATCCTCTTCCTCGACGTGTCCCGCCTGGTGCGGCGCTATGAATTCTTCGGCGGCCCGACCGGCATCGACCGGATCGAAATGCGCTTCGCCAACTGGATGCTGAGGCAGGAGGCGTTCGAGGCGCGCCCGGTCACCCGCATCGGCAACCGGCTGATGATGCTGCGCCCATCCGCCTACGCCAAGATCCACGACACGTTGATGGCGCGCTGGTCGGATGGCAAGCCGCGCCAGTTCATGGCCGACGGCTGGGGCGTGAAGGGCCAGTTCATCGCCGCCGAACGCACCTTGCAGCGCATCGCCGCGCAGATGGGTGCCAAACCGCTCGACGCCGAGGGGCGGCCCAACGTGACGCTGAATGTCGGCCACGACGGGCTCGACGTGGCGGAGAGGTTCGCCGGGCTGCCGGGTCCGTTCGCGGTGCTGCTGCACGACCTCATCCCGATCACGCATCCCGAATATGACAGCCGCCGCGCCACGCAGCTCCACTACAAGCGCCTGGAGACGCTGGAGGCGCGGGCGGACCACGTGTTCACCGTGTCGCAGGCGGCGCTGGACGAGCTGCTGACGCGCACAGGCACGCCGCGCTTCACGTCGTCGGTGATCCACTCGGGGCCGGGCCTGCCGGTGGCGACGAGCGAGATCGCCTACGACCGGCCGACCTTCGTCCATCTCTCCTCGATCGACCGGCGGAAGAACCTCGCCTTCCTCCTGCACATCTGGCGTGAGTTCGCGGGGGAGAGGGATGCGCCGCGGCTCATCGTCATCGGCCGGCGGGGCAACGACCAGACGGCGCTGGAGCTGATCGACAGGGCGGACGCGCTGGCGGGCAACGTGACGGTGACGGGGCCGCTGGGGGACGCGCAGGTGGCGGCACACATCCCCAATGCGCGCGCCCTTCTGACGCCGTCCTTCACGGAGGGGTTCGGTCTGCCGATCATCGAGGCTCATTCGATGGGGGTGCCGGTGATCGCCAGCGATATCGCCGCCCACCGGGAGGTCGGCGGGGCGGCGGGAACGTATCTGTCGCCGCTCGACGGGCCGGCCTGGGCGGAGACGATCCGCGCCTTCGCAATGGACGACGAGGTGCGCGACCAACAGATCGCCCTCATCGAGCCGCCGCGCACCTGGGACGACTATTTCGAGGAGATGACGGCCGCGCTAACCGAGCTCGCCCACCGGCCGAAGCGCAACGACTGACACGGCCTTTCTCCCACAAGGCCGAGGCCGCCCCCTCGCCCGAGCTGCGCCGCGCCTCGCCTCGCCGCACCCCATCTTGCCGCGCCCCCACCTGGCGGACAGGCCCCGCCGCAGCCTGTTCCCCGGAGCCGTCCATCGCTGAGCCCGACAGGAAGTCGATGCGGTGCCGCCGCAAGGCCGTAGAGCGAAGCGTGCCTTGCGGCGGTGCCGCATCGGCTTCAGGGCTCAATCAGCGATGGACGGCTTCGGGGAACAGGCGGGCCCACTGTTCCCTGGTGAGTTCCGGAGCGCCCTACCCCTTCTTCTCCCACGCCCCGGAGGGCGACTGACGCCAATAGGTCACCTCATGCCCGGCGGCCTTCAACGGCTTCCAGAAGCCTCGGGCGGCGGCGACGGCGTCGGGATCGTCGGCGGAGAAGAGCATCACCACACGGTCGTACCCCGTGATGTCGCCGGGCTCGGCGCGGTCGGCGAGGAAGCGCACGTTGGCGCCGTTCGGGTTGTCCGGCCCGGTGAGGATCACGACGGGATGCTCGGCGGCGTTGGCGTCGGCGATGCCATGCGGCAGGAAGCTGTCGTCACGGAAGGTCCACAGGAAGCGGTCGAGGTCGTCGCAGCGCATCGGCTCGGTGACCTCGACCACGGCGCGCCAGCCGCGGGCGAGGGTCCGCTCCAGGAGGGTCGGCAGCACGTCTTCCAGGCGCTGCCGCTCCAGGTGATAGAACAGGACCTCGGCCACGGCGCCTGGTCAGAATGTGGGCTTGGTGGCGACGAAGGACGGGTGGGCCGACAGCGGCGCCAGCCAGGCGACGAGGTTCGGATGATCCGCCCGCCACAGCCCGCCATAGCGCCCGTCGAGATATTCGAGGAGCACGCCGAGGGAGATGTCGGCCACCGTCAGGGCACCGCCGTGGTCGGGCGGCGCCGCCTCGAGGACGGCGAGGACGGCGCGGACCTTGTCGGCGAGATCGTCGACCCAGGCGTCCCACACCTTGTCGGCGGGGCGCACGGCGGTCTCGTAGCGGCCGGCGACGGCGCACTCGGTGGCGGCGCGTGTCAGGGCATAGTCGGCGCGGATCTTCCACTCGGCCGGGGTGCCACGGCCGAGCACGCGCTTATCACCGACACGGGCGCACAGATAGTCCACGATCACCGGCGAATCGGTGAGGACGAGGCCGTCGTCGGTGGCGAGCGCGGGGATCTTGCGCATCGGCGTCAACGCCTGGAACGCGGTGTTGGGCGCGGTCGGCTTCACCGTGGTGTCGATCTCTTCGATGTCCTCCGCCAGCCCCAGCTCGAGGGCGACGATGGACACGGTGCGACCGAAAGGTGAGAGCGTCTTGGAGTAGAGTTTCACCGCTCAGCCCTCGAAGTTGTCGGCAATGTAGCGCTCCAGGAGACGCACGCCCCAGCCGGAGCCGAAGGTGCGGCTGATCTCGGTCGTCGGCCCGCCCATCGCGGTGCCTGCAAGGTCGATGTGGACCCAGTTGGTCTCGCCGACATAGCGCTTCAGGAACTGTGCGGCGGTGATCGACCCGGCGGAGCGGCCGCCGGTGTTCTTCATGTCGGCCACCTTGGAATCGATGAGGCCGTCATAGTCCTTGGAGAGCGGCATGCGCCACACCTGGTCGCCGGTCGCGGTGCCGGCGGCGAGGAGTTTGGCGGCCGTGTCGTCCTCGGTCGCGTAGAGCCCGGCGTGGAAGTGGCCGAGGGCGACGATGATGGCGCCCGTCAGCGTCGCGAGGTCGATGGTGACGGCGGGCGAGAAGCGGTCGATCGTGTAGGTCAACAGGTCGCCGAGGACGAGGCGGCCTTCGGCGTCGGTGTTGATGATCTCCACCGTCTGGCCGGACTTGGAGCGCACGATGTCACCGGGGCGCTGGGCCTTGCCGTCGGGCATGTTCTCGACGAGGCCGATGATGCCGATGACATTCGCCTTTGCCTTGCGCTTGGCGATGGCGGTCATGGTGCCGACGACAGCGGCGGCGCCGCCCATGTCGCCCTTCATGTCCTCCATGCCGCCCGCGGGCTTGATGGAGATGCCGCCGGTGTCGAACACCACGCCTTTGCCGACGAGGGCGACCGGCGCGGCCCCTTCGGCCCCGCCCTTCCACTGCATCAGAACGACGCGGGCCGGGCGCTCGGAGCCCTGCGCCACGCCGAGCAGCATCTTCATGTCCAGCTCTTCGAGCTCGGCGGGCTCCATCACGGTGATCTCGACGCCGAGATCGGCGAGCGCCGCGGCTCTGGCGGCGAATTCCACCGGGCCGAGGACGTTGGCCGGCTCGTTGACGAGGTCGCGGGCGGCCATGGTGCCCGCGGCGATCGCCTCCACGGCCTGCCAGCGCGCCTCGACGGCGGCGGTGGAGGCGACGCAGAGGGTCACCGCGCGGGGGGCCGGATCCGGCTCGTCGGACGGCTTCTTCTTGTAGATGTCGAAGGTGTAGGAGCGCAGGACGATGCCGAGGGCGATGTCGGCGGCCTGCTCGGCCGTCAGCGCGCCCTCGGGGCCTTCGGCGAAGACGGTCACGTCGGTGTCGGGGCCGGAGGGAAGCGCGCCTGCGACGGTGCCGCCGAGCTTGGCCCAATCCGCCTCGCCAAGCTTGGCCACATCGCCGAGGCCGACCACCACGAGGGCGCGTGCGGAGAGACCGCGTGGCAGAGGAATCGTCAACGTTGCGAAGCGCTTGCCCTTGAAGCCCTGCGCCTCGGCGGCGGCGGTGATCAGGCCGTCGCTGGCCTCGTCGGCGCGGCGGGCGCTCTCGCCCAGGGTCATCCCGTCGGCGGCGAACACGACGAGCGTCCCGGAGGCGGGCAACTCCACGGGGCGGAACTGGATGGTCGGCACACTCACGATCGCGGTCCTTTCAGCAATTCCCTCGGAGGTAATCCAGTTTGTGGCTCTGAGACAACAGGTGGAGGAAGTGCGGCATCGGCGCCACGATCGGCGCTTGTTTGACGTTAAGGGCGACACGAAACTTCAACCCTGTGGAACCATGGTGTAGGCCGATTGTGATCGGGTCCATCATCAGGGCCGCTGTGTCGAATCGTTCGCGTGTGGAAGGTGGATGCCGCTCATCAGTTGGTATACGGCAAAGCGGATCCTGACCTTGTTCCCGGCGGGTCTCCTGGTGCTGACCGGAATCATCTGGTCCACCCAGGCTCTGCAGCGCCTCGACCTGGTGACGGCCAAGGGTCAGGCTTTCCTGGCCTTTTTCGAATTGACGGGCCTCGCCGTCCCCTACCTCGTCACGCTTCTGGCGCCGATCGCCTTCGTCATCGCCATGGTCGTCGTCTACGACACGATGAACCGTGATTCGGAGCTGGTGGTGATCGGCGCGGCGGGCGCGGGCCGGATGCGGCTCCTGTTCCCGGCCATGGTGGCCGCCACGGTCTGCGCGCTGCTGGTTGCGGCGGGGGCCTTCTATCTCGGCCCGCTCGGCCTTGCCAAAGCGCGGGTGATGATCACCGAGATCCGCGCCGACGTGGTCTCGTCCATCGTCCAGCCTGGACGGTTCATCGAAATCGACGACGGCATGACCGTCCACATCCGCGACCGGCTGGCCGACGGAACGCTGACGGGGCTGGTGCTCGACGATCGCCGGTCCGCGTCCAGCGACGTCACTTATCTCGCCGAAACGGGCCGTGTGGTGGAGACCGACGGCAACGTCCTCCTGGTGATGACCAACGGCAGCGTGCAGCGGATGGAACGCCCATCGGACGAGCTGACGGTGGTCGCGTTCGACGCCTACGCCTTCGACCTGTCGGCGCTGAACTCCGGGCCGGTGCAGACCACCTTCCGCCCGTCCGAGCGGACACTGTTCGAGCTTCTCGCCCCCGCGACGGAGGACGACACCTACCGCGCCGGCCGCGAGCCTCAATTCGCGATTGAGGTGCACGACCGCCTGTCGCAGCCGCTGGCCCCGTTCGTCTATGCGCTCGTCGTCTTCCTCTTCGTGGGTGATCCGCGGATGCACCGGCAGGGGCGCATGGCGGGCATCATCGCCGCGGGGATCGCGGTGGCGGCCATCCGCGCCTCGGTCTACGGCACGCTGCTGGCGGCCGAGCAGACCCCGGCGATGGCGTACATGTCCTATGTGCTCCTCGCCGTCATCGGCGCCGCGGCCTTCCTGATGATCCTCAGCGATCGTCAGATCACCTTCCACGAGCGCTGGGCCCACGCCCTGGTCTCCCTCGCCGGGCGGCTCGCCAAGCCGCGCGAAGGGGCTGCCGCATGAGCGCGCTGGGGGTGAGCGGGATCGGCACAGGGCGCGTCCTCGCGGTCTATATCGGCATGACGTTCCTGCGCTGGATCGTCGGCTTCTTCGTGCTCGGTACCTTCATCATCTTCCTTGCCGACGCGGTGGAGCTGATCCGCCGCACGGTCGACCGCGATACATTCAGCGCGGCGACGGCCGTCCTGGCCTCGTTCTACAAGACGCCCTCGCTCACCGAAGAATTTCTCCCCTTCGCCGTGCTCTTCGGGGCGATCTTCGCCTTCCTCGCCCTCAACCGGCGGCTGGAGCTGGCGGTGATGCGCGGCGCCGGCATCTCGGCCTGGCAGTTCGTCGCCCCGGCGGTGCTGGTGGTGGCCGGCATCGGCATCGTCACGACGACGCTCTACAACCCGATCTCCGCCGCCGGGCGCGAGCGGTCGGACGAGCTGGTCGCCCAGGTGCGCGGCAAGGAGGCGCTGACGCTGACCGGCGGGTCCTCCATCTGGTTCCGCCAGGACGGCTCGGACGGACCGTCGATCATGCATGCGGGCGCCGCATCGGCGGACGGCCTCACGCTCTACAACGTGGAAGCGCACCTGTTCGACCGGCAGGAGCATTTCATCGGCCGCCTCGAAGCCGATACGGCCACCCTCGGCGACGGCGCATGGCGCATGCTGGGCGTCGCCCGCTACGATGCGGACGGCAACCGCACCGAGGACCTCATCGTCGACCTTCCGACCGCCCTCACCCCGATCGAGGTGCGCGAGGCGGTCGCCCGGCCGGACGCGATCTCGTTCTGGAACCTGCCTGCGGCGGTCCAGCTTGCCGAGCGCGCCGGCCTTCCCGCCCATCGTTTCGCGCTTCAGTACCAGATGCTTCTCGCCCGCCCTCTTCTCCTCTCCGCCATGGTGCTGATCGCCGCATCGGTTTCGCTTCGCATGGTGCGCCTCGGCGGTGTCACGCGCGCCGTTGTCGGCGGTGTCGTCGCCGGATTCACGCTCTACATCGCCTCCGCGGTCGCCTCGGACCTCGGCGAAGCGGGTGCGGTGCCGCCGCTGCTCGCCGCCTGGATGCCGGGCCTCGCCGCCACCCTCTTCGGCGCCACCGCGCTGCTCTACAGCGAGGACGGCTAGATGGGTCGGTCCCGCTTCGGCACTCTCTTCGCCCTCGCCCTCACGGGCACGCTCGCCCTCCCCGGCGCGCTCCTCACCAGCGCCAGCCTTTCGCCGGCCGCGGCACAGTTCCAGGACGTCGCCGCCCTCCAACAGCAGGACGAGCCGCTGCTGCTGGAAGCCAACGAGCTGATCTACGACACGCAGACCGGCAACGCGGTCGCCACCGGCAACGTGTTCATCGAATATGCCGGCTACCAGCTCTTCGCGAACCGCGTCGTCTACGAGAAGGCGACCGACCGTTTCTTCGCGACCGGTGGGGCACGGCTGGAGGAGCCGGAAGGCAACATCGTCTTCGCCGAATATGTCACGCTCAGCGACGACATGAAGGAAGGGTTCCTCAGGGGCCTTCGCGTCGACACGATCTACCGCACGCGCCTCGCCGCCAACAGCGCCGAGCGGTCCGGCGCGGTGACCGTGTTCGAGGATGCCGGCTATACCGCCTGCTACACCTGCCGCCGCCGGCCCGAGAGAGCGCCCACCTGGCAGATCCAGGCCCGCCGCGTCATCTACAACGAGACCGACAAGCGTCTGACCTTCGAGAAGGCGCAGTTCGACCTCTTCGGCCAGACGGTGGCGGTGCTGCCGACCTTCTCCATCCCCGACCCCACGGTGCGCCGCAGCTCCGGCTTCCTGGTGCCGACCTTCGTCGCCTCCAACCTCCTCGGCGCGGGCGTGCGCGTTCCCTATTTCCAGACGCTGGGGCCCTCCGCCGATGTGACGGTGGCGGCCACCCCGCTGACGCGCCAGGGCCTGTTCGGCGACATCGAGTATCGTCAGCGACTCGCCAGCGGCAACTTCATGGTGCGCGGCACCGGCATCTACCAGCTCGACCCCGATGCGTTCGAGGAGGCGGGCGGCAACCGCAAATGGCGCGGCTCCGTCACCACCAACGGTGAATTCTACCTCAACCCGATGTGGCGCTGGGGCTGGGAGTCGACCGTTTCGACGGACCGCCGCTACCTGTCGGACTACAAGCAGACCTCGGGCGATGCGCTGACCGCGCCGACGACGCTGTTCCTGGAAGGCTTTGGTGAGCGCAATCATTTCGAGGCGCGGATGTGGGCCTTCCGCATCCTGCAGGAGGACTATTCCTCCGGCGACGTCCTGAACCCGCCCGCCCCCTTCTCCGACGTCGGCTCGAAGCTGCAGGGAAAACAGGCCTACGTGCATCCGGCGATCGACTATGAGGGCGTTTACGACGGCGCCGTCCTGTCGGGAGAGCTCGCCTACAAGTTCAACCTCACCTCCCTGTCGCGTCAGGAGACCGATGCGTTCGGCGCGATGGTGGACGGCGTTCTGACCCCGCGCTTCCGCGGCGTGGAAGGCACCTTCACGCGGGGAAGCGCCGAGGCGACGTGGCGCAAGCAGATCATCGCCCCGCTCGGCCAAGTGCTGACGCCTTATGCCGGCCTGCGCGGCGACGTCTTCTTCGTCGACAACCGCGACCACAATGTCGACGCGCTGACCGAGGACCCGGTGATCGGCCGCGCCATGCCCTACGCCGGCCTCCTCTACCGCTGGCCGTGGCTGATCGCCGCGAACTGGGGCACGCAGACGATCGAGCCGATCGCCGAAATCATCGTGCGCCCGAACGAGACCTATATCGGCGATCTGCCGAACGAAGACGCGCAGTCGGTGGTGTTCGACGACACCAACCTGTTCGGCCCGTCCCGCTTCTCCGGCTACGACCGGGTGGAAGGCGGCATCCGCGGCACGGTCGGCATGCGCTACACGGTGCAGACCTATTCCGGCGCCTTCCTCAGCGCGATGGTCGGCCAGACCTACCACCTCGGCGGGCGCAACTCCTACCGCGTGCCGGACATCCTCGACTCGACCGGCGATTCCGGCCTCGGCAGCGACCGCTCCGACCTCGTGGCGGCGCTGACCTTCGACACCAACGGCGGCTTCCGCGTCTCCGCCAAGGGCCGGTTCGACGAGTCGACGCTGGACCTGGAACGCGCCGAAGTCTCCGCCTCCGCCCGCCTCGGCCCGGTGTCGACGCGCATGGTCTACGCCTTCCTGGCCGCTCAGCCCGACCTCGGCTTGACCGACGACCGGTCCGAGTTCCACGGCGCCGCCTCCGTGCGCGTGTTCGACCGGGTCCGGGTCTTCGGCCAGTTGCGCTACGACCTCGAGGATCAGGACCTCATCCGTGACGGCATGGGCGTCGCCTATGACGACGACTCCATGTCGGTCTCGCTCGCCTATGCCGAGGACCATGGCGGATCGCCGGATGAACCGGTCGACCGGACGCTCTTCTTCCGCGTCGGCCTCAGGACCATCGGCGACGGCACGATCGCCACCGGACTTGATAACTGACGCCAATTGCGGCTACCTCGGGCGGTCTTCAGCCGCTGAGTATCGTCATGGTCCGCATCGCGTCTTGCCTCGTCCTCGCCCTTGGCCTTCTGGGCTCCGCTGCGGTTTCGACAGCAGCGATGGCCCAAACCACCATCAAAGCCGTGGTCAACGGCAAGCCGATCACCAGCTACGACGTGAGCCAGCGGCAACGGCTGATGCAGATTACTGGTACACGCGGCAATTTGAGCCGGATGGCGCTGGATGAGCTGATCGACGAAGAGCTTCAGCTTGAGGCCGCGCGCAAGATGCGCGTGACCGTGTCCAAGGACATGGTGGACGGGGCGATCAGCAACATCGCCAAGCGGGTGAAACTGAGCCCGGCCCAGCTCGCCCAGGCGCTCGGCCAAGCCGGCGTCAACATCGAGACCCTGCGCGACCGGCTGGAGGCGCAAATCGCCACGGCGCAGATCACCCGTTCGCGCTTCGGGGCGGCGCTGAAGGTGAGCGAGCAGGACCTCGTCGCCGCGCTGCTGCGCCAGGAAGGCGGCGAGACGGTGATCGATTCCTACGAATACGACCTCACGCGCGTCGTGGTCGCGATGCCGGAAAACCCGTCCGCGGCCCGCGAGGCCGAGGCGCGGCGCATCGCCGCTTCGGTCCGAGGCCAGTTCAACTCGTGCGAGACCGGACTGCCGATCGCCAAGAAGACGCGCGAGGTGGTGGTCCTGCCCTTCGGCCGCCGGACACACGCCGAATTGCCGCAGCAATTGGCCGACGCGGTCGACGGCCTCGCCGAGGGCAAATTGTCCGAGCCGATCGCCACCCAGCAGGGGCTGATGATGTTGGCGGTGTGCAAGAAGACACCGATCCGCTCCTCCAACGCGGCGATGAAGTCGCTCGAGCGGGACATGCAGGAGGAGCGCAACGAGGTGTTCGCCAAGCAATATGTGCGTCAGCTCCGCCGCGATGCGGTGATCGAGATCCGCTAAGCCGGCGCGCTGAGGACACCGTGACATGACCGACGGCGCTCTCGCCCGTCTGCGGGAGCGGATCGACGCTCTGCCGCCCCTGCGCGAGGTGGTGGCCGAGGCCTTTCCGGCCCGCAAGTCGCTCGGCCAGCACTTCCTGTTCGACCTGAACCTGACCGACAAGATCGCCCGCACGGCCCGCCGCCCCGGCGCCTCCGCCGAGGCCCCGCTGGAGGGGGAAACTGTGGTGGAGGTCGGCCCCGGCCCCGGCGGCCTCACCCGGTCGCTGCTAAAAGCCGGCGCTTATGTAGTGGCGGTTGAGAAGGACCTGCGGGCGACGGAGGTGCTGGCACCTCTGGTCGCCGCGGCGGATGGACGCCTCACCCTCGTCACCGCCGACGCGCTCTCCGCCGACTGGACGGCCCTTGCCCCCGCGGGCGCCAGCATCTGCGCGAACCTTCCCTATAATGTCGGAACGCCACTGATCGTCGACTGGCTGTCGGGGCCGTGGCTTCCCTGGTGGGCGAGCGCGACGGTGATGGTGCAGCGCGAGGTGGCGGACAGGATCGTCGCCACCCCCGGAGGCGGCGACTATGGCCGCCTCGCGGTGCTGACCGGGGCGCGCGCGCACGCGACCTCGGTGTTCGACGTGTCGCCCGCCGCCTTCGTGCCGCCGCCGAAGGTGTGGTCCAGCGTTGTGCGGATCGACCCCAAGCCCGCCGATGACGTGCCGCTGAAGGCGCTGGAGCGGGTGACGGCGGCCGCCTTCGGCCAGCGGCGCAAGATGCTGCGGTCCAGCCTGAAATCGCTGACGCAGGACCCGGAGGGCCTTCTCGCCGCGGCCGGACTGGAGCCGACGGAGCGCGCCGAGCGCATCCCCGTCACCGATTTCATCCGCCTCGCCAAAGTCTGGCAGGAGCGCGAGGGCGGCTGACCGCCTGACCCGCGCCGGATTCAGTCTGCGCGGCAGCGGGTACGGCGTGTCAGCCGACGGCGAGGTCGGCCGCCAGCTTCTCGCCCACGCTGCGATATTTGTCCGGCCGGCCCATGCGCGCCTTGGCGTCACGGCTGGCGAAGAGCAGCCAGATGAGGCGCCCGTCCACGCCCGGGATTTCGGACGGGTCGAGCCCGTTCCACGGCATGAAGGGGTTGCGGCGCAGCATGCCGTGGACCGCCACGCGCGCGTTCGGCTTCATCGCGGGGGACCTGCGGTGGAAGCCGAACGTATCGGCCAGCATGAAGGTGTTGGCCTTCACCGGCAGCGGCGTGACCGGACGATCGTAGCCGAGCGCGGGAAGCCCCTCCTCCGTCATGCGGAACGAGCCGGACGCGTGGTGCGCGTTGCCGTCGGCGGTCGCCTTCAACGCCTGTTCGTGCTCCCAGGCGAGGCGCTCCGGCGTCAGCTTATGCGACCCCGGAACGTAGGCGAACGGGCCGTCCTCGATGCCGACATCGTCCAGGAAGAGCCAGAACTTGGCGGTCGGGTGAAAGGTGTCGGCGTGCAGCGTAACCTGCGGGTCAGGCCTGGACGGGTCGGGATGCACCGCCACGGTCTGCAGCACCGGGTTGTAGCCGCCGGAGCGCCCGGCCACGTAGCCGGTGAGATTGCGGAAGGAGGGCGAGCGCAAGTGAGCGCGCACCTTCGCCGCCGCCGAGTCCCCGGCGACGGGGAGCGGCATGAGGCGCGTTGCCGTGTCGCCCTGCTGCATTTCCCAGGCACGGAAGCGGTGCGTCGCGAGTTCGGCCTTGAACGCGGCGAAAAGGTCGGCCGGCAGCGCATTTTCGCGCGCCACATAGCCGTCGCGGTCGAACGCTTCGCGCTCGGCAGGGTCGAGCGCGCCGGCGAGAAGATCGCGGCGGCGGTCGCTCATGGCGTGGGTCTGGCGCACACGCCAGCGGTGCAGGCCGCGGGCGTTCATCGACCCGGAGCCGATCACGGGATTGGCACGGAAATTCTTCTGGGCGGACAGGACGGCGGGCGCCGCCAGGGCCATCGAGAGGGCCTTCATCGGCTTCATCTAAGGACAACTCTCCCAACCATTGCCCGTCGACCATGCCACGATGCGGGAGCGAGTTAAATCAAACTTTCCTGATATATATGTCCGGCCGCGCGCCCTCAGGGACATGCCCGTGCCCGCACCGTCCTGCTCATGCGGTGACGAGGTCGGCCAGAATCCCGATCTGCTGCAATCCGTCGAGAACCGCATCGACCGCCACGGCGGCGAGGATCAGCCCCATGACACGGCTGATGATGGCCGCACCCGTCATGCCGATGACCCGCATGATCGGCGCGGCCATCAACATGATGCACAGGGTGATGAGGAGAACCACCGCCATCAGCCCGGCGGTGATCGCCTGATGCTCCAGCGAGAAGCGGTCGTTGTCGGTGAGGATGACGACGGTCAGCATCGCGCCCGGCGAGGCGATGGACGGCATCGCCAGCGGGAAGACGGCCATGTGCAACGGCTCGGCGCTCTGCATGTCCTCCGCCGGTTTTCCCTGCCCGAAGATCATCGACATCGCGAACAGGAAGAGGACGATTCCCCCGGCGATCTGGAAGGACGGGAGCGGTATGCCGAGCGCGTCGAGCACCACCTGGCCGACGAGGATGAAGCCGAGCAGCACGCAGAAGGCGATGGTGATCGCCTTGACCGCGACCATGCGCTGCTTCGCGGCCGCCATGCCCGCGGTGACCGCGACGAACACCGGCAGCGTGCCGATGGGGTCGATCACCACCCACAGGACGATGAACTCTTGCTTCGCGATCTCGATGAAGGCTTCCACGGAGGCTCGACCGGTTGGAGGGCTGCCGGCGGAGCATTGGCAAAAAAAAAGTGCCGGGCTCAACGGCCCGGCACCTGTCGTTCGTGGCGATGTCGACGGGGCTTATTCGCCCGGCATGGGGTCGCCCTGGCGCATGTCCTCGATCATCGCGGCGCCTTCCGCGGCGCCCTGGGCGGCGCGCTCCGCGTCGGCGATGAGCTCGTCACGCTTGGCGGCAATCTCGCGGATGCGGTTGATCATGCCGCCCGTACCGGCCGGGATGAGACGGCCGACGATGACGTTCTCCTTCAAGCCCTCAAGCTGATCGGCCTTGCCGCTGACCGCCGCCTCGGTGAGCACGCGGGTGGTCTCCTGGAAGGACGCGGCCGAGATGAACGAGCGCGTCTGCAGCGAGGCCTTGGTGATGCCGAGGAGGACGGGATCGCCGGACGCCGGCTTCTTGCCGTCCGCCAGGAGATCGTCGTTCAGCTCGTCGAGATCCATGCGGTCGATCTCTTCGTTGACGAGGAGATCGGAATCGCCCGGATCCGTGATCATCACCTTCTGCAGCATCTGACGCACGATCACTTCGATGTGCTTGTCGTTGATGCCCACGCCCTGGAGCCGGTAGACGCCCTGGATTTCGTTGACGAGGTAGGCGGCGAGCGCCTCCACGCCGTGAATGGCCAGGATGTCGTGCGGCGCCGGGTTGCCGTCGAGGATGTAGTCGCCCTTCTCGATCGGGTCGCCGTCCTGAAGGTGAATGTGCTTGCCCTTCGGGACCATGTACTCGATCGGCTCCAGACCCGTCTCCGGGCCCGGATCGATGATGATCCGGCGCTTGTTCTTGAAGTCCTTGCCGAAGCGGACCGTACCGTCGATCTCGGCGATGACGGCATTGTCCTTCGGCCGGCGGGCTTCGAAGAGCTCGGCCACGCGCGGAAGACCACCCGTGATGTCACGCGTCTTGGCGCTTTCCAGCGGGATACGCGCCAGAACGTCACCGGCATGGACCCGGCCGCCCGTGTCGACCGACAGCACCGTGTCGACAGAGAGCAGGTAGCGCGCGTCACCGCCGCGGGGCAGCTTCACGAGGTTGCCCGCATCGTCCTTCACGACGACCGCCGGACGCAGCGAGGAGCCGCGCGTGTGGGTGCGCCAGTCGGTGACGACGCGCTTGGTGATACCCGTCGCCTCGTCCGCGGCCTCGGAGACGGAGATGCCGTCCACCAGGTCCTCGAAGTCGGCCACACCGTCCACCTCGGAGAGGATGGGGCGGGTGTAGGGGTCCCACTCGGCGATGCGCTGGCCGCGCTTGATGGCGTCCTTGTCGTCGACGTGGAGCTTGGCGCCGTAGGTGAGCTTGTAACTCGCCCGCTCGGTGCCGTCCGCGTCGATGATCGCCACCTGCACGTTGCGGCCCATGACCATCATGTTGCCGTCGGAGTCGCGCACGACGTTGCGGTTCTTGATCTTCACCGTGCCCTCGAAGGAGGACTCGATGAACGAGCTGTCGACCACCTGCGCCGTGCCGCCGACGTGGAAGGTACGCATGGTGAGCTGCGTGCCCGGCTCGCCGATCGACTGCGCCGCGATGACGCCGACCGCCTCGCCCATGTTGACGGGCGTGCCGCGGGCGAGGTCGCGCCCGTAGCAGGCCGCGCAGACACCGTTGCGCGTCTCGCAGGTCAGCACCGAGCGGATCTTCAGTGACTGGACGCGCGCCGCCTCGATGGCGTCCACGTCCTTCTCGTCGAGCAGCGTGCCGGCCTCGGCGATCAGCTCGCCCGTGGCCGGGTTGTGCACGGCTTCGGCGGCGGTGCGGCCGAGGACGCGGCTGCCGAGCGTAGCGATGACCTGACCGGCGTCGACGATCGGCTCCATGGTGATGCCGCGGATCGAGCCGCAGTCCACCTCGGAGATGATCGCGTCCTGCGCCACGTCCACCAGACGGCGGGTGAGGTAACCCGAGTTGGCGGTCTTCAGCGCGGTGTCCGCGAGACCCTTACGGGCGCCGTGGGTCGAGTTGAAGTACTCGAGAACCGTCAGGCCCTCTTTGAAGTTCGAGGTGATCGGGGTCTCGATGATCTCGCCCGAGGGCTTGGCCATGAGGCCGCGCATCGCCGCCAGCTGACGCATCTGGGTCGGCGAGCCACGGGCACCGGAGTGGCTCATCATGTAGACCGAGTTCATCTGCTTGGTGCGGCCGTTCTCGTCCTTCTCGACCGCCGAGATGCGCTCCATCATGGCCGCGGCGACCTTGTCGGTGCACTTGGCCCACGCGTCGATGACCTTGTTGTACTTCTCGCCCTGGGTGATCAGGCCGTCATAGTACTGCTGCTCGAACTCCTTCGCGAGCTCCGCCGTCTCGTCGACGGTGGAGTACTTGGAGTCCGGGATCACCATGTCGTCCTTGCCGAAGGAGATGCCGGCCTTGAACGCGTTGGTGAAGCCGAGCGACATGATGCGGTCGCAGAAGATCACCGTCTCCTTCTGACCCGTGCCGCGGTACACGGCGTCGATCATCTTGGAGACGTTCTTCTTCGTCATCAGCTGGTTGCAGATGTCAAACGGCACCTTGGGCGAACGCGGCAGGAGATCGGCGATCAGCGCGCGACCGGGGGTGGTCTCGTGGATCTGGCTGATCGGGTTGCCGTCTTCGTCCTTGGTCTTGTAGCGGACCTTCACCTTCGAGTGGACGGTGATGATCTTGGCGTCGAGGGCGTGCTGCAGCTCGTTGATGGACCCGAAGGTCATCCCCTCGCCCGGCTCACCTTCGGCCATGATCGACAGATAGTAGAGGCCGAGAACGATGTCCTGCGACGGCACGATGATCGGCTGACCGTTCGCCGGGTGCAGGATGTTGTTGGTCGACATCATCAGCGTGCGCGCTTCGAGCTGGGCTTCCAGCGAGAGCGGCACGTGGACGGCCATCTGGTCGCCGTCGAAGTCGGCGTTGAAGGCGGTGCAGACCAGCGGGTGAAGCTGGATCGCCTTGCCTTCGATCAGCTTGGGCTCGAACGCCTGGATGCCGAGGCGGTGGAGCGTCGGCGCGCGGTTGAGCAGCACCGGGTGCTCGCGGATCACCTCGTCGAGGATGTCCCAGACCTCGGGCTTCTCCTTCTCGACCAGCTTCTTCGCCTGCTTGACGGTCGACGAATAGCCCTTCGCGTCGAGCCGCGAATAGATGAACGGCTTGAAGAGCTCGAGCGCCATCTTCTTCGGCAGGCCGCACTGGTGCAGCTTCAGCTCCGGGCCGACGACGATGACCGAACGGCCGGAATAGTCGACGCGCTTGCCGAGGAGGTTCTGGCGGAAGCGGCCCTGCTTGCCCTTCAGCATGTCGGACAGCGACTTCAGCGGGCGCTTGTTGGCACCCGTGATGACGCGGCCACGGCGGCCGTTGTCGAACAGCGCGTCGACGGACTCCTGCAGCATCCGCTTCTCGTTGCGGATGATGATGTCAGGCGCACGCAGCTCGATCAGCCGCTTCAGGCGGTTGTTGCGGTTGATGACGCGGCGATAGAGGTCGTTGAGGTCGGACGTCGCGAAGCGGCCGCCATCCAGCGGAACCAGCGGGCGCAGGTCCGGCGGGATGACCGGGATCACGGTCATGATCATCCATTCCGGCTTGTTGCCGGACTCGATGAAGCTGTCGACGATCTTCAGGCGCTTTGCGAGCTTCTTCGGCTTCAGCTCGGAGGTCGACTCGGCGATCTCCTTGCGAAGCTGCTCGGACTCGCGCGGCAGGTCGAGCTGGAGGAGCAGCTCACGGATCGCCTCGGCGCCGATCAGCGCCGTGAAGGTCTCGCCGTGGGTGTCCTGCAGGTCGAGATATTCGTCTTCCGACAGAAGCTGGCCGCGCTTCACGTCGGTCACCATGCCGGGATCGGTGACGATATAATTCTCGAAATAGAGGACGCGCTCCAGGTCCTTCAGCGTCATGTCGAGCAGAAGGCCGATGCGCGACGGCAGCGACTTCAGGAACCAGATGTGGGCGACAGGCGCGGCGAGTTCGATGTGGCCCATGCGCTCGCGGCGAACGCGCGACAGCGTGACCTCGACGCCGCACTTTTCGCAGATGACGCCCTTGAACTTCATCCGCTTGTACTTCCCGCACAGGCACTCGTAGTCCTTGATGGGACCAAAGATGCGGGCGCAGAACAGGCCATCCCGTTCCGGCTTGAACGTGCGGTAGTTGATGGTCTCCGGCTTCTTGATCTCACCGAAGGACCAGGAGCGGATCTTCTCAGGGCTCGCGATGGAGATCCGAATCCGATCGAAGGTCTGCGTGGGCGCCTGCGTATTGAACAGGTTCATCACTTCCTGATTCACGGCGTCTCTCCTTTTGTGACGCGCTGAGGCGCGGACTTCGAGGCGACGGCGGCGAGGGCCCCACCGTCAAGATCACGGACGCCGGCGGGGGTGCCGCCGAACGACCAGCCATAATGCTCGATCTCGCGATCAAAGCGGGTGCCGACGTGGTCCACCAGCGCCGGCGTATAATAGTCGGGATACGGGACCCGCCGCGGACCGCGCGCCTTGGCCTTGTAGCGCGGCAGGTCCACCGGGGGCAAAGCGAGGTCGGCGAGGATCTCGCCGAGGTCGCGCTCCAGCGTCTCGTATCGGAGGACCCGGTCGGCCACGGGGGCGGACCCGATCCAGTAGCAATCGCGGTCTTCGCCGATCTTGTCGGCGCTCGGCAGCCAGGCGCGGAAGGTGGCGATCACCGTCTCCGGATCGGCCCGCTTCAGCCGCGGATGGGCGAAGTGGAAGAAGGAGACGACCTTGTCCCACGGATTGCGGATGACGGCGAACTTCCTGTAGCCCGCCCAGACGGCGGCCGGCAGGCGGCGCTTGACGTCCTCTGCGGACATATGGTTACGCCACGCGAAATCGCCAGCGCCGGGGCCTCGCGCGCCGACGATGCCGGCCTCGGTCTCCGCCGCCGCGGTCTCCTCGCTGATCGTCCCCGTCCATCCGACAGGGCGCGCAAACGGTTCGAGCGCCACCTCCACCGAGGTGCCGCCCGTCTTGCGCGTCTTGAAGTAGATGAACTTATGACGGTGCGAGACCAGCATTCAGCCGCTTGAGTTCCTTCATCCGCAGGTGTGAGACCGGCCCGGCCGCCCCGTTCGGGGCTGGCCGGGCCGGACCGCCTATTCCGCCGCCAGCTTGCGGGCGTCGATGTCGTTGTTGATGACCATGTCCCGTTCAACATCGGTCAGCTCGACATTGAGGCCCAGCGAGCGGATTTCCTTGACGAGAACGTTGAAGCTCTCGGGGATGCCCGCCTCGAAGGTGTCGTCGCCGCGCACGATGGACTCGTAGACCTTCGTGCGGCCGGCCACGTCGTCGGACTTCACCGTCAGCATTTCCTGCAAGGTGTAGGCCGCGCCGTAAGCCTCGAGCGCCCACACCTCCATCTCGCCGAAGCGCTGGCCGCCGAACTGCGCCTTGCCGCCCAGCGGCTGCTGGGTGACGAGCGAGTACGGGCCGATCGAACGGGCGTGGATCTTGTCGTCCACCAGGTGGTGCAGCTTCAGCATGTAGATGTAGCCCACCGTCACCGGCCGGTCGAACATCTCACCCGTGCGCCCGTCATAGAGGCGCGACTGACCCGACCCGTCGAGACCGCCCTGCTCCAGCATCTTGACGATGTCCGGCTCGCGCGCACCGTCGAAGACGGGGGTCGCGATGGGGACGCCGCGCGAGAG
Source organism: Acuticoccus yangtzensis (assembly GCF_001927245.1). GTDB lineage: Bacteria > Pseudomonadota > Alphaproteobacteria > Rhizobiales > Amorphaceae > Acuticoccus > Acuticoccus yangtzensis. The sequence goes on along the minus strand of NZ_MJUX01000003.1, from coordinate 353,959 downwards.
CTGCTCGCCGAGGCGCATCACCGAGTCGTCGTCATAGTCGGCGATCGGCTCGGTCGTGCCGCCGTCGTAGATGTCGAGCATCGTCGTGCGCAGCTCGCCCGTGTCGCCGGATTCCTTGGCGAGGCGGACGAGTTCGCCGATGCGGCGGCCGAGACCGGCGCAGGCCCACCCGAGGTGCGTCTCCAGGATCTGACCGACGTTCATGCGAGACGGCACGCCGAGCGGGTTCAGAACGATGTCGACGTGCGTGCCGTCCTCGAGGAAGGGCATGTCCTCGCACGGAACGATGCGCGAGACGACGCCCTTGTTGCCGTGACGGCCGGCCATCTTGTCGCCGGGCTGGATCTTGCGCTTCACCGCCACGAAGACCTTGACCATCTTCATGACGCCGGGGGGCAGCTCGTCGCCGCGCTGCAGCTTCTCGACCTTGTCCAGGAACCGCTCCTCGAAGCGCTTCTTGGCCTGGTCGTACTGGTCACGCATCGCCTCGATGTCGGCCTGGATCTGCTCGTCCGCGAGGGCGAACATCCACCACTGGGACCGCGGCGCGGCTTCCAGAGCCTCGGCCGTGATCACCGTGTCCGGCTTGAAGCCGCGGGGACCCGACACCGCCTGCTGGCCGGTGAGGACGTCCGACAGACGGGCGAAGGTGTTGCGGTCCAGAATCGCCTGCTCGTCGTCGCGGTCCTTGGCGAGACGCTCGATCTCCTCGCGCTCGATCGCCTGGGCGCGTTCGTCCTTCTCGATGCCATGGCGGTTGAAGACACGCACCTCGACGATGGTGCCGACGACGCCCGGCGGCACACGCAGCGAGGTGTCGCGCACGTCGGACGCCTTCTCGCCGAAGATGGCGCGCAGGAGCTTCTCCTCCGGCGTCATCGGCGACTCGCCCTTCGGCGTGATCTTGCCGACGAGGATGTCACCCGCCTGCACTTCCGCGCCGATGTAGGCGATCCCAGCCTCGTCGAGGTTGCGCAGGGCTTCCTCGGACACGTTCGGGATGTCGCGCGTGATCTCCTCGGGGCCGAGCTTGGTGTCGCGGGCGGCGACTTCGAATTCCTCGATGTGGATCGAGGTGAAGACGTCGTCCTGAACGATACGTTCGGAGAGGAGGATCGAGTCCTCGAAGTTGTAGCCGTTCCAGGGCATGAACGCGACGAGCACGTTGCGGCCGAGCGCCAGATCGCCGAGCTCGGTGGACGGACCGTCGGCGATGATCTCGCCCTTCGACACCGCGTCACCCACGCGCACCAGAGGCCGCTGGTTGACGGTGGTGTTCTGGTTCGACCGCTGGAACTTCATCAGCTGATAGATGTCGACGGCCGACTTGGTCGGGTCCATCTCTTCCGTCGCGCGGATGACGATACGGGTCGCGTCCACCTGGTCCACGATGCCGGTGCGGCGGGCGGCGATCGCGGCGCCCGAATCGCGCGCCACGATCGGCTCCATGCCGGTGCCGACGAACGGCGCTTCGGCCCGCACCAGAGGCACGGCCTGACGCTGCATGTTCGAGCCCATCAGCGCGCGGTTGGCGTCGTCGTTCTCGAGGAACGGGATGAGCGCGGCGGCGACCGACACGAGCTGCTTGGGCGACACGTCCATGTAGTCGACGCGGTCGGCCGGCATCATCTGCACGTCGCCGGACTGGCGCACGACGGTCAGCTCATCGGCAAAGCGGTTGTCTTCCAGAAGCGGCGCGTTCGCCTGAGCGACGGCGTACTTCTGCTCTTCCATCGCCGACAGATACTGGACGTCGTCCGTCACCTTGCCGTTGATGACCTTGCGATACGGCGCCTCGATGAAGCCGTACTTGTTCACCCGCGCGAAGGTGGCGAGCGAGTTGATCAGACCGATGTTCGGGCCTTCCGGCGTCTCGATCGGGCAGATGCGGCCATAGTGGGTCGGGTGGACGTCGCGGACCTCGAAGCCGGCGCGCTCACGTGTCAGACCGCCGGGGCCGAGCGCCGAGAGACGGCGCTTGTGCGTCACCTCGGAGAGCGGGTTGGTCTGGTCCATGAACTGGCTGAGCTGCGAGGAGCCGAAGAACTCACGCACCGCGGCCGCAGCGGGCTTCGCGTTGATGAGGTCCTGCGGCATCACCGTCTCGATCTCGACGGATGACATGCGCTCCTTGATGGCGCGTTCCATACGAAGGAGACCCAGGCGGTACTGGTTCTCCATCAGCTCGCCGACCGAGCGGACGCGGCGGTTGCCGAGGTTGTCGATGTCGTCGATCTCGCCCTTGCCGTCGCGCAGGTCGATCAGCGTCTTGATGACCGCCATGATGTCCTCCTTACGCAGCGTGCGCTGCGTGTCGGGGGCATCGAGGTCGAGGCGCATGTTCATCTTCACGCGGCCGACGGCGGAGAGGTCGTAACGCTCAGCGTCGAAGAACAGCGACTCGAACATCGCTTCCGCGGTCTCGATCGTCGGCGGCTCACCGGGGCGCATGACGCGGTAGATGTCGAACAGCGCGCCCTCGCGCGTCTCGTTCTTGTCCGCGGTCAGCGTCTTGACGACGTAGTCGCCCTTGGTCACGTGGTCGATGTCGAGGACGGTGATCTCGGCAAGCCCCGTCTCGAGGAGCTTGTTGAGGCTCTTCTCGTCCAGCTCCTCGCCCGCTTCGGCGTAGATCTCGCCCGTCTCGAAGTTGACGATGTCGTCGCCGAGGTAGCGCTGGTAGAGCTCCTCGTCGGAGACGCGCAGCGCCTTCACGCCCTTCTCGGAGAGCTGGCGGATCGTGCGGGCCGTGATCTTGCGGCCTTCCTCGATGACGAGTTCGCCGGTGTCCGCGTCGATCAGGTCGACGTTGGCCTTCTGGCCCTTCAGGCGCTCGCCGTCGAAGGGCATGCGCCAGCCGTCGCCGTCACGGGTGTAGGTGACGCGGTCGTAGAAGGTGTGCAGGATCTCTTCCGGCGACAGGCCGAGCGCCATCATCAGCGAGGTGACGGGGATCTTGCGGCGACGGTCGATGCGGGCGTGGACGATGTCCTTCGCGTCGAACTCGATGTCGAGCCAGGAACCGCGATAGGGGATCACGCGGCCGGCGAAGAGGAGCTTGCCCGAGGAGTGCGTCTTGCCCTTGTCGTGGTCGAAGAAGACGCCCGGCGAACGGTGCATCTGCGAGACGATGACGCGCTCGGTGCCGTTGACGATGAACGTGCCGTTCTCTGTCATGAGCGGCATGTCGCCCATGTAGACGTCTTGCTCTTTGAATTCTTTCGGCGACTTGGCGCCGGTGTCCTCGTCGACATCGAACACGACGAGGCGCAGCTTCACCTTGAGGGGCGCAGCGAAGGTGATGTCGCGCTGGCGGCATTCGTCGACGTCGAACTTCGGCGCTTCGAATTCGTAGTCGACGAATTCGAGCATCGCGGTGCCGGCGAAATCGGAAATCGGGAAGACCGAGCGGAAAACGCCTTCCAGGCCCTCATCGTTCGGACGCCCGCCTTCGGGCTTATCCACGAGGAGGAACTGATCGTAGGACGCCTTCTGCACTTCGATCAGGTTCGGCATCTCCGTGACCTCACGGATGGAGCCGAAATATTTGCGAACTTGCTTACGACCTGAGAACGCCTGCGTCATACCTTGCCCCCTCTCGGTGCGGGATCATCCCGCGTCACGCGCCCCCTGCCCACCAGGACGCGAAAGGCCGGCGCTCGGGACGAGCGCCGGCGGGTTTCGACCGGCGGGGCCGGGGAGCGGCTAAGCGGTCCCCGGAGAGGACGGCGGAGGTGATGGCCATCACCCGCCGTTCCCGCCGTTGTGTGCCCGAAGGCCACGATGGTCTGCTTACTTAAGCTCGACCTTCGCGCCAGCCTCTTCGAGCTGCTTCTTGATCTTCTCGGCTTCGTCCTTGGACGCGCCTTCCTTGACGGTCTTCGGGGCGCCCTCGACCATGTCCTTGGCTTCCTTCAGGCCAAGACCGGTGATCGCACGGACTTCCTTAATGACGTTGATCTTCTTGTCGCCGGCGTTGGCCAGGACGACGTCGAACTCGGTCTTCTCTTCGGCCGGGGCCGCAGCCTCGCCAGCGCCGCCGGCGGCCGGCATCGCCATCATCGCCGGAGCGGCGGCGGCGGCGGAAACGCCCCAGCCGTCTTCCAGGCGCTTCACGAGGTCGGAGACTTCGAGGACCGTCAGGGACGACAGCTGCTCGTACAGGGCTTCGATATCTGCCATTTGATTTGATCTTTCCAGGTTGTCGGTTCAGTGGGCTTGATCCGTGGAGGATTAAGCCGCCGCTTCCAGTTTCGCCTTGTAGGCTGCGAAAACGCCGATGAGGTTCTGCGCGGGCGCATTGAGCTGGCGAGCAAACTTCTCGCCGGGCTGGTTGAGCACGCGGGCCAGGTTCGACCCCGGCATGAGGAGGACGCCCATGAGCTTGGAACGCATCTCTTCGATCGGGGGCATCTTGGCGAGAGCCTCGACACCCTTATCGTCCATCGCCGACGAGCCGATGAGGCCGCCGATGATTTTGAGCTTGTCGTTCTTCTTGGCGTATTCCGTCAGAACCTTGGGGGCCGCGACCGGATCGAGACCGTAGGCAATACCCACCGGTCCCTTGAACATCTCGGACGCGACACCGCGATCGCCATTTTCGAGCGCAATCTTGGCAAGTCTGTTCTTGATGACTTTGAACTTCGCACCAGACTTCTTCATCTGGACGCGGAGATCGGTCACCTCGGCGACGGTCAACCCAATATATTGGGTCACGACCACGGAGCCCGAAGTGGCGAACACTTCCTCGAGGAAGCTCACCATTTCTTTCTTTTCGGCTCTGTCCACCGTTCTCTCCAAGACATGGACGAACGCCTCACGGCGCCGCCCGGCTCATTGAGCCCACCAGGTTTGACCCCGATGGGCGGTTCACACCCGTCCCGAGAGCGAACGGCTACACCGTTCCGACCCCCGTCTATGCAGGTCCATTAAGGGCATACGCAACACCGCCCTCCTGCAGTCTCGGACAGGCTGCCCCGGCTACGGCACGCCCGATGGGATGCCGGTTCCGGGGCGACCCTCTCCCGGCCGAAGCCGGGGGAAGCTCTGTGCGGCGGGCCTGAGCCTGCCGCGAATTTCATTGGCGGTCGCACCGCCTGTGGGGCCGTCCGCTGGTCCGGCGCGGGCGGCGTCGCCGTGTCAGCCCGTGACCGCGCCGATCCCCCAGATGGCCATCACCACGACCATGGCGGTCGCGGCGGCGAGCATCATGCGCTGGCTGCGGCTAGTCGGTCCCGCCGGACCGCCGGCCGTGTCGCCTCTGAGGGCACGGCCGAGGGCGGCGACGACCGGTCCGAAGCGCGGCCCCGCGATCCAGCAGCGGACGAATTCCGCCACGAACCCGAACAGGGCGAGGACGACGCCGAACCCCAGGGCCAGCGTCCAGACGCCGACATCCGCGCCGCGAAAGGCCACCACATAGGCGATGGCCCCGGCGACGACTCCTCCCGAGAAGCTCAGTGCGGCGCCGACGAGACCGTCGGCAAGCTCAGCGCGTCCGGGGAGGCGCATCCGCCTTACGCGTCCGCCACCATGGAGGCGATCTCGACCTTCAGGCCGGGGCCCATGGTCGAGGTCATCGACGCCTTCTTCATGTAGGTGCCTTTGGCGCCCGTCGGCTTGGCCTTGTTCACCGCGTCGTAGAAGGCGCGGATGTTCTCGACCAGCTTGTCCTCGTCGAAGGAGAGCTTGCCGACGCCGCCATGGACGATACCGGCCTTCTCGACGCGGAACTGCACGGCGCCGCCCTTGGCGTCCTGCACGGCCTTGGCCACGTCCGGGGTCACGGTGCCGACCTTGGGGTTCGGCATCAGGCCGCGCGGGCCGAGCACCTTACCGAGACGGCCGACCAGCGGCATCATGTCCGGCGTCGCGATGCAACGCTCGAAGTCGATGTTGCCGGCCTGGACCTCGGCGACCAGCTCCTCGGCACCGACGATGTCGGCCCCGGCGGCCTTCGCCTCTTCGGCCTTGTCGCCACGGGCGAACACCGCGACCTTCACGGTCTTGCCGGTGCCGTGCGGCAGCAGGCACACGCCGCGGACCATCTGGTCGGCGTGGCGCGGGTCGACACCGAGGTTGAAGGAGACTTCGACGGTCTCGTCGAACTTCACCTTGGTCCGCGACTTCAGGAGCTTCACGGCGTCCTGGAGCGAGTAGGAGGCGCGGCGGTCGAGGCCTTCATAGACCGCCTGCATGCGCTTTGCGACCTTAGGCATCGACGACCTCCAGACCCATCGACTTCGCGGAACCCACGACCATCTTCGCCGCCTGCTCGACCGTGTCGGCGTTGAGGTCGGCCATCTTCTTCTCGGCGATCTCCAGGCACTGGGCCATGGTGACCGTGCCGGCCTTCTCCTTGCCCGGCGCCTTGGAGCCGGACGAGAGGCCCGTGGCCTTCTTCAGGAAGAAGGAGACCGGCGGGGTCTTGATCTGGAAGGTGAAGGACTTGTCCGTATAATACGTGATGACGGTCGGACAGGGCGCACCCTTTTCCATGTCCTGCGTCTTCGCGTTGAACTCCTTCGTGAACATCACGATGTTCAAGCCGCGCTGACCCAGCGCCGGGCCGATCGGCGGCGACGGGGTCGCGGCGCCGGCCGGCACCTGCAGCTTGATATAACCGGCAATCTTCTTTGCCATCTGAACTCCTTAAAGGGTGTCGCCACCCTGCCAAAGGTCGGGCCCCATGCCCGTCTGCGGTTCGGGTGCGGGGATTGGCCGTCCCCCTGCCCTGCCGCAATTTCGCCGCCCGAAGACGGAAACTCTCGGATCACCCGCCCGGCGCCGAAGCGTGCGGGCCGTCAGTGCAACGATGGCTTATTGTGCCATCTTCTCCACCTGGCCATATTCCAGCTCGACGTTGGTCGGCCGGCCGAAGATGGACACCGCCACCTTCACGCGCGCCCGCTCGTCGTCGACCTCTTCGACCAGGCCGTTGAACGAGGCGAACGGGCCGTCGGCCACGCGCACCTGCTCGCCCACCTCGAAGGTGATCTTCGGACGCGGACGCTCCACCTCCTCGGTCACCTGGTGCAGGATCCGCTCGGCCTCGCGGTCGGGGATCGGCTGCGGCCGCTGCGTCGCGCCCAGGAACCCCGTCACCTTCGGGGTGTTCTTGATCAGGTGGAACACCTGGTCCGTCAGCGCGCACTTGACGAGAACGTAGCCGGGGAAGGTCACCCGCTCGGTCTCGACCCGGCGGCCGCGCTTGACCTCGGTCACCTTCTCCTTGGGCACCAGGACATCGTCGAAATAGTCCGTCAGCCCACGCAGTTCGGCCTCCGCGAGAATCGCCTCGCGGACCTTGTTCTCGAAGTTGGTGTAGGCGTGGACGATGTACCAACGCTTGTTCATGTATCTCGCCTTACAGATCCGTCGGGGCTGCCGTCCGGGCGCATCAACCGAGGATCTGGCCGATGCCCCAGCCGAGGATCCGGTCCACTAAAAAGAAGAACACCGATGCGAATGCGCACATAATGAAGACCATCACCGTGGTGATGATGGTCTCACGCCGGCTCGGCCAGACCACCTTCGCGGCCTCCTGCCTCACCTGCTGGATGAACGTCATCGGATTCGTCGCCACTCAGACCCCTCTGGCCGCATCGGCCTTAGACCGCCACGACACACTTATCGCAATCGACGCACTGAAGCCCCGCAGCGCCGCCGCAGGGCTTTCCCGACACCGATCGTCGAAACAACGCGGCGCACGACCCCCTTCGGCGCCTCGCGGAGGCCGTACCTAACAATCACCGGATCAAGATGCAACCCCTCCACCACCATATGCGTTAAGCGCGGCTTTGAAAGGTGTGGATCGCTGCTCGGCGCCAAATCGTGTCCAGCGAATGCGAGATGGCGGGCGCGAAAACGCGGAGAGCTGCGAGCGACCGGGCGTGGCAGGGGCGGAGGGACTCGAACCCCCGGCCTACGGTTTTGGAGACCGCCGCTCTACCAACTGAGCTACACCCCTATCTGCGCCCTGCAATAGTCGCTGTTGGACGGCTTCGCAAGAGCGAACACAGGGACCGCGCCTTCCCGATCCACAAATCGGTCGTTCGGCAGTGTGACGACCGTTCGGGGCCCGCTTAGAGATACCACTCATCCCTGAAAAGGCAGCGCCTTTCTGCGCTACGCTCATGGATTGATCCAAAGGCCGATCGCTTCTCGGCAAGTGAATAACAAACACGTTATTCAATGTTGAACGGCGCCTTGCCCGTCGTTACAACGATTTAAAGCGCTAGATCGTACAAATGCGATAGCTTGCAACCTGCCGGCCGACCTGTCGCCGTTGCATTTTCATTGCAAGATCAAAAGGGAAGACTTCGAGTGGCCAATTTCAGAGGAACTCCGGGCAACGACGATATCGCCGGAAGCGACAATGGCGACGTGATCCTCGGCCTCGCCGGCAACGATACGCTGTTCGGCGAGGCCGGTGACGATCTCATCATCGGCGGCCCGGGCAAGGACACGATATCCGGCGGTCTCGGCGCCGACACGATCGACGGCTTGCGCGGCAGCGGCCGGTCATTTCCCGACTATGATCAGATCGACTATTCGATCGGCGACGAGCCCATCATCTACGGGGCCAACGTGAACCTCGCCGCCGGTTGGGTCATCGACCCCTACGGCTTCACCGACACCTTGATCGACATCGAAGGCGCGGCCGGCACCTCCTGGCTCGACATCCTGGTCGGCGGCAATCCCGACAACGACGACTACGAGGCCTTCTTCGGCTACGACGGCTACGACACGATCGACGGGGGCAGCGGCATCGACGAGGCGCGCTACGACCGCGACGTAGATTATGGCGGGAACGAGGGCATCACCGCGCTCCTGCGCAGTTACTTCGTCGACGACGGGTTCGGCTATTCCGACCATGTGCAGAACGTCGAAATCATCCGCGCGACGCAATTCCGCGATTTTCTGGCCGGTGACGCCGGTGACAACACGTTTCGCGGTCTCGGCGGCAGTGACGTCATGATCGGCGGCAACGGCGACGATCGGGCCGACTACTCCCTCGACCTCATGTACGGCGGCCAGAACGGCGTCTCGGTCAACCTCTTCAAGGGCCGGGGGACGGACGGGTTCGGACGGTCCGACAGGTACAAGTCGATCGAGGACGTGACCGGCACCAAGATGAACGATTTTCTCTTCGGGAGCCGTGACGACAACAACATGATCGGCGGCGGCGGCGAGGATACAATCAACGGCTACAACGGGGACGACGAGCTGTTCGGCAACAATGGCGACGACAGCATCGTGGGCGGCGCCGGGAACGATTCCCTCTATGGCGGCAACGGGGCCGACTCGCTCGACGGCGGCGACGACGACGACATTCTCCTCGGCGGCAATGACGACGACACGCTGCTGGGCGGCGACGGCGACGACTGGCTCGACGGCGGCGACGGCCTGGACGTGTTGAACGGCGGCGCCGGCAACGACACCTTCGCCTTCGACACGCCGGCCCTGGGCACCGACACGATCCAGGACTTCGCCGGCGGCGAGGACCAGGTTGCCATCGAATCGGACGGTTTCGGGGGCGTCACGCTGCTCGTGGAGGGGGTCAACTTCATCGAGGGGCATCGCGGCGCCTCGGCGGAGGAAACGCCGACGTTCCTCTACTCGCAGGACCGCGGCAATCTGTGGTTCGACGTGGACGGCACCGGCGACGCGGCCCCCGTTCTCTTCGCAAACCTACTGAACAGCCCGCACCTCCACGCGAGCGACTTCGTCATCGTCTGAGCGAAGGGGCCGCCGCCGGGTTCGACCCGCGTGGCGGCCCGTCGATCTGCTGTCGACAGGTGTTGGTGGCTTGCGCAGGTCGGACGCCTGCGGGTCTCGGGCCATCACCCAGTCGAAATTCCGGCCATAAGGTTGTGGTCTCACGGCAAACCGGCTGGAGCGGGTGAAGGGAATCGAACCCTCGTCATCAGCTTGGAAGGCTGTTGCTCTACCATTGAGCTACACCCGCGGTGCCGAGAAATGCGGCTCAGCCGCGCCTCTGGCGAACGTTCGGGACCGCCGTGAACAGGCGTCGGCCCGGCCGCCAGCCCCTCAGATAGCTCACTCTCGCCGTGCTGTCACCCATCGGCGTACGGCGGGGGAGCACTGTCCCCCGCCCTCAGGCCGTCTCGCGGTCGAGCGGCTCGTCGGCGAGGAAGCCGCCGGACTGACGCGACCAGAGGCGCGCATAAAGGCCGTTCAGGCTGACAAGCTCGGCGTGCGAGCCGTCCTCCACCACGCGCCCTTTGTCTAGCACCACAAGACGGTCCAGCGAGGCGATGGTGGAGAGGCGATGCGCGATCGCGATCACGCTCTTCCCCTCCATCAGCGCGAAGAGGCTCTCCTGAATGGCCGCTTCTACCTCTGAATCGAGGGCACTCGTCGCCTCGTCCAGGACCAGGATCGGGGCGTTCTTCAAGAACACCCGCGCAATGGCGATGCGCTGGCGCTGACCGCCGGAGAGCTTGACGCCGCGGTCACCCACGAAGGCATCGAAACCCGTGCGGCCCTCCGCGTCGCTGAGGCCCTCGATGAAGTCGAGCGCGTTGGCCCGACGCGCCGCCTCGCGCATTTCAGCGTCCGTCGCGTCGGGCCGGCCGTAGACGATGTTGTCGCGGATCGATCGGTGCAGCAGCGCCGGCTCCTGGCTGACGACGCCGATCGCCGCTCGCAGCGAATCCTGGCTGACGGTGGAAATGTCCTGCCCGTCGATGAGGATGCGCCCGGCCTCCAGATCGTGGAGGCGAAGAAGGAGGTTCATCAACGTCGTCTTGCCTGCCCCCGAAGGGCCGACGAGGCCGATTTTTTCGCCAGGTCTCACCGTGAGGTCGAGGTGGTCGATCACCCCTCTCGCCTTGCCGTAATGGAAGCGGATACCGTCGAAGACGATCTCGCCTCGCTCCACCTTCAGTGCGGGGGCGGCGGGCGCGTCGGTCACCGCGGGAGGCTTGGAGAGCATCTGCCGCCCGTCGGCGATGGTGCCGACCGCCTCGAACAGCATCGTCATTTCCCACATCACCCAATGGGAGAGGCCGTTGAGGCGCAGCACCAGGGTGATCGACATGGCGAGCGCACCCAGTGAGATGGAATCGATCGTCCAAAAGTAGATGCCGAGCGCACCGATCGAGAACAGCAGCAGCGAGTTCAGCCCGTAATTAACCGTGTTGAAGGCTGTGATGAGCCGCATCTGCCGGTGAACGGTCACGAGGAAACCGTCCATCGCCTCGCGCGTATAGTCGCGCTCGCGAGCCGCGTGGGAGAAGAGCTTCACCGTCTGGATGTTGGTGTAGGCGTCGACGACGCGTCCGGTCATAGCCGAACGCGCATCGGCCTGCGCCTCGGACGCTGCGGCAAGGCGCGGGATGAACCACCACAACGAGAGCGCGTAGACCGTTGCCCAGGCGATGAGCGGGATCATCAACCGCCAATCGGCTTGCCCGGCGACGACCACCATGCCGATGAAGAAAGCGAGCACGTAGGTGAAGACGTCGCACACCCTCAGCGCCACGTCGCGCACGGCGACCGCGGTCTGCATAACCTTTGTGGCGATGCGCCCGGCGAACTCGTCGGCGAAGAAGGCGACGGGCATCCTGAGAAGGTGCCGGTGGCTGATCCAGCGGGCCACCATGGTGTAGTTCCCGGCCAGAGTCTGATGCAGCAGCGCCGACTGGATGAAGACCAGTGTCGGCAGGCCGATCAGAATTGCAGCGCCGGTCAGGGCGAGGATGTGGCCGTCCTCTGCCATCAGCGTCGCCGGGTCGCGCGTCGCCAGCCAATCGACGAGCGTGCCGAGGAAGCCGAACAGGAAGGCCTCTCCCAGTCCGATCGCCGCCGACAGCGCGCACATGATGGCGACCCATGGCCACACGTCGCGCGAATAATGCCACATGAACGCGATGAAGCGTTGCGGTGGTGTCTCGATCGCACGGGCGGGATAGGGGTCGACCAGCCGTTCAAAGAAGCCAAGCATGCGTCCCTCCGTGGCGGGGATATAGAGGCTGCCGGGGCCTGCGCACAATGAACCTCTCGTGTCGCTCGATCCGGCGGGCCCGATCCCTCATCCCGAGCGCGCGATCTGCACCCTTCCGGCGCGGCCTGCGAGGCCCTAGGATGTTCCGATGAGACGGAAATGCCGCGCCCCTGCCCTCGCCTTTGCTCCTACCGTCACCTCAGCCAGTGCCATCGCGCCTGCCCGTGGGTTCGCCGTTTCCCGTGCGTTCGCCGCTGCGGTGGGCTTCGCCGCCGTGCTGACGGGGCTGTGGCCGCTTGCCGCATCCGCGCAAGGCTCGCAGCCGGGTTCCGCGCCGGTCCGGCCGGTGACGGAGCCCGTCACCAGCGGCTTCAATATCTTCCGCCGGCTTGCGGGGGGCTCCGGGGGCGCGGAGGCGAACAAAGCCGCGTTGCTTGCCGCCTATCCTGGCGCCTTCCGGTTCGAAGGAAACCACGCCGTCTTCCCCTCCGGAACGCGCATCGTGTGGGACGATGGCCGAACGAAGTCGCCGGACCAGTTGCTGACCGATCCGGACCTCGAAGACATGTTCCACTATCCCTACCCCGCGGGCGCTGGAATCAGTCCTCCGGGACGAGACCAGGATCCTGGCCGCATTCGCAACGATACGTTCTTCCGCGCACTCTATGGCGCCAGCGAGGGAGACGTGAGGTCGACCCTCGTCGCGGTGCCGTGGGTTCCTTCGCTGGGAGGCGGTCGGTTGATGGTCACGCGGCGATTCGGCGTCGACCGCCAACTTTCCCGAGTATCGGCCGAACTCGAGCGCCTGCCCCCACAATTCCACACGTTTCTCGTCCCCTCTGCGGGAACGTTCAACTGGCGCGCGATCGCCGGGACCAATCGGATGAGCGTGCATTCGTTCGGTGCCGCGATCGACATCAACACCCGGCACACGAACTACTGGCGCTGGGACGCGGGGAACGGAGGCGGAACTTTACCTTACAAAAATAAAATCCCGCTTGAGGTTGTGAAAATTTTTGAGAAATATTGTTTCGTCTGGGGAGGGCGTTGGTATCATTATGATACAATGCACTTCGAGTACAGGCCCGAACTCTTACCCGACTGTCGGCGAAATTGAATTTCGCTCGTCCTCCAAGGCTCTTGCTGGAATCTCTCCACATTGCCGGGCTTCAAAACCGGGCGTACCTTTTCATCAAACGATGATGGAGGGGGAAACCTGTGACACGTTCGGTTTCGCTGGACGACAAGTATGACCTCTCGAAGGAGCATGTGTTCCTGTCGGGGACGCAGGCGCTGGTGCGGCTGTGCCTGGCGCAGATTGCGCGGGACGAAGCGGCGGGACACCGGACGGCGGGCTATGTGACGGGCTATCGCGGCTCGCCTCTCGGCGGCCTCGACCAGACCTTCGGGCGCATCAAGAAAGTGCTTGGCGACAGGGTCCTGTTTCAGCCCGGCCTCAACGAGGACCTCGCCGCCACCGCCGTCTGGGGCAGTCAGCGCGCCGGCCTCTATGGCGAGAACAAGTATGACGGCGTCTTCGGCCTCTGGTACGGCAAGGGCCCCGGCGTCGACCGCTCGGGCGACGTCTTCCGCCACGCCAACCTCTCCGGCACGGCCCCGCTCGGCGGCGTCCTCGCCCTGATGGGCGACGACCACACCTGCGAAAGCTCCACGACCGCCCATCAGTCCGAATTCGGCATGATCAATACGCTCATGCCGATCCTGTCGCCCGCAGGCGTGCAGGATATCGTCGATTACGGCCTCCTCGGCATCGCCATGAGCCGCTTCTCGGGCCTGTGGATCGGCTTCAAGCTCGTCAAGGACACGGTGGAATCCACCGCCTCCATCGACGGGCGCACCGACCGTCTCTCCATCGTCACGCCGGACTTTACGTTCGCCCAAAGCCCCAACATCTCCGCCCTCCCCTTCGACGCGCTGCGCGAAGAGGCGCTACTGCACGAGGTGAAGCTTCCGGCCGCTGCCGCCTTCGCGCGGGCCAACGGCCTCAACCCCATCGTCATGCGCGGCGGGCGAGAGGCGCGGATCGGCCTCGTCGGGACCGGCAAGAGCTGGCTCGACCTCCTTGAGGCCCTCGCCGCCCTCGGTATCGACGAGGTCGCCGCCGCCAATCTCGGCATCCGCGTCATGAAGGTCGGCATGCCCTGGCCGATCCCGCGCGAGGACATTGCGGAGTTCGCGGACGGTCTCGAGCAGATCATCGTCGTCGAAGAAAAGCGCGGCTTGATCGAGCCGCAGTTCAAGGACGCGCTCTACGGCACCGCCAACGCGCCCGTCATCATCGGCAAACAGGACGAGACGGGCGCGACGCTGTTCCGCGCCCCCGCCGCGCTCGACGCCAACCACGTCGCGCGCGAGATCGGCCGCCGCCTGGCGGACCGCGGCGTCGAGCTCGTGAAGGGCCCGCTCGCCGAGCTGGACGCGCTGGCGGCGCGCATGAAGACGACGCAGGATATCACTCAGCGCAAACCCTATTTCTGCGCAGGGTGCCCGCATTCCTCGTCCACCGTGGTGCCGGAAGGCTCGAAGGCCGCGGCCGGCATCGGCTGTCACTTTATGGCCATCTGGATGGACCGTGAGACCGTCGGCTTCACCCAGATGGGCGGGGAAGGCGCGCAGTGGATCGGCGAGGCGCCCTTCTCCACCCGCTCCCACATGTTCCAGAACCTGGGCGACGGCACCTACAACCACTCCGGCTCGCTAGCGATCCGCGCCGCCGTCGCCGCCGGAACCCACGTCACCTATAAAGTGCTTTTCAACGACGCAGTGGCGATGACCGGCGGCCAGACCCACGACGGCGGGCAACTCAGCCCCGCGCGCATCGCAGCCCAGCTGAGGGCCGAAGGCGTCGGCGAGGTCGCCATCGTCACCGACGAGCCGGACAAATATGACGGCATGCGGATCGAGGCCACGGTCGACCACCGCGACGATATCATGGAGGTGCAGAAGCGCCTCGCCGCGACGCCTGGCGTGACGGCGATGATCTACGACCAGACCTGCGCCTCCGAGAAGCGCCGCCGCCGCAAGCGCGGGGCCTTCCCGGATCCCGATCAGCGCGTCGTCATCAACGAGCGGGTGTGCGAGGGCTGCGGCGACTGCGGCGTTCAATCGAACTGCGTGGCGATCCAGCCGGTGGAGACCGCCTTCGGGCGCAAACGGCAGATCGACCAGTCCTCCTGCAACAAGGACTTCTCCTGCCTGAAGGGCTTCTGCCCCTCCTTCGTCACCGTGAAGGGCGCCAAGCTGAAGGCCACCAGCGTGCCCGACATGCCGGCCGATCTTCCGGAACCCGAGCGCTCCGTACTGACGGACACGATGGGGCTTCTGGTCACCGGCGTCGGCGGAACGGGAGTCGTCACGGTGGGCGCGGTGATCGGCATGGCGGCGCATATCGAGGGTCTCGGCGCCGGGATCATCGACATGGCAGGCCTCGCCCAAAAGGGCGGGGCGGTGCTTTCCCATATCAAGATCGCGCCGCGCCCCGAGGACGTGACGACGATCCGCGTCGGCCCGGGCGATGCGATGGCGGTGCTCGGCTGCGACATCGCGGTGGCGGGGTCGGCGAAGGTGCTGGCGGCCATCGGCGAGGGGGCGAAGGTCGTCGTCAACACGCACGAGCAGTTCCCGGGCGACTTCACCAAGCGGCTCGACTTCTCGCTGCCGTCGCGGCGGATCGTTGCGGCGCTGGAAGCGCGGGCAGAAACGCGCGCCTTCGACGCGACGGCCGCGGCGGTCGCCCTCTTCGGCGATGCGATCGCGTCGAACATGATGATCATGGGGGCTGCCTATCAGGCGGGAGCGCTGCCGATCTCGGCGGCCTCGCTGGAGGAGGCGATCCGTCTCAACGGCGCCGCGGTGCCGATGAACCTGGCCGCCTTCCGCGCAGGGCGCCTGTCGGTGGCCGATCCGGCACGATTCCAGGCGATGCTGGATGCCGCGAAGGGGACGCCTCTACCGCACCGCGTCGAGCCGGCGAACGCCGCCGAGCGGGTGGAGCGCTACGCCGCCAGCCTGACGGCTTACCAGGACGCGGCCTATGCAGCGCGGTTCACCGGCCGCATCGAGGCGCTGCGGGCGGCGGCGGCGCGCGCAGGGATCGACGGTGAGGCACTGGCCGACATGGCCGCGCGCCAGCTCTACAAGATGATGGCGATCAAGGACGAGTACGAGGTCGCCCGGCTCTACACCGACGGCGGCTTCGCTGATCAGTTGAAGTCCCAGTTCGCGGGGTTCGAGCGGCTGGAATTCCACATGGCGCCGCCGATCCTGTCGCGGCCGGACCACCGCACGGGGCGACCGGCCAAGCGCGTCTTCGGGCCGTGGATGCTGAAGCTGCTGCCGCTTCTGGCGGGCTGGCGCAAGCACCGCGGCACCTGGCTCGACGTGTTCGGCCGCACGGCCGAGCGGCGGGAGGAGCGGGCGATGCTTGCGCGCTATGAGGCGACGGTGGACCACATCGCCGCCACGTTGACGGCGGAGCGTGCAGCTCCCGCCCTGGCGCTCGCCGGTTGGACCGACGTCGTGAAGGGCTACGGCCCGGTGCGCGCCGCCAACGCCGAAAAGGCCCTGGCGCGCCTCCCGGAGCTGGAAGCCGCCTACGACGCCGCCACCGGCGTGGCGCGCCAGGCCGCCGAATGACCACCCACGGCGCCGTTGCCTCCGCAACGGCGCCGCCGTCTTAACGAACCACACCGCGAGGCAGCGTCACCCGGACGGTAAGTCCGCCCGAGACGGGGCTTTCAAGGGTGACATCGCCCCCATGGGCGCGGATGAGGGTGCGGGCAATGGAAAGACCGAGGCCTGCCCCGCCCGTTTCAGCATTGCGCGAACTTTCGAGCCGCTTGAACGGCTCGAACATCTCGGCATGGCGATCAATAGGAATACCAGGACCGCTGTCCGTAATGGTGACGGCAACGCCGGTGCCATCCTCGGAAAGGTCGATGTGCCCGACTCCGGCATAGCGGCGCGCGTTTTCCACCAGATTTGCGAAAGCACGCGTCAAAGCGACCGGCCGCCCGTCTAGCATGAGATGCTCAGGCCCTGCATAAGTAACAACGTCACCAGAGAGGCCGGCGAGGACAGCGGCCAGATCGACACGTCGGCAAGGCTCCGGCTCGGCCTCGCTGCGGCCGAAGTCCAGCAAGCCGTCGGCCATGACACGCATCTCGTCCAGAGTGCGCACCATCGCCTCTCGTTCCTCATCCACCTCCAGCATCTCCGCCCGGATTCTGAGCGAGGTTATGGGCGTGCGCAAATCGTGACCGACGGCAGCGATTGTGCGGGCACGCTCGTCGTCGAATTGGGCGATGCGCGACTGCATGGCGTTGAAGGCCTCTGCGGCCCGGCGCACCTCTGCCGGCCCCCCCACCTCAGCGGTGGCGCTGCGGTCGCCGAACCCGGCCCGCTCGGCCGCTGCGGCCAGGGAGCGGATCGGCCGCGTGAGACGGCGGGTGAAGAGGATCCCGGCACCGACCACGGTGATGAGGGAGAGGCCGAGCGTCATGAGGACCGTACGCCCGCCGATGGGCGGCAGGCGACCCGGCCCTGGAAGACGTGCATTGAGCCACGTGCCGTCGCCGAACGGGATGGACGCCACCACGTCGGACGGAGCGTCCGGGTCCCGGTGGCGGGGCCCGTGGCGGCGAGGTCGGTCGTCATCGTGATCGCCGCCGTGGCGCCCTGAACGTCGCCCGCCGCTGTGCTCCTCCTCGTCGGCACGTGGACGGGGCCAGGGGCGGCCGTCCGGGTCCACCGCCACGCGCGCGGGAACGGAGACGCCGAGGCCGGACAGCTCCTCGTTCAACTCATCGGCGAGATCGCGGGCGAGCCTGTCCGGAGCGTTTGCCGCGGCTTCGGGATCCGCGGCGACACGAAGCTGCAGGAACGGAGTCGAGGAGTTGGCCGCGATGTTGGGGCGCAGGGCCGGAGCGACATCGATCATGGCGGCAGCGAGACCGGCCAGCCGTTCGATCTGCGCTGTACGGCGTACGTCGCGGGCAACCCGCGTGCGCTCATGCTCCACCAGGATGAGTGCGATGAGGTTCGCCACCAGCAGCGCCGCAACAAGAACGAGAGCAAACTGCGCGGTGATGGTGCGCGGGAGGACAACACGGGCAATCCGGCCGACACGCATCAGGAGAGTGTCTCCACGTCGGCTGCGAGACGATAGCCGCCGCCCCATTCAGTAGCGATGATGGTCGCGCGCTTGGCGTCCGGCTCCAGCTTGCGGCGTAGGCGGCTGATGTGGTTGTCGATCGCCCGGTCGTAGGGCTTGGCCTCGCGCCCTTGAGTGAGATCGAGAAGCTGATCCCGGCTCAGCACCTGACCCGGCCGGTCTAAGAATGCGACGAGAAGCCGATTTTCGGCGGTTGTGAGAAGGACTTCGCGCCCGTCCGGCGTGGTGACCATGCCAGCGGCAGGATCGTGCACGAAGCCGGCGAACGCGCGGCGGCCGGGTGGAACGGGCTCGCGCGATGGAGGCACGCGCCGGAGGATGGCGCGGATGCGGGCCAGAAGCTCGCGCGGATTGAACGGCTTGACCACATAATCATCGGCGCCGAGCTCCAGCCCGACGATCCGGTCGGCATCGTCGGCCATCGCTGTGAGCAAAATGACGGGCGGACCATCGGTCGACGAGAGCCAGCGGCAGAGCGACAGCCCATCCTCACCCGGCATCATGATGTCGAGCACCACGAGGTCGATGGCGTTGGTGGCCATCGCTTGGCGCGCAGCGGTGGCGTCGCCTGCCAGGCTGACCCGGTGGCCGTGCTTCTTGAGATAGGTGCCGAGAGGCTCACGAATATCGCGCGCATCGTCGACGACCAGAATGTGGGGCTCGTACGTCTCGTCCATGACGCTGGTGTAGCGCCGATCGCACCGCTCCGCAGGGAACTTTGTCGCCGACTGTATCAGTGCATGGGTGATGAGAGGGATGGCGACAAAGTCAGGGTTTGGCCGACACACCTTCCGGCGCAAGCGGACTTAGATCTTCGGTGCAGGCGGACGACGCCTCTACCGATATCAGGAGTACCCATGAAGAACGCCTACATCGTCGCCTTTCTCACCGCCACGATGGTCACTGGCGCTGTGACCGCCAATGCCTTCACGGGCCCGGGCGCATCGGGCGAAACGAGTGTCACCAAGACACACTTCGACGGCCGCGGCGGACCGCGCCCTCCCCACGGGCCAGGTCCCCGCGGCTCCGGCCCTCGGGGTATGATGATGCAAATGATGCGTCAGGCCGACACCGACGCGGACGGCAAGCTCACCCAGGACGAACTCAACGCCTTTGTGACATCCAAGGTCGAGCTCGGCGACGCAAACGCTGACGGGCAGATCGACCTCGAGGAGTTCAAGGTGATCTATCTCGACCTGATGAGCCGACAGATCGTCGACCGCTTCCAGGCCTTGGACGAGAATGGCGATGGGGTGATCGACGCTGCGGAGGTGGACGAGAAGTTCGGCGGCGTGGTCTCACGAATGGACCGCAATGGCGACGGCGCCTTATCGCGTGACGATGCCCCGCGGAAGATGAAGCACGGCGGCCGCCGCTTCGGCTCCCATGAACGCGGCGAACACAGGCGGCGCTTCGAGCATGAGGGCAGCGATGAGCGCGGCATGCACGGTCGCCGATGGGACCACCGCGATGACCACGCCGCCTATCGCGGCACCCGACCCGAGTGGCACCACGGCCCCCGTGACGACCGTCCGATGACACAGCCCCCGCTGATGGACGACGCTCCCGAGGACGACGCACCCGAGGCCTCGACCGCAGACTGATGGTCGCGCTCGTTCTGGTCTTATGAATGACAGGCGGTGAGGCGAACGCTATCCGCCCGCTTACTGAGCTGCCCCGGCCGACCTCGCGACGCAGAACAGGACTGAAGCTGCCACGAGGTGGCGGACCACTGCGGTACGTGAATCCTCGGCGGCCCGCCCTTTCGTAGAACCGGCCCGCGAGGCGGGGCCGGGGAAGCGTGCGCTCAAGCTGAGTGTGGTGGTGGTCCGACGCGTCCGGGCAGGCCACAGGTCGCGCCAAAGGGCCACTGCACTTGGAAATGCGCCGGCCCACGCCGTCGCAATTACCGACCTAAAGAGACGATGAGCCGTGCCGGAGCACCCCATAGCCCCGCCACGGATCACTCAGGACACGACCACGCGGTCGGTCACACGCAGCCAGTTCGTCCCGTTCGAAAACGCGAGCACAGCGCCCCCTGCTGCATCGGACACATACACCACGCTGCCCGCGACACCGGCGGCAGACGGTAGGGACGCGACGGCGAACGTGCTGAGCGTCAACATACCCGCACTCTGCGACAACACATCCGCATCGCCGATTGCATAGTCGCTCGTCTGACTCTGAGCATAGACGAAGCCCGTATCAATCACCTGCAATGTCCCATTGGTGAAGGACTGCGATACTGTGTTGACCGCATCCACACCCCAGTCGCTCGCGGTGTCGATATAAAACCCATCCTCGTCGCGAAGATTCTGGAACCGCAGTACACCATATGGCGTGCTCAGATACGCCGGGCCGTCAAGATCCGCTTCGATGTTGCCACCGGTTCCATCAACCTCGTCATCGCCCAACACATAATCCCACGTGCCGGACATGGACGTCAGATGCCCCGCCGTGCTCCACGCAATCGCCTTATCCGCATCGGCAACCTCGACCAGAAAGACGTCGCCCGACGAATAGACCGGCCAAACCGTAATATCCGTCGTGCCATTGAGGTTTTTCAGCACCATCCGCTGCCCCAGATGGATCTCTGACGGGTTCGTTGCAGTAATAAACCCGTAGTACAGATCAAGCTCGGGAACAGTCGCCTCAGAACCGCGCACCGGCAGTCCCGGCATGAACGAAATACCGGTCGACGTATCCGCCGTTTTCGCCAAGGGCGCGGTTTGAACGTCCGGGCTGACGTAGATCCGGTCCACAATCCCCGCATCGGTATGGGCCGCATCATAGGCAACCCCCTGAGTGCGCGTGAACGCCGAACCCGAGAGCGTCGGATCATCGTAGCCCGACCGCTGACAATTGTCAGAAACCCGGCCAGAGTGGATCTCCAGACGCTCGCCTGACACCACCCTCACCTGACCGCCACAGAACGCGATGTCCGCATCATGAATTATGACCGATGCGCGCTGTGGTTCGTCCGCACTCTCAAACTCGATCTGATCCTGGTTGTCGAGCAGGATCGGGTCCGCCCGACACTCTCGGATCGAGCACGAGCCCACCTCGATGGTGTTCTTGCGCGCCCAGATCCCGTAATGCCACTGCCCGCGAATGATAAGTTCGGAAAACGTGATACGCCCGTTCCGCTTATGCCGGCCGTTGCCCACATTCTCCGCCGGCCGGGCGTCACCGTGCGAGTTGATCGCAGCACTGCCGGACAGAACATTCTGCCGCCCGCCGTCCGACCACAACAACATCCGCCCGAAGCTGATGTCATAGTCCGTAATGACCTCGATCCCTTGGGTCGCAGTGCCGAAAAAGCTCAACTCGTCGAACCGGGTCGCGCTGTCGTTGGAGATCCACGACACGCCGAGAATGGAGACCGTCTCACGGATCGTCTGTCCGCCGTAGTCCGACGGCTGTCCCTCGGCCGCACCCATCCCTTGAATCGACGCCGAATGAATGGGGCATCGCGTGTTGCCGACCCAGGTGATCCCGTTCATGAACGCCGACGAGACGCCATAACGCCCGGCGCGCCCTGTCACCGTCTCGATATCGATCTTACGCGCCGGACAACTCTCCGACCGAAGCATATGGACGATATGGAAGAAGGCCGGGAAATAGACATCATTGTCCTCGGCCAGACGATTGTCGATTTCTCGCGCGGATATTTCCCCAATATAAAGCTCACGGCACCGATCAAAACGGTACCCGAGCCCGCACCGAACCGCCGCCAGATCCTCGATCACACCGCCGACCACACCCGACGTGGAGCCCTTACAGTACAGCGCAAGGTTCACCTGATCGACGAAAACGATCCCACGCAGATCGATCGTAACATCACTGCTGGCACGAACGAAGATTCCCGCCTTGTACTGATTGAGCTGTTGCCCGACCCCTGCGACGCCAAAAATATCTTCAAGTCCGGCCATCGTGTCGGTGTCGCCACGCGACCCGTCGAAGCGGCCACCCGACCATGACAGGTCCGCCCGCACCTCGAGGTGTCCGGCTTCACCCGTCCAACTGGCCCAGCCGGACCGCAGCTTGAAAGTGGTATCGCGCGCGCACACCACCGTTGCCGGCGTCGTCAGAACGATCGGATCAAAAAGGTAGGTCTTGCGCCCATCATCCGCACGCCCGCCGCCATATTCCAACCAGTTGCGGATCGCCGCGGTGTCGTCTGCGATACCGTCGCCCACCGCACCGAACATCTCCGGCGACGGCATCACTTCGGCAATCTCCCACCAGCCGCCATTTACCGCATCGACGCTGCCGTCGGGCATGAAGCGATCGGACGTCCGGACCTTGCCCGCATGCGATGGCTCGCTCGCGACGCGGCGCACCGAATGCTGCCCGCCATCGGCCTCCTCGGCATACCCCTTCAGATAGAGCAGCTTCACATCCGCCGGAATGTGCGACGACTGCGACGTGTCGCGGCTCGTCACTGACGGGCTGAACGGCACGCCACGGATCGGGCCAAGGCCTAAACCGACCATCTCGAGTCTCCCAATGTTTCAGAGTTCGCTGGGTGCGCCGCCATTGATGGCAGCGTGCGGCGGGCATCGGCCCTGCCGCGCAGACAAAAGGGGCGCGCCATCCGGCCCGCCCCTGACAGGTTCACATCGTTTTTCGTACAGCGGTCGGACTCCGCCCGCGGATCAGACCGCCTCGTCCAATCCCGGCCCCTCGGCCCGCGCCATCGCATAGCGCCACAACAAAATCCCGGCGACGACGACAACCGCCAGACCGATAAGCAGCAGTCCTGCCGTCGCCGTACCCGACATTGCGGTCACGTCCTTCGCAGCATCGACACCAGTGGTTACCGCAGCGCCCGCAGTGACCACAGCCCCCGCGCCCGCGATCGGCGTTGCCGCCCTCTCGGCCGACAACCGCCTCGCATCCCGTGCCTCGCGCTCGTCCACCGCCACCATCAGCGCCGCAAGCATCGCCGGATCAGCGATCCCATCCCCATTCAGGTTCCGCCGCAGCTCGAACCGCCGCACCGCGTCCTGGGTCATCCCGCCATAGATACCGTCCACCTCGAGCCCATAGTTGAGCACGTTCAGTTTGCGCTGCAGCGCCGCGACATCCGGCCCCCGCGCCCCCACCTTCAGCACACGCTCACCCAGCGGCACATCGGCCGCCGCAGGAAGGCTCTCAACCGGCGCCACAGCGCCCGGCGGCCACCGGATCCCGTCCGGCAAGACAGACGACTGACGGAACACCGACCGCTTCACCTGGTCCGACGCATTTCCGTTCACGATCACCATCGTCCCGTCGCCGCGCACCTCTTCGACGATGCCGACATGCCCATAAAGCGGGTTCGTCCCACGCGGAAACACCACGATCGCCCCGCGCACCGGCCGCTTCAGCCGCGTCCCATAGCGCGTGAACGACCGCGCCAGCGCCGACCGCGTGGACGGATAGCCGGAATTCACCAGCGCCCCGTTCACCGCGACCGCGCACCACGCATCCTCGTCGTTGTTCCACCAGTCGATGCCCGACTGCTTCCCCCACTCGACGATCAGCGGATTATGTTCCGGACCCGGAACCTCGCGCAGTCCGATATGATGGCACAGATAGTCCAGCCACGGCGTCCTGTTCAGCATCGCCTCAGCCCCCTCATCAGGTACTCACACAATAAAAAAGCACCCACGCCATGCGTGAGTGCCTTACCGTCCCGCTCTGAGTGCGCGCCTCAACTTATCCCAAGCCGCGCCACTTCCGCCCGCAACGCCTCGACCTCGCCGCTCAGCTCCTGGATCGCCTTCACCATCGGCCCCACGAATTCGCCGTAGCCCAGCGTCTTCACGTCCCGGCCGCCCGCGCGCGCATGATCCTGAAAACCACCAAAATCGACACCGCTCGCGGCGATCACCCCCTCCACCTCCTGGGCGATGAACCCATGGTGGAAGCGCTCGCGCACCCGCGTCCCGTCCTTCGGCACCTCTCTGCCGTCGGTATCGCGGTAGTCCTCCCGGTAGTCCCACCGGAAATCCACCGGTCGCAGCGCCTTGATGAAGGACAAGCCCAGCACCGTGTCCCGAATATCCGCCTTGTCTCGCGCGTCCGACCGGTCCTGCACCGCACCATAGGCGTAGGTCGTGGTCGCACTGTCGCCGAGCTGAACCTGATTGCTGCCCCCGACCGTCGCATTTGCCCCGACCGCGGTCGAGTTTGTGACCCCGGCCGATGCACCCACAAACGCATTGCGGCCGACGCCCGTATTGGTGCCGCCCGTCAACGCGGATCCCGCACCCGCGCCCACCATCGTGTTGCCGCTCGCCGTTGTCGCCGCCGCACCGGCGTCGACCCCCACGGCCACGTTCAGCCCGCCACTCGTCACCGCGCCCAGCGCACTGTCGCCCACGGCCACGTTGTCGACACCGCTCGTCGCCGCATCGAGCGCGCCCACGCCGACCGCCAATGAGCCGCTGTCGCCCGCGCCCCCCAGCGACACCGCCAGACCGTTGGACCAGCTCGCCCCCGTCCCGCTCAGCGTCACCAGACCGCCGGCCGCCGAAACCTCCTCGTCGAAGGTCACCTGCGCCGTCGTCCGATCCACCACGAAGGCCTGCGCGAACGCCGACCCGTCCGCGCTCACCTTCAGCGAAAAGTCGTCGCTGCCGATGAGCCCGAACTCGGCCCGCCCCGAATAATTGTTCTGGAACAGATGCGAGACGACGTCCCCTGCCGTCTCCTTCGTCGCCACGATCCGCACGTCACCCGTCGCCGGACCCGACGGATCCGGCGCAAACAGCGCATAAGCCGACCGCACCGACAGCCGGTTCGTCGCATCCGCCGTCGTATTGATCCCCAACGTCTCCGCCGTCCCAGCCGAGAGCGTCCCCGCCATCGGCCCCCAGCCGGACCCGCCATAGGTCACGATCACCCCCGCCGCACGATCGAAGGCCACCCAGCCCTCCTGCGGCGCGAAAAAGGTCCACGCCCCATCAAGATAGGCCGCAACCTCGTCCTCATGCCCGGCCCACGCCCCCGTCGCGGAAGCCGCCACAATGTAGCGATCCCCCTCCGCCGGCGCGCCCGGAGGCGCCGCGATCGTCCGGTCGATCACCGCAAGCTGCACCACCGCGTCCAGCCGCATCAGCGCATCATTCACCGTGACGTGCTTCTGCGCCTGCGCCGGCTCCACAAAGGGAAGCCCCAGGTTAAGGCTGTTCGACATTGACCGTCACCTCATAAACTATGCCGAGCCCGAAGCCCGGCGCGTTCTGCGCAACACGGAACGACACCTGGTCCGGCGCCGCCCCAAAGTCGGCAACCTGATCCGCCAGCGCATAGACGTAGCTCGGCCCTGACGTCGTGACGGTGCGCACGACCTCTGCGCCGTCCAGGATTTCTACCCTGTAGGCCTCGCCACTCTCGCCCAGCGGCACATCGTCAGCGCCCCAATAATCCCCGCCGACCCGCGTCCTGCGGATCCAGGAGACCACCAGCGCATGGTCGCTCTCCCGCCGCCGTGCCTTGCCGTGTGCCGGCGCATAAGGCGCCATGCCCCGCCCGGTCCCCGTCAGCTCGAACTCTGCCACATTCGGCCCGCCGATCCCCTCGGCCAGCGGCCCCACACGGTACGACCGCGACAGCCCCACCTCGCCCCGGTCGATGGGCACGGACGCCAGCGTCCCGTCCAGAACGACGACCTTCGCCCCCTCCAGAACGCCCTCCGCGGCGGCATCTTCCGTCCCAAGCTGACCACGCAGCAGCACCGACAGCCGGTACACGCCCTCACCGATCAGCTCCGCATCGCGAAACTGCAGCACCTCCCACAGCCCGCTCGCACTCTGAACCGCCAGCGCATTCGCCCCCGCCAGCACGTTCGCCTCGGGAGCACTCGTCACCGCAGCGTTGTAAAGCTTCACGTCGAAGCTCCCGCCATGGTCCCACCGACCCGTCGGCCCCGCCGGCAACGCGCTCAGCGCCTCACCCATCGACGCAGGCCGGTCGATCGTGCGCATCAGCTTGTACGCACCGCCCGACACGCCTTGCCACACGCCCATCTGCGACGGGAATGGGCGCGAGAAAGCCGCAATCCACGGCCTGTGCTCGGCCACGTTCTCGTCCACCAGCGGCAGGTTCAGCCCGAACGCGACGGGCGCCGCCAACGTCTGCGGCACCGCCGGCTCCTTGAACGTCGCCTTCACCGCCGTCACCGCCTGCGCCGCACGATCCAACGTCCGCGCCGTTATCAGCCGGTGCCCCAGGTCCTCGATCTCCTCGACGATCAGTTCGCGCGTCACCCCATCGTGGGTCAGCGCCACCACGTCGCCCGGCGCAATTTCGAGCCGCGACAACGGCAACGCGAACCGCAAATTCGTCCGGCCGGACCACCTGACGCTTAGCGCCAGCTCCGCCAGCTCCGTTGCCAATGAATCGTTGAGGCTCGCCGGCACCGAGATCGTCTCGATCTGCCGCGCCGACCCCTCCTGCGGCCGATAACGCGCGCTCGCGATCTGAAAATCCCGCCCGCTGTCGAAATAGCGAAGCCGCACCTCCACCGGCAGACCCGCTGGATCGTCGCGCGTCTCCGCCACCAGCGGCGTGCGCCCATCCACCTCGACGAGATCGGCCTCGTCCAGCGCCAGCGACGGCGCCCGCGCCAGCCCCACCACGCGGATCGCCGTCCCCGTGTCCGCCGCCACCGCGGACACTGCGTCCAACACCGGCTCGATCACCGCCCTCAGGCTCGACGGACCCGTCACCACGAACCCGTCCAGCACCGCCGGCACACCCGTCACGTCCGGCGCCTCGAGCCCCCAGTCCCGGAACAGCGCCTTGATCAGCGCCCCTACCGGCACGCCGCCCAGCCGTCCGTTCAGCCAGTGGCCGCGCTCCCAGTTCGCCCCGTCCGACCACAGGTCGAGAAGGTGCGGAAACATCGGCCACGGCCGCGCATCCCAAGTCCACAGATGGATCGTCGCCGGATCCACCATCCGCTCGCCGTAGACGCTCGACACCGGGTTGACCGCCAGATCGGGCGCCCCGTCCGCATCGTAGACGTCGTAAAACGCCTCCAGATGCGCCCGCTGGATCCCATCATCCCTCCGCCCACTCGAAAAATAGGGCAGATGCGACTCCGAGCTCTTCGGGTCGAAGAACACGTTCGGCTGGTTCGACCCCTTGTCGATCGCCGGACAACCCAGCTCCGTGAACCAAACTGGCTTCGACTGCGGCACCCACGCCGTCGCCGTCAGCGACTCCACCCCGGCCACGCGGTCATAGTGCGGATTGCTCCACCACGACGCCACGTCCTTGTATCGGAACACCCAATCCTTGCCGTAGAAGTCGCCCGCGATCGCCACGCGACCCTGCGCCTCCCGCGCGCCGCCGGGATAGTACCAATCGAACCCCTCACCCCCGGCGACATTCCCCGCCAGATAGTCCGGGTCATACACCGACGACGCCACCGCCTCGTCCGCATGCGATCCATCCCGCCAGTCCGAAAGCGGCCAGTAATTGTCGATCCCGATGAAGTCGATGTTCTCACTCGCCCACAGCGGGTCCAAGTGAAACCAAACATTCACGGCCGAGATTCCTTCGACCGTCACAGCATTCTGGCGCCCGAAATACTCCGACCAGTCCGCCGCATACGAAATCTTCGTCTCGGATCCGACGATCGCCCGCACATCGTCCGCCAGCGTCACCAGCGCATCGACGAACGGAAAACCCGTCTCGTCCCGGATCCACGTCAGCCCACGCAGCTCCGACCCGATCAGGAAGGCCTCGACGCCCCCCGCCTGCGCCGTCAGCCGGGCATAATGCAGCATCATCCGCCGGTACGACCATTCCGCCGGCCCCGTATAGGCCACGTCCGGCCCCACGCCCGAAAAGTCGCCGACCGCCGCCGTGCCCACGAACCCGGCCACCGCCGCACCCGCCGCCGCCGTACCGTCCGGCGAACCGTCCTCACCGACCCCCGGCATCACCGAGATGCGCCCCCGCCACGGGAACGGCAGTTGCTCGGCCTCACCATAGGGGTCTGGAAGCCCGTTCCCCGGCGGCACATCCATCAGAATGAACGGATAAAACACCACCTTCAGGCCGCGGTCCTTCAGCGCCCGCACCGCCTCATAGACCGACGCATCCGACGGCGATCCACCATAAAAGGGCCGTCCATCCTCGTCCGCCGACACCGTGTCCGCGCTGTCCCGATCGAGCCCCGCAACCGCCCACGGCAGGTCCGTTTCGCGGTCCTTGCGCTCCACCCGCGGCTTCAGCTCGCATTCCTCGACGCGCAGATCCGTCCCGAACCACGCCACCACCAGCGCCACCCGCTCCAGGTTCGGACACACCGCCTGAAGCTCATCCAGCGACGCCTCGAAATCGGACACCGCAACGCCGATATGGCGGTTGTCCGCCACCGCCTCGCCCGGCCCAACCGTCCGCTTCACCACGTCCGGGTGATAACCAAACTCCGTCGAACCGGGGATGATCGTCACCGCCCGAACATCGTTCTCGAGATCGCCGATCGGCCGGATCACCTCGAACGTCAGCTGCGGCAGCCGGTTGCCGTAAGGACCCACCGGCAACCCCTCGAACACCACATAGGCGAGTCCGCGATAAGCAGGCGCCTCCCCTTCGATCGCCTCGATCAGCGGGTCGACCGGCTGGTCGTCCTCGCCCTTATAATACCGCCAATTCACCCCATCGAGGTCGATCGGCTCGCCGTCCGCCCAAATCCGCCCGATCCGCGCAATCGGCCCCTCGCAGATCCCGACCGCGAAGTTGGCGTAATAGGAATACTCACGAACCTTCGGCCCGCCGCCCTTGCCGCCGACCGACGACGTCCGCGTCGTCTCCTCGAAGTCCGTCGCCCAGATCACCGTTCCGGCCAGGCGCATCCGCCCATAGACCTTCGGGATCGGATTGCCCTCAGAGGCCGTCTGAACCGACACGTCGTCGATCCGCCCCACCGAGCGCGTCGAACTCTCTCCGAACAGCCGCTGGTCGATCATATTACCGGCCAGCGCACCCGCCGCCCGACCCACGATCGCCCCGACAGGCCCCAGAAGACCGCCCACGGCCTGCCCGGCCGCCTGAAGAACAAGCGTTGCCATATCAGTCCGTCACCCCCGGAAAATCAAACGTCGCCACCAGGCGCCGCCGCCACATCGGCGCCAGATCGCCCTCCACGGCCCGCCCCGCCGAGTCGTAGGCGTGAACGAACCGCGTGGCGGACACCGCAACGCCCACATGCTTCGCCGGCATCCCGCGCCGCCAGCGGAACACCAGAAGCCGCCCCGCCTCCACGCCCTCCGCCGGTATGAAGTTGCGCGCCGCCGCCTCCAGCAACGTCTCGCGCCGCGCTGCCTCGGCCCAGTCCGGCGAATAAGGCGGCACCAACTCCGGTTCCGCCCCCAGCACCTCGCGCCACACGCCGCGCACCAGGCCCAGACAGTCGCACCCTACCGCCTTCATGGACGCTTGATGACGATAGGGCGTGCCGACCCAGCCCCGCGCCGCCGCGGCAACATCGGCCCGCCTCACTCCGAACCCCGCGCGTAAGCGAACGCCCGGTCATTTCCCGGGATGTGCGGAAACCCCTGAAAATTCGGCCCGTTGCCAAACGTCGCGACGCAAGTCGCAAAGCGCTTGTCACACCCCGGCGTCAGCGCCACCGTGTCACCCGGCGCCACGCCCAGCAGCGCCGTGCGCAACTGCACAACCGCCACCTCCACCGTCGCTCCGCCCGCCGTCGCCATGCCCACGGCCGCATGCCGCACTAGCGGCCCGCGGCTCCCCGCGTCCGCCCCGCTCGTCATCTCTGCCACGCCGCCGGCCAGATAGCCGTCCGCCAAATCGCCGATGCCGCTCACCGTCAGCCGCGCCCCGTCGACGGCCACCACCGTCGCCGTGCGCGCCAACGCCGCAAGATCCACCTTGCACCGCCCGTCGCCCAGATCCGCGTCGCACCCGGTCGAGAACACCCGCCCCCGCACTGTCTCCAGCGCCTGCGCCGGCCCGCGCACCTCCGCCCTGAACGCGCCGTCCGCCCGCATCACCTCGCCCAGCGACCCGCGCCGAACGACGACCCGCTCCGACACCGAAGCCCAGTTCACCAGCCACACCGTCAGAACGGCGAAGTCGTACTTCCCCGCCATCAGGTCCGCCGCATCGAGCCCGCTCGCCGACAGCGCACCCGCCACCTCGAGCCCGCCGACGCCAAGCCCCGTGCGCGCCACGTCGCCGGAACTCTCCAGCCCCGCCAGCGCCGAAAACGTCACGCCGCCGAACACCACTTCGGAATCGTGGTCGGTGAACCCCATCACCGCCCCGTCCGTGCGCTCCAGTTGCCAGCAGTGGCACACCGTCTGCGCCCCGCCCTCCAGATGCGCCTTCAAACCGCTCGGAACGTCCCTCACAGCACGATCTCCACAATCGGAATCGTCGGGATCGTGCCGGACTCGAACCGCGAAAGGTTCACGTCGAGCCGGTCCGTGTCGAACCGCACCGGCACGTCGAACTGAAAACCCGCCCGCACCACGTCCCCATCACCCGGCACGAAGCCCGGTTCGAACTCCACGACCCCATCGACGACCTGGAATGCCGTGCCCTCGGCCTGGCTCACACCGTTCACTGCGACCACGACGGTCCCCTCGACCGGCAGATGTATCCGCCGGTCATAGGGGGCGAACGCGTCGCCGTAGCGCTTGATCAGCGGGAACGACGTCCGCGTCCCGTCACCAAACCCAAGACGTTGGTCGCTTTCACTTGGCGCGACACTTGGCGCACAACTTTTGTGATCGATTGGATCACGGTAACGAAAGCCGTAGAGGCGGCCTCGACGCTCTTCAAAAAACTCAAGCACTTGTTGAAGGTCATCACGATGCTTTACTCCTGTACCCGCGTCATACCGACGCCTACTCATCGCCCAGCGCTGGTTTCGCGCCTCCCGGCCGGACCCCAGCGTCACGATCTCCGTGCGCCGCTCCGGCCCCCCCGTCGCCCCAAACGCAACAGCGAGCGGGAATCTCACGTCATGAAATCCGTCCATGGCCCAAAGCCCCTTCCGTCAAAGCCTTGAGATCAAAGACCGCGCCGACCGCGCGCCACCGCACGCGCCAGCATCGCCGTCACCTGCGCCTCCGAACGCTGGAAACTCTCCGCATCCGTCGCCGCGATCGACACGTTTATCGTCGTGGACCCGCCGCCGCCGCCCGCGCCCTCCAGCGCAACGCCCAGCCGCCCGTCCGTTCCGCGCGCCAGCGGCAACACCGCCTCGCGCCCGGCCTCGCCCATCAGCCCGATCCGCCCGCCGCCCATCCCGAACGCCGTCGGCGCGCCGATCACGCCACCCTCCGCGAAGGGCACCACCTTCGTTGCCGCCTGCGCCAATCCGCCCAGCGCCGCATTCGCGCCCTGCCCCACTAGCCCCGCCAGCGGCTGCAGACCCGACCGCAGCGCCGAATTAGCGATCGACAGCGCCGCCTGGCGCAGCACACGGTCCAGCGTGTAGCCGTCCGCGATCGCCCGCCTCATCCCCGTCGCCAGCACGCTCGAAAAGCGGCTCGCCGAAACCTCCAGCGTATCCGCCAGATCTTCGGCGAGGTCGCTCGCGCCGCTCAATTTTCCGGTCTCGTCAGCCATCGGGAAAACGCTCCATCAGCCGCGCCAACGCACCCCGGCGCGTCCCCAACGGCACGCAGGGCCCCAGCACAGCCTCAATTTCAGGAAGGGTCATCGCCCAGAAATCGGCCGGCGCCATGCGCCTCTCGCCGATGAACAGCGCCATCAGATCGCACCACGGAAACGGCCGCGCCTCATGAGGCACGGCCCCCATCACAAAGGGTCGGCAGTCCCCGCGACCCCAGCGGCCGCCGGCGCATCAGCCGTCCCGAACGTTGCCGTCAGCAACGCCGCCACCACCGACGCGAAACCCGACGCCCCGCCATCCGCCTTCATCCGCGACACCTGATCATCGTCCACCGCGTGCCCCGCCCCGCGAAGCCCCGCACCGATGATCCTGATCGCGTCCACCGCCGACAGCTTCCCCGCAGCGAAGCGGTCCACCAGCGCCGTCATGTCCTCGCACCGGAACACCCGCTCCAACTCGGCGAGCGCCCCCAGCGTCAGGCACAACGTAAAAGGCCGCCCATCGAGGACGGCCTCCACTTCACCCCGGTAAGGATTGGCCACGTCAGGCCGCCGTAAAGGTCAGCTGACCCGCCGACTCCATGGCGATCTCATAGACCACCTCGCCGTCATGGTTGCCGCCATATTCCAGCGCCGTCACCTGAAACGGGCCTGCCACCGTGCCAAAGTCCGGCACGATCACCTGCCAGTCGCGCACCGCGCCGTTGAAGAAGATCGTCCGCACCACCGTGTCCGACGCGGCGTCTTTGAAGATGCCAGACCCCGCAAGATTGGCCCGCCGCACCCCGGCGCCGTCCAGCAGTTCACGCCACTGCCCCGCCGATTCCTGGTCGGTCACGTCCACCGCCTCCGCGCCGAACGAAATCCGCTTCGAGCGCAGGCCCGCCACCGTCACAAACGATCCCGCACCCGTCTCGTCCACCTTCAGAAGAAGGTCCTTGCCCTTCTGCGCACCCATCGAGCGCCCTCCTCTATTGTGCTTCCGTCACCGCGCGGAACCGCATCCGCGCCCGGTAGGACCGCCCATCACGGCGCGCCGCCACGTCGCTCGCCTCATGCCTCATCGACACCAGTCGATGCCCCACCGGCGACAGCGCCCCGCCCTCCAACACCGAGCGTACCCGCTCTGCGATGTCCGAAGCTTCTCGCCGCCCGGCCGAGCGCGAATTCACCGCCAGCTCGATCCGGTGCTCCATCGTCGGCACCTCATCCGAGTCCAGCGGCACCGACCGCACGTCGCCGATCGCCACGAACGGAAAAGTCGCGCCCTGCGGCACACCGTCGAACACCCCCGGCGCCGCCGGCAGGCCCGAAAGCCCCGCATCCTCGGTCAGCGCCCGGTAAATCTCCGCCATCACGGCATGACGCGCGTCGCTCATTCCTGCTCCTCCTCGCACAGCAAGGACAGGAACCGCCGCTGCGGGTCGAGATCCTCCACCGCCAGCACACGGTAGCGCCGCGCCCCGTCCACCAGCCGCGCCCCGCGCGCCACGCTGCCCGTGCGCCGCACCGTCACCCGGTGCGTCACCAGCCCCACCGCGCGACCGTCGTCCACCGTCTCGCGCCGCCGCCGCGGCTCCACCTGCGCAAACAGGCTCTCCACCGGCACCCACGTCCGCGTCGCCCCTCCGGCGCCGTCGGACACGTCGTTCGCCACCTCGAGCACCAGGCGGCGCCTCAGCTCGCCCGCGCCCGGCGTCACGACAGCCTCGGCATGCGATAAGGCGCCGTCAGCGCCGCCACACCCGACGCCACGTTCGCCGTCACCGCGCCGATCGCCGCCGCCTCACGCTGCTCGTACCAGTAGGACACCAGCATCAGCACCGCCTGCTTCAGCGACGCCGGAACATCCTCCGGCCCGCCATAGCCGCACGTCAGATCCACCTCGAGACCGTTCAGCGCCCGCGAGCCCCAGAACCGCCCCGCCCCCAGGCTCAGCCGCCCCGGCACACTCGCCGTGTCCACCACATAATCGCCCGGCGCCATCACCTCGGCGACACCGTCCGCGCCATAGACCGTCACCGCGTCCACGCTCTGCACCGGCCCCGGCGACAGGCGCATAACGCCCCCACGCGGCGGGCTGTCGCGATAGATGCGCCACCCTTGCGTGACCAGCACCCGGCCCGTCCGGCTCTCCACGTCCAGCCGCGCCGCCTTGATCAGCGCATCGACCTTCGCATCCTCGGCCGTTCCGTCGATCCGCGCATGAAGCTTCACCTCCTCGCGCGTCACCGGCTCGGCCACGGGCGGTGTCACCAGGATCGCCACCATCGTCTCACCCTTCGGTCAGCGCAGGACGAGACCAGCCGGCCGCGCCAGCCGCTCCCCCCGCGCACCATCCAACCACACAGAAAAAGGGGGCCAGAAACCTTCTGGCCCCACCCTCCGCCGGTCACCCGGCGATCGCCGCTACGCTGAAACTCAGGCGGCGAACTGCAGCAGCTTGATCGCGTCGAAGTCCTGCACGCCGCCGCCCACACGCTTCGTCGTGTAGAAGAGGACGTTCGGCTTGGCCGAATAGGGATCACGCAGAACCTTGATGCCCTGACGATCGACGATCAGATAGCCGCGACGGAAATCGCCGAACGCAATCGCGTTGGCACCCGTGGTGTTGAAGTCCGGCATGTCCTCGGCCTCCACGATCGGGAAGCTCATCAGACCGGCACGCCCACCCGGAACCGAAGGCGGCGTCCACAAATACTCGCCCTCGCCATCCTTCAACTTGCGGATATGCGCCTGCGTGCTGCGGTTCATCACAAAGTGCGCATTCTGGCGATAGGTCGCCTTCAGCGAATAGACGAGATCCACCAGCGCATCGGACGGCGCCACCGTCGGGAACGCCCCGTTCACGCCCGTCTTTTTCACGCCGATCGTCTCGGCATCGAGGTCACCCTCCACGCCGGTACCGGCATAAGTGATGATACCCTTCGGCTGCGTCGTGCCGTTGCCGATCACGAAGGCCTTCGTCTCCTGGTCCGCGAAGACCATCTCGATCTCGCTCGCCAACCACTCGCCAATGTCGATCGCCGCATCCTCGACCAGCACCGAAGAGGCCGCCGGAACTGCATAAAGCTCGCCCGTCGGGAAGTTCAGCGCCTTCAGCGACGTCGCGTCAGCCGTGCGCGCCGAAGTCTCGTCCGCCGCCCAAGCGCCGGTCAGACCGTTCGGAACCGCCTTGCGGAAGCTCGTCGAAGAGATCGAACGCACCGTCGCGATCTGACGGAACGGCGACAGCTCGGACAGACGGCGCATCACCTCCGCCTCGACCTCGATCGGCATCGCCAGACCACCGTCCGACGTCATCGCCTTGGTCTCGAGCTGGCGCATCGCCTGCTCGTCGCCGGAACGCACGAACGCGCTGAACGCGCTCTTCGTCTCGTTCGCCTGCACCGGAATGCCGCCCATCATCGCCGGACGCGAACCGCGCAGCACCATCTCGTCCATGCGGCGCTGCTGCGCATCCAGCGCAGCCTCCACACGGGCCAGCTTCTCGACGGTCAGGACGTCAGCGCCCTTCTTCTCGAGATCCGCCAGGCGGCGGTCGTTGGTCTCGCGGAAGACCTCAAACGCCCCCATCAACTCGCCGAACGCATTGTTCAGCTCGGCCTTGGTCTCGGGCGCACCCATCTGGTTATCCATCATCTACCTCGTTTGACGAAGAATGGCCGTTTCCCGACGCAGCAAGGCGACCAGCCCAGCGTCTACGGCAGCCTCGGGAGCCTCGCCCCCAGCCTCTGCGCGGCAGGCTCCCGCCGCCCGCGCCCTCGCCTCCGGCAGCATCGGCGACTTCACCACCGACACCTCCCAAAGGTCGATCTCAGTCAGCCGGCGCACCCGCGCCAGCCGATCCTCATCCGCACGCACCGTGCGAAACCCAATCGACAGACCGTCGAGCTCACCGGCCCGCATCCGCCCTCCGGCCCGCGCGGCGTCCGGCGACGACAGGATCTGCCCCTCGACCCACAGGCCGCGGCGATCCTCCTCCAACACCATCCAGAAACCGATCGCCGCCTTGGGGTCGTGCTCCAGCAGCATCCGAACCCCGTCCGCCCCGCGCAGCCTCAGCGTGCGCGTGAACGCCCCCGGCATCACGATGTCACCCGACAGATCCATCCGCCCGAACAGCGAGGCGTAGCCGCAGAAGCGCCCGTCCGCGTCCACCGACGCCAGCGACGCCGCATATTTGCGCTCCGGCGCCGCGCCCTCGCGCACCGCGATCACAACACGCCCCGCTTCTGCCGGAAGCTCACCACCCGCGGCTCGTTGCGGACCCGCTCCTCGAGCGCCACCTGCCCCACGACGCGGGCGAACTCGGCAAACACCTCGTCGTGCGCCACCGGCCGCATCGTCGTCAGACGCAACACCGGGTCGGCCGCTCTGCGAAACCATTCCACCATCAGGACTGTCCAAACATCTGGTTGAGCTTCGCGATCGCGTTCACGAACTCGGAAAAGCGCCGGTTCGAACGCGCCAACTCGCGCATGGTCCAGGCGAGCAGCCCCGACGAGGCGGACGCCCATAAAAAGAGAGCGAGGTGCGCCAGGTCACCTCGCTCCACGATCACCTGTGTGAGTGGATCCATCAGTCCGGTACGGCATCGCCGCCCCCTGCGTCCGCGGCCCCCTCGCCCGCGCCCGTTTCGCCGGCGAGGACGCCGTAACCGACCGCCGCCCGCTTCTCGTCGCGCGTCAGGAAGTCCGCCGCCATCACCCGCTCCCAGAGCGCGTCGCGCTCCACCGAGAGCGCCTCCACCCCATCGGAGTCGAACGCCAACCGCAGCCCCGGCTCATAGGCCGCCGTCAGCCAATTCCCCATCGCCTGAACCGTCCGGTTCACCAGCGGCAGCACCGTCTGACGCCAGAACGCCCGGTTCGCCTCGCGATAGTTCGCATACGTGTTGTCGCCCGGTATCCCGAGCAGCATCGGCGGCACACCAAACGCCAGCGCAATCTCACGCGCCGCCTGGTTCTTCGCCTCGATGAACTCCATGTCGCGCGGGCTCATCGCCATCGTCTTCCAGTCGAGCCCGCCCTCCAGCAGCAGCGGACGCCCCGCATTGCGCGCCCCCTGATACCCGTCCTCGAGCTCGGCCTTCAGCCGCTCGAACTGCTCGTCGTTCAGGTGCCCCTCACCCGAATAGACCAGCGCCCCAGAAGGCCGCGCCGAATTGTCGAGCAACGCCTTCGACCACGCTCCCGACGCGTTATGGATGTCGAGCGACGTCTGCGCCGCCTCGATCGGCGCGAACCCATAATGATCGTTCAGCGGATGAAACAGCGACAGGTGCAGCACCGGCGGCACCACCCCGTCCTGCTGAAACCGCACCGTGCGCCCGGCCACCTGATAGTCGAACGCCTGCGGCCACCCGTCCGGCCCCGCGATCACCTTCATTCGATCCGGCCGCAGCGCGAACAGCTCACGCGGCGCACCGTCCAGCATCACCACTTCCAGATACGCATTGCCGGCCACCATCAGGTGCCCGTAAATCGTCTCCATCAGCGACACACCGGGCTGCGCCGGGTTCGGCCGCTTCAGCATGTCCAAGAGCGGATGGTTCTCCACCTCCCGCTCGCCCTGATACAGAAGCCACGGCGCCGAGGCCGCCGCCTCCGCAATCATGCGCACCGAACGGAACACGATCGGGTTCTTCGCAAACCCCTCCTGCGCCAACGACGCATAGTCGCGCGGCGTCCAAACCGGACGGCCCAGAGCTTCCACGCTCATCAGCCGCCCCACGCGCGACGCCTTGGTCTCGCGTTTGCCAAAGATGCCCATCGCACCCCCTTCGGGACAAAAGAAAAGGGCGCCGCTAGGCGCCCTTGTTTCCGATCCAGCCTCGCCGGCCCGCTCAGCCGAGCCGCCTCACCCGCGGCACCGACACCGGCGCCTCCACGTTCAGCATCAGCGCCGTCAGCGCCCACACCAGCGCGTCGATCCGGTCCGGCGACGCCCCCTCTGACGTCCCCGCCGGAACGAAATTGCACATCTGGTCCTCGAGCTCCGGCAGCACGCCCACATGGCTTACCCGGCCCTGCTCATAAAGCTGCGCCACCGGCTCGGCCCTCAGCCACTTGCCGCGGGTCGCCCGCACCGGCGTGACCGGCACCGACGGGTCGACCTGCGCCACCACCGTCGCCACCATCTCGCCGCCCTGGTTCACCTCGGCCACCAGCTTGTCGGCTTCCAACGAGTGGTAAAGCCCCACCGCCCGCTCCGCCCACGCCTGCGGCGACGCGCGGTGCATCGTCCGATCGCTCAGCACATAGCCGCGCCCGTCCGTCCCAAGCCCCACCGCCACGATCCCGCACGCATCCGACTTCGCATGGCTCGTCGCCGGCGGATCCACCGCCACAACCACCCGCACCAGCTCTGGCGCCTCCTTCACGCGGTCCCGGTCCATCTGCGCCCGCTTCCACAAGGCGTCATCCCGGTCCTCGATCAGCTCGCCGTCCAGCTCCTGCCGCCCAAGCCGCGTGCCCTGGTACCGCTCCACCACCGCCGCCAGAAATCCCGGCGCCAGATTGGCCGTGTTCTCGGCCGACGCCATGCGGGACACCGCCGTGCGCCCATCGGCCAGCAGCGCCTTAAGCAGCGGCACCGCCCGTGGTGTCGTCGTCACCACCTGGCGCGGCCTCGCCCCCAGCCGCAGCCCGAACTGCAGCATGTCCCACGTCGCCTCGGCCTGCGGCCACTTCGCCAACTCGTCCGCCCACGCCGCATCGAACTGCGGCCCGCGCAAACTCTCCGGATCCGCCGCCGAAAAGAGCTGCGCCACCGCGCCATTCGGCCACTCCAGCCGCCTCCGCGACGGCTGCCACAGCGGACGCTCCCGCCGCGGCGCAATCGCCAATAGGCCCGAAACGCCCTCCACCATCACCTCGCGCGCATCCGCAAAGGTCTCGCCGACTAGGGCGATCCGCCCCGCCGGCTCCACCGCGAACGGCG
Source organism: Acuticoccus yangtzensis (assembly GCF_001927245.1). Taxonomy (GTDB): domain Bacteria; phylum Pseudomonadota; class Alphaproteobacteria; order Rhizobiales; family Amorphaceae; genus Acuticoccus; species Acuticoccus yangtzensis. The sequence continues at coordinate 315,239 of NZ_MJUX01000003.1, read as the reverse complement.
CCCGCCCCATCACGACCCCCCTCACCCACTCGGCGCCCGCGCGCGTCTTACCCGCACCGCGCCCGCCCAGGATCAGCCACGTCGTCCAATCACCATCCGGCGGCAACTGCGCCTCGCGCGCCCACACCGCCCAGTCGCCGAGGAGCGCCTCCGCCGCCTCCGCAGGCAACTCCGCCAGAAACGCATCAAGCGTGCCCTCGTTCTCCAGGCACGCCCTCAACGCCTCCCGCAGCGCCCCCGCCGAACCCTCGCCCGACGACCGGTCCGCAGCCGCCCCGCCCCCCGCCGCGCCCGTCACTCAGTCGCCGGCGGCTGGCGGCGCCCCGGCACCAGCCTGTTCAACCTCTCCACCAGGTCCGCCCGCAGCCGGTCGAGATCCACCAGCCCCTTCTCGCCCTCGTCTCCCGCCAGCTTGCGGTCCAAGCTCAGCAGCGTCTCCATCGTCTTGGCGATCTCCGCCAGCACCTTGTTGTCCTTGATCAGGTCCGACCCGGCCTCGACCGCCCGGTCCTCGACCTCTTTCAATTGCCGCGACAAGGCATGGAACAACCGTTCCACGAGGCGCGCCCGTCCAGCCCGGCCCTCATGCGTCTCATCAGCCATCACGAGATCTCCACGCACTGCGCCCTGCGGCCCACGCTCCCGCGCCAACCCGCACAAGAAAAAAGGCGCGCCGCCCAACCGCGACGCGCCTCAAGGCGCTACTCAAAACACTCAGCCGCCGCACCGCTCAACTTCAGCAGCGCCGCACCCGCATGGGCGCGTTCAGGTCCCGCTCCCGACCATCGGGCACCCGCCCATGCGGCCCAACTCTGCGACTGTGTCACATCTCTACGTGATCATCGCGACGCTGTCAACCTATAGTTTCAGTGCCGCTCGCTCAAATTTTCTCGGGCCATTCTGCAAGGTGCTCTTCATAGCGCTCCACCGGAACGTCATCCTCGCTCACCACCCTGCCCCGCACCGAAATCCCGGCCTCGTGCACACTCTCCGCACGGCCCGAAATCAGCGGATGCCACCAAAACAAATCCCGCCCCTCTGCAACCAGACGGTAGGCACACGAGCGCGGCAACCAGGTGATCTTGCGCACCTCCTCCGGCGTCAGCTGCACGCAATCAGGCACGATCTCCGCCCGGTTCTCGTACGACCGGCACCGGCACGTTCCGTGGTCCAGCAGCGTGCACGCCACGTTCGTCCACGCGATCTCGCCCGTGTCCCAGTCTTCCAGCTTGTTGAGACAGCACCGCCCGCACCCGTCGCACAGCGATTCCCACTCCGCCGGGCTCATCTCCTCCAGCGACTTCACGCGCCAAAAGGGCTCACTCAATCTCGTCATCCATCAGAAAAACGCGGCCCTCGCGGTCCTCGACCGTCACCAGCCACAGGTCGCCGTCAAACCGAGCCTCACGCTCGATCCGCTCCGCCACCTGAAACCCCGGAACCGCTTCCATGATCCGCTCGAAGCCGCGGCCGCCATCCTCGCGCATGCGCGGCCCATAAAGGTCCACGCCATCGCCGTGCAAGCACTCGATGAAAATCGCACCCGCGCTGTCATCACCCCGGCGCGAGATCGATACGAACGCCCCAGCCGTGCGGCAACGACGGATATAGGCATCAACCCACATCTGCGCCCTCAGCCGCGGCGCCGGTCTGTCCAAGAAACTCATCGCAGGGAAGTGGCGTCAGGCCCCGCCGGATGCAAGCGCCCTGATGATCGCCTCGCGCGGCCCACCCGCCAAGCCGAGGTCCATAGCAAAGGAGTCCAGCGCCCGCTGCGTATTCGGTCCCATCCGGCCGTCCTCCGCCAGCGGCCCATACCCGCCGGCATTCAGACGCCTCTGTATCTCCAAAACGCTGAGGTCCGTCCGCGGCGCCGCCGGGGGCAACGGATCACCCGCGCTCAACGCCGCCATCAGCCCAACACTCGGCTCACCGGTGACCGGCAAACCCTGGTCCGCCTCGAACGCCTCGATCGCCTCGACCGTCACGTCGTCCAGCACACCGTCCGCCGGTCCATCATACCAGCCGCTCGCCCGCAGCGCCTCTTGAACAGCGCCCACCATCTGCGAAGACGGCGCGGACACATCCCTCACCGCCGCCACATCCAGCGGCGCGCCCTTCTGCGCGGACCCGTTGTGGGCCGCCATCGAGGTCACCTCGCCCCGGCCCCACAGCGGCGCCGGATGCCGTTCGTCCTGATCCCAGAGGGCGTTTCCGCCCACCATGAAACCGGTGATCGCAAAGCCCAGCGCCACGGCGGCGCCACCCTTGCGGCGGATCGCGCGCCGATACAAACGCCGCGCCGTCTCACCGGTCGCATGCGCCATCTCAGCCAGCGGAAAATCCATGATGCGGTGTGGCAAGTGCAGGGCCCCGTCCTCCTCGGCAAGACCCTCCCTCAAACCAATGAAAAGGATGTTAAACTTCCCCTGACTCAACACGGCGCAATCCACCTGTCGTTTCCAACCGCGCTGTTACCCGGCTCCGTTATGGTCCCGCCGTTGGACCTAAAACCGGAGCCAGATCATGAAGTTGATCTTCAAGCTCATTCTCCTCTGCGCCCTCATCGCCGCCGTCATGCCCGTCATCGCGCCCCAGTCACCCGTCAGCGCCGTCATCCGCGCCGCCGCCGCCGACGCCATGACCTTCTGCGAACGCCGCCCCGACGCCTGCGCCGAGGGCGCCCTCTTCGCCGAACAGACCCGGCGCGCCCTCTTCGCCCTCATCAGCCGCATCGGCGCCCCGTCGCAGAACCCCAATTCCCTCACCGACGATGATCGCGCCCTCGCCCCGGCGGCCCAGCCTCTGACCGCCCCGATCAAAGTTCAGACGACCCTCATCGCGCCGCCCCTCTCAGGCGACGCACCAGCCTCCGCCCAGGACCGCAAATCGGCCTTCGCAGGACACGGGAAATCCTTTAGCTATTGAAAAACCTTTCGTTGCGGGGCCCACTCCCATCCATGTCTGATCAGAAACTCCCGGAAAAAGCCTTCCCCGTCTCCTGGGACCAGTTCCACCGCGACTGCCGGGCACTCGCCTGGCGTCTCAACGGACACGGCCCCTTCGAGGCGATCATCTGCATCACCCGCGGCGGCCTCGTCCCCAGCGCCATCGTCGCCCGCGAACTCGGCGTGCGGGTGATCGACACGATCTGCATCGTCTCTTACGGCGAGTTCAAACAGCTCGAAAACCTCTCGGTTCTCAAAGACGTCGCGCCCAACGTGACCGACATCGACCCCAAGAAGCTTCTCATCGTCGACGACCTCGTCGACACGGGCAAAACCGCCCAGCTCGTGCGCGAGAAGCTTCCCGGCGTCCACGTCGCCACCGTCTACGCCAAGCCGAGCGGCCGCCCCCAGGTCGACACATTCGTCACAGAAGTCAGCCAGGACACCTGGATCTACTTCCCCTGGGACCTCGGCTACTCCTTCCAGCCGCCCATCCGCGGCCCGATCTGAGCCACGAAAAAAGCCCGGCCCGGCGCCCCTCACAAGGACCGCCGAACCGGGCTCTCATCACGCCAAAGGCCGCGCCTCAGCTTTCCGCCGGCGCCGCCTCGTCAGCCTCGCCGCGCTTCTTGCGCCGCCGGCTGCGCCCCGCCCCCGCCGGAACCGGGTTCACCGGCCTTTCACACTCGATCGTCCGCAGCGTTCGACCGTCGAACGCGATGCCGATCTCCCCCGACCGCAGCTTCAGCGCCGCATCGCCGAACACCACCCGCCTCCAACCCGACAATGCCGGTGCGTCCTGGCCTGACACGATCGCCTCGAGGTCGTCCACCGTCGCCAGCACCTTCGGCGCCACACCGTGCGCCTCCGCCGACAGCTTCAGCAGCACCTTCATCAACTCCACCGCCGAGCTCGCACCCTCGATGCTCGGCTTGCGCTTCGGCAGCGACGGCAAGCTATCCGCCGGGCGCCCCATCACCTCGTCGATCAAGGTCAGCACCGCCTGGCCCAGCCGCGACCGCTCGAACCCCTTCGGCACCGCCCTCAGCTTCGTCATCGCCGCCGCATTGCGCGGACGCTGCAACGCCAGCTCGTAGATCGCGTCGTCCTTCATCACGCGGTTGCGCGGAACGTCCCTCTCCCGTGCCTCCCGCTCGCGCAGCGCCGCAAGCTCCTGCAGCACGGCGAGCTCCACCGGCTGCCGCGCCCGCGCCTTCAGCCGCCTCCACGCATCCTCGGGCTTCAGGTCGTAGGTCTCGGGCGAGGCCAGCAGCGCCATCTCCTCCGCCACCCAGTCCTCGCGCCCCTTTTCCGCCAGCGTGTCGCGCAGATGGATGTAAACGTGCCGCAAATGCGTCACGTCGGCCATCGCATAGGTGAGCTGCGCCTCCGTCAGCGGCCGCGCCGACCAGTCCGTGAACCGGCTCGACTTGTCGACCATCGCGCCCGTCACCCGCTGCACGATCTGGTCGTACGCCACCGAATCGCCGAAGCCGCACACCATCGCGGCCACCTGCGTGTCGAACAGCGGCGACGGCACCTGCCCCGACAGATGGTGGAAGATCTCCACATCCTGCCGCGCAGCATGAAACACCTTCATCACCGCCTGGTTCGACAGCAGCGCGAACAAGGGTTCCAGCGACAGCCCTTCGGCCAACGGGTCGATGATCGCCGACTCGTCCATCGACGCGATCTGCACCAGGCACAGCTTCGGCCAGAACGTCGTCTCGCGCAAAAACTCGGTGTCCACGGTCACGAACGGCGCCGCGGACAAGCGCTCGCATAACGCGGCGAGCGCATCGGTTGTTGTGATCGTCTCCACTAGACCTGCGGCTTCACGGGACGCGGAAACACATCGGCATCTTCCATCGGCTGCGTCGGGAAGCCGGCAATGGAGCCCATCATCTCTCGGTCGCGCCCGATCTCCACCGGGCTGACCGCATACGCCGTCAGAAGCTCGGCGATCGACCTCAGCGCATGCATATGAATCCGCTCATATCCATGCGACGCATCCACACCAAAGGTCACCAACGCCGTCCTCACATCATACCCCGCTTCCAGCGCGGCCGCCGAATCGGAGCGATAAAACTTAAAGATATCCTTCTGGTAGCGGATATCATTCTCCTCGCAGAGCTTCACCAGCTTCTGCGTCAAATGCCAGTCGAACGGGCCGGCCTGATCGGCCATGCCGATCGTCACACCGAACTCGCTCGAATTCTGTCCCGGCGCCGTCGTGCCATTGTCGATGGTGATCAACGACGCAATGTCGTCCGTCAGCACCGATGCACCGCCGATGCCAATCTCCTCGGCGATCGAAAAAATGAAGAAAAGATCCACCGGCAGCTCGGCCTTGGCCCGCACCAGCGCATCCATCGTCGCAAACAGAACCGCCACGCCCGCCTTGTCGTCGAGATGACGCGAGACGATGAAATCGTTGTCGGTGAACTCCGGCATCGGGTCGATCGCGATGAGATCGCCCACCGCAAAGCCGAGCCGCTCAAGATCATACTGATCCTTCACGATTGCATCGACCCGAAGCTCGACGTTCGACCACGCCACCGGCTGCGTATCCACCTCCTCGTTGAAGGTGTGGCCCGATGCCTTCAAAGGCAGAATCGTCCCGCGATACGCGCCCTTGTCGGTGAAAATCGTCGTGCGCGCCCCTTCGGCGAAGCGCGCCGACCAGTTGCCCACGGGCGTCACTTCCAGACGCCCGTTCGGCTTCAACATCTTCACCTGCGCGCCCAGCGTGTCCAGATGCGCGATCATCGCCCGCGCGCCCAGCGGGCTCTTGCCCGGAAGTCGCGCCCGGATCGCACCGCGCCGGGTGATCTCCATCTCCAGCCCCAGCCGCCGAAGCTCCCCCACCGCCGCACGCACGATGGTATCCGTATACCCCGTCGGTGAGGCGATCGACAGCAACTCAGCCAGCGTATCCTTCAGATAGACGGTATCAATCGTCAGTCGGGACACTGTTCCCCCGTGTCGAGCGTTTGGCGGGACGCCTGGCGTGCCGCATGCGGAATCGACTGCGGGAATAGCAGATCAATGAAGCGCTCGGCAGTGGGTTGCGGCTCATGATTTGCCAGCCCCGGCCGCTCGTTCGCCTCGATGAACTTATATTTCGCGCCCAAATGCGAGGGCACCAGCAAGTCCACACCCACCACGGGGATGTCCACGGCCCGCGAAATGCGCACCGCCGCATCGACCAAAGTCGGATGCACATGGTCCGTCACGTCGTGGATCGTGCCTCCCGTGTGGAGGTTCGCCGTGCGCCTCACCTGGATCTCGCGCCCCTCCTCGGGCACGTCGGCCATCGTGAAGCCCTCCAGGCGCAGGCACCGCTCGGTCTCGGCGTCCATCGGAATGTTCGCCTCTCCGCCCGTCGCCGCCGCCCGCCGCCGGCTCTGCTTCTGGATCAGCTCCCGCGCCGTCGAATGGCCGTCGCCATAGATTCGCGCCGCCCGGCGCACCGCCGCCGCCACGACCCGGTGGTCGATCACCACAAGCCGCAGATCGTCACCCTCGCAAAATTCTTCGACGAGAACGCGCTCGCACACCTCGCGCGCCCGTGCGAACGCGCCGTCGATGTCGTCGTCCTTCGTCAGACCGACCGCGATCCCGCGCCCCTGCTCGCCGCGCGCCGGCTTGATCACGATCTTCTCGTGCGTCTCGAAAAAGGCCCGCACGTCGTCCGCGGATGCCGCCTCGATCTCGTCCGGCACGTCCACGCCCGCCGCTTCGACGATCTTGCGCGTCACCGCCTTGTCGTCACAAATCGACATGGCGACCGCGCTCGTCATCTCCGACAGCGACTCGCGGCACTTGATCGACCGACCGCCATAGGTCAGCCGGAAATAACCGTGCTCGGCCGAAATCAGCTCGACGTCGATGCCCCGCCGCCGCGCCTCTTCGACGATGATCCGCGCATAAGGGTTCAAATCCACCTCGGGCGCAGGTCCCGCGAACAGCCGCTCGTTGATGGGGTTCTTCCGCTTCAGCGTATAAACCTGCAGCCGCTCGAACCCCAGCTTCTCATAAAGCTGGATCGCCAAGTCGTTGTCGTGCAGCACCGACAGATCCAACGTCGCACACCCGCGCTCCTTGAAGATCTCCGCCAGCCGCCGCACCAACGCCTCACCGACGCCCGAGCAGCGCGTCTGCGGGTCCACCGCCAGACACCACAGCGACGTTCCCATCCGCTTGTCGCCGAACGCCCGCGCATGGTCGATCCCGGTAACGGTGCCGATGATCGCGCCCGTCACCTCGTCCTCGGCCACCAGATAGGTGAACGCCCTGGAATCGCGGCGGCGCCAGAAGAAATCCGGCCGCACCGGCACCATACCGCGTGCCGAATAGATCCGGTTGACCGCCTCCGCATCCTCCTCGTTCGCCACCCTGCGCACGACATAGCCCTCGGGCTTGCGGTCCGACGGCTGATAGGTGGAAAGCTCCAGCCGGAAGGCATGGCTCGGGTCCAGGAAAAGCTCCAGCGGCGCCGCCGACAGCATCACATGCGGCTCTTCCACGTAGAAGGCGATGTCCCGCCGCCCCGGACCCTCGTCGCGCATGGCGTCCGCCAGCACGCTCGCGGACTCGTAAGTGTCCGCGAAATGCAGCGTGCCCCAGCCGCAATCGAGCGAAACGTTGGTCGTCTCCGCCGTCCGCGGCACAGCCTCTTTTGCGTCGTCGTTTGTCACAGCGTCAGCAACTTCGGACATGACACCCCTCAAATCCGATGGGACTGCAACCACATCTCAAGGAGCGCAACCTGCCACAATTCCGACCCCCGCAGCGGCGTAATGTGCGCCGGGGGATCAGCCAGCAGCTTGTCCAAATACGCCGGGTTGAACAACCCGCGCGTCTTCGCGGCCGAAGCGCCCAACACGTCCTCGACCATCTCCTTCACCGGATCCGAAATATATTTCAGTGCCGGTACAGGGAAATATCCCTTCTTCCGGTCAATGATCTCATGCGGCACAAGTTGCCGCGCCACGTCCTTCAAAACGCCCTTGCCGTTCTCCTTCAGCTTGTGCTCCGGCGGAATCCGCGCCGCCAGCTCACACAGCTCGTGATCCAGGAACGGAACGCGCGCCTCCAGCCCCCAGGCCATCGTCATCGCGTCCACCCGCTTCACCGGGTCGTCCACCAGCATCACCGTCGAGTCGATCCTGAGTGCCTTGTCGACCGGATCGTCCGCGCCCGGAATGGCGAACTGCTCGCGCACGAAGTCCAGCGCCGCATCATGATCCGCCAGATAAGGCGCCGAGATCTCCGCCTTCATCCGCGCATAATCTCGGTCGAAGAAGGCCTTGGAGTACGCCGCCAGCGGATCGTTCGCCGACGCCATCGGCGGATACCAATGGTAGCCGCCGAAGATCTCGTCCGCCCCCTGGCCGGACTGCACGACCTTGATCGACTTCGCCACCTCCCGCGACAGCAGGAAGAAACCGATATTGTCGTACGACACCATCGGCTCCGGCATCGCGTTCACCGCGTTCGGCAACTCCTCGATCATCTCGCGCGACGACACGTGGATCCGGTGATGATCCGTCGCGAACCGCTTGGCGATGATGTCGGAAAACTCGAACTCGTTGCCGACCTCGCCGTGCGCATCCTCAAAGCCGATGGAGAAGGTCTTCAGATCCTTCTGCCCCGCCTGAGCCAACAGCGCCACGATCACCGAAGAGTCCACGCCGCCCGACAAGAGGACGCCCACCGGAACATCCGCCACCATGCGCCGGTCCACCGCCAGCTTCAGCGCCGCCATCACCCGGTCGCGCCACTCCTCGCCCGACACCTTCAGGTCGTCGGCCGATCGCCCATAATCCACGCGCCAATAAACGGTGTCCTTCGACGTCCCGTCCGGCTCCACCACACGCACCGTCGCCGGCGGCAGCTTGCGCACCCCGTTCAAAATCGTACGCGGCGGCGGCACCACCGCGTGAAACGACATATAATGGTTGAGCGCCACCGGATCGATCGACGTGTCGACGTCACCCGCCGCCAACAGCGCCTGCAGCGACGATGCGAACCTGATCCTCTTATGCCCTTCGGCATAATAGAACGGCTTGATGCCGAACCTGTCGCGCCCCATCACCACGCGCTGGGAGTCGCGCTCATGGATCACGAAGGCGAACATGCCGTGGAAGCGCTTCACGCACTCGGTGCCCCAAGCGTGATAGGCCTTGAGGATCACCTCCGTGTCACCGGACGAGAAGAAGCGATAGCCCTTTCCCTCCAGCTCGGCCCTCAGCTCCGGGTAGTTGTAAATGCAGCCGTTGAAGACGATCGACAGACCCAGCTCCGGGTCCGTCATCGGCTGCGCCGAACGCACCGATAGGTCGATGATCGTCAGCCGCCGATGCCCGAACGCAAACCTGTCACGGGCCAATATGCCGGCGCCATCCGGCCCCCGAGGGGCCATCGCGTCCGCCATCTTGATCACCGCCGGAACCGAGGCCGACTGACCGTCGAACCGCACTTCTCCGCAGATGCCACACATGAAGCGATCATTCCCTGTTCGGGACGCTAACTAGGTGAACATGCCTCAGAAAGATAGGGTTGCGTGAAACAGAACCTGCGCTAAAGGGCCCGCTTCAGTCGCGCCGACCTCAGTCATCGTCCCTATATCTTCGAGAGACATCAGCCGTCGCCGGCCCACGATCTCTCGAAGATCCTCACGGATCGGACCTGAAATGTCGAGGTCGCACCGCGGACGTCTCTCCGGCTTCATGTCCACGCTGCGCAATCACGTCACCGCCCTCCGGCCTCATCCGTCCGCGACACCCGCCGCGGCGCCCCCGGCATCGCGCGGCCTAATCGCCCCGCCGTGTCGCCCCGGACCCTCGCCGGATCCACTCCCCCGGCTGACGTTCGCCACCACCGGCAAAGTCCTGTACCGCCATCCCGCAGCACCCGAGCCACCCGGCGGCCAGCTCCATCGACCGGCCCGCCACCCGGAGGAACCGCCCCGTGTCCGATCACGCCCCGTCCGACCCCGTCCTCTTCGCCCGCAGCGACGACGGCATCGCCACTATCACCCTCAACCGGCCCGACACGCGCAACGCCATCTCTGACCTTCCGATGATCGACGCCCTCCTCGCCGCACTCGACGAGGCCGACCGCGACATCACCATCCGCTGCGTCATCCTCACCGGCGCCGGATCAGCCTTCTCCTCCGGCGGCAACCTCAAGACCATGTCAGGCCCCGGCGGCCTCGCCGACGACCTTCCCGCCCAAACCCGCCGCAACTACCGCACCGGCATCCAGCGCATCCCCCTCGCCATGGAGGCGCTGGAGGTGCCCGTCATCGCCGCCGTCAACGGCCCCGCCATCGGCGCAGGTTGCGACCTCACCCTCATGTGCGACCTCAGAATCGCCTCCGAGACCGCCCGCTTCGCCGAAAGCTTCGTCAAAGTCGGCATCATCCCCGGCGACGGCGGCGCGTGGCTTCTTCCGCGCGTCGTCGGCTTCTCCAAAGCCTGCGAAATGGCCCTCACCGGCGACGCCATCGACGCCGCCGAAGCCCTCTCCTGCGGCCTCGTCTCCCGCGTCGTCCCCGCCGATCGGCTCATGGACGAAGCCCGCGCCCTCGCCGCCCGCATCACCGCCAATCCGCCCCACGTCGTGCGCATGACCAAACGGCTCCTGCGCCAGGCCGGCCAGGTCAGCCTCTCCGCCTGCCTCGACATGTCGGCCGCCAGCCAGGCCCTCGCCCACGCCACCGCCGACCACACCGAGGCCGTCGCCGCCATGCTTACCAAACGCAAACCCACCTTCACCGGCCGCTGAGAGACGCCCGACAAATAGGTGCCACCACACACAATGGACGCAGCCATGCATTAAGTGGCGTAGCACGAATCTGCCGCGCCCCCATTTTGCACCCCGCGCCAATTCCGGCGCGCGGAGCCCACCATGAAGCCCAATTGGACCCTCCTGGCGCTCGCCGTCGGCGCCTTCAGCATCGGAACCACCGAGTTCACACCCATGGGCCTGCTGCCCACGATCGCCGCCGGTGTCGACGTCACGATCCCCACCGCCGGCATGCTCGTCACCGCCTACGCCGTCGGCGTCATGGTTGGCGCGCCGGTCATGACGCTCGCCCTCACCCGCCTTCGCACCAAAACCGCCCTCATCTCCCTCATGGCGATCTTCACCGTCGGTAACATCCTCTCCGCCGCCGCGCCCGATTTCTGGACCCTCATGGGCGCGCGCATCGTCACCAGCTTCAACCACGGCGCCTTCTTCGGCCTCGGCGCAGTGCTCGCCACCAAAGTCGTCCCCGCCGACAAAGCCGGCAGCGCGATCGCCACCATGTTCCTCGGCCTCACCGTCGCCAACATCGGCGGCGTGCCCCTCGCCACCGCCCTCGGCAACGCCATCGGCTGGCGCGCCACATTCGCCGCCATCGCCCTCCTCGGCCTCGCCTCCATGGCTTCCCTCGCCCTCGCCCTGCCGCGCGGTGCCCCCGGCGCCATGCCCGACGTGCGCGCCGAACTCGCCGTCCTCACCCGTCCCGCCGTCCTCAACGCTCTCGCCACCACGGTCGTCGGCGCCTCGGCGATGTTCGCCCTCTACACCTACGTCACCCCCACCGTGATGACCCTCGCCGATGCCAGCGAAGGCTTCGTCACCGTCGGCCTCGTCCTCATCGGCGTCGGCTTCACCGTCGGCTCCCACCTCTCCGGAAAGCTCGCCGACCGCTCGGTCGACGGCACCCTCGTCGGCTTCCTCGCCTTCACCGCCGCCGTCCTCCTCACCTTCCCGCTCGTCGCCACGACGCCTGCCATGGCCGCCCTCTGGCTCTTCCTCTTCGGCATCGGCGCCTTCGGTACCGTCCCGCCGGTTCAGATGCGCGTCATGACCACAGCCGCCGAGGCCCCCGGTCTCGCCTCGTCGATCAACATCGGCGCCTTCAATCTCGGCAATGCCATCGGCGCGGCCGCCGGCGGCGCCGTCCTTTCGGCCGGCCTCGGCTACGCCGCGATCCCCATCGCGGCATCCGTGTTCACCCTCGCCGGAATCGCCTTGGTTCTTCTCGCGAAGGCGGGCCGGAGCGACAGCCGCACCGCCACCACCGCAGCGACCGGCTGACGCCCCCGCCTTCCCATCGCGTCACACCCATGAAATAGGTACGCACGGCCAACGAAGGACACCGCCCGTGCGTACCGAGAAGATCCCCGCGACCGTCATCACCGGCTTCCTCGGCGCCGGTAAGACAACCCTCATCCGCAATCTTCTCCTCAACGCCGACGGCCGCCGTATCGCCCTCATCATCAACGAATTCGGCGACCTCGGCGTCGACGGTGAGGTGCTGAAAGGCTGCGGCATCGAAAGCTGCGCCGACGACGACGTCATCGAGCTCACCAACGGCTGCATCTGCTGCACCGTCGCCGACGACTTCATCCCCACGATGACCGCCCTTCTCGACCGGCCCCAGGCGCCCGATCACATCGTCATCGAAACGTCCGGCCTCGCTCTGCCCCAGCCGCTCGTCCAGGCCTTCAACTGGCCCGGCATCACCGAACGCGTCACCGTCGACGGTGTCGTCACCGTGGTGGACGCCGCCGCCGTCGCCGCCGGCCAGTTCGCGCACGACCCCGCCGCCGTCGACGCCCAGCGCGCCGCCGACCCCTCCCTCGACCACGAATCGCCGCTGGAAGAACTCTTCGAGGACCAGCTTTGCGCAGCCGACCTCGTCGTCCTCAACAAGGTCGAAACCCTCGACGCCGCCGCCCTCGACGCTGTGAAACACGCCGTCGACCACGCCACCAAGGCGCCCCACGTCGCCGCCCCCCATGGAAACCTCCCGCCGGACGTCCTCCTCGGCCTCGGCGCCGCCACGGAAACCCTCATCGCCTCGCGCAAGTCCCACCACGAACGCGAGCACGAAGACGGCGAGCCCCACGACCACGACGACTTCCACTCCTTCGTCGTCGACGCTCCGGCCATCGCCGCGCCCGAAGCCTTCGTCGCCGCCCTCAAAACCGTCATCGCCGACCACACCATCCTGCGCCTCAAAGGCTTCATCGACGTGCCGGGCAAACCGATGCGCCTCGTCGTCCAAGGCGTCGGCCAGCGCCTGAACTCCGGCTTCGACCGCCTCTGGCAGCCCGGCGAGCGCGCCACCCGCCTCGTCGTCATCGCCGAGCACGACATCGACGAAGCCGCCGTCCGCGCCGCCATCACCACTGCAGCGACATCGGGCGCAGCCACGCCAGAGACCGCACCCGCCTGATGCACCTCCTCCTCGCGCAGCGCGGAACCATCGCCGACGAGGGCGAAGCGATCGACCTCGGCCAAACGCCGGGCGACATCTGCGTCCTCTCCGCCGCCGACACCGAACTCGCGACCCTCGCGGCGGCCCAGTCCGCCCGCCCCCCCGGCGCGCCCACGCTGCGCCTCGTCAACCAGATGCGCCTCGCCCACCCCATGAGCGTCGATCAATGGATCGCCGCCACGGGACGCCACGCGCGGCTCATCGTGGCCCGCGTCCTCGGCGGCCGCGGCTACTTCCCCTACGGGCTCGACGCGCTGCACGCCGCCGCCCGCCACCACGGTATCCTCTTCGCCGCCCTCCCGGGTGACGCGCGGCCCGACCCCGAACTCGCCGCCCTCTCCACCCTTCCCCCCGCCGACGCCGCAGCCCTTTGGGCCGACCTCGTCGAAGGCGGGGCCGACAACGCCGCCCGCTTCCTCACCCGCTGCGCCGCCATCCTGGATGGCTCAGACCGCCCCGGCCCGCCCTCGCCCCTCCCCGAGGCCGGCGTCTGGCACCCCGGCCACGGCATCGGCACCCTCGACGGCCTCGCCGCCACATGGACGCCCGGCGCCCCCGTCGCCGCCATCAGCTTCTACCGCGCCCTCGTCCAGTCCGGCCAAACCGGCCCGGTCGACGCTCTCGCGGCCGCCCTCATCGCAGAGGGCCTCAACCCTCTCCCGGTCTTCGCCGCCAGCCTCAAGGCCCCCGCCTCACAGGCCGTCCTGCGCGAGATCTTCGCCGCCGCGCCGCCCGCCCTCACCCTCAACACCACCGCCTTCGCAGCCAGCACCCCCGGCTCCGGCAGCGGCACCGTGCTCGACGAAACCGGCGCGCCCGTCTTCCAGGTCATCCTCTCCGGCTCAACCCGCGAGGCCTGGTCCGCCTCCACCCAAGGCCTCACCGCTCGCGACCTCGCCATGAACGTCGCCCTCCCGGAGGTGGACGGGCGCATCATCACCCGCGCCGCCGCCTTCAAGTCCGTCGCCCGCTGGGACGCGGCGACCGAAGCCAACATCGTCCGCTCCGAGGCCGATCCCGCCCGCGTCCGCTTCGTCGCCGAACTCGCCCGCCGGTGGGCGACGCTCCCCTCGACGACACCCGCCGACCGCCACCTCGCCATCGTCCTCGCCAACTACCCGAACCGCGATGGGCGCATCGCCAATGGCGTCGGCCTCGACACTCCCGCCGGCACCGTCACGCTCCTCCAGGCCCTCCACGCCGCCGGCTATACCACCGGCGACCTTCCGGCGGACGGCAACGCCCTCGTCACCCGCCTCCTCGCCGGCCCCACCAACGCCCACCCCGGCAACCCGGCCGAACTCACGCTCTCCCTGGCCGACTACGCCGCCGCCTTCGCCGCCCTCCCCGCAGCGGTGCGGGACGCCGTCACCGCCCGCTGGGGTACGCCCGAGACGGACCCCTTCTTCACCGCGGGCGCCTTCGCGCTTCCCCTCACCCGGCTCGGCCACATCCTCGTCGGCATCCAGCCCGCGCGCGGCTACAACATCGACCCCAAGGAGACCTACCACTCTCCGGACCTCGTGCCCCCACATGGCTACCTCGCCTTCTACATCGCGCTCCGGCGCGAGGCGCACGCCGTCATCCACATGGGCAAGCACGGCAACCTCGAATGGCTCCCCGGCAAAGCCCTCGCCCTCTCGGACGAATGCTTCCCCGAGGCCGTCTTCGGCCCGCTCCCCCACATCTATCCCTTCATCGTCAACGATCCCGGCGAGGGCGCGCAGGCCAAGCGCCGCAACCAGGCGGTCATCGTCGACCACCTCACACCGCCCCTCACCCGCGCCGAAAGCCACGGCCCCATGCGCGACCTCGAAGCGCTGGTAGACGAGTACTACGACGCCTCCGGCAGCGACCCCCGCCGCACCCGCCACCTCTCGCGCGAGATCCTCGACCTCGCCGCCTCCTCCGGCCTCGCCGCCGACATCGGCCTTGCGGGCCTCCCCGAGGCCGACGCCCTCGAACGCCTCGACGCCTGGCTGTGCGAGCTGAAAGAACTTCAAATCCGCGACGGCCTCCACATCTTCGGCCAGTCCCCGACCGGACGGCTGCGGCGCGACCTCATCGCCGCCCTCGCCCGCCCGCCACGCGGCGAGGCGCCCGGCGACGCCTCACTCACCCGCGCCCTCGCCGCCGACCTGTCGCTCGCCTTCGACCCGCTCGACTGCGCCATGGCCGCCCCCTGGACCGGCCCGCGCCCGGATGCCCTCACAGGCCCCGACCCCTGGCGCACCCACGGCGACACCGTCGAACGCCTCGAAGACCTCGCCGCCCGCCTCATCGACGGCGAACCCTGTCCGCCCGAATGGACTGCCACCCGCGCCGTCCTCGCCACCGTCACGGACCACATCGCCCCCGCCATCGACGCTTGCGGCCCCGCCGAGATCACCGGCGTCCTCACCGCCCTCGACGGCCGGTTCGTCCCCCCCGGCCCCTCCGGCGCCCCCTCACGCGGCCGGCCCGACGTGCTCCCCACAGGCCGCAACTTCTATTCCGTCGACAGCCGCGCCGTGCCGACCCCTGCCGCCTGGGAGATCGGCCGCCGCTCCGCCGAACTCGTCCTCACCCGCCACCTGCAGGACCACGGCGACTGGCCGTCCTCCGTCGCCCTCTCCTGCTGGGGCACCGCCAATATGAGGACGGGCGGCGACGACATCGCCCAGGCCCTCGCCCTCATCGGCGCGAAGCCCACCTGGGACCCCGCCTCCCGCCGCGTCACCGGCTACGAGATCACGCCGCTCGCCGTCCTCGGCCGCCCGCGGATCGACGTCACCCTGCGCATCTCAGGCTTCTTCCGCGACGCCTTCCCCGACCAGATCGCCCTCGTCGACCGTGCCATCCGCGCCATCGGCGCCCTCGACGAGGACCCCGCCGAAAACCCCATCGCCGCGCGCATGTCCGCCGAGGCCGCCGCCCTCGTCGCCTCAGGCACCGCACCCGGCGAGGCCGCCACACGCGCCGGTCACCGCATCTTCGGCGCCAAACCCGGCGCCTACGGGGCCGGCCTCCAGGCCCTCATCGACGAAGGCGGCTGGACCCACCGCGACGATCTCGCGGAAGCCTTCACCGTCTGGTCCGCCTACGCCTACGGAGCCAAGGCCACCGGCACACCCGACCGCGACGCGCTCGACACGCGCCTGTCCACCATCGACGCCGTCCTTCACAACCAGGATAACCGCGAGCACGACCTCCTCGATTCCGACGACTACTACCAGTTCGAGGGCGGCCTCACCGCCGCCGTCCACCGCGCGCGCGGAGAGCGCCCGGCCGCCTATCACAACGACCATTCGCGCCCCGAACGCCCCGTCGTGCGCACACTGGAAGAAGAAATCGCCCGCACCGTGCGCGGCCGCGTCACCAACCCCAAATGGATCGCCGGCGTCATGCGCCACGGCTACAAGGGCGCGTTCGAGATCGCCGCGACTGTCGACTACATGTTCGCCTTCGCCGCCACCACCGGCGCCGTGAAGGACCACCACTTCGACGCCGCCTACGACGCCTTCGTCGCCGACGAAGCCACCGCCGCCTTCATGAAAGACAACAACCCCGCCGCCTGGGCCGACATGACGGCGCGCTTCGCCGAAGCCATCCGCCGCGACCTGTGGCACCCCCGCTCCAACAGCGTCACCGCCACCCTCGGCGCCGCCTGATCGACGCGCGCCGACGAACACCGCACCCGCCGCTTTCGCTGCCCGCTGCGCCTCAATCGAGCCGTTGGTACATCACCAGCGCATCCACCTCGCCCTGGTCGGGATGCATGAACGCGCCGGGAAGGCGCGTCAGCGTGCGGAACCCCATCCGCTCCCACAACGCCACCGCCCGCACATTCGTCGCGACGACGAAGTTGAACTGCATCGCCCTGAACCCCGCCTCCCGCGCCCGCTCCAGCGAGTGCTCACACATCGCCCGTGCAATCCCGCGGCCCCGCGCCTCGTCCGACACCGTATAGCCGCAGTTGGCGACATGGCGTCCGCCGCCAGCCTGGTTCGCCTTCAAGTAGTAGGAACCCAGCACCACCCCATCCACTTCGGCGACCCACGTCTCCTTCTCCGGCCCATACCAATAGGCCAGCGCGTCGCCCTCACTCATGTCGCGGTCCAGCGCATACTCCGCCCCGCCGCGGATGATGGGGCCGATAATCCCCCACACCGCCGCCTGGTCGCTCTTCTCTGCCCGGCGGATCTTCATCGGCCATCGCCTCCATCTCTCTTCGCCCCCACGGCGAAGCGTCAGCGCCCAGCGCGCCGCTTGGTCTTCGCGGCAGCCTTGCGCCGCGCCGCCTCGAGCGCGGCCTCAGCGTACAGCGCCAACCTGTCGGCATCGTCGAACGCATCGGCCGGCAGGCGGCGATAGCCGAGCTCCACCACCTTGGCGCCGCGCGTATAGGAAAAGGCGGCGCATTCCTCTGCCGCGAACAGCGCGCGGTTGCCGTCGTCCACCCGCGCATAGACTTCGCCGTCGAACACCAACGCGAACATCACGTCGTCCGCCCAGACGCCGAGGCCGCCGAACATCCGCTTGATCCGCACCGGGCCGAACGGCGCGAAGAGGTCCGCCACATCCGCCGCATCCATACCAGCAGCTCCAACCCCGCCGCGCCGCGCTTAAAATTCCAGCTTCATCCCCACGTGCGACGCCACGAAGCCCAGCCGCTTGTAAAACGCCTGCGCCCGCGTGCGGGACGCATCCGTCGTCAACTGCACCATCCGGCAGCCCTCGTTTTTCGCCAGATCCATCACGTGGCGTATCATCCGCTCGCCGACGCCCGTGCCCCGCTCCGACGCCGCCACGCGCACACCCTCGATCAGCCCGCGCCGCGCGCCCTTGCGGCTCAACCCGTTCAACACAGTGAGCTGCACGCATCCCACGACCGCCCCGTCGCGATCGGCGACGATCAATCGGTCCAGCGGATTGGCCCGCATCGCCTCGAACGCTTCCAGATAGGCGGCAAGCGGCGGGTCGCTCACCTCCTCGCGCGCCGACCCCAGCATGTCGTCCGCCAAAAGTGCCACAACGGCGCCGACATCACCGGCCTCAGCTTCGCGAAACACGATCTGCCCCATCGCCATACCTCCCTCGCCCCGCCGTGCTCATACGGCGCCCGACACATGCCGCACCGCCTGTTCGAACTCCATAAGGGATCGTTGCATCAGCACCGCAAACCCACTCAAATCGTGTGCTCGACCCGCCCCCGCGACATGCGGCCGGTTGAACCCCGCCGCATGCACGCGCACTCTCCACCCACCGGGCCCGCCACCCGCCGCTACCTGGAAAGGAACCCGTCATGCGCGCCATCGTCATCACCCTCGGCCTCACGGCCCTGTTGGCGGGCTGCGTCAGCGGCGGGTCCTCGTCGACCATCGACGGAAACTGGGCCTCGGACGACGGGATCTTCATCGCCACATTCCAGACGGGCGCCTTTACGTCCCGCCTCACCGGCACCGGCGAAGTCGTCGTCGCGGACGGGCGCTATACTCGCACCCAAAGCACCGTCAGCCTGTCCTGGACGTCGATCGCAGCGAACGAGACTCGTGCGGCAACCTGCACGTTCCTGTCCAGCCGCCAACTGTCCTGCACTCCGTCCGCCGGCCAGCCCTTCACCATGACGCGCGTGCGGTAACCAAGCACCGCGCCCGAATAGCCGCCGGACCTCCCCTTCTGCCACGGCACTCCTGCGCCCGCCGTGCCGCCCATCGCGCATGTCGTTGATTATTCAACGACGACCCGTGTGCCCCGCGGCGAGCGCGAGCGCTCGCCCCAAGCCATGAACAGAGCTCAAGCACGGCTTGAGCGCGCACGGCCCGAGCGCTGACCCGGGAGGGCACCGCACCACCGGCGGCGTCCAAGCCGGCCGTCCATCATTCGGGTGTTTGCGCGCGGGTCGGCCGTTGGTGGTCTCCACATCACTGCAGACCGCCAACGGTACACCGTGACATCCGCCCTCAGCGCGCCTGAGCGGGCAGCACGCGCCTACTGCGCCGCGCGGACCACGTTCAAAAGCGGCTCGCCCGCCTGCAGCCGCCGGACATTCTCGGCAATCGTCGCCGCGCGCCGGTCCCACAGGGCGTCGGTGATCGCCGACGCATGCGGCGTCATGATCACATTGTCGAGGCTGAAGAAGTCGAACCGCGACGGCGGCGGCGCTTCGCCCGGCTCACGCGGATACTGATACCACACGTCAATGATCGCGCCGCCGATCGTCTTCTTGGACAGCGCCTCGAACAGCGCCTCCTCGTCGATCGTCCCGCCGCGCCCGACATTGATGATCACGCCCGTCGGCTTCATCGCCGCCAGCATCGTGGCGTCGAACAGACCGCGCGTCGCCTCGGTCAGCGGCAACGTGTCGAGAACGAAATCGCAGCGTGGCAGCACGTCGGCCAGCGCCTCGGTCGGGTGCACCTCGTCGGCCGGGCCGCCATCGGGCCGCCGCGCCACCGCGATCACCTTCATCCCGAAGGCCGAGGCCCGCACAGCCGCCTCCTTGCCGATGCGCCCGAACCCGACGACACCCAGCGTCTTGCCGTAAAGCTCACCGTGAGTCGCGGGGGCCGCCGTCCGCGACGCCCACGTTTCCGCCGTGAAGCCCTGCCGCATCGCCCCCAGCCGGATCTGCCACTCCAGCATCGTCGCGATCACATATTCGGCGATCGGGATCTCATGATCGAAGACGTTGCAGACCGGAATGGAGGGGTCCACCGTCGCAAGGTCGATCCGGTCCGTCCCCGCGCCCGAGAGCTGGACCAGCCCCAGCTTCGGCGTCATCCCGCCCGGCCGGCGCATCTCCATCGAGATCACGACGTCGTCGGGTCGGAAGTCCCCGTCGTGCTCGGCCGTGTTGCAGGCCTCCTGCGGGAAGGTCACCACCTCCACATCGGGGCCGAGAGCGGCCGGCAGCCGCTCCCTCAAGGCAGGCGGGCAAACGATCGTCACAACGCGCATAGTCGGGAAGTCCTTCCAGTCGATGAGATGCCGTCAGAGCGCCTTGACGATCTCCTCGACCATCTTCTTCGCGTCGCCGAGCAGCATCATGTTGTTGTCCTTGTAGAACAACGCATTGTCGATGCCAGCATAACCCGAGCCCAGCGAGCGCTTGGAGAAGAGCACCGTCTTCGCCTTGTCCACATCCAGGATCGGCATGCCGTAGATCGGCGATGACGGATCGTCCCGCGCGGCCGGGTTCGTCACGTCGTTCGCGCCGATCACATAGGCGACGTCCGTCTGCGCAAAGTCGGAGTTGATGTCCTCCAGCTCGAACACGTCTTCATAGGGCACGTTCGCTTCGGCCAGGAGCACGTTCATATGCCCCGGCATACGGCCCGCCACAGGGTGGATCGCATACTTCACGCTCACCCCCTCGGCCTTCAGCGCGTCCGCCATTTCGCGCAGTGCGTGCTGGGCCTGCGCCACCGCCATGCCGTAACCGGGCACGATGATGACCGACGACGCGTTCTTCATCAGATAGGCCGCGTCCTCGGCCGAGCCCATCTTCACCGTCTTGTCGCCCATGTCGGCCGCAGGACCGCCGCTCTCGCCGCCGAAGCCGCCGAGAATGACCGAGATGAAGGACCGGTTCATGCCCTTACACATGATGTAGGACAGGATCGCACCCGAGGACCCCACCAGAGCACCGGTGATGATCAGCGCCGTGTTACCAAGCGTGAAGCCGATACCGGCAGCAGCCCAGCCCGAATAGGAGTTCAGCATCGACACGACCACCGGCATGTCGGCGCCGCCGATCGGAACGATGATGAGACCGCCCAGCGCCAGCGCCGCCAGCACGATGAGCCAGAACAGGAAGCGCTGCTGCAGCACCTGCTCGTCCGCGCCCACGAACCAGACCATGAGGAGGATCAGCAGCACGAAGAGGCCGCCGTTGATCAGGTGACGCGCCGGCAGAAGGATCGGCTTGCCCGACATGCGCCCGTCCAGCTTGGCGAAGGCGATCACCGATCCCGTGAAGGTCAGCGCGCCGATCGCGGCGCCAAGCGCCATCTCGACCAGCGACAGGCCCTTGATGTGGAACGGCGTGCCGATGCCGAAGGCCTCCGGCGCATAGAGCGCGCCCGCAGCCACGAACACCGCCGCCAGACCCACCAGCGAGTGGAAGGCCGCCACGAGTTGCGGCATCGCGGTCATCGGGATGCGTTTCGCCATCACCGCGCCGATGCCGCCGCCGATGCCGAGACCGGCGATGATCAGGATCCAGCCGAACACGTCCGGACCCGCCGAGATCAGCGTGGTCAGCACCGCGATCGTCATGCCGATCATGCCGAAGCGGTTGCCCTGGCGGCTCGTCTCCGGGTGCGAAAGGCCGCGGAGCGCCAGAATGAAGAGCACCCCGGAAACGAGGTAGAGGATCGCTGCGATGTTGGGGCTCATTGCTCGTCCAGTCGCTTCTTGGTCTTGGCCGCCACATCATGCGCGGCTGCGGTCAATCGGAACGCGCGGGCCGCCTCGGCGGACCGCAGGGCGGGCAAGGTCATCGCTTCTTCTTGTACATGGCCAGCATGCGCTGGGTGACGAGGAAGCCGCCGAAGATGTTCACCGACGCCAGGATCAGCGCGAAGAAGCCGAAGATCTTCGCCCACAGCGCCCCGTCCGCCTCGGCGAAGGAGACGCCCGTCGCCAAAAGCGCCCCCACCACGATCACCGACGAAATGGCGTTGGTGACGCTCATCAGCGGAGTGTGCAGCGCCGGCGTCACCGACCACACAACATAGTAGCCGACGAAAATGGCCAGCACGAAGATCGCGAGGCGGAAAATCGTCGGGTCGATCGCGCCCGCCGTCGCCGCGCTCGCCGCGACGGCCAAGGCATCGGCCTGCATCGCCGCATGGCCGGCCGCGTCCGCCGCCTGGGAGGCGGCCATCGACGCATCCGCCGCCTGAGTCGCCGCCTGGGCCGCAGCGGTGGCCGCCTGCGCCGCCTCGCTGGAGCGCGCGGCAGCCTCTGCGGCGGTGCGGGCCGCTTCCATCGCGGCGCCGGCGTTGTCCTCGTTCATGCTCTTTTCCTTGGATCGCGCATCCGGCCCGGACAGCCAGCGCTCTCGATAATCGGGTCAGTCAGTTCAGCTCGCCGACGCAGCCATCGCCGCCGGCTTCGTCCCGCCATAGTTCGGGTGAACCAGCGAGCCGTCACGCGTCAAAAGGGTCGCCGTCAAAAGCTCGTCGTCCCATTTCGGCGCGAAAGCCTTCTCCTTGTCGAGAAGCACCGTGTCGATGAAGGTGTAGAGGTTCTTGGCGTAGAGTAGCGAGGCCGAAGCCGCGATCCGCCCCGGAACGTTGCGGTAACCGATGATCGTCGCCGGACCCACCGTCACGACCTCGCCCGCGACCGATCCCTCGACGTTGCCGCCACGCTCGACCGCGAGGTCGACGATCACGGACCCCGGGTTCATCGACGCGACCATCTCGGCCGTGATCAGCTTGGGTGCAGGACGGCCCGGAATCAGCGCCGTCGTCACCACGATGTCCTGCTTGGCGATGTGCGCGGCCACCAGCTCGGCCTGCTGCTTGCGGTAGTCCTCGGACATTTCCTTGGCATATCCGCCAGCCGTCTCCGCCGCCTTGAACTCCTCGTTCTCGACCGCGATGAACTTGGCACCCAGCGAGGCGACCTGCTCCTTCGCCGCCGGCCGCACGTCCGTCGCCGACACCGCGCCACCCAGACGGCGCGCCGTGGCGATCGCCTGAAGACCCGCCACACCGGCACCCATGATGAAGATCCGAGCCGCCGGAACCGTGCCCGCCGCGGTCATCATCATCGGGATCGCGCGGTCATAGGTCGCCGCCGCGTCGATCACCGCTTGGTAGCCGGCGAGGTTGGCCTGCGAGGACAGGATGTCCATCGACTGGGCGCGGGTGATGCGCGGCATCAGCTCCATCGCCACCGCCGAAAGGCCCGCATCGGCCATCGCCTGCAGCCCCTCGCGGTCGCCATAGGGGTCCAACGCGCCGATGATGAAGGCACCGGACTTCGCCGCCCCCAGCACCTCGGCGCTCGGGCGGCGAACAGTGAGGATGATATCGGCCCCATCCACCGCCTCGGCCGCGGATGCGACGATGGTCGCACCCATGTCCTTGTAGGCTTGGTCGGTGATGCGCGAGTCCGCACCCGCCCCGGTTTGAATGGCAACGTCGGCACCGGCAGCCACATAGCGCTTCACGACGTCGGGCGTCGCGGCAACGCGCGTGTCTTCGGTCTCGACCGGAACGGCGATCTTCACGCGCAATCTCCTCCTGCGCAGCTTTTAGGCTGGCACTGTCGTTTATTAGAGCAGAAACATTGCCATAAGCACGACGATTAAGACAACAATGCCAATGCCCCACTTTGTGATGGAGATGAAGGCCTCATACGTCCGGACATGGTCCTCCATGGACGTGCGCGGCGGGTTTCCGTCCTCGTCGACGAAAGAGAAAGTGGGATCGCTGGCCATTGGTGTCCTCCGTTGCGCGCCTTCTAGTCGGCGAGGCCAACGCTGGCAAGAAAGCGTGTGCAAGCCAAGGCCCTTCGCGCGCCTCCTGTTGCATAAGTCCGGCTCGGGCAAGGTCCGCTGTGCCCGTCGCGTCGGGCTTTCTCAGGTGATCGACCGCACGCCCGACGCCGCCACACGCGCCAGGAAGCGCTGGTAGGTCTCCTCAAGGATCTCAAGCACGTCGGGCGCAATATCCGCGTCCGCCCGGTCCGCATAGCCCATGTGCGCCTCGGCCTCGTCCTCCACTTCCGGCTCACCCTTCAGAAGTTTCACAACGTTCGTCACCGAGCGGGCCATCTTTTCCTGC
Organism: Acuticoccus yangtzensis; assembly: GCF_001927245.1. Lineage (GTDB taxonomy): Bacteria > Pseudomonadota > Alphaproteobacteria > Rhizobiales > Amorphaceae > Acuticoccus > Acuticoccus yangtzensis. Next base: position 291,228 of record NZ_MJUX01000003.1, on the reverse strand, counting down.
GCGACAACCGTCACCTGCTCGTCCGGAAACAGCCGCAGCAACTGGTCGAAGAACATATCCATCCGAAACCGATGGGCGCTCTTGTGATAATAGTCATCGACCGAGCAATTTGCCCAGAACTCCGGCTCGCGGTGCACGAAATGGTTGGGCTGAACCCCGGTGCGGGCAATACGCCGGTGCATGTTGTGCCACGACAACAACACGCGAGGCAGGCGCCGATAGCAGACGACGATGTCCGCCGGCCCGACCATTTCACGCAACCGCAGCAGATAATCGCGCTTCAAAATATAGGTGGGGCATTTGTGGACGATGACTTTGTCGGCCGGCAAATTCGAACGATCCGGAAACAGCGCATCCACATGGCCGTTGGCCGCATAAAGAACGTGAACGTCCTCCTCCTCCGCGAACCGGCGAATCAACGCCGAAGTCCCGCACTTCGGGAAGCCGACGATCACGATTTCACGCATAAGGCACCTGGACCACCACCATACTGGGTACCGGTCCTAGTGAAGTCGTGCGGCCTTGTCAGCCCGTCGAAGCGCACCCGGAGGCGCCCGGCGGGTCAGAAGTGCTGGAAGCGACCGTCGTCGACCTGCGCCGCCTCGCCGCTGCGCGTCAGCGCCACGCCCGCCCCCGCGACCACCTCGCCGATCACGGACCCTTCCGAGCCGCACGCACTCAGCGCCGCCAGGTAGGCGCTGAGCCTTTCCGGCGCCACGGCGGCGAGGATCTGGTAGTCGTCGCCCCCCGTCACCGCCCGGTCGAAGGCCGCCTGATCGGCCGCGACAGCCCGGCACACCGCGGCCGACAAGGGCACCGCGTCAAGGTCCAGCCGCGCCCCCACGCCCGCGGCCCGGCACATCTTCGCAAGGTCGCCGATCAGCCCGTCCGACACGTCCATCGCCGCCCGCGCGTGGGCCGCCACCGCGCGCCACGCGGCGACCGGCGGTTCGGGCCACAAATAGGCCGCCTCCAGCGCCGCACGATCCTCAGCCCCCAGCCCCAACGCATCGCCGAGCCGCACCCGCAGCCCCAGCGCCGCGTCGCCGATCGTTCCCGTCACCACGACCGCGTCGCCGGCCCGCGCCGCGCGGCGCCGCACCGTCGCCCCCGACGCCACGCGGCCGAACGCCGTCACTGTGATCGTCACACCGCCGCCGGGCGAGGCCCGCAGCGTGTCGCCCCCCATCAGCGAGACACCGTAACGCGCCTGATCCGCCGCCAACCCGTGGGCGAAACCCTCCGCCCATTCCGGCGCAAGGCCGGGCGGCAGCGCAAGGGCGAGCAGATAGCCGAACGGCTCTGCCCCCTTCGCCGCCAAGTCCGAAAGGTTCACCCTCAGCGCTTTCGCCGCGATCGCCGCAGGCGGGTCCTCTGGGAAGAAATGCACCCCCGCCGCCAAGGCGTCGCAGGTCACGACGACGTCGCCCGGACCGCCCGCAAAGGCCGCCGCGTCGTCGCCCAGCTTGTCCGCCCCCTCGTCCGTCGCCAGCGGTGCGAACAGGGTGGCGATCAGCCCGTCTTCATCCACCGGCAGCGCCCACGGAAGCGCCCAGGAAAGACAGCATCAGCCGCGCCGTCTCCTGCGGCACCTCGCGCGTCGGAAAATGGTTCACGCCCGGCAGAACGTGACGCTCATAGCGCGCCGCGAACAGCGCCTCCTTGCCGGCCGACGTCGCCGCATCCGTCACCGGATCCGCCCCGCCGTGCAGCATCAATGTCGGCACGCGGATCGTCATGTCCGCCTTCTGCGCCGCCCGCAGCCCGTCGTAGTCGGGGTTCGGCGCCGCATTGCCCCAGCGCATCGCGTAGGAGTGTATCGTCACATCCGGCCAGACCGGATTGTCGAACATCGGCGCCGTCGCCTCGAAGTCGGCGTCCGTGAACGGGAAATCCGGCATCCAGATGTCCCAGACATAGCGCGCAAGCCCGCGCGGATCCTCGCGCAGCCGCGCCGCGCCATAAGGCGTCGCGAAGAACCAGTGATACCAATAGGCCTGCACCTGGGACAGCGGCACCACCTGGTCCGCCGTGTTGGTGCCCCAGCCGACCGACAGCGCGATACACGCCGTCACCCTCTTGGGCGCCGCATGAGCCGCCACATAGGCCGCCCGCGCACCCCAGTCGTGCCCGGCGACGATGGCCTCGCCGAGCCCCATGCCGTCCATGAAATCGAGAACGTCCTGACCGAGCGCCTCGAGGTCCGCCGAAACCGTGGCGCCGTCGCGAAACTCCGTCTCCCCGAACCCGCGCAGGGTGGGGACGATCGTCCTGTAGCCGGCACCATGGAGCGCAGGAAGCACCGCGTCCCACGTGCGCGGTCCATCCGGCCAACCGTGCAGCAAAATGATCGGCCGCCCATCCTCGGGGCCCGACGCCTCCGCCGCGATACGCAGCACCGGCGTCTCGACCGTGAAGCGCTCCGGCGCCTCAGCCATTCACCTGCTCGGGCCGCACCTGACGGGCGATGGCATCCAGCACGCCGTTCGTCAGCTTCGGCTCGTCGCCGCCGAAGAAGGCCTTCGCCACCTCGACATATTCGGACACGACCACCCGCATCGGCACGTCCTCCCGGTGCATCAGCTCGAACGTGCCTGCCCGCAGAACCGCACGCAAGGTGAGGTCGATGCGGTGCAGCGGCCACCCCTCCTTCAGCGTCTCGTCGACCGCCTTGTCGATTGCCCGCTGGTGCGCCACGACGCCCGAAACGATGCCGTCGAACCAGTTCATGTCGATCGCCCGAAGCTCCTCGCCGTCCATGTCCTGCTTCAGACGGAACAGCTCGAACTCCTTCACGATATCGCGCGCACCCGATCCGGTGACGTCCATCTGATAGAGCGCCTGCACCGCGGCCAGACGCGCGACGGCCCGTTTGTTCGCAGGCCGCGCTTTATGCTCTTTTCGCGGCGCTTTCATCGGTTCAGCGCTTCGCGCAGGTCGTAGAGCGCAATCGCGGCCGCGGCGGCATCACCGCCCTTGTCCTTCTTCCTCGGATCGGCCCGCAGCACCGCCTGCTCCCTGTTCTCCACCGTCAGAATGCCGTTGCCCAGCGCCAGACGGTTGGCCACCTGAAGGTCCACAACCGCCCGGTTGCCCTCGTTGGCCACGATCTCGAAATGATAGGTCTCGCCGCGGATGACGCAGCCCAGAACCGCGAACACCGAATAAGGCAGGTCCCGCCGCCGTGCCGAGGTCAGCGCCATGGCGAGCGCCGGCGCGATCTCCAAAACGCCCGGCACGCTGATCACGTCCGACTCGAAGCGGCGCTTGGCGAACTCGGCCCGTGCGCCCTCCAGCAGCATATCTGCGATGTCGTCGTAAAAACGGGCCTCGATGATGAGCGCACGTGCAGCCATAGGGTCGTCCTCAAGTGTGCCGCCCGAGGCGGCGAGCGTCATGCCGGCCGTCCGTCAGCGGCTGCCGGCCCGGCCAGATCCGGCCGTCTCAGGCCGCCGTCCGCGCGTCGACAAGGCGCGCCACGTACCGCGCAATCGTGTCGACTTCAATGTTGACACGGTCGCCCTTCTGCCGATCCCCCCATGTGGTCACCGCCAGAGTGTGGGGGATCATCGCCACACTGAAGGTGGTGCCGGGCTCGATAACCGTCAGCGACGTGCCGTCCAGCGCCACAGATCCCTTGTGCGCGATCAGCGGCAGAAGCTCCACCGGCGGCCGGAAGGTGAAGGTCGTCATCCCTTCCTCGTCCGCCCGGTCCACGATCTCGGCCCGCCCGTCCACATGGCCGGACACCAGATGCCCGCCGAGCTCGTCACCCGCCTTCAGCGAGCGTTCCAGGTTGATCGCCTGCCCCACCGCCCAGGTGCCGATGGTCGTCTTGTCCATGGATTCCGACGACACGTCCACCGTGAAGCGCGAGCCGGACGGCAGCGCCTCCAACGTCGTCACCGTCAGGCAGCAGCCCGCGCAGGCGATCGACGCGCCGATGGCGATCGACGCCGCGTCATACGCGGTCTCGATGGTGAGGCGCGCCCCGTCGCCGAAGGGTTCGCGCGCGACGATCGTGCCGACGTCGCTGATGATGCCTGTAAACATTTATCGCTGCCAGAAAGTCCAACGGTCTGCGCCGATGGCTGACAGGTGGCTTAACCTGAGCCGTTCGGCAAGTCTTGCCCGCCCCGCTCCGCCGAAGGGGCATATCAGATCGTCGCCGCCGAGCGCTACCGGCCCCTCGATCCATACGGCCCTGTCGACGAGGTCGGCCGCCCACAGCGCCTCGGCCAGCGCCGCGCCGCCTTCCACCATCAGCGTGGTCACCCCCATCGCCGCCAACGCCGACAGCCCGGCCGCGACGTCGAGCCGCCCGCCCCCGTTCCGCCCGCCACCGTGCCGCGCGACGCTCACAACGTGCGCCCCCGCAGCCGTCAGCGCCGCCACCCGCGCCGGATTCGCATCCGTTGCCGTGATCACCGTCGGGCCGCGGACGCCGCCCATCGCCTTCGCGGGCCCTCGCATCAGCGCCGCGTCCGGCGGCAAGCGCGCGTCGCCGTCGAACACCACCCGGTGCGGCGACAAGTCCGCCATGCCCGGCAACCGGCAGGTGAGCGCTGGGTCGTCCGCCAGCGCCGTGCCGATGCCGACCGCGATCGCATCATGCTCGGCGCGCATCAGGTGAACTCGCCGCCGCGTCTCGGGTCCGGTGATCGCCACCTGCCCCGCGCCGCGCCGGCCGATCGCCCCGTCCTGCGACACGGCCATCTTCAGCGTCACGAAGGGGCGGCCGAACCGCATGCGCGTCAAATGTCCGGCCATGTCGCGCGTCGCCTGGGCCGCACCCTCGCCGATCACGACCGCGATCCCGGCGTCGCGCATCCGCCGTGTGCCGCGCCCCGCCACCTCGGGGTTCGGATCCTCGATCGCCACGACGGCACGGGCGATCCCCGCAGCCACCACCGCGTCCGCACACGGCGGGCTCTTGCCGTAGTGGGAGCACGGCTCAAGCGTGCAGTAGAGCGTCGCCCCGCGCGCTGCCTCGCCGGCCATCGCCAGTGCCGCCACCTCCGCGTGCGGCCGTCCGCCATCGGCCGTACGCCCCAGCCCGACGATCACGCCGTCCTTGACGATTACCGCGCCGACGGACGGGTTGGGCGCCGTCCGCCCATTCCCCTGCCGGCCGATCGACAGCGCCGCCGCCATGAACCGCGCGTCCTCGGGCCGCGGCGCCTCGTCACCCGGTGGCCTGTCAGTCATCCTCGCCCTCGTGGGCGCCGCCCTTGCCGACACTCTGGGCGAGCTCGGTCACGAAGGCCTCGAAATCCCGCGCCTCGGAGAAATTGCGATAGACAGAGGCGAAGCGCACATAGGCGACGTCGTCGAGGCCCTTCAGCGCCTCCATGACCCGCTCGCCGATCTCGGATGCGGTCACCTCGCTCTCGCCGCGTGACTCCAGCTGGCGCACCAGCCCCGAAATCATCCGCTCGAGCACCTCTTCGCCGACCGCCCGCTTGCGCGTCGCGATCTGGATGGAACGGGCGAGCTTGTCGCGATCGAACGGCTCGCGCTTGCCCGACCGCTTCACCACGGTCAGCTCGCGCAGTTGCACCCGCTCGAAGGTCGTGAAGCGGCCGCCGCAGATGGCACACGCCCTGCGGCGGCGGATCGCGGCACCCTCTTCGGTCTGCCGCGATTCCTTCACCTGGCTGTTGTCAGCGCCGCAATAGGGGCAGCGCATGACGCCGCGTGCCTCCGGCTCAGTCGGCGTAGATCGGGAAGCGCGCCGTCAGAGCGTGCGCCTCCTCGCGGACCTTCTTGGAGACCGCCTCGTCCACGTTGCCGCCCTGGTCCATCGCGTCGACCACCTCGGCGATCATCCGCGCTACGTCCTGGAACTCGGCCACGCCGAAGCCGCGCGTGGTGCAGGCCGGGGTGCCGACGCGGATGCCCGACGTCACCATCGGCTTCTGCGGATCGTTCGGCACGCCGTTCTTGTTGGTGGTGATCGACGACAGGCCGAGGCCCTTCTCCGCGTCCTTGCCCGTTACCCGCTTCGGGCGCAGGTCGACCAGAATCACGTGCGTATCGGTGCCGTTGGAGACGACCTCGAAGCCGTGCCCCTTCAGCGCCTCGGCGAAAGCCTTGGCGTTCTCCACCACCTGGTGCGCATAGGTCTTGTAGGCCGGCTGCAGCGCCTCGTGGAACGCAACCGCCTTCGCCGCGATGACATGCATCAGCGGGCCGCCCTGCAGGCCGGGGAAGATCGCCGAATTGATCTTCTTCGCCATCGCCTCGTCGTTCGTCAGCACGATGCCGCCGCGCGGCCCGCGCAGCGTCTTGTGCGTCGTCGACGTCACCACGTGGGCGTGCGGGAACGGGCTCGGGATCACCCCGCCTGCCACGAGACCGGCGAAGTGCGCCATGTCGACGTGGAAGACCGCGCCCACCGAATCGGCGATCTCGCGGAACTTCGCGAAGTCGATCAGCCGCGAATAGGCCGAGCCACCGGCGATGATGACGGACGGCTTATGCTCCGCCGCCAGCGCCGCCACCTGGTCGTAATCGATGAGGCCGGTCGCCGGGTCCAGCCCATACGCGACCGCATTGAACCACTTGCCCGACAGGTTGACCTTGGCGCCGTGGGTGAGGTGACCGCCGGCATCGAGCCCCATGCCGAGGAGCGTATCACCGGGCTTGGCGCAGGCCAGCAGCACCGCCTGGTTCGCCTGGCTGCCCGAGTTGGCCTGCACGTTGGCGAAATCGCAACCGAACAGCGTCTTCACCCGCTCGATCGCCAACTCCTCGGCGATGTCGACGAACTGGCAGCCGCCATAATAGCGGCGGCCCGGATAGCCTTCCGCATATTTGTTCGTCAGCACCGTGCCCTGCGCCTCCATCACCGCCCGCGAGGCGATGTTTTCGGACGCGATCAGCTCGATCTCGTTTTGCTGACGCTCCAGCTCCAGCGCCACGGCGCGGGCGATTTCGGGATCCGTCTCGGCCAGCGACTGGTCGAAAAAGGAACGGGTCAGGGCGGCTTCGCGCAGGCTCATACGCGCCTCCTCATGGTCAATACGTGTTGGCGCCATAGATGTGGCGTCGGATCGGACGGGCGGCAGGGGCGTGTCGCCGCGGCCCGTCCCGTCGCGCTGGCGGCCGCGCGGTGACGCGCGCGCGGACCATAGTGACCGTGCGCTTCGCACGCAATGACCAGACCATACGCTATCCGCATAGAAGTCACGCACGCGCGCTGTGACCGTGTCGCGAGATCCCGGACACGAAAACGGCGGGACACCCGGTGCCCCGCCGCCTCTCGATCCGAATGTCGCGCGATTACTGGTAGGTGGCGCCGCCGCCGAGGGAGGCCGTCGCCGCACCGTCCATGTTGTAGATGTCGTCGCGGAAGTGGACGACGCCGTCCGCATTCACCCAGGCGGTGATGTAGGCGAACATGATCGGCGTCTTCAGGTCGGTCGGCACGTCCAGCCGCTCGCCCGAGCGGATGACCTGGTCCACCTGCGCCCGCGTCCACCCGTTCGGCGCCAACAGCCACGTGATCAGCTCGCGCACATTCTGCACCCGCACGCAGCCCGACGAGTGGAACCGCGCACCCTCGCCGAAGAGACCCTTCTGCGGCGTGTCGTGCAGATAGACCTGGTGCTGGTTATGGAAGTTGATCTTCACCGTCCCCAGCGAATTCAACTCGCCCGGATCTTGGCGGAACATGTAATCCACCGCTTCATCCGTGTACCAGTCGATCTCGTTGTACGAATATTCGCGTGACTCGTCGCCCCACTTGTAAATGCGGATCTTCTGGTTCGCGAGGTAGGACGGATCCTGCTGCATCTTCGGGATCAGATCGCGCCGCACGATCGACACCGGCACCGTCCAATAGGGGTTGAAGTTGATCTCATGCACCCGCGAGGTGAGGATCGGGCTCGGCCGGTCCACCTTGCCCACCACCGCGGTGTGGCGGGAGCGGACCATTCCGTTCTCCACCGCCTCGATCTCCGCCGCAGGGATGTTGACGAGAACATAGCGGTCGCCGAGCCCCGCGTTCGCCTTCTCCTGGATGCGGTTGAAGTTCGTCTCCAACTGGCGCAGGCGCACATGAACGGGGACGTTCATCGCCATCAAGGTCGGCGCGTCGAGAATGCCGCTCGCCGGCAGGCCGTGGCGCATCTGGAACCGGCGAACCGCCGCCGCGACGTAGGAATCGTAAACGTCCTGCCGCCCGCCCCGGTCCTGAAGATCACCGGTGATCGCGAGGCGCTGGCGCAGCACCGGCACGTTGGAATCGCGCGCCCCAAGCTGCAGAGCCGTGCGCGGCGAGTTCACCTGGGGCCATCCGCCGGAGGCCGCGATGGTGCGATATTGCTCGATCGCCACCTGCATCCGCCCCAGCGCTTGAGGCGACAATGTCGGAAGCTGCGAATTGACCGAACGGACCTCGGGCAGGGTCGCATCGAACCTGTCCGACCACTCGGCCTGGTGCTTGTAGTCCTGCAAAGCGGCGAGCGGGCTCTGACCGATATCCTGCGCCGATGCCGGCACGGCAAGTGCCGCCAGCACCGCAAAGCCCAACCCGAGGACACCCCAGCGGGCGCCGGTGGAACGACGTGGCAAAATGGTCACTCGACCCCCCCATACTCGCCAAACTTCTGTGCCGGTACCACCAAAAAGGTAAAGGAACAACGTTACGTGCGGGGAGCCGGACGTGGATCGGGGCCGTTCACGCGTTGGTGAACAGCCCCGATGTGTCCGCAAACCGGCCTCTCCGCGATCACCCGGCGCCTGATCAGGGCGCCCGGTGACAACAGGTCACAGCAAGCCCGCCCGCCTTAGAGACGGTAAAGCACCTGGTCCTTCCAAAACCGGTCCAGCCGCCGCAAGGTCTGCGTCGCCTCGCCGAGCTGCGCGGCATCCACCCCGCCGATCGGCCCCAGCGACTGCAGATGCCGGTTGATCAGGTTGTCGACCAGGCCGGCGACCTCGGCGCCCTTCTCGGTCACCGAGATGCGCACCGTGCGCCGGTCCCGGTTGGACTTTCGCTGCTGCAGATAGCCGAGCTCGTTCAGCTTCTTCAGATTGTAGGAGACGTTGGAGCCGAGATAATAGCCGCGAGTCTTCAGCTCGGAGGGGGTCAGCTCCTCCTCGCCCAGATTGTGCAGGAGGACCGCCTGCACGTTGTTGATCTCGTCCCGACCGACACGGTCGAGCTCGTCCTTCACCACGTCGAGAAACCTTCGGTGCGCACGCTCGATGAGCCGGATCGCCTCCACGTACGCATCACTTCCGCGTGGGGTGACAGGGGCATCCATCACCCTGTCACATTCCGTCTGCCGCACCACAAAGTTCATGGGTCTGCCTCTTGGTTATCGGCCCATTCGGGCGCTTTTCCGCGAGGTTGGCCCCATGCGCTAAAGCGGATCTTAAGTCGCAGCCTTAACCAATGGTGAACGCAATCGACGTGGCTTTTACGTCACATGGTGCGGCGGCTCAGGAGCCGCCCTCGCCGCGCAGATGGCGAATGACTCCGGAGAAGTCCGTCGCGTCCCCCCCAGCGGCGCAAAACGCCTCGTAGACCGCCTGCGCCGCGCCGCCGAGCGGCACCGCCGTCCCGGTCGTTTCGGCGGCGTCACGGGCAAGGTTCAGGTCCTTCAGCATCATCGCCGCCGTGAAACCCGGCTGATAGTCCCGGTTGGCGGGCGAGGTCGGCACCGGCCCCGGCACCGGACAGTAGGACGTCAACGCCCAGCATTGGCCGGACGCGGTGGACGACACGTCGAACAGCTTCTGCCGGTCCAGCCCCAGCGCATCGGCAAGATTGAAGGCCTCGCTGACGGCGATCATCGAAATGCCGAGGATCATGTTGTTGCAGACCTTGGCCGCCTGCCCGGCCCCCGCCGCGCCGGTGTGGACGATCGTCTTGCCCATCACCTCCAGCAGCGGCCGCGCGCGGGTAAACGCCTCGTCCGGCCCGCCGACCATGAAGGTCAAGGTTCCCGCGGCAGCACCCGTCACACCGCCGGACACGGGCGCATCGATCATCGCGACGCCCTTCTGTGCGGCCTTCTCCGCCACCTCGCGCGACGTCGCGACGTCGATGGTGGAGCAGTCGATGAGGAGGGTCCCCGGCGCCGCGAAGGAAAGGACCCCCGCCTCGCCCGCCACCACATCGGCGACATGGCGGCCGGCGGGCAGCATCGTCACCACCACTTCGGCGCCGATGACCGCGGCCTCCAATGTCTCCGCCGCCCGGCCGCCGCCTTGGGCGAAGTGCAGCCGCGCGTCCGCGAACAGGTCGAAGCCCGTCACGTCGTGACCGGCCGCCACGAGGTTCTTCGCCATCGGCCCGCCCATATTCCCGAGGCCGATGAAGGCGATCTTTGCCATAGTTCCTCCCCTGCGGCGCCCGAGGCACCGTCCTTTTCTGATGGTTCCGCTTGCCCGCTGCGCCGTCAGGCGTGCGCGTCCCGCTCGCTCCACGCCCTGAAGCACACGAGCCCGGCCGCCAGCGCCAAGGCGACGATGTTGGCCGCCAGCGCCACCGGCCCGAACGGCACCGAGCCCGGCGCAATGATTGTGAACACCAGCGCCGCCAGCACGGCGCTGCCCCACAGGACGACGCCCCACGATCCCGCCAGCCACAGCCCGACGGAGATCACCGGCATCACCACCGCTGCGACCGAGGTCGAGATCCACGGCCCGCTCGGCGAATGCCAGCTCGCCTCGATCGCCGCCGACTGGTAGCCGATGAGCGTGGTCCACACGACGACGGCGCCGATGAGCCAGGCCACCGCGCTCACCCGCACAACGAGATCGGTGAGGATGCCGAGCCGGTCGCGGCCCTCCTTGTGCCCCGCCATCGCCGCGTGAATGGCCGCCAGCGACAGCGGCGCCGTGCGCGAAACGGTACGGCGCGGCGGCCGCGTCTCTCGCGCGGGCTTGCCTGCCGCACGAGCCGCAGGGCGCGCCGGAGCGGCGCGCGCGTCCCCCGTGCCCGCACCCGCGCCCGCACCGACACCCGCCTTGGCCGGAAGCTGAGCCTTCGCCTCGGCCGACGCGGCCTGATCGTCGATCCGCGCCGGAAGCTGGGTGCGTCCCGGCGCCCCTTTCGGCTCCGGCTGCTGTGCCTGCTGCTGTGCCGCGGCGCTGCCGGAGGCTGCCTTCGGTGCGGTGGTCTTCGCAGGCGTTCGCGGCGCCGTCGCGGCGCCTGCGGGAGCCGCCCCGCCGGGGGCCGGAAGCGCCAGCGCCTGCCGCGGTGCGCCCGCCTCCGCCGCGCGCGGTGCCGCCGTCCGCGGCGCACCGCCGGCCGCCCCACCTGCGCCGGATGTTCCTGCGCCCGCCGCGCCGTCCTTCGCGGCACCGCCGGGTGTCCCGCCCTCCGGTGCCTTGGCGGTGGATCGCATCAGGCCGCGCGGCCGGTCCTCGGCCGATCCGGCATCGTTGCTCGGCGCCTTCGCCTTCGGCGGCGCCTTCGCGGGCGTCCGCGCCTTGGCGGGGGGCGACGGGTTGGACGGGCCTTTGCCGCCCGGATCGCGCGGGTCCTCAGGAGGCATGCACCGCCCCCCTCCCGCCCGCGCTCTTCGTCTCACCGAGACCGAGCCGCCCATGCGGTCCGGTCACGAAATGCGCCGCCACCGCGCTCTTCTCCACCTTGTCGATCTCCGCCGGATCCCACTTCGGCGCATTGTCCTTGTCGATCAGCACGGCGCGGATCCCTTCATAAAGGTCGTGCCCGTCGAGAATGCGCGAGACGATGGCAAAGTCCATCTCCAGCACACCCGCTGGGTCGAGATCGGCCGCGCGGCGGATCTGCTCGAACGTCACCGCCATCGAGGTCGGCGACCTGAGCGCCATTTCGTCGAACGCCACCTTGGCGAACTCGTCGTCGGCGCTCATGTCCGCCAATCGCTCCATCACCGCCGCCAGCGTGGGCGCGCCGAACGCCTTCGCCATAACCTTGCGCGTCTCGGCCGGCATCGGGTCGGTCTCCACCGTCATCTCGTCCAGCGCCGGCTCCAGCGTTCGCGCGTGCGCAACCCGGTCCAGCACCGCATCCAGCGATCCCTCCACCGGATGCGTCACATATCCCGCGGCCACCGCCTCGGCGAGCTTGATGCGGTGCCCGGTCAGCCCCAGCCACATCCCCGCCTCGTCCTCCATGCGTGACAACAGATGCGTCGCGCCGACGTCCGGGAACAGGCCGATCGCCGTCTCCGGCATCGCGAAGGTCAACGTCTCGTTCGCCACGCGGATCGGCCCGTGAGCGGAAAGGCCGACGCCGCCCCCCATGCACACCCCGTGGATCAGCGCGACATAGGGCTTCGGAAAGGTCGCGATGCGGTGGTTGGTCCGATACTCGGTGGCGAAGAAGTCGATCGACCCCGCCCGCCGCTCGTAGACGGAGCGGATGTCGCCACCCGCGCAGAACGCCTTCGGCCCGTCGCCGCGTACCGCCACCCGCTCGACACGGTCGTCCCGCGCCCACTCGTCCAGCGCCTCGCCGAGGGCGGCCATCATCGGCTCGGTCAAGGCGTTCAGCGCCTTCGGGCGGTTCAGCGTCACGAGGCCGGTGCGGCCGACCGTCTCGAACAGGATATCGCTCATCCGTTCGAGGCCTTCAGCATGTGGCGGGCAATGATGAGGCGCATGATCTCGTTGGTGCCTTCCAAAATCTGGTGAACGCGCAGATCGCGCAGCAGCCGCTCCAGCGGATAATCCCGCAAATAACCGTACCCGCCATGAAGCTGAAGGGCATCGTTGACGATCTGGAACCCGGTGTCCGTCGCGAGACGCTTCGCCATTGCCGCCAGCGCCGTCGCATCTGGCGCGCCGCGGTCCACCGCCGACGCCGCCTTGTGGAGGAGGAGCCGCGCCGCCTCCAGCCCTGTCGCCATGTCCGCGAGGCGGAACTGCAGTGCCTGGAAGGCCTCCAGCGGTTTGCCGAACTGGCGCCGCTCCTTCATGTACGCCGCCGCCAGCGTCAGCGCCTCGGCCGCCGCCCCCAGCGAGCACGCGCCGATATTGAGCCGCCCCCCGTCGAGCCCGGCCATGGCGATCTTGAAGCCCTCGCCCTCCGCGCCCAGCCGGTTCTCCGCCGGAACGCGCACCCCGTCGAAGCTCACCGCCGCCGTCGGCTGCGAGTGCCAGCCGAGCTTCTGCTCTTGCGCGCCGAAGGACAGGCCCGGTGTTCCGGCAGGCACCAGGAAGGCCGAAATACCGCCCGCCCCCTCGCCCCCCGTCCGCGCCATGACGAGGTAGAGATCCGACCGCCCGCCGCCGGAAATGAACGCCTTCGCCCCGTCGATCACATAGCTGTCGCCATCGCGCACCGCCCTGGTGCGCAGCGATGCGGCGTCGGACCCGGCGCCCGGCTCGGTCAGGCAGTAGCTGGAAAAGGTCGCCATGGAGCAAAGGTCCGGCAGATAGGCCGCCTTCTGCGCCGCGCTGCCGAACCTGTCGATCAGCGCCGCCACCATGTTGTGGATCGAGATATAGGCCGCCGTCGACGGACACGCCCGCGACAGCTCCTCGAAGATGATCGCGCCGTCCAGCCGGGTCAGGCCAGAGCCGCCGTGCGCCTCGCCGACGACGATGCCGCCGAAGCCCAGCGCCGCCCCCGCCCGCAACACGTCGACGGGAAAGGTGTTGTCACGGTCCCAGTCGGCCGCGAACGGCGCCATCTGTTCGCGTGCGAAATCGGCCGCCATGTCCTTGATGGAAGCCTGCTCTTCAGTCAGGTCGAAATCCATACGTCCTCCCGCCGTCCACCAAGCGCGGCCCGGCCCCATCCGTCAATCGGATCGTCGGGGCCGCATCGTTGACCGCGCGGCCCGGATGGCATCCCAATTGCTTTTCCCAAAGGAAAGCAACGGAGCAACGACACAGTCATGAGCGACGATTACGCCAACCGCAGCTACGGCGAGATCCCTGTCGGCTTCGGCGACAAGCCCGGAATCGTCGTCGTCGATTTCCAGATCGGCTTCACCGACCCGCAATATCCCCTCGGCGGCGCGCCCCTCGTGATGCGCGCCCTCGAAAACACGGCGACGCTGCTGAAGACGGCCCGCGCCGCCGGCATCCCCGTCGCCACCTGCAACACCTCCTACCTCAACGAGCGGGAGATGCCGCACTGGAAGATCACCGCCGTGCGCGACACCTTCCGCCACGACCACCCGTCGACCGCCATCGACCCGCGCATCTACGACCCCGCCTATGATGTCGCCGTCACCAAGAAGGGGCCGTCGATCTTCTTCAGCACCGGCGTCGCCGACTATTTCGCCAAGGAGCGCGTCGACACCGTCATCATCACCGGCTGCAACACGTCCGGCTGCATCCGCGCCAGCGCCATCGATTCCTTCTCCCACCGCTACCGGACCATCGTCCCGGAAGACTGCGTCGGCGACATCGAGGAAGGCCCGCATCACGACAACCTGCGCGACATCGGCCGCCGCTACGTCGACGTGACCGACCTTGCCACCGTGCTCGGCCAGATCGAGGAATGGCGCGGCCGCAACACGCACTGACCACGCCCCCGTCCGGCCCCTGTCGCGCCGCCACGCAAGTCTCGTTTACGCGGCGCCCTGCGATCCGCTAAGATCGGCCGCGACAGGGAGACCACCGATGGACATCGACCACCGCACGCTTGCCGGCAACCCCGTGGACGTCGCAGGCGTCCTCAAGGGCCGCCGCATGCGCCGCACCCGCCGGGCAGACTGGTCGCGCCGCCTGGTGCGCGAGAACACGTTGACGGTGGACGATCTCATCTGGCCGATGTTCGTCACCGAAGGCACCGCCCACCGCGAGCCGATCCCCTCCATGCCCGGCGTCTTCCGCCTGTCGGTTGACGAGATCGGCGCCGCGGCCGAGGAAGCCGCCGAACTCGGCATCCCCGCCATCGCCCTCTTCCCCTACACGACGATGGACAAGCGCGACGAAGCCGGCACCGAGGCCTACAACGGCGACAACCTCGTCTGCCGCTCCTGCCGCGAAATCGCCCGCCGCGCCCCCTCCGTCGGCATCATGACCGACGTCGCCCTCGACCCCTACACCTCCCACGGCCACGACGGCATTATGGTCGGCGACGAGATCGTCAACGACGTCACCGTCGAAGCCCTCATCCGCCAGACGCTCACCCAGGTCGAAGCCGGCTGCCACATCATCGCCCCGTCCGACATGATGGACGGGCGCATCGGCGCCATCCGCACCGCGCTCGACCAGGCGGGGCACGAAAACGTCCTGATCATGGCCTACGCCGCCAAGTTCGCCTCCGCCTTCTACGGCCCCTTCCGCGACGCGGTCGGCGCATCCGGCGCGCTGAAGGGCGACAAGCGCACCTACCAACTCGACCCCGCCAACACCGACGAGGCGCTGCGCGAAGTCGAGCTCGACCTCGCCGAAGCCGCCGACATGGTCATGGTGAAGCCCGGCATGCCTTACCTCGACGTCGTACGCCGGGTGCGCGAACGCTTCTCCGTCCCCACCTTCGCCTACATGGTGTCCGGCGAGTATGCGATGATCGAGGCCGCCGCCGCCAACGGCTGGATCGACGGCGAAAAGGCGATGATGGAAAGCCTCATGGCCTTCAAGCGCGCCGGGGCCGACGGCATCCTCACCTACCACGCGCCCCGTGCGGCGCGCCGCCTCGCCGCCGGTTAGGCCCCGCGTGGACGCTCCGGCGCCGTCGCCCTCTCCCGCCCCCGGTCCCGAGGCGATCACCGCGGACACGATCCGCGAGGCGGCCCGCCGCCTCGAAGGCGTCGCCCTCAAGACCCCCTGCCTCGCCGCACCGCGCCTGTCCAAGCTGACCGGCGCCAACGTCTTCGTGAAGTACGAGAACCTGCAGCCGACCGCCTCCTTCAAGGAACGCGGCGCCTACAACAAACTCGTCTCGCTGACCGAGGACGAGCGGCGCGCCGGCGTCATCGCCATGTCCGCCGGCAACCACGCCCAGGCCGTCGCCTACCACGCCGGCCGCCTCGGCATCTCTTCGGTCATCGTCATGCCCGAGCGCACCCCCTTCGTGAAGGTCGCCGCCACCGAGGGCCACGGCGCCCGCGTCGTCCTCGCCGGCGAAACCATCGCCGAAAGCGCCACCCGCTGCGCTGAGATCGCCGCCGAAGAGGGCCGCCTCCTCATCCACCCCTACGACGATCCGCGCATCGTCTGCGGCCAGGGCACCATCGGCTTCGAGATGCTGGCCGAGGTGCCGGAGCTCGACATCCTCGTCGTCCCCATCGGCGGCGGCGGCCTCATCTCCGGCATCGCCACCGCCGCCAAGGCGATCAAGCCCGACATCCGCATCATCGGCGTGGAAGCCGCACTCTACCCCTCCGCCTACGCCGCGCTGCGGGGAGAGCCCGGCCACTGCGGCGGGTCGACGATCGCCGAGGGCATCGCCGTCAAGTCCATCGGCGCGCTCACCCTCCCCATCATCGCCGCCCTCGTCGAACGGGTGATCCTGGTGGACGAGCCGACCCTGGAACGCGCCGTCAACGCCTACCTGACGCTGCAGAAGGCGATGGCCGAGGGCGCGGGCGCGGCCGGGCTCGCCGCCATGCTGGCCGAACCGGACCTCTTTCGCGGCAAGACAGTCGGCCTCGTCCTGTGCGGCGGCAACATCGACCCGCGCATGGCCGCCTCCATCATGGTGCGCGAGCTGACGCGCGAGAAACGCATCATCGCCATCGAGTCCGACTATCCGGACGAGCCCGGCCTCCTCGGCCGCATCACGTCCGCGGTCGGGCGCGCGGGCGGCAACATCCTCGAGGTCACCCACAATCGCCTCGCCCTCACCCACCTCGCGCGCGAAACCGGCATCCGCCTCACCATCGAAACCCGCGACGACGCCCACACCGCCCGCGTGATCGCCGCTGTCGAGGAGGCCGGCCTCACCGTCCGCCTCACCGAAACCATCGACGGTCGCTTCTGACCCCGCGCGCCGCCGATCACCCCCGCCTCAACCTGCCCACAGGGGTGCGCCGCCTCCGACGACGCATCCCGGCAACGCTCGGCCCTTATCCGCAGCCGGATAAGGATCTTCCCAACGCAGCCTTTGACGAAGGGGCGCCCCGTGCGCCAAAACCGCCGGTGATACAGTCATGATGCGAGCCGCCCGATAGATGGAAGCCGATATCGCGATGATGGGGACGATCCTCGTCATCGCCGCGTCCACCATCCTCTACGCCACCGAGCGCTATTCCATCGAGGCCATCAGCCTCGGCGTGCTCGCGGCGTATATCGCCATGTTCGCGGTCATCGGCCTGCCGACGCGCGATGAGCCGTTCGGCCTCAACGAAATCATCTCCGGTTTCGCCAATTCCGGCCTCATCACCATCGTCTGCCTGCTCGTCGTCGGTCAGGGCCTCTTCCATACCGATGCGTTGGAGCGCCCCGCCCACCTCCTTGTCGGCTGGGTGGTGAAACACGGCGCCCTCGGCATCTGCGTCACCTTCATCTCCATCGCCGCGCTCTCGGCCTTCCTCAACAACACCCCCGTGGTGGTGATGTTCATCCCCATCATCGCCACCCTCGCCTCGGCGCTGAAGTCAAGCGGTTCGCGCTTCCTCATGCCGCTCTCCTTCGTCACCATCCTCGGCGGCATGACGACGCTGATCGGCTCGTCCACCAACCTCCTCGCCGCCAACGTCGCGCGCGACGCCGGTGCCGTGGACCTCGACTTCTTCTCCTTCACGCCCGTCGCGCTGATGGTGGCCGGCATCGGCCTGCCTTACGTCCTCGGCATCATGCCCCTCCTCCTGCGTGAGACGCGCACCATGGCCGAGGCCATGCGCGCCCAGGGCGGCAAGCAGTTCATCGCCGAGATCCCGATCCGCGCCGGCCATCCCCTCGTGGGGGCCGAGAGCAAGCACGGCATGTTCCCCCAGCTTCAGGACATGACGGTGCGGCTGGTCCAGCGCGGCGAGCGGCCCCACCTGCCGCCCTTCGAGGGGGTCAAGCTGCAGCCCGGCGACATCGTCATCGTCGCCGCCACCCGCCCCGCTCTGGAGCGCGCCCTCTCCCACAAGGGCGCCGTCATGGCCGGCGAGACGACCGACGAGAAGCCGCTCGGCGTCGTCACCCTCGCCGAGGCGATCGTCGCGCCCGGCTCGCGGCTCATCGGCCGTACCGTCGCCCAGTCCGGCTTCCGCGGCGAGGTCGGCTGCATCGTCCTCGCCATCGAGCGCCGCTCGCGCATGCCGCGCATGCCGATGGTGGATATCCGTATGGAGGCGGGTGACGTCCTCCTCTTCGCCGGCCCGCGCAAGGCGATCGAGGAGCTGCGCGGCAACCGCGACGTTCTCCTCATCGACTGGACCGCGGCCGACGTTCCGGCCCGCCGCCGCGCCCCCGTGGCACTCGCGATCTTCCTCTGCGTGGTCGCGGCTGCGGCGAGCGGAATCATGCCGATCGCCGCCGCGGCGATGCTGGGCGCCTTCGCGATGCTCGCCACGCGCTGCCTCAACACGCGCCAGGCCGCCCGCGTCATCGACGGGCGCATCATCATGCTCATCGCCTCGGCCATCGCCTCGTCCACCGCGCTCACCGCCACCGGCGGCGCGGCCGAGATCGCCCACCTCATGCTCGGCGTCCTCTCCGGCGCGCCGCCCGCCGTCGTCATGTCCGCGCTCTTCATCCTCATCGCGCTGACCACCAACATCATGACGAACAATGCCGCGGCCGTGCTCTTCACGCCGATCGCCATCGGAATCGCCTCAAGCTTGGGCTTGCCGGCGGAACCCTTCGTCGTCACAGTTATCCTTGCGGCCAATGCGTCGTTCGCGACCCCCGTGGCGTATCAGACGAACCTTCTCGTGATGGGACC
This sequence comes from Acuticoccus yangtzensis, assembly GCF_001927245.1. GTDB lineage: Bacteria > Pseudomonadota > Alphaproteobacteria > Rhizobiales > Amorphaceae > Acuticoccus > Acuticoccus yangtzensis. The sequence goes on along the minus strand of NZ_MJUX01000003.1, from coordinate 272,447 downwards.
CGGCCATTATCGTTACCGGGATTTTCTCATCGCCGGCGGTCCGCTCGTCTTGCTACTGTGGGGCGCGTTCACGATCATCGGTCCGTGGTGGTACGGTATCTGATGCCGCCCGCGCCCCGTTCCGGCGACGATCCCGCGCCATCGCGGATCACGCACCTCGGGGACGCAGACGGCAGTGTCAGGACGATCGCGTGTTGAGGACCGCTTTGCCGATGATGCGGGCGGATCCAACGGTAGTGCGGAGGCCCGCTTAGACCCATGGTGAAGTCGAACGACAGATTCGACCAGGACGCCGCCGCCGATATCGAGCGGGACGTTCCGGCACGGCCGCGCCGCCGCGTCACCGTCCGCCGCCTGTCCGAACATCCGCAATTCTACCTCACCGCGCCCTCGCCCTGCCCCTACCTGCCCGAGCGGTTCGAGCGCAAAGTCTTCACCCACCTCGTCGGCGACCGGGCCGACGCCTTGAACGACGTCCTCACCCAAGGCGGCTTCCGCCGGTCCCAGAACATCGCCTATCGCCCGGCGTGCGAGGGGTGCCGCGCCTGCGTCTCCGTGCGCGTCGTCGTCGACGAGTTCGAGTGGACCCGCTCCCTCAAGCGCGTCTGGCGCGACAATTCGCACCTCGAACGGCGCGAGCGTCCGCCGCTCCCCTCGTCGGAACAATACAGCGTCTTCCGCGCCTATCTCGACGCCCGCCACGCCGACGGCGGCATGGCCGATATGACCGTGCTCGACTACGCGATGATGGTCGAAGACACCCACGTCGACACGCGCATCTTCGAATATCGCGAGCCGGGCGGACGCACCCGCGGCCCGCTCATCGCCTCCGCCTTGACCGACGTCCTGTCCGACGGCCTGTCGATGGTCTATTCCTTCTACGAACCCGAAGGCCCCTACGGCTCGCTCGGCACCTTCATGATCCTTGACCACCTCGTGCGCGCCAAGGCGATGGGCCTGCCTTACGTCTACCTCGGCTACTGGGTCGATGGATCGGACAAGATGGCCTATAAGACGAGGTTCCAGCCGCAAGAGCGCCTCAGCACCAAAGGTTGGGTCCGCACCTGATCTTCCCGGCCCCAAACGCGACGGTTCGATGACCGAGACACCCCGCCGCGCCGTCTCCGAGGCGAGACCGGCTTCTCAAAAGGCTCCGCCGCGCTACGTCCCGCGCGAGGAAAAAGGGGTGCCTGGGTTTTTCCCGTCCCGCCGCCTGCCCTACGTCGCCAACGTCAGCTGGCCGCGCTCGGGCCATGTGCTGCTATCGCGCATCCTGCTCGAAACCTTCGAGGGCCTGTTCGGCTACTGCGAATATTATAGGCCGAGGCGCCAGGAGGACACGCCCTGCTGCGGAGCCTTTCCATGTGTGCGCCGCGGCCGCGTCCACATGACCAAGCAGCACGACCTCACCCTCGATGCCGAGTTGCCGCGCCACCACCGCCTCATCGTACAATACCGCGCCTTCGTGCCGTCCGTCGTCTCTCATTTCGAGCAGGCGCTCGCCACCGGCTCACCCGTTACCGACACGGCCGAAAGCTTCCAGTCCTTCGCCCGCTCCCAGGCGGGCCTCTATTCCCGCTTCGTCGACAAGTGGGTGACGAGCCCGCGCACCAACCGCCTCGTCTTGCGCTACGAGGACTTCACTGCCGATCCCGCCGCCGCCATGCGCGACGTGCTCGCCCTGTTCGACGCGCCGGACTACGCCGCACGCATTGAGGAGGTCATCACCACGATCGACGCCCTGCGCTACGAAAACGGCAAGACCCAACGCCTGTCGGGGGCCGGCATCGCCGACCGGCGCGACGTCACCGCTTTTCGCTTCTACGATCCCGGCTTCTTCCGCACCCTCGCCGCCAAAGTGGGCGAGGACACGCCCTGAGCCCTCGCGCCCCAGCCATGATCTTCCGCATCCGCCAGAACGCGGCCCTCCACACCCGCAAGGCGCCCGGCTACTACCCCGCCACGCCGCTCCCCTACGTCGCCAATGTAAGCTGGCCGCGCTCGGGCCATCATCTCCTGGTGCGGCTGCTGCAGGGCACCTTCGGCCCGCTGTTCGGCTATTGCGAGGCCTACGTGCCCCGCCGCGGGCCGGACGCGCCCTGCTGCGGCCGCTTCCCCTGCAGCCGCACCGGCCTCATCCACATGTCCAAGCAGCACGACTTCGACCTCAAGGCCGAGGTGCCCGCGGGCGTCGGCCTCGTCGTGCAGTACCGCGCCTTCCTGCCGTCGACGATCTCGCAATACGAGATGACGGTGCGCGATGCCGGGTCTACCGACACCGCCGCCGCCTTCCGCGCCTATGCCGAGGAAATGCTGCCCCGCTATCGAGGCTTCATGGCCCGCTGGGTCGCGCCGGAGCGTGCGGGCCGCATCCTCATCGCCTACGAGGACCTGGTGAACGATCCCGTCACCGAGGCTCGCAAGGTGCTGGACCTCTACGGCATGGGAGAGCTGGCACCGCAACTGCGGCGCGCCGCGAAGCGGGTGAAGGCCGCCACCTACGTCAACGGTGTCGAGAAGGTTCAGGCCGCCCGCGGCATCTCGGGCGAGCGCGACGTCTCGACCTTCCGCCACCACGACGCCGCGTTTTTCGCCGACCTCACCGCCCGCGCCGACGCCCCTTATTGAGGCCGCGCCGGCCGTTCAGCGCCTCAGCCGAACTTGTTCGACCGCGGCACGCCCTGCGGTGCCATCCGCCCGGCGGAAGCCCGCTCGCCCCGCCAATCCGTGAGGTCGTCCATGGTGCGGCGATGCTCGCGCCCGGCCGTGTCACGCCAGGTCAGCCCGTCCGCCGCCTTGAAGGTCTTGATGTCGCTGAGGCCGCCGTCCTTGTAGCGCTGCAGCCGCACGCCGCGCCCGCGCGCCAAAGTCGGCACCTGCTCGATCGGGAAGACGAGCAGCTTGCGGTTCTCGCCGATCACCGCGACATGGTCGCCATCGGCCCGCACGATGGCCATCGCGATGTCCTTGTCCGCCGGCGACATCACCGCACGGCCCCGCTTGGTGGTGCCGATCAGATCATCCGCCACCACGATGAAGCCGCGCCCGACCTGAGAGACGATGAGCCACTGCGACCCCTGCTCGTAGACGAACATGGACGCGATCTCGACCCCGCCCGGCAGCTCCAGGATCAGCCGCAGAGGCTCGCCATGGCCGCGCCCGCCAGGCAGCTTGTCAGCGCCCAGCGTATAGACGCGCCCGTCCGTTGTGAGGATCAGGAGCTTGTCGGTCGTCTGGGCGTGGAACCACGAGCCCATCTCGTCGTCCTGACGGAAGGCGAGCTTGTCGAACTCCTCGGTGTGCCCCTTCAGCGCGCGCACCCAGCCTTTCGCCGACAGCACCACCGTGATCGGCTCGCGCTCGATCATCGCTTCGGCCACGATGTCCGCCGAGATCGCGCTCGGCGCCTCGCCGAAGGTGGTCCGCCGCTTGCCGAGCTTGGTGTCCTGCCCGAAGAGCTTCTTCACCTCGCGCACGGAGCCGGCGACCTTCTTCCACTGCAGCTCGTCCGAGCCGATCAGCGATTCCAGCTCGGCCCGCTCCGCGGTGAGGTTCTCGTGCTCCTGGCGGATCTCCATCTCTTCCAGCTTACGCAGCGAGCGCAGACGCATGTTCAGGATCGCCTCGGCCTGCACATCCGACAGCGTGAAGGCCTTGATCAGCTCTTCCTTCGGGTGGTCCTTGTAGCGGATGATCGCGATCACCCGGTCGAGGTCGAGGTAGACGATCAGAAAACCGTCCAGAATCTCCAGCCGGTGGACGACCTTGCCGAGCCGGTGGGTGGCCCGGCGCACCGCCACCTCCTTCAGGTGCTTCAGCCACGCCTGGATCGCCTCGATCAGGCCGATCACCCGCGGCACCTGCCCGCCCATGAGCACGTTCATGTTGAGCGAGATGCGCGATTCCAGGTCCGTGACGCGGAAGAGGCTCTCCATCAGAAGCGCAGCGTCGACCGTCTTGGAGCGCGGCTCCAGGACGACGCGGATGTCCTCGGCGCTCTCATCGCGCACGTCGGCCAAAAGCGGCAGCTTCTTCTGGTCCAACAGCTCGGCGATCCGCTCGATCAGCCGCGATTTCTGCACCTGATAGGGGATCTCGGTGACGACGATCTGCCAGACGCCGCGCCCAAGGTCCTCCGTCTCCCACCGCGCGCGGGTGCGGAAGCCGCCGCGTCCCGTGCGATAGGCCTCCGCCATCGACCCGGCGCTTTCCACGATCACGCCACCGGTCGGGAAGTCCGGCCCTTTGATGGGGCCGTTGTCCGGGTCGAAGATCGTCTCCAGCTTGGCGTTCGGGTGCTTGATGAGGTGCAGCGCCGCGTCGGCGATCTCGGCCGCGTTGTGCGGCGGAACGTTCGTCGCCATGCCGACCGCGATGCCCGCCGAGCCGTTGGCGAGGAGGTTCGGAAAGCCGCCCGGCAGCACCACCGGCTCGCGCTCGGACCCGTCATAGGTGTCGCGGAAATCCACCGCGTCCTCGTCCAGCCCGTCCATCAGCAGGCGGGCGACGTCGGTCATGCGCGCTTCGGTATAACGCATCGCCGCCGCGCTATCGCCATCCACGGTGCCGAAGTTGCCTTGCCCGTCCACCAGCGGGTAGCGCACGGCAAAATCCTGGGCGAGACGCACCAGCGCGTCGTACACCGCCGTGTCGCCGTGCGGGTGATATTTGCCGATCACGTCGCCCACCACGCGGGCCGACTTCTTGAACGCCTGTCCAGGGTCGAGCCGCAGTTGGCGCATGGCAAACAGCAGGCGGCGGTGCACGGGCTTCATCCCGTCGCGCACATCCGGCAGCGCGCGGTGCATGATCGTCGACAGCGCGTAGGCGAGGTAGCGCTCTTCCAGCGCCGCCTTCAGGTCAACGGGTGTGTCGTCGTCGCTCAACGCGGGTCCTCGTTACAACGCGGGATCGGCGGCAGGGTGCGCGCCGAGCATGACGCTGTCCTACACCTTGCACGGCCGCGCTCACAGGGGCGGCGGGCGTTCATCCCTGCGATCCACACCCGCGCCAGCAATTCCGGCAGGATAGGCCAGGTCTCGCGGTGCTGCCTGCCTCATCGTGCCCCGCTATGCACAGGAGAAAGGCAGCCATCGCCTCATCGTGGTGCACAACCACAACGCTATCGCCCATGTCATAGGGCGTGGCGCCGCACCGACGCCGAACCACGAAACAGAGTGTCCACCAGTGATCATGTACCTTGCCACCTCCCCCGCCCTGCGCCGCGCCTTCTACGCCGCGATGGCCCTCCTGGCGCCGCCGCGTGAACAGGCGAACATCGCGCGCCATCAGCGCTGAGCCTCGCCGCGCGCGCTCGGGATGAGAAAGGCTCATCTCGAGCGGCGACGCCAAGTATCCGACGCGCTATCGTCGGCGCGGAACGCCGCGCCGCCGTCCCCCTCAGGGCGCTCTCCCCGCGAGGGCGCCGATCGACATCAGCCGACTGGTGACATCAGCCGACCGGAGACATCACCCGAACGGTGGCACCCGCTCCTTCGGGATGGTAATCTCACCCATCGGTGAAAAAGCGTGTCGAGAGTGATGTCCCGTTGGGACCGCCCACGGTTCGTTTCCGTCGAGCGCACGTGTGAGCGGCGGCACGGATGCGCCGTCCGGCCTGGCCGAACGTGAGGCCAGCACCATCGGCCGTTCGGCCGAGGCCGGTCCGGTCGCATGCGCCGTTCACAAGCCTTGCCGCGATGGAGATCGAATGGCGTTTCGACTGACTGCCGGCCTCGTCACCGCCCTTGCGGCGCTCGCCCTGCCCGCCTCCGGCCCCGCCGCCGCCGACTCGCTCGTCGGCCGCACAGCCGCCTTCAGCGTCCTCGCCTACGACGATCCGTCAGCGCCCCTCTACCAAGGCGCCATCCACACCGCGGCGATCTCCGACTCGATCGAGTTCGGCCTCGTCCCGGAGGGTGTGCAGAACGGGCTCGACGTGGTCCCGGTCCTCGTCGACATCGGCCCCAGCCGCATCGACATCAACTTTTCTCCCTCGCCCCCCGGAGACATCGCACCGGCCGAATTCAACGGATACGTCCTCTCCTTCACGCCCGACTGTCTCGTCTTCAACGGCGCGCGGGTGGACGCGGCGGCCACGACGCTCCCAATCGCTGACGACAACATCACCCTCTCCGGCCGCACCCTCTACGTGAACCTCGAAGGCCTCGCCTACGACATGTCGAGCCGCGTCGGCATCCTGCTCGATGTGACCGACTGCCCGCTGACCTGAGCCGTTCCCCGGCCGCCGCAGCGAAGTCGCCGCGACCAGAGGGCCGATGGCGGTGCCGAAGCGGCACCGCCTCAGTCCAGCCGGGTCGCGGGGTCCATGTGCCGCCCGGTCCATCTGGCATAACGCCATGGTCGGCGGGCGGCGTCAGGCGGCAGATCGGGCACGGGGTCGAACCCCGCAGGGCCCCACGGGTTGCAGCGCAGGATGCGCGCCAAGGTCAGCCATCCCCCGGTCCACGCTCCATACCGGCGGACGGCTTCGTCACCATAGTGCGAGCAGGTCGGCAGATAGCGGCATTGCCGCCCCATGAACGGCGACAGGAACACCCGGTAGACGTAGAAGATGCCGCGCAGCCCTGCGGCCACCGGCCTCACGCGCCGCCGCCTTTCACGCGGCCCCGCTCCGCCTCACGGGCTGTCCCGCGCTGCGTCTCACGGCCGAAGACGCCACCTCACGCCGCTTCCGCCAGCGCCGCGGCCTTTCGCGCGGCCTCCAGCGTGGCACCGAAGGTCAGCATGGTGGAGGCGTGGCGCGACTTGTGCTCGCGCACCGGCTCCAGATATTTCAGCTCCTCCCAGCGCTCGCCCGTCGGCGGCGGAGCGCCCTCTTTCAGCATCGCCTCCATCTGGTCGTGCACGGTTTCGAGCTCCTCCACCGTGGCGCCGATCACGTGGCGCGCCATGATCGACGACGAGGCCTGGCCGAGCGCACACGCCTTCACCTCGTGGGCGAAGTCGGCCACGCGGCCATCCTTCATCGTCAGGTCGACGGTGACCTGGCTGCCGCACAGGCGCGAGCGATGGGTGGCACTGGCATCCGGCTTGTCCAGCCTGCCGACCCGCTCGATATTCGCGGCGAAGCCCAGGATCTTGTCGTTGTAGAGGTCTGTCAGCATAACGGCTCTCCCCGGTCACATGAGGATATATGTCGTGGCACCTGTCTCCAACAGCCTCCAACCGCCATCTCCCGACGCGAAAGAGCAGGAACGCGGCTCCGTCTTCCGCCCCAAGTTCGGCGCCGATGGGCTCGTGACCGCCGTCGCGGTCGACGATTCCAGCGGAGACATCCTCATGCTCGCCCACATGAACGCCGAAGCGCTGGCCGCGACCCTTGCGACCGGCGAGGCGCACTACTACAGCCGGTCCCGCAAGGCGCAGTGGAAGAAAGGCGAGACCTCGGGCCAGATCCAGACCGTGAAGCGCATCCTCGTCGACTGCGACCAGGACGCGGTCATCCTACGCGTCACCGTCGGCGGTGACGGTGGTGCCTGCCACACCGGCGCGCGCACGTGCTTCTACCGCGCGGTGGGCGCGGACGGAACGCTCACCCGCGCGGACTGACCCACGACGCACGCCAGCCCCACCGCTCCCCTGTCAGGTGGACAGGATATAATCGCGAATCTGATCCCGCTCACGGATCGCCTGCTCGATCTTCACCTTCACCACGTCGCCGATGGAGATGAGCCCGGCCACCTTGCCGCTCTCCACCACCGGCATGTGCCGAAATCGCGAACTCGTCATGCGCTGCATCACGTCGTCGACCAGATCGTCGGGACTTGCCGTCTGCACGCTCTTGGTCATGACGGACGATGCGGTCACCTTCAAAGCCTCGGCCCCGGCCGAGGCGATGTGGCGCACGATATCACGCTCCGACAAGATGCCGACCAGTTGATCGCCATCCATGATCAGCAATGCGCCAACTTTGTGTTTAGAAAGCTCTTGAGCAACCTCTGCCAAAGTCGCATCCGGAGACATGGAGAAGACGTTGCCGCCCTTCTCCTTAAGGATCGCCTTTACCGTCATCTCTATTTGCCTCCCCCGATCGGCCAGACAACGGAGCGAAACACAATTTTAAGGGGATGACCAGCCTGCGTTTCGCGCTCATCGACCAACGGATAGGGCGCGCATCTGTAGCTTAACGCGGCGGTACAGGGTCGAAGATGCGAAACAACAGCAGCCCCACCAGGAACCCGCCGATGTGCGCCTCCCAGGCGATCGCCTGACCGCCCGACACCGAAGAGCCCAACCCAACCGCCAGGTTGATGCCGAACCAGATGACGATGAAAAGGAGCGCGCTCCGATTGCGGAAGGTGTCGGCAAGGCTCGCCGCCGGACGCTTGAAGGCCCTGTCGTCGGTCCCGCCGCGGCGCAGCACCATCGGCCCCCCCGCGTCGAACACGAAACGCGCCGCCGCCGCCATCTGCCCGGCAATCGCCGCCGAAGCGCCGACGACGGGGATCGGGTCGCCCATGTGAAGCGCCAGATGGAGCGCCGCGCCACCCGCAGCCGCCACCGCCGAGAAGACCCAGAAGCGCACGGCGCCGAAGCGCCGCGACACGGCGCTGCCGAAGGCCACCAGCCATACCGCATTGGTGATCAGATGAACCCACGACCCGTGGAGCAGCGCATAGGTGACGAAGGTCCACACGTCGGCCGCGATCCCGCCGGGGAAGGGAAAGAATCCCGCCACGTAGCGCGCTGGGATGAAGGCGAACCAGAGCTGAACGACGACGTCCCGCTCAGGCGAGAGAAACGAGCGGGCGAAGTGCACCAGCGTGATGAGCGCCACCATGGCCACTACGGCGCCGGGAAGCATCAGCACCGGCTCGCGCCCATCCCCGGGCGCCGGCCCATGCGGCCCATGCGGCCCGCCGCCGCCCCGTCGCTCAGAAGGCGACGCGTCCGCGCGCAGTCCCCCGGCGCTCGCCGCATGATCCGCCTCGGGAGCTGGACCGGAAGGACCGTCGGTGGGGCGCGCGGCGCCGGTCTGCGGCGGAATGCGCGGAATGTGACTCATCGTGCAGTCGGAACCTCGGCCGGCAAGGCGGCATCAGCCGCTGCGTCAAATGTCATGGATGACGAATTAAGGTGCTCAAACCTCTTCGCAACCTTGCTCGAAATGCCGCCAGTTGGCGACGTAGCCGGTCGCCGCCCGCTCGAGCCCGGCCAGATCGGCCTGCGTCAGCGGCCGCACCGGGCGCGCGGGAGCACCCAAGGCGAGCGTCCGCGGCGGGATCGTCTTCCCCTCCGCCACCAGCGCCTGCGCCCCCACCAGCGCCGCCTCCCCCACCACCGCATGGTCGAGGACGACGGCGTTCATGCCGATCAGCGCGCCATCGCCGATGGTGCAGCCGTGCAGCATCACCTTATGCCCCACCGTCACCCCTGCGCCGATGGTCAGCGGCGCGCCCATCGACGTGTGGCATACCGCATTGTCCTGCACATTGCTGCCGGCGCCGACCTCGATCCACTCGTTGTCGCCGCGCAGCACGGCACCATACCAGACCGAGGCGCCCGCCCTCAGTCGCACCCTGCCGATCAGCACCGCCGTCGGCGCGATCCACGTGTCGGGGTGGATGTCGGGCGCGATCCCGTCCAGCCGATAGACCGGCACCGGATGGCCCTCAGGCGCCTTCGACGTCCATTTCCAAGATCGCCATCGTGAAGTTCCAGGACAGTTCACCCTCGTCCTCATCCCGGTAGAGAACGCCGATGAACTCGCCTTTGATATAGACTTCGGCCGAGTCTTCTTTGCGGGGCTGCGGCCTAATCTCGATCGTCTCATTGCCGAACACGCGGCGCATATAGGCTTCAACCTTCGCCATCTCGGTCTTTTTCACCGGACTCTCCTGAATTGTGCGTCGTGGCCGGGAAGGACCCTCCCCGGCGGGCGTCGGGCGCACGCTGCCCCAAGGCGGCGGTGCGATCAACACCCGAGCGGCAACGATCTCGCCCCGTTCACGCTCCGCACTCCTCACCAAACGGCGCACGAGCGTGATGAACGGTACGCGAAATCAATGTTCGCCACCGAGCCCGCACGGATCAAGTCGTCAGGAACAGGAGTGAAGGCAGGTGCGACAGGGTCAGCACCCCAGTGGTCCGGGGCCGTTGCCTCGCCGGACCGCATCGGAGAAGAGGTTCAAGCCGCAGGCGCGTCGGAACCCGTGCCTCAGAGCCGCGTGGCGCGAACCACCACGTCAGCCTCTTCACCGGACTTCACGGTGAAGGAACGGCGGAATTCGATGTCGCGGTGCTGGGCCACGACCTCGTAGGTGCCGGCGGCGAGCGTGACGTTGGCGTGGGCGCCGACGCGCTCGTAGATCGCCTCACCGTCACCGCTATAGACGGTCCACGCGGTGTTCGCGAGCGCCTCACCCCCATTGTCACGCACCAGCTTCAGCCGAACCGTGCCGGCGGCGTGACGCAGCGAAACACGGGTGAGCTTGCCGGCGTCCACGGTGACATCGGCGCTGCGCACCGCATTGATGCCGCCATAACGGCTGACCACGTGATAGACGCCTGCGGGGAGGCGGGCGATGGCCCCGGCGCGGATGTCGCCGATGAGAACGCGCTCGTCCTCCTCGACCATGTAGAGCTGAAAGTCGACATTCTGCGACACCGGCTGCTCGCTTTCGTCGAGCACGGCGGCGAGTTGCAGGCCACCGGCATTGAGGACCATCGTCTCCGAGGTCACCGGCTTGAAGAGGTCGATGGTGCGCGAGACGGCCGCGCGGCCGTAGGTGGCGTGGACCACATAGCGGCCCGGCTCCAGTCGAAGCTCGAGGTCGCCGCCCTGCGCCTTCTCCACCAGCGGGAGCTGTCCCGATACGGTGGGCCCGTCGCGGTAAACGCGCCAGGTGATGCCCGATCCGACCGGGCCGGAATTCTCGGACAGTTTGCCGACCAGATAGAGGGCGACTTCGCCGCCGAGGTCGGGTCTCAGTTCGCCGGCGCTGGGGCCGGACGGGGCGTAGGCGCTGACGGAAGAGGAGGTGTAGGCCTCGCCCCCCATCAGCCTGTTGAAGGCGGACTGGGGATCGGGCGAGGCCGCCGCTCGCCCGGGATTCATCTTCGGGATCGGGACCTTGGCAGCGGCGACGGAGGGAGCAGCGGCCAGCGCAATGATCGCAATTGCTGTCCAACGTATCATCGGCCGTCCCTCGATCGTTCTGGTTGCGGGCCGCGCCATGACGCGACCCGGCCCGGTCATCCCGAGCCCATTAACCTCTGACGTGGTTGATACCCTATTGCAACGATCACGGGTCATTGAGTGTAAAGCGCTCAAACCAAGTCAGGAGTCCACAAAATGCGCGAGATGCGTGACTATTTGGCAACGCGGAGGACCACAGCGGCAACCTTCCTCGATTCCCCAAGCCCCGAGCAAGCGACGCTTGATGAAATGCTGAGGATCGCCGCACGTGTCCCCGATCACGGGAAGCTCGCGCCCTGGCGCTTTATTGTATTCGAGGGCGCGGCGCGAGAGGCGGCGGGCGAGGTGGTCGCCAGCGTCGCCGAGCGGAAGGACCCCCAACGCGACCTTATGGAAGAGCGTGCCCGCTTCACCCGCGCGCCGCTCGTCGTCGCCGTGGTCAGCACCGCCGGACCGCACGTCAAGATCCCCGAATGGGAGCAGATCCTCTCGGCCGGCGCCGTCTGCCTGAACCTCGTCCACGCGGCCTACGCCTTCGGCTACAGCGCGCAGTGGCTGACCGAGTGGATCGCTTATGATCGCGATGTGCTCGCCGGTCTCGGCGTCGAACCGGGCGAAAAGGTCGCGGGGTTTATCCACATCGGCACGCCGCAGATGACGCCCACCGAGCGAGACCGCCCGGACATGGCCGCCATCACCACGCGGTTCGCCCCAAAGCCCGCTTGAGCGGCCGGCTTTTCGCGCCATCCGAACTGGCGCCGACCGCCGGTTGCGTGCCTGCGGGACCGGCGCGCCGACCGCACCCGTCCCCAATCTGTGGACAATCATCGTCACCCGTGTCCCCGCTCATGCGGATTGCACTTCGATGTTGCGACGATGCCACAGGCGGCTTGTGCGAGGCCGTACGGATGTTGGCCCGGACTGAACTTTCAGACATCGCAGGCCAATCCACGAGTGCCACTGAAGCCCCATCCCAGCCAGCTATGCCAGCGGCGCGCCGGCGCGGATGGACCCGGCCCATCGGCCGCCCCGCCCCGTCAGCCGCGCCGGGCCGCCTTGATCTCGGCCACGCGCGCAGCGTCGGCCGCGCTGAGGTGCCGGCCGCGCTCGACGATCTCACGGGCATATTCATCGTAGGTCAGGCCGAGCGCGGCGGCGTTTCGCACACGCATTATCAGCACCGCGCGCGAGGCGGGCGGCGCCTTCTGCCGCGCATGCGCCGCACGCCAGGCGAAGAAGGTGTGGAGGTGGTCGCCCCATGGCGGGCGATGCTCCAAGGGCGGCCCGCCATTGTGGCCGATCTCCGCCGCGGGATCGCCCTCGGCAGCCGCCTCCGCGTCCCGCCTATTCGCCCGAGCGGCGTCGCGCGGCGTTCTGCGGGTCCACCAGCGGCCGGCGCACGCCCGTCGCGATGACACGCGGGTGATAGGGCTCGCGCGCAAACACAGACTCCATCATCGGCCGGAAGCTCTCCAGCGGCAGGCTCTCATAGTCCGGATCGAACGAGGCCTGGTCCCACCGCTCGCAGAAGGCCACCGCATCGTCGTAGAAGGGGTGACCCTCGTGCCGCTTGCGCGCGTTCCGGTCACCGCCAAAGTGATGTGCATAATAATAGCGCTGGAACAGGCCGTGGTGCGCCACCACCCAGGTGCATTGCTCGCGCACATATGGCCGCAACACGGCCGCCGCGAACTCGTCGTGGTTATAAGGCGCGTAGACATCGCCGATGTCGTGCAGCAGCGCGGCGATCACCCAATCCTCGTCGGCCCCGTCGCGAAAAGCGCGCGTGGCGGACTGCACCGAGTGCTCCAGCCGGCTGACCCGGTAGCCGGACTCCGCGCTGTCCAGCGACATCAGCCCCGCATAGAGCCGGTCGCACACCGACGCCGCCGCCGCGCGCTCGTGCTCCTCCAGGAAGACGTAATCTTCCTTGTCGCCCTCGGCCATCCGCTTGAACTTGACCGTCTCCACGGCATCCTCCGCCTTCGGTCGCCCGGCTCCGGCCGGACAGCCCCCTCATCATCGGCCGCGATCCGGCCCCGTCGTCGGTCTAACTTGCCCTCGGCAGTGCACTTTCCACAAGCTGCGTCCAGTAGGAGCAGCCGAACGGAATCAGATCGTCGTTGAAGTCATAGTTCTCGTTGTGGAGATTGGCGACATCCTCGCCCACCCCGGCGAAGATGAACGCGCCCGGCCGCGCCTGCAGCATGAAGGCGAAGTCCTCGCCGCCCATCGTCGGCACCATGTCGCGGTCCACGTTCGCCTCGCCCACCACCTTGGCGGCGACGTCTCCGGCGAAGACCGCCTCGTCGTGCGGGTTCATCAGCACCGGATAATCCCGGCTATACTTCAGCACCGCCGACACGCCGTAGGCCGCACCCACCTGCGCCACCACCGCGCCGAGCCTCTCCTCCACGAGATCGCGCACCGCGGGCTGCAGCGTGCGCACCGTACCCGTCAGCGTCGCCGTGCGCGGAATGATGTTGTCCGCCGTCCCGGCATGGAACGTCGTCACCGAAACCACCGCCGCGTCCAGCGGGTCCACGTTGCGGCCGACGATCGACTGCACCGCGGTCACGATCGCCGCCCCGGCAACGATCGGATCGGACGCCAGATGAGGGCGCGCCGCATGCCCGTCCGTCCCGTCGACGGTGATGGTGAAGCGGTCCGCCGAGGCCATCAGAGCCCCCGTGCACACCATGAACTTGCCGACCGGATAACCCGGCCAATTGTGCATCCCGTAGATCCGCTCGACCCCGAAACGCTCGAACAGACCGTCGTCCAGCATCGCCTTGGCGCCTGCACCACCCTCCTCGGCGGGCTGGAAGATCACCACCACTGTGCCGGCGAAGTTGCGCGTTTCGGCGAGATATTTCGCGGCGCCGAGGAGCATCGCCGTGTGCCCGTCATGGCCGCACGCGTGCATCTTCCCGTCCGTCTTCGAGGCGTAGTCGCGCCCGGTCTTCTCCAGGATCGGCAGCGCGTCCATGTCCGCCCTCAGTCCGATCACCGGCCCCTCCGCCGCGCCGCGGATGACCCCCACGACACCGGTGCGGCCGATCCCCGTCACCACCTCGTCGCAGCCGAAGGCGCGGAGCTTCTCGGCCACGATGCCCGCCGTGCGCACCGTGTCATAGCCGAGCTCGGGAAAGGCGTGCAGGTCACGGCGCCAGCCGGTGATCTCCTCGGCAAGCTCGGCAAAGCGGTTCACGATCGGCATGGAAAGCTCCACAGGACGGGGCACCCTGTTGAACCACAGCTGCAATCCCGGCGCCAGCGCACGCGCCGACCGGCGCGATTTGCACAGCGCCACCACCATTTGCGACTGGCGCCGCGCAACATCCGGCCCCAGTTAAACAGGAGGACGCAATACTGCATGACGGGCCGCGCCTTACGAAAATCGGCGCCCGCCCCCGTCCGGCCGCCAACAGGCGTTGTGGTCGCTGCCGCCCCCGCGCCATATTCCCCGTCAAGGGACGCCGGAGCAGCGGCCCACAGCGCCCGAAGAGGCCAACACAAATGAGTGGAGGAACGCCCATGAGCGACACAATTCCGGTTCCCGCCGCCATCGCCAAGGACGCCTACGTCGACGCCGACAAATATGCCGAGATGTACGCCACGTCCGTCGAAAGCCCCGAGGCCTTCTGGGCCCAGGAAGGCAAGCGCATCGACTGGATCAAGCCGTTCAAGACGGTCAAGAACGTCGACTATTCCTACGGCAACGTCTCCATCAAATGGTTCGAGGACGGCACCCTCAACGCCTGCGCCAATTGCCTCGACCGGCACCTCGACACCCGCGGCGACCAGACCGCCATCCTGTTCGAGCCCGACGATCCCGACGCGCCGGCCCAGGCGATCACCTACCGCGAGGTCTACGAGCGGGTCTGCAAATTCGCCAACGTTCTGAAAGAGCTGGGCGTCGAGAAGGGCGACCGCGTCGTCATCTATCTGCCGATGATCCCCGAGGCGGCCTATGCCATGCTCGCCTGCGCGCGGATCGGCGCCATCCACTCCGTCGTGTTCGCCGGCTTCTCTCCCGATAGCCTTTCCAACCGCATCATCGACTGCGGCGCCAAAGTCGTCGTCACCGCCGACGGCGCGCCCCGCGGCGGCCGCGTCACCGCCCTCAAGGCCAATGCCGACACCGCGCTGAAAGCCTGCGACGCCTCCGTGAAGTGCCTCGTCGTCAAGCGCACCGGACAGGATGTCGCCTGGACCGAAGGTCGCGACGTGTGGCTCAGCGACATGGAGGCGAAGGTCCCGGCCGAGTGCAAGCCGGTGGAGATGAACGCCGAAGACCCGCTCTTCATCCTCTATACGTCAGGCTCGACCGGGAGACCCAAGGGCGTCGTCCATACCACCGGCGGCTACATGGTGTTCGCGTCGATCACGCATCAGATCACGTTCGACTACAAGCCGGGCGAGGTCTACTGGTGCACCGCCGACGTCGGCTGGGTCACCGGCCACACCTACATCGTCTACGGCCCCCTCGCCAACGGCGCCATCACGCTGATGTTCGAGGGCGTTCCCACCTACCCCGACGCGGGCCGCTTCTGGGCCGTCTGCGCCAAGCACAAGGTCAACACCTTCTATACCGCCCCCACCGCCATCCGCGCCCTCATGGGCAAGGGCGAGGAGCTGGTGAAGAAGCACGACCTCTCCTCGCTCAGGATCCTCGGCACCGTCGGCGAGCCGATCAACCCGGAAGCCTGGCGCTGGTACTATGAAGTGGTCGGCAACAAGCGCTGCCCCGTGGTCGACACCTGGTGGCAGACCGAAACCGGCGGCCACCTCATCACCAACCTCCCCGGCGCCACGCCGATGAAGCCGGGATCGGCCACCACGCCCTTCTTCGGCGTCTCCCCGGCCATCCTCGACCCCACCAGCGGCGAGGAGATCGAGGGCGCGGCCGAGGGCGTCCTTGTCATCAAGGATTCCTGGCCCGGCCAGATGCGCACCGTCTGGGGCGACCACCAGAGGTTCATGGACACCTACTTCCAGCAATATCCGGGCACCTACTTCACCGGCGACGGCTGCCGGCGTGACGCTGACGGCTACTACTGGATCACCGGCCGCGTCGACGACGTGATCAACGTCTCCGGCCACCGCATGGGCACCGCCGAGATCGAATCGGCCCTCGTCGCCCACGAGGCGGTGTCCGAAGCCGCGGTCGTCGGCTACCCGCACGACCTCAAGGGCCAGGGCATCTACTGCTACGTCACCCTGATGGGCGACCGCGAGCCGACCGACGCCTTGAAGAAGGAACTCAGCGACTTCGTGCGCTCCGAGATCGGGCCGATCGCCAAGCCGGACCTCATCCAGTGGGCGCCGGGCCTTCCCAAGACGCGCTCCGGCAAGATCATGCGCCGCATCCTGCGCAAGATCGCCGAGGACGATTTCGGCGCGCTGGGCGACACCTCGACCCTCGCCGAACCCGGCGTGGTCGACGAGCTCATCGAGAACCGCCAGAACCGCAAAGCCGACGCCTGAGCGCAAACCGGGGCCGCCACGATGGCGGCCCCGACGTGCGGTCACGAGCGGCCGCGCACGGACAGCCTGGGTTGCCGCAACGGCCACGCCATGAAATAGACTCTCGGAGCCTAATTAGCCGAGATCACTATGTCCGCCGCCGACAACCCCGTCCTGTCGTCCATCTATACCGGCCTCGCGGTGGAGGGCGGCCACGTCGCCGTCTACTTCGCCCACGACGGCGAGACGTTCGACTTCGTCACCAATCAGGGCGAATGGACGGCCTACGAGCAAGCCCAGGTGATGAGCGCGCTCGCCACCTATTCGAGCTTCGCGAACGTCACCTTCTCCATCACGGACGACGCCACCGAAGCCGAATTCAAACTCACCAAGTCCGCCTCCGAATTCGGCTCGCTCGGCTTCATGAACCTGCCCGACCCCGATCTGGGGGACGATCAGGGCCTCGCCTGGTTCAACACCTTCTTCGACTGGGGCGGCCCCGGCAGCGGCCTGCTCGATCCCGGCGCCTACACCTTCACCATCTTCCTGCACGAGTTCGGCCACGGCCTCGGCCTCGACCATCCGTTCGACGCGACCGGCCTCTCCACCCAGATCCCGGCGATCGACCCGGACGGGGACGGCCTCGACCAGGGCATCTACACCGTGATGACCTACAACGACGGCTGGCCGGAGAACCCCGCCGGCGGGCCGGACAGCGCGGCTTACGGGTGGAACCTCACCCCGTCCCCCATCGACATCGCCGTGCTGCAGCAGATGTACGGCGCCAACCCCACCACCGGCGCCGGGCGCAACACCTACACCCTCCCCGGCAGCGACGAGCCGGGCACCGGCTACGCCGCGATCTGGGACACCGGCGGTCTCGACATGATCGTCCACAGCGGCAGCCGGGCCGCGACGATCGACCTGCGCATGGCCTCGCTCAAAGCGGCCGAAGGCGGCGGCGGCTTCGTCTCCTACGTCGACGGCGTGCACGGTGGCTTCACCATCGCCAACGGCGTCGTCATCGAGAACGCGATCGGCGGCAGCGGCGACGACACCCTCATCGGCAACACCGCTGACAACCGGCTGAACGGCGGTGCCGGGTCCGACGCCATGGCAGGCGGCCAGGGCGACGACATCTACATCGTCGACCGCGTGGGCGACACGGTGAGCGAGGGGCGCGGCGGCGGCAACGACACGATCCGCACCAGCCGCATCGACATCAGCCTGGCCGATCAGCCGCACGTCGAGAACATCTCCCTCTTCGGCCGCCGCCACCTGGACGCGGAGGGCAACGAGGCCGACAACGTCATCGAAGGCAACCGCGGCGACAACGTGATCTTCGGCCACGGCGGCGACGATTACCTCTACGGCGGCCTCTCCTTCGACGGCATCGACGGCGGCAGCGGCAACGACACGCTGATCGGCAGCCTCGGCCCCGATACGCTGACCGGCGGGGCCGGACGCGACACCTTCGTCATCACCGAGGACGACGGCCGCGCCACGATCACCGACTTCACAGCGCGCGACATGCTCGACCTCTCCGCCTTCGGCCTGGAGGATGTCGCGTCCGTCACCGCCCTCGCCGAGACGGACCGCGCCGGTACGGTCCTTCAGCTCGACGGCGCGCGGGTGCTGTTCATCGACGTCGCGGCGAGCCTTTTCACCGAAGACACGCTGATTCTGTGATCGGCCCCGCCGGGAACGCCTGGCAAAACCGGCGCTCGCCCTCCGGTGTGAATGTGACGAGGCGCGTTCCGTGGGTGCGCCTCGCCCAGCCGAGTTCGAGAAGGCGCGTCATGATCGCCCGGCCCAGGCTGCCCGCCAGATGCGAACGGCGCATGCTCCAGTCCAGGCATTCGCGCACGACCACCGGACGACCGGCCCGCAACGCAGCCACATCTACGCCGAGGTCGCCGAACACACCGTCGTTCACCCCGGTCAGCGCCGCGCCCGCCGAAAGGTCGATCGCCCCGCGCGCGACGAGGCTGTCGAACATCTGCACCGCGAATTCGCCGGCGAGGTGGTTGTAGCAGACCCGCGCCTTCCTCAACGCCGCATCGCGCGGACCTGGCCGCGTGCGCAGGTGGCCGCTCCCCGCCGCCAGACCGTCCAGCGCCTCGAGCAACGCCGCCACCTCATCGCCGACGAGGCTAAAGTAGCGGTGCCGCCCCTGCTTGCGCAGCGCCAGAAGCCCGCCGTCGTGGAGCTGCGACAGATGGCCGGAGGCGGTCTGCGGGCTCACCCCCGCCTCGCGCGCCAGCTCGCTCGCGGTCAGCGCATGCCCACCCATCAGCGCGTTCAGGATCGCAGCGCGCGCGGGGTCGCCGATCAGCGCGGCGATACGGGCAATGTCGGGTCCTTCGGCCATCGGGCGCTCCTCAGATGAGCCGCCACCCTACCCCATCGGCCAGGCCAACGCTTCGGCCGGGGGCGAAGCATCGCCGCGGCCGCGGCGCCTAGAGCTGATCCGTCACATGAAAGGACGGTCGTCATGCCACCGATTCTGCACCGCCTCGCGCTTGCGCTGCGCGTGGCCGCCGAACGCCGCCACCTCGCGAGCCTCGACCCGCACATCGCCACCGATCTCGGCCTGAGCCGCGCCGCCATCGACCATGAGGCGCGCCGCACCTTCTGGGACATCCCCGCGGCGCGCATGGCCGAGCTCGACGGTGACGCCGCCCCCTCGCAGCGGACGGCACTGCGCCCCCGTCACACCAGATGATGGATCCGCGGCACCAGCGGCGTGGCGTCCAGCGGCACCGTCGCCAGCGTCACCGGCAGCTTGAACCGCCGCGGCCCCGCGCTGCCGGGGTTCAGCCAAACGGCGCCGCTTTTCTCCACCACCGCCACCTTGTGGCTGTGACCGGTCACGACGAGGTCCACGCCTTCCGGCGGAGCGGCATCGGCAATATCGTGCACCACATAGATGCGCCGGCCGGCCACCTCCACCACCACATCGTGCGGCAGCGCGGCCGGCGGTCCGTCGCGGTCGACGTTCCCGCGCACCGCCGTCACCGGAGCGATGGCGGCGAGGCGCGCCAAAATATCGCCCTCGCGCCTGTCCGGCCCGCCGACGTCGCCTGCATGAACGATGTAACAAACGCCAAAAAGCCGCTCCAGCGCTTCCGGCCGGAGCAGCCCATGGGTATCGGATATGACACCGAGGATCGGCCCGGCGGCCACCGCCACCGGGTCGACGACCATCGCGAGCGGCTTACGCGCCCGGAATGCCCTTGAACTTGTTCTTGAAGCGCGAGATGCGGCCGCCGCGGTCGAGCAGCGTCTGCTGACCGCCGGTCCACGCCGGATGGGTGCGCGGGTCGATGTCCAGATTGATGCGGTCGCCAGCCGAGCCCGCGCAGGAACGCGTGACATACTCGGTGCCGTCGGTCATCACGACGGTAACCGCGTGATAATCCGGGTGAAGGTCCTTTTTCATAACTCGCCTCGTTGGATTGCGGCGGGATACCGATGCGAACCACAGCGCGCCGCATGACGCCGCGCTACCGTCCACCCTCGCCGATCCCGGGAAACCGCACGGATCTAAACCTTTGATCCCGGCGATGCAAGCTCTCAAACCGCATTGACTCCGCGCGTTTCAGAAGCTTCTGACAAGTCCATGAAGCGCAGCGCAGATACATCGCCCTCACCCGCCGCCGGACGCCAGCGCGTACGCCTCGCACCGCTGCGTTTCCTCGTCCCCTACGCGCTTCGCTACAAGGGGCGCCTCGCCGCCGCGCTGGTTGCCATGCTCGCCGCGACAGCGACGACGCTCGCCGTGCCGATGGCCGTCCGCCGCATGATCGACCACGGCTTCGGCGCCGAAAATGCCGGCTTCATCAACACCTATTTCTCGATGCTCATCGTGGTGGCCGGCTGCCTCGCCATCGCCTCCGCTTCGCGCCTCTACTTCGTCAACACGCTGGGTGAGCGAATCGTCGCCGACGTCAGGTCAGACGTCTTCGCCCGCGTCATGACCCTATCATCCGGCTATTTCGACCGCACCTTGTCGGGCGAGATCGTCTCCCGCCTCACCGCCGACGCCACGCAGATCAAGGCCGCGGTCGGCTCCACCGCCTCCACCGCGCTGCGCAACACGCTGATGTTCATCGGCGCCATGGGCATGATGGTCGCAACCAGCCCGACGCTGGCCGGATCCGCGCTCGCCGCCATCCCCGTCCTCGTCCTGCCGCTGGTCGCCGTCGGTCGCCGGGTGCGCCGCCGCTCGCGCGCCGCGCAGGATAAAATCGCCGAAATCTCCGCCTTCGCCACCGAGGCGATCGGCGCGGTGCGCATGCTGCAATCCTTCGGCGCCGAGGGCCGCGCCAACGCGCGCTATCGCGGCGGGGCGGACGAAGCCTACCGCGCCGCCGCAGGCGCCGTCGCCGCCCGCGCCGCCCTCACCGCCGTCGTCATCTTCATCGTCTTCTCGGCCATCGTCGGCGTCTTGTGGATGGGTGCGCGCGAGGTCCTGGCCGGCAACATCACCGCCGGCGCACTCGGCCAGTTCGTGCTCTACGCCCTCTTCGCCGCAGGCGCCCTCTCCGAGCTGAGCCAGCAGTGGGGCGACATCGCCCAGACCGCGGGCGCCGCGGAACGCCTCGCCATCCTCGCCGCCGAGGTGCCGGACGTCGCCGAGCCCGCCGCCCCCGTGCCGCTTCCCAAGCCCGGAAGCGGCGCCGTAGCCTTCGACAACGTCTCCTTCGCCTACCCTGCCGAGCCCGGCCGCACCGTCCTCTCGGGCGTCTCCTTCACCGTGGCGCCGGGCGAGACGGTCGCCCTCGTCGGCCCGTCCGGCGCAGGCAAGACCACGGTCTTCCAGCTCATCGGCCGCGCCTACGACGTCACCGACGGGACGGTGCGGGTGGAGGACATCGACGTGCGCGACACCGCGCTCGCCGATCTGCGCGCCCACATCGCCCTGGTGCCGCAGGACACCACCATCCTCGCGGCCTCGATCGCCGACAACATCCGCCTCGGCCGGCCGGACGCCAGTGACGCCGAGGTCATCGCCGCCGCCAAGGCCGCTTACGTCGACCGCTTCGCGAACGATTTGCCCGCAGGGTTCGCCACCGTTGTGGGTGAGCGCGGCATCACCCTATCGGGCGGGCAGCGCCAGCGCGTCGCCATCGCCCGCGCGATCCTGAAGGACGCGCCGATCCTGCTCCTCGACGAGGCCACCTCCAGCCTCGACGCCGAGAGCGAAGCGCACATCCAGGCCGCGCTGGAAACACTGATGAAGGACCGCACCACCATCGTCATCGCCCACCGGCTGGCGACCGTGGTGAAGGCGGACCGTATCCTGGTGCTCGACGGCGGCACCATCGTCGACAGCGGCACCCACGCCGAACTGATCGCCCGCGACGGCGTCTATCAGCGCCTCGCCGAGCTGCAATTCGGCACCCCCGCCCTCACCGCCTGATCCCTCACGCCGGGTGATACGGGGACGCAGGCGCAGCGCGGCGTGGTCGGCGTGGATTGACCCGCACGGCAGCGCGGCGCACTCCCTCCCCATGCTGCAAACCTACGCCTTTCTCGGCCTCGCCATCCTCGCCGAGGTCATCGCAACGCTCGCCCTGTCCCGCTCCGAGACGCTGACGCGGCTTGGCCCCACCCTCATCACCATCGCCGGATATGTGATCTGCTTCGCCAGCCTGGCGGTGGTCATGCGCACGCTTCCCACCGGCATCGTCTATGCGGTGTGGTCCGGCCTCGGCATCGTGCTCATCTCGCTCATCGCCTGGCTGAGGTTCGGCCAGACGCTGGACGCCGCCGCCATTGCCGGGATCGGCCTCATCCTCGCCGGCGTCGTCGTCATCAACGTCTTTTCCAGCGCGGGCCACTGAGCGCGGCTCAGCGCTCCGTCAATTTCAGCTCGATGCGCCGGTTGCGCTCATAGGCCGCCGGCGTCTCCCCCTCGACGAGCGGGTTGAACTCGCCGAAGCCGGCCGCCACCAGCCGCTCGGGCGGGACGCCTTGGGCGATCAGATATTGCACCACCGAAATGGCGCGCGCCGCCGACAGCTCCCAGTTGGAACGGAAGCGCCCGCCCGAGATCGGCCGCGAATCGGTGTGCCCGTCGACCCTCAACACCCAGTCGATATCGTCCGGGATCTCGGTGTTCAGCTCGATCAGCTCACGCGCCAAGGTCGCCATCTCGCTCTGTCCGGCCGGGTTCAGAACATCCGATCCGGACGGGAAGAGCACCTCCGACTGGAACACGAAGCGGTCGCCGACGATCTCCACCCCCGACCGCTCGGCCAAAATCTCGCGCAGGCGGCCGAAGAAGTCGGACCGGAAGCGGTTGAGGATCTGCACCCGCTCGGCCAGCGCCAGATTGAGCCGCCGGCCGAGATCGGCAAGCCGCGTCTCGCTCTCGCGTCCCTGGCTCTCGGACGCCTCCAGCGCCTCCTCGAGCGCGGCGATCTGCTGGCGCAGCGCCCGCAGTTGCTGGTTTAACAGCGCCACCCGCGACAGCGCGTCGGCGCCGAGCGTGCGCTCCTCGTCCAGCTCGCGGCGCAGCGCCGTCACTTCGGCGTTGGCGGCCGCGCCAGCGTCCTCGCCGCCCGCGACGATGCCCTGAAGCTGGTCCCGCTGCTCCACCAGCGCGTTGAGGCTGGCCGACATCGCCGCCACCTCGTCCTCGGCCTGGGTGTTGCCCGCCCGCTCCAAGGCGAGGAGGTCCGACAGCTCGGCGATCTGCGCGTTCAGCCGTTGGAGCGCCGTCTCACGCCCCGACAGCTCTTGGCTGAGGAAGAACTGCGACAGCATGAACAGCGACAAGAGGAAGATGATGACGAGCAGGAGCGTCGCCATCGCGTCGACGAAGCCGGGCCAATAGTCGGCGCGAACGTCGCGGCGGCGTTGGGAGAGCGGCATTCAGGCCCCCGTCACTGCGCAGCGCTCACGCGCGCTCGTCCGCTTCCAGCGCGCGGTTGAGGCGCACCAGAAGCTCTTCGATGCGCTCGTTCTGCGCGCCCTGCGCCTCGGCCCAGTCGATCAACACCTTCTGCTCGCGCCGCGTGTTCTTCACGATCGCCTGGATGCCCTCGGCGAGCGTCCCCAGCGCCTTCGCGGTTTGCCGGTCGGCGGTCCCGCCCGCATTGATGGTCCCCATCAACTGTGTCAGCCGGTCGACCGCGTGCTGAAGGTCCAGCGTCGCCTGCCCGACGCCGGACGCTTCCATATCGTCGACGATGTCGGTCAGCGTGGAAAGCCAGTCTTCCAGCTCGGTATAGAAGCGGTTCTGCGCCTGGCCCGCCTGGAGGTCCAGAAAGCCCACGACGAGCGAGCCGGTGAGGCCGAAGAGCGAGGACGAGAAGGCCGTCCCCATGCCCACCAACGGTGCCTCCAGCCCAGTCTTCAGGTTCTGGAAGATCACCGAGGAATCGCCGCTCGTCACGTCCAGCGACTGGATCGTGGCGCCAACGGACCCCACCGTCTGCAGCAGGCCGTAGAAGGTGCCAAGAAGGCCGAGGAAGACCAGAAGACCGATGAGATAGCGCAGGATGTCCCGCTTCTCGTCCAGCCTCAGCCCGATGGTGTCCAGCATCGCCCGCATGGTGACGGGGCTCATCACCGTCTCCTCCACCCCGTCGCGCAGCAAGGTCGCCATCGGCGCCAGGAGGACGGGCGGTCGCCGCCCCGCCGGCTGGCCGGTGCGGAAGCGGTTCACCCAGGCGATTTCGCGGAACAGCGCGGCCACCATCAACACGGCCAGCACAATACCGCAGACCCCCACGGCGATGATCAACCCGTTCAGGATCGGGTTCGCCATGAAAGCCTCGATCACCGTCTCGTACTCCATGAAGACGAGAAAGCAGACGAGGATGACGAATAGTACCATACGCCACAGGTAGACCTGCGGCGTGGACAATTTATACGGATCCTTCTTGCGCGCCATGGGGCCTCGCTCGCGTTGCGCTCAAGGGGAACGCAAAATCTCCGGTCTGTCCAGCACGCACGCGCCGACACTCAACAGCGGTGTGGCGCACCGCGGATGAACGGCTTATGAGCGCGGCCCCGCCTTCGGCCCGCCCGCCGCGGAAATCATCTTCAGAAGCTGGCGATGAACGATCTCGTTGCCAACGACGACTGACCCCGTGTCGAGGAATTTGTCGCGCCCCGCCGCGTCGCTGACGAAGCCGCCCGCCTCGCGCACCAGAACGATGCCGGCCGCCATGTCCCACGGCTTCAGCGAGTGCTCCCAGAACCCGTCATAGCGCCCCGCCGCCACCCAGGCGAGATCGAGCGCAGCCGCACCAGGTCTGCGGATGCCTGCGATGGACCCGAAGAGCTGCTGCAGCTCGGACAGGGTGCGCACCTGGTTGCCGTGGCCGAGGAAAGGAAGGCCGGTGCCGATCAGACAGTCGGCAAGGTCCGTGCGGGCCGACACGCGCAGGCGCCGGTCGTTGACGAACGCGCCCTGACCCTTCTCGGCCACGTAAAGCTCGTCCATCACTGGGTTGTAGACGACGCCGGCGATGAGCTCGCCCTGCCGCTCCAGAGCGATCGATACCGCGAAGATCGGAATGCCGTGCAGGAAGTTGGTGGTGCCGTCGAGCGGGTCGACGATCCAGCGGTGGGTGCCGTCGCCCTTCTCCTCGGTCCCCTCTTCGCCGAGGAAACCGTAGGAGGGACGCGCCTTGGAGAGTTCGCGATAGACGATCTCCTCGGCGCGCATGTCGGCCTTGGAGACGAAATCCGCCGGCCCCTTGCGCGACACCTGGAGGTTCTCGACCTCGCCGAAGTCACGGGCGAGGGAGCGGCCGGCCTTGTCGGCGGCGGCCACCATCACGTTGAGGAGTGCGGAGCGGGCCATAAGTTCCTTGTCGTTCGTCAGGCGGCCCGCTTCACGTCGTCGAACGGGCCGGTCAGCTTTGCCACGGATCGCCCGCCTGGGCGAGATCCTTGATCATTTCGTCGGTGAGCGCCTCGTCGTCGATGCCGATGCCGTAGACCGACCCGATCAGCGGCGTGTCGCTCGACCAGTTGGAGTGGCCGACATAGCCGGAAGACCGATCCATAGCTACCGGCGTGAAGCCCGCGCCGGAGACGAGCAGATCACCATTCTTGAAGATGGCCATCGTTCCGTCCGCCTCAACCCTTGCCGTCCAAACCGCGCGCTCTCCCTCCACGAGCGCATTGGCGGCGACGACCTGATAGACTGCGCCTCCATCCATGATCTGGAACACCAGATCGGTCTGAGACCCGCCGTGCTGACCCAGGATGATGTTGCCGTTATATTGTCCTTCGCCGAAGTCGAAAATGCGCTGCCAGGCACCGCCGCCGAGATCGTCGAACTGCGCCGACGCGGTGATCGTCATCGCCCCGCCGATCTGGTTGGCGCCGGTGAAGGACGGATCAGCCTCACCGGCCAGCCACTGCTTCTCGAAGCTGTAGCTCGGCAGCCTGGGGTCGCCTTCCGCAATCACCGCCGGATCGACGGTGTCGCCGACGCTGGAGACGGGACCAGCCGCGCCCGCGCCGGACGATATTGCGCCCGCCCCGCCCGTCGCGGCGGGAGCCTCGGGCCCGGCCTCCTCCAGCATCGAGGCGAGGGCGCGGCCTTCCGGCAGGCTGCTGTCGATCATGGAAAGATCGAAGAGACGCAGCACGCCCGCCTGCTCGGTGCGGATGATCGAGACGATCGCGACCGCGCGGACATATTGCTCCTCGGCCTCCTTGGCCAAAGCCGCCGCTGCCGTAGCTTCGGACCTTGCGGCGTCCGCGGCCACCTGAACGCCCGCGTCGACCTGCCCCTTGGGCTTGGACACCTTGTGAAGGCCGTTGCCGATTGCGCGGCCGACCCCCTTGGCTTGACCCTTCGCGCTCACGATCACCGCGCGGGCTTCCGCCGCCTCGCGTGAACTTTGAAGCGCATGAGCAGCACGGCCGATTAGATCAGTGCTAATAAACGAAGTCATGTCTGGCCTTCCAGGCAAGAAACGTGAAGTCGAGGTGCTCGCGGCCCAACGCAACGCCAAGCTGTGCGGGCCGTTCGTCATTCAGAGGTGGGTGTAACGTCAGACCAAGATGCCGCCGCCGGCGGCGAAATCGGCCACTTCGGTGTTGGTCCACGCGCCGTGGGCGACCTCGACACTGTGGACCGTGCCGTGCAGCGGCTCGTGACCGGCCCAATTGGAGCTTCCGATGAAGTTGGACCCGCGGTCGACCGTGGCCAGCGCGCTCCCCAGGAGCCCGCCCGAATAGGCCAACAACAGACCGTTCTTGAAGATCGACATGCCGCCGATCTCGTCGACACGGGCCGTCCACACCGCGCTTTCGCCCTCGATGATCGCATTTTGCGCGGTCACCACGTAGTCGAGACCGCCTTGGTGGATCTGGAAGGTCATGTCGCTGGACGTTCCGACCTGTCCCAACACCACGTTGTCGGCGTCTTCACCGTTGCCGAAGTCGAAGACGCGCTGCCAGCCGCCGGCAGCCAGATCGTCGAACTGGACCGATGCTGAAATCGTCATCGCTCCGCCGAACTGCAGGGCGCCGGAGAAATCCGGTAAGGCGTCGCCGAGCGTCCATATGAAGTGATCGGTGGCGGTCTCGACCACGCCCGGTTCGGCGGGGGTCTCTTCGGCGGCGGACGGATCGGAGGCCACCGCCGCATAGGCCGCCGTCACTTCGCTCGCCGCCCGTTCGGCCTCCGCTCGTAGGGGCACGTCGCCGAGGTTCACCTCGAGGCCGAACGAGCGCAAAATGCCCTCCTGCTGGGCGCGCATGATCCCCATCAGGTCGGTGACGCGGTCGTACATCTCCACCGTCGCCGAGGCGAAAGCCTCAGCGTCCGCGCCGAGCCCCATCACGTCACTTGCATTGCCGGAGCGTATTCCGAAGGCCGAAGGGACCATCGCGCGGCCCAGCGCGTCCCGGCCACCGTCCGCCGACGACGAACCGCCGATCACCGCCTTTCGTGCATTGGCCGTCGCGAACACCGACGATGCCGCCGTGGAAATGGTGCTGGAAAGAATACTCGTCATACCGCCCCCGCAACAAACTCGCGCCACTGCACGCTCTGGCTGTAAAACGGCGGGCGGCTGCATCTGGTTCTGGTCCCCGGCCTCGATAGCTGCCTTTCTCACAACATGGCCGAGGTGGAGGCGATTTTCATCTATCCGGATGGGGCAAGACCGCGACGAAAAAGGCGCGGATGTCAGATGACACCCGCGCCTTTTCAGCAATCTTAAGTGACATTCACCGCCTTCGCCGAAAGCGGTGCGCCGGTTCAGTCGGCGCGGCGCACGTAAGCGATTTCCTCGGTGTCGACGATGATCTTCTCGCCCGCCTCGATGAACGGCGGAACCATCACCTTCACGCCGTTCTCCAGCACCGCGGGCTTGTAGGACGAGGACTGCGTCTGCCCCTTCACCACCGCGTCGGCCTCGGTGATCTCCAAGGTCACATGCTGCGGCAGCGTGATGCCGATCGGCTTCTCTTCCCAGATCTCCACGGTGACGGTCATGCCGTCCTGCAGGAAAGCCGCGCGCTCACCGACGAAGTCCTCGGCCAGCTCCATCTGCTCATAGCTGTCGTTGTCCATGAACACGAGTTGCTCGCCCTGCTTGTAGAGGTACTGGAAATCCTTCTGCTCGAGGCGCACACGCTCGACGGTATCGGCGGAGCGAAAACGCTCGTTGAGCTTGCGCCCATCGATCAGGTTCTTCAGCTCCACCTGGGCGAAGGCACCACCCTTGCCGGGCTTCACATGCTGAACCTTCACCGCCGCCCAGAGGCTGCTCTGATGCTCCAGCACGTTGCCGGGACGAATTTCGTTGCCGTTGATCTTCATGACCGTTCCTGAAAGGCGAATTCTCGCGGGACGCCGCGCGCCGGGCGGGTGACGCCACGGGACGGCCGACAACGCCGCGGCGGGGAGCCGCCGCGCGCGTACCGCGTCCGCAAACCACAGCCCGCGGCGAAGAGCAAGGCGGGTGCACCGCCCGCCGCACACTTTAGGGCCGCCGCCCCGGCCTCGGCCGCCGCAGGCCCGCGCGTCAGCGGCGCACGAAGAGCGCCGCGCGGCGCCGCGCCTCGGCCACGTCACGCGCCGAAGCCGCGCCCATGTAGCCGTCGAGGTAGAAGTCGGACACCCCGGCCTCACGCGCGACGAGATGCCACTTGATGGCCTCCACCGGGTCGGACGCGATGCCGCGCCCGTTGGCCAGCACCCGCGCGAAACGGTTCATCGCCGAGGGGATGCCGAGGCGCGCCGCAGCGCCGAGATAGTAGGCCGCAGCCGCCTCGTCCGCCGGGGCGCCGATCCCGCTGAAGATGCGCGTCGCATAGGTCAGCATGGCCGCTGGGTCGCCGCTCTCCGCCGCGCGGCCGTACCAATAGGTGGCCTCGGCGTCGTTCGGCAGAGTGCCGCGTCCCTCCTCGTACATCACCGCCAGTGCATATTGGGCCTGCATTTTGCCGCCCTCCGCCGCCTGCCGCATGTACCTCAGCGCCTCGGAGAGGTCGGCCTCCACCCCCTCGCCCTTGATGAGCATGAGGGCGAGGCTGTGGGCCGCATCGGCGGATCCTGCGGCGGCCGCACGGCGGAAGGCCGCGGCGGCGCGCACCGAATCGCGCGGAACCCCCCGGCCCATCAAAAGCATGCCGGCAAGGCGCGTCTGCGCGTCGAGGTCACCTTGATCAGCCGCCACGGCGTACCATCCGGCCGCCTTGGCGAAGTCCTGCTCGACGCCGTTCGCCTCCTCATAGAGCCGCCCGATCAGCGCCGCGGCCGACGCCTGATCCGCGGCCGCCGCCCTCAGCGCCACGCGGAAGGCGGTGTTGTAGAGCCCGCGCTGATAGGCTCCGTAGGCGTAGTCGGCCAGGGTCACCGTGTCGCCGTTCGGGCGCTGCTCGATGATGCTCTGCCGCGGTCCGCCGCCGAACGGCGACACCGCCGAGACGACAACCCCCGGCGCCTCCTGCTGCGGCACCACGGGGGGCGAGTTGAACGGCAGCGGCAGGAAGCGACCTTCCCGGCCCGGCTGCGGCGTCGGCTGGTCCAGCGCCCCCTCGGGCCACTCCGAGAAATCAGGACCTGGCACCGTCACCACCGCGACGGACCGCGTCTCCTCGGCGCCTGGCCCGCCTGCATCCGGGGCTACGACCTCGCCGGGCACACCCGCGGTGCCTGACACCGGGTCCTCCGCCGTTGACGCTCCGGCGACCGGTGTTGGCGCCCCAACGCTGTCAGATGCGGGAACCTCCGCCGCCGGCATGCCAACTTCGCCGCCCACGTTTGCATCAGGCGCTTCGTCGCCGACGGCGGCGGGGATTTCGCTTGCGGATCGATCCGCGCCGAGCTCTGCGCCGCCGGCGCCGGGCGAGGTTTCGCCCGCGCCGGGCGCTTCGCCCAAGGGCATGTCGGCCCCAGTCGGCGTGTCCGGGACGGCCACCACCGCGGCCACATCGGCGCTAAGTTTCCCTGGCGCAGCGCTTTCCTCCGGCACACCGCCGCGCTCGCCGCGCACCGTCGCCGCCGTGCCGCTCTCGTCCGCAGACAGGGGCGCGGTGGTCCCGCGGGCGATCTCGTCCGCGGCGAGGCCTGCGCCGGGCGCGTCGGCGGACGGAATATCCTTCGCCGCTCCCTCTGCCGGAACGGCGACGTCGCGCGGCGGAAGCGCGTCTTCGCCGGGTTCCTCCGCCGGCATCATCGCCGTGGCGCGGATCGGGGCTTCGTCGAGCCCGTCGCCGGTGTCGGCCTCGGCGTCGATCCTGGCCGAGGCCGCGCCGTCGAAATCCTCCGCCTCGGGGAGCGCAGGCAACGCAACCGAAGCCGCCGCGTCCGTCCCTCCGGGCACCGTCTGCGTGTCGCCCCGCGGCATGATCTGGCGAACGGTCGCGGGGGGAGCCGGAAGCGCGGCCGCCGTCGCCGGAACGTCGCCCTGCGGAACGGACCCGGCTGCGGCATCATCCGGCCCCGAGGCCGCGCCGGCCCCGGCCGGTACGCCCCGTGCCAAGTCACCCGTCGCGGGATCAGGCTCGGCCGAGCCGGTCACCGCCCGGTCGGCTGCGCCGGGCTCAGTCGAAGCGGTGCCGGTCGCGATCGACTCGCTCGCCGCTCCGTTGGATGCGGCCGAGTCGGTCGCCGCTCGGTCGGTCGAAGCCGGAGTCGTGCCGTCGTCATCGGCCGACTGCGGCGATGTGGGCGCGGTGTCCTCGGTCGCTTCCGGCGTAGTCAGAGCCACGGGGGCGGTAGGAACGGGCTCGGGTGCCGCAGCCACCGGGTCGCTGGGCACAAGAGGGTTCGCCGCGGCATCGCGGTCCGCCGGATCGGCCGGCTCAGCGCCGGCTTGCGCCGCTCCCTCAATTGCGGCCGCATCGTCGGTACCCGCCGCGCTCGCTGAGGCGGCGTCGGGGGCTGACGGTGCCGCGCTTTGCGCCGCCGCCTCGGCGGTCGCCCCTGCGGCGCCGTCGGTCGCGGCGCTGGGTTCGGCGCCAGCGGGCCGGGCCGCCACACCGATCGCAGGCTCCGGCCGCGCGGTCGGAGGCGCAGGCACCGGCGTCGGCGGCGCCCGGCGTGACGCTGCCGCAGTCGCGGGCGCTGCGGGTTGGGGCTCGGTCTGAGGGGAAAGCGGCGCGGAGGGGCTCGGCGTCAGGCGCAGAGGCGCGGTTCCCGCCGCGCTGTCCGCCGGCGGCGGCGCGTCGGCAGGAGGGCGAGCGATTCCCGGGGACAGAACCATAGGCCCCGCCGGCTCCTCCTCACGCGGCCCAAGCCCCGGAAGCGCCGGTACCAGGTCGCGCACGGTACCCGTCACGCGGTCCGTCATCCGTCCGGTAAAGCGGCCGATGCGGCCGAGGGGACCGGGCCGCTCCTCGGCCTCCCCTTGCGGCTCTGCGACAGCCGGCGGCGCAGTCTCCTGCGCGGTCTGGTCCTGCGCGGTCTGGTCCTGCGCCGCCACATGCTGCACCGCCACCGGCGCCGCGGCCGACGCAAGGCCCAGCCCAAGCGCCAGCGCGAGCGGGCCCGCCCTCACGAGGTGACAGCGCCTTCGCGAAGCAGCGCATCGATCGACGCGACCCGCGCTGCCGGGTCGGCATTGGACTGAAATACATTCACCGCGATGAACTCCACACGTGTCGCGATCATCAAGGCCAGGGACGCATCATCCGCCGGACCGGCGAGCACCGCCGGGACCTCGAACAGGGCCTGCCACCAGCAGGCCATCTCGGCAGCGGACTCCGACAAGGCATCCACCGTCCCGAACCATACATAATCCGACCCGCCTTCGCCTAGGGTCATCGCCTCGTGACGGCTCGCCGCGGTGGCGCCCACCGTCATCCCTTCCGGACGCGCCTCGATAGCGCCGCGGCGCGCCGTGAAGTCCCCGTCCAGATGCAGCCCGTCCGCCGCCGTGGGGATCAGCCAGGGCGAAGCGCCGCCTTCATCCAGATTGCGCGAAATCAGCGCAGCCGCACCGCGGTCCTGCGCCGTCTCGATAAGCGAGGAGGGCTCAGTGAGCCCTCCCACGATCACCACGGCGGCGACATCTCCGGCCTCGAGCGCGGCGGCGAGCGCCGCCGGCTCGGTCCCGGCCGGGACGGAGAGGATCAACCTTTGCATTGCCCGCTCCCCTTCCGGCCGCGTCTCATGTCGCCTCCCATGACGGTGCTAGAACGCGAGCGGCCTCAGGCCGCCTCACGCTCGTCCTCGGCCGACCAGGTGCCGAGCGCGGCCATGCCGTTCATCTTCGCACGGTGCGTGAAGGCCGCCTGACCCGCCGCAACGTTCTCCTTCTTGCCGCCCCAGGCCGACAGCGCCGCCGCCTGAAGTGCACGCCCGTAGGAGAAGGTCATCTTCCAGGGGAAGCCGCCGATCTTGTTCATGATGGCGAGATGCTCGGTGGCGAGCTCGTCCGACTGGCCGCCCGACAGGTAGGCGATGCCCGGAACCGCCGCCGGAACCGTCGCCTTCAGACAGGCGATGGTCCTCTCGGCCACCTCCTGCGGCGACACCTGCGGCCCGTTCTGGCCGGGCACCACCATGTTCGGCTTCAAGATCATGCCCGTCAGGTCGACACGCAGCTTGTAGAGCTCGTCGAACACGATGTTCAGCGTGTCCTCGGTGACCTTGTAGTTGGTGTCGATGTCGTGGTGCGAGTTCGGGCCATCCATGATGACTTCCGGCTCGACGATCGGAACGATGCCGTTCTCCTGGCACAGCGCCGCATACCGGGCGAGCGCATGGGCGTTGGCGGAGATGGCGCCGATCGTCGGCAGACCCTCAGACGGCAGGATGTCGATCACCGCACGCCACTTCGCGAAGCGGGCGCCGAGCTTGTAATATTCCTGCAGCCGCTCGCGCAGACCGTCGAGGCCCTCGGTCACCTTCTCGCCCGGGAAGCCGGCCATCGGCTTGGCACCGGCGTCGACCTTGATGCCCGGAACCGCGCCCGCTGCCTTGATGACGTCGGCGAAGCGCCGCCCGTCCAGCGTCGACTGGCGCAGCGTCTCGTCGAACAGGATCACGCCGGAAATGTATTTCGTCATCGCCTCTTCGGCGGTGAACAGCATTTCGCGATACGCTTGGCGGTTCGCCTCGACGTTCTCAACGCCGATCGAGTCGAAGCGCTTCTTGATGGTGCCGGTCGATTCATCGGCCGCCAGGATTCCCTGACCGTCCGCCATCATGGCCGCTGCGATCTCTTGCAACGTCTCGCTCATGTCCAACCTCTTTAGGGCGTTTCATTCCGGATTGAGTGTTTATCGCTTATTCGCCGGGCTTCAAGGCGTCCACGCCCGGCAGCGGCTTGCCTTCCAGCCACTCCAAAAACGCACCGCCCGCCGTCGACAAATAAGAGAAATCGTCCGCCACGCCCGCATGGGAGAGCGCGGCCACAGTGTCGCCGCCGCCGGCCACCGACAGCATGCCCGCCTTCGTGCGCTTGGCCGCGTGACGGGCCACCGCCACGGTGCCGCGGTCGAAGGGATGCAGCTCGAACGCGCCCAGCGGACCGTTCCAGACCAGCGTGTTGACGTGGTCCATCTCCTCGTTGATCGCGTGCACCGTTCGGCCGCCGACGTCGAGGATCATCTTGTCGTGGTCGACACCTTCGTCGACGCCGATGTGAATGCTCGGCGCGTCCGCCTCGAACTTCTCCGCCGCGATCGCGTCCTTGGGCAGCATGATCGCGCAGCCCGCACGCTCGGCCGCGGTCATGATCCGCCGCGCCGTGTCGGCCATGTCGGCCTCCTTCAGCGAATGGCCGACGTCGATGCCGAGCGCGTGCAGGAAGGTGTTGGCCATGCCGCCGCCCACCACCAGCGCATCCACCTTGGTGACGAGGTTTTCCAGAAGCGCGATCTTGGTGGAGACCTTCGCCCCGCCGATCACCGCCATCACCGGCCGCTTGGGCGCGCCGAGCGCCTTCGACAGCGCCGCCAGCTCCGCCTCCATGGAGCGGCCCGCGAACGCCGGAAGACGCCGCGCCAGACCTTCCGTGGACGCATGCGCCCGGTGCGCGGCCGAAAAGGCGTCGTTCACGTAGAGGTCGCCGTTGGCCGCAAGCTGGTCGATGAAGGCCTCGTCGTTCTTCTCTTCGCCCTTGTGGTAGCGGGTGTTTTCCAGCACCAGGACGCCGCCGTCCGGCAGCGCCGCCACCGCCGTCGCCGCCGCCTCGCCGATGCAGTCGTCGGCGAAGGACACCGGAAGACCCAGCGTCTCGGACAGCGCGCCCACCACAGGCTTCAGGCTCATGTCGGCTATCCGCTCACCCTTCGGCCGCCCGAAGTGGGCGAGGAGAATGACCTTCGCCCCCTTCCCGGCGAGTTCGGTCACCGTCGGCTTGATGGCGACGAGGCGGGCGCTGTCGGACACCGCGCCGTCCTTCATCGGCACATTGAGGTCGACGCGGACGAGGACGCGCTTGCCGGCGACGTCTCCAATGTCATCGAGGGTGCGGGCGTCGGACAACGGGACCTCCAGCTTCCATCCAAACCGCAGCTTTCATAAACGCAACTGCGCGGTTCAGGAAAT
The DNA here is from genome assembly GCF_001927245.1 of Acuticoccus yangtzensis. Taxonomy (GTDB): domain Bacteria; phylum Pseudomonadota; class Alphaproteobacteria; order Rhizobiales; family Amorphaceae; genus Acuticoccus; species Acuticoccus yangtzensis. Next base: position 237,828 of record NZ_MJUX01000003.1, on the reverse strand, counting down.
GGTTTGCACGAATTCCGAGGGGTTTTGGCTGTCAAATGAGGGTCAGCACCCGGCCCATCAGGGCCGTGCGGATCCGGTAATGCCGATCTGCGCGGTGTCGCACCCCGCCGCACCCCGAGGAACCCGGTTGCAGCTTTGCGCATTCTTTACACGAACCGCCAAGAGGCGGCGTGACAGCCAATGAAAGGTTTGTGTCATGGGCGAGATGAAAGACAAGGCCAAGGGCCACGTCGACGACGCCGTAGGCTCCGCGAAGGCCGCTGCAGGCCGCGCGACAAAGGACCGCGAGCTCGAGGCAGAGGGCGAGGCGCAACGCGCCAAGGGCTCCCTCGAAAAGGCCAAGGGCGAAGTCAAAGGCGCCATCAACAAGATGTAACCGCGCATCGTCCGCCAACTGCACGGCGGACCGCGGAAGATGACGAGGCCGCCGGTGCGATCACGCACCGGCGGCTTTTTCGTGCCCGGTCTCTCGGCTCCGGCGGATCATTGCGGACCCAACACAGTCGTCACATCGAATAATCGGACCACCCGGCTTGTCGCCCCTCGGACGGTCTGTCACGTTTGCAGCATTCGATGTGAGACGTGTTATTATGCCTACGTTCTATGATGATTATCGCGGTATTTTAGTTGAGGGTGACCCGCGGCACGGGCTACAGGCCCCGGTCGGCACCGCCACCGCCGTCACCTATAGTTTCCCGCAGGGGCGCCAACTTCCAAATCCCAGCGAGATCGGCGGACTGACCCGCGGCGACCGCGTCCAAGGCATCGCCTCGGACGTGCAGCGCAACATCCGCCTCGCCCTCGACGAATTCAGCCGCTGGGCCGGCATCGAATTCGTCGAACGGCCGAGCGGCGGAACCATCGAGTTCGTGCAATCCATCACCAGCGACACACGGTCGTGGGCGAACTATCCGACCCAGTATCCACCCCAGTTCGTCGTCTACAACGTCGCGCGGGGCAACCTGTCGCCGAGCGGGAACAGCTTTGACCTCGCGCTGCACGAGATCGGCCACGCCGTCGGACTCGGCCACCCGCACGAAAACGAGAACCGGCTCGTCGCCGCTCTCGACGACCGCGCGCAGACCGTGATGGCCTACGAGTACCGCAACTTCACGGCCGAGCAGACCGAGCTCGGCTGGATCGACATCGACGCCGTACGCCACCTCTACGGGCGCGCCCTTTCGGACGATGTCACACTCGCATGGAATGCCGGTCGCAGCGCTCTGGTGATGCGCGGAACGACCGGCGACGACAAGTTCGCCGCACCGCTCGAAGCGTCCGCGCTCGGTGGCGCCGCGGGCGACGACGTGCTGTTTGGCGGCCCGTCCGACGATACCGTGCGCGGCGGCACGGGGCATGACACCGTCTCGGGCGGAGGTGGTGACGACCAGCTTTTCGGCGACGGCGGCAACGACCTCCTGTTGGGCGACGCCGGAGCCGACCGGCTCCTCGGCAGCGCAGGAGACGACACGCTGTATGGTGACGACCGCCGCCCCTCGGGCCTCTCCGGCAACACCGATACGCTGATCGGCGCAACCGGCGACGACGCTCTGTTCGGCGGCGACGACGACGATCTCCTGAACGGCGGCGCGGGCGACGACCGCCTCGAAGGCGATGCGGGAAGCGACACGCTCGATGGTGGCGACGGGAACGACACTCTCGACGGTGGAACAGGAGACGACGTCCTGCGCGGCAGCGGCGGTGACGATCTGATCACCCTCGGTCCGGGCCGCGACCTTTACGTGACGACCCCGAACGACGGAGTCGACATCATCGTCGACTTCGACGTGAGCCAGGACAGCCTCAACAGCGTGCGCCACCGGCAGAGCGTGTCCGAGGCCGATCTCTCGGAGCGCGCCGACGGCACCCACATCGTCTTCACGGACGGCACGACGGTCGTCCTGCGCGATGTCGCTCTGGACGACCTTCTCGGCGTCATCTGAACAGGTGACCGGCCGTCATGCACGCCGATTCGGCGGGCCGCGCACAGCGTCGGCCTATCCATCGATCGTCGCCCCGCCTCACGGGCGCCGCGCGATGCAGTCGACCTCGACCAGCGCGCCCACCGCGAGCGCCGTCACGCCCACAGTCGTGCGCGCGGGGCGCCGATCGGACGGGAAGTAGCTCTGATAGGCGTCGTTGAAGGCGCCATAATCTCGCTCGAACGCGGTCAGATAGGCGCGGCACTGCACCACGTGGGAGAGGTCGAGACCGAGCTCGCCGAGAATCAGCGCCAGGTTGTCCATCACCCGGCGCGTTTGCGCGTCGATCCCCTCCGGCAGCGGCGCATCGGGCGCGGCGGGGTCGGTCGGCATCTGGCCTGTCAGGATCACCCAGCCGTCGGCCTCGACCGCATGGGAGAACGGTGCGACAGGCCGCGGCCCCTTCGCGAACAAGTGGAACTCAGGTGGCATCGGCGGCCTCTCCTCCAAACGACGTCGAAGGCTGCGCGATCACGGCCAGCATCGCAAGCGCACCGGGGGCGGCCCGCAGCGGCGACGTGACGTTATCACGGCCGCCTCACGTCAGGTGCTTCATCAGGAGCACCCAGTCCTGCACCGGGTTCTCCCAGCCGTCCTTCACCGCCCTCTCCCGCGCCACCTCGCAATAGCCGTGGCGCTCGTAAAGGGCGCGCGCGCCGTGGTTGGCGTCGGAAACGATGATCGACATCGCGCGAAGGTCCTGACGCGCGGCCATCGCCTCGGCGAGATCGAGGAGCCGCCCGCCCCACCCCTGACCGCGCGCCTCCGGCACCGTCGCCAGAACATGCACGTACCAGCTCCCGAGCGCGCGGTTCTCCAGCGCCTGGAGCGGCCGGAACCGCGGCGGCAGATCGTCCACCGGTTCCGCACGGGTGATCGGATAGCCCATCAGCCCGGCCACAGCGGCCCCGTCCACGTCGCCCACGACGACCTCGCCCGCCGCCGCCTTGGCGGCCATGCGGCGCGCGCCGACATCCCACGGGTCCTCGCCCGGCTTTGCGAGGTCGCGCCAAACGAGGAACGGTAGGCCCTCACCGGCCCACATGATGAAACGGGCGAGGACCGGCCCGTCGGCGGCGGTGGCGAGGCGAAAAGGTTGGCAGAGCATGGCGAAACATCCGTTGTGATGCGCCGATAGGTGCGGCGCTTGCGTTCGCACTCAGGTGATGGGACCGGCCGCCCGCCGCTGTGCCCGCCGGCACACCCGTTGCCGAAAACGCGACGAGCGGCGGGACGCTTGTCCCCGCCGCTCGCCGTGAGCCTCGCAATGCCGCGCCCGCCTGCTCAGGCGAGCAGGGGTGCGTGGCGTCAGATGAACTTCGCCAGCGCCACCGCCGTATCCGACATGCGGTTCGAGAAGCCCCACTCGTTGTCGTACCAGGACAGGATCCGGCAGAAGTTACCGTCCATCACCTTCGTCTCCGGCGTCGCGAAGATCGACGAATGCGCATCGTGGTTGAAGTCCATGGAGACGAGCTTATCGTCGGTGAAGCCGAGGATGCCCTTCAACTCGCCCGTCGCCGCCTCGCGGATCGCCGTGTTGATCTCGTCCGCCGTCACGTCGCGCGCCGCCTCGAAGGTCAGGTCCACCACCGACACGTTCGGCGTCGGAACGCGGATCGACACGCCGTCCAGCTTGCCGTTCAGCTCCGGCAGCACCAGGCCCACGGCCTTCGCGGCACCCGTGGAGGTCGGGATCTGGTTCATCGCCGCGGCGCGGGCCCGGTAGAGGTCCTTGTGCATGGTGTCCAGCGTCGGCTGGTCGCCGGTGTAGGAGTGGATCGTCGTCATGAAGCCGCGCTTGATGCCGAACGACTTGTTGAGGACGTAAGCCACCGGCGCCAGGCAGTTCGTCGTGCAGGAGGCGTTGGAGACGACGATGTCGTCCTTCGTCAGCGCGCCGGTGTTGACGCCGTAGACGATGGTCTTGTCCGCACCCGACGCGGGGGCCGACACGAGCACGCGCTTGGAGCCGTTTTCGAGGTGCATCGCGGCCTTGGCGCGGTCGGTGAAGATGCCGGTGCATTCCATCGCGACATCGACATCGCCCCAGGGCAGCGCCTTCGGATCACGCTCGGCGGTCACCTTGATCGGCCCCGTGCCGACGTCGATGGTGTCGCCGTCGACGGTGACGGTGGCGGGAAAGCGGCCGTGCACGGAATCGTAGCGCAGGAGGTGGGCGTTGGTCTCGACCGGGCCGAGGTCGTTGATCGCGACCACCTGAATATCGGTCCGACCGCTTTCGATGATCGCGCGCAAAACGTTGCGCCCGATCCGCCCGAACCCGTTGATCGCCACTTTGACGGCCATGCGATGCCCTCCAGTCAATAATTCGTTGAGAGGCATGTGAGGCAAACGCGGGCGAAGAGCAAGTATCAGCTCTTCGGCTCAGGCGTGAGAAAAAACCTGAACTCAGCGAATGGTGTAGGCGGCGCTGAACGACGTGACGAAGCCGTCAGCGTCATTCAATCGTCATGTGGGCGTCACAATGGCGTCGTGCACAATAGTCACGGTTAATTTGAGATGAAACCGACGCACACAGCGGGCGAAGTCATCTCTGAGCGACGGAGAGAACTATAGCCAGGAGATAACCCATGACGAAAGCCGTGCTACTCGCTGCGCTTTACGCGGTGGTGACCTCTTACTATTGCATTCAACTCCACCACTACGTGAAGGATGCTCTCCTTCACATAAGCAAGTACCTAAACGGCTACTGAAGCCGTTTAACAAGGACGGTGCGGGCGCAACTCTGCGCCCGCCGTGCTAGAGTCGGTCCAAGACAAACGTCAAGAAATGGGGGGCGAAGCCACATCGGCCGTCGAGCGATTCGATCCCGGGTGCCTACAAAGTAGGTGGGCGCCGTGTACCCCAGCCCACGGGCCAGGACAGGGACAGCTCCCGTTCGGATCGATAAGGCCCCGGGGATACAGTGTGCCCTAACGCACCATGCAGCCTCGCCTGACACCCAATATAGTCCGCCCCAAGGGCCGGGGGAAGATCCCCCAGATGACGGTCCGGCAATTCACACCGTCCGGCGATGCGGCGGAATGGCACCCCGGCACGCCCCGCCCCAGCTACCGCCGGGAGAAGGCCAGAACCGTGCCTCCCAGGACCAGAAACGCGCCCGAAACGCGCTGTGCCAGACGCACCCTCGTGCGCGTCAACGCCGCACCGGCCCGCCCGGCGACCAGCGCATAGGCCGCGTCGAACACCGTCGCCACGGCCATGAAAATTCCGCCCAGAACCGCCACCTGCAGCCCCACCGGCCCCGTCCGGTCCACGAATTGCGGGATGAAGGCACCGAAAAAGAGCAGCGCCTTGGGGTTCGACCAGATGACGAAGAATCCCTGAACCACATAGCCGCCGAGCGACCGTCGGTCACCCGCGACCCGCTCGAGCCGCCCGTCACCGCGCATCAGCTTGATGCCGAGATAGATGAGGTAGGCCGCCCCGGCGAGCTTCAGCACGACGAACGCCTCGCCCACCAGACGCACCACGGCGTCCAGTCCAGCCACCATGACGAGGATCATGGTGGCGAGGCCGATCTGTGTGCCCAGAACGTTGGCGAGCCCCGCCATCGCCCCGCGTTGCAGCGAGTTGGCGATGATGAGGCTCACCGTGGGCCCCGGGACGACGACGATCGCCACCGCCGCCACGGTGTAGGTCAGAAGTAGCGAGACGTCGAACATCGGCACACCTTCGGTGCGCGATCGCCGTCAGAGGGCGATCGCCATCTCACACCGCCGTCACGGTTCAGAGCGTGATCGCGGTCCCCTTCTCGGGCACCGTCACGATAGACGATTTTGAGCCCATCGCCGCAATGAACTTCTCCGGCGTCTGATCCAGCACCGGGAAGGTGGCGTAGTGGCAAGGCACCACCGCGTCGAAGTCGAAGAACTTCGTGCAGGCGAGCGCGGCCAGCTTGCCGCCCATGGTGAAGCGGTCGCCGATCGGCACGATGCCGACCTTGGGCGCCCAGATCTCGTTATAAAGACCCATGTCGCCGAAGATGCCGGTGTCGCCCATGATGTAGACGGTCTTCTCGCCCGGCGCTTCCAGAATGAAGCCGACCGGGTTGCCGAGGTACACCGGCGAGCCGTCCACATCCATGCCCGACGAGTGGAAGGCGTTGACGAAGGACACCGCCACGCCGCCGATGTCGAGCGTGCCGCCATGGTTGCCGGGGTTCACCTTCTCGACACCCTGGCCGCCGAGGAAGTTGCACACCTCGAAGGTGGACGTCACCAGCGCGCCGGTCTTCTTGGCGATCTCCACCGTATCGCCGATATGGTCGCCGTGGCCGTGGGTCAGGAGGATGTTGTCGATGCCCTCGGCCGCCTCTTCCCAGCCCTTGCCCCAGGACGGATTGCCCGAAAGGAAGGGGTCGACGAGAATCTTGCGCCCGCCGAAGTCGAGGCGGAAGGTGGCATGGCCGTACCAGGTCAGTTGCATAGGGTCCTCCAGATCGTTGGGACGGGCCGGACCGGGGCCGCGCCCCATGTCCTCCGTCTTCCCCCGACCTAGCGCGCTTTTCCCGGTGGTAAAACAACGCCGGAGCCTATGGCCCGTCCGCCGGGCGGCGTGGGCGCTCGCCGGCTCACCCCTCCGCCATCGCCAAAGCGCGGGTGACGGCCTTCTTCATCACCGTCGGCAGACCCGCCGCCGCGGGGTCGGCCCACCAGCCGCCGGCGGGCGCGGCCGTCTCGGCGGCGACATCGGCGCGGAAGACATCCACCGTCAGATCGGCGTGGGTGAAGGTGTGGGTGATGGACCCGGCCGCGGTCCAGGCCGCGGCGAAGGGGGCATGGTCCGCCGCGTCGCCGATCTCGGCCGCCCAGGGCGAGCCGAACACCTCCACCATGCCGCCCAGCATGCCGCGCTCGGGCCGGCGGCGCACCAGCACCGTGCCATCCGGCCGCACGGGAACGAACATTGCGCCCCGCCACACCGCGCGCGCCTTCTTGGGCGCCTTCACCGGGTAGGCCGCAGCCTCGCCGTGCCGGGCGGCCGCGCAGTCATGAAGCAGGGGGCAGATGGCGCAGGCGGGGGACTTTGGCGTGCAGATGGTGGCGCCGAGGTCCATCATCGCCTGGGCGAAGTCGCCGGGACGGTCCGCCGGCAGCATCGCCTCCACCGCCGCCTCCACCGCGCGCCGTGCCGCCTTGGGTGGCCGCGCGAGCCGCGTCAGCCGCGCCACAACGCGCTCCACGTTGCCGTCCACCACCACGGCCGGCTCCCCGAATGCGATCGCCGCGATGGCCGCGGACGTATAGTCGCCGACACCCGGCAGCGCGCGCAGCCCCTCGCGCGTCGCCGGGAAGCCGGACACCGCGACGACGCGGGCGCAGGCGAGCAGATTGCGGGCGCGCGCGTAGTAGCCGAGCCCGGCCCATGCCGCCATCACCTCGCCATCCTCGGCGGCGGCGAGATCGTTGACGCGCGGCCAGCGGTCCAGGAAGGCGGCATAGTAGGAGCGAACCGCCGCCACCGTCGTCTGCTGCAACATGATTTCCGACAGCCACACGCGGTACGGGTCGCTCACCTCCCCCGGTGCCGCCCGCCACGGCAGGTCGCGCCGGTGAACGTCGTACCAGGCGAGAAGCGCCCGCCCGGTCGCCGGTGACGGAAGCGGCCCCGCCATCTCGGCCCCGACCTCGCCCGGCGCCTCGGGCAACACCGCCTTCGGCCTCCCGCGCTTCGGCTTCGCCACCGAAGCCGCGGCCACTATTGCCTTCGGCGTGACTGCCGAAGGTGCGACGGGGCACGAGGTGGCCGGCTCAGGCGCAACTTGCTCAGGTGGGATCGGCTCGGGGGTGAGCGGGGGGACGCCCACTGATCGGGACACCGCAGCCTCGGAGCTCGCCGCACGATCGCCGTCAGTCGGGACGGGCCCCGCCCGCGCCGCCGTACGCGCTTTGCGGCGCGCCTCACGGCGGACGGCGGCGCGCGGGGCAGCGCGGACGGAAGGATCGGGTCCAGTCGGGCGGCGCGGAGGCTTCATTCCTCCCGGCCACCACGCTAGGCCACACTTGGCAAGAGCATCCGCCGCCGGGCGCACGACACATCACCCGCTGTCCCCGCTCTTCGCGCCCGCCGCAGCCTCCCGCTCGCGCCAGTTGTCACGCCGCCCGATTCGCGGCATCCATCCCTCATGGCGTACACCATCAACAGACAGGCCCGGCCGCTCGCCGACCTCATCGGCTCGCTCGTCACGCCCGCGTGCCGGCGCCGCGGCATCGCCAACGCCGCGTTGATGCTGGACCCCGCCGACGTCTTCGGCGACCGTTTCGCCAAATCCGCCAGCATCGAGCGGATCGTCTGGCCGAAAGGCTCCAAGCTCGACAACCAGTCGAGCGGCGCCACCCTCGTGGTGCTGGCCGACGCCGCCGCCGCCATCGCCCTGCAACACTCCGCCACGCAGGTGATCGAGCGCGTCAACGTGCTGATCGGCTGGCCCGCCATCGCCCGCCTGCGCGTCACACAGACGCGGGGGCGCGCCCGCCGCGAGCCGGCCTACCTTGCCCCCGTGCCGCCGCCGCCCGCCCCGCGCAACGAGGCTTTGGCTGCCGAAATCGCCGCGCAGCTCGACGCCGTGGAACACCCGAAATTGAAGGCCGCATTGTCGCGCCTGGGGGCCAGCGTTCAGACGCGAGGTTTTACAAAGGGACCCAAGCCCACATAAACGGGGCAACGGTCACCAAAGGATCACACCATGATTACCCGCCGCCACTTCACCGCGATGGCGCTTGCCCTGCCGCTGGCCGCCTCGCCGCTCGGCCTCGCCTTCGCGCAGGACGCGGAGACCACGCCCGCCGAACCGCTCGAGGATATCGTCCTCGGCAATGCCGACGCGCCGGTCACCATCGTCGAATATGCGTCGATGACCTGCCCCCACTGCGCCGCCTTCCACACCGGCACCTTCCAGGAGCTGAAGACCGAGTACATCGACACCGGCAAGGTGAAGTTCATCCTGCGCGAATTTCCGCTGGACCGGCTGGGCCTCGCCGTCGCCGTCCTCGCCCGTTGCAAGCCGGCTCAATATTACCCGATCGTCGACCTCTTCTTCGAGCGTCAATCTTTCTGGGCCACCAACGACGATCCGGTCGGCAAGATGTTCTCCCTCGCCCAGCAGGCCGGTTTCTCGCGCGAGGAGTTCGAGGCCTGCCTGTCCGACAACGATGTGGTGCAGGGCATCTACGCCAACCGCGAGCGCGGCACCCAGGAGGGCGTGACCGGCACCCCCACCCTCTTCATCGACGGCGAGAAGTACGAAGGCACCCGCACCATCGAGGCGATGCGCGACGTGCTCGACGCGAAGATCGATTCGTAAAGCCCCGCCCGCGGCGTGATCCGCCCTTGTCCACCACAGTCTCCGGTGGACAAGGCCCGGCCCGCTCTGAGCCGGGGACGAACAATTTCAGGGACTTGTTAACGCTTCATCAAGCAGGCTGAGAGGGAAGGTCTTAACCACGACCTCCCTCTCACAAGCCAGGTGCGATGAAGTTCGACCGTCTGCGTCTCATTGGGTTCAAATCATTCGTCGAACCGACCGACGTCTTGATCGAGCCCGGCCTCACCGGCGTCGTCGGCCCCAACGGGTGCGGCAAGTCGAACCTCGTCGAGGCGCTGCGCTGGGTGATGGGCGAGGCGTCGTACAAATCCGTCCGCGGATCGTCCATGGACGACGTGATCTTCGCCGGGTCCGGCCGCCGTCCGACGCGCGACACCGCCGAAGTCACCCTCTTCCTCGACAATTCGGCCCGCACCGCGCCCGCCGACCTCAACACCGCCGACCACCTGGAAGTCACCCGCCGCATCAATCGCGGCGTGGGGTCGGACTACCGCGTCAACGGCAAGCTGGTGCGCGCGCGCGACGTGCAGCTTCTCTTCGCCGACGCCGCCACCGGGTCGCGCTCGCCCTCCATGGTGCGCCAGGGCCAGGTGGCCGAGCTGATCGCCGCCAAGCCGACCGACCGGCGCAACATCCTGGAGGAAGCCGCCGGCATCTCCGGCCTCAGGGCGCGCAAGCACGAGGCGTCGCTGAAGCTGAACGCGGCGGAGCAGAACCTCACGCGGATCGAGGACGTCGCCGGCGAGGTGGAACGGCGCATCGAGAACCTGCGGCGCCAGGCCAAGCAGGCCCAGCGCTACCGCAAGATCTCCGAGGAGATCCGCACGCTGGAGGCGACGGTCCACCACCTACGCTGGTCCGAGGCGAAGAAGGCCGTGATGTCCGGCGAGACGGCGATGGCCGAGACCGCCGCCGCGCTGAAGGCCGCCGCCGAGCGCCAAGTGCACACCGCCACCGAGGAGGCGGCCGCAAGCCACGCCCTCCCGGCCCTACGCGAGGCGGAGAACGCCGCCGCCGCGAAGCTGCAGAGCCTCGCCGCAGCCCTCGCCGCGCTGGACGCCAAGGACCGCGAGATCTCCGGCAAGCTCGCCTCGCTGCAGGCCCAGGCGCAGGCGTTGACCGCCGACCTCGCCCGCCAGGACCGCGCGAAGACCGACGCCGCCGCCGCCCTCGCCCGCCTGGAGGACGAGGACGCCGACCTCAGACGCAGCAACGACGGGGCGGACGAGCGCATCGCAGCCCGCGAATACGCCGCCGAGGAGGCCGAGGCCGCCGCCGAGGAGGCCGAAGCCGCCGCGAGCGCCGCGACGGAGGCCGCCGCCACCGCCCTCGCCGCCCGCGCCGCGCTGGACCAGGCGCACCAGCGCGCCGCCGCCGAGGTCGCGAAGGCGCGCGAGACCGTCCGCCGCCTGGATGCCGAGCTGGAAAAGGCCCGCACCAGCGAGGCGGTGCGCCGGCGCGACGAGGCGGCCGCGACCGTCGCCATCGCCGAGGACGCCGAAGCCGAGGCCATCGCGAAGGAGATCGAGGCCGCCGAGACCGTCGCCGCCGCCGAGGAGGCCGAAGCCGAAGCGGGCCACGCCGAGGCGGACGCTGCCGCCACCGTCGCCGAGACCGAGGCGGCGATGGCCCCCGCCCGCGCCGCCGAGGCCGCCGCGCGCCAGGCGCTCGCGGCCGTCGACGCCGAGATCTCCGGCCTGCAGACCGAGGCAAGCGCGCTCGAACGCCTCACCGCCTCGCTGGGCCGCGCCGACGACGCGGTGCTCGATTCCTGCACCGTCGAACCCGGCTACGAGATCGCCTTTGCGGCGGCCCTGGGCGACGACCTCGAAGCCCCCATCAGCGCCGACGCGCCCGCCCGCTGGGCCGCCGAGCCGCCGGTCGGCGCCGATCCGGACCTTCCTTCAAGCGCCGCCCCTCTCGCCGCCCACGTCAAGGCACCGCCCGCGCTCGCCCGCCGTCTCGCCCAGGTCGGGCTGGTGGAGGACGGCGCACTCGCCGGCACGTTGCAGCCCGGCCAGCGGCTCGTCACTCTGGGCGGCGCGCTGTGGCGATGGGACGGCTACGCCCGCGCAGCCGGAGCCCCCAGCGCCGCCGCCGAACGCCTCGCCCAGAAGAACCGCCTCGCCGAGATCGGCCGCGCGATCGACGCGCTCGCCCCCGCGCGCGAGGACGCCGAGGCTGCGATCGCCGCCGCCGAAGAGGGCGTCACCGCGGCCGCGGAGGAGGACCGGACCGCCCGCGCGCTGCTGGCGGCAACACGCCAGGGCGTCGCCGACGCGCGCAAGGCGCTGGCCGCCGCCCGTGCCACACAGACCACCGCACGCGGGCTTTTGGCGACCGAGCGCAAGGCCGTCGCCGCCGCGAAGGAGCGCCTCGCCGCCGCCGAGACCGCCGCGCGCGAGGCCGAGGCCGCCGAAAGCCGCATCGCCGCCACCTTGGAGGCCGCCCACGCCACCGCCGAATCGGCCGAGGAGGCGCTGGCCGAGGCGGAGGCCGCCCGCGACGGCGCGTCCGACGGGCACGCCGAGACGATCGCCCGCGACCGCGCCAAGGCCGCCGCCGCCGACGCCCGCCGCGCCGCCACCGAGGCCGCGAACGCCGCCGAGCAGGAGCGCCGCGCCGTCTATGGCCGCAGCAAACGGCTGGAACGCCTCGCGGGCGAACTCAACGAATGGCGCGCCCGCCTCAACGGCGCCGACGCCCACAAGGCGGACCTGGAACAGCGCCTCGAAGCCATCGCCGAAGAACAAGAGGCTTTGGCCGATGCGCCGTCCGACACCGCGGAAGAGCGCTTCGAGACCACCCGCGCGGTGAAGGCCGCCGAAGCCGCAAACGCCGCCGCCCGCGAGGCGCGGACCACAGGCGAGGCCGCCGAGCGCGCCGCCACACAGGCCGCACGCGATGCGCTCGCCGCCCTCTCCGCCGCCCGCGAGGCCGCCGGCCGCGCGGAGGAGCGCACCGCCGCCGCCCGCTCCCGCCTCGCCGAGGTGGAATCGGCGCTCATCGAGGCGCTCGACGTGGCCCCCGCCGCGGCGATGAAGCTCGCGGGCCTCGCCCCCGGCGACCCGCTGCCGGACCGCCCCGAATCGGAGAAGCGCCTGGAACGGCTGAAGGGCGAGCGGGAACGGCTCGGCGGGGTCAACCTCGTCGCCGAAGACGAACTTAAGGAGATCGAGGAGCGGCAGGGCACGATGCTGGCCGAGCGCGACGACATCGTCGCCGCCATCGACAAGCTGCGCACGGCCATCAAAGAGCTGAACGGCGAGGCCCGCCAGCGCCTGGTCGCCTCCTTCGACCACGTGAACGGCGAGTTCCAGCGCCTCTTCACGAAGCTCTTCAACGGCGGCGAAGCGCGGCTGGTGCTGACCGAGGCGGAGGACCCGCTGGACGCCGGTCTCGACATCATCGCCCGCCCGCCCGGCAAGAAGCCGCAGGTTCTCTCGCTCCTCTCCGGTGGCGAGCAAACCTTGACGGCGACCGCGCTGATCTTCGCGGTCTTCCTGACCAACCCGGCGCCGATCTGCGTGCTGGACGAGATCGACGCGCCGCTGGATGACGCCAACGTGGAGCGGTTCTGCAACCTGCTCGACGAGATGGCGCGGGCGACGGAGACGCGCTTCATCACCATCACCCACAACCCGATCACGATGGCGCGGATGCACCGTCTCTACGGCGTGACGATGGTGGAGAAGGGTGTGAGCCAGCTCGTGTCGGTGTCGCTGGAGGCGGCCGAGGAACTGCGCGAGACCGCGTAACCGTCTTGTCGGATCACGGCGGGGTCAAGTGTCCGCGCGGACCCACGCGCAGGCCGCCCTCTCGGGGGGCGGGCGAGCATGGGGAGCACGGACGCTTGACGCCGCCGGGGTCCGACATAGCCTGCCGATCGGTTCCATGCCCTTCGCATGGAACCCTGCCCGCTGGCGAGACCCAACTGCGCTGTTGCGCAGTTGGGCGTCATGGATGCTGAAGTCGGCAGAAGCCGACTTCAGGGGGAGCGCGAGGGGGGAACGCCCTCGCTGAGGCGCTTCCGCCAGGATGGGCGAAACGGACTCGCCCTCTAGAGACGCAACTCGCGCCGCAACTCCGTCCGGAGCGCGTCCAGCGGCACCAGACCCTCGTTGGCCTCCACGTGCCAATAGGTCCAGCCGTTGCAGCTCGACAGGTTGCGCACAGCGGCGCCGACTTTGTGGATCGACCCCTCGTAGTCGCCGGAGCGGATCGACCCGTCGACGCGCACCTGGGCGCGCGGCCCGCCGCGCCCGCCGATGAGAACGTCGCCCACCTGCACGCGCCCGGCCTCCACCAAGAGCCCGAAGGGGATGCGCTTCGGCTTCCCCTCGGCGCCCACCTGGTCGAGGTCGTGATGCTGCACCACCGCGGAGATGCGCTCCTTGGCGATCTTCGCGTAGGTCGGGTCCTGCTCGATGCCGATGTAGTGGCGCCCCAGCCGCTTGGCGACGGCGCCGGTGGTGCCGGTGCCGAAGAAGGGGTCCAGCACCACGTCGCCGGGCTTGGTGGACGCCAGAAGGATCCGATTCAGCAGCGCTTCCGGCTTTTGCGTCGGGTGGGCCTTGGCGCCGTCCTCACCGCGCAGCCGCTCGGCCCCGGTGCAGATCGGCAGCGTCCAGTCCGAGCGCATCTGAAGGTCGTCGTTGAACGCCTTCAGGCTCTTGTAGTTGAACGTATAATCCGTGCGGTTCGCATCGGCTACGGACCAGATCAGCGTCTCGTGGGCGTTGCAGAATCGCCTGCCGCGGAAGTTCGGCATCGGATTCGTCTTCACCCAGACGACGTCGTTCAGGATCCAGAATCCCTCGTCCTGCAACGCCGTGCCGACGCGGAAGATGTTGTGATAACTGCCGATGACCCACAGCGTGCCATTCGGCTTCAGAGCGCGGCGCACCCCCGCGAGCCAGGCCCGCGTGAAGTCGTCATAGGCTTTGAAGCTGGCAAACTGGTCCCAGGCGTCGTCGACACCGTCGACGCGCGTCTGGTTCGGACGCAGGAGCTGGTCCGACAGTTGAAGGTTATAGGGGGGATCGGCGAAGGCAACGTCGATCGACCCAGGGGTCAACCGCGCGAGTGCCTCCAAGCAATCGCCCACGAGAACCGTATCAAGAAGGGGCGGTCGAGACGCTTTTGGCGCCTCGACCCGGTGTCCGCTCATTGCGACGCATTACCCTCACGCAAATGGCATCTCATGATCTAAGCCGAATGCGTGAAGGTCTGGTTAAGCCTGCGCGGCTCCTTCAGTTAACCTTTCTTCGTGTTTTCAAGCCGCAAGCCTCGTCACGCCGCCTGGGAGACGGCGCCGGACAGGTCGGCCAACAGCCCGGATGCAACGGCGAGCCGCGAGATGGACACCCGCCCGCCGCTGACGATCTCCTGAATGGACCGCTGGGTGCGTGCCACCGTGGCGCCGCGCGCCTCGATCCATGCATCCACCCGCGCAAGGCCGCCTTCCACCCCGTCGCTGGAGCGCAGCACGTCGATGGCGAGGCGCCGGTGGGCGTCGGCCAGCGTGCGGCGCGCGCGGTCGAGGGCGAGACCGTCATAGTAGTCGCTGATCGGGATCGCGCGGGCGGTTTCGTCCAGGCTCATGATGCGGAAGCGGTCGTTGAGGGCGAAGAAGACCTCACCCGCCTCACGCAGCGACACCGCACACGCGTCAGCCACCACCACAACGTCGAGCGCGGAGGCGGCCAGCGGAAGACGCGCGAACCGGGGCGCCAGCGCCGCCGGCACACCGTCGTCGGTCAACAGCGAGGTCTGATGGGCCAGCTCCTCGGCATCGGACTCCGGCAGGATCTGCTCGAACGAATCACGCAATTGGCCGATGCCGCTCTTGAACCGCTCGACCACGGCCTGAAGGCCCTCGTCGAACGTCTCGTTGCGCACGAACCAGATGGTCGCGTCGATCAGCAGCGCGCGGATCTCCGAATAGAGCCGGAGTTGGAGCGCCCCATCGAGCGCGTTGTCCAGCGAATCGACCTCCGCGTAGAGAGCGGGCAGGTTGAACGAATCGCGGGCCGCGGCAAATCCGCGGGCGATCTCCGACACTGGCGCGCCGGTCTGATCGCCGATGCGCACGATGAAGGTCGGCCCGCCGCGGTTGATCATCGAGTTGGCGAGCATGGTGGAGATGATCTCGCGCCGCAGCCTGTGCGCCTGGATCTCCTCGTCGAACTTCTCCTGCATCTCGACCGGGAAATAACGCTCCAGCTCCTTGGAGAGGTAGGCGTCGTCCGGCACGTCAGACTGCAGGATGTCGTCGAAGAGGACGATCTTGGCGTAGGCCAGGAGGACGCCGATCTCGGGCCGGGTCAGCCCCTCGCCGCCGGCGACGCGCTCCTCCAGCGCCGTGTTGGACGGCAGGTCCTCGATCTCGCGGTCAAGCCCGCGCGGCTCCAGCACCTCCATCAGACGGCGCTGCAGCCCGGCATTGTGGGTGCCCTGCCGCTTGGAGAGTGAGATCGCCAGCGTCTGCAGGTAGTTGTTGCGCAGGACGAGGTCGCCAACCTCCTCCGTCATCTGGGCGAGCAGCGTGTTGCGCTCCTCGCGCGAGAGGCGGCCGCGGCGCATGGCGTCGGCCAGCGCGATCTTGATGTTCACCTCCACGTCCGAGGTGTTCACGCCGGCGGAGTTGTCGATCGCGTCCGAATTGATGCGCCCGCCTTTGAGCGCGAAGGCGATGCGTCCCTTGTGGCTGACGCCGAGGTTGGCGCCCTCGCCCACAACCTTCACGCGAAGATCGCCGGCCGCCACGCGGATGGCGTCGTTGGCGCGATCCCCGATGTCGAGGTTCGTTTCCTGGGGACCGCGCACATAGGTGCCGATGCCGCCGAACCACAGAAGGTCCGCCGGCGCCTTCAGGATCGCGCTCATCAGATCGGTCGGCGTCACGGGGCCGCGGCCGATGTCGAGCGCCACCCGCGCTTCGGGCGACAGGTCGATCGACTTCGCCGCGCGCGAAAAGATGCCGCCGCCCTGGGACAGCGCCGCGCGGTCATAGTCCTGCCAGGACGAGCGCGGCAGGTCGAACAGCCGCTTGCGCTCCGCCCACGAGGTCGCCGGGTCCGGGTTCGGGTCGACGAAGATGTCGCGGTGGTCGAACGCGGCGACGAGCTTGGTCGCCTTCGACAGCAGCATCCCGTTGCCGAACACGTCGCCCGACATGTCGCCGACGCCGACCGCGGTGAAGGGCTTCACCTGAGTGTCGTGGTTCATCTCGCGGAAGTGGCGCTTCACCGCCTCCCACGCACCGCGCGCGGTGATGCCCATGACCTTGTGGTCGTAACCCTGGCTGCCGCCGGACGCGAAGGCATCGTCCAGCCAGAAGCCGTGCGCTTCGGAGATGGCGTTGGCGGTATCGGAGAAGGTGGCCGTGCCCTTGTCCGCCGCGACGACGAGATAGGGGTCGTCGCCGTCGTGCCGCACCACCTCGTCGGGCGGGATGATCGCCTCGCCGTCGATGTCGTCGGTGATGTCGAGAAGCGTGTCGACGAACACCTTGTAGCTCTCGCGCCCCTCCTCGAACCAGGCGTCGCGCTGGGTCCTGTCCGGCAGGCGCTTGGGGAAGAACCCGCCCTTCGCGCCGACCGGCACGATGACAGCGTTCTTCACCTGCTGCGCCTTCACGAGGCCGAGAACCTCGGTGCGGAAGTCCTGCGGCCGGTCCGACCAGCGCAGGCCGCCGCGTGCCACCGCTCCGAAGCGCAGGTGCACACCCTCCACCCGCGGCGAGTAGACCCAGATCTCGCGGAAGGGGGCCGGACGGGGCATTCCGGTGATCTGATGCGGGTCCAATTTGAACGCGAAGGTGCGCGCCAGCTCTCCGTCATCCTCGTGCTGGAAGAGGTTGGTGCGCAGCGTCGCTTCCATGAAATTGATGAAGCGGTGGATGATCGTGTCGTCGGCCAGGCTCTCGATATCGTTGCACAGCTCCTCGAAGCCGCCGGCGATCTCCATCTCCGCCTCGTGCCGCGTATCGTCCGACAGGGACGGGTCGAAGCGGGCGCGGAAGAACTGGATCAGCGCCGCGGCGAGCTCGGGATATTTGTTCAGCGTCGAGGCCATCAGCTCCTGCCCGTAGGCAAGGCCGAGCTGGCGCAGATAGCGCGAAATGGCACGCAGGATCGCGATATCCCGCCAGCCGAGCCCGGCATTGAGGAGCAGCGCGTTGTAGCCGTCGCTCTCCGCCGCCCCCTCCCACACGGCGATGAAGAGTGCCTGAAGCTTCTCGGCGTTAGCGGTGATGTCGAGCTCGCGCCCGGACGCCACGGCCAGCGTCATGTCGTGGATGTAGATCCCCTCGTCCGTCTCCGGCACCGCCACGCGGAAGGTGCGTTCGTTGACGACGATGAAGCCCATATTCTCCAAAATCGGCACGCGCGCCGAGAGCAAAATCGGCGCATCCTTGTGGTAGATCTTGAGCGACACGCGGTCGGTCGGATCGGCCGGATCGCGGCGGAAGAACAGGATCGCGGTCGGCGTCTCGTCGCTGATGCGCTCCAAAATGGTGATGTCGCGCACCGCGCGCTCGGCCGAATAGGTGGCTCGATAGGACTCGGTGAAGCTGTCCGACCAGCGGTTGATCTTGAACCGGTCGAGCTTCAGCTTGGGCGCCGCCGCAGCCGCGCGCAGCAGTTCGTCGGACCAGGTGCGGATCATCGCCGCCACGCGGTCTTCCAGCTCGCGCGGGTCGGGCCGCGGCGTCTCGCGCTCGCGCCGGCCGATGATGAGGTGCAGGCGGTTCAACACCCCTTCCGGCATGGCGATGTAGCGGGCCGACACGTGGCCGTCATAGACCTCGGCCATCATCGCCTCGATCCGCTCGCGGATCTGCGTCGAGAAGCGGTCGCGCGGCACGTAGATCAGCAGCGACACGAAGCGGTCGAACGGGTCGATGCGCGGCAGGATGCGGACCCGCGGACGCTCCGAAAGCTGCAGGATGGCGAGGAGATAGCGCGCCAGAAGATCCTCGGAGATCTGGAACAGCTCGTCGCGCGGGTAGGTCTCCAGAATGTTGCGCAGCGCGTTGCCGGAATGGCTCTCGGGATCGAATCCGAGGGTGCGCAGGGCGTTGTTGGCCTTGCGCCGCAGCATCGGAATATCGAACACCGACTGGGTGTAGGCGGACGACGTGAACAGGCCGACGATCCGAAGCTCGCCCTTCAACACGCCGTTTTCGTACCGCTTCACGCCGATATAATCGAGCTGCGTGACCCGGTGGACGCGGCTCTTCACGTTCGCCTTCGCGATGAAGACCGGCTCCGGGCTCTTCAGGAACTCGCGCACCTCCGGCGTCAGCGTCACCAGCTCCGAGCCGCGGCGCAGCACCTTGATGTCCGGGTCGCGCAGGATGCCGAGCCCGCCCATCTCGGACGCGACGAGCTCGCCGTCGTCGGGCGATCCGTCCAGCACATATTCGCGCATGCCGGTGAGGATGAAATCGCTCCGCTCGGCCCGCTCCAGGAAGGCGATCGCCTCGGTGAGCACCTCTTTCTCGACCGGGGGCGGCTGGTGGCGATAACGTTCGATCGCCTCGCGCAAGATGGAGCGCATCTTCGGCCAATCGCCCACTGCGGCGTTGACGTCGTTCAGGACGGCCAGCAGCGACTGGCGCAGCGTCTCGCGCTGCTCCGCATCGTCGATCGGCTCGACGTGGATGTGAACGAAGCTCTCGTGCGCGTAGCCGTCGCCGGGCCGCGCTTCGCCGTGGAAGCCGATCAGCGTCCCGGCCGCGTTGCGCTCCACCGCCAGAATGGGATGAACGACGAGGCTCAGCTCCAGGTTCTGTGCGTGCAGCTCGTTCTTCAGCGAGCCGAAAAGGAACGGCTTGTCGTCGTTGATCGCCTCGATGGTCGAGATCGAGTGGTGGGTGTCCTCCTCGGTCACCGCGACCACATCCGGCGCCAACACCCTGACGTGCGGCTGACCGGGTGTGCGGCTCTGCAGCGACTCCCAGGCCGCGCTCGCAACGCGCATCAGCCCGTCCACGTCGTACCGTGTCAGATCTTCCGCCGCGGCGTGGCGAAACAGAAGCTCGGCAAAGGTCGCGAACCCAACGTCGCCGCCTTCGTCCCGGACCGTCTCGGCGAGCGCGCTGAGCTTGCCGTCCTTGGTCTCTTGTTCGTCTTCAAGCATGCTCGCTCCTCCTGAAGGGGCACATTGACAGCCGGACCGTGCCTGTCCAGTCCCCAAGAAACTGCAGAACCCCGAGGAGCACCTAAAGATGGCCCATGACGAACCCGTGATATCGCTCGATCTGCCCACCCCCGAGCTGTCGCCCGAAACCCGCGCCTACTTCGACAAATGCCAGGAAAAGTTGGGGCTGATTCCCAATGTGCTCGTCGCCTACGCCTTCGACGAGAAGAAGCTGCGCGCCTTCACCGACATGTACAACGACTTGATGCTGGGGGCCTCCGACCTCTCGAAGCTGGAGCGCGAGATGATCGCGGTCGTCGTCTCCTCGGCCAACCGCTGCCACTATTGCCTGGTCGCCCACGGGGCCGCCGTGCGCGAACTGTCCGGCGATCCCAAGCTGGGCGAGACGCTGGTCGCCAACTGGCGCTACGCCGCGCTGGACGAGCGCCAGCACGCCATGTGCGCCTATGTCTGGAAACTCACCCTCACGCCCTCGGAGATCACCGAGGCCGACAACCGTCCGCTGCACGATGCCGGCTTCACCGACCGCGCGATCTGGGACATCGCCAGCGTCGCCGCCTTCTTCAACATGACGAACCGCGTCGCCTCGGCAACCAAGATGCGCCCGAACGACGAATATTATGGGATGGCGCGCTAAGACCCGGCCCACTGCAATGGTGCATCTGATATCATCGGCACCATTGCCAGTTCGGCACTAAAGTTAACGTCGTATGGGAGACGGCCTGGTGGACATCCAGCAGCTCATCGAAAACGTCCTGTCGGAGGACCCCGACCTCTTCATCCCGGTCCTCGCGGGCTGCGCGATTATCCTGGGCGGCCTCGTCATCGGCATCCTGCGCGGCATGACGGGGGGCGTCATCGTGGCGCTCCTCTTCGGCGGGCTGATGACCGCTTCGCCGATCTTGGTCGGCAAGGCGGGCATGGCGGACGGCACCACCTCACGCGCGTCGACCGCCGCGGCCGACGCCGATGCCACGCCGCCGGTCACAGCCGCGGTGGCGCAAGGGGCGGCCGAGATGGCGCTCCTCAACGCGGAGGCGATCACCAGCCTGACCCGTGTCGTCAATTCCATGCGATTGGCGCTGGACGGGCTCGGCCAGGTTGTGGCACCTCAAGCCGGTGAAGACGGTGCGTCATCTGAGGTGGTGACCCTGTTCAGCGACAGCCTCGATGCCGCCGGCGACCAGCTCGACGAAGCTTCCCTGTCCCTCGACCAGATCAACCTCCTCAGGTCGCGCCTTCAGAGCGATCTGAACGAGCTGCAATCGGCGCTCGGCGGATCGGAGGATACCCCCGCCGCGGTCGATCCGATGGATGCTCCCGGCGGCGTCTCCCCGGCCACCGGCGCCCAGAACTAGGGAGACGAAGGCATGCAGCCTTTCACCACGCTGGAGGCGGTCGCCGCGCCCCTGCCGATGATCAACGTCGACACCGACATGATCATCCCGAAGAACTACCTGAAGACGATCAAGCGCACCGGCCTCGGCAAGGGCCTCTTCGCCGAGATCAGCCGCGACAAAGACGGCAATCCGGACCCCAACTTCCCGCTGAACAAGCCGCAATATCAGGCGGCCGAAATTCTCGTCGCCGGTGACAATTTCGGCTGCGGCTCCTCGCGCGAGCACGCCCCCTGGGCGCTGATCGACCGGGGCATCCGCTGCGTCATCTCGACCAGCTTCGCCGACATCTTCTACCAGAACTGCTTCAAGAACGGCCTTCTGCCGGTGAAGGTCACGCCGGAGGAGCTGGAGCGGCTGATGGCCCATGCCGAGCGCGGCGCCAACGCGACGCTGACGGTGGACCTGCCCAACCAGACCGTTTCGGGCGCCGACGGCGAGCCGATCCATTTCGACATCGACCAGGGCCTGAAGCACATGCTCGTCGAAGGCCTCGACGAGATCGGCCTGACGCTTCAGAAGGCGTCCAGCGTGTCGGCCCACGAAGGCAGGGTCGCCGAAGCCCGCCCCTGGATCTGATCCCTCCTGTACGACGAAAAAAGGCGCCCACCGGGCGCCTTTTTCTGTAGGTGGAGCGGGGTCACCCCCGCCGCCATTCTCAGCCCAGCAGGGCCTTGGCCTCGTCCGCCACCGCCTTCGCGGTGATGCCGAAGTGCTCGTAAAGCTCCTTGTAGGGGCCCGACGCGCCGAAGCCGGTCATGCCCACGAAGCCGCCCTTGCGCCCCACGAAGGCGTCCCAGCCCTGACGGATCGCCGCCTCGACCGCGACCTTGGCCGTGGCACCGCCGATGATCGAGTCGATATATTCCTCGTCCTGCTCGAAGAAGAGCTCGAAGCACGGCACGCTGACCACGTCCGCGGCGATGCCCTCGCCCGACAGCATCCGCCCCGCCTCGACCGCGATCTCGAGCTCCGACCCGCTGGCGTAGAGCGTGACCTCGGCCTTCGGCGCCGTCACCACCTTGTAGGCGCCGCGGCGCGAGCGGTTCTGCGTCGCCGGACCGGGCGACAGGACCGGCAGGTTCTGGCGCGTCAGGACGAGCACCGACGGCCCCTGATATTCGCACGCGATCTCCCACGCCTCCGCCGTCTCCACCGCGTCCGCCGGACGCAGGACGAGAAGGTTCGGGATCGCGCGAAGCGCCGCCAGGTGCTCCACCGGCTGGTGCGTCGGCCCGTCTTCGCCCAGACCGATGGAATCGTGCGTCATCACGTGGACGACGCGGATCCCCATCAGCGCCGCCAGCCGGATCGCCGGACGCGAATAGTCAGAGAAGCACAGGAAGGTGCCGCCATAGGGAAGCAGCCCGCCGTGCAGCGCCAGACCGTTCATGGCCGCCGCCATGCCGTGCTCGCGCACGCCCCAGTGGACGTAACGGCCGGCGAAGTCGCCCGGCGCGATCGGCGCCACGTGGTCGGTCTTGGTGTTGTTGGAGCCGGTGAGGTCGGCCGAACCGCCCACCGTCTCCGGCAGCACCGCATTCACCGTGTTGAGCGCCCGCTCGGAGGCTTTGCGCGTCGCCATCGCCGGCTTCTCGCTGAGGAGCTGGGTGCGCAGCCGCACCATCGCCGGGGCGAACTCGGACGGCATGTCGCCGCGCAGACGTCGGTCGAACTCGGCCCGCGCCTCGGCGTCCATCGCGTCGTAGCGGGTGCGCCACTCGCGGTGCGCCTGGGCCGACTTCAGCCCGGTGATGCGCCAGTTGTCGCGCACGTCCTCCGGCACCTCGAACGGGCCCGCGGTCCAGCCGAGCTGCGAGCGCGTCGCGGCCGCCTCAGCCGTGCCGAGCGGTGAGCCGTGGACGCCGGCCGTGCCCGCCTTGTTGGGCGAGCCGTAGCCGATGACCGTGCGCGCGGCGATCAAGGTCGGCTTGTCGGCCTGGGCCGCGCGGGTCAACGCGGCGTCGATGGCGTTGAAGTCGTGCCCGTCGATCCGCTCGGCGCGCCAGCCGGCGGCCTCGAAGCGGCGGATGACGTCGCCGGTCTCCGCGATGGAAGTCGGCCCGTCGATCGAAATCTCGTTGTCGTCGTAGATGACGGTGAGCTTCTTCAGGCGCATGTGCCCGGCGAGGGCGATCGCCTCGTGGCTGATGCCTTCCATCAGATCGCCGTCGGAGGCGAGCACGAAGGTGCGGTGGTCGACGATCTCGTCGCCGAACTGCGCGTTCAACAGCCGTTCGCCGAGCGCCATGCCGACCGCCGTCGCCAGCCCCTGGCCGAGCGGACCGGTCGTCGTCTCGATGCCTTTGCCGTGGCCATATTCGGGATGGCCCGCGGTCTTCGCGCCGAGCTGGCGGAACCGCTTCAACTCCTCGATCGGGAAATCTTCGTACCCGAGAAGGTGATAGAGCGAATAGAGCAGCATCGAGCCGTGACCCGCCGACAACACGAAGCGGTCGCGGTTGGCCCAGTCGGGATCGGCCGGGTCGATGCGGATATGCCGAGAGAACAGGGCCGTCACCAGGTCGGCGGCCCCCATGGGCAGGCCGGGATGTCCCGATTTGGCGGCTTCGACCGCGTCGATGGACAGCATACGCAGTGCGTTTGCCATCGGTTTGAGCTTGTCCACATCCACCATCAGAGACACTCGAAGGGCTTGGGTTTTTGTTGTTTGGGGCGCCCACATAGCGCACGAGTTGGGTTCGGCGCAAAACCCATCGCCAAATAAATCAATTTGTCCTGAGATGCAGGAGGACGGGAACATCGCTGGACTACGAACCAGTCAGGCTTTGGCCCGCCTCGAGGCGGCGCTCGTGCGCCTGGAAGCGGCGGCCGCGCTGAAGACGGATGCGGCCGGAACCGTCAACGCTCTGAGGGACGACAACGTGCGCCTGGAGCGGGACCGCGCGCAGCTCGCGGCCAAGCTCGACGACGCAGAAGCGCGGGCGGAACGGCTGCGTTTGGCCAATCAGGACGTGGCGGGGCGGCTCGTGAAGATCATGGAGCGGGTGCGCCGACTGTCCCCGCCCGGCGCGGCACCCGGCGACGAGGAGGGCCGGAGCTGAGCCAGGTTCGCGTCGAGATCGACGGCCACACCTATCGCATGTCGTGCGACCCCGGCGAGGAGCAGCGGGTCGAGGCGCTGGCGCGCGAGCTCGACAAGACGATTCGCACGCTGAAGGGCCGAATCGGTGAGATCGGCGACCGGCGAATCGCGGTGATGGCGGCGCTGACGGTGCTGGACCGGCTCGACATCGCCGAATCGCGCGTGGCCGAGCTGACGGAGCAGAACGCCCGCCTCGAGCGCGCGCGCGAGCGGGCGGCGCTGGCGGCGGAGGCGGACGACGAGCCGCTGATCGCGCGGATCGACGCGGCGACCGCGGCGATCGAGCGGCTGACGAGTGAAATCAACGCACAGGTGCGCACCGCCCAGTCGGACGGCGGCGAGCCGGAGGGGGCAAGCTTCAGCGCGGCGCAGCGCCACACCCCCGCCGCCCCGCCGATGGACGATCGCGCCGCCGAGACCCCTCCGGCGCAGAGCGGCGCCCTCAACCGCCGTCCCGGCGAAGAGGGGCCCGACGGCCCCGGCACCGTCCCCGGCTTCGCCCGCCGCCGCTGAGGCCGGTTGAGGCCTCTGCCGCAAAGGCGGGGCGCCGGTTGCCAGACACTGCCGACATCGCGGCGCGGCGGGCGCAGGAAACCCACCGCGGAGCCAGCGCGAATGGCGGTTCCATCACGGCCCTAACACTACGTGCCCGCGCGGCGGATCACCCGCGGGACCGCCCCCTCTAGCGGCGAGCGACGTGGCCAGCGCGCGACACAGCCAGCCCGCGACATGGGCGCCGCGCGACACGGGCGGCGCGGCTGGCGTCAGCGGGCGGCTTCCAGGAGCCGCACGCATTCGATCAGGTCGGCGAGGATCGCACTGGGATCCTCGGTTGGGCGCAGCGGTGTCGTCGGGCCGGGGCGGCCGCGGTGCTGGACCAGCGCGTCGGCGGGGATGGCGCGGGACGGCGCGCCGCTCTCGGGCGCCGGCTCGGTCTCGATCTCGCCCAGCAGCGCCCAGCCGCGCCGTGCGATCGCCTTGGACTTGCCCGCACGCAGATAGCCCATCACCTCGCGAAAAGAGCGGCCCTCGCCGTAAAGTAGCTCGGCGCATCCGGCGATGAGCGCGGCGTCTGCGGGCCGGTAGAGCCTGCGCCGCCCCTCGGCGATCGCGTGGACTCCCGGCAGGCGCGCTTCGAGATAGGTCAGAACCGAAGCGGGAACGCCGACCTCGTCGGCAAGCCGCTCCGCGTCGACGAGCCCCCGCCCCTCGCCCGCCTCCCGCTCCGCGGCATGGGCGTCTGCCTTTTCAGCCTGCGCCGACCGGGCCGGCGCAGCGACCGCCTCCGCCCGCTCCACCTGTTCACGCGCGGTGCCGCCCGACGGAGGTCGCGCGCCGCCGGAGCCGGCCGCAGACGGCGCGCGGCGCTGCGGCGGCGGCATGCGCTCTGCCCCCACCGTGCCCGCGGCCATGTCGGCGCGCGCCCCGGGGCGCGGACTTGCGCTGCGGTGCGTCACCGGCGACGCCCCCGCGATGTCGCGCTCCTCGGTAGGCCGGGTGGACGGATCGCGCCGGACCCGTTCGCCGGGCGCCGCCGCAGCGGCCCCGCGAGCGGACACCTCGGCAGCGGAGGCATGAGTTGCCGGCCGGGGCGGCGCGGCGTGAGCTCCGCTCGAACGGCGCACATGGGAATGGGACGCGCCGGAGGGCGGCGCGGCAGCGCGCTGCGCTGTGGATTGCGGTGGGTTGAACCGGGGTGGTGCGGCCTGCGCGGCCGTTGCGTGCGGCGCGGCGGCGTGCGGGGCCGCATCGGGCGCCGCCGGGCGGGTCGCCCTGTGACCTGGCGGCACGATGGGGCGCGCCCCCGCCTGAGGACGCGCCGAGCGGCGATAGAAGTCGGCGCCCTGCGGCCCGTCGTCGTGGATCAGGTCTGACATCGCGCGCCTCCCGCCTCGGCCGCAGCCGTCAGAGGCGGCGCCAGAGTTCAGTTGGAGGCGTGCTCGTTAATATATCGCTTCAAGACGTCGCTCGGACGGAAGGTGACGACGGCGCGTTGCTCGATCGGCACCTCCTCGCCGGTCTTAGGATTACGGCCGAGGCGTTCCTTCTTCTGGCGCACCTCAAAGGCGCCGAAGGACGACATGCGCACCGACTCGCCGCGCTCCAGCGCCGACACGATTTCCTCGATGATCTGGTCGATCAACTCAGCCGCCTCTGCACGCGAAACGTTCACCTTGCTGCACACAGCATTGGCAAGGTCCGCGCGGGTAATCGTGCGTCCCATAGCTCCCCGATCACAATTTTTCGGCGGCGGACGGCCCAGTCGGGTCCGCTGACCGCTCTCTTTGTTACAGACAGGTAAGCTAGATTGCTCTCTATCGCCCGGTCAACGGATTGTCGCAGACCCAGCCATAAAGTTTGAGACTCGGGGGGTTAGCCGCTCTACCAGCGGACCAGAACGGCACCCCAGGTGAAGCCGCCGCCCATCGCCTCCAGGAGCACGACGTCGCCGCGCTTGATGCGCCCGTCCTCGGCCGCGGCGGCCAGCGCCAGCGGGATGGAGGCGGCCGAGGTGTTGCCGTGCTTCTGCACGGTCAAGATCACCTTCTCCGGCGCGATGCCCAGCTTCTTGGCACTGGAGTCGATGATCCGCTTGTTGGCCTGGTGCGGAACGAACCAGTCGATATCGTCGGCGCTCATCTCCGCCTTGGCGAAGACGTCTTCCACCACGTCCACCGTCGCGGAGACGGCGAATCGGAAGACCTCCTGGCCGCGCATCCGAAGATGGCCCACCGTTTGGGTGGAGGACGGCCCACCGTCGACGTAGAGCTTGTCCTTGTGCGCCCCGTCCGAGCGCAGGCACGCCGCGATCAGTCCGCGCGGCTTGTCGGTCCCTGCGCCTTCCGCGGCTTCCAGAACCACGGCCCCCGCCCCGTCCCCGAACAGGACGCATGTGGTGCGGTCCTCCCAGTCGAGGATCCGCGAGAAGGTCTCGGCACCGATCACCAAGGCGCGCTTTGCGAGGCCTTGGGCGATCAGCGCGTCCGCAGTCGTCATCGCGAAGACGAAGCCGGAGCACACGGCGGCCACGTCGAAGGCGGCGCCGCGGGTGATGCCGAGCCGGTGCTGCACGGAGACCGCGGTGGAGGGGAAGGTGTTGTCCGGCGTCGCGGTGGCGAGCACGATGAGGTCGATGTCGTCCGGCGTCAGCCCGGCATCGCCGAGCGCCGCGCGGGCGGCCCGCTCGGCGAGGTCGGAGGTGCATTCACCGTCCGCGGCGATGCGGCGCTCCTCGATCCCGGTGCGCGAGACGATCCACTCGTCCGACGTGTCGACCATGGCGGCGAGGTCGGCGTTGGTGAGGACGCGCGCAGGCAGCGCGGATCCGACGCCGGCGATGCGGGTCGCCGGCGGGCGGAGCGTGTCGTTCTGCATCCGGTGCGCAGCCCCTTCGGCGTATTGGTCAACCCGCGTTTGCAAGCTCTTTGCTCTCCGTCAGTGCGGCCAGGTCCGAGGTGATGCGTGCTTGCAGGTCGTTGCGGACCATGTCGTGCGCGAGTTCAACCGCGCTCGCAAACCCATACTCGTCCGTGCCGCCGTGGCTTTTGATTACGAGCCCGTTCAGGCCCAGGAACACCGCACCGTTAATCTTGCGCGGGTCCATCTTGTCGCGCAATCGGGCAAATGCCGGTTTTGCGAGCACATACCCAATTCGCGCCCGCAGTGTACGCCCGATGGACATGCGCAGATATTCGGCAAGCTGACGCGCCGTCCCCTCGGCCGTCTTCAGCGCGATATTGCCGGAAAAACCCTCGGCCACCACCACGTCCACCGCGCCTTTGCCGATGTCGTCGCCCTCGACGAAGCCTTCGTAGCGCATGTGGGGGAAGGTTCCGGCGCGCAGGATGGCGCCCGCCTCGCGCACCTCCTCCAGGCCCTTCACCTCTTCCTCGCCCACGTTGAGGAGGCCCACCTTCGGCTTGTCGATGCCGAATACGGCGCGCGACATCGCCGCGCCCAGGAGCGCGTGGGCGACGAGATTGTCGGTGTCGTGGCCGATCGAGGCGCCGACGTCGAGGACGATGGATTCGCCGCGGATCGTCGGCCAGATCGCCGCCAGCGCCGGACGGTCGACGCCCGGCATGCCGCGCAGGCAGAACTTCGCCATCGCCATCAGCGCGCCGGTATTGCCGGCCGACACGGTGGCCGCAGAGGTGCCGGACTTCACCGACTCCAGCGCCTGCCACATGGACGAGACGCGCCGACCCATGCGCAGCGCCTGGCTCGGCTTGGCATCCATCGGCACCGAAACGTCGGTGTGGTGGATGGTGACGCGGTCCTTCAGCGTGGGGTGTTTGGCGACTTCGGCTTCCAGCGCCGCGCGGTCACCGAACAGCTCGAACACGAGGTTCGGGCAGCGCAGCAGCGCGACCGCGAGGCCGGGGATCACCATGGACGCCCCCTTGTCTCCGCCCATGGCGTCGATGGCCAATCGGATCTCGCCTGTGGTCATGGGATCTGGTTCGCTGCCTTGCTTGTGCCGCCATCGGGGCGGCGCGTGCCTCTGAGATACGTCGTGCCGCTTTTGAAGCGGTGCGGCGCGTGAGGGAAGTGGCCCCTCGAAAAAATCCTCACGACGGTTTGTTCTTCAACGCGGCGAGGGCGGCGAAGGGGGACGGATCGTCCTCGCCGGTGTCCTCTTCCACGGCCTCGAACTCCACGCCGGGTGCCCGCGGATAGGGGTCGAGCCCCAGCGCGAAATGCTCCAGAGCGATGGCACCGACGTCCACCTCGTGGGTGTCCATCCGCTCCGGCGGGTCCGGCTGGTCGGGGTCGACGACGATGTCTTCGGACTCCACCACGTCCGGGTGAAGGCGGCGCTCGAAGCGTTCCTCCACCGCGCCGGGCACAGGCTCCAGCGTGACGACGCAGGCCTGGGAAACGGTGCCGCGGACGACGCCTTCCACGCGCACGCCGTCGCCGCGCCAGGGTTTGACGCTCACCTCGGCGGTCAGGCTGTCGATGGCGAGAATGTCGAGCGCTTCGGCCAGGGCAGCGCACTCCTCCGCGCTCGCCTCGATGGACAGCGTCTTCCCCTCCCCCAGCCGGTTGACGTTGACGGGGCGGGACAGGCGGGCAGTCATTGAACGGTCTCCCGTTGGAGGGTGTCGGCTCCGGCACCGGTGCGGCCGATCGGCGCGAAGGCGGCCGGGTCGGGGAAGTGCGGCGTCGCGGTCAGGTGGTCCGGGGCCATCGCGCAGAGGGCGGTGAAATAGTCGGCCAGGGCGAAGGCTTCGGGCGAATCGAGTCTGTCCGGCGTGTCGAGAACGTTGCGGGCGGCCGCGGCGGCGAGCGCTCGGCGATCCCCCAAGGCAGCGAGATAGGCCTCATACCGGCCGTAGAATGCGGCGCCCATCTTCTTCATCTTCTTCGGTACGGCGATATCGCTCACACCGATCGTGCGCAGGTTCTGATCCATGTCGCTCAGGAAATGATCGAACAGGGCCTGGCCGTCCACCCCTATCCCGCTGTCCCCGCGGATGGCGTTGATAAACGGGGTGATGTGGAGAACGATCATCTCGAATCGTCCGTCGAGCGTGTCCGAAACGCCATAATGTGTGTAAAAGACGGGCGACCGCGCCTGCGTGACGGCCGCTTCATAGAGGTGCCGCACCGCAGGATCGGCCTTGTTGCGGAAGAAGAAGCGAAGCATGGCACAGAACCCCTTACGCGCCTCAGATAAGATGGGTGCGCGGCGTTTCGAGGTGAAGTCGCTCGTCGCCGTCGCTGCGATGTGTGTTGCCTTATCGGCCTGCGCCATGGGTGAAGAGTTCACCCGCGGCCAGAAAATCACCCAGGACCAGCTCGAGCAGGTGCCTGTGGGATCCTCCAAGGAGCAAGCCCTCCTCGCCCTCGGCACGCCGACCACCACCGGCCTCGCGGGTGGAGAGGCCTTGTACTACATCTCGCAGACCGCGGGGCGAAACTTCGCCTTCCAAAAAACCGCCGTGCGCGATCGGCGCATTCTCGTCGTCTATCTGGACGACAATTCGCGGGTCCGCGAAGTCGCCGAATATGGCCTCAAGGACGGCAAGGTGTTCGACTATTTGTCGCGCAAGACCCGCACGTCGGGCCAGGACCTCGCCTTCCTCTCCCAGGTTCTCGCCGGCCTCGCCAATCCGAGCCTCTAGCGCCTGAACCGGCAGCGTCACCGGTCGCCCCTTCCGCGGGCCGCGCCGCCCGTCGCCCTGCGTGGACGGGGACGCGCCGCGTGCGGAAGCGTATTCGCGTGCCGGTCGCGGGAACGAACCTGATTAGGCCCACGTTGTTGTAAGCATAACGGACACCGCGAGGCTCGCAGCGTCCGTAACGCAATTCAATGTGGAGAGAAATCATGACCAAGGCTCTGATGGCTGCTCTTCTGGCCACGACGATGGGCGCCGGGATGACCGCAGCACCGGCGGCCGCTCAGGTCTCCATCCAGTTCGGCACCGACAACGGTTACGACAACAACGACTACCGTCACGACCGCCGCGACGCCCAGCTCGACGCCAAGGAAAATCGCGTCGCCTCCGAGGGGCAGCGCCGCGCCGATTACATGGCGTCGAAAGGAAATTACGAGGCGGCGAACAATATCGAGCGCCGATATGACCGCAAACTCGACCGGATCGACGAGCAGCAACGCCGCAACGACTACCGCCACGACCGTCGCGACGATTCGGGCTTCACGATCAACCTGAACTAACCCGCGCCCCCGCGGGAGGGTTCCCCGAGAGACGGGCCGCGCACTCCGGTGCGCGGCCCTTTTTCGTGCGTTGGATCAGACGCCCTGATGCGCCAGCACCGCGAGAAGCAGCAGCGCCACGATGTTGGTGATCTTGATCATCGGGTTCACCGCAGGCCCGGCCGTGTCCTTGTAGGGATCACCCACGGTGTCGCCGGTTACAGAGGCCTTGTGCGCATCCGACCCCTTGAGGTGCTTCACCCCGTCGCGGTCGACGAAGCCGTCCTCGAACGACTTCTTGGCATTGTCCCAGGCGCCGCCGCCGGCCGTCATCGAGATTGCCACGAACAGCCCGGTGATGATGACGCCGAGCAGCATCGCCCCCGTCGCCGCGAAGGCCTGCCCCTTTCCGGCGATCGCGTTGATGAGGAAGAAGACCACGATCGGCGACAGCACCGGGAGCAGCGACGGGACGATCATCTCGCGGATCGCCGCCTTGGTGAGCATGTCCACCGCGCGCCCATAATCGGGCCGGTCCTTGCCCTCCATGATTCCCGGCTTCTCGCGGAACTGGCGCCGCACCTCCTCGACCACCGCGCCGGCCGCCCGGCCCACCGCCGTCATCGCGATGCCGCCGAACAGGAACGGCAGCAGCCCGCCGAAGAACAGCCCCACCACCACGTACGGGTTCGCGAGGGAGAAGTTCAGCGTCTCGGCCGTCAGCCCGGCGAAGTAGGGATATTGGTCGGAGTGGGCGATGAAATATTTCAGGTCCTCCGTGTAGGCCGCGAAGAGAACCAGAGCGCCGAGGCCGGCCGAGCCGATCGCGTAGCCCTTCGTCACCGCCTTGGTGGTGTTGCCGACCGCGTCCAGCGCGTCGGTCGTGGCACGCACGTCGGCCGGAAGATCGGCCATCTCGGCGATGCCGCCGGCGTTGTCCGTCACCGGCCCGAAGGCGTCCAGCGCCACAACCATACCGGCAAGGGCCAGCATCGTCGTCACCGCAATGGCGATGCCGAAAAGCCCCGCCATGGAATAGGTAAAAATTATGCCGGCGATGATCACCAGCGCCGGAAGCGCCGTCGCCTCCAGCGAAACGGCCAGACCCTGGATGACGTTGGTGCCGTGCCCGGTCACCGACGCCTGGCTGATCGAGCGCACCGGGCGATAGCCGACGCCGGTATAATACTCGGTGATCCAGACGATCAGCCCGGTGATGACGAGCCCGGCCACGCCGCAGAGATAAAGCGAGAAGGGCGTGAAGGTGAGCGCGGGTTCTGCCGCCTGCGCCGTCGCCGCTGCCATCGCGTCACCGGCCGCGGCCACCGCCTCCGTTCCGCCGACCGACATCACCGTCGAGAACGAACCGAACACCAGATACGTCACCGGAGCGAGGATTATGAGCGACAGGACCGCCGTCGCGATGAACCCCTTGTAGAGCGCGCCCATGATGTTGGTGCCGCCGCCCAGCTTCACGAAGAAGGTTCCGGCGATGGAGGTCAGAACGCACGCCCCGCCGATCGCCAGCGGGTAGAGCATCGTCGCGGCGAGGTGATCGGTCCCGGCGAAATAGATCGCCGCGAGCACCATGGTGGCGACGATCGTCACTGCGTAGGTCTCGAAGAGGTCGGCCGCCATGCCGGCGCAGTCGCCCACGTTGTCGCCCACATTGTCGGCGATGGTGGCCGGGTTGCGCGGGTCGTCCTCCGGGATGCCCGCCTCGACCTTGCCGACGAGATCACCGCCGACGTCCGCGCCTTTGGTGAAGATACCGCCGCCGAGCCGCGCGAAGATGGAGATCAGCGAGGCGCCGAACCCGAGCGCCACGAGCGCGTCCACCACCGTGCGCGAGGTCGGATCGATCCCCATCACCCCGGTCAGCACGAAGAAGTAGACCGCGACCCCCAGAAGGGCGAGACCGGCGACCAGCAGGCCCGTGACCGCGCCCGACTTGAAGGCGATGTCGAGCCCGCCCTGGAGCGACTGCGAGGCGGCCTGCGCGGTGCGCACGTTGGCACGGACCGAGACCAGCATGCCGATATAGCCGGCGACGCCCGACAGCACCGCACCGATGGCGAAGCCGACGGCGACCAGCGCCCCGAGGAGCCAGAAGACGAGCGCGAAGATGACCACGCCGACCACCGCGATGGTCATATATTGGCGCGAGAGATAGGCCGAAGCGCCTTCCTGAATGGCGCCGGCGATCTCCTGCATGCGCGGCGATCCGGCGGGGGCGGCGATCAGCGAGCGGATCGCCCAGGCGCCATAGGCGAGCGAGACGAGCCCGCACGCGATGACGATCAGTGTGGGGTTCATTGTTCCTCCAGCGTGCGGCCCCTCGTTGGGGGCCGCATCTCTTGTCGTTGCCGCTGGAGTAAAGCGGTCGTCAGCCCATCAGGCAAGCTTATCGGTGCGGCGCCCCTGCCCCACGAAGGTCCAAATCCCCAACACAACCAGAGGGCAAGCGACGAGGCCGAGCAGCACCCAGTTGATCGGCGCCCAGCCCGCCGTGTGGAACAGCGCGCCCGACGACAGCGAGGTCAGCGCCACCATCCCGAAGACGATGAAGTCGTTGGCGGCCTGGGTGCGCGCCCGCTCTTCCGGCCGCTGCGCCTGGGTCAACATGGCCGTGCCGCCGATGAAGCCGAAGTTCCAGCCGAGCCCCAGAAGGATCAGCGCCACGTAGAAATGGCCGAGCTCGATGCCGGCGAGCGCCGTGCCCCCCGCCGCCAGCAGCAGCACCAGGCCGATGGCCGCGATCACCTCCGCCCCGAAGCGAGAAATCAGACTGCCGGTGATGAAGCTCGGCGCGAACATGGCGATCACGTGCCACTGGATGCCGAAGGCGGCATCGTCCGTGTCGAACCCGCAGGCCAGCATGGCGAGCGGGGCCGCCGTCATCATCAGGCTCATCACCCCGTAGGAGACGAGGGCCACCATGATGGCGAGCTGCACTTTGGGGTCGGCGAGGATCTGGCGCATCGGCCGCCCGCCCGCCTTCGCGGTGCCCGAAGCCGCAGCATCCGGCGCGCGGTAGAAGGAGAGGATCGCGACCGCCACAAGCGCCAGCACCGCCTGGGCGAGATAGGCTCCGGCGAAGGCCGTGGGGGCGAACATGTCGCGCGTCGCGATCACCGTCTGCGGGCCGATGATGCCGGCGAGCAGCCCGCCCGCCAGCACGTAGGAGATGGCGCGCGGCCGGAAGGTGTCGCTCGCCCCCTCCGCCGCGGCGAAGCGGTATTGCTGCACGAAGGCGAACGAGAAGCCGCCGCAGAAGGTGCCGACGCAGTAGAGCGGGAAGCTGTCCGCCATGATCGCCCCGAAGGCGACGAGGCCGCCGATGGAGGCGATCAGCGCCCCCAGCATGAAGCCCGCGCGCCGGCCGATGCGGCCCATCAGCATCGCCGCCGGAATGGTGCCGCAGGCGGTGCCGACGATCATCGTCGAGACCGCGAGGGTTGCGAGATAGGAGCTGGAGCCCAGCAGCGACACGCCGACGAGGCCGCCGAGCGAGATGGTGATGGAGGTAAGCGCGCCGCCCATGGCCTGAGCGAGCGCAAGGACGAGCGCATTGCGCCGCGCGAGGCGATCGTGTGGTTGCATACCCGTCCGCATACGCCCCGCACCCGGCTGCGGCAACATGGCACGCCGCCGCTATTGGTGCGGCCTATGCCCACCGCCCTGAAGGCACCACCCGCAACGCGAAAGGGGCGCCCGCGAGCGCCCCTTGGTTGAGGTCGGGCCGAGGCCGCTTATTTTGGGCGGCGACCCTGCGCCAGCATCGTCATTTCGGGGATCATCGTCCCCACGCTGACGTCTTCGAAACCGGCCGCCGGAAGCGCCGTCTCCAGCCACCCCGTGTCGAGCGAGCGGGCCTCGGGCGTGAACGCCGTATGCTGGAGCTGCCACAGCGCGGCGAGCTTCGGCCCCGTGCGGTCCGCGTCGACGATGAAGTCGTGGATCAGAAGCCGCCCGCCCGGCGCCAGATGGTCGAAGGCGCGGGCGATCAGCCCCTCGTGCGCCTCGCCCGGCACGCCGGAGAAGAGATAGGACATCAACACGATGTCGTTGTTCTTCGGCCAGATGTCCTCGCGCCCGTCACCCTCGACATAGCGGATGCGGCTCGCAAGGTTCGCCTGCTTGACGTACTGCTTGCCGAGTGAGGCGACGTTCGGGAAGTCGACGATCGTCGCCGTGAGCTGCGGGTTCTTCTGACACAGCGTGATGGCGAAGGCGCCCGTGCCGCCGCCGACGTCGAGCATCGTCTTGGCGTCCGACAGGTCGGTCTTGCGGGCGAGCTGCCGCGCCGGGCCGAGCGAGCCTGCATGCTGGCTCTCCGAATAGAGCTTGGCCTGTGCCGGGTCGGAGAACCAATCGGCGTACGAGCCGGTCTCCTCGTCGGACAGGCGGTTCTCCAGCGCCGCCTCGATCTGGTTCATCAGCGGGTACATCTGCTGGCCCACCTGCAAGCGCAGATAGTCCGAGAAGTCGTACTTGGCGCCCTTCACGAGGAAGGCGTCCGCCGCCGGCGAGTTCGCAAACCGCCCGTCATCGGCAGAGACGAGGCCGAGCCCCGCCAGCGCCGTGAGCAGCATTTCGGCCCGGTCGGGCTCGAGGGCGGTTTTGCCTGCGATGTCCTCGGCGGTCATAGGCCCGCTGGACAGGAGGGTGAACACGTCCGACTCCAGCGCTGCGAACAGCGCCTTCGATCCCATGTAGCCGAAAGCGATTTCCGAAATTTCGTCTGCCTGCGTGAGAACGCCCATGCCGATCCTTCAAGGTTGATTACGCTTGATTTAGGATAACATGTCGCTGCGGATTTCAACCGCTTGGCCGGCATGACCGGCTGGACAGTCGACAATATGACGTTGCAAGTGGGGTCTGCCGCTCCAGATTCGGTGCGCGGGAGGGAATGATATGTCGGGCTTAATGATGCCGTCGGCCAACCAGGAGATCATGGCGCGCCGGGCTGAAATCGTTGCGGCATTGCGCGAAATCGTCCCCGGTGAAGGCACGGTCGACGACGAAACCGGCATGCGAACCTACGAGAGCGATGCCTTGACCATGTACCGGCAGATGCCCTTCGTCGTGGTGCTGCCGGAAACCGTCGAACAAGTCGCGGCCGTCCTGAAATATTGCCACGAGAACGGCATCCGCGTGGTGCCGCGCGGCGCCGGCACGTCGCTCTCCGGCGGCGCCCTCCCCCTCGCCGACGCCGTGCTCATCTCCATGATGCGGTTCAACCGCATCCTCGACATCGACTTCGACAACCGCACCGCCACCGTGCAGCCGGGCGTCACCAACCTCGCGATCACCCAGGCGGTGAGCCACGAAGGGTTCTACTACGCGCCGGACCCCTCCTCGCAGATCGCCTGCTCCATCGGCGGCAACATCGCGGAAAATTCCGGCGGCGTGCACAGCCTGAAATACGGCCTCACCACCAACAACGTGCTGGGGCTCGAGATCGTCACCATCGAAGGCGAGGTGATGCGATTCGGCGGCAAGCACCTCGATTCGGAGGGTTACGACTGGCTCGCCTTCATGATCGGCTCGGAGGGCCTTCTCGGCGTCGTCACCGAGGTGACGGTGCGGATCCTGCGCTCGCCGGAGACCGCGCGCGCCGTGCTCGTCGGCTTCCCTGATGCGGAGGATGCCGGGCGCGCCGTCGCCGCGATCATCGGCGCGGGAATCATCCCCGGCGGCATGGAAATGATGGACAAGCCCGCCATTCACGCCGCCGAGGCCTTCGTCCACGCAGGCTACCCGCTCGACGTCGAGGCGCTGCTGATCGTCGAGCTGGACGGGCCTCAGGTGGAGGTGGACCACCTCATCGAGCGGGTGGAAACCATCTGCCGGACCTTCGGCTGCACCACCTCGCGCGTGTCCCAATCGGAGGAGGAGCGCGCCACATTCTGGGCCGGGCGCAAGGCCGCCTTCCCCGCCGTCGGCCGGATCTCGCGCGACTACATGTGCATGGACGGCACGATCCCGCGGCGCGAGCTGCCGCGCGTGCTGAAGGGGATGCAGGAGCTGTCGCAGAAGCACGGCCTGCGCGTCGCCAACGTGTTCCACGCCGGTGACGGCAACCTTCATCCGCTGATCCTGTTCGACGCCAACGCCCCCGGCGAGACGGAGCGGGCCGAGGCGTTCGGCGCCGACATCCTGAAGCTGTGCGTCGAAGTCGGCGGCTGCCTGACCGGCGAGCACGGCGTCGGCGTCGAGAAGCGCGACCTGATGGGCGAGATGTTCACCGAGGACGACCTGAAGCAGCAGCAGCGCGTGAAGTGCGCCTTCGACCCGCAGCATCTTCTGAACCCTGGAAAGGTGTTTCCGACACTTCACCGCTGCGCCGAGCTGGGCAAGATGCACGTCCATCACGGCAAGCTGCCCTTCCCGGACATTCCGAGGTTTTGATGCGCTCCCTCTTCGCCGCGGCCTTCATGGCCGCGTCCCTCGCGGCCTCGGCTCCCGCCCTCGCTCAGGCTCCCTCCGGCCACGACGGCGAATCGAGCCCGTTCAAAACCGCCGCCCGCTTCATCGAGAATTGCGACGCGCGACCCGGTGCGGACGGCGAGCGGCCGCCGGAGAATTATGCGTGCCTCTCCTACATGGCCGGGCTGATCGAGGGGTATGGCGTCGGCGCGTTCGCCAACGGCAACCGCGCCCCCTACTGCCTGCCCCGGCCGGTGACGCTGGTCGAGATGATGGACATGATGGCCGTCGCCATCGAGCGCGGGGTGCCGGGCGAGACGCCGACCGCCGTCGTGCTGCACAACATCCTGGCCGTCACCTTCCCCTGCGCGCCCGATGCCGAAGACGCACCCGGCGCGACTGACACACCCGACGCGCCGGATCAGGACGCCGGGAACGGAGCCACGGCCCAGTGACGACGACGCTTACCCCCACCAGCGCGGCCGAGGTGGAGGACTACATCAAGTCCGCACTGGCACGCGCCGAGCCGGTCGAGGTCATCGGCGGCGGCACGAAAAGGGCGATCAGCCCGGCCACGCAGACCGCGCATGTGTTGGACCTGTCCGCCTTCTCCGGCATCGTCAGCTACGAGCCGGAGGAGCTGATCCTCACGGTGAGGCCCGGCACCACCATGGCGGAGCTGTCGGAGGCGCTCTCCGCTGCCAACCAGATGCTCGCCTTCGAGCCGCCGGACTTCGTTCCCCTGCTGGGCGGCACCGGAGCGGCCACGTTCGGCGGCGCCTTCGGCACCAATTTTGCCGGGCCGCGCCGCCTGACCGCGGGCGCCGTGCGCGACCATATGCTGGGCATCGCCGCCGTCTCCGGCCGGGGCGAGAGCTTCAAGGCCGGCGGCAAGGTGGTGAAGAACGTCACCGGCTACGACCTTGCGCGCGCGCTCTGCGGCTCGTGGGGGACGCTCGCCGTCGCCACCGAGATGACGGTGAAGGTGCTCCCCCGGCCCGAAATGGAGATCAGCCTCACCCTCGCCGGGTTGACGCCGCAGGACGCCGTCGCGGCCATGTCCCGCGCCCTCGGCGCGCCGACGGACGTCTCGAGCGCCGCGCATCTGCCGGCCGACATCGCCGCCCCGGTGTTGGGTGCCGATGCCGCACGCACCCTCGTCCGCCTGGAAGGATTCGGCCCCTCGGTGGAGGCGCGGGCCGCCGCGCTCACCGCGCTCTTCGCCGGGCACGAGGTCGGCCGGCTCGACCCTGCGCAGTCCGCGGCCGCCTGGAAGGCGATCCGCGACGTGACGCCCTTCGTCGGCACCTCCGGCCCCGTCTGGCGCATCTCCGTCGCGCCGACGGCCGGCCCAACGATCCTCGCCGCCGCACCCGCCGGCAGCCGCGCCTTCATGGACTGGGCGGGTGGCCTCGTTTGGGTGGAGGCTCCGGCGAGCGGTGACGGCGGGGGCGCGGTCCTGCGCGCGGCAATCGCGGCGGCGGGCGGAGGCCATGCCACGCTCGTGCGGGCCCCTTCGGCTGTGCGCGCAGAAACCGCGACGTTCCATAATGCCGCGGCTAATGTTAAGGCTCTCACACAGCGCCTCAGGGCCGCGTTCGACCCGCAATCGATTCTCAACCCCGGACGTCTCGCACGCTCCTGAGGCAGGCGGGACGCGGCTGACCATGGTGCATGCATGATGCTCTTACGAAGCCGCAACGTTCAGCCGCGTTCGGTCGTTGATGACGAGATGAGCGACAACGAGCCCTCCGGGCGCTCCGGGCCGAGCGTCCCTTCGTCCGGCCGCACTGTGCGCAAGCCGGCCCGTAAGCGCGCCCCCAAAAGCGCGGCTCCGGCGTCATCACCGCCCGTCTCCCCAGCGAAGGCCCCGCCGCCCGAAAACCGGCACCACATCCCCGAGACGGGCGGCCATCGCGAGCCGCCGCCGCATCCGGTCGCCGAGGCCGCTGCCGCCGCCGACGCGGCGCGCAAGGCCGAGCGGTCGTCGCGCGCCGGCAGCCGCACGGGCGCAGCGTCGGCGCGTGGGGAGCCTCGCATCGAGTCCGCCGGCACCTGGGACAAGCCGGGCATGGTCAACGCGAAGCTGATCTACTCGATCTACCTCGTCGCCCCGGCACTGCCGATCGCGGCGTTGCTCGGCTTCGGCCTCGCCTACTGGGCGCAGCGCCGTCAGCCGCCGGCGTGGCTCCACTCGCACTACACCTACCAGATCCGCACCTTCTGGGGCATCGCGGCGGGCTATCTTGCCACCGTGCTCCTCGCCTTCGCGGGTGGTAATGTCATCATCTACCCGCTCGTCGCGGTGTGGCTGGTCGCGCGCGCCGTCCACGGCGTCGTGCGCGCCGCCCGCGCCGAGCCGATCGACGACCCGGACGCCTTCCTGGTCTAAGTGTCCCCTGGCCGCTTGCCGCGGCCGCCAACCGATAGCGTCAGAACCATGCAGACCCACTTTTCTCCGGAGCAGCTCGAAGATCCGGCGATCCGTACGGCCGACGACATCTTGCGCGCCTGCGTCCACTGCGGGTTCTGTACCGCCACGTGCCCGACCTTCGTGCTGTTGGGGGACGAGCGTGATTCGCCGCGCGGGCGGATCTATCTCATCAAGGAGATGCTGGAGGGCGGGCGCGCGGCCACCGCCGCGGACGTGACCCACATCGACCGCTGCCTGTCCTGTCTCTCGTGCATGACGACATGCCCGTCCGGCGTCCACTACATGCACCTGATCGACCACGCCCGCGCCCACGTCGAGGCCACCTATCGGCGGCCGTTGTCTGACCGGCTTCTGCGCCGCATGCTGGCGCTCATTCTGCCCTATCCGCGGCGGATGCGCCTTGCGCTGCGCCTGTCGGCCCTGGCGCGGCCCCTCGCCGGTGTGCTGGCCCCTAAGGCGGCGACCCCCGCCGTGCGCCCCTCTTCCCCCAACGCCATGAACGCCGAGAACCGGGCGATGAAGCCGGCGATGCCCGCCGCGGTGAACGCGGCCCGCACCACCGCGCCTGTGCCGAGCTTCCTCTCCCGCGTCGGGGCGATGCTGTCGCTCGCCCCGGCCACGCTGCCCGCCCCCGGCAACGACCAGCGCCCCGCCCTCCACGCCGCGTCCGGCCCGCGCAAGAAGCGCGTCGCCCTCCTCACAGGCTGCGCCCAGAGCGTCCTCGCCCCGTCGATCAACGCGGCCACCATCCGCCTCCTCAACCGCGCCGGGGTGGAGGTGGTGCAGCCGGCCGGCGAGGGCTGCTGCGGCGCCCTCGTCCACCACATGGGCCGCGAGCATGACGCGCTGGCCTCGGCGAAGGCCAACGTCGCCGCCTGGTATGGCGAGATGGAGAAAGGCGGGCTCGACGCCATCGTCATCACCGCCTCCGGCTGCGGCACGACCATCAAAGACTACGGCTTCATGCTGCAAGGCGACCCCGAGTGGGCCGAGCGTGCCGCCGCGGTCTCCGCGCTCGCCAAGGACGTGACCGAGTTCGTCGCCACGCTGGACCTCGGTGCGCCGGTGCGCCGCAGCGACACCGTCGTTGCCTACCACTCCGCCTGCTCCATGCAGCACGGCCAGAAGATCCGCACCGAGCCCAAGCGCCTGCTGACGGCGGCCGGCTTCACCATCAAGGACGTGCCCGAGGGGCATCTGTGCTGCGGTTCGGCGGGCACCTACAACATCATGCAGCCCGGCATCGCCGCCCGCCTGCGGGAGAGGAAGCTCGCCAACATCGGGCTGACCAAGGCCGAGATCGTCGCCACCGGCAACATCGGCTGCATGACGCAGCTTGCCGGCGAGCGTCCGGTGATCCACACCGCCGAGCTGCTGGACTGGGCCTATGGCGGCCCGCTCCCGGCCAACGCCGCCGGGGTCCTCGCCGAAACCACCCCGGAAGCGGCCTGACCCGGCGCCCCCTCGGCCCTGCAGAGGCCGCCCTCAGCGCCGGGCGGTCTGTCACCCGAAAGGCCCGGCCCACACGGCGCGTCAGACCGACCCGGTCAGGCGG
This sequence comes from Acuticoccus yangtzensis, assembly GCF_001927245.1. Taxonomy (GTDB): domain Bacteria; phylum Pseudomonadota; class Alphaproteobacteria; order Rhizobiales; family Amorphaceae; genus Acuticoccus; species Acuticoccus yangtzensis. The sequence continues at coordinate 196,737 of NZ_MJUX01000003.1, read as the reverse complement.
CCCACCTTCCGCACCACGTCCGCATAGCGCCGCGCGTCGAGCCGCTCCTTGACGCGCTCGACGATCAGCATCGTCTCGTAAAGGGAGAGGCCGGCGACCACCGCCACGCGCTCCATCGGCGTTCCGCTGTGGATGCCGTAGGCGACGACGGCTTCCTCACGCGTTAATCCGAACACGCTCATCAGGCGCGGCAGCACGGTGCGCATCCGCGTGTGATCGGTGGCGATGTAGAGGATCGCCGCAGCCTCGGCGTGGCGGTTGATGAGGAGGTCGGCCACGTTCTCGTGCTGAACCGGGGCGACGGTCAGGTAAAGATGCCCCAGCGGGCCGAAGTCCGACAATTTGACCGTCTGCACCGGCAAGACCCGCCGCGCGACCTGCCCCGCCACGGTCTCGACGATGCTGTCAGCATAGGGCGTGCGCCCGCGCAATATCCCGGCGCGGTCCACGAAGAGGCTTGTTTCGGGCAACAGGTTCTGGGCGGCGGCGTTGAGGTGCATCACCTTGCGCTCGCGCGAGAGGATCAGCGCGGCCGTCGGAATGGTGGCGAGCGACGTCTTCAGGCCCTCGGTCCAGGCATCTGTCGCCAGGTTCAGCACGCGCACCAGATGCGGCGTGAGCCTGCGCAACAGGTCGATCGTGCCGAGGTGAAGCTGATCGCTGACAGGTCCCGCCACATCCAGGGTGAGGACGATGTTGAACGTGCTGTCACCGCCGATGATGACGCCGCGGGACGAGGCCGGCGACAGGTCCTGCGGCTTCATGAATTCGTGGTAAAATTCCGTCTTCTCGATATATGATAGGTCCATGTGCGTCGGCGCGCTGGCAATTTCGAGCGGCTTCAGGCTGACCACGAGGTCCTTGAAGATGTTTCGTTCGCCCCAATAGGTCTCGAAGCTGTGGATAAATTCGGGATCGAGACCTTCGATGATCATCGAAGGCTGCGAAAAATCGAATTTATTGACCCGGCGGATGGTCACACCACTGCCGCCGGGCAACAGCTTGGCGAGCCTTCGCGCGACGTCGCGAAGCTGGCCCGCATCTGCCACGCTTGAATAAAGTGCGCTCAGGATGGCGTCGTAGTCATCAAGATCAATCATGCCTGAAAGAAAAATTGTGACCGGAAAATGGTTTGATCCATGCTAACCGCATTCTAAAGCGTTGACGAACTTTAATGTTCGTCAACTGCACCCGTGCATGGCTGCAACGCGCCGAATCAGACACAGCGCAACGTGATCGCCGGCGGCGCACCGCGTCGATGGGGTCGCTCACGTCTCAGCGGCGGATGTGCGTGTGTGGAGGTGGGCGCGATCGCGGCGGGTGAGACGGTCCGTGGCCCCCAGGCGGACTCACACGGGAAAAGGGCCGTCCGCAAACACCGTCTCGTGGTAGCCCTTGGAGCCGACCGTCAGGGCGAGGTCGCTGCCGATCGGCGAGCCGGCCGCAACCTGGGCGAGGATCGCCGCGAAATCCCAGCGTGGCCGCCAGCCAAGCCCTGCCAACGCGCGGGCGCTGTCGTAGACGCGGTCGAAGGTCGGCGCCATCGTCCACCCCGCCGCCGCGTAGACCGCCTCGAACTGCGGGAAGAGCCTCGCCACGACGCGGTGCGGGTCGCGCCTCAGGTCCGCCGTGTCGGCGCGGGAGAAGGGCGGCGGCGCGCTGACGATGTAGCGCTGGAAGCCCCGCCCCGCGGTCAGCGCGGCGATGTGGGCGGTGGCCGCATCCTCGAGGTCCACGCGGCGATAGAGAAACTCGTTCGCCTTGGCGTTTTCGGCACTCCACCGGGCGCGCACGGCGGCGCTGTCGTCGTCCTCCGGAAAGAACCGCGAGGTGCGAAGGACGGTGACGTTCATCTCGCCGCGCTGCGCGAAAAGGGCGGCGATGTCCTCCGCCACCGTCTTGGTGACACCGTAGATGTTCTTGGGGATCGGCCGGACGTTCTCGTCGATCCACGCCGCGGGCTCGTCCGGGCCGGGGTTCAGCGCGGCGCCGAACGCGCTCGTCGTACTGGTGAAGACGAAACGCGGCACACCGGCTTCCGCCGCCGCCTCCAACAGCGCCAGCGTGCCGGAAATGTTGACCTCGACGAAGTCGGCCTTGGTGTGGGTGACGACGTGCGGCTTGTGCAGCGTCGCCGTGTGGATCACCGCGTCCACCCCCACCATTGCCGCCCGCACCACGGCGGGATCGGCCACGGACCCGTTGATCGCGGTGAACGGCCCCGGCTTCACGTCGAGGCCGACGGGCTCGTGCCCCGCGGCGGGAAGGAGACGCATCAAGGCTTCGCCCAGATGGCCGGTGCTGCCGGTCACCAGAACGCGCATCGGCCGTCCCCTCCTTTGCTCGTCCGCCGTCAGGCGCCGACGGAGACGAGCGCTTCCTCGCGGGTCTCCTCCGCCACCGGCACGGGATGCGGCGCGCGGCCCCACACGTTGTGCGCGCCGACGGCGTTGATGTCCGTCTCGCCGCACAGCGCCATGGTGATGTCGAGCTCTTTCTTGATGATCTCGAGGGCGCGCGTCACCCCCGGCTCACCCGCGGCGCCGAGGCCGTGGATGAACGCCCGGCCGATCGACACCGCGTCCGCCCCCAGCGCCATCGCCTTGAGGACGTCCTGGCCGGAGCGGATGCCGCCGTCCATGTGGATCTCGATCTTGTCGCCCACCGCGTCGACGATCTCGGGCAGCATGTCGATCGACGCCGCCGCACCGTCGAGCTGGCGCCCGCCGTGGTTGGAGACGGTGATCGCATCCGCGCCCAGGCTGGCAGCGATCTTCGCATCCTCGACGTCGCCGACGCCCTTGAGGATCAGCTTGCCGCCCCAGCGCTCCTTCACCCACTCCACCGAGGACCAGTCGAGCGTCGGGTCGAACTGCTGCGCCGTCCACTCCGACAGCGAGCTCATGTCGTCGACACCCTTCACGTGGCCGACGATGTTGCCGAAATCGCGATGCTTGCAGCCGAGCATCTTCATGCACCAGGCCGGGCGGGCGAGAAGCTGGGCGATGACCTTCGGCGTCATCTTCGGCGGGGCGGACAGACCGTTGCGCAGATCCTTGTGGCGCTGGCCGAGGATCTGCAGGTCGAGCGTCAGCACGAGGGCCGAGCAGCCGGCGGCCTTGGCCCGTTCGATCAGGCTTGCGGCGAAAGCGCGGTCGCGCATCACGTAGAGCTGGAACCAGAACGGCTTGCCCGTCGCCGCCGCAACGTCCTCGATCGAGCAGATCGACATGGTGGACAGGGTGAACGGGACGCCGAACGCGTTGGCCGCGCGGGCGGCGAGGATCTCACCGTCCGGATACTGCATCCCGGTCATCCCGACCGGTGCCAGGTAGAGCGGCATGGAATAGTCTTCGCCCAGGATCTTCGCCGCGGTGCTGCGGTGGTCGATGTTGCGGGCGACGCGCTGGCGCAGTTTGATCGCGGCGAAGGCTTCCTCGTTGTCGCGGTAGGTGCCTTCGGTATAGGAGCCGGAATCGGCATAATCGTAGAACATCCGCGGCGTGAACCGGCGGTGCCGCTCGCGCAGGTCCGCGATGGTGAGATAAGGTGACACGGGAAACCTCCTGGCCGTTCCAGCCTTTTGCCACACCATAACCCACCTTTGAGATGACCGCACGCCGGGCACGCGGCCACCTCGCCGCGCCCCCCGCTCAATCGGTCCGCTCAGCCGGTCAGCGGCGAGGGCTGCGCTCAGTCGGCGAGATAGTCGAACACCACTTCGCCCAGCCCCAGCGTCAAATCGGCGATGTAGTGGCTGGCGGACACGACCTCGCGCACCGGCAGGCGCGCCACGTCGCACATCGCGTGTTCGAAGAATTGCAGCGCGGCCGGACCCGTCCACGCACCCTTCAAGGTCACGTCTTCCATGTAGTAGCGCACCAGCTCGCACACGCGGGCCGTACCGTCGACGTGCGGGATGATCTTCACCATGAAGGCCGGCTTCTCCATCCCCTTGCCGACGGCGGCGAGGTCGGCCTCCTGGTGCTTGTAGCCCATCGTCGCCACCACGCACGGGATGGTGCCATAGTGCAGCGTACACACCAGCGTTTCCGCCTCGTGGCGGATGACAGGCTTGGCGAGCTTCTTCGGAAAGCCCCACAGCTCGCGCCCGCCGGCGATGGGCGAGTTGTCGTCCAGATACATCGCGTGGACGTAGCCGCCCTCCTGCACCTCGCCCTCCGGCGTGGTGTAGCGCACCGGGATCACCTGGCCCGTCTCGGTATAGTCGCCGAAGCCCGTGGAGTCGGGCATGCGGATGAACTCGTAGGCCACGAGATCACCCACCGGCTCCAGCGGCTCAGGCACCATGGCCCGCACGATTTCGGGGTCCGTGCGATAGGTGATGACGATGAATTCGCGGTTGTAGAACTTGTAGGGCGGGCGCGGATAGGCTGGGTTGTGCAGCGGCATCGCGAAGGCATTGGCGCGAACGTCGGCGATCTTCATGAAAATGTCCTCGGAAGGGCGGGGAGCGGGTCCGGCGAAGGCGGGAAAAAGCGGGTGTCAGGTCCGGGTGGGGTCGGGCCGGGCGATATCGAATGTCGCCACCCCGTCGTCGCTGTCCGGCCGAGCGAGCGAGTCCGGGTGGTCCAGCGTGCGCACCATGTCGTCGTAGCCGGAGGCCCAATGCTCCTCCATCGTCAGGCGCGAGAACTCGTAGTCCTTTGACGCCCCTTCATAGTTGCGGGCGCGGTAGATGAGGTGGACGATCTGCGTCACCTTGTCGTCGGCCTCCGCCATCAGCTCGGCAAGGGCCGGGTCGGCGGCCAGCGCCTCGCGGTCGGGCAGCTCGTCCAACAGACGCATCAGGGCACGGCGCAGCCGCTGCATCTTCTTGTATTGGTCCGTCGCGGCGCGGGTGCGGCTGGAAAAGCGGATGTCCTTCTGGCGCACCTCCTGGGCGATGAGGTCCTTCGGCATCTCCCCGCGCGCGCTCCAAAGGTCGACCTGGAAGGCCAGCGTGTCGGTACGCGGCCGGTCCTGCAGCACCCATTGGAGCGGCGTGTTGGAGACGAGTCCGCCGTCCCAATAAGGCTCGCCATCGACGATCGTCGCCGGAAAGCCCGGCGGAAGCGAGCCGCTCGCCATCACGTGCTCGGGACCGATGGTGTGGGTGGCATTGTCGAAATAGACGAAGTTGCCCGAGCAGACGTTCACCGCGCCGACGCTGAAGCGCATCTCGCCGGCGTTGATCCTGTCGAAGTCGACCAGGCGCAGCAGCGTCGCGCGCAAGGGGGCGACATCGTAAAAGCTCTGCGCTTCAGGCGTGCCGGGGACGGCGAAGAAGGGCGGCCAAGGGCGCGGGCTGAAGAAGTCGGGCGCACCGCCGAGCAGCGTCCCGAAGGCCCGCGCCTGGTTCAACATCGAATGCGCGAAATCCCCTCGGGGCGGGCCGAACCCCATGTCGCGCCAAAAGTTCGCCGGCATGCCGAAGGGGGTGGCCGTCACGCTCTCCCAGAACGCCCGCAACGCCGCCACACGGTCCTCGGGCGCATTGCCTGCGATGAGAGCGGAGTTGATGGCGCCGATGGAAATTCCTGCGACCCAGTCCGGATGCAGGGCGCGCTCGGTCAGCGCTTCGTAGACGCCGGCCTGGTAGGAGCCAAGCGCCCCGCCGCCCTGAAGAAGTAACGCGATCCGGTCGAACGGCAGCCCGGTTCGGGCATGGGCGGTGTCCTTGGCCACAGTCGGCATGAAGCGGCGCCCTCCTTATGATTGAGTGCGACAACATAGGCCAATCTTTGCGGCCGTTAGGCAAGTGACGAAGCTGTCAAACGTGTCGTCGCAGAACGGTCATGTGCGGCATTGCGGCAGGGGCCGGTGGTCTCGTATTTGCATGCCATCGGCGCATCCGTCCGGCTGCGCCGCGCCCGCCGCGCGCCGGTCCGCCGCGTCAACCATGGGAGCACCCCCGCTTTGAATATTCGCCGCACGCTTTGCGCCTTGGCCGCCGGCACGGCCCTGTCCTTCTCCGCCTTCGCCGCCCACGCCCAGGACAAGACCGACGTCAGCTTCGTGCTCGACTGGGCCTGGCAGGCGATGCACGGCCCCTTCCTCATCGCCCTCGAGAAGGGCTACTATGAGGATGAAGGCCTCAACGTGACGATCGACCGCGGCTTCGGCTCGGGCGATACGATCTCCAAGGTCGCCGCCGCCGCTTACGACATCGGCTTTGCCGAGGGCACCGGCCTCTTCAAGTTCAACGCCGACAACCCGGAGGACAAGGTCCTCGAGGTGATGGTCATCAACGACCAGTCGCCCACCGGCGTCATCTCCATGAAGGAGACCGGGATCTCCGAGCCCGCGGACCTCGTCGGCAAGACGATCTCCGCCACGCAGAACGAGGCCACCGTCACCGTGTGGCCGGTCGTCGCCAAGCTGCACGGCCTCAGCCCGGACGACGTCGAGTTCCTCTACGTTGAGCCGAACCTGCGTGACGCGATGGTGCTGCAGGGTCAGGCGTCCGCCACCTTCGGCTTCAGCACCACGACCGTGCTCAACATGGTGCTGGCCGGTGTCGACCTCGACGACATCGCCTATTCCACCTTCGCCGAGTGGGGCGTGAAGCCCTATTCGTCGGGCATCCTGGTGAAAGAGTCCTTCGCGGCAGAGCACCCGGACGTGGTGAAAGGCTTCGTCGCCGCCACCATGAAGGGCCTCATCGACATGCTGGAGGATCCCACCGAAGGGCTGGAGCTTCTGAAGAAGCGCGAGCCGCTGGTGGACCTCGACGTCGAGGCGCAGCGCTGGGAGCTCGCCAAGGAGCTCTCCATCGTGACGCCCGACGTGATCGCCAACGGCATCTCCTCCGTCTCCGAGGAGCGCATGGCGACCGCCGCCGCGCAGATGGCCGAAGCCTACGGCCTCGACATCGACCCGGCCGAGGCGAACTACTTCGACGGCAGCTTCCTGCCGCCGCTGGAGGAGCGCCAGGTTCCGGACGCGGCGAAGTAAGCCTCGCGCTCATCCGCGCAAAAAAGAAGCGGCGCTCCTTTCGGGGCGCCGCTTTTTTTTCGTGGGACCACCGCTCGGGCTCAGCCGCCGCCGGCGTCGAAGCGCTGCGTCTGACCGCGCACGGCCCAGCCGGTGGTGCGCGTCTCGACCGCCGCGAAGACGGCGTAGATCGCGACGCCCATCGCCGCGACGACGATCAGTCCCGCGAACACCAGAGGCACGTCGAACCGGCTGGAGGCGTTCAGCATCAGGTAGCCGATGCCGGCGTTGGAGGCGATCGTCTCGGAGATGACCGAGCCGACGAGGGCGAGCGTGATCGCCACCTTCAACGAGGCGAAGAAGTAGGGCAACGAGCGCGGCAGGCCGACCTTGAAGAGGATCGTCCGGCGCGAGGCGCCGAGCGAGCGCAGAACGTCCTCAAGCTCCGGCTCCACCGTCGCCAAGCCCGCCGCAACGTTCACCGCGATGGGGAAGAAGGACAGCATAAACGCGGTGATGACCGCCGGAATGGTGCCGATGCCGAACCAGATGACGAGGATCGGCACGATGGCGACCTTCGGCACCGAGTTGAAGGCGATGAGGATCGGATAGAGCGCGCGGTACATCACCCGCGAATACCCGACCGCCACGCCCAGCAGCATGCCGCCCACCACGGCGAAGGCGAAGCCCAGGAGCGTGGTGTAGAGCGTCTGCCCGGCGTGCATCAGGATGACCTCCTTCCACTTCCAGAGGCTGGCGGCGATGTCGGTCGGCGCAGGCAGAACGAAGCGCTTGATGGAGAACACCCACACCGCGAGCTGCCAGACGACGAGGGTGCCCGCGGCGATCAGCCAGGGCGCGGAATTCTCGGTGACGAGGCGACGGCTCGGCGCCGGTGCGTCCGGCTCCAGCACGAGATCGGAGGCGTCGCTGTCGATCTTCTGGTCGATCTGGCTCATTGCGAAACCGCCTGCTGGGTGGTGCGCTCACGGCCGATGTGCTCGCGCAGCTCGTGAACGATGTCGACGAACTCCGGCTTGAACGTATCGTCGAGGGTGCGGGGGAAGCCGAAGGGCACCTCGCGCGTGGCGACGATGCGGCCGGGACGTGCGGACATGATGCGGATCGTCTCGGCGAGATAGACCGCCTCGCGCAGATCGTGCGTCACCAGGATGACGGTGAACTTCTCCTCCATCCAGAGCTTCTGCAGGACCGCCCAGAGCTCCTCGCGGGTGAAGGCGTCGAGCGCGGCGAACGGCTCGTCCAGCATCAGGAGGTCCGGCTGGTGGATGAGCGCGCGGCAGAGAGAGGCGCGCTGCTGCATGCCGCCGGACAATTCCCACGGATGACGGTTGCCGAAGCCCTTGAGGCCGACCGAGTCCAGCAGCCTCTCGGCCCGCTCCTCGTATTCCTTGCGGTTGGCGCGCAGGCGTCCCTTGTGAGGGTCGACGATCTCGAGCGGCAGCATCACGTTCTTCAGCGTGTTGCGCCAGGGGAGAAGGGTCGGGTTCTGGAAGGCCATGCCGGCGATCTTCAGCGGACCGTCGACGGATTTGCCGTCGACGCGGACCGAGCCGACGGTGGGGCGCATCAGCCCTGTGACGAGCTTCATGAGCGAGGACTTGCCGCAGCCGGACGGGCCGACGACGGCGACGAATTCGCCCTTGCGCACGTTGATCGTGGCGCCGCGCAGGGCGAGCGTGCGCGACGGACCGCTGCCATAAGCGAGGCTCACGGTGTCGATCTCGACGAAAGCGTCACGGCCGGGCGCTGCGGCGCCCGCCCCCGTGACAGGTTCGGCGATGGCCATAGGGCGGATATCCTCAAGGAACGAACGTTGCGTGATGGACGCAATGATTGCGCCATCCGGACCTGATCCTCATGGGGCGAATAGCAGCGGCCCCGCAAGCCCGCTGGGGGTTGAAACCCGCCCCAATCCGACCCGCGCCCGATCCCGTGTGACCCGGCCCCGTGCCGCCTGCCGCCGCCCGCGGCACCGCGCCGAAGAGGCGCCCCGCCGGAGCCTGTTCTTCGGAGCCGATCGTCGCTGAAGCCCGACCGGAGTGAAACGGCCCCGGCGCGCAAGGCCGTAGAGCCGAAGGCGTGCCTTGCGCGGCGGGGCCGTTTCGCTCAGGGCTTCTCAGCGACGTTCGGCTCTGAAGAACAGGCGGCCCGCCCTGTTCTTTGGTGAGATCCGAGCCCCCGCCCCTTTTCGCGCCCCCTCCCCCGCGCCGCGCCTCAGTGAGCCCCGGGCTTGTTCCCGTGCAGCACACCGGCGATCGTCATCCCGCCGTCGACGGGGATGTTCTGTCCGGTGATGTAGCCGGACTTGGCACCGTCGAGCAGGAACATCGCCGCGGCGGCGATTTCCGCCGGGGTGCCATAGCGCTCCATCGGCACGCGCTCGTTGTAGGCGGCGCGACTTTCGGGAGTGTGCATCGCCGCGACCATCGGCGTCTCGATCGGCCCCGGCGAAATCGTGTTCACGCGGATCCCGTATTTGGCCCACTCGATGGCCAGCACCCGCGTCATCGTCAGCACCGCGCCCTTGGAGGCGCCGTAGGCCACCCGGCCCGAGCTTCCCACCATGCCCGATACGGAGGCGATGTTGACGATCGCCCCGGCCTTGCGCGCCATCATGTGGCGCGCGGCGGCCCGCGCCACCGCAAACCCGCCGACGACGTTCACGTCGAGGATTGTGCGGAAGAGGTCGGTGGAGGTGTTGAAGGCGTCGATCTCCTTGGCGATGCCGGCGGAGTTCACCACGCCGTCGAGCGCGTGGCCCTCCGCCTCCAGCGCGTCCACCAGAGCGGTGACGGCGGCGTCGTCGGTCACATTGAGCGGGCGCACGACGAGACGGTCCCCGGCGGCGGAGAGTTCCTCGCGGCATCGGTCGAGCGTCGCCTGCGACACGTCCACCGCGATGGCGGTCCAGCCTTCGGCGAGCACCGCCTCGGTGACGGCGCGGCCGATGCCAGACGGGCCGCCGGTGATGAGGATCGTCTTCGCCATCATAGTCTCCGTTCTTGTCGCGGGTTCGGCGGGTCGCAGGGGTCGGCGGTTCGCAGGGGTCGGCGGCTCAGTGCGCGGCGTTTCCCATCAGGAGCGCGGTGCCGCCGTCGACGCGCAGGTCCACCCCGGTGATGAAGCCCGCCTCGTCGGAGGCGAGGAAGACGGCGGCGGCGGCGACGTCCCATGCGGTGCCCTGGCGCTTCATCGGCACCATGGCGGCGCGCCCGACGCGGATCGCCTCGTGGTCCGGCCCGGCGGCGTTGTAGGCCAGCATGTGCGGGGTATCGATCAACCCCGGAACGATGGTGTTGGAGCGCACGCCGCGCGCGGCATATTCGGCGGCGATGGAGCGCGACAGGCGGCACAGCGCGGCCTTCGACGTCTCGTAGCCGATGTAGGAATAGGGCCCATTGCGCTCGGCCGCGAGGGTGGAGACGAAGACGAAGGCCCCGCCCCCGTCCGCCTCGATCAGCGGGATCGTCGCCTGGGCCACGAGGAAGGCGGCGTCGAGGTTGAGGCCGTGGACGCGGCGCCAGTCCGCCAGCGGCGTATCCGCGATGCCGCCCTTGGTGGAGAAGCCGATGTTGAAGTGCAGCACGTCGAGCCCGCCGAGCGCATCGGCGGCCGCGTCCCTCACCGCCTCAGGCGCGCCGTCCACGGTGAGGTCGGCCGCGAGCACATGGGCGGTGCCGCCTTCGCTGCGGATGATGCCAGCCGTCTCCTCGGCGGCGGCCCGGTCGCGGTCGACGCAAAGCACGGCGGCGCCTTCGCGGGCGAAGAGCACGGCGGCCGCCTTGCCGTTGCCCCAACCCGGCCCCACCGACCCCGCGCCGATGACGGCCACGCGCTTTCCCTCGACCCGCCCCTTGCGCGTCGTCACCATGTCGGAACCGCTCATTGGGTCAAAACCTCGGGTAGCCACAGCACGATTTCGGGGAAGGCGATGCACAGGCCGAGCACCACGAGCTGCACCAGCACGAAGGGGATGATGCCCTTGTAGACGTCCGCCATGGAGATGACCGACCCCGCCGCGCCCTTGAGGTAGAAGAGCGCGAAGCCGAAGGGCGGCGTCAGGAACGAGGTCTGGAGGTTGAGCGCCACCAGGATCGCGAACCAGTAGATCATCTCCTGCGACGTCACGTGGTCGCCGAGGTCGAGCAGCGGCACCACCGGCGCGAAGATCGGCAGCATGATGAGCGTGATCTCGATCCAGTCGAAGAAGAAGCCCATGACGAAGATCATGCCCATCATCGCCATCAGCAGGCCCCAATCGCCGAAGGGCAGCGAGCGGGCCGTTTCGACGATGAAGTGCTCACCGCCGACGATGCGGAAGATGTAGGAGAAGGCCGTCGCGCCGACGAAGATGAAGAACAGCATGCCGAGCTGCTTCACCGAGGAATCCATGGCCGCGTTCAGCACCGGCCACGAGAGGCGGCCGCGCAGGAGGCCGAGCACCAGTGCCGCGAAGACGCCGACGCCCGACGCCTCGGTTGGCGTCGCGATGCCGCCGAGGATCGACCCCAGCACGGCGACGATGAGGACGAGAGGCGCCACCACGGACTTCGCGGTTTCGAGCCACAGCCCCGTGCGGTCCTCGCCGGTTGAGGGCGCCATCCGCGGCGCCACACCCGGCTGAAGCGCGCTCCTCACGACGATGTAGACGACATAGCACGCCGACAGCAGCAGCCCCGGCACCAAGGCGGCGATGAAGAGGTGGCCGAGCGAAACCGACAACAGGTCGCCCATGAAGACGAGCATGATGGACGGCGGGATGAGGATGCCGAGCGTCCCCGCCGAGGCCACGGTGCCGGCGGCAAGGCCCTTGCCGTAGCCGCGCTCCACCATCGTCGGCAGTGCCAGCACGGTCAGCATCACCACCGATGCGCCGATGATGCCGGTGGCGGCGGCGAGGATGGTGCCCATCATCACCACCGCCAGCGCCAGGCCCCCCGGCACAACGCGCATCAGCCGCTGCAAGGTCAGGAGCAGATCCTCGGCCAGGCGCGTCTTCTCCATGATGATGCCCATGAAGATGAACATGGGCGCTGCCACCAGAACCGCGTTCTCGATCGTGCCGGAGAAGATGCGGTTGGGGATGAGCGTCGCCTGGACGAGACGCATCTCGCCCGTCAACACGGCGATGATGCCGAAGACGAGGCTGATGCCCATCAGCATGATCGCCACCGGCGCGCCGGAGAAGAGCGCGACGACGAGGGACAGGAACATGGCGCCCGGCAGCAGCGCGGCGATGAACTCGGTCACGGCGCGGCCTCCGTTCCCGCGGCCGGCATCGCCTCTTCGCCGCCGAACGGGTCGGCCATCAGGTCCGGCCGCTTCAGCGCGACGATGGCGCGCAGCAGCACCGCAACGCCGCCCATGATGGTCAGCACCGCGCCGATGGGGATGGCGGATTTGATGATCCAGCGGTCCGACAGGCCGACGCCGCCGGAGCTTCCCTCCCCGCGCTCGAACGACCGCAGAGCGAAGTCGTAACCGTACCAGGCGAGCAGCGCCATGAAGGGGATGAGGAAGGCGAGGATCGCGAAGATCTCGATCCGCAGCTTCGCCCGATCGGAGAAGTTCGACGAGAACACGTCGATCCGCACGTGGGCGTTGTGGATGTAGGCGTAGCCGAAGCCGAGCACGGCAATGGCGCCGTGCAGGTGCCACTCCAGCTCCTGCAGCTTGAACGAGCCGGTGGAGAAGAAGCGCCGGCCGATCACGTCGTAGAGGATGACCGCCATCAGAACGAGGAGCGTGAACCCCAGGAGCTTGGCGACCACCCGGCACGGGAAGGCCATGACGTTGGCGATGATGAGGAGAGACTGCATGGCACTCGCTGGAGCCTCACCCGCGGCGCGTGGCGGCGGGCGGCTCTGGTCCGGCATTGCATCGAAGTGGCGCTAGGAAGACGGGCGCCGGGCGGTCGCGGCGCGTGAGGCTCCGCCCGGCAGCAGTCGCGCGAACGGTGTCACGTGTCGCGTGGGAGGGGGCGCCGCACCGCGGCACCCCGCCTCCCGCCGCGGCTTACTGCACGTAGCCGATTTCGGCCCACTTGGCGTAGTTGGCGCGGAAGTCGGACAGGCTTTCCCAGGCGCGCTTGAAGTCGGGGTCGGCGGCGGTCTGCTCGGCCACGACCTCGTCCCACGCGCCCTTGAAGGCGGCCATCATCTCGTCGTTCCACTTGTGGACGTTGGCGCCGGCGGCCTCCAGATCGGCGAGCGGCTGGAGCTGCTCGGCCTCACCGCGGGCGGAGGTCATCGCGACGTTGGCGGCGCACGCCATCTCGATCGCCGCCTGGTGCTCGTCGGACAGGCCGTCCCACGCGTCCTGGTTGATGATGAAGGTGATCAGCGAGGTCTGCTGATGCCAGCCGGGGAAGTAATATTCGCTGGCGTACTCGTTCATGCCGAGCTGCTTGTCGATCAGCGGGAAGGACAGCTCCGCCGCGTCGATGGTGCCGAGGCGCAGGCCCGTCATCGTATCGGCGACCGGCATCGACTGGGCTTCCACGCCGAGCTTCTGCATCACTGCCGCGCCGAGGCCGAAGATGCGCATCTTCAGGCCCTGAAGGTCGGCCGGGGTGTTGATTTCCTTGGCGAACCAGCCCGACGCCTCGGGCACCAGGATGGTGCACAGCTCGGTGTGGATGTTGTACTTGGCGGTGATGTCCGCCCACAGCTCCTTGCCGCCGCCATAATACCACCAGGCGGTATATTCACGCACGTCAGGCCCGAACGGGACGGCGGTGAAGATGCCCGCCGACGGGATGATCCCTTGCGCGAAGCCGGGCGAATACCACCCGGCGTCCACCGCGCCGGTGGAGATGGCGTCCCACATCTCGTTGCCGCCGACGATGGCGTTCGGCTCGTTGAACTCGATTTCGAGGTCGCCGCCGGTCAGCCGCTTCACCTGCTCGGTGAGCTTCACGCCCGTGTCGCCGAGAAGCGGCAGGGTCGACGGGTAGATCGACTGCATGACGAGCGTGTCGGCACGCGCGCCGGACGCCCCGAGAGCGGTGGCCGCAAAGGCAAAGGCGGCGACGAGCGCCGTGCCGGTCTTGTTCATGGAACCTCCCCAAAAGGCCTATGTTTTTCGCGATCTAAGCCGCGCTTGATCCACATTGTGGACATCGTTCTATTCAAGATAACGGAACGATTAAGCCGAATGCAAGCCGCTTATTGAGTTGATTAAAGAATGTCCTTATGCCGACATTGAGACGTCATGCGGGACACCATCCACACTATGGACACCACCCTGCCCGATCCGGATAGCCGCGGCGGCGCGCAGAGCGTCGACCGGGCGCTGGCGCTGTTGTCGCGCATCTCACGCGCAGGGCGCGGCGTGTCGATCGGCACCCTGGTGGCCGAGACGGGGCTGAGCCGGCCGACCGTGCGCCGCCTGCTGCTGGCCCTCATCCGCGCCGGTCTCGTCGAGCAGGACGAGACGAGCCGTGACTATGCGCTGGGGCCGGAAGCCTACCTCGTCGGCGTGATGGCGCAGCGGCGGTTCGACCTGGTGGACCTCGCGATCGACAGTTTGGTGAAACTGTCCGAGATCAGCGGCGATACCTCGTTTCTGACGCTGCGGCGCGGGGCGCACGGCGTGTGCATGCACCGCGAGGATGGTGACTTTCCGATCCGCACGCAGGCGCTGCAGGTGGGCGACCGGCACCCGCTCGGTATCGGGGCGGGGTCGCTCGCCATCCTCGCCGCGCTGGGGGCCGAGGAAGCGGAAGCCGCCCTGGCACAGAATGCCTGCGCCCTTTCGAGCCATTATCCCAGCTACTCCGTCGCCCTGGTGCGCACTCTCGTTGCCGAGACGCGGGCGCGCGGCTACGCGCTCAATCCCGGGCTCAACGTCGCCAACTCATGGGGCATCGGCGTGCCGCTGAGGGCGCCCGGCGGAGCGGTCATCGGCGCCTTCTCGATCGCCGCGCTCGACGTGCGGCTGGGGCCGGACCGGCAGCGCGAGCTCGTGACGCTCTTGACCCGCCAGGCCGCCACCTTCGAGGCCCGCTTCGCCCGGCGCCTGCCCGCGATGGCCCCCGCAGGCTGACAAGCCCGACCGACATCCCGCGCCAGGCGCGGCCCCTTTCCAACGCCTGACACATGACAACAAAAACCGGGAGGACAGGCATGAACGAGACGACAGGGGGCGCGCCCAAAGGCGGCGTCGCCCCCATCACCCGGCGGGTGATGAACCTTTCCCACATCCTGCGCCAGAACGCCCGGCGCTTCCCCAGCGAAATCGGCTTCGTCTGGGGCGAGGCGACATGGACGTGGGCCGAGATGAACGCCCGCGTCGACGCCATGACCTCCGCGCTCCGGGCGCACGGCGTCGCCAAGGGCGACCGCGTTCTGGTCCAGTCCAAGAACTGCAACCAGATGTTCGAGGCGATGTTCGCGATCTTCCGCGCGGGCGCCGTCTATGTTCCGACCAACTACCGCCAGACCCCGGACGAGGTCGCCTACCTCGCCACCGCGTCCGGCGCCACGCTCCTCCTCTGCCACGCCGCCTTTCCGGCCCATGCCGCAGCGATCCGCGCGGCCGCGCCGGCGATCCGCGCCACCATCTCCATCGGCCCGTCGGACTTCGGCGAGGATTACGAGGCGCTGGTGGAGCGCCACGCCGGCGCCGCGACCGAGGTGGAGCCGGTCGAGTATGACGATCCGTGCTGGTTCTTCTTCACCTCAGGGACCACGGGGCGGCCGAAGGCGGCGGTGCTCACCCACGGCCAGATGGCCTTCATCATCACCAACCACCTCGCCGACTTGATGCCGGGCTACACCAACGCCGATGCCTCGCTGGTGGTCGCCCCCCTCTCCCACGGTGCGGGCGTGAACCAGCTCGTCGTCGCGGCGCGCGGCGGCAAGTCCATCCTCCTGCCGGGCGAGCGGCTCGACGTGGAAGAGGCGTGGCGGCTCGTCGAAGCGTGGAAGGTCACGAACATCTTCACCGTACCGACGATCGTCAAAATCCTGACCGAGCATCCGGCGGTCGACCGTTACGACCATTCCTCGGTGAAGACCGTCATCTATGCCGGGGCGCCGATGTACCGGGAGGATCAGAAATTCGCCCTCGCCAAGCTCGGCAAGGTGATGATCCAATATTTTGGCCTCGGCGAGGTGACGGGCTGCATCACCGTGCTGCCGCAGGCGCTGCACGCGCCGGACGACGGGCCGGGCGTGAAGGTCGGCACCTGCGGCTTCGAGCGGACGGGCATGGAAATGCAGATCCAGGACGCCGCCGGCAACGAGCTCCCCACCGGCGAGGCTGGCGACATTTGCGTCATCGGCCCCGGCGTGTTCGCGGGCTACTACGATAACCCGGAGGCCAACGTGAAGTCGTTCCGGAACGGCTGGTTCGTCACCGGCGACATCGGCTACGTCGACGCGGAGGGGTTCCTCTTCATCACCGGGCGCGCGTCGGACATGTACATTTCCGGCGGCTCCAACGTGTACCCGCGCGAGATCGAGGAGCTGCTGCTGACCCACCCCACGGTAAAGGAGGTGGCGATCATCGGCGTGCCGCATCCCAAGTGGGGCGAGGTGGGTCTCGCGGTCGTCAGCCCCGCGGAGGGCGCCACGTTGGACGCCGCCGTGCTCGCCGCGCACATCGACGGCAAGCTGGCACGCTACAAGCTCCCCGCCCGCTACGTCTTCCTCGATGAGATGCCCAAGACCGGCTACGGCAAGATCGCCAAGAAGCTGGTGCGCGAGACGCTGGACGAGATGGGACTGTTGACCGAGAAGGCAGGCGCATGAGCCGGGCGTCGCGAATTACCCATCCGGGACCGCGCGGCGCGGTGCGCCAGCATGTGGTCCCGGGACATGTGCGGCGCGTCGCTCTGCCGCTCGCCAAGGGGCGCATTCTGATGGAGGCGGTGGCCGAGGCGATGGACGGCCTTGGCTGCGACAGCGCCATGCTGGTGCTGGACGGGCTGGTGCTCGGCCCCTACCGCTACGTGATGCCCCGCTTCGGCTCGCCCGACGGGGTGCGCGTCGCCTGGTACAGCGATACCCACGAAGGGGAAGGCGCGGTGCTGGAACACGCCGTCGCCTCGGTCGGCCGCAAGGAGGGGGCGTGGCTGCTCCACTGCCATGCGGTATGGGACGACAACACCCGCTCCGGCCACCTTCTGCCGGATCAGGTGACGATCGGCGCCGACTGCACGGTCACCGCCTTCGCCTTCACCGGCGGCCTGTTCGACGTCACCGCCGACGACGAGACTGCCTTCTCGTTCTTCCGCGCCCGGCCCGGCGGCACGGCGGCGGGGCCGGTGAACGCTCTCATCGCCACCCTCGCCCCGTTCGAGGATCTGGTGACGGTGATGCCTGACCTTGCCGCCCCGCTCGGCGACCCACTGGGCGGCCCACTGGGCGGCAGTGAGGCGCCGCTCTACGGCCTCGGCTCCATCATCGGCGCCGACTTCACCGCGGGGCCTTCCATGGAAAGCCTCGCCTCGGAGGTGCTGACGCTGCCGGGCGCCACGGCGGGGCGCATCCCGCTCCACTGCGTCGACCCGGACGGGGGGATGTTCCGCGGCGATCTCGTCCCCGGCGGAGGCCCGGTGTTGATCACCTTCGAGCTGATGTTGACGGCGCCGGGAGTCTGACCCGGCGCCGCATCCCGCTCGCTCAGACGCCGAGGGACTGCGAGGGCGGGCGCACCACGACCCGCGTCCCGTTCGGCACGCGATCATAAAGGTCGATGATGTCCTGGTTGATGAGCCGCACGCAGCCGGAGGAGACGGCGCGGCCGATCGAGTAGGCCTCCTGCGTGCCGTGCAGACGGTAGAGCGTGTCGCGCCCGTTCTGGAACAGGTAGAGGGCGCGCGCCCCAAGCGGGTTGCCGAGGCCCGGCTCCATACCGTTGCGGTATTTCTCGAGCTCGGGCTCGCGGGCGATCATCTCGGCCGGAGGCGTCCACGTCGGCCACTGGCGCTTGAAGGGAATGACCGCCTCGCCGTTCCACGAGAACCCGTCACGGCCGATGCCGACGCCGTAGCGCATCGCTCGGCCGCCCTCCATGACGAGGTAGAGGTAGCGCGCGCCCGTGTCGACGACGATGGTGCCGGGCCGCTCGCCGGTCGGATCGTCGACGATGCGGCGCCAATATTGCGGCTCGATCTTCGTCAGGTCGACGGCGGGGAGCGGGAAGCGCTCGTCCGGGCGCGGCCCGTACATGGCGACCACGTCTGCCGGAATCACCCTGCGGCCGGGCACGACGGTTTCCTGAGGCGCCGCCATCTGACAGCCGGCGAGGGTGGTGGCGCCGAGGCCGAGCGCGAAGGTGCGGCGGTTGAGGAGCGTCATCGCGCGCCCTCCCCGGCTCGCGTCGCGGACACTTCGGTCACGGCATGGGTTCGCCAGCGTTCGGCGGGCCGGCGCATCGAAATCGGGTGTGTCATCGTCGTCTTTCCGTGTCTCCCGCAGGCCGTGCGGACCTGTTGCGGGCGCGCGCCCGGTCGGCTGCGCCTGTGACTGTTTGGAAGGTGTGAGATCGCTGGGAGGCGGCCGGCGCTCACGGGCACCGTATCGGCGGCGCGGTTCAACGCCACGGACGGTGCGCGCGCGGGACAAAGGCCGCGCCGTGCCTCCGGTTCACGCTGCGTGAACGGGGCCGGACAGGCCGCTCGCCAACGCCGTTCAGGCGGTGGTTCGGGGCGGTGGCGGGTCGGTCGCCGTGGTGTGGACTGAAAGGCCCGGCTCCTCCACGGGGATGCCGGTGCTGCGCTGACGGGGCGGAAGGCTCGGCACGCTTGGCAGGATCGCGGCGAGGGCCGTGGTGCAAAAGCTGGTGGATGCGAGGCAGCGCAGCTTGTCCCGGACCACGCGCTCGGCACATTCTGCGGTGACGCAGGTGCCCCCGGCGCCGACAGCCTCGACCACGGCGCGCTGCACTTTGGCGATCTTCCCGGACAGCGCGGCCGACGTCATCGGCGGTGCAGCCACCAGTCCGGCGAGGACGATCACGGTCAGAAGGATCGGAACAATACGCATACGGGGCCAGTATGGGTGCCGTCCGCCCGAAGTCAACGCGCCGACGGCGATGTGACCCGCGCGGCGCGGGCAGCGGGCCCGGTGCTGTGTCCGCAAGAGCGCAGCAGCGCCGCAGCACGCGAAAATGCCGCAGCGATGCCGATCCCCCGCAGCGCGGCACGCTAGCCATCGGGCGGCGGCGGCCACGCGCATAGCGGCCCCGCACTGGACTGTGACGGCCGCCGCGTCAATTCTCCCCCCGCCGCGCAGCAGCCGCCCCACGAACAGCCGAGACCCGCCGTGCCGATCGACGACCTGCCGAACATCGACGCCGACAGCCTGACGCCGATCAACCCGGCCCTCTACGCCGCGCCGGGCGACGACGGCCACCCGCCGCGCGTCCTCATCCTCTACGGCTCGCTGCGGCCGGTCTCCTACTCGCGCCTCGCCGCAGAGGAGGCTGCGCGGCTCCTCACCTGGTTCGGCGCGGAGGTGAAGATCTTCGACCCCGCGGGCCTGCCGCTGCCGGACGGCGCCCCCGCCGACCAGCCCAAGGTGCAAGAGCTGCGCGACCTCGCCATCTGGTCCGAGGCGATGGTCTGGTCGAGCCCCGAGCGGCACGGCGCCATGACCGGCATCATGAAGGCACAGATCGACTGGATCCCGCTCGCCGCCGGCGCGGTGCGGCCGACCCAGGGCAAGACGCTCGCCGTGATGCAGGTGTGTGGCGGATCGCAGAGCTTCAACGCGGTCAACCAGATGCGCATTCTGGGCCGCTGGATGAGGATGATCACCATCCCCAACCAGTCCTCCGTCGCCAAGGCGTGGTCGGAATTCGGCGAGGACGGCCGGATGCTGCCGTCCGCCTACTATAACCGCATCGTCGATGTGATGGAGGAGCTGGTGAAGTTCACGCTGATGACCCGCGCCCGCTCCGCCGCCCTGACCGACCGCTATTCGGAGCGGGTCGAGAGCGCGGCGGAACTCTCCAAGCGGGTCAACCAGCGCAGCATCTGAGCCCGCGTCACTGTTCGCCGAGGATCTCCGCCCGCACCGCCGCGGTATGCTCGCCCAGCGCCGGCACGGGGCCGAAGGCGGGCGATGCCCCGTTCACCGTCGCCCCCGGCGCCAGGAAGCGCACCGGCCCGCTCGGCGTATCGGCTTCCACGTAGCGGTTCTGCGGATGGCGGGCGAGATCGTCCATCCCGTTGACGCGGCCGTTGGCGATCTGCGCCGCCGTCAGCATCGCTGCCAGATCGTCCCGGTCGTGGCGGCTGAAGACGCTGTTCAGGATCTCATCCAGCGCCGGGCGGTTGGCGACGCGCGCCGCACCGCTGACGAAGCGCGGATCGGTCGCCACCTCCGGCATCTTCAGCACCTCGTTGCACAGGCGCACCCACTCGCGCTCGTTCTGCACGGCGAAGAGCACCTCCTTGCCGTCCCGACCCGCATAGGCTCCGTATGGCGCGATGGAGGGGTGATGCAGCCCCGCCCGCGGCGGGGTCACGTCGCCGTAGACGTATTGCAGGTAGGGAACGTTCATCCAGTCCGACAGGGCGTGGAAGAGGCTGACGGCGATGTGGCGCCCCTCCCCCGTCCGCTCCCGCGCGAACAGCGCCTGCAGCACCGACTGGTGCGCCGTCATCCCGCACGAGATGTCGCACACCGAGACGCCGACCCGCGCCGGCCCCGCGGGGTTGCCGGTGATCGTGACGAGCCCCGTCTCGGCCTGGACGAGGAGGTCGTAGGCGCGGGCCTTCTTCATCTCCCCCTCGTCGCCATAGCCGGAGATCGACACGGTGATGAGGCGCGGATAAGCGGCTCTGAGGCGCGCGGGGGCGAAGCCCAGCCGGTCGATCGCATCGGGGGCGAGGTTCTGGATGAACACGTCCGCCTTGGCGATCAGCCCTTCCAGAACGCGCTTGTCCTCGTCCTGCCGAAGATCCAGGCAGACGGACTCCTTGCCGCGGTTGAGCCATACGAAATAGGCGCTCTCGCCATGGACCAGCGTATCGTAGGCGCGGGCGAAGTCGCCCTCCGGCCGCTCGATCTTGATGACGCGAGCGCCCGCCTCCGCCAGACGGCTCGACAGGTAGGGCGCCGCAACCGCCTGCTCCACCGACACGACGAGAAGCCCGTCCAGATCACCCATAATGCCCCATCCTCCTGGCCCTGCGATGCGCGGCACGCTGGCACAGGGCGGCGCCCGGCCGGAAGTCGTGCCATCCTCGGCAGGGCTATTGATGCCCGTTATATGCGCGCGCGGCGTGGCATGGCTTCCCCGGCCGGGGCGAAGATGACAGCAGAGACCCGCCGACGCCCGCCACCCACCTCACCGGAGACCCCGATGGACAAGCTCACCCCCGCCGCGGAGTTCGACCCGACCGCCGCTTATGCCGACATTCGCGAAGGCGTGGCGGCGGTCTGCGCCCGCTTTCCCGGCCCCTATTGGCAGGAGCTGGACCGCGAGCGCGCCTACCCGAAGGCGTTCGTCGACGCACTGATCGAGGCGGGCTACCTCTCGGCCATGATCCCCGAGGAGTACGGCGGCTCCGGCCTGCCGCTGACCGCGGGCGCCGTCATCCTGGAGGAGATCCACAAGAGCGGCTGCAACGCCGGCGCCTGCCACGCCCAGATGTATACGATGGGGACGGTGCTGCGCCACGGCAGCCCCGAGCAGAAGGCGAAGTATCTCCCCGGCATCGCCGACGGGTCGCTGCGCCTGCAGGCCTTCGGCGTCACCGAGCCGACGTCCGGCACCAACACGCTGGCGCTGAAGACCACCGCACGGCGTGACGGCGACAATTACATCGTCAACGGCCAGAAGATCTGGATCAGCCGGGCCGAGCATTCCGACCTCATGGTGCTCCTCGCCCGCACCACGCCGGTGGATCAGGTGGAGAAGCGCACGGACGGGCTGTCGGTCTTCCTCATCGACCTGCGCGAGCTGCGCGGCAACGGCGTGGAGATCCGGCCCATCCGCACGATGATCAACCACGCGACGACGGAGATCTTCTTCGACAACGCGGTGATCCCCGCCTCCAGCCTGATCGGCGAGGAGGGCAAGGGCTTCCGCTACATCCTGTCGGGCATGAACTCGGAGCGCATTTTGATCGCCGCCGAATGCATCGGCGACGCCAAGTGGTTCCTCAAGACGGGCTCCGACTATGCCCGCGAGCGCGAAGTGTTCGGCGGTCCGATCGGCGCCAACCAGGGCGTGCAGTTCCCGCTCGCCAAGGCCGCCGCGCACCTGATGGCGGCCGAGGCGATCGTCTACCGCGCCGCCGCCATGTACGACGCCGGCCTCAATCCGGGCGTGGAGGCGAACACGGCCAAGATGCTGGCCGCCGACGCGAGCTGGGAGGCCGGCGAGGCGTGTCTGCAGACCCACGGAGGCTTCGGCTTCGCGGAGGAATACGACGTGGAGCGCAAATTCCGCGAGGCGCGGCTCTACCAGGTGGCGCCGATCTCCACCAACCTCATCCTCTGCTTCATCGCCGAGCAGGTGCTGGGACTGCCGAAGTCCTACGGCAAGCGCTGAGGCTTAGATGCGCGGGGCCGCGGCAGGCCCGCATGTCCTAGACGGTCCGCCACTCCGGCAGCGGGAACAGCCGGTCGTAGGCCCAGTTGAACGTGAAAGCGTAGACCAGATAGAAGGCCGACAAGGACAGATCCATCATCAACGCCTCCCACAAGGTGACGCCGAGATAGAACGCGATGAACGGCATCAGCATCGCGACCAGTCCGACCTCGAACAGCACCGCGTGGGCGATGCGCAAGAGCAGACCCTTCTGCGTGGTGCCGCGCAGGCGCTGCATCGCGTAATCGAAGCCGGCGTTGTACACGAACACCCACGTCGCCGCGATCACCGCACTGACGACGCCGACGGCGCCGATGTCGACCATGGGCTTGCCGAACACCAGCGCGCCGAGCGGCACGACGATGAGGAGCCCGATGATCTCGAAGCTGAGGGCATGGCGAAGGCGATCGCCGAAGGACCGCATGTCAAACCTCCATGAACATCGGGTCGTCCCGAGCCGGTGAGCCGTAAGGAGGTCGTCCTCGCTTAGGGGCTGGAGGTACGTCGTCAGAGGGCCGGGTTCAAGATCAGGCCTCGGCCAGCGTGCCTTCCCACAGCCCGCGCGCCACGAGCTCACGCACCACCTTCAGGGTCAGCGCCTCCACGGCGCGGCAGGCTCTGCTCTGCACCACGTCGCGGTGGTGGACGAGATGCACCGGGCGCGTCAGCACCGGTTCGATGATCGGCGCACGCACCAGCTCGCCGCGCGAGACGAGGTCCTGCGTCGCCGCGGGGGCGAAGATCGCATAGCCGGAGCCCCGCGCGACCAGCTCCTTGATCTGCGTCATCGCATCCATGTCCATGACGACGTTGAGCTTTACCCCGCGCACATGGGCGAACTTCTCGATCGTCCGGCGCAGGCCGTTGGAGGGCAGGATCATTTCCACCCCCTCGAGATCCTTGAAGGGGACCGGTGTGCCCGGCACCGTGTCGAACGGCCAGCTGTCGGGCGCGGAGATGAAGTCGAGCGTTTCCGTCACCAGGTGGGTCGCGCGCAGATGGTCGGCATTCTCGAGATCGTAGACGATGGCGAGGTCGACCGTGCGATCCTCGATCCAGCCCATGATGTAGGTGGACATCGACTCCACGGCCCTGAGGCGCACGTTGGGGAGTTCCAGCCGCACCGTCTCGGCGAGAGGGACGGACAGCGCCATCGCCGCGGAGGGCGGGATGCCGAAATTCACCGTCCCGCGCACTTCGCCCGAAAGGTTGCGCATTTCTTCGACGCAGGCGTCCAGCATGCCGCAGATGCGCCGGGCGTGTTCGACCAGAACCCACCCCTCCTCGGTCAGCATCGTTCCGCGCGGCGAACGCTCCACCAGGCGCACGCCGAGTTCCTCCTCCATGCGCTTCAGGTGCTGCGACAGCGAAGGCTGAGCGACGCCGATGGTTTGGGCGGCGACCGAGATCGACCGCGCTTCGGCGATGGCGAGGAAGTATTTCAGGTGCCTGAGGTCCACGGAGGGCGGCCTTGGTTTTGCGGAGCGCCCGGCGGACAGCGGCGCACCGGCGAGCATCGACCGCATCAGGCTATTGAGGAAACCTATGGGGCCTAGACGTACCGGCCTTTGACTGATGCAGCAAGGGCCGCAGGGCTCTGCCCACGCATTAAGCTGCCGCCCTCGCCTCAGCCTCCGGTCGGCGACAGGCCCAGCACCGTGAGGCTCTGGTGGAAATGCGGCGACACCGGCGCGGTGACGTTGAGCGTCCCGCCGTCAGGGTGCGGCAGCGTGATGTGGCGGGCGTGCAGGTGAAGGCGGTTCTGGATGCCACCCGGAAGCGCCCAATTCTCCACGTTGAAATATTTCGGGTCGCCGATGATCGGCACGCCGATGTGGGCGCAGTGCACGCGAAGCTGGTGGGTGCGCCCCGTCACCGGCGACAGGCGCAGCAGCGAGAGCTGGCCCGAGCGGTCCAGCGTCTCGTAGAGCGTGGTCGCGCGCTGCGCCTCTTTGGTTTTCTGCGGCAGCACCGCCATCTTTTCCGAATCGCGCGGGTCGCGGCCCATCCAGGTGGAGATGCGGCCCTCGTCCGGCGACGGGTGGCCGCGGGTCAGCGCCCAATAGGTCTTCTCGGCATCGCGGCCCTTGAACGTCTCGGCGAGCGCGGCGGCGATGCTGCGCTTCAGCGCGATGACGAGAACGCCCGTGGTGTCGCGGTCGAGACGGTGGACGAGGCGCGGCTTGCGGCCCTTCTTGTCGCGCCAGGCTTCCAGCATACCGTCGACATGGCGCGAGATGCCGGAGCCGCCCTGCACGGCGAGGCCGAACGGCTTGTTGAGGACGACGATCGCCTCGTCGCGGTAGATCACCATCGCCTCCAGCGCGGCGGCGTCGCCCGCGGCGCCGCTGACCGGGCCGGAGGGGGCTGCGGTGGCACCGCCGGTCATCTGCGGCGGCAGGCGCACGCTCTGCCCGGCCTCGAGCCGCGTCTCCAGCTTCACCCGCGCCCCGTCGACGCGGAGCTGGCCGGTGCGCACGATCTTCGACAGAGCGCCCAGAGGCACGTCCGGGAAGCCGCGCCGCAGCCAGCGATCGAGCCGCATTCCGGCATCATCGGGATCCACCTCCACGTGGGAGACCCGCGGCTCGGCCATCTTTCGTCCTCCTTCTTGGGTCCGGCCATCGGCAATGGCGGCGGACATCCTGCGCGTCACGCACGGCTTTCATCGCTGCACCGGGCGCGGGGCGCCACGCTTGGCCGCACGGCAGCCCCGGCGACAGGCGCTGCCGACACCTATATCGGTGGGAGGGCGGTTTGCTACCACCAACCCGCCCGGTCCCGCACGCGCGTGATCAACCCCCACAGGGTGGCCGCCCGGCCGCCGCCCGGACCAGGAGACCCGCGATGCCGACGACACGGCGCATCACCGCCCCCCTCCTCGCCTTCGCTTTTGCCCTCGCCCTCGGCCTTGCCGCCGGGCCGATGGCGGCCCCCTCCGCTCTCGCACAGGATGCACAACCGGCTCCGCAAACCGAAGCTCCGTCGCTGTCCCGCGATGCGATCCGCGGCGTGATGGGTCCGCTCACCACGATCCTGCCCGCGCGCGGCGTCAGCGGCCCTTGGCAAGTGGAGATGACCCCGCGCGGCTTCCTCATGGGCAACCGTACCGACGCCAACGCGGTTCGCTATTTCTACGTCGACGCCGGCAAAGAGGCCGGATCGCGCCGTGTCGAGGTGGATGTGATCGTCGAGCCGCAGGGGCCGCGCACCGCCCTCGCCGGTCTCCTCTACGGGTTCAACAAGGAAACGAAAAGCTATTTCATGCTGGTCATCGAAGGGGGCGACCGCGTGGCCCTTTATGCGCGCACCCCGAAGGAGATGCGCCGCATCGTCGGGCTGAAGTTCGAGTCCAACAGCCGCGGCCCTTATCGCCTCGCCATCCAAGAGCAGGGCGACCAGTTCGAAATGTCGCTGAACGGCAACCGCCTCGGCGCGGTGAAGTTCGACGCGGTGGGCAAAGGCGCCACCGGCATCGTCGCGGCGGGGTTAGGCACGTTCGGTTTCGCCGCGTTCGACGTGACCGATGCGACCGGCGGCGGCGGCACGGCCATCCCCGAACGCGGCGCCGTCGAGGATGCCGCGCCCGATGCCGCACCCCCGAATGAGCCCGCACCCGCTGAATGAGGTCGCTGCCGCCGAGCGGGCGGCGTCAGACGGCGGCGCGCACGGCGGCGATTCCCCCCGCCGCCGCCACCACGCACGAGGCGACGCTGAGGAGGGCATAGCCGAGGCCGACCGCCCAGCGCCCCGCCTCGATCAGCCGCACCGTTTCGATGGAGAAGGTGGAGAAGGTGGTGAAGCCGCCGAGCATGCCGGTGACCACCAGCGCCGTCAGCGCCATGCGCCCGGCGAGCAGCGTGGCGAGGACACCGATGAGGAACGAGCCGAGCACGTTCACCGCGAAGGTGGCATAAGGCAGCGCCGCGCCGGCGAGTCCGGAGATGACGATATTGGCCCAGAAGCGCCCGAGCGCGCCGATCGCCCCGCCGAGCGCCACGCAGAGGCTGGCGGTGACCGGGTTCATTCGGCGGCGACGGCGGGCGGCGCGTCCGCGGTCGCGGCCGAGGTGGCCGCCGGCGCCTGTCGCGGCGTGCGGTAGGGAACGCCCCCGTCCGGCAGCGCCTCCCAACGCTCCACCCCCTCGTCATAGCCCTTGTGCAGCGTGCCGCACACGCGGTCCCAGAACGAGAAGAAGTTCGCGTAGTTGTAGTTGAACTTCGAGTGGTGCAGGTCGTGGAACAGGGTGCACACCATCGGCGACGGCACCCGCGTCCATTTGGACGCCGCGAATTCGAAGCCCGAGTGGCCGATCATCCCGTTGAAGTGGTCATAGACCCGCTGACCGATCAGGACGATCGGCGGGATCGGCAGGATCAACGGCGCGATGAGGTAGTAGGACTGCATCGCCACCGCGTCGAGCATGGTGTCGGAGTAGTTGGACCACACGGTCGGCGCGACCGAGCGGTGATGATACTGGTGATGCTTGTAGAGCGGGCCCCAATGCATCAGCCGGTGGCCCCAATAAAACCATGTGTCGAAGGCGAAGATGGAGATGATCGCCATCAACGGCACCGACCACCACGAGAGGTCGAGCGGGGCGAACAGTGTCCACCCACGATACTGCGCGTAAAGCCCGCCCGCGAGGCAGAAGCAGGTGCCCAGCAGCGACCACGCGGACTGACGGATCTCCTTGCCGCGCCGCTTCAACCCGTCGCGGTTCTTCTGGATGCGCCGTTCCGGGTGGCGGAAGGCGTACCAATTGAAGAGCGCGCCGAAGGCGAGATAGGTGCCGAAGGTCGCCGCATAGACGGCGGCCCAAACGGCGAGGAACTCCAGCAAGGTACGCATCGCGTTGATCCTGTCTCAGTGCCGCAGACAGGCTTAGGCCCGCAAGACCGCCGATGGCAACCGCCGCGGCGCCGATCAGAGTTGCAACAGCTCCAATCCCAAATCAGTTCGGCGCGGCGCCCGAGGCGCCGGAGCGCAGCGCTGCGTCGGCGACATCGGGGTCACTCACCCCTCCCCGCGGCGCCGCGCGCGCACCGCGTCAGCCGCCTCGAGCGCCTTCTTCAAAGCCGCCTCGCGGCCGCGGTCAGTCGGCTCGTAGAAGCGTTGCGGCGGCAGACCGTCGGGGAAATAGTTTTGGCCGGAGATGCCGCCCGGAACGTCGTGGTCGTACTCGTAGCCGTCGCCGTAGCCCTCTTCGCGCATCAGCTTGGTGGGGGCGTTCATGATCGTCTTCGGCGGGTTCAGCGAGGGCGTCTCCTTCACGAAGCGCCGCGCCGCCTTGAACGCCTTGTAGAGCGCGTTCGATTTCGGCGCGAGCGCCAGGTAGACGGTGAGTTCCGCCAGCGCCAGCTCGCCCTCCGGTGTTCCCAGGAAGTCGTAGGTGTCGCGCGCGGATATCGCCAAGGTCAGCGCGTGAGGGTCGGCGAGGCCGATGTCCTCCGCCGCCATCCGCGTCAGTCGGCGGGCGAGGTACATCGGATCCTCGCCGCCCTCCAGCATGCGCATCAGGTAGTAGAGCGCCGCGTCCGGGTCGGACCCGCGCACCGATTTGTGCAGCGCCGAGATGAGGTTGTAATGGCCGTCCCGGTCCTTGTCGTAGGCCGGCGCGCGGCGCTGCAGGATGGCCTGCACCGCCTCGGCATCCAAAGTCTCACCAGCCGCAGCGACACGGTAGACCTCTTCGGCCAGGGTCAGGATCGCCCGCCCGTCCCCATCCGCCATTCGGATGAGGCTGGCGCGCGCGTCGGCGGTGACGGGCAGCGGCCCGCGCACGCCCTCCGCGCGGGTGAGGAGCGCGGCCAGCGCATCCTCCGTCAGCGGCTTGAACACCAGGACCTGGGCGCGCGACAGGAGCGCCGAGTTCAGCTCGAAGGACGGGTTCTCCGTCGTGGCGCCGACGAGCGTGATGGTCCCGTCCTCCACCACCGGCAGGAAGGCGTCCTGTTGGGCGCGGTTGAAGCGGTGGATCTCGTCCACGAAGAGCAACGTGCCGCGGCCGACGCTGCGGGCGCCACGCGCAGTCTCGAACACCTTCTTCAGGTCCGCCACGCCGGAGAAGATCGCCGAGATCTGCACGAACTCCAGCCGCACATGATGGGCGAGAAGCCGCGCCAGGGTGGTCTTGCCCGTGCCCGGCGGCCCCCACAGGATCAGCGAGCCGATGCGCTCGCCCTTCAGCATGCGCGTCAGCCGCCCGTCCTCGCCGAGGAGGTGGGGCTGGCCGACGATGTCGCCGAGCGTCTGCGGCCGCAGCTCGTCCGCCAGCGGGCGTGGGGCCGAACGCTCAAGTCCTGAGGCAGCGAAGAGGTCGCTCACTGGGGTCCGATCCGAGGTTATGGCGGGCCGGGCCGGCCCTACCCGTTCAATGTCACGCTGAAGAGGCGCCCGTCCCGCTCGATGTCGAGGTTCCAATAGCGCGCGCGCCGGCTCGTGGCCGCCTCGAGCTCCTCCGTGGAGCCGATCGCGCGCCCGTTGACCCGCCGCACGATGTCGCCGCGCCGAAGGTTGACGCGGGCGGCGAAGCTGCCCGGCTCCACGTCGGCGATGACGACGCCCTCGGCGGCGAAGTCCACGTTGATCTCGTCCGCCACGGCGGGCGAGAGGTTGCTCACCGTGGCCCCGCCGAAGGGCGAGCGGCCGGTGATGACGCGGGTATCGCGCGGCGTCGTCTCGGGCGGGGCCTCCAGCGCCACGGTGACCGTGCGCGCCTCACCGGCCCGCTGGACGGTGATCTTCGCCTCACCCTCAATGCCGCGCGTGGCGTAGACGAACCCGAAGCTGTCCACATCGCTCACCGGCGCGCCGTCCACCGCGGTGATGACGTCGGCCACGCGGATGCCCGCCCGCCGCGCCGGCCCGTCGTCCACCAGCTCCACGACCACAGCCCCGGCGGGACGGTCGAGGCCGAGCTGGCGGGAGAGGTCGCGGGTCACATTGTCGAGCTTGGCGCCGAGCCAGGGGCGGCGCACCACACCGTCACCCTTCGCCGCCGCCACGACGAGCTCGACCGTTTCCGCGGGGATCGCGAAGCCGATGCCGTTGGACCCGCCGGAGCGCGAATAGATCGCCGTATTGATGCCGACGAGCCGCCCCGCCATGTCGATCAGCGCGCCGCCCGAATTGCCGGGATTGATGGCCGCGTCCGTCTGGATGAAGAAGCGGTGGTCCGCCACCCCCACATTGGTGCGCGCCTTGGCGGAGACAATGCCCTGCGTCACCGTCTGGCCGACTCCGAAGGGGTTGCCGATGGCGAGCACCAGGTCGCCCGTCTCCAGCGCCTCGGACGGGGCGAAACCGAGCGAGGGGAAGGGTCCGTCTCCCTCGATCTGCAGCACGGCGAGGTCGGTCCGCTCGTCCTTCAGGAGGAGCCGCGCGGGCGCCTCGCGCCGGTCGTTGAAGCCGATGCGGATCTCGGTCGCGTTCTTCACCACGTGGGCGTTGGTGACCATGAGCCCGGACGGGTCGACGATGACGCCTGATCCGAGCGCCGAGCCACCGCGCTGACGCGGTGCGCCGCCACCGAAGAAGCGGCGCATGATCGGATCGTCGGAATAGAACGGGTCGACCGTCCGTTGCAGCGAGTAGACGTTGACGACCGCGGGCGCCGCCGCCTTCACCACCGGGGCGAAGGAGAGCGAGATTTCAGCGCGGGACTGCGGCACGTCCTGGGCCGCGGCGGGCGGCGTGCATGCCAACGTGGCCAGCACCGCCGCGGCGAGGGCCATGCCCGCCACCGGGCGGACGCTGATGTGGGGGAAGCGTGGATTGATCATGACGATCCCCTCTTAGACGGTCCGGCTCTATCGTGCCATGGCACCCACTGCGAGCGCGCGGCCAGTAGATCCGCGAAGGCGCTCTGGACTTCACCGAACAACAGGGCGGGCCGCCTGTCGGCCGGAGCCAGACGTCGCTGAATGAAGCCCTGAGGCAGTCGGCGCCGGTCCGCAAGGGCCGCGTCGCTTGAACCCTTGCAGACCAGCGCCGACCGCCTCCGATCGGGCTTCAGCGACGGCTGGCTCCGGACAACAGGCTGGGGGCCGCCGTGCCCATGCGGGAGGGGCGGCACCGCGGCGGCATGACGCGGCCGCGGTCCCCGGTCACTCTTCCCAGGGCGGCGTGTCGTCGCCGCTGTCGGCCTTGGGCTTGGCCTTGGTGGCGGCCGGCTTCTTCGTGGCAGCCGGCTTCTTGGCGGCCGCGGGTTTCTTCGCGGCGGGCTTCTTGGCCTTGGCGGGGGCGGCGTCGTCGTCGCTGTCCACCAATGCGCCGTCGTCCGCCTTCGCGGCCTTCGCCTTCGTCGCGGCGGGCTTCTTGGTGGCGGCCTTCTTCGCCCCCGCCTTCGCCGTCGCGGGTTTCTTCGCCGCCGCCTTGGTGGTCTTGCCGCCCTTGGCCTTACCGGCGCGTTCCTCGATCAGCTTCAGCGCCTCTTCCAGGGTGACCGCCTGCGGGTCGGTGCCCTTCGGCAGCGTCGCGTTCACCTTGCCGTGGTTCACGTAAGGTCCGTAGCGGCCCTCGCGCACCGTCACCTCACCGCCGGACGGATGCTCACCCAGCGTCTTCAGCGCGGCGGGCGTGCGGCCGCGGCCGCCGTCCTTGCGCTCGGCGATCAACGCCACCGCACGGTTCAGGCCGATCTCGAACACGTCGTCGATCGAGTCGAGCTTGGAATATTTGCCCCCGTAGAGGAGGTACGGCCCGTAGCGGCCGAGACCGGCCTGGATCGTCTCCTGCGTCTCGGGATGCTGTCCCACCTCGCGCGGCAGCGACAGGAGCGCCACCGCCTTGTCGAGCGTGATCTCCTCCGGCTTCCACCCCTTCGGCAGCGACGAGCGGGGCGGCTTCTCCCCCTCCTCCGCGGCGAGCTCGATGTAGGGGCCGAAGCGCCCGGTCTTCAGCGAGATCTCCGCGCCCGTGTCCGGATGGACGCCCAGAACCTGCGGCCCCGTGGGCTTCGGATCGGCGTTCGGATCGTCGCCGAACTCGCGCGTATAGTTGCACTCCGGGTAGTTGGAGCAGCCGATGAAGGCGCCGTAGCGGCTCGTCTTCAGCGACAGGTTGCCCTGGTGGCACACCGGGCAGACGCGCGGGTCCGACCCGTCCGGCCGCGGCGGGTAGATGAGCGGGGCGAGATCCTCGTTCAGCGCGTCGAGGACGGCCGCCGTGCGCACCTCCATCACCTCGCCGATCTGGCGCGAGAAATCCTGCCAGAAATCGCGCAGGACCTGACGCCAGTCCGCTTTGCCGTCGGAAATCGCGTCCAGCTTCTCTTCGAGATCCGCCGTGAAGCCGTACTCCACGTAACGCTCGAAGAAGCTTTCCAGGAACGCGGTGACGATCCGGCCCTTGGACCCCGGCACCAGGCGCTTCTTGTCCAGCTCGACATATTCGCGGTCGCGCAGGGTCGAGAGCGTCGCCGTGTAGGTGGAGGGACGGCCGATGCCGAGTTCCTCCATCTTCTTGATCAGCGTCGCCTCGGTGTAGCGCGGCGGCGGCTCGGTGAAGTGCTGGGCGGGCTTCACCGCCTCGCGCTTCAAGGCGTCGCCCTGGGCAATCTTCGGCAGACGGCCGTCATCGTCGTCCTCCGGATCGTCGTCGCGGCCTTCCATGTAGACCGAGAGGAACCCGTCGAAGAGCATCACCGAGCCGGTGGCGCGCAGGCCGATGGACTTGCCCCCGGCCGCCGCGTCGATGTCGACGGTGGTGCGCTCGAACTCGGCTGATTCCATCTGGCTGGCCATCGCCCGCTTCCAGATGAGATCGTAGAGCCGGAACTCGTCCTCGCCGAGATAGCGCTTCATCTGCGCCGGGCGGCGGAACGGGTCGGTCGGGCGGATCGCCTCGTGCGCCTCCTGCGCGTTCTTCGCCTTGGTGGCGTAGTAGCGCGGCTTCTCGGGCAGGTAGACGTCGTTATAGTCCTTGCCGATCAGGCGGCGGATGGCGGCGATCCCCTCCGGCGCCATCTGCACGCCGTCGGTCCGCATATAGGTGATGAGGCCGGTCGTCTCGCCGTCCAGCTCGATGCCCTCGTAGAGCTTCTGCGCCGTCTGCATCGTGCGTGCCGACGAAAAGCCGAGCTTGCGCGAGGCTTCCTGCTGCAGCGTCGACGTGGTGAAGGGCGGCGACGGATTGCGCTTCTGGGGCTTTGCCTCGACGCTGATCGCCTTGAAGGCGGCCGCCTTCAGGTGGTCGACGATCGCCTTCGCGTCCGCCTCGGTCTTGATGCCGAGCCGGTCGAGCCTTTTGCCGTCCAGCACCGCGACACGGGCCTCGAACTGGTCGCCGGCGGGCGTCGTCAACGTGGCGATGACGGACCAATATTCCTGCGCGGTGAAGCGCTCGATCTCTGCTTCACGGTCGCACACCAGGCGCAGCGCCACGGACTGCACGCGGCCCGCCGAGCGCGAGCCCGGCAGCTTGCGCCACAGCACCGGCGACAGGTTGAAGCCGACGAGATAGTCGAGCGCGCGGCGGGCCCGGTAGGCGTCGACCAGGTGGTCCTCGATGTCGCGCGGTGCGGCCATCGCGTCCAGGACGGCCTGCTTGGTGATGGCGTTGAACACCACGCGCTGCACCGGCTGCGACTTGATCGCCTTCTTTTCCTTCAGCACCTGAAGCACGTGCCAGGAGATCGCCTCACCCTCGCGATCCGGGTCGGTGGCGAGGATCAGCCGGTCGGCATCCTTCACCGCCTTGGCGAGATCGTTGAGGCGTTTGGCGGCTTTGGCATCGACCTGCCAGAGCATCGCGAAGTCCTGGTCGGGATCGACCGATCCGTCCTTGGGCGGCAGATCGCGCACGTGCCCGTAGGAGGCCACGACATGGTAGTCGGACCCCAGGTATTTGTTGATGGTTTTCGCTTTGGCCGGAGACTCGACGACGACGACGTTCATTCCTGGCCCCCCCTTGAGCCGTCCCGCACATAGAGGCGGTTGGCCTTCAACGCAAAGGGGGACAACGCACGATCCGCCGAAAAGGACTCTTTCCGACAGCGGCTTTTGCAATTTAAAATTTTGATTGTTTGCCCCGCAAGGTTGAAGAAAGCCACGCGATGCAAGCTCCTCATGCCGTCCCACAGGTCCGACGTGCAAGGAGAGTTCCATGCCAAGCCTGAGCGAAACGATGGCCGCCGGTACCAAGGTCGTTCCGGCCAGCCAACTCGGCCAATCCCCCCGTGAAGTGGCCGATTATATCGAGCAGATGTCCGCCGAGCTCGTCTCGCTGGCCGAGCAGAGCGGTCTCGGTTTCCTCGCCTATCTCCTGGAGGTGGCGCGCGAAGAGGCAGCGCTGCACCGCGCGCCGCAGCAACCCACCCGGCGCGAGATGCACGGCGAACTTCCGGTCCCGAGCGTCCGCTGAAGGTCCCGCAGGTCGGTCGAAGACGCCGCCGCGCACAAGCCGGGCCGGGCACCATGCGGCGGACTGGAAGTGCGGGCGCCGAACGCGCATAAGAAAGGTGCGAGTCCTCGCATTCCGCTCACCGCACCGTGGGTGGACAACCTTTCCGCTCGACGGGGGCGCCCTGCGCCTCCACATACGGCCGTATGTCAAACAAACCCGTTCCCACGCGCGAAGAGATCCTCCGTTTCGTCGCCGACAGTCCCGGCCGCGTGGGCAAGCGCGAGATCGCCAAAGCCTTCAACGTCAAAGGCGCCGAGCGGATCGAGCTGAAATCGCTGCTGGCCGACATGGCTGACGAAGGGCTGCTCGCCAAGTCCGGCAAGCGCCTGTCGCGCCCCGGCGAGCTGCCGCGCGTCGCCCTCCTCGCCGTCACCGGCCGCACCAAGGACGGCGACCTCTACGCCGAGCCGACGAGCTGGGACTTCGACGAGCCGCGCCCCAAGGTCATCCTCGCCAACACCAAGCCGGCGCCGGGCATGGGTGACCGCCTTCTCGCCCGCATCCACTACGACGACGAGGGCCGCCCCTCCGGCAAGGTCATCAAGGTGATCGAGCGGCGCCCGGCCTCGCAGCTCGCGGTGCTGGAGCGCATCGGCGGCAAGCCTCAGCTCTCGCCCACGTCCAAGAAGGACCGCGACACCTATTTCGTCAGCCCTGACGCGGCGAAGCACATCCCCGACGACACGCTGGTGCGCATCGAGGTGGACCGCGGGCGCGGGGCGCGGATCGTCGAGGTGATCGGCCCGGCCGGGTCCGAGCAGGCGGTGTCGATGCTGGCGATCTACGCCCACGGCATCCCCAACCAGTTCCCCGAGCGCGTTCTCGCCGAGGCCGAGGCCGCCGAGCCCGCGACCCTGGCCGGCCGCGAGGACTGGCGCGACATCCCCTTCCTCACCATCGACCCCGCAGACGCCAAGGACCACGACGACGCGGTGTTCGCCGAGCCGGACCCGCACAACGAGGGCGGCCACATCGTCACCGTGGCGATCGCCGACGTCGCCTATTACGTCACCACCGGATCCTACATGGACCAGGAGGCGCGGCTCAGAGGCAACTCCACCTATTTCCCCGACCGTGTCGTGCCGATGCTGCCGGAGCGCATCTCCAACAACCTTTGCTCCCTGCGCGAGGGCGAGGTTCGCCCGGCGATGGCGGTGCGCATGATCTTCGCCCGCGACGGGCGCAAGCAGCGCCACACCTTCCACCGCGTGCTGATGCGCTCGGAACGCCGCCTCGCCTATCAGGACGCGCAGAAGATCGCCGATGGTGTGCTGAACAGCGACGTCAAACCGCTGATCGACAATCTGTGGGCCGCCTATCGCTGCCTCTCCAAGGGGCGTGAGGCGCGTGAGCCGCTGGAGCTCGACCTGCCGGAGCGCAAGATCCTCCTGACCCCCGATGGTCAGGTGGACCGCGTCATCGTCCCGGAACGGCTCGACGCGCACAAGCTCATCGAAGAGTTCATGATCCAGTCCAACGTGGCCGCGGCGGAGACGTGCGAGGCGCAGCGCCTCCCCCTCCTCTACCGCATCCACGACCAGCCGAGCCTGGAAAAGCTGGACGGCCTGAAGGAGTTCCTCGCGACGCTGGACCTGAAACTGGCGCAAAGCGCGGGCGTGCGGCCGGGCGACTTCAACGGCATCCTCGCCAAGGTGGCGGACACGCAGAACGCCCAGCTCGTCAACGAGGTGATCCTGCGCAGCCAGGCTCAGGCGGAATATGCGCCGGACAATATCGGCCACTTCGGCCTGTCGCTGCGCCGCTATGCGCACTTCACCTCGCCGATCCGCCGCTATGCCGACCTCATCGTCCACCGCGCGCTGATCCGCAGCGAGGGGCTCGGCAAGGACGGGCTGACCGACGACGAGATGGCCGAGCTGTCGCAGATCGGCGCCGACATCTCCGCCACCGAGCGCCGCTCGATGCTGGCCGAGCGCGAGACCATCGACCGGCTGATCGCCGGCTGGCTTGTCGACAAGGTGGGCGCCACCTTCGAGGGGCGGATCGCCGGCGTCACCAAGGCGGGGCTGTTCATCCGTTTGTATGATTCGGGCGCGGACGGTTTCATCCCCATCTCCTTGCTCGCCAACGAGTTCATGATCTACGACGAGGACGCCCAGGCGCTCATCGGCGAGGCGACCGGCACCGCCTACCGGCTCGGCGACGACGTCACCGTGCGGCTGATGGAGGCGGCGCCCTTCTCCGGTGCGCTGCGGTTCGACATCGTCGACCACACGCCGACGGCCAAACTGCCGCGCCGCGGACGCCGACCGACGTCGATGGGCCGCGGGCGCGACAAGAGGCCGACGCGAGGCCCAGCGAAAGGACGCCGCCGATGACAGTCCCCAAATCGTCCGCGGGGAGCAGCCTCCTCAGCGACCGCGATCCCATGGCCGCGATGATGCGCGGCATGATGGGGCGCTGCCCCAATTGCGGCGTCGGTCCGCTGTTCGACGGGTTCCTCGCGGTCAACGACAACTGCCCCCATTGCGGCGAGGCGCTCTATCACCACCGGGCGGACGACGCGCCGCCCTACATCGTCATGTCGATCGTCAGCATCGCCGTCATCGGCGTGATGTTCTGGATGGAGATCGCCTATGCGCCGCCTTTGTGGGTGCACGCGGTGATCGGCCTGCCGCTGACGGTGGTGATGTCGCTCGCCCTGCTGCGGCCGACCAAGGGGATGATGGTCGCGCTGCAATGGGCCAAGCGCATGCACGGCTTCAACCCGCGCCATTCCGGAGGCGATTCATGATCGACCAGGCCCCCGCCGCACCGTCCGCCAACCCGTCGGTGAGCCGCTTCCTGTCGCCGGAGGACGAGCCGCTCCCCAAGCGGGCGTTGTGGCGCGCCATGGGCCGCGGTCTTCTGTGCCGCTGTCCCGCATGCGGCAAGGGCTCCCTCTTCGCCGGCTTCCTCACCGTCGCCGACACGTGCAGCGCCTGCGGCGAGGCGCTCCACCACCACCGGGCGGACGATGCCCCGCCCTACATCACGATGATGATCGTCGGACACGTTGTCGTCGCGGTGATGCTCGTCTACGAGATAGCCATGACCCCGCCGCTGTGGCTTCATGCCGCGATCTTCCTGCCGCTCACCGTCGTCATGTCGCTCTGTCTGATGCGGCCGGTGAAGGGCGCCCTGGTGGGGCTGCAATGGGCGAACCTGATGCACGGGTTCGATCCGACCTATGCCGGGGGCGACGTATGAGCACCTGCGGCGATCGATGAGCGAGACCTCAGACGTATGAGCGAGTTGACGGCCGCCGAGCGGTTGAAGCGTGACGCGGAGCAAGGCCATGCCGGCCACCGCAAGGTGACGATCCGCGATGCGGCCACCCTGATCCTGATCGACCCCAAGGGCCCGTCCGTTCTCATGGGTCGCCGCTCGATGAAGCACGTGTTCATGCCCGGCCGCTACGTCTTTCCGGGCGGCCGCGTGGATCCGACCGATTCGCGCGTCCGCCTCGACGCGCCCTACGATGATGCCACGCTGACCAAGCTGACGCTGCAGACCCGCGCCAAGCATGGCGAAGCGCGCGCCCGTGCGCTCGGCGCTGCCGCGATCCGCGAAGTCTACGAGGAGACCGGCGTGCTGGTCGGCCGCCAAGGCGCCGAGACGCTGCCGGACGGCCCCGCCTGGCAGGCCTTCCGCGATCGCGGCGTCGGCCTCGACTTCTCTCGCCTGCGCTTCGTCTTCCGCGCCATCACCCCGCCCGGCCGCCCGCGCCGGTTCGACACGCGCTTCTTCGCCGTGCCGCACGACGCGATTGCCGAGATCGATCCCAGCCGCGTCGGCGACGATGCCGAACTGGAAGAGATCGCCTGGGTTACGCTGGACGACGCGCGCAAGCTTGAGCTTCCCGGTATCACTCACACGGTGATCGACGCTCTCGCCAAGCGGTTGAAAGAGACGCCGGAACTGCCGCCGGGCGGTCCTGTCCCCTTCTTCCGCATGGTGCGCGGCGAGCGGACGATGGTCGTCCTCTAGCCACCTCTTCTCACCTCCGCCTTTTCCCTTCTGCGGCATCCTGGCGCGCGGCGATGCGAGTCGCACGCACGTCACAGTCGTCGGGTCAGGCTTGCACCTGGCCTGATCCAAAGGTCGATGCCGTCTGGTATTCGGCGGCATTATCAGTCACACACATCGCGTCGCGCGTATCTTCGTCGGAGCCATGGACCAGACGTCTCGCCAGACAGTGGCCTCGATGTCCCACCCGGTCGCTGCGGATCAGCTTGCTGCCGGCTACGGACGTCCCGTGTCCAACACCCCCCCTCATTCCGTGCCACCTTGCGGCCGGCCGACCGATTATTGGGCGCTCGCCGCCGTGATTAGCGGGATCACCGGCGTCGGTGCGGCTCTGTCGCTCAGCCTTCCGCTGCTCTCCATCGTGCTGGAACGGCGCGGGATCGAGCCCATTTTCGTCGGCATCAACACCGCGACAGCGGGCATCGCGGCCATCGCCATCCTGCCGTTCGTCACCCGCCTCGCCCACCGCTTCGGAACGGCGCGCATCATCGTCCTCTCCTTCGTCACCATGGCGGTGACGTTGATGGGGTTCTACGTCGTCCACCCGTTCGCCTTCTGGTTCCCGATGCGGTTCGTGTTCGCCGCCTCGGTCACACTGATCTTCGCGCTGACGGAGTTCTGGATCGGCTGTCTCGCACCGCCGGGGCGGCGCGGCTTCATCGTCGGCGTCTACACCGCCTTCCTGTCCATCGGCATCGCCATCGGGCCGCTGATCCTGGCTCTCGTCGGCACTGAGGGGGTACAGCCCTTCCTCATCGGCTCCCTCGCCATCTTGGCCGCAGCGGTGCCCGTGCTGTTCGTATCTGGCCGTGAGCCGCTGCTCCCCTCGGGCGGGCAGAAGAACCTCTTCCACTATGTGGCGCTGGCCCCGCTCGCCCTCTTCGCGGCGCTGGTGTTCGGCGCTGTCGAATCGGGCGGCACGGCCATCCTGCCGCTCTACGGCACGGCGATCGGCCTTGCGGCCAACCATTCGGTGATCCTCGTCAGCGCCGTGGCGCTCGGCAACATCCTGTCGCAGGTCCCCATCGGCTACCTCGCCGACCGTGTGAACAAGCGGATCATGCTGATCGTCTCGGCCGCGGTCGGTGTCGGCGGCGCGCTCATCATCCCCTTCGTGTCGGACCATTTCCTGGTCCTCCTCGGGGTGCTGTTCATCACCGGCGGCATCGTCACCGGGCTCTACACCATTGGCCTCACCCAGCTCGGCGCGCGCTACAAGGGCGCCGATCTTGCCTCGGCCAACGCCGCCTTCGTGATGATGTACGCCTTCGGCATGCTGGTCGGCCCCATCTCGCTGGGGGCCGGGCTCGACCTTTTCCCGCCGCATGGTTTTGCCATTGCGATCGCGGCGATCTTCGCCATCTATGTCGTTCTCGGTTCTCTGAGGGTGATGAAGGATGGCGTGGGCGCCTGACCGCCGCGTCAGGTAACGCTTGACAGGGCGGCGCCGCACCCCCATTGGCAAGGTTTATTCCGGTTCAATCGTAAGCGCCGCCGGGCGGCGCTGGAGGCTCCCATGGCGAAGGCCAACACCATCAAGATCAAACTCGTGTCCACCGCCGACACCGGCTACTTCTACGTCACGAAGAAGAACACCCGGACCATGACCGACAAGATGAACAAGACGAAGTACGACCCGATCGCGAAGAAGCACGTCGAATTCCGCGAAGCGAAAATCAAGTAATTACTTCGGCAAGAACGACTTTATTGTCGAAATGAACCGATCGATCGAGATCGGCTTCGACAGATAAGCCTCGCAACCGGCGGCGCGGATCCTCTCCTCGTCGCCCTTCATCGCGAAGGCCGTGACGGCGATGACGGGGATCGGCTTCAAATCGGGATCCGACTTGATCCGCTCCGTCACTTCCAATCCGGACATCTCGGGCAACTGGATGTCCATGACGATGAGATCAGGCCGCTCCCTCTTGGCCACCTTCAAGGC
Source organism: Acuticoccus yangtzensis (assembly GCF_001927245.1). Taxonomy (GTDB): domain Bacteria; phylum Pseudomonadota; class Alphaproteobacteria; order Rhizobiales; family Amorphaceae; genus Acuticoccus; species Acuticoccus yangtzensis. The sequence goes on along the minus strand of NZ_MJUX01000003.1, from coordinate 156,848 downwards.
ATCGATCCCGTTGCGCGTTTCCAGGATTTCCATCCCGCTCGCCTCGAGAAGATCGTGGAAGAGCTTCATGTTGAGCTCGTTGTCTTCCACGATAAGCACCCTGTGGGCCATGCCAACTCCATTCGGTCCAGCGCCACACCCGCGGCGCCTTGGCGTGTTGTGTGTGGGGCGATGAGCGTGCCGTCAAGTCGCATCCCGCGTGGCCCCACCGTGCGTCAGCGCCGTGGTCAGGACGAGCCGGACGCGGGGACCATCGCCATCGCCGCGCTATCCTACTTCGCCACCGAGCCCAAGACGATGAGCCGATTCTTCGCGCTCACAGGTCTGGACCCTACGACGCTGCGCGATGCGGCCGCCTCCCCCTCCTTCCTCGCCGGGGTCCTCGACTTCGTCCTCGCCGACGAGAAGGTGCTGCTCGCGGTTGCCGCGGCGCAGGAGACGACGCCGGACGCCATCGTGCGCGCCCGCCAAGCGCTGGAGCGCCGCCGTTCCGCTCCGCCGGTGGAGGACGGCCCGTCCGCGGTCGACGACGGATGGCCCCCCCGCCCGCACGACGACTGGGCCTGACCGTGGCCGCCGCGACACCCGCGGCCGCGCTCTGCCGTGACTGTTCGGCCCTTCTTTCCGCCGACCTTGTGGCCGCTTCGGCCCGCGCCCGCTGCCCGCACTGCCGCTCGCCGCGCCTCGTCTCCCACGCCGAGCTGACCCGCCTCACCATCGCCCATGTCGATTGCGACGCCTTCTTCGCCGCGGTGGAGAAGCGTGACGACCCGTCCTTGCGCGACGTTCCGGTCATCGTCGGCGGAGGACGGCGCGGCGTCGTCTCCACCTGCTGCTACCTCGCCCGCATCCACGGGGTGCGCTCGGCCATGCCGATGTTCAAGGCGCTGCAGGCCTGCCCGGACGCCGTGGTCGTGCGCCCGAACTTCGAGAAGTACGTCGCCGTCGGGCGCGAGGTGCGCGAGCGCATGAAGGCGCTCACGCCGCTGGTGCAGCCGCTGTCGATCGACGAGGCCTTCCTGGACCTCTCCGGCACCCAGCGCCTGCACGGGGCGCCGCCGGCCGTCGTCATGGCGCGCTTCGCCAAGAAGGTGGAGGACGAGGTCGGCATCACCGTCTCCGTCGGCCTCGCCCCCAACAAGTTCCTCGCCAAATATGCGTCCGACTGCGACAAGCCGCGCGGCTTCACCGTCATCGGCCGCAGCGATGCCGTGGCGCGCCTGGCGGACGAGCCGGTGACGCGCCTCCCCGGCATCGGCCCCGCCGCAGCCCGTCGCCTCGCCGAAGGCGGCGTTACCCTGGTGCGCGACGCACAGCGCACCGACCTCGCCGACCTGATGCGCCGCTTCGGCGAAACCGGACAGCGCCTGAAGCGCCTCGCCCACGGGGAGGACAACCGCCCCGTCGACCCGTCCAGCGAGCGCAAGAGCGTGTCGGCCGAAACCACCTTCGACACCGACATCAGCGACCGGCAGACGCTCCTCGCCGTGCTGCGCCACCTCAGCGAGAAGGTGTCCACCCGCGCCAAGGCCGCCGACATGGCCGGACGCACCATCACGCTGAAGCTGAAGACGCCGGACTTTCGCTCCATCACCCGATCGGAAAGCCTCGACGGGCCGACCGCCATGGCCCACCGAATCTTCGCCGTCGGCAAGGCGCTGCTGATGGCCGAGCCGGAGGGGCGGCGCTATCGGCTCATCGGCATCGGCATTTCCGGCCTCGGCCCTCTCGCCGCCGCGGACGCCGAGCTTCTGTTCGATCCCGCCCGCACTCGCCTCGGCAAGGCCGAACGCGCGATGGACGCCCTGCGCGCCCGCTTCGGCGACGATGCCGTCATCACCGGCCTGTCGCTGGACGACCCGCGCCGGGGCCGCCGCCGCTGAAGGTCGCGCCTGTCGCATTGGCGGACCATCATCTATGTGCCATAGCAACCATAGATGAACTTCGGAGACCTCCATGCGCCAAGTCACCATCGCCGGGTCCGGCGGCCTTTCCAACCTGACGCTCGGCGAGGCGCCCGACGCGGCGGCCCCCGGCCCTGGCGAGATTCGCGTCCGCATCGCCGCCAGCTCGCTGAATTATCATGACCTGCGCGTCGCCATGACCGAGGGCGCCACCGCCCCCGGCCGCATCCCGCTCGCGGACGGGGCCGGCACGGTCGACGCTGTCGGCGAGGGCGTCACCGAATTTGCGGCGGGCGATTCGGTCGTCTCCGGCTTCTTCCCGCTGTGGCTGTCGGGCGATGCGCTCCCGTCCAGCTTCGCCACCGTGCCCGGCGACGGCGTGGACGGCTATGCCCGCGAGACGGTGACCATGCCCGCCACCTGGTTCACCCACGCCCCCAAGGGCTGGAGCGCGGCCGAATCGGCGACCATCACCACCGCAGGTCTGACCGCCTGGCGCGCCCTCACCGTCGACGGACCGTTGAAGGCGGGCGAGACGGTGTTGGCGCTCGGCACCGGCGGCGTGTCCATCTACGCGCTGCAGATCGCCAAGGCGATGGGCGCGCGCGTGATCGTCACCTCCTCGTCGGACGAGAAGCTGGAGCGCGCCAAGAGCCTCGGCGCCGACCACGTCATCAACTACCGCGAGACGCCCGAGTGGGGCGAGGCCGTGCTGGACGCGACGGACGGGCGCGGCGCCGACCATGTCATCGAGGTCGGCGGGCCGGGCACCCTCGCCCAGTCGATTATCGGCGGTAAGGTGGGCGGCCACATCGCGCTCATCGGCGTTCTCACCGGGCGCAGCGGCGATATTCCCACCGGCAACCTCATGCGGCGCCAGCAGCGCCTGCAGGGCCTCATCGTCGGAGCGCGCGAGCACCAGCAGGATTTCGTCCGCGCGCTCGACGCCACCGGCATCCGCCCCGTGATCGGCGACACCTTCGACCTCGCCGACCTGAAGGCCGCCTTCCTGCACCAGAAGGCCGGCGCGCACTTCGGCAAGATCGCCATCACCATCTGACCGAACCGGCCGGGCCTTGCGCCCGGCCGCCCCGGCTCAACCGAACGGCACCGGCAGCGGGTCGAACTGGAAGTCGGCGATGTTCACCTCGTCCGGCGCGACATCCAGCAGCAGGATCTCGATGCCCTTCGCGGTCACCAGGGTGTCGTCCGCGCCCGACGCTTCGATGAAGAAATAGCGGTCGCTCGACGGATCGCCGAAGAAGGCCGCGCCCGACACGTCGATCACGTCGCGCCCGACCTGGAAGTCGGTGATGGTGTCCACCGCGTCGCGCTGGGCGAAGGAGAACACGTCGGCCCCCGCCCCGCCGGTGAGGATGTCGGCGCCCGGCCCTCCGTCCAGCCGGTCCGCCCCAGCGCCGCCGTTCAGCGTGTCGTCGCCCGTCTGACCCATCAGCGTGTCGATCCCATCGCCGCCGAGAAGGCTGTCGTGGTCGCCGCCGCCGTCCAGCACATCGTGGCCCCCGCCGCCGTCCAGCGTGTCGTCACCGTTGCCGCCGGCGAGCATGTCGTAGCCCGCCTCGCCGAACAGTGCATCGTCCCCGTTGCCGCCCGCGAGCTGGTCCGCCGCGTCACCGCCGAGCAGCAGATCGTCGCCGTCGCCGCCGATGAGCGTGTCCATGCCGCGCCCGCCGAACATCGCGTCGTCACCGTCCCCGCCGATGATGCGGTCCAGCCCGCCGCGGCCGAGCAGACGATCATCGCCATCACCGCCGCTCAGCGTATCGTCGCCCGCGAGCCCTTCGAGGAAATCCGCCCCGTCCGTGCCGGTGAGCCGATCGTCCTGATTCGTCGCCGGCCTTTCGGCGATCAGGCCATCGAGACGCAGGGTGATGATTTGCTCGGTCTCGCCCTGCGTGCCCCATTGGGGCATCGCGTCGACCGCGCCGGTCAGCGATGCGATCACCGTCGGCCCCGCCACCGCCAGGATGAGCCCGCCTTCGCTGTACCTGTCGATCTCGAGCGGGAGGGTCGCCATCCCGCGCTGGCCGAGCGAACCGTCCTCCGCCACCTCGTAGAGCGTCAGGCGCGCTTCCTCCGCCGAGCCGGTGTCCGCCAGCGTCATCAGCACGGTGCGGCCCCGTACCTCGGCCGCGGCGATGTCGACGACACCACCTTCCGCGACGCCGAGGGCGACCGGGGCGACGACGCCGTTCGCCCGCACGACGTAGCCGCCCAGCGTCCCGTCCGCGGCGGCCGTATAGAGGAGGTCCAGACCGCCCGTGCGCACCACCTGGATCTGCGCCAGATCCGCGAACCCGGCCGCCGTCACGGGGACGTTCGCGCCGAAGGATCCGTCGCGGCCGAGCACCGCATAGGACGACCCACCAGAGAAGACGAGCGCGCGATCGCCCTGCTGGACCACGGCGACTTCCGAAGCGCCGTCCGGCGCCCGCACGTGATCCACGCGGTCGAGCGAGCCGTCCGCGTCGAGCGCGCTGGAGACGAGGCGCAGCGGCCCCCCGTTCCCCGTCTCCGCGGCCAGCGTGACGAGGTAACGCGCGGTGCCGAACGCTGCGGTTCCGGCCTCGTCCGCCCCCTCCGTCCAGCCCTGCGTGCGGCTGACGCCGAGGAGCGTCGCGTCGTCGTGCGAGCCGATCGCAAAGGCGTGCTGCTCAACGCTCGTGCCCTCGGCGTGCGCGCGGTAGAGGAGCAGCGTCTGGCCCTCGACCTCGGTCAGGGTCAGCCGGCCGCCATCGGGCATCGCGTGAAACAGCGGCACCGGGGCGCCGTTCGGGCTGAGCGGCTTCGTCAGCAGGTTGGACCCGCCCACATCCACGAAAGTGTGCCGAAAAATCGTGTCATAATTGCCGCCGTCATAGGTGATCGGCGTGCCGTAACTCATGAGAAAAGGGTGAGCTTCGTCCCGGCTCACTTCAACGATATCAACCCGACCGAACACAGGTCTCTCCATCAGCCATAGGCCTCACCATCGGCCCGGCGCGCCCAATAGTCCATCGCCGCCGGCAAGGATCAGACCGCCGGTCATCCGCCGTCGGCGCACAAAAAAAGCCGCCCCGGAGGGCGGCTTTTCGCGCGGAGCCGGACGGCTCAGTTCTTGGCCTTGTCGACCAGCGCCTTTTCCTTGATCCACGGCATCATCGCGCGCAGAGCCTCGCCGACCTCTTCGATCTGGTGGGCGTTGTTCTTCGCGCGCACCGCCTTGAACGAGGTCTGGTTGACCTTGTTTTCCAGCATCCAGTTGCGGGTGAAGTTGCCGGCCTGAATGTCGGTCAGGACGCGCTTCATCTCCGCCTTCGTCTCCGGCGTGATGATGCGCGGGCCGGTGACGTACTCGCCATACTCGGCCGTGTTGGAGATCGAGTAGTTCATGTTGGCGATGCCGCCCTCGTAGATGAGGTCGACGATGAGCTTCACTTCGTGCAGGCACTCGAAGTAGGCCATCTCGGGCGCGTAGCCGGCTTCCACCAGCGTCTCGAACCCGGCGCGGATCAGCTCCACGAGGCCGCCGCACAGAACCACCTGCTCGCCGAAGAGGTCGGTCTCACACTCTTCCTTGAAGGTGGTCTCGATGACGCCGGCGCGCCCGCCGCCGATGGCGGAGGCATAGGCGAGGCCGAGGTCATGGGCGTTGCCGGTCGCGTCCTGGGCGATGGCGATGAGCGTCGGCACGCCGCCGCCGCGCTGGTACTCAGAGCGCACCGTGTGGCCGGGGCCCTTCGGGGCGACCATCAGCACGTCGAGGTCCTTGCGCGGCTCGATCAGGTTGAAGTGGACGTTGAGGCCGTGCGCGAAGAGGAGCGCAGCGCCCTCCTTCATGTTGGCGGCAAGCTGGTCGTTGTAGATGTCGGCCTGCAGCTCGTCCGGCGTCAGCATCATGACGACGTCGGCCCACTGGGCGGCCTCTTCCACGGTCATGACCTTGATGCCCTCGGCCTCGGCCTTCTTGGCCGACGCGGAACCGGGACGCAGCGCCACGACGATCTCCGGGCACCCGGAATCGCGCAGGTTCAGCGTGTGGGCGTGGCCCTGGCTGCCATAACCGACAACGGCGATCTTCTTGCCTTTGATCAGGTTGATGTCGGCATCGCGGTCATAATAGACGCGCATAAAAGCTCCCTGAGATATCGATGGATCTGGGAGCGAAACCTCCCGTCGCGCCTCTCATAGACGGTTTGCAACACGATTGTGAATGGCTTGAGCGATTTGCTTCTCGAATAGCCCAAAATTGCCGCCGCGGTGGTCATGATGTGACATGCGGCACGAGAAGGCTGTTCGCGTGTACCCGCGGCGCTGACGCCGACGCGGCAAGGCCCCGGCGCCGCGGTCGCGGCTCGGGGCCTCGGTGTTTCCGCGCAGCGCTCGTCTTGCCGCTGTGGCCAGGCGCCGGATGCGGGCTTTCTGCGCGGACGGTCCTCGGGCCGCGCGGGACCGGCGTCAGTTGATGTGGAGGTCCGGGGCGGCCGGCCGGACGAGATGGCGCACGGTGTCATGCGTCACCGCCCTCTCGGCGGCCTCGTCCACCCCCGCCCCGTCCTGCGGCACCAGGTGTTCGCGAATCGCATCATAGTGCCCGGACTTGGTGCGCCGCGTGACCGCCTCGCCCAGCACCTGCGCGGAAATGATCTGCAGCTCGGCGACGCGGACCTTCTTGTCCCGGCTGAGCTTGTCGATCAGTGCGGCCGCCTCCACCGCGGGCGCCGCCGCGAAGGCTTCGACATATTTCAGCACCAGGTCGCCGCGCACGCCCACGGGAAGTTCGTCCAGCGCGATCAGTGTCTTGGCGACCTTGGCCTCGTCCGCGTCACGCAGCGCCGCGTCCGCCTTGGCGACATCCAGCGCGCCGCTGGCATGAGCGAGTTCGGGCGGGGCGACCTCGGCGCCGTGGACGGCGCGGCGCTCGGCCACGAAGGCGGGGGGCACGGTCAGGTCCCGCTCGGGAAGGATCAGGCGATTAATCTGTTCGCGGCTGAAGGCGTTCGCTAGAACTCGCCGGTTGGCTTCGACCTCGGCCGTCGCAACGCGAACGATGGACCGTGCGATGTTGCGGGTGTAACGCTCCAGGAACTCAGTAAAGAACCACATTGTTGTCCACCTCCATTGGAGTGGCGAGGGATATCCTGTCCCTCCGACGCTGCCACTTTGGTTGGAAAGTGTTGACGACTCCTAAAGCATTTTCATCCGCTGATTTTTCATCGACATCTTGGGGCGCTGCACTGTAGTGCCGTGCTCTTGCTGGCTATCGTCATGCGCCGGCGCCATCGAATAAACCGGGACATTTGCATTTATACGCCTCCCCAGCCACGAGGACCCCAGATCGACGGATGCTCGACTGTGTAGCTGGATTGCGGATGGCAACGACGATGCACCGCGGAACGCGTCGTCCGGCACCTGCACCCGCAGCGTCGATCGTCTTGCAACATGTTGACGCCATTCAGGAAAGCGCCCACAGCCGGAGCATGCGCCACGCCGCTAAGAGGCGAGGTGCGCGTCGCACCGGGGCCGAACGCAGAAACGCCCGGCTTCGGCGTCGTGCCGGGCCGGGCGTTCCGATTTCGATTGGCGGGATGCTCGACCGGGGCCGCTGGGTGGCCGCCGCCGGTCGCGATTTGCCCTCCTGGACCCGCGCTTTACAGCCGGATCATCAGGGGCGCTTCACGCTCTTAAGTTGTGGATTATTCAGAGAAGGTCTTCAGGTACGCGATCAGATCGGCGCGCTGCTCAGGCCGGCGCAGCCCGCCATAGGCCATCTTGGTCCCGTTCACGACCTTGCGCGGGGCTTCGAGATAGGCGTCCAGCGTCGCCTCGTCCCACACATGCTCTTCACCATAGGCCACCATTGCCGGCGAATATTTATAGTCCGCATGGGTGCCGGGGACGCGCCCAATGATGTTGTTCAGCTCCGGGCCGATCTTGTTCTCCGCGCCCTCGCCGATCGCGTGGCAGGCCTGGCATTGGCGGAAGACTCTTTCGCCTTTCGCTGCATCCTGCGCGATTGCGGGCGTCACCGAAGCAACCGCTGCTGCGACGAGCAGCCCGAGCCCAAACTTCGTCATGTCATCCTCCAGTCCAGATCTTTTATAGTTTCACTTTGGCATGGCACAGGTGGCGTGTCGCGGCCAGTGCCCTCGGCGCCACAGGGCGATGTCTCACGGCTGCACCGCTCTGCCCGACGCCGCCTCGACGAGGCCCGCCCTACCGCTTCAATCGCGCCGCATGCCAGGCGATATGATCGGGCATGAAGGTCGAGATGAAGTAGTAGGAGTGGTCGTAGCCCGGCTGCATGCGCAGCGTCAGGTCGATCCCCGCATCGGCGCAAGCCTTGGCCAGAAGGTCCGGCTTCAGCTGCTCGGCGAGGAAGTTGTCCGCGTCGCCCTGGTCGACCAGGATGTCGCCGACACGCGCCCCGTCCTCGATGAGGGCCACGGCATCGTGCTGGCGCCACAGCGCGGTGTTGCTGCCGATATAGGCGGGAAAGGCCTTTTGTCCCCACGGCACTTGCGAGGGCGCCACGATCGGCGAGAAGGCCGAGACCGACGCGAACCGCGCAGGATTGCGCAGCGCGATCGTCAACGCGCCGTGGCCGCCCATCGAGTGGCCGAAGATGCCCTGGCGCGTCAGGTCCACCGGGAAGGCGGACGCCACCACCTCCGGCAGCTCCTTCTCGATATAGGTCTTCATCTTGAAGTGCGGCACCCATGGTGCCTCGGTGGCGTCGACATAGAAGCCCGCGCCCTGGCCAAGATCGTAGGCCTCGTCGTCGGCGACGTCCTCGCCGCGGGGGCTGGTGTCGGGGCACACGACAATGAGCCCCGCCTGGGCCGCCGCCTTGCGATATTCGCCCTTCTCCATGACGTTGGCGTGGGTGCAGGTGAGACCGGACAAATACCACAGGACCGGGCACGGCCCCTCGGTCGCCGCGGGCGGGAGGTAGACCGCGAAGGTCATCTCCGTGCCGGTCGAACGCGAGCGGTGCTTGGCGACAAGCTGCTGTCCGCCGTGGGCGGTGAAGCGCGAAACGATGTCGACGGTCATAATGCGGGGCCCTCTCCTGTCAGCATCTCACGGTATGACTTGGCCATGACCGGATGCAGCGGCCAGTTGATGCAGCCCCCGCCATAGGGTTTCACGATCTTGAGGTAAAAGACATTTTCCCCGCCGATGGCGATCGCGACCGTCTCGTCGATGTGGCTTGCGGTGAAGGCGGTGAGCGCGGTTTCCACCTCCGGCGTGAGGCAGAAGGTGAGGCCTTCCTTCTCCTCCACGCTGAGGAACCCGTCGGCGGGAACGGTGTAGCGATCCTCGCCGACGCTGAAGGTCAGCGCCTCGGCCGCCGCCGCGGCGGGGCCCGCCGCGAACAGCGCCGCGACGGCGATCATCCGACACCACGGCGCGGCGAGTGCCGCCACGCCGCGTCGCCCGTTGCGGCCGATCATCAGTAGACGACCACCGCGCGGATGGATTTGCCCGCGTGCATCAGGTCGAACCCCGTGTTGATCTCCTCCAGCGGCATCGTGTGGGTGATGAGATCGTCGATATTGATCTTACCGTTCATGTACCAGTCGACGATTTTCGGCACGTCGGTCCGCCCGCGGGCGCCGCCGAAGGCCGAACCGCGCCACACGCGGCCGGTGACGAGCTGGAACGGGCGCGTCGCGATCTCCTTGCCGGCACCGGCGACGCCGATGATCACGCTTTCGCCCCACCCCTTGTGGGCGCATTCCAGCGCCTGGCGCATGACGTTCACGTTGCCGATGCACTCGAACGAATAATCAACGCCGCCATTGGTGAGGTCGATGATCGCCTGAACCACCTTGTCGTGGCCCACCTCGTCGGGGTTGATGAAGTCGGTCATGCCGAACTTCCGGGCAAGCTCCACCTTGGACGGGTTGAGGTCGATGCCGATGATCCTGTCGGCGCCGACGAGGCGGGCCCCCTGGATCACGTTGAGGCCGATGCCGCCGAGGCCGAACACCGCAACCGTCGAGCCCGGCTCCACCTTCGCCGTGTTGACGACGGCGCCGACGCCCGTCGTCACACCGCAGCCGATGTAGCAGATCTTGTCGAACGGGGCGTCCTCACGCACCTTGGCGAGCGCGATCTCCGGCAGCACCGTGTAGTTCGAGAAGGTCGAGCAGCCCATGTAGTGGAAGATCGGATCGTTGCCGATGCGGAAGCGGCTCGTGCCGTCCGGCATCAGGCCCTGCCCCTGGGTGGAGCGGATCTTCTGACACAGGTTGGTCTTCGGGTTGAGGCAATATTCGCACTCCCGGCACTCGGGCGTGTAGAGCGGGATGACGTGGTCGCCCTTCTTCAGCGACGTCACGCCCGGGCCGACATCGACCACGACGCCCGCGCCCTCGTGGCCGAGGATGGCCGGGAAGATGCCTTCCGGGTCGGCGCCGGAGAGGGTGAATTCGTCCGTATGACAGATGCCGGTGGCCTTCACTTCGACGAGGACCTCGCCGGCCTTCGGCCCGTCGAGCTCGACCGTCATCACCTCAAGCGGCTTGCCGGCTGCCGTGGCGACCGCTGCGCGCGTTTGCATTAGGAAGTTCCCCCGTCCGTTCGTCTCAGTTGCGCCGCTTGTGCTGCGGCAGGACAACGGGTCCAACTACGGCAAGGACGGGCCATAAGACGCAAGGTGGAGGAAAGTCGTAATGCGAAAAAGCAGAAGCCTGTGGCGCGGGGCGTTGCAGGGCGCAGCGGTCGCTCTGACCACGCTCGCGTGCGTCGCCCCGGCCGGCGCTGTCGACGGTGTGCGACGGGGCGAGGATTATCCCACCGTGGTCCTCGCCGACTATGTGCTGGCCTGCATGAAGGCGAGCGGTGAATCGCGCCACGTCCTCGAACAGTGCTCCTGCTCGATCGACGTGATCACGACGCTGATCCCCTATAGCCGTTACGAAGAAGCCGAAGCCTACCTCAGCCTCGGCCAGATCTCGGGCGAGCGCGGCGTGATTTTCCGCACCAGCGAGGAATCGAAAGCCGCGGTTCAAGACCTGAGGCGCGCCCAGGTCGAGGCCGAGCTGCGCTGCTTCTGAGGCCCTGCCGGCCGCGCCTCAGGCTCCGCCGGCCGGAAAGCTCTGGCCGAAGAGGTTGCCCTCGGTGTCCTGCGCCTCGACGGTCAGCGGCGCACCGTTGGAGGTGAAGTCGAAACGGAAGTTGGGATCCTCCGAGATGGAGATCCCGCCCTCCATCCGCAGCACCAGCGCATCCCCCTGGCGGATGGTGAGCGTCGAGACGAAATGGGCGGGGATGTAGAAGCGCGTGAGCTGGTCCATTTGCAGCCCCGAATTGTTGGGGTGCCGGATCATCAGCTGAGCGCTGGCATGGGTTGGCGACGTCTCCGGCGCATCGAACCAGCGCATTTTCATTTTGCCGAGGCTCGCCATCGCAGCGTCCGGGTCCTTCGCCATCGGCGCCGCGCAGCCGCCCGACGCCTTCACGAACCGCGCCGCCACGTGCAACGAGCCGTCCGAAAGCTCGGCGACGGCGTGGACATCGCTATAGGCGTTGACGCGCACGCGGGTGGAAATGGCGGTCACCCCGGCGCTTTCGCCCAGCGTGAAGGCGGCCGCGACGGGCGACGGATTCTCGTCGATCACCAGCGTGATCTTGGCGACGTGGCGCGTGTCGCCGTCCGGGAGGGCGGTGCGGATCGTCATCGGCACGATCGCCGCGTCCTCGGCCCGGTAGGGCGCTTCCAGCGTGATGAGCCCGTCCTCCACCAGCGGCGCTTCGCCATAGAGGTTGGCGCGGATGTCGTCCCACGCGGTCGGCTCCGCCGCGGCGGCGGGCAGGGTCAAGAGCGCCGCAAGCGCCAATGCCGCGAGGCCGCGCCCCGCCGTGGCCGAGCTTTTCTGTGCGAAGTCCATAGGTCGCCCCCCCCCTGTTCTACGGCCACCGCTCCGGGCGGGGCCTATTCCCATTCAAGCTCCGCGAAGGCCGCCGTCAGGTTGCGCCTGTGAAAGTCCTCCGCCAGCGCCCAGCGGCCGGATGGAATGCGCGCGTCCCTCACCATCCGCCCCAGCGGCACACCGTCCGCGATCGCCGCACGCACCTCCTGCGCGACTGCGGCCAGATAGTCCCGCTGCACGTCCTCGTCCTGCGGCAGGTGGCCGATCGCCGGGCCGTGTCCCGGTACGACGCGGCGCACCGGAGCCCCATCGCTGGCGGCCGCCTCCAGCGTGAGGCCGAGCCAACCGGCGATGCTCCCGTCCACAACCGGAAGATGATGCATGAAAAGGAGGTCGCCTGCAAAGAGGGTTCCCGTCGCCGGATCGAAAACGGTGAGGTCGTTGTCCGAATGGGCCGTCGGCCAGGCCTTCAACACGATGGTTCGATTGCCCAGATCGAGCCGGCGCACATCCTCGACCTCCTCGTCCGGCAACACGACATCGCCCGCCGTCACGTGCCCCGGCCCGAGCGCCGCGTCGGTCGATGCGACATAATGCGCAGCCCTCCCGGCGAGCGCCCGCGCCAGTTTGTGGTGGGCGACCACAAATGGATCGCCCCCGCCCGGCCCGGTGCCCCGAAAGGCCGCATTGCCGAGCACATGGTCCGGATGCATGTGCGTGTTGATGACGTAGCGCACCGGACGGTCCGTCACGGCCTCGATCGCCGCGCGAAGGTCCTTCCCGATCGCCGGCGTACTTCCAGTGTCGACCACCGCGACCGCCTCCTCCCCGACGATGAAGCCGAGGTTGGCGATGTCGCCGCCGTTGTCCGCCGCCGCCAGCGCGACCTGCCCCACATGGACGAAGACCCCCGGCGCAACCTCCTCAACGTGAAGGGCGCCGGCCGAGACGGGCGTCACCAGCACCATCGCAGCAACCCAAAGGTGCGCCACGGTGACGCGGCGGGCCGGTCCCATCATCGCACCTGCTGCCCGTTGCTGGTTCGCCTCCGCCGCGCAACCGCGACGAAGGGCGCATGCTTGCGGCGGATTGTTTCATCTACGCCTTTGGTCGCAATAATTTTCAAGACCTTGTCCTGCCTCGCCCTCTTTCGGATGAGGACGACGTCCGCGGCGGCGCTGGACATGCACCAATGTGCACAAAGTCAAAGCGCAAAATCTCCGTTGCTAACCTAATAATCACCCCGGAATACAGCATTTCGACTTTGGTCGTATGCGTGTGAAGGTTTCCCCGACTTCAGTCGCCATTGCATTCTTCGCGGCGATCATGGTGGAGTGAGTCCTCTAACCGCGGGGGCTCACCCACGGACAGATCGCTAGGGAGATAAGGATGAAGCGGCTGATCTTGAAATCGGCGTGCAGTGTGATCGCACTGGCAGTGGCGTCCACGGCGGCTCTCGCCAACGAAAAATTGACCGAGATGGAGGCGAACCCGGCCGACTGGGTGATGCCCACCGGCAACTACGCCAACTGGCGCTACTCGGAACTCGACCAGATCAATAAGGACAATGTCGGCCAGCTCCAGGTCGCATGGACGATGTCGACCGGCGTCCTGCGCGGCCACGAAGGCTCGCCCATCGTCATCGGCGACATGATGTATTTCGCCACCCCCTTCCCGAACAACGTCTTTGCCGTCGACCTGTCCGACGACAACAAGATCAAGTGGAAGTACGAGCCGAAGCAGGACTCCAACGTCATCGGCGTGATGTGCTGCGACACCGTCTATCGCGGCGTGTCCTATGCGCCGGCGACCGACGGCCATCCGGCGATGATCCTGCTGCAGCAGGCCGACACCACCCTCGTCGCCCTCAATGCCGACGACGGTTCGGTGATCTGGGAAGTCCAGAACGGCGACCCGTCCAAGGGCGAGACGGCGACGATGGCGCCGATGATCGTCAAGGACAAGGTGATCACCGGCATCTCCGGCGGCGAGTACGGCGTCCAAGGCCACATCACCGCCTACAGCCTCGCCGACGGCAGCCAGGTCTGGCGCGGCTTCTCCACCGGGCCTGACGATCAGACCCTGATGGATCCGGAAAACACCACCCACCTCGGCAAGCCCGTGGGCAAGGATTCCGGCACCGCGACCTGGGAAGGCGACCAGTGGAAGATCGGCGGCGGCACCACCTGGGGCTGGTACTCCTACGATCCCAAGCTCGACCTCATCTATTACGGCACCGGTAACCCGTCGACCTGGAACCCGTCCCAGCGCCCCGGCGACAACCGCTGGTCGATGACCATCTTCGCCCGCAATCCGGACACCGGCATGGCGAAGTGGGTCTACCAGATGACCCCGCACGACGAGTGGGACTTCGACGGCGTCAACGAAATGATGCTCGCCGATCTCGACATCGACGGTGAGACCGTCCCCGCCCTCGTTCACCCGGACCGCAACGGCTTCAACTACACGCTCAATCGCGAAACGGGCGAGCTGCTGGTGGCCGAGAAGTTCGATCCCGCGGTGAACTGGGCGACGCACGTGGAGATGGACCCCAACAGCGACCAGTATGGCCGCCCGCAGGTCGTCTCGGAATATTCCACCGAGCAGAACGGCGAAGACGTCAACACCACCGGCATCTGCCCCGCCGCGCTCGGCACGAAGGACCAGCAGCCCTCGGCCTACTCGCCGAAGACCGGTCTCTTCTACATTCCGACCAACCACGTCTGCATGGACTACGAGCCCTTCCGCGTGTCCTACACCGCCGGCCAGCCCTATGTCGGCGCCACGCTGTCGATGTACCCCGCGCCGGAAAGCCACGGCGGCATGGGCAACTTCATCGCCTGGGACGCGGCGAAGGGTGAGATCGTCTGGTCGATCCCCGAGCAGTTCTCGGTCTGGTCGGGCGCTCTCGCCACCGCCGGCGACATCGTCTTCTACGGCACCCTGGAAGGGTATCTGAAGGCGGTGGACATGGAGAACGGGGACGAACTCTACAAGTTCAAGACCCCGTCCGGCATCATCGGCAACGTGATGACCTACGAGCAGGGCGGCAAGCAATATGTCGGCGTGCTGTCGGGCATCGGCGGTTGGGCCGGCATCGGTCTCGCCGCGGGCCTCACGGACCCGAACGCCGGCCTCGGCGCCGTGGGCGGCTATGCGGGCCTGAAGGCCTACACCGACCTCGGTGGCCAGCTGACCGTCTTCACCCTGCCGGACAGCGCCACCCAGTAAACGGGACCTCTCCGCCGGCGCCTGACCCGCGCCGGCGGCTCCCCATCGATGACGATGCACCAGAAAGGGTGGCGCTCTCGCGGCCACCCTTTTGCAGCGCACAGTATCCTTCAAAGGTGCAACCTATGAACAGACGCCATCTGATCGGCGCCGCTCTGATCGCCGCAACCGCCGCCGCCGCAACCGCCGCCTACGCGGTCGGCCCCGGCGATCCGTCCTCGGCCGAAGATGTCGACGGCAAGCATTTCGACGCGGACGGCGTCCCCACCTACACCATCGCCGAAGACGGCACGGTCGACTGGTACACCTACTCGGGTTTCCGCCGTTACCACGCCGAGTGCCACGTCTGCCACGGGCCCGACGGCATGGGATCGAGCTACGCTCCGGCCCTCGCCGAAAGCGTCGCCAACATGGACTATTACGAGTTCTACGAGGTCGTCGTGAACGGCAAGCAGGACGTGGGGTCCGGCCAGGCGAACCAGGTCATGCCCGCCTTCGGCACCAACCCCAACGTCATGTGCTACCTCGACGACGTCTACATCTACCTGCGCGCCCGCGCCCAGGGCGACCTTCCCCGCGGACGTCCCGCCAAAAAGGACGCCAAGCCCGATGCCTTCGTCGAGGCCGAAGATGCCTGCATGGGAGGTTGAAACCGGGGCGCCCTCGCGCGCCCTCTCCCGCTGCGGCGAGCGCTCAGCCTCGGCGCGGGGCGGCGCCGACCACGCGGCCGTTTCGCTCAGCGCCACGGGCCATCGCACCTCAGGCCGGTCCGCGCTGAGGCTCGCCGGTCTGCGCCTCGCCGCGATCGCCGTCGCCGCATGTGGCTTCGGCGCGATCGGCCACCCCGGCGCGGCGGCGGCCCAGAATCAAAGCCTCGCCGCCGACCTCGAACTGGTCGATCCAGTCATGCTGAGGGTCTGTGCCGACCCCAACAACATGCCCCTGTCGAACGAGGCGGGCGAAGGCTACGAGAACAAGATCGCCGAGCTGATCGCCGAAAAGACCGGGCGCGAAGGGGTCACCTATACCTTCTTCCCGCAAGGCGTCGGCTTCGTGCGCAACACCCTGCGCGCCTTCCAGTGCGACGTGATCATGGGTTTTGCCCAGGGCAACGAGCTGGTCCAGAACACCAACCCCTACTTCCGCACCACCTACGCCCTCGTCGTCCCGGCCGACTCGCCGCTCGCCGACGTGACATCCCTTGCCGATCCGCGGCTCGATGACGCGCGCCTGGGTGTCGTCGCCGGCACCCCGCCCGCGACCACGCTGGCCAAACGCGGCCTGATCGGGAAGGCGCGCCCCTACCACCTGATGGTGGATACGAGGGTCGAACATCCGAACGCGGACATGTTCGCCGATCTCGAAGCCGGCGAGATCGACGGCGCGCTCGCCTGGGGCCCTATGGCCGGATGGTACGCGCAGAAGGCCGAACCGCACCACGTCGTGATCCCCCTCACCCACGAGGCCGGCGGGCCGCGCATGTCCTACCGGATCACGATGGGCGTGCGCCCGTCGGACCAGGAGTTCAAGCGCAGCCTCAACACCGCGATCCGCGAGAATCAGGACGCGATCAACGCCATCCTGCTCGATTATGGCGTGCCGCTGATCGACGAGGCGGACCAGCCGATCACGCGGACGCCCGGCTGATGAAGCGGCGACCGCCCCCGACCCGCCCAGCGCGGCGTGCCACGGCCGGACGCCTGGTAACGCGGCACCAGGCCGTTGCGCACCTCACGGCCCTGGTGGCGTTCGCCTTCTTCGGCGCCTGCATGTCGTCGGCCACCGCTTCCGCACCCGGCGCGGCGACTCGCGCGCCAAGCGCACACGCGGGCGTGACGATCGCAGCCGCGGACGTCACGACCGTGCCGCCTTTGCAGGCCGAACCGTGGGTCGTGGTGGCCGACGCCGGAGCGCCGGCCCAAGCCGCCCCCAATACGCCCATCGGCGGCGAGACCTCGGTGGCCGAACCCGCAGGTTTCCGTAGCGCACCCTACCGCGCCCCGGTCCCGGCCACCCTCACCGGCGCCACGGTGGTCACCACCGAGACGGCCGCCTCCCTCTACGAAAGCGGCGCCACCTTCATCGACGTGCTGCCCGTTCCGCCTCGCCCGGCGAACCTGCCCGCAGGCACGCTCTGGCGCACGCCGCCCCGGTCCGACATTCCAGGCAGCATCTGGTTGCCCAACACCGGCTACGACAGGCTGACAGACGCGATGGACGCCTGGTATCGCGCCCGTCTCGACGACGCGGCGGAGGGCGACACCGCCGCCCCCCTCGTCTTCTACTGCCTCGCCGACTGCTGGATGTCGTGGAACGCCGCCAAGCGGGCCCTCGGCTACGGCTATTCCAACGTCCACTGGTACCCGCAAGGCACCGACGGCTGGGCCGCCGAAGGCCGCTCTCTGGAGCCACGCACCCCGCAATTCCCCGACTGAACCGCCCACGAAAATGCGCGGCGCAGTGCACCGGGCTTCCGCTTGTCGCGGCGGTCCGGCCCGTTCCGACTGCGTCCGCATGGCTCACCCATTCCGACACCCCCGCGCGGGTCCGCCCAAACGCCAGGCGCCACGGGCCGCGGAAAGCGCGGCGCAGCGCACCGGGGTTCCGTTTGTCGCGGCGGTCTGGATCGTTCCGACTGTCTCCGCCTGGCTCGCCGATCCCGACGCTCCCGCGCGGGTCGGCCGATCGCCGGGCGCATCACGCCTCATAAGAAAAAGCCCGGCGCAGTGCACCGGGCTTTCGATCGTCGCGGCGGCCGGACCAAGCCAGCCGCCTCCTTATGCCTCTGCCGCCCCGACGCTTGCGCGCGGATCGGCCCGGACGCAAGGCGGCTCAGGCGGCCTTGCGGGCGCCGCGGTCGCGCTTCTCGGCCTGAAGGTTTTCCGCCATCAGGAAGGAGAGCTCGATCGCCTGCTCGGCGTTGAGGCGCGGGTCGCAGTGCGTGTGGTAGCGCGCCGACAGCGTGTCCTCCGTCACCGCGCGCGCACCGCCGGTGCACTCGGTCACGTTCTTGCCGGTCATCTCCACGTGGATGCCGCCGGCGTGCGTCCCCTCGGCCCGGTGCACCGCGAAGAAGGCCTGCACCTCCTTCAGCACCCGGTCGAACGGACGCGTCTTGAACCCGGCCGCGGTGATCGTGTTGCCGTGCATCGGATCGCACGACCACACCACCTTGCGCCCCTCGCGCTCCACCGCACGGATCAGCTGCGGCAGGTGGTCCATCACCTTGTCCGCGCCGAACCGGCAGATCAGCGTCAGCCGCCCCGGCTCGTTCTTCGGGTTCAGGATGTCGATCAGCTCCAACAGGCCGTCGGGCGTCAGCGACGGGCCGCACTTCAGCCCCAGCGGGTTCTGCACGCCGCGGCAGAACTCGATGTGGGCGTGGTCCGGCTGGCGCGTCCGATCGCCGATCCAGATCATGTGACCCGACGTCGAGTAGTAGTCGCCGGTGATGGAATCGACGCGCGTGAAGGCCTGCTCGTAGCCGAGCAGAAGCGCCTCGTGGGAGGTGTAGAGCTCGGTGGTCTGAAGCTGCGGGACGGAGACCGGCGACACGCCGCACGCGCGCATGAACTCCAGCGATTCGGTGATACGGTCAGCGAGCTGTCGGTATCGATGGCCCTGCGGCGAGTCCTCCACAAATCCGAGCATCCACGAATGCACGTTGTCGAGGTTGGCATAGCCGCCCTGGGCGAAGGCGCGCAGGAGGTTCAAGGTCGCCGCGGACTGGCGGTAGGCGTCCTCCATCCGGCGCGGATCGGGGATGCGCCCCTCCTCGGTGAAGGCGATGTCGTTGACGATGTCGCCCTTGTAGGAGGGCAGCTCGATCCCGTCGCGCTTCTCCATCGGCGAGGAGCGCGGCTTGGCGAACTGGCCGGCGATGCGCCCGACCTTGGTCACGGACGAGGCCGACCCGTAGGTCAGCACCACGGCCATCTGCAGGAAGACGCGGAAGAAGTCGCGGATGAGGTCCGGATGGTGCTCGGCAAAGGCCTCCGCGCAGTCACCACCCTGGAGCAGGAAACCACGGCCTTCGCAGATCTCGGCCAGCTCGGCTTTGAGCGCGCGTGCCTCACCTGCAAACACCAGCGGCGGGTAGGAAGCAAGGCGCTTTTCGACAGCCTCGAGGGCCGCCTGGTCAGGATATTCGGGAATTTGAGCCGCAGGTTTAAAGCGCCAGCTGGACGGGGACCAGCCCGGCGCGCTGTGGCGAAGCGGTGTCTCAGTCATGGCGCTTACCCAACACGTTCAGGGACGGGCTTCATCCGCTGCAAATCATCTGGCGTCAACCATGGAGCCATAAAAAGCACTTGCCTTCACTTTAGGCTGCACTAAGCGTGGCTGCGCGGTAACGGTGCAGCGGCGCGCGCGCCGGACCGGCCGGCTCTAACGCAGCGCAAGACCGCCGCCTGCGCCGATGCGCGCCGCCCGGCACGCAGGCCGCCCGCCGGGGCTGTAGGCCGATCGCGCGACCACCACAGGCCCGCGCCGCGCCCCCTTCACATAAGAGAGGGCCACCGCGTGGATGCGGAAATGCTCCAACGCCCTCAGCGCCGCCAGATGCTCCGGCCGGAAGCGCTCGGCCACCCATATGCCGTCACGCGCCCCCGTCCCGGCCATGTAGGTCAAGAGCTTGCCGAGGTGGTCGTGGTCGCTGGACCCGAATTGGTTCTCGATCACCAGCGGCCCCATGCGGGTGGCCGCCAGGATGTCCGCCTCGAACCGGCCGACGCGGTGCTCCAGCGCCGTCACCTTGAAGGTGAGCCCCGTCACCATCGCAAGAAGGCGCGGATTTGCGGCGAGGAAGGGGCTGAGGTCGGCCTCCTCGTAGCGGAACCTCTCGCGCAAGGGCCGGCGGCCGGCCTGCTGGGCCTTCGCCGTCGCGGCGGCGCCGGTGAGGCACTCCGCCCGCCCCGAAGCACGCACGCCGCCGCCGATGGGCGCGCCGAGGAGCCCGCCCCACGGCTTCGGCCGAGGCACGTTGCGAGGAACGGTGCGGGTGGCGGCCGCCGTTCGCACAGGCGCGCCGGAGGCCCGTGCGGCCGGGCGAGACGACGGCCCGGCGCGGCTCAGCGCGGGAAGCGCCGCCGCCCACTCAGGGGTCCACTCCGGTGTCCATTGGGCCGCTGTCAGCCAGCCCAAGGGCGAGGGCGTCACCGCCGCGATATGGGTCAGCACCACCACACCGGCGGTCTTCAGAAGACCTGACTTCTTGGAACGTCGACGGCGACGAGTACGCTTTTTGTTCCACAGCATGAATCACCTGTTCATGCCGAAGGCGGCCGCCGTCAATCGGCGCTGCCGGAATAGCCTTAACGACGGGTAAAGATCAGAGGAAGGTCACGCCGGCATCGGCCAGAAGACGGTCGACAAGCGCCGTCTCCTGCGCCGTCAACTGCTGCGCGCGCGGATAGCGCGGCGCGGCCCGGTCGTTCAGCACGGGCACGTGCCAGCCGTCGGTCGAGGCCATGAAGCGCTCCACCCCGGCCATGCCGAACTCTGTCAGGAAGCCCTGAACGATGACGTCGACATAGGTCAGGTGGATCGGATTCTCGGCATCGCCGAAGCGGTCGACGCCGGCGCTCGCGCGGTAGATGATCGCGGTGTCGCCCAGCGACGGCGCATCCAGCGCGTCGTAGCGATATTCCCGCGCGTCCACCACCGGGCGAACATCGTCCTCGAAGGTGACGAGGAGCCCGTCGATCGCCTCGCCCTCGGCCGGCACCACCGACATGGCGCACACGCCGCCCGCATGCGCGACGCTGGTCGCCCGCCAGGCGCGGCGCCATCCTTTCAGCGTCACCGGCTCGGCAGAGACGTGCGGCGGCAGCGTACCGCGATTGACGAGCGAGCCGTAGCCGAAAACGGAGAAGGTCAAGCCGCGGCGTCCCTGCGCAGGCGCTCCGAGGGGGTGCGCATCGTGACGAGCTCCTCGGCCGCGGTCGGATGGACAGCCACGGTGCGGTCGAAGTCGGCCTTGGTGGCGCCCATCTTCACGGCGATGCCCAGAAGCTGCGCCATCTCGCCCGCCCCGTGCCCGGCGACGTGGACGCCCAGCACCTTGTCCGTCTCGGCATCGACGAGGATCTTCATGAACATCCGCTCGTCGCGCCCCGAGAGGGTCGCCAGCATCGGCCGGAAGGAGGAGCGGTAGACGTCGACCTCGTCGAAGGCCGCCACCGCCTCCTCCTGGGTCAGCCCCACGGTGCCGATCTCAGGCTGCGAGAAGACCGCCGTCGGGATCAGCGTGTGGTCGACATGGACCGGCTTGCCGCCGAACACGGTGTCGGCGAACCCATGCCCCTCGCGGATCGCCACGGGGGTGAGGTTCACGCGGTTGGTCACGTCGCCGATCGCGTAGATCGACGGCACGTTGGTGCGGCTCTCGTGGTTCACCTTCACGGCGCCGACGGCGTCCATCTCCACGCCGACGGCCTCCAGCCCCAGGCCCTCGACGGCCGGGCGGCGGCCGGTGGCGAAGAGGATCTGGTCGGCCTCCAGCGTCGTGCCGCCGCGCAGGGTGGCGGTGAGGCCGTCCGGCCCCTTGTCGATGGCGGTGAACACGTCGTTGAACACGAACTTGACGCCGCGCTTCTCCATCTCGGTGCGCACGAAGGTGCGCACCTCGCCGTCGAAGCCGCGCAGGATCTCGGAGCCGCGATAGACCAGCGTCGTGTCCGCCCCGAGCCCGGCGAAGATGCCCGCGAACTCCACGGCGATGTAGCCGCCGCCGGCGATCACGACGCGCTTCGGCATGTCCTTGAGGTAGAACACCTCGTTGGAGGTGATGACGTGCTCGATGCCCTTCAGCTCGGTGTCGAGCCAGGGTGTGCCGCCGGTCGCGACCAGGATGAGCCGCGCGGTGACGACACGGTCCTCGGCGCTGAGGCGCACCTCATGCGGCCCCTCGACCACCGCGCGGCTCTGGAACAGCTCCACGCCCGAGTTGGTGAGGTTGCGGATGTAGATCGCGTTCAGCCGATCGATCTCGCGATCCTTCGCCGCGATGAGGCGCGACCAGTCGAAGCTCGTCTCACCGACGCTCCAGCCGAAGCCTTCCGCATCCTCGAAGGCCTCGGAGAATTGCGAGGCGTAGACCATGAGCTTCTTCGGCACGCACCCGCGGATGACGCAGGTGCCGCCGACGCGGTGTTCCTCGGCGATGGCCACCTTGGCGCCATAACCGGCCGCGATCCGGGCCGCGCGAACGCCGCCCGACCCCGCACCGATGACGAAGAGATCGTAGTCGAAGTCGGTCACGGGATCAGAGCGCCCCCGAAGCGACCAGCCGGTTGCGCGCTTCGTCCAGCATCTGCTGCGACAGCTCCTGCTCCCACTGGCGCGCGGCGCCGACGCTGAGCGCGGTGATCGACGGCGTCAGCGCGACGAACTTCTGGCCGGTGCCCGACGTGAAGAAGTCCTTCAGCTCCTGCAGCTCTTCTACGGTGAAGCGGCGAGCCCAGACGAGTTGAATGGTGCGCGCGAGCTCGACGCGGCGGGAGGCGAACTCCAGCGCCACCTCGTAGACCACCTCTTCCACCTGCGGCGCGATGGCCGGGTTGGAGCGGGTGAAGATGCCCTGAAGCTGCTGCGCGACGCGCGGCAGAATGTCGTCGAAGGTGGCGGCGGACTGGGTCGCGTCGACCACGTCTTGCGCCAGAGCGAGATGCTCGGGCGTGAAGTTGTCTTCCGTGCTCGGTGGTGTGCCGGTCTGCGCGTACACCGCCGGTGCGGCGAAGGACATGGCGATGGCAACGGCGATTGCGGGAACACGCATCGTGGGGACCCCTAACGGTCTACTGGCGATATCGTCGCGCTTGAAGCAAGTCACGGCGCAACTTGCAAGCCGTCCACGCTCTTGGCGTGACCGTCTGCCACGTTTATCCCGGAATCGCACGGGAGAAATTCATTGTGAACGGACTGGCCGTCTTCGACCTCGACGGAACGTTGGTGGACACCGCCCCTGATCTGATCGACACCACCAACGTGGTTCTGGCCCGCCGCGGCGTGCCCGCGATGAAGGCGGCCGACCTTCTCCCCCATGTCGGCCTGGGCGCGCGGGCGATGATCGACGCGACCCTGCTGGCGGCGGGCATCACCCTCCCCGACGCCGAGATCGACGCCTGTCACGCCGAATTCCTCTCCCACTATGGCGAGCGGATCGCCAAGCTGAGCCGCCCCTTTCCCGAAATGCTGGACGCGCTCGCCACGCTGGAGGGGGCGGGCGTCGGCCTTGCCGTGTGCACCAACAAGCGCGAGGCGAACGCCAAGGCGCTTCTGAGCGCGTTCGGCCTCCTGGACCGGTTCCGCTTCGTCGCCGGGGCCGACACCTTCGCCGTCTCCAAGCCCGACCCCGGCCACCTGACGATGACGATCGACAACGCGGGCGGCACGGTGGATCGCACGGTCTACGTCGGCGACAGCCGGGTGGACGTGATGACGGCGCGGGCGGCGAACGTCCCCATCGTCGGCGTCACCTACGGCTATACGGACGTGCCGATGACCGCGCTCGACCCCGATCGCCTGCTCAACCGCGGCGACGATGTGGGCGCCGCGATCCTGGAACTGATGGGCTGCCTCACCGTCTGAGCGGCGGCAAACCTCGAGCCGGAGCAGGGCCTCAGGCCGGTGCGGTCACGAACTCCGGCATGGGCGCTGCCCGGCGCGTGGCAAAATCGAGGATGAGGCCGATGAAGTCGCCGCGCGCGACGATGGTGCCGGTGCGCGCATCGTCGACCTGGTGGACGATCTGCAGCGTCTTCTCCGCCACGGCCGACACCCACGAGATTTGCCGCAGGACCGCGCCCGGCTGAGGCGGGTTGAACACCGTCACCTTGCTCTCCACGGCGACGCGGCCCCAGTTCTTCTCGGCCAGCACGGCGTTGGTGAGTCCGGCGAAGGACCACGCATGCGCCGCCCCGTCGCTGAACCCGCTGATATATTCGAACGCCCGGTAGGATCCGCCGGCGTCGAAACTGCGCGGATCGGCCACGCGCACGTTGGAGATCGTCGCGGCGCCGCGCGCAAGCCGGGCGAGCGCGTCCTCCGGTGCCGCGGGCGCCAGGCCGATGCTGCGGGGCATCGCCGCCGCCACAATATCGGCCGCCACGCGCGGCGTCGCCGCCAGCGCCGCGCCGCCGCCCGCGCCGTCCTGCGCCGCGACATCGTCGAGCGCGGCGGCCGCCACTGCGCCCGTCTCTGCATTTTCCAACAGGTGGACGATGCGCCCGTCCGCCGGGCCGCCGGCCACGCGGGCGCTGCGCACGTGGGTCAGAATGTCGGCGCGCATCTCGCGGTGGAAACGGACGTGGCGGCAGGTGACCCTCACCGGCGCGGCACCCTGGAGCGCGGCCAGCATGTCGAGCGCCTCGTCAAACCGCTTGGCATAGAAGCGCACATTGAGGTGATCGTTGGTGTCGCACTCCCACCGCTCGACGAAGCCTTTGTGCGTGTCGACGAGGCCCGCCTCGCCGGACCGATCCGCTGCCGCCTGCACGCCCGCCGTCTCTGCGCCCGCCATATCGCTCTCCCCTGCTCGCTCACCGGACCGCCGGCCTTCAGGCTGAGTGATTATGGGCAGCGGACGCCGCCGTCGACCCGCGGCGGCCGGGCAATGCGCATGATGATCGGCCGCGCGCAACATTACGAAACGATCATACTTTGTAACTGGAAGACTTCTAAAAATGGGATTAGGGCGGAAAAGACACTGCGACCGCCCGCCGCACACCGATGCATCAGGCGGTGCTGACAGAGAGGGTCCACCATGTCCAACCATCCGGCCGAAGCCTACACGGCGCTGCAGAAGGTGCTGCACTGGGCCGTCGTCGCTCTTCTTCTCGCCCAATATCTCGTCTTCGAGGAGGAGATGGGCGACGCGTTCGACGCGACGCTGCAGACGGGTCAGCCCGTCTTCAATCTGACCTCCACCGCACACATCGCGATCGGCGTCCTGGTGCTGGTCCTGGCGCTGGTGCGGCTGGGCCTGCGGGCCAAAGTGGGAGCGCCCGAGGCCCCTGCCGACGAACCTCTTCCTCTGCGCCTCCTCGCCCAGGCCGTGCACATCGGCCTTTATGCTGTGCTGATCCTGCTGCCGCTCGGCGGGCTCGCGGCCTACTTCATCCCGTCCGAAATTTTCGGCGAAGTGCACGAGGTCGGCACGAATGTGCTTCTCGCCCTGGCCGGACTGCATGTGGCCGGAGCGCTGGTGCATCAATTCTGGTGGAAGGACGGCCTCATCCGCCGGATGATCTAAGGCCGCTTTTCGTCCTCGGATCGCGATCCGCTACGTCTCACCCTCACTGACAACCGTCACTGGTGAGAGACGCGGCAAAGGGCGGCCGGAATAGAGGCCGCCTCGTCGACGCTTTATGCCGGGGCAGCTCTACTCTGGCGCCGCACGGCGGATGGGGAATTTGGTACGCCCGTCGGGACTCGAACCCGAGACCGTTCGATTAAAAGTCGAATGCTCTACCAGCTGAGCTACAGGCGCCTCGGGGTCTGACCTACTTCGTTCCGGCCGGTGGATCAAGACCGGAAGGGAAACGGGCCGAGAAAGCTGTGATTTCCGGCCCGCCCCGTCGACAGCGCGGCGCGTCAGCCGCGGGCGGCCTCCATCCACGCCGCCTCGTCCCACACGGTGAGCCCCAGCTCCTGCGCCTTCGTCAGCTTCGACCCCGCCCCCGGACCGGCCACGACGATGTCCGTCTTCTTCGAGATCGACCCCACGACACGCGCCCCCAGCGCCTCGGCCCGCGCCTTCGCCTCGTCCCGCGTCATCTCCTCCAGCGAGCCGGTGAAGACGATCGACTTGCCGGCGATCGGCGAGGACACGGCGCGGTCCACATCGTCCTCGATGGTGATTTCGGCGGCGAGAGCGTCGACGGCGGCCATGTTGCGCGGCTCGGCGAAGAAGGCCTCCAGCGCGTCCACCACCACCTCGCCGATGCCGTCGATCACCGTCAGCTCCTCGCGCAGCTCCTCCGCGCGGGCGGCCTCCGGCGCCACGTCGGGCAACGCCAGCACCTCGGCGGCGGCCTCGGCCGTCTTCTTGCGCCGCCCCGCAGCGCGCAGAACACGCCGCCGGTCCGCCCGCGCGTCCACGTCCGCCGCCAGCGCACCCATCGCCTCGCGGAAGGCGGCCCAGGTCTTGAAATGCCGCGCCAGAACCCGCGCCGACACCTCGCCCACGCGGCGGATGCCGAGCGCGTAGATCACCCGCCGCAGCGCGATCGTCCGCCGCGCCTCGATCGACGCGAACAGGTTGGCGACGCTCGTCTCGCCGTAGCCCTCGCGGTCGATGATGCGGCTTCCCTCCGGCCGCTCAGCGTCGCGCCGCTGCAGGGTGAAGATGTCGGCGGGCGTGTCGATCAGCCCCTCGTCGTGGAAGGCCTTCACCTGCTTGGCGCCCAGCCCCTCGATGTCGAAGGCGGCGCGGGACACGAAGTGGCGCAACTGCTCGAACTGCTGCGCCGGGCAGATCAGCCCGCCGGTGCAGCGCCGCACGACGCTCTTCTCGTTGGAGCCGGGGTTCACCTCCTGCTCCACCTTCGAGCCGCACACCGGGCAATGGTCGGGGAAGACGTAGGGCGTGGCGCCCTCCGGGCGCTTGTCGGTCAGAACGCGCAGCACCTGGGGGATCACGTCGCCCGCGCGCTGGATCTCCACCGTGTCGCCGACGCGCACGTCGAGCCGCGCGATCTCGTCCGCGTTGTGGAGGGTGGCGTTGCGCACCACCACCCCGCCGATGGTGATCGGCTCCAGCCGCGCCACCGGCGTCAGCGCCCCGGTGCGGCCGACCTGGATCTCGATGCCCTCCAGCGTGGTGATCGCCCGCTCGGCGGGGAACTTGTGGGCGACGGCCCAGCGCGGCCGCCTCTCGCGCTCACCGAGCCGGCGCTGCAGGTCCAGCCGGTCGAGCTTATAGACGAGGCCGTCGATGTCGTAGGGAAGGTGCGCCCGCTCCTCGGCGACGGCGGCGTAGGCGGCCAGCATCTCGTCCAGCCCGTGGCAGACGCGGGTCAGGTCGTTGACCGGCATGCCGAACGACTTCAGCGCCGCGATCATGCCCATCTGCGTCTCCGCCGGGAGAGCCGACACCTCGCCCCAGCCATAGGCGAAGAAGTCCAGCGGGCGCTCGGCGGTCTTGGCCGGGTCCACCTGGCGCAGCGATCCGGCGGCGGCGTTGCGCGGGTTGGCGACGGGGCTCTTACCCTCCTCCACCAGCCGCGCGTTCAGCGCCTCGAACCGGGCGTGGGTCATGTAGACCTCGCCGCGCACCTCGAACACGTCCGGCGCGTCCTTCGGCAGCGTCTGCGGGATCGCCTCCACATGGGCGACGTTGGCGGTCACGTTCTCGCCCGTGCGCCCGTCGCCGCGCGTCGCCGCAACCACTAGCTTGCGGTTCTCGTAGCGCAGCGAGATCGACAGGCCGTCGATCTTCGGTTCGGCCGTGGTGGCGGGCGTCTCGTCGTCCGGCAGCTTCAGGAAGCGGCGCACACGGGCGAGGAATTCGACCACCTCGTCATCGGTGAGAGCCTTGTTGAGGCTCATCATGTCCACCGGATGCTCCACCGTGGCGAAGGCGCCGGACGGGGCGGCGCCGATGCCGGATGTCGACCCGTCGGCGAGCTCGGGGTGGGCCTTCTCCAGATCCTCCAGCTCGCGCCGCAAAGCGTCGTAGTCGCCGTCCGAGATGGTGGGGGCGTCGTCCTGGAAGTAGCGCACGTCGTGGGCGGCGATCTCGGCCGCCAGCGCATCGTGCCGCGCTTTGGGATCCTTTTGCGATGCCTTGTCCTTGCCCGCTGCCATCTGCGCCCCTCCCTGCAGGCCCCGCCTCAGGGTCAGATAGCGCGTTTCAGCCGCTCCGTCCCGTGCGCGGCGGCGCCATCCAACGCGCGGTTCGGGCGACGAGAAGGCGGTCGGCGGCGGCGCGCGCCTCGTCGGTCACGGTGGCGCCGGCCAGCATGCGGGCGATCTCTTCGCGCCGCTCGGGCAGGTCCAGCAAGGCGACGCTGGTCGCCGTGGTCGTCCCGCTGGACGATTTGGCGATGCGCAGATGCTGCCCCGCCCGCGCCGCCACCTGGGGCGCGTGGGTGATCGACACCACCTGCAGCGTGTCCGCCAGCCGGGCCATGCGCGCGCCGATCGCGTCCGACACCGCGCCGCCGACGCCGGTGTCGATCTCGTCGAAGATCAGCGTGGAGGCCGAGCCCTTGTCCGCCAGGCACACCTTCAGCGCCAGGAGGAAGCGCGACAGCTCGCCCCCGGACGCGACCTTCATGATCGGCCCCTCGGGCGAGCCGGGGTTGGTCTTCACGTGATAGGCGATGGAATCGAGACCCTCCGGCCCCGGCGCCGCGGTCTCGCGGCGGACGATGAAGCGCGCCTTTTCCAGCTTCAGCGGCGCCAGCTCGGCCGCAACCGCCGCCTCCAGCGCCTCGCCCGCGGCGGCGCGCTTGTCGGACAACGTCTCGGCGGCGTCGCGGTACGCCTTCTCGGCGGCGACGACGGCCTGGGTCAGCGTGTCGGACTTGGCCTCGCCGGCGTCGAGGTCGGTCAGCTCGTCGGCCATGCGCGCGGCGAGGTCGGCCAGATCGTCCACCGGCACCTTGTATTTGCGGGCCGCGGCCTTCAGCGCGAACAGCCGCTCCTCGACCTCCACCATCTGCGCCGGGTCGAAGTCCAGGCTCCTCTGCGCGTCGGCGATGGTGGCGCGTGCATCCTCCAGCGCGTCCAGCGCGGCGGCGATGGCATCCATCACCGGGTTCAGTTGCTCCTCCGCGCCCGCGGCCTTGCGTTCCAGCTTGCGCAGGACACCCGCAAGGCTCGGGATCGGCGATTTCGGCCCCTCCAGCGCGCCGGCCGCCTCGTCGAGGTCGGTCGCCACCTTCTCCGCCGCGCCCATGGCCTGGCGGTGGGAGGAAAGCCGTTCCTCCTCGCCCGGCTCCGGGTCCAACTTGCTCAGCTCCTCCACCGAGGCGCGCAAGAAGTCGGCCTCCTCGCGCGCCTTCTCCAACGCGGCCTCGTGCTCGGCCAGCGCCGCCTCCGCGCTCTTCAGCCGGTGCCAAAGGGCAACGACGTGGTTCGCCTCGCCGGTCAGCCCGCCGAACGCGTCCAGCAGGCGGCGGTGCGAGGTGGGCGACATCAGCGCCCGGTCCGAGTGCTGGCCGTGAACCTCCACCAGCAGCGGGCCGAGCTGGCGCAATACGCCGACACCGACCGGCTGGTCGTTGACGAAGGCGCGCGCCCGGCCGTCGCTGGTCAAGGTGCGGCGGATGATGAGAACGTCCTCGCGCTCGATGCCGACCTCGTCCAGCACCTCGAACGCAGGGTGGCCGGGGGGGATCGCGAAGGTGGCGGCGACGGAACCCTGCTCCTCGCCGCTGCGCACGAGTTTACCGTCCGCCTTGCCGCCGAGAGCGAGGGCCAGCGCATCCAGCAGGATGGATTTACCGGCGCCGGTCTCGCCGGTCAGAACGGTGAAGCCCGCCGCCAAATCCAGATCGAGCGCCTCGATCAAGACGATATTGCGAACGATCAGCCGTGAGAGCACACGTGTCCTCGTGGCACAGGCACCGCGTACACAGGGCGCCCGGTTGACATCATCGCCGTTCGCCCAAGGCGTCCGGCCCGCGGCACGTCAGAGGACGTTGAATCCGTCGAACGCGCGGCTGATCCAGCTCGACTTGTTTTCCTCCGGCGGGAAACCACCCGTCTCGAGGAGGGAATAGGCGTCTTTGTACCAGCGGCTCTGCGGGAAGTTGTGGCCCAGGACGGCGGCCGCTGTCTGCGCCTCCTGCGTCAGCCCGAGAGCATAATAGGATTCGGTGAGGCGGAACAGCGCTTCTTCGATCTGGTTCGTGCGCTGGTACTTCTCCACAACCACCCGGAAGCGGTTGATCGCCGCAAGGTTCTCCTTGCGCTCCAGATAGTACCGGCCGATCTCCATCTCGTGGCCCGCGATCTGATCTTGCGCGGCACGATAGCGACGCCGTCCCTCGTCCGCGTATTCGGAATCGGGATACTTGTCGATCAGCGTCTTGAACGCTTCCATGGCGCGCTCGGTCCCGTCCTGATCGCGCGTCACGTCGGGGATCTGCTTGTAGTAGGACATCGCCAGGATGTACTGCGCATAGGCCGCGTCCGCATCGCCCGGATGCAGCGCCAGGAAGCGCTTGGCCGACACCGCCGCATCCGTATAGCGTCCGCGGGAGTAGCTGGCGAAGGCCTGCATCACCTGCGCCTTGCGGCCATATTCGGAATAAGGGTGAAGCCGGTCGACTTCCTCGAACTTCAGCTGGGCGGTCTGGTAGTCGCCCGAGTTCATCAGGACGAGGCCCTCGTTGTAGAGCTCGTCGGCGGGACGCTCGTCAAATCCCAACTCGGTCACCCGGTTGCCGCAGGCACCGAGACCGATCACGAGAACAAGGGCCGAAGCGGCCTGAGCGAAACGCATCACCATGTGTAGAACTCCACACCTCTACAGCGGTCCTGATACCAAGGTGAGCGGACAAGCGCCACAGCCTGCCGGGGCGGCGGCCATGCCTCGCTGCTCTCCTGCGTCAATTGTCTCAATTTAGCAACAATTGAAAGTTTTCCGGCGCGCTGAACAGAGCGCGCAGCAGCGCATAATTCAGCCGGTGCCCGCCCCTGTGGCTGCGGTAGAGGCCGCGGATGGGCGCCTCCGCCAGCGCCAGATCGCCGATCGCGTCGAGCAGCTTGTGCCGCGCGAACTCGTCGGCGAAGCGCAGACCGTCCGGGTTCGCCACCCGCGCCCCGTCGACCGCGACGGCATTGTCTAGCGACGCCCCGCGCCCATAGCCCCGGCGGCGCAGGCGCTTGATGTCCTTCAGCCGCCCGAAGGTGCGTGCCGGGGCGATCTCGGCCCCGTAGTCTCCCGTCTCCACGTCGAACACCATGCGCTGGCTGCCGATGATCGCGTCCGGGAACTCGATGCCGACATCGAACCGCCGCCCGGGCCACGGGAGGAGCGCCGCGAAGGCCCGCCCCTCGCGCACCGAGACCGGGCGCAGCACCTCGATGTGCGGGCCCGCCTCGGCAGGCTCCACCGCCTCCGCCAGAGGCGCCAGGAAGGGCGCGGCGCTCCCGTCCAGGATCGGTACCTCGGCGCCGTCGATCTCCACCTCGGCATTCCACACGCCGAGCGCGGCGAGCGCGCTCATCAGATGCTCGACGGTGGCGACGGACGTCCCCTCCCCCTCGATCACCGTTTGCAGCCGCGTCGCCCCGACCCCGCGCCAGGACGCCTTCACCACCCCGCCGGTATCGGTTCGGCGGAAGCGAATGCCGTCGTCGCCCGGCCCCACGACGCAAGAAACGCCGGCGCCCGAATGGACACCGACGCCAGAAAAAGACACCGCACGGGTGAGCCGGCGGAAGGGGGGTGCGATGGTTGTCGTCATCGCATCCCCCTACCCCAGAGGAGAGGGCGGGCGAAAGCCACGCCCGGCTTTTCTCAGTTGGCCTGACGACGCAGGAAGGCCGGGATCTCGAGCTGGTCGTCATCCGCCGGGCGCTGGGCCGGACGCTGACGGGACACCGGCTCTTCGTCGCGGCGCGGACGGCGCGGCTGAGCATCGGCGGCGCGGCCACGGGCGCGGCGCTGACGGGGTTCCTCGTCCTCGTACTCCGCCTGGGACGGAGCCGGCAGACGCGGCGCCTCGGGACGTTGGCCACGGGCCTGCTGCTGCTGGCGGCGGCGCTGTGCGCGCGGCTCGACCGGCTCGAACTCCTCGGCCGCACCCTCGTCACGGCGCGAACGGCCCATCAGGCTGCGCAGGATCCCGACCGAGCGGTTCTTGCCGCCCTCATAGGGCTCCTCCTCGGCGCGGGCCGGAGCGCGCGGCGCCGGAAGCTGCGCCGGGGCCGGCTCGGCGTAGTCGTCCATCTCCTCGAGCGGGGCGTCCATCGCCTCGTCCTCGATCACGTCCGCATGCTCGATCGGCTCGAGGCTCGCCTCGAATTCGTCGAGGTCGAGTTCCACCGGGCCGGCACGCGGGGCCTCGACCGGCGCGGCGAGCGCTGCGGCGGCGGTACCCGGCGCCTTCTCTTTGCCTTTCGCAGCGCGGCCGGCGAAGGAGAGAACGCGCGTGTCCATCGGCTCGTCGTCTTCCTCTTCGCCCGGCTCCTGGTCGATGCCGGTGGCGACGACGGAGACGCGGATGATCCCCTCCAGAGAGTCGTCGAAGGTCGCGCCGAAGATGATGTTGGCGTCGTCGTCCACTTCCTCGCGGATGCGGGTCGTCGCCTCGTCCACCTCGAACAGGGTGAGGTCCTTGCCGCCGACGACGGAGACGAGAAGGCCGCGCGCGCCCTTCATCGAGGTCTCGTCGAGCAGCGGGTTGGAGATCGCGGCCTCGGCGGCCAGCATCGCGCGGTTGTCGCCCGACGCCTCGCCGGTGCCCATCATCGCCTTGCCCATGTTGCGCATGACGGAGCGCACGTCGGCGAAGTCGAGGTTGATGAGGCCCTCTTTCACCATCAGGTCGGTGATACAGGCAACGCCCGAATAGAGCACCTGGTCGGCCATCGCGAAGGCGTCGGCGAAGGTGGTCTGCGCATTGGCGATGCGGAAGAGGTTCTGGTTCGGGATGACGATCAGCGTGTCGACGTGCTGCGCCAGCTCCTCGATGCCTGCTTCGGCGAGACGGGCACGGCGCATACCCTCGAACTGGAAAGGCCGGGTGACCACGCCAACGGTCAGTATACCCTGGTCGCGCGCCACACGGGCAACGACCGGCGCCGCACCCGTGCCGGTACCGCCGCCCATGCCCGCGGTGATGAACACCATGTGCGAGCCGGACAGATGGTCGGCGATCTCGTCGATGACCTCTTCGGCGGCCGCGCGGCCGACGTCGGGCTGCGAGCCGGCGCCGAGACCCTCGGTCACGGCGATGCCCATCTGAATGACCCGCTCGGACTTCGACAGGTTCAGCGACTGCGCGTCCGTGTTGGCCACCACGAAGTCGCAGCCGTCGAGGCCGGACTCGATCATGTTGTTGACGGCGTTGCACCCTGCACCGCCGACGCCGAACACCATGATGCGCGGCTTCAGCTCGGTCAGATCGGGCGTCTTAAGGTTAATGGACGACATGTGTGTCTCCCGTCGTTCGTCCCATGCCCGCAAACAGGGCGCTTCGGTGTGTCCGGCCATGCGGCCGGCGCGATCTCTTCGACAAAGCCCGGCGAACCGGACGTTTATGGTTGGCGCGCCTCTGAGGCGGGCGCGTCAGAAACTCTCCCGCAGCCACCGGCCGAGCCGTGCGAAGGTGCCCGACCGCATGGACGGGGCCTCGAACAGCGCCGCCGGAGCGAGCTGCGGGTAGATGAGCAGGCCGATGACCGACGAGAAGGCGGCCCCGCGCGCTGCGATGGGCAGACCCTTCACGCCGAGCGGACGCCCCATCCGCACCGGCCGCCCGAACACGTGACGGGCGACCTCGGTCATGCCCGTGAGCTGGCTGCCGCCGCCGGTCAGGACGATCCGCCGGCCGATGCGGCCGGAGAAACCCGACGCCACCAGACGGTCCCGGATCATCTCCAGGATCTCGTCCACGCGGGGGCGGATGATGGTGTTGAGATGCAGCCGGGGGATCTGGACCGGGTTGGTCCCCTCCTCCTCCCCGACCGGGTGGATCGTCAGCATCGCCCGCTCGTCGATGCCCGACGCGATGGCCGAGCCCTGCAGCGTCTTCAGCCGCTCGGCCTCCTCCAGACGGATGGACAGCCCCTGCGCGATGTCCATCGTCACGTGATGGCCGCCGACGGCGATCGCATCCACATGGACGAGGTTGCCGTCCGCGAAGATGGCGATCGACGAGGTGCCGCCGCCGATGTCGACACACACCGCGCCCAGTTCGCCCTCGTCGTCCACCAGAGAGGCGAGCGCGGAGGCGTAGGGCGTCGCCACCATCGCCGACACGTCGAGGTGGCAGCGGTTGACCAGGAGGGCGAGGTTGTCCTGCGCCGCCCGGTCGGAGGTGACGAGATTGACGTCCACGCCCAACGTGTCGCCGACCATCCCGCGCGGATCGCGGATGCCATCCTGTCCGTCGAGGGTGTAGCCGATGGGAAGGGCGTGCAAAGCGGTGCGTCCGTCTGGGATTTGGTGACGGCCCGAGGCGGCGAGCACCCTGCGGATGTCGGCCTCTCGCACCGTCCCTGTGTCGAGATCCACCTTGGCGCCGAAGCTTTCGGAAGAAAGTCGACCCGCGGTTTGAGCGACGATAAGCGATTCGACAGTCAAACCAGCCATTTGCTCAGCGGAATCCACCGCTCGGCGCACAGCATGTTCGGCTTTGTCCAAATTCACCACCGCGCCGGACTTCACGCCCCGCGACTGCTGGTAACCATAACCGATCACTTCAATGGCATGCGTGCGACCGGTCAGAAGCTCTTCTTCCGGCGCCGGACGCAGCTTGGCGATGAGGCACGCCACCTTGGTGGAGCCGACGTCGAGCACGCAGACGGTCGACGAGCGCCCCTGCGGCACGTGGCATCGGCTCTGATCGACACGGCGCGGCATATCGATGACGGTCATTGCATCGCCTCCCGGATGGCCGCGGCCAAGGGATCGTCGGCACGCTTGGATTCAGCGATCGCCGCCGCCAGGAGGTCCGCCGGCTCGTCGAAGCCGTTTTCCTCTTCGGGGGCGATGTAGAGTTCGTTGGCGTCTTTCGGGTCGAGTTCGATCACCGTGCGGTCCGCCAGACGCATGTCGACGATGACCGGCTGCATGGTGATCGGCCCGGCCATCTCGAGCTCGGCGAGCCGGTCGAGCGCGGCGGACGCGCCCTCCTCCGGCAGCATCACCGTCGCCCCGGTGTCGAGCACCAGGTCCCAGCGCCGCTCGCCGACGAGGACGGCCGCGCGGGTGCGGATCTGGTAGAGCGGGTTCGCGTCG
Source organism: Acuticoccus yangtzensis (assembly GCF_001927245.1). Classification (GTDB taxonomy): domain Bacteria; phylum Pseudomonadota; class Alphaproteobacteria; order Rhizobiales; family Amorphaceae; genus Acuticoccus; species Acuticoccus yangtzensis. The sequence goes on along the minus strand of NZ_MJUX01000003.1, from coordinate 121,911 downwards.
AGCAGCGCCACCGCGTCTTTCGCCCGCGCGTTGGCACCGAAACCGGCCACCATCGGCAGCTCCAGCGCGGACGGCGGAACCGTGTCCGACAGCACCGTGCCGTCCTCGCCGATCAGCTTGATGCCCTCTTCGCTGCGCCAGCGCGCGAAGGGAGCGGCCTCGCTGATGCTGAGCTGCACCGTGCCCGGCAGGATCTTGCGCACCGTGGCATGCTCGACCCACGGCAGCGCTTCGACACGGCGACGCAGGTCCTCACCGTCGATAGTGAAGATCGACGCGCCGGGCGCCAGACCCGCGCTCGCCACGATGGAGCTGATCGAGGTCTCTTTCTGCCCCGTCAGCGTCAGACCCTTGAATTCGAAGCCGGATGCGCGGCCCACCGCGTCGATCGCGTGGGTCGGGTCTTGCGAATAGGCAAGGCCAGCACCGCCGGAGCCGACGAGCACCGCCGCCGTCATCAGCCGCGTCGGCCACGGCCCGGCGAGACCCGTGCGCCTCGTTCCCGCTACCTTAGGCATGAGGCGTCCTCCACCAGGGCGGAGACGAACGCCTCGAACGAGACCCCCGCGTGCGCGGCCATCTCCGGCACGAGGCTCGTCTCCGTCATTCCTGGTTGAGTGTTCACTTCGAGACACACGAGTTCGTCTTTATCCGGATCATATCGGAAGTCTGCGCGAGCGACTCCACGACACCCCAAGGCTTGGTAAGCCAACAGAGTGAACTTTTGTATATTCTGGTAAATATTTGGTTTAAGCCGAGCCGGAAGGATGTGCTCTGAACCACCCGGTTGATACTTGGCATCGTAGCCGTAAAAGCTTCCGGCCTTCGGAACGATGTCAATAATATCGTAGACCGTATCCCCAAAAACAGCGCACGTCAGTTCATGACCGGCGACGTATTTCTCCACCATCACCCGGTCGGTGAAGGTCCACTCCGGCCCGGTGAGTTCCGCAGGCGGACGGTTCGCCCCGTCGCGCACGATGAGGATGCCGAACGACGACCCCTCGTTCACCGGCTTCACCACATAAGGCGGCTCCAACAGGTGCTTCTCGGCCGCCTCGAATCGGCTGGCGCTGACATGTTCGGCCACAGGCACACCGGCGCGGGCCATCACCGCCTTGGCGCGGTCCTTGTTCATCGCCAGCGCCGAGGCGAGCACGCCCGAATGGGTGTACGGGATCTTGTGATATTCCAGGATGCCCTGGACCACGCCGTCCTCGCCCATCGGCCCGTGCAGCGCGTTGAACACCACGTCCGGCTTCAGCCCCGTGAGCTGGTCGACCAGATCCGGCCCGGCATCGATTCGCGACACGCGGTAACCGGCGCGCTCCAGCGCATCGGCGCACGCCTTGCCGGTCGCCAGACTCACCGGCCGCTCGGCCGCCTGCCCGCCCATCAGAACCGCGACGTGCGTCATGCCGTGCCTCCCGCGCTGCCCTGCCCCATGAAGGCGGGCACTGCCGCCCCGGCCGGCACGCCGATTCGCTTGATTTCCCATTCGAGCGCGATGCCCGACGTTTCGAGCACGCGCCCGCGCACCGTTTCGCCCAGCCGCTCAAGATCGTCCGCGGTCGCCTCGCCCAGATTGAGCATGAAGTTGGCGTGCAGCTCGGACATCTGCGCCCCGCCGACGACGAGGCCGCGGCACCCGGCGGCGTCGACGAGCTGCCACGCCTTCGCCCCCGGCGGGTTCTTGAAGGTGGACCCGCCGGTGCGCGACTTCACCGGCTGCGTCTCCTCGCGCCGATTGGTGATGCCCTCCATCTCGGCCAGGATAGCCTCGCGATCGCCCGGTTCCGCGGCGAAGGTCGCCTCGGTAAAGATGAAGTCCGCCGGCACAGACGAGTGGCGGTAGGCGAAGCCGAAGTCGGCATTGGTCAGGACGTGCACCTCGCCCGCCCGGTCCACCGCGCGGGCGGAGACGAGAACGTCCTTCGTCTCCGTGCCGTAGGCGCCCGCGTTCATGCGCAGCGCGCCGCCGAGCGCACCCGGAATGCCGCGGTAGAAGGCGAGCCCCGCAAGCGACGCATCCGCCGCCGCCCGCGCCAGCTTCACGTCCGGCAGCGCGGCACCGGCGACCAGCATGCCGCCGACCTCCGCCACCTGGCCGAAGCCGCGCGCCGAAAGGCGGATCACCACCCCCGGAACGCCGCCGTCGCGGAAGAGCGTGTTGGAGCCGAGCCCCATCACGTGCACCGGCACCTCGGCAGGCAGCACCTTCAGGAAGGCGGCAAGGTCGGCCTCGTCCGCCGGGCTAAACAGAAGCTGCGCCGGACCGCCGACACGAAACCACGTCAGGTCCGCGAGCGGCTGATTCGGCTCCATACGGCCCCTGATCCCGGCACCGTCAAAGAGGGGCAGAAGGTCCGGAAGGCTCACGTGGCGAGCTCCCCCGGCAGCGCCGCCGCCCACTGGGTGATCGACCCGGCGCCGAGGCACACCACCATGTCGCCCGGCTGCGCCCGTTCGGCGATCAGCCCGGCCAGCGCCTCGCGGCCCTCCAGCGGCACCACGTCACGGTGACCGCGCGCGGCCATCCCGGCCACCAGCGCGTCCCTGTCGGCGCCCGGGATCGGCTTCTCGCCCGCCGCATAGACGTCGGCGACGATCACCACGTCCGCATCGTTGAAGCAGACGCAGAAATCGTCGAACAGCGACTGCAGGCGCGTGTAGCGGTGCGGCTGCACCACGGCGATGACGCGGCCTGTCGCCGCCTGACGCGCCGCCGCCAGCACCGCGCGGATCTCCACCGGGTGGTGCCCGTAGTCGTCGTAGATGTTGACGCCGTTCCACTCGCCGACGTGGGTGAAGCGCCGCTTCACGCCGCGGAAGGCGTCGAGCCCTTCCTTGATGGCGTCGGCGCCGATGCCGAGCCGGTCCGCCACCGCCACCGCCGCGCAAGCGTTGGACACGTTGTGGATCCCCGGCATCGGCAGGCTGAGACCCTCGATGAGTCCCACCTTGCCCGTCACGCGGTCGGTCAGGCGCACGTCGAACACCGTGCGCGGGCCGGGCCGCACGTTCATGAAGCGCACATCCGCCTGCGGGTTCTCGCCATAGGTGATGATGCGCCGGTCCTCGATGCGCCCGACCATCGCCTGCACTTCGGGATGGTCGATGCACATCACCGCGAAGCCGTAGAAGGGCACGTTCTCGACGAACTGCCGGAACGCCGCCCTCACCCCGTCGAAATCGCCGTAGTGGTCGAGATGTTCGGGGTCGATGTTCGTCACGATGGCGATGTCCGCCGGCAGCTTGACGAAGGTGCCGTCGCTCTCGTCGGCCTCGGCCACGAGCCAGTCGCCCGCGCCGAGGCGCGCGTTGGTGCCGTAGGCGTTGATGATGCCGCCGTTGATCACCGTCGGGTCGAGGCCGCCCGCCTCCAAGAGCGTTGCCACCAGCGAGGTGGTCGTCGTCTTGCCGTGGGTGCCGCCGACCGCGATCGCCTGCTTCAGGCGCATCAGCTCGGCGAGCATCTCCGCCCGGCGCACGACCGGCAGCAGGCGCGCCCGCGCCGCCATCAGCTCCGGGTTGTCCCGCTTCACCGCCGACGACACGACGATCACCGTCGCCTCGCCCAGATTCTCCGCCGCATGGCCGATGGACACGGCGATGCCCTTGTCGCGCAGCCGCTGCACGTTGGCGCTCTCTGCGATGTCCGACCCCTGCACCACGTAGCCGAGATTGTGCAGCACCTCGGCGATCCCCGACATGCCGATGCCGCCGATCCCCACGAAGTGGACCGGGCCGATGGCGGTGGTCATCTTCAGGGGGGCGATCATGGTCTGTCTCCTGCGGCGATGCGCTCGGCGAGGTCGGCGAGGCGCTCTGCGGCGTCGGGCTTGGCAAGGCCGCGCGCCTTCTCGGCCATCTCGGCCAGGCGTGCGGGGTCGGTGACGAGGGCGGAAAGGTCCGCGGTCAGGCTCTCGGGCGTGATGTCGGCCTGCAGGCGCATCACCGCGCCGCCGAGTGCTTCGAGCGCGGCGGCATTGTGGGCCTGGTCCTGGTCCAGCGCCCCCGGCAGCGGCACCAGAAGGGCGGGCCTGCCGATCACCGACAGCTCCGCCACCGTCGACGCGCCCGAGCGCGCCACGACGAGGTGCGCCGCCGCGATGCGCGCCGGAAGGTCCTTGAAGAACGGCGCCACCTCGGCGGAGACGCCCATCGCCTCGTAGGCGGCCGTCACGCGTGCCGCGTCCTCGGGACGGGCCTGCTGCGTCACGGCAAGGCGCGCCCGCACCTCGGGGGCGAGCGCCGCGATCGCCGGCGGCACCACGTCCGAAAAGACGCGCGCGCCCTGGCTGCCGCCGAAGACGAGAAGCCGCACGGTGCCGTCCGGCGCCGCGAAGGGCGCCACCGCCGCCAGCACCGCCGCGCGCACCGGAATGCCGACATGCGTCACCGACAGCGCAGCCGGAAGGCCTTTCACGTCCGGAAAGCTCGTCGCCACATGGGCGTGGGGCGCCAGCGTCTTGTTCGCCCGGCCGATGACCGCGTTCGCCTCGTGAACGATGGACGGCACCTTGGCCATCCGCGCCGCCGACAAGGGCGGCAAGGTCGGATAGCCGCCGAACCCCACGGCGACGTCCGGCCGCAGCGCCCTGATGAGCCGCGCCGAGGCGAGATAGCCCCGCCCGTTCGCCACCGCCATCCGCGCCACCGCCAGCGGCGACTTCGAGGCGAGCGTGGCCGAGGGCACGAAATGCACCCGCGCCGCGGGGAAGGTGTCCACCAGCGTCTTCGCCCGGTCGTCGGTGACGAGCTCGACCGTGTGGCCGCGCGCCGTCAACACCGCCGCCAGCGCCTCCGCCGGGAACAGATGCCCGCCCGTTCCGCCCGCTGCCAGAAGTGCCCGCATCAGGCGAACGCCTCCGCCACATGGCGCCGCTCGGTGAAGCGCACATGGCCAGGACGACGCCGCGACAGAGCGAGCGCGAATCCCATGCCGATCGCCACCGCCGTCAGCGACGAGCCGCCATAGGAGACGAAGGGAAGCGTCATTCCTTTCGCCGGCATAAGCTGCAAATTAACCGCCATGTTAATGAACGCTTGCCCGCCGAACAGCAGGATGAGACCAGAGAGCGACAGCCGCACGAACTCGTCTTCCTCGCGGAAGGCGCGCGACAGGCCCTTCAGAACGATGGTCGCGAACAGCGCCACGATGACGAGGCACATGACGATGCCGAACTCCTCCGCCGTGACGGCGAAGACGAAGTCCGTATGGCTGTCCGGCAGCGAGCGTTTGACGATGCCTTCACCCGGCCCCGCCCCGAACCACCCGCCGCGCAGGAAGCTCTCGATGGAGCGGTCCACCTGGTAGTTGTCGGCGACGTCGGGGTTGAGGAAGGAATGCACGCGCTGCTGCACGTGGGGCAGGAAGGTGACGGCCGAGACGATACCGCCGACGCCGGCCGCCCCCAGCGCGAACACCCAGCGCCATTGCAGGCCGGCGAGGAAGATCATCGCGCTCCAGGTGATCGACACCAGCATCGCCTGACCGAAGTCAGGCTGCGCCACCAGGGGCGCGATGACGACGGCGAGCAGGAACACCGAGAAGAGCCGCCCCGGCAGATCGTTGCGCTTCGCCCCTTCAGACAGAAGAAACGCGACGATGACGACGAAGGCAGGCTTGATGAACTCGGCCGGCTGCACGGTGAGACCGGCAAAACCGAGCCAGCGCCGCGCGCCCTTCACCTCGTGGCCGATGAACAGCGTCAGGATGATCGCCACCAGCGCCACGGCGAACAGGATCAGCGCCGCGCGCCGGACCTGGCGCGGGGTGAAGAAGGACACCGTGATCAGCGTGATCACCGCCGGCACCGCGAACACGAAGTGGCGGATGACGAAGTGATAGGTGCCGTAGCCGTTGCGTTCGGCCACCGGCGGCGATGCGGCGAAGGAGAGGACCAGCCCCAGCGCGATCAGCCCCAGAAGCGCGAACAGCAGCGTCCTGTCGATGGTCCACCACCAGCGTGCGAAGGCCGTGGTTTCGGCTCTGCTGACCATTAGGCCGTCTCCTTCGACAATCGGGCCCGAACGAGGTCCCGGAACACGTCACCGCGATGCTCGAACGACCGGAACTGGTCGAACGAGGCGCATGCGGGCGAGAGCAGCACAACGCCCCCGCCGGAGGCCGCCGAACGGGCGGCGATGTCGAGCGCGGCATCCATAGTGCGGCACCTGACGGTGGGCATGTGATGCTTCAGCTGGCGCTCGAAGGTCTCGGAGGATTCGCCGATCAGGTAGGCCGCCTTGATGCGCGGCGCGAAGCCGGTCAGGCTCTCGACGCCGCCCGCCTTGGCCACACCGCCGACGATCCAGTGAATGTTGTCGAACGAAGCCAGCGCCTGGCGCGCCGATTCCGCGTTCGTCGCCTTGCTGTCGTTCACGAACAGGACGTCGCCCGCGCGGCCCACCTCTTCCATCCTGTGGGCAAGGCCAGGGAAGGTGGCGAGATGCCGCGCGGCATCCTCCGGCGCGAAGCCGAGCGCTTTCGCCATCGCCAGCGCCGCCGCCGCGTTCTCGCCGTTGTGGCGCCCGCGCAGCGAGGCGATGCCGGTGAGCCGGCCGACCTCGCGCACGCCCCCCGCCTCCACCGCGTAGAGCACCGGGCCGACCGCGCCGACCCCTGCCCCGCCGAGGCGGTGCAGCTCGGTCTCGTTGTCGAACGCGCCGATGCGCAGGACCGGCTTGCCGTGCGCGGCGAAACGGTCGGCCATGGCCGCCGTGGTCTCGTCGTCCACGCCCATCACAGCCTGGCGGCTTCCGGCGATGAGCCGCGCCTTGACCGCCGCATAGCCCTCGAAGGTGCCGTGCCGGTCGATGTGGTCGGGCGAAAGGTTCAGGAGGCACCCGACCTCCGGCGCCAAGCCCGGCGCAAGGTCGATCTGGTACGAAGAACACTCCACGACCGCGGTGCCCGGCACCGGATCCAGATCGAGGACAGGACGGCCGATATTGCCGCCCACCTGTGCCGCCTCGCCCAGTTCGGCCAAGAGGTGTCCGAGAAGCGCCGTGGTCGTGGATTTGCCGTTGGTGCCGGTGATCGCCGCCAGCCGCAGCCCGGCGTTCGCCGCCCGCCTCTCGCCGTCGAACAGCTCCACATCGCCGACCACGGGAATGCCCGCCACGCGCGCCCGCTCCACCGTCCAGTGCGGCGCGGGATGCGTCAGCGGCACGCCCGGCGACAGCACCAGCGCATCGAACCCGGCGAAGTCGGCCACGCGCAGGTCGCCGGTCGGCAGCCCCGCAGCGTCCGCCGCCTCCACCCGCTCACGCTTGTCGTCGTAGCAGATGACCTGCGCGCCACCCGCCGTCAGCGCGTGCGCCGTCGTCAGCCCCGACCCGCCGAGCCCGAACACCGCGACCTTGCGGCCGGCATATGTGGTGACAGGGATCATCTCAGCTTCAACGTCGACAGGCCGACCAGCGCCAGCACGAAGGCGATGATCCAGAAGCGGATGACCACCTGCGGCTCGGTCCAGCCCAGTTGCTCGAAATGGTGGTGAATGGGCGCCATCTTGAAGACGCGCTTACCCGTCAGCTTGAACGAGGCGACCTGGATGATCACCGACACGGCTTCCAGCACGAAGAGGCCGCCGATGATGGCGAGCACGATCTCGTGCTTCGTCGCCACGGCGATGGCGCCGATCATGCCGCCCAGCGCGAGCGAGCCGGTATCGCCCATGAAGATCGCCGCGGGCGGTGCGTTGAACCACAGGAACCCGAGCCCGGCGCCGATGACGGCTCCCGCGACCACCGCGATCTCGCCAACGCCCACCACGTTGTGGATCTGCAGGTAGTCCGCGAACACCGCGTTACCCGACAGGTAGGCGATGACGCCGAACGATCCCGCCGCGATCATCACCGGCACGATGGCGAGACCGTCGAGCCCGTCCGTCAGGTTCACCGCGTTGCCGGAGCCGACGATGACGAAGGCCGCGAACACGGGAAAGAACACGCCGAGGTTGAGGATGAGGCCCTTGAAGAACGGGAACGTTAGCGCCGATTCCAGCGCCGGAGTCTCGAGGTACATCATGATCGTCGCGGCGGATCCGGCGATCAGGAATTCGATGGCGAGACGCACCCGGCCGGAGAAGCCCTTGTGCGAGGCTTTGGAGACCTTGAGGTAGTCGTCGTAGAAGCCGATCGCCCCGAAGCCGAGCGTGACGTAGAGAATCACCCAGACATATTTGTTCGACAGGTCGGCCCACAGGACCGTCGAGATGACGAGGCCCATGAGGATCATCAGCCCGCCCATCGTCGGCGTGCCGCGCTTCGTCAACAGGTGGCTGGCCGGGCCGTCCTCGCGAATCGGCTGGCCTTTTCCCTGGCGAAGTCGCAGCGCGCGGATCATCCGCGGGCCGAAGATGAAGGTGACGAGAAGGCTCGTCACCAGCGCCCCGCCGGTGCGGAACGTGATGTAACGGAAGACGTTCAGCGGCGGGATCTGGTCCGAGAAATTGGATATAAGCTCAAACATTGTTCAGCCCGTAACGCTCCTCGATCGCCTCGACGACAGCGCCCAGGCCGACGGCCTTCGAGCCCTTCACGAGGATCGCATCACCCGGTTCGACCTCCGGAAGCTGGGTCACCAGCTCCGCCGCCGTGGCGGCATGGAGGCCGCGCATCTCGAACGGGAGCGCGTCTCGTAAATGTTTCGTCATCTCTCCGACTGTGTGGACGATTCGCACATCGGCATCGACCAGAAGTGGCGTCAGTCCACGGTGAAGGTCGCTTGCACTCGGACCCAATTCGCGCATGTCACCGAGGATCGCGATTCGCCGCGCCGCAGGGACCCGGCCGAGCGTCGCAATCGCCGCCCCGGTGGAGGACGGGTTGGCGTTGAAGCAATCGTCGAGCATCACCGCTTCGCCGCCCGCGGGCCTCAGACGCACGCGCCGCCCGCGCCCCTTCGGCGCCGACCATTCGCGCAGCGCCTCGGCCCCCGCGTCGACATTCCAGCCGGCGACCGACAGTGCCGCCAGAACGGCGAGCGCGTTGTTGGCCACATGCGGCGCCGGGTCCGCCAGCTCGAAGACGATGGTTTCGCCGAACACGTCCGCCACCGCGGCGCCGTCAGCGTCCAGCGAGGTCAGCGACACGTCGCCGCCGACACCGAAGGTGACGACCTCCGCCCCCATCGCCTCGGCCGCAGCGGCAAGGCGCGCGGTGTGGTCGTTGTCGGCGGGGATGATGGCAACACCGCCCTCCTCCAACCCGGCGAAGATCTCCGCCTTGGCGTCGGCGATCCCGGCCACGGAATCGAAGAATTCCAGATGCACCGCCGCCACGGTGGTGATGATGGCGATCGTCGGCCGCACCATCTTCGTCAGCGGCGTGATCTCGCCCGCGTGGTTCATGCCGATCTCGAAGATCGCCGCGTCCACGTCCGCCGGCATACGCGCCAGCGACAAGGGCACGCCCCAATGGTTGTTGTAGGACGCGGCGGAGGCGTGAACCTCGCCCTCGGCGCTGAAGGCGAGCCGCAGCATCTCCTTGGTGCCGGTCTTGCCGACCGAGCCGGTGATGGCGATCACCGGGGTCGCCGGCTCCAGCCGCGCCCGCGCCGCGACGCCGACGCGCTCCAGCGCCGCCAGAACGTCATCGACGACGATCGCCCGCTCCGCCTCGCCGTGCGAGACGACGGCGGCCGCCGCCCCCGCCGCCAGCGCGTTCGGCACGAAACGATGACCGTCCATCGACACGCCGACGACGGCGAAGAACGCGTCGTTCGGCAAAAGCGTGCGCGTGTCGATGGAGATTCCGGTCACGGGTGAAGCGCGCTCGGCGCCGGTGAGGCGGCCTTGCGCGGCGTCGGCGAGGTCGCCGAGGGTCCAGATCTGTTTCATGACGCAGCGAGCGCCGCCTTCACGGCTGAATGATCGCTGAACGGGATGACGCGGTCGCCCACATATTGCCCCTCCTCGTGGCCCTTTCCGGCCACGATCAGCGTATCGTCGCCCTTCAGCATGGCCACAGCCGCGCGGATCGCCTCGCCGCGGTCGGCGATCTCGATCGCGCCCGGCGCGCCTTCCAGCACCGCTTTCCGGATCAGCGCCGGATCCTCGGACCGCGGGTTGTCGTCGGTGACGATCACCACGTCCGCCGCCTCGGCCGCCGCGCGCCCCATCAACGGGCGCTTGCCCGCATCCCGGTCGCCGCCTGCGCCGATGACGATGACGAGCCGCCCCAACGTCGTACGCCGTAACGCGTCCAACGCGGCGGTAATCGCATCGGGCTTGTGCGCATAGTCCACGAAGACGCGCGCCATGTTCCGGGTGAGGCCGACCAGCTCCAGCCGCCCCGGCGCGCCCTTCAGCGTCCCCAGCGCCTCGACCGCGACCCGCTCCTCGATCCCGCCGACGATGGCGAGCCCCGCCGCCACCAGCGCATTGTCGAGCTGGAAGTCGCCGATCAGCGGCAGGTCGACATGATAGCGCCCCTCCCGCCCGTCGATGGCCGTGCGCCATCCGGTCGACAGCGGCTCGGCGTGGACGATCCGCAGCCCCGTCCCGTTGTCGCCCACGGTGAAGGCGTCCGGGGCGATGGCGAGGACGCGGTCCGCCCCCGGCGCGTCCGGGTCGACGACCACGCGCGCGCCGACCGGCTGGAGCGTCTCGAACAGGCGCAGCTTGGCGGCGAGATAGGCTTCCGGCGTCTCGTGATAATCGAGGTGGTCGCGGCCGATGTTGGTGAAGGCAGCCGCCTGCAGCACCACACCGTCCAGCCGCCGCTGGTCGATGCCGTGGGACGAGGCTTCCATCGCCACGTGAGTCACACCGGCGCGGGCGAGATCCGCGAGTTCGTCCGCCAGCGCCACAGGGTCCGGTGTCGTCAGCCCGCCCGGCACCTCCACCGCGCCACGCACACCCAGCGTGCCGATGGAGACGGCCTCGTGCCCCGCCGCGGCGAAGATCTGGCGTGTGAACTCGGCGACCGAGGTCTTCCCCGCGGTCCCGGTCACGGCGACGATGGTGCCAGGTTGCGGTCCGGCGAGGCGCGCGGCCGTCAGCGCCAGCAAGCGGCGCGGATCGTCCACGGCGATGACCGGCACGCCCGGCCAGCGTTCGCCCGCCGGCGCGCCCGGCGCGGTGACGATCGCCGCAGCGCCCGCCTTCACGGCGTCACCCACGAACGCGAGTCCGTCGACCTTCGCCCCCTTCAGCGCAAAGAAGATCATGCCGGGGCGCACGGCGCGCGAATCCGCCGTCACGCCCGTGACCGCCACGTCCTGCCACATCACCGGCAGGTCGCGCACCAGCTCGCCGAGCCGCATGCGCCCTACTCCTGGTAAGCGACCGTGATCGCCCGTTCGATGGCATCATCGTTGGGGAAGCGCGGCTCCACATGGAGCATCGGCCCCACGCGGCTGATGATGTTGGCGACCGTCGGCGCCGCGTTCCACCCGGCGGTGGCGTAGTGCTTGCCCTCCTCCGGCTTCGGCTCGTCGATCACCACGAGGACGATGTATTGCGGATCGTCCATCGGGAAGGCGGCGAGGTAGGAGTTGAAGCGCTTGTTCTCCGCATAGCGGCCGCCGACGACCTTCTCGGCCGTGCCCGTCTTGCCGCCGACATTGTAGCCCGGCACCAGCGCGCTGCGGCCCGATCCCTCGTTGCCGTTGAGGTAGAAGAGGTCACGCATCTGCTTGGACGTCTGCGGCGAGAGCACCCGGCGCCCGATGCGCATCATCTCCGCCTCGGAGCGCGGGTAGAAGGTCGGGTTCGCGTAGATCCCGCCGTTCACCACAGCGGCCGCGGCCGCCGCAACATGCATCGGCGTCACCGAGATGCCGTGGCCGAACGAGGTCGTCGCCAGCGTGATCTGCGGCCAGCGCGACGGCGTCAGCGGCTTGGCCGCCTCGGGAAGCTCGGTGTCCAGCCGGTCGAGGAAGCCGAAGGCGCGGTAATACTCTTCCACCCGCTGCGCGCCGACCTTCAACGCAATGCGCGCCGAGCCGATGTTGGACGAATATTGGAACACCTCGGCCGCCGTCAAAACGCGGTTCTTGCCGTGGAAGTCGCCGATCGCGTGGCGGCCGATCTGCAGCTTGCCGCGCGCGTCGAGCTGCGAGGCCGGGGTGATCGCGCCAGTGTCGAGCCCCATCGCCAGGGTAAAGGTCTTGAAGACCGAGCCCATTTCGTAGACGCCCGCCATCGCGCGGTTCATACGGATGTCTTCCAGCGCCTGGGCGGGCTCGTTCGGGTCGTAGTCCGGCAGCGAGGTCATCGCCACGACTTCCAGCGTCTTCGCGTCGAGGATGATGCCGATCGCCGCCAGCGCCCGGTAACGCTCGATGGCGCGCGACAGCTCGTCCCGCACCGCATGCTGGACGCGAAGGTCGATCGTCACCTCCACCGGCGACAGGTCGCGCCCCTTGCGCGCCAGCCCCGCCGACTGCAGCGCCGACAATCCGCCCCCATCGATGGTCTTCTCGAGGCCCGCGATGCCCGCATTGTCGATGTTCACGTGGCCGACGATGTGCCCCACCGTCGAGCCGCCCGGATAGAAACGCTTCGTCTCGGTCAGGAAGCCGATGCCGGGGATGCCGAGATTGTGGATCGCCTCGCGCTTCAGGCCCGACACCTCGCGCTGCAGCCAGATGAAACCGCGGTCGGTCGACAGGTCGCGGCGCAGCTTCACCGGGTCGAGCTCGGGAAGCTCGCGGGTCAGAAGCTCCACCGCCTCGTCCACGTCGACGATGTTGCGCGGCTCGGCATAGAGGGAGGCGGTGGCAAGGTCGGTCGCCAGCACCTCGCCGTTGCGGTCGATGATGTCGGGACGGGCGGCCTGCACGTCGTCCTGCGGCGACCCGGCATAGAAGGCGCCGGCGACCGCGGGCGCCGAGGCGAGGAGGACGAGGCGCCCGGAGATGACGCCGAAGATCGCAACACAGGCGACCAGCAGAAGGCCGATGCGTCCGCGCGCGCCTTCGTTGCGTACCGTGTTGCGCCTCATTTCTCGCCCTCCTTGCGCTTCTGCCTCATGGCCGCCACCACTTCACGCACCTGTGCGATCTGCCGGCCCTCGATCGGGGCGAGACGCAGGACTCCCGCATGCCGGTCCACCAGGGCCTGCAGACGTCGCGGATTGTCGAGTGCGCCCCACTCGGCTCTAAGTTCGCTGATTCTCTGCCGTTCCGCGGCAATCTTTCGATTGAGTTCACGGATTGCGAAGGCGTCGCGCTCGGCGTCCTTCTTCATCATGAAGACCGAACCCGCGCTGACGGTGGCGACCGAGACGGCCAGCACCAGCGCCGCAAAGCGAACCGGACGCTTCATGAATAGACCCCCCTCAGCCGGACATGCGGGACGAGGTCCGTCAGATCGGCGGACCGGGCCGGCGCGTCGGTGCGTGTGGCGGCGCGCAACTTGGCCGAGCGCGCGCGCGGATTGATCTTGGCCTCGGCGTCGGACGCTGCGAGCGCCCGCTTGGCCGAGGCGACGAAGGTGGCCGGCGCGACATCCGCCACCGGCATGTGGCGCGATCCGCCGGCCGTTCCCGACCGCTCGGCCAGGAAGCGCTTCACGATGCGGTCCTCCAGCGAGTGGAAGGCCACCACCACAAGGCGGCCGCCCTGCCGCAGGATCGCCTCGGCGGCGATCAGCGCGCGGCCGAGTTCGCCGAGCTCATCGTTGACGGCGATGCGCAGCGCCTGAAAGGTGCGCGTCGCCGGGTGGATACCCGGCCCCGCCTTCAGCGCCCGCTCGCAAATCGCCGTCAGCTCGGCCGTGGTCGCCAGCGGCCGCGCGGCGACGATGGCTCGCGCGACACGCCCGGCGTGGCGCTCCTCGCCGAAGGTGCGCAGGAGGTGGGCGAGGTCGCTGACCTCGGCGTGGTTGCAGATGTCGGCCGCCGTCGGCCCATCCCCGCCCATGCGCATGTCGAGCGGGCCGTCGAAGCGGAAGGAGAAGCCGCGCTCGGCCTGGTCGAGCTGGAAGGAGGAGACGCCGATGTCCAGCACCACGCCGTCCACCTTGTCGTGACCGAGCGCGGCGACGTGGGCGTCCATCGCCCCGAAGGTCCCTTCCACCATGGTGAAGGCGGGGTCCGTCATCGCCCGGCCGCGCGCCACGGCGGACGGGTCGCGGTCGATGCCGATGACATGGGCGCCCGTCTCCAGGATGGCGCGGGTATAGCCGCCGCCGCCGAAGGTGCCGTCGACGATGGTCTCGCCCGGCTGCGGCGCCAGCTCGGCCATCACCTCGGCCAGCATCACCGGGACGTGGCGGCCTTCCGCCTGTACCGTGCCTTCGGCCTGTGCCGTGGTGGCTTCGGGGGCACCTGTCCCGTCGGTGTGGTCGGGCGCGCTCACAGCTCGCCGTCCCCGCCGGTCTCGCGGCGGCGCGCGCCCATCATCTCGGTCAGCGACAGGCCGCGTCCGGCGCCGCCTTCGCCGCGCCCGTTGCGCTGCCCGCCGCGGCGCATGACCTCGAGCGCACGCGCCTGGGCTTCCTGGCGGTGCGTCTCATAAGCATCGGGATTCCAGATCTGGAATTTATAATTCATGCCAACAAACGTGACCTCTTTGTCGATGCCGGCATGGGCGCGGATGGTATCGGTGAAGACGACGCGGCCTTCACTGTCGATGCGCAGCTGTTCGGATGCGCCGTAAAAGGTCATCGCCAGGGCTTCGTGCTCGTCCGTCATCGGATCGAAATCAGCAAGGCGGGATTCGAGGACGTTCAACAACTGAAAACCTCCCGCATCGACAGTTGGAGCACTCATCGAACGGAAGCAATAAAGCCCCTCGTAACCATCACGGACCAAGATCGAGCGAAAGGGCGCGGGGATGGAGACCCGCCCTTTGGCGTCGAGCTTGTTCGTGTAGTTCGAGACGAACCGCGCCACCCCAGCTCCCGCGCTGGGCGGCGAGTGACCGCCCGTGGAATCCCCCCGCACGCTCCGTAACGGGATGATTTGGGATACCATGGGCTCACATGGGCGTCAACGAATCGATTTACCAAACCGGTTGGATTTGACGGACACGGACCCCCTGTGCCCCATCGGCAACAAGGGCACAAACTCCGCGGTTTTTCTGGGAAAATTGGAACATATGGGGATCATCGCCGAGCCCCTGGGACGGGACTTCGGCCTGCTCAGATCGGTTAACAGGCCCGGAAATTGCGCGGCAGTGCGCACCTGCGGCCGCAGCCCCACGCCAGCCCATCGCAAGACCGGCACACCACGGGCGACGGATCAGGCGCAACGCCGCGGAAGAGCGCCTCGGACGACGCCGCGCGGCGGGCCATCGCGCGGCTCCCCACGCTGCGCCGCCCCTCGCCCACGCGATCCCATGGGCCACACCCATGCCATCCCACGATCGGACCATGGCGCCCCCTGCCCGCCGGAGCATGGCCCGTTCCCGGCCAGACCAGCGCGCCGCGCGGTGAGACAATCGGATCGCAACTCGCGGCGCCGGAATGCTCGTCGTTCAGGCCGGCGCGCGCACCGCAATGCCTCCCGTCCGCTGACAGACGCGGGAGAGTGCTACGCTGGAGCGCGATGCGAACCGGGAAAGAGGAAATGCCAGCCGGTCTATAAGCCGGGTTCTGTATGGCGAGGGCGGACCCCCCGCGTGACGACCATTCATCTGGGACGCCCGTCGCCGGACGCCTCATGCGACCCACCCGGACGGTTATGGCCGGAAACGCGCCACCATCCCTATGCGGTCTTGCTCCCGGCGGGGTTTGCCGTGCCGGCGACGTTGCCGCCGCCGCGGTGGGCTCTTACCCCACCGTTTCACCCTTACCCGCGCGAACGCGGGCGGTCTGATTTCTGTGGCACTTTCCCTGGGGTCACCCCCGCCGGACGTTATCCGGCGCCGTGTTTCCGTGGAGCCCGGACTTTCCTCCCCGGCGGCCTTTCGACCCTGCCGGAGCGGCCGTCCGACCGGCTGGCCCGCGCTCTATGACCCGCCGCCGCACCAAACGCAATCCACTCCGCCGACCCGCCACCAACCGGCGCCGGATTGCCAAAGGAAAAAGGGGTCCGACCCGAAGGCCGAACCCCAGTTGAGGGAGGAGCGACACCACTGTCGCACAAATCATGCCGCACGGGGATAACTGGCAGACGAAATTCGTCGCCCTATGCAAGCCCGGTTCAAGGTCTGGTGGACAACCCGCAGAGATTCGCCCCGCAGGCCGCCCCGCGACTTACCCTAAAGTCTCAAGATAATTGACGATTCTGCTCATGGCCTCGCGCAGACTGTCGCTGCTGCGCAAAAAGCACACCCGGACATAACCTTCGCCATTCTCCCCGAAGGCGGTGCCCGGCGCCGTCCCCACCTGCGCCTTGTCGATCAGGTCGATCGCCGCTTGCCGCGATGATTCCAGCCCGTCTACCTTGAAGAAGGCGTAGAAGGCCCCGTCCGGCGGCGCGAAGGTCACCCGGTTCCGCCCCGCCAGCGCCTCGGCCACGATGTCCCGCCCCTCGCGCGCCCGCTCGATCATCGAGCGCACGAACCAGTCTCCCTCGGTGATCGCCGCGATGCCCGCGCGCTGCATGAACACCGCCGTGCCCGACGTCGAATATTGAATGAGGTTCTCCAGCGTCTGCTTCAGCGCCAGAGGGGCGTGGATCCAGCCCATGCGCCACCCCGTCATCGCCCAGTTCTTCGAGAAGGTGCCGACCCACAAGATGCGGTCGTCCGGCTCGGCGATGTCGAGGAAGGACGGCGCCCGCGACGCACCGGTCCAGATGAAGCGCGAATAGATCTCGTCGGCGATGATCCAGAGCTCGTTCGCCCGCGCGAAGGCCAGAATCGCCTCCATCTCCTCGCGCGTCGCCGTCCACCCGGTCGGATTGGCCGGGGAGTTGACGAAGATCGCCCGCGTCTGCGGCGTCATCGCCTTCTCCAGCATCTCCACCGTCAGCACCCAGCGGCCGGCGTCTTCTGCCATCGGCACAATGACAGGGTTGGCGCCGATCACCGTCGACGCGCCGGCCGCGTTCGGCCACGACGGCGTCGGGATGAGGATGTCCTCGCCCGCCCCCACGGTCATCGCCACGCAGAGCTGAATCGCCTGCATGCCGGACCCGGTGACGAAGAAGGTGTCCGGATCGAACGGCCGTCCGAACTGCTCTTCGTAGTAGCCGGCGATCGCCTCGCGCAACTCAGGTATGCCGCGCGAGTGGGTGTAGAAGGTCTCGCCGTCATAGAGCGCCTTGGCCGCGGCCTCGGCGATGAAACGCGGCGTCGGCAGGTCGCCCTCGCCCGCCCACAGCGGGATGGTGCCCGGCACCTGCCGCCCGTGATTGGCCGTCGAAATGATGCCGGAGATGGGCGTGCGCTGCGCCGCCGACCGGACCGAAGCCAAAAGATCGCCCATAAGCGCTCCATATTGTGAGGTGAAAGACGTCATGGCCGACGCCGCGCCTTCGTGCGCGGGCAGTGCCATGCGTTTCCTGGGGCGTCAAACAGTTGTTCAGCGAGCTTTCATATCCGAGGCGCGAAGGTGCCGCGTGCTCCCGGACGAGTTCTGCGTGGGGAGCCTTCAGCATGCCCCCGCCCGGCCCCGTCGCGGTACGGGCGGGGCGGCCGCACGCCGCGGCACCGGCCGTCCGGCGGGCCAAGCGAAAGCCCGGCGTGGGACGAGGGCACCTGCCCCCTCGCCGATCGGCAAGAGTGTGATATTATGGATGTGCGCAGCGGACCCGCTACGCACGCTCGAGGATCTCAACGACAGTCAAGCGATGCGCATTCTCCCCGCCGCCACGATCCTTTCGATCGGCACAGTCGCCTTCCTGGCGCTGGCCGTTCCCCGCCTCTACACGGGCTTTCAGGAGCGTGAGATCCGGCGCGAGCTGCAGGCCGCCACCCCCGGCGACACGTTGGACCAGAAGGTCGCCGCCGCGCTGGACGATGGGGACATTTCCCTCGCCGTCCAGTTCGCCGGCCTCGCCGAAGAACTCGGCAAACCCCTCTCCGCCGCCAACGTCGACGCGCTGGCCGCCGCGCAGACCCCCCTCGCCTCCGCGCTGCGCAACGCGGGAGACTTCGCCGGCGCCTACATCACCGGCCATGCCGACAGCGCGGCCGGCCTCGCCGGCGCCGTCGTCTCCGACCTCACCGTGGTGGGCGACGTGCGCGACATCGTCCGCGAAGGCGGCAAAGCGGCCATCGGCGAGGACTATTCGCAATTTCTCCTCGGCCTCGCCGCCGTCGGGCTCGCCGCCGAGGGGGTGACGCTCGCCACCGGCGGCGCCTCGCTGACCGTCAAGGCCGCCGTCTCCGTGCTCAAGGTCGCCAAGCGCACCGGCAACATCACGGTGGACTTCGCGTCGAGCCTGGTGCGCCTCGGCCGCACCGCCGCCCGCTCGGCCGACGCTCCCGCAGGCGCCGCCCTCGCCGCGACCCGTGCGACGGGCGGGATGACCCCCGTGCGCACCGCCGATCAGATCGCCGCCGCCCGCAGGGGCGAGACGGCGGCCACCGGCAGCAGCCCCGCCGCCCGCACGACCGGCCGCACCACCGCAGGCGACGCCTCCGCCGATCTCACCCCCGCGGCCGCACGCGCGGAGCTGACCACCACGCTCTCGGCCGTCGGCACCATGGCCACCAACGCCGGCCCCGCCGAAGCCGTGAAGCTGATGCGCACCGTGCGCCACACCGGCGACGCGACCGAGCTCGCCACCTTCACCGGCCGCTTCGGCGCCCGAAGCCGCGCCGTCGCTGAGCTGACCGGCAAGACCAGCTTGCGCGCCTTCCGTGCCGCGGTGCGCGGGGTCGCCATGCTCATCGCCTTCCTCTACAGCCTCGCCGCATGGGCCGCGGGGCTCCTTGCCGTGCGCCTCGTCAAAGGCGTGGTGCGGACCGCCTTGCGCGCCGTCGTGTCCCTGTTTCGCGGCGCCTTCGTCGCCCTCGCCCTGCCCTGAGGGTGCCATTCGATCCTTGCAGTCTCATCCGCCACGCCCGCGCCGCCACCCGTCTCAGCCG
This sequence comes from Acuticoccus yangtzensis, assembly GCF_001927245.1. GTDB lineage: Bacteria > Pseudomonadota > Alphaproteobacteria > Rhizobiales > Amorphaceae > Acuticoccus > Acuticoccus yangtzensis. The sequence goes on along the minus strand of NZ_MJUX01000003.1, from coordinate 102,971 downwards.
CCGCGCACCGGCCCGGCCCGCCACTCGACCCCACGGCCAGGTGAACCCGCGTGACCCCTGAAGGCCCGCACCAGCGACAAGGGCAGCGCCCGTGACCCTCTACCTTCCCATCGCGGAAATGCCCGTCAGCGTGCTGCTCGTCCTCGCCATGGGCGCGGCGGTCGGCCTCATCTCCGGCCTCTTCGGCGTCGGCGGCGGCTTCCTCATGACGCCGCTCCTCATCTTCTCCGGCATTCCGCCCGCGGTCGCCGTCGCCTCCGTCACACCGCAGATCGTCGCCAGCTCCACCTCAGGCGCACTCTCCTATTGGCGGCGCAAACAGGTCGACTTCAAACTCGCCTTCTGCCTCATCGCGGCAGGGTCGCTCGGCGCCTATGCCGGGGCCGAACTCTTCGCCGCCCTCGGCAGCCTCGGCCAGCTCACCCTCGTCATCGCCATCTGTTACACGATCTTCCTCGGCACCATCGGCGGGCTGATGCTGAACGAGAGCGTGCGCGCCATGCTGCGCGCCAGGGCTGCCCGCCGCCGGGGCGAACCGCTCGCCCCCGTGCGCCGCTCCCCCGGCCGCGGCTGGATCCACCGCCTTCCGCTGAAGGTCCGCTTCCGCCGCTCCAAGCTCTACATCTCCATCCTGCCCGTCTTCGGGCTCGGCGCGTCCATCTCCTTCCTCGGCACCCTCCTCGGCATCGGCGGCGGGTTCATCATGGTTCCCGCCCTCATCTACCTCCTCAAGGTGCCGACCTCGGTCGTCGTCGGCACCTCGCTGGTGCAGATCGTCGGCGTCATGGCGATCGCCACCGTCAGCCACGCCCTCGCCTCCCAGGCCGTCGACATCATGCTGGCCTTCATCCTGATGATCGGCGGGGTGATCGGCGCGCAGATCGGCGCCTCGCTCGGCCAGGCCATGCGCGGCGAACATCTGCGCGCCCTCCTCGGCCTCCTCGTCCTCATCGTCGGCGTGCGCTTCGCCCTCAACCTCGTCCTCACCCCGGACGATCTCTTCGCCATCACCACATTGGCCCGCTGACATGGTGCGCTGGCTCGCCCCCCTCCTCATCCTCCTGGCCGCCCCGCCGCTGAAGGCCGAGACGCTCACCGTCGCCCTCTCCAGCAACGTGATCGCCATCGGCTCCAACTTCTCCGGTGCCACCCTCTCCCTGTTCGGCGTGGTCGAGCGCGACGCCAACACCGTCGCCCGCTCCGGCAGCTACGAGATCATCATCGCCGTGCGCGGGCCCGAGCAGAACGTGCTGGTCCAAAGGCGTGAACGCAGATTCGGCATCTGGATGAACGGGAAGGGAGAGGAGTTCGACCGGATGCCGTCCTATTACGGCCTCTTCTCCACCCCCGGCGCCCGGGGCCTGATCGAGGACGCGGGCGGACCGGCCAGAAGCCTGTCGCTGATCAGCGTGGAGGACGACGGCGACCGGCGCGCCGAGCACCGGGCCGCACTCGCCGCCGCGCGCATGAGTCAGGGCCTTTATGTCGAAGAGCTTGACGGAGTGGAGAAGCTCAGCCGCACCTTCTTCCGGACCGAGATCCCGCTGCCACCGCTTCTGTCCGACGGGCGCTACCGCGTCTTCGCCTTCCTCTATGCGGGCGAGGTGAACCTTGCCACAGAGGAGCTGCGATTCGACGTCCACAAGACGGGGTTCGAGCAGCGCGTCTTCCAGTGGAGCCGCGAGCAGCCGCTCTTCTACGGTCTCGGCGCGGTGGTTCTGGCGCTCGTCACGGGATATGTCGGCGGCGTCGTCTTCCGCCGCGGCTAAGATGCGGCGGGACGCGGCGCCCCGAACCGGGCGCCGCCCCATGCGCAGTGGCGCTCAGCCGAGACGACGACCGGCGGCCACAGCGTCGAATGCGGCGCGAGCGGTGTCGAAGAGCGAGGTTTTCGCCGCCTTCAGCGCGTCGTCCAAGGTCGCCGGGGCGCGGCCGATGGCAAAGGCCGCCGTCACCCCGTTTGCCGCCAGCTCGTCCGGCGTCGCCGCGACGCGCCCGGCGAGCGCGATGGCGGGCTTGCCCGCCGCTTGCGCTGCCCGCGCCACCGCCACCGGCCCCTTGCCCGACAGCGACTGCGCGTCCAGCGAACCCTCGCCGGTGACCACGAGGTCGGCTTCGGCAATGCGCTCGTCCAGGCGATGGTGAGCGTAGATCAGCGAGAAGCCGTCGACCGCCCGTGTCTCGGCCGCCGCCGAAAGGCCCACCATCATGCCGCCCGCCGCACCCGCGAACGGGGTCGTCGCGAGAGAAGGCGCCCCCGTCGCGGTGGCGATGCGGTCGGCAAAATGGTTGAGCGCGGCGTCGAAGGCGTCGATATCGTCCGCCTTCACGCCCTTCTGCGGGCCGAACACGCGCGCGGCGCCTCGCGGCCCGGTGAGCGGATTGTCGACGTCGGCGGCGAGGATGATCGTCACGCCCGCAAGACGCGGGTCGAGGCGCGAGAGGTCGACCGATTCGACGGTGTGGAGCGCCCGGCCGGCGGGGCTGACCACAGGCTCCTCGTCGGCAGCGAAATAACGGGCGCCCAGCGCTTCGAGCGCGCCCGCCCCGCCGTCGACCGAGACCGAGCCGCCGACGGAGACGACGATTTCCGTCACCCCCTCGTCCAACGCGGCGCGGATGAGGTCGCCGATCCCGGCGCTGGTGGCCCGGTCCGGGTCATACCCCGCGGTCACCATGTGGTGCCCCGCCGCAAGCGCCATCTCGATGACGGCGCGTGCGGCGGCACGGTCGAGGCCCCAGGGCGCTTCGACCGTGCCGCCGAACGGGCCGGTGATCGTCGACGTCGTGAGGGTGAGGCTGTCGCTCAAAAGGGCGTCCAGCGTGCCCTCGCCCCCATCGGCGATGGCAACGTCCGCGCCCACAGCCTCGAGGCGGCTGGAGGCCAACGCCTCGAGAATGGTGGTATTGGCTTCGCGGGCCGTCAGGCTTCCGCGAAACTTGTCGCAAGCAACGAGAATCTTCACAGGGATCAGAAGCCGGTTCCGCCCCTCACGCGACGGGCGCCGGGTGAACCGGCATCTGCCAGCCCTGTGCGATATCTTCCATCACCGCGGCACGATCCTTCGGCGAATTGGCGAGAAGATGCACATGCACTTCAGTGGCGCCGGATTTGATGGCGCGCATCAGTGCCGGACCGTGATGGGCAAACAGATCATCGCTCACATTCTCGCACGCGCCGACCAGAAGCGGGGTGCAGCTTCCATTCGGTTCGCGCCGCACGAGCACGAAGGTTCCCGGCGCGTCGCAATGGAAGCCTTTGATATCAAATACAGATGTGACGTACCAGGCGCTGCTCCAGCCTTGCCACCAGAACAAGGACACCGCGTCTGGTGAACGACCTGCCGTCTCGGACGTGAAACCATTGATGAGCATGGAGCCTCCTTGCCAACTCTCGCGTTGCGCGAACTTGACACCGTTGACCTTACCGCATCGTGAAAGAACGAACGAACATGGAACGACCTGTCCCCCGCTATACACAGACTGTGGAAAACTTATCCCAATCCTTGCTAAACCTTCAACGTTAACAACATGAGCTGTGCAATTCACAACTTAGTGCCCGCGAGAGAAACTTTTGGGCATATCTCCAAGCTACTGATTTTCATTGATATTTCGAATTCCACCGCGTCTGCCCTCGGAAGACGCGGCTGAGAAGCCCTCCGGCGGCAAATGATTCGCGATTCCATCGAATTTTATTGAAGCGTGTCCGACCGCCGTGAGCCCCCTTCCGGGACCACCGACCATCAACCGGCGAATCTGGCATTCCATTGCCGATCAGCGGCGGACGACGAAGAACATTGTGGATAAACCGTTAACGACGGAACAAAATTCGACTCAATTTAGAGGTGTAGGGATGAGCAGAACCCGAACAATTTTTGCGGAACTTTTAGCCTTTATGGCGGAAAGAAGATGCTTCAAGCATGAACAGCCCATCAATTTCAAATTGTTGCAAAGTAAAATCTCTCTTCAGTATCCACACGATGCGGCCCGTGTCCGGTGCCGGATCCTGTCTAACTGCGTTGGCTGAAGTGGGCGTGTGCCCGCGGATTTTGGCGGCGAGCGTCGGCGGGAGCCGGTCCTGCAGGCGCGGCAGCTTGCCACATTCGCCAGTCCGCCCCGCTGTGTGCGGGCGGGGTCCGTCGATGACGCGGCCGTCGTACCCACGACCGGGTCATCACGAAAAAGGGCGGCCCGATGGGACCGCCCTTGTTTTGCTTCGGCCGCCGAACCCGCCTAGCGGCGCGTCAGCCCCAAAACGTCGCGCATAGAATAAAGCCCGGGCGCCTTGCCCGCGGCCCACAGCGCCGCCGTCACCGCACCCTTGGCGAACACGCCGCGGTCCTCGGCCACATGGCGCAGCACCACACGTTCCGAATCGAGCGCCAGAATCACGTCGTGCTCGCCGATCACCGATCCGCCGCGCAGCGTGGCGAAGCCGATCGTTCCGGCCTCGCGCGGGCCGGTGTGCCCTTCGCGGACCATCACCGCCTTGTCCTTCAGCGCCACTTTGCGCCCGGCCGCTGCGGCGTTGCCGAGAAGAAGCGCGGTGCCGGACGGCGCGTCCACCTTGCGCCGGTGGTGCATCTCCAGCACCTCGATGTCGGCCTGGGGCAACGCCGCGGCCGCCTCCTCCACCAACACCGAGAGGAGATTGACGCCGAGCGACATGTTGCCCGACTTCACCACCGCCATGGACCGCGCCGCCTTGGCGATCGCCTCGTCCTCGGCCTCCGAGAATCCCGTGGTGCCGATGACGTGCGCCGTGCCGGACGCAGCGAGCGCCTCGGCCAGCGCCACCGAGGCGGCCGGAGCGGTGAAGTCCAGCACCGCATCGCAGCCGGCGAGCACGGCAAGGTCGGCGGTCAGCGCCACGCCGACGGCGCCGACCCCGGCGAGGACGCCCGCGTCCTCACCGGTTTCGGACGCACCAGCCCGCTCGGTCGCGGCGCCGAGTTCGGCGCCCTCGGTCTCGAGCACCGCCCGCACCAACGCCCGGCCCATCCGCCCGGCCGCGCCCGCTACTCCGATGCGCATCATTGACCCGGCTGCGACCCGTCATAGCCTTCGATGATCACCTGCTCGCTGACCGAGGTCTTCTGGCGCACGGCGAGCGCCTTCTGATAGCCTTCGGAATAGAAGCAATCGACGGCGGCCTGATAGGACGGGAATTCGACGACCACGTTACGCTGGCGCGATTCGCCCACGACCGCCTCGTGCGGCCCGCCGCGCACCAGGAAGCGCCCGCCGAACTCGGCGAGCGGCGCAGCGTTCAGCGCAACATATTCTTGGTATCCGTCGAGATCGGTCACGTCGACACGCGCGATCCAGTAGCCTTTGGCCATCATTCTTCTCCCATATCGGCCCGGCGCGCGGCCTTCAGAGCATAGAGCGCGTCGAGTGCTTCACGCGGAGATAAAGCGTCCGGGTTGAGCGCGTCCAGCACTTCCATCGCTTCCGAGCGTGCCGCCGGCGCCGCGGCCGCCGGCTCCGCCTCGCCGAAGGAGGCGAAGAGCGGCAGATCCGCCGCCAGCGCCGCCCGCGCCGCGCCGCGGTCGGACTCTTCCAACCGCGCCAGGACGTCCCGCGCGCGGCGCACCACCTGCGCCGGTAGCCCGGCGAGCCGCGCCACCTGGACGCCGTAGGAGCGGTCCGCCGCCCCCGCCTCGACCTGATGCAGGAACACGATGTCGCCGCGGAACTCCTTCACCCGCATCGTCGCGTTGCCGATCCTCTGGCGCCGCTCCGACAGGGTGGTGATCTCGTGATAGTGCGTCGCGAACAGCGTGCGGCAGCCGACCTCGTTCAGCCGCTCCAATGCGGCCCAGGCGATCGACAGGCCGTCGAAGGTCGCCGTGCCGCGGCCGATCTCGTCGAGGATGACGAGGGCGCGCGGCCCCGCCTGGTTCAGGATGGCAGCGAGCTCCACCATCTCCACCATGAAGGTGGAGCGTCCGGCGGCGAGGTCGTCCGACGCGCCGATACGGCTGAACAGCCGGTCGACGATGCCGATGCGCGCCGCCTTCGCCGGAACGAAGCTGCCCGCTTGGGCGAGCACCGCGATCAGCGCGTTCTGGCGCAGATAGGTGGATTTACCGCCCATGTTCGGCCCGGTGAGGATCACCGCACGCGCCAGCCCCTCGGCATCCGGCGGCGACAGGTCGCAGTCGTTCGGCACGAAGCGCGAGCGGTCGCCGAGCGCGGCCTCCACCACCGGGTGCCGCCCCGCCTCCACATGGAAGCCGAGCCCGTCCTCCATCACCGGTCGCACCCAGCGCGACACCGCCGCCCGTTCGGCCAGCGCCGCGGCGACGTCCATCTCCGCCACCTGCGCCGCGATGGAGGAAAGCCACGGCCGCGCCGCCGCGATCGCCGCGACCAGCTCTGCGAAGATCGCCTGCTCCCGCGTCCGCGCATCCTCCGACGCCGCCAGGATGCGCGATTCCAGGTCGCGCAGCGTGTCGGTGGTGAAGCGCACGGCGTTGGCGAGACTCTGGCGGTGGGTGAAGGTGTCCCGCCCGTGCAGCGTGTCGGCGTGGCCCGCCGGCACCTCGATGAACCACCCCAGCACCGCGTTGTGCTTGATCTTCAGCGCGCGGACGCCGGTCTCTTTTTGGTAATCTGCCTGCAGTCCGGCCACGAAGCGGCGGCTCTCGTCGCGCAGGGTGCGCGCCTCGTCCAGCGCCCCGTCGACGCCATGGGCCACGTAACCGTCCGGCTGGTTGCCGCCCGCCGCGCGCTCGTCCAGCGTCGCCGCCAGCCGCGCGCCGAGTTCGCCCGGCGCCTCGTCCAGCACTGCGGCCGCCGCGGCGATGATCGCCGGACGCGCCGCGGGCAACGCCGCCGCCGCCTCGCCCGCCGCCGCCAGCGCCCGGCCGATCGCCAGCGCGTCGCGCGGCTGACCGCGCCCGGCCGCCAGACGGCCTGCCGCGCGCATCATGTCCGGCACGCCCTTCAGCGCCCGCCGCACCGCCTCGCGCGCTACGGGATCGGCCTCGAAGGCGGCCACTGCGTCGTGCCGGTCGGCGATCTCGCCGCGCATCAGCGACGGGCTCGACAGGCGGTCCGCCAGAAGCTGCGCGCCGACGCCCGACACCGTGCAGTCGATCGCCGACAGCAATGTCGGCCCCTCGGGGCGCGACGGGCGGGTCAGCTCCAGGCTCGCCCTGGTGGCGGCGTCGATCGCCATCACCCGGTCCGGCGCGTCCTTGCGGGGCGGGTCCAGCGGCGGCGCGCTTTCGAGCTGCGTTTCGGCGAGGTAGTTGACGAGCGCCAGCCCCGCCGCCGCCTCGTGGTCGGTAAACGTGCCGAACGCCGCCAGATCCGCCACGCCGAACTGGTTGGCGAGCCGCGCCGCCGCACCGTTCGCGCGGAACTCCGACGGGACGCGGCGCGAGACCGTGAGCCGCACCGGGAGCAGCGGCAGCTCCACCCCCTCGGGCGCGATCAGCTCCACCGGGTCCAGCCGCGCGATCTCGGCCGCCATCGTCTCAGGCGTCGCGGCGATCAGCGTGAAGCGCCCCGCCGCAACGTCCGCCGCGGCGATGCCGACCTCGGTCTTGCCCGGCGCGACGGCCACCAGCAGAGAGGCGCGGTCCGGCCGCAGCAGGCGCTCCTCGGTGATGGTGCCCGGCGTCACGATCCGCACCACCGCGCGGTTCACCACCGACTTGGAGCCGCGCTTCTTCGCCTCGGCCGGGTCCTCGGTCTGCTCGGCGATGACGACGCGGATGTTCTGGGCGATCAGCCGCGCCAGATAGTCCTCCGCCGCGTGTACCGGAACGCCCGCCATCGGGATCGGCTTGCCCGCATGGGTGCCGCGCGTGGTGCAGTGGATGGAGAGCGCCTTGGCGGCGAGCTCCGCGTCCTCGAAAAACATCTCGTAGAAGTCGCCCATCCTGTAGAACAGGATGCCGTCCGGGTTCTGCGCCTTGATGGTGAGATATTGCGCCATCATCGGCGTGGCGCTGGCGATCTCGGCGTCGGAACACACCGCTTCGGCCACATCGTCCTCGGCAAAGCTGGCTGTGCGTTCCACGTCGGTCTCCGGGGGTCGGGACGACACGGTGCCGCACAGGGCCGCGCCGGGGCAAGGCGCGGCGCGGCGGCGTCCACAGTGCCGCGCGCCCTGTGTACCGATGCGGGGATGGGTGTGGGGATGGCCGGGCCGCCCTCGTGCGCCGCCGCGCCGGTTCTCTGCCGCGCCGCGGGAGGGCACGCGGCCGCTGCAGCGTCGTTCGCACCGCCGTGCGGGGCGGCAACGGTGAGCTTGCCGGCAGGTTCCTCGCGGCTCATAGACGACATCGTTCAACTGGGTGCGTTGCCATGCCCGTCAGTGTCCCATTTCACGCCTCGTCTATTTCACCCGGCCCCGCGTCAGGCCCGGCGGGAGCGAGCGGCGATCCTCCCGCGCCCGGCGCCTCCCGTGCGCCTGGTGCCGCTCCTTCGCCCAGCGCTTCCCAGGGGCGTGATCCTTCCTCTGCGCACGAAGCTGCCGCGCCGCGCGGATCAGCAAGCGATCGGGCCAGAACCGGCCCGGTGCGGCCGGGCCCGTGGCACGTCGCCGCGCTTCTCGCCACCTTCGCGCTCGCCGGGCCCCTGGCAGGCTACGTCGTCTTCGTCGTGCTCGCCACGCTCGTCGGATTTCTCGCCGTGGGCCCGCTGACGATCCTGTTCGGCCTCTTCGGCGCCTTCGCCCTCTTCAAGGACGGCGCGCTTCTTGCCGTCTATGCCCTCGGGACTCCGCCGGCCGTCGCCACCGCATGCGTCCTCGCCGCCCTCTTCGCCGGCGGCGCACGGCGCTCGGTGCGGGTGACGGCCGCCGCCCTCACCGGCCTTGCCGCCACCGCCGGCTGGTCCGCCTTCTTTCTCTCGGGTGAGATCCTTCTCGTCCTCGCCCCAGCCGGTGCGATCACCGCCGCACTCTTCACCCTCGCCGCCGATGGATTTGCGGCACGCGGGCGCCGCCCACATTCAGGCGCGGGCCGGCGCTGATCAGGCAGCCGCCCACAGCCACCAGTCCGCCGCCACCCGATTGAAAACTATTGTGCGGCGCACGATGGACGGCGCCCGGCTCTACAGCGTAGTGATTCAAATAAAAGTCGCTTCGGGGGAATGAGAACGTGGACGCTGCAGAACGGAACCGGCGGGGCCGGCCGACCATCACCGACCAAGAGGCCCTGACCTTCCATAGCCGCGGACGTCCCGGCAAGCTGGAAGTCACGCCGACCAAACCTATGGCGACCCAGCGGGACCTCTCGCTCGCCTACTCGCCGGGCGTCGCCGTCCCGGTGCGCGCCATCGCCGAAGATCCGGACCGCGCGTTCGACTATACCACCCGCGGCAACGTCGTCGCGGTGATCTCCAACGGCACCGCCATCCTCGGCCTCGGCGACCTCGGCGCGCTGGCCTCCAAGCCGGTGATGGAAGGCAAAGCCGTCCTCTTCAAACGCTTCGCCGACGTCGACGGCATCGACATCGAAGTCGACACCAAGGACGTCGAAGAGTTCATCAATTCGGTGAAGTATCTCGGCCCGTCCTTCGGCGGCATCAACCTCGAAGACATCAAGGCGCCGGACTGCTTCATCATCGAGTCCCAGCTCAAAGAGCTGATGGACATCCCCGTCTTCCACGACGACCAGCACGGCACCGCCATCATCGCCGCCGCCGGCCTCATCAACGCCGCCCACCTGACGGGCCGCGCGATCGAGGACCTGAAGGTGGTCTGCAACGGCGCGGGTGCCGCCGGTATCGCGTGCATCGAGCTTTTGAAGTCCATGGGCGTGAAGCACGACAACGTGCTCCTGTGCGACACCAAGGGCGTCATCTATGCCGGGCGCGAAGAAGGCATGAACCAATGGAAGTCCGCCCACGCGGCGCGGACGGACAAGCGCACCCTGCTGGAAGCCATGACCGACGCGGACGCCTTCCTCGGCGTCTCCGTCAAGGGCGCGGTGACGGCCGACATGGTGCGCGCCATGGCCCCGAACCCGATCATCTTCGCCATGGCCAACCCCGATCCCGAGGTCACGCCCGAAGAGGTCGCCGAGATCCGTGACGACGCCATCGTCGCCACCGGCCGGTCGGACTATCCGAACCAGGTCAACAACGTTCTGGGCTTCCCCTACATCTTCCGCGGCGCGCTCGACGTGCGCGCGACCGCCATCAACGAAGAGATGAAGATCGCCGCCGCGGAGGCGCTCGCCGCCCTCGCGCGGGAGGACGTGCCCGACGAGGTCGCCGCCGCCTACCAGGGCAACCGCCCCAAATTCGGCCGCGAATACATCATTCCCGTCCCGTTCGACCCGCGCCTTCTGTCGACGATCCCGCCCGCGGTCGCCCGTGCCGCCGTGCGCACCGGCGTCGCCCGACGCCCGATCGTCGACATGGACCGCTACGCCGAAGAGCTGTCCGCACGGCGTGACCCCGTGGCCGGTTCCCTGTCGCGCATCTACGCCAAGGTGCGGCAGAACCCGCGCCGCGTCGTCTTTGCCGAGGGTGAGGAAGAGGCCGTCATCCGTGCCGCCGCTTCCTTCGTGAACCAGGAGCTCGGCACCGCCATCCTCGTCGGCCGTGAAGAGACGGTGCGCGAGAACGCCTTCCAGGCCGGCATCGAGCTGAAGCCGGGCCTGAAGATCGCCAACGCCCGCCTCTCCAAGCGCAACGACGAATATGTGCGCTTCCTCTACGCCAAGCTGCAGCGCAAGGGGCACCTCCTGCGCGACTGCCAGCGTATGATCAACCAGGACCGCAACTTCTTCGGCGCCTGCATGGTCGCGCTCGGCGATGCGGACGCGATGGTCACCGGCGTGACGCGCAACTACACCGTCGCGCTCGACGCGATGCGCCTCGCGATCGACGCCAAGCCCGGCCACAAGATCATCGGCGTGTCGCTGGTGCTGGCGCGCGGGCGCTCGGTGATCGTCGCCGACACCGCGGTCAACGAGGAACCCTCGGCCAAAGACCTCGCCGACATCGCCGAGGAGACTGCGCGCGTCGCCCGCCGCCTCGGCTACGAGCCGCGCATCGCGATGCTCGCCTCCGCCAACTTCGGCCACCCGCCGGGCGAACATGCCGAGCGCGTGGAAGAGGCGGTGAGGATCCTCGGCAAGCGCCGCGTCGATTTCGAGGTGGACGGCGAGATGGCGGCCGACGTCGCCCTCAACCCGGAGCTGATGAAGGCCTACCCCTTCTGCCGCCTCTCGGGCCCGGCCAACGTGCTGTTGATGCCGAATCTCAACTCGGCCTCCATCGCCACGAAGATGCTGCAGGAGCTGGGCGGCTCCACCGTGCTCGGCCCCATCCTCGTCGGCCTCGACAAGCCGGTGCAGATCGTGCCCATGGGCGCCCGCGACACCGACATCGTCAACATGGCCGCCATCGCCAGCTTCGGCGTCAACTGACGGCGGTGACCATCCCGGACGATCAGGCGCTGATGCTCCCCGTGCTGCAGTACGCAGCGCGGGGAATTTCACGCGTGCCGGACATGGCCGCCCGCGCCGCCGAAGAGTTCGCCCTGACGCGGGAGAAGATCGCCGAACGCCTCCCGAGCGGACGCCAGGAGGTGCTCAACAACCCCATCCACTCCACCCGGCGCACGGTGAAGATCCGGGCGATCGACGAGAACTATTTCGCCAGCGAGGATGGATGACCCGCAAGGCTCGGCCTTCTTGTACGCCCCCCGCGCCGGGTATCGTCTGCGGCCGCGACCGGAGTGGCGTGCGTGACTGAGTGCGTCCTCGTGACCGGCGCGGCGGGCTTCATCGGCCGCGCCGTCGTCGCCGCTCTGGCGGATGCGGGCCACCACGTCCTCGCCGCCATCCACCGAACCCCGCTGCCCGACGACCTCGTCGCCCATCCGAGCGTGACACCGGCCGCCCTCGCCTTCACCGGCGGCGTTCCGCAGATCGTTCCCAAAGGCGGCGCATCGGCCCCTGCGCCGACGGCCATCGTCCACGCGGCCTACGGGGCCGGCAGCGGTACGGCCGGCGGCATCCCGCAGCTTGCCGCAGCGGCGGACGCTTTGGGCATCACCACCTTGATCGCCTTCAGCTCCATCGCCTATTACGGCGCGGCCACCGGCACCGTGACCGAGACCACCCCGCCCGCGGGCGACCCCGGCGCCTATGGCCGTGACAAGCAGGAGGGCGAGGCCGCTCTCGCCGCATGGGCCGCCGGATCGCCAAGCGCCGCGGCGGCCGGGGGTGCCATATCGCCCGCTGCCCCAGCCGCCCCGACCGGCGGATCGCACGCCGCGTCCGCCGCCGGCTTGCCGGTCCGCCGCGCGGTCGCGCTGCGGCCCGGCGCCGTCTACGGGCCGGACAGCACCTTCTGGACCGTCAAGCTCCTGCGCCGCATCAGGCTAGGCGCCTGGGGCCGCTTCGGCGCGCTCGGCGAGGGACCGTGCCCGCTCGTCCACGTCAGCGAGGTCGCGGACGCCACGGTCGCCGCCCTCGCCAACGCCCCCGCGGGCTTCAGCGCCTACAACCTCGTCGCTGACGACAGCCTCACCTGGAACGCCTATTTCACGGCGCTCGCCGCCGCCGACGGGCGCACGCTGCCGGACCTCGCTCCGGCCACCGTGAAGGCTCGCGTCGCCGCCTCCGTTCCGGCCAAGGTCTGGCGCAAGCTCGGCGGCTCGGGCCTGGAAGCCGCCGCGCTGGCGCCCACCCGCGGCGAGCTCGCCACCTTCGCCCGCGCCGCCCGCTACGATTCGGCCGCAGCCCGCATTGCCCTCGGCTGGCGGCCGAACCGCGACACCGCGGCCGCCATCGCCGAAGCCGTCGGCGAGGCGCGGGCGTGACCGACACCGCCGGCCCGGCGGCCACCGCGGATCCGCTCGGCATCGACATCGTCGTCTGCACCTTCCACCGCGAGGCGTTGCTGGCCAAACTCCTCGCCTCGCTGGCGGCGATGGACGAAGTGCCCGGCACCGCGGTGCGCATCATCGTCGCCGACAATTCGGACGCCGGCACGGCCCAAGCCACGGTGCACGCGGCAGCGCAAGGCCACCCGTTCCAGATCGTCTATCTCGAGGCGCATCCGCCCAACATCTCGGTCGCGCGCAACCGCGCCGTGGCGGAGGCGACGGCCGACTTCGTGGCCTTCCTCGACGACGACCAGCACGTGGCGCCGAACTGGCTCGCCGCCATGGCCTCCGCCATCCGCCGGCACGATTACGACGTCTATTTCGGCCCCTTCACGCCCGAGTTTGCCGAGCCGGCGGCGGCGGGCCCGGCGGCGCACGCCCAGTTCACCCGTGCCTCGCCGCTTGCGGACGGGGCGGAGGTCGCGCCCGGCCGCGCCGCCCGCCTCGCCCAAGGGTTCGTGCTCGCCACCTCCAACAGCGTCTTCCGCCGCGCCACGATGCTGACCGATCCCGCCCCGTTCGACTTCTATCTCGGCGCCAACGGCGGGGAGGACCTCCTCCTCATGGCCGCCAAGCACCGCGCCGGATGCCGCTTCGGGTGGGTGGCGGAGGCGATGGTCTACGACGCGATCCCCGCCAGCCGCTGCGACCTCGGCTACCTCACCCGGCGCGCTGTCGCGGGAGGGCAATCCTTCGCCATCGTCACCGTGCTGACCAGCCGCCGCCCGCGCCTGACGCGGCTGACGCTGCCCCTCGTCGCGGCCGCACAGCTCGCGGTCGGCCTCGTCCCGCACGCCCTCGCCGTTCTCTCCGGCGACAGGACGCGGCGGGAGGCGGCGCGTATCGCGACGGCAGGGCGCTGGGGGAAGCTCACCTTCTGGTCCCGCCGCATGCCGCTCTACCGCTGGGAGGAAAAGGGCCTCGCCGGCGCACCGGCGAGCGACGGCGGTGGGGGCGCTTCGCCAACCGGAAGCGCTGCAATGGAAAGAACCCCCACGAACAGAACCCCCATGAACAGGGCATCCACCGACATCGCACCGGCCGGCCGTATGCCGAAGCAGCCTGCACAGGGTCAGACTGCGCCGAACCAGACCGGCACCACGCCGCCGGACGCCTAGCCAATCGACGCACCAGCGGGCACAAAGGTCTTCCTGTTGCTGCCCGCGAGAACCGCCCGCCGTGTACGACGCCGCCCCCTCCGCCGCCCCGTCCTCCGCGGGCGCCCCGTCCGCCTCCAGCGCACCTTACGCCGTCGCCATCATCGGCTGCGGCTTCGTGGCGGACCTCTACATGCGCTCCCTGGCGGTCTATCCGGAGATCACGATCGTCGGCGTGTTCGACCGGCGGCCCGAGCGCCTCGCCGCCTTCGCGGCGCACTGGATGGTGCCTTCCTTCGACACGGCGGAGGCGCTCTATGCGGCGCTGCCGCGCGGCGGTCTCGTCCTCAACCTCACTAACCCCACGTCGCACGTCGAGGTGAGCCGCGCCGCGTTGGACGCCGGACACCACGTCTACAGCGAAAAACCGCTGGCTATGACGATGGACGATGCCCACGCCCTCGCCGCGCTCGCCAAGTCGCGCGGGCTGCTCCTCGGTGCAGCGCCCTGCAACCAGCTCGGCGAGAGCGCGCAAGTGCTGGCGGCGGCGGTGCGGCAGGGCGTCGCCGGCCCCATCCGTCTCGTCTATGCGGAGATGGACGACGGCTTCGTCCGCCAGGCGCCGACCGAGAAATGGCTCGGCGAAAGCGGCGCGCCCTGGCCTGCCGCCGACGAGTTCGCCACCGGCTGCACGCTGGAGCATGCGGGCTATCACCTCGGCTGGTTGATGACGGCGTTCGGCTCTGTGACGACGGTGATCGCCGCCTCCGCCCGCCTCGCCGCCCCGGCGACGGATGCGCCCGACTACTCCACCGGCACGCTGGTGTTCGACAGTGGTGTGATCGCCCGCCTCACCTGCTCGATCATCGCCCCGCACGACCACGCGATCACGCTGGTTGGGGACCGCGGCGTGATCCGCCAGGCGAAGACATGGGCGAACGGCGCCCCGGTGCGCTTCCACAAGCGCCTGACCATCCGCCGCAAACTTCTCGAGATGCCGGTCGGCAAGCGCCTGACCTTCCACGGCGAGACGCACCGCATGGTCGGGCGCAAGGGCGCGGCCAGCATGAACTTCGCGCTCGGCCCGATGGACATGCTGGAGGCGGCCGCCACGGGCCGCCCGTCCCGCATGTCGCCCGAACTGGCGCTCCACGTCACCGAGGTGACGTTGGCGCTGCAGAACGCCGGTCTCACCTCCTGCGCGGTCCCGATCGCGACCCGCATCGGCGAAATCGCGCCGATGCCCTACGCGCAATCGCTGAAGCACTGAGCCGGACGGCGTCCTGATGCCGCTGAAGTGCGCCGAAGGCCGACGCAAAAAGGCCCGGCGCGGACGCTTGTGTCCGGCCGGGCCTCTTGATGCCGCGTCCGCGTTTTAGTCGATCACGCGGATGACTTGGCGGGTCTGCGGGTCGACGATCACGGTGCGATCGTTCACCACGGTGTAGCTGTAGGGGACCTGCTCACGCTGAATGGTATGCAGCTCCACCTCTTGCGGCACGGTCTGGCCGAGGTTCAGCTCGATGCCGGGGAGGCTGATCGAGGCGAGCGGCTCGGACCGCACGTACTCGCGGATGACGGTTTCCTGCTCGGGGGCCACGACCACGGTCTGTGCCGTCGCCGCCGCGGTCCCGCCCATCAGAAGAATGCCGGACAGAGCGGCTTTCATCGAAGTCTTCATGGTCGTTCTCCTTGCTGTTCGACGGTCTACGGTGGCTCACCACTTGCGGTGATGTCCGTGAGCACCCGTCGCTGGCGAAGAGAACGCCGCGTCCGTCATCCAGTTCCCGCAGGATTAAATCAGATCCAACCTAATTTTTCTTGGGAACGACTTGCGACGCCGTGCGTATCGCCGCTCACCCCGCGCGGCGGGCGGCGGCGTCCAGCGTGTTGCGCATCAGCATGGCGATGGTCATCGGGCCGACACCGCCGGGAACGGGCGTGATGGCCCCGGCCGCGCCCGCCTCCGCGAAGGCGATGTCGCCGACGAGGCGCTGGCCGGACGCCTTCGAGGCGTCGGGAACGCGGCTGGTGCCGACGTCGATCACCGTGGCGCCGGGCTTGATCCAATCGCCCTTCACCATCTCCGCGCGGCCGACGGCGGCGACGAGGATGTCGGCGCGGCGGGCGACGGCGGGAAGGTCGCGGGTGCGGCTGTGGGCGATGGTGACGGTGGCGTTGGCCTGCTGCAGCAACAGCGCCATGGGCAGGCCGACGAGGCGCGAGCGGCCGATCACCACCGCCTCCAGGCCCGAAAGGTCGGCGCCGTGGACGGTGCCGATGAGCGTCATCGCCCCCAGCGGCGTGCAAGGCACGATCGCGGACGGATCGCCCACCGCGAGGCGCCCCGCATTGGTGACGCTGAGCCCGTCGACGTCCTTGTCCGGGTCGATGGCGGCGATCACCACCGCGGCGTCGAGATGCGCCGGGAGCGGAAGCTGCACGAGGATGCCGTGGATCGCCGGATCGGCGTTGAGGTCCGCCACCACGGCGAGGAGTTCGGCCTCTGTGGTGGCGGCGAGAAGCGTGTGCTGCACCGAGTGGAAGCCGAGCGCCTCCGCCTTCTTGGACTTCATCGACACGTAGACCGCGCTCGCCCCATCGTCGCCGACGAGGACGACGGCGAGGCCCGGCTTCACCCCTAGCGACGCGGTGCGGCGGGCGATGTCGTCGGTGATGGTGGCGGCGATCGCCTTGCCGTCGATGAGGGCGGGGCGCCCGGACGGCGCGGCGGAATCAGCGGAAGACAACGGTACGGTCTCCATTCAATAGGATGCGGCGTTCCAGGTGGTAGCGCACGGCGCGCGCCAGGACGCGGCTTTCGATGTCGCGCCCCGCGGCGGCCATGTCGTCGGGCGTCATCGTATGGTCGATGCGCTCCACGTCCTGCTCGATGATCGGCCCCTCGTCGAGGTCGGCGGTGACGTAGTGGCCGGTGGCGCCGATCAGCTTGACGCCGCGCGCGTGGGCCTGGTGGTAGGGTTGCGCGCCCTTGAAACTCGGCAGGAAGGAGTGGTGGATGTTGATCACCCGCCCTTCCAGCCGTTGCGATAGAGCGTCGGACAGCACCTGCATGTAGCGGGCGAGAACGATCAGCTCGACATTCTCGGCCTCGACGAGCTTCAGCAGCGCCGCCTCCTGCTCGACCTTCATGTCCGGCGTGATCGGCATGTGGTGGTAGGCGATGCCCTCCCCTTCGACCCGCGTGCGCCACGTCTCGTGATTGGAGACGACGCCGACGAGGGTCATGGGAAGGCGCCCCGTGCGCCAGCGATAGAGGAGATCGTTGAGGCAGTGGCCGGCCTTGGACACCATCAGGAGGACGCGCGGCTTCACCGCGGTGTCGGTGATTTCGGCGTCCATGTCGTAGGCGAGGAGGGTCGGGCGGAAGCCTTCGCGGAAGCGTTCGGGCGTCATCCCGTCCGGCGCGGCGAAGTGAACGCGCATGAAGAACCGGCCCGAGGCGCGGTCGAAATATTGTGCGCTCTCCAGGATGTTGCAGTCCTGAGCGGCGATCGACGATCCGACGGCACCGACGATGCCTTTGCGGTCGATGCAGGAGAGGGTGAGGACGAGTTCTGTCACGGGCCGAGACTTTGGGGGATGGGCCGTGTCGCCATAGGCCGAACGGCGGTTGACGGCAACCCGCGGCCGGTGGCGCGCAGCCTGCGGGGTCGATGCCGGTCTTGCGCATAGCGCCATCCCGCTGTTCCGGTCCCTGGATTGCATCCTAGGTTAAGTGTGGGGTGCGATCCCCGAGCCGCGGCAGCCATGCGCGGCAACGGACTGCGGGAGTGGGCTAACATGAAGTGCGACGTCATCGTCTTGGGTGCCGGAATGGTCGGCATCTCCAGTGCCATCCAGCTTTTGGACAGGGGCAAGTCGGTCACCTTGGTGGACCGGCGCGGCCCGGCGGAGGAGACCTCTTTCGGCAATGCCGGGCTGATCCAGTCCGAGGCGGTGATGCCTTACGTGTTCCCGCGCGATCCCAGCATCCTCATCGGCGCCGCGTTCGGCCTTCGGACCGACGCGCGCGTGCGCTGGGCGGCGCTGCCGCGGATCGCGAAGGCGCTGCTATCCTACGCCAAGGCGGGAACCACCGTCAGCGCGCGCAAGACGGCGATGGCCAATGTGCCGATCCTGGAGCGCGTTCGGGCCGATCATGAGGGCTTCATGCAGCGCGCCGGGGCGATGCACCACATGAAGGAGGGCGGCTATGTCCGCCTCTTCCGCAACGGTGTGGACCTCGAGGCGGCGGCTGCCGTGGACGAGGCGGTGAAAGCCGAATTCGGTGTGGAATACGATGTGTGGGACGGGCGCCGCCTCGCCGCCGAGGAGCCGAACCTCACCCGGCAGATGGCCGGCGCCATCCACTTCGGAACGCCGGGGCGGGTGGACGATCCGGGCGCGGTCGGCGCCGCCTATGCCAAGCTGTTCGAGACGTCGGGCGGCGCCTTCCGCAGGGGCGATGCGCGGTCGCTGACAAAGACGCCCGAGGGCTGGACGGTGACGACCGAGGCCGGGGCGGTGAGCGCGCCCGAGGTGGTGGTGGCGCTGGGGCCATGGTCGGGCGAGGTGCTGAACCCGCTCGGCGTGCGCCCGCCGCTCTTCGTCAAGCGCGGCTACCACATGCACTATAAGGCGTCCGGCAACGCCTCGCTCAACCATCTCCTGTTTGATGGCGACAATGGTTATGCGCTGTGCCCGATGGCGCGCGGCATCCGCATCACCACCGGGGCCGAGTTCGCCAGCCGGGATGATCCGTCCAACTACGACCAGCTGACGAAGGCGGAAGCGCAGGCGCGCACCTTCTTCCCGCTCGGCGAGCGGATCGACCCCGAGCCGTGGCGCGGGGCGCGGCCGTGCCTGCCGGACCTCTTGCCGGCGGTCGGCCCTGTGCCTGGCCAAACGGGGCTCTTCGTCAACTTCGGACACCAGCATCTGGGCTTCACCATGGGGCCGACGACAGGGCTTCTGCTGGCGCAGATGATGACCGGCGAGGACACCTTCACCGACCCCTCCCCTTACCGGATCGACCGCTTCTAGTCCGGCCACGCCGGGCGCGGAGGAGACAGGACGGCGCGCGGCGAGCAGCACTCGCCATCGGACGGCGTACGGCGAGCAGAGCTCGCCACGGAGCGGCGCGACCGTTAAACGAAGTTGGGGACGATGGGACGCGCCATCGTGAATGGCATGCCATTTGCGTCCCGGACATGACATGCGGCATCGTGATGGCCGCTTGGGCGGGCGGACGCGAGCCGCTCGGATCTTGTTTGGCCGCGTCCGGCGCACCGTCTTCCTCATGGACGGATCCGTCCCGGACGCTTCAGGAGTTGAGATGTCTCAAGTACGGCTTGCAATCGACATCGGGGGCACGTTCACGGACGTCGTTCTCGATACCGGGGACGGCAAGGTGAACACCACCAAGGTGCTGACCACGCCCAAGGCCCCGGAAGACGGCGCGTTGACCGGCATGATGGCCGTGCTGGACGCGGGCGGTCTGAAGCCGGGGGACGTCGACCTCATCCTGCACGGCACCACGCTCGCCACCAACGCGCTGATCGAGCGCAAGGGGGCGAAGACGGCGCTGATCGCCACAGAGGGTTTTCGCGACGTCCTCGCCATCGGCTACGAGGACCGCTACGACCAGTACGACATCGCCATCGTCAAGGCGCCGGCGCTGATCGACAAGCCGCTGCGCTTCACCGTGCCGGAGCGCGTGGCGGTCGACGGCAGCGTGCTGAAGCCGCTCGATGAGGCAGCGGTGCGCGCATTGGTGCCGCAGATCAAGGCAGCGGGTGTCGAGGCGGTGGCCGTGGCGCTGATCCACGCCTATGCCGCACCGGCGCACGAGCGGCGCATCGGCGAGATCCTGGCCGAGGCCCTGCCGGGCGTCTCCGTCAGCCTGTCGTCGTCCGTGTCGCCCGAGGCGCGCGAGTTCGAGCGCACCATGACGACGTCGGTCAACGCCTACGTTCAGCCGCTGATGGCCGGCTACCTGAAGCGTTACGAGGACCGCCTCACCGCCGAAGGTTTCCACGCCCCGGTGCTTCTGATGACGTCCGGCGGCGGCCTCACCACCATCGAGACGGCTCGCCAGTTCCCGGTGCGGCTGGTGGAATCGGGCCCGGCGGGCGGCGCGATCCTGGCCGCCGAGGTGGCGCGCGCGTGCGGCGAAGACAAGGTGCTCTCGTTCGACATGGGCGGCACCACCGCCAAGATCTGCCTCATCGACGACGGCGTTCCCAACACCGCGCGGGTGTTCGAGGTGGACCGCCAGTCGCGCTTCACCAAGGGCTCGGGCCTGCCGATCCGCATCCCGGTGATCGAGATGATCGAGATCGGTGCGGGCGGCGGCTCCATCGCCAAGGTTGACGCGATGAAGCGCATCGCCGTCGGCCCCCATTCGGCCGGCTCCGACCCCGGCCCGGTGGCCTATGCGCGCGGCGGCACCGAGCCGACCGTGACCGACGCCGACCTGACGCTCGGCAAGCTCGACCCGGACGATTTCGCCGGCGGGCGCATCACTTTGGACGCCGCGGGCGCCGCGGCGGCGGTCAAGCGCGTCGTGGGCGATCCGATCGGCCTCGATGCGGCGATGGCGGCCTACGGCATCTGCGAGATCGTCGACGAGAACATGGCCAACGCGGCGCGCGTGCACGCGGTGGAGAACGGCGCGGACGTGGCGTCCCGCACGCTCATCGCCTTCGGTGGCGCGGCGCCGTTGCACGCCGGGCGCCTGGCGCAGAAGCTCGGCATCGACAAGGTGATCATCCCCGCCCACGCCGGCGTCGGCTCGGCGGTCGGCTTCCTCTATGCGCCGGTGTCCTTCGAGGTCGTGCGCTCCGCCTTCGTGCCGATCGACACGATGGACCACGAGGCGGTCGCTTCGATGTTCGCCGAAATGGACGCGCTGGTGCGCCCGGTGGTGACCGCCGCCGTCGCCGAGAGCGAGGTGACGGCGACCCGCACCGCGTACCTGCGCTACATGGGCCAAGGGCACGAGGTGCCGGTCGTGGTGCCCGAGGACTTCGACGCGACGAGCCTGCGCGAGGCGTTCGAGGCGGCCTATTCGGCGCTCTTCGGCCGCACCATCGCTGGCGCTGCGATCGAGGCGATGAGCTGGTCGCTCGCCCTCTCCGCCCCCGCCCGCGCCGAGCGGATGACCGAGACCGCGACGGGCGACACCACCGCCAAGCCGCGCACCCTCTTCGTGCCCGAGGACGAGGCGACCGCCGAGGTTTCCGCCTTCCCGCGCGCGGCGTTGACGGACGGCACGTCGGTCGCCGGCCCCGCCCTCGTCACCGAGGCGGCGACGACGACGATCGTTCCCTCCGGCTACACCGCGGCGCTCAACGTCGACGGCCACCTCATCCTCACCCGCACCACCAAAGCGCAGGAGATTGCCGCGTGAGCGCAGCCGATGCCATCCGCAATCAGGTGATGTGGGACCGCCTCATCGCCGTCGTCGAAGAGCAGGCCCAGGCGCTTCTGCGCACCGCCTTCTCGACCATCGTGCGCGAGGCGGGCGACCTGTCCGCCGGCGTGTTCGACATGGAGGGGCGCATGCTCGCCCAGGCGGTGACGGGCACGCCCGGCCACGTCAATTCCATGGCCGAATCGGTCAAACACTTCATCGACATCTTCCCCGTGGAGACGATGAAGGAAGGTGACCACTACATCACCAACGACCCCTGGCGCGGCACCGGCCACCTCAACGACTTCGTGGTGACGACGCCGGCCTTCCACGACGGCAAGATGGTGGGGCTGTTCTCCTGCACCTCCCACCTCATCGACATCGGCGGCATCGGCTTCGGACCGGACGGTCACGACGTCTTCGCCGAGGGGCTGAACATCCCCTTCCTGAAGATCTGCGACCGGGGCACGATGGACGCCAACGTGATGGCGATGATCCGCGCCAACACGCGCCTTCCGGTGGAGACCGAGGGCGACGTCTATTCGTTGATCTCCTGCAACGAGATCGGCGCCAAGCGGCTGTCGGAGATGATGGGCGAATATGCCCTCACCACCCTGGAGCCGCTGGCCGAGCACATCATCAGCGCGTCCTACAAGGCGGCGATGGAGCGGGTGGCGGCGCTGCCCAAGGGCACCACGCGCTATTCCATGACGATCGACGGGCTGGACAAGCCGGTCGACCTCGTGGCCGCGCTGACGGTGGCCGAGGACGGCGTCCACGTCGACTTCGACGGCACCAGCGGCACGGCCAAGAAGGGCATCAACGTGCCGATGGCCTACACCCGCGCCTATACTGCGTTCGGGCTGATGGCGGCGCTCGCCAAGGGCATCCCGAACAATTCGGGCTCGCTGTCGGTGTGGCACATCGAGGCGCCGGAGGGCTGCATCCTCAACGCGCCGCGCGGGCTGCCGGTGTCGTCCCGCCACATCATCGGCCAGATGCTGCCGGACGTGATGTTCGGCTGCCTGGAGCCGCTCATCCCGGACGTGGTGCCGGCGGAGGGCACGTCCTGCCTGTGGAACATCACCCTGCGCGGCCAGGCCGAGGGCAACACGCTCGGCCGCCACGGCTTCGCGGTGACGATCACCACCAACGGCGGCACCGGGGCGCGTCCCGCCGCGGACGGGCTGTCGGCGACGGCCTTCCCGTCGGGCGTGAAGGGCTCGCCGGTGGAGATCATGGAGCAGGCCGCGCCCGTGGTGATCTGGAAGAAGGAGCTCCGCGAGGGGTCGGGCGGGTCCGGCAAATATCGCGGCGGCGACGGCCAGGTGATCGAGATCGAGAACCGGTTCGGCCAGTCGATGGAGGTCCTGGCGGCGTTCGACCGGATCGACCATCCGCCGCGCGGGCGCGCCGGCGGCGGCAACGGCGCCAATGGTTCGGTCAGTCTGTCCGACGGCACCAAGCTGAGGGGCAAGGGCACGCAGGAGATTCCGGCCGGCAAGCGGCTATGCCTCGAGACGCCGGGCGGCGGCGGTTTCGGCAAGGCGGAGGCTGCCGAATAAGACGTTCGGCCCATGCGGAGCGGGGGCCGTCCTCGGGCGGTCCCCGCTCACATGCGACTTTGTGAATAGCCGCAAATTAACAAAAACGGCTATGTTGTTGATTTTACGCTAGTTATCCGAAAACACAATTTTGACGCACTTTTCAGACGGTTTACTGGGCTGGTGATTTCGTGATTGATCACTCCCACTGCCCACAAGTGGCAGATGGGAGGAGAGATTATGACAGATCAGACGCGTAGCCCGCTCAGCCGCCGGTCATTCCTGCGCACCGGCGCGGTCGCCGGTGGCGCTGCCGCCGCCACGACGCTTGCCGCTCCGGCCGTTCTGGCCCAGGCCCCGCTCGTGGTGAAGATGCAGACCTCCTGGCCCGCCTCCGATATCTGGATGGACATGGCGCGCCAGTACACCGAGCGCGTCGAGAAGATGTCGGGCGGGCGCATTCAGGTCGACCTTCTGCCGGCGGGCGCGGTCGTCTCGGCGTTCCAGGTGCTCGACGCGGTGAACGACGGCGTTCTCGACGTGGCGCACTCGGTGTCGGCCTACTGGTACGGCAAGAACAAGGCGGCTTCGCTGTTCGGCACCGGCCCGGTGTTCGGCGGCAACCCGACCACCATGCTGTCGTGGTTCTATCAGGGCGGCGGCCGCGAGCTTTATCGTGAGCTGACCCAGGACATGATGGGCCTCAACGTGGTGGGCCTTCTCGGCTTCCCGATGCCGGCTCAGCCCTTCGGCTGGTTCACCAACCCGATCTCCGGCGCCGCTGACGTCGCTGGCCTCAAGTACCGCACCGTCGGGCTCGCCGCCGATCTGATGCAGTCGATGGGCATGTCCGTGGCGCAGCTTCCGGGCGGCGAAATCGTGCCCGCCATGGAGCGCGGCGTGATCGACGCCTTCGAGTTCAACAACCCCTCCTCCGACATGCGCTTCGGCGCGCAGGACGTGGCGCAGAACTACTATCTGGGCTCCTACCACCAGGCGTCCGAGGCGTTCGAGTTCCTCTTCAACCGCGACTTCCTCGACGATCTCGACGACGATCTGCGCGCGATCATGGAATATGGCGTCGAGGCGGCGTCGACGGCGAACACCGCCTTCGCGCTCGACAACTACTCGGCCGACCTGCAGAAGCTGGTGGACGGCGGCGTCAACGTGCAGCAGACGCCGAACGACATTCTCGCCACGCAGCTCGACGCCTGGTCGGAGATGATCACCCAGCTCGAGACCGACCCCTTCATCAAGAAGGTGCTCGACAGCCAGCGCGAGTGGGTGGAGCGGGTGACCTACTACGAGATCCTGAACTCTCCCGATTATCGCCTTGCCTACGAGCACTTCTTCCCGGGCAAGCTGCCCTCCTGACGCCTGTCTTCTGCTGACCCACGCTGCGGCGGCCCCGTTGATGGCGCGGTCGCCGCATGAGTGTGGGCGGGCGCCGCTGCCTTGCCCCGCGGGGCGCGCCGCGTGCTGCCGGAGTGGGCCCGTTTCACACGGGCCGGTCCGCCAGCATGGGCGCGCCGCGCGGGCGGGTGTGTGCGGGCCCGGTCCGTCCGGTGTTCGAGTGGCCCACCGCGGGCCGTGCTTTCCTGGAGTCGCGCCGCTGTTATGACCCGCTATATCCGCTTCGCCGACCAGTTGTCGGCGGCCTTCGGCAAGACCTTTGCCTGGCTGATCCTCTTGATGACCTTGGGAACGAGCTACGAAGTCTTCGTCCGCTATGTTCTCAATGCCCCGACGCCTTGGGCCTTCGACGTCTCCTTCATCATGTATGGCACGCTCTTCATGATGGGCGGAGCGTACACTCTGTCGCGCGGCGGCCATGTCCGCGGCGACTTTCTGTACCGGCTGTGGAAGCCGCGCACCCAGGCGACGGTCGATCTGATCCTCTACCTGTTCTTCTTCTTCCCCGGTGTCACCGCGCTGGTGCTGTCGGGCTGGAAATATGCCTCGCGCTCCTGGACCTACAGCGAAGTCAGCGTCAATTCGCCGGCCGGCATCCCGATCTTCCAGTTCAAGACGGTGATCGTCGCGGCGGGTTTGCTCCTGTTCATCCAGGGCATCGCCGAGATCTTCCGCGCGATCAAATGCATCCAAACCGGTGAATGGATGCGGGCGGACGAAGACGTGCAAGAAACCGAAGACCAATTGATGAACGCGGCTGCGAAGGCCGAAGCGGGCAACCATCCATGACCGATCCCCAAATTGCCCTTGCGATGCTGGGGCTGTTCATCATGCTGGTGTTCCTCGGCTTTCCGATCGCCTTCACCTTGATGGCGATGGGCATCGGCTTCGGCTATTACGCCTATTTCGACCCCTCGCGCCAATGGCGCCAATATTTGCGACTGGATGAGACGGCGACGAGTTGGGATTCGTGGTCCCTCTGGTTCGACGGGTTCTTGAACAACCGCATCTTCGACCTCTTCATCAATCAGACATACACAGTGATGTCGAACGAGGTCCTGACAGCGGTGCCGCTGTTCCTGTTCATGGGCTACATCGTCGAGCGGGCGAACATCGTCGACCGGCTCTTTTCGACGCTCAACATCGCCTCCAAGCGCATTCCGGGGTCGATGGGCGTGGCCGCGCTGATCACCTGCGCCCTCTTCGCGACCGCCACCGGCATCGTCGGCGCGGTGGTGACGTTGATGGGCCTCCTCGCCCTGCCGGCGATGCTGAAGGCGCGCTACAATCCGTCCTTCGCGTCCGGCATCATCTGCGCCGGCGGCACGCTCGGCATCCTCATTCCGCCGTCGATCATGCTGATCGTCTATGCGGCGGCGTCGGGTGTCTCCATCGTGCGGCTTTATGCGGGCGCGCTGCTTCCGGGACTGATCCTCGTCGGGCTCTATCTCCTCTACGTCGTCGGCCGGTCGATCATCCAGCCGTCGGCGGCGCCGCGCCCCACCAAGGAAGAGGTGCCGGACATTCCGATGGCGACGATGATCCGCATGATCATCGTGTCCTTCGTTCCGCTGGCCTTCCTGATTCTCGCGGTGCTGGGCTCGATCCTGTTCGGCCTCGCCACCCCCACCGAAGCGGCGGCAATTGGCGCGCTCGGCGGCATCGTCCTCGCCATCGCCTACCGGGCGCTGACGTTCCAGCGGCTGCGGGAATCGGTCTATCTCACCGTGCGCACCACGGCGATGGTGTGCTGGCTCTTCGTCGGCTCCTACGTCTTCTCCTCGGTCTTCTCCTACCTGGGCGGCGAGCAGATCATTTCGGAGTTCGTGTCCGGGCTCGACATCACGCCGCTGCAGTTCCTGCTGCTGGCGCAGCTCATCATCTTCCTGCTGGGCTGGCCGCTGGAGTGGTCGGAGATCATCATCATCTTCGTGCCGATCTTCCTGCCGCTGCTGGAGATCTTCGGCATCGACCCCTTGTTCTTCGGCATCCTCGTGGCGCTGAACCTCCAGACGTCGTTCCTGACGCCGCCGATGGCGATGTCGGCCTACTATCTGAAGGGCATCGCGCCGGCGGAAGTGAAGCTGACGCACATCTTCGCGGGCATCATGCCGTTCCTGCTGATGGTGTTCATCGCAATGGCGATCGTCTACATCTTCCCGGGTACGGTGTTCCATCTGCCGGAGCTCTTCTATGGGCGGTGATCCGCGCCTGATGGACCTTCCGGCTGCGATCCTGATCGAACGGATCGGCGCCGGGGCCATGCGCGCGGCCGACCTCGCCGCGGCGGCTGCCGCGCGGGGCGAGGCGGCGGCGTCCGCGGCGAAGGCTCCGGGTGCCGCCCAAGGCACCGGCCTCACCTGGTTCGACGCGGAGTATCTGCGCCGCCAGGGCATGGCGATGGACGCCTGGCGCGGGCGCGGCCGTCCGCTGGGTGCTCTGCACGGCCTTCCGGTGGCAGTCAGCGACCTCGTCGACACCGCCCGCATCCCCACAACGCAGGGCTTCGCGGGCGACAGCGCGCGCGTTCCGGACGAGGACGCCGCCCTCTTCGCCCGTCTGCGGACCGCTGGAGCGGTGCTCACCGGCAAGGCGGAGACGGCCCCCTTCGGCCTCCCCGGCCCGGCTGCCACCACGGCCGGCGCCGCCCGTCCGCTGGCCGCCCGCGCTGCGGCTGCCGCGGTCGCGGTCGACACCTTGGGCGAGGTCCTCGGCGAGGCGGCGCTAGGTCATGTGGTCGGCTACCGCCCGTCCGCCGGGTCGGTGCCGATGCGCGGCACCTTTGTCGCCGCGCCCAGCCTCGCCGCGCCGGTCGTCCTCGCGGGCGACCTGATCGGCGCCGCCGCCGTCGCCGACACCCTTTTCGCGGCCGATGCGGGCGCCGATTTTACGATGCCCTCCCCGCCGCCCGGCCTCAAAGACGGCGCGATGGCCGCACCGCTCGTCGCACCGACCCTCGCCTTCGTCCCGCCGGCCTGGTGGGACGAAGCGGACGCCGCGGTGAAGGACGCCTTCGCCGAGTTGCAGGATGTGCTCGCCCCGCGCACGTTCGCCGCGCCTCTGCCGGGCGTCTTCGGCGAGGCTGTGCCCCAGGCACAACGCATTCTGGCCGCCGAGACCGCCCGCGCCCTCAACGGCACCGCCGCCAAATTCGGCGATGCTCTTCCGGGCCATGTCAGCGACCTCGTCGCCGAGGGCGACGCGGTTCTGGCGCGTGACTATCTCACCGCTCTCGACTGGCGGACGGTGCTCAATGCGGGCCTTTCCTCCATCTTCGCCCGGTGCGACGCCATCATTGCGCCGATCAGCGCGAACGCCGGGTCCGCCAGCCCGCGTGAGGCAGGGCTCGCCTTCGCGTTCCTCGGCCTGCCGCAGATCACACTGCCGCTGCTGGCGGACGCGCAAGGACGGGCCATCGGCGCCTTGCTGGTCGGCCCCAAGGGGGAGGACCGGCGCCTCTTCACGACAGCGGCCTGGCTCCAGGCCACACTACTCGGACACGGACAGGAAGGGAGAAACGCCCATGCGTGAGTCCATGACAGCCGATGCGCTGGCGGCCATCGGAGCCTACGGGATGGCCGGCATCGCCGGGATCGCCGTCGCGGCCCTGCTTTTGGCCCTGTTCGCGCCGCGCTTTCTGGCGCTCATTCTCTTCGGCGCCTTCCTCTTCATCCTGATCGACTTCGTGCCGCGGCTCGACCTCGGTCTGGTGCTCGGCGCGACTGCTCTTCTGGCGGCCTACGATCTCTTCATCCACCGCTCACCCGCGGGGCACTGAGGGCCGAAGCGGGAAGGGATGACGATTGGCGGTTGCACTTCGCGGCCGCCTCACGTATATCGCGCGCCATCCCACACGCGAGCTTATCTCCGGTGTCCCGGCAACGGGACGGATGCTCGCGGCGGTTCAACCGGATAGAGAGAATCCATGGCCCTTCCCGACTTCACGATGCGTCAGCTCCTCGAAGCTGGCGTCCACTTCGGTCACCAGACCCACCGCTGGAACCCGAAGATGCAGGACTATATCTTCGGTTCGCGCAACAACATCCACATCATCGACCTCGCCCAGACCGTGCCGCTGCTGCACCAGGCGCTGAAGGCGGTGTCGGACACGGTCGCCAAGGGCGGCCGTCTGATGATGGTCGGCACCAAGCGTCAGGCTCAGGAAGCCGTCGCCCAGTCTGCGACCGAGTGCGCCCAGTACTACGTCAACGCCCGCTGGCTCGGCGGCATGATGACGAACTGGAAGACCATCTCGAACTCCATCCGTCGCCTCAACAATCTCGAGGAGATGATGGACACCGAGGCCCAGGGCTTCACCAAGAAAGAGCGCCTCAACCTCGACCGCGAGCGCGAGAAGCTCGAGCGCAATCTCGGCGGCATCAAGTCGATGGGCGGCGTGCCGGACATCGTGTTCGTGATCGACACGAACCGCGAGTCGATCGCCATCCAGGAAGCCCGCCGCCTGGGCATCCCCATCGTCGCAATCCTCGACACCAACTGCGATCCCGAGGGCATCACCTACCCGATTCCGGGCAACGACGACGCCGCGCGTGCGATCACGCTCTACTGCGATCTGATCTCCCGCGCCGCGCTCGACGGTCTGCTCCGCTCGCAGGGCGATTCGGGCTACGACCTCGGCGAAGCCGAAGACGTGCCGATGGAGCCGGAGCTGGCGCAGGAATCCCCCGTCGCCGACACCGGTTCCGAGGCGGTCGACACGCCCGCGTCCGAGCTGATGGAGCCCTCCGCGGAAGACGTGGGCGACGCTCCGGCCGAGACCGAGACCCAGTCCGCCTAATTGCGACACTGAGCGGCCAGCGGGACCGGCACGATGAAGAAAGTCGGCGACTACTGGCTGCCCGATCAGGATTTGCGCTGGGGATCGAACCGGCGCAAATCCATGGCCGCCTACAAGCACGGCGGCCGCGGTGAGCAGATTCACCACCTGGCGGATGCCCTGACATCCGTCACCCGCCGCACGACCGCGATCGACGCCGGTGCCAACATCGGCGTCTTTGTGCGTCTGCTGGCCGACCATTTCGACCATGTCATCGCCATCGAGCCTGCCGCGGACGCCGCCGACTGCCTGCGGCGCAACGTCGCCGACTGGGGCGTCGCGGAGCGCGTGACGCTGCACGAGGTCGCCGTCTCCGACCACGCCGAGAGCGTGCGCATGGAGGGCCGGCGTGACCGCCGTACCGTGACGCGCCACGTCGAACCCGGCGGCGACATCCCCGCCCGCCCGATCGACAGCCTCGGCGCCACGGACGTCGCCTTCCTGAAGCTCGACGTCGAAGGATACGAGGAACGTGCGCTTCTGGGCGCGAAAGAGACGATCATGCGCGACCGCCCCATCATCATGATGGAGGTGAAAGAGGCGACCAATTCGCGCTACGGGTCGAGCTACGGCAGCCACGAGCTGCTGGTGTCGTTCGGCTACCAGCTCCTGCGCAAGATCGGTGAAAAAGAGATCGACTGGCTCTACGCCCCGGTCTGAAGCCCCTCCCCGCCCACGCGGCCGCGGACGGCAGGCCGTGCCGATCACGCAATCGCGATTGCGCCCGCGTTGATTTTGAAGAGCTCCACTTTAGCCTCGCACGCGGTTCGGCGCGGGCGGTTCGTCGCGCACCGGGCCGTGCAATCGAACGCCGACCGGAGCTTTCCCATGACCGCAGCGCGTACAACCGCCGCCACCTTGATGGCGGCCTCCCTCACCCTGTCCCTTTCGCTCGGCGCCTTGGCGCAGGACTCTCCGCAGGAGCAGCGTCACGCCATCATGGAAGACGTGGGCGACGCGATGGGCGTTCTGGGCGGCATGGCCAAGGGCGAGACCGCCTACGATGCCGACGCTGCGATCGCCGCGCTCGACACGATGATCACCGAGGCTCCGGTGTTCCTCACCCTCTTCCCCGAGGGCTCCGAGACCGGCCACGACACCCGCGCCAAGCCGGAAATCTGGTCCGACCGCGCCGGGTTCGAGGAGAAGGGCGAGGCGATGATCACGGCCGCGTCCAACGCCAAGGAGACCGCGGGGAACGGGCTGGACGCGCTGCGTGCGGCGATGGGGCCGCTCGGACAGTCCTGCCGCGGCTGCCACGAGACCTACCGCGCGCCGAAGAACTGATGCGCCTGGTCCTTGCCGCCGTGCTGGTGCTGGGGACCGGCGCGGCGGCCTTCTGGTTCCTGTCGGCGCCGGACCCGCTGGCGGCGGCCGCCGTCCCCACGGGCGGCGACGCGGCGCGCGGCGAAGCCGTCTTCTGGGCGGGGGGCTGCGCGTCGTGCCACGCCGAGCCCTCCGCCACGGGGGACGCCAAACTCGTTCTCGCCGGCGGCATGGTCCTCAAGACGCCGCTGGGGCCGATCACCGTGCCCAACATCTCGCCGTCGCGCCAAGGGATCGGCGGATGGTCGGACGCCGACTTCGCCAACGCCGTCACCCGCGGCATCGCGCCGAACGGGAGCCACTATGTGCCCGCCTTTCCGTGGACGAGCTATCGTCACATGGCGCCCGGCGACGTCGCCGACCTGAAGGCCTTCATGGACACGCTGCCTCCCTCGGATGCGGAGCCCGGCGCGGCTGGTCTCCCCTTCCCGTTCGGCTGGCGCCGTCCGATCGGCCTGTGGAAGCGCTTCGCCATGACGGACGCGCCCCCTGTGCCGGACGGGGCGGATGACGAGGTCCGCCGCGGCCACTATCTCGCCGTCGCCCTCGGCCATTGCGGCGAATGCCACACGCCGCGCACGGCCTTGATGGCGATGGACCCGGCCCGCTGGCTGAAGGGGGCACCCAACCCGGACGGTGAGGGCACAACGCCCGACATCACCGCCGCGGGGTTGGACGGGTGGAGCGCCGCCGACATCGCCTATCTCCTGGAAACGGGATTCACGCCCGACTACGACTCCGTCGGCGGGTCCATGTCCGCGGTGATCGACAATTGGGCGAAGGTGGCGCCTGAAGATCGCCAGGCCATCGCGCGCTACCTTCAGGCGGTTCCGGGCGCGCCCTGAAGTGGGCAGCGCGGCGCCGGGCGACGCCCACCCCGGGCCAGTGAAGCGCCCCACCGCAGCCTGGGCGCCGCTGGTCCACCGCCGCGCGTCTCATGCCAGCGGTGCGCCGTTCCTGACACGCCCGGCGGAGCGTGCGTTGAAAGCGGGGACGGTCGGGCGCGCGGCCTAGGCAGGGCGCAGGCCGCACGGCACACTGCGGCCATGTTGGCACATCCTTTCGGTCCCCTCGTCGAAGCCATCTGGGTCGAGCGGCGCAAGCGCTTCCTGCTCGACGTGCGCCTTGCCGATGGCACTGAGATCACCGCCCACTGCCCCAACACCGGGGCGATGACGGGCCTCACCAATCCGGGCGCGCGCGTGCTCCTCTCCGTTTCGGACAACCCCAAGCGGCGCTACAGCCACACGCTGGAGGCGGTCGAAGCCGAGGGCGGTTGGGTCGGCGCCAACACGCAGAACCCCAACCGCGTGGCGCTCGCCCTGGCGCGCGCGGGCCGGGCGCCCTTCCCCGCCACCGGGACCATCCGGCCCGAGGTGAAGTACGGCAAGGCTGAGCGGATCGACCTTCTGGTGACGCAGGACGACGGCCGGCGCACCTTCGTCGAGATCAAGAACGTCCACATGGTCGAGCGTCCCGGCGAGGCCTCGTTCCCCGACTGCGTGACCGCGCGCGGCGCCAAGCACCTCGGCGCCTTGGCGGATGTGGTCGCGGCCGGTGACGACGCGCTGATGGTCTTCCTCATCCAGCGCGGCGACTGCGAGGTGTTTCGCCTGGCCCGGCACATCGACGCGGCCTACGGCGTCGCCTTCGACAAGGCGCTGGCGGCGGGCGTGCGCTTCGCCGCGTTGCGCTGCCGTGTCGATCCGGACGGCATCCACGCGGACGGGGTCATTCCGATCCTGGACGGGGAGACTGTGCTGCCGTTGGCCGAGGCTGCCCGCGCCGCCGCCTAATCGCTTGCCTTTCAGCGCCAAAAACCCGACATAACGGCATTGGAAGGAGGCGAGGCACATGGTGGACTTCATTGACGCGGACGTGGCGCCATCCCGCAACACGGGTCAGGTGCGCATTCACGGGGCCGATGCCTTCGCCGGCATGCGTGCCGCCTGCGCGATGACGGCCCAATGCCTCGACGAGCTGCACGACTTCATCGTTCCCGGCGTGACGACGGAAGCGATCGACGAGTACGTGATGGCCTTCGCCGAGCGCCACGGCGTGATCCCGGCGACGCTTTATTATCGCGGCTTCCGCAAGGCGGTGTGCACGTCGGTGAACCACGTGGTGTGCCATGGCATCCCGGTGGACAAGCCGTTGAAGGAAGGCGACGTCCTCAACGTGGACGTGACCTATATCCTGGGCGGGTGGCACGGTGATTCCTCGCGCATGTACCGCGTTGGCCAGGTGCGCCGCGCGGCGGACCGGCTGCTGAAGGTAACGCTGAAGGCGCTGGAATATGGCGTCAACGCCGCCAAGCCTGGGAACACCACCGGCGACATCGGCCACGCGATTCAGACCTATGTGGAGGGTGAGCGCTGCTCCGTCGTGCGTGAATTTTGCGGCCACGGCGTCGGCCGGCTGTTTCACGACATGCCGAATATCCTGCACTATGGGCGCCCCGGCGACGGGATCCGTCTTCAGCCGGGCATGATCTTCACCATCGAGCCGATGGTGAATCTCGGCCGTCCCCACGTGAAGGTCCTGTCGGACGGGTGGACGGCGGTCACCCGCGACCGTTCCCTTTCGGCGCAGTACGAACACACGGTGGGGATCACCGAGGACGGCTGCGAGGTGTTCACCGCCTCGCCCCACATGGTAGCGGGCGACGACATCTAGCCGTTCCCGCGGGTTTTGCCCTGACCGGCAATCTCAGATTGCAATTTGACGTGAAGAGATCATACTCCCCTTCGCCATGGGGGATGAGCGCATGAGTGCTGCTGGCGGGACGGCGGGTGACACGGCGCTGAACATGCTGCGCGCCGCCGCTGCCGGTCGCGCAGCCGCGATGCGGGCCGACATCGTGCAGGCCGCTGCCGACGCCTCCGCAGCGCTGGGCAGGGACCCACCATCCGCGGACCGGCCGCGGCCAACGCCCGCCCCCGGCCAATCGCACGCATCCGCCGCGACCGATCAAGCCGCTCCGGCCTGCGCGCCGGCAGACACCGCTTCTCGTCCAGTCTCAACCACCGGTGCCGACGACCATCCGGCCACTCCCGGCACCATAGCGGACGCTCGCCCGACCGTCCCGCAGGTCCAGCCCGCCCGCCGGAGCGAAATCGCTGCGCACGGCGCAGTCGCCGCGCAGCGCAAGGCGACCGCGCTGCGCCAGCCCGCCTGCCAGAGCGAGATGGCTACGCAGAGCGACGTTGCCGCAACCGGCGATCCCGCCGCGCAGTGCGAGGCCACCTTACAGGGCGAAGCCGCCGCACAGGGCGAAGCCGCCGCTCAGGAGAAAGCCACCGCGCAGGCCGAAGCGCTTGCGCAGGGCGACGGGCCCGCGCAGAGCCATGCGCCCGCACTGAGCGAAGCCGCCGCAAGCGTGCAGAGCGCGGGACTTAGTCTCGGCCAGGTGCCGCTCCCACGTTCTAAACACGAAGCATTGGTCACGACCGCCGCCGGGGCCGATCGGCGCACGCAAACGGGTCGGCCGGCATCTGGCCCCCCAGCCACACTTGAGGGCGGTGAAATCCCGCCGCACGGCACCGCATCCAGCCGAGCGGATTGCCCGGAGAGCCGTGTGTTGCCGGCCGCCCCGCCGCAAGCGCCGCAGCGGCGGCGATCCGGTCGGCGCCTGATCAACGACCCGGCCGAGCCTCCCCCGCTTTTCGCCGCGGTGATGACACGGTCGAAGCACGAAGACCTCCCGCAGCATGCCATCGGGACAGGGCAAGACGACGGCCCCCGCCACACGCTGTCCGCACCTGTAGAGGCCGCCGGCGTGAACGAACGATATGTCCGCGAGGCCGCATCGGGCGGACAAGACGGTGCGCAAAGCGTCGCGGCGACCGACGACAAAGAGGCGGATCCGCCGCCACGCGGACCCGCGCGGACGGCAGCCGAAACGCCGCGCCGCCGCAGTGACGAGGACGGGATGAACCATCATTGTGACGATCTCTTCCGCTCATCCGACTCGGACACGCCCACCGCAGCGATCGCCGCGGCCCGAACGGCCGGGGCCGCAATACGCGGCAGCGGCATGGGCCGTGCCGCCGCCGCGGCCTCGGGCGCAGGCACCTGCACAGCCGCCGGCGCGGCCTCCGGTGCGGTCTCGCGAGCAGGCGTCACCACCGCCTCGGGCACCGCATTGCGCTCAGACGCGGGCAGCGCCTCCAGCACGGCGTTGCCCCCAGGCGCCACCGCCGCCGCGGGCAGAGACATCACATCCGGCGCAGGCGCACGCGCGGGGCCGGCGTCACGGACGGCGCTGGCCCCCGAGAGCAGCAGCAAGGCGAGACGGCAGAGCGCCGATCTCGCGGCCGGCCACAGAGACCGGCTGCGTGACCGGTTCGACCGCGGGGAGGCACTGCCGGATTACGAGCTTCTCGAGCTCCTCCTCTTCCGCTCCATCCCGCGGCGCGACACGAAACCCATCGCCAAGGCGCTGATTGCCGAGTTCGGCTCGTTCGCGGCGGTCGTCTCCGCCCCGGCCGCTCGGCTGCTGGAGGTGAGCGGCGTGGGCGAGCGCGTGGTCGGCGACTTCCGCCTCGTCCGCGCAACGGCCGAGCGGCTGACCCACGACACCCTGAAGGCCCGCGCCGTGCTCGGCTCCACCGATGCCGTGGTGGAATTCTACCGCGCCAAGCTGCGCGGCGTGGCGCGGGAGGAATTTCACGTCCTCTACCTCGACAAGAAGAACCAGATGCTGGCGTCCGAATGTGCCGGAACGGGAACGGTGGACCACACGCCGGTCTACCCGCGCGAGGTGTTGAAGCGGGCCCTCGAACTCTCGGCCAGCGCGGTGGTGCTGATCCACAATCACCCGTCCGGCGACCCGTCTCCCTCGCGCGCCGACATCGCGGTGACGGCCAAGATCATGGAGGCCGCGCAGCCTCTGGGGCTGTCGGTGCACGATCACATCATCATCGGCGCCAACGCCTTCACCTCGCTCCGGGGCGAGGGTTATGTCTGAGCCGCCGCGCGGGCAGAGGCGACGCCCTCGGCGATGGTCGGCGGCAGCACGAAGGCGGCGCCGCGACTTGCCGGCGTCCGGCGACGCCACGCCGCACCGAGAGCGGCGCAGAAGGAGAGCACACCGGCGAAACGGTCCCTCAGAATGGCGCGGACGGTGGCGAAGGCACGGGTCCTCGCCCCGCCGGTCCGCCCCCTCACCGCGGACCGCCCGGCGGCACCGCCGAAAACGCCGCTGAACCCGGCCCGACTCAACATTGGCCCATGCAGCCGACGACCGACTCGGCGATCAAGGGCAACGACAAAGCCGCGGTGCGACGACGTTTGGATGTCAGAACCGACCGCCGGTCAGCGGGTGATGTGCGCGGCGATGTAGGGCGGAAGCACGAAGGCGGCGCGGTGGATAGCGGGCGTCCAGTAGCGTCCTGCGAGGCGGAGGGAGGAGGCACGGGCGGCAAGCAGGTGCGCCGGCGCGTCCTTCAGGGCCGAATCGGATGTGGCGAAGGCATGCGCCATCGGACCGCCGGTGTAGCTCGGCACCACGGAGAGATAAAAGGCGACGTCGGCGAAGGACGCGCGCAGCGTCTGCGCATGGCCGGCCAGCCAGTCGCCCGACAGGAAGGGCATGCCGGACTGGCACACCATCACCCCGCCCGGCCGCAGGATGCGCCGGCATGCGGCATAAAAGGCACCGGTGAAGAGCGCGGCGCCCGCGCCCACCGGGTCCGGCGCGTCGACGATGATGACGTCGAACGACGCCTCAGCAGCCCCGTCCACGAAATCGGCCCCGTCGGCGATCGCGAGCGTCAGGCGCGGATCGTCGAAGGCGCCGGCGGACACGGACGGCATCTCGGCCACCATGAGGTCGACCACCGCGCGGTCGATCTCCACCAGCGTCACGCCGGCGACAGGGTGACGCAGCACCTCGCGCGCAACGCCGCCGTCGCCGCCGCCCAGGATGAGCACGTACGCCGCCGCACCGTGCGCCATCAAGGGGACGTGGGCCATCATCTCGTGATAGACGAACTCGTCGCCGGTGGTGACCTGGATGGCGCCGTCCAAGGTCAGAACGCGGCCGAAGCTGCGGTTTTCGAACACCGCGAGGTGCTGCTCACCCGCCACTTCGCGCACCACCCTGTCGGCGGAAAGGGCGGTGCGAAACCCGGCAGCGTCGGCAACGGTCTCGGTGATCCACTGGGGATCGCTCGAGGCAGAGCGTCCCCCCTCTCCCGGCTTCACGCTCAAAGGCCGCGGCCGCGCAGAAACTCGCTGACGGCGATGTTGGCCGGGGCGAACGCCTCGCGCAGCACCTCGATGCAGGCCATCGGCTCGGTCTCGCCGCACATGAAGATGTCGAGCGCGGCATAATTGTGCTCGGGCCAGGAGTGGATCGAAATGTGGCTCTCGGCCAGCACCGCGACGCCCGAGACGCCGCCATTCTCGTCGAAATGGTGCAGATGGACGTGCAACAGGGTCGCCCCAGCGACCTCGACACAGCGCTTCAGCGTGGTTTCGATATGGTCCAGCTCGTCGAGCCGCTGGCCGCCATAGACGTCGACGATGATGTGCGCACCGGCACAGCGCACACCGTCACGCACCATCAGATGCTCCTCGGCGGGGATGGTCGCGGACGGCGCGCCGGACGTGAAGTCTTCGTCGATCACCGCGTCGATCGTGTGGGTGACGGGGGCCTTGGGCAGGGGGCGGTGTTGAGCCATCCGCGCGTCGCACCTCATTGTTGGGATTGATGGTTCGGTTATAAGATCAGCGATTCGGTGGTCGATATCGGTGATTCCGACCCCTTGCGCAAAATATTCGCGATGCGCCTCTTTTTCAACCCAGGAGGCGCACTCAGCGCGCCTCAGCTTTCGGCTAAACAAATGCGATTTTCGATTGCACCCGGCTCGGGCACACCTATATTGCGCAACAACATATATCGGCCCGTCATATCTCGAACCGAGGATCGCTTTGCCCCGCGAACCGCTCAGCCCCGTCACCGTCCTGTGCCTCGCCATCCTCTTCAATGATGAGCGCACCGGCTACGAGATCCGCAAGCAGTCTCTCGAAGGACGGCACCGCTGGTTCGTCGACGCCAGCTACGGGTCGATCTATCCGGCGCTGGCGCGGCTCGCCCAAAGCGGCCTCGTCACCGTGCGCGAAGA
This sequence comes from Acuticoccus yangtzensis, assembly GCF_001927245.1. Lineage (GTDB taxonomy): Bacteria > Pseudomonadota > Alphaproteobacteria > Rhizobiales > Amorphaceae > Acuticoccus > Acuticoccus yangtzensis. The sequence continues at coordinate 65,342 of NZ_MJUX01000003.1, read as the reverse complement.
GGTCCAATCCGGCCGCCCGTCACGAAAGGTCTATGCCATCACCACCGAGGGGCGGGCGGCGCTGATCGAGGAGCTGTCCGAGCCGCCGGGGCCAGACATCTTTCGGTCGCGTTTCCTGCTGGTCTCCTCATTCGCGCCGCATCTGCCGCGACGCACGGTCGAGGCGGCGATCGAGGAGCGTAAAGCCGGCCTCGCGGAGGAGATCGCCGCGATCGAGGCGGCGGTGGCGGAGTCGGAATGCGCGGGCGAGCGCGATTGCGACGCCCTCAGCTGGGCCGCGGCCTATGGGCGCAACTGCCTCGGCGCCCACCTCGATTTTCTGAAGACCCACGGCGACAGCCTGATCGCAATGGCCGAAGGCGGCACCGACGCCAGCCTCCCCAAGGCCGCGGAGTAGATCGACATGAATGGACGATATCTGCTGGCCGGTGTGATGGCCGCCGGGATCGCCGCGTGGATGGCGAGCGGCACGCTGGTCGTGTCCGGCACTGCGGAGGAGGCGAACCCGCGTCCGCCCGCCGCGCGCCAGGAGGCCGCGACGGGGACGTTCAGCGTCCGCACCCGCACGATCACCGCAGAGGAGCGCAGCCGCTCCCTGACGATGCGCGGCCGCACGCGGGCCGACGCTCTCGTCAGCGTGGCGGCCGAGACCACGGCGCGCATCGCCAGCCGACCGGTCGACCGGGGCACGCGCGTCGCCGAAGGGGACGTTCTATGCGCGCTCGACGAAGGCGTGCGCGAGGCGCAGCTCGCCCGCGCCAAGGCCGAGGCCGAACGCGCCCAGCTCGACTATGACGCGGCGTCCAAGCTCCAGGGCCGCGGGTTCGAATCCGAGACCCGCGTCGCCGCCACCAAGGCCGCGCTCGACGCCGCCAGCGCCGCCGTCGCCGAGGCCGAGGAGGAACTCTCCCGTGCCGTCATCCGCGCGCCCATCGCCGGCGTGGTGCAGGAACCGCTCGGTGAGGTCGGCGCCATGCTCTCGGTCGGCGGGGTGTGCGCCACCATCGTCGACGCGGACCCGGTGATCGTCACCGGGCAGGTGTCCGAGCGCGACATCTCCGCCATCGAACGCGGTGTCGAGGCTCAGGTCACCCTCGTCACCGGCGAGAGCGTGACCGGCGAGGTGGTCTACATTTCGCGCACGGCGGATGCGGACACGCGCACCTTCACGGTGGAACTCAGCGTTCCCAACCCGGATATGACCCTTCGCGCCGGCGTGACGGCCGAGGCGAACATCCCGCTGGCGCCGGTGAAGGCGCACCGCCTCTCGCCCGGCGTGCTGACGCTCGCCGACAACGGCCAGATCGGCGTACGCACGGTGGATCAAAGCGGCACCGTCTCCTTCATGCCGGTCACGATCGCGGTGCAGGACGCCGACGGGCTGTGGGTCACCGGCCTGCCCGACACCGTCACCATCATCACCGTGGGGCAAGATTACGTCATCGACGGGCAGACAGTGACTGCCGTTGCAGAGGCTGACGCCACATGAAAGCGATCCTGGACGGCCTACTCGACCGCCCGCGCACGATCCTGACGCTGCTCGTCTTCCTGCTGGGAGCCGGCGCCTTCGTCTATGCGACGATCCCGAAGGAGGCGAACCCGGACATCGACGTGCCGCTGTTCTACGTGTCGATCACGCAGCAGGGCATTTCGCCGGAGGACGCCAACCGGCTGCTCGTCAAGCCGATGGAGACCGAGCTGCGCGGCCTCGACGGGTTGAAGGAGATCAAGGCGATCGCCGCCGAGGGGCACGCCGGCATCATCCTGGAATTCAACGCCGACTTCGACAAGGATCTGGCGCTGGCCGACGTGCGCGACAAGGTCGACCGCGCCCAGGCGGACCTGCCGGACGACGCCGACGAGCCGACAATCACCGAGACCAACTTCAGCCTGGTGCCGACGATCATCGTGGCGCTGTCGGGCGAGGTGCCGGAGCGCACGCTCTACACCCATGCACGGCGGCTGAAGGACGCGGTGGAGGCGATCCCGAGCGTGTTGTCGGCCGACCTCTCCGGCGCGCGCGAGGAGCAGCTCGAAGTCCTCATCGACCGCACGGCGATGGAGTCCTACCAGGTCCAGCCGCTGGAGCTTCTGCAGGCGCTGCAGAACAACAACGCGCTGGTGCCGGCAGGCTTCCTCGACACCGGCGAGGGCCGCTTCTCGGTCAAGGTGCCGGGGCTGATCGAGGACGCCGAGGACGTCTTCAAGATCATCATCAAGCAGTCGGATGACGGTGTCGTCACGGTGGGCGACATCGCCGAGGTCCGTCGCAGCTTCAAGGACCCGACCACCTTCACGCGGGTGAACGGGCATCCGGCCATCACCATCGACGTGGTGAAGCGGCTGGGCGAGAACATCATCCTCAACAACCAGATGGTGGTCGACACCGTGACGGCCGCCACCAAGGACTGGCCGGACGCGATCCACGTCGATTACCTGCTCGACCAGTCCTCCTTCATCTACGAGGTGCTGGGCGGGCTGGAGGCGTCCATCTCCACCGCCATCGTGCTCGTCATGATCGTGATCGTCGCGGCGCTCGGCTTCCGCTCGGCGCTCCTCGTCGGCATCGCCATCCCGACCTCGATCCTGCTCGGCTTCACGGTGCTGTCGGGCCTCGGCATGACAGTCAATATGATGGTGATGTTCGGGCTCGTCCTGTGCGTCGGCCTCCTCGTCGACGGTGCCATCGTCATGGTGGAATATGCCGACAGGCGGATCGCCGAGGGCGCATCGCGCGCGCAGGGCTTCCGCGAGGCGGCGCATCTCATGGTGTGGCCGCTGATCTCGTCCACCGCGACGACGCTGCTCGCCTTCCTGCCGATGCTGTTGTGGCCGGGCGTCGCGGGCGAGTTCATGTCCTACCTGCCGGTGATGGTCATCATCGTGCTGACGGTGGCGCTGATCACCGCGCTGGTCTTCCTGCCGGTGGTGGGAACGGTGCTATCCAACCAGCTCATCATCGGCCTGACCGCGGGCGGCGCGGCCGCCGCGGCGGCGATGCTGGCGCTTGCCGCCGCCCCTGCCCCGGCGCAGATCACGGCCGCTCTCGCCGCCTTCCTGGCCGGTACGGTGATCGCCACCAGGCTCGCCAAGCGCTGGGGCGGATCGCGCGCGGAACCCGCCGAACCCATCCCGCACGGTCCGTTCGACCTCTCCACGCTGAAGGGTGCGGGGCGGCTCTACGTGGGTCTCCTGCGCCCGCTCGCCGGGACGACGGCGGGGGTCATCGCGACCGTCGTCATCGTCGTCGTGGTGGCAGTGGGGGTCATGCAGTTCTTCTCCACGCACAACGGCGGGGTGGAATTCTTCGTCGAGGAGGAGCCGGACGTCGCCGTCGCCATGATCTCGGCGCGCGGCAACATGTCGGCGCGCGAGGCGCTGGCGCTGGTGCGCGAGGTGGAGGCGGAGGTTCTCGCCATCGACGGCGTGGACAACGTGGTCACCAATGCCTTCCCGTCGGGCGGCGATTCGGCCGGCGGCGGGCAGATCGGCGGCGTGCAGGACAAGCCCGCCGACGTCATCGGCGAGCTTCAGATCGAGCTCGTGAATTATTGCTGCCGCCGTCCGGCCGCCGCCATCTTCGCCGACATTCGCGAGCGCACGCAGTTCGCCGGCATCAAGGTGGAGGTGCGCAAGATCGAGGGCGGGCCGCCGACCGGCAAGGACATCCAGCTTCAAGTCACGTCCGAGTCCTACGCCGAGGTGCTGGCCGCGGTGGAGCGGGCGCGCGCCCACGTGGAGACGGTGGAGGGCCTGCGCGACGTGGAGGACGACCGCCCCCTCCCCGGCATCGAGTGGCAGCTCGACGTCGACCGCGAGGAGGCTGGGCGCTTCGGGGCGAACGTGCTGCAGGTGGGCCAGCTCATCCAGCTCGTCACCAACGGCGTGCTGCTCACCCAGTATCAGCCCGACGATTCGGAAGATCAGATCGACATCCGCGTGCGCTACCCGGAAGAGGAGCGCAACCTGAACCAGTTCGGCGATCTGCGGCTGCAGACCGCACGCGGCCAGGTGCCGATCGCCAACTTCATCGATGTGACGCCGCAGCAGCGCGTGTCGTCGATCACCCGGATCGACGGGCAGTTTGCAATGGTGGTGAAGGCGGACGTTCTGGAAGAGGACGGCTACGACCTCAACGCCAAGATCGCCGAGATCGACGAATGGGTGCAGGGCCAGGACTGGCCCGCGGGGGTGAGCTTCACCTTCCGCGGCGCCAACGAGGACCAGGCTGAGGCGTTCGACTTCCTGGTGAAGGCGATGACGGCCTCGCTGGTGATGATGTTCCTGGTGCTGGTGACGCAGTTCAACTCGTTCTACCAGACGGCGTTGACGCTGATGACGATCATCCTCTCGGTGTTCGGCGTGCTTCTCGGCATGGCGATCACCGGGCAGAAGTTCTCGGTGATCATGACCGGGACGGGGGTGATCGCGCTGGCGGGCATCGTGGTGAACAACGCGATCGTTCTGATCGACACCTTCAACCGCGAGCGGCTGGAGCAGCCGGACCTGTTGTCGGCGACCCTGGCGACGGCGGCGCAGCGGGTGCGGCCGATCCTCTTGACGACGATCACCACCATCGCCGGGCTGATCCCCATGGCGACGCAGGTGAACCTCGACTTCTTCACCCGCACGATCGCGGTGGGCGGCATCACCTCCATCTGGTGGGTGCAGCTTTCGACGGCGATCATTGCCGGGCTGGCCTTTTCGACCATTCTCACCCTGGTGGTGGTGCCGGTGATGCTGGCGATGCCGGAGACGGTGGGCCGCACCTGGGCGCGGCTGTGCGGACGCGAAGCGGCTCCGCGGGCCGGTGGCGCGCTGGTGATGGCGGGAGCATCTGGCGGCACGGCTGGCGCCACGACTGGGGCGGCGCCTGCACCGGCCGCTGTTCCGGCGACGCTGGTTCGCCTTCCCGCCGGCACCGTGCCGACCTCCGCAGCGGCATCCGTGCCAGACGGATCAGGCGCGGACGGATCCCGCGAACCGGCCGACGTCTACGCCCCCGTGGTGGCACGGGCGCGCGTGGCGTCATCGGGTGTGCCGGCCGAGGAGGCGCCCACCGCGGCCGATCCGGTGCCGCTCTCCAGGGCCGCTCCGGGTGAGGCCGCTGCCGCTCAGGGAGAGGCCGCGGGCGATGCGGACGGGGAGCAGCCGGACGTCTACGCGCCTGTGCTGGCGCGCCCGTCTTCATCCCGCTCGGTAAAGGCCCGCTCGGTGAACGCTCGCGAGGCGCGGCAGTCCAGTCCCGACCCCTCCAGCGAGGCCGCCGAGTAGAGGTCCGCGTGGCGCGCCGCCCTGGCGCGCCAAGCGTCCGGGCCACGCGCCCAGGCCACACTTGGTCGCCGCGCGAATGCGCTGCGCAAGGGTGCCGCGACGCGCAAGGGCACGCGGCGAGCAAGGGCACCGTGCCGCGGTCGGGCGGCATGCCGTTCCGCCCTGACCCCGGCCGGGCATGCGCCGCCCTCGCCCGGCGCCATGGACACACCGGCCTTGCGCACTGCCCGGCTGCGTGCCGCGCCGCCCTTGTGCGCCGCAGCCGCAGCCGCGACATCTTGGGCGCGATCGGGGCCGGGCCGCTTGGGCGCCTACTCGAAGTGGACGGTCACGGAGGGGTCGCCGGGGAGGCCCTTGTAGGTGACCGTCGCCATGCCGCCGGCCTTGGCGGGCGGCAGCAGCGGGCCGATCGAACCGACGCTGATCACCTGGCCCGGCGCGAAGGTCACGCCCTTCTCCATCAGCCACAGCGCACTGTTGAGCGGCTGGCCGAGCACCGATGCGCCCGGCGCTTCGGCGAGCACGGTGCCATCGGCGGCGGTCACGGTCACCGTCATCGTCTTCAGAGCGTCCAGCAGGTCCGGCGTCGCGGGGATCTCGTCCCCCACCACACCCATGCGTGCGCCGACGTTCATCGCCGTGATGGTGGGGCCGTTCATCGGTTCGCCATCGGCCAGCATCAGGTCCGGCAGCTCGATGAAGGGGCGCACGGCGCTGAGGTGGGCGAGCACCTCCTCAGGCGTCGTCGCGTCGTTGATGGCCGCATCCTTGACCACCAGCAGAAGATCCGCCTCGAACAGGGGCCGGGCGCCGAAAGCGGCGGGCACTGTCGCGCCGTCTTCCAGCAGCATCGCCTCGAGCAGCGTTCCCATCACCGGCTCGTCCACCCCGAAGCGCTCTTGGGCGGGGGCGCTGGTGAGCCCGGCCTTGTAGCCGACGACGGGGCCGAGCTCGCCGGTGAGTTTGCCGACCAAGAGGTCCTGAACGCAGCGCGCGTTGGCAACGTCCCCGTCCGCGCCGAGCGCCTTGGCGGGGGTCTTGGCGTGGAAGTCGCCGACGAAGGCGTCGAGCGCGGCATCCTCCACACAGGCGGCGGACGCTCCTCCCACTGCCCCCGCCGAGACTACGGCGCCCAAGACGACCGAACGGATGAATGGCGATATGCGCATCAGATCCCCCTCGCGGGGCGCGCTCTGCTCGGCCGCCCCTTCGCCCAATTCTCCCCCCACTTCTACCGGAGCGCGCAGCCCGTCCCAACGGCAAAATGTCGTTCGGGCGATGGCGAGACGTGACGTCGCCCGCGTTGCCATCATCACGCCGCATCGCCAGATGACACTTGAGGTGGCAATGATTGGTGCCTTGGTTTTGTTGGAGGGACGGCTATGCTCTTCGTCGGAACAAACCTATCGGACGATTTTGTGCTCAAGCTCGGCGCGGCGGACTTCGCCTTCGGCCGCGGCGGCGACGATGTCATTCGCGAGATCAGCTACCTTGACCGCGTCGTCGCCGGGGCGGGCGACGACACGTTGATCATGTCCGAGCAGATCGCGCTCGGCGAGCCCACCGTCTTCGCCGACGGGCCGTTGATCCACGGCGGTGCGGGTTACGACACGGTGGTCATCCCCGGCACCGAGGACGACTTTACGGTGCAGACGCTGGGCCGGATCAGTTGGGTCACGTTCGCATCCTCGGGCGAGATGGCCTTGCTCGTGGACGTTGAGGCGATCGTCCCCGCCGAAGTCGCCTGAGGCGCCGCCGGCGGGGCGGGTGCGTCAGAACTTCTCCTCGCGCTCACGCACGGAGGGTTCGCGCTTCTGGTCGAGGTCCTCCTCGGGCGGGATCTCCGCCTGCTGGCTCTGGCGCGCCCACATTTCGGCGTAGAGGCCGTTCTCGTCCAACAGGGCGGCATGGGTGCCACGCTCGACGATGCGGCCCGCCTCCAGGACGATGATCTGGTCCGCATTCACCACGGTGGAGAGGCGGTGCGCGATCATCAAGGTGGTGCGCCCGGCCGACACCTTGTCGAGCGCGGACTGTATGTCCTCCTCGGTACGGGTGTCGAGCGCGGAGGTCGCCTCGTCGAGGATGAGGACCGGCGGGGCCTTCAGGATCGTGCGGGCGATGGCGACACGCTGCTTCTCGCCGCCGGACAGCTTCAGCCCGCGCTCGCCCACTTCACTGTCGAAACCTTGGGGCAACGCGCGGATGAAGCCCGCGATCTGCGCCATTTCGGCCGCCGTCTCCACCTCCGCACGGCTCGCCGAGGGGCGGCCATAGGCGATGTTGTAGGCGATCGTGTCGTTGAACAGCACCGTGTCTTGCGGGACGATGCCGATCTGGCGCCGCAGCGAGTCCTGGGTGACGTCGCGGATGTCCTGCCCGTCGATGGTGATGGCGCCGCCGGAGATGTCGTAGAACCTGTAGAGCAGCCGCGAGATGGTGGACTTGCCCGCGCCCGACGGGCCGACGATCGCGAGCGTCTGCCCCGCCGGCACCTCGAAGGAGACGCCGTGCAGGATCGGCCGCTCGGGGTCGTAGTGGAAGCGCACGTCTTCGAAGCGCACGGTGCCGCCGTTGACGGCGATCGGCACCGCGTTCGGCCGGTCGGTCACCTCCTGCGGGATGTTCAGCACCTTGAACATGTCTTCCACGTCGGCGAGGCCGAGTTTGATCTCGCGGTAGACGAAGCCGATGAAGTTGAGCGGGATGGAGAGCTGCATCAGGAGCGCGTTGACCATCACGAAGTCGCCGAGGGTCTGCTCGCCCGCCATCACCGCGCGGGCCGACATGATCATGAGGACGACCATGCCGGTGGTGAAGATCACCGTTTGGCCCATGTTGAGCCAGGCGAGCGAGGTCCATTGCCGCGTCGCGGCGATCTCGTAACCCGCCATCGAGCGGTCGAAGCGCGCGGTCTCCATCTCCTCGTTGTTGAAATATTTGACCGTCTCGTAGTTGATGAGACTGTCGATCGCCTTGGAATTGGCGTCGGTGTCGCTGTCGTTCATCTCGCGCCGGATGCCGATGCGCCACTGCGAGGCGACCACGGTGAACCAGACATAGGCGATCACCATGACGATGATGACGCCGAGATAGCTGAGCGAGAACTGGTAGGCGATGACCGCCGCCATCAACGCGAACTCGAGGATGGTCGGGATCGCGTTGAGGATGGTGAAGCGGACGAGGGTCTCGATGCCCTTGGTGCCGCGCTCGATGACGCGCGACAGGCCGCCGGTGCGCCGCTGCAGGTGGTAGCGCAGCGAGAGGGCGTGCAGGTGCGTGAAGGTCAGCCGGGCGAGCTGGCGCACCGCATGCTGGCCGACGCGGGCGAACAGGGCGTCGCGAAGCTGGGTGAACCCCATCGACAGCAGCCGGCCGACGCCATAGGCGACGACCAGCATGATCGGACCGACGACGAAGGCGGGTAGGTTCCAGCCCGGCGTGTCGGCGATGCGGGTGGCGGCCTCGGGACCGAACTCGCCCGCGGTGAGCGCGTCCGTCGCCCACTTGAACGTGTAGGGGACGAGGACGGTGATGACCTTGCCGACGACGAGGGCCAGGACGGCGACGGCGACGCGAAATTTGAGGTCGGGACGGTCGCTCGGCCACATGTAGGGCCACAAGCCCTTGATGGCGCCGAAGGTGCCGCCCCGATCGGCGGAAACGGAACTCACAGATTGCCTCGCTTGGGGACTTGAGGTCGCGGCCGGACCGGCCCGCCGCATGCAAAGAGCTGAAGTGGAATTCCACTTATTCCAGTTGCCCGCCCGAGGCCACACGCCGCGGCGGGCGCCCGCCCTGCAGCCTCCCCGCGGGCGCCTCCGGAGTCTCAGCCCAGGATGTGATACGTCACGTCGTCGAACCGGTCGAAAGGAAAGGTGTAGAGGATGCGCAGCGGCGACTTGCCGGTATTCACCGTCACATGGGTCGCGTCGGCCGGGATGAAGACCGTGGTGCTCGCCTCCAACGCATGATCTACGTTGTAGACCTTCACGTAACCCTCGCCTTGGACGACGAAGTAGACCTCGGCGGCGTCATGATGATGCTTGGGTAGCTCGGCGCCGGGTGCTATCTCGAACAGGCCGATGCCGGGCCGTTCGTCGAAGTCGAACACGCTGCCCCAGCGCACCCCGTCGAACTGGCCTCTGATCTGGTCGTTCCAGTCCTGCCACTTGATATCCTCGGCCTTGACGGACCTTCCGGATGCGCGACGCGGCATGGATGACCTCCCCTTTCTGATGCCGTGACTGACACCCTTGGGGAGTCGTGCGGCGGACCTAAGGTTCCTGTCCGCCGCCCGAAAAACCTACTGCATCTCCTTCACTTCGAAGAAGCGAATGTCCGGGTGCTTCTCGCGCGTATAATTCAGCTCCCAGGCGTTGCGGGCGAGGTAGACCGGGTCGCCGTCCACGTCGTCCGCCACCACAGCCTTGTTGCCGTCGACGAAGGCCTTCACGAGCTTGGGATCACCGGCGAGCCAGCGGGCGGTGGAGAAGGGCGCGGGCTCGAAGTCGATCGCGACCTTGTACTCGGCCTCCACGCGGGACTTCATCACGTCGAGCTGCAGGGCGCCGACGACGCCGACGATGTGGTCGCCGCCGAGGTGCGTGCGGAAGACCTGGGCGAGCCCCTCCTCCGACAGGTCCTGCAGCGCCTTACGCATCTGTTTGGTCTTCATCGGATCGCCGAGGCGCACGCGGCGCAGGATTTCCGGGGCGAACCGCGGCAGGCCGGTGAAGCGGAAGTCGCCCTTTTCGGACAAGGTGTCGCCGACGCGAAGCTGGCCGTGGTTGGGAATGCCGATGATGTCGCCCGCCCAGGCTTCCTCGGCCAGTTCCCGCTCCTCGGCGAGGAAGAAGATCGGCGCGGAGATGGCGAGCGCCTTGCCCGAGCCGACCTGGTTGAGCCGCATGCCGCGCTGGAACTTGCCCGAGCAGATGCGCGCGAACGCGATGCGGTCGCGGTGGTTGGGGTCCATGTTCGCCTGGATCTTGAAGATCAGCGCCGAGACGTCGTCCCGGTTGGGGTCGATCATCTCGTCGCCGGCCGGCTGCGGGCGCGGCGGCGGGGCGAAGGCGGCGAGACTGTCAAGCAGGTCGCTGACGCAGAAATCGCGCAGCGCCGAGCCGAAGATCACCGGCGACAGGTGCCCTTCGCGATAGGCGTTCATGTCCACCGGCGGCATCGCCTCGCGGGCCAGCTCGGCCTGGCCGCGGAACTCGGCGAGGACGTCGGCCTTCACGGCGGCGTCCAGCTTCGGATCGTCGATCCCGGACAGCTTCTCGGTGGAGCCGTAGCGGGTCGAGCCGTCGCCGACGAGCTTGTGCCAGTCGTTGGTGGTAAGGTTGTAGACGCCGTGGAACTGGCCGCCCATGCCGATCGGCCAAGTGACCGGCGACAGCTCCAGCGCCAGCTTGTCGGCGATCTCGTCCATCAGCTCGAACGGGTCGACGCCTTCCCGGTCCACCTTGTTGACGAAGGTGATGATGGGGATATCGCGCAGGCGGCAGACCTCGAAGAGCTTCAAGGTCTGCGCCTCGATGCCCTTCGCCGCATCGACCACCATGACCGCCGAGTCCACAGCCGTCAGCGTGCGGTAGGTGTCTTCGGAGAAGTCTTCGTGGCCGGGGGTGTCGAGAAGGTTGAAGACGTGGCCGTCACGCTCGAACATCATCACCGAGGAGGAGACGGAGATGCCGCGCTTCTTTTCGATCTCCATCCAGTCCGAGCGGGTACGGCGGCGCTCGCCACGGGCCGCGACCTCGCCGGCGAGGTGGATGGCGCCGCCGAACAGCAGCAGCTTCTCGGTCAGCGTCGTCTTACCGGCGTCCGGGTGCGAGATGATCGCGAAGGTACGCCGGCGGGCGATCTCGGGCTTGAGCCCGGCTTCGGCGGGGAATGGGGCGAGCGTGTTCATGGCGGGGATTTAAAGGTTTCCCCGGTGAACGGCAACGTGGCGCGCGGCGGAACTGACGTGCGCCTGTGAGTGGCGTCAGAGTGCCGTGGCGGGAGCGTCAGCGTGCCGTTGCAGGAGCGGCGACGTGAGGGCGGCCGGCGGTCAGCACGGCTTCGGCGAGCGCGATGCCGGAGTGGAAGGCGTCCTCCACGTCCGGGCCGAGGCACCAGTCGCCGGCGATGCCGATCCCCGCATCGGCGTCGTAGTCCGGCCCGCGGGCGCTGACGCGGGCAAGCCGCGCATAGCGCCAGCGGTGAGCGACGGCGACGGCGGGTGCGGGAAGGCCGAGGGCGCCGGTGACGATGGCGGCGAGGTCGCCCGCCACGGCCTCGCGGTCGTCCTCCAGCCGCGCGGTGGACCAGGCGGGGCTGGCGTGGGCGACGAGGGTGCCCGCGCTGCGGCCGGGCTTGGCGCTGTTGTGGATGAGGGTGGCGATCCCCTCCCCCGCGAGCGCCGTTTCGGGCGTGCCGGCAAGTGCGGGATCGACGCCGTCCGCGGCCAGCATCAGCGTCCAGCAGGGCATGTAGCGCGAATCCTCTGCCGCGGCGGCGAAGGCGGGGTGGACGGGCCCGAGGAGCGCTGCCGCCTGCGGGGCGGGGATGGCCACGAGAACGTCGGAAAATCCCTCCGCCGTGGCGCCGTCCTTGGCGGTCAGGGTCCAGCCGGTGGCGGTGCGGGACAGGGAGGCGGCCTCGAATGAGGTGCGCACCTCCGAGCCGAGGAGAGCGGCTTTGACGAGGCCGTTCATGCCCGGCATGCCGACGGTGCGCGCTTCGACACCGGCATCGCCCCACAGGGCCGCATGCCCGTTTTGGACCGAGGCGTGAAGGAAGCGGCTGAACGTTCCGCCCGACGCGGTGACGAAGGGGGCGCCGTGGTCGAAGGCGAGCGCGCCCTCCGCCGCTGCCGCGATGCGGCGTGTGGCCAGCCGTCCGCCGACCCCGCGCCCCTTGTCGAAGAGGACGGTGTCTCGACCTGCGCGGCCGAGGTGGAGGGCCGCGGCGGCGCCGGCGATCCCGGCGCCGATGATGGCGATGGTCATGGCATCTCCCGCAGTGTCATGCTGTCGGGCGTCCGCGCTTCGGGGCGCCCGTTGTTGCATTTGCCGCATAGGCGGCTGTCGCTCGGTGTCGTTCGCGCTGGCCCCCGCGGCCGCGCCGCCGTCCTGTGACCCGGCATAGAGGTGCAAGGTGCGCGCCGGGCCGGCGGCGCGCCAGAAATGTAAGGTGCGCGCCGGGCGGGCGCGCCAGACATAAGGTGCGCGCCGGGTTGGCGGCGCGCCGGGTCCGGCCGCCCGGAGGTCAGGCGTGGCGCGTCGCGTCGGCGCCGTAATATTTGATGTACCGGTGCGAAATCCCGGCCACCGGCAGCACGATCATCACGTCCGTGGTGCCGAACTGGTGGTCGACCACCGCGCCGTCCGCCACGTAGGCGCCGAGCCTGAGGTAGCCCTTGATGAGGGGCGGCAGGGCGCGCAGGGCGGTCTTCACGTCGATCTCGTCCTTCGGCATCAGGTTCATCTCCACCTTGCGCTTGGTGAGGGCGGACGAGCGCCATTCCTCCGGGGCGAGGTGGTGATGATAGAGGTAGGAGAGAGGGACCTTGAGATCGTCCGGGTTGGTGCCGGACAGGGAGGCGCATCCGAACAGGACGTCGACATTGTGGCGCAGGGTGTAGGACCACGCGCCGTGCCACAGTAGTTCGACGGTGCGTTTGTCGCGGTAGGGCTTCAGAACGCAAGAGCGGCCGAGTTCCAGGAAGTTGAGGTCCGGGTGACGCGCGATCATCGGCGCGATATCGAACTCGGACTTGGAGTAGAAGCCGCCGTTGTGCTCGGCGATCTGCTGGCGGAGCAGGCGATAGGTGCCGACGATACGCGGCTTGGTCTTGCGGAACCGGCGCGCGGTGACGTTGTGATCGAGCACCAAGAGGTGGTCGCACAGGGAATCGAACTGGTCGCGGTCGCGGCGGGTCGCCATGGTGAAGGGATCGGCCTGGGCGGCCATCTCTTCGTAGAAGACTTCGTAGCGGATCTGCTGGGCGCGGCGCACTTCGCCCATGGTGCGAGCGAGGCGCACCTCGAGGGTTCCGAGCTGTCCGTAGGTGGGGGCCACGCGGTCGAGCGGTGAGATGCGCATGCCCGGAAGGCGCGGTTTGCCGCCGATGGTCGGCGGATAGACGGTGCGCCCCTGGGGGACGAAGCGGCGGACGACGGGCGGCAGGGATTTCAGCCTGGCTACCCGGCGGCGGCGACGGCCATGATGAGGTTCGAGCGTCACGTCACCCGGCCCTCAGCGGACGCTGAGCGTCAATCATCGACTTCGGTTCCCTCCCCGTTCGCCGGCGTCTTCAAGCGTCGACGGACGCGACTGACGGTAGTGTCAGCCCGCGGCCGACGCAACGGCGCCGGTCACAGCCATCGGGACTGTGTCAAACGTGATGTCGCATTGGCGCAAATTCAACGCCGTTTCCAGCACCAAACGGTAGCGCGTCCACCGACCACACCTTTCGATTGCAATGTCATCTGGCGCCGTGCTATTTGAAATTGCGATATCGGATAGTGACAGAACGTGCAAAGCCGGGTCACCACCATCGCTTTTCGCGGGATCGACGCGGTTCCCGTCGCCGTCGAGGTGCAGATCCTCAGCGGTTCCGTGGGGTTCATGATCGTCGGCCTCGGTGACAAAGCCGTCGCCGAAAGCCGTGAGCGTGTGCGCGCCGCGCTGGCGGCATGCGGCCTGTCGCTGCCGCCCCGGCGCATCACGGTCAACCTTGCCCCGGCCGACCTTCCGAAGGCCGGGAGCCATTATGATCTGCCGATCGCGCTGGCGTTGATGGTCGCTTTGGGCGCTTTGCCGCAGGAGGCGGTGGACGGCTGCGTCATCCTCGGCGAGCTGGGGCTCGATGGGCGCATCGTCGGCGTCGCCGGGGTGCTGCCGGCCGCCGTCGGCGCCAACGGTCTCGGCCAGGCGCTGATCTGCCCGGCGGTGGACGGGCCGGAAGCCGCATGGGCCTCGGGGGACATGGCGATCCTCGCCCCCGCCAGCCTCACCGCCTTCCTCAACCACGTCGCCGGGCGGCAGACCCTCGCCCGCCCCGCCCCCAGCACGCGCTTGTCCGACCCCTTCGCCGCCGACCTTGCGGAGGTGAAGGGCCAGGAGAGCGCCAAGCGCGCGGTGGAGATCGCCGCAGCGGGAGGCCACAATCTCCTGATGGTCGGCCCGCCCGGCTCCGGCAAGTCGATGCTGGCCGAGCGCCTCCCCTCCATCCTGCCGGAGATGGACGCCGCCACCCTCCTCGAAAGCGCGATGATCCGCTCCGTCGCCGGTGCGCTGGAGGGCGGGCGGCTCGACCTTGCCGCCCCCTACCGCGCGCCGCATCACTCGGCGTCGATGGCCGCGCTCATCGGCGGCGGTCCGCGCGGGCGGCCGGGCGAAATCTCGCTGTGCCACGGCGGCGTCCTCTTTCTGGACGAGCTGCCCGAGTTCGCCCCCACCGTGCTCGACGCGCTGCGCGAGCCGCTCGAGACCCGTCAGGCCCACATCGCGCGGGCCAATGTGCGCGTCACCTACCCGGCCCGCTTCCAGCTCATCGCGGCCATGAACCCGTGCCGCTGCGGCCGGGCCGACGATCCGGGGCACACCTGCAAGCGCGGCGCGGCCTGCCGGGACGATTATCAGGCCCGCCTCTCCGGCCCGCTGCTCGACCGGATCGACCTCACCATCCGCCTGAACGCGGTAAGCCCGGCGGACCTTCGCGCCGCCCCCGCCGAAAAGTCCGCCACCGTGGCCGCGCGGGTGCGCACCGCGCGCGAGCGGCAGGCCCACCGCCTCGCCAACGAGCCGGCCAGGCTGAACGCCGAACTCGGCGGTTCCGCCATCTCCGAAACGGTGGACGCCGACAGCGACGCCTACGCCCTCATCGAGCGCACCGCGGAGGCCGGGCGGATGACCGCACGCGGTTTTCATCGCACGTTGAAGGTGGCCCGGACGATCGCCGATCTCGCAGGCAGCGCCGCCGTGCGCCGCATCCATGTCGCTGAGGCATTGGGCTACCGCCATGCGCTCGGCTGACCCGGCCCGCGCTCATGGTTTCCAGCCCGTACTGCGGGCGGCTCGCTCACCGCCGACCATGGTGTTGCATCGTTCACCATATCGAGAGGGAAGCACCGCAGGGCCCCTGAATCGCCTTGTCAACCGCGTTCGGCTCAGGACAGGTATTGCGCATGGCTCATGCGATATTCGACCGCACCGAAAAAGCCCAACAGGCGCTGAGCGAAGCCTTCGCTTCGGCCGAACGCGCCGTGGTCTTCACCGGTGCCGGCATCTCGACCGAGTCCGGCATCCCAGACTTTCGTTCGGCCGGCGGAATCTGGTCTCGTATGGAGCCGATCCTCTTCGACGCCTTCCTCACCTCCGAAGAGGCGCGGCTGGAAGACTGGAAACGCCGCTTCGACATGGCCGAGCGCTTCGCCGCCGCCGCGCCGAATGCGGCGCACGAGGCGGTGGCGCACCTCGCCGCGGAAGGGCCGGTCTCCCTCGTGGTCACCCAGAACATCGACGGGCTCCACACCCGGTCCGGCGTTCCGCCCGAGAAGCTGGTCGAACTCCACGGCGCAGGCGACCATGCCACATGCCTGGAGTGTCACACGCGCCACGAAATCAGCTTTGCGCAAGATCAGATTGCGACAACGGGGAAGTCGCCGCGATGCACACGGTGCGGCGGACTTCTGAAAGCGGCCATCATCTCGTTTGGCCAGCCGATGCCTGAAGAGGCGTTGGAACAGGCGATGCGGGAGGCGGTGATGGCGGATCTCTTCGTGGCGGCGGGAACATCTCTGGTGGTCTACCCGGCGGCGGCCTTGCCGATGATGGCGAAAGAGGCGGGCGCACGGCTGATCATTTGTTCACAAGCACCGACGGATCAGGATCAAGCCGCCGATTTGGTGGTGCGAACACCGCTCGCGGACACGTTTGGACCACTGAAAAAGATGAAATTTGCTTAAATTCGTGTGTCATCGGGGCAACAGGCCTGCACTCAAGTGCGAAAACCTGTCGCCTCAACGGTCAATGAATGGTAACATCCGAGTCACGGATGCGCATCGTGGCGACGGCAGTAGGTAAGCGACGGGTATAGTGGTGAGCGACAACAAGCTGGTGCGATTTATCGAGCAATACTCTGTCGAGGACCGTGGTGGCGAGCCGTTTGACGGCCTCAGTGACCTGACGGAAGTCTCCGGCAGCATCAAATGGTTCGACGTCGGCAAAGGTTACGGCTTTATCGTGCCGGATGATGGAGGGTCCGACATCCTCCTTCATGTAACCTGCTTACGCCGAGACGGTTACCAAAGTGCTTACGAAGGCGCACGGGTTGTGTGTGAAGTCGTCTCGGGTTCGAAAGGCCTCCAAGCCTTCCGCATCCTGTCGATGGACGAGTCGCAGGCCGCCCACCCTTCCCAGCTCCCGCCCTCGCGCACCAACATCCAGGTGTCGCCCGAGGGTCCGGCCGAGCTGGCGCGCGTCAAGTGGTTCAACCGCTCCAAGGGCTACGGCTTCCTCACCCGCGGAGACGGCACGCCCGACATCTTCGTGCACATGGAGACGCTGCGCCGCTTCGGCGTGACGGAGCTGCGCCCCAACCAGGTGGTGAAGGTGCGCTTCGGCAACGGCCCCAAGGGGTTGATGGCGGCGGAGATCCTGCCCGAGAGCGGTCACACCGTCCCGCAGTCGCACTGACCGTGCGCCAACTGATCCGTGTCGCGGGGGCGCTGGCCCTCGCGATCGCCATCGGTGCCGGCCCGTCCGCCCGCACCGCCAGCGCCCAGAACGAGGCCCCCGCCAGTGCCGCCGCCCGCGCACAGGACGGCGCAGCGGCCGCGCCTGCGACCGCCGCCTCACCTTTCGCCGGTGCGCTGACACCGGCGGGCGAGATCGACGTCGACGCCCTCCCCTCCGGCCAGTTGGCGGTCCGAACGTCGGACGAGACCTACCTGTTCTCGGTCGAAATCGCCGACGATCCGATCGAGCGCGCCCGCGGTCTGATGTTCCGCGAAGAGATGGCCGCCGACGCCGGCATGCTCTTCATCTTCGCGCGCGAAGACGAGCGCGCCTTCTGGATGCAGAACACCATCCTCCCGCTCGACATCATCTATGCCGACGCGGACGGTGTCGTGGTCTCCATCGCCAAGGACACGACCCCCTACTCCACCGCCACCATCCCGTCCGACGGCCCCGCTCAGTTCGTACTCGAACTCAATGCCGGGGTCAGCGACGCGATCGGCCTTGCCCCCGGCGACAGGCTCATCCACCGCCGGATCCCCGAATGAGCCGCCACCTCGCGATCCGTTGAACAGATGACCGGAAGTCGCCGGCGCCACATTGCGGGGCGCGCCGATGTTCGCTAGACGAAAGCGTGTCGGGGCATAGCTCAGCCTGGTAGAGCACCGGTTTTGGGAACCGGGGGTCGTAAGTTCGAATCTTGCTGCCCCGACCATCCGTTTCAGCCGGCCACCGGCCGCCCCGAGGAGCGTATGCGCGCACGAATCTTCAAACCTGCCCGTAATGCGATGCAGTCGGGCACCCGCCGCACCAAGACCTGGCGGCTCGAGCTGCAGGGCCTCGGCGAACCCGAGATCGAGCCCTTGATGGGATGGACGTCCGGCACCGATACCCGGCGCCAGATCCGTCTCGACTTCCCGACCCGCGAGGCGGCCATCGCCTACGCCCACAAGAAAGGCCTCGACTTCTGGATCGAGGACGAAAAGCCGCGCGAAACCCGCAAGGTCGCCTATTCCGACAATTTCCGCGGCGACCGCGCAGCCCCCTGGACGCATTGACAGACCGCCGCGTGGGCCCCTCCCGCGCGGCCGCCCTCACGGCCCCGTAGCTCAGCTGGATAGAGCACCGGACTTCTAATCCGACGGTCGCAGGTTCGAATCCTGCCGGGGTCGCCATCGGGCACGGGCAAGCCGCCACCCTACCGCGTCGAACAGCGCTCGGCCCGCGCGTCGCGCGCCGGGGATGAGCCCCAGCGGCCGGACGCATTTCGCAGGCGGTGTCAGATCGACGGAGCCGGACGCGCCGCCTTGAGGTGCGCCGCCAGTACGACCATGGCGACCACCGGCACCAGCGCCGCGGCGGCGAGAACGTCGAGCATCACCGCCGGCCCCGCCGTGTCGATGATGAGCGCCCCGATGGTGGGCGCGGCAGCCCCCGCGATCAGCACCGGCTTGGCGATGCGACCCATGGTTTCGGCATAAAGCTCAGGCCCGAACAGGGCGAGCGGCAGCACCCCGCGCGCGATGGACCAGAGCCCGTTGCCCGCCCCGTAGGCGATGAGCGCCGCCGAGGCCGGCGCGCCGAGGACGAGACCGGCCACCCCCGCCAGAACCAGGGTCGTCGCCGCCCCCATGGTCCAGATCGGGTGATGCCGCCCGCGCCCCATCATCTCGCCGACCCGCGCCGCCACCTGCGCCGGGCCGATCAACGTGCCCACCGCAATCGCCGCCGCCACCTGGTAGCCCTGCGCCGACAGCAGCGTGACGAGGTGAATGGCGAGGATGGCCGACACCATCGAGAAGGTGACGCCGGTGGCGAGGATGGCGAGAAGGCGCACGTCGAGGAGGCTGGGCGGGGTCTCGGGCGCGGGCTGCGCGGCGTCCCTGTCCGGCGGGGCGACAGCGGGCGCGCGGGGCAGCAGCAGGAGGCAGATCGGCAGTGTGACGCCGACGTGAAGCGCTGCATAGAAGAGGCAGGCCCCGCGCCAGCCGAGCTCGCCGACGAGCCACGCCGACAGCGGCCAGCAGACGGTGCTGGCGAACCCGCCCCACAGGGTGAGCTGGGTGATGGCGGCCCGCGCATCGCGCCCGAACAGGCGGCCGAGGGTGGAGAACGCCGCATCATAGAGCCCGCCCGACATGCCGAGGCCGAGCACCACCCACGCGGCGAAGTAGACCGGCAGGCTCTCCGCCAGCCCGAGCAGCGCCAGTCCGGCGGCGATGAGGCCCATCCCCGCCGCGAGAACAGGGCGCCCGCCGGTGCGGCGGATCAGCCGCCCCACCCGCGGCGCCGAGAGGCCCGACACCAGAAGCCCCACCGAAACGCCCGCCGCGATGGCGCCGGGGCTCCACCCCGTGTCCGCCGCCATCGGCCCGGCGAGAACGGCCATCAGATAATAGGTGCTGCCCCAGGCGAAGATCTCGACCACGCCGAGGGCGGAGGCCGTCCCCGTCCATGGCGACAGGCGGAGCGCGGGCGGCCTCATCTGGCGTTCGTTTCGTGCGGGATCACAGGGCGGGTCTCTGGCGGGGTTCGTCGCCGCGGCGCGTGCGGGCATCTCAGCCTTTACGCCGCCGCGCCCGCCGGGTCACGCCCTTCACGCAGCGGGAAAGTGGTGCCGCGTGCGATTGGCGAAGGCGACGAGCGAGAGCATCACCGGCACCTCCACCAGAACGCCGACGACGGTGGCGAGCGCGGCGCCCGAGGACAGGCCGAACAGGCTGATGGCCACCGCGACCGCCAGCTCGAAGAAGTTCGAGGTGCCGATCAGCGCGCACGGTGCCGCGACGTTGAACGGCACCCGCCACGCCCAGGCCGCCGCGTAGGCGATGGCGAAGATGCCGTAGGACTGGATCAGCAGCGGCACCGCGATCAGCGCGATCAGTACCGGCTGGTCCAGGATCACCTGCCCCTGGAAGCCGAACAAGAGCACCACCGTCGCGAGAAGGCCGAGGACGGAGAGAGGCTTCACCCGCCCGGTGAACCGCGCGACCGCAGCGTCCGCATCCGCCCCGCCGCGCGCGAGGTGCCGCCGGGTCAGCGCCCCCGCCGCGAGCGGGATGAGGATGTAGAGCCCCACCGAAAGGATCAGCGTCTCCCACGGCACGGTGATGTCGGTAACGCCGAGGAGCACCGCCACGATGGGCGCGAAGGCGAACACCATGACGACGTCGTTCACCGACACCTGCACCAGCGTGTAGGTCGCGTCGCCGCGCGTAAGCTGCGACCAGACAAAGACCATCGCCGTGCAGGGAGCCGCGCCGAGGAGGATGAGCCCGGCGATATATTGCTGCGCATCGGCCGGCGCGATCCACGGCGCGAACAGAACGTCGAAGAAGAGGACGGCGAGGCCCGCCATGGTGAACGGCTTGATCAGCCAGTTCACCACGAGGGTCAGGACGAGGCCCTTCGGCCGATCGCCGATGTGGGAGAGGCTGGCGAAGTCGACCGCCACCATCATGGGGTAGACCATCGCCCAGATGAGAACGGCGACGACGAGGTTGACGGAGGCCACCTCGATGGCGGCGAGCCCTTCGAAAAGGCCCGGCAGCATGGTGCCGAGAAAGAGACCCGCGGCGATGGCGAGTCCCACCCAGAGGGACAACCATTTCTCGAACACGCCGATGCCGCCCGGTGCGGCCGAGGGCGCGGCGGCGACGGTCGCGGAGGACCCCATCACGCGGCCCCGCTGTTCGGAGCGGCGCGGTTGCCCGCCGCATCCACCACCGCCTCGCCGTCTTCCTTGGTGAAGGCGCCCTTCTGCGCATCCGGCAGAATGTCGAGCACCGTTTCGGACGGGCGGCAGAGGCGGGTGGCGATCGGCGTCTCGACGATCGGCCGGTTGAGAAGGATCGGGTGCTCCAGCATGAGGCCGATCAGGTCGTCGTCGGAGAACTTCGGATCGTCGAGGCCGAGATCATCGTAGGGCGTGCCCTTGCGGCGCATAATCTCGCGCACCGGAAGGCCGATCGCGGCGATGAGCGCCGTGAGGCGTTCCCGGTCCGGCGGGGTCTTCAAGTACTCGATCACGACCGGCTCGACGCCGGAATTCCTGATCATGGCGAGCACGTTGCGCGACGTGCCGCAGGCGGGGTTGTGGTAGATGGTGATGGTCATGGCGGGTCCGTCGTGGGGCCTATCGGCGTGGGGCCGTCTCAGGGTCGTGAGGGTCAGGTTGAAGGGGTGCCGATGGCGTCCAGCTCGGCCTGGAGCCGGGCGGGGCCGAGGGCGGCGATGGGCAGCGCGATCAGCCGGTCCAGCCGCGCCTTGATGGTGTCGTAGGCGGCGCCGAATGCGGCCGCGCGGTCGCCCGGCGCCGATCCCGGCGCAGCAACGCTCCAATGCGCGGTGAGGGGAAGGCCGGGCAGCCGTGGCCGCTCCCGGTTGGCCGCCTCGTCGCAAACGGTGATGAGAATGTCGATCGGAGCGGCGCCCGGCGCGGCGAAAGCGGCAACCGGCTTGGGCGCGAGGCCGGCGAGGTCATGCCCCCGCGCCGTCAGCACGGCGGCGGCATCCGCGCTGAGGCCGGGTCCGGGGCGCGTCCCTGCGGAGAAGGCACGGAAGCGGGCGCCGCCGTCGCGATTGAGGATCGCCTCGGCGAATTGCGACCGCGCGGCATTGGCCGAGCAGACGAAGAGGATGGTGTGGGCGTGGGTCACCTCCGCGCTCTGCGGGAGTCGTTGCAGCGCGCGGGCCGCGAGAGGCTCACACACATCCGGCCGCCCGTGGCAGCAGTCGTTGACGAGGAAATCGATCAACGCGCCGACGCGGTCGAGCGCGACGCCGTAGAAGACGGAACGCCCCTCGCGCCAACTGGTCAACAGGCCGGCGCGGGTCAACGCCGTCACGTAGACGGAGAGGGTGTTCGGCTTGAGATCCAGCGCGTGGGCGATCTCGCTCGGCCGCACGCCATGGGGTGCGCGGCGCGCCAACAGACGAAACACGGCGAGGCGGCCTGGATGGCCGAGCGCGGTCAAAGCGTCGATGTCGAGCATCTCTTCCATAATTCATGGATACATGAATGTTAGATCGACGCCAAGCCCTTTGGCACGTCACGGCCGGTCCGGGCCGGTGATGATACGCCCGTATAATTGTCACCAGCACCGCAGAGCGCCCACCTTGCCGTCAACGCGGCCGATCCCGGCGCGGCCGACAGCGCCGCAACGGCCAGCCACCCGGAGGCCCACAATGGCAGGCGCTATGCACACCGAGATGACAGACGAGGCGGCTCCTGCCGGCGGAGAGCGGAGTAGCCACGGCCCCCTCCTCACCCGCCGCACCACCCTTTACGGAGCCGCCACGCTCGCCGCATCGGCCGCGCTGCCCTTCGCCCCGGCCCCATCGTTCGCACAGACACCGATCAACCAAGGACCCGCCCCCATGGCCTTCATCACCACCAGCGACGGCACCGAGATCTACTACAAGGATTGGGGGCCGAAAGACGCAACGCCCCTCGTCTTCCATCACGGCTGGCCGCTGACCGCCGACGACTGGGACAACCAGATGATGACGTTCCTGATGAAGGGCTACCGCGTCATCGCCCACGACAGGCGCGGCCACGGGCGCTCGACCCAAACCGACAGCGGCAACGAGATGGACACCTATGCCGCCGACGTCGCCGCGCTCACCGACGCGCTGGACCTGAAGGGCGCGATCCACATCGGCCACTCCACCGGCGGGGGCGAGGTGGCGCACTATGTGGCGCGGGCGGCCAAGGGGCGCGTCGCCAAGGCGGTACTGATCGGCGCCGTTCCGCCCATCATGCTGAAGACGGAGGCCAATCCCGGCGGGCTGCCGCTGGAGGTGTTCGACGGCTTCCGCGCCGCCCTCGTCGCCAATCGCGCCCAGTTCTACATCGACGTGCCGTCCGGCCCCTTCTACGGCTACAACCGGCCGGGGGCGAAGGTGGACCAGGGCGTCATCACCAATTGGTGGCGGCAGGGCATGATGGGCGGCATCAAAGCGCACTATGACTGCATCAAGGCCTTCTCGGAGACCGACTTCACCGCGGACCTGAAGGCGATCGATCTGCCCGTGCTGGTCATGCACGGCGACGACGATCAGATCGTGCCCTACGCGGACTCCGCGCCGCTGTCGGCGGACCTCCTGCCGAACGGCACGCTGATCACCTATCCGGGCCTGCCGCACGGCATGTGCACCACGCACCCGGACACGGTGAACGCCGACCTTCTCGCCTTCATCGAAGGCTGACCGCTCACGCCCCGCCGGGCAGGGCCGCGTCCGCCGCGGGCACAAGCCTTCCCGCGTCTTCACCCTCGATGAAGGCGCGGCGACGGCGGATCTCGGTTGACACGACGTCCATGAAGGCGCGCACGCGGGGCGAATGGCGCAGGTCCGGATGGGTGAGAAGCCACAGGTCCGCCGCATAATCCGGCATCAGCGGGCCGAGGCGCATCAGGTCCGGCCGCGCATCGCCGACGAAGCACGGAAGATGGCCGATGCCGATCCCCGCCTCGATCGCCTCGGCGAGGCCCATCACCGAGTTGAGGCGGTAGGCGATGCGCTCCGGGGCGATCAGCCGCCGCTCCGCCTCCACCACCTTGAGGCCGGTGAAGCTGTCGCCGAGGCCGACCCAGGTGTGTGTCTCCACCGCGGCGGCGATGGCGACATCCCCTGCCCCGAAGTCGGCGCGGCGGCCGTAGAGCGCCCAGGCGATGTGGGCCGCCCGACGCCCGACCAGCGTGCCCGGCGGCGCCCCGGTGGCACGGATCGCGACATCGGCGTCCCGGCGCGAGAGGTTGAGCGCCTGGTTGCCGACCACGATGTCGAGCCGCACCTTCGGATAGGCGGCGCGGAACACGGCGAAGATCGGCGTGAAGAGATAGAGCAGAAGCGAATCGCTGGTGGTGACGCGCAGTTCGCCCTCCGGCGCCAACTCCTGCCCGGCGAGCTTGCGCGTGAAGGCGGCGATGCCGGCGTCCATCCGCCCGGCGACGGCGACCATCTCCTCGCCCGCCGGGGTGAGGGCATAGCCGGTGCGGTGCCGCTCGAACAGCGTGACGTCGAGCGCCGCCTCGATCTGGCCGAGGCGGCGGAACACGGTGGAGTGGTTGATGCCGAGCGCCGCGGCAGCGCCCGTCATGCCGCCCGCATCGGCGATTTCGTGCACGAGGCGGTAGTCGTCCCAGGACAGGTCGTCGGGTGCGGCCATGCGGGGCATCCTTATCGGGCCCGCACCGGGCCGGGTGGGCGAAGCGTCAGGCGGCGCGGTGGAGCGGCGCGTTGCTGCCGAGGTGCGGCAGGGCGCTGCGGCGGAGCGCGAAGGCCCCGTCACCCACCAGCGCCAGCACCGCGGCCGCAGCGGCGAGGAAGGCCGGATATTCCCAGCCGCCACCCGTCGCGTTGAACACCCAGCCGTTCGGGGCATGCACGACGATGGCGCCGAGGAGCACCGGCAGCGTCACCACCGCGACGATGCGGGCGTGGAAGCCGACGAGGATGGCGATACCGCCGAGAAGCTCGGCCAGGATGATCGGCCAGGCGAACAGCGCAGGAAGGCCGAGCGAGGTCAGGTAACCCTCGAAGCCCGGCACGGTGAAGACCGCGAGCTTCAGATAGGCGTGGGAAATGAACATGGCGCCTAGGGCGACGCGCAGAAGGAAGGCACCGTAGGGCGCGGTACGGGAATCGATCATGGCAGGTCTCACGATGTTGAGGGGCCGACCGTCGGCCCGGTGACGCACAGATCGTTCGCCGTTGATGCAATACAATTGCCGGTTTTGCAAGGTTAAATTTGCACCAGCGCAAGGACGAAGGGGCGGCGCCGGGGCGCTCTCGTGTCTATCTCTCGTTTCAGCGAGGCGCCCCCGCCTCACCTTGAACGAGGCGCCCCCGCCTCACAGGAGGACACCATGACGGGCTATGCACTGCACCACGTCACCGCGATTTCGGGCCCAGCCCAGCGCAACCTCGACTTCTACACGGGGACGCTCGGCCTTCGGATGGTCAAGAAGACGGTGAACTTCGACGATCCCGGCACCTTCCACTTCTACTTCGGCAACAAGAATGCCGAGCCTGGGTCCATCCTCACCTTCTTCCCGTGGGAGAACGCCGCCGCGGGTCGCCTCGGCGTCGGCGAGACGCAGGAGACGGTTCTGCGCGTGCCCGAAGCGTCGATCGGCTTCTGGACTCACCGCCTGCTCGCCAAGGGCGTGACCCACGAGGCGCCGGCAAAGCGCTTCGGCGAAACGGTGATCGCCTTTCGCGACCCGGACGGAATGCGTCTGGCGCTCGCCGGCATCCCCGGCATCGAGGCCGAGGAGGGCTGGGAGACCGCCGAGGTTCCGGCCGAGCATGCGGTGCGCGGTCTCCACGGCGTCACCCTGCTGCTGGAGGACGCGGCGGCGACGGCGGCCATCCTCACCGACGTGTTCGGGTTCGAGCAAGGCGCCACGGAGGGGCCGACGACGCGTTACCAGGTCGCGGGTGCGCGCCTCGGAAGCGTTGTGGATCTGCGGGCGGTGGGCGGTTTCCCGCGCGGCCGGCAGGGCGCCGGATCGGTGCACCACATCGCCTTCCGCGCGCCGGACGACGCGGCCGAGTTCGCCCTGCGCGAGCAGCTCCTCAGCCAGCACGGCATCCGCACCACGGACCAGCGGGACCGGGACTATTTCCGCTCGCTCTACTTCCGCGAGCCGGGCGGTGTGCTGTTCGAGATCGCGACGGACATTCCGGGCTTCACCGTGGACGAGCCGTTCGAGTCGCTCGGCCAGTCGTTGAAGCTGCCGCGCCAGTACGAGGCGCAGCGCCGCGAGATCGAGGCGGTGCTGCCGAAGCTGGACGCCTGACGACCTCGGCACAGAGGCGACGGGCCGGGGCGCACCCCCGGCCCGTTACTGTTTCGGGCGCGGCGACGTCGTGGGCGGCGCCGCGGTGGAGGCGCGGACGACGAGGCGGGTCGGCACAGGTTCGGCGCGCGGGCCCAGCGGGCGCCCCCCCTCCAGCGCCGCCAACAGCCGTTCGGCGCCGATGCGGCCGATCTCGGCCCGCGGCTGATGGACCGTGGTGAGCGCCGGAAGGAAGCGGCCTGCGAAGTCCACATCGTCGAAGCCGACGACGCTGACGTCCGCCGGAACGGCCAGCCCCATGGCCGCGCACTCGGCGATGAAACCGAAGGCGCACTCGTCAGACGCGCAGAAGACCGCGGTGGGGCGCGGTGTCATCGCCGCCCAACGGCGCGCCGCCGTTTCGCCCGACTCCATCGTGAAATCGCCGGGAAGGAGCGTCAACTCCAGCCCGCGCGCCGTAGCCCCCGCTTGCGCCCCGGCGCGGCGGTGGATGGCCAGCACGTTGTCCGGCGGCCCCTCGACGTGAACGATCCGCCGGTGTCCCAGCTGGGCCAAATGGTCGACCGCGAGCCGGGCCGCGGCCGCATTGTCGATGGTGATGGCCGGCGCATCATAATCTTCGTTCCACTCGCAGAGCTGGACCAGAGGCAACCGCCAGCCGTTGACGATCTCGGGATCCAGCGCACCGTCGAGCAGGACGATGGCGTCCGTCCGCCCGTCGTGCCCCAGCGTGGCGAGGCGGCTCGATTCCAGCCGGCTGTCGGAAATCTGCACCGCCAGCCCCGCCTCCCCGGCCACCTTCTGGATCGCGGCGAAGATCGTCCCGAAGAAGGTGTTCGACAGGTTCGGCGCCAGAATCAGGAGCGAGCGGGCGCGGCGCTGCCTCAGGTCGCGCGCAGCCGAATTGATGCGGTAACCCGTGACCTCCACCGCGTCCATCACGCGGGCGCGCGTCGCCTCCCCCACCAAGCCGGGGTTGGACAGGGCACGGCTCACCGTCGCCGTCGACACCCCTGCCGTTGCGGCGACATCGGCGATTTTCGGCCGCCGTCTCGATCGGTCTTCCGGTCGTGTCATCAGCTTCCTGCGCTGTTTCCTGAGCCTTGGCCCCTGCCGCTTAACCGAAATTGCTGTGAGCTGTCTTGCAATCGCATGGCAGCTCTGATGTAATCGATTGCAGCCGCGATGGCGAGTGTCGGATCCGCCCCTTCACCAGGCGGGTCCGCACCCTGCGACAGTCGACCCGCCGTCAGAGCGGGCGGCGTGCGGACGGGAGGAACGACGTGAAGACGATCAAGGGCCCCGCGCTCTTTCTTGCGCAATTTGCCGGCGATACGGCCCCGTTCAACACGTGGGACGGCATCACCCGCTGGGCGGCCGAATGCGGCTATGTCGGCGTCCAGGTGCCGAGCTGGGACGGGCGCTTCATCGACCTGAAGGCCGCCGC
This sequence comes from Acuticoccus yangtzensis, assembly GCF_001927245.1. Classification (GTDB taxonomy): domain Bacteria; phylum Pseudomonadota; class Alphaproteobacteria; order Rhizobiales; family Amorphaceae; genus Acuticoccus; species Acuticoccus yangtzensis. The sequence continues at coordinate 38,081 of NZ_MJUX01000003.1, read as the reverse complement.
CACGTCGAAGGATTATTGCGACGAGTTCAAGGGCGTCGCCGAGGCGAACGGCGTCACGGTGACGGAGCTTTCGGCGCACCTTCAGGGCCAGCTCGTCGCCGTCCACCCGGCCTACGACGTGGCGTTCGACGGGTTCGCAGCGCCCACCGTGCGAGGCGACCCTGCCGCGCGCCAAGCCTGGGCGGTGGAGCAGGTGGAGCTGGCGATCGCCGCTTCGCGCAATCTCGGGCTTTCCGCGCTGGCGACCTTCTCCGGCGCGCTCGCCTGGCCCTACCTCTATCCCTGGCCGCAACGCCCCGCCGGGCTGGTGGAAACCGCGTTCGACGAGCTCGCCCGCCGCTGGCGCCCGCTGCTCGACAAGGCGGACGATGCGGGGATCGACCTCTGCTACGAGATCCACCCCGGCGAGGACCTGCACGACGGCATCAGCTACGAGATGTTCCTTGAGCGCACCGGCAACCACGCCCGCGCCAACATGCTCTACGACCCGTCCCACTACGTGCTGCAGGCGCTCGACTACCTCGCCAACATCGACATCTATGGCGAGCGCATCCGCATGTTCCACGTCAAGGACGCGGAGTTCAATCCGACCGGGCGGCAGGGCGTTTATGGCGGCTTCCAATCCTGGGTGGACCGGGCCGGGCGCTTCCGCAGCGTCGGCGATGGGCAGGTGGACTTCACCTCCGTGTTCTCCAAGCTGACGACCGCCGGGTTCGACGGGTGGGCCGTCGTGGAGTGGGAATGCTGCATCAAGCATCCCGAGGACGGCGCGCGCGAAGGGGCCGCCTTCGTGCGCGATCACATCATCCGCGTCACCGAAACCGCGTTCGACGATTTCGCGTCCGGCGGGACCAACGAGGCCGCCAACCGCGCCATGCTGGGGCTCGACCGATGACGCCCCGGCCAGCGGCACCGCTCAAACTGGGCATGGTCGGCGGCGGAGAAGGCGCGTTCATCGGCGCCGTCCACCGCATCGCCTCCCGCATCGACGGTGAGTTCACCCTCGTCGCGGGTGCCCTCTCCTCCTCGCCGGACCGCGCGCGGGCGAGCGGTGCCGCGCTGGGGCTGGATCCCGCCCGCGTCTACGCCGACTTTACCGCCATGGCGGACGCCGAGGCGGCGCGGGACGACGGGATCGACGCCGTCGCCATCGTCACGCCCAATCACGTCCACCTCGCCCCGGCGCTGGCCTTTCTGGAGCGCGGCATCAACGTCATCTGCGACAAGCCGCTGACCGGCACGTTGGACGAGGCGCACACGCTCGCCGTCGCCGCGGAGGCCAGCGACGCGCTCTTCGTGCTGACGCACAATTATTCCGGCTACGCGATGGTGCGGCAGGCGCGGGCGATGGTGGCGGCGGGCGCGCTGGGCACGGTGCGCGTCGTCAACGTGGAGTACCCGCAAGGCTGGCTCGCAGCCCCCGTGGAGGCGGAGGGCAACCAGCAGGCCGCCTGGCGCACCGACCCCGCGAAGTCCGGCGCGGGCGGGGCGATCGGCGACATCGGCACCCACGCGCTGCAGCTCGCCACCTTCGTCACCGGCGAGGCCCCGGCGCGGATCGCCGCCGACCTCACCGCCTTCGTCCCCGGCCGCCGGCTCGACGACAACGCCCACGTGATGCTTCGCTACGCCAGCGGCGCGAAAGGCCTCATCTGGGCGAGCCAGGTGGCGGTCGGTTGTGAGAACGCGCTGCGGCTGCGCGTCTACGGCGATGCGGGCGGCCTCGAATGGTGCCAGGAGACGCCGGACGTGCTGCTCTTCACCCCGCACGGCGAGCCGACGCGGCGGCTGACACGCGGCGGCCCCGGCACCGAGGCGACCGCCTCTCTGAGCCGCATCCCCGCAGGCCACCCGGAAGGCTATCTGGAAGGCTTCGCCAACCTCTACCGCGACGCCGCCCGCGCCATCCGCGCCCGCAAGGCCGGGGAGCCAATGCCTGAGGATCTGCTCCTTCCCACGGTGCGCGACGGTCTCCTCGGCGTCACCTTCGTCGACGCCTGCGTGCGCTCCTCCGCCGCCGACGCGGCGTGGATCGCGCTGTGAGAGGCCCCCGGTGACGCCCGTCCTCGCCCTCTCCGGCGTCACGCGGCGGTTCGGCCCCATCGCCGTCCTGCACGGCGTCGACTTCGACCTGCGCCCAGGCGAGGTGCACGCCCTCATCGGCGAGAACGGCGCCGGAAAGTCCACCATGATGAAGATCATGGCCGGCTTCCTCTCCCCCTCCGAGGGCACGGTGATGGTGGACGGCGCGCCCGCCGCCTTCGCCGACCACCGCGCGGCGGAGGACGCCGGGATCGTCATGATCCACCAGGAGTTCAACCTCGCCGCGCCGCTCTCCGTGGAGGAAAACATCTTCCTCGGCCGCGAGATGCGCCGCGGTCCGTTCCTCGACCGGCGCGCCATGCAGGCCGAGAGCCGCCGCCTGCTGGAACGGCTCGATTGCCCGCTGGACCCGCGCCGCCGCATCGCCGACATTTCGGTGCCCAACCGGCAGATGGTGGAGATCGCCAAGGCGCTCGGCCGGAGCGCCCGCGTCCTCATCATGGACGAGCCGACCGCCGTCCTCACCACCCGCGAGACCGAGACGCTTCTCGTCCAGATCGACCGCCTGCGCGCCGCCGGAACCGCGATCCTCTACACCTCCCACAAGCTGGGCGAGGTGAAGGCCATCGCCGACCGCGTGACCGTGCTGCGCGACGGGCGCAAGGTGCTGGAAGCCCCCGCCGCCGACCTCACCGAAGACCAGATGGCCGAGGCGATGGTCGGCCGCGACCTCACCGACCTCTACCCCGCCAAAGGCCCCGGCGGCGCGGACGTGGTGCTCAGCGTGTCCAGCCTCACCGTCCCCGGCCACGTGGAGGACGCGTCCTTCACCCTGAAACGCGGCGAGGTGCTGGGCTTCGCTGGTCTCGTCGGCTCGGGCCGCACGGAGCTGATGGAAGGCGTCGTCGGCCTGCGCCCCTCCACCGGCCGCGTCGAGATCAACGGGCGCGCGCTGAAGCGGGGCGACGTTCTGGCCGCGCGGGAGGCCGGCCTCGTCTATCTCACCGAGGACCGCAAGGAGAAGGGCCTGCTGCTGGGCAAGTCGCTGGCCGAGAACCTCACCCTCCTGGCGCTCGACAAGTTTTCCGGCCTCACCATCGACACCAAAGCCGAGGCGACGGCGCTGACCGACGCCATCGCCGAGTTCGACATCCGCGCCAAGGACCGCTTAATGCGCGCGGGCAACCTGTCGGGTGGCAACCAGCAGAAGCTGCTGCTCGCCAAAACCATGCTGGCCGAGCCGGACATCGTCATCATCGACGAGCCGACGCGCGGCATCGACATCGGCACCAAGCAGCAGATCTACACCTTCATCCGCCGCCTCGCCGACGCCGGAAAGAGCGTCATCGTCATCTCGTCGGAGATGCCGGAGGTGATCGGCCTCGCCGACCGCGTGGTGGTCATGCAGGCGGGCCGCATCGCCGGGGAAGTGACCGGCGAGGCGATCGGCGAAGCGGCCATCGTGCGCCTCGCCATGGGGCTCGGCCCCGCTGGGGGCCACCCGGCCGGCCCGGTCCACACCACCAAGGGAGGCGACCTGAAGGAGGCGCCGGCACCATGAACGATACCGCATCTTCCGGGCGCACCTTCCGGCTCGACCTGCACGTCCTCGGCCCGCTGCTGGCGCTGATCGCCCTCGTCCTCATCGGCGCGTCGATCAACGACAACTTCCTGTCGGCGGGCAACATCACCAACGTTCTCGCCCGCTCCGCCTTCATCGGCATCATCGCGGTGGGCATGACCTTCGTCATCACCGCGGGCGGCATCGACCTCTCGGTCGGCTCGATGGCCGCTTTCGTCGCCGGTGTCGTCATCCTGACGATGAACGCGCTCATCCCCGCGCTCGGCGTCTCGTGGCTCACCATCGTCGCGGGGATGCTGACGGCGATCGCAGCGGGGCTCCTCGCCGGGCTCCTCAACGGGGTGCTGATCGCAAAGGTCGGGATCGAGGCCTTCATCGTCACACTCGGCACGATGGGCATCTACCGCAGCCTCGTCACGTGGCTGGCGGACGGTGGCACCCTGTCGCTCGACTATGCGCTGCGCACGCTCTACCGGCCGGTCTATTATGGCGGCATCTGGGGCGTCGCCTGGCCGATCATCGTCTTCGCGCTGGTCGCGGTCATCGGCGAGATCGTCATGCGGCGCACCCCGTTCGGGCGGCACTGCGCCGCGCTCGGCGCCAACGAGCAGGTGGCGCGCTACTCGGCCGTGAAGGTCGACCGCACGCGCATCCTCACCTACGTGCTGCTCGGCTTTCTGGTCGGCATCGCGGTCATCATGTACGTGCCGCGGCTCGGCTCCGCGTCGGCCTCCACCGGCGTCCTGTGGGAGCTGGAGGCGATCGCCGCCGTCATCATCGGCGGCACGGTGCTGAAGGGCGGCTTCGGGCGGGTCTGGGGCACCGTGGTCGGTGTCCTCATCCTCAGCTTGATCGACAACATTCTCAACCTCGCCTCGATGGTCTCGCCGTACCTCAACGGCGCCATCCAGGGCGTCATCGTCATCCTCGCTGTGGTGCTGCAGCGGGAGAAAAAGGCCGCGGACTAACGCGCGCCAACCGGAGGAACTGAAACATGAATCGCATTCTGACGGCGGCCGCCCTCGCGGCGGCCATGACGGGCGCGGCGGCCGGCCCCGCCTTCGCCCAGGACGAGACGAAGACCATCGGTGTTGCCATCCCGGCCGCGACCCACGGCTTCATGGGCGGCCTCAACTACCACGCCCAAGCGGCGATCAAGCGCCTGGAGGCCACCTACCCGCAGCTTGAATTCGTGCTCGCCACCGCCAGCGACGCTGGCGAAATGGTGTCCGACATCGAGGACATGATGGCCACCCGCGGCATCGACGCGCTGGTGGTGCTTCCCTTCGAGTCCGAGCCGCTGACCGCGCCTGTCCAGTACGTCGCCGATCAGGGCGTGTGGGTGACGGTGGTCGACCGCGGGCTGAGCCAGGAGGGCATCGAGGACCTCTACGTCGCCGGCGACAACACCGGCTTCGGCCGCACTGCGGGCGAATATTTCGCCGAGCATCTGGGCGAAGGCGACAACGTGGTGGTGCTGCGCGGCATCCCGACCACGCTCGACAACGAGCGCGTGGACGCCTTCACCGCGGCGATCGAAGGCTCCGGCATCAACGTGCTCGACATGCAGCACGGCAACTGGAACCGCGACGACGCCTTCAACGTGATGCAGGACTTCCTCTCGAAGTTCGACGACATCGACGCCGTGTGGGCGGCCGACGACGACATGGCGATCGGCGTTCTTGAGGCGATCGCCCAGGCCGGGCGCGAGGACGAGATGTGGGTGGTCGGCGGCGCCGGCATGAAGGAGATCGTCCAGCGCATCATGGACGGCGATCCGCAGCTTCCGGTGAACGTGACCTACCCGCCGGCCCAGATCGCCACGGCGATCGAGCTGACCGCGCTCGGCCTCGTCTCGCCGACGCCGGTGTCCGGCCGCTTCATCATCGGCAGCCAGGTGATCACTCCGGAAAATGCCGAGCAGTTCTACTACCCCGACAGCCCCTACTGATCCGTTCCACGGGCGGCGGTTCGCCTCCGCCGCCCAAAGTCGGGCACCAGGCGCCCCACCCTCGGGGCGTCTCTCCACGCGGGTCTCCGAACCGCTGCCCATGGCGCACGGTCGACGCGGGACCGACCCGGGAGACGGGGCCGCACCGTCATCCGTGGGCGCGATGGGACAGCGTCCGAGCTGTCCCCAGAATCATCGTTCGGGATCTGAGTTTGGTCCTTGCCGAACCCGCGCAACATGACTAGGTTGCGCGTCACGGGAGAGGTGCCGGAGCGGTCGAACGGGGCGGTCTCGAAAACCGTTGTACGGGCAACCGTACCCAGGGTTCGAATCCCTGTCTCTCCGCCACTTTCGTTTTCACTCGCTCTCGTATCGTCAAAATATCCTCACATAGCCTGTGTTTCCGACTGGTGATGCTCTCACCTAGGCTCGACATGTCTCACCATATCGCATCATAAATGTGGGGTGGAATGTGGGGTGGACGCGATGCCGGTTTCAGCGGACGTTCGGACGGACACGACGGGAAAGCCCAAAGGGCCGCACCCGCAACGCAGACTGACAGCGGCCCATGTGCGCCGCGCGGGGCCCGGACGCCATAGTGACGGCAACGGCCTTTACCTCGAAGTCGATCCGAGCGGCGCGCGACGATGGACGCTGCGCACGGTCGTGCATGGGCGGCGGCGCGACATTGGGCTTGGCTCTGCGTCCATTGTATCGCTTGCCGATGCGCGCACCGCTGCGCAGCACTTGCGCGCGGTGGCGCGCTCCGGCGGCAACCCGATAACAGAGCGGGACAAGGGCCGGGCGCCTGCCGTGACCTTTGCGGATGCGGCCTGTTCGGTCCACGCCGAACACATCGTTCCCAATTCGAGAAACGGGAAGCATGTCCAGCAGTGGCTGGCGACGTTGGAGCGATACGCTTTTCCGACGATTGGCGACCTTCCCGTGGCCTCGGTCGAGCAGGCAGACGTGTTGCGCGTTCTGGCGCCGATCTGGACCGAGTGCCCGGAGACGGCGCGACGTGTCCGGCAGCGTCTGCGCACGGTGCTGGATTGGGCGCGGACGGCTGGTTATCGCGAAGGCGTCAATCCAGTTGAGGGCGTAGAAAAGGGCCTCGCGAAACAGCGCGACAAGACCGAGCATCACGCGGCGCTGCCCTATAACTCCCTTCCTGACTTCTGGACAAAGCTTGGCGCCGTTAACGGCATGGGCGCACTTGCGCTCAGCTTCACCATCCTCACCGCCGCTCGCTCCGGCGAGGTGCGCGGCGCCGGGTGGGATGAAATTGATCTTGACGCGCGTGTGTGGACCGTGCCGGCTGATCGGATGAAGGCGCGGACGGAGCATCGCGTTCCGCTCTCAGAGGCCGCTGTGGCGGTTCTGGAGATTGTCCGTCCTTTGGCGGGCAACGGTGGCCTCGTCTTCCCCTCCCGCGTGCCGGGGCGCGCTCTGAGCGACGCCACGCTCGCCGCAGTCATGAAGCGGCTCGGCGTGGCCGTCACGGTTCACGGCTTTCGCTCCACCTTTCGCGATTGGGCGGAGGAAGTGACGGACTATCCGCACGAGGTCAAAGAGGCTGCGCTGGCTCATACGGTGGCGAGCAAGACTGAGCGGGCCTACCGACGCACGGACCTGTTTGAGCCGCGACGCGAGATGATGGGAGCTTGGGCAAAGTTCGCATTGAGTGGCCGTGACGCAAGCGGTTCGGCACACCTATGAACAGCGAGAAACGAGAGCTAGCCGCTACTCTGCTCAATCAGTCGACGGTTCTAAATGGGCACGCTGCTGAAATAAGGGCCGTTGTCACCGATCTACTCCTACCTGAACCATCCTTGTACAATCCTGAGGCAATATGGATCGGAAATCTTATGAACGATTTCGCCCGCAACATGCCTCGCTTGAAATCTAGAAAAGAATACAAGGAAGCAATCTCAACCCTGAAGAAAGCCGAAAGACTTTCTCACAGCTACTTCGCATCTATATTAACAGTCATAAAAAATACTACAATACGGGAGATTGTCGATGACGAGTTGCCAGAAAAAAATCAGAGGGCGAGCATAGAAAACATCGCACGCCTCGAAGGTCTAACGATTTCATCGGTCGCAATTAGCGTTAATACGTTGAAACGCATGAATTTCGCCCGAACCGAATTGGAAGATGAGATGAACCTTCATTTTCCAAGCAGCGGACCTGGTGCCCCCATCAACCCCAGAGCACATTTTGTAGCAGCAAGACTTGCCGCAGCGTATGTCAGGTGCCGACGCGAAAAACCAGAGCTTGGGTGGAATTCGAAGCAAGAGCCAATCACGCCCTTCGCAAAGGCTATTACGGAAATCTGCGCCCTTTTGCGCTTAGGAACAGACGGGCAATCCGCTGCGGAAGCGGCCGTCGCCAACATCTCCGAGCAAGACCTAAATGATGCGAGGCGGCCAATTGGTCTATTGGGAATAGACTTCCAATCAGAGGCGTAGGGGCGCAACTCTCCGTGCAACGCAAATCCACATGGAGAGCCGCGTTGAAATGAACGAATCAGCCCCCCTTCTTCTAACCGACGCGGCTGCCGCGTCATGGCTCGGGATTTCTCGTGCCACATTTTGGCGCCGCGTCAACGATGGCACCTTTCCCAAGCCCGTCCGTATTCACGGCGTGACACGCTGGGTTCGCAAGGACCTCGAAGCGGCCGTCGTGCGCCATCAGGCCTGACACCTCTTAAATTTGATCGCCCCGGCCGCCAGCCAATGCTTGCCGGCGATCCGCTTGCGACCGGGGCACCCCGAAACTGGTCTTTACGGAGGTCCCATGACCTTACCGAACGATGGCGCTCGCCTCAACGGGCTGCCTCTCTTCGACTGGGCGCAGCGAAAGCTGGCCGTCCTTCCTCATCCAACATCACCCACCCCCGCATGCCTGATTGTCCAGCGCCGCAACCGTTGCAGTTTGGCGCTCGCGGGCGTCATCGCGCGCATGAATGGAGTCGAGCCGGAGGGCTACCATGACTAGGCGCATATCCATCCGGTTCTGCATCGGTGAAGGAGCCGAGACCATCACCGCCGAAGGTCGCGTCGCCTGGGCACTCCTACAGCTCATTGTCGCCGACGAACGCGGCTGCACGCCGATAGACAACCCTGCGCCGCGCTGGAGCGCCTACGTGTTCAAGCTGCGTCGGCTCGGCGTTTCGGTGGAGACGATCCACGAGCCGCACGGAGGGCCATTTTCCGGCACGCATGCGCGCTACGTGCTCCGCTCGACAATCAACGTGCTGGAGCCTGCCCATGGGTAAGCGTCGGCGCTCCAAACATACGGAGGGGCAGTATTGGCCCCTCCCTTACAGCACGGCCCAGCACCCCGCCTTCCGGCAACTAAGCGGCCCCGCCGTCAAAATCCTGATCGAGCTGCGCTGCCGCTACACCATGCGGGGCGACGCCAGGACGGACAACAACGGCACCCTCGCCCTTTCGCAGCACGATGCCGCCCGACTTCTGCACATGAGCAAGGCCACGGTCCACCGCGCCCTCCTCGAACTGGAGGCTGCCGGCTTCATCGTCAAAATGAAGCAGGGCCAATGGTATGGACGGCAGGCAACCGAGTGGCGCGTGACCGACAAGTCCTGCGATGGGATGCCGCCAACGCGCGATTGGGAGCGGATCTGGAAGGCGCAAAATTTAGAACACGGTACTCATATGGAGCATAACCGTGTGGCGACGGCTTCACCTCGGTACCCGAGCAAATTCGATGGCTCCGCATGAGTACCCGTCACGGCCTAAATGAGCCTTCCTCCGGCTCCATCTCGGTACCGCATGTATATACCATGGGAAGGGTACTGAACCTTCCGCCCCTTCGACTGCGTTGGTCGTCGCAGCGCGCACCCAAGCGCGGCTGCGGCGCGGTGCCATCCTGCTCGGTGAAACCGGCCATTTCTAAAAATTGCCTGCCTGTCGGAAAGGTATGGAACCTATTCAGGCACCACCCCCACCCCGCATTGCGCATCCCCCCTCCCTTCTGTGGGAACAGATCAAGTCGATGTTGATCGGGAGTGGTTCGACAGCTGGCTCGGCCTGCATCAATGCGCAAAGCGGCTTTGCATTGATTGATACGCCACGGGGGGCCTCGACTGGTCCACAAAGGCCCTAGTGCGTCCTCACTTGAACGTCGAACAAAATCTTTCGCCGCCCATATCGGTTCGATACGTCGAGTTCGAGCGTGAACACATCGGCGCCGGTTCCGGCCTGATATACGATCCGATTTCGCCGGACCGTCACAAGTCGGCTAACGCTCGGTGCTTTCGCCACGCGGATACCGTAAAGGCGCACATGACCGGGCATATTCATTCGCATTGAGCAGCGCTTATTGGCGGGGGGGCGCATGGGCAACATGAAAACTTGCTTCCCACCTCTGGAGGCCAGTTCCCGCGGGCGGCCTTCGCTGCACGGTGAAAGCGTGTCTTGCTGAAAGCTGGAGCCGCAGCCATAATTCCCGCGAAAATGATGAGCCAACGGAAATGCCACATAGTGAACCTGTCCCGCGCAAAGGAGTTCTGTAGTCCCTAATCCACGCCAAGCTGATCCCCATGGGAATCTGGCGACATGGCGCTTTCGGAGAAGCAAGCTTCCTTGCCAAGTCTTGTCTGGTCAAGCCGACAACAGGCGCCGTTCATTCAAAATGGGGCTGCCGTACCTGTCGCGCCCTCCAGAAGAAGCGCATTCAATAACAAATTCAGCCATGCATTAGTGTGTCCCTCTAGACTGTACTCTGGCAGCCTCACCGGCAGGCTTGAAGGACTTACAAGATACCTCCCCCCGACCCACTGCACCGCTGCGCAGCACACCTTCCAGTAATTCGGGTGCAGCCACATTCAAATACGCCTCTATTTGAAGCGCTGTAGTGGCAAAAACGACCGGTGGACCCGTAGGCGGTAGGCTTCGGCCGGCTCCAAGCGGTGACATCGGCAAACGAGCGATAGGCGGCAGACCAATCGCAATCTGTGCTACATGAACTGTGCCGCACCACAAGCCGTGCGCCGGTAACGCCTACAGTCAGCCGGTCTTGGGTACGCGCATCGCTAGCAATCGATCCAAAGTCACATTTCAGAAAATGTGGGGTGGAATGTGGGGCTTAAAGTCGAGAAGGCGCAATATAGCTAGCAATCGCAACAAACTAGCAGGGAGATATGGCTCCCTGTCTCTCCGCCATTGCCCCTTGCAAAACGGTTCTCTCGATCCGGTTGCGGCCGGGTTTTCGTCTAAATGTTTAGTCCCGGCATTTGCTGGAGCGGGTTGAGAGTGAACCGTTCGGGTTGATTCGTCCAAGTCGTGCAGATGAACTCGCAGGGCGTGAGGCCTTTGAGGGTCTTGAGACGGCGTGCGAAGTTGTAGGCTGCGACGAAGTCGGCGAGGTGGCGGCGCAGCGCGTCGTGGCTGTTGTAATAGAGGCTCAGCTGGGGCCGCAACCTCGACAAATCGACGATCGGCTGCGTCGTCGTGTTCTGTCGCGGCAGGCGCGACAGTTGGCAGCGACACGTCGGGTTCTACGCCGGTCGCGCGAAGAACGGCGTCATCCTCGTCCTCGGCGGCAACCAGGGCGATGCCGTCAGCATCCGGCCGTACTCCGCGAGCCAGCTGCTCGGCTATCGCTGGCCGCGCGACGTCGCGCTGCCGCCTGACATCGAGCCGCTGGCGAAGTCCGGCGTCGTCCAAGGGACGAGCATCGCCGTCGCCAGCGGCGGGGCGATCGCGGCCGAAAGCCTTCCTGCGCTGGTCACCGAGCTCGAGCCACTCTTCCTGTGCGGGCCCGCTACGGTTGGGCGCGCTCGATGTCGTGCTGCCGCAATTTGGATCGCCCGGGGCCGGGCTCTACGTGGTGCGCCCGCCCTCAGCCGGTCCGCCGCCGGCAAAGCTGCGCGCTCTCACGCAGTTCCTGCTGGAGCGGTTTGCCGATTGCGCTCTGTGAGCGGACCGTCAGGCGCAAACGCAGCCGGAGCGCCAGCCGGCGACGCACCATCGTCGGGGCGCCCGGCGTCATCCGGCCGCGGCACCATGGGCTCCTCGCTTTGCGCCGCGCGCAGGAGAGTCAGGAGCGCGCGGTTGAGCGGCACGGCAAAGCCGAGCCTTTCGCCGGCGGCCACGATCGCCCCGTTGAGGGCGTCGAGCTCCAGCGCCCGGCCGGCCAGCCGATCGAGGTGCATCGAGGTGGTCATGTCAGCCGGGATGTCGCGAAGGGTGCCGAGGATCTGCGAGATGTCGTCCTCCGTCACCCGTGCGCCGTCTGCGCGAGCGACCGCGACGGCCTCCTTCAACATGGTCTCGGCGAGCGCGCGGATGTCGTCTCGCCGGAAGACGGAGAGGCGCTGCAGCGTGAGGGCGGTGATCGGATTGGCAACCGAATTGATGAGGAGCTTGCGCCAGGCGAGTGTGGAGAGATTATCGCTGATGAGGATCCGCAGCGGCGTTCCGGCAAAGAGATCGCTGAACGCACGGCCGTCTGCGTCAGCCTGAACCGCGAGGTCGAAGGCCGCCGGCTGACGCAGCACCACGCGATCAGCGCTGACCCGTTCGCCGCTGTAGCTGACGACGGCGGGAACGACCGTTGCCTCGCTGATCCACGGCGCGGTTCTTTCGACCTGTCGCACCCCGTTCTGCAAGACCGCGACGCGGGTCGAGCGGTGGCACAGGCGCGCGAGCCAGGGCGCGACCGAAAGCGTTTGATGCGCCTTGGTGGCGAGGAGGACCCAATCGGCGGGGCCGGCGTCTTTCGGATCGGTGATCGCCTGGAGCTGGACCGCGAGCTCCTCGTGAGACCGCTCGATCACGATGCGTTCGAGCGGCTGCCGGGCGCAGGCGATGATACGATTGCGCCCTGCGGCCTGAAGATATCCGGCCGCGACCGCGCCGATCCCGCCGAGGCCCAGCACGGCCACCGTCAGCCCCGTGGCGCGGTGCCGGCGAGCCGCGTCGCCCGCGACGGTCGCCGATGTTTTGACCTTGTCCATCTTGCGTTCCCTCTCACGCGACCGAGTCGAGGAAGCGTCCCAGGACGGCGTTGAATGCTGCCGGCTGTTGCCAGAACGGGGCATGGCCTGCGCCCGGCAGCCGGTGGCAGTGGCCGTCCCACAAGTTGCCGTAGGCGATCCTGTCGAAATAATCGAGATTGACCAGCGGATCGGCGGCGCCGTTCACCACGGCGATTGGAACCTTACTGGTCTCCACCGCATCGCGCTGGTCGCCTCCGGCGCCGGCGCGGGCGGCCTTGAACAGGACGTCGCGGAACCTCTTGTCGGTGCGGCGGATCGCAGCCGGGAGGAACGGCGGGACGGGGTCGCCGACCATTGCGCGCGCGAAGGCCGACACGTCCTCGTCCGAGAGATCGGGACGGCCGGCGAAACCGAGTTGCGCAGAAGCGTGGAATCCCTCCGCCATTGCGCCGGGTCGCACCGGCGGCGTCCCGGTGATCATGAGCCCCTTCAGCCCGGCGAAGCGCGACAGGAGGTCGATGCCGACGTGGCCGCCGAGCGACCAGCCGACGACGATCGCCTCCCCGATGCGCATGATAGCGAAGAGCTCGGTGATGACGTCGGCGAGACCGCTGCGTGTGTAGGTGCGGAGCGGATCGTGTGCATCGCCGGAGGCCCCGTGGCCGGGGAAGTCGACGGCGATCAGTCGCCGGCCTCTCGCGAAGGGGGAGTGGCGCTGGTGTTCGAAGATCTCGCGGGAGGACGAGTTGCCGTGGAGGAGAACAACCGGCGTTCCGCCGGTGCCACTGTCCTCCCTGCTGTCTTCCACGGCCACGCGGCCGTGCGAGGTGTCGACGTGGGAGAGGGTCGCTGAGCGTTGCATGACTGAAGTCCTGTTCCGTCCCGCATGGTTGAGGCGAGCCATCGAGCGCGCCGTGACGGGTCACGCTCGATGGGAACAGTGACGGACGACCGCGCGATTTCAGCCGGGCGCGGCGAGACTACGGCTGTAGTGAAGCCGCTCGCCGGCGCTCAGTCGGCGAGCGCGTTGGCGGCATCCTCGATGATTGCTACCACGGCGTCGGGCCGTGAGATGAAGACGGCGTGGCTCGCGTCGATCTCCTCGACCTTGCTGCCGGCCCGCTCCGCCATTTCACGCATCAGGTCGGGGTTGATCGCTCGGTCTTTTCCCGGGATGAGCGCCCAGCTCGGTTTTGTCTTCCAGGAGGGAGTAGAGATCTTCGTCTCGAACGTCACCGTCGCGGGGAAGACCTGCGAATGCGCCAGGAATTCGGCATCCGCCGCGGGCAGGTCCGCCGCGAAGTCGGCCGCGAAGACGGCGGGGTCGAGATAGAGGAAGCCGTCGGACGTCGCCTTGATGCCGGTGGTGGCCGGCGGGGTTTTTCCGGCGAGGCCCGCGAGGGTCTCGCCTTCGTCCGGCTGGAAGGCAGCGATGTAGACCAGGCCCGCCACATCATCCGTGGTGCCGGCCTCGGTGATGATCATGCCGCCATAGCTGTGTCCGACGAGGACCGAGGGTCCGTCCTGCAGCTCCAGGACGCGGTGGGTCGCCGCGACGTCGTCGGCAAGCGTCGTCATCGGCGGCTGCACGATCGTGACGTTGTAGCCGCGGTCGGTCAGCCGGTCGTAGACGCCGCGCCAGCCGGACCCGTCGACGAGGGCGCCGTGCACGATGACGACGTTCCTGATCGGCTCGGCCCCGGCAGGCAGTGGGGCAGTCAGGGCAAGGAGAGCCGCACCGGCAAGGGAGACGGCATTGATGGTCAGTTGCATTTCAGACTCCGTTGATGAGGTTGCAGGAAGGGTTCCCCGGCGGAACGGACCGCCGGCGGTACGAGCCTCAGTGCGGGGTTGGCTGACGCGGGCTCAGCCGTTGCGGTAGGTGTAACCGTACCCGTTGAGGGCCGGTGCGCCGCCGAGGTGGGCGAAAGACACGCGCGAGCCTTCGGCGAAGAAGCCCTTGCGCGTGAGGTCGATGAGGCCCTGCATCGACTTCCTCTCGTAGACGGGGTCGATGATCATGGCCTCCGTGCGGGCTGCGAGTCCCAAGCCGACGAGGTCCGCCGTGCCGTCCACGATCTGCCGCACCTGTGCCCGGGTCTGGCGTCCGGCACGATGTATTCGAGCTTTCGTAGTTTGTTGCCGCCCATGGCGAGGCCGGGTTTGCAATCGTCCCGCTTGGTCCAGATCTCCACCGACCCGCCAATCGCATCGGAGAGGCGCGGCAGACGCTCGATCGGCGTTGGGCCGAATGTGAGCGGATGACGGTCGAATTGGGCCAGAAGCGACATCGAGAAATCTCGTCTTGGGAGCAGCTGGAGATTAGACTTTTCACTGTGAAAGGTGCTGTCTAAGTTGAGCGATTGAGTTACCACTTGCGCGCGTACCTGGTTAAATCCCTTGAAGATCGTCCGAGAGAAGCAACAAAAATGGAAGTTTCTTCCGCCACTCTTGATCGAATCGACCTCAAGATCCTGCGCCTGCTTCAGTCGGAGGGCCGGCTCACGAACGCCGAACTTGCGCAGCGCGTGAGCGTCAGCGCCGCGACGTGCCACAGGCGCACGCAGCGGCTGTTCGAGGAGGGTTTCATCACCGGTGTGCGGGCCGAGATCGCGCCCACCGCAGTCGGCCTCGGCGCGCTCGTGATGGTCGGCGTGGTGCTCGACCGCTCGACGCCCGAAAGCTTTGCCGAATTCGAAGCCGCGGTCCTCGCGATGAAGGAGGTCCTCGACTGCAACCTCGTCGCCGGCGACTTCGACTATCTCCTCAAAATTCGCGTGCGCGACATGGCCGACTTCAACAAGCTGCACGGAGCCAAGCTGATCGCACTGCCCGGCGTGCGCCAAACCCGCACGTTCTTCGTCATGAAGGAGGTGAAGGACAACACACGACTGCCATTCTGAGCCCACCTCCCCGCTCCCCTTTCGGTGTCATGCAAGTGTTTCATCTGTAACTCTTCAGTACTCGCTCCGTAATGCGCGCTGCCTACCTGCACGTCCGCCGGAAATTCCTTCGGCTTGTTCCGTTTGCGGAGGTGCATGTGACTGAATTATTCTCCCTGAGTGCCGCTTCGGCGCGCGGCAACGGCGGCGATCACCATCGATCCTACGACTTCATCGTCTGCGGCGCAGGCTCTGCCGGTTCGGTCGTCGCGGGCCGCCTGGCGGAGAACCCACAGGTGAGCGTGCTTCTGATCGAGGCGGGCGGCACCGATGAGGTGCCCGAGGTGACGACGCCGGGCCAATGGCCCGCAAACCTCGGCTCGGCGCGCGACTGGGCATTCTCGGCAGAGCCCAACCAGCACCTCAACGGGCGACGCATGGCGCTCAACATGGGCAAGCTGCTCGGCGGCAGCTCCAGCATCAATGTCGGCGTCTGGGCGCGCGGCCACAAGAACGACTGGGAGCACTTCGCGGAAGCATCCGGCGATCCCGGGTGGCGCTACGAGTCGGTCCTCGACATCTACAAGCGGGTCGAGGATTGGCACGGCGTCAGAGATCCGGAGCGCCGCGGCGAAGGCGGGCCGATCTACGTGAGCCCCGCGCAAGACCCTCAACCCGTCGCCACCGCGATGGTGGAGGCAGCGCGCGGGCTCGGCATCCCCACATTCGACAGCCCGAACGGCGCGATGATGGAAGGGCGCGGTGGCGCGGCGATCACCGATCTTCTGGTGAAAGGCGGCCAGCGTTCGTCGGTCTTCCGCTCCTACGTCCGCCCGCGGATGGGGCAGGCGAACCTCACCGTCCTGACGGACACGCTCGTCAGCCGCCTCACGTACTCCGGCGATGCGGTCAGGGGCGTCGAGGTCATCAGGAACGGTCGGGTCACACGCTATGAGGCACGGCATGAGGTCATCGTGTCGATGGGCGCCGTGAATACGCCGAAGCTCCTGATGCAGTCGGGGATCGGGCCGGAAGACGAGCTACGCCGTCACGGGATCGATATTGTCCAGCACCTCGCAGGCGTCGGCCAGAACCACCAGGACCATGTCGCCTTCGGCTGCATCTTCGAGTGCAAGGCGCCGCAAGCGGTCAACTACGGCGGCTCCGAAGCCACGCTTTACTGGACGAGCGATGCGGCGCTGGATCGGCCAGACATCTTCCACTGCCAGCTGGAATTCCCGGTGCCGAGCGCTGAGACCGCCTCGTCCGCGGTCCCGGCCAACGGGTGGACGATGTTCGCCGGCCTCGCACACCCCAAAAGCCGCGGATCGCTGCACCTGACGGGCTGTGATGCGCGTGATCGGATCCGGATCGTGGCCAACACGCTGTCGCATCCGGATGACATCGCGGCCGCGTTCACCACGCTGGAGCTGGCGCGAGAACTCGGCAGCGACGCGGCGTTCAAGGATCTTGTGAAGGGCGAGGCCCTGCCCGGCAATCTCTCCCGCGCCGCGATGGAGGATTATCTGCGCAACGCCGCGGTGACGTTCTGGCACCAGGCCGGTACCGCCAAGATGGGGCGGGACGAGATGTCGGTCGTCGATGGCGAGCTGAAGGTCTATGGCGTCGATCACCTTCGGGTTGCAGACGCCTCGGTGATGCCGAACGTGACCAGTGGCAATACAATGGCCCCCTGTGTCGTGATCGGCGAGCGTTGCGCCGACATGATCCGCGCGTCCCACGGGATCTGACGCGCCCGCGATGAGGGGTGGCCTTGCGGCCGTCCCTTGCAGCCTCGTCCCGTCCTACGCGGGCGGGGCGGTGTCCAGCACGAGGCTTGTCCGAGGGTCGCGCGCCGCGCTCAGCCATGTCGCGAGCGCGTCGGCAAGCTGTGCCGGCGTCGGCGGGTAAGGGATCATCTCGGCGATGCCGGCACCCGTCAGCCGCCCGATGTCGAACCGCTTCGCGGTTCGGGCGGAGAGGATGATGGGCATCTCCGGCACAGCCTCGTGAAGCGCGCCCGGGCATTCGGCGCCGAGGAACACTCCGTCGCCCGAGACGATCACGGCGGCATCGAATCGCATCGGCGCGGCGCGGACGGCTTCGACGGCGCGCGCCCACTCGGCGAAGGCGACGGGCTCGTACCCCAGCGCGGCCAGCACCTCCTCGAGCCGCATGCGCTGCCGCTCGTCCGCCTCCACCAGCATGACCGTTTCTCCGGCGCCATACGGGAGCGCTCGATCGTCCGCGCATGCCGCCACCGCGGGTGCCTGCGGCAGCCAGACCTCAAAGCGGCTGCCGGCCCCTGGCGTGCTCTGTACGGTGATCGTGCCATGGTGATCGCGGGCGATCTCCAGCGCCGTGGCGAGGCCGAGACCGTTGCCCTGCCGCCGGGTGGTGAAAAAGGGCTCGAAGATCCGCCCCAGCGTCGCCTCGTCCATGCCGCGTCCGGCGTCCTCCACGCTGATGACGACATATGCGCCCGCCGCCAGCGTGTCCGCCCCGGCGCCCTGCGGCTCCGCTAGGTCGACGGGGCGGGCGGAAAGCGAAACCGTCCCGTCGCCGTCCATCGCCTCGGCTGCGTTACGGCACAGGTTGAGGAGAATCTGTTGCAACTGGCCGGGGTCCGCCGTGACCGAAAGGGAATCCGGCGGTCGTGCGACGTCGAGGCGCGCGCACGGCGGTAGCGAGGTCGCAAGGAGCGACACGGTCTCGGCGAGGAGCGCGTCGACGGGGACCGCGCGGCGCACGCTCTCGCTGCGGCGCCCGAAGCCGAGGATCTGATCCACGAGCTGTCGTGCCCGCTCGGACGCAGCCGCAATCGCCTCGATGTGCTCGGCGAGGCGCGAGCCTGCCGCAGCGCCGACCGACGCCATCTCGGCATAGCCCATGATCGCGCCGATGATATTGTTGAAGTTATGCGCAATGCCGCTCGTGAAGACGCCCACCGTCTCCATGCGCCGCGCGTGCTGGAGGTGCGCCTCCAGGCGCTCCCGCTCCTCCTCCAACGCGCTCTTGGCGACGGCGTTGGTCAGCACGTCGAACGCCAAGGCAAGGAGCTGGTCGGCGCCCGACTCGCGAAATGTGCGTGCGCGAAGGCAGTCGAACCCCAGCACCGCGCGGACCTCACCGCCGCTGACACGCGCGATAGAGAGAAGGCTTCCGCCGCAGGATCCGGCGAGCGGCGTGTGCATCCTCGCGCGTCGTGCGCGAAGATTTTCGATGTGTACGATGCCGCCGTCCCCCCGATCTGCCTTCGTCATGCACGCCACGACGTCCCGTGGCCAGCCGGGCGGGAAAGGCGGGCCACCGCGCGCCCAGTACACGCTCTTCAGCGGCGCACTTACGATGAACCAGCCGCGCGTGGCGCCGAAACTCGTTCCCAGCTCCCCCAGCGCGCGCTGGAGCTGCGCTTCCATCGTCCCGCGCGGCGTGTCGAGGAAGCGAAGCGAGATCGTCGCGACCACATGCTCGATCGCTGCGCGCCGGCGGATCAGTAGGATCCGCGCCCGAAGCTGAGCCCCAGCCCAGGCGAGCAGGCCGACCAGCGTGAGTGCGATCGCGTAGAGGAGAAAGCGGGCCGCATCGGCGGACGCTGCGATGCTCGCCTGCCTGAAGAGAAGCGCGTTGCGTGCGGTGGCGAGGCCGTTCGCGGACCCGAGATCGGTGAGCGCGGCCAGCGTCTCTTCCATCTCGGGCAGAAGGAGGCGAAGCTGGCGAGCGTGCGTGATGAGGGCAGAGAGACCGGGATGACGCTCCGGATGGATCGGCTCGATCCGTGCGATCTCCGCATCGAGCTGCGCGAGGCTCGCCGGGGACGGATCGACGATGATGTGGAGCACCGCCGTGGCGATCCCGTCCGCCTTGCGGGCGGCAGGTGTCGCCGCCGCGTCGAGGTCTTCGCTGAGGCGGCTGAAGTAGGCGAGCGAGTTGTGAAGCAGCGCGTTCGTGCTCTTGAAGCGCTCGACCAACGCGTCCTCGGCCTCGATCCGCGGCCCCAGCGCATCGGCTGCACGGATGAATAGGTCGCGCGCCGGTGCGGTCCGCCGCAGACGGTCCTGCGCACGCAGCATGGCGTCGAGCGCGCGTACGAGCGGGTCGTAGTGTCGGAGTGAGCCGGCACGGGCGGAGAGGACCGCGCGATGCAAATCGTTCTCGGCAGTGACGAAGTCGTCGAACGCTGCCATCGCGTGGGCGCTCGCGTGTTCGTTCGCGCGGATGCTCTGCAGCCATCCCCAGCTGGCGGCGAGGAGGATCAGCGTCGCGCCGACGGCGAGCCAGATCCCCTTCATGGGGCCGGATGGACCGGAACGCCGCGATACTCACCCGTCAGCGTCCTCAGAAAGGCGACCACCTTGTCGACCTCTTCGTCCGACAGCGATGCATTGAGCTGCGCCCGCGCCATCCGGTGCACCGCCTCGGCGAGCGTCGCCGCGCTGCCGTCGTGGAAATAGGGCGCAGTGGCCGCGACATTGCGAAGGCCGGGGACCCGCACAATGTCGGGCGGCGGCGGAACGAGGGGCTGGAACACGCCCTGCCGCTGGAAGAGATTCGCGCCGACGGCAATTCCCTGGTGGCATGACGAGCAGCCCGTCGACTTGAAGAGCCGATAACCCTCGAACTCGATCTCGGAGAGCGCATCCGTCTCGCCCTTCAGCCAGCGGTCGAAGGGCGCGTTTGGTGTTGCGAGCGAGCGCTCGAACTCGACCAGCGCGTCCACGACGTTGGCGGCATTGATGTTTTGCCCGTAGGCGCTGCGGAAGGCGGCAGTGAGCGCGCCATCCGCTCTCAACCGCTCCACGACGGCCGGGAGGGACGCCCCCATGATGCGCGGGTTCTCGATGAGTGCCACGGCGTGCCGGGCGGGGTCTCGGAAGCGCCCCTCCCAGCCGAGACGGTAGTTGTGTGCGACGTTGAATATCGTCGGCGTGTTCACGGCGAGCATGTCGCCGGCATCGCCTGTGTCCAGCTCCGCGGCGCTCGCGCCGTTGGTCGCGAGGTCGTGGCATGAGGCGCAGCTCAGCGTGCCGGAGCCGGACAGCCGGGTGTCGTGGAAGAGGCGCTCGCCGAGGGCGACGCGCGCCTCGTCGAGCCAGGGCTCGGCCGGAAGGGGCGCGATCGGCTCCAAGGCGGCGCCGCCCGCCGGCTGAGGCTGCGCCGAAGCGTCGCCGACGCCATCACGGGTCCAGATCAGGCCAGCGCCCGTCAAGGCCGCGAGGGCAACGCAGGCCCACCGCCAACCGCGATCGCGCATCAGAACGGCTCGACGCGGGCGGCGAAGACATAGCCGATCCCGCGTTCGGTGAGGATCATCTGCGGCGCGCTCGGGTCCGCTTCGAGCTTGCGGCGCAACCGCAGCACCTGCACGTCGATGCTGCGGTCGAAGACATCCTCGTGCACTCGCGTCACCTGTAGCAGCCGCTCGCGCGACAGCGGCCGCTGAGGCGACTCCAGAAACGCGTGGAGGAGCGTGTATTCGCCCTTGGTGAGCGGCACGAGGTTGCCGGACGGGTCGGTGAGCCGGCGGTGGCGCCGCGCCAGCTGCCAGCCCGCGAAGCGATAGCCTCCCCGCTCCGGATCGCGGTTTCGCTGAGTGCGTCCGAATTCCTGCCGGCGCAGGATCGCGCGGATGCGCGCCATCAGCTCCCGGAGCGAAAACGGCTTCGTGAGGTAATCGTCGGCGCCGAGCTCAAGACCGACCACGCGGTCGATCTCGTCGCGGCGGTGGCCGGTGAGGATCACGACCGGAACGTCCGAGCCGGAGCGGATCTCGCGCAGGACATCGAATCCGTCGTCCTGGCCAAGCTGTACGTCCAGAATGACGAGGCTGACCTGCGCATGGGTGAGGTGGCGGCGCATCTCCGCCCGGCTCGCCGCGGACAGGACGGAGAAGCCGTTGTCACCCAGGAAGTCGACCATCATGCGCAGGATCGTCTCATCGTCGTCAACGACGAGAAGGGAGCCGGTGCGCTGCGGCATGTCGCCTGCAAGTCCGGTCATGGCGCGTGCGCCCGCCCGATGAGGGGCCGTCCGATCGTCAAGTCTGTCCATGACTGCGTCTCACCGGTATGATGGACTCGAGCCTTCTGCCGCCAAGGGGGTGGCTGGACTTGCAGTGACCGCACTTTGCCCAGATCTCCATCGACCCGCCGATTGCACCCGGCAAGTGCGGAGGACGCTCCGTCGACGCAGGGCCGGAGGTGAGCGGGTTGCGGTCAGGCGGAGTGAGTAGCGGCATCGAAAAGCCTCGTCTCGAGAATAGGTGGAGAGTAGACCTTTTCGTTTGAAAGGTATTCTCTAAGTTGAATTGAAAATTTCGTCTACATATCGCGCATCCGCACAAATCATCCTAAATCCATCGATAATGCGCCAAAGTATGGAAGATTCTTTCTGGCCGGATTGAGGTCAGGATCGTGCGTACGCTTCGGACGGAGGGGCGGCTTGGAGGTGCCGAGCGCGAACACCGCGTCAGCGTCCGCCCCGCGACGTTCCACAAGCGCACGCAGCGGCTGGCGACGAACGTTCATCACAGGCGGGCGAGCCGAGAGGCGCGGAGAGCGCCTCGTCCGGCGTCCCGGCCACCGAGTAAATCCTGTTGCCGGACTGCGTGTGCGGCGGCCGCCAGCCCATGTTTGAGGGCGTGCGGCCGCGTCTCGGCTAGCCGAACTCGGGGTGACTGACGTAGCGCGTCCGGCGCGCGTCGCTGAGGCGCACGAGGCCGATGTCGCGAAGCTCCCGCGGGCTGAGGTGCTCCAGCGCGGCCGCCGTGCGGCGGGCCTGGCGCCGCTGGCGCGCCCGTTCCCGGCTGGCGCGCCAGAAATCGCGCAGCCGAGCGCGGACGCGGCTGAGCGCGGTGGTGTGCGACGGTGTCTGCCGCACCGGGGCGGACATCGCGACGAGTGTCAGGGTCTTCACGTTCATCGGAGAACTCCATTGGGATCGGCACGGATGTCGCCGCCTGCTTGGCAAAGCGCGACGGGTCGATCCGCTGCCGCCTTAGCTGGAGGCCCGGTGTGTTCTCAGTGTTTCTGTTCCGGTGATGCGTATTGCCTCTGTAATCACTCGTGTGTTGCACAGCATCCGGTCGCGGAAGGTTTCGGCTGTAACCATTGCGGCCCGGATCGAGTGCGGGCGTGTAACCGATCGTCGCCACCTTGAGATCTTCACAGGGCGGATCAGGAAGATCTCGATGTTCTGCAATTCCAAACGAGCAAAATTCACGGCCTCCATCGCGCGCTCGCACATGCACGTCAGGGAGGCCGGCGCCGGCGATGCCGTGCTCCTCGGCCACAGCTACCTCTGGGACGGGGAGATGTGGCGGCCGCAGATGGAGATGCTCGCCGGCCGCTACCGCGTGTTCGCGCCGGATCTGTGGGGCCACGGCGGGTCCGGCCCGCTTCCCGCCGGCACGACGATGCGCGACCTTGCCGAGCATCATCTCCTGCTGATGGACCGCATGAAGATCCGTCGGTTCGCGGTCGTCGGCCTTTCGGTGGGTGCGATGTGGGCGGCCGAGCTCGCCCTCATGGCGCCCGACCGTGTCGCCGGCGTGGCGCTGATCAACAGCGCGCTGACGCCCGAACCCGAACCCACCCGCGCCCGCTATGACGCCTTGCTGCGCACCGTCGAGGCCGCCGGATGCGTGCCGCTTGCCGTCGCAGAGGCGGTCGCGCAGCTCTTCTTCTCTCCGGCGCAGGAAGAGCGCTCGCCCCGCCTCATGGCCGACTTCGGCGCCCGACTTCTCGGCTGGCACCCCGAGCGCCTCCTCGACAGCATCGTTCCGCTTGGCAAGCTGATCTTCGGCCGGGAGGATCGCCTCGCCGCCGTCGGCGCGCTCAGGATGCCGCGCCTCGTCATCGCGAGCGGCGAGGACAGGTCCCGCACCATCGCCGAGGGCAAGGCGATGGCGAGCGCGATGGACGCCGAGTTCGTGGCACTCCCCCGCGCCGGGCACATCGCATCGCTGGAGGAGCCGGATCCCCTCTCGCCACACCTGATGCGATGGCTCGAACGCGCGTTCGGACCGCCCGTCGAACCGCCCATCCCGATGTGGCCCTACTGAGCCTCGCGTTCCGGAGTGCGGCATCGTTCAGACCGTCGGGATGGTGCCGCCGTCGATGACGTATTCGGCGCCGGTGATCGTCGCCGCCCTCTCCGACGCGAGAAAGGCGATCAAGCTCGCCACCTCTTCCGGCGCAGACGGGCGGCCGATCGGAATGCCGCCCAGCCCGTCCATGATGATGCGCTTGCCGCCTTCGAGGTCGGTGCCGGCCTCCTGCGCAAGCCTCTCGGCGAGCTCCAGCGAGGATTCGGTCGCAATCCAGCCCGGCGCGACGCGCAGGACGCGGACGCCTTTCGGCGAAACCTCCTTGGACAGGGCCTTGCTGTAGGCGGACAGCGCCGCCTTTGCCGCGGCGTAGGCGGTGGTGGACTGCGGCAGAGGAAGCTGGCGCTGGATCGAGCTGACGTGGATCACCACGCCCTCTCCCTCCTCTGCCATGGCCGGCACCAGCGCTCTGTCGAGCCTGACGGCGGCCATGAGGTTGAGGTCGATCTCTGCGGCCCACTCCGCGTCACCCAGCACGGCAAATCCGCCGGCCGGCGCCGATGAGCCGCCGAGCATGTGGACGAGGATGTCGACGCTACCGAGCCGCGCTCGGGCTTCCTTCGCCAGCGTGGCACATCCCTCCGGCGTCGTGAGGTCGGCGGCGACGAACATCTCCTCCGGCATGTCTTCCGGCCTCCGGCGTGCGGAGGTCAGCACGGTGGCGCCGAGCTCGCGGAACAGGGCCACGGTCGCCGCCCCCGCACCGCGCGTGCCGGACGTCACCACCGCGCGGCGACCTTCAAGCGTCAGAAACCCGCTCATGCGCCGATCCGGAGCCGGGTGATGGCCCCATCCGCAACACGGAAGGCGAACGTCAGATTGGCGGGACTGCCGGGGAAGTTGCCGGCGACCTTCGCCTGCACCTCGGTGACGTCACCCTTTTGCGCGATGGCGAAAGGCTCCGCGGTGTGTTCGGTCTTCGCTTTGGCGGCCCGCCACCATGTCTCGATGGCGTCTGAGCCGCGGTAGGTCTTCCCCTCATCCTCGACGACGGCGTCCATCGCGAACGCGCTCATCGGCGCGGCTCCGTCGGCTTTCCCGTCGGCGTCGAAGTACGTCTTGATCGGCGATGGCAGTTTCATGAGTCGTATCCCTTCCGTCTCTCTGCTTGAGCATCGGAATTAAGGGTCGACAGCCATCCCGTTTAGCGGGATGAATCGGGATGAGACATTGCGGATTTCGCAACAATGTATCGGCCGGCGCTCAATGACCTTCACGCCGTTCTCGCCATCGCGCGGAGGGGCTCGTTTCGTGCCGCTGCGGCAGACCTCGGGATGTCCACCACCGCACTCAGCAACGTGGTCGCGAAGCTGGAGGCCGATCTGGGTGTGCGGCTCTTCAATCGCACCACCCGCAGCGTTTCGCTGACCGGCGCCGGCCGCGCGTTCGTCGACGAGATCGCCGCCCCGCTCGAAGACATCCGGGCGGCGATGGATGCGGCACGCTCGCAGCAGGCGACACCGTCTGGAACACTGCGCATCAACACGTTCGCGACCGCGGCGCGCGAGATCCTCGCACCGCTCATTCTCGCCTTCATCCGGCGATATCCGGAGGTGCACGTCGATCTCGTGACCGAGGGCCGGCTGGTGGACATCGTCTCGGAAGGGTTCGACCTCGGCGTGCGGGCCCGCAACCTCGTGCCGAGCGACATGATCGCCGTGCCGCTCGGCCTCCCGCAGCGCGCCGCGGTGGTGGGGTCGCCGGCCTATTTCGAGGCGCACGCCCAGCCGCGCACGCCGGCCGATCTACCCGGCCACCGCTGCATCCGCGTCCGCCTGCCGAACGGCGCCCTCTACCGATGGCATTTCGAGAAGGATGGACAAACGGCGGACGTGGACGTCACGGGTCCGCTCACGCTCGACGAAGCGTCGCTGGCGCGCAGTGCGGTGCTCGACGGTGTCGGCCTCGGCTACTTCATGGAAGCCAACGTCCGGGCCGACATTGCGGCAGGCGATCTCGTGCGCGTCCTGGAAGACTGGACACCGCCGCTCGCGGACCTTTGCCTTTATTACCCCGGCCGCCGCAACGCATCCGCCGCGATGAAGGCCTTCCTCGCCCTCGCCCGCGACCTCGGCCGGCGATAAAGGGTCTGGCTGGCGCGCCACAACCGTTTCAGCCGAAACGAGACGCCGGCGTTCTGACATCCGGCGGCATTCGAGAAGGCTCAGGTCCGATCGACCTCACCGGCGAAAGGACGTGCAATGAAACCCGCAGACTGCTTGAACGCTCCTGGCAAAATCAGAAGGCCCGACATCGCTCGCCGTTTGGCGGCGTCGGCGCTCCTGATCCTCGCCGCATCGCCCGCCGGCGCACAGACACCGGATGTGGACCGCGGCAGATATCTCGCTTCGATCATGGACTGCGGCGGGTGCCATGCGCCGCGGGACGCAAACGGTGTGCCCCTCCCCGGCGCCGGCCTTTCCGGGGGGACGGTCGGGTTCGAGGTTCCGGGGCTCGGCGCATTTTGGCCACCCAACCTTACGCCTCACGACACCGGCCTCGGCGGCTGGACGACCGTCGACATCATGGCCGCGATCCGATCGGGCAAGCGGCCGGACGGCCGGATTCTGGCGCCCGCCATGCCCTTCGCAAACTACGCGCACCTCACCGACGGAGACGCCGCGGCCCTTGCCGCCTACCTCCAATCGCTCGAGCCGGTCGACCATCAGGTGCCACCGCCGGCCGGACCGGGTGTCGACACCCCCGCACCCGCGCCGGTCTTCCGCTTCGTCGCGCCGCAAGACTGACCCGCGGTCTCGGGTCCTCGCCGTCAGGACGAGGACCCGGGCACTGCTCACTTCCGGGCAAACGCCAGAAGGTCCGCATTCACGACATCGGGATGCGTGGCAAAGAAGCCATGCGACAGGCCCGGATAGGTCTTCAGCTCGCCGTTCCGCAGGAGCTTGATCGCCTTGTGCGCCGAATTCTCGATCGGGACGATCTGGTCGTCCTCGCCGTGAAGGATCAGCACCGGCACCGTGATCGACTGCAGATCCTGCGTGAAGTCGGTCTCGGAGAAGGCCGCGATCCCATCGTAGTGAGCCTTCGCACCGCCGGCCATGCCCTGCCGCCACCAGTTGTCGATCAAGCCCTGGCTGACTTCGGCACCGTCGCGGTTGAAGCCGTAGAACGGCCCGGACGGCACGTCGCGGTAGAACTGCGCACGGTTTGCCGTCAGTGCGGCGCGGAAGCCGTCGAACACCTCCTTCGGGATGCCGTCCGGGTTCGCCTCCGACTGCACCATCACGGGCGGAACGGCGCCGAGTAACGCAGCCTTCGCCACACGCCCCGCCTCGGCTCCCGCCACGTAGCGCGCAACCTCGCCGCCGCCGGTCGAGTGACCGATGTGGACCGCGTTGCGCAGGTCGAGCGCTGCGGCGAGATCCGCGACGTCGGCGGCGTAATGGTCCATGTCATGCCCGCCCGAGACCTGCTCGGAGCGGCCGTGGCCGCGCCGGTCATGGGCGATGACCCGGTAACCGTTCGCCAGGAAGACCAGCATCTGGTTGTCCCAATCGTCGCTCGAAAGCGGCCAGCCGTGGTGGAAGACCACGGGCTGCGCGTCCTTCGGTCCCCAGTCCTTGTAGAAGATTTCCGTTCCGTCGCGTGTTTCGATCGTCGCCATGGTGAAGTCTCCTTGTGTCTGAGCGTGGATGGGGCGCGGCAGGGCCGCCGCGACGGCGGTCGCTGCGGCCGTCAACATCAATGAGCGCCGGTTGACCTTGAGCGGCATCGTCGATCCCCTCGATTTCGCTTAGACAGAGCTAAGTGCTCAATGGGACGCTCGCGCGTGGCGGAACGGACAAATAGCAGGGCGAAACCGACACAGCCGCCGCGGACAGCGGCGAGCGCGGAAATCGCCTTGCTGATCTATCCGGACTGTCAGCTCTCTGCCGTCTACGGCCTCACCGACGTCTTCAGGATCGCCTCCGAGGCGGCGGGCACACTCCCGATCCGCGTCAGCCACTGGCGCCCCACCGATGCTGGAATGGAATGCGTGTGGGACAGTCAGGCCGGCACGCATGCCATCACCCATGTCATCGCACCGCCGAGCCTAATCGTGCCGAGAAAGATGGCATCGAGCCCCGTTGCGACGGAATGGCTGACGGCGCTGCACGGCAAGGGCGCGACGCTCTGCTCGGTTTGCGCAGGGGCATTCATGCTTGCTGCAACCGGGCTGATCGACGGTCGCCGAGCGACCACGCATTGGGCGTTCGCAGCGGATCTCGGCGCCCAGTTCCCCAAGGTGAAGCTCGCTGCAGAGCATGTGGTCCTCGATGACGGCGACATCATCACGGCCGGCGGGATCCTCGCTTGGGCCGATCTCGGCCTCACGCTTGTGGAGCGCCTTCTCGGCCCCGCCACAATGTTATCGACCGCCCGATTCCTGGTGATCGACCCGCCACGGGGAAGCCAGCTGCTGTTCGCGCAGTTCACTCCGCGATTCAACCACGGCGACGAGGCGATCCTGCGCATCCAGCACCACCTGCACGCACACGCTGCATCTCAAATCAAAATCAGTGAGCTTCACGGTATTGCCGGGATGACGGAGCGCACCTTCCTGCGCCGCTTCAAGGCGGCCACAGGGCACGGACCGAACGACTACCTACAGCAGGTCCGGATCGCAAAGGCCCGGGAGGCGCTGGAGCGCACAACTACGCCGGTCGATCGCGTCGCCTGGAGCGTCGGCTACGCCGACACGAGCGCGTTCCGAAAGACGTTCCTGAAGCTCACAAGCCTCACACCAGCGCAGTACAGAGAAAGATTCAGAATTTTTGAACCGTGAGTGGTCGATCGGCTATTTCGTTACGTCGAGATGCCTCAGCGCCTTGTTCGAGAAGGGTGACATATTGCACTGATCCTGAAAGAAGCATTCTGACGGGGATGCGACTTAAGCCGAAGTGGAGCAGTCGAAAAACATCGTGGCTGTTCCATATGGTAAGACGCGGAGAACGTTGGCTGCCAGACCTTCTCCCTCCGCCATTGGCCCTCGCTATAGCCTCCCGTGCTTCGCCAACCTGAACGGTTCTCCCGCGCTTTGGTGCGTCAAACCCGCCCGATAGCCGTCCGGCGACCGTGCGATAGGCGCAGCGCATCACCGATTGGTGGTCCCGCAGGACGAAACAAGCACGACCTGCATCGCGGCGTCGGAAACGCGCCGGGCCCGACCTTCCCGCCGACAGGGCGAGCGTTCCGCGACACCCGCGCCGGATTTCTCGACGCAGGCAACTCACGGCACCAGCCGAAGCCTTGCAGCGGCGATCTGGCTCTCGGTGGCCGCGTGTGTCTCAGCGACGGATGCGCGTGGGTGTAGGGCCGGCGGGATGGGGCCCCTGCGGCACGCACGTCGATTGACGGCGGGGCCGGGCGGCTTCATCGTCGGGTCCATGAGTTGGACCGGTCCGATCCTCCGTTTGACCCTCGCCTTATGCCTCGCCCTGGCCACCCCGGTCTCGGGCTTTGCGGCGGCGGCGACGAATGGCGCGCTGGGCACGGCTGCGACCACAGAGGCCACGACCACGACGGCGCCGACTCCCACTGTGGCGACCATCATGGCGCCGCCCATCGCGGCCACGACCGTCGCCGTGGCGGCACCGCCGGGGAAGATCGCGGAGCATCGATCGGCCGAGACGCACGGGGCCGCGGCGCCATGCCCGATGGGGGACTGCGGCGACGCACCCCAAACCTTCACCGACTGCGCATCCACCATGGCCTGCGGGGCACAGCTTCTCGCCGTCCTTCCGCCGCGAACCTCCCTCGCACGACGGCGAGGGGCAATGCCCGCCGTAACGCGAGACCAGGCGGTGCAGGCCTTCGCGATCACGAGAGATCCGCCGCCGCCCAAATCATCCATCTGATCGGCGCAGGCGGCCCGGCTGCCCGCGTCCACGAACGGCGGTGCGCGCCCTCACGGCCCGCTGCCGCTGGATTTGATGCGATGCGCCCCACATGGCGGCGCTCATACGGATTGGATGTTGCAATGACGATCAAAACGGCCGTGGCGGACCTCACCCGCCGGCGGTTCCTGGGCTGCACCGCGGCCGGTGCCGCGCTCGTGGCCTCTTACCCTGCCCTTGCGGCGCCGCAGGCCCCGCCCGCGCGCCCCCTCGTCGCCGCGGCCGGCCGCCAGGCGCTCGCCTTCGGCACGGCCACGCACCTCGTCGACACCTGGAACTATGGCGGTGCGGTCCCTGGTCCACTGCTGCGTTACAGCGTCGGCGACCGGCTCCGCGTCGACTTCGAGAACCGGCTACCCGAGCCGACCTCCGTCCATTGGCACGGGCTGCGCCCCCCGAACGCGATGGACGGCGCAGCGCCGCTCACTCAGCCGCCCGTCCAACCCGGTGCGCGCATGACCTACGAGTTCGACCTGACGGACGCCGGAACCTACTGGTATCACACCCACTTCCGCGGCTGGAACCAGCAGGACCGCGGGCTCTATGGCGTCTTGATCGTCGACGAGCGGAACCCGCCTCAGGTCGACCGGGACCTGGTCCTGGTGATCGACGATTGGGTGGTCACGCGCGATTTCACGCTGGACACCTCCTTCGGCGACATGCACAGCGCGGCCCACGCCGGGCGCCTCGGCAACGTCGCGACGGTCAATAACAGCTCCGATCTCGCGATCGGCTTGAGCGCGGGCGAGCGCGTCAGGCTGCGGCTCGTCAACGTCGCGAACGCGCAGATCTTCGCGCTGAAGTTTCCCGGACATGCGCCCGTTCTGATCGCCGAGGATGGCAACCCCGTCACGCCGCGACCGCTCGGCGACGAGCATCTGGTTCTCGGCCCCGGCCAGCGCGCCGACTTGATCCTCGACGCGACGGCCGAGCCCGGCGCAACGCTGCAGCTCGACGCCGATACGCTGACCGACCAGCTCCACCTGGCGCGCTTCGTCTACGGCGACGCGCCGGGCGGCAGCGGGCTTGCGGGCCGCCCTGTCGCGCCGCTGGAGCCCAATGCGCGGCCGACGCCGGACCTTGCCAACGCCCGGCGCATCCCGCTGACGATGGAGGGCGGCGCCATGGGTCGAATGAGCGGGGCGATGATGGGCGGCCGCATGATGGGAATGCGCGAACTCGTCGCGGCCGGGCGCGTCTGGGCCTTCAACGGTGTCGCGGGAGGCATGGAGGCGCCGCTCGCCACGCTGAAGACGGGCGAGACGGTCGTCGTCGACATGGTGAACGCCACAGCCTTCCCGCACGCGATGCACCTGCACGGCACGCACTTCCGCGAAATTGAGCGCAACGGCTCGCAGGTGGACGGCGCATGGCGCGACACCACGGTCATGGCGCCGGAGGACCGAGTGTCGGTCGTCTTCGTCGCCGAGCAGCCGGGCAAGTGGATGTTCCATTGCCACATGATCGAACACCAGTCCGCCGGGATGATGGCTTACGTCGAGATCGAGGGAGAGCGGGCATGATGACACGGCAAGGCGGATGGGCGGCTGCGGCGCTCGCACTCGTCTGCGTTACCGCGATCGCGAGGCCTGCACCGGCCGACGCGGACCCCGCGGAACACAGGATCAACGTCGCGAAGACACCGTGGTGCGGCTGCTGCGGCGATTGGGCGGACCATATGGCGCGGCTCGGCTACGAGGTGGAGGTGACCGAACTCACGGACCTGTCGCAGTTGCGCTCGCGCGTCGGTGTCCCGCAGGCGATGGAGGGCTGCCACATGGCGGTGGTCGAAGGCTATGTGCTGGAGGGCCATGTTCCGCCGGAGGCGATCGCGCGCCTGCTGAGCGAGAAGCCGGACGTGCGCGGGATCGCGGTGCCCGGCATGCCGGCCGGATCGGTCGGAATGGGCAATGATCCGCAGGCCCGTTACGACGTCTTCGCATTCGGCGGTGAGGCCGCCGAGGGCCGTGTCTTCTACCGGGCTGGCGTGCGCTGAACGTCGCGCTCCGGCGGTGCGACGGCCGTGCGCGGGAAGAGAAATCCCTCGCGGGAAGGTCGGCGGTGATCGCGGTGAAGGCCCCAGGGGGTTGGGCCTTCACCCTCGCTGCCGCCTGTGCTGACAGCGCGGACGAGGCGCGCGACCGGAATCCGCGGTCGCGCTCCTCGTCTTCGTCGATCGACGTCGCCGGATGAGCCGGCGGAGGCGGCGGCCCGGAGATCCACCAGACGCGAAAAGGCGGGATGGGTTGCCCTATCCCGCCTTCCGTCCGTTTCGTGGCCCTCAGGCCGCGTCGGATGCCGCGTTGGTTTCGGGCGGCATTTGCTTGGCGATCGCGGTGAGGGTCATCGCGAAGATGCGCTCCATGTGCTGCCGCAGCGCGTTGAGCTCGGCCACGGGAGGCGTGTCCCTCCGGGCGCTCGTCTCGAACCGTTCGGCGAGAAGGGCGAGGCCCGATGCGCCGATGATGCGGCTAGAGCTTTTGATCGTATGAGCCGGCATGACCGCATCCTCGATCTTCCCCTCCGCCAGCGCCTGGGTGATGGTTTCGAGATAGGCCTCGGTGTCGGACTTGTAGAAGTCCAGCAGGGTCTGGAATTTCTTCATGGAGCGGCGTGTTTCCTCGAAAATCGCGAGGTCGAGCACCGGCACCTTGGGCTTCGCGGCTGCGGCCGGGGCACCGCTGGCCGCCGCAGCGGGCGCCGGCGCCGGGTTCGCTGCGGGCGTCCGTTTGGCGCTCGCCGCCGGTGCACCCGCCGCGGGAGCGCTTGCTGAGGCACGCGCCGCCGGAGCGCTGGCAGGGGCACTGGCCTGAGCGGGCGCAGCGGTTCGGGTGGCCGCCTTTGCCGGTGCAGCAGCCGGCGTGGCGGCCGTGGCCACGGCCGGCTTGGCCGCAGCGGGTTGCGCCGGAGCGGGTTGCGCCGCCTCGGATCGCGCTCCTGCCGGTTGCGCCGTCGCCGGCTTCGCCACCGAAGCCGCCGCGTCCGCCTTCGCAGCGGCGACTTTCGCCGCCAAAGCCGCCATCTTCGCCTTCGGACCCTTGGCGGCCTGGGGCGATCCTGCCGCCGCAGGTTGGGCCGCTTGCGCCGCGGGCGCGGCATTCGCCTGTGCGGCAGACGTCGGTGCCGCCTTCCGCGCCGGTGCCGGGGCCGCCGGCCCGGCGGACGGGGCCGCCTCACGCTGGGCTCGCGCCGCTCCGGTCGATGCCTTCGCAGCGGATCCAGGGGCCCCCTGAGACGCCTGTGGCGCGGCCCGTCCAGCGGCGGGCGCGGCCTTCACCGCAGCAGCCTGAGCCGGAGCAGTCTTCGCCGCTGTAGCCTGAGCCGGAGCAGCCTTGGCCGGAGCAGTTTTAGCCGGTGCAGCCTGGGGAAGGGTAGTCTGGGCCGAGGCTGCCTGGGGCTGCGGCGCCGAGGCCTGGCGCTGGGCCCGTGCGGCGGCGTGCTCGGCGGCGGGATCGCGCCGCAGCCCTTCAATATCTCCCAGCACTCGCTCCAGATCGCGCAGGATCAGCGGCTTGGTCAGGAAGTCGTCCATGCCCGCGGCGAGGCATTTCTCACGGTCGCCCTTCAGCGCATTGGCCGTCAGCGCGATGATCCGCACGCGCCGCACGTCGCCCCGGTCCATCGCCGCGCGAATTTCACCGGTCGCCTTGTAGCCGTCCATGACGGGCATCTGGCAATCCATCAGGATCACGTCGAAATCGCCCGTCGCCGCTGCCTCCACGGCCCGCAGACCGTTGTTGGCCTGGGTCACCTCGAATCCGAGATCGGACAAGATTTCGCTGCCGAACATCAGGTTGACGTTATTGTCGTCGACGAGAAGAGCCCGGCGCCCTTCGTAAAGCGGCCCCGTCGGCGCAGAGGGAATGGCAGCCATTTCAGCCTCGCTGTCGTCGCTATCGCTGCGTGCGATCCGGATGATCTTGTAGACAAGGGCATGACCGTTGAACGGCTTCACCACGGCCATATCGAACTTGAGATAATCTTCGCAGGCTTCCTGCGATCCGAGCACGATCGTCGGCACGTCCACCAGCGCCCCGCTCCGCTTCATCCGCTCGGCGAGCGTCACCGCGTCCTGAATGTTCGGCTTGTCGTCGAGCAGGATGGCGTCGAAGGGCTCGAGCTCGTGCTCCTCGGCGATCAAGCGCAGCGTGCGCACGTGCGGCGCGAAGGTGACCACCTCGATGCCCCGGTTCTCGAGGTTGCTCTCGACGATGAGGGTGACGTCCGGATCGCTGGCGATGAGAGCGACGCGCCGTCCGGCACCTTCAGTCACCAGCGGGCCTTCGAGCTCCGTCAGCGGCAATTCGAAGTGGAAGGTCGACCCTTCTCCGACCGTGCTCTCGACACCGATCGAGCCGTTCATCAGCTCCACGATCTGCTTGCTGATGTTCAACCCGAGGCCGGTTCCGCCGAACCGGCGGGTGGTGCTCTCCTCCGCCTGGCTGAACCGCGAGAACAGCTTGTGGATGTTCTCCGGCGCGATGCCGATCCCGCGGTCTTCGATCGCGAAATAGATCCGCTTCTCGCCTGTCTCCTCGTCCCACACCGAGCGGGCGCGCACGATGATGTTGCCGTGGTTGGTGAACTTCAACGCGTTGGAGATGAGATTGCCGAGCACTTGGCGCAGACGTGTCGGATCAACTTCGACCACGGCCGGGAGATTGGGGTCGAGGTCGAGGAGGAAGCCGAGCCCCTTGTGCTGTGCGCTGGGGGCGTAGAAGCGCACGATATCGGTGATGAGATGGTTGAGGCTCGTGCGAACGGGATCGATCGCGAGCTCACCGCTTTCGAGCTTCGAGATGTCGAGAATGTCGTTGAGGATGGCGAGAAGCGTGTGGCCGGACGATTTGATCTGCTCGGCATAGCGGCGCTGGCTCTCGGTCAGGTCCGTGCGGGTCAGGAGTTCGGCCATGCCCAACGCGCCGTTCAGCGGCGTGCGGATCTCGTGGCTCATGTTGGCGAGGAAGACCGATTTCGCCTCGGAGGCTTGCTCTGCCTTTTTCAGGGCCTTCTTCATCGCGGCATCGGCGCGGCTTTGCATGCGCGCATAGAAGAGAACCATCGTCAGACCGGCGAGACCGATCAGCAGGACCCCCGCGATCATGACGATGACGCTGAAGAGCCCCTTCATGTAGGAGCGCAGGGTTGCGGTGACGGTGAAATTCGGCGTCACATGAACTTCCGCGTCTCCGAAGGTCACGCCGAACAGCCTGTCGAGGTTTTGCGGCGGCGGGTCGAAGTTGAGGGTGACCTCGGCGTTGTCGGAGTTCAGCTCGATCCTCGTGAGCCCGGCATTGACCAGAAGACCCGATTGCACCTGAAGCGCTGCGAGCCGCATGTCGATCGCCGCATAGACGACGAGGCGATTGCCCTCACCGGTGGGAAGAGCCTGCGCGATCACGATATGGTCGGCGGACAGATGAGGCATGACGTTGCGCCACATCGTGGGGCTCAGCGCGACGGTTTCACCCGGGTTCTGCATCAGACGGGCGCCGATCTTCGTGGCGTCCCCATAGGACGGATTATCGAAGACCACGCTTTCGCCCATCACACGCTCGACCGCGAGCGGGGTGCGGTGCGACGCATGGAAGGCGAGGCCCGACAAGGTAAAGTATCCGAGCTCGGTGATGCTGGTCGGTTGACCGCCCAGGTCCGCCATGTCTCTGGCGATGTCGTCCCCCTTTCCGGCGAGAACGAACCCCATCGCGTCCTTGAGGCGCAACAGGTTGGCATCGATCTGCTGGTGGAAGGCCTGCGCATAGAGCTCCACTTCGATTTTGAAGCGGTTGCGTGAAACCTTGATTTCCTGCGCGAGGTACCAACTGAGCATCGCGGCGACGAGCGTCAGCATCACGGTCACCACGAGGATGGGCAGTGACCTTTGGAGGCGGCGGGTTTTCGTCATGGTTCTTTCGGGCCCGGCTGGGCGGCGTCCTCAGTGCGTCCGGTCCAGAAGCGGAAGGGACCGGTCCAACGAAGCCGTCGCAAGGTTGAATGGCGGGGAAGACGCAATGTCCTCTTCAGCAGACCCCGGGCGCGAACGAGCCGATTGCGGTCCCGTTCGCACAAGGGGTGCCTCCCGATGATTACAGCCTTGCCATTCCTTGGAGCTTGCCGCACCGCACCGCTGTTCCTTTGGATACGGCGCGCTTCTTTTCTTTAAATCCAAAGAATATTCCAGGATTTACACTTTGATATGCCGGGCCGCGCGTGGAACGACGGACGCTTCTCTGCATATATCTTGCAGTCAAGTTCGGTGTTTTGCGGAGGGATTTGTTATGGTCGACCAAATGAGCACGCCGCTGGAGTCGAAGCTCTACGAGGCGATCGATGTCTTCGATCCCGCAGGTGAAGTGTCCGCAGACAGTGCGAACGGTGTCGGCACGCTCGATACCACCACCGCCACGCCGATGGCGCCGATGGGGCTGGACCGCGCCGAGTCCAGTCCGACGGCGACGCTGACCAGCGCCGCGCCGCAAGGGGTCGTCGAGCCGCAAAACCAGCTCGACCTGTTCGGCGACGTGCGTCCGGACTCCGTGCCCACTACCGGCTCCGACCGCTCGGCCGCGTCGCAGCGCGACGGCGTTGTCACCGAACTCGAACTCGACATCGAAGAGGCGGGGACCATCGGCTCTGAGCCGGCGGCCACGCCTCCGGCCCCTGCGGCCTCCGCCGCGCCGGCGGCTGTGCCGGTCGGCGTTCAGCTGAACGGGCTCGCCCCCGAGGCGCAGGACTTCGACCCTGCCGCGGCGGCCCCGTCCCTTCCCGGTCAGCCCGCCGGTTCCGCCGAGTCCGATCCCGTCGGCGCGGCACCGTCCACCACGGATGCCCCCGAAGAGGGCGGGTCCGCCCCGTCTGCCGCCGATCCTGCCGCCTCCGGCAATCCGGCCACGGGTGGTCCCGCTGCGGCCGGATCGGCTGCGGGTGGTCCGGCTGCGGCCGGATCGGCCGGCCTCGGCACGTCCGCGCCTGGGTTTTCGGCCGGCGCCGCCATCCCCTCCCCCGCAGCGTCCGGATTGGCTGCGTCTCCGGCCGAGCTCGGCGCGCCGCCCGCCCCCGTGGGCGAAACTGCCGACGAGACGCCGACCGACGCCGCGCAGGCTCCTGGCGCCGAGCATGCCGACGCGGCTGACACCGCCGGTGCCGGTGCGCCCGAAGGCCCGGCCCACCCGGTCGTCGCCGACACCGACGCCCCCGTGGACGCCACCCCGCCCTCATCCGGCCCCGCCGACGACATCCTCCCCGCTGCCCCCACCCCCGACCCGGCCGACGACGGCCTGCCCGCCGATGCCTCCATCTCCGCCGACGTGACCCTCGGCACGGAGGACGGTCTCGTCGACGCCAGCGTCGACGCCGGTGACCTCGGTACCGTCGACCCCGGCACCGTGGATGCTGTCCTCGACGCGACCGACCTCGGCACCATCGACACCGGCACGGTGGATGCCGTCCTCGACGCGGCCGACCTCGGCACCATCGACACCGGCACGGTGGATGCCGTCCTCGACGCGGCCGACCTCGGCACCATCGACACCGGCACCGTGGACGCTGTCCTCGACGCGGCCGATCTCGGCACCGTCGACACCGGCACCGTGGACGCCACGCTCGACACGGCCGATCTCGGCACCGTCGACGCCGGCACCGTGGATGCGGTGCTCGACACAGCCGACCTTGGCACCGTCGACACCGGTACGGTGAACACTGTTCTCGACGCGGCCGATCTCGGCACCGTCGACGGCGGCACCGTGGATGATGTGTTGGACGCCGTCGACCTCGGCGGGGATGCGCCGGCCGAAGGCGACAGCGACCTTGCCGTCGACCTCGGCGTGGACCTGCCGGGCGAGGATCTCGTCGCCGACGCGGACGTTGTTCTCGATCCGGTCGAGGCCATCGTCGGCGACATCGACATCACCGCCGACGCCGACCTCGGTCTGGAGGACGGCGCCCCCCTCGCCGTGTCCGCCGACGCAGACCTCGACCTCATCGACGGCCTCACCGGCGATGCGCCCATCTCCGCCGACGTGACCCTCGGCACGGTGGACGACCTCGTCGACGCCACGCTCGACGCCGGCGACCTCGGCACCGTCGACGCCGGTACCGTGGACGCTGCCCTCGACGCGGCCGACACCGGCACCATCGATACCGGCACCGTGGACGCAGTCCTCGACGCGGCCGATCTCGGCACCGTCGACACCGGCACCGTGGATGATGTGCTGGGCGCCGTCGATCTCGGCGGGTATGCGCCGGCCGAAGGCGACAGCGACCTTGCCGTCGACCTCGGCGTGGACCTGCCGGGCGAGGATCTCGTCGCCGACGCGGACGTCGTTCTCGATCCGGTCGAGGCCATCGTCGGTGACATCGACATCACCGCCGACGCCGACCTCGGTCTGGAGGACGGCGCCCCCCTCGCCGTGTCCGCCGATGCAGACCTCGACCTCATCGACGGCCTCACCGGCGATGCGCCCATCTCCGCCGACGTGACCCTCGGCACGGAGGACGGCCTCGTCGACGCCACCCTCGACGTCGGCGACATCGGCACCGTCGACACCGGCACCGTGGACGCCGTGCTCGACGCGGCCGACCTCGGCATCGTCGACACCGGCACCGTGGATGCGGTCCTCGACGCGGCCGATCTCGGCACCGTCGACGGCGGCA
>NZ_MJUX01000002.1 GCF_001927245.1 Acuticoccus yangtzensis | reverse complement strand
ACGGCGTACCCGCGCCGGTGCTCGATGCGACCGTCTCGCCCTGCGCGATCAGGCCGACGGTCGCCGTGAGGAGTCCGGACCGCTGCATCTGCCAGCTGACGCGATCGACGACGCAGCCGGTCGCCATTGCGAAGTGCGGCACGTCCGGCATCGCGGTCTCGATCGCCATCGACGGAAGCGTCCATGAGCCGGAGCGGAACTCGTGGGTGTAGGGTCCGCTGCCGGTCGTGGTCGGGCTGCCGAACGCGCCCTTCAGCCAGACGCCCCACGCCTCCGCATCGATCGGCACGACCACGTCGCCATCGGCAGTGACAGCGTCCTTCACCGGCGGGAGCGGATCGCGGCCGTAGCCCAGCAGCTCCGAGTTGAGCAGCGGCTGCTCCGAGCCGATCGTCGAACTCGCGAACGGCATCCGGTGGAAGCCGCTCACGGGCGCGGTGCCGTAAACGCTCTCGAACGCGAGCGCCATCTGCGCCCGCGCTCCAATCGCGCGTGCCATAGAGATTCGTCCTTGTGCGGAAGGGATCAGCCGAGCGGGTCGGCCGTGGAGTAGGTCAGCGAGATCGGGACGGTCGCGGCCTTCATCGTCACCGCGCCCTCAACAGGAAGGTCGACCGGCTGAGGGGCACTCGCCTCGATCCAGTCGCAGAGGCTGCCGAGCGTGCGGTCCGCGGCAATAACGGTGCCGATGGCGGCGAGGAGGGTGTCGAGCGCCTCGTCGCGTTCGGCCGGTTGGCGCGGCGCGACGATCGCCTCGACCTCAGCTCGGTGCTCGTAGTGGTAGGTCCGTGGCGACAGCGTCACCTCGGGGTCGCCCGGATCGCCATCGCGGAGGATCAGTAGGCCGTCGGCGGGCACACGCTCGGGGAGGATTTCCCCGCGGAGTACCGTGGCCGGCAGCGTCGAGAGCCGCGCGTGCAGCGCGGCTAGGATGGTTTCGCGTTGGGTCGGCATACAACGATCGGCGGGACGTCAGGATCGTCCGCGTCGCTCCTCAGGTCCCGCAGAAGGTGCGGTAGGCGGCATCCTCCGAGAGTGGAGGCTGGCTGAGTTCGGCATGCTCGGGCTGGTCCTCGAACGGGCGTTCCAGTACGGCGCACAAGGTTTTGAACGGACCGAGATCGCCGTCCTCTGCCGCCGCCAGTGCCTCTTCCACTCTGTGATTGCGCGGAATGAACAGCGGGTTCGCCCCGTTCATGACTGCCCGACGCTCGGCGGGAACCATCGGGTCTTCAGCAAGACGAGCCCTCCACTTCGCAGCCCAAGCATTGAACGCATCGGGGTCCGCGAAGAAGCCAGGCACCGCCTCTCTTTCCGGCGCTTCCGGGTCGGTGAGTGCGGCGAGGCCGCGGAAGGTCAGGGTGAAGTCTGCTCCGTTCGCCTCCATCCTCGACAGGAGATCATTCGCCAGAACCGCGTCCTCTTCCGCGGCCTTCACGCCGGTCGCCGGGGAGAGCCCCAGCTTGCGGCGTATCACGCCGAGCCATGCGGCCTGGAGCTGCTCGGGGAAGGCATCGACCGCGGCCTGCATCGTCTCCACCGCCTTTTCCTGCGGGCCCGGCATCAGCGGCAGCAGGGCCTGCGCGAGCTGAACCAGGTTCCAGTGCGCGATGCCCGGCTGGTTGCCGTAGGCATAGCGCCCGCCGACATCGATCGAGCTGAAGACCTGGCCCTCGCGGTAGGTGTCCATGAAGGCGCAGGGGCCGTAATCGATGGTTTCGCCGGAGATCGTCATGTTGTCGGTGTTCATGACGCCGTGAATGAAACCCACCCCCATCCAGCGCGCGACAAGATCGGCCTGTCGTGCCTTGACCGCCTCGAAGAGGGCGAGCGCAGGCACCTCGGCCTCCGTCAGCTCAGGGTAGTGGCGCGCGATCACGAAGTCGGCGAGGGCTCGAAGCCCCTCGCCGTCCTGGCGGGCGTACACGTACTGAAAGGTCCCAACGCGAACGTGACTCGCCGCGACACGGGTGAGGACCGCGCCTCGAAGCACCTCTTCGCGATAAACCCGCTCGCCGGTGGCAACCGCCGCAAGGGAGCGTGTGGTCGGGATCCCCAACGCCGCCATCGCCTCGCTGATGATGAATTCCCGCAGGACCGGGCCGACCGCGGCCTTGCCGTCGCCGGAACGCGAGAACGGGGTGCGTCCGGAACCCTTAAGTTGGATGTCGCGCCGCCGTCCGTTCCGGTCGATCACCTCGCCGAGGAGGAGCGCCCGTCCGTCGCCCAGCTGCGGCACCCAGTTGCCGAACTGATGCCCCGCATAGGCCATGGCGATCGGCTCGGAGCCCTCGGCGATGCGGCCGCCGGTGAGGATCTCGACGCCCTCTCGGCTCGTCAGGCGATCAAGATCGAGCTTCAGCTCCTCAGCGAGCCGCCGATTGAGCGCAAGGAGTTGCGGAGCCGGGGCTGGCGAAGGCGAGACCCTTGCGAAGAGGCGCTCGGGCAACCGAGCGTAGCTGTTGTCGAAGGCAAAGATGTCGTCGCTCAGGGTGACTGCGTCCACCATTCCTCGCTTGGGTTGTCTGCGGCTGGAATGCAAAGCTAGCGCTTAACTCTCCCGTCGACCACGCTGCTCAAGGTGCTGCTTGATCATGCCGCGGGCCCAGAACTGGGGTCAAATACGGACCTCGACCCAGTTCGATACGATCGCACCCGGCAGCGCCGCCTCCGCCGCTCGCGCGTCGCGATCCAGATCCAGCCGCTTTCGCAGGCGAACCTGCGGGACCAGTAGGAAGATCGGCGCTGACGAGCGGCCAGCCAGGCGGCTGTACGTTGTGCCGTCCTTCCGATGGGTGACATTCGACCGGACCCGTCCCGACTTCGTTACCCGGACATTGTCCGCAACGAGCAGGCTCGGGCCATAGCGACGCCACACCATGCGCAGGCTGGTGCCTGTCTTACGCTCCCAGATCGCCGGCGTCAGCGGACCGCGCCGGATGCGTTCCCGCGCGACTGGCAACGGTATGGCGAGCCACAGCCCAGACTTCGGTCTGATCGTCTCGCCCCGGTCGTGGGCGCCGACGATCACCGGCGCCTTCGACCAGACGAGCGCCGCGGCGCCGATGCTGCTCCCCTGCTTCGGATACCGCTCGCTGCGGATCGTATTGCCAAGGCTCGGGCCAAGGCCCGCGCCGACCACCTGCGCCCGCCAGTTGCCCTTCAACCGAACGCCGACCTCGCCGACGCCAGTGGTGACCGCGCGCTCCGCCGCTTCGATCTCCTCCGCCACCAGCGTCGCCAGATCAGGGACCACCTTCAGGTCGAGTTTCATGCCGGCCTCAGCTCAATCGTCCAGACAAGCCTCTCGCGATCGCGAACTGGCTCGCCCTGAATGACGAACGCCTCACCATCGATCTCAAAGCCGTCTCCGGGCCGCGGGTCCGCGACCTCCCTGACGCAAACATCCAGCCGGATGGTCTCCGACCACACCCGAGCATCGCCGAACTCGCTGATCGTGTCGGCGCGGCGGGGCACGATCCGCACGGTGACTGGCTCGCCGCCCGCCGGCGTGTAGACCGCGTGCCGTCCGACGTTCGAGTCGGCGAACAGCGCGTCGAGCGCGGCGGCGAGTGCGCTCATCAGGTCCGCTTGCCGGTCCGGAGCGCCTGGGGCCGGGTGCAGATCGGGAGCGGGTTGCTCTCGATTTCCAGCCGGACCCACTCATCGCGGTCGCGGTCCGGGATCGCACGCGCGTAGAGCGGAAGGCCGAGGGTGTTGACGGTCTCAAACGTGTCGGCCGGCGCGTAGTAGATCTCGAACAGCCCCTCGACGCCCTCTGGATAGAAGTACGCCTTGTCGGCCGGGACGCCGAACGCGGCGTTGCCGCGGTAGCGCCGGAAGGTGATGCCGCCGAAGCTGACCTCGTCGGCGACGCGGCTTCGCAAATCGGCTGCTGCCGCGGTGTTGAGGTAAGTCTCGCGAACCTCCTTGTGTGCCACGAGGTCGGCGAAGAAGGACGAGCCGCATTCGGCGCGGAGCATCACCGAGCCGGTGGCGAGCCCGCCGAGACCCTCCTCGACGCTCTCGATCAGGGTCTGGCACTTCTTGCGGAGCGCGCCGGACGCGGGCGTCGCATTGTCGAGGTCGAAGTCGACCTCTGCGGACGGCGTGATCGCGAACTCGGTGAAGTAGTTGACGACCGTCGAGCCGTCCTTCGGGTCCTTCACGAGACCCTGGATGCCGTTCAGGAGGTGGTACTCGAACGTCGCTTCCGCGTCGGACCGGAGGCGACGGAGGCGGCGTGCGACCTCGCCCTGAACCTGCTGGGTCTCGCTATCGGTGCCGAAGGCGCGGATGCCTTGGATCTCGGACGCCCAGATGACGTCCTGCTTCTTGAACTGCCGGCAGACAAACGCGCGCACGTCGCGGCGCTCGGGAACCTGCTGCTCGTAGGCGGAGCCGCGCTCCGAGAACGGGATCAGCGAGAGCGTCCCGTCGCGGCTCTCGACCACGACCGTGCGGGAGCGGACGCCGCGGTCGGCGAAGAGACCCGATCCGGACAGCGTCGCCGGCTTGAACGGAATGTTGTCGAGCGCGCGGGTGAGCTCGACGATGGAGAAGGCGTCGCCTTCGAAGATGTCCATAGCGGCCATCAGGCTCTCCTTCAGCGCACGATGATGCCGGCCGCGGCGAGGGCGGTGTGCGCGGCGGTGATCTCGCCGGCCGACGGGGTGCCGGCAAAGACAAGGTCGTGCTGGTTGACGATGGCGGGTCCGCGGACGAGCGCCACGGCGATCGTGTCGCCGCCGCTGGCGTCGGCGTGCCCCCACAGGACGGCGACGGCGGTCTCGGTGCCGTCGGAGGCGTCTGGATCGTGGGCGGCGTATTTGCCCGAGGCGGTGATCTTGCCGAGCACGGTGCCGGGCTCGAGTGTGCCAGAGGCGACCGTGATCACCTCGTGGCAGTAGTCGCGAAAGGTCTCCCAGACGAGAAAGCCGCCCGGGTGGCGGCCTTCGGTCAGTACGGTCATCGGTTCATCCTCTGGGCTTGAAGGTGGAGGCGATCACCTCGCCCCAAGGTCGCGCGCCGACTGTCCGGCCGGGCTGGGTGTGGTGAGCATCGATGTCCGCTCCGGCCTCGGAGCGGGCGGCGAGCAGCGCGGCGCGAACCTCGTCGATGGGCGTGCCGTCGGCGAGGAAGCGGCTCGCCATCTGCGGCAGGCCGGCAAGCGTGCAGAGGTCAACGACGGCGCGGGCTTGCGCCATCGCTTCGGAGCGGATCGCCGAAGCTGACGGGTGAGAAGGCGGCGGATCGGGTTCGGTCGGCGTCGTTGCCGGCTCCGGCTCGGTCTCGGCCTTCGCGCTGGCGGTATCGCCGTCGTCCTCGTCTGACGCCGCCGCGCCATCATCGTCGGAGGCTTCGGTGGCCTCCACTTGCTCGACCTCCTCGACCAACT
The DNA here is from genome assembly GCF_001927245.1 of Acuticoccus yangtzensis. Lineage (GTDB taxonomy): Bacteria > Pseudomonadota > Alphaproteobacteria > Rhizobiales > Amorphaceae > Acuticoccus > Acuticoccus yangtzensis. The sequence goes on along the minus strand of NZ_MJUX01000002.1, from coordinate 640,719 downwards.
CCGGCGGCGCATTGCGGAAGCGACCGATGTCAAACCGCGCGGCGATCCGGACCGGGTCGGTCACGCGGTCGACGAAGCCGAGCGCGACCGCCTCCTCGGCGTCGAGCCAGGTCTCCTTCCGCATCAGCTCGGCGATGTCGGCATCGGAGCCACCGGACTTGGCCGCGTAGCCTGCCACGAGGTTCGTCTTGATCTTGTCCAGAGCCTCCGCCATCGCCCGCATGTCGTCGGCGGTACCGAGCACCATGCCGCTCGGATCGTGGATCATCAGGAACGCGTTCGCCGGCATGACAACCTCGTCGCCGGCCATCGCGATGTACGACGCCGCGGACGCGGCAATGCCGTCGATCCACACCGTCACGCCAGCGGGATGCCGCTTGAGCGCGTTGTGAATCGCCACGGCGTCAAAGACCGAGCCTCCGGGGCTGTTGATACGTAGCGTGATCCGCTGGCCATCCGGCAGCGCGGCGAACTCGTCCAGGAACGACTTCGCCGAGATGCCGTAGGCGCCGATCTCGTCATAGATCGTCACCTCCGCGCTCTCGGCGAGGGCGCGGATCGTGTACCAAGACCGCATGCGGTCACTCCTCGTTGGGGTCGGGGGTCTGCTGCGGCGTAGCGCGCGTCCCCTGCGTCTCGCCGGGGCTCGTGCGGTAGGCGAGACCGAGGTCCGCGGCACGCGTGGCGTCGGCCGCGTTCTCCCGATCGATCTCTTCGATGTCGTAGCCGGTCGCCTCGACCGCCTTGCGGCGCGAGAGCAGGCCGGACTCGATGGCGAGCACCTGCGCCTGAATGTCCTTCAGTGGATCGACCCAGTCCCAGCGGGGCGGGATCCACTGCACCGGGCGCAGCGCGCCCGAAGGTGATGAGGCTTCGAGAGCGCCAGCAAGTACGGCGGCATCGATCCATCTCTGCCAGACGGGGCGGCACAGCTGGGAGGCAATGACGCCGTGCTGTAGCTGCTCGACCCGCCTGCGGAACTCGACGAGCTCAGCGCGGAGGCTTGAGTAGTTCGCCTGCCGGACGTCGCCGGTGACGAGGTGGTACGGCAGACCAAGCGACGCCGAGACCGCCAGCAACGTGCGGTACTGGAACGCCTCGAACCCGCCGCCGACGTCTGCCGGTGAGGAGAACTTCACGTCTTCGCCGGGCAGGAGCACCTGCAGCGTCCCGGGCTCCAGGCTGACCGTGCCCGTTCCGTCCTCCGCGGCCTCTACACCACTGAGCAGCGCTTCCTCCGGCGCGGTCTTCGTGATGAAGCCCGCGAACATCGCTGCGGTCTTCTTCCGGTCGAGTTCGGCGTCGTCGTACTGGTCGAGCAGGAACAGCCGCACCATCGCCGGTGCGACGTGCGGCAGGCCGCGCAGTTGGCCAGCGTCGATGGGCCGGTAGATGTGCAGGACCTCGGATGCCGGCACGCGGACAGTCTCGTACGCAGCGACCCGGTGATCGGTGCTGTCGCCGGGATGGCTGCGCCGGAAGTGGTAGGCGATGCGCCGCCCGATGGCGTCGAACTCGATCCCGCAGCGGATCCGCCGGCCGCCCTCCAGCGCCTCGGTCATCTCGAACGGCAGCATCTCCGACTGGAGGAGCTGCAGCTGCAATGGGACGGTGAGCCCGTCCTCCAGCCGCCGCGGTCGCATTCGCACGAAGCACTCGCCCGCAACGAACATCTCGCGAGCGACCATCGCCTGCAGCCCGTAGAAGTCGGTCAGTCCGTCGGCATCCGCCTCGTCGGTCCAAGCCAGCCAGAGCCGCTGGACATGATCGCGAAATGCCGGATCGCTGATCAGCGACGACGGCTTGATGCCATCACCGACGAGGTTCGACGCGAACGCTTCGCACGCGTTCGCCGCATAGCCGTTCGTGACAACCAGCTCGCGGGCCCGGGCCAGCAACCGCGGGCCGCCGGAGGCAACCAGCGAGTTGATGTTCTCCAGCGGCGGCTGCCACCCGCGGAGCCGTCGCCGCGCCATGGCGCCTTCAAGGCGTGATCGCGCCGTCGTCGGCCCGCCGAGCCGGCGTCGCAATCCATCCAGCAGCGGCAAGCTCAGAGCCCCTTATCGCTGACGACGCGGAGGTGGCGCACGATCGCCCGCCCCTCGGCCGACGCGATCTCGCGGTCCAGCGCCTCGATGGCGCGATCGATCTCCGCGAGGCTGCGGTAGTCGACGGTCTTGCCATCGTAGCTGACGCGCGCGACGCCGCTCGCACGCGAGGCCACCAGAGCCTCGCGCCGGGTCTTGAGTTCTTCAGCTGTCGCCATCGTCTTTCGCTCGATAGGTTGCCGGTGAGAACCGCGCGGAGCATTCCGTCATGATCGAACCTGTCGCCCGCCTTCGGATTGAGCTGCAGGACATCAAGCCTGTGATCTGGCGGCGTGTGGACATGCCGGTCACCGCGTCCCTGCGCGCGCTCCACGACGTCATCCAGGCGGTGATGTGCTGGGAGCACGCCCACCTCTATGAGTTCCGGATCGGCGAGCGCATCTCCGGCGAGCCGGACCCGGACGGTGCGGCATTCGGCCGGAAGGTTTTCGCCGCCAAGAATGCTCGTCTGAAGCAGCTCCTGGACCGCGGCGTCGACCGGTTCCTCTACGTCTACGACTTCGGCGACGACTGGCGGCACGACATCATCGTCGAAGGCGTCCGCGACGGCAGCGCCGACGTCGACTATCCTGCCTTTGTCGATGGGGCCCGCGCCGCACCGCCCGAGGATGTCGGTGGTCCGTTCGGCTTCCTGGAGTTTCTCGACGTCATCGCGGACCCTTCGCACGCGGACCGGGATCAGCTGCTTCGGTGGTGCGGAGGCGGTTTCGATCCCGATAGGCTCAATGAGCAAAGGATCCGCGTCGACCTTGCAGCCGTTGCCGAGTTCCGACGCCGGGCGCTCCTCGGACATCGCACCCGAACCTCCCGATAGCCGACGGTCTCGTGCGGCCTTACCTCATGTAACTCGACTGCACCGTCCGCCGTCGTGCGACGGGTCGCGGCATCGTGTTCGCGGGCGCGGTCTGCTCTTCGTGGTCCGGCGCTGCCATCTGCCGTTCCAGTTCGCGCCAATGCGCCTCCGACCAGCGGTCCGCGCCGGCGATCCATGCGGCGGCGCGGGCGTAGACGCGGCAGTCCAGCGCCTCGTTGCGCTCGCGCAGCTTCTGCCATTCCAGCCGGGCGAAGCCGCGCTTGTTCCTCACCGTGACGAGCTGCTCGGCGACGAGCTGCTTCAGCCACTCGCTGTTGGCCCAGCGCGGCAGGTGGACGGTGCCCGGGGCGAAGGAAGCCCCGTCCCCGACCTCTTCCGCAGCCGGACGGTCCAACCGGAGGAAGCGGTAGGTCTCCGCCTTGAAGGTCGATGCCGCCACGGTCCAGAGCCGCGCCCCACGGCGCAGCCGCTTGCCGCCAACCGTCGCGTCCACGAACGTCGGTCCGGTCACTGGGCTCGCGCGGTTGAACCCCTCGACGCCCTTCACCGGCGCCACCTGCGCGAACCCGACTTGCCGCGCCCATGCGTACACCGCCGGGGTCTCGTAGCCCGTGTCGATGGCGAGCCGTGTGATCGTCAGCGACGGTCCGTTCGCGTGCGTCCATGTCCGGCCGAGCAGCTCGGTGAGGCCCGCCCAGCACGCTTCCGACCCAGGCCCGCCATCGATGACGATGTGCTCGACAAGCCAGCTCTCAAGACCGCGTCCCCACGCCCAGACGTCGACCTCGATGCGGTCCTTCTGGACGTCCGCGCCGGCCGTTAGAAACAGGCCGCCGGCGGGCACGATCCCCGCAGTCCAGTCCTCCCGCCGGTCGGCTAGGCGCTGCCAATCCGGCGCGTCCCCGGTCTCGACCCACGTCTCGCCGAGCACGGTGTTCCGGAACACGCGCTCCGCCTCGTCCGACCCGGCCACCAGCTCCTTGTCCCGCGCGATGTCGGCCCACGACTTCCAGCCTGGTGGCGAATAAAGCGCCGACAGGTGGAAGCCGATCGTGCGCGGATCCTGGCTCGTGCCCGTTGCCCGCCATTCGCCGGCGCCGAGCATCGCCGCCTTGTGATGCTCGCCGAACGGCCGCTCGCAATCCTCGCAGTGGTAGGCGGCCGTCTCCGGCCGGCCCTTCTCCCATCGCAGACGCTCGAACCGCAGCCACTGCATGTGGCTGCACAATGGACACGGGACGAAGTAGCGGCGCTGGTCGGTCGCTTCGTATTCCCGCTCGATCCGGCTGACGCCGCGGATCGTCGGCGTCGAGACCAGGAACACCTTGCGACGGTGCGCGAACGTCAGCGATCGCGCTTCGGCAAGGGCGACGGGATCGCCTTCCTCGTCGGCCGACGCCGGATACGCATCGACCTCGTCGAGGAAGACGTACCGCGCTGGCATCGATCGGAGACCGACCGCCGAGTTCGCGCCGGTCATCACGAGGACGCCACCCGGAAAGTCCTTCGACAGCTGCGTGTTGCCGGCATCCCGCGATCGCGCCGGCTGCACGCGCTCTCGCAGCGCCGGGCTCTCCTCGATCAGAGGATCGATCCGCTGACGCGAGTTGCGTTTCGCCAGTTCCACCGTCGGCTGGACGGCCAGCATCGGGCCGGGCGCGTGGTGCATCACGAACCCGATGAAGCAGTTGCCCGCTTCGGTCGCGCCCACCTGCGCCGCCTTCATGAACACGACCCGCTGCGCCGGGTGGCTTGGGCTCAGCGCTTCCATGATGGCGCGCATGTAGGGCGTCCGATCCGTTCGGTAGCGGCCCGGCTCCGCCGAGGCTCGCGATGAGAGCCAACGATGACGGTCCGCCCATTCGGAGACCGTGAACGCCGGATCGGGCGTCAGCCCTTGGCGCCACGCCTTCGCGAGATCTTCCGCGCCGTCGAAGGTTTCGATCTCAACGGAAGGCGACGCGAAGCTCCGCGAGCTCCTCGAGGTGGGCGCGGACATGGCTCTCCAGAACCCTCTGCGTGGCGCCGACGTCTGTGCCGAGCTCGGCCGCCATCAGCGCCGCCACGCGCGCCGGCCACGTCACCCAGGCATCGCGTTCCTCCCGCGCCAGCTTGAACACCATCGCCTTCGCCCGGTCCCGGTCGACCAGCTCGCCCTTCAGCTTCGACAGCCGGATCCGGCGCTCCTGCGCCTTCAGCACCTCGTGCGCGGTCTTCGCCTGGAGGAACGTCGTGCCGCCCGTGGACGGCGGCGCGACGAGACCGTTCTCCTTCAGCGTCTCGCTCACGCCTGACAGGGCCGCCTCCGGTACCGGTCGCATGCCGGTTGAGCGCTTCCTTGTTGTTCGCTCCGCCGGCCGGCTCTTCGACACGTCTGTGGTGTTAGCGCGGAGCGCGTCCGACCGATCCGGATCGATGGAGCCGTCGTCGTGCAGGATGAGCCGGCCGGCCGTCTTCGCCTTCTGGACGGCTCCGCGCGAGAGCCCGATCCGGGCCGCGTACTGGCGCTCGCTCAATCCTTTCATCGGATCAGAAACAGCAATGATCTTATCGGGTTATACGCTTGGCTTTGGCGGCAATCAGAGCGTGTGTGGCGCTCACGAACCGCGCTGGAGCCGACGCCGATGACCATCGAAACGACCCTTTCGACCAACAACGAAGCCTGGGGCTTCTGGGGCACGATCGAACGCTGTGAGCACGCGACCGACACCGCCGCCGCATGGGCGGGCGCGTCAGAAGCGATCGCCGACGCCACCACGGGCTCTCCCGTGGGCGTGCGCGATTTCCTCGACAGCCGCCACGGCCGCCACTTCGCCGACGACGTCGTCAACGAGCTGGCCCGAGGGCTCCCGCTCCGCGAAGCGATCGACGCCGCCACCCAGCGCTGGATGGGCTGGCGCATCGGCCGCCGCATGAGCCGCGAGACCGGGATCCCGCATGGGCTGCCGTATTTGACGGGCCTCGTGGCCGACTACGCCATCATGGCCGAGCTTCCCTACTGACAGCGCCCCGTCCGCTGCCGGCCGCGCTCCCGCCCGGGACGCGCGGCTCGCGGTCGTAGGAGCGCCCGATCGTCCGGGCGCGGAAGGAGACCCGACCATGACCGAACTCACCAATACCCAACGCGCCGTCCTCACTGCCGCCGCTGAGCGTCCCGGCCTGCAGATCCTGCCGCTGCCGGAGCACATCAAGGGCGGCGCGGCGAAGAAGGTCACGACCGCGCTCCTTGCGCGGGGCCTTATCCGCGAAGACGGAGTAGGCGGAACACTCGTCGCGACGGACGCGGGACTCCGCGCGGTCGGCATCGCCCCGACGCAGGCGGCGAAGCCGAACGACGGCGGCGCCGTGAACCAGGAGGAGTCGTGGTTCGATAGCGAGCCGAGCGCGTCCGACCCGGCCGCCCATAAGGCCTCGCCGAAGATCCGGTCCGGCACCAAGCAGGCGACGCTGATCGCCATGCTTGAGGCGCCGGAGGGCGCCTCCATCGAGGAGATCGCCGACGCCACCGGCTGGCAGCATCACACCGTCCGCGGCGCCATCGCTGGCGCGCTCAAGAAGCGGCTCGGGCTGGACGTCACGTCCGAGAAGGTCGACGACCGGGGTCGCGTTTACCGCCTCGCCCGCTGAGCGGACGTCCACCGTCACTAGACGCCGCTGGGGTCAGCCTCCGGCGGCGTTGCTTGTTCGGCGGACCCGAATGGCCTCGAAGAGGCGACGCAGCGCGAAGCTGCGCGCGATGCTTACGACGGTGAAGATCCCTCCGATCGCTACCGCGTCGGACAGCCGCGCGGCCAACCCGAACCACGGGAACACGACGAGCTGCGTCGCGACAGCGATGCCGTAGCCAACGACGACGTTCGTGATCGCCTCGACCAGCGACATCAGGCGAGACTGTTTCAAGCCGCATTCCTTCGCCGGCGCCCGATGCGCGGCTCCTCATTAGCGTCGTCGACAGGCGCATCATCCGCTTCGCCGAGGCGCTCCTTCTGAACCTGCCCGAACCTCCGTCCGTCACCGTCGAGGACCGCCGCGTTGCCCGTCTCGGCCTGCCAGCGCTGCACGGCCACGTCGACGTAGGCGGGGCTGACCTCCATCGCGAACACCCGCCGCCCGTTCGCCTCACCCGCCATGATCTGCGAGCCCGAACCAGAGAACGGCTCGTAGCAGAGGCCGCCGCGGGCGACGTGCTGGCGCATCGGGATCCCGAACGCGTCGAGCGGCTTCGGCGTCGGATGGTCCGGCCGCTCGTCCTTCGCAAAGCTCGGCATCACCCACGTCGACGGCAGCGTCTCCTCCGCCACCTTCGGCGGGCGGTTCGGGCGGCGCCAGCCCATGAAGCAGGGCTCGTGCTTCCACAGGTAGTGCGATCGGGTGAGGACGCCGCGGTCCTTCACCCAGATGATCTGCTGGTGGACGAACGCGCCCGCCTTCTCCCAGCACGCCTCCAGCATCGCCTGGCGGCGCGACGCGTGCCAGCAGTACCAGGCGGCGTCCTCGGTGATCGCCTCTGCGACCGCCGCGCCGATGAACCCATCGTAGAGCTCGGCGCCCTGTGAGCTGTCGTCCCACGTGGTGCCGTAGGAGGCGGACCAGTCCTTGTTTCGCGTCGGGTGGTTCGAGCCGTCATAGTCGACCAAATACGGCGGATCGGTCGCAAAGAGCACCGCCCGCTCGCCGTTCATCAGCCGGCGGACGTCCGCCGCGCTCGTACTGTCACCGCACATCAGCCGGTGGTCGCCCAGGATCCAGAGATCTCCGGCGCGCGACGCCGGGTTCCGCGGCGGCTCCGGGACAGTCACCGGCGGGGTCGAGCCGTCCGAGCCCCCACCCGCCGCACCGTCCTCGTCCGGGACCACGGCCAGCAGCTTGTCGAGCTCGCCGTCGGAGAAGCCGATGAGCGAGAGGTCGAAGTCCTCCGCGAGCAGATCGTGTAGCTCGCCGGAAAGAAGCAAGTCATCCCACTCTGCCCAGTTCGTCGACTGATTCGCCAGGAGCCGGAACGCCTTGATCTGCGTTTCTGATAGCTCATCCGCGAGAACCACGGGCACGGTGCTGAGACCGAGCAATCGCGCTGCCTTCAGCCGCAGATGCCCGTCGACCACCAGCCCGTCGCTCCGCGCGACAATCGGGATACGGAAACCGAACTCCACGATGGCCTGCGCCATGCGGTCGACCACGTCGTCGTTTTTCCGCGGATTCCGATCGTATTCGACCAGGCGGCCGATCGGCCAATTTTCAAGCTGCAGCGCGTTGGCCTGCATGGGCGGAACTCTTGAGCATGTGCAAGGTCACTGTCCGGCGGGCATGCATGCTGCAGAACAGGACGAGCTTCGTGACAGGGAGCGGCGGATCGATCGCCTCGACATCCTGAAACACGACTTCCACGCGCTTGTGGCAGGCGCGGCAGAGCGGGATCAGGTTGGTCTGCGAGTTGTCCCGCGTGAGACGGAACGGGATGATGTGGTGCACCTGAAGGTGCCGGGTCGTTCCGCAGGAGGCGCAGAACGGGGTTCGTCGAAGGGCCTCACGTCGGATTGCCGTCCAGCGAGAGCCATATCCCTTCGTGCGTGTCGTGCGGCAGAGATGACGCTCATAGCAGGGGCGCGAGCAGAATCGGCCGCTCGAATTCGTGCGACCCGACAGAATGGACCTCGGAATGCGAAAGCCTGCGCCGCATGTGACGCAGGTTCGCTCCACGGATTTCGCCGATCTCAGACAATCGCGGTTGCAGTACCGCTGGTGGTTGCTGGGAGATGAAACGAAGACTCGCCGACAATGCAGGCACAATTCGTAGTTCGGCTTGGCCGATGGCCTTCCGCTTCGCGCCGCCGCGGATAGCCGGCTCGCACAGGGGCGGCACATCTCGGCGGGATTGTCCGACCGGACATCCTCGAGCTTCCCACAGCAGACGCAGGTCCGAACACGCATCGTCCGCTTCTTCGCGTACGGCTGCAGCCGTTCGAGCGGCCACAGCTCGATCGTCTCCGGCGCGAAGCCGAGGGTCATGCGGGGCATCCTGTTGTGGGCGGGCAGCGCCGGGCGGCTACCAGAGCGCGATGATGTTTGTCGCTGTCGTGTCCGTCGCCCGGACCCGTAGCGGCGAGACCGGGAGAATCTGCCCGCCTACGACAGACCAGATCGCGATCGATCCAGTGCGGTCCTCAAGAGCGACGTTCCCGGTGCCGCCGACGAACAGCGCACGCGGCATTGGATCGAGCGTAGCCACATCGTCGGGCGTCACCGCGCTCCAGCGGATAGCTGGCGCGGTCGCTTCGGCGAACACGGACATGGCTTACTCAATTTCGAGAGGCGCGGATGGTGCGTGGTGGATGCGGGGTCGGGTGGACTCCGCCGAGGTGGATCCGGCTGGACCCCACAAGGGTGGATCCCTGCCGGATCCAGGTGGACTACGGATCCACCGTCGGGATCCACCCGTAAGGCGCTAGAACCGGGCGGAAACTCTGGCGTTTCGAGGCGAAAGGTGGATCCAGGCTTCCGGGTGGCTTCCCAAAAAATCGCGGCTGTCGCTAGCGGACCGTCGCGCCAAGCCCTCCCGTATACGGTTACGGCCAGAAGGGACCCGTACAAATCTAGTCCAGCGGCGTCAGCGCCCGCCTCTCGCGAGCACAGCCAGAACATAGCTCCTGAGCGGGCGACTGTCTCGGTTCGCGATGTCTCACCGAAAAGTGTCTCGTTGCGACATAAGAGCTTGACTTCAGCCTAGGCTTGTTTGGCTCAAGCGATGAAAGGTCGATCCAAAATCAATCGACTCTTTCGATCGAATTAGAGATTTAATCGGTAAATACCGACTGCGAACAGTCCGGCCAACAAAGGATGCGGCCTTGGTCGTCCTTTGCAAAGGCCCTAATTGGGCCATCCTCAGAGATCACGAAAACCACGCTCTTTGAGCATGAACCAACGAAATCGATTGCAGAGTTATGCCGCGTCCCGAAACGCTCTCTTGCAAATCTTCCTTCAGGAACTGAACCCCATCCGTCGACGCCGAAATCGACGGGGCCGCTCCATGGCGGAGCGCGAAATTTCGAGCCGTACGACATGAGACGCAGCCTTGAGCTGAGGATCAGCGCTCCGTCCACATTTGCGAGTTGCGCCATGTCCCCGATCCGCTTCGATGCGCGCCGGGCATATGCCAACCGAGTGAGCGGCTCACAGCGCTCCATTTCACCTAGCAGCGGCAGCAGTTCGATGCTCGGGCAGAGCGCATTGCCGTGTTCCAGCACGGAAACGCTGATGTCGTCGTCGGCTAGTAGGGCGATTGCACCTCCGCTTCCTCGCTTAGCGGCTTCCAGAAGCAGCGACACAACGGTGTCCCGATATGCGTGCCACAGCGCCATCTTGTGTGTCTGCCAAAGGGGGTCTGCTTCGGCGAACGGCTTAAGGATCTTGCCGAGAGCTCTACTGACGAACGGCGTTGGCTCCGACCGGCTGAACACGCCGCGAATCAAACGTCCGAGAAGGAAGTCGCCCCGAGAGATTCTCAGATTGCCGACGCCGGCGATTGTCGCGGTCAGGTTATCAGGACGGAAGAGCTGGCCACCCTCTATGCCGACGGGGATCTCATTGAAGCGCGTCGAACGCGGCTCGGCGAAAGCCACTCCCCAGCATACAAGTTGTGTATCAGAACCACACTCGACCAAAAATATTGATGAATCACAGTCGAAGGCGGGGCTCGCCTTCGCAAGAGACTCAGGCGTCGCGATAAAATTATTTTTGAACTTTCGTATGTCCTTGGAATAACTGTGACCGCTATCGAACAATTCACTTTCAGTCGCAAGCGCGATCGAAGCTCTCTGAAATGTGCCTTCCTCTTGCGAAAGGCTAAGGTTGAAGGCTATTTCGATGAGAGCCTTCGTTGAGTCGAGATCCGGAGCGGATCTTCTAGTGCGAGAACGGTGCGGGTGTTCTTGATCGCTAATCCATGCGTCTTGAATCACCTTGATCACTGTATTGTCGAACAATCTCAATCTCCTCTTCGAGCCTGAATCTCCTGCTGTAATCGGGTGCAAATCTCCTACAGAGATATCCGCGCAGCCTGGAAATTCGGGGAGCCGCATCAGCCGTTATGATGTCCGATCAATCACATACCGCATCGACCGCTTCGCCGGCACCCGCCGTCCGTTCAGCCGCCACACGATCACACTGAGCGCGTACTCCCAGCGCCGGTGCGCCGTCGCCCGGCTGATCCCGTGCTGCCAGCAGATCGGCTTCCAAGCCGTCCGGTCGGCCCGCGCCCACACGATCCGTGCATCGTCCACCTCGAGCCAGCGCAGCCACAGCATCGCATCCTCGGCCTCGCTGATCGCTCGGGGGGACGGCGTCGGGCGCCGCGTCTCGGGCTTCTGACCGACCTTGTCGGCGAAGTCGTGGAGGTATGTCGGCCACGCGTTGAACGTGCCTCTGGGACCGTCGCCCGGCTGGGATCGCATCACGCGCGCGGCGCTCTCCAGACGCGCCTCGACATCGGCCCTCGTCCACTCAGCCATGGCGCACCTCCGTCGTCCGCTTGCCGTAGAGCTTCTCTCCGATCTGGCGGACAAGCTCGCGCTCCGGCCACGTCAGCCGCTCATCGTTGACTGCAACCGCTAGCACGCCCTGCTCGCGCCACCCCTCTCGCTTGACCTGCTCGGGGCTCCTGCGGGTTCCCCCAAACCCTCGCGGCGAGTATCTCATCGGGCGCCTCCGCGGGTCTCGATGGCCCAGAGCAGCAGCGCCAGCGCATCCGCTTCGTTGTAGTCCGCGGGCTCGAAGCCGCGCTCCCGGACCGCCCGCATGACCGCGGGCTTGCCAGCATTGCCCTTGCCCGTGGCGTGGCGCTTCAGCGTTCCGACCGGAACGCCCTGGTACGGGATCGCTCGCTGCTCGCACCACGCCGACAGAATGGCGAGGAAGCCGCCGTACGCGTGAGCCGAGTCGGTTCCTGCGTGGGATCTGACTTCCTCGAACCACACCGCGCCGAGCCCGCCAGCGTTGGCGGCGATCTCCTCGAGCCAGCTGCGGAAGCGCAGGTAGCGCATGCCGCCACCGTCGTAGCGGCTTGGACGGAACGACAACGTCCCGCTCACGATGGTGCGCTCGCGGGTGCGAAGCGCCCAGCCGGTGGTGGTGCCAAGGTCGAGGGCGAGCCAGACTGCCTCTGCGGACGTGGCCGTCCCGGCTGCGGGCGCGGCTGAACTTTGATGGGTCACACGGACCTCCCAGGGTTCTGGTGGTCGGGGCGCAGGCAGCATCTGGTGAGGATCGCTGCGTGCGCCCGAACCCGGAATGAGGTCAGGTCAGCGGCGCGGAGATTATTCAGCGCCTTCAAGATACCTTCAAAGGGCTATTGATCCGCTAAGCCGTTGAAGGCGCTCTCCTTCTCTAGATCATTCAAATAATTCAATTCTTCATACCCCTATAGAATCTACTTACATCGCACGCGTGAGGGACATACGTTCCCTCTTGAAAGATTGAATCATTGAACCTTCTCGATTTGGTCGTTCTGTCAATTGCTTAGCAAGCCGACGGTAGATTGAATGATCGGCAGGCGTTGAATGATCTCAGGGCTCTGTCGCCACGAAGACCGCGGCCGGGCGCGTCGCCGACTGGACCATGCGGATGGCAACGCACCCCGTTTCGGCGAGATCCCCCAGCACGTCATCACGGTCTCGCCGCGAAAGGAACTGCGTCTTCCGGACGAGCTCGGACTTGCTCAGGCCTTGACCCCCAGCGCTGCGGATGATCTCCAGCACCCGCTTGCGGTACCGCTCGTTGTCGTTGTCTGCCACGTGCCGATCGACCGCAAGCATGGTCCGCTTTGCGCAATGCTCGGTCAGCTGGACACCCCATTCTGCGTCCGTAGCGTCGATCTGCGGCTGCTCCGGGTTCCGCCCCACGGCCACGATGAGGGCGAGCTTCGCTGCGTTCTCCGCTATGCGGGCGAGGACGGCCGTTCGCGTGGTGCCTCGAGCCTCCCGCAGCTGCCTCGTCACGTCCGCCCCCAGCGATCGGAAGACGTCCTTCGCCGCGTTCGCCATCGGCACTGTGACCGGCTCGACGCCCGTGGAGAGGCCGCTGCCGAGACCTGCGAGATTGCCCGCCGTTGACGCGCCGCCCGTTGCGACGCGCCGCATCTGATCGAGCAAACCCAAAGGTGCCGACCGGATGCCTCGATCGACGATCTCCTCCGGATAGTCCTCCTCGGTCTCCATGATCAGGAAGCGCGCCAGGGACCCGTCGACGACGTTCGCCTCCTTCAGCGCCGACCAAAAATGGACGGGCGTGGTCGTCCCGTAGACGCAGAGGCACGGCTGGTTGATGTCACGACGCTCGTTCTTGCCGTCGCGGTTCGCGTACTCGGCGCCAAAGTAGACACCCCCTGCAGCGGTGTAGAGCTCTGTCATATTGTCGAGAATCTCGGTGATGTGCCGCGGGCTGCGGCGGCGATCCGCGGCCGCCGAAAGGAACATGCCGAACTCGTCGAGCTGCAGGAGCAACGCCGGCTGCCGGTAGAGCGCCGAGAGCAGCCCGGCGCCCGAGGCGATCTTGTTGCCGCCGAGATACTCGACGAGCCCCGCCTCGAGGAACAGCTCGTTGATGATCTCCCGGCTGTGGTTTTTGCCGGACCCGCTGTCGGCGATCGCGACGACGTAGAGGTTGCTCCGCAGGTTGCTCTCGGTGCGATAACGTCGCCCCATCAGCGCGCCGACGGCGCACAGGCTTGCGCCGAGTGACAGCAGCGGCTGCGGGCGCCTCGCCGTCGACACCATGTACTCGGTCAGCTGGCCCACGAGCCCGTCCGGCATTGTCAGCTCGAAGCGCGGCTCGGCCTTCGCATCGCTCCGCGGCGCTGCCTGCACCTTCGCCAGCATTGCAGCTGCCGGATGCGTCACGCACCGCGGCGCCGCGCCATCGAGCACGAGCGCCGGCTCGGGCTTCCAGCCGGCGTCGAGCGCAAGGCGATAGATCGTGCCCGCTCCGATCCGCTCGGGCCGGAGGCCCGCCCAAGTCTTCGTGGTGAACTCGGGCTGGTCCTTTCCCGACTGCACCGACCACGCGGCGAAGAGGGCCGCTCCATCGTCGCCAAGCGCGCCCTTCAGCGCGAGTCCAACCCGGATCCAGTCGTCGTAGGCAAGATCTGCGTTGGGAACGTACGCCAGCGCAGCGGCGATGGCCTCACGGGTGCCCTCGCGCGACGTGCTTGCGCCGCCGCCACCATCGGACCGTCGCACCGATAGGCGCGCCGGCTTGACGTCATCCGGCAGCATGGCGAGCGCCTCGTCCAGGAAGGCCTCAATTGCCGCGCGGTGGACCACCGGCAGATCGCTGAGGTCGCGGTCGGCCGGTGGACCGTCCGGCCAGTCGTAGGGCCGGCCAGTGTCCGGATGGATCGCATGCGCGACGAACTGCTGGCCCTCGCCGAGGATCTCGAGTGGCGCGCGGCGAATGCCCCGGAAGGGCTCCCTGGCGCGGTAGACGAGCAGCCGCTTCGGGGCGCGTCCGATGCGGCGGAGCGGCGTGTCGCCCAGCCGCTCCCGTGCCAGCTCCTCGATCGCGCTCGCAAGCTCTGGCACCTCAAGGTCGATGTCGACCGCGACCACTGTCCCGCAGACGATCCCGACGCCGGCGTCCGGCCACTCGCGCCAGAGCGCCAGCTCGTGCTCCGTCGTCGCGCGCGAGGCGTGGCGCGACCAGTCGGGATAGTCGGACCACGCGCCGCAGCGGTAGCGGCCGGGCTTCTTCGTGCCGGGCTGGATCGGGAGGATCGGCCACCTATTCGCGACCAGAGCGCCGCCGAACTGCGCCATGAAGCTCGCCACCATTAGTACGGCACCTTCTCGGCCATTCCGTCGAGCGTGTTGCGGTCCGTCGCGGCGAGCTCGCGCAGCGTGTCGCAATACCCGGTGACGATCGTCTCGATCAGCGCCTGCCACTCGTCGAGCGACAGAACCGCGAGGTCGCTCTTGCCGAGGTCTTCCAGGTACGCTCCGCCGGCGTGTCCACCCGCCTCCATTGCGGCCTTCTCGTTCGGGGTCAGATCGATCATGCCGCTTCTCCCTTGGATGAGTTGCTGACAGAGACGGCTGCAGAGCCGCCGACGGGACGCGTCCCGCCGCGGGTCGGAGACGCTGTAGTGCGGATAGAACCAGCCGAACCCGCGCGGCTCGCGCCGGCAGACGGCGCAGAGGATGTGCTCTGGCATCGGTTGAACCTGTAGCGGACGATCTCGGTGAACCGGCCCTTGGGGCGGACTGCAATCTCGGATGGGACGATAAGCTGCCAGCTGCGCTCGAAGGCATCGGCGACGGATGTGGGAACAGGCGCACCTGCCGCCCGGCGCTGCCACCACGCGATGGCCTTTTGCCTGGCGTAGCCGGTGTGCTCGAAGCAGACCCACTCGCTGTGGCGGATCATCCCGCACTGGTAGTCGACCCGCAGTGACGGCAGCCCGTTCGGCTTCTGATGCGGCCGGTATGAGACGCGGTCGACCTCGAGCCACTGCGGCTTGCCCGTGGTCAGGATCTCCAGCGTCGAGGCCTGAGTCTCGATCTCGACCTTCGGAGGCGGGAACGCGTGCCCGCAGTCGGGGCAGACCCGCACGGCGGTCGGCAGAAGGCTCTGGCAGTCGGGGCACTCCTTTACTGGGGCGTCGCCGTCGCCCTCGCCAGGGCGCTTCGGCTTCACGGCATCGATGGGGCCGTGCCGGGCGACGTTGCCGGCGAAGTCGAGGACGAGGCAGTCGGTCTTGCCCGGCGCGAGACGCGTGCCGCGGCCGGCCATCTGGACGTAGAGTCCGGTGGACTTCGTCGGCCGAAGCATCGCGATGAGATCGACGGCCGGCGCATTGAAGCCCGTGGTCAGCACGCCCATCGAGGCGAGTGCACGAATCTCCCCGCGCTTGAACGATGCGATGATGCGATCCCGCTCCGCCTTCGGTGTGTCACCGAAGATCGTGGCGGCCGAGAAGCCTCGCTTGCGGATCGCCTCGGCGACGTGCGTCGCGTGCTCGACGCCGGCACAGAACGCGAGCCAGGACCGCCGGTCGCGCCCGAGTTCGACCACCTCGTCGATCGCCGCGTCGGTGATCTCCGGCAGATCGACCGCCGCCTGCAGGTCCTTGGCGACGAACTCGCCGCCACGGGTGGCGACGCCGGCCACGCTGAGCTTCGTCTCGGCAGCTTTGCTGGTTAGCGGCGCGAGATACCCGGCGTCGATCAGCTCACGCACCGACACGTCGAACGCGACGTCGGTGAACAGCGCACCCTTACCCTCGTGGAGCATGCCGCTGTCTAGCCGGTACGGCGTCGCGGTGAACCCGATCACCTTCAGCTTCGGATTGATGCGCGTGAGGTCGTCGAGGAAGCGCCGATACATCGTGTTCGACGTCGCCGGGATGAGGTGCGCCTCGTCGATGAGGACGAGATCGCACTTCTGGACGTCGTAGGCCCGCTTGTGGATCGACTGGATGCCGGCGAAAAGCACGCGCGCGCCGAGATCGCGGCGGCCGAGGCCGGCGGAGTAGATCCCGGCGGGTGCGTCCGGCCACAGCCCGATGAGCTCGGCATGGTTCTGCGCGATCAGCTCACGCACGTGCGTGACGACAAGGATGCGCTGGTCGGGCCAGGCCTTCAGGACGCCCTCGATGAAGGCGGCCATCACGAGGCTCTTGCCGCCTGCAGTCGGAATGACGATCAGTGGGTTGCCGTTGCGGTCCTCGAAGTAGCCATAGATCGCGTCGATGGCGGCCTGCTGATACGGGCGCAGCGTCAGCATGCGATCGCCTCCCGTGCGTCGTTGATCCAGATGGTGCCGTCGGGAAGCTGGTAGACGACGTGGTCATCGCCGGCGTCGGCGACATCGCCCGGCACGAGATCAGGAATGAAGAGGTGTTTTGCGCAGGCCGCGCGCTGCGCGTCGGTGTCGAGCGCGGCGTCCCAGCGCGCGCAGTGCCAGCCGCCTTCGACCGGGCTCGCGTGGAGGCAGGAACGGCACGTCACCGAGACGGATGCGCTGTCGTGGCAGACAGCATGATGCGAGCAGAGCCGGCACTCCCACCACGCGGGATCGTCCGAGATCCGTGAAGGCGGACGAGTCGCATCGATGACGCGCTTCGCCTTCGCGAGCAGCCGCTCACCGGCTTCGCGAACGGCGGACACCCGCTCGACGTGAAGGTCGTCGGTGTCCTTGCAGACCGCGACGTAGAGGGCCCGCGTCAGTCCGGTCAGGTGCATATAAACCTGCATCTGCGCCGCGTGCTGCGGCTTCGCCTCGCCAACGCCCTTCGCGGCCAGCTCTCGGAAGCTCTTCGCGGAGTGGGTCTTGAACTCGACGACGTGCCAGGTGCGCGGCGCCTCGATGAGGCCGACCGCCACGGCATCGAGCGAGCCGCCGAAGTGCCCGCCATGTGCCTCGACGCGCCACTGGCGGCCCGTTGACGGATCAACATCGAGGACGGTCGCGCCGGTGCGCCGCAGGTTGCGGACGAGCCGCGCCTCCTCCAGCTGGCCGGTCTCGAACAGGCGAAGGATGCGGCCGGGGAAGCGGGCGGGCGTCACCCAGCGGAAGTCGTACCACAGGGCGCGTTCGCACGACTTGCCGATCAGCGACGCGCCGAGATGCGGCCGGAAGCCGTCGTCGCGGTCGGCCTCGTAGGCGGCGAAGATCGCCTCGCGCGTCGGCGACCGCGGTTCGGGGAGCGGCGCCATCAGTTGCGCTCCTCCTTGCCGAACGTGTGCGCCCGCTCGACGATCGACTCCCAGTCGGCCGGATCAAAGTATGTCCGCGCGACAGCGATGATGCGGTCCTTCAGCTCCGCGCGCGGATCCGGAAGGCTGGCGGCGACGGCGATGAGCTCGCCGCGCTCCCGCTGGAGGTGGCGCATCGCGGTCCGGGCCTTGTGGTACCAGTCGGCGTCGAGCCGGCCGCGGCGCTCCTGGCGCCGCATGTCCGCGGCAGCGAGCTGAGTCTTGATCTTCGCGATGGCGTCATCGAGTTCGGCGATCTTCGTGCGAACCGCCGCCCGCAACTCATCGGGCGTGTTCTTCGTCTGTGAGATCGCGATGGGGTCGTTGAAGTCGAGCATGGGGGCTCCTTCGAAAGGCGGAGGAGGGGCGCCCGCACGCGCGGGCGCCATGCTGATCAGGACGAGCGCTTCCAGGGCGCGTTGGCGAAGCCACCGGACTGCGCAGGCTTTGCCGGGGCGCTCTGCTGCTGGCGCGGGGGCGCCGCTGCCTTGGGAGCCGAAGGCGCCTGATCGAGCGGCCGAAAGCGGATCTTGTTGCTCTCGCCGTAGCCGTTCTTCGGGGGCTGGACGGTCACGTCCGCCTGCAGCGGGATCAGATGCAGCTGCTCGCTGTCGGTCACCTGCATCTTCCCCGTGGCGTGGCAGATCGCGGACAGCGTGCGCTGGGCGATCTCCACCGTCTGGGTGTTCGCGTTGACGAGGTTCAGCCGGTCGAACAGTTTTCTGCCGGCGTGCTCGCCGTCGAGCACGTCGAGTTCCAGCCAGAGGTATTGCCCGAGCCCGTTGCTGGTCGGACGCATCTCGCTATTGACGATCTGGACGGTGTACTTGCCCGGCGGCAGCACCTCGTAGGTGGAGGCCGGGTCGACGGTGCTGGCGTCGAAGGTCGTGCCGAGATTGGCCATCGTTCAGATCCTCAGTCTTGTTCGGGGGCGGGCGTAGTGGCAGCGGCGGCGCGCGGCATCGCGTCGGCGAAGGCCTGCCACTCGAGCGGCAGGACGTCGGGCAGCCCGTAGCGGTTCTTCGCCAGGAAGGCGGGGCGCTCGGCGGTGTAGAGGACGCGCTCGCCGCTCCCGAGCGCCCGCGTCACCTTCTTGTTGAAGCCGACGTCGGACTTCACCGTGCTGATGCGGTAGTTCGCGAACAGCACGACATCGGAGTGCTCCTGGAGGAGCGCCGCGGCGCGGGCGTGGAGCTTGATGACGTAGCGGTCGTAGGGCTCGTGCTCGGGGCTGTCGAAGCGCTTGATGTCGGTGTGCGCAATCTGGACGACCGTCATACCGCGCTCGTCGCGGAGCGCGTTCAGGCCGTCGAGATACTGCCGCCAGAGGTCGAGCGCGGCGACGTATCCCTTGCCGTAGCCGGGCTCCTCGATGGAGCCCCAGCGGTTGTCAGCACACGCCCGCTTCCAGACGAGCGGTTCGAGCCAGTCGACGCTGTCGACGACGACGGTGCGGAAGTCGTGGTCCTCCGAGTAGAGCGCGCCGATCGCGCCCATCACGTCATCGAAGCTTGCCGCCAGCGGGAAGTGCGGGACGTCGATCGTACCGAGGCCATCCTCGGTCGCGATGACGACGGGGTCTTCGGCGCCGGTCGCAAAGGTCGTCTTGCCGACGCCTGCTACGCCGTGGATGAGGATGCGCGGCGCTGCAAAGGCCGCGCTGCGCTTGAGCGATGCGAGTGAGATCGCCATCAGCGGCCACCCGTCACGATGTCGGCGGGACGGTCGGTGCCGATCGCGCCGGCCTCGCGGGCGAGACGCAGGAGACGGCGCAACGCGTGAAGGCGATCGCTGGCGGCGCTGAGCTCGTCCTCGGCGATGGTCAGGCTGAAGGCGAGCTCGTCGACCGTGGCATCGGCCAGCGGCTTGGCGATCGGCTCGGCGCGCGCCGGCGGCTGCACCGGCACACGGATGGTCTCGGGGAGCGACTGGAGCGCGTGGTTCGACGCGCGCAGCTTGGCGAGATCGGTCATCGGGACACCTCGGTGTTCAGGGAAAGGCGGAAGGTCTGCTTGCCCGTGCGCACGGTGCGGGCGGGCTCGAAGGTCTTGGCGATCGCGGGCGGCCACGCGCCGTAGCGGCGTTCTGGGACCTTGAAGGTCGTCTCGACGTAGTCGGCGGGGTCGTCGCCGGCCTCGCGGATGCTCTCGACGATCTCCGCGAGCGCGTCCTGGTCCCAATCGACCCGCTTCGACAGGTCCGCGACGACGGTCACCGCGCCGTCATCGAATCGGACGGTGCCGGTGTCCTTGCCGTCATCGAGGCGGGCGGCGTGGGCGCGGTCGGCGAAGCGCATTGCGATCGCGCTCTCGACCCACTCCTTTGTGCGCTTGGTGGCGTCGAAGGCGGCCGTCGCCTCGTCCTGGAGGAGCGCGAGATCCTCAGCGGGCAGCGCGGCAAGATCGCCGATCTGCATCCGATCCAGATCCGCGAGCCGGACATGGTTTGGGCGCGCGTTGTCGCGCGTGGTCGCAGCAGGTGCGAACATCAGGCAGCCTCTTGGGTCATGAGTGCGGACAGCGACACGCGCTCCTGGCGGAGCTTCGGGCGCGCGATCGCGAGGTAGGCGAAGCAGTCCGGCGCAAGCCGGCGCTGCACGAGATGGACGAGGCCCTGCTCGGCCGCCCACATCGCGCGGCGGGACATGCGCAGAAGCTCTTCGCGCTGATCGTTCGGCAGCCGCGAGGCGACCGCCACCGTGTCCAGCGCGAGAAATCCGCGGTGGTATTCGAGCGCCGCACCGGGCGCGGCCTGGCCGATCCAGCCGCACAGCTCGATCTCGCTGAGCGGCGCCGCCGGCCGGGTGAAGTTGATGATGTTCGAATAGGGCATGATGAGCCTCTACTCACGCGGCTCGGGAAGCGTCCCACCGGGGGCGTCGCGAACGTCGGCGGAGGGCTCGCCATCGACGTAGATTGCGAGGAGCGGCGTTCCGTCCTCGTGCGTGCCGGCATCCTCGATGCGGAAGGCGTGATGGTCCTTGACCACCTCGGGGAGCTCCCAGCGGCGGAAGAGACCGGGCAGCCGCACAAGCTCGGCTCCGGGAGATGAATGATGTTCCTGCATGTAAGTCCCTGCTCGGGGTCTCCGGCCCTCGGGGCCGGTCATCGAGGGAAAGCCACCGCGGCGCGCGGATCGGGACATGGCTCACGCGAATTCGCGCAGGGCATTGCGGAGCTTGTCCGTGGCGCGCTGGTAGCGCTTGCGCGTCGCCGCCTCGGAGAGCCCAAGCTCGATGGCGACCTCGGTCTGCGAGAAGCCGTCGACCGCGACGCGGACGACGAGCGTCGCATCGGAACCGATCAGCCGACGGACTTCACGTTGCACCTGAACACGCCCAAGCAGCGGATCCAGCATCCCGTGCTCTTGCGCGACCTCGTCGGGATCAACGTCGCTCGCAACGCTTTGCCGAGCCGCCTCGCGCTGCCGGTCGCGGATCATGTCGCGCTCGACGTTCCGGAGGATCGTTGCCGCGATCCGGTTCACGCGGCGCAGATCGAGGCTGCGGATCGCCTCCGTCGTCCGGGCGAGGAGATCCGAGGCGACTTCGTCGGGAGCGCCAAGCCGGCGCGAGAGGGACCGCCGGCGGATCGCGTCGAGACCGGGCCAGAGAGCCAGCAGCATCATCGTGAGCGCGCAGTCGGAGCACTCGCCGTCGGCCTGAGCCCTCCCGACGAGCTGCGCGAGGATCAGGTTCTTCTGATCCGCGCAGCCGGTCTCCCTGTGCAGCGCGTCCAGCACTGCGGCCGGATCGCGAAACTTCGAGAGAGTGGTATCGGAGCATCGAAAAGCATCGAAGCGCCGCTGGAAGCTGAAAGTGGAAGTTGAGCGCATGAGCTGGTCACGGATCTCGTGCCACGCGGAGGACATCGGACGCCTGCCTTGCGGCCAGGCGTCCGGCGCCTTCTCGTGGCCAGGTCAGGACGTCGCGCGTCTCTGCAATTCGGGAGGGACAGGGAGAAGTGCGCGCGTCAGCGCGCGGGAGCGGTCGCCTGATTCAGCGAGCCGCAGCCGCGGCAAGTAGCCTGGACCGGGAAGCCCACGAGGTACTCGTGCCCCCGCGTGAAGCGCAGGTGCATGCGGCCGTCCCGGCAGACGCCGAGCAGCTTGTAACAGCGCGTGCAGCGCCACTCGTTGTGCGGGATCGTGGGTTGGGGCGCGGCGACGCTCGCTCGGCTCTGGGCCACGCGTTGCGCGGAAGAGGGAGTCGGCATGGAGGAGCTCCTCTGAAGCGGAGCCCTTCCAGTAGTCAGCGGCTTGTTAGACCGTCTCGCATCGGATGTTTGACGGACGTTAGACGGGCTCCATGACCCGAGCCTCGGTGGCGGCGTCCGCAGACTGAGCGGGAACGATCAGCCGCCAGAACCCCTTCTTGGCACCCATCTCGATGTAGACGCCGCGGATGCTGTCCCACATCTCACGGCGAAATGCAGGCTGCGGACTCCGAGTACCGAGGCCGTCCATCAGGGTCTTCACCGGCACGTCGGGGCTCCCCCTCACGAAGGCGTTGACGAGCCGCTCGAAGATCGTCAGCTGATCGTTGCCTCCGAGATGGAGCGGATCTCGCCCAGGCACATACAACGTGCCGACTTGGGTGCCTGACCGCACAACGCGCGGCAGCACGCCTCCGCGCGCGAGTGAAAGGTTGTTGCGATACGCGAACTCCAGGCTGTCCCCATCGAACAGAAGCTCTTCTGACGCGGGAGCGAGATGGGACACGAGGGGAACCACGACGTTCGCGCCGAGGTGGTCGGGGTTGTCATCACCGGCCGCGAGGACGATTCCGACACCAGCGGTGTTTCGCGCGCGCAAGTGCAAATCCAGCTTCTGCGCGATCTTCGCATCGTGAAGGCGGCGGGCGACATATACGGGCACCTCGGCGCCCCGGATCTGCATCGCGCCGAGGACGGTCAGATCAGGATCGATGATCTGCGCAGACCGCCGGCGCAGAATCGGTTTGATCAGGCGCAGCAGCGTCTCGTGAAGCCATTGCTCGTTGATCGAGAACATGTCGACATCGGCGGCCGGGCGCATCCCCACGTCCTTTCCGTACTCATCGACCGTGGCGACCATCCCCTTCTGGCCTGACGGTTTAATGCTGCCTTCGACGAAGACGTCTTCATCATCGTCCTCAGTCAATACGACATCCTGCCGATCTCTGCGTTCCAGCAGCCCACCTTCGATCATTCGCAGCGGGTCCAGCCCCAGTTCCACCAGGTGGGTCCCGCTCACCTCGTTCTCGATGCGATCGTAGAGCCGCACGAGCTGCGGGAACATCGCTCGCAAGTCGTCGTGAGGGATCTGACGAAACGCGTTCAGAATGCCCCACGCCCGCAGCAGGGCAAATCCAAGGGCACGCTCGTCGGGATCCTTGTTGCTCTGAAGGTTGCAGCTCTTCGTCCCCGCGACCGTAATGTTCAGCGACCGCTCCGCGGCGTCGCCGACGCGACTGTACCCGACCGCAATCCCGATCCTGCTGAACGCCTCCGCTCGCCGGAAGACGTTGTTCGCGCCGAGATAGCGGCGTGCGACGTCCTGGATGTCGTCGTCGACCGTGACCTTCAGCTGCAGCTTGCGGCTCCACGTGCCGAGTCTCACCTGCGCCTCGAGCACCTTCGCGAACTTGATCTCGTAGCCCTCGACCGTGGGAAGCTCGAGCCGGAACGACTCGCGGAAGCGCGTGAGGTTGTACCGTTTCCACGTCAGCGGCTTCTCCGACACGTCCTGCTCGAGCGCGACCTCCGCGAACGCGTCGGTGACCTTCTGTCGAAAGACCGGACTGTCGCCGCAAACCTCAATCTGTCGCTGCTGCGGCGTGTAGATCAGAGTCGCCTCGTTTGGCGGACGATAGTAGATGGTGCCGCGCCGCCCGTCGTTCCTGTGATCGTAGACACTGGACAGAGGCCCGCCGTGCCGGACGATCACCATGATCGATGCCGGGTGCGCGTCGGTCGCGGGAAGGTCGAGCGCTTTCACAGTGCAGGAGACGTCCGGCTTCAGCCCGAGCACCTGTCTCGTCCGCTCAGCCAGCGCGACCTCGTCGATCGATCCGGCATCGACGGCGACGGCGTTGTCGAGCTCCACCTCGAAGGCGTCATACAGCTTCCCGTGATCGCGAAATTGCCGGGCGAACTGGAAGCTCTCGGCATCTTCGAATGTCTCGCGAACATGTATGAAGGCCCATATGCTCCGGCAGAGCGGATCGGGCTGCCGGTCGAACTCCTGCGCCCGATCGGGATCGAGCTTCTGAGCGATGATCGTGTTGAGCGAGACGATTCCCTTGCCAGTCGCCAGGGAGCGGATGCGGCCGCACCGTCGTTCCGTCGGTCCGAGTTCGTCCCGATCGAAATGCGAAAGCGCTTCAACGACCAGCTGTCGAAACCCATGGACAGCCTCCTCCTCGGCAAGGTCCGGCGCTTCGGTCGGGAGGTCGAAGTTCGGCTCGTGATCGTCCTCGCGGATCTGCAGGACGGATACGAGCAGGTCGGCGCGCGCGTCTTCGACAAGTCCCAGCAGATGCGGCCCGAAAGGAAGAGTTCTACGCGGCATTTGGCACTCTTTACGGTAATGCGTTCGCTTAAATTCAACCTCCGATAATCGGGTCTGCGCCCTCGCCCTACAAGGGCGCGAGCCGGTTCCGACACAATTTTCCAATCACCCTTTCAGACGTGTCTCGAAGCGGGTCTTCGGGTGGCTTTTCAGGTTGAGATGAAGCCGCTGTTGAGATCCCTCGCCGTGCGAATGCCCAATCCACCCCATCCGGACTACCTCTCGCCGCGAGAGCGCCGCGCTGAAGTCTGCGCGATCCTCGCGCGCGGCGTCATCCGCCTCCGTCAGCGTGACGCCCAAGCACATGCAGAACAAGGAGAAGTTGGCCTTCACTTGTCGCCCGTCGAGAGCGTGCATGCGAACCGTCCCGACCGGAGAAACGCATGAACCAGACCGACAGCATTCCGGCGCGGCTCGCCGCGCTGAAGACGACGCCCACTTCCGAGCTGAAGAAGCAGTGGCGCGACCTCTTCGACAGCGAGCCACCCGCCTTCAACCGTCGTTACCTCGAAAGCCGGCTCGCGTACCGCATCCAGGAGCTGGCCTACGGCGGCCTGAAACCTGAGACGGTCCGCAGGCTGGAACGTCTCGGCGAGGAGCTCGACGGCGGTGACCGGGCGAAAAGCCGCAAGCGGGCCGACCACAGCGACAAGCCGATCACCGGGACGCGCCTACTGCGGGAGTGGAAGGGCGTTGAGCATGTCGTGACGGTCCTCGCTGACGGTTACGAGTGGCAGGGCCGGCCATACAAATCGCTTTCCGCAATCGCTCGCGCGATCACCGGCACGAGGTGGAATGGCCGCGTCTTCTTCGGCCTCAAAAACCAGAGGAGGTCGGCATGAAGGACGCGACGAAGCCGAAGCGCCGTTGCGCCGTCTACACCCGCAAGTCTTCCGAGGAGGGCCTCGAACAGGAGTTCAACTCGCTCCACGCCCAGCGCGAGGCATGCGAGGCCTACGTCGCGAGCCAGAAACCGGAGGGCTGGGTGCTGCTCCGCGGCCAGTACGACGACGGCGGCTTCTCCGGTGGGACGCTGGAGCGGCCGGGGCTGCAGGCGCTCATCGCCGACATCGAGGACGGCCTCGTCGACGTCGTGATCGTCTACAAGATCGATCGCCTCTCCCGCTCTCTAGCCGACTTCGCCAAGCTGGTGGAGGTGTTCGATCGTAACGGCGTCACATTCGTTTCCGTCACGCAGTCGTTCAACACGACGACGTCCATGGGCCGACTGACGCTGAACATCCTGCTGTCGTTCGCCCAATTCGAGCGTGAGGTTACCGCCGAGCGGATCCGCGACAAGTTCGCGGCGTCGCGGGCGAAGGGCATGTGGATGGGCGGCTGGGCGCCGCTCGGATACGACGTGAAGGAGCGCAAACTGGTGGCGAATCCGGCTGAGGCCAAGACGGTTCGCATGATCTTCGAGAGGTTCGTTGAGATCGGCTCGGCGACCGTGCTGGCGAAGACCCTACGCGCCGACGGCGTGCTCACCAAGCGCGGAAGCCCGATCGACAAGGGGTTCATATACAAGACGCTGAACAACCGGATCTATATCGGTGAGGCGGTCCACAAGGGCGTGAGCTTTCCCGGCGAGCACAAGGCGATCGTCGATCGTAAGCTATGGGACAAGGCCCACGAGGTGCTGAAAGCCAGCCCGCGGCAGCGAGCGGCGAACACGCGGGCGCTAACGCCTGCCCTGCTTAGGGGCCTGCTATTCGGACCCGACGGCTCGGCATTCTCCCCAACCCACACCCGACGTGGCCCAAAGCTCTACCGGTACTACGTCAGTCAGTCCGTGCTGAAGCGTGGGGCGGACGCATGCCCGATTGGCCGGGTGCCGGCGGGTGAAGTTGAGCGCGCCGTTGTTGATCAGCTCCGGGCGATCTTCCGACAGCCCGAGATCATCGTCGGGACTTGGCGTGAGGCTCGGAAGGACGACGAGGACGTGACCGAGGCCGAGGTCCGCAACTCGCTGCACTCACTTGATCAGCTGTGGGGCGAGCTGTTTCCCGCCGAGCAGGCCCGGCTGGTGCAGCTGCTTGTCGAGCGGGTCGAGATCGGTGTGGATGGCATCGCTCTCCGGTTACGGATCGACGGTCTCTCAGGCGTCGCGCACGAGATGCCGACGCGGGAGGAGCTGGCGGCATGAGGAGCGTCTTCGCAGATACGATCACGGTCAACGTACCCATCGCGTTCAAGCGCCGGCGCGGACGGAAGCGCATCGTGGCGCCGGACGGGACGGAAGTGGCTCCCCTATCGTCGCCGCCGACAGGCGAGATCGACGGCGCCCTGGTGAAGGCGATCGCCCGGGCGTACCGCTGGCAGCGTATGCTGGAGAGCGGCGAGTATGCGACGCTGCGGGAGTTGGCGAAGGCGGAGCGGCTTGATCCGGCGTACGTCAGCCGGGTACTGCGGCTCGCGCTGCTGCCACCGCCATTTGTGGAGGCGGTTGTCGAGGGGCGGCAATCGGCCGAAATAACTCTGAAAGGGCTGATTGGTCGGGTGCCAATGGAGTGGGAGGCGCTCGGCCGCTGATGGCGGCGCCGATTGACGACTGTCCGCTTCTGAACAATCCCGGCCGTGGATCTCCCGCGCCTCCTGATGCAGCGTGCCGGCAATAGACGACGATCAGAAGCCCGAGATCCCGCGCGACCGGCCTTCGCAGCATTTTCTATTCCGGGCCGGGCTTGACCTGCCTGAGGTTCTTGATCGCCGAGCGACGGCCTTTCGCCTCCAGACGGCGCTGCTTCGACGCGAGCGACGGCTTGGTGGCCTGGCGGACAGCTTTTTGTGTCGTCGCTTCCCGGATGAGGTCGACCAGTCGCCCAAGTGCGTCGTCCCGATTCCTCTGCTGACTGCGGTGGGCTTGGGCGGTGATTACGATCACGCCGTCCCGGGTCAAACGGCTACCCGCCAGCTGCATGAGGCGGACGGCAACATCGTTCGGCAGCGATCGTGAACGGCGCGCATCGAAACGGAGCTGGACGGCGGACGACGTCTTGTTCACGTGCTGGCCGCCGGGTCCTGAGGCGCGAATGAAACTCTCGTCGATCTCGCTCTCGTCGATAGCGATCGTGGGAGTAATTCGGATCATCGTCATATATCTACGGGGGGACTTAAGAAACGTGTCGCGCCGTCGCCATCGACCTGAGATCCATGAGGGTTCAAAGAGGAGCGCTCCTCACCGACCACAAACATCTCGTAAGCAGATAGCCGATTTTGCGAAAGGGGGATGCGCAGATGCTATGTGGCGGGACTTGCAGCCTCGAGCGCAACCCTCCCTTCCTCGCGTACTGCTGAGCGCGTCTCACTCGATCCGCTGTGGGTTACTCCGAAAACTATAGTGTTGTACGGGGCCGGCTCGCCGTTAGCATCCACAACACTCATCGTGTGCTGATCAAAGGACCACGAGTCCCACCGCCACATGCTTGCGCCCGGCACCTGCACAACGACATATGACCCACGTCGCAGGCGAGCCGACGTTCGACTCCCACTGAAGTCGAGACCAAGGTCAAATATCTGGATCTGTTCGTTCTTCCTACGCTTGAGAAGATTCTGCGTAATTCCCCCTACCAAGCTGACCAACTGCGGAAGGGCTGGCTGCAATTTCCCCATTAGCTTCAGCCCATCCTGGAAGACAGCACTCTGAAGAGCGTCGATGAGAGCCTGATCGCCTTTACTCGCAACGAGGATGGTTTTCGCTTTGAACGAAAGGCCATCTGGCGGCACCGTGAGGCCAGTGAAGATCGGGACGCCGTTTACCGCTGCACGATCGTGATCGTTGATTGTCAGCACGCTCGCATACTGCAAGTCCTGAGCCTCGTCGCCTGCCTGATCCCGCCCCTTGAAGTCAAACAGAACCGTATGCTGACCGGAACCTGGATATTCAGCGATTTGGAACGCATCCAATGTCACTTTGATTTGGCTGCCGATCAACGAAGGATCGCACTCTGCTTCAGAGGCAGGCACAATCGGCACTC
This sequence comes from Acuticoccus yangtzensis, assembly GCF_001927245.1. Classification (GTDB taxonomy): domain Bacteria; phylum Pseudomonadota; class Alphaproteobacteria; order Rhizobiales; family Amorphaceae; genus Acuticoccus; species Acuticoccus yangtzensis. The sequence goes on along the minus strand of NZ_MJUX01000002.1, from coordinate 612,530 downwards.
GGGCCTCATCCGCCTTGGCGCCGTCAATGAAGCCGAAAACGTGCGCCGTGTGGATCCAAGGCTTGCCGAGAAGCCTAGCCAAACCTTGAGGTCGGACGCCCGCGTCGCGCAGCTCCTGCGCGCCGCCATAATCGCCTAAGATTTCCAAAAAGTCCGCAATCTCATCGTCGGTTCGATCGCCGAGGCTCGGTTGCTCGTCGAAGTCGCTCATCGTCGCGCCCTTGTCCGCGGCATCACGCGGCTTCTGATGGAAGCTGCAATATCCGCATTAATTGTGTCCGCCACCTCGATTGAGACGGCAAGCGCATAGGGGACGTCGACCTTCGACAAGCCTGCCGCGTTGGCCGTGGCCTGAACGTTAATAACGAAGTCGCCGTCCGCCCCGAATGGAATGGCCTTTCGGTTGCCCTCATAAATCGCGTGGATCAGCGTGCCGCGCCGGGCGAAGCTGGCGGCCGGTTGGCCGCCGAACCGGTTCACACCTTCCCAGATGCGTGTGTTACCGTCGACGCCAACGATATTCAGGCCGATCGCCCGATACTGTGAACTGTTGGCGAGAACTGGCGATAGCCAGGCAAGCGTCACCACAATCCTGCGGAACTCGGTGCTGGACCGCAGATCGTCTGGCAGCGGGATCCGCCACTCGTGCCGCTGCTCCTTGCGGATCTTGTCCTCGCCTAGCAGCGTCACACGATGGCCGCCGCCTTCCACGAGACGCCGGCCGACAGGGCCATAGCCCATCGCTCGCGACACCGCCTCCTTGCGTCGCGGGTGACTTCCCGCTCCAATGTGAATGTCGGTCATCTCCTGCCCAAGCTCACCCCAACCTGCTCCATGCGCGATCAGCGCCTTGAGCACGCAGGGGGCAGTAACCCGTTGATACCACGGCACTTCAGCATTGACCGGCGAGTCGTCGAGGACGTTCCCGATCATCAGCCCCATGCGAGTGGCGAGCGCAGCTGCGTTGCTGGTGCCTGCCGACATCCGTGTGAGGTCTAGATGCCCTGTATTGGGATCGGGGGTAGCCACCAGCTGTCCGTGCCGGTTCGCGTGCTCACGGCCGTGGACACGCAGCACCGGTCCTTCAGTGGCGAGCGCAATCTGTCGACCACCAGGCAGTATGACGTCGGGCTTCACTGAACGGTTGAATCCGTGCCCGAGACCAGAACCGAGAACAGGCACTGCCCTGTCGCCATACGGATCGGTTATGCTGTTTGGCAGGGTGAGGGTCGACCCGTCGGAGTGTGCTGCGCCGACCGTAAGCGCGTTCACCGCCTCCGCCGGAGAAAAAATCGTCCGCTGCGCTTTCGCAGCGTCTATTGCGCGGAGCAGCTCCGCGCGACGATGCTCCGGCTCAGCCGCTCGCATTGCCGCCCCAGTTGGATAGCCCGGCACTTCGAAGGTGTCGGGGATATTGCCCGCGCTCACCACGAACAGGACCCGGTACTTCCAAGAAAGGTAGTCCAGTAGGCGCGCCCAGTGGCTCACGACGCCTGCGAAGCCGGCAGCCTCATCGCAGATGGAATGATTGATGATTACAACATCAGGCCCACTTGGCTTCTGATCTCCGGTACCCTCCTTCAGCTCTCTGACAGCGCGGTAAATTAAGCCGAGCGCCAGCTTATTCTTAGGGGGCGTTTCGTACGCGCCCTCGGGCATGAGGACCGGGACCACCTTCAACAGCCTGTCGAGCGGTGGATTCTGCTCGTGAAGGTCGCCGCGCAGGATCAGCGAAGCCATGGCGGTGCCGTGAAAGCGCTTGTTCGCTGGAGCCTTCGAGTCGGCTACGTCCAGCTCAATCACGTCGAGACGATTTCGAAGCTTCGCATGGTTCTCGATCGGCCACCCATCAAGCAATGCTCCGATCGACGCGCGACTCGGGGGGTCGCCTGCATCGCCCTCGTCATCCGTCGCCGCCGTCACGAGCTCATCGACGGAGAAGCGGAACCCGCTCTGGGGCCTGATCGTCATAACGTCGTCATCCAACGCCAGCGGGCCCGTCCGCTCTACGATGGCGTCCACGGCCGCGCCCGGCAGATGCACAAGCGCTGAATGGTACCGAATTTCATCCAGACGAAGCTCGTCAAGAATCTCGCCGCCTACCTCCTCGACAACTTTGTGAAACTCGGACACTGCCCGATCGCGATCGGCGGCGTCACCTCGATACCAAAGGTCGACTTCGACCCGTAGGTCATCGCCTGCCTGGCGCGCCCGCTCGTCTCTGAGCCGGCGTAGAGTGGCTTCGCCGAGCCGGTCCCGGGGTCCCCAGGGCCTGAGCTCGTGGAGCAAACCGAAGAGCTTCCACCAGTCGCCGAAGCCTTTCGGCGCAGGCTCCTCAGCCTTGTAGCTGTCCCACAGCTTGCGCAGATGCTCAAACGTGGCTTTCGTCGGCATGCCGAGGTAAAGCGCACCTATCGTCTCGTCGACAGACGCACCTTCATCGTCGCCCAGCAGAAGTTCGAAATCGCCTTCTGTGAGTTGGTCGTCGGCGCCTGGCGGATCGACCTCGTCTTCCGCTTCGTCATCGTCGTTGCCGTCCGATGGGTCGAAGTAGGACCGAACGCCGTGGAGCGTGGTCGCGTCCTCTGCCAGCCATTCGAGGCCGATCTTTGCGGCGGCGTTCACGAAGACACTTGGCGGCCCTATTACCTCAAGCACTAGCGCCCGCTCAGGCGCGAGTGCTGAAGGGTCGCTCGAAAGCTCAATGTCGTCGCGGTCGAGAACGTTCGACAGCCTGCGGTCGATGACAGGGCCGAGCCGCTGAACCTGAGTCTCTCGCGGTATAACCGGACGTGGGCGACGGTCCGGAGACCCCTTCAATCGCTTGAGCTTTTGGTCTCTATTCCGACTGAGCGGCAGGATCTCGGTCGCCATTTCCACCCGTCACGCCGGCCTTGGGGCCGAACCTTTTTTTCCACGCCTTGAGCTGATGCGAGACGATCGATTTCGGAACTCCTTTGGCGAGCACAATCTTACGCTTCACGTCTAGCAGAAACTCCTCCGCCTCCGCGTAGCTACCGCCCTCAAGCTCACGTGCGAGCGCGGCCGGATCCATGCCCAGCGCCTTACGATCTGCTCCAACATGCTCAAGCCAGCGCCGAAAATCAGCGCGTGTCGGCATCGGCAGCTCGAGGCGCAGCTGGAACCTCCGCCAAACTGCACGATCGAGCAACTCTGGGTGGTTCGAGGCGCAGACGATCACTGTGTAGGAGGGCAGGTCGTCCATCTGGAGCAGCAGGGACGACACGACGCGTTTGATCTCGCCGGTTTCGTGAACGTCTCCGCGCTCCTTCCCGAGCGCATCGAACTCATCAAGGAATAGGACGCAGGGGGTCGAGCGCGCGAACTCGAACACGCGCTTCAGTCGCGCCGAGGTCTCACCCAGATAGCTGTCAATGACTGCATCGTAGCGAATCGTCAGAAACGGTACACCCAGCGCAAATGCGATCGCTTCGGCCAAAGTCGTCTTACCGTTGCCGGGTGGGCCCGCAAGCATAACGCGATGACGCGGGTCAAGTGAATTCGCACGCAGTAGGTCGGCCTCGTGCTGCTCCTCGATCAATTCGCGCACCTGGCTGTCAACTTCAGCCGGCAGCACGAGGTCATCAATGCCGCGCCGAGCAGGACGCTCAATCAGCAAATCTCTGACCTTGTCAGGAAGGAACGTACCTCCGACCGAACGTGGAGCCTGGCGCGACGGAGGGGCTACTGCTCCCAGCGCCTTGGATAGCCGATCGGCTAGCGTATGGTGTTGTTTGGCACGCGCCTCAGCAACTAGCGCGGCAACAGTCCGCTCCAACTTGACGTGATCGTTCTGCGCACCGGCCTCCGCCAGCTGGATGACAAGATCCGCTCTGCTCATTGCACCACCGCATGGCGTCCACATTAGCGTTTCAGCCCACTCTGAGCCTATGCCGCGTCAGCTAGGCTCATCAAGGGTGAACCCGCGCCGGTCCAACGCGCATTGACTATTCGGCGGGCACGGTATCACATAACCTCTCAACGGCGGGTTACGGGACTACCGACCGCAAATCCGCAAAGAGCGGCCGGATAGGCTCCCAATCCGACCCGTCCATTGGCCGCTCAACGGGCTGAACGAAAGTCCGATTTTCGCCAATGGTGAACTCAGACGTGAAGGGCGCTCCGATCATTGTCGGCCCGCGAACGGATCGCACGTTCGATACGTGCGTCCCATGCCCACCGAGCGAGAATGCAAAGAGTCGCTCCCTTGCCGCCCTAAAAAGGCAAGCAATCGAGGCCATCGAAGCTGTTGACTAAACCGACGTAGTCAACAGCTTAAGAGAACGGAACCGTAGAGAGAGCGAAATCGCGCCTGTCCGGCGCCGCCGCAGTCAACAGCTCCGCGGCACCGCAGCGCGGTCCGTGGTCTTCTTAGCGACCACGACGAAAGTGAAGAACAGTTCGAACGCATGTGATGGCGGAGGGAGAGGGATTCGAACCCTCGAGACGGTTTCCCGCCTACACACTTTCCAGGCGTGCGCCTTCGACCACTCGGCCACCCCTCCGGAAGGACACCCGCTTAGCAGATGTCTCCCGTCGCGTTAAGAGGGTTGGCGACACGAAGCAAGCCCCAAGCGCCATCGGAGACCATCATTTTATGTTCCGCGCCCTCTCACGCACCATCCGCTGGCTCATCGCCCTCCCCTTCCAGGTCGTCGGTGTCCTCACCCTCCTCGGCGGCGCCGGCGTCGGCCTCTACGACATCTGGAACACCATCCAGGACGAGGAAGCCTACACCGCCGTTCGCACCGGCGAACTCTGGCACAGCCTCTCGCCCGAAACGCTGCAGCTCGCCCAGCCGGCGATCCAGCGCTACGTCCACCCGGCGCTGTGGGATCCCGTCATCCTCAACATCCTCCTGCTGCCGGCCTGGTTCGTCCTCCTTGCCACAGCCCTCTTGAGCCTCCTCCTCGCCAGGCTCATTTATGGACGAGCACATTAGGGAGGCGCGCGATGAATATCATGCAGCTCTTCGGCAAGCCGCTCGACCTGCCGACCGCCGACGAGGCGCTGCCCGGCCGGCCGGATCCGCTCCTCACCGCGGACAGACACGCCGTCAACGGCGCCCCGCTGAAGGGGCCGTGGCCGGGCCGCAAATCCGTCGTCTTCGCGCTCGGCTGCTTCTGGGGTGCCGAACGCATGTTCTGGAAAATGGACGGCGTGGAGGTCACCGCGGTCGGTTACGTCGGCGGGCACACGCCCAACCCCACCTATCGTGAGGTCTGCAGCGGCCGCACCGGCCATACCGAAGGCGTTCTCGTCGTCTACGACCCCGCCAAGGTTTCGTTCGAGACGCTGGTGAAGACCTTCTTCGAGGGGCACGACCCGACCCAGGGCATGCGCCAGGGCAACGACGTCGGCACCCAGTACCGCTCGGCCATCTTCGCCGAAACCGAAGAGGAGCGGCAGGCGGCCGAGGCGATCAAGGCCGCGTTCGAGCCGAAGCTGAAGGCCAAGGGTTATGGGCCGATCACCACGACCATCGAGCCCGCGGCCCCGTTCTATTATGCCGAGGCCGAGCACCAGCAATATCTCCACAAGGTGCCGAACGGCTATTGCGGGCTCGGCGGCACGGGCGTCTCCTGCCCCGTCGGCACGGGCGCGACCGCGTAAGCCTCGGCCCGGTCGGGCATCGCCAGAAGCTGCCGGCAGACGAGCGGCATCCGGTCCACCGTCAAGGGTGGCTTCGGCTTGGCGCTCGGGTCGGGCGTATAGGGAGCGGGCGTGTACCAATAGGCGAGAGCGTCGCCACACCCGTCGTCCGGCGGTGGCGGCGCCTGCGGTACGCAGTCCGGCGAGTCGGCCGGGCACGCCAGGCGCACATGAAAATGCTCGTCGTGGCCGTACCAGGGGCGCACGCGCGACAGGAAGCTGCGGTCGGGCCATGTCATCGCGCACATGGCCCGCTTGATGTGCGGGTGCACGAAGACGCGCGCGACACGCCGGTCGGCCGCCGCCTGGCGCACCAGCGCCGCCACCACCGGCGTGAACCGCGCGGGGTCGACGTCCGACCCGTCCCCGTTCAGCACCGACTGGAACGGCATCGTTTCGCGCGCTTCGGAAGTCAGCACCGTGGCCGGGCGGGGCGCGAACCAGATATCGACGTCGAGACCGACCTGGTGGCTCGAATGGCCGAAGAGCATCGGCCCGCCGCGCGCCTGCGACATGTCGCCGACGAGGATGCCGTTGAGGCCGCTCGCCGCGGCCGCGGCGGCGAGATCGGTAATGAAGGCGAGCGTCACCGGATGCCCCCAGCGCCGCCCGCGCGACAGGCGCATGGAGCTGTGGTTCGGCCCCTCGGCCGGAAGCTCGACCGCCCCTGCCAGACAGCCGAGGCCGTAGCGCCCGAGCGCGCGGGCCGGCGCCGCGGTCGGACCGGTCACCGCCGCAAACCGGGATTTGGCCAGCCGCGGATCAACGGGCGGCGCCACCTCCCCGGCCACCGTGCCGAGGGCGGCACGCCGGGCCGCCTCCTCACGCGAAATGCCGCGCGGACCTGCGGACGGCGCCGGGCGGAGCTGCGGCACCGGCGGCGCCCCCGCAAGGGGTGCGCCCGTCCTTGCCTCCTGGGCCGCGGCGGGGCTCGCGCCGATCGCCGCCCCCAAGATGATCGCCCACATCGTCGCCGCTGCCCGGCCCCGCACGGCGCGCCTGCGGGGTGCGACAACGGCAGCGCGGGCAATCCCTCCCCCAGCAGCGCGGGACGACGGCACGGCGGGGCGGAACCACATACGCATCGGCACCTCAGTCTTCGGCGAAGAGGCGCCAGCCCCATTCCAACCAGGCGGCGCGGACCTCGTGCCCGCCATCGTGGAGGCACAGGATGATGCGCGTGTTGCCGTCGCCTGTGGTGCCGCTGCAGGTCAGCCCGTCCGGCGCCGCCATGGGCTCCGGCGCGCCGTGATGCGCCGCCGCACGGAACATGGACAGCGCCTCCTCGACATTGCACTGGCGCGTCTCGGCGATCGGACGGCCGGCCAGCGGCACCACCGGGTCGGCCGTGCCATGAACGTGCAGAATGTCGACCGGAGGGTTCGGGCAGTCCTGCGGCAGCGGCTCCCAGAAGGTGCCCGCCACCGGCACGAAGCCGAGGAAGCGGTCGCCCCGCCGGCACGCAAGCGTCCACGTCATCATCCCGCCGCCGGAGAAGCCCGCCGCGAGGATCCGCGCCGGGTCCACGTCGAACCGCGTCACGGCGTCGGCGATCACCGCATCGACGGCGGAGAGCTCGATCTCGTCGTCGGTGAGGCCGCTGCGGGGGGCGTTGGCGATCATCCACCCCTTGCCGGCGCTCTTGATGGCGATCAGCGCCACGCCCAGCCGTTCCGCCGCCTCCCGCAGAGCGGCGAAGGTCATCACGCCGTCCGCGCTCGCCCCGTAGCCGTGGCTGTAGAGGATCGCGCCGAATGGCCCTTCCCCCTGCGGCAGCGCGATCCGGTAGGTGCGCCCGCCGACCTCGCAGTCGGTCTCGGCCCCGCACGCGGAGGCGCCACCCGCCACGAAGGGCGCAGCAACCACGAAGGCCGCGAGCGCGAACCTTGCCACAAGACGGATCAGCATCGGCGTTCCTCCCCGCCTCTTCCTAGCACGGCCGCCGCGCGCCGTTGAGCGGCCGGTATGCCTCAGACGAGGCGCCACACCCTGGTCTTCTTCACGTCCGAATCCTCCAGCGTGCGCGGCACCGGCACCTCGTAGGTGGCGGCGATCTCGAGCACGTCGGTCGGCAGATAGGTCCGCTTCGGATCGCCGATGAGGACGAGAGCCCCGTCCGCCTTCGCCCGCTGCAGGAAGGCGAGCGCGCGTTCCGCCAACGGCCGCTCGTAGAAGATGTCGCCGGCCAGCACCACGTCCGCCTCGGCCGGTCCGCCCAGCCGGTCGCCGCCAATGACCTCCACCGCCACGCCGTTCGCCTCGGCATTGAGGGCGATGGCGGCGAGGGCGAAGGCGTCGATTTCGTTGGCGCGAACATGGGCAGCGCCGCACATCGCCGCGGCAATGCCCGCAATGCCGCCACCCGCTCCGACATCGAGCACGCGCTTGCCCGCGACGAGATCCGGATTGTCGAACACGTGCCGCGCGAGCGCCTGCCCGCCGGCCCATGCGAAGGCCCAAAAGGGCGGCGGCAATCCGGCCTCGCCGAGCTCCTCCTCGGTCTTGTGCCACAAAGGAAGCGCCTCGTCCGCCAGATGCAGCACGAGTTCGGGCACATGGGACGGCGCCGTCAGCACGCTGTTGGCGCGAATGAAGGCCGGACGGTCATGCACCTTCACCGGCACCGCAAGAGGGGCGGCGCCGGTCTCGCCCGCCGCGCCTTCCTCAGCGCTCGCGTCCACTCCGAGACCTGCCGTCACGACACACCTCCACCCAACCGGCCGCAGCCGGACCCGCCGGACGCTCCGGCACAGCGCCTTCTACCGCGTCACCCCGCGCGCCGTCTCGCTGGTTCGTGAGCGCGGGCGGTCGCAACGCTCACCTCTTCGACATCGCGATCACGGTCTTCCACTCGTCCTCGGTCACCGGCTGCACCGAAAGGCGGGAATTCTTGATCAACGCCATCTGCGCCAGCGACGGCTCGGCCTTCACATCGGCCAGCGTCACCGGCTTGGCGAGCGGCGCCTCGGCGGCGATATCCACGCATTCCCACGTGCCCGAATCGTCGGTCGAATCGGGATGGGCCGTCGCGACGACGGTCACGATGCCGACGATCTCCTTCGCATTGACGCTGTGGTAAAAAAATCCCTTATCGCCGACGGCCATTTCGCGCATCTGATTGCGCGCCATGTAGTTGCGCACGCCGTCCCATTCCTGCCCGGATTCTCCGGCCTTCACCTGATCCTCCCAACTCCAGGTGTTCGGTTCAGACTTGAACAGCCAATAGCGCATCAAGGGTCCTTTCGCGTCACGTCCGCGGTTAGCGCAGCTGCACTTGAATGCAACTGCTTTCTCTTTAGGCAGGCCCGATGTACACCATGCGGGCAGAAGGGCGCCTACGCGGTTGGCACGGCTTTTGAAGGGCTCCGGTGTTGACCGCCGTCGGGCACCCATCAGCCCACGGGGGAGATATAGGGAATGCCAATGAAAATTGTGATGGCGATCATCAAGCCGTTCAAGCTGGATGAAGTGCGTGACGCGCTCTCGTCCATCGGCGTCGCCGGACTGACGGTGACCGAGGTGAAGGGCTACGGGAGGCAGAAGGGTCACACCGAGGTCTACCGTGGTACCGAGTATGCCGTGAGCTTCCTGCCGAAGCTCAAGATCGAGGTGGCCGTTCCGTCCGAGATGACGCCTCGCGTCATTGAGGCGATCCAGTCGAGCGCCAAGACCGGCCAGATCGGCGACGGCAAGATCTTCGTCTACACGCTCGACAGCGCGGTTCGCGTGCGGACGGGCGAAGTGGACACCGAAGCCCTTTAACGTTCCAATCATCGCGGACAGCACAGCCACATGAAGAATTCAATGCTCCTGAAACTCGCCGGGGCGGGCCTTGCGCTGGCGCTCTCGGCCACGACCGTGTGGGCCTTTGCCGACACGGCGCCGGCTTCGGTCGATGAGCGGGCGCCCATCCTGCTCGCCCAAGCCGAGACGACGCCGTCGACCGAGACGACCACCGAGCCGACCGTCGTCGAACAGGCTCAAGACGCCGTCAGTGACGCCGTCGAGGCCGTCAGCGAGGCGATCCCGACCGACGGCGAGGAAGGCAGCCCGCGCGAGCCGACCGCCGCCAGCCTGGACGCGCCCGCCGAGCCGACCGTCGCTCCGGCCAGCGCCGCCGACACCGCCTATATCTTCAACACCCTGCTCTTCCTCATGGCCGGCTTCCTGGTCATGTTCATGGCTGCAGGTTTCGCCATGCTGGAGGCCGGCCTCGTCCGCTCCAAGAACGTGGCGATGCAGTGCCTGAAGAACATCTCGCTCTACGCCATCGCCGGCATCATGTTCTGGCTGATCGGCTACAACGTGATGTACGAGGGCGTCGATACGGCGAACAACATCCAGGCGCTCGCCAACTACATGGGCACGTTCTCCGTGAAGGCGTTCCCGCTGCCGGCTGAAGACACCGGCGACTATTCGGCCTATTCCGACTGGTTCTTCCAGATGGTCTTCTGCGCCACCACCTGCTCGATCGTGTCGGGCACGGTCGCCGAACGCATGCGCCTCTGGCCCTTCCTCATCTTCTGCGTCTTCCTGACGGGCGTTCTCTACCCGGTCACCGGCTCCTGGGAGTGGGGCGCGGGCTGGCTCGACCAGATGGGCTTCTCCGACTTCGCCGGTTCCACCCTCGTCCACTCGGTCGGTGGCTGGGCCGCTCTCGCCGGTGCCCTCGTGGTCGGCGCGCGTGCCGGTAAGTTCGGCGCCAACGGCGTGATCCACCCGATGCCGGGCTCCTCGATCCCGCTCGCCACGCTCGGCACCTTCATCCTGTGGCTCGGCTGGTTCGGCTTCAACGGCGGTTCGCAGCTCGCCCTCGGCACCATCGAAGACGCCTCCTCCGTCGCCAAGATCTTCGTCAACACGAACGCGGCGGCCTGCGCCGGCGCTCTCGTCACGATCTTCCTGACGCAGATCTTCTACCGCAAGGTCGACGTCACCATGGTCATGAACGGCGCCCTCGCCGGTCTCGTGTCCATCACCGCCGAGCCGCTGATGCCGTCCGTCGCCATCGCCTGCGTCATCGGTGGTATCGGTGGCCTCATCGTCGTGATCTTCGTTCCGCTGCTGGACAAGATCCGCATCGACGACGTCGTCGGCGCGATCCCGGTGCACCTGTGCGCCGGCATCTGGGGCACCATGATCGTGCCTTACTCCTACTTCGGTGCGGCCGACGCCCCGACCTACTACGTCCAGTTCATCGGCGTGGTGTCGATCGGCGGCCTGGCCTTCTTCGCCTCGCTGATCGTCTGGCTGATCCTCGCGGCCGTCGTCGGCCTGCGCGCGACGCCGGAAGAGGAAGCGATGGGCCTCGACTCGGCCGAAGTGGGCGTGCTCGCCTACCCCGAGTTCGGCTCCAACCGCTGATCTGGTCCGGGCGGATCGGCGTCGTTCGATCCGCCTCCGGCCCGGCCGGCCCCGGTTCGCCGGGCACCGTCCGGTGGAGGGTGAGACGGGCCAGGGTGTGGCCCCCGGCGCGCTCACTTGCCAAATGCGGTCCGCGATGAGGGTCCGGGACATTGTCCCGGACCTTTTTTCATGCCTGACCTATGTCATGATCGGCTTCGGCACGAGCGAGCGAGGAGCGGCCCCGATCCATGTCCCATCCGTTCTTCAGGCGTCTGTTCGGCGGCTACGTCGTCGCGCGAACCCTCTCCGGCCTCGCAGCGCCCGGCCCGCGCCCCTCTGCCGCCGCTGATCGAAACGCCACCGCTGATCGAGACGCCGCCGCGGGTCCGGCTGCACCGTGCGCCGACACGTCCCCGCTGCCGCCGCTGGAAGCAGTCCGCCTCTTCGGGATCGACGTCTGCAATCTCACCTTCGACGAGGCGGTGGACCGCATCATCGCCTGGTCGCGCACGACGCCGGGCCGCACCGTCATCACCACCAACCTCGACCATGTGATGAAGCTGAGGAGCGACCCGCTCTTCCGCCGCTGCTACGACCATGCTGACATGGTGACGGCCGACGGCATGCCCTTCCTCTGGCTCGCCAAGGCCGAAGGAACGCCGCTGAAGGCGCGCGTCACCGGCTCCGATCTCATCCTGCCCTTGATGGAGGCGGCCGCACGCGAGGGCTGCTCGGTCTTCCTCTTCGGGTCGACCATGGACCGGCTGCACGGCGCCGCGACGCTGCTGAAGCAGCGTTTCCCCGCGCTGGAGTTCCGCGGCGCCTACGCCCCGCCCTTCGGCTTCGAGCGCAATCCCGCCCTCCAGGAGGAGCTTCTGGTGATGCTCCGCACCACGCGGCCGGACCTCGTCCTCGTCGCCCTCGGCGCACCCAAGCAGGAGGTGTGGGCGGAAGGGATGGCGCGGCGCGTGCGCCACGGCGTCTTCCTGTCCATCGGCGGCGGGCTCGATTTCCTGTCCGGCGAGATCCGCCGGGCGCCGACCGTCATGCGGCGTACCGGAACCGAATGGCTGTGGCGCGCCCTCTCGGAGCCCTCACGGCTCGGCCCGCGCTACGCGAAGATCCTGCTGGCGGCCCCGCAACTCTATCGCATGCACAAGCGCGACAAGGCCGGCCGCCCCGGCGGCGACCGCTGAGGCCCCGCGTCCTGCCCGAGCGAGAAAGGCCCGCGGTCTCTCCCCCGCGGGCCTTCGCTCTTACTTCTTGTAGTAGACTTCCACCGGCGGCGGGCTCTTCAGCCGCATGTAGCCGATGCCGCCCGCGATGTTCGCCCCGGCCTGCCCCTGGATCGAGATCGGCTGCAGGTTGATCGACCGGTCGAACCCGCCGACGAGGACGTTGGCGCCGAGACCGAGCGCCCATGTCGCCTCGGCCGAGATGCCGTAGTAGCGGCCCTCGAGCGCGCCGGGTTCCAGCTGCGTGGTCGGCGCGAACACCGCCCACGCGATCTTCGAGCCGGTGGTGATCCCCGCGTCGAGGCCGATCTTGGTGATCGACCCCTCATAGGCCGCATCCTGGCTGCCGAGGGCGTTGAAATAGCACGCGAGCGGCTTGTGAGAGCCGACGATGAGACCCGCCCCGCCCGCAACGTCACAGGTCAGAACACCGACCTTCACGCCGAAATCGGCATGGGCCGCGGGGGCGGCCGTTGCAACACCGAGCATCGCGAGAACGCCAACCAGGGATTTCCGCATGAGTATTCTCCAATCAGACGACCGGGAACGGGTGTCGATCTCAGGTCAGGTTGCCACAGAACCGCTGAATACGCCGGCAGGCCTCTTCGAGAGCGTCCGTCGCCGTGGCGTAAGAAATCCGAAAATGTGGGGCGAGACCGAACGCCGAACCCTGAACAACGGCAACGCCTTCACTCGTTAAGAGTTCCGTTACGAAGGTTTCGTCGTCCTTGATGATTGTTCCGGACGGCGCCGTCTTTCCGATCAACCCGGCGCAAGACGGGTAGACGTAAAAGGCCCCCTCCGGCGTCATGCACTCGATGCCGCGCGCCTGGTTCAGCATCGACACCACGAGGTCGCGCCGCTCCTTGAAGACGACGTTGCTGTCGGCGATGTACTGCTGCGTGCCGTTCAGCGCCTCGACCGCCGCCCACTGCGAGATCGACGAAGGGTTCGACGTCGACTGCGACTGCACCTTCGCCATCGCCTTGATGAGCTCGACCGGGCCGCCGGCATAGCCGATCCGCCAGCCCGTCATCGCATAGGCCTTCGACACGCCGTTGACGGTGAGCGTGCGCGACTTAAGCGCCGGCTCCACCTCGGCGACCGAGTGGAACACGAAATCGTCGTAGACGAGGTGCTCGTACATGTCGTCCGTCATCACCCACACGTGCGGGTGCTTCATGAGGACGTCGGTCAGCCCTTTCAGCTCGTCGCGCGAATAGGCCGCGCCGGACGGGTTGGAGGGCGAGTTGAGGATCAGCCACTTCGTCTTCGGCGTGATCCGCGCTTCCAGCTCCGCCGGCTGCAGCTTGAAGCCGGTGGAGGCGTCCGCGTCGGCCATCACCGGGGTGCCGCCGCCGAGGAGCACCATGTCGGGATAGCTGACCCAATAGGGCGCCGGGATGATCACCTCGTCGCCGGGGTTCAGCGTCGCGATCAGCGCGTTGTAGAGGACCTGCTTGCCGCCGGTGCCGACCGAGATCTCCGCGGGGGTGTAGGCGAGGTTGTTCTCCCGCGCGAACTTGGCGACGATCGCCTCCTTCAGCTCGGGGATGCCGTCGACCGCGGTATACTTCGTCTTACCGTCGCGGATCGCCTTGATCGCCGCGTCTTTGACGTTCTCCGGCGTGTCGAAGTCGGGCTCGCCCGCGCCGAGGCCGATCACGTCTTGCCCCGCACGTTTCAGCTCGGCCGCCTTCTGCGTGACCGCGATGGTGGGTGAGGGTTTGACGCGCGCGAGCGTGTCGGACAGGAAGGCCATAATTAACGTCCGTCGGGTGTATTTCGCGGCCCTTATCTGCCCATCGGCACAGGCTCGCAAGTGTTCTGGGAACACGAAGCATTTCACGAATATTGCAGAATGACGAGAACCGCCGGGCCCCATGGTGCCACTTCGGGCCATGTGGTGCTAAAGCGGGCCGGTGACGAGGGAGTGACGAGGGGGCCATGAACGTCCTTTTGACCGGTCAGAAGGCGTTCGGCGCCGCCGTGTTCGAGATGCTGCGGCGCGGCGGTTTTCGCGTGAATGCCGTCTCGGCCCCGGCGCTGCGCGAGGACGGCGTCCGCGAGGATCGCCTGCGCGCCGCGGCCGAGCGGGCGGGCGTGCCGTGGATCCTCGCCGGCACTCTGCGGGCCGAGACGCTGCCCGCCGGGACGGACCTCATCGTCGCCGCCCACAGTCACGATTTCGTGGGCCGCCGCACGCGCATGGCCACGACCTTCGGGGCGATCGGCTATCACCCGTCGCTGCTGCCGCGCCACCGCGGGCGAGACGCCGTGCGCTGGACGATCCACATGAAGGACCCCGTCGCCGGCGGCTCTGTCTACTGGCTGTCGGAGCGGATGGACGGGGGCGACATCGCCGCCCAGGACTACGTCTTCGTCTCGCCGGGCGAGACGGTGGACAGTCTGTGGCGCGAAAAGCTGTTTCCGCTGGGGCTGACACTGCTGGAGCGGGCGGTGAAGGACATCGCCGCCGGTATCATCCGCCGCGAGCCGCAGGACGAAGCCTATGCGACGTGGGAGCCGTCGTGGGAGCGGGCGCCCGCCTTGCGGCCCGAGCTCGACCTCATCGGCACGCTGCCAGAGGGAGCGCGCGTGTCGCGCAAGGCCGCGCGCGGCTGACGATACCGCGCGGAGCGCAGGCCCGTCGCCACCGCGGCGCCGAAACGATGAAAAGGGTGCGCGAACGCACCCTTGGCTGTCGTCATGAGCGCCCCGCCAGGGCGCAGGAGCCGGTCAGGCGGCTGGCGTCAGAACGCCCAGCCTTCCGACAGGGTGCCGTGCCAACCGTCCAGATACGGCAGCTCGGACTGGGAGAAGCGGCCGGAATTGCCGTTCTCGATCTTCATGTAGCTCGGCGTCTTGACGCCACCATCGGCGTACACGGGCGAGACGGGGACCGCCCGGCCGCTGAACATACCAACTCCCGGCAGATCCCGGTAGGGGCCGACATAGGCACCGTCGCCTCCGGCCCCGTCCCCATAAGGGCGGACCGTGACCGACGTCTGGGCCGATGCCGTGCCTGCGACACCGACAAGCAGGATCAGTGCGAGAATGGCTCTCATTGTTCAGTCCTCCGGCGATTCATTCGCCTGCTTTCATCCATGGCCGCCCACCGGCGCATACCTAGCGCGATGCCCCGCCGGGCCTCCGACGCCAACCTGACACGCAATACCCATAACCCAGATGGCGCACATATGCGATTAAACTCTGAAGCTAGCCCTGGGGTTGCGCGTCATTTGATTAATCGCGAAACAACCTGCGCCGTATAATCCACCGCGGGAATGATCTTGGCATAATTGAGGCGTGTCGGCCCAATGATTCCAAGCACTCCCACCGTGCGCCTCGCCGTATCGCGATAGGGCGACATGATGAGGCTCGAACCCGAGAGCGAAAACAGCTTGTTCTCGGACCCGATGAAAATGCGAACACCTTCGCCGCCTTCGGTCAGCGACAGCAACTGCATCAGCTCCCGCTTCGTCTCCAGGTCATCCAAGAGCTGACGAACACGATCGAGATCTTCACGTACACCGACGTTCTGCAACAGGTTGGCCCGGCCGTGGACGATCAGCGACCCCGTATCCTTCGCCGATGCGTCCGACCATGAGGCGATGCCCTGGTCGATCAGCCGTGCCGTCAACTCGTCGAGCTGGGCGCGCTGCTCGTCGGCGCGGCGGGCGATGATCGAACGCGCCTCGCCCACCGTCGCCCCGCGGATGTGCGCGTTGAGATAGTTCGACGCCTCTTGCAATGCGGACGGCGGCAGCCCCGGCGGCAGGTCGACCAGCCGGTTCTCGACCGAGCCGTCGTCCGACACGAGCACCACCAGCGCCTTGCCGGGGTCCAGCGCCACGAACTCGATGTGCTTGAGCCTCAGATCGTGCGTCGCCGTCAGCACCACGCCTGCGCCCGACGACATGCCCGACAGCACCTGAGAGGCACGCATCAGCGCCGCGTCCACCGCGTCGGTCCCCTCGGCCACCGCCTCGATGCCGCTGCGTTCCTCGTCCGACAACTCGCCCACCGACAGCAGCGCGTCCACGAACAGGCGCAGTCCCCTGTCGGTCGGCAGCCGCCCGGCCGAGGTGTGCGGCGCGAAGATCAGGCCGAGCTGCTCGAGGTCGCTCATCACGTTGCGCACGGAGGCCGGCGACAGCTTGTTGGGCAGCGCGCGCGAGATGGAGCGCGAACCGATCGGCTCGCCGGTCGTCAGATAAGCGTCGACGATCTGCCGGAAGATATCGCGCGAGCGTTCGTCGAGCTCGATCGGATCTCGGGTCACGTCCACCAGACTCATCGCGCCAGCCGCTCCTTTTCCGGGACTATCGCTTCCTCCCTTAATATGGCAACGCTCGCCGCCCGATGGGAGAAGGGAAATTCTATGCGACACGATGGCCGCCGAAGTGACGAGATGCGCGCCGTTTCCATGGAGCGCGCGGTCTCAAGACACGCGGAAGGCTCGTGCCTCGTCAAGTTCGGCCACACCCATGTGCTGTGCACCGCCTCGCTGGAGGAGCGCGTGCCGCCGTGGCTGAGGGGCGGCGGCGAGGGCTGGGTGACCGCCGAATACGGCATGCTGCCCCGCGCCACCAAGGAGCGGATGCGCCGCGAGGCCTCGTCCGGCAAGCAGTCCGGCCGCACCCAGGAGATTCAGCGCCTGATCGGCCGCTCGCTGCGCGCCGTGGTCGACCGCGCCGCGCTGGGCGAGCGCCAGATCTCGGTGGACTGCGACGTCATCCAGGCCGACGGCGGCACCCGCACGGCCGCCATCACAGGCGCCTTCGTCGCCCTGTCGGATTGCGTCAGCTACATGATGAACGCCGGCATGATCACAACCAACCCCTTGACCGACCACGTCGCGGCGATCTCCTGCGGCATCGTCAAGGGCACCCCGGTGATCGACCTCGACTATGTGGAGGACTCCTCCGCCGAGACCGACGCCAACTTCGTGATGACCGGCAAGGGCGGCATCGTCGAGGTGCAGGGGACGGCCGAGGGCGCGCCCTTCACCCGCGATGAGCTGACGGCCCTCATGGACCTCGCGTCGGACGGGATCACCCGCCTCGTCGACCTTCAGAAGCTCACCCTCTCGTGAGCCTTCTGGACGCGATCGGTCCCGAATTGGTGCTCGCCACCCACAACAAGGGCAAGGTGGCGGAGTTCGCCACCCTGCTCGCCCCGCTCGGCATCACCGTGGTGTCGGCGGGCGACCTCGGCCTGCCGGAGCCGGAGGAGACCGGCCGCACCTTCGCCGAAAACGCGATCCTGAAGGCGGCCGCCGCCAGCAGAGCCACCGGCAAGCCCGCCCTCGCCGACGATTCGGGGCTCTGCGTCTCCGCGCTGAACGACGATCCCGGCATCTACTCCGCCCGCTGGGCCGGGCCGGGCAAGGACTTCGGCGCCGCGATGGAGCGCGTCCTCTCCGGCTTGCGCGGCGAAGGCGCCATCACGCCCGAACAGCGCGAGGCCCGGTTCGTCGCCGTCCTCGCCCTCACCTTGCCGCAGGAGGACGAGGCGCACGTGTTCGAGGGCGTGTGCAGCGGCACCATCGCCGCTTCGCCCCGCGGCACCAACGGCTTCGGCTACGACCCGCTCTTCATCCCCGCCGACGCCGACGGGCGCACCTTCGGCGAGATGACGGGCGAGGAGAAGGCCGGCGGGCCGGACCCCCTCTCGCATCGCGCCCGCGCCGTCTCCATCTTCATGGAAGCGCTCGGGTTGACGGGCGAGGCCGGCGCAAACGACGCCCCTGCGGCGTGAAAACCGCCGCCGCCTGACCCATATCGCCGCACAGCGGCCCCGCCCCCACGCGGACGGGGCCGCTGACACATATGTCAGGAACAGCGGCGTTCCGGCCACAGTGGCACGCTCTCGTGCGCCCGGCCTCGCCTCGGTCCAGCGCACCGTGCTTCAGTCGAGGCGCGAACCGCCGTAGGAGAGGGAGCATGTCCACGTTGAATGTCGCACAGGTTGAGTCTCGGGTGCGTGCGGATGGCGGCTTCGCGGTTTACGTCCATTGGCCCTTCTGCCAGGCCAAATGCCCCTATTGCGACTTCAACAGCCACGTGCGCCACAAGGCCGTGGACCAGACGCGCTTCGCCGCCGCCATGGCGCGCGAACTCGCCACCTTCGCGTCGTGGACCGCCGAGCGCCGCCCGCTCTCCGTCTTCTTCGGCGGCGGCACACCGTCCTTGATGGAGCCGTCCACCGTCGCGGCGATCCTGACCGCGATCGACGACACGCTGGGCCTTCCCGCCGACGCCGAGATCACGCTGGAGGCCAACCCCACCTCCGTCGAGGCAGCCCGGTTCGAGGGCTACCGCGCCGCAGGGGTCAACCGCGTCTCCCTCGGCGTGCAGTCGCTGAACGACACCGAGCTCGCCGCCCTCGGCCGCCTGCATGACGCGGCCACCGCGCGCGCCGCCCTGGCGCTGGCCCGGCGCATCTTCCCGCACGTGTCGGCCGACCTCATCTACGCCCGGCCGCGCCAGACCACCACCGCCTGGGCCGCCGAACTGAGCGACATGCTGGACCTCGCGGGCGATCACCTGTCGCTCTATCAGCTCACCATCGAGCCCGGCACGCGCTTCTTCGACCTCGCCGAGATGGGCAAGCTCGTCGTGCCCGAGGACGACGCCGCCGCCGACCTCTACGAGCTGACCGGCGAGATGACACGCGCCGCAGGCTTCTCCCGCTACGAGGTGTCCAACCACGCCCGCCCCGGCGGCGAGGCCCGGCACAACCTCGTCTACTGGCGCGGCGGCAGCTATATCGGCATCGGCCCCGGCGCGCACGGGCGGCTGAACGAGAACGGCACCCGCACTGCCACCTCCACCGAGCGCCACCCGGAAACCTGGCTCGCCAAGGTGGAGGCGGACGGCCACGGCCTGACCGAGCACGAACCGCTCGGCGCGGGCGCGCGCGCTGACGAATATCTCCTCATGGCGCTGCGCCTCACCGAAGGCATGGACCTTGACGCCTACGCCGCGCGGGCCGGCGCCCCGCTCGACGAGGCGCGCATCGACGCGCTGGCCGCCGGCGGGTTCCTGCGCCGTGACGGGCGCCGCATCGCCGTGCCCGACACCGCCCGCCTTCTCACCA
Organism: Acuticoccus yangtzensis; assembly: GCF_001927245.1. Classification (GTDB taxonomy): domain Bacteria; phylum Pseudomonadota; class Alphaproteobacteria; order Rhizobiales; family Amorphaceae; genus Acuticoccus; species Acuticoccus yangtzensis. Next base: position 593,172 of record NZ_MJUX01000002.1, on the reverse strand, counting down.
ACGCCGTCGTCCGGGAGCTTGCCGCGTGATCGCCTCCAGCCCACCCACCGCCGACGCCATCTACGCCGACCTGGAACGCATCTTCCAGGAGCACGACGACAGCTTCACGCGGGCCCGCCCCGCGGTCCTGAAACGGCTGAAGGCCGCGCGTGCGGAAAGCCTGCGCGCCTGCTCGGACTCGCTCGAAACCACCAAGTCCGGCGTGAAGGCCGCGCGCGTTCTCGCCGCCGGGCAGGACGCGATCATCCAGGCCTTCTACCGCTTCATCCACGAATACGTTTATCCGACCGCCAATCCGTCGGTGGCCGAAAAGCTCTCCGTCATCGCCACCGGCGGCTACGGGCGCGGCCTGCTCGCGCCGGGGTCGGACATCGACCTTCTCTTCCTTTACCCCTACCGGCCGACGCCGTGGACGGAGTCCATGGTCGAAGTCATCCTCTACATGATGTGGGACCTCGGCCTCAAAGTCGGCCACGCCGCCCGCTCCATCGACGAGTGCGTGAAGCTCGCCCGCGGCGACGTGACGATCCGCACCGCGCTCCTGGAATGCCGCCTCGTCGAAGGCAATGCCGAACTCGCCGAGCAGCTCTACACCCGCTACGACCAGGCCGTGGTGCGCGGCACCGGCAAGAAGTTCATCGCCGCCAAGCTGGAAGAGCGGGACGAGCGGCACAAGCGCCAGGGGCAGACGCGCTACCTCGTCGAGCCCAACGTGAAGGAAGGCAAAGGCGGATTGCGCGATCTCCAGACCCTGTTCTGGATCGCCAAGTACTTCTACCGCGTGCGCTCGGAGGCCGAACTCGTCGGCAAGGGCGTGTTCTCGGCCAAGGACTACCGCCTCTTCCGCAAGTGCGACGACTTCCTGTGGTCGGTCCGCTGCCACCTGCACCTTCTGACCGGCCGCGCCGAAGAGCGCCTGACCTTCGACCTGCAGCGCGAGATCGCCCAGCGTCTCGGCTACTCGCCGCGCCCCGGCCTCAGCGACGTCGAACGCTTCATGAAGCACTACTTCCTCGTCGCGAAGGACGTCGGCGACCTGACGCGCATCCTGTGCGCGGGCCTGGAGGCGCAGCACGCCGTGCAGCCGGTCGGCCTGACCCGCATGGTCCGCTCCCTCACCGGCCACGCGACGCGCACGATCAACGACGATTTCGGCGCCGAGCACGACCGCCTCGTCCTCGCCAACCCCACCGCCTTCGCCGACGATCCGGTGAACATGCTGCGCGTGTTCGACATCGCCGATCAGCACAATCTGCGCCTGCACCCGGACCTTCTGTTCCACATGCGCCGCTCGCTGAAGCTGATCAACGCCGAGGTCCGCAACGACGCCGAGGCCAACGCCATCTTCCTGCGGCTGCTCAGCGATTCCCACGATCCCGAAACGCTGCTGCGGCTGATGAACGAGACCGGCGTGCTCGGCGCCTTCGTGCCCGACTTCGGCAAGGTCGTCGCGATGATGCAGTTCAACATGTACCATTCGTACACGGTGGACGAGCACCTCATCCGCTCGGTCGGCCTGCTGTCGCGGATCGAGCGCGGCGGCCTCGAACAGCAGCACCGCCTCGCCTCGCACCTCATCGGCACCATCCACAATCGCCGCGCGCTCTATGTCGCGGTGTTCCTGCACGACGTCGCCAAGGGCCGGCCGAAGGACCACTCCGTCGAAGGCGCGCGCATCGCCCGGCGCCTGTGCCCCCGCTTCGGCCTGTCCGCGGCCGAGACCGACCTCGTCGCCTGGCTCATCGAAGAGCATCTGACGATGTCGATCACCGCCCAGTCGCGCGACCTCAGCGACCCCAAGACGATCGACGACTTCGCCCAGAAGGTGCAGAGCTTCGAGCGCCTCAAGCTGCTCGAGATCCTGACCGAGGCCGACATCACCGCCGTCGGCCCCAACGTGTGGAACGGCTGGAAGTCCACCCTCCTCGCCACCCTGTTCGACGAGACCGAGGCGGTCATCGCCGCGCGCCACACCCGCCGCCCGCGCGAGGCCCGGATCGCCGCCGCGAAGGTCGCCTTCCTCGAAAAGGCGGCGCAGTCGCTGCCCGAGGTCACGCGCGAGGCCTGGGCCAACATGCACTCCGCGCCCTACTGGATCCGCGTCAGCGCCGAGGATGCGGTCTATCACGCCTCGCTCTGGGCGCGCGGTGCGCCGGGCGACATCTCCATCGGCTGCCGCGTCATCGACACGACCACCACCGAGGTCACGCTGATCGCCCCCGACCAGCACCATCTCCTCACCACCGTCGCGTCCGCATGCGCCGCGGTTCAAGCCTCCGTCCGCTCGGCCGAGATCTTCACCACCCAGGACGAGATGGCGGTGGACGTCTTCCACATCCGCCCGACCTCCGACGATCCGGCCGACGAGGAGCAGCGCATCGCCCGCATCAGCAGCATGGTGCGCGACGCTCTGTCCGGCCGCGCCCCGGTGCCGCGGACCAACGACCGCCAGTTGCGCGCGGTGAAGCAGAAGGCCTTCACCCACCCGACCGACGTCATCGTCGCCAACGACTGGTCGCAGGGCTACACCGCCATCGAGGTCTCGGGGCTCGACCGGCCGGGACTTTTCCGCGACCTCGCCGACGCGCTCCTGGCGCTGGACCTCAACGTGCGCTCCGCCCAGCTCGCCACCTTCGGCGAGCGCGTGGTCGACGTGTTCTACGTCACCGGCCCCGACGGCGAGCAGATCACCGATCCCGAGCTGCGTGCCGCCATCGTCGAAGGCGTGCGTCAGGCCTACGACAACACGCCCCCGCACTCGGCCCTCTCGGCCGCCTGAGCCCGGATTTCGCGCGCATGCAGCTCCTCAGAAATTTCGCGACCGTGGGCGGCTACACCATGGCCTCGCGCGTTCTGGGGTTCGGGCGGGACATCCTCATCGCCGCGGCTTTGGGCGCGGGGCCGGTGGCCGACGCCTTCTTCGTCGCCTTCAAGCTGCCCAACCTCTTCCGCCGCCTGTTCGCGGAAGGCGCCTTCAACTCCGCCTTCGTGCCGCTCTTCGCGCGCACCCGGAACGAAGAGGGCGAGGAGGGCGGCAACATCTTCGCCTCCTCCGTCCTCTCGTGGCTCATCGTCACGCTGCTCGCCTTCACCATCCTCGCCGAGATCTTCACGCCGTTCCTCATCTGGGGTCTGGCGCCGGGCTTCTCGGGCGAAGAGACGATCGACATCACCACCTTCTACACCCGCATCTGCCTGCCTTATCTGGCGGCGATGTCGCTCGTGGCCTTCTTCTCCGGCATCCTCAACACGCTGAACAAGTTCGCCATGGCGGCCTTCGCGCCGGTCCTCCTCAACGTCGTCCTCATCGGCACGTTGACCCTGGCGCTGTTCCTCGGCCTCGATCCGCCCGACGCCGCCTTCGCGCTGTCGGTCGGCGTCTTCATCGCCGGCATCGCCCAGGCCGTCACCCTCTACGCGGCGGTGAAGCGCGCGGGGGTCAAGCTGACACTCTCCCGCCCGCGCCCCTCGCCGCGGCTGAAGCGGCTGCTGCTGCTGGGCATTCCCGGCGTCGCGGCCGGCGGCATCACGCAGATCAACATCGTCGCCGGCACCATCGTCGCCTCCTTCTGGACCGGCGCCGTGTCCCACCTCTACTACGCCGACCGGCTCTATCAGCTCCCGCTCGGCATCGTCGGCATCGCCATCGGCGTGGCGCTGCTGCCGGACCTGTCGCGCCGTCTCGCCAAGGGCGACGTCGGCGGCGCGCTGTGGACGCAGAACCGCGCGCTCGAATTCGCACTGATGCTGACGCTGCCCGCCGCCGCCGCGCTCATCGTCGTGCCGCTCGAAATCATCGTCACCCTGTTCGAGCGCGGCGCCTATGAGCGCGACGACGCGGCGATGACCGCAGCCGCCCTCTCGGCCTACGGCTTCGGCCTTCCCGCCTTCGTGCTCATCAAGGTGTTCTCGCCCAGCTATTTCGCCCGCGAGGACACGGTGACGCCGATGATTTTCGCCGGCGTCTCCATGGTTGTGAATGTCGGCGGGGCGATCGGCTTTGCGATGCTCCTCGCGCCGCAGGGTCTCGCCCATGTGGGCATCGCCGCCGCCACCAGCCTGGCCGGGTGGATCAACGCCATCTGCCTCTTCGTCGGCCTGGTGCGGCGGGGCGACTTCCGGGCCGATGCCACGCTCGCCTGGCGCGCCCTCGGTTTCCTCGCCGCGGCCCTCGCCTTGATGATCGTCGCGACCCTCGTCGCCCAGGGGCTCGACGCCTGGTTCTTCGCCTCCGACACGATGACCGCCGCCCTCGCCCTCCTCATCGTGGTGGGCGCGTCGGCGGCGATCTTCGCCATCGTCTGCGAAGCGTCCGGCGCCATGGGCGTGCGCGACGTTCTGAAAGCGCTGCGCCGAAGCTGAAGCGCCGCGCCTACTCCGCGGCGTCCGCGGCCGGCGCTTCGGCGGGAAGGCGCGCCTCGTACTCGGCCTTCAGCGCAGTCCACTTGTCCCAGAAGGAGCCGGGCTCTTCGCCCCGCAGCTTCTCGGCCAGGATGTCGAGATGGGAATGCCACCCGGCGCTGACGCTGGTGAGCATGCCGCGCGTCGTCACCTTGCGGTGGATCACGGTCAAAAGCACGTCCTGCCCCTGCTCCTCCAGGCGGAAGGTCACGTCCCCATCGCCCCAGGTGAACACCAGCCTGTGCGGCGCCTCCACGGCGACGATGGTGCTGTCCAGGCTGTGCTCCTCGGACACGCCCTCGGGCCGGGTGCCGGGGTCGGCGGTGATCTCGTCGTTGCGCCAGGTGAGCGTAAAGGGCGCGCCCTCCTTCAGCTCCATCTCGCCCCGCGCCAGCCACTGGCGCCGCAACTCGCTCGTCGTCAGATAGGCCCACACCCTATCGATCGGGCCGGGCAGCAGGTGCTCGATCGTCAATTCGTTGACGGCGGTGAGGCGGCCGTAGGAGTCTCTCTCGCTCATGGTGCGTCTCCTGATGCGGGCGGATCGTCGTCGGACGCATCCCGGCCCGTTCTGTCGGCATTGCGGGCGTCCTCCTCGCGCAGGATGCGTTCGAGGACATCGAGATGGCTTGACCAGAAGCGCGCGTAGAAGCCGAGCCAGTCGTGGGCGTCGCGCAGTGGCGCCGGGGCGAGGCGGCACACATGGGTGCGCCCCCTCACCTCCCGCGACACCAGCCCGGCCCGCTCCAACGCCTTGATGTGCTTGGAGGCGGCGGCCAGCGAGATGGCGAAGGGCTTGGCCAGCTCCCCCACCGTGCGTTCGCCCTCGGTCAGCTCGCGCAGCATCCGCCGCCGGGTGGCGTCACCCAGCGCATGGAACACGGCATCGAGGGGCGCGTCTTGTTCAACCATAAGGTTGAATATCGACACGCCGCCGCCAACTGTCAACCATTCGGTTGAATGTTTCTCTCAGGCCCGCATGGCGCCTTAGAGCGCCCCCAGCGCCTCGCGGATCGCCGCCACGTAGCGCGCCGCGGCCTCGGCCGGGTCCGGCGCGGCGTTGATCGGCCGGCCGACGACGATCGCGTCCGCGCCGGAGAGGATCGCCTGCTGCGGCGTCGCAACCCGCTTCTGGTCGCCCGCCGGGTCCGACGCCAGCCGCACGCCCGGCGTGATCACCTGAAGGCCCGAGCGCCTCGCCGCCGCCGCTTCGCCGGGGGAGCACACGATCGCGTCCGCGCCCGAGGCCGCCGCCGCCGCGATCCGGCTCTCCACCAGCTCGGTCACGCCCATGCCGTAGCCCGCCTCGGCCACGTCCGTGTCGCCAAGAGAGGTCAGCACAGTGACGGCGACCACCGACAGGCCCTCCGGCCGTGCCGACACCGCCGCCCGCAGCGCCTGCGGATAGGAGTGGACGGTGAGGAAGGTGACGCCGAGCGCGCCGGCCGTGCGCGTCGCCCCGGCCACGGTGTTCGGAATGTCGAGCAGCTTCATGTCCAGGAAGACCTTGCGGCCCGCCCGCGCCAGCTCCCCCGCGAAGTCGAGCCCGCCCGCCATCGCGAACTCCAGCCCGACCTTGTAGACGCCGACGATCCCGTCCGTCGCCTCCACCAACCGCTCGGCATCGGCCCGGTTGGTCACGTCCAGCGCCAGGATGAGGCGGTCTTCAGCGGTGTTGAACTTCATGGCATCCCTCAGCTTCACCTTGGTTGACTCGTCAGTACACGCGCTGCCGGTCAGACGTACCGACCCTTGTCGATCCGAGCCATGTCAGCCACATCGTCATAACGGGCGCGGCGCCACCGCTGCGGCTTCCGCGCCTGCACGAAATCGTTCTCCGTCGCGCCCTGAACGACGCCGAAGTACATGTGAATGTTGTTGCCGAGATAAGTGGCGCCGATGCCGTGCGTCTCCCAGACATGCAGGCAGATCGGCAGGCCGTAACAGCCACACGCCGCAAAGAACATGGTTGGCCGGCGGCGGGAAATCGCCGCGTCGACATCCGCGCATAACCGCTCGAACGTGTCGAGCCAATCCGAATGTGGCCGGTTGGGATAGGTGCTGACGTGCGCTTGAACGGTGTCCAGCTCATACCGATACGGCACGACGTCGTTCCAAATGTCGAAGATGTCGCCGGTCCGGTAGGCGTCGTCGACGATCGACGCGAGCGGCGTCACGAACAGGAGCCGCTCCTCGTTGACCAGCGTATAGAATTCACGTCGGCCGGGTGCGCGGCGAACCGGCGGCATCTGCCCCTGATGGTAGGCGAGGATTTCGGGCAGCCACCCATCGCGACGACGCTGCGAGATGACCGCACCCGTCCCCACAGCGCGAAAATAACGGGTGGCCCAGGGCGTGAGAACATCCCGATCGGCACTATAGAAACCGGCATTCCGGTTCATCTCACACGCATTGTCCGCCACGCGGTGGCTGGCATACCAAGGCGACTTGACCTCGAGCACGGTGTCGTCCCGCGGCAGGGCGAGGGCCGCATCGACCGCCGCTTCGGGGTCCCGCAGCCACCCCAGCAGCGCCTTGTCTTCGACATTGCCCGTCCGCACCGAAAGGCTGGCCTTCATGTCGATGCGCGTGAGATTCCGGCCCGGCGGAAAGGGAACGCCGTTGGCGAATTGCTGCATCATCAAGGGGAGCGGAACGGCAAGGTGGAGATCGCCACGAAGCGGCCGGGCGTTGAAGTCCTGCAGGAGCCCCGACGGGGACACGTCGATCTCACACATCTCGCCGATCTTTGCGCTCATCCTCTCGATCGCGCGGGAGCGGAAGGACGGATCGATCAGATGCGCCGCGTTGATCGTCAGCCGGTCTTCGTCCGCTTCGAATGGCGCGCCGTCGAAGATCGACAGACGGACACTCCGCGGCGTGTCCTGGCGAACGCGATCAAGAATATCATCCGGTGTCATAGTCCATCACTTCGATCAGGCTCGGCCGTCGCAGCGTCACCACGCACCCTTTTGAGGCCGACACGGCATCCAATTTAGGCGCCATTGCACTGTCGCTGTACTTTCGTCGCGCCCTTGCTCTAGAAGTCAGTCCCATGACACAGCCGCTGCCGCCGCGAAACGCCCGTGTGGTGCGAACCACGAATGAAACGTCCATCTCCGTCAGCGTCGATCTCGACGGTGGCGGGGCGCGCACGATTGCGACCGGGATCGGCTTCTTCGACCATATGCTGGACCAGCTCGCCCGCCATTCGGGTATTTCCATGGACATCGAGGCCAAGGGCGACCTCCACATCGACGATCACCACACCGTCGAGGATGTCGGCATCGCGCTCGGCCAGGCGCTGTTGGAGGCGCTCGGCACCAAGGCCGGCATCACCCGCTATGCCGATTGCCTGCTGCCGATGGACGGGACGCTGACGCGCGTCGCGCTGGACATTTCCGGCCGCCCCTTCCTCGTCTTCCGCACGGCGTTCGAGACGCCGAAGATCGGCACATTCGACACGCAGCTCGTGCGCGAATTCTTCACCGCGCTCGCCATGAATGCGCGCCTGACGCTGCACATCGAGACACTCTACGGCGACAACGACCACCACATCGCCGAATCCTGCTTCAAGGGCGTGGCGCGGGCGCTGGGCTCGGCGGTCGCGGTGACGGCACCGGGCGGGGCCATCCCGTCCACCAAGGGCGCATTGTAACGGGGTCGCCGATGGCAGTCTGGACCGTCTGGGAAAACGCCGAATTTGACGATCCCGCCGTGCGCGCGGTGTTCGTCGAGGACCGCTTTGCGTGGTGGGCGCTCCTCATCGGCCCGCTGTGGGCGGTGCTGCGCGGCATGCCGGTGGTCGCCCTCCTCGCCGTCGCGGTCTGGGCGGCCGTGGTCGGCGCCGCGGCGACATTCCTCGGCAGCCCCGGCGCCGTGGTCTTCTACGCCCTCCTCTCCCTCTGGTTCGCGTTCGAGGCGCGGGCGCTGAAACGCTGGAGCCTGTCGCGCCGCCGCTGGCACATGACCGCCATCGTCCACGCCTCCGCCCGCGCCGAAGCCGAACGCCGCTACTTCGCCGAGCGTGAGGGCGCCGTCATCGACCCCATCGGCGAAGCGGCCCCCGCACCGCTCGCCACACCCCCTGCCCCCGCCAGCGCATCCGGCGCCGGACCGTGGGGCGCCCCCGTCATCGGCGTCATGCCGGAGAAGGACCAATGAGCGTCGTCATCGTCGATTATGGGTCGGGCAATCTGCGCTCGGCCGAGAAGGCGGTCGCCAGAGCCGCGCACGAAGCCGGGCTGAGCAGCGCCGTCACCGTCACCGCCGACCCCTCCCGCGTCGCCAAGGCGGACCACATCATCCTGCCCGGCGTCGGCGCCTTCGCCGACTGCATGATGGGCCTCTCCGCCACCCACGGCATGGTCGAAGCCATCCTCGACGCCGTAACCGACCGCGGCGTACCGCTCCTCGGCGTGTGCGTCGGCATGCAGCTCATGGCGACGCGCGGCCTGGAATATACCGTCACCGCCGGGCTGAACCTCATCCCCGGCGACGTGAAGGTGATCGAGCCCACGGACCCGGCGCTGAAGGTGCCGCACATGGGCTGGAACACGCTCGACGTCGCCCGCCCGCACCCTGTGCTGGAGGGGATCCCCACCGGCACGGACGGCGCCCACGCCTATTTCGTGCACTCCTACGCGCTGGCGCCGGCCGACCCCGACCACCTCATCGCCACCAGCGAACACGGCGGGTCGATCGCCGCCATCGTCGGGCGCGACAACATCGTCGGCACCCAGTTCCACCCCGAGAAGAGTCAGGAATTCGGCCTCGCCTTGATCGCCAATTTCCTCAAATGGCGCCCGTGAGCGGCGGGCCGGCGGCAGACCTATGATCCTTTATCCAGCCATCGACCTCAAAGACGGCCAATGCGTCCGCCTCCAGCAAGGCGAGATGGACCGCGCCACCGTCTTCTCCGACGATCCCGGCGACATGGCCGCGCGGTTCCAAATGCTCGGCTTCACCCGCCTGCACGTGGTCGACCTCAACGGCGCCTTCGCCGGGGTCAGCCGCAATTCCGAGGCGGTCGACGCCATCCTCGCCGCGACCGACGTTCCGGTGCAGCTCGGCGGCGGCATCCGCTCGCTGGCCGCCATCGCGGCGTGGCTGGAGCGCGGCGTCTCCCGCGTCATCCTCGGCACCGTCGCCGCCAAGGAGCCGGAACTCGTGAAGGAGGCCTGCCGCCTCTTCCCCGGCCGGATCGTCGTCGGGATCGACGCGCGCGACGGTATGGTCGCCGTCGCCGGATGGGCCGACGCCACCACCGTCACCGCGCGCGACCTGGCGCTCGCCTACGAGGACGCGGGCGTCGCCGCCATCGTCCACACCGACATCGGACGCGACGGCATGCTGACCGGCCTCAACCTCCCCGAAACGCTGTCGATCGCCGAAGCCGTCTCCACCCCCGTCATCGCGTCCGGCGGGTTCAACGGCATGGAGGACATCAACCGCCTCGCCGAGCCCGCCGCCGCGAAGCTCGACGGCGCCATCATGGGCCGCGCCCTTTATGATGGGCGACTCGACCCCGCCGCCGCCCTCGCCGTCCTGCCGCAGGCCGCCTGAGATGCTGAAGAAACGCATCATCCCCTGCCTCGACGTGCACGGCGGCCGCGTCGTCAAAGGCGTGAAGTTCCAGGACCTCGTCGACGCGGGCGACCCCGTCGAGGCCGCCAAGGCCTATGACGCCGCAGGCGCCGACGAGCTGACCTTCCTCGACATCACCGCCTCGTCGGACGAACGCTCCATCCTGTTCGACGTCGTCAGCCGCACCGCCGAGCAATGCTTCATGCCGCTCACCGTCGGCGGCGGCGTGCGCACGATCTCGGACATCCGCGCCCTGCTGCTGGCGGGCGCCGACAAGGTGTCGATCAACACCGCCGCCGTGCGCGAACCCTCCTTCGTCGGCCGCGCGGCGGAGAAGTTCGGCGCCCAGTGCATCGTCGTCGCCATCGACGCCAAGCGGGTCGACGGCCATTGGGAGATCTTCACCCACGGCGGCCGCCGCGCCACCGGGGTCGACGCGGTGGAGTTCGCCGTGAAGATGGTCGACCTCGGCGCCGGCGAGATCCTCCTCACCTCGATGGATTCGGACGGCACGAAGGCCGGCTTCGACAACGCCCTGAACCGCGCCGTCGCCGACGCCGTACCGGTCCCCGTCATCGCGTCCGGCGGGGCGGGCACGCTCGACCACCTCGTCGAGGCGGTCACCGAGGGGCACGCCGAGGCGGTGCTGGCCGCGTCGATCTTCCACTTCGGCACCTTCACCATCGGCGAGGCGAAGGCGCACATGGCCGCCGCGGGTCTGCCGATGCGCATCGTGCCGCCCACCCACCACGCCCTCGGAGACGTCAATGGCTAGCTTCTCCATCGACGACCTCGAAGCCATCGTTCGCGCCCGTCTGGCCGAGGGTGGCGCCGCCTCCTACACCAACACGCTCGCCGCCAAGGGGATCGACAAGGTGGCCGAAAAGTTCGGCGAGGAGGCGGTGGAAGCGGTCATCGCCGCCGTGCGCCGCGCGCCGGACGAGATGATCGCCGAGGCCGCCGACGTCGTCTTCCACCTCACCGTTCTTCTCGCCGTGCAGGGCATCTCCTGGAACGACGTGATGGCCGAGCTCGACCGGCGCACCGGCCAATCGGGCCTCGAAGAGAAGGCGCGCCGCACGGCGCCGACCTGACGCCGCTCGCCCCTGCCCGCCAATGGTGCAGCGCAAAATAAATCCTTGTCTCCTTATGCGATGATCTGCAACAGTGCCCGTGATGGATGCAGTGCCCGAGCTGACCGATAAGTCGGGGCATCGGCCGCGCGACGACTATGCCCGCTTCCACGTGTTCCATGAACGCGACTGGGCAAAGCTGCGTGCCGGCATGCCCATGACTTTGTCGGCCGAAGAAATCATCAGCCTCCAAGGCTTCAACGACCGTGTGGAACCCGGACAGGTGGAAACCATCTACCTGCCGATCTCGCGTCTCCTCTCGCTCTATGTCGAAGCGACCGAGGGGCTCTACCGCGCCACACAGGCCTTCCTGGGCCAGACCGGCGAGCGCACCCCCTACATCATCGGCATCGCCGGATCCGTCGCCGTGGGCAAGACGACCACCGCGCAGCTCCTGCAGACGTTGATCTCGCGCTGGGCCGGCCGGCCGAAGGTCGACCTCGTGACCACGGACGGCTTCCTCTATCCCAACGCCCACCTCATCGAGAACGGGCTGATGGAGCGCAAGGGCTTCCCTGAAAGCTACGATGTCGGGATGCTCATCTCCTTCCTCACCGACGTGAAGGCGGGCGAACGCAACGTCGAGGCGCCGGTCTATTCCCACCTCACCTATGACCGCGTCGTGGGCGAGGCGATCACCGTCGACCGGCCGGACATCCTGATCGTCGAGGGGCTGAACGTGCTGCAGACGCAGCGCCTGTCCGGCGACCGGCCGCGCGTCCCCTTCGTGTCCGACTTCTTCGACTTCTCGATCTACCTTGACGCGGAGGAGCGGCTGCTCGAGGAGTGGTACATGACGCGCTTCAACCGTCTGAAGGAAACGCGCTTTACCGATCCCCTGTCCTACTTCCACCGCTATGCCTCCGCCAGCAAGGAGGAGACGGAAGCCTTCGCCAAAAGCCTGTGGGAGAGGATCAACCTCAAGAACCTGCGCGAGAATGTTGGGCCGACGAAGCTGCGGGCGGACCTCATCCTGGTGAAGGGGGCCGATCACCGCATCACCGAGGTGGCGCTGCGCCGCGTGTGACGCCGAGCCTCGGCCCTCTCCGCCGCATGACCGACCCGGTGCGTTCCACCGGCACCGGCCGCCCTTGCGACCCGCGCGCCCACGCGGTTGCCCGCACCTTCGCAACGCGCCACATGAAGGCCAGGATTGCGGAGACCCGACCCCGATGCGCCCATCCCCCACACGACTGATCGCCGCTTTGGCCGCCGCCTCGATGGTCGCCGCCGCCCTCGCGGCCGCCGCCCAGCCGAGCGGAACCGAGAACGGCGGCGGCGAGCCGATGACCCTCGTCGCCCTCGGCGACAGCCTCACCGCAGGCTACCAGCTCGCGCCCGGTGAAGGCTTCGTCCCGCAGCTCCAGGCCGCCCTCACCGCCAAGGGCTACAACGTCACCGTGGTCGATGCGGGCGTCTCCGGCGATACCACCACCGGCGGCCTCGCCCGGCTCAACTGGTCCGTGGGGCCGGATGCGGACGCCGTCATCGTCGAACTCGGCGCCAACGACGCGCTGCGCGGGATCGACCCCAGTGTACCGCGCGACAACCTCACCGCCATTCTCGACCGGCTGGCCGAGCGCGACCTCCCGGTTCTCCTCGCAGGCATGCTCGCCCCGCCCAATCTCGGCGAGGACTATGGCGCCGAATTCAGCGCCGTCTACGAGGACCTCGCCGCGCGCGACGTCGTCTACTACCCCTTCTTCCTCGACGGGGTGGCCGCCAATCCGGAGTTGAACCAGCCCGACGGGCTTCACCCCACCGCCGCGGGCGTGGAGGTCATCGTCGAGCGCATCCTGCCCTCGGTCGAAGAGCTGATCGCCCGCGCCGGAGGCTGAGATGACCCCCGCCCGCGCCCTCGCCGGCGTCGCCGCCCTCGTGGCCGCAAGCGCGCTGATCCTCCAGGTCGGCGTGACCGTCAGCGGCCAGCTCGCCGCCGGGCGGCCGGTCGCGGACGGGCTGTGGCGCCTCGCCGGATATTTCACCATCTGGGGCAATGCGTCGGTCACGGTCGTCGCCGCCGCCATGGCCCTCGCCCCGCAAAGCCGCCTCGCCGCGCCCGCGGTGCGAACCGCCGTCCTCGCGGCGATCATCATCGTCGGCGTCGTCTTCGCGGTGCTGCTGCGCCATCTTCTGGCGGGCTATGCGGGGCTGCAGCTCGTTGCCAGTCACCTGCTGCACGACGCGGTCCCGCCGCTCTTCGTTCTCGCCTGGCTCGCTGCGCCGCACGGCGACCTCAGATGGCGTCATGCGTCCTGGTGCGTCCTGCTGCCCGCCGTCTACCTCGCCTTCGTGCTCCTCCGCTCCCAGGTGGATGGTTTCGCGCCCTACTGGTTCCTCGACCTCCCCGCTCTCGGCCCGGCCCTTTATGCGCGCAACGTCGCCGGCCTCGCCGCCGCCTTCGCGGCCGTCGGCCTCGTCGCCGTCGCGGTCGACATGGCGATCGCCAGCGCCATCAGACGCTTGGCACGGCACTCATCCTCGTCGTAAACCATCTTAAAAGGGTGCGGCAGATCCGCCGCGCCTCCCCCGCCCCTTCCCGCCTTCCGGCACTTCGCCTCCAGACGAGATTTTAATGGACTATCGCAAGCTCGGCCGCACGGACCTCGCCGTGTCGGTGCTGACCCTCGGCACCATGACCTGGGGCCGCCAGAACACCCCTGACGAAGCCTTCGCCCAGATGGACCGCGCCGTCGACGCCGGCATCAACATGTTCGACAACGCGGAGATGTACCCCGTCCCGCCCGCGGCCGAGACGCGCTTCCGCTGCGAGGAGATCATGGGCGACTGGTTCGCCTCCCGCAAAGCGCGCGACAAGGTGATGATCGCCACCAAGGTCGCCGGCCGCTCCCAGATGACGTGGCTGCGCGAGGACGGGCACGCCCCCAAGCTCGTCGCCCGCGACATCAACGAGGCCGTGGACGGTTCGCTGCGCCGCCTCAAGACCGACTATATCGACCTTTATCAGGTCCACTGGCCGGACCGGAACGTCAGCCAATTCGGGTCCAACCCCACCGTCTATTCCGAGCCGGACAAGGCCGCCGACGAGACCCCTATCGCCGAGACGCTGGAGGCGCTCGGCGCGCTGGTGAAGGCCGGCAAGGTGCGCCACATCGGCCTCTCCAACGAGTCCACCTGGGGCGTGATGAAGTACCTTCACGCGGCCGAGATGCACGGCCTGCCGCGTGTCGCGTCCATCCAGAACGCCTACAGCCTGCTGAACCGCACGTTCGAGGTGAACCTGGCCGAAGCCTGCACCCGCGAGGACGTCTCGCTCCTGTGCTACTCGGCGCTCGCCCAGGGCTACCTCACCGGCAAATACCGCAACGGCGCGCTGCCCGAAGGCGCCCGCAAGACGCTGTTCAACCGCCTTCAGCGCTACGAGGGGCCCGGCGCCACCGAGCTGAACGACACCTACCTCGACCTCGCTGCCGAGTTCGGTCTCGACCCGGCGCAGATGGCCATCGCCTTCGCCGCCTCGCGCCCGTTCATGACCAGCGTCATCATCGGCCAGACCTCGGTGGAGCAGCTCGACACCGTGCTCGGATCGCTTGACGTGACGCTGCCGGAGGAGCTTCTCACCCGCATCGACACGCTGCACCGCGCGCGCGGCAACGTCGCCCCCTGACGGGCTCGCCCCGCCGCTCGCCGCCGCCGCCAACCTCCCGGAGACGCCCATGTCCGCGCTGCTACCCGATGCCGTCGCGCCTCTGGGCGCCCTCTTCCTCATCGTGCTCTCCTTCTTCACGAGCGCGTTGACGGCGGCGGTCGGCATCGGCGGCGGCGTGGTGCTCCTGGCGGCGCTGACCTTCGTCATCCCGCCCATCGCCCTCGTTCCGGTGCACGGCGTGGTGCAGCTCGGGTCCAACACCGGCCGCGCCATCATCATGGCCAAGAACGTGTCGATGCGGCTCATCGTGCCCTATGCGCTGGGCTCGGTGGTCGGCGCCGTCCTCGGCGGCCTTCTGGTGGTGGAGCTGCCGGGTGAGGTCATCCTGCTCGCCATCGGCGTCACCATCCTCACCACCACGTGGATGAAGCTGCCCCCGCTCGGCAAGGGCGAGCGCGGTGTTCTGGCCGGGGGCGGCCTCATCGGCACCTTCTTGACGATGTTCGTCGGCGCCACCGGCCCCTTCGTCATGATGGTGCTGCGCCAGGCGGGCCTGCCCCACGTGCGCCTCGTCGCCACCCACGCGATGGCGATGGTGATCCAGCACGGCCTCAAGGTCGCCGCCTTCACGACGCTGGGATTTGCCTTCTCCGAATGGGCGCCCATGATGGCGGCGATGATCGGCGCCGGCTTCCTCGGCACCCTCGCCGGGGCCAAACTGCTCAACACGCTGCCGGAGAAGACGCTCAAAAAGGCGCTCAACATCGTGCTGACGCTGATTTCCGTGCAGCTCATCGTGCGCGCCCTGGCCGACCTTCTCTAAGGCCGCGGCACGACCGAAGGAAGGCTCGCCATGTCCGATCCCGTCTCGCAGGACGATATCCTTGCCGCCGCCGAGCGCATCGGCCCGCATGTCCGCCGCACCCCCGTCATGGCGCTGGACGGCCCGGCCTTGTGCGAGGTGAAGCTCGAATTCCTCCAGGCCACCGGCTCCTTCAAGGTGCGCGGGGCGTTCAACACGCTCCTGTCCTCGGTGGTGCCCGCGGCGGGCGTCGCCGCGGCGTCCGGCGGCAATCATGGCGCCGCCGTCGCCTACGCCGCCCACCGCCTCGGCCACAAGGCGGCGATCTTCGTGCCCACCATCGCCAGCCCCGCCAAGGTGGACCTCATCCGCGCCGCCGGGGCCGAGGTCACCCTCATCGGCGAACGCTACGCCGAGGCGCTGGAAGCCTGCGACGCCTATATGGCCGATACCGGCGCCATCGGCGTTCACGCCTATGCGGCCGCCAGCACCATCGCCGGTCAAGGCACCGTCGCCGCCGAGTGGGAGACGCAGACCGCCGGGCTGGACACCGTCCTCGTCGCCTGCGGCGGCGGCGGCCTCGTCAGCGGCATGGCCGCGTGGTTCGCCGGGCGCGTCAAGGTCGTCGCCGTGGAGCCGGAAGGGTCGTGCGCGCTCAAGGCCGCGATGGACGCCGGGCACCCTGTCGACGTCACCGTCGAGTCCATCGCCGCCGACTCGCTGGGCGCACGGCGCACCGGCTCCATCAACCTCGCCATCGCCGAACGCTATGTCGACCACGTGGCGCTCGTCGCCGACGACGCCATCCGCGCCGCCCAGCGCGCGCTCTGGCAGACCGCCCGCATCGTCACCGAGCCCGGCGGCGCCGCGGCCTACGGCGCGCTTCTGTCGGGCGCCTACGTGCCCGAACGCGGCGAGCGCGTCGGCGTCCTCGTCTGCGGCGCCAACACCGATCCAGTTATTTTTAATAACGCACTGCACGACGAGGCGTGATACCCTCGCTCATCGTCACGGGAGGACCTGATGAGCTTCACGCCCTACATCCATTTCCAAGGCCAATGCCGCGAGGCGATGACCTTCTACGCCGACGTCTTCGGCGGCGCGCTCGAGCTGACGACCTACGCCGACGGGCCGCCCGACATGTGCCCGCCCCACTCGGCCGACCGCATCATGCACTCCTGCGTGATGACCCCCGCCGGCCCGCTCTTCGCCTCGGACTTCCCCGCCGGCATGGACGGGGATCCGCAAAAGGCGGTGTCGGTCTCGCACGCCGCGCCGGACGTTCCCCGCGGGCAGGCGATCTATGACCGCCTCGCGGACGGCGCGGACATCATCATGCCCTTCGGCGAGACGTTCTTCTCACCCGGCTTCGGCATGCTGAAGGATCGCTTCGGCACCCATTGGATGATCATGGTCATGCCCGCCGACCCCTCATGATTGCGCTTCTTCCCCGCCGCTCGGAAAGGGTTTAGCAAAGCGTCAAAACACGAAAGGACGCCCATGCCCTCCCTTCTTCTTCTTGCCGGCGACGGAATCGGCCCTGAGATCATGTCCGCCACCAAGCGCGTGATCGACTACCTCAACACCAAGGGCGCCGGCTTCGAGACGACCGAGGGCCTCGTCGGCGGCGCCGCGTTCGACGCGGTCGGCACGCCCTATCCGCAGGACACCGTGGACAAGGCGGAGGCGGCGGACGCGGTTCTCTTCGCCTGCGTCGGCGGCCCGAAGTGGGACGAGATCAAAGAGTACGAGATGCGCCCCGAAGCCGGCCTCCTCGGCCTGCGCAAGCATTTCGAGCTCTTCGCCAACATCCGCCCGGCGATCAGCTATCCCGCGCTCGCCGACGCCTCGTCGCTGAAGCGCGAGGTGGTCGAGGGCCTCGACATCGTCATCCTGCGCGAGCTGACCGGCGGCGTCTATTTCGGTGAGCCGAAGACCATCACCGACATCGGCAACGGCCAGAAGCGCGCGATCGACACGCAGGTCTACGACACCTACGAGATCGAGCGCATCGCCAAGGCCGCGTTCGAGCTCGCCCGCGCCCGCCGCGGCAAGGTCACGTCCATGGAAAAGCGCAACGTGATGAAGTCCGGCCTCCTCTGGCGCGAGGTGGTCGAGCAGACCCACAAGCAGGGCTACGAGGACGTCACGCTCGACCACATGCTGGCCGACGCCGGCGCCATGCAGCTCGTGCGCGATCCCAAGCAGTTCGACGTTGTAGTCACCGACAACCTGTTCGGCGACATGCTGTCCGACATCGCCGCGCAGCTGACCGGCTCGCTCGGCATGCTTCCGTCCGCCTCGCTCGGCGCGGTCGACCCCAAGACCGGCCGCCGCCGCGCGCTCTATGAGCCGGTCCACGGCTCCGCGCCCGACATCGCCGGCAAGGGCATCGCCAACCCGATCGCGATGATCGCCTCCCTCGGCATGGCGCTGAAGTACTCGTTCGGCATGAACAAGGAGGCCGACGCGCTCGACGCCGCCATCGCCGGCGCGCTGGATGAGGGCGCCCGCACCGCCGACATCGCCGCCGGCGGCCCGACCGTCGACACCGTCGGCATGACCGATGCGATCCTGAAGCAGCTCGACCTGCGCCTCTGATCGAACGCGGCCGCGCCCTGCGCGCGGCCGCTCCCCTTCGACCGGCGGCTTCAGTCGACCCGCGGCTTCAGTCAGCGGAAAATCCTCTAGCCCGGCGCGAACCGCCGCAGGCCTTCCGTTCGGCGCGTGCGGACTTCCACGATCAGGTGTAATCGGGGCCGGACACCAACTCAGGCTCCCATGGCCCAGTCGAACAACGCCCGCGGCGCCGCGCTCATCACCTTCTCCTCGTTCAGTTTCACCTGCAACGACATCGCAATGAAGGCCGCCTTCCTGTCGATTCCCGTGGCGGAAGGCATCTTCGCACGCGGCATCTTCGGCACGCTCTTCATCGCCCTCCTCGCCTGGCGCCTCGGGGCGCTCACGTTCCGGCCCACACGGAGGGAAGCGCGCTTCCTCGCCATCCGCACCTTCGCCGAGCTCGGCTCCACCGTCACCTATCTGCACGCGCTCAGCGTGATGCCGATCGCCACCGCGTCGAGCGTCCTGCAGTTCGTTCCGCTGGGGGTCACCATGGCGGCCGCGCTGCTGCTGGGCGAACACGTCGGTTGGCGACGTTGGACCGCGATCGCCGTCGGCTTGTGCGGGGTGCTCATCATGATCCAGCCCGGCACTCAAGAGTTCGACGCCAACCTTCTCTACCCGCTCGCCACCGCCGGCTTCGTCATCCTGCGCGACATCACCACCCGCAGCATGAGCCCGCGCGTGCCCACCGTCTTCGCCAGCCTTCTGACGATGGTCACGGTCACCATCTTCGCCGGGCTTTGGATGAGCTATCAGGGCATCGTCGTGCCGGACCAAACGGCGACGGTCGCCTGCCTCATCGCCGGGGTCTTCATCATCGCCGGCTACATCATGAGCGTGTCGGGCATCCGCATCGGTGACATCTCGGCCGTCTCGCCGTTCCGCTACACGATCCTCATCTGGTCCATGTCGCTCGGCTACCTGGTGTTCGGCGAGGTGCCGACGGCGTCCACCATCGCCGGGGCGCTCCTCGTCGTCGCCGCCGGCCTCTACACGCTGTGGCGCGAAACCCGCGTCTCCCGCGCGACGGTGGCGGCGGAGGCGGACTCGCGCCCCTTCCGCGCGGAGTGAGGAACCCGCGCGGTCCCGCACGTCGCGCCGGCACTTTCTTTCACGTGAAGCCGCGCCTCATGCGGCTTCCGCCGTCCCGATAGCCCCCCTCCGAACCGCCGCCGCCGCGTCGACGAAGCGGCGGTCCGCCCACGCACCCTCGCTGAATTCGCCGCGCAGACGCGCCAGCTCGTCCGCCAGGCAAGCCTCGAACAGCGCGGTGTCCACCACCTCACCCGTCGCCAGGCGGGTCCGCTCGCGCAGCCAGGAGGACATGTGCAGGACGGCCAACTCCGCCGACGACGCGCCGTGGACGACACCGCCGACATTGACTGCGCCGAACCCCCTCAAACGCGCCTCGGCGTGGCCCAGCGCGATGCGGATGTTGCGGCTGAGACCCTCCACCGTGCGTTCCCCTTCGTAAGGATCCGCCAATCCCGGCTCCGGCTCGCCCGTCAGAAGCGGGGCAGGCATCGCACTCACCTGATTGTCGTCGGGGATGGTGACGTCGAACACCTGACCGACGTGCGCCACAAGCCAGGGATGGGCGACCACGCGGCCGTCGTGCCCGTCCGTCGCCGCGCGTTCGCAGTCGGCCCGCAGGCGCTCCAGCGTCTCGGAGACCGCATCGGTGTCGAGCGCGTCGGGCACGGCGGCAGTCATCGGCGCAAGGGCCAGCACGCCGCGCCGGTGCGCCGCCTCGACCACGCGGCGGCTCATTCCGCGGAGGAAGCCTCGCCCCAACTGGATGAAGCGCCGGTCCGGCAAGACCGCCGCGGCGTCATGCGCCCCGGCCGCGTTGTTCGCCACCGACGCCGCATAGTCCCAACGGCCGCACGTCAGCGCCACGATGCGTCCGCGCAGCGCGGCGATGATGCCGTCCGCCTCCGCCGCCGCATTGATGGAGCCGATGGGAACGCTCACCTTCACCGTCCCCTCCGGCGCGCCGAGACGCGACTCGATATGGGCGAGAACGTCGTCCCACAATGCCGCCTCCGCCGCAGCGTCGATGCGCGGCAGGGACAGGCTGACCACGCGGTCCGCCTCGCGCCGCAGCGCCAACGTGTGAACCATGTTCAGCGTCACGTCCGCGAAGGCCGCGGCCACCGGCTCACCGTCGACGGTGATCGACGGCTCGGTGAGGTGCAGGCCGCGCGGGCGCATCATCACATGCGGGCGCGTGCGTGCCGACGGACCGCCGTCGAACCCCATCGCGGAGTGGGCCACGTGATCCAGAAGGGCGATCTGCGCGTCGATGGCGCGTGTCCAGTCCGGCGCCGTCAGCTCCTCGAGGTCCGCGACGACCGTGGCAGCGCCCGTCTTCAGCGCGGAGTTGAGGGAGGACGGATCCGCCGGCACGGCCAGCTCGACCTTCCTGCGGGCCAACCCGGCGGGGATCTCCTCCACCTGCCACGCCGCCGGATCGACGACCACGCGCGGGGGCGGAGCGCCGGCCGCCGCGGCCAGAGCGCGCTGGTGCCGGGCCGCCAGCACCGCCGCGCGGCGGCCCTGGCCGAGCCGGTGGACCGATGCCACGAGGTCCAGCGCCGGGGCGGACAAGATCTCATCATACCGGGCATGACGTTCGCCCGTCACCTCCACCCGCTGAGCCGCTTCGATCACGCTCCTCTCCCTCACACATCGCATCGGCGCCCGGCCTTGCGGCGGGCGCATCGGATGATCTGTGGCAGCCGGGCTGGTGATCAATGCCGCACCCGCGTCGGCTGAAGCCGGGCGGGGCGAGCGAAGACCGCTCACAGAGCCCGACCCACGCCCTATATGAAGCCCATGGCCGACCCCATCCTCACCCTCACGCCCGAGGGCCTCTATTGCCCGCGCGGCGGATTCCACATCGACCCGGTGCGCCCCGTGCCGCGCGCCGCGATCACCCATGGCCACGCCGATCACGCCCGGCCGGGGCACAGCGCCGTGCTCGCCACGCCCGAGACCCTCGGCATCATGGCCGTGCGCTATGGCGAGGCGTTCTGCGAGACGCGTCAGGCGGCACCCTACGGTGCGCGCACCACGGTGGGGGAAGTGACGGTGAGCTTCCACCCGGCCGGCCACGTCCTCGGCTCGGCGCAGATCCTCATCGAATCGGGCGGTCAGCGCGCCGTCATTTCCGGCGACTACAAGCGCCAGGCGGACCCCACCTGCGCCCCGTTCGAGCTGGTGCCGTGCGACCTCTTCGTGACCGAGGCGACCTTCGGCCTTCCCGTCTTCCGCCATCCCGAAGCCGCCGACGAAGTGGCCAAGCTCCTCGCCTCGCTGGCGCTCTTCCCGGACCGGCCGCACCTCGTCGGCGCCTATGCGCTGGGCAAGGCGCAGCGGGTTCTCGCCCACATCCGCCGCGCCGGCTACGACCGGCCGATTTATCTGCACGGCGCATTGGAGCGGCTGACCGCCCACTATGTCGCGGCGGGACAGGATTTCGGCCCGCTGCTGCCGGTGAAGGGGGTGGACCGCAAGGAGTTGGCGGGCGCGGTGGTGCTTTGCCCGCCCGGTTCACTCTCCGACCGCTGGGCGCAACGTTTCGGCGATCAGGTCACCGCCTTCGCTTCGGGATGGATGCGGGTGCGCGCCCGCGCGCGTCAACGCGGTGTCGAGCTGCCCATGGTCATCTCGGACCATGCCGATTGGGAAGACCTGTGCACCACCATCGTGGAGACGGGCGCGGCGCAGGTATGGGTCACGCACGGCCAGGAGGATGCGCTGTGCCACTGGGGCCGAACCAAGGGGATCGACTGCCGGCCGCTGCACCTTCTCGGCTATGGCGATGGGGATGACGGGCCGGAGGAGGAGACGGCTGCGGAGGGCGGCCAGGAAAGCGGCCAGGAGATCGTAAGCGCCGGCTGAGTGCCGGAGCGGCGCTTACTGGGTCGCGTAGACGATGCGGGCGACCCAATCGACGTCGGACGCGGGGACCGAGGCGTCGCCATGGTCGGGATTGACGGCGTGGAACTCGTACCCCGCGGCGCCGATCGACTTCAGCACCTTCACCGCCACCTCGTTGTTCGACAGCTTCACGACCACGCGGTCCCCCGCCTCCGGCTCGGCACCGGGGGAGATGAAGAGGACGTCACCGTCGCGGTAGAGGGGCTGCATGGAATCGCCGACGACGGTGAGCGCATAGAGCGGCTCGTGGCGGCGGTCGGGGAAGGAGACGATGCGCGGCGGGGTCGGCGCGGCCACCGTATTGCGCGGCGCGCTCGCGGGCGACTCGAACCCGGCGTGGGCCTCGCCGATCAGCGGGATCGCCATGTGCGGGTGGCTCGGCTCCGGTTCACCCGCGAACAATTCGGCGACGGTCGTGTTCGTCGCCTTGAGGATTTTGGCAATGGATTCGGTCGACGGCCAGCGCGGCCGGCCATCGGCCGCGAAGCGCTTGCTCTTGTTGAACGTCGTCGGATCGAGGCCGGCGCGGCGAGCGAGACCCGACGGCGACATGCCGTTGCGGGCTGCCAGCTCGTCGATCGCATTCCAGACATCATTATGAGCGAGCATCGGCTCCCTCCTGCTCGCAGCAGCGGTGTGAGGACAAACGGTTCAGATGTAGCCTCACGTAAAGTCACTCTGCTGAAATTCAGTTTGTTCTGGATTGACGTAGCATATGTTACGCCCCCCTGGAACAGGGCTCCACGCCGGCCCCATGCCGCGCCACTTCGGAACCCTTCGAATCCAACCGCGCCGGACCCTAAAAATATGATTTATAAGTTACTCCGCCCGAAGGAGTTGTCCGACTTCATTATGTCACAGCGGTTTGAAGGGTCGTCCGACGATCAGCGAGACGGCTTCATTCACCTTTCGTCGGACGATCAGCTCAGCGATACGATCGACAAACATTTTTCCCGAGAATCATACATTTTTGCGTTGAATTGCGGGGGACTAGAGGGGGATGTGAAGCTCCTCTGGGAGCCGTCCCGCGGCGGAAAGCTGTTCCCCCACCTCTATCGACCGCTTCTGATGGCGGACGTCTCCGCCATCCTTCCGCTGCATGAAAAAAAATGCCCGCCGAAGCAGCCATGACGTCGTTCCGAAGCAAAGGGCGCGACAACCTGCCGCACCCTTCACACTGTCACGCGGCCTTCGCGCGGCCGTTGAGCAGCTTCCTGTTCACCAACAGTTCAGCAATCTGAACGGTGTTCAGCGCCGCGCCCTTGCGCAGGTTATCGCTCACCACCCACATGGCCAATCCGTTGTCGACGGTCGGATCCTCGCGGATTCGGCTGATGTAGGTCGCATCCTCGCCCGCCGCCTCGTACGGCGTGATGTAGCCGCCCGGCTCGCGCTTATCGATCACCAGGCAGCCCGGCGCCTCGCGCAGGATGTCGCGCGCCTCGTCGGCCGAGATCGGCTCCTCGAACTCGATGTTCACCGCCTCGGAGTGGGAGATGAAGACCGGAACACGCACCGCCGTTGCATGAAGCTTGATCTTGGGGTCGAGAATCTTCTTCGTCTCGGCCACCATCTTCCACTCTTCCTTCGTCGACCCGTCGTCCATGAACACGTCGATGTGGGGAATGACGTTGAAGGCCATCCGCTTCGGGAACGCCTTGGACTTCACCTCGTCCGACACGAACACCGCGCGGGTCTGGGCGAAGAGATCGTCCATCGCCTCCTTGCCGGCGCCCGAAACGGACTGGTAGGTCGCCACCACCACCCGCTTGATCTTGGCGTGATCGTGCAGCGGCTTCAGCGCCACCACCAGCTGCGCGGTCGAGCAGTTCGGGTTGGCGATGATGTTCTTCTTCGTGAAGCCCACCACCGCGTCGGCATTCACCTCCGGAACGATGAGCGGCACGTCCGGGTCCATGCGGAAGGCGGACGAGTTGTCGATCACCACCGCACCCGCGCGGCCGATCTTCGGCGCCCACTCCTTGGAGATGTCACCACCGGCCGACATCATGCAGATGTCGACGTCGGAGAAGTCGGCGGTCTCCAGGTTCTCGCACTTCAAGGTTTTGTCGCCGTAGGAAATCTCGGTCCCCTGGCTGCGACGCGATGCGAGAGCCAGAACGCTGTCCGCCGGGAAGCCGCGCTCGGCCATGATGTCGAGAATTTCGCGGCCGACATTCCCCGTCGCGCCGACGACTGCTACCTTGTAGCCCATGTGCCTTACTCCTAGGGCATTTCCGCGCTGCCCGGCATCGGACAGCGCCTCGCACAATGCGATTGAAGCCCCTCAAGCATGTCTGGCGAGGTCAGGCGGCCGAAACACTTGAGAGAATGGCGCGTGTCATGGCGGATGTGACCCCGTGTGTCCACCGCTAATGCGCGCACCTGCGCCCGCCGATGGGACGCCGCCGCAGAGCACACGGCCCCACCGGCTGATGAAGGCGCCGGAAACTATTGTCTGCCGCCGGCGTTTATCCGTAATCACAGGCCCAACTTAGGCGCCATAACCGGACACCAAAATATGAAGCGGTTTTCGTGCCAGAACTGCGGCAACGAAGTCTATTTCGACTCCACACAGTGCGTGCGCTGCGGCAATGCGATCGGCTTCGCGCCTGACCGCGAGGCCATGCTGTCGACCACCGCCGGGACGCCGTGGGCGTTCGGCAAGTCGAGCTACAAGGCGTGCGCCAACGGCGAGCATCTCGCCTGCAACTGGCTCGTGCCCGCCGACAGCGGCAACACCTTCTGCCAGGCCTGCCAGCACAATCGCACCATCCCGGACCTCTCCGATCCGCACACGGTCGAGCTGTGGCGCGCACTGGAGCTCGCCAAGCGCCACCTCTTCTACTCGATCGAGCGCTGGAACCTGCCGCAGCCGACCAAGGCCGACGAGCCCGAGCGCGGCCTCGCCTTCGATTTCATCGCCGACCAGGTGAACGCCGACGGCACCGTGACCCCGGTGCTGACCGGGCACGACGCCGGCCTCATCACCATCAACATCGCCGAAGGGGACGACGCCGAGCGCGAGAAGCGCCGCACCCAGATGGGCGAACCCTACCGCACCCTCGTCGGCCACATGCGCCACGAGGTGGGGCATTATTATTGGGACCGTCTCGTCGCGGACGCGGGCAAGCAGGACGACTATCGCGCCATCTTCGGCGACGAGCGCGCCGACTATGGCGAGGCGCTTCAGGTCCACTACAATCAGGGTCCGCCGACCGACTGGGCGAACAGCTTCATCTCGTCCTACGCCACGGCGCACCCGTGGGAGGACTGGGCCGAAACCTTCGCCCACTACCTCCACATCATCGACGCGCTGGAGACGGCGTCCGAGTTCGGCATCCGCATCGGCCCCGTAACCGGGCACCGCACCCATGCGGTGGACTTCGACCCCTATACGGAAGGCACCATCGACGAGATCCTGAAGGCCTGGGTGCCGGTCACCGTCGCCCTCAACGCGATCAACCGATCGATGGGGCAGCCGGACCTTTATCCCTTCGTGCTGTCGAAGCCGGTCGAGGAGAAGCTCGCCTTCGTGCACAACCTCATCCGCACCCACGCCAAGGCGGTCGAGGCGGCCAACTCCGACGCCGACCGCGCGCACCGCGGCTGGTGGCGCCGCCTCGCGGGCTGACCCTTCCGCACAGCGGCGAAGGCGTTATCTAACGATCATGACGATGGGCATGACGGGTAACGCCACCGCGCGCAGGGTCGCCGCAGACACGGCGGCAACAGACAGGGCCGCCGCAGACGTGGGCGCCGCAGACACGGCCGCCGCAGACATGGCGTCGGCGAACCCGGCGGCCGTCCTTCCCGAACCCTTCGCCGGCTGGTTCGCGGGCCAGGGATGGGCGCCGCGTCCGCACCAGCTCGCCCTGGTGGAGAAGGCCGAGGCGGGCCTGTCGTCGCTCCTCATCGCCCCCACCGGCGCGGGCAAGACGCTCGCCGGCTTCCTGCCCAGCCTGATCGAGATCGCGCACGAAAACCGCCGCCGCAACGCGCCGGTCCGCGAGGGGCCGCACACCCTCTACATCTCGCCCCTCAAGGCGCTCGCCGTCGACATCGCCCGCAACCTCGAGCGCCCGATCGCCGAGATGGGCCTCTCGATCACCCACGAGACGCGCACCGGCGACACGCCGCAGAACCGCCGCCGCCGCCAGAAGGAGGTGCCGCCGGACATCCTCCTCACCACCGCCGAGCAGATCGCCCTCCTCGTCTGCCAGCCGGACGCGGCGCGCTACTTCTCCGAGCTGAAGGTCGTCATCGTCGACGAGCTGCACGCGCTGGTGACGTCGAAGCGCGGCGACCTCCTGTCGCTCGGCCTCGCGCGCCTGCGCCGCCATGCGCCGGGGCTGCGTACCGTCGGCCTCTCCGCCACCGTCGCCGACCCGGACGACCTGCGCGGTTGGCTCGTTCCCCAAGCTCTTCTCGACCCCGACGCGCTGCCCGATCTGGGCGCACCCGTCCGCGTGGACGATCATCGCGGCGTCCCGCGGCGCCGCGCCGAAGCTCCGCCCTCGGGCCTGTCGGAGCTGATCGTCGTGGAAGGCGGCGCCAAGCCGGACCTCTCGATCCTCAAGACCGAGGCCCGCGTTCCCTGGTCCGGCCACATGACGCGCTGGGCCGTGCCGGACGTCTACGCCCTCATCAAGGCCCACCGCACGACGCTCGTCTTCGTCAACACCCGCTCCCAGGCCGAAACCCTGTTCTACGAGCTGTGGCGCATCAACGACGAGACGCTGCCCATCGCCCTCCACCACGGCTCGCTGGAGCGCGAGCAGCGCCGCAAGGTGGAGGCTGCCATGGGCCGCAACGCGCTGCGCGCCGTCGTCTGCACCTCCACGCTCGACCTCGGCATCGACTGGGGGGACGTCGACCTCGTCGTCCACGTCGGCGCGCCCAAGGGCGCCTCGCGCCTCGCCCAGCGCATCGGCCGCGCCAACCACCGCATGGACGAACCGTCCAAGGCCGTGCTCGTCCCCTCCAACAGGTTCGAGGTGATGGAGTGTCAGGCCGCGCTCGACGCCAACTATCACGGCCGTCAGGACACCCCCGCCATCAAGGACGGCGCGCTCGACGTGCTCGCCCAGCACGTCCTCGGCATGGCCGTCGCGGACCCGTTCGACGCGCTGGACCTCTTCGAGGAGATCCGCTCCGCCTACCCCTACCGCACGCTCGACTGGGAGACCTTCGAGCGCGTCGTGGACTATGGGGCCACCGGCGGCTACGCGCTCCGGGCCTACGACCGCTACGCCAAGATCCGCCGCCGCAAGAAGGACGGCCTCTGGAGCATCACGCACCCCAACGTCGCCAAGCAATACAGGCTGAACGTCAGCACCATCGTCGAACTCGCCTCGCTGCCGGTGCGCCTCGTCTCGCGTCGCGGCGGAACGCTCACCCGGCGCGGCCCCGTGCTCGGCCAGCTGGAGGAATATTTCCTCGCCACGCTGGCGCCCGGCGACACCTTCCTCTTCGCAGGACAGGTGCTGAAGCTGGAACAGGTGCTTCAGAACGAGGTCCTCGTCACCAAGACCGCGCAGACCGAGCCGAAGATCCCCTACTATGGCGGCTCGAAATTCCCGCTCACCACCTACCTCGCCGCAGGGGTGCGGCAAATGCTGGCCGACCCCGCCCACCGCGAAGCGCTGCCCGAGCAGGTGCGCGAATGGCTGGACCTGCAGGCCGTCCGCTCGCGCCTGCCGCGCACCGACGAGCTGCTGGTGGAGACCTTCCCGCGCGGCAAGCGCCACTATCTCGTCGCCTACCCGTTCGAGGGCCGCCTGGCGCATCAGACGCTGGGCATGCTCCTCACCCGCCGTCTGGAGCGCGCCGGGGCGAAACCCATGGGCTTCGTCGCGTCCGACTATGCGCTGGCCATCTGGGCTCTGGAGGACCTCTCCGTCTTCTACGACGATGCGCCGAACACCATGGCCGACCTCTTCGCCGAGGACATGCTGGGCGACGATCTCGACGAGTGGCTGGCCGACTCGATGCTGATGAAGCGCACCTTCCGCGCCGTCGCGCAGATCGCCCACCTGGTCGAGCGGCGCCACCCCGGCCAGGAGAAGACCGGGCGGCAGATCACCATCTCAACCGACCTCGTCTACGACGTCCTGCGCAGCCACGAGCCGGACCACATCCTGATGCGCGCGACCTGGGCGGACGCGGCCACCGGCCTCCTCGACATCCGCCGCCTGGGCGAGATGCTGGCCCGCGTGCGCGCCCACATCGTCCACGTGCGCCTCCCCCGCATCTCCCCCCTCGCGGTGCCGATCATGCTGGAGATCGGCCGCGAGAGCGTGCAGGGCGAGGGCAGCGAGATGCTGCTCGCCGAAGCCGCCGACGAGCTCATCCGCGAGGCGATGGAATAGCGCCTCCGCATCCGCCGCGCATGTGAACAGCGGGGGCGCGCCGCGGCGCCGCACCCGCCTGCCCTGGACAGCCCCCTTAACCCTTTGGCAACCACACCCGCGCAGAGGTGACGGGGCTTGCGAAGGGGAACAGAATGGATACACCTTTCGGGATGGCCGCCATGTCCGCCTTCTCCATCCCCGGCCCGCGCCTGCCGCGCACGGTGCGCCGCCCCGCCGCCGTCACCACCCGCGCCCGCCTCGCCGGGATGGACGCCGTGCTCGACCCCACCGGCGCCCTCTTCTGGCCCGCCGAAAGCCTCCTCGTCGTCTCCGACCTGCACCTCGAAACCGGCTCGTCCTACGCCCGCACCGGGCAGATGCTGCCGCCCTACGACACCAGCCTCACCCTCGCCGCCCTCGCCGCCGCGGTGGAGCGTCACCGGCCCGCCCGCATCCTCTCCCTCGGCGACACCTTCCACGACCCCTTCGGCGCCGAACGGCTGACGCCCGAGGCGCGCGACCTCATCGGCGCGATGATGCGGCGCGCCGCCTTCATCTTCGTCACCGGCAATCACGAGAAGGACGGCGCCGCCGCGCTCGGCGGCCGGGTGGCGGACGCGGTCACCATCGGCGGCACCACCTTCCGCCACATCCCGTCCGCCGTCGTGCCGGACACGCCCGAAGTCGCGGGGCACCTTCACCCGGCCGCACGCATCGCCGTCAAAGGCCGCAGCCTCAAGCGGCGGTGCTTCATCGGCTGCGACAGGCGCCTCGTCATGCCGGCCATGGGCTGCCTCACCGGCGGCCTTCCCGTCACCGACCCCGCCTTCACCGCCCTGTGGCCCGCCGGCCCGGACCCGCGCCCCGCCGTCCACCTCATCGGCCGCGAGCGCGTCTTCTCCCTCGGAGCGACGTGAAAGCCCGTCGCGCCGGACATTCGCCCATGCTAAATTCGTTCTCTGAAGCAACTGGACCAGCTGTCCGGCCGTTACCCAATCCGCGGCTGAATCAGATATCGTCCTGATGACCGCAGGAGGCGTCACGGCTCGTCAGAATGCTCGACAGATCGAACCCTAGCGACGACGATCCCTTTGAGGAGCTGGCCTCCGCCGCCTGCAACCTTCTCGCCGACAGTCTGGGCGTGCGTTACTGCGGGATCGTCAATGCCGACGAAGCCACCCTGCGTGCCTCGTCGTCCGAGTTCTGGTATCTGCCCGACGACGTGAAACGCCGCATCGTCACCGGCCTGTCCGACGCGGTCCTCACCGCGGAATACGACGCCTACATCACCCTCTCCAGCCAGCTCATCACGCTGGACGAGCCGAACCTCGGCGGCACCCTCGGCGCGCTGTTCTTCCCCGAAACCGAAGTCACCGTGTTCGCCGTCACCCCCGCCGGGCGGGAGATCGACGCCACGCGCTTCCGGCGCGCCGCCGTCTCGGCTCTGCCCATCCTCTACCGGCTGGAAGACCTCAGGATGGAACGCCTGCGCCTGCTGCAGCAGGCGAGCCTCCTCACCCACGTTGAGGAACTCGCCAAGGTCGGCGGCTGGGAGCAGACGCTCGCCTCCGGCCGCATGCTCTGGTCGGACGAAGTCTACCGCATGCACGGCCTCGAGAAAGACGGCATGCTGACGCTCGACCGCATGCTGGCCCTCTACCCCTCGCCCGCGCGCGAGCGGCTGACCATGGAGCTGGAACGCGCCGCCGCCGAACGCTCCAGCTTCGACGTCACGACGCCGATCCGCACCGCATCCGGCGACCAGCGCATCGTGCGCACCGTCGGCCGCGCCGAGATGGGACCGCAGGGGCCGATCCTCTACGGCATCACCCAGGACGTCACCTCGCAGATGTCGGCCGAGCGCCGCCAATGGTGGGCCGCCAACCACGACACGGTGACCAAGCTCCCCAACCGCCTCCTGTTCGAGGACCGGCTGGAAACCGCCGTGCAGCGCGCCCGGCGTGACGGGCGGCAGTTCGCCCTCATCATCCTCGAGCTCGCCAACCGCAACCACCGCACCACCATGTCCGGCTACACCCTGCCGGACAAGCTGATGCTCGACGTCTCCGCCCGCCTCTCCGCCGTCACCCGCGGGTCCGACACCATCGCCCGCCTCTCGCTGAACGAGTTCGCGATCATCCTGACCGACGTTCACGACCGCGAGACGCTGAAGCCCGCCCTCTCGCGCCTGCAGGCCCAGGTCAGCGCGATGCGGCGTGAGGATCCCGGCACCGACATCGTCGTCAATGTCGGCGTCGCCTTCTTCCCCGAGCACGCGACCGGAGCCGAGGAGCTGACCCGCGCCGCCGAGATGGCGCTCGCCCAGTCTCGCCGCACTCCGTCCGAGCCCGTGCGCGTGTTCGACGATCAGATCGCCAACGACGTCGCCAAGCGCCGCCAGACCATCCTCGCCCGCGCCCGCGAAAGCCTGAAAAAAGGCGAGTTCGTCCCGTACTATCAGCCGCAGATCGACATCGAGACCAACCAGATCGTCGGCGCCGAAGCACTCGTGCGCTGGCACACCGTGGATGTCCTCCTGGACGCCAAAGACTTCGCCTACGTGCTGGACGACCACGAGGTCGGCGGCGAGGTCGGCCGCGCCGTGCTCAATTCCGTCATCAGCGACATCGGCAAGCTGCGCGAGATCACCCAGCGGCCCTTCCGCGTCTCCGTCAACGCCTCCCGCACCGAGGTGCTGCGCAACGACTTCCTGGACTCCTTCCTCGAGAAGACCCGCAACGAAAACCTGCAGCCCAACGATTTCATCATCGAGATCACCGAGGACGTCATCATCGGCGTCGACGATCAGACCCTGCACGACAAGATCAGCTACCTCGCCTCCTCCGGCGTCGAATTCTCGCTGGACGATTTCGGCACCGGCTACGCCTCGCTGATCCACATCACCAGCTTCCCGATCAAAGAGATCAAGATCGACAAGCAGTTCGTGTTCGGCATCGAGTCCGACCGGCGCAAGCGGGCCATCGTCAAAGGCATCATCCAGATCGCCCGCTCCATGGGACTGCACGTCATCGCCGAGGGGGTCGAGACGGTCGAGCAGCAGGAGGCCCTGCGCGACATCGGCTGCCGCTACGTACAAGGCTACCTCTACGCCTTCCCGCTGCCGTTCGACGAGTTCGCGGCGATGCTCTACGGCGGCAACTGACCCGCGCGCTCATCGGCGGCGAATGACACTCACGCGCAGCCGCCGCCCTGGCAGTTGGCATGCCACGTGTTAGCCTTCAGCACGACCTGAAGGAGTCTCTCAATGCTTGCCCTCACCGGCTATGTCGACCGTCTGTCCGCGCGCCCCGGCGAACCCATCGAATTCAAGCTCTCCAGCACGGGCACCGAGCCGGTCGAGGTGCGCCTGGTGCGCGTCATCAGCGCCGACCCGAACCCCGCAGGGCCCGGCCTGATCGAGGACGACCTTTCCGCCACCTTCACCACCTCCGTGCCCTCGCGCGTTCAAACCCACATCGTCGGCTCCTCCGGCAGCGCGCCGATGCCGCCGATGCCGGACGGCGCGGTCACCCTCACCGCTCTCATCTGGCCCACCTCGCCGAAGAAGGGCGAGCAGATGGTCCTGTGCGCCCTCGGCGACGGCGGCCTCGCCTTGACCATCGGCGCGGACGGCGCGGTGAATGCCGTCACCGCCGGCGCCAGCGTGTCCACCGGGGCGCCCCTGTCGCCGCATGCCTGGTACCGCGTGTGGGCGAGCCTCGACCCGGCCAGCGGAACGCTCACCGCCGGTCATCACGCCCTTCACCCGCCCTTCGGTGCCGAGCCTCCCGTGGTGGTGCGCGCGAACGGACCCGCCGGCGCCGTCACATGGCCGCAGAGCATCGGCTTTGCCGCAACGCCTGCCCAAACGCTGCACTATAACGGTAAGATCGAGGCCCCCGCGATCCTCCCCGGCGCGTTCGACCGTCCGCCCGAAGGCGCGTCACCCATCGCGGCGTGGGACTTCGCCCGGCAGACCTCGTCCACCACACTGGAGGACACCGGACCGCACGGTTGCCACGGCACCATCGTCAACCTGCCCGCGCGCGCCATGACCGGCGCGAGCTGGGATGCCACCGAGATGCACTGGGTCAGCGCCCCGGAGCAATATGGCGCCATCCACTTCCACGACACCGACCTGTCCGATTGCGGCTGGGAGACGGACTTCGTCTTCACCGTCCCGGACGAGCTCGCCACCGGCAACTACGCCATGCGCCTCACCTGCGGCGCGGAAGAGGACACGATCCCCTTCTACATCCTGCCGCCCAAGGGGACCCGCACCGCGGACCTCGCCGTCCTCATCCCGACGCTCACCTACGTCGTCTATCAGAACTTCGCCCGGCCCGATTTCGGCCCCGCCTTCCGCGAGCGCGTCGCCGAACTCGGCGGATCACCTCACTTTCCGGGCGACCACCCGGAATATTCCGTCTCCACCTACAACCTGCATTCGGACGGGTCCGGCGTTTGCCACGCCAGCCACCTGCGCCCCTTCCTGACGATGCGGCCCGGCCACCTCTCTTATCTCGACTATCGCGGCTCCGGCGCCCGGCACTATACGGCCGATAGCCACCTCCTCTACTTCCTGCAGAAGGAGGGGATCGCCTTCGACATCATCACCGACCACGACCTAGACGCCGAGGGGCTGGACCTCATCGCGGACTATCCCTGCGTCACCACCACCAGCCATCCCGAGTACCATACCGAAGCCACGCTGGACGCGCTGCTCGCCTACCGCAACCAGGGCGGCCGGTTCATGTATCTCGGCGGAAACGGATTCTACTGGCGCGTCGCGCGTCATCCCGAGGTGCCCGAGGCGATCGAGATCCGCCGCGGCGAAGGCGGCATCCGCGCGTGGGACGCCCAGCCCGGCGAGTACTTCAACGCCTTCGACGGTGCCTATGGCGGGCTCTGGCGCCGCTCAGGCCGTCCGCCCCAGGCGCTCGCCGGTGTCGGCTTCTCGTCCCAGGGGCCGCTGGACGGTGCGCCCTACCGCATCCTGCCCGCCGCGAAAGATCCCCGCGCCGCCTGGATCTTCGAGGGGATCGAGGACGAGGTGATCGGCGATGCCGGCCTCTCCGGCGGTGGCGCCGCGGGCTTCGAGCTCGACCGGGCCGACATCCGCCTCGGCACGCCCGCCCATACGTTGATCCTGGCGCGGTCCTTCGGCCATTCGGAAAAGTTCATCGTGGTGCACGAGGAGATGCTGACCCACCTCACCACCGTGCCGCGCGAACCCGCGCCCGACCTCGTTCGCGCCGAAATCGTCTTCTTCGAGACGCCCAAGGGTGGCGCCGTCTTCGCCACCGGGTCCATCACCTTCTGCGGCAGCCTGCCCCAAACCGGCGGCGACCCTGCGACCACCCGCATGATCGCCAACGTCATCCGCCGGTTCATCGACCCGGCGCCGTTCGCGATGCCTGCGTGAGACTGCGCGGCGCCCTCGACAGGGGGCGCCGTTTTGCCTCCGGCGGGCTCGGGCTCACCAAAGTCCGCTGTTGCGGACTTTGGCCGCGAGGAACAGAACTGCGCAACAGCGCAGTTCTAGCGATCAGGGGCGCCGCCTGATCACTGGAGCCGCCATCACGCTGCATCCCGTGGCCGAGCCGCGGCACACCGTCAAGGACAAGCGGCTAAAGCCGGCCTCCGGCTCCTTGACGGCGCACCACGGCCCGGCCCCAGAATTTGCGTGACGGCGGCTCCAGCGATCAGGCAGAGGGGGCCCGCGATGCGTGAGGCTTTCGCGGGACCCGAACGCGGTCAGGCCGTGTGCGGCGGGCTGTGGCTTTCGTTGAAGGCCAGCGTGCGCTCCACGGCGCGGGCGGCGCGCAGCAACGTGCGCTCGGCGTAGGGGCGGCCGACGAGCTGCACCGCGACAGGGACGCCGTGCGTGTCGAGACCCACAGGAACCACGATCGCCGGCAGGCCGAGATAGTTGAACGGACGCGAGCTGTGGCCCGTGTCCAGCGTCTTGGCCGCGAAGTTGGGATCGCCGTCCGGCACGATCTCGGGAACCTCCATCGGCCACGCCGGCGTCATGATCACATCCACCTCGGCGAAGGGGCCGTCCAGCGCCGCCGTCAGCAGCGCGCGCCGGTGCGTCAGCGCCTTCAGATAGGCGTTAGCCGGCACCAGGAGACCCGCCGTCAGCCGCTGGAAGGTCTCGGGGCCGTAGTCCGCCGCACGCTCCCGCAGCCAGTCGCGGTGCTGGCCGGCCGCCTCCGAGCCGATGATGATCATGTTGAGACGGTTGGCGAGCTCGATGCCGGGGATCGCCACCTCGGCGAGTGACGCACCGTCCGCCGCCATCGCCGCGAAGGTCGCCTCCAAGGCATCGCCCACGGGCGCCGTCACCGGGTCGAAGAAATAGGGCCGCGCGATGCCGAATTTCAGCCCCGCGTAGCCGTCCTCGATGCCGCGGAGCGGGTCGGGGTAGGGCATGTCGACCGACTGCGGGTCGGCCGGGTCCGGACCCGCCAGCGCCGACAGCATCAGCGCCGAGTCGCGCACCGTGCGGCACAGCGCGCCCGCCGTGTCGAGCGTGCCCGACAGCGGGAACACGCCGGAGCGGCCGATACGCCCCGCCGTCGCCTTCAGCCCCACGAGACCGCACGCGGCCGCCGGCAGACGGATGGAGCCGCCCGTATCGGACCCCAGCGCCGCGGGCACCGCACCTGTCGCCACCGCCACACCGGAGCCGCTGGACGAGCCGCCGGTCGCATACCCCGGGTTCCACGGATTGCGCGGCGGGCCGGTGTGGATGTTGCGGCCCTCCGCCCCCAGCGCGAACTCCACCGTGTTGAGGCGGCCGAGGTCCAGCGCATCCGCCGCGTCGAGCTTGGCGACGGTGTGCGCCGTCGCCGGAGCGATGCGGCCCTTGGCGATCTTCGAGCCGGCCTCGGAGAGCCAGCCCGCACGGTCGTAGAGGTCCTTGTGGGCGAGCGGCGCACCCGCCAGCATGCCCACCGGCTCACCGGCGGCGATGCGCGCGTCCAGCGCCGCCGCCGTTTCGCGTGCGAAACCGGGCTCCAGCCGCGCCACCGCGTTCAGCGCCGAGATCCGCGCCAGTGCCGCAAGGTGGGTCTCCACCAGCTCGGCGGCAGACACACTGCGCGTCGCGACGGCGTCCAGAATGGCCTCCAGGGAGGCGCCGATGGTCTCGCTCACGTGTCGTCTCGCCGTTGCATCAGGAGGGTGACGAGGTCAGCCGTCACGACGGGAGTCGTCGGGTCGTGCGGCATGGAGGCGGCGAGTTCCGCCATCCCCGCCGCGGTCGCCTCGGCCTGGTCGATGACGGCGGGGTCGATCCCCTGCGCCGTCAAAATGGCCCGCCAGTCGGGAGCACTCATGCGGTCACCTCCGGCGCGCTCGACCATTCGCGCCCCGGAATGGAGGCGAACAGCTCGCGCGTATAGTCGTGGCTGGGCGCGGCGAACACGTCCGCCGTCTTGCCCGCCTCCACCACGACGCCGCGCTGCATGACGATGATCTTGTCACACACCTGCGCCGCGACGCGGAGGTCGTGGGTGATGAACACCACCGACAGGCCGAACTTCTCGCGGATCTCGTCCATCAGCTTCAGCACCTGCGCCTGGACCGACACGTCGAGCGCGGACACCGGCTCGTCGGCCACGAGAACCTCCGGCTCCAGCGCCAGCGCACGGGCGAGGCCGATGCGCTGACGTTGCCCGCCGGAGAACTCGTGCGGGTAACGTTCCGCCACCTTGGGGTCGAGGCCGACCAGCGAGAGAAGCTCGCGCGCCCGCGCATGCGCCTCCTTGGCGGGCTTGCCGAGGTTGATCGGCCCCTCCACCAGGATGTCCGCCACCTTGCGGCGCGGGTTCAGCGACGCATAGGGGTCCTGAAACACCATCTGCACCCGGTTGCGGTAGGGCTTCAGCTCGCGCTTCGTCATGCCGGCGAGGTCGATGCCGTCGAGGTCGATCTTGCCTTCCTCCGGCTGCAGCAGCCGAACGAGGCAGCGCGCCACGGTGGTCTTGCCGGACCCCGATTCGCCCACCACGCCGAGCGTCTCGCCCCGGTCGAGCGTGAAGGACACGTCCTTCGCCGCGTGGAAGGCGGTGGGCTTACCGAAGAGGCCGCCGCCGGACTTATAGTACTTGTTGAGACCGTCCACCGTCAGCATCCGCCGGCCGAAGCCGCTGCGGGCCGCGCGCGGCGTCAGGCTCGGTACCGCGCCGATCAGCGCCTTGGTATACTCCGCCTTGGGCGCGTTCAGGATCTGGTCCGCCGTCCCGACCTCGACCAGCTTGCCATACTGCATCACCGCGATCTGGTCGGCGATCTCCGCCACCACGCCGAAATCGTGGGTGATGAAGAGGACGCCGGTCTTATGCTTCTCCTGCAGCTCGGCAATCAGCTTCAGGATCTGCGCCTGAGTGGTCACGTCGAGCGCGGTGGTGGGCTCGTCCGCCACCAGGATCTTCGGGTCCAGGATCAGCGCCATGGCGATCATCGCGCGCTGGCGCTGCCCGCCGGAGAGTTCGTGCGGATAGGCCGCCGCGATGCGCTTCGGGTTCGGCAGCTTCACCTCGTCGAACAGCGCCAGGATCTTCTCCCGCCGCGCCTTGCCGCCGAGGCTGGTGTGGACGGTCAGGATCTCGTCGATCTGCTTGCCGACCGTCATGAGCGGGTTCAGCGCCGTCATCGGCTCCTGGAAGATCATCGAGATCTTCTGGCCGCGCATCTGCCGCATCTCATCCGGCTTCAGCGTCAACAGGTCCCGGCCCTCGAACATGATCTGACCGGACGTCGGCGCCACCTTGGGCGGGAGGAGGCCCATGGCGGCCCGCGCGGTCAGCGACTTGCCGGACCCGGATTCGCCGACGACACAGGTGATCTTGCCGGGGAAGACCTGGAGATCCAGCCCCTCCACGGCGAACGTACGGTCGGCGCCCTTGGGCAGCGCGATCGACAGACCGCGCACGTCAAGCACAGGATTTTCCATCACGAACGCTCCCTCAGGCGCGGATTGAGCGCATCGTTGAGGCCTTCGCCCACGAGGTTGATGGCGAGCACCGTGAGGAGGATCGCAACACCCGGATAGGTGCAGATCCACCACGCGCGCCTCAGCACCGTGCGCCCCGCACCGACCTGAAAGCCCCAGGACATGATGTTGGGATCGCCGAGACCGAGGAAGGCGAGCGCGCTCTCGGTCAGGATCGCGGTGGCGATGAGGAGCGAGCCGGCGACGATGATCGGCGAGATCGCGTTGGGCAGGATCTGAATGAGGATGACCTTCCAGTCGGGCATCCCCATCAGCACCTGCGCCTGCACGAACTCGCGGTTCCTCAGCGAGATGAACTCGGCGCGCACCAGCCGGGCGAGCGGCGGCCACGACACCACCGCGATGGCGATGACGACGCTTTCCATCGACGGCGTCATGATCGCCACCAGAAGGATGGCGAAGATGAAGGACGGGATGGTCTGGAAGACCTCCGTCACGCGCATCAGAAGATCGTCGATCCAGCCGCCATAATAGCCGGCGAGACCGCCCATCAGGGTGCCGAAGGCGACCGCGACCAGCGTCGCCACCACGCCGATGAAGAGCGAGGTACGCGCCCCGTGGGCGATGCCGGCGGCGACGTCGCGCCCCAAGGTGTCGGTGCCGAAGAGGAAGTCACCGGACAAGGGCGGCAGCATCGGCCGGCCGACCAGGGCGAACGGGTCCGCCGGATAGATCACCGGAGCGATGGCGGCGAGCAGGATGACGAGGAAGAGGAAGGCCAGGCCGACGAGGGCCGAGCGGTTCCGGGCGAAGCGCCGCCAGAACATGAAGCGTTTGGGCGGTGCGGGGACGGTGGCTGCGGCGGCGTCCGTCATCACAGCTCAATCCTGGGATCGAGGAACGTGTAGAGGATGTCGACCAAAAGGTTCACCACCAGAACGAGAACGGCAGACAGGAAGAAGATGCCCAGCAAGAGGTTGAGGTCGCGCGCGAAGAGGGACTCGAAGGCGAGCTGACCGAGGCCCGGCCAGCCGAACACGGTCTCCACGATCACCGACCCGCCGATCATCGCCGACACCTGCACGCCGGCCATCGTCAGCACCGGCAGGAGGGCGTTGCGCAGGATGTGCTTGAAGGTAATGCGGCCCTCTTTCACGCCCTTGGCGCGGGCGGTGGTCACATAGTCCATCCCCGCCTGCTCCAGCATGGAGGCACGCATCAGGCGCGTGTAGAGGGCGAGGTAGAAGAGGGAGAGGGTGATCGCCGGCAGCACGAGATGGTGGGCGATGTCCCACACGCGGTCCCACCCTTCATAAAAGGCGGCGACGTTCTCCATGCCGGATGTCGGGAACCATCCGAGATTGATGGAGAAGACGACGATGAGCATCAGCCCGACCCAGAAGAGCGGCGTCGCATAGGACACAAGCGCCAGGATCGAGATGACGGAATCCTTCCAGGTGTTGAGGTTCACCGCCGCGAGCAGGCCCAGCAGCACACCGACACCGACGGCGAGAACGATGGTGGTGACCATCAAGATGGCGGTCGGGCCGAGGCGGTCGACGATGAGATCCCAGACCGGCATTTCGTGGCGGAAGGAATAGCCGAAATCGCCCGTGGCGATCTGGCCCACATAGCGCACGAGCTGCACGGGGAGCGGCTGGTCGAGGCCGAATTTGGCACGGAGCTCGGCCATGTATTCGGGCGTGGCGGAGCCTGCTTCGCCGGCCAGCACATCGACGGCATCGCCGGGGGCCAGCTTCAGCAGGCAGAAGTTCAGGACGACAATCGCCAGCAGGATGGGGATCGCTTGGACGATCCGCCTGGCGACATAACGCAGTCGGGCGTTGGGCATCAGCCCTCCGAATGATTGGTAAACGCGCGAAAGAGGCGTCGGAGAACCGGCCGCTCCGCGTGGGAGCGGCCGGGCCGAGTTCTTACTGTTCCATCCACATGTCGGCGAAGTTGTTGTAGATGCCGAGCGGACCCGTCACCACGTCATGCAACTTCGTATTGTAGACGGTGACGAACTCCATTTCGTGCATGAAGATCACCGGGGCGGCCTCGGTCACGACCTGCTGGAACTCCTTGTAGAGTTCGGCGCGGGCGGCCGGGTCGTTCTCGGTCTTCGCCTTGTCCATCAGCGCATCCATCTCCGGGGTCGACCACAGCATACCGTTCACGAACACGGTGCCCTGGCGGATCTGGTCGGAGTGGAACTGGCGATGCACGCCGATCACCGGATCGGGCAGGCCGAACAGCCAGTTGGACGACATCTCGTAGTCGTAGTCGGTGTAGACGCGCTTCAGCCAGGTGGCGACGTCCTCGTAGCGCAGGTCGACCGCGATGCCGACTTCGCCCAGCGCCTGCTTCACGTATTCACCGAAACGGCGCCACTCTTCGCCGTAGGGCGTCATGTCGTGGACCATCGAGAAGCGGATGCCGTTGTCGCCGCGCGGATAGCCCGCCTCGTCGAGCAGGGCGTTGGCCTTCTCGATGCGGTCGTCGACCGTGTAGTCGATCACGCCGTCGGTGGTGTAGAGGCCGGTCGGCTCGAACAGCGAGGAGATCGGGCCGGTGGCAACTTTGCCGAAGCCGAACCAGATGTTCTCGACGACGAAGTCACGGTCCACCGCATAGGCGATGGCCTGGCGCACCTTCTCGTTGTCGTAAGGCGCCTTCGAGGTGTTGAACTGGAGCTGCATCATCGGCGCGAAGTAGCCGTAGCCCTCGGTTGTCGCCTCCAGATAGGGAAGCTCCTCCAGCGCCGGCACGTCGATGTTCGGGATCGCCCCGAAGCCGCCGAGCAGCACTTCCTCGGACTCCATGGCCGCGGTGCGGGTGGCCGCATCGGCGATGAAGCGAACGACGACGCGGTCGAGGTACGGCTTGCCGTCCTGCCAATAGTCCTCGTTCTTGTCCATGCGGACATATTGGCCCTTCTGCCATTCGACGAACTTGAAGGGGCCGGTGCCGATCGGCGCGTTGGCCGTCTCGTTGCCGCGGATGTCCGTGCCGTCGAAGATGTGCTTGGCGACGATCGGGCTCTCGTAGCCGTTGAGGGCGACGAGGAGGTAGGGCGCGGGCTCGGACAGGTTGAGCACTGCGGTCAGATCGTCGGGGGTGTCGACCGACTCGATGACCTGGAGCAGCGACCCGCCGCGCGGGTGGACTTCGCGCAGAACGTCCATGATGCCGAACTGGACGTCGGCGGAGGTGAAGGGCTCACCGTCGTGCCACGTCACACCTTCCTGGAGGGAGAAGGTGTAGGTGAGGCCGTCGTCGGAGATCTCCCACGACTTGGCGAGGCTCGGCAGGATCTCGAAATCCGGGCCGATGTTGACGAGCCCTTCGTAGACCTTGCTGGCCACCTGGCCGATCGGGCCCGAGGTCGAAATATAGGGTGCGAGGTTCGGCGGCTCGGGCTGCGTCACCATCACCAAGGTGCCGCCACTCTCCTGGGCGGAGGCTGGCAGCGCCACCAAGCTGGCGGCAATGCCGGCAGCGGCCAGCATAGTCTTCAAAGACGACATAGGCTCCCCATTGTCTATAAATCGAATGCCATCGCGATGCCGCCCAATGGTGGTGAGACATCAGCGCCGGATCACCCGATTCTTATCCGCTTTCTTTTTCAGCACCATTGGCTAAAACGGGTGCGCCTGCACAAATTTTATCAGATTCGCTAGGCAACTCGTTCAAACATTGAACATCCCGGCTGCTGATCTGTCACGGACGCCCGCTGCGCCGGGCGCCGGATGCGCCGCCATTACGGGATAGGCGCGGCCCTAAGCGTCTGACGCGGCACCTAAATCCAAGGGCTGCACCGCCGCTTGCACCGCCGCGAAGAACGCTCCGCACGCGCGTGTGACGGCCGGGGGACGCCCGCGCGCCACCGTCGCGGCCCACAAGAGCGCCACCGCAGGGGTGGAGAAGCCGCGGAGGTCTCCCGCACGGTTCGGAGATCATAGGTCTGCAAATGAAAATCGCACCGAAACTTATCGGCGGCGGTCTCTTCGACAGTCGATGCTTTTTCGGCGGTGCGACGAATTTTTCGCGGGGTCACGAATACGCGGCCCGATTCCTGCTCTCCTTCTCGGCAGCCAGCCTCTGGTGTGGCAGCATAGCGGCATCACCCATGCCTCTGCTGCGTCCAAGGCGGTGACAAAGTGGCATGCCAAATGCACTCTGCCCTACGATCCGCCTTCGGGCCGACGACGAATTTTTGAGGAGAGCACGATGAAACTGAGCGGAACCTTCGCGTTCGCCGCAGCCTTGGGGGCGGCGGCCCTCACGGTGGCCGTCCCCGCCAGCGCGGAGACGACGTGGCTGATGGCCTCCGGCTACCCGGAAGAAAACTTCCACACCAAGAACATCCGCATGTTCATCGACGAGGTGGCCGAAGCGTCCGGCGGTGAACTCACGATCGACCTGCAGCCCAACGACTCGCTGATCAAGCTCGACTCGATCAAGCGCGCCGTGCAGTCCGGCCAGATCCCGATCGGCGAGATCCGCCTCGGCGTCTACGGCAACGAAGACCCGATGTATATTCTGGCCGGCGTGCCCTTCATCGCCTCCACCTACGAGGCGGCGTGGGAGCTGAAGGACGCCCAGAAGCCCTATTTCGACAAGATCTTCGACGAAGCCGGCATGAAGGTGCTGTTCTACAGCCCGTGGCCGGGTCAGGGCTTCTACACCAAGTTCCCGGTCGAAAGCCCGGCCGACTTCGAGGGCGTGAAGATCCGCATCTACTCGACCTCCACGCAGGAGATGGCCGAGCGCCTCGGCTTCCAGGCCACCATCCTGCCGTTCGCCGAAGTGCCGCAGGCCTTCTCGACCGGGCTGATCGAAGCGCTCTTCACCTCGCCCCAGACCGGCATCGACGTGCAGGCTTGGGACAACACCAGCAACTACATGGACGTCGGCGCGCTCTACTCCAAGAACGCCGTCATCGTCTCCAAGGCCGCCTTCGAGGCGCTGCCCGCCGAGGTGCAGGAGGCCGTTCTCGCCGCCGCCGAAACCGCCGAGAAGCGCGGCTGGGAAATGTCCGAGGCCGTCCACGAAGAGCAGAAGGGCATCCTCGCCGAGAACGGCATGACCGTCACCGACGCGCCCGAGTCGATCGTCACCAAGATGACCGAAGTCGGCGGTGAGATGCTCAAAGCGTGGAAGGAAACCGCCTCCGAGGACGCCCTCGCGGCCGTGACCCCCTACTTCCAGGCGAAGGGCCTCGAATAAACCATGACGAGCGGCCGGATCGGACCAGTGCGCAAGGCGCTTGACGGGGTCTACCTCGCAAGCGGCGTCCTCGCCGGGCTTTTTCTGATGGGTATCGCCATCAGCATCATCGCCCAGATCATTGGCCGCTTCGTCGGCGTGACCATCGACGGAACGGAGGCGGCGGGCTTTTGCATGGCCGCCTCCACCTTCCTCGGTCTCGCCTACACGCTGAAGAGCGGCACCCATGTGCGCGTCAATCTCGCCATCCGCGGGCTGCCGCCGACATTGAAGCTCGCGGTCGAGGTGATGTGCTGCGCCGTGGGCATCGCCGCCGCCGCCTACTTCACCTACTTCTCGGTGAAGCTCGCGATCCAATCCTACGACTTCGGCGACATCTCGCCCGGCCTCGTGAAGATGCCCTTCTGGATCCCCCAGACCGGCATGGCGATCGGCGGCGCGCTTCTCGTGCTCGCCCTCGTCGACGAGCTGATCCTCGTCCTCAAAGGCGAAACCCCCGGCTACCAGGCCGAAGAGGGCGTCCTCTCCGACCACCCGGTCGACATGTCCAACGACGGCGGCGTGCCCGCCCAGGCGGAGCGTTCCATCTGATGGCTGCCGGCGCACTTGCGACCGTTCTCTTCACGGTCATGATCATTCTCCTGGCGGGCGGCGTGTGGATCGCCGTCTCGCTCGGCATCGTCGGCTGGGTGGCGCTCGAATTCTTCACCCCCGCCCCGGCCGGCTCGCTGCTCGCCTCCACCGTCTGGGACTCCTCGTGGAACTGGGCGCTCACCGCGCTGCCCCTGTTCATCTGGATGGGCGAGATCCTCTTCCGCACGCGGCTCAGCCAGGACATGTTCATGGGCCTGTCCGCCTGGCTCTCGTGGCTTCCGGGCCGCCTCGTCCACGTCAACATCGTCGGCTGCGGCATCATGGCGGCGGTGGCGGGCTCGTCGGCGGTCACCTGCGCCACGATCGGCCGCATCTCGCTGCCGGAGCTGAAGAAGCGCGGCTACGACGAGCGGATGATCATCGGCACACTGGCGGGATCCGGCACGCTGGGCCTTCTCATTCCGCCGTCGATCATGCTCATCGTCTACGGCATCATCTCGCAGCAGTCGATTTCGCGGCTCTTCATGGCGGGCATCATTCCGGGCCTCATGATCGTCGGCCTGTTCATGGCCTACGTGATGATCTGGTCCTTCATCCGCCCCGAGCTGACGCCCGCCGACACCGACAAGCTCTCGTTCAAGCAGAAGCTCTGGCGCTCGCGCTTCCTCATTCCGGTGATGCTGCTCATCCTGGCGGTGCTCGGCTCGATCTATGGCGGGTTCGCGACGCCGACCGAGGCGGCCACCATCGGCGTCATCGGTGCGCTGGTGCTCGCCGCCGTGTCGCGCAGCCTCACGCCGGCCACCTTCATGGAGACGCTGCTCGGCGCCGTGCGCACCTCGTGCATGATCGCCTTCATCCTCGTCACCGCCGCCTTCCTGTCGATGGCGATGGGCTTCACCGGCGTGCCGCGTCACCTCGCAGCCTGGGTCAACAGCCTCGAGCTGTCGCCCTACATGCTGCTCTTCGTGCTCGGCATCTTCTACATCCTCCTCGGCTGCTTCCTGGACGGCGTGTCCATGCTGGTTCTCACCGCCACGGTGGTGCTGCCGATGGTGCAGGCGGCCGGGATCGACCTTCTGTGGTTCGGCATCTTCTGCGTGATCGTCGTCGAGATGGCGCAGATCACCCCGCCGGTGGGGTTCAACCTGTTCGTGCTCCAAGGCATGAGTGGACGGGACATCTTGCAGGTCACCCGCGCGGCGATGCCGTTCTTCTTCCTGATGATGCTGGGGCTGGTCATCATCACGATCTTCCCGCAGATCGTCACCTTCCTGCCGCAGATGATGCTCCGCTAGGACAGCCGTGCGCCTTCTCTTCCTGAATCCCAACACCTCGGTCAGCCTCACCGAGCGCATGGCCGACGCGGCGCGCCCTGTCCTGGCGCCCGGCACGGAGCTGGTCCTCGCCACGGCGGACCGCGGCTTCCCCTACATCTCCTCGCGGGCCGAGGCGGACAT
Organism: Acuticoccus yangtzensis; assembly: GCF_001927245.1. Lineage (GTDB taxonomy): Bacteria > Pseudomonadota > Alphaproteobacteria > Rhizobiales > Amorphaceae > Acuticoccus > Acuticoccus yangtzensis. The sequence continues at coordinate 548,466 of NZ_MJUX01000002.1, read as the reverse complement.
CTCCGCCTCCATCGTGCTGGAGATGATCGCCGCCCACGAAGGCCGGGTGGACGCGGTGATCGTCGCCGCGTTCGGCGATCCCGGTCTGCTCGCCGCGCGCGAACTGTTCGACATTCCGGTCGTCGGCGTCGCCGAGGCGTCGATCCTCACCGCCTGCGCGGTGGGTGACCGCTTCGGCATCGTCACCTTCTCGCCGGTGATGTCCACCTGGTACCTCGACACCGTCACCCGCGCCGGGCTGACGGGCCGCTTCACCGGCGTGCGCGTGCCGGACGAGCCGATGCAGGGCGGCATCGACGAGGTGCAGGACACGCTGGGCACCCGCCTCGTCGACCTGGTCGAGCACGCGGTGGAGCGCGACAGGGCGGACGCCGTGATCATTGGCGGCGCCCCGCTGGCCGGGTTCGCCGCCAAGGTGCGCGACCGCGCGTCGGTGCCGATGATCGACCCCGTCGTCGCCGCCACCCTCTACGCCGAAATGCTGGTGCGCATGGACCTGACCGTCCCCCGCCGCGGCGCCTATGCGCGACCGCCGGGCAAACCGTCGATCGGCCTTCCCGCCGCTCTGGCCGCGCGCATCGGCGGATGAGACAAAGGCCGGTCCCCGAGACCGGCCTTTCTGCTTCGTGGGGCGGGTAGCGTCAGCGGACCGCCGCCGCCCGGCCCCGCCCATTCTCGTCGTCATTGGCGTGGCGAAGGCTGGAGAGGAACCCGTCCACCGCGCCGCGCACCCCGGTCGACCGCCCGCGCAGCGACGATGAGGCCGAATAGAGCACCTCGATCGCCTCGCCCGTCTCCTCCGCGTTGGTCCGCAGCTGGCTCATATTCTTGCCGATCAGCTTCGAGGATTCCGATGCGTTGGCGATGCTGCGCGCGATCTCCTGGATCGCCTCCACCTGCTGATCCAGCGCGCTCGCCATCGCGTCCGTGTTCGTCGACACCTGGCTGATGATGTCGACGATGCCGCGGATGGCGCCGACGCTGTGGTCCGTCTCGGCCTGGATCGCGCGGATCTGCGCCTCGATCTCCGCCGTCGCCTTGCCGGTCTGCTCGGCGAGGCCCTTCACCTCCTGGGCGACGATGGTGAAGCCCTTGCCCGCCTCCCCGGCGCGCGCCGCCTCGATGGTCGCATTCAGCGCCAACAGGTTGGTCTGCTCGGCGATGGAGTTGATGAGCTGCGTCACCTCGCCGATGGACCGGCTCTTCTCGACCAGGGCGTTGACCGAGCTGGTCGCACCCTCCGCCGCGGTGACCGCCTTGCGCGTCGTCTGCGCGGTGCCTTCGACCTGGCGGCTGATCTCCTGCGCACTGGAGCTGAGCTCTTCGGCCGCCGTCGCCACGGTCTGCACGCTGGTCTGCCCCTCCTCGCACGCAGAGAAGGTCTCGTTGGCCATGGTGCGCATCCGCTCCGACAGCTCGCGCAGAGTCTCGGCCCGGTTCACCATGGAGCCGACCTCCGAATCCATACCGCCGACTTCCGTGGAGACTTTGGCGTCGAGCTGGTCGGCCATCCGCCGCATGGCCTCGGCCCGTTCGCGCTGACGCTCGTGATCCTCCCGCTCGCGCGCTTTCTGAAGCTCCATCCGCTCGATCACGCCGTCCCGCAGCCCGCTCACCGCCCGCGCGATCTTCCCGATGGCATCGGCGCGATGCTGGAAAGGCGCCTCTTCGACGATCTCGTTCCGCGCGATACGTTCGACCAGCGCCGCCATCGCCGAGGCGGGACGGGAGATGTCCCGCGCCACCAACCAGCACGCGATGGCGACGATCAGCATGGCGACGCCCGTGATCGCGGTCGCCATCCACTTCAACTGTGCGAACTTGGCATCGACGCGGACCGTATAGACGCCGGTGCCGACGAAATAGCCCCACGGCTCGATCGGGTAGGCGAACGACAGCTTGTATTCCGGCGTCTTCGATCCTGCGGGCTCCCACCAATAGTCGGCGCGGCCGCCACCCGCCCGCGCCGCTTCGGCGAGGCGCTGCACCACCTTGTTGCCGTTCGGGTCCGTCAGCCCCCACAGATTGCGGCCGTCCAATTCCGGCTTGGCCGGATGGACGATGGTGTTGCCCTCCATATCGAAGACGAAGAGATATTCCTTGTGGTCGTCGTACCACATCGCCTTGATCGCGGCGCGGAACTGCGTCTTCGCCTGCTCCTCGGTCATGATGCCCTCGTCCGCCTCTCTGGCGAGTTCGAGGGCCATGTTGCGCGCCACCTCAGCCACCGCCCGCGCTTTGTCCGCCTCGAGCTCGATGGCATAGGTGTGCGCCTGCGGAATGATGGCGAGCGCGAGACCTGCGAGCGACAGGACGCTGATCCCCGTCAGCAGCCAGAGCTTCGCCGCGATCGAGAGACGGTTGAGGAACATCGTTTGATCCAGATCTGATGGTCAGTTTTCGGCGTTCGGGTAAGGTCAACCACCATGGTGGGGCGAGGCTTGCGCCACCCCATGCGAAGGGCAACAACGGCAGACGTTCCGGCGACCCGGCGATGATGGATCTCGCAAACGGGCGACCGACCGAAGAGGAGACGAGACACCCGATGGATGAACGCGGCCTTCACCAGCGCGACGCCAATTTCCGCGCTCTCACGCCTCTCAACTTCCTCGCGCGGACGGCGGCCGTCTATCCGAACAAGACCGCGATCGTGCACGGCGACCTGGTGCAGACCTGGGCCGAGACCGACGTGCGCGCCCGCCGCCTCGCCGCCGGCCTGCGCGACAAGGGCATCAAGCCGGGCGACGTCGTCGCGATCCTCGCCCCCAACACGCCCGCCTTCGTGGAGGCGAGCTTCGCGGTGCCGATCGCCGGCGCGGTCATCCTGACGCTGAACACCCGGCTCGATGCCGGAACGCTGCGCTACTGCCTGGAACACTCCGAGGCGAAGATGGTGCTGGTCGATTCAGAACTCGCCGCGCGTCTGGGCGAGGCGGTCGAGGAGATGTCCGCCCCGCCGGTCATCGTGCGGATCGAGGACCCGCTGGCGAAACCCACCGAAGGCCCGTTCGAGTACACTTACGACGAGGTCTTCGCCGACACGCCGATGACCTACGTGCCGCCCGCCGACGAGTGGGCCTCGTTCACGCTGTCCTACACCTCGGGCACCACGGGCAAGCCGAAGGGCGTCGTCTACTCCCACCGCGGCGTCGCCATGGGCGCGATCTCCAACGCGCTGGACTGGGCGATGCCGCATTTCCCGGTCTACCTGTGGACCCTGCCGATGTTCCACTGCCACGGCTGGTGCTTCCCCTTCACCATCGCCATGAAGGCCGGCGTCAACGTCTGCTGCCGCCAGGTGTCCGCCGACTTCATCGTCGACATGTTCGAGAAGCACGGCGTCACCCATTTCTGCGGCGCGCCGATCATCATGCAGATGGTGGTGGAGGGCTGCACCAAGCGCGGCTTCACCTCGCCCCATCCGGTGAAGATGATGACCGCCGCCGCGCCGCCCCCTGCCGTCGTCATCCAGCGCATGGAGGAGGTCGGCATCGAGGTGACGCACGTCTATGGTCTCACCGAAGTCTATGGCCCGTGCGTCGTCTCGGCTTGGGACCCTGATTGGGATGCCAAGCCGGTGGAGGAGCGGGCCCGCCTCAAAGCGCGCCAGGGCGTGAACTACACGCTGCAGGACGGCATCTCGGTGCGCGACCCGGAAACGATGCAGGAGGTCCCCGCCAACGGCGAGGCTGTCGGCGAGATCATGATGTACGGGAACATCGTGATGAAGGGCTACCTGAAGGACGAGGACGCGACGGAGAAGGCTTTCGCCGGCGGCATGTTCCACTCAGGTGATCTCGCCGTGCGCCATCCCGACGGCTACGTCGAGATCAAGGACCGCGCCAAGGACATCATCATCTCGGGCGGCGAGAACATTTCGTCGATCGAGGTGGAGGACGCGCTCTACACCCACCCGGCCGTCGCCTCGGCCGCCGTCGTCGCCATGCCGAACGAGAAGTGGGGCGAGACGCCGTGCGCCTTCGTCGAGCTGGTGGACGGGCAGACGGTGACGGAGGAGGAGCTCATCGCCTGGGTGCGCGAGCGCATCGCCCACTACAAGGCGCCGCGCACGGTGGTGTTCGAGCCGATGCCGAAGACGTCGACCGGCAAGATCCAGAAGTTCGCCCTGCGCCAGCGCGCGAAGGAAATCGCCAACGGCTGACGATGTGCGGCGCCTCCCGCGAGCGGGCGGCGCCGCCTCGCATCAGAGCTTGGTGAGCGTGGAGATGATGATTTTCTCCTTCGTCTCCGTGCAATAGTCGGCCTTCTCTACGGTGCCGGTGACCCGCACCTTCGCCTCGTAGTCGGTCGAATCCACGTTTCCTTCGACGCCGTAGATCTTGCCGTCGGTCGTGTGGATCAGGGCGCACTCCTGCCCGGCTTCGAGGCGCCCTTCCAGCGTCACCTCCTGAGCCGCCGCAGCGGTCAGAGAGAACAAAACCGCAGCGCCTGCGGCGAGGACAGTCTTCATCATGGTCGTCTTCCAGGTTCGAGGCGCGTGGACAGCGCATTTAGCCGAAGATTACTTGATTATCGCCGCATCAGCGAGGCCCGGTTTCGCGCGTGCACGCTGCGCGGAACCGCGCACCCGGTCGGCCCGTTGTTCACCCAGATATCATTAGACCGAGACATCTGGGGCTATCATGGACTTTCTGACCTGGGCGATCGTGTTCGCCGTCATCGCCGTCATCGCGGGCTTCTTCGGCTTCTCCGGCGTCGCGGCCGGGGCCGCCAGCATCGCGCGCATTCTCTTCTTCATCTTCGTCGTCATCGCGGTGATCTTCCTGATCCTGATGGTGCTCGGCGTCGGTGCCATGGCGGCACCCGTCGCCGCCGCCTCGCTGGCCGTCGTCCCGGCGGCCCGCCTGAAGCGCGAACGGTCGTCCGACAGGGCGTAAGCGCGACTTGCCAACGACGTCGGGGGGCGTGGCCATGCGGCCGCGCCCCCTTTCGCTTGCGCGGCGGCGGCTTAAGTTGTTGCCATGCCAAGCGATGCCGCCCTCCCCATCGTCCACAACCCGCGCTACCAGGCCGTCTTTCCGCCGGGGCACCGCTTCCCGATGGGGAAGTTCGGCGCCATCGCGCGGGTGCTGACCGATCTGGGCTTCGGCCCCTTCCACCAGCCCGCCCCGGCCCCGGCCGAGTGGATCGCGCTTGCCCACGACCGCGCCTATGTCGATCAGGTGCTGTCCGCCGACGTGCCCGCCAAGGTCGCACGCGAGATCGGCTTTCCCATGACCGACAGCGTCGCCCTGCGCGCCCGCACAGCTTCGTCGGGCACCACGCTGACGGCGCGGCTGGCGCTGGAGCACGGCATCGCCTGCAACACGGCCGGCGGCAGCCACCATGCGCGGCGCGAGCAGGGCGCGGGCTTCTGTGTGTTCAACGACGTCGCCGTCGCCATTCGCGTGCTCCAAGCGGACGGCGCGATCGGCCGCGCGCTGGTGTTCGACTGCGACGTTCATCAGGGCGACGGCACCGCGTTCATCTTCGCCGACGACCCCACCGTCGCCACCGTCTCCCTGCATGGCGAGAAGAACTACCCGGCGCGCAAGGCGGTCTCCACGCTCGACGTGCCATTGCCGGACGGTATGGAGGACGAGGCCTACCTCGCCGCGCTGGACGGCGCACTCGAGGCCGCCGCCGCGATGCCCGCCGACATCGTCTTCTACAACGCCGGGGTGGACCCTCACCGCGACGACCGCCTCGGCCGCCTCGCCCTCACCGACGCGGGGCTCGCCGCGCGCGACCGGCGCGTGATCGACACCTTCACCCGGCGCGGCATCCCCGTCGCGGGCGTCCTCGGCGGCGGCTACATGGACGACGTGGAGGCGTTGGCGCGGCGCCACGCGATCTTGCACCTGACCGCCCGCGATGCGCTGGCCCGCATGAGCTGACGGCAAGATCGGATCAAAAGACCTAGTGCGGCCACGCGGGAGGGGATAAAGACGGCGGGAGCGAACCGGGGGACGCCATGGACTTCAGCCTTGCCCAGCCACCCAAAGAGCCGCTGCGGCACGTCCTTTCATCCAGCCAATTCGACCGGGCCTTCCTGGACTATCTCTGCCAACTGACGAATACCGTCCGCCGCTTCGACAAGAGCCGCGAAGGCCTCGCCTATCTCGGCTCGCTGCTGTCGCACAAGCGAGCGATGCTCTACTTCACCCAGCCGTCGACGCGCACCTTCCTGTCCTTCCACTCGGCGTGCCACATCCTCGGCATCACCGCGTCGGAGATCCGCGACTCCGCCACCTCGTCCGAACGCAAGGGCGAGAGCGTGGAGGACTCGCTGCGCACCTTCTCGTCCTATGTGGACCTCATCATCATGCGCTCGCCGATCGCCGGCCTGTGCGAGCGCACCGCCCGCCTGCTCGACGCGACGCCGCGCCCGGTGCCGATCGTCAACGCGGGCTCCGGGCCGGACGAGCATCCGACCCAGGCGCTCCTCGACATCTACACCCTCACCCGCTCCCTGCGGATGCGCGGCGGGATCGACGGCAAGACCATCTGCATGGTGGGCGACCTGAGGCGCGGGCGAACCGTGCGCTCGCTGGCCCGGCTTCTGGCGAACTACAAGGACGTGCGGATCATCTTCTCCTCGCCGCCTGCCTTCCGCATCGCCGAGGATCTGCGGGCCGATCTCGCCGCCACCGGCATCGCCTTCGAGGAGACGGACGCCTTCCTCACCGCCATCGCCGAGGCGGACGCGATCTACATGACGCGCATTCAGGACGAGTACGACATCGGCCCCGAGGATGGCGCAAAGGACTACTCCAACTACCACCTGAAGGCCGAGCACCTGGGCGCGCTGAAGAGCGACGCGGTGATCATGCACCCGCTGCCGCGGCGCGACGAGCTGGACCCCGCCATCGACCACGACCCGCGCGCCAAATATTGGCGGCAGGAGCGCAACGGCATGTGGGTCCGTGCCGCGCTGCTGACGATGCTGTTCGGGATCGACGACCGGATTCAGCTTCCCGAGTTGTAACGCGTTTCCGCGTCTGGTCTGGCCGGCTGCTCAGCTTTCGCCGAGCATCCGGCAGACTTCCTCGAGCTGTTCCAGCGACGAATATTTGATCGTCAATTGGCCGCTCTCGTCCTCTTTGTGGTTGAGGCTGACCGCCAGCCCCAGCCGCGTCGAGAGGCGGTTGACGAGGGCCCGCGTGTCCGGATCGTCCCGCTTCTTGCGCTCGGGCTTCGGCGCGTTCGCCTCCTTGTTGAGACGTGCCACCAGCGCCTCGGTCGCGCGCACCGAGAGGCCGTTGCGGATGATCTCGTCCGCGATGGCGTCCGGGTTCGCAGTGCCGATGAGCGCGCGCGCATGCCCCGCCGTCAGCGACCCATCCGCAACGCTGGCGCGGATGGACGGCGGCAGGTTCAAGAGCCGCAGCGTGTTGGCGACATGGCTGCGGCTCTTGCCGATCAGCTTGGCGAGGTCTTCCTGCCGGTGCGCGAACTCGTCGACGAGGCGCTGATAGCCCATCGCCTCTTCGATCGGGTTGAGGTCGCTACGCTGAACGTTCTCGATGATCGCGAGTTCGAGCGCCTCGCCTTCGGTCGCCTCGCGCACGACGACCGGCACCTCGTGCAGCCCGGCCTTCTGGGCCGCGCGCCACCGCCGCTCACCGGCGATGATCATGTAGCGCCCGTCCTCCAGCGGCCGGACCAGAAGCGGCTGCATCACGCCGCGCTCCTTGATGGAATCGGCGAGTTCGTCGAGCGACTCGTCCGAGAAGGTGAAGCGCGGATTCTTGTCGCTCCTCACCAGCCGGTCGATGGCGACGCGGTTCGGGCCGCCCGGCCCTCCCCCGCTGCCGCCCATCGGCACCGTGGCGGCCGGAAGGTTGGTGTCGCCCAGCAGCGCCGAGAGGCCGCGGCCGAGGCGCTTCTTGGAGTCCTGCTCCATCAGGCCGCTCCCATCATACGTTGCTCACGATCCATCAGTTCGGACACCAGGCGCAGATAGGCCTGGCTGCCCGCACACTTGATGTCATAAAGAAGCGCCGGCTTGCCGTAGGACGGCGCTTCGGACAGGCGGACATTGCGCGGGATCGTCGTCGTATAGACGAGATCGCCCATGGTCGAGCGCACGTCCTGCTCCACTTGATTGGACAAGTTGTTCCGCCCGTCCACCATCGTCAGCACGATGCCGTGGATGGCGAGTTGCGGGTTCACGCTCTCGCGCACCTCCGAGATTGTCCGCAGAAGCTGGGAGAGACCCTCCATGGCGAAGAACTCGCACTGCAGCGGCGCCAGCACGGCGTGCGCGGCCGTCAGCGCGTTCACCGTCAGCATGGTGAGCGAGGGCGGGCAGTCGATGACGATGTAGTCCGGCGACTGCTCGGTGCGCGACAGGGTGGCGATGGCGTCCGCCAGCCGGCGCGCGCGGTCGGACTGGGTGGACAGCTCGATGTCGATCGAGAGCAGGTCCATCGTCGCCGGGGCGATGGTGAGGCCGGGGATGCCGGTATCGTGGATGGCGTCCTTCAGCGCGCTCACGCGGGTGAGGACGTCGTAGGTCGTCACGTCACGCTTGTCGGGGTCGATCCCGAGGCCTGTGGATGCGTTGCCCTGGGGGTCGAGGTCGACGAGAAGCGCCGTCTGGCCGGTGGCGGCCAGAGCGGTGGCGAGGTTGATGGCGGTGGTGGTCTTGCCCACACCGCCCTTCTGGTTGGCGACCGCGATCACGCGCGGACGGGCAGGAAGCGTCATGTCACCATCCTCAGATCGGTAACCTTTACGATGGATGAATCGATCGTGAGACTCGGCACGAGGCTCGCGGTGAAATCGTGTGCGGCTTTCGCCGCGGCCAGCTCCGTCTGCGCCTCCCGCCCCTTGGGGAAGAGGCCGATGGTGTGGGCGGCGAAGAAGGGCCGCGCAAGGTCGATCAGCCCGTCCAGCGCCGTCAGCGCCCGCGCGGAGACGACATCGGCGGCGAAGGGGGCGACGTCCTCGATGCGTTTGGGCACGACGGTGACCTTCACCCCAGCCTCCGCGGCGGCCTGGAGCAAGAAGGCGGACTTTTTCTTGTTGGCCTCGACCAGTGTCATCCGGGTTCCTTCGCGGGCGATCGCGACGACGATGCCGGGGAAGCCGCCCCCCGATCCGAGGTCGACCCACACCGGCCCTTGGCCTTCCGCGAGCGGTACGAGCTGGAGGCTGTCGAGAACGTGCCGCTCCCACAGCCTTGCCCGGTCCGACGCGCTGACGAGGTTCGACACACGCCCCCAACGGGTACAAGCGCCGACAAACCTTTCAATCGCGTCAAACGCGGCCGGCGTCACGCGCGAACGTACGTCCTCGCGTGCCTTTTCCTCACTTAGTTCAGGCAACGGCGCGCCTTGCGTGTGCGGCGATGAGCGCGAGCCCCGCCGGGGTCATCCCAGAGATGCGCCGCGCCTCGCCGATGGTGGCCGGGCGCCGGGCGATGAGTTTCTGTCGCAGCTCGTTGGAGAGGCCCGGGATCGGCTGCTCCGCGAGGTCCTGCGGTATCGCCAGCGCGTCGGCGGCGCGGGTTTCGGCTGCCACCGTCATCTGCCGGTCCGTGTAGGTGCGGTAGAGCGCATCGGCTTCGAGACTGTCGCGCACCTCGCGCGGCAGGGTCTCGAGGTCGGGGCAGAACCTGTCCACCACGCGCCAGCCGCCCTCGGGATGCGAAAGCAGCTCGAACCCGTCGCGCCGCCGCCCGTCGCGGTTGATGCCGACGCCCTCCCCTGCCGCCTCGTTCGGTGTGATGGCAAGGCCACGCAGCCGCTCCACCGCCGCCTGCTTCGCCGCCATGGAGGCGGCATGATGCGCCTTGCGCGCGGCACCGATGAGGCCGTGCGTCTCACCCCAAGCGGTGAGCCGCTCACCGGCATTGTCCGCGCGGAGGGACAGGCGGTTCTCGGCGCGGGAGGTGAACATGCGGTAGGGCTCGTCGGCGCCGTTGGTGACGAGATCGTCCACCATCACACCGATGTAACTGACGTCGCGGCTCATGGTGACGGCCTGCGCGCCACCCGCCAACCGCGCCGCGTTGAGGCCAGCGAGAAGCCCCTGCGCGGCGGCCTCCTCGTAGCCCGTGGTCCCGTTGATCTGTCCCGCGAGGAACAGCCCCGGCAGTGCGCGTAGCTCCAGCGTCGGCGCAAGGGCGCGCGCATCGATCGCGTCGTACTCGATGGCGTATCCGGGCTGGACGATTTCGGCGCGGCCACACCCGGCCATGGAGCGGACCATGGCGATCTGCACGTCCTCCGGCAGCGAGGTGGAGATCCCGTTGGGGTAGATGAGATCGCTCGTCAGCCCCTCCGGCTCGAGGAAGACCTGATGCCCCTCCCGGTCGGCAAAACGCACGACCTTGTCCTCGATGGAGGGGCAATAGCGCGGCCCCACCCCCGTGATCCCGCCGCCATACATCGCCGACCGCGTGAGGTTCACGCGAATGACCGCATGCGTTTCGACGTTGGTGCCGGTGACGTGGCAGGGCCGCTGCTCCAGCGCGGGCGCCGTCGTCATGGTGGAGAGGAACACCGGATCCGCATCGCCGGGCTGCTCGGGCAGCGCGTCCCAGTCGATGCTGGAGGCGGCGAGGCGCGGCGGCGTTCCCGTCTTCAGCCGCTTCATCGGTAGCCCGAGGGCGCGCAGGCGGTGCGACAGGTCCGTCGCGGCCGCCTCCCCCATCCGTCCCGCAGTCCACGTCTTCTCGCCCAGGTGGATCACGCCGCCAAGGAAGGTGCCGGTGGTCAGGATCACCGCAGCCGCCGTCAGGGTGCGCCCATCCGCCAGACGCACACCCGTGACGACGCCGCCGTCTACGGTGAGGTCGGCGACCTCGCCTTCGACCACGGTCAGCCCATCGGTGGCTGCAATCTCGGCCTGCATCGCTGCGGCATAGGCCGCACGGTCGATCTGCGCGCGCGGTCCACGCACCGCAGGGCCGCGGCTACGGTTAAGAAGTCGATACTGAATTCCAGCCAAGTCTGAGATCCGGCCGATGATGCCGTCGAGCGCATCCACCTCACGGATCAGATGGCCTTTACCAATCCCACCCATCGCGGGGTTACAAGACAGGCGGCCTATGGCATCCTGGTTCAGCGTCACCAGCGCGGTTTTGGCGCCCGCCCGCGCGGCCGCAGCAGCAGCCTCGCAGCCAGCGTGCCCCGCGCCGACGACGACCACATCGTGTTTCACGTGAAACATTGACCCTACTTACCGATGCAGAAGCGGCCGAACACGTCGTCCAAGACGTCCTCGATGCCGATCTCCCCTGTCATACGCGCCATTTCATAACACGCCAAGCGCAATGCCTCGGCTTGAAGCTCCAACTGCCCCTCCCCTGCCGCATCCGAAAGCCGTGCGATGCAGGCCCCCAGCGCGGAACGCTGACGGGCCCGCGTGACAAGCGCCGCTTCAGCCGGACGCATCGCCTCCGAAACGCGCTCGCGCAGAAGATCGCGCAGCAGGTCGATGGAGGCAGGATCGGTGATCGAGGTGGCGAGCGCACCGGCCGGCCCGCCGAGGTCCGCCTTGTGGTGGACGACGAGATCGGCGGGAACGTCGGTGGCCGCAGTGTCAGGGCTGATCACGGCGATGACGAGGTCGGCCCGCGCGATCCTCTCTCTGGTCCGCGCGATGCCGATCGCCTCGACACCCGTGGCGCCATCGCGAAGCCCGGCGGTGTCTTCGAGCGTCACCTTGTAGCCGCCGAGGTCGATCGTCACCGCCACAACATCGCGCGTGGTGCCCGCCTCCGGCGTGACGATGGCCGCCTCACGCGCTGTCAGCGCGTTGATGAGGCTGGACTTGCCCGCGTTCGGCGAACCGGTCAGGACGATGTGGAAGCCGTCCGTCAGCTTGTCCGCGTCGGAGCTGTCGGAGAGCACGGTGGCGATCTCCCGTGCCAGGGCGTCGCAGCGGCACGCCAGGTCGGTCAGGTCGTCCGGCACGTCGCCCTCGTCAGCGAAGTCGAGACGGGACTCAGCGTCGGCGAGGAGGCCGATCAACCGCGCGCGCCACTCCGCCACCCGCATCGACAGCGCGCCTTCGGACAGTCGCAGCGCCCGCCGCCTCTCCCCTTCCGTCCGCGCTTCGATCAGGTCGGCCAACGCCTCCGCATCGGCCATTCCCATCCGCCCGTTCAGCACGGCCCGCAGCGTGTATTCGCCGGGCTCGGCCATCCGCACGCCGCTCAACGTCACCGCATCGGCCAACACCCGCTCGACGATGGCGGGGCTCCCGTGGCAATGAAATTCGACGATGTCTTCGCCCGTCGACGTCTCGGGGCCGGGAAAGTGGACGCACACCGCGCGGTCCAGAAGGGCGCCGTCCAACGGCGATACCAGCCGGCGCAGGCTAGCGCGGCGCGGCGCGAGCCCGGTCACACCAAAGGATGCGGCCAGCGCCACGGCTTCAGCACCGCTCACACGCACAATTGCGATCGCGCTGGGTGGCCGACCGGACGACAGTGCCACAATTGTTCCGTCTAACTGCATGGGAGTTCTCGATGGCCAATAGACTGGCGCAGGAAGCCAGCCCCTACCTGCTGCAACACGCGGACAATCCCGTCGATTGGTGGCCATGGTCCGCCGAGGCACTCGCCGAAGCCCAGCGGACGGGAAAACCCATCCTTCTGTCGGTCGGTTATGCCGCCTGCCACTGGTGCCATGTGATGGCACACGAGAGCTTCGAAGACGAGGCCACGGCGGCGGTGATGAACGACCGCTACGTCAACATCAAGGTCGACCGGGAAGAACGGCCCGACATCGACCAGATCTATATGGCCGCGCTCCACGCCACGGGCGAACAAGGCGGGTGGCCGCTGACCATGTTCCTGACGCCGGACGGCGAGCCTTTCTTCGGCGGCACCTATTTTCCGAAGGACGCGCGCTTCGGGAGGCCGAAATTCGTGAACGTCCTCTCAGCCGTGGCCGATGCGTTCGCAGCGGGCCAGCCGATCGTGACCGACAACGTCACCGCACTGCGCCAGCGTCTCGCCACCGAGAACGAGCCGGGCGAGTTGCCGGCGGACACGGTCGACAAGGCGGCGCGGCAGCTTCTCAGCATCATGGACCCGGTGAATGGCGGAACGCGCGGCGCTCCCAAATTTCCCAACGCCAGCCTGTTCGAGGTGCTGTGGCGCGCCTTCGCCCGCACCGGCGACGTGGCCTATCGCGACGCCGTTGCGCTCGCCCTCGGCCGCATCGGGATGGGCGGGATATGGGACCATGTCGGCGGCGGCCTCGCCCGCTACTCCGTCGACGGTCAATGGCATGTGCCTCATTTCGAGAAGATGCTCTACGACAATGCGCAGATCCTCACGTTGATGGCGGAGGTGAGTGCAGCGACGGGTTCGGAGCTGCTCGCCACGCGCTGCGACGAAATCGTCACCTGGCTGACGCGGGAGATGAGCGTCGACGGTCTCTTCGCCGCCAGCCTCGACGCGGACTCCGAAGGCGAGGAGGGGCGCTTCTACGTCTGGACCCTCGCCGAGCTTCAGGACGTGCTCGGCGCCCACGCTGCCCGGTTCGCCGCCGCCTACAACGTGACGGAGCACGGCAACTGGGAACGCACGAACGTGCTTCACCGGCTCGACCGGGACGGACTTGCCGAGCCGGAGGAGGAGGCATTTCTATCGGCCTGCCGTGCGCAGCTCCTTGACGCACGTGAGCGACGACCGCGTCCTGCGCGTGACGACAAGGCACTGGCCGACTGGAATGGCCTCACCATCGCCGCACTCGCGCGCGCCGGGGCCGTGCTGGGCCGCGAGGACTGGCTGGATCTCGCCGAGACCACCTACGCCAACGCCAAGGCGACGTTCGGGGAGGGCGGGCGCCTCATTCACGCGGTGAGGGGCAAGGTCCGCCTCGGGCAGGGTTTCGCGCTCGATTATGCGGCGATGATCAAGGCCGCGCTCAGCCTTGTCGCAGCGGGGCGCCCGGGCGATGCGCTGGCCGACGCCATCCTGTGGACCGATACGCTCTCCCGCCACTACGGCGCACCCGGCGGCGGATATTATTGGACCGCCGACGATGCCGACGCGCTGATCATGCGCCCGTCCAGCCCGCTCGACGAGGCCGTCCCGAATGCCAACGGCCTTATGGTTAACAACCTCGCAACGCTGTGGGCCCTGACCGGGGCGGAGCGGTTCGAGCAAGCGGCCCGGGCCACCTTGCGGGTCCACGCCCGCGCGTTGGCCGCCAACGTCTTCGGTTGCGCCAGCATGGTGAACGGGCTCGATCAGCTCGACAGGGCGGCGACGGTGACGACGGCCGATGCCGCGCTCGCCACCGCGGCGATGCGCTCTGGCCATCCAACCGCACTGACGCTGCCGCAGCCGCCCGAGGGCCACCCCGCCAACGCCGCAGCGCTCCCGGCGGGCAGCGCCATCATCTGCCGCCGCGGCGTGTGCTCGCTGCCGTTGACGGGCGCCGACGACCTCACCAGCGCACTGTGGCAGCCGGATTGAGGGGAGGGCACGAAAAAAGGCGACGCTCGAGGAGCGCCGCCTTCTGCCGGATCCGAGTGCCGCAGCCCTCAAGATGCGCGCAATCCCCGCGTGTCAGGTGTTCATGGAGTCGAAGAATTCGCCGTTGTTCTTCGTCTGACGCAGCTTGTCGAGGAGGAACTCGATCGCGTCCACGCTGCCCATCGGGTTGAGGATGCGACGCAGGACGTAGACCTTCTTGAGGTCTTCCTTCTTGACCAGCAGCTCTTCCTTGCGGGTGCCGGAGCGCTGGATGTCGATCGCCGGCCACACGCGGCGGTCGGACACCTTGCGGTCAAGGATGATTTCCGAGTTACCGGTGCCCTTGAACTCTTCGAAGATGACTTCGTCCATGCGGCTGCCGGTGTCGATCAGGGCGGTCGCGATGATCGTCAGCGAGCCGCCTTCCTCGATGTTGCGGGCCGCACCGAAGAAGCGCTTGGGGCGCTGCAGAGCGTTGGCGTCCACACCGCCGGTCAGCACCTTGCCGGACGACGGCACGGTCGTGTTGTACGCACGGCCGAGGCGGGTGATGGAGTCCAGCAGGATGACGACGTCGCGCCCATGCTCGACCAGGCGCTTCGCCTTCTCGATCACCATTTCGGCGACCGCGACGTGGCGCTGGGCCGGCTCGTCGAACGTGGAGGAGACGACCTCGCCGCGCACCGAGCGCTGCATGTCGGTCACTTCTTCCGGCCGCTCGTCGATCAGGAGGACGATGAGATAGCAGTCCGGATGGTTCGCGGTGATGGACTTCGCGATGTTCTGCAGAAGGACCGTCTTACCCGTGCGGGGAGGGGCGACGATCAGCCCGCGCTGGCCCTTGCCGAGCGGAACGACCAGGTCGATGACGCGGCCGGAGAAGTCCTTGGAGGTCGGGTTGTCGATCTCCATGTTGAACCGCTCGTCGGGGTAGAGCGGGGTCAGATTGTCGAAGTGGATCTTGTGCCGTGCCGCTTCGGGCTCTTCGAAGTTGATCGTGTTGACCTTGAGGAGGGCGAAGTAGCGTTCGCCCTCTTTGGGGCTGCGGATCTGGCCCTCCACCGTGTCGCCGGTGCGCAGCGAGAAGCGGCGGATCTGCGACGGGGAGACGTAAATATCGTCAGGGCCGGGGAGGTAATTGGCGTCCGGGGAGCGGAGGAAGCCGAAGCCGTCTTGCAGGACTTCGACGACGCCCTCGCCGATAATTTCGACATCTTTATTAGCGAGCTGCTTAAGAATGCCGAACATCAGTTCCTGCTTGCGCAGGGTAGAGGCATTCTCGACCTCGTGCTCCTCGGCGAATGCGATGAGATCGCCGGGGCTCTTCGCCTTGAGCTCCTGTAGTTTCATTTGCATTTGGTTGTCCTGGATGACGGACATCGCCGCGGAGGTGGGCGGATAAGGGAGGAGGGGTGTCCTCCGGACGTGCGCGGCGCGGAAGGTGGGAACGCGCGCCCTTGGTGCAACGACCGATGGATGGCGTCCTATCTACAGGCCCTCAGGCCCGTTCGCAAGGGCGCCACCCCACAAAAATGCTGTTTGCGCCCTCAGAACGGCTTGACGACCACCAAAATCACGATGCCGAGCATCAACACGGCCGGCACTTCGTTGGCGATCCGGTAGTATTTTGCCGAGTGGCGGTTCTCGTCCTTCTGGAAGGCTTTCATCCAACGCACCGCCATGTGGTGGATCACGGTCATCGCGATCACCAGCGCGACCTTGGCGTGGAACCAGCCCATGGACCAAGCGTCGAGCACGTAGGCCAGCATCAGGCCGAACACCCAGGTCGCGATCATCGACGGGTTGGCGATCCCGCGCATCAAGCGCCGTTCCATGACCTTGAAGGTTTCGGACTGCACCGACCCCGTTTCGGCGGACACGTGATAGACCATCAGCCGCGGCAGGTAGAGAAGCGCCGCCATCCAGCAGATGACCGCGATGATGTGCGCCGCCTTGATCCAATGATAATACTCGGTCATGCGGCAGTCCTTTCTTTGACGCGGGCGATCACCTGCGCGACGTGCTCCGGCGGCGTCTCGAGCGAGATGCCGTGGCCGAGGTTGAAGATGAATGGCCCGTCCTTCAGCGCGTCGCAGATCCGGTCGACGGCGGCGTCGAGCTGCGGACCGCCCGCCACCAGCCGGGCGGGGTCGAGATTGCCCTGAACGCAGACGCCGCGGCCCTGCAGGTTGCGCGCAAAGTCCATCGGCACCGACCAGTCGATCGACACGCCATCCACCCCCGTTTCATCGACGAAGGATTGGTAGCCCGCCCCGGCGCCGCGGGGGAAGCCGATGATCGGCACATCCACCTCCGCGCGGACCTTCTTCACGATATCCCCGATGGGCCGGATGGACCATTCGTGGAAACCCTCCTCGTCGAGCGCGCTCGCCCAGGAGTCGAAGATCTGCAGCGCGTCGGCACCGGCGCGGACCTGGGCGACCAGATGGCGCGAGCAGGCCTCGACCAGCATGTCGATGATGCCGCGGAAGGCTTCAGGGTCGGCCGCCATCGCCTTGCGGGCCGCGAACTGGTCGCCGCCGCCTTTGCCGGCGATCATGTAGGTCGCCAGCGTCCACGGCGCGCCGCAGAAGCCCAGCAGCGCTTTCTCCGCCGGCAATTCTGCGCGTAGCCGCGCAATGGTCTCGTAGACCGGCGAAAGGTGCGCGTCGAAGCCCTTCAGCGAAAGCGCGCTCGCGTTCGTGATCGGCTCCAGCCTTGGACCCTCGCCGGTGACAAACCATGTCTTCTGACCGAGCGCGTCGGGCACGACGAGGATGTCCGAGAACACGATGGAGGCGTCGAAGGCGTAACGGCGCATCGGCTGCAGCGTGGCTTCGACGGCGAGGTCCGGCGTGTAGCAGAATTCGAGGAAGGACGCGGCTTTGGTGCGAAGCTCGCGATATTCGGGGAGGTAGCGCCCGGCTTGGCGCATGAACCACACCGGAGCCGGCGTGACCCTTTCGCCACGCAAGGCTTGCACGAGCATCTGTATGCCGTCTCGTTTACCGTTCATCAATCTATCAATCTTTATTTAAGAAGATCTGATGATTCTGATGGCCGCCGAATCGCGGGGATCACCGGTTCATTCACGCTATTGAGAGCCTGGGGGCGACGCGCCGCGTTGCCGCAAAGCCACTGTTCACACATTGGATCAACGCCTTCGATTTCGTGCTGGACACCGCACGGCGCCTCATCGGCGATGCGGTAATTTCAGGGCGAGGGGTTGTGGAAGGCCGAGGCAAAGGCGCAATCGCCGGACGCGCCGCTCTCTTTCGCTCACACGCCTGTCCACCGATCGAGTGCCGGGGATGCAGCAGTGGATTAACAAGAGGTGAATCCACAGGCTTGCGCTGGCGCGCCTCTCCGGTCACGACGTTCTCCACAGTGATCCTCAAGTTGCGAAGGCGTCCGTGAACCGAAAACGCACGTTTGTCCACGTACATCTCGTGTCGGACTCCACCGGCGAGACCCTGATGACGGCCTCGCGGGCGGCCGTCGCGCGTTATGAGGATGTGGAGGCGATCGAGCACGTCTACCCGCTGGTGCGCTCCGATCGGCAGCTCGACCGCGTTCTGGCCGAGATCGAGGACGCCCCCGGCATCGTCATGTTCACGCTGGTGGACCCGGACATTTTGACCCGGCTGCAGGCGACCTGTAACGAGCTCGGCCTTCCCTGCATCGACGTTCTCGACCCGCTGGTCGCGGTGTTTCAGACCTACCTCAACGTGCAGAAGGCGTCGCGCATCGGCGCGCAGCACGAGCTGGACGCGAGCTATTTCCGCCGGATCGAGGCGCTGAACTTCGCCATGCGCCACGATGACGGTGCGCTGCCGGACGATATCGACGAGGCGGACGTGGTGCTGATCGGCGTGTCGCGCACGTCGAAGACGCCGACGTCCATCTATCTGGCGCACCGCGGGGTGAGGGCGACCAACCTTCCCATCGTGACGGACTTGCCGTTGCCGCCGAACCTGTTCGATGCGCGCCGGGCGCTGGTGGTCGGGCTGACGGCGAGCCCTGAGCGAATCGTCGCCTTGCGCGAAAACCGGCTCATTTCCATGAACGCCGAGCGCAAGGGCTCCACCTACGTCAATCGTCAGGCGGTGGCGAAGGAGGTGACCTATGCGCGCAAGCTCTGCGCGGAGAACGGCTGGCCGCTGATCGACGTCACGCGCCGGTCGATCGAGGAAACCGCGGCGGCGATCGTCGCGCTGCTGTCGGACCGGCGCTACGGTTCGGGCGGCCTGGCGGAAGACTTCTGATGGTCACGCGCGTCGGACTCGTGGGATTTCCCGTGGCCCACTCGCGCTCGCCGATGATCTTCGGTCATTGGTTCGAGCGGTATGACATAAAGGCCCGGTACGAGCTTCTGCCCGTCCACCCTGCGGAGCTGGACCGTTTCTTCGCCGAATTCGGGACGATGGGGCTGACCGGCGTCAACGTCACCGTGCCGCACAAGATCGCGGCGGCGGGGCATGTGCGGCTGGACCCCGTCGGGGCGCGGCTCAACTCCATCAACACGGTGTGGATGGAGGATGGCGCGTTGGCCGGCACGTCCAGCGACGGTGCCGGGTTCATCGCCAGCCTCGACGAGCAGGCGCCGGACTGGCGCAGCGCCAAGCGCGGCCTGGTGCTCGGCGCGGGCGGCGCCTCGGTCGCGGTGTGCGATGCGTTGATCGACGCGGGGCTGGACCTCGTCATCGTCAACCGGCGCCAGCAGCGGGCGGAGCTTCTGGCCGCGAAGGTCGGCGCGCGGGCGATGGCGTGGGACGACATCCCGGCGCTGCTGGGCGAGGCGGACCTCCTCGTCAACACCACCTCGCTCGGGATGGACGGGCACGAGCCGCTCAAGGTCGACCTCGCCCCGCTGCCTGCGGGTGCGGTGGTGGCGGACATCGTCTACAACCCGCTGCGAACGCCGCTTCTGGAGGCGGCCGCCGCGCGGGGCCTCACCACGGTCGACGGGCTCGGCATGCTGATCCACCAGGCGACGGTGGGGTTCGAGAAGTGGTTCGGCTTCCGTCCGGAGGTGGATGCCGCCCTGCGCGCCAAGGTGGTCGCCACATTATGACGGGAGCGCGGCGATGATCATCGTCGGCCTGACCGGCTCCATCGGCATGGGCAAGTCCACCACGGCGGCCCTGTTCAAGGCGGCGGGCGACCCGGTCTACGATTCCGACGCGGCGGTCCACCGGCTCTATGCGGCGGGCGGCGCGGCGGTGGAGCCTGTCGGTGCCGCCTTTCCCGGCGTCGTCGTGGATGGCGCCGTCGACCGCATGCGGCTGCGCGGCCATGTTCTCGGCAAACCCGAGGCGATGGCGCGGCTGGAGGCGATCGTTCACCCGCTGGTGCGCGCCGACCAGGAGGCCTTCCTCGCCGCCGCGCGGGAGGCGAGGGCGCGCCTCGCCATCCTCGACGTGCCACTGCTGTTCGAGACAGGGCGCAACCGCGATGTCGGCGCGGTGGTCGTCGTCAGCGCGCCGGCCGACGTGCAGCGCGCGCGCGTGCTGGCGCGGCCGGATATGACGGAGGAGACCTTTGCCGCCATCCTCGCCAAGCAGTTGCCGGACGCGGAGAAACGCGCGGGAGCCCACTTCGTCATCGACACCGGGACGAGCGTCGAGGATGCGGCGCGGCAGGTCGGCGCGGTTCGCAAAGCGTTGATGGCTCTCGCTTAACCGCCCGCTGCGGGTGAAATCGGCCCCGCCCTGTGGCACTGTCGGCGGGTTCCAGGCGGCGAAGTTTCTGATCGCCGCCTTGGCAGGGAGGCCAGCCTTGCGCGAAATCGTGCTCGACACCGAAACCACCGGCCTCGACCCGGCAACCGGCGACCGCGTGGTCGAGATCGGCGCCGTCGAGGTGCTGAACGCGATTCCGACCGGCAACGTCTTCCACGTCTACATCAATCCCGAGCGGGACATGCCGGAGGAAGCCTTCCGCGTCCACGGCATCTCGGCCGACTTCCTGGCCGACAAGCCGGTCTTCGCGCAGGTGGTGGACGATTTCGTGGCCTTCCTGGGGGACGCCAACCTCGTCGCCCACAACGCCTCATTCGACGTCAACTTTCTGAATCACGAGCTGAAGCGCTGCGGCAAGGAGGCGATCCCGCCGCATCAGGTGGTGGACACCTTGTCCATTGCCCGCCGCAAGCACGGCGGCGCCAACTCGCTGGACGCCTTGTGCGCGCGTTACGGCGTCGATTCCTCGCGCCGCACCAAGCACGGCGCCCTGCTCGACGCTGAGCTTCTGGCGGAAGTCTATCTGGAGTTGACCGGCGGGCGCCAGGCGACGCTGGTGCTGGGCGGTGCCGGTTCGGGGGGCGACAGAGCGGCCGGCCCGCTGCGCCACAAGCCGCGCCCCGTGCCGCTGGCGCCGCGGCTGACGGAGGCGGAGCGCGCCGCCCACGCCGCCTTCATGGCGACGTTCAAGGACTCCGTCTGGGCCAAGGTGATGCCGCAGCCCGCGGAGGAACGCCCGGCGATCGCCGCCGAATAAGGCGACCGCCGGAGCGGATCAGTTGGCCTTCGGGGCCTGCTGCTGCGCGGACTGCGCACGCTCGAGGTTCTTGCGGTAGAGCGCCACGAAGTCGATCGGGTCGATCATCAGCGGCGGGAAGCCGCCGTTGCGCACCGCGTCGGCGATGATCTGACGCGCAAACGGGAAGAGAAGGCGCGGCCCTTCGATCAGCAGGAACGGCTGCACATGCTCCGGCTTCATACCGCCGACGCGGATCACGCCCGCATAGGCGAGCTCGGCCTGGAAGGCGATCTCGTCATCCTTGCCCGCGGTGCATTCCAGCGACAGCGTCACCTCGAAGTCGGTTTCCGACAGGTTCCGCGCGCCGACGTTGACGCCAATATTGATGGCGGGGGTCGTGTTGTTCGTCTGAAGCGACAGCGGAGCCCGCGGATTTTCGAAAGAGAGATCTTTAACGTACTGGGCGAGAACGCGAACCGAGGGCTGAGCCTGGCCTTCGGGGGCGCCCATCGTGGCGTCGGTCATGGTGAGTCCGTTGGTGAACAAAAAGGATTGGGCGCGGGGCTAACACTTTGGCGCCCACAATCCTAGGGCCTTTCGTCCCACGGGGGCAGCCCCAACCGTCGGCCCATGCCCGGCAGGGCGGTCAGACCGCCGCCGTTCAGTCGCGCGGACCCTGCCGCCACGGTGTCGAGGGATCGGGGTCGGACGAGGGATCGGTGCCGGACGAGCCGCTGCCGGGCCCCTGTCGCACCTCTTCGGCCTCCAGGTCGATCACGCGCGGATTGCCGGGGCGCGGCCGCGCCCCCTGCGATCCGCCGAACGGGGAGCCCCCGAAGCTGCCGGACCCGCCACCGAACGGGCTGGACCCGGTGCGGCCGCTGGCGTCGTAGACCTTTACGGAGCCGGAAATCTGCTGCCACAGCCACGCGCGCACCTTGGGAATGAAGAGGAGAAAGCCGACCGCATCGGTGATGAAGCCCGGCGTGAGGAGCAGCACCCCGGCGATGCCCACCGTGATGGCCTGACCGATTGCCGCAGCCGGCACGCGCCCCTCCTTCATGTCCGACTGAAGGCGGGCGAACGCGGCGACTCCCTGCCGCTTCAACAAGGCCGCGCCGAGGACCGCCGTCGCGATGATGATGAGAAGCGTCGGCAGCACGCCGATCGCGCTGCCGACCGTGAGACACACGGCGATTTCGGCGATCGGCACGATCAGGAGCAAGACGAAGAGGATGGAGCGGATCACGACATTTTCCCTTTGCACTCGGCGCAATATGGGAAGCGCCGCCGGCCTTTTCGACCGTTGGGCGTAGACCCGCCCCGCGCAGTCCGATACGGTCCGCCGCACGCCGTGCTGCATTCGACACCTGTACGACGCTTCGCGGCGTCTTATGTGTGGTGTTGAGGGCGAAACGCGGTGCGCGCCGCGGCAGGGCTCAGGACACGGGCTGACAGGTTACCAGTGGATGAGTGAATTCTTCGACATCTACAATTTGATGATCCTCGCGCTGGCTGTGGCGATTTTTCTGCGGCTCCGTAGCGTGCTGGGCCGCAGGACAGGGAACGAGCGTCCGCCGATGGACCGCTACACCGCCCGCAGCAGCGGAGAATCCCGCGGCAACGATAATGTGGTCGCCCTTCCGCGCCAGCCGTCCGGTCAGGACACCGCGTCGCCCGAGCCCAGCGTCGTCGAAGAGCGGCTGAAGACGATCGCGACCAAGGACACCCCGGTCTACAATGCGCTGCGCGACATCATCGTCGCCGACCCCTCGTTCGAGCCGAAGCCGTTCCTCAACGGCGCGCAGATGGCGTACGAGATGATCGTTACCGCCTTCGCCGCCGGCGAGCGCGACAATCTGCGCCCGCTCCTGTCCGAAGAGGTGATGGAAGGCTTCTCCGCGGCGATCGCCGATCGCGAGGCGAAGGGGCAGACGATGTCGACCACCCTCATCGGGATCGACAAGATGGCCATCACCGATGCGTCGCTGAAGGGCAAGATCGCCCGCGTCACCGCGCGGATCGACAGCCAGATGATCACCGCCACCTACGACCGCGACGGCACTCTGATCGACGGTGACCCCAACAAGGTGACCGACGTTGTGGACGTGTGGACGTTCGAGCGCCAGGTGGACTCGCCCAACCCGAACTGGACCCTGGTCGCCACCGAATCCGCCTGACGGACGGCACAGCGAATGAACGGCCCGGCGGTTCAAACCCCGATCGCCGGCCTTCCCGGCTGGTGTGAGCGCGAGGCAGAGGCCCTTCTCACCGGGGTTGCCCGCCATCTCGATCCGGCCATCGCCGCGCGGCCCGCACAGGCCGCGTGGCTGTGTGCGATCGCCGAAGCGCTGGTCCCGCGCGGCCGCAGCGCCAACGCCATCGTGGTGGACACCTTCGATGCCTGGCGGGTTGCTGAACCCGGTTTCGTCACGGCCTATTATGAGCCGGTGATCGACGCATCGCGCACCCGCACCGGGCCGTTTCAAACCCCGCTTCTTCGCCGGCCGCCGGACCTCGTTCGGGTGCCTCCGCAGGCCGACCTGCCGGGCGACGGCACATGGGGGAGGGCGGTGGCGGGGGGCGTCGAGCCTTATCCGGACCGTGAGGCGATCGGCGGCGGAGCGCTGGACGCGATGGGGCTGGAGCTCGCCCTCGTCGCCGACCCGGTGGACGCATTCTTTGCCCAGGTGCAGGGCTCGGCGCGGCTGAGGTTCACCGACGGCGGCGCGATGCGCATCGGCTATCACGGCAAGACGGGCCATTCCTATACGGCGATCGGGCGCGTGATGATCGACCGCGGGCTCTTGCCGGAGGGCGGCGCGACGATGCAGTCGATCCGCGCGGTGCTCGCCGCGCGGCCAGGGATCGTGCCCGAGATTCTGAACGCCAACCGCTCCTACGTCTTCTTCCGCGAGCGGCCGATGGGCGATCCCGCCCTCGGACCGGCGGCGGCCGGAGGCGTGCCGCTGGTGCCGATGCGCAGTCTGGCGGTCGATCGGGCCTTCATCGGCCTCGGCACGCCGATCCATCTTCAGACGAGGCTCCCGACGGGCGATTTCGCCGGCGTGGTCATGGCCGAGGATGCGGGGTCGGCGATCATCGGCCCGGCGCGGGGTGACCTCTTCATCGGCACAGGCGCCGAGGCGGGCGAGATCGCGGGACGGGTGAAGGCTCCGGCGGTGATGACGCTGTTTCTGCCGAAGGGCATCATTCCGGGCGCGCGCGGCGGCACAGGGCCGCTGGCCGAGCGGGCACCTGCGCACCGGTCGGCCGGCCACGGCGCCCCCCGTGGAGGCCAGAGCGCCGGGGGCGAGGCGAGCGAGGCCCCTTCGGATGCCGCCGGAGCGGATGACGGGACAGCATCATGACGCGCCGCCGCCGGGATCTGACGAGCGGTGAGAAGGAGCTGTGGACCCGCGTGTCGCGCTCGGTCACGCCGCTGAAGCCGCAGCCCCCCGCACCGGAGCCACCGCCTGTCGAGACGGAACCGCCCGTCCCGCAACAGGCGGGCTCGCCGCCCGAGCCGGCGCCGCGTACGCCCGATCCGGCGCCCAAGACCGCGCCCGGTCCCTCCCGCGCGCCCGCCGACCTCGACCGCAAGACGCGGCGCAAGCTGGCACGCGGGGTGGTGACCATCGACGGGCGGATCGACCTGCACGGCATGACGCAGGAGGAGGCGCACGGCGCCCTGGTGCGGTTCATCGTCTCGTCAGCGGGGATGCGGCGGCGCGTGGTGCTGGTCATCACCGGGAAGGGGATGGGGCCGGCGCGCGGCTTCGGTGAAGGCAGGGGCGTTCTTCGCCGCAGCGTGCCCCACTGGCTCACGAGCCGCGAGCTTGCGCCCCACGTCGTCACCTTCGGTCCGGCCCACGCCGCTCACGGCGGCGACGGCGCGCTCTATGTCCGGCTGCGTACGCCCAAACGGTGATCGGCCGGCAGGTGGCGGCGTGCGAGGCGCGCGGCGACGATAGGCCGACGAGACTCCGTTCCTCAGAGGTCGGGGGCGACGTCAGACGCCGAGCTTCACCTCGGTGCGGTCGAGGATCAGCGGCACGACGATGTCCTCCTCGTCGTCGAGATGGCGGATGAGGCCGGTGGTGGTGTGGCCGAGCTGCTGTGCGAAGGCGTCGGCCGCCCGGCGCACCTCGCCGCGCGTCTGGATCGCGGTCTGGAGGGTCATCGCGGTGCCGGCGATATCGTGGATCAGCGCGTCGATCGTGTGATGGTCCGCGTCCAGAATGTCGAACCCGCGCCCCAGCCGCTCATCCGCCGCGCGGAAGATCGGGAAATAGTGCACGTCCTCGACATGGTGGTGCGAGTGGAGCTCGCGCAGGAAGAGGTTCAGGCGCGGGGCAAGCCACCCCATGAAGGCGCGCGGATCGTCCTGGTTCTCCAGGAAGGCGCCGGCGCCAGTGGTCATCATCTCGCCCAGCTCGCGGAACATGTCGTGCCGCTGCAGCCAGAATTTCGCCGTCTGGCCGAGGTTCTTGTGGCCCGGCCAGACCGAGCGCGGGTAGAGATCGCGCAGGACCGCGATCTCGTCCGTGAAGGGCACACGCTCGAACAGGCCGTCGGCGCCGCTCATCAGGAGACGAAGCCGACGACGCGTTTCACGTCGCGCAGGATCGGCGCGGCAATGGCGTGGGCGCGCTCGGCACCGTCGGTCAGCACGGCGTCGAGGTGGGCGCGATCGTCCAGAAGGCGGCGCATCTCGGCGTTCATCGGCGCCAGCACCTCCACCGCGAGCTCCGCCAAGGCGGGCTTGAAGGCCGAGAAGCCCTGGCCGCCATGGTCGGTCAGCACGGCCTCCTTGGTGGTGGAGGCGAGCGCGGCATAGATGCCGACGAGGTTGTCCGCCTCCGGCCGGCCTTCCAAGCCCTTCACGTCCGACGGCAGAGGCTCCGGATCCGTCTTCGCCTTGCGGATCTTCTGGGCGATGGCGTCGGCATCGTCCGTCAGGTTGATGCGGCTCGCGTCAGAGGCCTCGGACTTCGACATCTTCTTCGACCCGTCGCGCAGGCTCATGACGCGCGTTGCCGGGCCCTGGATGATGGGCTCGGTCATCGGAAAGAGCCCGTCCTCGCCGTAGCCGAGTTCGGCCAGCCGCTCGGCATAGTCGTGGTTGAACTTCTGGGCGATATCGCGCGTCAGTTCCAGGTGCTGCTTCTGGTCGTCGCCCACGGGGACGTGGGTCGCCTGGTAGGCCAGAATGTCGGCCGCCATCAGGTTCGGGTAGACGAAGAGGCCCGTGGAGGCGTTCTCCTTGTCCTTGCCGGCCTTCTCCTTGAACTGCGTCATGCGGTTGAGCCAGCCCATGCGGGCGACGCAGTTGAAGATCCAGGCGAGTTCGGCGTGGGCCGTCACCCGGCTCTGGTTGAAGACGATGGACTTTTTCGGGTCGATGCCGGCCGCCAGGTAGGCGGCGGTGACGCTATAGGTGGCGTCGATCAGCTCTTTGGGGTCCTGCCACATCGTGATCGCGTGGAGGTCCACCACGCAATAGATGCACGGATAGTCGTCCTGCATGGCCACGAAACGGCGCACGGCACCGAGGTAGTTGCCAAGGTGCAGCTGGCCGGTGGGCTGGACGCCCGAGAAGACGCGGGGTGTGAAAGGCATATCGACGGCGCTGTTTGGTGATGGGGCCGTTTATCGCCCACGGGCCCAAACAGCAAGCGCGGACCGGCTGGGACCGGTCCGCGCGTCGCGGTGACGGGGGCCGACCGCCCGGCAGGCGGCCGGACGGAAGGGCCCGCCGAGGATCAGTCGCGCGGCAGCTTGTAGGCGACCACCTCGTCGGTGACCTCGGTTTCCATGAAGTGATGCCCACCCGGTGCGATGAGGACATATTGCTCACCGTCCACCTCGTAGGTGATCGGGTTGGCCTGACCGCCGCCGTTCAGGACGTCAGACCACAGCGTCTCGCCCGTCGCCGTGTCGATCGCGCGGAAGAGATTGTCCGTGGCCGCACCGATGAAGATCAGGCCGCTCTTGGTGATGACCGAGCCGCCGTTGTTCGGCGTGCCGATCTTGAACGGCAGGTAGGACTTTATCCCCCACGGTCCGTTGCGGCGCGCGGTGCCGATGGGCGTGTCCCACACCGTCTCGCCGGTGTTGATGTCGATCGCGCGGATGCCGCCATAGGGGGGCGAGGTGCAGGGAATGCCCGTGAAGTTGCGCCAGCCGGCGTTGACCGAGATGCCGTAGGGCGCGCCCACCTGCGGATCGCCGGCACCTTCCGCCTTGCCGCCGGCATCGCCGCCGTCCGTCTGTTCGTAGATGGGCGGGGCCAGCGGCTCGTCGCGCGGGATGAGGCGGTTGTAGTTCGGAATGTCGTTGTAGTTGGCGATGATGAGGCCGCGCTCGGGGTCGTAGGCGATGGATCCCCAGTCGCTGCCGCCGTTGTAGCCGGGGTACTGGATCCACCGCGTCTCGGTGGTCGGCGGGGTGTAGAAGCCTTCATAGCGCGCGCGGGCGAACTGGATGCGGCACCACAGCTGGTCGATGGGGGAGAAGCCCCACATGTCCTTCTCTTCGAGGTCCGGCTTCCTCAGCGTGTGCCATTCGGACACCGGCTGCGTCGCGGAGAGGGCCTCCGGCTCCAGGTCGCCGCGGGACGGCACCGCGATCTCACCCACCGGGGTCAGTGCCTCGCCTGTGGCGCGGTCGAGAATGTAGATGTCGCCCTGCTTGGACGGCAGGATGATCGCCGGCGTCGTCGAGCCGTCGCCGTTCGGATAGTCGATCAGCGTCACCTGGGACCCGAGGTCGTAGTCCCACACGTCGCGGTGGACGGTCTGGAAGCTCCAGGCCGGCTCGCCCGTGGTCACGTCGATGGCGACGAGGCTCGTCGACCAGTCGTGCTCGTAGTCGGCTCGGTTGGACGCCCAATAGTCGACCGAGGAGTTGCCCATCGGCAGGTAGACGAGGCCGAGTTCCTCGTCGGCGGTGGCGGTGGTCCACATGTTGGGCGTGCCGCGGGTGTAGGTTTCGCCCTCGGGCGGGCCGTTCCGGTTGGCCTCCGGTGCGCCCATGTCCCAGGCCCAGACGAGTTCGCCCGTTACCGCGTCGTAGCCGCGGATGACGCCGGACGGGGCGTCCTCGGCCTGGCCGTCCTTCACCTGCGCGCCGGTGACGGCGATGCCGCGGACGATGGCGGGCGGCGCGGTGACCGAGTACCAGCCGGGGACCTTCTCGCCGATGCCCTGCCACAGGTCCACCTGGCCGTTCTCGCCGAAGTCCTGGCAGAGCGCGCCCGTCGCCTCGTCGACGGCGATCAGCCGCGCGTCGAGGGTGCCTTCGATGATGCGCACCTTGCACGGCGCGTCGTCCGGCAGATCGGGCGCCGTATAGGTGGAGACGCCGCGGCAGGTGGCGCCGTAGGGGATGGCGTCGTTGGAGACCTCGGCGTCGAATTCCCAGTTCTTCTCGCCCGTCGCGGCGTTGACGGAGATGAGATTGTTCATCGCCGTGCACATGACGAGATTGTCGCCGATCTTCAGCGGCGTGACCTCCGGCGAATATTTGCCGGCCGCCGAGCCGGTGGGAAGGTCGCCGGTGTGGAAGGTCCAGGCCTTTTCGAGCCGGCCGACATTTTGCGGCGTGATCTGGTCCAGCGGCGAATAGCGCTGGGCGTTGGCGTCCCCGCCCCAGAAGGGCCAGTCGGTGCCGACGGCGGGCTGTGGCTGCGGCGCTCTGGCGCTCTGCTGCGGTTGGGTGCCGGGGTCCGGTTCGGCGGCGGTCGGCGCCGCGATTTCGTCCTCCGGCGCACCTGCCGCATCGTCCGTGTCGGCGTCGACCGCCGGGGTCGCTTCGGGCGTGGTCGTGCCGGTGGCGGCGGGCAGGGGGTCGGGCGTGGTCTCTGCGGGGGCCTGGGCCAGCGCCGGCGCGGTCAAAGCGCTGGAGACGAGCAGCGCTGCGAGGAGGGGTTTGGGCGAAACGGGCATCAGCGTGCACCCTCGGTTTTGCGGCCGGACAGGAGCGGCGTGAAGAGGAGCAGGATCACCAGGAGGATGGTGGGGGCGACGACGCGCGGCACCTGGGCCCAATAGTCGAGGCCGACCTCCCAATAGGCCCAGCCGAGCGTGGCCAGCCAGACGAGGAGATAGAGCCAGATCGCGGCCATGGAGCGGCGGGCGAGGAGGGCGGCAACGATGACGAGGCCGAGTCCGGCAAGCGCATAGTACCAACTGCCGCCGAGGACGATGAGCCAGGCCCCGAGGCCGAGAAGCGGAAGACCGAGCAGCGCGACGACGATGGCGATCAGCGTCGTTGCCCAGTGGGTGCGCGGCCGCGCGTGCGGCGATGTGGAAGGCGCCACCATAATTCCCTCACTTTGAAGTTTGAGCGAGACGGCATCGAAAGGCTGGGGCATGGCCGGGGGAACGGTGCCAGGGGAGGCCGAGCCGTTCCCGCGGCGTCCGGTCCGGTCGCTCCGCGCCATGCCCCGGAGGGCGCGCTGCGGAACGACACCGGCAGGCCAGCAAGGAATTCAATCACCGACATAAGGGGCAAACGCATCGCGACTGCGTTGGTTCGTCAGATGATCATTAAATGTCGCACGGAAAGTTCGCGCCTAATCCATTCAATCTGAAAGGATTTTGGATTTGTGCAGCGTACAGCCTGACGACCCCCGTTCGGCGCCCCTGTGCTCATAGGGAAATGTTCACCGACGTTTCCGCGAATTGCGATGCGGAGGTTCATTTTGTCCTATCGGCGCGAGATCGCTGGCCGAAGTAAATATTATCGTCGGAGCAGGAGGTTGGATCTTGCGCGGTGCGGGGGCCGCGGCTATATCGCGGCCATACAAGACGACGCCGGGAGAAGGCGGGGCAACCCGCCGCCGAAGGAGCAACCGCCCCGGAAACTCTCAGGTCCCAGGACCGGCGTCGCCTCAACACTCCGGAAAGTGGCCGCAAGGCCCACCGTAGGAGAAAGCCCCGCTTCGGCAGGGTGAAGCTCTCAGGTTCAAGCACGGAGGGGGCACCCGCGGCGCAATGCGCGACCGCACGGGAGCCCATTCATGTCTCACATTGCCGTCATCGGCGCTGGCATCACCGGCCTGACCACCGCCTACGCCCTCATGGACCGCGGCTTCGAAGTCACCGTCTTCGACAAGAACCGCTATGCAGCGATGGAGACGAGCTTCGCCAATGGCGGCCAGCTCTCCGCCTCCAATGCCGAGACCTGGACCCAGTGGGGCACCGTCCTCAAGGGCCTCAAGTGGATGCTCCAGGCGGACGCCCCGCTCCTCGTGAACCCGCGCCCGACGCTGCATAAGATCGGCTGGATGGCGAAGTTCCTCGCCAACATCCCGCACTACAAGGCCAACACGGTCGAGACCGTGCGCATGGCGATCGCCGCCCGCGCCGTGCTGTTCGAGATGGCCGAGCGCGAAGGCATCGACTTCGACCTCGAAAACCGCGGTATCCTGCACTTCTATACGTCGCAGAAGGACATGGCCCACGCACGCGCGGTGAACACGCTGCTGGCCGAAGGCGGCCTCACCCGGCGCGAGCTGTCCGGTGCCGAGGTGAAGGACGTGGAGCCCGCGCTGAAGGGCGACTATCTCGGCGGCTTCCTGACCGAGAGCGACGCCTCCGGCGACATCCATAAGTTTTCCATGGGTCTCGCCCGTGCCCTGGTCCGCCGCGGCGCCACGCTGCGCTTCGGTGTCGACGTCGGCGCGGTGCAAACCGTCGACGGCGGCGTGCGCGTGACCGCCGACGGCCACGACCAGGCGTTCGACGGCGTGGTGGTGTCGGCCGGCATCAAGAGCCGCGCCATCGCCAAGACGCTGGGCGACACGGTCGATATCTACCCGGTGAAGGGCTACTCCATCACCGTGGAGCTGAAGGACGAGCTCAGCCGCAAGGCCGCGCCGTGGATCTCGCTCCTGGACGACAAGGCGAAGATCGTCTCGTCGCGCCTCGGCGAGGACCGTCTGCGCATCGCCGGAACGGCCGAGTTCAACGGCGCCAACCTCGACATCCGCTCCGACCGGGTGCGCCCGCTGGTGGATTGGTGCGAGAAGCACTTCCCGGCGGTGTCGACCGAGCATGCGGTGCCGTGGGCCGGCCTGCGCCCGATGATGCCGAACATGATGCCCCGCGTCGGCCGTGGCTCGCGCCAGGGCGTGTTCTACAACACCGGCCACGGTCACCTCGGCTGGACGCTCTCCGCCGCGACGGCCGAGATGGTCGCGGACCAGGTGGCGATGGAGATCGCCCCCTCCCGTCCGGTGCATCAGCCTGTGGTGGCGCGCGCCGCCTGACGGCCTGCGTGGCGGCCCGGCGATCCGAACCGGCAACGCGAAAAGGCGCCCCGAGGGGCGCCTTTTTTCATGTTTGGACGGCGGCGGCCGGTCGCTTGCCTGCTGCGGGCCGTCACGCGGGCTCGGTATCCTCGCGCGCGGAAGATGGCGGCACCGGGCCGATGCGGGGGCTGCCGCCGACGCTGTTGAGGAACCCGGTGCCCTCGTCCAGCCGCAGGCAAGTGAGCTTGTTGGTGTAGAAGGCGCCGGTGTCGATGCAGATGCGCCCCTCGCTCTCCATGGGGTCGACATCCGGATAATGGCCGTGCACGACGAGCTTGCCCTCCATCCACGCCGCGCACGGCTGGTCGGGATGGCCCCAGGTGAGGATATGCGGGTCCTGCTCGGCCAGCGGCACGCCGGGTGCGAGATCGGCGTGAACGAAGACCACATCGCCGCTTTCATGGTACGGGACGAGGGAGGAGCGCAGGAAGGCGATGTGATCGCCCATCGCCTGGGCCAGCTCGGAGGCGAGGGTGGTGAGGCTGTCCTTGTCCATCCGCTGGGGCGGGGTGATGCCGTAGGAGGCGACGGTCTGCTTCCCGCCGAAGCCGAACCAGCGCGCGCCCGCCAACGGCTCGTCGATGAAGTTCAGCAGCGCCTCTTCGTGGTTGCCGCGAAGGGCCACCGCGCCGTCCGCGACGAGGGCCTTCACGCGCTCCAGCGCGGCGCGGCTGTCCGCCCCGCGGTCGACATAATCGCCCAACAGGACAATCCGCGAATTGCGGCCGTCCGTATATGTCTGTTGATCGGCGTCAATGCGCTCGAGCAGAATATCGAGGCAATGCGCTTGACCATGAATGTCGCCGATCGCGTAGATGCGGGTGTCCGGTGCGACCCGCGGTGTGGGGGCGGGGGTGCCGGCCTCTGGGCGAGGGCGGCGCAGAAAGCGCAGCACTTTGGCCTCCTCAACGTTCGAAGAATCGGGCAACGTGGCCCGGCCTTGTAGATGAATTGGGGCGAGTGCCCCGCAGAAACAAGAAGTGGCAGAAACTTATGCGGCGCTCGTCCACGTCCGACCAGAAGGCATCTAACCCCGCGTTCGGCAAGACAATCGTACGCATAAGTAGTATTACGCTTTTGCTGATCGGGCTGGCATCATTTGCCGCGGTGATGGACGATTCTCCGGGGTTCAGCCCGGATGAAAGGGTGAATGTTGGGCTGGACAGCTGGTTCCCCGAGAACCGCACCGCCCTGTTCGACCGGTCCCTCTACAACATCGACCGCTCCGAAACGGCGTCCCTGCGCTGGCAGGACGAGCGCCTGGCCTTGGAGCTCGCAATCGAGGCAATCGAGGCGACGCCGGGGAATGTCTTCGCCTGGAATGCGGCGGCGATCGCGGCGGCGTCCGGCGGGTTCGACGACTTCGCGCGCACCGCCCTCGCCCGGTCGCGCGCCCTCGCCCCGAACACCGCGCGCGCCGCCATCCAGCGCCTCGTGCTGGCCGGAATGGAGCTCGAAGGCGTTCCCGAGGACGAGACCGGCGACAGCACCCGCACTGCAATCCTCCATGACCTCAAATTGGCGCAGCTCTACGAGAGCCAGGCCCTGGCCACGCTCTATGAGACCGCGCCGGATACGGCCGAGGCGCTGACGCGGCTGCAGACCGGCGGCATCGTCGGCGCGGGGGGCTGACCCCGTCCGCGGACGTGGGAGAAGCGACACCTGATCCGAGGGTCAGTGAGAGGGCGTCGACCGCAGATAGGCGTCATGCCGCACGCCCTCCGGCTCCTCCGGCGCGCGATCGTCCGCCAGGGTCGTGGGCAGGAAGAGGTTGAGGACGATCGCGATGGTCGCCGCGGGCAGGAGCCCGGAGGTGAGCAGCACCTGCACCGTCGGATGCGCATGTTGCAGCGCGCCGGGCTCCAGCTGAAGCCCCAGCCCCACCGACAGCGCCACGCCGAAGATGACCATGTTGCGCCGGTCCCACTCCACCTCGGCCAGCATGCTCACGCCCGCGGAGGCGATCATGCCGAACATGACGATGACGCCGCCGCCCAGCACCTCGATCGGGATGGTGGAGATGATCGCGCCGATCTTCGGCACGAAGCCGCAGACGATGAGGAAGATCGCGCCGATCGTGACCACGTGGCGGCTCATCACCCCGGTGATCGCGATGAGGCCGACATTCTGCGAAAACGACGTGTTGGGGAGCGCGCCGAAGACGCCCGCGACCGCCGAGCCGAAACCGTCCGCGAAGGTGGCGCCGCGGATCTCCGCGTCCGTCGCCTCCCGCCCGGCGCCGCCCTTGGTGATGCCCGACACGTCGCCCACAGTCTCGATCGCCGAGATGACGCCCATCAGGCAGAAGCCGATGACCGCCGCGAAGGTGAAGTCGACGCCGAAGTGGAACGGGTCCGGCACCAGGATCCACGACGCGCGGGCGACGGCACCGAACGACACCATGCCGAAGATGAGCGCCACCACGTAGCCGGCGATGAGGCCGATGAGGATCGCCGAGATCGACATCAGGCCGCGGGTGAAGAATTTCAGCCCAAGCGTCACCACGATGACGACCGAGGCGACGAACCAGTTGAGCGCCGAGCCATATTCGGGCGTGCCGATCGCGGGGACACCCCCGGCGGCGTATTGGATGCCGACCTTGACTAGAGCGAGGCCGATGAGGAGCACCACGAGACCGGTGACCAGCGGCGGCAGGGCAAAGCGCATCTTGCCGATGAAGGGTGCCAGGCAGGCGTGGAAGAGGCCGCCGCAGATGACGCCGCCCGTCACCGTCGCCATCGCCTCCACCCCCTGTCCGGCGACGAGCGGGATCATCACCGGGATGAACGCGAAGCTGGTGCCCTGGACGATGGGGAGCCGCGCCCCGACCGGCCCCGCGCCGACCGTCTGGAACAGCGTGGCGATGCCGGCGAAGGTCATCGACATCTGGATCATGTAGACGAGATCGCCGACGCCGGGCGTGCCGAAGCCGAAGCCCGCCGCCCCGGCGATGATGATGGCCGGCGTGACGTTGGAGATGAACATGGCCAGGATGTGCTGGATCCCCAGCGGAATCGCCTTGGCGACGGGTGGCATATAATTCGGATCGCGCAGTTGCTCCGCCGTTCCCAGCCCGTTGATCGCCATCGGCCCGACCCTCTTATGTTGACATCTCAATAAGGGGTGGTCTTGCACGTCGGGTGCCAAGGCGGATTGCTTGCCGCCGCGCCGGATGGACGGCATCGTTCTCGCATAGCGCGCCGATATAGGCGGGACGACAGGGCGAGGAGCGGCGGATGATCCTGGACTATCTATGGGAATGGTCGATGTTCGCGGTCCGCTGGCTGCACATCGTCACGGCGATCGCCTGGATCGGCTCGTCCTTCTACTTCATCGCCCTGGACCTCGGCCTGAAGAAGGCCAAGACGGCGCCCGCCGGTGTGCTGGGCGAAGAGTGGCAGGTCCACGGCGGCGGCTTCTACCACATCCAGAAATATGGCGTTGCGCCGGAGCACATGCCGGACGACCTCGTGTGGTTCAAATGGGAGGCGTACACGACGTGGCTGTCCGGCTTCGCGCTTCTCGCCCTCATGTACTATGCTGGCGCGCACCTCTACCTCATCGACCCCACGGTGATGCCGCTGGCGACCTGGCAAGCGGTGGTTATCTCGCTCACCGTGCTGTCGGCCGGCTGGGTCGTCTATGACCAGCTCTGCAAGCGGCTCATCGGGCTGGGCGATACGGCGGTCTTCGTCGTCCTCTTCGTGTTCCTCTCGGTGGTCGGCTTCATCCTCACCCACGTGTTTTCGGGGCGCGGTGCCTTCATCCACGTCGGCGCGATGACGGCGACGATGATGGCCGCCAACGTCGCCATGGTGATCATCCCCAACCAGCGCGTTGTGGTGGCGGACCTGATCGCCGGGCGCAAGCCGGATCCGAAGTACGGCAAGATCGCCAAGCAGCGGTCGCTCCACAACAACTACCTGACGCTGCCGGTGATCTTCTTCTTCCTCGCCAACCACTATCCGCTGGCGACGTCGACGCGGTGGTCGTGGGTGATCATCGCGCTGGTGCTGGTGATGGGCGCGGTGATCCGGCACTTCTTCAACACCAAGCACGCGCACCACCGGAACCTGGTGTGGACCTGGGTGGTGACGGCGGCGCTTTTCCTCGTCATCGTCGGCTTGTCGACCTACCCCCTGGTGCGGCAGATGCCCGAACAGGAGGCGGCGGGGGTGCGGTTCGATCCGACGACGCCGGCGATGCGCACCCTCGTGGCGGCGGAGAGCTTCCCCGACGCGCAGAACGTCATCCTGTCGCGCTGCTCGATGTGCCATGCGCGTCAGCCGATCTGGGAGGGGATGGTGCATCCGCCGCTCGGCGTCGTGCTGGAGACGGAGTATGACATCGCCAAGGAGGCGTCGCGCATCGCCCGTCAGGCGGTGCTGTCCCATGCGATGCCCCCCGGCAACGTCACCGGCATGACCGACGAGGAGCGCGCCGCCCTCGGCCGCTGGCTGCGCGACGGCTGAACCCTCAGATGACCCGCGCGAGCTGTGCCCCATAGTGGGGCGAGTTGGCGGCGTCGTTCATCTCGTTGCGGCGCACCGAACCGTAGGCGCTCCAGAAGAGATCGCCGAACCAGGCGGGGGCGACCGTCTCCGCCGCCGCCAGCGCCGCCGGCAGACTGCGCGCCACCTGGCGGATGCCGAGAGCGTCGATCTCGTCGACGTAGAAGGTCGCGGGGTCGCGCTCGATGCTCTGCGGTGTCGGCAGGCCGTCCGCGAGGCCCTCCAGCCCGGCGCGGACGAGCGCGGCGAGCGCGATGTAGGGGTTAGCCGACCCGTCCGACACGCGGAACTCCATCGACGCGCCGGGATTTGAGCCGTCCTCCGCGGCCGGGCGCGGCACGAAGCGAACCGCTGCCTCGCGGTTCTTCACGCCCATACAGTTGTAGGCGCCGACCCAGGACGATGGGCCGATGCGGTCGTAGGAGTTCGGCGTCGGCGCGGTGAAGGCCAGGACGGCGTCGATCTGCGCGAGAATGCCGGCGATGAAACTGCCCGCGGGCCCGGTCGGCAGGTCGCCCGCCCCGGTCACCGGGTTCCCGTCGAGATCCCACAGGCTGAGGTGGATGTGAACGCCGCTGCCGGCCTGGCCGAGGTCCGGCTTCGGCGCGAACGTGGCGCGCAGACCGCGGCCGGACGCGGCGTCGCGGATCACCTCGCGGGCGATCACCGCCTCGTCGGCCGCGCGCAGGGCCCCGCGCACGGGGCTCGAAATCTCGAACTGGTGCTGGCCGAACTCGGACATGAACTGATCGAGCCGGGTGCCCGCGGTCTCCAAGGTGTCGAACACCGCGGCGGCGAGCTCCGACACCGCGCGGCTCCCCGGCAGCGCGTAGGCGGAGGACGAGATCTCGGTGAGGCCGTAGATGTAGAGCTCGTGCTCGAACCCGACCTTCAGCTTGTAGCCCGTGGCCTCGAGGTCGGCGAGGGCGCGCTTCAGCTGACTGCGCCCGCACGCCTCCCAGAAGGCCCCGTCATGCTGAGTGATGTCGGCGAGGTGCACCAGCATTTCCGGCCGCCCGTCGCGCTTCGGCAGCACGACGGATCGCTTCGGGTCGGGGACGATGCGCGTCTCACCCATCGGTCCGAACGGGTTGTCGGGCGGGATGGTGTTGGAGGCGGACAGGCACACGTTCGTCGGCACCCAGGGCATGCCGCTCTTCATCGCCTTGTCGAGAAGCTCGATCGGCACGGAGCGGCCGCGGAAGATGGCCGACAGTTCGACGTTACCGAGGAAGGCGAAGCGGGGCGAGCTCATGAGGCGGGGTCCGGTGGCGAGGGTGGAAAGGACGCGAGGGCTTGGGACAGAGTATCGGCGAGGCGCTGCGCGGCGGCATTGATCCCTGCCTGGTCGGCGATCGTGTCCTGGCGAATTTCCACGAGGGTGGAGACCAGGCCGCGCCGCTCGGCGTGGACGGGGATGCCGTAGTCGCCCTCGTCATCCACCTCGTAAGGCACGTTCAGCCCGGCGTTGATCCCGTCAGCCTGCAAGAGGTGGGCGAGGGCGTGGGACAGAGCCGGTTCGCGGTTGAACAGGAAGGTGATTGGCCAGGGGCGCGCGGCCGGATAGTCGCCATGGTGCGGCGTGAAGGAGTGCACGGCGACGTAGATGGTGGCTTCGCCGCGGGCGGCCCGCGCGTCCAGGCTGGCGGCGATGGCGGCGTGATAGGGCATGAAAATCTCGGCCACGCGGGCGGCGGCGTCGGCCGGCGTCGGCGCGCTGTTGCCGGGGATGTCGGTGCCGTCGACCCGCGGTGGCATCGCGTCCGGCGCGTGGGGCGGTCGGTTGCAGTCGATCACGAGGCGGCTGTAGCGCTGGGCGATCAGCTCGGCGCCGAGGAGGTCCGCCAAGCGCTCCGCCACCGCCAGCGCGCCGATGTCGTAGCCGATGTGGCGGCAAAGATCTTGCTCCCCGACGCCCAGAGGCAGAGTTCGGGGGACGCGATGGCCGGCATGGTCGCACGTCAGAAGGATCGGCGAGGTGGC
Organism: Acuticoccus yangtzensis; assembly: GCF_001927245.1. Taxonomy (GTDB): domain Bacteria; phylum Pseudomonadota; class Alphaproteobacteria; order Rhizobiales; family Amorphaceae; genus Acuticoccus; species Acuticoccus yangtzensis. Next base: position 510,728 of record NZ_MJUX01000002.1, on the reverse strand, counting down.
GCCGGGGTTGCGGTGGATGACGGGCGGCGGATCGTCCGGCGCCAGACAGCCGCCCGCCCAGCGCGGTCCGGCCGCGCCCATCAGGGGGGCGGGCTCGATCGACGCGCGGCCGACTGCGCCGCGGTCGGCGGCGGCTGCGGCGGCGTCGGCAGCGGGGGAGGGGGCGCTCTCGCTCATCGCATATCGGTCGCACAGGGCCGCACGGCTGGCAAACCCCCGCGCACCTGCGGCCGTCGGCGGCGGACAGGTGCCGGCACCATCCCAGTATTCCGTTTGACATCAAACGATGCCCGTTCTTCACTCCTTACTGAACCGTTGACGGGGGATCATGGCTTCTACCGCGCTTGCTGACCTGCCGCGGCTGCGGCGCGCCGGGGCGATCGGCCAGACGCTCGTCATCGTCGTGGCGCTGGCCGCGGTGTCCTATGCGCTGGTGTTCGGCCTCGGCCGCATGGGCGAGCGGATCGCCGTGCAGATGTGCGTGTTCGTGTCGGCGGTGGTGGCGCTGGGGCTGTTCACCGGCAATTCGGGCATCGTCTCCTTCGGCCATTCCGCCTTCATGGCGCTGGGTGCCTACACGGCGGGCATCCTCTCCATGCCGGCGATGATGCAGCGCACCGCCCTCGCCCAATTGCCGGACGCGCTCAAGGGGTGGGAGCTGTCCCCCTGGGTGGCGCTCGTCCCGGCGGCGGGCATCGGCCTCGTCGCGGCGGGGCTGTCGGGCCTTGCCATCGCGCGGCTGAGGGGGGCTTCGGCCACCATTTCCACTTTGGGTCTCCTCATCATCGTCCATTCGGTGCTGATCGGCGCGCGCGAGATCACCCGCGGCAGTCAGACCTTCTTCGGCGTGCCGCGGGTGACGACGTTCGAGATCGCCTTGGGGGCGGCGGTCCTCTTCATCCTGGCGGCGCGGCTCTACCGCGAGAGCCGGTGGGGGCTGATGCTGCGCGCGGTGCGGGACGACGAGGCGGCGGCGACGGCGCTCGGCATCAACGCGCGGGCGGTGAAGTACGGGGCGTGGGTGCTGTCGGGGGCGATGGCGGCGGTGGCCGGCGCGCTCTACGGCTTCATGCTCGGCGCCTTCTCGCCCACAACCTTCTATTTCGGGCTGATGTTCTCGCTGGTCGCGATGCTGATCATCGGCGGCATGGCCACCGTGTCGGGCGCGGTCACTGGCGTGGTGCTGGTGACGCTGCTGCAGGACGGTGTGCGCCAGCTCGAGGGTGGGGGCACGGTGGCGGGCGTGGAACTTCCGGCCGTCTTCGGGCTTACGACGGTAGCGCTGTCGGCCGCGATCCTCCTCGTCATCTGGCTCCGGCCGGACGGGCTGATCGGCACTCGCGAGGTCCGCCTGCCCGGCCACGCCCGCCTCATCGCCCTTCTTCTTCCGCGGCGAGAGCAGGCGCCAGCGGCGCCGATGCACGCCGCGAAGGAGCTCACCATAAGCCGGCTCACAAAACACTTTGCCGGCTTAACAGCAGTGGATTGCGCGGATTTCCAGGTGCCACCGGGCCAGGTCACCGGTCTCATCGGCCCGAACGGTGCCGGCAAGTCGACCGTCGTAAACCTCATCACCGCGCAGTTCTTAGCCGACGAAGGATCGATTCGTTTCGGCACTGACGAGCTGCGCGGACGTGCCGCCCATGCGATCGCGCCCCTCGGCCTCGCGCGCACCTTCCAGAACCTTCGTCTCTTCGGCACGCTCACCGTCTACGAGAACGTCCTCGTCGCGGCGCTGGCGGCGGGGCATGCAGGACGGGCGGCGAGCGCATTGGCGCTGCGCGAGATCGCGGCGCTGGAGCTTTCGGACGCCGCAACGACCACGGCCGCCGCGCTCCCCTACGGCGCCCGCAAGCGGCTGGAGATCGCCCGCTGCCTCGCCTCCGGGCCGAGCCTCATCCTGCTCGACGAGCCGGCCGCCGGCATGAACCCCGACGAGACCGCCGACCTCGGCGAGCGCCTGAAGCGCCTCACCGCCGAGCGCGGCATCGGCCTTCTCCTCATCGACCATGACCTCGAGTTCGTGAACCGGCTGTCCTCATCCATCGTGGTGATGAACCGCGGCAAGGTGATTGCATCCGGCACACCCGAGGCGATCCGCCAGGATCCGGCGGTGATCGAGGCCTACATCGGCCGCGGCCGCGCCCGGAGAGTCGACGACGACGCGAAGACGACCGATTACGCCAAGGAAGGAGCATCGACATGAGACCCGTTTTGACGTCCCTCGCCCTGATGGCCGGGACCGCGTTCACGCCCCTCGCCACCCCCGCCGCGGCGCAGGACACCTACAAGATCGGCGTGATGAGCGCCCAGTCCGGCTACCTCACCCCCTACGACCAGCCGAGCTATGCCGGCTTTAAATACTGCATCGACAAGATGAACGCCGCGGGCGGGCTCGCAGGCCAATATCAGGTCGAGCTCGACGTGCGCGACACGCGGTCCGACATGGCCGAGACCGTGAAGGTGGCGCAGGAGATGGTCGACAACGGCGCCCAGTTCATCGTCTCGTCCGCCGACGCCGACCCGACCATCGCCGCCGGGCAGATCACACAGCCGGAGGGGATCCCGACGATGACCTTCGCCGGCACCGCCCCGGTGCTGACCCAGGTGGGCGACTACATCTTCGGCTCCTACCCGGCCGACAATCAGCAGGCGACGGTGCTCGCCGATTTCGCCACCGAACAGGGGTTCGAGAAGGTCTACATCGTCAAATCCCCCGACAGCGCCTACACCATGGGCGGGCCGGAATATTTTGCCACCGTGTTCCAGGCGAACGGGGGCGAGGTCGTGGGCGAGTCGCTCTATTCGCTCAACCAGCCGGACTTCTCGGCCATCGTCACCAACATCAAGGCGACGGAGCCCGCCCCCGACCTCATCGTCACCTGGGCGTGGGAGCCGGACTTCCCCGCCTTCATCAAGGCGCTGCGCGGGGCGGGGCTGACGACGCAGGTGATGGGCGGGGACGTGCTCGACACTCCCACCGTGCGCGGCCTCGGCGACGTGGTGGACGGCACCTACCACACCTCCGGCGGCTTTCCCGAGGAGGGCAGCGCCTATGGCGACTGGGTGAAGGAGTACACCGAGGCGACCGGCGCGGAGCCCGACAACAACTACTATGTGAACGGCTGCGACATCGCCCACATGATCGAGGACGCGGTGGAGGCGGCGGGATCCACCGACCCCGCGGCGGTGCGCGACGCTCTGGCCGCGATCGAGGACGGCGAGGGTATCATGTCCAACTTCACCTTTGCCGGGACGGACCGGATGCCGCTGCGCCCGGTGGTGATCGCCAAGATCAACGCCGACGGGTCGAAGGATTTCGTCATGCGCGGCACCGCCGACCCCGAAAAGCTGCCCGCGCCCTGATGCTGAGCGTCACCGGCCTCGACGTGCACTATGGCCCCGTCCACGCGCTGAAGGGCGTGGACATCGCGGTGGCGCCGGGTTCGGTGACGGCGCTGCTCGGCGCCAACGGGGCGGGCAAGACCACGGCGCTGATGGCGATCGCTGGCGCCCGGCCCGTCACCCGCGGCGCCATCCGGTTCGACGGGCGGGACATCACCGGCATGCGGGCGGAGGACATCATCCGCCTCGGCATCGGCGTGGTGCCGGAGGGGCGGCGGGTCTTCGCCTCGCTGACGGTGGAGGAAAACCTCGCGGTGGCGGGAAGCCTCGCCGCCGACAAGGCCGTGTCCGCCGCCCGGCGCGCGGCGATGATGGAGCGCTTCCCGATCCTGGCCGAGCGGCGCACCCAGCGGGCGGGGCTTTTGTCGGGCGGCGAGCAGCAGATGCTGGCGATCGCCCGCGCGCTGATGGCGGCCCCTCGGCTGCTGCTGCTGGATGAGCCGTCGCTCGGCCTCGCCCCGTTGATGGTCGACCGCGTGTTCGACCTCATCGCCGAATTGAAGGCGGAGGGACTCGCGATGCTCCTGGTGGAGCAGAACGTTCCGCTGTCGCTGGAGATCGCCGACCGCGTGGCGGTGCTCGCCAACGGGCGCGTTTCGGTGGCGGGAACGGCGGCCGAGCTCGGCGAGAGCGAGGCCATCCGCGGCGCCTACATGGCGGCATGAAATGGGTCGCATGACATGGGCCGGATGACGTGAGCCGGATGACGTGGCCGGCATGAAGAGGCGACGATGGACTATGTGATTCAGCAGACCGTCAACGCCCTTTCCCTCGGCGGCATCTATGCGATGCTGGCGCTGGGCCTCGCCATCGTCTTTTCCATCGTGCGGCTGATCAACTTCGCCCACGGCGAGATCATGACGGTCGGCGGCTACGGCGTCTTCGCGGCGACGGTGTTCGGGTTGCCGATCCCCCTCGCGGTGGCGTCGGGCGTGTTCGCGGCGGTGTTCGCCGCGGTGGCGATGGAGCGGGTTGCCTTCCGGGCGATGCGCGGCGCCAGCGTGGTGTCGCTTCTGATTACCAGCTTCGCCATCTCCGAGATCCTGAAGGTTCTGTTCCAGAACGGCATTTCGGCGCGGCCCAAGCCGATCCAGCTTCCCGCCGCGCTGTCGGGGAGCTACGAGGTGGGGGCGATCACGGTGGGGGTCATCCCCACCATCTCGATCGTCACCACGCTTCTCGCGCTCCTCGGACTCACCCTGTTCCTGCGCCGCACCGAGACGGGCATGGCGATGCGCGCCGCTGCCGAGGACTTCGAGATGCTGCGGCTCCTCGGCGTGCGGGCGGACCGGGTGGTGGCGGCCGCCTTCGCGCTGTCGGGCCTCCTGGCCGGCATCGCGGCGGTGATGTGGACGGCGCAGCGCGGCTCGGTCGACCCGCTGATGGGGTTCTTCCCGGTGCTGAAGGCCTTCATCGCCACGGTTCTGGGCGGTCTCGGCAGTCTCTCGGGCGCCATTCTGGGCGGCTTCTTCGTCGGCGCCGTCGAGGTGTTCAGCCAAGCCTTCCTGCCCGATTCCCTGTCGCCCTACCGGGACGCCATCGTCCTCTCGACGGTGATCGCGGTGCTTTTGGTGCGCCCGGACGGGCTGGTGCCGGCGGTGAAGGTGGACCGGTCCTGATGCGCCGGGCCCTCTGGCGGCGCGAGGGCCGTGCGCTTTACCATCGCCGCAAGACAACCCGTGGCGCCGGGCCTGCCGCCCTGCCGCCGTTTGATCAGAGGACGCCCCTTGCCCAAGTTGACCGTTGCAACCGCCAAGAAGGACGATCGCGAACGCCCCATCGAGAAGGGCAAGACCGCGCTCTTGTCGGTGGACATGCAGAATATGGAATGGACGCCCGCGCGGGCGGAGGCGGCGCGCAGCGAAGGCGCGGAGCCGGGCCAGAAATTCTTCCTCACCCGGCTGACGGATACGGTCATCCCGAACCAGCAGCGGTTGCAGGACGCGGCGCGGGCGGCGGGTGTCGAGGTGATCTACACCGTCATCGAGGCGCTGACCCAGGACGGTCGCGACATCAGCCTCGACCATATGATTTCCGGTCTCTTCATCCCCAAAGGGGCGTGGGAGGCCAAAGTGATCCCCGAGGTCGCGCCGGTGGGGGACGAGATCATCATCCCAAAAACCGCATCCGGTATCTTCAACTCCACGAACATCGAGTATGTGCTGCGAAATCTCGGCGTTGAATACCTCGTCATCTATGGCGTGTGCACGGATCAGTGCGTCGAAACCACGGTGCGCGATGCCTGCGACCGCGGCTTCCTCGTGACGCTTCTGCCCGATTGCTGTGCCACACACGAGGAGGAGCGGCACCTGAACTCCATCAAGATGATGGATGGCCACTATGCCCGCGTGCGCACGACGGAGGAGATGGTCGCCGAATTCGCCGCGCTCGAGAGTGCGGCGGCGTAGGTGAAATGCCGCCGCGGCACCGGCTGGCGGCCGTGGCGGCATGGTTTTTACACAAACGATGGTCCTGCGGCGCCGTGCCGCAGGCCGTGGCCCGATCGCCGGTTGTCCTCGCCGGAAGCGGCCGGATCATGGGATGCCATTTGCTTCAGGCTCTGAATGGGCGAAATATATTGCAATAGTGGTCAAACACACCCGAATCACGCAAAGCGGTACGCGCGATACGTGTATTCGATTGGGTAGAATTGCATTTGGAAAGAGCAGGATATCACGAACACCTGCGATTGGTGCCGAATCGGCATGAATCGTGACCGTCCCTTAGCTTGCATAACATAAATCAATCGCGCTATAAATACACGGAATGAGCAAGCAGGTTGTATGCGGTGCGTCATTCACGGCGCTTCGGCGCCGGTCTCGACGCATACGGAAGATGTCCGCGTGAATTCAAGCGAAAGATGGATCAAGTTTACCGGCTTGCGATTCGAAGCTTTTTCCAATGTTCGTGACAGAATTTTGCGACAGCTCTCTCAGGTCCACCACCACGGCTCGAAACGAATAGTCAGCCGCTGGATTAAGTCTCTTGACGGACCATGGATCGTCCTAACGGGAGGAATGCATGCTGAGGACGGACCACGGCCACGAGCAGCCCCGCGCGGGGTGGGGCCGTAGTACGATGAAAGATACCTTCTACACCGTGACCCAACTGGCCGACGAATTGGGCATGACCGCCCGGGCCGTGCGGTTCTACGAGCAGAAAGGGCTCATTCAGCCTCAACGCGCGGGGAGCACACGCGTCTATACCGAGCGCGAGCGGGCGCGCCTGATCCTGGTCCAGCGCGGCAAGAGGCTGGGTTTTTCCATCCAGGACATCAAAGAATATCTCGACCTCTACGAGGCCGACCGCACGGGGGCCGAGCAGTTGTGCGCGTTGCTCCGCGGCGTGCGCAAGCGCATCAAGCGGTTGGAGGACCAGAGTGCGGCTCTGGCGCTGACCTTGGAAGAGCTCCGCGATATCGAGCGTCAGGCCACAGAGTCGCTGGAGAAGATCGACCGCAACGGCAAGGACAGCTGACGGGGATCGGCCGCGCGGGGCGAGCGCGTCAGCGTGACGGCCGCCGCGCGGACGCCTGCGAGGCGATGCGGAACAGGACGTCCCGCGTCACCGCCGCGGCCAGATGCGGCATGATCCGCGTGCGAAAGGTCGCTTCGGCGATCGCCTCGGACGCGGCGCGCAGCTTGACCGGGGTCCAATGGTCCAGCGCGCGCGCCGCCATCGCCTTGGCCGAGCCGAAGAGCGGCGGGCGCACGTCCTCCACGGCGCGAGACGGAACCGTACCTGAGGCGACCAGCGCCGCGGCCTGCTCCATCGCGTGGCAGACACGCTGCGCCACCATGAGGATCTGCACCGCCGCGCTGTCCTGGCGCAGCACCCGGCCGAGCACGGCGTCCAGCGCATGGCGGTTGCCGAGGAAGGCCGCGTCCACCGCCTCGCTCACCTGGCTCGCGGCGACGTCACCCACCACGGCGTCGATGTCCTCCACCGTCAGCGCCTCGTTGCCGGCAGCGTGCAGGCACGCCTTAAGCACCTCGTTGCGCGAGGCGGCGCGGTCTGCGCCCAGCCTCTCGCGCAGGACGGCGCGCGCGTCGGGGTCGATCATCAGGCCGAACTTGGCCGTCTCATCGTCGATCATGCGGTCGAGGTCGCGCTCGCCGTCGGGCGGGCAGTAGACGGCGACGGCGCTCTTGTGCGCCTCGACATCCTTGCGCAGGCCCGTGCCGCGTTTCAGGTCGCCCGCCTCCACGACCACGACCGCGTCCGTCGGCGCGTGGGTCAGGAGCGGCAGCACGGCGGGCGACATGTTGCGGCCCGCCGCGTCGCGCACCAGGATGAGCCGCTTGCCGCCGAACATGGAGATGGTGCCCGCCTCGTCGATCAGCCGGGCGGGGTCGGCGGCGACGGTGGCGGCATCCAGCTTGACGATGGCGAACGGGTCGTCGCCCCCGTCGAACAGGGTGAGGATGTGGTCCGACACCTCGGTGACGAGGCCGCGGTCCGGCCCGAAGACGAGGATGACGGGCGGCAGCTTGTCCTGCGCGGTGAACCGCCGTGCGACGTCGGCGGCCTTTGCTGCGGTCACGTGTCGCTGCGCCGCGCCGCGAAGTAGGCGGCCAGGCGCCCGGCAATGTTCTCCGCCATCGACCGCGCCGCCCGCTCGCGCGCATCCTTCTCGGCCCGCACGTTGGCGTAACGCTGGGACGAATAGTCGTAGGACGCGGTGGTGGTGGAGGCGCCGGTCAGAAGCGTGCGCTCCGTGGCGATCTCGGACAGGATGAAGGTGGCGTTCAGCGTGATCAGCACCGCCGCCGGAAGGTCCTGCTCCAACTCCACGGCGAGGTTGTCGTCGCTGGAGTCGAGGACGAAGCGCAGGCGATAGAGCGGCTCGGTGGGGCGCGAGCCGTCGCCGCGGAAGATGAAGCTGAGCTCGTTGGTGAGCACCTGCTCGGTGCGGTCGCGCGGCGGGTCGACGGCGATCGCCATCAGGTCCGGAGTCGGCGACAGGGGGCCGCCGGTCGCCGTGTCCATGTAGAGCGGGCGCACCTGGCAGCCGCCGGCGAGGGCGGCCACCGCGATGGCGATGATGGCGTTACGCAACCACATTGACGATTCGTCCCGGCACGACGATCAGCTTCTTTGGTGGACCATTGAGGAAGCGTTTCACATCTTCCATTTCAAGCACAGCGGCTTCGATCTGGTCCTTCGGTGTGTCCTTCGCGACGGTGATTTCGGCGCGCCTCTTGCCGTTGACCTGGACGGGGAGGGTGATGGTGTCCTCCACCAGAAGGCTCTCGTCCACCGCAGGCCAGGCCGCGTTGGCGACGAAGCCGTCCTTGCCGAGCGCGGTCCAGCACTCTTCGGCAAGGTGCGGCATCATCGGCCCGAAGCAGACCACCATGGCCTCCACGCTCTCGCGCAGCACGGAGCCGGGGACGGCGGTGTCGGGGATCGCCTTCTGCAGCGCGTTGGTCCATTCGTAGAGGCGGGCGACGGCGCGGTTGAAGCCGAGCCCTTCGATCGCCTCTTCGATGGCGCGGACCGAGGCGTGGGTGGCCTTGCGCAGCGCCGCGCCGTCTCCGGAGCCGGGGCGGTCCATGGCGGCGATCGCCTCGCCCACCAGGCGCCAGATGCGCTGCACGAAGCGGTGCGAAGCGTCGAAGCCGGCGTCCGTCCACTCGATGTCGCGTTCCGGCGGGGTGTCGGACAGCATGAACCAGCGGGCGGTGTCGGCGCCGTAGGTGGAGAGGACGGAGTCCGGATCCACCACGTTCTTCTTCGACTTCGACATCTTCTCGACGCCGTAGTTGAAGGCGGGGGTGAGCGTCGCCGCCTTGAGGTTCATCAGCCACGCCTCGGGCGCTGCGGCGCGCAAGGGGTGGGCGGGGGAGAACCAGATGCGCCCGGCGGTGAGCGGCTCGCACTTCGCCTCGGCGAAGTAGGCGTCATAGGCCTCGCACGCGCTGGTTTCGACCGCCGGGTCCAGCACGACGTGAAGCAGCGTCTTGTCGATGCGCGGGTCCGCGTCGAGGCGCTTGGACACCTCGATGTGGCGGGCATATTTGGCGGCGAGGTCGGCAGCCTCGGCGGCGGTGACGGGGCGCGTCTCCTCAGGCGTCAGCCATTCGCGGGTCAGGCTGCCGTAGGTCTCGTGCGTGACCATGCCTTGGGTGAAGAGGCCCTTGAAGGGCTCCGGCCGGTCGCCATACCCCGCCTTCGCCACCGCGCGCATGAAGAAGCGCGAGTAGAGAAGGTGCAGGATCGCGTGCTCGACGCCGCCGATATATTGGTCGACCGGCAGCCAGTCTTCCATCACCGCCTTGTCGATCGGCGCGGCGGCGTCCGGCGCGGTGAACCGGGCGAAGTACCACGACGAGTCGACGAAGGTGTCCATCGTGTCCGTCTCGCGCTGCGCGGGGGCGCCGCAGGACGGGCAGTCGACATGCTTCCAGGTCGGGTGACGGTCGAGCGGGTTACCCGGAACGTCGAAGGTGACGTCCTCCGGCAGCTTCACCGGCAACTGATCGTCCGGCACGGGGACGAGGCCGCAGGCGTCGCACTTGATGACCGGGATGGGGCAGCCCCAGTAGCGCTGCCGGGAAATGCCCCAGTCGCGCAGGCGGAAGTTGACCTTGCGGGTCCCCTGGGGGCGACCGTCCAGCTCGGTGTTCTCCAGCCGCGTGGCGATCTCGTTCTTCGCGTCCGGGATGGACATGCCGTCGAGGAAGCGGGAGTTGAAGATCACGCCGTCGTCGGTGAAGGCGTCGGCGCCGACGTGGAAGGTGTCGTCGGCATCCTTCGGCCGCACCACCGGGTGGACGGGCAGCGAGTACTTGCGGGCGAAGTCGAGGTCGCGCTGATCGTGGGCGGGGCAGCCGAAGATGGCGCCCGTGCCGTAGTCCATCAAAATGAAGTTGGCGACGTAGACCGGCAGCGTGATGTCGGGATCGAACGGGTGGGCGACGCGCAGATTGGTGAAGACGCCGCGCTTCTCGGCCTTTTCGATGACCTCGGCGCTGGTGCCCATCTTCTGCGTCTCGGCGATGAAGGCCGCCACGTCCGGATTATGCTCGGCCACCGCCTTGGCGAGAGGATGGCCCGGCGCCAGCGCCACGAAGGACGCACCGAAGATGGTGTCCGGCCGGGTGGTGAAGACCTCGATCTCGGAGAGTCCCGACGGTTCGTGCACCGTCAGCGGAAAGCGCATCATCAGCCCTTCGGACCGGCCGATCCAGTTGCGCTGCATCAGGCGCACCTTGTCGGGCCAGCGGTCCAGGGTGTCGATCGCGTCGAGCAGGTCCTGCGCATAGTCGGTGATGGCGAAGCACCATTCCGGCATGTCGCGCTGTTCCACCGTGGCGCCGGAGCGCCAGCCCTTGCCGTCGATCACCTGCTCGTTGGCGAGCACGGTCTGGTCGACCGGGTCCCAGTTGACCTTGCGGGTCTGGCGCTTGACCAGCCCTTCCTTCAGGAACGCCAGGAACAGGCGCTGCTGCTGGTGATAATAGGCCACGTCGCAGGTGGCGAACTCGCGTGACCAGTCCAGCGAGAGGCCCATGGACTTCAGCTGCGCCTTCATCGCGTCGATGTTGGCGTAGGTCCACTTGGCGGGGTGGGTGTTGTTCTGCATCGCCGCGTTTTCGGCGGGCATGCCGAAGGCGTCCCACCCCATCGGGTGCAGGACGTTGAAGCCCTTGGCGCGGCGGTAACGCGCGACGACGTCCCCCATCGTGTAGTTGCGCACGTGGCCCATGTGGATGCGGCCGGAGGGATAGGGGAACATCTCCAAGACATAATACTTGGGGCGCGGATCGTCGTTGTCCGTGCGGTAGATGTCCGCCTGTTCCCAGGCGGCACGCCACTTGGCTTCGGTGGCGGGCGCGTTGTAACGCTCGTGGGTACTCATTCGTGTGTCGAACCGGCGTCGGGAGGTGTCGCGGGACCATGGGTGAGCGGAGGCAAGGGGTCAACCGCCATGACAGTTGAGAGTGCGCAAAGCGGGGTCGCGGAGCGATTGACTGTGGTCCAAAGGTCGATCGCGGACGCCATGAAGGCGGCCGGGCGCGGCGACGTGTGCGACCTCGTCGCGGTGACGAAGACGTTCGAGGCCGAGCACATCCGCCCAGCCTTGGAGGCGGGCCAACGCATCGTCGGCGAGAACCGGGTTCAGGAGGCGAAGGCGAAGTGGCCGGAGCTGAAGGCCGAGTTCCCGGATGTGGAACTGCATCTCCTCGGCCCGCTGCAGTCCAACAAGGCGAAGGACGCGGTGGCGCTGTTCGACGTGATCGAGAGCGTGGACCGGGAGAAGATCGCCGAGGCCATCGCCAAGGCGGGCGAGGCGGCGGGGCGGATGCCCAAGGTGATGGTTCAGGTCAACATCGGCAACGAGCCGCAGAAGGCGGGCGTGGCGCCGGAGGACGCCGCAGCGCTGGTGGAGCGCGTGCGGGCGCTGGGTCTGGACGTCATCGCGCTGATGGCGATCCCGCCGGTGGACGAGGATCCCGCCCCGCATTTCGCCGCGCTGAAGGCGATGGCGGACGGGCTGGGCCTCGCGACGTCGATGGGCATGTCCGGCGACTACGAGACGGCGGTGGCGCAGGGGGCGCGCTGGGTCCGCGTCGGCTCGGCCATCTTCGGCGCGCGGCCTCCGCTCGCGGCGGGATGAGCGGCGCGGGGCCCGATCCCGCGCCGGGTGCATGAGGACCCGGTGAGGCCGCGGCGGCTTCACCGGAAGCGCCGGTCCGCCTAGCCCCCCGGCGACCCTGCGCGGGTCAGCGGGTGCGGGTGCAGTCGAACGTGTCGCCGGTCTTCGGCGAGTGCCAGGTCAGCGACCGCAGGTTCACGCCGAGGAGTGTGACCGACATCTCGCGGCTGAAGATGACGCGGTAGTCCTGCCCGCGGCGGACGATGCTGCGGATCCGTGTGGCCGGTTCGCCGGAGAAGACGTAGGTGGACGGCGAGATCTGCATCGTCCCCAAGGGGCAGCGCCAGGTGCCGACGATGGCGCCGATCGACGCCATCGTCGGCACCTGGACGACGGTTTGGGCGATCGCGCGGCCCTCTGGGACCATCATCGGGACCATCATCCACCCGGTGACGAAAAGAATGGCGAAGATGCATCGCCTGTCGACCAAAGGCATCTTGCATTTCCGTATCTATGATTTGGGGCAGGGTGCGGGAACTGGACAGGGCGCACCCTGATATGCTCATTTTCTATCAGAAATTGCGGCAGGCGGCGAGAGCAATCGCGCGCGGCACCGCGGAAAATGCGGCCTGCCGCACCATTGCCGCAGTTGACGAACCGGCCACGGCAGAACACTTCCAAACCGTGTCGAGCAAACCGTGTCGAGACAGTCGCTCGCCCCGCGCGGGGGCGGGCCGGAAGGAGGGATGGATTGATGGACAGCGCCCAGGCCGGCAACGCGAACCTCAAAGAGGGCGTCGCCCCCTTCGCGGGAACCCCGCAGCGCCTGCCCGAAGGCCATCCGCCGGTCCTCTCCGGCCGCATCGGCGTCCTCATCGTCAACCTCGGCACGCCCGAGGGGACGAGCTATTGGCCGATGCGCCGCTACCTCAAGGAATTCCTGTCCGACCGCCGCGTCATCGAGGTGAACCCCTTCGTCTGGTGGCCGATCCTCAACCTCATCATCCTCTCCAAGCGCCCGCAGGCGTCCGGCAAGGCCTATGACGAGGTGTGGAACCGCGAGCTCGACGAGAGCCCGCTGAAGACCGTCACGCGCAGCCAGTCCGAAAAGCTCGCCGCCGCGCTGGCCCATGAGCCGCGCATCGAGGTCGAGTGGGCGATGCGCTACGGCCTGCCGCCGATCAAGGAGAAGCTGGAGGCGCTGCAGAAGAAGGGCTGCGAGCGCATCCTCCTCTTCCCGCTCTACCCGCAATATGCCGCCGCGACGACCGCCACCGTCAACGACAAGGCGTTCGACGCGCTGAAGGCACTGCGCTGGCAACCGGCCCTTCGCACCGTGCCCCAATATTGCGACGATCCGATCTATATCGACGCTTTGGCCCGCTCGCTGGAGGCGCATCTGGCCGGGCTCGACTTCACGCCCGACCTCATCCTCACCTCCTACCACGGCGTGCCGCAGGAGTATCTCGACAAGGGCGACCCCTATCACTGCCAGTGCCACAAGACGACGCGGCTCCTGCAGAAGCGGCTCGGCTGGCCGGACGGGCGATTGAAGGTCACCTTCCAGTCGCGTTTCGGCAAGGCCGAGTGGATCAAGCCCTATACCGACGAGACCATCAAATCCCTTCCCGGCAAGGGCATGAAGAAGCTCGTGGTGATGACCCCCGGCTTCGTCACCGACTGCCTGGAGACGATCGAGGAGATCGGCGGCGAGAACCGCGAATATTTCGAGCACGCGGGCGGCACGCACTATTCCGTGGTGCCCTGCCTCAACGACAGTGCGGAGGGGATGCGGGTCATCGAAAGCGTCGTGCGGCGGGAGCTGATGGGCTGGGTCTGAGGCGCCATCGGAGCGGGTGCGGGCAGCGGTAAAACTCGCCTTGATTGAAAGGGCGATAAGCCGCAGGTTAGCCTTCGATAAAGCGGCCCGCCAGATGGCCGCGAACCCGGAGGAACACCATGGCTTACCGCCTCACGGCGACGCTCGCCGCGCTCGCCTTCGCCCCGACCCTCGCCTTCGCGCCGACCGAGGCGCTGGCCGTCGACCTGAAGCTCAGCCACCAGTGGTCGACCAGCGACGTGCGCCACAAGGTCGCGCAGATGGTCGCCGACGAGGTCGCGGACGACGACATCAACATCACGATCTATCCCTCCGCCTCGCTGTTCAAGGCGAACGAGCAATATAACCCGCTGTCGCGCGGGCGGCTCGATATGACGGTGCTGCCGCTGTCCTACGCCGGCGGCCAGCGCCCCGCCTACAACCTCACCCTGATGCCCGGCCTCGTGAAGAGCCACGACCATGCGGCCCGCCTCGTCGACAGCCCCTTCATGGAGAAGCTCGAGGAGATCATGGCCGAGGACGACGTGATGGTCCTCGTCCACGGCTACCTCGCCGGTGGATTCGCCGGGGCCGAGGAGTGCGTCACCGGGCCCGACACGGTGAAGGGCAAGCAGATGCGCGCCGCCGGCAAGGCGTTCGAGCAGATGCTGGCCGAAGCCGGCGCCTCCATCACCTCGCTCCCCTCGTCCGAACTCTATTCGGCGATGCAGTCGGGCGTGGTCGACGCGGCCAACACCTCGTCCTCCAGCTTCGTCTCCTACCGCCTCTACGAGCAGGTGAAGTGCTTCACCCCGGTGTCGGACTACTCGCTCTGGTTCATGTATCAGCCGCTGCTGATGAACAAATCCACCTTCGAGAGCCTGACCGAGGAGCAGCAGGCCGCGCTGCTGGAGGCCGGCAAGAAGGCGCAGGCCTTCTACCTCGAGGAGGCCAAGAAGGAGGACGACGAGGCCACCGCCAAGTTCCGCGAAGCCGGCGTCGAAATCGCCGAGATGACGGAAGCCGAGTTCAACGCCTGGCGCGATGTCGCGAAGGCGTCCTCCTACAAGGAGTTCGTCGCCGAGACGCCGAACGGGCAGGAACTGCTCGACGCGGCGCTCGCGGTCGAATAGCCCGGCCGCCCTCGCGATCGCCCCGCTCGCCCGATGACCTCCATCGCCACGGCCCGGCCCCCTCGGGGGCCGGCTCACACCTTCGGACGGGCCGTGCGCCTCGTCTCGAAGGTCTGCGGCGTCCTGTCGGCGTCCATGATCGTCGCCTCGGTCGCCATCACCTGCCACCTCATCTTCGTCCGCTTCGTGCTGAACCACTCGACCATCTGGCAGACCGAGGCGGTCACCTATCTGATGATCGGCGCCACCCTCATCGGCCTTCCCTACGTGCAGCTTCTGCGCGGCCACGTGAACGTCGAGCTGGTGCCTCTCATGCTGCCGCCGGGCGCGCGCCGCGTCCTCATCGCCGTCACAACGGCGGTGACGCTCTTCATCGCGCTCCTGATGCTCTATTACGGGTTCGAGCTGTTCCACTTCGCCTGGGACCGCAATTGGCGCTCGGACACGGTGTGGGGCGTCAAGCTCTGGATCCCCTACATCGCCATGCCGGTCGGCTTCGCGCTCTACGCGCTGCAGCTCTTCGCCGACATCGTCGCCCCGCAATCGCCGCCGGCCGGTGAGGCGGTGCTCGGCCACGGTCTCGCCGAACGGCCGGACGCGGGCGAGAAGGCCGCGCTCCACCCCGCCACCCGCCCCCTCTCGGAGTGACCTGATGGATCCGCTCACTCTCGGCGCCCTCATCGGGCTCGCGACCGTGGTCGTGCTCTTCTCCGGCATCTCCGTGGCGGTCGGCCTGCTCGTCGTCTCGGCGCTGTTCCTGCTCGTGTTCGACGGCCCGCGCTCGCTGGAGCTTCTGCCGGAGATCTTTTTCGCCAACCTCGACGATTTCGCGCTCCTCTCGCTGCCCATGTTCATCATCATGGGCGCGTCGATCGCCTCCACCCGCGCCGGCGCCGACCTCTACGAAGCGCTCGACCGCTGGCTGACGCGCGTTCCGGGCGGCCTCGTCGTCTCCAATCTCGGCGCCTGCGCGCTGTTCGCGGCGATGTCCGGCTCCTCGCCCGCCACCTGCGCCGCCATCGGCAAGATGGGCATCCCCGAGATGCGAAAGCGCGGCTACCCCTCCTCCGTGGCGGCGGGTTCCATCGCGGCGGGCGGAACGCTCGGCATCCTCATCCCGCCGTCGGTCACGATGATCGTCTACGGCATCTCCACCGAGACCTCGATCGGCCGTCTGTTCCTGGCCGGCGTGGTGCCAGGGCTGCTGCTCGTCGTCCTCTTCATGATCTGGTCGATCTTCTCGACCTGGCGGCAGGGCGCGGCGGGCGTGGCACTTTCGGCAACGCGCTACACCTGGGCCGAGCGGGCGGAGATGCTGCCGCGCGTGCTTCCGTTCCTCGCCATCATCGTCGGCGTGCTCTACGCGCTCTATGGCGGCGTGGCGACACCGTCCGAAACGGCCGCGGTGGGCGCGCTCCTCTGCATCCTCGTCGCCGTCGTCATCTACCGGCTGTGGAACCCCACGGATCTCTGGACGGTCCTGCGCGATTCCACCCGCGAAAGCGTGATGATCCTCTTCATCATCGGCGCGGCGGGCGTCTTCGCCTTCATGATGTCGAACCTCTTCGTCACCCAGGCGATCGCCGGGTGGATCCAGGAGCTGGACGCCAACCGCTGGGTCATCATGGCGGCGATCAACGTCTTCCTTCTGGTGGCCGGGTTCTTCCTGCCGCCGGTCGCGGTCATCCTGATGACGGCGCCGATCCTCCTCCCCATCGTCGTCGCCTCCGGCTTCGATCCCTACTGGTTCGCCGTGATCCTCACCATCAACATGGAGATCGGCCTCATCTCGCCCCCGGTCGGCCTCAACCTCTACGTCATCAACGGGATCGCACCGGACATACCCTTGAAGACGATTCTTCTCGGATCGCTCCCTTATGTCCTATGCATGATCCTCGCGATCGTGATCCTGTCGATCTTCCCGGGACTTGCGACCGGCCTTCCCAATCTCCTCATGGGACCTGCCCTATGAACTTGTTGTACGATGATTTGCCATCAGATCCAGAATTGGCATTTTTGTACCTGGCTGACGCATATATTGATGCGATACCGTCAGTAAATAAAGCAAATGTGACGATATTGCTTGTTAAATTAAAGCAAGCATCAAGCGTTTTGAATTTAGAAATTACAGATTTACC
Source organism: Acuticoccus yangtzensis (assembly GCF_001927245.1). Lineage (GTDB taxonomy): Bacteria > Pseudomonadota > Alphaproteobacteria > Rhizobiales > Amorphaceae > Acuticoccus > Acuticoccus yangtzensis. The sequence goes on along the minus strand of NZ_MJUX01000002.1, from coordinate 493,631 downwards.
TGATTATGTTGATATGGGAGATGGGTTCACAGCGACTTTTGATAGAATAATACTTGCCTGTGAGAGACTCAAAATACAAAAATCCATGACCAGAGATGATAAAGTCATTTCACCTTCAGATAAAGAGAAAATTATTTCTTTGCTCGAAAAGATTAGAAGGCTGATAGAGGTCAGCTCGGCTTCTGAAGAAAAAAAGAGTTTGGTTATTGAGAAAATAATTTCCCTGCAGGCAGAAATAATGCACGATAATATCCGTTGGGACCGGATCAATGAAAAATTTATTAGAGTAGCAGGAACGGCTTCTGCCTTAGGGACAGCCTTTGAACCAATTATGAAGCAGATTTCGAAATTGGCTCAATATTTAGGCATCGTTCAGCGAAGCGCAAAAGAAACGAGCCTACTGGATTTCGCAGAGCGCCTACTGCTCCCTTCTCCAGATGAAACTACGGCTGAGAAAAAAGACGAAAATGACGGCTAACTATCTCATCAACGCGCTGCTCGCCGGCAAGGACGACGCTGCACCCTTCGCCGAGATCCCCGGCACGCCGACCCGGCACTACACCTATGGCGACGTGCGCGACGTCTCGGGCCGCTTCGCCGTGCGGCTCATGGAACTCGGCGTGAAGCCCGGCGACCGCGTGGCCGTGCAGGTTCCCAAATCCATCGAAGCCTTGATGCTCTACCTCGCCGTGGTGCGGGCGGGCGCGATCTTCCTGCCGCTCAACACCGCCTACACCGCCGCGGAAGTCGCCTACTTCGTCGGCGACGCGGAACCGGCATTGGTGGTGTGCGACCCGAAGGACGAGGCCGCCATCCGCCCGATCGCGGAGAAGGTCGGCGCCAAGCTGGAGACGCTCGGCGTCTGGAACGCGGCCGACAACGACGCGGGGACCTTCCTCGCCGGCGTGTCCGATGCGCTGACCATGGAAACGGACGTGCCGCGCGGGCCGGACGATCTGGCCGCGATCCTCTACACCTCCGGCACCACAGGGCGGTCCAAGGGGGCGATGCTCAGCCACGCCAACCTCGCGTCGAACTCTGAGACGCTGGTCGGCCACTGGGGCTTCACCAAGGACGACGTCCTCATCCACGCCCTGCCGATCTACCACACGCACGGCCTGTTCGTGGCGACCAACGTCACGCTCATCGCCGGCGCGTCGATGATCTTCCTGCCGAAGTTCGACGCTAAGGAAGCCATCGCGCTGATGCCGCGCGCCACCTCGCTGATGGGTGTGCCGACCTTCTACGTGCGCCTGATCGCCGAGCCGGGGCTGGGCGAAGCGTCAAAGTCCATGCGCCTCTTCGTGTCCGGCTCCGCACCCCTTCTGGCCGAGACGCACGACCGCTTCCGCGAGATCACCGGCAAGGCGATCCTGGAACGGTACGGCATGACCGAGACCAACATGAACACCTCCAACCCCTATGACGGTGACCGTCGTGCGGGGACGGTGGGCTTCCCGCTGCCGGGCGTGGAGCTGCGCGTCGTCGAGCCGGAGTCCAAGGAGGTGAAGATCCTGCCGCAGGGCGAGATCGGCATGATCCAGGTGCGCGGCCCCAACGTGTTCCAGGGCTATTGGCGGATGCCGGAGAAGACCGCCGAGGAGCTGGCGGCGGACGGCTGGTTCACCACCGGCGACCTCGGCAAGGTGGACGAGGACGGCTATGTCCACATCGTCGGGCGCGGCAAGGACCTCATCATTTCGGGCGGCTTCAACGTCTACCCGAAGGAGATCGAAAGCGTGATCGACGAGCTGCCGGGGGTGGACGAGTCGGCCGTCATCGGCGTGCCGCACCCGGACTTCGGCGAGGGCGTGGTGGCGGTGATCGTGCCGCGCGCGGGCGCCTCGCTGGATGCGGCGTCGATCGAAAGTGCGCTGACCGACAAGCTCGCCCGCTTCAAGCAGCCCAAGCTGATCGACTTCGTGGACGCCCTGCCGCGCAACACCATGGGCAAGGTGCAGAAGAACGTCCTGCGCGAGAAGCACGCGGCCGCCTTCAAGGGCTGAACCGCGACGGGCTTTGCGGCGGGTGCAACTCGCCCGCCGCGCGGGGGACCGCGCAAGACGGCGCTGGCGTCATCGCTCCCCCGGAACGGGCCGCCTCGCCGATCCGCGTCCGGCGGGCTCGATGGCGGCACCGATATTGCATGCCATCTGGGCTGCGCTATTGTGCAGCCCTCGCCACCTCAGTTCACCGGTCTCCGTTCCCGTGTCTCGACCCTTCCGCCGTGCGGTTCGCGCCGCACGCGTCCGCCCCGCCGCCCGCCGATCAGCGCCATGCTGAGCCTTCCCCTCGCGGCCCTGTCCTGGCTCGGCCGTCAGGGGCCGGTGGCGCTCATCTTCGTCCTCCTGATCGCCTTCCTGCTGCCGCCCGTCGGCAACCTGCTCCGCCCCTTCGTCACCGAGGCGGTGTTCCTGTCGCTCATCATGGCCTTCATGCGGATCGACCCGGCGCGGCTGAAGGCGACGCTCGCCCGGCCGGGCACCGCCATCCTCATCGTCGGCTGGACGATGATCGCCCTGCCGCTCATCACCTACGCCGTGCTGCACTTCACCGGCGTTCAGGCGGCGGCGCCCGCGATCTTCCTGGCGCTGATGATCCAGACGATCACCATGCCCATCATGGCCGCGCCCAGCATGGTGATGATGGTCGGCCTCGACGGCACGCTGTCGCTCGTCGCCATCGTCTTCGGCGGGGCGATGATGCCGATCCTCACGCCGTCCCTCATCGCGCTGCTCGACCTGCCGCTCGCCATCTCCCCGTGGGCGCTGGCGCAGAAACTGGCGCTGACGCTCGCGGGGTCGGCGGCGGCGGGGCTGGCGATGCGCCGGCTCGTCGGCGCGGCGCGGATCGCCCGCAACCGCTCGGCGATGGACGGGCTCAACGTCCTCGTCATGTTCATCTTCGTGTCGTCGGTGTTCGGCGACATCCTCTTCACCGCCATCGCCGAGCCGGGGCGAATCCTCGGCCTCACCGCGCTCGCCTTCGTCACCAATTTCGGGCTGCTCTTCGCCGCCTGGATCCTGTTGCGGCCGATGGGGCCGGAGGCGGCGCCGTCGCTCGCCATCGTCGGCTCGCAGCGCAACATGGGGCTGATGCTGGCGGTGGCCGGCGCCTCGCTGCCGGACACGGTGTGGCTCTACGTGGCGATGGGGCAGATCCCCATCCTGCTGGTGCCTCTGGCGCTGAAGCTCGGCGCGCGCCGCCTCGCCTGAGGCGGGTCAGCCGCGCCCGTTCAGCGGATTGGCGGGGTCCCAGCGGTAGCCGATCATGTCGAAGCGCATGTCGCGCGCGTCGAACAGCAGGAGCCGCCCGCGCAGCGGCTCGCCGACGGAGAGGATCAGCTTCAGCACCTCGGTCGCCTGCAGCGTGCCCACCACGCCGGTGACGACGCCGAGGATGCCGGTGGCCGAGCAGGTGTCCACCAAGGCATCGGGCGGCGGGTCCGGGAAGAGACAGCGATAGGTCGGCCAGGGCGTCCCGTCCGGCGCGCTCTCGTGCGGGGTCAGCGTGGTCACGTGCCCGTCGAACCCGTTCACCGCGGCGGTCACCAGCGGCACGCGGGCATGGAAGGCCGCGTCCGACACGGCGTAGCGGGTGGCGGCGTTGTCCGACCCGTCGGCGACCACGGTGCAGCCCTCCAGCAGCGCCGCGGTCTCTTCAGTGAAGCGCACGGCGTGGGTTTCCACCCGCACCTCGGGGTTCAGCCGCGCGACGGCGTCCGCCGCGCTGTCCGCCTTCGGGCGGCCGATGTCGGGCGTGCCGTGCAGGATCTGCCGCTGCAGGTTGGAGAGCGACACGGCGTCGTCGTCGATCACGCGCAGGGTGCCGACGCCCGCCGCCGCCAGATAGGCGATCAGCGGCGAGCCGAGACCGCCCGCGCCGATCACCGCCACCGTCGCCTCTTTGAGCTTCTGTTGCCCCGGCCCGCCGACGTCGGACAGCACCAGGTGGCGGGCATATCGCTCGATCTCGGCGGGGGAGAAAGCCATCGTCAGCGGCCCGTGGAGCCGAAGCCGCCGGCGCCGCGGGCGGTCTCGTCCAGCGCGTCCGCCTCGGCCAGCGTCACCGCGAGGACCGGGGCGACGACGAGCTGGGCGATGCGCTCGCCCCGCTCCACGGTGAACGGTGCGTCCGACAGGTTGACGAGGATCACCTTCATCTCGCCGCGATAGTCCGCGTCGATGGTGCCGGGGGTGTTGAGCACCGTCACACCGTGCTTGGCGGCGAGGCCGGAGCGGGGGCGCACCTGTCCCTCGGTGCCCTGCGGCAGGGCGATGGCGAACCCGGTCGGCACCATGGCGCGCGTCCAGGGGGCGAGCACCAAGGGCGCGTCCGCGGGGACGGCGGCGGGGAGGTCGATCCCGGCCGCGCCGGCGCTCTGGTAGCCGAGCGACAGACCTTCGCCGTGCGGCAGGCGGATGAATGAAACGTCGATCATGGCGCCACTTAGCACCATAAGTCGGGCGGCGTCAGCGGGCCTTCAGCGCATCGGCGATCCGCGCCACGAGACGGGTGCCGACCTCTTCCTTGCTGAGGCGCGGCCAGTCTTCCACGCTGTCCGCCGTCACGAGATGCACGGTGTTCTCACCCGCACCGAAGACGCCCTCCGACACGTCGTTGGCGACGATCCAGTCGCAGCCTTTGCGCGCCAGCTTGTCCCGCGCATAGGCGATGACGTTCTGGGTCTCCGCTGCGAAGCCGACGACGAGGGCCGGCCGCTCCGCCCTTTTGGCGACGGTGGCGAGGATGTCGGGGTTCTCGGTCAGCGTGAGGACGGGCGCGGTGCCGGTCTTCTTCATCTTCTGCGGTGCGGCGTCGACGCGGAAGTCGGCCACGGCGGCGGCCATCACCGCGGCGTCGGCGGGGAGGGCGGCGGTGACGGCGGCCAGCATGTCGCGCGCCGATTCCACCGCGACGAGGTCGACCCCCTTCGGCGGCGGGATCGTCACCGGGCCGGACACCAAAGTCACCCGCGCCCCGGCGGCGGCGAGCGCTGCGGCGATCGCATGGCCCTGCTTGCCGGACGAGCGGTTGGCGATGTAGCGCACCGGGTCGATCGGCTCATGCGTCGGCCCGGAGGTGACGATGACGTGGCGTCCGGTGAGCGGGCCGGGCGCGGCGGGTGCCAGCAGCGTGTCGACGGCGGCGAGCAGCGCTTCGCTGGAGGCGAGACGTCCGACGCCCGCCTCACCGCGCTCGGCCATCTCCCCCGCCTCGGGGCCGACGAAGTGGACGCCGTCCGCCGCCAGTTGCGCCGCGTTGCGCCGCGTCGCCGGATGCGCCCACATGAAGGGGTTCATCGCCGGCGCGGCGAGGACGGGCGCGCCGGTGGCCAGCAGCGCCGCGGTGGCGAGATCGTCCGCCCGGCCCGCCGCCATGCGCGACAGGATGTCGGCCGAAGCGGGCGCCACCAGCACAAGGTCGGCCGCTCTGGCGAGGCGGATGTGGCCGATCTCGCGCTCGCGGTCGAGGTCGAAGAGGTCGGTCAGCACGGGCGCGTTGGAGAGTGCGCCCACCGCCAGCGGGGTGACGAAGCGCGTCGCCGCCTCGGTGAGGATCACCGGAGTCTCGTGGCCGCGCTCGCGCAGGCGGCGGATGAGGTCCAGCACCTTATAGGCCGCGATCCCGCCGGAGATGACGATGAGAATGCGTGCCATCGGCCCGTCCGCCCTTCAGCGCGTGTGTCCCGTTTACGCGCCCGCTCAGGAGCGCGAAAACTGGGTCGGCGCGCCGGACACCACGTTCGACTCGCCCCCCGGCGCCACCTCATAAACCGCAAGGCCGCGCTCGGACAGCCCGTCCCTGTCGAGGCGGAAGATACCGTCGACGCCGAGGAAGCCGTCGCTCGCCTGCAGCGAGGCGGGGCGGAAGGCCTGGGCACCACGCGCGCCGACGAGGCCGTTGGCGAGAAGCGTCGCGTCGTAGACCAGCGAGGCGGTGCGCGGCGGGGCGGCCCCGAAGGCGGCGCTATATTTCTGCGAGAACTCGGCGAAACCGCCCGGCGCCGGTCCCGGATACCAGGCGCCGACGAGGCCGGGCGCGGCCAGCACCGCGCGGTTGGCCCACTGCCCGCTGCCGAGGAGCTTCGGCGTCTGCCCGGCCGTGCTGAAGGCGGACGCGGCAATGGACGGATCGTCACCCCCGTTCGGCACGAACACGGCCTGCACCGCGCCGCGTGCGGACACCGCCTCGGCAGCGGCGCGGATTTCGCCCGGTGCGTAGCGCTCCACGGTGGTCACACGTCCGCCGGACGCGGACACCGCCTCGCGGAAGGCGGCCTCCATCACGAGCCCGTAGTTGGTGTTCGGCACCAGCGCGGCGAAGGTGCGCATGCCTTGTGTCGCCGCATAGGAGACGATGCGGGCGGCATCCTGCTTGGGCAGGAAGGACAGGAGATAGGTGCCACGCCCGGCCACCCCGGCATCGGTCGAGAAGGCGATCATCGGGACGCCCGCACCGCGCGCCGCCTCGGACGCGCCGCGCACCGCCTCGGCGAAGACCGGGCCGAGGATGAGCTGCGCGCCGGAGCCGATCGCCTGCTCGGCGGCGAGCTTGGCGACGTCCGTCTCGCCCGCCGTGTCACGGATCTCAACACGGATGTTGTCGGTCGCGACGTCCCGCAAAGCGAGGTCGGCGGCGTTCTTGAACGATTGGGCGAGGCTCGACGCGCTGCCCCCGGCGGACAAGGGCAGCAGCATCGCCACCGGAACGTTGCCGTCGCCGATCGTGGTGAAATTCTGCTGCGGGGGAAGATCCTGGCGGGTCACGAGGACGTCCGGCGTCGGCTCGTCACCCCCGCCGAAGCCGAAGCAGCCGCCCAGCAGGGTGAGGGAGGCGAGTGTCAGGACCCGCGCGGCGTGTTTTATCGTCGTCTTGCGCACGGCGCCAACCTTGACCATTGATCGTCGACCTTTCAAGCTGAGATGTACCGTGGCACGCAGAACCTTTATGGTCGACGGCGTTTCCTTATACGCTGAGGCCGCACCCCCAGGTCTTTCCATCGTGGCGACACCGATCGGAAACCTGGGCGATATTACCCTGCGTGCGCTGAAGACGCTGGCCGGGGCCGACATGGTCGCCGCCGAGGACACCCGCCACACCGGCCGCATGCTGCAACATTTCGGCATCGAGGCTCACCTCGTCCGCTACGACGAGCACGGCGCCGAACGGCAGCGCCCGCGCCTGATCGCCGACCTTTCCGAGGGCCGCTCCGTGGCGCTGGTCAGCGATGCCGGAACGCCGCTCATCTCCGACCCCGGCTACCGGCTGGTGGTCGAGGCGCGCGAGGCCGGTATTCCGGTCCATGCGGTGCCTGGACCGGCGGCGCCCATGGCCGCCGCCTCTGTCGCGGGCCTGCCGACCGACAGCCTGATGTTCGCCGGGTTCCTCCCCGCCAAGGAGGCGGCGCGGCAGGCCCGCATCCGCGAGGTGATGGCCGTTCCCGCCACGCTCGCATTCTTCGAGGCGCCGCACCGGCTGGGCGAGGCGCTGGCCGACCTTTCCGCCATCCTCGGCCCGCGTGAGGCCGCCGTCTGCCGCGAGCTGACGAAGCGGTTCGAGACCGTGGACCGCGCCCCGCTGCCGGACCTCGCCGCACGTCACGGCGCCACGGAGACCAAGGGCGAGATCGTCATCCTCGTCGGCCCGCCGGGCGAGGCCGAGCCGCTCGGCGAAGCGGAGGTGGACGCGCTCCTTGCCGCCGCACTGCAGACGCAGCCCGTCAGCGCGGCCGCCGCCGACGTCGCCAAGGCCACCGGCCTCAACCGGCGGGACCTCTACAAGCGCGCCCTCACGCTGAAGTCCTGACGCCGACCTGTCGGCGCGCCGGATCTGCCGTGCGCGCTGAACCATTGCGTTTCTTGCCGCGCCGGCTCATTTGACGTTCAGACTCGAGGAGGCGCGACTATGGCCAAGGTTCTGGTCCAGATGGACCCTATCGCCGGCATCAACATCGCCGGGGATTCCACGTTTGCGCTTCTGCTCGAAGCCTCCCGCCGCGGCCATGAGCTGTTCCACACCACGCCGGACCGCCTGTCCTTCCGCGGCGGCAAGGTCACCGCGGGCGTCGAAACGCTGACCGTGCGGGACGAGCGCGGCAACCACGCCACGCTGGGCGAAAAGGTCGCCACGCCCCTCGACGAGATGGACGTCATCCTGCTGCGCCAGGATCCGCCCTTCGACCTCGCCTACATCACCTCCACCCATTTTCTGGAGAGCGTCGACGCTCTGGTGGTCAACGACCCCGCCGGTGTGCGCAACGCGCCGGAAAAGATCATGGTGCTGGAATTCACCGACCTGATGCCAGAAACGCTGATCACCCGTTCGCGCGAGGAGATCGACGCCTTCCTGAAGGAGTTCGGCGAAATCGTCATCAAGCCGCTCTACGGCCATGGCGGCGGTGCGGTGTTCAAGGTCGGTCCGAACGACCCCAACCTGTCCTCGCTGCACGAGATGTTCTCTCTCACCTACCGCGAGCCGTTCGTGGTGCAGCGCTTCCTGCCGCGGGTGAGCGAGGGCGACAAGCGCATCATCCTCATCGACGGCGAGTTCGCCGGGGCGGTCAACCGTGTGCCGCAGGCGGGGCAGATCCGGTCCAACATGGTGCGCGGCGGTGCGGCGGCGGCCACCGATCTCTCCCCGCGCGAGCGTGAGATCTGCGAGCGCGTCGGCCCCGCCTTGCGCGAGCGTGGGCTGCTCTTCACCGGCATCGACGTGATCGACGGCATGCTGACCGAAATCAACGTGACCTCGCCGACGGGCATTCGCGCGGTGGAAAAGCTCGGCGGCCCCAATGTTGCAGCAATGTACTGGGATGCTGTGGAAGCGAAACTCTGAACGTTGGTGCCGGGACGATGGCGGGATTGGATACGGCCTGGCGAGGCTGGCGCGGTGTCGTCCGCAGCGTCAGGATCTACCACCTCGACAAGGACCACATCGCCGGCCTGACCGAGCTGGTGCGCCCTTTCGTGCGCCCGGGCAGCCTCGCCTTCGACATCGGCGCCCATGTGGGTGACCGCACCCGCGTGTTCGCCGGGCTCGGCGCGCGCGTCGTCGCCGTGGAGCCGCAGCCCCGGCTCGCCCGATTCTTGAAGACGATGTTCCTCGCCAACCGGCGCGTGACCGTGGTCACCGCCGCGGTGGGCGCCGCGGAGGGGACGCTGGACCTCCTCATCAACACCGAGAACCCGACAGTCTCGACCGGCTCCGGCGCGCTGATCGCCGCCGCCGCGGGGAGCGCCGATTGGACCGGCCAGCGCTGGGAGGAGGTGAGCCGCGTGCCGCTGACCACGCTCGACCTTCTGATCGCGCGCCACGGTCTGCCGGATTTCGTGAAGATCGACGTGGAGGGGCTGGAGGATCAGGTTCTCGCCGGGCTCAGCTACATGATCCCGACGCTGTCCTTCGAGTTCACCACCGTGCAGCGCGAGGTCGGCCTCGCCGCGATCGACCGCGCCGCCGCCCTCGGCTACGGCGCCTTCAACCTGTCGCTGGGCGAAAGCCACGCCTTCGTCTTTGATGCGCCGGTGGATGGCGCAACCATCGCCGCCGCCGTCGCGGACCTGCCGGACGACGCCAATTCGGGCGACGTCTACGCCTTCGCGGGTGCGTGACGCGGCTCAGCCGGCCGTCAGCTCGCCGCGCCTCAGCTCGTAAAGGCCGATCGCGGTGGCGATGGCGAGGTTGAAGGAATCGGCCTTTCCCGCCATCGGGATGCGGACTAGCGTGTCGCACGCCGCCGCCATCCGCTCCGTCAGGCCCGACTGCTCGGTGCCCATCAGGAGGATGCGGGAGGCGCCCGGCGTGACGGTGCGGATGTCGACGCTGCCCGCGAGGTGGGTGCCGATCAGCGGTCCTTTGCGGGAGGCGGCGAAGGCGCGGAAGGCGTCCGCCTCCATGCGGGCGAGCTTCATGTGGAAGATCGAGCCCATCGTGGCGCGCACGGCCTCCACGCCGAACGGGTCCGCGCTGGAGCCGATGAGGATCACGCCCGCGGCGCCCAGCGCGTCGGCGGTGCGGATGATGGTACCGACGTTGCCGGGGTCGCGTGGCTCCTCCAGCGCGACGATGGTGCCCGGCCCCATCGCCTTCGGGTCGGCGAGCTGCTGCTCGAACACGCCGATGACGGTCTGCGGGTTCTCCCGCCGCGCCACCTTCTCCATCACCGCGGCGGTGGCGAAGACGACGTCGGCCCCCAGCGCGCGCACCTTGGCGGCGAGCGCGGAGACGGCCTCGGTGGGCGGGTCCAGCGCGACGATCATGGTCGGGATCCACCCGGCCTCCAGCGCGTCGACGATGAGCTTGTGCCCTTCGGCGAGGAACAGGCCCGTCTCGGCCCGCGCCTTCCTCTGGTGCAGCGCCCTGACCGCCTTGATCAGCGGGTTGGCGGTGGACGAGACCTGTTTGACCGAGCCTGAGCGGGGCTGGCTCATCGTGCATTCTCCGGGCGCCAGACGGCGAACATGGATGTCGGAAGCAGGCGGCCGGACGCTGATTCGCGCAAGGCGAGCTCGCCCGCTTCCACCGTGCCGCCGCGCGGTGCCATCACCTCCTCCATCAGGCGCCCGACCGCAAGCGCGGAGGCGCGGATCGCGTAGGCGGTGAGGACGACGAAGCGCGCGTCCGGCGCGGTGATGGCGGCGACATCGCGCATCAGAGGCGGCAGATCGTCGAACAGGTTCCAGACCTCGTTCTTCGGCCCGCGCCCGAACTTCGGCGGGTCGAGCAGGATGCCCTGATAGGTCCGCCCGCGCCTGACCTCGCGCGCGACGAACTTGGCCGCGTCTTCGCAGATCCAGCGCACCTGCGCGCCCTCCAGTCCCGACGCCTCTTGATTCTCCCGCGCCCAGGCGATCGCCTTCTTGGAGGCGTCGATGTGCGTCACCTTCGCCCCCGCCGCCGCGAGGATCAGCGAGGCCGCACCCGTATAGCCGAAAAGGTTCAGCACCTCGGCGCCCTCGAAGCCCTTCAGCGCGGCGACGGCATTGTCCCAGTGCGGCTTCTGCTCGGGGAACAGGCCCGGATGGTGGTTGTTGCCGAGGCGGCAGATCATCCGCGCCGGGCCGACCGGAACCGTGAAGTCGCCCACCGGATCGCTCCAGCGGCCGGGGCCGTCGTCGTCGCCGTCGTCGCGGGCGCTTTCGAAGCGGGTGTCGGCGCGGTCCCATTCGGCGGGGGCGGCCGGTTGCCACATCGCTTGCGGTTCGGGCCGCACCAGCCGCACGTCGCCATATTGCTCGAGCTTGCGCCCGCCGCCGGAATCGATCAGCGCGTAGCCGTCCCAGGGGTCGGCGATCAGAACGGGCATCGTCATGTGGCGAAGTTCATGGCTGTAGGCTTGCCGGCTGGAGGGTGACGGGGAAGCGAGGGGCGAAGGGGAAGCGGTTGAGGGGCGCGCGCGAACAGGGCAATGTCGCGCCCGATGCCCGCCTGCGCCCGCCGCAGGGATCGCGGCGCCGCACAGCCGCCCCCGGTGAGGCGGTCATGGGAGAGCAAGACATGCAACTGACCGGCGAACACCGCATCCCGGCCCCGCGCAAGGTGGTGTGGGACGCGCTGCACGACCCCGATATCCTGAAGGACTGCATCAAAGGCTGTCAGCGCCTCGAAATGAAGAACGACCACGAGATGGTCGCCAAAGTTCAGGCCAAGGTGGGACCCGTCAAGGCGACCTTCGATGCCGACGTGGAGATCGTGAACGCCGTAGAGCCGGAGCGATACACCATCCAGGGCGAAGGCAAGGGCGGCGTCGCGGGCTTTGCCAAGGGCAAGGCCGATGTAACCCTGACCGAGGCCGCTGACAACTCGGACGAGACGATCCTCGCCTACGTGGTGGACGCCAAGGTCGGCGGCAAGCTCGCCCAGCTCGGCTCGCGCCTGGTCGACAATACCGCCAAAAAGTACGCCGCCGACTTCTTCGAGGTGCTGTGCCAGAAGATCGAGGCGCCGCAGCCCTACGCCATCCCCCGGTCCGAGGCGCTGACCGAGCCGCCGATGGACCCGGCGACCATCCATGCCACGAAAGGCCGGATCGAGCCGACCCGCGTGGAAGAAGGGCTGGTCGAGCTTCAGGAGGAGCAGGGCGGACCCTTCGCGGCGCCGCGGCCGGAAGACATCATCGAACAGCGGATCGAGGCGGCCTCGGCCCGCCGCGTCTTCGGCGGTGCCTGGTTTTGGGGCGTGATCGCGTTTGCCGCCGTCATGCTTGTTCTGGTAGCACTAAGCTAACTTGTAATAACGCTAAAGGGCATTTGGCCTGGAGCGGGGGAGCGATGAGCGAAGTCAAACTGACGGTGAATGGCCGGGCGGTCTCGCGCGACGTGGAGGACCGGACTCTTCTGGTCGATTTCATTCGCGAGCATCTCGGCCTCACCGGCACCCATGTCGGCTGTGACACGTCGCAGTGCGGCGCCTGCACCGTCCACATCGACGGCAAGGCGGTGAAGTCCTGCACCGTGCTCGCCACCCAGGTCGACGGCGCGTCTGTCACCACCATCGAAGGCTTGGCCGACGGCGACACCCTGCACCCGATGCAGTCCGCCTTCCGCACCCATCACGGCCTGCAGTGCGGCTTCTGCACGCCGGGCATGATCATGATGGCCGTCGACATCGTGAAGCGTCACCCCGAAGGGCTCGACGAAGAGACGATCCGCAAGGAGCTGGAGGGCAACATCTGCCGCTGCACCGGCTACCATAATATCGTGAAGTCGATCGAAGCCGGAGCCGCCGACATGGGCGGCGCCAAGATGGCGGCGGAGTAAGCCCATGTACGCCACGAAATATGCCAAGGCGACGTCGTTGCAGGACGCGGTGGCGAAACTCGCCGCGGCGGACGACGGCAAGTTCCTCGGCGGCGGGCAGACCCTGCTCGCCACCATGAAGCAGCGCCTCGCCGCCCCGTCCGACCTGATCGACGTCACCAAGATCCCCGAGCTGAAGGGCATCACGGTGGAGGGCGACACCATCGTCGTCGGCGCCGCGTCCACGCACTCCGAGGTGGCGCAGTCGGCCGACATCCAGCGGCTTCTGCCGGTGCTTTCGGGCCTCGCGGCGACGATCGGCGACCCGGCCGTACGCAACATGGGGACGATGGGCGGCTCCGTCGCCAACAACGACCCCGCGGCGGACTACCCGGCGGCGCTCCTCGGCCTCAACGCCACGGTGACGACGTCGAAGGGCTCCTACGCGGCGGAAGAGTTCTTCACCGGGATTTTCGAGACGGCGCTGGACGAGGACGAGATCATCGTCAAGATCGCCTTCCCGATCCCGCAGAAGGCGGCCTACGAGAAGTTCCGCAACCCGGCGTCGCGCTACTCGCTGTGCTCGGTCTTCGTGGCGATGACGGCGGACGGTCCGCGCGTCGCCGTCACCGGGTCCGGCAACGACGGCGTGTTCCGTGTGGCCGAGATGGAGGCCGCGCTCGCCTCCAACTGGTCGGCGGACGCGGTGTCCGGCATCACCATCGACCCCGACACGATGCTGTCCGACATCCACGGCTCGGCCGAGTATCGGGCCCACCTCGTCACGGTGCTGGCCGCCCGTGCAGTCGCCAAGGCCGGCTGACCCGTTGGCGACGGACGACACGTCGGGCGCTGCGGCGCCCGGCGCCACCGACCAGGCGGGCGCCCCAGCGCCCGCTGCCCCGGATGAGCCGCCCGCTGGACTGGATGAGGCGTCCGCCCCGCGCGGCTTCGACCGGTTGGCCGAAGCCTTCGCCGCGCTCGGCATCGACCCGCCGACGGTCGAGCACGAGGCGGCCTTCACCGTCGATCAGGCGGTGGACCTGCGCGGAACCATCCCCGGCCTCCACACCAAGAACCTCTTCCTGAAGGACAAGAAGGGGGCCTATTTCCTGGTGACGGCACCGGAGGATGCGGCGATCGACCTGAAGCGCATCCACACCGTCATCGGCGCCAAGGGCCGGGTCTCCTTCGGCTCGGCCGAGGCGATGGTGCAGATGCTCGGCGTGACGCCCGGCTCTGTCACCCCGCTCGCCCTCGTCAACGACGATGCGGGCCTCGTGACCTGCATCTTCCACGAGGCGCTGGGCGCGGCGGACCTCATCAACGTCCACCCTCTGCGCAACACGGCCACGGTCACTCTGGCGCGTGAAGAACTCTTTGCCATTCTGTCGCGGGCGGGCCACACTCCCACGGTTACGGCGCTTCCGGCGCCGGAATAAGGCCGCTCGCGCGTCCCTGCGGGGCGGCGTACGGTAAGACGGCACAAGAGTTTGGGCCGGGGCGATTGTCTTCGCACCGGCCAAACCCATGTTTCCTCAAACGACACGGCGAACGAGACAGCGAATGAGCTCCCTGCTTGGTCCGAGCGGACTTGAGATTTCATCCAAACCGGCTGCCCCGAAGGGCTCCGGCAGCGGCGGCGTTGTCGACACCACCACGCAGACCTTCATGCAGGACGTGGTGGAAGCCTCGCGCGACGTTCCCGTTCTGGTGGACTTCTGGGCGCCCTGGTGCGGCCCGTGCAAGCAGCTTGCCCCGGTCCTGGAAAAGGCGGTCGCCTCCACCAAGGGCGCGGTCAAGCTCGTCAAAATGAACATCGACGACTATCCGGAGATCGCCGGCCAGCTCGGCATCAAGTCGATCCCGGCGGTCATCGCCTTCCGCAACGGGCAGCCGATGGACGGCTTCGTCGGCGCGCAGACGGAAGGGCAGATCAAGACCTTCATCGAGCGGATCGCCGGCCCGGCCGAAGATCCCGCCGCCGACCTCCTGGCCGAGGCGAAGGCCGCCCACGACGCCGGCGACTTCGACCAGGCGATGATGATCTACAGCCAGATCCTGCAGCAGGTGGACCCGCAGAACGCGGAAGCCATCGCCGGGCTCGGCATGGTCAGCCTGTCGGCCGGCAACGTCGACCAGGCCAAGGGCATCTTCGACCAGATCCCCGAGGAGATGCGGGCCGAACCGCCGATCGACGCGCTGGCGAAGGCCATCGCGCTGGCCGAGCAGGCCGCCGCACTCGGCGGAACCGCCGACCTGAAGGCGAAGGTGGACGCCGACCCCGCCGACCTCCAGGCCCGCTTCGACTATGCCGTCGCCCTGGCCGGAAACGGCGCCAAGGCGGAGGCCGTGGCCGAGCTTCTCGAGATCCTGCGCCGCGAGCGCGAGTGGAACGAGGGCGCGGCACGCACCGAGTTGATGAACTTCTTCGAGACCTGGGGTCCGAAGGATCCGGCGACCGTCACCGGACGCCGCAAGATGGCGTCCATTCTGTTCGCCTAAAGCCCACGCGAACCGCGAGGAGCAGCACCATGCGCATCGGCAATGCGCTCTACGAGTCCGTTGACGACATCCCGTCCATCGTGCCGGTCTTTCCCTTATCCGGCGCGCTGCTCCTGCCGCGCTCGCATTTGCCGCTGAACATCTTCGAGCCGCGCTACCTGAAGATGATCGACGACGCGCTGGCGACGGATCGTGTGATCGCCATGGTCCAGCCCCGCTTCGACGAGCCGGGCGAGGACGAAGACGAGGACGCGCCGACCTTGTGCGAGGTCGGCTCGCTCGGCCGCATCGTCTCGGTGCAGGAGTCCGGCGACGGGCGCTATCTGATCCAGCTCGCCGGGATATGTCGCATCTCCGTGGTGGAGGAGCTGCCGACGGCGCAGCCCTATCGCAAGTGCAGGATCTCCGCCGCTCGCTTCACCACCGATCTGGAGGGCGAGGCGAACGGGTCCGAGGTCGACCGCGAAGCGCTGATCAAGGCCTTCCAAGGCTATCTCGACGCCAACGACCTCGAGGCCGACTGGAAGAGCGTGCGCGCCGCGTCCAACGAGGCGCTGGTGAACACGCTCGCCATGATGAGCCCCTACGGCCCGGCCGAGAAACAGGCGCTGTTGGAGGCGCCCGACCTCGCCGCCCGCGCCGCCACCCTGGTCGCCATCACCGAGATGGAGATCGCCCGCCAATCGGGCGAGGAAACCGTCCTCAACTGACGCGGCCGGCCTGAAATGTCTTGCGGTCCGGCGCGATTTGCGGAAGGTCGGCGCCGGTCCCGCTGTTTGAGGTTCAACGATGGTTGAAGAACACAAGGTCGACCCGAAGCTGCTCGAGCTTCTGGTTTGCCCCGTCACGAAATCCACCCTGCGCTTCGACGCGGCAACCAACGAGCTGATTTCGGACCAGGCCAAGCTCGCCTACCCGATCCGCGACGGCATTCCGATCATGATCCCGGACGAGGCGCGCAAGCTCTCCTGACGGCCTGCCCCGTCAAACGCTTCGCCTCGCGAGGCGGTCGAGCGTCGCCGTCCACGGCGACGCAGCCGGCGCGGCGCCCGCACGCGATCCAAGCTCCATGATTTCTGCGGGGCTGATGCCCGCAAGTCCCTGATTGGACTTGGCCTCTCGGTTGCTAGAACGGGCGGCACTGGCGCGCCTTTCGACCGTCACCGACCATCACCGCGAGTGGAGCCCCCATCATGAGGACGAATTTCAAGCTGCCGAACGTCACCTTCCGGACCCGCGTTCGGGACGAAGAGGTCGGCGGGCCGAACCCGTTTCGCTGGCAGGACATGACGACCGCGGACTATTTCGCGGGCAAGCGCGTGATCCTGTTCGCGCTGCCGGGGGCCTTCACGCCCACCTGCTCGACGTTCCAGCTTCCGGGGTTCGACGACGGGTTCGAGGATTTCAAGGCGCAGGGCATCGACGCGATCTACTGCCTGTCGGTCAACGACGCCTTCACCATGAACAAGTGGGCCGAGTCGCAGGGCGTCAAGAACATCACCATGATTCCGGACGGATCGGGCGAGTTCACCCGCCGCATGGGCATGCTGGTCTCGAAGAAGAATCTCGGCTTCGGCGATCGCTCATGGCGTTATGCCGCCATCGTCAACGACGGTGTGGTGGAAGCCTGGTTCGAGGAGCCGGGCCTTATGGACGATTGCCCCGAGGATCCCTACGGCGTCTCCAGCCCGGAAAACCTGATGACCCATCTGTCGCAGGCGCAGGCGGCCTGATCGCTCCACCCTCTACCGCCGGTTTTCGCCGGCGACCGCCCCTCGCGGTTTGTGGCGCCCCGTCGGATCTCTCCGGCAGGGCGCTTTTTGTTTCTTGGGCGGATGACCGCCATGTCACACGGCGCATCGAGGTGCGCACCGTGCCGGGGGCGCGGATGATCGGCGTCCCCGGCACAAGGCGGGTCAGGCCGCGCGGGCGGGCCGGAAGCGCGCCTGCGGGGCGCGGCTGAGGACGCGCTCGTGGTGGCCGAGCTGGGTGCGGACGGCCTCGAGCGCATCGCGCCCGGCCTCGGTGAGGCCCAGCATCACCGGAACGCTGAAGCCCTCGGCCTGGCCGACGATGTCGATCCGGGCCCCGGCGCGCCGCCAGATGCGCAACCGGACATCGTCGAAGTTCGACAAGAAGGTTTCGACGCCGTTCCGGGCACCGAATTCCATCCCTGCCAAAAGCATCATCCGCAGCACGTTGATCGCGCGTTGGCCCGGCTGATGCTGGCGTAACAGCGTGTCATCCAGGCACAACCGGGTGATCTCCCATACAAATGGAGATTGAATCATTCCCGCGTCGGGAATGCTCTGCGCGAAAACATCTGTGAGCAGCGTCGGACCAGAAGTCGGCATCAATCGGGCAGAAGCGTACAGAAACTCTGCATTCTCGTCCGTATGAAGGAGATAGACGGGGTTGTAGTCGTCATACTGGTCCCGCTCGCGGTTGCCTTCGGCATCAACCCACTGAAGCTGCTCGCAGAACACGCGATGACGCAGCGCATACATCTGCTCAACCAGATGAGAAAAGGCGCCAAATTGGTGGGATTCAAGGGTGAAGTACATGTTTGATCTCCATCAGCGGGAGTGCTGATAAGATCAACAGTTATTGAAGGGGTTTGTTAAGGTAAACGCCTAAAAGTATATCCAATACACGCGAAGGGTGGCAGTTCTCAAAGCAGCCGTGCAGTGCGCATGTAGTGATGGCAGGCGTGCCGCCTAATGCGCGAGTTTCGCGTTCAGTAGACGGGGCCCGTCGCCGCCGCCAAAACTGCGCCGTCTGCCAAGAAATTAGGGAGGTGAAGGGGAAGAAAAAGTCCCGCGGCGACGCCCGTCATCCATCCGTGGCGCCGCGCGGATCGGTGCCGCCCCGGTCGACGCCCCGGCGGGGGCGCGACCCAGGGACGCGGCAGGCGCATCGGTCCCGCCGGAAGGTGCGTCCGGCCCGGTCGGCCGGTGCGAAGGCGCCGGGCGAGCCGCCTTGCGCGCAGTCAGACGAGGGTGCTTACGCCCACGCCGAAGGGGTGGCCTCGTGGAGATCGCCGCCGAGACGCACCGCCGAGATCCACAGCGCCAGTCCGGTGCGGTCGTCCGTCTCGATCGCGACGCCGCACAGGGTGGCCGGACCCGTCGCCGGGGTGATGCGCTGGCCGGGCGTGCGCTCGACGAACCGGCGCATCGGCTCGTCCTTGTCCATGCCGATTACGCCGTCATAGGCGCCGCACATGCCGAGGTCGGTGATGTAGCCGGTGCCGCCCGGCAGCACGCGGTGGTCGGCGGTCGGGCAATGGGTGTGGGTGCCCACCACCAGCGACACGCGCCCGTCCAGCAGGTGCCCCAGCGCCTGCTTCTCGCTCGTCGCCTCGGCGTGGATGTCGACGATCGCCGCGTCCACCTCCGAGCCCAGCGTGTGGACGTCGAGCGCGGCCTCCAGCGGGCGCACAGGATCGTCCAGCGGGTCCATGAAGGTGCGGCCCATGATGTTGGCGACGAGCACGCGCTGGCCGCTGCGTGCGGTGAACATCGCCGCCCCGTGGCCCGGCGTGCCGGGGGGGAAGTTCAGCGGCCGCAACATGCGCGGCTGTCGCTCGATGAAGACGAGCGCCTCGCGCTGGTCCCACACGTGGTTGCCGGTGGTGATGGCGTCGGCCCCCGCGTCGATCAACGACTGGGCGATCTCCTCGGAGATGCCGAAGCCGCCGGCCGCATTCTCGCCGTTGACGACGACGAAGTCGAGCTTCCAGCGGTCGACGAGGCGGGGCAGGTGGGTCGTGACGGCCTGCCGACCGACGCGGCCGACGACGTCCCCCAGGACGAGAATCCTCATGCGCGGCTCCGCCGGCGAGGCTGGTCGAGATGGATCTGTTTCATGGTGCCGCGTCGTGCGCGCGGGCCTCTCCCGCGTCAACACGAAAATGGCGGCAGCGATCCGCCTGCGGCACCGAGGCGGGACGCAGGCGCCCTCAGCGCGGGGGGATCTCGATCAGCTCCGCCTCGGTCAGGATCGCGGCGAGCGGCTGATCGTGCGGCTCCACCGGCAGGGCGGCGAATTCCTGCGCGGCGTAGGCGAGGCCCACCGTGGCGCGGCCGGGGTGCGCGGCCAGATAACGGTCATAATGGCCCTTGCCGTAGCCGAGCCGCGCGCCCTCGCGCGTAAAGCCCAGCAGCGGAACCAAGAGGAGGTCAGGCACCACCTCTTCCCCGCTCGCCGGCTCGGTGAGGCCGAAGCGCCCCGCCCGCATCGTGTCGCCGGGCCCCATGACGAGGAAGCGCATGCCGTCCGGGTCGATCCGCGGGAGGGCGATGCGCGTGCCGGGGGCGAGCGACGCCATCAACGGCCGCGGGTCGATCTCGTCGCGGATCGGCAGATAGCCCGAGACGACGGCCGCCGCGGGTAGCGAGCGGGCGTGCGCGGCGATGGCGTCGGCGGCGCCGCGCACCGTGCGGGCGGCCTCGGCCCGGCGCAGCATCGCGGTGGTGCGCAGCTTCGCCTTCTCGTCGGCGGCGGTGTCGGTCATCGGGCCCCTCCGTTCGTTCGTGCCGCGGGCGTCACGGCCGCAGCGGCGCGCCCACCTTGCGCTCCGCCCGCTGCAGGCCCAGCTGCCGCTCGCGGAAGATGACGAAGATGCCGGACGCGATCACGATCGCCCCGCCGAGGATGACGTAGACGCTCGGCACCTCGCCGAACACGAAATAGCCGAGCAGCACCACCCAGATCATCGACGTATATTCGAACGGGGCGATCAGCGAGGCCTCGGCGTGCTGATAGGCCTGGGTGAGGAGAAGCTGGCCGATGCCGCCCGCCACGCCGATCGCGACCAGCGCCAGGAATTCCGGCATGGTCGGCATGACCCAGGTGGGGGCGGTGAGCAGCGTCATCACCGAGCCCGCCATCAGAAAGTAGAGCACGATGGTGCTGGTGGAATCCTTCCCCGCCAGCTGCCGCACGAACACCGAGGCGAGCGCCATGAACACCGCCGCCGACAGCGCCAGCACGGCGCCGAGGGAGCGGGCATTGTCCGCCACGTCGAACCCGGAGCTGATCTGCGGCACCAGGATGACGATGACGCCCAGAAGGCCGACGCCGACGGCCGACCAGCGGTAGACGCGCACCCTTTCGCCCAGCAGGAAGACCGCGAAGACCACCACCAGCAGCGGTGCGGCATAGACGATGGCCGTCGCCTCAGGCAGCGGCAGGTGCTGCAGCGCGGCGAACCACAGCCCCATGGCCAGCATCCCGGCGATGGCCCGCCGCACATGGCCGACGATGGACGTGGTCTTCAGCGCATCGTGAAGATGGCCGGTCCAGGCGATCACCGCAACGACCGGGATGAGGCCGAAAATATTGCGTGCGAACAACAATTCGCCGACCGGAATCCGATCCCCCATCATCTTCACCAAGGTGAGCATGATCGTGAAGCTGATGACGGACAGGATTTTCAACGTCACCCCGAAGGCGGGGTTCGTGTTCAGGCTGGCGGCGGCGGTCATGGCGCCTTCTTCGTCCGCGCTGCCCGGTTTGGCAAGGCCGCGGGCCGGGCTCGCCGCCAAGCCATACGAAGCCGTTATGGCAGGCTGTCCGTGCCATCCGCGGGCCGGATGGGTCGCGCTTGAGGCGAAACGGCGAGGCTTCGCCGCGCGGGTGGCCGGCGCCGTGCGGATCGGGCGCGGGAACGCGGGGGCCGTGGCTCCGTTGGCTCCTGCGAAGGAGATCAAACCATGCAGCCCCGTCCTGAGACCATCGATGACGTCCGCCGGCTGATCGAGGCGACGCCCGTCGCCGGCACACCGGCCGAGCGCCGCGCTGCGTTCGTGCGCCTCGCCGGACCGCAACCTCTTGCAGAGACCGTGGACCTCGGCCGCGTGGACGGGCTGGCCATCGGAGCGGGGCCGGCGCTGTTGTGGTTCCACGGCGGCGGGCTGGTGTTCGGCTCGCCCGAAAGCCACGCCATGATGGCCATGGCGATCGCCGCGACCGGCATCCGGGTGATCCTGCCGCGCTACCGGCTGGCGCCCGAGGTCCAGTGGCCGGCGATGCTGGACGATGCGGTGGCCGCGGCCGAGGCCGTGCGCGCGGCCGGGCCTGTGGTGGCGGGCGGCGTCAGCGCGGGCGGGCACTTGGCCTTGGCATTGGCCCTGTCGCGGCCGGACCTCGTGTCGGGCCTCGCCGTCCTGTCGCCCAACACGGACCGCACCGGCACCGGCCCCACCCGCTGCGCCGTCACCCGCGACGCGATGAACGACGACGCCACCGACACGATGCTCGCCGACATCGCGCTGGGCGGGGCCAACCGCAAGGATCCGCTGGTGTCGCCCGCCTTCGCCGACCTCTCCGGCCTGCCGCCTCTGCACATCGAGGTCGGCTCCGACGAGGTGCTGCTCGGCGACGCCCTGGCGCTGGAGCGCAAGGCCGCCATTGACGGCGCCGTTGCCGCGCTACACGTCACGCCCGGCCTCTTTCATATGGCGGCGCTGTGGCCGCACGCGATCCCCGAGGCGCGGGTGCAGCTCACCCGCATCGGCGCCTTCGTGCGCGAGACGGCGGGCGGCTGACCTGGCGGGGCGGTCGCCGGTCGTCTTAGATTGGCCCTTTCGATGCTGCGGATTGGACCTGATGCCCGATCCAATCGGCCCATAAGCTCGGCCCCAGATAGCGTGCCGCACGGGCGCGCAGGGACCACGAAAGGGCCGCCACATGCCGGTATTGGACCGCGTCGAGCTTTACCATGTCGCCTTGCCGCTTCCGGCACCGTTCGCACCGTCGTGGATCCCCGGCACCATTCGCACCGCGCACACCATCTGCCTCGCCCGTTTCGTGACGGAAGACGGCATCGACGGGTGGAGCGCCTTCCCGGCCGCCGGGCGCGAGCGGGCGGGCATGGGCGACCTCCTCGCCTCCCTCTTCCTCGGCCAGGACCCCGAAGACATCGACCTGATGGCCGAGCGGCTGCACATCATGGCCGTTGGCGGCAACGTGAACTGGTGGCTGGAGCCGGCCTTCTGGGACATCAAGGCCAAACGCGCCGGTGTGCCGCTGTTCCGGCTGCTCGGCGGCACACACGACCGGCTGACGCTCTACGCGTCCGGCGGCGAGCTGAAGAGCGTCGAGGCCCGCTGCGAGGAGGCCGAGAAGCGCCTCGCCGAGGGGTTCGGCACGATGAAGGTGCGCGTTCACGATTTCGACGAGGCGGTCGACATCGCCCACGTCACCGGCGTCGCGCGGCACATGGAGGGCCGCATGAAGATCGCCGTCGACTGCAACCAGGCCTTCCGCCTCACCGCCAACGGGCCGGCGCCGCTGTGGTCGCTGGACCGCGCCAAGCGGTTCGCGGACGCGGCCGCCGACGCGGGCCTCGCCTGGGTCGAGGAGCCGCTGTTCGGCGACTGGCATGAGGAGATGGCCGAGCTGACGGCGCACGCCCGCGTTCCGATCGCGGGCGGCGAACTCCACATCGCCGGCTTCCGCGAGCTTGCCCGCATGGCGCGGATGGGCTGCTACTCGATCTTTCAGCCCGATGCGATGTGGGCGGGCGGGGTCGCCCAATGCCTCGAGGTGGCGGACGTGTGCCGCACCTTGGGGCTGCGGTTCACGCCGCACTGCTGGTCCACCGGCTTCGGCTTCATCGTCAACGCCCACGTGTTCGCGGCCAGCGGCTTCGCGGGCGAGGAGCTTTACGAATACCCGATCGCCGAGCCCGGCTGGCTGCCGGAAGCGCGTGACGCGATCTTCACCGCGCCGATGGTCCACGAGAACGGCACCTTTGCGATGCCGACCGGCCCCGGCCTCGGTGTGACGGTCGACGAGGCCGCGCTCGCCCGCTATGGCCGCCGCTTCTTCGCCGCCAGCCGCCGCGAGGTGTCATGGACGCCGAGCGTCCTCGGCTGAATCGAGCCGCCGGACGTCTTGGCCTGAATCGAGAGAAGGGGCGCCGGTTCAGGGACGGGCGCCCGAAAGACGTTCAGGCCGTCTTGCTGGGCCGCTGGATCAGCACGGACGCCAGCGCCAGAAGCCCCGACCCCAGCATCAGCACCACCGACACCGCGTTCAGCACGGGCGTGGAGCCGACCTTCACCATGCGGTCGTACATCGTCACCGTCAGCGGTGCGTCGGAGCCGACCAGGATCATCGTGGTGTTGAAGTTCTCGAACGACACCAGAAAGGCGACGATGAAGGCCGAGAACAGCGCCGGGAAGAGGTAAGGCAGCGTCACCGTGAGGAGCACCCGCAGCCGCGATGCGCCGAGGTTCAGCGCCGCCTCCTCCAGCGCGATATCGAACTTCTTCAGCCGCGCGGCGATGACGAGCGTGGTGATCGTCGTCAGAAACGACACCTGGCCGAGAACGATGAGCGGGATCCCCGGCCTCAGCCAGGTGATGAAGAGGCCGAGCTGCCGGTCCGCGAAGTTCGCCACCATCGACGCGAAGAGCAGGATGGCGATGCCGAGGATCACGCCGGGGATGACCAGCGGCACGATCATGAGGATGTAGAGAACGCCCTTCAGCGGGAAGGACTTGCGCTCGAACAGGAAGGCGTTCGTCGTCCCCGCGGCGACGGCCAGCGCCGAGACGACGAGGCCGATATAGAGCGAGTTGCCCATACCCCGCAGCAGCCGGTCGTCATGGATGAGGCCGAGCTTGGGCTCCGCCGGACCGAAGAACCAGTCCAGCGTGAAGCCGCGCCAGGGGAGGGACGGGAACAGCGAGTCGTTGAACGCGAAGGCGCCCGCCGCCACCAGAGGCGAGATCAGGAAGACGAAGAACACCACGACATAGGCGCGGTAGATCCATTTGAAATGCGGTGATGAGGGCATGGCTCAGTCCTTCGCCACCGTGGTCGCGAGGCTCTGGCCGGTCAGCAACAGACCGAGCCACACCACCAGCGACGTGAACAGGAGGAGGAGGACGCCGAAGGTCGCCCCGGCCTCCCAATTGTAGCGGGTGATGAACTGATTGTAGATCTGCTCTGTGAACCAGCTCGAATTCTTGCCGCCCAGAAGGACGGGGGTCAGATAGCTGCCCGCCGTCAGCATGAAGGTGATGATCGACCCGGCGACGATGCCCGGCATGGCGTAAGGCACGATGATCCGCCGGAACACGGTGAAGCGCGATCCGCCGAGGTTGTATCCCGCCTCCAAAAGCGCATCGTCCATTCCCTGCAGGGTGGAGACGAGCGGCACGATCATGAACAAAATCACCGTGTAGACGAGGCCGATGATGACGGTCATGTCGGTGTAGAGCATCTCGATCGGCTGGCTGATGAGGCCGATGGAGACCAGCGCGGTGGAGATGACGCCGGTTTCGCGCAGGAGCACGATCCACCCATAGGCCCGCACCAGGTCCGACACCCAGAGCGGGATGAGGCACATCAGGAACAGCGCCGCGCGGCTGCGCGTCTTGGCGATCTTGGCGATGTAGTAGGCGACCGGAAAACCGGCGATCAGCGCCAGCGCGGTGACGAGGATCGACATCCACGCCGTGCGCAGAAGCGTGTTGCGGTAGATCGGCTCGCTGATGAAGTCGGCGTAGTTCTTGAAGCCGAATTCGTACTGGTTGATTCCCACCTTCTCCCGCAGGGACACGTAGCCGATGCCGAGTTGCGGCAGCACGATGAGAAGGCCGATCCACAGCGCGAACGGCATGAAGAGGAGGATGAGGGAGAGGCGCCCCGCGTCGCGCCCCATCATGCGCCCCGCCGCGCGAAGACCCGCGCGCGCTCCGGCTGGAAGGACACGGTGACGGTGTCGCCCACGGCCCCGCCGCCGGACTGTGCGGGGTCGGCGACCTCCAGCATCTGCCCGGTGGCGAGCTTCACCAGAACGCGCGAATTGGCGCCGTTGAAGAGCAGGCTGTCGACGGTGCCGGGAAGGGTGGTGGCGCCGCCTGCGCCAAGGCTCAGCGCTTCGGGGCGCAGGAACACCTCCACCGCGTCGCCGGGGCCGCTGCGGTCCGCCACGCGGCCGATCAGCTCGCCGCCGTCGTCCAGCCTCACCCGCGCGTCGGCCCCGTCGACGGTGGCGATGGTGCCGGTGAGGCAATTGGAATCGCCCACGAAGCCGGCGACGAAGCCGGACACGGGCGCGTCGTAGAGTTCCTTCGGGCTGCCGATCTGCTCGAACCGGCCGGCGTTCATCACCGCCACCTGGTCCGACATCACCAGCGCTTCCGACTGGTCGTGGGTGATGTAGAGGAAGGTCGTCTCGAACTGGTTCTGCAGCAGCTTCAGCTCGATCTTCATGTGCTCGCGCAGCTTCAGGTCCAGCGCGCCGAGCGGTTCGTCGAGGAGCAGAACGTCCGGCTCCAGCACCATGCACCGGGCGATGGCGATGCGCTGCTTCTGCCCGCCGGACAGTTGGTCGATGCGTTTGTCTTCGGTGCCCGGCAGACCCACGCGGTCCAGGATCCCGGCCACTTTGGCGCCGATCGCGCCGCGTTTCTCGCCCCGGCAGCGCAGGCCGTAGGCGATGTTCTCGCCGACGCTCATCATCGGGAACAGCGCCAGGTGCTGAAACACCATCTTCACGTTGCGCTTGTTGGGGGGCGTGGCGACGACACTCTCGCCCTTGATCTTGATGTCGCCTTCGCTGGGGCTCTCGAAGCCGGCGATCATGCGCATCAAGGTGGTCTTGCCGCAGCCGGACGGGCCGAGGATCGAAAAGAACGAGCCGGACGGAATGTCCAGCGAGACGTCCGACACCGCCGTGAAGGGGCCGAACCTCTTGGTGAGGCCGGAACAGCTCAGGTCATACATCAAGGGGTCTTTCGGCAGAGAGGGGGGACGGGCCAGCGCGGCCCGTCCGATCAGTCGCTCAGTTCGAGGCGGCCTTGATGCGCTCCAGCGCGATGCCTTCCATGTCCTCCAGCCCCGGCGGGATGTTGGCGAAGAACTTCAGGTTGTCGAGATCGGCCTGGTCGAAGGCCGCTTCCACGGCGGCGCGCTTGTCGTCCGGCAGAAGCTGGATGCCGTTCGGCACCGCGGCGATGGCGCCGGTGGAGGCCGACATGATGGTCACGTTCTCGGGCCGCAGGACGAAGTTGATCCACTTGTAGGCGGCATCGTCGGCCTGACCACCGCGGGGGATGGTGAAGGTGTCGATCCAGGCGAGCGCCCCGGTCTCGGGCGGAATGAAGACGATGTCTTTGTTTTCGCTGTAGATCTTGTAGGCGGTGGAGTCCCAGGTCTCCGACAGCACCACTTCGCCCGACAGCATCAGCGCCGACAGGTCGTCACCGCCGGTCCAGTAGGTCTTGATGATGTCCTTGCAGGCGATCAGCTTGTCGGTCACCTCGTCCAGCATCGCCTGGTAGGCTTCGGGGTCCGCGTAGAGCTCGAACGGGTTCTTGCCCATGGCGAAGCCCATGCCGAGCAGGATCGTGCGGCGCAGGCGCATCGACGTGCGGCCCTTGTAGGTCTCGCTGCACAGATCGCCCCAGCCCTTGGCGTCCGGCGCCTCCTTCACGTTGGCCATGATGCCCGACGTGCCCCACTGATGCGGCACGGAATAGACTTCACCGTCGATCGTGGTGTTGGCCTTCACGCCTTCGACCAGGTTCGGCGTCATCTTGTCGACGTCGATCTTGGACAGATCCAGCGGCTTGTAGATGTTGTATTCGAGCTGCGCGGCATAAATGCGATCATGGCTCGGCTGGGCGAGGTCAAAGCCCGTGCCGCCGGTCGCGCGCAGTTTGGCGATCATCTCTTCATTGTTGGAGAAGGTCACCTCGACGTCGATGTCGGGATATTCTTCCTCGAACTTCTGGACGAGTTCGTCCGGGGCATAGCTGCCCCAGGTCAAAAGCCGAAGCGTCTCGGCCTGAGCACCGCCGGCCATCAGCGCGACAGCTGTACCGGCCAACAGGGTCCGCAGTATCGACGTCATGGTCTTCTCCCATCTTGGACGGCAAATGTTCATTTCACCGTCGTTCATGAAAATGGACCGCACAGAGGGGGGCCGTCAAAGGTCCATTGTGCGCGGTTTTGCATTCCGATCGTCAAACGCCCATCCGGTCCAACACGCGGTAGGCGCTCACCGCGGCGGGCAGGAACCAGGGATCGCCCGTGTAGAGCGGCCGGGTGAGGAAGTCGGGCCGCGACATCGCCGTCTCTCCGGCGGGGTCGCCGAGGACGCGCAGCCCCATCTTCATGCCGAGATAGGACGCCATGCCGACGCCGGAGCCGCAGTAACCCATGGCGTGGTGCACACGCCCGCGGCGGCCGGTGTGGGCCAGCTCGTCGAAGGTGTAGGCGACGAAACCCATCCACGAATGGGTGATGGCGGCGTCCTTCAGCTCCGGGAACAGCGCGCACATCGACGCCTTCAGCCGCGCGCCGGCGACCTCGGCGCCCATCTCGCCCGCGCTGGTGCGGCCGCCGAACAGGATCCGCCGCCCGTCCGGCGAGGTGCGGTAATAATAGACGACGCGCCGGGAATCGGACGCCACGCGCCCGGTGGGGAAGAGCCGCTTGACCAGCGCCGGGTCCAGCTCCTCGGTGGCGATGATGTAGCTGCCGATGGGGATCGTGCGGCGCCGGTGCCACGGCGTCACCTCACCGGTATAGCCGTTCGTCGCCAGGACCAGGTCGCGCGCGCGGATCGTCCCGCGCGGGGTGGTGACGGTGACGCCGTCCGCCGCCTCGTCGATCGCCGTCGCCGGGGTCTGCGGCAGCACCACTGCGCCGGCGGCCTGGACGCGGGCCAGAAGTCCGGCGTGGTAGAGGCCGGGGTCCAGCGCGGCGTGACGGTGGAAGACCGCGCCGCCGTGATAGGCGTCGGTGCCCAGCTCCTCGCGCTGGCGGTCGCGCGGGACCATCGTCACAGTTTCGCCGTCCGCCAGCTTCTCGAGCTCGGCGTAGGCCTTGGGCGTCGCCGCGGCGTGGAAGCGGCCGCAGGTGCGGAAGTCGCAGGCGATCCCCTCGTCGCGGACGAAATCCTCAACGAAGGCGCGCGACGCGATGCCCTCGGCGATGATGCCCGCCGCCGTCTCCGCCCCGTGGCGGGCGGTCAGCTTGGCGAGCTTCGGCTTGATCGACGTCGACACCTGGCCGCCGTTGCGGGTGGAGCAGCCCTCGCCCGGAACGCCCTTCTCCAGAATGACGACGCTGCGTCCGGCGCGGGCGATCTTCAGCGCCGCATGGAGCCCAGTGTAGCCCGAGCCGATGACGACAGCGTCCGCCGCGGCGGGAAGGTCGGCCGGCGGGAGCTGAGCCGGCGGGGCATAGTCCCACCAATAAGGTGTCGTCTTGAACTCGCCGGGCGCCATCATGTCCTAGCCGATCTTTGCCGCTACGCTTTTGATTCTGAGATAGTTCTGCACCGCGGCCAGCCCCTTTTCGCGGCCGAAGCCCGATTGCCGGTTGCCGCCGAAGGGCACCTCGATGCCCCCGGCGAAGTACTCGTTGATGAAGACCTGCCCCGCGTCAATGTCCCGCGCGAGGCGGTGGGCGAGGCCGAAGTCGGCGGTGTAGATCCCCGCGACCAGTGCATAGTCCGTGCCGTTTGCGAGCGCTGCGGCATCGTCGGCACCGTCCGCGATCTGCACCGCAAGCACGGGGCCGAAGATCTCGTCCGTCACCAGCGGGTCATCGGCGGGCACGTCGTCGAAGATCGTCGCCTCGAAGAACCAGCCTTCGCCGGTCTCGGGATCCACCGTGGCCGAGCCGCCGGTGAGTGGGGGCAGGCCACGGGCGATCGCCTCGTCGACCCGCTGGGCGACGCCGGCGCGGTGCGGCGCGGAATTGAGCGGACCCAAGGTGCTGCGGCGGAGGCCATGGCCCATCTTCAGCGCGTGGACGCGGGCGAGAACCCGCTCCAGCAGCGCATCGTGCACTGGACGCTCGACGATGAGGCGCGACCCGGCCGAGCAGATCTGCCCGGCATTCTCGTAGATGGCGCCGACCACACCATCGGCGGCGGCGTCGAGGTCGGCGTCCGTCAAGACGATGAGCGGCGACTTGCCGCCGAGCTCCAGGACCACGCTCGCCACGTTGCGCGCGGCGGCCTGCATGACACCCTGCCCCGTCGGCACCGAGCCGGTGAAGGTCACGTGGCGCACCTTCGGGTGGCCGACCAGCGGCGCGCCAGCCTCCGGCCCCGTTCCGGTGACGACGTTGACCACGCCCGCCGGAAGCCCCGCCCGCGTGAGGAGGTCGGCCAGCATCAGCATCGTCAGCGGCGTGGTCTCGGCGGGTTTGGCGACGACGGTGCAGCCGGCGGCCAGCGCCGGGGCGAGGCCGCGCGCCGCGGTGGAGAGCGGGTAGTTCCAGGGGATGATGTGCGCCGTCACCCCCACCGGCTCGGGGCGCGAGTAGCCGAGATAATCGTCACCGATGGGGAAGGTCTCGCCCTCGATCTTGTCGGCCGCGCCGGCATAATATTCGAACGCGCGGGCGGCCCCGGCGACGTCGCCCTCCGCCTCCTGCAACGGCTTGCCGCTGTCCAGCGCCTCGACGAAGGCGAACCGCGCCGCCTCCTCGCGCAGCAGCGTGGCGGCCCGCATCAGCGCCGCGCCGCGGGCCGACGCCTTGGTGCGGCCCCAGCCGTTCTGCGCCGCGTGTGCCGCCATCACCGCGCGGTCCACGTCCTCCGCCGTGCCCGCCGCGACGCTGTGGAAGGCGCGGCCGAACCCGGCGTCGAACGTCTCCATGCGCCCGCCCGCGGCGGGGGTGGTCCATTCACCGGCGATGAAGTGCCGGTCCGGCAGCTCCGGAAGCGCGCCGGTCTCAAGGTAGGCGGCGGCGTGCGACGAGCCGCTCATCGCGGCGCCTCGCTGAGGGTGTAGGCGGATTTCGCCAGCCATTCCGGCGCGATCTCCACGCCCCAGCCGGGCGCGTCCGTCACCACGGCCTGCCCGTCTTCGATCGTGTAGGGATCGTTCACGTAGAGGCCGTATTGCCAGGGATAATAGTCCGCCTCCTCGATGGAGAATTCCAGGTACTTGCCCGCGTTCGGCAGCGCCCGCAACAGGTGCATCGTGAACAGCGTGACAAGGCCGAGGTTGGCGCAGTGCGGCGTCACCGGCAGGCCGAACTCCGCCGCCAGCGCGGCGATGCGCATCGTCCGCCCCATGCCGCCCGCGTAGAGGATGTCCGGCTGTGCGACGTCCACCGCCTTCAGCTCGAACATGCGCTTGAAGGTCGGCACCCAGCAGTCCTGCTCGCCTCCCGTCACGTCGATATCGAGCGCGGCGGCCACCTCGGCGGTCTGCTCCAGCTCCCAGTAAGGGCACGGCTCCTCGAAATGGCTGATGCCGTTATCCGCCAGCATGCGGCCATAATGGATCGCCGCGGCGGGCGCGTAGCAGGAGTTGGCGTCCGCCAGCAGCGCAACACCTTCGCCCTTGAAGGCGTTGCCGACCGCCGGGATGATCGCCTCCGTGCGGCCCTCCCACTCGTCCATCCCGCGCCCGCACTCGGCGCCGACGCGGAACTTGAAGGCGTCGAACCCGTATTCGCCGCGCAGCCGCTTAAACCGCTCCACCTCGTCTTCGGGCGTGAGGTCCCGCTTCATCGACGAGGCGTAGGCGCGCAGCTTGCCCGGCGAACCGCCGAGCAGCGTCGCCACCGGAACGCCCGCCGCCTTGCCGCGCAGGTCCCATAGCGCGGTCTCCACCCCCGCCATCGCGCGGCAGATGTAGGAGCCGGGAAACTTGTGCTCCTTCTCCGTGGCGCGGTCGAACAGGTCCTGCTGGTCCGCGGGGTCGAACTCCACGCCCAGCACCCAAGGGGCCATCTGCCGGTGCAGCACGGTGGCGGTGATGTCGGAATGATAGGTCGAGACCTGGCCCCAGCCGGTCGCCCCGGTGTCGTCCGTCACCCGCACGAAGCCGATGTCGGGGGTGGCGAAGGTCTCGATGCGTGTGAGCCGCATGATAGTCCCGTTTCTTGTCCGTGCGATTATGTCACTTGCAAATCGGTCTGCCGATAAGGTCCACTTCCACAAACCTGGCGGACCAATCCGGGGAGAGGGCGGTTGACCAAATATGCCGGCGGCGCGTTGATCCCCACGCTTCGGGTCGAGCGGGGGGATGCGGCGAACCTCTCCATGCAGCTCGCCACCCACCTGCGCGAACTCATCCTGTCGGGCGATCTGCCGCCCGGAACGCGGCTGCCGGCGAGCCGGGTGCTGGCGGGCGAGCAGGGCGTGTCGCGCACCACCGCGGTGGCCGCCTACGAGCAGTTGACGTCCGAGGGGCTACTCGTCAGCCGCGTGGGCGCGGGGACCTATATCAGCGACGAGGTGCGGCCGATGGCGCCGCGACCGGAGCCCCCGGCCCCGCCCGAGCGTCTTCCCCGCCTCGCATTCTTCAGCCGTGAAATCAGCGAGCAGTTCTTCCCGCGCCTCAGTCATCCGCGTTCGCCGCGCCCCTTCGTGACCGGCATGCCGGCCTTCGATGCGTTCCCCATGGCGCAGTGGGCGCGGCTTTCCGCCCGCTATTGGCGCGGCAACCGGGCGCAGCTGATGTCCTATCCCGAGGCGACGGGCCTGCCGGAACTGCGGGCCGCGATCTGCCGTCACCTGCGCGCCAATCGCGGTCTCGTCTGCCAGCCGGAAGAGGTGTTCGTCTTCGCCGGGGCGCAGGATGCCTTCCTGCAGATCGCGCAGATCCTCATCGACCCCGGCGACCGGGTGTGGATGGAAAATCCCGGCGCGATCGGCGCGCGCAACGCCTTCCTGGCGCAGGGCGCGGCGCTGATACCGGTCCCGGTCGACGGCGAGGGGATCGACGTCGCCGTCGGCCAGCGCGCCGCGCCGGACGCGCGCCTCGCCTTCGTCACCCCCGCCCATCAGCACCCGCTCGGCACCACCATGAGCCGCGACCGGCGGTTCGAGCTTCTCGCCGCCGCCGAGGCGATGGGCGCCTGGATCGTCGAGGACGACTATGTCGGCGAGTTCCACTATGGCCGCTCGCCTCTGCCGCCCTTGAAGGCGCTCGACGGGGCGGGGCGCGTCGTCTACGTCGGCACCTTCTCCAAGGCGCTCTTCCCGGCGATCCGGCTCGGCTACGCGGTGGTGCCGGGCGCGCTGGTGGAGATGTTCGAGCGCACCCTGTCGGCCGCCGCGCACGGCGTGTCACACGCCATGCAATCCATCGTCGCCGACTTCATGACCGAAGGGCACTTTTCCGCTCACCTGCGCCGCATGCGCGACCTCTACCGCGAACGCCGCGATGCGTTGATGGACGCCGCCGAGCGCCACCTCGCCGGCACGCTCACGGTGACGCCGACGGACACGGGCTTCCACACCGTTGGCCTGTTGGCGGACGGGCGGGACGAGGGCGGCGCCGCCGATGCCGCCGCCGCGGCCGGCATCGCCACCGCGCCGCTGTCCCGCTTCACCCTGCAGCCGATCCCGCAGACGGGGCTGACGCTCGGCTTCAGCGCGGTTGCGCCGCACGAGATCGAGCGCGGGGTGGAGCGACTCGCCGCCGCGCTCCGGGCGGGGGCGGGGACGGGGGCGGGTCAGGGCAAGCCGGTGGCGGGCGGGGCGATCAGGAGATAGATCCACGTCGCGGCGATCACCACCGGCACGCCGATGCTGCCGATGAGGCCGAGCAGCGGGATCACCGGCGTGTGCGGCACGATGATGGAATAGCGCGCCTCCTCGCCGACGCCGTGATACTCGCCCTGTCGCATCTTGCGCCGCCACTGCACGCTGCGCCACGCCGCCGCGACGATCGACACCATCACCAACAGGCACAGCGCCACGCCCACCAGCGGGATCAGCGGGAAGAACATGCTGTCACGCATCGAGGGGCCGCGGATGCCGATCGTGAGCGGCGTGAAGAGGAAGGCCTGCGAGGCGACGAGCCAGTTCACCCGCGCATTCAGCAGCGACAGCTCGAACTGCAATTCGCCGCGGAGGGTGCGGTAGATCGCGTCATTCTCGGCCGATATGCGGGGGCCGGACTGGGGCGGCGCGCCGGGCTCGGCCTCCCGCGGCGTGCCGGGTTCCGGAAATGCGATCATGCACCGTCCTGTCGTTGCGCGGAGGGACGGCGCATTGTTAGGCGCGCCGACCGCCTCGCGCTACGGGCGGGCGCTACAGCGCGGCGCGGATCAGCTCCGCCGCCTTCTCGCCGATCATCAGCGACGGCGCGTTGAGATTGCCGGCCGTGATCGCCGGCATGATCGACGCATCGGCCACGCGCAGCCCCGCCACGCCGTGGACCCGCAGCGCCGGATCCACCACCGCGCCCGCTGCCGCGTCCGGCCCCATGCGGCACGTCCCGCACGGGTGGAAGACCGAGGTGGTGCGCCCGCGGATGAACTCCGTCAGCGCCTCGCGCGAGGTGACGTCCGGCCCCGGCGCGAGCTCGCGCGCGATCACGCGGGCGAGCGGCGCCTCGGCCGCGATCGCCCGCATCAGCGGCACCGAGTCGATCAGCTCGTCCATGTCCTCCGGCGCCGAGAAATAGCGTGGGTGGATTTCCGGCGGCGCGGCGGGGTCGGCGGAGCGGATGTGCAGCCAGCCCCGGCTCTTGGGGTGACAGTTGGAAATGCCGAGCATGAAGCCCGGAAAGCTGTCCGGCTGCGTCAGCCGTCGCTTCCCCGGCACCGCGCGGGTGTAGGACAGCGGCGAGAAATAGAGTTGCAGGTTCGGCCGCGCCCTGCCCGGATCGCCGCGCACGAAGCCGCCGCCCTGGTTGACGCTCAGCGACAGCGGCCCGTCCCGCGTCGCGAGATAGCGCAGCCCCGCGAGGCCGCGAGCCCAAAGCGGCCCCAGCGTCTGGTTCAACGTCGGCACCGTGGCTTCATAGACGAGGTCGAAGCCGACATGGTCCATCAGGTTGCCGCCGACGCCGGGCGCCACCACCACGGGGGCGATGCCGAGCGCCGCCAGCCGCTCCGGGTCGCCGATGCCGGAGAGCTGCAGGATCTGCGGCGAGCCGATCGCCCCCGCCGACAGCACCACCTCGCGCCGCGCCATGACGCGGTGGACGTCGCCGCCGCGCTGGTACTCCACGCCGACCGCGCGGCCGCCGTCGACCAGGATGCGCGTCACCGCCGCGTGGGTGACGAGCCTGAGATTGCGCCGCTTCAGGGCCGGGTAGAGGTAGCCGGTGGCGGCCGACGCCCGCAGCCCGCCGCGCGTGGTGATCTGGTAGAAGCCGACGCCCTCCTGGTCGGCGCCGTTGAAGTCGGCATTGCGCCTGTGCCCCGCCGCCTCGGACGCGGCCACGAAGGCGTGCGTCAACGGATGCGCCGCCGCCGCCACGTCGCGCACGGTGATCGGCCCATCGCCTCCGCGCCATTCGTCGGCGCCCGCGAGGTTGCTCTCCAGGCGGCGGAAGAAGGGCAGCACGTCGCGGTAGGCCCAGCCGGGATTTCCCGCGGCGGCCCAGCCGTCATAATCGGCGGCCTGCCCGCGAATATAGACCATGGCGTTGATGGAGGAGGAGCCGCCCAGCACCTTACCGCGCGGCCAGTAGGCGGCGCGCCCGCCCAGCCCCTCGTCAGGCTCGGTATAATAGCGCCAGTTCAAGGTGGGGTGGTAGAAGGCGCCGCCATAGCCGATCGGCATGCGCACCCACACGCTGCGGTCCGACCCGCCCGCCTCCAGCAGCGTCACGGATAGCCCCGGCGTCTCCGACAGGCGCGCCGCGACGACGCACCCCGCCGACCCCGCACCGACGACGACCACGTCGCACTCTTCGGCAACCGCCATGATGGCCCTCCGCTTCACTGCCCCGATGTAGGGACGAAGCGGCCTCCTGTCGCCTGCCATTTGCGGCCGATCAGAGGGCCAATCGGGGCATGAAAAAACCCGCCGGGGTGCGGCGGGTTTGGTCGTCTTCGCGGGGGAGGGAAGGCTCAGTAGGCCAGCGAGGCGAAGTTGTTGACGAGGATGCGCTCCAGGAAGAACAGGCCGAGCAGCAGCACGATCGGGGAAAGGTCGATGCCGCCGAGGTCCGGCAGGATGCGGCGGATCGGCGCCAGGGCCGGCTCGGTCAGCTTGTAGAGCGTGCGCCCGATGGTATCGACGATCTGATTGCGCGGGTTCACCACGTTGAACGCGTAGAGCCATGAGAAGATGGCCGACGCGATGATGATCCACTTGTAGATCCCGATGATCGTCAGCAGCAGCTCTAGAATGGAGGCCATTGGTCGCCTTTAGGTTTCCGTCCGGGGCACAGGTAAAGGTGATGGGCGCGCGCTGCAAGCGAGGCGGAGCGGCGCAGGCCGTCCACCTCGCTGATCGGGCAAGCCTCAGGCGCGCAAGGTGGCGCCCGTCGCCTTCGCCACGGCGGCGATGATGTCCGCCGACACCTTCTCGATGTCGTCGTCGGTCAGCGTCTTGCCGCTCGGCTGAAGCGTCGCCTCGACCGCCACCGACTTCTGCCCCTCCGGCACGCCCGTGCCGCGGTAGACGTCGAACACCGCCACGTCGGACACGAGGTCCTTGCGCGCGCCGCGCGCGGCCTTGGTGATCGCCCGCGCGTCGATGTCCTCGGAGACGAGGAAGGCGAAGTCGCGCCGCACCGGCATCAGGTCGGAGGCGCTGAAGTTCGGCTTCTTCGTCGCGTTGCGGCGCGGCTCCGGCACTTTCTCCAGCGTCAGCTCGAAGGCGACGAGGCGCTCGGGCGCGTCCATCCCGGCGAGCACAGCCGGGTGAAGCTCGCCGAAATGGCCGAGCACGTTGGGGCCGAGCCGCAGCGTGCCGGACCGTCCGGGGTGGTAGTAGGCCGGCGCGTCGCGGGTGATCTCGCAGCGGTCGGCCGGGCCGCCGATGGCGGTCAGCGCGGCCAGGATATCGGCCTTGGCGTCGAAGGCGTCGGCGGTCTCGTCACCGTCCCAGTGGCGGCCGACACCGGCGGCGGTGTTGCGGCCCTGGCGCACGCCCGCGGCCTGCGTCGTCTGGTCCGCCGGCTCGTCGCCTGCGAACACTTGGCCCACCTCGAACAGCGCAAGGTCCGGGTGGCCGCGGTTCACGTTGCGCGTGACGGCGCGCACCAGCCCGGCGAGCAGGCTCGGCCGCATGTCCGACAGCGCCTCGGCGATCGGATTGGCGAGGCGCAGCGCCTGTGAGCCGCCGCCGAACGCCACAGCGTCCTCGTGGCTGACGAAGGACCACGTGACCGCCTCTGTCATCCCCTGCGTCGCCAGGGCGCGGCGCACGGTGGCGACGCGCTGCTGCAGCGTGGTCAGCACCTTGGGTGCCACGGGGTCGGTGCGTACCAGCGGCGTCGGCTCCACATCGTCGATGCCGACGATGCGCACGATCTCCTCCACCAGGTCCGCCTTGCCCTCGACATCCGCGCGCCAGGAGGGCGTCGTGACCGCCCAGGGGCTCGCGGAGGTGTCGACGGTGAAGCCGAGGCGGTCCAGCACTTCGGCCTGCTTGGCCTCGTCGACCTCGAGGCCGGAGAGGCGCATCACCTCGGCCGGCGGGAAGGCGATGGTGCGCTTCGCGTCCGGCACGGTGCCGGCGACGGTCACCGGGCCGGCCTTGCCGCCGCACATGGAGAGGATCATCGCCGTCGCATAGTCGAGGCCGGGCAGCATGAAGGCGGGGTCTACGCCGCGCTCGAACCGGTGGCGCGCGTCTGAATGGATGCCCAAGGTGCGGCCGGTGCGGGCAATGTTGATCGGCTCCCACAGGGCCGATTCCACCAGCACCCGCGTCGTCGCCTCGGACGAGCCGGACGCTTCGCCGCCCATGATGCCGGCGAGCGATTCCACACCGTTGCTGTCGGCGATGACGCACATGGCGTCCGTCACCTTGTAGAAGCGGCCGTCCAGCGCCTCGAACTCCTCGCCGGCGCCGCGGCGGACCACGAGGTCGCCCGACACCTTGTCCGCGTCGAACACGTGCAGCGGGCGGCCGACGTCGTAGGTGAGGTAGTTGGTGACGTCCACCAGAGCGTTGATCGGGCGCAGACCGATGGAGCGCAGGCGGCGCTGCATCCACTCCGGCGAGGCGCCGTTGGCGACGCCTTCGATCAGCCGCAGCCCGAACGCGGGGCACAGATCCGGCGCGTCGATGGTGACGGCGGGCGCGGCGGACCCGTCCACGGCGAAGTCGGCCACCGTCAGCGGCTTCAGCGTGCCGAGGCCCGCGGCGGCGAGATCGCGCGCGATGCCGCGGATGCCGAGGCAGTCGGCCCGGTTCGGCGTCACGCCGATCTCGACCACGGGGTCGCCGACATCGGCCCACGCCACGTAAGGCGTGCCGACGGGAGCGTCCTGCGGCAGATCGACGATGCCGTCGTGCTCGTCGGACAGGCCCATCTCGCGCTCGGACAGCATCATGCCGTGGCTTTCGACGCCGCGGATGGAGCCGACCGCGAGGTCGACACCGGTGCCCGGAACGTGGGTGCCGGGCGCGGCGAACACGCCGACGAGCCCCGCCCGCGCGTTCGGCGCGCCGCAGACGACCTGAACCTTG
This sequence comes from Acuticoccus yangtzensis, assembly GCF_001927245.1. Lineage (GTDB taxonomy): Bacteria > Pseudomonadota > Alphaproteobacteria > Rhizobiales > Amorphaceae > Acuticoccus > Acuticoccus yangtzensis. The sequence continues at coordinate 456,005 of NZ_MJUX01000002.1, read as the reverse complement.
CTGCCGTCGCCCGGATCGACGGTCAGCACCCGCAGCCGGTCGGCATTGGGGTGCTGGTCCGCCGTGAGCACGCGGGCGATCCTGAACGGGGCAAGCGCAGCCGCACGATCTTCGACGCCTTCGACCTCGAGGCCGATTGCGGTCAATTGATCAATAATGGTTTCGAGGGACGCATCCGTTTCGAGATGGTCCTTCAACCAGGACAAAGTGAACTTCATGTTCGCGGGTCTCGCGAGAGAGGTCTTAGAGGGCGGTTAGCTGCCGGCCGTATACCCGTACCGACGCAGGTAGCGCTGGAAGCGAGGCGGGTCCGTTCTATCGAACTCTTCCTGCTCCGCAACGTGCGCCGCTGCGATTGGCCTTATAGTGTCTACCATTTGAGCTTCCAATGCCTCGCATGTAGGCGCGGAGGCGTTTTTATAAGCAGACTCTAGAACGCGGGCGTACTTCTGGGAAATCTTGATGTGGCCGGATTCGTGAATCACCGCGTACTGCGAGATCACGTCCCATTTTGCGCGCAAATCTGGGTCGGCGCTTGCACGCTGGCGCCATTCGGGAAGAATCACCTCGGACCGAAGGCCGACACGGCCGCGCCGGGTGAACCGGCAGCGCCCGCTCGTCTCCACGGTCTCGAAGTTGTGAAGGAAGGTCGTCTCCACCGCGGCGAAGGCACGGCCATGGCTTCCGGGCACGGACGGGCCGTGAACCTGAAGCGACCGTTCCAGCGCCGACAGCGAATTGCCCGAGACCTTGTAGGTGGACACGCGGACATCCGTCGGCGGTGTGGAGCACCCGGCGACCAAGGCGACCGATGTGAACGCGACAACGGCCGCCAAGAACTTCACCGAGAGAGGCCTCCTGCCAAAGACGGACGGTCGAGCGGAGCGAAGCCATAGTGGGTGAGCCACCGCGAGTCGCCCTCAAATAGGTCGCGCAGGTCCGGCATGCCATATTTCAGCATCGCAATGCGGTCGATCCCCATGCCCCAGGCGAAGCCCTGGTAGACGTCGGGATCGAGGCCGCAATTGGCCAGCACGTTCGGATGCACCATCCCGGACCCGAGGATTTCCAACCAGTCGTCCCCGACGCCGAGCTCGATGCCGTCCTTGGACCGGCGGCACCTGATATCGACTTCGTATGACGGCTCGGTGAACGGGAAGAAGGACGGGCGGAAGCGCATCGACGCGTCCTCCACCTCGAAGAAGGCGCGGCAGAACTCCGTCAGCACCCATTTCAGGTGCCCGACGTGGCTCTCCTTGTCGACGACGAGGCCCTCGACCTGATGGAACATCGGCGTGTGGGTCTGGTCGGAGTCGCAGCGATAGGTCCGCCCCGGAGCGATGATGCGGATGGGCGGCTTGTCCTTCAGCATCGTGCGGATCTGCACCGGGCTCGTGTGCGTGCGCAGCAGGCGCCGCGTGCCGTCCTCGCGCTCGGGCAGGAAGAAGGTGTCGTGCATGTCCCGCGCGGGATGGCCCTCGGGGAAGTTCAGTTTGGTGAAGTTGAAGTCGTCGGTCTCGATGTCCGGCCCTTCGGCGATGCGGAAGCCGAGGTCGGCGAAGATCGCGGACAGTTCGTCCCACACCTGGCTGATCGGGTGGATGCGCCCGCGGCCGATGCCGGTCTGGCGCGGGTCGAGCGTCACGTCGATCCGCTCGGCGACGAGCTGAGCCTCCAGCGCGGCGGCCTTCAGCGCCTCGCGCCGGGCGGCGATCTGCTCGGTGACGCGCGCCTTCAAGCCGTTGAGGGCCGGGCCCATCACCTGGCGCTCTTCGGGGCTCATCTTGCCGAGCGTCTTCATCTGCTCGGACAGGCTGCCCTTCTTGCCGAGGGTGGCGACGCGCACGGATTCCAGCGCGGCCTCATCGCCTGCGGCGTTGATCTGAGCCTCGATCCCGGCCTCGATCTCGTCCAGATTGTCAGGGCTGATGACGGCATTCATCGGTCAGGCGATCCTTGGGTTGCAGGGACACTATCAAACGGCATCAAGTGTTGTCTTGGCGGGTTGACGCACCGGCGACATTGTCTTGTAAACGTTGCCGAAGTGCATCACGACTTTCACAAAGCTTCGCTCAGGGCAACCCTGGCAAACGTCCCGCCTCGCTTGCACGACGTGTGAAAGCCGGGCAAGAGACGACAGTTGTGATCCGATTTTGGGGGTCCGCATGACCGACGCCACGCAGCCTTCCGGTACGCCCGCGCCCATCCCCGGCCAGATGGGGCCGGTGGCCATGATCAAAGCCGAGGGCCTGACCGCCGTCTTTTGCGGCGTCATGGCCCTGACCGTGGTCTATTTCGCCGTCGCCCTGAGCCTCGGCATCGCGCCGCTCCTGCTCGTCGGCGTGTTCGCGGCCGGCGTCTTCTACTGGACGTTCCTCGAATATCTGCTTCACCGCTTCGTCCTGCATTGGGAGCCCGAACAGCCGGTGCTGAAGGCGGTCCGCAAGTGCTTCCCCGGCCACCGGGCGCACCACAACAAGCCGTCGCGCTTCCGCGAGGATGGCCTGCACATGCTGAAATTCTTCACCTGGCCGTCGCTGTTCGGCGTCTTCTTCTTCTGGGGCGTCTTCGCCTACGCCGGGTTCGAGCCGGCGCTGCCGCTCGGCCTCGCCTTCACCGCGGGCATCCAAATCGGCTACCTGCTCTACGAGTTCACCCATTCGGCCTGCCATTTCATGCCGATGAAGTGGGCCTACGCGGCGCACCTGAAGCGCCACCACGCGATCCACCACCACCGCGACGAGACGGTGAATTACGGCGTCACCACCTCGATCTGGGACGTCGCCTTCCGCACCACATGGAAGGGCCGCCCGAAGGCCGCCGCCTGAGCTTCGCCGCGCCCGCGCCGCAGGAGGGCGCGTCCGTGAGCGGCTGGCCCGCCCGCGCGCTCGTGGTGGGCGCCAGCGGCGGGATCGGCGCCGCCCTCGCCGCGGCGCTGGAGGCGAGGGGCGCTGCGGTCACCCGCCTGTCCCGGAGCGCGGACGGGCTGGACGTCACCGACGAGGCCAGCGTTGCCGCCCACATCGGGGCGCTCGGCGGGTTCTTCGATTGCATCATCATCGCCACCGGCGCCCTCGTCATCGACGGGGCGGCGCCCGAGAAGAGCATCCGCGCCGTCACGCCGGATGCGATGCGGCGGCAGTTCGACCTCAACACCATCGGCCCCGCTATGGTGCTGAAGCACGCCTGGCCGTTGATCGCCCGAGAGGGGCGCACGGTGGTTGCGGTGCTGTCGGCGCGGGTCGGCTCCATCGGCGACAATCGGCTGGGCGGCTGGACAAGCTACCGCACCGCCAAGGCGGCGGTGAACCAGGTGGTGCGCACCGCCGCCGTGGAGCTCGCCCGCTCGCGGCGCGATGCGATCCTGGTGGCGCTCCACCCCGGCACCGTCGCCACCCGCTTCACCGCCGATTATCAGGACCGCTATGACACGGTGCCGCCGGACGCCGCCGCGGCCAACCTCCTCGCGGTGATCGATGCGCTGACGCCGCGGGACACCGGCGGCTTCTTCGACTGGAAGGGCGACCCGATCCCCTGGTGATGCGGTTCCCTGGCGAGCGCGGTCCCCTGGTGAGCCCGATCCCTTGGTAAGCCCGATTCCCTGATGAGCGCTGCCTCCGCGGCCGAGCGCAGGACGCGAAAAAGCCGGCCCCCTCGTCGGAAGGGGCCGGCTTTCGGTATCCATCAGGGTCGGCGGGTGCCGACCGGGTCAGGCCAAATCAGGCCGCGGCGGTGCCCTGCTGCTCGGCCGGGAGGGCGGCGCGGGCCTGCTCGACGATCGCGGCGAAAGCGGCCGGCTCGTTCATGGCGAGGTCGGCGAGAACCTTGCGGTCGATGTCGATCTCGGCCTTGTTCAGACCGTCGATCAGGCGCGAATAGGTGAGGCCCAGCGGACGCACAGCGGCGTTGATGCGCTGCACCCAGAGGGCACGGAATTCACGCTTGCGGACCTTGCGGTCGCGATAAGCGTACTGGTTCGCCTTTTCGACGGCCTGCTTGGCGACGCGAATGGTGTTCTTACGGCGACCGTAATACCCCTTCGCCTGCTTCAGGACCTTCTTGTGCTTGGCGTGGGCGGTAACGCCGCGCTTAACGTGTGCCATTTAAACTCAGCCCCTCGCGTACGGCATGAACTTCTTCAGGACGACCTTCGAGTCGGCCGGCGACAGCGTCGTCGTGCCGCGCGCCTGACGAATGAACTTCGTCGATCGCTTGATCATCCCGTGACGCTTGCCGACCTGACCCACTTTGATCTTGCCGCTGGCGGTGACTTTGAAGCGCTTCTTCGCGCCCGACTTGGTCTTCAACTTGGGCATTTCAAACTCCGTCTCATGGTCGCCTCGGCATGCCCCACGAACGCTCAAACGAGCGGGCTCGGCGGTGAGACCGAGCGTGGCCGGGCGACCTTTTCGGGTAGAGCGCGCGATATAACCGCTCGGCGGCCGATGCGCAACCATCAATTGGGGTCCGGCTCCTCAGCGCCAGCAGCGCCCTCGAACCCCTAGCGCCAGCGGTGCTCCTCGAACCCTAGCGCCAGCGGCGCTCCTCGAACCCCTAGCGCCAGCGGCGCTCCTCGAACCAAGGCATTTCCAGCCAGTTGCCGGCGTTGCGTCCGGCAATCGCCCAGTAGACCAGCCCGCCGATCGCCCCGCAGGCGACGGAGAGTTGAACCGCGGCGGTGTCCATCGGCGGTGCCTCGCCCGCCATCGTCGCCCCCAGCGGCACAGCGCGCACCAGGCCGACCACCCCGCCGCTGATCATATGTGCGATCAGGCTGCGGACCTTGAAGCCCTCGGTCACCGTGGCGGCGATCAGCGCAGGCCAGAAGGCGGAGAACAGCACGCCGAACGTCATCGTGATGATGATGATGGAGAGATTGATGAGCTGCGGCCAATCCGTCGCGCCCAGGGTGGCGGGGTCGATGCCGAGCACCACCAACGTCGCCACCGCGGACCCGGCAAGGCACGCGGTCGGGATTGCGATGGAGATCATGATGATCTGAGCGGTGAGCCCCCAGATCGCGAACATGGCTATTCCGCCGCAGCGGCGGCCGCCGCCGTCTCGTTCGCCCGCCTCTCGCGCGCGGACATCTTCTCCGACGCGGACTTGAGCTGACCGCAGGCGGCCAGAATGTCCTGCCCGCGCGGCGTCCTGACCGGCGAGGCATAGCCCGCGCGGTTGACGATGTCGGCGAAGGCCTCGATCTGGTCCCAGTCCGAGCACTCGTAGTCGGAGCCGGGCCACGAGTTGAACGGGATGAGGTTGATCTTGGCCGGAATGCCCTTGATCAGCTCCACCAGCGCCCGCGCATCCTCCAGGCTGTCGTTCACGCCCTTCAGCATCACGTACTCGAACGTGATGCGCCGCGCGTTGGAGAGGCCGGGATAATTGCGGCACGCGTCCATCAACTGCGCCAGCGGATATTTGCGGTTCAGCGGGACCAGAACGTCCCGCAGCTCGTCGCGCACGGCGTGCAGCGAGATGGCGAGGAGGACGCCCATCTCGTCGCCGACGCGGGAAATCATCGGCACCACGCCGGAGGTGGAGAGGGTGATGCGCCGCTTGGAGAGGCTCAGCCCGTCACCGTCCGAGACGACGGCCATGGCGGCCTTCACGCCGTCGAAATTGTAGAGCGGCTCGCCCATGCCCATCAGCACGACGTTGGAGATCATCCGCCCTTCGAGCGGCCCGTTGGCGGCGCGCTCGGCGCCCACGAAGTCGCCCAGACGGCGGCGCGCGAACACCACCTGCTCGACGATCTCGCCCGCCGTCAGGTTGCGCACCATGCGCTGCGTGCCGGTGTGGCAGAAGGTGCAGTTCAGCGTGCAGCCGACCTGCGAGGAGACGCACAGGGTGCCGCGGTTCTCCTCGGGGATGTAGACGGTCTCGACCTCGACAGGGCGGCCGGCGCCCTTGGCGGGGAAGCGCAGCAGCCACTTGCGGGTGCCGTCGGTGGAGATCTGGTCCTCCACCATTTCGGCGCTGCCGACGGGGAGCCGTGCCGCCAGAGCCTCACGCACCGGGGCGGCGACGTTGGTCATCGCCGAAAGATCGTCCACCCCGCGCACATAGAGCCAGTGCCAGAGCTGGGCGACGCGCATGGCGATCTGATGGCGCGGTACGCCGACGGCGGCGAGATGACCCGCCAGCTCCTCGCGCGAGGCACCGATGAGCTGCGGCTCACCCGCAACGTCGAGCGCTCGCACCTCCGGCGTGACCGGCTGCGGCGCGTTGCGACGTTTCAGAAGGGCGAGATTGGCCATCGGTGCCTTTATCGTCAGTTGCAGCTCTGCGAAATGCGATTGGACGCCGCCGTCACGCCGGACAGCGAGAAGGTGTAGGTGGTTTCCGTACCACGCGCCGACTGACCTTTGACGGTCATCCGGCTGCCGGCCCGCATCGACGCCACAAGTTGTTGTTCGTCGGCCGGAGATTCAACCCATGCGCCGTCGTCTTTCGTGAACAGCGAATAGGCGGTTCCGTCAACATCCACCGTCACGGTGGAGTCGGCGGCGAAGGGATAGCCGACCAGCACGCTGACTTCGTTGCTGACATCGTCCGCGGGGCGGCTCGTCAGGAAGAAGAAGACGTCGCCATGGTTGCGGTTCGAAGGGGCGAGGGTCTTGGGTTTGGACAGGATATAGCACGTCACCTTGCCGCCATTCTCGTACCGATAGGCTTCCCAGTCATTGTACTGTTCGAGAAGCGTCGGCGTCGGCGCCTGGGCGCTGGCAGCTAAGGGGAAAAGGATGAGGATGAGGGCTGCGATCGACCGCATTCGGGAAAGTCCTTGTCCTTAGGTCCGTCGAGGCACACGCGAAACCCATTTCAGGTGTCGCGCGGTGGGGTCAAGCCCCGCGTCATTACCTGTTGGCCATGATTCAACGTTCTTGACCGTGGAGTGGGGGGCACAGTCCCTCACTCTGCGGCACGACCCTTGAAGGGAGGGTGAACGCCGCCGGGCGAGTTTGCGCCGCATCGCCGCCTGTCTGGAATAACGATTACGCCTAGCGCCGGACTGGGGCGAGGCTCGCCCCGCCCCTTTGCGACGCTGATGCCAAGCCGCCCCACGGCCGTGAAGAAGCCGCCCCACGGCCGTGACGACGAGGCGCCTCGGCCGTCCCACGCGGGCGCGGCGGCCGGGCGCACGCCGCTCGTCTCACTCCGCAGCAAGCGGCGGCTCGATCCGCTGGGCCGAAAGGTCGACGCGCGGACCGCCCTGCCACAGATCGCGGATGACCTCGGCGAGCTTCTGCGCCAGGCCGCCGTTCGGGCCGTCCGCCACGTACATGGCGATGTAGGTGGTGGGGAGCGGCGGCAACGTGCCACCGTGGTCGATCTCGGCGAGCTGCGGCGGCAGCGTGTTGTCGATCCCCGCATGGACGGCGAAATCGGCGGCCACCGTCGCCTCCACGGTGCGGATGGAGAGCGATTCCACCGCCATCACCCACGGGATGTCCGCATCGTCCAGCGCGCGCTGCACCCATGGGCGGAAAATGCAGCCGTTCTCGAAGGCGAGCGGCACCGGGCGGTGGCGGTAGGCCTGGCCGCCCGGCGAGCCGATCCACACCAGCGGCCCCTGCTGCAGGATTTCCGCGCCCGCGTCCGGCGTCATCTCGGTGGTGAGGATGACGTCCACCTCGCCGCGCGCGAACTGGTCCTTCAACACGCTGGTATAGGACGATTGAAGCTGCACCCTCACGCGCGGATAGGTGCGCGCGAAGAGCCGCAGCACCTCGGGGATGTGCGGGTAGACGACGTCGTGCGGCGCCCCCAGGGTGAGATCGCCCTGAAAGGACGGCTCGGTGAGCCGCGCCAACGCCTCGTCGTTGAGGTCCAGCATGCGCCGTGCATAGGAGGCCAGTTGCTCCCCGGCGGCGGTGGGCGTCATCCCTTTGCGCGCCCGGTCCAGCAGAGTGTGGCCGAGCCCTTCCTCCAGCCGCTTCAACTGCATGGAGACCGCAGACTGGGTGAGGTTCAGCCGTTTGGCCGCCCGCGTCACCCCGCCATGCTCGACGATGGCGAGGAAGCTCCGCAGCGCGGCGAGATCCAGCGTCCGCATCATAGCATCAAAACCTGTGATCAAAAGGATCAGGACGTTTCGTTTTACTTATCGAAGCCGCGGACGCAAATCAATTCCACGCAATGGCCTGCAAGAGGAGGATGGCCAGTGGAACAGGTTCTTTCGCATTTCAGCCGGGTTCGGATCGATTGGATGAGGTCCGTGCGCCTCGCCGCGCTGTGGCTCGACATTTGGACCGAGCGCCGCCATTTGGAGCAGCTCGACGACCACATGCTGCGCGACATCGGCGTCAGCGCCGCAGAGGCGCGTGCGGAAGCCGGCCGCGCGGCCTGGGACGTGCCACCGCAGCGCCTCACCATCGGCAGCGGCTGGTAAACGGCGCCCCCGCCGAAGCCCGGGCCCGCAACGAAGACGGCGCGCGGGACGAAACCGGCGGCGAGGGAGGGCCTCAGTCCTCCAGCGCCGCCTTGGCCTTCTCGCGGTGGCGGTCGGTGATGTGGCTCGCGACCAGCGTGATCGCCCCCATCAGCACCGCCATGTCGTCGCCGAAACCGATGCCGAGGAGAAAATCCGGCACCGCGTCGATCGGCGTCACGAAATAGGCGAGGGCGCCCAGCAGCGTCGCGCGCACGCGGAACGGCACGTCGGGGTCCATCGCGCAATAGTAGGCGGCGACGACGTCGCGCGAGAACGGGATGTGCCGCGCGGCCTTCTTCAAGGTCGGCCAGAACTTGCGGCGTACCTTCGCCTCGTTGGCATCAAACCCCGCTTCGGCCTCCGGGCCGAGGATCTCGCCGGTTCTCACGTGGTCCATGGCTCACACCCCCTCGCGCTCGGCCGCGGCCGCCGCACGGTCGATCACCCGCGCCAGGCGGACGTCCTTCTCGGTCAGCCCGCCCGCATCGTGCGTGGTCAGGCGGATCGACACGCGGTTATAGACATTCGACCACTCCGGGTGGTGGTCCATCTTCTCCGCCGACAGGGCGACCCGCGCCATGAAGCCGAAAGCCTCGTTGAAGGACTTGAACTTCAGCCGCGTCAGGATGGCGGCTCCACCCTCTTCCAGCGTCCAGCCGGTGAGGCCGGAAAGATCGACCGAGCCTTCCATGGCGCGCCCCCTTGTCAGCGTCACCCCTAGGTAGGGCGGGCTGTGGGCTGATCCAACAGGGGGCGGATCCAACAGGGAGCAGAGCCGAGAGGAGGGAGCGGCTCCGACCGGCTCAGCGCGGGGCGTAGCGGCGGGCGACGTAATCCTCGACCACCTTCTTGAACTCGCCGGCGATGTCCGCGCCGCGCAGCGTCATCGCCTTTTCGCCGTCGATATAGACGGGCGCAGCCGGCAGCTCGCCCGTCCCCGGCAGCGAGATGCCGATATCGGCGTGCTTGGACTCGCCCGGCCCGTTGACGATGCAGCCCATCACCGCGACCTTCATCGCCTCGACGCCCGGATGGCTCTCCTTCCACACCGGCATCTGGCTGCCGATGTAGGACTGGATGTCCTGCGCCAGCTCCTGGAACACCGTCGACGTGGTGCGGCCGCAGCCGGGGCAGGCAGAGACGACCGGCAGGAAGGCGCGGAAACCCATCGTCTGCAGCAGCTCTTGCGCGACCTTCACCTCGAGCGTGCGGTCGCCGCCCGGCTCAGGCGTCAGCGAGATGCGGATGGTGTCGCCGATCCCCTCCTGCAGCAAAATGCCGAGCGCGGCCGACGAGGCGACAATACCCTTCGACCCCATACCCGCCTCGGTCAGGCCGAGGTGCAGCGCATAATCGCACCGCGCGGCGAGGTCGCGGTAGACCGCGATCAGCTCTTGAACGTCCGACACCTTGGCCGAAATCAGGATCTTGTCCGCGCCGAGCCCCAGCTCCACCGCGCGATCCGCCGAGGAGATGCCCGATCGCACCATCGATTCGCGCAGCACCGCCGCGGCCGAGATGGGCGTCGCCGACGCCTTGTTCTCGTCCATCAGCGTCGTCAACAGGTCCTGGTCCAGCGAGCCCCAGTTTACGCCGATGCGCACCGGCTTGTCGTAACGGCACGCCATCTCGATGATCTGCGAGAAGCGCATGTCCCGCTTGGCCTTGAAGCCGACATTGCCGGGATTGATGCGATATTTGGCCAGCGCCTCGGCACACGCCGGGTGATCGGCCAGCAACTGGTGGCCGATATAGTGGAAGTCGCCGACCAGCGGCACGGTCACGCCGCGCGCGGCCAGCCGGTCGCGGATGTGCGGCACCGCGGCCGCCGATTCGTCGCGGTCCACGGTGATGCGCACGAGTTCCGATCCCGCCGCGGCGAGCTCGGCCACCTGGTTCACGGTGGCGTCGATGTCGGCCGTGTCGGTGTTGGTCATCGACTGCACGGCGATCGGCGCGCCGCCGCCGACGGTTACCCCGCCGACGTCGACGGGGATAGACCGCCGCCGCTCTGCCGGACCCGACCGTGCGATGGGGCTGACGATGTTCATGGGGCCTCCGATGCGCTCCAAGCGGCATATACGGCGTTGCGCCGCGCCCGGCAAACCGCTCCCATCGCACACACGCATGACGATCATGTCACATTCCGGCATTCGCGACATTTCGCCGGAATAGCTGCAGCTTATGGCCTTGTGCGGTGCAGCGAAGTCGTTACCTTTCACCACAACCCGACGGCGGGCAAGGCGGCGGCGGACCACGACCCCCGGCAATGGTGGGACGCGGACCGCGGCACCGCCCGATGACGCCGCCATAACCCGCCTGCGCCGCCCCGGCGCCGACCGACGCACCGCCGCCCGCGCAGCCGACGAGCGCGGTGCAAGGAGACCATCATGCTCAAAGGCAAATCCGCCGTCATCACAGGCTCCACCTCCGGCATTGGCCTCGCCTATGCCAAGGCGCTGGCCGCCGAGGGCGTCAACGTCATGATCAACGGCTTCGGCAAGCCCGAAGAGATCGAGTTCGAGCGCAAGGGCCTCGAAGGTCTCGGCGTCAAAGCCGTCTACAGCGCCGCCGACATGACGAAGCCGGCCGAGATCGCCGAGATGATCGCCACCGCCAAGGCCGAACTCGGCTCGGTCGACATCCTCATCAACAATGCCGGCATCCAGTACGTCTCGCCGATCGAGGAGTTCCCGGACGAGAAGTGGGATGCGATCATCGCCATCAACCTCTCGTCCGCCTTCCACGCCTGCAAACACGCCGTGCCGCTGATGAAGGAGGCCGGTTGGGGCCGCATCGTCAACACCGCATCGGCCCACGCCAAGGTCGCATCGCCGTTCAAGGCCGCCTACGTCGCCGCCAAGCACGGCATCGCCGGGCTGACGAAGACCGTCGCCCTGGAAGTGGCCGAGAACAACATCACCGTGAACGCGATCTGCCCCGGCTATGTCTGGACCCCGCTGGTGGAAAAGCAGATCCCCGACACCGCCAAGTCCCGCGGCATGACCGAGGAGGAGGTGAAGCGCGACGTCCTCCTGGCCGCCCAGCCGACGAAGAAGTTCGTCACCGTGGAACAGGTGGCGTCACTGGCGCTTTATCTGTGCAGCGATGGGGCCGAGTCGATCACCGGTACGCTCATCTCCATGGACGGCGGCTGGACGGCCTGATTGACCATCGCGTGGCGGGCGGCACGACGCGCCACCCGCCGGCACCCTACCTCGACCTCTATCGGACGGCTGACACGCTGAATGCGGTTCCTGATCAGACTGTGGCGCTGGGGCTTCGACCTCGGCGCTCTTCTCGGCGGCCTCGCCATCGCCCTCGGTTTTCTCGGCGCGCTGCATCCAGCGTTCGACAGCCTGTCCCATTTCCGCGCCCACCTCGCCGTGGTCACGGCGGTGCTCGCCCTGGTGCGCCTTCTCTCCGGTCCCGGCATCGGCCGGATCATGGCCGCCGTCATCCTCGTCGGCTCCGTCATCGCCGGGGCCATGACCGCGCGCTACATGATCGCCGACACCAGCCTTCACGAGGTGCGCGGCGAGACCCATACGCTGCTGCAGTTCAACACCCGCATCCGCCTCAGCGAGGCGATCGACCTCATCAACAAGGCCAATCCCGACTTCGCCGTGCTGCAGGAGATGCCGCGCCGCCTGTTCGAGCAGGAGGCCGAGCGTGATCCGCGCTTCGCCGCCTACCCCTATTACGCCACCTGCGATGCCGATTCGCTGCGTGCGTCCGGCCTCGTGATCCTCTCCAAGCTGCCCTTCGTGGACCCGCCGGTGTGCAGCGGGCGCGCCAACTTCATGCGCGCCGCCGTCATCATCGGCAACGACGTCCTCACCATCGGCGCCCACCACCTCGACTGGCCTTGGCCGTTCGGCCAGTGGACCGGCAGCTTCGCGGAGCTGGCCACCCTGCGCGCCACCGGCGGCGCCGCCATCCTCGCCGGGGACTTCAACGCAGCGCCGTGGAGCACCACGGTCCAGCGCTATGCCTCGCTGACGCGCACGCTCCCGACGACGGGGATCGGCCCGACATGGCTGCTGGACGCTGTCAATCCCGCGTGGCGACCCTACGTTGGGTTGCCGATCGACAACATCCTGACGTCCGGCATCGCGATCGCCCAGGTCGAGCGCATCGAGGGGCCGGGCTCGGACCATCTCGCCGTGATGATCCGCTTCGCCATCGAGGACTATTGACGCCTCTCACGCCTCCGGCGGGAGCGGCCGGGGGAATTGAGATGAACCGCAAGAAGATCAACCTGGCCCTCCAGGGCGGCGGCGCGCACGGGGCGTTTACCTGGGGCGTCCTCACCGCACTGATGGAAAGCGAGAAGGTGGACCTGTGCGGCGTCACCGGCACGTCGGCCGGCGCCATGAACGCCGCCGTGCTCGTGTCGGGCTACGTCAAAGGCGGGCCGGCCGAAGCGGTCGCAAGGCTCGATGCCTTCTGGCGCGACGTTGCCGAGGCGGCCCGCTTCTCGCCCTTCCAGCGCACCTTCTTCGACCGCCTGTTCGGCAACTGGAGCCTCGATTCCTCGCCGACCTACCTCGCCTTCGACCTCGCCTCGCGCATGGTCTCCCCGGCGCTCGCCAATCCGCTCGACATCAACCCGCTGAGGCCGATCATCGAGCGTTATGTGGACCTCGATGCGGTGGCGGCCTGCGAGGAGATCAAGCTCTTCGTCGCCGCGACCAACGTCCACACCGGCAAGGCACGCATCTTCAGCCATACCGAGCTGACGATCGAGGCGCTGCTGGCCTCCGCGTGCGTTCCGGAGCTTTTCACGCCGGTCTTCATCGACGGTGTGCCCTATTGGGACGGCGGCTTCATGGGTAACCCGCCCCTCTACCCGCTGTTCTACAACACCGACGTCGCCGATTGCGTCATCGTCCAGATCAACCCGATCGAGCGGGTCGACACCCCGGTGACCGCGCGCGACATCGTCAACCGGGTCAACGAGATCACCTTCAACGCCTCGCTGCTGCGCGAGCTGAGGGCGGTGCGCTTCGTCACCCGGCTGATCGAAGACGGCAAGCTGGACCCGAACGAATATATGCGCGTGCGCGTCCACCGGATCGCCAGCGAGGAGCTGAACCCGCTGTCGTCGTCCTCCAAGCTGAATGGCGAGTGGGCCTTCCTGCGGCACCTCAACGCCATCGGCCAGCGCGCCGCCGGCCAATGGCTCGAGCGCCACTACGAGGATATCGGCGTGCGCGATTCCATCGACCTCGCCAGCGAGATCGCCTGACCGAGCGGGCCCTCCCGCGCCGACCCGTACCCGGCGAACCACGACGACGTCATCCCCCTCGCGCGAACCGCCCCGCCGGGCTATTCTCAGCCGCCGCCGAAAGGGCTGCTCCATGCATGGCGACCCGACACCCGCCTACCTCACCGTGCTCGCTTTCCTCGGCGCCGCGGTGCTCTTCGTGCCGATCTTCAAGCGCCTCGGCCTCGGCTCGGTGCTCGGCTATCTTTTCGCCGGAATGCTGCTCGGCCCCTCGGTCATCGGCATCACGCGCGAGCCGGAGGAGATCGTCCAATTCGCCGAGCTGGGCGTGGTCTTCCTGCTCTTCCTCATCGGGCTGGAGCTGAACCCCGGCCGCCTTTGGGCGATGCGCAAGGACATCTTCGGGCTCGGCCTGTTGCAGGTGGTGCTGTGCGCCGGCCTCATCATGATCTATCCGCTGCTCCTCGGGAACAGCTTCAACACCGCGCTCGTCGCCGGGCTCGGCCTGTCGCTCTCCTCCACCGCGCTCGCCATGCAGCTCATCGAAGAGCGCGGGGCGATGCGCATGGCCTACGGCCAGACCTCCTTCGCCATCCTTCTCATGCAGGACCTCGCCATCGTCCCGCTGCTCCTCATCGTCGCGCTCTTGGCGCCGGGTGAGACGATGGAAGGGGACGAGGTCGCCTTCTCCATCGTCACCGCGTTGACGGCGCTCGGCGGCATCATCCTCGTCGGCCACTATCTGCTGTCGCCGATGTTCCGGCTGCTCGCCCGCTTCGGCGGCACCGAGATCATGACCGCCGCGGCCCTCCTCGTGGTGCTCGCCGCCGCAACAACCATGATGTCGGTCGGCCTCTCCATGGCCATGGGCGCCTTCCTCGCCGGGGTGCTGCTGGCCGAAAGCAACTACCGGCACGAGCTGGAAGCCGACATCGAGCCCTTCCGCGGCCTGCTCCTCGGCCTCTTCTTCCTCGCCGTCGGCATGACGATCGACCTCGGCCTGGTGATGGAGCGCTGGCAGATCATCCTCGGCGGCCTCGTCTCCATGATCGTCTTCAAGGCGGCGATGATCTACGGCCTGGTGCGGCTCTTCGGGCGTGACCATGCGACCGCCACCAAGACCGGCCTCCTGCTCTCCCAAGGCGGCGAGTTCGGCTTCGTCCTCTACACCGCCGCCGCCACGCGCGGGGTGATCTCGTCCGACGATGCGAGCCTCCTCATCGCCATCGCCACACTGTCGATGGTGACGACGCCGTTCCTGATCCGCTTCCTGGCGCCGCGGCTGATCCCGCCGAAGCCCGTCGCCACGCTGACCGAAACCTTCGAGGATGCGGTGGGCGACGTCCTCATCATCGGCTTCGGCCGCTTCGGCCAGCTCGTCTCGCAGATGTTCCTCGCCGGCGGCTACCGGCCCATCATCCTCGACAACGATGCCGAGCGCGTGACCGAGGCGCGGCGCTTCGGCAGCCGCGTCTTCTACGGTGAGGGGCACCGGCTCGACGTGCTGCGTTCGGTCGGCGCCGAGCGCTGCCAGCTCATCGCCGTCTGCACCTCCCCGGCCGAGCGCACGAACGCCATCGTCGAGGTGATCCACGCCCAGTTTCCGGAAGTGAAGGTGTTCGCGCGCGCCTTCGACAGGCGCCATGCCCTCAACCTCCTCGATCTCGGGATCGCCTATCAGCGCCGCGAGACACTCGATTCGGCGATCCGCTTCGGCCGGGACGCGCTGGTTGCGCTCGGCATGGAGGCGACCGTTGCCGGTGAGACCGAGGAGCGGGTGCGAAAGCTGGACAGCGACCGGCTCGACTTCCAGCGGATCGAGGGCCTGGTGGAAGGTCACCGCAAGTGGAAAGAGGTCACGCCCGAGCCCTTCACCCGCCTCGCGCCCGGCGACGACGGCGACGCGCCGCCCACGGCCCCACCCAAAAAAGAAGCCGCCGAGTAGACCCGGCGGCGTTCGTTCGTGCTGCAGCGCGCCGCTTGGCGCGGGATGTTCGCCCGGGCGCGATGTCCGCCGGGTGTGACGTCGCCGGGGCGCGATCAGGTCTCGCGCCAGGCGCGGCGGATCTGCTCGGACAGCGGCTTCACGAGATACTGCACCACGGTTTGCCCGCCGGTGGAGATGTAGACCTCGGCGGGCATGCCGGGCATCAGCACCAGGCCGTCGTCCAGCCGGTCCAGCTCGTGCTCGGCGAGCGAGGTGCGCACCAGATAGTAGGTGACGTTCAACACCTCGTCGAAGCTCGCCTCGGCGGCGACGAAGGTGACCTCGCCGTTGAGCTGCGGCGTGGTGCGATGGTCGAACGCGGACAGCACCACGGTGGCGTGCTGGCCGACCACGACCTCGTCGATGTCCGCCGGGGCGATGCGCGACTCGATCACGAGCTGGTCCGCCTGCGGGACGATCTGCATGATCGTCTGAGCCGGCTGCACCACGCCGCCGACGGTGTGGACGCCGAGCTCGAACACCGTGCCGTTGGAGGGCGAGCGGATGTCCATGCGCTTCAACTGGAAGTCGGCGGCGACGCGGCGTTCCTTCAGGTTGGCGAGCTCCGGCTCGATCTCGGTGATCTCGGCGAAGGTCTTCTCGCGCTGGTCGATGGTGAGCTGCAGGACCTCCAGCTCGGTCTCGTTGATGCGGCCTTGCGCCATGGCGATCTGCGATGTCAGCTCGCCGCGCTCACCTTCCAATCGGGTCCGGTTGCGCTTCAGGTTGACGATCTTGTCGCGCGTGGTGCGGCCGCGGTCGTAGAGCCCGCCGAGAACCTCGAGCTCCTCGTCGATGAGGGCGATCTCGTCCTCTTTCGCCTGGCGCTGGGCGGTCAGACCTTCGATCTGCTGTTCGAGCTGCTTGGTGCGCTCGGTCAGCCGGTCCACCTGGCCTTTGATCGTCTCCTTGCGGGCCATGAACACCTTGTTCTCCGACTC
Source organism: Acuticoccus yangtzensis (assembly GCF_001927245.1). GTDB lineage: Bacteria > Pseudomonadota > Alphaproteobacteria > Rhizobiales > Amorphaceae > Acuticoccus > Acuticoccus yangtzensis. Next base: position 439,407 of record NZ_MJUX01000002.1, on the reverse strand, counting down.
CATGGCGCGTTGCACCAAGGGATCGTCGAGACGGGAGGCGAGTTCATCGGACGGGGTGATCGACGGATCGTCCTCCCGCTCGGCCTGGAGCCGGGCGAGGCGCGCCTCCATGGCGACGATCTGCCCGTCCAACAACGCGCGGTTGGCGGCGACCAGCGTCTCGTCCAGCCTGAGAAGGAGGTCGCCGGCTTGGACGCGGTCGCCGTCGGCCACCATGATCTCGCCGACGATGCCGCCGTCCGGGTGCTGCACCTGCTTGACGTTGGTGGCGACCACCACGCGCCCGGTGGAGACGACGGCGGAGGCGAGCTCGGCCGTGGCCGCCCAGCCGCCGAAGCCGACGATCAGCGTGGCGCAGGCGACGGTCCCGCCGAGCACGTAGGCGCGGATGGAGGACGAGAATTTCGGCTTCTGCGGGGCGGCGATTTGCTTGGTCGGAAGAGCCATGGGTTTCAACCGTCTGCGAGACTTAAGCGTTCTTGGTGGCGGCGGAGGCCGGGGCCTGCGCCGTAGAGGCCGCCTGCGGCCCGTCAGCGGCGATCGTGTCGCCGTCGTCCTCGCCGGAGCCCTGCGGCTTTTGCGGCTGGGCCGGCCCGCGCTTGCCTTGAAGCTGCGCCGGGACGCGCACGTTGTCGACCTTCTCGCGCCGCATCACCTTCTTCAGCACCTCGTCGCGGTCGCCGAAGTCGGCCATGCGCCCGTTTTCGATGAGGCACAGCTTGTCCGTCGCCGACAGCGCCGAGGGCCGGTGCGCCACGACGATGATGATCGCCCCGCGCTGCTTGCAGATGGTGATCGCCCTGTTCAGGGCCGAGTCGCCATAGCCGTCGAGGTTGGAGTTCGGCTCATCGAGAACGACCATGAAGGGATCATTGTAGAGCGCGCGGGCCAACGCGACCCGTTGCCGCTGACCGGCCGACAGCGTCGCGCCCTGGTCGCCGATCTGGGTCGAATAGCCGTCCTTGAAGGACAAGATCAGGTCGTGACAGCCGGCGATCTTGGCCGCGGCGATGACCTTCTCGTCCTCCGCATTGGGGTCGAAGCGGGCGATGTTCTCGGCGATCGTTCCCTCGAACAGCTCCACGTCCTGCGGCAGATAGCCGAGGTGGCGGCCGAGAACCTCCGGCTTCCACTGCGGCAGCGGCGCACCATCGAGGTTGATGGAGCCGCGCACCGTCGGCCACACGTTGACGAGGGCGCGCGCCAGGGTGGACTTGCCCGAGCCGGACTGGCCGATGATGCCGAGCGCCGTCCCCGCCTTCACCTGGAAGCGGATGTCGACGAGGGTCGGCGTGCGGGTGCCGGGCGGCAGCACGGTCACACCGTCGACGGTGAGGTCGCGCCGCGGCGCGGGAAGGTCGATCGCCTCGATGGGCTGCGGCCGGTCGAAAAGCTGCTTCAGACGGCGATAGGCCTGCTGCGCGGCCAGCATGCCGCGCCAGTTCTGCACCGCCAGTTCCACCGGCTGCAGGCCGCGCGCCATGATGATGGACGAGGCGATCATCGCGCCCGGCGAAATGATCTGCTGAATGGCGAGGTAGGCGCCCAGCGCCAGAACCGCCGACTGCAGGAACAGGCGGAAGATCTTGGACGCCACCGTCGACAGGCCGACGATGTCCGCCGCCTTGGCGTTGGCGGCCAGGAACTTGTCGTTGACCTTGTCCCACTGTGTGCCGACGGCGTTCATCATGCCCATGCCGTGCAGCACTTCAGCATTGCGCCGGCCGGAGTTCACAACGGCATTGCGCTGTGTGGAAAATTCACCGCTGACCTTCATGGCCGGCCGCGCGACCCGGTCGGTCGCATAGGCGATGGTGAAGAGGACCACGGCGCCCAGAAGAGCGAGAAGACCGAGCCACGGATGAATGGCGAAGACGATGCCGATATAAATGGGCATCCACGGCATGTCGAAGAGGGCCGTGACACCGGTCGAGGAAAAAAATTGGCGCAACTGGTCGACATCGCGCACCGGCTCTGTCTTGGCGGCCAAGGGACCGGCCTGCACCGGAGCCGACACCTGCGCCAGGAAGGCCGAGCGCCCCACCGCCTCGTCGAAACGGTGGCCGATCCGTGTCAGGATCCGGTAGCGCACCAGGTCGATGATGCCCATGAAAAGATAGATGCCGACGACGAGCCCCGTGAGCGCGACCAGAGTCGGCACCGAACGGCTCGTCAACACGCGATCATAGATCTGCAGCATGAACAGCGGCCCGGTGAGCATCAAAATGTTCACCACGCAACTGAACGCTGCCACCGAGATGAAGGTGCGTCGTGTCGCCGCGATCGCATTGGCTAGAATGTTCGACGTCATTGGGCGTCTTGCCCCTCACAGTACCATACAGACAGAATATTGGGTCGCCGCGGCGACCCTACAGTGACGGCCAGCACAGCGCCAGGGCAGCGGGCATTCACTGCTTCTACATCTTCGTAAATGGCATTTTTACGAAGCAGGAGGGTCGATGTCATGGGCCGTGCACTTTTGCGCTATAGAGCATGGTGTATGGCACAAGCCTTTTCAGAATGTTGTGACGCGCGAACTTTTGGGGCAGGTGCGTTCCAGCCGACCGGGACGTCCGCCACGAGGGCGTCCTGCTCCTGCACGCCGCAATCCCCTGGGGTCCAGCTTTGAAAACTCTGCAGCAGAAAACCCGCCTGATACACCTTGCTCAGTGGGCTGGCAATCTGCGCGACATCATCCTCATCTGGCCCCATGATGGCACACGAGTCTCGGCTGGGACTTTCGCTGAACGCGATGTCGACGCCGAAACCCTCGCCTTGATCGCCGACGCCACCGCCCGCTACGGCGCCGTGCCGGAGAGCGAGATCGGCCGCATCCCGCTCGACGATACGCCCTGGCTCGGTCTGTGCGACCGCCGCTACGAGGACGATCCGATCCTCCTCATGCGCGCCGAAGACGAGGACGGCGACAAGGCACGCGCCCTCCTCAGCGCCGAAACCGTCTTCGACCTCCTGCGCGAGTCCAAGAAGCTGAACGAGGAGATGCAGGGCCTCGACGAGCGCGACCACGTGCTCACCGCCGCCGCCAACGACGCGCTCGACAACATTTCCGGCATCGGCTTCTGGCAGCTCGAGATCGCGACCGGCCGCCTCACCTTGTCCGACGACGCCTACCGCATCCACGGTCTCGCCCCCGGCCAGCGGCTCACCATGGACGACGCCATCGCCTTCTACGAGCCGGACGTGCGGGAGATCGTGCGCTCCAACCTGAAGCGCGCCAAGGAGCACCGGGCCGGCTACAGCTACGTCCTGCCCATGCTGCGGGCGGACGGGCAGCGCCGCATCGTGCGCTCCATCGGCTACGTCGCCCTCAAAGACAACGGCAGCGACACCGTCTACGGCATCCTGCAGGACGTGACCGAGGAGCGCGAAACGCAGGTGCGCCTCTGGTCGGCGGCCAACATCGACAGCCTGACCAGCGTGCCGAACCGCTTCCACTGGCAGCAGCGCATCGACCATGACATCGCGGCAGCCGCCCGCAATCAGCGTAGCGTCGGCCTGATGCTCGTCGACCTCGACCATTTCAAGACCATCAACGACGTGCACGGCCACGAGGCCGGGGACGAGGCGCTGCGGGCGGTGGCGCGCACGCTGTCGGCCAATCTCAGGGGCGGCGATCTGCTCGCCCGCCTCGGCGGAGACGAGTTCGCCATCGTCATCCCTGACCTCGGCAACGCGGACGAACTGCACAATCTCGTCGAGCGCTTCGCCAACGTGCGCAACGTGGCGTTCGAATATCGCGGGATGCCGATGACCGTGAACCTGTCGATCGGCGCGGCCGCCTTCCCGTCCGACGCGGACAGTTCGGGCGAGCTCTACCGCGCCGCCGACATGGCGCTGTTCCACGCCAAGAGCGACCGCTCCCTCGGCGCCACGCGCTACGATACCGCCTTGCAGCGCGAGCACGAGGGGCGCAGCGAGCGGCGCAAGAGGATCCGCCGCGCCCTCAAGGCGGGCGCCTTCGTGAACCTCTACCAGCCGATCGTCGACGTGAAGACGGGCGCCGTCGTGGCGATGGACGTCGCCGCACGCTGGCGCGACGAGGAACGCCTCGCCGACCTCTCCCTCATCGGCGAGGAGGAGGAGCAAAGCCTGTTGCCGCAGGTGGGTGCCGCGGTGGTGGAGCTGATGGTCCGCGATCTCGAGAGCCTCGCGGCCGGATGCGACAGGCTGCCCGTCTGCATCCTGCCGCTGCGCAGCGCCCACCTTCACGCCGCGGAAGTGCTGGACGGGCTGGACGAAGCGCGCGCGATCCTCAGCCGTTCGGGCGGACGGCTGCGGCTGCAGCTCGACGGTGACCCGCGCCCGAGCCTCACCTGGCCGCTGCGCACGCGCTTCCTCGATCTTCTGTCGAGCGGTGTCGGCGTCGTGCAGCGGGCGCAGCAGGCGGCGGGGGCGCTGCTCAGCCCCGGCAGCCTGCCGCTGCGCCACGTCAAGCTGCCGCTCGATGCGATCCGCAGTGCCGAAACGGGGGCGGGCGACCTCGTCTTGCGCGCCCTCATCGAGGCGGCGCGGCAACGGGGGTTGATGGTGTCCGCGCTGGCGGTGGCGACGTCGCTCGATGTGCAGCGCGTGGCCGCGTACGACGTGCGCTACGCCCAGGGCACCCACTTCGGCGACGCGATGCCGCTGGAGCGCTTCAAGGAGCGCCTTCTGGCGGCGCCGGCGGCCTCCCACTCCCTCGCCGGTTGACGGAACAGGCCGGGCGGCGCGGAGACGGCGGCCGGGCGCGCTTGGCCGGCGCGTTCGCGCGCGCGGCGTCAATCGCGCGGCGGACCGTCCATCCTGTCGCGCAGGGCGTTGACCTCGTCGATCAACGCCATCGTGCGTTTGGCGAGGCGTTCGCGCAGCATGTTCGCCGCGTCCGGATATTCTTCGAGGATCCGCATCATCTGGTCCCGCGGGAGCTCCAGCACCTCGACGGTGGTCTGCGCGACGGCGGACATGCTGCGCTGGGCCGGCACGATCAGCGCAAGCTCGTCGATCAGGTGGCCGACACCGACGACGCGCGGCGCTCCGCCGATCGCTGCGGGGACGAGACGAAGCTGCCCGCCCAGGATCAGGATGGCACCTTCGGCATCGTCCCCCGCCTCGAACAGGGCCTGCCTTGGCTTGTAGGACCGCGGCAAGCTGCCGAACGCGAGGAGCTTCAAAGCCTCTTCACCCAGAGACTTCAGCATCGGCGCGTTCCGCATCACCGCCATGTGACGGGCGAGACTCACGGTTAAGCAGTCACCGCCCGTGGCATGAGCTTGTAGCCGCCCGCTTCCGTCACCAGGAGTTCGGCGGACGCGGGGTTCTTCTCGATCTTCTGGCGCAGGCGGTAGATATGCGTCTCCAGCGTGTGGGTCGTCACCCCAGAGTTGTACCCCCACACCTCGTGCAGGAGAATATCCCGAGTGACAGGTTTTTCGCCGGCACGGTAGAGAAACTTCAGGATCGCCGTCTCTTTTTCCGTCAGGCGGATGCGCCGGCCGTCCCCCTCCATAAGCACTTTGACCGAGGGTTTGAAAGAGTAGGGACCGATCGCGAAGGTCGCGTCCTCGCTCTGGTCGAACTGGCGCAGATGGGCGCGGATGCGCGCCAGAAGCACCGCGAACCTGAACGGCTTCGTCACATAATCGTTGGCGCCCGCCTCCAGGCCGACGATGGTGTCGGCGTCGGTCGTGTGTCCGGTCAGCATGATGACGGGGGCCTTGAAGCCGGCATTGCGCATCAGCCGCACCGCCTCGCGCCCGTCGAGATCCGGCAGACCCACGTCGACGATGGCGAGCGCGATGTCCCCCGTCTTGGCCGCCGCCACGCCCTTCTGCGCCGTATCGGCGGTGATCACCGCGAACTCGTCGTAGAAGCCGATCTGCTCGCTCAGCCCTTCGCGCAGGTCCTCGTCGTCGTCGATGATCAGGATCGTCCTCTTGTTCAACTCGCCCTCCCAAGTTGGTGTTGCGGTCCCTAAAGTACGCGTTGAACGAGGGCCCGTATGTGTCACCCATCACGAATCTTGCCCCAGCAAACGGGGATTTTCCATCTCTGCTGCGCCGTGACCTTGCGTGATGTGTGATCGTTTCGCGCCGGTTCCAGGTCTGGCGCGGCGCGCCGTGGCAACGGGCGGCCGCCGCACCGGCTGGCCGCGACGCCCCGCGCTGGTGATGCCGCGCCCCGGACACCCGGCCGAAGTCCTCGTCACCGCAGCCGGGCGCACGATCAGAGCCGCGATGGGCCGCTCCGCCGTCGCCACCTTCAAGCGCGAGGGCGACGGGGCGACCCCGCGCTGCCGCATGGTGCCCCGCGCGGCGCTCGTCCGCGGCCGCCCGGCAGTCCCGGCGCGGCCGCCACTGCCGCTTCCCTGGCGGCCGGTGCGGGCGGCCGACGGGTGGTGCGACGCGCCCGGCCACGGCCTCTATAACCGCTATGTGAAGCGCCCGGCCTCCATGTCGCACGAGGCGCTGGCGCGGGGCGACGCGCTCTACGACGTCGTCGTCATCACCGACCACAACCAGAGCCCGCGGGTGCAGCGGGGAGGCTCGGCCATTTTCCTCCACATCGCCCGCCCGGCGATGACGCCGACGGAGGGCTGCCTTGCATTCCCCGCCGCGGCGTGGCACCGCGCAATGGTGCCGCTGGGTCCCTATCTGATCGGTGTGCCGCAACGCCCCGCCGCCGGGGCGCGCGGCCGTCCGCCCCGCGTCCGGCACCGCTGAGCCCTTTTTCGATGAGCCCTTTCGTGATGACACCCTTCCGCAAGATGAACGGCCTCGGCAACGACTTCATCGTCGTCGACGCGCGCGATCGGGCGTTCGAGCCCGCCACGGCGGACGTGCGCGCCCTCGGCGACCGTGCGTCGGGGGTGGGGTTCGACCAGTTCATCATCATCGCCCCGCCGCCCGCCGGCGAGGACGCGCTGATGCGCATCATCAACGCGGACGGGAGCGAGGTGGAATCCTGTGGCAACGCCGCGCGCTGCGTCGCCGCCATCCTGCTGGACGAGAAGGACGCGCCGGAGGTGCTGATCGCCTCCAAGGGCGGGACGATGCGCGCCTGGCGGGCGAGCGGCGGGCGCATCTCCGTCGACATGGGCCGCCCGCGCTTCGCCGCCGCCGACATCCCGTTGGCGCCGGAGAAGGCCGCCGGCGGTGATGCGCAGGCGCTGACCTTCGCGGAACCCGAGCTCGCCGCGCTCGGCCCGGCCGCCTGCGTCAATGTCGGCAACCCCCATGCGGTCTTCTTCGTGCCGTCGCTGGAGGCGGTGCCGCTGGCGAAGGTGGGGCCTATGCTGGAATGCCACCCGGCCTTCCCCGCCCGCGCGAATATCTCATTTGTTGAAATCGAGGCGCCGGACCGGGTCCGCGCGCTGGTGCACGAGCGCGGCGTCGGGCCGACGCGCGCCTGTGGCACCGCCGCCTGCGCGATCGCCGCCGTGGGGCATCATCTCGGGCGTCTCGCCTCCGAGGTGGTGGTGGAGCTTCCGGGCGGGCCGCTGACCATCACGCTGGCCGCCGGGCAGATCGTCATGACCGGCCCCTATGAGGTGGACTGGACCGGCGTCCTCAGCGGTGCCACCTTCCTGCGCGATCCCGAGCCCGTCCGCGGCTGACGGCGCGGGCGCCGCCACGGGCCGCCCTCCAGCGGAGGCGGCGCAACGGCAGGGGAGGGGACCCGACACCCGGAAGTGAGTGGCTTCGAGCAAGGGCAAGGGGGCGGTGCCCCCAGCGGTTGCCTCAGCGGCCGTTGGGCTGGAACAGGCCGCGCTTATTCACCTGCGCCATGTTGTAGAGCTGCTCGAATTTCCGCGGCGCGTCGGCGGCCGGGCGCGCCCAGCCATATTCGACCAGCCATTCGGACAGGTTGATCCCCGCGACCTCGCAATCCGCCGGCAGCGGTGCGCCGGGGACCGCGTTCTCGGTGTCCTCGAAGCAGTTTATCGCGCGGCGGCGGACCAGGCGGCGCAGCGCGGTGCGGGCCCTTGCGCCGCACGGCCACTGGCGCCCCGCCTCGGCGGTGCAGACTTCGTCCGCCCCCGGTGCCTCGATGTGGGCGAGGCGGATCATATGCTCGCGCACGTCGATCTCACCGGCGCTCTGGATGATCACGAGCTTATACTGGTTCGGCCGCTCGCCCGCCTGTTCGGCGGTGGTGGCGAATGTCGGCTCCTCCGCGGGCGGCGGCTCTGGCGCCTGCGACTCGGCCCGCACCAGCGGACCCGTCGGCCGTGCGGCGGCGATGCCCGCCCCTTCGACATAGCGCACGCCCTCGCCTTGGCCGGATCCGGCCGCGCCGGCGCTGCCGCTGGGCGCTGTCCCGCGGGCCGCGCCGGCCGACGGTGCCGCTCTGGAAGGGGCCGGGGCTGCGGGAGGCGATCCGATCACCACCGGGCCGCGTGACGCGCCGGGACTGGTGGCGGCGGCGGAGGCATTCTCCAGGGCGGTCCGGCCGGGAAGATCCTCCAGCGAGCGCATCACAAACGCCAAAAGGCCGCCGCACAAGAGTACGGCGGCGACCATGATGCCGAGAGGAAGCAGAAAGCCGCCGGGTGAGCGGCGGCTCTTGCGGGTCGTACTCGTTCGATGGCGCGGTGCCGGCGCTTTTGGAAAGTCGCGACGCACCACCGGTCGCCGGAGCCTTACGCGGTCGCGGCGCGCTTCTCTTTGCGCTCGACGATGCGGGCGGCCTTACCGGTGCGGCCACGCAGGTAGTAGAGCTTCGCGCGGCGGACCTTACCGCGGCGCACCACGTCGACCGACTCGACCATCGGCGAGTAGACCGGGAAGACGCGCTCGACGCCTTCGCCATAGGAGAGTTTGCGGACGGTGAAGCTCTCGTTCAGCCCGGCGCCGGAGCGGGCGATGCACACGCCCTCATAGGCCTGCACGCGGGTGCGGGTCCCTTCCGTCACGCGCACATTGACGCGCACGGTGTCGCCGGCCTGAAAAGGAGGAAGCTTCCGCTTTTCCTCGATCGCCGCCATCTGCTCACGATTGAGCTCGTCGATGATGTTCATGTCGTCGTGTCCCGTCGCGCCGCGCATGCGGCGCGCTGAAAGTCATTTCGCCCGAAGGATTGCCAGACGGCGTGAATAGTGACTCCGAACGGCTTTGTCGAGGGCTGATCGCAATGAATCTGCCCCGCAGCCGCCCGCCATGAGCCTGCCCCGCCTCCCTACGCCGGCTCACCGGCCGCGTCAATCGCCCTCGCGGGGCTGCGATATGACGAGGGGGTCACCCAATGCTGTCTTGCGTGAAGCGGCGGAAGGACCAAATATCAACCCTGGAGGGGCGCCGCGTCCGGGCCCCTCCCCGGTCGCTTGGTACAAGGACTGATGGATGACCCGTATGACACCCTTATCAAGCCCGCTTCTCCTGGGCTTCGAAGATATAGAGCGCGTTCTCGACCGCGTGACCAAAAGTGGAAGCGACGGCTATCCGCCCTACAACATCGAGCGGATCAAAGGGCCGAAGGGCGACTTCCTGCGCATTACGCTGGCCGTGGCCGGCTTCTCGCGCGATCAGCTCTCGGTGACAGTCGAGGACAACCAGCTCGTCATCCGCGGAGCCCAGTCGCCGGAAGCGGACCGGGAACGTCACTTCCTCCACCGGGGGATTGCAGCCCGCCAGTTCCAGCGGGCGTTCGTACTGGCTGAGGGGATCGAGATCCTGAGCGCGGCGCTTGCCGATGGCCTTCTCGCCATCGACCTGGTGCGGCCGGAGCCTGAGCGGACCGTTCGGACGATCGAAATCAGTGCCCAGGACCAGGCACTGGAACCCAGGAGTTGAGTACGATGCGTGAGACATACGAGACCGAAAAGCGCGACATCAGCCCGCAGACGCTGGCCTCGCTCGGAACCGGACACGTCGCCTACGTCCGCACTTTCCTCTCCGAGGAAGTGAATGAACTGTTCCCCCAAGCTCCCTCGATGGAGCCGGGACAACGCCTCTGGGCCCTCCTCTCGGCCGACGGGACACCGATCGTCCTGGCCGACACGCCCCAGGCGATCCTGGCCAACGCCGCAGAAAACAACCTCACCACGGTGAGCGTTCACTAGAGATCACAAAGGCCGGCTCCGAAAGGGGCCGGCCTTTTTCTCATCCGGCATCGCGCCCCGCTCCGCAACGGGGCGAGGGCGCCCGGTCAATAATCCAGCGGCGGCTGCTGCGCTCCGCCGAGCGGCGAGGGCGTCGCCGAACGGTGGGCCCAGTTGTGCACCCCTAGCATCACCGCGAACACCGCCACGGCAAGCCCCGCATAGGCGTCGATCCATGTCGCCAGCGGCGGCTCGAACGCGGTCAGGGTCAGCACAAGATCGCCCACGGCCAGCCCCAAGAGAACCAGGGTCGCCCCCAGCTTGCGGTAGACCCCGCCGTTCCACGACAGGAAGCCGATCACCGACGTCGCCACGAACAGCCCCGCCAGACCGACCCCGCCGATGTCCCCCGTCCCCAGAATGCGCTCCGGAAAGGCCGCGACGAAGGGGGCCATCAGCGCATATCTGATCGCCATCATCACGAGGAGCACCGCGGGAAGGCCGACCTCCACCAGCCGCGCGAACGTCAACGGACGCTTGCGGCGATAAAGGGCAATCCCCGCAATAGCGGCGGCGAAGGGGATCCCGACGAGCGCATCCACGCGGGCCAGGGCGATCAGAGGGTCGAACAGGGTCACCAGCAGTCAAGCCACGTTTAATGACCGGGGCACTTGCGCCGCAATGCAGTTGCGGCCAAACCCCGGCAGAGACAATGTGCGTCAGCCATCGCACTACACAAGTCAGCGCGTCAAAGTCAGTGGGTACATGCTCTTCAGGCCTTCCAAACTGCCGGACTGTGTCAGGATCCGTCCGCCGCTCTACGACCCGTCCTTCCCCTACATCATTTTCTGGAGCCAGAAGTCGGGCTGCACCACGGTCGTCAAGTGGTTCTTCGCCCAGCTCGGCCTGCTCGACGAGGCGCTCGCCTACTCGAACTGGATCCACGACTATGAGGGCCAGGTCTTCAAGAAGCGCAAGTTCTACCGCCGTGAACTCGCCGACGCGCTGAAGGCCGGAACGCACAAGGTCATCAAGGTCGTGCGCGATCCGATGGCCCGTGCCCCGTCCTCCTTCCTCGTCCTCGCCGAGCGCGGCGCCATCCTCGAGCGCCGCCACCACTGGACGCAGGATCATTGGGGCCTCGTGAACGCCTGGCTGGAGGCGCACGGCAAGCCCACCGAGCCGGGTCTCTCCTTCATCGACCACCTGGAAATGGTGAAGGAGGCCGAGGCCAAGGAGCCGCACTCGATCAACCAGCACATCTCGCCCCAGTTCGTCGCCGGGGAAGAGGACTTTGTGCAGGAGGTCATCCCGATCGAGAAGTTCGCCGATTGGGTCGGCGCCCTCAGCGGTCAGGACGGGATCAAGGACGTCGACATGGCTGCCCTGGGCGAGTCGCGCCACCACCACCAGGTGACCGAGCGGCGCACGGCGATGTTCGCCGAAAACGGCGAGACCGTGCCCATCGCGCGCGGCGCCTTCGCCAACGGCAAGTTCCCGTCCTCGAAGGTGTTCATCAACGAGCGCACGCGGCCCTTGATCCGCGAGACCTACGCCGCCGACTTCGCCCGCTACGGCCACCTCTACGGCCATTGAAAAGGGCGGGGTGATGACCCCGCCCTTCGCCGTCCTACTCGGCGGCCTCCTTGCGGTCGCCGCCGCCGAACCGCTCGGTAATTGACGGTTCTGCCGCCTCGCCTCCATTGGACAGCGCCATATAGGCGTCGTGCACGCCGGAGTTGAAGTTGTGCTCCGCCTCGCTGTCGTCGCGGAACCTCTGGCGGTGGCGGTGCACCATCAGGTCGTCCCATCGCAGCGCCCGCACCAGTCCGACGGCGATGAAGGCCAGCACCACCGCGAACGGGAACCCGGCGATGATCGCGGCCGCCTGCAGCGCGTCGAGCCCGCCGGCCAGCAGCAGCACCGCCGCCACGCACCCCTCCGACACCGCCCAGAAGATGCGCTGGATGGTCGGCGGATCCGGATCGCCGCCCGCCGTCAGCATGTCGATGACGAAGCTGCCGGAGTCGGACGAGGTGACGAACCACATCACGATCAGCACCGTGGTGAAGACTGACGTGAGGCTGGCCAGCGGGAAGCGGTCGAGAAGCGCGAACATCGTCTGCGCATAGTCGGCGCGGGTCGCCTCGATCAGGCTGGGGTCACCTGCCAGGGACAGCGAAATCGCCGTTCCGCCGAACGCGGTGAACCAGAAGAACATGATCGAGCACGGCAGCACCATCACGCCCAGGATGAACTCGCGCACCGTGCGGCCCTTGCTGATCCGCGCGATGAACACGCCGACGAAGGGCGCCCAGCTCACCCACCACGCCCAATAGAAGATCGTCCAACTGTCCTGCCAGTTGCCCGCCTCGTTGCCGCTCGTCCACGCCTCGGACCACGTTCCGAGGTCGAACAGGCGGGAGACGTAATAGCCGTAGCTCTCGACGAAGCTGTCGAAGATGAACAGCGTCGGGCCGACGATCACCATGAAGGCGAGCAGCACCAGCGTCAGCACGATGTTGATGTTGGACAGCCGCTTGATCCCGCCGTCGAGCCCCGCCACGACCGAGAGGGTCGCGAACGCGGTGATCGCCGCGATGATGAGGATTTGCACGAAGGTGTTGTTGGGGATGCCGAACACGTCCGCCAGCCCGGCATTCACCTGCGTGGCGCCGAGGCCGAGCGAGGTGACGATGCCGAACATGGTGCCGAACACGGCCAGGATGTCGACGAGCTGACCCCACGGGCCATAGATGCGGTCGCCGATCAGCGGGTAGAGCGCCGAGCGGACGGCGAGCGGCAGACCCTTGCGGAAGTGATAGTAGGCGAGCGCCAGAGCCACCACCGCGTAGATCGCCCAGGCGTGGAAGCCCCAGTGCATGAAGGAGATCGCCATCGCCTCCTTGGCCGCCTGCGCGGTCTCCGGCGTGGCGTGGGGTGGAGCGAAGAAGTGGTACATCGGCTCGGCCACGCCCCAGTAGACGAGGCCGATGCCGATGCCCGCGCTGAACAGCATCGCCGTCCACGAGAACAGCGAATATTCCGGCTCGTCGTCCATCCGGCCCAGGCGGATGTCGCCGAACGGGCCGAGCGCCATGAAGACGACGAAGATCAACAGAGCGTTGACGAGGATGATCAGCGACCAGCCGAGATAGCCGGCGAGGATATCCTGAGCAGTCGTGAAGACGGTGTTGGCAAGGTCGCTGAACAACGCGCCGAACACGATGAAGCCGACGATGAGCGCGGCCGACGTGATGAAAACAGGTCGATCGACTTTTGGAAAGATCCAAAATCGTTCTTGCGGGATCAAGCTATCGCCCCCCTCATTACAGTGATGTCCTGAGGGGCAACGGCGACAGTGGAGAATTGTTCATCTTCAATTCAGGGGCGCGCGGCGGCGCCCCGCGCAAGCCGGCGGCGGCGCGTCAGCCCGCCCCGTCGATCTCCATCGCCAAGAGCACGCCCGAAAGGCACTTGCCGTGGGCGTCCTGCGCCAGCGAGCGGGTGACGCCGCCGCGCAGCGCGCCCGACATGACGAAGTTGAGCGCGCCGAGTTGCGGCAGCGCATACCGCACCACCTCGCCCGTCACCAGCGCGCCGAAATGGGCCTTCACCCGCTCCGCCGTCACCGCCGCCTCGAGCCGTGCGAAGTCCGCCTTGTCGTAGGCGATCAGCGAGATGTTCGAGGTGTTGCCCTTGTCGCCCGCCCGCGCGTGCGCCAAATCGTGAAGCCGCATCCGTCCGCCCTCTCAATTCACCAGCGCGACGCGCGGCTCCACCCGGTCCTCGGGCATGAAGGCGGAGGCGATCGCCACCACCTCGCGCACCGAGCGGGTGACGCCGCCGCCGCCGGCCGGACCGCACAGATACATGGCGTCCACCTCTTCGCCGATCCTCTCGGCCGCGCGCCGGTCGCCGGTGCGCGCGGCAAAGCGGATGCGCACCTCCGCAAGCTCGCCCGCCGAGCGCCGCGGCGGCCCCGCCTCGAACACGCTGTCGACGCCGATGATGTCGCCGCGCACCTCGCCGCAGTCGATCCCCGCGACACCCATGCGCTCGGCCAGGATGTCCAGCGCCAGACGGCCGCGCGCCTCCGCGCCCGGCCCGGCATAGGAGATCTGCCCCTCGCCGATGAAGCCGTCGTGGTAGCCGACCGACACCTTCAAAAGTCCGCTCTTCGGCCGTCCGTCCGCCCCCTCGACGCGCACCCGGTCCCGGCCGATCGGCGTCACCGTGACGCCGGAGAAGTCGGCCGCCACGTCCGGCTGCAGGTAGGCGGCCGGGTCGTGCACCTCGTAGAGGAGCTGCTCGGTCACCGTCGCCGCGTCGATGCGCCCGCCGGACCCCGCCACCTTCTCGATGGTGAGGCCCCCGTCGGCGTCGATCACGCCGATGGGGAAGCCGATGCGCGCAAGGTCCGGCACGTCCTTGTGGCCGGGGTCGGCGAAGTAGCCGCCGGTGATCTGCGCGCCGCATTCCAGGAGGTGCCCGGCCAGGGTGGCGCGGCCGAGGCGGGTCCAATCGTCGATCGCCCAGCCGAAATGATGGATCGCCGGGGCCATGAAGAGCGCCGGGTCCGCCGCGCGCCCAGTGACGACGATGTCCGCTCCCATGCCGAGCGCCTCGACGATGGGCCCCGCGCCGAGATAGGCGTTGGCCGACATCACCCGCTCCCCCAGCGCCGACAGCGGCACGCCGAGCTCCACGAGCTCGGGGTCCAGCGCCGTCAGCGCCTCCAGCACATCGTCGCCGGTGACGGCGGCGACGCGCGGCGCCAGGCCTATGTCGCGGGCGATCGCGCGGATGGCGGAGGCGGCGGCCACCGGGTTCGCCGCGCCCATGTTGGTGACGATGCGCACCCCGCCCGCCACGCACGCCGGCAGCACGGCGCGCATGCGGGCGTGAAGCAGCGGGTCGTAGCCGCGCTCGGGGTCGGCATGGCGCACGCCCTGGGCCAGCGCGATGGTGCGCTCCGCCAGACACTCGAACACCAGGTAATCGAGCCCGCCCTTTTCAGCGAGCTCGACCGCCGGGTCGATCCGGTCGCCGGAGAAGCCCGCCCCGGCGCCGATACGAAGACTGTCGGCCATGGCCCGCCCCGTCAGACCGTGGCGATGGGGTTCGCCGGGCTGCCGACCGCGCCCGGCAGCCGCAGCGGCGGCGCCGTGAGAAGGAAGCGAGAGCGCCCCGCCGCCCGCAGCCACTCGGCCAGCGGCGTCAGATGCCACAGTTCGCCGAGGTGAATGCCGTTCTTGAACAGGCAGTGCTCGTGCAGCGGCATCCGTGCGCAGCCGGGGTGCGACTCGTTCGCCGGGAGGCCCTCCACGGCATAATTGTCGGCGATCAGAACCGACAGGCCGCTGGCGGACACCCAGTCCAGCAGCGCCTGATCCCGTCCGTCCAGCGCGGCGCACATGTCGTGCAGCAGGTCCGGGTCGGGCGCGCCCTTCATCTCCAGCACGCGCTGGGCAAATCCGGTGTGCAGGCACACCATGTCGCCCGGCTCAACGGTCACCGCGTCCGCCTCCATCACCGCGGCGATGTCGGCATAGGTGACGAGGCGCCGCGCGTCGCCGAAATGGGCGCGCAGGTCGATCATCACGCCGCGCCCCTGCACGCCGTGCGCGGCCATCCCCTCGATGCCGAGCTTCCTCGCGGCGGATGTGCTGCCCGTCGCCGAGCCGCCGCCGGGACCGCAATCTTCCAGCGCCGCGGGGCCGACGATGTCTTCCCCGCCCCGGAAGCCGTTATAGTAGACCTTCTCGGGCACGCCGTCGCCGTCGGCGTCGAACTGCGAGCCGACGTGGCAGAGGGCGTCCCACTGGGTGGAATATTGCAGGTGAATGATCGCGAGATCGTCGCAGACGACGTCGCTGTTGTCGCCCACCACGCAGTTGTAGTTCGGATTGCCGTCGCGCAGCGTGGGACGCAGCACCGGCGGATGGCGCCGCGGATTGAGAGCGTTCCCGCCCGGATAATCGAGCGGCAGGCTCAGCGAGAAGACGCGCCCTTCGCGCACTTCGGCGACGCCCTGCAGCACCTTCTCTGCGGTGATGAGGTTCAGCCGGCCGAGCTGATCGTCGGGGCTGAACTCGCCCCAGTTGGCGCCCTCAGGCCGCCGCACCCATCGTGGGTTGTCCATGGTCATCCTCCCGTGCCGTGTTACCCGGCTTTACGGTGAGGTTTAACACCATTCGCGGCGCCGTGCTTGCCGAAACGGGCACCGCGTCCGCCGTAAGGCTGAGACGCGGTGCCCGTCCGGGCCACGGAGCCACCGGCGGCGTCAGCGGGGACGCTGCGGGTAGAGCTCCGGAAGGTGGGCGCTGTTGCCGGCCCAGATCTCTTGATCCGGACGGCTGCCGCGGTCCGGATTCTGCGGTTCGCCGAAGCCGACCGAAACGGCCATCAGGCCGAGGACGACGGCCACGAGGGCGAGGAGCCCAGTGGAATGACGCTCGGCATGCGGCCGGGCGGGAGTGGTTTCGATAGAGGTCATGATCGTCTCCAGTTCGAGGACTGGCCAAGACCTAGGTGCGCCCTAATGTTCGCTCAAACGAATGTTTCTCATCAAATGGATCACAAATCTTGATTGTGGTCGCCTTCCATGACGCCACTGCCGGAGCGCGCTGCGACACCGGCTTAGCAGCAAAGCTTCAATCTAGTTTGAAATTCTGCCGTCCATGGAACCAATTCGTGCCGGCCGTCGCATATAAATTTTGAACAATCGCAACGAACGTTAAATGGAAAATATTTCTGAATCGAAGCCCTGGACAGGGTCTTTCCGCGTCGCATTTTACCGGCTCTCAACATGTTGGGAGTGAAATCATGGCGAAATTGATCGGAACATCCGCCTCCGAGCTGATCGAAGGCACACGCGCGGATGACATCATCGCTGGACGCCCTGGAGACGACACTCTCGTTGGCAATGGCGGCTACGACTATCTGGCGGGCAATGCCGGAGACGACACGCTCATCGAAGGCAACATCGCCATCGGCGGTGCCGGTAACGACATCTTCGAGTGGACCACGAACAACCGTGGTTACCTGCGCTACGACCTGGAAGGCGGCAACGGCGATATCAACGCCGACCTCGACAACGGGATCGTCAACGATACGCACGGCGATGCGGACTTCGTCGACACCACCTTCATGGCCGGGATCGTCGGTTCCCTTCTGGACGACAGCATCACCACCACCGACCCGGACATCGCCGTCATCGGCCACGCCGGCGACGATACGCTGGACGCGCCCTTCGTCGACTACGGCCGCGAGGACGCGATCGGCGGCGGCGGCGGCGTGATCGTCAATCTCATCGTCGGCAGCGCGATCGACACGGTGGGCGACGACGACACCCTCATGAACGTCACCACGCTGAACCTCACCGGCGATGCGGACGACGTCGTCGGCGGTGGTGCCGACGAGACGATCATGGGCAACGGCGGTGACGACACCATCGACGCCAGCGGCGGCGACGACATGATCGACGGCGGCAACGGCGACGACAGCATCCTCGGCGGACGCGGCGACGACATGCTGACGGGCGGCCGCTACGGCACCGACGAGCTGAACGGCAACGGCGGCGCCGACACGCTTATGGGCGGCGGCGAATCCGACACGCTGTTCGGCGGCAAAGGCGGCGACGAGCTGTTCGGCCAGGCGGGTTCGGACCTCTTGCGCGGCGGCACCAATCGCGACCACCTCTTCGGCGGCAATGCCGGCGACTTCCTGTTCGGCGACGAGGGTCGCGACACGCTGGAAGGCGGCAGCGGCAATGACGAGCTGGACGGTGGCGCCGGCATCGACCTCCTCTTCGGCGGGGCCGGTGCGGACACGTTCATCTTCTCGCAGAACGCCCCCGGCGCACCGGACGTGGTCTCCGATTTCCAGGAGGGCATCGACACGGTGCTGGTCGACGCCGATCTCTACGACGACCCGATCGACGTGATCCTCGGGGAGACCTTCCTCCTCGACGTCAACCCGAATGGTGGGATGACGGACGAGGCGACGCTCGTCTACCAGACCGGCGCCGGCCGTCTTTATCTCGATGTCGACGGGTCCGGCGAGGAGGCTGCCGTGTTCATCGCCTCGTTCGACGGTGCGCCGAACCTCACCGCCGAAGACATTCAGATCGTCTGACCCGGGCAGATCGTCTGACCCGGGCAGATCGTCTGACCCGAGACGATCGTACGATCTGAAGAGTCGGCCGCCGCACGTGGCGGCCGCATCTCAAAGCCGCCGCAGGAAGGCCCCGGCCTCCGCGGCGGTCCGGGCGGCTTCCTCGACGATGCCGCCATAGGCCAGGAAGGCGTGCGCCATGCCCGTCTTCGTCGTGGCGGTGACAGGTACGCCCGCCGCCGCCGCTCGCTCGGCAAAGAGCGTGGTGGTATCGCGCAGAACATCGCACTCGGCGGCGACGAGAAGCAGCGGCGGCAATCCGGACAGGTCCTGCAGCGCCGGATCGACACGGTCCGGATCACCGTCGTGATGGGTCAGAAGCTGCGCCCAATAAAAACCCATCCGCTCGGTGCTGAGACCGTAGGCCTCGTCGCGATAGGTGGCGAAGGACGGCAGATCCAGCCGCCGGCTGAGGACGCCGTAGAACGAGATGACGCCCTTCAGGGAAGACCGCGTCGCCGGCGGCAGCGCCAGCGCGGTCAACACCGCGAGGTGCGCACCTGCCGAATCTCCGGCCAGGACGATCCCGGCGGGCGCATCCTCCACGGCCGCCGCCGCCACGTCGCACAGCACCTCGACCATCGTCAGAGGCGGCGTTTCGGGGGCGCGCGGATAATCCACCGACAGCACCGCCGCCCCGCTCTCGCGGCAGAGGAGGCGGGTCAGTCCGTCATGGCTGTCGACCGAGCCCAGCATCCAGCCGCCGCCGTGGGCATAGACGATGAGCGGTAGGTCCGCCCCGCCGCCCTCCGGCCGATAGAGCTTGCAGCGGATGTCGCCGTGGCGCGTGAGGATCGTGCGCTCTTCGACCAACTGGACGGGCACCTGCGGCTGGTTGAAGACCGCGCGCGCCTCCTCGAAGATCCGCCTGATCTCGGCGACCGGCAAGCTGTCGCGGCTCTGACCCGGCGGCTGCAGAGCGGCATTGCGGGCCAGCGCGTCGGCCATTTGCGGGTGAAGCGGGGCAGGGGCATGCTCCCCGGCGGGGGCGGCCTCCCGCGTCTCGACTGGCAGCGTCACGAAATTTCCTCGGCGGTCGCGTCTTGATATCTCATTGTGGCCCACCCGTCCCGTGCCGTCACCTTCGCCGTGGCGCCGCGGCTGCAAATGGAACGAACTGTGGCCGTGGCGCGGCGCCGCGCTATCGTTTTCGATCGGAAAAATGGTACGGTCCAACTTCAAATTGGCCTATTTCTATTTGCGGTAATTTTATGTCGCCCAAGACATTTATATGATCGAGAACCGTCTCATTCTCTCGTTCATCCAAGTCGCCGAGACACTGCATTTCGGCAAAGCCGCAGAGCAGCTCAACATCGCCCAACCCGCCCTCAGCCGGCAGATCATGCAGCTCGAGGAGCGGTTGCAGGTGCAGCTTCTGGAGCGGACCCAGCGGCGGGTGGCGCTCACGCCCGCCGGCGACCTCTTCTTGCGCCATGCCTACCGCATCGCCGCCGAGCTGGAGCGGGCCCTCACCGAGGTGCGCCGGCTCCACGCCGGGGCGACGGGGCATGTCTGCGTCGGCTTCATCCATGCGGCGACGTTTTCGGTGTTGCCCGCTCTGCTGCAGCGCTTCCGGGCGGAGCGGCCGGGCGTCGTGCTGGACCTTCAGGAGATGGGGTTGGCGGCCCTGCAGCAGGCGCTCATCGAGCGCCGCGTCGACGTCGCCGTGACCCGCCCGCCGCTGGATCGGACGGGCGTCGCCCATCATCTCCTGGCGCGAGAGGCGTTCGTTCTTGCGGTTCCGGCGGGGCATCGGCTGGCGGAGGCGGCCGCGGCCCCCCTCGCGGCGGTGGAGGGGGAGGACCTCATCGTGCAGTCGTCCTGCGCCGATCAACTCACCCACGCCCGCATCACCGCGATGTGCGAGGCCGCGGGGTTCATGCCCCGTCTCACCCACGCGCCGCCTCATTTTCACACCATCATGGCGCTGGTGGGTGCCGGGATGGGCGTCGCGATCGTCCCCGAGGCGGCGCGCGCGGCATGCACGTCCGCGGTGCGCTGCCTGACGATCACCGATGCGCCGGCTTCCTCGATCCACCTCGTTCTCGCATGGCGCACGGAGGAGACGGCCCCCGCCGTGCGCCGTTTCGTGGAACTCGCCGTGTCGGGCGCGCCGGACTGAGGGCGCCGGGATGAGGGCGGATCCGCACCCCTCGCCTCGCAACCCGCCCGCCGCGACGCGGGTGCGTCAGCCGTTGAGGGCGGCGCGCAGGGCGGCCACATCCGCTTCGGTCAGCCCATGCCCGGCGCCGCGGGCGACATGCAACGTCGCCTCGGCGTCGAGCCGCTCCAGCACCCGCACACTCTCGCGGGAGCGGGCCAGCGGAATGTGCGGGTCGCGCTCGTGCACGCTGACGCGCATCGGCAGGCCGGAAAGGTCGGCCTCGTAGTCGAACGCCTTGGGCGTGTGGCCGTAGAGCGCGTCGTCCGGCGGGCCGGCGGCATCGGCGGTGCCGATCAGCCCGGCGGAGAGGCCGAACACGGCCGAGGCCACCGCGCCACGCCGCGCCGTATATTCGAGTGCCAGGCACCCGCCTTGGCTGAAGCCGATCAGGGTGAGCTGCGCGCGGTCGTAGCCGTCCTCGGTGGCCGCGTCGACGGCCCGGTCCACAGCCGCCAGGGCGGACAGGACGAACGGCTCCATGGCATCCGCTGGGGCGAGAAAGCTCGTCGGCCACCAGGAGAGGCCCGCCGCCTCGGGGGCGTAGACTGCAATGTCCGGGAAGCCGAGGCTGGTAACGAGACCGCCCATGTCGTCCGCCCCGGCACCGCGGCCGTGGAGGCCGATCACCGCGCGCCGCGCCCGCCCCGCCGCCGGGCCGAAGGTGGCGAGGCGCCCGGCCGCGTGCGGATCCGCCGCCGCCTTCATGCCGGCACCGTCACCGGCGGCAGAACCGCCTCGATGCGCGCGCGATGGGGTTCGTACTGCGCGGGAAGTTTCAGCGCCTCGCCCAGCGTCTCCACCGGCTCGTCGGTTGCGAAACCCGGCGGGTCGGTGGCGATCTCGAACAACACGCCCCCCGGCTCGCGGAAATAGACCGCGTTGAAATATTGCCGGTCGATCACCGGCGTCACGTCGAAGCCCGCCGCGGCGATGCGCTGCTGCCATTCCACCTGCTCCGCGTCGGTGCCGGCGCGGAAGGCGACATGGTGGATCGTCCCCGCCCCCGACACTCCGGACCGCCGCGTCACTGGAACCTCGAGGTCGACCACCGCGCCGTGCTCGGCGTCCTCCGCACCGCTGACGAAGCGCAGACGCGTCGCGCCGTCCGCCTCCGTCGCCTCGCCCGCGGCGCGGTAGCCGAAGACGTCGGTCAACAACCGCGCCGTCGGCTCCGGCGCGGCGAGGCAAAGCGTCACCGAGTGGAAGAAATGCGGCACGTCACCCGCCCCGCCCGCCCCGCCGGTTTCGACGATTTCGACCGTCATCCCGTCCGGGTCCACAAGCGACAGGACCCGCTGGCCGAAGCGTTCCCCCACGGCGGCGCCCGGGGCGTGGTGCGCCGCAAGCCGTGCGGCCGCCGCGTCGAACCCGGCCGGCGACACCTCGTAGGCCACCGCGCAGGCCATGCCCGGACCGGGGCGGCCGGCACCGGCATTGGCGAAGGGGAAGAAGGTCAGGATCGTGCCCGGCGTCCCCACATGGTCGCCATAGTAGAAGTGATAGGTGCCCGGATCGTCGAAATTCACCGTGCGCTTGACAAGCCGCTGGCCCAGCGCACGCACATAAAAGTCAAGGTTGGTCTGCGGCGCACCGCAGATGGCCGTCACGTGGTGCAGCCCGGCTATCGCATTCATGATCGTCTCCCGCCTGTCCCGCCTCACGGGGCTGCGCTGCGTCAGTCATCGAAGCCTGCCGCGCGTGCCGCAAGAGATACCGAGGTATGCCGGACCGATCCTCGGCGGTCGCCCGACACCCCAGGGTTGCGGCATATCCGTCATCGCAAAACCATAGCCTAATGGTCAGCCTCGGGCCAGTTTCCCGCACGTTTCGGCGCGTTTCATCGCCTTTGGGATAGGCCGGACGCCCACCCGGACAGGCCGGCCCGCGCCGAACGCGCGTCCGGCCATTGCATCGGCGCAGCTTGTCGCTCAGTTTAGGTTACACATCGGTCGCCAAGCCGGCGGCTGAAACGTCAACACAATTCGGGGGCTGCCCGCTGCTGCGGCGGCGGGGTCATCGGCGCGCCATGCGGCGTGCGGACAGGATGGCGTGCGTCCTCGGACCGGGATGGGGATCGAAGAACATGCCCAGCGTGACGAGCAGTCTGACCCGCGACCCGCACAATGCGAGTACCATCGAGCGTCCGGCGCGCACCACCATCGTCGACGTGGAGTTCGAGCCCGTCGCGGTGGGGGCCCGCAAAGAGCCGGTGCGGTGGGCGGCAGTGGCACCCGCGCCCGCACCCGCCGAAGTGGTCCGCCGCGAGGCGCCGCCCGCCCGCCCCGCGCGTGGCCCCAAGGCGGTGCTCGACCTGGTGGCGGAGGGAATCATCGTCTGACCGCACGGCGTCGCACCGCACCGCACCGCGCCCTCTGGCACCGAACCCTGCGGCGATTGGCGGTATGACGGCGCCACCGCGGACGGTGGACGCGCCCGGCCCGTCGTTCCACATGACGAGGCAAGCCTTTGCGCGTTCACTGGAAGGTCCGACATGATTCACGCCGCCCCGTCCGCCGCGGATGACGCACACCCCACCGGCGCCATGACGCGGGCCGCACCGGACCGCCGTTCCGTCCTCGCCGCGCTGCTCGCCTCCGCCGCCCTTCCCGGCACGGCATTTGCCGCCGGGGCCGACGAGGCCGATCCCTTCGACCCGGTCGCCACCGCGGGCGCCGCGCTCGACCAGCTCCATTCGATCACCATCGTCCACCGCGGCGAGACCCGTTTCGCCCGGCGCTTCGCCGGTCCCCCGCTCGACCGGGCGGCCAACGTCAAATCCGTGTCGAAGTCCATCGTGGCGCTGTTGACCGGCATCGCCGTCGACCGCGGGATCATCCCCGGTACCGAGGCCACCCTCGGCGAACTCGCCCCCGGCCTGGTGCCGGACGCGGCGGACCCGCGGGTGAAGGACATCACCGTCGCCGACCTCCTCACCATGCAGGCCGGGCTCGAGGGTACGTCCGGACCGAACTACGGGCCGTGGGTGCAAAGCGCCGACTGGGTCCGCTTCGCGCTCACCCGGCCGATGGTGGCGGCCCCCGGCGAAGCGTTCCAATATTCCACCGGCACTTACCACGTCCTCGGCGCCGTGCTGGCCGAGACGGGCGGGGCGAGCCTCCTCGCCCTGGCGCGTGACTGGCTGGGCGACCCGCTCGGGATCACCATCCCCGCGTGGACCCGCGACCCGCAGGGCCGCTATTTCGGCGGCAACAACATGGCGCTGACCCCCGCCGCCATGGCCCGCATCGGCGAGATGGTGCGGCTGAACGGCGAGGTGGACGGCAGCCGCGTGGTGTCGGAAGAGTGGATCAGCCGCGCGCTGACCCCCGTCACGCGCTCCCCCTTCTCGGGCGACGCCTACGGCCTCGGCTGGTTCCTGCGGGATTTCGGCGGTGCGGCGGCGGCCTATGCGCGGGGGTTCGGCGGGCAGATGATCTACATCGTCCCGGCGCTGGAGCTGACCGTCGCCGTGACCTCAGATCCCACGCGCCCGGCCCGCACCGGCGGCCACGTCGGTGACTTGAACCGCCTCTTGGAGGACGACATCATCCCGGCGCTGGACGCCTGAGGCAAGGCCGCCGGCCCGAGGTCGGCGGGGATGGGGGCGGCGGTTCGGTCGGCGCCCGCCCGATCCATCGCCGGCGGGCCGGGGCGCCTTCAGATATACTTGGTCGGCACCGCGGTGGTGAACTTCAGTTCCTCCATCGAGATCATGGAATTCACCATGCGGAATTCCAGCGTGTCGATCATCTTCTTGTAGACCGCGTCGTAGCTCGCCATGTCCGGCACGACGACCTTCAGGATATAGTCCACCGTCCCCGTCAGCCGGTAGGCCTCCAGCACCTCGGGGATCTCGTCGATCAGCTCGCGGAAGCGCGTCAGCCAGGCCGTCTCGTGCCGCGGGGTGCTGACGCCGATGAAGACGGTCAGCGGCACGTTGGCCCGCTCCTGGTCCACCAGCACCACGCGGCGCTTGATGAGCCCGGCCTCCTCCATGCGCTTGATGCGCCGCCAGCAGGGCGTCGCCGACAGCCCCACCGCCTCGGCGATCACGGTGACGGCCACGTCGCTGTCCTCCTGCAACATCGCCAGGATCTTCTGGTCGATCTCGTCGAAGGTGATGGTCTCGGCGGGTTTGGTGCCGGTCTTGCGCGGCCGCGTTTCCGTCATGGCGCGGCGAACTCCACGACGAGGCCGCACGCGTCCGCCGGGTCCACCGCGATGCCGAGCGCGGTCTGATGCGCCATGACGCCGGCCGCGGCGAGGCAACCCGCCGCGGCGCCGATGTCGCCCACCTTCAGCCGCATGGAAGTGAAGGCGCCCTTGGCCGTGCCGCTGAGGTCGATGCCGGGATAGAGCGCGGCCATCCGCTCCGGCGCCATCACCAGGAGGTCGGCCGAATTCGCGCCGGTCGCCACGGTGAAGATGCCGTCCGCCTCCGACACCGCGCCCGCCGCCCACAGCCGCGCAAAGCCCGCCGCGTCGCCCGCCGGATCGTCCGACACGGTGAGGATGGCGGCGAGGCCGCTGGCGGTGTTGGGGTGGTTGAAAAGCTCCGGCAGCCACACCGTTTCGGGCGTCTTGTGCTGGCACATGAAGACCATGCCGCGCGGCACCTCGTCCGCGGTGAAGGCGACGGTGGAGAAGGCGGCCTCGCCGGTGCCGCCGCCCGGCAGCGGGACGGGGCGGGAGAAGCTGCCCAGCCCCTCGGTGGCGATGCCGCGTTCGCCCAGCGCCTCGGCCGCGGCCGCCGCATCGTCGATCCGGCAGGCGATGGCGTGCAGCCCCTCGCCCTTCTCGGCCAGCATCGTCCGGCGCATCGCGTTCAGCTCGGTCGCCTGCAGCACGCCCAGGAGCTCGAAATAATCGTCCGGGAACATGATGGTGTGGTTGGCCGTTCCCTTGGAGACGGAATGCAGCCCGCGCGGCGACAGGGTGAAGCCCAGCGCCTCGTAGCGGCGGACCGAATCGTCCAGGTCGCTCACCAAGGCGAAGCAATGGTCGATGCCCTTCACGGGATGGGACGCGGCGGACATGAGGCTCTCCTTATCAGGCATCGTTCAGGTGGTGTTCGGTGGGGCGGTGTCCGCCGGGGCCAGGGCCCGCCGCCGGACGTTTCAGCGGCGGACGGGTGAGCGGCGGAGGGTTCAGCGGCTCACGGCTCAGCGGCGGACGGGGGCGAGGACGATCTCGTGCACCGCCACGCCGGGGTTCATCCCGGCGACGTAGAGCGCGGTGGCGGCCATGTCCTCGGGCTGGATCATCGCCGCCAGGGTGGAGGTGTCGAAGCCGGGGCGCTTGGCGAGGAGGGGGGTCGCCACCTCGGCCGGGCACAGCGCCGTGGAGCGGATGCCGTTCCGCCCCTCCTGATCGTTCAGGCTGGCCGAGATGTCGCTCAGCGCATGCTTTGACGCGCCATAGGCGACGCCGCCGCGCTCTGAATGGAAACGCCCGGCCCAGGACGAGGTGTGGATCATCACCCCGCCGCCCTCCGCCCGCATCACCGGCAGGCACGCGGCGATCACGTTCAGCGCGCCGGTGACGTTGACCGCGATCACCTGGTCCCAGCTCTCCCAGTCGAGCTCGGCCCAGCTGCGCTTCGGAATGTTGAGGCCGGCATTGTTGCACAGGACGTCGATCCCGTTGCCGCCCTGGCCTTTGCTCCAGGCGGCGACCTCGGCGGCGGTCTTCGCCATTCCCTCACGGTCGGTCACGTCGCCCGGCATCACCAGCGTGCGGGACGGGTCCGGCAGCGAGGCGGCGACCTCGTCCAGGGAGTCGCGGCTGCGGCCGGTGAGGGCGACCCTGTCACCGGCGGCGGCGAAGGCCCGCGCCATGGCGGCACCGATGCCGGAGCCGGCCCCCGTGATCCAGACGGTTCGCGGTGTCACGAGGGGAGGCGCGAGAGACATGGCAACCGGTATCCTTCTTGCTTTACCGGATGCATATCCCAAGCGGGAACCGGATCCTAGAAAAATCTTTCAATTCCAGCGCGGTATATAGAACGGGGATTGACATAGCGGCGCGGCTCCGCGCTATTTTGCACTAAGACGACGCCACCCCTAAAATCGGGACGCTTTGCCGCGCAGACGGCAGCAAGCGGGAGAATCGAAACTTATGACGACGAGTGTGCGAAATCTGGGCCTGGCCCTGGCCGCTGCGGGGGCGCTGTCGGCCGGCGCCGCCATGGCGCAGGACGTTCAGCGCGGCGGCACCGCCATCATACAGATGAAGGGCGAGCAGCGGATCCTCAACCCCGCGCTCCGGGCGTCCACCGGCGTCTACTATATCACGGGCAAGATCATCGAGCCGCTGATCGACCTGTCCTATGACGGCTACGTTCCGGTGCTCGCCACCGAGTGGTCGTCCTCCGAAGACGGTCTCGAAATCACGCTGAAGCTGCGTGAAGGCGTCAACTGGCACGACGGCGAGCCCTTCACCTGCGACGACGTCTCCTTCACGGCGATGGAGATGTGGAAGAAGCTCCTCAACTACTCCTCGTCGCTGCAGGCGAACCTCGAGGCGGTGGACTGCCCGGACCCGCACACCGCGGTGTTCAAATATTCCAAGCCGATGCCGCTTCAGCTCTTCGTTGCGGCGATGCCGGACCTCGGCCACCCCGTGCCCAAGCACCTCTTCGAGGGCACGGACATCATGCGCAGCGAGTACAACACCGCGCCCGTCGGCACCGGCCCGTTCAAGTTCGTCGAGTATCAGCGCGGCCAGTACGTGATCGCCGAGCGCAACGACGACTATTGGCGCGGCGAAGAGTACCCCTACCTCGACCGTATCGTCTGGCGCTTCATCGAGGACACCTCGGCGGCCGCCGCGGCGATCGAGGCGGGCGAGGTCCACGAGTCCGGGTTCATCGGCATCTCGCTGGCCGACATCGCCCGCCTGCGTGACGATCCCCGCTTCGACGTCGGCACGAAGGGTTACGAGAACAACGTCGCCCACTCCACGGTCGAGTTCAATCACCGCAACCCGATCCTCGCGGACCTCGACGTGCGCAAGGCCATCTACCACGGCCTCGACATCGACTACGCGATCGAGACGATCATGCGCGGCTACGCCAAGCCCGGCCGCGGCCTGATCCCGTCCACCGGCGGCGCCAACTATACCGACGACGTGCCGACCTACCCCTACGATCCCGAGCTCGCCAAGACGATGCTCGACGAGGCCGGCTACCCGGTGCAGGAGGACGGCTTCCGCTTCCACCTGCGTCACCGTCCGGCGCCGTGGGGCGAGTACACGCAGCTCTGGGCCGAATATTTCCGTCAGGCGATGTCCGAGATCGACATCGACGTGGAGATTCTCCAGAACGACGCGCCCGGCTTCCTCGCCGGCGTCTACCGCGACCATGACTTCGACACCGCCAACGGCTGGCACCAGTTCCGGTCGGACCCGGCCGTGTCGACCACGGTGTGGCTGCGCTCCGGTCAGCCGGAAGGCTCGCCCTGGACCAACCAGTTCGGCTGGCAGAGCGACGAGGTCGACCAGCTCATCGACGCCGCCGCCTCCGAGCTCGACCCGGAGAAGCGCGCCGAGATGTACCACGAGCTCCAGCGCCTCTCGATGGAAGAGCTGCCGGTGATCTTCGCGATCGAGCATCCCTTCATCTCGGTCACCAACAAGGTGCTGAAGAACCACCACAACACGCCGCGCTGGAACTCCTCCAGCTGGTACGATCTCTGGATCGACGACTAAGCCCTAACGGCGGGGCATGCCGTCCGGTGCGCCCCGCCACCTCGCCTCCGCCGCGCCGGGCCCGCCCGCCGCGGCGCGATCTTCGTGCAGCCCTGGGGCCGCACGCCTTGCCGTGCCACCCAATGCGCGCCGCCCCGGCCGCCTGCGCCGTATCGTCCGCGTCGGACGCCGCTGAACCGTCACAGCCCGTCTCTTTGGATCTGAATTGATGAAGCCAGCCTTTCCCCCGGTCCTCGGCTACGCGCTGCGCCGCCTGCTCCAGGCCGTGCCGGTGGTCCTGTTGATCATGGTCGGCACCTTCCTGCTCCTGAAGCTCGCCCCCGGCGACACCGTGGACGCCCTCGTCGGCGACATGGGCGGCGCGGATGCCGCCTATATCGAGCGGATGCGCGCCGAATATGGGCTGGACCAGCCGGTGTACGTCCAACTCCTCACCTACATGGGCAAGCTCATCACCTTCGATCTCGGCTGGTCCTTCGTCTACGAGCAGCCCGTGTCCGCCATCCTGTTCGAGCGGCTCGGCGTCACCCTCCTCCTGATGGCGACCTCGCTCACCCTGGCCTTCTCCATCGGCATCCTGCTCGGCGCCATCGCCGCCCGCCGCGTCTACTCGCTGACCGACAACGTCATCTCCACGCTCGGCCTCATCTTCTACGCGACGCCGAGCTTCTTCCTGTCGCTTTTGATGATCTACCTCTTCTCGGTGAAGCTCGGCTGGCTGCCGGTCGGCGGGATCAAGACCGTCGCCGGGTTCTATACCGGCTGGGACCACTATGTTGACGTCGCGCTCCACCTCGTGATGCCCACGGCGGCGCTGTCGCTCATCTACCTCTCGTTCTACCTGCGCCTGATGCGCGCCTCCGTGCTGGAGGTCGCCGACCTCGACTATGTGCGCACCGCCAAGGCCAAGGGCGCGGGCGAAACCCGGCTCATGGTCCACCACATCATGCGCAACGCGCTGCTGCCGGTGGTCACCCTTCTCGGCCTGCAATTCTCCACCGTGCTCGGCGGGTCGGTGGTGGTGGAGACCATCTTCACCCTGCCGGGCCTCGGTCAGCTCGCCTCGCAGTCGGTGGTTCAGCGCGACATGAACACGCTGATGGGCATCATCTTCCTCTGCTCCATCATCGTCGTCGTCGTGAACTTCCTCACCGACCTCCTCTACGCCCGCCTCGACAGCCGGATCGAACTCGCATGAGCCTGCAGAGCACCGAACTCGCGCCCGCCGAGCCGCCGCGCCTCGTCGTCTTCTGGCGCCGCTACAGCCGCAACCGCGCCGCGCTCCTCGGCCTCGTCATCTTCACCGTCGTCGTCATCCTGGCGCTGACGGCGGGGATCGTCGAGCCCGGCGACCCGCTGCGCCGCGCCGGCGCACCGCTGACGCCCCCCTTCACCGACTGGGCCACCCCGCTCGGCACCGACCAGCTCGGCCGGGACGTGATGTCCGGCATCTTCTACGGCGCGCGCATCTCGCTCCTCATCGGCGTGGTGGCGACGCTGGTCGCCATCGGCATCGGCGTCCTCATCGGCGCCATCGCCGGCTATTTCGGCGGCTGGGTCGACGACGTTCTGATGCGCGTCACCGAAGCCTTCCAGACCATTCCGAACTTCGTGCTCCTCCTCACTCTCGTCGCCATCATGGGCTCGCAGATCGAGTGGATCACGGTGGCCATCGGCATCGTCTCCTGGACCGCGCCCGCCCGCATGGTGCGCGCCGAGTTCATGGCGCTGCGGGGCCGCGAATTCGTCGACGCCGCGCGCAATCTCGGCGTCTCCAACACGTCGATCATCTTCCGCGAGATCATGCCCAACGCGCTGCCGCCGATCGTCGTCTACGCGTCGGTCATCATGGCGCTGGCGATCCTGCTGGAAAGCGCGCTCGCCTTCCTCGGCCTCGGCGACCCGAACTATGCGAGCTGGGGCAACATGATCGGCCAGGGCCGCTCGGTGCTTCGGACCGCACCTTACTGCGCCGTCATTCCCGGTATCGCCATCGTCCTCACCGTCCTGTCCTTCTCGTTGCTCGGCGAAGGCCTCAACGACGCCCTGAACCCGAGGCAGAAAAAGCGATGAGCCAGCCCGTTCTCGACATTTCCGGCCTTCGCATCGCGCTGCCCAAGGGCGCCGACCGGCCGTTCGCGCTCGAAGACCTGAACCTCACCGTCGAACCGGGCGAGATCGTCTGCCTCGTCGGCGAATCCGGGTCCGGCAAGTCGCTCTCGGCCGGCGCCGTCATGCGCCTCTTGCCCGAGCCGCACGTCCATGTGGCGGCCGGCTCCATCCGCTTCATGGGCGAGGACCTTCTGGCGAAGACGCCGCGCCAGATGCGGGACATCCGCGGTCGCGACATCGCGATGATCTTCCAGGAGCCGATGACGGCGCTGAACCCGCAGAAGACCGTCGGCTGGCAGCTCGACGAGGTGCTGCGGCTGCACACCCGCCTCGGCCGCAAGGCCCGCCGCGCCCGCGCGCTCGACATGCTGGAGCGCGTCCAGCTCCCGGACCCGCGCTCGGCCTACAACGCCTATCCGCACCAGGTTTCAGGCGGCCAGCGCCAGCGCGTGATGATCGCCATGGCGCTGCTGCTGTCGCCCAAGCTCATCATCGCCGACGAGCCCACCACCGCGCTCGACGTGACGACGCAGCTCCAGATCCTGAAGCTCATCCGCGAGCTGCAGGTGGAGGAGCAGGCCGGTATCCTCTTCATCACCCACGATTTCGGCGTGGTGGCCGAGATCGCCGACAAGGTGGCCGTCCTCAGGATGGGCCAGCTCGTCGAGCACGGGCCGGCCAAGACGGTCCTCAACAACCCGCAGCACCCCTACACGAAGGCGCTCATCGGCGCGGTTCCGGCGCTCATCCCGCCGCCCGCCAAGCCGCTCTCCTCCGCCCCCGTGGTGCTGAAGGCGGAAGGGCTGCGCAAGACCTTCGCGGCGCGCGGCGGCCTCTTGTCGGGCAAGCGCAAGGCCGTCGCAGCCGTCAAAGACCTCAGCTTCACGCTGCGCCAGGGCGAAACGCTCGGCGTCGTCGGCGAAAGCGGGTCCGGCAAGACCACCGTCTCACGCATCGTCACCCGGCTGCTCGAATGCGACTCCGGCAAGGTGGAGGTGGACGGCACCGACATCCTCGCCGCTTCGCCGCGCGAACTGCGCGCCATGCGCAAGCACATCCAGATGGTCTTTCAGGACCCGATGGCCTCGCTCAACCCGCGCAAGCGTGTGGTCGACCTCATCGCCCAGGGGCCCATCGTCCACGGCACGCCGCGCAAGAAGGCCCATGCCGACGCGCGCCGCCTGCTCGAACTCGTCGAGCTGTCGCCCGCCGCCGCCACCCGCTTCCCGCACGAATTCTCCGGCGGCCAGCGCCAGCGCATCGGCATCGCCCGCGCATTGTCGATGGAGCCGAAGATCATCGTCGCCGACGAGCCGGTCTCCGCGCTCGACGTCAGCGTCCAGGCCCAGGTGCTGAAGCTCCTCGCCGAGCTGCGCGACCGGCTCAACCTGTCGCTGCTCTTCGTCACCCACGACCTGCGCGTGGCTGCGCAGCTCTGCGACCGCATCATCGTCATGCAGAACGGCGAGATCGTCGAACAGGGCGCCACCGCCGACGTCTTCGCCAACCCGCAGCATCCCTACACGCAAAAGCTCCTGTCCTCGATTCCGGGACGCCATTGGACCCCGCCGGTGCTCACCACCGAGGCCGCCTGAGACCCGTCATGTCAGTCAGTTTCCATGATATCCGCCGCGCTCTGATCGGTGAGGGGGCCGCCATCCCCGGCCCCTTCGGCCCGCGCGCGATGCTCTATGCCGACTATGTCGCCTCCGGCCGCGCCCTCTCCTTCATCGAGGACGCGATCCGCGACCACGTGCTGCCCTTCTACGGCAACACCCACACCGAGACCTCCTTCGCCGGGCGCCGCACCACGCAGCTTCGCGAGATGGCCCGCCAGGCCGTGCGCGAGGCGGTGGACGCGGAGGCCGGGCATGCGGTGATCTTCACCGGCTCCGGCGCCACCGGGGCGGTGGACAAGCTCGTCCGCGCCTTCGCCTTGCAGGGGCTGGGCGAGGGGGCCGTCGTCTTCGTCGGCCCCTACGAGCACCACTCCAACGACCTGCCGTGGCGCGAGAGCGGCGCCACCCTTGTGCGCGTCCCGCTCGACGCGGAGGGCGGCATCTGCCTCGCCACCCTCGCCCGCAAGCTGGAGGCGCACCGCGGCGCCGCGCTGAAGATCGGCGCCTTCTCCGCCGCGTCCAACGTCACCGGCATCCGCACCGATTTGCGCGCCATCGCCAAGCTGATGCACGAGTTCGGCGGCTGGTGCGTGGCCGACTTCGCCGCCGCCGCGCCCTACGTTCCCGTGCGCCTCGCCGAGACCGCGCCCGGCGCCGGCGACCGGATCGACGCCGCCGCCCTGTCGCCGCACAAATATCCGGGCGGCCCCGGCGCGTCCGGCGTCCTCATCGCCGACCGGCGCCTGTTCGCCACCGCCCGCCCGACCCTCACCGGCGGCGGCACGGTCAGCTACGTCACCGCCGAGGGCCACCGCTACGTCACCGACGCGGAGCACCGCGAGGAGGGCGGCACACCGGCCATCGTCGACAACATCCGCGCCGGGATGGTGCTGCAGCTCAAGCGCGACATGGACGAGGCCGCCGTGGAGGAGCGCGAGACCGCTCTCGCCCGCCGCCTGGAGGACGCGCTGCGGGCGATCCCCGGTGTCGAGCTTCTCGGCCCCCGCAATGTGCCGCGGCTCGGCATCTTCTCGTTCAACATCCGCGTGCGCGGGCGGCTCTTGCACCACAACTACGTGGTTGCGCTGCTCAACGACCTGTTCGGCATCCAGGCCCGCGGCGGCTGCTCCTGCGCCGGTCCCTACGGCCACGCCCTCCTGTGCATCGACGCAGCCACCACGGCCCGCCACGAGGCCGCCGTCCACGAGGGCCACACCGCCTTCCGCCCCGGCTGGGCCCGCCTCGGCGTGAACTGGTTCTTCGAGGACGCGGACGTCGACACCATCGCCGCCGCGATTCGCTTCATCGCGGAGCGTGGCTTCGACCTGTTGCCCCACTACCGGCTCGACGTCGCCGGCGGTGTCTGGCGGGCGCTGGCCCCGGTGGACGATGCGCCGCCCGAAGCGCTCTCGGCCCTGTGGTCCGGCGCCGCGCGGCTGTCCTGCCCGCTGCCCGACTTCGCCGGCTGCCTCGCCGAAGCGCACCGCCTGGCCGATGCCGCCGCGACGATGCCCGCAGCCGAGCCCGCCGCGCTCCCCGCCGACGAGGAGGCGCTGCGCTGGTTCTGGCTCCCCCACGAGGCTGCCAGCCCCTCGCTGGAAGAGGCGCTCTGATGGCCGTCGACTTCCCCCCCTCGCTCTGGGCCGACACCGCCCCCGCACGCACACCGACCGCCCCGCTGAAGGGCACGCACGAGACCGACCTCGTCATCATCGGGGCAGGCTTCACCGGCCTGTCGGCGGCGATCGAGGCGGCGCGTGCCGGTCACGCCGTGACCGTGGTGGAGGGCAAGGCCGCAGGGTGGGGCGCATCCGGCCGCAACAACGGCCAGGTGATCCCCATCCTCACCGCTGCCGAGCCTGACGTCTGGGTGAAACGCTACGGCGCCGCGGGCGAGCGCATGGTCCAGCTCATCGGCAACTCCGCCTCCGTGCTGTTCGACCTCGTGCGCGAGTTTGGCATGGACGCCGAGGCCGAGCAGAACGGCTGGTTCCAGCCCGCCCACAGCCCCGGCCGGGTCAAGCTGTCGGAAAAGCGCGTTGCCGCGTGGCAGCGTTACGGCTTCCCCGCCACGCTGAAGACCGCCGCCGAAACGGCCGAGATCCTCGGCTCCGACTTCTGGTACGGCGGCATGTACAACCCCACCGGCGGGCACATCAATCCGCTGGCCCTCGCGCGCGGCATGGCCAAAGCCGCCGAGGGACTGGGCGCGACCATCTTCGAGCAGTCGCCCGTCCAGTCCTTCGCCCGCGAAGGCGCCACATGGGTGGTGCGCACCGCGTCGGGCACCGTGAAGGCCCGCGCCCTCATCCTCGCCACCAACGCCTACACGGGAGAGCTGGCGCCCGGCCTGGCCCCGCGCATCGCCCACTCCCTCGTGCCCGTCCTCTCCTGGCAGATGGCGACCGAGCCGGTGGGCGATAATCTGCGCGGCAAGATCATGCCCGGCCGCGAGGCCGTGTCCGACACCAGAGGCGACCTGCGCTTCTTCCGCTACGACGCGCGCAACCGCATCATCACCGGCGGCGCCGTCATGGGCGCCCACAATGTCGAGGCGCGGGTGCGCGCCAAGGCCGCCCGCAGCCTCGCCGAAGCCTTCCCCGACCTCGGCGTGCCGAGGATGACGCACGTCTGGTCCGGCTATATCGGCATGAACTGGGACCGCTTCCCGCGCGTCCACAGCCTGGGGCCGGACGGCTGGGCCTGGGCCGGCTGCAACGGGCGCGGCGTCGCCCTCGGCACCTCGCTCGGCCGCGAACTCGCCCGCGCCGCCGTCGGCCGGCCCGTCGACGAGCTGGCGCTGCCGGTCACGGAACCGCAGCCCTTCGCTGCCCACGGCCTCGTGCGCCGCGTCGCCCCCACATACCTCGCGTGGCTGAAGCGCAAGGACCACCAGGAATATCACGAATGACCGAGACACCGCGCACCGGCGAGGCCCCGCCCACCGGCGCCGAGAGCGGCGCCGCCAGGATGGGCGACGACACCGGGCCCACCATGGGCCTCAACGACGTGCCCATCCTCCTGCGCCGCCGCATCGAGGCGATGATCCTCAAACACGTGCTCGACATCGTCACCGAACGCTCCGGCCGCGCCGAGGCGGAGGCCGTCATCGGCGCCGCATGCTCCAAATCGGCCATCGAGCAGGGGCAGATGCTCGCCGCCGAACTCGGCCATGCCCCCGACCTCACCGACTTCGCCGCCATCCAGCCCAACTGGACCCGCGAGGATGCGCTGCGCATCGAAACCATCGAAATGTCCGAGGACAAGATGGACTTCAACGTCGTGCGCTGCCGCTACGCCGAAATGTACCGGGACATGGGCCTCGGCGACATCGGCCACCTCCTGTCGTGCAATCGCGATGGCGACTTCTGCATCGGCTACAACCCGGACATCGAGATGACCCGCACCCAGACCATCATGAAGGGCGCCTCCCACTGCGACTTTCGCTACCGCATGAAGAAGGACGCCTGAGATGCCGGTCGAAAACTGGGTCGCGAAAGACATCGCCGAGCTGACCGCCTTCCGGCGCGACATGCACCAGAACCCCGAACTCCTCTACGAGGTGAACCGCGCCGCCGCCAACGTCGCCGAGGCGCTGCGCAAGGCGGGCGTGGACGAGGTGGTCGAGGGCATCGGCCGCACCGGCGTGGTCGGCGTCATCCGCGGCCGCAACGGCGGGGCGGGCCGCATGATCGGCCTGCGCGCCGACATGGACGCCCTCCCCATTCTGGAGGAGACCGGCAAACCCTACGCCTCCCTGGTGCCCGGCAAGATGCACGCCTGCGGCCATGACGGCCACACCACCATGCTCCTCGGCGCTGCCCGCCACTTGGCGGAAAGCCGCGCCTTCGACGGCACCGTGATCGTCATCTTCCAGCCCGCCGAGGAGGGCGGCGCGGGGGCCCGCGCGATGATCGAGGACGGGCTGTTCACGCGCTGGCCGTGCGACGAGGTCTACGGCATGCACAACCGGCCGAACCTTCCCATCGGCCAGTTCACCATCAATTCCGGCCCGATCATGGGGTCGGTGGACGAGCTGAAGATCACCATCGCCGGGCGCGGCGGCCACGCGGCGCGGCCGAATGAGACGATCGACCCGCTGCCCATCGCCGGGGCGCTTCTGCAAGGCGTGCAGA
This sequence comes from Acuticoccus yangtzensis, assembly GCF_001927245.1. Taxonomy (GTDB): domain Bacteria; phylum Pseudomonadota; class Alphaproteobacteria; order Rhizobiales; family Amorphaceae; genus Acuticoccus; species Acuticoccus yangtzensis. The sequence goes on along the minus strand of NZ_MJUX01000002.1, from coordinate 403,455 downwards.
CGCTCACCTCGCGCAACCTCGACCCGATCGACAGCGCCGTCGTCTCCGTCTGCACCATCGAGGCCGGCAACGCCTTCAACGTCATCCCGCAGAAGGTGGAGATGACCGGCACCGTGCGTACCCTCCGCGAAGAGGTGCGCGACATGATCGAGCAGCGGCTGGGCGCGATGGTCGACCACATCGCCGCCGCTTTCGGCGCCGTGGGCACGCTGGACTACACCCGCCACTACCCCGTCACCGTGAACCACGAGCGCGAGACCGGCCTCGCCGCCGACGCCGCCGAGGCTGTGGCCGGCGCCGAGAACGTCTTCCGCGACATGCCCCAGACCCTCGGCGGCGAAGACTTCGCCTTCATGCTGAACGCGGTACCCGGCGCTCTCATCAACATCGGCAACGGCCCCTCCGCCGGGCTTCACCACCCGCTCTACGACTTCAACGACGACGCCATCGCCTACGGCTGCTCCTACTGGACCAGCCTCGTGCGCCAGCGTTTGGCGGCTTAGTCGGCGAAAGACTGCGCCCGCGTTGCGCCGGGGGGCAGCGCCTCAGCGAGGGCGTTCCCCCCTCGCGCTCCCCCCGCTTCGCCAGCGGGCAGGCGTTCAGGTGAAGGTGCGAAGAGCACCTTCCCTCTGAACACCTGCTTTAAGGCTGCGGAGGACTGCGGCGGCATCAAGCCCCCGATCCTCCCCATGCTCGCCCGCCCCCAAGAGGCGGCCTGCGCGTGGGTCCGGTCGAAGGCTTGACCCCGCCACAGTCCTCCAAATGATCCGCCGCGTTTAAGCACCCGGATCAGTCGCCCGGATCAGTCGCCCGCCTCCGCCAGGCGCTCGGCCAGCTTTTCCTGCAGGCGCCACAGATAAGGGTCGTAGACGCCGGCCTTGTGCAGTTCCTCCACCGTGTAGAGGACGTATTCCGCCATCGTTCCGACCGAGCCGGAGGCGCGGGCGAGGATGTCCGCCAACTCGTCCTCGTGCGGCTCCGGCGAATAGAGCGCGTAGGCGGTGTCGGCGGTGAAGGCGATGGCGTCCACCGGGCCGGCCTCTGTCTCCGCGCGCACCCACGTGGGCGGCGTCGGCGGCTCGGTCTTCAGAAGCGCCACCAGTGCGGCGTGACGGTCCGGCGAGGCCATCTCCAGCGCCACGCCCCAGCACTCGCCGCCGCGGTCCAGCGACAGCATCCGCCCCGGCGCCGCCGGATTGCCCCGCCGCCACAGCGTGGGGCCGAGGCAGAAGGCGCGCCGCCAGCCCTTCACCAAGGCCGGACGCGTCTCACCCACCTCGAACCGCGGATTCCACAACAGCGAACCGATCGCGAAGACCCAAAGCGGCGCCCCCTCCGGCAGCGCGCCCAGGATGTCCGCCGCCACACCGTCATAGAACGCCTCGTCCGGCAGCGGGACGGGACGCGCCCCGTCCGCATCCGCCTGCGCAGGGACGCGGGCGAGGTGGTCGCGCGTGAGGGTCAGCGCCGGGAGCGCCGTCATCGTGCCCTCTGCGGCGTCGGCCAGCGCCTGCTTGGCGTCCGGCTCTTGCGCGTGCGCGACAGCGGCCCGCGGCGGAGCAGACGCTGCCGAATCAGACGGTGCCGGATCAGAAGGGGCCGCCGGATCAGGCCCGAACGGATTTCCCCGCGCCGTCTCGCCGACCCTGTTCGCGCGTCCCGAACCCGCCTGCGCGGCACCTGTGCCGGCCGGTCGCGCGTCGTCCCTGCCGTCCATCGTGATCCTCCGCTCGGCACCGAGAGCCCCGCGCTCGATCGAACGCGAAAAAGCTGCTCCGAAGGCCGCGAACGTGCGCCGTTCGGGCCGCGTCTTAGAGTCTGGTGCCGCGCGCGTGCGCGGTCAATCGCCGGGGCAGGGGATCAGCCGCACCGGATCCGCATCGGCCGGGACGAGGTCGCCGATCGCCCTGCACGCCGCCGCCGACCCCGTCGCCGAGGCCGACTCCTTCGCCGCAACCGGGCACACCTCCCAGTCCGCGGTGGCGCCGGAGCGGCGCAGCACCACCTCGCCCAGCGGCGGAACGTCGGGCGCCCAGCGCCACCACCCGTCCTTGAGATGCGCTTCGGGCGGCGGGTCCATCCCCGCGCCGGATCCCTTCACGCGGCCCTCAACCAGCCGCAGACCGCCCGGCTCCTGCGCCCACGTCTCCTCCCAGCGGATCTTCTCCACCGAGTGCATCCACGCCAACGTCACCCGGTCCGCCATCAGCGACACCGTCAACGCCCCGGCGGCGAGGCATAGGCTCATGCGGCCGGAACGGGCCCGGAGGCGCTGCGCACGCGCCACCAGTGAACGCCGATGACGAGCGCCGCGAGGCCGAACCCGATCGGGTCCGTCACCGGGCTCGCCACCACCAGCGCCCCGGCTGCGGCGACGGCGAGGAGACGCTCCCACCCCGCCATCGGCCCGCGCAAGTAGCCGATCGCCGCCGCGCCCCAAAGGCCGACCGCCAGCCCCGCCTTCACCAGCATGTAGACGACGTCCAGCCAGAAGCCGACACCGGACGCGCCGCCGGTCGCCTGGATCATCAGCGCCGGGTCATAGACCGCCATGTAGGGGATCACGAAGCCCGGCAGCGCGATCTTCATCGCCTGCAGCGAGATCTTGAAGCCGTTCTCCTTGGCGATGGGCGAGGCCGCGAAACACGCGAGCGCCACCGGCGGCGTCAGGTCCGCCATGATGCCGAAATAGAACACGAACATGTGGCTGACGATCAGCGGCACGCCGAGTTCGAGCAGCGCCGGCGCGGCCAGAGACGAGGTGATGATGTAGTTCGGGATCGTCGGGATCCCCATGCCGAGAAGCAGGCTGACGATCATCGTCAGAACCAGCGACAGGATCAGCGAATCCTGACCCACCGACACCACCCAGCTCCCGAAGATCGTGCCGATGCCGGTCAGCGTCATGGTGCCGATGACGATGCCCACGGAGGCGCAGGCGAGACCCACCGGCAGCGCCTGCCGCGCCCCGTCCGCCAGCGCCTGGCGGCAGGCGGTCAACGTCTCGCGCCCGCCGCGCGTCAGCGTGGAGATCAGCGCGACGACGAGGACGAGGCCGAGCACCAGGGTGACGCCGAGCCACATCGCCGCCGCCGCCATCAGCCCGACCGCGACCCAGAAGAGGATCCGCACCGCCTGCGCGGTGATGCCGAGCGCCACCGATCCGGCCAGAATCAGCAGCGCCGTCAGGGCGAGGCCGATGGAGCCGGCGAACAGCGGCGTGTAGCCCGCGAAGAGGAGATAGACGAGAGCGGCCAGCGGCAGGATGAGGTGCCACTTCTCGCGCACCGCCTGGCCGGCGCTGGGAAGCTCGGTCCGCGGCAGGCCGGAAAGGCCGCGCTTGCCCGCCTCCAGATGCACCGCCAGGAAGGCCGACGCGTAGTAGAGCACCGCCGGGATGATCGCCGCTTTGACGACCTCCACGTAGGCGACGTCCAGCGTCTCGGCCATGATGAAGGCGACCGCACCCATCACCGGCGGCATGATCTGCCCGCCCATCGACGCGGTGGACTCAACGCCGCCCGCGAAGGCCGCGCGATAGCCGAACCGCTTCATCAGCGGGATGGTGAACTGCCCCGTCGACACCACGTTGGCGACGCCGGAGCCCGAGATCGTGCCCATCAGCGCCGAGGAGAAGACGGCCACCTTGGCCGGGCCGCCGCGCGCCCCGCCGAACAGCCCCATGGCGATGTCGGTGAAGAGCTGGATCATCCCCGCCCGCTCCAGGAAGGCGCCGAAGAGGATGAAGAGGAAGATGTAGGTCGCCGAGACGTAGGTCGCGACGCCGTAGATGCCCTCGGTGCCGTAGGCCATGTGCTCCACCACCTGCTCGAACGGATAGCCGCGGTGGTTGAACGGTGCCGGCAGATATTGGCCGAACAGGCAGTAGGCGAGGAACAGGCCCGCGACGATGACGAGCGCCGGCCCCATGATGCGCCACACGAAGGCGAACAGGATGACGATGGCCGCCGCCCCGACCACGAGGTCGAGCTCGGTCGGATAGCCCGCGCGGATCAAGAGCGGCTCGTAGAACGCCCACTGATAGAGGCCGACGCCGAACGCCACCGCCCCCGCGGCCCAGGCGAGGAACCGCCCCGGACCCGTCCGCGCGCGGTGGTTGGCCAGCATGCCGCCGGCGACGAGGCCGAGGAAGCCGACGTGCAGCGCCCGCACCACCTGGCTCGGCAGCGTGCCGGAAAACCCGTCGATCAGCGCGGCGACGGCGGCGAGGATGAGGATGGCCGCAGCCGCGCGGGCGGCACTGCGTCCCTTGGCGGCACCGATCGCCGCCCAAGCGGCCCACAGCGCCAGCCCCGCCCAGGCGAGGCGCATCGGCGTGATCGCGACACCCAGCGCGCCGTCCAGCAGCGGCCGGTCCAGCGGGACGCCGAACGCGGTGATGATCTGGAACAGCGAGAAGGCGACGGCGATCCAGAACAGGACGTGCCCCGCCCAGCCGGTGCCGAAACTCTCCGGCAGGCCGTGCTCGGGATTTTGCAGTTCGGCCTGCCCGGCCATCTCAGGATGGGGGGTCCGCTCGTCCATCACCACACCTTGCGCAAAAAGGGCGCGCCGGCCTGCCGCGGCTGGCCGGACGACATGTCGCAGGAAGCGCCGACCGCGCGAACAGCCGGCATGTTGGAATAAAACGCCGCCCGCAAGAACGGGCGGCTCGTTGGTCGGAACGCCGCCCGCGTCCGTGGGCGCCTTATCGCCGGTGACGCTGTCCGCGGGTTGCGGGCGGGGGAGAGAGCGCCGCCCGCAGCCGCAGGCGGCTGAATGTCAGCGATGCCGCCCCAGGCCTCGGTCGGCGAGGGCCGTGGCCGCGGCCGGCGAGGGCCGTGGCCGGAGCGGCGGCGCGGCCGGGTCAGTCGATGACGCCGGCTTCCTTCAGGTAGCGCTCGGCGCCCGGATGCAGCGGCAGAGGCATGCCGTCGGCCGCACCTTCCAGCGTGATCGCCTTGGCCGCGGCGTGCGCCGCCACCAGCTTGTCCAGGTTTTCGAAGATCGACTTCGTCATCGCATAGGCGAGATCGTCGGACACGCCGTCGTGGGTGACGAGGTAGTTGAGCACCGCAGCGGTCGGCACGTCTTCGTCCTGACCGTCATAGGTCCCGGCGGGGATCGTCTGCTCCACGAAGGGCGAGCCCGCAGCGGCCACGACCTCGGCCGAAACCGGCACCACGGTGATCGGCACCGAGGTCGCGAGGTCGCGGATCGAGGCCACGCCGAGGCCCGCGGACTGCAGCGTCGCATCGAGCTGGCGGTTCTTGATCAGCTCCACCGACTCGGCGAAGGGCAGATATTCCACCTTGGCGAGATCGTCGTAGCTCATGCCCGCGGCGGCGAGGATCTTGCGCGCGTTCAGCTCGGTGCCCGACTTCGGTGCGCCGACCGACAGGCGCTTGCCCTTCAGGTCCTCGAGCGAGGTGATGCCCGACTCCTCGGACGCCACGATCTGCACGAAGTTCGGGTAGATCGCCGCGAGGCCGCGCAGCTTGTCGAGCTTGCGCGGGAAGCCGGCTTCCGCATCGCCCTGCCAGGCGAGCGCCAGGCTGTCACCCAGCGTGAAGGCGAGTTCGCCGCGGCCCTGCTGCAACAGGTTCAGGTTCTCGACCGACGCCTTGGTCGACTGCACCGAGGGGCGCGAGCCTTCGATCGTCTCGCCATAGATGTTCGAGATGGCGACGCCCATCGGATAATAGACGCCGGAGGTGCCGCCGGTGAGGATGCCGATGAAGTCCTGCGCCTTGGCGGGCAGGGCGGTTCCGGCGAGGGCGAGCGCGGCGGCAGCGGCCAGCGCGGTGCGCAGCGGACGGCGCAGAAGCGTGCGGTGGGTGGACGTGGTGGGCATGTCCTGGGGTCCTCTCAATCGGGCCTTTGTGCAGGCCGCTCAAGTGTTCTCTGCCACATTCTATCAGCTATGGGCGGGCCTCTGTCACGGCCTATCGCGTTCGCGGCTTTCGCAAATTGCCGAATCCGGCTCGCGACGCTGCGACAGATTGGCCATCACCCGCCGCCCCGCCGCCGCGTGAAGGGCGCGGCCCCGCCGCCAGCGCTCGCCCGGCGACGGGGACCGGCGAACCCGGCCGCGAGCCGGTCAGGCCGCGAAGGTCAGATGCACCTTCACCGCCTTGGCGCGGTTGCCCGCCAGCGCGAACGCATCGGTCGCCTCCTCGAGCGGCACGCTGGACGAAATCATCGGCGCAAGGTCGATCCGCCGGGACGAGATCATCTCCACCGCCTGGGCGAACTCGGCATGAAAGCGCTGCGTGCCCTGATAGCGGAGTTCCTTGGAGACGAGCATGTTGATCGGGATCGGCAGATCGCCCGTCACGCCGACCTGGACGATCGTTCCGCGCGGACGCACGCAGCTGATCGCCGTCCGCACCGCGGGCGCCGCGGCCGAACATTCGAACACGGTGTCGAAGGTGCCCTTGTCGGCCGCGTAGGTGTCCATCTCCGCCCCGTCGCGGGCGACGTTGATCGTGCGCGTCGCGCCCATCGCCGCGGCGGCTTGTAGCGGGATGTCCTGGAGGTCCGTCACGACGACCTCGCTGGCGCCCGCCTCGCGCGCGACCGCCGCGCACAGGACGCCGATCGGCCCCGCACCCGTCACCAGAACGCGCTTGCCTTCCAGCTCGCCGGCATTGCTCCGGGCGTGCAGGCACACCGCCAGCGGCTCCGAACATGCGGCCTCGGCCATCGTCACGTCGCCGCCGACCTTCACGCACTGCGCCGCGCCCACCACGATGCGGTCGCGGAAGAGGCCCTGCTCGTGCGGCAGGCGCATCGCCGAGCCGTTGAAGCGCATGGCGAGGCAGTGGATCGGCAGACCCGCCTCGCAATAGACGCATTCGCCGCACGGGCGGCTGGGGTTCAGCGCCACCCGGTCACCCGCCGCGAGACCGGTCACCCCGGCGCCCACGTCGACGATCACGCCCGACGCCTCGTGGCCGAGGATGATCGGCTCGCGCACGCGGATCGGCCCGAACCCGCCGTCCTGGAAATAGTGCAGGTCCGAGCCGCAGATGCCGCCCGCGGCGACCGCCACCAGCGCCTCGCCGGGACCCGGCCCCGCCACCTCCTCGGTCTCGATGCGGATATCGTTCTGGCCGTACAGCCGGCACACGCGCGTTTCCATGAAAGCCGCTCCTACGGCGTGAGGACGGACGGCAGCCAGGTCGCCAGCGGCGGGAAGTAGGACACCGCCAACAGGACGAGGATGTTCGTCACAAGGAAGGGAAGGATTGCCACGACAACCGGGGCCAGCGGAAGCCGCGCGATGTTGGAACACACGAAGAGGCACACCCCCACCGGCGGGGTGGTGAGGCCGATCATGAGGTTCAGCACCGCGAAGGTGGCGAAGTGCAACGGCTCGATGCCCACCGCGGTGGCGAGCGAGAGCAGCGGCACGAACAGGATGATCAGCGCCGCGATGGTCTCCATGAACATGCCCACGAAGAGAAGGAGCAGGTTGATGAGGAGGATCACCATGAACTTGTTGTCGGTGATCGACAGCACCCCGTCGGCGATCATCTGCGGGATGCGCTCGGACACCAGGATCCACCCGAACACGTTGGCGAACCCCACCAGCGCCAGGATGCCCGCCGCGGAAACCGCGCTGTCGATGACGATCTTCGGCACCTCCCTCAGCGGCAGCTCACGGTAGATGAAGGCGCCCACCACGAAGGCGTAGACCGAGGCGATGATGGCGGTCTCGGTCGGCGTCGAGAAGCCGGAGAGGAGGCCGTAGATGATGAGGAAGGTCATCGCCAGCGCCCACACGGCGCCGCCGAAGGAGCGGGCGACCTCGCCCATCCCCTGCCACGGCTGATGCGGGAACTTCCGGCGCACCGAGATGATGGCGCACGTCACCATCATGGCGAGGCCCATCAGGATGCCCGGCACCGCGCCCGCCAGGAACATCTGCCCGACCGAGATGCCCGACAGCGCGCCGACGATGATCATCGGCACCGACGGCGGGATGATCGGCCCAACCGTGGACGATGCGGCGGTGACCGCGGCGGAGAAGTCCGCCGGATAGCCCGCCTTCTTCATGCCGGGGATCATCACCCCGCCGATCGACGCGGCATCGGCCACCGCTGTGCCGGTGATGCCGCCGAACAGCATCGACGCGGCGATGTTGGTGAGGCCGAGGCCGCCGCGGATCCACCCCACCAGCGCATTGGCGAAGCGGATGATGCGCTGCGTGATGCCGCCGCGGTTCATCAGATTGCCGGCCAGGATGAAGCCCGGAATGGAGAGGAGCACGAAGACGTCCATGCCCGCATACATCTTCTGCGGCATGACGACGACGGGCATGCCCGAATAGAGAAGATAAGCGAGCGAGGAGAGGCCGAGGGTCACCGCCACCGGAATGCCGACGACGAGACCGCCGATGAACACGGCGAAGAGAATGGCGACGTCCATCAGGAAAGGTCCTCGGCGGCATCGCGCGGGGCGCCGGTCTCGGTGCCGGCCAGCATGCCGACGATGCGCAGCACCGCGAACAGCGCCAAAAGCGCCAGAAGCAGCCACACGGTGAAATGGACGTAGTGCATGGGGATGCCGAGCGCGGGCGAGGTCTGCATCCGCCCGATCATCGTATAGCGCCACGCCCCGGCGAGCAGCGTGACGGCGAGGCCGGCCGTGGCGATGGCCGAGAACAGGCGCAGGATCCACGGCAGGCGGCCGGGCAGCGATTCCGAAATCACGTCCACGTTCACGAGGTCGCCGGAGCGGAAGGCGAGGCCTGCCCCGAAGGCGACGAGGTAGAGGAGGGCGTAGCGCGTCAACTCCTCGGTCCAGACCGGGCCGGAGCCGGACAGGCGGCCCGCCACCTGCAACAGCACCGCGGCGATCAGCACCACGAAGGCGAGCCCGGCGCCGATCCGCGCCACGGCGACGAACGCGCCGATGATGTGAGAGATGAGCTTCATGGTGTCTCCCGGAAGCGGGGCGGACGCGGGCGCCCGACGCGGCAGGCCCGCCCGAAGGCCGGCCTGCCGTCACGGCGCGGTGGCCGTCTTATTCGCCGAAGAGCTGCTCGACGATCGGCTTGATCTCGTCGTTGACGTTGGCGAGGACCGCGTCCTTCGCCGCCGCCTGGAAAGCCGCACCGTCGACCTCGACGAAGGTCATGCCGTGCTCTTCCAGGTAGGCCCGGTCGTCGGCCAGCGACTGCTCGAACAGGCCGCGCTCATATTCCTGCGCGCGCGACGCCGCTTCCATCACCGCCGCCTGGTCTTCCTCGGACAACTGGCTCCAGGTCAGCTCGGAGATGGTCAGGTAGATCCACGAGCGGACGTGGTCCGTCAGATTCACGTGGCTCTGCACCTCGTTGAAGCTCGCCGAGCGGATGAGGGCGAGCGGGTTCTCCTGCGCCTCGATCGTGCCGTTCTGCAGCGAGGTGAACACTTCGGAGAACGCCATCGGGCCCGGCTGCGCGCCCAGCGCCGACCACACGTCCACGAAGAGCGGCACGTTGGGAACGCGCATCTTCAGGCCCTGCAGATCGGCCGGCGTGGTGATCGGGCGGTTGGACGTCAGCTCGCGCGGGCCGCGGGCGAAATAGGCGATCGGCCGGATCTGCGCCCGCTCGATGATCTCCGCTTCGATTGCGTCACCGATCTCGCCGCTCGCCACCTCGTCCATGTGCTCGATCGAGCGGTAGGCGTAGGGCACGGCGAGAAGGGCGGCCATCGGCGCCCAGTTCTGCAGCGACTCGCCGGTGATCGTCATGTCGACGGTGCCGAGCTGCATGCCGTTGATGAGGTCGATTTCCTTGCCCAGCGACTCGTTCGGGAACACCTCGACGGTGATCCGCCCGTCGGTCAGGCTCGACAGCTCTTCGGCGAACTTCAGCGATGCCTTGTGCCAAGGGTTGTCCTCGTTGGCGAGGTGGCCGAGCTGGAGCGTCTTCTCCTGCGCGAGCGCGGGGCCGGTCAGCATCGTGGCGGCGACGAGCGCCGCGGCGAGGCTCTTCAGGGTCGTGTTGAACGTCATGGATTTCCTCCTCCAGAATAGGGCGCATTGACCGGCTCGGGGAACGCCCCGTCCGGCACGCCGTCGAACAGTTCCGGGTGGCTGCGGAGTATCTCCGGCAGGTCCCGAAGCACTTCGCGCAGATGGGTGCGGATCGCCCCCTCCGCGCCCGCCACATCGCCGCGCTCGATCTGATCGACGATGGCAATGTGTTGATGAATAAGGCGGTTCAGCGGAAACTGGCCGAGGGCAAGATAGCGCACCCGGTCCATCTGCGCCTTCAGGCCCTGGATCACGCGCCAGGCGCCGCCTTTTCCCGCACCCTCCGCCAGGGTGCGGTGAAACGTCTCGTCGAGATGGATGAAGCGCGCAGGCGCACTCGCCGCCACCTCGCGCTGCAGGCCGATCTGCTGCCGCAATTCGCGCACCAGGGCGGGATCGGCGCGGCTGGCGACGAGACGCACGATGTCCGCCTCCACCGCCTCGCGCAGGAAGCGCGCATCGTGCACCGCGGTCACGGCGATCTTGGTGACGATCGACCCGCGCTGCGGGCGGATCTCCATCAACCCTTCTTCGGCGAGCTTGATGAACGCCTCACGCACCGGCTGGCGGCTCACCTTGTAGTGCGCCGCGGTTTCGGTCTCGGACAATTTATCGCCGGGCGGCAAGTCCCCAAGGATCACCCGTTCGCGCAAGATCCGGTGGATCTGCGGCGAGATCGGCAGTGCGGGGTCCAGCGCCCAGAAGGGTCCAATGTCGGCGAGCATCGCCTCTCCTCAAGACGAGGCGGGCGTTACCATACTTCCATACTAGTCGGCAACGATGCATAGCTGGTAAGACGACGCCGAGCCAAACGGGAGTTCACGATGAAGCAGACATGGCGCTGGTTCGGGCCGCGCGACCGCGTGTCCATCGACGATGTGTTGCAGGCCGGTGTGGAGGGCGTCGTCTCCGCGCTGCACCACGTCCCCACCGGCACCGTCTGGACCCCCGAGGAGATCGCCCAGCGCCAGCGCGAGATCGGCACCATGGTGGACGGCGCGCCCTCCGGCCTCGCCTGGGACGTGGTGGAGAGCCTGCCCGTCTCCGAGGACATCAAGAAGCAGCAGGGCGACTGGCGCGCCCACATCGAAGCCTACCGGCAGTCGATGCACCACCTCGCCGCAGCCGGCATCGAGACGATCTGCTACAATTTCATGCCGGTGCTGGACTGGACGCGCACCGACCTCGCATGGCGCCTGCCCTCCGGCGCCACCTGCATGCGCTTCGACCTGACCGACTTCGCCGCGTTCGACCTCCACATCCTCCAGCGCCCCGCCGCGGTGGACGACTACGACGACGACCTGAAGGCCGCCGCCGCCGAACGCTTCGCGGGCATGTCGGACGAGGCGCGCGAACAGCTCACAGGCAACGTGGTCTTCGGCCTGCCGGGCGCGGCCGAGACCATGTCGCTGGAGGACGTGCGCGGCCACCTCGCCGAATATGCGACGATGCCGGAGGAGACGCTGCGCGCCCACCTGGTCGACTTCCTCGCCGAGGTGGTGCCGACCGCCGAGGAGCTGGGCCTGCGCCTCTGCTGCCACCCGGACGATCCGCCCTTCCCGCTGCTCGGCCTGCCGCGCGTCATGTCCACCGAGGCGCACTACAAGGCGGTGATGGACGCTGTGCCGAGCCCCGCCAACGGCATCACGCTGTGCTCCGGCTCGCTCGGCGCGCGGCCGGACAACGACCTGCCGGGCATGATGGAACGCCTCGGCGACCGTGTTCACTTCCTGCACCTGCGCAACGTGAAGCGCGAAACACCTGCGATGCGCGGCTCCTTCTACGAGGCCGAGCATCTCGGCGGCGACACCGACATGGTGGCGCTGATCGAGGCGGTGCTGACCGAAGAAGCGCGCCGCAAGAAGGCGGGCCGGGCCGACTGGTCGATCCCCTTCCGCCCCGACCACGGCCAGGACATTCTGGACGATCTCGGCCGCCGCGCGCAGCCGGGCTACCCGTCCATCGGCCGCCTGAAGGGCCTTGCCGAGCTGCGCGGCGTGATGCGCGCGCTTCAGCCGCGCATTTCGGCATGACGGCCCGGCTCACCTCCGCCGCGGGCCTTCCCGCGTCCGTCGCCGTGCCGGGGTACGACCGCGCGGCGCACGGTGTCGGCATCGTCCACCTCGGCCTCGGCGCCTTCCACAAGGCGCACCAGGCGGTGGCGACGGACGATGCGCTGGCCGCCTCCGGTGGCGATTGGGCCATCGCCGGCGTCAGCCTGCGCTCGACCAGCGTCGCCGAGGAGCTGACGCCGCAGAACGGTCTCTACACCCTCGTCGAGCGCAGTGCCGCGGGCACCCGCGCCCGCATCGTCGGTGCGCTCGCCGCCGCGCTGGCGCTGAAGACGGACCGTGAGCGGGTGCTCGCCGCCCTCGTGGCGCCGTCGACCCGCATCGTCAGCCTCACCGTCACCGAGAAGGGCTATGGCGTCGACCGGGCGAGCGGCGGGGTGGACCCCTCCCACCCCGCCATCGCCGCCGACCTCTCCGCGCCGGACGCGCCCGTCGGCGTAGCGGGGCTTCTCGTCTGGGCGCTCGGCCGCCGCCGCGCCGCCGGTGTGCCGCCCTTCACCGTCCTGTGCTGCGACAATCTCCCCCACAACGGCCGCGTCGTACGGGGCCTCTTGGTGGACTTCGCCCGCCGCGCCGCGCCGGATCTGGCGGACTTCATCGCCGCCGAGGTCGCCTTCCCGTCCACCATGGTCGACCGCATCACCCCCGCCCGCACCGAGGCCACCTTGGCGCTGGCTGAGGAGCTGACCGGCCGGCACGACGCCGCCGCGGTGGAGACCGAAGCGTTCACCCAATGGGTGATCGAGGACACCTTCCCCACCGGCCGCCCGGCCTGGGAGGCGGCGGGCGCCATCTTCGTCGCCGACGTCGGCCCCTACGAGGACATGAAGCTTCGGATGCTGAACGGCGCGCATTCGATGCTGGCCTATTCCGGCTTCCTCGCCGGCCACGCCTTCGTGCGCGACGTGATGCAGGACGCGGGCCTCACCGCGCTGATCCGCCGTCATCTCGGCGCCGCTGCGGCCATCTTGCCGCCGGTCCCCGGTGTCGATCTCGCGGCCTACGCGGAGGAGCTTCTGGCGCGGTTCGCCAACCCGCATCTGGCGCACCAGACCTATCAGATCGCCATGGACGGGACCGAGAAGATGCCGCAGCGCATCTTCGCTCCCGCCGCCGAGGCGCTGCGGCGCGGCCAACCGCTGGACGCCTTCGCCTTCGCCGCCGCCGCCTGGCTCCGTTACACGCTGGGCCGCCACGACAACGGAGAGGCCTACGCCCTGCGCGACCCGCGCGAGGCCGCCCTCGCCGCGCCGTCGGGCGACGCGGCAGGCATCGCCGCTCACGTCCTGGCGCTCCCCGGCCTTGTTCCGGCCGACCTCGCCGCCAGCGCGGACTTCCGCGCCGCGGTCACGTCGCGCCTCGCCCGAATGCTGGCCGAGGGGATGCCCGCCGCGATCGCCCACGAGGCGGCGCACCTCTGACCACAGCAACAGGGCGCGCCGGTTCTGCCCGGCGCCCCCACCCCCGGCCACCGGCGGCACCCGCCTCCGGTGTTGCATCGGCTCCGCCCCGGCGCGCTTAGCGGGGAACAAACCCAGCCGATCCACCCCCCACCGGGTGGACACGGCGCGCACCCGGACGCATGGCTGAAAAGGTGCGCCAGCGAAGGACCGGGACGACATGAAAGACAGCGCCGCCGCGCTCCTCGGCCTCGCCGCCTACGCGATCTACTCCACCCACGACGTCATCGTAAAAGAACTCGGCGGCACCTTCTCGTCGATCCAGATCGTCTTCTTCAGCGCGCTGCTCGGCTTCCCGGTCATCACGCTCTACCTGATCGGCGATCCGTCCCCCAAGAGCCTGCGCCCTGTGCACCCGTGGTGGGTCGCGCTGCGCAGCGTCAGCGGCACGCTGTCGGCCTGCTGCGCCTTCTACGCCTTCGCGGTTCTGCCGCTGTCCGAAGCCTACTCCTTCATCTTCGCCACGCCGCTCCTCATCACCCTCTTCGCCGTGCCGCTGCTGGGGGAGCGCATCCGCCTGCGCCGCGGCCTCGCCGTCCTCGTCGGCCTCATCGGCGTTCTCATCGTGCTGCGGCCTGGGGCGAGCCCGATCAGCGGCGGCCACGTCGCCGCGCTCTGCGCCGCCTTCGCCGCGGCCCTCAACGCCGTCATCGTGCGCAAGATCTCCAACGACGAGCAGGTCGTCGTCATGGTCCTCTACCCGATGCTCACCAACCTCACCGTCACCGCCTTCGCGCTCCCCTTCGTCTACGTCGACGTGGAGCTGATCCACCTCGCCGCCTTCGGCCTCACCGCCGTCCTCATCCTCTGCGGCATGACGCTGATGGTCTCGGCCTATGCGCGGGGCTCGGCCATCCTCGTCGCGCCGATGCAATATTCGCAGATGATCTGGGGCATCCTCTTCGGCGCCCTCCTGTTCGGCGAGTGGCCGGCCTGGCAGACCTATGTCGGCGTCGCCGTCATCGTCGCGTCCGGCGTCTACATCCTGAAGCGCGAGGCGACGACGGACGTCTCCCTCAACACCCCGGTGCTCTCCACCAAGACGCGCATGGGTCATACCTTCGCGCTGCGCGTCAGCCTGTTCCGCCGGCTCGGCTACGGCTGCCGCGCGACCGAGACGCGCCACCACGACGACTGCGACTGACCTCATTAGCCTTCCTCAAGAGGCCGTTAAGCTCAACTCAACACCCGCGCGGTCGGTCGCTTGGCCGCCAGCATCGCATCAGCTAAACTCAACGTGTAGCTGAACTGAACGGTGCGCAGGCGGGGCGGCGATGCACGACATCAACCTCAAGGCCATGCACCATTTCGAGGCGGTGGCGCGGCTCGGCTCCGTCACCCTAGCGGCGCACGAGCTGGCGGTCTCGCCCTCCGCCGTCAGCCAGCAGCTCAAGACGCTCGAAACACAGTTCGGCGTCCGCCTCTTCCGGCGCGAGAAACGCCGCCTCGTCCTCACCGCGGACGGTGACCGCCTGTTCCGAACGACGACGCAAGCCTTCGGCGCGTTGCGCAATGCGAGAAGCGCTATCCTGCGCCAGCGGCACATGCGCAGCCTCACCGTGCGGGTGACGCCGAGCTTCGGCGTGCGCTGGCTGGGGCCGCGCATCGCCGCCTTTTCGGCCGACAACGCCGAATGGGCCATCCGCATCGACGCCACGCCCGACTTCACCAATTTCGACACCGAGGCGACCGACTTCGACCTGCGCTACGGTCACGGCGACTGGACCGGCCTCTCCGTCACGCCGATCATGGGGGACATCGTGCTTCCCCTGTGCAGCCCGGACTATCTGGCGCGGCTTCGCGACGTTTCGGCCGACCCCGTGGAGCAGCTCGCCCATGCCCGGCTGATCGACAGCGTGAAGTCGCTCTACCGCTGGGACATCTGGCTGGCGGGCAACGGGATCGCCATCGGCGATCTCTCCTACCCCTTCCTGTTCGACCGCTCGTCCATGTCGATCGAGATGGCCAAACAGAGCGGCGGCATCGCCCTCGACAGCGCCAACCTGTGCCTCGGCGAGCTGGAGCGTGGCGAGCTGGTGCCCTTCGCACCCGTCTTCGGCGCAGTGCAATACCCGGCCTATTGGCTGGTGTGCCCGCCGCGGCACCATGCGCGGCGCATCGTCAAACGGTTCGCGGCGTGGATCGGCGAGGCGTGCGCGGCGCACGAGGCGACGGTGCGGGCGCTGCTGATGCGCCGGGGCTGCGCCTTCAAGCAGGCCGAACCACCGGCCGTCACGCTCCAAGGCGTCACGCAGCCCCTCGTCGAGCCGCCCGACTGACGCGCCGTGTGGCTCAGTGGATCAGCGAGCCGCCGTTCACATCGACCTCGGTTCCGGTGCAATAGGCCGAGAGGTCGGAGGCCAGGAAGAGTGCGCACCCGGCGACGTCCGCCGCCTCGCCGACGCGGCCCATGGGGATGCCGGCGAGGATGTCGGCCTTCATCGCGTCGGTCAGCTTGCCGCTTGTGATGTCGGTGGCGATGAAGCCGGGGCAGATGGCGTTGACGCGCACCCGGTCCGGCGCCAGCTCGCGCGCCATCGCCTTCGTCAGGCCGAGGATGCCCGCCTTCGCCGCCGAATAATGCGGCCCGCCGAAGATGCCGCCGCCGCGCTGGGCGGATACCGACGACAGGTTCACCACCGCGCCGGACCGGCGGGCGCGCATGAACGGAACGGCAGACTGCGACATGTAGAGCGTGCCGCGCAGGTTCACGTCGAGCACCGCGTCGTAGTTCTCGGGGGCGATCTCCATCAGCTTCAAGGGCTGGGTGATGCCGGCGTTGTTGACGAGAATGTCGATCCGTCCCCAGGCCTGATGAAGCGTGGCGATGGCGGCCTCGCAGGCGGCCTTGTCCGTCACGTCGCAGGCGAGGCCGCGGTGGGAGTTGCCGAGATCGGCGGCGGCCGCCTGTGCCGCGTCCTGGTCGAGGTCGAGTATGGCGACGGTGGCGCCGTGTTCGGCGAACAGCTTCGCCGTCGCCTTGCCGAGACCACGGGGTGAGGCGGCACCCGTGATGACGGCGGTTTTCCCATCAAGCAGGCCCATGGCCCAAGCTCCTGTTGTTGCGGGTCGAATGTGGCGGTGCGTGCGGATCCTGCGGCGGCTCAGAGCCAGCCGCGGATCCGCTCGGCGACCTTGGCCACGGACAGTCCGTACATGTCGTGCAGCGTCGGCAGCGCGCCGGCTTCGAGGAAGGCGTCGGGCAGCGCGATCATGCGGAAGCGCGGCGTGACACCGCTGCGCATCAAGGTCGCCGCAACGGCCTCGCCGAGGCCACCGACGATGCTGTGGTTCTCGGCCGTCACCACCAGCCGCCCGCCCTTGCCGGCTTCGGCGAGGATCGTGGCGGTGTCGAGCGGCTTCACGGTCGGCACGTGCAGCACGGCGGCGTCCACCTTGTCGGCGGCGAGCGCCTCGGCCGCGTCCAGCGCGCGCATGGTCATGAAGCCGGTGGAGACGATGAGGACGTCACCCCCTTCGCGGATGAGCTGCGCCTTGCCGAGCTGGAACTTGTAGTCCGGCTTGTGGCGCGTCAGAACGCGCGGGACCTTGCCGCGCAGCAGGCGGGCGTAGACCGGCCCGTCGTGCGCGGCCATGGCGGGCACCATGCCGGCGATATCGTCGGCGCAGCAGGGGTCGATGATCGTCATGTTGGGAAGGCCGCGGAAGATCGCGAGGTCTTCGGTGGCCTGGTGGCTGGGGCCGTAGCCGGTCGTCAGGCCGGGCAGGGCGCAGACGATCTTGACCGGCAGGTTCTCCTCGGCGACGGCCATGGCGATGAAGTCGTAGGCGCGGCGCGAGGCGAACACGGCATAGGTGGTGGCGAACGGAAGGAATCCCTCGCGCGCCAGCCCGGCGGCGGCGGAGATCAGCACCTGCTCGGCCATCCCCATCTGGTAGAACCGGTCCGGCATCGCCTGCGCGAAAACGTGCAGGTCGGTATATTTCGAGAGGTCCGCCGAGAGGCCGACGATACGCTCGTTTTTGCGGGCGAGGTCGACCAGAGCGTGGCCGAAGGGGGCGGCTACGGTGTCGTAGCCCTCCGCCGCCAGGGAGGCGATCATGGCGGACGTGGTCAGCCCGTCGCCGCGGGCGGCCGGTGTCCGCGGCTCGTATTTGCGCTTCATCGAGGCGAGGGTCACTGCGGCATGCCCTCGTCCAGCACGGCGCGCGCCTTGGCCCATTCGTCCGGCTCCACGCGCACGAAGTGGGTGATCTCGCGCGTTTCCAGGAAATCGACGCCCTTGCACATCGTCGTGTCGAAGATGATGACGCGCGGCCGGTCCCCGGAGGCGGCGCGAGCCCTGTCCAAGGCGCCGACGACGGCGGCCATGTCGTTGCCGTCGACCCGCTGAGTGTGCCAGCCGAAGGCCACCCACTTGGCCTCTTCCGGCACGCGGGCGAGTGCCGCGGTGGACTTGCCGTCCGCCTGCTGGTCGTTGAAATCTACGAGGTTGATGAGGTTGCCGAGGCCGTGCTGCACGGCCGACATCGCCGCCTCCCAGGTGGAGCCTTCGCCGAGCTCGCCGTCCGACATGAGGTTGTAGACGAAGGCGCCGTTCCCCTTGCGCTTCAGCCCCATCGCCATGCCGACCGCGATGCCGAGGCCCTGGCCCAGCGAGCCGCCGGTGATCTCCATCCCCGGCGTGTAGGAGGCCATGCCGGACATCGGCATGCGGCTGTCGTCCATGCCGTAGGTTTCGAGCTCCTCCTCGGGGAGGATGCCGGCCTCCATGAGCACCGCGTAGAGGGCGATGGCGTAGTGGCCGATCGACAGGAGGAAGCGGTCGCGGCCCTCCCACTCGGGATCTTCGGGCCGGTAGTCCAGCGCGTGGAAATAGCTGGCGGCGAGCACGTCGGCGATGCCGAGGGCCTGGCCGATATAGCCCTGGCCCTGCACCTCACCCATGCGAAGCGCCTTGTGGCGGATGTTCCATGCCCGCCGTTCCAGCGACATGTTGGCGATGGCGCCGAGGCGTGCGTCCGGCCGCATCGGTGTTCCCCTCGAAGTTGTCATGTGGCGGCTGACCTAGCATGCGAGGTGGCGGCAGGCTTTCAACGAAACGAAAAGACTTATGAAGGTGGGCTAAAGGATGATGGGCCGCAGGTCGGCGCCGTGGAAAGGCCTGAAAATGAGGAACGGGACGGCGCGCCATGTACTTGTGCGGCCCGTCGGCCATATTGGGCGGGCGTGACAGGCCGGTCGGGCCGCCTTTGCCCGGCCGCCGGTCACGGAGCGATAGGCCGAAACGCCGAGGATGGCGCCATGTTCATTGCATCTGCCGACCGCCCGCTTGCGCTGCTGTCGGCCTGCCCGGTCTATGCGCCGACGCCGCTGCGCCGGGTCGACGCGCTGGCGGCCGAGACCGGGGCCGCGCACATCTTCGTCAAAGACGAGAGCCGGCGCATGCGGCTCGGCAGCTTCAAGGCGCTGGGCGGGGCCTATGCGGTGGCGCAGATCATCGCCGGCGAGGCGGGCACCACCGACCTCTTCTCGCCGGCCGCGCGGCATGTGGCGGCGGGGACGACGTTCATCACCGCCAGCGCGGGCAACCACGGCCTGTCGGTGGCGGCGGGGGCGGGGCTGTTCGGGGCGCGCTCGGTCATCGTCCTGTCGGATACGGTGCCGGAGGCGTTCGCCAAGCGTATTCACGCCAAGGGCGCGGACGTGATACGCGTTCCGGGCGACTATGAGGCCAGCATCGCCGCGGCGACGGCAGAGGCGAAGCGCAACGGCTGGATCCTGCTGGCCGACGGGTCGTGGGAAGGCAATGTGGAGCGTCCGGCGCTGATCATGGAGGGCTACACGGTGCTGGCGGAGGAGTGCCGCGCCGCGTTCGCCGAAATGGAGGCGTGGCCGACGCACATCCTGCTTCAGGCGGGCGTCGGAGGATTGGCGGCGGCGGTGGCGCGGCATGTGCGCCTCAACTGGGGCGGGACGCCCGAGATCATCGTGGTGGAGCCGGAAGCCGCGCCGTGCCTGAAGCTGAGCATGGCGGCGGGGCACCTGGTGCATGCGGCCGGGCCGGTCTCCACCATGGGCCGGCTCGACTGCAAGGACGCCTCGCTGCTGGCGTTCGAGACGCTGCGCGAGGACGCGAGCGACTTCGTGACGGTGAGCGACGCGGGCGCGGCGGAGGCGGCGGAGGACTTGGCGCGCCACGGCATCCCGACCACGCCGTCGGGCGCGGCGGGCCTTGCCGCGCTGAAGGCGATGGCGCTTCCTGCGGACGCGCGCTGCCTCGTCATCGTGTCGGAGGGGCCCGAGGGGGCCTGAGCCCCCCGTTCCCGCCGGTTAGAGGATGCCCGGAAGGCGCAGGCCGTTGGCGATGGCGCAGTCGCGCGCCTCCTCGTAGCCCGCGTCCGCATGGCGCATGACGCCGGTCGCGGGGTCGTTCCACAGGACGCGCTCCAGCCGGCGGGCGGCATCGGCCGTGCCGTCGGCGCAGATGACCATGCCAGCGTGCTGCGAGAAGCCCATGCCGACGCCGCCGCCGTGGTGCAGACTGACCCATGTGGCGCCTGACGCGGTGTTGAGGAGCGCGTTCAGAAGCGGCCAGTCGGACACCGCGTCCGAACCGTCCTTCATCGCCTCGGTCTCGCGGTTGGGCGAGGCGACGGAGCCGGAATCGAGGTGGTCGCGGCCGATGACGACGGGCGCCTTCAGTTCGCCGCTCGCCACCATCTCGTTGAAGGCGAGGCCGAGGCGGTGGCGGTCGCCGAGACCGACCCAGCAGATGCGCGCCGGAAGCCCTTGGAAGCTGATCCGCTCGCGCGCCATGTCCAGCCAATTGTGGAGGTGGGCGTTGTCCGGCAGCAGATCCTTCACCTTGGCGTCGGTGCGGTAGATGTCCTCCGGATCGCCCGACAGCGCGGCCCAGCGGAACGGGCCGACGCCGCGGCAGAAGAGCGGGCGGATATAGGCCGGGACGAAGCCGGGGAAGGCGAAGGCGTTGTCCAGCCCCTCTTCCTTGGCGACCTGGCGGATGTTGTTGCCGTAATCGAGCGTCGGCACACCGGCGTTCCAGAAGTCCACCATTGCGGCGACGTGGACCTTCATCGAGGCGCGGGCGGCGGCCTCCACGGCGGCGGGGTCGCTCTCTTGCTTGGCGCGCCACTCGGCCACGGTCCAGCCCTGCGGCAGGTAGCCGTGGACGGGGTCGTGGGCGGAGGTCTGGTCGGTCACGATGTCGGGCCGGCCGTTGGGGAGCGTCCCGGCCTTCATGCGGGCGACGAGCTCGGGGAAGACGTCGGCGGCGTTGCCGATCAGGGCGACGGATTTCGCCTCGCCGGCCTTGGTCCAGCGGTCGATCATCGCCAGCGCGTCGTCCAGCGAATGGGTCTTCTCGTCGCAATAGCGGGTGCGGATGCGGAAGTCGGCCCGGCTTTCGTCACACTCGACGGCGAGGCAGCAGGCACCGGCCATGACGGCGGCCAGAGGCTGCGCGCCGCCCATGCCGCCGAGGCCGCCGGTGAGGATCCACTTGCCTTTGAGGTCACCGCCATAGTGCTGGCGGCCGGCCTCCACGAAGGTCTCGTAGGTGCCCTGAACGATGCCCTGGGCGCCGATATAGATCCACGATCCGGCCGTCATCTGGCCGTACATCATGAGCCCCTTGCGGTCGAGCTCGTTGAAATGCGCCCAATTGGCCCAGTGCGGGACGATGTTGGAGTTGGCGATCAGCACCCGCGGCGCGTCGGCGTGGGTGCGGAAGATGCCGACCGGCTTGCCGGACTGGACGAGCAGCGTCTCGTCCGCTTCGAGGTCGCGCAGCGCGGCGGTGATGCGGTCGAAGTCGTTCCACGTGCGCGCCGCCCGGCCGATGCCGCCATAGACGACGAGTTCGGCCGGGTTCTCGGCCACCTCGGCATCGAGGTTGTTCATCAGCATGCGCATGGGCGCTTCGGTCAGCCAGCTCTTGGCGGTGATCTCGGTCCCGCGCGGGGCGCGCACGGAGCGGGTGTTGGTGAGGCGGCTCGTCATCGGGATTCCTCCGGCATCGCGCGGGGTTTGGTGCGTTGAAGATCAGCGGGGCTGGCGGTCGGCCAGGGTGATGAGGGGGCCGACGGCGGCGTCCGTCAGCAGCGAGCGCCCGGCGATGAGCGCGGCGGCGCGCGCCATGTCCGGGGCGAGGACGCGGTCGGCCTTGAGCGCCGGAATCTCGGTCCGCAGCGCGGCGAGGACGGACATCAGCGGCGTGCTCGTCGTCAGCGGGGCGCGAAATTCGATTCCCTGCGCGGCGCACAGAAGCTCGACGCCGAGGATGTGGGTGAGGTTGTCCACCATGCGCATCAGCCGACGCGCGCCGTGGGCGGCCATCGACACGTGGTCCTCCTGGTTGGCGCTGGTAGGCGTGGAATCGATGGTGCAGGGCGCGGCGAGGTGCTTGTTCTCGCTCATCAGCGCCGCGGTGGTGACTTCGGCGATCATGAAGCCGGAGTTGAGGCCGGGGTCCGGCGTCAGGAAGGGCGGCAGGTTGAAGGAGAGAACCGGGTCGACCATCAGCGCGACGCGGCGCTGGGCGATGGCGCCGATCTCGGCCACCGCGAGCGCGATCTGGTCGGCGGCGAAGCCCACCGGCTCGGCGTGGAAGTTGCCGCCGGAGACGATCCGCCCGGTGTGGGCGAGGACGAGCGGATTGTCCGTCGCCGCGTTCGCCTCGATGACGAGGGTGCGCGCCGCCTGGCGCAGCAGGTCCATGCAGGCGCCCGTCACCTGCGGCTGGCAGCGGATGCAATAGGGGTCCTGCACGCGCTGGTCCCCGTCGCGGTGGCTCTCGCGGATGGCGGACCCGGCCATCAGATCGCGGATCGCCGCGGCGGCCTCGATCTGGCCGGGGTGGCCGCGCAGGTCGTGGATCTCGGGCAGAAGCGGCGCGGTGGAGCCCATGATGGCGTCGGTCGTCATCGCCGAGGTGACGAGGGCGGCTTCGGCGAGGCGCCACGCCTCGAACAGCCCGGCCAGCGCGTAGGCGGTGGAGAACTGCGTACCGTTGATGAGGGCGAGGCCCTCCTTGGGGCCGAGGGTGATCGGCGTGAGACCGGCGGCGGCGAGCGCGTCGGCGCCGGGCATCGCCTCACCGGCGAAGACGGCGGTGCCTTCGCCGATCATCACCGCCGTCATGTGGGCGAGGGGGGCGAGGTCGCCGGACGCGCCGACGGAACCCTGGCACGGAACGACGGGATGGACGCCGCGGTCCAGCATCGCCTCGATGAGCCGCACGACGTCCAGCCGCACGCCGGATGCGCCGCGGCCGAGGGAGAGGAGCTTCAGCGCCATCATCAGCCGCAGGATGGGGACGGGCATCGCCTCGCCGACGCCGGCGCAGTGGGAGAGGATGAGGTTGCGCTGCAGCGTCTCGGTCTGGTCCGGGGCGATGCGCACGTGGGCGAGTTTGCCGAAGCCGGTGTTGACGCCGTAGATCGCCTCGCTGCCGGCGGCGGCCTCGGCGATGGCGCGGGCGGCGGCGGCGATCGCCTCGTCGGCGGCGACGTCGAGGCGGATGGCGGCGCCGCCCCGGTAGACGGCCTCGAGATCGGCGAGGGTAGCCGCGCCGGGGGTCAGGGTGAGCGTGGTCATCAAAGGCCCCCGAAGATGCGGCGGTGAAGCGGGTTGAAGCCGATGCGGTAGGTGAGCTCGGCCGGGTGGGCGATGTTCCACAGCGCGATGTCGGCGCGCTTGCCCGCCTCCAGTGTGCCGCAGTCGGTCAGGCCGAGGGCGGTGGCGGCGTTGCGGGTGGCCCCGGCGAGCGCCTCCTCCGGCGTCAGTCCGAAGAGGGTGGCGGACATGTTCATGGCGAGCAGCAGCGAGGTCATCGGGCTGGTGCCGGGGTTGCAGTCGGTGGCGACGGCGATGGGGACGCCCGCTTCGCGCAGCGCGTCCACCGGCGGCTTGCGCGTTTCGTGCAGCGTGTAGAAGGCGCCGGGAAGGAGCACGGCGACGGTGCCGGCCGCGGCCATGGCGGCGATCCCGTCCGCGCTCAGATATTCCAGGTGGTCTGCAGACAGCGCGCCATAGGACGCGGCGAGGGCGGCGCCGCCGAGGTCGGACAACTGCTCGGCATGGAGGCGCACGGGGAGGCCGAGCGCGGCGGCATGGTCGAACACGCGGGCGATCTGGGCGCGTGAGAAGGCGATGCCTTCGCAGAACCCGTCGACGCTGTCGACGAGCCCCGCCTCGTGCGCCGCGGTGAGGGCGGGGATGCAGACCTCGTCGATGTAGGCATCCTTGGCGCCGGCATAGTCAGCCGGCACGGCGTGGGCGCCGAGGAAGCTCTTGTGGACGCGCACCTGGCGCACCTCGCCGATGCGGGCGGCGGCGGCCAGCATCTTCACCTCGTCCTCCACCGTGAGGCCGTAGCCGGACTTGATCTCGATGGCGGCGACACCCTCGGCGATCAATGCGTCGACCCGCGGCAGGGCGGCGGCGACGAGGTCGTCCACCGAGAGGGCGCGGGTGGCGGTGACGGTGGAGACAATGCCGCCGCCCGCCGCCGAGATCTCCTGATAAGTGGCGCCCTTCAACCTCATCTCGAACTCGCGCGCGCGGTCGCCGCCGAAGACGACGTGGGTGTGGCAGTCGATGAGGGCGGGGGTGGCGAGACGGCCGCCGCAGTCCGTCGCCGGAGCGTTCGCCAGGGAGGCGGGGAGGGCGGCGCGCGGGCCGGCGAAGGCGATGCGGCCCTCCTCAACGGCGATGACGGCGTCCGGGGTGAGGCCATAGTCGGGCGCGCCGGGGGCCATGGTGGCCAGGGTGAGGTGGGTGAAAAGCTGTCTGGTCACGGCAAGTCCCGGATTGATTTGCGCGGATATAACGTCATTATGTGTAAACATATTCGCCGCGCAAGGGGGGAGAGCACCGCCGTGACAGAGTTGTTTGCCGAGACGGCCTTGTTGCCGGACGGGTGGGCCGGGAACGTGGCCGTGACGATCGGCGCGGACGGGCGGATCGCCGGGGTCGCGCCGGGTGCCGAAGCGTCCGGGGGGGCGGAACGGGTGGACGTGCTGCTCCCGGCCGTGGCGAACCTCCATAGCCACGCCTTTCAACGGGCGATGGCGGGGCTGACGGAGGCGCGCGGCCCGTCCGCCAGCGACTCCTTCTGGACCTGGCGCAAGCTGATGTACCGCTTTCTGGACGCGCTGACGCCGGACGACGTGGAGGCGATCACCGCCTTCGCGCAGGTGGAGATGCTGGAGGGCGGTTTCGCCTCGGTGTGCGAGTTCCACTATCTGCACCACGCGCCGGGCGGTGCGGCGTATGAGAACCTCGCCGAGATGTCGGAGCGGGTCGCGGCGTCGGCGGCGACGACGGGGATCGGTCTGACGCTGATTCCGGTGCTCTATCAGCATGGCGGGTGCGACGGGCGGGCTCTCACGGGCGGCCAGCAGCGCTTCGGCAACGACTTCGACGCCTACGGGGCGCTGCTGGAGGGCGCGGAGACCGCATTGGCGCCGCTGGGCGATGCGCGGATCGGCCTCTCGGCACACTCGCTGCGGGCGGTTCCGCCGGAGACGATCGCGGCGATGGCGGCGCTGCGGCCGGATGCGCCGGTTCACATGCACGTGGCCGAGCAGGTGGCCGAGGTGGAGGAGGTCGAGGCAGCCTACGGGGCGCGGCCGATCACGCTGACCCTGGACCGGCTGGGTGCGGACGCGCGGTGGTGCCTCATCCACTCCACGCAGATGACGCCGGACGAGACCGAGGCGCTGGCCGCGTCCGGCGCGGTGGCGGGGCTGTGCCCGGTGACGGAATCCAGCCTCGGCGACGGCATCTTCGACGGGGCGCGCTACCTCGCGGCGGGCGGGCGGTTCGGTGTCGGCACCGATTCCAACATCCGCATCGCGGTGGCCGAGGAACTGCGCACGCTGGAATATAGCCAGCGGCTGCGCGACCGGGCGCGGGCGGTGGTGGCGACGCGCGAGCGAACCACGGGGCGCGTTCTGTATGAGGGCGCGCTGGCCGGCGGGGCGCAGGCGGCGGGGCGGCGCACCGGCGCCATCCGCCCCGGCGCCTGGGCCGACTTCGTGGCGCTGGACGCCGGGGCGCCGGACCTCGTCGGCGTGGCGCGCGACATGATCCTCGACGCGTTCGTGTTCGCGCGGGGCGACCGGATCGACGGCGTGTGGAGCGCGGGGCGTAAGGTGGTCACTGGCGGTCGGCACATCGCCCGCGCGGCGGTGACGGCGCGCTACGCGGCGACCGTGCGGCGGCTGCTGGCGGACGCGTGATGCGCCAGCCCGGCCCTTCGCACGGCGGCCGAAAGGTAGCCGCGGTGGCGGACGCGATCGCGGACGATGCGCCGGGGACAGGGTTGCGCACGTGGACGGCGGTCGTGGCGGAGGTGACGCGCCGCATCGCGGACGGGGAGTGGCGCCTCGGCGGCATCATCCCCAGCGAGGCGGAGCTCGCCGCAGAGTTCGGCTGCTCGCGCAACACGGTGAACCGCGCGTTGAGGGCGCTGGCCGACCAGGGGATTCTGGAGCGCAAGCGCCGCGCCGGGACGCGCGTGCGCCACCTGCCTGAGAGCCGCGCCAGCATCGGCATTCCGGTGGTGCGGCATCTGGTGGAGCGGCGCGGGGCGCGCTACGGCCATCACGTTTTGGAACAGCGGGCGCAAGAGCCGCCGGACGCGGTGGCGGCGAGCCTTGGCCTTGCCGCAGGGGCCGAGGCGCTGCATGTGACGAGCCTGCACCTCAGCGATGCCGCGCCCTTCGCGCTCGAGGACCGCTGGGTGTCCCTCGCCGCCGTCCCGGCCGCGGCGACGACGGATTTCAGCGCCGTCAGCGTCAACGAGTGGCTGGTGCGCAATGTCCCCTTCAGCACCGGGGAGATCGGCCTTTCGGCGGGCGCGGCCACGGCGGAGGAGGCCGCGCGGCTCGGATGCGCGGCCGGCACGCCGGTGTTCGTGGAAGATCGCGTGACGCGCCTGGGTGACAGCGCGATCACCGTGGTGCGCACCGTCTTCGCACCCGGCTACCGAATGCGCCTGACGATTTGAGCCTGCTGGGAGAGCGTCCCGGCCGGAACGCGATCCTTCGAGGCCGGTGCGTCGGCCCGGCCGCGCCGGGCAGGCTCAGGCCGCGCAGGGTCAGGCCGCGAAGGTCGCCTCGGCCTTCATGCCGAGGCCGCATTCGGGGCCGCGTGCCCACAGCGCGAGGCCGTCCCCCTCCGCCGCCGCCTCGATGTGGAAGGGGGCGCCTGCGAAAAGGGGCGACATGCCGCGGAAGGCGAAGGTGGCGAGGCGGCGGTCCGGCATCGCGCGCGCCGCGAGGCCCTGGAGGAGCGTCGCGATCAGCGGACCATGGACGATGAGGTCGGGGTAGCCCTCCTCGCCGGTCGCATAGGGCTTGTCGTAGTGGATGCGGTGGCCGTTGGAGGTCAGCGCCGAGTAGCGGAAGAGAAGGACGGGGTCGGGGGTGATTTCCTCGGACCAGGCGGCGCCTTCGGGAGCCGGGGCGGGTTTGGGAGCCGGGGCGGGCTTGGGGGCCGATGTGCCGGGGGCCGCCGCCTCGCGGTAGACGATGTCCTGCTGCTCCTCGATCGCGACCACGCCGTCCGCACTGACGATGTGCCGCACCGTCACGAAGACGAGCCGGCCGCTGCGCCCGTCCTTGGTGACGACGTCCATGATGGTGCTGTCGCGGGTCGCCATGGCGCCGACCGGCAAGGGCGCGTGGAAGGTCAGGCGTCCGCCGGCCCACATCCGGCGCGGCAACGCGACGTCCGGCAGGAAGCCGCCGCGTTTGGGGTGGCCGTCGGCGCCGATCTCGCTGCGGCGCACGAAGGGGTTGAAGAACATCCAGTGCCAGCCGGGCGGCAGAGAGGCGCCGGGGAGGGCGACCGGCGGAAGGTCCAGCGTGGCCGCCAGCGCGTCCACCTTGGCCGGAGCGATGATTTCGGTGCGGGACTGGGTGCGGCCGATGGCGTCGCTATGGTCGGCGGTGTCGGAGAGTGTGGCGGTCACGGTTCGTACCTGTCGCTTGGAGCCCTTCGCGCTCCACCGGACGGGAGAGGGCGCGAAATTGCTGCGTTCTTGGAGGCTTGGCGTGCGATCGGGCGCGGGATGCGCCTCAGTGGATGATCTGGCGGGCGACGAGATCGTCGATCGCCGCGCGGCCGAGGCCGAGGAGCTCGCCATAGACGTAGTCCTCGTGCTCGCCGAGGCCGGGGGTGCCGCGGGCGAAGGCGGGCGCGTCGGCGGACGAGAAGCGGGCGGGGCGACCCACCGCCGCGCGCACCGTGCCGCCGGTCTCGGTCACGTCGACGATGGCGCCGCGGGCGCGCATGTGCGGGTCGGCGGCGATCTCGCTCGCGGTGACCGAGACGTGGGCGGGAACGCCAGCGCGTTGCAGGGCCTCCGCCGCGGCGCCCGCCTCCTGCGTGGCGGCCCATGCGGCGACGAGGCGGCCGAGCGCCTCGCGGTTGGCGTGGCGGTCGGCGCCGGTCTCGTATTGCGGGGCGCGAAGGAGGTCGGTCCGGCCGATGACGCTGAGGAGGCCGTGCCACTCGGCCTGGCTGCCGACGGAGACTGTGAGCCAGCGGTCCGCCTCCACCGTGGCATAGACACCGTGCGGGGCGCGGCGGTGGTCATCGTTGCCGAGGCGGGCGGGCTCGACCCCGGCGGCGGCGGCCATCATCGCCTCGCCGATCAGCGAGGAGGCGACCTCGCGCGCTGCGACGTCCACATGGGCGCCGCGCCCGGTGCGGCGGCGCTGGTGCAGCGCGGCCACCGTCGCGGCGGCGGCGTTCATGCCGACCGAATGGTCCATCACGTGCCGCATTTCCAGCGGCGGGCCGTCCGGATAGCCGCTCATGAAGCCGAGGCCGCCCCATGCGCCGAACAGCGGGGCGTAGCCGGCGAAATGGGAGTCGGGGCCGGTCTGGCCGGAGGAGGAGATGGACACCATGACGATGTCGTTCTTCACGGCCTTCAGCGCGTCGTAGCCGAGGCCGAGGCGCTCCATGACGCCGGCGCGAAAACTTTCGGCGGCGACGTCCGACACCGCGACGAGGCGCTTGGCGAGGAGGATCCCTTCGGCGGTCTTGAGGTTGAGGCGCACGGAGAGCTTGCCCGCCGACACCTGGTCGAACGTGGCCGCCCCGGCGCGGCCGTAGACCGTGTGCGGCTTGCGGAAGATGTCGGGCCTGAGCGCGGTCTCGATCTTGATGCATTCGGCGCCCATCATGGCGAGCATGTGGGTGGAGAAGGGGCCGGCCGCGTGAACCGTGAAATCGGCGATGCGGATGCCTTCGAGCGGCCTCATGCGGTGACCTTTCGTGCGTCTGCTGCGGCGATGGCGGTGGCCGCGAGGCGGGAGGTGGCGGCGCCGAGCTCCGGCGGACCGTGCGGCGCGGCGAGCGGGGCGGGGCCGAAGCGGAAGGGCGCGGCCTGGATCGGCAGTGCGCCGACGCCGGGGACGTCGACCGGAGCGAACAGGCCGCGGGCGGCCACGTGCGGGTCGGCGAGGACGCCGTCCGGCGTGTTGTAGGGCGCCATCGGCACGCCGAGGCGCTGTGCCCGTGCGACGAGGTCGGCCGCGCGCTCGCCCGCCGCGAAGGCGCGGATGTGGGCGTTGATCGTCTCCCCGGCGGCGCTGCGGGCGGCGGCGCTCGCCATCGCCGGGTCGCTCGCCCAGGCGGGACGGCCCATCAGCTCGACGAGGCCGTCCCATTGCCGCTCTTCCAGCGTGAGGAGTTCGACGTAGCCGTCGGCGCATTCGATCACGCCGCCGTAGCGGAACTTGCGCTCGTGGCGGTGCTCGATCGACCCGTCGCCGTACCGCTGCACGGCGAAGGCGCCGATGGCGACGTTGGCGTCCTGCACCGAGACGTCGACGGTGCGCCCGCCGCCGGTGGCGCCCGCACCGCCGCCCGCCCAGAGCGCGGAGAGGACGGCGAAGACGGCGGTGACGCCGCCCTGCATCTCAGCAAAATGTCCTGCGATCTTCAGCGGTGGGCGGTCCGGGAAGAGGTCCGCGGTGAGGCCGTTGGGGAGGAGGTAGCCCTCGCCGGACGCGTGGATGAGGTTGATCTCCTCGCCGGCCCACCCCGCCTTCGGGCCGGTGGCGCCGAAGGGGAGCACCGAGGTGTGGATCAGCCGCGGATGCGCCGCCGCCAAGGTCGCCGCACCGAGCCGCAGGGCATCCCGTTCGGCAAGCGGCGTGTCGTCGATGAAGATGTCGGCCGCGTCGAGGAGGGCCGTCAGCGT
Source organism: Acuticoccus yangtzensis (assembly GCF_001927245.1). GTDB lineage: Bacteria > Pseudomonadota > Alphaproteobacteria > Rhizobiales > Amorphaceae > Acuticoccus > Acuticoccus yangtzensis. The sequence goes on along the minus strand of NZ_MJUX01000002.1, from coordinate 373,686 downwards.
GGCGTGGCCGGAAGCGCTGGCGAGGTCGGCGACGACGCTGTCCTTGCCCGCCGCGAGGTAGGTGAAGAGCGCGCTCCACTCCTCCTCGGTGTCGAGGAAGGGTGGTTCGCGGCGCAGCGGTGTGCCCTCCGGCGGCTCCACCATGACGACCTCGGCGCCCATCGCCGCCAGCAGCCGCCCCGCATAGGCCGCGGCGACACCGCGCGCGTGCTCGACCACCTTGAGGCCGTGGAGGGGGCCGTTCGTATCATCGGTCGTCATGGCGGGTCCTCGGGTTCAGCGCACGACGGGAAGGTCGAGGTCGAGGCCCGACCCGTCGAAGTGGACGGGGATGCTGGGATCGCGCGACGGCAGCACCACGGTGGCAAGGCCCGGCGTGGTGATCTCGCCGCGCTGGTTCTCGCCCCAGATTTCGAGGTCGACGAGGGCGTGGCGGTCCTTGATGTACTTCTTCACCACCTTGCCCTTGCACCAGGTACAGTCGCCCATGGTGTTGAATCGGCGCATCTCGGTGCGCACGCGCTTCAGGAAGGCGGCGTCGCCCATCCAGTTGGTCACCAGCGAGGCCATCCACGACGACCGCTGCGGGCCGTAGTCGTAGACGCCGGGGACGCCGACCTCTTTGGCGGTCGATTCGCGGTGGTGGCCGATGCCGGTGTACTCGATGCCGCCGCCCGCTTCCGGGTTACGGAAGAAGTGGCCGGGGTGTTTCATCGCCGCCTTGAAGACGACGCCGTGGGTGTGGCCGCGCCCGCAGCCGACGAGGAAGCCCATGGTGTCCATCAGAGACAGCGGCCCGCGCACGATGGGGTCCAGCGTCTCGCCCTCGGTCACGTCCTCGAAGTAGCGCACGTTGGCGCCGCGCATGCGCTCATCCTCGCGCATGATCGCCTCATCGATCTTGTCGTAGTCTTCGGGCGTGTATTCGTGGGTCTTGATGTCCTTGTACTTGCCGGCATCGCGGGCGGCCTTGCGCTCGTGCCGGGTGCAGGTGCCGAGCGCGCGGGCGACGAGTTCGCCGCGCTGGTTGGTGTAGCTCGCCTCGACATATTGCAGCACGAGCCGGCCGGAGAACTTCGACTCCTTCACTTCGACGCCGACGACGCGTTCGATGGCGCTGATGCGGTCGCCGGGGCGGATGTGGCGGAAGAGTTCCCAGTCGTTGCCGGCGTAGAAGCCGTGGACGCCGGGAAGGCCCCAGCGGGTGCGGCCGATCCAGCCGAAGGCCATCGGGAACATGGGGTGGGCGAGCTGGGTCCCGTAGCGGCTGAGGCGGCCATATTCGAGGTCGCGGTAGAGCGGGTTGAGGTCGCCGATGCCGTTGCACCAGTTGCGCAGTGTGTCGGGCGTTGCGTCCTGCAGGTAGGGGCCCTCGGGGCGGAGCTGCAGGCCGATCATGTCGCGCGCCTTGGCGATCGCCTCGTCGGTGATCAGGCCCTCGGCGGGGGCGCCGCCGACGTCGTGTTTCGGCTTTTCGATGGTGTCGAAGGTGCTCAAGGCGTGCTCCTGGGTGAGAGGCGGTTTGTTCTGGGGGAGGGGGCCGGGCGGCGGCGTCGTGTGCGCCTGCCGAGCGTCCGGTCCCGAAATTCAGCGTTTGATATAGAATGCATTCTTTGTAGGGCGGGTCAACGGGTCCGTTCGGCGTACCAGGCGTGTTTTGGCCGGCTAACGGTCGATTTGTACGCGCCGACCGCAATAATGATGCATTATCAGGTGGGGAATGCGTCCGCGGTGGTCACCGTGGCGTAGCGTTTGAGGCCGGACATCGCGTGTTCGTGCTCTTCGGCGGTCGCCCCGGCGCAGCAGTCCTCGAGGATGACGCAGGCGTAGTCCCGGTCGTGCCCCTCGCGCACCGCCGCCGACACCACGCCGTTTGTGGAGACGCCCGTGAGGATCAGCCGGCCGATGGAGCGCGCGCGCAGCAGCGGCTCCAGCTTGGTGCCGTAGAACGGGCTGACGCGGTGCTTGACGATGTCGGGGTCGCCCTCCTGCGGCGCGAAGTCGGCGAAGACCTCCGTGCCCCAGGTGCCGAGGGTGAAGACGCCGTTGTCACGCGCCTTGGAGAACACCGGCGAGCCCGGCGGACACTCCGCATAGGACGGCGAGAAGCCGACGCGCACGTAGCCGACCATGATCCCGGCGGCGCGGGCGCGGGCGATCGCGGTGGCGGTGGCGGCATAGACGCCGCGCTCGCGGCATTGGACGGCGTAGGTGGCCGCGCCCATTCCTTCCGGGTGGACGAGGTCGTTCATCATGTCCATGACGAGCAGGATCGAATTGGTCGTCATTGAAGGCTCCATAGATCGGGGCGGCAGAGGGGACGGCCGGTGGTGGCCGCTGCGCCCGGATGGAGCCGGCAAGCGCCCCTCAGGGCTTGTAGCTTGCCTTGAACTCCTCCCAGCCGGCGCGGATGTGGGTGCGCAGCGCGGCGATGAGAGCCGCCTCGTCGCGCGAGATGATGGCCGAGAGCATCGCCCGGTGCTCGTCCGACGCGCGGTCGATGCGGCTTTCCACCTTGTTGATGAGGTCGAACGGGTAGCGGGCCCAGAGCGTGCGGGTGAACCGCAAGGTCATCGGCAGATCGGCGGCCATGTAGATCAGCTCGTGGAAGCGGTAGTTGATGCCGCGCACCGCGTCCTTGTCGGCCCGCGCGGTCGCCGCCTCCAGCTCCTTCTGCAGGGCGACGAGTTCGGCGATCTGCGCCTCGGTCAGGCGCGCCATGGCCTTCAGCGCAAGGCGGCACTCCATGATCACCCTGAGGTCGACGATCTCTTCGGTCGCGTTGATGTCGAATTCGGCGACGATCGCGCCCTTGTGGGACGAGGCGTGGACGAAGCCCTCCGCCTCCAAGAGTTTGATCGCCTCGCGCACCGGGGTGATGCTGGTGCCGATCACCGCCGCGATTTCGGCCTGCTTCAGCTTCGACCCGCGCGGAAGGCGGCCGGAGATGATCCCCTCGCGCAGATAGTCCGCGACCCGCTCCTCCTTGGTTTGATGCATCATGCGTTCTTGGTCCTTCTGAAGCATGATCGTCATTGCCCGAAGGGACCGTGGTTGCGCAATTGAGCATCATCACGCGGCCCATCCTTTGCCGGGGGCCGCCGGGGTGGATGACGGCGTGAGCGAGAGGGCGGGCGGCAGGTCGAGCCGCATCACCTGCCCGGCGAGGTCGGGGCGCGACGGGGGGTAGAGTTCGGCCACGCGCGGGTCGTGTGCGGGCACCACGTGGTCGTCGCTCGCCGCCAGCCGGCGGATGGTGTCGTGGGCGGCGATCATGTCGGCCGAGCTGACGACGATGGCGAAGGGGACGCCGCGCTCATATTCCTCGTAATAATGCAGCGCGTCGGAGGCTAGGACGACGGTGCCGCGGCTGGTGGCGACGGTGATGATCTCCTGCCCCGCCGTGTGGCCGCCGACCCAGTGGACGGTGACTCCGTCCGCAATCGTCTCCTCGCGCCCGTGGAGCGTCAGGCGTCCTGCGTGGAGAAGCTCCACCAGGGTGAGGATCTCGTCCACCTCGTAGGCGCGGCGGAACCAGGGGCGGGCCATGAACGGGCCGGTGATGAAGGCCATCTCCTCGGCCTGCATGTGGAATTGGGCGTTGGGGAAGGCGTTCAGGTGGCCGGTATGGTCGTAGTGGGCGTGGGTGAGGATCACGGTGGTGACCGCCTCCGGGTCGACGCCGAGGGAACGCAGCGCATCCACCGGATTGACCAGCATGGTGTGGCCGTGGTGCTCCGCCTTGGCGGGGTCCATTCCGGTATCGACGACGATCACCTCGTCGCCGCGCATGAGCACCCAGGAGTAGAAGTCCAGGGTGAGCGGCTCGGCGGGGCTGGCTTCGAGGATGAAGTTCTGGCCGCGGGTGCGCGTCGGGTTGACGGCGTAGCGGATGGCGTGGATCTCCCAATCGCCGTTTTGGGTGTGTGTCATCGTGCTCACTCCGCCGCCGCCGCGCCCAGGAAGGTGTCGACGGCATGCTGGCGGGCGGCACCGTCGCGCAGCTCGTCGGTGCGTTTGTGGCCGATCAGGCGGCCGCCGCGCAGGAAGTGGATCTCGTCGGCAAGGCGCATGGTCATGGCAAGGTTCTGCTCCACCAGGAGGATGGCGAGGCCGCTCTCGGCGCGGATGGTGGCGAGCCTGTCGAAGACCCGGCGCACGAGGAGAGGGGCGAGGCCGAGGGACGGCTCGTCCAGCAGCAGGAGCCGCGGCCCGGCCATAAGCCCGCGGCCGATGGCGAGCATCTGCTGCTCTCCGCCCGACAAGCGCCAGGCGCCGCCGTTCGCTTTGCCGGCGATCTCGGGAAAGAGGTCCAGCACCATCTCCATGCGGCTGCGCCGGGCGGGACCGGGCACGGTGTAGCCGCCGAGGACGAGGTTTTCGCGCACGGTGAGGTCCCCGACGACGGCGCGTCCCTCCGGCACGTAGACGATGCCGCGGGCGACGCGGGCGCGGGTGGTGGTGCCGTCGATCCGCGCGCCGTCGAAGGTGATGGCGCCGCGACCGGGGATGAGCCCCGCGACCGCCTTCATGATGGACGACTTGCCCGCCCCGTTGGCGCCCAGCAGCGCCACCACCGCGTTGCCGGGGACGCTGAACGAGACGTCCTCCACGGCCTGCGCGGCGGCGCCGTAGAACACGGACAGGTGGTCGATGCGCAGGAGATCAGTCATCCTCGGTCCCCAGGTAGATGCGCTGAACGTCGGGGTCGCGGCGGATGGCGTCCGGCGCGCCGGATGCGACGATGGTGCCGAAGTTGAGGACGGTGATGCGGTCGCAGATCGACATCACGAGGTCCATGTCGTGCTCGACGACGACCATGACGAGGTCCGGCGCGGCGAGGCGGCGGAGCGCGCGGGTGAGTTCGCGCGTTTCGGCGGTGTTGAGGCCGGCGGCGGGCTCGTCGAGCAGCAGCACGGACGGCTTGCCGGCGATGGCGCGGGCGATCTCGACGAGGCGCTGGGTGCCGGGGGGAAGCGCGCCGGGATAGGCCGACGCGGTGCGCTCCAGGCCGAGCGTGGTGAGGGCGGCCATGGCGCCGTCCATCATGGCGGCGCGTTCGCGGCGGCCGCGGGCGAGGGGGAGGAAGGCGCTCGCCCACCCGGCCCGGTAGTCGCGGGCGAGGCCCATCATGACGTTTTCGGCGACGGTGAGGTCGGGGCACAAGGCGACGGTCTGGAACGAGCGGACGATGCCTTTGCGGGCGCGCTCGGCGGGGGAGAGGCCGTCCAGCGGCGCGGTGCCGTAGTGGATGGTGCCGCCGGTCGGCCGGTAGGCGCCGGTGAGGCAGTTGAAGAGGCTGGTCTTGCCGGCGCCGTTGGGGCCGATGAGGCCGGTGATTTCGCCGGCGCGGAAGGTGACGTCGAGCCCCTGGAGCACCTTGATGCCGCCGAAGGCGAGGGCGACGCCCTGGCCGGTCAGCGCCGGTGCTGGGTTGGTGCCGGCGGGGGTGACGCTGGCTGGCGCGATGCTGGCGAGGCTCATGCGGTCCCTCCCTGTCGGCGAATGCGGGCGGACAGGCGCGGCAGGAAGTGGCCGGCGAGAATGACCGCCAGCAGCGCGACGCCGTACATCACCGGGATCCACGCTCCGGACGCCGACAGAAGCTGCGGCACCAGGGTGAGGAAGGCACCGCCGACGAGGGCGCGCGGCAGGCTGAGGCCGTAGACGCTGACCACCGAGCCGACGAGGAAGAAGATGGACGTCCACAAGGTGAAGCCGCTGGGCGACACGGTGGAGCTGGCGAAGGCGAGCACGCACCCGGCGAGCGCGGCGACACCGCAGCTGATCCCCATGACGGCGACGCGGGCCCACACGCGCGGCGTGCCGAAGGCGTCGGCTGCGGCGGGGTGGGTGCGCACCAGGAGCATCGCCATACCCTGGCGCGAGCGGCGGAACTGGCCGAGCGCCAGCGCGACCAGCACGAGGGCGGCGAGCGGCACGTAGTAGCGCTGCAGGCTCATGGAGAGGCCGGGGACGAGCGGCTCGGCGACGTAGAGCCCCTGGTAGCCGCCGGTGAAGGAGGCGGCGTTGTTGATCAGCTCCGGCAGAGCGAGGGCGAGCGCCATGGTGGAGACGGCGAGGTAGATGCCGGAGATGTTGCGCGACGGCCAGGCGAAGGCGATGCCGCTGACGACGCCGAGCGCCACGCCGACGGGCAGCGACACGAGGAGCGACACGCCGAGGCGCTGCTCCATGATGGCCACCGTGTAGGCGCCGACCGCTGCGAAGAAGCCGTGGCCGATGGACACCTCGCCGCCATAGCGCACGAGGACGCTGACCGAGAGCACGGCGACGGCGTTGGCGAAGGTGATGCCGAGGGCGTAGATCCACGAGCCCTGCACCGCGAAGGGGAGGGCGGCGAGGCCCATCACCAGGAGCACCGTGGCGCCGCGCGCGAGGACGCGGCCGGGCGGCACCGGGAGGGCGGCGGCGGGGGAGGCGAGCGCGTCAGACACGGCTGCCCCGCACCGGCGCCAGGATGCCGTTCGGGAACACGTTGAGCGCCGCCAGGATGACGACGAGCAGGAAGGTGGAGGCGTATTCCGGCGACACGTAGAAGGTGAAGAGGTTCATGAGGATGCCGATCAGGATTCCGCCGATCAGACTGCCCGGAAGGCTGGCGAACCCGCCGATCACCGCCGCGGCGAATGCCTGCAGCATGAAGGCGGCGACGGTGGTGGCGCTGAGGAAGGTGGTGGGCACGATGAGAAGCGCGCCGATGACGCCGAGCCCCGCCGCGACCGACCATGCGAACACCTGTACGCGGGCGAGGTTGAGGCCGCAGACCTCCGCCGCGAAGGCGTTCGACGAGATGGCGCGGAAGGCGATGCCGAGTTTGGTGAAGTCGATGACGAGGAACAGCGCGCCGATGGTGACGACGGCGACCGAAAGCACGGTGAGGTCGTAGCCGGTGATCCGAAGGCCGAGCACGGAGGTGGCGAAGCGCGGCACCGGCAGGTCCAGGCTGACGATGTCGGCCCCGAACAGGAGCAGCGTCGCGCCCTGGACGATGAGGCCGACGCCGAGCGTGGCGATGGTGGCGGTGAGGTCCGACGTCTGGATGAGGGGCGAGATCAGCGCGTAGGTGAGGAAGGCGATGGCGACGATGAAGACCGCCGCCAGCAGCACCGCGACGCCCCAGGAGACGGCCAGCAGCAGCCCCGACGTGAAGCCGTAGACGAGGAAGGCAGCGAACCCCGCGACGTTGCCGTGACTGAAGTTCACCACGCGCGAGCATTTGAAGATCATCACGAGGCCGAGCGCGCCCAGCGCATAGAGGCAGCCGGTGACGATGCCCGACCAGACGAGCGGGAAGAGGTCGAAGGCGAGGCTGTCGAGGACGGCGTTCATTCCGCCGCCTCTGAGTTGGGCGCCTCTGATGGTGGCGCTGTGTCCGCGAAGGTGTCGTTTTCGACGAGGCGGATGACGCCGGGGAAGTAGCGGCCGGAAAGGTCGGTGGCGGCGGCGGCTTCGTAGTAGCGGCGGGCGGCGGCGGCGGAGGGGAGGGCGGTCCCGGTGCCGGCCGCGAGGTCGAACACGTAGGAGATGTCCTTCAGCACGTACTCGGGCGGGAAGGAGCGGGCCGGGAAGTCGCGCGGCAGCATCGCCTTGGCGGCGTGGTTGCGCAGGACGAAGCTGTCGCCGGAGCCTTTGGAGACCGCTTCCAGCATGACCGCGCCGGAGACGCCGGCGCGCTCGGCCAGCACCATCATCTCGGCGACGGCCACGGTGTTCTGGAACACCAGCATATTGTTGACGAGCTTCAGCACCTGGCCTGCGCCGACGTCGCCGCCGTGGGTGATGTCGGTCGCCATGTAGGCGAGCAGCGGGGAGATCGTCTCGAACACGGCGGGCGACGCGCCGACCATGATGGAGAGGGCGCCCTTCTGCGCCGCCTCTCTGGTGCGCGCGACCGGGGCGTCGGCGAAGAGGACGCCGCGTTCGGCGAGGCCGGCGGCGACGGTGCGCGCGGCGGCGACGGTGGTGGTGGAGAGGTCGACCACGATCGCACCGGCACGCGCGGCGGCGGCGACGGGGCCGAGCGCGACGGCCTCCACCTGCGGCCCGCCGGGGAGCGACAGGAAGATGACGTCCGCCGCGGCGGCGAGGTCTTCGATGCTGCCGGCGGGCGCGGCCTTGGTGTCCGACAGCGCGGCGAGGGCGTCGGCCGACAGGTCGAAGGCGGTGACGGGTCCGGGGTGTTTGGTGGCGACGTTGCGGCACATCGGCCCGCCCATGACGCCGAGGCCGATGAAGCCGATCGCGAGGGGGGTGTTCGGGGTGGGGCTCGTCGGGGTGGTCATGATCGCACCTCAGTCCATCAACATGCCGCCGTTCACGTCGAGAACGGTGCCGGTGATCCAGTTGGATTGCGGGGAGGAGAGGAAGAGGATCGCCTGGGCGATGTCTTCGGGCTGGCCGTAGCGGCCGAGGGGCACGTTGCCGTTGGCGGAGGGGGCGGCGCGCTGGGTGACGGTCTGCCACATCGGCGTTTCCACCGGGCCGGGGGCGACGACGCTGGCATAGACGCCGGAGGACGCGCCCGCCTTGGCGACCCACTTCATGAGGCCGTGGACGGCGGACTTGGCGGCGACGTAGGCGGGGCCGGACGCGACGCCGCCGATCTTGGCGGCGATGGAGCCGAGGGCGACGATCTTGCCGTAGCCGCGCGCCTGCATCTTCGGGAACACGGCGCGCACCGGGTTGACGACGCCGAAGAGGTTGACGGCGAGCATGGCCTGCCACTCGTCGTCGCTCGCCTCGGTGAGCGGGCGGTGGGAGATGGTGCCGGCGCACAGGATGAGGATGTCGATGCCGCCGTGCGTCTCGCTGACGTCGGCGATCAGCGCCTCGGTCTCGGCGGCGGAGGTGACGTCGTAGCGGCGGTAGTGGATGGTGCCGCCGGCGTTGGGGGCGCCCGATCCGGCGGCACCATAGTCGGCGGTGTCGACGATGTCGGTGGCGATCACGGTGGCGCCGGCTTCGGCCAGGGTCAGTGCCGTGGCGCGGCCGATGCCGCCGGCCGCGCCGGTAACGAGCGCGACCTGTCCTTCGAGGCGCGGGGGCGCGCTCAAGGGGTGGAGCGTCATGGGGGACTCCGCAAGTGTGGTGGCGCCCCGCAGAAGGGGCGCCGATGGACGGGTTCGCAAAGGTGGGCGCTTTGCGGCGGTGCGCGCTCAGTCGGCGGGGGCGTCGAAGACCACGGCCGGGTAGGGGCGGAAGTCCTTCACGAGCACGAAGTCGGCGTCTTTCGCCTGGATGATGCCTTCCTGCCGGGTGCCGCGGTGGTCGCCCGGTTTGAAGGAGACGCCGCGCGCCCCGCCGACGGCGGCGTCGGAGAGGGTGTCCATGGCGGCGACGAGGTTCTCGCGCGTCAGCTCGTTGCCGCTGTCGAGCAGCGCCTTGAAGCCCGCGGCGAAGAGGGCGGCGTTGCTCCACCCGTTGAGGCCGAACACGCCGACCGGATCGTCCGGATAATGTTCGGCGATGGACTCGCGGTAGGCGGCGACGTTGGGGTCGTCGGCGGCGACGGGCATCAGCCAGGAGGAGAAGTAGACGCCGTCCAGCAGATCGCCCGCGAGGCGGTAGGTGGACGGATCGGCCGCGAAGAAGGGCGCGAACCAGGTGGTTTCGACGCCCTGCAGGTCGGCCGCCTTCAGCGCCGCGGCGAGGTTGGCGTTGGAGCCGAACAGGATCACCGCCTCGGCGCCGGAGTTGGCGATGCGGCGGATCTGCGGGGCGAAGTTGGTGGTCTTCACGTCGAAGGAGACGGAGGCGGCCGGCTCGAGCTTGAGGTCGGCCATCACCGCGTCGAAGCCGCGTTTGGCGGAGCGGCCGAGCTCGTCGTTCTCCCACAGGAGGGCGACTTTCTGCAGGCCGAGGTCGTTGACGGCGTAGTCCACGTTGGAGGCGGCGGACCAGCCATAGTCGGGCAGGAGCGGGAAGATGTTCGGCTCGGCGAAGAACTGGCTGGCGCCGCCGATGGGGCTGATCATCGGCAGCCCGGCCTCCTTGGCGTAGGGGATGACGGCGACGTTGGTGGCGGTGCCGACGGCGGCGGAGAGGGCGAAGATGCCGTCATCGTCCACCATCTGGCGGGTGACGGCGACGCTGCGGGCGGGCTCGTAGCCGTCGTCCTTGGTGACGTAGTTGACGGTCCAGCCGTCGATGCCGCCGTTTTCGTTGAGGTTGCGGTAGAAGGCGTCCGCCGCGTGGGTGAGGATGGCGTAGAACGGGACCGGCCCGGTGATGGGGGTGAAGGCGCCGACGGTGACGGTCTTGTTGGCCGTGTCGATGCCGGGGTCCTGAGCGGCGGCGAGGTTCGTGCCGGTGATCAGGGCGATCATGGCGGCTGACAGCCGCAGTGGTGTTCCGCTTCGCAGTCCCATGGTCAAATCCTCCCAGTTTTATTTTCCGCCAGGCTATCGGCGGTTCGCGGCTCCCGTCAACCAAATAATGCATCATGCATCTGTGAGTGGAGGTGGCACGGTGGTTGGCGGAGCCGCCGGTCGGAGCGGTCCACCCGATTTAGGCGATCAACATGGGCGCAGATGGCGGGGAGTGCGGTTTCTGAGTGCGATGACGGGTGCTGCTCCAACAGAAACGCTTGCGTCGGATTTTGGATAATGCATTTTATGCGAAACGAATAGGAGACGCTCCATGGCGCCTGGAATCCTCGCCGGCCGCACCGTGGTCGAACTCGGCAGCATGATCGCCGCGCCGTTCGCCGCGCACATCCTCAGCCAGCTCGGCGCCACCGTCATCAAGATCGAAGCGCCCGGCGGCGACACCACGCGGGGGCTGGTGCGCGGCGGCCCCAGCGGCACATACATCGCCTATAGCCGCGGCAAGGAAAGCCTGTGCCTGGACCTGCGCAACGACGAGGGACAGGCGATTTTGGACCGGCTTCTCGCCGGCGCCGACATCGTGCTGCACAACATGTCGCCCGGTGCGGCGCGGCGGCTCGGCCTCACCTACGAGCGGGCGGCGGCGGCCAACCCGGCAGTCGTCTACTGCCACATCAAAGGCTATGGCGAAGGGCCGCTCGCCGACGAGCCCGCCTCCAACCCGATCGCCGAGGCGGCGACGGGGGTGATGTACTCCAACCGGATCGACGGGCGCCCGTCGCGGCTCGGCCCGTCCTATCACGACCAGTTCGCCGGGTCTTACGCGGTGATCGCCATCCTGGGTGCGCTCCTGGCGGGGAACGACGAACCCGGCCGCCGCAACCTGGAACTCGGCCTCTACGAGACGGGGCTCCACGTGGCGGCGCGCGATCTCGTCGGCGTGCAGCTGAAATCGCAGCTTCTGGGCCGGCCGGAGACGGAGCCGTCGCCGGAATTCTCGATCCCCGGCTACGGCGCCTACGAGACGGCGGACGGGCGGTGGATCTACCTCGTGATGCTGACCGACGACCATTGGGCGCGCTTCGTGCGCGCGGCGGGGCTGACGGAGGATCCCGAGCTGGCGACGCTGCGCCAGCGCCGCCGCCGCCGCGAGGAGGTGGAGGCCACCGTGCGCGCCGCCGTCGCGGCCCTCAGCTACGATGCGCTGGCCGCCCGCCTGTCGGCCGCCGGGGCGGGCTACACCGAGGTGCTGTCCGCCGACCGCGTGCTGAGCGCGCCGCAGGCCACGACGCCGCCCAAATTTACCGATTTCGCCTTCGCGGGTTACGACTTCGCGGCGCCCGATCTGCCGCTTCCCGCTGCGGCGGGCGAGGCCGAGCCCGGCCTGCCGCCGCCGCTTCTGGGCGAACATACCCGCGCGATCCTGAGCCGCCTCGGCTATGGTGAGGCGGAGGCCGCGCGACTGGTCGCCAGCGGTGCGGCGCGCGTCGCCGACCCCGGCGCGGAGCTGTGGGCGCGGCCCATGAAGGCGGCGCAATAAGAGCCGCCTACGCAAGGGTTGCCGCGGAATGCTGCGGCGACCACCCCGGCCTTCGCGAGGCAACGTCCTCCGCGGCTGAAACGACAACAAAAATGAAGGGGAGGGACCTATGAAAAAGAACGTCCTGACGATCATCGCCGGTGCCGCTGTGGTGGCCATGGGGGCCGCCGAACCGGCCGCCGCGCAGGAGGCGAACCTGTTGTTCGGCTCCACCTCGGCCTCGTCGAGCCATTATGGCTACATCGTCGCCGTCGGCCAGCTTCTGAACGAGAAGACGGACGGGATCCGCGCCAACGTGGTGGAAACGGGCGCCGCGGTCGACAACATCCGCCGCATGGAGCGCGGCCAGATGGACCTCGGCATCATCACCTCCAACGTCGCCCAGCACGCCTTCGCCGGAACGCACGAGTTCGAGGGCCGGGCGCAGGACCTGCGGCTCTTGTGGATCTACACCGGCGCGCCGCAGAACGTGGTGGTGCGCACCGACAGCGGCGTCACCTCGCTGGAGGGGCTGAAGGGGATGCGCTTCAACCCCGGCATCCGCGGTTCGGCCACCGAGACCACGACGGAAGCCGTGTTCGACACGCTCGGCCTCACCGCCGACTATGTGCGCGGCTCCACCACCGACATGGCCGACGCGATCAAGGACAACCGCCTCGCGGGCTACGTGAAGTCCGGCACCGGCAACAAGGTCGACGCGTCGACCATGGACATCGCCACCTTCACCGACATCGCGATTCTGGGGCTGACGCCCGAGCAGGCCGACAAGATCCGCGCCGACATGCCGGACATTTCCGTGGTCGACGTTCCCGCCGGCGCGTCGGACGGGGTGCCCGCCTACACCACGTGGAGCTTCGGCGTCGGTGTCGGCGCGCCGTCGACGATGGACGACGAGGTGGCCTACCAGATCGTCAAGACGGTGATGGAGAACGTGGACGCGCAGGCGGCCGCCCTCTCCACCCTGAAGGACGCCGATCTCGGCGCGTTGACGATGCAATATGGCACCATCCCGCTGCATCCGGGGGCGGCGCGCTACTATGAGGAGGCTGGGATCGCGATCCCGGCGAAGCTCAAAGCCGAGTAGACGGGATGACTCTGGAGCGCGTGCAGACGGGCCTTGCCCTCCTGGTCGGGGCCTTCGTCTTCTACACCGCCGCGGCCGGCCCCTATGAGGGGATGATCCAGCGTGCCGTATTTCTGGCGCTGGTGATCGCCCTGGGGGCGGCGCTTTATCCGCTGGGGGAGGGCAAGCCGTGGCGCCCTCTCGGCGTCGCGATCGACCTTTGCCTCGTCGGCCTCACGATGGCCGCGGCGGGCTACATCGTCGTCAATTACGAGACGATCATGGCCGCGCTCCCGTGGGCGACCACGCTCGACAAGGCGTTGACGCTCGGCCTCGTTGTGGCGGTGCTGGAGTTCGGGCGGCGCACGGTGGGCATCGTCTTCCCGGCGATGGTGGCGGCGGGGCTCGGCTACGCGCTCTTCGGCCACCTGCTGCCGGCCCCGCTCGGCCACCGCGGTTTCGACACCGCCTTCGTCACCGAGACGCTGTTTCTGGGCGACCTCGGCGTGTGGGGCATGCTGACGGGGGTGGCGGCGACGGTGGTCGCCACCTTCGTCCTCTTCGGCGCGCTGCTGCTTCACACCGGCGGCGGGCAGACCTTCATGGACCTCGCCATGCGCCTGGGCGGACGCCAGCCGGGCGGCGCGGCGAAGATCGCTACCATCGCGTCGGGCCTCTTCGGGATGATTTCCGGCTCGGCGGTCGCCAACGTCGCCACCACGGGCAACTTCACCATCCCGATGATGATCCGTCTCGGCTATCCGCGGCCCTTCGCGGCGGCGGTGGAGGCGGTCGCGTCGACCGGCGGGCAGATCGCCCCGCCGATCATGGGCGCCGCCGCCTTCGTGATGGCCGAAATCCTCGGCGTCTCCTACGTGACGGTGATGCTGGCGGCGCTGATCCCGGCGCTGCTCTTCTATCTCTCGGTGTTCGTCACGGTCCACATCGTCGCCGTGAAGCGGGACCTGGCGCTGGTTCCGGCCGACGAGCTGCCGGCGTGGGGGACGATCGGCGCGCCGCGCAGGGTGCTGCCGATCGTGGCGGCGCTGGGCGGGCTGATCGGCGGCATCCTGATCGGCCGGTCGATCACCACGGCGGCGTTCTACGGCATCGCCGGGCTGCTGATCGCCTTCGTGGCGACGCAGGCGATGCGCCTGCCGCCGCGCGAGATGGCGCGGCGCGTGCTGGCCGGCTTCACCGACGCGGGCAAGGGCCTCGTCATCATCGGCGTGCTGCTCGCCGGGGCGCAGATCCTGGTGGCGATGATCAACCTCACCGGGATCGGCGTCACCTTGTCGTCGATGATCGTGTCGCTGGCGGGGGACTCGGCGGTGCTGGTGGCGCTGATCGTGGCGCTGGTGTGCCTCGTCATGGGCATGGGGCTGCCGACCACGGCGGCCTATGTGCTGGTGGCGGCGGTGCTGGCCCCGGCGATGATCCGCATCGGCATCGACCCGCTGGCGGCGCATCTCTTCGTGTTCTATTTCGCGACGATCTCGGTGATCACGCCGCCTGTGTGCGTGGCGGTGTTCGTCGGGGCGGGGATCGCCAACACGGGCTGGCTGGCGACGGCGATGGAGGCGGTGCGGCTCGGCGCGGTCACCTACGTGGTGCCGTTCATGCTGCTCCTCTATCCCGGCATGACGATGCGCGGCGGGCCTGTTGCGGTGGCCGATGCGGTGGCGTCCGGCCTGGTGCTGGTGGCGGCGATACCGGGTGTGCTTTCGGGGGCGCGGCTGACGGGCGCGCGGGCGGTCGACCTCGTGCTTTACCTGTCGGCGATCGGTCTTGCGGTTTGGCCGAATCCGGTGGCGCCGTTCGCGGGCCTGGCGCTTCTCGTCATGGCGCGGACGCTCGGCACCCGCCGCCGGGTGCGGCTGGCATGAGCCACCCGCCGCCGGGTGCGGCTCGTATGAGCGGCCCGGCGGCGGTGTGGGCTCGTTTAACGGGGTGGCGGGCGCCTTGAGGGGCGCCGCCGCGGCTCAGCGGAACAGCATGCGTGCGACGGCAAGGACGACCGCGGCGCCGATGAGGGCGATCACGATCATCAAGAGAAGGCCGCCGGCGGCGAGCACGCCGGTCGCCAGCAGCGCGACGATGAAGGGCAGCACCACCGCGCCGACGATGCCGATGGCCACGTTGCGGACCTTGTTGCGCCCGCCCTCGGCGCCCGAGGCGATCAGCCCGGCCAGCGCGCCGACCACCACCAGGAAGACGAGCCCGATCGTCCCCAGCACCTGAAGAAATTCTTCCACGCCCGCTCCTCTCCTTGTCCGTCCCGTTCGGCCCGGCCCTCTGTATTTCGGCCTTGGCGGCAAGGTGGGGTTGGGCGGCGGGAGGTCAATCCGCGTTGCGCATGCGGCGGACGAGCGTGGCCGCGCCGCCACGCTGCGGATCAGCGGATCCGGCCGCGCCTCCACGCCGCCGGTCCGCCACGTTGCGGCGTTGCGGCGATGGTCGTCCCGCAATGACGGTGCACCCGGCCGGGCGGCGCGGCGGGCGCACTTCCGGCTCGTGTCCCCGATCCGAAAGGAGGGGGAACGCTCGCAGGAGCGGCCGGGCCATCCCTTTGCGTACCCGACCGCGGTGCGGCGCTCGGGCATAAGGCGTTCTGGTGCAGCGGCGCATGCATGACCCGGCCCACGCCGGATAGCAGCTTGCCGCGTTCCGGCAGCAACCCAAGGACGAGGTTCCGGCTTGTTGCACCACGAAGTCCGAGCGATGAACCGTGTGGAGTATGCCTGTGTCCGTGAATTTGATGAACGTCCGAGCGTCGATGGTCGCCTATAAGGCCACCGCATCGCGCAATGTGACGGCGCTGAAGGCTTTGGCGGCGGGGACTGCGACGTCCGCGGTGAACGAGCGGAGCACGAACGCCATCCGGCGGGGCTCCGTCGCGGCGGCGAACGCCACGACCAGCGTCGCAACCGCCGTCACCGGGGGCAGCTTGCTCCAGAACGTTACGACCGAGCTGTCGGGGCTCTCGTCGGACCTTTCGGGGATAACCACGGTGCTCGAGCCGTCGACGTCGACCGCCACGGCCTCGATCACATCTCCCGGCGCATCGTCGGAGCCAGCCTCCTCGGCGGCGACGGCGGACAGCTCGACGGCGACGACGGTCGTCGCTCCGCAGGTCAGCGAGGCGACCATCAACGCGCTCGATCAACGCATCGCCATGATCGACGACATGGCGAGCACGCTCTATAACGCGCAGCAGAACATGCTGACCCTGTTCGGCATTTCGGCGGACTACCGCTCTGCCGACACACCGAAGCTCACGACCGAGGCGCCGGTGGTTCAGCAGGCCGTCAGCACCTCGACCAGCAACGCAGGGTCCGGCGCCGCGGCCAGCGGCACGGGTCAGGCCGCGTCCGACGCGCTCATCATCGACACGACGACGCTGGACGCGGCGACGCTGCAAAACCTCGTCGACGAGCTCAACGTGGCGGACACGAACTCTGCCCGACCGTCCACGCTGACGACGCTCGGCATCTCGCTGGGCGACGCGCAGCGCATCACGTTGGACTACGGGAACGGGTCGTGGACCACCTACAGCTTCGACGCCACCACGTCGCCCTATAACAACATCGTCGACGCCGATGCCGCCAACGTGACCATCATGGACGCCGAGAATTCGACGTTCGTCACGGGCGGCGCCAATCTGGCGGTGCTCGATTATAACGGCGCCGGAACCTCGTTCATGGAGATCGACGACGGCGCCACGGTCGGCCTCATCTGGGGCGGTGTCAACTCCGACGACACCGTCGTCGTGCGGGCCGGCGCAACGGTCGCCGACGTCAACATCGAGGACGGCAACGACTCCGTGACCTTCGAGGGGAACGCGGGCTCGGTGCTGCTGGGGACGGGTGACGATACCTTGAACGTCGCAGGCATCGCCGGCGCGATCGACGGTGGTTCCGGCAACGATACGGTGACGATCGGCGGCGATAGCGGTGCGGTGACCCTCGGCACGGGCATGGACAGCCTCACCGTCGGCGGCAACGTCGCCGGGGTGATCAGCGCGGGCGATGACGCCGATACGATCACCGTCGGCGGCAACGCGACGAACATCTACGGCGAGACCGGAGACGATACGATCACAGTGGACGGTGACGCGGTGCTGATCGACGGCGGCACCGGCAACGACACCATAACCCTCGGCGGTAGTGGTCTGGTCGATGGCGGGTCGGGCAACGACACGCTGACGGCCGGTCACGGCGGCGGCGTCGTGCAGATCTTCGGCGGCGATGACAACGACACGATCATCTATGACGTGACGTCGGTGTCGAGCCTTGCCGGCGACTTCATCCATGGCGGCAACGGCAGCGATACGCTGGAGCTGCGCTTCAGCGACGATTCTCCGGCGGGTCTTCAGGCGTCGGTCGAGAACGAGCTGGCGCTCGGCGAGTCGCTCGGCTTCACGGCCGGTACGCTGACCGGGTTGAACCTTTATGTCGACACGATCGAGACGATCAACATCGTCCGTGCCGACGGGACGGTTCGCACCTTCAACATCTGATCGGACCCGGCCGGGCGGACGCCGCGTCCCCCGGCCGGACCTGATCGGCGCGGGACGCGGGGCTGGTCTGGCCGCCCGATGTCGCGCACATTGCGTGTCGCCGGGCGGCGGGGCGCGGATCGGAACGCGCTGCCACCGTTACGAGTTTTCGCTCCTGCGGTGACCGGCATGACGCCCACCGCTTCAGCATTGGATCATTCGCGGTGGACGCTCAAATCGGAAAGAACAGCGGCGGGACGGCGGGCACGGACGGCGCGGCCCGAGCAGGTGCCGCGACGGCGCCCGCATCACGCGATGGCGGGCCGCTGCTGCGCGAGGGGCGGCCGGTGCCGCTCGGCGCCACGTGGGACGGTCTCGGCGTCAACTTCGCCATATTCTCGGCCAACGCCACGAAGGTGGAGCTGTGCCTGTTCGACGCCAGCGGCGAGGTGGAGCTGGAGCGCATCACCCTGCCGGAATTCACCGACGAGGTGTGGCACGGCTACCTGCCGGACGCCCGCCCCGGCACGGTCTACGGCTACCGCGTGCACGGCCCCTACGAGCCTCAGAACGGCCACCGCTTCAACCCCAACAAGCTGCTGCTGGACCCCTATGCCAAGCAGCTCGTCGGCACGCTGACATGGGACCCGGCGCTGTTCGGCTACGTGATGGAATCGGGCGACGATACGACGTTCGACGAGCGCGATTCGGCGCCCTTCATGGTGAAGGCGCGGGTGATCGACCCGGCCTTCACCTGGGGCGGCGACCGCCAGCCGCGCATCCCGTTCGAGCATACGGTCCTTTACGAGACGCATGTGAAAGGGTTCACGCAGCGCCACACCGGTGTTCCGGAAGCGCTGCGCGGCACCTATTCGGGCCTCGCGACGCCCGCGGCGATCGCCCATGCGCAGGGCCTCGGCGTGACGGCGATCGAGCTGCTGCCGGTTCACGCCTTCGTGGACGACAGCTACCTGACCGAGAAGGGGCTGACGAACTACTGGGGCTACAACACGCTCGCCTTCTTCGCGCCCGAGCGGCGCTATGCCTCCTCGCCCGATTTCGCCTTCTCCGAGTTCAAGGAGATGGTGGCGCGGCTGCACGGCGCCGGGCTCGAGGTGGTGCTGGACGTGGTCTACAACCACACGCCGGAAGGCAACGAGAAGGGGCCGACGCTGTCCTTCAAGGGCATCGACAACGCGAGCTATTATCGCCTGCTGCCCGACAACAAGCGCTACTACATCAACGATACCGGCACCGGGAACACGGTGAACCTGTCCAACGGGCGCGTGCTGCAGCTCGTCATGGATTCGCTGCGCTATTGGGCGCTGGAGATGCGGGTGGACGGCTTCCGCTTCGACCTTGCGACCATTCTGGCGCGCGAGCCGCACGGGTTCGAGGAGGAGGGTCGCTTCATCGACGCGGTGGGGCAGGACCCGCTGCTGGCCGGGGTGAAGCTGATCGCCGAGCCGTGGGACTGCGGGCCGGGCGGCTATCAGGTCGGCAACTTCGCGCCCGGCTGGGCGGAATGGAACGACCGGTTCCGCGACACCGTGCGCGCCTTCTGGAAGGGCGACGAGGGGCAGATCCCCGAGCTCGCGGCGCGGCTGACCGGCTCGGCCGACAAGTTCAACAAGCGCGGCCGCAAGCCGTGGGCCTCGGTCAACTTCATCACCGCGCACGACGGCTTCACGCTGGCCGATCTCGTCTCCTACGACGAGAAGCACAACGAGGCGAACGGCGAGGACAATCGCGACGGGCACAGCCACAACCTGTCGCGCAATTTCGGCGTCGAGGGGCCGACGGACGATCCGGCCATCAACGACGTGCGCTTCCGCCAGATGCGCAACCTGCTGGCGACGCTGATCCTGTCACGCGGGACGCCGATGCTGCTCGCGGGCGACGAGATCGCGCGGACCCAAGGCGGCAACAACAACGCCTACTGCCAGGACAACGAGACCTCGTGGCTCGACTGGGAAGGCGCGGTCGCCGAGGGCTGGGACCTCGCCCGGTTCACGCAGCGGCTGATCGCCATCCGCAAGGCGCTGCCGATGCTGCGGCGCGGGCGCTTCCTCACCGGCCAGGAGGACCCGGAGCTCGGCGTGAAGGACGTGGCGTGGATGACGCCCTCCGGGACCGAGATGGGCGAGGAGCATTGGGCCGACGCCAGCGCGCGCTGCTTCGGCGTGATGCTGGACGGGAGGGCGCGGGAGACGGGCATCCGCCGCCCCGGCACGGATGCGACGCTGCTCTTGATCCTGAACGCGCACGAGGACGTGGTCCGCTTCACCTTGCCGGACGCGCCGGGCGGGAAGGAATGGGTCTGCCTCGTCGACACCAACCGGCCGGAGCTGACGGACATGCCGCGCCTTGCCATCGGCCAGGTCTACGATGTGACGGCCCATTCGCTGCTGCTTTTGATGCTGCGGCCGGAGGGCGGGGCGCGGTCCGGCGGTGAGGCCGACCGCTCGTTCGAGCATGTGGCGGACGCGCTGACACGGTTGGACCCGATGCGGTCGCCGTTCGAATAGAACACGGTCACATCTGTGTGAGAGGGGCGGACGCCGCTTGTGGTGCGGTGTCTGCCTCGGCGCCGCGGGTGCGTGGTCTCGCCGCAGCCGGGGCGCTTTCGATTGACTGTTGCATTACACGAAGAATCCCGTTCCTCTGCGCTTTCACCGCACCGCACATTGACGGGCGGAAGAGCCATTTATTGAGGGACTTGAGAATGCGCCAAGCGAAAACCCTACTTGCAACGACGGCCCTCGCCTGCCTCTTGTCCGGAACGGCCTTCGGCCAGACGCTCGTCTACTGCTCGGAGGGCTCGCCCGAAGGGTTCGACCCGGCGCCCTACACCGCCGGCACCACTTTCGACGCCTCGTCCAAGCCGATCTATAACCGCCTCGTCGAGTTCAAGCGCGGCACGTCCGAAGTGCAGCCGGGCCTCGCCGAGAGCTGGGAGGTGTCCGACGACGGCACCGAATACACCTTCCACCTGCGCCAGGGCGTCGCCTTCCACACCACCGATTATTTCACGCCCACGCGCGAGTTCAACGCGGACGACGTGCTCTTCACGTTCAACCGGCAGATGGACCAGGAAGACCCCTGGTATGAGTACACCCCCGGCATTTCCTGGGAATATTTCAACGGCATGTCGATGCCGGACCTCATCAAGAGCATCGACAAGGTCGACGATTATACCGTGAAGTTCGTGCTGAACCGGCCGGAAGCGCCGTTCATCGCCAACATGGCGATGGATTTCGCCTCCATCATGTCCGCCGAATATGCGGACACGCTGACCGAGGCGGGCAACCAGACCGCGCTGAACCAGCAGCCGATCGGCACCGGGCCGTTCCAGTTCGTCGGCTATCAGCAGGACGCGGTGATCCGCTACCAGGCCTTCCCGGATTATTGGGGCGGCGAGCAGCCGATCAAGAACCTCGTCTTCGCCATCACCATCGACCCCGCCGTGCGCCGCCAGAAGCTGGAAGCGGGCGAGTGCCACGTGATCCCCTATCCGGCGCCGGCCGACATCGAGGCGCTTCAGGCCAACGACAGCCTGAACGTGATGGAGCAGCAGGGCCTCAACGTCGGCTACCTCGCCTACAACACGCAGCAGGCGCCGTTCGACAACCCGAAGGTCCGCAAGGCCCTCAACATGGCGATCGACAAGCAGGCGATCCTCGACACCGTGTTCCAGGGTGCGGGCGAGGCGGCCAAGAACCCGATCCCGCCGACGATGTGGTCCTATAACGACGCCATCGAGGACGACCCGCACGACCCCGAAGCCGCCAAGGCGATGCTGGAGGAAGCGGGCGTCACCGACCTTTCCATGAAGATCTGGGCGATGCCGGTGCAGCGTCCCTACAACCCCAACGCCCGCCGCATGGCCGAGGTGATCCAGTCCGACTTCGCCGAGATCGGCGTCGACGTCGAGATCGTCTCCTACGAGTGGGGCGAGTACCTCGACCGCTCGAAGGCGGTGGACCGGGACGGAGCGGTGCTGCTCGGCTGGACCGGCGACAACGGCGACCCGGACAACTTCCTCGCGGTGCTGCTGGGCTGTGACGGCGTCGGCGGTGCCAACCGCGCGCAGTGGTGCAACGAGGAGTTCAACACGCTGATCCAGGAAGCCAAGGTACTGTCCGAGCAGTCCGAGCGCGCGAAGCTCTACGAAGAGGCGCAGGTGATCTTCAAGGAGCAGGCGCCCTGGGCCACCATCGCCCACTCCGTCGTCTTCATGCCGATGAGCGCGAAGGTGGAGGGCTACGTGATGGATCCGCTCGGCGGCCACTGGTTCGACGGCGTGAGCCTCGCCCAATAATCAGGTGAGGGGGGCGGTGCGCCGCCCCCCGACCCTCGGCATATGCTGAAGTTCATTGCCGGCCGGCTCGGCCTCATCATTCCGACATTCATCGGCATCACGCTGGTGGCCTTCCTCTTCCCGCGCGCGTTGCCGGGCGACCCGGTGCTGATGCTGGCGGGTGAACGCGGCGTGCAGCCCGAACGCTACCAGCAGCTCATGGTGCAGTTCGGCTTCGACAGGCCGATCTGGGAGCAATATCTCGTCTACGTCGGCAACATGCTGCAGGGCGACTTCGGCGTCTCCTTCTCCACCAAGCGTCCGGTGCTGGACGACTTCCTCAACCTCTTCCCGGCCACGCTGGAGCTTTCCATCTTCGCGATGATCTTCGCCATCGCGATCGGTATTCCGGCCGGCATCCTGGCGGCGGTGAAGCGCGGCTCGGTCTTCGACCAGGCGGCGATGGGCGTCGCGCTGACCGGCTACTCCATGCCGATCTTCTGGTGGGGGCTGCTCCTCATCATCCTGTTCTCGGGCGTGCTCGGGTGGACGCCGGTGTCGGGCCGCATCTCGCTGATGTACTTCTTCCCGTCCGTCACCGGGTTCATGACCATCGACGCGCTGTTGTCGGGCGAACCGGGGGCGTTCAAGTCGGCCGTCTCGCACCTCATCTTGCCGACGATCGTTCTCGGCACCATACCGCTCGCCGTCATCGCCCGGCAGACGCGCTCGGCGATGCTGGAGGTGCTGGCGGAAGACTATGTGCGCACCGCCCGCGCCAAGGGCATGTCGCCGCGCCGGGTGATCGGCCTGCATGCGCTGAGGAACGCGATGATCCCGGTGATCACCACCATCGGCCTCCAGGTGGGCGTCCTCTTTGCGGGGGCGATTCTGACGGAGTCGATCTTCTCGTGGCCGGGGATCGGGAAGTGGATGATCGATTCGATTTCGCGCCGCGACTACACGGTGGTGCAGGGCGGGCTGGTGCTGATCGCCGGCATCGTCATGCTGGTGAACCTCGTGGTCGACCTGCTCTACGGGTTGATCAACCCGCGCATCCGCCACCAGTGACGAAAGGGACCCCATGACCGACCGTCTCAGAGCGGAGGCCGAGGTTCAGCTCTCCTCGTGGAGCGTGCGCGGCAAGGTGCTGGCCGAGTTCTGGCACTATTTCGCGCAGAACAAGGGCGCGGTGGCGGGGCTCGTGCTCTTCATCGCGCTGGTGGTGATGGCGCTTTTGGCGCCCGCCATCGCGCCCCATCCGCCCAATCACCAGTACCGCGACGCTCTCCTGACGCCGCCCTTCTGGGCCGACGGCGGAACCACCACCTTCCTCCTCGGCACCGACGCGCTCGGCCGCGATATCCTTTCGCGGCTGATCCACGGCGCCCGCTTCTCGCTTTTCGTCGGCGTGGTGGTGGTGTCCATCGCGGTCACCGGCGGGGTGCTGATCGGCCTCGTCGCCGGCTTCTTCCGCGGCTGGGTCGACGTGTTCCTGATGCGCATCATGGACGTCATCCTGTCCTTCCCGTCGCTGCTCCTGGCGTTGGTGCTGGTGGCGATCCTGGGGCCCGGCCTCGTCAACGCGATGATCGCCATCGCCCTGGTGTTGCAGCCCCATTTCGCCCGGCTGACGCGCGCGGCGGTGATCTCGGAGCTGCGGCGCGAGTACGTGACCTCGGCGCGCGTGGTCGGGGCGGGGCGGCTCCGGCTGATGTTCAAGACGGTGCTGCCCAACTGCCTGGCGCCGCTGATCGTCCAGGCGACGCTGTCCTTCTCCAACGCCATTCTGGATGCGGCCGCGCTCGGCTTCCTCGGCATGGGCGCGCAGCCGCCGACGCCCGAATGGGGGACCATGCTGGCCGAGGCGCGCGAGTTCATCCTGCGCGCCTGGTGGGTGGTGACCTTTCCGGGCCTCGCCATCCTCGTCACGGTGCTCGCCATCAACCTCGTCGGCGACGGGCTGCGTGATGCGCTCGACCCCAAGCTGAAGCGGAGCTGAGCCGATGGCGCTGCTCGAGATCGAGAACCTCTCCGTCAGCTTCGACACCTCCACCGGCCCCTTCAAGGCGCTGGACGGGGCGTCCTACCGGGTGGAGGCGGGCGAGGTGCTCGCCATCGTCGGCGAGTCGGGGTCCGGCAAGTCGGTCGCCATGCTGGCCGTGATGGGCCTGTTGCCGCCGACCGCAACCGTCACCGCCGACGCGATGCGCTTCGAGGGCCGCGACCTGATGGCGCTGGGGGCGAGGGAGCGGCGGGCGATCATCGGCAAGGAGATCGCGATGATCTTCCAGGAGCCGGTGGCGAGCCTCAACCCCTGCTTCACCGTCGGATTTCAGATCGAGGAGGTGCTTACGACGCACCTCGCCCTTCGCGGACGGGCGCGCCGCAAGCGGGCGATCGAGCTGTTCGAGGCGGTCGGCATCCCCGAGCCCGCCCAACGGCTGAAGTCGTTCCCGCACCAGATGTCCGGCGGCCAGTGCCAGCGGGTGATGATCGCCATCGCCATCGCCTGCGAGCCGAAACTCCTCATCGCCGACGAGCCGACCACGGCGCTCGACGTGACGATCCAGAAGCAGATCCTGAGCCTCCTCATGCGCCTGCAGGCCGAGCGGGGGATGGGGCTCATCCTCATCACCCACGACATGGGCGTGGTGGCGGAGACCGCGGACCGCGTGATCGTGCAGTATAACGGCAAGAAGATGGAGGAGGCGGACGTGCTCACCCTGTTCGAGCGGCCGAGCAACGCCTACACCCGCGCCCTCCTGTCGGCGCTGCCCGAAAACGCGACCGGGGTGCGCCTGCCGACCGTGGCCGACTACCGCGAGGAGGTGGCGCCGTGAGCGTCCCGGCACTCGAGGTGCGCGGCGTCACGCGCGACTATCACGTCGGCGGCGGTCTGTTCGGGCGCTCGCGCGTCGTGCACGCGCTGAAGGGGATCGACCTGACCCTGGAGCGCGGCAAGACTCTCGCCATCGTCGGCGAGAGCGGCTGCGGCAAGTCCACCCTGGCGCGCATCATCGCGATGATCGACCCGCCGACCTCCGGCACCCTCGCCATCGACGGGATGCCGATCGACATCACCGCCGGGCGCGTCACCGCCGAGCAGCGTCGCAAGGTGCAGATGGTGTTCCAGAACCCCTACGGCTCGCTGAACCCGCGCCAGAAGGTGGGCAATATCATCACCGAGCCGCTGGTGCTGAACACGACCAAGTCCGCCGCCGAATGCCGCCAGCTCGCGATGGACATGCTGGTGAAGGTGGGGCTGTCGGCGGTGCACTATAATCGCTATCCGCACATGTTTTCCGGCGGGCAGCGGCAGCGTATCGCCATCGCGCGGGCGCTGATCCTCAACCCCCAACTCCTGGTGCTGGACGAGCCGGTGTCCGCCCTGGACCTCTCCGTGCAGGCGCAGATCCTGAACCTGCTGCGCGATCTGCAGGACGAGTTCGGCCTCACCTACGTGTTCGTCAGCCACGATCTGTCGGTCGTGCGCTACATCGCCGACGAGGTGATGGTGATGTACTACGGCGAGGTCGTCGAGCACCGCTCCCGCGACGCCATCTTCGCCGGCCCCGAGCACAGCTACACGAAGACCCTCTTCGCCGCGACGCCGCGAGCCGACGTGGATTCGATCCGCGCGCGGTTGGCGGCGAAGGCGGCGGGGTAGTCCGCCTCATTGAAGGCCGGAGCGACCCGCTTGCGGAAGCGCCTCAGCGAGGGTGTTCCCCCCTCGCGCTCCCTCCGCTTCGCCAGCGGGCAGGCGTTCAGGTGAGAGTGCGAAGAGCACTCTCCCTCTGAACACCTGCATCAAGGCTGGGCCGGAGGGCGACGGCGTCAAGGCCCCGTCCTCCCCGTGCTCGCCCGCCCCCGAGAGGGCGGCCTGTGCGCGGGTCCGGGCGGAACCTTGACCCCGCCACCCTCCGACCGATGACTCGCGATCCAGCGATCCAGCGATCCAGCGATCCAGAGCCGCGAACGCCGCTGCTCCGCTGTCGGCCGTCCCTCCGTCAGCCGCGGCCGCGGTAGGTCGGGACGCCCTGGTCGGGGATCCAGATGTCGGCCGGAGCCGGGCCGGTCTGGTAGAAGACGTCGATCGGCATGCCGCCGCGCGGATACCAGTAGCCGCCGATCCGCAGCCATTCCGGCTGCAAGAGCTCCGCAAGCTTGAGGCCGATCGACACCGTGCAGTCCTCGTGGAAGGCGCCGTGGTTGCGGAAGGCGCCGAGATAGAGCTTCAGCGATTTGCTCTCCACCAGCCACGCCGCCGGAACGTAGTCGATCACCAGATGCGCGAAGTCCGGCTGTCCTGTCATCGGGCACAGCGAGGTGAACTCCGGCTGCGTGAAGCGCACCGTGTAGCGCACACCCGCCTGGGGGTTGGCGACGCGCTCCAGCACCGCCTCCTCGGGGCTCTGCGGCAGCGCCGTCGCCCGGCCGAGCTGCGTCAGGCCGGAATAGATCGTCTCGTCACTCACGGAACACCTCGTCGCTCGCGGGGCGCGTCACTCCGCCTTGCCGCGCGGCTGGTTATAGACCGGGCGCGCGCGCCCTTCCGAATCCAGCGCCACGAAGGTGAAGGTCGCCTCCGTCACGCGCTCGCTGTCGTCACTGTCGCGGCTGCGGCGCCACGCTTCCACGCGGATCTTCATCGACGTGCGCCCCACCGTCATCAGGTCCGCGAACAGCGACACCTCGTCCCCCACCTTCACCGAACGATGGAACTTCATCGCCTCCACGGCGACGGTCGCGGTGCGCCCGCGCGCGGTCAGCGCGGCGATATTGCCGGCCGCAAGGTCCATCTGGCTCATCAGCCAGCCGCCGAAGATGTCGCCCGCCGGATTGGTGTCGGCAGGCATGGCGATGGTGCGGATGGCGGGCGAGCCGGGCGGCGGCGTTTCGGTCATCGTGTCCATGAGGGTCGGGCCTTCGAGGGCCTGTCGGCGTGGTGCGCGAGGCGGAAAGTGTCGAACGTGATCCTAGCCGCCGCCGGGCGCAGAGCAACGGGCATGCGCGCCGATCTGCCTTTCGCTGGTCCGCGAGAGATGGCGTGTGCCTCGCCAGTCAACACGTCGCCCCTACACGTAAAGCGCGATGTCGAGGCGTAAAACTCTGCGAGGGACTGTCTCACATCATGGCAAGTGTTGCCGAAATGCCAAAGGGCGGCGCCTGAAGTCCGCCACATTGCGAGAAATTTTGGAACAAAAATGTGTTCGGCTCGCCAAGCTTGATAGGATCTAACCTTCACGTTCGTGTGCATTGGTCGGATTTTGCTAGCGAATCTCACGAGTCATCCCCGAACGCCGGCGGTCGCCGCGGCCAGGTCCCCGAGGGCTGGTTTTTTCCCGTAGAACGCGAATTCGTGAGGTCGATCCCGTGCCCGGTCCCCAATTGTCCGACGTCGTCGAAACGCTCAACGCCCCCATCGGCTTCGCAACCCGGCTCGACAGCGACGTCACACTGACCCTCGACGGGACAGCCTCGATCGACAGACTGGTCGTCTACGGCGTGTCGGGCGGCGATAGTCTCGCCTTCGCGGCTGACAGCCTCTTCGCGCTGGTGGGCGGGGACATCGTCTACAACGGCGGCACGATCGGGACCGTGAGCCAAGTCGCCACGGTCGTGACCTTCGACCTCGATTCCGGCGTCGCGCTCTCCACCGTCGAATCCCTCATCGAAGCCTTGGAGTTCACGGCGACGACGGACGAGGTTCCGACCCGCAACCTCAATCTGGAAGTGGTGGATACGGACGGCAACTCGACAAACGATGCGGTCGACGACGCGCCGGTGGTCATTGCGGTCCAGGTCGTCGACCCTGGCCCGGTCATCACCAACACCACCGGCAATATCCACGTACCGGGCTATCAGGAGGGTGGCGCCCCCGTCCCGCTCTTCGCCGATTTCACGCTGACCGATCCGGATAGTACGACGCTGACTTCGCTCACCGTCACCAACATCGGCCACGCCCCGGCCGGGGACACCTTCGGCTACGACACCAGCGGCATGTCGGTTCAGCCGGCCGAGGGCGACATCGTCTTCACCTACGACCCGACCTATAACGGGACCACGCTCACCCTCTCGGGCGAGTACTCGGTCGCGGACTATGAGGCCTTCCTGCAGTCCATCACCTTCTTTAACGAAAGCGGTGATCCGACCGCGGGCGGGACACGCAATACCCGCTTCTTCGGCGTCAGCGCCAGCGACGGCGAATACACGACCACGCACCCGGACTGGCAGGGCATGCTCCCGATTGGGGCCGTGAACGATCTGCCGGTGCTGACGGAGGTCGACGATACGCTGGTCGCCGTGGAGCGGACCGACCAGTTGCTCGCCGAAAATGCCGAATTCTCCGACCCGGACTGGTATGGCGGGACCGTGACCATATCGGGCGGCACGGCCGGGGACACGCTGGGTCTCTCCCGCACGGGCGTGTCGGTCTCGAGCGGTGTGGTGACGATCGACGGGGTCGCCGTCGGCACCATCACGGGCGAAGGAACACAGGAGCTGAAATTCGTGCTGGACGGGCAGTCCAGGGCCGAAGACGTCCAGCTTCTCCTGCGCAACGTGTTGATCCGGCTCGGGTCCGACACACCCGAGCCGACGCGCAAAATCACCATCGAGATCACCGACGACAAGGGCGCCTCGATCACGCCCGAGGTGATCACGGTGAACGCATCGCTGCGCGACAGTGCGCCTTATGTCGTCGTCAACCAGGGCCTCACGGTGGACGAGGCCGGCGCCCAAACGATCACCTCCACGCTGCTCGGCGCGAGCGATCCCGACACCGCCGATGCCGATCCGATCTATACGATCACCCAGGCGCCCGCCCGCGGCACGCTTTATCTCGACGCCGACGGCAATTCCGACCTGACCGAGGACGAGGAGTTCGGACTCGGCCAGTCCTTCACCGAGGCGGACATCGCCGCGGGGCGCGTTCACTATGTGCACGACGGCTCCGAAACGACCACCGACGACTTCATCTTCGCGGTGTCGCAGGACGGGGTGGTGCGGACCGGACAGACTTTTTCGATCACCGTGACTCCGGTCAACGACGTCCCCGTCATCGAGGGCCTGCGCGAGACGGCCGAGGTCGACGAGGACGTGGCGCTGGCGATCGACAGCACCGTCTCCGTGAGGGACGCCGACTATGACGGCGACGGGTCTCTCAGTGTTTCGGGACTGGCGGACGGCGACCGCGTTTCGATCGCCGCCGGCGGGGGCCTGACGACGGTCGCCAGCAACGTCTACTATGCGGCGGCGCTGATCGGCACCTTCACCGGCGGCGAAGGCACGGATTTCGTCGTCACGCTGAACGGCTCGGCGACGATCGCGGCGGTGAACGCCTTGATCGCCAGTCTGCAGTTCCGCGCAACGTCGAACGATCCGCAAGCGTCACGTGCCCTCTCGATGGTCTTCACGGACGGCGAGGGCGCGGCGTCCGACCCGGCGGAGATCACCGTCCACGTCACCCCGGTGAACGATGCGCCGACGGTGACCGCGACCGCCACCGACCCGACCTTTACCGAGCCGGCCACTGCCGACGCCGGCACAGCGGTGGCGCTGTTCGCGGGCGTTTCGGCCGATACGGTCGATGCCGGCCAGCTCATCAGCGGCCTGACCATGACGGTGTCCGGCCTTGAGGACGGCGGCAGCGAGCAGATCATCATCGGCGGCGTGGCCGTGCCGCTGACGAACGGGGAGTCGGTCAATCTGCCGGATGCATCCGCCGTCACGGTGAACGTGGCGGGGACCACGGCGACGATCACCGTCACCGGCCTGGAGGCGACGCGGCTGGAGGCGAACGCGCTGATCGAAGGGCTCGCCTATCAGAACACCAGCCAGGAGCCGACCGCCGGAACCCGCACCGTCAGGCTGACGTCGATCACCGACAATGGCGGGACGGCGGCCGGCGGGGTGGACACCGGCACGCTGAACATCGCCTCCACGGTGACGGTGGCTCCCACCGACGATCCGGCAGATGCGGTGGACGATGCCTTCGAGGCGGCATACGGCGCCACGATCGGCGACGGGCTCAGCCTGTTCGGCACCAATCCGGACACCGCCGACAGCGACCGCGACAGCGACCTCGTGATCACCGCGGTCAACGGCGAAGCGGCGAATGTCGGCCAAGCCGTCACGCTGGCGTCGGGCGCGGTGCTGACGGTCAATGCGGACGGGACCTTCACCTATGACGGTGCCGACGCATTCCCGGATCTGGAGCTTTACGCGCCGGAGGACGACACCTTTACCTACACGCTGAACGGCGACGACACGGCGACGGTGACGATCACGGTCACCCGCACCAATGCGCCGCCGGTGCTGACCGGCGACCTCGCGGCGGATGTGGTCGAAGGCGAAAGCGTCACGCTGACCACCGCCGACCTTTATTTCACCGACATCGACGACACGGTGGTGGTGTTCACTGTCAGCGACGAGACGAATGGTGAAGTGCGGGTCGACGACGACGCGGCGACGTCGTTCACGGCGGCCCAGCTCGCGGGCGGGCTCGTCAGCTTCGTGCATGACGGTTCGGAAACAGGCACGGCCTCGTTCGATGTCAGCGTGGAGGACGGGAACGAGGACGAGTCCGCGCCGGTCGCCCAGACCTTCACGCTGGACGTGACGCCGGTGAACGACGACCCGGTCCTCAACGGGCTCGACGGCGACGAGGTGACCTTCACCGAAGGCGACGTGTCGGCGCTGCTCGACATGTCGCAGGACGCCACCGTGAGCGATGCCGACAGCGCCGATTTCGACGGCGGCGGGATCACCGTGTCATTCACCGAGGACGGCCGGGCCGAGGACGCGCTCAGCCTCCGCAGCACCGGCGTCGGCCAGGGTCAGGTGTTCTTGTCGAACGGCACGATCTATGTCGGCGGTGTGGCGGTGGGCTCCGCCTATGGCGGCACCAACGGCCAGGATCTGGTCATCGCGGTTGGCGGGGCACAGGCGACGCCCGAGGCGATTACGCTGATCCTGCGCCACCTCAGCTACGTCAACACGGCCGGAGACGCACCGACGGGCGGTGAGCGGACCGTCGCCGTCACCGTGACCGACGGTGACGGCGGGTCGACGCAGACGGCCGAGATCACGCTCCAGGTCGTCCCCGTCAACGATGCACCGCTGATCGTGACGGACGGCGGCGGCGCATCCGTGGTGGTTGCTGTCAGCGAGGGGCAGACGGCCGTGACCACGGTCGGCGCGACGGATGCGGACGGCGACGCCGTGACCTACGCGATCACCGGCGGCGCGGATCAGGCGCTGTTTGACGTCGACTCGCTGACGGGCGCGCTCGCCTTCCGCGACGGCCCCGATTTCGAAGCGCCGGCGGATGCGGACGAGGACAACGCCTACGTGGTCAAGGTGTCAGCGTCGGACGGGGCGCTCAGCGACACGCAGACGATCACGGTCACGGTGACGGACGTGGACGACAGCGCGGCCGCCACCTTCGGCGACGATCTCATCATCCTCGGCTCCGGCTCGGACAGCGCCAATGGCGGCGGCGGCGACGATACGATCATGGGCGGCGGCGGAAACAACACCCTCGCGGGCGGTCTGGGCGACGACGCCATCACCGGAGGCAGCGGGCGCGACAGGATCACCGGCGGCGCCGGGGCGGATACCCTCGACGGCGGCGGCGGGCGCGACAGCATCGCCGGGGGGCCCGGCGACGACGCCCTGTTCGGAGGCGACGGGATCGACACCGTCGAAGGCGGGTTCGGCAACGACACCATCCAAGGGGACGCCGGCGACGGCGTGTTGAAGGGCGGCGCGGGCGACGACCTGATCCACGGCGGCACCGGCGCCGACGAGATCAGCGGCGGCTTCGGGGGCGACGCCCTTCATGGCGACGTCGGCGAGGACGACATCGACGGCGGGTTCGGCGACGACCTGTTGTTCGGCGGCGCGGACAGCGACACGCTGCAAGGCGGCGACGGTGACGACACGCTGGACGGCGGCGCGGGTGACGACGTGATGACGGGGGCGTCCGGAGCCGACGTTTTCGCGTTCGCGGGCCTCTTCGGCGACGACCGGATCACCGACTACGAGCTCGGCCGCGATACGGTCACGATGGACGGCTACACGGCGGACGATGTGACGGTGACGCAGACCGTGACCGGGGCGATCATCGACACCGACAACGGCCAGTCGATCGAGGTGCGGGTGATCGGCAGCGGCGCGCTGGAGGTGAGCGACATCCTCTTCCTCTGAAGGCGGATCGCGCGGCGAGGCGGAGAGGCCGAGGGTCTCTCGTGCGACCGGCGCCGCGGCGGGCTGCCGCTGCCGCGTTTGACTTCGGGCAAATTCCGGGCCCCGTGCCCGCGCTATTCTCACCTCAGCGTCGAATGACACCTGGGGGAAAAATGCGATGCCGCACATGATGAAAGCCGCGATCTTCGTCGAGCCTGGCCGCATCGTGCTGGACGACAAGAGAGTGCCGGACGTCGGCCCGTTGGACGCGCTGGTGAAGATCACCACGACGACCATTTGCGGCACCGACATTCACATCCTGAAGGGCGAGTATCCGGTCGCGAAGGGCCTCACCATCGGTCACGAGCCGGTGGGGGTGATCGAGAAGCTGGGCGCGGCCGTCACCGGGTTCGAGGAGGGGCAGCGGGTGATCGCCGGGGCCATCACCCCGTCTGGCACCAGCAATGCCTGTCTGTGCGGCTGCCATTCGCAGGACGGTGCGGGGACGAAGCACGGGTTCAAGGCGCTCGGCGGCTGGCGCTTCGGCAACACCATCGACGGCACGCAGGCCGAATATGTTCTGGTGCCGGACGCGATGGCGAACCTCGCCCCGATCCCGGACGGGCTGGACGACGAGCAGGTGCTGATGTGCCCCGACATCATGTCCACGGGCTTTTCGGGTGCCGAGTCGGGCACGGTGAAGATCGGCGACACGGTGGCCGTGTTCGCCCAGGGGCCGATCGGCCTGTGCGCGACCGCCGGGGCACGGCTGATGGGCGCCACCACCATCATCGCCGTGGAGACGGTGCCGGCGCGCATCGCCATCGCGAAGCGGATGGGCGCGGACCATATCGTCGACTTCAAGGCGGTGGACCCGGTCGAGGAGATCATGCGGCTGACCGATGGGCGCGGGGTGGACGTCGCGATCGAGGCGCTCGGCACGCAGGCGACCTTCGGCGCCGCCCTTCAGGTGCTTCGACCGGGGGGCACCTTATCGTCCCTCGGTGTCTATTCGGGGGATCTGTCGTTGCCGCTCGGACCCTTCGCGGCGGGGCTGGGCGACCATACGATCCGCACCACGCTGTGCCCCGGCGGCAAGGAGCGCATGCGCCGGCTGATGGAGGTCATCGCCTCCGGCCGGCTGGACACGCGGCCCCTCGTGACCCACCGCTACAAGCTGGACGATATCGAGGCGGCCTACGACCTCTTCGCCCACCAGCGCGACGGCGTGTTGAAGATCGCCATCCAGCCGTAAGCGAGGGCGGGCAGGATGGGCCGGAGCCGCGGTGGTAACGCCGCGCCTTGCATGAAAAAAGGCGCGGCACCGGAGTGCCGCGCCTTCGTCGGATCGCCGTGCGGCCGGATCAGGCCGAGGGGAGACCGTCGATGATCTTGTCCAGCGTCACCGGATAGTCGCGCACGCGCACGCCGGTGGCATTGGTGACGGCGTTCGCCAACGCCGCCGCCACGCCGCACAGGCCGAGCTCGCCCACGCCCTTCGCCTTCAGAGGCGTCGAATAGGGGTCGGTGGTCTCCAGGAAGATCACCTCCTGCTCGGGGATGTCGAGGTGGACGGGCACCTCGTAGCCGGCGAGATCGTGGTTCACGAAGAAGCCGTAGCGCTCGTCGACCGCCAGCTCCTCCATGAGCGCTCCGCCGACACCCATCGTCATGGCGCCGATCATCTGGCTGCGCGCCGTCATCGGGTTCAGGATGCGGCCGGAGTCGGCGACTGCCAGCATCCGGCGGACGCGAATCTCGCCGGTATAGGCATGCACGCCGACCTCGACGAAGTGCGCGCCGAAGGTCGCCACCAGCGCATCGTCGGACCGGAAGGAACCGAACTCGATCGAGTCCTCGCCGACGATCTCCTCGCCGCCGCCGACCTCGCCGAGCGGGGTGGAGGTGTTGCCGTGCCGAACCATGCCGTCCTCGAAGGTGAGGTCGCCTTCCTGAACGCCAAGGCGCTCGGCGATCGCTTCGCGCAGCGCGACGCACGCGGCATAGACGCCGGCCGTGGCGCTGGCGGCGCCCCACTGGCCGCCCGAACCGGCAGACACCGGATAGGCCGAATCGCCGAGTTCGACGGACACCGCCTCGAACGGCAGACCGAGCACTTCGGCCGCCGTCTGCCCCATCACCGTGTAGGAGCCGGTGCCGATGTCGGTCATGTCGCTTTCGACCCTCAGCCGTCCGTCAGGGGTGAGGGCGACGCGCGCGCCGGACGTCATCACCGGCGCGGGGCGATAGGCCCCCGCGACGCCGTGGCCGATCAGCCACGCACCGTCGCGCGTGGCGCCGGGCGCGGTGTTGCGATTCGACCAGCCGAAGGCCGCCGCGCCGCGCTCCAGACACTCGACGAAATGCCGGTCGGAGAACGGGACATCCGGGTTGCCGGGGTCGACCTGAGTGTCGTTGGCGATGCGGAAGGCGACGGGATCCATGCCGCACTTCGCGGCCATCTCGTCCATCGCGATCTCGAAGGCCATCAGGCCCGCGGTCTCGCCCGGCGCGCGCATGGCGTTGGAGTTGGGCAGGTTCATGTGCGCCGGGGCGTTCACCACCTGGCGGTTCGCCGCGGCGTAGAAGGCCACCGTGGGCAGCGTCGCGTCTTCGCCGCCCGCCTCGGTCAAAGCGTTGGTGGCGTTGTGGTGGCCGATCGCGGTGAGGCGGCCCTGCGCGTCGGCGGCCAGGCGGATGCGCTGGATCGTCTCGCCCCGGTGCGTGGTGTTGTTGGCGATCATCGGCCGCGGCAGCGTGACCTTCACCGGGCGCCCGACTTTGCGCGCCGCAAGGCCGGCCAAGACCGCGTCCGACCGCACGAACAGCTTGGCGCCGAAGCCGCCGCCCAGGTAGGGGCAATCGACGCGCACATTGTCGGCCGGAACGCCGAACGCCTTGGCGAACGACTGGCGGCCCCACTCGATCATCTGGTTGGAGGTCCACAGCGTCACCCGGTCACCGTCCCAGGCGGCGATGGTGGCGTGCGGCTCCATCATCGAATGGGACTCGGCGGGGGTGGTGTAGGTCTCGTCCAGCGTCACGGCGGCGCTGGCGAAGGCGGCGTCGAAGTCGCCGGTCGACTGGGCGGGGTCGGGATCGGTCTCGCCGGCCGCCTCGGGCGTGGAGGAGAGGGTGAAGTTGGCGCCCTCGTCGCGCGCATAGTCGACCTTGAGGAGGTTGGCCGCGGCGCGCGCCTGCTCGAACGTCTCGGCGACCACGACCGCGATCGCCTGATGGTAGTGCAGCACCTCGTTGCCGCCGAAATGGCGCACCGGATCGTAGTCGAACACGCCCTCGATCGGGTCGTGCTCCAGCGTCGTCACGATGCCGATGACGCCGGGCGCGGCCTCTGCCGCGGAGGTGTCGATGCCGGTGATGCGGCCCTTGGCGATGGCCGAGCCCACCGGGTAGCCGTAGACCTGCCCGGAGGCCACATCGTGCCGCTCATAGGCGTAGGCGGCGCGGCCGGTGACCTTCAGCGGCCCTTCCAGGCGGCGGATCGGCTGGCCGACGACCTTGGCCTTGTCGAAGAGATTGTTGCCCGCAGGATTGTTGAATTCCATGAGACTTACTCCTGCGCCTCGGCGAGGACCGCGGCGAGCGTGCGCTCGGACAGGCGGACCTTGAAGGCGTTGTCTTCGGTCGGGTTGGCACCGTCGAGCAGCGTGGACATCACCGCCGATGCGCCGTTCGGCAGGGCGGCGTCCGCCTCGGCCCGGCGCCACGGCTTCGGCGCGACGCCGCCGAGAGCGACGCGGCCCGAGCCGTCCGGCTGCACCACAGCCGCGACCGACACCAGCGCGAAGGCGTAGGACGAGCGGTCGCGGACCTTGTGGTAGAAATGGCGGCCGCCGACCGGGGCCGGGAGCGTCACCGCGGTGATGAACTCGTCCTCGCCGAGGACGGTCTCCACCTCGGGATGATCGCCCGGCAGAAGGTGGAAGTCTTCCAGCGGAATGGAGCGGGTTTCGCCCGCCGCGTTCACCGTCTCCACCACCGCATCGAGGGCGCGCATGGCCACTGCCATGTCGGACGGGTGCGTGGCGATGCACGCCTCCGAGGTGCCGATGATGCCGAGCTGGCGGGAGAAGCCCTCGAGCGCGGCGCAGCCGGAACCCGGATTGCGCTTATTGCAGGGCATGTTGGTGTCGTAGAAATAGGGGCAGCGGGTGCGCTGCAGGAGGTTGCCGGCGGTGGTCGCCTTGTTGCGCAACTGGCCGGAAGCGCCGGCGACGAGGGCGCGCGTCAGCACCGCATAATCACGGCGCACGCGCTCATGGGCGGCCAGGTCGGTGTTGCGGACCAGGGCGCCGATGCGAAGTCCGCCGTCCGCGGTGTCCTCGATCATGTCGAGGCCGAGCCCGTTGACGTCGATGAGATGGGTGGGGGTCTCGATCTCGAGCTTCATGAGGTCGAGGAGGTTGGTGCCCCCGGCGATGAATTTGCCGCCCGTCTCCGCGGCCTGCGCTGCGGCGTGCTGCGGGGAGGTGGCGCGCTCGTAGGAGAAGGCTCTCACGCGTTGTTCTCCGAAACGTCTTGAATGGCGGCGAGGATGTTGGCGTAGGCGCCGCAACGGCAGATGTTGCCGCTCATGCGCTCTTTGATCTCGGCCGCGGTGGGTTGCATGTCGGCGGTGAGGTCGCGGGTCACGTGGCTCGGGATGCCGGCCTTGATCTCCTCCAGCACCGCGGTAGCCGAGCAGATCTGGCCCGGCGTGCAGTAGCCGCACTGATAGCCGTCGTGCTCGACGAAGGCGGTCTGCATCGGCCCCATTTCTTCCGGAGAGCCGAGCCCTTCGATGGTGGTGATCTCGTCGCCCTCGTGCATCACCGCCAGCGACAGGCAGGAGTTGATGCGCCGGCCGTTGACGATGACGGTGCAGGCGCCGCACTGGCCGTGGTCGCAGCCCTTCTTGGTGCCGGTGAGCTGCAGCGTTTCGCGCAGCGCGTCCAGCAGGGTCATGCGGTTGTCGGCGGCAGTGAGCTTCTGCGCGGTCCCGTTGACGGTGAAGCCGACGTCGGTGGCGGCGGCGCGCGGCGCGGCGACACCTGCTCCGGCGGCGGCGCCGGCGGCCGCTGATCTGTCTGATTGGGCGAAAACTTGAGTGGACATGGCAGCCGCGGTCACGGCCGCTCCGCCGACCATGGCGTCACGACGAGTGAAGCTCATGCTCTTTCCTTTGGCCATTAAAATACATTCCTTTGCTGCTGCGCGCCGGGCGAAGGCGGGCATGGCAAAACGCAGGAGGCCGGGTGTCGACGGCGGCCTCCTAGGATCTTGAACAGATCTAACTTCGATGGGTTCGACGGAAAGAGTGCTAAGGCCCATAAATCTCGTCGCCTGGGCACGTCACGGTGCCGAATCGCCCGGCAACGTTGGGGCGAGCGGCCAGAACCGCGGCGGCGTGCCGCAGCTTTCCGCGCGTTTGGCGATGGGGAAGCGCTGGGAGCGCCCGCTGGTGCTTGCCTGCGGGGATGCTGCCATGCAGCCGCCGGGCTCGTCCGGCGGGCTTCGACGGAGGGGCGCAACGTGCGCGGCTGCAGGAGGAAGGGCGGCGGGCTGACGTCGCGGTCGCCCGCGCATCGGCCGCGGCGAGCGGCGGCGCCGATCAGGCCGTGTGACCGCGCGTTTCTTATGCCATCAGCCGGTCCGAGGCGTGCAGCGCGACCGACGCCCGGCCCGGCTGCGCTGGCATGGCGGTTGACGCGCCGCCCGCGCCTCGGGGGGAGCCGGGGCGCGAAGGTGCGGCGGCGGGGGCGCGCCACTGCCGCAGGGCGGCGGTCACCGGAGACGCGGCGGCTCAGCAGGCCGGGTCGCACGCCGCGCGCCACACCAACCGAGGGGGGGCGAAGCGGCGGGCGGGCTTCGAAAGGGTCTAAGCTGCGGTGCGGATGGAGGCGAGGAAGTTCGCCGAACGCTTCGTCAGCTCCTGACCGGTCTGGTCCAGCTCCAGCGTCACACGGCTGACCTCGCCGGCCGCCTCCCCGGTGCGCCCGGCCACCGTGCTCACGTTCTGCGACAGCGAGCGGACACGTTCAGCGCTCGACGCCACCTCGTGTACCGTGCGGGCGATGTCGGTGGTGGTCACCTGCTGCTCGTTCACCGCAGCGGCCACGGCGGCGGACACCTCGTCGACGCTCTTGATCGATTCGGCCACCTGCTGGATGGCGTCCAGCAGCGTGCGCCCGGCGGCATTGAAGCGCTCGATCTCGGAGGTGATTTCCGTCGTCGCGTTGGCGGCGCGCTCGGCCAGCGACTTCACCTCGGTGGCGACCACGGCGAAACCCTTGCCCGCATCGCCGGCGCGCGAGGCCTCGATCGTGGCGTTGAGCGCCAGGAGATTGGTCTGCTCGGCGATCCCGGCGATGAGGTTCACCACCTCCTGGATCCGCTTGCCCGCGACCTCCAGCGCTTCGGCCGACTGGGACGCGCCCTGCGTCGTCGTCGACGCTTCGCTGGCGAGCTGGGCGTTGCGGGCGATCCGCTCCGCCACCTCGCCGAACGAGCTGTTGAGCTGTTCCACGGCGGTGGCCACCGTGCGCACCGCGTCCGCCGCCTCCACGGCCACGCGCGCCGCCTCGCCGGAATCGGACGTGCCGGAGTGGGCCGCATCCTCCAGCGCGTGGGTGCGCTCCTTCAGGATCGTCACGGCGCCGGACACCTTGGTCATTAGATCGGCGACGTCGGTCTCGAATTGCGTCGCGGTGCGCTCGCGCTGGGTGACGACGTCGATGGACAGGCACACACCCGCATCCCGCCCGCCCGCGTTCTTCAGCGGCACGGCGTGGAAGATGACCGTCTCCTCGCCGATCTTCACGGGCTTGGAGTTGCGGCGCGACTGGGCGGCGTTGCGCGCCTCGGCATGAACGTCGCGCGCGGAACGGCCGACCGGGTTGGCCGGGACCTGGCCGCCGGAACCCGCAAGCTGACCGAAAAGGGTGAGCGCCGCGGCGTTGGCGTAGGTGACCGTCTGCGCGCTGTCCGGCTCGACGGTGAGGATCGGCAGGTCCAGTTGCTCGATGATCTGCGCCCGCTTGGTGGCGGTCTCCGACACTTCGGCGAGTTCGATCAGCGCGGCCTGCATGGCACCAAGCTCGTCCTTCCGGGTTTGTGTCATCTCCAGATGCTCGCCGCGGGCAAGCGCGGTCATGTCGTCGGCGGCGCGGCGCAGCGGGCGGAGCTGGCCGAAGCAGAACAGGGCCGAGATCGCGATACCCGCCGCGGCGACACCGAAGGCGATCAGGCTGAGCTTGCCGGTGAAGGCGTTGGTTTCGGCGATGAGCACGGCGTCGCGCACGCCGACATAGAGAATGCCCGCGACACCGCCCGCCGTCTGCGGGATGGACGGGTCGGCGGCGAAGATCGGCTGGTAGAGCGTGCGGTAGGATTTGCCCAGGATGACGGCGGTGCCGAGGAAGGGCTTACCCGCCATGATGGGCGCCATCGCCGCACTCTTGGCGCCCAGCACCGTCCCCACGGCGCGCTCGCCGTTGTCCTTGATGATGTTGGTCGTGCGGCGGACGAAGTCCTTCTGCGCCGGATCGTAGGCGAAGATGGTTGCCGTCTCGCCGGTGATGACGCCGAGGCGGTCGATGAACTCGTGGTCGGCCGCTGCCTCGGTGGCGAAGTCAGGCCACGTCTCAACGGTGATGCGCCGAACCTCGCCGCCGTTGATGTCGATGGTGACGCCGTCCATGGCGGCGGCAAGCTCCATCGCGGCGAGCCGCAGGTTCTGAACCTGGTTGACCTGAAGCCGGTCGCTGACACTGGCTTTCATCGTCACCACAGCGAAACTGGTCAGGGCGACGATGAGGGAGACCATCACCACGACGTTGACGGCGGTGAGTTTCAGCCAAACGGGCAGACGCGCAATCATGAGGAGCCTCGATCAATCTCGCAAACAGGCGGACACAGAACCGCCCGGACGGTGATCGACGATGCTGGGGCCGGACTTGCGCGGGCCGGCCCCGTGCCGAAGGGCGGCCTCCGGCACAAGCCTTGACCGAGGCGGGCACCTTCTGCGGCGCCCGGATCGCCTCAGGCGAGCTGTGCGACCGCCTCGCCGGTCGTCGCGCGTTTGCGCGGGACGATGCGCAGGTGGCTGGCCACCTTGCCGCCGGGGAGCGCGGCAACGGCGTCGGCCGCCTCCAAGAGCTTCGCCCGGTCGATGCCGGTGGCAATGCCGCCCTGCTCGAAAGCGAAGTGCAGGTCCTCGGTGGCGGTGTTGCCCGTGGCGCCGGGGGCGAAGGGGCAGCCGCC
Source organism: Acuticoccus yangtzensis (assembly GCF_001927245.1). Classification (GTDB taxonomy): domain Bacteria; phylum Pseudomonadota; class Alphaproteobacteria; order Rhizobiales; family Amorphaceae; genus Acuticoccus; species Acuticoccus yangtzensis. The sequence goes on along the minus strand of NZ_MJUX01000002.1, from coordinate 333,483 downwards.
GAGGCCCGCCGCCGCGCACTCGATCACGTCCACCCCGGTGGCGTGGGCATAGAGGGCGTTGGCGACGCCCATGCCGAAGGTGTCGTGGCCGTGGAAGGCCCACTTGGTGACGTCCGGTGCATCGGCCATCACCGCGCAGAAGCGGGCGGCCACGGTCAGCGGGTCGGCCCGGCCGGTGGTGTCGCACAACGCGAACTCGGCGTTCGGCGCGATCTGAAGCGCGCGGGCGAAGGCGCGGCGCACGGCATCCAGCGGAACCGTCCCCTCGAACGGGCAGTCGAACGACGTGGCGAGGTCGACACGCAGCTTGGCGTCCGGCCCCGCCACGGCGACCACATCGGCGAGCTGGCCGAGCGACTGGTCCACGCTCTGGCGCACGTTGTTGCGGTTGTGCGATTCCGACACCGAGAAGACGAAGACGAGGTCCGGATACCCCGCCTTCAGCGCCAGCTCCGCCCCCTTCACGTTGGGGATGAGGACGGACATGCGGCATCGGTCCTCACCGCGGAAGTGGGCGGCGATGTCGGCCATGTCGCCCATCTGCGGGATCGCCTTGGGGCTGACGAAGGAGCCGAGCTCCATCCGCTTCACACCGGAATCGATGAGGAGCTGGATGGCGGCGATCTTGTCGCCCGTCGGCAGCGGCTCTGCGATCGACTGGAAGCCGTCGCGCGGGGCGACCTCCATCAGCGTCACGGTGCTGCGGTCATGTTGGATCATGTCGTTCCCTCTCGCTGCGAAGGGCCGCGCGATCGCCCGCACGGCCCGTCCGCTTATTTCACGTTATGCGAAGTGCCGGGTGCGGGGGTCGACCTCTCCGCGAAGACGAAGGCGATCACGAGGAGCGCCGCGGTCGCGATGTAGAGGCCGATCGAGATCGGGCTGTGCACCAGGATCCACGGATCACCGCCGGAGATCGACAGCGCACGGCGCAGGTTGTCCTCCATGTCGCCCCCCAGCAGCACGCCGAGCACCACCGGGATCAGCGAAATCTCCATCTTGCGCAGCACATAGCCGAGTACGCCGAACGCGATCATGACGAGCAGGCCGTGGACGGAGTTGGAGATGGCGAAGACGCCGAGGAAGCTGACGATCAGCACGAACGGCATCAGCACCCACTGCGGCAGCATCAAGAGCCGCGTGAAGAGGCCGATGAACGGGATGTTGAGCACCAGGAGCACGATGTTGGCGATGTAGAGCGAGGCGATGAGGCCCCACACGATGTCGGGCTGGTTCTGGAACAGCAGCGGGCCGGGCTGGACGTTGAACGATATCAGCATGGCCAGCATCACCGCCGTCGTGCCGGAGCCCGGAACGCCCAGCGTCAGCATCGGGATCAGCGCCGCGCCGGAGGCTGCGTTGTTGCCCGCCTCGGGCGCTGCGACGCCGCGCGGGTCGCCGGTGCCGAAGGTCTTGTTCTTGTCGCTGACGCGCTTTTCGACCGAGTAGGACATCACCGCACCCAGCGAGGCGCCCGCGCCCGGCAGGATTCCGGCGATGAAGCCGACCGCAGAGCCGCGCAGCGTGGCGCCGAGGCTGAACAGGATGTCCTTCATGCGCGGGACGACGCGGCCGACGGACGGAATCGCGGTTGCGCCGAGGTTGCCCTCGAACAGCATCAGCATCTCGGAGATGGCGAACAGGCCGACGATGGCGACGATGGGGTCGAACCCGTCGTAGAGGTCGTAGGAGCCGCCGGTATAGCGCGCGGTGCCGGTGCTGGGGTCGAGGCCGACGGTGGCCAGCATCAGGCCGATGCAGGCGGCCAGCAGCGTCTTCATCGGGTTCATGCCCGACACGCCGCCGATGGTGGCGAAGGCCAGCACGTAGAGCGCGAAGTAGTCGGCCGGGCCGAAATAGATGGCGGCCTTGGCGAGCAGCGGGGCGAACAGCGTCAGGCCGAGCGTCGCGACCGTGGCGCCGATGAAGGACGCGACGCCGGAGATGGCGAGCGCCTCGGCGGCCTTGCCCTTCTTGGCCATCGGGTAGCCGTCCAGCGTCGTCATGATCGCCGGTTCGTCACCCGGAATGTTGAGGATGATGGAGGAGATGCGCCCGCCATACATCGCGCCATAATAGACGGCCGAGAGCAGGATGAGCGCCGACGTGGGGTCGAGGCCCAGCGTGAAGGCGAGCGGGATGAGGATGGCGACGCCGTTGACCGGGCCGAGGCCGGGCAGCGAGCCGATCATCGTTCCGGCGATGCAGCCGAACAGCGCGAGGAGCAGGTTCGTGGGCGTCATCGCCACGGCGAAACCTTGCGCGAGGAAGGCTAGAGTGTCCATGCGAGCGGGGGCTCCTCAGAGCGACGGTGCCAGCGGCAGCGGCAGGCCGAGCAGCACGTCGAACAGGACGAAGAGCGCCGGCGACAGGATGAGGCCCGCCACCCCCGCCTTCACCCAGGGCGCACCCATGAGCTTGGCGAAGAGCGACACGGCGAGGAAGGTCGACAGGACGAAGCCGAGCGGAACCAGCGTGAGCGCGTAGGCCACGAAGAGGACGAGGGCCGCGACCTGCCGCAGCAGCACCGTCCCCCGCGACCAGGCCGGGTCGGGGTCCGGCCTGAAGATCAGGCCGAGCGAGACGAGCGCCGCCGGGACGCTGATGATCTGCGGGAAGGCCGAGGGCCCCAGAGGGTCGCCGAAGCTCGCCTCATAGGACCCCGCGGTATACCCGTACCAGATCGACAGCCCCAGAAAGAGGATGCCGAGGATACGATCGCTCAATTGATGACGCCGATTTCGCGCGATACCGCCTCGGTATCGGCCGCCTGCTGGTCGACATATTCGGAGAATTCGGCACCGCCGCGCCAGATCGGGATGAGGCCGTTGGCTTGCGCCGCCTCTTTCCACTCCGGCGTGTCGTAGAGCGCCTTCATCTTCTCGACCCAGCCGTCATAGGCTTCGTCGGACACGTCGCCGCCGACATAGAAGCCGCGCCAGTTGTAGCCGGTCATCTCGAGGCCGAGGGATGCGGTGGTCGGCGCATCGGGGAAGGCGGGGATCGGCTCGTCCGACATCGCCACGAGGATGCGGATGTCGCCGGACTGCACGAAGCCGCCGATCTCGCCGATGTCGGTCGTCACGGCCTGGACCTGCCCGCCGAGCATCTGCGTCACGGCCGGGGAGCCGGAATTGAAGTTCACCCAGCGCATGGACTTGTAGGCGTCCGGCTCCATGCCGGCTTCACCGGCCAGCATCAGGAGGCGCAGGTGATCCCACCCGCCTGCCGCGCTGGAGCCGCCGACGACCATGGAGGACGGGTTGTCCTTCGCCGCGGCGAGGAAGTCGTCCAGCGTCTGGAACGGGCTGTCGGCGGGCACCACCAGAACGCCGACGTCGGCGCCCAGCATGGCGAGCCAGCGCATGGTGTCGGTGCCGCCCGGATATTTGCCCTGGGCGATCTGGGTGATGGCGACCGAGGAGGTGGCGACGATGAGGTTCTCGTCGTCGGCGCGGCTGCCGGCCACGCGAGCGAAGGCCACGGCGCCGGTGCCGCCGGAGACGTTCGTCGTCTGCACCGTCTCGTCGATCACGCCGGTTTCGGTGAGGAGGCGGCCGATGGTGCGGCAGGTGAAGTCCCAGCCGCCGCCGGGATCGGACGGGGCGATGCAGTCGGTGGCGAGCGCGGGGGTGGCCGTGGCGATGCCGCCGGCCGCCGCTGCCGTGCCGATCACGGCGAGCGAGGCGAGTTTCAGAAATTTCATCGGTTTCCTCCCTTTCGGAAATCTATGGGCGCGCCCCGGCCGCGGGCCGGGTCGGCGCCGCGTTCAGACGACGCCGGCGGAGCGCAGCGCGGCGATGCGCTCAGCGTCGTAGTTCAGCCAGCCGGACAGCACGTCGTCGGTGTGTTCGCCCAGCTTGGGGCCGGTCTTCTCGATCGCGCCGGGTGTGGCCGACAGCTTCGGGAAGACGTTCTGCATCGCGATCGGCCCCAGTTCGGGGTCCTCCACGCGGGTGATCGACTGGCGCGCCGCGAAGTGCGGGTCGGTCATCATGTCGGCCGCGGTGTAGGTGAGGCCGGCCGGCACGCCGGCGTCCGACAACAGGTCGACGATCTCGCCCGCGTCGTGCTGGATGGTCCATTCGCCGACGAGCGCGTCGAGTTCGGTCTGATTGTCGCCGCGGGCGCGGTGGTTGACGAAGCGCGGGTCGGTGGCGAGTTCAGGCTGGCCCATCACCTCGCACAGGCGGCGGTAGAGGCTGTCACCGTTGGCGCCGATGATGACCATCTTGCCGTCCTTGGCCGGGTAGGCGTTGGACGGGGCGATGCCCGGCAGGATGCTGCCCGACCGCTCGCGGATATGTCCGCCGCCGTCATATTCGGAGACGACCGCTTCCATCACCGAGAGCACCGACTCGAAGATGGAGGCGTCGACCATCTGGCCTTCGCCGGTGCGGTCGCGGTGGTGCAGCGCCAGAAGCGCGCCCTGGAAGCCGGACTGCCCCGCCAGCGTGTCGCCGATGGAGATGCCGGCGCGCACCGGCGGCCGGTCGGGATAGCCGGCGATATAGCGCATGCCGCCCATCGCCTCGCACACCGAGGCGAACCCGGCGCGGTCGGCATAAGGCCCGGTCTGGCCGAAGCCGGTGACGCGCACCATGATGAGGCGCGGATTGATCGCCTTCAGCGCATCGTATCCAAGACCCCATTCTTCCATGCGGCCGACGCGGAAGTTCTCGATGAGGATATCGACCTCTCCGGCGAGCTCACGGACGACCTGCTGGGCTTCGGGGAGGCGCATGTTGAGGGTGATGGAGCGCTTGCCGCGGGCGATGACGGGCCACCAGAGCGGCTGCCCCTTGTCGTTGGCGCGGCCCCACTGACGCATCGGATCGCCGGTTTTGGGGGGCTCGACCTTGACGACATCGGCCCCGAAATCGGCAAGGAGCTGACCGCAGAAGGGACCTGCGATCAACTGCCCCATTTCGAGGACGCGAATTCCGGACAGCGGCTTCAAAGTGACCCTCCCGCAGTGCGCCCGTCTGGACGGGGCCATCGGGCGCTGATGTAATTCAATGAGTGGTTATCTCGCTCATTGTATCCAATGGGTCAAGTAAGAAGTCGAAAATGCCTGAAAGGGGCGACAATTGTGTTCAACGAGGGCATCGCTGGTGGTTAAGCGGGGGATTAAGTCCGGGCCGCGGATGGCGGACAGGGTCTATGAGGACATCCGCCGCGCCATCGTGCAGGGCGAATTGAAGCCCGGCGAGAGGATCACCGAGGAGGTTCTGGCCGACCGCTTCGGGGCGAGCCGGACGCCGGTCCGCAGCGCCATCGTGCGCCTGGCGAGCGACGGTTTCGTCGACATGACGCCGCATTCGGGCACGGCGGTGAAATCGCGCGCGCGCCACGAGATCGCCGAGATCTACGACGTGCGGGCGATGTTGGAGAGTTTCGCCGCGCGGCTGGCGGCGGAGCGGCACGAGGAGCACCATCTCGCCCGGCTGGATGGGATACAATCCGAGCTGGAAGAGCTGTCCGCCGCGGCGCGTCGCGGCGAGCGCGAGGATGCGGTCGACGCGCTGTCATCGCTCAATCTCGGCTTCCACCAGGCGATCCTCGACGCGGCCGGGAATCCGACGCTGAAAGACTCCGCCAACCGGCTGATGGACATCGGTTTTCTGATCAACACCTATGCCAGCTTCGATGCCAGCGAGATCGACCGCAGCGTTTCGGACCACCGCAAGCTATTGACCGCGATCCGGTCGCGCGACGGGGCGTGGGCGGAAGCGTTGATGCGTGCGCATATTCTCGGCGCCCGCAACAGCCTGATCGACCATCCGCCGCGCCATTGAGCGGCACGGCAGAGGGCGCGCGACCGGCCGGTTCATCGGGTGAGGCCGCGTTCCGTCGGCGTGGGCGCGGCGCCCGGCCGCTGGGGTTCACGGTCCGGCGGGATAGGGCCGCCCAATCCCGCCGTCAGCCGTCATAGGATTTTTCTTGCGCCCCGATGAGGCCCCGCAGCGCGACGAGCCCGACCAAAGTGCGTGACTTTGCGTCCACATTTAGAACACATCGCCGGATAGATCGTTCGGTGGCAGATTGCTGGAACGCTTAAAAACATTAGTCTTCTTCAGCGCAAGCTTCAGTCCAGCCCCGGCGAAATCCGGGGGAACCGGGGAGGGGGCGCGGCGCTTCTTCATCCCGCAGCGGCAAGGCTGCGCGACCCATCTGGAGCGGAGACGGCTATGTATAAAGAGTTCTTCCAGGCGGCCTACGACTGGAACGATGCGGCCTGGAGCGGCGCCCAGATGTGGATGTCGGCCACCAGCGTGATCCAGACGCGCACCCTACAGATGATGACCGGCACCATGCGCGCCGACGAGGCCGCCCGCATGTTGATGGAGAAACCCTCCGCTTTCGCCAAGTCGGCCGAGATGACGATGCGCGCCATGGCGGGCAACAAGGGCATCGGCGCGGTGGTCGCGGCAGGGATCAAGCCCATCAGCGCCAGCGCCACCGCCAACGCCAAGCGGCTGGCGCGGTCCGGCAAGCGGCACTGACGGCACCCTGCGCCCGAGATGAAAAAGGCCGGCACCCTGAAGGTGCCGGCCTTTTTCGCGTCGGAAGGGGGCCGGCCGGCTCAGCGGCCGGTGATGCCGGGGAAGAAGAGCAACAGCCCCACGGCGAGGATCTGCAGGCCGATGAACGGCAGCAGCGCCCTGAAGATCACGCCGAGCGGGATGTCCGTCACGCTCTTCAGATAGAACGCGGCCGGGCCGAAGGGCGGCGACAGGAAGGACACCTGCATGTTCATGCAGAAGAGCACGCCGAACCACACCGGATCGTAGCCGAGGTCTTTCACGATCGGCACGAAGATCGGCATCGTCAGCAGCGCGATGCCCACCCAGTCGAGGAAGGCGCCGAGGAAGAACAGGATCCCCATCATCACCAGGATGATGATGATCGGCTCGTCCGAAATGCCGGTGAGCAGGCCGGATACGAAGGTGACGCCGCCCATCAGGTTGTAGACGCCGACGATGGCGGTGGCGCCGATGCCGATCCACACGATCATGCCCACGGTGGCGAGCGTCTGCAGCGCGGAGTCGCGCATCAGCGTGTAGGTGAACTCGCCGCGCAGGATGGTCGACAGGATCACCCCGCCGACGCCGATGGCGGACGCCTCCGTGACGGACGCGATGCCGCCATAGATCGAGCCGAGCACGATGGCGACGACCAGGATCGGCAGCACCAACCCCTTGAGGAGGCGCATCTTCTCCGCGGCCGCGATCGGCACCGGATCAGGGTCGGGCACGAGGCCCTTGCGGAAATAGGCCGTGAACAGGACGTAGGCGACATAGAACATCGCCAGCATGAAGCCGGGCAGGAAGGACGCGGTGAAGAGCTCGCCGATGGAGACGTTCGCGGTCAGACCGTAGACGATGAGGACGATCGAGGGCGGGATCATCGTGCCGAGCGAGCCGCCCGCGCAGACGACGCCGATGGCGAGCTTGCGGTCGTAGCCGAGGCGCAGCATCTGCGGCAGGGCGATGAGGCCGAGGAGCACGATCTCGCCGCCGATGATGCCGGACATGGCGGCCAGGATGACCGCGACGAAGATCGTCTGCACCGCCACGCCGCCGCGGATGCGCCCGGCGAAGAGCTTCATCGCGTCGAACAGGTCGCGGGCGATGCCGGAGCGGTCGAGGATCGCCGCCATCAGCACGAACATCGGCACCGAGACGAACACGAAGTTCGACACGAAGGAGTAGACGCGGCTGGTGATCAGCGGGATCGACATCGGCCCGAACCAGCCGAGCGCGAAGATCAGCGCCACGAGCAGCGTGACGAAGGCGAGCGGCATGCCGGTGACGAGAAGCAGCACCAGCATCGCGAACATCACGAGGGTGCCGTACTCGATCCCGAGCTGGCTGAGGTCGATCCCGAGGGAGAGGAAATCGTTCATCGGGTCGTCCGGCGGATGGTGTTGACGGCGAGGATCACGAACTGGATCGCGAGCAGCACCATCACGATGAAGATGAAGGACTTGATGAGGGCGGGCGTGGGGGGCGACCAGGCGGAGCCCGTCGTCTCGAGCCGGAAGCCGCCGGAGGGCGAGAACACGGCGCGCGAGGCCATCTGATAGGCGGCGTAGGCGAAGAAGCCGGACGCGACCGCCGAGACGAGGAAGATGATGACGTCGGCCACACGGCGGGCGGCCGGGCCGAGCTGGTCGTAGATCAGCACGACGCGAATATGGGTGTCGCGCGCGGTGCAGTAGAGCCCGCCGAAGATGAACGACATTCCGGTCAGGAAGATCGTCGTCTCATGCGCCCAGATCGTCGGACTGTTGAAGACGTAGCGCAGGAACACCTCGACGAGGAGGATGATCGCGCCGACGACGATGCCGGCGGCGAAGACGTATCCGAGCCGGTCGATCACCCGCCCCATCACCCCCGCCGCGGGATGAACCGTGCGCGGCGCCATAGTCTCACTCGTGGACGCAAGGTCGATGGCCTCGCGCTCGGCTTCATTCATGATCGCCGTCTCCCGTGAAGGTCGAAAGATGCGCGGCGCGGTCCCGCGGGACCGGCGGGCACGCCACCATTGGAAACGCCGGGCGCAGTGTCGCGCCCGGCGCCGTCATGGTCCGGTTACTGAGCCAGAAGGCCCTTCTCGGTGAGATAGGTGCTCAGCGTGTCGTAGACCTTCTGCGACATCGGCGAGTTGGCCGCGACCTTCTCCCATTCGCCCTGGGCGATGCTGCGGAAGCGGGCGCGATCCTCGTCGGACCAGTTGTGGATGGTGATGTCCGGGTTCTCTTCGGCTTCGGCGACGGCCGCGGCATCACGCTCCTTCAGACCGTTGACCTGGGTCTGCTGGAACTCCTTCACCGTCTCGGTGAGGATCGTCTGCAGGTCTTCCGGCAGCGCGTCCCACTTGGCCTTGTTGATCGACACTTCGACCAGCGGCAGGGAGTGGAAGCCGGGATAGACCGGGTTCGGCGCAACGTCGTTGAGGCCCTGGGCCTGGTTGACGGAGAACACCGAATAGTCGGCCGCGTCGACCACGCCCTTGTCGAGCGAGGTGTAGACTTCCGACGACGGCAGGTTCACCGGCGCGGCGCCGGCGGCGGCGAAGACGGCGCCGATCAGACCCTCGGGCGCACGCACCTTGACGCCCTTGAGGTCGTCCACACCGTCGAGCGGCACGCGCGAGACGAACGCCTCGAGGCCCGGCGTGGAGACGCCGATGAAGTGGAGGCCATAGGGCTCGAGCAGCTCGGCCATCAGCTCCTTGCCGCCGCCATTCTCGACGAAGTCGATCATCTGCTCGGGATCAGACCAGGCGCCGACGGGGTTGGCGATGAGGCCGAACGCCGGGTCACGGCCTGCCCAGTAGGACGTGTCGCAGATCTGACCGTCGAGGATGCCGGCACCGACGGCCTCCAGCGTCTCGTTGTATTCGACGACGGAGCCGACCGGCAGCAGCTCGATCTTCACGCGGCCTTCGGAGCGCTGGTTGACGAGGTCGGTCCAGCCCTTCTGATACTCGAAGTTCGGGTTACCCGCCGGGTCGGAGGACTGGAAGCGGAAGGTGTAGTCCTGGGCGTTCGCGCCGCTGGCCATGATGAGGCCGATCGCAGCACCGGCCAGGGCGGACCATTTAAAGGTCATGGGGATTCCTCCAGGTTGTATGGAAACGGTCTTGCGGTCTCTCGGCCATCGGGTGCTCAAGGGCCGGAGGGACCGGACGCGGGGGGCGCGGCGGGACGATCGCCCGCATGACGCCCCAGACCCGCATCGAGCAGGAGCGGATCGACGCTGTTCGTCAGGTCGGCGAAGTAGGACTGCGACAGGTCGATCAGCGCATCGGACGCTTTCGTCGCACGGTCGACATCCCCGGCGACGACGGCATCCAAAATGGTGAGGTGGCGCTTCAGGCTCTCGGCGACCCCGCCGCCGCTCGCCAGCTTGACGATGGCGATGTAGCCGGAGCGCCGCGCGAAGGCGTGCAGAGGGCGCAGGCTGCGCTGCAGGAAGGGCTCGCCCGCCGCGGCGATCAGCAGCGTGTCGAAGGCGCGGTCGAAGCGGTTGAAGGTGTCGATGTCGATAGCGTCGCCGCAGTCCGCCAAGGCACGCCGCAGGTGCATGAAGCCCGCCTTGTGGTTCGGCGTCAGCCGCTTGGCGGCCTCTTCGATGACGAACCGGTCCATCCCGCGGCGCAGTTCCGCGAGGCGGCGCTCGCGCGTCAGGTCGATCGGCGCGATGGTGAGGCCGTCGCGCGGGCGGATGATGATCAGCGTTTCGGCGCCGGCGCGGCGCACGGCCTGATGCACCGGCGTGCGCCCGAGCCCGATGAGGTCCTGCAGGTCCTGCATGCGCACGAAGGCGCCGGGCGGCAGTGTCGTATCGACGAAGAGGGCCTCGATGCGCTCATAGGCCCGCTCGGCGAGGCTCGGCTTGGCCCCGCCCAGGTTCCAATTGAGGTCGAAGACGTCCGTTTCGCCCACGCTCGCCAGGTCCACTTGCGGCGCTTCCCCCTTGATTTGGTCCACGTCCGATCGTCCGGCAGCACAATCCAAATTCGGCGTTGCGTTGCAAGAGATACGTCGTGTACTCGTCTTGTTACATCGTGATATTTCACGATGAGGCATGCTGGCAAGTGCCGATCACCATGCCGAGCATAAAAACGCGCCAAGGGCAGGACCACATGAAGATCACCGCCATCGAGACCCTGCGAACCGAAGAGTTCGCCAACGTCGTCTGGGTCCGGGTGCACACCGATGCCGGCATCGTCGGCCTCGGCGAAACGTTTTACGGGGCCGGTGCCGTGGAATCCCACATCCACGACACGCTCGCCGGCCGCCTGCTCGGCAAGAGCGCCCTCACCATCGAAGCGCACAACAAGGAGATGGTGAATCTGCCCATGGCGCAGTCGTCCACCGGCGTCGAATATCGCGCCGCGTCGGCAATCGACCTCGCCCTGTGGGATGCATTCGGCAAGCTGACGAACCAGCCGGTCCACCAGCTTCTCGGCGGCCTCTGCTTCGACAAGATCAAGGTCTACAACACCTGCGCCGGCACGCGTTACGTGTCGTCCAAGAACATCAAGCCGGTAGAGAATTGGGATCCTCAGGCCCGCGGCCGCTACGAGGACCTGGACGGCTTCATGCACCGTGCGGACGAACTGGCCGAAGACCTTCTGTCCGAAGGCATCACGGCGATGAAGATCTGGCCCTTCGACCCCATCGCCCACGAGACGCACGGCCTCTCCATCGACGCCGCGCAGATGCGCCGCGCGTGCGAGCCGTTCGAGAAGATCCGCAAGGCGGTCGGCGACAAGATGGACATCATGGTCGAGCTGCACTCGCTCTGGAACCTGCCGACGGCCAAGCTGATCGCCCGCGAGCTGGAGCAGTACAAGCCCTACTGGTACGAAGACCCGATCCGCATGAACAGCCCGCAGGCGCTGGCCGAGCTCGCCGCGCATACGGACGTGTGGATCACCGCGTCCGAGACGATGGGGAGCCGCTATCCGTTCAAGGACATGCTGGACAGGAACGCCATGTCGGTGGCGATGGTCGACATCGTGTGGGCCGGCGGGCTGACCGAGGCGCGCAAGATCGCCTCGCTGGCCGAGACCTGGCACCGCCCCTTCGCGCCGCACGACTGCACCGGCCCGGTCGCCTTCGCCGCCGCCGTGCATGCGTCCTTCTCGCAGCCGAACACGCTGATCCAGGAGTCGGTGCGCGCCTTCTATCGCGGGTGGTACACGGAGCTGGTGGACACCGTGCCGCATATCGAGAACGGTTACGTCTACCCGATGGAGGGTCCGGGCCTCGGCGTCGACCTTCTGCCCGCCGTCTATGACCGCCCGGACCTCACCGTCCGCCGCTCGGAGATCTGACCGATGACCGGCCTTTTCGACCTTTCGGGCAAGACCGCCCTCGTCACCGGCTCCTCCCGCGGACTGGGCTTCGCCATCGCCCAGGGGCTGGCCGAGGCGGGCGCCTCCGTCATCCTCAACGGCGTCAACGCCGATCGCCTGGCGGCGGCGGCCGAGGACCTCGCCGCCAAGGGCCACAGCGTCCGCGCCATGGCGTTCGACGTGTGCGACGAGGCGGCGGTGGTCGCCACCTTCGAGGCGCTCGACGCCGAGGGCGTGGCGGTCGACATCCTCGTGAACAACGCCGGCATCCAATACCGCAAGCCGATGGTGGAGCTGGACACCGCCGACTGGTCGCGCGTGATCGAGACCAACCTGACGAGCGCCTTCGTGGTCGGCCGCGAGGCGGCGAAGCGGATGATCCCGCGCAAGGCGGGCAAGATCATCAACATCGGCTCGCTGACGTCCGATCTCGCCCGCGCCACGGTCATCCCCTACACGGTGGCCAAGGGCGGCATCAAAAACCTCACCAAGGGCATGGCCGCCGAGTGGGGCGAGCACGGCATCAACGCCAACGCCATCGGCCCCGGCTACATGCTGACGGACATGAACGAGGCGCTGATCGCCAACCCGACCTTCGACGCCTGGGTGAAGGGGCGCACGCCGCAACGCCGCTGGGGTAAGCCGGAGGAGCTGGTGGGCACGGCGGTCTTCCTCGCCGCCCCGGCCTCCGATTACGTGAACGGCCAGCTCATCTTCGTCGACGGCGGGATGATCTCGGTCCTCTGACGCGCGCGGCGGGCGGACCGGCGGTGGCGGTGGCGGTGGCGGCGGCGGGCGGTGGCGGACGTGCGCCGCTGCGCCGGAGGCCCGCGACATTATGCCAGGCGCCCGTGAGCGGCCCGTGCCGACATCATGGCCTCCTTCAAGGGAAGTCCGGGCCCGTCTTGCGCCGCTGCCTCACGGTCGAAGACCCTCGGCCCGGCGCACCACGCCGGACGGGCCATCCCACGGGACAGGAGCCATCATGCGCACGATCGCCGTCCTCGCCACCTGCTTTACCGTGACCGCCGCGGCCGTTGTCGCCTCCGCGGCGATGGCGCCCACGGCAACGGCCCACGACGCGCCCGTCCACGCGCCGGCGAACCCGGCTCTCGCCACCGTCGCCCCCGCGCTCGGCCTTTATACCGATGAGGTTCTGTTCGGGCGCGTGTGGGCCGACGCGGCCTTGTCCTTGCGCGATCGCAGTCTCCTCACCGTTGCCGCGCTGGTCGCCCGCAGCGAGGACGAGGGCCTGTCTGAATACATAGACATCGCTTTGGAAAACGGTGTCACCGCGGCCGAGGTCTCCGAAACGCTGACGCATCTTGCCTTTTACGCCGGCTGGCCGAACGCGATGATGGGCGCCAAAGCCGCGGCCCCCGTATTCCAGGCGCATGGCGTCGCGCTGGCGGATCTGCCCGCCGCCGATCCGGCCGACATGCTGCCGCTCCACCAGGCGGCGGAGGGTCTGCGCCGGTCCTTCGGTGAGGCGCGGCTCGGCGGCGTCGACCCGCAGGCGGCCGGCGACACCGCGGAAGGGCTCCTTCTCCACCTGTGGCGGCGCCCGGCGCTCGCCCCGCGGGACCGCAGCCTCGTGACCGTCGCCGCGCTGGTTTCCACCGGCAGGGTCGACCGGCTGCCTTTCCATCTCTCGCGGGCGATCGACGACGGATTGACCAAGGACGAGGCGACCGCGGCGCTGGCCCACCTCGCCTTCTACGCCGGCTGGCCGAACGTGTTATCGGCGATGCCCGTCGCCGAGGCGGTGTTCGCAAGCCGGGGCGAATAGCGGTCCCGCATAGGTATCGCCAGAGTGTCCGGTCAGCCGGGCCCGGCGCGGCGCGGGGTGCGCACGAAGATCCACACCAGTACGCCCGCCCCGGCCAGCATCACCGCGTTGCCGGCGAGCGCACCGGAGTAGCCGAACGGCGTCAGGTCGTGGACGAGGCCGACGATGATCGGCCCGGAGACGAAGCCGGTGTCGGCGATGGCGCGCTGCGTGCCCATCGCCGGGCCGAAGAGGTTGGACGGGGTGATGTCGGCGATCGCCGCCGCCACGGAGGGGCCGTTGAAGCCGGAACCGATGCCCAGCATCACCAGCGCCGCCCAATAGACCGGCACCGCCTCGGCGAAGGCCACCAGGATCAGCGCCCCCGCGACCAGCGCCGTTGAAAGCGCGGCCACCGTGACCGCGCCGAAGCGGGCGGTGGCCGGGCCGACGAGCGGCAGCATCGCCGCGTTCGCCACCGCGGAGGAGGTGAGGGCGAGGCCGATGAGGTCCACCGTCAGCCCGAAGCGCTGGTTGCCCACCAGAGGGATGGCGAGCCATTGGCCCGCCGTGCGGGTGAAGAAGATCCAGAACGTGATCGTGCACAGGAGCACGTAGGCGCGGTTGCGCAAGAACTCCCGCATGGTGACGGGCGGGCCGGTGGTCTCCTCCTCGTCGGGTTCGGCCTCCTGCGGCTCGCGAAAGGCGAAGAGGACCAGAAGGAGCGCCGCCACCGCCACCACCGCGTAGCCCCAGAAGGGGGCCGCGCTGCCGAAGCGGGCGGCAAGCGCGCCGCCCAAGGCCGGGCCGACGCCGGCGCCGAGCAGCAGGAAGCCCTGGTAGAGCGCCATCACGTAGCCGCGCCTGCCGGGCGTCGAAAGCTGAACCAGCACGGCGGCGGAGGTGGTCATGTAGATGCCCGAGCCGATGCCTTGGACGAAGCGCCAGAAGAGCAGCATCTCGAACGTCGTCGCCATGGCCGCGCCGACCGCGCCCACCGCGATCAGCGCCGGGCCGAGCGACAGGAAAGGCCGCCGCCCGAACCGCTCGGACAGGATGCCGGCGGGAATGTTGGCCACCAGCCGCCCCACCCCGAACAGGGTGATCAGCATGCCCACCAGCGCCCCGCCCACGCCGAACTCCATCGCGTAGAGCGGCAGCACGGGGGCGACGATGCCGTTGCCCGCCATCACCAGGCTGATGAGGACGAGGAGGATGGCAAGCTGCGGGCGTCCACCCAGGACGGAGGTGCGCAAGGAGAGGCGGAGAGGCAAAACGATGTCCCGGAGGCGGCGGGGCGGCAGGGGCCGGTCCCGCACGATAGGACGGCCACGCTGCACCATCGCGCCGCGTCATTCAAATTTTGCGTGCGGTGCCATAGGTGCGGGCTCTGGCCTTGGCCGAGGCACGCTGCGGCGCGCTGTTGATCCGCCGCGAAATTGCGCCGAACGTGCATTCGCCGCGCGTATCAAGCGGGCGGCGCAAGGGGCGGGGCCGGAGCCGCACCGCCCTCGAGACAGGCTCCACCCAGGGAAAACGCCATGGCCTTCCGCTTCTTCTACGACTTCTCGTCCAGCTACTCCTACCTTTCGGCGATGCGCATGGAGGCGGCGGCGGAGGCCGCCGGCGTCACCGTGGAGTGGACGCCCTTTCTGCTCGGCCCGATCTTCGCGGCGGCGGGCTATGCCTCGTCCCCCAATGTCGCGTCGGAGGACAAGGGCGCCTTCATGTGGGAGGACATCGCCCGCCGCGCGGCGCATCGGGGCCTGCCCTTCGTGAAGCCCGCCGTGTTCCCGCAGCGCAGCGTGACGGCGGGGCGCGCGGCGCTGGCGCTGTCGGGCGCTGAGCGTGCGGCCTTCACACGCGCCGTCTTCACCGAGGAGTGGGGCAAGGGGCACGACATCGCCGATGCGGCGGTGATCGCCGCGGCGGCGACGGCGGCGGGGCTCGACCCGGACGAGGTCGCCGCGGGCGCCAAGAGCGACGCCGCCAAGGCCGGGCTCTTCGCCAACACCGAGGCGGCGCAGGCGGCGGGCGTCTTCGGCGCGCCGACCTTCGTCACCAGCGACGGCAACCGCTTCTGGGGCGACGCACAGCTTGCCGACGCGCTGGCCTGGGAGACCACCGGCAAGCTGGCGGAATAACGAAAAAGGCCGCCCGAAGGCGGCCTTCTCAAGCGCGGGCGGCGTGGCATCAGTCGATGATGCCGCGCTCCTTCAAAAGCGTGACGATGCGCTCGGCGTGCATCTCGGGATCACCGGTGGTGGTGTCGATCGAGATTTCGGCACCCTCGGGCGCCTCGTAGGGCGAATCGACGCCGGTGAAGTTCTTGAGCTGGCCCGAATCGGCCTTCTTGTAGAGGCCCTTCGGATCGCGCCGGCGGCACTCCTCGATCGGCGTGTCGATGTAGACTTCCAGGAACTCGCCATCCTCCACCAGATCGCGCGCCATCCGCCGCTCGGAGCGGAAGGGCGAGATGAAGGTGACGACCACCAGAAGCCCCGCGTCGACGAAGAGCTTCGCCGTCTCGGCCACGCGGCGGATGTTCTCCACGCGGTCCGCATCGGTGAAGCCGAGGTCGCGGTTGAGGCCGTGACGCACGTTGTCACCGTCGAGAATGTAGGTGTGGCGGCCCATCGCCGACAGCTTCTTCTCGACCAGGTTGCCGATGGTGGACTTGCCCGAGCCCGACAGGCCGGTGAACCACAGGATGGCCGGCTTCTGGCCCTTCATGGCCGCGCGGCTGTCCTTGGTGACGTCCGTCGCCTGCCAGTGGATGTTGGTGGCGCGGCGCAGCGCGAACCACACCATGCCCGCGCCGACCGTCGCATTGGTCAGGCGGTCGACCAGGATGAAGGCGCCCGTCTCGCGGTTGGCCTCGTAGGGGTCGAAGGCGATCGGCTCGGACAGGGACACGTTGCAGAAGCCGACCTGGTTGAGGTGCAGCTCCTTGGCGGCCAGGTGGTCGAAGGTGTTCACGTCGATCTGGTGCTTGATCTCGGTGACCTGGGCCGACACGGTCTTGTTGCCGATCTTCAGGATGTAGGGGCGGCCCGGATAGAGCTTGTCCTCGGCCATCCAGACGATGTGAGCGGCGAACTGGTCCGCCACCTCCGGCCGGTGCGACGGCGGAACCAGGATATCGCCGCGCGACACGTCGATCTCACGGTCGAGCACCACGGTGACGGCCTCGGAGGCGACCGCCTCGGGAAGGTCGCCGTCCATGGTGACGATGCGCTTCACCACCGCGTCCTTACCGGACGAGGCGACGACGACGGGATCGCCGGGGCGCAGCTTGCCGGACGCGATGGTGCCGGAGAAGCCGCGGAAGTTGAGGTTCGGCCGGTTCACCCACTGGACCGACATGCGGAAGGGGCGATCCTCGAGGTCGGACTGGACCTCGACGGACTCCAGATAGTCGAGCAGCGTCGGGCCCTTGTACCAGGGCATCTTCTCCGATTGGCCGACGACGTTCTCGCCATAGCGGGCGGAGATCGGGATCGCCTGCATGGTGTCGAAGTCGAAGCCGTGGGCGAAGGTCTCGAACGCGGCCTTGATCTCGTTGAACTTCTCTTCGGAGAAGTCGACGAGGTCGATCTTGTTCACGGCGAGGACGACGTGGCGGATGCCGAGCAGCGACACCAGGAAGGCGTGGCGCTTGGTCTGCACCTGGATGCCGTTGCGCGCGTCGACCAAGAGCACGGCGAGATCGGCGGTGGAGGCGCCGGTCGCCATGTTGCGCGTATACTGCTCGTGGCCGGGCGTGTCGGCGACGATGAACTTGCGCTTGTCGGTGGTGAAGAAGCGGTAGGCGACGTCGATGGTGATGCCCTGCTGGCGCTCCGCCTCCAGGCCGTCGACGAGAAGGGCGAGGTCGATGTCCTCGCCGGTGGTGCCGTGCTTCTTGGAATCGCGCTCGATGGCGGCAAGCTGGTCCTCGAAGATCAGCTTGGTCTCATAGAGCAGGCGGCCGATCAGGGTCGACTTGCCGTCGTCCACCGAGCCGCAGGTGATGAAGCGCAGGAAGGATTTCCGCTCCTGGCTTGCCAGGTATTCGGAAAAGGCTTCCGGGGTGAGGTTTTCAGCAACGGACATCTTAGAAATAACCCTCGCGCTTCTTCTTCTCCATGGACGCTTCCTCGTCCTTGTCGATGAGGCGGCCGGACCGTTCGGAGGTGCGGGCAATGAGCATCTCGGCGACGATTTCTTCCAGCGTGGCGGCCGGGCTTTCGACGGCGCCGGTCAGCGGGTAGCAGCCGAGGGTGCGGAAGCGGACCATCTTCATATCGGGCGTGCGGCCGTCCAGCGGGAAGCGCTCGTCGTCGACCATCAGAAGCTGGCCGTCGACCTCGAGCACCGGGCGCTCCTTGGCGAAGTAGAGCGGCACGATCTCGATGCCTTCCATCATGATGTACTGCCAGATGTCGAGCTCGGTCCAGTTCGACAGCGGGAAGACGCGAATGGATTCGCCCTTGGCGACGCGGCAATTATAAAGGTGCCACAGCTCGGGCCGCTGGTTCTTCGGGTCCCAGCCGTGGTTCTGCGTGCGGAAGGAGAAGACGCGCTCCTTGGCGCGGGACTTTTCCTCGTCGCGACGGGCGCCGCCGAAGGCCGCGTCGAAGCCGTGCGCGGTGAGGGCCTGCTTCAGCGCGTCCGTCTTCATCACCTGGGTGTGGTAGGACGAGCCGTGCGTGAACGGGCCGACGCCGGCTTTCACGCCCTCTTCGTTGGTGTGCACGATGAGGTCGAGGCCGAGCTCCTTCACCTTGCGGTCGCGGAACTCGATCATCTCGCGGAACTTCCACGTGGTGTCGACGTGCATCAGCGGGAAGGGCGGCTTCGAGGGGTAGAAGGCCTTCATGGCAAGGTGCAGCATGACTGCCGAGTCCTTGCCGATCGAGTAGAGCATCACCGGATTGCGGAACTCGGCCGCGACCTCACGGATGATGTGGATCGACTCGTCCTCGAGCCGCTTCAGGTGCGAGCCGCGATCAACGGCCATAACGCTACTCCATCTTCATCAAGCTGCACGCGGGAAGATGCCGTGGTTGTGGCCGTCCGCGCATTAACGTCTGTTATGTGGTGCAATGTCGCATTGTTTGAAACACTTTCGCGTGGGGCGAAAGGGTCTCAGGACGCTTTCGCCAGCGCAAAGGGGTCGAACGCGCCGGCCGCCACGAAGTGCGGATTGGCGTAGGGGCCGGTCGGGGTTTCCGACTTGCCATAGGCAAGGGGCGTGCCGTCGAGGGTGTAGACCTCGCCGCCCGCCGCCTTCAGGACGGCGTGGCCCGCCGCCGTGTCCCACTCCATCGTGCGGCCCATGCGCGGATAGAGGTGGGCGGTCCCGTCGGCGACGCGGCAGAATTTCAGCGAGGAGCCGAAGGACAGGAAGGTGTCGACGTCGAAGCGGTCGATGAACTCTTTCGTTTCGTCCGTGAGGTGCGACTTGGAGGCGACCACCTTCAGCGCGCCGCCGGCCGGTGCGACGGCGATGGGGCGCGGGTCCGCCACCTTGCCGTCCACCAGCTTGGCGTAGTGGGCGCCTGTCTCGTCGGCCCAGTAGACCTCGTCCAGGGCGGGGCAGAGGACGACGCCGTCCACCGGCGCGCCGTCGACGATCCGGGCGATGTTCACGGTGAACTCGCCGGAGCCGTTGATGAAGTCCTTGGTGCCGTCCAGCGGGTCGACCAGCCAGAATTCGGCGCCGACATCGGGGATGCGTCCGGCGGCGACCGACTCCTCGGCGAGGACGGCGGTGATGCCGTGCTCGGCGAGGCGCTTCAGGATGATCGCCTCGGCGGCCTCGTCGGCGGCGGTGACCGGTGAGCCGTCGCCCTTGGTGCGCGCCTCCTGGCCGTTCGGATCGTAGAAGGGGAGAATGGCGGCCCCTGCTTCGATGGCGATCGAGACGAGGTCGTGGCCGGACAAGCGTGACGTCATGGGTGCATCCAATTTCACGAGACGCCTATACGACCGCATTGTGGGGTGCAATCCAACCGCTGCATTCCCGCCATACGCACAGTTGATGGGTCGCGAGGGTGCAACCCAAGAGGCGGCGGGCGGATCGCCGTGCGTCAGCCCATCAGCCCGCGCCGGACGAGGTTGAGCCCGGCGATGACCAGGACGGCCAACGTCGCCTGGCGAAAGCGGTTTTGGTCCATGCGGCCGGAGACGCCCATGCCGATGCGCATGCCGATCATCGCCGGGACGACGAGGAGCGCGGACAGGGGGAGCGTCGTGGCGTTGAGGACGCCCGAGCCGATGTGGGCGAGGGTGAGCATCACGGCGCCGATGCCGTAGACGATGCCTTGCACGCGGAGCTGCTCGTCCTTCGGCGTGTCGAGCGAGGTGAGGTAGATGACGGTGGGCGGACCCCAGACGCCCGACACCCCGCCGATGAGCCCCGCCACGATGCCGAGGCCGACGCTGAGCGCGGTCTGATGGTGGCCGGACAGGCGGATGCGCCGTCCGCCGAGCTGCAGCACGGCGAACAGGGTGACCGGGACGCCGATGGCGAGGAACAGAACCCGCGCCGGGAGGAGGTTCACGAGCTGCGCCGAGAAGACGATGAAGACGGCGACGATGGCGACGTAGGGCCAGTGGGCGCGGGCTGCGGCGACGGCTGCGTCGACCCCGCCGCGCAGCGCTTGGGCCGTGTTGGCGATCAGTGTGGGCAGGATGAGGGCGGCGAGCGCCAGCTCCGGCGCCACGAGGGAGCCGATGCCCGAGATCATCACCATGGGCATGGCGAAGCCCACGGCGCCCTTCACGAAGCCGGCGAGGAGGGTGATGGCGAGGACGGCGAGCCAGATAGAGGCGGGAAGGTCGAGGTCAAGCATGTGCGCTTATGGCATGTGGCAAGGCGCCGCGTCAGTGTTCGTCGCCATTGGGCGGTGACCGAGCAGGCGGTGTCGTCGGCGCGGGCCTCGGACGTGTCGCGGTATGCCGAAATCGGCGCCAGGATGACGGTCGACTGGCGCGCGTTGCGGCAGTGCAGCAACGGGGCCTGTCGGCCTTGGGTTGTCGGATTCCGTGAAAGTTGCCGGATTTTGTAATGTCCGGATAGCCGGCGCGGCAATCAAAAGGTGTGCGCGGTGCGCGGGATATTGCGCTGCGTCATTGGAGCGATGCACAAAAAACGCGGTCGGCGTGGAGGCCGACCGCGTAAACGTTCTTTATTTTTATGGTCCACATCGCCGCGCCATTGGCTGCGGAGACATGTCCGTTCGAACGGGCTTCCTCCCTAGTCGGTTCTAACGACCGTTGATTTGCTGTGTGGCATATCTGCCGAGCTATGCGCAAGGGGCAGATGTGGTTCGATTTACACGTATGGCAGACCTGGCGTGCATCGTGTTGACAATTTTGCATATATCCAACGGCGCGACAGGAACTGTATCACCCGTGCACCACCCTGGACTCGGGCGGTTGTGGCCGCCGGCGGCGCGTGACGGCTTCCGCGATTCATAATCCAAAAATAGGGTGCGACATTTTGGCACATGATCAGAAATGCATCGTATTGATTCCGCGGTTTCGCCGCCGAACCGCGCCGGCGCAGCGGGACGATCCGCGTCGCACCGCTCTGCGGTTCCACGCTTCTCAGCCGTTTCGTCAGATGATTGGCGCCGAAAGTATGTGCGCTGCGCCCAATGCGCAGGGAACTGTGCCTCCGGGACCGCGCCACGCCGGCCGGGACCGGGCTAGCGTGATGGCACTAACCCGCTGTTTACAAATTTCTCGAAACCCGTGAGGCGTGAATGCTGGCGCTGCCGATGACCCGATGCGATGCTGGCCTGGTGCAGATGAGTGCGAATACAGTGACGGCACAGGACGATCTCACGGCCGCGCACCGTCACGAGGTGCTCGGCCAATACGCCATCCTCGACACCGCCCGCGAGGAAGAGTTCGACGAGATCGCCGCTCTCGCCGCGTCGATCTGCGATGCCCCCGTGGCCCTCGTCAGCTTCGTCGACGTCGACCGCCAGTGGTTCAAGGCCGAGGTCGGATTCGGTCAGCGCGAAACGCCGATCGAGCAGTCGATCTGCGTGCACGCCCTGAACGAGGACGAGCTTCTCGAAATCCCCGATACGCGGCTCGATCCGCGCTCCAGCTTCAACACACTCGTGACGGGCGCGCCCCACGTGCGCTTCTATGCCGGGGCGGTCATGCGCTCGCCGGACGGTGTCGCCATCGGCACGCTCTGCGTCCTCGACACCAAACCCCGCAAGCTGACGGACGTGCAGCGTCAGACGCTGAAGGTGCTCGCCCGGCAAGTCGTGCGCGAGCTCGACCTGCGCATGGCGCTGCGCGTCCAGGACGTTCTGCGGCGCGAGATCGACCACCGGGTGAAAAACCAACTCCAGTCGGTCGCCTCGTTCGTCCGTCTGAAGGCCGGGCGCACGGCGAATGCGGCGACGCGGCAGGCGTTGTCGGAGGTGTCGCACCGGGTGTCCGCCGCCGCGCTGCTGCACGAGGAACTCTACTCGCTCGACCGCGGCGACGAGGTGGGCCTCGGTCGCTACATGGACCGGCTCGCGCGGCTCGTCGCGGCCTCCGCGCCCGAAAACGTCACCGTGGACCTGGTGATCGAGCCCGTCGCGGTCACCGCGACGCAGGCATCCGCCGTGGCCGCCATCGTCAACGAGTTCGTGACCAACGCCTTCAAACATGCCTTCCCGGATGGACGTTCCGGCACCATCACCGTACGCGGCGCCCTGTCGGACGGTCTTTTGACGATCCGCATGGCCGATGACGGCGTGGGCACCGACGGGCCGCTGACCGGCAACGGCATCGGCATGCGCATCATCGACGCCGCCGCCAATCAGGTTTCCGGCCGGCTCGAGTTCGACACCAAAGGCCCAGGCATCGCACTCACGCTGACGATCCCGATGCTCGGCGGATCCGCCGCGGCGGCCACCAAGCGCCCCATCCCGGCCCTCTGCTGAGGGTCCGGGTCCGCGTGCGGCCAGATGCCGGCCGATAATTTGCGATCAAGCCGGGCGACGACGGCGCGGCGCGGATCCGCCATCAAGGGCTTGCAGTTCCCCCGGAGTGGAGCCCCAATCATGGCCATGAGCGAAACCGTCAAATCCCCGGCCCGCACCCCGCCCGGTGGCGGAGCCGCCGCGTTGCGCACCAGCGGCGTTCCGGCCGACGAGGCGCGCTGGACCGCGCTGTGCACGCGCGACGCCGAGGCGGACGGCGCGTTCGTCTATGCCGTCGCCACCACAGGCGTCTACTGCCGGCCGAGCTGCCCCTCGCGCCGCCCTTTGCGCCGCAACGTCACCCTGTTCGACTTGCCGCGCGAGGCCGAGGCCGCAGGATACCGCCCCTGCCGCCGCTGCAAGCCGACCGAACTCTCCACCGCCCAGCGCAACGCGGCGATGGTGGAGGCGGCATGCGCCCGCCTCGCCGACGGGCCGTTGCCGCTGGACGAGTTGGCCGCTGCCGCCGGGGTCAGCGCGCACCACTTCCACCGCACCTTCAAGGCGCACACCGGGACGACGCCGGCACAATATGCCAGAGCCCTGCGTGCCCGCCGCGCGAGCGACGCGCTGGCCGCGGGGGAGCGGCCCGCGGGCGCCGCCTTCGCCGCCGGGTTCGCCAGCCTGTCGCGCTTCTATGACGAGGCGGCAGAGCGGTTCGCCCTCGCCCCCGCCGCGCTGGCCGGCAAGGGGCGCGGCGAAGTCATCGTCGCCGCCGCGGGGCCGTCGCCGCTCGGCATGGTCACCGCCGCCTTCTCGCGCTCCGGCATCGCCGCCGTGCGGCTGACCGACATGGCCGCGGAGGGACGCGCCGAGATCGCCGCCCAGTTCGCGGACGCCATCCTCATCGACGGCGGCCCGCCCTTCGCGACGCTGTTGGCGGACGTGATCGCCGCCGTGGGCGAGCCCGCGCTCGCGGCCGAGCTGCCGCTGGACATTCGCGGCACCGCCTTCGAAGAGCGCGTATGGGCGGCGTTGCGGCAGATCCCGATCGGCACGACGGCGAGCTACGCTGAGGTGGCGGCGGCGATCGGCGCGCCGGGCGCCCACCGGGCCGTCGCCAAGGCGTGCGGCGCCAACCGCATCGCCGTTCTCGTCCCCTGCCACCGCGTGGTGCGGGCGGACGGCTCGCTCGCCGGTTACCGCTGGGGCGTGGAGCGCAAACGTGCCCTCATCGCCGCCGAGGCCGCACCGGAGCGCGCTGGCCCCGGCGCACACGGGACCACCCGGACGGAGGCGAAGCACGATGGCTGACGACAAACACGCCGACGCTGCGGCCGGGACCGACGCCGGCGGCGAGGCAGCCGCGCGTGTGGCGGCGCTCGATTGGCCGCGCATCGCCGCCGACATGGACGCGTTCGGCGTCGCCAACACGGGGCCGCTGCTGTCCCCCGCCGCCTGCGAGGCGCTGGCCGCGCTCTACGACACCGACCGCTTCCGCAGCCGCGTGGTGATGGCGCGGCACGGCTTCGGCTCGGGCGAGTACAAGTATTTCGCCCACCCTCTGCCGGACCCGGTGGCGGAGCTGCGCGCGGCGATGTACCCGCACGCGGCCGCCATCGCCAACGCCTGGGCGGAGCGGCTCGGCACGGATCCCTATCCGCCGACGTTGCCGGAGATGCTGGCCCGCTGCCACGCCGCGGGCCAAGAGAAGCCGACCCCGTTGATGCTGCGCTACGGACCCGGCGACTACAACTGCCTGCATCAGGACCTTTACGGCGCCGTCGCCTTCCCGCTGCAGCTCGTCGTGCTGCTGACGGACCCGGCCGAGTTCGCGGGCGGCGAGCTGGTGCTGACCGAGCAGCGCCCGCGCATGCAGTCCCGCGCGGAAGTGGTGACGCTGCGCCGCGGCGAGGGGGCGCTCTTCACCACCTCCATCCGCCCCCGCCGCGGCACCAAGGGGGACCACCGCGTGATGATGCGCCACGGTGTCAGCCGCCTGCGCTCCGGCACGCGGCACACGCTCGGCATCATCTTCCACGACGCCGCCTGAGCCTCGGCCCCCGGCTGGTCAGGCTCCCGCTGGTCAGGCCCCTGCGAGGCCGCGCACTTCGGCGAGGATCTGGTCCTCCACCATGATCGGCCCGGCCTTCGCGCGGTTGGCGTGGCGCCGGGCGCCGGGCAGCCGCACGCCGGGCATCTGGCGCAGGCGCGCGACGAACGCAGCGGCCTCGGCCAGCGCGTCCGGCCCGCCGAGCGCCTCGGGCGACAAAGCGAGCACGAAGACCGCGCCCACCGGGACGCCCGCCCCCGCCGCGTCCTCGGCGATGTCGCTGTAGGGCCCGCCGCACAGGCCCGCCAGAAGCTCCACCATCAGCGCGATGGCCGAGCCCTTGTAGCCGCCGAAGGGGAGCTGCGCGCCCGCCAGGATCGCCGCGGCGTCCGTGGTGGGAAGGCCGTCCGGGCCGAGGCCGACACCGTCGCCCACCGGCCGCCCCTCGCGCGCGGCCAGCATGATGTCGCCGCGCGCCATGGTGGAGGTGGCCATGTCGATCGCCACAGGAGGGTCGCCCGGCAGCGCGAAGGCGAGCGGGTTGGTGCCGAACACCGGCTTCGTGCCGCCCGCGGGGGCGAGGTAGGGAAGGTTCGCCGTACACGCGAAGGCGGCGAGGCCCTCGCCCGCCAGCCACTCGGTCTCCGGCCACATCGCCTGAAAATGCGCCACATTGGCGAGCGACAGGACGCCGACGCCCGATGCCTTGGCGAGCGCCGCCAGCTCCGGCAGTGCGATCTGGTAGGCGAGCGGTGCGGCGCAGCGGTTCGCGTCGTAGCGCAGGACCGCCCCTTCGCGAGCGATCAGCTTCGGCACCGCGGCGCCGTCGATCCCGCCCTTGGCGAGCGCCCGCGCATAGGCCGGCACGCGGAAGACGCCGTGCGAGTGCGCGCCGTCCACCTCCGCGGCCACGACAGTCTCGGCGATCGCGGTGGCGCTGGCGGCGCTCGCCCCGCTGCGAGCGAGCGCGGTGCCGACGAGGCGCATCAGGTCGTCCCGCTCCACCGGCGTGCGGGCGACGGGTTTGGGCGCCGTCATCGCGGCGATGCGCAGGGCGGCGATGCGGTGGACCTGGTTCAGCGCGGTGCGAAACTCCGCCTCCGGCGTCCCCTCCACGCGGGTGCGGAAGGCGGCGAGGATCCCGGCCCGGTCCAGCCCGCGCACGGCGATGATGAAGGGAAAGCCGAACCGCTCCACATAACGCGCGTTGAGCGCGGTGAACTCGGCGAACTCCTCGGCGCTGCACTGGTCGAGCCCGGCGCCCGCCTGCTCCTGCGCCGACTCCGGCGTCAACTCGCCGACGCCGAGCTTGCCGGCGAGGTCCGGGTGGGCGCGCAGCAGGGCAAGCTGCGCCTCATGCCCCGCGCGCTCCACCACGCGGGCGAGCACCGGCACCACATCACCCGCCTCGGCAATGCCGCCGTCCCACGCGCGTTCGGCCACCCACGGGCTGTGCTCGTAGACGCCGCCATAGCGGGCGACGAACGCCTCGCGCGCCCCGCTCACGAGAGCGCTCCCGCAGGTGGCCTGCCGCGTTTGGGCACGCCCTCGGCCTCCTCGGCGACCTCCATCATGTCGAAGGTGGTGCCGGCGCCGATGTCGCTGCCGAGCTTCACCCTCACCCCGGCCTTGAGGAGCCGCGCCACGTCGCAGCGGCCGGAGGCGAGGAAGCGGTTCGCGGTCGGACAGTGCGCCACCACCGATCCCGATTCGGCGAGCAGCCCCACCTCGCGGTCGGTCAGGTGGATCGCGTGGGCGAAGATCGCGCCGGGTCCCACGAGGCCGAACATCTCGTAGACGCCGAGATAGTCCGGCGCCTTCGGGAAGAGGCGGCGCACCCACTCCACTTCGGCGGTGTTCTCCGACAGGTGCGTCTGCATCCCGCAGCTCGGGAACTCGTCC
The DNA here is from genome assembly GCF_001927245.1 of Acuticoccus yangtzensis. GTDB lineage: Bacteria > Pseudomonadota > Alphaproteobacteria > Rhizobiales > Amorphaceae > Acuticoccus > Acuticoccus yangtzensis. The sequence continues at coordinate 306,965 of NZ_MJUX01000002.1, read as the reverse complement.
CACAGCGCGGCGGCGGCCTCCAGCAGCGCGGGCGTCGACGTCGGCGCGAAGCGCGGCGTGATGGTGTAGGTCAGGCGGGCATTGTCGGCGCCGTGCCACTTCTCGATCAGCGCGCGGCTCTGGTCGTAGGCCTCCTGGGCGGGGGTCAACAGCGGCGAAGGCGCGTTGCGGTCCATCATCACCAGGCCGGCGGACACGCGGATGTTGCGCGTCAACGCCTCCTCGAACAGCGCGTCGACAGAGACGGGGTTCGACGTGCAATAGACCGTCGCCGCCGTGGTGCCGACCGCCTCCAGCGTGTCGAAGAACTCCTTCGCGATCTCGCGCGCGTAGGCCGGATCCTCGAACTTCTGTTCTTCGGGGAAGGTCACCGACTCCAGCCACTCGAGCAGCCCGCCGCCGAAAGTGCCGATGATGCGGGTCTGGCTGTAGTGGATGTGCGAGTCGGTCAGCCCCGGCGTCAGAAGGTCGGAGGAGTCGACGATGGCGGCATCGGGATAGGCCTCGATCATCGCCGTCGCGGTGCCGCAGTCGACCACCTCGCCGTCGTCCGTCACCAGCGCGCCGTTCTCGATCACGGCGAAGGGGTCGGCGCCGGTGATGGTGCCGTCGAAAGGCCGCAGCCGCCCGCGCTCGATCAGCATGGCCGGTCGAGCATGAGAAGTTGCGCGGTGACGGAGGCTGCGATCACGGCGGGCTCCTTGCCTGGAATGTTCAGTCCGATGGGTGAGGTGAGGCGTTGGGTGTCGAGGCCGCGTTCGGCGAGGCGATGCAAGAACGCCGCCTTCTTCGCCGCCGAGCCGATGAGGCCGAGGAAGCCGAAGGGCCGCGCCAGCACCGCCGCGACGATGGCGAGGTCGACGGCGTGGCTGTGCGTCATGACGACGTGGAAGGCGTCGTCCGGCGCGTCCGCCACGGTGGTCTCGGGCGCGGGCGCGCGTCGGCAGGGGACGGGCCCGGCGACGGGCCAGGCGTCCTCGGGCCGCGCGTCGACCCAGGAGAGGCGGAAGGGGAGCGGGGCGAGCGCGCGCACGAGCGCCTGGCCGACATGGCCGGCGCCGTAGACGACGATGGTGCGGGCGGCGGGGTCGGCCAGCACCGGGCCACCCTCGGCGATCGCGAAGGGGCCGTCCGGCGCGGTGTGGAGGCGGCGGAGCGCCAGGGTGAGATGGCCGCCGCAGCTTTCATCGAGCGCGCCGTGAAGCGGGATGTCCAGCACCTCCTGCGTGCGACCGTCCGCCAGCATGGCGCGGGCGGCGGCGATGGTGCGCCGCTCCGCCTCGCCGCCGCCGACCGTCCCGGCGGCGCGTCCGGGCGCGGCGATCAGCCAGTCACCCACCCCGCGCGGGCTGGACCCGGCCTTGGCGGTGATCGCCGCGACGACCACCGGCCCGTCCGCAAGCATCTCCCGCAGCACCTGGAGCGACGCCTCGCCCGTTCCCGTCATCGCTGGTCCATCCCCCGTCCAACGGTAGATCAGGGCGTGAGGGGCGCGGCGTCAACCGATTGCATCACCGATAAAGTAACGTCGGCAGCCACATCGTCACCGCGGGAACGAAGGTGATGAGGATCAGCACCAGCCCGAGCGGGATGAGGAAGGGCGCCGTCGCGGTCACGCATCGCTCGAACGGAACGCCGGAGACGCGGGAGAGGACGTAGAGCACCATGCCGATGGGCGGGGTCAGAAGGCCGAGCATCAGGTTGAGCACCATGATGACGCCGAAGTGCACCGGGTCGACGCCGACCTTCACCGCGATCGGCAGCAGCACGGGCACAAGGATGGTGATGGCCGCCACAGTCTCCATGAAGCAGCCGACGATGAGCAGGATGAGGTTGATGAGGATGAGGATGACGATCGGGTTGTCCGACGCCGACAGGAGCAGGGACGCGAAGTGCTCCGGCACGCGGTTGGACGTCAGCACCCAGGCGAAGATCGATGCGGCGGCGACGATGAAGAGCACCACGGCGGTGGTTTCGATCGTGTCGTAGGAGACGCGCAGGAAGCGCTTGAGGGTGAGGGTGCGGTAGACGATGAGGCCGAGGAAGAGCGCCCAGACGCAGGCGGCGATGGCGGCTTCGGTGGGGGTGAACGCGCCGGTGAGGATGCCGCCGACGATGATGACCGGGGTCATCAGCGACAGGAAAGCGCGCCGGTACGCTGAACCCAACCGGCTGATCGAGAACCGTGCATCGCGCGGATAGTTCCGCACGCGGGCATAATAGAAGACCATCACCATCAACGAGACGGCCATGACGAGGCCGGGAATGAAGCCCGCCGCGAAGAGCTGACCGATGGAGGCGCCCGCGACGACGCCGTAGATGACCATGGGCAGCGAGGGCGGGATGATCGGGCCGATGGTGGACGACGCCGCGGTGACGCCGACGGAGAAGCCGGGGTCGTAGCCCGCGTCGCGCATCGCCTTGATCTCGATGGCGCCGAGGCCGCCCGCGTCCGCCACCGCCGCGCCCGACATGCCCGCGAAGATCACCGACGCGCCGACGTTGACGTGGCCGAGCCCGCCGCGCGCCCAGCCGACGAGCGCCTTGGCGAAGTCGAAGATGCGTTCGGTGATGCCGGCGGTGTTCATCAGGTTGCCGGCGAGGATGAAGAACGGCACCGCCAGCAGCGGGAAGGAGTCGACGCCGTTGATCATGCGGTGGGCGACCACCATGGACGGCACCTGCCCGGTGACGATGATGAAGATCGCCGAGGACCCCGCGAGGGCGATGGCCACGGGAAAGCCGAGCGCGATGGCGCCGAAAAGGACGCCGAAGAGAAGGACGAGGTCCAAGGGGGTCTCCTAAGTCTTGGTTTTGGGCGTGGCCGCGGTCGGCTGCGGGGGGCGTGGGCGTCCGCTCGGCAGCGGCGGCCCGGAGGATGCGGGATCGGGGTGGCGGGTCATCGCGGTGGTCACAGGTAGCGCCGCACGCGGCGGCGATAGTCGGCGTAGGCCGCGCCGAAGAGGCGGCCCAGATAGCGCTCCTCGCGCCGCACGACGCCGAGGTGGATGGCGGCGGCGAGAGGGACGAGGAGGGCGAGCGTGAGGGGGCCGCCGAAGGCGATGCCGGCGCCCGCCTGGACGAGGAAGAAGGCGAGGTAGATCGGGTTGCGCGTGTACGCGAAGATCCCGTCGGTGATGAGCGCCGTGGTGGGGTGCCACGGCTCCACCGCGGTGCCGGTGCGCAGGAACCGCCACAGCGCGGCGATGCCGAGGACGATCGCCGCGGCCGCCAGCGCCCCGCCCGCCGCGAGCCGTGCCGCCGCAGCGCCCTGGAAGGCCAGGTCCGCCGCGTGATCGAGGCCGAGCCCTGCGCCGAGCGTGGCGGCGAGGATCAGCGGCGGCGGGGCGATCACCCCGGCCGTGCCCACGGCGGCGTTATCGCCTGCTGTGGCGGTCGCCGTGCCGCGGGCTTGCGTCGCGCCGCCCGCGGTGCCGGGCGCGGGCGAAGCGCTGCCGTGGGGCGACGCGGTTTGGCGGGGCGAGGTGTCGGGGCGCGGTGGGGCGGCCATGCGGCTCACTCCATCGACGGTGTCGCTTCGTGCAGCGCCGGGTCGATCAGCCGGCTGGTCCCGGCCCTGAGGTGCTGCACCAGCACGATGACGGCATAAAGGGTCATCAGCGCGAAGCAGACCGCGACCCCGTAATAGAGCCAGGACTTCGGCACGTCGATCGACACCATCTTCTGGAAGGTGCGGCCGGCGAGCTGGTAGGTGAACCAGGTGAGCGCGCCGTAGAAGACGACGCCGGTGAGGTCCACGACCGTCTGCATCACCTTGCGGAAGGGCCGCGGGAACCAGCGGTAGAGGATTTCGACCGCGATGTGGCTCGTCTTGCGCACGGCCATGATGGCGCCGATGAAGGTGACGGCGATCAGGAGATAGCGGGCGATCTCCTCGGTCCATCCGAGCGAGTCGTTGAGCACGTAGCGGGTGAAGAACTGCAGGAAGACGACGAAGGCCAGCAGCCAGAAGACGATGAGGACCGGTGCGTCGTCCCATTGCAGGTCTGACAGGCTGATCTCTTCGTCCTGGAAGAGTGTCGCGTCCTGGGGGCGGGGCTCGGGCGAGGTGTCCGTCGGCGCTTGGGTCATCGGGCTCTATCGGCTGGGGCGGGGCGTCCGGGTGTCCCGGCGGGCCCTCGAGGCTGAAGACGGTCGGAGCCCGCGGCGGTGCGGGTGCCCGCGCGGGTCCGGATGGCGCTGGCCGGCCCGTTCGGCGGCCTGCCACGTGTGTGGCCCCTGCACGTGGGACCGCTGAGTGTGGGCCCCGTCTGCATGGGGCCCCCGCGGGTGAGTCCCATTTGCATGGGTCCCCTGCGGATGAGCCCCATTTGCGTGGGGCCCTAGGTGTGTGGTCCCTGCGCGTGGGACCGCTGCGTGAGGGGCCTTATGCATGAGGCCCTTTGTGTGGCCCCTGCACATGGGGCCGCTGAGTTTGGGACCCTCTTGCATGGTGCCCATCTGCGTAAGGCCCCCCTCGTGCGTGGGGTCTTTGCGCGTGCGGCCCTTCCGCATGAGGCGCCAGAACATGAGGCCCGTACGCATGAGGCCGGTATCACATGGCCGGCTCGGAGGACGGCCTATAGCGTGATGCCTGCCGAGGCGGGCGGGTCGCGGTGGCCTCATTTTGGCTAGGCCTGCCCGCTCCACCGCTCCGCCGGCCCGCCGGGATGGGCCGGACCGGGTGGGCAGACCCGAGGATCGATCTTGCCCATCCGCGGCCGCCGCGGTGGACCGGCGCCGCGTGACCAGAGGTCATGCGGCTGCACGGTGCGGAGGCTCCTGCGGGACGCTCCCCGTCATGCCAAGCCGTGCCACTTCATGGGCGGGCGCGGCAGTTCGGGGGGCGTCGATGCCGGGCGGAGCGTTGATGCCCCGCAAGGCCATCTCAGCCTCGCCGCGGCCGTTGCGATTACACCCGACTGAGATCGGCCTGAGCCGCGATCCGGTGGCCGTATACGGATGGCCGCGGGTTCCACGGTTTTGGTCCCGCCGCCGCAGGTCCCCTCGGCTTTGTTCCCAAGGCCGCGGGTCTCTCCCGGTGCCTTTCCCTCCCGGCGCGAGTCCCTCCGTCGCGAGTCCCTCCGGCGCGACCCTCTCCGTCGCGGGTTCCTCCCTCGCGGGTCCGTGGCCGCGCGCGGCCGCCCGGAGGTGCCGCGCCACGGGCCGAAGACCCCGCGTGAGAGGGGCGCCGCGGCTTACTGGATCGCCTGCAGGCGGTCGTAGGTGGCCTGGTCCCAGGTCGCCATGTCGCCGTTGTGCATCTTCTTCGTCGCCTCGATGAAGGGGCCGCGGTCGACCTCGTTCACCGTGACGCCCTCGTTCTTGAACCACTCGACCAGATCGGCCTCGGCCTGGATGATCTGCTCGGTCGCGCAGTCGGAGGTCTCCTTCAGCACCGTCGTCAGCGCCTCCTGGTCCTCCTCGGAGAGCTGGTTCCAGGTCGGCCCGCCGACGATGGTCAGCAGCGCGTCGGTGATGTGGGCAGTCAGGTTGATGTCCTTCTGCACCTCGTAGAACTTCTTGGCCTGAATGGTCGGGAGCGGGTTCTCCTGCGCGTCCACCGTGCCCTGCTGCAGCGCAAGATAGACCTCGGCGAAGGCGATCGGCGTCGGGTTCGCGCCGGTGGCCCGCGGGAACATCATGTAGAGGGGCGCGTTCGGCACGCGGATCTTCAGCCCTTCCATGTCGGCCGGTACCAGGATCGGCTTGTTCGACGTCACATGGCGCGCACCATAATAGGTGAGGGACACGATGTGGTTGCCGGTCGCGTCCGAGTACCCCTGGGCCAGCTCCTTGAAGAGGTCGGAGTTGCGGTAGGCGTCCCAGTGCTCATAGTCGCGGAACATGAAGGGCGAGCCGCCGATGGCGATCGGCCCGTAGGCACGGCCGGCGAAGAGTTGGCCGGTGTAGATGATGTCCACCGTGCCGAGGCCGAGACCCTCGTTGATGTCGACTTCCTTGCCGAGGGAGGAGGCCGGGAAGACCTCGATACCGTAGCGGTTGTCGGTCGCGGCGAGGAGCTTGTCGGACGCGGCGACGGCGCAGGTGTGGTAAGGCTCGCTCGCCTCGTAGACGTGAGCGAATTTCAGCATCGTCTGCGCCGACGCAGCGCCCGAAGACAGCGCAAAAGTCGCCACGGAAGCCGCGAGAATCGTGCGGATCATCATCGTATTGCATCCTCCCTTTAATTGACGGTTGGAACCGTTCTTCGTTGAAGACATTAGGCGTTCCCGCACCTGCGCTCAACCATTTTCGGATGGGTGCCATGCGTGCGGCGCATTCGACGCCGGGGCGAACGTCGCCGCCCGCGTGTGTCAGAGAAACGTCAACAAGACTTCATCCAACCGTCTTGGGCGGACGCTACCTCGCGGGCACCGTTCAACCCTCCGAGGTTTCATCATGCTTCGCATGTCCGTCGCGCTGATTGCGCTCATGACCGCCCCCGTCGTCGCTCAGGCCGATGTCGTCGGCCAGACCTTCCCGGCCACCCTCGCCGGGCATGCGGTCATTGCGCCGAACACCATCATCCCGGCGCCCGAAGACGCGCCGGCCTCGCTGAAGGTGTCCGGCAAATATGCGGCCGGCGCCGCTCGCGTCGACGAGGTCGGCACGATCGAAGGCACCACCGGCGGCTACCACGGCAACCGCGGGACCGGCCTGTCCTTCCCGTTCGAGGGTCAGCCGGCGCAGGGCTTCTCCGGCTTTGCGATGGAGCGTGCGGACGACGGGTCCATCATCGCCCTCACCGACAACGGCTTCGGCTCCAAGGCGAACTCGCCCGACGCGATGCTCTTCTTCCACCTCATCAAGCCGGACTTCGAGACCGGCGAGGTCGCCCGCGAGACGATCTTCCTGAAGGACCCCAACAAGGTGGTGCCCTTCCACATCGTCACCGAGGCCACCGAGGAGCGCTACCTCACCGGCGCCGACTTCGACCTCGAGTCCATCCAGCGCGTCGGCGATTCCCTCTGGATCGGCGAGGAGTTCGGCCCCTACCTCATCGAGGCCGGGATGGACGGTGTCGTGAAGGGCGTCTTCTCGACCATGCTGAACGGCGAAGAGATCCGCTCGCCCGACCATCCGGCCGTGCGCGTTCCGGCGACGGCGGGCACCGACTACCAGTCCCAGCGCTCCGGCGGCTACGAGGGCATGGCGCTTCAGCCCGGCACCGGCCTCCTGTGGGCGATGCTCGAGAAGCCGCTGGAAGGCGCCGAGATCCCCGCGCTCACCGTCATGGCGTTCGATCCCGAAAGCCGTGAGTGGACCGGCGACTCCTTCCTCTTCCCGCTGGCCGAAGGCGCAACCGCCATCGGTGACTTCAACTTCATCGACGAGACCCGCGCCCTCGTCATCGAGCGTGACAATGGCGAAGGCGACCCGTCGCTGAAGTGCGAGGGCGAGGCCACCGCCGAGTGCTTCCCGAACCCCGCCATGGTGAAGCGCATCGTCCTCATCGACACCGCCGACCGTGACGAGAACGGCATCGTGCGCCGCATCGGCCATATCGACCTGATGGACATCGCCGATCCGGACGGCGTCGCGCGGCTTCAGACGGTGGCGGACCGTGACCTGACGGGCAAGTTCACCTTCCCCTTCTTCACCATCGAGGACGTGATGATGGTGGACGACAGCCACATCATCGTCGGCAGCGACAACAACCTGCCCTTCTCCTCGGGCCGTGAGCTGGATGCCCCGGCGGCCAACGAGTTCATCCTCCTGTCGGTGCCGGAACTTCTGTCCGCCCGCTGAGCGATGACCCGCCGCGCCGCACGGTGCGGCGACACGACGACCTGACTTGCGACACCTCATGTCGGTCTCGGCCGGATCTTCGGGTCCGGCCTCCGTTGCCCGTGTGCCGCCGCGGGGCACATGCGCCGCCGGACCGGTCCGACCCCGGTTCGGCGTTTTTCGTGCCCGGCCGGCGCCGCAATTGCGCCTGCGGATAGGTCTGTGCGGCGCGCCGTCGAAGGGATAAGCTTCCGGCAAAATATACGTCCGGAGGAAATCGATGTTTCTTTACCAAAAGCTCCTCGCGCGAGCGCTGGAGCGGCCGGTGCGCGTCTGCCTCATCGGCGCGGGCAAGTTCGGCTCCATGTTCCTCTCCCAAGTGCCGACCACGCCGGGGCTCGACGTCGTCGTCATCGCCGACCTAAAGCCGGACGGTGCGAAGGCCGCCTGCCGCGCCGTGGGCTGGGACCAGAGCTTCGTCGCCGCCACCACATTCACCGACGATACCGCCGCCGCCATCGCCCGCGACGACGTGGACGTCGTCATCGAGGCGACGGGCCATCCGGCCGCGGGCGTCGCCCATGCGCGGGCCGCCTTCCGGTCCGGCAAGCATGTGGTCATGGTCAACGTGGAGGCGGACGTTCTCGCCGGGGCCGCCTTGGCGCGCGAGGCGCGGGCCGCCGGTGTGGTCTACACCATGGCCTATGGCGACCAGCCGGCCATCGCCGCCGAGCTGGTGGAGTGGGCGCGCTGCTGCGGGTTCGAGGTGACCGCCGCCGGCAAGGGCACCAAGCACATGCGGCACTACCACCAGTCGACGCCCGACACGGTTTGGACGCACTACAACATCACCGACGAGGCAGCGCGCGCGGCGGGGATGAACCCTAAGATGTTCAACTCCTTCGTCGACGGTACGAAGTCCGGCCTGGAAATGGCGGCCATCGCCAATGCCTGCGGGCTGGACGTGCCGTCGGACGGGCTGCTCTTCCCGCCCGCCGGCGCCCATGATCTCGCCCACGTGCTGCGCCCGCGCTCCATCGGCGGCGTGCTCGAGAAGGAGGGCATCACCGAGGTCGTCAGCTCCATGGAGGGCGACGGGCGCGCGGTGATGAACGACCTCAGGTGGGGCGTCTACGTCGTCGTGAAGGCGCCGAACGACTATGCCGCCGCCTGCTTCCGCCAATACGGCATGCCGACGGACGCGACCGGCCAATATGCCGGCATGTACCGTCCGTTCCACATGATCGGGCTGGAGCTCAACATGTCGGTGCTGATGGCGGCGCTGGAGGGGAAGGCCACCGGCTCCACCCGCGAATTCCGCGGCGATGCGGTGGCGACCGCCAAGCGCGACCTCGCCGCGGGCGAGACGCTGGACGGTGAGGGCGGCTATTGCGTTTGGGGCAAGCTCGTCCCGGCGGAGCGGTCGCTGAAGATGGGCGCGCTGCCGATCGGCCTCGCCCAGAACGTGACGCTGAAGCGGGCGATCAGCGCGGGCGAGGTCGTCTCGTGGGCGGACGTGTCCTTCCAGGAGGGCGACGCCACCGTGGCCTACCGCCGCGCGATGGAAGACTCGCTGCGCCCCAAGGCCGCCGCCTGAGCGGCCGGGAGGTGGAGGCCGCCGCCTGAGCGGCCGCCCGGTGGAGGCCGCCGCCTGAGCTGCGGGGCCTTAAAGGCCGCCGCCTTCGCGGCAGCGCGCTGGCATACGCCGCCCGAGGTGAAGGGGCGCCGCTCAGGCGGTGCCCGTTTCCGGGGAGGGCGGCGGCGCGATGCGGGCGACGATCGGCACGTGGTCGGACGCCTTCTCCCAGCCGCGCGCCTCGGTCAAAATCGAGGTCGAGACGCGGGACGCCACGTGCGGCGAGGCCCACACATGGTCGAGCCGCCGGCCGCGATTGTTCCCCGGCCACACCGGGTTGCGGTAGCTCCACCAGGTGAACACCTTCTCGGGGATCGGCTTGTCGCGCCGCACGATGTCGACCCACCCCTGCTCGGCACGCACCCGCTCCAGCGCCTCGGTCTCCACCGGCGTGTGGCTGATCACCTTCAGAAGCTGCTTATGGGACCACACGTCGTCCTGGTAAGGCGCGATGTTGAAGTCCCCGGTCAACAGCGACGGCTCGGCCACCTGCGCCTGCCCCCAGGTCAGCATCTCCTCGAGGAAGGCCAGCTTGTGGGCGAACTTCGGGTTGATCGCCACGTCCGGCTCGTCACCGCCAGCGGGGATGTAGAGCGAGTGGAGGCGGATCGGCCCGCCATGGTCCACCACAGCCGAGATGTGACGCGGATGGTCGATCCCGCCGATCACGTCGACCTTCACGTCGAGGATCGGCACCTTGGACAGGATGGCGACGCCGTGGTGACCGCCCGACCCGTTCAGCGCGTTGTACTTGAAGCCGCGCCGCTTCATCGGCTTCATCGGGAAGGAATCGTCGTTGCAGCGGGTTTCCTGCAGCAGCACGACATCCGGCTTCACCATGCGGACCATCTTGGCGAAGAGGTCCATGCGGGCGCGGATGGAGTTGACGTTCCAGGTCACCACCGTGAGCGGCAGCGGGCCTGGGTCCGGCGCAGCGCCGCCGGGCGCCGCCGGTGCCGTCTCCATCCCCGTCCCGATACCGGTCCCGATCCCCGTCTCGGTCTCGTTCGTCTGGTCCGCGCTCACCGGCCCGCCGCCGCGTCGGCCATCGCGAGGACGCGGCGCGCGGCGTCGGCGTGGAGCCGCTCCACCATGCGCCCGTTTAAGGTGGCGACGGAGCGGCCCTCGGCCTCCGCGGCATCCATCGCCGCCACTGTGGCGCGCGCCGCCTCAACCGCCTCGGCCGACGGGGTGAAGACGGCGTTCACCGGGTCCACCTGCGACGGGTGGATCACCGTCTTGCCGGTCATCCCCATCGCCCGGCCGGCCTCCGCCTCGGCGATCAGCCCGGCCTCGTCGCGGAAATCGTTCATCACACCGTCGGCGATGTCGGCCCGCACCGTTCGCCCGGCGAGCACGATGGCCTGCAGCGCGAACGCCAGATTGGCCCGCCCCGGCCCCGGCTCCGCGCCGAGCTCCAGCGCCAGATCGTTGGTGCCGACGATGAGCACCGTCTCCCCCGTCGCCGCCGCGGCTTTGGCGATGGGAAGCGCGTTCCACACGCCCTCGGCGCTCTCCATCATCGGCCACACGGTGCCCACATGGGCGGCGAGCGCGGTCACGTCCTCCGCCGACTTCACCTTGGGCAGCACCACCGGCACGCCGAGCGTCGCCGCCAGCGCCACGTCGTCCGCATGCCACGGCGTGTCGGCACCGTTCACCCTCAGCGCCACCTCTTTGAGGCCCTTCAGCGTTTCGACGGCGGTGCGGGCTGCCTCGCGCGCGCTCTCCTTGCGCTCGGGCGCCACGGCGTCTTCCAAATCGACGATCACCGCGTCCGCCGCCAGCGTCGCCGCCTTCGCCAGCGCCCGCGCATTGTCGGCCGGAATGTAGAGGATCGTTCGGCGCAAGTTTGGCATTTTCTTCTCCGGCCGCGAAAGTTACGGCAGTCCCTGCTAACGTTTCGCCGTCCGCTGAAGCAAGGGGCGGACGAAGCGATGAGGATGTCGATGCCGGGGAAAACGGTGGTGGCCATTTCGTCCACCGTGATGCGCGGGGCCGTGGGCCTCAGACCGATCACCTTCGCGCTGGAGCATCGCGGCGCCTTCGTGTGGACGGTGCCGACCGTGCTGCTGCCGTGGCATCCGGGCCTCGGCCCCTCCACCCGCACCGCGAACCCGGACTTCGCCGGCCATCTCGCCGACCTTGGCACCCACGCGGCCGAGGTGGACGCGGTGCTGACGGGCTACTTCGCCAGCGCCGCCCAGGTGGAGGCGGCGGCGGCGTTCATCGACACCGTGCGCGCCGCCCGGCCGGACGCCGTGGTGCTGGTCGACCCGGTGATGGGCGACGACCGCGGCCGCTATGTGCCCGACGCCATCGCCGAGGCGATCAGGGCGCTGCTGGTACCGCGCGCCGACATCGTCACCCCCAACGCGTTCGAGCTTTCGGACCTCGGCGGCACGGACGACCTCGCCGCCGCCGCCCGCGCGATCGGCGTGCCCCAGGTGGTGGTGACGTCGGCGGTGGCCGAGCCTGGCCGCCTCGGCACCCTGCTGCTCACGGCGGGGGAGGGGGTCCTCGTCACCCACGAGGCGGTAGCGGATGCGCCGCGCGGCACCGGCGATCTCTTTTCCGCGGTCTACCTCTCCTCGGTGCTCGCGAACCCGCCCGCCGAGGCGCTGGCCGATGCCGCCGCCGCGACGCTGGCCGCCGTGCTCGCCTCGACGGGTTCGATGCTCGCCTACTCCAGTGCGGCGGCGGCGATCGCGGCGCCGGACCGTGCCCGCCTCTCGCTCGGCCCGGCGGATCTCGCGGCGGACTTCACGGCAACCCCCGGGGGATGAGCCGAGTCCACGGCGCGGACGGCTGCCGCGGTGGCTGGGCCGTGGTGTCCATCGCTGCGGACGGGCCGCCGGACCCTGTGCTGACCTACGAGGGCGAGCTCGCCAAGCTGATCGCGGGCGGCGAGGTGGTGGCGGTGGACATGCCGATCGGCCTGCCGGAGCGCATTTCCGGGCCGGGACGCCCCGCCGAGCAGGCTGTACGGCCGCTTCTGGGGCCGCGCCAGTCCAGCGTCTTCTCCATGCCGGGGCGCGCTGCGGTCTATGCTGCCGACTACCGCGCGGCGTGCGAGGCGGCGCTCGCCACGTCCGATCCGCCGCGCAAGGTGAGCCGCCAGGGCTTCCACCTCTTCCCGGCCGTGCGCGCGCTCGACGCTCTGGTGACGCCGGAGAACCAGGCGCGCATCTTCGAGGTTCATGCCGAGGTCGCCTTCTGGCGCCTCAACGGCGAGGCGCCGATGCCGACCGCCAAGCGCGTGAAGTCGGTGCCGACGCGCGAGGGGCTGGCCGAGCGGATCGCGCTGCTGGCCGCGCACGGCATCGCCCCGGCACTGTTCGACGCGCGCCCCAAGGGGATGCCGCTGGTGGATGCGGTGGACGCGGCCGCGGTTGCGCTGATCGCCCGCCGCTGTGCGCACGGCGACGCGCGACCCTTCCCCGACCCGCCCGCCATGGACGAGCGCGGCCTCCGCATCGCGATCTGGGCCTGACGCTCGCCGCGGGAGGCGTCCCGCGCCGCCGAGCGGTGCGGCACCCGGTCAGCCGTGGGCGCTGACCGGGCGTCTGCGGACGGTCAGCCGTGGGCGCTGACCACGCGTCCGCTGGCGGTCAGCCGTGGGCGCTGACCAGGCGTTCGCGGGCGGTCAGCCGTGGGCGCTGACCACGCGTTCGCGGGTGGTCAGCCGTGGGCGCTGACCACCAGGGCCAGTTCGTCGACCAGCGTGTCGATCAGCGCGGCGTCGTCGCCCTCGGCCATGATGCGGATGAGCGGCTCCGTGCCGGATGGGCGGATGACGATGCGCCCGCCGGCGCCGAGCCTCGCCTTCGCCCCGTCGATCGCCTCGATCACCGGTTCCGCCTCAAGCGGCTTGCCGCCATTGAAGCGCACGTTCTTCAGGATCTGCGGCACACGCTCGAACCTGTGGCACACCTCGGACACGCGCCGGCCGCTCTCCACTACCACGGCGAGAAGCTCCAGCGCCGCGAGAAGGCCGTCCCCGGTGGTCGTATAGTCGGTCAGGATGATGTGGCCCGACTGCTCGCCGCCGATGTTGAAGCCGCCTTCGCGCATCCGCTCGGCCACGTAGCGGTCGCCGACCTTGGTGCGCTCCATCGCGATGCCGCAGCGGTCGAAATAACGCTGCAGGCCGAGGTTGGACATCACGGTGGAGACGACGGTGTTGTGGGCGAGGCGCCCGCCTTCCTGCCACGAGCGGGCGATCACGGCGAGGAGTTGATCGCCGTCCACCACCTGGCCGTTCTCGTCGATCACGATGACCCGGTCCGCGTCGCCGTCGAGCGCGATGCCGATGTCGGCCCGCACCTCGCGCACCTTGGCGCGGATGGCGTCGAGGCTCGTTGAGCCACAATCGCGGTTGATGTTGGTGCCGTTGGGGGTGACGCCGATGGAGATGACCTCGGCGCCCAGCTCCCACAGAACCGCAGGCGCCACGCGGTAGGCCGCCCCGTTGGCGCAGTCCACCACCACACGCATGCCGTCCAGCGACAAATGCCGCGGGAAGGTGCGCTTGGCGAACTCGACATAGCGGTCGCGCACGGCGTCGAGCCGGGTGGCGCGGCCGATGTCGCCGTTGCGGGAGAGCTGGCGGCTCATGTCGGAGTCCATCAGCTCTTCGATCTCCTGCTCCACCGCGTCGGAGAGCTTGAAGCCGTCGGAGCCGAAGATCTTGATGCCGTTGTCCGCATAACCGTTGTGCGAGGCGGAGATCACGACGCCGATGTCGGCCCGGAGCGAGCGGGTGAGCATGGCGACGGCGGGCGTGGGGATCGGGCCGAGCATGAAGACGTCGGCACCGACCGCGGTAAATCCGGCGCACAGCGCGGTTTCCAGCATATAGCCGGACAAACGCGTGTCCTTGCCGATGACGATGCGCTGGCTGCCTTCGCGGGTGGCAAGTACAAGGCCGGTCGCCATGCCGACGCGCATCGCAATCTCGGGCGTCATGTTGGCGCCGTTGGCGGGCCCTCTTATTCCGTCAGTGCCGAAATATTTACGGGACATTCAATGGCCTCTTCCCACCCATGACGCAACACACTCGTCCTCTAGCGATAAAGCGGGATGACGAGTGGCGTCAATTCTCGGTGACGTTGCGCACGCGGCTGCCGCGCGCGGTGAATCGGATGGCGTCGGCCTCGTCCATCTTGGCGGCGATGGTGCCGATTTGGCGTTCCAGCGCGGCGAGACGGGCGTCGATGGCGGCCGCGTCCGCCGGGCCGGATGCCTCGGCGGCGAGGCGGGTGACTTCTGCGCCGAGTTCCGCCTGCCGGTCGGCGAGGGTGCCCAGCGTGGCGGTCAGCGCGTCCACGGTTCCGGTGAGCGTGGTCAGGCGGCGGTCGATGTCGCCGATCGCGGTCTCGATGCGTCCCGCCTCGGGGGTGCCGAGGCCGAGCGTTTCGCGGATCGGCGTTTCGTAGGTGAGCACGGCGGCGACGACCGCGCCGAGCATGACCGCCTGCGTGGCGAAGCCGACGAGGTACATGATGCGTCTCCAGGTGCGTGAGCCGTGCCGGTGCGCGGTGGCGGCGTCGGGGCGGGCGGGGCCGAAGGTGTCCTGGCGGATGACGATGGGGCGCGGCGGGACGCCGAGCACGCCGTCCCGGCCGTCGGTGCCGGCGTCATGCGGTGCGGGCGCATGCAGCGTGGAGAAGATGGACAAGAGGTGGCCTCGCAACGCGCCCGTTCGCGCGGGCGCCGCCCCGTCTCTTGGGTGATCGGTGCGGGTGGATCAACCCGGCAGACGGCGGGCGGGCGCCTTGCTGCACCGGGTGTGGCTTCGCGGGGACGGTGCGCGGGCGGTGGCGCGCGTGCGGCGGCAGGCAAGAAAGGCCGAAAGAGGGGCGATGAAACGAAAAAGCCGCCCCGGGGGGCGGCTTCGCGTTGCAGTCGGCGCGGTGTGCCCGAGCCGGCGCCAGTCGGTGGTGCTGCCGGATCAGGACGGCTGCGGGGTCCAGCCGCCTTCGTTGGCGGGCGGGCGGGGCTTCGGCGCGCCGGTGGGCGGCACGGTGGAGGCCCGCGGCGGCTCGTCGTCGGCGCTCTCGCGCACAGGGGGCTTGCCCTTCAGAAGATCGCGGATCTCGTCGCCGGTCAGGGTCTCGTACTCGAGCAGGCCCTTGGCGACCGTGTGCAGATCGTCGAGGTTGGTCTTGATGACGGCCATCGCCGTGTCATAGCCCTCGTTGACGAAGCGCTTGATCTCGCTGTCGACCAGCTCCTGGGTCTTCTCCGAAACGGTCTGGCTGCGGGCAACGGAGTGGCCGAGGAAGACCTCGTCCTCGTTCTCCGAGTAGAGCAGCGGGCCGAGCTCGTCCGACATGCCGAACTGGGTGGCCATGGCGCGGGACAGCTTGGTCGCCATCTTGATATCGGCCGAGGCGCCCGACGTCACCTTCTCGTGGCCGAAGATCAGCTCTTCGGCGACACGGCCGCCCATGGCGACGGCGAGGTCCGCCTTGCACTTGGCGCGGGTCAGCGAGATCTGGTCCCGCTCCGGCAGGCGCATCACCATGCCCAGCGCACGGCCGCGCGGGATGATCGTCGCCTTGTGGATCGGGTCCGACGCCGGCATGTGGATCGCCACCAGAGCGTGGCCGGCCTCGTGATAGGCGGTCAGCTTCTTCTCGTCCTCGGTCATGACGAGGGTGCGGCGCTCGGCACCCATCATGACCTTGTCCTTCGCGTCCTCGAACTCCTGATGCGTGACCAGACGCTTGTTACGGCGCGCGGCCAGAAGCGCGGCCTCGTTCACGAGGTTGGCGAGGTCCGCACCGGCGAAGCCCGGCGTGCCGCGGGCGAGCACCTTGAGGTTCACGTCCGGCGCCAGCGGCACCTTGCGCACGTGCACCTTCAGGATCTTCTCGCGGCCGATGAGGTCGGGGTTCGGCACGACGATCTGACGGTCGAAGCGGCCGGGACGCAGCAGGGCGGGGTCCAGAACGTCCGGCCGGTTGGTGGCGGCGATGAGGATGATGCCCTCGTTCGCCTCGAAACCGTCCATCTCGACCAGGAGCTGGTTCAGGGTCTGCTCGCGCTCGTCGTTACCGCCGCCGAGACCGGCGCCACGGTGACGGCCGACCGCGTCGATCTCGTCGATGAAGATGATGCAGGGGGCGTTCTTCTTGGCCTGCTCGAACATGTCGCGCACGCGGGAGGCGCCGACGCCGACGAACATCTCGACGAAGTCCGAACCCGAGATGGAGAAGAAGGGGACGTTGGCTTCACCTGCGATGGCGCGGGCGAGCAGCGTCTTACCCGTGCCCGGAGGACCGACGAGGAGCACGCCGCGCGGGATCTTGCCGCCGAGCTTCTGGAAGCGCGAGGGATCCTTCAGGAAGTCGACGATCTCCTGCAAGTCTTCCTTCGCCTCGTCCACGCCGGCGACGTCCTCGAACAGGACGCGGCCGTGCTCCTGGGTGAGCATCTTGGCCTTCGACTTGCCGAAGCCCATCGCTTTGCCGGCGCCGCCACCCTGCATCTGGCGCATCAGGAACAGCCAGATGCCGAGGATCAGCAGCATCGGGAACCAGGTGGCGAGGATGCCCCAGATCGAGATGCCGTCGTTCGGCGGCTCGGCACGGATGGTCACGCCCTGGGCGTCCAGCGTGTCGATATAGTTGTTGGCCCCCTCCGGCGCGTAGGTGGAGAAGCGGCCGCCGGAATTGTACGTGCCCGAAATATCGCGCTGCTGAATGGTCACCGCGCGGACGTTGCCTTGGCGGACCTCAGTCAAAAACTGGGAGAAGGAGATGTCAGCCGTGTTGCTGCGCTGTCCAGGGTTTTGAAAAAGCTGGAACAACGCGATCAACAACAGTGCGATCACGACCCACAGTGCGAAATTGCGGAAATGGTTGCTCATGTCATACCTTGCTTGGCGCCCATCGCTGGGCACGCGCCGGGGTGAGTGGCCCACCGGAAGATCGGTTCAACATAGGAACTCCGGAGCCGGGTGCCAACTACTGACCCGTTATGTAACGCAGTGGACCAAACCGCGCAGCCTCGCGCAAGGGTTCTACAACCACAGAGAGCTGCGGCCAATCGCGGCGCCTCACTCCGATCAGCGGATAGGCCGCGAGCCCGGACGCATCGAACAGGGCGGGCATGGTCTCGGCGGCGGCGGGAATGTCGGCCGGGCACACCCAGCGCCGCGCTGCGGGACCGGCGGCCGCGACCCGCACCGGCGCTCCGTCCTGCGCGGCGGTGACGCGGTAGCGCCCGTCGAACTCCGCCGTAGCGCCGGGTGCGAGGGTGACGGGGACGATGCCGCGCCGCTCACGCCAGATCTGCGCCGCGCGAGCGTTGGACCGGACCACGACGCGGCCGAGCGTCGTCGTGCCGCCGGCGGCGATCACGCGGTCGGCCTCTGCCAAGGTGGCGAAGGCGGGCGGCGCAGCGCTGCCGCCGGTGACGGCGACGGCGTGGGCGAGGGCACGAAGCCGCACCTCCTCGTGGGCGGCGCACCAGAGCGCGCGGTCGACGGCGAGGCCCCCGGTGCGCGCCGTGCGGACGCAGCGTTGCAGCAGCGCTTCCGCCTCGCCGTCGACGAAGGCGGAGGCGCGGGCGAGGTGGGCGGCCGCGGCGGCGAGGCTTTCCGGCGTCAACCCCGCGGTGGCGAGGGGCGCGGCGAGGCGACGCATGGCGATGCGCTCATAAGCGGGATCCGCGTTGGACGGATCGTCCGTCCAGGTGACGCCGCGGGCGTGGAGCATCTGCCTGAGCGCCTCGCGCCTCAGCGACAGGAGCGGGCGGACGATGCGTACGCCGTGGTGGCGGGTGTCGGGCCGCATGGCGCCGAGGCCGCGCAGCCCGCTGCCCCGCGCCAGACGCATCAGCAGCGTTTCGGCCTGATCGTCCATGGTGTGGCCGGTGGCGACGGCGGCGAGGCCGTGCGCCGCGGCCGCCTCCGCGAAGAGGCCGTAGCGCGCCTCACGGGCCCATGCCTGCACCGAGCCGCGGGGCGTGCCCGTCACGCGCAGGATAATGCACGGCCGCCCGAGGCGCGCGGCAAGTGCTGCGACGGCCGCACACTCGGCCGCCGCCTCCGCGCGCAGCCCGTGGTCGACGGTGAGGAGGGTGAAGTCGCGGGTAGGGCGCGCCTCGGTCAGCAGCAGCGCAAGAGCGACGGAATCGCTGCCGCCGGAGACGGCGAGGCCGATCGGACCGTCGATGCGGTCCACGAGGTCGAGATCGAGCGCGGCGAGGTCGGGCGCGGGACAAGCCGTCCCTGCTTCAACCGCCGGGCCTGTGCAACGGGCCGGGCCTGCGGGATGGTCGGCCATGCCGGCGGGCCGGCCGGGCCGTCAGGCGCAGTTGGCGGCGCGCCGTTCGGCCTCCGCCTGGGCCCTCAAGCTGCCGGACACGTTCGGATAGGCGCCGAAGAACTCCTCGAGCGAGGAGCAGGCGGCCTCGCGCTCGCCCAGCCCGTTCAGCGCGGTGCCGAGCTTCAGCAGGCTGTCCGGTGCGCGGGCGCCGTTGGGGTCGGCCGTATAATTCTCGAGAAATTGGTTCGCGGCGGCACGATAGTCCCGCTGGGCGAGCAGCGCCTCGCCGAGGAGGTAGCGCGCCTCACCCGCGACCGCTCCGGTCGGATTGTCGGTCAGAACGGTGCGGGCGGCATCGGCGGCCATGGCATAACGGCCGGAGACTTGCAGGTTGCGCACATTGTCGAGCGCGGAATTCGACGTCGGCGCGGCATTCTGCGCCGCCGGCGAGGACGGCGACGGAGCCGGGGTTCCGGACAGGTCGCCGTTCAGCGCCGACAGGTCCACCGGCCCGTTGGACGCACCTTGGTTGAAGGTGTGGTTGGTCGCAGGGGCCGCCCCGCCACCGACCGGAAGCTGGCCGAGATCGCGCGGCGGTGCGCCGACACCCGGCGCCGGTTGAACCGCACCGCGCTGCTGGGCGCCGGCCGGCACCGTCCCGCCGGACTGCTCCAACAGGGACTGCAGCCGCCGCACGGTGAAGGTCAGCTCCTCCACCTGGCCGGTCAGCATCCGCACCTGGGATTCAAGCTGCTGCAGGCGCAGCTCGGCATCCGCACCGGCGGGCTCGTTCTGGTTGTTCCCGCCGCCGAAAATGCCCGGCAGGAAGCGGTTCTGCACCATGGTGACCGACGGCGCGGCCTCCGGCGCGGGAACGGCGCGCGGCAGAGCCAGCACAGTGTTCGCGAGCATGGGGGTCGCGAGCACGGCGATCGCAACGGTCAGGATAAGGCGCATGGGCATCTCCATCATGACGTGAGGGGCGCTTATAACGCGCCCCTGCCATGGTGAATATGGTTAACCGCCCAGAACCGTCACGGCGCGGCGGTTCTGGTTCCAGCACGACTCCGCGTCGCACACCGCAACCGGACGCTCCTTGCCGAACGACAGGGTGCGCAGACGGCTCGCCGGGACACCGCGGCTGACGAGGTAGCTGCGCGCCGCCTCGGCACGGCGGGCCGACAGGGCGATGTTGTACTCGCGGGTGCCGCGCTCGTCGGCATGGCCCTCGACGGTGATCTGGTACTGCGGATAACGCTGCAGCCAGGCGGCCTGCCGGTCCAGCGTGCCCGCGGCTTGTGCGTTGATCGCCGAGGAGTCGACCGTGAAGAACACGCGGTCGCCCACGTTCACCGCGAAGTCCTGCGGCGAGCCGGGGGTGGCGGCGCCGGCCGCGCCGGTGTTCGCCGGCTTCTGGGCGCACCCTGCCACGGCAAGGGCGATCACCATGGCGCCCGCGCCCTTGGCAAACCAACGCCTGGTTCGGAACTCAGTCATTCACGCGACTCCGACGCAATTCGTTCAATTGTGGATTACCAAGTTACCATTAACGGATTCTTGGCGGAACGCATCCGTTTTGCAGGTCATGCGCCGGGCCCGCTATACGCACGGCTGCGGGTCATCTTCAAGCGGCATTTTTGTGCGCCGCGAAACCGCCTTACCGCTCCTTCACATAAGGCACGCCGAGCGCTCGCGGCGGGATCGCCCGACCGAAAAATCCGGCCAGCAGGATCACCGTCAGCACGTAGGGCGCGATGAGGATCACCTCGATCGGGATCTGGCCCACGACGGGCAGCGACACGCCCGAAAGCCGCGCCGCCGAGCTTTCCAGAACGCCGAAAAGAAGACAGGCGAACAGCGTCGGCACCGGCCGCCATTTGCCGAAGATCAGGGCCGCGAGGGCGATGTAGCCCTTGCCCGCGCTCATTTCGCGCACGAAACCGCCGCCGTGTGCGGTCGAAAGATAAGCCCCGGCAATGCCGCACAAGACCCCGGTGATGATCACCGCGCGGTAGCGCAGCCACGTGACCGAATAGCCCGCGCTGTCGACCGCCTCGGGCGCCTCGCCGGCCGCACGCAGGCGCAGGCCGAAGCTGGTCGCGAAGAGCACGATCGACGCGAGCGGCACGGCGGCGAGTGCGGCATAGACGAGGATATTGTGGCCGGACAGAAGCTCGGCGTAGAGCGGGCCGAGGACGGGAATGTCCGCCACCTGGTCGGCGAAGGGCAGCGTGATCGGCCGGAACCGCTCGGCCCGGTCCAGCGGCGGCGTCTGTCCGCCCATGGTGAAGAGGGCGATGCCGATCACCACCGTCAACCCCGAGGCGAGGATGTTGATGGCGACGCCCGACACGATGTGGTCGCCCCGGTGGGTGATGCAGGCGAAACCATGCACCAGCGCCAGGGCGACGGAGGCGAAGATCGCCGCGCCGAGCCCCGCCCAGGGCGATCCGGTGAGGCTTGCCACCGCCGCCGCGGCGAAGGCGCCCATCAGGAGCTTGCCTTCGAGGCCGATGTCCACCACCCCGGCGCGCTCGGAAAACATCCCCGCCATGGCGCAGAAGATCAGCGGCGTCGCCAGCCTCAACGTGCTGGCGAGGATCTGCATGGCGTCGATCCACGCTTCGGTCATGCCGTATCCTCCGCGAGCGCCCGCGTCACAGGTCGAAGCTCACGCGGCCGTCTTCGGCGATGGTGATGCCGGGCATGAAGGCGATCTCCCAGGCGTGATCGTCGGGGTCGGCGACGTAGCCGCGCAGGCCGCCGTGGGGCGGCGCCGAGGCCGGCTGCAGCAGGCGGCCCCCTGCGGCGATCAGCGCGTCTATCACCGGCGCCACCGGCTCGGCGGTGGCGACATTGTGGGCGAGCGCGAAGGCCGCGGGGCCAGAAAATCCGGGCCGGTTCATGTCGGCGGCGAGGGAGTCCTTCAGGAAGGTGCCGAGGATGACACCGTTCATCTGGTAGAAGACGATCTCTTCGTTCTGGAACACCGGCGCCCAGCCGAACCCGTCCTGGTAGAAGCGGGCGGAGCGGGCGAGATCCGCGACGCCCAACGTGATGACCGAGATCTGCTGCTGCATGGTGCGCCTCCGCTAGGGTGTCGAGGGCAGCCGACGCCGCGGCGCGAACAGGCGCGACAACGGTCCGTCCAGCATGTGCGCCAGCGCGCCGGAGAAGAGGATGATGAGCCCCTGCAGCACCAGCACCATGTTGCGGTCCAGCGTGGAGTAGGCGAACGACAATTCCGTCCCACCCTGGTAGAGCGCGCCGAAGAGCAGGCTCGCCATCACGATGCCGACCGGATGCGCCCGCCCCATCAACGCCACCGCGATGCCGGTGAAGCCGAACCCGGCGGTGAAGTTGTTGACGAGCTTTTCCTGCGCGCCGAGCACGGCGTTGGTGGCCATCAGCCCGGCCAGCGCGCCGGAGATCACCATCGTCGCCACCACCATGGACGGCACCGGGACACCGGCATAGCGCGCCGCCGGCTCCGACTCGCCCAAAGTGCGCAGCCGGAAGCCGAACGGGGTGCGCCAGATCAGCACCCACACCCCGAAGGCGGCCGCGGCGGCGAGAAGGATCGACAGGTTGAGCGGCGAGGACGACGCCTCGAACCCCAGCGCGCGGGCGATCTCGTGGACCGTCGGGATCGTCGCATCCGGCGCGATGTTGCGCGTCTGCGGCGTCGACTGGCCGGGGCGGATCAAAGGCCCGGTGAGGAGCCACACGAGGATGCCCGCGGCGATGAAGTTGAACATGATCGTGGTGATGACGACGTGGCTGCCGCGCGTCGCCTGCAGGAAGCCCGGCAGGAAGGCCCACGCCCCGCCGAACAGCGCCGCCCCCAGGATCGCCAGCGGGATGACGAGGACGCCGGGAAGATAGGGGTCCAGCGTCAGGCACACGGCCATGACGCCGAGCCCGCCGATCGCCGCCTGCCCCTCACCGCCGATGTTGAACAGCCGCGCGTGGAAGGCGACCGCCACCGCGAGCCCGGTGAAGACGAAGTTGGTTGCGTAATAGAGCGTGTAGCCGAGGCTTCCGGGGTAGACGAAGGCGCCCTCGATCATCACCCTGAGCGCCGCCAGCGGGTTCTCGCCGATCAGCGCCACCACTCCGCCCGCCACCAGGAAGGCGAGCGCGACGTTGATGAGGGGGATGACGAGAACGTCGGCCCAGCGGGGAAGGGGGCCGCTCATGCGCTCAGCTCCTGCGCCCCGGCGGCGATCTCGGCAGTGCCGCCGATGCCGGCCATCAGAAGGCCGACGCGCCGCCGGTCCGCCTCCGCCGCCGCCAGCGTGCCGACGATGCGGCCCCCGTTCATGCCGATCACCCTGTCCGACAGGGCCAGGATCTCGTCGAGCTCAACCGAGACGAGGAGGATCGCGCAGCCTGCGTCGCGCAGCGCCAGAAGCTCGCGGTGGATGAACTCGATGGCGCCGATGTCCACCCCGCGCGTCGGCTGGCCGACGAGGAGCACCGCCGGCCCCGCCCCATGCTCGCGCGCGATGACGAGCTTCTGCTGGTTGCCGCCGGAAAAACCGGACGCGGCGAGGCGGGGGTTGGCGGGCCGAACGTCGAACCGGTCCATGAGGGATTGGCAGCGGGCGCGCATGCGGCGGGTCTCGAGGAGCCACGGGCGCCGGCCGCGGGCCTCGTCCAGATAGCCGAGAACGGAATTCTCGCTCATGGCGAAGGGCAGGACGAGACCTTCGCGCCGCCGGTCCTCCGGCACATGGGCGACACCGAGGCGGCGCATCGCGCGTGGGTCGGCGGGCGCGGCGGCGCTCACCGTCCGTCCCGCCACGGTGAACTGACCGGCGGTCGGCACGTCGAGCCCGGCGAGGATGTTCAAGAGTTCCGACTGGCCGTTGCCCGCGACACCCGCGACGCCGACGATCTCGCCCGCGTGGAGCGTGAACGAGACGTCCGACAGGCGCGCCACGCCCGCAGCGTCCGTCAGCGAGAGGCCGGAGGCGGTCAGCACCGGCGGCCCGGCAGGACGGGCGGTCTCGTTCGTCACCATCGTCACCGTGCGGCCGACCATCAGCTCGGCCAGCTCCTGCCGGTCGGTGTCCGCGGTGCGGCGTCCGGCGACCATCCGGCCGCGGCGCATCACCGACACGTCGTCGGTCACGGCCATGATCTCGCGGAGCTTGTGGGTGATGAGGAGGATGGTGACGCCGCGCGCCTTCAGGACGGCGAGGCTCTCGAAGAGGCGGTCGGTCTCGTCGGGCGTCAGAACGCCGGTCGGCTCGTCGAGGATGAGGATGCGCCCGCCCGCCAACAGCGCCTTGATGATCTCCACCCGCTGCTGTAGCCCGACCGGAAGCGTCTCCACCACCCTCTGAGGATCGACGGTGAGGCCGTATTTCTCGCCGATCTCGGCGAGGCGGGACAGCACCTCCTTCCGGCTCGCCGTCAGGAAGGGCGCCTTCGCCGTCATCAGCATCAGGTTTTCGATGACGGTGAAGTTCGGCACCAGCATGAAGTGCTGGTGCACCATGCCGATGCCGAGGCGGATGGCATCGGCGGAGGAGGCGAGCTTCACCTCCTCGCCGAACAGCCGGATCGTCCCGGAATCGGCCTGATAGTGGCCGGAAAGGATCGAGACCAAGGTCGATTTGCCCGCACCGTTCTCGCCGATGATGCCGTGGACGGCACCGGCGCGCACACTCAGCGACACGTCGTCGTTGGCCTGCACCTGGCCGAAGCGCTTGGAAATGCCGATGAGTTCGATGGCCGGATCCGGGTGGACGGCGCCGGCCGTGGAAGGCTCAGTCATCGGGACGGATCAGGACGGGCAGGCCTGGTCGTCCTCGTAGTTGTGAACCTCGATCTCGCCGGAGATGATCTTGGCCTTCGCGGCCTCGACCGCCTCGCGGATCTCGGGCGTCAGAAGTTCGGCATTCGCCTCGTTCTCGACGATGCCGACGCCGTCTTCCTCCAGGCCCAGCGAGACGATGCCGGGGGTGAACTCGCCGTTCATGGCGTCCATCATCGTGTCGTAGGCGGCATTGTCGACGCGCTTCAGCATCGAGGTCAGCACCGAGCCGGGGGCGACGCTCTCCTGGTCGCTGTCGACACCGATGGCGAGCTTGCCGGAGTCCGCCACCTGGCGGATGACGCCGAGCCCGGTGCCGCCTGCCGCGTGGTAGACGACGTCCGCCCCGCGGTCGATCTGGCTCTGGGCGAGTTCGGCGCCCTTGGTCGGATCGTTCCAGGCCGACGGGGTTGTGCCGGTCATGTTCTGCAGCACCGTGGCGTCGGCCTTGGTGTCCATCACGCCCTGAACGTAGCCGCAGGCGAATTTGCGGATGAGCGGAACGTCCATCCCGCCGACGAAGCCGACCGTGCCGGACTCCGACGCCAGCGCCGCCGCGACACCGGCGAGGTAGGAGCCTTCATGCTCCTCGAAGCGGTATTGGCGCAGGTTCGGCTGGTCGAGCCAATAGACGTCGATGATGGCGAACTTGGTGTCGGGATAGTCCTGCGCCACCTTGTCGATCGCATCCGCCTGGGCGAAGCCGACGCCGAGCACAAGGTCGGCCCCGCGCTGGGCCATGCGGGTGATCGCCTGCTCGCGCTGCGTCTCGTTGGTGACCTCGAACTCCATCACCTCCACGCCGGTCTCGTCCATGAACCGCTTCACGCCGTTCCAGACGCCCTCGTTGAACGACTTGTCGAATTTACCGCCCATGTCGAACACGACGGCGGGCTTGAAGTCCTGCGCGGCGGCCGGGACGCTGACGGCGACCACCGCCGCCGTGAGAGCGGTGGCGAGGGCGGACCGCCGGGTGAGGCTGGGCATGGGTGTTCTCCGCAGACGAAAAATGATGCCGTGTGCCTCAACTTAGAGCGAGCGCGCGGGATTTGACCAGGGGCAAAAAAGCAGCAGCAGCGCGCCCGCTCTCCGGCCGTTCATCTGGCGGTTAGGCCGATGAACGGAAATAGAATCGTCCCTTCATGCGCCGATCAGCTGAGGGTCTGTAGATCTCCTCTCACAGCAAACGAGGAGACCTTCCATGAAGACCCGCATGTTCATCGCCAGCACCTGTGTCGCCTTCAGCCTCGTGACGGGCATCGGCGCGGTCGAGGCTCAGGCCGGCAACAGCATCAAGCTCGAGCAGTCCGGCTCCTACAATGCCTCGGCGATCGGCCACGAAGGCAACAAGCTCAGCGCGTTTCACCGCCAGTCGGGCCGCGAGAACGAGATCCAGACCCGCCAGACCGGCGTGCGCAACCGCGTCACCGCATCGCAGGAGGGGCTCCGCAACCGGGCGCTGCAGGACCAGCGCGGGCGCCGCAACGAGATCGTCTCCGGCCAGGTCGGCCGCTACAATTACCAGGAGGTGATCCAGCGCGGCGGCGGCAACATCGCCGGTGTCGCCCAGTTCGGCGATGCCAACGGCGCGGCGGTGACCCAGCGCGGGCGCAACAACGCGGCGGCCGTCATCCAGGCCGGGGCGGGGAACGATACGCGCGTCATCCAGCGCGGCAACGGCAACATCTCGGTCATCATCCAGGGAGGCTGGTAAGACCATGAAGCCCATCGGCATGATCTTTTGTGCCGCCGCGGTCGTCGCGGCGGCGGGGGGCGCGCAAGCCGGCATCGGCGCCTGGTTCGCCTCGTCGTCGGACGCCGCCCCGGTCGCGGCGACGCCGGCCACCACGCTCGCCGCGTCCGGCGCGGCGCCGCTGCGCTGCCGGATCGACGCCGCCCCCACCCGCGGCGGCACCCGGCTCGTCGCGGTGGTGGAGGCGGACGGTGATGTCGCCGGCCGCTACAGTTTCGCCGTCGAGGGCGGGGGGAGCGGCGGGACGAGCACGATCCGCCAGGGCGGCGCCTTCGCGGCGACGGCGGGCGTGACTGAGGTGCTGTCCGAAACGAGCCTGTCCGGCCGCTTCACCGCGACATTGCTGGTCGACTGGTCCGGCGGCGCAACACGCTGCACCGCCTCATCTCTGACCCTGTGACGCGATGGCCCGGCCGGGCAATCCTCGCGCGGCTCAGGCGAGGCCGATTTCGCGCAGTCGCTCCTGCAGGTAGGCGCCGGCGGTCTTCTCCGGGCTCAGCGCGACTTCGGAGCGCGGGTGCATGAACATCGGCATCGAGAACCGGGCCCCGCCGTCGCCCACGGCGGGGTTCACCACGCGGTGTGTCGTCGACGGGTAATAGCCGCCCGACGCGAGCTGCAGCATGTCGCCGATGTTGACCGCGATCATGCCGGGGTCGCACGGCACCTCGTGCCACGCCCCGGTGCGGTCCTGCGCCTGAAGGCCCGGCGCCGACCCCGCGAGCAGCAGCGTGATGAGGTTGATGTCCTCGTGCGCGGCCGCCCGCGTCGCGCCCGGCTCCGGCGGCTCGCCCGCCTGGCTCGGATAATGCAGGATGCGGAACATCGAATTCTGAGACCCGCGCAGCATGTCCGGCAGCGGCTCGGCGAAGGTCTTCGCCACCTCGGGAGGCGTGTTCGCCTGGATCCACTCCAGCAGCGTGATGCCGAGATCGGTCAGGTCGTCATAAAGCGCCCGCGTGGTCTCCTCCACGGCGCCCGGCAGCGCGGTGGCCGGATAGACCTGGAAGAACTCCTTCAGATCCTTCGCCGTCGCGCCCTTGGCGTTCTCGGACCGGAAGGGGAAATAGCCCTCCGGCGAGGGCGGTTTCACCTTGAAGCCGAACTTCCCTTCATCGGCGAAGAAGCCGCCCCATTCGGCGTAGGCGCGGTCGATCCGCTCCGGCGCGATCGGATGATCCTTCAGGACCGCGAACCCGGTCTCGTGCAGCGAGCGGGCGAAGAGGGCGGGCGCACCGGGGTCGGTGTAGCTGACGGCTTTGATGGCGAACATGACGCGAGGTTCCAGGTTTGCCGGGTAACCTACCGCGCGCCGCCCGCGATACAACGGGCGTGCGGCAACGAAACGCCCGGCGCGCCGCGCAAGAGCGGCGGCCGGGCGGAAGGAGGGGAGCGCGGCGGACCGTGGCGGACCGTTCCGCCGCGCCCGTCTCAGGCCGCCTCTTGGACGGAGCCTGGGACGTAGGCGAGGATCGGGGCCAGCCACCGCTCGGCGGTGTCGAGGTCCCATCCTTTGCGTTTGGCGTAGTCTTCGACCTGATCCTTCTCGATCTTGCCGACGCCGAAATAGTAGCTCTCCGGATGCGCGAAATAGAGCCCGGAGACGGACGAGGCGGGCCACATGGCAAAGCTCTCGGTGAGCTTCACCCCGGTGCGCTCCTCGGCCTCCAGAAGGCGGAACAACGTCGCCTTCTCGGTGTGGTCCGGCTGGGCGGGGTAGCCCGGCGCAGGGCGGATGCCGCGATAGGTCTCGGCGATCATCTCCGCCGGGGTCAGCGTCTCGTCCGCCGCGTAGCCCCAGATCGTGCGGCGCACGCGCATGTGGGCATATTCGGCGAACGCCTCCGCCAGACGGTCGGCGAGCGACTGGAACAGGATCTTGCCGTAGTCGTCGCCCTGCTGGACGAAGCGGCCGACATGGTCGTCCTCGCCGATGCCGGCCGTCACCGCGAAGCCGCCGATATAATCCTGCGGCCCGCCCTCCGGCGCGATGAAGTCCGACAAGGCGACGTTGGCGCGCCCGTCCGACTTGGGCATCTGCTGGCGCAGGGTGTGCAGCGTGTGCTTCTCGCCCGCGCCGTCGGTGATGACGATGTCGTCGCCAACCGCGTTGGCCTTCCACACGCCGACCACGCCGCGCGCCGTCAGCCAGCCGCCGGAGACGATGTTGGCGAGCATCTTCTGCGCGTCCTCGAACAGCTTCGAGGCCTGCTCGCCGAAGCGGTCGTCGGTCAGGATCGCCGGATAGATCCCCTTCATCTCCCAGGCGGAGAAGAAGGGAGTCCAGTCGATGAAGCCGACGAGCGTCTGGATCGGCACCTCGATGTTGCGCAGGCCGAGCTCCGCCGGGGCGGGCGGGGTGACGGCGGTCCAGTCGGTGGCGAAGGCGTTGGCGCGGGCATCGGCGAGCGGGGTGCGCTGCTTCTCGCCGTGACCCTTCAGATAGCGCTCGGCGGTTCGCTCGTAGTCGGACCGCACCTCGGCCGCATAATTCGCCCGGTCGCCCATCAGCCGCGAGCAGACGCCGACCGCGCGCGAGGCGTCGGTCACGTAGACCGTCTGTCCTGCGGAATAGTTCGGGTTGATCTTCACCGCGGTGTGGATCTTCGACGTGGTGGCGCCGCCGATCAGAAGCGGCACGTCGAACCCGCCGCGCTGCATCTCGGCCGCTACGGACACCATCTCGTCCAGCGACGGGGTGATGAGACCGGACAGGCCGATGATGTCGACGTTCTCGTTCTTCGCCGTCTCCAGGATCTTCTGCGACGGGACCATGACGCCGAGGTCGATCACGTCGAAGTTGTTGCACTGGAGGACGACGCCGACGATGTTCTTGCCGATGTCGTGAACGTCACCCTTCACGGTGGCGAGGAGCACCTTGCCCGCGGTCTGCCGCGCGCCGGCCTTCTCGGCCTCCATGTAAGGCATCAGATAGGCGACGGCCTGCTTCATCACGCGGGCCGACTTCACCACCTGCGGCAGGAACATCTTGCCCGAGCCGAACAGGTCGCCGACGACGTTCATGCCGTCCATCAGCGGGCCTTCGATGACGTGGAGCGGCCGCTCGGCCTTCGCCCGCGCCTCCTCCACGTCGGCCTCGATGTATTCGGTGATGCCGTGGACGAGGGCGTGGGACAGGCGCTCTTCCACCGTGCCCTCGCGCCAGGTGAGGTCCTTGGCGCGGCTCGCCCCGGCGCCGCCTTTCCAGCGCTCGGCGGCCTCCAGCATGCGCTCGGTCGCATCGTCGCGCCGGTTCAGCACCACGTCTTCGCACAGCTCACGCAGCTCGGCGTCGAGGTTGTCGTAGACTGCGAGCTGGCCCGCGTTCACGATGCCCATGTCCATGCCGACCTTGATGGCATGGTAGAGGAAGACCGAGTGCATCGCCTCGCGCACCCGCTCGTTGCCGCGGAACGAGAAGGAGAGGTTCGACACGCCGCCCGACACGTGGGCGTGCGGCAGGTTCTCGGCGATCCACTGCGTCGCGTTGATGAAGTCGTTGCCGTAATTGTTGTGCTCTTCGATGCCCGTGGCGACGGCGAAGATGTTCGGGTCGAAGATGATGTCTTCCGGCGGGAAGCCGTTTGCGGTCAGGAGCTTGTAGGCCCGTTCGCAGATCTCGATCTTGCGCTGGAAGGTGTCGGCCTGGCCGGTTTCGTCGAACGCCATGACGACGGCGGCGGCCCCGTAGCGGCGCACGAGGTCGGCCTGCTCCAGGAATTGCGCCTCGCCCTCTTTCAGCGAGATCGAGTTGACGATCGCCTTGCCCTGGACGTTGCGAAGCCCCTCCTCGATCACCTCCCACTTGGAGGAATCGACCATGATCGGAACGCGGGCGATGTCCGGCTCGGAGGCGATGAGGCGCAGGAAGGTCGCCATCGCCTCTTTGGAGTCGAGCAGGCCCTCGTCCATGTTCACGTCGATGACCTGGGCGCCGTTCTCCACCTGGTCGCGGGCGACGTCGAGGGCGGTCGCGTAATCGCCCTCTTTGATCAGCTTGCGGAAGCGCGCCGAGCCGGTGACGTTCGTGCGCTCGCCGACGTTCACGAAGGGGATCTCCTCCGTAAGAACGAACGGCTCCAGGCCCGACAGGCTGAGGAGCGGCTTGCGCTCCGGCACCTTCCGCGGCGTGTAGCTCGCCACCATGTCGGCGATCGCGGCGATGTGCTCGGGCGTCGTGCCGCAGCAGCCGCCGACGATGTTGAGCAGCCCCTCGTCGGCGAATTCCTTGATCTGCCGGGCCATGTAGGCCGGGCTCTCGTCGTATTCGCCCATCTCGTTCGGCAGGCCCGCGTTCGGGTAGACGCAGGTCAGCGTGTCCGCGACCTTGGCGATCTCGGCGATGTGCGGGCGCATCTCGTTGGCGCCGAGCGCGCAGTTGAGGCCGACCGACAGCGGCCGCGCGTGCATCACCGAATGCCAGAAGGCGGTCGGCGTCTGGCCCGACAGGGTGCGGCCGGACCGGTCGGTGATGGTGCCGGAAATCATGATCGGCACCCGCCGCGCGCCGCGGGCGAACAGCGATTCGATCGCGAAGATGGCGGCCTTGGCGTTCAGCGTGTCGAAGATCGTCTCGACCAGCAGCGTGTCGACGCCGCCGTCCAGCAGGCCCTGTGCGGCCTCTTCATAGGACGCGACGACCTCCTGAAAGGTGACGGCGCGGAAGCCGGGATCGTTCACATCCGGCGAGATGGAGAGGGTGCGGTTGGTCGGCCCCATGGCGCCGGCGACGAAGCGGGGACGCGTGGGGTCGGTCGCCGTCACCTTGTCCGCCGCGGCCCGCGCCAGCTTGGCGGAGGCGACGTTGAGGTCGTAGACGCGCTCTTCCAGCCCGTAATCGGCCTGGGCGATGCGGGTGGACGAGAAGGTGTTGGTGCCGATGATGTCGGCGCCCGCCTCGAGGTACAGCCGGTGGATCTTCTCGATCGTCTCCGGCTGGGTCAGCGACAAGAGGTCGTTGTTGCCCGACTGCGGGTGGTCGGAATGGATGTGGCAGCCGCATCCATTCCCGTGGCCGGCATGGGTGCCGACGAAGGCGTCCTCGTCGAACTTTTCCTTCTGGATCATCGTGCCCATGGCGCCGTCGATGATCAGGATGCGCTCCTGCGCAGCCTTCAGGATGGGATGAGACATAAAAGCTCCGGTCAGGCCGCGGCGGCGGGCTCGGTCGCCGGGTGGATGCCGATGAGGCGGCACAGCGCGTAAACGAGCTCGGCGCGGTTCATCGTATAGAAATGGAAGGTGTCGACGCCGCGCGACTGCAGGTCCAGCACCTGCTCGGCGGCGACGGCGGCCGACACGAGGAGACGCTGCTCGGCGTCGTCGTCCAGCCCCTCGAAGCGCGAGGCGAGGCTGTCCGGCACGGAGGCGCCGCACATCCCGGCGAAGCGCTTCACCTGCTTCATGGAGTGGATCGCCATGATGCCGGGGACGATGTTCACCTTGATGCCGCGCTTGGCCACACGCTCCAGGTAGGCCTCGTAAAGGTCGTTGTCGAAGAAGAACTGGGTGATGGCGCGGTCGGCCCCGGCGTCGACCTTGCGGGCGAGCTGGTCGAGGTCGGTGTCCCAATCCGGCGAATCGGGGTGCTTTTCGGGATAGGCCGTCACCGAGACCTCGAACGGGTCGATCGCCTTGATGCCCGCGGTGAGATCGGCGCCGTTCTGGTAGCCGTCGGCGTGCGGCGCGTAGGGCGTGCCGGGGCCTTCGGGCATGTCGCCGCGCAGGGCAACGATGTGGCGCACGCCGGCGTCCCAATAGTCCTTGATGACCGCGTTCACCTCATCGCGCGAGGCGGCGACGCAGGTGAGATGGGCGGCCGCGCGCAGGTTCGTCTCATCGACGATCCGCTTCACGGTCCGGTGGGTGCGCTCGCGCGTCGACCCGCCGGCGCCGTAGGTCACCGAGACGAAGTCCGGGTTGAGCGGCTCCAGCTTGGTGATGGTGGCCCACAGAGTCTCTTCCATGGCGTCGGATTTGGGCGGAAAGAACTCGAACGAAACCCGGGTCATGCGAAGGCGCCTTCCTCTTGGCGAATGTCGTGGGACGGGATGCGGGGATCCGTGGCGAGCCACAGCGACACGGTGAGCGTGTCGGCCGGGGCGGCGCCCGAAGCGCCCGCATCGGCGGTGCGGCCGTCGTCGGCGGGGCCGGTGCCCGAAAGGCGCAGGGTGCCGGCCAGCTCCAGCCGCGCCTCGCGCAGCCAGGTGTCCATGTCCGCATCGGCGATGCCGAGGCGGCGGTGCTGGTCGTTGGTCCTGAGCTCTTCCAGGCTGTGGGGGGCGAAGTCGACCACCAGGAGGCGGCCGCCGGGGGCGAGGGTGCGCGCCGCCTCGGTGAGGGCGCGTCCCGGATCGTCCAGATAGTGCAGCACCTGGTGGATGATCACGACGTCGAACCGGTCTTCGCCCAGCGACAGGGCGTAGATGTCGTCCTGGGCGAGCCGCGCGTTGGCGATACCGGCCTTGGCGAGGTTGGCGCGCGCCACGGCGAGCATGGCGGCGGACGCGTCCACCCCCAAGGTGCGCTCGGCATGCGGGGCCATCAGCTCCAAGATGCGGCCTGTGCCGGTGCCGACGTCGAGCAGGTTGGCGATCGGCCGGGGGCCGAGGAGCTGCAGCATCGCCGCCTCCACCTCGTCCTCCGGCACGTGGAGGGAGCGGATGCGGTCCCAGGCCTCGGCGTTGGCGGCGAAATAATCCGCCGCGGCGGCGGCCTTGGCGGCGCGGATGGAGGCGCGGCGTTCGCGGTCGCGGGTGTGGATCGGGTCGTCGGGGTCGAGCTGGGCGAGAAGCGCCTCGGCAAGCCGCGTTCCGGCGCCGCTTTCGGCTAGCCGGTAGAAGGCGAAGGCCCCTTCCGCCGAGCGGCCGACCAGACCAGCATCGGCCAGAAGCTTCAGATGGCGCGAGATGCGCGGCTGGCTCTGGCCGAGGATGAGGGTCAGGTCCTTCACCGTGAGGTCGGAATCGGAAAGGAGGGAGAGGATGCGCAGGCGCGTCGTCTCGCCCGCGGCGCGGAGCGCTGCGACGAGCGTGTTGTGTCCCGTACCGGCGGCTCCGGCATCCATCGTTCGCATTTCCACATAAAGAAATCTTTATAGGATTATGCGGTCGCTGGGCGGGGCTGTCAACCGTCCGGCGGCGATTGGACTGCCACGCGACACGCCGGGCTTGCCGGAAGGGGGGCCGCGGCCCCATGTCGGCCTCGGGGGGCCTCACCGGCCGTCCCGCCCGCCCGGAGGCCGTCGTTGCGGCCGGCCATGGAAACCACACGATGAGCCTCCCCCCGCAGGTGCGCCGGACGCCCCGGCCATTTCCCGTCACGCTGCACACCGTCGTGGCGATCGCCGTTCCGATGACGCTCGCCTACCTGTCGACGCCGCTGATCGGCATCACGGACGTCGCGGTGATCGGTCAGCTCGGCGATGCGGCGCTGATCGGCGCGGTGGCGCTGGGGGCGCTCTTGTTCGACTTCTTCGGCGCCACGTTCAACTTCCTGCGGTCCGGCACGACCGGGCTCGTCGCCCAGGCGATGGGGGCGGAGGACCGCGAGGCGGAGGCGATGGTGCTGTGGCGCGCGCTCATCGTCGCCGCTTTGGCGGGGGCGCTGATGGTCGCCCTTCAGACACCGATCCTCGAAGGCTTCCTGGCGCTGATGGGCGCGTCCGACGCGGTGTCGGCGGCGACGCGCGATTATTACACCGTGCGCGTCTATGCGATGCCGCTGATGTTCGCGAACTACGCGATCCTCGGCTGGCTGCTCGGCCTCGGCCGGGCGCGCGCGGGGCTGGTGCTGCAGCTCATCATGGCGCTGGTCAACGTCGCGGGGTCGATGGGGCTGGTGATGGGCCTCGGCTACGGCATGGGCGGCGTTGCGGCCGCCTCGGTGCTGGCGGAGGCGGCGACGTTGGCGGCCGGCGGGGTGTTGGTCGCCCGCGCGCTGGGGCGGCGGCCGCGTCCGGCGCTGGCCGACGTGATGGAGCGCGCGGCCTTCCTGCGCATGATGACGGTCAACCGCGACATCCTCATCCGCTCGATGGTGCTTCTCGGCACGTTCTCCTTCTTCACCGCCATGGGCGCGCGCTATGGCGACGTGATCCTGGCGGCGAACGCGCTTCTGATGAACTTCTTCCTCATCGGCGGCTATTTTCTGGACGGTCTTGCGACCGCGTCGGAGCAGCTCGCCGGGCGCGCCGTGGGGGCCAACTACCGCCCGGCGTTCGACAGGGCGGTGAGGTTCTCGCTCGTCACGGGCGGCGCGCTGGCGGGAGGGCTCAGCCTGCTGGCGCTCCTCTTCGGCGACCATCTCATCTATGCGCTCACCACCGCGCCGGACGTGCGGGCGGCGGCGCTGGTCTACATCGGCTGGGCGGCGCTGACGCCGGTGTCGGGCGTGCTCGCCTTCATCATGGACGGCGTCTATATCGGCGCGACCTGGTCGGCGATGATGCGCAACATGATGCTTCTGTCGGCGCTCGCCTTCTTCGCGGTGTGGGCGGTGGCGGCGCCGCTGATGGGCAATCACGGCCTGTGGCTGGCGCTTCTGGTGTTCCTCGGCGCCCGCGGCGTGACGCTTCTGGCGGCGACCCCGCCCCGCGCCCGCGCCACCTTCGGCCCCACCCCGCTCGGCGCGGCCTAGAAGCGGGGGCAGGAGCAGCCGCCCTCAGGTCCGCGGCGGCCCACACGAACCGCGCTCGAACCCCAGCGGGGTTCGCAAGCGCGACCGCGCGCCGCCGGGGACCGGCGCCCCCTCTGGAGCGAAGCGGCCCAGAGGGCCGCGGCAGCGTGAAGAGAAAACCCATGGTGCGAGAGGGGGGACTCGAACCCCCAAGCCTTGCGGCGGACGATTTTGAGTCGTCTGCGTCTACCGATTCCGCCACTCTCGCCAGCCCGCGCGGGGCGGGTGGTTGCCGGACCGCCATGGGCCGGTCCAGGCGGCGCACCATACAGCCTCGCCGATGGCGCACAAGAGGCGCGCGCGCGATGACTAACAACAGGGCGCGGCACGGCGGCTCAAGGACGATCACAGAGTGCGAAACTGTGGGTAGCGCTCAATGAAGGGTTGTTGTAGATCTAAATCATAGATTGCGCATCATGCGGCGTTCGTGTTGGGGGTGAGCGATGCGGTGGGTCCTCGGTGTCCTGTTGGCCGGATGCGCGTCGTCCGCACTGGCGGGCGCCTGGACGATCGAGCGCGGCGAAACCCGCACCTACGTCACCTCCACATTCACCTATGGCGATCACGGGTTCGACGAGAATGGCGACCTCGTGACCGTGCCCGAATATCAGAAGATGACGCTGTCGGCGGCGCTGGAATATGGCCTGCGCCCGTGGCTGACGGCGGTGGTCGCGGGGGAGCTGACCGACGAATCCATCGAGACCGAGGTGAGCCCGACCTTGATCGCCCCGCAATCTCAGACCTTCGCCTCGGTGGCGGGCGGGGCGCGGGTGCGGCTCTACCAGGGCCCCTTCTGGGTCGCGTCGACGCAGATCACCGCGCTGTCGGGCGGCTTCACCACGGCGGGTGACGGTAAACCGAGCGACGGGCCGGCGGTCGAAATCCGCGCCTTGGGCGGCGTTTCGGGCACGGTGCTCGGCAAGCCGGTCTATGCCGATGCGCAGGCCGCCTACCGCAAGAGGTTCGATGCCGACCAGCCCGACGAGGTGAAGCTCGACCTCACCGTGGGCGCCAAGGTGCTGCCGAAGTGGGACGTGATCGCCCAGAGCTTCTCGACCTTCGAGGTCGGAGGCGATGCCAGCCACCACAAGCTTTCGGCGATGGTGGTGCGGCAGGTGACGGAAAATCTGCGCGTGGGCGTCGGCGGTATCGCGACGGTGGCGGGGCGGAGCGCGGTGCAGGAGCTCGGCGGGCACGTCGACTTCTGGTGGGTGATGCCGAAGAAGAAGCCCGTCGCGGTGGCCGAGGCGGAGGCCCGGCTCGCGGCGCACACGGCGGAACAGAAGTCGCTGCAGTCCATCTTCAAATGATACGCGGGGGAGCCAGGGGCGGCGCTCTTCCTGACGCCGCGGACGGCCGGCGCGGTGACGCGCTCCGGGGCAGGGGGCGCGCCGCATGGCACCTCCCGCGACAGTCCGCCTTGACGGGTGCGCCGCGTGTCGGCCACGAGGGCGCGTCACGTGTTCCGGAGTCAGCGGTGCAAGCCCTTCAACGTCTCCTTCTCTCCCAGCGGTGGGAGTTTTTCATCGTCGTCCTGATCGTGGTGAACGCGATCATCCTCGGCCTGATGACGTCGTCGCAGGCGATGGCGGCGGCGGGCCCGGTGCTGAGCGCGCTCGACCGGCTGATCCTCGCGGTCTTCGTCGTCGAGATCCTCTTGCGGGTGATCGCCTTCCGCACCCGGTTCTTCACCGATCCGTGGAGCCTGTTCGACCTTCTCGTCGTCGGCATCGCGTTGATGCCGTCCACCGGCGGCTTCTCGGTGCTGCGGGCGCTGCGCATCCTCAGGGTGATGCGCCTCATCTCGGTGGTGCCGACCTTGCGCCGGGTGGTCGGCGGGCTGATCGCTGCGCTGCCTGGCATGGCGTCCATCATCCTGTTGATGGTGATCATCTTCTACGTCTTCTCGGTGATGGCGACCTCGCTCTACGGGCCGACCTTCCCCGACTGGTTCGGCTCCATCGGCACCTCGGCCTATACGTTGTTCCAGGTGATGACGCTGGAATCCTGGTCCATGGGCATCGTGCGGCCGGTGATGGAGGTTCACCCGGAGGCGTGGCTCTTCTTCGTGCCGTTCATCATGGTGACGTCGTTCACGGTGCTGAACCTCTTCATCGGTATCATCGTGTCGGGCATGCAGCAGGACGTCGAGGCGGAGGCGGCGGCGAGCCGCGATGCGATGATGGAGGAACAGCACCATGTCGCGCATCAGGTGAAGGCGCTGCGCGGCGAGGTGCGTGCGCTGGCGGAGGCCGTCGAGAAGCTCGCCGGGCCGAAGGCACCGGGCGCGTGAGGCCGTCAGCCGAAGCGGCTGCGCCCGTCGCGAGTGGGACGCCGGGGCCGGCCGCGGTGCCGGACGATCCTGCGCCCGCCGTGGTCTTCCTCCATGCCGTCACGCGCGACCGGTCCGATTTCGACTGTCTGCGCGTGGCACTCGGCCGGCCGTCGGCGGCGCTGGACCTCGCGGGCCACGGGGACGGGCCGAGGCTCGGCGCCTATACCGCGGTCGGCATGGCGCAGCACGTCGTTCTGCCGCAGGGGCCGCCGCCGGTGCTCTACGGCCACTCGCTCGGCGGCTGCGTCGCGCTCGCCTTCGCGGCGGCGCGGCCTGGCGCCATCCGCGCGCTGGTGCTGGAGGATCCGCCGCTCTTCGCGCTGTCGAAAGGGGACGGGGGGACGGGGGCCTTCCACCGCGGCTTCGTGCGCCTGAAGGAGCAGATGACCGGGCCTCTCGCCGCCCACAGCGAGGCGATGTGGCGCGACGAGGTCGCCGGGTGGGGCTCAGGCCACGGGCGCACCAGCACGATGGACAGGTTCGGCCCGGACGGCGTCGCGCGCCGGGCGCGGCAGATGGCGGCGTTCGATCACCGTGTGCTGGACGGCCTGATCGACCTGTCAATCGGCGACGGTTTCGACCCCGCCGCCTTGCTGCGCGCGCTGGACGTGCCGGTGACGCTCATCGCCGGCGATCCCGCCCAATCGAGCGTGCTGACGGCCGACGAGGTCCGGCGGCTTGATGCCGAATTCGGCGTCAGGGTGGTCCAGATCGAGGGCGAAGGGCATTTTGTCCACGAGGTGTTACCGGACCCCTGCCTCGAGGCGCTGAGCCGCCACCTCGACTGACCTTTGCGGCGCCGCTGCGCCCGGCATGATGAAAGGCGATCCATGTCTGCGGTGAATGCTGCGGGCACCCCCGTGGTGCCCGGCGCTGCCATTCGGCTGGACGGTGTCTCGTGGGCGATGCTGCTGTCGCTCGCGGTGCTTTGGGGCCTCTCCTTCCCCCTCGTCGAGATCGCGCTGCGCGGGCTGCCGGTCGTCACCTTGGTCGCCCTTCGCGTGTCGCTGGCGGCGGTGTTCCTCTGGGCCATCATCGCCGCGATGGGCGCCGCGCTGCCGCGTGGCCGGGCGGCGTGGCTGGGCCTCGCGCTCTTAGGGCTCACCAACAACGTCATCCCCTTTTCGCTCATCGTCTGGGGGCAGACGCAGATCACCTCCGGCCTCGCCGCCGTGCTCAACGGGACGACGCCGCTCTTCGCCGCCTTCATCGCCGGGGTGGTGCTGCCGGAGGAGCGGCTGACGGGGCAGCGTGTCGGGGGCATCCTTCTCGGGATCGGCGGGGTCGCGCTGATCGTGGGGCCGCAGGTCCTCGGCGGAATCGGCGAGGATCTTTGGGGCCAGCTCGCGATCGTCGGCGCGGCGGTGTCCTACGCGGTGTCGTCGGTCTTCGCGCGGCGCATGGGCCGGTTCGCGCTCAGCCCGCTGGTGATGAGCGCGGGGCAGACCACGTCGGCGGCGCTCGTGATGCTGCCCGCCGCCTTCGCGATCGACGCGCCGCTCTCCCTGCCGATGCCGGACCGCGAGGTCGTCCTCGCCATGCTCGCTTATGCGCTGCCGGGAACGGTGCTCGCCTACGTGCTCTATTTCGCGATCATCCGCCGTGCGGGGGCGACCAACACCGTGCTCGTCACGGTGATGGTGCCGGTGGTGGCGCTGTTCGTCGGCGCGTTCTACCTGGGCGAGCCGGTGACGGGGCGGCAGCTCGCCGGCATGGGCCTCATCGCGCTGGGGCTTTCGGTGATCGACGGGCGGCTCTGGCGGGCGGCGACGAGGCGGCGCGTTCCTGCCTGACGGTCGCCGCACCTCGGCGATGTCGCGACCGCGCGTCGCCGCCATCGCTCGGTCGGCAAGGCTCGGCCCATTCCGGCTCCCGGTAGAAATCTGAAAGTGAGGTTCGCGCCAGCCTCGTTCAAGCACGCAGCCCTACAACGCCCTGTGGACGGAACATGCCCGGTGAGACCCGGAGTGCCCGAGATTTTCCATAGGGAGGACGGCCTTGCGTCGACTGAATTTGGCCCTGTTGGCCGCGCTTGCGGTCCTTTCAGGCGGACTATATGCGACCCCCTCGCGGGCGGTCCAGGCGGAGAAGGGACAGGATTCCGCCAAGGGAATAACGGTGGCTCTGATCACCCAGGAGGTGGTCGCGGAGCTGCGCGACGCGCTGGCCAATCCGTTGGTGGCGGCGTCGATCGCCATGCAGAACGAGAAGCGCCGCGGCATCACCCAGGCGCAGATCGAAGCGCTCGACGCCACATGGGTTCAGGAGCGCGATAATAGGCGCAAGCCGCTGATCGCCGCGACGCTCTCGAGCCCGCTGTCCATCTATCTGACCCGTGTCCAGGCGCGCTCACTCGGCCTCTATGCCGAGATGATCGTGATGGATTCCTACGGTCTCAACGTCGGCCAATCGGCCATCACGTCGGACTATTGGCAAGGCGACGAGGCCAAGTGGCAGAGGACCTATCCGGTCGGCGCCTACACGGTCTTCATCGACGATGCCGAATGGCATGACGAAACCCGCACCTGGCGGGCCCAAGTGTCGCTGTCGGTCGCCGACCCTGACACGGGCCAGGCGATCGGCGCGGCGACGATCGAACTCAACCTCACCGAACTTCAGCGCCGGGCCTTCGACCGATGATGGACAATCTTTCGATCTCCAAGAAGCTTTGGGTGGCGTTCGCCTCCATCATCGGGGTGACGATGGTGGCCGCCGCCTACAACCTCTACGATTCGCAGTACGTCATCGGTTCGATCCGCGAGGCGGGCCGGATGCAGGCCGATATGGAAGACATCGGCCGCTGGCGCGATAGCGCGACGCGCACCCATTCGCGGCTGCTGTTCTACATCAACAGCGGCGACGTGGCGGTGGCCGAGGAGGTGGAGGCCGGCTTCCGCTCCATCACGTCTGCCTATGCGAACGTGACCGACACGCTGGACATGGAGTCCGATCTCGGGCGCATGGTCACCGCGCTGGCGGCGAAGATCGACCAATGGAAGGCCGAC
This sequence comes from Acuticoccus yangtzensis, assembly GCF_001927245.1. Lineage (GTDB taxonomy): Bacteria > Pseudomonadota > Alphaproteobacteria > Rhizobiales > Amorphaceae > Acuticoccus > Acuticoccus yangtzensis. Next base: position 266,727 of record NZ_MJUX01000002.1, on the reverse strand, counting down.
GTCGCCGATTTCCAGCTCGCCGAGATGACCGACCCGCTGACCTTCGACATGGCCCGACTGCGCGAATTGTCGCCGCGCAACGTCGCGCTGTGGGACGAGATGAACCGGGGCTTCTCCGAGATCACCGAGGCCGGACGTGCCGACCTGCAGGCGCGCAGGGCAAGGCAGCTCAAGGACCTCAACATGCTCTCGATCGTGGCTCTGGTGGCCGCGACGCTGATCCTCGTCGTCTCGGTGTCGATGGCGATGATCATGCGGCAGAGCGTGTCGCTGCCGGTGCGCCGCCTCGCCGCAACGACGGCGCGTCTGAAGGACCGCGATTGGTCCGTCGCCATCGACGGGACGCAGCGCGGCGACGAGATCGGCGAGCTGTCGCGCGCGTTGGAGGTGTTCCGCGACCAAGGCGAGCACAACGACGAGGTGGAGGCCGAGCACCGCCGTGACGCGGAGGAGAAGGCCCGCCGCGCCGAAGCGATCACCGAGGCCGTCCGCGGATTCCGCGGCCATTCGAGCGCGCTGCTCAAGCAGCTTTCGGATGCCGGCTTGAAGCTGAACGGCGCGGCCACGTCGCTCGACAGCGTGGTCGGGGCGAGCTTCACCTACACGCGCACGGTGAACGACGCGGCGTCGGCGACGGGACACAGCGTGCGCTCGGTGGCGGCCGCGGTGGAGGAGATGACGGCCTCCATCCAAGATATTTCCAGCCAGCTGCAGAATGTGTCGCACCTGACGCAGACGACCACGGACGCGACCGACACGGCGACCAAGAAGGTGGCCGGACTGAAGGCGCGGTCGGACGAGATCCACCAGGTGGTGGACCTCATCAACGGCATCGCCGGGCAGATCAACCTCTTGGCGCTCAACGCCACCATCGAGGCGGCGCGGGCGGGCGATGCCGGCAAGGGCTTCGCCGTGGTGGCGCACGAGGTGAAGCAGCTCGCCGACCAGACCGCGAAGGCGACCGAGGATATCGGCCGCGTCATCGGCCAGGTGTCGGGCGATGTCGACGAGGTGGTGTCGGCGATCAGCGTGATCTCCGGCTCGATTTCGGACGTCAACGCCAACTCCGCGGCGGTGGCGGCGGCGGTGGAAGAGCAGTCCGCCGCGCTGGGCGAAATCTCGCGCAACGTCAACGAGGTGTCGGCGCAGACCAACGGCGTCGCCACCAACGTTCAGGGTGTCGAGAACAAGGTCGGCGAAACGCGCGAGGTGGCGGGCAGCGTGAGCCAGCTCTCCAAGGCGCTGCAGGCGTCGAGCGCGGATCTGTCGGGCAGCATCGACACGTTCATTTCGGCGGTGGCGAATGACGACGTCGGTTCGCGCTCGGCGATGTGAGGCGCGCACCCGGGCCGGGTGCGGCAGGGCGCCGCGCCGGGCCCGCCTGCCGGAATTATGCTGCCGGATGGTCGCGTACCGCAGGGCGGCTTTATAAAGAAGCAAGAGAGGCAGACCGACAGGTTTGTCTCTCTTTTTGTTTGCGATCCGGGGGCAAGGTGCGCGAAATGGCCCCGGCGCAGCGCAACTTTGGGCTCGAACGGGCCCGAGCGGCGTTGCGCCAAAAAAACGCGTATGCTAAGCGCCGCGCAGTCCGCGGACGGGCAAGACGAACACCAGAAAGAACGCCTTGGCTACATCCGAATCATCCGGCGTTGCAGAACGCTACGCATCCGCGTTGTTCGACCTCGCGCGCGAGCAGAACGCGCTGGACGAGGTCGAGTCCAACGCCTCCAATCTCCGCCAGATGATCGCCGAGAGCGACGATCTGCGCCGCCTGATGGACAGCCCTGTCTTCAAGGCGGAGGATCAGATCCGCGCGCTCGACGCGGTGATGGCCTCGCACGGCGTCGGCGGCCTGGTCGCCAACTTCGCCAAGCTGACGGCGAAGAACCGCCGCCTCTTCGCGCTGGGCGACATGTTGAAGGCTTTTGCCGGGCTGATGGCCAAGCACCGTGGCGAGACGCTCGCCGTGGTGACCAGCGCCTCCCCGCTGAACGACGAGCAGCTCGAAACGCTGCGCCAGGTGCTGTCGGAAAAGACCGGCGGCACCATGAAGCTCGAGACCGTGGTCGACCCGTCGCTGATCGGCGGTCTGATCGTGCGTCTCGGCAGCCAAATGATCGATACCTCCGTGCGCACCCGTCTGTTGGGGCTGCGCCAGGCCATGAAGGAAGCCGCATAAGATGGACGTACGCGCCGCCGAAATTTCGGCCATCCTGAAGGACCAAATCGCCAACTTCGGCTCCGACGTCGAGGTTTCCGAGGTCGGCCAGGTGCTGTCCATCGGTGACGGCATCGCCCGTGTCTACGGCCTCGACAAGGTGCAGGCCGGCGAGCTCGTCGAGTTCGAAGACGGCACCCGCGGCATGGCGCTGAACCTCGAAGTCGACAATGTCGGCGTCGTGGTCTTCGGCGACGACCGTGCGATCTCCGAGGGGCAGACGGTGAAGCGCACCGGCGCCATCGTCGACGCGCCCGTCGGCATGGGTCTGCTCGGCCGCGTCGTCGACGCGCTCGGCAACCCGATCGACGGCAAGGGCCCGATCATGTTCGAGGAGCGCCGCCGCGTCGACGTGAAGGCGCCCGGCATCATCCCGCGCAAGTCGGTGCACGAGCCGATGTCGACCGGCCTCAAGGCCGTGGACGCGCTGATCCCGATCGGCCGCGGCCAGCGCGAGCTGATCATCGGCGACCGTCAGACCGGCAAGTCGGCGATCATTCTGGACACCTTCCTGAACCAGAAGCCGATCCACGACGCGAACGACGAAGCCAACAAGCTCTACTGCATCTACGTCGCCGTCGGTCAGAAGCGTTCGACCGTCGCGCAGTTCGTGAAAGCGCTCGAAGAGCGTGGCGCGCTGGAATATTCCATCGTCATCGCCGCGACCGCCTCGGACCCGGCGCCGATGCAGTTCCTCGCCCCGTTCACCGCGACGGCGATGGGCGAATATTTCCGCGACAGCGGCAAGCATGCCGTGATCGGTTATGACGACCTGTCCAAGCAGGCCGTCGCCTACCGTCAGATGTCGCTTCTGCTGCGCCGCCCGCCGGGCCGCGAAGCCTACCCGGGCGACGTCTTCTACCTGCACTCCCGCCTGCTCGAGCGCGCCGCCAAGATGGGCGATGCGGCCGGCAACGGTTCGCTGACCGCTCTCCCGGTCATCGAGACCCAGGGCAACGACGTGTCCGCCTTCATTCCGACCAACGTGATTTCGATCACCGACGGTCAGATCTTCCTCGAGACGGACCTGTTCTACCAGGGCATCCGTCCGGCGGTGAACGTCGGCCTGTCGGTGTCGCGCGTGGGGTCGTCCGCGCAGATCAAGGCGATGAAGCAGGTCGCGGGCAAAATCAAAGGCGAGCTTGCCCAGTACCGCGAGATGGCCGCCTTCGCCCAGTTCGGTTCGGACCTCGACGCCTCGACCCAGCGCCTCTTGGCCCGCGGCGCCCGTCTGACCGAGCTTCTGAAGCAGCCGCAGTTCTCGCCGCTGACGACGCCCGAGCAGGTCTGCGTGATCTATTGCGGCGTGAACGGCTACCTCGACCAGATCCCGACCAACAAGGTCGGTGCGTACGAGCAGGGTCTGCTGACGCTGATCCGCGGCCAGCACAAGGACATCCTGGACGGTATCTGGGAGAAGAAGGCGCTGACCGACGAGCTGACCGAGAAACTGAAGGGCGTGGTCGAAGGCTACACCAAGCAGTTCAAGAGCCAGGAGGTGCCGGCGAAGGCTGCGTAAGCCCCGCCGACACATCAGGATCGAATCATGGCGTCTCTGAAGGACCTCAAAGTCCGCATCGCCTCCGTGAAGGCGACGCAAAAGATCACGAAGGCGATGCAGCTCGTCGCCGCCGCGAAACTGCGTCGTGCGCAGGAAGCGGCGGAGGCGGCACGGCCTTATGCCGAGCGCATGGCCGCGGTTCTCGCGAACCTCGCCCAGATGACCGAAGGCGACCCGGATGCGCCGGTCTTGATGACCGGCACCGGGAAGGACGAGAAGCACCTGCTTGTCGTCTGCACCGCCGACCGCGGTCTCGCCGGCGGCTTCAACTCGTCGATCGTCAAGAAGGCTCTGGCCGACCTGACGAGCCTGATGATGGCCGGCAAGGATGTCAAAATCCTCTGCGTCGGCCGCAAGGGCTACGACATTCTGAAGCGCAACCACATGGACAAGATCGTCGAGCTGATCGACTTCAAGTCCGTGCGCAAGATCGGCTTCACCGAGGCTCAACTCGTGGGTGACAAGGTCGTCGCCCGCTTCGAGGCCGGCGAATTCGACGTGGCGACGCTCTATTATGCCGAGTTCCGCAACGTCATCAGCCAGGTGCCGACCGGCCTCCAGCTCATCCCGGCCGCGCCGGTGATCGGCGAGGACGAGGACACCGAGCTGAAGGCGGAAGGCGGCGGCGTATACGAGTACGAGCCGGGGGCGGCCGAGATCCTCGACGCGCTCGTGCCGCGCAACATCCGCGTGCAGATCTTCCGCGCGCTTCTGGAGAACGATGCGTCCGAGCAGGGCGCCCGCATGACCGCAATGGACAATGCGACGCGCAATGCCGGCGAGATGATCAACCGCCTGACCCTGGAGTTCAACCGGACCCGCCAGGCGCAGATCACCACCGAGCTCATCGAAATCATCTCCGGCGCCGAGTCGCTCTAAGTCGCACGGCCGGGCGTCCGGTGTCCTGCGGGACCGGACGTCCGGCCGAACCGTTTTGCGGGCCGGTTCTGGCGATCGGCAGGCCGGCCGCCATATCTCATCGAGACGACGATGATCGGGCGCACCCGCGGATCCGCATCCGCAACGGCGGCGCTCATTGCAGCCGAGGGCTGCATCCCTTTAGTGTCGCTTGAATTGTTCTGGTCGGAAGGTGACGTACCGTACCGCCGGCCGTGTTGAGAAGAGGCCCCTGTGGCAACGCGTGAACCCAAGACCGGCGCTGACAAGCGTGTGGGACGGCCGTCGAAGGCGGACGCGCGGGCCAAACGTGCCGCGGCCAACCCCGTCGTCTCCATGGACGACACGTTCGACATCTACAGCAACAAGTTCGGCCGCTACGTCATTCCCAAGGCGTACCACATGCGGGTGCTGCCGAAGATCCTCGCACAGGGCCTCGTCTACGAGCGCCGCACGATCCAGTATATCTGCGACAATGCGGGGGACGGTGACGTCATCACCGGCGGCGCCTTCATCGGCGACTTCCTCCCCGCGATTTCGGCGGCGATGGCACCGGGCGCGCTGATCCACACCTTCGAGCCGAACCCGCTCTGCCACGAAGCGTGCCGCCGCACGATTGAGATCAACGGCCTCACCAATGTGCGGCTGCACCAGGTCGCCGTCGGCCACAAGACGGCGACGATGGCGCTCAGGGTCGAGGATTTCGAGAAGGGCGAGCCGGCCGCGGCCCAGAGCGCGCTGAACAACCGCGCCAAGACCGACGATCCCGGCTACACCGCCGTCGACGTTGTGCGGCTCGACGATCTCATCGGCCCGGCGCGCAAAATCACCGTCCTTCACCTCGACATCGAGGGGTTCGAGCAGAACGCCCTGCGCGGCGCGGCGGCGATCGTGCGGCGCAACCACCCCAAACTCGTCACCGAGGGCCGCAAGACCACCGAGGCGTGGCTCGCCAAGGCGTTCCCCAAGCAGGGCTATACCCGGTTCGGGGCCTGGGAGAAGAACCAGATCTTCTCGACCGACGTGCCTGCGGGCCAGGCGGCGCCAGGAACCGGGCGCGTGCGCGTCAAGGACGACGAGCCCAAGCGCAAGGGCGGCCTCCTGAAGCGGATCAAGCGCGCGCTGGGCCTCGGCGGCAAGGCACGCGCGCCGGGCCACGGCGGCGGCCGTCCTGCCGGAGGCCGTCTCGCAGGCGAGCGGAAGGGCGCCTCCCGCCCGAAGGGCGAGCGCGGCTGAGATGGAAGCGGATACCACCACCATGACCGAACAGGCCAGCGCGACCAGCTACCAGGTGGACTATCGCGAGGCGCGGGTCGGCGACGAAATCCACTTCGTCCCCGCCTATGCGCTGCGGCGTCCTGCGGCGGTGCGCGTCCTGCGGGGCGAGCATTTCGAGCCGCTGACCCACGCCCTCGTCGCCAAGCTGATGGAGATGCGGCCGGGCCCGATGGTCCACGCCGGCACCTTCTTCGGCGACATGCTGCCGTCCTTCTCGCGGGCCTGCCCGGCGCGGCTCTATGCGTTCGAGCCGGTGTTGGAGAATTACGTCCTCGCCAAGAAGTGCATCGAGGCGAACCGGCTGACGAACGTGCTCCTGACCAATGCGGGGCTGAGCGATTCCATCGAGGTCGCGTTCATGGACACCGGCGACGGCGACAAGCACCGCGGCGGAGCGTCGCGGCTCGCCGAGTGGGGCCAGCCGGCGATGGTGACGACCATCGACTCCTTCGCCATCGAGGGCCTTTCCGTTCTGCAGCTCGACGTCGAGGGTCACGAGCTGGCGGCGCTGAAGGGCGCGGTGAAGACCATCGAGGCGTCCAAGCCCGTGATCCTCGTCGAGGACAACAAGCGGGCCTGCGACGAATTCCTTCAGGGGCTCGGCTATCGCCGCTCCGGCCGTCTGCCGGGCATCTTCGTCTGGGCGACTCCGGCGGACAAAAAGACCATCCTCCCGCTCGTTCGGGAGATGCGACAACAGGGCGAAGCGGCATGACGGGCGCAAATGTCGCCTCAGAGGCCGTTTTCTTCGCCCTTGAGCGCGCTTAAGTGCGCGCTCGATCTGGACATCAGCGCACCACCAGTTAAAGAGACGCGCGAGCGAACGCGCGAAGGCAGAGGATATGGCAGAAGCTACCGGACAAGTTACGCAAGTCATGGGCGCCGTCGTGGACGTGAAGTTCACGGACCATCTGCCCTCGATTTTGAACGCGCTCGAGACGGACAACAACGGGCAGCGCCTGGTTCTCGAGGTGGCACAGCACCTCGGTGAGAACACCGTCCGCTGCATCGCGATGGACGCGACCGAGGGTCTGTCCCGCGGCACGCCGGTGAAGGACATGGGTTCGCCGATCGAGATGCCCGTCGGCGACGGTACGCTCGGCCGCATCATGAACGTGATCGGCGAGGCCATCGACGAGGCCGGCCCGATCGCCCACACCGAGACGCGCCCGATCCACGCCCCGGCCCCGTCCTACACGGACCAGTCGACGGACGCGGAAATCCTCGTCACCGGCATCAAGGTCGTCGACCTGCTCGCGCCTTATGCGCGTGGCGGTAAGATCGGCCTGTTCGGCGGCGCCGGCGTCGGCAAGACCGTGCTCATCCAGGAGCTCATCAACAACGTCGCCAAGGCGCACGGCGGTTATTCCGTGTTCGCCGGCGTCGGTGAGCGCACCCGCGAGGGCAACGATCTCTATCACGAGATGATCGAGTCCGGCGTGAACAAGGCCGGCGGCGGCGAGGGCTCCAAGTGCGCCCTGGTCTACGGCCAGATGAACGAGCCCCCCGGCGCGCGTGCCCGCGTGGCGCTCTCCGGTCTGACGATCGCCGAGAACTTCCGCGATCAGGGCCAGGACGTGCTCTTCTTCGTGGACAACATCTTCCGCTTCACGCAGGCGGGCTCCGAGGTGTCGGCGCTTCTCGGCCGCATTCCCTCGGCGGTGGGCTATCAGCCGACGCTGGCGACCGACATGGGCGGCCTGCAGGAGCGCATCACCACCACCACCAAGGGGTCGATCACCTCGGTGCAGGCCATTTACGTGCCCGCCGACGACTTGACCGACCCGGCGCCGGCCACGTCCTTCGCCCACTTGGACGCGACGACCACCCTGAACCGCTCCATCGCGGAAAAGGGCATCTACCCGGCCGTCGACCCGCTCGACTCCACGTCGCGCATGCTCTCCGCCCAGATCATCGGTGAAGAGCACTACACGGTTGCCCGTCAGGTGCAGGAGATCCTCCAGCGCTACAAGTCGCTGCAGGACATCATCGCGATCCTGGGCATGGACGAGCTGTCCGAAGAGGACAAGCTCACCGTCGCCCGCGCCCGCAAGATCGAGCGTTTCTTCTCGCAGCCGTTCCACGTGGCCGAGATCTTCACCGGCAAGCCGGGCGTGTTCGTCGAACTGGCCGACACCATCAAGGGCTTCAAGGGCCTGGTGAACGGCGACTATGACGATCTGCCGGAGGCCGCCTTCTACATGGTCGGCACCATCGACGAGGCGATCGAGAAGGCGCAGGAACTCGCCGAAGCCGCGTAAGTGGCGGTCGCTGGCGCCTGCTGCGACACCCTGGCCGCGGTCCTTAAAGGACCGGGCGAGGGGGCGGAGCCGGCGCTGTTCCTCGACGAGGACGGAGCGCTGGCGATTGTCGTCGCCACGCTTCCCACTCCCGGCGGCCTTGGCTTTTTTGACAAGACCGCCTCCTACTGCCCGTTCTGCGGAGCGGCGCAGCGCATCCAAGACAATCAAGCGCAAGGCGTTGACAGCTGATGGCCACCTTCCCCTTCGAGATCGTGTCCCCCGAGCGGCTCCTCTTCTCCGGTGAGGTCGAGGCGGTGAAGCTCCCCGGCGCCGAGGGCGAGTTTCAGGTGATGGCCGGCCACGCCCCGCTGCTGGCGCTGCTCGGCCCCGGCGTGATGGAAGTCACCGGCGGCGAGTCGAAGGGCGAGAAGCTCTTCATCGACGGCGGCTTCTGCGACATGAACGGCGTCACCTGCACGGTGCTGGCCGAGGCGGCGACCCCGCTGGACCAGCTCAGCTCGGATGACATGAAGGCGATGATCGACGCCGCCCACAAGGGCGCCGAAGATCTGGAGCCGGCCGACCACGACGAGGCCATGCGCCGCGTCGCGGTGCTGCACATGGTCCACTCGCAGCTCTAAAAAGTTCGGAACCATTCCGGCCCGCGTGCGTTACAGCTTCATCGTGACCGGGAGTGCGGGATGATCCGCTTCATCGTCGCCGCGGCCGGCGTCATCATGATGACCGCCTCGGCTGGAGCGCAGACCCAAGTGGTCACCGACCCTGCGGTGACCCCTCCGGAAAACTCAAACTTCGTCCCGGCCGACGTGGCGCCGCCCGAAGAAGGCCCGCCCACACGCGAGGATGCCGAGGCCGCCGTCGAAGCGGCTGAAACGGCCGAGGCGATCGAGGACGCCGCCGAGGTGTCCCGCGACGAGGCGATCCCCACCCCCGCGACTTCGGCGACCGAGGCGCCGATCTCCGTCCAGGAGCTGCAGGCGAACTACAACGCCCGCTTCGCCGACTACGATGCCCGCTTCCTCGACTATGATCTGCGGCTGGAGAGTCTGCAGCGCCGCATCGCCGATCTGGAGGGTGCCGAAGCCGAACCGGGTGAGGCCGAGGCGCCCGCCGCGCCAGACCTACCGGCCGTTCCCGCGGGCGATTGATCCCATAAAATCCTCTCGGCGTCATGTGCGCGGCGAATGGCAGCAATGCGTTCGCGCGCCTGTTTCGTCCCCCTCACACGCCGTGTTAGAGCGATGGCGATCGAAAAGGCATGACGCCTTTCGCTTAAGTTGCGGCTCCACGACACGTTGAGTGCTCGCCAAACGGTCGGCCGGCGCTGGGTCGCGCGATCTGATGCCGGAGGGCCCATGGACATCATCCCGCGTAACATCCACTTCGGGATTTCGGCGGAGCCGCGCCGGCGCTGGTTCGATGATGATCTGGTCAAGACCGCCGCAGTCGACGCCTTCTCGATCTTCCTGCCCGAGGGGGAGCGCTTCTTCATTCGCTCCCTGCGCCACTATTCCGGCAAGCTGGCGAACGAAGAGCTCGACGCGGAGATCAAAGGCTACGCCGTTCAGGAAGCCTACCACACGCGCGAGCACGAGGACTATAACGTCGCCCTGCGCGAGCTCGGCTACGACATCGACGGCATGGAGGCGACGGTTCGCCACGTCCTCGGTCGGGTCAAGCGTCCTCTGGACCGGCTGCTCGTCACCTGCGCGATCGAGCAGATCACCTACGGCACGTCCAAGATGATGCTGAAGACGCCGGACCTGTTCGCCAATTCCGCCGGCCACTACGCCTGCCTGTGGATCTGGCACGCGGTGGAGGAGCTGGAGCATTCCGCCGTGGCCCCTCATGTTCTGGAGGCCGCGACGCCCGAAATGTCCGGCTTGAAGCGCTACATCCTGCGCACGGTGACCATGGCGGGTGTTCTGGCGCTGTTTTACAAGCTGTGGATCAGCCACACGGTGCGGATCGCGGTGGCGAACGGGCGGAAGCGGGACATGAAGCTGTACGGGCGCATCGTCTACCTCTTGTTCATCAGCCCCGGCCTTCTTCGGCGCACCTCCACCGGCCTGGCGCGCTATTTTCTGCCCTTCTACGACCCGGTCGCGCCGGAGGATGCCGGGCTGCTGGCCGCCGGCCGCAAGCGGCTGGATGCGCTGTTGGAGACGACACCTCTGCCGCAGAAGGCCGCCGCGTGAGCAAGACCTTCGACCGCGTCCTGAAGGCGGCCGAGCGCGGCGAGTATCCGCGCACGCTGAAGTTCATCTGGAAGCGCTGGTACGAGGCGATCTCGCTGGTGTCGTCCGAGCGCGCCTTCGCCTTCATGAACTACGGCTATCTGCCGCCCGAGCCGGTGCCGCTGGAGGCGGCCGACGAGCCGAACCGCGCGTTCATCGGCCTCTATCATCAGGCGCTGGCGGGTGTTCCCGTCGAGGGGCTGCGGGTGCTGGAGGTCGGCAGCGGGCGCGGCGGCGGCGCGGCCTACATCGCCCGCGCGTTCAAGCCGGCCGAGGTCGTCGGCGTCGACTTTTCGGCGACCGCGGTGCGCCGCTCACGCCGCTTCCATGCGGATGTGCCGAACCTCACCTTCAAGACCGGCGATGCCGAGGCGCTCCCCTTCCCGGATGCGTCATTCGACGTCGTCATCAACATCGAGTCCTCGCATTGCTACGCGAACGTGGCCGCCTTCGTGGCCGAGGCGGCGCGCGTGTTGAAGCCGGGCGGCGTCTTCACCTGGGCCGACATGCGCAATCCGGCGATGCTCCCGGCGCTGGAGCGGGACTTCGCCGCACCCGGCCTGACGCAAATCAGCGATACGGATCTGACGGAGGGAGTCGTCGCCGCGCTCAACGCGACCGACGCCGAGAAGCGGGCGCGGCTGTCGCGATACCCTTGGGCGGGCAAGGTGTTGCAGGAATTCGCGGGGGTGAAGGGGTCGACGCTTCACAAAGGCCTGCGCAAGCGGGACGTGCTCTATCTCGCCCGGAGATACCGCAAAATCTGAGCCATTGGGAGATAACGATATCTTTATATCCTTGATCCGCCGGGCCGGGGGGCCTATAGACCCCCGTAACGGAAGACAAGGAAATCGAGAATGGCTCTCGCAGACGCTCCCGCCGCCGACTACATCGTCAAGGACATCGGTCTGGCCGACTACGGCCGGACCGAGATCGAGATTGCCGAGGTCGAGATGCCCGGCCTGATGGCCGTGCGCGAGGAGAACCGCGCCGCGCAGCCGCTGAAGGGCGCGAAGATCGCCGGCTCGCTCCACATGACGATCCAGACCGCCGTGCTGATCGAGACGCTGGTCGCGCTCGGCGCCGATGTGCGCTGGGCCTCCTGCAACATCTATTCGACGCAGGACCATGCCGCCGCCGCGATCGCCGCCTCCGGCACGCCCGTCTTCGCCGTGAAGGGCGAGACGCTGGAAGAATATTGGGACTACGCCGACAAGATCCTCGACTGGGGCAACGGCGAAACCTGCAACATGATCCTCGACGATGGTGGTGATGCCACCATGCTCGTCATGCTGGGCACGCAGGCCGAGTCCGACCCGTCGGTGCTGGCGAATCCGAAGAACGAGGAAGAGGAATACCTCTTCAAGACGATCAAGGCGCGCCTCGCCAAGGATCCGACCTTCTATTCGCGCTGCAAGGCCAACATTAAAGGCGTTTCGGAAGAGACGACCACCGGTGTTCTGCGCCTCTACCAGATGGAGAAGCGCGGCGAGCTGGCCTTCCCGGCGATCAACGTCAACGACTCCGTCACGAAGTCCAAGTTCGACAACAAGTATGGCTGCCGCGAGTCGCTGGTGGACGCCATCCGCCGCGGCACGGACGTGATGATGGCCGGCAAGGTCGCCATCGTGTGCGGCTATGGCGACGTGGGCAAGGGCTCGGCCGCCTCGCTGGCCGGCGCCGGCGCGCGCGTTCTGGTGACCGAGATCGACCCGATCTGCGCTCTGCAGGCCGCGATGGACGGGTTTGAGGTCGTGACGATGGAAGACGCCGCACCGCGCGCCGACATCGTGGTGACCGCGACCGGCAACAAGGACGTCCTCACCGTCGACCACATGCGCGCCCTGAAGGACATGGCGATCGTGTGCAACATCGGCCACTTCGACAATGAGATTCAGGTCGCCGGCCTGAAGAACATGAAGTGGAAGAACGTGAAGCCGCAGGTCGACCTCATCACCTTCCCGGACGAGAAGCGGATGATCCTTCTGTCCGAAGGCCGTCTGGTGAACCTCGGCAACGCGACGGGCCACCCGTCCTTCGTGATGTCGGCGTCCTTCTCGAACCAGACGCTGGCGCAGATCGAGCTCTGGAACAACGGCGACCAGTACGAGAACAAGGTCTACGTGCTGCCCAAGCACCTGGACGAGAAGGTGGCCGAGCTGCACCTCGCCAAGCTGGGCGCCAAGCTGACCAAGCTGTCGGACGAGCAGGCCGCCTACATCGGCGTCGGCCAGGACGGTCCGTTCAAGACCGACCAGTACCGCTACTAAAGGACCGTTCGGCCGCCGCCGCGAAAGGTGGCAGCCTGAACCTTCGGCACGCTCCCGGCGGGCCGGTGCTCCTTCGGGCCGGTTCGCCCCGGCCCCCACGTCATCCGGACCGGCTTTGCCGGCCCGGTTCAGGCGCGGCTCGTCTCCCGGCGGGCCGCGCTTTCGCATCTGGCCGTCGCGCGCTCGGCGGCCCTGACCCATGGCCCCTCAACGGAAAGTCCGAGGCCCCCGATGCCCCCCTTCACCCCGCTTGCGGCAGCGCTGCCGTCCACCGTCCCCTTCGTCGGCCCCGAGGCGCAGGAACGCGCCCGCGGCGGCCCGTTCGCCGCCCGGCTCGGCGCCAACGAGAACGGCTTCGGCGCCTCGCCGCGCGTGGCCGAGGCGATTGCCGCTGCCGCCGGCGATGTTTGGCAATATGGCGATCCCGAGAATTACGACCTGAAGCGTGTGCTCTCCGCCCACCACGGCGTGGCGCCGGAGCGGGTCGGCATCGGCGAGGGGATCGACGGCATTTTGCAGGTGATCAGCCGCCTGTTCGTGGGCGAGGGGACGGCGGTCGTGACCTCCGCCGGGGCCTATCCGACCTTCAACTACCACGTGAACGGGTTCGGCGGGCGCCTCGTCACCGTGCCCTTCCGGGACGATCACGAGGACATCGACGCGCTGGTCGAAGCGGCGAAGCGCGAGAATGCGGCGCTGATGTACCTCGCCAACCCCGACAACCCGATGGGGACCTGGTGGGACGCCGACCGCATCGCGGATCTGATCGCGCGGATCCCCGAGGGGACGATCCTGCTGCTCGACGAAGCCTACATGGAGTTCGCGCCCGCCTCCGCGCAGCTTTCCATGGCGGTGGAGCACCCGCGCCTGGTGCGGCTGCGGACCTTCTCCAAGGCCTACGGGATGGCGGGGCTGCGGCTCGGCTACATCGTCGCGTCGGCAGAGATGGTGACCGCGCTCGACAAGGTGCGCAACCACTTCGGCGTCAGCCGCATCGCCCAGGCGGCGGCGCTGGCGGCGCTGGCCGACACCGCCTACCTCGAGGCGATGCTGGCGAACGTCGAGACGGCGAAGGCGCGGATGGAGACCATCGCCGCCGCACACGGCCTGACCACGGTGCCGAGCGCCACCAACTTCGTGGCGATCGACACCGGCTATGACGGGACGGTGGCGCGCGCTCTGGTGGCGGCGCTGTCGGCGCGCGGGGTGTTCGTGCGCATGCCCTTCGTCGCGCCGCAGGACCGCTGCATCCGCGTCACCGCGGGCCCGGAACGGCTGCTTGACGTGTTCGAGGCCGCGCTCGGCCCCGCACTTGCCGAGGCGACGGCACAGGTGGCCGCCGCCGAATAAGGTGCTTCCCGGTGGCGGGCGTGACGTCGCCCGCCGCCTGTCAGTCGTTCGTCAGGCGCCCGTCGCGGCCGATCAGGTTCGCCGAGTTCTGGCGCCGGTTGTACCGCTCCACGGTGGCGTAGCGGCCGGTGTAGGCGTTCCTGGTCGCGCCATAGAGCGAGTCCTGCACCGTGTCGCCGCCGTCATAGGTGACGTTGGGGCCGCGGCCGGGCACCAGGTCGTCGTCATAGACCACGCCGTTCAGATAGCTCGTCTGCGTATCGCCGAAGCTCTGCGCCGCGGCCTCGAGGCTCGCCAACGCCGCCATTGCGGCCAAGCCGCCGATCAGAAGAGGCTTCATCCACTCAACTCCCACTCACACACCCGGCACGGGAGCACACCTCGCGCCGCCGGTGGTCACGTTATGCTGAAACCCTGATGAAAGTGTTAGGTCAGCTTATCCCACAAAACGCTGGAATCGGCGAAATAGTTTGCGCCGACGAGGTCCTGCGCCGCGGGCCGCGATGACGATCGCGCACCGGTCACCTGAACTTTATGACCACTGCGGCTTTATGGTAAGGACAATTAACGGTAGGTCCATTTGAGGAATGAGGCGCGTGCCGCCGGGCTGCGCGCGATAAGTTGCCGTCTGTCGGCGCTGTGAGGGATGTAGCCATGCCGTTCTTTCGCGGGCGGGACTTTTTCGATTCGCTGATCGGCTCGGACGACGCCGACGTCATGCTGGGCCGCGGCGGCCCGGATTTTCTGCTGGGCGGCGGCGGCGGCGACTTCATCGACGGCGGCGAGGGGAACGACACCATCATCGGCGGCAGCGCCGCGCCGGACGGGTCGGACAACAACTTCGTCGACTATGACGACGACATCATGCTCGGCGGGACGGGTGACGACATCCTCGTCAGCGTCGGCGGGCGGGACTACATCGACGCCGGTTCCGGCGAGGAGGTCGAGGGCGACATCGTCATCGTCAACCGTGCGAGCGGGGCGCGCGGGTTGCGCGTCTTCGGTCAGGACGCGGCGAGCGAGACGCCGGGTTCGCTGGCCGAGTCGCAGTTCATCCGGGTCAGCGACGGCACGCTGGTGCGCAACGTCGAGCAGTTTTCGGTGACCACGACGGCCCAGCGCGACGTGGTCAGCCTCGCCAACATGACGTCCCTCACCCGGACTGAGGTCCACGGCGGGGCGGGCGGCGACCGGATCCTCACCGGCGACAGCTCCGATACGCTCTATGGCGACGACGGCAAGGACTTCATCTCGTCCAGCGGCGGTGACGATTCCGTGTTCGGCGGCGTCGGCTCGGACACGCTGTTGCTCGGCGATGGGGACGACGTGGGCTACGGCGATTCGCAAAACGACATGATCGACGGCGGCGCGGGCAACGACATCCTCTTCGGCGGCACCGGCGACGACACGGTGATGGGCGGCGCAGGTGACGACACGCTGAACGGCGGCACCGAGTACGTCACCACGATGGACGGTGACGCGGACGTTTATATCGGCGGTGACGGGGCGGACACCTTCCGCTTCAACTTCGGCGAGATCGGCGGCGACAGCATCGCCGACTTCGACGCCGCCGAGGGCGACACGATCGAGATCGCCTTCCCCTTCTTCGTCGGGGAGGAGGACATCACGGTCGAGATCGTCGACGCGGGGGCGGGGCTGATCGGCGTGACGGTCGACGACGACACGCGCTACTTCACCGCCTACACCGCCACATTGGACGATATCAGCCTGATCACCTTCGCGCCCTGATCGGGGCGCTGCGCCGGGTGTCAGCCGCCGCGCTTGGCGCGCAGCGAGGCCGCGGCGGCCGCGTAGCCGCCCCCGGCGCCGTCGATGAAGTGGAAGTGCTCGTTGTCCTGGAACGAGGGCACGATGCACGTCATCAGCGCCGCGTCCTGGCGGTGGGTGCCGTAGAGGATGCGGCCCGCGTCCTCCTCCGCGGCGAGCAGCGCCATCACCTCCCCCTCCAGCGCCGGATCGCAATCGGCGATGACGTAGAGCGCGTCGTCGAACTTGCGGTAGTCGGCATTTTCCGCGGCAATGGCGCGGTAGGTCGACGGATTGAAGCGTCCGGCCTTCAGGCGTGAGGTGAACAGCGCCCAGCCCAGCGCGTTGTGCGCGGCCACACCGAGGAGCGCGCGAAGGCGGGCACGGGCGTTGCGGCTCGCCAGCGCCTCCAGCCACAGGCCGCGCGACAAAAGGGCCGGGCGCAAGGTCGTCTCGTCGACGGGGTTGAAGCGGCCGGGGTCTCCCAGCGTGTCGATCACCCGGCGCGTGGCCTCGTGGAATGCGGCCTCGCCCGCGCGGCCGGGCACGACGATCAGCGACACCATGGCGCCGTTGCGCGGGGCGATCGGCTGCCAGCGGCAGGAGAGGCCCGAAAGGTCGGGGCGCGCGCCGGGGGCGGCGGCATCGACATGGTGCCGCCCGGCCTTCATCTCGGCCTCCGCGAAGGCGACACCGCCGCCGTCGAACATCGCGTAGGAGACGTGGGGGGACGGGCGGAAGAGCGCGACGCGCACGTCCCGCCCCGCGGCGCGGACGGCCGCAACGGGGACGATGGCCGCGCGCAAGGTGAGGCCGAGGTCGTCGCGCGCCCAGGCGGCGGTACGGGCGAGCACGTCGCGCGCGCCGGCTTCGTCGGCGGCGGGGAGCGCGAAAACCGACCCGTCGCCGCCGAAGGCGAACGGGAAATGGCGCGTGGCGAAGTGGTTCATGATGCCGGAGATCGCCGCGGACCCGGCGACGTTGACGGCCTTGTACTGCCCCTTGGCGATGGCGCCGGTGGACCGCACCACGTCGGTGAGGCCGAGGAACCAGTCGTCCGGCAGGGGCGCGTAGAGGCCGGGCTCGGAGACGCGGGCGAACTCCGCGAAGGCCGGGAAGGCGTCGATGCGCGATGGCTCAGTCATGAAAGGTCTCCGTCGCGCTTCACCTTATCCTGCAATGATAGGTGAGGGGGCGCGGGCGGAACTTCCAGGGCGCGGCGGATGCGGCGAATTCCCGTGGCGCGGGGCGCCGTCCGGCTCAAGCGGCGGGAAGCGGCGCCGGGAGAGCGACGGCGGGTCCTGCTCCGGCGGGGAGGTCAGCCGACGGCTCGGGCCGGACGAGGATGGTGATGGCGATCACCGCGAAGGCGATGAGAACGAGCTTCCACGCATCCGCCCGACGCTTCAGCCCCGGAAGGCCGAGCGGGCGGATCATGTGGGCGATGATCGCGAGGATGACGATGGTCGAGATGATCTTGGTCATGACGGGGCAGTCCGGCGAGGCGAGGGGTGGGCCGCCGGTGTCGCGCGACGGAGGAAGGGGCGGGCAAGACGGGGCCGAACCCGGCCGCGCCGCGCGGGTCCGTCAGAAGCCGGGCGCGCGTGGTCAGCGTACCACGGAAAGTGTGGGGCTCGGTCGCACCAATTCGCCACGCGTGATGTAGCGCAGGATCGCCACCACCTGCTCGGTCGTCTCGCACACGGCCATGGCCTCGGCGTCGACCTCCTTCAAGGCGTGGGTGTGCTCCTTGGCGTGGAGGACGATGTAGGGGGTACCGAGGGCTGCGGCATATCCGGCGTCGAACGCGGCGTTCCACTGCTTGTACTGGTCGCCGAAGCGGACCACCACGAGGTCGGCCTCGTTGATGAGGGTGCGCGTGCGCATGGCGTTCAACTTGGCGCCCTTGTGGTCCTTCCAGAACGGGTTCTCCTCGGCGCCGAGGATGGTGACGCCGCAATCGTCAGACGCGCTGTGGTCCGTCACAGGGCCGGTCAGGTCGACGGGCAGGTCGTGCTCGTCGATGCCGTCGGCGATCTGGTCGCGCCAGTCGGAATGGATTTCCCCGGCGAGGTAGACGGTGAGTTCGACGTCCATGATCGAGTCCTGTCGCGTTGGTCGTTGGGGGAATGATAGGCGCCGTGGCGGTGATGGCGACACCGGGAGAGCCACTTTTGCCGCGGGGAGACGGCGTGCGGGGCTGCGGCCGGGTGGGGGAGGGGCCGGGGTTGCATCGGGCGGCCCGCTGTCGCACCCCGGTCATGTTCACCGGTGACTTCAGGAGGCTGAGATGGCGACCAAAGCGCACGAACGGCGGCACATGTTCGAGCCGCACTCCAACGAGGGCCTGTCGCACCGCGAGCGGCGGGCCTACGCGGCGTTCGAGATCGCCTACACGCTGGTCGACTTCGGGGCCGCGCTCTGCTTCGTCGTCGGATCGGTGCTGTTCTTCTGGGAGGCGACGATGGTGGCCGGCACATGGGCGTTCCTCGTGGGCTCGGTGCTGTTTGCGGCCAAACCGTCGATCCGGCTGGCGCGGGAGCTGCGCAAGCTCGGCCACGGGCGCACCAGCGAGGTGGCCCGCAAGGCCGCCGACTGAGCGTGGCCGGGCCGCGTCATGGGGACGCGACGCGGCGCGGGCGTGCGGCGACACCGTGCGTCGTCTTGCGCCAGTGGTGCGGCATGCGCACGATATCGTGGATGGCGATCAGCACGGCGGCGCCCATCAGCACCCAGTAGACCGGAAACCAGGCGACGGCGAAGGGGCTGATGGCGCCGCTGCGGCGCCGCTGAATGCTCTGCATGCCGAGGATGAAACTGGTGCCGTAGCCGACGGCGATGGCGAGCGTCTGCAGGCCGCCGAGCCAGATGGACTGGCCGTAGAGCACCGGCTCGCCCAAGAGCAGCAGGCCGAGCTGCAGCACGAAGGCGCAGTGGGCGACCGCCGCCGTGAGCGCGCCGAGGATGAAGACGTGGAACACCAGCGCGTCGGCGAGGCCCGCCTCGCGCACGAAGGCGAGCGGGTGGCGGTTGTGGACGAGCCACGTCTGGATGAAGCCCTTGAACCAGCGCGACCTCTGCTTCAGCCACGCCTGCACGGTGACGGGCGCCTCCTCCCAGGTGTGGCTGTCGATCATCGCGATGCGGTAGCCCTTGCGGCAGAGGCGCACGGCGAGGTCGGCGTCCTCGGTGACGTTGTAGGGGTCCCATCCGCCGGCTTCGATCAGCGCGTCGGTCCGGAAATGGTTGGAGGTGCCGCCGAGCAGCAGCAGCCGGCCCTGCGCCGCCACCATCGGCAAGATGTGGTCGAAGAGGCAGGCATATTCGATGGCGAACATCTTCGTCAGCCAATTGTCGCTGATGTGGTCGATGGTGAGGTGGGCCTGTACGGCGGCGAGGCTCGGCGAGGCGGCGGCGAAGGTCTCGGCGGCGATCCTGAGCTGCTTGGGGTCCGGCCGGTCCTCCGCGTCGAAGATGGTGACGAGGCTGCCGCGCGCCTGGCGCAGGCCCACGTTGAGCGCGCGCGGCTTGGTGCGCGGATGACCCGCCGGAACGAGCGTCATGCGGCAGGTGAGCGCCGCCGCGTCGCGCAGGATGGCGCGCTGGGTGAGCGTATCGTCCGCCTCGACCAGGAACTGGATGTCCAGCTTGTCGGGCGGATAGTCGAGCCGGGTGAGGGCGGTGACGAGGTGCTTGAGGCCGTCGTCCTCCTTGTAGAGCGGGATGAGGATCGAATAGTCCGGCAGCTCGCCTGCGCGGAGGCGGCGGCGCAGCGGGGCACCGCTGACGGAGACCGCCAGCGCCATCGCCCGGCTGGAGGCGTAGAAAATGAGGATGACCGTCATCGCGATGAGGAGGGCGAAGAGGCTGGCGATCGGCTGGGTGAGGAGGGCGAGCAGCAGGACCGCCCCGACCGTGCCGAGCACGGCGGCCTGGGCCGGGGTGATGACGCGGTCGGCAAGGTCACGGTCGGCGACGCCGTGGAGCGGGGTGAGGCGGCCGTAGGACACGGTGGGTCCGTCGCCGCCCAGCGCCTCGACGATGGCTTGGGGCGGCACGATGACCACCTGCCCGGCAAGCTCCGGCTTGGCGGCGATGAGCGCGGCGAGGTGAGGTAGCCAGGTCGGTGCCGGGACGATGGCGACGAAGGGTTTCGTGCCGCGGTAGCCGCGCACAACGATGCCGTCGTCGCTGGTCGTCATGGCGAGGCGCTGGCGCTTGGCGAGTTCGGTGAGGGCGGGGCCGCGCTCGAAGCCGCAGCCGAGCCAGCGGGCCAGCGCGGCGAAATAGTCGACGTCGCGGAAGGGGGGCGGGCTGGTTTCGGCCCGCCGGGCGGCGCGGCGGACGCCGGACGGGCGGTGGCTCTCGCTGGCGAAGGCGGCGTCCAGGCAGTCTTGCGGCTCGGCATCGGCGATGACGGCGGCGATGTCCTCCAGCGGGGTGCGGCGCTGGCGGGCGCCGGGTGTCCGGTTGGCGGCGGCGAGGGCGAAGCAGGCTGCCCGCGGCGACAGGATGGGACTAGGTGTCGGCCGCGGGGGCGGCCGGGACTGCGCCGCGGCACCGTCGGTTGTCTGCGCACCGGCGCTTGTGTCCCCGGGCGCGCCGGCCCTTGTGCCCGCATTGGCGCGGGCGTTCGGCTCCCCCGCGGCACCGGGCTGGGCGGCGAAGAAGGCGGCGAGAGGCGCGTCCAACGGTACCGTCCTGGCGGTCCGGTGGCGGCCGGCGTCGTCTGCGGTTAAGTCGGCCGGATCAGGTGCGGCGGGGAAGGGGCGCCGGTGGGCATCGTCCCGCTGGGCGGGGCGGCGGACGAGGCGCCGGGGCAGGGCGAGTGAGGAACGCATCCGCGGCGGGCTCCCTGTCCGCATGTCGGGACGCCGCAGTAAATCGCGTTTATGACGGTATTTCAATCAGAGATTGAGTTGCGGGTCCGTGTCAGCGTTCGTCCGGCGAGCGGACGAAGGCGAGCTGCAGGAGGTTGGTGACGCCCGGAACGTCCAGCGGGACGCCGGCCACGGCGATCAGCCTGTCGCCGGTGCGCCCCATGTCGAGCTCGACGATGCGCGCGCCCGCCTCGGCGATGAAGTCCTCCAGCTCGCGCGAGGTGGAGGCGCCGACGCAGGTGACGCCCCAGACGATGCCGAGCCGCCGCGCCGTGGCGATCTGCGGGCAAAGCGCCAGGATCTGCGCCGCGGGCCGCTCCCGCGCGACGCGGATCACGGTGGATCCGGACGACGTGTAGGAGGCGATGACTTTGACGCTCAGCGTCTCGGCGATCTGGCGGGCGGCGGCGGCAAGGGCGTCCGCCCCTGTCGCGTCAGGCTCGATCCGCTGGGCGGCGAGGATGGCGGGGTAGGAGTCGTCCGCCTCCACCGAGCGGGCGACGCGGTCCATCGTCGTCACCGCCTCGACCGTGTACTGGCCGGCGGCGGATTCGGCGGACAGCATCACCGCGTCGGCGCCTTCGTAGACGGCGTTGGCGACGTCGGACACCTCGGCGCGGGTGGGCACCGGGGCGGTGATCATCGACTCCAGCATCTGCGTCGCCACGACGACGGGCTTGCCGGCCGCGCGCGAGGCGCGGATGATGCGCTTCTGCAGGATCGGCACCTCGGCGAGAGGCATCTCCACGCCGAGATCGCCGCGGGCAACCATCAGCGCGTCGGACAGCTCGATGATCTCGTCCAGCCGTTCGATCGCCTGGGGCTTCTCGATCTTGGCGAGGATACCGGCGCGGCCGCGGGCGACCTTGCGGGCCTCGGCGAGGTCCTCCGGGCGCTGAATGAAGGAGAGGGCGATCCAGTCGACCTCGGCATCCAGCGCGGCTTCGAGGTCGGAGCGGTCCTTCGGCGTCAGCGCGCCGAGGGCGATCAGCGTGTCGGGGCAGCTGACGCCTTTGCGGTTGGACAGCTTGCCGCCGACGGTGACGACGGTGACGGCCTTATCCGCCGACGCCTCGGTGACCTTGAGGGCGATCTTGCCATCGTCGAGCAGCAGGCGGTGGCCGGGGGCGAGCGCGCGCAGGATCTCCGGATGGGGGAGGTGGACCCGCGTGTCGTCGCCAGGGGACTTGTCGGAGTCGAGGGTGAATGTGGCGCCTTCGGTCAAGGTGACCGGACCGTCGGCGAATGTGCCGACGCGCAGTTTGGGGCCTTGAAGGTCCGCCAGGATGGTGATGGGAGAGCCGACCGCGGTCTCGACCGCTCTGATGCGGGAGACCATTGTGCGCAGGAGCGCATGGTCGGAGTGGCTCATATTGATCCGGAACACGTCGGCTCCGGCCCGGTGGAGAGCTTCGATCTGAGCTTGCTCAGAAGATGCCGGACCTAGAGTGGCGACGACGCGGACCCGCCGCGCCCGGATCATTCGCCGCCGATACCGGCCTTCGGGCGTTCAGTCAGCTGAACGGTCCAAGACAGTCGGTCACCTGTGTCGACTTCGACGAAACCGCGGCGTTCGTAACCGCGTGCTACACAATTGTTGGTGCCTTGGATGGTGAACTCTTTATCCGAGGTGCACATGAAGGCCGTCCCTCCCCAGGCGCCACCCTCTTCATAGTCGAGGGCGTAGAGATAATAATACCTGGACGGGAGAGGGCCGTCGACCACAACCTGACATGACTCAGCGTCGAGGTTCCACCACCCTTCGCTGACCCACTCTTCGTTGTTCCGATAGCCGATGGCGATACCGACTTGGACCGGAGTCTTGTTGCAGAGACGAAGCTCAGCGGAAGCGTCGGTCGTACCGGAGACGATGGCCGCGAAAGTCGTGAGGAGGAAGACGAGCGAGCCCGTCAAGACGCGGCGGGGAAGTCGAAACATCTGCAGCGAGCCGTCCTATTTTTCGTTCATCATAAACTGGTTCGCGGCGCTTGACCGCGGTGTTCATGCGAGCTTGCTCGCGGCTTGTCAATTGCCGGCGCCGAGCGCCAGCTCCGGCGGCCCAAGCGTCTAAGCGTGGGGGTTAAGTGCCCCGAATCACCACCGCAACTGAATCTTACTCGTAGATAGTCCATCAGGCTTTCGTCAGGCTGATATGTCCACAGGGTTCTCTCATTATCCTTGACACATGATTATCGGCAACACTGCAAATTGTTTCTAGGGGCTGACGCGAAATAATCTTCTGAGCCATGATCCATCCTTTGAAGCTGGGCATATAGGGCAGGAAACATTTGTGAACTACCTTGAAAGGCCACAGCCCCAGCGACCGGTCGTGCATCACGAGGCGGAAATATATTTTTGCATTCCACCTATTTTGTGCCCCGCTGTACCATCTTTGCATCGCCATGAAACCCCGCGCGGCCAAAAATCTGGCCGCGCCGGACCCGTCGGCGGTCAGCCCTGCAATGCATGAGCGGGACACGGAAGGGCTTGCCATCCCATCGCGCCGCAAACCCGGCCCGTCGCGGCGTCGAGGACACGCTCGTTAAGATATCCGCAACGTTAACGGGATGAATTGGGCGGACAGTGGGGATGACTCGATCGGCGCAATTGATCGTTAGCCATCTGGCATGAAACTCGATCGCGTCAATTGAGTGGAGGGACTGATGGTCGACGAAGGAGTGGCTGGCGACCAGCTGCGCACGATCGTTGAGCGGATCGAGCGTCTCGAAGAAGAGAAGCAGGGCATCGCCGACGATATCAAGGACGTCTATGCCGAGGCGAAGGCCAACGGCTTCGACACGAAGGTGCTGCGCCAGATCGTGAAACTGCGCAAGCAGGAGCCGAACGAGCGCACCGAGTTCGAGGCGATCCTCGATCTCTACATGGAGGCGCTCGGCATGCGCTTCACCGGCGAGCGCATCGAGCGCGAGGCCGCCTGACAGGGCCGCACGGCCAACGGGGTGCCGCGCCCGGCGGTGCGGCTCCCGAACGATGAAAAGCCCCGCGCATCGCTGTGCGGGGCTTTTTCGTAGGGCTCAGAGGGGCGTGGTGCTCAAGACCTCGGGCTGGCGAACACCGTCACACGGGTTCCGGTGAAGCGGTCGGTGTCGAGCCAGTCGGTGCCGCCTTCGCCGATCGGCTTGGCGGAGCCGAGGAAGCCTTGGGCGAGGAGAACGCCGTCGGCCGCGGCGGTGCGCCGGTCGGGCGCCACCAGATCGGCGAAGTCCTGGCCGGACAGGTCGCTCCGATTGGAAATCAGCACGGGGTCCGCATCGTAGATCGGCGTCATCAGCGCGGCGACGGCGTCACCCGTGAGGCCCTGGGGCGCGGGCTCGGACGGGGCCGCCGCCAGCGTGGCGGCGGGTGCCGCGGCGCCGGTGGCCGGCGCGCCGCCCGTGGGGGCCGCCCTCAACTCCGGCCGCCGCGAAGGTGCGCCGACGTCGGCCGGGCGCGGGATGATCGCGGCGACGGCCGATTGGGGCGAGGCGCTCGTCCCGATGGTGCCCTCGTCGCGCGCATAGCCGAGCGCGGTGGCGGCGGCGCCGAGGCCGTCGTCCGCGGTGCCGCTCGCCTCGCGGGCGGCGATGCCGGCCGGAGCCTCCGCCGGGGTGCGGCGCGGCGCGGGACGCTGCGGCGGCAGCGCGGCGACGATGATCGGGCGATCTTCGACCGGCTCGGCGACCTCCGGGGGAGGGGCCGGGGTCGGCGCGGGCGGCGGCGTCGGCACGGCGGCGGGCGCCGGTGCGGGCTCGGTCGCGACCGCGGTGAGCGGATTGTCCGGCAGGGCGACGGGCTGGACCGAGGGCTGCTCGGCCGGTGTCTCGTCACGCGAGCGGCCGATCAGCCCGCCCAGCGACACGCTGGGAAGCTGGCGGAAGAAGCCGCCGCCTTCGTTGCCGCTGTTGTTGCCGTCGTTGCCGTTGTTGGCCGGACGCGACGGTGCGGCGGGTGCGGGATCGGGACGGCGCACGGCGGCCACTTGGGTCGGGCGGCGCGTCTCGGTCGGGCGGCGGGTGCGCGCGGCGGGCGTGATCGTCTCGTCGTCGCCCTCTTCGTCGGCCCCGCCGGAGCCGCCGCTGAACAGCGCGGCGAAGATGTTGCCGCCGCCACCGCCGCCGTCACGCAGCTTGGTGAGCTTGCCCTCTTTTTCGAGGCGCTGCGCCTCGGCATAGCCGGCGAGCGGCTTGCCGTCGGACGGAAGATGCAGCGTCTTGCCGTCGGGGAAGACGCGGGTGAGCTCGGCGCGCGACATGCGCGGCCAGGCGCGCACGCTGCCGGTGTCCATGTGGACGAAGGGGCTGCCGGAGGTCGGATAATAGCCGACGCCGCCGACCTGCCGCTTCATGCCGGCGGCCCGCAGCTTCGCGAGGTTGGCGCCCTTGATGTAGAAGTCGATCGCCCGGCCGGCCATGTGCTGCGAGGTCTTGGCGACGCCGCGAGAACGGCTGCGAAGCATCGCATTCGTGGCCGGAGAGCGGTAGGCGGAGACGACGTTGATGGTGCCGCCGCCGAATTCCTGCTGCATCTCCCACAGGAGATCGAACAGCTCGGGGTCCATCTTGGTGGCTTCGTTGCGGCGCCAGTCGCGCAGGAAGCGGTTGAGGTCGCGCAGGGCGGAGCCGACATAGCTGCCGTTCCGCTTGTAGACGATCTCGATGCTTTCTCGGGTGTGGGTGAAATAGAGCTTCAGCGTGCGCGCCTGGGCGCTGGCTTCGGACACACCGCCGGTGCCGAGCATCACCGCCGAGAGAATGGCGGCGAGGCCTGCGGATCGCAGGCGCTGCAGGCGCCGCGTGTGATCACCGCATCGTGGCATGGCGGAACTCTGGACTCGTTGGCGTGTCAAGCGGCCGCCCCCTGTCGGACACATCAGGGATACGCCGGAATTCGACGTAGCTGTTCGGAATTAAGACCCAACGCTTGCTGGAGGCTTAACGAATTGCGGCGAACTTCGGAAGAGCCGTTATGTCACCACCTCGCGGTGTGGCCGTTAGAACACAGTTTTTCACCATATGCCGCCCGGCAGCGCATGGCTGTGGACCATTTCAAAGGCCCAGCTTGCGCTGCGTGCGGGCGTCGAATCCGTACACGTCGTCCAGGATCACCAGGCGCCCGGTGTCGGTCACTTCGCGGGTGAAGTAGGCGAGATGGACCGGGATGTGCGTCTCGGTGTTCAGCCACTTCTGGTCGCCGCCGACGAGCCGCTGGATGCCGGGACCGGACAGCTTCGGCTCCCGCGCGAGCAGCGCGGCGGCGAAGTCGAACGGGTCCTCCACCCGCACGCAGCCATGGCTGTAGGCGCGCCGGTCGCGGCTGAAGAGGTGCTTGGACGGCGTGTCGTGCAGGTAGACCGCATGCTCGTTCGGGAACAGGAATTTGACCGAGCCCAGGGCGTTGCCGCGGCCCGGCTTCTCGCGGATGCGCACGCGGCGCAGCGTGTCCTCGTTCCAGTTCACCGTGGCGGGGTTCACCACGCGGCCGTTGAAGACGACCTCGTAGTTGCCGCGGGCCATGTAGCCGGACGGATTGGCGCGGATCCCGCTCAGCATCTCGTTCTTGGCGATCGAGTAGGGGACGTTCCAATAAGGGTTCACGACGACGTGCTCGATCTCGTCGGAGAAGATCGGCGTCGGGTTGGACGGGGTGCCGACGACGACGCGGCCGGTATAGGTCGGCTCGCCCGCGTCGACCACCTGCACACGGTAAGCCGGCACGTTGACGTAGACGTGGTGAAGTCCCAGCCAGCGCGGCATCCACCGCCAGCGCTCCATGTTGGAGATGATCGCGTCCTTGTCGGCGGCGGCGTGCACGCCGTCCAGCACCGCGAGGCTGCGCGGGCCGACGATGCCGTCCGCGCCGAGGCCGTTGTCGCGCTGCCAGGCGGCGACGGCGGTGGCGAGGCTTGCGTCGAACAGCTCGGCCGGGGTGCCGTCGGCGGCCGGGGCGCCGATGCGGGTGCGCAGGACGGCGACGCGCAGGTCATGGACGCCGGTCTTCAGCGCCGGACCTGCGCCGACGACGGGAGGACGCTCCGCACCCTCGTCGATCAGCCTGCGCAGAGCGGTACGAAGCCGCTGATATTGGGCGTGCTGCGGGTGGACGCTCTCCAGCGTCTTGGCGACGTCCTCGGCGCGCGACAGGCGGACGAGGAAGCGCAGCTCCTTCAACTGCGGCGGGTGCATCGTCATGATGCGCGACACGTCGGCCGGCTTGATGCGGCCGGAATGGGCGTGGCGGGCATAGCGCAGGGCCGCCTCGGTGAGCGCCACGTCCTCGCGGGCGCGCTCGGCAATGCTGTCGCCGAACTCCGGAACGGCATAGTCGGCGGGGTCGAGGCCGTCATAGGCCGCCTCGGCGAGCCGGGCGCGCAGGGTCGCGGCCCGCGTCTCGGTCCACACCGGTTCGTACCGGCGCAGGCGGTAGAGTTCGGCGACCGACTTCCACACGTCGGTATCGACCTCGCGGGCGATCGCCACTTCGATGGTGGAGGGCGCAACGGTGGCGGGCGCGGCCATCGCCTCGAAGGTGTCGGCCCCTGGCGCGATGCTGGCCGCGGGAACCGTGGACGGGAGAATTCGCAGCGTGTTGGGCGACAGGCGCGGGATCGGCACCTCGGCGGCGGCGGGACCTGCGGTGAAGGCGGCGGCGAGCGGGAGACCGAGGGACAGCGGAAGAAGCATCGCAAAGGCGAACCGCACGGGTCGCCAGAGAGGGGCCGGACGTGTCATTGCGGGGTGCGCCCTTTCACACTCAAACCGAGGGGCCATCTGAAGTCTGATGAGATAACATCGCGTTCTCCCGTCCGAGAGCGTCATCACGTACCCTTGAAGGCCCGCATTGATGAGTTTGACCGCCACACGCGCATATTTGCCACACGAGACCGCCGAGCGCGGGGCGTCCGGCGCCCCTCTGGAGGGGCTGCCGGAATGGGACCTCGGCGACTTCTATAACGGGCCGGACGATCCTAAGCTTGCCGCCGACATCGCGAGCCTCGGCGAGGATGCCGCCGCGTTCGAGGCGGCCACCAAAGGCCGGCTCGCCGAGACGCTGTCCGGGCCGAAGGGCGGCGCCGCGCTGGCCGCGATGCTGAAGACCTACGAGACGCTGGAGGACCGGGCCGGGCGCATCGCCTCTTTCGCGGGCCTGCTCTACGCGACCGACACCACCAACCCCTTGTACGCCAAGACCTATGGCGACGTGTCGGACAAGCTCACCCGGCTCGCGAGCCACCTTCTCTTCTTCAATCTGGAACTGAACCGGATCGGCGACGAGGTGATGGCCGGCGCGCTCGCCGACCCCCCCGCGGCGCACTACCGGCCTTATATCGAGGACCTGCGCAAGGAGCGGCCGCACCAGTTGTCGGACGAGATCGAGCGCCTCTTTCTCGACAAGTCGGCCTCCTCGCGCACCGCGTGGACGCGGCTGTTCGACGATACCATCGCCAGCCTGCGCGTGGAGCTGGCCGGCAGCGACACGAAGGTGACGCTGGAAGAGGCGCTGAACCGCCTGCTCGACCCCAAGGAGGCGGTGAGGAAGGCGGCCTCCATCGGCATCGGCCAGGCGCTGAAGAGCGAGGAGCGCACCTTCACGCTGATCACCAACACGCTGGCGAAGGACAAGGAAGTGTCCGACCGCTGGCGCGGGTTCGGCGACGTCGCCGCTTCGCGCCACCTCGCCAACCGGGTCGAGACCGAGGTGGTGGACGCGCTGGTGTCGGCCGTCACCTCGGCCTATCCGCGCCTGTCACACCGTTATTATGCGATGAAGGCGAAGTGGTTCGGCAAGGACGCGCTCGACACCTGGGACCGCAACGCCCCGCTGCCGGAGGCGGACGACCGCACCATCTCCTGGGACGACGCGCAGAAGACGGTGATGACCTCGTTCGGCGGCTTCTCGCCGAAGCTCGCCGAGCTGGCGGGGCGCTTCTTCGACAATCCGTGGATCGACGCGCCGGTGCGCCCCGGCAAGGCACCGGGTGCCTTCGCGCATCCGACGGTGCCGTCCGCGCATCCTTACGTGCTCCTGAATTACCAGGGCCGCTCGCGCGATGTGATGACGTTGGCGCACGAGCTGGGCCACGGCGTCCACCAGATCCTCGCCGGGCCGAACGGCGCGCTGATGGCGCCGACGCCGCTCACCTTGGCCGAAACCGCCTCCGTGTTCGGCGAGATGCTGACGTTCCGCCAGCTTCTCGCCGAGGCGCCGGACGCGCGTACCCGCCGGGTGATGCTGGCCTCCAAGGTGGAGGACATGCTGAACACGGTCGTCCGCCAGATCGCCTTCTACGAGTTCGAGCGCCACGTTCACATCGCCCGGCGTGAAGGTGAGCTGACGGCCGAGAAGCTCGGCGAGATCTGGATGCAGGTGTCGCGCGACTCGCTCGGCCCTTCGGTGCGGCTGCAGGACGGGTACGAGATCTTCTGGTCCTACATCCCGCACTTCATCAACGCGCCCTTCTATGTCTACGCCTACGCGTTCGGGGACTGCCTGGTGAACTCGCTCTACGGCGTCTACGAGCGCGAGCCGGCGGGGTTCCAGGACAAGTATTTCGCGCTCCTGTCGGCGGGCGGGACGAAGCACCACTCGGAGCTTCTGGCGCCGTTCGGCCTGGACGCGCGGGACCCCGCCTTCTGGCAGACGGGCCTCGCGGTGATCGAAGGACTGATCGACGAGCTTGCTGCGGCGGACAAGGCCGCGGGCTGACCCCGCCGGCCTCGATACACGAGACGCGAACGGGAAAACCGCCGGCAAGCGCGCCGGCGGTTCCTCCCTTTCGACCCCCTTCCACCGATCCGATTGTGGGCGACGATGGCCAACGCATCCGACCTGACGAGCCACCCAGCCGACATGGAAGAACGAGGCGCGCCGTTGCGGCACACGCCGTGGGCCGACGGCAAGCGGCCCTTCTCGATCGCCATGTCCCCCATCGCCCTGGAGGACTGGCTGGAACTGGACCCGCGGCGCGAGGCGGACCTTACCGAGAAGGCCGCGATCCTGGCGACCGATCCCGCCGCGGTGTGCATCATGCCGGGAACGGACGAGGCGGCCGCGGAGGTGCACGGCCTGATCGGCGGTGATCTGACCCGCCAGGGCGTGCCGCTCTTCCCGGTGGCGCCTCCGGCGGCGCTGGCGGATGGGACACCCCTCGCGGCCTCCCCCCTTGCCGCCGCGGCGATGATGGTGCCGGACGATCTCGTCATCATGCGGCGCGGCGCGGACGCGTGGCACCTCGCGGCGGGGGTGGTCGCCTTTCCCTCGGCGTGGCTTCTGCCTGAAAAGTTCGGCCAGCCGATGGACGCGATCCATCGCTCCGTGCCCGGCTGGGAGGGGCCGATGGCGCGACGTGTCGCCCGGATCTTCGACAATCTCGTGGTGGATCAGCCAGTCTGGCGGCTGAACTGGTCGGTGCAGTTCGGCGGCGGGCTGGCGATCCCGGCCGACAAGCACGTGCGCCCGCCTGCCGAGCGGGTTGCCGACACGCTGGTGCGGGTCGAGCGGCAGACGCTGCGGCGCCTTCGGACCGGCGACCTCCTCTTCACGATCAAGGTGATGGTGGACCCGGTGGAAGCCTTCGCGCGGCATCCGGACGGGCGGCACCTCGCCTGGAGCCTCGCCGATCAGATCGACCGGCTGGACCCCGCCCAACTGGCCTACAAGGGACTTTCGGCGGTGCGCGACACGCTGTCTGCACGGCTGCGGGCGCTCGTCGCGTCATAAGGCGGCGCCGATGTCCCGCGATGCCCCTTCGCCGGATTGACGACGCGCCGATCTCATCCGCGCGGGCTCTAGCAGCGTTCGGACACCGTGGCGCGGACGGTCATCGGCCGGCCCATCTGGTTCTGCATCGGCGCGGTGACGGTGAGGGACTCCAGGGCGCAGAAGCCGGGGCGCGGCGGCACGGGGTCGCCCTCGCCGGGCTCGAGGTCGAGGCCATGAGGGGTCATCGGGGCGTGGCGGTCCTTCTCGACCCAGGCCTGACGCCCGGCGCGCTGGAAGGCGATCGCCATGTTGGCGGCCAGCGACTCGCGCCCCGCGGCGATGGACACCCGGTCTCCCGGAACATGCGGCAGGATCACCGCCGCAAGCACGTCGTAGGGCCGGGCGAAGCGGTGGTTGTCGAACGCCTTCATCGCGCTCATGCCGATGGGGACGGCGAGAAAGATCGCCGCCGCGACGCCGATGATCCGCCACGGCCGCCACGGCGCCAGATGCAGCGCGGCGACCACCGGCAGCGGCATCAGCACCGGCGTCAGATAGCGCTCGTGGACGGACGAGATGTCGGTGGCGAAGATGGCGGCGGCGCTGAGGCCGAGGGCAAGGGCGAGGGTGCGCCACAGGAGCCGGCGCACGGCCCCGGCCGCCTCGTCCAGCGCCGGGGTGCGGCGGCCGTAGCAGAGCGTGAGCGCGGCGACGATGCCGGCGGAGGCGATGAAGGCGACCGCGAGGGAGATGAGGCCGTCCAGCCCGAGCACGGGAACGTCGAACGGGGCGAAGGGGCCGACGCGGTAGAGCTTCTCGATGCGCTCGGTGGAGCTTTGCAGCGCCTGGCTCATCGCCCATACGGCCGGTCCGGCGAGGACGCCGACGATCAGCGGCACCGCCATCGCCCACAGGGAGGCGAGGCGCTGCGTCCAGAAGCGGTCGGTGAGCATGGCGAGCGCCATGGGGATGACGAGGATGAAGATGTTGGCCTTGGCGAGCGCGCCCACCGCCGTCGCGAGACCGATGATGACGAACGCGCTCCAGCGTGGCCCGGTGGCGAGCCGCACGACGCCGTTCACCACGCCCGCCGCCGCCGCCATGACGAGGACGGAGTGGGCGAGGGTATGCGCCGACATCCACGAGATCTGCGGCATGAACGCCATCAGCGCGACGGCGAGAAGGCCGGTGGTGAGGCCGCCGAGGCGCCGCGCCGCGTCGAAGACGAGGAGGTAGGTGGCGGCGAGGAGCACGCCCTTCACCGCGGTGACGGCGATGGCCCAGTGGCCGCCGGACAGCTCCAGCGCGCCGCGGACCAGCCAGTTATAGAGCGGCGGATGGGAGTTGGCGTAGACCAGCCTCAGGTCCACGGCGCCGACAAATTGCGCCTCGTCGATCTCCAGGAACGGCGACAGGCCGAGCCGCACGCCCATGAGAAGGGCGACGTAGAGAAGGATCGCGGCGGCTGCGCACCATGCCCCGGCGGGGGTCGCGCGGCCGGCTGCGGGTGGGTTGTCCATGATGCTCTCCGGTCCGCGGGTGACGAACCGGAATGGAGGGAAAACGTCAACCCGTGGCACCCTGTCAGCCTGCCGACAGGGTGCGCGGCCGTGGGCTGCCGGGAGACGTGACGAGCCGCCCCGGCGGGGGCGGCTCTCGGCGGCCTTAGCGGCACACCTCGCGGTCGCGGATGATGAAGGCCTGGCGGCGCGGGCTCCACACCTCCACCCGCTCGATGTAGCAGCGGCGCGGGCGAGGGGTGGCGAGCGCGCTGCCGATGGCGATCGCCGAGAGGCCGATGGCGATGCCCGCGGCGGTGCCGGCGGCCACACGGCGGCGATGGCGGTAGCCGACGGTCTCCACGGCCGGCGCGCTGTCTTGCATTTGGACAACGGAGGGGGCGGTGAGCGGCGCGGCCTGGGCCGTCCCGGTGGCGGCGATTGCTGTGGTGGCGATGGCGGCAGCCGTGAAAATGGCGACGATGGACTTCATGTTGGCGTTTCCTTCTGGGCTGAGGCGGTGTGTCCCGCCGACATCCAGAAGATCGGGCTGGTCGAGGATTTCGGCAGTGACGCCCGTCACGCTCCCGCCGCTTGGTGCGCGCCGGAGTCAGGCGCGCCGAAATTTGCCGCGGATCAGGTCCAGCACGCGCAGGATTGCCGGGGAGTGCTCCCTGTCCCGCAGGCCGACGAGGGAGAAGGGCGCCACCACCATGTCCTCGGCCACGCCGAGCCGGCGGATGCGCCCGCCGAACGCCTGCTCCGATGCATAAAAATTGGCCGCCGACTGGGCCATGGGCGCAATCGCGTCGGTCTCGCAGACGATGGCGAGGGTCATCAGCATGGACGCCGTCGCCACCACATGCTGCGGCGGACGAAAGCCGCTCTTCATCAGATAATCTTCCATCGTGCGCCGCAGCACCGACCCTTCGGGCTGCATCACCCAGTCGAACGCCAGGCAGTCGGCGATGGTGACGTCGTCCCGCGCCAGAAGAGGGTGGCCGTAACGCAGCACCAGGGCGACCGGCTCGGGCGCGATCTCCTCCAGCGTGAACGGGCGCGGGTCCACACCGTCCGGTACCCTGCCGATGTAGAAGTCGAGGTTCCCGGCGAGTGCGGAATCGGCCAGCTTGTCGCTGGTGCCGACCTCGATGGAGAGCTGGATCTCGGGATAGTCGGCCCTCAGCTGGCGGACCACCGGCAGAACGATCTCCACCGCGGGGCCTGTCACCGAGCCGATGCGCACCGGACCGCGCACGCCGCTGGTGAGGGCTGCAATCTCCTCGTGCGCCTGGTCGAGCCGGTAGAGAACGTCGCGCGCGCGGGCGGCCAGCGCCTCCCCGGCAGGGGTGAGGCTGATGCCGCGCGGATGCCGATCATAAAGCCGCGCCTCGACGGTGCGTTCCAGTTCGGCGAGGAGGCGGGAGGCGGCGGGCTGTGTCATCGCCATCTGCGCCGCCGCGCCGGAGACCTGTCCCGTGTCGCACAGCGCCACCAGGAGGCGGAGTTGCGGCAGGCGCAGGCCACGGCGGATCAGTTCATCGCGCTGCCCCTGCGCGCGTGAGGAGGACGAGAGCGCGAAAGCCGATCGATCAGGCATGAGGGTTATACCGGAAAAGCCATATCTGCGCTCAGATTTCGCATTTGATTGATATAGCGCAAGGGCGCAGGGTCGGCGTGCCGCGCACTGCGGGGACAAGAATGATGAGCCGAGCGGCGAGACACGGCGCCGGCCAGGGAGGAACGACATGAACTTCACCAGGCGCGCTCTGGGCGCGACGGCGCTCGCCCTCACATTGGCGGCCCTTCCCTTTGCCGGTGCCATGGCGCAGGACAAGGGTCTCGTCGGCATCGCCATGCCCACCAAGTCGTCGGCCCGCTGGATCGACGACGGCAACAACATGGTCAAGCAGTTCCAGGAGGCGGGCTACGAGACCGACCTGCAATATGCCGAAGACGACATTCCGAACCAGCTCGCCCAGATCGAGAACATGATCACCAAGGGCGTCAACGTCCTCGTCATCGCGGCGATCGACGGGACGACGCTGACCTCCGCGCTCGCCAACGCGGCGGCGGCGGACATCAAGGTCGTGGCCTATGACCGGCTGATCCGCGATTCCGGCGACGTCGACTATTATGCGACCTTCGACAACTTCAAGGTGGGCGTGCAGCAGGCCAACACGCTGGTGGAGGGGCTGAAGGAGCGTTTCCCGGACGTGAAGCCCTGGAACGTCGAGCTGTTCGGCGGCTCGCCCGACGACAACAACGCCTACTTCTTCTACAACGGCGCGATGAGCGTGTTGCAGCCGATGATCGACAGCGGCGACATCGCCATCCCCTCCGGCCAGATGGGCATGGACACGGTCGGCACCTTGCGCTGGGACGGTTCGGTCGCCCAGGCGCGCATGGATAACCTCCTCAGCGCCAACTATACCGACGCGAAGGTCCATGGCGTCCTGTCGCCTTATGACGGCCTCTCCATCGGCATCATCTCCTCGTTGACCGGCGTCGGCTACGGTTCGGGCGACATGCCGATGCCGATCATCACCGGCCAGGATGCCGAGGTGCCGTCCGTCAAGGCGATCCTGCGCGGCGACCAATATTCGACCATCTTCAAGGATACGCGCGAGCTCGCCCGCGTCACCGTCGGTATGGTCGATGCGCTGCTGGAAGGCTCCGAACCCGAGATCAACGACACCGAGACCTACGACAACGGCGTGAAGGTGGTTCCTTCCTACCTGCTGGAGCCGCTGCCGGTGACCGCGGCCAACTGGGAAGAGCGGCTCGTGGACAGCGGCTACTACGAGAAGAGCCAGATCGAATAATCGAACCTCCCTGCCGGCACGCCCATGCGCGGAGCCGGCCCCTTCGCCCGCCGGGTGCCATTGCGCCGCCGGCGGGCGCTTTTGGAGGGACTGATGTCCGTCATTCTGGAGATGCGCGGGATCACCAAGGAATTTCCGGGTGTGAAGGCGCTGAACGACGTCACCCTGTCGGTTGCGGAGGGCGAGATTCATGCCCTCGTCGGCGAGAACGGCGCCGGTAAATCGACGCTGATGAAGGTGCTGTCCGGCGTCTACCCCGCGGGCAGCTACACCGGCGACATCGTCTATGACGGTGAGGTCCGCCATTTCCGCAAGATCCGCGATACGGAAGACGTCGGCATCATCATCATCCACCAGGAGCTGGCGCTGATCCCGCTTCTGTCTGTGGCGGAGAACATCTTCCTCGGCAACGAGAGGGCGCGCCGCGGCATCATCGACTGGCGCGAGACGCACGACCGCGCGGCCGAGCTGATGGCCCGCGTCGGCCTGAAGGAGAACGCAGAGACGCTGGTGGACGATCTGGGCCTCGGCAAGCAGCAACTGGTCGAGATCGCCAAGGCGCTGTCGAAGAACGTGCGGCTTCTGATCCTCGACGAACCGACCTCGTCGCTCAACGAGACGGACTCCGAAAAGCTCCTCGGCCTGCTGCTCGACTTCAAGGCGAAGGGGATCACCTCGATCCTCATCTCCCACAAGCTGAACGAGATTTCCAAGGTGGCCGACACCATCACCGTGCTGCGCGACGGCGCGGCGGTGGCGCGGATGGACTGCCGCCGGGCCGAGCCGGGCGGCGGTGTCGACGAGGACGACATCATCCGCAACATGGTCGGCCGGTCGCTGGAGGACCGCTATCCGCCGAAGGGCGATCGGGTGCCCGGCGAGGTGGCGATGGAGGTCCGCAATTGGACCGTTCACCACCCGCTCCATTCCGAGCGGCGCGTTGTGGACCACGTGTCCTTCCACGTGCGCCATGGCGAGGTGCTGGGGATCGCCGGGCTGATGGGGGCGGGGCGGACTGAGCTTGCCATGAGCCTGTTCGGCCGCTCCTACGGGCGCGACATCTCCGGCACCGTCGCCATCAACGGTGCCCCGGCGGACCTCTCCACCGTGCGCGCCGCAATCAACGCCGGCCTCGCCTACGCCACGGAGGACCGCAAGACCTTCGGCCTGGTGCTGGACGACACCATCCGCCGCAACGTTCCTCTCGCCGACCTTGAGGCGATCGCCGATCGCGGAATCGTCGACACCCACCGCGAGGGGGAGGTGGCGGAGACCTATCGCGGGCGGCTCTCCATCAAATCCTCGTCGATCGAGCAGCGGACGGTGAACCTGTCGGGCGGCAACCAGCAGAAGGTGGTGCTGTCGAAGTGGCTGTTCGCCGACCCGGACATCCTCATCCTCGACGAGCCCACGCGCGGCATCGACGTCGGCGCGAAGTTCGAGATCTACACCGTCATTCAAAGCCTTGCCGCGGCCGGCAAGGCGGTCATCGTCATCTCCTCCGAGTTGCCTGAGCTCCTCGGCATCACCGACCGTCTCTACGTGATGAACGAAGGGCGCTTCGTCGGCGAGATGCCGACCGCGGAGGCGAGCCAGGAGAAGATCATGGCCACCATCATCCGTTCCGGAGAGCGCGTATGACCGAGACCACCGCCCCCGCGAGCCTCGGCGCGAAGCCGGGCGGCTCCATGGGCGCCTTCCTGAAGCGCCATGTGCGCGAATACGGCATCCTCATCGCGCTCGTCGTCATCGTCGCCTTCTTTCAGGTGGCGACGGACGGGATCATGCTGCGCCCGGTCAACCTGACCAACATCATCCTGCAGAACTCGTACATCGTCATCATGGCGGTGGGCATGCTGCTCGTCATCGTATCCGGCCACATCGACCTGTCGGTGGGGTCGGTGCTCGGCTTCGTCGGCGCGCTGGCGGCGGTGATGATCGTCGAGGCGGGGCTGCCGTGGCCGGTGGTGGCGGTCGTGTGCCTGGCGGTGGGCGCGCTCATCGGCGCCGCGCAAGGCTTCTGGGTGGCCTACTTCAAGATCCCGTCCTTCATCGTCACGCTCGCCGGCATGCTGGTCTTCAAGGGGCTGACCTTGTGGCTCCTGGCGGGACAGTCGGTCGGCCCCTTCCCGCCGGAGTTCCGGCTGATCGCCTCGGGCTTCGTGCCGGATGTCCTGTCCGACGGCACGCTCGACATGCTCGGCGCCACCAAGATCAACCTCTTCTCCCTCGTGGCGGGGACCGCGGTGGCCGCCCTCATCGCCGTGATGGCGGTGCGCGGGCGGATGGCCCAGGCGCGCACCGGGGCGGTGGACGAGCCCTTCGCCTTCTTCATCATGCGGGTGGCGCTGATTTCGGGCGCGCTCGTCTACATGTCGTGGCTGATGGCGGACTTCCGGGGTCTTCCCAACGTCTTCATCGTCATGGCGCTCCTCATCGCCGTCTACTCCTTCGTGACCAGCCGGACGACCTTCGGGCGGCGGATCTACGCGGTCGGCGGCAACGAGAAGGCGGCGACGCTGTCGGGCATCAACTCCAAGCGCCTCGTCTTCCTCACCTTCGCCAACATGGGCATGCTGGCGGCGCTGGCGGGCCTCGTCTTCGCGGCGCGGCTCAACACGGCGACCCCCAAGGCGGGCGCCGCGTTCGAGCTGGACGTGATCGCGGCGGTGTTCATCGGCGGCGCATCGATGGCGGGCGGCGTCGGCACCATCGTCGGCGCCGTCGTGGGCGCCTTCATCATGGGGGTCATGAACAACGGCATGTCGATCCTGGGGATCGGCATCGACTACCAGCAGGTCATCAAGGGGCTCGTTCTCCTGGCGGCCGTGATCTTCGACGTTCTCAACAAACAGAAGGGCTGACCCCTCAAAGGGCGGGGCACGGCACTCAAGGAAACGCGCATGTTCAAGAAGGCCGAGTGGCCGCGACGGCTCCGTTCGCAGGAATGGTATGGCGGGACGAGCCGGGACAACATCTACCACCGCGGCTGGCTGAAGAATCAGGGCTACCCGCACGACCTGTTCGACGGGCGGCCGGTGATCGGCATCCTCAACACCTGGTCGGAGCTGACGCCCTGCAACGGCCACCTGCGCGAGCTGGCGCAGAAGGTGAAGGCGGGCGTGTGGGAGGCGGGCGGCTTCCCGCTGGAGGTGCCGGTCTTCTCGGCGTCGGAAAACACCTACCGCCCCACGGCGATGATGTACCGCAACCTCGCCGCGCTCGCCGTGGAAGAGACCATGCGCGCCCAGCCGATCGACGGCGCGGTGCTCCTCGTGGGCTGCGACAAGACCACGCCGTCCTTGATGATGGGCGCGGCGTCGACCGACATTCCGTCGATCGTCGTCACCGGCGGGCCGATGCTCAACGGCTGGTTCCGGGGCGAGCGCGTCGGCTCCGGCACGGCGCTGTGGCAGATGAGCGAGGACATCAAGGCCGGCAAGATCACCCCGCAGGACTTCCTCGACGCCGAGCAGGCGATGAGCCGTTCGTCCGGAACGTGCAACACCATGGGCACCGCCTCCACCATGGCCTCGATGGCCGAGGCGCTGGGCATGGCGCTGTCCGGCAACGCCGCCATCCCCGGCGTCGACGCGCGGCGCAAGGTGATGGCGCAGCTTTCCGGCCGGCGCATCGTGGAGATGGTGAAGGACGACCTGAAGCCGTCCGACATCCTGACGCGCGAGGCGTTCGAGAACGCGATCCGCGTCAACGGCGCCATCGGCGGGTCCACCAACGCTGTGGTGCATCTCCTGGCGCTCGCCGGGCGCACCAAGGTGGACCTCAGCCTTGCCGACTGGGACCGGCTGGGGCGCGACGTGCCGACGATCGTCAACCTGATGCCGTCCGGCAAGTATCTGATGGAAGAGTTCTTCTATGCCGGCGGGCTGCCGGTGGTGCTGAAGCGCCTCGGCGAGGCGGGAATGCTCCACAAGGATGCGCTGACGGTCTCCGGCGGTCCTGTGTGGGACGAGGTGAAGGACGCGGTGAACTGGAACGAGGACGTGATCCTTCCGGCCGACCGCGCGCTGACGGCCTCCGGCGGCATCGCGGTGCTGAAGGGCAACCTCGCGCCTCTGGGGGCGGTGCTGAAGCCCTCCGCCGCGACACCGGCGCTGATGAAGCATCGCGGCCGTGCCGTCGTGTTCGAAGACATCGACGACTACAAGGCCAAGATCGACGACGACGCGCTCGACATCGACGAGACCTGCATCATGGTCATGAAGAATTGCGGGCCGCGCGGCTATCCCGGCATGGCGGAGGTGGGCAACATGGGCTTGCCGCCGAAGGTGCTGAAGAAGGGCATCACCGACATGGTGCGCATTTCGGACGCGCGCATGTCCGGCACCGCCTACGGCACCGTGGTGCTGCACACCTCGCCCGAGGCCGCGGCGGGAGGGCCCCTCGCCATCGTGCGCGACGGTGACATGATCGAGCTCGACGTCGCCGCCCGGCGCCTGCACATCGACCTCACCGACGAGGAGATCGCGGCGCGGCTGGCGGCCTGGCACGCGCCCGTGGCGCCGGGTACCGCGAACGGCGGCTATTCCCAGCTTTACGTGGCGCATGTCGAGGGAGCGGACACCGGCGCCGACTTCGACTTTCTGAAGGGATGCCGCGGCAACGAGGTGCCCCGTGACAGCCACTGATCCCATCAAGATCGCCATCGTCGGCGTCGGCAAGATCGCGCGGGACCAGCACGTCCCGTCGATCGCGGCGAGCCCCGCCTTCACCCTGGCGGCCACCGTCAGCGGGTCCGGCGGGGTGGAGGGGGTGGAGAATTTCGCCACCGTCGACGCGCTGCTTTCGGCGCGACCGGACGTGACGGCGGTGAGCTTCTGCAATCCGCCCCAGGTGCGCTATGCGGGCGCCC
Source organism: Acuticoccus yangtzensis (assembly GCF_001927245.1). Taxonomy (GTDB): domain Bacteria; phylum Pseudomonadota; class Alphaproteobacteria; order Rhizobiales; family Amorphaceae; genus Acuticoccus; species Acuticoccus yangtzensis. The sequence goes on along the minus strand of NZ_MJUX01000002.1, from coordinate 227,109 downwards.
GCGCGGCGCTTGGCGCCGGGCGCCACGTGATGCTCGAGAAGCCACCCGGCGCCAGCCTGTCGGAGGTTCACGCGCTCGAGGCGCTGGCGGCGCAGTCGGGCGTGGTGCTTCAGGCGACGTGGCATTCGCGGCACGCTGCCTCCGTGCCGGCGGCGAAGGCGTGGCTGGCGGAGCGCACGGTGCGCAGCGTGTGCATCGAGTGGAAGGAGGACGTGCGCGTCTGGCATCCGGGTCAGCGGTGGATCTGGCAGGCGGGCGGCCTCGGCGTGTTCGACCCCGCCATCAACGCCTTCTCCATCCTCACCGAGATCCTGCCCGTCCCGGTCCACGTGACGGCTGCGGCGCTGACCGTCCCGGAGAATTGTGAGACACCGATCGCGGCCACGGTGGCGATGGAAGGGGCGGGCCTCACCGTTGCCGCCGCGCTCGACTTCCTGCACGAAGGCGAGCCCGTGTGGCGCCAGACCATCCACACCGACGACGGGACACTCGTGCTCGACCAGGGGGGCGCGGTGCTGAGCATCGACGGTGCGCGCACGACGGGTACGGCGTGGACCACACCCGGCATCGAGGGGGAATATCCGGCTCTTTATGCCCGCTTCGCCGCGCTGATCGCGGACGGCCGGTCCGACGTCGACCTCAGTCCGATGGTCCTGGTCGCCGACGCCTTCACGCTGGGGCAACGGGTGACGGGTCCGGCCTTCGTCGACCCCGCCGCGCAGGACGACTGAGGCCGGCGCGGCCCGCTCTCGCGGTTCCAGCCCGCTCTCGCGGTTCCGCTCGCGCTGCGGCCTTCTCCTCCGGGGCCTGCATTGTTTTGGTCGCCCCCCTAGCCTTCCCGCGCGCGGCGTAGATGATCGGCCTGCCGTGCGCGGGCCGGAGCCGTTGGTGCGCATCATGATGACTGAGCCGCCGGCGCGCGCCCGGCCGCTGCCCGCCGACGAGGGAGAGAAGAGATGACCGCTGAGCTGTTCGACGACCGCGCCTGTGAGCTGGGGGAGGGGGCGCTGTGGCATCCCGAACGCGGGCAGCTCTTCTGGTTCGACATTCTGGGCCGCCGCCTGCTGTCGCGCGGTGCCGATGGGCCGCTGGAATGGCCGATGGGTGAACTCACCTCCGCGGCGGGTTGGATCGACCGCGATACGCTGCTTCTCGCCTCCGAGACCGGCTTCTTCACCTTCGACATCATCACCGGAGCGCGCGAGATGGTGGCGCCGCTGGAGGCCGACCACCCGGCCAACCGCTCCAACGACGGGCGGGCGGATCCTGCGGGCGGCTTCTGGATCGGCACCATGGGTAAGGCCGCCGAGCCCGGCCACGGCGGCATCTGGCGCTTCTACAAGGGCGAGGTGCGGCTGCTCTTCGACACCATCACCATCCCGAACTCCATCTGCTTCGCGCCGGACGGCAGCCGCGCCTTCTTCGCCGACACGCCGACGCAGATGATCCGCACCGTGCCGCTGGACGAGGCGGGCTGGCCGGCGGGGACGCCCACGGTGTTCCTGGACCTGACGGAAGAGAAGCGCTTCCCCGACGGCGCGGTGACGGACGCCGAGGGAGGCCTCTGGAGCGCGCAATGGGGCTCCGGCCGCGTCGCGCGCTATTTCCCGGACGGCACGTTCGACCGTGCGGTGGCCGTCCCCGCGCACCAGTCCACGTGCCCGGCGTTCGGCGGGACGGACTTCGCGACGCTCTACATCACCAGCGCGTGGGAGGGGCTCGACGCGCGAGAAGCTGTGGATGGACAGACCTTTAGCATCGTGCCCGGAGGCACCGGTCGGGCTGAGCCGCGGGTCCTTCTCTGAGCCGGACCGGTCGAGCGGAACGCCCCCTTTGCCGCAGCGTTACAAGATAACTGGCATAATCATACAGCATGGGACGCGCCGCCGCGGGACGCGGGGCCTTGAAATCACGCTGCTCTCACACGCCCGTCACGTCCGGCATGATGGTGGTCCTTATGGCCGTGGCCCGATCGCGTCTCATCTGGACCGGGATTTGCTAGGACAGAAAGTTATCGCGAGGGTCGGGACGGCGGTTCGCGGCGATTGTGCGGTGCAGCATTTTGAGCTTTGACCCGCGGGGCAACACGCTTAATTGTTCCAGGGTCGCTGTTGCCGCAGGTTGCTGCGACTGCTAATCGAACCGCGCTTCCGGTATTTATTATGCCGTTAAGCTGAGCTTTGCGTTGCGCATTTGACGAGTGGGGTGAACGGTGACGAAGCGCGTACTGATGATCGGTCTCGACGGGGCGACGTTCACGCTGCTGCGTCCGCTGGCGGAGGGGGGGCACCTTCCGTTCCTGAAGTCGCTGATGGAGAACGGCACGGTCGCCAACCTGATGTCGACGCGCAATCCGCTGACGCCGCCGGCCTGGACCTCGATGATCACCGGCGTCTCGCCCGAAAGCCACGGCATCTACGACTTCCTGCGTCCGGCCTTCCTGGACGACGGTTCGGTCTACATGAACGTCAACGACCGGCGGGACAACCATGCCGAGTCGGTGTTCGCCATGGTCTCGCGCCAGGGCATGCGCGCGTCCGCCTTCAACGTGTTCGGCCTCTATCCGCCGCCGAAGGACGTTGTCGGCCACACCGCCGCGGGCTTCGTGCCGTGGAAGCACCTGCGCGGGGCGATGAGCGAGGGCCTGTTCGACAAGCTGAAGGCCTCCAACGAGTATGACTGGCGCCATCTCGCCATGGACCACTCGGAGGAGAAGAAGGTCGTCTCCGGCGTCACCGACGACGAGCGCGACGGCTGGATCAACCTGCAGAATGCGCGTGATGCGGCGTGGACCACCGTCACCTGCAACATGATGAACGAGGATCCGACCGAGCTCACCTTCGTGGTGCTCGACGGGCCGGACAAGATTCAGCACCTCTTCTGGCGCTACATGGACCCCGAGTGCTACGCAGGCGAGCCGGGCGAGGACACCGACAAGATCACCGCCGCCTGCATCGACTTCTACGAGCGCATGGACAAGAACATCCAGCGCATGGTCGAGGCGGCGGGGCCGGAGACCAACATCATCATCACGTCGGACCACGGCTTCGGGCCGACGACCGAGGTGGTGTACGTCAACGAGTGGCTGGCGCGCCGCGGTTACCTGAAGTGGTCCGACAGTGCCGAGGCCGACACCGGCAACAAGCTGACCCCGGACAAGCTGCGTGACCACCTCAACATGGTGGACTGGCGCAAGACCGCGGCCTTCGCGCCGACGCCGTCGTCCAACGGCATCTTCCTGAAGCCCGACGTCGGCAACGGGATCGGCGTGACGCCGGACAACTACCTCGAAACCGTGCTGAAGCTGCGGGACGAGCTGCTGGCGTGGAAGGATCCGAAGACCGGCACTCAGGTGTTCGTGAAGGCCGAGTGCAACAAGCTGCGCGGCGTGCCCTTCGTGGAGCCGTGCCCGGACATCACGCTGACCCTGCGGGACGGCGGCTTCGTGTCGATCCTCAACGCCGAGGAGATCGTCGTGCAGCGGGCGCTGGCGGAGGGCACGCACCGCCCGGCCGGCATTTTCGTGGGCTACGGGCCGGATTTCAAGAAAGGTCAGGAGGTCGATGCGCTGAACCTCCTCGACATCACGCCGCTGATGCTGACGCTGCTCGGCCTGCCGGTGCCGCGTAATCTGGAAGGCCGCGTGCCGACCGAGGCGCTGTCCGATGGCGTGGAGGCCGAGACGGGCGCGGCGACGCATGCGCCGGGCGGCGATGCCGGCTCGGCCGACGACCAGCCGTCCGACGAGGAGCGCGAGGCGCTGCTGAACCAGATGAAGCTGCTGGGCTACATGGACTAACGGCGTGGCCGGGCGGCGGCCGCCGCTGCCCGCCAGCGTGGAGTTGAAGTGATGCCCCAGTTGGTTCGGGCCGATCACAAGATCAACTACCAGGTCTCCGGCGCGGACGTGTCGGAGGCCGGGCCTGTTCCTGTCGCGCTGATTCACGGGCTCGGCGCCAACATCGCCTTCTGGGCGCTGGGGGCGGTGCGGCATCTGGGCGGCGAGCGGCCGATGATCCTGCACGACCTGCGCGGGCACGGCGGCTCGGGCATGCCGGAGCGGGACTATGGGCTTCAGCACCTGGCGGCCGATCTCGAATATCTCTTGGAGACCTTGGGGGCGCGGCGGGTCCACATCGTCGGTCACAGCCACGGGGCGCGGGTGGCGCTGGCGTTCGCGCTGAACCATCCGGAGAAGGTGGCGAGCCTCACCTTGGCCGACACGCAGATCGACGCGCTGCAGCCGCCGATGAAGCTGAAGGACTGGGCCGGCTGGCCGAAGTGGAAGGCCAACCTTCAGGCCCAAGGCGTCACCACCTTTCCGGACGAGGACCGCGAGATCGATTTTTCCATGCTGGCCGAGCTCGGCCCGCGCGGCGGTGCCGCGGTGGCGGGCGCTGCGGTGCCAGGCGGTGCGGTGGCCGCCGGTGATGCGGATGAGGGCGATGACGCGGGCGCCGTGGACCCGGCCGCGACGAACCCGGCGCTGGCCGAACGGCCGCGCCTCGCCGCGCTGGCGGCCGCGCGCGGCGGTGCCGCTGGGACGGGGCCTCTCGCCCAGCGCATGGCGGCGCGGCGCGGCGGGCTCAATCTCGGCACCCGTCAGATGGGCTCGCGCAGCGCCAAGAAGTGGGACAAGCTCCTCACCACCACCTCCGCCAAGGCCGAGTTCCGTGACGAGGCGATGATCGCCCCCGCGCGGCTCTCCGGCCTCACGATGCCGGTGCTCCTGATGTACGGCGACACCACCCACTGCCTGCCGACCTCCGACAAGCTCTTGGAGCTTCTGCCGCAGGCGCGGCGGGTGATCGTTCCGGGGGCGGGGCACTTCTTCCCCATCGCCAAGCCGCGCTTCTTCGCGCTGACCTTGCGCATGTTCCTGGCCGGCGTCGAAAACGGCGACGGCCTGCCGCCGAGCTTCGAGGAGAGCCGTCTCGCGGCGCGGGCGGCCCGGCCCGGCGCCCGGCGCATCTTCGCGGGGCGCGCCAGGATGGCCCAACGCGCCGGAGACCCCAATCGTGAGCTTTGAGGACGAAGTCGCCCTGGTGACGGGGGCGACAAGCGGCATCGGCCGCACCATCGCGCTGGAGCTGGCGCGGCGCGGGGCGACGGTGGTCGGCGTCGGGCGGGACCCGGCGCGGCTGGCGGCGCTGAAGGCCGAGCTCGCCGCCATCAGCGATGCGAACCACGCCGCGATCGCCGCCGACGTCGCCAGCGAGGCGGACATGGAGCGCGTCAAGGCGGCACTCGCGGAGCGCGGCGGGGTGGAGGTGTGTGTCGCCTCGGCCGTCGCCAAGATCCCCGGATTTCCGCCGCGCACCAAGGATCTGTCGCTGGCGGACTGGAACACGCAGATCGACGTGAACCTGAACGGCGTCTTCCTCGCCAACAAGATCTGCATCGACATGATGCTGGAGCAGGGCGACGGCGACATCGTCAACATCGCCTCCTCGACGACGCCGGACGGCTTGAAGGGCACGCCCATGGCGCCCGCCTATTGCGCGTCCAAATTCGCCATCTCGGCGTACTCGAAGACCATCGCGGCGGAGCTGGCGGAGGAGGGCATCCGCGTCCACGCCTTCCACCCCGGCGCGATCGACACGCCGCTGATCGCCAACACCTCGCTCGGCATGGCCTATGGCGGCAAGATGTCGCCCGAAAGCGTGGCGGTGGCGCTGGTCGGCCTCATCGAGCTGGGGCGCGAGATGGGCATCCCCGAACCGTTCTTCCTGCCGGTGCCGCAGCCCCGCGCCGCCCCGGCGACTGCCTCCGAGGACACCAAATGACCGACCTCACCGAGAGCCTCGAGGGGCGCGCGATCATCATAACCGGGGCGGCGGGCGGCATCGGCGCGGCGGCGGCGAAGGCGGTCGCGGCCAAGGGCGCGAACGTCCTCGTCGTCGACCTGTTCGCGGACCGTCTGGCGCCTGTCGCCGAGGCGGTGAACGCGGCCGGCGGCGGCCGTGCGGTGGCGTTCGCGGCGGACTGCACGTCCGAGGACGACATGGCGAAGATGGCCGAAACCTGTCTCGCCGAGTTCGGCGCCATCGACGCTCTGGTGGCCGCCGCGGGCATCCTGCGCGCGTCCGAAGGGCTGAAGACGCTGGCGCAGATGCCCTACGAGGAGTTCCGCAAGGTCGTCGACGTGAACCTGACCGGCACCTTCCTCGCCAACCGCGCGGTGCTGCCGGCGATGCTCAGCGCCAAGCGCGGCGACATCATCAACATCTCGTCGGTTTCCGGCAAACACGGGCGGGCGTTCGATTCGGCCTATTCGGCGTCGAAATTCGGCGTCATCGGGCTGACGGAGAGCCTCGCCGAAGAGGTGCAGCGGGACGGCGTGCGCGTGCAATCGCTGCTGCCGGACGCGGTGGACACCGGCATCTGGGCGCAGTCCGGCACGGCGGCCCTGAAGCCGCGGGCGATGCTGACGCCGGAGCATCTCGGCCTCTTCATCACCTACATGCTGGAGCTGCCGCGCGACGCCTTCGTGGTGAACCAGGTCGTCGCGCCCATTCCGCAGCGTAAGAAGCGCGTGAAGGCCAAGGCCTGAGCCTGCCCTCGCGTGCGACCCCATTCATTTTCGCGCTCACTGAAGGATTGACGCATGAGCAACCGCGACGAACTCGAGACGATGGTGATTTCCGTGATCTCGGAGGCGGTGCAGGACTGGGACCTCGACCTCGACGACGAGATCACCGGCAAGACGACGCTGATCGAGGACCTCAACTTCGAGTCCATCGACATCGTTCAGCTCTGCGTGGCGATCGAGGAGAAGCTCGGCAAGAAGGGGCTTCCATTCGAGTCGCTGTTCATCGAGGACGGGTCCTATGTGAGCGACGTGTCGATCGCCCAGATCTCGGACTTCCTGGCCAAAGAGACGGCCTGAGCAGGGCCGCGCAGGCAAGCGCAGCTCATGATTGCGGCGCGGCGGCCTCCCCACCCGGGGGCTCCCGCGCCGTCTGCATTTTTGCGGCCGGGTGCGGCGGAGCTGGTCCGCCAAGTTATGTGTCCTGCCATGCAATCGACCCGTCGAACGTGACTTTGCTTTGACCCTAGAAGCATTCAACGCTAGTTCATGGCGCGGGATTTAAGGGGAACCACCATGGCGAGCGCAGACACCGAGGTGAGCCGTCGGCCGCGGCCACTTTCGCCGCATCTTTCCATCTACCGGCCGATTGTGACGATGGTCATGTCCATCATGCACCGGGCGACGGGCATCATGAACATCGCGGGCCTCGTTCTGGTCGTCGCCTACCTTCTGGCGCTGGCGGCCGGGCCGGAAAGCTTCGAGTGGGTGAACGGCATCTACTCGTCCATTCTCGGGCGGATCGTTCTGGTGGCCTTCACCTGGTCGCTGATCCACCACGCCCTGGGCGGCATCCGTCACTTCATCTGGGATTTCGGCAAGATGGTCGGCGAGGCCCGCTACGACCTCGCGTGGGCGACCATCGTCGGGTCCGTCCTCATCACCACAGCGCTGTGGGCGCTGGTCGTGGTTCTGGAGAACATCTGATGCGCAGCCCCCTTCACAGCTCCGGCGACGCGTTCGGCAACGACCGCACGCCGCTGAAGACGATCCGTCATCTGGGCTCCGCGCGCGCCGGCACCGAGCATTTCATCCAGAGCCGGATCACCGGTGTCGCCAACCTCGTTCTGATCGTCGTTCTGGCGGTGGTCGCCATCTGCCTGTCGGGGCGCGACTATGCGTCCGCCGTGGCTCTGGTCGGCTCGCCCTGGGTCGCAGTGCCGCTGGCACTCGCCATCATCTCGGTCGCGATCCATATGAAGCTCGGCGTGCAGACGGTCATCGAGGACTATGTGCACGGCGCGGCGGGCATCGTGTTGATGCTCGCCACCACCTTCTTCTCCGTGGCGATCGCGGCGACCGCACTTTTCGCCATCGTGAAAATCATGCTCGCCGTCATCGCTGGCGGCGTCGAGACGGGGGCTTGAACATGGCTGTGAACGGCAACGGAACGGGCCCGGCCTACAATATCGTCGACCACGAATATGACGTCGTGGTGGTGGGCGCCGGCGGCGCCGGCCTGCGCGCCGTCGTCGGCTGCGCCGAGGCGGGCCTGCGCACGGCTTGCATCACCAAAGTGTTTCCGACGCGCTCGCACACCGTGGCGGCCCAGGGCGGCATTTCCGCCGCGCTCGGCAACATGGGCGAGGACGATTGGCGCTGGCACATGTACGACACCGTGAAGGGGTCGGACTGGCTGGGCGACCAGGACGCGATCGAATACCTCGTGCGCAACGCCCCCGCGGCGGTGTACGAGCTGGAGCACTGGGGCGTCCCCTTCTCGCGCACCGAAGAGGGCAAGATCTACCAGCGCCCCTTCGGCGGCATGACGACGAACTTCGGCAAGGGCACCGCCCAGCGCACCTGCGCCGCGGCAGACCGCACGGGTCACGCGATCCTGCACACGCTCTACGGCCAGTCGCTGCGCCACGCGGCCGAATTCTTCATCGAGTATTTCGCGCTCGACCTCATCATGGACGAGGGCCAGTGCCTCGGCGTGATGGCGATGTGCCAGGAAGACGGCACCATCCACCGCTTCCGCGCTCAGAAGACCATTCTGGCGACCGGCGGCTACGGCCGCGCCTACTTCTCCTGCACCTCGGCCCACACCTGCACGGGTGACGGCAACGCCATGGTGCTGCGCGCCGGCCTTCCGCTGCAGGACATGGAGTTCGTGCAGTTCCACCCGACCGGCATCTACGGCTCGGGCTGCCTCATCACCGAAGGCTCGCGCGGCGAGGGCGGCTACCTCACCAACTCCGACGGCGAGCGCTTCATGGAGCGTTATGCGCCGTCCGCGAAGGACCTCGCCTCGCGCGACGTCGTCTCGCGCTCGATGACGGTGGAGATCCGCGAAGGCCGCGGCGTCGGCAAGAACTCCGACCACATCCACCTTCACCTCGAGCACCTCGACCCGGCGATTCTGGCCGAACGTCTACCGGGCATCTCCGAGTCGGCGAAGATTTTCGCCGGTGTCGACGTCACCAAAGAGCCGATTCCGGTGCTGCCGACCGTGCATTACAACATGGGCGGCATCCCGACGAACTTCCATGGCGAGGTGCTGACCAAGGTGGACGGCGACCCCGACAAGGTTGTGCCGGGCCTGATGGCGATCGGCGAGGCGGCCTGCGTGTCCGTCCACGGTGCCAACCGCCTGGGGTCCAACTCGCTCATCGACCTCGTGGTGTTCGGCCGCGCCACGGCGCTGCGCTGCGCCGAGACGGTGGTGCCCGGCGATTCGCTGCCGCCGTGCCCGGCTTCGGCCTGGGAGCCTGCGATCGCCCGTCTGGACCACTTCCGCCATGCGAACGGCGGCACGCCGACGGCGGAGCTGCGTGACGACATGCAGCGCACGATGCAGAACAACTGCGCCGTGTTCCGCACCGGCGAGGTATTGGAAGAGGGCCACGAGCTGATCCACAAGGTGGCCGGCGGCGTGAAGGACATCCAGGTGAAGGACAAGACCCTCATCTGGAACACCGACCTTCTGGAGACGCTGGAGTTCGACAATCTGATCGGCCAGGCGGTCGTGACGATGGACTCGGCGCTGAACCGCAAGGAAAGCCGTGGCGCCCACGCCCGCGAGGATTTCCCCGAGCGCGACGACGAGAACTGGATGAAGCACACGCTGGCCTTCCTGAAGGACGACTACAAGGTCGTTCTGGAGGACCGCCCGGTGCACACCTACACGCTGTCGAACGCGATCGAGTACATCGCCCCCGCCAAGCGCGTCTACTGACCGGCGGCGTCCGGCGGGGACGATGGCGCCCCGCCCCGCCAGCCTGCGATGAACATGGAACGCCCCGGCTGCACTTTCAGGTGCGCCGGGGCGTTCCTATGTCTGGTATCCTGCAACGCGCATGAAACGGGAGGCGGCGGCCATGGCGGATCGAACAGGTATGCAGCCGCGGCCCACCGGCATTGCCTCAGGCACGGCGCGTGCAGGTGCCGCAACCACCGAGCGGCATTCGCGCGCGCTTTTCAGGCGCGGCACGCGGCGGGGCGCGCCATGTTGGGCGGTTCTGGCGCTGGCGGCGATGGTGACCGTCCCTGCGGGGCCGGCCGCGGCGGACGAGACCGTCACCACCCGCCGCGCGCTGTGGACCGACTATAAGGCCGTTCCCGGGCCTTGGCCGCTGGACGGTCTGCCGGAGCGCTACGGCTATCCCACCAACGAGGGCCGGGACCTTCTCGGCCCGCTCGGCGCCAATGTCGTCGGCAACATCGCCGGGCCGGTGATCCGCGTGATCGTGCCGGAGCGCCCGCCGGGGGTCGAGGGGCTGTCCGCCGAGCACGTGGCCGCATGCTCGGCCCGCTTCCGCTCCTATGACCCGGTGACCGACACCTACACAGCCCTCAGCGGAACTGTGCGCCGCTGCCCGCTCTGACCGCGGCGCTGCACGCGTCCGCACCACCCGCGCCGCGCGCTGTGCGCCGCGCCGCATAGCCATTCTCGCTCGGTCTAAGGCAAATGATCGACCAGTTGCGCCGTGGCGAGGCATCTTGTGCAGCCGGTAGCCGGCGCTACCGGCACGTACGCGACCGTGCCGGCGCCGCACCTCGGGAGGCTGGACGGATCAGATGATGATGTCGTCGGCGAAGTCGAGCGGGTTCGTGGTCTGCACCGCCAGAATGTCGCCGTCGCCGAAGTCGAAGGTGACCGTCATCTGGCGCAGCGTGACCGTCGCGAGACCGATCACCTCGTCCACCGACTCGAAGCCGAAGCCGGAGAGGTCGATGGCGTCCTGGTCGTTGCGCAGGTCTGTGATGGTATCGGCGCCGTCGCCGGGATTGTAGGTGAAAATGTCGAAGCCGCGCCCGCCGGTGAGGTAGTCGGACCCCTCGTCGCCGCCGAGCGTGTCGCCGCCATCGCCGCCGACGATGGAATCGTCGCCCTCGCCGCCCAGGATCTCGTCGTTGCCGCTGCCGCCGCTCAGAATGTCGCCGTCGGCGCCGCCGAAGATCTGATCGTCGCCGAGGCCGCCGTCGATGATGTCGTTCCCGTCACCGCCATAGATCTCGTCAGCAATGGAGGAACCGACGACCGTATCGTTGCCGGCGCCCATGTCGATGAGGCCGTTGACGATGCCGGAGTTGAAGATCGAAATCCCGTCGTTGCCGCCGCCGAGCAGAACATCCCCGTCGATCAGGCCGGAGTTGACGATGTAGTCGGCGCCGTCGCTCAGGGAACCGTCGATCGCGATGGCCGAGCCGGTGGCGACGGTGCCGGAATTGATGACCACCGTGGCGCCGTTCTCGATCGTGCCGAGGAAGATGCCCGCGAGGTCGCCGCTGATCGTGCCGGAATTCGTCAGCACCGAGCCGGTGTCCCAGATGCCGATGCCGATGCCGGTCGTGCCTTCGATCGTGCCGGTGTTCAGGATCGTGTCGCCACCGCCGGTGGAGTCGATCCCGCTGGTCAGACCGCTGATCATCCCGGTGTTGACGATCGAGTTGGCGCCGCCGTTCAGATCGACGCCGATGCTGCCGGCGCCGGTGATGCTGCCGGCGTTGATGATGGTGAGCGCCAAGGCGTCGGATGAGATACCGTCTTCGGCGCCCGTGACTTCGCCGTCCGCGGTCACCAGGATCACGCTGGAGTCGGCGCCGATGCCGAGGTGCACGGCATCGCTGCCGCTGGAGGAGATCGACCCGCCGACCCACAGGGCGGAATTGCCGAATCCGGCGAAGTTGAAGCCGACGCCGGTGTTGGTGACCGCGGTTCCGCCGGCGTTGATCCAAAGATCACCACTGCGCAGCAAGGTGATCCCGTCATATTCGTCGCCCGTAAAGAAAAAAGCCATTCAAAATACCTCGACGTGCTGGCCGGTCAGCCGGCCAAGTTCGGGCCAAAAGTTAGCGTAGAAGTCCGCCAAACGAGAATAAAATTTTGCATCGGCTCAAATTTGATCCGTTGCGGTCCGGTTTGCGCCAGATGGTTCTTGACAGGGCGAGGCAGACAGGAGCGGGAGAAGCGCCCGCTATTGTCACCCCACCGCGCCATGCAACGGCCGCGTCTACGAGGGGCAGCGGGCACCCGCGCGCTGGCCGCGGCTGTGGATCCACTGCGGCTTCACGCCGAAATGCGGCGTCAGGTTGGAGCGGGCGGTCCAGCCGTCGAAGCTGCCGTCGTCGTCGTGGTCGACCTCCACGAGATCGCCGCTGGTGCGGCCGATGCGGGCCGAATTGGCGTAGTCGATGGTGGACGGGTGGGTGACCGTGCGCCCGCCCTGGCAGCGCGGCACGGACGAGATGAGGTCCCGCGCGCCGGACGAGGCGGCCTTGCGGATGCGCGCGTCACCGTCGCAGGCGAAGCGGCGCGCGGCGTAGACGGCTTTGACGCGGTTCGGGTCGATGCGGGCCGGGCCGCGGCGGGTCCAGAAGCCGAGCCCCTGGTCGGCGAAGCGGGCGTTCTTCACGTTGGTGTCGAGCGGCAGGCCGCGGCGGCATTGGCCGGGCGTGCCGCCGAACCACTCCAGATTGACGCCGTTCTGGAAGAGGTGCCAGCGGCCCGAATTGTGGAAGTCCGACGAGCCCGGATAGGCGCGCGAGGCCGACAGCCAGGCGTAGGTGATGAGGCGGCGGTCGAGCAGCACGTCCAGCGCATCGCCATTGCCGTAGGCGCCGAGCACGTAGCCCGCGCGGGTCACCGTGCGCTTCACCTCCTCGAAGTAGGCGACCATGGCGCGGCTGGTGGCGACATCGGTCTTGGAGAAGGCGATGTCGACGCCGAAGAAGATCGACGAGCCGCGCGGCTGTCCGAGCGCCTTGGCTTGCTCCACGGCGGCGCGCGCGTCGAGGTCGGCCTCCTGGGCGGGGCTGCGCTCGCGATTGGTGGGGCGGCAGTCGGCCCCGGCGAGCGGCTTGCCGTCACGGTCGCGGCCGACGAACTTGTTCTTGGAATCGTTGTTGTATTGGTAGATCGACAGCACCGCCATGCCGCTGTCGAGGATGCGGCGCACCTCGCTGCTCGGGTCGTTGATGCCACCCTGGTCGATCAGCCGCTTCTCGGGAATGTGGCGCTCGGGCTGCGGGCAGCGGGCGAGGTAGCGGCCGATCACCTGAACCCCGTTCTGGCGCAGGTCGTCGATGAAGGGGCGGGTGTCCCATGCGGCGTCGATGATGACGGCGCGGGTGTCCTGCGCGGCGGCGGGGAGGGCAGGGGCGAGCGCGGCAAGGACGGCGGCAACGCCTGCCGCGAGGGTGCGTCTCATGCCGTGAGCGTTCATCCGCCGTGTCATCGTTCACCTCTGATCCAGACCGGCGGGACGGTGCCGAGGCGGGCCGCACACGTCAAGGATGCGGCGCGCGGCCAAAGCGCCGGGCGGAACGGAGGGCGGACACGATGGCGCGAGGCGGCGCCGTGAGCGGCCGCGCCGGCGCTCAGGTGCTGGCGACGGGGGTGCGGGAGGCGCGCACCGCCGCCCCGCTGACTTCGGCCCCCGCATCGCCCGGCAGGCGGACGTAAAAGGCGATGGCGCCGAGGGCGAGGGCCGCCACGGTTAGGAATGCGGGCACGAAGTCGCTCGCCAGGATGGTGTCGTCGGCACGGCCGAGGCGCTGGATCTCCACCACGAAGGCCCCGAGCGCCACGCCGAGCGCCAGCGACACCTGCTGCGCCACGCTGGAGAGGCTGGTGGCGCGGCTCATGCGGGCGGAGGGCACGTCGGCATAGGCGAGCGCGTTGAGGCAGGTGAACTGCAGCGAGCGGAAGAAGCCGCCGACGAGGATGATCGAGGCGATCGCGATGGCGCCGATGTCGTAGGTGAAGAGCGCCATGGCCCCGACGCAGACCGCTGCGATGACGCCGTTGGCAATCAATGTGCGCCGGAAGCCGAAGCGGCCGACGATGGGCTTGGCGGTCATCTTCATCAGCAGTGCCCCCGCCGCGCCGAGGAAGGTGAGGCTGCCGGCGTGGAAGGCGTTCATGCCGAGGCCGAGCTGCAGGGCCAGCGGCAGAAGGAACGGGATGGAGCCGATGCCGATGCGAAACAGCGATCCGCCCACGGTGCTGATGAAGAAGGTGGGCGTCTTCAACAGGCCGAGGTCGAGCAGCGGGCGGGCGACGCGCGGGGCGTGCCACAGATAGGCCGCGCCGCAGACGAGGCCGCCCGCCACCATGGCGAGCGCGACCGGAACCGGCAGCATCGCCTGTCCCAGCGTGGAGAGGCCGAAGACGAGGCCGGACAGCGCCGCGCCCGACAGGACGAAGCCGACGACGTCGAGCGGCGGCCGGTCCTCGGACTTCACCTCGCCGATGAACAGGCTGACGAGGAGGATGCCGATCGCGCCAACGGGGACGTTGATCCAGAAGATCCAGCGCCAATCGAAGTAGGTGGCGATGAAGCCGCCCAGCGGCGGGCCCATCAACGGGCCGAGGAGGGCGGGAGTGGTGAACCACGCCATCGCGTCGAGGAGCTTCGATTTCTCGGTCGAGCGCAGGAGGACGAGGCGGCCGACCGGCGTCATCATCGCCCCTCCCGCGCCCTGGACGATGCGGGCCATGACGAATTCCGGCAGCGACGAGGCGGCCGAGCACATCACCGAGCCAACGACGAAAACGGCGATGGCGAGGCGGAAGACGAGACGTGCGCCGAACCGGTCCGCCGCCCAGCCCGAGATGGGGATGAAGGTGGCGAGGCTGATGAGGTAGGAGGTCAGCGCCAGTTTCAGGCGGATCGGGTCGGACCCGATGTCGGCGGCGATCGTCGGCAGCGCGGTGGAGAGCACCGTGGAGTCGAGGTTCTCCATGAAAAGGGCCGAGGCGACGATGAGCGCGGTGACGTTCGGGCGAGACACGGGTGGTCCTGACGGGCAACTGGCGGGGACTGTTGAGTGTACCTGCACCCATTCGCAGCGGAATCAAGTGGAATGCGCAAGCGGCGGGCCGGGCAACGCGGGCGCGATCGTCGTGATCCCAGGGCGGCCTGCGTGGTGCCGGTGCTTGCTAGACCATTCGCGTTTCGGCCGGTTCGACGCCTGGGATGGGCTGCTTGGCACGCTGCGCCGGGTATGCATAACTGTGCCTTATGAGAACGGAATGGCGAACCAGCACGGCCTCATGCGACGCACGGCGCGGCGTCCCGGTCGAATCGCCGCACGGCGCGGCACCCGCATCGGGACCGCTACGTCGCCACACTCAGGGGCAGTCGATGCGCAAATATTCCGGTTCCTGTGCGGCGGCGCTCACGGCGGGGCTTGCCGCCGCGTTGCTGCTTGGCGGCCAAGCTGCGGCGCAAAACCAAACTTCGACGCACAGCATGGTGGAGCGCGCGATCATCGGCTCCAACCCGTGCAGCGACTTCCCGACGCTCCGGCGCCTGGAGGATGTCGAGGTCGGCAGAATCCGGCTCGATGTGGTGGGCGACACGATGAACGCCAGCGTCACCGGCAGCCTGACGTGCGCGACCGGGAAGCAAGCGCCCATCGCCGCCACCGCCGGCATGGAGATCGCCGCGCGCGCGGAGGTCGGTCTCGCCGATTGCGCGGTGCGCAGCCTGTCTGTCGAGGCGCAATCCTTCCACGGCACGGGTGCCGACATTTTGCGCAAAGTGTGGGAGCCGGTGCTGCGTCCCCTGGTCGAAGCGAAGTCGCGTGAGGCCGTCGTGCAGGTTTGCAAGTCCCTGACTCGCTAGCCGGTCAGCCGCTAAACCGGGCGGCGCGCTCGCAGGATCGGCACACGATCCGCCGATCCATGCCTGGCAAAATGGCATTCAGCCATTGACGCGGCGCGAAAATACGTCAGAAATTTCACACATTGGTGCAGCTTGTTTCATTTGTGTGCAGGCAAATTTTCTTGGCATTCCAATTGCTTTTCGGAAAGGCGTCACATCTGCGCGGCTCGTGTCTGCCGTAGCTCGAAGGGGAACGAATGGCAGACCTCCTCACCGTCGAGGGGCTGACCCGCAGCTTCTACGGAGTTCACGCCCTGCGCGGCGCGGACTTTGCGGTGAAAGCCGGGTCCATCACCGGCCTCATCGGTCCCAACGGAGCGGGCAAGACCACCGCCTTCAACTGCATCTCCGGCGTCATCCCGCCCGAGGCCGGCCGCGTGACCTTCGACGGCACCGACATCACCGGCTGGCGGGCCGATCAGATCAGCCTGCGCGGGCTGGTCCGCACCTTCCAGATCGCCCGTGGTTTCCCCAAGCTGTCCGTGTACGAAACGCTGATGCTGCATGGTGACGCGCAGCCGGGCGAGCATGTCGGCACCGCGCTGTTCCGCCCGGCCCGCCACGGGTTCACGCCCGCCACCGGCTCGTCGAGCAGAATGAGGTTGGTGCCGCCCATCAGGCGCGGCCGATCTCGAGGAGCTTCTTCTGCCCGCCCGAAAGGTCGCTGGAGACGTTGCCGAGCACGTAGAACAACGTTAGCCGCGCCGCGACCTCCTGCGCCCGCTGCGCCGGCTCCTTGTCACACACGTGCCCTCGGCCTCGGCGGGGTGCTCTATGCGCACTTCACCAGCTACATCGCGCCGGACATTTTCCGCCCGCTTTTGACGATCTACATCTTCCTGTCGTTGACGGCGGGGGGCACGGGCAACGCCACCGGCGCGGTGGTGGGCGCGGTCATCGTGATGTTCATCCTGGAGGGCAGCCGCTTCATGGAGGGGGTTGTCCCGGGGCTCGGCGGCGCGCAGGGCGCGGCGCTGCGCGAGATGGTGATCGGCGCGCTCCTCATCCTCATCATGCGGCTGAAGCCGTCCGGCCTCATCGCCGAGCGGCCGCCCAAGCCGCCGGTCGCGCTGGCGGCGGACGCTGCCCCGCGCGGGCAGGGCGGCCGGTGAGGCGAGCGGTTGACCCAATCCAGCCTCCCCTGCGCGTCCGCCGGACGGCCGCGCCTCTCCTTCGAGCGTCTGCAGCTCGTGTCGATCACGCTGTCGACGGTGATCGCCGGGCCGCAGATCATCGCCGCCTTCGGGTCGACGTCGATCGGCATGATCGGCGACGCGCTGTTCACGCTCATCTACATCCTCTTCTCGGTGCTGGTGTTTTTGACGATGCGGGCGGCGCGGCGCGCCTGCGCTCTGGTGTTTCCCTACGGCACCGGCAAGATCGAGGCGATCGCCGGGGCGATTCTCGGTGTGTCCTTCACGCTGTCGGGGCTCGGCATCGGCGCGGTCAGCCTCTACCGGGCGCTCGATCCGCCGCAGCCGGAGAACGTGACCGGGCCGCTCATCGTCACCGGCATTCTGGTAGTGCAGTCGGCGGGGCTGTGGCTGGCGTCACGCCCGCTCGCGCGCGAACCGTCCGGCGTGGTGAAGGTCTGGCGGCGGGCGCAGGCGATCGACGTCGTCGGCCTGTCGGTGACCATGGTGCTGGTGGCGGCGGCCTCCATGGTGCCTCAGCTTGCGATCGGCGACGCGGTGGCGGGCTTCATCATCGCCGGGGCGATGCTGTTCACCGCCTATCAGACCTTCCACAACGCCTTCTGGGAGCTGGCCGACAAGGCGCTGGAGGAGGAGGTTCAGCTTCTCATCCTGGGCGGCCTCGCCGAGCGGTTCGACGATTTCGACGACATCCTGGCGATCCGCACGCGGCGGTCGGGCGGGGTGCCGATCGTGGAGATCACGCTCGGCTTTCGCGAGGGGCGGGACTGGGCGGCGGTGGTCGCCCAGTGCGCCGCGGTGCGGCAGAGCGTGGCGTCGCGCGTGGAGGGCGCCTCCGTCACGGTGCTTCCGGCGACGGAGGAGCTCGTCGCGCCGCAGCCTTCGGGGAAGGCCGCGTGAGCCGGTCAGGCGAGGGCGCCGCCGTGCTGCCGCTCGATCAGGAAGGCGGCCGCCGCGAAGGGGATCAGCGCCTCGGCCATGGCGATACGCTCCGGCGTATATTGCCCCGCCGCGTGGAGGAGGTTGATCGAGCCGATCACCTCGTCCGCCACGACCACCGGAACGTTGAGGCAGCTTTCGCAGCCCAGCGAGAAGATCAGCTCGTGGTCGTAGAAATTCTCCTTCACAGCGTCCGGTCCGTCGCTGAGGACGCTCTTGCGCCCGTTCAGCATCAGGTCGGTGATCGTCGTGTCGGCGATCTTCTTCGTGCCGCCCGCCGGGTAGGCGTCCGGCATGTTGGAGAAGCTGCGCCGCAGCAGCCCGGCCGTCTGGTCGATGGTGAGCGCGGTGAAGAGTTTCACCCCCGGCCCGGCGGCGGCCATTTCGGCGAGGGCCGCGAAGGCGGCCGCGGGCTGGTCGGGCTCGGCGATGGCGCGGGTGAAGGCCGAAACGTCCATGAAGCGTCCTCTCGGTTCGGCGGCGAGGGCCGCCCTGCCTCAGACTACGCCAGCCTGGTCTTAAGTGTCTGCAAGACTGAAGAAAAATTGGAGCAAATAATGGCGCGTCAGTTAGTCGAGAGAGTGGCTCGATGACCATCGGTGTGGGCGTGTCCTCCGCGCAGGACGAACTCGACAAGTTGAAGCCGATCACCGGCGGCCGCGTTCCCATCGGTATCGACGAGCATCAGGAGCGCGTGAAGCGGGCGCAGGCGCTGATGAAGGCGGAGGGCATCTCCGCGCTCTACCTCGATACCTCGGTGAACCTCTTCTATTTCACCGGCATCCAGTTGAAGCCGACCGAGCGCTTGCACGGGGCGATCATCCCGGCGGCGGGCGAGGTGACCTATTTGTCGCCCGCCTTTGAGGAGCCGAAGACGCGCTCCATGCTGAAGTTCGGCGACGACATCCGCTGCTGGGAGGAGCACGAGGACCCGACGGCGCTGGTGGCCGACACCATCGCCTCGCTGGGTTACGAGAACGGTGTCGTGGCGGTGGACCCGGCGACGCCTTTCTTCACCTTCGACGGGCTGCGCCGGCACGGCAACCGCTACGATTTCCGCAACGGCATGGACGTGACGGCCAAGCTGCGCTCCGAGAAGTCGTCGGCCGAGATCGCGCTGATGCAGCAGGCCTTCAACGTCACCGCCGAGGTGCAGCGGATCGCCGCGCGCGTTCTCTACGAGGGCATGATGACGACGGAGGCGCAGGCCTTCGTGCAGGAGGCGCACCGGCGTCTGGGCGCCGTGCCGACATCGTCCGCGCCGCTGATCCTGTTCGGCGAGGCGACCGCTTATCCGCACGGCGTCGACTACCCGCAGGAGCTGAAGAAGGGCGACATGGTGCTGTTCGACCTCGGCTGCTTCGTCGGCGGCTACCGGTCTGACATCACGCGCACTTACGTCTTCGGCGATCCGACGCCGCGCCAGCGCGAGGTGTGGGAGATCGAGCAGGCGGCGCAGCTCGCCGGATTTGCCGCCGCGCAGCCGGGTGCGCCCTGCCACGCGGTGGACGATGCGGCACGCGGCGCGATCGAGGCGGCCGGGTTTGGCAAGGATTATGCACTGCCGGGGCTTCCCCACCGGACCGGCCACGGCATCGGTCTGGAGGTGCACGAGGAGCGATATATGGTGAAGGGCAACACGGCGCCGCTGACGAAGGGGCAGTGTTTTTCCATCGAGCCGACGATCTGCATCTATGGCGAGTTCGGCATCCGGCTGGAGGATTGCGCCTACATCGCCGACGATGGGCCGAAGTGGTTCTCGGGTCCGTGCCACACTGTGGACGATCCGTTCGGTTACGACGCCTAAATATACGTAAAAAATGGCATTCCACCGCCTTGATCCGAGAGCATATGCGGTTCATTGTGCGCAACGGGCGTGCCATTTTCTCGCTCTTCACTAACAGGAGACGGCTCCTTGGGGCAGATCCTCTTTAAAAACTTCGGCATGCTCGACCCGGAGCAGGATGAAATCCTTCCCGGTCACGAGATTTTGGTCGAAGACAACCTGATCCGCGAGGTGTCCGCCACGCCGATCACCGCGCCCACCGCGGCGGTGATCGACTGCGACGGCGGCACCCTCATGCCCGGCCTGATCGACTGCCACGTCCACGTGGTGCTGAACGAGGTCTTCATCTCCAAGCTGGAGACGCAGCCGCTGACGCTGATGAGCGCCCACGCCATGGCGGCGATGAAGGGCATGCTCGACCGCGGCTTCACCTCCGTGCGCGACACCGGCGGGGCGGACTGGGGGCTGAAGGCCGCCGTCGACCAGGGCTACTGCGTCGGACCGCGCCTCTTCATCGCCGGCCGTGCGCTCGGCCCCACAGGCGGCCATTCGGACATGCGCCGAAGGACCGACCCCGGCGGCCTCTGCCCCTGCTGCAACGCGCTGTCCTGGTGCATGGGCGTCGCCGACGGCAAGGCGGAGGTGAGGAAAGCCGTGCGCGAGGAGATGCGCCAGGGCTGCGACCACGTGAAGATTATGATGTCGGGCGGTGTCGCATCCCCGTTCGACCCGCTGGACTCGCTGCAATTCTCGCTCGGCGAGGTGGCGGCGGCCGTGGAAGAGGCCACCAACTTCGGCCGCTATGTCTGCGCCCACGCCTATTCGCCGCACGCGATCACCCGCGCCGCGAACGCCGGCGTCAGGACGATCGAGCACGGCAACCTGATCGACGATGCGTCCGCCACCCTGATGGCCGAGAAGGACATGTTCCTCGTCGCCAACCTCGTCGCCTACTACGCGATGAAGGAGCGTGCGGCCGACTACGGCATGTCCGCCGACATGCTGGAGAAGAACGACGTCGTCATCGAAGGCGGGTTGAAGTCGCTGGAGATCTGCAAGCGCGCCGGGGTGCCGGTCGCCTACGGGTCGGACCTCCTCGGCCAGCTTCAGGTCGACCAGAGCCGCGAATTCGAGCTCAGGTCCAACGTCGTCCCCGCGCTCGACATCGTGCGCTCGGCCACCACCATCGCCGCCAAGGTGCTGCGCCAGGAGGGCAAGCTCGGCTGCCTGAAGCCCGGCGCCTTCGCCGACCTCCTGGTGATCGACGGCAACCCCCTGAAAGACCTCTCCCTGTTCGCAGGGCAAGGCCAGCACATGAAGGTCATCATGAAAGACGGTGCCTTCCACAAGAGGACGTTGAATTGACCATGTTCCTCTTCAAGAACCTCAAGCTCCTCGACCCTGCGTTCGACGAGCCGCGGGAGGGCTACGAAGTCCTCGTCGAAGGCGAGAAGATCCGCGAAGTCTCCGACACGCCGATCAAAGCCTCCGGCGCCACCGTGGTCGACTGCGGCGGCCGCACGCTGATGCCGGGCCTGATCGACTGCCACGTCCACTGCATGCACGACGAAGTCTACATGCGGCGGATGGAGGAGGTGCCGCTCACCTTGGCCGCCGCCCGCGGCGCCAAGCGCATCAAGTCGATGATCGACCGCGGCTTCACCACCGTGCGTGACACCGGCGGCACCGACTGGGGCATGAAGACGGCGATCGAGAAGGGGCTGATCCCCGGCCCGCGCCTCTTCATCGCCGGCCGTTCCATCGGCCCCACCGGCGGCCATTCGGACGGGCGCGGCCGCACCAATCCGGGCTTCGCCTGCCCGTGCTGCAACACCGCGGCCTACCTCAGGATCGTCTGCGACGGTGAGGACGAGGTCCGCAAGGTGGTGCGTGAGCAGATGCGCCAGGGCTGCGACCAGGTGAAGATCATGGCGTCCGGCGGCGTCGCGTCCCCGAACGATCCGCTGGATTCGCTGCAATTCTCGATCGAGGAGATCGAGGCGGCGGTGGAGGAGGCGGAGGCGTTCGGCCGCTATGTCTGCGCCCACGCCTATTCGCCCGAAGCCATCACCCGCGCGGTCGGCCACGGTGTGCGCACCATCGAGCACGGCAACCTGATCGACGAGGCCGCCGCCAAGTTGATGGCCGAGAAGGGCGCCTATCTCGTCGCCAACCTCGTCGCCTACGTCGCCATGAAGGAGCGCGCGGCAAGCTTCGGCATGCCCGAAAGCATGTTGGAAAAGAACGACATGGTGCTCGAGGGCGGCTACAAGTCGCTGGAGATCTGCGAGGCGGCCGGCGTGAAGGTGGCCTACGGGTCCGACCTTCTGGGCGCGCTGCTCGAGGATCAGAGCCGCGAATTCTCCATCCGCGCCGAGGTGCAGAAGCCTATCACCGTCATCCGCGCGGCGACCACCATCGCGGCGGAAGTCGTGCGCCGTCCGGGCCGCCTCGGCACCGTGGCCGCCGACGCCTGGGCCGACCTCATCCTGGTCGACGGCGACCCGACGAAGGACATCACCCTTCTGGAAGGACAAGGCAAGAACATGCCCGTCATCATGAAGGGCGGCGCCTTCTACAAGAACGCGCTCGACAGCGCGCTGGAGGCGGCGGCTTGACGGGCGCCGCCGTCACGCACACCGGCAAGGCGGCCCGTCCCGGGTTCCGCCTGCGCCCCGGCCGCTGGGCCCTCAAGGCCGCGGCTCTGGTCGCCTTCATCTACATCCTCACGCCGCTCATCTTCATCACCTGGCTGTCCTTCTACAGCCAGGAGATCCCCTCCTACCCGCCGCAGGGCTACACCCTGCGCTGGTACGGCCAGGCGATCGGCAATCAACGCTTCATCGACGCCTTCGTGATCTCCGCCCAGGTCGGCATCCTCGCGACGCTCATCGGCCTCGTCATCGCGCTGCCCGCCTCGCTCGGCCTCGCACGGCTGCGCTTCTTCGGCCGCGGCGCGGTGAACAACCTCCTTCTGATGCCGCTCATCGTCCCCGGCATCGTGCTCGGCTTCGCCATCTACGTGATGCTGGTGGAGGTCGCGATCCGCTTCGAGTGGAACATGCTGAACTCGTTCGGCGGCCTCGTCTTCGGCCACGTTCTTCTCGTCGTGCCGTGGATGGTGCGGCTCATCATGGCGAGCCTCGCCGGGTTCGACAGAACGCTTGAGGAGGCGGCCATGAATCTGGGCGCCAATCGCCTCACCACATTCCGGCGGGTGACGATGCCCGGCATCCTTCCCGGCATCGTCGCCGGCTCGATGTTCGGCTTCGTCGCCTCCTTCGGCAACCTGGAGCTTTCACTCTTCCTGGTCGGCCCCGGCCGCACCACGCTGCCGATCGCCATCCTCCAATATCTGCAGTGGAAGATCGACCCGACCATCGCGGCCATCTCCGTCCTGCAGATCATCATCATCGCGGTCGCCATGCTGATCACCGACCGTTTCGTCAAACTCTCAAGGGTGGTTTGATGGCACGCCTCGAACTCGACCGGCTGTCCAAACGCTACGGCGACTTCCACGCGGCGCGCGACGTGTCGCTCGACGTGGCCGAGGGTGAATTCCTCGTCCTTCTCGGGCCCTCCGGCTGCGGCAAGACGACGACGCTGCGCATGATCGCAGGCTTCGTCGAGCCTACCGCGGGCACGGTGAAGATCGGCGGGCGCGACGTCACCACGCTGCCGCCGTGGAAGCGCAACACCGGCCTCGTCTTCCAGAATTACGCGCTCTTCCCGCACCTCACCGTGGGCCAGAACGTCGCCTTCGGGCTGGAGATGCGCAAGGTCGCCAAGGCCGAGGCGGACGCGAAGGTGCTCGACGCGCTCAAGCTGGTGCAGCTCGACCACCTGATCGACCGCCTGCCGCGTCAGCTCTCCGGCGGTCAGCAGCAGCGCGTGGCGCTCGCCCGCGCGCTCGCCTTCCGGCCCGATGTGCTGCTGCTGGACGAGCCGCTCTCAAACCTCGACGCCAAGCTGCGCCACGACGTGCGCGTCGAGATCCGCTCGCTGCAGCAGCGCCTCGGCATCACCACCGTGATGGTGACGCACGACCAGGAGGAGGCGCTCACCATGGCCGACCGGCTCGTCGTCATGCGCGACGGTGCGGTGCGCCAGATCGGCAGTCAGAAGGACCTCTACGAGCGCCCGGCCGACCACTTCGTCGCCGACTTCGTGGGCCGCTCCTCCTTCCTCTCCGGCACCATGGCGGGGGATGCCGAGATGAAGACGGCCGGCGGCCTCACGGTGCGCTGCGCCAAGTCGCTGAGCGGGCCGGCCGTGATGGCGCTGCGGCCGGAGCGCGTCTATGTCGGCCGCGAGCCGATCAGCGGGCAGGACAACACCTTCCCCGGCGAGGTGGAATTCGTCTCCTATCTCGGCAGCCTCATCGACATCCACGTGCGCCTCTCACCGCAGGACCGGGTGATTGCGCAGGTGCCGAACCACGACAGCGCGGCGCTTCCGGCCGTGGGCGACACCGTCCACGTCGGCTGGGCCGCAACCCCGGCGGTGTTCCCCGCCGACAGCGACATGCGTGCCTGAGTTCCAATCCGTCCGACGTCCGGCCGCCACGCCGGACGACCCAAACCTTGAGGAGTGAGCCATGACGAAATTCAACACCACGATCGGCCGCCGCGGCGTGCTGAAGGGGATCGGGGCGACGGCGGGTCTGTCGGCGCTCGGGATGCCGTCGATCGTGCGTGCCCAGTCGGCCGGGACGGCCGTCGTCGGCACCTGGGGCGGCGACTATGCGCGCCTTCTGAACAAGAACATCGAGCAGCCCTTCCTCATCGACAAGGGGTGGGAGGTCATCCAGGACCAGGCCGGCGACCCGGAGCGCCGCGCCAAGATGATGGCCGAGCGGCGCCTGCCCACAGGCTCCACCGACCTGCAGGGCCTCAACGGTCCCAACATGTACCAGGTCTACGAGCTCGGCCTGACGCAGCCGATCGATTACTCGAAGATCCCGCTGGCCGAGAACCTCATCCCGTCGATGAAGTACGAGTACGGCATCGGCCAAATCTATTCCGGTAAGGTCCCCGTCTATAACCCCAACGTGGTGCCGGATGCCGAGGCGCCGATGTCCTACAAGGACGTCTTCGATCCCAAGTGGGGCGACAAGCTCGGCATCATCGACATTCAGTACCAATACACCATCGTCGCCGCCTCCCTGGCCGCCACCGGCACCGTGACCGACTTCGAGGCCGGCAAGGAACTTCTGATGGCCGTGCGCAAGGCTGGCGCGCGCATCTATCCGACCAACGAGGCCTTCGCGCAGGGTCTGGCGTCGGAAGAGATCGGCACCGGCATCATGTGGAAGGCCCGCGTGGTGCAGTGGCAGAACGCCGACATCCCGGTGAAGGCCACCTGGCCGTCCGAGGGTGGTATCTCCTACGTGTCCGGCTTCGTGGTGCCGAAGAACGCGCCGCACCCCGATGGCGCCTGGGCCTACCTCAACGCGATGCTGGAGCCGGCCGCCCAGGAGGCCTTCGCCGAGGACATGGGCTACAATCCCACCGTCACCAATGCCGACATCCCGGCAGACCTCAACGCCCGCATCGGCTTCAGCACCGAGGAAATCGCCCAGCTGAACACGATGGACTTCGGCGCGATGCTGGAAAACGACGTCGACCTGAAGACCTGGTGGGACCGGGAGTTCAAGGCTTGATCCTGGCCATCCGCCAGCCGAGGGGGGCCGCCTGATGGCGGCCGTCACCGCCGAAGGACCGCGGGGAGGGCGGCTCGTCCTCTCCGCCACCTCGCTGATCGGCCCGGCGACGGT
Organism: Acuticoccus yangtzensis; assembly: GCF_001927245.1. Classification (GTDB taxonomy): domain Bacteria; phylum Pseudomonadota; class Alphaproteobacteria; order Rhizobiales; family Amorphaceae; genus Acuticoccus; species Acuticoccus yangtzensis. The sequence goes on along the minus strand of NZ_MJUX01000002.1, from coordinate 201,752 downwards.
CGTCGTCGCGCTCGGCGTGATCGGCCCGCTCCTCATCCTCTTCCGCTACAGCCTCAACGACTTCGATCCCAGAATGCTGATGATCGACGCGTTGACGCCGAAGAACTATATCGAGTTCTTCACCGACCCCTATTTCCTCGCCGTCTTCTTCGTCACCGTGCGCGTGGCGCTGATGACCACGGTGATCTGCCTCATCCTCGGCTTCCCGCTCGCCTACGTGCTGGCGCGCACGCAGACACGGTTCAAGAACCTCCTCCTCATCGCCGTCGTGGTGCCGCTCTTCGTCGGGAATGCGGTGCGCGCGGCGGGGTGGATGACGCTGTTCGGCAGCCGCGGCTTCCTGTCGATGACCCTGATGGACCTCGGCATCACCACCGAGCCGACCGAGATCATGTTCACCGAGACGGCGGTGATCATCGGCATCATCGCCGTGAACCTGCCCTACATGGTGCTGACCTTGCAGTCGGTGCTGGAGGGGATCAACCGCAACTTGGAGGAGGCCGCCTTCAGCCTGGGCGCCGCCCCGCTGACGATGGTGCGCCGGGTCCTGTGGCCGATGGCGCTGCCCGGCATCGCCGCCGGGGGGATCTTGACCTTCATCCTGGCGATGAACGCCTATGCGACCCCCGTGCTGCTCGGCGGCCCCGAATTCCGCATGATGGCGCCGGTGATCTACTCGCAGTTCCAGCTCAACAACTGGCCGTCCGCCGCCGCCGTGGCGTTCGTGCTGATGGGAACGACGCTGCTCCTGACCATCGCCGCCAGCGTGGCGACCCGGCAGCGCTTCCGCGACTGAGGCGGGGCGGGGCTGAGGTTCGGCGCGACTGATATGAGGCCGGAGCGCCGCGGGTGCTCCGGCTTCACCACGAAACAGGGCGGGTCGCCTGTTGCGCAGACCCAGCCATCGCCGGCGGCACGCCCTGACCCGGCCGGCCCCGCGGCGCAAGGGCCGCTTCGCTTGAACCCTTGCACCACGGAACCGCCCGGGTCCTGTCGGCCTTGCGATGGCTGGCTCCGCGAAACAGGCTCGGGAGCCGCCGTGCCGTTCGCCGGAGGGCGAGGCCGGGGCGGGCCTGTGGGGCCATTCCGCCGGGGCGCCTGTCGAAGCCTCGATTGTGCGCCGGTTGAGGTCGCGCGGGGCCTGAGCGTCGCCGACACGCGCTCACTCGGAGATTTGGCGCGCCGGTGTCAGGCGGCCGGGGCGGTGGCGAGGCAGGAGTCGAAGAGGGCCGCCAGCGCCTCGGGGTCCAGCGTCTCGTGACGGCCGATGGCGACGAGGACGCTTTCCGCAGGCGCCGGATGCTCCTCGAACGCCATCTCGCGCCGCTTGCCGACGAGGTGGAAGACGAGGCGCCGCGCATCGCCGTCTGTGCGCACGACACCCTTCGCGCGCAGCAACGTGGTCGGCAAGGCGTTGAGCGCACGCCGGAATTTCAGCATGTCGACCGGCGCGTCCGTGCGCCACTGGAAGGTGGCGAACTCGTCGCCATGGTCGTGATGGTGGTGGTCGCCATGGTCGTGATCGTGGTCCCCGTGATGGGCGCAGCCGCAGTCCGGGCCGTGCGGCCCCTCGTGCGCCGGCGCCTCGCGCGGGCCGAACAGTACCGCCGGCGGAACGTCCGCCTGCACCGCGTGCAGGATGCGGAGGCGCGGCAGCGCGCCCCGCAACGTCTCCTCGATCGTGGCGGTGGTCTGCGGCGTCACCAGATCGACCTTGTTCAGGACGACGAGGTCGGAGCCCGCCACCTGCTCCAGCGCCAGCTCGGTGGACGCGAAGTCGAGGTCGGCGAACCCGTCCGCATCCACCAGGCAGAAGATGCCGTCGAGCGCCACCTTCGGCTCGAGGCGCGGATCCTCCAGCGCGTCGGCGATCGACAGCGGACGGGAGACCCCGCTTGCCTCGATGATCAGCCGGTCGGGCGCATCGTCGGTGGCCAGAAGCTCGGCGATCGCGTCGACGAGGTCGTCCTTGATGGAGCAGCAGACGCAGCCGTTCTCCAGCGACACCCGGTCCGCGGTCCGCTCCACCACCAGCTCGGAATCGATGTTGAGCGCTCCGAAATCGTTGATCAGCACTGCATAACGCACGCCGCCCGCGTCCGACAGGATGCGCCGGAGCAGCGTCGTCTTCCCCGCGCCCAAAAAGCCGGTCAGGATGGTGACGGGAATGCGCCCGTCGGCGCGGAAGTGGTCGGCCATAAGGTCCGGGTCCTCTGCTCGGCCCGCGCGGCCCCTTGAGGCGGCGCGGCGCAACGATCGCCCGTCCACCGGGCGCATCACCGATGAGTACAGGGCCGGGCTGCCTCTCCGCAACGCCCCGTCGGCGCGAAGGCGCCGCCGTAACGAAGCAGGCGCGAAGGCGCTGCCGTAACGAAGCAGGCGCGAAGGCGCCGTCGTAACGAAGCAGGCGCGAAGGCGCCGCCACGAGGTCGCGACGCGCGAACGCGCCGCCGCTCAAAGGCAGCGGCGCGCGCGTCAGGTCGGCCGGATCGCTCAGCCGAGAACGGCGGTGACGGCTTTGGCCATCTTGCCGGCGATCATCGCCGCCTCGTCCTCGGTCAGGCACAGCGGCGGGGCGAAGCCGATGATGTCGGCCTCCGGCATCGCGCGGGCGATCACCCCGTCCGCCAAGAGCGCGGCGGACACCTGCGGACCGATCTTGCGCGCCGGATCGTAGAAGCGCCGCGCATCGCGGTCCTCGACGAACTCCACCGCGCAGAGCAGTCCCTCGCCGCGGATGTCGCCGACGTGCGGGTGATTGCCGAGCTGGTCCACCAGCGCCTGCTTGAACGTGGCGCCCACCTTGCCGGCATTCTGGACGAGGTTCATCTCGTCGATCAGCTTCAGGTTGGCGACACCGGCCGCGGCGCAGATCGGGTGCGCCGAGTAGGTCCAGCCGTGGCCGATCGGCCCGAACTGGTCGGTGCCCTCTTCCAGAACCTTCCACACCTTGTCCGACACGATGGAGCCCGAAAGCGGCGCATAGGCCGAGGTGAGACCCTTGGCGATGGTGATGATGTCCGGCTTGATGCCGAAGTGGTCGGACCCGAACATGGTGCCGAGACGGCCGAAGCCCGTCACCACCTCGTCGGCGATGAGGAGGATGTCGTACTTCGCCAGAACCGCCTGGATGGCGGCCCAATAGCCCGCCGGCGGCGGCACCAGGCCGCCGGTGCCGAGCGCCGGCTCGCCGATGAAGGCGCCGATGGTATCCGCGCCCTCGCGCTCGATCAGCGCTTCCAGCTCGGCCGCGCAGTGGGCGACGAACTCGGCTTCGCTCATCGCGAGGTCCTGGCGGCGGTAGTAGTAGGGGGCCTCCGTGTGGATCACCTCGGCGAGCGGCAGGCCGAACTTGTTGTGGAACGTCTTCAGCCCGGTCAGCGAGCCGGTGATGAGGCCCGACCCGTGATAGCCCCGCCAGCGCGAGATGATCTTGCGCTTTTGCGGCATCCCGCGAACGTTGTTGTAGTACCAGACGAGCTTGACGTTGGTCTCGTTCGCGTCCGAGCCGGACAGGCCGAAATAGACCTTCGACATGTGCTTGGGCGCCCGCTCCAGGATCATGTGAGCGAGGGTGATCGAGGCTTCCGTGCCGTGACCGACATAGGCGTGATAGTAGGCGAGCTTGCCCGCCTGCTCGGCGATGGCGTCGCTGATTTCCTTGCGGCCGTAGCCGACGTTCACGCAGTAGAGCCCGGCGAAGGCGTCGACCAGGCGGGTGCCGTCGCGGTCCTCGACATAGATGCCCTCACCGCCGGTCATGATCCGGCTCATCGTCTCGCCGCGGGCGTGCTGGGCGAGGTGGGTCGAGGGGTGGAAGAACGACTCGCGGTCCCAGGCGGCGAGTTGGTCGTTGGTCAGCATGTGAGGTTCCCTTTCTCGCGGTGCCGGTTCAGGCCCAGTCGCGGCAGACGTATTTGATATCGGTGAAGGCTTCGAGGCCGCTGCGTGCGCCCTCCCGGCCGAGGCCGGACTGTTTCATGCCGCCGAAAGGGATGGGCGCACCCGTCACCTTCGTGCGGTTGACCGCGACCATGCCGAACGAGAGCGCGCGGCTGACGCGGTAGATCCGGCGCGGGTCCTGGGTGTGCACGTAGGCGACCAGGCCGAACTCGGTGTTGTTGGCGACGGCGACCGCCTCCGCCTCGGTGTCGAACGGGGCGATCGCGGCGACCGGGCCGAACGTCTCCTCGTGGAAGATCGCGGCCTGGAGCGGCACGTCCGCCAAAACCGTCGCCTCGTAGAAGAGCGGGCCGAGGTGCGAGACCTTGCCGCCGGTGGTGAGGCGGGCGCCGCGCTTCACGGCATCGGCCACGTGGGCCTCCTGCTTGGCGACGGCCTTGGCGTTCATCAGGGGGCCGAGGTCGCAATCGTCGACGCCGGGGCCCAGCGTCAGCGCGCGGGTGGCGGCGGTGAACTTCTCCACGAAGGCATCGTAAACCGGGCGCGCGACCAGGAAGCGGTTGGCGCCGAGGCAGTCCTGCCCGCTGGTCGCGAACTTCGCCTTGATCGCCTCTTCGACGGCAAGGTCGAGGTCGGCGTCGGCGAAGACGATGAACGGGGCGTGCCCGCCGAGCTCCAGCACCAGGCGTTTGATGGTGTCGGCGGAGCGGCGATAGAGCAGTCGGCCGATCTCCGTCGATCCGGTGAAGGAGAGGGCGCGAACGCGGGTGTCGGTGAGCCAGGGCTCCACCACCTCGGGCGCCTCGCCGGTGACGACGTTGACGACGCCGGCCGGGAAGCCCGCGCGGTCGGCCAGCTCCGCCAGCGCCAGAGCCGACAGCGGCGTTTCGGCGGACGGGTGAATGACGACGGTGCAGCCCGCGGCGAGCGCTGCGGCGGCCTTGCGAGTGATCATCGCCGACGGGAAGTTCCACGGCGTGACGAGGGCGGCGACGCCAACCGGCTCGCGCCACAGCTCGACCTCGGCGTCCGGCAGGTGGGAGGTGACGCCTTCGATGTTCGGGCGTTTGGCCTCCTCGGCGTAGAATTCCACGAAGGCGGCGCCATACGCGATCTCGCCGCGCGCCTCGGACAGCGGTTTGCCCTGCTCGGCGGTCATGATGCGGGCGAGGTCTTCGGCGTTGTCCTCGATCAGCTCGAACCAGCGGCGCAGGACGGCGGCGCGCTCCTGCGGCAGCTTGGCGGACCAGGCCGGGAAGGCGGCGGCGGCGGCGTCCACCGCGGCGGCGCTGTTGGCGGCCGTCAGGCGCGCCACGGCGGCGACGTCGGACCCCGTTGCGGGGTCGGTGACGGCGAAGACCTGTGCGGACGCGCCGCCCGTCCAGCGCCCGCCGACATAGGCGAAGGAGCGCATCAGCCGGCGGTCGGCGAGCGAAAGGGAAGGGGCCTCGCTTTTGAGGGCGGCGGCGGTCGTCATCATGATCGCCTCGTTCGTGGTGTGAGGTGTGCGTCGTTGCGAGACGGAATCTAGGCGCTGCCGCGGCGAAGCTTCTTCGGCTTTGCGCCGGATGCGCCAACGATCCTTCTGTCTTGAGCGGGGCTTGCCATCGGATCGTTGGTGGGGGCGGTGCGGGCCCGGCGCGGCGTCCTCTTCGGCGTCTTCGGCGGAGCCCTCAGCGGCCGGCCAGCAGCGCGTCCAGCGGCGGCGCCCCCGCCTTCACCTCTTTGGTGACGATGTAAGTGAAGTAGCGCTTCAGCCCGATGTGCGACTCAAGAAGGGAGTCGATCAGCCGCTGATAGCTGTCGATGGAGGGGGTGATGACGGTCATCACATAGTCGAACCCGCCGCCGAGCGCCCAGCAGCCGGTGATCTCGTCGTGCTGGGCCACGGCGCGCTCGAAGGTCTGGAAGCTCGCCGCGCGGTGGTGCTCCAATTCGACCATCACGAAGATGGTCACACTTGGCGCGATTTTTGCGAGCGCTATGTCGGCTCTGTAGCGGCGGATGATGCCGGCCGCTTCCATCCGGTTGAGCCGCTCCCAGCAGGGCGCGGGCGACAGGTTCACCCGGCGCGCGAGCTCCGCCTTGGCGATCCGCCCCTCGGTGGAGAGGATCGACAGGATCTTGATGTCGCGATCGTCGAGCGCGAGGGCGGACGGGGCGTTCTGCAGCATGGGCTAGCGTTGAACCGCGCGGTGATGCTTGTCAAATGGATCATAACGATCCAAGAGATAATCATGCCAATCTGGCCGCCTGCAAAGGGGACGCTGAAGCGTCCGGCCTATCGCTCGCTCGCCCTGTGCGTTGCCGATGCGGTGGCGGCCGGCGAGTTGAAGCCCGGAACGCGTCTGCCGCCGCACCGCACCCTTGCCTTCGACCTCGGCCTCAGCGTGCAGACGGTGAGCCGCGCTTACGAGGAGCTGGCGCGGCTCGGCATCGTCTCCGGCGAGGTGGGGCGCGGCAGCTTCGTGCGCGCCGTCAGCGCCGATCCGCGCACCCCCTGGCACCGGATCGACGGGGCCGACCGTGTCGTCGACCTCTCGATGCTGACCCCGGCCCTCAGCAAGACGCACGCGCGCCGCTTTTCCTCGAGCCTCGCCGAAGTCGCCGGCAGCCTGCCGGATGCGGCCATCACCTCGTTCCGCCCCATGGCGACGCTGGCGGGGCATGTGGACGCCGCCGCGCGCTGGCTCGCCGCCTGCGGGGTCGAGGCGGGTCGCGAGCGCATCGTTGCCACCAACGGCAGCACCGGCGCGCTGACGATCGGCCTTCTGACGGCGGCCGCACCCGGCGACATGATCGCCGCCGAGGCGGTCAGCCATCACACGCTGAAGGCCTTGACCGCCGCGCTGGGGATGCGCCTGACGGGGCTCGCGATGGACGGCGAGGGCATGGTGCCGGACGCCCTCGACAGGGCCTGCCGAACGGGGCCGGTGAAGGCGATTTTCCTGATGCCCGAGGGGCTTGGGCCCCTCGCCGCGCGGATGGGAGAGGCCCGGCGGCGCGAGATCATCGCCGTCTGCCGCCGTCACGACGTGTCGATCGTGGAAAACGACAGTTGGGGGCCGCTGCAGCCGGACCGGCCGCCGCCTCTGGCCGCGCTGGCGCCCGAGCGAACCTTCTATGCCACCGGCCTCACCAAGTGCGGCGTGCCGGGCCTGCGTATCGGCTGGTTGGTGTCGCCGGAGCGGCAGGCGACCGCCGCCCGCACCCGCCACCTCGTCCTCAACTGGATGGCGACGGCGGTGATGGCGGAGGTGGCGACGCGCTGGCTGAAGGACGGGACGGCCAGCGAACTCGTCCGCTGGCAGCGCGCGGCGATGACGGCGCGTAACCGCGTCGCGGCCCGCTTTCTCGGCGCCGACCGCATCCGCGCGACGACCAGCGGGCTGCATGTGTGGCTGCCGCTTCCGCCGGCCTGGCGCGAAGAGGATTTCGTCTCGCTCGCCCGGCACCGCGACGTGGCGGTGGCCGGCGGTTCGGCCTTCACCATTGCCGGCGACGCCCATGTCAGCGGCGTGCGGCTCTGCCTTGGGGCGCCGGGCGAGAAGGACCTGGAGCGCGGTCTCAAGATCCTGGCGCGGCTGGTCGAAGGTGCGCCGGAGCACGCCCATCTAGCGTACTAAAATTCAACGCCCTAGACATTGTCATGGTTCAATAAACGATTTGACATGAATTGTGTCATGTTAAACGCTGGCTGCAATTCGGTGTGACGCAATTGTCACATCGCCGCGTCGGCCCGCCCCCAGCGGCGCCGCGCGTTCCGCACGATTATGCGACCCGCGACGAACGATCACAGAGGGATGACGACGATGACCAAGCTGCTTGGCCGCTTTGGACGCGGCGCCAGCGCGCTCGCGATTGCCCTGGCCGCCACCTCGCTCACGGCAGCCTCCGCCCAGGCAGACACCTGGCGCTATGCCTTCGAGGAGGCGCTCGAAGAGGTGCAGGGCAAATTCGCCCAGAAATTCAAGGAAGAGATCGAAGCCAACACCGACCATTCGGTCCAGCTCTTCCCGTTCGGCACGCTCGGCGAGTCGGACGACATCATGGAGCAGACCCAGTCGGGCATCCTGCAATTCGTCGACCAGTCGCCCGGCTTCACCGGCGCGTTGATCCCCGAGGCGCAGGTCTTCTTCGTGCCCTACCTGCTGCCGCAGGACGAGGACACGCTGCAGGAATTCTTCCGGACCTCCGTCGCCATCAACGAGATGTTCCCCGAGCTCTACGCCGAGCAGGGGCTGGAACTCCTGACGATGTTCCCGGAAGGCGAGGTCTGCATGACCACGCAGGAGCCGGTGCGTTCGCCCGCCGACCTCGACGAGGTGAAGTTCCGGGTGATGACCAACCCGCTGCTGGTCGAAAGCTACCAGGCCTTCGGCGCGACGCCGACGCCGCTCCCCTGGGGCGAGGTCTATGGCGCGTTGCAGACCGGCATCATTCAGGGCCAGGAGAACCCCGGCTTCTTCCTGGAATCGACGAAGATGTACGAGGTGACGGACGTCATCACCTGCATCGGCCACAACAACTTCACCACCGCGGTGATGGCCAATAAGGATTTCTATGACGGCCTGTCCGAAGAGGACCGGACCGCCGTGGACAACGCGATCACCGCCGCGTTCGACTACATCCTCGACTACCAGTCGGGTCTGCAGGAAGAGTCGCTGGCCAAGATCAAAGAGGCCAAGCCGGAGATGGAGATCAACATCCTCTCCGAAGAAGAGCGTGCGCCTTTCATGGAAACAGCGTCCGCCGTCGAAGAGGCCTTCATCGAGATGACCGGCGACAGCGGCAAGGCCATCCTCGACCAGATGAAGACGGACCTTCAGAACGCCGAGGGCGAGTAAGACCTTGGGCGGCGCAACATTGCGCCGCCCTTTTCGTATCATGTTTCAAGCCAGAGTTTATGCGATGCCGTTGGAGCGATGCCGATGACGCAGACGCCGACCACCACGGACACCGGGCCCGCCCCCAAGGCGCCGGATCTTTCCGCCGACGTCTCGGCGCTGCCCGGCCCGCTCGGCCTCGTCGACCTCGCCATCGCCAAGGTGGAATCCGTCTTCCTGGCGCTCGGCGTGCTCCTCATGGCGCTCAACACCGTCGCCAACGTCGTCAGCCGCTACATCCTCGGTGACAGCATCTACTTCTCCGAGGAACTGAACCAGATCCTCATCATCCTCATCACCTTCGCCGGGATCTCCTATGCGGCACGGCACGGCCGGCACATCCGCATGTCGGCGATCTACGATCAGCTTCCGCCGCCCGCGCGCAAATGGCTGATGGTGGTGATCGCCCTCGTCACCGCGGCCTTCATGTTCGGCCTCTGCTACTTCGCCTTCACCTACCTGCAAGCGCAGATGAGCCGCGGCCGCGTGCTGCCGGCGCTGCAGATCCCCGTGTGGTGGACCATCGTCTGGCTGCCGCTCGGCTTCTTCATGACCGGCGTTCAATATCTGCTGACGGCGATCAAGAACATCATCGAGCCCGACATCTACCTGTCGACCTCCACGCTGGAAGGCTACGGCAGCGACGAGATCGAGGTCTGACCCATGGCGTTGACCATCTTTTCCGTCATGATCGTGCTGCTCCTCATCGGCTTCCCGATGATGATCCCGCTGATCGCGGGCAGCACGCTCGGCTTCGTTCTCATCTTCGGCGGCGTCGGCCAGCTCGAAACGATGGTGCAGCAGATGCTCGCCGGCATCCGTCCCGCCTCGCTGATCGCGGTGCCGATGTTCATCTTCGCCGCCGACATCATGACCCGCGGCCGCTCCGCCAACCGGCTGATCGACATGGTGATGGCGTTCGTCGGCCACATCCGCGGCGGCCTCGCCGTCTCCACCGCGGCGGCGTGCACCATGTTCGGCGCGGTGTCCGGCTCCACCCAGGCGACGGTTGTCGCGGTCGGCTCGCCGCTGCGCCCGCGCATGCTGAAGGCGGGCTACAAGGATTCGTTTGTCCTCGCCCTCATCGTCAACGCGTCCGACATCGCGTTCCTGATCCCGCCGTCCATCGGCATGATCATCTACGGCGTCGTCTCCAACACATCGATCGCGGAGCTGTTCATCGCCGGCATCGGGCCGGGGCTCCTCATCCTGGTGCTGTTCTCCACCTATTCCATCATCTACGCCAAGATGAACGACGTGCCGACCGAGCGCCCGGCCACATGGGGCGAGCGCGCCAAGGCGGTGCAGCAGGCACTGTGGCCGCTCGGTTTCCCGGTCATCATCATCGGCGGCATCTATGGCGGCGTCTTCTCGCCGACCGAGGCGGCGGCGGCGTGCGTGCTCTACGCGCTGATCCTGGAGGTCGTCGTCTTCCGCTCCATCTCGCCCGCCGAGGTGTGGGACACGGCCAAATCCACCGGCCTCATCACCGCCGTCGTCTTCATCCTGGTCGGCGCCGGGGCGGCCTTCTCCTACGTCATCTCCTTCGCGCAGATCCCGCAATCGGTGCTCGCCGGCATCGGCATCGACGAGATGAGCGCCATCGGCGTCCTCTTCACCATCTCCGTCGCCTTCTTCATCGGCTGCATGTTCGTGGACCCGATCGTCGTCATCCTGATCCTGGTGCCGATCTTCGCGCCGGTGGTGCAGTCGGTCGGGCTGGACCCCGTGCTCGTGGGGACGATCATCACGCTGCAGGTGGCGATCGGCTCGGCCACACCGCCCTTCGGGTGCGATATCTTCACCGCCATCGCCGTCTTCAAGCGGCCCTACATGGAGGTGATCCGCGGCACGCCGCCGTTCATCTTCATTCTGCTGTCGGTGTCCGTGGCGCTGATCTTCTTCCCGCAGATCGCCCTTTTCCTGCGTGACATCGCGTTCGGCAAATGACCGGCCCGGACCCCCATAACGGATAAGAAGCGAATGGAGGCCCCCCTTGTTCAAACGCATCCTGGTGCCGTGTGACGGTTCCAATCACGCCAGCCAGGCGCTGGCCAAAGGGGTCGAGTTGCAACGGCTGACGGGGGCGGAGATCATGCTCCTCACCGTCTACCGTCACTACAGCCACCTCGAGCACGCCTTCTCCATGGTCCGCCCCGATACGCCGGCCAAAATGGACGACGCCATGCGCTCCTATGCCGAGGAGGTCGCACGGGCCACCAAGGCGAGCGCGATCGCGATGGGGGCCTCGACGCCGCGCAGCTTCGTGAGGAACGGGCCCGTGGCGCGCAGCATCGTCGGCTTCGCGGACGAACACGGGTGCGATCTCATCGTCATCGGAAAACGCGGCCTCGGGTCGATCGAGGGCTATCTCCTCGGCAGCGTCTCGCACAAGGTCACCGGCCTCGCCACGTGTCCCGTGCTGCTCGTTTAAGGTGCCACCATGACGACCATGCTCCGCCCCGCCGTGCCGCTCTCGCCGGTCGAGGTCGTCCTGGACACCGCACCGGTGACACGCATCGGCATGGTGGCGCTCGCCACCGACCTCACGTCCGAGCGGGACGCGGCGCGGATCCTGCCGCCGACGGTGGCGCTGCACACCACGCGCGTGCCGTTCGACAATCCGACGACGCCCGCAACGCTGCGCCGGCTTGAAGGCGCGCTCGGCGGCGCGGCGGACCTTCTGGTGCCGGGCCTGCCGCTCGGCGCCATCATCTTCAGCTGCACCGCCGCGTCGGTCACCATCGGCGACGATGCGGTGGCCGCCGCCATCGGCGCCGCGCGGCCGGGGGTGCCGGTGGTCACCCCTCCCGATGCAGCGGTGGACGCCTTCGCCGCGCTGGGCGTGACGCGCATTGCCATCCTGACCCCTTACGTGCCGGAGACGACGGCCCCGATGCTCGCCTATTTCGAGGGGCGCGGATTGCAGATCGCCGCCTCCGCCTGCCTGGGGCTGGAGGACGACCGCGACATGGGCCGCGTCAGCGACGAGACGATCGTCGCCGCCGCCGAGGCGGTGGACGTTCCGGACGCGGACGCCGTGTTCCTCTCCTGCACCGCGCTTCCCGCGGTCGGAGTGATCGACCGGATCGAGGCCGCGATCGGCAAACCCGTCGTCACCTCCAACCAGGCGAGCCTGTGGCGCGCGCTCGCCCACGCCGGCGTCACCGCTCCGGGACCGGGCCGCCTCTTCGCGCAAGGGGCGCCGTCATGAGCGCCGCGCCACCGGTGACGCTCGACGCCATCCTCGCCGCCTCCCGCCGCATCGCCGGGACCATCAGGTCGACGCCGGTCGAGGCCTCGCCCAGCCTGTCGGAGCGGGCGGGGGTGCCGGTGCATCTGAAGCTGGAGCATCACCAGCGGTCCGGCTCGTTCAAGCTGCGCGGGGCGGCCAACGCCATCCTGAAATTGTCGGCGGAGGATAAGGCGCGCGGCGTCGTCGCGGTCTCCACCGGCAACCATGGGCGCGGCGTCGCCCGTGCGGCGCGCGAAAACGGCGTGCGCGCGGTGGTGTGCATGTCGAGCCTGGTGCCGGCCAACAAGGTGGAGGCGATCCGCGCCGAGGGTGCCGAGGTGGTCATCCACGGCCGCAGCCAGGACGAGGCACAGGTGGAGGCCGACCGTCTCGCCGCCGAGGGGCTGGTGATGATCCCGCCCTTCGACCACGCCGACATCATCGCCGGGCAGGGGACGCTGGGCCTCGAAATCGTCGAAGCGCTGCCCGAGGTCGCGACGGTTCTGGTTCAGCTTTCCGGCGGCGGGCTCATCGCCGGGGTGGCGCTTGCGGTGAAGGCGGTGCGGCCCGGCTGCCGCGTCGTCGGCATCTCCATGGAGCGCGGCGCCGCAATGCATGCGAGCCTTGCCGCAGGGCGACCGGTGGAGGTGGAGGAGCTGCCGACCTTGGCCGACAGTCTCGGCGGCGGCATCGGCCTGAAGAACCGCTACACCTTCGCCATGGTGCGCGACCTGGTGGACGAGGTGGTGCTGCTGACCGAGGACGAGATCGCCGCCGGCATCCGCCACGCCTACTTCGCCGAACGACAGATCGTCGAAGGGTCGGGCGCGGTGGGCATCGCGGCGCTCCTGGCGGGCAAGGTCCGGCCGCGCGGCCCCACCGTGGCGGTCCTCTCCGGCGGCAACATCGACATGGCCGTCCACCACCGCATCACCTGCGGCGAGACGGTGGACGTCGCCGCAGAGGCCGCCGCCGCGCCCGCCGCGAAGGCACGGGGCGCGGCCTGATGGGCGATGTGCGCATCCTGGACCAGGCGGCGCTGCGGGACCTCGTCCCGCTGGACCTTGCCGCGGTCGATTGCGTGGACAGCGCCTTCGCCAAGCTGGCGACGGGCGGCGTGGTCATGCCGCCCGTCCTCTCCATGCCGATCGCCCCCCACAACGGCGAGATCGACGTGAAGACCGCCTACGTGCCCGGCCTTTCCACCTTCGCGGTGAAGATGTCGCCCGGCTTCTTCGACAATCCCGCCAAGGGCCTTCCCTCCACATCCGGCCTCATGGTCGTGTTCTCCGCCGAAACGGGCGAGCTGCGCGCGCTCCTCCTCGACAACGGCTACCTGACGGACGTGCGCACCGCCGCCGCCGGTGCCGTGGCCGCCCGCCACCTCGCCCGGCCGGATGCGGCGACCGCGGCGATCCTCGGCACCGGCATGCAGGCCTTCATGCAGCTTCAGGCGCTGACCCTCGTGCGGCCGATCACCCGCGCCTTCATCTGGGGCCGCTCGGCCGACAAGGCGGCGGGGCTGGCCCGGCGCATTACCGAAGCCGGGTTGTGCGAGGCCGTCGCCGCCGCCGACGCGCGGGGCGCCGTGGCTGCCGCCGACATCGTCGTCACCACCACGCCCGCGACGGCGCCGGTGCTGATGGCGGATTGGCTGGCGCCCGGACAGCACGTCACCGCCATGGGGTCCGACCAGCACACCAAGTGCGAGGTGGAACCCGCCGCCCTCGTGCGGGCGCGCTACGTCCCGGACCGCCTGTCGCAGACGCGCCTGATGGGCGAATTGCGCAGCGCCGTCGCCGCCGGGCTGATCGCCGCCGACGCGCCTTTCGACGAGCTCGGCGCCATCTGTGCGGGCGCGGCGCCCGGCCGCGTCTCGCCGGACGAGATCACCCTCGCCGACCTCACCGGCACCGGCGTACAGGATACCGCCATCGCCACGCTCGCCCTCGAACGGGCGGCGGCGCACACGATGGGCGTTCCGCTCCATGTCTGACAGCGCGGACCGCCCTTTCTCTCCCACCCCCGCGTCCTCCGGGACCCCATCGAAGTTTCCGCCATGTCATTCCTGACCGACAAGCCAGACATCGACTCCACCGCCCCCAACACCGGCGTCAGCGACGGGGCGCTGAAGGACCCGAGCAACATCATCCCCCGCCTGCAGTTCGGCGAGGACGAGTACGAGGCGCGCATCGCCAAGGTGAGAGCGGCGATGGAGAAGGCGGGGCTCGACGCCATCATCGTCTCCGACCCGTCCAACATGGCCTGGCTGACCGGCTATGACGGGTGGTCCTTCTACGTCCACCAGTGCGTGTTCCTGGGGCTGACCGGAGCGCCGGTCTGGTTCGGGCGCGAGCAGGACGCGCAGGGCGCCTACCGCACCGTCTTCATGGGGGCGGACAACGTCATCGGCTACGCGGACCATTACGTTCAGTCCGAGGTGCGGCACCCGATGGAGGTGCTCGCCGCCGACATCGCCGCGCGCGGGCTGGGCAACGGCGCCATCGGCGTGGAGATGGACAATTATTGGTTCTCCGCCAAAGCCTACGTGACCTTGCAGAAGGGTCTCCCCAACGCCGCGATCAAGGACGCCACGGGCCTCGTCAACTGGCAGCGCGCCGTGAAGAGCCGGCAGGAGCTCATCTACATGCGCACCGCGGCGAAGTTCGTGGAGCGGATGCACAAGCGCATTGCCGAGGTGGTGGAGCCGGGGATGAGGAAATGCGACCTCGTCGCCGAGATCTACGATGCCTCGCTGCGGTTCGACAGCACCATCGGCGCGGGCGGCGGCTATCCCGCCATCGTGCCGCTTCTGCCGTCCGGCACCGACGCGGCGGCGCCGCACCTCACCTGGGACGATCGGCCGATGCTGGCGGGCGAGGCGACCTTCTTCGAGATCGCCGGGGTGTTCAACCGCTACCATTGCCCGCTGTCGCGCACCGTCTCGCTGGGGCCGCCGAGCGACGAGCTGAAGCGCACCGAGGAGGCGGTGCTGGAGGGCATGGAGAAGGGCCTCGCCGCCGCCAAGGCCGGCAACCTGTGCGAGGACGTCGCCAACGCCTTCTTCGGCGTGCTGCGCAAGTACGGCATCGAGAAGAACAACCGCACCGGCTATCCGATCGGCATCTCCTACCCGCCGGACTGGGGCGAGCGCACGATGAGCCTGCGCCCCGGAGACAAGACGGTGCTGGAAGAGAACATGACCTTCCACTTCATGACCGGCATCTGGGCGGGCGACTACGGGCTCGAGATCACCGAGAGCATCGTCATCGGGCCGGATGGGCCGGAGTGCCTCGCCGACGTGCCGCGGGCGCTGGTGGTCAAATGAGCCTGCCGCCGAGTCCCATCGTCCCCACCATCCCGCTGGATGCGGACGGCAAGCACCACGGCCACCTGCGCCTGCCCTACAGCCGCAACGATTCCGCGTGGGGGTCGATCATGATCCCCATCACCGTGGTGAAGAACGGCGACGGCCCCACCGCGCTCCTGACCGGCGGCAACCACGGCGACGAGTACGAGGGGCCGATCGCCCTGCAGGCGCTGGCGCACGAGCTCGCGCCGGAGGAGATCACCGGGCGGGTGATCATCGCTCCGTTCATGAACCACCCGGCGGTGATGGCCGGAACGCGCGTCTCCCCGCTCGACGGGGTGAACCTCAACCGCGCCTTTCCGGGCAAGCCGGACGGGTCGGTCACGCAGAAGATCGCCGACTACTTCATCCGCACCTTGGTGCCGATGGCCGACATCGTGCTCGACTTCCATTCCGGCGGCAAAACGCTCGACTTCGTGCCCTTCGCCGCCGCCCATGTGTTGGACGATCCGGAGCATCAGGCGCGCTGCGTCGCCGCCATGGAGGCCTTCAACGCGCCCTACGCGATGACGCTGCGCGAGATCGACGCGGTGGGCATGTTCGACACCGCCGTCGAGGACCTCGGCAAGACCTTCATCTCGACCGAGATCTACGGCGGCGGCACCGCCTCGGCCCGCTCCGCGCGCATCGCCCGCAAGGGGGCGCGCAACGTGTTGAAGCACGCCGGCATCCTGGCGGGCGCGCTGGAAACCGGGCCGTCCACCGCGATCGACACAACGGCGGCGGGCTGCTTCCACTTCGCCGAGACGACGGGGATGATGGAGCCGCTGGTCGACCTCGGCGAGATGGTGGAGGAGGGGGCGCCTCTCCTCAACATCTGGCCCACCACGCTGACCGGCAAGGCGCCGCTCACGGTGCCCGCCAACCGCTCCGGCCTCCTCGCCGGGCGCCATTTTCCGGGCCTTGTGCAGATGGGCGACTGCCTCGCGGTGATCGCCTCCATCGTGGCGGACTGAGCGGGCGGGCCGCGCCGGTCTGGACCTCGTGCAATGAAAAGGTTGCGGCTGCGGTGGGCGGGAGACTGCCCGTCGGTCGCGGCGGCTTAACAGCGGCGATCGGGTGCGCCATATCGGCGGAGGGACCGTGATCCCTTTGTCTTGCGTCGCGGCGGGCCGGCGGGCCCGTCCCCGTTCACGAGGATGAGCCCTTGACCCAGCTTCGCCCGCTTCTTCCCGCGCTGATCGCCGCCGCCTTTTCCGCAGCCCTCGCCGCCGCCACGGCGACGGCCGCCTCGGCGCAGGTGCAGTCCGCGCCGCCGCGCCCGGCCGTGCTCGACCAGATGGGCTTCGCCGCCGAGGGCGAGCGGATGGACGATGACGACATGGAAGCCTGGGGGCGGCTGAAGGACGGAACGCGCGTCGAGGTGACCTACGACCAGGGCGGCCTCGAAGACATCGAGGTCCGCGGCGGCATGCACGCGACCCTGCCGCTGACCCTGATCGACCTCTTCGTCGAGGATGCCACCGGCCGCTATCCCGAGCTGTCCCACTTCACCCGGTTGACCGAAGTCGGCATTGACGATGATGGCGGCCTGGAGATCGAGGGCTACGCCGTCGACGGCCACGAGCTGGAGGCTGAGTTCGACCGCACGGGCACCCTGCGCCGCTTCAACCGCGACTGACCCCCGTCTTTCACCGCACCAGTCCCGAGACCCAGGCCCCTCATGAGGGCGGATGCGCCCGCCGCCCCGGCATGGCCGGCCGCACAAGGACACCCCAGTTGGATCTTCCTCAGACCTCTCCCGCCGCCCCCGAGGGTCCCGCCATCCGCCGCGTGAAGCACGAGCTGATGCGCCGCACGCTCACCGTGGCCGCGGTGACCCGCCTCACACCGGCGATGATCCGCTTGCGCCTCACCGGCGACGATCTCGCCAGCTTCGCCAGCGCCTCGCCCGACGATCACATCAAGATCTTCGTGCCGGGGCCGGACGGCGAGCCGGTGGGACGGGACTATACACCCCGCGCCTTCGACACTGCGCGCCGCGAGCTGGTGGTCGACGTCGCGGATCACGCGGCCGGGCCCGCCGCCGCCTGGGCCCGCGCCGCCAAAGCGGGCGACGAGGTGACGATCGGCGGCCCCCGCGGCTCGGCCGTCATCGAAGGGCCGGTCGAGCGCTGGGTGCTGGTCGCCGACGAGACCGCGCTTCCCGCGATGGGGCGGCGCATCGAGGAGCTGGCGCCCGGAACGCCCGTCGTCAGCATCGGCGCGGTGACAGGGCCCGGCGAGGAGCAGACCTTCACCACCGAGGCCGCGCTGGATGCCCGCTGGATTCACCGCCCCGCCGCCGCCTCCGCCGACCCCGCCCCCCTTCTGGCCGCCCTCGCCGATGTGGAGCTGACGCCGGCCACCTTCGTCTGGGCCGCGGCCGAGGCGGACGTGGCGCGCGCCGTTCGGCGGATGCTGATCGAGGAGCGCGGCCATCCGCGGAGCTGGATCAAGGCCGCGGGCTACTGGGCGAAGGGGCGGGCCGACGGCGCGGTGAAGTCGATCGGCGACTGAGCCGCGTGGCGCATCGGCGATGCGCCGCCCTTCGCCTCCGCCGCGCGTGCGACCTTTTCGAGCGCTGCATTGTCCGCCGGATCGCCCCAATTTAACGCGATAGGTCGCCGGCCGGACACAAACATGCGCGTTCGCGCATTTCCCAATGGCCCCGCGCGACCTACTTGGGCATGCGGATGAGCTATCGACAGCTTGAAGGGTCTTCTCATGCCGACACGGCGGACAATCGTCTCAGGTTCCCTCGCGCTGCTGGGCGCCAGCGCCTTCCCGTTGCGCGTGTCGGCCGACAGCACCGATGCGCTGGATCTCGGCGCGGCGGAGACCTTCCGCTTCGATACGCTGGTGGATCGTGCGCGTGAGATGTCCGGCCGCCCCTACGAGCCGCCCCACATCATCGCCGGAGACGTCCTGGAGGCGATCGACTACGACGCCCATTGGCAGATCCGCTACCGTGACGGCGCCACCTTCAGCCCGCCCGGCACCACGGCCGAGGTGCAGCTCTTCCACCAGGGCCGCTATTTCCGCGAGCCGGTCCACATGTTCGTCGTCGACGGGGTGGAGGCGCGCGAGATCCTCTACCGCAAGAGCTATTTCGAGATGCCGGACGACAGCCCGGCACAGCAGCTTCCGAACACCATCGGCTTCGCCGGTTTCCGTGTCATGCGGCCGGGGCTGAAGCCGGACTGGGTGTCCTTCCTCGGCGCGTCCTACTTCCGGACCGACGGGCCGGAGGGGCAATATGGCCTGTCAGCGCGCGGCCTCGCCATCGACACGGGCCTGTCGCAGCCCGAAGAGTTCCCCCGCTTCAGCCACTTCTACCTCGCCGCGCCCGAGGACGAGGGCGACGACCTCACCGTCTACGCCCTGCTCGACAGCCGCTCGGTGACGGGCGCCTACAAGTTCGGCCTGCGCCGCGACGCGGTGGGCGGCGGCCACGCCACCACCGTCTCGTGCCGGCTCTTCTTCCGCCGCGCGGTGGAGCGTCTCGGCATCGCCCCGCTCACCTCCATGTACTGGTATTCCGAGCGTGACGAGCGCTTCGGCACCGACTGGCGGCCCGAGATTCACGACAGCGACGGTCTGGCGCTGGCGACCGGCGCGGGCGAGCGCCTGTGGCGCCCGCTCAACAACCCGCTCTTCCCCACCACGTCGAGCTTCTCCGACACCGATCCGCGCGGTTTCGGCCTCTCCCAGCGTGACCGTGACTTCCTGCATTATCAGGACGATGGCGTGTTCTATAACCGGCGCGCCTCCGTCTGGGTGGAGCCGCTGGGCGAATGGGGCCAAGGCGCCGTCCAACTCGTCGAGCTGCCGACGGACGACGAGACGATGGACAATATCGTGGCCTATTGGGCGCCGGCGCAGAAGGGCGGCGAGGGCGTGGAGATGGACTTCGCCTACCGCCTCCACTGGGTCGAGCGCGATCCGGTGCCGAACGTCGCCACGGTGATCGCCACCCGCCAGGGCCATTCGGGTGTTCCGGGCCAGGGGCGACTCGGCAACGGCGACAAGCTCGTCATCGACTTCGAGGGCGAGATCCTGAACGGGCTGGCGCGTGACAGCGGCGTGAAGGCGGTGGTCTCCATCGCTCGCGGCAAGCTTCTCAGCGAGCCCGCCGCCTGGCCGATCGTCGACACCGACTTCTGGCGTCTCGCCTTCGACTTCGAGCTCGACGGCGACGAGCCGGCCGAGGTCCGCGCCTACATGGAGAAGGACGGCGAGGCGCTGTCCGAGACGTTCATCGGCCAGCTTCTGCCCGGCCGCATGATCAAGACGGCGCAGCATTGAGCGACGGTCCGGCTGTGCCGCTCGCCACCACCACCACGGTGATGCTGGACGGTTCGGCCGGGCCGATGCGCGTGCACGTCCACCGCCTGTCCGAGGGGCACAAGGGGTGGGCGCTCGTCACCCACGGCCGCAACGGCGCGGCGGACGCGCCGCACATGACGCCGATCATCACCGCGGCGCTGATGCGTGGTCTCGGCGTGGTGGCGCCGGATCTTTGCGCTTCGGCTCACAATCTCAGCGCGGGCGCGGCGGCGGACTTCACCATGGGCGGCCACCTCGCGGACCTTCGGGCGGTCGCCGCGTGGGCGGCGGGGGAATTGGCCGCCGAGCCGGCGGGGCCGCGCATCCTCGTCGGCCACTCCATGGGCGCTTATGCCAGCCTGCGCCTCGCCGCGGAGGGCGGGCCGTTCGCGGCTACGGGTGTCGTCGCCGTGTCGCCGGTGGTTTCCGGCGCCGCGTTGATCGCCGCGCGTGAGGCGGAGGGGCCGCACGTCGTCGCCCACCTGCGCGGGGAGCTGCCCGGCGCCTTCGACGAGTGGCCGCAGCACGATTTTCTGCCGCTGGCGGGTGGCATCACCATGCCGGTCGCGGTCATCGTCGGCGAAATCGACACGGTGACGCCGCCGCGGGACGCCGCGCGACTTGCGGCGGCGGTGCCGAACTGCGTGTGGCATTCGGTGCTGGCGGAGGAGCATCATTGCCCGCTCGGCGCTGCCTATGGGCTCAGCCTCGGCGAGGCCTTCGACCGGCTCATCGCCGCGTGAACGCCGCGGCGGAAGGGTCAGGGGATTGGCCTGGCGGCCGGATGGAGGATTGGCTGGCCGCGCAGGAGGAGGCATCGGCCGCCGCCATCGCCGCCGCGATCTCCGCCACCCACCTGACGCACACGCGCCCCGGCTTCGGCGCTGCGGTGACGCCGCTTCCGGGGTCGGTCCTCGCCTCGCCCGAATATGCAAGGTGGGATCCGGAGCCCGACTATTTCTACCACTGGGCGCGCGATGCCGGGGTGGTGATGATGGCCGCCGCGCTGCTGCGCCGGCGCGATCCGGCCGCCTGGGACCGGCGCTTCGCGGACTATGTGGCGTTCAGCCTGAGGATCGCCGAAGCCGTTTGGGAGGCGCCAAACCCCTGGCGCGCGACCACCGATGCGCAGCACGCCCGCTTCCTGCGCGCCGACGCGGACCTTGCGGGCCGCAGCGCCGCATCGATCCGCGCCGAGCCGCGCGTGAACGCCGACGGGCGGCCCGATTTCGAGGACTGGAACCGCCCGCAGTTCGACGGGCCGGCCCTGCGCGCCCTCTCGCTGCTCTCCTGGCCCGCCGCGCTGCCGGAGGGGGGCGAGCGGCTGCTGGGCTTGGACCTCGCCCACGTCCTCGCCCACGCCGCGGAGCCCGCCATCGGCCCATGGGAGGACCCTCCGGCCGCGCGCCACGCCTTCACCCTCATCGCCCAGCGGGCGGCATTGGAGGCCGGGGCGGCACGGCTGGACCCGGTGGCCCGCGCCGCCGCCGTCGACCGGATCGACGCAGCGCTCGCCGACCTGTGGGTGGACGAGCCGCCGCACATGCGCGCCTCCGACCGAGCCGCGCCCGGCGAGAGCGACGCCAACGTAGTCCTCGGCGCGCTGCTGCAGGCGGACCCCGCCGCGCCCTTCGGTATCGGCGATCCGCGCATCGCCGCCACGGCCGATCACGTGACCGCCTGGTCGCGGGCGCGCTTTCCCGTCGCAGCGGACGCGGGCCTCGTCGGGCGCTGGCCCGGCGACGTCTATTTCGACGGTCACCCCTGGCTGCCGACGAGCTTCGGTTTCGCGGAATATTTCTACCGCCGCGCCGCAGTCGAGCCTGACCGGGCCGCCCTCGTCGCACGTGGCGACGCCATCCTCGCCGTCGCCGCCCGGCTCTTTCCTGCGCCCGGAGCGCTGCCCGAGCAGGTCGACCGCCACACCGGCGCCCCACGCTCCTGCCGTAACCTCACGTGGAGCCACGCCGCCTTCATCGCCGCACTCCACGCCCGGCGGGCCTTAGGCTGAGGCGAGGCGCGGGCTTGTGAAGCCGAGCCTGGTCAGTCCGGCGCGGACCTCGCTGGCAGACATCAGAAGGTCCCACATCAGCCCGCTGCGATAATTCTCCAGCATCACCACGATCGGCCCCTGGTCGATGGCGAGGGTCCCCGGCGCCACCCAATCCGACCCCGGCGCGAACGCATCGGCAAGGCCGAACGGCCCCCACAGCGCGTCGCCCCGGTCGTCGACGAAGTGGCGCAGCGCCGCCATCGCCTCCTCGGGCACGAACGGCATCGACGCGACCGCTCCCGTGGGGGTGATCACGCCGATATCGTTGGTGGGGGAGTGGGCCGAATAACCCACCGTGGAGTCCGATGCCGTCAGCCCCCAGCAGGCCGGGCCGTAACCGTCGAACCCGCCCGGATTGGCGATGCAGTGGGCGCGGTTGACGAGGGCGTGGGCGCGTACCTGCTCGCCATAGTCGGCGTAATCGTCCTTCAGGCCGCGCGGGTCGATGCCGAGGAAGGAATAGTGGGCGAGGAAGAGCGGCCCGCCCTTCTCCGGCCCCAGCGGAAGGCGGATCCCGTCATAGTCCCGCCCGTTGACGAACTCTTCCGCCTTCGCCCACGACTGGTGATAGATCGCGGGCGCGATCGGGTGCGTGGGCGACCCGGCCGCCAGCACGAAGGTGATGAGGCTCTCGTTCCAGCCGCGGATTGGAAGGCTCGTCGGCTGCCATGGATGCGCCTCGCTGCGGTGCCACATCAGCCCGCCGTCCTCGGCCCGCACGTGCGCCGCCCAGTCCGCCGCGCGCCACAGCCGGTTGACCGGCATCACGATATCTTCCCGCTCCGGGAAGGCCTGCCGCGCGGCGAGCAGCCCCGCCATCAGGAACGAGGTTTCCACGAGGTCGCCCCCGTCGTCCGTCGGTGAGAACGGGACCGTCTTGCCCGTCGTGCCGTCCATGAAGTGGGGGAAGATGCCGCGGTGCTTATCGGCCCGTTCCAGGAAGGCGGCGATCTTGGCGATCCTGTCCGCCACAGCGGCGCGCGGCAGCCAGCCCCTCTCGGCGCCGACGATGAGCGCCATGATGCCGAAGCCCGATCCGCCCGAGGTGACGACCTGCGCCGCGTCATAGCCGAAGCTGCCGGCGCTCCTCTCGCGCGCCATGCCGCTGTCCGGGTGCGCGAAGTCCCAGAAGTAGGCGAGCGCCGCGCGGGCGGTGGCGTCGCGAAGCTCCGCATCGGGAAGGCCCTTCGCCGGGCGGCCGGGATTCAGCATGGTCATGGTAGTTCACCCTGCGAGGACGATGATGGGCAGCGCGGGCGCCTCCATCCTCCCGCAGCGCATGGCAGATCCCGCGCCTTGCGCGCAAGGACAAGCGGCGAGCCACCCCGACCCTGGGCGCTTCGGCGAAAGACGAAGGCTCGTGTAGCCGTGCCGCCACCAGGAGGACGAGGGTCAGCGGGGGCGGATGCCGAGGGCGGCGGCGCGCCCATGGCGCGGCGGCAGACGGTCGGCGGTGTCCGGCGCGTTGACGGTGCCGGTGGCGATGCGGTGGGCGATCGCCTCCGCCGCGGCGCGCGTGCCCGCCCGGTTGTAGATCGTCCCGCGCACCTGGATCGACGCGGCGAGCGCCCGGCGGAAGGCGTCGAACAGCGACGGGTCCGGCCGCTGGGGCGCGGTCCAGAAGTCATCGAGAGGCTGCTGCGCGGTGAGGCCGGGAACGTCGTAGATCGCCGGCGACAGGGTGAGCGTCGGGATACCGGCCGCGAGACCGTCGAGCCCCGCGGACGAGTTGATGGTGACGAGGCCGAGCGCGTCCCGTGTCCACGCCGACATCGGCAGGCCGTCGACGAAATCCACCCGGTCCGCGATGCCGTGCGCTGCCGCAAGCTGCGGCATGCGCGCCGCCCAGTTCACCGGACCAAGATCGCCGGGGTGCTTCTTGCAGACGAGCCGTGTGCCCGGCGGGGCATGCGCCGCGAACGAGGCGAACACCTCGCCGAACGCCTCGGTCGTGTCGGCATATTGCGAGTTGGTGCGGATCTGAAAATCCGTATCCGTCTGCATCGCGAACAGGAAGAAGGGAGCCGCCAACCTGTCACGCACCGCCTGCGCCGCGGCCGTGCGCGCCTTCAGATGACCCTCGCGCCACAGGAAGCGCGCATAGGCCACGAACGGGTGGTAGAGCCCGTGCTGGCGATAATGCGGGTAGAGGAACCAGAGGAAGACGTTGGAAAGATTGGTCTTCAGATCGTCGACCGTCTCCAGCCCCGCCTCACGCGGGTAGAGGACGGACGTGTCCACCGGCGGCGCGTCGGCCGCGAGCGCGCGGATGGTGGCGGCGTCGGCCGGGAACAAGCTGTCGAGGGAGTTGCCGTAAAGCTCCACCGTCATCCAGTCCGGCCTCAGATAGCCGAGTTCGGTGACGATCACCCGCACGCCCAGGCGCCGCGCCTCGCGGGCCGCCTCGTGGTGATAGGGGCGCTGTTCGGAATGCATCACGATGTCGGTGATGCCGTGCCGCTGCATGAACGCGGCGACGAAGGCCGGCCATGCGGACAAGCGGCCGCGATACGCCGTCGCGTGGCCGAAGCCCCACGCCGCACGGTCGCCCGGACAAAGGTTGATCCGGTACACTGTGACACCCGCCGCCTCGAGCCGGCGGGCGATCTGGCGGTAGAGCGGAGAGAGCGGCCCCTGCAGGAGAAGGACCGACCGTGCGGTCAGGCCGCGTCTCCGCCGGCGGCCGGGGCCTCGCCCTCTTCGGTCTTCGGTGCGGCCTTCGGGCCGCCCTTGGACACGCCGACCATCGCCGGACGCAGCACGCGCTCGCCGATCATCGAGCCGAGCTGCACGGTCTGAATGACCGTGCCGGACGCGATGTCCGGGTTCTCGATCTCGAACATCGCCTGATGCTGGTTCGGGTCGAACTTCTGGCCCGTCGGGTCGATCGTCTTGATGCCGTGACGCTCGAACACGGACTTCAGCTCGCGCTCCGTCATCTGGATGCCCTCGACCATGCCCTTCACCTCCGGCGGCAGGCTGTCGAGATCGGCGTCCTTCAGCGTGTCCATCGCACGGGCGAAGTTGTCGGCGACGTTGAGGAGATCACGCGCGAAGCTCGTCACCGCATACTGGCGCGCGTCCGAAACGTCACGCTGGGCACGGCGGCGAACATTCTCGGCCTCGGCCAGGGCGCGCATCATCTGATTGCGCATCTCCTCGGCCTCGGCACGCGCTTCGGCAAGGGCGGCGTCGGACGCGGGCGCGGCATCGGCCTCGCCCGGCGTTTCGCCGGCGCCCATGATCTCGGCGGCGTCGGGTACGAGGGTCTCGCCCTCGTACTCTTTCTTGTTCGTCTCGTCAGACATTGACGGTCCTTAGATGGAGGACTTGATCCAATCGGAGAGCTTGCCTTTGGGGGCAGCGCCGACCTGGGTCGCCGCGGGCTCGCCGTTCTTGAACATGATGAGCGTCGGGATCGAGCGGATACCGTACTTCATGACGGTCTCCTGGTTCTCGTCGATGTTCAGCTTGGCGATCTTCACCTTGCCTTCCATCTCCGCCGCGATCTCGTCGAGCGCGGGCGCAATCATCTTGCACGGACCGCACCACTCTGCCCAGAAATCGACGACGACGGGCTCATCCGACTTGATGACGTCGCTGTCGAAGGTCGCGTCCGTGACCGCTGTGGAGGACATGTCTCACCTTCCTGTGCGCTGAAGTGTGAAGCCTACGTATGGAGTGCCCGGCACAGCGTCAAGCAGCGGGCGCTATGCCCACAGCGGGCAGCACCTTATCCATGGGCATGAAGCTCGCATTCGCGGTCCAGACGATCGCTGTCTCTATCGTGAGCCCCGGCATCGCCGCGGACAGCATCTCGGCGACCAGCGCGCGGTAGATGGCGAGCTGGGTGCGGTAGGCTTCCGGCGCCTCGGCGGGCGTGCGCGGTACCACGCGGTCGGTCTTGTAGTCGACGATGAGGGCGCGGCCGGGCGACAGCTGCAACCGGTCGATCCGCGCCGAGGCGCGCCGCACTTCGCCCGCCACGACGACGTCGCCCATCACGTCGATCTCGACGTGGCCGGATCCGGCGAGGGCGGGGAGGGCGAGCACGGCCGCCGCCTCGCGTGCGATCGCCGCGCAGTCCTCAGGGGATAGCGCCGGATGGGCGCGGGCGACGCGGGCGCTCATCGCCGCCTCATCCTCGGACCGTTCCAGCAGCGCATGCATGATGGTGCCGAAGGCCACCGGGTCCAGCGGCCGGCGACCGACCACCGGCACACCCGCCGAAGCGAGATGATCGCCCTCGGAGGGGACGATCGGCTCAGGCGTGCGGCGGACCATGGCGACGGGCGTCGTCAGCCACCGCGGCGGCGGGGCGGGCGCTGCGGCCTCGTCGCGCGTCTCCTCGTCGGCGGCGGGGGCGGGCGCAGGGGCGGGATGGCGCCATGAGAGGCCCTCGCCCCCCGGCATCGCGGTCGGCACGCCCTCCGCCGAGAGCGCCGCCGCCACCACCTCGTGCCACATGCCGGACGCGGGGGTCTTCTTGCCGTAGCTGCCGCAGATGACGAGATGCGCCTCCGCCCGCGTCATGCCCACATAAAGGAGGCGGTAATGCTCGGCGAGCTCGGCCTCCGCCTTCGCCGCCAGCACGGCGCGCACGGCTTCGGGCTGGTAGGCCTTGTTGGGGGCGTAGACCAGAACCTCGTCATAGCCGGGCGCTGCGGCCGGGAGCGCCACCACCGGATCGCGCGACGGGTTGGTCACCTGGCTGCCCACGTCCGCCAGGAAGACGACCTTCGCTTCCAGCCCCTTGGAACCGTGAGCGGTCATCACCCGCACCGCGTTGGCGCTGCCGTCCGACGAGCGCCGCAGCTCCGTCTTCGTCTTCGACAGGCGCATCAGGAAGGTTTCGAGGGTCGGCACGTCGCGCCCCTCGAAGGCGAGAGCCTCGTCGAGGAAGGCGTCCAGCGCGTCTTCCGCCTCGGTGCCGAGCCGCGCCGCGAAGTCGGCCCGCCGCCCCTCGGAGATGAGGATGTGGCTGAAGAAGTCGAACGGGCGCAGCGTGCGGGCGAGGCCGCGCCAGCCGACCAGCGTGTCGTAGGCGGAGCGGGCGATGAGGTCGCCCGCGCCCAGCGCCTCGATCAGCGCGCCGGGGCGCCCGTGGGCGACGGCGAAGAGCTGCTCCTCGGAGAAGTTGAAGAGCGGGCTCTTCAAGACCGCCGCCAGCGAAAGGTCGTCGCGCGAGATCAGGCACCGGGCGAGGGCCACCATGTCCTGCACCGCGATGTGCGCCGTCACCGACAGACGATCCGCCCCCGCCGCCGGGATGCCGCGGCTCTTCAGCTCGCGGTTCATCAGCGTGGCGAAGGCGCCCCTCTTGCGCGACAGGATCATGATGTCGCCCGGCCTCACCGGGGCGCCGCCGCCGGGCCCCGCCGTCCCGGTGCCGCGGTGGTCGGTCCACTCCTCGATGGCGTCGGCGATGGCGCGCACCAGCTTCACCGCGCCCGCGTTCTCCGGCGCGCGGTCGAACGGCGCGTCCCAGGCTTCGGGCTGCTCGGCCTCCTCGTCGGCGAAGAGCGGCCACAGGTCCACCCCGCCGGGGCCGTCCTTCACCGCCACGTGCCGCACCGCGCCCGCCGCGGCGCCGACGGCAGACGCCAGACCCTCGCCCGCGAACACCCTGTCGACCGCCGACAGGACCTGCGGCGCGGACCGCATGGAATGGGCGAGGTCGACCGCGCGGAAGGTGACGCCCGCCTCCTCCGCCGCCTCGCGGTAAATGCCGCGCTTGGTGCCGAACAGCTCCGGCGCGGCGCCCTGGAAGGAGTAGATGGACTGCTTCTCGTCGCCCACCACGAAGAGTGTGCGGTGGACACCGTCCTTGGAGCCGCGCCCGGCAAAGAACTCGCCCGTCAGCGCCTCGACGAGCTGCCACTGCGGCGGCGAGGTGTCCTGCGCCTCGTCCACCATCACGTGGTCGATGCCTTCGTCCAGCTTGTAGCGCACCCACGCCGCCGCCGTGCCCGAGCGCACCAGCCGCATCGCCGTCTCGATCTGCTCGTCGTAGTCGATGAGGCCGCGGCGGCGCTTGTCGGCGGCAAGCTCCTCCTCGACCATGTAGGCGAGCTGCACCAGCGGGATGGTGGCGGCGATGGCGGCCTCCGCCCGCGCCCCGTCCGCCGCCACGGCGAGGCGTTCCTGCTCGGCGGTGACGAGGTCTTCCAGCTCCGGCCACCCGGTCAGCACCTTCTTCGGCACGATGCCGGAGAGGCTGCGCGGCTCGCCCGCCTTGGTGAGGAAGACGTCGGCCCACGCTTCGGCCCGGTCGTCCGCCGGACAGCCCAGCGCCGCCGCGATCCGCTCCGCCGAAGCCTTGCCCGCGCCGCTGGCGATCAGCGCATCGTGAAGCTGGCGGCAGACGTCGTCGCCGAGCGGCGGGCCAGGGTCAGCCACGCCGAGCGCTGTGGCGAGCGCGTCCTTCAGGCGCTGTGCCGAGCTCCCCATGCCGAGCCAGCGCGTCAGCCGCCGCCTTTGCCGCAGCGCCGCCTTGAGGCTGTCGGCGAGGCTGAAGTCGGACACGTGCGGCAATAGCGCGTCGATCGCCTGCGCCACAGGGCCGGCGGGGTCCGTCACCGCGCGCGCCAGCACCTTGGCGATGGCGCGGTCGGTCAGCTCCTCGCGCATCGGATCGTCGAGAATCTGGAACGAGCCGGAGATGTTGGCCTCCAGCGGGAAGCGCCTGAGGAGCGCCGCCGCGAAGGCGTGTATGGTCTGCACCTTCAGCCCGCCCGCCGTCTCCAGCGCATCGGCGAAGAGGGTGCGCGCGCGGGCCGCCGCCAGCGCCGGGTCAGCGTCCGGGGCGAGCTTAGCGACCTCCCGCGCGAGCCTCTCGTCCGGCAACGCCGCCAGATGGGCGAGCGCGGTGTAGACGCGCTGCGCCATCTCCGCCGCCGCCGCGTTGGTGTAGGTGAGGCACAGGATGGTCCGCGGCGGCGCGCCCGACAACAGCAGCCGCACCACCCGCTGCGACAAGACGTAGGTCTTGCCCGCCCCCGCATTCGCCGACACCCACACCGACGCCGCCGGGTCCGACGACCGCCGCTGCGCCGCATCCGCTTCCGGGGGCACGTTGAGATGGCGGCTCATGCGGCGCCCCCGTGCCGGATCCGTGGCGTCGTTCCGGTTGGAGCGCCGCGGCGAGGGGGAGTTCCCCCCCTCGCGCTCCCCTCCGAAGTCGGCTGTTGCCGACTTCGGCATCCATGATGCCCGGCTGCGCAACAGCGCAGTCGGGTCTCGCCGACGGGCAGGCGTTCAGTGTGAGGATCGAAGGCGATCCTCCCTCTGAACACCATGTCCAGCGTGAGAGGACGCCGGACAGCGTCAAGCGCCGGTCCTCGCCATGCTTGCGCCCTCCCCAAGAGAGGGCGCTGCGCGTGGCTCCGGGCCGGCACTTGACCCTGCCCGCCGTCCTCCGGCGAAAGGGGCATACAGAGCGGTAAACGTATCGATGGCGCCACGAGGCCTGCCCGCGCCACCGTGGCCCACCTCTGCACGGTGGAGGGCCTTGGCAGCAGCGAGGGCGGGGAGTGAAGATGACGCGCGGTCATTCGTTCTGCCATTCCGCGACGCGGGCGAGGTGGTCGTAGTCGCCCACATCCGCCTCCCGCATCGGCCGCGCACGCGACAGATAGCCTTGCTCGGGGTTCTGGTAGAGGGCGTGGAGGGCGGCGAGGCGCTCCCGCGCTTCCTCCGCCAACGCGGCCGCATCCTCGCCCGCCACGGGCTTCCACGCCACCGGGTTGCGGCCCGAGCCGATCGCCACATAGGTGAGGTCGGTCAGCGGCAGGTCCGCCGGCGCACCCTCCACCGCACCCGCCTTGAAGAGCGCCGCCTCCAGGGCAAGCTGCGGCTCGAGGAAGGACTTCACCTGCTTCGCCGACGGCGGCGTGCCGGTCTTGTAGTCGATGATCGAGGCCCCCACCACGCCGAGGTCGATGCGGTCGATCCGCCCGCGCAGGGTGAGCCCGCCGATCTGCGCCGTCGCTGAGACCTCCACCAGCGCCCGGTCCGCACGCGCCACCCGCGCCGCCTCCTCCGCCGCCACGAACGGGGCGATGTAGGAAAGGCGCGCGCCCCATAGCGCCTGCGCCTCCGGGAACAGGCCGAGCGTCTTCAGCGCCTCTAGAGCCACGGCGCGGAAACGGTCCTCCGCGTCGGCGTGGCGGTGGTGGCCGTTCTCGATGAACGTGGCGAGAACGTCGTGGAACAACTCGCCCCTGTCACCCGCGCCGGCCTCCTGCTCGAGCGGCTCGAGCGGCTGAAGGCCGAGGACGTGGCGCGCATAGATTGCATAGGGGTCGCGCACCAGCCGGGTGATCTCGGTCACCCGGAACGACTTCGGACGTACCGCCACCGGGGGCTTGGGCGCAGGGCGCTGTGCCGTCGGCCGCACCGTGCGCCGGTTCAGGTGCCGCGCCCAGCCGATGAGCTCGTCGCCGCGCTTCGTCGCCGGCTCGGCCGCGTCCTGCGCGAACGCCGTCAGCCTTTGCCACCAGCGGGACGCCACCATGGGCTCGCCCGCCGCCATCTTCGCCCGGCTCAAGGTCACCCGCGGATGATGCGCCGCCTGGTAGAAGTCGTGCACCGAAAGGCCGATGCGCCGCTCCGGCGGCTCGATGCCGAACGCTCCCATCATGCCGCGGCTCATCCACGGGCCGGCATCGGGAGGGGCCGGCCAGGAGCCCTCGTTGAGGCCCGCCAGAACGGTGTGGTCGAACGACTGAAGCCGCGCCTCCAGCGGGCCGAAGATGTTGACCGCATCGTCCATCGGCCGCGCCCGCACGCTCACGCCGCCGATCAGCGCCTCGAAGGTGGAGGCCCAGTCCGCGGCGGGGATCGTCAGCTCGTGCCGCTCTGACAGCTCGGCGAGGGTGGCGAGCACGTTCTGGCGGTAGCCGACGAGGGGGGCGGCGACCTTGTCCATCACCGCCTTCTGTGCCGCGGCGAAGGCGCCGATGGTGGTGCGCGTTCCCGCCAGCGCCGCCAGCGGAGCGTAAAGGCTGCGGATGGAGGTGGCGAGCGTCGCCGCCTTCTCGCCCGCCGCGGCGATCGCCTCGATCATCCGCCCCGGATCGACCCGCGGGCCGCGCAGCATCCTTTCCACCTCGGCGAGCGCACCCGCCTCGGCCGGGAAGCGGGCGCCGTCGTGCTTCAGGAGCGCCAGCCACTCCGCCGCGCCGCCGCCGAAGGCCGTGGCGGCGACGAGCCGGGCGAGCGTCCCCGCAGGCGTCAGGCCGATGGGAAGGCCGCCCGAATCGTCCACCCTGATGCCCCATTGGAGGAGGTGGTGGGTGACGCGGCGCGCCAGATCGCGGTGCGGCGTGATGAGCGCGGTCCGCTCCCCCGCCTCGACCGAGCGGCGCATGGCGATGGCGACCGCCGCGGCCTCCTCCCGCTCGTCCGCCGCGTCCACAAGGGTGACGGCATCCAGCGCCGCGCGAAGGTCGATGCCCGCGCGGTCGTTGATCCAGGAGCCCGTTGCGGCGGCGGGCCGCAGCGCGGCGTTGAGGGCGAGGGTGCGCGCCTCCGGTGTCGCCGACGGTGTGCGCGGGGTGAGGCGCTCCACGTCGCCGGGGGCAAGGCCCAGCGTGTCGACGAGGAGCTTCATGCCGAATTGGACGTGGCCCGGTGCGTCGGGCGCTGCGGCGAGCGCGTCCCAGTCCGCCGCGGTCGCCCGCCGGTCGAACCCGGGGAGGACGACCGCGCCCCAGGGACTCGCGGCGATCGCGCCGATCAGCCGCCGTGTCGCCGGCAGCGAGCCCGTGGACCCTGCGACGATGATCGGCCCGGTCGCGTGGGCGAGCTGCCGTTCGGCCGCCTCAGCGTCGGCCCGGCGGGCGGCCGCCTCGGTCATCTTGCCCATCGAGGCGAGGTGGACGGGCCAC
Organism: Acuticoccus yangtzensis; assembly: GCF_001927245.1. Lineage (GTDB taxonomy): Bacteria > Pseudomonadota > Alphaproteobacteria > Rhizobiales > Amorphaceae > Acuticoccus > Acuticoccus yangtzensis. The sequence continues at coordinate 170,107 of NZ_MJUX01000002.1, read as the reverse complement.
ATCTCGGTGGCGATGGTCAGGAAGTCGGTGGTGATCTTCCAGTGCTCGGCGAGGTCGGTGCGGTCGACGAGGCCGGGGAGGTCGTCCCAGCTCGCCTCCTGGGTCTCCACCTGGTCGAGCAGGCCGAGGAGATCGTCGGCGAGGCGCACCGTGTCCGGGCCCGAGGCCGAGACCAGCGGGCGCATCGTCGGATCTCCCGTCTTGATCGCCTCCGCCCAGGCGCCGACGAGCCGGGCGAGCACCACCCGCGCCTCCAGCCGGCTCATGACGTCCGGCCGGTCCTCCGGCTCCTCGTCAGGATCGCCCAGCGGTTCGATCCGCGGCAGCAGCGCCGCGCGACCGGGGGCGAGGTCGAGGAAGGCGGTGGCGAGCTCACGCGCGGCACGCCGGGTGGGCAGGTAAATCGTGACGCGGGAGAGCGCCAGCGGGTCGTCCGGCAGCCGCCCGTCCGGCCAGAAGAACCCGTCCGCCACACGCGCGGCCAGGGTCGGCAGGAACGGGTCCGCCGGATCGACCGCGTAGACCCTCACGCCGCGCTGAAGCGGATCGCGTGCTCCGCCGCGTGGATCGCGCGCGGCGTGCCGACATGGAGGAACAGCCCGTCCAGCCTGACGCCGAACAGACGGCCATTGGCGATCGACCGGTCGAACACCTTGTTCAGCGAGAACACCTCGCCCGGCGGATCGGCGAGCGCCGCCGGCGACATCATCGCGCATCCGGCATAGACGAAGGGGGCGATGGTGAGTTCGCGCCGCCTGGCGATGCGCCCGTCCGTGTCGAGGTCGAAGTCGCCCCGGCCGTGGTAGCCGACGGCGGTGACGGTGGGGGCGAGAACCAGCAGCGCGTCCATCCTCTCCGGGTCGAAGGTCGCTTTGAGGCGGTCGAGGATCGGGAAGGCGCCTTCCAGCCAGAAGGTATCGGAATTGGCGATGAAGAAGGGGTCCGTTCCCAGATGCGGCAGCGCCTTGACGAGGCCGCCCCCGGTGTCCAGCAGCTTGGACCGCTCGTCCGAGATCGTCACCTTGCCCGGCGCATGGCGGCGAACGTGCACCTCTATCATGTCGGCCAGATAGTGGACGTTGACGACGAAGTGGTTCACCCCGGCCGCGTCCAGCCGGTCGATCACGTGGTCGATCAGCGAGCGGCCGCACACTTCGATCAGCGGCTTGGGGGTGATCGCCGTCAGAGGGCGCATGCGCGTGCCGCGGCCAGCCGCGAAGATCATCGCCGAAAGTTGGCTCATGTGGCCATCACGTCCGAATTCTGGGCGAACCAGTCCCTCAGCGGAAGAAGGGCCGGTTCGGCATTGAGGTTTTTCGCCAACGCGCGGCGGACCCGCGGAATGTGGGCGAGATATTGAGGCTTGCCGTCACGGTCGTTCAGGCGGCGGAAGACGCCGAGAACGCGCGTCGCCCGTTCCGCGCCGAGCACGTGATAGGCGCGCATGAACGCCGTCCGGTCCACCTTGGGCCGGAGCGCCAGATAGCGGTCGACGATGGCGGCCTCGACATCGTCCGGAACGTCGATCCGGGCGTCCTGTCCGAGCGAGACCACGTCATAGGCGGCGGGGGCGATCATCGCATCCTGATAATCCAGAAAGCCGATCCGGGAAATTCCTTCTTCCTCGCCGCGCCACATCAGGTTGGGGGAATGGAAGTCGCGCAGCGCCAGCCGGTCGCCGTCGCGCGGCAGCGCCTCGATCGCGTCCCGCCACAGCGCCGCGAAGGCGGGATCCTGCGGCGCGCGTTGATACCACTCGGGAAACAGCGCGACCTCGATGGCGGCAAGGTCGGCATCGAACAGAGGCGGGGCGAAGGCGGGGTCGCCGGGGAGCGGCATCTCCGGCGGCGCCTCGTGAAAGGCGGCCAGCGCCTCGATCGCGGCGATGTAGCGGTCGGGCACGATCGCGGAGGCGGTGGCCACCTTGTCGTCGCCGAAATCCTCCATCAGCAGGAAGCCCGCTTCGGTGTCGACGGCGATGGTGGCGGGCGCGGCGAGGCCGGAGCGGCGCAGCGCGTCGCCGACGGTGAGGAAGGCGTTCATGTTGCCGTCCGCCAGGCGCGCGCGGCGGGCATAGTCGCTCGGCTCATGCGGCGGCGCGTCCATCAAAATGGCGCGGGTGGCCGAGCCTTTGACGCGGGCATAGAGCCGGGTCGATGCGTCGGTCTTCACCGGCTGGCGGCGGGCGGTGCCCCAGCCCGCTCTGGCGAGGAAGCGGGCCGCCTCGCGCTGGCGCCTCAGCCGGGTGAGGAAGGCGGCGGGGCCCGTCACCGTCATCTCTCGCGTGTCCTCGTCGGACCCGAAGGCGATGGCGATGGTGACCGGCAGCGGCGCCTTCGGCCACTCGATCAGCTCGGCCGCGTCGCCTTCGCCGAGACCGAGCTCGGCCGTGTCGCCGCCCTCAACGCGGTAGAGGTCGACATGGCGCACCGCCGGCGACAGCTCGGGATACTCCTGCACGATGGTGAAGGTGGGGCTCGGCACCTCGAACGACGGATCGCCCGCCAGCGCCCGCAAGGCGGCCCGCGCCAGGGTGGACTTGCCGGCGCCGAGATCGCCGACGAGGCCGACCCTGTCGCGCGGGCGCAGCGCCCCGGCGAGGTCCATCCCGAAGGCGGCCATCTCCTCTTCCGAAGCGATGGTGAGTGTGAGCGTCTCGGCGTCTGTCACGCGGCGTCCATTCGTTGGGCGGCCTCTCTCCGTCGCGCGGGGGGCCGGTGGGCGGACCTTATCGCGTCGGGCGCGGTCGTTCGACCCTCAGGCGGCGTCCATCAGGGGTGTCGTGGCGCCGGCCTGCTCGCGCGGGAAGCGCACCACCAGCTCGGCCCCGGTGCCGCCGGTGGGCGCGACGGCCACCGTGCCGCCGTGCAGCTCGACGAAGCTCTTCACCAGCGACAGGCCCAGCCCGACCCCGCGTCGCCGCCCGCGCGCCCCGGTGGTGTTGAACCTCTCGAACACCGCCTCGGCCTTGTCCTCGGAGATCCCCGGCCCGCGGTCGCGCACCGACAGCGCCACGAAGTCCCCGTCCCGCCGGGCGGTGACGGTGACGGTCCCGCCGCTCGGCGAATGGGTCACGGCGTTCGAAACGAGGTTGAAGAGCACCTGGCGGACGCGCGTCTCGTCCCCGGCGAAGCTCTTGGCGTCAGAGGCGAGGTCCAGCTCCACCTGGATGGCGGCTTCCTGCAGCCGGTCCTTCAGCCCGTCCAGCACCTGGCGCAGCGTGGCGGCGACGTCCACCGGGCCGATGGTCAGCTCCATCACGCCCGCGTCGATCGAGGCGAGGTCCAGAACACCGTCGATGATGACGAGGAGCGCTTCGGATGAGGTGAGGACGAAGCTGGCATATTCGCGCTGCTTGGCGGACAGCTCGCCGAACTCCGGCCGGGTGAGAAGCTGGGTGAAGCCGATGATGGAGTTGAGCGGCGACCGCAGCTCGTAGGACACGTGCTCGATGAAGGCGTTCTTCAGCCGGTCCGCCTCCACCAGCGCATTGTTCCGGTCCTTCAGCGCCTTGGCGACGTTCACCGTGTCCGTCACGTCGACGAAGGTGGCGAGCGTCGACCCGTCCGGCAGCGGCAGGAAGGCGTAGTCGAGTGTGCGGCCGGTGTCGCGCTCGATCCGCCCGGCGGTGGAGGTGCGGTGGTCGGTGAGGCCGGTGACGCGCTCGGTCAGCGCCGCCCAGATCGCCCCCTCCTCGGCGGGCGCTGCCGCGGCGATGGTGTTGACGTGCTCGCCCAGCTCGGCCTGGGGCGTTCCGGTCAGCGACCAGAAGGCGGGGTTGGCGAGGCGCAGCAGCCCGTCCGGGCCGAACGAGGCGACACCCTCGCCGAGATTGTCGATCGTCTCCGCCTGCACCTGCGAGAGCGCGTTGTACTGCCGCTCGAGGGCGAGCTGCTGCGTCACGTTCTCGTAGACGTAGGTGACGCCCCCGTCGGCGCCGGGATTGGCGATGACGCGCAGGCTCTGCCCGTCCGGCAGGTGCCACCACCGCTCGAAGCTCTCGCGCGTCTCGTAGCCCTTCAGCTGGTCGCGCTTCCAGGCGCGGAAGTCGGCAGTCTCGGGGAGGCGTCGCTCTGCGCGTAGGCGGTCGAGCACCTGGTCCTCGGCGGGGGTCTGCTCCAGGAAGGCGGCGGGAAGCTCGAACAGGCGCTGGAAGGCGGCGTTGTGGAAGACGAGGCGCCGGTCCGGCCCGTAGATGGCGATGGCCGTGGCGAGAAGGTCGAAGGTCGCCGCGTGGCTCTCCAGCGCGCGGGCCGAGACGGTGAGGGCGGAGACGGTGTCGGTGACGTCGACCGCCAGCGCCGCGAGGGTGCCGTCGCGCAGCTCGGCGGCGACGTCGAGGTGGCGGCGCTCGCCGCCGACGATGGTCTGCACGCGCTCGAACACCGGTCCGTCCGCCTTGGCGGCGCCGAGCTGGGTCATGGCGTTGGCGTCGAGCAATGGGTCGGCGCCGCGTGGGGCGGGGCCGTCCGTCTCCGCCGCGGTGCCGACGCAGCGGGCATAGGCGGCGTTCGACCACAGCCGCTCGGCCGCCTTGTCGCCGCTGCGCTCCACCCACGCCGGGAAGGGGCCGCCGGCGATGAGGTCCTTGATGCGCGCCGCGGCGTCGACGGGGGCGGCGGCGCTCTCCACCGCCTCGGGCAGGACGAAGAGGGTGAGATGGCCGCCGTCCAGCGTGCCGGCGACGATGCGGCCGGGGCCGGGGGCGTCCTCGGCCATGGCGCTGGTGAAGGGCGTTCCGTGCCGGGCGAGGGCGGCGACCGCGTCGCCGAGCGGTCCCTCCGCGCCGGGCCGCATGGCGGCGGTGACAGCGTCCGGCACGGTGCCGCAGGTGATCGCCTCGCCTGTCGGCAACAGGCGTGCCGCGCCCACCGCGCCGCGCGCCAGGGCGAGGTCCGCGAGGGCGATGCGGGCCGCAGTGCTCGCGTGTCCGGCGGCGGCGGCGCCGTCCGAAGCGCCGGCTGCGCGGGTGGCGAGGCGCGCTCGGGCGACGACGATGCCGGCCAGCGCGCTCGCCGCTGCGGTGACGGCCCAGGCGGTCAGCATCGCTCACACTGGGCTGGCGCGTGGCTCATTCCATCTCCATCGGCGAATCGGGGCCAGACTAACCGGTTCGGCCGCCAAGAGGAACGCAACCGCCGCTTATGATCCGCCCGCCCACAGCGGCGACGGCCCGCTTGCCGGTCCCATCCCCATCACAGGGCAACGTTGCCATTGAAGGCGCGCCCGGATTCGCAATAAATCGTCGGCGCACGCCCCGCCCGACAGGAGTGACCATGCCTTCGCCCCATGTGTTTCAGCGCGCCTCTGCCGCGAACCTGCCGGTCGCCGTCGGCGGGGACGGCATCCACATCCTCACCAAGGACGGGCGGCGCATCGTCGACGCGTCGGGCGGCGCGGCTGTCTCCTGCCTCGGCCATTCCAACCAGGCGGTGATCGGCGCCATCAAGGCCCAGCTCGATAGGCTGCCCTACGCCCACACCGGCTTCTTCACGTCGGACGCGGCGGAGGAGCTGGCCGCCATGCTGGTCGCCCGCGCGCCGGAGGGGATCGGCCGGGTCTACTTCGTCTCCGGCGGTTCGGAGGCGGCGGAAGCGGCGATCAAGCTCGCCCGCCAGTATTTTCTGGAGCAGGGCGAGGACCGCTGGCGCATCATCGCCCGTAAGCAGAGCTACCACGGCAACACGCTGGGCGCGCTGGCCGCCGGCGGCAACGAATGGCGCCGCAAGCAGTTCGCCCCGCTGCTGACGGACGCGACCAGCCACATCGCCCCCTGCCACTACTGGCGTTTCGCGGAAGCCGGCGAGAGCGAAGAGGCCTACGGGCTGCGCGTCGCGAACGAGCTGGAGGCCGAGATCCTGCGCCTCGGCCCCGAAACGGTGGCCGCCTTCATGGCCGAGCCCGTCGTGGGGGCGACGATGGGTGCCGTCCCCGCCGTCCCCGGCTACTTCAAGCGCATCCGCGAGATCTGCGACCAGTACGGCGTCCTCCTCATCCTCGACGAGGTGATGTGCGGCATGGGCCGGACCGGCACCCTGTTCGCATCCGAGGCGGACGACGTGCGGCCCGATATCGTCCTCATCGCCAAGGGTCTCGGCGCGGGCTATCAGCCGATCGGCGCCATGCTGGTCAACGAGGGGATCCACCAGGCGGTGGCGTCCGGCTCCGGCATGTTCCAGCACGGCCACACCTACATGGGGCACCCGGCGGCCTGCGCGGCGGGCATCGCGGTGCTGAACGAGGTCGAAGGGCGCGGCCTCCTCGCCAACGTCAACGCCATGGGGGCGGCGCTGACCTCGGCGCTGGAGGCCCGGCTCGGCCAGCATCCCAATGTGGGCGATATCCGCGGGCGCGGCCTCTTCCTCGGCATCGAGCTCGTCGCCGACCGTGACACCAAGGCGGTGCTGGACCCGGCGGCGAAGACCCACGCCAAGATCAAGGCGGCCGCCTTCGCGCGGGACGTGATGATCTACCCCATGGGCGGCACCATCGACGGGGTGCACGGCGACCATATCCTGATCGCCCCACCCTTCATCATCACCGCGGCGGACGTCGAGACGATCGCCGACCGCATCGCCGGTGCGATCGGCGACGTTTTGCCCGCCGCGGCCTGAGCCGGGAGAGCGCGCCCGCCCTTTCGGGGCGGCGCCGTTCCTGCCACAGTCGCGCCGGTGGAGGAGCCCCGCATGCGAACGATCGACCTCAACGCCGACTGCGGCGAGAGCTTTGGGCCCTGGGCGATGGGCGACGACGCGGCGATCCTGAAGATCGTCACCACCGCCAACATCGCCTGCGGCTTCCATGCCGGCGACCCGGACACGATGGTCGAGACCTTGAAGCTCGCCAAGGCGAACGGCGTCGCGGTGGGGGCGCATCCGGGGTTCGAGGACAAGCCGGGCTTCGGGCGGCGCGTGATCCCGATGGCGCCGGACGCGATCACGCGCATGGTCGCCTACCAGCTCGGCGCATTCATGGGGATGGCCGCGCTCGCCGGGGTCAAGGTGGCGCATGTGAAGGCGCACGGGGCGCTGTCCAACTTCGCCTGCGCCAACCGCGAGGCGGCGGACGCGATCGCCAAGGCGGTGCGGGCCGTCTGCCCATCGGTGACGCTGCTGGCGGTGGCGGCGACCGAGCTCGAGAAGGCGGGCGAAGCGGCGGGGCTCACAGTGGCGTCCGAGATTTTCGCCGACCGCGCCTATGAGTCGGACGGGCAGCTCGTCAGCCGCGCGAAGCCGGGTGCGATCATCCACGAGGCGGAGGAGGCTGCGGCGCGCACGGTGGCGATGGTGAAGGCGGGCGGCGTCATCGCCCGCGACGGCACGGTGGTGAAGACGCCGATCCATTCGATCTGCGTCCACGGCGACAACCCGCATGCGGTGGGCGTGGCGGCGGCGGTGCGCTCGGCGCTGGAGGCGGCGGGCGTGCGCGTCGCGTCGTTCGCGTGATGCCCGCCGTCCGGCCGGCGGTCCCGCGCTGATGGGCTGGCTCGACGGGGCGACCGTGCGCCCGAGCGGCGAGGCCGCCTTCGTGATCGAATATGGCGACGTGATCGACGCCGCGGTGGGCCAGCGCGTCGCGGCGCTCTATGCGGCGCTGATGGCCGCGGCGCCGGACGGTTTCGTCGAGGCGGTGCCCACCTTCCGCTCCGTCCTCGTCCTCTTCGACCCCGACGTGACGGACGAGGCCGCGCTTCTTTCGGCGCTGCCGGACGAGACGACGGGCGCCGCGGCTGTCAGCACGGAGTGGATCGTCCCGGCCTGTTTCGAGGACCCGATCGCCGAGGACATCGGCGAAGTGGCGGCGGCGCTGGACCTTCCCGCCGACACGGTGCGCGAGCGGCTGATCGCCAGCCATTATCAGGTCGGCATGTACGGGTTCGCGCCGGGCTATGCCTATCTCTCCGGCATCGACCAGGGTCTCACCGTGCCGCGCCGCAAGACGCCGCGTCCGCCGATCCCGTCCGAAAGCATCATCGTCGCGGCGGGGATGGCGGCGCTCGCCTCGGTGTCGATGCCGACGGGGTGGTACGTCGTCGGCCGCACGGCTCTGACCCTCTTCGACGCGGCGCGCGACCCCATGGTCCCCTTCGCGGTGGGCGACCGGCTGACCTTCGAGCCGGTCGGCGCGGCGGAGCTGGAGCGGCTGGCGGCCGAGGGCGGCGGCGTGAGGCGTGCGACATGAGCGGCGCGCGGATCAAGGTCGTCGACCCCAACCCGTTCATCACGGTGCAGGACGGCGGGCGGCGCGGGGCGATGCGCTACGGCGTGTCGGAATCGGGGCCAATGGACTGGGTGCGCTACCGCCTGGCGCGGCGGCTGGTGGTGGCGCCCGCTGCATTCGAAGTCGGCCCCGGCGGCGCGCGGTTCGCGGCCGAGGGCGGTCCGGTGCGCCTCGCCGTCACCGGCCCCGGCTTTACCGTGCGGGTGGGCGAGGCGGTGTTGACCCCGCCGCTCAGGCTGACGCTGGAGCCGGGCGAGACCTTGAGCCTGACGCCGGGCCGCACCGGCATGTGGGCCTATGTCACCGTGGAGGGGATCGACTTCGGCGCCCCCGTGCTCGGCTCGTTCGCCACGAACGCGCGCACGGGCTTCGGCAAGCGCGATCTCGCCGGCGGTTTTGCATGCACATCGGTCCAGCCCGCAGGGCCGGAGATGTTCGACGATCCCTACGACGACAAAGGGCCGATCGCCGTTCTGCCCGGCCCGCAGCACCACATGTTTTCCGAGGCGATCCGCGCGCAGTTCGCCTCCGAGCCGTTCCGGCTGACCGACGCGGTGGACCGCATGGGCTACCTCTTGGAAGGGCCGAAGGTGGAGGCGGTGAGCCACGACATCGTGTCGGACGGGATCGTCGAAGGGGCGATCCAGGTACCGGGAAGCGGCCGGCCGATCGTCCAGCTCGCCGACCGCGCGCCGACCGGCGGTTACCCGAAGATCGGCGTCGTCGCGGCGGCGGACCGGCCACGTCTGGCGCAGCGCCGCCCGCGGGACGAGGTGCGTATGGTGTGGTCGACGGTGGAGGAGGCCCATGCCCGCCGCCGCGCGCTGCTGAAGGCGATCGACCGCCCGGCGCCGCGCGTGCGCACGACCGTCGATGCCGAGCTTCTGGCGCGGGTGAACCTCGTCGACGGTGTCATCCGCGCGGAGAAATAGCCTTGCCGCGCCGGTTGCTGGCGCGCGGGGCGAGGCGGGCTAAAGGATCTTCGCCTTGCGCAACAGGGCGAGCACGCCGAGCGCGATCACCAACAAGAGGCCGCTGAAGACCCAGAAGGCCAGGCGCGAATGCTCGCCGGGAATGCCGCCGACGTTGATGCCCATCAGCCCGGTGAGGAAGCCGAGCGGCAGGAACACGGCCGAGATGACAGAGACCACGTAGAGGTTGCGGTTCAGCCTCTCGGCCTGCGCGCTCTGCAACTCGTCGCGGATGGTGTGGAGACGCTCGCGCAGGGCGTCGAGGGATTCTGCCACGCGCACGAGCTGGTCGTGTTGCTCGGTCAGGATGTCCGCCTCGTCGGTGGCGAACAGTGGGATGTGGCAGAGCTGGCGCACGGCGTCGCGCTGTGGCGGGATGAAGCGGCGCAGCTCGGTCAGCTCGAGGCGCTGGTCGGCGACCTCCTTGCGCATCGCCTCGTCCGGCTCGGCGATGGTCGCGGCCTCCAGCCGGTCGACGCGCTCCTCGAGGTTGCTGGTGTGCTCCTCGATGCGGTCGGTGAGTTGCTCGACCAGCTCGGCCATCACGCCGGCGGGGCGCTCGGGTCCGCCGGAGGTGCGCACCATGGCGGCGACATCGGCCACCGTCTGGAGGCGCAGGCGGGACAGGGTCACGATGCGGTGCTCGTCCACCCAGATCCTCAGCGAAACCATGTCTTCCGGGTCCGCCCCGGCGTTGAAGTTGATGCCGCGCAGGATGACGAGAAGCCCGGCCCCGGTGCGATGCGTGCGCGGGCGCGTCTGCGGCTCCAGCATAGCCTCGCGCACCGCTTCGGGGAGATAAGTCAGGTGGGTGGCGATCCAGGCTTCGGTGTCGGGGTGGTCCGCGGAGAGGTGGATCCACACCGGCCGGTCCTTGGCGGCGAGCAGCGCGATCTCGGCCTCGTTGGTCACGTCGGTGCCCTTGTTGGACCCGCTGAGGAGGAGGGCGAAATGAATGTGGCTGTCCATCACCAGTCTCTCGTTCCCCTGATCGGCGTTGCCCGGTCGCTCGTTCCCGGCGCTTCAATCCCCGGTGTCTCGTTCATTTGTCGCCCTCGGACCGTCGTTCACCGGGGCAAAGGTGGAGCGGTCGCGGGGTTGCGCATAGCCGCTCGCGGGGAGCGCGCCAACTGGGCCAGGCGGCCGCGCCGTCACCCGTGGCTTGCGCGTGTGCGCGCCGATGCCGCGCCGAGCGGACGAAGCGGTTGCCCCAAAAGGGATGAAAAGGCATGGTGCAGTGCAGCGGCCACTGGGGGCCCGCTCCAGATTCGGCGAGCCGGAAGACCATGACCCCACCCGTGCCGGAGCGTCCGGCGCTGTTCCTCGACTTCGACGGCACGCTCGTTGACATCGCCGATCGTCCCGACGGAGTCGTCGTCGCGCCCTCCCTTCACACGCTGATCGAGCGGCTCGTCGCGCGCACGTCAGGCGCCGTCGCCGTCGTCTCCGGCCGGCAGATCCAGGACATCGACGGGTTCCTCGGGATTCCCATCGCCGCGGCCGGGATGCACGGATTGGAGCATCGCGCCGCGCCGGGCGACGAGGTTCATCATCAGCCCGCCCCGGCGGAGATGGAAACGCTGCGCGCCCGCATCGCCGCCTTCCCCTTCCTGGGCGACGGCGTGTCGATGGAGGACAAGGGCGCCGGTCTCGCAGTCCACTACCGCGCCAACCCGTCCCGCCAGCAGGACGTGATCGACGCGATGGAGAGGGCGACGGCGGATCTGACCGAGCTCCACCTCATCTGCGGGAAGATGGTGGTGGAGGCCAAGCGCCGCGGCTTCGACAAGGGCGCCGCCGTGCGCGCCTTCATGGCAAGCCCGCCTTTCGCGGGCCGCACCCCGATTTTCATCGGCGACGATGTGACGGACGAGGACGGGATCCGCGCGGCGGGCGCGCTGGGCGGTTTCGGAATCAAAGTGGGCGAGGGGGCGACCGACGCGCCGCACCGACTCGCCGACGTCGCCGCCGTCCATACTTGGCTCGCACATCTCGCAGGGGTTCCCGCTTGAGCACTCTCGCCCTCGGCATGATCGGCAATTGCTCGGTCCAAGCCCTCGTCGACGACGAAGCGAACATCGTCTGGTGGTGCCTCCCACGCCCCGATGGTGACCCGGTCTTCCACTCGCTGCTCGGCACCAACGGTCCTCCCGGCGACGGCCAATATTCGATCCAGATCGAGGATTATTCCCACTCCAAGCAGTGGTATATCGAGAACACAGCGATCCTGCGCACCCAGCTCGTCGCCAAGGACGGGTCGACGATCGAGATCGACGATTTCTGCCCCCGCTTCGCCTCGCGCGGGCGCACCTTCCGGCCGGCGCAGATCGTGCGGCGCGTTCGCCCCATCTCCGGCCGTCCGCGCGTCAAGGTGGTGCTGCGGCCGCGCTTCCATTGGGGCAAGGAACGGCCGCAGATCACGTCCGGCTCCAACCATGTGCGCTTCGTCGGCGACGGCATCGCCATCCGCCTGACGACGGACGCGCCGATCACCTATATCCGCGACGAATCCTTCTTCGTCCTGGAGCGCGAGCTGACGCTGTTCCTGGGGCCCGACGAGTCGCTTACCGCCTCTCCCGCCTCCATCGGCCGTGACTTCCAGGAGCAGACCGAAGCCTATTGGAAGCTGTGGACGCTACGCCTTGCCCTGCCGCTGGAATGGCAGGAGGCGGTGATCCGCGCGGCGATCACGCTGAAGCTCTGCACGTTCGAGGAAACCGGCGCCATCGTCGCCGCCGCCACCACCTCGATCCCGGAGCATGCCGGGTCCGAGCGCAACTGGGACTACCGCTATTGCTGGCTGCGTGACGCCTTCTTCGTCGTGCGCGCCCTCAACGCGCTCAGCGACATGCAGACGCTGGAGAACTACCTCGCCTGGATCCGCGACGTCATCGCGCTGACCAAGGGCGGGCACATCCAGCCCGTGTTCGGCATCGGTCTGGAGCAGGCGTTGATCGAGGAGGTCGCCGACCTTCCGGGCTACCGCGACATGGGGCCGGTGCGCGTCGGCAATCAGGCCTACGAGCATTATCAGCACGACGTCTACGGCAACATCGTGCTCGCCGCCGCCCAGGCCTTCTTCGACAAGCGGTTGATGCGCCAGGGCACGATGGAGGATTTCCGCCATCTCGAGGTGATCGGCGACCGCGCTTTCATGCTCCACAATGAGCCGGACGCCGGCATCTGGGAGCTGCGCACGCGCGCCCGCGTCCACACCTCGTCGTCGCTGATGTGCTGGGCCGCGCTCGACCGTCTCGCCAAGATTGCCAATTCGCTCGGCGTTTCGCCCAAGCATTGGCGTTCGCGGGCGGACGAGGTGCACAAGCGCATCTGCGAGGAGGCGTGGAACCCCAAGGTCGGCGCCTTCGTGGAAAGCTTCGGCGGCGAGGATCTCGATGCCTCGCTGCTGCTGATGGCCGAAGTGAATTTCATCGACCCGCTGGATCCGCGCTTCGTCGGCACGGTGGACCGGATCGGCGAGAAGCTTCGCCGCGGAGACCACCTCTACCGCTACCACGCCGCCGACGATTTCGGCCGGCCGGAAACCGCCTTCAACGTCTGCACCTTCTGGTACATCGACGCGCTGGGCCGGATGGAACGGCGCGAAGAAGCGCGCGAGATCTACGAGACAATGCTGGGCTGCCGCAACCATCTCGGCCTTCTGTCGGAAGATGTCGACCCCAACACAAACGAGCTTTGGGGCAATTTCCCGCAGACTTATTCAATGGTTGGCATTATTAACGGCGCCGTTCGTCTGTCGCGGCGCTGGGACAAGGTGGTGTAAGGGCGCGGACGAAAGTTGAAACCTTTTGGGTGTCATCTTCGGCGCGCCTCTGTATTATGACCCCGCGCTCGCCGACGGGCGCGCTCCTGGGGGATCGATCGATGATGTCTCGCCGCCTTTCGTGCGCGCTCGCCGCCGCCGTCACCGCAGCCTTGGGCCTCGCCGTGGCCGGACCCGTCTCGGCCGAGGATTTGTGTAAGGGCTTCGGACCGCAAACGCCGCGTGATATTTCGGTGCGGGACGGCATGAACACCACCGCCTGGGTGCCCGCGCCGGCGGCCGACAAGCTCAACCTGTGCAACATCCACACGCACACGAATGCCGAGCATCGCGGCCCCGGCTTCCAGGTCTTCAAAGGCAATGACGAACACGGCGGCTACGGCTGTAACGACGCCGACCAGTTGACCGAGGCGGAGCTCGCCCCGGTGGAACACCCGCACTTCGCCGGGGTGCAGCCGGGCGACACGATCGAGGTGCACTGGGTCTTCACCTCGTGCAGCGTCAATCCCGGCCCCGGGCTCGGATCCTGCCTGTCGCCGGCCTGCGCCAATCCCGAGCTGCGGGTCGAGGCGCAGGTCTTCCTCCTCGTCAACGACCCGGCGGCGCGCAACTTCAACGACTATGTCTATCGCGGCACCGCCGGGCGGCCCCATCCGCAGCCGATGGCGCTTCCGGCCGACACGGGCGAGCCGGTCGTCTTCGCCGGATCGACCACCGGTCCCTCCTACACCCAGGCGCTGTGCTCGCCCCTCCTGGTGACCTGGAGCGTGCGGCCGCAATGCGCCAAGCTCGACATTAATTCGCTGCACACCTGGGCGGCCGACGGCAACGTGTTCGACGAGCACCATTCGCACGGCGTGCGCCAGCTCGTCACCGCGACAGAGCTGTTGTCGCCGATCAATTGACGCCAGCACGCCGCGTCGTGCGGCACCCTGGCATCACCGCGCCGCATCGCCTAACGCGGCCGTGGAGCGGAGCGAATCCTCCCGCTGCGCCAAGGAATTGACGGCACATCGCCCGGTGTTTCGGAGGCGCGGCCGAGGTGCGCAAAATTTGGTCAGCCGCGCGCCGCAGCGGCAGAATCCGGAGGGAACGCCTTTTCAGCGGGCCCGCTTGCGGTACATATTCGGGCCCGACCACCGCGACCGAAAGGCCGATCCATGACCCGCATCGTCGTCGTGTCCAACCGCGTTGGACCGCTCTCTGACACCGGGCGGGCCGGCGGTCTGGCCGTCGCTCTGGTCGACGTGCTGCGCGAGCGCGGCGGCCTCTGGTTCGGCTGGTCCGGGTCGATCTCGGAGGAAGGCTCCTACGGTCCGCTGCGCCTCCACGAAGAAGGCAACGTCTCCACCGCCACCATCGACGTCACCCAGGCCGACTACGACGAATTCTACGCCGGTTTCGCCAACCGTGCGTTGTGGCCGACGATGCATTACCGGCTCGACCTGACCGACTTCGACAAGCGGCTCGAACAAGGCTACCGGCGCGTCAACGAGCGGTTCGCCCAGCGTCTCATCCCGCTCTTGAAGCCGGACGATATCGTCTGGGTGCATGACTACCACTTCTTCTTCCTCGGCGAGGAGTTGCGCAAAGCGGGGATGACCAACCCCATCGGCTTCTTCCTGCACATTCCCTTTCCCGTGCCGGAGGTGCTGACCGCGCTTCCCAACCACCGCCGCCTCGCCGAAGCGATGACGGCCTACGACCTCGTCGGATTCCAGACCCACAGCCACCTCGCCGCGTTCGAGCGATACTTGCTTCAGGAGGCGCAGGGGACGCGCAACAAGGACCGCTCCATCTCCGTGTTCGGCCGCACGGTGATGGCCGACGCCTTCCCCATCGGCATCGACGCCGGCGCCTTCGCCAACTTCTACAAGACGGACGAGGGGGCGGAGAATTTCGCCCTCATGCGCCGTGAGATCGATACGCAGAAGCAGATCGTCGGCGTCGATCGGATCGACTACTCGAAGGGCCTTCCCGAGCGGTTCGAGGCGTTCGAGCGCCTCTTGGAGATGTATCCCGAGCACAAGGGGGAGGTGACGATGCTGCAGATCGCGCCGCCCTCCCGCTCGGAGGTGCGCGCCTATCTGGAGATCCAGCGCGAGCTCGAGGGGCTGTCCGGCCGCATCAACGGGCGCTTCTCCGACCTCGATTGGACGCCGATCCACCTCATCAGCCGCTCCTTCCCGCGCCGCTCGCTGGCCGGTATCTACCGCGCCTCGTCGGTGGGCCTGGTGACGCCGTTGAGGGACGGGATGAACCTCGTCGCCAAGGAATATGTGGCGGCGCAGGACCCCGAGGATCCTGGCGTCCTCGTCCTCTCCCGCTTCGCCGGCGCCGCGGAGGAGATGCGCGAGGCGATCATCGTCAACCCCTACTCGATCGACGAGCTGGCGGAGGGGCTGCGCATCGCGATCCAGATGCCGCGCGAGGAGCGGATCGAGCGGTGGACGGCGCTGAACGCCAAGGTGACGACCAACACCGCGTCCGCCTGGTCGCGCCGGTTCCTGGACGATCTCATCTCGATCAACACCGTCTCCGCGAAGGAGGCGGACGCGGTGCCCGGCGGCTGAGCCCCGCTGGCCGCGCCCAACCGGTCGCGCGGCGCCGGGGCAATCCAGCCTTTCGCGCCCGGGGCGTTGGCGCGGCGCTCGCCCGCTCTATGTCGCCGTGCGTGAACGGCGACTTTTCCATGACTGACACACTCCTCTCCACGGGCGAGACCTGCTGGGCGGTCGAGACGGCGGAGCGGTTCTCCGTCATCGTCGACGCGGCGGACTATTATCGCTTCGCCAAGGCGGCGATGCTGAAGGCGAAACACCGCGTCTTCCTCATCGGCTGGGACTTCGACGCGCGGATCGAGCTCGAGCCCGAGGAGACCACCGTGGAGGGCCCCAACCGCGTCGGCCGCTTCATGGAGTGGCTGGCGCAGGAACGCCCCGACCTCGACGTGCGGATCCTCAAATGGGACATCGGCGTCCTGCGCTCGCTGGGGCGGGGGGAGACGCCGGCCTTCGTCCTCCACTGGCTGATGCCGAAGGGAATCGATTTCCGCCTCGACAGCGCGCACCCGACCACCTCGGCGCACCACATGAAGATCCTCATCGTCGACGATCAGCTCGCCTTCTGCGGCGGCATCGACATGACGATGGGACGCTGGGACACCCGCTCCCACGAGGAGGGGCGACCGGGACGACACTCGCCGCGCGGTACGCCTCTGCCGCCGTGGCACGACGTGACCACCTGCGTGACGGGCGATGCGGCGCTGGGCCTGGCGCGCCTCGCCGCGTTGCGCTGGAACTGGGCCACGGGGGAGGAGCTGGCGCCGGTGCCGCCGGTCGAGGACGGGCCGCACGCCTATTGGCCGGACGGTCTTCTCGTCGACTTCGAGAACGTGGACGTGGGCATCGCGCGCACGCTGCCGCGCTACGAGGGCCGCGAGCACATCAACGAGATCCTGGCCGCCTTCTACGCGCTGATCCGGGCGGCGAAGGATGTCCTCTACATCGAGAGCCAGTATCTCGCCTCGCGGCGCATCTGCGAAGTGCTGATCGACCGCCTGTCCGAGCCGGACGGGCCGGAAATCGTGGTGATCAACCCGCAGACGGCGGACGGTTGGCTTGAGGCGAAGGCGATGGACACGGCGCGGGTGCGCATGATCCGCCTGCTGCGTGAGGCGGACGTCTACCACCGCTTCCGCATCTACTATCCGGTGAACGAAGCGGGACGGCCGATCTATGTCCACGCGAAGATCATGTTCGCCGACGACCGGGCCCTGAAGGTCGGCTCGGCCAACATCAACAATCGCTCGATGGGTTACGATTCGGAGTGCGATCTCGTCGTGGACGCGGGGGAGGATCGGGACGGCAGGGCGCGCGTCGCGCGGATCCGCAACGGGTTGATCGCCGAGCATCTGGGCTGCACGCCGGAGGAGGTGGCGGAGACGTTGGCGGCGAAGGGCGGTTCGCTGATCGCCACCATCGATGCGCTCAATTCCACGGGCCGCAAGCACCTGATGCCCTTGATGGCGCGCGAGATGACCTTGGCGGAGGAGCTCTTCGCGGAGTCGGACGCGGCCGACCCCTTGCGCCCTGTGGGCCTGCGCCGCGTTGTGCGCAGCCTCCTGCGCCGCGCACCGTCGCGCCGGATCCACCAGATGCGCGCCGCCCGCCGCAATCGGCTCGAGGCGCGCGGACGGATCCCCAGCCGCGACGGCTAGACCGTGCTCTATGGATCCGGCGCGCTAGCCGGCGGTGCGCGTCACAGCCGCCGCAGCAGCAACGGCAGAACGGCGATGAGCAGCAGCAGCCGGTAGATGTGGTGGGTGGCGACGTAGACCGGGTCGTAGCCGAGGGCGAGGGCCATCGCGCCCATCCCCTCCACGCCGCCGGGCGCATAGGAAACCCAGACCTGGCCGAACGGCAGGCCCAGCGCGTGGGCCATGACGAGGCTGACCGCGCCGGACAGGCTGACCGCGACCGTCGTCGTAACCGCCCCCGCCACGAGCAGGGCGCGCAGAGCCGCACCGGTGATCTTGTCGAACCGGGTGCCGATGACGGCGCCTGCGAGCGCGAAGCCGATGAAGGTGAGGGCCGTCGACGGTCGCCCCTCGATGATGCCGAGCCCGTGGCCGAGACCGCTGACCGCAACGCCGGCCAGCAGAAAAGCCGCCGGCACCTTCAATTTGCCGAAGCCGATGCCGACCGCGAAGGAGATGGCGATGAGGACGACGCTCGGCAGGAGCGGCAAGGGGCCGTGAACCGCAATGGCGGCGTGCGGGATGCCCGAAGAGGCGTCGATCAGCGCGATCGCAGGCGGCAGCAGGATCGTGATGAGGAGAAGGCGCAGGCTCTGCAGCGCCATCACGGTCGGCATGTCCGGTTTGGCGTGGCCCGACGCGGTGGCGAGCGACAAGGCGTAGGACATGGCGCCGGGCGACGTGGCGAGGATGGTGGTCGCCTTGTCGAACTTGTAGACGCGGCGCAACAGGGCACCGGAGATCGCCATCACCAGCATGATGGTGACGGTCAGCGCGGCGAGGCTGACGGGAAAACGCGCGAGGTCCGAAAGCAGATGCGGCGAGACGCCCGATCCGAGCGTCACGCCGATGGTGGCGAAGCCTGTGTCGCGAAGCGGCTGGGGAACGCGCGGGCCGAGGCGCAGGAGAGCGACGGCGGTGACCGCGAGGGTGGACCCCATCAGCGCCCCGGCGGGGATGCCGAGCGCGACGAAGAGCGCCGCCCCGGCGAGGGCCGGGGCAAGCGCGACGAAGACGGACCGCATGGCTCAGGGCCGGATGACGGGGGTGTCACCCTCGGCGAGAAGGGCGCGGCGCTTGCTGCGACGCGCGGCGAGAATGGGCAGGATCACCACCACGGCGGCGAGAAGATAGAGCACGACCGAGTTCCACGAGTTGAGCAGGATCGACCAGTCGCCGCCCGAGATGGACAGGGCGCGGCGCAGGTTGTCCTCGAACAGGGAGCCGAGAACGAAGCCGAGAATCACCGGCGCCAGGCTGAAGTCAAGTTTGCGCATGATCCAGCCGAACACGCCGAGCGCGGTGATCATGTAGAGGTCGTGCGGATTGGAGACGACCGAGTAGACGCCGATGAAGGCGAGAACGCCGATCATGGGGGTCAGGAACTGCTGCGGGATCGTCAGCATTCGCGCGAACAGGCCCACCAGCGGCAGGTTGATGATGAGGAGCGCCACGTTGCCGATGTACATGGAGGCGATGAGGCCCCAGGCGATCTCGGGCCGGGTCTGGAACATCAGCGGGCCGGGCTGCACGTTGAAGAGGAGCAGCGCGCCGAGGAGGATGGCCGTGGTGCCGGAGCCCGGAATGCCGAGCGTCAGCATCGGCACCATGGCCCCGCCGGCGGCGGCGTTGTTGGCCGCTTCCGGGGCGGCGAGGCCGCGCACGTCGCCGGTGCCGAAGGTGTGGCTGTCCTTCGCCACGCGCTTCTCGGTGCCGTAGGCGACGGCGGAGGCGACCGACGCACCGGTGCCGGGCAGGATGCCGATGAAGAAACCGATCATCGAGGACCGCAGGATCGTCCACTTGGTGCGCGCCAGGTCGCCCATGGTGACGAAGGACTTGTCGATCTTCAGCGCCTTCAGCGTGCCGGTCGCCTGATGCTCCACCAGGGTGATGAGCTCGGCCATGCCGAAGAGGCCGATGACGACGACGAGGAAGTCGATGCCGGCGAGGATGTCGGGGATGCCGAAGGTGTAGCGCTCCACGCCGGTGTTGGCGTCGATGCCGATGGAGGCGAGCATCAGGCCGATGACGGCGCCGAACAGCGTCTTCACCGGGTTGGAGCCCACGAGAGACGCGAGCGAGGCGAAGGCGAAGACCATCAGCGCCACGTAGTCGGACGGCGAGAAGGTGACCGCGTAGGAGGCGAGGGCGGGACCGAACATCGACATGAGGACGACGGCGAAGGTGCCGCCGATGAAGGAGGCGATGGCGGAAAGCGACAGGGCGCGCCCGGCCTCGCCACGCTTGGCCATGGGGTTGCCGTCGAGCGTGGTCATCACCGCGCCAGCGTCGCCGGGCACGTTGAGGAGGATGGAGGAGATCCGTCCGCCATATTCGGCGCCGTAGTAGATGCCGGCGAGGAGGATGATGGCCGATTCCGGCGGCAGGCCGAAGCCGTAGGCGATCGGCAGCAGGATCGCCACGCCGTTGATGGGGCCGATGCCGGGCAGTGCGCCGATCAGCGTGCCGGCGAAGCAGCCGGCGAGGACGAGGAAGAGGTTGAGCGGGTCGAGGGCGGTGGCGAAGCCCTGGCCGAGGCCGGTGAGAATGGCGTCCATGTTCGCCTCTTAGAGATACGCGGCGAACACGCCGGCGGGAAGGTTGAGTTCCAGGATGCGCGTGCAGAGGAAGAAGCCGACGACGCCGGTCGAAGCCCCGAAGGCGAGGGCGGGCAGGATGCGCGAGCCGAGCATCACCGACAGCAGCGTGCAGAAGGCGAATGTGGCGAGGATGAAGCCGGCCGGCTGGAACAGGTAGGCGTAGCCGAAGAGCAGCACGACGAGCACGGCGAGGCGCGCCCAGGTGGGGAGCGCGAGGCCGAAGCGGGCGACATCCGGCTTCGCGACGAGATAGCCGGCGCACAGGATGGCGGCGATGCCGAGGAGTTGCGGCCACGATTCGGGGCCGAGAGGGTCGTATTGGAACGGCGCCTTGATCGCGGTGAAGGCGATGTAGGTGTAGCCGATCGCGACCAGGAGAAGGACGCCGGCAAAGAGCCTGTCGACCATGGTGGTGCCTTAAGGTGCGAGGCGTGCCGGGCACGCGTGAGTTCGTGGAGCGGGCCCGTGACGCGGGACGGGCGGGCGAACTGCGTTGAGGGGGCGCCGAGCGCGGCGCGCGAAAGGGGCCCCAGGGCACCGGGGGAGCTGGCCCTGGGGCAGTTGAGGAGCCGCTGCCGGGAGACGCCGGCGGCAGCTCCGCCCATGCCCGGCCGAAGCCGGGCGAAGGTTCAGCGTCCGGCCGAAGCCGGGCGAAGGTTCAGCGTCCGGCCGAAGCTGGGCGAAGGTTCAGCGTCCGGCCGAAGCCGGGCGGAGGATCAGCGTCCGGCCGAAGCCGGGCGGAGGATCAGCGGCCGGCCGAAGCCGGGTGGAGGGCCGGCCCTGCGCGAGTGGCCGTCGAGGGGCGACGGCGGCGAAGGAGCCTCGCCGGGTAGGGAGGTGCCCGGTTGCAGGCCCCCCGCCGCTGGGTCGTCTTACTGGATGAGGCCGGCTTCCTTGGCGATGGTGCGCATCCGCTCCACGCGCTTCAGCATCTCGGCCTGCATCTCCTCACCGGCGAGCGCGACGGGCTGGAGACCCTGATCGGTCACGGTCTTGTTCCAGGCGTCCGTGCCATAGGCGGCCTCGAAGGCGTCGACCCAAGCCTTGTAGGCCTCGTCGGACACGTTCTTGCCCATGTAGTAGCCGCGGATGATCGGCCACACGGCGTCGGCATAGCCGAGTTCGACGGTGGTCGGCGTGTCGGCGAAGGGGGCGGGCAGACGCTCGTCGTTCATCACCGCCAGAACGCGGATGTTGCCGGCTTCCATCATCGAAACGATCTCGCCGACGTCGCCGGTATAGACCTGAATGGAGCCGCCGAGGAGGCCGGCCATGGCGTCGCCGCCGCCGTCGAAGGCGACGTAGCGCATCTGGCGCGGGTCGATGCCTTCCGAGCGCACGAGCAGGGCGGCCTTCATCCAGTCCTGCGAGCCGACGGAGCCGCCCGCACCCAGCACCACGCCGGTCGGGTTCTCCTTCAGCGCGGCGAGCACGTCGTCCAGCGTCTCGAACGGGGAGTCGGCCTTGACGATGATGGCGCCGTAATCCTGGCCGGCGGTGGCGGTGAACTTCACGTCGTCCTCGTTCCACTGGCCATATTTGCCGATGGCCATGTTGAGGAGCGAGCCGGAGGAGAAGGCGACGATGGCGTTAGGATCGTCGGTGCGGTTGGTGTTGAACTGGTTGATGGCAACCGCGCCGATGCCGCCGGGCATGAAGGTGACCTGCACCGGGTTGGCGAGCTGATCCTTCAGCCCGGACTGGGCGATGCGGCAGGTGAGGTCGAAGCCGCCGCCGGGCTTGGCCGGGGCGACGCACTCCGGCCGGGCGATGTCCTCGGCCAGAGCCGAGCCGCCGAGGAGCGCCGACAGGATCGCCGCGGAGGCGATGGTGGCAAATCGCATGATGATTCCTTCCCAATGGTTCCGCGGAACCGAAGCGTTTCTTGAGGATCGGAGCGGCGGGCGGGGATCCGCTGCCAGGCCAGTCGCCGATGCATCGCAGCTATGAATATCTGACAGGGCTGACACGACTTTGACCGCTACCTGACCCGAAGCTGACAGGCCGGGCTCAAGGCGGCCGAAGCTGCCTAAATTATGTGCAGTGGTCGGTTAGGCCGATGCCACGGGCGCCGCGTCAGCGCTGGGTGCGACACGGCCGACAGGCGGCGCCACGCGCGCAGGGTCTGTCGGCGACCAGCGCACCGGCGACGCAGCAGCGGGCCGGGCCAACACCGATTTGCGATTGACCGGCATCGGCGCATTGTGCAGGGGCTGATGGGCGGCGTTCCGGCGCCTCGCCCAAGCCGTGGCGCGGGCGGCGAAGCGGAGCGGCGCGCGGGGACCTCTCACATGCGTATTCTTCTGGTGGAAGATACCGCCGAACTCGCCTCCGCGATCCGCGAACGCCTCACCGCGGAAGGCCATGCGGTCGATGTGGAGCACGACGGCACCAGCGCCGATCAGCTCCTGTCCCACGCCGTGTTCGACCTCGTGATCCTCGACGTCCACCTGCCCGGCCTCTCCGGGTTCGACGTGCTGTCGCGCCTGCGGGCCCGCGCCAACACCACGCCGGTGCTGATCCTCACCGCCCGTTCGCAGGTTGACGACCGCGTCACCGGGCTCGACGTCGGCGCCGACGACTACATGGTCAAGCCTGTCGACTTCCGCGAGCTGGCGGCGCGTTGCCGGGCGATCGTGCGGCGACGCTCGGGCGCGGCGTCGAACCGCTTCCAGGCGGGCGGCTTCGTGTTCGACCGCTCCGCCCGCCGCGCCAGCATCGACGACCGGGACCTGGAGCTGCGCCCGCGCGAGGTGCAGGCGCTGGAGCTGTTCCTCGCCAACCTCGACAGGGTGATGACCAAGGAGGAGGTGGCGGACCGCATCTACACCTTCGACGAGGCGCCGAGCCTCAACGCCGTGGAGCAGACGTTGACGCGCCTGCGCCGCAAGCTGACCGACACGCCGCTCAACATCCGCACCATTCGCGGGCTCGGCTACATCGCCAGCGTGACGGATGGCTGAGCCGCGCCCCGGCGGAGGCGCGGACGGCGGCGGCGCGGCGGCGACCGTAACGCGGCCGCACGGTACGCGCAGCGGGCGGCCCTACTCGCTGAAGCGGCGGCTGGCGGCGGGCGCCTCCGGCCTCTTCGCGGTCATCGTCGCGCTGCTGTCGATCGGCCTCTGGCGCTATTCGCAGGCCGCCGCGGACCGCACCTACGACCTCATCCTGACGGGCGCCGCCATCGCCATCCAGGAGCGCATCGCCCTGACCCCCGCGGGGCTGGAGATCGACGTGCCGGTCTCCGCATTCGAGATCCTGGCCCTCGCGCCGGACGACCGCGTCTTCTACCGCATCGCCGACGAAACGGGCGTGACGCTGACCGGCGATGACGGTCTGCCCGGTCTTACCCCGCCGCCAGAAGCCGGGGCGCGCGACGGCATTCGCCTCACCGCCGCGCGGTTCGGCGGCGAGCCGCTGCGCCTCGCCGTCTCGTGGCTCGACCTGCCGGATGCGAGCCGGGTGACGCGCATCGGCATCGCCGTCGGCCAGACCACGCTGGCGCGGCGGGACATGCGCAACGACCTCTTCCTCAAAGGCCTCATTCCGCTGGCGGCGGTGGCGGTCGCCGGCCTCTTCGCGGTGCGCACCGGGGTGGCGCTTGCCATCCGCCCGCTGGTCGACATCGAGCGGGACATTCGCCGCCGCGCGCCGAGCGACCTGTCGCCGCTGACCATCGCCCCGCCGCGCGAGTCGGACGCGCTCGTCGGCGCCATCAACGACTTCATGCGCCGCCTGGGCGCCAGCCGCGACAATGCGCAGAGCTTCATCGCCGACGTGGCGCACCAGCTGCGTACCTCCCTGTTCGGTGTCGAGAGCACATTGGAGCCGACCGCCGCCATGCCGCCGGAAGAGCAGCTCGCCAAGGGGCGCGAGAGGGTGCGGCGGACGATCCACCTCACCAATCAGCTCTTGTCCCACGCCATGGTGATCCACCGTGCCGACAACCCGGAGGAGACGGAGGTGGATCTCGCCGCCCTGTTCCGCCGCACGCTGGAGGACACGTTGCGCGACGGCGTGCCCGACACCATCGCCCTCGGCGTCGAGGTCGAGCCGGGGGCGGACGGGGCGCGGGTGATCGGCGACCCCGTGGCGCTGCGCGAGGCGCTGAAGAACCTGATCGACAACGCGATCCGCCATGGCCCGGCCGACAATACGATCGAGCTGCGCCTCGCCGCGTCACAGATCGGCGGGCGTGCGGCGGTGGACCTCGTCGTGGCGGACCGCGGCCCCGGCATCGCCGAGGTGGACAAGGCCGCGGTGCTGCAGCGCTTCGTGACACGCGACGACCGCGGCGGCTCGGGTCTCGGCCTGGCGATCGCCGCCGCGGTGGCGGAGGGGCACAAGGGCCGCCTTCTCCTGCGCGATGCGGCAGAGGGCGGGCTGGAGGCGGTTCTCGTCCTGCCGCGGGCGGTGCAGCGCGGCCGGAGCCCTTCACAGGAGCAGGGCCGGAGCCCGTCGCCGGAGCGGGGCCGGATCCCGCCGGGCGCTGCGGGGCGCGGCTGATGCGCTCGCGGCTCGCCGGCCTCCTTGCGGCGCCCGGCCTCATTCTGGCGCTCTGCCTCGTCCTTGCCGGCTGCACGGAGGAGGAGCCGCAGCTTCTGCGCATCTGGAGCGCGACCGACGTCGGCGCCTTGCGGGGGACGCTCGACGCCTTCGCCCGCGCCAACCCGGACATCCACGTCGAATACACCGAGTTCAACACCAGCGAGCTGGCGCTGGCCGTGCGCGATGCGGCGCGGGCGCCGGAACGGGCCATCCGGCCCGACGTCGTCATATCGTCCGCAGCGGACCTTCAGGTCGACCTCGTCAATGACGGCCTCGCCCGCCGGCTCGACATCGGCGCCGCCGGGCCGGATTGGGCCAATTGGCGCGGCGAGCTGTTCGGGTTCACCGCCGAGCCGGTGGCGATGATCTACAACGTCGACGCCTTCGCCGACCGCAGCTTGCCGCGCAGCCGTTCCGAGCTCGCCTCGATGATCCGCGACGCGCCGGAGATCTACGACCGTCGTGTCGGCACCTACGATATCGAGCGGTCGGGCGTCGGCTACATGTTCGCCACGCAGGATGCCGCGCGCGGCTACCAATCCACCCGCCTGGTCGAGACGCTGGGGCGGGCAGGCGCGCGGACCTTCTGCTGCACCAACCTGATGATCGAAGAGGTGGCGTCCGGCCGGATGATGCTGGCCTACAACGTGATCGGCTCCTACGCGCTCGCGGCGGCGGAGGGCGACCCGCGCTTCGCCGTCCACTTTCTCAGCGACTACACGCTCGTTTTCGCCCGATCGGCGTTCGTGCCCGTCTGGGCGGCGGCGCCGGATGCGGCCGAGCGCTTCGTCGCCTACCTCGTCTCCGATGAAGGTCAGGCGGCGATCGAGGCGGGCGGTCAGCTTCTTCCGCTGGCCGCCGCGGCGGGCGATGCCGAGGCGAAGGCGTCGCGCATGCCCGTGCGCCTGGGACCGGGCCTTCTCACATTCCTGGACCAGTTGAAGAAGGCGCGCTTTCTGCACGAGTGGCGCCTGTCCTTCATGGTGCAGGCGCCCTGAAGGCGGCGGCGAGGCGGAAGCCCCGCCGGCTTCGATCCGCCGCCGATCCGCCGCGGTGGCGCGCGAGAAGCGGCGCCGCGGACGGCGGGTGCGCGGCGATCAGTCGAGGGCGTTGATGATGACGAAGAGCGCGGCCGACAGCAGCGCCGTCGCGGGAACCGTGATGACCCAGGCGGCGAAGATGGTGAGCACGTGGGAGCGGCGCACGAGGCGGCGCCGCCGGCGCTCTTCGGCCGGCTGGCGCTTGGACTTCTTCTCCCCGTCCCCCTCTTTCGGCGCCTTGTCCTTGGCGCGGCGCTCCTCCGCCCACTCGCGGTAGAAGCCGACGCCGAAGACGCCGCCCACGGCGATATGCGTCGTGCTGACGGGGATGCCGAGGCCGGACGCGGTGATCACCGTGATCGCCGTCGCCAGGGCGATGCAGAAGCCGCGCACCGGGTTCAGCTTGGTGATCTCCTCGCCCACCATGCGGATCAGCCGTGGCCCGAACAGGAAGAGGCCCAGTGAGATGCCCGCAGCGCCGAGGATCAGCACCCAGAAGGGCAGTGCCACATCGGCGCTGACGTTGCCGGCCATGGCCACCTGCACGATGGCCGCCAGCGGGCCGACCGCGTTGGCGACATCGTTGGCCCCGTGGGCGAAGGACAGGAGTGCGGCGGCGATGATCAGCGGCAGGCCGAACAGTGTCTTCAGCGCGCGCTTGCGGTTCTCCAGCCCCGCCGCGCGCCGGCGCACCAACGGCACGCTGGCGAGCGCGGCGGCAAGCCCTGCGGCCACGCCGGCCGAAGCGGCGGCGAGGAAGGAGATGGGAACCACCCGCGGCAGGCCGCGCAGCGCGATGTAGGTGGTGAAGGCGCCGGCCATCAGCCCGACCGAGGCCGGCACCCAGACCCGCGCGGCGGCGATGATGTCGTCTTTGCGCACGATGCGCCATTCCAGGAAGGCGAGGATGAGTGCGGCGACGGCGCCGCCGGCCAGCGGCGAGACCATCCAGCTTGCGGCGATGGCGCCGAGCATGGGCCAGTTGATGGCCGACGCGCCGGCCGCGACCAGGCCAGCGCCCAGGACGCCGCCGACCACCGAATGCGTGGTGGACACCGGCGCACCGAGGAAGGTGGCGATGTTCACCCACACCGCCGATGAGACGAGGCCGGCCATCATGGCGATGATGAAGAGACGCGGCGAGGCCACGCTGTCCGGGGCGATGATGCCTTCGGCGAGTGTGCCGACCACGTCGCCCCCGGCCAGCAGCGCGCCCGCCGTCTCCGAGACGGCGGCGAGGACGAGTGCCCCGCCCATCGTCATCACCCGCGCTCCGACCGCCGGGCCCATGTTGTTGGCCACGTCGTTGGCGCCGATATTGAGGCCCATATAGGCGGACATCGCCGCCGCCACGACGATCAGAAGCGGAGTATGGGTGAGGCCGCTGAAGAGCGACGCGATGGCCGCCGCGAGGGCGATGAAGGCGAAGGCGATGGCCGGGGCGACGAGCGGCCGGCCCACCGTCTGCGCGGCGAATTCGACCGAGCCGATGCGGCCGAGATCCTTGTCTAGGTCCTTGAAGGGCGTTCGGGAATCGTCTGAGGGCAAGGCGTCTATTGCCAGAAGCGTGAGGTCGCGGGGTCTATTCGGCGCGCGACGGGGCCGCCGCCGGCGCACCGACGCGGCGGAGGATGTCGCGCAGGCCCGGCTCGTCCACCAGTTCGGCCGCGGCGGCGGGGCTGGCCCAGGTGATTTGCCGCTGCCCCTTCTCCGGAAACTCGGACGCGACGGAGGTCACGTCGAACCGGAAGACCAGCATCTCGCACGGCTCTTCCAATCCGCTCTCGCGCCGTTTGACCGTGCGGTAGCGGGCGAAAGGTGCGCTCGCGGCGGGGCCGGCGGTGACTCCGGCTTCCTCCCAGGCTTCGCGGCGGGCGGCGGAGACGGCGTCCATCCCCGCTTCGGGCCAGCCTTTGGGGATGATCCAGCGGCCGCGGCCGCGGCTGGTGACGAGGAGAATTTCCGGTCCGCTCTCGCTGCCGCGTACACAAAGGGCCGCCACCTGAAGCAGGCAGGGACGTTGGACCAGCGGTCGCAGGAACTCGTCGACCGCCAACTTCATCAGCGACATCACCAAACCGTTTCCTCTTCGCGGCAGAGCGTTGTCGTGGCGGTGGGGCCAGCGCGATGCGCCGGGAGAAGGCGGCCGATGGCCGACCCGCTGCACCGCGGAATCAGTATAAGCCGCAGCACCCGCTCCTGTCGCGAGGAACGGACGTTGCGCCTGCAGTCTGCCATTGAACCGCGATTGTCTCCGGATTGTGGCATAATTCAAGCCAATTGTTTGGGCGTGCTGTCTAAATGTTCGTCGATCGCCGGACGGCCGGGCAGGAGCCCGCGGCCTCGCGCCGGACCCCGCGCGCCGCCTCAGTCACAAAAGCCGCCGCGGGCATGTTGCCAGCACTGCGTGATCACGTTCTCCGTCACGCTGCTCGCTGCGGCCGCGTCACCGGCGATCACCGCCGCGGCAATCGCCTCACTGGCCGTCATCGACAGGTCGATCACGCTCGGAAACATGAGATAGGCGGCATAGCGGTAGCGCTGCGATTGCAGGCCGAGCGCGCCCAGAATGCGGATCAACGCCCGGTTGCCCGACATGGCGTGGATCGACTGGCGAAATGCGACGGTGGCGTGAAAGAAGTCGCGGATGTTGCCGCCGCTGCGCGCCCGCTCCAGCGCATCCAAGCGACGTTCGAGCGCCGCTTTGTGCTCGGCGTCGGTCGGGTTTTCAGCGGCCCCCGCGGCAGCGATCCCCTCCAGCGGGACGCAGCAGACGACGAGCTCGTCCAGCGTGCGGCGGTCGAGCGGAGCCACCATCAAACGGCGCGACTCGCTGCGCACCAGAAGCCCCTGCGCCGCCAGCTCGTGCAGCGCGCGGCGGACGGGCGAGCGTGAGATTCCGAAGCGCTCCGCCAAGGTCTCCTCCACCAGCCGTTCGCCTCCGGCAATCTCGCCGAAGATGATGGCTTCGACGAGCCGTTCGCGCACTTTCAGCACGAGATCATCGGGAACGATGGGATCGAAGGGATGGGCGGGCTGCATATTTGGCAAACGACAGATCGGATCGGCGCTCTATTCAAGCCTATATTTCATGCAAGCATGCATATTCGGCATCCCTGCGGCTCGACATCTGAACGGCGCGACACCGGATGCAGTACCGTTCGCTGCTGCGCCAATAGACTCAACATGTTGAACGCTGCGCAGAATTAGTCACCCCGCCCAGCGCGTCACCCTTGCTCAATGCTTCGCGTGGCGCATCGTTCCTTTCTTTCTCTGAAGCGCCGCTTCGCGGATGTCTGACCGCGCGAATCTTGCCGGGATCCACGCGCTGGACGCCGACCCCCGCTGCCTGGATCCAGCGGCCGAGGGGGCGGCGCGACGGGTCAGACGGGGACGGCAGGTCCGTCGGGCCGGCCGAGCTCGAACATTTCGCGCGCCACCGCGTAGTTGCGGTAGCCGCAACGGGCGAGCGGCTCGGCCCGTGCAGCGTCGAATTTGCCGTCGCTGACATAGGCATCGTCGATATGCACGGCGACGACTTGGCCGATCGTGAGGAAGCTGTCGGCGGACGCCCCGTCCAGCCCCGTCAGCTCCATCGTCTGCACCACCTTGCACTCGAACGCGGCGGGGCTCGCCTTGACGAAGGGCGGGCGGATGCGGCGCGAGGTGCCCATCTCGATGCCGGCCGCCGCGAACTCGTTGGCGCCGTCCGCGAGGTGGGCGGAGGACGCGTTCATCTTGTCCCGCAGCGCATAGGTGACGAGGCTGAGGGTGAACTCGCCCGTGGCCCTGGCATTGGCGGCCGAATGCTTCATCCCCTCCGACGAGAAGGCGACGAGGTTCGGCCGCGTGGAGATGGCGTTGAAGAAGGAGTAGGGGCCGAGATTGGGAATGCCGTCTTCGTTCAAGGTGCCGACCCAGCCGATCGGGCGGGGGGCGACGATCGCCTTGAAGGGGTCGAAGGAGAGCGCGGCGGGAAGATCGTCTTCGTAATACATCGGGGCTCCACGGGTGGCCCGCCCATGCGGGGAGGCGCGGTTAGGTCTAGGCCCCCTGGCGGGGGAGCGAAAGAGTTCGGCCGGGTCCGGCCCGGCGCTGGACGGGGCGGCGCGGCGGATGAGTGGCAATTGCGCGTCGGCGGCGATAACGTTCCGCGGTGGGCGGCGTCCAGGTAGGGCCGCCGTCCGGAACGAGGGTCTGAACGTGCGTATCTTCAAGCTGGGGCGCGGCAAGGGCGGCGCGGACGGCCTGCCCGCAACGGGCGAGGCTTCGGCCGGTGGCGCGAAAGCGCGGGCGTCCGCGCCCAAAGGCGGAGCGGAGCGCGGGGAGCGGACGGCGCTCGGCAAGGTCGCGCCGACCGAGGCCGCCGCCGACGCGGCCGCCAATCGCTGGCCCGCCACCAATGCCGCGCGCGTCTACACCATCGCCCGTGCGCAAAAGCCTGCCGGTGCGCTGGCCGGCCCCGCCGCGAAGGCGAACGGCAAGCGGCCGAACGCCGCCAAGGCCGCCGCGAAATGGGAGGCCGCGCTCGACCTGTCGGGGCTCGACTGGGCGGCCCACTTCGCCGCGGTCTCCGGCGCGGACGCCACGCCCCGCCGCATCGTCCAGTTCTGGGACAAGGCGCCGCCGGACGAGATCCGCACGCTGATCGATCAGGTGGCCCTCGTCGCCGCCGACACGGGCTACGAGCACGTCGTCTACACGCTGGAGAGCGCGCGCGCCCGCATCGCCGCCATGCCGGACGACGGCGTGCCCTGGCTGGCGCATTTCGACGATGCCTTCCACCCCGCCATGCAGGCCGACATCTTCCGCGTGCTGGAGCTCTACCACCACGGCGGCACCTATATCGACGCGGATATGACGCTCGCCCGGCCGATCCCCTACGCGCCGCCCACCGTACCGCTGTTCGCCCAGTGGACCGGCGAGATGCGCACCAACATCGCCAACTGGTTCCTGTCCTCGCCGCCGGGACATCCGCTCTTCGCTGCAATTTTGTCGGCCATCGCCGGACAGCTCGCCGACGCGGCGCGCGAGCCGGACGGGCGCTTCGCCAAAGTGAACCTCCTAAAGCTCACCGGCCCCGCGATCGTCGCCCGCGCGGTGGAGGATTATCTCGCCGAGGCGGGGCTGGGGGAGGGCGCGTCCGGCGTTCGTGCGCCGGCCGGCGTCATGCCGGTCGGCTGGTGCCACACGTTCGTAATGCCGGCGCGGCGCTTCCTCGCCAACCCGCCCCAGTACAAGCGCGAAGGGCTGCACTGGAAGCGCGAGGCGGCGGCCGACTGAGCCGTCCCGGCGCGCCGGGCCTCAGGCCGCTTCGGGGTAGGCGCTGCGGATCGCGGCGATATCGTCCAGCGTCGGCAGCGATTCCTCGTTGCCGAGGTGCTGCACGGCGAAGGCGGAGGCGGAACGGGCGAAGTCGAAATGCTCGGCCCACGAGAGGCCCGGCCGCTCCAGCGCGGAGTAGAAATAGGCGCCGTGGAACACGTCGCCCGCCCCGGAGGTGTCGACCACCGCCGTATGCGGCACGCCGAGCGCATGCATGGTCTTCGCCTCGCCGCCATTCTCGTAATAGACGAGGCCGCGCTCGCCCAATGTGACAGCGCCGGTCTTGACCCCGTGCGAGCGCAAATAGTCCAGCATCGCCAGCGGGTTGAGGTGCATCTGCTCGCACATGCGCTCGGAGATCGCGGCGACGTCGATATAGTTCAGCAGCTCGTCCGTGCCGGGGCGTGCCGAGCCGCCGTCCAGCGACGTCATAACGCCCATCTCGCGGCAGGCCTTGGCGTAGTGGAGCGCGGCGTCGTGCATGTGGCCGTCGATGTGGAGGCCGCGGATGCCGGAGAGGTTCAGCGTGGGGAAAGGGTGCAGGAATTGAGCGTCGCGGCAGCGCACGATGGCGCGCTTGCCGTCGTTCGGCATGATGAAGGAGAGCGAGGATTCGGCCACCTTGCGGCCGTGGACGGAGATTTTGTAGCGCGATGCCATGTCGAGGAACATGCGCGCCAGCCAGTCGTCCGCCTGCTGGCAGAGAAGGTCGCACTTGAGGCCCAGCTTCGCGGCGCAGAAGGCGGCGGTGGTGGCATTGCCGCCGAAGGCCACGGCGTAGTCGTCGGCGATCGTCTTCTCGTCGCCCGTGGGGATGCTATCGGCCAGGAAGGTGATGTCGATGTAGGCGTGGCCGATGAAGAGGGCCTCCATACGAAAACTCCATGTCTCGCGATGCCGCCACACGCGGGATCGGTGGGCGCGGATTCGGTGGCGCGCGCGGCGCGGGCCGCGGACGCTCCGGCGCGAAGAGGCACGCGCGGTGCCAACCGGAGCCGGGGCGGCCGCTCGCCGGATGGCCCCGTCCGCAGGGGCCGTCCGGTCATAGAGTGATGAAGGGCGCGGTGGAGCGCAAGCGCCCGCATCGCCTGCGGGTTACGCGCTCACGCCGTCATGAACGGCGCGTCCGGCGGCTCTCATTTCCGGGGTGGCCGGAGAACAAGGAGGGCCGTGGCCCGCCGTGTCGACGCAGGATCAGGGGCAGGGAACGCGCTCGTTGTACTGGTTCACGCAGCGCGGCGCGGTTTCGGAGCCGATGATCGCGCCCGCGGCACCGCCGACGACGGAGCTCGCGACCACTGCGCCCGCGCCGCCACCCGCGACGGCGGCGATGGTGGCGCCCGTCGCCGCCCCGAGCGCGCCGCCCACCAGCGCACGGTCGCCCTTGTTGTTGGAATTGCAGCCGGCGACGCTCAGCGCCACCAGGGCGATCGCGAAGATTTTCTTCATGGTCACTCCATCATCCAAGCGACAGCCAGGCGATGACAGAGGCGGCCTGGAGCGCAAAAATCACGAACACGATAGCCCGAAAAGGTTGCTTTCGGGTTTTGTGACGGATGAATTTTGCACCGATCAGGATGGCGGGGACCGCGCCGAGCGCGGCCATGGCATAAAAGACACGCTCCGGCACCCGGCGCCGCCCGGCGATGGCGGCGCGCTTGTCGTGCCGGAAGGCGATGAAGCAGACGAGGTTGACGAGGGCGAGCCAGAGGGCGGCGAGTGCGGGTAGCGTCATGCCTCCGGTATAGACGAGGCGGGACCGACTTTCGCGCCGCCCTGCTTGGAGGCGCCGTCTTTTGCACCACCGCTGCTGGTGTCGCGAGCGTTGCTCCCGCCTGTCCCGGCCGCGCCGGATTTCGCCGTGCCGGACCGACCCGAACCGGACTTCGCTGCGCCGGATCTGGATGCGCCCGACTTCACCGAACCGGACTTCACCGAACCGGACTTCGCCGAGCCTGATCTACCCGAGCCCGATTTTGCCGTGCCGCTCTTCGCGCTGCTTTTGGGCCGGGCGGGCTTGCTGCGCGGGCCGGGCTTTTCGCGCTGGGCTGAGCCTGTCCGCGCGCCGGGAGAGGGCGAGCGAACGGCGGGCGAGGCGGCTTCGGCCTTTTGCGTGGCGACCTTCGGAGCCGGATCTGCGGCGCTCGTCGTTGTCGTGGGGCCGGTGTCGTTCGAAGGCGCCTGCGGTGCGGGATCGGCACGCGCCGGATCGGCCGGCGCTGCGGCGGCCTGTTGCGCGGCCGCCCTGCTGGATGCCGGCTCGATCGGCGTCGCCGGGTCGACGAGCGCACGCGGACGCACCTCTGTGCCGCGAGAGGGGCGGGTTGCTGCGGGCGCGGCAAAGCTCTCGACCACCGCCGCGGCGATTCGCGCGGGGGCACTGTGGTGCACCATGTGACCGGCGGCCGGCACGAGGATCAGGCGCGCATGGCCGATGGTGGCGGCCAGGCGGCGGGCGTTCAGCGCCGGGTCGGCGATCCCGTCGCCGGTGCCGGCGATCACCGTTACCGGAACCGTGATGCGCCCATAGGCCCGCGACAGGCGGGCGGTCGCGCGCTCGACGAAGCGCCCGTCCTCGGCGCTGGCATCGAGCTGGGACGGGCGCGTGACCAGCCCGGCCGGGAAACTGTCGATATAACGCTGCGGCACCGGCTGCGGCGAGAAGGCGGCGCGGGTGACCGCCGGAAGGGCAGAGCGGGCGAGCATGGGGCTCACGGTGACGCGCGCCAGCGGTCCGACCAGCGGCACCTCGGGCATGCGCACCGCGGCGCTTTCGGGCCCGATACCGTCGGGGAAATAGAGGCCGCTGAGGAGGACGAGGGCGCCCGCCCGGCGCGGCTCGTGAACGGCGATGGAAAGCGCGGGCAACACGCCGTCACCATGGGCCACAAGGGTTGCGCCCTCCGCTCCGAGGCGGCTCATCAGGTGGGCGATGGCCCGGCCCTGCCGCTCGGGCGACCAGCGCACCCCGGCGGGGCGCTCCGAATAGCCGTAGCCCGGGCGGTCCACCACGATGAGCCGGTGCCCGGTGATCAGATGGTCCAGCACGCCGGACAGGAACCAGTCTTCCAGCGTGGTGCCGGAGCCGTGGATGAAGACGACGGCAGGCCCTTCGCCGATGTCGACATAATGGAGGGTGGTGCCCTCGACATCGAGGAAGCGGCCGGTGGGGGGATGGGTTTCTTCCGCCTGGCTCCGCGAGCGCTTCTGGTAGAGGTAGGCGCCGAGGAGGGCGGCGCCGCCATAGACCGCGGCCGCGCCCAGCCAGCCGCCCGACTTGGCCCAGCCGCTGCCCCGCCCCTGGACGCGCCCCTGCCCATGCCTATGCGCCTGCCCGTGCTCCAGACCACGCCCGGGCGCAGGGTGCGGTGGGCCGTTCGGCGCGGGTTCGACCGGCAGGCTGGCGTGGTCGGATCCGGTGTGGCGCATGGCCATGGTGCTGTCCCCGTTCGCTGGCGCCGGGGCGCGGGCTTGGATGCCCTCCCGGCCGGCCGTCCGGGGCCCGCCTCTCTCGGCGCACCGCAGGGCGACCCCGCACATGAAAACGCCGCGTTGCACCTTGTGGTGAACGCGGCGCCCTGACGGCACAACACGAGCGGTCCATCATTGGTTCCGCCGGCGAAGGGGCGGGCCGCCGGGGCGGCCCTCGTGAACTCCCGCCCTGACCGGGCGGCCGGCTTATTGCGCGGCGGGGGTGTTGGCTTCCACCGCCAGCTTCAACAGCGCCGGGATAGCCTGGGGCGCCGTCATCGCCGCGCCCATCACCTGGGCGAGCGGGACCGGGTTCGACGGGTTCGCCGCGATCGACAGCGACTGCGGGCTCGACAGGAAGGACGAGATCGCGCTCGACACGCTGTTGGCGAGCGCCACGTCGTTGGTCAGCATGGTGATCTGCGCGCCGACCTGCTCGGAGATGATCGCGGGATATTGCGCCGCAGGCATGCCCGACTGCTGGGCGATGGTGCTGAGCGCGAACTGCGTCACGCCCTCATCCTCGAAGCGGGCGCTGAAGCCGTCGATGGCGGCGGTGACGATCGCCTCCTGGACGCGGTTGGGATCGGCGAAGACGAAGCGCGGGATGCCCGACATCGCCGCGTTGATGGCGAGCCGGCCGACGCCGGTGATGCTGACGTCCTCGTCCAAGGTGACGCGCTGCGTCGCCTCGTCCCAGTTCAGCGCGACGACGCCGCTGGCCTCCACCGGATCGGCGCCGAGGGCGGTGGCCGCGCCTTGCAGCATCGGGTTCTGCAGCAGCGCCGCCGGGAAGCTGAGCCCCTGGAGCTCGACCGAAATCTCGGTCGGGATCGCCTCGACATAATTGCCGGTGCGCGTCTCGAACAGGCCGAGGGCGATGTCGCCGATCAGGCCGCTGGAGAAGTCGAGATCACCGATGGTGAAGCGGCCGATGAAGGGGATCGCCTTCAAGATGGTCTGCGGGTCAGGCTCCAGCCCGGCGACGGAGGCCATCATCGCGCTCATGAAGGCTTGGCGCTCGGGGAAGGCGACGTCGGCGAGCTCCACCTTGCCGAGCGAGCCGGAGGCCAGCGGCGACTGGATGGACAGCCCGTCGAAGGCGAGGCGGCCGAGGCCCCCTGCGTCGAGCTTTTCGATGGTGAAGCCGCCGATCTCGCCGCTCCCTTGCGGGGTGGCCACGGTCAGCCCGTCGATGGTGTAGGAGCCGAGGCCGAATGCGCCGTAGGTGTTGAGGAGCAGCTCGATCAGCACGCCGGGGTCGGGCTCGGCGTTGGTGGCGATGGCGTCATAGATGCCGTCGAGCTGCGGCAGGATCGGGCCGCGGCTGGAATCGATCGTGACATCGCTGACGTTGGCATCCCCGAGGCGCACGCTCATCACGTCGCCGGCGCCGAAGGTGATCGGCCCGGTGCTGAGCGAGCCCATGAAGGTCTGGGGCCCGTCCGTCGCGCCGCGCCCGGTCAGGAGACCGATGAGCGGCTTGAAGTCGAGCATCGCGCCTTCACCCGCACCATAGTTGATGGTGAGCGTGGTGGGCACGGCCGCACCCGCCGCCGCGTCGCCTCCCGCCTCGGCGCCGTCGATCGACTGGGTCGAGGAGCTGGCGCCGGTGGTGAAGGATTCCAGCATGCCGTCGCTGTAGCGGCCGAACGTGCTCGGACCATAGTCGAAAGACTGGGTGCTTCCATCCTGCGTCATGGTGCCGGTGATGCCGCCGAGCCGGGCGCTGTCGAAGCTCTGGTCCAGCATGGATTCGACGATCGGGATGAAGCGGGAGATCGGCCTCTCCGGATCGTCGACGATGGCGGGGAAGGGCTTCCAGGTGACATTCGTCACGCGGTAGTTGTTGAACGTCGCGTCGTAGGCGAAGCTTTCGGTCGCGCCCTCGGCGCTGATCGACAGGGACGACCGCGGTGCGGCGATGAGCGAGGCGCTGTAGGTTGCGCCGTCCTGCGCCAAGTCGCCGATCTCCAGCGTGGGGATCGTCATGGTGACGGTGACGTCGGCCGCGTCGGCAGGCCCGTCGCCGAGCATGATCTGCCAGCTCATCGAAACGTCGGTGGCGGTGATGGTGCCGTTCTCGTCGGACACGGCACCGACGGTGGCGGTCTCCGCGCCGAGCGTCTCGGGCGAGGTGAGGAAGCTTTGCACCGCGCCCAGAGCGTCGAACGCCGGGGGCGGGGCGGTTTCGGGTGCGGCAGTGTCCTGCGCGAATGCGCCGGCCGAGCTGAGGGTGACGGCGAAGGTTGCCGTTGCGATCGTGCGGAGCCGCATAGAGTTCCCTTCATTGATGCGCGTGACTGTTGCCCTCGAGCCACAGCCGGACGAGGTTCTGGCACACGTGGTGTCTTTGACCAACCCCTTAAAGCGGGCGGTGTTGGGGCACGCATCGGCACAATGGCGTGAAGGCGCCGCGACCGGAGGCGGGTGAAGGGGCAGGTGACCCCGCAGCGTTGCGGCGGCGCTAAACCTGGCGCGTCAAGGTGATGTCGTAGCTGAACACGGACGAGGGCAGGAGGCTGATCGCCACCAGCGCGCAGCCGTCGTCGATGGAGAAATACCGCCGGGTGAGCTTCAGCGCGCTTTCGCCGGGAGCGGCATCAAGCCGCGCCGCCGCCGTGGGCGAAAGCGTGGTGGCGACGATGGTCTGGCGGATCTCTTTGATGATCACGTTGTGGCGCTTTTCCACCAGCTTGTAGACGAGGTCGCCGAAGCCCGGCACCTCCTCGGCGATGTCGCCATACTCAGCCGCCACATAGACGTCGGTCCAGGCGACGGGGCGGGTGGTGTCGCGCGCCGTCTCGTGCCGGGTCTGGCCGATGCGCACCCAGCGGCGGCCGGGGCGGTTGTCCAGCTCGCGGGCGAAGGCCTCGTCGGCGATGAAGGGCTCGATACCGTGCACGGTGCGCGTCGTCGGCCCGGCGAACTGCATGAGATCGCCCGACGCGCGCATGGTGTGGACGTAAAGCGGCGCCACCTCGGTCGCCAAGACCCGCGTCGCCGCGCCCTGGTGGCGGTTGACGAGGCCGAGCGCCTGAAGCTGGGCGAGCGCGGTGCGCACCGTCGCGCGGCTGACACCGAACTGGCGGCAAAGTTCGGACTCCGGCGGCAAGGCGTCGCCGACGGCGTAGGTGCCGCCTGTCATGGCCTCGATCATGTGCTGGGCGACCTCGTCGGAGCGTCGTTTCATGGTTCCGGTGCGCCTCCTCTCCTATGGGGAACCTGCTTGACATAAGAGCGCGCTGAAGACTAGCGTCCGCACAAGATGACTTGTTCGAATAAGTCGCGTGGGTGCAGCCGCGATGACCGGCGCGCCAGGGGAGGGACGATGAGCGGGGCACATGTTGCCGGTGCGACGGCGGCCACCGGAGCCGCAGGCGTTGAAGACGCCGAAAAGGCCGCCGCCTACGACGCGGAAGGTGCGGACCGGCTGTTCGGTCCCGTCCTCACTCGCGCGCTGATCGTCGCCTCCTGCGCCTACGCGCTGTTCCACCTCGCGGTGCTGAACTTTTGGTCGATCGACGAGTGGATGTACCGCGTCCTCCACGTGAACCTCGGCGCGGTCATTGCCTTCGTGGCGCTGCGCGGCTTCAGCTTCGAGCGCGGCACGCGGATCACCGTGTACGACGTCCTGCTGATCGCCGCGGCGCTCGCCTGCACGGTCTATGTCGGCGTCAATCTCAACCAGTTGATGATGCGCGCGGGGGTGATCACCACGCCGTGGGACTTCGCGTGCGGGGTCGCCGGTACGCTGGTGGTGATCGAGTTCGCGCGGCGCACCTCGGGCGTCGTGCTGCCGTTGATCGCGCTCGCCTTCGTGTCGTACATCTTCATCGGCCCGTGGCTGCCGGGCATCCTGCGCCACTCCGGGTTCGAGACCGCCAACGCCTTCTCCTTCCTCTACAGCCAGGACGCCATCTTCGGCCTGACGGTGGGAGCCTCGTCGCGCTACATCATCATCTTCGTCGCGTTCGCGGTGTTCCTGCAGGCGTCGGGCGTGGGTGATTATTTCATGCGCGTTGCCATGGCGGTGTTCGGTGCGGCGCGCGGCGGGCCGGGTAAGGTGTCGGTGTTCTCCGGCCTCTTCTTCGGCACGATCTCCGGCTCGGCGGTCGCCAACGTGGTGGCGTCGGGAACGTTCACGATCCCGCTGATGCGCCGGCTCGGCTACTCCAAGGAAGATTCCGGCGCGATCGAGGCGACCTCGTCCTCGGGTGGGCAGCTCGTGCCGCCGGTGATGGGGGCGGGCGCCTTCATCATGGCCGAGATCACCGGCATTCCCTATGCGGAGATCATCCTCGCCGCGGCGCTGCCGTGCCTGCTCTTCTACGCGGCGATGTACATGAACGTTGACAAGCATGCCCGGCGCAATCATCTGCACGGGGTGAAGCGGGCGGACCTGCCGACCTTCGCCAGCCTGAAGAACGACGTCTTCCTGCTGCTGCCGCTCTACGTGCTCCTCTACATCCTCCTGTCCGGCTACTCGATCATCGCGGCCGGCACCTGGGGCCTCGTCTCGACGCTGATCGTGATGCTGGGGCGGGAGTTGAAGCTGCATTCGGCGGTGCTGGCGCTGCCGGCCGTCCTCTACACGCTGGCGCCCTTCTCCGGTTTCGCGATCAACGTCGCCTGCCTGTGGGCGAGCCTCGCGGCGGCGGCGGCGATGCTGGTGGCCGCGCTCGCCACGGGCCGCAGCGCACGCGGCGTGCTTCCGGCGCTCGGCTCGGCCTGCCTCAACGGCTTTTCGGACACCACGCGCAAGTCGCTGCAGCTCATCTCGGTGATGGCGTGCGCGGGCATCGTGGTGGGCGTGCTCGGCCTCACCGGGCTGTCGGGCCGGTTCTCCTCGGTGCTGCTCGACGTGGCGGGCGATAACCTGATGGTCGCCTTCATCCTCGCCATGGCGGTGTCGATCATCCTCGGCATGGGCATGCCGACGACCGCGGCCTACGCCATCGCCGCATCCGTGGTGGCGCCGGCGCTGCAGCAGATGGGCGTGGAGGCGCTGGCGGCGCACATGTTCGTGTTCTACTGCGCGGTCATCTCGGCGATCACGCCTCCGGTGGCGATCGCCGCGTTCGCGGCCTCGGCGCTGTCGGGCGGCAAGCCGTGGGCGACGTCGGTCCGCGCGATGCGCTTCGGCCTCGCCGCGTTCCTGCTGCCGTTCATGTTCTACACCAGCCCGGAAATCCTGCTCCTCGGCCATTGGGGCATGACGGTCTTCGTGTTCGCCACGGCGCTGGTGGCGGTCTACCTCTTCGCCACCGCCAGCGAGGCCTACATGTTCGGCCCCATCGGACCGGCGGAGCGGGCGGTGGCGCTCATCGCGGGCATTCTCATCCTGTGGGCGAGCATCCCGACCGACATCGCCGGGCTCGTTCTGGCGGCGGCGCTCTTCGCCTGGTGCCGCTGGCGCCACCGCAGCCTCGCCCCGGCGTGAACGCACCTCAATCAAATCAACTCGGGAGGACGACAATGACGAAACGCAACACCTGGCTGACCGCGACCGCCGTGGCGGCGGTGCTCGCCATGGCCGCGCCGGCGATGGCGCAGGACATGCCCTCGTCGATGACGATCGCGACGGCGGCGCCCGGCGGCGTCTACGCGGTCTATGGCGAGGGTCTCGCCAAGATCATCACCGACGAGGTCGGCATTCCCACCTCCACGCGCCAGACGCAGGGCCCGCCGCAGAACCTCATCCTTCTGATGGGCGGTCAGACGGAAATCGGCCTCGTCACCTCCGGTCCCGCTCTCGAGGCGATGGAAGGCACGTCCGAGCTGATGCCGGGCAAGTCCTATGACGGCATGCGCGCGCTGGTGGCGATGTATCCGACCGCGTTCCAGATGATCGCGCTGAAGGACAGCGGCATCGACTCGCTGGACGATCTGGCGGGCAAGCGCGTCGGCTCCGGTCCGCGCGCGGGCACCGGCGGCGTCTACTGGGTGCGCTGGCTGGAGTCGCTCGGCATCGAGGCCAACATGCAATATGGCAGCTCCAGCGACCAGACGAGCCAGCTCGCCGACGGCCGGCTCGACGCCTTCATCCTCGCCGGCGGCATGCCCCACCCGTCCTTCTCCGAGCTGGAGACCACGCAGGACGTGACGATCTTCGGCATGAGCGAGGAGACGCGCGCCAAGCTGATCGAGGCCAACCCGTCGGCGGTGCCGTTCGACATTCCGGCCAGCACCTACAAGTCCGTCGACACGGATCTGGCGACGGCGGCGATGTGGAACTTCGTGGTCGTCGACGAGTCGATGCCGGAGGAATTGGCCTACGGGATCACCAAGGCGATCCTGGAGAACAACGACCGGCTGAAGGCGACCCATGCGGCCGCCAAGGACACGCTGGCCGAGAACATCACGAAGGACACGTTCATTCCGCTGCATCCGGGTGCCGCGCGCTACTATGCCGAGATCGGCGTGGACGTGCCCGACGCCATCAAGCCGGTCGACTGAGCGGGGCGATGATGAGTGCGATCGTCGACGGTCTTCTGGCCGCAACGCCCGCCTTTCGCGACACGGCGCGGCTGTTCGATGACCGGTCGACGGTCGAGGCCTATCTGGAGTTCGAGCGCGCCTTGGCCGAGGTGCAGGGCGCGCTCGGTGTGATCCCCGCGGCGGCGGCCGAGCGTGTCGCCGCCTTGTGCCGGGCCGATTCCGTCGACCTCGACGCGCTGCGAGACGGGGCGGGGCGCGTCGGCTATCCGATCGTTCCGCTGGTTGCGATGCTGGCGGAGCGGGCCGGAGCGGACGGGGAGTGGCTGCATTTCGCCACCACCTCCCAGGACGCGATGGATACCGGGCTGGTGCTCCAGCTCGTCGCCGCGCGACCGCTGGTGATGGGGCCGCTGGACGAGGCGATCGGCACCCTCGCGGCATTGACGCAGGCGCACCGCGCGACGCCGATGGCCGGGCGCTCCAAGCTGCAGCACGCGGCGCCGATCACCTTCGGCTACCGCTGCGCCGTGTGGCTCGACCAGATCGCGCGGCGGGCGGCGGCGCTTTCGGCGGCGTTCGACGCGGCGGCGGTGGTGCAGTTCGGCGGCGCGGTGGGGACCCTGTCGGCGCTGGGCGCAGACGGAGCGCCGGTGCGCGCCGCTCTCGCCCGGAGGCTCGGCCTCGGCGTTCCCGACATCACCTGGCACGTCAGCCGCGACCGGCTGGCCGACCTCGTCCACGCGCTGGTGGCGGCGCAGGCAGCGCTCGCCAAGATGGCGGGGGACATCACCTTCCTCATGTCCACCGAGGTGGCGGAGCTGCGCGAACCCTATGCGGCGGGGCGGGGCAGCTCCTCCACCATGCCGCAGAAGCGCAATCCTGTGCTGTGCGAGGCCATCATCGAGGCGGCGCGGCGGGGGCGGTCGGCCCCGGCGGAGATGCTGGAGGCGATGCTGCAGGACCAGGACCGCGCCATCGGCACCAGCTATCTGGAGCGCGGCGCCATCGTCAGCGCGGTGACGTTGACGGCGGGGGCCGCGGCGGTCGCGCGTGATCTCCTCGCCGGGCTGGAGGTGGACACGGAACGCATGGCCTCCAACCTGGGCGCCACCCACGGTCTCATCTATGCCGAGGCGGCGATGATGGCACTCTCGGCGACCCACGGCCGGGTGGCGGCGCACAGTCTGCTGCACGGCCTCTGCCACACGGCGGCGGCCACGGGGCGCGACCTCGCCGCCGTCGCCGCGGAGGAGGGCTACGCTCTGCCGCCCGCCGTGTTCGACGTCGCCGGTAGCCGCGGCGCGCAGGATGTGATGATCGACGCGGTGCTCGCCCGCATTGCGGCGGCGCACGGCGGCGCGGTCGACGGCGGCGCGCCGGAACGCCCTGTCGCGGCCGAAGCCTGACCTCGCGGAAGCCTCACGTCGAGGAGGCCTGGCGTCGCGGAAGCCGGACGTGGCGGCCAACGCCAGGCGTCGCGGGAGGTGGTGCGAGCGATTAACTGGTGGCGGTCGTCTTTACAAAATATCGTACCTTTGGGCGCCGCTGCCTTACTCGTGACAGCCCTTTCAGTATAGGCTCTGCTCCATAACGCTGTTGTTTATTTGCAATTTCGTATTGGAGCGCGTTGTGGCGACGATTGATGGCACTCCCGCAGGTGAGCTACTGCCGGGCACTCCCGGCGACGACTGGATCGACGGGTTCGGCGGCAACGACACGCTGACCGGCCTCGGCGGGGCGGACGTTCTCATCGGCGGCCCCGGGGACGACAGTCTCGACGGCGGCGAGGGCGACGATCTGCTCGCCGGCAACACCGGCGCCAACACCCTGGCGGGCGGCGCCGGTGACGACGTCTACCGTGTGGAGAGCGAGGCCGACACGGTCGTCGAGGCGGCGGACGAGGGCTACGACATCGTCTACCTGCGCCTGTTCTACGATGGCTGGGTCTACGAGGTGCCGGACCACGTCGAGATGCTCTCGGCGGTCCCGTCCGGCTCCGGCACGCTGATCGGCGGTGCGGCGGACGATTCCCTCGTCGGCAGTCAGAACGGCCTCACGACCATCCTCGGCAACGGCGGCGACGATACGATCCGCGGCAACGAGGCGTTCGGCGTCGTCGCCCAGGGCGGCGCGGGCGACGACGTCTACATCCTCTACGGCGTGGCGGGCGACCTCGTGACGGAGAACTCCGACGAGGGGTTCGACACGATCGTCGCCTTCAGCACCATCACGCTGGCGGAGAACGTGGAGGGGCTGGAACTGCGCGCCGGCGCGGTCGCCGGGACCGGCAACGCCTCCGACAATGTGATGACCGCCTTCGGGCCCAACAAGACGCTCTACGGCCTCGGCGGCGACGACGCGCTGACGAGCGAGGGCACCTACGTCGCGCTCCATGGCGGCGATGGCGACGACACGCTGAGGTCCGCGTTCGGCTTAGACACGCTCTACGGCGGGGCCGGCAACGACGTCTACGTTGTGGTCGAGGGCTCGCGGCGCAATCTGATCGAGGCGCCGGGCGAGGGTCACGACACCGTCTACGTCACCGGCTCGGCCTTTCTGCCGGACGATTTCGAGGACCTCTATCTGATCGGCGAGGGGTCGGGCGGAAGCGGCAATTCCGCGGATAACCTGCTGGACGCCAGCGGGTCCGTGGCGCCCTATGTCAGCCTCAGCGGCGACTATGGCAACGACACGCTGATCGGCAACGACGCCGAAAACTACCTCAGCGGCGGCGCCGGCACGAACGCGCTGATCGGCGGCGGAGGCGATGACCGGTACGTCGTCAACGACGGTCGCGACACGATCATCGAGGTGGAGGGCGGCGGTCACGACGAGGTGTGGCTCTACGCCTCCGCCTACACTCTTCCCGACCACGTCGAGGATCTGCGGGTGCGGACCTGGGACGACGTGCTGGCGGTCGGCAACGCGCGCGACAACCTCGTCACCGGCTATCGCGGCGACGACACGGTCGACGGCGGGGCAGGCGCGGACACGCTGCGGGGCAATATCGGCGACGATGTCGTCATCTCCGATACGCCGGAGGACGTGGTCAATGGCGGCGACGGCCAGGACACCTTGCGTGCGGCCTATGACGTCA
Source organism: Acuticoccus yangtzensis (assembly GCF_001927245.1). GTDB lineage: Bacteria > Pseudomonadota > Alphaproteobacteria > Rhizobiales > Amorphaceae > Acuticoccus > Acuticoccus yangtzensis. Next base: position 126,349 of record NZ_MJUX01000002.1, on the reverse strand, counting down.
CCGTGGGGAACGAGTTCGAGCACATCGAGCTGACCGGCAGCGCGGTGCGGGCGACGGGCGACGCGGGGGTCAACCGGCTGACTGGCAACGCCGCGGACAATGTGCTGTCCGGCGGCGCCGGGGACGACAGCCTTTATGGCCGCGACGGCGACGACACGCTGAACGGCGACAGCGGCAGCGACCGGATGTACGGCGGGGCGGGCGACGACGTCTACTATGTGGAGACGCCCGGCGATCAGGTCATCGAATCTTTCGGCAAGGGCACGGACACCGTGGTTGCGAGCTTCTACGGCTATGTCCTGCCGCGCTATGTCGAGCGTCTCATCGTCACAGCGGGGCTCACCGGGAACGACTATTATGGGGTCGGCAACACGCTGATCGGCCATGACGGCGGGGTGACGCTGATCGGCAATGCCGACCGTAACGCGCTGATCGGCGGGGCGGGCCATGACAGCCTGAACGGTGGTGCGGGCCGCGACACGCTGACCGGCGGTCGCGGTGACGACACGCTGAACGGCGCCGACCCGCGCGACGGGACGGCCGACATTCTGGACGGCGGTGCAGGCGATGATCTTTACATCATCGACAGCCCCAAAGAGGTGATCGTCGAGGAGGCGGACGGCGGGACGGATACGATCCTCAGCGATCTCGCCATCACGATCCTGCCGGACGAGGTGGAGAACCTTCGCATGACCGACGAAGCGCGGGATGCGGAGGGCAACAGCCTCGCCAACGCGCTCCACGGCAACGCCGGGGCGAACCTCCTGCGGTCCTATCTGGGTGACGACACCCTGGTGGGGTATGGCGGTGACGACCTGCTGCGCGGCGGCGGCGGCGACGATCTCGTCAACGGGGGCAACGGCCTTGACACGATGAAGGGCGGGTCGGGCGACGACACCTTCATCGTCTACGGCACGCGGGACGACGTCGTCATCGAGGCGGAGGACGCCGGCACGGACAGGGTGATCGCCTACGTGGAGGACTACCACCTGGCGCGGCATGTGGAGACGCTGCAGCTTGCGTCCACCGTCGTGGCCGGTTTCGGCAATGCGGAGAGCAATCTGCTTCTCGGCAACACGCTTGCCAACGTGATGAACGCGGGCGCCGGGGCGGACACGCTGGACGGAGGCACCGGCGCCGACACGCTGACGGGCGGCGCGGGGGCGGACCTCTTCGCGTTCGCGCCGGGGGACGCCGGTGCCGGGCCCGCTGCGCGCGACGTGATCACCGATTTCGAAGGCGGTGAGGACGTGATCGACCTGTCCGCGTTCGGCGCCGACGGAGCGGACGGCGGAGGCCAGCCACTCGTCTATGTGGGGACGGACGCCGTCACGGCGCGGGGCCAGGTGGGGGCGGTGGAGGTCGAAGGCGGTGTTCTCCTCGGCATCAATACCGCGGGTTATGCTGCGCCCGAGCTGGAGATTTTCCTCGCCGGAGCGGGTGTTCCGCTTGGGACCGACTTTCTCCTCTGACGGATGGGCGAGGCGCTGCGGCCGTCTGCGGCCTTGATGCGCCACGGCATTCGGCGCAACTGATCGGCCGAGGGGGCGCGTTCCGGAGCCTCCGGCCAAAGAAGGGAGTTGCCGTGTCGCAGGAGATCGAACGCCGCACCGGCGCAGATCGTGGCCATGAAGGCGCCCGCGGGCAGGATGGCCGAGACCACAGTCATGACGCGCACCGCCACGGCGGCCACAACCACGGCGGACATGACCACGGCGGACATGGCCACGGCGCACACGATCATGCGGGGCATGGTCATGGCGGGCACGGTCATGGTGGGCATGGTCATGGTGGGCACGGCCATCACGGTCACGTTCACCTCGACCCGTCGAGCGGCGACGTCAGAGTGACGCTCGCCATCTGGGCGAATGCGCTGTTGACCGTGGCGCAGGTGATCGGCGGCATCTTGTCCGGCAGCCTCGCCCTCGTGGCCGATGCGCTGCACAATTTCTCCGACATGGCGTCGTTGGTGATCGCGCTGGCGGCCCGCAAGATCGCCCGCCGCCCGGCCGACGAGCGCATGACCTTCGGCTACGGCCGCATCGAGATCGTCGCCGCCCTCATCAACTATACGACGCTCATCGTGGTCGGCGTCTATCTCGTCTACGAGGGGATCATGCGGCTGATCGAGCCGTCCGAGGTAGCGGGCTGGACCGTCGTCATCCTCGGCGCCGTCGCCCTGGTGATCGACGCCTTCACCGTCGTTCTGACGTTCAAGATGCAGCGGGACAGCGTGAACATCCGCGCGATGTTCCTGCACAACCTGTCCGATGCGCTCGCCTCGGTGGCGGTGGTGTGCGGCGGTATCCTCATCATCCTCTACGATATCCGCTGGATCGACCCGGCCATCACACTGGCGATCGCCGCCTACATCCTCTACCTCGCGGCGATCGAAATCGGTGGTCCGGTGCGCACGCTGATGCTGGGGAGCCCGCCCGATATGGATCCGGCGGCCGTGCTTGCCACCATCCGCGCCGTCGACGGCGTGGAGGATGTCCACCACGTTCACCTCTGGCAGATGCAGGAGCACGAAGTTGCGCTCGACTGCCACATCGTCGTCCCGCCGCACCGGCTGGGGGAGGTCGACGCGATCAAGGGTGCGATCAAACGGGCGATCGCAGCGGCCCATGGGATCGGCCACAGCACGCTGGAGTTCGAGAGCGAGCCCTGTGAAGCGGGGGACATGCCGGTGTTCGGCCACGCCGGCTGAGCGGGGCGCCGGCGCATCGGCCGGCGTTGGCACGCTGCGCGAGGGTGGCGCAGCCGGCGCATGGCAAGCATATTGCGTCCCGCGTCACTTCGTGCGGGGCGACAGCGTGGCGGCGTCGGCCGATGCCGCGACGGCGACACCCGGTCCGTCCGGCACCCGGCGGCGCCACGGCAGGAGGGCGGACGATGCGTGTGGTGGTGTGCGGAGCTGGGGCGGTCGGCGCGGCGACGGCGTTCTTTCTGGCCGAGGCGGGCGCGGACGTGACTCTGGTCGAGCGCGCCGATGTGGCATGCGCGGCGTCCGGAAAGTCGGGCGGCTTTCTGGCACTGGACTGGTGCGACGGTCAACCCGTGGCCGGCTTGGCGCGGCGCAGTTTCGCTCTGCACGAGGAGCTTGCCGGGCGCCTTCCGGCCGATTGGGGCTACCGGCGCATGACGGCCTATGCCGGACGCGAGACCGCTGACCCCCGCGAGGGGCCGGTCGGCTGGCTCGGCCCTGTCGAGATCGTGCAGACGCTGGGCGGGCCGGACACCACCGCCCAGGTGATCCCCGAGGCGTTCACCCGCGCTCTCGCAGAGGCCGCGGTGGCGAAGGGCGCGCGCCGCGTTGACGGCGCGGTGGAAGGGCTGGTGCGCGGACGCAGCGGCGCGGTGGAGGGCGTTCGTCTGGCGCGCCGCATCTTGGAGGCCGACCGCGTCGTGATCGCCATGGGGCCCTGGTCGATCCTGGCGGCGGCGTGGCTGCCGATGCCGATCATCTACGGGCTGAAGGGGCACAGCATGGTGCTTCGCACCGGCGACCGCCTGCCGGCCGAGGCGCTGTTTCTGGAGTGCGAGGGGCCGGAGGGCCGCGCGACGCCGGAGATCTTCCCGCGGCCGGACGGCAACACCTATGTCTGCGCCATCTCGTCCCAGACAGCGCTGCCGATGGACCCTTTGGACGTCGGCCCCGATCCCGGCGCCTTCGCGCGGCTGGAGGCCATCGTGCGCCGCCTCGCCCCGGCGCTGGACGATTGCCCGGTGGTGACGCGCGGCGCCTGCTTCCGCCCGGTGACGGCGGACGGCTGGCCCCTCGTCGGCGCCGTGGAGGCGATGCCGGGCGCCTATGTGGCGACCGGGCACAGCGTGTGGGGGATCCTCAACGCCCCGGCGACGGGCGAGGCGCTGGCCGAGCTGATCGGCACCGGAAGCACCGCTCACGTTTCGCTCGACGCGCTGCGGCCGGAGCGTTTGCCGCCGCTTCATCCGGGACGCCTCGTGACGGGGTGAGGCGGGATCGCGGCGGACCTGCGCCGCCGGCTCAGCCGAGGAAGGCGTTCGGCACCATCGCGTCGGCGAGGCTGTAGAGACCGGTGTGCAGCGCCTCGCGGGTGATGGCGCCGCCGAGGCACACGCGCAGGCGCTCCAGCGGCGGGCCTGTCACCGTGAACGCATCGGACGGCATGATGCCGATGTCGCGCCCGGCCATTCGTGTCATCACGTCGGAGCGGCTGACGCCCTCCGGCAGGCTCAGCCAGATGTTGAAGGCGTTGTCGGCGGCGAGGAAGTCGAACCCGTCCAGCGCCTCGGCGGCGATGCGCTGGCGCTCGGCCGATTCGGAGCGGATGAAGCGGCGGATGTGATCGGCGGTGCCGTCCTCGATCCACTGCGTCGCGAGCGCCATGGAGAGCGGCGAGGGCATCACCGCGAGCGCCTTGACCGCCTGGCCGAGTGCGTAGGCATCGCGTCCCGAGGGCGCCACCGTGAATGCGAGGCGCAGCCCCGCCCCGATGCATTTTGCGAGCCCGCCGATGTGCCACGTGAGATCCGGCGCGGAGACTGCGAGCGGGGCCGGCGCCTTGGGCGGGATGAAACCGTAGGCGTCGTCCTCGATCAGCGGCAGGCCGTGGTGATTGATCACCTCCGAGACGGCGAGGCGCCGCTCCACCGGCATGGTGATGGTGGTCGGGTTCTGGAGCGTGGGGTTGAGGTAGAGCGCCTTGGGGCGGTGCTGGCTGATGGCACGCTCCAGCGCGTCCGGCATGATGCCGCCTTCGTCCATGGCGACCCCGGCGAGCGTGATGCCCATGCGCCCGGCGATGTTGCGCAGGCCCGGATAAGTGATCGCCTCGCACAGCACCGTGTCGCCGGGGGAGGCGAGGATGGAGAGGATCGCCACCATGGTGGGGTGGGCGCCGGGGGTGACGGCGATGCGTTCCAGTCGCGGAACCATGCCGCGCAGGCTGAGCCATGTAGAGGCGGCGACGCGGTCCTTCTCCGAGCCGAGCGCCGACTGATAGCGCAACAGGTGGATGAGGTTGGCCGAGACGGTGGCGAGGCCTTCCTGCATGCGGGCGATGAGCGCCGGGTCCGCCGGTTCCGGCGGCAGGTTCATGGACAGGTCGGTGGCGACGACGCGGGCGGGGTCCGGCGCCGCGAGGGCGGGGCCCCCCGCACCGGGCCCGTTCGTGATGGGGCCGTTCACCATGGGGCCGTTCGCGGTGAGAGCGTTTGCGGCGGGGCCGTTGGTGATGTGCGGGTTCGCGCCCGGACCGGAGGCGTCCGTGGGCGCTCCTCCATCGGCAGTCGCCGCGCGATGGAGGGGGACGGGAATCCCGGCCGGCCGCGCGGCCATCGCCGGAGCCGCGGCGCTGATGAAGGTGCCGCGCCCGACATGGGTCGCGACGAGGCCGCGCGCCTGCGCTTCGGCATAACCGCGCGAGACGGTGGTGAAGTCGATCCCCAGCCGCGCCGCGAGCTTGCGTTGGGGAGGCAGACGATCACCCGGCGACAAGGCCCCGGCCGCAACGTCGCGTGCGATCGCCTCGGCGATCGACATGTAGCGCGGCCTGTTCGACGACCCGAGGTCCGGGGTCCAATTGATCATGCGGATGGATGCTCCGTCTGCGTCCCACCATGCATTGAAGCACATTGTATGGATTCATGGCAAGTGACGGGTGGCCGCATCCACGTCCGGATGCTGTATCCTTCCGCTGAGCGCCTTGGTTGCACATCCTGCGGGCGAAAATGCCCGAGACGTCGCTTAAATTGATGGCATTGTGCAGCAATTATTGACTGTGTATTGAATGCGTATTGACGGCATTTTGGGTCGGGCGCAGCATCGCCCCCAGCAGCCACCCAAGGAGCAGCCGATGCCCGCAGTCACCCAGGAAGCCCACAAAGACGGCGACTTTTTCGTCGACTACGAGCAGAAGGTCTTCGAAGACGTCAAAGCCGATCCGGGCGAAAAAGCCCTCGTTACCTTCCATACGGTCGCGTTCGAAGGGTCCATCGGTCTCGTCAATATCCTCAACGCCATCCGCCTCAACCGTAAGGGCTACGAGACCTCGATCCTCCTCTACGGCCCCGGCGTCACCCTCGGCATCCAGCGCGGCTTTCCGACGCTCGGCGACGAAGCCTTCCCCGGCCACCAGAACTTCGCCGCCAACCTGAAGAAGTTCATGGGCGAAGGCGGCAAGGTCTACGCCTGCCGCTTCGCCCTCCAGGCCCTCTACGGCCACGGCGAACCGTCCCTGCTGCCCGGCATCGTGCCCATCGCGCCCCAGGACGTGCTCGACTGCATCCTGATCCACAAGAAGGCCGACGCCGTCATCCTCGATACCTGGACGGTCTAATGCCTGTGGCGGCGCTGCGCCGGATGCCCGAACGCGGTGCCGCCCGAGAGGCTTCTGCGAGGGTGTTCCCCCTCGCGCTCCCCCGCTTCGCCAGCGGGCAGGCGTTCAGGTGAGGGTGCGAAGAGCACCCTCCCTCTGAACACCTGATGCAAGGCTGCGGCGGAGCGGACCGGCATCAAGTGCCCGTCCTCCCCGTGCTCGCCCGCTGAAGAGGCGGTCTGCGCGCGGGTCCGGGCGAACACTTGACCCCGGCCCACTCCGCCATCGGGCACCGCCATCATCGGCACTTCCAAGCTCGCGACCGCGCGCCCATACACGAGGATCGCCCATGCGTACCGACACGATCCGCGCCGCGGCCGTCCAGATCGCCCCCGACCTCTCGGGACGCGCCGGGACGATCGAGCGCGTGCTGAACGCCATCGACGAGGCGGCGGGGAAGGGCGCGCAATTCATCGTCTTTCCCGAGACGTTCGTGCCCTACTACCCCTACTTCTCCTTTGTCCTGCCGCCGGTGCAGCAGGGCGCGCCCCACATGGCGCTCATCCGCGAAGCCGTCACAATTCCCTCGCCAGAGATGGACGCGGTGGCCGAAGCCGCCCGCCGCCACGGCGCCGTCGTCGTGCTCGGCGTCAACGAGCGCGACCACGGCTCGCTCTATAATACGCAGCTGGTGTTCGACGCGGACGGAAGCCTCGCCCTCAAACGCCGCAAGATCACGCCGACCTATCACGAGCGCATGGTTTGGGGCCAAGGCGACGGCGCCGGGCTGAGGGTGGTGGACACAAAGGTCGGACGCGTCGGCGCGCTCGCCTGCTGGGAGCATTACAACCCGCTCGCCCGCTACGCGCTGATGACCCAGCACGAGGAAATCCACGCCAGCCACTTCCCCGGCAGCCTCGTCGGCCCCGTCTTCGGCGAGCAGATCGAGGTCACCATGCGCCACCACGCGCTGGAATCGGGCTGCTTCGTCGTCAACGCCACCGGGTGGCTGACGCCCGAGCAGATGGCCGAGATCCATCCCGACCCCAAGATGCACAAGGCGATCTCGGACGGCTGTATGACCTGCATAGTCTCGCCCGAAGGCCGCCACCTGGCGCCGCCATTGACCGAGGGCGAAGGCATCCTCGTCGCCGACCTCGACATGGCCCTGATCGCCAAACGCAAACGCATGATGGACTCGGTCGGCCACTATGCCAGGCCCGAGCTTCTCCACCTCGTGCACGACACGCGGCCCACCGCACCGCGCCATATCGCACGGCCTGAGATGAAGGGGGCGCACGAGATGGCCCGGCATATGCAACCCGAGGGCGCAGCGCCGCCCGCAGCGGCACACTTCGATGAGGAGGGCGAGCATGCCTGACGGCGATCTCATCAACGATCTGCAAAGCCACGGGATGCGCCTCGTCGATCCCGGAGCGGGACACGAAGCCCGCCGCGGCGGCGCCGGCCCCAGCGACCACAAGGCCATCACCATCGACGGCGTCACCGTCATGGTCCCCGTCCACACCGCCCCCGCCTTCGCCTCGCCCTTCCTGGTCGAGAAGCCGGACGCACACGGCAACGCCCGCGTCACCCGCGACGGCGCCCCCGTCGCCACCGTGCGCTTCCCCTCCCGGCCGCGCTTCTACGACCTCACGACCGCGGACGGCGTGCCCTACAGCCACATCGCCACGCTCCACAGCCGCGATGTCCTGGCGACGACAGTGCTGCAGACCTGCATCCGCTACGAGAGCCGCAAGAAGACGTGCCAGTTCTGCGCCATCGGCCAGTCGCTGGCCGCCGGGCGCACCGTCGCGCACAAGACGCCGGAGCAGCTCGCCGAAGTCGCCGAGGCCGCCGTCCGCCTCGACGGGGTGAAGCACATGGTGCTGACCACCGGCACGCCCGCCGGAAAGGACCGCGGCGCCAAGGTGCTGGCGGAGTCCGCGCGGGCGATCAAGGCGCGCGTCGCCCTGCCGCTCCAAGGCCAGTGCGAGCCGCCGGAAGACGATGCATGGCACCAGACGATGGCCGACGCCGGCATCGACACGCTCGGCATGCATCTGGAAGCCGTTACGCCGGAGGTGCGCGCGCGCATCATGCCCGGCAAAGCGTCGGTGCCGCTGGAGAAGTACTTCTCGAGCTTCGCCGCGGCCGTGAAGGTGTTCGGCTGGGGGCAGGTATCGACCTACATCCTCGCCGGGCTGGGCGATCCGCCGGAAGCGGTGCTCGCCATGTGCGAACGACTGACCGCCATCGGCGTCTACCCCTTCGTCGTCCCGTTCGTGCCGATCTCGGGGACGCCGCTCGAAAGCCATCCCTCGCCCTCGCCGGAGTTCATGGCCGCCATCCTGCGCCCGCTGGGCGAGATGATCGTGGCCGCCGGCATGCGCTCGGAGGACATCAAGGCCGGCTGCGGGCGCTGCGGCGCATGCTCGGCACTGTCGGTCTACGAGAAGCTGAAGGTGCCGGCATGATCCTCGACCTCGGCGACTATCAGTTCCGCTCGCCCGGCTACTTCATCCGCGCCGCCTCGCAGCCGTTCGAGGCGCGCGGCGCGGCCGCCCTCAGGCGGCGCGTCTTCGTCGACGAGCAGGCGATCTTTTCCGGTGACGACCGCGACGATATCGACCTCATCGCCACCCACCTCGTCGCCATATCGACCTATGCCGGGGAGGCCGACCAGGTGGTGGGCACGGTGCGCATCCACGAGGAGGCGCCGGGCCTCTGGTGGGGATCGCGCCTCGCCGTCGACCGGGACTTCCGCCACGTCCACCGGCTCGGCACCGAGCTCATCCGCCTCGCCGTCTCCACCGCCAACGGGCGCGGCGCGGACACCTTCTTCGCCCACGTGCAGACGCAGAACGTGCCGCTTTTCGAGCGGATGCACTGGCGCACCCTCGCCGCGGTGGACCTCCACGGTGTGCCGCACGCCAAGATGCAGGTGGACCTGTCGCGCTATCCCGCCTGCGCCGACCCCGAGGCGGGATGGTTCCGTCCCGTGCGGAGGGCCGCGTGACGGACACCGCGCCCCTGGCCGTGCGTGAAGGGCCGATGAGCGTGGAGGCGATGGCGGCGGAACTCGCGGCGCATCCGTCGATCCGCTCCAAGCTCGCCATCGCCCGGTCCACGGCGGCTTTGGGGCTGGGTGCCGCGTCCGCCGGCCGGCCGGGCGACGACGCGGCGGTTCTGCCGCGCGACGGCGGCTACGACCTCTTCGCCGGCGAGGGTTTCATCCCCGCCTTCGTCAACGCCTCGCCCTGGTTCGCGGGGTGGTGCGCTGTGATGGTCAACGTGTCTGACATCGCCGCCATGGGCGGTCGCGCCGTCGCCGTAGTCGATCAGATCTGGGCGCCCGACGCCGAGGCCGCGCGCCCGGTGATGGACGGCATGAAGGCCGCCGCCGCAGCCTACGGCGTGCCGCTGGTGGGCGGCCACACCAACTTCGCCGCGCCCGAATTGTCGCTGGCCGCCTCCATCTTCGGCCGCGCGACGGCGCTGATCACGAGCTTCGACGCCGCGCCGGGCGACCTCCTGGTGGCCGCCATCGACACGCGCGGCGCCTATGCCGGGTTCGACAATTTCGGCGCCTTTCTGGATGCGCCGGTCGATCGGTTGCGCGGTGACCTCGAGGTGTTGCCGGAACTTGCCGAGGCGGATCTCGTCAAGGCGGGCAAGGACATCAGCCAGGGCGGCATCATCGGCACCGCGCTCATGCTGGCCGAATGCTCCGGCGTCGCCATCACGATCGACGTGGACGCGCTGGCCCCGCCGGAGGGTGTCGCGCCTGTCAGGTGGCTCCGCACCTTCCCGAGCTTCGGCTTCCTGCTCGCCGTGGCGCCGGCCCATGCGGAGACCGTGCTGGACCGGTTCTCCGTGCGCGGCATCGGCGCCCGCGTCATCGGCGACGTGACCGAAGGCAGCACGGTGACGCTGACCGGAGGCGGCCGCACCGCGCTCTTCTGGGACCACGCCGCGGACCCTTATCTCGGTTTCGCCCGCATGGAGGACATGGATGCCTGAGACCTTCTGGACCGTGCGCTGGCCCGACGGCGGCGAGGAGCGGTGCTATTCCCCCTCCAGCGTCGTCGCCGAGATCTTCGCCCCCGGCACCGCCTATCCGTTGGCCGACTTCCTGGCCCTGTCGCGCGAGGCCATGCGCCGCGCCTCGGACCGGGTGGAGGCGAAATATGGCTACCCCTGCTCCAACGCCCGCGCCCAGATGGTGCGCATCGAGGCCCGCGCCGCCGCCTTCGCCGGTGACGACGCCGCACGGGTGACATGCCTGGAGATCACCTCATGAAGAACGAGATCATGGGCGCCTCCGTCATGGGCGGGTCCGCCACGGGAGGCGCCGGGCGGGCGCATGTGCCGGTGCTGATCGTCGGCGGGGGGCAGGCGGGGCTGTCGGTCGCCTACCATCTCGACAAGGCCGGCATCCGCAACGTGGTGCTGGAGCGGCACGCCATGTTCCACTCCTGGCGCGAGAACCGCTGGGACAGCTTCTGCCTGGTGACGCCCAACTGGCAGTGCCGCCTGCCGGATTTCTCCTACGCCGACTATGGCGGCACCGATCCGCACGGCTTCATGGTGAAGGGCGAGATCACCGACTATCTGATGGCCTTCGCCGAGCGTGCCCGCCCCAACATCCGCGAGGGCGTGGAGGTCACCGGCGTGACGCGGCTGCCGGACGGGCGCTTCGCAGTCGACACCACGGACGGGACGACGAACGGGGGATGGACGGCGGATCAGGTGGTGGTGGCCACCGGCGGCTATGACAGGCCGATCGAGCCGCAATATGCCCGTGCCCTCGACCGCTCGATCTTTCAGATGCATTCGCGCGAGTACCGCAATCCCGAGCAATTCCCCGAGGGCGGCGTCCTCATCGTCGGCACCGGCCAGTCGGGCGTGCAGTTGATGGAAGATTTCGTGCGGGCGGGGCGCAAGGTGCATCTGGCGGTCGGTCCGGCGCCGCGCAGCCCGCGCATGTATCGCGGCCGGGACGCGACGGACTGGCTCTACGACGCCGGACACTACGAGATGACGATCGACGAGCACCCGGACCCCGCCAAGGCGCTCGGCCAGACCAACCACTACATGTCCGGCCGCGACGGGGGCAAGGAGATCGACCTGCGCCGCTGGCACGTGGAGCACGGCGTGGAGCTCTACGGCACGGTGGCGGACATGGACGGCACCACCATCGCCTTCCTGCCGGACCTGAAGAAGAACCTGGACGATGCGGACAGGAGCTATCTCGGTATCCGCAGCCAGATCGACGCCTATATCGCGAAGGAAGGGATCGACGCCCCGCTGGAGCCGCGTTTCGAGAAGGTGTGGGAGCCGGTCGACAAGGTGCTGCAGGTCGATGCGCGGGAGGTCGGCATCACCTCGGTGTTATGGGCGATCGGCTTCCGCGCCGATTATAGCTGGCTGCAGGTCGACGTGTTCGACCGGCAGGGTAAGCCCAAGCACCACCGCGGCGTGACGGAGGTGCCGGGCATCCACTTTCTCGGCCTCGGCTGGCTGAACACCTGGGGGTCCGGCCGCTTCCTGGGGATCGACGAGGACAGCCGCTATCTGGCGGCGGCGATCGCGCGGCAGTTGGCGGAGGCGGGCAAGCTCGCCACCGCCTGAGTGTGCCGCGTCCGCGTCAGGCCGCGGAGATGCGCCAGATGACGTCGCCCACGTCGTCGGCCATGAGGATGGACTTGCCGTCCGGGCCGATGGCGACGCCGACCGGACGCCCGTAAGCCTTCGTCTCGTCGTCCGACAGGCAGCCCCACAGGATGTCGCGCGGCGGGCCGGAGGGGCGCCCGTCCGCGAACGGCACGAAGATGACCTTGTAGCCCGACAATGTGGAGCGGTTCCACGAGCCGTGCTGGCCGATGACCATGCCGTCGCCGAAGCCCGGCAGCGTGCCCTTGGGCATCCAGCACAGGCCGAGCGACGCGGTGTGGCCGCCCAGCGCATAGTCGGGCGTGATCGTGGCGGCGACCTTGGCTTTGTCCTGCGGCACGCGGTCGTCGACGATCCGGTCCCAATAGCAGTAGGGCCAGCCGTAGAAGCCGCCGTCTTTCACGGAGGTGAGGTAGTCGGGCGGCGTCTCGTCGCCGAGGCCGTCGCGCTCGTTGACCACGGTCCAGAGCGTGCCGGTGGTCGGCTCGAACGCCATGCCGACCGGGTTGCGCAGGCCGCCCGCGAAGATGCGCGCTTCGCCGGACGCGATGTCGAGCGCCCAGATGGCGGCGCGGCCTTCCTCCTCCTCCATCCCGTTGTCGCCGATGTTGGAGAGGGAGCCGACGCCGGCATAGATCGTACGGCGGTCCGGCGAGACGATGAGGCTGCGCGTCCAGTGGCCGCCGGGCTTGAAGTCGACGATCTTGCGGCCGGGGCCGGTCAAAGCGTTCGCGCCGTCCTGGTAGTCGAAGGCGACGATGCCGTCGGTGTTGCCGACATAGAAGGTGCCATCGTGGAGCGCCATGCCGAAGGGCTGGTTCTGGTGCTCCACGAAGACGTGGCGCTCGTCGGCGGTGCCGTCGCCGTTGGTGTCGCGCCACAGGGTGATGCGGTCGGCGCTGTCGCCGATGGCCTTCACGCGCGCCATCATGGCGACCATGGCGCGGTCCATGAAGCTGCGCGGCTTGCGGGCGTGCTGCTTGGATTCGGCGATCAGCACGTCGCCATTGGGCAGCACCTCGATCCAGCGCGGATGGTCGAGCTTCTCGGCGAAGGCGTTGACCTTGAGCCCCTTGGCGACGGTGGGCAGGTGGCCGGGCGCCCAGCCCTCGGCGCGCGGCATCTTGAGGGTCATGATGCCTTGGCGCTGGGCCGTGGGGATGGAGGGGGCGGCGCCGATGGCGTGGGTCGATGGAGCGCCGGGGCGGCGCAGCAAGACCATCACGCCGCCGACGGCGCTGGTCAGCCGTTCCATGAAATTCATGAGGAGGTGTATCCGCTTATCTGTCGGCTCCACCTTACCGGCTGTGGCGCCCGCGTGAAGACGGGGCGCGCGGCGCGGCCTATCAATAATCCGGGACGTTCACCGTCACGGTGATGGAGGAGTAGTAGTCGGCGAGGTCGCGGATGTCCTCGTCGCTGAGGCCGCCGGCGATGATGGACATCTGCTGATGCTGGCGCTGGCCGGAGCGGAAGGCGTTCAGTTGCGCCATGATGTAGGTTTCGCTGTCGCCGGCGATGTTCGGCACTTCCGGGTTGGTGCCGACGCCGTCCATGCCGTGGCAGACTTGGCACATGGCGGCCTTCTCGTGGCCGCGCGCCGGATCGGCGGAGGCGGCGGCGGGGAGGGCGAGCGCGGCGGCCAACCCGGCCGCAAGGGCTGCCGCGCGTGCGGTGATCGTGGTTTTCATAAATGTCCTCAGCCGGATGACGGTCCTCGGCGGGGCGTGTGCCCCGCCGAGGAAGCGGCTCATTCGCCGTAAGAGATGCGGTAGATGGCGCCGGCCAGATCGTCGGATACGAGGATGGACCCGTCGCGCAGTTCGGCGATGTCGACCGGGCGGCCGAGATATTCGCCGCCGTCCGTCAGCCAGCCTTCGGCGAAGGGTTTCGTGGTGGCGTTGCCGTCGGCGTCGATGGTGGTGACCATGACGCGGGCGCCGACCGGCTTGGTGCGGTTCCACGAGCCGTGCTGGGCCGAGAAGATGGCGTTCTTGTACTCCGCCGGGAACATCGAGCCGGAGTAGAATTCCATGCCGAGATCGGCCGCGTGGGCGGTCATTTCGACGGCGGGGAAGACGACGCCCTCGGGCGGCTCCTGGCCCTTATACTCATTGGTGCGCACGTTGCCGCCGCCGAAATAGGGGAAGCCGAAGTGCTGGCCGGGCTCGGTCTGGTGGTTCAGCTCGCCCGGCGGGATGTCGTCGCCCATGCCGTCGACCTGGTTGTCGGTGAACCACAGGTCGCCGGTCTCGGGGTGGAAGTCGTGCCCGACCGAGTTGCGGATGCCGGTGGTGAAGACCTCGCGCCCGGTGCCGTCGGTACCGATGCGGATGATCCCGCCGATCCCTGTCTCGTGATAGAGGTCCATCTTCTCCGGCGCGAAGACGTTGAACGGCTGGCCGAGCGAGATGTACAGCTTGCCGTCCGGCCCGATCTTGCAGACGCGTGCGGTGTGGTTGAAGCTTTCTTCCGACGCCGGGATGAGGTCGCCCTGCTTCACCACGTTGAACGCGGCGACATCCGGGCTTTCATAGAAGAACTCGGCGGCGGGGAAGACCAGAACGCGGTTCTGCTCGGCGATGTAGAGGAAGCCGTCCGGCGAGAAGCACGGTCCGTTCGGGATGGTGAAGGGCAGCGAGGGGGCGAAATCCTTCACCTCGTCGGCGACGCGGTCCTTGTCGCGGTCGGTGACGGCCCAGACCTTCGTCTTGCGGGTGCCGACGAAGGTGACGATCCCCTGCGGGCCGACCGCCATGTGCCGCGCGTCGGGGACGATGGCGTAGAGCTCGATCTTGAACCCGTCCGGCAGCGTGATGTTCTCGAGGATCTTCGAGAGGTTTTCGGCCTTTTGCCCACCCTGCTCGATGGTGGTGAATTCGGTGATGCCAGTGCTTTGGAAATTCGAGAGTTTCTCAAGATTGTCCGGCACGGGCGCCTGGGCCATGGCGGTGGTGGCCAGAAGCGAGGCGGCCAGAGTCCCGATGATGGTGCGATGCATCATGATGTATCCCTCCCAGTCCTGCAATTTACGAGCAGGTTATTTTAAATTTGTTCGGCGGCGATCCCGCAGGCCGCTCAACCCCTTTCCTAAATTGCGCGAGAATTTCTGACAATTACCCATTTGGTCGTGTCTGAAGGAAGAAGACGTAAAGGCACGTCAGTCCTCAAGCGCCCTCTTGCGCACCGTTCTGGCGCCGCGGCGATGCCTGTCGCCCCTTGCGCGCCTTGCCTTTTGGCGATTGTTCTGGGCGTTGAAAACGGCAAGGCCGCCAAAGGCCGGATCGAACGAGCCGCACGACAGATGCGGCGGGGAGGACCTATGGACGTCGGGATCATCGGTGTCGGCATGATGGGCCACGGGATCGCGCTCAACGTGGTGCAGCGCGGCGGCTTCACGCTGACGTTTATGCAGCATCCGGGCAATCAGCCGGTTGACGATCTCGTCGGCCTCGGCGCCACCGGCGTCGCCACGCCGCGTGAGGTGGCGGCGGCGAGCGACGTGATCATCCTGTGCGTCACCGGATCGCCGCAGGTGGAGGCGGTGCTGAGCGGGGCGGACGGTGTTCTTTCGGCATTGAAGCCTGGCGCGGTCGTTGTCGACTGCTCGACCTCGCTGCCGGGATCGACGACGCAGATGGCGGCGAAGGTGGAGGCCGCCGGCGGCCGGTTCATCGACGCGCCGATGACGCGCACCGTCCAGCATGCGCGGGCGGGGAAGTTGAACCTTCTCGTCGGCGGCGACCCTGCGGTTCTGGACGCGGTGCGCCCCGTGCTGGCCTCGTTCACCGAGAATATCGACCATGTCGGCGCGCTGGGGGCGGGCCACAAGATGAAGCTCCTGCACAACTTCGTGGCGATCGGCTTCATGTCGCTGCTGGCGGAGGCGGCGGCACAGGCTGCCGACGGCGGCGTGGCGCCCGACGTCTTCGTCGATGTTCTGGCGCGTGGCGGCGGGGCGGGCATGGCGCTGGAGCGGCTCTCCCCGTTCATCACCAAAGGCGACGCGTCGGGCATCCCCTTCGCCATTTCCAACAGCCTGAAGGACATCGGCTATTATCGCCAGATGTCCGACGAGGCGGGCGCGCGGCACGCGATCGCCGATGCGGTGCATGCCGCGCTGTCCGGAGTGGTGGAGGCCGGCGGGGGCGATTCGCACATCCCCAAGCTGATCGACTATTTCCGCAAGGAAAACGCTCCGGCCTGACCACTTGTCCGTCAGCAGGTTGGCGGTCGTCCGGTCGGCATTCTTCACCGGCGGCCGGACGGAATGCCACTAAGGTCTCGTTTTCCCTTCGCCGTCTGCGGCGTGAGACTGCGGGCCTCAAAGGCAAGGGAAGGACCCGTGGTCCATGGTGCGACGTGTCGGTGAGTGAGGGGGCGCCCGTGCGCGCCGAGACAGGGGCTCATGGCCCCGCTCAGGCGCTTCTGGGGGCGATGACGGCCGGCCTCGTCGGTCACGAGGCGCTGGTCGAACGGCTGGTGATCGCGCTTCTGGTCGGTGGTCACGTTCTGGTCGAGGGACCGCCGGGCGTTGCGAAAACGCGCGCCGTGAAACGGCTCGCCGACGGTGTGGAGGGCGCCTTCTCCCGCATCCAGGCGACGCCGGATCTCATGCCGGGCGACATCGTCGGCATCCAGGTGTTCCGGCCCGAGCGGGGGGTGACCGAGTTCGTCCCCGGCCCGGTGTTCCACAATCTGGTGCTGGTGGACGAGGTGAACCGCGCGCCACCCAAGGTGCAGTCGGCTCTGCTGGAGGCGATGGCCGAGCATCAGGTCACGGTCGGCGGGGCGACCCGCGCTCTGCCGGACCCCTTCATGGTGGTGGCGACGCAGAACTCGATCGAGCACGAGGGCACCTTCCCGCTGCCCGAGGCGCAGCTCGACCGTTTCCTTTTTCATGTCCTGGTCGGCCTGCCGGACGCGGCGACGGAACTTGCCATTCTCGACCTCGTGGAGGGTGAGGCCGGGACGGGTGTGCCGCTGGCGATGGAGGAGCACGTCAGCCACGCGGCGCTGGCGAACATGCGGCGCGCGGTGGCGACGGTGCATCTGTCGGCCGCGGTGAAGGATTATATCGTGCGCCTCGTCATGGCGACGCGGGCGGACGGTGAGGCGGGGATCGCCGGGCGCGTGGGCCACGCGGTCTCGCCGCGCGGGACGCTGGCGCTGGCGGCGACGGCGCGGGCGCGAGCCTTCCTCGCCGGCCGCGCCTTCGTGGTGCCGGAGGACGTCGCCGCGCTGGCGCCGGACGTTCTGGCGCATCGTCTGGCGCCGACGTGGCGGGCGACGGCGGACGGGGAGACGGCACGCGGGTTGATCGCCGCCGCGCTCGCCGCCGTGCGTCCGCTGTGACCGGACGGACGCCGCGCGGCACTGGGGCGCCGTTGATGAGGTGGCCCCGGCCATGAGCGCGGCGCCGCGCAACAGCGCCACGGAGGTGGCCTTCGACGCCTTGGTGGCGCTGCGCCACACCGGTGCGGCCGCCCGCCGCCGCGCGGTGCCGAGCGTGCTGCGTCCCGGCGGCTTCGCAGGGCGGCGGCGCGGCCACGGACTCGACATCAACGACGTGCGCCCCTTCGCCGAGGGCGACGACCTGCGCCACGCCGACGCCGCCGCCACGGCGCGCACCGGCCGCCTCCACGTGCGCACCTTCCACGAAGAACGCGACCGGGCGGCGCTGCTGGTGGCGGACTTTCGCAGCCCCATGCTGTGGGCGACGCGGGGGCGGCTGCGCTCGGTGGCCGCGGCGGAGGTGCTGGCCGCGGCCGGGTGGGAGGTGATCGACGGCGGCGGCAAGGCGGGCCTCCTCGCCGTGCGCGACGGTGCGCTCGACCATGTCCCGGTGCGCGCCCGCGAGGCGACGATGATGCAGATCGCCGGCGCCCTGGAGGACTCCCACCGCCGCGCTCTCGCCCATGCGCGCGAGGCCGCGGCGAGTGGCCGCCGCACGACCGAGCCGCTGGCGGCCAGCTTGGAGAGGGCGGGCCGTCTGGTGCCGCCGGGGGGCGCCATCCTCTGCGCCACCGGACTGGACACGCCCGGAGCCGCGTTCGACGCGGTGGTCGGCGCACTGGCCCGGCGCCGCCGGCTGACGCTGATCCTCATCCGTGATCCGTTCGAGGCCACACCCCCCGCCGGCCGCATCACGTTCTATGGCGACGACGGGATCGTGACCGAGGGCCGCTTTTCGGCGGCCGACAAAGGCGGGCGCATCGCCGCGTTCGAGGCGCTGGGGGCGCGCGTGCGGATCGTCGACTCCGCCGCCCCCGCCCGGCTGGACGGACTGGACCTTTCTTAATGGCGGGCGACGGCGACACTTTCGATCCGGCTCCGCTGGTGGAGGCTCTGCGGCCGATCCGCCTTCCGGTGGACTATGCCGTGCTCGGCCCCCGCGATGCGCTGGCCGCCTTCGCGCTCGGCGTCATCGCCGCGCTCGTGCTCGTCCTGCTGCTGCGCCCGCTGCTCGCACGGCGGGTGGACCCTGTGGCCGAGGCTGCGGCGCGCATCGCCGCTCTCGCGCAGGCCCCGGCTGAGGCGCGGCTCGTCGGCCTGGCGCGGCTTCTGGCGGCCGCGGGGCCGGATGCGCCGCGTCCGCCAGGCCTCGACGACGTGCTCTACGCCCCCGGCACAGCGCCGGACTTCGCCGCGATCGAGGCCGAGATCC
Organism: Acuticoccus yangtzensis; assembly: GCF_001927245.1. Lineage (GTDB taxonomy): Bacteria > Pseudomonadota > Alphaproteobacteria > Rhizobiales > Amorphaceae > Acuticoccus > Acuticoccus yangtzensis. Next base: position 107,704 of record NZ_MJUX01000002.1, on the reverse strand, counting down.
TCGCGCGCGCCGCGCAGCAGGGCCGGCGGAGGCGCGCGCCGGGCACCCCATCGCGGGACGGGTCCGCCGGTTCGTCCGGCGCCGCCCGATACGACACCGCGGCCGGCGTGACTTTGCCCCGCGTGACGTCGCCCCGCGTGACTTCGCCGGGCGCGACGTGGCCCCGCGGGACAGGGGAGGGGACGCGGTGAATTTTGCTGCGCCCGGCGCCTTCTTGCTGCTTCTCCTGCCGCTCGTCGCCTTCGTGTGGCGGGCGGCGAGGGCTGGGGCGGTGAGCGCGGCCTATCTGCCGCCCGCCCTCGCCGCGGAGGTCACCCGCACCGGCGGCACGCGGCGGCGCGTCGGCCTCCTTGCCCCGCTCGCCGTGTGGGCGCTGGTGGTGGTGGCGCTGGCCGGACCGCAGCGCATCAAGAGCCTCGACATCATCACCGCGTCCGGCCGCGACATCGTGCTCGCCATCGACCTGTCCGGCTCCATGGAAACCGAGGACTTCATTCTGGGCGGGGCGGAGGTGTCGCGTCTGGAGGCGGTGAAGAGCGTCGCGGCGCGGTTCGTGGAGGGGCGCGCGGGCGACCGGGTCGGCCTCGTCGTCTTCGGCGACAAGGCCTATGTCGCCGCGCCCCTGACCCACGACGTGACCAGCGTCGCCCACGTGGTGGAGACGCTGACGGTAGGCGTCTCCGGCCGCTCCACGGCGATCAGCGACGGGCTCGGCCTCGCCATGAAGCGGCTCGACGGAGGAACGGCGGATAGCCGCGTCGTCATCCTCCTGTCGGACGGGGTGGACACCACCGGGCGGGTGGACCCGGCGGAGGCGGCGCGGCTCGGCGCCGCGCGGGGGATCCGCATCCACACCATCGCGCTGGGGCCGGAGCGGGCCGAGGCGCTGATGGCGCGCGGCCGCGCCGACGCGCTGGACGTCGCCACCCTCACCGACGTCGCCCGCCTGTCCGGCGGCGAGATGTTCCGCGTGCGCTCCACCGACGAGCTGACCCGCGTCGCCGAGGCGGTGGACCGGTTGGAGCCGTCCCAGTCGCGCGCGCCGCCGGTGATGGCGCTGGAGGCGTTGTGGCCGTGGCCCGCGGGGGCGGCGCTGGCGCTGGCGCTCGCCGTGCTGGCGGCGGGGCGGCGGCTGTTGTGAGGGGGCGCGCGGCATGATCGAGCTCATGGGTCTCACCCTGTTGCGCCCGCTGTGGCTGGCGGCGCTGCCGGCCGTGGCGCTCTTGGCCTTCGTGGCGGCGCGGCGCGAGCGGCGCTCCGGCTGGGCGGGGCTGATCGACAGCCAGCTCCGGCCGCACCTCGTCTCGCTCGGCTTCGTGCGGGCGGCGGGGGAGGACCACCGCGTGACCCTCTTGGCGGTGGCGGCGGGTATCGTGGCGCTCGCCCTGGCGGGTCCGGCGACGGAGCGCGAGACCGCCCCGGCGCTGCGCAGCCTCGACACGGTGGTGGTCGCGGTCGACCTCTCGCGCTCCATGACCGAGGGCGGGACGCTGGACACCGCGCGTGCTGTGACGGCGCGGCTCCTCGGGTCCACCGGGCGGCCGGTGGCGCTGATCCTGTTCGCGGCCGACGCCTATCTCGCCAGCGCGCCGACCGACGATCCGCGCCTCCTCGAAACGCTGGTCTCCGTCCTGGGGCCGGACACGATGCCGGATGCTGGAAGCCGCCCGGACCGCGCACTCGTCTTGGCGGCCGACGTTCTGCCGCGCGAGGCGGAGTTGCGGCGCGACGTGGTGCTGATCTCCGACGGCGGCGGGCTTGGCCCGCAGGCCACGGATGCGGCGAACGCGCTGAGAGAGGCCGGTGCGGTGCTGTCGGCTGTCTACATCGCCCCGGCGGAGCGGCCTTATGGGGCGCCGCAGCCGCAGCCGGACGCGCTGGCGGCGCTGGCACGGACCGGCGGCGGGACCATGGTGCGGCCGGACGAGGCGGGGGCGCTGGCGGACCGCCTCGCCGCAGCCTCCACCGCCACCCTGCCGCGCGAGATCGCCGCGTTGATGTACGATGACCACGGCCGCGCCCTTCTGTTCCTGGCGCTGGTCCCGGCGGCCTTCCTCTTCCGGAGGCCGCGATGAGGGCGCGGGGGGAACTGTTGGCGGCTCCGCGCGACCTCGCCCGGCGCCTGGTGCGGCGGCCCTTCGTGGCGCTCGCACTGGTGGCGCTGGCGGCGGCCGTCGCGGCGGGCCCGGCGGCTTTCGCGCGGCTCGCCTTCATGGCCGGCCTGCCGGGCGCCGCGCTCCCCTTCCTCGGCGACGACGCGGTGAGGGGCGCCGCCCTCTACGACCTCGGCCGCTACGCCGAGGCCGACGCCCTGTTTCGCGAGATCGGCCGCCGCGTGACCTATAATCGCGGCAACAGCCTCGCCGCGACGGGCGACTTCTCGCTGTCGGCGGACTATTTCGACGCCGTCCTCTTCGCCAACAGGTTCGACGCCGGGGCGCGCCACAATCGCGAGGTGGTGGGCGCGCTGGTGCCGCCGCACGAGGGCGAGGCGATGGGGCGCGGGCGCATCCGCGCGCATCTGGCGGGCGAGGGCATCGAGGCGGCGATCTTCGACCCGGACAACCCTCACGTCCCCGTGGTCCCCTCCGATGCTCTGCGCAAGGCGGTGGACGCGCGCACCGTGGCGGCGACGTCGGAGTGGCTGGAAACGCTGGACGATGCGCCGGGCGAGTATCTGAAGAAGCGCCTGATCGCCGAATATGACAGGCGGCGGGCGGCGGGCATTCCGGCCACGGAGGAGGCCTCGCCATGGTGATGATGCGCCTGATACTCGCCGCCCTTCTGGCGGTGTCCGCCGGTTGGCCCGCCGCCGCGGCGACGCTGTCGCCGAAGGATGCGCGCATCGAGGTCGTGCTGGACGAGCGCGGCGCGCCGCCGGTCGTGCGCGAGATGGTGCTCGCCACCTTGCGCGTGACCTTCGAGGTGGAGGTGGCGCGATACGAGGTCGAAATCCCGCGCATGCCGGGGCTGGAATGGATGCAGCTCACGCAAGACGTGTGGCGCGCCGACCGCATCGAGGGGCGCCAGGTGCGGGTCATGGAGCGGCGCCTCGCCTTCTTCCCGCAGCGGGCTGGGGTGCTCACCATCGCGCCCGTGAAGGACCATCTGTCGATCCCCAGCCCCGAGGGCGGGTGGGACGATCACGTGATCTCCTCCGCGCCGGTGACGCTCGCCGTGGCGCCTGCACCCGTGCAGGACGATGCGTGGTGGATGCCGGTCAAGATGATCGAGATGTCCGACCGCTGGGACAAGGGGCCGGGCCAACTGGAGCCGAACGCCACGGTGACGCGGCGGGTGACGCTGTGGGCGCTGGGGGCGACGGCGGAGATGCTGCCGCCGCAGCCGCAGATGCGTGAGCCGTGGCTGATCACGTTCGTTGCGCCGGAGAAGCGGACCACCGAGCTGACCTGGGGCGGGCCGATCAGCACGGTCACCTGGCAGTGGACCTTCCAGCCGATCACCGGCGAGCCGGGCGTTTTGCCCGCCGTGGAGATCCCGTTTTACGACACGCTGGAGCGGGAAGCGCACGTGGTGACGCTTCCGGCGGTGCCGATCGCGGTGACGGGGTTCGCCGAGAACCGGGCGGAGGGTTGGCGCGAGGGCTTCGGGCGGGCGTGGCTGGCGCTCGCGGCGGCCGGTGCGGGCGTGGTGGTCGCGCTGGGGCTGGCGCTGCCGGGCGCGCGGATGGCGAGCCGGGCGGAGCTTGAGCGCCGGGTGCGGCGGGTGGTTCCGTCACGCGCGGAGCGGGCGATGATGCGGGCGGCCCGGCGGGGCGATCTGGCGGCGTTCCGCACCGCGGCGGCGGCGGAAGGGGCGGGGCCCGGCGACCTCGCAGCGGTGGACCGTGCCCTGTTCGGCCCGCCGGGCGCGCCGGTGCCCGAGCGTGCTGCGTTGAGAGCGCTGGCACGCCGCCTCAGAGCCGACGCATTGCGCCGGCCGCGCGCGCCGGTCTGACGGAGGCCGCACGGGGTGAAAGTATCTTCCGCAGATGAGGTCTTCATTGCAGCGATAGCGGCCCTTTGCCGGCGTGGATGCAGCATCGGCGCCCCTTGAGCCCGCATTATGGGAGCACCTTTCGCCCCGGCCCGGCTAGATTGCGCGGCACTATCGACGAAAAGGGACCGCCGCCGATGCTGGAGAAATTCGAACGCTATCCGCTGACCTACGGGCCGACGCCGATCGAAAAGCTGCCGCGCCTGTCGGCCGCCATCGGCGCGGACGTGGAGATCTGGGCCAAGCGCGAGGACTGCAACTCGGGCCTCGCATTCGGCGGCAACAAATTGCGGAAGCTGGAATATATCATTCCGGACGCGATCGCCGCGGGGGCGGACACGCTGGTATCCATCGGCGGCGTTCAGTCGAACCACACGCGCATGGTGGCGGCCACGGCGGCCAAACTCGGCATGAAGTGCGTCGTGGTGCAGGAGAAATGGGTGCCGCACTTCGACGCCGTCTATGACCGCGTCGGCAACATTCTGCTCACCCGCCTGATGGGCGCGGACAGCCGTCTTGTGGAGGACGGCTTCGACATCGGCATCCGCCAGAGCTGGGAGGACGCGATCCAGTCGGTGAAGGACGCGGGCGGCAAGCCTTATGCGATCCCGGCAGGCGCTTCGGTGCACAAATATGGCGGGCTCGGCTATGTGGGCTTCGCCGAGGAGGTGGCGCGGCAGGAGGCGGATCTCGGCTTCCGGTTCGACTACATCATCGTCTGCGTGGTGACGGGGTCGACGCAGGGCGGCATGATCGTCGGCTTCGCGGCGCAGGACCGGGCGGACAGGGTGATCGGCATCGACGCCTCGGCCACCCCGGCGCAGACCCGCGCCCAGGTGCGCCAGATCGTCGACGGGACGGCGGAGCTGGTCGGCCTCGGGCGGGCGGTGCGTGAGGACGAGATCGTCATCCTGGAGGACTACGCCTACCCGGCCTACGGGGTGCCGAGCGAGGAGACCAACGACGCGATCCGCCTCGCCGCCCGCACCGAGGCGATGATGACGGACCCGGTCTACGAGGGCAAATCCATGCAAGGGATGATCGACCTTGCGCGGAAGGGCTATTTTCCGAAGGGGTCGAAGGTGCTTTACGCACACCTCGGCGGGGCGCCCGCGCTGAACGGCTACAGCTACTATTATAAGGACGGCTGAAGCGCCGCCCGGGGACCACGAAAAGCCGCCTTTGAGGGCGGCTTTTTTGTAAGCTCAGCGGCAGACCTCGCGGTCGCGGATGACGAAGGCCTGGCGGCGCGGGCTCCACACCTCCACCTGCTCGATGTAGCAGCGGGGGCGGCTCTGTGCGGCAAGCGCGCCGCCGATGGCGAGCGCCGAGAGGCCGAAGACGATGCCCGCGGCGGCGGCCCCGCCATGACCGTGGTGGGGGCGGCGATGGTGGCCGTGGTGCGGGCGGCCGCGGTGGCCGGCGGCGGTCACGTCGCTCTGCGCGGCGGCGACGAGAGGGGCGGCCTGCGCGGCCGGGGTGACGGTGAGGGCCGAGACAGCGATGACCACGGCGGTGGAAGTGGCGACGATGGACTTCATTGTGGGTCTCTCCGGTTTGCTGGGGCGGGTCTGTCCCGCCGACCACCTGAAGATCGCCTTTGATTGAGCGTTTCGCAGTGATGCCCGTCACGGTTGTGCGTCCGGCCGTGGCGGGGCTTGGAGCGAGCGTGCGCCGGCTGCGGCAGGGCTGCGACCGGGTGCCCTTTGACTGGCGGGCGGATCGCGCGCACACTCAGGCGATGATCAGCACAAAGCGCCTGTTTCTTGCGGTTGCGTTGTCGGTGTGCGCAGCCGGTCCGGCCGGGGCCCAGAGCGGGCTCTATCCGTTGCCGTCCGACCCTGGCGGCATCACCGCGAACAAGGGCGACCGGGCCGACAGGCTCGACCGGCCACGCGCACCCTCGGCGGACGAGCGCCGCGCCTCACGGCTCGACCGCATGTTCGACGAGCTGGCCCGCGCCACCACGAAGGAGCGGGCGGACCGCATCGCCGGCCACATCTTGCGCCGCATGACCGCCTCCGGCAGCGACACGGTGGACCTCCTGATGAACCGCGCCGCGGTGGCGATGCGGCGTAAGGACTACGGCCTGGCGCTCGACCTGCTGGACGGTGTGGTGCGGCTGAAGCCGGACTTCGCCGAGGGCTGGAACCGCCGCGCGACCGTGAACTTCCTGGCCGGCGACTATGGGCGGTCGATTGCCGATATCGAGCAGACCTTGAAGCTGGAGCCGCGCCACTGGGGCGCTCTGGTGGGCCTGTCGGTGATTATGGTGTCGATGGACCAGAAGGCCGCCGCGGTGGACGTGATGACCCGCGCCTTGGAGATCCACCCCTTCCTCGAAGACACGCGCGACCGGCGCGACCGCTTCAAGCTGGAGGTCGACGGCAGCGCGGCGTGAGCGGTGCGGCCGGGCCTGCGAGCCGGGTACGAAAAAAGGCGCCGCGGCAGGACCGCGGCGCCTTTTTTCGTCGCTTGATAATTAGTCGCCCGGCGGCGTAACCGCGGGCTCAACGGCGGAGCCGGCGGCCCGAAGGCCGGCGGGACCTCAGCCCTGGCGCGCCTTGTAGCGCGGGGCCTTCTTGTTGATGATGTAAACGCGCCCTTTGCGGCGGACCAGCTTGTTGTTGCGGTCGCGTTGCATCAGCGCCTTCAGCGAGTTCTTGATCTTCATGTCGCGCTCCGGACTGATCCCGGCGCGGTCTCCCGCGCCGTTCCAACTCGCGATGCGCCGCAACGTGCCGCTGCCGCCCACCGCACAATAAAATACGGCGCGGAATGAACCGCGCCGACCTTCCCGCTTATTAGGGAGGGGAAGCCCGACCTGTCAAGCGGTTCGTGCCATGTTGCGAACTCCCGATCCGGCCCCCGATCCGGCATGGGCACAGCCGGAAGGGACTGCTCAGTCCGTCTGGATCAGCCGGTCATGGCGAGGCGGACATTCTCGCCGCCTTCGTCCTTCAGGGGCAGCTCCACGTCGACCTCGAGCAGGGAAACGTCGTCGCCACGGTCCATGGAGACGCGCACCTTGTCGCGGTCGATGGTCATGTGCTTGGCGATCACCTGTAGGATCTCCTCGCGCAGCGTGACGAGGATGTCGGAGGTGGAGGTCGCCGAACGCTCATGCGCCAGGATGATCTGCAGCCGCTCCCGCGCAACCGGCGCGGACGACTTCTTTTTGCGAAAGATCTCAAAAAGACTCATGCCGCCTTCCTTGCGAAGATTTTGCCCAAAAGGCCACGCTTGTCGGTCGGGATCTCGATCTCGATCGTCTCGCCCATGATGCGGCGGGCCGCATCGGTGTAGGCCTTGGCGGGGTGGGAATTGGGCGCACCGAGGGTCACCGGCATGCCGAGGTTGGAGGCTTTCAGCACCTCCTGGCTCTCCGGCACGACGGCCAGGAGCGGGATGGAGAGAATTTCCAGCACGTCCTCGACCTTCAGCATCTCGCCGCGGTCGGCGCGCACCGGGTCGTAACGGGTGACGAGGAGGTATTTTTCCACCCGGTCGCCGTTCTCGGCGCGCATGGTCTTGGAATCGAGCAGGCCGATGATGCGGTCGGAGTCACGCACCGAGGAGACCTCGGGGTTGGAGACCACGATGGCGATGTCGGCATGGCGCATGGCGAGCGTCGCGCCGCGCTCGATGCCGGCGGGCGAGTCGCACAGGATGTAGTCGAACTTCTCGCGCAGCTCGGCGATGACGCCGGCGACGCCCTCTTCGGTGAGCGCATCCTTGTCGCGCGTCTGGGACGCGGGGAGGAGGTGCAGGGTGTCGATCCGCTTGTCGCGGATGAGGGCCTGGGAGAGCTTGGCGTCACCGTTGATGACGTTGATGAGATCGAACACGACGCGGCGTTCGGCGCCCATCACGAGGTCGAGATTTCTGAGGCCGACGTCGAAGTCGACGATGGCGACGTTTTTCCCCGCGCGGGCGAGCGCGGCGCCGAGAGCCGCGGTCGACGTGGTTTTGCCGACGCCCCCCTTGCCCGACGTGACGACCAGGACCTTCGACATGGTATCATTTCCCTTCATCAGAACGCGGCCATCTTGAGCGAGTCGCCGTCCAGCCACGCCTGGACGGCACGGCCGACACACTTCGGATTGAGATCGTCCGCGGTTTTGTAAAGACCGTTGATTGCGACGAGCTCGGCATTGAGCTGCGTCGTGAAGATGCGGGCATTGCGGTCGCCTGCCGAGCCGGCAATGGCGCGGCCACGCAGCGCGCCATAGATGTGGATCGAGCCGGAGGCGACGACCTCCGACCCGGACGCGACGGAGCCGATGACGACGACGTCGCCGGTCAGGTGCACGACCGACTGCCCCGAGCGCACAGGATGGTCAATGATCAGCGTATCGGGGTCGGGCGTGTCGATGGCCTTTTCCACCGCGGCGAGGGCGGCTTCCGTCACGGCAGAGACGGGGCCGGGCGCGGCGGGGACGGCCGGTTCGCTCGGTACGGCCGCCTCGCCGGGGACGGCCTCTGCGGGCGCGTTTTCGGGCGCTGCGTCGGGCGTTTCGGCGGCGGCCTCGCTCTCGCCGGGCTCGGCCGGCGGCGGCGCGGTGATGGAGGCGTCCTGCACCGCGTCGATGAGCTTGGCGATCTCGGTCGACTGCATCGTGTCGGCGAGCTGGGAAAGCGCGGCGATTTCCTTGCCGCCGCTGAGGATCGGCGGCAGGCCCCTGGCGTCGGCGCCGAGTTCGCCGGGCGTGCGCCCGTCGAGGCCCATGATGGTGACGTTCCGCCGCTTCAGCTCGGTCACCATGTGCACGAGTTCGGGGCGGCTTGCCGGCATGTGCGAGATGTCGACGACCACGGGGCGGCCGGCGAAGAAGCCGGGCGAGCGTTTGGCGAACGTGTCGAAGTCGGCCAGCCACTCGGCGATGGGGGGCATCGGGGTCAGCACGAACGCCATGAAGGAGCGCCCGGTGAACCGAATCGATCGTTGTGGTGGAGTTGTTTGTTGCACGAACGTTAAACCCGGTTCCGCGTGACGAACAATCAATATGAACGCGGTGAATCTTGGGTTAACGACTGATTCGGTGCGAGGCGTCGGGGCCGTTTCCGTGGCGGCATCCACAGATGATCGGCCGCGGTGGGCGCGGGCTGGCGGGTCTTTGGATGACGGTCCAGCCGCGTGGCTTCCCGCAAGCGGTTGGACGTTCAGCCGGAATTCGGGCGCGTGGGAACGGTCGTCGATGCGGTTCGCATGGCACCGCGCCGACCGGCGGCGGATGTCACGGTCGGGTCGAAATGCTGCACCCGCCTGCGCGAGGCTGCAGTCGTGATCGCGGAGGGTCTGAGTTCAGAGGCGCGTCGCGAAGGCGCGCGGCCTGCCTAGGCCGACGCCGGCGTGTCCTCGGGAGGTCAGAAGCAGGCGCGCGGCCCGTCCGGCGTGGAGACGAAGCCGGTCTTGGGATTGAAGCTCGGCCAGCGGGCGGCGCAGTAGGCGTACCACTCCGGGGTCCACGAGCGGATCTGCCGCTGGTTCATCGGCACCAGCATGTTGACCGTCGGCGTGACGGGCGCGGTAAAGTACCAGTCGCCCTTGCGCGGCGGGCGCTCTTTCATCACCGACCAGGGTTCGTTCGAGCCGAAATACATGGGCCGGCTGCCGTATTTGCCGGTATAATGGTTGAGATCCGCGGCCCCGGCGCTGCTGGCCAAGGCGGCCATGCCTGCACCGACGGCGATCAAATGGTACAACGCGCGCATAGATCCCTCGTCAATCGATGCCCACCGTGACGGAGAGCGTGAGGAAGTTCAACGGCTGGATTGACGGGGGCGGCCTTCGTGCCGATAACGTGGCGCCGATGCCACAATCGGCTGCGGCGGGCGCCGCGACGCGCCCCGCAGCGGGCCGGCTTAGCTCAGTTGGTAGAGCACCTGATTTGTAATCAGGGGGTCGGGGGTTCGAGTCCCTCAGCCGGCACCAATGATTTCAATAATTTGGGTGTCTGACCCGTAAGGCAGACACGGCCATTTGCATGCGCGGTTCACACACCCTTGCTTTTGCAGCGGTTCGCGTCCTCCCTCAGAAGCCGCATGACCGAAGGCCGCAGCGTCTGATCGCGAACCTGTCGTTGACTTATGGTTAGCATTCCTACTCCACTCCGTGGCGTGAAGATTGAAGGCATTTATTAGACAATGAATTTAGAAGAACATGACGAACATCTGCCGACAACTGATCAACCGCTCGCAATCGAAGTCGATGCGATCGGCAAAGCCAATTTCGCGTCAGCTCAGAATGACGTAGCGATCGTCCGTCGCCTGCAGTTGAGAAACGACAGCCCACACGCGTTCGAAAGCTTGAACGTTCGTTTGAGCGTGATCCCCCCGATCATCCGAGAGAAGATCTGGAAGATCGACCGCCTGAACCCAGGCGCGACAGTTCAGCTACGCAATCTGGCGCTATCGTTCGATGTGGAACGCCTTGCCGGTCTCGACGAAGCGGAACGCGGCGAGTTGAGGCTCGACGTCACGGCAGGCGACGCCATCATCGCTGAAGCGCATCAGCCGCTGACCATGCTGGCGCGCGATGAGTGGGGCGGCGTCGGCGATATGGCGCAGCTCCTCGCCGCCTACGTTTCCCCGAACGAGCCGGCGGTTGCCAGCCTCCTGAAAGAGGCGTCTCGCGTTCTGGAGCGCGCCGGCCACGACGGGTCGATGGAAGGCTATCAGTCGGACGATCCCCAGCGCGTCTGGCTCCTGGTCGGCGCGCTCTGGTCTGCGGCAACGGCACTCGGGCTGACCTATGCCGAACCACCCGCGTCGTTCGAGCTCGAAGGGCAGAAGGTGAGGGGGCCGAGCCGCATCCGCTCGGAAGGGCTCGCCACGTGTCTGGACAGCACCTTGCTGCTCGCCGCAGCCTTCGAAGCGACCGGCCTCAACCCGGTCGTCCTGTTCACGAAGGGCCATGCCTTCGTCGGCGTCTGGCTCGTCAAGCGCGACTTCGGCGCGGTGACGGAGCCCGACGTCGTCGCCGTGCGCAAGGCCATTCAATCGCGTGAATTCCTGGCGATCGAGACGACGCTTCTGACCAAACGGCCGACGATCGGCCTCAAGCAGGCCGTCGACGAGGGACGCCGCCGCCTTTCTGAGGAGCGCGAGGACGAGTTCGTCATGGCGGTCGACATCGCCCGTTCCCGTGCCGCAAAAATCTATCCTCTCGCCTCTCATGTTCGTGCAGCGGACGGGACCGACGAGCATGAGGGGACTGTGGCAGCGCCGTTGCCGCCGCTCCTCGACTTCGACGCGCTGCCGAGCGAGGTGGCCGAAGAGGCGCCGACGACCGCGACCGGCCGCATCGAGCGGTGGCAGCGCAAGCTGCTCGATCTGTCGCTTCGCAATCGGCTTCTCAATTTCGTGGCCAACGCGCAGACGGTGCCGCTGTTGTGCCCGGACATCTCGAAGCTTGAGGACATGCTGGCGGACGGCAAGCGCTTCCAGGCGTTTGCGCTGCGTGAGGACGATCCGGTCGGCGCGCGCATCCTTTCCCCTGCTGATCGCGAGCGGATCGAGGAGAGCGCGGCGGAGGACGCCTTCGCGAAAGGCCAGGTGGCCATCCCGCTCACGGCCAAGGACGCCGACAACCGCCTTCTCGCCCTTTATCGGCGGGCGCGCAGCGACATGCAGGAGGGGGGCACCAATACTCTCTTCCTCGCCGCCGGGTTCCTGCGTTGGAAGAAGAAGGACAGTGACACCAGGACGTACCGCGCCCCGCTCCTGCTCCTACCGGTGAAGCTGGAGCGGCGATCCGCACAATCGAAGTTCACCCTCGCCCATCACGAGGACGAGGTGCGCTTCAACTCGACCCTGATCGAGATGTTGAAGCGCGATTTCGATCTGAAGATTCCTGAGTTCGAGGGCGACCTGCCGCGCGACGAGAGCGGTGTCGACGTGCCGCGCATCCTCAACATCATGCGACAGAAGGTGCGCGACGTCGCCGGCTTCGAGGTCGTCGAAGATCTCGCCCTCGCGACCTTTTCGTTCGCCAAGTACCTGATGTGGAAGGATCTGGTCGATCGCTCCGACCAGCTCTGCCAGAACGCTCTCGTCCGGCATCTGGTGGAAAATCCCACTGAGGCTTTTGCCGCCGATGCGCCGGCAGCGGTCGCGCCGCGCGATCTCGACACGTCGGTCGATCCGGTCGCACTTCTGACGCCGTTGCCGGCCGACAGTTCCCAGCTCGCCGCCGTCGTCGCCGCGGGAGAGGGGCGCGACTTCGTCCTCATCGGGCCGCCGGGGACGGGCAAGAGCCAGACGATCGCCAATATCATCTGCCAGTGCTTGGCGTCGGGAAAGTCCGTGCTTTTCGTGGCCGAGAAAGCGGCGGCGCTCGACGTCGTGAACCGCCGTCTCACGCGGTACGGCCTCGCCGACGCGATCCTGGAGCTTCACTCCAACAAGACTGATCGCAAGGCCGTGCTCGACCAGCTCGGCCGCAACTGGGATCGCGCGTCCGGCACCAGCGGCGCCGCGTGGATCGAGGTGACGGACGAATTGCGCCTGACGCGCGACCAGCTCAACGCCTACGTTGCCGCGCTGCACGAGAAGGGATCCCAAGGCTTCAGCGTCTTCGAGGCCATCAGTTGGCTCGCGACGGAGACGCCCGGCCCAAAGCTGGCCTTCGCGTCAAAGGATGCGCACGATACCGATCGCTTCAGGGAGCTTTCACGTCTGGCCGGCGATCTCGCCCGCACCCATGCCGTGGTTCGCGAGGGGCCGGCGTTCGAGACCATCCAGACGACGGATTGGTCCCACGCCTGGGAGGCGCGTTTCTTCGAAGCGGTCGAACGCGTCGTCCGCTCATTGGTTGCGCTGAAGGAACGCTGCGCCGCGTTGGAGGATCTCTTCGGCCTATCGCGCGATGGCAACATCTCGTCGGAGCGCCGTGCGATCCTGGGGCGAATCGGCAATCTGACCGACGGAAACCCGCTGGACCTCTCCGAGGTGCCGGATCTCGACGAGCGCCGCCTCATCGCCGCGAGTACGTCCTACCAGGCGGACCACGCCGGACTGGTGGCGTCACATGCGCAAACGTCCGTCCGTTACCAGGCCGCCTCGATCCGCCGCTTGCCGATCGAGGAGATCGACACCGCGTGGCGGACCGCACAGGCGAAGATGTGGCCCTTCTCGATCTTTGCACGCGGCAAGGTACGACGGCTTCTCGCCACCTATTGTGACGGGGGGCGCCCCGATCCGGGGCGGGATATCGCGCCGTTGTTCGAGCTGAAGACCCGGCTCCAGTCGCTCGACGAGAACCCTCTGGCGCCGCTCGCCAGCGAGCGTGACGACCCGCAGAAGGTGGTGCATCTCGCGCAAGCGGCGGCCCGCCTCAAGGCCGTCGCGCTCCTTGCCGCGGGCGATGCGGACGAGCCTGTGCGCTGCGCTGCAGCTTTCGAGGAACTTGCCAGCGGTCGCGACGACAACGTGCGGCGTGCTGCGATCGCCTATTCTAAGGCCGAAGCAGACTTCGCCGAGGCCGCGCGGCTTTTCAACGAGGCGGGCGGCTCCCTGCCGGAGCCGGTAACCCTTGGCGAGTTGTCCGCGCTGATGGCGGAGCTGATCGGGAACCGCTCCCGTATCGCCGACTGGATCCGCTGGCTGGAAGCGAAGGGGGCGGCCGAAATGGCCGGCCTCGGCCCCGTCGTCGAGGCCGTTGAGAGCGGAACCGTCGGCAACGACATCGCGCTCGCCTTCCGCCGCGCCTATGCCCGATGGTGGCTCCCCCTCGCGCTCGATGCCCGCGACGAGTTGCGCCGCTTCGCTCATTGGGAGCACGACGACCGGATCAAGGCGTTTCGTGCGATCGACGATCGTGCTGCCGAACTCGCCCCCGCGGAGATCATGCGGCGGATCGCGCATCAGCTTCCGGCCAAAGACGGCGTGCCTCGCAAGTCCGAACTCGGAACGCTGCGCCATCAGCTTGGGCTGAAGCGCCCGTCCCTCTCGGTTCGAGCGCTCCTCTCCGAGATGCCGGATACGCTACCCAAACTCGCGCCTTGCGTGCTGATGTCGCCGCTCTCCATTGCGCAATATCTGCCCGCCGGCGCCCAGGCCTTCGACGTGGTGATTTTCGACGAGGCTTCGCAGATCACCACATGGGACGCGGTCGGCGCCATCGCCCGCGGACGGCAGGCGATCATCGTCGGCGACCCGAAGCAGCTTCCGCCGACCAACTTCTTTGGCCGCTCGGACGAGGGCAGCGAGACGGACGAGCCGGCGATCGAGAAGGACATGCCCTCGATCCTCGACGAGGTGGCGTCCGCCGGCATCCCGACGCGCCGCCTCGATTGGCACTACCGCAGCCGCGACGAGGCGCTGATCGCCTTTTCCAACCACTTCTATTATGGCGGCGGCCTCGTCACCTTCCCGGCGCCGGCGACCGGCTCGGACGCGATCCGCCTCCACAAGACGGGCGGCATCTACGCCCGTGGCAAGGGCCGGATCAACGAGAAGGAGGCGAAGGCGGCGGCGGCGTACATTCGGGGCCGGCTTCAGGCTTGGCTCGAATGGCCGGAGGACAAGCGTCCGACCCTCGGCGTCATCACGTTCAATCAAACTCAGCAGGGCCTCATCATGGACCTTCTGGACGAGGTGCGCCGTCAGGACCCACGTCTCGAGTGGTTCTTCTCCGACGACCGCGAGGAGCCGCTCATCGTCAAGAACCTCGAGAACATCCAGGGTGACGAACGTGACGTCATGCTCTTCTCGACCACGTTCGGGCCGGATCTCGCCGGCAAGCTGACAATGAATTTCGGCGCCCTCAACAGCGATGGCGGCGAGAGACGGCTCAACGTCGCCGTCACCCGCGCACGGCAGGAGCTGCACGTCTTCGCCTCGATCACGGCGGATCAGATCGACCTCGGCAAGACGCGCGCGACGGGCGTGCGCGATTTCAAGGCCTTCCTCGACTATGCCGAGCGGGGGCCGGTTGCGCTGCCGGCGCGGGAAGAGGGATCGCTGGGCCCGGCGGAAAGCCCCTTCGAGGAGGCGGTCGCCGAGGCCCTGCGCGCCAAGGGGTGGGATGTGCGCACGCAGGTGGGCGTGTCGGGCTTCCGCATCGATCTCGGCGTCGTCAATCCGGACCACGCCGGCGCCTATCTCGCCGGTGTGGAGTGCGATGGCGCACAATATCACTCCTCGGCGACTGCGCGGGATCGCGACAAGATCCGCCAAGCCGTCCTGGAGGGGCTCGGCTGGCGCATCCTGCGCATCTGGTCGACCGACTGGTTCCGCAACTGGAAGGACGTTCTCGCCCGGATCGACGGACAACTGCTCGAACTCCTGCAGGCGGACAGAGCCGCACGCGCCGAGGCCGACGAAGCCGAGCGCGCGGGCAGCACCGCCGCCTGGGAGTGGGTGGACGACACCGGGTCGAGTGAGCAGCAACACGCACCCGTGATCGCCCTGCCCGCCCCGTCGATTGCGCCGGAGATCGCAGCCCTGCCGCCCGGTGCCGAGCGGATCGAGGTCGAGAGGATCGCCTTCCAGGAGGTGAGGGCACTGGGCGCTCCGGCACGGGTTGTCGAAGAGGAGCACGCGGTTGTTGCATCGGATGCGGAAGATCTTGCGCGCGCGGATGCCGCAGATCCCGTGGGAGACCGTGCAATCATGGACATCCCGATCACGGACCTCCCGATCGATGGCATCCTCGATGCGGAGAGGTTCTTCGATCCGGAATATGCCTCTGTCCTGCAGAGCTTGATCGTCGACATCGTCACCGAAGAGGGGCCGATGCCGGTGACCTCTCTGGCGCGGGCTGTCGCGGTGCGTCACGGGTGGCAACGGACCGGCGGCAGGATCTTCGCGCAGGTCCAAAACAGCTTGGGTGGCGTTCTGGTGGAGGAGGAGTTCGGAACCGCCTTCGTTTGGGCTCCTGCGAACCGGGTTGAGCGCGTGCCGTTTCGAGGGCTTGGCAACCGAACCCTCCGCGACGTTTCACGCTCGGAGATCGCGTGGGTGATCGATCAGATCGCCGCGGATCTCGCGGCGGCCGAAGACCCCACGCTGGAGCTCGCGCGCCGCCTCGGCATCAACCGCCTCAGCAAGGACGCCAGGAGCTACCTCGACATGTGCCGCCAGTGGCAGGCGGGTGCGAGCTGACGGGGACGGCCTCGGCCAGGACCGAGCGGACTAAGGCCAGCGGGGGCATTAAAGCGGCTGCGGACGGGAAGTCATGGCCTTCCCGTCCGCTACGGGGCAAATCCCAGTCCAACTTTCGTCCCAGCCGGCGGTCCGTCACATCGGCCCTCCACCAAGCAGCTCGGCGGTGCGGCGTGCCAAGGTGACGGCGTCATCCGGGCGGGCACCGTCCGCGCCATCGCAGCACCCGGCGTCAGCGCCGCCAACCCGACTGAGCGTCATTCCACGTGCGGTCGGACCGGTATCGTCAGCGGCCCGCTACTCGATCTCGCCGAGCGCGTTCAACGCGGCTTCGACCGCGCCACGTTCGCTGTCGGGCAGGGGCAGGATCGGCCGGGGAGGCTCCAGGGCGGCGAGCCCCAGGACGTCCGCGATCATGAACATGACACGGAAGCTTCCACGAGCCTTGAACAGGTCCCATAGCGGCCGGAACGCTGCATCGATCCGGCGAGCCTCGGCGGCGTCGCCTGCCTGCGCCGCGCGGGTCAGGGCGAGAGCAGGTCCGGGGAGCAACCCCGCAATCACGCTGTACCAGGCATCAGAGCCCGCCAGCAGCGCATCCGCCGCGCCCCAGTCGCCGCTGTAGCCGATGGCGAAGCCGTCCGGGGTCAGCGCACGCAGACGCTTCAGCTCGTCGGCATAGGCCCCGTTTGCG
This sequence comes from Acuticoccus yangtzensis, assembly GCF_001927245.1. GTDB lineage: Bacteria > Pseudomonadota > Alphaproteobacteria > Rhizobiales > Amorphaceae > Acuticoccus > Acuticoccus yangtzensis. Next base: position 90,906 of record NZ_MJUX01000002.1, on the reverse strand, counting down.
GCGAGCGGCATCTTCACGGCGGCGACGTGCGGCAGTTTCGCCAGACGGGCGATCAGGTCGGCCGTGAAGGTGAACCCGGTCGTGCTCGGATTGTTGTAAATGCACAGCGGCAGCCCGCCCGCGTCCGCCACGGCGGCGAAGTGCCGATAAACCTCCTCGGCGGTCAACGGCGTATAGGACATGGGCGCCAGAAGGAGGCCGTCCGCGCCTGCCGCCTTGGCGTCCTGCGCAAGGGCCACCGCCGCGTCCGTACGCAACGCGCCGACGCCGACGATGACCGGCACGCGCCCGGCGACATGATCGACCGCCACCCGCACGGCGACCCGCCGCGTCTCGCGGGACAGGTAGGCATACCCGCCCGTGCTGCCGAGCAGGCCTATACTGCCCGCCTCCGCATCGATGATGCGGTCCAGAAAGCGGGCCAGCGTGGCGTCCTCGACCTTGCCTGCCGCATCGACCGGGGTGAGGGGGAAGGCCGACAGGCCCTGAAAAAACGACATGGCGGGATCGATCAATGCGCGGGGCGTTTTGCCAGCGCGAGGCCGACACCGAGGAGAACCATCGCGCCTCCGGCCCCCTCCCGCAACCGGCGGATCAGGCCGGGGCGTGCCGTCGCACCGTCGCGCACGCGTCCGGCCGCGATGGCCACGGCGATGTCGGCGAGGGTGTTCAGCGCCACCGAGATCGACCCCAGCACCACGAACTGCAGGGCGACACTGTTCGCCGGATCGACGAACTGCGGGATGAAGGCGAGGAAGAAGGCGGCCGTCTTCGGGTTCAGGGCTTCCACCATCACGCCTTCGCGAAACGCCCGCCTGGTGCCGACCGGCGGCGGTATCTTGCCGCTGAGAGTGGTCAGCGCGTCGGTCCGTGCCGATCGGAAGGTGCGGATGCCCATCCAGACGAGGTAGGCGGCGCCGGCGAGCTTGAGCACGGTGAAGAGTTCGGCGCTCGCCAGGACGAGTGCGGACACGCCGAGGCCTCCCGCCAGCACATGGACCATGCCGCCGAGCCCGTTGCCGAAACTGGACGCGATCCCTTCCGGCCGTCCTCCGGAGAGGGTGCGTGCGGCGACATAGAAGATGCCCGGGCCGGGTGTGACGGCAAGGACGAACGCGGCGGCGAGGAAGAGGGCGAGCTGAGACGGATCCGGCATGGCATGGTGATACCGCATGATCCGCTCGGCGGGCAACGCCCTCCATGGGTGGAGAAGGTGCCTTGAGCATTCCGACCAAAGGACGGAACTCAGGTGCCCCCGGCGAAGAGCCGTCGGAGGCGCATCGTTGAATGCCGGCTTGCCGCCTTGGCGTCGGGCTGCTCTCGATCAGCCCTCGACCGCCACATAGAGATCACCGCCCTCGCGGAAGCGCCGGGACATCTCGTCCATTCCGCTCTGTGCGTCGGCCCGGCTCTGCGCATCGGCGCGGATCTCGTGGCTGATCTTCATCGAGCAGAATTTCGGCCCGCACATCGAGCAGAAGTGCGCCACCTTGTGCGCCTCCTTCGGCAGCGTCAGGTCGTGGAAGTCGCGCGCGGTCTCCGGGTCCAGCGACAGGTTGAACTGGTCCTCCCAGCGGAACTCGAACCGGGCGCGCGACAGCGCATCGTCACGCGCCTGCGCGCCCGGATGCCCCTTGGCGAGATCGGCCGCATGGGCGGCGATCTTGTAGGTGACGACGCCTGTCTTCACGTCGTCCCGGTCCGGCAGGCCGAGGTGCTCCTTCGGCGTCACATAACAAAGCATCGCCGTGCCGAACCAGCCGATCATCGCCGCGCCGATCGCCGACGTGATGTGGTCGTAGCCCGGCGCGATGTCCGTCGTCAGCGGCCCCAGCGTATAGAAGGGAGCCTCGCCGCAGGTGGCGAGCTGCTTGTCCATGTTCGCCTTGATCTTGTGCATCGGCACATGGCCCGGCCCCTCGATCATCACCTGGCAGTCGCGCGCCCAGGCGACCTTCGTCAGTTCGCCCAGCGTCTCCAGCTCGGCGAACTGCGCCGCGTCGTTGGCATCGGCGATCGACCCCGGCCGCAGCCCGTCCCCCAAAGAGAAGGCGACGTCGTAGGCGCGGCAGATGTCGCAGATCTCCTCGAAGTGCTCGTAAAGGAAGCTCTCGCGGTGATGGGCGAGGCACCACTTGGCCATGATCGACCCGCCGCGCGAGACGATCCCCGTCACCCGGTCCGCCGTCAGCGGCACGTAAGGCAGCCGCACCCCGGCGTGGATGGTGAAGTAATCCACCCCCTGCTCGGCCTGCTCGATCAAGGTGTCGCGGAAGATCTCGAAGGTCAGCTCCTCGGCGATGCCGCCGACCTTCTCCAGCGCCTGGTAAATCGGCACCGTGCCGATGGGCACCGGCGCATTGCGGATAATCCACTCGCGGATATTGTGGATGTTGCGGCCGGTCGACAGGTCCATCACCGTGTCGGCGCCCCAGCGGATCGCCCACACCATCTTCTCCACCTCCTCGGCCATCGACGAGGTGACCGCCGAGTTGCCGATATTGGCGTTGATCTTCACCAGGAAGTTGCGGCCGATGATCATCGGCTCGCTTTCGGGGTGGTTGATGTTGGCGGGGAGGACCGCGCGGCCTCTGGCGATCTCGTCACGCACGAACTCCGGCGTCACGATATCGGGGATCGCGGCGCCGAAATCCTCGCCGTCGCGGGCGGCCTTCAGCGCCGCCTCCCGGCCGAGATTCTCGCGGATCGCCACGAACTCCATTTCGGGCGTCACGATCCCTGCTCTGGCATAGGCGAGTTGGGTGACGGCCCGACCGCCCGTCGCGCGCCGCGGCTTGGCGAGCTCCGGAAATGTCGGCGTCAGCCTGCCTGCGGAGACGAAGCCGTTGTCCGCCGGCGTGACGGTGCGCCCGTCATAGGCCTCCGTGTCGCCGCGCGCTGCGATCCATTCGGCCCTGAGGCGCGGCAGGCCCGCGGCGATGTCGACCCGGACGGACGGATCGGTGAACGGGCCGGAGCTGTCGTAGACGGTGAGCGGGGCCTCGTTGGCGCTCGGATGCAGGTCGATCCGGCGCATCGGCACGCGGATATCGGGGTAAAGTTTGCCCGGCTGGTGGACCTTCCGGGCGCTGGGCAGCGGGCCGGTGGTGACGGTGGGGGTAACAGGGGCGTCCATGGCGATTCTCCCGCGAAAAGGGCGAATCCAGGAAGGACCGGGTGAGGTGAGGACACGTCGTCGTGTGCGCCACGACGCGACCTGAGCCGGTGCGCGCGCACGTCCCTCCCTTCGCCAGTACGAACTGGATCAGGTTCGATGGGTCGCCGCGCGACGCGTCCCGCGTCCCATCGGCCTCTCAGCTCCTTGCCGGAGCTCCCCAGGTGCGGGGAGTGTCGCCGTCCCGCAGCCGCGTGTCAAATGGCGAGGACGAACGGAGGTGCGGCCGGCGGCCGCGCCTTCGTCAGAGGGGTTGTGGAAAGATCCGGGAGCGGGGCACCCACGCCGCCATGAGGGAGGGCGGGGGGACTCAGGTCCGGTCTGTTTCGGGGATGATGCCGCGCGGGGCGAACCGCAGGACGACGAGCAGGAGCACGCCCATCACCACGTGGCGCATCTGCGCCGCGTTCTGCAGAAGATGCTGGCGGATGGGCGAGTCGTCACCCAACGCGTAGGTCGCCCAGTCGATGACGAAGTGGCCCACCGGCTCGGCCTCCACCCACGCGAACCAGACGATGAAGGCCCCCACCGTGGCGCCCCAGTTGTTGCCCGCCCCGCCGACGATCACCATCACCCAGACGAGGAAGGTGAAGCGCAGCGGCTGGTAGGACGATGGCGTGAACTGCCCGTCGAGCGTCGTCAGCATCGCCCCCGCGAGGCCGATGATGCCGGACCCCACGATGAAGACGAGGAGATGAAGCCGCTTCACGTCCTTGCCCATGGCGGCGGCGGCGGTCTCGTTGTCGCGCACGGCCCGCATGGTGCGGCCCCAGGGCGAGGCGAGCGCGCGCTCCGCCAGCCACAGGATGAGCGCCAGGACGACGACGAACAGACCTGCATAGGCGAGCTTCACGATCAGCGACGACAGCGGCACCGCGGCCATGCCGAGCCGGTCGGCGAGGTCGGCGAACCAGGCGGTGGTGCGCATGTCCACCTCGTAGGGGACGGGGCGGGGGAGGCCGACGACGTTCTTCACCCCGCGCGCCAGCCAGTCCTCGTTCATCAGCACCGCGACGATGATTTCCGACACGCCGAGGGTTGCGATGGCGAGGTAGTCCGCCCGAAGGCCGAGCGCGATCTTGCCGATGACGAAGGCCGCCGCCGCCGCCAGCAGCGCACCCACCGCCCAGGCGATCAGCACCGGCGCGCCGAACCCGCCGAGATAGCCCTCCAGCGCCGGGTTGACGCCCTCGACCGCCGCGGTTGAGGGGCCGAGCACGGTGTTGGCGGCCCAGAGACCTGCGGCGACGAACACCGCCGTCAGCACCATGCGCGGCAGGCGGGCGGTCACCACGCGGCGCATGGCGATCGTCACCGCCGCGGTGGCGAGGAGCAGGAAGAGGCCGAAGAGAACGCCCGGCCCGCCGGCCTGCCACGCCGCGTCGACGGTGGGCATGGCGATCACAACCACCGCGAGCCCGCCGAGCGCCGTGAAGCCCATCACGCCGAAATTGACGAGCCCCGCGTATCCCCATTGGACGTTGACGCCGAGCGCCATCACCGCCGAGACGAGGCACATGTTCAGGATCGTCAGCGCCACGGTCCAGCTTTGCAGCAGGCCGACCGCCACGATGAGCAGGAAGAAGACGGCGAAGGGGAGCACCGTGCGCATCGGGCTCGCCGGGGTGCGCGGTGTGCGGACGCTCTGGCTCATGCCGCCCTCTTGTTGAAGAGGCCCGTCGGCCGGATGAGAAGGGTGAGGACGAGGATCACGAAGGCGACCGCGAACTTGTATTCGGTGCCCATGAGCTGGGCGAGGCCGTCCGGCATCCAGTCCGGCGGGACGAGGTGGCCGAGGAAGCGCTTGTAGGCGTAGGTCACCAGCACCTCGGCGAAGGCGATGATGTAGCCGCCGACGATGGCGCCCACGGGCGAGCCGAGGCCGCCGACGATCGCCGCCGCGAAGATCGGCAGGAGAAGCTCCTGGAAGACGAACGGCTTGTAGCTCTTGTCGAGCCCGTAGAGGACACCGGCGATGACCGCGAGCGTCGCCGACAGGATCCAGGCGATCCGCACCACCCGCCCTGCGTCGATGCCCGACAAGGTGGCGAGGTCCTCGTTGTCGGCATAGGCGCGCATGGACTTGCCGGTGCGCGTCTTGCCGAGGAACAGGAACAGCGCCACCACGCAGACGATGGCGGTGACGAGGGTGACGAGCTGCGTCGTCTTCAGCGCCAGCCCTTCTTCGAGGCCGGTCACGGCACGGAAGTCGCGCACGGAGAAGACGAAGCGGGCACCGTCGGCGAAGATCTGATCGTCCGGGCCGATGATGAAGCGGATCAGCCCAGCCATGACGAACATGACGCCGATGGAGGCGATCAGGAAGATCACCTGATCGGACCGTTTCTCGCGATAATAAGCGTAGACGAATTTGTCGGACGCCAGCACCACCGCGACGGTGACGATGATGCCGATGGGGAGCGCCAGAAGGCCGGTCGGCAGCGGGGCGATGGAGACGCCCCAGGACTGCAGCGCCCAGGTCGCGAAGATGGTGATCATCGCCCCGAAGGACATCGTCTCGCCGTGGGCGAAGTTGGAGAAGCGCAGCACCGCGAAGATGAGCGTGACGCCGAGCGCGCCCAAGGCGAGCTGCGAGCCGTAGGCCGCCCCCGGTACCAGCGCGAAGTTGGCGAGGAGGACGATGGCGTTGAGAAAGCCGTCCACGTCAGCCTCCGAGGAAGGTGCGGCGCACGACCGGGTCGGCGAGCAGCGCTTCGCCGGTGTCGGTGTGGGCGTTCTTGCCGTGCTGCAGGACGTAGCCGCGCGTCGCGATCTCCAGCGCCTGCTTGGCGTTCTGCTCCACCATCAGGATGGCGATGCCGGTCTTCGCCACGTCGATGATGCGGTCGAAGAGTTCGTCCATGACGATGGGGGAGACGCCCGCGGTGGGCTCGTCCAGCATCAGGAGGCTGGGCTTCGTCATCAGTGCGCGGCCGACCGCGACCTGCTGGCGCTGCCCGCCGGAGAGTTCGCCCGCCGGTTGGCGGCGCTTTTCGGCGAGCACCGGGAAGAGGGCGTAGACCTCGTCCATGGTGGCCGAATAATCGTCGCGGCGGATGAAGGCGCCCATTTCGAGGTTCTCCTCCACGCTCATGGACGGGAAGACGTTCTTCACCTGCGGCACGAAGCTCATGCCGTTCTTCACGCGCTCGGTGGGTTTCATCCGTGTCAGGTCCGCGCCGTCCAGCGTGATCGCCCCGCCGCGCAGGGAGAGCATGCCGAAGATCGCCTTCATCGCGGTCGATTTGCCGGCGCCGTTGGGGCCGACGATGACCGCGATCTCGCCCCGGTCCGCCTCCACCGTGCAGCCTTGGAGGATGTCCTCCGCGCCATATCCGCCCCGCATGTCGCGGGCGACCAGAAAGCTCATCGGCGGGGGGTCTCCAAATGGCGCAGGCGGGGTCGACGGCTCATCGCGCACCCGCCGGGACACCGCCCAACGCGGCGAGGGGGGAGAGATAAGGCAGTTGCAGCAGGATCGTTGCCGATTGGTTCACCTCGGTGATGGCGCGGGTGACGCAGGCGGTGTCCGGCCGCTGGCCCCAGCGGTCGCACATGCCTTCGGGCGAATCCACCGGGGCGAGGAAGCGCGCGCCTTGCACGACCGCGGTCAGACCGTCCGGGATGCCCGAGCGCGGCGCGATCACGTAGAGCCTGAGGCCGAGCGCAAAGGCGACGCCCAGCAGGATGAACAGGGCCATGATCCCGAGGAGGGTGAAGCGCGTGACAGATGACATGGTGCCTTGGGTCCGTCAGGTGGATTTGGGGCGGGCGTGCTTGGAGCCGGTGCCGAGATAGGCCTCGATCACCGCTTCGTTCTTCATGATCTCGTCGGCCGAGCCTTGGGCCAGAACCGCGCCTTCGGCCATCACGATGACCGGGTCGCAGAGGCGGCCGATGAAGTCCATGTCGTGCTCGATGACGCAGAAGGTGTAGCCGCGCTCGGCCTGAAGGCGCTGGATCACCTCGCCGATCGTGGCGAGAAGCGTGCGGTTCACGCCTGCGCCGACTTCGTCGAGGAAGACGATCTTGGCGTCCACCATCATCGTGCGGCCGAGCTCCAGGAGCTTCTTCTGGCCGCCGGAGAGGTTTTCCGCCCGCTCGTCCGCGAGGTGGGAGAGGGTGAGGAAGTCGAGCACCTCGTCCGCCTTCTCGCGCAGCGCCTTTTCGTGGGCGGCGACGCGGCCGGGGCGGAACCAGGCGTTGACGAGGTTTTCGCCCGGTTGCGCGGGTGGCACCATCATCAGATTCTCGCGCACCGGCAGGGAGTGGAACTCCTGGGCGAGCTGAAAGGTGCGCAACAGGCCGCGCCCGAAGAGCTGGTGCGGGGCGAGGCCGGTGACGTCCTCACCGTCCAGCTGCACGGTGCCGGCGGTCGGCGGATAGAGCCCGGCGATGACGTTGAAGAGAGTCGACTTGCCGGCGCCGTTGGGGCCGATCAGCCCGGTGATGGTGCCGCGCCGGATCGACAGCGACACGTCACGCACGGCGTGGATGCCGCCGAACCACTTCGACAGGCCGGTGACGGCGATCATCGCATCGCCGGCCGACGATGGGGCGACGGTCGAGGGACCGTCGCCGGGTGCAGGAGTGGCGCCGGCGGTCTCAGCCGCCGGCATCGCGCTTGCGATCAACGATATTGCACCGTCTCGATGGCGCCGTCTTCGATCGCGATCTCGCGGAAGGAGCCGCCCGACTCGCCGCCGTTGATCAGCTCGACGTCGGACGCGCCGACATAGTCGACCTCGCCGCCGCCGGCGATGATCTCGAGCGCCTTGCCGAGTTCACCCGGCAGGATCGGCTCACCCGGCGCGTTGGCGATGTCCATGATGACATCCTTGTAGACGGCGGGGTCGGTGGAGCCCGATTTCGCCATGGCGAGCAGCATCAGCGCCGCGGCGTCATAAGCCTCGGGGGCGTAGACGCCGGTTTCGTTGCCGGCCTCTTCGGCCAACTGGGCGAAGATCTGCGAGCCTTCGGAGTCGGACCCCGGCAGGACGCCGTAGGAGCCGTCGAGGTCGGAGCCGATGGCCTCCACCAGCGCTTCGCCGACCATGCCGTCGGGCAGGAAGAAGGTGTCGAACGCGCCCGAATCCAGCGAGGCCTGGATGATGCCGCGGCCGCCCTGGTCGAGGTAGCCGGCGACGATCAGGATCTCGCCGCCCGCCGCTGCGAGGGCTGCGACTTCGGCCGAATAGTCGCCCTTGCCATCCTCGTGCGGGGCGTTGATGGTGATGTCGATCCCGGCTTCACCTGCGGCGGCGGCGATCGAGTCGGCGAGACCCTTGCCGTAGTCGTTGTTGGTGAAGGTCAGCGCGGCCGAACCAACGCCCTTCTCGGCCAGGATCTCGGCGATGATGACGCCCTGGCGCGCGTCGGACGGGGCGGTGCGGAAGAAGAGGCCGTCATCCTCGACCGCGGTCAGCGCCGGGGAGGTGGCGGAGGGCGAGATCATCACCACGCCGTTCGGGATGGCGACGTTCTGGAGCACCGCGCCGGTGACGCCCGAGCACATCGCGCCCATGATGCCGTTGACGCCGTCGGAGGTGACGAGTCGCTCGGCCGCGGTGGTGGCGGCGCCGGCGTCGATGCAGGTATCGTCGCCGCGCACGGCGGTGACGGTGCCGCCGTCCATGAACTGGCCGCTTTCGTTGACTTCGGCGACGGCGAGTTCGGCGCCGAGCGCCATGGCGGGCGACAGGCTCTCCAGCGGGCCGGTGAAGCCGAGCAGGATGCCGAGCTTGGCGTCTTCGGCGAGGGCGGGCGCGGCCGAGACGAGGGCAGCGGCGCTCACGAGCGCCATGAGCGTGGTCTTCATGTGAGGCTCCTCAGGCGAATTCTTTTCGCTCTTCGCAAGCCTGACCATAGGGCTGGCCGCTTCGCAAGCACGGAGCGCTCCGCCGGGCGGTGTCACCTTCGGGTCGCACTCGGACACAACCCTGTGCGGGGGCGGTGGAAAGGCCGGGCGGGCCTCTGGCCCCGTCGGGAGCGCGTTGTTATATGCCGCCCACACCGCCGAAACGGTCAAGTAATTAACCATGATTTCGTTATGCTGTCGGCCGGTCGAGGTGCGGTGTTCTATGATGTTTAAGGTGACATTCACCCTTCCGGGACGTCGTTTGGTCTATAAGTCCGGCGCAACCTGTCGATCGGCAGGGTTTTAGCGTAATCTTCGGGCCATGAACGGTCCAGCGTTGCGGAAGGGGGAGCGTGCCGCCGTCCCGCGCAAAAATCCGAAAACAGCTTGAAACGAAATCGTGCGGAACGCCGTTGGTCTGGCGAAACGAGGGAACATCATGCCGCAGGACACCCAGAACGTGAATGTCACCGCTCCGGAGAAGAAGCAGTCGCCGCTTCCCGAATACTTGATCTTGCTTGCGCTGGTGGCCGGGAGCCTCACGGCCGGAATCAACGCCTTTCCCTTCTGAGCCCCTCCTCATTCTTGCGCCTCACCGCCGATTCCGCGTCGCGCGGGTGTGGCATGTTCCCCGAAGTGGATTGACCGGAGCCCGCGCGTCGCAGAGGACATGATGCGACAATAAAGGGCTTCGGTATGAACGATATGGACGCGCGCCAGATCCTCCAGGGGGTCACCACGGCGACGATCACCACCATCCTCCTCAAAAAAGGCCTCAGAAACGTTTGGATGCGCGGCGCCAAGCCGGTCCGCGCAGGACAGCCACGTCTGGTCGGACGCGCCTTCACACTGCGGTTCGTCCCGGCCCGCGAGGACCTGGCCACCCCTGCATCCTGGGGCTCGCCGATCTCCACCCGCGCCGCCATCGAGGCGATGCCGGAGGACGCCATCGTCGTCGCCGGTGCGGGCGGCGTGACGGACGCCGGCATCTTCGGCGACATTCTGTGCGCGCGCATGGCCAAGAAGAACGTCGCGGCGCTGATCACCGATGGCGTGATGCGCGATGCGGCGGGTGTGCTCGGCACCGGATTGCCGGTGTGGTGCGCCGGCTATGCGGCGCCGCCCTCCGTGGCGGGGCTGACCTTCGTCGGCTGGCAGGAGCCGATCGATTGCGGCGGCGTCGCCGTGTTCCCTGACGATCTCATCGTGGTGGACGATGACGGCGCGGTGCTCATCCCCGCGGCGCTGGTCGACGAGGTGTGTGCCGAGGCGCCCGAGCAGGAGCGCATGGAGGCCTGGATCATGACCGAGGTCGACCGGGGCACCCCGCTTCCCGGCCTCTACCCCATGAATGCCGAGACCAAGGCCCGCTACGAGGCCGCCAAGGCCGCCGGCGAAGCCTGAGCGCCACGGCCGAGCGCGGGCGGCGCCGTTTTGCTCCCGCCCGCGCTCGAGCTGCGGCAAGCGCACATCGCGGCCGCAATGGGGGATCGCGCGGCGATCCCGTCGCCGCTCGGCCCGGATACCGATTTATGATGCGGGCGGGGAGAGAGCGGCGCGCACCGCGTCGGGCGGGCGCTGCGGACGGCCGCGATCGTCGATCAGGCACAATTCCGCCTGGGCCGACACGATCCGCCTCTCGCCCACCTTGATCGCCTGATCCAGCAGGAAATTGGCCCGCCCGGCCTCGATCGGCGTGGTGTCGACGGTCAAGAGATCGTCGATAACGGCGGGGCCGTGGAAGGTGACGTCGATCCGCCGCAGGGTGAAGAAGAGCGGCGGCGTTCGTGCCGCCAGCGCCGCATGGTCGAGCCCCGAGGCGCGCAGAAGCTCCGTCCGGCCGCGCTCCAGAAAGCGGATGAAGGCGCCGTGGTAGACGCGGCCGGAAAAGTCCGTGTCCTCGAAATAGACGCGGATTGGGGTGGAGAAGGCGGCGGTCATCGGCGCTCGAACAGCTTTTCGATCTCGGCGAGGGTGAGGGAAATGAACGTCGGGCGGCCGTGGTTGCATTGGCCGGCCGCGGGCGTCGTCTCGATCTGCCGCAGGAGCGCGTTCATCTCTTCCACCTTCAAGGCGCGGCCGGAGCGGACCGAGCCGTAGCAGGCCATCGTGGCGGCGGCGTGGTCGAGCTTGTCGGCGAGCGCGGAGGCGGCGCCCCAGTCGGCGATCTCGTCGGCGAGCGTCTTGACGAGGCGGGCGATGTCGAACCGGCCGAGGGCGGCGGGCGTCTCGCGCACCACCACGGCGCCTTGGCCGAACGGCTCCAGGGTGAGGCCGAGGCGGGCGAAGGTCTCGGCATGCTCGGCGAGGCGGTCGACGTCGTCAGGGGCGAGCTCCACCACCTCGGGGATGAGGAGCCCCTGTGCGGCGGGTTCGCGCTCGGCCGCCTGCGCCTTCAGCCGCTCGTAGACGATGCGCTCGTGGGCGGCGTGCTGGTCCACCACCACGAGGCCGTGGGCGGTCTGGGCGAGGATATAATTGCCGTGGACCTGCGCCACCGCCGCGCCGAGCGGGTGGGCGGCGGCGCTGTCGCTGTCGCCGGGTGCGCCTTGCGGTATCGCACCGTCCGGCATTGCCCCGTCCGGCCACCCATCGTCCGGGATCCCATGGTCCGGGATCCACGCGCCGGGGGCGGGGTCCGTCGAGCGGGCAGCCGGAGGCGGCGAGTGGAAGGCGCGCCCGCGCGGCGGCGCGAAGCCGCTCCCGAAGCCGCCCCCATACCCCGAGCCGCCTGAACCGCCGCGCGAGCGCGCCGAATAGTCGGCCTTGTAGGCGGGGCGGGGGGCGCCCTCGTGCAGGACGCCGGGTTCCGCGGCGCCGGGCCGGGATGCGCCGTCCGCGAGGCCATCTCGGGGCACGCCATGCGGCGATGCGGCGAAGGCGGCGCCCGGCTCGGCGAAGCCCGCCTCCTCGTCGTTCTGGACAAGGCCGCGTCCCGGCCCGCCGAACGAGCCGCCGCGGGACGGCATGGAGAGCGCCGCCAGCGCCGCCGACGAGACGGTGCGGGAGGCGGCGGCGGGTGCCTCGGCCAGCGCGCGGCGGAAGGCGGTGACGATGAGGCCGCGCACCGCGTTGGCGTCCTGGAAGCGCACGTCGGCCTTGGCGGGGTGAACGTTCACGTCGACCAGCGCCGGGTCGAGCGTCATCCACAGGACGGCGACGGGGTGGCGGTCGCGCGCCATCACGTCCTGATAGCCGGCGCGCATCGCCTGGGCGATCAGCTTGTCCTTCACCACCCGGTTGTTGACGAAAGCGTAGGTGTACTGGCTGGAGGCGCGGCCCGACGTCGGCAGGCCGAGATGGCCCTGAAGGCGCACCCCGTGACGCTCCACATCGAGCGCGATCGCCTCGTCGGCAAAGTCAGCGCCGAGAACGTCGCGGGCGCGGCCGAGCGGCGTCGCGGCGGCGAAGGTCTGCCGCCGTCCGCCCAGGTTCAGCGTGAAGGCGACATGGGGGGCGGAGAGGGCGAGGCGCTTCACCGTGTCGGAGATGGCCGCGTTCTCGGACCGCTCGGATTTGAGGAACTTCAGCCGCGCGGGGGTGGCGAAGAAGAGGTCGCGCACCTCCACCGTGGTGCCGACCGCGCGCCCCGCCGGCTCCACCGGGCCGACGCGGCCGCCTTCGACGAGGATCGACGCGCCGTCGCCGCCCTCAACGCGGCTCGTCACCGAAAGGCGCGCGACGGCGCCGATGGACGGAAGCGCCTCGCCGCGGAACCCCATGGTGAGGATCGCCGACAGACCCGCCGCGTCGATCAGCTTGGAGGTGCAGTGACGCTCGACCGCGAGCGGCAACTCCTCGGCGGCGATGCCGTGGCCGTCGTCGGCGACCCGGATGAGCGCGGTGCCGCCCGCCTCGGCGGTGACGTCGACGGCGGTGGCGCCTGCGTCGAGCGCGTTCTCGACCAGCTCCTTGACGGCGGAGGCCGGGCGCTCGACCACCTCGCCGGCGGCGATCTTGTCGATCAGGCGCGCGTCCAGCCGCTGCACTTTGCGCGCGGCGAGTGCAGGACGAGCGGTCGGATGGGCGGCGAAGGCCGGTGCGTCGCTCATGCCGCAGCGTCCTGCGGCATCGTCGCGGCCATGGTTGCCGCCGAGGTCGCCGCAGCTGCCGCCGTCATGGTCGCCGCAAGGGCCGCGCGGCGGGGGGCGCGCGACCCGCCGCCACCGGCCTCACCTGATGAATATGGTGCGCAGCGTCCCATAGACCGGGTCTATGACGGCGGGGCCGATTGCGCTAGGGCAAGCGCGGGCGGGCCACCATCGCGGCGGGCCCGATCCACCTTGCGTCCACACGTTTTCGCCATCCGAGCCGCGTCACAAGACAGCTTTACGCCCACCATGACACTTGCCCTCTCCGGCCTGTCGGCCATCGCCGACGACTATGATGCGGTCCTGTGCGACGTCTGGGGCGTCCTGCACGACGGCCTGAAAGCCCACCTCGGCGCCACCGAGGCGCTGGCCGGGTTCCGCGCCACCGGCCGCCCCGTGGTGCTGATGACCAACGCGCCGCGCCCCTCCGCCGCCGTCGCCCGTCACCTCGCCTTGCTGGGCGCAGGCGAGGGGGCCTATGATGCGATCCTCTCCTCGGGCGACGTCGTCATCGCCACCCTGGCGGAGAAGAAAGCGCGGACGATCTACCACATCGGCCCCGACCGCGACCTCGGCCTCTACAGCCCCGAGATGACGCTTGTGGACGCGCCCGAAGGGGCGGACGCGGTCGTCATCGCCGGACTGCGCGACGATACTGTCGAGACGCCGGACGACTACCGCGAGGAGATGGCGCGCATCGCCGCCAGCGGCGCGCCGGTCCTGTGCGCGAACCCGGACATCGTGGTGGAGCGGGGCACCGAGCTCGTATGGTGCGCCGGCGCACTCGCCCGGCTGGTGGAGGAGAACGGCACCGACTGCATCTGGATCGGCAAGCCCCACCGCCTCGCCTACGACCACGCCCGCCGCAAGATCCACGCTTTGAAGCCGGACGCGAAACGCATCCTGGTGATCGGCGACGGCCTGCCGACCGACGTGCGCGGCGCCGCCAACGAGGGCTACGACGTCTTGTTCCTGACCGACGGCATCCATGCCGCCGAGGTCGGCGGCCACGGCACACCGGACGCCGCGCTGGTGGCCGAGCGGCTGGCCAAGGAAGGGCTCCCGGCGCGTTATTTCGCGGCGAGGCTGACTTGGTGATGTCGCCGCGCCGTGCCGCCGCGGTTCCCGTCCCACTCGGCGCTCTGCCCGAGGCGCTGACGGGCGCGGTGGTCGCCATCGGCAACTTCGACGGAGTGCACCGCGGCCACCAGGCCGTGCTGGGGGCGGCGACGGCCCATGCGGCGCGGCTCTCCGCGGAATCGGACGCGGCGGTGCGGGCGGTGGCGCTCACCTTCGAGCCGCACCCGCGCGCCTTCTTCTCCGGCGCGCCCATCTTCCGCCTCACCCCGCCGGACGAGAAGGCCCGCGTCATGGCCGCCGCCGGGATGGACGCGATGGTCGTCGCCACGTTCGACGCCGCGCTGGCCGGCCTCACCGCCGAGGATTTCATCGCCGAGATCCTGGTGCGCCGCATGAAGGCGGCCGCGGTGGTCGTCGGCCACGACTTCAAGTTCGGCGCCCGGCGGCGCGGCGACGGGGCGCTTCTGGCCGCCGAGGGCGCCCGCCACGGTTTTGCGACCGACACGGTGGGCGCGCTGGAGGACGGCGGCATCATCTCCTCCACCCGCATCCGCTCCCATCTGGCCGAGGGCGACGTCGCGGGCGCGGCGGAGCTTCTCGGCCGCCGCTTTGCGGTCACCGCCGAGGTGATCCACGGCCACAAGCGCGGGCGCGAGATGGGCTACCCCACCGCCAACCAGGCGCTGGACCCGGCGGCGAGCCTGCGCCACGGCATCTACGCCGTGCGCGTGCTGATCGACGGGGCGTGGCGCGACGGTGTGGCGAGCTTCGGCCGCCGCCCGACCTTCGACAACGGTGCCCCGCTGCTCGAGACCTTCGTGTTCGATTATGCCGGCGACCTCTATGGCCGCGACCTGAGGGTGACGTTCGAGCGCTATATCAGGCCCGAGATCGCCTTCACCGGCATGGAGGCGCTGATGGTGCAGATGGACCAGGACAGCGCCGACGCGAAGGCCGCGCTCGCCGGCCTCGCCCCGCTGTCGCCGATCGACGCGGCACTGAACTTCTGACGCGGCGCCGTTGATTTCGCCATTGCTGAAGTAGCCGCGATCGCCCAGGCTGGCCCCATGCCGAGCCACGCCTGGGGGACACTCATGCTGCCGAACATACGCTCCCAGTCGCCGGGCCGGGGCTGAGCGGCGATGCGCGTCGCCGTCGCGAGCTTCGAGTTCGAGGGCAATAGCCTGTCGCCGCGGCGCGACGGGCGGGCCGATTTTACGCGCAAGGGGATGTGCGAGGGTGCGGCGGTGCTGGCCGCGGCGTCCGGCAAGCGCATCGCCCTCTCCGGCGGCATCGACACGCTGGCGGCGGCGGGCGCCGAGGTGGTGCCGCTGCTCCTCGCCAACGGCGGCACAGGCGGCTGCGTCACCGACGAGATGTTCGCTTACGCGTGTGACGTCATCGTGGCGGGCGCTGCCGCCGCCGGGCCGTGGGACGGGGTCTATCTGGCGCTCCACGGCGCGATGATCACCGAGACGGACGGCGACCCGGAAGGCACGCTGCTCACCGCGCTGCGGCAGGCGCTCGGCCCCGCCGTGCCCGTCGCGGTGAGCCTCGACCTCCACGCCCACGTGACGGAGGCGATGGTGGAGGCGGCGGACATCGTCTGCGGCTACGAGACCTATCCGCATGTCGACGCCTACGAGACCGGGGCGAAGGCCGCCGCGCTCCTCGTGCGCACCATGCGCGGCGAGATCCGCCCGGCGATGGCGCTCGCCAAGCTGAACGCGCTGCTGCCGGTGCTCGGCATGGCAACCCTCGGCGATGCGCCGATGGCCGAGGTGGCGGCCGCATCACGTGAGATGGAGCGGCGCGGCGTCCTCTCCGTCAGCTATTTTCCTGTGCAGCCGTGGCTGGACGGGGCGGACGTCGGCATCGCCGGCCTCGCCGTGACGGACGGCGACACCGCCGCCGCAGAGGCCGCCGCCACCGCCGTGGCGGACGCGATGTGGACCCGCCGCGCGCGCTTCCTCCTCCCCGCCTTCACGCCCGAGGACGCGGTGGCCGAGGCACTCAACCGGCCGGAGCGCACCGTTCTTCTCGTCGACGGGTCGGACGCCATCGGCGGCGGCGCCGCGGGGGACGAGGCCGCCGTCCTCGCCGCGCTTCTGGCGCTGGCGCCCGGCGTTCCGGCGGCGGTTTCGCTGGTGGGCGCCGCAGCCGTGGCGCAGGCGGCCGCGGCGGGGGAGGGGGCGCGGGCCGTCTTCACCCTCGGCGTCCAGCGGCTCGCCGTGGAGGCGGAGGTGGTGCGGCTGGCCGACGGGCGTTTCACCTATGACGGTGGCCCCTTCGCGGGCGCCGAGGCGACGATCGGCCCCGCGGCGGTGCTGCAGGCGGGGGCGGTGACGATCCTCGTCGGCAGCCACGCCGTTTACGAGCATACGGACGAGCATTATCGTGCCGCCGGGATCGACATCGGCGCCTGCAGGATGGCCGCCTTCAAGCAGCTCATGAACTTTCGCAAGCTTCTGTCGGCGGACGTCGGCTTCGTACCGGTTCATGGGCCGGGCGCGACGCCGCTGGACCTTACCGCCGTCGCCTGGAACCGCCGCGTGCGCCCTTTCTGGCCCGCCGACGCCATGGCCGAGCCGCCACGCCTTCCCACCGTCTCGCGGCTCTTCGGCGGCGCTTAGGCGCCAGCGCCGAAGGTCATCGCCCTCGCGGCGTCGGGGTTCGGCCGGCGGCCCTCGTTGGGGTCGCGGTGGTCGCGCCGGTAGCTCGCCGGGGTGTAGCCGGTCCACAGCTTGAAGGCGCGGTGGAAATTGGGTGCCGAGGCGAACCCCAGATCCTGCGAGATCGCCTCCAGGCTCTTGCGCCCGTGCGTCAGCTCGCGGATGGCGACGTCGCGCCGCAGCCCGTCCTTGATCGCCTGGAAGGTGGTGCCGTCGGCCGCCAGACGCCGCACCAGCGTGCGCGGGGTCATCGCCAGCGCGCCCGCAGCGTCGCCGAGCTTCAGCCCCATCCGGTCCGACCGCTGCAACAATTCGCGCACCGTCAGCGACAACGCGTGTTCCTTGTAGGTGGTAAAGATCCAGTCCCGCGGCGCACGCAACAGGAAGGCCTGCATCTCCGCCGGTTGGCGCACCACGGCGAGCGACCCCAGCGCACGTGCGAAAGCGATGGAGGACACCTCCGCGTCGAACCCGATCGCGGCGGGGAAGAGCACGGGATAATCCTCCGCGAAGTCCGGCCGGGGGAAGGCGAAGTCGACCTCCGTCAACGGCAGCTCCCGCCCGGCCAGCCACGAGATGATGCCGTGGGTGAGCTTCAACAGCAGCATGTGGCCGAAGCGGTGCGCCGTCAGCCCGTCCTCGCGCGGGACGATGTCGATGCGGATCTCGTCCTCGCCGCGCACCATCTCCAGCCGGTAATCGTCGAGCAGGAGGTTCCAGAACGTGGTGAACCTGTAGAGCGCCGAGCGGATGGACGACGCCTCCAAGAGCACCGTGACGAGATGCTTCAGCGCGCCGGAGCGGATGGGCCGGCTCCACACCCCCATCATCTCGTCCCCCGTGCGCGTCGCGACGAGCTGGTAGAGGGCGACGATCTGGTCGTGGGTGACGCGGGCGAGCAGCGGGTCGGCGGGATCCTCGGCGAGGCCCGCGCTGCTGAGAAACAAGGCAAGCTCGTCGTCTGCCGTTTCGGCACGCAAGGTGACGAGCCAGTCCTCCACGAAGGCGCGGGAGACCGTCGACAGATGCACGATGCGGGCGGGGGCGGGCTGGGCCATCGCCCTCTATGGTGCCGAATTTGGCGAGATTTGCAAATTTTCAGTCGTGAAGCGCGATAGCGAGCCGCGGGCCTCCATGACTATGTGACAGATGCGAGACGGGGGAACGACGTCGGGAAAGGGCGTGCCATGGGTTTTTCAGCGCCGGTGAAGGACATGATGTTCGCGATCGAACATCTGTCGGGGTGGGAGACACTCACCCGTCTTCCCGCCTTCGCGGACCTCGAAGTCGACACCGCCCGCGCGATTCTGGACGAATGCGCCAGGTTCTGCGAGGAAGTGGTCGCCCCGCTCAACGTCACCGGCGACCGTGACGCCTCCCATTATGACGGCACCAAGGTGCATCTGCCGGACGGATTCGAGGACGCCTATCGCCAATTCGTGGACAACGGCTGGCAGAGCCTGCAGCACCCGGTGGAGTTCGGCGGCCAGGGCCTGCCGCGCGCCGTCGCCGCCGCCTGCAGCGAGATGTTCAATTCCGCGAACATGAGCTTCGCCCTCTGTCCTCTTTTGACAGACGGGGCGATCGACGCTCTGCTGACCTCCGGCACCGAAGCGCAGAAGGCGACCTACCTCGAGAACCTGATCTCAGGCCGCTGGTCCGGTACCATGAACCTGACCGAACCGCAGGCAGGCAGCGACCTCGCCCTGCTGCGCACACGGGCAGAGCCGCAGGACGACGGCACCTACAAGATCTTCGGCACCAAGATCTTCATCACCTATGGCGAGCACGACCAGACGGACAACATCGTCCACCTGGTGCTGGCGAGGATCCCCGGCGCGCCGGCGGGGGTGAAGGGCATCAGCCTCTTCATCGTGCCGAAATATATGGTCGAGGCGGACGGGTCGCTCGGCGCCCGCAACGACGTGCGCTGCGTGTCGATCGAGCACAAGCTCGGCATCCGCGCCAGCCCGACCGCGGTGCTGGAATATGGCTCCGAGGGCGGTGCCACCGGCTTCCTGCTCGGTGAGGAAAATCGCGGCCTCGACACCATGTTCATCATGATGAACTCGGCGCGGTTCGCGGTGGGCGTCCAGGGCATCGCCGTGTCCGAGCGGGCAGCGCAGCAGGCGCTCGCCTACGCCAAGGACCGCGTGCAGAGCCGCCCGGTGGACGGATCGTCAAACGAGAGCGTGGCCATCATCCGCCACCCCGACGTGCGGCGGCTCCTGATGCGCATGCGCGCCGTGACGGAGGGCTGCCGCGCGCTGGCCGCCGCCACCGCCGGCTGGCACGACCTCGCTCGCCACGCAGAGGCGCCGCACGAGCGGGCCGACGCGCTCGCCGTCGCCGAATTCATGGTGCCGCTGGTCAAGGGCTACTCCACCGAGATGAGCGTGGACGTCGCCTCCTGCGGCGTTCAGGTGCACGGCGGCATGGGATTCATCGAGGAGACCGGCGCCGCGCAGCATTATCGCGACGCGCGCATCCTGCCGATCTACGAGGGGACCACCGCGATCCAGGCGAACGACCTCGTCGGCCGCAAGACGCTGAGGGACGGCGGGCGCACCGCCTACCGCATCGCCGCGATGATCGAGGAGACGGAAGCCGCGCTGATGGCGTCCGACTCGGTGTCCGCCCGGGCTGTCGCCCGGCAGCTCACCCGCGCCCGCGGCGCCTTCCTGTCGGTGGTCGACTTCGTGGTGGCCGAGACGCCGCGCCAGCCCGCCGCCGTGTTCGCCGGATCGGTGCCCTACCTGATGCTGGCCGGCAACCTGATGGCCGGCTGGCAGCTCGCCCGCGCGCTGCTGAAGGCCGAGGCGCTCTATGCGGACGGCACCGACCGTCCCTTCATGGCCGCCAAGATCGCCACCGCGCGCTTCTACGCCGACCACATTCTGGGCGACACCGTGGTTCTCGCCGAACGGATCATCGAAGGCGGCGACAGCATCCTCGAAGCGGCGGACGTCGCGCTCTGAGACCTATCGGGTCGCGCTAGAGCGCGGCTCGCCCTCACGGTTGATCAGGCCGCGCCGCACCGTGGCCCGTCCTCTCTGCCGACCGGCCGCACCGCGCGGCCGTCCCCACCGTGCCGCCCGGCCCGTCCGGCGCGGCCGCACACCCCCGCGAAGGAGCTTCCATGTCGATCGGTCTGGATCTGACCCAATTCATCAACCTCGCCATCGACCCGCAGGACAATGGCGTGTGGGTCGTGATGCTGAGCCGCCCGCACAAGCGCAATGCGCTCGACATTGCCACCATCGAGGAGCTGATCACGCTCTTCTCCGCAGCGCCCCGCACCGGCTGTAAGGCCGTCGTCCTGGCGGGCGAGGGGCAGCACTTCTGCGCCGGCCTCGACCTCATCGAGCATCACCAGGCCGACCGCAGCCCGGCTGAGTTCATGCACGTGTGCCTGCGCTGGCACGAGGCGTTCAACAAGATGGAATATGGCGGCGTTCCGGTGATCGCCGCGCTGAAGGGCGCGGTCGTCGGCGGCGGGCTGGAGCTCGCCAGCTCCGCCCACATCCGCGTCGCCGACGAGACCACCTATTTCGCCCTCCCCGAAGGACAGCGCGGGCTCTTCACCGGCGGCGGCGCGACGATCCGCGTGGCCGACCTCGTCGGTAAGGCGCGCATGATCGACATGATGCTGACCGGCCGCGTCTACCAGGGCCGGGAGGCGGTCGACGTCGGGCTGTGCCAGTATCTCGTCGAGGGGTCGAGCTTCGATAAGGCGATGGAGCTGGCCGGGCGCGCCGCGGCCAACCTGCCGCTCACCAACTTCGCCATCTGCTCGGCCATCAGTCACATGCAGAACATGTCCGGCATGGACGCCGCCTATGCCGAGGCCGTCGTCGCCGGCATCGTCAACACGCAGCCCGATGCGCGCGCCCGCCTCGCCGCCTTCGCCGACAAGACCGCCGCGCGCGTGCGCCCCAACGCCGCCTGACGCCCCGCCACACCAGGCCGGCCGAACGGCGGGCCCGGTGCGGCAATTTTCCTTTCCGCTCTGCGTCGATGAAGCATAGGCTCTCAATTGAACGAGAGCTTATGGGAGGCGCGGCATGGATGGGACGAGACGCAGCATTGGGACGGCCGCACGATGACGGCCGCCGACATCGTTCAGATCGGCTCGGCCGGCGCGCACGCCGACGAGGAATTGGCCCGCCGCTACGCCGTCGCCTCCGTGTTGGAGGGCCCGATCCCGTCCGACCTCGGCGCACTCGCGCCGGAGGCCACGGTGGTGGTCACCTCCGCGCTCCGCGGCATCACCCGCGGGATGATCGACTCGCTGCCGAAGCTGCGCGCCATCTGTAGCTGGGGCGTCGGTTACGACACGCTGGACGTCGCCGCCGCGCGCGAGAAGGGCATCGCCGTCAGCTACACCCCCGACATTCTGGACGACTGCGTGGCCGACCTCGCCTGGGCGCTGATGCTGGCGGTCGGGCGGCGCATCGCCGAGGCGGACCGCTACGTGAAGGCCGGCGCCTGGCAGGACGTGCGCGGCTTCCCCGAGGCGATGAGGATCAGCGGCAAGCGCCTCGGCATCCTGGGCATGGGCCGCATCGGCGAGGCGATCGCCCGCCGCGGGGCCGGGTTCGACATGCAGATCGGCTACCACAACCGCCGCGCCAAGGACGGCGCGCCCGGCCAGTTCTTCGACACCCTGGAGGGCCTCGCCGCCTGGGCCGACGTGCTGGTGGTCGCCTGTCCCGGCGGCGCCGCGACCTATCACCTCGTGAACGCACCCGTCCTGGACGCGTTGGGGCCGAAGGGGATCCTCATCAACATCGCCCGCGGCTCGGTCGTCGACGAGACCGCCCTCGCGCCCGCACTTCAAGAAGGCCGACTCGGCGGCGCCGGGCTCGACGTGTTCGAGGACGAGC
This sequence comes from Acuticoccus yangtzensis, assembly GCF_001927245.1. Classification (GTDB taxonomy): domain Bacteria; phylum Pseudomonadota; class Alphaproteobacteria; order Rhizobiales; family Amorphaceae; genus Acuticoccus; species Acuticoccus yangtzensis. The sequence goes on along the minus strand of NZ_MJUX01000002.1, from coordinate 69,145 downwards.
CCAACGTTCCGGCCGCGCTCATGGGCTTCGACCGCGTGGTGCTGACGCCGCACATCGGGAGCTGCACCGTGGATACGCGCCGCGCGATGGGGGACCTCGTGGTGGCCAATGTCGAGAAGGCGCTGGCCGGTGAGCCTCTGGTGACGCCTATCCCCTGAGGGCGCAAGGCCGCGGGCGGACGAGGCGCCGCGGCCTCCGGCGGGCTCGGACTCACCAATGATCAGGGACCGCCTGATCACCGGAACCGCCATCACCCCTGCACCGCATGGCAGAGAAGGCGGCACACCCGCAAGGGCAAGCGGCTAAAGCCGGCCTGCGGCCCCTTGCAGGCGTCCCACCTTCTCCGCCAAGGGTTTGGGGCGACGGCGGCTCCGATGATCAGGCAAACGGACCCGCGCCATGTGAGCGCCTCGCGGTGGGCGGGCGCGGTGGTCCCAAGGGGGTGTGTCCCGCGCGGTGGGGTGCCATGGCACCGGCAGCGATCCAGTCCGCCGGCATCGTTCCCTTCTGCCGGCCGCGATATAGCCCGCCGGCATGTCCCATGGTGCCGGTAGCGTTCCCTTGCTCCGGCAGTTTGGTTGGCGAGGGCGGCGAGCGGCCGCGTTCAGGGCGAGCGGCGCGTGTTGCGCCGGCCGCCTTCGTGGTGTCAGACCGCGCGAAGTCGGCGGGACATGAAGGCCTGGTGCGCCGCCGTGGCGTCCGCATAAGCCTCCTGGTCGTCCACGCTCCAATAGCGCAGCTCCGCCAAAGGGATCGGCTTGCCGGTCACGGCGCATCGCACGAAGGTGCCCGGAGAGAGAACCTGAAAGTCCCCGTCGAGATACCTCAGCTTCGCCTCGGCGCCCGGACGCCCTGCCATCATCTCATGCCTGTTCATTGCCCTACGCTCATGCCGCAGCCTTGGCCGGATAAAGACGCTTCAACACCGTGAAGTGCTCCTCGGCCTGCACCTTCATCACCTGCCGCATCTGCCGCGCGGTGTGGTTCACCTGCTCGGCATTCATCAGCTTCAACGGCAGCCCGGTCGACATCGCCAGAACCTGCTGACGCGCCGCCCGCTCCAGATAGTACAGGTCATCGAACGCTTCCGCCACGGAGGCGCCGCACACCGTCACGCCATGGTGCGCGAGGAAGAAGATGTCCGCGGCACTATCATGTTTGGCTGAGGTGGCGATGGCCTCGCCCTCGTCCTCGTCCAGCGCCAGACCGCCGAACTCGCGCACATAGACCGTACGGTCGTGAAAGCGGCACGCGGTCTGATGCGCCATTTCCAGCGAGCCGTTCTCAACCATCGTCAGCGCGGTGCAGAAGGGCATGTGCGTGTGCAGCACCGCCGCGTGACGCGGATTGGCGCGGTGAGCGGCGACGTGGATGTAGCGCGCCGTCGCCTCGACCTCGCCCTCTCCCTCGACCACCTGGCCCTCACCGTCGATCAGCAACAGGTCGCCCGGCCGCATCTCCGACCAGTGGATGCCGTAGGGGTTGATGAGATAACGCTCCTCAGCCCCCGGCACCTGCACCGAGAAGTGGTTGCAGATACCCTCGTTGAGGTCCATGGCGGCGGCCACGCGGAAAGCAGTGGCGAGATCCTCGCGCAGGTCGTCGATCATGGTCGTCATCATCCTTTTGTTCTTGCGCCCGCGGCGTGCGGGCGAGCCGTCAGGCCAAGGCGGGTTAAGGCCGCCTTGCAGGCATTCCATCGCCCACCGTCTTCATCCCACGGGGAGCGCGCTCGGCGCAATGGGGCCGTTTCACGCGCCGGGTCGGCGGCAAAGGACGCGGCGCGGTGTGAGGATGCGGCCGGGCCGGCGCTGAACCCGCCCGGCCGGCAGCTTCAGCGAGCCGTCGGACTCGCCTGGGCGATCAATTCGGCTTCGGCGGAAAGCGCGTTCTTCAGGCCGCGGCCGCACAGCCAGGCGAGCGAGGGAAGGATGGTGACCGCCGCGATCGCCCAGCCGACGAGGGGCGAATGGGTGAAGGCGCCGCCGAGCCACGCGGTGGCCGCCTCGGCGGGCAGCACCATCACGCCGACGAAGAGCATGCTGACCGAGGCGTTGAGCCACATGGTGAAGGTGGGGCGAACAGGCGCGGCCGGAGCCGCCGCAGACGATGACGTCTTGTCCATAAGGGCGCTGGATGTGCATGACGCGCGGGCCGGCCGTGGCACACGACGCGCGCCGGCGCACCATAGATCAGGGGTTCGAGGTCGCTGCGCAAGCCCGGTGGGAGAGGCAGCGCGCGCCCCTCACGCGCCCGTTCAGCGCCCTAGCCTCGTCCTGCGGCTCTCCGCCGCGGGCGGATCAGGCCTCGGTGCCGCCGACCGTCATCTGGTTGATGCGGATCGACGGTTGGCCCACGCCCACCGGAACCCACTGGCCGGACTTGCCGCAGGTGCCTATCCCGTCGTCGAGCGCCATGTCGTTGCCGACGGCGGCGATGCGGGTCAAAGCGTCCGGCCCGTTGCCGATCAGCATCGCTCCCTTCACCGGCTCGGCGATCTTGCCGTCCCTGAGGCGGTAACCCTCGGTGCACTGGAACACGAACTTGCCGGAGGTGATGTCCACCTGCCCGCCGCCGAAGGAGACCATGTAGAGCCCGTCCTTCACCCCGGCGCGGATCTCCTCGGGGTCGGTGTCGCCGCCTTTCATGATCGTGTTCGTCATCCGCGGCATGACGGTGTGGGCGTAGGACTGGCGGCGCCCGTTGCCTGTCGGCACCATGCCCATCAGCCGCGCATTCTGCCGGTCCTGCATGTAACCCACCAGGCGCCCGTCCTCGATCAGCACGGTCTCGTTGGTGGGCGTCCCCTCGTCGTCGATGCTGAGAGAGCCGCGGCGCGCGTCGCGCGTGCCGTCGTCCACCACCGTCACGCCGGGGGAGGCGACCATCTCGCCCATCAGCCCGGCGAAGGCGGACGTCTTGCGGCGGTTGAAGTCGCCTTCCAGCCCGTGCCCCACCGCCTCGTGCAAGAGGATGCCGGGCCAGCCGGAGCCGAGGACCACGTCGAACGTTCCGGCCGGAGCGGGCACGGCCTCGAGGTTCACGAGGGCGCGGCGTAGCGCCTCGTCCACCGCGCCGTGCCACGAGGCCTCGGTGATGAAGCGGTCATAGAGCTCGCGCCCGCCGCAGCCATAATTGCCCGATTCCATGCGGGTGCCGTCGGCGACCATCACCGAGACGGAGAAGCGCACCAGCGGGCGGTGGTCGGCGAGGAAGAGCCCATCCGGCCGCAGGATGTTGACCACCTGACGTTCCGCCGCCAGCGACACCGACACCTGTCGTACGCGCGGGTCGCGGGCGCGGGCATAGGCGTCGATTTCGGCCAGCAGCGCCGTCTTGGCGCCGAAGTCCGGCGCGGCGGTGGGATCGAGGTCGTCATAAAGGCGCCGGTTGGTGCCTGCGGGGGCGACGTCCAGCGTACCTTGATGGCCGCGCGCGGCGACGGACACGGTGTCCGCCGCCCGCTTCAGCGCCCCCAACGACACGTCCGACGCATGGGCGACGGCGACACGGTCGCCCGCCACGGCGCGCAGGCCGAACCCGTCCGAAATGTCGAAGGCGGCGGACTTCAGGCGGCCGTCGTCGAACACCAGGCTTTCGGAAATCCGGTGCTCCAGGAAGAGGTCGCCATCGTCCGCTCCGTTCAGCGCGTCCGCCACGATCCGTTCCGCCTCGCCCTGGGCAAGGCCATGGCGGTCGAACAGATTGTCGGTCATCGGGTTCCTCCTCGGCGTCATCAAAGGAAAAGTGGCGGCGGGGAAGCGATTGGGCAAGGCGTAGCAGTCCGGCCGGGCCGCGCAGCAGCGCGAGACCGGAGCGCGGCGGCCGAGAGGGGCCCGGCCGCCGGTGCCGCCGGATGGGTCAGCCGAAGATGCGGGCGAAAAAGCCCTTCTTCTCGGCGGCAGGCTGGGCGGCGGCCTCCGCCACGGCCTTGTGGGCGGCGTCTTTCATGATGCCGGAGACGGCGACATAGGTTTCCGTCCACGCATCCTTCAGCTCCGGCGTCCAATCGTCGCCGAGGCCTTTCTCCAGCGTGTAGAGGAGCGCTGCGCCGACGGCGTCATAATGCGCGTCCTTCACGCCATAGGCGACGTGTTTGGCGCCGAGCTGCTGCACCACGGGCAGCACCGTCTCGACCTGGTGCAGGTTGGCGACGGCGACGCCCAAGGTCTTCATCAGCTTGGACTTCTGGTCGGACATGTCCTCGGGGAACATCGGCCGGACGTCGGGATTCTGCTCGAACAGGCGGGTATAGAAAATGTCCGCCGCCGCATCGGAAATCGGCGCGACCTTCTTGAAGCTCGCCTGCACGAGCGCGACTTTTTCGGGAGTCATGGGGCAATCATCCATCAGGGTTGCGGGAGGGGTGCGGCGGCGCGGAGGCCGCTCCGCCGCCGGGCGCGCCCAGGCTCAGCCGTCGATCGGAATGCGGATGACGACGCCGCCCATGGTGTCGTCCAGCTCGAAATCGTCGCGCGGGGTGTCCTTGTGGGCGTTGTGGCAGGACACGCACGCCCCGGCGACGGCGACGTCGGCATAGACCGCGGTGAGGTACTTCTGTCCGCCGAGCTCCTCCTCGGCGTAGAAGGGCTCGTCCGGATCGTCGGCGACGGCCTCCAGGCCCTCCTTCTCGACGTCCGTGGTCGGCGCGTTCTGCTTGTTGATCGGCCACAGCGACAGGAGCGAATAGAAGAACTTGTCCGTCTTGTCGGCGACCATCTCGGAGCCGAAGCGGAACATCTGTGCCGGAAGTGGCAACGCCTTGTCGTCGTGGAAGAACTCCGACGCCTTGATCACCTGCTCTTCATTCTGCAGGCGGTTCACGACGAGGCGGGTATAGACGGTGCGGTCCGATTCCATCACGGCGTGCAGCATGTCCGCGACGTCTTTCGCGGGAATGGTGGCATCGTCGAGGGAATCGGCGGACAGGCTGCCGGGTGCCGCGGCAACGGCCACGGCAAGGCCCGCGGCGGCCGCCGTGATCTTGATCCGGGAGAAGCGCATACTAGGTCCTTCTTGCGTTGCGGGGTGACTTGCAATGGCGGCACGCAGAGGCGCGGTAAGGCCAAATCACTGTCGCCTCTGCGTGCGACTGACCGCCCAGTCGATGCTCGGCACATGGGCCGAGGGGCGCCCGTTGAAATTGTTTTCAACGAGTTCGGGGTCTGCCAGGGCGTCGATGGCGAAGCCGAGGCCGTGGCAGGACAGGCAAACCGGCCGGATCATCTTTTCATTCGGCCGCAGATAAGCGTTCTGGTTGTGGGTGACGAAGAAGTTGCCGCGCTGCAGCTCCACCTTCGGCATGTGGCAATCGCCGCACGACACGCCGGTTCCGGGCGCGCCCGTCCCCGCCATCTCCGCCTCCCACAGCCTGAAATGGGGCGACGTGAAATAGGCCCGCGTGTGGTCGTCGTCGTGGCAGGAGGCGCAGGCCTCAACCGCGGCAAAGGCGAGGTTGGACTCGTGCGGCGCGTGGCAGGCGGTGCACGTGCCCGCCGCGCGGCCCATGGCGTCCGGCTTCATCGGGAGGCGCGCCTCGGCCACCGGCATCGGCCCCAACGGCGCGTCACGGAACATCGCGGTCAACGCGGCGAGGAGGGTGTTCTCCGGCGCCTCGCGCGGGTCCGGCAATTCGGGGTGGAAGCGCATGCCGTGCTTGCCCTCGCGGAACGAGCCGACCTCGCGTTTGTGGCACGACACGCAGGTGTCCATGCCGGGCTCTGCGATCCACTCGGCCTCGATGGCGGCAAAGTCGTCCGCGGCGGCCTCCGGCGCGTGGCACCCGGCGCAGTTCACCCCGCCGAGCGCGTGTTTCGACCCGGCCCATTCGGCGACGGCGCCGGCCGTGAGGTACGGCGCCGGGGCGAGCGCGTCGTCCGCCGTCAGCACGGCGGCTAGCCGCTCGTCGGCCTCTTCGGCGGCGTCGTCGTCGTCCTCGCCCAGCGTCTTCAGGTAGGCGATCATCTGGGCGCGCGCGTCGTCAGAGGCGAGCGCATCGGCGACCGGGGTGGCGCGGCTGCGGGCCGAAAAGCCGATCACAGGGTGAGCCGCGAAGTCCGGCATGTCGGCGTGCTTGACGAGGAAGTCCTCGTAGAGCGCCACGTTGTCGTGAAAGTTGTGGCAGCCGGCGCTGGCGCAGGTGGTGAAGTCGCTGCCCTGGTGGCTCGGGCGGTTCTCGAACACGTCCTGGTGGCAGGCCATGCAGTAGTCCATCGGCAGCGTCACCGCGCCGACGCGCGTCTCCTCGGGCACATGCTCGGCGTGGCAGGTGGTGCAATAGAGCGCGTCCAGCGCCTCGCGCCGGCGGAAGTTGCGCGGATCACGGAACTTCTTCACCGGGTGGCTGTCGTTGGCGACGTCCAGCTCGTCGGCGTGGCAGGAGAGGCACGCCTTGTTCATGTCCTTCTGGATCGTCTCGGCGTCGGCGAAGGTCTCGGAGGTGTGGCAGGCGTCGCACGCCACCTCGATCTGATGATGCGCGCCTGTGGTGTCCCCGATGAGGAAAAGGTCCCTGTCACCGCCGACATAGACGATCGCGGCCAGCGCGCCGCCGCCGGCGAGGGTGAGGCCCAGCCACAGGATCCAGAGAGCCGCATTCCGTTTCAGCGACATCGGCCCCTACCAGGAATAGACGCTGAGGATGTGGAAGGCGAGGAGCAGAGGCAGCGGCCACAGCGCCAGGATGTGCACCCACAGCGGCAGCGCGCGGGGCTTGTCCGCGGCCCCGACGATGTCGGCCTCGCGCAGCTTGTGTTCGCCGCCGGTGATGAGGCCCGAGACGGCGCCGAAGGCGAGCATGAGGGTGAAACACGCCATCAGCGCCAGATTGAGGTTGCTGCCGAGCCGGAAGCCGGTGTGGACCACCAGCGCGCCTGCCGCCAGAACGCCGAGCGCCAGGTGGACGAGCCGCCACGCCTGATAGCCGCCGAGCCGCTTGAAGAGGCCGATCCTCTTGCGCAGGCCGATGAGCGCCGCCGCGGCGGTGATGCCGAGGAGCGCGTAGCCGGTCCACTGCTTGGTGATGGAATTGAACCAGAGGTCGCGGAGCTGTTTGCCGGTCTCGAAGCTGTCCGGCACCGGCACGCGCGGAAAGAGGAGCGTGGCGAGGGCGGCCAGCACCGCGACCGCCGAGAAGGCGGAGACCCAGCGCCACCACTTCACCGGCTCGGCCTTCGCCGGTGCGCCTCCCGCGCCCAGAAGCTCCATGACGAGAGGCTGGCAGGTGCCGCATACGGTGTTGGCGCTGGTGGCCCCGCGCACCTCGTCGATGGTGGTGGCGCCCAGGGTGATGGCGTTGTCGATCGTGCCCTTGGTGACGCCGGTGCAGTTGCACACGATGGCGCCCGCGGGCATGGCGGTGGCGCCTTCCTCGCGCTCGCGCCACAGGCGGCCGGTGCGGCGGAAGGACCAGAAGGCCCAGAAGGGAAGCCGCGCACGGTCCGCCACCGCCTGTTGCAGGCGGCTTGATTCCGGCCAAGGGCCGACGCCGAGCGCCGCGACCAGCCGGCCATTTTCAAGGAAAAGGCGCCGGTAGACGCCGGCTTCGGCGCTCTCGTAGGTGATCGTCTTCACGCCGGGGATTTGCGCGGCGGACTCGAAGTCGCCCATCGAGAAGACGTCCGCGCCGAGCACCTTGAGCTTCGTCGCGGGAACCGAGCCGCCATAGGCGACAGGCGTTCCGGTGATGCTGGCGACGGCGGCGGCGGCCTGCTCGAACCCGGGGCCGACGAGGCCGTAGACGGTGCCGTTGTGCTCGGCGCATTCGCCGACGGCGTAGATGTCCGGGTCGGAGGTGCGCAGCTCGTCGTCGACCACCACGCCGCGGTGGAAGGCGAGACCCACGCCCTTCGGAAGCTGGATGTTGGCCCGCACCCCGGTGCACACCACCACCGTGTCGGCCGGCACCTTGATGCCGCCCGCGAGGGTGATGCCGGAAACGCGCCACGTCCCGTCGATGGAGGCGACGCGCACGCCGGTCAGCACCTCGACACCCATGACGGCGATGCGCCGTTTCAGCGCCGCGCCGGCCGCCTCGTCGAGCTGGCGGGGCATCAGGCGGCTTTCGTGCTCCACCACGGTGACGTGGGCCCCGCGCCGGGCCATGCCCCGCGCGGCTTCGAGACCGAGGAGGCCGCCGCCGATCACCACCACTTCGCGCGCGGCCATAGACCGGGCGACGAGCTTCTCCGCATCGTCGAAATTGCGGAAGGCGTAGACCCCGGCGAGGTCGGCGCCCGCAATGGGGGGGATGAAGGCGTGGCTCCCCAGCGCCAGCACCAGCTTGTCGTAGGCGAAGACCTGGCCGCGGCCCGTCGTCACCGTGTGGGCCGCGCGGTCGATGTCGACGATGGTGGTCTGGTCGTGCCGCTCCACGCTGCCGGGGCCGGGGAAGCGCTCGCTGAAATAGACGGCGCCGATCTCCGCCTCACCGGCGATCAGCGGTGTGAGCTTGACGCGGTTATAAGGGCGCCACCGCTCGGCATTGAAGAGGATCACCCGGCGACCGCGGCGGGACAATTCCTGCGCCGCACGCACGCCGACCGGCCCGCCGCCGACGACGATCACCGGCTTGGCGCCGGCGTCGGTCAGGATCGGTTCGCAAAGGTGTGGCAGCGCAATGTTCATGGATGACCCGGCGCACGATGGAAACACGAGAGGGGTCCGAGGCCCGCAAAAGCAGGAGCTTCGGTCAGTCCGTCGTCGATCGGCACCGTTGCCGGGGAAACATCCGCCGTTGGATGTCAGTGCGTTTAATGCAAACGCTGTGCCAGATTAGACTCAAATCAGTTCTGGAGTCACCCCCGATTTGGAGCTGATCGGATGAAGAACGCGAGACTTTGTCCGGCGCTTGTCCCTGCACCCCGCGGGGGCCGGGCCTTTGCCGCGATGACCCGGCGGCGATGGATCCTTACCATCGAGTACCGCGTGGGCGCTGCTGGCGCCGGCGATCCGGCCCGGGCGGCCGCCCCGCGCGGCGACCCGGCGTCCGCGCAGAGGGGGAGCCGCCGTCCGCGCATGGGCGACGCGCTGAAATAGGCGATGTGCCGAGGGTGCGCGGGGCAACGCTTGCGTCTATATGCCCAGGAGGCGGCAGCGCGATGCCTGCGCCGGCGACCACCTGGACCGCGAGGTGCCGGGCCGGGCGCGGCCGGGCGGGGGCTGCTGCCGTTCGTCGGCATGCGAAGGCCCCCGGCCACGCGCGCCCCACCCATCGACGAGGCCGCGACCGGACCGCCCACATCAGGCGCCGGGGCCTCGATGCCCGAAGGACCCCGGAGCGGGCGCCTCAGAAGGAAGCACCATGACGTTCGACCGTTCGCCGAAGATCGCCCCGTCGATCCTGTCTGCGGATTTCGCCAACTTCGGCAAGGAGATCGAGGCCATCGAAGCCGAGGGCGCGGACTGGGTCCATGTCGACGTGATGGACGGCCACTTCGTCCCCAACATCACCTTCGGCCCGCAGACGGTGAAGGCCATCCGCCCGCACGTGAAGACGGTGATGGACGTCCACCTGATGATCGCGCCGGTGGACCCCTACATCGCCGCCTTCGCCGAGGCGGGGGCCGACGTCATCACCGCCCACGTTGAGGCTGGGCCGCATCTGGACCGCACGCTTCAGGCGATCCGCGCGGCCGGCTGCAAGGCGGGCGTGGCGCTGAACCCCGCGACCCCGCCGGAAGCGATCGCCTACGTGATGGACCGCATCGACCTCGTGTGCGTGATGACGGTGAACCCCGGCTTCGGAGGCCAGTCCTTCATCGAGGCGATGGTGCCGAAGGTGCGGGCCTTGCGCGCGATGATCGGCGACCGGCCGATCCATATCGAGATCGACGGCGGCGTGACGCCTCAGACCGCGCCTCTGGTCGTGGCGGCGGGGGCGGACGTTCTCGTCGCCGGCTCGGCGGTGTTCAAGGGCGGATCGGTCGCCGACCCGGCGCCCTACGGGGCCAACATCCGCGCCATCCGCTCCGCGGCCTCCCTGCGCTCCGATGCGGCCTGAGGCGCACCCGCCCGCGCCGCGCCCCGTGCACGCGCCGCGTTCGGTGAATACCCCGCGTTCCGCGCAGGCGCCGCGTCCCGTGAATGCGCGGCGTTCCGCGCGCGCGCCGCGTCCCGTGAATGCGCCGCGTTCCGTGCACGCGCCGCGTTGCGCGCGCGCAAGCCGCGGCGGGCCGACGCCGCGTCGCGCGCAGGCGACGCGTTCCGCGCGAGCGAGCCGCGCCGGACAAACGCCGCGCACTATGCGGACATCGCCTTTCGCCCCGGCACTGCGTTCGTCGCCGAAGGGGCTCGGTGGGGAAAGCTCGCGCGCTGCGCCGACGCCTTCCTCCGCGCCGACGCCCCGATTTACCCCGACGCCATCCTTCGCGCCGACGCCCCGATTCACGCCGACGCCATCCTCCGCGTTGACGCCCCGCTTCGCGCCGACCCAATCCTTAGAGCCGACGTCATGTCTCGCGCCGGCGCCATCTTTCCCGCGGACGCCCCGCTCGCGGCCGGCGCAATCCTTCCCGCCGACGCCCTGCTCCGGGCTGATGCCATCCTGCGCGCCCACGCGTCGCTTCGGGCTAAATCCATGTCTCGCGCCGGTGCGGTGCGGCGAGCGGATGCGGGCGATATGACTGGCCCCTACCGCGCGGTGGTGCTCGACCTCGACGGCACCTTGATCGACTCCGCACCCGCCATTCAGCGCATCGCCGCGACGTACCTCGCGGGTGAGGGCAAACCCCCGCTCACTCTCGACGACACTCGCGCCTTCATCGGCAACGGGGCGCGGGTGTTCTGCCAGCGCATGCTGGCGGCGCGCGGCTTGCGGTCAGACCCGGCGGCGCTGGAGGCGCGCTATCCGGCCTTCCATGCGCTCTACGCCGCAGCCCCGCCCGGTGACAACGTGCCTTATGAGGGGGCCTTCGAGGCCTTGTCACGCCTCGCCGAGGCGGGCGTGGCATTGGCGCTCTGCACCAACAAGCCCGCCGCGCCGACCCATGCGGTGCTGAACGCCTTCGGTCTTGCCGGACTGTTCGGCGCGGTGGTGGCCGGGGACACGCAGTCCCAGATAAAGCCGAGCCCGGTGCCGCTCTTGTCGGCCATCGCCGCGATCGGCGGCCGGCCCGAGGAGACGCTCTTCGTGGGGGACAGCGAGGTCGACGCGGCCACCGCGTCCGCCGCCCGTGTGGCCTTCGCCTTCCATACGCCGGGCTACGCGAAGAACCCCGCGGCCATCACCGCGGCACTCCGCTTCGCCGACTGGGACAACCTGGCAGACGCCGTCATCGGACCCCGCGACGCCTGACGCGGCGCGGACGCTCATCCGGCGGCTCCGGCCGCCGTGCCGCCCGACGCGGCGCAAACAGCTATGCGGTGGCCCCGGCCGCCATGCCGTTCGACACGGCGCAAACCCCATCAGGCGGCCCCGGCCGACATGCCGCCCGACGCGGTGCGAACCCAATCAGGCGGCTTCGGCTGCCGTGCCGCCCGACGCGGCGCAGACACCCATCCGGTGGCCCCGGCTGCAGTGCCGCCCGACGTGTCGCGAAACCCAACCGGCGGCTCCGGATGCCGTGCGGCCCGAAGCGGCGCGAACCCGATCCGGGGGTCTGGCCGATGTGCGGCCCGGACCGGCGCGTCCGACGTGCGACCCCCGCCGCCGATGGGTGGGGGCGAACGAGGCGCATGCGGCGCATGAGCGAAAACGGCGGCCGTGAAGCCGCCGTGGGAAGAGGCGCGGACGCTGGCCGCTCAGAGGATGAAGTGGCCGGAGTCGAGGTCGGCCACCAGCACGTTCTGCACCAGCACCGACACCGTGTCGGCGGCAAGGTCGCCGTCATAGTCGGCGCTGTCGGCCACCGTATCGCGGTCGAGGTCGAGCTCGATCAGAACATCCGCCCCCTGCTGGGTCAGGATGAGGTCGCGCATGTTCATCGCCGCACCCTTCACCGCGCGGAACCCGGCGAGGTGGATCTTGTCGCCGTCCTCCAGGCCGGTGATCACGTCCTCGCCGAACGCGCCGACGAAGAGGTAGGTGTCGGCGTGGTCGCCACCGTCCAGCGTATCGTTTCCCGCCTCACCGACGAGATAGTCGCTCCCCGCACCGCCGATGAGGCTGTCGTCGCCATCGCCGCCGGTCAGGTAGTCGGCGTCCCGGCCGCCGTCCAGCGTGTCGTTGCCGGCGTCGCCGTAGAGAGCGTCCGCCCCGGCCTCGCCGAACAGGATGTCGTCGTCCGCCTCGCCGTAGATCTGGTCGTTGTCGTTTCCGCCCAGCATCGAATCGCTGCCGTCGCCGCCCCACATCCGGTCGTTGTGGGCGCCGCCGTCGATGGTGTCGTCGCCGGCATCGCCGAACAGCGTGTCGTTGTAGTTGCCGCCGAAGATGAGGTCGTTGCCCTCGCCGCCTTCGACCCGGTCGTAGCCGGCACCGCCGTCGAGGATGTCGTCGCCCGCCTCGCCGAACAGCTTGTCGTTGTTGTGGTCGCCGGTGATGGAATCGTCGCCGTCCCCGCCGAGGAGCGTGTCGTTGCCCCGGTCGCCGATCACCGTGTCGTTGCCGCCGAGGCCGTAGGCGCGGTCGTTGCCGGCTCCGGTACCGATCAGCTCGTCACCGCTGGTGCCGGTGAGCATGTCGGAGCCGCGGCCGCCCATGATCGGGTCCGTCGAGGGCGCCGGCGCCGGATCGGGGCCGGGCGCGGGATCGGGGTCCGGCGCGGGGGCGGGCGCCGGCAGGCCGGACGTCAGGTCGTGGCTCCCCGCCCCGCCCGCAGTCCAGCTATAGGAGCCGAAGCCGCCGCCAGAGCCCTGCGCCGCCGCCCATCCGGTGATGGTGATGGTGCCGCTCTGCGTCGTGCCGCCCGATCCGCCGGACACGGTGATGATGAGATCGTTGTTGTTGCCGGCCAGCGCGGCGGAGATCATCGCCTCGCTGACGAGGCTGCCGAAGGCGATGGTGTTGCCGGTCTCGCCCGCGTCGCCGCCGGACGCTTCGATCGTATCGTCGCCGAAGACGCCCGCGAAGGCGAAGGTGTCGCTTCCCGCGCCACCGTTCAGCGTGTCGTTGCCGGCGCCGCCGGTGATGGAATCGTTGCCGTCGCCGCCGGACAGGCTGTCGGCATCGTCGCCGCCGTCCATGGTGTCGAGGCCCGTGCCGCCGACGAGCGTGTCGATGCCCGCCCCGCCGGTGATGACGTCGTCGTCGCTGCCGCCGTTCAGCGTATCGTTGTCGGCGCCGCCGTCCAGCGTATCGTTGCCGGCGTGGCCGAGCAGGGTGTCGGCGCCCGCGTCGCCCGACATGGCGTCCGCTCCGGCCAGGCCGTAGATGCGGTTGGCCGCGGTGTTGCCGATGATCGCATCGTCGAGCGAGCCGCCCGTGGCGTTTTCGATGACCACGCCGTTGGCGATGGTGGTGCCGCCGTGGATGCCGTTGGCGTAGGAGACGAAGCCGCCGCCGCCCGCCTCGTCGCCCAGCGTTGCGGCGCGCAGGTCGATGAGGTTGGCTCTGCCGTTGGCGCCGACGATCTCGTCCGTCCCGCCGGTGTCCCAGAGGCAATGATAATAGGTACCGGCCGCGTTCACGTCTTTGAGGGAATAGGTGTCGTTGCCGGACGCGGCGGTCGTGTTCGCGCCGTACATGATCTGCAGGGCGGCGATGTCGAGCGCCATCGGCGTGCCCGCCCAGCCGTAGCTCGGTGAGCCGGAGGCGCCGTGCGGTGCGGTCTGCCAGCCGTCGTTGTAGGACATCATCGTATAGACGCCCTGGTTCATGTCGTAGTCGCCATAGTCGCCGAACGGGCCGGAGACGCCGGGGAAGACGCTGGACGAGCCTGAGGGATCGTGCGGGTGGGACAGGCCGAGGGCGTGGCCGAGCTCGTGGATGAAGGTCACGTAGTCGTAGGAGCCGATGGCGACCGATCCCCCGACATAGCCTTCCTGGTTGACGGTGATGAGGCTCTGATAGTCGTTGTACGTATTGCTGTAGTTGCCGCCGGGGAAGTTGGCCCAGCCGAGTGCGCCCTGGCCGTCGGCGTTGTTCACCTCGGCCCAGATGAGATCGGCATCGGCCTGGCTGCCGACGCTGGTGAAGGTGATGTCCGCGACGGCCGCCATCGCGGCCATGGCGTTCTGCATCGCGGCGATTTCGGCGCCGGTGATGGACCCGAGCGCGGTGATGGAGCCGCCGGCGAGGTGGACGCCTTCGTCGCCGCTCTGCCCGGCGATATAATAACTGATCTCGGTGGCCCCGACGGATGTCCATTGGCTGCCGGACAGGAGGCCGGTCATCCAAGTATTGGTGGAGGTGGGGGCGGAGGACGGGGTCGCTGTACCAGCCATGACTCTACTTTCTACGCAACACAACACGAGGGACGCCGGTCAGGCGCCAAGGTTCGCCACTTGAACCGAGGGATACGGTGCAAGAGTGCCTTGAAGACCTGTGGCGGGGCTGGGTGATCTCGTGAGTGGAACGCGCCCCGGTCAGCCAGACCGGGGAGGAGGCGGCGAAACCGGCGAGCGGCGCGCAGGAAGGCCGGTGCCCGGCCGGGCCGTGCGGGTCATTGCGGGGCGGGTCGCGTAGGCGCCTGCTTCAGCTCGCTTTTTGCGGGGAGGGCTGGCTCAGAAGCCGGCACGTCGCCTTCAGCCGCTCGCCATATTCCTCGGCCAGACATTCGGGCGAGACGAGGAAGGACGGGCCGCCGACATTGAGGCCGTAGATGCGGTCGCCGTTGAGCGAGATCACCGGGACGGCGATGCCGTTCACCTCGGGCCGCCAGGCGGCGAAAGAGGTGGTGAAGCCGTCGCGCGCGTAGGCGGTCAACGCGTCCTCCACGCCGCGCTCGATCTCGTCGACGAGGTCGGGCATCTCCTGCTTGGCGAGGAGGACGAGATGCTCACGCTCGGACTCCGGCATGCCGACGAGGATGGCGCGGCCGATGGCGGAGGTGAAGAGCGGCAGGCGTGCGCCGACGTTCATGGTCATCGACACCGTGTGGCGGGCGCGCGCGACGGTCATGTAGACGGCGCTGAGGCGATGACGCTCGGCGAGCGCGGCGGTGACGTGAGGGTTCGACCCCTCGTCCACCAGGCGGCGCAGCTCGGTCTGGGCGCGTTCGCCGATCTCCATCCCCGCCAGCACCCCGTAGCCGAGCGAGAGGACGCCCGCGCCCAGCCGGTAGGTGCCGGTGCGCTCCGAATGGGCGAGGTAGCCGAGGCGGCGCAGCGTATAGGTCAGGCGCGTGACGGTCGGCTTCGGCAGCCCGGTGCGGGCGGCGATGTCCTGGTTGGTCAGCGTCGTCTCGTTCGGGCGGAAACAGCGCAGAACGTCGAGCCCGCGGGCGAGGGCGGTGACGAAGCTGCGGTCGTTGTCGTCGGTCTGGTCGAGGTCGTCGGACACGGGGGATGTCATGCTCACGGATGTTTCATGGCGCCGCGCCCGCCGCTCGGCGAGGTTGGCAATGAGGGGCCGGTCTGCGGCGCGACCTGGGGGAGACGTTCGCATGCCGGAACCATGGATCGCAAATGCCGTGCCGTCATGGGCAGGAGCCGGACCGGGGGCGCCATGCCGCCGGACGCGGCGACTGCCGATGGCGGTGCCCGCCGCGGGCGTTCGCGCGCCGTCCGTTCCGCGCCGGCCACGCACCTGCACGCATGTCGCCGCGCCCGGCGCCATGCGTGAGGGCGGCCTGCGTGACGGAGGGCGGTGCGGTGGCGGCGGATGTCATGGCGGGCGGGCCTTCAGCTATAGGTGAGGAAGTCGTCCGTGGTGACGGCGTCGATGTGCGGTGTCTCGTTGAAAGTATGCAAGAACCGCCGACGTGGGGTGAACTTGATGCGGCTGACGGCACAGTTTTTCATCTGAAGTTGGAGCTCCACCATCGTCTCCGGCGGCGCATTCAGCACGGTGGCGACGACGAACGCGATCGGCCCGCCCGACGACACGGCGAGCGCGGTCTCGGCACCGCTCGAAGTGATGGCGCCCACGGCGCCGAGCACCCGCTCGCGGAAGGCGGCGAAGGTTTCGGGCGGGTTCTCGATCTCGCCGCGCTGCCAGAGGTGCACCGTCTCGCGCAGCGCGCGGAAGTGGGTCTTGCGGTCGTCGTGCAGGCCCGGCGGGGGACTGTCGCCGAAGCGCGCGTCGAGCACGCCGCGAAAGTCGAACTCGTCGAGGCCGGGGAGGATGGCGGGTTCGGCTCCGGCGCCGAGGCCGCTCGCGATCCCCTCCAGAGTCTCGCGGTGGCGGCGCATGGTGCCGCGAAAGAGAGCGTCCGGCGCGCCGCCGTGGCGCTTCAGCGCCTCGCCCAGCGCGCGCGATTGGCGGTGGCCGCGTTCGGAAAGGACGTCATAGTCCGCCGCGCCGAAGGAGGCCTGGGCGTGGCGCACGAGGATCAGGTCGGCCAAGTGTTCAGCTTTCTCATAATGTCGTCGTTCGGCACGGCCGGCGGGACGGCATCGCGGCGGGCCGGACGGGTGATGATGGCGCCCGAGGCGGCGATGCCGTGGGCTCCTCGCCGGTCCCTCTCCTCGGCGCTTGCGCCGTGCGTGAGGACCCGTCCGGTCGGTTCGAGGCGCGGCGGCCGGCTCAGAGGACCTCGAACAGGCCCGCAGCGCCCATCCCGCCGCCGACGCACATCGTGCACACGACGTACTTCGCCCCGCGCCGCTTCCCCTCGATCAGCGCGTGGCCGACCATGCGCGCGCCCGACATGCCGTAGGGATGGCCGATCGAGATCGCCCCGCCGTTGACGTTGAGCGCCTCGTTCGGGATGCCGAGCGTGTCGCGGCAATAAAGCACCTGGACGGCGAACGCCTCGTTCAGCTCCCACAGGCCGATATCGTCCATGGTGAGGCCGTTCTTGGCGAGGAGCTTCGGCACGGCGAAGACCGGGCCGATCCCCATCTCGTCCGGCTCGCAGCCCGCGACCGCCATGCCGACATAGCGCCCCAGCGGGGTGAGGCCGCGCTTCTCGGCCGTCTTCGCCTCCATCACCACCGCGGCAGACGCGCCGTCCGACAACTGCGAGGCGTTGCCGGCGGTGATGGTGATGCCGTCCTTGATCTTCTGGCCGTTGATCGGCACCGCCTTCAGCCCGGCGAGGCCGTCCAGTGTCGTTTGCGGGCGGTTGCCCTCGTCGCTGGAGAGGGTCACCTCGCGGTCGGACACCTCTTTGGTGTCCTTGTTCATGACCTTCATGGTGGCGGTCATGGGGACGATCTCGTCGTCGAACTTACCCGCCGCCTGGGCCTCGGCGGTGCGCTTCTGGGACTGGAGGGCGTACTCGTCCTGCGCTTCGCGGCCGATGCCGTAGCGCTGGGCGACGGTCTCGGCGGTTTCGAGCATGGTCATGTAAAGAGCGGGAAGGTGCGCCTCGATCGCCGGATCCTGGGTGCGGAAGCGGTTCTGGTGCTCGTTCTGCACCAGCGAGATGGACTCCAGCCCGCCGCCGACGGCGATATCCATCCCGTCCGCGATGACCTGCTTGGCCGCCGTCGCGATCGCCATCATCCCCGACGCGCACTGCCGGTCCATCGACATGCCGGAGACGGTGACGGGCATACCGGCCGCCATCGCCACCTGGCGGCCGACATTATAGCCGGTCGACCCCTGCTGCAGTGCGGCGCCGATGATGCAGTCTTCCACCTCGCCCGGCTCGACACCGGCGCGGGAGAGGGCCGCGCGCACGGCATGGCCGCCGAGCGACTGGGCCTGCGTGTCGTTGAAGGCGCCGCGATAGGCCTTGCCGATCGGCGTTCTGGCGGTGGAGACGATGACGGCGTCGCGCATGAAGGTCCTTTCAGGAGTCGTGAGGCGGCCGGGACGGCCCACGTGGCGGAGGGACCGCGAGCCTTGCTTATGGCACTATGAAGGCTTGGGTTAAACGCCTTCTGCCGGTCGGGAGCGGGGGGAGGCTTTGGTCGCAGAAGGCGAGCCAGGGGGCGCGGTCTCATCCCGGATGTTGTTGTTTTGCTGTGCAGAATAGCGTTTTGAGTTTGGGTTGACAACCCGAACCATTCAAGGTCTCCTGTCAGCGGACGCAAGATCCGCCCGTGAAATGCGGGATATTTGGAGGAAACCATGAAGAAGTTTGCGCTCGCCTCCGCGGCGACGTTCGCTCTGCTTGTGTCTTCAGCATCCGCGCAGGAAGAAACCTTCCGCATCGCGTACATCGAAGGGATGTCCGGGGCCTTCGCCAACGTCGGCGACCAGGGGCTGAAGCACTTCAACTACGCGGCGGAGAAGATCAACGCGGCCGGCGGCATCAACGGCGCCAAGGTCGTCGTCGAAGCGTTCGACGGGCAGACCAACCCGCGCGAAAGCCTCGTCCAGCTCCAACGCGCGATCGACGAGGGTTACCAGTACATCACCCAGGGCAACGGCTCGTCCATCGCCTCGGCGCTGATCGACGGGGTGGAGAAGCACAACAAGCGCAATCCCGATCAGCCGGTGCTGTTCCTCAACTACGCCGCGGTGGACCCCGCCTTCACCAACGACCGCTGCTCCTTCTGGCACTTCCGCTTCGACGCCGACGCGGACATGAAGATGGGCGCCATCACCGACTGGCTTGAGGGCCAGCCGGACATCAAGAGCGTCTACATCATCGGCCAGGACTATTCGTTCGGCAAAGCGGTGGCCGCGGCGGCGGAAAAGATGCTGGCCGAAAAGCGGCCGGACATCGAGATCGTCGGCAACGAGCTTCATCCGCTGGGTAAGGTGAAGGACTTCACCCCTTATATCCAGAAGATCGCCTCGTCCGGCGCCGACGCCGTCATCACCGGTAATTGGGGCGCGGACATGCAGCTACTCGTCAAGGCCGCGGGAGGGGCGGGTCTGGAAGCGCCCTTCCTCACCTATTATGGCGGCGGCCTCTCTGCGGTGACGGCGATGGGCGAATCCGCCGTCGGCCGCGTCATGCAGGTGTCCGAGTTCCACGAGAATCTCGACGCCAGCGAGGCGCAG
The DNA here is from genome assembly GCF_001927245.1 of Acuticoccus yangtzensis. Lineage (GTDB taxonomy): Bacteria > Pseudomonadota > Alphaproteobacteria > Rhizobiales > Amorphaceae > Acuticoccus > Acuticoccus yangtzensis. The sequence goes on along the minus strand of NZ_MJUX01000002.1, from coordinate 50,205 downwards.
CTGGAAGAGATCAAGACCTTCGAGGCGCAGTCGGGGCTCGACTACTACTACGAGCGCATCTTCACCCTGATGGACATGCTGAAGGCGGCCGCCGAGAAGGCCGGCAGCAACGCGCCCGAGGACGTCGCCCTGGCGCTGGAGGGGCTGGAATATGAAAGCCCCTACGGCAAGGTGATGATGCGCGCCGACAACCACCAGCTCCTGCAGGACCTCTACCTGTCGATCCTGGCGGACGATGTGGCGGGCACGGTGGAGGGCACGCCCTTCGGCTTCAAGACGGTGGAGAACGGCAAGATCGACGCCGCGGCCACCGAGACCGAGACGACCTGCCAGATGAGCCGGCCCCGCTGAGGCATCACCGCCCGATGTGACACCGGCGCGCGCCAGCCACGGCGCGCGCCCCTTAGATCCCGGCCGGACCGCGCCCCGCCCCGGCCGCCGCGGCAGGTGCCATGGAAACCTTCGTCTTCTCCGTCCTCAACGGCGTGACCTATGGACTGCTCCTCTTCATGCTGTCCTCCGGCCTCACGCTGATCTTCTCCATGATGGGCGTTCTCAACTTCGCCCACGCCAGCTTCTACATGCTGGGCGCCTACTTCGCGTTCACCATCGGCGCGGCGACGGGCTTCTGGGTGGCGCTGTTCCTCGCCCCCGTCCTCGTCGGGCTGATCGGCGCGGCGGTGGAGCGGTGGGGACTGAGGAAAGTCCACACTAACGGCCATGTCGCCGAGCTCCTCTTCACCTTCGGCCTCGCCTACCTGATCGAAGAGATCGTGAAGATCGTCTGGGGCAAGCTCTCGATCCCCTACAAGATCCCGCCGCTGTTGGACGGTCCGGCCTTCACCCTCTGGGGCACCGACTATCCGGCCTACCGCGTCTTCATGCTGGCGGTGTCGATCACCATGCTCGTCGCCCTCTTCCTGCTCCTGAAGAAGACGCGGGCGGGGCTGATCATCCAGGCGGCGCTGACCCATCCGGCCATGGTCGGCCACCTCGGCCACAACGTGCCGAAGATCTTCATGACCGTGTTCGGCATCGGCTGCGGGCTCGCCGGTCTCGCCGGGGTCATCGGCGGCAACTACCTCGTCACCGACCCGTCGATGGCCTACGCCATGGGGCCGATCGTTTTCGTGGTGGTGGTCATCGGCGGCATGGGCTCGCTGGCGGGCGCGTTCGTCGCCTCGCTCCTCATCGGCCTCCTGCAGACCTTCGCGGTGGCGGTGGACGCGACCTTCTTCGACCTCTTCGGCTGGGCAGGGCTCGGCGCGATGACGGAGGTGGGGCGCATCTCCATCTCGTCGCTGGCGCCGATGCTGCCCTTCCTTCTCCTCGTCCTCATCCTGATGATCCGCCCGCGCGGCCTCATGGGAGACCGCGAATTTTGACCGACACCGCGCTCTCCCCCGCCCTCGGCCCGACACGGTCCGCCCAGTTCCGCGATCGTGTGCTGCCCTTCCTCGCGTTCGCGGCGGTGCTGGTGGCGATCCCCGCCTTCGGCCCCTCGCGCACCTGGCTGACGCTGTTCAACTCGATGGGCATCAACATCGTCTTCGCCCTGTCCTACACGATGCTGCTCGGCCGGGCGGGCCTCTTGTCGTTCGGCCACGCGGTCTATTTCGGTCTCGGCGGCTACCTCGCCATGCATCTGATGGCGGCGATCCCCGAGGGCGTCTGGGGCGTCGCGGGCGTCTTCGCGCTGCCGGTCGTCGGCTTTGCGGGCGGGGCGGTGGCGGGCGCGGTCATCGGCTGGCCCTCCTGCCGCCGCGCCGGCATCCCGTTCGCGATGATCTCGCTCGGCATCGCCGAACTCGTCGCCTCGGCGGCGTTCATCTTCGTCTCCGTCTTCGGCGGCGAGGAGGGGATCTCGGGCGACCGCATGAAGTGGTTCGATCCGATCGCCATCGGCGGCCTCGAGATCGACTTCACCATGGGCCCGCTCGGCGATGTCTACTGGTTCATCGCCTTCTGGACCTTCCTCGCTACCGTGCTGATGTACGCCTTCACCCGCACGCCGCTGGGCCGCATGTCCGAAGCGGTGCGCGACAATCCGGAGCGCGCGGCCTTCGTCGGCTACAATCCGCAGCAGGTGCGCTACCTCGTCTTCATCGCGGCGGGCGGCTTCGCGGGTGTCGGCGGCGGAATGGCGGCGGTGAATTTCGAGATCTTCACGCCCGAGAACCTCTCCCTCGCCCCGTCCGGCTTCGTGCTCCTGATGGCCTATATCGGCGGCATCCGCTATTTCGCCGGGCCGATCCTGGGCGCGGTGGTGCTCACCTGGATGCAGTCGAGCTTCTCCGCCTACACCGAGGCGTGGCTCCTTTATCTCGGCCTCCTCTTCATCGTCATCGTCATGTTCGCGCCGGACGGGCTGGCGGGCGTGGTGGCACGCCTCGCCAAGGGGGTGACGGCGCCGGGGGCCGCACCGCGGCTCGGCCGCTGGGCGGGGCGGACGGTGGCGGCGCTCGTCGCGCTCACCGGGGTGGTGGTGCTGGTGGAGGTCGCGGTGCGCTGGTCCGGCGGCTACGGCGAGACGTTCGAGCCCTTCGGCCTGCCGCTGCCGGCGGACGAGCCGATCACCTGGGTGCTGGTGGGCGTGCCCATCGCGCTCGGCCTCACCCTCCTGCGCCTCGCCGCCACGGGAGACGAGCCATGAATTCTGCCATGAATTCCGCCGTGACCCCCGCCATCGAGATCCGCGGCCTCACCAAGAATTTCGGCCAGGCGGAGATTATCCGCGGGGTGGATCTGACCATCGCGCCGGGGGAGCGGCACGCGATCATCGGCCCCAACGGGGCGGGGAAGTCGACCCTCTTCAACCTCGTGTCGGGCATGTTCAAGCCGACGGCGGGGGAGGTGCGGCTCCATGGTGAGCGCATCTCCGGCCTGCCGCCTTATGCGGTGAACCGGCGCGGCCTGTCGCGCTCCTTTCAGGTGTCGTCCGTCTTCACCAACATGACGGTGCGGGAGAATGTGCGCTGCGGCGTGTTGTGGTCGATGGGCCAGAAATACGCCTTCTGGAAGAGCGTGCGCGCCTCGCGGGCGGTGCAGGAGAGGACGGCCGAGATCCTCGCCATGGTCGGGCTGACGGACAAGGCCGACCTTCCCGCCGCGCTCCTGCCCTATGCCGACCAGAGGACGCTGGAGATCGCCATCACCATCGCCGGCGGCCCCTCCGTGGTGATGCTGGACGAGCCGACCGCCGGCATGAGTCATTCGGAGACCGCGCGGGCCGTGGCGCTCATTCGCGCGGCGACGGCGGCCAAGACCCTTCTCATCGTGGAGCACGACATGGGCGTCGTTTTCGGCCTCGCCGACCGGATTTCGGTGCTGTGCTATGGCGAGATCATCGCCACAGGCACGCCGGAGGAGATCCGCGGTGATCCGCGCGTGCGCGAAGCCTATCTCGGCGACGAGGCTGGGCTGGAGGCGGCGCAATGACCGACGCTGCGGTGCTGGACCGGGCCGAGGGCGCGGGGGAGGCGGCGGACCCCATCCTCGCCGTGCGCGGCCTCCATGCCTATTACGGCAAGAGCCACGTCCTTCAGGGCGTCGATCTGACGGTGGGGCGGGGCGAGGTGGTGGCGCTTCTCGGCCGCAACGGCGTTGGCCGGTCGACCACGGTGAAGGCGATCATGGGCGAGGTCGCGCCGGTGGGCGAGGTCTGGTTCAAGGGCGCGCTCATCTCCGGCCGCCCCAGTCACGAGATCGCCCGCGCCGGCCTCGGTTACGTGCCGGAGAACCGCGACATCTTCCCGATGATGACGGTGCGCCAGAACCTCCTCCTCGGCATCAAGGACCCGCGCCGCCCCGGCCGCTGGCGGGTGGACGAGATGCTGGACATGTTCCCCAACCTCGCCGCGCGCGCGGATACGGCGGCGGGTGTCCTGTCGGGCGGAGAGAAGCAGATGCTCACCATCTGCCGCACGCTGATGGGCGACCCGGACCTCATCATGATCGACGAGCCGACCGAGGGGCTGGCGCCGAAGATCGTGCAGCAGGTGGGCGAGCTCATCGCCGGCATCGCGCGGGCGGGTGTGGCGATCCTCTTGGTGGAGCAGAAGCTCTCCATCGCGCTGAAGATCGCCGCGCGGGTCTATGTGATGGGCCATGGCGAGATCGTCTATTCCGGCACCCCGGCGGACTTCGCCGGGCGGGACGACGTGCGGCGCGAGTGGCTGGAGGTATAGGCTGGGCCTAGGGCCTGCCGGGCCGCGCCTGGACCGCGGCGTGGTGCGGCGATAGGGTTTCCTTCCGCGCCACGCCCTCGGCGCCAGTTATGATCGGACGTCTCCCATGCGCACCTTTCTTCTCGTTCACGGTGCCTGGCACGGCGCCTGGTGCTGGGCCGCCGTGCGGGACCGCCTTGAGGCGGCCGGCCACCGGGTCGAGACGCCGATCTTGAGCGGTCTCGGCGAGAAGGCGGATCTGCTGCGCCCCGGCATCACCCTCAACGACTGGGTGGACGAGGTCGCCCGCCTCATGAGCGACAAGGCGCTGACCGACGTCATCGTGGTCGGGCACAGCTTCGCCGGCTCGGTGGTGTCCGGCCTCGCCGAGGCGGTACCAGGGCGCATCGACCGCCTGGTCTATCTCGACGCGATGGTGCTGGAAGGCGGAGAGGCACCGTTCGACACGATGGACCCGGCGATCGTGGAGGGGCGGCGCGCCGCGGCCGAGGCGTTCTCCGGCGGGCTGACACTGCCCAAGCCGCCCGCCGCAGCGCTCGGCGTCCTCGAGCCCGAGGCCGCCGCCTTCGTTGAAGCGCACATGACCCCGCATCCGTTTTCGACCTTCGTCGAGCCGCTCGCCCTGGACAGGGCGCCGGGCGAAGGGTTCGACTGCACCTATGTCGCCGTCACCGAGCCGGAATATGCGCCGCTCGTCACCTCGCGCGTGCGGGCGAAGGCCTACGGGTGGGACTATCGCGAGATGCGCACTGGGCACGACATGATGATCACCATGCCGGACGAGACGGCGGAGCTGCTGCTGGCGCTCGCCGAGAGCTGAGGGAAGGAATGACCGGACCCGCGAAGGGCGCGCACTCCGGGAGACGAACGGCACGGCCGACGCGGCGCCGCGTTCTGGCGGCCGCGCCGCAGGCCGCCGCTGTCATCGGCCTCGGCAGCGCGGCCGGCGCCCTGCCGCCCGATCCGGCCCGCGCCGCTGACGAGGGGAAGGTCGAGGACCTGAAGAACGCCGGGGACGGCGGGAACGCCATGCCGCCGCTTGCCACGCGCATCGACCTTGCGGTTCAGGCCGGCGTGCTGCCCGGCCTTCACGCCGTCCACGTCGAGCAGGGGGGCGAGGTGGTGGCCGCCCGCTACTTCACGGGCGAAGACAGCGAATGGGGCATCGACCTCGGCACCGTCACCTTCGGTCCGGACACGCTGCACGACCTGCGCTCGATCACCAAGAGCATCACGTCGCTGCTCTACGGGATCGCGCTGGAGCGGGGCGAGGTGCCGCCGCTCGACGCACCGCTGATGGACGCCTTTCCCTCCTACGCGCATCTCTCCACCGCAGCGCACCAGTCGATGCGCATCTCCCACGCTCTCAACATGTCGCTCGGCTTGGAGTGGAACGAGGACGTTCCCTACAACCACCCCGACAACAGCGAGATCGCCATGGAGATGGCCGATGACCGCTGGCAGTTCATTCTGACCCGCCCTTTCGTGGCTCTTCCGGGCGAGGTCTGGCGCTACAATGGCGGCGCCACGGCGATGATCGGCCACGTCATCGAACGCGGAACGGGAATCGACCTCGCCGACTATGCGCGCGAAAGGCTTCTGGCGCCGCTCGGCATCGACAGCTTTTCCTGGTCGCGCGGGTGGGATGGTGTGGCCGCGGCCGCCTCGGGAATGCGCCTGACCGCACCGGGCCTCGCCAGGATCGGCCGCATGGTGCTGGACGGCGGTGTGTTCGAAGGGCGCCGCATCGTCCCGGCCTTCTGGATCGAGGCGCTGAGGACGGCGGAGATCACCACCTCCTTCGGCATCGGCTACAGCCGTAGCTGGTACATCACCGAGCAGCCGCTGGGCCGCTCCGGCGGCACGGCCACGACGCTTTCGGCGATGGGCAATGGCGGGCAGCGCCTGTTCGTGATCCCGTCGCTGAACCTCGTCGGCGTGATCTATTGCGGGAAGTATAATGAGCCCGACCAGTGGCTGAACCCGATGATCGTGCTTCAGCGCCTGATTTTGGCGGACCTCTGAGAGGGCGGGGGGAGGCGCGAAAGCGTCTGCCATGCGGCGACGATGCGCGCACCGGCCGAGACGGTGCACAGTGCCGCGAAGGCGAAGGCGAGCGGCGCGAAGGCCCACGGTAACAGCGCCATGAGGCAGAAGACGGCGATCGTTTCGGCCCCCTCGGCGAGGCCGGCGAGGTAGTAGATCGTCTTCTTGCCTTGCGCCTCGGTCGCGAGCCCGGCCTCCGCGGCGACGGCGGAGAAGGCGAGGAAGGTCGCCCCGTTGGCATAGAAGCTGAACAGGAGACAGGCGGCGGCAAGCCCGTTCTGCTGCGGGTCGACCAGCGCGAAGGCGAGCGGGATCGCGCCGTAGAAGATGAAGTCGAAGACGATGTCGATATAGCCGCCGAGGAGGGTGGCGCCGCGCTGGCGGGCGAGGGCGCCGTCGAGCCCGTCGGCGAGGCGGTTGAGGATGATGAGCCCGAGCGCCCATTCGAACGCGCCGCAGACGATCGCCGCCGCGGCACCGAGCCCTGCGACGAGCCCGGCCACCGTGACCGCATCGGCGGAGACGGGAAGGCGGCGGGCCCGAGCGGCGACCCTGTTCAAGATCGGGTCGATTATGAGACGAAGTCGCGCGTCGTACATTTATTTCCAATTTCGGCAAATTTCGTGCGCGCTGCTCAACCCGCGGCAAGTTTACGCACGTTTGACGGTATGCAATTTACACGGAAGGGTTTCTTTCAGTTTTGTTTAAACCTGCTAAACCCTTGGGAAGGGTGATGACAATTTGGTGATGCTGCGCTGAAGAGCGACTGAGGCCGCGATGAATACGGCCATGCCGTGGCTGGCGACAGGGTGGGGGCGCATCATGGCGGACCAACGCGGCGTGAAAGATGCAAGAGCCGCAGGCCACGGCGAGACAGGACAGCAGAACCGGCGCGACGCACCGCAGCGCGCCGATGGGCACTGGATGTACAGGCAAACAACACAATCCATCGACGTGACGGTCGAGCCCCGCTACTTGCCGGAGCACTCCGCGCCTCAGGCGAACCGTTATGTTTGGGCCTATACGGTGACGATCCGCAACGGCGGGCTGGAGACGGTACAGTTGCGCCGCCGTCATTGGACGATCACCAACGCGCTCGGCCAGGTGCAGGAGGTCGACGGTATGGGCGTGGTCGGCGAGGAGCCGCGCCTGTCGCCCGGTGAAAGCTTCGAGTACACGTCCGGCTGTCCGCTGACCACGCCGTCCGGTTTCATGGTCGGACGGTACGAGATGGAGCGCGAGGACGGTACGACCTTCTCGGTCGACATTCCGGCCTTCTCGCTGGACATGCCCGACGCGCGCCCCCTGATGAACTGAGGCGGGAGAGCCGCGCCGGCAAGAACCGAGGCGGCATCGCGTCGGCTGAGCAGCCGGTCCGCTCCGCCCCGGTCAGTTCGCCGAGAGGGTGCGGTGACGGGCGCGCGCGCCGCGCTCCAGCGCAGCGACGATGAGCTTTTCCAGCCCCAACCGGTCGCGCAGCATGGCGAGGAAGCGCAGCTCCTCCTGCTGGATTCGCAGATCCGCCGCCGCCACTTCCACCGCCAGCGCATAAGCGGTTTCGTACAGCGTCTTCGGCACGCAGGTGGCGATGAGGTCGAGCACGGTGTCGAGCCCATCGTCCTCCTGCAGGATGTCGCCGCAGGTCTCGGCCAGATGCACAAGGCGGTCGGAATCGAAGTCGCGGAAGACCGGCACGGTGTCGACGATCTCACCGATGCGGCGCAGCTCGGAATCGGTCATCGTCCGATCGACGGCGGACATCGTCACCATCGCGAACACGAGGGCTTCGTGGTGGGAAATGGGCTGGTCCATGGCGTGTCCGGCTTATCTCGACTATCGGTGCCCCTTAGCACCTTGATGAGCCTCATGCTACATCGAGCCGCGCACCGAGGGCCACGATGCGCGCCCCGCCGCCGGCTGCTTCGCGCGGGCTCTCCGCCCGCTGCCGACTCCTCTGGCCAGACCCGCGTTCTGTCTTTATGTACCGGCCACCGCACGGTGTGTGCGGCCCTCCACCGCCATGCCGCACGAGCCGCCGCGGGCCGCGAAACCGAGACCGCGGCGATCCGGGCCGGTATCGGGCTGCTCGGCGGCTTGTGAGGGAGGCGACCGGCCCTTCGGGGCATCCTCAATCTGTCGAATGATGAAGTGACATGCTGACCACCTCTTGGGAGACCGACGACCGTCTGATCAAACCGGGCACGGCGGAGGTGCGAAAATCCTCCGGACTGCCCAAACGTTCAGCGGCCGCGACATGCAAGGTGGCCGTCATGACCCGCGATGAGGCTTTCGACGAGCCGCGCCCGACCGAGGAAGGAACCGCCCGATGAGCGCCATTGCCCAAAACGCCAAGGCCTGGCCTTTCGAGGAGGCCAAGAAGGTCGTCGACCGCCTGAAGGGTGAGACGCGCACGGCGATCTTCGAGACCGGCTACGGCCCGTCCGGCCTGCCGCACATCGGCACCTTCGGCGAGGTGGCGCGCACGACCATGGTGCGCCGCGCGTTCGAGGCGCTGACGGACGGGGCCGTGCCCACCCGCCTCATCGCCTTCTCGGACGACATGGACGGGATGCGCAAGATCCCGCCGACCTTGCCGAACCAGGACAAGATGGCCCCCTTCATGGGCCGCCCCTTGACCGAGGTGCCGGACCCCTTCGGCACGCACGAGAGCTTTGCGCACCACAACAACGCTCGTTTGCGCGCGTTCCTGGACGATTTCGGATTCGACTACGAGTTCAAGTCCGCCACCGAGACCTACCGCTCGGGCGAGTTCGACGATGCGCTTCTGGCGACGCTGCGCAACTACGACGCGGTGATGAAGATCATGCTGCCGACGCTCGGGCCGGAGCGGCGGGCGACTTATTCGCCCTTCCTGCCGATCCACCCGGAGACGCGCGTCGTCGAGCAGGTGCCGGTGTTGGAGACCAACCCGGACGCGGGCACCATCGTCTGGCAGGACGCGGCCGGCAAGAGGTTCGAGACGCCGGTGACGGGCGGCCACGCGAAGCTGCAGTGGAAGCCCGACTGGGCGATGCGCTGGGCCGCGCTCGGCGTCGACTACGAGATGGCCGGCAAGGACCTCATCGATTCGGTGCAGCAGTCGTCGAAGATCTGCCGGGCGATCGGCGGCACTCCGCCGGCCGGATTCAACTATGAACTGTTCCTGGACGAGAACGGCGAGAAGATCTCCAAGACCAAGGGCAACGGCCTGTCGGTGGAGGAGTGGCTCACCTACGCCTCGCCGGAGAGCCTTTCGCTCTTCATGTTCCAGAAGCCGAAGACCGCCAAGCGGCTTTATTTCGACGTGATTCCGAAGGCGGTGGACGAGTACTTCACCTTCGCCGACAAGTATGCCGGCGAGGACGAGGCGAAGCGGCTGGAAAACCCGGTCTGGCACATCAAGGGTGCGCCGGAGACCGCCAGCGGGACGCCGATCTCCTTCGCGATGCTGCTCAACCTCGTCTCCGCGTCGAACGCGCAGAGCCGCGAGGTGCTGTGGGGCTTCATCTCGCGCTATGCGCCGGGGGCGACGCCCGAGAGTGAACCGGAGCTCGACAAGCTGGTCGGCTACGCGATCCGCTACTTCGCCGACTTCGTGGCGCCGACCAAGACCTTTCGCCCCGCGACGGAGATCGAGCGCAAGGCGCTGGAAGACCTGTCGGCGCGGCTGGACGGGATGGACGGAGCCGCGGCCGAGGACATCCAGAACGAGGTCTACGCGGTCGGCAAGGAGCATTTCGAGCAGCTTCGCGACTGGTTCGGCGCGCTCTATCAGGTGCTGCTCGGCCAGCCGCAGGGGCCGCGCTTCGGCTCCTTCGTGGCGCTCTACGGCGTGCCGGAAACGCGCGCAATGATCGCCGAAGCGCTGGAGCGTGACGCGGCCTGACCCTCTCGCGCCGGTTGTCGGAACATGAAGCGGGCGCCCGGCGGCGCCCGCTTTTTTTGTCGGCCGGCGGCTGCTACTGCGCCAGCGTGTTGCGGATGCGCGTATCTTCCGCGGCGGGGGTGTCGGCCATGTCGACTGGGCCCTCCATCGCCGCCAGATATTCGGCGAAGGCGTCCTGCTCGGTGCCTACGTTGGTGAACTGCGCCGCCCCGTCGGCCACCACGTCGGTGTCGATGAGGTCGACCACGTCGGCGAAGGCGGCGTCGGCCTCCACGAAGGCGGGGAAGGGATAGCCGTCACCACCCGTCACGAGGAAGCTCAGCGTCACCGCGCGGATGCCGTCCGCATAGTCCGCCGCCGCGTCGGTGAGGGCGCCGTCCTCCACCAGGGTGACGTCGCCGCCGTCCGGCCCGGCGCCGGTCAGGCTGAGGGCGACGATGCGCCCGCCCGCCGGTCTCGCCGGGTCGAAGGTGAAGGAGAGGCCGCCGACCTGCGGGAAGCGCCCCGGCGTGTTGCTGGGGACACCGTCGTCCGAGAAGGTGCTCTCCGCGACGCCGTGCTCCAACGCCTCCACGAGCTGTTCCGGCGTCAGCGTGATCAGGGACAGGCTGTTGTTGAAGGCGAGCGCCTGTTGGATCTCCAGCTCGGAGACTTTGCCGTCGTCGCGCGGGATGGAGGCGCGGATGCCGCCGCCATTCTTCAGCGAGATCAGCACCTCGTCGTCGGTCAATGCGCGCGCCGCGGCGAGGTTGGCATCCGCGGTGAGGCTGCCGAGATTGGTCTCCTCGGTGCGCACGCCCGGCCCGCGGCTGCCGTTGAGGTCGACCGCGAGGTCCGCGAAATAGGTCTGTCCCGAGGCGGTCAGCACCGCATCCGACAGGGCGGTGACGAGGTCGCGCAACGTGGCGGCGGGCGGCGAAGCGTCGATGGCGGCGGCCAGCTCGGCGGCGCCGGTGACGCGCAGAACGCCCGCCTCGTCGGTGGCGAAGGCGCCGGATATCGCGGGGTCGATCGTCGTCGGCATGATCTTGCCGTCGTCATCGAACCCGATCACCAGACGGCCCACGTAGGAATATTGCCCGTCCGTTGACACGATCGCGACCGGCGCGCCGTCAGCGTCTTCGGTCAGGATCGGGTAGGGTCCCTGCGCATCGTCCCCTTCGCGCAAGATGTCGCCGTCGTCCGCAAGGCGCGTATCGGAGCCGCCGGCGATGATGATGTCGACACCGGAGAGCTTGCCGGCGAGCTCCTGTTCCAGCGCCGCCTGCTGCAGGTGCGAGGTGATGATGATCTTGTCGAGGCCCTGGCCGGTCAGCTCGTCGATGAACGGCTGCACCACGGCGGCGAGCGCGTCGATGTCGTCCGAGGTGGGCTCGGTCGTCACATCGTCTTCGGCCGTCGACGGGTCGCCGCCGGGCGAGGAGATGGTGGCCAGCAGCGGCGTCGTGATGCCGATGACGCCGAAGCGCGTGCCGTTCGCCTCCAGCACCGCGAACGGGGCGATAACGCCGGACTGTTCCTCTGCGGCGGACAGGCCTTCGCCCTTGTAGATCGCGCGCAAGGGGCTTTGCGGGCCGACCACCAGATTGGCCGACAGCAGGGGAAAGGATGCGCCGACCCACGTATCCGACGCCGCGAGGACGCCGAGAAGTGGGCCCTGACCGAAGTCGAACTCGTGGTTGCCGATGGCGGAGGCGTCGAAACCGATGATATCCATCGCCGCGATGTCGAAGCGCCCCGTGGCCGTCTCCTGAGCGTCCACATCGTGGCCGATCGCCCTCATGGCGGTGGTCAGCGCCTCGGAAAGCTGGCGGGCGATCTGTGGGTCGGGTGCCCCTGCGGCGTTGGAGAAGGGGCTGGGGATCAAGTTGTCGCCGGCCGAAAGGACCAGCGTCGTGTCATAGTCCTGGCGCAGCCGGTCCACGATCGCGGCGAAATTCGGCGCGTTCTCCACCGCGTCGGCGTTGCCTTCGAGGTCCGAGGCGTGGAGGAGCTGGAGGGTGAGCGCGGGTGCTGCCTCCTGTGCGATTGCGGGCACGAACGAGCTTGTGGAGGCGAGAAGTGCAAGTCCAAGTGAGGTGCGGATCGCCGGCATAGGAGCCTTCCCATTGTGGTCTGGCCCAGCTTGTCGCCCCGCGCGGCGTCCGTCCACCATGACCGGCGACAACGTGATGTGCGGCCGCATGAATTGCGCCCTCAGTACAGAGAAAGGGGGCCGGAGCCCCCTTTCGTTTCGCGTTGCGGGCGGCCTCAGCCGGCGAAGTCGATGTCCGACACGCCGGGAATCGCCAGATTGACGATGCGGGTGTCGAGATCGGCCGCGGTGTCGGCGATGGCGAAGTCCGTCGCCGGGTCGTCGTCCACGCCGTAGAACTCGGCGAGGTATTCGGCGAAGGCGTCCTGCTCGGAGCCGACATAGGTGAACTGGGCCGCGCCGTCGGCGATGAGCTGTTCGTCGGCGAGGTCGACGCGGTCCTGATCGGAGATGGCATCGAACGGGTAGCCGTCGCCGCCGGACGCGAGGAAGTCCAGCGTGACGATGCGGATGGAGCCGAGCGCCTCGCCCGCCGCCGTCACCGCGCCGTCTTCGTAGATCACCACGTCCGCGCCGCCTTCGCCCGCACCCTCGACGATGACGGTGGAGACCTTCTCGCCCTCGGCCGCGTTCGGATCGAACGACAGGCGAACCCCGGCGAGCTGCGGGAAGCGCCCTTGCGCGTTGGTCGGCTCGCCGTCCGCGTCATAGGTCGACTCGGCGACGCCGAATTGCAGGATGTCGACCAGCTCCTGCGCGGTGGCCGAGACCAGCGACAGCTCGTTGTTGAAGGCGAGCGTGGCCTGGATGTCGAGCTCGGAAATGGACCCGTCGCCCGCCGAGATGGAGGCGCGGATGCCGCCGCCGTTCTTGATCGACACGAGGACGTCCTCGCCGGTCAGCTCGCGCGCATACCACAGGTTGGCGTCGGCGGTGAGGTTGCCGAGGTTGGTCTCCTCGGTGCGCACGCCGGGCTCACGCTCGCCGTTGAGGTCGACGGCGAGGTCGGCGAAGAGGTTCTGGCCCGAGGTGACGAGCACCGCCTCGTTGATCGTGGAGGTGAGGGTCCGCACCTGCGAGCCCGCGGTGGAGGCGTCGATCGCCTCGTCCAGCGTGGCGGCGCCGGTGACGTCCAGAACGCCCTGCTCATCGGTGGCGTAGGCGCCGTTGATGGCCGGGTCGAGCAAATCGACGCGGATGTTGCCGCCCGCGTCGAACTCCGCCACCAGGCGGCCGACGTAGGAATATTGGCCATCGGTGGACATGATGAGCGCGGTGTTGCCGCCCGCGTCTTCCACGACCACCGGGTAGTCCGCCCCCGCCTCGTCGTCCTCGCGCAGGCGGTCGGTCGCGTCGGCCGAGATCGTGTCGGAGCCGCCCGCCAGATAGATGTCCACGCCGCTCAGATACTGCGACAGTTCGGTTTCCAGCGCGAACTGCTGCAGGTGCGAGGTGAGGATGATCTTGTTGACGCCCTGGGCCTCCAGCTCGTCCACGTAGGGCTGAAGGATGGCGGCCAGCGCCTGCATGTCGTCCGCACCCGGAGGCGAGTTGACGTCGTCGTTCGGGTTGTTCGCATCGCCGAAGGTGGAGGAGAGGACAGACAGGAGCGGCGTCGTCGCGCCGATCACGCCGAAGGTCTCGCCGTTCTTCTCGATGATCGCATAGGGCGCGATCTCGCCGTCACCGCTTTCGTCCGCCGTGATGCCGTCCTGCGAATAGATCGCCCGGAGGACGCTTTCCGCCTCGATGTCGAGGTTGGCGGAGAGGTAGGGGAAGAGCGCCCCGGTCCATTCGTCCGACGCGCCGGCGATGGCGAGAAGCTGATCCTGGCCGAAGTCGAACTCGTGGTTCCCGATGGCGGAAGCGTCGAAGCCGATGGCGTTCATGATCGCCATGTCGAAGCGGCCGCGATCGGTGACGAGGCCGCTGGCGTCCTCGCCCGTCACCTCGGACATGACCTGCTGGAGAACGGCGTTCAGCTCGGCGCGCACGGCCGGATCCGCGGTCCCGGCGGCGTTGGAGAAGGGCGAGGGGATGTAGTTGTCGCCCGAGGAGAGGACCAGCGTGGTCTCGTACTCGGCGCGCAGCGCTTCGACGATGGTGGCGAAGTTCGGCGCCGACACCGCCGCGTCGGAGTTGCCCTCGAGGTCGGAGGCGTGGAGGAGCTGCAGCGTGGTGGTGCCGGCGGCCTCGTCCGCGGTCAGCGTGTTGCCGTCCGCGTCCTCGAAGGTCTCGACGTTGCTGACGAGATGGCGGGCGGAGCCGTCCTTCGCCGCCAGGATGATGAGGTTGCCGCGGGTGGTGAACTCATAGTCGGAGAAGCGGCCTTCAACGACCACGGTGTCATCGCCGCGCCCGCCATTGACGAAGGTGCGGCCGGTGCCGGCGTGGATCAGATCGTCGCCCGCCTCGCCGCGGATGCGGTCGTCGCCGCCGTCGCCGAGAAGGGTGTCGGCGCCGTCGCCGCCGAGGAGGAGATCGTTGCCGTGGCCGCCGGCGATCCAGTCGTCACCCACATAGCCCTTCAGCGTGTCGTTGCCGTTGCCGCCGAGGATAACGTCGTCGCCGAAGCGCCCGTCGACGAAATCGTCGCCCGGCCCGCCGGCGAAGTAGTCGCCCAGGCGGTTGCCGATCAGGCGGTCGTCACCGTCATCGCCGTAGAAGGCGCCGGTGGTGAAGGGGCTGACGGTGAAGGCGTCGTCGCCGGTCGTCCCGATGTCCAGCGTGCGGACCTCGAGGTTGAGGGACTGGATGACCTGGAGCAGGCGGCCGAGGTCGGCATAAGGCGTGTCGAGAAATTGATCCACCGGGGGCTCCCGCAAAGGTGATGCTTTGGGGCGTCCGGTATCCGTGCACTTTGACAGTGCGACTAAAGAAGGATGACGGATTGATGAAGAAAGCGGCACCGATCGGGCAGTGTTGCCGGTGCCGGTTTGTCATGTGACCGGCATGTGAGAATCTTATGGGCAGGCTCATCGACAAACGAGTCGCAAGGCCGATACGCTCGCCCTGCTGTCCCGGAAGGAGCACATCCATGGTCGTTCGCAGCCCCGCCACCGTCGTCCTGATTCTCGTGACGATCGTCAGTCTGGGGACTGGCGTTTATTATTGGAAAGAGACCGAGGAGTTGACCGCGGCGCTGGGGGCGGCGCGGGAGAGTGCGGCAGAAGAGCAGGCGGGGCTGACCGCCGACCTCGAAGCGCTGCAGGCCGAGTCCGGCGCGCTGGGCGAGGTGCGCGAGGCGATCGCCGCGGCGAGTGCGGAGCGTGAGGACTTGGCCGCCGCGGTGGCCGCGCTGACCGCCGAGCAGGACAGGTTGACCGGCACCATCGGCGAGACGGAGACGGAGCTGGCCGCCCGGCGCGAGAGGGAAGAGGCGCTGACGGCGTCGATCGACACGCTGACGGGCGAGTTGGAGCGGGCGGAGGCGGCCGCGGCCGATGCGGCGGGCGAGCTTGCCGCGGTGACCGGCGATGTGGCCGCGACCCGCGACAGCCTGGCCGCGCTGAAAATGGAGGTGACGGAGGCCGAGGCGGCGCGCGATGCGGCCCTTGCCGATGCGGAGACGGCGCGCGCCGCGGTGGAGGCCGCCGAGGCCGAGCGTTCCGCCATCGCCGAGGAGATTGCGGCGGCGACGTCCGCACGGGACGACCTGGCGGCCGAGAGGGACAGGTTGGCCGCGGACAACGAGACCGCCGCCGCCAGGCTGGCCGACGCCGAGGCCGCGATGGAGGCTCTGACCGCCGAGCGCGAGGCCGCGGAAGCCGAGTTCGCCCGCCTCAACGACGACGTCGCCACCGCCGAGCGCAACCTCGCCGAGGCGGCGGACGAGCGCGATGCGATCACCGCCGAGGTGAGCGAGGCCGAGACCGCCCTCGCCGCGTTGCGCACCGACACCGAGGCCGCGGAGACCGAACGCGCCGCCATCGCCGAGGAGATCGCCGCGGCGACGTCCGCGCGGGATGACCTCGCGGCCGAGCGGGACCGGCTTGCCGCGGACAACGAGACCGCCGCCGCCACGCTGGCCGACGCCGAGGCCGCGATGGAGGCTCTGACCGCCGAGCGCGAGGCCGCGGAAGCCAACCTCGCCCGCCTCAACGACGACGTTGCCGCAGCCGAGCGCAGCCTCGCCGAGGCGACCGACGCGCGCGATGCGATCACCGCCGAGGTGAGCGAGGCCGAGACCACCCTCGCCGCATTACAGGCCGATGCCGAGGCCGCGGAGACGGAACGCGCCGCCATCGCCGAGGAGATCGCCGCGGCGACGTCCGCGCGGGATGACTTCGCGGCCGAGCGGGACCGGCTCGCCGCGTCCGTGAGCGAGGCCGAAGCCTCTCTCGCCGCGTTACAGGCCGACGCCGAGGCCGCGGAGACCGAACGCGCCGCCATCGCCGAAGAGATCGCTTCCGCAACGTCCGCGCGGGACGACCTCGCGGCCGAGCGGGACCGGCTGGCCGCGTCCGTGAGCGAGGCCGAAGCCTCTCTCGCCGCGTTGCAGGCCGACGCCGAGGCCGCAGAGGCCAAGCGGGACGCCATCGCCGAGGAGATCACCGCCGCAAGTGCCGCGCTGGACGATCTGGCGGCCGAGAGGGATAGGCTGGCCGCGGCCAACGAAGCCGCCGCTGCCAAACTGGCCGACGCGGAGGCGGCAACCGCCGCGCGACGGGCCGAGCAGGAGGCCGCCGAGGCGGAGCTCGGGCGCCTCAATGATGATGTTGCCGCCGCCGAGCGCGCCCTCGCAGAGACGACCGAGGCGCGTGAGGCGATCGCCGCCGAAATCAACGCGGCGGAAACGGCCCTCTCCGCGCTCCAGGCCGATGCGCAGACGGCGACCGCCGCACGTGACACCGCCCGCGCAGACGCTCAGACCGCGGCCGCCGAAGTGGCTGCACTGACCGAGGAGAGGGAGGCGGCGGCGGAGGATCTGGCGGCGATCGAGGCGGACATCACCGCCGCCGGCGAGCGTCTCGCCGAAGCCGAGTCGCAGGGGGAGACGGCCGCCGCCGCGCTGGAGTCGACCCGTGCCGAGCTCGCCGAGGCGGAGGCGGCGCTGGACGCGCTCGCCGGTGAGGTCGACGCGCTGACCGTCCGCCGGGACGAGGCGGAGGCGGCGACCGCCGAGGCCGCGGCCGCGCGTGACACGGCACGCGCCGCGCAGGAGGCGGCCGAGACGGCGCTCTCCGCGCTGGAATCCGCCCAGGCCGAAACCAGGACCGAGCTTGCTGGCCTGCGCGAGAGCCTCGCCGCCCTGTCTGAGGACCGTGAAGCCGCGGCGGGCGATGCCGAACTGCTGGAGGCCCGTCTGTCGGATCTGAACGGCAAGGTGTCCGCGGCGCAGAGCGCATTGGCGCAGGCGGAGGCCTCCCACGATGCGCTGACCGGCGAGGTCGCCACGCTCACCAGCCAACGCGAGGCGATGGAAAAGGTGGTGGGCGAGCTGTCCGAGACGCGCACCGCGCTGAACGACACGGTGTCGGCTCTGAAGAACGACCGCGAGGCCGAGGCGGCGAGCCTTGCCGATCTCTCCTCGCGCCGGGACGATCTGAAGGCGACCATCGGCGGTTTGGAGGAGAGCCGGGCCTCGTTGCAGGAGGAGATTGCGGCGGGAACCGAGGCGCTGGCGGCGTTGCAATCGAGCGCGGTGGAGCTGGAGGCGATGGAGGCCCGTCGCACCGGGCTCGAGGAGGAGATCGCCGCGCTGGAGACGGCGGCCGAGACCTGGCGCGCCCGCATCGGCAATCTCGAGGCCGAAATCGCCGCCTTGAAGGAGGACGCCGAGGCGGCCGCGACGGCATCGCCCTCCGACGCCGCTGCGCCGTCCGCCGCCCCTGCGCCCGCCGCAGAGGCAGCGCCGGCCCCCGCCGACTGACGCGGGCACAGATCGGCAGGCGCCGCCGACGCCGCCAACCGAAGGGGCCGTCCCGTCGCAGTGACGCCCCCCTTGGCGCGCGGGGACGGTGGAGGAGCGGCCGTCGTTTGAGGAAAGGCCGCGGCCGATGCGCGCGCACGTTGGGACCGGCCCGCCAAACATGCACGCAAGGGTGTGGCAGGCGGCCGCCGGCTTACCTATCTCGGCAGCGCCGAGTAAGGGAACCGACATGCGCGAGCGGCTGAGAGCCATCCTCTCCTCACGGACAGCGGAGGGCGTCATCATGACGCTCATCATCGTCAATGCGCTCACCTTGGGGCTGGAGACCAGCGATGCCGTCCTCGCCCGCGTCGGCCCGCTGCTCTACACGATCGACGCCATCGTCCTCGCCGTCTTCGTCGCCGAGATCGGCGCACGGCTCTACGTCCACCGCCTGCGCTTCTTCCGCGACCCGTGGAGCCTGTTCGACTTTACCGTCGTCGCCATCGCGCTCGCCCCCGCGTCCGGTCCGTTCCAGGTGCTGCGGGCGCTGCGCATCCTCAGGGTGCTGCGGCTCATCTCGGTGGTGCCGTCGCTCCGGCGCGTGGTGACGGGCCTCATTTCGGCGCTGCCGGGCATGGGCTCCATCGTCTTCCTGCTGGGCATCGTCTTTTATGTCGGCGCGGTGATCGCCACCGAGCTGTTCGGCGCCGCCTTCCCCGAATGGTTCGGCACGCTCGGCCTCTCCGCCTACACGCTGTTCCAGGTGATGACGCTGGAATCCTGGTCGATGGGCATCGTGCGCCCGGTGATGGAGGCCTATCCCTACGCCTGGGTCTTCTTCGTCCCCTTCATCCTCATGACGTCGTTCGTCGTCCTCAACCTCTTCATCGGCGTGGTCGTGTCGGCGATGCAGGAGTCGGTGGAGGAGACCGCCGCCGGGAGCCGCGAGGAGATCGCCAAGGAGGGCAAGTCCCTGAGCCGCTCCATCGAGGCGATGCGGCGCGACATCGCCGATCTGAGGGCGATCGTCGAGAAGCGCGGCTGAGGCAGCGCGCCTAAAGCGGCGTCCACCCGGTCCGGTCGAGCCCGTGGCGCGCGGTGAAGCGGGCGACCGGCTCGCCGAGCGCGGCTTTCAGCGTGGCGATCTCGCTCTCCGTCAGCCGCCATGGGGCCTCCTGGCGGGCGACCAGCCGGCCCGCCGCGCGCTGCAGGCGGGGGCGCAGCTCGTCACGCACCCGCGCCGGCACGAGGCGGCCATAGACGGCCTTGAGCGGGCCGAGGCGGTTGAACGCGTCGGCGCCGGACGCCTCGGCCATGTCGCCGCGGCGTTGGGCTGCGCTGTTGAGGCGGGCGGCGGCCGTCTCGCCGGGCGGGAAGGGCGACAGGCCGAGGAAATCCGCCAGCGCCGCCAGCGTGGCCGTCTTGTCGGTCTTCAGCGCCTCCAGTTGCAGGATGTGCAGCCGGTCCGGCCCGAAGGTGTCGCGGTAGAGCGCGGTCTGGCGCTCGAAGTCGGCCACCTTCACCAGATGCGCGAAGATCTTCTCACGGTCCTTGCCGAACCAGCCGGCATTCTGGCCGTGCGTCAGGCCGGACTGCACCAGCGCCACCGGGTCCCGCACGATGTAGACGAAGCGGAACGCCACGCCATGCTCGGCCTCGAAAGCGGCGATGCGCTCGGCGACGTTGGGAAAGTCCGGGCACTTGGCGTACTCGGTCGACCCTTCCAGGGCGAGACGGTGGCGGGCGGGGTCGAAGTCCGGCCACAGGGCCTGGTAGGAGGCGAGGCCCGCGTCCCAGCCGGGGCGCGAGAAGTACATCGGCTCCTTGGGTGTGCTGCCGGTCACCTCAGGGTGGGCGGCCAATTCGTTGAACAGCGTCGTGGTGCCGCATTTCATCGCTCCCACGATGACCGCGAAGGATGTAGGCTCGGTCATCGGCGCCCCTTTCGTCTCGGTGGTGCCCGCCGCTCCGGGGTGGCGGGGGCGGAGTGATCAGACATCGGCGACCGCGGCTTCCCCCGTGCCCGTGCGGCGCGCGAGTGCGGCGGCGAGCTTGGAAATGACGGCCAGGAGCACCCGGCGCGAGGCGGGCACGATCATCACCGCCGCGAGGGCGATCGCGTAGTTCAGCACCCCGGCCAGCGCGATGGAGGGGATCGGGCCGGGCGCGCCCGCCGCCTCCCGCAGCGGCGGCAAGGCGATGGCCGCCGCAACCGCCGCCGCGCCGAAGAGAGCGACCATGCCGCCGAGGTCGAACCAGCGCACCGGGCCGAGCCGGTCCATCACGACGAGGAGGATCGGCAGACGCAGCACATAGGCGCTGATGGCGTAGGCGGCCGCCACTCCCTCCGCGCCCCAGGCGAGGCCGACCGCGAACGACGCCACAGTCATCACCGAGGTGTAGATGCCGAGGCGGAACATGATGTCGGTGCGGCCCTGGCAGATGAAGGTCCAGCCGTTCGTGCCGGTCACGGGCTGCACGAAGCTCGCCACCGCCAGCCACGCGAAGATCGGCGCGACGCCGGCCCACCCGTCGCCGAAGAGCACGTCCACGGTTTCCTGCGACATCATCGCCAAAGTGGCGATACCCGGCATCACGAGGAGGCCGAGCGTCCAGTTGACCTGGCAGTAGACGGCGCGGAAGCGCGCCTTGTCGCCCGCGATGCGCGACAGAAGCGGCACCATCAGGCGCGAGAGGGGCTGGTTGATGTTCTGAACCGGGAACATCATCAGCTTGTAGGCGCGGTCATAAAGGCCGAGCGCGGGAAGGCCGGCATAGCGGCCGATCAGCACATTGTCGGCGTTGCGGGCGAAGAAGTTGACGAGGTTGAAGCCGGTGAGATTGGCGCCGAACTTCATCAGCTTGCCGTCGATCGTGCGCGGCGGGGCGGCCGGGCGGAAGGGCGCCGCGGTCCAGACGATCGCAAGGCCCAGCGCCGCGCCCGTCAGCGTGGCGACCACCAGCGAATAGGCGCCGAGCCCGGCCAGCGCGCTCGCCGCCGCCGCCGCGAAACCCATCGCGGTGATGGCGAACTCGTAGATGGCGAGGATGCCGAACCGGAAACGGCGCGACAGGAGCGCGATCGGCACCGTGCCGAGGCTGCCGATGAGGAGCGAGGCGCTGGCGGTCTGCATCAGCCGGGCGATGCGCGCGTCGCCGTAGAAGGCGGCGGCGAAGGGGGCGAGGGCGAAGACGAGGATCATCGCCGTCAGCCCCACCGCGGCGCTGATCCAGAAGGCCTGGTTGAGAAGGCCCCGGTCGATCTCGCGCCGCTGCACGATCGCTTGTTGCAGGCCGAGATTTTGGAACAGCCCCATGAAGGCGATGATCGGCGTGATGGCGGCGACGAGGCCGAAATCCGTCGGCGAGAGGAGCCGCGCGAGGACGATCACCGAGCCCATGGTGATGGCGATCTTGCCGATCTGGGCGAGGCCGGTGAAAGCGCCGCCCTTCAGCGCGGCGCGGCCGAGTGATCCCGTCATACGCACTCCGTGTGGAAGGCCGGGGCCTTCGGGCAAGGGTGGCCGCCTTCAGGCGGCGACGGCGGCCGGGGGGACAGCCGTGGAGGTCGGCGCGGTGCCGGCACGGAAGTTGGCCCGCGACAGGGCGCGGATCTCCGGCAGGCGTGCGGCGATGTGCGCCGACAGGCGGTCCCGCTCGGCGAGTTTGGCGAGGACGCGCCGGGCGGTGCCTTCGGGATCCGCCACCAGCGCTTCGGGGGCGTGGAGCAGATCCTCGCCGGTCAGGCCGAGGAGGGTGAAGAGACCCTCGAACTTGCCCTGGTAGTCGAAACAATAGGCCGGGACGCCGGTGCCCATGGCGAGGATCGCGGCATGCATGCGGCTCGTCACGCTGATGTCGGAGGCCGCCAGCACCGCTTTCACGCGGCCCGGAAAGTCCGGGGCGATGACATGGATGCGGGAGCGCTCCTCGGGTTCGAGCGCCTCCGCGACGCGGCGCAGCACGGCCTCGTCGGAATCGTTGCGCCGGGTGTCGTGCGGCACCATGACGATGGAGTGGCCCGCCCCGATGAGCGCTTTCGCGAGCGGCACGTGGGCGGCCTCGAACCCCTCCACCTTGTGGGCCAGCGAGAAGTTGGCCGTCAGCGCGACGATGCGGCGCCCCTCCGCCCGCTCGGCGGCGATGAAGCGGTGGGCGGGGCTGTCCGTGCCGGGCTCCACCGGGCAGAGGAAGGCGAGGTCGGCCACGAGGTCGATGGGGCGGCCGAGCCGAGAGGCCATGCGCTCGCGCGACACCGGATCGCGCGCCTTGAGGGTGACCTGACGCGGCAGCGCGGCGAGGGCAGCGACGCACACCGGGTTCGGCGCGGCGTTGAAGCTCGACCCGAGGATGGTGGCCGGAGAGCCGCGCCGGGCGAGTGCCGCCACGATCTTCAGGCGGCGCAAGACGGAGTTGGGGTTGTAGATCCCGTCCAGGATGTCGGCTCCGACGAGGGCGACGGTGCCGATGCCGCGGGTGCGCCACATCAGTTCAAGGAAGGTGCGGCGGCCGCCGTGGAAGAGGTAATCGTCGGCCGGAACGTAGGCGTCGAACCCGGAGAGGGCGGGCCACGTGTCGTCGGCCAGCAGGCAGACCTTGTGGCCGGCCTCGCGCAGTTGGTCGCGGGCGACGATGGTCATGGCCGCATCGCCCAGGCTGCCGTGGGTGGAGGCGGGGATCACGAGAGCCCAGCGCTCGCCGCTCGCGCGATGCATCGCGCCGACGCCGCGGGAAATCAGTTCGATGGCCCGGTCCTGCATCATGGTCGGTGTCCGATGAGTTCACTCGTGGGAAGGTTGAGAAGGGACGCGATGAAGCCGCTCACGTCGGCGCCGACGCGGTCCCAGCCGAACTTTGAGAGGTCGGCGGTGCCGAGGCTCCGCCCAGCGATCCGGCCCAGAAAGGTGTCGAGGACGGGCGCCGCTATGGGCCCGTCGAACAGGTGCACGAAGTCCGGCCCCACGGTGTCCTGCAACTCGGCGAGGCTGCCGAGGCGCGGCGCGAGGATCGGCCGGTTGCGCGCCAGCGCATGCAGCGCCACGCCGCTGTTGAGGATGGCCTTGTAGGGCAGCACCACCGCGTCGTGGGCGTCGATCATCCGTTCCAGCTCGTCGGCCGGCATCAGGTGATCTCGGATGTCGAGCGTCACGCGCGCCTCGCCCTGCGCGGCGGCGGCGATCTCCGCGGCGAGACCATCCTCCGACGGCGTGCCGGCGACGGTGAGGGAAAAGGGCTCCGCCGTCACCTTGTGCGCCGCCTTCACCAGGCCGGTGACGTTCTTGTAGGCGCGGATGAGGCCGAAGGTGAGGAGCCGCCCGGCGCCGGCGGTGTGTGGGCGCGGCGGCACGGCACACTCGTCGTAGCGGCCGTGGACGGTGACGAGGGCGGGCTTGGAGGTCAACACCGGATACCGCGTTTCCGCCTCGCGCCGGGAGTGGTGGGAGAGGTAGATCACCCCGTCGAGCAGGCGCAGGAACATGGCGGTTGTGGCGGGCGAGGCCATCGACCCGCCGTCGTGCGGGGCGAGGTTGTGCGCCACCCACAGGAAGCGGGTGCCGCGCGCCTTGTCCGCGGCCATGCGGGCGAGGAGGGCGAGCGTGTCCTTGCGCCGTGTCGGGCGGAAGAACTCGGTCGGCCAGTGGAACACCACGACGTCGTAGGCGCGGGTGCCGAGCCGGTCCCACGCGAAGCCGACGGTCTTGAACGCGGCGTCCATGTGGCCGGAGAAGGCGCCGGAGAAGGCGTTGCCCTCGGCCGACAGCGGCTTCAGCGCCACCACCGGAGGGCTCGCCTTCTGGGGAGTGCGGGGCGCACGGGACCGGCGGGCGGCGGCCTCAGGCCGCTGCGCGATCGACAACTGGCCTGCGGGCATTGTCAACGACCTGCATGAAGGTGGCGAACTGAACGGCGGGGTCGAGGGCGGGGCGCGCGGCATGGATGCGCGCGGCCTCCGACAGGGCGGCGTAGCGAGGCGCGTCGTCCCACATCGTGCGCAGCGCGGCGACCCAGTCGGCCAGCGGCGCGTCGTAGGGGAGGGTGAGGCCGCCGGGGCCGATCGCCTCGGGCAGCCCGCCGCGGGTGGAGCCAAGCACGGGAATGCCGCTCACCTGCGCCTCGCTGGCGACACGGCCCCACGCCTCTTCCCATTTCGACGGCGCCAGCAGAATGCGCGTCTTGCCGTAGACGCTGCGCATGTCGTTGGTGCGGCGGCGGAAGGTGACGTTGGGGAGCGGCGCCAGGGAGGCCTCCACTGCGGCGAGATGCGCATCGTCCAGGCGCCAGCTCTCGGAGAACTGGAAGGGGATGTCGGGGCAGGCGGCGGCGATCTCGAGCGCCTTCTCAAAGCCCTTCTCGGGATAGACGTTGATGAAGGTGACGCATTCGCCGGTGGTCGGCGTGCGGTAGGTGGCGGGGTCGATCGTCGGCGGAATCACCGTGCTGTCGATGCCGTATTCGGCGGCGTAGGCGCGCGCGGTGAACTCCGAATTGGCGATGTAGAGCGCGTTCGTCAGCGTCCTGAGGTCGCCGCCGAGTTCGTGATATTCGACGTTCCTGAGGTAGACGACGAGCGGGATGCCGAGCGCCTGCAGCGCCTCGCCCACCAGCGCCGCCTTGTGGCACTGCACCACGGCGACGTCCGGCCGTGCCTGGCGCACCGCCGCGGCGGCCGCCTCCTGCCACGGGAACCACGCCCGCATGACGGGGTAGCCCAATGTGCGGTCGGTGACGATGGGGGAAGGGGAGAGCTTCAGCTTCACCCGCTGGCGCCAGCCGAAGCCGGACTGGCCGAACAGGGCGGCGAGCACGCTGACGGTGTGCCCGGCTTCGGCGCACTGGCGCACCAGATGATCGGTGCTCGACTGCACGCCGCCGGTCATCTCGGGCAGGTAGCCGTTGCCGCCGGCAAAGAGAATGTTCATGGCGTCCCCGAGGGAGGGCGGACCATTCCGCAACCCGTCCAGGGAACGCGCGCGGGCGTTGAGGCGCATTATCAAATGATGGCTCGCGGCGCGGCCGGGGCTGGCACCTTCATGCGCGACCCTCGACGAGGAGAGTAGCGTGCGACCTTCAACCTTGACCCTCATCGCCGTCCTAGCCGCATCCCCCGCGGCGGCGGACGGCTTCTTCGACGACTTCGACAGCCTGGACCGCGATGTCTGGTACATCTCCAACGGGTGGACCAACGGGGCGCATCAGAACTGCATCTGGAAGCGCTCCGAGATCGACGTGGCCGGCGGCGAGCTGACGTTGACGCTGAAGAAGAGCGAGGTGACCTCGGCGGACGGAAAGACGACATTGCCCTACCGCTGCGCCGAGCTACAGACGAAGACGCGGTTCGGCTACGGCCTTTACGAAGCGCGGGTGCGGGCGGCGGAGGGGAGCGGGCTGAACTCGGCCTTCTTCACCTATATCGGCCCGGCGGACGGCGAGCCGCACGACGAGGTGGACGTCGAGATCCTGGGCCGCGACATGATGCGCTTCGACAGCAATTATTACAGCGACGGCGAGGGCCAGAACCAGGGCAAGATCCCGCTGCCCGCCGCCGCCGACAGCCGGATGATCGACTACGCCTTCGAATGGACCGAGGGGCGCATCCGCTGGTTCGTCAACGGGCAGTTGATGCGCGAGGTGGTGAGCGAGGACGTGCCCGACCAGGACCAGAAGATCTTCTTCAGCCTGTGGAACGGCGGCAAGGGGATGGACGGCTGGCTGGGTGCGCCGGACGACACCATCGAGCAACGGGTGATGAAGGTGGCGCATGTCGGCTTCACGCCGGTGGGCGAGCGGTGCCGGTTCGCGGCGTCGCTGAGCTGCGCTGACGGCTGGAACGGCTGGTAATATGCGCCTTCTCCCGAAGGCGCTGGTGACGCGCCCGCCCGCCAACGGCCTCTACGCCGCGGCGGCGTTGTCCGTGTCCTACCTCGTGCTCGCCTATTCGGTGACCTTCGGGAAGGTGTCCATCCTGGCGCTTTATGCGGTGTGGATGCTGCCGGTGGTGGTGGAGCCGCGCATCCTGCTGCGCCACGTGTGGCCGATGCTGGGGGTGTTCGCCTTCACCGGCTTCGCCGCGGCGTCGACCTTGTGGTCGGATGCCGCGGGGACATCGCTGCGCACGGCGATCCAGCTCGGCACCATGGTCTTTTGTGCGGTGGTGGCGGCGCGCATCCTCTCGGTGCACAGCCTCGTCTATGGCAGTGTCGCCGGGATCGGCCTCGTCCTTCTCTACTCGCTCGCCATCGGCCGCTACGACTATGACGTGGTGGACGGCACCTACCGCTTCGTCGGCGCCTTCGCGTCGAAGAACCAGCTCGGCTTCTTCTGCTCGCTCGGCATGCTGTTCGGGTTGGCCGGGCTGGTGATGCGGGGCGTGTCGCTGGTCCACCGGGCGGGGGCGGCGGCGGTTTGCGTGCTGGCGGCGCTGGTGCTGTTGCGCACCCACTCGGCCACCTCGGTGGCGACGACGGTTCCGGTGGTGGCCGGCGCGCTGGGTCTGATGCTGGCGGGCCGCGTGGCGCCGGGGCAGCGGCTGGTGATTCTCATCCTCGGCGCGCTCGCCTTCGCGCTGCTCGTGGTCGCGGCGCTCCAAGGGGACGCGCAGTCGGGCGTGCTGGCCGCCTTCGGCAAGGACGCCACCTTGACCGGGCGCACGCTCCTGTGGGCCGAGGGGTTCAACGCGATCGCGCAGGACCCTTGGTTCGGCTCGGGCTACAACGCCTTTTGGCGGGTGGGCCACGCGCCGGCCGAATATTTGTGGGAAGCCTTCTACATCACCGCAAAGACGGGGTTTCATTTTCACAACACCTACATCCAGGCGGCGGTGGGTGTCGGCGTGGTCGGCCTCGCGGTGCTCTTGGCGACGATCCTGGCGGGACTGTGGTTCGCGCTGAAGGCGGCGCTGAGGCCGGGGATCACCATGGACGCCGTGCTCGCGACGGCGATCCTGGTCCTGCTCCTGGTGCGCTCGTTCGTGGAGATCGACGTGCTTTATCCCTACACGGTGGGGGCGTTCCTGTTCAATTTCGCGCTGTTGCGCCTGGCTTCGCCGGGGGCGGCGGTGGTGGCGGCGCCGGGGCCGCGCAGGCTGCGCTTCGGCTATGGCGACCGGATGCTGCGGCTCGGTCGCTCAGCCGAGGTGCCGACGAAGCGGGGGGCTGTGGCGACGTTCCGAGCGGCGCATCGCTCCGCTTGATCGGCGCGTGAAAGGCCGGTATGAGAAGACGATGCAGCGCCGATTCCAGGCCGCGCGGCCCGTCCCGGGCAGCGTCGGGGTGGATCGGCACCGCGGCTGCGGGTGTAGTTCAGTGGTAGAACGCAAGCTTCCCAAGCTTGATGTCGTGGGTTCGATCCCCATCGCCCGCTCCACCCTTCCCAGATCCTGAACCGTCCAGCGCCTCCGCTTGGCCACGCATCGCATGCGCACGACCCCGTTGCGCTGCGTTTGGAGCGTGGCGCTGGTCCATGCCGTCATCTGGCGCGCGGCGAGTGTCAGAGCCCCGTCCTTCGCGTATGGCGCGCTTTCTCCCCATCGGGCTGGCCGAGATGATCGTGATTGGCGGCGGCGCCTCAGGCATCTGGCATACGGGGCCGCGCGGTAGGCCCGGCGGCTCTGTACCCCCGCCGCGCGGTATCCCCGGACGGCCGGAGTGGCCGGCCGCGCCTCATACCCGCCTGAAGAGCGGCCACGCTGGACGGTGGGCCGGGCTGATATCATGAGGGTCACGTCGGCGACTGGCCCGAGTGGGACGTTCCGTCGGCCGTGCTGCCGCCTCGATTTACTCCGCGGGGGCCAGAACGCCGTGTGCGGCCTCGAGGCGCGCGGCGGGGTCGGCGAACCCGTCCGGGTTCGAGCGGCGCGAGAGGCGTGCGGCGAGCTTCAGCGCCTGGATCGCCGCGCCGGGATTGGCCTCGCCCTTGCCGGCGATGTCGTAGGCGGTGCCGTGGGCGGGCGTCGCGATCCAGAAGGGGAATCCGCCGATCAACGTCACGCCGCGGTCGAAGCCGATCAGCTTCATCGCGATCTGGCCCTGGTCGTGGTACATCGTCAGCACCGCGTCGAACTCGCCCTTCAGCGCCCGCACATAGACCGTGTCGGACGGGATCGGCCCGGCCACGCGGTACTGCTTCAACCGCGCCGCCTCCACCGCGGGGGCGATGATGGCGTCGTCCTCCGTGCCGAAATTGCCGCCGTCGCCCGCGTGCGGGTTCAGCGCCGCAACGCCGATGCGCGGGGCGCGGATGCCGGCCCCCTCCATCGTGTCGTGCGTCAGCCGGATCGCGCGCGCCAGCCGCTCCGGCGTGATGAGCTCGGCCACCTTGGACAGCGGCACGTGGGACGTCACGCGGGCATTCCACACCTCGTCCAGCACGTTGAACTCTGAGCCCGGCGCGTCGGTTTCGATTTCGCGTTGTACGAAGCCGATCTCATCCACGTATGATGGGTCGGCAAGGCGCATGGCGTGCTTGTTGAAGGGGGTGAACGTGACGGCATCCGCCCCGCCCGCGGCGGCGAGTTTCAGCGCGGTGGCGAAGTTGCGCACCGCGACGCGCCCGCCCGCCTCGGTCGAGCTGCCGGTGGTGATGGCGTCCATGTCGGCATGGCCGAGGTCGATGAAGGCGGCATGGTCGAAGCGGCCCGGCGCGAAGTCCGGCAGGTCGAGGGTTAGGCCGGACTGCTCTTCGCCGCGCGCCCAGAGGCGACGATCGCCGATGACGATCCAGTCCGCTGCGTCGAACGTCTCGGCGTCCGACAGGGCTTTGACGGCGAGTTCGTTGCCGATACCGGCGGGGTCGCCGAGGGCCAGCGCGATCAGGGGGCGGTCAGACATCGGGCGTCCTTTCGGGCGTCGGGGTGCGGGCGCATCGGTGGGATGCGGCAAGCACAGGAGACGGGCAGGGTGGAGTGTGGCAAGTCACGGATTCAGTTGGGAAAGCGGCCGGGTCCGTGGGGCAGCCCGCGGGTCGTGGTGGTGCGATGGCCGGGCAGCCCTGGGGGCCGGTCTCTCTCCCTTGGCTCGGCCTGCTCGGGGGTGCCGGTGGCACGCCCGCAGGTCGTCAATTCGTTTTGAATACTGTATGCAGTATGCGTGCGCCCCGCAAGTGGGACACGCCGACCGAGGATAGCGTGCCGCCCGAGACCCCGACTCCGACCGACACCCGCATCCAGCGCCGCACCCTCCACGAGGAGGTCGTCTCGCGGCTGCGCGACATGATCATCGAGGGCACCCTCGCCACGGGAACGCGCATCAACGAGAGCGAACTCGGCCCGCAACTCGGCGTCTCGCGCACGCCGCTGCGCGAGGCGCTGCGCACCTTGGCGAGCGAGGGGCTCATCGAGCTCGTTCCGTCCAAGGGCGCCGTGGTGCGGCGCTTCTCCGTGGCCGATGTCGCCGAGATGCTGGAGTGCCTGAAGGCGATCGAGGGATTTGCCGCGCGTGTCGGTCCGGCCCGCGCGTCGGATGCCGAGATCGCCGCCATCCTGGCCGCCCACGACGAGATGATGCTCCGTTACGCCGCGCGCGAGAGGCTCGCCTATTACAAGCTCAACCAGTCGATCCACACCGGCATCGCGGGCTTGGCGGGGAATGCCAGCCTCGCCGAGCTTCACGCGCTGGTGCAGGGGCGGCTGAAGCGCATCAGGTTCATCGGCAACCATGCCGAGGACAAGTGGGCCGGGGCGCTGGCCGACCACGAGGCGATGGCACAGGCCCTGCGCCGGCGCGACGGACCGGCCCTTGCCGCCGCCGTGGAGTCGCATATGGACAATACACTCGCCCGCGTGCGCGATATCCTCTGAGCGCGCGCGCCGCCACATGACGATCCCGTCCGAGAAGGAGACGATGTGCCCACCCCCCTTGCTGAGACTTTCGCCGCCGCGCTGATCGAGGCGCGCCGCACCGGCCGCCGTGCCGGGGCCGACGCCATCGCCGCCTTCGCCGACGCCACGCCCGCCGACGTGATGGACGTGCAGGCCCTCGTCGCCGACGCCTGCGGCCCCGTCGGCGCCTGGAAGACCGCGCCCGGCGAGGGGCGGCCGATGATCGCGCCGATCCTCGCGCCCCTGATCCGCCCCTCCGGCGCCGTCTTCGGGACCGACGAGATCGGCTCCTGCGGCATCGAGCTCGAGATCGGTTTCCGCCTCGACAGGCCGCTTCCGGACCCTTCGGCGCCCGATTTTTCCGCCGCTTTGAAGGCGGCCGTGACGCCTGTCGTGGTGATCGAGGTGGTGGACGGGCGCATGGACGGGTTCACCTCCGCCCCCGCTCCGGCAAAGCTTGCCGACAACCAGTCCAACGGCGGCCTCGTGGTGGGCGAGGCGGGGGTTCTGGCGTCGAACGCGCCGGTGATCCGTCTTCTTCTCGGCGATACGGTCGCGGCGGAGGGGGCGACCAGCCCTCCGGGCGGCGACGCCTACGTCTCGCTGGAGAATTTCGTGCGCCACGTGGGCGACTTCCTGGGCGGCTTCCAGCCGGGCCAGATCCTGATCACGGGATCGCTGAACGGTATGCCCTTCATCGAGCCCGGCACGCGCGTGGAGGGTCATATCGCGGGGCTGGGCGACGTGTCGCTGGAGTTCGCGGCGCGGTAATAGACTTTCCATGCTCGCTCGTGACTGGTGCGCCATAGGCGGTATGGGTGGACTAACACTTGCCGCCGAGCAATGCGTCGCTTACATTGCGGGTAGCGCGTGACACGGTGAATCTCCATGCCGTAGCCTGCCACAAATCCATTTTGCTTGGATGTATTTGGGTAGTGCGCAATGTGGGTGAGTTGGAGCCCCACCGCGCGATAACGGGCGGCGTTCACCGCCCGTTATTCATTTCATACCGCAAGATTCGTGACGCGTTTTTGGTTTTCCGCGCAACTTCCGCCGGCTTCTGGCGATGGAATGTCATGACGAAAAGCTCATCATGACGGCGGAGGACTTTCACCGCTGCTTGGTACCAACCCGCACCTCCATCAGGGTCCGGGAGGAAGAAAACGATATTGTGGCTGCGATCCAAGATTGCTCGGCCATACGTAATCGTCGGAGGGAGTAGGCTGAGTGTCGCGGGCGTAAGGCGGTGTTTCTGCACCATCTTCAGCGCGTAGTTATGGTGCATTTGCACCAACGAAGCCGCCGATCCTATTTGCCTGCACAGGTCGTATGAGATCCGGGCAACTGATATTAACGGTGGCTCGCCCGACGCGATAAAATATGCCCAGTCTTCAGGTGCCATCGCCGGTGGTTCTCAAAATAGCGAAATATTTCATTATGCGGTGTCTTTAGGCTGCAAGCCGTGCACCAGAGCATTTGAGCCGGCGCAGAAGCAAGCTGGACAAATTTCTCGGTCACCACGATCGTCTTCGACGTGCATCATCCCAAAAGAAAAGCCGCGCCCGGGGGGGCGCGGCTGAGATGGCCGGGGGTCAAGCCAACGCCCGGCGAGAACGGCGCCGTTAGCCGGCGCTCGTGATCCTGTCGATGGCGGCGGCGTCGAAACCCGCTTCGGCCAGCACCTCGGCCGTGTGCTCGCCCAGTCGCGGCGCCGGGCGCACCACCTTGCCCGGCGTGTCGGAGAACTTGATCGGCAGGCCGATCGCCTTCGTCGGCCCGGCGACGGGATGGTCGAGCTCCACCACCATGTCGCGCGCCAGAACGTGAGGGTCGGCGTGCATCTCCATGATCGACAACACCGGCCCGGCCGGAACGCCGGCGGCCTCCATCGCGGCCAGCCACTCGTCCGTGGTCTTCGGCGCAAACAGCGGCTCCAGCGTGGCGATCAGCACCTCGCGGTTGTCCATCCGCTTGTGGCCGTTGATGAAACGCTCGTCCTTGGCGAGATCGGGCGCGCCGAGGGCCGCCACCAGACGCTCCCAGTTGTTCTGGTTCGCGGCGCCGATGTTGATCCACCCGTCCTTGGTCGGGAACGCCTGGTATGGCGCGTTGAGCGGGTGCGCCGACCCCATCGGCCCCGGCGAAACACCAGTCGCAAAAGCGATCGCCGACTGCCAGTAGGTGTGTGTGATGGCGGCCTCCAGAAGCGAGGTGTCGACCATCTGCCCCTCGCCGGTCTTCAGCTTGTGGGCGTAGGCCGATGCGCAGCCGAGAGCGGCCAGAATGCCGGCGGTGATGTCCGACACCGGCGCCCCCACCTTCACCGGCGGCCGGCCGGGGCCCTCGCCGGTGATCGCCATCAGCCCGCTCATCCCTTGCGCCACGAGGTCGAAACCGCCGCGCTGCGCATAAGGCCCGGTGCGGCCGAAGCCGGACACCGCGCAATAGATGAGGCCCGGATTGTCCTTGCGCAGATCCTCGAAACCGAGGCCGAGCTTCTCCATCGTGCCCATGCGGTAATTCTCGATCACCACGTCGGCGTCGAGCAGCAGGCGCTTCAGCGCCGCCTTGCCCTCGTCGGACTTGAGGTCCAGCACCACGCCCCGCTTGTTGCGGTTCATGATCATGAAGGCCGCGCTCTCGCCGTTCACCTCGGGCGGGACGGTGCGGCGGGTGTCGTCGCCGGTCGGCTTCTCCACCTTCACGACGTCGGCGCCCATGTCGGCCAGCATCAGGCCGCACACGGGACCGGCCATGATGTGCGCCAGCTCGATGACGCGCATCCCGGAAAGGGGGCCGCTTCTCTCGGTCATTTGCCTTTGAACTCCGGCTTTCTCTTGTTGAAGAAGGCGTCGAGGCCCTCGCGGAAGTCCTCGCTCATGAAGGTCATCACCACGAGGTCGTCGCCCTCGGCGTCCGGCCCGTCGACGCGAAGGCGGCGGAAGGCCTCCTTGCAGGCCCGCAAGGTGAGCGGGGCGTGACCGGCGATGTGGGCGGCGAGCTCGTGGGCGCGGGCCATCAGCGCGGCGTGGTCGGGCAGCACCTCGGACACGAGCCCCGCGGCGAGCGCCTCGTCGGCCTCGACGAGGCGGGAGGTGAAGATGATTTCCTTCGCCTTGGCGACGCCGATGAGGTCCTTCACCCGCGCGAAATTCTCCATCGACAGCGTGTTGCCGAGGGTGCGGGCGATGGGGAAGCCGAACTTCATGTTGGCAGCCGCGATGCGGATGTCGCAGCACGCCGCGGTCCCCGCACCGCCGCCGGTGCAGGCGCCGGCGATCGCCGCGATGGTCGGCACCGGGCACTTTTCCAGCGCGTCGTAGACACTGCCGATGCGCTTCTCGTAGCCGAGCGCGTCCTCGTCTTTGTCGAAGGCGTGGAACTGGCTCATGTCGGTGCCGGCGGCAAAGGCTTTCTCGCCGGCGCCGGTGATGATGAGGGCGCGAACGGACCCGTCCGTGGGCATCTCGGCGCAGAGCTTCTTGATGCCGTCATACATCGCGAAGGTGAAGGCGTTGCGGGCGTGCGGCCGGTTGAGGGTCAGGACGGCGATGCCGTCCTTCACCTCGTAGATCAGGTCGTCGGTGCCGCTGAGGGGAGCGTCGGTCATCTGGTCCTCGCTTAGCGATAGAAGAGGTCGGGCAGGAACATGGGCACCGACGGGACGTAGGTACACAACAGGAGAACAGCGAGGAGCACGGCCACGAAGTAGATGTTGACCTTCGAGACCTCCCAGATGTTGGCCTTGGCGATCGAGCACGAGGTGATCAGAACCGAGGCGACCGGCGGGGTTTGCTGGCCGATGGCAAGGTTCAAGGTCACGACGAGGCCGAAGTGGACGGGGTCGATCCCGGCCTGGTTGATCAGCGGCACAATGATGGGGATGACGAGGATGATCGCCGCCGCAGAGTGCAGGAAGAACCCGATGATCAGGAAGAAGACGTTGAGGATCAGGAGGATGACGTACTTGTTGGACGTCAGCTCGAGCATGCCCTGGGCGATGTCCTGCGGGATCCGCGCCGAGGTCAGGTAGCCGCCCATCAGGACGGACGCCGCCACCAGCAGCATCACCACGGCGGTCTGAACGCCGCCTTCCACCATCGCGGTCTTGAGCTGCTTCCAGTCGATCTCGCGGTAGAAGATGCCGACCGCGATGGAGGCGACGACGGCGAGCCCCGCGCCCTCTGTGGCCGTCACCAGGCCGCCGAAGATGCCGCCGAGGATGATCACCGGCAGCATGAAGGCCGGCAGAGCGTCGACGAAGGTCTTGCGCAGGCGCTTGAACTGGAACGCCTCTTCGCGCGGCAGGTTGTAGCGCTTGGCGAAGGCGTAGGCGACGCCCATGAGGCCCGCGGCGCCGAGGAGGCCCGGAACGATGCCCGCGACGAACAGCTCCTGGATCGAAGCACCGGCGGAGACGCCGTAGAGGATCATCGGGATCGACGGCGGGATGATGATGGCGAGCGAGGCGGAGGACGAGGTGATCGCCGCCGCCAGCGGGCCGGAATAGCCGCGCCGCTTCATCTCGGGGATCATCACCGAGCCGAGCGCGGCGACGTCCGCCACGGCCGAGCCGGAGATCTCGGCGAAGAACAGCGACACGCCGATGTTGACCATGCCGAGGCCGCCGCGCACGAAGCCGATCAGCGCCGAGACGAAGGCGATGATGCGCCGCGTGATGCCGGTGGAGTTCATGATCGCGCCGGCGAGCACGAACATCGGGATGGCGATCAGCGAGAAGGACTGCGCGCCCGAATACATCTCGATGCCGACGATGACGAGCGCTTCGACGCCGTCGGTCACGGCGATGCCGAGGATGGCCGCAAGGCACAGCGCGATGGCGATGGGCACGTTGATGCACACCATCGCGACCAGCGCCAGGAACATCAGAAGGACGATCATCGGCCAGCCTCCGGGGCGTCGGGCGCGCGGTGGGCGGGGTCGTGCTCGGGCGTCTCACCGTGCGCCATGACGGCGTGTTCGGTCGAGCGGCCGTGCATCACGTCCCACCAGTAGAAGGGGAAGGACAGGATTTCGGCGATGATGAAGAGGATCGCGCCGATGGGAATGACGGATTGGGTGACGGATATCGGCATCCAGTCGAGCGCGACGAGGGTTTCGCCCTGGAGGATGGTGAGGACTTCGAGCCCGGCCCAGGCCAGCAGCGCGAAGAAGCCGATGACGAGCACCTCGGCGGTGATGACGGCGACGGCGCGCGCCTTGGTGGGCAGTGCCAACAGCACGTCGTCGAAGCCGATGTGGCCGCGGTGGAGGGCGGCGAGGGCCGCGCCATAATAGGTGATCCAGGCGAGCAGCACGCCGGCCACTTCGTCGTACCAGGACAGGGATGCGCCGGAGTAGCGGAAGATGACCGCCACGACGACGAACACCGTCAGAAGGACCATGAGACCGATCACGATCCAGGTCAGGATTTCGCCCATGATGCGGGCCAGCACGCGCACGTCAGCGCCTCCTCGGGGACGGGGGAGGGGGGAAGGATGGGTCGCCAAGAGGGAGGGCGCCGCCGGGGCGGGCGGCACCCTCGCCGAGTGCGCTTAGGAGGCGCCGCTGTCGAGCGACTGGATCTTCGAGATGAGATCCGCGCCGCCTTCGACCTCTTCGCCGAATTCCTTGTAGATGTCGGCCGATGCGTCGATGAAGGCCTGCTTGTTGGCCTCGTTCACCTCGACGCCCGCTTCCTCGAACTTCGCAACGAACTCCGAATCGACCTGTGCGCCATGCTCATAGGCGAAGTCCGACGCCTGAAGCGCGCACTCCGAGATGGCCGCCTTGCGGTCGTCGTCCCACTTGTTCCAGTTGCGCGAGGACGTGGCGAGGTAGGCCGGCGAATAGACGTGGCCGGTCATGGAGAGGTACTTCTGCACCTCCTGGAACTTGCCCGCGAAGATCTGGATCAGCGGGTTCTCCTGGCCGTCGATGACGCCGGTCTTCAGCGCGGTGAAGACTTCGGAGAAGGCCATCGGCGTCGGGTTGGCGCCGTAGGCCTGGAACATCTTCACGCGCCACTGGCCCTTCGGCGTGCGCAGCTTGATGCCCTTCAGGTCTTCCGGCACGGTCACCGGCCGGACGTTGTTGGTCACGTTGCGGAAGCCGTTCTCCCAGAAGGAGATGATCTCGTAGCCCTCTTCGCGCGCGGCGTCGCGGAACATGTCGCCGGCCTGGTCGCGAATCGCGCGCATGTGGTCGCGGCTCTTCACGATGTAGGGCATCTCGAACACGCCGAAGGTGTCGGAGACGGAGGACATGATGGAGGAGGGGATGGAGAAGTCGAGCTGGCCGAGCTTCAGCTTCTGCAGCATCGATTCATCGTTGCCGAGCTGCGAGGAGCCGAACAGCTGAACTTCGACGTCGGCCTTCTCCAGCATGCACTTGGCGAACTCGTCGCTGGTGACATGGTAGAGCGAGCCCGGCTCACCGACGTGGCCGAGCTTCATCACGTCGGTCGCGCTGGCGGGAGCGGAGGCGGCCATCATGAGGCCGGCCGCGGCGCCTGCGAGGAGGAGCTTTTTCATGGATGCGTTTCCTGTCCTGTTGTCGTTTTTGTCGTGGGATCGTGCCGGCGACTCTTTGACGGCCGCCTTGCAGGGGATGAGAGCGCGGTGACCCGCGGCCTCAAGCCTGATCTTTGGAGGTGAGGACCTCCATCGCTGCCTGCGTCCCGCCCTTGCGGTAGGGGATACCGGCAAGCTCGAAGCCCATTTCCACCCCCGACAGGGTGCCCATGAGCATGAGGTCGTTGAAGTCGCCCAGGTGGCCGATGCGGAAGACGCGGCCTGCGAGCTTGGACAGCCCGTTGCCGAGCGACATGTTGAAGTTCTCCAGCACCACCTTGCGGTAGTCGTCGGCGTTGTAGCCCTCGGGGAGCTGGACCGCCGTCAACGAGCCGGAATAGTGGCGCGGGTCCTCGCACAGGATCTCCACCGAGCCGTTGCCGCCCCAATGGGTGACGGCCGCGCGGGTCGCCGCGGCGTGGCGCTGGTGGCGGGCATAGACGTTGTCGAGCCCCTCCTCGTTCATCATCGTCAGCGCCTCGTCGAGGCCGTAGAGGAGGTTCGTCGCGGGCGTGAAGGGGAAGACGTTCTGGGCGTTCGCCTCGATCATCTCGTCCCACGACCAGAAGGAGCGGGGGAGCTTCGACGTCTTGGAGGCTTCGATCGCCTTATCCGACACCGCGTTGAAGGAGAGGCCCGGCGGCAGCATCAGCCCCTTCTGCGAGCCGCCGACGGTGACGTCCACGCCCCAGGCGTCGTGCTCGTACTTGATGGAGCCGAGCGAGGAGATGGTGTCGACCATCAACAACGCCGGGTGACCCGCCGCGTTGATGGCGGCGCGCACCTCGTCCACCCGCGTGGTGCAGCCGGTCGACGTCTCGTTATGAACGACGCAGACCGCCTTGATCTGATGACCCTTGTCCTCGGCAAGCCGCGCCTCGATCGCCGCGGGATCGACGCCGGAGCGCCACGAGCCGGCGATGAATTCGGGCACGAGGCCGAGCTTTTCGGCCAGCTTTTTCCAGAGCGTCGCGAAATGGCCGGTCTCGTACATCAAGACGTGGTCGCCGGGCGACAGCGTGTTGACGAGCGCCGCCTCCCACGCCCCGGTGCCGGACGCGGGATAGATGATCACCGGATTGGTGGTGCCGAACACGTCGCGGATGCGCGTGAGGCAGCTTTCGGCGAGCTTTTTGAACTCGGGTCCGCGGTGGTCGATGGTCGGCATGTCCATCGCCCGCAGAACGCGGTCGGGGACGTTCGTCGGCCCCGGAATCTGAAGGAAATGCCGGCCTGGCATATAAGTCACGAGGCGTCTCCTGCCTTGGTCCCGTCCCATCCGCCGCCGGCGTTCGTCGCCGATCGGACGATCCACCGGTCGGTGCTTTTGTCGCCCCTTGCGCCGGTGGACTTCATTGGTGAAGATTGAATAATGCATTCATAATAACGTCAAGGGGGGTCACTTGCCGGATTTGGTCCGTCCCGGTCTACGCCGGAGGCTCGAGCGCGAACTTCAGGGCTCGGCCCACCACGACGTCTTCACGCGCGGCCGCTACGCCACGGACGCCTCGGTCTATCAGGTGATCCCGAGCGCCGTCGTCATCCCGAAAACCATGAACGATCTCAACGTCGTCTTGGACGCCGCGCGCGAGGAAGGGCTGTCCGTGACGGCGCGCGGGGGCGGCTCGTCCCAATGCGGCCAGACCGTCAATTCCGGGATCGTGGTCGATTTCTCGCGCCACCTGAACGGCATCATCGAGCTCGACGTCGAGGGGCGGCGGGCGATCGTCGAGCCGGGTATCGTGCTCGACGATTTGAACCGTCATTTGAAGCCCTTGGGGCTGTGGTACCCGGTCGACGTGTCGACCGCCTCGCGCGCCACCATCGGCGGCATGGCGGCCAACAATTCGTGCGGCGCCCGCTCGCTGCGCTACGGAATCATGCGCGACAACGTGCTTTCCATCGACGCCTTGATGGCGGACGGGAGCGAACGCCATTTCGGCCCCGTGGACCCCGGCACCAACGACGCGCTGACGCAGACGCTGCTGGCCCTCGGCGCTCGCGAGGCGGACGAGATCGCCGCGCGATTCCCCAAGGTGTCACGCCGCGTCGGCGGCTACAATATCGACGCGCTGGTTCCGGCCGCCGAGCCCATCAACCTCGCCCACGTGCTGGTGGGCTCTGAGGGCACGCTCGCGCTGTCGAAGGCGATCGAGATCCGCCTGTGGCCGCTGCCGCCCAAGCGCAAGGCGTTGATCGCCTGCCACTTTCCGACCTTCCGTGCGGCGATGGAGGCGGCCCAGCACCTCGTCGCCACCGACCCCACATCGGTCGAGCTCGTCGACGCGACGATGATCGGCCTCGGCCGCGA
Source organism: Acuticoccus yangtzensis (assembly GCF_001927245.1). Lineage (GTDB taxonomy): Bacteria > Pseudomonadota > Alphaproteobacteria > Rhizobiales > Amorphaceae > Acuticoccus > Acuticoccus yangtzensis. The sequence goes on along the minus strand of NZ_MJUX01000002.1, from coordinate 11,499 downwards.
CATCGCGATGTTCGCGAAGACGTTGGACCGCTTCGTGAAGGGCGAGCCTGCGGCGCTGCTCCTGGTCGAGTTCGCCGAGGAGGATTGGGACGTCGCCACCCGCAAGGTGGAGGCGGTGCGCGACGTGATGGCCGACCTCGGCTTCGATTTCGGCAAGGGCGGCGCCCATGAAGGCGGGCCGGTCGAGATCTTGGACGCGGGGCTTCAGGGCGCCATCGCCGAGTTCCGCCAGGCCGGCCTCAACATCATGATGTCGATGAAGGATGCCCGCAAGCCGGTCTCCTTCGTGGAAGACTGCGCCGTGCCGCTCGCCGACCTCGCCGATTATACCGAGCGGCTGACGGAGGTGTTCGAGCGCAACGGCACGAAAGGGACGTGGTACGCGCACGCCTCCGTCGGCTGTCTGCACGTGCGCCCGGTGCTGAACCTGAAGCTCGACAAGGACGCGGCCACCATGCGCGCCATCGCCGAAGAGGCGTTCGCGATGGTGGCCGAGTACAAGGGTTCCCACTCCGGCGAGCACGGCGACGGCATCGTCCGGTCGGAGTTTCACGAGCCGATGTATGGCTCGCGCATCGTACGCGCCTTCGAGGCGGTGAAGGACGAGTTCGACCCGGACGGGCGGCTGAACCCCAACCGCGTCGTCCACCCGCCGCGGATGGATGACCGCACCCTGATGCGCTACCCGCCCCACTACGGCGCCGTGGACCTGACGCCGAAGCTCGACTGGTCGGCCTGGCCGGGCGCGCTCGGCGGTTTCCAGGGCGCGGTGGAGATGTGCAACAACAACGGCGCCTGCCGCAAATCCGTCGGCGGCGGCATGTGCCCCTCCTACCGCGTTACCCGGAACGAGAAGGACGTCACGCGCGGCCGCGCCAACACGCTGCGCCTCGCACTGTCGGGCCAGCTCGGGCCGGACGCGCTGACGTCGGACGAGATGGCAGAGACGCTGGCGCTGTGCGTCTCGTGCAAGGCGTGCAAGCGGGAGTGCCCGACAGGCGTCGACATGGCGCGCATGAAGATCGAGGTGAAGGCGGCGCGTGTCGCCAAGCACGGCCTGCCGCTGAAGGACCGGCTGGTGGCCTATCTGCCGCGTTATGCGCCGTTCGCCTCGCGCGTCGGCGGGCTGCTGGCGCTCAGGGACCGGGTGCCGGCCCTCGCCGCCCTGTCGGAGAAGGTGGCGGGGTTCGCCGCGGGCCGCTCGCTGCCGCGCTTCCGGCGCGATGCCTTCAAGGATGCCGAGGCGCACCGGCCGAGCGACGGCGCCTCGCCCGGCGTGGTCCTGATGGCCGACACCTTCAACCGCTGGTTCGAGCCGGAGAATTTGCGCGCGGCGGTCAACGTGTTGGCGGCGTCGGGTGTGCCGGTGCATCCGCTCGCCGTGGAGGGCGAGCGGCCGCTGTGCTGCGGACGCACTTATCTGGCCGCCGGGCTGGTGGACGAGGCGCGCGCCGAGGCCAAGCGCATGGTGCACGCATTGGCGCCGCACATCGCCGCCGGCCGCGCCGTGGTGGGGCTGGAGCCGTCGTGCCTCCTCACCCTGCGCGACGAGTTCCAGGCCCTCTTGCCGGGCGCGGAAACGGACGCCATCGCCAAGAACGCCTTCCTGTTCGAGGAATGGTACGTCGCCGCCGCTGCGCGCGGTGAGGTGACGCCGCCCTTCGCGCCGCGCCCCGGCAAGGCGATGATCCACGGCCACTGCCACCAGAAGGCCTTCGGGGCCTTCGGCGCCGCGCAGGAGGCGCTGAAGCTGGTGCCGGAGCTCGAGGTGGAGGCGATCGAATCCGCTTGCTGCGGCATGGCGGGCGCCTTCGGCTACGATGCCGCCACCGCCGACATCTCCCGCGCCATGGGCGAGGCGGCGCTGCTGCCGGCCGTGCGCGGGGCGGCGGGGGACGCCATCATCGTCGCCGATGGCACGTCCTGCCGCCACCAGATCCACGACGGGGCGGCGCGCGAGGCGCTGCATGTCGCCCGCGTGCTGGAAAGCGCGCTGGCCGCACCGCCGGGCGGGGGAGGCCGCCGATGACGGGACTGGACGCCCCCATCGCCAGGCCGCCGCTCTCCATGGAGCTGGCCGACCATATCCGCGCCATGATCAACGAAGGCGACCTGAAGAACGACGAAAAGATCCCCGAAAAGGCCTTGTGCGAGAGGTTCGGCGTCTCGCGCACGCCCTTGCGGGAGGCGCTGAAGCTGTTGTCCGCCGAAGGGTATATTCAGCTCGTGCCCAATCGCGGTGCGCGTGTCTGCGGCCTCACCGTGGCCGAGGTGGAACAGGGCTTCCCGGTCATCGCCACGCTCGAGGCGCTGTCGGGCGAGCTTGCGGCCACCTGCGCGACGGATGAGGAGATCGCCCAGATCGTCGCCATGAACCGCGCCATGCGCGCGGCCTACGAGGCGAATGATCTGCTCGGCTATTTCGAGCTCAATCAGGCGATCCACCTCGCCATCCTGGAGGCGGCGCGCAACCCGGTCCTGACGCAGCATCACCGTATGCTGTCCCAGCGCATGCGGCGGGCCCGTTACATCTCCAACGTGAGCGCGGCGCGCTGGGCCAAGGCGATGGACGAGCACGACCTCATCGCCGAGGCGCTGGCCGCGCGCGACGGGCCGCGCCTGGCGGTCATCCTGAAGCGCCACCTCGAGGACAAGATCGCGGTGGTCAAGGCGACGATCCTCGCCGGCCGCGCCGACTAGGCGGGCGCCGTCCCGCCTTCTCGGCCCTGTGCCGCGCCACCGTGCCGGCCCCGCCTGTCGGATGCGGCTACGGATCGGCAGCGGACGGTGCATCGCGCACGATGGCATGCCACAAGGGGAGACGAAGCGCCGGAAGGAGGTGAGCCTTGAACGACAACGATCCTGATGGCGGAACGGCGGTGACACCGTCCGCCGGCCCGACCGACGCCCAGTTCCGCGACGCCGCCGCCCTCGGCACGCGCCTGTTCGACGACCTCGCCGCCATGTCGTCCAACCCGCCCGGCGTCACCCGCGCCGCCTTCTCGCGCGAGGAGGACGAGGCGCACGCCATCGCCGCGCGCACCGCCGCCGCCATCGGCATGGAGATCAGTCACGACCGCGCCGGCAGCCTCTACATGACGTGGCCGGGCGCGGACCGCAGCCTGCCCGCCATCATGACGGGATCGCACATGGACAGCGTCGACCATGGCGGCAATTTCGACGGCGCGGCGGGCGTCGTGCTCGGCCTCGCCGCGGCCTCGGCGCTGGCCGCATCCGGCTTCCGTCCGGCGCGCGACCTCGTCATCATGGCGATCCGCTCCGAAGAGCTGGTGTGGTTTCCGACACCTTATTGCGGCAGCCGCATGGCCTTCGGTCTGCTGCCGCCGGAGGACTACGAGCGCCTCACGAGGTCCGACACCGGCCGCACCCTCGCCGACCATATGCGCGAGGGCGGCTGGGACCCGGATGCGCTGATCGCCGGTGCGCGCGAGCTGGACCCCGCCCGCATCGCCGCCTTCCTTGAGGCGCACATCGAGCAAGGGCCGGTGCTGGACAATGCGGGCGAGGCGGTCGGTATCGTCACCGGCATCCGCGGCAACCGGCGCTACCGCTACGGGACGATCACCGGCGCCTATGCCCACGCAGGCGGTGTACCGCGCGAATTCCGCCACGATGCGGTGCGCGCCGGTGCCGCTCTGGTGAGCGAGGTCGAACGGATCTGGGACCGCTACGACGCGGCAGGGCGCGATTTCGTCGCCACCTTCGGCGAATTTTCGACCGATCCCGCCATGCACGCGATGACCAAGGTCGCCGGCCGCCTCACCTTCACGCTGGACATGCGCTCCACCGACGCCGCCCTTCTGGACGAGACCGACGCCGCCCTGCGCGCCGCCGTCCGTACCATCGGCAAGCGGTTCGATGTGACGGTCGACATGGGCCCGTCCACCGCCGCCAGCCCGGCTTTGATGGACCCCGGCCTCATGGACATCCTGGTCGCCGAGGCGGAGGCGGCGGGTGTCCCCCACCGCCGCATGGCCTCCGGCGGCGGACACGACTGCGCCACCTTCGCCGGGCAGGGCATTGCGAGTGCCATGCTGTTCCTGCGCAACCAGAACGGCAGCCACAACCCCGACGAGGGGCTGCGCATGGAAGACTTCGCCGCTGCGGTCCCCGTCTTCGCCCGCACGCTGATGCGGCTTCTCGCCTGATCGATCCCGGTTGGCATGCCATTTGCTGCCGGTGGGCGATGGCGACCTGCAGTCCAACTGGATCAACGCAACCGGATCGGCCAGTATGATAAGTTGTGCTTGAAGGGCGCCGGCCGGCGGGCTTGTCCCCGGCCGTCAGACACGGGGCGGGCATCCCATGGCGGTGAACGAGGCTCTGGAGACCGGCGACCCGTCCGCGGACCGTGCGCCGCATGACGGGATCCCCGCCGCACAGCGCGTCCTCGAGGCTCTGCGCGAACGCATCGTCCACGGCGATCTCGCGCCCGGGGACCGCATCGTCGAGCGCGCCGTCTGCGCCGAGCTCGGCGTCTCCCGCACCCCGTTGCGCGAGGCGCTGAAACTGCTCGAACTCGACGGGCTCATCGACCTCAGCCAGCACCGCGGCGGGCGCGTGCGGCCCTTCACGGTGACCGAGGCGCGCGAGCTCTTCGAGGTGCTGGCAAGCCTCGAGAGTGTCGCCGCAGAGCTTGCGACCGCCCGCGCCTCCGCCGCCGACCTCGCGCGGCTCGGGGCGCTGCATGCGAAGATGCGGGGCCACTTCAACTCCGAGCGGCTGGACGACTATTTCGCCGCCAACAGCCGGATCCACGAGACGGTGATCGAGGTCGCGGGCAACGACGTTCTGAAGGCGATCCACCGCAATCTGACGCTGAGAGCCAAACGCGGGCGCTATATCGCGATCTTCGACCGCCGCCGCTGGCAGCAGGCGATGGAGGAGCACGAGGAGCTGATGGAGGCCATGCGCCGCCGCAACGCCGCCGATGCCGGGCGCATCTGGCACATCCACCTGGCCCACACCGGCCATTCCCTCGCCGCCGTGCTCGCGCGCGAGACCGGCACGGACTGAGCCTTCCACTTCACCAAAAGGGACCTCCACGATGCGACCTTGCCCCGGCCGCCGCACCCCGCAGCGGGCGCCGATCAACACGACACGAGCGCCTCGCGCGCCGCTGACGGCGACGCGGCCGGCATGACCGACAGCGTTCCCTCCGCCGGATCGGCCCCCGCCTCGCCTGTGCCGGACCGGCGCGACCTCGTCGGCTACGGCGGCCGCCCGCCCCGCATCGCCTGGCCCGGCGGCGCGAAGGTGGCCGTGTCCTTCGTCATCAACTTCGAGGAGGGCGGCGAATATTCCGTCGGCGACGGGGACCACCGCAACGAGCTGGTTCATGAGGCGATCGACGACGTGGGCGCGCTGCCGGACCCGTGCACCGAAAGCCACTTCGGCTACGGCACCCGCGCCGCCTGGTGGCGCATCGCCGCACTGTTCGACCGCTATGGGATGAAGCCCACCGTGTCGTCCAGCGGCCGGGCGGTGGAGCGCTCGCCCTGGGTCGCCGCCGACGCGGTCTCGCGCGGCTACGAGGTGAGCTGCCACGGCTGGCGCTGGGAGCGGCACACCGGCATGGACGAGGCGCATGAGCGGGAGATGATCGCCAAGACTTACGCCGCGATCGAGGCCGCGTGCGGTGTGGCGCCGGTGGGCTGGCACACGCGGTCCGCGTCGTCGGTCAACACGCGCCGGCTGTTGGTCGAGCACGGCGGGTTCTTGTACGATTCCGACGCCTATGACGACGATCTGCCCTACTTCAAGACCGTCGCCGGAAAGCGCCATCTGGTGCTCCCCTACGCCTTCGACACCAACGACATGCGCTTCCGCCCCGGCGGCGCCTTCGTCCACGGCGAGGACTTCGCCCGCTACGTGCTCGCCGCCTACGATTGGCTCGCCGCCGAGGCGGGCGAGGCGCCGCGTATGATGTCCGTCGGCCTCCACCTGCGCACCATCGGCCGGCCGGGGCGGATCGGCGGGCTCGCCGCCATCCTCGCCGGGCTCAGCGAGCGCGGCACCGCCTGGGTGGCCCGGCGCGACGAGATCGCACGGCACTTCATCGCTGAAATGGACCGCTGAAGAGGGCTCGGGAACTCACCAAAGAACAGGGGTCTCGCCCGTCCTTCGGATCCGTCCGTCACCGACTGGCTCTGCCCGGCCGCGACCCCCGCCACAAGGGACGCCTGCGGCTCTGCGCCCTTGTGCCGGAGGCCGCGGCCGGGCCGGCTGGCGTCAGCGACGGACGGCTCCGAAGAACAGGCGAGAGGCACCGCCCGTTCGTGCGTCGGGCGCGGCGGGCGGCGCTGCAGTGAAGCAGCATATAAGACTTGAGTTAAGTTCGAGACCGTTCGGGGGCGGCCCGGCGCGGCGAGCGGAACAAGGATGACGACATGGCGGACCAACCCCTCAACGGACGTGTGGCGATCGTCACCGGTGCGAGCGGCGGCATTGGCGCCGCCATCGTCGCGCGCTACACCGCCGCCGGTGCGCGCGTGGCGGCGATGGACCTGGCGGACCGCCTGCCGGACGTGCCGGACGGCGGCATGGTCCTCCCCTGCGACGTGACCGACGATGACGCCGTGGCCGCCGCCGTCGCCGCCGTGGCCGAGAGGTTCGGGCGCATCGACATTCTGGTGAACAACGCCGCCGGGCCGGTTCTGGTCGGCAAGGTGACCGAGATCACCGCCGCCACCTGGCGCGAGACCTTCGCCATCAACCTGACCGGCGCCTTCCTGATGTGCCAAGCGGCGATCCCGGTGATGGCGGCGGGCGGCGGCGGCGTGATCGTCAACGTCGCCTCGCAGCTCGGCCATGTGACCACGAAGGGCCGCGCGCCTTATTCCGCCAGCAAAGCCGGGCTCATCTCGCTCACGCGCACCTTGGCGGTGGACCATGCGGAGGACAACATCCGCGCCGTCAGCCTGTCGCCGGGGGCGGTGATGACGACCCGGCTGACGAGCGTTCTGGGCGGCGAGGCGGGCGTGGAGGAGCGGCTCGGCAAGCTCCATGCGCTGGGCCGCGTCGGCCGCGCGGAGGAGATCGCCGAGGCGGCCCTCTTCATCGCCAGCGACGCCGCCAGCTTCATGACCGGCAGCGACATGCTGGTCGACGGCGGCTATACCGCCACCTGACCGGCGCCCTCAGCCGCCGGCGTTGAGCGCGGCGAAGGGCTCGGCGCCCAGCGCGTCCAACCAATCGGCATATTCGGCGGCGGCCTCCTGCGGCGACTGGAAGTGGAAGCCGAGATCGGCGGCGATCAGCGTGTTCGTCATCGGCTGGCGGATGCGTGTCAGATCGTCGTTGTAGGAGAGGTTGGTGGGGCCGCTGGTGGTGTAGGTGACGCCGGGAAGCCGCGCCGCCAGCGCCTCGCACAAGAGCGCCGGGTTCCAGATCTGGCCGAGGCTGAGATTGTAGGTGGTGCGTGGCAAGCTGTCGGCGGTCAGCAGCAGCGCAAAGGCACGGGCGACGTCGCGCGCCGAGGTCCAGTCGCGCCACCCGCCCGTGGCGAGCGTGATCGGCTCGCCGGAAAGCGCCTTGCGGGCGATCTGGAAGGGCGGGCTCAGAAGCTCGCGCGCGCCGGTGTCATGCTCCCACGGCCCGAAGGCGGCGGTGATGCGGCCGATGGCGATCGGCACGCCGTGCCGCGCCGCCGCGTCGTGCATCAGCCGTTCGCAGGCGAGCTTGGTGAAGCCGTAGAGCGTGGCCGGCGTCGGCGGCGTGTCCTCGGTGAGCGGCGCCTCGCCGAAGGAGGACCCGGCATGGACCGTCACCGAGCTCGGATAGACGAAGCGCGCTACCCCCGCCTCGCGCGCGATGCCGAGCAGCGTGGCGGTGGAGACGAGGTTGATGTCCATCACGTCGCTGGCGGGGGCGATGAAGGGCGTCGGCCCCAGCGTGATCGCAGCGCCATGAAAGATCTGCCGCACGCCGTGATCGTGGACGGCGGCGCGTAGGTCCTCCGCGCGGCGCACGTCGGCGGTGACCTCCGTCAAAGTGCCCGGAAGCCCCGCGAAGGCGGCCTTGGCGATGGCCGACATCGGCCTGTTGCCGAGCGCGACGACGCTGTGGCCGTCGCCCAGCAGCCGCTCGACGAGGTTGAGGCCGATGAAGCCGCCGGCTCCGGTGACGAGGATGGACATCAGGCGAGTTCCCGCGCGGTCTGTGGGCGTTGAACACCGCGCCGAGTGCGGTGTGGGGGCGATTGTGTCGCCGATCCGGTCCCGCCTCACCTTCAGCGCAGCGGACAGGCTCTGATCGGCCGCGTTGTGGGCTGGGTACACGAGAGCGGTAAACGGTCCGTGCGCAGCCTCGCCGCGCCGCCGGGGAGCGTGGCGTGCACGCGGGGGGAGGCGCTCGCAAGCAGCACCACGTACGCGTCGAAGGTGGCGATGGCGTCCGCCTCGGCGCAGCGGCCGGTCTCCACGCGCATCTTCAGGCGGGTGAGGGCGGTGCGGGCACAGGAGCTATCTCTCGGCCAACGGGCTTTCGAGGGCGGCGGTGCTCGGCGCGCCTTGCCGCAGCACCGGCGGTTGCCTGACATCGCGGCCCCGTCAGCGCCCGTGGACGCCTGACGTTGCGTCTAGTCCGTCAGGCGGCGATGGGAGCCGGCTGATCGGTCCCGTAGGCGTAGGTGTTGGTCACCGCGTGGCTCTCTGTGCGGAAGGACTTGTAGAGGTAATAAAGGTGCCAATGCTGCGCCGCCGCGTTGACGAAGGCGGGGAAGTTCGCGTCGGTGCCGCCATAATAGCGGGACCGGCCGGCATAGATCTTCGCGTAACGCGGCAGGATGGCGAGGTCTCCGGCCTTGTGGGCCGCCTTGCCGAGGCGCCACAGCGTCTTCACCGCGAACATGTAGGCGGCGGCGCGGTGCAACGCGGGCGGCTTGCCGCGGCGCTCGGCCATCTCCGCCCGCCTCTCGCGCAGCTTCGGCGATTTCGCCACGGCGTTGAAGTAGCGGTCGAAATAGGCTTCCGGCTCGAACAGGCGCTGGTTGAGCGCCTCGCAGCCCGCCTTCAGCTCCTCCGCCGACATCTGCGCCGGCTCGAAGTTGCAGTTCGGGTTGTCGAGCCTCAGCCGGCCCTCCTTCTCCAGCCGCGTGAAGAGCGGCGTGGTGGGGAGAACGGTCAGCGTGGCGATGCCCGCCCGCGCCAGCGCCACCTCGTCCAGAAATTCCTCCTGAATGCGGAAGATGTCCGGCCCGTCGCTGTCGAAACCGACGATCATGCCTCCGGTGATGAGTAGCCCCGCATCGCGGATGCGGCTCAGCTTGGCCGCGATGGAATCGCCGCGGATGTTCTGGATCTTCTTCGTCTCGGCCAGCGCCGCCTCGTTGGGCGACTCGATGCCGATGAAGACCGAGCCCATCCCCGCCTCGAACATCAGCTCCAGGAGTTCCGGCTCGTCGGCGAGGTTGATCGAAGCTTCGGTGGCGAGCTTCAGCGGGTAGCCGTTGGCCCGCTGCCAATCGGCCAACGCCTCCAGAAGGCCGCGGGCCAGCTTCTTGTTGCCGATCAGATTGTCGTCGACCAGGAAGACGTTGGTGGTGCCGCGTTTCCAGAGAGCCTCGAGCTCGGCGATGACCATGTCCGGCGTTTTCGCCCGCGGCTTGCGGCCGTAGATGGTGATGATATCGCAGAATTCGCAGAGGAATGGGCAGCCGCGGGAGAACTGGACCGAGGCGACCAGGTATTTCTTATGATCGACAAGGTCGTAGCGCGGTTGCGGGAGCTTCGTCATGTCGGTCTTGGCGAGCTGCTCGACGCGCGGCGTCACCGGGCTGCCGCTGGCGACGGCGGTGAGGAACTGAGGCCACGCCTCGTCCGCCTCGCCCACGAACAGGGCGTCGCAGCGGCGTGAAAAGAAGTCCTCGTCGATGCTGGCATAGGGGCCGCCGACCGCGAGCAGCCCCTCGAACCCGCCGAGCTCGTCGAGGATCGCGCGCAGGCGGATGCGCTGCACCACCATGCCGGTCAGGCCGATGACGTCGAATCCGGCGAGGGTGTCGAAGTCGAGCGGGTCAGTGTTTTCGTCGAACAGTACGACCTCATGCGGGGCGGGCACCAACGCGGCGAGGAGGGGGAGGACGCCGGGCGCCATCACCGCCTTGGCGCGGTCCGAGACGATCGGCACATAGTAGTCTTCGCCGTAGAAGGACGGCTCGAATTTTGGGCAGACGAGAGCGATCCGCAAAGGACGATCGGTTGGCGCCCGAAATGGGGCGCGCCGTTGACGCGGTACAAATGTGCCAGACCCGAGAGAGGCCGGCGCTGACGATTGATGCATGAAAGACCACCTTATACATCCGCGGCGACACTAAGGCGGATGCGCGGACATTGCAAAATAACGCTTATATGATGGGTTCAATATAAGTTAAGCGTTGCGGCGGCGGCGGAGCCGAAGCGGTCCCGAGGCGGCGGGTCCCGCGTCCCGGCCTCTTCCACAGGACCCATCAACCCCGGTAGATCTTCGCCAGACTCTCCATCTGGCTGGATGAGAAAAGGGGTCACGTCAGAGTCGGCCGCGGACGCTGTGCAGGAGGGTCGGCCTTGCCCCGGCGCTTGCTCGTGTGAAGGGCATGCCGTTCGTGCGTGCAGGGTTTTCAGTATCGGCGGAGAGCGCGCCGCCGGCGTCCTCTCGCTGATCCAGACCGTCCGCCTCAACGACCTCGACCCGGCATGCTACCCGCGCGACGCCCTCACCCGCATGGCCGACCATCCCATCAACCGGATCGCCGATCTGCTGTCCTGGAACGTCACGATAACCGCCTGACCGGCTTCACCGGACGGTTCATTTCAAGGCAACCCGCGAGGGGGGACGCTCATCGGCTCGACGACCTCATGCCCTTGCACCCGCGCCCGGCGTAGACGGCTGCGGCTGACCGCTGACTGCTTGCCTTCCCGCAGGGGCGGCCTTCGGGTGATCGCGTGTGGTGTGTGGTGGGGTGCGGACACGACGACGCCCCCGTCGCGGTTAGGCGATCGGGGGCGTCGTGTGTGTGGGGTGTGAAGAGAAGGGAGGCAACAATCTTGGCAGGCCTGGCGGCGACCTACTCTCCCGTGGCTTAAGCCAGAGTACCATCGGCGCTGAGGGGTTTAACGGCCGAGTTCGGAATGGGATCGGGTGGAGGCCCCTCGCAAAGGCCACCAGGCCGGCGAAGATTGTTGTGTTCGTGAAACTGGATTTTTTTTTCGCACGCGATGCCTGAAGGCACGAGCGCACGTCTTTCCTGTCTTAGGGTGTGCCAGAGGCACATGTGTTGGGGTGCTTTGTGTGCAGCGCCACTCGCAGCCCGAAGGCCTTTGAAGTGTCGCTTGCGACCAACAAAGAACATTAGCTGGGTCCGTCCGCGCAAGCGGATGGGCACAGGTAATGAGAGTGATCAAGCCGATCGAGCGATTAGTATCGGTAAGCTACGCATGTCGCCACGCTTCCACATCCGACCTATCAACGTTGTCGTCTACAACGGCTCTCAAGGGAGAA
>NZ_MJUX01000029.1 GCF_001927245.1 Acuticoccus yangtzensis | reverse complement strand
CGGCGGTCAGCGTCATCACGATGGCGGTGGAAGCGGCGATGAAGGTCTTGTTCATGGGGTCGTTCCTCTTCGTGTGCTCTGGGGTGTGGCGTCCTGCCGACACACTGAAGATGGCTGCCTCCTCGCCATCCTGCCGTGCCCGCCAGCACAGGGGCGAACCGAGCATGAAATTGCGCCCGCCGCCCGCTCCCTCCTTCCTTCAGTGAGGCGCCACGTCCTCCCGCGTCACAGGAGGGTGGTGCCGCTGGTCTGTCCTCTGGAGCCGGCCGTCGCGAACGCCAGCCGGCCTGCGGTCGAGGTTCTGCACAAGGGCGCAGAGCCGAAGTATCCGTCTTGCTCAAGCGATATTCGGCACCCAATCGCGGCCGTCACGCAGCATGGCGTTGGCGATGACAACGAGTTTGCGCATGAGCGCGGTCAGCGCGACCTTGGCCGGCTTTCCCGCCGCGATGAGGCGCTGATAAACCCGCCGCAGCGCAGGATTGTGCCGTGAAGCGACGAGGGCCGGCATATAAAGCGCCGTGCGCAACGCCCCGCGCCCGCCGCGGATCGTTCGCCGGCCCATCCGCGTCCCGGAATCGTTCGCCATCGGCGCAAGCCCCGCAAGGCTCGCCGCCTGCCGCCCCTCCATCGTGCCGAGTTCCGGCATCTCGGCCAGCAGCATCGCCGCCCCCTGCGGGCCGATCCCCGGGATCGT
>NZ_MJUX01000028.1 GCF_001927245.1 Acuticoccus yangtzensis | reverse complement strand
GCGTCGTCCGGCATCTCGTGGACGGCGGGGTCGTTGCGCGCCGACACCATCAGCGCGGTGGTGAGCGGGGCGAGGCAGACGCGCACGCCGGCGGCGAGGTCGAGCCAGACCGGCTCGCGGTGAAGGTCGAGTCGAAGCATCAATAGTCCTCCACGTCGTTGACGAGGGTTGCGGTGCACATGCGTCCGGCGACGGGATCGCGCGCCGCCTGCCAGTCGAAGCTCGCTTGGACCCCCTGCGGCCCGGAAATCTCGAGCCGTGGGCGCGGCAGGTAGACCGCGTGGGCGACGAGCTCGAAGCTCTCGCCCGAGGGGAGCGAATAGGCGAAGGTCAGCTCAGCGGCGGTGCCGTTGATCGCCTGGTTCAGCAGCGTCTGGTCGGCGAAGCGGACGTCGATCCGGCCGGTCAGCGCGGCGATGGACGGATCCGCACCGTCGATGCGCCCGTCGGCGCGGATGGTCTCGATGCGATCGAGGTTGTTAGCGTACGTCACCTCGGCCGAGACGACATTGCCGAGCGCGGAACCGTCACGGCTGATCGAGCCGGCGAAGTGACCGAAGCGCTTCAGCGACCAATCGGACGGCGTACCCGCGCCGGTGCTCGATGCGACCGTCTCGCCCTGCGCGATCAGGCCGACGGTCGCCGTGAGGAGTCCGGACCGCTGCATCTGCCAGCTGACGCGATCGACGACGCAGCCGGTCGCCAT
>NZ_MJUX01000027.1 GCF_001927245.1 Acuticoccus yangtzensis | reverse complement strand
GATGTCGATGTCGCCGACGATGGCCTCGACCGGGTCGAGGACGACGTCCGCATCGGCGACAAGGTCGTCGCCCGGCAGATCCACGCCGAGATCGACGGCGAGGTCGGCATCGCCCTCGGCCGGTGCATCACCGCCGAGATCGACGGCGCCCAGCACATCATCCACGGTGCCGGTGTCGACGGTGCCGAGATCGGCCGCGTCGAGGACTGCGTTCACGGTGCCGGTATCGATGGTGCCGAGGTCGGCCGTGTCGAGAACAGCATCCGCCGCGCCGCCGTCGATGGTGCCGAGCGTGGCGTCGACGAGGCCGTCCACCGTGCCGAGGGTCACGTCGGCGGAGATGGGCGCATCGCCGGTGAGGCCGTCGATGAGGTCGAGGTCGGCATCGGCGGACACGGCGAGGGGGGCGCCGTCGTCCAGGCCGAGGTCGGCATCGGCGGTGATGTCGATGTCGCCGACGATGGCCTCGACCGGATCGAGAACGACCTCCGCGTCGGCGACGAGGTCCTCGCCCGGCAGGTCCACGCCGAGGTCGACGGCGAGGTCGGCATCGCCCTCGGCCGGTGCACCGCCGCCGAGATCGACGGCGCCCAGCACCTCGTCCACGGTACCGGTGTCGACGGTGCCGAGGTCGCCTGCGTCGAGGGTGGCGTCGACGAGGCCGTCCACCGTGCCGAGGGTCACGTCGGCGGAGATGGGCGCGTCGCCGGTGAGGCCGTCGATGAGGTCGAGATCTGCGTCGGCGGACACGGCGAGGGGGGCGCCGTCCTCCAGACCGAGGTCGGCGTC
>NZ_MJUX01000026.1 GCF_001927245.1 Acuticoccus yangtzensis | reverse complement strand
GATGTCGATGTCGCCGACGATGGCCTCGACCGGGTCGAGGACGACGTCCGCATCGGCGACAAGGTCGTCGCCCGGCAGATCCACGCCGAGATCGACGGCGAGGTCGGCATCGCCCTCGGCCGGTGCACCGCCGCCGAGATCGACGGCGCCCAGCACCTCGTCCACGGTACCGGTGTCGACGGTGCCGAGGTCGGCCGTGTCGAGGACCGCGTCCACGGTGCCGGTGTCGACGGTGCCGAGGTCGGCCGTGTCGAGGACCGTGTCCACGGTGCCGCTATCCACGGTGCCGAGGTCGCCGGCGTCGAGCGTGGCGTCGACGAGGCCGTCCACCGTGCCGAGGGTCACGTCGGCGGAGATCGGCGCATCGCCGGTGAGGCCGTCGAGAAGCTCGAGGTCGGCATCGGCGGACACGGCGAGGGGGGCGCCGTCCTCCAGACCGAGGTCGGCGTCTGCGGCGATGTCGATGTCGCCGACGATGGCCTCGACCGGATCGAGAACGACGTCCGCGTCGGCGACGAGGTCTTCGCTCGGCAGGTCCACGCCGAGATCGACGGCGAGGTCGGCATCACCCTCGGCCGGCGCATCACCCCCGAGATCGACGGCCCCCAGCACCTCGTCCACGATGCCGAGGTCGGCAGTGTTGAGAACAGCATCCACGGTGCCGGTGTCGACGGTACCGAGGTCGGCCGCGTCGAGCACGGCGTCCACGGTGCCGGTGTCGACAGTGCCGAGGTCGGCCGCGTCGAAGACCGCGTCCACGGTACCGGCATCGATCGTGCCGAGGTCGGCCGTGTCGAGGACCGCAGCCACGGTGCCGCTATCCACGGTGCCGAGGTCCGCCGCGTCGAGGACGGTGTCCACAGTGCCACTATCCACAGTGGCGAGGTCGCCGGCGTCGAGCGTGGCGTCGACGAGGCCGTCCACCGTGCCGAGGGTCACGTCGGCGGAGATGGGCGCATCGCCGGTGAGGCCGTCGATGAGGTCGAGGTCGGCATCGGCGGACACGGCGAGGGGGG
>NZ_MJUX01000025.1 GCF_001927245.1 Acuticoccus yangtzensis | reverse complement strand
GGCGTGGCGGAGCTGTGCCGCAAGCACGGGATCAGCGATGCGACCTTCTACACCTGGCGCAAGCGCTACGGCGGCATGGAGGTCTCGGACGCCAAGCGGCTGAAGGCGCTGGAGGATGAGAACGCCCGCCTCAAGAAGCTCCTCGCCGAACAGATGCTTGACGTGGCGACGCTGCGGGATGCTCTGGGAAAAAACTTCTGACGCCCGGCGCGCGGAGAAGCTTCGTGAGCTGAGCGATTGAAAAGAAGGGATATTCCCAGCGGCGCGCCTGTGCGCTGATCGGGATGCATCCCAGGACCTACCGTTACCAGTCGCAGCGGCCGGACGACGCGGCCATGCGCGAACGGCGACAAGCGCTGGCGAACGAGCGGCGACGGTTCGGCTATCGGCGGCTGCACATCCTGCTGCGACGCGAAGGCATCGAGGTGAACCACAAGAAGCTGTTCCGCATGTATCGGGAGGAACGGCTGACCGTGCGGCGCCGGGGCGGCCGTAAACGGGCGATCGGAACACGCGCCCCGATGACGCTGCCGCGGGGACCGAACCAGCGCTGGAGCCTCGACTTTGTCTCCGACCAACTCAGCGACGGGCGTCGCTTCCGGGTGCTGGTCGTGGTCGATGACTTCACCCGCGAATGTCTGGCGCTGGTGGTCGACACGTCCTTGTCGGGTGCTCGGGTGGCCCGGGAACTCGACGGCCTCATCGCCCAGCGTGGCAAGCCGCTGACGGTCGTCAGTGACAACGGAACGGAGCTGACGTCCTGTGCGATCCTCCAATGGCAGGAGGCTCGCCGCGTCGAGTGGCACTACATCGCGCCAGGCAAGCCGATGCAGAACGGCTTCGTCGAGAGCCTGAATGGCCGGTTCCGCGATGAGTGCCTGAACGAGCACCTTTTCCGCAGCCTGCCGGCTGCTCGCCGCCTCATCGAGGAATGGCGGGTCGACTACAATCACGACCGCCCGCATACCAGCCTGGGCGGCCTCACTCCGAACGAGTTTGCAACCCGGTCCGGGCAGGACCACAACACGAACATAGTCCAGCTATGAGTGGGGACACTTCGGGGGCGACGTCAG
>NZ_MJUX01000024.1 GCF_001927245.1 Acuticoccus yangtzensis | reverse complement strand
GACGAAGATCGCCAGAGAGCAACTTGGGCATGGTGGCTGGCCCTCCACCGCCAGCCACCATGTTGAATCAGAATGCTGCTGATTCGGGAATCCCCTGCCGATTCACTCTGAGCGCGAAGCGCTCTAGAGCGTGTTTCTCTCAGCCTGGCTTATATCCGGATGCGGTGAAGTAGTTGCGTGCGTGTTGCGGTGTGACGAGTTTCATAACCTCGCCAATCCGATCCCACATGCCGTCGCGGGTGCGCTTGGTGGCTTTCCGGAGGTGGGCCTTGATCTGTGAGGTGGAGTTGCTCCGGTTTGGTGGACGCACTTGCTCTTCAGAGGAGAGTGCCGCGATGCCGAGAACGAGAAGTCCCTATCCGGCGGAGATCGCGAACAGATCGTCGCGTTGGCGCGTGCCGGCCGCAGCGTCGAGGAGTTGGCGCGGGAGTTCGAGCCGTGTGCCCACACGATGCACGGCTGGATCCGCCAGGCCGAGCGTGATGGCGGCAGCCGCACCGATGGGCTGACGAGCGAGGAGCGCGAGGAGCTGCGGCGCCTTCGCCGCTAGAATCGCCAGCTGCGGCAGGAGAGAGATATCCTCTCAAAGGCCGCGGCCTGGTTCGCACAGGAGAGCGGCGCGACGCGCTCTCGGTCTTGCGATTCATGACTGCGAACGAGGCCGTGTACCCGATCCAGACGATGTGCCGTGCGTTCGGCGTCTCGCGGGCCGGCTTCTACGCCTGGCGCGATCGAGAGCCCAGCCAACGCGCCCGGAGTGACGCCAACCTCGCCGCCCGCATCCGCACGATCCCCAAGGCGTCGAGGGAAAGCTACGGCGCACCGCATCCAAGCCGAGCTCAAAGACGCAGTCGTTGCAGCGAGCCGCAAGCGCATCGCACGGCTGATGAAGGACGAGGGTGACCTGCCCCGGTAATTTCGAACCAACAATTCCTTGAGAGGCTGGCCTCCTGGATGGAGGGAAGGATGCGTAAGTCGAGGTTCACAGACGAGGAGATGGTGTCTATCGTGCGGGAGGCGGATCGCGACACGACGCCGACGGTGGCCAAGCGGCACGGTGTCAGCGAGCAGACCATCTACGCGTGGCGCAAGCGTTTCGGCGCGTTCGAGGCCGACGACGTACGGCGGCTGAAGCAGCTGGAGGCGGAGAACACCCGGCTGAAGAAGTTGGTGGTCGAGCGGGACCTCGAGATCGAGGTAATGAAGGAGATCGCTGCAAAAAATGGTGAGCGTGCCGGAGCGTCGCGCGGCCGTGGCCTATGCGGTGAGCCGAGGCCTGTCGCAACGGCGCGCCTGCACGCTGATCGGGCCACGACGGGGCGCACCGCTGCGGTATGTGGGGCCTCCGCGACCGACCCCGTCGTCCAACCGCCCCGCACGGGGCTCAACGAGGCAGACACAGGGGCAGCGCTCTCAAGCTACGCGCGGTACGAAAAATCCAGGCAGGTCAAGGGTGAACCGCCCCGGGTTTGTCGGAGGCCCCAACTCCTGAGAGGATGGGGCAATGACGAGCAAGACGACGAACAAGTTTTCCGTGAGCTGCGGCAGGCGAATGAGATCCTGCGCAAGGCGTCCGCATATTTCGCTCAGGCGGAGCTCGACCGCCGGTCGACGACATGATCGCGTTCATCGATGATCACCGCGGTGCGTATGTGGGCGAGCCGATCTGCAAGATGCTGCCGATCGCCCCGTCGACTTACCATGCTCACGTCGCCCGGCGGCTTGATCCGTCAAGCTCTCGGCACGAGCAAAGCGGGACCTGGAGCTGAAGGCCGAGATCGAGCGAGTCTTCGCCCAGAACTTCGAGGTCTATGGTGCACGCAAGGTCTGGCGACAAATGATGCGGGAGGGGTTCGACGTTGCCCGCTGCACCGCCCTGCGGCTGATGCAGAGCATGGGTCTGCAAGGCGTGATCCGCGGCAAGCCGGCCGGACCACCATTCAGGACAAATCGGCGCCATGCCCGCTCGATCACGTGAACCGGATCTTCCATGCCCCGGCGCCGAACAGGCTTTGGCTGTCGGACTTCACCTACGTCAGCACCTGGTCGGGCTTCGTCTACGTCGCCTTCGTCATCGACGCCTATGCCCGCCGCATTGTCGGCTGGCGGGTGAGCCGGGCCGCTCATGCGGGCTTCGTGCTGGATGCCCTTGAACAGGCCCTGCACGAACGACGGCCCGTTCATCGCGCCGGCCTGGTGCATCATTCCGACAGGGGTTCTCAATACGTCAGCATTCGCTACACCGAGCGCCTGGCCGAGGCTGGTACCGAGCCCTCCGTCGGCAGTGTCGGCGACAGCTATGACAACGCCCTCGCCGAAACGATCAACGGCCTTAACAAGGCCGAGGTCATCCATCGGCGTGGTCCCTGGTGATCCTTCGAAGCCGTCGAGTTCGCGACGCTCGCCTGGGTCGACTGGTTCAACAATCGCCGGCTCTTGGAGCCCATAGGCAACATTCCGCCCGCCGAAGCCGAGGAACGCTACCACGCCCAGCGCGACCACCATCAAATAGCTGCGTGACTTCAACCAAACGGCCTCCGGTGAAACCGGGGCGGTTCATCACCGCGGTCGAGGAGTGACGCGAGAACCTGTTCGATAAAGGCCTCGAACCAGACCCGGTTGACCGCCCTGTTCAGCACCATTGGCGAGACGATCCCTCTTGCCGATAGCCCAAGGACTAGCGTGGTCGTCTTCCAATGGCCGACCGGCACGGCATACGTAGTCGCTCGCCTTTGCGGCACCGGCCATGGGTTCGGCCCATCTTGGTGTTGGTCCAGGTCTCGTCGACGAAGATCAGCCGCTCCAGATCTAGATCCAGCTGCCCATCGAACCACGCCTGGCGCCGCTTCAGGACATTCGGCCGGCTCTGTTCGCTAGAGCGCTTCGCGCTCAGAGTGAATCGGCAGGGGATTCCCGAATCAGCAGCATTCTGATTCAACATGGTGGCTGGCGGTGGAGGGTCAGCCACCATGCCCAAGTTGCTCTCTGGCGATCTTCGTCTTCGCGTTGTCCGCGCGATAGACGACGGAATGTCCCGCCGCCAAGCCGCGGCGCGGTTCGATGTCGCCCCGTCCACGGCCATCCGTTGGCACGGGGAATGGACAAGAACCGGGTCATGCCGCGCCAAGCGTCAGGGCGGCGATCGCTGGTCCCATGTGACCGAAGCGCACCGGGATCGCATCCTCGCCCTCTTGGACGAGGCGGGCGACATCACGCTGACCGAGCTCAAGGAGAAGCTCGGCGAGACCGGAGACACCGTGTCGATTTCATCCCTCTCGCGCTTCTTCAGGCGACACGGGATCACGCGCAAAAAAAGACCGGCCACGCGGCCGAGCAGAGTCGCGCCGACATCCTCGCCCGCCGCCGCGCCTGGTTCGACGGCCAGGACGACCTCGAGCCCGCGCGGCTGATTTTCATCGACGAGACCTGGGCGAGCACCAAGATGGCGCGTTCGCACGGTCGCTGCCGGCGCGGCGAGCGGCTGCGCATGCCGCTGCCCTTCGGTCATTGGAAGACCACCACGCTCGTGGCCGGCCTCTCATTATCGGGCATCGTCGCGCCGATGGTTCTGGATCGTGCGATCAACCGGACCTGGTTCGAGGCCTATGTGGAACAGGTCCTCGTCCCTTGCCTGACCCCAAGCAATGTCGTGGTGATGGACAATCTGGGAAGCCACAAGGGGCAGCGCGTTCGCCAGTTGATCGAGCGCGCCGGGGCAACGCTTCTGTTCCTCCCGCCCTACAGCCCCGACTTCAACCCCATCGAGATGGCCTTCGCCAAGATCAAAGCCCTGTTGAAGAAGGCCGCTGAGCGAACTGTCACCGCCCTTCGGGATCGCGTCGGCGACGTCCTCCACCTCGTCACCCCCGACGAGGCCCGCGCCT
>NZ_MJUX01000023.1:2500-5527 GCF_001927245.1 Acuticoccus yangtzensis | reverse complement strand
GTTTCCAGGTGGGTTTCCCGCTTAGATGCTTTCAGCGGTTATCCCGTCCGTACGTAGCTACCCTGCAATGCGGCTGGCGCCACAACAGGTCCACAAGAGGTACGTCCACCCCGGTCCTCTCGTACTAGGGGCAGATCCTGTCAATTCTCCAACACCCACGGCAGATAGGGACCAAACTGTCTCACGACGTTCTGAACCCAGCTCACGTACCGCTTTAATTGGCGAACAGCCAAACCCTTGGGACCTGCTCCAGCCCCAGGATGCGATGAGCCGACATCGAGGTGCCAAACAACTCCGTCGCTATGGACGCTTGGGAGTCATCAGCCTGTTATCCCCGGCGTACCTTTTATCCGTTGAGCGATGGCCCTTCCACGCGGGACCACCGGATCACTATGGCCGACTTTCGTCTCTGCTCGACTTGTCAGTCTCGCAGTCAGGCAGGCTTATGCCATTGCACTCAACGAGCGATTTCCGACCGCTCTGAGCCCACCTTCGCACGCCTCCGTTACTCTTTGGGAGGCGACCGCCCCAGTCAAACTACCCACCATACACTGTCCCGGACGAAGTCGCGGTTAGACATCCATGAAAGCAAGGGTGGTATTTCAAGGGAGGCTCCACGCAAGCTGGCGCTCACGCTTCAAAGCCTACCACCTATCCTACACATGCCGTCACGAATGCCAGTGTAAAGCTATAGTAAAGGTGCACGGGGTCTTTCCGTCTGACCGCAGGAACCTCGCATCTTCACGAGGAATTCAATTTCACTGAGTCGATGCTGGAGACAGCGGGGAAGTCGTTACGCCATTCGTGCAGGTCGGAACTTACCCGACAAGGAATTTCGCTACCTTAGGACCGTTATAGTTACGGCCGCCGTTTACCGGGGCTTCAATTCGGTGCTTGCACACCTCCTTTTAACCTTCCGGCACCGGGCAGGCGTCAGACCCTATACGTCGTCTTGCGACTTCGCAGAGCCCTGTGTTTTTGATAAACAGTCGCTACCCCCTGGTCTGTGCCCCTCCAACCCGGTTGCCCGAGCCAGAGGCCTCCTTCTCCCGAAGTTACGGAGGCAATTTGCCGAGTTCCTTCAGCATCGTTCTCTCAAGCGCCTCGGTATACTCTACCAGTCCACCAGAGTCGGTTTCGGGTACGGTCCTTTGGGGAGCTATTTCCTGGAACACCCAGGCTGCCCGACCAATCCAATAAGGTCGGACAACTTCCGGCATTCGTCACTCATCCCTGGTCACGGAATATTAACCGTGTTCCCATCGACTACCCCTTTCGGGTTCGCCTTAGGGGCCGACTAACCCTGCGCAGATTAGCTTTACGCAGGAACCCTTGGACTTTCGGCGGGGGTGTCTCTCACACCCCTTACGTTACTCATGTCAGCATTCGCACTTCCGATACCTCCAGGAGCCCTCACGGGTCTCCCTTCACAGGCCTACGGAACGCTCCGCTACCGCTTGTCAAAGACAAGCCCGCATCTTCGGCACATGGCTTGAGCCCCGTTACATTTTCGGCGCGGAGACCCTTGTTTAGACCAGTGAGCTGTTACGCTTTCTTTAAATGATGGCTGCTTCTAAGCCAACATCCTGGTTGTTTTGGGGTCTCTACATCCTTTCACACTTAGCCATGATTTGGGGGCCTTAGATGGCGATCAGGGTTGTTTCCCTCTCCACGACAGACGTTAGCACCTGCCGTGTGTCTGCCGGATAGTCTTCTCAGGTATTCGGAGTTTGGTTGAAGTCAGTAAGACGGTGAGTCCCCATTCCTCATCCAGTGCTCTACCCCCTGAGAGATACATCCGACGCACTACCTAAATAGTTTTCGCGGAGAACCAGCTATCACCGAGTTTGATTGGCCTTTCACCCCTAAGCACAAGTCATCCGAGAATTTTGCAACATTCAACGGTTCGGTCCTCCAGTTGGTGTTACCCAACCTTCAACCTGCTCATGCCTAGATCACCCGGTTTCGGGTCTCATCCGACGAACTGAACGCCCTGTTCAGACTCGCTTTCGCTGCGCCTACACCTATCGGCTTAAGCTTGCTCGTCAGACGAAGTCGCTGACCCATTATACAAAAGGTACGCGGTCAGGCTTGCGCCCTCCCACTGTTTGTAAGCATCCGGTTTCAGGGACTCTTTCACTCCCCTTGTCGGGGTTCTTTTCACCTTTCCCTCACGGTACTGGTTCACTATCGGTCATCGAGGAGTATTTAGGCTTGGAGGGTGGTCCCCCCATGTTCAGACAGGATTTCACGTGTCCCGCCCTACTCGAACGGCAGATCATTCTACATATACGGGGCTGTCACCCTCTATGGCCCGACGTTCCAGTCGGTTCTACTTATCTCACTGCACGGCCTGGTCCGCGTTCGCTCGCCACTACTAGCGGAATCTCGGTTGATTTCTTTTCCTCGGGGTACTGAGATGTTTCACTTCCCCCGGTTCGCTCCTGCAAGCAGGTACCCTTAACGGGTGGGTTTCCCCATTCGGACATTCACGGATCAAAGGTTGTTCGCACCTCCCCGTGACTTTTCGCAGCGTACCACGTCCTTCATCGCCTCTCGATGCCAAGGCATCCACCGAATGCTCTTAAGGCACTTGATCACTCTCATTATCGATGCCCATCTTTTCTTCGCGCCAGAGGCGCGAAGGGCGCTACCGCCTTCGGCTACTTGAGCAGCTCTTTGGATGTGCTATCGGCCTTGCGGCCTACTTGAGCACGTCTTGGGAGCTGCACCTGCAGCGTCGGGCTGGTCCTGCGAGACGAGCGGCGGTCAGCACACTCGGTTGGTTCACAGGGTCCTGGGACTTTCGATAAAGGAAAGACCAGTTTCACGAGATCTGAATGCGATGCCGTTGGCTCGGCCTGGTCAGAGGCCGCTTCACATCGTCGTCCGACGATGGGAGCCAGGGCAGGGGAGGGGCATACAGCACGTGACGTCAGCGGCCGGAGCCGTGACGCGGGTTGCGCTGGATGTCGGAGATAGAAGTTCCCCTCGTCCTCTCATCAGGGCGGACATGATGTGCGTCTC
>NZ_MJUX01000022.1 GCF_001927245.1 Acuticoccus yangtzensis | reverse complement strand
GACGAAGATCGCCAGAGAGCAACTTGGGCATGGTGGCTGGCCCTCCACCGCCAGCCACCATGTTGAATCAGAATGCTGCTGATTCGGGAATCCCCTGCCGATTCACTCTGAGCGCGAAGCGCTCTAAGGACCAGCGGCGTGCCCGATGAAGTCGAAGCCGGACGTCAAGCTGAAGCGCCGCTGCGCGGTCTACACGCGCAAATCCTCCGAGGAGGGCCTCGAACAGGAGTTCAATTCGCTGCACGCGCAGCGGGAGGCGTGCGAGGCATATGTCGCGAGCCAGAAGTCCGAGGGCTGGGTGCTACTGCGGGGCCGCTACGACGACGGCGGGTTCTCCGGTGGCACGCTGGAGCGGCCCGGCCTGAAGGCGCTCATCGCCGACATCGAGGACGGGCTCGTCGACGTCGTGGTGGTCTACAAGATCGACCGCCTGTCCCGCTCGCTCGCCGACTTCGCCAAGCTGGTCGAGGCGTTCGACCGAAACGGCGTCACGTTCGTCTCTGTCACGCAGCCGTTCAACACGACCACGTCAATGGGCCGGTTGACGCTCAACATTCTGCTGTCGTTCGCCCAGTTCGAGCGCGAGGTCACCGCCGAGCGGATCCGGGACAAGTTCGCGGCGTCGCGTGCGAAAGGCATGTGGATGGGGGGCTGGGCGCCGCTCGGCTACGATGTGAAGGACCGTAAGCTCGTCGTGACCCCCGCCGAGGCGACGGCGGTGAAGATGATATTCGAGCGGTTCGTCGAGATTGGCTCGGCGACCGTGCTGGCGAAGGTGCTGCGGGTCGAGGGTGTCACGATCAAGCGCGGCAGCCCGATCGATAAGAAGTACCTCTACCGGATGCTGAACAACTCGGCCTACATCGGCGAGGCAGTCCACAAAGGCGTGAGCTACCCGGGCGAGCACGAGCCGATCATCGATCAGGAGCTGTGGGAGAAGGTCAGTGCGATCCTGCAGGAGAGCCCGCGCAAGCGCGCCGCTCGCACGCGCGCCGAAACTCCTTCGCTGCTGAAGGGGCTGCTCTTCGGGCCCGATGGCGCCGCCTTCTCGCCGAGCCATACTCGGAAGGGAGATCGGCTCTACCGTTATTACGTCAGCCAGACGGTGCTGAAGCATGGAACCGGGTCGTGCCCGTCGGACGGGTGCCGGCGGGCGACATCGAAGCCGCAGTCATCGATCAGTTGCGGGCTGTGTTCCGCCAACCCGAAATCGTCGCTGGCACATGGAAGGCGGCTCTGCAGGAGCACCACGAAATCACCGAGGCGGACATCCACGCCGCGCTGCAACATGCGGGCCCGACTTGGGATGAGCTATTCCCGGCGGAGCAGGCGCGCATCGTGGCGCTGCTCGTCGAGCGGATCGACATCGGCACTGAGGGCCTGAACGTGCAGCTGCGGGTTGAGGGCTTGGTAGGGCTCGTTCGCGAAATGACCGCTGGCGACGCGGGCCGCGCTGCATGACCCGTGCGACGCGGGTCCCCGACACCGTGACGGTGCACGTTCCGTTCGCATCGTGAAGCGCGGCGGGCGGAAGGAGATCCAGCTGCCGGAGGGAACCGCTCAGCCGCACCCGACCGACAACACACTGGTCAAGGCACTGGCACGCGCGTTCCGGTGGGAGCGAATGATGCGGTCCGGAGAAATCGCGACAATCGCCGAGCTGGCCGAGAGGGAGAAAATTGCGCCGTCCTACATGACCCGCGTCCTGCGCCTGACCCTGCTCGCACCCGATCTCGTCGAGGCGATCCTGGAAGGGAAGCATGGGCCTGACTTGACACTGACGCGAGCCTTGGAGGGGTTCCCTGCCGAGTGGTCGCAGCAACTCGACGAGTTTCGGCCGCCGCATATTCAGCAGGGGATGGTCGGAGCGATGGGCGCCTCGGACATTGATTCTCGGAAAATGGGGCCTGAACATCGTCCTGCTTACCCGTGTCAGCAAGGGTGGAGACGCCGCTAGCTAGTCACCCGCTTGGCAGCGAGCTTGGAACGGACTATGAACAAACCATTCTCAGATCCGGTCGAGGCGGGGAACGTGCGATTAGCATTAGAAGCTGAAACGGTACGAGATCGGCCCAAAGCGCCGGTTCCGTTGAATGATTACACGGTCGTTGATCTGTTTTGCGGTGCCGGCGGAATGTCCGAGGGGTTCCGCCAGGCCGGCTTCTCGATACTGGCTGGGAGTGACAACGACCCGGACGCTATGGCGACCTTCGCAAGGAATTTTCCCGAAGCGCAGTCAATCTTGGGCGACATCCGCATTGACGGGGTAAGGCAACAGATATTGTCCGCAGCACGACGCGCAACAGTCCTCATAGGAGGACCCCCGTGCCAAGCGTTCTCGCAAGTGCGCAATCATAGCCGGATGATCGATGACCCGCGAAACGCCCTCTACCGAGAGTTCGTAACGGCACTTAAAGCGGCCCTACCTCCCGCATTCGTTATGGAAAACGTGACGGGCATGGATCAAATGGGTGCGCGCGATCAAATCCTCACGGACCTCTCAATATGCGGTGAGTACGACGTCCGCGCGCAAGTAGTCGATGCCGCGAACTTCGGCGTACCGCAGACGCGCAAGCGTATCCTGTTTATCGGAACGCGACGCGGCACCGGGATGACAGTTCCAATCCTAAGTGGATCGGGGGCGACTGACTCAATCGTCTTGGCCCGGTTTACTGGTGACCGTCGGCCCCGCTACCAACTCGTTGTTCAGCAAAATCTCTTCAGTATGCGGCTGGCAGAGGCTTTAGAAGATAGCGAAAATTTGACTGCAGTTACTGCGGCACAGGCGATTTCAGATCTCTCTGACCTTCCAGTAGGCAACCGCCAAGATGAAGTCGATTGGAGTACGCTTCCAGAACCCAGAAGCGCATATCAACGCCTAATGCGGGCGCAAGCAGCAGACGTGACTGCAAATCTCCAAGTGCCTCGTTTAAACAAAGATACTGAATTACGACTTCAGGGTATCCCGCAAGGTGGGAACCACAGGGATCTGCAGGAAGAGCTTCTGGGCCGATACCTGACGGGTCAACGCTGGGGGCAGACCAATGGAAGCGGGCGGCTTTCCCGCAAGCACTTCTATGCCTATCGGAGGCTCCATCCCGCGCTTTGGGCTTGGACACTGAACACCAAGGCCGACTCCGTATATCACTACGAGGTTCCGCGCGCCCTGTCGGTGCGCGAGATGGCCCGACTACAGTCGTTTCCTGACCGCTTTTTGTTCACGACTGACCCGCGGCGCGGACCGCTTGAAGGGCGCCATGATGGAGGGCCGGCGCATTCGCGATATCGGCAAGTCGGCAACGCGGTCCCTCCGCTTCTGGCTGAGCGGGTAGCGCAAAGACTGTTGATTGAGTTAACTGCCTCTCGTGCTCAGGAAGGGATTCGCATGAAGGCGGGGTGATGGATGGATGAGGATGGCCTTCTCGAGTCAGAAGAGAGCGCCACAGCTGACAAGAAGGCGGTTGATCGGGCCTTCGGGGCAGAAAACCGAAACAGGCTGATTGACGCGTACTTTGCGCCTTCGGCCGCACAAGGGGTGAGCCCGGGAAATGCGTGGGAGCACGTCTACCGCTTGCTCCTTTGGTCAGATCCGACCACCGGTCTCGCACACTGCTACGAGAGCGACAAATCGCAGCCAGGAAAGCCCTGGTATGCTCGGTCTCTGGCCTTCCACGACTGGCTGTGTCGAGCGCTGAACGTCGAACCAAGTGAGTTGTCGCACGAGATCGACTGGCTCTTTCTGAAGGCTTGCTCAGACTTGGCCGACGCACTCTTGCGTAGAGAGGCGAGGCTCGCCGAAATTGCTGCGCAACAGCGAGAACCCTATGGCGACTGCAGCTTTCCGGAACCCGGAGCCGACCCTGAGCTGGCTACAATAATTGAAGAGACCCTGAGGCCGTATCTGACAAAAGATGTGCAGGAAGAGGTTTGGAACGCCCTTACACAGAAGGTGCGCCAGTTCCTCGCGGTGCAAAACAAACGTAAAAACCTGGTTGGCGAGGGTTTCGAGGACGTACTCGCCCAAGTAGTGCGTCGCGCTTGCGATGTCCCAGCTGACGCGATCCTCACGCGTTGCCTTCTTTACGAGATCCCCGGGTTCAACCGGGCTCGGCAAGGCGCCAAGGAAAACAAGGTCGATCTTGCGATTATTCGGCCCACAATGCGCACCTTAGTGACTGCGAAATGGAGCGTCCGAGCAGATCGTGAAAAGCAGTTCACCACTGAGTACGACGAGTACATCAACGCCGAGTCGGAGAATAGCAAGTTCCAGTACGTGTTTGTTACGAACGAGTTTGATCCAGCCCGGCTAATGCGCGCATGCGAAAATCTGCATCGGAACAGCCTGATGTTCGATTACGTGGTTCACATCAACCCTGAAGCAGTTCGCGCTGCCTACAAGGAAGGGCAAGCCGGCCACGGGCGCATGACTGCAACTCAACAACGTGTCATCAAGAACATGGAAAGCGGGCGGCTGATCGGCTTAGAACAGTGGCTTCGCAATCTCTCAGGTCAGTAAGCGAACGGCGGCTGTGCATGGATAGAATTACGTCCACACGCCGCAGCGCAACCATGCGTGCCATCCGATCGAAACACACGAAGCCCGAGTTGACCGTTCGCAAGGCCCTACGTGCGGCCGGCCTGACAGGTTATCGTTTACATCGACGAGATCTGCCAGGTCGGCCCGACATTGCGTTTGTGGGCCGGAAGAAGGCCATCTTCGTGCACGGGTGATTATGGCATGGACATGATTGCCGAGAGGGAAGCAGGCGCCCCCATTCGCGCCAAGAGTACTGGTTGCCTAAGATTTCACCTAACCACGCGAGGGACTCGCTTCATCACTATCAACTAGCGGCGGCTGGATGGACTGTTCTGGTCATTTGGGAATGCGAGACAAAATACTTGGCTCTACTCGACAGGCTAAAGTCGTTCGTTAGCGAAGCTCCGGTGATGTCGGGGTATGCCCCAGCCGCTGGGAGGTACTCGCAGTTCGATTCTGTTCCATCTCGGAAGCATGCCCCTGGAATCGAAGTGTTTAGCGGTCACGCAATAAAACGCAATGCCCTCAGTAGCTTGGAGAAATTCACTAAAACCGCGCAGGCAACAGGTCCGGAGAGTGTCTGCTCGGAGAGAGCACTCTTGGTCACCGTGGTGCGGAGGCAGGTGAATAGCCCGCTCGGCATAACCCCCAAAAACAACGGGAAATTCCGGCCGCAGCCGGATCGGGAGAACACTTTCGCTAGGGCAGCTGGCGGAGGGAGAGGGTCTGGGAGCGAACATTCTCCGCATCGTTCCACCAATATTCTTAATGGTTCAGCCGCGTGCTTAAGCGCTCGCAGGGCGATCCGAAGAGGTCGCGACCCGCGATTAATCCGCGGTCCGGGTGCGATCGAAAGCGCTCGTCCAAGAGGGACGGCGGTTCGGTGATCGCCGCACCTACTAGAGCGCTTCGCGCTCAGAGTGAATCGGCAGGGGATTCCCGAATCAGCAGCATTCTGATTCAACATGGTGGCTGGCGGTGGAGGGCCAGCCACCATGCCCAAGTTGCTCTCTGGCGATCTTCGT
>NZ_MJUX01000021.1 GCF_001927245.1 Acuticoccus yangtzensis | reverse complement strand
TTCGCATCTCTCTCCTTCGCACGGGCTTACCCTCAACGGAATCCCAAAACGGACTCTTTTAAATGGGTCAATCCACTAGGGGATTTCCAATCCACAAGCCCGCGTCGGTTCAACCATGCCATCGCCGGGATGTGATCCGCGATTCTGATCCATCCAGCTATACATGCGCTTGCTTCGACGTATTCGTGGCGGGCCAAGCAGCTCCAGCGCCGCGCCGCGTCGAGCGCTGCCATGGCGGTGCGCCGCGAACCGCCATGGTGCCGACAGCACACTGCGAAGCGCACGGCACTACGGCCGGCCGCATATGCGCGTGCTCGGTCTAATCGGTCCGCCCGCCCCACATGATCCAGCCCCTTTACGAAGGCGACGACATGGTCGCCGGCGCGGTGCTGGCTCTTGAATGCTTCGAAGCTGGAGAAGGAATCGGCCCGCGGTCGGCGCCACCCGTAGTCCACGACGTCGATTCGAGCATGCCGCAGCCCCGCGGCGAGGGCGCGCAGGTGGAATTCGTAGTCGTGCCCGGCGGAAAGATCCTCGTCCCAGCCGCCAATCGTGTCTAGCGAGGCGCGCCGCCACAACGGACCGCTTGTCTGCCAGGGAGGAGCGTTTGCGAGAAACAGAAGAAGATCGTCCTGGTCAGAATCCCAGTTCCGCCAAAGTGGGCCCATGGGCGCAGGCGCATCGTGGAACGGCCGGCACTGGCCGACAACGAAACTGAGGTTGGGATCGGCTTCCAGCACCGCGAGGCGTTGCTTGAGGCAATGCGGCAAGAGGATGTCATCGTCGTCAAGAAATAAAATGGTGCGCCCGCGCGCATAGGCGAGCCCGACATTGCGCGTAGTCTGTCCTCCGCCGCGTACAGCGTGCCTGCGTCGCTCCAAGTAACGGACACGGCCATCACACGCCAGGGTCGCGATCACATCGAGGGTGTCGCGGTCGTCACCGTCATCATCGACCACAATGACCTCGAGATCGCGCATCGTCTGCCCGAGGACTGAACGCACCGCCTCAAACAGTAGCGGCGCCCTGCGGAAGGTCGGAACGACGATGGAGACTGCCGGTGTCGTTGCCGGATCACACGGCACAATCACGATGAGCGCTCCAGTGTGACTGTTCGGTTCCGATTGCCGCGTTGTTGACGGCATTCCCGTGCGATCGCCCAGACTCGTCGTTGATCCGGGGTCATTATTCCTGAGAGACCAAAGCTGGCGAGCATCTCGAACGCGAATTGGCTGGCACGTCCGCCCGAGACGATTGCGCGAACGCCACGCAATATGCTGCGAACAGTGCGGGTTGGCGTGCGATCAACGCGCTTCGCGATCGCGTATAGCTTATGAATTCGAGCTGACGGAGGGTTTCCATCCGCCAATTTCTTAAAATACTCCGGATTTAAACGAGATGCGCTTATCTTGTGAATAAAAGTCATGCTGGGGCATGATAAAATACGCCCTCCTAAAAGGGATAATCCATAAATATACTCGATGTCCTCTCCAGCGGTTACCATTTTGGTCCCAACGCGTCCGGAAAGAACCGGGAATCCTTCGACATCAAACAGGCGTTCAAGAGCAGGGCGATAGACAGCTAAACCTGCACTATATATATTCAGTTCTTGGGACTCTGTCAGGTCGATGACATCAAGGAAAAGGTCGTCCACGGATCTGAACTGGGCGCCGCAGGCAAGCCAGGGCAGATAGTTGTAGACGAATGCAGGCGGAGGGGTTTCGAATTCCGGAACGCCAGCGCCACCTACAGCGTAGACGGAACGATCCGTCATGATCTCACAGGCCATCTTAAGGTAATTTTGCGAAATTATGTTGTCATCATCTACGAATATGATCGTGTCGTGCTTCGCGCGTCGCACCCCCGCGCGACGCGCGTAAGACGTTCCTGAAAGGGTCTCCTGAATTACAGAAACGCTAAATGTACTTTCAACGTTTTCCTCGGCCCATTCACGGCAAAAATCCCCTACACCGTCGATGGAATTGTTATCGACGACGATAAGATCGACGTTTAGACCTTTCGCCGCGAGCTTTACAGCAGTGAGAACTTCATGAATTCGAGGCCGACCATTGTATGTGCAAACGATCACCGAGCACGAGGAGCTGCCACACTCGGTTGCAGAATGGATCATGTGTTCCGATGCCTCCATAGGCGCGTCGTCATGCTGTTACCTGCCTCGGATGAATCTCTGACCCGCGAGGGCGTCTTTGACGGAATTCTTTGCGTGTGACAGGGCAAGCCGTCCCAGTCTGCCGAGATTTCGATGCGTCGGCGACAGCCTGGTGATCTGGAGTGCAGTGCGTATATCAAAACAGCGCGTGGTTTTGAGACCCTCCATCAGCATGAGATCGGCGGGCGCAATCTTGCCAGGGTGGCGCGCACGCCATGCTGCAAGCCAGCGTAGAATGTCCATATAGTCATGGATGAATTGCGTCTCGGATGACGATGACTTCCATATGACATCCCGAAGGATCGAGCGATCTAGGGCAAGCCTATTACAAAAATATTGTGGAATTTCATTCCTATCAAAGGGGCGTTTAATCGTGTAGGTCGTTATTGGGACTGGCAGCGAATTGCGGATGCGTGTCAACGGGTTCGGCTCGCGGAAAAAGCCAAGACACTGCATCATGTCATGTCGAAGGCAGAACTCTTCCTCCGAAAACGGTGATGCACCGCTCGACGTTTTGGAGTTATCGTGAAGCCTGTAGGTCGCGACAGGATTTTCGATCGGATAAAGACTGAGATCTGACACGGACGACCAGAGCCTCATCCATAAATCGACGTCCATGGTGAAGCTTAAGTCTTCTCGAACGCGAGTTGATCTGACGAGCCTCGCGGGAATGAAACCACCGGGTTGGTTCGGCCAGATGGAGCCAAGTCCTTCCTCTGAACCGATGGGCGTATTATTATAAAACCATATAATGGACCCGTCTTCGCGGGTCATCGCGGTAGGGCCGCAGATGATTGCGAAATCCCCCACCTGAGCGTGCGCGAGCGCGACTGCGTGCAAAGCGCCAGCAAACAATGTATCATCGCTGTTGATCCAGTTAAAAAGTTCACCGGTGCAATGCGCGAGACCTTTATTAATTGCGTTCGACTGGCCTTTATCCGAAACACTCTCCCAATAACTAAGGAACCTTTCGTATTTCCGGATAACCTCAAGGGTTCGGTCCGTTGAGCCGCCATCCATGATGATGTACTCAAGGTTTGGATAGCCCTGCAACAAGATCGAGCGGATGGTCTCTTCGATAAACTCGCCCTGATTGTAGCTTGGGGTGATGATGGTGATGCGCGGCCACGGCGAACCATCAGGCCTAGTTGGCGGAACGGGAGGCGAGGTCTCGGTCCACGGGAAGCCTGTGCGGTCACGTGGTGGTGGGGGGAGGGAGGAAGGATCAGAAATAGACATGACGGCCAGTCTCAATTGTTCCGCCGGGTCCACGCTTCACAGTATTGCACACATAAGTAGAGTCAATGCCGAGCTTTAATCGGACCCGTCCCGGCAGCGTTTTTGCCGCGATATGGTGCAAGGTCGTATTTTTGGGCACAGACCCGTAGCGATCAAGGCTTACCCACGCTTGTTTGATGTATTGATCGATGTGTCCACTCCTGTTGGCGCCATGCCAACGGAACGCGGCGATCAGATTATTTGTTGTGTAAAGTTCGGCTATCTGGCTAAATCGAAGCCAAAGGTCAAAATCGGCCGCAAGATTGAGTGATAGATCCAGCCCAAAAAATCCATACTTCTCTTTAGCGGCATCGATCAAACTCCTTCGAAAGAAGGTGCTTTCCTGCTGGATAAAGCCGTGGAAGCGACGATTAGCCCCGGGAATGTGATGGCCACGGGCAATTCCCGTGGATGATGCTCCGGGAATTCGTATCGTACTCCAATCCCCGTATGCATTAAGGTTACCGAGCGTCCTCGTGGTCAACCACATGACCTCGGGTCGAGCAGCGAAAACATCATGCACAAACCGAAGTGCGCCTGGAAAGTACATGTCGTCGCTATTCAGCCAGCCGAGGATATCGCCGGTGCCAGACTGCAACCCCTCATTAACCGCAGCGTAGGGGCCGTCATCAGGTCCACTGCGCCAATAAAAAAGAAAATCCTCATTGGCGCGCAGGATGTCCACCGAATCATCGGTCGATCCACCGTCTAGTACGCTGTACTGAATATTGCATCCGGTCTGCCACCGAAGTGAATGGATGGCGCTGGAAAGGTAGCGGCCCTGATTATAAGACGGAGTAATGATAGTAAACGAAAGATTCCTGCTATTCTCCGTCAAATTTACAGCCTCCCCCACTCACAAATCTCTACCTATAGCCGTTTTCAGTCATTGAAATATGGCGGCTATTTGTTGAAAATATCAATCAACCTTGGTTGAATCCTCTATTATATATCCAAGGCCACCGATAAGAGGCGTGAGGAAATTCTTCACGATCTCCATCTCAGATGCGTCAAAAAAATTTCTGTAACTGTTTGGCCGACCCATATCTACTGAAACGTGCTGTCCATGGATTTGATCAGATGAGTTATAGAACTCAAAGGAACCGCGCTGCTGTGAAATCTCATATACGTTCATAACATTAAAAGTTTTATTAAATGTGTCGACGACACTCTTACTGGGACGTACGCCAAAAACATGCTCAATCGTCGAAAAAATATGGCCAAAATCGGCGTAAAAATCTTCGTATCGGAGCACTCCACAATTTTTAGATGCTGATGATACTTTGTGTTGCACCGAGCGCCACGCATCGCTCCTGAGCATGTATCGACACAATTCAAGTATTGCTTCTTCGCGTGATGGCATTTTGGATAGCCTAACCGCTGACGCGAGTGCGTCACAAGGATGGCGATATGTCAGAACAAGCGGTAGCTGTCTTAAAAAATCATGATTCTCATGCGTTTTTAAGATCGATTTTCCCGGCATCGCGCATCTAAGCGCGTTAAAGACTATTGTACTTCCTGTTCTTGGCGGCGACAAAAGGAGAATGGATCGATGGAAGCGTGCGCTATAGTAGCGCTCTTCAATCAGCCTCAAGAGGCGATGAAATTTCAGCTTAGGGACAAGCGTATTATCGATAAATCCAGAATCTGGGTACGCCATCAAGAATCCAGCCATGATAGTTGCGGGGCAATAAGACCAGGTCTCGCCCTAGTCCAATACGGAGATACATTAAACAAACGATCGACCCATAACGTAAGCGCCGGCCCCTCTCCTGGAGGAATCAGCCATCCAGCCTGATGTGCACTAGATATCAACCGAACTTTATACGATCCATTGTTGATTAAATTTAATGGCATGGACAATTTTATATGAAAATCCCCTTCAACGCCGTTGCTATCAATGAATTCTTGCGAATCGGTGCACATAGATCGCAATAAATGCTCTCCATCTGCGGTGAATACATCGACGCCTACGTTGATAGGCGTTGACTTTTTTCGTTTCGCCAATCCTTTTATTTGTAAAATATCCGCATCACTGCTATCTGAATTGGAGCTTCTAACAATTTCGAAGCACCAGATTTCTATTGATCCAAATTCATTATCACCCAGGTATGGGAAGTCATTTCCCTCTGATGCCGGCTTCATTTCAGCTTGATAGACATCAATTACGTTGCCTAAGTGGCCCAACGGAACTCGAACAGCCCCGTTACTTAGTAAGATACCCGACGAGCACAGTCGCTTTACAGCACTTAAGTTGTGACTAACGAAAAAAACCGTCCGCCCTTCGCCCGACACATCCTGCATCTTCCCCAGACACTTCTTCTGAAACTCAGCATCCCCTACCGCCAGCACCTCGTCGACGATCAAAATCTCGGGTTCAAGATGGGCCGCCACCGCAAAGGCCAACCGCACCCGCATACCTGAAGAGTATCGCTTCACTGGTGTATCGATGAACTTCTCCACCCCCGAGAATGCGACGATCTCGTCGAACTTTGCGCGGATCTCCGCACGCGACATGCCTAGGATTGCACCGTTCAAGAAGATGTTCTCGCGCCCCGTCAGTTCATCGTGGAAACCCGTTCCAACCTCCAACAGAGACGCTACACGACCGTTGATGCGCACGCGCCCCTCGGTCGGCTCGGTGATGCGTGACAGGATTTTCAACAGCGTTGACTTGCCCGCCCCGTTGCGACCAATGACGCCGACCGCCTCTCCCCGTTTCACCTCGAACGATACGTCCTTGAGGGCCCAGAAGTCCTCCATGTCGCCGCCGATCGCAGCGTAGGCATCACCCTTTGCTAGCGCTGCGAGCTTTTTGCCGAACGACGCGCCAGCGCCAACCAGCGCGTCCCGAAAGGTATCGGGCGGCTTGGTCGCGCCCATGATGCGATAGACCTTCGAAAGGTTCTCGACCGAGATCGCCACGTCGGAGTTCATGCGTTGAGCTTTTCCTCTTGATCGGGACGGGCGGGGGAGGGTTGGGGGACATTCATCAGATCACGTCCGCGAACGTTCGCTCGGTGCGCTTGAAGTAGGCGAGGCCGGCCCACATCATCAAGGCTACCACGCCGAGACCTGGCAGCACCCACAGCCCAAGCTGAGCCTCCCCGCGCAGTAGGCACCAGCGGAACCCCTCGATCACCGCCACCAGGGGGTTTAGCCCATAGACCCAGCGCCACGCCTCCGGCACCACGGCACTGGAAAACCCGACCGGTGAAACGTAGAGCCCGAACTGGATGATGAACGGCACGATGAAGCGGAAATCGCGATAGCGCACGTTAAGCGCAGCAAGCAGCAGAGCCGGCCCCATCGCAGCGGCTACCGCGAGCAGGATGAACACGGGCAGAAACAGCACCCGCCAGTCGGGCGCGAACGCATAAGCCACCATCAGAACGGCAAGGAGCGCAAGGCTGATGGAAAAATCGATCAGCGAGACGATGGACTTGGCGAACGGATTGATGAGGCGCGGATAATAGATCTTGGAGATCATCCCGCCGGCGCCGGCTACGCTGCCCGACGCATCGCCGAGCAGCGAGGAGAAAAGGAACCATGGCAGCATCGCCGCGAATACCATGATTGTGTAAGGAACCCCCCCCGGCGAAGGCAGCCCCGCGATACGGCCGAAGATCACGGTGAAGACGACCATCGTCAGGAGCGGGCGGATCAGGGCCCAGCCAACGCCAATGATAGACTGCTTGTAGCGCACAGTCACATCGCGCCAGGCGAGCACGAGAAACAGCTCCCGGAAGCGCCATAAATCGCGCCAATAATTACTCGCCGTGCGGCCGGGCTCGATAATGGTGAAGTGCCGTCCAGGATGGGGCTTGGCGCCGTTCTCGAGCGTCGAAGTCGACTCGGGCATGGTGTTCTCGACTGTCACATCAACCTTTTACGGTATGCGGCTCGCATCCGCGACTCTCGAGCCGACTGTTTAAAGCCTCGTTCAAGCCTAGGCCAGCCCCGTCATCTGGAGTTGGAGTTGCCCCGGTTGTGCGGGCAGTTATGAGCTTACAGATTGAAGCCGCTGTTCGGCGGCACATTCGTAGTTGACGGGTGACAGGTAGCGGGGCGCCGAGTGGCGCCGGCCGGGGTTGTACCATCCCTCGATGAACTGGAAGATGGCCATCTTGGCCTCGGCCTTCGTGCGGAACTTGCGGCGGTCGAGGAGCTCGCACTCGAGGGTGGCGAAGAAGCTTTCGCACATGGCGTCGCCGACCGATCCCATGGACGGGCGCACGCCGGCCTCCTTGCATCTGAGGCCGAAGGCGACGGACGTGTATTGGGCGGATTCAAACGGTCGTCGCAACATCCGGGTTGGGGAGGTTGGGGTGGGCATTAGAAGATGTCGGTCGGATCAATCGGGGCGGGCACCTTTGCGGTCACCGGGCCGGCCGCCTGTGGCGGGACGCGCTGAACTCCGCGGCTTCTGGCTGGGGATTTCGCGCGGGATGACGAGCGAGGATGCTGCTTTGGCGGCCGGCCTTTCGCAGCCTGTCGGGACGAGATTGTTCCGTGAGGCAGGCGGCGATGGCATGGTTGAACCGACGCGGGCTTGTGGATTGGAAATCCCCTAGTGGATTGACCCATTTAAAAGAGTCCGTTTTGGGATTCCGTTGAGGGTAAGCCCGTGCGAAGGAGAGAGATGCGAA
>NZ_MJUX01000001.1 GCF_001927245.1 Acuticoccus yangtzensis | reverse complement strand
CGTCATCTTGAGACGTGTCCGCCGTTGTCTTGTCACGGTCCCCATCCTCCATAAGAGGGGAGGGAACCCGCAGGGACAACGCCGCCCACGTTTCTCTTTCTTCCGCTTCACTTGTCAAAGAACCCGAAGCGCATCACGCTTCGCCGGACCCCCGCAGGGCCCCAATTCGACAGAAACACGCCCCGTCCCGACCAGCGGGCCATTGAGCCAAGTTTCCGTGGAAAACGGACAAGGCAGAAGCGCCAGTTGGCGGCGCCGCCTCGTCTATGGGTGGGGTATAAGGGGGTGAGTCGGGGGTGTCAACGACCGATTCGCAAAAACTGTATCGCGCCGCCGATACTATGCGACAGAGGCGGGCGTAAGGGGCTGACGAAACAGGCAAAGCGGTCAAGCTCAGGGCCGGAACGCTGCTGCTCGCGGTGTGAAATTCCGTCCGCCGTCTCTTCGCGCGGATGCCGAGGACGGGCCGGCACAAGGCGGGGCCATATAGAGTCAAGGCCGTCCGCACGGGCGCGACGATCACCAACCTTTCGCACCAGTTGCCAATCCCTTAAAAGGGGCGCGTGAGTATTGCGTCAGTGAGGAACAACCTTGGCCGCAGATAGCCGCAAGCCAAAAACCGTCGAGCTGGGCGAAGAACCGCCCATCATGATGGGCGATGCCGATCCCGCCCGCTATTCGCGGCGGGGCGTCAGCGTGCGCTGGCTCTTCGGCGCCGTCGTCACCGCGATCACGTCGACCGCCCTCATGGGCGGTGCCCTCATCGCCGCCCTCGATGGGCGCTATGTGGTCTCGGCCCACGCCGCCCCCCTCGTCGATGCCGCCAAACCCCGCGCCGTGCGCAAAGGCGAAAAAGGCGACCGCGTCCGCCCCGCCTACGAGGCGGTGTCCTCGCGCCGCGTCATCGAAATCGCCACCGTGGTGCGCCAGGGCGACGAGCGGATCATCGCCAAACGCCCCTATGTGATGGTCAACGCCTCGCTGGTCCTCGACCGCGCGGACATCGCCGGCGACATTCCCGCCTTCAACGCGCGCGAGCTCGTCTCGACCGAGACCCAGGCGGGCGAGAACGCAACCGATGCCATCTCGGCTCAAGAGGTCGACGGGGAAATCACCGTCTCGGTGTCCGACTTCCCGCTCGACGAGGGCGTCACCTTTCAGGACGACCTCGAACTGAAGGAGCGCGACATCGCCCGGCAGATCCGAGGCGAAGCGCCGCAGCCGGTCGACGGGCTTCCCACCGTGGTCGCGTCCGCCGACGGCAGCGTCAACCTCGCCGACGATGCAGCCTTCGTGGATCCCGCCCAGGAAACCGCGCCCAATCTCCTCGTCATCCCCGAAAACGTCTCCGAGCTGGTGAAGACGGAGGACGACGACGACGAGGGCGACGACAACGAGCTTCTGGAACTCGTCCAGCCCGGCGACACGTTGTCGAAGATCCTGGTGGGCAGCGGCGTCAGCGCCGGAGACGTCAAGGAAATCAACGCGGTTCTGACCGAGATGAAGGTGGCCAAGCTGATGCCGGGCCAGACCCTGCGCATCGGTTTCGCGCTGGACGAGGAGGGCGAAGAGGCTCAGCGCCGTCCGACGCGCCTCTCCATCTACGAGAAGGACCGCCACATCGCGACCGTGGCGATGACCGACAGCGGCGAGTTCGTTCTGGGCGAGGCGCCGGCCGGCCCCGCGCCCGACGTCAGCGCGCTGCAGGTGGCGGCCCCGCGCAATCAGACGCCGCCGATCTACGACAGCCTCTACCAAACCGCGACCGACAACGAGCTGCCGGACCGGGTGCGCGACATCCTCGTCGCCACCTTCGCCAACGAGGTGGACTATAATGCCTCGGTCCGGGCCGGCGACACGCTCACGGTGCTGCACTCGCAGCCGGTGGAGGGGGCGAGCGAGGCGACGGAGCTGCTGTTCGCCGCACTCACGGTCGGCGGCGTCCAGAAGCGCTTCTACCGCTTCAAGTCGGACGACGGCACCGTCGATTATTATGACGAGGACGGGCGCACCGGCGACCGGTTCCTGATGCGCAAGCCCGTCCAGCGCGGCGTCTACCGCTCCGGCTTCGGCATGCGCAGTCACCCGATCCTGCGCCGCCGCCGCATGCATAAGGGCGTGGACTATGCCGCACCGCGCGGCACGCCCATCTATGCCGCCGGTGACGGCGTCGTCTCCGAGGCGGGGTGGAAGGCGGGCTATGGCCGCTGGGTCTCCATCAAGCACCTCAACGGCTACATGACCGGCTACGCCCACCAGTCGCAGATCGCGAAGGGCATCAAACCCGGCGTCAGGGTGAAGCAGGGCCAGGTGATCGGCTATGTCGGATCGACCGGCTTCTCCACCGGCCCGCACCTTCACTATGAGGTGCACGTGAACGGCCGCCCGGTGAACCCGCTGAAGATCCGCCTGCGCCGCGGCAAGGAGTTGACCGGCAGTCAGCTCGCGTCCTTCCGGGCTGAGCGGGACCGGATCGACACATTGCTCGACGAGCGTCGCATCGAGCTGGCGCGCCGCTGAGCGATCCGCACCCGAACCGTTGATGAAAACCGCGCCTCGGCGCGGTTTTTTCGTTTGCCGTGCCCATCACCCGCCCATCACCCGCGGGCGAAGTGCGGCGGGGACCGGACGTCAGGCGAAGAGGCGCCGGGGCCGCGGAGGGCCAGCGGGGGCGGTCTTGGACTGGCGCACGGAGGAGACCGGCGCCGCACCTTTGCGGACGAGGAGGAGGGGGAGGGCGGCCAGCACCACCCCCGACATCGCCACCGCCGCCAGAGGGCCGAGGCAGAAGGAAGCGCCGATCGCCGACAGGATGATGAGCCCGCCGAACGCGGGGTCCGCGCGCAGCAGCGCCAGCAGCGCGAAGAGGACCGCCAACGCACAGAAGACGAGGCCGCACCAGGCGAGAAGCGAGCTGGCCGGTCCGAGCGGATCGACCAGCGGCTGAGCGAGGCCGGGCACCGGCAGCGGCACCAGCGTCGCCGCGCCGGCCGATGTTGCGAGGACGGCGACGAAAGCGGGTCCGTGGTGCGCCATGATGAACCTCCCGAGCGAAAGAGGCTCCGTCTTAACAATTTATGGATGTATTTGCAATTTAAGATATAAATTGCCGCATGCTCTCGTGCGGTGCGGAGGCCCCCGGTACGCACAGCGGGGACACCCGACGAAAACGCGCCGGCGGGGGCCGCCGGCGCGCACTTTAAGTCAGGTCAGGCGCGGGCTCAGGCCGCCTGCGACGCTTCGTCCGCCGGCTGGAAGATCAGCCGGTCCGACGTCGCCGTGGCGACCACCGTGTCGCCGTCGCTGATGGTGCCGGACAGGATCGCCTCGGCGAGCGGGTCCTGCACCTCCTTCTGGATCACGCGCTTCAGCGGGCGCGCGCCGTAGACCGGGTCGTAGCCCCTCTCGGCCAGCCACTCGCGCGCCGCCTGCGGCACGGTCAGGCTGATCTTGCGGTCGGCCAGAAGCTGGTCGAGCCGCTTCAGCTGGATGTCGACGATCGCCGTCATCTGCGCCCGCTTCAGGCGGCTGAAGAGGACGATCTCGTCGAGCCGGTTCAGGAACTCGGGCCGGAACAGCCCGCGCACCATCTCCATCACCTGCGGGCGGACCGCCTCCACCTCGTCGTGCTCGCCCTGGTTCGCCAGGAACTCCGCGCCAACGTTCGACGTCATCACGATGATCGTGTTGCGGAAATCGACCGTGCGGCCCTGTCCGTCCGTCAGCCGCCCGTCGTCCAGCACCTGGAGGAGGACGTTGAAGACATCCGGGTGGGCCTTCTCGATCTCGTCGAACAGGACCACCTGGTAGGGCCGCCGCCGCACCGCCTCGGTGAGCGCGCCGCCCTCGTCGTAGCCTACATAGCCCGGAGGGGCGCCGATCAGCCGGGAAACGGCGTGCTTCTCCATGTATTCCGACATGTCGATGCGCACCATCGCGGTGTCGTCGTCGAACAGGAAGTGGGCCAGCGCCTTGGTCAGCTCGGTCTTGCCGACGCCCGTGGGGCCGAGGAACATGAACGAGCCGATCGGCCGGTTCGGGTCCTGCAGTCCGGCGCGGGCGCGGCGCACGGCGGTCGACACGGCATGCACCGCCTCGGCCTGGCCGACGACGCGCTTTTCCAGCGCCTCTTCCATGCGCATCAGCTTCTCGCGCTCGCCCTCCAGCATCTTGTCGACGGGGATGCCCGTCCAGCGCGACACCACCTGAGCGATGTGCGAGGCCGTCACCGCCTCCTCGACCATGCCGCCGGACCCCGCGCCCTCCGCCTCGGCGATGCGCCGCTCCAGCTCGGGGATCACGCCGTAGGCGAGCTCGCCGGCCTTCGCCAGATCGCCGCGCCGCTGCGCGTTCAGAAGCTCGTTGCGTGCCTGGTCGAGCTCGGCCTTGGCGCCCTGCGCCCCGGCGAGCTTCTCCTTCTCGGCCCGCCACTTGGTGGTCAGCTCGTCGGAACGGTCCTCGAGGTCGGCAAGCTCCTGCTCCAGACGGTCCAGCCGGTCCTGGCTGGCGCGGTCCTCTTCCTTCCTCAGCGCTTCACGCTCGATGGAGAGCTGCAGGATGCGCCGGTCGATCTCGTCCAGCTCTTCGGGCTTGGAGTCCACCTGCATGCGCAGCCGCGAGGCCGCCTCGTCGACGAGGTCGATCGCCTTGTCGGGCAGGAAGCGGTCCTGAATGTAGCGGTTCGAGAGCTGCGCTGCCGAGACGATGGCGCCGTCCGAGATCCGCACGCCGTGGTGAAGCTCGTACTTCTCCTTCAGGCCGCGCAGGATGGACACGGTGTCCTCCACCGAGGGCTCGTCCACGAACAGCGGCTGGAAGCGGCGGGCGAGCGCGGCGTCCTTCTCGATGTACTTGCGGTACTCGTCGAGCGTGGTCGCGCCGACGCAGTGGAGCTCACCGCGCGCCAGAGCCGGCTTCAAGAGGTTGGAGGCGTCCATCGCCCCATCGCCCTTGCCGGCGCCGACCAGCGTGTGCACCTCGTCGATGAAGAGCACCACGTCGCCGACCGACTTGATTTCGGAGAGCACCGACTTCAGCCGCTCCTCGAACTCGCCGCGATACTTCGCACCGGCGATGAGCGCGCCCATGTCGAGGCTGAGGAGCTTCTTGTCCTTCAGGCTCTCGGGCGTGTCGCCGTTGACGATGCGAAGCGCCAGCCCCTCGGCGATCGCGGTCTTGCCGACGCCGGGCTCGCCGATCAGGATCGGGTTGTTCTTGGTGCGGCGCGACAGGACCTGGATCGTGCGGCGGATTTCCTCGTCGCGGCCGATCACCGGGTCGAGCTTGCCGTCACGCGCCGACGCGGTGAGGTCGGTGGTGTACTTCTTCAGCGCGTCGTAGCTGTCCTCGGCGCCCGCGCTGTCGGCGGTGCGGCCCTTGCGCAGGTTGGCGATCGCGCCTTCCAGCCCCTG
This sequence comes from Acuticoccus yangtzensis, assembly GCF_001927245.1. Lineage (GTDB taxonomy): Bacteria > Pseudomonadota > Alphaproteobacteria > Rhizobiales > Amorphaceae > Acuticoccus > Acuticoccus yangtzensis. The sequence goes on along the minus strand of NZ_MJUX01000001.1, from coordinate 1,387,311 downwards.
CGGCGTCAGCCCGGCGGCTTTCAGGATCTTGAAGCTCTCGGTCGACGGTTCGGAGGCGAGCGCCAGCAGCAGCCTTTCGACTGTAACGTAAGAGTCTCCGGCTTTTTGTGCCAGACTCTCGGCCTGGTTGAGCACTTTGACCGTGCCGGACACCAGGCGCAGGTCGCCCGCGCCGGAGCCGTCCACCTTCGGCATTTTGCCGAGAGTGCGCTCGACGGCGGCATGGGCGTCCTTCGGCCGTGCCCCCGCCTCTTTCATGAGGCCGGCGGCGAGACCGTCCGGATCGTCCAGCAGAGCCTTCAGGATATGCTCGGGCGTGAACTGCTGATGCCCGGCCCCGATCGCGTTGGTCTGGGCGGTTTGGATGAAGCCGCGCGTACGATCGGAAAGTTTTTCGATGTTCATAGGGACCCCCTTGTCCCGGCTCGCGTCATGCGCTGATGCCCGCCAGCCGTCACTTGGAATGGACGGTGCGCGTGCCACCGTCGGCGCCGCCGAAGCCGGCGCCATCAGATAGATAAGGTCGATCTGCCCATTCAAAAGGCATTGCAGGCCGAAAATCGGCGTCGGTCCATCCTTTCCGCAGGCTGTCTTTCGCGCAACTTTAAAGTGTGAATTCTGGTGCGATAGGGCGTGACGCGGCGGAAAGTTCTGCCTATGTTGCTGTGATGGGGCCGCGGCCCCGTTATGGGGGATCCTATGCGTCAGCAGAACGACACGCGCCTCGTCCGCTTTCTCGCCGGTCACGCGGTGACGGGCGGGCTCATCGCGCTGGCCACCGTCGCCCTTCTGGTCATCGGCGATGTCGGCGGCCTGCGCAGCCTCGTTCTGAGGAGCGATGCCGGCTTCCTCGCCCTCGCGGTGATGACGTCCTTTTTCATCATCACCTTCGCCAGCGTGCAGATGGCCGTCGCCGTCGCGCTTCAGGGTGAAGACCGCACCGGCGGGCGTGGGCGGCGTGACATGCCGTCCGGCTACCAGCTTCAACCGATCCGCGTCGAGGCGCGCCGCCCGCTCACTCGCCGCCACCTGGACTGAGACCCGCCTCGGCGCAGCGCTGGGCGCCGCCGCCGCTGCGCCGCGCGGAACGACACCTGACGTGCTGTGAGGCACCGTCCCAGCACGAGAACGCATGCCGACTGCCTACATCCACATCGGCATGAACAAGACCGGCTCGACCGCGGTGCAGCATGCTCTCGCCGCCGCACGCGACGAGGCGGCGGCGGACGGCCTCGTCTTCCCCTCCGCCTTCGGCGCCAACCAGTCGATGCCGCTTGCCGCGATCTTCCGAGCGGATGAGCCGGCCTTCCGCCGCACTCTCGCCCGCCGCGGCTTCGAAGGGCTGGTGACCGAGGCGCCCCGCCTCGCCACCGCATTCGACGACATCGCGGCCGCCACGGCCCGCAGCGGGAACGACCTCATCGTCTCCGGCGAAGGGCTCAGCCATTTCCCCGAGGCCGCCTGCGCCGCATTGAAGGCCCGGCTCGCACCCAACTTCGACGCCGTGCGCATCATCGCGCTGGTGCGGCCGCCCTTCGCTTTCCTGCGCAGCGTCTGCCAGCACCGGCTGCGGGACGGAACGCCGTTGGACGAGCTTCTCGCCCGCCCGCCTCTCCCGCAGTACCGCATGCGCTTCGAGCCTTATCGGCGCGTCTTCGGCGCGGACGCCCTGCGCCTCACCATCCATCATCCTTCGCAGTTCGTGGCCGGCTGCGTGCTGCAGACGGTGCTCGCCGCGGTGCAGCGCCCGTTGCCGCATCTGGCGCACCTGCGGGCAGGGCGCGCCAACGAGTCCCTCTCACTCCCCGCGCTCAAGCTCCTCCAGGCGATCGGGCCGAAGGGCGAGCCGAAGCCGTTGGCGACGCTGCCGCCGCCGCTGGCACACGCGCTGGAGAAGGCCGCCCACCGCGCGTTGCGGCCGCGAGGCGGCTTCCATCTGCCCGGGCGGTCCCTGTTCGCCCGGCGCCCCGGTGCGGTCGAATGGCGCGCCGCACTCGCCGCGGCCGCCGCCACAGTCCCGGGGCCGCCCTTCCGTCTCCCGCGCGAGATCGCCGCGGCCGCCGCTCCGGCGCTCGCCGAAGAGGCCGGTTTCATCGACGATTTGCTTGGCCGTCCCATCGCCCCATTCGACGATCCGCCTCGTGAGGATGACCTGGATTTTGCCGCGATGCGGTCGTGGTCCGACGCGGAAATCGCGCAAATCGTCAGCCATCTCGGTGCGGTGGCAACCGCCGAATGACGCAGCGCAGCCTCAAGGCAATGAGGCGTCGCGGGAGGTCCGAACCCGGTCCCGCGTACAATTTGCGTGATGTTTTTACCACGGTTCCGCCAAAAAGCCGGTTGACGCTCACCCATTGGGCGTGCCGTTATGTGCGCCATTGACCAGCCAACGGGTGACGTCCTGAGCCTAGAACGCGAGACACCTGGCGCCGCGGTTAAGTTCGACGGCGTTCAGAAAAGTTATGACGGCGAAACACTCGTCGTAAAAGACCTGAACCTCGACATCCGCGCCGGGGAATTCTTGACGATGCTCGGCCCATCGGGCTCCGGCAAGACCACCTGCCTGATGATGCTGGCCGGTTTCGAGCCGCCCACCCATGGCGAAATCTTTCTCGACGGGCGTCCCATCGGCCAATTGCCGCCGCACAAGCGTGGCATCGGCATGGTGTTTCAGAACTACGCCCTCTTCCCGCACATGACCGTGGGCGAGAACCTCGCCTACCCGCTCAAGGTCCGCGGCCTGTCCAAGGCGGACATCAAGGCCAAGGTGCAGCGCGCGCTCGACATGGTGGAGCTCTCGGCCTTCGGCGGCCGCCGCCCGGCCCAGCTCTCCGGCGGGCAGCAGCAGCGCATCGCCGTCGCCAGAGCCCTCGTCTTCGAGCCGAACCTCGTCCTCATGGACGAACCCCTCGGCGCGCTCGACAAGCAGCTGCGCGAGCAGATGCAGTACGAGATCAAGCACATCCACGAAAATCTCGGCGTCACCGTGGTCTACGTCACCCACGATCAGACCGAGGCGCTGACCATGTCGGACCGCGTCGCGGTCTTCAACGACGGCAAGATCCAGCAGCTCTCGCCCCCCGCCGAGCTTTACGAAGCGCCGAAAAATTCGTTCGTCGCCCAGTTCATCGGCGAGAACAACAAGCTGTCCGGCCAGGTGACGAAGATGGTCAACGGCCATTGCGAGGTCACGCTGGACACCGGCGCCGTGGTCAAGGCGGCGCCCGTCAACGTGGACGGGGAGGGGGCGCGGACCACCCTCTCGCTGCGGCCCGAGCGCGTCACCATCGGCGACACCGCCGCCGAAACCACGCTCGGCGGCCGCGTGTCCGAACTCATCTATCTCGGCGATACCATCCGCGCCCGCCTGGCGGTGGAAGGCAACGACGAATTCATCGTCAAGGTGCCGAACCACAACCGCGCGGTCTCGCTGAAAGAGGGCGAGACCGTCACCGTCGGCTGGGCGACCGAGGATTGCCACGCTCTCGACCCCATCGCCACCTGAGGCGGCGGGCAAGGGATCCGCGGTGCGGCCGCGGCCGCCCGCACGACGATGGCGAACCACCACAGGCGCCATCGCATCGACGACGCCGGCGCTCACCAGCGTCCGGCCATACCAAACAAGGGAGAGTCATTTTGCTGAGGCACATTCTGATCGGCACGACCGCATCGCTGCTGGCGGCGGGCGCGGCTGTCGCAGCTGAGCCGCTCAACATCGTGTCGTGGGGCGGCGCCTACTCGATGAGCCAGCGCAAGGCTTATCACGAGCCTTACTCGGAAAAGACCGGGACCGAGATCCTCGAAGAGGACAAGTCCAACCAGGCCCTCGCCGGCATCCGCTCTCAGGTCGAGGCGGGCAACGTCACCTGGGACGTTGTCGACATGCTCCAGGCCGACGCGCAGCGCGCCTGCGACGAAGGGCTCCTGGAGGAGATCCCCTTCGACCAGCTCGCCGAGGCGCCCGACGGCACCTCCGCCATGGACGACTTCATCGAAGGCACCACCGGCGACTGCTTCGTCCCGCAGATCCTGTATGCGACCATGTTCGCCTACAACACCGACGCCTTCCCCGACGGCGGCCCCAAGACCGTGGCCGATGTCTGGGATCTTGAGACCTACCCCGGCACCCGCGCGCTGGAGAAGATCCCGCAGAAGAACCTCGAGTGGGCGCTGATCGCCGACGGCGTGGCGCCGGACGAGGTCTACGAGGTTCTCGCCACCCAGGAAGGCCAGGACCAGGCCTTCGCCAAGCTGGACGAGATCAAGGACTCCATCATCTGGTGGGACGCCGGCGCGCAGCCGCCGCAGATGCTGGCCGACGGCGAGGCGACCATCGCCACCGCCTATAATGGCCGCATCTTCAACGCACAGGTGAACGAGGGCCAGCCCTTCGCGATCATGTGGGACGGCCAGATGTTCGAGGTCGACGGCTGGGTCGTCCCGGTCGACACCGGCCAGTTCGACCAGATCATGGACTACCTGAAGTTCGCGACCGACACGCAGCGGCTCGCCGATCAGGCCAAGTGGATCTCCTACGCCCCGGCCCGCTCCTCCTCCGTGGAGCTCGTCGGCAACCTCTGGAAAGAGGAAGGCGGTGAGGCTGTCGAAACCGACATCGACATGAAGCCGCACATGCCGACCGCGCCGGAGAACTTCCAGAACGCCATCCAGTTCGACACCGACTTCTGGGCCGACTACGGCGATGCTCTGGAAGAGCGCTTCAACGCCTGGCTGAACTCGTAAAGCCGGACCGGCGGCGCGCCTCAAGGGGGCGCCGCCACCTCGCGGCGGACCGGATTGCCGCCCGACCCTTTCCACGAACACCGGACACCATATGACCGACGCTGCCGCCGTACCGGGCGCCGTCGCGGCACAGGACCCCTCGGGGCCGCTGACCACCGCCGACGGAAAGCCGCTGAAGCAGGCCCTTCGCAAGGCCAACGCCAAGGCGCGGCGCAATGCGCTCCTTCTGGTCCTGCCGCTGTTCGCGTTCCTGCTCATCACCTACACGATCCCCATCGTGCAGATGATGACCCGCTCGGTCTCCAATCCGGAGGTTGCCGAGTATCTGCCCAACACCGCCGCCGCGATCGCCGACTGGGACGGGTCCGACCTTCCGTCCGAGGACGTCTATGCGGCGATGGTGGCCGACCTCAATGCCGGCGGCCGCTCCACCATCGGCCGCGTCGCTGCCCGCCTGAACGCCGAACTCGCCGGCGTGCGCTCCACCATGATGGGCGCGATGCGCGACTCCGACGAGTTCCAGGCGCCCTACAAGGACGCGCTTCTGGCCGACGATGACGACTGGGCCGATCCGCGCCTCTGGAAGCTCATCCAGCGCGAGTCGCGGACCCTGACGCCGGCCTACTATCTGCGCGCCCTCGACTACGAGTATGACGAGAACGGCGACATCGTCCGCCGGCCCGAATATCTCCAGGTCTACACGCAGACCTTCTGGCAGACGGCGTGGATGAGCGGGCTCATCACCATCATCACCATCCTGCTCGGCTATCCGGTCGCCCACCTTTTGGCGACGCTGCCGCCCGCACGCGCCAACCTCTTGATGATCCTGGTGCTTCTACCCTTCTGGACATCGCTTCTCGTGCGCACGTCCGCGTGGATCGTGCTGCTCCAGCAGGAGGGCGTCATCAACGACGTGCTGGTCCTCCTGCACATCGTCGACGAAGATGGCCGCATCCGCATGATCTACAACCGCATCGGCACCATCGTGGCGATGACGCACATCCTGCTGCCGTTCATGATCCTGCCGCTCTATTCCGTGATGAAGACCATCCCGCCGTCGTTGACGCGCGCCGCCCGCTCCATGGGCGCGACGCCGCTGCGCGCCCACCTCACCGTCTACATGCCGCTGACGGTGCCGGGACTCGCGGCGGGCGTGCTCCTCGTCTTCATCCTGGCGATCGGGTATTATATTACCCCGGCGCTGGTCGGCGGCGAATCCGGCATCTTCATTTCCAACCTCATTGCCGACCGGATGACCGGCTCGCTGGCCCAGCTTCGCCTGGCATTGGCGCTCGCCACCATCCTCCTCGTCGGCGTCCTCGTCCTCTACTGGCTGTTCAACAAGCTGGTGGGCGTGGACCGGCTGAAGTTCGGGTGATCCGATGGCACGTCCAGTCTACGAATCCGGTCTCGAGCGCGCCTGGCGCATCACCTATCTCACGATCTGCGGGCTGATCTTCTTCTTTCTGATCGCGCCGATCATCGTGATCATCCCGCTGTCGTTCAACGCCACGCCCTACTTCACCTTCACCAAGGAAATGTTGTCGCTGGACCCCAGCGGCTACTCCCTGCGCTGGTACGACAACCTGTTCAATTCGGGCGAGTGGACGCGGTCGATCCAGAATTCCTTCTTCATCGCCATCGTGTCCTCGATCATCGCGACGGCCCTCGGCACCTTGGCCGCGCTCGGCCTGTCGCGGCGCGAGATGCCGGCGCGCGCACTGATCACCGCCTTCCTCATCTCGCCGATGATCGTGCCGCTCATCATCACCGCGGCGGCGCTCTTCGCCTTCTACGCGCGGCTCAACCTGTCGCAGACCTATTTCTCGATCATCATGAGCCACGTGGTCTTGGGCGCGCCCTTCGTCGTCATCACCGTCACGGCGGCGCTGTCGGGCTTCGACAATCAACTCATCCGCGCCTCGCAGTCCCTGGGCGCGAACCAGGCGACGACCTTCTTCAAGGTGATCCTGCCGCTTCTGACGCCCGGCATCGTGGCGGGCGCGCTGTTCGCCTTCATCACCTCGCTCGACGAGGTGGTCGTCGTCCTCTTCCTCGCCGGGCCGCGCCAGGTGCCGATGACGGTGCAGATGTTCGGCTCGCTGCGTGAGGAGATCAGCCCGACTATTCTGGCGCTCGCCACCATTCTCGTGTGCCTGTCCATCCTGCTTCTGTCGTTCATGGAAATGATGCGCCGGCGGACGGAGAAACTGCGCTCGGGCGGCTGAGGGCGCCGTCCGCGGTCCTCCCGCGACGGTGCGCCCGCCGGGCCCGGCTGGCAGGCGGGCGGGAAACGCTTATCTTAAGGGCGTGTCCAAGAATGATCGCCATATGCCCGCCAGCGCGGGAGAGAGCCGGACCGGCGCGACCCCGCCCGCGGACGCGCCGTCCTCCACCCGCAGCGACATCGACGCCTTCCTGGCGCGCGCCAAGGCGACCGCGCCCGCGACGGGCGGGGCGCGCGGCCGGCTGATCTTCGCGCTCGACGCGACGATGAGCCGGCAACCCACCTGGGACAAGGCGAGCCACATCCAGGGCGAGATGTTCGCCGAGGCGGCCGCCGTCGGCGGGCTGGACATGCAGCTCGTCTATTTTCGCGGGTTCGGCGAGTGCCGGGCCTCGAAGTGGCTGTCGGACGGGGCGCGCCTCGGCGACATGATGAGCCGGATCGACTGCCGCGCCGGGCGAACGCAGATCTCTAAGGTGCTCGCCCGCGCCCTTGACGAGACGCGCAAGTCACCTGTGCAGGCGCTCGTCTATGTCGGTGACGCGATGGAGGAGAACATCGACCTCCTCGGCGAGCGGGCAGGGCAGCTCGGCATGCTGCGGGTGCCCATCTTCATCTTCCAGGAGCGGCGCGACCCTGCGGCGACGCGTGCCTTCGCCGAGATGGCGCGGCTCTCCAAGGGTGCGCATCTGACGCTGGACGGCGCATCCGGGGCCGAGCTCGCGCGGCTCCTGAAGGCGGTGGCGGTCTATGCGGCGGGCGGCGTGACGGCGCTGTCGGACCGCAGCGCGAAGGGGGACGGGGGCGCCCGCCTCCTCCTGGAGAAGCTTTCATGATTCTGCTTCTGCTGCCGCTTCTCGTCGGCCTCGGCCTGTTGGGGGCGATGGTGCTGGCGGTGCGGTGGTTCGCCGGCGCCAACACGCAAAAGCTGGCCGAAAGCGTCAAGCAGGGCGGCAACGCGGGGCTGGTGCTGGTCGGCCTCTTCCTGCTGCTGCGCGGCCGGGTGGGGCTCGGCATCACGCTCATCGGCGCCGGTCTCGGCCGCATGTCGGGCGGCAATTTCCCCGGCAATTTCCCAGGCGGCTTTTCGGGCGGCGCCGGCGGCGGGTTCGGCGGCTTCGGAGGAGGGTTCCCGGGCGGAGGCTTCCCCGGCGCGGGCGGATTCGGCGGCGGCCCGTTCGGCCCCTTCGGCGACGGGCCGCGCAGGACCCGCCGCTCGGCCGGCACCGGGTCCACCGTGCGCACCGCCTCCTTGGAGGCGACGCTCGATCACGATTCTGGGGATATGGACGCCACCGTCCTCAAGGGCCGCTTTCAGGGCCGGCGCTTCTCGGGCATGATTCTGTCCGAGCTGATCGTGCTGTGGCGCGAGATGGAGCGGGCCGGTGAGGCCGACTCACGCCTCCTCGTGGAGGCATATCTCGACCGCCTGGACCCCGCTTGGCGTGAGAGCGCTGAGGTTCACGCTGATTCGGGGGCGCAAGGCTCTGGAGGCGCGGGCCGCTTTCACGGCGGTTCCATGTCCGAGCAGGAGGCCTACGAGGTGCTCGGCCTTCGTCCCGGTGCGTCCGAAGGCGAGGTCCGCGCAAGCCATCGCCGCCTGATGAAGCAAATGCACCCCGATCACGGGGGAACGAGTGGCCTGGCCGCCAGGCTCAACGAGGCCAGGGACGTCCTTCTCGGACGTCGTTGAAACAACGCTCATCGCTCGACTCACAACTGGCGCACCGAGGCGCGCCAGTCATTGGGTGCGCCCCCTGCGTTACATGGATACCGCCCAGCATGGCCGGTTGTGGTTAGTGAAGAGTTTGCAGGCCGCAATTGCGTCGGCCTCAGACCGGAAACCGCCGAACCGTGCGCGATAGATCGTGCCGTTCGCGGTGGTCGCCGTCACAGTAACACGGGTCTGCTGGCCCATGGCTGGCACGGTCCGCGCCGCTTCGTCGAGGATGGCGGCGGCCGCTGATTCGCTCTTAACCGCGCCCACCTGGATCTGCCAACCGCTCTCGGCGGGGGCGGCAGCCTTCGCGTCGGCCGCCGGGGCCTTCGCCGCGGCCGCAGCCGACTCCACAGCCGCAAGCGCCAGCCGCATCGTGTGCTTGGCCGAGGAGGGGTCACGCGGGGCGCGCTTGCCGGTGGTCACGGGTGCGGAACCCATGGCGATCACCGTCAGCCCGCTCACCGGCACCATGCGCTCTTCCACGAAGGCGCTGAGCGCGTTGTCGTTCGCCGCCGTCGTGCCCGTGGCGAAGACGCCGAAGACGGCACCGAAGCGCGACACGGGAGCCTCGCCTCGCTCGCTCAGCGTGCGCGTCACCGCGTCCGGATCCGCCGAGGCGAGTTCGATGGTGTTGCCCGCCGTACCGCCCGCGCGGGCGTTGCCGCTCTCGAGTGCCGCTTCCACACTGCGCGGCGACGGGATCGAGACGGGGGAGGGGAGGGGCTCTGCGGAAGGCGCGGCCGCCTCGCCGGCGCTGGCGATGACGGCGTGGAGCGCGTCGGTCGCGTTGGCGGGGGCGGTGATGCCGGCGGCCTCGCGGGTCTGCGAGGCGAAGGCGAGGATGGTCTGCAGCGGGTCGCCCTCGGGCGCGTCGCGCTTTTCGATCCGGGCGGCGAAGCGCACGGCGAGGGTCGGGCGCGCGACCGGGATCGGCGGCGGGCCGAAGTCGCTCCAGGCGGCGAAGACCATCGGCTCACCGCGCTTGGCCTTGGGCAGCGTGCGGGCGATGAGGTCGGCCATGTGCTTGTCGCGCGCCGCGCCGCTGGTGCCGCCCATCACCACGGCGACGAGGTGGCGCCCGTCGCGCCGTACAGAGGTGACGAGGTTGAAACCGGAGGCGTTGATGTAGCCGGTCTTGATGCCATCGACGCCCTCGACCCGGCCGAGCAGGCGGTTGTGGTTGCCGTAGCGGCGCTTGCCGTACTCGAACACCCGCGTCGAGAACACGCCATAATATTGCGGGAAGTCCCGCTGAATGGCGATGCCGAGCGTGACCATGTCGCGCGCGGTCGTCTTGTTGCCGGGGTCGGGCAGTCCGGACGGGGTGGTGAAGGTGGTGTGCGCCATGCCGAGGCGATGGGCCGTCTTCGTCATGCGCGCGGTGAAGGCGGAGACCGAGCCGGAAATGTTCTCCGCCGTCATCGCCGCGACGTCGTTGGCGGACTTGGTGACAAGCGCCTTGATGGCGTCGCGTACCGCCATGGTGCCGCCGGGACGGATGCCGATCTTCGAGGGCGGGCGCGATGCGGCGTACTCGGACATCGTGAAGTTGGTGTCGAGGGTGATCCGTCCGGCCGCGAGCTCCTCGAAGACGACGTAGAGCGTCATGATCTTCGTGAGGGAGGCCGGGTAGCGCATCTCGTCGGCGCTGTCGGCGTAGAGGTCCTTGCCGCTGATCACATCGACCACGAGCCCGGCATATTTGGGGTTCGCGGCCGCCGGCATGGCCGCTACGGCCAGGAAGAAGGCGACGCTAAGGGCTTTTGTCAGCCAGAGCACGAGTGGGCTGCGGTGACGGGGGCTTTGGGCGTGCATACGGTCCTTCGGCGCTCCGGCAGCGGAAAATCCGATGAAAGCCGGTCGGTTACGAGACAAACACGCACCGCATAGGACGGGACAAAGGGTTACGAGCCGCTCAACCGACAGGGTTAATACGGATATACGAACAAAGCCTGGATTCTGCCTTGCCGGGCAGCAAGCGCAGCCCAAGGGCCGATTGGCGCCGTCCACACGTTTTTGCCCCGACTGAGGAGATTTTGCAACATGTCATCGCCTGTGGATGAACGTGTGGAGCGCGGGGCCGGGCCTGATCGCGGCTCGGTGGCACGCGCGGCCGAATCAGGCCGGACCACGCCGCCTGCGCCGGACCCGGCCGAGCGGGCGGCCGCGGAGGCCGCAATCCTCACCGCCCGGCCGGACCTTCGCGGCGCGGCGGCGGTCGTCCACGCGGCCGGGTGGGACTGCCTCGCCATCGAGCAGGGCGGGTCGTTGTTCAAATTCCCTCGCACCGCGGCGGCGGAGGCGCGGCTGGAGGGGGAGCCGGTGCGCCTCGGCGTCGCGCGGCGCCTGCTCGCGGGCGGGGACCATCCCGCCCTGCCGCGCATGATCCTGCACCGCACCCCGCGTCTCTTCTCCGAACACCCTCTCATCGCCGGGACGATGCTGGATCCGGCCGGCTACCACGCGCTCGGCGAAGACGAGAGGGAGCGCCTCGCGGGAGCCGTCGCCGGGGTCTACCTCGCGCTTCACGCGGCCGATCCGGCGGACGTCGCGGCGGCGGGGGTCGCGCCTGTCGCGCCCTGGCCCTCCGCGGAGGCGCTGTTCGACGCGGTGCGCCGCCGCCTCGACCCGCCGCTTCTGGCGCGCGTGGCCGACGTTCTCGGCCGCGTCGCAGCCGGGCCCGACGACCACGCCGTGTTCGGCCATTTCGACACCCACGGCTGGAACATGGCTTTCGACGCGGCCTCCGGGCGCCTCGCCGGTCTGTTCGATTTCGGCGATGCCGGGATCGGCCCGCGCCACCGCGACCTCTCCTACCCCTCCTTCATCTCGCCCGACCTGACGCGGCGTGTCGTGCGGCTTTACGTAGCGCGCGGCGGCCGGCCGGTGGACCTTTCGCGCGTTTTCGATTGTCATACGGTCCTGAGGGTGATCGAGCTCGGCAGCGCCGGAGCGAGTGCGCCGTCCTTCACGTGGGCACTCACCGATTGGCTGGCCGCGCTGGATCGCACTCTGTCGGACACGGCACACGAGGATGCTGTGCGCGGGGACACTGTGCGCGGGGACGATGCGCCGCGGCACGTCTCTGGCGGACGGCTTGTCGGGCGCTGATTGCATTCCCATTTGGGATGGAACGGCGTCGGCCTCTTGCCTTGGCCACTGTTGGGATTACCATCATCGTCAGACGCCAGATTTCCCCGTTGGACTGAGCCGGCATCAGTGAAAGGGACCGGCTTGCGCGATGTTCTTCGACGTTTCAGGATGGCGACTATGAGAACGGGACCGGAGCGAACGGCACCAGGGCAGGCGATGGCGGCACGGCCGCTCACGTCTGCGGAGCCGGACTTCGCCCCCGTCTGGCCTCTCGCCAGCCTCCTTTCGACGGGGATGGCCTCGGACAAGGACGACGGGGATACTGGGGGTGACAATGGCGACGGGAACGATCCCGGCACGCTGGTCATCACGCGGCCGAAGCCGAAGACGAAGCGCCCGAACATGTACCGGGTGCTTCTTTTAAACGACGACTACACGCCGATGGAGTTCGTCGTTCACGTTCTGGAACGCTTTTTCCAAAAGAATCGGGAAGAAGCGACCAGAGTTATGTTGCATGTTCATCACCACGGCGTCGGCGAGTGCGGCGTTTACACCTACGAGGTGGCCGAAACAAAGGTGACGCAGGTGATGGACTTTGCTCGAAAGCATCAGCATCCTCTCCAGTGTGTGATGGAGAAGAAGTGAGGAGCGACCGTGCCGTCATTCTCCCGTAGCCTCGAAAAGGCCCTGCACCAAGCGCTCGCCGCCGCCAACGAACGCCGCCAGGAATACGCAACCCTGGAACACCTCCTACTTGCGCTGGTGGACGATCAAGACGCGGCCTCCGTCATGAAGGCCTGCAACGTCGATCTCGACCGCCTGCGCCGCGACCTGTCCGAATATATTGACACGGAGCTCGATAATCTGGTCGTCGATGGTGACGACGATAGCAAACCCACGGCCTCCTTCCAGCGCGTCATCCAGCGCGCAGTGATTCACGTCCAGTCTTCCGGCCGAGAGGAAGTGACGGGGGCCAATGTCCTTGTCGCGATCTTCGCCGAACGCGAAAGCCACGCGGCATACTTCCTGCAGGAACAGGAGATGACGCGCTACGACGCTGTCAATTATATCAGCCACGGCATCGCAAAACGCGCAGGCGCCGGGGCCGAACGCACCCGCGAGGCCGAAGAAGATATGCCGCAGGACGAAGCTGCGGGCCCGAAGCGGAAGACAGACGCCCTCGAGGCCTACTGCATCAATCTCAACGAGAAGGCCCGCAAGGGCAAAGTCGATCCGCTGATCGGGCGTGACCAGGAGGTGCGCCGCACCATCCAGGTCTTGTGCCGCCGTCAGAAGAACAACCCGCTCTTCGTCGGCGACCCCGGCGTCGGCAAGACGGCGATCGCCGAAGGCCTCGCCAAGCGCATCATCGACGGTGAGGTGCCCGAGGTCCTCTCCGAGTCGACCATCTTCGCCCTCGACATGGGCGCGCTCCTCGCCGGCACCCGCTATCGCGGCGACTTCGAGGAGCGGCTGAAGCAGGTCGTCAAGGAGATCGAGGACTATCCCGGTGCCATCATGTTCATCGACGAGATCCACACCGTCATCGGTGCCGGGGCGACGTCGGGCGGCGCGATGGACGCGTCCAACCTCCTGAAGCCCGCTCTGTCCTCGGGCGCGATCAAGTGCATCGGCTCGACCACCTACAAGGAATATCGCCAGTTCTTCGAGAAGGACCGCGCCCTGGTGCGCCGCTTCCAGAAGATCGACGTGCCCGAGCCGAACATCGAAGACGCCATCGAGATCCTGAAGGGCCTCAAGCCGCGCTACGAAGAGTTCCACGGCCTGACCTTCACCAACGAGGCGATCAAGTCCGCGGTCGAGCTGTCGCACCGCTACATCAACGACCGCAAGCTGCCGGATAAGGCGATCGACGTGATCGACGAAACCGGCGCCTCGCAGATGCTGCTGGCCGAAAACAAGCGCCGTAAGCAGGTCGACGTGAAGGAGATCGAAGCCACCGTCGCGACGATGGCGCGCATTCCGCCCAAATCCGTCTCCAAGGACGACGCGGAGGTGCTCCAGTCGATCGAGACCAACCTGAAGCGCGTGGTCTACGGCCAGGAAAGCGCGATCGAGACGCTGTCGTCGGCGATCAAGCTCGCCCGCGCCGGCCTGCGCGAGCCCAACAAGCCGATCGGCTCCTACCTCTTCTCCGGCCCCACCGGCGTCGGCAAGACCGAGGTGGCCCGCCAGCTCGCCGAGCTGATGGGCGTCGAGCTCCTGCGCTTTGACATGTCGGAGTACATGGAGCGGCACACGGTGAGCCGCCTCATCGGCGCGCCTCCGGGCTATGTCGGCTTCGACCAGGGCGGACTCCTGACCGACGGTGTCGATCAGCATCCGCACTGCGTCCTCTTGCTGGACGAGATCGAAAAGGCCCACCCGGACCTCTTTAACATCCTCCTGCAGGTGATGGACCACGGCAAGCTGACGGACCACAACGGCAAGAAGGTCGACTTCCGCAACGTCATCATCATCATGACGACGAACGCGGGCGCCGCCGATCTCGCCAAGGCTCCCATCGGCTTCAACCGCTCGCGCCGTGAGGGTGAGGATCAGGACGCGATCAACCGCCTGTTCACCCCCGAGTTCCGCAACCGGCTCGACGCCATCGTCCCCTTCGGCCCGCTGCCGCAGGACGTGGTGCACCGCGTGGTCGAAAAGTTCGTCATGCAGCTGGAGGCCCAGCTCGCCGACCGCAACGTCACCTTCGAGCTGTCGGAAGACGCGATCGCGCTTCTGGCCGAGGAAGGCTACGACGAGAAGATGGGCGCCCGCCCGCTCGGCCGCGTCATCCAGGAGCAGATCAAGCGCCCGCTGGCTGACGCCGTCCTGTTCGGCGAACTGAAGAAGGGCGGCACCGTGAAGGTGACCGTCGAGGAAGGCGAGGACGGCAAGAAAAAGCTCGCCCTCGAAGCCATCGCCGACCCCAACGCCCCGGCCGACGAGCCGGAAGAGGACGACGATGCCGGCGAACTGACCGGCTCCGGCTCCTCGGGCATCCCGCGCGTGCCGCTGTCGAGCTGACCCCGCCGCGCTCCGACCGAACGACCGGGCCACACTGGCCCGGTCTCCCCCCGGCGACGCGCCCTGCGTCGCCCGCCGACGCCGATCAGCCGGCCCTTTGACGGCCGACCGGCTGAGTTCGATGCCGCCCGCTGGCCCACCCCTCTCTGCACGCCATGTCCGATGCCATGACCGGTCCGAACTCATCGGGCCCGTTCATCCGCTTGCCGCAGGCCGAACTCGCCTATCCCCTTCGCGCATCCACCTACGCTGAGCCAAGCTCGCCGGCCTCTCCACTCATCAATTCCGCTCAGGCAGCCTCGCTGACCCCGGCCCGCTGATTCAACTTCGCTGACTGCGGCACGCTTATTCAGCCGCGCCGACTCCGGCCCGCTCATTCAACTCCGCTGAGCCGAGCCCACCGATGCAGCCGGACGCTGAGCGGATGGTCCGACCCGGCATCGCGCACCGGATGGCGCTCGCCGCGGTGGGGTCGATCCCGCTCCTGAGCCGCTGCAGCAGGAGCGGCATGGCTGCTGCCCGCCGCACCCCGGCACCGGCGCCCAGCGCATCAAGCCCCGCCGCGTCCGGCGGCCTTTCCCATTCCCGCACCCCGTATTCCACCGCGCCGCATCGCAGCCTTTCACACCCTCCGCGGGTGCTCGCCTTGACACACCACCCCTACGGCGAAGACCATACGGCCGCGCGGAGGGGCCTGTCGGTGCCCCCGCCTGCCGCGATCGATCCGCCCCATGCACCCCCCGATCGTGCCCCAGCGACCCTCGTTCACGGGCGCGGTCTCCATGGGGTCGCCGGATCAATCTCGCGGTCTAGGTAGGTCAATATGCCTCAGCGCACCAATCCGGACCTTAGAAGGAGATTGAATGTCGGATCAGAGTTCGAAAGCGGCCGCCTCGATCGAGGACATCGACTATGAGGTAGGCCAAGACAATATCGAGGCCAAAGTCGGTCCCATCGGGTTTGATATTCACAACCCCGTCTTCGTGATCGCCGCGATCGCCGTCATCCTCTTCGTGGCGATCACCGTCCTCATGCCCGAGCAGGCCACCACGGCCTTCAACGGCATCCGCACATGGCTGACGTCCAACTTCTCTTGGTTCTTCATCCTGGCCGGCAACATTTTCGTGCTGTTCGGCCTCGCCATCGTGGTCTCACCGCTCGGCAATGTGCGCCTCGGCGGGCCGGACGCCACACCCGACTACGGCTACATGGGCTGGTTCGCGATGCTGTTCGCCGCCGGCATGGGCATCGGCCTCATGTTCTACGGCGTGTCCGAACCGCTCTCCCACTTCAGCGCGTCCGTCGCCGAAGGGGCGGGATCGCCGGACAGTTGGGCGCCGGTGGGCGGCGCGGCGGGCGACCCGCAGGCGGCCGCCGAACTTGGCCTCTCCGCCGCCATCTACCACTGGGCGCTGCACCCCTGGGGCATCTACGCGGTTGTGGCCCTGGCGCTCGCCTTCTTCTCGTACAACCGCGGCATGCCGCTCGCCATCCGCACCGCCTTCTACCCGCTCTTCGGCGACCGCGTGTGGGGCTGGACCGGCCATGTGATCGACATCATCGCCGTCTTCGCCACGCTGTTCGGCCTCGCCACTTCGCTCGGCATCGGCGCGGAGCAGGCGGTCGCGGGCTTCGACTTCCTGTTCGGCACCGGCAGCGCGGAAGAGGGCACCCGCAGCGTCTTCGGCTTCTCGACCGGCGACGGCACGGGCGGCGAAACGCTGAAGATCATCTTCATCTGCATCATCACCGCGATGGCCACGGCGTCGGTCGTCACCGGGCTCGACAAGGGCGTGAAGCTCCTGTCCGAGGCGAACCTCATCCTCGCCACGCTGCTTCTCGCCTTCGTCTTCTTCGTCGGCCCCACGGGCGAGATCGTCTCCACCCTCGGCTCGTCGCTGGCGGGCTACATCACCCACATGCCTGAGCTCGCCAACCCGTTCGGCCGCGAGGACACCAACTTCGCCGAGGGTTGGACCTCGTTCTACTGGGCGTGGTGGATCTCCTGGTCGCCCTTCGTCGGCATGTTCATCGCCCGCGTGTCGCGCGGCCGCACGGTGCGCGAGTTCATCGTCTGCGTGCTTCTCATCCCCTCGCTCGTCTGCGCGATCTGGATGGGCGTCTTCGGCGGCACCGCGATCCACCAGGTGATCATCGACGGCTTCAGCGGCGCGGCGGATGCCGACCTGCCGGTGCAGCTCTTCGAGATGCTGTCCCAGCTTCCGCTGGCGTCCATCACCTCGCTCATCGGCATCGTCCTGGTGATCGTCTTCTTCGTCACCTCGTCGGACTCCGGCTCGCTGGTGATCGACACGATCACCGCCGGCGGCAAGACCGACGCCCCCGTGCCGCAGCGCGTCTTCTGGTGCGTGTTCGAGGGGCTGGTGGCGATCGTGCTGATGGCCGGCGGCGGCCTCGCGGCGCTGCAGGCGATGGCGGTGGCCACCGGCTTCCCGTTCGCCATCCTGCTCCTCCTCATGTGCGTGTCGATCTTTGTCGCACTGCGCCACGAGTGGAAGACGCAGCGTTGACAGCGGGCCGCTAGAACTGTGTGAGATGGTCCGCGGCGGCAGGATGGCCGCCGCGGGCGCCGTGGTCGAGGCGGGCGCCCCGTTGAGGCGGGCGCCGCCCGCCTCGCCGACCGCGAGAGGGGGCCGCCATGCCGTCGATGGGATCCTTTGACGACTATCTCGAGGCGCTCGGCCAGCGCGAGTCCGGCGGCGATTACGGCCTCGTTTCCAGCCTCGGCTATCTCGGCAAGTACCAGTTCAGCGAGGGCGCCCTGGCCGAGATCGGCTACTATGCCGGCGACCCCACCCCGCAGAACGATTTCGCCGGCGCCTTCACCGGCCGCGACGGCATCCGCTCCGCCGCCGACTTCCTCGCCAGGCCCGAGGTGCAGGAGAGCGCGGCCCGCGAATATCACGACTGGAATTGGCGCACGCTGACCCAGTACGGCTTCGACATCTATGCCGGGCAAACGCTGAACGGCCAGGCGCTGACCCTGTCCGGCATCCTCGGCGCCACATGGCTCGTCGGCTTCGAGGGGATGAGCCGCTATCTCTCCTCCGGCGGCTTCGACGCGGCGGACGACCCCTTCGGCACGCCCATGGGAGAATATATCGCCCTCTTCAATGGCTACGACACGCCCTATGCGACCAGCCTGGACGGCGACAACCGGATCGAGGGCGGCGCGGGGGCGGATGTTCTGACCGGCTTCGGCGGCGACGATACGATCAGCGGCGGCGCCGGCGAGGACGGCGCCCGCTACCGCTTCGACCGGGCCGATTATGGGATCACCCTCACCGGCGACGTGGTGACCGTCACCCACGACGGGGCGGACGGCACCGACACCCTCCTCGATATCGAGTATCTGGAGTTCGCCGACGGGGTCGTCGCGGTGGATCGGCTCGTGCAGGGAATCAACCCTGTGCCCAGCGGTCCCGCACCGTCGCCGGACCCTGCACCTTCGCCGGGCCCTCAACCCCAGCCCGTTCCCGCACCGGTTCCGGTCGGCGGCGGCACGGGCGGCGGTTCCGGCGGTGGACGGCCCGGCGGGGTCGGCGCGGGCACACCGCTGGCGGAGCGGATCATCGGAACGTCCGGCGGCGAAGTCATCGAGGCAGGCAACGGGGACGACACCGTTCGCGCCCGCGGCGGCGACGATCATGTCCGCGGCGGCGACGGTGACGACGTGCTGATGGGTGCCGCCGGAGCCGACACGCTGAACGGCGGCGAGGGCGAGGACCGTGTGTTCGGCGGTCAGGGCGGAGATCGCATCGTCGGCGCCTGGGGCGAGGACCTCTTGCGCGGTCAGGGCGGCGGAGACACGCTCTATGGCGGCGCCGGCAACGACCGCATCGTCGGCGACGCGGGCGATGACCTCCTGTTCGGCGGGGCCGGGGCCGACCGCTTCGTCTTCCGCGACGGCGACGACACGATCGGCGATTTCACACCCGGCGTCGACACCGTCGTCTCCGCCCGCGCTATCGTCGCCATCGGCAGCAACGGCGCGGGCGATGCTGTGGTCGAGACGAGCTTCGGCACCATCACGCTGGAGGATATCGCGCCGGACGAGCTTCTCCCGGGCGATCTCATCGCGTGACCCCGGCACATGACCCGCCGCCGCCTGATCCGCACGGCCTGACCCGCGATCCGCGCCGCCTGTCCCGGTCGCGGTAGAGCGGCGCGTCGGCCGAGCCATAGGTCGCGGCTCTATGGTGCCGCCCGCGCCTTGGGTCTAGAGCGGATGGATGGCTTCTCATCCTCACGCGGCTGACACACCCGCACCGGCGGCCGCGACGGCGGCGGGCTGGTTCGGGCGCGGTGTCCTCAACGTCTTCTCGCTGCCGGCCCTGGTGCTGTTCTCGGCGCAGGTCGGCTTCGCCGCGCTAGCGCGTGAGGCGGGCTTCACCGTCGGCGAGACCATGGCGATCGCCCTCTTCGTCTATGCGCTGCCGGCGCAGGTGGTCTTCATCGGCTTCCTCGCGGCGGGGCAGAGCCTGCCGGCCATCGCGCTCGCCGTGGCGCTGTCCTCGGTGCGCTTCCTGCCGATGGTGCTCGCCTGGGCGCCGGTCGTGCGGCCCGAGCGCGGCGGGCGCATCGGCATGCTGTTCGCCTCGTGGTTCGTGGCCGTCACCTCCTGGGTGTTCGCCATGTCCCATCTGCCGAACTATCCGCGGGCGGCGCGGCTGCCGTTCTTCGTCGGGTTCGGGATGGGCCTCGCGGTCGTCAGCACCGCGGTCGTCGGCATCAGTCACGTCTTGCTGGAGCGATTGCCGCCGCTGGTGTCCGGCGGCCTCGTCATGTTGACGCCGATCTACTTCATCTGTGCACTTTGGGGCGCCTCGCGCGGGGATGCGGACCGGTTGGCGTTGATGCTCGGCCTCTTCGCCGGGCCGGCCGCCGCGGCGCTGGTGCCGGGGGTGGACCTCCTCGCGGCCGGGCTTGTGGCGGGGACGGCGGCATACATCATAGGCCGCGTCCTCAAAGCGCGGCGGGCGGCCGGGGAGGCGGCGCAATGACGGAGCCTTTCCCCTCCCTCGATCCCTGGGGCACCTACCTCGCCATCCTCGTCGCCGCGGCGCTGCCGACGCAGGTGTGGCGATGGATCGGCGTCGTCCTCGCCGGGCGGATGGCCGAAACGTCCGAGATCTTCGTCTGGGTCAAGGCGGTGGCGACGGCGCTGGTGGCAGCGGTGGTCGCGCAGCTCATCCTGAACCCCGGCGGCGCGGTGGCCGATACGCCGCTGCTGCTGCGCATCGGCGCCATCGCCGCGGGGTTCGCGGTCTACCTCGCCTCCGGC
This sequence comes from Acuticoccus yangtzensis, assembly GCF_001927245.1. Taxonomy (GTDB): domain Bacteria; phylum Pseudomonadota; class Alphaproteobacteria; order Rhizobiales; family Amorphaceae; genus Acuticoccus; species Acuticoccus yangtzensis. The sequence continues at coordinate 1,367,193 of NZ_MJUX01000001.1, read as the reverse complement.
AAGACGCTGGCCTTCGGGATCCTCACCACGGAGGCCCTTCTCATCGGCGGCTGGTTGGCCCTCGGCTGACGGACCCCGGGCACAGTCACCGTGCGACGGCAAGCCGGGCCGGGCGTCGTCCGGCGTCGTCCGTGTGGGCCGCTCAAGCCAGCGCGGCGCGCAGTTTGGCGGCGGCGGCGGCCACCTCCTCCTTCGGCGCGATCTCGCCCGAATGCGGCTTCAGCGGCACGCCCTCGTGGCGCGGCAACACATGCACGTGCGTGTGGAACACCATCTGCCCGCCCGCGCTCTCGTTGAACTGCTGAATGGTGATCCCGTCCGCCGCGAACGCCTCCTTGGCGGCGCGGGCGACCTTCTGCACCGTCGCCATCACCGCGGCCAGCGCGTCCGGCTCGATGTCCAGCATGTTGCGCGAGGGCGCCTTGGGCAGCACCAGAGCATGGCCCGTCGCGCGCGGCATGATGTCCATGATCACGCGGGTGTTCTCGTCCTCGTACACGGTCTCGGACGGCAGCTCGTCCCGCAGGATCTTGGCGAAGATGTTGTCGGGATCGTAGGCGGGCATTGTTGGCTCTCCGGGTCGGATGTCTCAGCCCCGTCTTAGCGCCCCAGGAGCCGCGCGGCGAGGCCCGCACGCCGCGGCGCCGCAGCGCCCAGCCGCGCCACCGTGCGCGCCATCGCCTCCGAATAGAAGCCGATGTCGGGCGCCAGCGCCGTGGCCAACACCCGCCGCTCCTCCGCCGAGGCGAACGGCTTGTCGCGGTTGGTGTTGGAGGCGCCCGGCGCGTCGGCCAGCCCCTCCCGCGCGATCAGGTCCACGAACATCTCGCTGATGCCGACGAAGCCGTAGTCGGCCAGCGGAAACACCTCGGCATAATGGGACTGGAAGGCGGCGATGCGCGCCCGCGCGGCGAAGGTCGCGAGGTCCTCCCCCGCGGCGATCGCCTCGCCGAACGCATTGTCGCTGAACGCCGCGCGCTTCTTCACGAAGTGATAGTGGCTGATCGTCCGCTCGATCGGCTCGCGCAGCCACACCCAATAACGCGACGGGTCGTCCACCACCCCGGCGAGGCGGCGCACGGTGAAATGGCCGTGCAGGATGCGCACCCCGGCGCGCTCCAGATCGCGGATCATTTCGGAGTCGAAGTCGCGCGGGTGGCGGCGGGCGAGCGGGTGGGTGCGGCTGTCGTCGGCGCCATAGTGCACCGCGAAGGCGCGGCCATAGCGCGCCTTCAGCGCCGCGTGGAAGCGTGAACCCGCGGTTTTGGGGATGTGGACCGAGAGGATGAGGCGGTCGCTGCGCCGCACCTGATCGACCAGCCGTTCGTGCATGGGGAGTCCCTCGGGGTCAGCGGCCGCGGCGGCCGAGCCGGCGCATGGCCAGCTCCATGGCGAGACCGTAGCGCGCGCAGTCGGCGGTCATCGCCGCGGCCACCGCCTCGCGCTCGGCGAGGCTCGCCAGCGGCTTCTCGCGGTTGATGTTGCCGCGGTGGCGGCTCGTCTTCAGGCCCACCATGGGCAGCATGTCGCCCATCAGCTCGGTGACGCCGAGGAAGCCGATGCGCTCCAGCGGCAGCGCGCCGAGATAGCGCGACTGGTGGTTGGCGATGCGCTCCATCGTCACGAACTCGGCGAGCGTCGGCTCGGCCGCGTCGAACGCGGCGCGCAGCTTCGGGTCGCCGCCGCGCCCGGCGCGCACGAAATGGTAGAGCGAGATCGCGGTCTCCACCGGCTCGCGCATCACGGTCCAGTAGCGGGCGGGGTCCGGCACCGCCTTCAGCATCACGTCGGCGCTGAGGTGACCGTGCAGGATGGAGACGCCGGACGCGGCCAGCTCGTCGAGCCGCTCGGCCGTGAGTTGGCGCGGCGGCACGCGCAGCAGCGGGTGCGTCTTCGGGTTGGCCTTGCCGTAGTAGAAGGCGAGGCGCTTGCCGTAGCGGCGCCGCAGCGTCTCGCCGAAGCGCGAACCCGCCGTTTTCGGTATGTGAAGGGAGATGATCAGCGGACCCTTACGGGTCACCCGCGCGGGGGTCCACTCGTCCGCGCCGCGGCTCTTGCCGGTCATTCGGTGCCGCCCGTCATTCTCTCCCGCCCGTCATGCCGTCCCGTCCGTTTCCGCGCGGATCATTCACTATGGCGGTTGCCGTCGCGGCGGAAGGGGAGGGCGGCGTTCATGTACTCCTGATGCGCCGCCACCTCGGCCCGCTCACCCTCCAGGTAGCGGGCGATCGCATCGCGCAGGCCCGGATGGTCGATATAGTGGGCCGAGACCGTCTGCGTCGGTTCGTAGCCGCGGGCGAGCTTGTGGCCGCCTTGGGCGCCGGCCTCCACGCGGGCGAGCTTATGGGCGATGGCGAAGTCGATCGCCTGATAATAGCAGACCTCGAAATGCAGGAAGGGGTGGTCCTCGGTGCAGCCCCAGTAGCGGCCATAGAGCGCGTCCGAGCCGATGAGGTTGAGCGCGCCGGCGATCGGCCGCCCCTCGCGCTCGGCGATCATGAGGCAGACGCAGTGGCGCATCCTCTCGCCCAGCAGCGAAAAGAAGGTGCGGTTGAGGTAGGGACGGCCCCATTTGCGCGAGCCGGTGTCCATGTAGAACTGGTAGAACGCGTCCCAGTGGTCCTCGGTGATGTCGTCGCCGGTCAGCCAGCGCACGGTGATGCCGTCCGCCAATGCGTCCCGCCGCTCGCGCTTCACCTGCTTGCGCTTGCGGCTCGCCAGCGCGGCGAGGAAATCGTCCGGCGTGGCGTAACCGTCGTTGGTGAAGTGGAACTGGGTGTCGGTGCGCATGAGGTAGCCCTCCGCCTCGAACGCGGCGCGGTCGGCCGGGCTGAGGAAGGTGGCGTGGACGGACGAGGCGTCGCTCTGCTCGGCCAGCGCCTTCAGCGCCTGGGCGACGAGGAGCCGCGCCTCGTCCGGCCCGTCGCCGACCAGAAGGCGCGGCCCGTTGGCGGGGGTGAAGGGCACCGACACCTGGAGCTTCGGGTAATATTGCCCGCCCGCCCGCTCGAAGGCGTCGGCCCAGCCATAATCGAAGACGTATTCGCCCTTGGAGTGGGTCTTGAGATAGGCGGGGGCGGCGCCGAGCAAGGCGCCCTCCGCGCCCTTGATGACGAGGTGGCGCTGATACCAGCCGGAGCGCCCGCCGACGCAGCCGGCATCCTCCAGCGCGCGCAGGAAATCGTAGGCGACGAACGGGTTGAACGCCTGATCGCCCGGCTGACCGCCGGGACCCGCCCCCGCGGCGCGCGACAATCGTCCGCCCTCGCCGAGCACCCAGCCCGGATTGGCGAGCGCATCCCACTCGTCCCTGTCGATGGTGGAGAGGCTGCCGGTGGCCTCGACGGTCATGGTTGGCATGACGATGCTCCCCCTACGCTGACCACGGCACGCAGGGCGCGCCACGGCTTAAGGAACAGGAATTTGGCCGCCGCGTCGAGACGACAAGGCGCGGCCACCAGCGATGCATCGGCGCACCGCCTCGTCCCCCGATGCCGGGCGGCACCGGCCCTATCGCGCCGCAGGACGCGGCACCGTGTGGCGAGAGGGCGGCCGCAGAACGCGGCACCCGCGATCAGGGCCGGAAGTCCTCGAAGATGATCTGGTCCACGTAGGGCTCGATCCGCTTCGCCTCCGCCGCAGAGCGCACGGTCCACGACAGAACGGGACGGCCGCGGCGCCGCTGCAGCGCCGGACCCGGATGCGGCAGCGCCACCGCGTAGTAGCTCACGAAGTCCGGCTTGGTGCGCGGCGTGTGCAGCATCATGTCCCGCCCGAAGCGGGAGATGAGCGAGCCGTGCTCCTCGCCGCCCGCCAGGATGCCGAGCGGCGTGTCCTTCAGCGCCGGGCGCAGGAGGGCAAGAAGGTCCGGGTCGAAGGTCATCAGCGCCACGGCGCCGCTGTAGCCGGCCAGGGCGCGGGTGATGACGCTCGCCATCGCCACCTTTGCGGTGGGATCGGCGGGCGACTTCAGCTCGATGAAGAGCGGCGCCCGGCCGGATGTCAGCGCCAGGAGGTCGGTCACCGAGGACAGCGTCTCGTCCGACCCGCGGATGCGGATGCGCCGCAGATCGTCGAGCGGATAGTCGGAGATGCGCCCAGTGCCGTCGGTCGTGCGGTCCAGCGTCGCGTCGTGGTTGATGACGAGGCCGGCGTCGGCGGTGAGCTGCAGATCCACCTCGACCGCGAATCCGGCCTCGATCGCCGCTTCCACGGCGCCCAGCGTGTTTTCGACGAGCCCGTCCCCATGCAGCCCGCGGTGGGCGATGGGGGTGCGGGTCAGCCAGTCCGGGAGGATGCCGGTTATGACACGACCTCGAAGATCGCCTCGACCTCGACCGCGACGCCGAAGGGCAGGTTGGCGACGCCGACAGCGGCACGCGCATGCTTACCCTTGTCTCCGAACACCTTGACCATCAGGTCGGACGCGCCGTTGATGACCTTCGGGTGATCGCCGAAGCCGGGCGCGGAGTTGACGAAGCCGTTCAGCTTCACGACGCGGCTCACCTTGTCGAGATCGCCGATGGCGGCCTTGAGCTGGGCGAGGATCATGAGGGCGCAGCGCTCGGCGGCGGCCTGGCCTTCTTCGACGCCCATGTTCTCGCCGCAGCGGCCGATGATCATGGCGCCGTCCGCATCGACGGAGATCTGGCCGGAGACGAAGACGAGGTTGCCCGTCTGCACGGTCGGCACGTAGGACCCGGCGGGGGCACCCGCGGTCGGCAGGGCCAGCTCCATGTCCGCAAGCTTGCGTTCGACTTGGCTCATCGGTCTTCCTCGCAATTCATCGCTTCGTTTCGTCTAGAGGCGGGCCCTCTCCTGTGCAAGGCGTCTCCTGTGCAGACGGGGGCGCGCAGGTCGTGGCCCACATGGGTGGGCGGCCGCGCTTGACCCTTGGCGGGGGGCGTGTGAAGGGCGAAGCGTCCCTCGCGCGCCACGGAGCCGAACATGCCATCCTTCGCCTGCAGGTCCGGCTCCGGTGGGGCTCTTGGTGCGGCGCATTCTGCGGGCTGGCTCGTGACGCTGCTCGCCCCGCTCCTTGCCATCGGCGCGGCGCCGGCCTCGGCCGCTGCGCCCGACCACCCGCTGGCACCGCACCGCGCCGTCTACGATCTGTCGGTGTCGCGCGTCGAAGCCTCGGTGTCGATCCTCTCCATCACCGGCACCTTGGTCTACGAGATCGAGGGTTCGTGGTGCGACGGCTACACGGTCACGACCACGTTCCAGATCGTTACCGTCGACCGGGAGGGGCAGAGCACGCGCACCGGCCTGCGCGCTTCCACGTTCGAGACGCTCTCCCCGCCCGAATTCAGCTTCCTCAACCAGACCGTCACCGATACGGCGGACGAGCTGCTGGTTCAGGGCCAGGCCACCGGCACCCCCGCCGGCACCGTGGTGGAGCTCGAGAAGCCGGTCGGCGCGCACCTCGAGCTTCCGCGCGCCGTCTTCCCCTCGCAGCATGCCCATCTGCTGCTTGATGCCGGAGCGGAGGGCGAGCGGGTGCTGGAAGCGCCGATGTTCGACGGCGGCGGGGCCGCAGACGAGGTGTTCGACACGACGACGGTGATCGGACCCGGCACGACCGGCCTCCCCGGCGCGACCGACCGCGAGACGCGCGCGTTCGGCTCGCTTCCGGGCGCTGCCGACATGCCGTCCTACGCAGTTTCGATCTCGTATTTCCGCCAGGATGCGCAGGCGGGTGAGCCGCTGCCGGAGCAGGTGATCGGCTTCCGTCTGCTCGGCAACGGCGTCGTCTACGCGGCGAGCTTCGACTACGGCCAGTATGCGCTCGGCGGCCGGCTTACCGAGCTGCGCGTCGATCCCGTTCCGGAGTGCCCTGCAGAATAGACCGCGGCGCACCCTCGGCGTTGAGGTTCGCGGCGCACGTGGCGGCCGGTTTCGGCACGGGCGTCAGCGCGGGGACGAGGTCGGCGAGCTTTCGCGGCGGGCGCACCGGGATGCCGCGGGTCAACGTCTTGCGCCCCTCGATCGCGAGGAGGCCGGCGAACCGCGGCACGACGCTGCGGCCGATCCGCTCCCACGCGCGCGCCGAGCCCAGCACCATGCGCATGCGGCTCGGCGGCACGTAGAGGCAGCGCCTGACGTCGACCGGGTCGAGCCAGCACTCGTCCATCAGCCGGGCGAGCTGGGCGCGGCTGAACGGGCGGCCGAGACCCATGGGCGTCGAATCGGCCCGTGCCCAGGCCCCCGCCCGGTACGGAACGACCGCCAGAACCCGGCCGGACGGCACCAGCACGCGCCACGCCTCGCGCAGCACCTCGGCCGGGTCCTTCGTCGCCTCCAGCAGGTGGACGATGAGGAGCCGGTCGACGCTGTTGTGCGGCAGCGGCAGGTGCTGCTCGTAGGCGAGGGTGGTGAGATTGGGGCCCTCGGGCGGCCAATGGAGGACCCCCTCGGCCGCCGGCATCACAGCCAGAACGCGCTCCGCCTCGCCGAGAAAGGGGCGCAGGAAAGGCGTCGCATGGCCGAGCCCGACGATCCGGTCACCCCTCACGTCGGGCCACACCGACCGCACCTCGGCGGCCAGAATCTGCCGCGCGATCCGCCCCAGAGGCGACAGATAGAATGCACTCAACTGCGTGACGTCGAGGTGCATGGACAAGTCCTCAATTGAAGGCCAGCAATAGCACGCGGGTCGATCCAAGCTCAATTCCGGCGCCGCGGTGGACGTTCCGCCCCCGCTGGGCCATTCTCACGCCAACGAAAATGAGGAGATCTCATGGCGGACGTGCGGCTGATCCCGTGCCTGTCGGACAACTACGCGGTTCTGGTCCACAAGGACGGGGAGACCATCCTGGTGGACGCCCCCGAGGCCGCGCCGATCAAGGCTGCGCTCGACGAGACGGGGTGGACGCTCACCACCATCCTCGTCACACACCACCACTCTGACCACGTTCAGGCGATCGGCGAGGTGAAGGGGAGCGCCACCGTGATCGGCCCGGCGGCCGAGGCGGACCGCATCAAGGGGCTCGACCGCACGATCAAGGATGGCGAGACCTTCACCCTCGGCCCGATCAGCGTGACGGCGATCGCGACGCCCGGACACACCTCCGGCCCGCTGAGCTATCACCTGCCGCAGGAGGGCATCGCCTTCACGGCCGACACGCTGTTCGCCATGGGCTGCGGGCGCCTGTTCGAGGGGGACGCCGCCACCATGTGGGCCTCCCTGAAGGCGCTGCGGACGGCGCTGCCGGACGAGACCGCGATCTATTGCGGCCACGAATATACCCTCACCAACGCCCGCTATGCAGCCGAAACGCTGCCGGATGACGCGGCCATCGCCGAGCGGTTGGCGGTGGTGCGTGCCGCGCGCGACCGGCTGGAGCCGACCGTGCCGACGACCATGGCCGCCGAAAAGGCGACCAACCCCTTCATGCGGGCCGACGACCCCGCTGTCGCGCTGGCGCTCGGCATGGAGGGGGCGGACCCCGTCGACGTGTTCGCGCGGCTGCGCAAGGGACGGGACGGCTTCTCGTGAGCGCCCGGCAGGACACAGCGCGCTCCGCGAGCGCCGCGCCATGAGCGCGAAGGCCATCATCGCCGCTCTGGGGATGCAGCCGCATCCCGAAGGCGGCTATTTCGTCGAGACCTTTCGCGATGCGGCGGACGGTGGGCGCGGCCATTCCACGGCGATCTACTATCTGCTCGAGGCGGGCGACTGCTCGGCCTGGCACCGGGTCAACGACGCGGCCGAGGTCTGGCACTACTATGCCGGCGCGCCTCTCGCCTTGACGCTGTCGCCCAACGGTCACGACGCGGTCGCCCACCGGCTGGGCCCCGACATCGCCGCAGGAGAGCGCCCGCAGGTGGTGGTTCCGGCCGGCCATTGGCAGACCGCCGAATCCCTGGGCGCCTACACGCTGGTCGGCTGCACGGTGGCACCCGGCTTCGTCTTCGAAGGGTTCGAGATGGCCCCGCCCGACTGGCGGCCGACGCCGCGCCCGGCGAAGGGCTGACACGGGGCGGGGCAACTCCCGCCGTCGCCCGCCCGCCCGCCGTCGCCTGGCTGCCGGACGCTTAGGCGCGCGGACGCTTTGCCGCAGCGGGCGCGGGCGCCAACCCGCACACAGCCGGAACGCCAGAGACGGCGCCCGCTTAGCGCTCTCGCCGGATCGCGGCATTGTATGACGATCCGGTTTAATATCGCCGAATGACGGGAGCGGCCGTTGAACCGCCTCCCCGGCGTTCCCACACCTAGCGAACGACTGGTCGCACCCAAGGAACGTTCATGACACTTGCCCTCTCGATCATCGGTGGGCTCGTCGGCCTCTTCATAGGCGGCGAATTGCTGGTGCGCGGCTCGAGCTCGCTCGCCGTGCGCTTCGGAATATCTCCTCTCGTCGTCGGCGTGGTCATCGTCGGCTTAGGCACATCCGCGCCCGAACTCGTCACCTGTATTCGCGCCGCCCTCGCCGGTGCGCCAGGCATCGCCGTCGGCAACATCGTCGGCTCAAACATCGCCAATATCCTGCTGATCTTGGGCGCGGCCGCGTTGATGCGGCCCTTCGTGACCTCGCGCTCGGCCGTCCTGCGCGACGGGTCGATCGTCATCGCCACGGCGGCCGCCTTCATGCTGGTCGCCTTCACGGGCGAGTTCACGCGGATCGCCGGAACGCTGTTCGTCCTTGCTCTGGTCGGCTACATCGTCTTCACCGTGCGACAGGACCGTCAGGCCTCCGCTGCGGCGGATACGCCCGAGGTGCCGTGCGCCTCTCTGCCTTTGTCGCTCCTGTTCGTCGCGATCGGCCTCGGCGGCGTGATCATCGGCGCGGACCTCCTGGTGTCCGGCTCGGTGGAGCTCGCCTCGCGCTACGGCGTGTCGGAGGAGGTGATCGGCCTCACCATGGTCGCTGTCGGCACATCGCTTCCCGAGCTCGCCACCTCGGTGATCGCCGCGCTGAAGAAGCAGTCCGAGATCGCGCTCGGCAACGTTCTCGGCTCCAACATCTACAACGCCATCGGCATCACCGGCGTGACGGCGCTCGTCCATCCCGTGCCGGTGTCGCCCACCATGCAGTTCTTCGACATCCCGGTGATGGTGGCGGTGTCCGTTCTTCTCGTCATCGTCGTGGCGACGGGGCAGCGGGTGACGCGCTGGGAAGGGGCGGTCCTGGTCGCGCTCTATGCCGGCTACGTGGCGTTCCAGGCGGCGACGGGATCGGTGGCCTGACCCAGTCTTTCGCCCGATCGGGCCTCCGGCCGTGCGGCTGTGGGGTGCGGACGAGAAGGCCCGGCGCGAATGTGCCGGGCTCCCGCCTCGCCCCTGAAGGTCAGGCCATGTACTGGCCGCCGTTGATCGACATCGTGGCGCCGGTGATGAAGCCGGCATCGTCGGAGGCGAGATAGGCGCACAGGGCGCCGATCTCCTCGGCCTTGCCCAGGCGGCCGACCGGAATGCCGCCGATGATCGCCTCCAGCACCTTCGGCGGCACCGCGGCCACCATGTCGGTGTCGATGTAGCCGGGGGCGACCACGTTGGCGGTGATGCCCTTCTTGGCGTTCTCCTGGGCCAGCGCCTTGGTGAAGCCGATCACGCCCGCCTTCGCGGCGGAGTAGTTGGCCTGCCCCATCTGCCCTTTCTGGCCGTTGATCGACGAGATGGAAATGATCCGACCGAAGCCGCGGTCGCGCATGCCGTTGATGACCGGCCGGGTGACGCAGAACATCGAGTTGAGGTTGGTGTCGATCACCGCCTTCCACTGGTCGAACGTCATGCGGTGGAAGGTGCCGTCACGGGTGATGCCGGCATTGTTGATCACGATGTCGATCGGGCCGACGCTGGACTCGATCTCGGCGATCTTCGCCTCGCAGGCCGCCGCGTCGCCGACATCGAACTTCGCGACGTCGATCCCGGTCTCTTCTTTGAAGGCGTTGGCCTTTTCATCGTTGCCGCCATAGTTGGCGACGACGGTGTGACCGGCGGCCTTGAGCGATTTCGTGATTGCGGCGCCGATGCCGCGGGTCCCGCCCGTCACGAGTGCAACGCGAGCCATAATATCCTCCCAGTGGAACGTCCGCTTCGCGGATCTGTTTGTGCTAAATTCATCGCCAAGAACAATGAGCTGCGTCAATGTTCTGATGTGCTTAAAAGCAGAGCTATCTTTGGACGTTTCTAGAAAGTGCTTTGAGAAGAGGCACCTGAAGGGCGATAGGATTTTCGAGCTGCGGCAAATGTCCTACCTCAGGTAGCTCCGTGAAGTCGGCATTCGGGATGCGCGAATGCAAGGCACGGCCGCGCGAGAGCGGGATCCAAGGATCTTTCGCGCCCCAGATGATCGAGGTCGGCGCGCGGATATCGCCGAAAAGCGGTTCAACTTCGGCAGTATACTTCTCGTCCGCCTGGGCGAACTGGCGGTAGAAGCTGATGCGGCCGGCTTCGGTGAGCCACGGTGCGGCCAGCGCGTCGAGGTCGGACTGCGGCAGCGGGGTGGCCAGAGCGCCATCAATGTAAGCGCGTACGACGGCCCCGTGGATGTGCGGCGGCAGGCCGGTGAAGGCGTCGACATGACGCCCGACATGGGAAAAGAAGTCCGACCCCCAGGGCCGCATGGCCACCACGTTCATCAGCACGTAGCGCGAGAAATTGCAGCCATGCAACAAATGGGCACGCAATGTGATCGCGCCGCCGAAGTCGTGCGCGACGACGGAAGGCGCGCTCAGCCCCCAGTGGCCGAGCATCTCGGCAAAGACTTCGCCCTGCACGTCGAGCGAGGTGCGCTGGTCGGGGCGCATTTCGGAGCGGCCGAAGCCGGGCATGTCGTAGAAGTATAAGGTGAAGTGTTCTTCGAGCGCCGGAATGATGCGGTGCCACGAGAAGGACGACCACGGCCAGCCGTGGGCGAGGACCAGAGGCGGGCCCTCGCCGGTGCGGCCCGCCGCGACCGCGCCTGCGCGCGTCGCGACGGTTTCGGTCAGCGCCCAGGCGATGACACGGCCCCGGTCAGATCGCTTCGACGCACAGGGCAACGCCCATGCCGCCGCCGATGCACAGGGTGGCGAGGCCCTTCTTGGCGCCGCGCTTCTGCATCTCGAACAGCAGCGTCGTCAGGACGCGGTTGCCGGACGCGCCGATCGGGTGGCCGATGGCGATGGCGCCGCCGTTGACGTTCACGATGTCATCGGACCAGCCCATGTCCTTGTTGACCGCGCAGGCCTGCGCGGCGAACGCCTCGTTGGCTTCCACGAGGTCGAGGTCGCCGACCGACCAGCCCGCCTTCTCCAGCGCCTTCTTGGAGGCGGGGATCGGCCCGGTCCCCATCACCTTGGGGTCGACGCCAGCGGTCGCCCAGGAGGCGATGCGCACCATCGGCGTGATGCCGCGCTTCATCGCTTCGGCCTCGGTCATCAGCACCATGGCGGAGGCGCCGTCGTTGATGCCGGAGGCGTTGCCGGCGGTGACGGTGCCGTCCTTGGCGAAGGCCGGGCGCAGCTTGGTCATCGCGTCGATCGTGGCGCCGTGGCGGATGTACTCGTCGGCGTCGACGATGGTGTCACCCTTGCGGCCCTTCACGGTGACGGGGACGATCTCGTCCTTGAATTTGCCGGCCTTCTGGGCGGCTTCGGCCTTGTTCTGGGAGGCGACGGCGAACTCGTCCTGTGCTTCGCGGGTGATCTGCCACTCGCGCGCGACGTTCTCGGCCGTGCCGCCCATGTGGTAGCCGTTGAAGGCGTCCCACAGGCCGTCTTTGATCATCGTGTCGATGAAGCTCATGTCGCCCATCTTGTGGCCGGCGCGAAGGTGCGCGGCGTGGGGCGAAAGCGTCATGTTCTCCTGACCGCCGGCGACGATAATGTCGGCGTCGCCGGTGAGGATCTGCTGCATGCCGATTGCGACCGAGCGCAGGCCCGAGCCGCAGACCTGGTTCATGGTCCAGGCGGTCTTTTCCTTCGGGATGCCGGCGCCCATGGCGGCCTGGCGGGCGGGGTTCATGCCGCAGGTGGCGGTGAGGACCTGGCCGAGAATAACCTCGTCGACGTCGTCGGGCGAGACGCCTGCGCGTTCGAGCGCGGCTTTGATGGCGGTGGCGCCGAGCTCGGCGGCCGGAACGGTGGCGAACGACCCGTTGAAGGCGCCAACGGGGGTGCGGGCGGCGCTGGCGATGACGATGCTGTCGGCCATAACGGTCTCCTCTTCCTGTGCCGCGACAGCGTGGCGCGGCAATCATTTTCAATTATACAGGCACACACATACCTGCATTTGAGCAGTGTCAACCGGGACGTTTAACGGCGCCGCGTTCGCAATTGCAGCAATTTCTCTGGTGCGGCGCCGCGTTTACCCTTAAGTTGCCAACCAGACACGGTTTTTCTTGGAGTGTGTGATGCGTACCTACGGTGCGGCGCCTGGCGTTCGCCGGCACACCCCCCATCGTCACGAGGATGCGATGACAGCCGAAAAGACTTCGACGGTCATCAAAAAGTATGCCAACCGGCGTCTCTATCACACCGGGACCAGCGCCTATGTGACGCTGGACGATCTCGCCGAAATGGTGCGCTCGGGTGAAGAGTTCGTGGTTCAGGATGCCAAGACGGGCGAAGACATCACCCGCGGTGTCCTGGGGCAGATCATCTTCGATGCCGAAAGCAAAGGGGGCGGCCTGTTGCCGATTGCCTTCCTGCGGCAGCTGATTACCTTCTACGACGGGCGGATGCAGACCATCGTCCCGACCTATCTGGAGCATTCGCTCGCCTCCTTCGCACGCGAGCAGGAGCGGCTGCGCCAGCAATGGATCGACGCGGCCGGCGAAAAGGCCTTCTCCGTGATCGAGGATCAGGTGCGGCGCAATATGGACATGTTTCAGCGCTCCATGCGCATGTTCATGCCCTTCGCCGCGTCCGAGCCGCCGAGCCCGCCTCAACCGGCGCCGCCGCCGGCCGGCGTCCAGCCCCAGGCCCAGCAGGGGGGCGACAATCTCGCGCAGGACGTCGCCGCACTGCGGGCCGAGCTCGCCACGCTGCAGGCGCGCATGGAAACGCTGTCCCACAGCGAGCGTGAGGCCATCAAAGCCGCAGACCCGGCCGCCGACGATCCCGCCGATGGCAACGCCGCGGCAACCGATACCGTCCCCGCGGTGAGGTCCGCCGAGTAGGCCGGCCCGTCCGAAACGCTCCTTCGCGTCTCGTGCCCCCTCGTTGGCGCGCCTTCTCGCTCTGCGCGCTTCGCGCCCGTCCGGCGCGCGGCTCACCCCGTCGCGAGGTCGGCACGCCGCGGCAGATCCGCCCCGCGGCGGGTGCAGGTCAGCGCCGCGGCCTTCACCGCAAAGGCCAACACATCGCGCGCCTCCGCCGCGGCGAGGGACGATAAACCCGCGGCGGTCAGCATCCCCCGTTCCGCCAGGCCCGCCATGAGCGCGGCGAGGAAGCTGTCGCCCGCCCCCACCGTGTCCACCACGCTCACCTTCGGCGCGCTCACGTCGACGGTGCCGGCCGCCGACCACCACCGCGCCCCGCGCGGCCCATCGGTGACAATCACCGCGGTCGCCCCGTCCCTGAGCCATGCCGCGGGCTGCGCCTCGGGCGCGTCCGCATAGACCGTCTCGAGATCCTCCCGCGACAGCTTGACGAGATCCGCGAACGCCGCGAACTCGCCGATCCTGCGCCGCCACACCGCCGGGTCCGGCTCCACGGCCAGCCGGACATTGGGGTCCAGCACCACCACCGGGGCGGGGGAGGCGGCCTTCGCGCGGCGGGCCAGCTCCAAGAAGGAGTCGCCCGTCGGTCGCGTCAGCAGCGAGAAGCAGCCGAAGACCAGCGCATCGACCCCGCCGAGCGACGGCAGGTCGGCCAGCTCGACCTGCCGATCCGCCGCGCCCTCGCCGTAGAAGGTGTAGGCGGCGGACCCATCCGGCCCCGGCATCACCATGGCGAGGGTTGTGGGGGCAGCGGTGCGCTTCAGGTACCGCGTTTCGACCCCCTCCGCCTCCAGAAAAGCGGTCAGCTGCGCGCCGAACACGTCGGTGGAGACGCCGGTGAGTTGCGCCACCGGAACGCCGAGACGCGCCAGACCCGCTGCGACGTTGAGCGCCGAGCCGCCGATGCGCGCGTCGAGCGAGAAGCCGCCACCCGCCGGCCGGTCCTCGCTCACGCCCGTCCGCCGGTCGGCAAACACGTCGTAGAGCATCTCGCCACAGACCAGAACGCTCATCCTCGCCTCCAAAAGCTTCCGCGACATCGGCCGAACGGCTTGCTTGCCGCGCTCTTTTCTTCGACGTTAGCGCAAATGCAACCGCCCCGCAGGCGAAGGACGAGGATGACGCGTCGCCAGTTGACCTTTGCCGCCATTGCGATCGTCGCCATTCTGATCGGCGGCGCGCTGGCGCTGTGGGAAACGCAGGTGGATGGCCCGCACCCGGTGCGCTTCACCGCGGGCGTCGCGGGCGGCACCTACTCGGCGTTCGGCGAAGTGCTCGCCCGCACCGTCGCAGGCGACGGTGTGACCGCGATCGAGACGATGGTGTCCAACGGCGCCACCCAGAACGCGCTGCGCATCCAGAACGGCGAGGCGGACTTCGGCCTCATCCAGGGCGACACGGCGGTCGGCAGCAACGTCACCATCATGGCGCGCCTCTTCCCCGAGGCCTTCCACCTCGTCGCGCGCGAGGGGGCAGGGATCGACTCCGTCCACGATCTCGCCGGAAAGCGGGTCGGCCTGCTGCCGCAGGGTGCCGGATCGAACGACCTCTTCGACCGGCTGCTCGCACACTACGAAGTGCCTCCGTCCAGTCTGACGATCGTCCACGCCACGCTGGCCGACCTCGCGGTGATGATCGGCGACGGGGACATCGATGCATTCTTCATGGTGGTTGCCCTCGGCAATTCGACCATTCAGGGCATTATCAAGGCAACGCCGACGCAGCTCGTGCCGATCGAGCAGGCCGAGGCGCTGGCGCTGTTCGACCCCGCGCTGGAGGCCAAGGAGGTGCCCGTCGGCGCCTATTCGGGCGACCGTCCCGTCCCCAACCGGCCGATCCCCATCATCTCCGTGCGCAGCCTGATGGCGGTGGGGCGCGATGTTCCGGAGGCGACCGTCGAGGCCGTCACCCGCGCCCTGTTCGAGAAGCGCCAGGCGATGGTGCGCCAATTGCCCCAGGCCGCCTTCATCACCGCGCCGACGTCCGAGGAGCGCCTCGCCTTCGGCGTCCATCCCGGCGCCGACCGCTACTATCGTCAGGACGATCCCATCTTCGTGGTGGAATATGCCGAGCCGCTGGCGCTCGGCGTCACCGCGCTGGCGCTTATGCTCTCGGGGCTGTGGCAGGCGCGCATCTGGCTGGCGGGCGCGCGCAAGAACCGCGCGGACCACTACAACCTCGAAATCGTCGACATCGTCGCGCGCATCGAGGCGGCCACCCGCGACCAGGACTTCGACGAGATCCGCCTCGACCTCTTTGCACTTTTCGAACGCGTGATCGTCGACCTTGATCTCGATCGCATCGAAGAGAAGTCGCTTCTGTCATTCTCCTTCGCATGGCAGGCCGCAGCATCCACGCTCAATCATCGCCAATTGCTCAACCGGACCGGGGATGGCCGCGGATCTGCGCCATCCTCCGGCCGCACCCCGATGCGAGACGGCACGCGCTGACTATTGCGGCGACGACCGGCGATCATAATCGTATCAAAATCGGCGCAACGTCTCGCAACCGGGTGCCAAAGATTATTCAACCGGAACATTTTTTGGCGCCATGAGAACAATTTCGCATAGATAGCATTTTTCTTGCATTGCTGATATGCAATTGGAATTTCACATGAGCGCTTTGGCATCCACATGACCCGCGCAGCAGGGACCGCCGGAATTTACGTCTCTCCCGAGCCGGCCGGGGCAACCCTTCTGGTCGTCACGGTGGAGGCCATCGCAAGGCGCATCGTCAGCGGGGAATTTCCCGTCGGCAGCATCATCCCCAACGAAGCGGAAATCGTCGAAGAACTCGGCGTCTCGCGCACCGTGGTGCGCGAAGCTGTGCGCACGCTGGTGGCCAAGGGCATGTTGCGCACCCGCCGCCGTCTCGGAACCGAGGTCACGCCGATCGCGAGCTGGAGCCAGTTCGACCGCAACGTGATCGACTGGCGCATCCGCTACGATCCCGACGACAAGGTTCTCGACGACCTCGTCGACATCGTGATGGCGGTCGAGATCATCGCCGGCATCCGCTGCGCCGAGGACCTCGATTTTGACGCTTCACCGCTGGCCGACGCCGTCAGCGCGCTGGAACAGGCCGACCCGACCGACCGCAACACCCTCGCCGAAGCCGAGCAGGATTTTCACCGCGCCCTGGTCGACACCATGGGCAACTCGTTCTGCTCCCACGTCCACGCGGTGACCGAAAGCGCCCTGTCGACCTTCCTGTCCCCGATGTTCATCAGCGCGAGTTCGCACGCCGAAGCGCTCGGCCAGTACCAGGCCCTTGCCGACGCGGTGAGGAGCCACGCTCCGGCCAAGGCGCGCGCCGCCGTGGAAGAACTCGGCGCGCTTCGCCGCATCAGCATGCGCCGGGCGATGCGCGCCATGCGCACCTGATCGCCGGTCCGCGGCGCGACGGGTGATCCGGTTGGCATGCAACCGGCCGCACCCGAGCGCCGCAACGACACGAACGGCAATTTTAGCGCCGGTGATGTGATCCAACTGTCATCTTGCGGGATTATGCGGCTTGCGAATTCGCTCGATCCCCAAGAGGACGCTATGAAGAACTTCGCGCTGGCCACCACCGCGATCGCGCTGGCCCTGTCCGCCTCCCAGGTGAACGCCCAGACGCTGCCGGAGGCCCAGACCTCCAGCCCCTGGTTCACCGACGCCCAGGCCGTGCTGCAGCAGAAGATGGCCGAGCAGCCGATCACCACCACCGCCAAGAACGTCATCGTCTTCGTCGCCGATGGCAACGGCGTCGGCACCAACTACGCGGCCCGCCTGTTCGACGGTCAGTCGAAAGGCATGCTCGGCGAAGAGAACGTCCTCCCTTACGAGGAATTCCCGCACCTCGCCCTGGTGAAGACCTACAACGTCAACGCCCAAACGCCCGACTCCGCGCCGACCGCCGGCGCCATGAACACCGGCATCAAGCAGGCGTTCAACACCATCAACATCAACCCCGAGACCGGCGGCGTGCACGACGACTGCTCGACCGAAGAGGGCAACCGCCTGACGACGATCGCCGAGATCGCGTCCGAGGCCGGCAAGTCGACCGGCGTCGTCTCCACCGCGCGCATCACCCACGCCACCCCGGCCGCTGTCTACGCCAAGACCGCCAACCGGAACTGGGAAGGCGATGCGGACATGCCGGAAGGCTGCAACAATTCCAAGGACATCGCCGCCCAGCTCATCGACCAGATGCAGGCCGGCGTCGTCGATCTCGCCATGGGCGGTGGCCGTCGCTACTTCGTGCCCGCCGGTACGCAGACGGACGAGGGCGGCAGCGGCCGTCGCACCGAGGGCTCGGCCAACCTGATCGAGACCGCGACCGAGGCCGGCGCGCAATATGCGTGGAACACCGAGACCTTCAACGCGCTGAACCTCGACGGCAGCACCCCCGTGCTGGCGCTGTTCGAGGACTCGCACATGAAGTACGAGGCCGACCGCGCCGACGAGGACGAGCCGTCGCTGGAAGACATGACCCGCGCGGCGATCTCCTACCTCTCCACCAACGAGGACGGCTACTATCTGGAAGTCGAGGCCGGCCGCGTCGACCACGCCAACCATGACGGCAACGCCTACCGCACCCTCGTCGACGCGCAGGAGTTCGCCCAGGCCGTCGCCGCCGCCGCCGAGATGACGAACGTCGAGGATACCCTCATCATCGTCACCGCTGACCACGAGCATGCGATCGCCTTCAACGGCTATTGCGGCCGCGGCACGCCGATCCTGGGCCTTTGCATGGGCGTCACCGCCGGCGGGATCGAGCACAATGGCGAGCCTGAGACGGCCGCCGACGGCAAGCCCTACACCGTCATCGGCTACCTGAACGGCGCCGGCTCCGTGCTGACCGAGCAGGCGGACGGCACCTTCGCCGCCCCCGAGGGCCGTGCCGACGTGGCCCAGGACGAAGCCACCGACATCGACTACCTGCAGCAGGCGCTGCTGCCGATGTCGTCCGAGACGCACTCGGGCGAGGACGTCGCGGTCTATGCGCGCGGTCCCTGGGCGCACCTCTTCACCGGCACCGTGGAGCAGAACTACATCTTCCACGTGATGCACCACGCGATGTTCGGCGCGGCCAACTGAGCCGGCGCCGCGAGGGGGCCGGGCCGCCCCCTCACCATGACGCGAGGCGGCGGCCCGGCCGGGGTGCCGCCTCGTTTTGCCGACATGATATTCGTGCGTGACAGGACCGACGTCCTGCGAAGGAGGCCGCGATGGACCGTAGACGCTTCATCCTGGGGGCCGCTGCCCTGACCCTTCCCGCCGGCCCCGTCTGGGCCGAGTCCGATTCGATCCGCCTGCGCGATCTTTACGAGAAGAACGGCGACTTCACCCCGCTCGCCCAATCGCGCGAGGGGACGCGCCTCACGGTGAGCGGCTTCATGGCCCCGCCGCTGAAGGCCGATTCCAACTTCTTCGTCTTGACCAAGCGCCCGATGGCCGTCTGCCCGTTCTGCGAAACCTCCGCCGATTGGCCGGACGACATTCTCGCCATCTACTTGAAGCGCACGCTCCAGGTGGAGCCGTTCAACGTACCGCTGATCGCCCGCGGGACGTTGGAGCTGGGCGACTATCGCGACCCCGACACCGGCTTCCTGTCGCGCGTGCGTCTGTCGGACGCGACCGTCTCACGGGCCTGAGCACGGCGCCCCGCACCTGCGCCGCAGGACGCCTGCCGCGGCCACGCCCTACCAACGTCAACCGATCGGGACCTCGTCTCATGGGCCTACCGCTCTTCGTCCGCTCGCTGGTGGTCGCCGCCGGCGGCCGGACGCTCATCGACATCGCCGACTTCGCGGCTGAGCCCGGCGCATGCGTCGGCATCAAGGGTCCGTCCGGCGCGGGCAAGTCGACCTTCCTCTATGCGCTGGCGGGCCTCGTCCCGGCGGGCTCGGCCTCCGGCACGGTGCGCTGGGGCGGGCAGGACATTCTGGCCATGCGCCCCGGTGCCCGCGCCCGCTTCCGCCGACAGACGGTCGGCTTCGTCTTCCAGGACTTTTTGTTGTTCGAGGAGCTGGGCGCCGCGGCCAATGCGTCGATCGCGTCGGGTTTCACCGGCGGGCGGCGCGGACGGGCGCTTCGGGTGCGTGCCGAGGAGCGCCTCGCCGCGCTGAAGGTTCCGGGCGGGCGCCGCGCCGCGCGCACATTCTCGGGCGGTGAGCGGCAGCGCATCGCGCTGGCCCGCGCCCTGGCCGCCGACCCCGCCATCATCCTCGCCGACGAACCCACCGCGAGCCTCGACGCCGAGACCAAGGGCGCCCTGATCGCCGATCTCGTCGGCGCCGCACGCAGCGGCGGCAAGACGCTGGTCGCCGTCAGCCACGATCCGGCCCTGCTCGCCGCCATGGACCGCGTCGTCGAGATTGCCGACGGCACACTGACGGCGCCCGGCGCGACCGCCCCTTCCGCCGCCCGGAGCGACGTCCATGACTGAGTTCGACTGGTCCGAGATCCGCTGGCCGGACGCGCTCAGTCCTGACGCGCTGCGCGATGCCTGGGACGGCCTCGCCCCGCTGACGCAGGACATCGCGCTGACCGGCGCCATCCTCGCCCCCGCCGTCCTCCTCGGTCTCGTTCTGATGGCGGGTTACCGGCCGGGCGCCCTCGTCGGCGCCATGCTGTGGCGGTTCCGGGTCACCAACGCGGTCTTCGTGGCGCTCATCGCGGTGTCGGTCGGCATCGGCGCCGGACTGATCGCGCAGGAGAGGGGGCTGCGCGCCGGCACAGCGCGCGCCGCCGACAAGTTCGACCTGGTCCTGGCCGCGCCGGGCAGCGAGATGACGATGCTGATGGCTGCCGTCTACCTGCAGCCGGCGGATGTTCCGCTCCTCTCCGGCGCCATCTACGCCGAGGTGGCCGCCGATCCGCGGGTCGACATCGCCGCTCCGATCGCCTTCGGGGATTCCTATGAGGGCGCGCCCGTGGTCGGCACGACGCCGCGCTTCGTCACCCACCTTGCGGGGACGCTGGCCGAGGGCCGCGTCTTCACCGGCGAGGCGGAAGCGGTCGTCGGCGCCCACGTGCCGCTGGCGGTCGGCGACGAGTTCGAGCCGGCCCACGGCACCGGCGAGGCGGCCGACGAGCACGCCCATGACGACGCCGACTTCCACGTCGTCGGCCGCATGGCGCCGACCGGCAGCCCGTGGGACCGCGCCATCCTGGTGCCGGTCGAGGCGGTGTGGCACGTCCATGGCCTCGCCAGCGGCCACGGGGCGGACTGGAACGGCACCGTCGGCGAGCCGTTCGACGCGGAGTCCTTCCCCGGTACGCCCGCCATCATCGTGCGCGCCGAGGAGCTGTGGGCCAACTATGCCCTGCGCTCCCAGTTCACGCGCGACGACGTGATGGCCTTCTTCCCCGGCGCGGTGCTGGGCGAACTCCACCGCCTGCTCGGCGACGTGCGGCAGGTCATGTCGCTCATGGCCATCGTCACCCAGGTGCTGGTGGCGGCGGGGGTGTTGACCGGGCTCGTCATCCTCACGCGGCTCTATGCGCAGCGGTTGGCGCTGCTGCGGGCTCTCGGCGCGCCGGTGCGCTTCGTGCTCGCCGTCGTGTGGTCCTATGCGGCGGTGCTGATCGGCCTCGGCGGGCTCCTCGGCCTCGGCGTCGGGCTTGGGGCGACGGCGGTGCTGTCGCGCATCGTCACCGCGAAGACCGACATCCTCGTCACCGCCACGCTCGGGTGGGGCGAGGTGCATCTCGTCGCGGCCTTCGTCTCCATGGCGGCGCTTCTGGCGCTGTTGCCGGGCATCGTGGCGCTGCCGCGCAACGTCGTCGCGGCCCTGCGCGGCTGAGCCGGCCCGCGCGGCGAAGCGGGTTCAGCCAGGCCGGATCGGCTCAGCGCGCGAGGTGGGCGGCGATGCGCGCCGCCGTCTCGGGCGCGGTCCAGTCGAGCGATCCCGCGTGGCGGGCGACGACGGTGCCGTCCGCGGCGAGGAACAGCGTGGCGGGGAGGCCGGTGAGGCCGTAGACGTCACCGGGCGTCGGCCCGGTGCTGCGCCATGTGGCAAGGTCGAGGCCGATCCGCTCGCCCAGGAAGGCGGCCACATCCGCCGTGGGCCGTGTGTCGGCCGAGACGATCACCACCGCCTCCGCCTCGGCCGGATGGGCGGCGACGTAGCGCGCCAGCTCCGGCAGCTCGGTCAGGCACGGCGCGCACCACGTCGCCCAAACGTGGAGGATGGCGGGCCGCCCGCCGGTCAACGCGGGGAGCGTCGTCCTCCGGCCTCGCGCGTTCTCCAAGCGCAGCCCGTCCCGGCTCCCGTCTCCGGCTGCGGCCGAACGTGCGGCGATCCCCGCCAGCGCTCCGCCGAGAAGGAGGGCGAGCGCCGCGCGACGGTCCAGCACGGTCCCGATGCGGGTCCCGTGGCACCGGCGGTGCCGTGCGGCCGGCCTCGCGTCCATCATCACTCTCCCCTGTGCCGCGGACCCCTTCGTCCCGCGGGCGCCCCTATATCCCGGGCCGCCTCGAGCCGCGGGCGCCCGTCCCTCGCGCCCTGGCGAAGGGGCAGCGCATGCCGATGGTGAGCCATAGCGTCGTCATATGGCATGCTTGCGAAGGTTTGGGCGCGGGTGTAGGTGGCGCGGGTGGCGCAATCCTTCTGGTCCTCCGTTCGTGTTGGCGTGGCGTATGGTCTGCCGGTGCAAACCGCGCTGGCGCCGATGGCGATGCTGTTCGGCGCCCTGGCCCTCGGGCGCGGCGGCCTGTCGGGATTCGACACGATCCTGATGAGCGCGGTGGTTTTCGCAGGCTCTGCACAGTTCGTCGCCATCGACCTCTACGGGCAGAAGATCCCCATGTGGTCGGTCGTCCTGTCCGTCTTCGCGGTCAACTTCCGCCATCTCCTTTATTCGGCGGCGGTCACCAAGGCGGTGCGGTCCTTCCCCTGGCGGGTCAAGCTGCCTCTCTTCTTCCTGCTGACGGACCCGACCTTCGCCTTCATCCAGGAAGAGCGCCAGCGGCTCAACCTCGCGGCCTATTTCGGGCTCGGCGTCTCGCTCTACGTGGTTTGGCTGGGCGGCACGGCGCTCGGCGTCCTGTTCGGCTCCTTCCTGACCGACCCCGAAGCCTACGCGCTCGACATGCTGCTGCCGATCTACTTCGTCGCGCTGGTGATGAGCTTCCGGCGGCGGCCCAACTGGGCGCTGACGGTGGTGGTCACCTTCATCGTCTCCGGCATCGTCTACAAGGCGCCGGAGTGGGGCATCACCTTCCTCGGCACACCGTGGCACATGACCATCGGCTGCCTGGGCGGCATGCTGGCGGCGGCGATCGTGGCGCGGCCCGGCTCGCCGCCTTTGTCGGCGCCCGAGGAGCCGGAGCTTCAGCCCCACCTGTCGCTGGTCGACCCTGACGCGCCTGCCGATGACGGGCGGATGAGCCCCGCCCGATGAGCGACGATCTCGTCTTCATCGCCGCCTGCACCATCGTGGCGATGGTCGCGCGCACAGGCGGCTACCTCATCCTCTCGCGGTTCGAGCGGCTTCACTTCCGCGTCGCCGCCGCGCTCGACGCGGTGCCGGCCGCCGTGATGACGACCCTGGTCGTTCCCGCGGCCGTCGACGGGGGATGGCGCGAGGCGGTGGTCCTGGGCCTCGCGCTGCTCCTCTCGTTCCGCTTCGGCACGACCATCACCGTCTTCTCGGCGATGGCGGTGATGGTCGTCCTGCGCTCCGTCTGAGGAAGGTCACGGCGCCGCCCGTCACGGCGCTGGCGGTTTACGGCGCAGGCGGGATGGTGCGCAGATAGGCGACCATCGCCGCCAAGTCTTCCGGTGTCATGTGCGCATAATAAGGATAGCCCATCGGCGGGCTGAGCTCCTTGCCGTCGCGCGAGATGCCGGTGGTGATCGCCCTCACGATCTCCTCGTCCGACCAGTTGCCGAGCCCGTGCTCCGGATCCGACGTGATGTTGGCGGAAACCACCACGCCCCAGGGGCCGGGGATCTCCAGGCCGCCGCCGCCGAGTGGGGCGCCCGGCTCGCGCGTCATGTGGCATTCCATGCAGTGGGCGATGGTGACGAGGTAGCGCCCTTTCTCCACCGGGTCGGCGGCCTGGGCGTCCTCCATCAGCGGCGTTTCGGCGCCGGGGAAGGCTGGCGGCGCGGCACCGTCATAGACCGGATCCGGCACCTTGTTGTCCACCGGCGGCACGGTGCGCAGGTAGGCGACAACCGCGTCGAGGTCACCGGGGGTGAGGATCTTGTAGTAGCTCGTCGGCATCACCGGGGCGAGGGCGCTGCCGTCCGGCCTGTGGCCGGTTCGGATGGCCGTCTTGATCTCCTCGTCGCTCCAGTCGCCGAGGCCGGTGGAATGCGAGGTCAGGTTGGACGCCGTGACCTTGAAACCGGGCGTGTCGAAGTGGAAACCGCCGGCGAGGAAGCGGCTCATGTCCGGCCCCTGCGGCCCCATCGGCGTGTGGCAGTTGCCGCAGGCCATCACGGTGTTGACGAGGTAATCGCCCCGCTTCACCAGCTCCGGCTGGCTGAGGGACTCGGCCGCGCCGGCGCCCCCAGCTACCGCGCACATCATTGCCGCCCCCGCGGCGGCCCACGTGATCGTCTTGCGCATTGCGCCTCCCATGTTATGCTTATGTTCCACATAACATGAGACTGCATCATATTGCCACGGTCTGGTGACCGGCCTGACGCAATGTGATCGGCCGTGACGGTCCGTGTGCGCGCCCCGCTCCGGCCGTCGCTAGGCGGACGGCTCGTGCTTCCTGGTCTTCTGGTTGCGGAAAAGGTGGCGGTGGGCCGGGTCGTAGAGCGCCGAGTCGGTGAAGGCGCCGGGGTCCAGCACCCGGCCGACCAGGATCAGCGCCGTGCGCGTGACCTTCGCGGCGCGCACCGCGGCGGCGATGGTCGACAAGGTGCCGCGGATCACCTCCTCGTCGGGCCAGGAGGCGCGCACCACCACGGCCACCGGGCAGTCCTCGCCGTAGAACGGCGTCAGCGTCTCCACCACGTGCCGCATGTTGCGCACCGAAAGGTGGATGGCGAGCGTCGCCCCCGAGGCACCCAGCGTGTCGAGGTCCTCGGCGTTGGGCATCGCGGAGGACTTCATCGCCGTGCGGGTGAGGATGACCGTCTGGGCGACGTCCGGCAGCGTCAGCTCGGTCTTCAGCGTGGCGGCGGCGGCGGCGAAGGCGGGCACGCCGGGGACGATGTCGAAGGGGATGCCGACCGCCTCCAACCGGCGGATCTGCTCGCCGATCGCGCCGTAGAGCGACGGATCGCCGGAGTGGACGCGGGCGACGTCCTCCCCCCGCGCGTGGGCGGCCTCCATCTCGGCCATGATCTCGTCCAGGTTCATGGGCGCGGTGTCGATGACGCGGGCGCCCTCCGGCGCTTCGGCCACCACCGCCTCCGGCACCAGCGATCCGGCATAGAGACAGACCGGACAGCGGCGGATGAGGTTGAGGCCGCGCACGGTGATGAGGTCGGGCGCGCCGGGGCCGGCGCCGATGAAGTGGATCGTCATAACGTATTCTTCTTGTCGTAGCCGCGCGGGGTGTAGACGAGCGTGCGCCCGTCACCGCGCGTGAAGGCGCGCGTCGTTGACGCGCCGATGATGACGGTCGAAAGCATGTCGACGTCCTCGGGGTCGAGGTCGGCGATGGTGGTGACGGTGATCGCCTCCGCCGGGCGGCCGACATTCGCGGCGAGGATCACCGGTGTGGTCGCCGGGCGCGAGCCGCGGAAGATCTCCAGCGCGCGGGCGAGCTGCTCCGTGCGGCGGCGCGAGCGGGGATTGTAGAGCGCCACCACGAAGTCGGACGCGGCCGCCGCCATCAGCCGCCGGGCGATGGCGGGCCACGGCGTCAGAAGGTCGGACAGCGAGATGAACGCGAAGTCGTGCCCCAGCGGCGCGCCCGCTCTGGCGGCGGCGGCCTGCGCGGCGGAGACGCCCGGAACCACCGCGACGTCCACCCGGCGGGCCGCGTCGCTGAGGTCGCCGGTGTCGAGGAGCTCCATCGCCAAGGTGGCCATGGCGTAGATGCCGGGGTCGCCCGACGAGATCAGCGCCACCTCGCGCCCCTCCGCGGCGAGCTCGAGGGCGAAGCGCGTGCGCTCCGTCTCGTCGCCGAGGGGGAAGTCGTGCCGGGTCTGGTGGGCGCGCAGGTCCTCCACGAGGTCCAGATAGAGCGTGTAGCCGACGAAGGCGTCGGCGCGGGCGAGCGCCGCAACGCAGTCGCCCGTGCGCCAGAGCGTCGTGCCGGGGCCGATGCCGACCACGGTGAGTTTTCCGCGCGCGCGGCCGACGGGGCCGATGGGGGCCGGGGCTTCGGCGAGCGCCACCGTCAGTCCGTCGCCGATCACCTTGGGCGAGACGAGGATGCCGTCCGGCCCCGCTGCGGCGAGGGCGGCGGCCTCCGCGACTCCGCCGATGCCGACCGCCGCGCGCACCACGTCGGACGGTGTGGCGAGGCGGGCGTCCTCCTGGGCGAGGCGCTCGCGGGTGAAGACGCGGAGCGGGGCGCCGAGGTCGGCGGCGACGGCGTGGAGCGCGGTCTCGTCGGCCTTCAGGTCCAGCGTGACGACGGCGGCGACGGCGCGCGGGTCGATCCCGGCGGCGGCGAGCATCGTGCGGGCGAGGCGGACGGCGGCGGCGGGGTCCGCGCCCCGCTCCGCGCCCATGCCGAGCGCCACGGTGCGGGCGATGTAGGTCGGCACCGTCGCGGCGTCCTCGGCGAGGCGCGAGGTGACGGCGACCTTGTGCGGCCCGCGCGGCAGGTCGGCGAGGAAGGGGGCCGCGGTGTCGACGCCATCGCCCGACGCCAGCGTGCGGGCGAGCGCCTTGAAGGGGGCGATGTCGGCGACGGTGTAGCCCTCGGGCGGATCGTCGAGAGCGATGCCGAGGCGCGTGTCGGACAGCGTGGTGGCGGCGGGGGCGACGGCGAAGGTCGCGCCGAGCGTCGCGGCGATGCGTCCGCCGCCGTGGTGGGCGCCGAGCAGAGGCACGACGGCGCTCCCGTCCTCGGCGAGCGCGACGAGGGGCGGCTCGGTCGTCTTGTCCCGCACGAAGGGCGCCGCGCTGCGGATGAGGATCCCCGCCGCGCAGACGCCGACGACGGAGGTTCCCCCCGCGAACAGGCGGCCGATATGGTGCGTCGCGGAGGCGAACGACACGTCGACCTCCTCCGGGGCGACGCGGGCGGCGAGGCCGTGCAGCGTCACGGCGCGGCCTTCGGCTGCGAGGGCGGCCTTGGCGCGGCGGGCCGTCTCCAGCGCGCCCGGCGCCAGCACCACCACGGCGACGTCGCCGGATGGGGCGGGCCGCGGGGCGGGTGGGTCGGTTACCAGGATGGTGGAGAAGTAGGGCTTGATCCCGGCGGGCGCGTCGGCGAGCGGCATCACCCGCTCGTCCTCGGTGGTGGCGCGGATGACGAGTGTGCCGGTGCGCCCCGCCTCCTCGACCAGCGCGCGCACCGCGTCGAAGTGACGGCCCACCTTGTAGAGCACCACGGCGCCGGGCGAGGCGAGGGCGCGGCGCAGAATGTCCGCATCGGCGGTGGACGGGAGGATAGTGAGAGGGGCCTCGCCGCGCACGAGGCTCGCCCCGGCGGCGGCGGCGCAGGCGGTAGCCGCGGCGACGCCGGGGACGATGGCGATCGAAACGCGCCCGGCGAGCCGCGCCGTCACCGAGGCGGCGCTGCCGTAGAGCATCGGGTCGCCCTCGCACAGGAGCGCCACGTCGCGGCCGGCGGCGCAGTGGGCTTCGATCATCGCGGCGGCGGCGTCGTAGGCGGCCTCGGCGGCGCCGTCATTGCTCATCGGCACCGTGAACGGGGCCTGCTCGGCGGTGCCGATGTGCGCGGCGGCGATGCGAGCGGCAAGGCTCCCCGTCGTCGTCTGCGGGTAGGCGACGACGGCGGCAGACTCGATGACGCGCGCCGCCTTCAGGGTGATGAGGTCCGGGTCGCCGGGGCCGACCCCGACGACGTGAAGTGTCCCGCTCATGATCGTGTGGCTCGCCATTGGAGGACCGGCATGGCCGGCTTGAGGGCGGTGAGGCCGCCGATGAGGGCATCGTGCGACAGGGCGATGCGTGTCAGCCGGCCGCCGAGGCGCGCGTGCCGGCGGATCGTCTCCGCCTCCGCCAGCGCCGTCACCGCGTTGGAAATGAAGAGGCCGCCCGCGGGCAGCCGCGCCCACAGCGCCTCGAACAGCGCCGCATCGCCGACCGCGCCGCCCATGAAGATGTGCGTGGGGTCGGCCGCCTGGGCGAGCGCCGCCGCGGCGTCCCCGGCCAGCACGGTGGCGGCCGAGGCGGTGCCCGTGGCGGCGAGGTTGGCGGCGATGGCGGCGAGGCGTCCGGGGTGGCGCTCGAACAGGGTGGCCGTGCCGCCGCGGCGGATCCAGTCGATGGCGACGGACCCGCTGCCGGAGCCGACGTCCCACAGATGGCCAAACGCGACTGGGGCGGCGGCGAGGGCCGCCAGGGTGAGCGTGCGCACCTCGTCACGGGTGACGCAGCCGTCGTGGGTGAGGGCGTCGACGGTGAGCGGGGAGGGGCCCGCGCCGCACTCCACGGCCAGGACGTTGAGGGCGGGCATCTCGCCCGTCAGTTCGCCCGCGCGCGTGCGATAGACGCTGGCGCCGGGGCCGCCGAGGTCGGCGCAGACGGCGAGTGCCGCGTCGCCATAGCCCGCGCGGGTGAGGGCGGCGGCGATGAGCGCGGGCGCCTTGCCGTCGCGGGTGAGGGCGAGGATGCGGCGGCCGGGCGCGACGTGGCCGAGGATCGCTTCCGGCGGGGCTGTGTGAAGCGAGACCTGCGCCACCTCGGCGAGCGGCCACAGGAGAGCCGCCGCCGCCAGCGAGAAGGCGGAGGGTGCGGGAAAGACGCGCATCTCCTCAGCCGCCACATGCCGCAGCAGCGTGGCGGCGACGCCGTGGTTCAGCGGGTCGCCGCTCGCCAGCACCGTGACGGGGGTGCCGCGCAGACTAAGAAGCGCCGCGATGCCGTCCGCGAAGGGGCTCGGCCACGGGCGGCGGCGCTCCGGCGTGACGGCGACGACATCCAAAAGCCGCGCCGGGCCGAACACGGCGGCGGCGTGAAGTGCCTCCGCGGGCGCGCCGGGGGCGAGCGCGCCGCCCGGCAGGCAGCCGACGACGGTGAGCCAGGGGTCCGTCACGGTGTGCCGCCTGCAGCGCGGCGGGTGGCGGGACGACAGGCGGACCAGGCCGGCGTGCGAATGAAGGCGCGGCGGGCGGGACCCACCGGGCGGCGGGTCCCGGAGCGGCGCATCAGGCGCTGATGCGCGTGTCGGCGGTGGCGGCGGCTGCGGCGTTGAGCGCGGCCCCGGCGATGGCCGATCCGCCGCGCCGCCCGCGTACCGTCGCGAAGGGGGCCGGGGCCATCGCCACCAGCGCCGCCTTCGATTCCACCGCGCCGACGAAGCCGACGGGGAAGCCGAAAATGGCGGCGGGGCGGGCGCCGCCGCGGATCAGCTCCAGCAGCTCGAACAGTGCGGTGGGCGCGTTGCCGATGACGACGACGGACCCGGTGAGCGCGTCCGCCGCGCGGCGGATGGCGATCGCCGAGCGGGTGGTCGCGGCGGCCTCCGCCTCGGCCGGCGTCTCGGCGTCGAGGATGTGGCAGCGCACCTGCTCGCGCGGGACGTAGCGCGCGGCGATGGCGTGGCGCGTCATCTCGGTGTCGACGATGACGGGGCGGCCCGCGGCGAGCGCGGCCTTGGCGGCGGCGATCACCGGGCCGTGGACGACGAGGTCGGCCAAAACGCCGGTGTCGCCCGCGGCGTGGGCGATGCGCTCGGCGAGCGGCGCCGCGTCGCCGAAGCGGGCGAGGTCGGCCTCGGCACGGATGATGGCGAAGGACTGGGCGTAGATCGCGTCGGGATCGCGTTCGTAGGTGTAGAGGCCGCCCGTCACCACGCTCTTGGGGCCGAGCGGGTGGTTCTCGTGCGGATAGCGCGGGTGATGGTGGCCGTGCCCGTGGCCATGATCGTGCCCGTGCCCTTCTGCTTGTGCGTGGCCATGGTCATGGTCATGGGTGTGCCCATGACCATGCGTGTGCTCGTGGGCGTGATCGTGATGCGCATGGTCGTGCGCATGAGAATGGCCATGATCGTGGTGCGCATGTCCATGATCGTGCCCATCCCCATGATGGCGGTGGTCGCCGGGGCCGGCGAGCAGGCGGCAGGCGCCTGTGCAGAAGGTGTGGCACAGGCGGCAGGTCTCGACCGCCGAGCCGGGAGCCGATGCGCCCATGCCCTCGACGTGGTGGTGGTGGCTCTCCTGCGGCGCACCCACCTCGTCCTCGAAGCCCAGCACCTGGATGCGGTATTTGCATAGCCCGCAATTCATCGCCGCCGGGCCGTCCAGAAGCTCGGTCACGCGCTCGGCGAACGTGTCGATCACCGCCGGGTGGCTGCCGAGATAGGACGCCTTGGCGAAGGCGATGTCCGGATGGCGCGCGGCCACCGTGTCGGCGAAACCGTAGATGCGGTCGATCAGGATCCCCGAGAACAGGAAGTAGGGGAACACGACGACGCGCTTGAAGCCGAGCTTCGCCACCTTCTCCAGGCACGGCTCGACGAGCGGGAAGGTCACGCCCGAATAGGCCGTCTCGCACCAGCCGAAGCCGAAGCCTTCCCACAGAAGCCGCGCCACCTTGGCGACGTTGCCGTTGGCGTCGGGGTCCGACGCGCCGCGGCCGACGACGACGAGGCAGGTCTCGCTCGCCGGGGCGGGGCCGTGGGCAGCGTCGAGCTCCTCCAGCGCGGCGCGCACCCGCTCGCCCGCGGCGCGCAGCATCCGAGCGTCCACGCCCAGCTCGCGGCCATAGTCGATGCGGATGCCGTGCTTGGCGGCGTAGGTGTTGAGGACGCTCGGAATGTCGTTCTTGGCGTGCATCGCCGCGAACAGCATGCCCGGCACGGCGAGGATGTGGTCCACGCCCTTCGCGCGCAGGGCATCGAGACCGTCGCGGATGACGGGGTTGGCGAATTCCAGATACCCGTATTCGACCGGCCAGTCCGGGAACCGCGTCTTCAGCGCCTCGGCGGCGGTGGCGAATTCGGCGACCGCGCTCTTGGACCGCGAGCCGTGGCCGCAGACCATGACACCGATTTTACCGCTCATCGTGCCGCACCCGCTCGGATCGAGACCGCGTCGCCTTCGTTCGCCTTCGGGCGCACAGCCGCGCTCACCGCGGGGCGCAGGGGGACGGGCATGGCGGCGGTCGGGGTGCGCATAGAGTCTCCATTCACGACGCGCGCACCGGGATGGCGGGGGCGGCCGAGGGGCCGGACCCGTCAGACACAGCCGCGGACTTGGCCCCCGAGTTGGGTCGGCCGCACCGCGATCGCTTCCAGTTCCTCCACGGAACGCTGCGGCCCTGGAGCTACCAGTGATGCCGAACTCTGACAAGCGCCTCGCCGACCTGTGACTCGCCATCGCACCGCGAACGGATTATGCGAAGCTCCGTTGGTATCCATGACGCATCTATTATGATGCGGCGCAATCAAAGCGGTTGAAGGAGATGGGATGCTGAAGTTCACACTCGTCACGGCCTTGATGGTGGCCGGGTTTAATCTCGCTGTGCCGGTCCGTCAGGCCGCCGCCGAGGAAACCTCGATTTTCGATATTACCGGCAAGTGGAGCGGCAAAGGCTTCGTTCAGAAGGATGACAAGTCGCGCAAGATGAACGTCACCTGCGAGATCGAGGGCGCGCAGTCCGGCGACCAGATCGGTTTCGATGGCGAATGCCGGGCGATGATGGTGCTGAAGCGGGCCATCGGCGCCGACATGGTGCGCCAGGGCGAGCGGCTGAAGGGCACCTATATCGGCTCCAATGCGGGGCCGGCCGAGCTCGACGGCGGGCCGCAGGAAGACGGGCGCATCGTCCTGACCATGACGTTTCCGAAGACGATCCATGGCGACGACATCGCGACCATGACGATCGCCCCCGCAAACGACAAGGAATTCAGCATCGTCACCGTGGACACGATGTCCGACGGCAAAACGCTGGTGACGACGGCCGAAATCACCTTCGAGCGCGAGTAGGCGAGGCTGCGGGCGGCGGCGCGGAGCCGGGCCTTGCGCGCCGGCTGCGTCAATTGGCGCCCGAGCGCGGCGGCAAAAGACGACGATCCGAAGCCGCACCCATGCGCGAAGTTCTTGCGGCGCGGTTGCCCGGTTGCCATATCTTACCGACCTGGGAGGCGTCCGTTCGCGGCCGCCCGCCCCGGCTCCTTAGGACTGTCATAGGGATTTCAATGGCGACCTGGAATCAGAACACGACCACACGGCCGGCCACTGGAGCCGCGCGGTACGATGCATCCATCGACCAGGGCCTGCGCAGCTACATGCTGCAGGTCTACAACTACATGGCCATCGGGCTCGCCCTCACGGGTGTGGCGGCGCTCGCCGTCTTCGCCTTGGCGACCACGCAGGGCGGCGAAGGCGCCGTCGCGCAGGTCGGCAACGGCATCTATCTGACGCAGTTCGGCGTCACCCTCTACACGACCCCGCTGAAGTGGGTGCTGGCGCTCGCCCCGCTCGGCGTCGTCTTCTGGCTCTCCTTCGGCGTCCACAAGATGGAGCCGGCGAAGGCCCGCGCGCTCTTCTTCCTCTATGCCGCGCTGGTCGGCGCCTCGCTGTCGACGATCTTCCTCGTCTACACGTCCGAGAGCATCGTGCGCGTGTTCTTCATCACGGCGGTCGCCTTCGGTGGTCTCAGCCTCTACGGCTACACCACCAAGAAGGACCTGTCCGGGATGGGCTCGTTCCTGATCATGGGTGTGATCGGCATCTTCATCGCGATGCTGGTGAACATCTTCCTGCAGTCCTCCGCGCTGCAGTTCGCGATCTCGATCATCGGCGTGCTGGTGTTTGCCGGCCTGACCGCGTTCGATACGCAGAAGATCAAGGAAAGCTACTATGTGGGCGACGACTCGGCCACGGCGGGCCGCAAGGCCGTCATCGGCGCGCTGCAGCTCTACCTGGACTTCATCATGATGTTCCAGTTCCTGCTGTCGCTGCTCGGCAACCGCCAGTAATCGGACCCGGCCTTCCGGGCTGGACGAAGGGCGCGGGGTCTTCCCCGCGCCCTTTTTCGTTGCGCGAAGGGGCGATGCGAGCGGGCAGGCCGCACCGCTGCCGCGAAGACGCGGGCGGACGAGCCCCTCGCTCGGCCTCAAGACGCGGGCGGAGAAGCCACCCGCTTGCCGGGCCATCGCTCCCGCGGTCATAAGGCTGTCACGAAGCCTGCCTAGCGAGGCGACATGACCCGACCCGCCCCCGACCCCGCCGCCACCGCGCCCGATCCCGCCCCGGCGCCGGACCCCGCCATCGCATCCCGCCAGGCCCTCCTGCGCACCCTCGCCCTCGCCGAGGCGGACGAGGTGCTGGCGACGCTCGGCGCCATCGACCCCGCGCCGGACTACACCGTCGTGCGCGGGCCGGAGGTCGGCCTCGTCATGGTGCGCGGACGCATCGGCGGCGGCGGCGCGCCGTTCAATGCGGGCGAAGCCACCGTGGCGCGCTGCACCGTGAAGCTTGCCAGCGGCGAAGTCGGCTTCGGCCACGTCATGGGCCGGGACGAGACGCGCGCCAAAGCCATCGCCCTCCTCGACGCGCTGGCCCAGACCGCGGCGCACGCGGAAACGATCGCGGCCGCCGCCCGCGCGATGGACGCCGCCCGCACCGCGCGCGAGGCCGCCCGCGCCGCCGAGGTCGCCGCCACGCGGGTCGATTTCTTCACCATGGTGCGGGGCGAGGACTGATGGACAACTCCGATCTCACCACCGCCCTTGAGGGCGCCTTCGCGCACCCCGTGTTCGACGCGCAGGCCGCTTTTCGCGCCGTCCTGTCCGCGCTCGCCGAGCCCGGGACCGTCCACGCTCTGCCGGCCGCCGGGCCGCCCGCGCCGCTTTCTGCCGGGGCGGGCGCCGTGCTCCTCACGCTCGCCGACCAGGAGACGCCGGTCTATCTCGCCCCCGCCTTCGCGGCGGCCGCGCCCTGGCTCACCTTCCACACCGGCGCCCCCGTCACCGCCGACCCGGCCGCCGCGCGCTTCGCCGCCGTCACCGGTCTGAACGCGCTGCCGAATGGGCTCAGCGTTGGCGACGACGTCTACCCGGACCGCTCCGCCACGCTCATCGCCCCGGTGCGCCTTTCAGGCCGCACGCTGCGCCTCGCCGGCCCCGGCATCGACGGCGCCCGCACCCTCGACGCCGACCTGTCCGACGCGGTGCTCGCCCGCCTCGCCGCCAACCGGGCGCTGTTCCCGCGCGGTCTGGATTTCATCCTCATCGACGAAGCGGGCGCCGGCGTCGTCGGGCTGCCGCGCACCACGGAGGTCACGTGTACGTCGCAGTGAAGGGCGGCGCCGCGGCGATCGCCAACGCCCACCGCCTGCTCGCCAAGGACCGCCGCGGCGATCCCGCCGTTCCCGAACTCACCGCCGAGCAGATCGCCGGCCAGCTCACGCTCGCCGTGGACCGGGTGATGGCCGAGGGCTCGCTCTATGACCCGGAGCTGGCCGCCATCGCCATCCGCCAGGCGCGCGGCGACCTCATCGAGGCGATCTTCCTCGTGCGCGCCTTCCGCACCACCTTGCCGCGGCTCGGCGCCTCGCGCCCCGTGGACACCGCGGCGATGGCGATCGAGCGGCGCATTTCCGCGACCTTCAAGGACCTTCCCGGCGGCCAGGTGCTGGGGCCGACTTTCGACTATACGCACCGCCTGATCGAGCCGGACCTTGGTGCTGAGCCGCCCGCCACCGCGGACCCGCTCGGCCCCGCCCCGCGCGTGACCGACGTTCTGGGCCACGAGGGCCTTGTCGAGCCGGACGCCGCGGACCCCGCCGCGCGCGACGCCGAGCCGGGCGACCTCACGCGCGAGCCGCTCGTCTCGCCGCTGCCGCGTGACGTGCGGCTGCAGGCGTTGGCGCGCGGCGACGAGGGATGGCTTCTCGGCCTCGCCTATTCCACGCAGCGCGGGTACGGGCGCAACCACCCCTTCGTGGGCGAGATCCGCACCGGCGCGGTGGAGCTGGAGCTCGACGTGCCGGAACTCGGCTTCCCCGTCACGCTCGGCACCATGACGCTGACCGAATGCCAGATGGTGAACCAGTTCCACGGGTCCGCCGAGGAGCCGCCGCAATTCACGCGCGGCTACGGCCTCGTTTTCGGCCGGGTGGAGAGGAAGGCGATGGCGATGGCGCTGGTGGACCGCGCGCTGAGGGCGGGCGAACTCGGCGAGGACCGCGTGGCGCCGGCGCAGGACGAAGAATTCGTCATCGCCCACAGCGACAATGTGCAGGCGACCGGCTTCGTGGAGCACCTGAAGCTGCCCCACTACGTGGACTTCCAGGCCGAGGCGGCGCTGGTGCGGCGCCTCCGCGCCGAGGCCGCCGCCGGCGCCGCGCCCGGCGAAACGGACGCGCAGGAGGCGGCGGAGTGACGCTCACCTACAACTTCGCCTATCTCGACGAGGCGACCAAACGCATGATCCGCCGGGCGATTTTGAAGGCCGTGGCGATCCCCGGCTACCAGGTCCCCTTCGCCAGCCGCGAAATGCCGATGCCCTATGGCTGGGGCACCGGCGGCGTGCAGGTCACCGCCTCCATCATCGGCCCCGACGATACGCTGAAGGTGATCGACCAGGGGTCCGACGACACCACCAATGCGGTGTCCATCCGCGCCTTCTTCGCCCGCGTCGCCAACGTGGCGGTGACGACGGCGACCAGGGACGCGACGATCATCCAGACCCGCCACCGCATCCCCGAGACGCCGCTCTCGGCCGGGCAGATCCTCGTCTTCCAGGTGCCGATCCCCGAGCCCTTGCGCTTCCTGGAGCCGCGCGAGACGGAGACGCGGGTGATGCACGCGCTGGAAGAATACGGCCTGATGCACGTGAAGCTTTACGAGGACATCGCCCGCCACGGCCACATCGCCACCACCTACGCCTACCCGGTGAAGGTGGAGGGGCGGTACATCATGGACCCTTCGCCGACGCCGAAGTTCGACAATCCGAAGATGCACCGTTCGCCCGCGCTGCAGCTCTTCGGCGCCGGACGTGAGAAGCGCATCTACGCGGTGCCGCCCTTCACCGAGGTCGTGAGCCTCGACTTCGAGGACCATCCCTTCGCGGTGCAGGCGTTCGATGCACCCTGCGCGCTGTGCGGGGCGACCGGCGTCTACCTTGACGAGATCGTGACCGACGACGCGGGTGGGCGCATGTTCACCTGCTCGGATACGGATTTCTGCACGCAGAGACGCGCCGCGGAGGCGCCGAACGTTTAAGTTCAACTCGGCCGATCGGCGGGCGAAAAAATGGTTAACGGCGCACGTTAAGACTTATGGCAATGCGCCGGCACGCACAAATCGGTAAACGAAGTATTGACAGCGCAACCCAATTTTTACTTGTATCCACAGGCACGGGGTGCCCCTGATGGACCTTGGCTTGTGGGAGATTTTTATGAAACTGATCTGTATTGCTGCCATTAGCGCCGCCATGTCGGCTTTCGCTCTGCCCGCGCTGGCAGGGGACCCGACGGACTCTTATGTCGTCGAGCGGGACGACCGCGGTGCACAAAAGTGCTACGTCGGCACCTATTACCCGGCCCATTACAAAGTCTATCCGAAGGGCATCAAGCTGCGCGGCGCCCAGAAGACCATTTCCGTCGATGGTAACCGCTACGTCGTCGGCCGCAACGCGCCGCTCTATATCGAGACCCGCAAGCGCATCAAGGAAGACTACGTCAGCCTCGCCCCGACCGGCTGCTGATCGCTCGCCGAACCCGCATGACGCGGTGGTGGTCGCCCTCAGTCGAGGGTGACCACCATCGTCAGGCGGCACGTCAAAATGGCGGTGTTCCCCTCGGCGATCCCGCTGCCGACGCTGCAAGCGCTGAGATCCGTCCGGCCGAGCGAAAATCCCGCGCCGGCCGGTCCCGACTGCGATCCGCCGACAGGAAGCTGGGCGACGTCGATGAGGTCATAGGCCCGGTCCGCCAGCTCCGCCTCGCTGAGCTGGCGCGCGCCGGGGCTGTTGTCGGTGACGCGGATCGCCCCGCCGTCCTGGCACACGTCGACCCAACCGTCCGACCGGCAGGTTTCACTGTCCGCCTCCGCGAAGAGGCCGAGCCCGCTCCAATCGCCCGAGATGCATCCCGACAGCGACAGCGCGGCCGCCAGAGCCAGAGGCATGGCCAGTCTCGACATCTCCCGATCCCTTCGGCGCCCATGATCTGACCAAGTCGTGAACGCACTTGGTTAATGCTTCCTTGTCTCCGCGCCTGCGCCGTTCATTGCCGCGGTGCCGTCCACAGGGTTGCCGTCCACAGGGTTGCCGTCCACAGGGTTGCCGTCCACAGGGTTGCCGTCCACAGGGTTGCCGCCCGCCGCACCGCGGTCAGGCTCGGTCTGCGGTCCGGCCGACGCCCACGCGCCTCCTTTTGCGCACCGCCCGGTGGACCGGCACCGCATTCGGGCGCAGGGTCGGCGTCACAACCCTGTCATGGCGCCTTGGCATTGGGCGGCATCGGAGCGGCGGCAGGGCAGGCGGCACGGCGGCCGCGCACCGCCGGGGACGCAAGATGGCCCGCGCCATCACGCGGCGGCAGTGTGATACGCCCGCGCAGAGTAAGGACACGGCCATGGCCACCGACACGGCGAACCCTCTCCCATCCCCGCCGGGACCGGCAGAGGGGAGCGCCGCGCCGCACACCCTGAACACCGGCACCGCACTCCGCAGGGCTGCGGCGCACGGGGCGCATCCCGGAGCGGATCAGCCGCGCGCGCCCGGTACGCCGGACGAGGACGCGCCGCTCCTCACCGCCACCGGCCTCACCAAGACCTACGGCGCGCGCATCGGCTGCGCGGACGTCACCTTCTCGCTCTGGCCGGGCGAGGTGCTCGCCATCGTCGGCGAATCCGGCTCCGGCAAGACCACGCTCCTCAGCACCGTCTCCGGCCGCCTGCCGCGCACCTCCGGCGCCATCACCTACCGCCTGCGGGACGGCACGGTGACCGATATCGACGATATGACCGAGGCCGAGCGCCGCCGCCTCGCCCGCACCGACTGGGGCTTCGTCCACCAGAACCCCGCCGACGGGCTGCGCATGTCGGTCTCCGCCGGCGGCAACGTGGGCGAGCGGCTGATGGCCGTCGGCGGCCGCCACTATGGCGACATCCGCGCCACCGCCGCCGCCTGGCTTGAGCGTGTCGAGATCCCCGCCGACCGCATCGACGACGCCCCGCGCACCTTCTCCGGCGGCATGCGCCAGCGCCTGCAGATCGCCCGCAACCTCGTCACCCATCCGCGCCTCGTCTTCCTCGACGAGCCAACCGGCGGGCTCGACGTCTCCGTCCAGGCCCGCGTGCTCGACGTCATGCGTCGCCTCGTCGCCGACTTGGGCCTCGCCGCCATCCTCGTCACCCACGATCTCGCCGTGGCGCGGCTGCTCGCCGACCGCATGATGGTGATGAAGGGCGGGCGCGTGGTGGAGGAGGGCCTCACCGACCGGGTGCTCGAAGACCCGCAGCACCCCTACACCCAGCTCCTCGTCTCCTCGATTTTGGCGGTGTGACCATGGCGGACACCATCCTCGCGGTCGAAAATCTCTCGAAAGCCTTCACCATGCACCTGCGCGGCGGCATCGTCCTGCCGGTGCTGGAGCACGTCAGCTTCACCGTCGCGGCGGGGGAATGCGTGGTGCTGGGCGGCCCGTCCGGCGCGGGCAAAAGCTCGATCATGAAGATCGTCGCGGGCACCTATCAGGCGCGGTCCGGGGCGGTGAAGGTGCGCCACCGCGGCGCCCTCGTCGACACCACGGCGATGACCGCGCGCGACTTCGCCGCGGTGCGGCGCGAGACGATCGCCGAGGTGACGCAATTCCTGCGCGCCATCCCACGCGTTTCGGCGCTCGACCTCGTGAGCGCGGCGGGCGGCGGCGACGGCGCGCGCGAGGAGGCCGCATCGCTGCTGACGCGCCTCAACCTGCCCGAACGGCTGTGGGGCCTGCCGCCGGCGACCTTCTCGGGCGGTGAGAAGCAGCGCGTGAACATCGCCGCCGGGTTCATCCGCAAGACGCCGCTGCTGTTGGTGGACGAGCCGACCGCGAGCCTGGACGCCGCCAATCGCGCCGTCGTCGTGGACCTGATCACGGCGAAGAAGGCGGCGGGGACGGCCATCCTCGGCATCTTCCACGACCACGAGGTGCGCGAGGCGGTGTGCGACCGCGTGGTCGACGTGACGGCCTTCTCGCCGCGCCGGGCCGCCTGAGCCGATGCGGCTTTCCGAGGCGCCGACCGTGGACCCCACGGCGCGGGTGACCGGCACCACGCTGGGCCGCTACACCGAGATTGCGGCCCACACCGCGATCGCCGAGTCCACGCTCGGCGACTACAGCTACATCATGGAAACGGCCACGTGCTCTACGCGGACGTGGCGAAGTTCGTGTCGATCGCCGCTGCGGTGCGGCTGAACCCGTCGAACCATCCGATCGAGCGGGCCTCGTCGCACCACTTCACCTATCGCGCGGGCGATTATTTCGAGGGCGCGGCGCACGACGAAGGGTTGTTCGACTGGCGCCGCGCCGACCGGGTGCGGATCGGCAACGACGTGTGGATCGGCCACGGTGCCACCATCATGCCCGGCGTCACCGTGGGTGACGGGGCCGTCGTCGGGGCGGGCGCGGTGGTCACGCGCGACGTGGCGCCGTACTGGATCGTCACCGGCGTTCCGGCCCGGCCGCTGCGCCCGCGCTTCCCCGCTGCGGTGGGCGACAGGCTGATGGCGCTCGCCTGGTGGGATTGGCCGCACGATCGCTTGGCCGCCGCACTGCCGGACTTTCAGGCGCTCCCGGTGGACGTGTTCCTGGAAAAGCACGGCGGCTGAGGCTCAGCGGCGCCGGCCGCCGATCTTGTCCGCGTGCGCCACCACCATCAGCACCCCGGCGACCAGCGCGACGGGCAGGGCATCCTCTCGTGTCAGCGGCCCGAACGGTGTGGCGGTCAGCGCGGTCAAGAGGCCCGGACGCTTGCGCGGGTGGCGCGGGGGGCGCTCCTCACGCTTGGCGGCGGCGCGCGTGGCGGCAGGGGCAGGCTTGCGCGGGCGCACGGCGACCCTCTCGCGGCGCGCCCGGCGCCTGGCTTCCCGCTCGGCCACGCGGCGATAGTGCAGGGCGATAAGCCGTTCGGCCTCCGCCGCCTCGCCGGTCAGTGCGGCCGGCCGCAGCGGGTAGGGCACTTCGGCGGCCGCGCGCTCGGCCATGTGCTCGGCCTCGGCGCCTTCCTCCAACGGCGCCAGTTTCTCGTCCTCCAGCGCCACCAACAGGCCGAAGGCGGCGAACGCGGCAACGTCGACCAGGATGAACACCACCTCCTGCGCCACCGGACCGATGCCCCCGACGCCGGACGGGCCCAGCAGCACCGCCAGAAACCACAGCCCCCACAGGACGGTGAGGATGCCGGCGTGGCGGTCATAAAGCGCGGCGCGGACAGGGTGGCCCTCATGGGCGAACGAGCGCACCGGGCCCCACAGCACCGCGGCGAGAATGCCGAGGAGGATCGCGGCGGCGATGAACCACACCACCGCCGCGCCGCCCGATGCGCCGCCCGCGACCGCCAGCGCGACGACCATCGCCACGTCGATGAAGATGGCGGTCAGCGCCATCGGCAAGAGGCTGCGGCCGGCGGGGGTCGCGGTTACCATCAGCGCGGCGAGGACCAGCGGCGAGGCGGCCAGCCACAGCACATAATGCGCCTCCACCGCGGCAAAGCCGAGGTGGAGCGCCGGGATGCCGAGGGCGGGGAAGGCGTAGAAGGCGGCGGCCAGCATCGCGGTGACGGCGGCGAGCGCGGTGCGGGCGGACTGGCGCGGCGTATCGAACCCGCCGAGCACCAGGATCGCGCCCGCCCCGGTCGCGAGGAAGGCCGCGCCCACCCAGTCCGCGGCGGTGATCACGCTGGCGGCGCTCATCGGCCGCCTCCTGCGGGGAGGAGGGGTGTCGACGCCGTGTCACAAACATATGTGACAGGTCGGCCCGGATGGTCTGTCCTCGGCATAGGGTCGCTCCGGCTCGTGCCTTGCAGTCTTTTGTGATGAAACGGCCGTGAGGTTCGAATCGTTCGTCACGAGTGTATGAAGGTGCGATGCGTTACGCCGTCTATCTGACCCCGCCCGACGGGTCGCAATTGGCCGAGGCCGCGGCCTCCTGGCTCGGCCGCTCGCCCTTTTTCGACGCGGCGATGCCCCCCGTCGCACCGCCCGAGGCGTCGGCCCATGTACCCGCGCGCTACGGCTTCCACGCCACGTTGCGCGCCCCCTTCCGGCTTGCCGACGGTGTGTCCGAGCTCGACCTCGTTGCCGCCTTCCGGCACCACATCGCCCGCGTTGCGCCCATCGTTCCAGTGCTCACCATCGCCCCCTTGTCGCGCTTCCTCGCCTTCCGGTCGGACGATCCGGCGCTCGGCGCCGCCGCGCGCGCCGCGGTGGAGGCGTTCGAGCCGCTGCGCGCCCCGCTGACCGCGGCCGACCTCGCCCGCCGCCAGCCTGAACGGCTGGACCCGCGCGAGCGTGAGCTGCTCGACACATGGGGCTATCCCTATGTGATGGAGCGCTTCCAGTTCCACATGACGCTGACCGGGCCGCTCGGCATCGGTGCCGAGGCCGTCGCCGCGGCCGCGCGCTCCCATTTCGGCGCGCTGGACAAGGCGGCCCACCCGCTCGTCCACGCCATCTATCGTGAAGACACGCCCGGCGGGGCCTTCAGGGTGATTGCCGCCCAGGGCACCGCCGCCAACGACAATTCGGACAAGACCCCGTGACCACATTGACCAATGCCCATCTTGTGCTGCCGGACGAGGTGGTGCGCGGCCATATCGTGCTGGAGGGCGGGCGCATCGCCGCCATCGGCGAAGGGCCGGCCGCGGGCGAGGATTGCGGCGGTGACTATATCGTCCCCGGCCTCATCGAGCTGCACACGGATCACCTCGAGACCCACATCGCCCCCCGCCCGAAGGTGCGCTGGAACGTCACCGCCGCGATCCAGGCCCACGATGCGCAGATCGCCGCCTCCGGCATCACCACCGTGCTCGACGCGCTGCGGGTGGGGCTAGACGCTGACGCCGCCATCACCTCCCAGGACTCGCGCGACTTCGCCGATGCGATCGCCGCGGCCGGGGCGGAGGGCCGTCTGAGGGCCGAGCATCACTTCCACCTGCGATGCGAGGTGTCGGACGAGATGGCGATCGCGGGGTTCGAGCTGTTCGAGGATGTCGCTGACGTGCGGCTCATCTCGCTGATGGACCACACGCCCGGTCAGCGCCAGTTCCGCTCGATGGAGGCCTACAAGATCTATTTCCAGGGCAAGAGCGGCATGAACGATGCCGAGTTCGAGCTCTTCAAGGCCGAGCGGGTGGCGCGGGCGGGCAAGTGGTCCGATCGCAACCGCCGCGCCTTGGCCGAACGGGCGAAGGCGCGCGGCGTCATCATCGCCAGCCACGACGATGCGACGACGGGCCATGTCGACGAGGCGATCCGCGACGGCGTGACGCTCGCCGAGTTTCCGACCACGGTGGAGGCGGCCGAGGCCTCGCGCGCGGCGGACATGCAGATTTTGATGGGCGGTCCGAACATGGTGCGTGGCGGCTCGCACTCGGGCAACGTGTCGGCGGCGGAGCTGGCGGACCTCGGGATGCTGGACATCCTCTCGTCCGACTATGTGCCCTTTTCGATGCTGCAATCAGCGTTCGTGCTGTCGGACCGGGAAGGGTGGGGGCTGCCGGCGGCGCTGGCCACCGTGTCCGCCAACCCGGCACGGGCGCTGAAGATGGACGACCGCGGCCGGCTCGTGGAGGGCCTGCGCGGCGACATCGTGCGGGTGCGGCGGCGCGAGCGCGGCGAGATCCCGGTGGTGCGCGGCGTGTGGCGCGAGGGGCTCCGCGTCGTCTGAGGCGCGCCGGTCGGCCAGGTCTCGACGCCGCCCAGCCCGAGTGTGGCGCGCCTAGACGGCGAGTAATCCGGAAGCGGCGCGCGCCCAGACGGCGCGCGATCCGGGAGCGGCGCGCGCCTAGACGGCGCGCACTTGGGTGAGGAAGGTCGAGAAGACCTCGCGGAGCTGGCTGGAGACGTCGCGCATCCGCGTCGCGGTGGACTGCACGTCGTGAGCGTCGTGGGACGCCTTTTCTGCCGCCGTCACCACCAGGCTGACGGATTTGGAGGCCGTGAGCGACCCCTCCGTCGCGCTCTGAACGCCGGCGCCGATGTCCCGCGTCGCCGCGCTCTGCTCCGACATCACCGAGGAGATTCCCTGCGAGGACGAGCGCAGCGCATCGAACCGCCCCAGGATCTCGTCGATCCCCTGAACCGCCGAGCGCGTCTCGCTCTGGATGTCCTCGATCTGCTTGGCGATCTCGCTGGTGGCCGCAGCCGTCTGATTGGCGAGCGCCTTCACCTCGTGCGCCACCACGGCGAAACCGCGTCCCGCAGGCCCCGCCCGCTCCGCCTCGATGGTGGCGTTGAGGGCGAGAAGGTTCGTCTGCTCGGCGATCGAGGCGATCATCGTCGCCACGTTGTTGATCGCCTCCGCCGCGGTGGCGAGGCCGGTGACGCGCTTGGAGGTGGCGGTGACCACCGACGCGGCCGCGTCCGTCGCCTTCTGCGAGGTGGCCACCTTGCTGGTGATCTCGTGGATGGAGCCGTGGAGCTGGTCGATCGCCGCGGCGACACCCTGGACCGCGCGCGCCGCTTCGTCGGACGACGCCTTGGCCTGGGTCGAGCCGGAGGCCGTATGATCCGCAGTGTCGGCGAGATTGTCGGCGACTTCGGTCAAAGCGTGGCTCATCTCGTCGAGCGCGGCCAGCGTGGTCTGGGCGCGCGACTGGAAGGCGTCGATCGCCTCCTCCATGCGCTTGGTCCTCAGCTCCTCCAGCCGATGGCGCTCCGCCTCCTTCTCCAGCAGCTTCTTGCGCTCCACCTCGCCGCGCCGCATGAGCTCCAGCGCCGAGGCGATGTCACCGATCTCGTCCGAGCGGTCGGCGTCTTCGATGCTGATGTCCGTCGTGCCGCTGCTGACCTGGCCGATCTGCGCGACGATCCGCGAAATCGGTGCCTTCAGGCCGCGCACGTTGAAGATGGACACCAAGAGGCACAGCACGGTGTTGAGGCCGCCGGCGATTACGATGATGAAGAAGTGCGTCCGCGCCTCGCCGACGTGGGTTCCGGCCACCGTCAGCAGCGAGGAGGTGACCGCATCGACCGCCTTCTTCATGACGTCGATACGGGCGGTGGAGGCGGCGAACCATTCCGGGCCGGTGATACCGCCGACGTTGCCGCTCGTGAGGCTTTCGAGGGCGACCTCGCGCAGCGCATCGGTACGGGCCGCCTCTTCGCCTGTGGTGATGGCCTCGATGGCCGGCCGGTCCTTCGCAGGAGCGCGCGACAAGGCGAGGGCGACGAGGGCGTCCTGTTCGGCGCCGAGGGTCGCGAGGGTGTGGAGCTGCCGGTGGGAGAACCGGCCTGCGGCGAACCCGACCGCGCCCGCGGCCCGTTCACGTCCCGCCATCTCCTTGGCCATCAACAGCGCGTTGTAGACACCGGCGATGCGCGCGGTGCGCACATCATCGGCGGTGTCGGCGACCATGCTGGCGGTGGTGATCAGCGCCATGATGCGCCCCGTATAGGCTTTCGCCATGTCGGGCACGGTCCAGGTGAGGTCGGAGACCTGGCGGCGGATGTCGGCGAGGGCACCCATCTCGGCCATGGCCGCATCGGCGGCCTCGCCGATCGCGCCCTCGAGCGGGCCGTTGTCCAGCATCGCGACCAGTTTGGTGTAGGCCGCGTCGGTCAGGCGGCGCTGCTCCTCCAGAAGCGGCGTAAAATTGCCCCCCTTCGCGGTGATGTAACCGGCGGAGAGGCCCCGTTCCTTCTGCATCTCGTGCGCCAGTCCGCCGA
The DNA here is from genome assembly GCF_001927245.1 of Acuticoccus yangtzensis. Classification (GTDB taxonomy): domain Bacteria; phylum Pseudomonadota; class Alphaproteobacteria; order Rhizobiales; family Amorphaceae; genus Acuticoccus; species Acuticoccus yangtzensis. Next base: position 1,323,117 of record NZ_MJUX01000001.1, on the reverse strand, counting down.
AGGACGGTGCGTAGGTGACGCTGCGCATGACCATGTCGGCGCGCTGCCACAGGACATATTGTTCGCTCAGTACCCAGACGCACAGCGCGGTCAGGCCGAGGAGGGGAACCATAGCCACAAGCGTGATACGCGTGCCCAATCGCATTGTCTGAACTACCTTCGGGTGGGAAACATCGGCGTCATCGCTATCAGCGCACCCTGGGCCGAGGCAGGAGCGCGGCCGGGGCGAGCTGGTGCCGCGCTTCAAGGGGGCGCGGGCGGGACGCAGCCATACGCCGGGCGCCGCAGATTTTCGCGGGTCGCATGAAACGAAACAGAGGGGGCGTCGTTTCAAGGGTGACTGTTTATCGGGTGCGGTGTGAACCGGCCCGCCGAATTCACCAACCGGCCCAGCGGGACGGGACATGGCAGAAGCGGAGCGGCGAGCGGGCTCGCGCCTCACGGGCGCCCGGTCACGCGGCCGCTGGATCTGCTGCGACGGCTTTACCGCCGCCCCGTCCCCCATGGCGAAGGAGACGACGATGAAAGCCAAGAAGATTCCGACCTCGACCGACATCAGCGAGCAGACGCGCAAGGCGATGGTCGGTGTGCTGCAGGCGAACCTCGCCGACGGCATCGACCTCGTCTATCAGCTGAAGCAGGCCCACTGGACCGCGCGGGGCCCGAACTTCATCGGCTTTCACGAACTGCTGGACGACCTCCACGAGCAGATCGAGGAGAAGGTGGACCTGACGGCCGAGCGCATCGCCGTCCTGGGCGGCCAGGCCGAGGGTACGGTGGACGTATCCGCGCAGACCTCGCGCCTGCCGAAGTATCCGATGCAGGCCGTCGCCATCGACGAGCATGTCGAGGCGGTGACCAAGTCGCTGGCCGCCTATGCGGAGAACATCCGCAAGGCGATCGACGAGGCGAGCGAGGCGGGTGACGAGGGCACGGCCGATCTCTTCACCGAGATCAGCCGCACCGCGGACCGCGCTCGCTGGTTCGTGGAAGCGCACAAGGTCCCGGCCTGAGCCGCATCCGACAATTTGGCCCGCGCCTCGTTGGGGCGCGGCAAATCGAGCCCGGCGCCCGCGCGCCGGGCTTTTTCGTGTCCTGATTCGGGCGGCAGGAGCGTGTTGCGCGGGCGCATCACGCAAACTTTACGATACGGCAACCTCAATGGGGTCAAAACCGGGTCGGGTGCATTGTTCGCATCCGGCAGTGTGGAGTGACCGGCGTTGCGTCTCACCGATCTTCCTGAAGGCAGTGCCAGGTTGGTCCCCGGCACGCGTCCGATCTATGTGCCCGGCCCTGCGCCGCGTTTGCCGTCCTTGCGCTTTGCCGTGCGCGGCACCGGTCGCGCTCTGAAATACGCGGCGCTGTCCGTCGGTCTCCTGATCCTGTCGGGGGCCGCCGTGGGTGAGCAGAGCGTCCTCGCCTCGCTGACCGATGGGCGACCGTCGTGGGCGCCGGCGCTGCGGGCGGCCGATCCGGGCGTCGCCTTGTCGCCCAACCTCGCCTTCCCGGACGGCCTCGTCGCCGTGGTGGCGGGCACCGAGGCCGACGCACCCGCCGCCAAGGGGGACAGCCGCACCGCCCGTCTCGCCCCGCCGCACGGGCCGACGGTGGAGCCCGTGGAAAGCCTTCTCGCTTCGGCCAGCGCCGACCTCTTGCCGCGCGTGGCCTTCGTGCGGCCGCGCAAGGTCGATGCCGCGGCCGCCAAGTCCGACGCCGGCCGGAGCGACGCAAGGCCGAAGCCGCGCGCCGCGTCCTCCCGTCTCGCCGAAGCGGCGCTGACCTCGATGTATTCGGCCTATCTTCCCGAGCAGGTGGCGATCGAGACGCCGTTCGAGCTGCTGTTGAAGGATCCGCGCACGCCGCGCCCGGTGGCGGTGCTGCCGCCCGGCCTCTCCGGCAACGGGCTCGACCATTGGTGGTCCGACCGGCCGCTGCCGAAGGGGATCGCCAGCGCCGAGTCGATCAAGTGTCTGGCGCAGGCGATCTATTTCGAGTCGCGGGGCGAACCCGTGCTGGGACAGGAGGCCGTGGCGCAGGTGGTCATCAACCGCGTCAAGAACCCCGCCTATCCGGACGACATTTGCGGCGTCGTGTTCCAGAACCGTAAGTGGTATAATCGCTGCCAGTTCACCTTCGCCTGCGACCGGATCGCCGACGTCGTGCGCGACCCTGAAGCGTGGGCGGTGGCCGAGGACATCGCCACCCGCTACGCCAAGGGCGAGCTGTGGCTGGCCGACGTCGGCGCGGCGACGCACTATCACGCCAAGAGCGTTTCGCCGAGCTGGGCCAACCTGATGCGCGCGGTGAAGACGATCGGGGACCACACCTTCTTCATGACGCGCGGCGGCGGCTGGACCTGACGCCGTCCTGCGCGTGACGGCACAAACCGTGCGTTTTCGGTCACGCGCGAGGGGGTGGCCGACCTTTTTCGCCGGGCGATCGCGCACGGAGGACGGACGCCCCGAATGGATGGTTGCATTGGCAACTAGTTGCGTCTAAGCGGGATGGTCGACCGCCGGAGGTGTCACGATGTCGCGCTATTCGCTCCCCCTTGTGCTGGCCTGCGGGTCAGGTATCGCGATGATCTCGCTTGGCGAGCGCTCCGCTTTCGGCCTGTTTCAGGCGGACATGGCCGGCGCGCGGGAATGGGGACGCGAGACCTTCGCCTTCGCCTTTGCGTTGCAAAATCTGCTGTGGGGCATCGGCCAGCCGTTCGCCGGAGCGTTGGCGGATCGCTACGGCACCTTCCGCGTGTTGGCGTGCGGCGGCGTGATGTACGCGCTCGCCTTGGCGGGCACCGTCTACATGGAGTCGGCCACGGCCGTGACGATCATGTTCGGCCTGCTGCTCGGACTTGCCATGTCGGCCTGCTCGTTCACGCTCGTCATCTCCGCCTTCGGGCGCATCGTCTCGCCGGCGCAGCGTTCGCTGGCCTTCGGTGTCGGCACCGCGGCCGGCTCGCTGGGCATGTTCCTGTTCGGCCCTCTGGCGGCCGTCCTCATCAACCAGACCGGCTGGGAGAACGCGATGACGATCTTCGCGGCCATCGCCCTGTCGGTCGTCCTCTTCGCTATCCCCCTGCGAGGCAAGGCGGAGGTCGATCGGACGGGGCCGCAACAGTCGCTCGGAGCAGCCTTGAAGGAGGCGATCGGCTACAAGAGCTACGTGCTCCTCGTGTTCGGCTTCTTCGTCTGCGGCTTCCATGTCGCCTTCATCATCGCGCACATGCCGTCCTATCTCGTCGACCTCGGCATGGGTCCGGCGGTGGGCGGCACGGCGATCGCGCTGATCGGCCTCTTCAACGTCGTCGGCTCGCTGGTGGCCGGGGCGATCGGCCAGCGCTACTCTAAGGCCTATTCGCTGGCGATCCTCTATGCCCTGCGCTCGATCGCCATCGTCGTCTTCGTGATGGTGCCGGTGACGCCGTTCAGCGTCATCGTCTTCTCGTCGGTGATGGGCCTTCTGTGGCTCTCCACCGTGCCGCTCACCTCCGGCCTCGTCGCGGTCATGTTCGGGCCGCGCTACATGGCGACGTTGTTCGGCCTGGTCTTCTTCTCGCACCAGGTCGGCTCGTTCATGGGCGTATGGCTGGGCGGTCTCATCTATGCGCGGACCGGGAGCTACGATCTGCTCTGGTATATCGGCATCGCCCTCGGCGTCTTCGCCGCGGTGGTTCACCTGCCGATCCGCGATGCGCCTTCGCCGCGTCTGGCCGGCGCACCCGCGGCCGCCTGAAGGAAGAAAAGCGCCTGGGGCCCTCGCCTCAGGCGTCTTGCATGATCATGCAGGTGGACACGCCGTGAGCGTAGACCTTGCCGGCATCGTCGGTGAGGGTCGCTTCGGTGAGGGCGGTGCGGCGGCCGCGATTGATGAGGCGGCCCGTCGCCGTCAGCGGCGGCCCGTCCGGCTGCAGGGCGCGGATGAGGTTCACCTTCAGCTCCAATGTGGTAAAAACCTCACCGGGGGCGAGTGCGATCTGCGTGGCGCAGCCGAGCGCCGAATCGAGGATGGTCGACGCCCAGCCGCCATGGACCGAGCCGAAGGGATTCATGTGCTCTGCCGTCGGAGCGCCACGAAAGACGACATGATCGGCCTCGGCGCTGACCAGAGACATGTTCAGCGTGCGCAGCATCGTGCCGGAATGGCCGAGATTGACCATAAGGGCGCGCAACCGCTCCAATCCGTTCGGGCCGTGTGTCATATTCGTGTCGTCCGTCATCGTGTCACCTCTTGTCGTGGGCGCTCTGGCGCACGAGTATAAGGTTGTCATGTCAGAGAAGCCGATCGATATCGCACTGCAGGCCAGTATTTCACCGGGAGGGAAAACTCTCCCGTGCACATGCTTGCGCCTGCGCCGGATCGCCCGCCAGATCACCACGATCTACGATGGCGCATTGGCCGAGAACGGCGTCTCCATCGTCACCTATGCCGTTCTGTCCGCCCTCAGCCGCGAGGAGCCGTTGACGCTGTCGGCGCTCGCCGACCGGGTGGGGACGGACCGCACGACCCTGTCCCGCACCGTCGAGCGGATGCGCCAGGCCGAGCTCGTGGCCGCCACGCCGGGGGACGACCGGCGCGAGCGCCGCCTCAGCCTGACCGATCATGGCCGCGACACGGTGGCAGCCGCCCGCAAGTCCTGGCGCGAGACGGAGACGATGCTGATCGAGCGTTACGGGGCGGACCGTCTCGCCACGCTGCACGAGCTTCTGGCCGATCTCGAAGCCGCCGCAGACGCCGAGACCGACGCCGAAACCCCGTGCGCCACGGCCGCCGCCGCCGTCCAGCGCGGCTGAGGTCTTACGCGCGCCCGGCCCGGCGCGCCCGGCATAGCTTCATTCGGCCGCCGCGAAGGCGGCTTCCGCCTCTGCGAACCGGGCGAGGAAGGCGGCCTGCGCCTTACCCGTCGGCCATGGGGCAAGATAGGCGGCGATGTCGGTCTCGCTCACCTGCGGGTTGCCGAAGAAGCGCCGCGCCTCGTCCGGCGCGAACCCCGCCAGCGCCACCGCCTCGAAATAGGCCGCCACCGTGTCGGCCGACTTGATCAGCCTCTTGCAGCGCCCGTCCGGGTCGTAGGGAATGCCGAAGCGCAGGTGGATCGCATGCTCGATCCGCGCTTCGACGGTCTTGTACGCCTCGCCGATGACGGACTTGAAGGGCGAGATGATGTCGCCGATGACGTATTCCGGCGCGTCGTGCAGCAGGGCGGCCAGGTGGTCGGCCGGGCTCGCCGGGGCGATCAGGCCGACGATCCTGTCCACCAGAAGCGAGTGCTGGGCGACCGAGAAGGAGTGTTCGCCCACCGTCTGCCCGTTCCAGCGGGCGACGCGCGCGAGGCCGTGCGCGATGTCGCGGATCTCGATGTCGAGCGGGGAGGGGTCGAGGATGTTGAGGCGCCGCCCCGAGAGCATCCTCTGCCAGGCCCGCGGCGGCGCCTTTCGCACGCGCGCCGTTCCGCTCAAGCCTCGGCCTCGCCGTCCGCATCAACGGTGGCGGGGGCGGGGGCGGCGAAGGTGAACGATGCGCCCGGCGGCGGCGTCAGCGTCACGGGGACGCCGTCCGCCTCGGCCGTGCCGTCCGTCCTGTCGATGCGCACGAGCGCGAGGCCGCGGTTGCCCGCCACGGTGCCGAGCCGGCCGACCTCGCGCGTGCCGACGGTGAGCGCGGTGCCGGTGGCGGGGAGCGGCGCATCGGCGGTGACGATGACGGTGCGGCGCCGCGCGGTGCCGCGATGGCGCATGCGCGAGACGACCTCCTGGCCGACGAAACAGCCCTTGTGGAAGTCGACGCCGCCGGTGATGTCCATGTTGGCGTCGTGCGGGAAGGCGTTGCCGAGTTCGAAGTCGACCACCGCGTCGGGCACACCGGCGGCGATCCGCGCGGCGTCGTAGGCGGCGGGACCGTCCGCCGCGGCCTCGACCGGGCCGATGCCGCGCAGGCCGAGCGCTCCGTCCGCCGCGCGCGGGTCCGGCGCGCCGCCCGGCACATCGTCGCCGACGAGAACGGTGCCGTCCAGCGGCTCCACGGTGACCGCCGCGCGCAGTTTGTAGAGGGTGAGGCGGCGCAACACGTCGTCACGGACGGCGGCGGGAAGGTCGACGACGACATCGTCCGCGCGGGCGTGGACGAAGAGGTCGGTCAGCACCTTGCCCTGCGGCGTCAGCAACGCGCCATAGACGAGGGCGCCGGGCTCAAGGTCTGCGGTGTGGCAGCTCAGAAGGCCGTCGAGGAAGTGAAGCCGGTCCGGCCCGCCGACCAGGATGAGGGATCGGTCCGTCAAGGCGATGGCCAAGGCGAGTCTCCTACTCGATGTCGCCAGCAGTGAAATAGCGCAGGCGCCCATCGTCGCTGATCCCCACGCGGAAGAAGGTGTAGCGGCCCATGCGCTGCATCTCCTCCACGTCGATGGATGTCAGAATGCGGTAGAGTTCGACATAATGTTCCGGTTGCAATTCCTCGAGGGGGACCTCGGCGAAATAGGGCCACACATAGGTTCCGTCCTCCTCCAGGCGCACGTGCCCGGTCTCCAGGATCTCCAGGAGGATGGCGAGGATCTCGCGCCCTTCGGCATCGCCCGACTCGTGGCGCAGGAAGTCCACCTCGTCCTCGACGTCGACGTAGGTGGAGACGATGGGCGGCAGGGTCTGGCCTGCGAAGATGGGTCGCAGGGCGTCGATCTCGCCAGTGCGCGCTGCTTTGATCAAGCTGTCACGCATGGCGAGAACAGGGGGCGGAAGGTCCGAATCACCCCATTTGATGTCCGAAACCGCGGCGCGGGACGGCGATGGCATGAAATTTGCATCGCGGTCGGCCGAATGCGGGTCCTGCTCTACCTCATCCTCGCTGTTCCAATCGGGCGCTCCGGTCGCCGGCTTCAGCCGGTCGGGCAGTCCGCCTTTGACCCCCGTCGTCGGACGGATCGGGCCGATATTGGCGTGGAGCTGAATGTCCTCGGGGGCGCTTGCCACATGATCGACCGGCGCATAGGCGAGCGCCGCCGTCAGGCCAAATGCGGAACTGGCCAGCATCGCGGTTGCCACCGGCGGGATGAGACGGCCAAATGCGCCTCGGGGCAGTCGCGGCATAAGCCATCCGCTCCTTTCATCGCTGGGTCGACCATGTCACGGCCTCTCCCCAATTGCACTCGGCGCGAGGCATGACACACGTGTTGACGGTCCTTCCGATTTGAACCCACTCGCCTTCATCGCCCTCGGCATTCTCGGCGGCGTGTTCGTGACGGCTCCTGTCGGACCCGTCAACGTGATGATCATGCAGCGCGCATTCCGCTACGGATTTCCGATCGGCCTCGCCGCCGGGGTCGGCGCGTCCGTCGCCGATCTCATCTTCGCCACCGCCGCCGTCTTCGGGGTCTCCACCGTCTCGGCCTTCGTCGAAGGCCATTCGCGGATCATCCAGCTCGTCGGCGGTATCCTCGTCGTCCTCTTCGGCGCCCGCATCCTGTGGCGCCAGCCCGGTTTTGGACAGCCCCTTCCCGGCGACTCCAAAGAGAAAGGGCCCATCGGCACCGCTTTCACCACATTTTTCCTCACCCTGTGGAATCCGGCGACCATCTTCGGCTTCCTCGCCTATTTCGGTGCCCTCGGCGAATGGGGGCCGCAGCAGGGCGACATTCTCGGAACCGCGCAACTTCTCATCGGGGTGGCGGTCGGCACCATCGGCTGGTGGTGCGGTCTGGCCGCCATCGTCACCCGCCTGCGCTTTCACCTCAACGAGTCGACCCTTGCCAAGGTCAACGTCGTCGCAGGGGCGCTTCTGGTGGGGTTCGGGGCGCTGATCCTGGGGCGCTTGTCGGTCACCTATTTCAACGTCATCTAGAAAAGGGTGACGAAGGGAGGGCGGCATGTGCGGCCGATATAATCTAACGCTGCCGCCCGAGGCGATCCGGCAGATCTTCGCGGTGGTGAACGAGATCGAGCCCTTCCCGCCGCGCTACAATATCGCGCCGACGCAGCCGGTCCACGTCGTGCGCGCCGGCCCGCACGGTCGCGAACTCACGCTGATGCGCTGGGCCTTCATGCCGTCCTGGGTCAAGGATCCGGCGAAGTTCCCGCTCCTCATCAACGCGAGGGCCGAGACGGCGGCCGAGAAGCCCGCCTTCCGCAACGCGCTGCGCCGCCGCCGCGTGCTGCTGCCCGCCACAGGGTACTACGAATGGAAGCGGGAGGACGGTCGCAAGGTGCCCTTCCTGTTCGAGGCGGGCCATCCCATCGCCCTCGCCGGTGTCTACGAGACGTGGCACGGCCCCAACGGCGAGGAGGTCGACACCGTGGCGATCCTCACCGCAGAGGCGACCGGCACCGCGGCGGACTATCACACGAGGATGCCGCTGACCGTCGCCGGACCGCGTTTCGAGGAGTGGCTGGACCCCGCGAACGACGACGGGCAGAAGGCGCTCGCCTGGGCCGACAGGGGCGACTATACGGCGCGCCCGGTCTCGGTGCGGCTCTCCAACGCGCGCAACGAGGGGGCGGGGCTTCTCATGCCCGATCCCGCCGCGCCGCCTGAGCCGGCCCCTGTCATGGACGAGCAGCCCAGCCTGTTCTAGCCGTCCCCTTCTAGCCGAGGTTGGCCTTGAAGAAGGCGATGGTCCGCTCCTCCGCCAGCGCTGCGGCGTCCGCGTCGTAGCGCGGCGTCGTGTCGTTGTGGAAGCCGTGGTTCACGCCTTCGTACATCTGCATCTCGTACGTGGTGCCGGCCGCGTCCAGCGCCTCCTTGTAGGCGGGCCAGCCGGCATTGATGCGCTCGTCCAGCGCGGCATACTGGATGAGAAGAGGCGCCTCGATCTCGCTCACCTGCTCCGGCGCGGGCTGGCGGCCGTAGAAGGGCACGCCCGCGCCCAGCTCCGGGTAGGCGACCGCGATCGCGTTCACCACGCCGCCGCCATAGCAGAAGCCGACCGCACCCACCTTGGTGGTGTCCTCACGCCCATTCAGATACTCGAACGCGGCGAAGAAGTCGTTCATCAGCTTGGTGGTGTCGAGTTCCGCCTGCAGCGTGCGGCCCTCGTCGTCGCTGCCGGGATAGCCGCCCTTCGGCGTCAGCCCGTCCGGCGCCAGGGTCAGGAACCCGGCCTTCGCCATCCGCCGCGCGACGTCCTGGATGTAGGGGTTCAGCCCGCGGTTCTCGTGGATCACCAAAACGGCCGGGCCGGGCGCGGTGAAGCCCGCCGGGGTGACGAGGTAGGCGTTGATTTCGCCATGACCGTTCGGTGACGTGTAGGTGATCCACTCGGCCGAAATGTCCGGGTCGTCCTCGGCCACCTGCTGGGCCAGCGCGTAATCGGGCGAGAGTTCGCGCAGCAGCATCGCCGCGGTGACACCGCCGACGGCGAACTTGGCGGCGCGGTCCATGAACTCGCGCTTCGTCAGCTTGCCGTGGGCATAGTAGTCGTAGAGGTCGAGGAGCTCTTGGGGGAAATCCTTCGCCGTCTTGCGGGCAACGGGGGCCGGAACCTTGGCTTGCATGGCGCCTCTCCTTGGAAAATTTTGACCGAGGATGGGCGCTCGCCTCGCCATATGACGATCGGTCAAATTGACGCTCACGCCAATGTGACCGCGCCCCGCCGCGTCACACGGCGATGCCCGCGGCGGCAAGGTCGCGCCGCATCCCCGCCGCGTCGGTGAAGAGGTGCGCCTGCCACCCCGCCGCCCGCGCCGCCTCGACGTTGGCGGCACTGTCGTCGAAGAAGATCGTCTTCTCCGGCACCAGGCCGAACCGCTCCACATGCAGGTCGTAGATCGCCCGGTCCGGCTTGATGATGCCGTACTCGCCCGACACGGTGACGCCGCGCGGCCGCGACAGCAGCGGGAACCGCGCCAGCGCCTCGGCGAAGGTGTCGGTGGCGAAGTTCGTCAGCATGGTGACGTCGTGGCCCGCGTCGATCAGCGCGTCCATGATGGCGGGCGTCTCCGGCAACGTCTCGGGCACCATCTCCACCCAGTGGGTGCGGTAGGCGCGGATGAGGTCGGCCTCGTCCGGATAGTCGGCGATGAGGAGCGCCTCCGCCTCGGCCCACGGGCGCCCGCGGTCCTGCTCGCCGTTCCAGGCGGAGGTACAGACGGTGTCGAGGAACCAGCGCCGCTTCGCCTCATCCGGGATCAGCCGCCGGAAAGGCCGCTCGGGGTCCCACACCAGAAGCACGCGGCCGATGTCGAAGACGATGTGTTCGGGGGTCGGTGCCATGGTCCGCCTCGTGTCGGATGGTGGGGAGGGCGCCTCGCCCGCGCGGTGACGTCGATCAAAGTGCGCCGCCGCGAGCCATGCCACCCTCGGCCGGAAAACAGGAGGGATTTATGCGAATGTCACCCGTGCGTGCCGCGGCGCTGCTGCTGGCTGTGGCCGCAACGCCCGCTTTCGCGCAGGAGCCGAGCGCGGCAGCCGCGTCGCAGGACCCGCGGGCCGCGCGGGGCGCCGAGCTGGCGTCGGCATGGTGCGCCCGCTGCCACGCCACGGGCCTGCCGGGGCAGGCATCGGCGGTGGCCGGACCCCCGTCCTTCGCCGCGATCGTCGCCCGGCCGGGGTTCGATGTCACGATGCTCGCCAAGGCCATCCTCGCCCCGCACCCGGTGATGCCCGAATTCCCCGCCTCCAACGCTGATCTGAAGGCGCTGGAGGCCTACATGCTCACCACCGCCGGAAAGTAGCGCGGTCCGGTCACGGCGAGACACTTGCGACTCGTTTTCGTTCGTGGCCGTTTGACATGCGGTTGGGGTTCGGGACAGCGTGACGCCACCCAAGGGCCAACCATAAGAAGCGATATGACCGCCCCCATCCTCGCCATCGACCAGGGCACCACCTCCACGCGCGCCATCGTCTTCTCGGCCACGCGCGGGATCATCGGCATCGGCCAGCAGGAGTTCACGCAGCATTTCCCGCGGTCCGGCTGGGTGGAGCACGACCTCGAGGAGATCTGGGCCACCACCCTCGCCACCATCAAAGCCGCGCTGGCGGAGGCCAAGTTGGAGGCGGCCGACCTCGCCGCCATCGGCATCACCAACCAGCGCGAGACGGTGGCGGTGTGGGAGCGGGCGACGGGCAAGCCGGTCCACAAGGCCATCGTCTGGCAGGACCGCCGCACCGCCGACCGCTGCGCCGAACTGCGCGCGGAAGGTGTGGAAGCGATGGTCGCCGAAAAGACCGGCCTTCTGCTGGACCCCTACTTTTCCGGCACCAAGCTCGCCTGGCTTCTCGACAATGTGGAGGGGCTGCGCGCGCGGGCCGAGGCGGGGGAGGTGGTCTTCGGCACCATCGACACCTTCCTCATCGCCCGCCTGACCGGGCACTTCGCGACCGACGTCACCAACGCGTCCCGCACGCTCCTCTACGACATCGGCGCCGGCCGCTGGGACGAGGACCTGTGCCGCCTACTCGGCGTGCCGATGGGAATGCTCGCCGAGGTGCGCGACAACGCCGCCGACTACGGCACCACGCGGCCGGACCTCTTCGGCGCGGCGGTGCCGGTGTACGGCGTTGCGGGCGACCAGCAGGCGGCGGTGATGGGCAACGCCTGCTTCAAGCCGGGCATGGTGAAGTCCACCTACGGCACCGGCTGTTTCGCCCTCATCAACACCGGTACGGACCGCGTCACCTCCGACAACCGGCTTCTGACGACGGTGGCGTACCGCCTGGGCGGCGTCACCACCTACGCGCTGGAGGGGGCGATCTTCGTTGCCGGGGCGGCGGTGCAGTGGCTGCGGGACGGGCTCGGCATCATCGAACACGCGGCGCAGTCGGGCGAGCTGGCGGCGCGGGCGGACCCCAATCAGGACGTCATTCTCGTGCCGGCCTTCGTCGGCCTCGGTGCGCCGCATTGGGACGCTGAGGCACGCGGGGCGATCTTCGGCATCACCCGCTCCACCGGCCCGGCTGAACTCGCCAAGGCGGCGCTGGAGAGCGTGGCGCTGCAGACGCACGACCTCATCCAGGCGATGCACAAGGACTGGGCCGGTGCGGCGGACACGGTTCTTCGGGTCGACGGCGGGATGGTCGCCTCGGACTGGGCGATGCAGTGCCTGTCGGACGTGCTCGGCGCGCCGGTCGACCGGCCGTCCATCAACGAGACGACGGCGCTCGGCGCGGCGTGGCTCGCCGGCATGCACGCCGGGGTGTGGCCGGGCATGGAAGGGTTCGCCGAGAGCTGGCAGCGCGACCGCCGGTTCGAGCCGGCGATGGCCGAGGCGGACCGCAGCCGCCTCATCGGCCTGTGGCGCGATGCCGTCTCGCGAACGCTGACCCACCGCTGAGCCTTCCGCGAAGAGCCGGAACGCCGCGGCACCGGGCTCGGAGCCGCTGCGTCCCGGCCGAACCCCGTTGCCGCGGCGGGGACGGGGCCAGCCCGCGCCAAGCGAGATGCGCTCCAATGGGGGCGCAGATCGTGTGAGGTGTTTCGTGCAAGTGTTCCGACTGGTCGTTCTTGCGGTGGCCGCGTTCCTCCTAAATCCCGGCGCCGCGGGGGCGTTCGCGCGGAGCATTCCCGTTCCGGTGCTCGGCCTCCCGTCCGCCGCCCTGGTGGTGCAGTTCGCCGACGACCCTCGCGCCCGCCGCCAGAAGGAATTGGACGCGCAGCGCCGCGCCCAGGAGAAGAAGCGCCGCGAGATCGAGAAACAGCAGGAGGCCGCGCGCCGGGCGCAGCAAGAGGCCGCCCGCACCAGCCAGCAGAAGAGCCGCGCTCCGTGGCGCGCCGAGGGAAACCTCACCGGCAGCGTGGATGCGCCGGCGACCGCCTATGCGGCGCACGGGGGCACGGGGCAGGGCGTCACAGGGCAGGGCGTCACGGGGGACGGGGTCACGGGAGAGGTCGGCACCGGGGTCGGTACCGCCAGGCTCTCGACAGGGCGCCCGGCGGGCCGCGCGCGGCTCGTCACCTCCGACACGTGGACCGCGAGCGACGACCGCCGTGCGGCCTCTCGCGTGAAGCGGCACAGCCCCACCCGCGATGCGCTGATGGCCGCCAGCGCCGACCAGCGCACCGCCGCGGACGGGCAGGGGGCCGCCATGCGCGAGCGGGCTCAACGCGCCTGGGAGGACGAGCAGAGAAGCGGCCCTCCCGGCGGCCTCGGCCCGCTCGCCTTCTGGCGCAACGAGCCCGCCGAGGGGAGCCCCACCCGCAGCACGCGCAGCAACGGCGAGACCCGCATCGTCCAGGACGTGGGCGACGGGCGCTTCCGCTGGCGCGCCGACACATTCGACACCTTCGAATATGCCAACCTCTGGCGCGAGACGCGAACGCGCCGCGCCGACGGCACGGTCGTCTCCACCCTGCGCGATCCGTCAGGCGCGCTGGTCAGCCGCATGGCGATCACCGCCGAGGGCGAGGCGATCACCTTCTTCAACAACCTGCCGCGCTGGTGGCCGGGGGATGCCGCGCTCGAGGTGCCGAACCTCGCCCCGCCCGCGGGCCGCGTCGCCGCTGCTGCGCTGGCCGGCGACACCGCGTCCATGAACCGGCTCTTCGCCGCGGTGACGGCCGAGCCGATCGCCCCTCTCGGCCGCGTCTTCACGCTGGACCAGGTGCTGTTCAATCGGGGCGTGCGCGATCTGATGCCCCGCGTCGAGCTGGAAGGGGTCCATTTCGACACCGATTCGGCGGAAGTGCTCGACAACGAGATCTTCTCGCTGGAGGTGCTGGGGGCGGCGCTGGCGGCGGCGATCGCCCGCAACCCGGCCGAGGTCTTCCTCATCGAAGGGCATACCGACGCGCAGGGCGATCCCGTCGCCAACATGCTCCTCAGCGACCGCCGCGCCGAGACCGTCGCCACCCTCCTCACCGAGGCGTTCGAGATCCCGCCGGAAAACCTCGTCACCCAAGGCTACGGGGCAGGCGCTCTCGCGGTGGAGACGGCCGGTGCAGAGAGGCGCAATCGCCGGGTCGTGGTGCGCCGCCTGACGCCGCTTCTGTCGCAGGAGGCCGAGCCGACGCTGGTCGCGTCGCTGGGCGGCGCCATCCGCTGACGGCCCGCTGCAAAGGGGCCGGGCTTCAGAGGGAGCGCGAGGGGAAATCCCCTCGCGCCCAACGTTTCGCAGGCGCTGCGCCCGCGGCCGGGCTCAGGCGTTGCCGACCTTCTGGGTCTGCTCGCCGAGGCCTTCGATGCCGAGGCGCATCGTCTCGCCGCCCTTGAGGAAGACGGGCTCGGGCTTGATGCCCATGCCGACACCCGGAGGCGTGCCGGTCGAGATCACGTCGCCCGGCTGAAGCGACATGAACTGCGAGATGTAATGGACGAGATGGGCGACGCCGAAGACCATCGTCTCGGTCGTCCCGTCCTGGTAGCGCTTGCCGTCGACCTCCAGCCACAACTTCAGCTTCTGCGGGTCGGGAACCTCGTCGGCGGTGACGAGCCACGGACCGATCGGACCGAAGGTGTCGGCGGACTTGCCCTTCACCCACTGCCCGCCGCGGGCGAGCTGGAAGGTACGCTCCGACACGTCGTTGATGACGCAGTAGCCGGCGACGTGGCTCATCGCGTCCTCGGGGGCGATGTAGCTGCCGCCCTTGCCGATGACGACGCCGAGCTCGACTTCCCAATCGCACTTGTCCGAGCCGCGCGGGACCAGAACGTCGTCGTTCGGGCCGACGATGGCGGAGTTGGCCTTGAAGAACATGATCGGCTCTTCCGGCACGGCCATGCCGCTTTCGGCGGCGTGGTCGGCGTAGTTGAGGCCGATGCAGATGAACTTGCCCACACCCGCGACGCAGGGGCCGATGCGTCCGTCGATCGCCGGCAGGGTCGACGGGTCGACGGCGGCGATCTTGGCGAGGCCTTCGGGGGTCAGGACGTCACCGGCGATGTCGGGGACGATGCCGGAGAGGTCGCGGGCGGTGCCGTCGGCGTCCAGAATGGCGGGCTTCTCTTGGCCCGGAGCGCCGATGCGCAGGAGTTTCATGGGGTCGTTTCCGTCTCGGGTTGGGGGTCAGTAGGTGGCGCGGCCGCCGGAGATGTCGAAAACCGCGCCGGTGGTGAAGGAGTTCTCCGCCGAGGACAGCCAGGCGATCATCGCGGCCGCTTCGTCGACCTCGAGGAAGCGGTTCCGCGGGATCTTGGAGAGCATGTAGTCGATGTGCTCCTGGCTCATCTGGTCGAAGATGCGCGTGCGTGCCGCGGCGGGGGTCACGCAGTTGACGGCGATGTCGTAGCCCGCACACTCCTTGCCGAGCGACTTCGTCAGCGCGATCACCGCGGCTTTGGAGGCCGAGTAGGCGGATGCGTTGGGGTTGCCTTCCTTGCCGGCGATCGACGCGACGTTGACGATGCGCCCGTAGCCGCGCGCGATCATCCCCGGCACCACGGCGCGGTTGAGGTAGAAGACGCCGTTCAGGTTGATGTCGATGATCATGCGCCATTCGGCCGGCTCGTAGTCCTTCACCGGGGCGTTGGCCCCGGCGACACCGGCGCAGGCGATGAGGATGTCGATCGCGCCGAGATCGCTCTCCACCGCCTTCACGGTGGCGGAGACGGCGGCCTCGTCGGTCTGGTCGAGGGCGCGGAAGTCGAAGCCGTGTTCGGCGGCGGTGGCTTCGCCGAGCGCGGCGTCACGGTCCCAAATGGAGACTTTCGCACCGCCGGCGGCGAGGCGCTTGGCCACGGCAAGGCCGATCCCCTGCGCGCCGCCGGTCACCGCGGCGACGCGTCCTTCGAGGTCGATGTGGTTCATGGGGCGTCTCCTGGCGTTCTGTCGCGCTGTTGTGGTCGGGGCCTGTCGCAATCGAGGCTTGGCGAAAGTGTTACGCCAAATCGAGGGTTATCGAGCGAAGAAATATGAACTTTCCCATTCTCGGGTATGGGTTCGCCGCGCCGGCTTATGGGGTGGCCCCTCTCGCTCCACGGCAAGCCGGAGCGGGTGGAGGCGGGCCGCGCCGCGCCGCATCGCCTCCGGGCCTCAGTACATGAATTGTTCGGCAAGGATGCGCTCGTCCCACGAATGGTCGGGGTCGAACATGATGATGCACGAGGCGGCCGTGTCCTCGCGCACCTCCACCCGCGCCACCTGGCGGATCTCGACGTGGTCGGCCGCGGCGGCGATGGGGCGTTTGGTCTGCTCCAGCGCCTCGATCGTCACGGTGACGTGGGACGGCAGCAGCGCGCCGCGCCAGCGCCGCGGGCGGAAGGCGGAAATCGGCGTCAGCGCCAGAAGCTGCGCATTGATGGGCAGGATCGGCCCGTGGGCGGACAGGTTGTAGGCGGTCGACCCGGCCGGGGTGGCGACCAGGACGCCGTCGCAGATCAGCTCGCGCAGGCGCGGCCGTCCGTCGATGTGGATGGCGAGCTTGGCGGCCTGGTAGGTCTGCCGCAGGATCGACACCTCGTTGATCGCCCGCGCCTCGAACACCTCGTCGCGGATGTTGGTGGCGCGCATGGCAAGCGGGCGGATCGTCGTCATCTCCGCGGCGGCGATGCGCTCGGGCAGCCGCTCGACGGCGAAATCGTTCATGAGGAAGCCGACGGAGCCGCGATTCATCCCGAAGGTGGGCTTGCCGGTGGACATGAAGCGGTGCAGGCAGGACAGCATCAGCCCGTCCCCGCCGAGGGCGATGATGACGTCGGCCTCGTCCGGCTCGTGGGCGCCGTAGCGGTCGGTGAGGGCATGGGCGGCGGCCCGCGCCTCCGTCGTCTCTGCGGCGACGAAGGCGAAACGCTCCAGGCGAAGGGTCACGGTTGGACAGTCACGGGCGGCGGATCGGATCTGTGTGGGATGGTCGGTTGGACGGACGGGCATCATCACGGCTGAGGCGCCCGCGTCAACCATGGTTGACCGCCGAGACGACGGGAATGATGGACGGGGCGCGGGCGGCCGGGGCAGACCGGCGGCCGACGACGCGGCAGGCCGCCGGATGATACCGGCCGGCGCAGAGGCAAGAGGGAGCTGAGGTATGGTGTCACGCGAGGATGTGCTGGCGGTGCTCGCCACCGTGCCGGACCCCGAGGGCGGCGACATCGTCACCAAAGGGCGGGTGCGGTCGCTGGTGGTGAAGGAAGGGCGTGTCGGCTTTGCGCTGGCGGGCCCGGACCCGGCAGGACTGGAGGGGGCGCGCGCCGCGGCCGAGGCGGCGCTGAGGGCGATGGACGGCGTGAGCGACGTGCTGGCGGCGATCCTGTCGGAACGTGACGGTCACACGGCGGAGGCGGCGGCGGCGGAGGCCGGGTCCGAGGCGGGCGGCCTTCTCGCCAAGGCGCGGCGCCTCGTCGGCGGGGCCAAGTCCACGAAAGCGCCCACCACAGCGTCCACCGCAGCCCCCGCACCACCGGCCGCCGCGCCGCCCGCAGCCCCGCAGCGCCCGGCGGCGCCGCAGCGCCCGGCCGCGGCCGCACCGGCGCAGAGCGGCGAAAAGCCGGACAATCTGGCGCAGGTGAAGCGCATCATCGCCGTCGGCTCGGGCAAGGGCGGCGTCGGCAAGTCCACCGTGTCGGCCAACCTCGCCGTGGCTCTGGCCGGTCTCGGCTGGCGCGTCGGCCTGGTGGATGCGGACATCTTCGGCCCTTCCGTCCCGCTCCTCTTCGGCGCCGAGGATTACCGCCCCAAAGGCGGCTTCGTCCCGCTCGACGCGCACGGGGTGAAGGTGATGTCCATCGGCTTCATGGTGGACCCGGCGAAGGCGGTGGTGTGGCGCGGGCCGATGGTGTCCGGCGCGCTGATGCAGCTCGTGCGCGACACCACGTGGGGCGAGCTCGACGCGCTCCTCATCGACATGCCGCCGGGGACGGGCGACATCCAGCTCTCCCTCGCCCAGCGCGTGGCGCTGACGGGGGCCGTCGTGGTGACGACGCCGCAGGACCTCGCCCTCATCGACGTACGCAAGGCCACCAACATGTTCGCCGCCGTGAAGGTGCCGATCCTCGGCATGGTGGAGAACATGGCCACCTTCATCTGCCCCCACTGCGGCGGCGAGACGGACATTTTCGGCCACGGCGGCGGCGAGCGCGAGGCCGCGGCGGAAGGTGTGCCCTTCCTCGGCCGCATCCCGCTGACCCGCGCGATCCGCGACGCCTCGGACACCGGCCGCCCCGTCGCGCTGGACACGGCAAGCGCGGAAGGGCGGGCCTATGCGGCGATCGCGGCCGACCTTGCCGGCGTTCTGGAAGGGGCGGCCGAGCGGCCCTTCCCCGACATCGTGTTCGAAAGCTGAGCCTCAGGACCGCACGGATCAGGTCACCGCACCGCGCCTCAGCGTCATGCTGAAGGCGACCGCGATGGCCGCACCGACCATCATCGGGATGAGGACAGGCCACAGCGTTCCGGGCCACGGGTCGATGTCGCACAGGGTGCCGACGAGAATGGCCACGATGGCGCCCGCGCCCATCTGGATCGACCCGGCGAGGCCCGACGCGGTCCCGGCGAGGTGCGGGCGCACGCTGACCGCACCGGCGATGGAATTGGGCAGGGTGAAGCCGTTGCCCATCCCCACCAGCGCGATCGGCCCGAAGAAGGTCACCGGGTGAACGACGCCCATCAGCTCGGCGAAGATCGCGATCATGATGCCGGACAGCGTCAACACCGTGCCGCAGCGGATCATCATCACGATGCCGATCTTCTCGACGAAGCGTCCGGTGATGAAGTTGCCGCAGATGTACCCGGCGGCGACGCAGATGAAATAGAGCCCGTAGACCGAAGGCGTCAGGTGGAGCACCGATTCGGAGACGAAGGACGATCCGGCGACGAATGCGAAGAAGCTGGTCGAGATGAAGGACAGGGTGGCGACGTAGAGCCAGAAGGTGCGCACGCCGAAGAGTTCCATCGCCTCGCGCCGCATGCGGGCGAAACCGCCTGCGCCGCCTGACGGCGGGTGAGTTTCGCCCAGACGCAGCACGGTGGCCGTGGTGACCGCCGCGCCGACGGCCGTCATCAGCACGAAGATCGAGCGCCAGCCCATCGCCTCCGACAGGACGCCGCCGACGCTGGGGGCGATCATCGGCGCGACGGCCATGCCCATGGTGACGTAGGCAAGGGCAGACGCGGCGCTGCGGGCCGAATGCAAGTCGCGCACGATGGCGCGCGACAATGCAAGGCCCGCGCAGCCGCCGACAGCCTGGAGAAGCCGGCCGCCGATCAGCACCTCCACCGTCGGCGCGGCCGCACAGATGGCGCTCCCCACCGTGTAGAGCGAAAGTCCGGCGACGAGCACGGGACGGCGTCCCAGCATGTCGGACAGGGCGCCGACGACGAGCGTCGCGACGGCGGTGGCGATGAGATAGGCCGAGAGGCTGGCCGAGATGGCGGCCTGCGTGGTGCCGAGGTCGACCTGCATCGCGACCATCGCCGGCAGGTACATGTTGAGCGAGACCGGCTGCACGCAGCTCATCGCGATGAGGAGCCAGAGCGGCGCCGGATGGCGGGCGATCGCGGCCGAGAAATAGCGCGGTGCGCGGGCCAGCCGGGCGAGCGCGGCGGAGGTGGGCGCCGGTGCGGCGGAGGTGGGTGCGGGTGCGATGGACAGGGCGGCGGCCGCGCCGGTCGGGCAGGGGGCTTCTCCGGCGGCCACCTTCGCCGTGCCCCTGCGTGCCGCGGTCGGCGTCGGCGTGTCGTCCTGGCCCGTGTCGCCTGAGGTTACGGAAAGGCCCGCCGGGCCAAAGTCGTCCTCCGCGCCGGGGTGTGCGGGGGCGCGATCATGATCGGGCACGGCGAGTCCTTCCAGGCGGGCGGCGGTGACACCAGGCGGCCCGCCAGAGCGTTGACACAGGACGGCCGCAGCGGCGGGCGCTCCCACCGCGTGCGGCCGTGACTTCAGGAATGGCGCCGGGCGACCTCGAACGAGGGCGGCGCGCGGCGGGTCAGCCGCCCGTGGTCGACATATGGCGCGCGACGGCCGGGCGGGCATTGCGCCGCTCGATCACGAAGTCGTGGCCCTTCGGCTTGATCAGCATGCCGTGGTCGATCGCACGGTCCAGCGCCTCGTCGCCTTCGGACTGGCGCATCGGCTCGCGCAGGTCCACAGCGTGATCCTGGCCGAGGCACAGGAAGAGCGTTCCCGTGCAGGTCAGCCGGACGCGGTTGCAGCTCTCGCAGAAATTATGCGTCAGCGGCGTGATGAAGCCGATCCGCCCGCCCGTCTCCTCGACGCGCATGTAGCGGGCCGGGCCGCCGGTGCGGTCCATCAGCGGGGTGAGGGTGAACTCTTCAGCGAGGCGACGGCGCACCTCGGACAGCGGCAGATATTGGTCGGTCCGGTCCGCCTCGATCTCACCCAGCGGCATCGTCTCGATCAGGGTCAGATCGTGACCGTTCTCGTGGCAGAAGCGCATCATCGGGACGATCTCGTCCTCGTTGGCGTCCTTCAGCGCGACCATGTTGATCTTCACCTTCAGGCCGGCGGCCTTGGCGGCGTCGATCCCCTGCATCACCTGGTCCAGCCGGCCCCAGCGCGTGATGGTGCGGAAATTGTCCGCATCCAGCGTATCCAGCGAGACGTTGACGCGCTTCACCCCGCAGTCGGCAAGCTCGGTCGCATATTTGGCGAGCTGCGAGCCGTTGGTGGTGAGGGTCAACTCGTCCAGCGCGCCAGACTTGAGATGACGCGACAGGTTGCGGAACAGGCTCATGATGTTGCGCCGGACGAGCGGTTCGCCGCCCGTGATGCGCAATTTGCGCACGCCGCGCCGTACGAAGGCGGTGGACACGCGGTCCAGCTCCTCCAGCGTCAACAGCTCGCGCTTGGGGAGGAACTGCATATTCTCGGCCATGCAGTAGACGCACCGGAAATCGCACCGGTCCGTGACCGAGATGCGCAGGTAGGTCACGCGCCGCCCAAACGTGTCCTCCAATTGTGCCGTCATACAATTCCTCTTGCGTCGCTTAACGCTCTATATCGGTTCCGGGCCCACACATCCAAGCCCCTCTGGAAAGGACACGTGTCATGCAACCTATTTCATGGCCGGTGCGCCTGACGGTCAATCGGGACCATACGCTGCTGACGATCGACTATGAAGACGGGGCGCGTCATACCATCGGGTCGGAACTTTTGCGGGTGCTGACGCCGTCGGCGGAGCGCACCGGCCACGGCAACCGGCAAGTGATCGGCGGGAAACGCGGCGTCACCATCCGCACGGTGGAGCCGGTGGGGCGTTATGCGGTCAGGATCGGCTTCAGCGACGGGCACGACACGGGCCTCTACACATTCGACACGCTTCACGCTTTGGGGGCCGATGCCGATGCGCTGTTCGCCACCTACGAGGCCGAGCTCGCCGCGGTCGATCTGACGCGCGACCGGCCCGGCATGGCGCCTGCGCCGCGCGCGGCCGGCCCTGCGCGATAGGGGTTGGCGGACGCGAAAAGGGTTGGCGGGCGCGGCGGGCGATAGGCTCGGCCAATAGAGGGTAGAGGCGCGGGCGCTGCCTTGCGGGGTGTCACGCGGGCGGATGCGCGGGCGATGATAGGCCGCGGTGCAGCGCCGCTGCGCCGTCCCACGAGGAGAGACGATGAGAGACGACGAACTGGCCGCGGCCGCAGAGCTCCTGGCCGACCCTGCGGCGGACCCTGCTGCGGTGGTCGCCGCATTCGAGCGAGCGGCCCGGCGGGTGAAGACCCGCTGCGGCGAGGGGCGGATGGTGTGGCACGTCTTCGGCAACGGTCCGGCCTTCGTGCTTCTGCACGGGGGACACGGCACGTGGCTGCACTGGCTGAAGGTCATCGCTCCGCTCGCCACGCGCTACCGGGTGCTCGTCCCCGACATGCCGGGCTTCGGCGATTCGGCCGATCCCGGCCCTTTTCCGGACGAGGGTGTGGCGCTGTCCGACGTCATCGCCGCCCCCGTGGTGGAGGGGCTGACGACGCTTCTGGGCCGCGAACACGTCTCGATCGCCGGCTTCTCGTTCGGCGGCGTGGTCGCGGCGCGGGCGGCGGCCATGCTGCCGGGGCGGTTGGATCATCTCGTCATCATCGGCGCGATGGGGTTCGGCTTCCGCCTCGGCCCGCCGCCCCCGCTGCGCAAGGTGCGCAACGTGGAGCCGGACGAGCTGGCGCAGGTGCACCGGGCGAACCTCGCGGCGATGATGTTCGCCGACCCGGCGAAGATCGACCCTCTGGCGGTGCACATCCAGGCGCTGAACGTACCGCGGGCGCGCACGCCGAGCCGTCTTGTGTCGCGGTCGACGGCCCTGGTCGAAGCGCTGCCGCGGGTGGACGCTCCGGTGACCGCGATCTACGGCGAGCACGACGTGGTGGCCTTCCAGCATGACGAGCGGTGGCAGGTCCTCTCGCGACATGCTGCCGGGGCCCGGCAACACGTTCTCCCCGGGATCGGCCACTGGACGCAGTACGAGGCGGCCGACGACGTTTCGCGTCTGATGCTGACGGGGCTGGCGGTGCCTGGGCGAGTCGGCGAGCCGGAGGGGGTCGCCTGAACGGGTGGGGGTACGTGCCGCCGGGGACGCACCGCTTGAGACAAGCGTCTGACGAAAAGGGCGGACGATTTCGCCCGCTCCTCTGGTAGCCGCCCGGCCGCTCGTGATAAGCCACGCTGGCGATGGGAGGGCGGCTTGTGGATGACAGTGATCTTGCGGACGACGGATGGACGCCCGTCGCATCGCGCGGTTTCATGGGCGATGTCGGCCCCTTCCTCACCCGCACCCTGCCCGGTGGCGAGGTGCGCTACGCGATGCGCGTGGAGGAGCGGCACCTGAACGCGGCCGGGATCGTTCATGGCGGCGCGATCATGACCTTCCTCGATCATGCGCTCGGCACGCACGGGGCGCGGGCGCACGACGCGCCCGGGCAGGCGACGATGAGCCTGACCGTGTCCTTCGTCGAAGGCGTCGTGGCACCGGCGCTGCTGGAGGCGGACGTCGAGGTGGTGCGTGCCGCCCGCTCCGTTCTCTTCCTGCGCGGCTCTGCGCGGGTGGACGGGCGGATCGTCGCGACCGCAGATGGCGTGTGGAAGCTGCGCAGGCCCCGCTCTTGAGGCCGCGCCGTCGGCGGCTCGCGGCGGTTCACGGGCGGCGCCTTCCGGTCGGCACTACCGCTGGAGCAACGATGGTACGGCGCCGGGCGCGGCGGCCGGGACCCACTTCACAACACGGACGAGGAGGATCGCAATGGAGCTTTCGCTGGAGGGAAAGGTCGCGCTGGTCACAGGCGCGTCGAGCGGCTTGGGCGCGCATTTCGCCAAGGTGCTGGCGGGGTCGGGCGCATCGGTGGCGCTGGCGGCGCGGCGGATCGACCGGCTCGAGGCGCTGCGGGACGAGCTTGCGGCGTCCGGCGCCAAGGTGACCGCGGTGCCGATGGACGTGACGGACCCCGCCTCGATCGCCGCGGGGCTGGACGCTGCAGCGGCCGCGCTCGGCACCATCACCGTGGCGGTGAACAATGCCGGCGTGTCGGCGGCGGCCCCGGCGATGGAGACCAGCGACGAAGATTGGAAGTTCGTCGTCGACACCAACCTCACCGGCTGCTTCACCGTGGCGCGCGAGACGGCACGGCGGTTGAAGGCGGCCGGCAGCGGCGGGTCGATCGTCAACATCGCGTCGATCACCGGGATCCGTCCGGCGGGGGCGCTCGCCCATTATGCGGCGGCGAAGGCGGGGCTGATCCAGCTCACGAAGGTTCTGGCGCTGGAGTGGGCGCGCTACGGCATCCGCGTGAACGCGATCGCACCGGGTTATTTCGAGACGGACATCAACCGCGACTTCTTCGAGACGGAGGCCGGTAAGGCGCTGATCAAGCGTGTTCCGCAGCGCCGCCTCGGGCAGATGGATGACCTGTCGGCGCCGCTGTGCCTTCTGGCGAGCGATGCCTCGTCGTTCATGACGGGCAGCGTGATCACCGTGGACGGCGGCCACGTCTGCGCCTCGCTCTGAGGCCCGGAAGAGACGGCGCAGAGCCGAGGGTGACCTCGGCTGCGCCTCAGTAGTGGCGCAGGAGGGCGGCGAGCTTGCCCTGGATCTGCACGCGGTCGGCGCCGAAGATGCGGGTTTCGTAGGCCGGGTTGGCGGCCTCGAGCGCGATCGTGTTGCCGCGCTTGCGCAGGCGCTTGAGCGTGGCTTCCTCACCGTCGATCAGCGCCACGACGATGTCGCCATTGTCGGCATGGTCGGTGCGGCGGACGACGACGGTGTCACCGTCGTGGATGCCGGCGTCGATCATCGAGTCGCCGTTGATCTCCAGCGCGAAGTGTTCTCCGGGGCCGATCATGTCGGACGGGAGATGGACGGCGGCGCTCTGCTGCTGGATCGCCTCGATCGGCACACCGGCGGCGATACGACCCATCATCGGGATGTCGACGATGTCATAGGCGGTGGTGACCGGGCGCAGCGATGTGCGGCGCGGCGCGACGGGGTCACGCTGGGCGTTCCCCTCGATCACCGAGGGGGAGAAGCCGCGCGGGCGGTGCGGCGGCGGGGTCTTGGCGAGAGCGACATCCGGCAGGCGAAGAACTTCAAGCGCACGGGCGCGGTTGGGGAGGCGGCGGATGAAGCCCCGCTCCTCCAGCGCCGTGATCAGCCGGTGGATACCGGACTTGGATTTGAGGTCGAGCGCGTCCTTCATCTCCTCGAAAGACGGGGGGACGCCGGTCGAGCTCATCCGCTCATGAATGAACATGAGAAGATCGTATTGCTTTTTTGTCAGCATCGTCCGATGTCGCCTATCTGCTCTCTGACCAGCATTAGTACCCGAATCATTCCGATTTCATCTATACACGTTCGTCGTGTGTTCCGCAAGGACGGGAGCCCAGAACGCGGCCTGTCAAGCAATCACAACGCGATATAGACGCAAGGATCACCCGCCTTCGCGGCCGGTTCGTGCGGCTGACGCACCAAAAGAACTTCAGATGACGCAAGCGTCGCCAGCATCGAGGAATCCTGGCGGCTGGCGGGGGTGATCGTGCGGCCGTCACGGACCGCGCGCATGTGGTCGCGGCGGACACCATTTGCCGCGATGTCACGGCCCAGGACGCCCTCGAACACCTCCGGAAGCGGCGAGGGGACACCCTGCATCGCCTTGACCAGCGGCACGAGGAAGAGCACCGCACAGACCGCGCCGGACACCGGGTTGCCGGGCAACCCCAGCACCAGCGGGCGCGAAGCGAACATCAGCGGCTTGCCGGGGCGGACCGCCACCTTCCAGAAGTCGGGCTCGACACCGATGTCCGACAGAGCCGGCTTGACGAGGTCGTGGTCTCCCACCGACGCGCCGCCGAGGGTGACGAGAATGTCCGCCTCGGCGATCCCCGCGGCGCAGCGGCGTGCGATCTCGGCCCGGTCGTCGGGCGCGATGCCGAGGTCGATCGTCTCTGCCCCTGCCGCGCGCACGGTGGCGGCCAGCGCGGGGGTGATGGAGGCGACGATCTGATCCGGCCCCGCCGGGGTGCCGGGGGGGACCAACTCGTCGCCGGTGGCGAGGAAGGCGACGCGCGGGCGGCGGGCGACGCTGAGCGCCGGATGCCCGCCCGCACCGGCCAGCGCGATGTGGCGAGGGGCGAGGATGGTGCCCGCCGTCATCAGCGTGTCGCCAGCGGAGAAGTCGAGGCCGAGAGGGCGGATGTTGTCGCCGGAGCGCACGGTGTCGGTGGCGGTGAGGCGGTCGCCGTCGCGGGCGGCGTCCTCTTGGATGAGCACCGCGTCGGCCCCCTCCGGCACCGGGGCGCCGGTGAAGATGCGCACCGCCTCGCCCGGCGCGATCGGCGCGCCGAAGCTGCGCCCCGCCGCGGATTCGCCGACGACACGCACTGGTCCCGGCATGTCGGTCGCGCGCACGGCGTATCCGTCCATCGCCGAGGAGGCGAAGGGCGGCTGGGTGCGCAAGGCGACGATGTCGGCCGCGGCGACACGGCCCGCCGCATCGGCCAGCGGCACGTCCTGCGCGCCGAGGCGGGGCGCCGCGGCGAGGAGGAGGGCCTGCGCCTCGTCGACGCTGATCACGCCGGGGTGTCCGCGTCGGCGCGCCACAGGCCCGAGCGGCCGCCGGACTTCTCCAGCAGGCGGATGCCGCCGATCTCCATGCCGCGATCCATTGCCTTGGCCATGTCGTAGAGCGTCAGGCAGGCGGTGGAGACGGCGGTGAGCGCCTCCATCTCCACCCCGGTCTTGCCGTGGGTGGTGGCGCGGGCGGTGATGTGGAACCCGGGCAGCGACGGGTCCGGCGTCAGGTCCACCGCCACCGACGACAAAGGCAGCGGGTGGCACAGCGGGATCAGCTCGGACGTGCGCTTGGCGGCCATGATGCCGGCGATCCGCGCGACGCCCACCACGTCGCCCTTCTTCATGTTGCCGGCTTCGATCGCCGCCAGCGTCTCGGCCGCCATACGCACCGTGCCTTCGGCGACGGCAACGCGGCTCGTCTCTTCCTTGGCGGACACGTCCACCATCCGCGCGGCGCCGGCAGCGTCGATGTGGGTCAGCGGGTTGCCGAGGAGGGCGCGGGTGGCGCGGGTGACGTCGTCGTGGCGCATCAGGCTTTCGCCGACGAGGAAGGCGGAGGCCCCAGCGGCCGTGAGGCGCACCACGTCGGCGTTGGTGGAGATGCCGGATTCGGCGATCAGGATGCGGTCCGCCGGCACCATCGCGGAAAGCCGTTCGGTCACGCCAAGATCGGTGACGAAGGTCCTGAGGTCGCGGTTGTTGACGCCGACGAGGGCGGACGGGAGGGCGAGCGCGCGCTCCATGTCCCTCTCGTCGTGGACCTCCAGCAGCGCCGCCATGCCCAGCGCGTGGGCGGTGTCGACGAGGTCGCGCGCCACTTCATCGTCGACCGCGGTGAGGATGACGAGGATCGCGTCGGCGCCCCACACCCGTGCCTCGAACACCTGTTCGGGCACATACATGAAGTCCTTGCGCAGCACCGGCAGGGTGACGGCCGCGCGGGCGGCGCCGAGGAAGTCCGGCGCGCCTTGGAAGGAGGGCTTGTCCGTCAGCACCGAGAGGCAGGCGGCGCCGCCGTCGGCATAGGCGCGGGCAAGGGCGGGCGGGTCGAAATCGGCGCGGATGAGGCCCTTGGACGGGCTCGCCTTCTTGATTTCGGCGATGAGGCCGGGGCGGCCCTCGGCGGCGGCGGCCCTCAGCGCGCCGGTGAAATCGCGCGGCGGCGGCGCGGCCTCGGCACGGGACCGCCACGAGGCGCCATCCTCCACGAGGCGCGCTGCGGCGATCTCCTCGCGCTTATAGGCTTCGATCTTCGAGAGGATGTCGGGTGCGGCGTCCATCGGGCTCTGGCGGCTCCTCGTTGCGGCGGCGGTCGGGGCGACGGGCCGCCCTCTCCTGGCCTTCTAGAGCATTTTCGCCGCGGCCGGTATCGCCAACCGGCGCCGGGTGCTGGAGAAGGCGCCCTGCGGCATCGACCGCGCCGGGCGCTGATCGGAATGGCGCTGGTGCGGCGCACCGCAAGGCGGGACCGTGACGCGGCCGGAGCGGGCGGATGTGGCGGTCCGCCGGCGGCCGGCTGCGATGAGGCCCAGCGCGCCCGCCCGCCGGCTGGCGTCAGTGCGCGGCGGCGGATTTGGAGACGGAGACCAGCGCGTCGAGCCGCGCGGCTGCCGACCCGTCGTCGAGCAGCGACTGGGCGAGGCCGACCCCTTCGGCCAAGGTCGCGGCCTTCCCCGCCACGATCAACGCACCGGCGGCGTTGAGGCAGGCGATGTCGCGGTAAGCGCTGGGGCGGCCGGCCAACACGTCGCGCAGGGCCGCGGCGTTGTGGGCGCCGTCACCGCCGATGAGGTCGTCCATGTCGGCGCGCGGCAGACCGGCATCCTCTGGCGTGACGGTGAATGTGGTGACGGCGCCGTTCTCCACGGCCGCGACCTCGGTCGGCGCGGTGGTCGACATCTCGTCGAGCCCGTCCGTGCCGTGGACGACCCAGACGCGCTCGGCGCCCAGCGCGGCAAGAGCCTCCGCCAGCGGGCGCACCCACTGCGGCGCGAAAACGCCGAGAAGCTGGCGCTTCACCCCCGCGGGGTTCGACATGGGGCCGAGAAGGTTAAAGATCGTGCGGGTGCCAAGCTCCACGCGGGCGGGGCCGACGTGCTTCATCGCCGCATGGTGGGCGGGGGCGAACATGAAGCCGATCCCCGCCTCGCGGATGCAGCGGGCGATGCCGTCCGGCGACAGGTCCAGCGCGATGCCGAGCGAGGCGAGGCAGTCCGCCGCGCCCGACTTCGACGACAGCGCCCTGTTGCCGTGCTTGGCGACCGGCACACCGGCGGCCGCGACGATGAAGGCCGCGCAGGTGGAAACGTTGTAGGTGCCCTTGGCGTCGCCGCCGGTGCCGACGATGTCGATGGCGTCGGCGGGGGCGGCGACGGGCGTCATGCGGGCGCGCATCACCTCCACCGCGCCGGCGATCTCGTCGACCGTTTCGCCGCGGACGCGCAGCGCCATCAGGAGGCCGCCGATCTGCGCCGGTGTGGCCTCGCCCGACATCAACACGTCGAAAGCGGCGGCGGCTTCGGCGCGGCTGAGAGCCCCGCCGTCCGCGGCCTTGGCGATGAAGGTCTTGAGGTCAGCCACGCGCACCCCCGGCGTGGCTCGGTCCCGGCCGCGTCATCAGATCCGGCCCTGTGCCGGGGCGACGCCCGTGATCTGGTCCATGATCTGGCGGTTCACCGTGGCGCCGACCTCGGTCTGCCAGGCATTGAGCAGGTCATAAAGGACCGCGGTGCCGATGCCCTGGTTGAGCTGCTGGCGCGTCTGCGACAGTGCCGGGTCGTTCTCGAAGAAGAACGGCTCGACGATGTCGGTCACCTCCAGAACGATCCGCTCCTCGCCGTTCGTCACGGCGGCAGCGTGGCCGGTGCCGCCTTCGAACGCCTCGGCGGCGACGCCGTCCGGCAGCCCCTCAGGCGCGGCGTTGAAGGTGAACGGATCGGAGGTCGCGACCTCGGCGCCATAGCGCGCGGCCACGGCGGCGATGTCCTCGCCCCCCTCGAGCGCGGCGACGGCCTCTTCGGCGACAGCGTTCAGCCGTTCGGTCCTCTCGGCCGCGGTCCAGGCGACGAGAACGTCGAGCTGGGCCTCCTCGAACGGGCGAACGTCTGCCTCGATCACGGTGTCGACCTGCACCCAGTAGGTGGCGTCCCCTTCGTCGACGGCGACGGCATCGCTGCCGGCATCGGCGGCGAAGGCGGCGTTGATCACCGCGGCCGCACCCGGAATGTCCACCTCTTGGCGGTCCTGGTCCATGCCGTTGCGGTCGATCGCGCTGAAGGACTGAACGGGAAGGTCGAAGCGTTCGCCGATCTCCGACACCGGGGCGCCACCTGCGACCGCGTCGGTCACATCGGTCTGCAGCGCGCGGGCCTGATCCATCGCCTCGTCGAGGGCGAGGGACGCGCGGATCTCGCCTTCCACCTCCTCGAAGGGGCGCTTCTGGGCCGGCTGGATCTCCGACACGCGAATGAGCGTCGGCCCGAAGCGGCCGTCGACCACGGTGGCCTTGCGCTCTTCCAGCGAGAAGGCGGCCTCGGCGATGGCGGGGTCGAAGATGTCGGCGCGGGTGATCAGGCCGAGGTCGACGTCGGCGCTGCGCCGGTCGAGCTGGCGCAGGATCGACGAGAAGGCGTAGCCGTCGTTGATCGCCTGCGCGGCGTTCTCGGCGATCTCCTTGTCGTCCAGAACGATCTGCTGCACCTGGCGCCGCTCGACCTCGCCGTAGGCGCCGTCGGTCTCGTAGGCGCGGCGCACGGCGTCTTCGCTGACGAGGTCCGGCTCGGCCAGCTCGTCCGCCGACAGGGTGACGATGCTGAAGCTGCGCCGCTCGGGCGCGCGAAAATCGTCCTGATTGGCGTCGTAGAAGGCGCGCAGCTCTTCCTCGGACGGATCGTCGATGGTGCCGATCGCGTCGTTGCCGAGGGTGAAATAGCTCACCGTGCGGGTCTGATTGGCGAAGCGGTTGACGGCGGCGAGGTAGATGTTCGGGGCGTTGAGGCCGCCGACGAGGCTGTTCGTCCACAGCTCCTGGATGGCGCCTTGCCGCTCGATGCCGATAAACTCGTTCTCGTTGTAGCCGAGATTGGCGAGATAGCGGTCGAAGGCCATGCGGTCGAAGTTGCCGCCGGGGGCGAAGCGCGGATCGGTGCGGATGCGCTCGGCAAGGGCGGCATCGCTGATGTCGACGCCGAGGTCGCGCGCCGCGTCCACCTGCACCGCCTCGGAAACGAGCGACTGCAGGACGCTCTCGGCGAGGCCGAAGGCCTGGACCTCCTGCGGCGACAATTGGCGGCCGAGCTGTTGCGTAATGCGCGCATTTTGCATGCGCCAGACGCGTTCGAACTCGCGCGAGGACACGGGCGTGTCGCCGACGCGGGCCACCTCGGTCGGGTTGACCGTGTTCACAAAGTCGGCGACGCCCCAGACGGCGAAGGACATGACGAGTAGGGCGATCAGAAGCTTGGCGAGGGTGCCTTTCGCCGCACTTCTCAGTGCATTCAACATGGTAGAGCCGTTTGTTTACGCGCTGCGCGGCATACGCACGATAGACTGCAGCGGCAAGAGGCCCAATCGGCGCGCCCCAGCCGCCGGCCGCAGGAGGAAAGGGACACAGAATGCTCATCGCAGGCAACTGGAAAATGAACGGCACGCCCGACTCCATGGAGGAGTTCGGCCGCATGATCGCCCGTGCCCCCGAGGCCACCGCCCGCGGCATCGACCTTCTCGTATGCCCTCCGGCCGTCCTCATCTCCAAGTTCGCCGACCGGGCGACGGTGTCCAAAATCGCCATCGGCGGGCAGGACTGCCACCCGAAGGAGAAGGGCGCCCACACCGGCGACATCTCGGCCGAGATGCTGGCCGCGTGCGGTGCCTCGGCGGTGATCGTCGGCCATTCGGAGCGCCGGGCGGACCATGGCGAGACCAACCAGCTCGTGGCCGAAAAGGCCGCGGCGGCCCAGCGCGCCGGGCTGACGGCGATCGTCTGCGTCGGCGAGACGGAGGCCGAGCGCGACGCCGGCCAGACCGAGAGCGTGGTCGCCGCCCAGGTGGACGCCTCCGCGCCGCCGTCGCTGGACGCGGCCAAGCTCGTCATCGCCTACGAGCCGGTGTGGGCGATCGGCACCGGGCGCACGCCCTCGGTGGAGGATGTGGCCGCGGTCCATGCGTTGATCCGTGCCAAGCTGGAAGAGCGGTTCGATGTGCCGGTGCGCATTCTCTATGGCGGCTCGGTGAAACCGTCCAACGCGGCCGAGCTTCTCGCGGTCGAGAATGTGGACGGCGCGCTGGTCGGCGGGGCCAGCCTGAAGGCCGACGATTTTCTGGGGATCGCCATCGCCGCGCCGAAGAAGGGCTGAGCGGGGGCCCGGCCGACCAGCGCGCCTAAGGGCGCGCGGGCACGGCGCCGAAGCGGATCATGGCCACGATGAGATGGCCGAGGAGCACGCCGTTGAGCGTGTGCCACATGAAATGCGTGCCGAGAGGGAAGGCGCCGCACACCGCCATGTCGAGCGTGCGGAAGGTGAGCGAGACGGCGAAGATGGCGGCCGCGACGATGAGCGACCAGCCCGCCCCGCTCCGTCCGGCGGCGAGGAGAATGGCCCCGACCACGAAGAGGCCGGCGAGCGGCGGCAGGTAGCCTTCGGAGCCGTTGAGGTCGCCGAGCATGGCGGCCGCGCGCCCTCCGGCGATGGAGAAGGCGACGAAGCCCGCCGTCGCCATGAGCGTGCCCCACCAGGGCATTCCCGCGAACCGGCGCATCGCCAGCGCGAAAAAAGTGAGGATGAAGATCTGGATCGGGATCACATCCGCCATCACCGCCCAGCGCGTGGCGAAGGTGTGGAACAGGAACGAGCCGATGCCGATGGCCGACAGGATGACGGTGAGGAGGATCACCGCCCCGTCGAGCTGCCCGCGCCGGTGCGCCATGACGAGGGCGACGGCCGCGGCGATGATGAAGGCGGCGTTGGTGACGGCGTTGACCGGCTCGGCCCAGAAGGCGGGGGAGAGCCGCTCGCAATAATTGTCGATCGTTTGGTGCCAGTCCATCGTCTCTGCCGTCTGCCGTCTGCCGTCTGCCGTCTGCCGTCTGCCGTCTGCCGTCTGCCGTCTGCCGTCTGCCGTCTGCCGTCTGCCGTCTGCCGTCTGTGCGCACACGCCCAGGGGGGCGCGGGACGTCCCTAAGCATGGCGCACAAGCTGGGGCAGGGAGAAGCGCGGCGCGGGGTCGCGCTGTCGGCGGGCAGCTCGGCGGGTGAGCGATCCCGCCGCCTTTCACGCTTCGACCGTTGGGCACCGCCAGCGGTGAACGCCCGGCGGCCACGGCCAGGGACTGAATGCCCGGCGGAACAGTCAGCGGGTGAAGATGCCCGGCCAAGCCGTCAGGGGTGAAGATGCCCAGCTGGGCCGCGGCCTGAGGGGGAGGTGCCCGGCGAGCACCATCAGGGGGCGACGATGCTCTTGCGGCCAACGATAGGGGGTGGCGACGCGGCAGGGCTCAGCGGGCCAGCATGCCGGTGAGATTGCTGCGGACGGCGGGCCATTCGCCGGGGAGGATGGAATAGACCACCGTGTCGCGCAGGCTGCCGTCGGGCGCCACCTGGTGGTTGCGCAGCACGCCGTCCAGCTTGGCGCCCAGCCGCTCGATCGCCTTACGGCTCTGCCGGTTCATGAAGTGGGTGCGAAATTCCACCGCGATGCAGTCCAGCGTGTCGAAGGCGTAGCCGAGCAGCAGGCGCTTCGCCTCGGTGTTGAGCGGCGTGCGCTGCACTCGGCGCGCGTACCAGGTGGAGCCGATCTCCACCCGCTGGTTGGTGTTGTCGATGTTCATGTAGGTGGTCATGCCGGCGATGCGCCCATCCGCGTCGATCACCGTCCAGGGCACCATCGAACGGGCCTCTTGGAGCCCCAGCCGCCGGTCGATCTCCCGCGCCATCCCCTCCGGCGAGGGCACCGACGTGTACCATAGGCGCCAAAGGTCGCCGTCCTTCGCCGCCTCGACCAGCCCGTCATGGTGGGACGGGTCGAGCGGCACGAGGGTGACGTGGTCGTCCGTCAGCGTGGCGGCGATGATGGGGGGCTTGGCGGTCATGGGTCTCGTCGTGCAGCGGGGGCGAATGGCGGGGCGAATGGAGGCGCAAGAGGGCGTGCGGGCTGAAGCGGGATCAGGCGCGGGCGGCGGCGCCCGAGGCGGCCCTCGCCGCGGCGTCGGCATCGTCGATGGCGGTGGCCTTGAGATAGGCGGGGCGTGCCTTCAGCCGGTCGGCATAAGCAGTGAAGGCGGGACGCGGCTCTATGGTGCCGAAGCTGGTGCCGAAAATCACCTGCGCGCCGACATAGACGTCCGCCGCCGTGAAGGTGTCGCCGGCGACGAAGGGACCGGCCGACACCGCGCCCTCCAGCACGTCTAAGGTGCGCTCGTAGCTGCCGAAGCCGACCATGCGTTGGCGCACGGCCGGGATCTCGAGCTGTAGCGTGCGGGTGGTGACGGCGGCCTCCACGCAGCCCGCCGCGAAGAAGAGCCAGCGATAATAAGCGCCGCGGTCAGCCGGGGCGGGGGCGAGGCCCGCCTCCGGAAAGGCGTCGGCGAGGTAGGCGCAGATCGCCGCGCATTCGGTGACGACCTGGCCGTTGTGGACGATCGCGGGGACCTTGCCCATCGGGTTGATGGAGCGGAAGGCGGCGCCGGCCATGCTGGGCTCGGTATCGTCGTAGTTGAGGATGACGGCGTCATAGGGGCCGCCGGTCTCTTCCAGCATCCACCGGGCGATGCGCCCGCGCGACATCGGGTTGGTGTAGAAGACGAGGTCTGCCATGCGGCCCTCCCGGCCAGCGCCGCAACCGGGCGCGATCTGTCCCCGCAAGACCCGTCGAGGCGGGTCCGGCTGCCGCAGAAGGGCGCTGCGGCCCAGGGCAGGAGGTTTCGATTAGCGGCAACATACCGCAACATCAACGCGCTGCGGCGGGGGCGGCGATCACGCTTTGTGACCGATCCGCAAGGCGAGGCCGTGCCGCGCGACGCCATGCCCGGCGAGCGGTTGCGCGCGGCGGCGTGCCGAGGCCCAGGTCCGCCACGGCCGGCGGCGCTGCAAAACGGGCAGAACGGCGAGTGAGATGGTGGGATGGCCAGTGCCGCGGGACCGGCGAGGGCGCTGGGGAGGGGGCGCCGGGGAGAGGCGCCACGCGGCCAATGCCGGCTCGGCAGGCTCGAAGCCGCTCGACGACGGGGCGGCGGCCGCCACAGGTCGGCCGGCGGTGCGGCTCAGTCTTCCAGATATTGCCGCGTGATCCAGGTCGCGGCGAGCACGGGCTTCAACCCGCCTTCGACCTCGACCGTCACCGACCAGGTCAGGGTCAGCTCGGCGGGGGTCTGATCGTCGAGATGGGTGAGGGAGAAGCGGCCTCGAACCCGCGAGCCGCAGCGTACCGGCGCCAGAAAGCGCACCCGGTCGAACCCGTAGTCCAGCGTCATGCGCACACCGGCGCGCGGCGGCAGCGCGTCGTTCGACATGGCCGGCAGAAGCGACAGGGTCAGGAAACCGTGGGCGATGGTGCCGCCGAAGGGCGATTCCACCTTGGCGCGCGCCGGGTCGACGTGGATGAACTGGTTGTCGCCGCTCGACTCGGCGTGCCGGTCGATCAGCGCCTGGTCGACTTCGAACCAGCGGGAGACCCACATCTCACGCCCGACCGCCTTGCGCAGCTCAGCCAGCGTCAAGCCATCTTTTTCAAGTGCCAGCGGGTCCATGCCTTCTCCCCAAAGTTCGTGCCCAGGACATTCGCGAACGATGCTAAGTATGAGGCATCTTCGCCCATCGTTGTGACTTTTAGGTATGCAAATGCATGGGGAGGGGGGCGCTCGCTATGCATCGAACCCGGTTGTTCCGCAGAACATTGCAGCGGACGGCTCATCATTGGCGACAGATTGGGCGGATAGCGCCCTGGCCGGGGAATTGCATCGCAATGAGGCAGGCGCGGCGCGCTCGGATGGCGCCGGCGCTGCCTTGTGGACAGGGGAGACCACGATGACCACCGAAGCCGACAAGGATGCCCCCCTGCGTGAGGATATCCGGCTCATAGGCCGTCTCCTCGGCGAGGTCGTGCGCGCCCAGGAAGGCGGCGAGATCTACGCCCTGGTCGAGCAGGTCCGCAAACTCGGCCTGCGCTTCCACCGTGACGACGACCCCACCGCCCGCGACGAGTTGGAGGACATCCTGTCCCACCTGTCGCGGGGCGGTGCGATCCAGGTCATCCGCGCCTTCAGCTACTTCTCCCACCTCGCCAACATCTGCGAGGATCAGCACCACATCCGCCGCAACCGTGCGCACCAGATCGCCGGGTCCGAGCCGCGCAGCGGCAGTCTCGACATGACCATGAAGCGGCTGAAGGAGGGCGGCATCGGCACGACCGAGATCCGCCGCGCCCTGGACAAGGCCCTCATCAGCCCTGTTTTGACCGCCCATCCGACCGAGGTGCGCCGCAAATCCGCCCTCGACCGCGAGCGCGAGATCGCCGCCATCCTCACCGCGCGCGACCGCGGCAACCTCACCCCTCAGGAGGAGGCCGCCACCGAGGGCACGCTGGAACGCGCCATCCTGACGCTGTGGCAGACGTCCATCCTGCGCCGCAACCGCCTCGGCGTGCCGGACGAGGTGGTGAACGCGCTCGCCTACTACGACTATACGTTCCTCGAAGAGCTGCCGCGGCTCTACAACATGCTGGAGGACGATCTCGGCGCCAATCCGGCGGAAGATCCGCTGCCGGCCTTCTTCCGCATGGGATCGTGGATCGGCGGCGATCGGGACGGCCACCCCTTCGTCACCGCCGACGTGCTGAAGACCGCCACAGGCCTCAACAGCGACAAGATCTTCGACCACTATCAACGCGAGCTCTTCAGCCTGGCGGGCGAATTGTCGCTGGACGAGCGGCTGGTGAAGGTGAGCGCAGAGGTGGCCGAGATGGCCGCCCTCGCCGATCCGACGCCGCATCAGGCCTCCGAGCCCTATCGCCGGGCCCTGAGCGGGGTGAGCAAGCGCATCGCCGCAACCCGCGCCGCGCTGCACAAGCCGAACGGTCACCTCGACCCGCCGCCTTATGCCGGGCCGGACGAGTTCCGCCAGGACCTCGCCGCCATCCACCGCTCGCTGTCGGCCAACGGGTCGGCAGGGCTCGCCAACGGGCGCCTGCGCCACCTTCGCCGCGCGGCCGACATCTTCGGCTTTCACCTCGCCACCATCGACCTGCGCCAGAATTCCGACGTCCACGAGCGGGTTCTGGGCGAACTCTTCACGAAGGCCGGCGTGACCGCGGACTATGCCGGCCTCTCCGAAGACGACAAGATCGCGCTTCTGTCGGCGGAGCTGGGGACGCCGCGCATCCTCGTCTCACCCTTCCTCGATTACAGCGAGGAGACCGAGAAGGAGCTCGGCATCCTGCGTCAGGCGGCGGCGGCGCGCGCGGCCTATGGCGACCGGGTGATCGAAAACGCGATCATCTCCAAGGCGGATTCGGCCAGCGACGTTCTGGAAGTGGCCGTGCTCCTGAAGGAAGTCGGCCTGATGCAGCCGATGGACCACACGCTGGCCCTCAACATCGTGCCGCTGTTCGAGACCATCGGCGATCTGCGCGCCGCGCCCGGCATCATGGACCGGCTCTTCAGCCTGCCGGTCTACAAGCCGCTTCTGGACAGCCGCGGGCGCATGCAGGAGGTGATGCTCGGCTACTCGGACTCCAACAAGGACGGCGGCTTCCTCACCTCGCGCTGGGAGGTGTTCAAGTCCGAGCACCAGCTCGTCGACGTGTTCGCCAAGCACGGCGTGTCCATCCGCCTGTTCCACGGCCGCGGCGGTTCGGTCGGCCGCGGCGGCGGGCCGAGCTATGAGGCGATCGTGGCCCAGCCCGCGGGCGCGGTGACCGGCGCCATCCGCATCACCGAGCAGGGCGAGGTGATCACCGGCAAATATTCAAACCCCGAGCTGGGGCGGCGCAACCTCGAGGCGATCCTCGCCGCCACGCTGGAGGCGACCATGCTGCCGGAGGCCGCCGGCTCCTCGCCGCCGGAATTCATGGCGGTGATGGATGACCTGTCCGAGCGCGCCTTCAAGGCCTACCGCGCCCTGGTCTACGAGACAGACGGGTTCGAGGATTATTTCTGGTCCTCCACGGTGATTGGCGAGATCGCCAACCTCAACATCGGCTCCCGCCCCGCAAGCCGCAAGAACTCGCGCGCCATCGAGGATCTGCGGGCGATCCCTTGGGTGTTCGGCTGGTCGCAGTGCCGGCTGATGCTGCCGGGCTGGTACGGCTTCGGCACCGCGGTCGAGGGCTATCTGGCCGACAACGAAGGCGGGCTCGACATGCTCCACCGCCTCGCCGCCGAGTGGCCTTATTTCGATACACTCCTGTCCTCGCTCGACATGGTGCTGTCCAAGACCGATATCGCCATCGCCTCCCGCTATGCCGAACTCGTCACCGACAAGGCGCTGCGGGACGCGATCTTCCCGCGCATCCGCGCCGAGCACGACCTGACGAAGGCGATGCTGTTCAAGGTGAACGGCCAGACCGAGCTGCTGGCGGACAACCCGCTGCTCGCCCGCTCGATCCGCAACCGCTTCCCCTATCTCGACCCGCTCAACCACCTTCAGGTCGAGTTGATGAAGCGCCACCGCGCGGGCGACGCGGACGACCGGGTGCCGCACGGCATCAACCTCACCATCAACGGCATCGCCGCCGGGCTCAGAAACTCCGGCTGAGGCTGAGGGCTCTCCCCCAGGAGCGGTGATAGGCCGCTGCTTTGCGATCGGGGAAACCGAGATAGGGATCGTCTATATTCCGCTCCCCAAATTCTGATTGGACGATAGGCGGTCTCTTGCCTACATGTCCAATCAGAACAATTCGAGGAGCCCAATCCGATGGTCGATCGTCCCAAGCTCACAACCTCCGGCGGCGCGCCCTGGCCGAACAACCAGGACTCCATTTCGGCAGGCAAGCGCGGCCCCGTCCTGTTGCAGGACTACCAGCTCATCGAAAAGCTCGCCCATCAGAACCGCGAGCGGATCCCCGAGCGCACGGTCCACGCCAAGGGCTGGGGCGCGCACGGCAAGCTCGTCATCACGGGCGACATTTCGAAGTACACCAAGGCGAAGGTGCTTCAGCCCGGCGCCGAGACGCCGATGCTGGCGCGCTTCTCCACCGTCGCGGGTGAGGCCGGCGCCGCCGACCACGAGCGTGACGTGCGCGGCTTCGCGCTGAAGTTCTACACCGAAGAGGGCAACTGGGACCTCGTCGGCAACAACACGCCGGTCTTCTTCGTGCGCGATGCGTACAAGTTCCCGGACTTCATCCACACCCAGAAGCGTCACCCGAAGACCAACATGCGCTCCCCGACCGCGATGTGGGACTTCTGGTCGCTGACGCCGGAAGCGCTGCACCAGGTCACCATCCTTATGTCGGACCGCGGCCTGCCGCAGACGCCGATGAACATGAACGGCTACGGCTCGCACACCTTCTCGCTGTGGAATGACGCCGGCGAGCGCTACTGGGTGAAGTTCCACTTCAAGACCCAGCAGGGCCACAAGTGGTACTCCAACGAGGAGTCCGAGCAGATCATCGGCCGGACCCGCGAAGGCTACCAGGAAGCGCTGTTCAACGGCATCGAAAAGGGCGAGTACCCGCGCTGGACCTTCCAGGTGCAGATCATGCCCGAGGAAGACGCCGAGAAGACGCCGTACAATCCGTTCGACCTCACCAAGGTGTGGCCGCACAAGGATTACCCGCCGATCGAGGTCGGCTATTTCGAGCTGAACCGCAACGCCGACAACTACTTCACCGAGATCGAGAACGCGGCCTTCTCGCCGTCGAACATCGTCCCGGGGATTTCGTGGTCGCCGGACAAGATGCTGCAGGCGCGCATCTTCTCCTATGCCGACGCGCACCGTCACCGCCTCGGTACGCATTATGAGACGATCCCGGTGAACCGCCCGCGTTGCCCGGTGCATCACTATCACCGCGATGGTGAGATGAACATGTACGGTGGCCTCGCCTCCGGCAACGAGAACGCCTACTACGAGCCGAACTCCTTCAACGGCGCGCAGGAAGACCGGTCCGCGCAGGAGCCGCCGCTGAAGATCTCCGGCGATGCCGACCGCTACGACCGGACCGAATACGACGATTACGAGCAGCCCCGCGCGCTCTATGCCGAGGTGATGAGCCAGGAGGAGCGCGACCGTCTCCACGCCAACATGGGCGGGGCGATGGTCGGCGTGCCGACCGAGATCGTCGAGCGCTGGTTCGGCCACCTGCGGGCCTGCGATCCGCGCTACGAGGCCGGTGTGCGTGCCGCCTGGGAGGCGAAGAGCCGTGACGCGGGCTACGACCCGAACGGCCTGCCGATCACCGGCAACACGCCGCAGAAGACCGCCGGCAACGCCGCCCACGGCCTGCCCGGCATGTCCCACGCGGCGGAATAAGCCGTCGAGGTTTGCCGGGGGCGGCGCGACAGTGCGCCGCCTTCGTGCGAAGCCTGCACCTATGAGCGAAGCCCGCGGCCGACGCCGCGGGCTTTTTCGTGGTCAGTCCTTCGTCACCGTCTGATCGCCCGCCAGGATCGCTTCGACCCACGGCGGGATCCTGAGGCCCGCGGCGACCTTGGCGTCGGCCTCCGCCTCGGCCGTCTTGACGCGCTCCAGACCCTCCAGCGCCTCGTCGATGCGCTCGAACGGGACCACGACGACGCCGTCCTGATCGGCGATCACCATGTCGCCCGTCTCGACCTCCTGGCCGCCGATCTGGATGGGGAAGCCGACCATGCCCGGCCCCGTCATCTGCGGCGATGCGGGCGTGATCCCGGAGCACCACACCGGCAGGCCCGTGGCGATGACGCCCGGATAATCGCGCATCGGCCCATCCGTGACGAAGCCGATGGCGCCGCAATTCTTCATCATCCCCGCCAGCCGGTCGCCGGCGACGGCGCAGCCCTGATAGCCGCCGAACGCGGTCAGGAGGATGTCGCCCGGCACCAGTGAGCCCAACGCGGCGAAGGTGCCGAGAACGTCGCCCGGCGTGCATTCGGCCGTGAGAGCCGGGCCGGCGATGGTCGGCTGGCGCTCCCGCCCGGCCAGCGGCACGATCGCCGAGGACAGCGCGCCGCGATTATAGAGCGCGTCGACCACGAAGCCGGTCGGCACACCCTGGAAGGCGGCGATCTGTGCTTCCGTCGGCCTGCGCCTGGTGCGCTTGATGCTGATGAGGGGAGGGGCTTCGATCACGGGTCAGGCTCCAGATGCGGCACGGCGGCCGGCGGAATGTCGGGCGTGCGGACGAGCGTCGCGGTGGGGGCGCGGCGGATGGCGGCGCGCCCTCGCCGCGAACCGCCGCGCACGGCGTCAGAACTCGACGCGGTCGCCGCCCTTCAGCGACAGGATTTCGCGCGCCTCGTCCGGTGTCGCGATCTCGAGCCCCAGGCCCTCGATGATGCCGCGGGCGATGGTCACCTGCTCGGCATTGGTGGTGGCGAGGCGCCCCTTACCGGCCCACAAGTTGTCTTCCAGCCCGACGCGCACGTTGCCGCCCATCGCCGCCGCGATGGCAGCGATCGTCATCTGGTTGCGCCCGGCCCCCAGCACGGACCAGCGATAATCGCTCCCGAACAGCCGGTCCGCGGTGCGCTTCATGTGCGCCACGTCCTCCGGGTGGCCGCCGATGCCGCCCAGAATGCCGAACACCGACTGCACGAAGAAGGGCGGCTTCACCAGACCGCGGTCGACGAAGTGGGCCAGCGTATAAAGGTGGCCGATGTCGTAGCATTCGATCTCGAACCGCGTGCCGTTTTCGGCGCAGGCAGTCAGGATATGCTCGATATCGCCGAACGTGTTCTTGAAGATCCGGTCCTTGGAGCCTTCCAGGTAGGGCTTCTCCCAGTCGTGCTTGAACTCCTTGAAGCGGTTCAGCATCGGGAACAGGCCGAAATTCATCGACCCCATGTTGAGCGAGGCGACCTCCGGCTTGAACACCTCGGCCGGCTTCATGCGCTCTTCCACCGACATCGTCGGCGCGCCGCCGGTGGTGATGTTGATGACCACGTTGGAGCGCTGCTTCACCACGCCGAGGAACCGGCCGAAGGCTTCGGGCGACTGGTCCGGCAGCCCCGTCTGCGGATCGCGCGCGTGAAGGTGGACGATGGCGGCGCCCGCCTCGGCCGCGCCCACCGCGGCGTCGGCGATTTCCTCCGGCGTGATCGGCAGGTGCGGCGACATCGAGGGCGTGTGGATCGACCCTGTGACGGCGCAGGTGATGATGACCTTGTTGGCCATGAAAGCTCCTATGTATCGGCGGAGGAAGCGGGGGCGGGCGCGAAGGGCGCGGCAGCCCTCTTGTGGGCGGCGAGGGCGGCGAGACGGGCATCGCGCCAGCGGCTCATCTCGGCGACGGCTTCGGCCGAGGGGGCGGCGCCCCAGGCCTCGATGCAGCGGTCGATATTGTCGGGGTTCAGCGCGGCCTCGCCGTCGAACCCGGCGGCCACCCGCGCGAAGAAGGGACCATATCGGGTGAGATAGTCGGCAAGGCCCGCGGGTGCGTTCAATTCGCCCACCTGGAGCGGGCCGATGAAGGACCACCGCAGCCCCAGCCCCTCGGCCACCGTGGCGTCGAGGTCCTCGGCGGACACGTAACCCTCGCCGACGAGCCGCAGCGCCTCCACCAGAAGCACGGCCTGAAGGCGGTTGAGGATGAACCCGTCCACCTCCTTCTTCACCGTGATGGGCTTCTGGCCCAGCGCCTCGAACATCGTGCGGGTGCGGGCGACGACGGCGGGGTCCGTCCACGGCGCGCCGGAAAGCTCCACCACCGGCACCAGATGCGGCGGGTTCACCGGATGGGCGACGAGGCAGCGCGCGCGCCCGGCGAGACCCTCGGTGAAGAGCGAGCATTGCAGCGCGGAGGTGGACGAGGCGAGCACCGTCTCCGGCGCCGCGAGCGCATCCAGCTCGGCGAAGATCGCTTGTTTGGTGGCGAGCACCTCCGGCCCGTTCTCCTGCACGTGGGCGGCGCCATCCAGCGCGGCGGCGAGGCTGGGCGCTGCGGAGATGCGGGCGAAGGCGGCGGCGAGATCGTCGCAAAGGCCGTGGGCGGCGAGGGTGGAAAGGCCCGCCTCGCATGCGGAAAGGGCGTTTGCGGCCGCACCATCCACCGGGTCGAAGAGGCTGACGGACCAGCCGCCGCGGGCGAACACCATCGCCCATGCGCGTCCGATCAGTCCCGCGCCGATGATCGCCGCCTTCATGCCGTCCCCCCTGGCGCTGTTCCGTGGACGAGGCATTCGCCTCCCTCGGCCGGATCAGCGCAAAACCTGCCGTCGCCGCTTGCCGCGGTCTGTGATCACACTTACGCTGAACCAAGTCTCCTCGTTTGTCGAGAGCGTTCAATGCCCGAAGCCAGCGCCGTTGTTGCCAGCTCCGAGAGCGGCCGTAAGGTCACGCTCGGCACGCAGGTCTACGCGGCGCTCAGTCAAAGGCTGGTGGGCGGCGAATTGGCACCGGGCGAGAAGATTTCGCTGCGCCACATCGCCGAAACGCTCGGCACGTCCGTCATGCCCGTGCGCGAGGCGGTGTCGCGCCTGGTGGCGGACGGCGCGCTGGAGGTTTCGCCCAACAAGGCGGTGGCCGTGCCGGTGATGACGCGCGAGGCCTTTTGCGAATTGACCACGGTTCGCGTGGCGATCGAAGGGTTCGCCGCCGAGCAGGCCGCCTACAACCACAAGAACAGCGATATGGCCGGCATCGCGGCCCATGACGCGGCCTTCCGGCGCGAGTGCGAGGCGGCGATCCCGGACCGCGTCGCCGCACTGAAGGCCAATCGCAATTTCCATTTCGCACTTTATGCGGCGGCCGATCTGCCGACCTTGATGCCCATCATCACCGGGCTTTGGCTGAAGATCGGCCCGGTCCTGAACCTCGATTTGCGCCTTTCTTCGCAGCGGCTCGCCATCGGCGGGGCGGAGGCGCAGCATGCGCGCGCCATCGCCGCCGTGCGGGCGCGTGACGGGAAAGAGGCGCGCGCCGCCATCAAACAGGATATCGAGACGACGGCGGGGCTGATCGCCGCCACCGGCCGCCTCGCACGCTGACCCAACGACAACGAGAAACGAGGGGAGACGACCATGGAGCTTGGACTGAAGGGCCTGAAGGTGCTCATCACAGCGGGGGCCGGGGGCATCGGCCTTCAGACCGCGCGCGCCTTCGTGGAAGAGGGCGCGCGCGTCCACGTGTGCGACGTCGATGAAGCCGCGCTCGAGGCGCTGGAGGCGAGCGATCCCGCGATCAAAGGCACCGTGTGCGACGTATCTGACCGCGCGGCGGTGGACCGGCTGTTCAAGGCCGCGCTCGCCGACCTCGGCGGTCTCGACGTCCTCATCAACAATGCCGGCATCGCCGGGCCGACGAAGTATGTCGACGAGGTGGAGCCGGAGGAGTGGGACGACTGCCTCGCCATCTGCCTCACCGGCCAGTTCAACTGCGCGCGCCTCGCGGTGCCGCATCTGAAGCAGTCGTCCAACCCGCTCATCGTCAACCTGTCCTCGGCGGCGGGCAAGTTCGGCTTCGGCCTGCGCTCGCCCTATGCGGCGGCCAAATGGGGCGTCATCGGCTTCACCAAGTCGCTGGCGATCGAGCTCGGGCCGTTCGGCATCCGCTGTAACGCGATCCTGCCGGGGCTGGTGGCGGGTGACCGCATCCAGCGCGTGTTCGAGGGCAAGGCGCGGGCGAAGAACGTGAGCGCCAAGGAGATCGAGGCGGCGGCGCTCGCCATGAACTCCATGCGCACCTTCGTCACCGCGCGGCAATTGGCCGATCAGATGCTCTTTCTTGCCTCGGAGCGTGGACGGACCATCTCAGGTCAGGCCATATCCATCGACGGTGACACCCAATCGCTGATGTAACCGGGCCACCAGTCCCCGCCTTTGGGCCGTCTCAGGCCCGACCTTTCGCCAGGAAGAGAGATGTCATGTCCAATCGCACTGGGCGCATCGAAGATGCACGCTTCATCACGGGAACGGGCCGCTATACGGCGGATGTAACGGCGCCGGACGCGCTGCGGGCGGTCTTCGTGCGGGCGCCGATGGCCTCGGCCCGCATTTCCGATATCGGCACCAGCGCGGC
Organism: Acuticoccus yangtzensis; assembly: GCF_001927245.1. GTDB lineage: Bacteria > Pseudomonadota > Alphaproteobacteria > Rhizobiales > Amorphaceae > Acuticoccus > Acuticoccus yangtzensis. Next base: position 1,279,110 of record NZ_MJUX01000001.1, on the reverse strand, counting down.
GGCGGACATGGACGGCGTGCGCGCGATCCTCACGGCGGCCGACCTCGCGGCGGACGGGATCGGCCCTGTGCAGGCCCCGCTCAACGTCACCGGGCCGGACGGCAAGGTGTGGAGCCAGACCGCGCGGCCTCTCTTGGCGGACGGGCGGGTCCGCTTCGTCGGCGAGCCGGTGGCCTTGGTGCTCGCCGACAGCCGCGCCGCGGCGATGGACGCCGCCGAGGCGGTCGAGATCAACTATCACGACGAACCCGCGGTGACGACGGTGGCCGAGGCCAAGGCGCCAGGCGCGCCTCTGGTGTTCGACGACCGCCCCGGCAACATCGGCTTCGAGTGGGGGCACGGCGACCGCGCCGCGGCGGAGGCGGCGATCGCGGCATCCGCCCATACCGTGCGGGTGAGGACGCCGGTGACGCGCGTCGCTCCGGCGGCGATGGAGCCGCGTAACGCTCTGGCGCGTGAGGAGAACGGGCAGACCACGCTCTACGTCAGCCATCAGCAGCCTCAGGGGCTGCGTGGTGCGCTGGCGTCCGCCTTCGATCTGGCGCCGGAGGCCGTGCGCGTCGTGGCCGGCGACGTCGGCGGCTCCTTCGGCATGAAGATGGGGCCGATGCGCGAGGAGATGCTGATCTTCTACGCCGCGCGCAAAATGGGCGTTCCGGTGCGCTGGATCGCCGACCGTACCGAGGACTTCCTCACCGACGAGGCCGGCCGCGACGTCCTGCTCGACGTCACCCTGGGCCTTGATGCGGACGGCATCTTCACCGGCCTGTTCGTGGAGTTGTGGGCCAATCTCGGCGCCTATGCCACGGGCCGGTCGCAGCCGCCGATCTTCAATGTCGGCGGCATCGCCGGCGTCTACCGCACGCCGGTCATCGCCGCGCGGCTGACGGGCATGCTGACCCATACGGCACCCGTGTCGGCCTATCGCGGGGCGGGGCGGCCGGAGGCGACTCTCGCCATCGAGCGGGCGGTGGACCAGGCGGCGCGCGAATTGGGCATCGACCCGGTCGAGATCCGCCGCCGCAACCTCATCACCGCGGACGAGATGCCGTGGGAATCGCCCTTCATCTTCAACTACGACTGCGGCGACTTCCCCAAGGTGCTGGCCGACGGCACCGCCTTCTGCGACGTCGCTGGTTTTCCGGCACGGCGCGCGGCCAGCGAGGCGAAGGGCCTCCTGCGCGGCCTCGGCGTCGCCATGTGCGTGGAGGCGGCCGGCGGCCCCTACAAACGCACGGCGACGGACTATTCGGACATCACCCTCGGCGCCGACGGCAAGATCCTTCTCACCGGCGGGGCGTTCAGCGCCGGGCAGGGGCTCGAGACCGCGATGATCGACGTGGCGGCCGAAAAGCTGGGCCTGTCCCCGGACCTCTTCAGCTACGCGCAGGGTGACACGGCCATCGTTCCCGAGGGCAAGGGTATGGGCGGCTCTTCGGCCATGATCTCGTGCGGCGCGGCCGTCCTCATGGCGGTCGACGAGCTCGTCGCCAAGGCCAAGACCAAGGCGGCGGACAAGCTCGAGACCGCCGAGGCGGACATCGAATATGAGGCGGGCGTGTTCCGCGTCGTCGGCACCGACCGCGCGGTGGGCCTCGCCGAGCTCGGTGCCGAGGCGGCCGCGGCGGGTGATCCGCTCGCCGGTGCGGGTGCGTTCAAGCCGGAGGAGGCGACCTTCCCGAACGGCTTCCACGTCTGCGAGGTGGAGGTGGACCCCGACACGGGCGCCTGCGTGATCGCCAGCTACAAGGCCGTGGAGGACATCGGCCGCGTGCTCAATCCGCAGCTTGCGTCCGGCCAGATCCACGGCGGCGTGGTGCAGGGGCTCGGACAGATCTTCCAGGAAAACGTCGTCTACGCCCCCGGCGACGGGCAGCTTCTGTCGGCCAGCTTCATGGACTATTCGGTGCCGCGCGCTGACGACATGCCCGCCATCGCCACCGGCTTCTCGAACGTGGAGACGGCGCTGAACCCGCTGCACGTGAAGGGTGTCGGCGAGGCGGGCTCGGTCGGCGCCGTCGCGGCGGGGCTGAACGCGGTCAACGACGCGCTCGCCTCGCGCGGGGTGGGCGCGTTCGACATGCCGGCGACACCGCTGCGGGTGTGGCAGGCGCTGCACGCGGCCGGCGCCGCTTAACGGCGGCGGGACGACAACGGACGCGCCGGCATTCCCTGCGAAGATTTGCGTGAAAGCGGGGCCTATGCTAGGCGCGTTCGACTGTTTCCGGCGAGGACCATGGATGTTTGGTCGAGTTGCCTGGGTGGGCCCGTCGTTGGCCCTGTCTCTTCTTGCAACCCACAGTCTGGCTGATCCCCTCACCGCGCAGGAAGTGCGGGACTTCATGCTGGGGGTGAAAATGTCGGGCGTGCTCGTCGAGACAAACGAGCAATGGTTCGAGTGCATCTCGCCCAACGGCGAGACCGTCTACAACATCGAAGGGCAGATCTCGACCGGCTTTGTGGAGATCGACGAGGACGGGCGGACCTGCTTCACCTATCCGCGGGCGACCACGACCTCCACATCGTGCTTCACGGTCGAGGAGCAAGATGGCAAGAAGGTCTTCGTCGAAGTGGCGAGCAAGCTGCGTTTCCGGGTGGACGAGCTCGACCCCACGTTCGACGATTGCCCGATCTCCGCACCCGTGAGCTGACTGTTTCACCCCCCATGACTTTCCCCGACACGGGCCGCGCCGTGCGCCCGTCCGCGGCCTGCCGCGCGACCATCCTTCCCGCATCCGTCTGCACGGCGGCAGCGGTCCGGCGTTTACCGTGCTGACGATCGCCCTCGTTCTCGTCACCATCTTCATCGGATCGGTGATGAAAGGGGCCATCGGCATCGGCCTGCCGCTTCTGGCGACGCCGGTCCTGTCCATGCACCTCGGCGTTCCGGCGGCGATCGCCATCGTCGCCGTGCCGATCGTCGTCACCAACATCCAGCAGGTGGTGAAGTTTCGCGCCGAGCTGCCGAAGCAGCGTTATCTCGTCCCCTATCTGATTGCGGGGATGGTTGGCGTCGGGGCCGGCACCTTCGTCCTCGCTCATGCGCCGGTGGACGTGTTGCAGATCGGCCTCGGCGCCGCGGTGCTCGCCTATCTCGGCTCGCGCGTGCTGTTGCCCCCGTTCGAGGTGTCGATGGAGGAGAGCCGCCGCCTCGGCGCGCCGTTCGGCTTCCTCGCCGGGCTGATGCAGGGCGCGGTGGGGATCTCCAGCGTGGTCAGTATCGCCTTCCTTACCGCGCTGAAGCTGGAGCGTCCCGGCTTCGTCGGCAGCATCTCGGCGATGTTCCTCGTGCTGTCGGCCATCCAGATCCTCGCCCTTCTCGTCGAAGGGACGATGACGTGGGAGCGGTTCGGCCTCGGCGTCCTGTCCTTGGTGGCGACCGTGGTGGGGATGCCGATCGGCGACCGTCTCGCCTCGCGCCTCAGCATGGACGGCTTCCGGCGGATCATCTTCGTCATGCTCGCCTTGCTGGCGGCGCTCCTCGTCGTCAGCGGCATCGGCGCCCTTCTCTGACGCGGCGGGTTCGAGGGGAAGGGCGGGGCCCGCACGCACATCCGCTGGCGCCGGGCCGCCGGCTGTGACAATCCTCTGGCGTCGGCGCAATGGTTGCGCCTCGTGCGGACGGACCCACCATGTCGTTTCAGTTCAAGCCCACTGACGCCACGTTGCAGGATGCGGTCCGGCGGGTGGCGCGCTCGCAGATCCGCCGCGCTCTGGAGGAGGCGGCGGCGACGTCGGACCTTGCCACCGCCGTCCACCGCGTGCGCCGCCGCACCAAGAAGCTGCGCGGCCTCGTGCGGCTCGTGCGGCCGGGCCTCGCCGATTATGGCGACAAGAACGCGACCTTCCGCGATGCTGCGCGCCGCCTTTCGACGGTGCGTGACGCGGCTGTCCTGCTGGAAGCCTTCGACGGTCTCGCCGACGCCTGCGGGCCGCGCTTCGACCGCGCCGCCGCCGCCACCGTGCGCAACGTCCTCGTCGACAGGCGGCGCGAAGCCCACGCCGACGCCTCCGACCTCGCCGACGCGATGGCGGACTTCCGCGCCACCATGGCCGGCGCGCTCGACGATGTGCGCGAGTGGACGGTGAAGGGCAAGGAGGCCGCCACCGTCGCCGAAGGAGTCGAGGCGATCCTGCGCCGGGCGGCGGACGATCTCGCCGCCGTGCGCAAGAAGCCGAGCGCGGATCGCCTGCACGACCTTCGCAAGCAGGTGAAGTATTATCACGCCCACATCCGCCTCCTGCGCGATCTGTGGCCGGGGCCGATGAGCGCGCTCGCGGACGAGGTGGAGGCGTTGACCGACCGGCTGGGCGAGGAGCGCGACCTCTCCCTTCTCGTCGCCGCGCTGAAGGACGCTCCGCTGGCGGCCGATCTGGTGGCGCCCGTCGTCACCTTGGCCGAGGAGCGCCGCGCCGCCCTGCATGCCGAGGCGATGATGCTCGCCGCCCGCGTCTTCGCCGATGATCCGAAGGTGGTCGCCCGCCGCATCGAGGCGCTGTGGAAGGCATGGCGCCGCCAGCCCGTGGACGACCCCGCCGCCGACGCCGAGCCGGAGACGCCCTCGACCGGTGAGCTGGAGATCGAGCGCAAATTCCTCGTCGCCGGGGACGATTGGCGCGCCGCCGCCAAGAGCAGCGCCGAGATCGAGCAGGGCTACATCGCCGTGACCGGCCGGGTCAGCGTGCGCGTGCGCATCAAGAACGGCAAGGAGGCGACGATGACCGTGAAGAGCAGCGGCGCCACCCTCAGCCGCACCGAGATCGAATACCGCATCCCGCTCGCCAAGGCCGAGGCGCTGATGGCGATGGCGGAGGGCACCACCATCCGCAAGCGCCGGTTCATCGTTCCCGTCGGCGCCGCCACCGTGGAGGTGGACGAGTTCGCGAGCCCCGAGCCCGGTCTCGTCCTCGCAGAGGTGGAGCTGCCCCGGCCGGATGCGCCCGTCCCCTACGCCGCCTGGCTGGGGCGCGAGGTGACCGGCAATCCGCGTTACTACAACGCCGCGATGGCCGGCGTCGTGCCCGCCGCGGCCGCCGAGGAGGAGGGCGCGCCGTGAACGACACCACCGACCGCGCCTTCACCGGCGGCGACTACGGCATCGGCAACGAAAATTGGTTCGGCGGGGCGACGAGCCTGTTCCGCCGCCGCTACCAGCGCGACCCTTCCGGCGCCGACGTCGCCGTTCTCGGCATCCCGTTCGACCAGGCGGTGACGAACCGGCCGGGTGCGCGGCTCGGCCCCCGCGCGGTGCGCGCCGCCTCCGCCAGCGTCACCTGGTCCGGCGGGCCGTGGCGCTGGACCGCCGACCCCTTCGCCGGGCTCAACGTGGTCGACACCGGCGACCTTGCCTTCGACATCGGCGACACCGCCGCCTTCGCCGCCACGCTTCAGGCGCGCGCGGCCGAGATCATCGCCACCGGGGCCAAACTCTTCTGCCTCGGCGGCGATCATTTCGTCACCTACCCTGTGCTGAAGGCCCATGCCGCCCGCCACGGACCGCTGGGACTGGTGCAGTTCGATTCCCACTCCGACACCTGGCGCGACAACGGCCGGCGGATCGACCACGGCACCATGTTCTTCCGCGCCGTCGAGGAAGGCGTGATCGACCCCGCCCGCTCGGTGCAGGTCGGCATCCGCTCCGGCAACGAGGAGACGTTCGGCCTCACCACCATCGACGCCGACGCGGTGGCCGACCACCCGCCCGCCGCCGTCGCCCGCCGCATCGCCGAGATCGCCGGGGAGGGGCCGTCCTACCTCACCTTCGACATCGACGTTCTGGACCCCGCCTTCGCGCCCGGCACCGGAACGCCCGTCTGCGGCGGCCTTTCCACCGGCACCGCCGAGCGCATCCTCACCGGCCTCGCCGGCGTGCCCTTCGTGGGCATGGACATCGTGGAGGTCGCGCCCGCCTACGACCACGCTGAAGTCACCGCACTCGCCGCGGCGACGATGGCGCTGAACATGATGGGGCTGTTCGGCGTGATGAAGGGCGTGCCGGGGCTGGCGCCGCGCGTGACCGGCTCACTCTGAACGGGCGGCGCGAGGCCCCGAACCACGCCGCCATGTCAGAGGATGACGTCGTCGACTATCGTGGCGGGATCGAACGCGAAGACGCCTTCGAGCATGATCGTGCCGGTCGCGTTGCCCGACACCGTCAGGAGCGTGCCCTCGGCCGTCGTCTGGATCGCGACGTCGTCAAGGCTCGCACCGCGGATCTCGATCGTGTCGTCGGCAGCATCGAACCCGGCCACGGTGTCGTTGCCGAACCGTCCTTCGAATATCAGCGTGTCGCTCCCGCCGCCCGGCAGCAGGATGTCGGACCCGTGGCCCCCGATCAGACTGTCGTCGCCGCTGTTCCCCACCAGGGTGTCGCGGTGATCGCCGCCACGTAACGTATCGTCGCCCGCCCCGCCGTAGAGGCTGTCGGCCCAGCCCCCGCCGTTGAGCTGATCGTTGCCGCGTTCGCCGCTGAGGGTGTCCCGGCCGCTGCCGCCATTGACCACGTCGTCGTGCCGGCCGGCGAGAACGAAGTCGGCCCCTTTGCCGCCCCAGATGCTGTCTCTTCCGCTGTCGCCGTAGATCGCATCGTCGCCCGCGTGGGCGACCAGCCGGTCGTTGCCGCGCCCGCCGTGCAGCCGGTCGTCGCCCTGTCGGCCCAACAGGGTATCGTGCTGGTTGCCGCCCTGCAGCGTGTCGCCGCCCGGACCGCCGTCGACGAGATCCGAACCGGCATTGCCGGCGATCGAATCGTCACCGGCTCCGCCGCGGATGGTATCGTCCCCGGCCCGCCCCGCCGCATGGTCGTCCCCACCGCCGAGCACCATGCGATCGTCATCCGCACCGCCCCGAACGAGGGGGCCGAGGGCCGCGCTCTCGTCGTCGAACGTGCTGCTGAGCGGGGCGTCGCCATAGGCCTCGATCAGGCGCTGCCATAGCGCGCCGACGGTTTCCTGATGCGCCGGGACATCGGCGAGGTTCCGGTTCTGCTCCATGTCGCCGACCATGTCGTAGAGCTCTTCGGTCCCGTCCGCATAAGAGATGTAGCTGTAGGTCTGCGTGCGGATCATCACGCTGTCGCCCATCCAGGTGAACACCGCGCGATCCTGCGAAAAATCGGGATCGGCAAGGAAGGGCATCAGGCTCTCCCCCTCGAGCCGGCCGGGAATGTCGAGACCTGCGGCGTCGAGAAGGGTCGGGAAGAGGTCGAGGAGGCTGACCACCTGATCGACCGTCTCACCGCCTTTCGTGACCCCCGGCACGGCGAAGATGAAGGGGATTTTCGCCGCCTCCTCCCAAAGCGTGAACTTGCCCCACCGGTCGTCGCGGTCGCCGAGGTGGTAGCCGTGATCGCTCCACAGGGCGATCACGGTGTCCTGGGCATGGCCCGTCCGCTCGACGGCGTCGAGCACGCGGCCGAGCTCCCAATCCACGTAGGTCACGGTGGCGAGATAGGCGCGCACATACTCCTTCCACGACTCCGGCGTGTCCGGTTTGGGATGCCAGCCGCGGTATTTCAGATCCTCGAGCACGGCGGCGGGAATGCCCGCCAGATCGTCCGCCCCCTCGCCGGGCGTGTCGATCGACTCGATCGGGTAGAGATCATAGAACCGCTCGGGAACGGTGAAGCTCTTGTGGGGTTTGACGAACCCGACGTTCAGCATGAACGGCGCGTCACCGTCGTATCGCTCCAGGAAGGCGATGGAATTGTCGGCAGTGATATTGTCCGCCATCTCGTCGGTGAACGCGTCCGGCATCGGTTCGATTTCGCTTCCGGCGGGTTCGCCGCCGCGATAGCCGATCACCGTCGTGTATTCGCTGAAGAGCTTGGCGCCGAGATCCGGCGCAATGTCCTTCTGATGAAAGACCTTGCCGTAGGACGCGACGTGAAAGCCGTTCTGCAGGAACGTTCCCGGCAGGGTGTCCTCCGGCGCGACGCCGCTGCGCCAGCTCTCCTGATTGGTGAAGACTCCGGTCGTCACCGGGGCCTGGCCGGACAGGGCTGCCGTGCGCGCCGGGCTGCACAGGGCGACCGGCGTGTAGGCGTTGGTGAAGGAGGTGCCGAGGTCGGCCATGCGGTCCAGATTCGGGGTGACGACCCGATCCGTGAATATCGAGGCGGCACCGATCCAGTAGGCCAGATCGTCGAAGGATATGTTGATGATATTCATGGAAGAATGCTCTTTGACGGGGTGCATCATCGGCAAAGCCGCGCGCCATTCATGGCAGCGAGGCGGCGGCCCCGCGTGGCGGGACCGGGGCGCAAGGGCTGGTCAACGTCAGCGCGCACGGCCGAAGGCTGCTGCTTCCCTGTGTGCGGCGGGCGCCTTCAGGGCGCGGCCGGACCGGCGCAGGTGAGAGGGACCGGAGCGCGGCGAGACCCCATCGCGGAGCAGCGGCGGACGGGCCGTCGCGCGCAGACCGCACCCGGGCCCGCGGATCAGCACCGGGCCCACTGCTCTCGTGCCGTGCCGTCGGCGACCATCTCTTCGCTCGGGTTCGGCTCCGTGTCGTCGTCTTCGTCTCGGTCGGCCTCGGCGGCGGCGGCCTCGGTCCTGTCGAACAGCGGCTCACCCTTGACGCGCAAACGGCTGATCGTATTGAGCGTCTCGTCGACGACGAGCATCACCGGTTGGTCGATGCGCTTGAATTCGAGGAGATATTCCAGCATCTCCCACGCCTCGCGCGGCATGATGGCCGGCCCGCCCACCTTCGTGCGGAGCAACCGCGTCATGCCCTGAAGTGTCGTGGTGACGACCTGGCCGGGCGAAAGAGGCTGGCCGGCCTCTCTGCGATGCCAGGTCAGGATTTCGCCGGGTTCCAGCACGTTCACGGTCGACTGCTGGAAGTGGCCGTCCAGATGACCCGGATCATCGAGCTGGGCGCAGAACAACATCTCGTGCCGGTTCCTGAGAACCACCATGCCGCCGTCGGTCTCATAAAGCTGCGTCAGCGTTTTCATGAAGCGAGCCGGCGCCTGAAGCCTGGTGGCGTCCTGGATCGCCTCATCCAGCGTGAAGAGGCCGGTCACAACCGGCGTGAATGTCCGGTTGTCTTTGCCGATCCGAAAGACGGAAAGGTAGACGGAGAAACGCGTTGCCTCCGCAGGGATGCTCGTGTTGCTCATGACGGGGTCCAAACATGTGTGCGGCGTTGAAGAGCGGCGGGTCCGCGGGCGCCATACGTGCCGCAACGCAAGGGTCCTGGCCGGACGCATCGTGCGGCGCGTGGTGCGGGCGCGTGGTGCGGGCGGTCGAAGGGAGCCGAGGAGCGCTACCGGTCGCGGTGCATGCGCGTTCCGGTGTGACCGGGAGCGGGTGCGGCCCGGCGCGAGCGCGCCCGCCACGAAGGGATGCGTCCATGCATGGTCATGTCCTCGGTGCCGCGGCGCCCGTTGCGTCCGCCCATGACCAGACGGTGCGCGAAATCCGGCGGCTTATTTCAGCAGCCCTTCACATTTCGGGGGGCTGTGCGGCATGCGAACCGCGCGGTTCGTCCCGCGCCCCCGGAGCGCACTTCAGACGAGGATGAAGGCGTCTTCGTCGAGCGCGTTCAGCCCGATCAGGCGGACTTCGACTTCCGCAGTCTGCGGATCGAGGTCGGTGTTGCCGATGATGGTGACGACGGGGCCGCCCGTCTGCGGGTCCGTCAGGTCGATCCGATAGGTGAGCTCGCCGAGGCCGGGGATCTGCGAGCGGCCGACGAACGTGAAGGCATCGAACTCTTCGGTTCGCGGATCGGCATCCACGTCGGTCAGGTCGAGACGATCCTCGCCGTTGACGAAGCCGAACACCACGTCGGTTCCAGCAAGGCCGAGGACGATGCGGTCTGTCCCCGCGCCGAGATGGATCACGTCCGCGCCGAGCCCGCCGCGGAGCACGTCGTTGCCCTCGCCGGCGGACAGGGTGTCGGCGTTGCGCCCACCGTCCAGCGTATCGTCGCCGCTGCCCCCGGTGAGGCTGTCGGCGCCCAGACCGCCGTTCATGCTGTCGTGGCCGCGCCCGCCGATCAGCGTGTCGTCCCCTGAACCGCCGTCGAGCGTGTCGTTTCCTCCGCCGCCGTCCAGCCAGTCCGCGCCGGAACGTTGGCGGATCTCGGCCGGGGACAGTCTGCCGTTGAGGAGGAAGTCCTGGAGGTCGCCGAACAGGGCGTCGTCGTGCCGGCCGCCGATGACGCGGTCGTCTGCGAAGCCGCCGACCAGCGTGTCGTCGCCGAGATTGCCGAACACCGTATCGTCGCCGTTGCTGCCCAGCAGGCTGTCGTCGCCGCTCTGACCGACGAGCCGATCGTCGCCGATGCCGGCGAACAGGAAGTCGCGGTCGGCCCCTCCGACGAGGGTGTCGTTGCCGGGACCGCCCCTCAGTGTGTCGCTCCCGTCGCCGCCGAGAAGCCTGTCGTGGCCGCTCTTGCCGAACAGCGCATCGTCGCCGGCGTTGCCGTCGAGGCGGTTGTTCACCCTGTTGCCGATGATCGTATCGCGCCCGGCGCCGCCGGTGGCGTCCTCGATCACGGTGCCGACCGCCAGCGACAGGTTGCCCTTCTGCCCGGCGATGTCGGACGCATGCGTCTCCGTCATCGTGCCGTTGACGATCGTGAGATCGATGCGCTGCTGATAGGAGAGGGCATAGTCGAACTTCAGATGATCCCGCCCCCCGGCGTCGTAGATCGTGAAGGCGGCTTCGGAGATCAGCGTGGCGAGATTGTCCAGCGACCAGGGCAAATCGCCGCCGCTATCGGCGCGGCCGTAGACGGTGGGTCCGTCGAACGCGGCGCTGAGGTCGTAATATCGCTCGAGTGCCAGAAAGTCCGCCTGGCGCGGGGTCAGCAGGTAGAGGCGCGAGGTCGCTCCATCGTCGGCCGGGTTCTGCAACTGGTCGACGTAGGACATGATCGACACGTCCCAGCTGTCGTTGTCGAGCCGGGTTCCAGGCCGTCCGGCCACCATGGTCTCGCCGAGGCCGAGAACGTGCAACACCTCGTGCAGGAAGGTCTGGTAGTGGTACTTGTCGACGTCGGACAGGGTCGCCCCCGGCGCCGGCTCTTCGTCGAGCGTCCGGCTGAAGTCGCGCGGGACGTTGGTGAACGCGTAGAGGACGCTCTCACCCTTCAGCCGCGGCAGGGTGGACGCCGCGACATTGCCCGGACCATCGCTGAAGAACACGTCCGTCGTACGCGCCTTGGACGAGGTCGTCTGCTGAAAGGCGATGTCGCCGAACAGCGCGTCATAATAGGACATGACGTTCTGGACTTGCGCCTGGCGGACGGGAAGAAGGCCGTTGGTGTCGGACTGGTTGCCGACGCGGTAGCCGGTGATGTTGTATTCGAGGCGGTCCTCTTGGAACCAGCGCGTGGTCTCGTCCGTGAGTGACCAGTATCCGCTGACCAGGCGATCCGCGACGGTTCCCAACGTTGCCATCCGCCCAATCCCCTCAACACAAAAACATATCGATCTAGAGGTGGTACTGTCGCCACCCGGGCGGCGCAACCGGGGACCGGAGGCGGGTGTGCCGCACTCCGGCTCCGCTCAGGGCGGTGTCGGCGCAGCGCCGGGCTGGTCAGCTAAGTTGGGCAGGTCGGGCAGGGCCTGGCTGAACAGGGCCGTGATCTCCGCCATCGGCGGAACGTCGACACCGCGCGCCCGAAGGTCGGAGAACTCTTCGAGCACCGCACGGTCCCACAAGAGCGCCCCGCCGAGAAGAAGTCGTCCCCGGTTCCGCATGAAGATCGCGCGCGCCTCCTCCACGTTGCCGAGACGCATGAGGGCCACGGCGCGGTTGACTTCGACCCATGTCGCCTCGGAATCGAGCGCTAGCGCGGCTTCGGCCGCAGTCCGCGCGAGGCTGAAGGCGTCCGAACGGAGCGCGAGGCCGGCGAGGCTGCCGTAGGCGGTGACGAGATCGTCCCGCGTCTCCTCGTGTGCCGCCGCGCCACGTTTCAGCGCCTCATCGAGCAGGCGCAGGCTCTCCTCGAACGCGCCGGACCGCGCGGCCGTCCGCGCTTCGGCGATGGTTTGTCCTGCCGTCTGCGCGTCGGCCTCGCCCGGCTGGGGCAGCGGGTCTGCCGGCGAGACGAGACGCGGCTCGTCGCCCTGCGCCAGAGCGCGCGCCATGGCCGGGAAGGACACGCCCCGTTCGCGCGCGAGGCGATCGACCTCTGCGAGACGGGCGGCGGTGTCGCCGACGACCTCGGCGCCGCGGAAGGTCTTCAGCATGACGACGTGATCGCCGATGCCGCGATAGGGAAAATCGTCCGGCCGTTGGTGAAGGTCCACGTCCACATCATAGACGAGACCCGCGACCGACACGGGGATCGACAGGTGCTTGATACGCTGGCGCTCCGCCTGTGCGTCGAGCGTCGCCGCGCGGTCCGCGTCACGCGGTACGCCGAGGCCGAGGCGCGCCATTTGCGCCAGGAACCGGGTCGCGAGGCGTTCCCCGGCGTGGCTCGCGGCCTCCAGCTCCGGCCTCGCCTCGTCGTAGCGCCCGCGTTCGAAGAGCAGAGCACCGACCGTCGTCCGGGCCCCGTCCAGCGCCCGGCGCAGTCGAACGTCCCACGGGAACCGCGCGAGGACCGGCGCGCAGCGTGCGGCCATGGTCGCCAGCGCCTCCCGCGCGGCATCGACGCGCTTGGCGCTGGCGTGGAGCCGGATCATCCCGGCATAGGCTTCGCACGCCTCAGCCACCCCTTCCGACGGTTCGTCCACCGAGCGGAAGGTCCCGAGGGCCTCGTGGTCCGCGATCACGCGCCGGTGGAGCGCGGCTTGCTCGTTCTCGCCGGCGTCCTCGCCTTCCAGCGCCGCGGCAAGCTGCGCGGCGGTCATCGCGTCCATGCGGCGGAAGGACGGGCCGTCCGGCCTCGCCGCGAGGGTGCGGCCCACGGCATCCAGCGCTGCGCGATAGAAGGTGACCCGCTGCGCCGCGCTCGTCGCCTCGCCCGACAAGGCGTCGACGATCGAGCGGAGCGCCTGTTCGAACCGGAAGACGTCGGCGGTGAGCCGGCTGCCCTCGCCGAGCAGCGCCAACCAGTGAGCGGCGAGCGCTCGCCCGGCGTCTGCCAAGGCGGCGTTCGAGCCGCTGGAAGAACGCTCGATCGCGACCCGCTGCTGAAGAAGCTGGAGCTTGGCGAACTGGAGCGGGGCGAGGTCCGGATCGGATGCGAGAAGCATGTCGAAGAGCCCGAGCGCGCGTTCCAGCACCTGGCGCGCCTCGGCGATGTCTCCGTCCGCGGTCAGCCGGCGCGTGGCGACGACGGTGCAGTGGGCGAAGGTCGAGCCGATGGTGGCGGCCATGAGCGGGACCGCCGCGACCAGCCCATCGGCCTCCAGGCACAGCGCCTCCTCCGCGTTCGTGGCTGCGAGACGCAGGGCGCTCTGTTGCGGATCGTCCGGCGGCAAGGCGTCGGCCGCTTGACGGGCGCGGCCCGCGAAGTTGCGCCGATAGGTCATCGCCCGCGTCCGGAAGACCTGATTTTCCGGATCGGCGGCGAGGGCGCGTTCCTCGAACGTTGCGGCGCGGCGCAGCGCGGCAAGCGCCGCGTCGCTGTCGCCGGTCGTGGATTCGTCGTGCCAGCGTGAGCGGGCGAAGAGCGCACCCGCGACGGCGTCGGCGAGCGGCGCCTCCGCCACGTCTTCGAGGCGGGCAAGAACCTCCTCGGAGAGGTCGAGCGCGGCATCGGCGCCCGCATAGTCCCCGGCGTTCATCAGGTTCCAGCTATGGGCGGTGACGACCTGGAAGAAGGGCACCAGGGCGCCCGGGCCGAGTTGACCTCGCCCGCGCGCGGCCTCCTCGCGCGCCAGCTCGAACGCCTCGGCGATGACGGCGACGGAGCGGTCGTCCTCGCCCAGCCGCTCCAGCGTCTGCCCGTAGGTCAGCCGGAAGTGCATGATCTGCGCCGGCGTCAGGCGCTCGGCGGCCTGGCTCAGCGTGTAGGCCTGAAAAGGCGCGATGAGGTTGGAAAGCTTCTCCTCGTAGCGGCTGAACCCGAGGACCGCCGCGTCCTGCACCTCGGCCATGGTCGTGGCGAAGTCGGTCACGAGCGCCACCGAGCGCGTCTTGAAGTCGCCGAGGGTGCGGTTCAGCGCGGTCAGGCGGACATTCGTGTCGAACAAGGCGTCGTTCAGCCGGTCCTTCTCCCGGTTGGCCCGGTAGAGCCAGACCGAGGCTCCGGTGACGACGACCAGGAGCACCGTGAGCGCTGCGACCAGACCGTCGCGCAATCGCCGCATCCGGCGCCGTCGCTTCAGCTCCTCCTCGTGCGCGGCGGCGATCGCCTCGCGGCTCGCCCTGAGGAAGGCGTGGACCGTCGCGAAACGCCCGCCGTGACGGTCCGCCCATGGCGCCGTCGGCCCCACCCGATCGAGCCATTCCGAGGCGGCGGCGAGGTTGGTCTCCGACAAGAGATCGGCCGTCCCGGCGGCATGAGCCTCCGCCTCGGCCGCGAGCTGGCGCCATCGCTCGCCGTCGAGCGTTTCGGCCCGGTGCCACTCGGCGAGGCGCGACCACTGGCGGACCAGGCTCTCGTGGGTGATGTCGACGATCGTGGCGCCGCCCAGCGGCACGGAGGGGTCCGGGCGCAGGAAGCTGGAGTGCGGCGCCCGAAACGCCTCGATGACGGTGCGCAACTCCTCTTCGGTGCGCCCCGTGAGGGCGACGAGCTCGTCCAGCCGCGCGGGCCGGCGGACGGCGCTCTCCAGGCTGGTGCCCGTGACGAGGCCGCGCATGAGCGGTTCGACGACCTGGATCCAATCGCCTCCCGGCCGTTCGCCGAGCTCGGCCAGGATCTTCTCGCCGTGCTGGTCCAGCGCCCCGCGCAGGCCGCCGATCTCCTGGTAGCCGGCAAGCGTCAGCGTGATCGGCTTGTCGCCCCCCGCCTGGCGCATCCACAACCAGTTGAGGACGTGCTGCATCAGTGGAAGCTGATCGGCCTGGCGCGAGAGGTGCTCCAGTTGCGAGACCTCTTCCTTCGCATCCCACGGCGCGAAGGCGGCGAGATCGTTTAGAAGCCGGCTGACCAGCGCGGTCTCGACGTCGAACCCCAGCACCCCCGCCGGCCCCTCGATCGCCGCGCGGCACTCTTCGCGCGTCATGCGCCCGATGAGGTAGAGGCTCTCGTTGATGCGTTCGGCGAGGCCTGGCAACAGTGCGCAGGCGCCGAGGAATTCGGACCGCATCGTGAGGACCACATGAATGGGCGCGTCGCCCCTCGCGCTCTCAAGCAGGAGGTTGACGAAAGCCTCGGCCTCCTCGCGCGCACTATAGTCGCTGTAGCGGAACAGCTCTTCGAACTGGTCGACGAGGAGCAGAAGGTTCTGGCCGCGGCGCAGGTGCCCCCCGTTGGCCCACCGGACGAGCCCGAAGGGGCTGTGCTCGATCTCGGCGAGGAGGGCCTCGACGTCGAGCGCGTCGGCGGGCGCGTCGCCGGAATGGGCGACGGCACGGGCGAGGTTTGTGAGCGGCGAGACGCCGGGCGAGAAGTCCGCCACACGCCAGTCCGAGCCGGCCGCGGCGTAGAGGCCGAGGTCGAGCGCGTCGAGAAGCCCGGTCCGCACGAGGGACGATTTGCCGCTTCCCGACGGGCCGAGGACCGCCAGAAACCGTGTCGCCGCGAGCCGCTCGACCATCGCGTCGGTCGTTCGCTCGCGTCCGAAGAAAAGGTCGGTTTCGTCTCGGGAGTAGGCGCGCAGGCCCGGATAGGGGAGCCGGTCCGCGCTGGTCATGAAGACCTGTTCACGAGATCCACGATCGGGCTGTGCTGCCAGTCCGGATTGAGGTCGAGGATCTCGAGGTCGGGCGAGCGGAAGCCGAGGTTGCTGGACTTGCCCGCGGGCGGGCCGATGCAGACCGCCTTGATCCGCGCGCTCATGTGCGGGCGCATCTTGCTCAGCATCGACAGTTGCGCACGCACCCAACGCAGGCCGACTTCGCCGTAGAGGAGCAGCAGCGTGTCACAGTCGCTCAGCCGCTCGATCAGGTCCTCGCGCAATTCGTGCGGCGAGGCGTCGTAGATCGGCACGGCGGTGTCCTGGCCGATCGTCACGAAGACGTCCTGCAAATGCTCCGCCGCCGCCCGGTCGGACTGGTCCGCGTTGATGAAGATATAGCCCGATGCGGGTTTGGCCGAGGCCGACATGGCCCGTGCCGCCGCCTCCAGCAGATACCGGACCTGATTGACGAAACCGGGATAGGTGGCGGCGATCACCGTATCGTCGTCGATCAGCGCGGCGTGCTCCGGCACGGTGGTGTTCGCGCCGGTGACGTCGGGCCGGCGCCAGACCATCGTGGGCGTGGCGCAGTCGCGTGCGACGTCGAGCTGGGCGGCATAGTAACCTTCCGGCAGATCCTTCGGCCGCCGGCCGGGATGGGCGCCGATCGGCAGAACGAAGAGCGTCGCGCCCTCCATCGCCTCGGCGGCGTCGGCTTTGAAGTCCCGTCCACCCTGGCGCATCTCCGACAGGTAGGTGACGTCGTAGCCGAGATCCGCGAAGAAGGCCTTGAGACGTTCGGCGTCGTCTTCCATGTCGGCGGCGGTCTGCCCCACGACGAGGCGGACGGCCTGCGGGCGCGGCGCAGGCACCGCCGCGGGCGCGGTCGCTGCCGCGGCGGGGGCGAGAGCGGCTTGGGCTGGGCCGGCGGGGGCGAGAGCGGCGGAAGGACGGCCAAGCGGCGTCGCCGGATCGCGCTCCTGTGTCCCAGCCGACGGTGCGGCCGCGGCGCCGCCGCCGAAGCGCATGGCGAAAAGCTGCGTCGCGATCTGCTGTGCCACCTGGGTGCAGCGCGCGCGGTAGGTGGCCGAGCCGCGCACCAGCGTCTGCTCGACGTTGAAGGCGCTGTCACGCTCCCAGAAGGCGAGACGTTTGCGGCTCTCAAGGATCGAATGATACTGCTCGCCGGGCAGGAGAGGCAGATATTCGATGGCGAACAGCCGGTTGCTGTAGTCCGGCTGCCGGCAGAATTCGGCGATCTCCCGCTGCGTCCACTCCCGTTGATTGTAGGCGCTCGACGCCACGGCGAAGAACGTCGCCGACTGGCGCACGGCGTCCAGCAGGGTCGACAGGCCGTGATTGCTCGCCAGCCGATGACGGTCGAAGTAGATCGTGAGGTCGTCGCCGCCACCGAGGCGGCTGCGGATCATCCTGTCCAGAAGCTCGACGAGTTCGGTGATCCAGCCGTCGCCGTCGTCGATGAGGTTGAAGTCATCCACGGACGCGTAGCTGACGAAGACGTCGTATTCGTAGCCCGGTGTATACGCCATCGCCGTCACGGCCTTCGTCATGCAGGGGTGGAGCCCCGATTGCCGGGGCAGTGCGTTCGTTTCATCCCGCGAGTGACATCGGCTTCACTATGGCTCAACGACGCCCCCGTGATAAGGCTGGCGGGGTCCGGGGCGGCAAAAGCTGCCCCGCCGGGGCGGCGGGCGATTTCGGCCGATGCGGACCGCCTCAGCGCCGCTGCACCTCCGCGGCGAAGGTTCCCGTCGCGCGGTAGCTGCGCGCCGCCGTGTCGGGCGAGGAGAGCTTGAAGCCCCCCACGATGCCGGCCGGAGTGTCGAGCCGGTCGCTCGTCGCGCTGACGAGAGGGCCGACGAAGGTCCCTTGCGCACGTCCGGTGATCCCTCCCGCCCCCGTTGCCCGCAGTGTCGCGTTATATTGCGGGAAACCGCGACTGCGCCCGGTATAGGTGCGCCGGTCGAAGTCGACAGTGACGCGCCCTCGCCGCGCGGCGAAGTCGAAGTCGTCGGAATAGGTGCCGACGACATTGCCGCGCACCACGTTGCCGTCGATCACGTCGCCGATGACGTGGCCGTCGTAGGTGACCGTCGCGGTCGTATCGCGCCGGGCCTGGTCGACGACGGCGATCTCCTCCTCGCTCAGCGGCCGACCCGCGGCGAAGCTCCCCGAGTAGCCCCGCTCGACCTTCACCCCGCCCTCCTCGTTCCGCTCGAGGCCGATGAAGGTTCCCCACCGCAGGTGCTCGTAGTCCCGCGGTGCCGGCGAGGGGGCGGCGCTGCCGCTGCGCTGCGCGTCAGCGGCGACCGCCGGTCCCGATGCCACCTCCAGCGAAGGGCGCCCCTTGCTGGATCCGGCGAACACGGCGGCGTTTTGGAAGGCGCTGTCGTCCTGCTGGGTGATCGACTGGGAGAACTCTTGAAATTCGATCGAGGCCTCGAAGCCGCGCGTCAGCGGGTTGGCGTTGAAGAAGGCGAAATTGGACTGCCTCTCGTCGGCGGTCGAAAGCAGAGCGTAGGTCGCCGCCTCGCCGCCGCTGACCGTGGCGCTCAGCCCGCGGGCATAGCCGACGATGTCGGGGATCGGCGGACCGCCGTAGGGCGCCTGCAGCTCCGGCCGTGTTCGGGCGATGAGATCGTCGATGGTGCGGCGCGTCAGCTCCACGCCGGGGTAGGGCGCGACGATGTCCAGCGCCGCGACGATTGTGTCCGTCGGCGGCGTACTCCCGCCGTCCGCCGTTTCCAGCACCTGCCGCGACAACTGGTTGAGGATCGACGCGAAGTAGCTGTTCGCCTGGACCGTGAGCGGCAGGCCGACAGTGGACACCGACGCGCCGCCGAGATCGGTGAGCGCAAAGGCGGGATCGGCCAGCGCGGCCTCGAGCGCGGCATCGGCCGTGGCCTCGTCCTGCTGCGCCTCCACGCAGGAGACCGGCCCGGCTCCATCGTCCCCCGCGGCGCCGGAGCACACGACGAGGGCAGATCGAAGACCGCCGCCGCCCGGACCGATCAGGGGGACGACCTTCATCTGGCCGACGAGGCTCGGCGCGGCCGCGCCCCCGGCGTCGCTCCTCAGCTCCGGGCCGAGCCGGTAGAGGTCGTCGAGCAGGAGGCTGCGCGCCATCCGGCGAGGACCCATGAGGCGGTTAGCGTCCGCGACGACCTGGAAACCTGGCCGGTAGAGCGTTTTGGTCACGCCGTCCTTGGAAGCGACCAGCGTCTCCCCGTTGAACAGATGCGCCCGCGTCCCGGCGGGCGAGACGTCGATGATCGCGGTGCCGTCCGTCAATGCGAAGGCGGCGTCGCGGGTGGTGATGGTGACGGGAACGGTCCTGTTCGTGGCACCACCTGCGATGCGCACGATCCCCGCGTCGACCGCCACCGCGACGCGGCCGTCCGTGTCGCGGCGCATCGTCGTCGCGGCGCCGGGGCCGAGTACGACGGATGCGCCGTCCCGAAAGAGGATCTCGACGGTCTCCCGCTCGCCGGCGCGGAAGGTCTGCCGGGTGCCGTCCGCATAGTTGAGCTGGCGCACGGTGAAGCCCTGCGGCTGCGCGGCGGCCGCGCCGGGCGTGGCGGCTCCGATGGCACACACGAGACATGCAGCGAGAGCGGAAGGGCGCATCATAGACCTCATGACAGCACGCCGCGTCAGAAGCGAGCCGAGAGAAGAAGAAGGCCGAACACGTTGGTGTAGCTGTCGATGTCGTAGTTCGACATATTGCTTTCCAACCCCGATTGAGCCGTCAGATAGACACGGTCGCCCAAGGGCACGTTGAGCGCCAGACCGAGGCGCAGGCGCACGTCCTCCTGCGTCTCCGCCGGGTCGATCGCGCTGTCGGGGCTGTCATAGGTGCGCAAAGCGGCCGCGGCGTTGGCCTGCAGGGTCCACGGCTGCGGCTGGCCGAAGGGCGACAGGAAGCTGTGCTGTCCGGTGACACCCGCGGCCACTTCGCCGAAGGCCTCGAACGCGGCATCGGCCTGTTTGCGCAATCCCGTCACCACGAACCCGCCGCTGGTGCGCTCGGTGAAGCGATAGCTCACCTCGCCGCTCAGGCCGAGGATCGCGCCGTCGCGAATGTCGTTGGCCGGTACGAGCGAGGTGGCGTGGAAGTCCTGATAATGCGCGAATGCGCCGAGGCTGAGGGCCGTGCGCGCACCCGCCGGCAGCGTGAGGCGCACCGACGGCCCGATCTCCGTCATGTAGGACTCGTAGTCGCGCCAGAGCTGGATGACGTCGGTGCGGACCTGAAGAATGCTCGGTCCGCCGAAAACCCGGTCCAGCCGGAAATCGAGGCCCGCGGCACCCGTGACGACGTCCATGTCGTAATCGTTCAGCGTCACGTAGCGGCGCGAGTAGAACCCGGCGCTGAGGACCGCGGTATGACCGGCCTGCGTTCCGAGATCGTATGCGAGGCCGAAGCCGCCGCTGCCGACGAAGGACAGGTCGGCTTGCCCCGCCGCGGAAGGGTCGATCGTACCCCTGACCGTGCTCGCACCATCGTCCGGACCGAAATTGGCGTTGCTGTCGACGCCGACCCCGGCGGACGCGTAACCCGACAGGCTCCACCGCCTCTGATTTTTCTCCGCTGCGGCGAGGATTTCGCGCGCCCGCGCCTTCACCGCCTCGGGCGCGCCCGGATCCTCGAGCGCTTCGGCGATCATGCGCTGCGCCAGAGCGTCCTGCCCCGTGCGGAAATAGAGGATGCCGAGTTCGAGCTTGATGTTGGCGAGGTGCGGGAACATCAGCACGATGCGCTCAAGAGCGACGATCGCACCGCGAACGTTGCCGTTCCCTGCCGCAGCGCGCGCGTAACGGAACGATATCTCCGGATCGGACGGGCGGCTGAGCACCGCCGCCAGATAGTCCGCTTCGGACGCATCCTGACCGTGAACGGGGCCGACGAGGCCCGCGACGAGGCCGATGCACAGGGACAACCGGGCAAACATCGACGTCAATCCCGAGAAAACGCACCGTGTGCGGCAACACTGTCGTGGGAGGCTGGCCGAGTCAAAGATAACACCTCGCCTAAAATCAAACATTGCAGGCCGCCGTTCAAAAATCGAGCCCGCAAATGGAGCGCCGCGACCGGGTGGCCGAAAAACCTATCCGTGCCGGGTAGCAAAGTATGATTTAAAATTCCACCGCCTGTCGGGCCGCGGCGCACGTCAGGCGCCGCGTCAGGCCTCGGCTCAGGCCTCGCTTCAGTCCCAGGTCAGCGCATAGATGTCGCTCGCCGCTCCGGCCGGGACGAGCGTCTGGCCCCGCCGATCGGTGAAGATCGCCTCCATCGCGTAGGCGGACGTCGCCAGCGTCATATCGGCCGGAGCGCCCGGAACGTCCGCCGCTCCGGTCAGCCTGGTGAGCTGGTCGTGAATGATCGTCCCATCGGCCCTGCGGACGCCGCCGTGATCGCAGACGATCCGCATCGTCACCCCGTTCGCCGCGGCACATTCGCGCGCTTTCTCCACCACGGACCTCACCTCGCGGATCGAAGCGACCACGACGGTGTAGGCGGTGCGCCGGCTCTTGAGGGCCCGGACCTGGAGCGCGTCGCCGAAACGGCCGGCAAGCGCGTCCGACAGCCGCTTGGCCGCGTCCGGGGCGACATCGTCGACCGGATAGAGGAAGACGACGGCGGCTCCTGCGACGGACGGCACGGCGGCCGGACCGGCGGGGGCCGGCCGGGTGAGGGGAAAGTCCACCACGGCGGTGTCGAGCCCCTGGGCCACCCATTCGCCCATCCCGTGCGAACTGCTCGCCATCGTCTCGCGGTCCCCACCGCCGACGACCGAGATCAGAAGCGGTTCGGTGTCGAGATGGGTGGCACGTTCCAGCGCCCGGCCGGCGCAATGGCGAAAGGTCTGCCGGTAGTACCAATCCTTGCCGAGACGCGGCACGCCTCCCGGATAAAGGATGGTGATCGTCGCCGCGCTCGCCAGACACGCATCGAAGCGCCGGCTCCAGTCGCTTTCGCCCTCGGCATCGCCGATCGCGACGGACGCGGCGCGAAAGTCGGCGATCGAGAATGGCAGCACCACGTGAAGCTCGGCGCCGCGGGCCAAGGCCGCCTCCGCCAGCACGATGTCGGCGCCGCAGGACAGCGAGACGTAGAGCGCCCCGATGGTGCGGGCTTGGAACGCGCGCTCGACGCCGGCCGCGATGCGCTTCGCCGTCGCGGCGCGGGTCGGCGCGTCGGCGTCCGTCGCGCGGATCATGTGCCCCAGTCCTGCCGCGGGTCGGGAGATGGGCATCCACTCGGCGAGCGTGTCCGGGTCCATCGCCAGCGCCGGGGCGATGAGCCGGAGCTGGCGCCTGGTCGTCGCGCGTGCTCCATCGGTGGAATCGGGCAGTCCGGCCGCCGCATCGAAGGCGCGCCGTGCCGCGTCTCTGTCGCCGGCGATGAGGAGAGCCTCCGCGGCCGTTGCAGCCGACCAGTAGGAGGGGGCCGGCGAACGGTCGCTCAGATAGGGGCGGGCGAGCTGCGCCGCGGTCGGTGCGTCACCGGCGAGTAGAGTCATGGTGGCTCTGTTGACGGCGGCGAAGGGGGAGCGGGCGATGTCGTGCGCGGTCGCGTAGGCGGCTGCGGCGCGGACCGCGTGAGCCTGTGCCTCCTGCGGCGTCGCCGCCTTGCGAAAACCGTCCTTCTCCAGCCGGCCGAGGAGGGCAGCGATGTCGGTCGCGAGTCGGCGCTCCGACGCCGTCCTCGGACGGACGTCGTCGTCGGCCCCGTCTTGATCGTCGCCGTCCCGCAGGCGATTGAGCCCGGCGCGGACGAGGTCCGACACCTCAGCGCCCGTCATGCCCGGTACGAAGCCGCCGCGCTCGAGCAGAGCGGCAGCCTCGCTGGTGGCGCCGAGACGGGCCGCGGCAAGTGCGGCACGGAACACCAGCGTCGGCGCATCGAAAAAGTGCGGCGCAAAGCCGAGGGCGAGCGTGCGCGCCCGCAGAAGGTCGCCCGCGTCGAGCAGATGGTCGATCTCGCCGACGACCTCCTGATGCACGTCGGCGGGTGCGACGTCCTGCAGGTCCGCCAGCAGGCGGATGCGGTTGAAGTCCAGAAGTGCCAGCGGTGTCGTCGTGATCAGCCCTGCGCGCGCCCATTCGGCGAGATGGACGGCGACCGTCCGGCGGCTGACCGCCAGCTCGTCTGCCAGCTCGTCCTGTGTCGTCTTGCGGGTGAATTCGACCCGGTTGCCGTGAAAGGTTCCGTGCGTCGCCGCGGCCTCGGCGAGCAGCGCGGCGAGGGCGATCTCCGCCCCGACCTCGCGGCGGCGAACCTGGACCTGCATCGCATCGAGGAGCCGGCGGGCGCCTTCGCGCACCAGCAGGCGGCGGAACTGTGTATCGCTTTCACCGAGGGCGGCGACGGTCTGCGCCGGTAGCCTCGCCACCACGAGCGGTGTCACCGCGACGGCACGGGTGCACCGGCGCGGAAGCTTTGGGGCGAGCCCGGCCAGCAGCAGTTCGACACCGCCGATGACGCCGAACTCGCCGACATGGTCGGCGCGGATGGGCCGACCGGCCGCCGCGGCAAATTCCAGGCGGGCGACGGGAGCGTCATCGCCGGTGTCGCGCCGTGGCCGGGTGATGAGGAACAGCGCGTCGCTGGGTTCGCCGATGTCGAAGAGGATCTCCCCCGGCGCGATGACGTGGCTCAGCGTCGCCACCCGCGCAAGTTCGCGCAGCCCGTCGGCGCTCAGCGAGGCGAACAGCGAGGAGCGTTCGAGGAGGCTCTTGTCGATCACGTTCGCGCCTCATGATGGTCGACAGGTCTCATCCTGGCCTTTGTCGCTCCGGAGACCGGCGTCCGCAATTCGCGCGAGGTCGACGGGGAGGTCCGCCTACCGGGTCTAGGCCGCCTCGTGGCCCATGATGACGTGGCTGAGGTCGTCCGCCGTCCAGCCGGCGAGCGCCGTGTCGCGCACCTTGCGGCCGCCCTTCAGGATCACCGCGCGCTCGGCGACCTCGATCACGTCCGCCATGTTGTGGCTGATCAGGATGACCGTGATCCCCTGCGACGCGATCTCCTTGATGAGGTTCAGCACAAGCCGCGTCTCGCGCACGCCGAGCGCCGCGGTCGGCTCGTCCATGATGACGATGCGCGCCTGCCACCGCAGCGCCCGCGCGATCGCCACCGCCTGCCGCTGCCCGCCCGAAAGGTCCGACACGTGCCGGTTCATGTCCGGCACAGCGAGGCGCAGGCGCGAGAGGTGCTCCGCCGCCTCCCGCCTCATGCGGCGCTTGGCGAGCAGCGGGACGCCCATCACCCGCGTCGTCAGCTCGGAGCCGAGGAAGACGTTCTGGGCGATCGTCATCGTCGGCGCCAGGGCGAGGTCCTGGTAGATCGTCGCCACACCCTGACTGAGCGCGTCGGCCGGGGAGGCGAAGGTGACCGGCGCACCCGCAAGGCGGATCGTCCCCTCGGACGGCGTCTGCGCACCCGACACGATGCGGATGAGCGTCGACTTGCCCGCACCGTTGTCGCCGCAGATGGCGAGGGTTTCCCCCGCGCGCACGTCGAACGACACACCGGACAGGGCGCGCACCGCGCCGTAGGTCTTGCCGATCCCCTCAAGCGAGAGGATCGGCGTGCCGGCCGTGCCGCTCGTGTCCGTCGCCGGCGTCACTCGGACAGGTACTCGGCGACGTTGTTCTCGGTGACTAGAACCGCATCGACGAGGAAATAGGGGCCCGAGGTGATGGCCGAGGCCTCTTCGCCGTCCAGAATGCGCTTCATGCTGTCGACGGCGATCTCGCCCATCTCCTCGAACGGCACGCGCACGGTGGCCGACAGCAGGCTGGTGGGGTCGGCGATGCGCTCATAAGCTTCCGGCCCGCCATCGGCCGAGACGAGGACGACGTCGCCCTTGGAAAGACCCTGCTGGGCCAGGATGTCGTCGATGATGAAGGCCTGACCGTCGAACGAGGCCCAGATGCCGTTCACGTTGCCCTGGTTCTGCAGAAGCAGCGCCTCCATGCCGGAGCGCACGTCCTCGCGCCAGCTCGCGGTGCGGGCCATGGCGTGGGTGCCCGCCGTCTCCACCGCCTGGTTCTCCGCCAGCACCGCGTCGAGGATGCGGCCGCGGATACGCGTCGCCACGTTGCCCTCGAACCGCTCCTGCAGGATGGTGCCTTCGTAGCCGAGCTCACCGAGGAGATAGAGCG
Source organism: Acuticoccus yangtzensis (assembly GCF_001927245.1). Taxonomy (GTDB): domain Bacteria; phylum Pseudomonadota; class Alphaproteobacteria; order Rhizobiales; family Amorphaceae; genus Acuticoccus; species Acuticoccus yangtzensis. The sequence goes on along the minus strand of NZ_MJUX01000001.1, from coordinate 1,254,220 downwards.
CCATCTGCGCGCCCACCTGATACTCGTTGGCCTGCACGTCGAACAGCGTCTGCTGGCTGCCGCCCGACGCGACGGTGATGACGGGAATGCCTGCCTCCTTGGCGGCGGCAAGCTGCGCATCCGTCTCCACCGGCTTGCCCATGGCGATGATGATGCCGTCGACGCCCGCCTGGATCAGGTTCTCGATCTGCGCCGCGTGCTGCGGCATCGCGCCGGCCGAGTTCAGCAGCGTCACCGACCAGCCGAGCTCTTCCGCCGCGGCCTCGGCGGCGTTGGCCACGCGGGCGTGCGTGTCGGACGACATCTGAAACGCGATGATGCCGATGTCGGTCGCGAGCGCCGGGGTGGCGGCGAGGGTGACGGCCGCACCGGCCGCGGCGAGGATGGACCTGAAGCGCATGGAGGGTTCCCTGATCAGACGGTGAAGGCCGCTTTGGTGAGGACGGAGGCGGAGAGTGCCACGGAGAGGAGGATGATGAGGCCGAGCACGATATCCTGCACGTAATAGGCGGCGCCGACGAGGACGAGGCCGTTGGCGAGCACGCCGATGACGAGCGCGCCGACCACGGTGCCCGGAACGTTGGCCCGGCCCGGCTCGAACATCGTCATGCCGAGGAGCACGGCGGCGATGCCCTTCATGAGGAAGTCGCTGGCCGAGGTGGGGCCGGCCGACGACAGCGAGGCCGTCAACAGGACGGCGCCGAGACCGGCGCACAGGCCCGAGAGGGTGAGGCCCCACACCTTCATCGCGCGGATCGGGATGCCGGCGAGGCGGGCTGCTTCGTCGGCCTGGCCGGTCGCCGTCAGCCACACGCCGAAGCGCGTCTGGCGCATGACGAAGACGGCGATCAGCGCGGCGAGCGCCATCCAGACGACGAGGACCGGGACGCCGCCCATCTCGCCGCGTCCCAGCCACAGGAACGAGCGGTCCCAGCGCCCGACCCACGCGACGCCCTCGGTGATGGCGAAGGCGCACCCGGTGGCGATGGACGCGGTGGCGAGCGTCGCGATGAGGGACGGGATCTTCGCGCGTGTCACGAAGAGGCCGTTAGCGAGGCCGAAGGCGCCACCGATGGCGAGCGCGGCGAGCGCCCCCAGCGGCCACGGATAGTCGTGGTGGACGAGGCCGCCGCAAACGACACCCGCCAGCGATGCGACGGCGGCGAAGGAGAGGTCCAATTCGGCCGCCGTCAGCGCGAAGGTGAAGCCGAGCGAGAAGACGACGAGGAAGCTCACCTGCCGCAAGATGGTGAACTGGTTGCCCACCGTGAGGAAGTTGTCCGCCGCCAGAGCGAACACCGCGAAGACGAGAATCCCGCCGACCGCGGTGCCGTAGCGCGCCACCGCCGTCTTGAGGCGGACGCCGGGCGCCGGCGGAGCGTCGGAATGGGCGGCGGCAGTGGACTCGGTCATCAAAGGCAGTCGTTCAGCGGTGCGGGCGGGTGGTGGAGGGCGGAGGGGCCGATCATTCGCCGACCTTCATTGAAAGTGCAAATACCTTCAGGAACAGGCGGGCCTCGGCGCGCGCCGCGAAAAGCTCGGCGAAGGCGGCGCGCGGGGTGAAGGTGCGCTCCGGCGCGTTCATCGCGGCGCTGGCGGCGGCGAGCGTCGGGAAGGCGCCGAGGCCGAAGGCGGCGGCCGCCGCGGAGCCGACGAGGCCGGTCTCCACCTCGCGCGGGCGCACCACGGGAAGGCCGGTGACGTCGGCCTTGATCTGGCACCACGCATCGCTGAGCGCGCCGCCGCCTGAGATGGCGATGGCCCGTGCCGTGGTGCCCGACGCCTCGGCGGTGCGCACGATGTCGGCCACCGCGCCCGCGACGCCTTCGATGACGGCGAACATCGCTTCGGCGGGGCCGTGCTCACGCGAAAGGCCCGCGATGACGCCGCGCACGTCGGACCGCCACACGGGCGCGCGCTCGCCGGCGAGGTAGGGGATGAACATCGGCAGGCCGGCAGAGGGGGCGAGGCTGCCCGCGGCGGCGACGGCGTCCTCCAGCGTGCCGCGGAGGCGCAGGAGGTCGAAGGCCCAGCGCGCGGCGTCGGCGCCCGCCTGGGTGGGTCCGCCGAGCTGGTGCGCGGTCTCGGTCCACGGCATCGGCACCAGTCCGTCCACCCGCGCGGGCGAGGCGGTGACGAGGCCGACCGCCTCGGAGGTGCCGGCGACGTCGTAGGCAATGCCGGCCTCCACCGCGCCTGAGCCGACCGCGCCCGCCCAGGTGTCCATCGCCCCGCCGAAGACGGGAAGCCCGGCGAGACGGTCGAACGGTGCGGAGCGCGCCGTCACGGTGCCGACGATCTCCCACGGCATGCGGCGCGGATGGTCGAGCAGCGACAAGGCGCGGCCGATCCAGTCCGGCGCGTCGGCGGCGGGGGCGAGATCGTCGAACCGGGCGGCGGTGACGCCGTCGGCGGCGAGGACTCCGGTAAGGGCGAGGTTCAGCGCGTCCTTCGGCTCCAGCACGGCGGCGGTGCGAGCGAAGACGTCCGGATCGTTGGCGTTCAGCCAAGCGAGGCGGGCGAGGGTGTGGAAGGCGTTGATGCCGGTGGCGGGGTTGGCGACCGGCACCCAGCGTGCCGCCTCGCGCGCGGCCTCCGCGGCGCGGATGTCGCGCCACAGGATCGCCGGGCGCAGCACCTCGCCGGAGGCGTCCAGCAGCACCTGGGAGCGGGTCATCGCGGTGAGGGCGATGGCGCGGGGGGCGACGTCGGCGGCGGCGAGCACCTCGGCAAAGGTGGCGGCGAGGGCGTCCCACCAGCCGGCGGGATCGGCCTCGGCCCAGCCAGGATGTGGGGCGGCGATGGTGAGGGCGCGCCGGGCGATGGCGTGGGTGCGCCCGTCGAGGCCGATCGCGGCCGCCCGCAGCGAGCCGGCGCCGAGGTCGGCAGTCAGGATGACGTCGGGTTTCATGGCAGGGGCTCAGCGCGCCGCGGGGAGCGCGTCACAGCGTGCCCTCGGCGACGCGCAGGCAGGCGGTGTGCCGGTCCGCACTGCCGCCCGGCACGCCGGTGAGGGCGGGGTCGGTCTCGCGGCAGGCGTCCACCACAGAGGGGCAGCGCGGGTGGAAGCGGCAGCCGGAGGGGATGGCGAGCGGGTTCGGCCACTCCTGCCCCAGCCCCAGGTCCGGCAGACCCGTGCCGCCGACGCTGAGCACGGAGGCCGCCAGCGCCTTGGCGTATGGGTGGCGGGGCACGGCCAGTACATCCGCCGCCGGTCCCTCCTCGACCACGCGGCCGAGATAGAGGATGGCGACCCGCTCGCACAGGTGCCCGACGACGGACAGGTTGTGGCTGATGAGGAGGAGGGCGACGCCGGTCTCGCGCCGCAGGTCCGCCAGGAGGTTGAGGATCTGCGCCTGCACCGACACGTCGAGCGCGGAGGTGGGCTCGTCGCACACCAGAACGTCCGGCCGGATGGCGAGGGCTCGCGCGATGGCGACGCGCTGGCGCTGTCCGCCGGAGAGTTCGCGCGGCCGGGCGTCGGCGACACGGCGCGGCAGGCCCACCTGGTCGATCAGTTCGGCGACGCGCGCCGCCTTGTCGCCGACGCGGTGGACGGCGAGCGGCAGGCCGATGATCTCGGCCACGCCATGCGACGGGTTGAGCGAGCCGAACGGGTCCTGAAAGACCGGCTGCACCCGGCGGGCGACGGCACGGCGGCTGAGTGCGCCGAGGGGCTTGCCGTCGAACAAGACCGCGCCGCCGGTGGGCTGCTCGATGCCGAGGAGGAGCCGCGCCAGGGTGGACTTGCCCGACCCGCTCTCGCCGACGAGGCCGATGGCGCTGCCGGCGCGGATAGCAAGGTCGACCCCCGCCAGCGCCGTCAGCGGGCGCGGTGCTGCGAAGAGGCCGGCCGAAACGCTGTACACCTTGGTGACGCCGCGCGCCTCCAGCACGGGGGCGGCGGCGGACACTTCCGGCTTCTGTGCGGCGGCGCTCATGCCACCCACGCGGCGGGCTCGGGATTGACGCAGCGGATGGAGCGGCCCGGCCCGTCCTGCCGCAGCGCCGGCGCGGCGGCAGTGCAGCGCGGCAGCACGCGGGCGCAGCGGTCGGCGAAGGCGCAGGCGTCGGGCGGGTCGATCAGCGACGGCACGGTGCCGGGGATCGTCGCCAGAGGTGCGCCGGGCGCGGTGCGCGACGGGTCCGGCAGGCTCCCCAAGAGGCCGACCGTGTAAGGATGGCGCGGCGCGGCCAGGATCTCGGCCGTGCGCCCGGTCTCCACCACCTCGCCCGCATACATCACCGCGATCTTGTCGGCGACGTGGGAGACGACGCCGAGGTCGTGGGTGATGAGGATGAGGCCGGTGCCGAACGCGGTCTTGATGTCGGCGAGGAGCTTCAGGATCTGCATCTGGATGGTGACGTCGAGCGCGGTGGTCGGCTCGTCGGCGATGATGAGGGACGGCTCGCACATCAGCGCCATGGCGATCATCACCCGCTGCCGAAGGCCGCCGGAGAGCTGGTGCGGAAACTGCGCCAGGCGCGCCGCCGCGTTGGAGATGCCGACACGCTCCAGAAGCATCACCGCCCGCTCGCGCGCGGCCGCCTCGGACCCGCCCTTGTGGCGCCGGTAGACGGCGGTGAGCTGCGAGCCGATCGGGAAGACCGGGTTCAGCGCGGTCATCGGCTCCTGGAAGATCATGCCGATGCGGTTGCCGCGCAGGTTGCGGATGCCCCGTTTGCCGCGCCCGGTGACGGTCTCCCCGTCGAAGGCGTAGCGGCTCATGGTGGCCTTGGCGCCCGACGGCAGAAGGTTGAGCAGGGAAAGAGCCGTCATCGACTTGCCGCAGCCCGATTCGCCGACGATGCCGAGTGTCTCGCCGCGCCGCAGGCTGAGCGAGACGCCGCGCACCGCCGACAGCGGGCCGGACGCGGTGGGCAGCGTGACGCAGAGATTGTCGACGTCGAGCAGGGTGAGCGCACTCATCGGCGGCCGCTCCGCAGCGCGTCGCGCAGGCCGTCGCCCATCAGGTTGATGGCCATGGTGAGGGTGACGAGGCAGAGGCCGGGAAGGGTGATCAGCCAGGGGTCGAAGAACATGAAGTTTTTCCCCTCCGACAGCATGAGGCCCCACGACGGGAGCGGTGCCTGAACGCCGAGGCCGAGGAACGACAAGGCCGCTTCCAAGAGGATGGCGTTGGCAAGCTCCACCGTGGCGACGACGATGACGGCGGGCATGATGTTGGGCAGGATCTCGCGGGCGAGGATGTGCGGCAGGGAGCACCCCATCGCCTCCGCCGCGCGCACATAATCGGCCGAGCGGGCCTGCTGCGTGGCGGTGCGGGTGACGACGGCGAACTGGTCCCAGATGAGAAGGCCGATGACCAGCGTGACCGTGGTCAGCGAACCGCCGGCGATGGCGACGACCGCGAGGGCGATGAGGACGAGCGGCATCGACAGGCGCGTGGTGATGACAAAGCCGATCACCGCATCCACCTTGCCGCCGAAATAGCCGGCGACGAGGCCGAGCGTGATGCCGATGGTGGCCGAGATCGCCACCGCGACGAGGCCGATGACGAGCGAAATGCGCGCCCCGTAGAGGAGGCGGGTGAGGTAGTCGCGGCCGAGCTGGTCGGTGCCGAGATAATGTCCGGGCACGGTATCGGCCATCCAGAAGGGCGACTTGAGGCGGTTGGCGATGTCCGGCTGGGCGGGGTCGAACGGGGTCAGCACCGGCGCCAGGATCGCCGCGATGGCGATGAGGAGCACCACGCCGCCGCCTATGACGAGGCTCTTGTGGGTGAGCGCGGCGCGCCAGCGGGCCGGGCGGCGCACCTGTGCGGCCGGGACGCTCACGCCGCGCTCCTAATGCGCGGGTCCATCCACGCGTTGATGAGATCGGCGGCGAGGGTGAGGACGATGTAGGCGAGCGAGACGAGGAGCACGATCGCCTGGATCACCGGCATGTCTGCCCGCGAGAAGGACTGCCACGCGAGATAGCCGACGCCGTGGATGGCGAACACGCTTTCGATGATGATCGACCCGCCGAGCATGAAGCCGAATTGCACCGCGGTGAGCGAGATCACCGGCAGGAGCGCGTTGGACAGGCCCCAGCGGAACAGGATGGCGGCTGGGGCGAGGCCCATGGCGCGGTGGGTGCGCACGAAGTCGGACGCCAGTACGTCGAGCATGCCGGCCCGCGTCAGGCGCATCAGTGCCGGCATGGCGAAGGTGCCGAGCGCGATGGTAGGCAGCACGAAATGGGCGAGCGACGAAGAGCCCGAAATCGGCAGCCATTGGAGGTTGACGCCGAAGATGAGGATGAGGATCAGCCCGGCCCAGAAGTTGGGAATGGCCTGCCCGGCGACGGCGAGGAGGAGGCACAGCCGGTCGATCATGGTGTTCGGGAAGGACGCGGCGAGAACGCCGAGCGGGATCGCCAGCGCCAGCGCGAAGAGGATGGAGAAGACGGCGAGGAGCGCCGTCGTCGGCACGCGCTCGGCGATCATCCCGGCCACAGGCTCGCCGGTGAGGTAGCTGGTGCCGAGGTCGAGGGTGACGATGTCGCCGAGATAGCCGAGATATTGCACCGGCAGCGGGCGGTCGAAGCCGTACTGGGCGCGGATCGCGGCGATGTCGGCATCGGTCGCGCTGTCGGGCGCGACGGCGACGGCCGGGTCGATGGCGACGTGCGACAGCACGAAGGTGATCACCGACACGGTGAGCGCCACCGCGGCGGCAACGATCAATCTCTGCAAGAGGAAACGCAGCATGGCCTCGGACGTGTTGTCTGACAAGCGGGTCGGATCGGGGCGCTCCGGCCCGATGTTGAGAAGCGGCGGCCCGGCAGGACCGCCGCCCTTTCATTCATAGGACGTTCAGCGTGACTTACCAGGAGGCGGTGAAGAAGCGCGGGATCTCGTCCACGTTCGGGGTGAAGTTCAGCGCCGAATCGTAGGCGTAGCCCATCACGACGGTGTGCATCGGCACCATGTAGGCGCGCTCGGTGATCAGCTTGATCGCCTCGGCATAGTTGGCCTTGCGCACCTCTTCGTCGACGGTTCCGGCCGCCTCGGCCACCAGCGCCATCACCTCCTCGTCGCGGAAGCCGTCGTTGGACGATCCGTCGAAGAAGTTGCCGAGCGAGGCCTGCGCGTCGGCGATGGAGAAGGAGCCCCAATCGCCGTACCACACCTCGGTCTGCCCCTCGCGCCAGCCGGAGAAGGAGGCGCGGGCCTGCAGCATCTCGAGGTTGGCGGTGATGCCGACGGCGGCGAGATAGGCCTGCACCGCCTCGGCGCGGGCGCGGTCGCGGTAGGAGGTCATCGACACGGTGAGACCGTCCGCGAAGCCGGCTTCGGCGAGGAGCGCCTTGGCCTTCTCGGGATCGTAGTCGTAGGTGACGGCGGCGTCGACGTCGCAGCCGAACTGCATCGGGTAGCACGGAACGTCGATCACCTCGCCGTCACCGCCGACGAGATTGGCGACGATGGCGGCCTTGTCGATGGCGTGGTTGATCGCCTGGCGCACCTTCACGTCGGTGAGCGGGTTGCCCTCGCCGGTGCGGCCCGCCGCGTCGAGGCCGATGAAGGCGATGCGCATGGTGGACCCCAGAACGCCCGTGCGGCCGGGCACCGAGTCGATCTGCGCCACCTGGTCGGCGGGCACGTTCCACGTCCAGTCGATGCCGCCGCCCAGAAGCTCGGCGATGCGGGTGGCATCGTCGGGGATGGTGCGGATCATCAGCGTCTCGATCGAGGCCGCCTTCGGGCTGTCATAGTAGGTTTCGTTGATCGACAGGGTGGTGGTGCCGCCCTGGGCCGTCTCCAGCTTGTAAGGGCCGGAGCCGACGGGCTCGCGGTTGAAGGTTTCCGCGCCCACTTCCTCGAAATAGTCCCAGGGGTAGATGGGGAGCGAACCCGCGACGAACTCCAGCGCCGCCGGGAAGGGCTCCTTGGAGACGATGCGTACCGTCATGTCGTCGACCGCCTCGACCGTCTCGATCCACGACACGGACGACTGCGAGCGGGCGCCGTTCTCCGGGTTGGACCAATAGGTGAGGGTGCCGACCACGTCGTCGGCGGCGAAGGGCGAGCCGTCGGTGAAGGTGACGCCCTCGCGCAGCTTGAACTCGTAGGTCCTGTCGTCGATGCGCGACCATTCGGTGGCGAGCAGCGGCTCGTACTCGAACGTCTCCGGATTGCGCCAGATCAGCGTGTCGAACAGGTGGCGCGTCATCACCACACCGTCGCGCGAGGTCGAGGTGTAGCCGTCGAAGCCGGGGAGCTCTTCGCCGAGGCCGATGGTCAGCGAGTTGTCGTCCGGGCCGGCCATCGCCGGGGAGGCGGCGACCAGAGCGGCCAGCGCGAGGGATGCATGAAACTTCACGGGTGGTCCTCCATTCGGGAAAAGTCGGCAGCGGGGCGGCGGCCTGCGGCGGGGCGCTGCTGGCGGCGGGCGGGAAGGTCGGAAAGGTCGGCCGTGACGGGGCCGGGAGCCTTGGCGACGATGATGGCGCGGGCGGCGTTCTGATACGCGCCGCGGAAGTGGACCGAGCTCTTCACGGCGAGGATCTCCGCCGCGACCGGGTCCTGGCCGAGGTGCTTGGGGAGAGCCGGCTCGGACGCCTGCATCCGCTTCGGCGCGACGATGACGCGAACGCGGCCTTTGGCGAGGCAGGCGACCGGGCCGAGGGTGATGCGGTTGCCGCCGTACATCGGCCCCTCGCCGGTGAAGGTGCCGTCGCCGGTGGCGACCACGGTCCACGGGCCGGGCACGGGGTCGCCGGTTTCGGGCATAGCGCGGCCGCCGATGGCGATGTCGATCGTCCCGCCCGGCCCCGCGGCATGGGCGGCTTCGCAGGCGGCGGCGTCGGCGATGTGGACGAGAAGCGCGGGCGCGTCGGCGGTGAGGAGGGCGGCGAGGAGGCCGGTGGTGTCGCCGGGGCCGCCGCCGCCCGGATTGTCCTGCGTATCGGCGATGACGACGGGACCGTCGCCCGGCGCCGCCGCAAGCCGCATCGCCTCGGACACCGCCTCGGCCGCGTCGGGCAAGGGTCCGTCGAATTGCGGCTCCAGCGTGTGCCACAGGGCGGCGAGGTGGTCGGCGGCGGCCCTGGCGGCGGCGGGGTCCTGGTGCTGGGCGACGATGGTCGGGCCGGCGCCCGGAATGTCGGCGAGGGGGAAGCCGAAGAAGGTGGCGATGGCGAGCGCAGGGTCCGCGGCCATCAGCGCCTCGGCCTCGGAGACGGCGGTGCGGCCCGGCCCGAACAGCGTGCATTGCCAGGTGAGGGCGATCTGGAAGGACGGGCGCACCGTGACCTTGGTCGGCGGCTTCCTCCCGGCGACGAGCTTGGAGATCAGCCGCCGCATCGCCCGGGCCCCGGTCTCCTTCATGTCGACATGGGGATAGGTGCGATAGGCCTCGACGATCGACACCGCGTCGAGGAAGCCGTCCGAAATGTTCCCGTGGAGGTCGAGCGCGACGGCGACGGGAATGCGCGGCCCGACGACCTCGCGGATGATGAGCGCGAGCGCCTCCTCGGCGTGGTCATGGCTCTGGGTGACCATCGCGCCGTGCATTTCGGCGAAGACACCGTCGAACGGGGCTTCGGCGTGGGCCGCCGCGAGCCGGCGCCTGATCTCGTCCGCGAGCCGGTCGAACGCATCGTCGGTGACGACACCGCCGGGGAGCGCGATGGTCCACAGGATCGGCACCAGCTCCACCGCGTCGTTGCGCAGGCGGGCGGCCTTCGCGGCTTCGATGGCGCCCGCCGCGGCGACGCCCGATCCGTCCAGCGCGCTCAGGACGTCGTCACCCACCGACAGCGGCGGCCAGCCTCCGGGGGCGACGAAGTCCTCGTATCCCGTAGTGGTGGGGAGGAAGGTGTTGGTCTCGTGCTCCAGGCCCAGAACCGCGATGCGCATCAGGCGACGGCCCCGCCCTGGGGGACGGTCGTTCCCTGGGCCGCGGGGGGCGCGCCGAAGACGGGGCGCAGCGGCGGGCGCGCGGCCTCGAACGCGGCGGCGGCGGCGAGCACCAGAGCATCGGCGAACGGGGCGGCGACGATCTGCAGGCCGATCGGCAAGCCCGGCGCCTCGCGCGAGTCTTCGCCGGTGAGGCCGCAGACGATGCTGGCGGCCGGCTGATGCGTCATGTTGAAGGCAAAGGTGTAGGGCGCCCAGATCTTGCCGTTCATCTCGTACCAATGGCGGTCGCCGGGAACCTGGGCGATGCCCTGGCGGTGCGGCAGGACGGCCATGGTGGGCGTCAGCAGGATGTCGTAGCGGGCGTGGAAGTCCAGCATCACGCGCTTCAGCCGCATGCGCTCGTTGCAGGCGCGGATGTAGTCGGACACCGTATAGTGCTCCGCCATCTCGGCGACGCGGGCGACCACCGGGTCGAGCTTGGCGCGTTCCTCCGGCGGCAATGCCAGGATCCCGGCGGCGCGGTGGGTGAGGCGCAGCGTGTCGTAAGCGTCGAACAGGCCGGAGAGGTTGGGGGTCGCCTCCTCCACGTGGGCGCCCAGCTCGGCGAAGACGGCGGCCGCGGCGTCGGCCGCGGCGGCGACCTCCGGCTCGGGCGCGACGAGGCCGAGGTCGCGCGAGTAGGCGATCCTGAGGCCGCGGACGCCGGCCTCGCGCGCGGCGCCTGTGAGCATGGCGATGTCGGCGGCGGGCTGCGGCGGCAGCGCGTCGGGGTCGCGCGGGTCGGGCCCGGCGATGAGGGCGAGCATGGCGGCGGCGTCGGCCACGGTCCAGCTCATCGGCCCGACGTGGCCGAGATTGCCGGCGGCGCTGGGCGGATAGTTGGCGACGAGGCCGTAGCTCGGCTTGATGCCGAAGCAGCCGCCGAAGCTCGCCGGCATGCGGATCGACCCCGCGGCGTCGTTGGCGAGCGCCAGAGGGCCGATGCCGGCGGCGAGCTGTGCGGCGGCGCCCATCGACGAGCCGCAATTGCCGTAGGCGGGGTTGTAGGCGTTGTTGGTGGGGCCGGTGAGCGGGCTGGTGGAGTAGGGGCTGCCGCCGAACTCGGTCGTCGTCGTCTTGCCGAAGAGGACGGCCCCGGCGGCGCGCAGCCGGGCGACGGCGGGGGCGTCCTCGTCCCACGGTCCGGCGGGGTCCACGGTGAGCGAGCCCTTCAGCGTCGCCATGCCCTTGGTGAGGATCATGTCCTTGACGCTGACGGGAACGCCGTCGAGCGGGCCGAGCGGTGTGCCGGCCTTCCACCTGGCCTCGGACGCGCGGGCGGCGGCGAGCGCGCCCTCGGGGTCGAAGCGGCAGAAGGCGTTGAGGACCGGCTGCGAGGCATGGGCGCGGGCCTCGACCGCCTCCAGCGTTTCCACCGGCGAGAGGGAGCCGTCCGCGAAGGCGGCGGTCATTCCGGTGGCGGAGAGGGCGGCGAGGTCGGTCATCGAGGGGCTCCTGGCGCGCGGGCGATGGGCGCGCCGGTCGAGGGGGTGGTGCACCCGGCGGCGAGAGGGAGAGGTCCGGTCCGGGCGGCGGCGGTCATGAACACCCATGCAATTTGGTTGCCGGGATTGTTATACAGTCCGCTTGAAGTGGCAGTGATATTTGTGCGCCCGTCACAACAGCGAAAGACCTCCGTCCACGCGCAGCACTTGGCCGGTGACATGCCCTGCCTCGGCGCTGAGGAAGAAGGCTATGGCGGCGGCGATGTCCTGCGGTTCGGCGATGCGGCCCGACGGCGTCGCCTTGGCCGCGGCGGTCCAGGCCTCGGCGCCGAGTGCGGCGTGGCCGCCGTCTTTGCGGGTGAAGCCGGGGGCGACGGCGTTGACCGTGACGCCTGTCGGGGCGAGCTCGAAGGCGAGCGCCTTCACCAGCGCCTCCAGCGCGGCCTTGCCCGCGGCGGTGGCCGGAAAGAGCGTGCCGTTGATGCCGAAACCGTTGGCGACGAAGGAGCTGACGGCGACGATGCGCCCGGCGGGCGAGGCGACGAGGTCGGCGCGCGCGGCGTTGGCGAGGGCCAGGAAGGGCAGCGCGGCGAGGCGGGCGGCGCCGAGCACGTCCTCACCCGCGATGTCGGCGACCTTCGCCTTGGCCGCCTTGCCCGCGTTGGAGACGATGCCGTCGATCCGCCCGAACCGGTCGCGCGCGGTGGCGACGAGGGCGGCGGCGGTGGCCTCGTCGGTGAGGTCGCCCAGCATGGTTTCGACCTTTGCCCCGGCGGCGCGGGCGGCGTCCGCGGCGGCGGCGAGGCCGTCCCCATTGGCGCGGGTGGTGAGGAGAAGGCCGGTACCGGGAGCGGCGAGGCGGCGCGCCGTGGCAGCCCCGATGCCGCTCGCCGCGCCGGTGATCACGACGGTGCGTTCAATCGCCACGCTGGGTTCTGGTCCTTTGAGGGCGGGCCGCACTGCAGGCGGCCCCGTTGAAGGTGACGCCGCTTTTTTATTCGGCGGCGAGGGAGGGGCGCAGGGTGAAGCCGTAGGCCTTGTCGAGCTCCAGCGCCTCCAGGGTGGCGATGCCCTTGGCGAGCGCGGCCGGGTCCAGCGGGCGCAGCGGCTTGCGCAGCGGGCCGGAGGGAAGGCCGATGGCGCGCATCAGCGTCTTCACCGCGACCGGGTTGATGGCCGAATAGGCGAAGTGGAGGACGGGCAGGTTGGTGAGCCACGCCTCGCGGCAGGCGAAGGCGTCCTCGCCGGAGGTCCAGGGCGTGGAGATGGTGGCCATCTCGCGCGGGATGAGGTTGCCGGTCATGTTGGCCGTGCCGTGGCCGCCTAGCGCCATGGTGGGGATGACGAGGCCGAGATTGGGCGAGCAGCAGCACATGATCGACATGTCCGGCTTGGCCGCGCAGACCTGCGCCACCTGGCCGACCCGCGTCGTGCTCTCCTTGAGGACGACCATGTTAGGATGGTCGGCGAGCGCCAGGATGTCGGTCCAATGAAGGTCCGTCTTCACCCGCGGCGGGTTGTTGTAGAAGCCCATCGCGAGGTCGGCGCTGTCCAGCACCTCGGCGGCATATTCGCGGATCGCGTCATTGTCGGCGCAGATGTAGGCGGGCGCGGCGATGATGGCGCCGTCCGCTCCCTCGGCGGCGGCGTAGCGCACGTTGGCGATGGTCGCCTCGGTGTTGGTGCCGGTGCAGCCATAGTACATCTGCATCGCGCCGGGGCGCATCTTCACCGTTTCGGAGATGATGGCGCGGCGCTCGTCCGGCGACAGCATGGAGACTTCGCCGGTGGAGCCCATGATGAGCACGGCGGTGGTCCCGTTGGCGGCATGCCAGTCGAGGAGGGTGCGGAACCCTTCGAAGTCGATCGACCCGTCGGCGTTCATGGGGGTGACGAGCGCGACGAACGATCCGGTCGGCTTCACATGGGCCATGGCAATCCCTCCCTTGTGCCCGCGCGCTGTGACGCTGGCGTGAACCTTGGTCGGGTCGAGACTATGGAGGGGCCGATTATGCCGTCAAATTCAAAAAAGCGAAGATCGCATAACCGATCGGAATGGCTTTAATCCTTCGCGCAGGTGATGAGCGGGTTGTCCTCGGCGGCGGCGAGCGCGGCATCGACGGCGACGCGGGCGGCATGGGAGTGCGGCACACCGACCGGGCGAACCATGCGGAAGGTGAAGCGCACGGCGGGCGCGAATGGGCGGGTGACGATGGACTCGGCCGCGAAGATGGTGGGGGTGAGGGGGTCGACGATGGCCACTCCGGCCCCGCGGGCGACGAGGGCGCAGGCGGCGAAGCTCGGCTGGCATTCCGCGAAAATCGAGCGGGCGACGTCGGCTTCCGCGAACGCGCCGTCGAGGATGGGGGCCATGGTGGTGTGCTGGCCGAGGGCGACCATGGCGACATCGGCAAGGTCGTGGGCGGAGACGGCCTCTGTGACGGCGAGCGGATGGTCCGGAGGCATCGCCACGACGCAGTCCGTGCTGAAGCTGGCGATGACTTCGACGTCTGAGCGGCGTTCGGGCAGGTGCGCGAAGCCGATGTCGAAGGCGGCGGCGGCGGTCAGGTCGATGACGCGCTGGGCGGTGTAGACGTCGAGGCTGACGCGCATGGCCGGATGGTCGGCTTTGATGCGGCAGATGACGTCGGGCGTATAGGCGGCGGCGAGGGCGGGCATGGTGCCGATGCGCACGTGGCCGCGTTTCAGGCCGCGGATCTCGCGAGCGGCCTCCTCCAGCCGGGCGAGGCCGAGGAGGGCGCGTTCCAATTCACCGTGATAGGCGACGCCTTCGGGGGTCGGCACAACGCCGGTGGCGCAGCGTTCGAAGAGGGCGAAGCCGAGGTGGGCTTCGAGCGCGGCGACGAGCTTGGTGACGGCGGGCTGGGACAGTCCCATCGCCTCGGCGGCTTTGGTGATGGAGCCTTTCTCCACGGTGAGGCGGAAGGCTTCGAGCTGGCGCAGATGCACGGGTGGGGCGTCTCTCCGGTGGCACTCCGTTGCGGCGCCGGACCCTCGCCTCTTTGTACTTTTGATAGCAAGTCAATTTCCCATGCATCCGCTGGAAATCGGCACGGCGTCGCGCCTGTGCGGCGATTGATCCGGCGCGCGGCTTCGGCTACGCGAGGGGTGTGCATCGGGCCCGCGATGGCGTCGCGGAGGCTGCCTCGTGCGCGGGTCATCGCGTGTGGCGGTTCGTCCGGCCGCGGCGAGGGGTCCACCGTCCTGTACGCCCGGATTGCGAGGCGCAGGCGGCGTCGCCGTCCGGCCTCGAGCTGAGGATATGGCGATGCGCGATGTGAACGATCGGCCGCAGACCTTTACATGTCACAATGGGGAGCGGGCGGAGCTGCCCTTCTCCAGCGCCGAGTATGAGCGGCGGATGGCCGGCCTTCGTGCGATCATGGCGGAGGCCGAGCTGGATGCGGTGCTTCTGACCTCGATGCACAACATCTGCTATTATACGGGCTTCCTTTATTGCAGCTTCGGCCGGGCCTTCGGCTGCGTCGTGACGGCGGACCGGGCGACGACGGTGACCCCGAACATCGACGCCGGCCAGCCGTGGCGCCGGTCCCACTGCGACAACGTGATTTATACCGACTGGGCGCGCGGCAACTTCTGGGCCGCGGTGGCGGGGCTGACGCGCGGCGTGAAGCGGCTCGGCGTGGAAGGCGACCACCTGACGCTGGCGGCGTCCGACGCGCTGTTGGCGGCGCTGGATGTGGACACGCTGGCCGACATCGCCCCGGCGGCGATGGCGAGGCGGCTGGTGAAGTCCGCCGAGGAGATCGCGCTCATTCGCGGCGGAGCGCGGATCGCCGACATCGGCGGGGCGGCGATGAAGGCGGCGATCCGGCCGGGCACGCGCGAGATCGACGTGGCGATGGCGGGGCGCGACGCGATGGAGTTCGCCATCGCCGAGGCTTATCCGGCGAGCGAGCTGCGCGACACCTGGTGCTGGTTCCAGTCGGGGCTCAACACCGACGGGGCGCACAATCCGGTGACGACGCGGGCGCTGCAGCGGGGCGACATCCTGAGCCTGAACGCCTTCCCGATGATCTCCGGCTATTATACCGCGCTGGAAAGGACCCTCTTCCTCGGCGAGCCGGACGCGGCATCGCTGAGGCTATGGGAGGCGAACGTGGCAGCGCATGAGCTGGGCCTGTCGCTGATCAAGCCGGGGGCGACGTGCTCGGGGATCTGCGCCGAGGTGAACCGCCTGTTCGCGGATGCGGGGCTCCTGCATTTTCGCTCGTTCGGCTACGGCCACTCCTTCGGCGTGCTCAGCCACTATTATGGGCGCGAGGCGGGGCTGGAGCTGCGCGAGGACATCGACACCGTGCTGGAGCCCGGCATGGTGGTGTCGATGGAGCCGATGCTGTGGGTGCCGGAGGGGACCCCCGGCGCCGGCGGCTACCGCGAGCACGACATTCTGGTCGTGACCGAGGCGGGGGCCGAGAACATCACCGGCTTCCCCTATGGTCCGGGCGCCAACGTCGTCGCCGCGTGAGGCGGGGCGCCGGGTGGTCAGAGCTGCTGCCCGGCGCCGGCCAGGATGGAGCCGACATTCTTGTAGACCACCTTACGACCTTGTTTAGCCCGGCGGTCTTCACTGGCGAGGTAGAAGTCCATGCCGCGATCGCGCACGTAAGGCAGGGCGCGCACGTCGAGGCCGTTCCAGGGCATGAACGGGTTGCGCCGTGAGATGCCGTAGAGCGAGGTGCGCACGGTGGGCTTCAGACTCTCGACGCGGCGGTGAAAGCCGTAGGTGTCGGCGACGACGAGGGTGTTGCCGGGGACCGGAAACTTCTCGAGCGGGCCATAGCCGAGGCGGGAGAGCTCGTGCTCTTCGAGGCGGAAGGAGCCGGCGGCGTGGTGCGGGTCGCCGCTGGCGGTGGCGCTGAGGGCCTGCTCGTCCTCCCAGGCGAGGCGCTCGGGGGTCAGCCGGTGCGATCCGGGGACGAAGGCGAAGGGGCCTTCGTCGGCGCCAACGTCGTGCAGGAAGAGCCAGAACTTGGCGGTCGGGTGGAAGGTGTCGGCGTGGAGGTGGGCCTGGGGGTCGGGCTCGCCGGAGGTCGGGTCCACGACGATCGTCTGAAGCATCGTCAGCGTGGTGCCGGAGCGGCCGGCGGCGTAGCCGATGAGGTTGGCGACGTCGGGCCGGCGCACGAAGGTGTGAAGCGAGGCCAGCGCCGAACCGTCGTGGGGGAGGGGCTGGACGCGGTTGACGGTCTGCCCCTGGCGCATTTCCCAGGCGGGGCGGGGGCGCGTGGCGATCTCCTCGCGGACGCGGGCGAGGAGGTCGGCCGGCAGGGCGTCGTGGCGGATGACGAAGCCGTCGCGGTCGAAGCGGGCGCGTTCATCGGCGTCGACGAGGGGGGCGATGGCGGCGCGGCGGCGTTCGGCCATGCGGGCGGCGAGCGCCACGCGGCGGCGGTGCAGGCCCTTCTTGTTGAGGTCGTGGGAGCCGATGACCGGGTTGCGGCGAAAGGATTTTTCGGCCGTCAGGACCGCGGGGGCGGCGAGGACGAGGCGGGCGATATTCGGACGCGACATGGAGAGAACTGGCTCGTTGGACGGCCCGTTCTACGGCATCGCGGCGATGGCGTGCAATTGATCGGCAATAAAAGCCGCGTTACGGTTCGGTCTGTCCGGCGCGGTCCGCGCGCAACCGGTCGCCCGAGGCTTGACTGCCTCCTCATTCATCTTTATGTGACGCCGACCGAACGGCAGACCGTCGAGCGCGGGTCAAGCGCGTGTTCGCGCCGCTGCTCTGGGTTCCCGTCCGAGTTTGAGCGGGTCTGGCACCTGCTCCGCTCCAGTTGCCGCGCTCCTCATGTCCTTCTGTCGAGGGGCTTGTGGGCGCGTTTGTCCGTTGGCGTTGCTGGCCTGTCGGCGCGTCGTTTTTCATGAGATCCGGCCTTCGTGCCGGGCGGTAGGTCCGGCCTTTGCCGGGGAAGTGTGCGGCACTTGCCGCGTGAGAGGTTTGATGCCCACGATCAACCAGTTGATCCGCAAGCCGCGTGTTGCGCCCGTCAAGCGCAACAAGGTTCCGGCCATGGAGGCCAACCCGCAGAAGCGCGGTGTTTGCACGCGTGTTTACACGACGACTCCGAAGAAGCCGAACTCGGCGCTGCGTAAGGTGGCCAAGGTCCGCCTGACCAACGGGTACGAGGTCATCGGCTACATCCCCGGCGAAGGCCACAACCTTCAGGAGCACTCCGTGGTGATGATCCGCGGCGGCCGCGTGAAGGACCTTCCGGGCGTGCGTTACCACATCCTGCGCGGCGTTCTCGACACCCAGGGCGTCAAGAACCGCAAGCAGCGCCGCTCCAAGTACGGCGCCAAGCGTCCGAAGTAAGGACGCGCGAGACGGATCGTCCGCTCTAAGGACGGTTTCCGGCAGGTACGTTCCCCTCTGGGCCGGTGTGATTGGGCCGATGTCCAGAGTGTTGCCCCGACGGGGCGGGCGTGTCTTCCGGTGAGGCTCGGCGGTTGGCCGGGCCGGCGGGTGCGGTGGGCCGCGTTCACGTGGTCCGCACCCGAAGTGCCGGTGGCCGTTGCGGCGAGACCGGCAGGCAACGGGGCAGGGCGGCCGAGCCGTCCCCGCCCGCACCGCGGCGGCGGATGGGTCTTTTCGCTCATGTCCCGCACCGCATCGCTCTTCGCGCGCCCGGATCCCGGCCGGGACAGTGGCGCAGCATGGGGCGAGACACCGGATCGGCAGGGCGCCCGCAAGGTGGCCGCGCGGTCCGGGGCACGGCCGGCGCCGTGCCGCGAACGAGCCCATTTAGGTCGCGGTGACCTCATCCTCGCCGCAATGAAACAAAGGTTAGCGAATGTCGCGTCGTCACAGCGCTGAGAAGCGTGAAGTCCTGCCGGATCCGAAGTTCGGCGATATCGTCCTGACGAAGTTCATGAATGCGATCATGCTCGATGGCAAGAAGTCCGTCGCCGAGAAGATCGTCTATGGTGCGCTCGACATCTGCCAGTCGAAGGCGAAGACCGATCCGCTGCAGATGTTCCACGACGCGCTGTCGAACGTCGCGCCGCAGGTCGAAGTGCGCTCCCGCCGCGTCGGTGGTGCGACCTATCAGGTCCCGGTCGAGGTTCGCCCGGAGCGCCGCCAGGCTCTCGCCATCCGCTGGCTGATCACCGCGGCCCGCAAGCGCAACGAGAAGACCATGGTCGACCGTCTGTCGGGCGAGCTGATGGATGCGGCCAACAACCGCGGCACCGCCGTGAAGAAGCGTGAAGACACGCACAAGATGGCCGACGCCAACCGCGCCTTCTCGCACTACCGCTGGTAATTCGCCCTCGGGTGTGGCCTTTGCCCGCGCCGTCCTCTAAAGGGGCGGCAGCAATGGCCGCCCCGTTCGCGGCTCGGCCCCCGGCTGGCTCCGGCGCCGGTCTGAGAGGCGGTCTGAACTGAATGCCGAACTGACAGAGTTCTGAGACGATCATGCCCCGTACGCACAAAATCGAAGACTACCGTAACTTCGGCATCATGGCGCACATCGATGCCGGCAAGACCACGACCACGGAGCGCATCCTGTTCTACACCGGCCGATCGCATAAGATCGGCGAGGTGCACGACGGTGCTGCGACGATGGACTGGATGGAGCAGGAGCAGGAGCGGGGCATTACGATCACCTCCGCTGCGACGACTTGCTTCTGGCAGGACAAGCGCCTGAACATCATCGACACCCCCGGCCACGTGGACTTCACCATCGAGGTCGAGCGGTCGCTGCGTGTGCTCGACGGTGCGATCGCCCTGCTCGACGCCAACGCCGGCGTGGAGCCGCAGACCGAGACCGTGTGGCGCCAGGCGGACAAGTACCGCGTCCCGCGCATGATCTTCGTCAACAAGATGGACAAGACGGGCGCCGATTTCTATCGCTGCGTCACGATGATCAAGGAGCGCCTCGGCGCCAACCCTCTGGTCATGCAGCTGCCGATCGGTGCTGAGACCGACTTCAAGGGCTGCATCGATCTCGTGAAGATGCAGGCGATCGTCTGGCACGACGAGTCGCTGGGTGCGAAGTTCGACTACACGGACATCCCCGCCGACCTCGCCGACCAGGCCGCCGAGTACCGCGAGAAGCTGGTGGAAGCCGCCGTCGAGCTCGACGAAGCGGCGATGGAAGCCTACCTCGAGGGCAGCGAGCCCGACGAGGAGACGCTGAAGGCGCTGGTCCGCAAGGGCACCATCGACAACACCTTCACCCCTATCTTCACCGGCTCCGCCTTCAAGAACAAGGGCGTGCAGCCGCTGCTCGACGCCGTCGTCGACTATCTGCCGTCCCCGGTGGACGTGGAGTCGATCCGCGGCATCGACGTGAAGACCGAGGAAGAGATCGTCCGCCGCTCGTCCGACACGGCGCCGCTCGCCATGCTCGCCTTCAAGGTGATGAACGACCCGTTCGTGGGCACGCTCACCTTCTGCCGTATCTACTCCGGCAAGCTGGAGCAGGGCGACGGTGTGCAGAACACCGTGAAGGAGAAGAAAGAGCGCGTCGGCCGTATGCTGCAGATGCACTCCAACTCCCGTGAAGAGATCAAGGAAGCCTATGCCGGCGACATCGTCGCGCTGGCCGGCCTCAAGGAGACCACCACGGGCGACACGCTCTGCGATCCCAACTCCCCGGTGATCCTGGAGCGCATGGAATTCCCGGATCCGGTCATCGACATCGCCATCGAGCCGAAGACCAAGTCCGACCAGGAGAAGATGGGCCTCGCCCTGAACCGTCTCGCGGCCGAGGATCCGTCCTTCCGCGTGCGCACCGACCACGAGTCGGGCCAGACGATCATCTCCGGCATGGGCGAACTGCACCTCGACATTCTCGTCGACCGCATGAAGCGCGAGTTCAAGGTCGAGGCGAACATCGGTCAGCCGCAGGTGGCCTATCGCGAGACCATCTCGCGCCAGTCCGAGATCGACTACACCCACAAGAAGCAGACGGGTGGCACGGGTCAGTTCGCCCGCGTCAAGATCGTCATCGAGCCGGCGGAAGCGGGCGAGGGCTTTGCGTTCGTGTCCGAGATCGTCGGCGGCGCGGTGCCGAAGGAATATGTCCCGGGCGTCGAGAAGGGCATCCAGTCCGTCATGACGTCGGGTCCGATCGCCGGCTTCCCGATGGTCGACATCAAGGCCCGCCTCATCGACGGTGCCTTCCACGACGTCGACTCCTCGGTGCTCGCGTTCGAAATTGCTGCCCGTGCGGCGTTCCGCGAGGCGATCGCCAAGGCCGGCCCGAAGCTTCTCGAGCCGATCATGAAGGTCGAGGTGGTCGGCCCGGACGAGTTTGCCGGCACGGTCATGGGGGATATCAACTCCCGCCGCGGCCAGATCCAGGGCACCGAGACGCGCGGTGTGGCGACGGTGGTCAACGCCTTCGTGCCGCTCGCCAACATGTTCGGCTACGTGTCGAACCTGCGTTCCATGACGCAGGGCCGCGCGCAGTACACCATGCAGTTCTCGCACTACGAGCAGGTCCCGCAGGCCGTCGCCGACGACGTGAAGGCGAAGTACGCCTGAGGACGCTCAAGGGACGGGCGGGGCTCCGGCGTCGCTCTCCCCATGGGTCCGGGGTCCGGACCGCCCCTCGGGGCATGACGGTTCCCGAGACACGGGTGGCACGGGGCTCTTCGCCCCCGCCTCCCAGGTCGCTTCGCCCCATCATCGTCGGTTCATGCTCTCGGCACGATTCTTCATGGTGACGAGAGGAAGGTGACGTGATTCCGCGGCCCAACCACGGCCCCGCGGCGCCACGAAACGCTTCAACCGACGAAAACGGGACGATTAGACCCAATAAAGTCGAATTCGCGTGTTCCTGCTCGCGAAGTTCGGTGATAGACAGCGGCCTCACTCACCGGCCGGACATCTGTCTACGCCGTGAGCGAATGACATCGCGTCAGCCCAAGCTTTAAGAGGAATGTGGAGAATCGCCAATGGCGAAGGAGAAGTTCGAGCGTAAGAAGCCGCACCTGAACATCGGGACCATCGGTCACGTTGACCACGGTAAGACGTCGCTAACCGCGGCGATCACCAAGGTGCTGGCGGAAACGGGTGGCGCGACGTTCAAGGCGTATGATCAGATCGACGCGGCGCCGGAAGAGAAGGCCCGCGGCATCACGATCTCGACCGCCCACGTCGAGTACGAGACGGCCAACCGTCACTATGCCCACGTCGACTGCCCGGGTCACGCGGACTATGTGAAGAACATGATCACCGGCGCCGCCCAGATGGACGGCGCGATCCTGGTGGTGTCCGCTGCCGACGGCCCGATGCCGCAGACCCGCGAGCACATCCTGCTCGCCCGTCAGGTCGGCGTCCCGGCCATCGTGGTGTTCCTGAACAAGGTCGACCAGGTCGACGACGAGGAGCTCTTGGAGCTCGTCGAGCTCGAGGTTCGCGAGCTCCTCTCGTCCTACGACTTCCCGGGCGACGACATCCCCATCGTGAAGGGTTCGGCCCTCGCGGCGCTGGAAGACTCCAACAAGGAGATCGGCCACGACGCGGTGCTGAAGCTGATGGAAGAGGTCGACGCCTACATCCCCGAGCCGGAGCGTCCGATCGACGGCGCCTTCCTGATGCCGATCGAAGACGTGTTCTCGATCTCGGGCCGCGGTACCGTGGTCACGGGTCGTGTCGAGCGCGGCATCGTGAAGGTCGGTGAGGAAGTCGAGATCGTCGGCATCCGCGACAGCCGCAAGACGACCATCACGGGCGTCGAGATGTTCCGCAAGCTGCTCGACCAGGGCCAGGCGGGTGACAATATCGGCGCGCTGCTGCGTGGTGTCGGCCGTGAGGACGTCGAGCGCGGCCAGGTGCTGTGCAAGCCGGGCTCCGTGAAGCCGCACAAGAAGTTCAAGGGTTCGGCCTACATCCTGACGAAGGAAGAAGGCGGCCGTCACACCCCGTTCTTCACCAACTACCGTCCGCAGTTCTACTTCCGTACGACGGACGTGACGGGCGTGGTGACGCTGAACGAGGGCACCGAGATGGTCATGCCCGGCGACAACGTCGAGATCAACGTCGAGCTGATCGTGCCGATCGCGATGGAAGAGCAGCTCCGCTTCGCTATTCGCGAGGGTGGCCGCACCGTCGGCGCCGGCGTGGTGGCGACGATCGTCGAATAAGACGAAATTGCATAACAGAAATAAAAGCGCGGCCTCGGCCGCGCTTTTTTTGTGCCTTGCCCGTGGCGAGGGTTTCGGGCGCAATGACACGACTGCAACCTAAAGGTATGGTTACGTCGTGGCGAAGTTTGAGTATCCGTCGCAGTGGACCGGCACCGCGATCGCCGGAGGCGACGACGAGAGGCGCACCGTCCGAACGGCGCCGCGCCGCCGGATCTGCCCGGACGCGCACCTCCTCCACTCTGATCCCATCCTCCACTCTGATCCCACTGCGGCAGGGGAGGGACCTTCCCCTTCATCACACGCGGCCGCCTCGCGCGGGTTCGCCACACGGCCGGTCGGGGAGCGCCCTGCGCCGCTGCATGTCCTCCCGTGCGATGAGCACGCCGCTGAGAGGCCCCATCCGAACGCATCCACGGGAGGCCCCCACGACGAGGGACCCGCGCATGGCGCGGACGCCGGTGCGCAGCCCCGCGCGCACGGCAGCGCGTCGGTGAGAGCGCCGGGCGCGTCCAGCGGATCACCTCGTCCGTTGCCGCTGTGTCCCGTAGCGGCCTGCGTGGCGCGCGCGGCGGTTCGCGCTGGCGGCACCGTGCCTCAGACGCGGTCCGAGCCGCGCGTTCAAGGCGAGATCGGTCCCGGAGAGTGGGGCGGTGAGGTGTCCGACCAGCGGCTTCTGGAGCTTCTCCTGCGCGGCACTGCGGCCCCGTCGCAGGTGCCGCATCTGGCTCGCCGGCTGCTCGCGAAGTTCGGTGACATCGGCCGCCTCCTCGGCGCCTCTCCCGAAGCGCTGGCGCGCGCGGGCGGCCTCGGCGGCGAGGCGGTGCATCAGCTCAAACTCGCGGAGGCGGTGGCGCTGCGACTGGGGCGCCGCAGGATGCAGGAAGAGATCCGTCTCGGCCGGTTCGACGCCGTGGTCGACTATCTGCGCCTTCGCCTCGGCCATGCGCATGTCGAGGCGCTGTGGGCGCTGTACCTCAACGTGAAGCACGGACTGATTGCGGACGAGGAGCACGCCCACGGCACGATCGACCACACGCCGGCCTATCCGCGCGAGATCGTGCGGCGAGCGCTGGAGGTCGGCGCCGCGGGGGTCGTCCTCGTCCATAATCACCCGTCCGGCGACCCGACGCCGTCGCAGCGCGACATCGCGCTGACGCACAAGGTCCACGCGGCGCTGGCGACGGTGGACATCCGCCTTCACGACCACATCATCATCACGCTGCGGGGGGAGGCGAGCCTTGCCGCCATGGGCCACGTCGCGGGACGGTGAGGCGGCGAGAGTCCGAACGATATCCGCATCCTGCACGCAGCGTGTCGTGCGAGGGGTTGAGACCCGAGGGGCGTGGGCTTATAGTCCTCCCACGGTGAGCTGAGGTCTGCTTCGATGGGGGCGGCCGGGCCGAGAGCGACGAAGGGGCACCGGCCATGGGATGCGTGGCCGTTATGATTCCTTCATTTTTCCCCGAAAGGGGCTAGCCATTCGCCTCGTCTTCGATTAGGTAAGCCGTCGCTCCGGACGACGGAGCGTCAGCCAAGCGAGTTTGACGATCGGCGTGTCGGCCAGCCTAAAGGAGGGCCGGACAGGCCGCTTTGTCCGTTGCGGTCCATGAGGGCCGGTTTCGTGGCGGCAGATGTTGCCGTTCGTGTTCGTGCGGTTCTTGAAACCGCGTTGTCCGTTCAGGCGGGTGCAAGTTAGAGACCGATGAACCAGAATATTCGCATACGCCTGAAGGCGTTCGATCACCGAGTACTCGATTCGAGTACCCGTGAGATCGTACAGACGGCGCGCCGCACCGGCGCCCAGGTCCGCGGCCCCGTGCCGCTGCCCACGCGCATCGAGCGCTACACCGTGAACCGTTCGCCGCACATCGACAAGAAGAGCCGCGAGCAGTTCGAAATCCGCACCCACAAGCGGCTTCTCGACATTGTCGATCCGACCCCGCAGACCGTTGACGCGCTGATGAAGCTCGACCTCGCGGCCGGCGTGGACGTCGAGATCAAACTTTAAGAGTATCGTCATGACCCAAGTCCAGCAGCGTTCTTCCGTTGTCGCTCGGAAACTCGGCATGACGCGCGTCTACAACGAGGCGGGTGAGCATGTCCCCGTCACGGTGTTGTCGCTCGATGGCTGCCAGGTCGTTGCGCACCGCACGCAGGACCGCGACGGTTATACCGCGCTCCAGCTCGGCGCCGGCAAGGCCAAGGCCAAGAATACGACGCGTGCCATGCGCGGGCATTTCGCGAAAGCGAACGTTGAGCCCAAGCGCACCCTCGTCGAATGCCGCGTCAAGGAAGACGCCTTCATCGACGTCGGTGCCGAGATCACCGCCGACCACTTCGTCGCCGGTCAGTTCGTCGACGCCACCGGGACGTCGATCGGTAAAGGCTTCGCCGGCGCCATGAAGCGCCACAACTTCGGCGGCCTGCGCGCCTCTCACGGCGTGTCCATCTCCCACCGCTCCCACGGCTCCATCGGCCAGTGCCAGGACCCCGGCAAGGTGTTCAAGGGCAAGAAGATGGCCGGCCACATGGGCGGCGTGCGCGTGACGACGCAGAACCTCACCGTGGTTCGTGCGGACGTCGAGCGTGGCCTTCTCCTGGTCGCCGGTGCCGTTCCGGGCGCCAAGAATTCGTGGATCATCATCCGCGACGCGGTGAAGAAGCCGGCCCATGCCGACGCGCCGACCCCCGGTGCCTTCCGCATGGCCGCCGCTGACGAGAACGTCAACGCCGCGCCGGCCGACGATGCCGCGCCGGAGGCTCCCGCCACCGAGGCGAGCGCCGACGAGACGAAGGGTGACGCGTGATGGATATTGAGGTCAAAACCCTCGCAGGCGGGTCCAACGGGACCGTCAGCCTGCCCGACGAGACCTTCGGTCTCGAGCCGCGCGCGGATCTCCTCCACCGCGTGGTGCGCTGGCAGCTCGCCCGCCGCCAGCAGGGCACCCACAAGGTGAAGTCGCGTGGCGAGATCAACGCCACCGGCAAGAAGATGTTCAAGCAGAAGGGCACCGGCCGCGCCCGCCATTCCGACAAGAAGGCGACGCAGTTCCGTGGCGGTGCCAAGCCGCACGGCCCGAAGCCGCGCAGCCACGCGATCGACCTTCCCAAGAAGGTTCGCGTGCTCGGCCTGAAGCATGCGCTGTCCGCGAAGGTGAAGTCCCAGGGCCTCATCGTCATCGAGGACGCCAAGCTCGAGGCCATCAAGACGAAGGCGCTGAAGGAGCAATTCGCCGGGCTCGGCCTGTCGAACGCCCTCATCATCGACGGTGAGGTCGACGCCAACTTCGCCAAGGCCGCGAAGAACATCCCGATGGTGGACGTGCTGCCGGTCGCCGGCCTGAACGTCTACGACATCCTGCGTCGCAACACGCTGGTGCTGACGCGTTCCGCGCTGGACGGCATCGAGGCGCGCTTCGCGGGCCAGGGTTCGTCCGAGGCTCAGGCTGAGGGGACCAACTGATGGCCATCGCTCTCAACCACTACGACGTCATCGTCTCCCCGGTGATCACCGAGAAGACGACCGAGGCGTCCGAGCACAACCAGGTCGTCTTCCGCGTGGCGAAGACCGCGTCCAAGCCGGAGATCAAGGCCGCCGTCGAGGCGCTCTTCTCCGTCAAGGTGACGGCCGTCAACACGCTGGTCCGCAAGGGCAAGGTGAAGCGCTTCCGCGGCATCAGAGGGCGTCAGTCGGACGTCAAGCATGCCGTCGTGACGCTCGCCGACGGCCAGCACATCGACGTGACGACGGGGCTTTAATCCATGGCACTGAAGACATTCAATCCGACGTCGCCGGGCCAGCGTCAGCTCGTCATCGTCAAGCGCGACGGCCTCTACAAGGGCAAGCCCGTCAAGACCCTCACCGAGGGTCTGACGAAGTCCGGCGGCCGCAACAACCGCGGCCGCAAGACGGCTCGGCACCGGGGCGGCGGTCACAAGCGCACCTACCGCATGGTCGACTTCAAGCGTCGCACCAAGTGGAACATGGCGGCGACCGTCGAGCGGCTGGAATATGATCCCAACCGCACGGCCTTCATCGCGCTGATCAAGTACGAGGACGGCGAGCTCGCCTACATCCTCGCGCCGCAGCGTCTCGCCGAAGGTGACACCGTCATCGCCGGCGACAAGGTCGACGTGAAGCCCGGCAACGCGATGCCTCTGGCCGCGATCCCGGTCGGCACCATCATCCACAACGTGGAGATGAAGCCGATGAAGGGTGGTCAGATCGCCCGCTCCGCCGGCACCTATGCGCAGCTCGTCGGCCGCGACGGCCCGTGGGCCATTCTTCGCCTGCAGTCGGGCGAGCAGCGGCTCGTGTCGGGTCAGTGCATGGCGTCGATCGGCGCCGTGTCCAACCCGGACCACGGCAACATCAACCTGTCGAAGGCCGGCCGTTCGCGCTGGCTCGGCAAGCGCCCGCAGACCCGCGGTGTGGCGATGAACCCGTTCGACCACCCGCATGGTGGTGGTGAAGGTCGCACCTCTGGTGGCCGTCACCCGGTGACCCCCTGGGGCCAGCCGACGAAGGGCAAGCGCACCCGCTCGAATAAGTCGACGGACAAGTTCATCGTCCGCTCGCGCCACGCACGGAAGAAGTAAATGACACGCTCGGTTTGGAAAGGTCCGTTCGTCGACGGATACCTTCTGAAGAAGGCGGAGAAGGTCCGCGAGGGCGGTCGTAACGAGGTCATTAAGATCTGGTCGCGGCGCTCGACGATCCTGCCTCACTTCGTTGGGCTCACGTTCGGCGTCTACAACGGTCAGAAGCATGTGCCGGTCCTCGTGACGGAGGACATGGTGGGTATGAAGTTCGGCGAGTTCTCGCCGACCCGCACCTACTACGGTCACGGCGCGGACAAGAAGGCGAAGAAGCGCTAATGGGTAAGGCCAAAGCTCCCCGCGCCCTCGCCGACAACGAGGCTCGCGCCGTCAACAAGATGATCCGCATCTCCCCCCAGAAGCTCAACCTGGTGGCGGCGATGATCCGGGGCAAGAAGGTCTCCGCGGCCCTCGCCGAGCTCGAGTTTTCGCGCAAGCGCATCTCGGGCGAGGTGAAGAAGACGCTGGAATCCGCCATTGCCAATGCGGAGAACAACCACGACCTCGACGTCGACTCGCTCGTCGTCAAGGAGGCCTTCGTCGGCAAGGCGCTCGTCATGAAGCGCTTCTCGCCGCGGGGCCGCGGCCGTGTGGGCTCCATTCAGAAACCGTTCTCGCACCTCACGATCGTGGTGCGTGAAGTCGAGGAGGCCGCCTGATGGGTCACAAAGTTTCCCCGATCGGGCTGCGGCTCGGCATCAACCGCACGTGGGACTCGCGCTGGTACGCCGAAGGCGGCGAATACGGCAAGCTGCTCCACGAGGATCTCGCGATCCGCTCCATGCTCATGAAAGAGCTGAAGCAGGCCGCGGTGTCCAAGATCGTTATCGAGCGCCCGCACAAGAAGTGCCGCGTGACGATCCACTCGGCGCGTCCGGGTGTCGTCATCGGCAAGAAGGGCGCCGACATCGACAAGCTGCGCAAGAAAGTCGCGGCGATGACGGACTCCGAGGTCCACATCAACATCGTCGAGGTCCGCAAGCCGGAGATCGACGCGACGTTGGTGGCGGCTTCGATCGCCCAGCAGCTGGAGCGCCGTATCGCGTTCCGCCGCGCCATGAAGCGCGCCGTGCAGACGGCGATGCGCATGGGCGCGGGCGGCATCCGCATCAACTGCGGAGGCCGTCTGGGCGGTGCGGAAATCGCCCGTACCGAGTGGTACCGCGAAGGCCGTGTGCCGCTGCACACGCTGCGCGCCGACATCGACTACGGCACGGCCGAGGCGAAGACCGCCTACGGCATCTGCGGTGTCAAGGTTTGGATCTTCAAGGGTGAGATCCTGGAGCACGACCCGATGGCGTCCGAACGGCGCGCCACCGAGGCGTCGAACCAGGGTTCCTCGAACCGTCGCGGTGGCGGCGGTCGCGACCGGGACTAAGAGGGCGGAACCATGTTGCAGCCGAAGCGGACCAAGTTCCGCAAACAGCACAAAGGCCGTATCCACGGTGACGCGAAGGGCGGGTTCGACCTGAACTTCGGGTCCTACGGCATGAAGGCTCTCGAGCCGGAGCGCATCACCGCGCGCCAGATCGAAGCCGCCCGTCGTGCCATGACGCGTCACATGAAGCGTCAGGGCCGTGTCTGGATCCGCATCTTCCCGGACCTCCCGGTCACGAAGAAGCCGACCGAAGTGCGTATGGGTAAGGGCAAGGGCTCGGTCGAGTTCTGGGCCGCCCGCGTGCACCCCGGCCGGATCATGTTCGAGATCGACGGCGTCTCCGAGGAGATCGCCCGCGAGGCCTTCCGCCTCGCCGGTGCGAAGCTGCCGGTCAAGACCAAGTTCGTCCAGCGCGTTCCGGAGTAAGTCATGGCCGATAACAAAGCGATGAAAGCCGAGGACGTCCGCGCCAAGACGTCCGATGAGCTGGTCGACACGCTGCGTGACCTGAAGAAGGAGCAGTTCAATCTGCGCTTTCAGCGGGCCACCGGCCAGCAAGAGAACACGTCGCGCAGCCGCGTCATCCGCCGCGACATTGCGCGTATCAAGACCGTATTGGGCCAGCGCCGGCGCGAAAGCGCTTCGGCTGCGGCTGAGTGAGGACCCTAGATGCCGAAGCGTCAACTTGAAGGCATCGTGGCCTCCGCGAAGGGCAACAAGACGATCGTTGTCTCCGTGGAGCGCCGCTTTGCTCATCCGCTGCTGAAGAAGACCGTTCGCCGGTCCAAGAAGTATCACGCGCACGACGAGTCGAACCGCTACCATGAAGGCCAGCGCGTTCGGATCGAGGAGTGCCGCCCGATCTCCAAGACGAAGTCCTGGACGGTCATCGGCGCTCTGACCCCGGCCGGCGAGCTGATCGCCTCCGACGCCGCCGCCCAGGCCGCTGCCGCCGACGCGGTCGCGCACGGTGCGAGCGCCGAGGAAGCCGAGCGCGCCGCGCAGGATGCCGCCGCGCACGCCTCCGACGGGCAGTAAGCGACGGGCGCCGAGCGCGTTCAAGAATGAGGCCGCCGCGTGCGGTCAGCGGGGTCGCCCCCTGAAGCGAGGGCGACCCATTTCGTTGGGGCGGGTCGAGGGACCCGTCTTCTCGTGGAAGGGGCGACCCTTCGTATCGTTGGGGTTCGTCCCCTATCGGAGAAGCTGAACCATGATTCAGATGCAAACTAACCTCGCCGTCGCCGACAATAGCGGTGCACGCCGGGTCATGTGCATCAAGGTGCTCGGCGGCTCGAAGCGCAAGTACGCCTCCGTGGGCGACATCATCGTGGTGTCGATCAAGGAAGCGTCGCCGCGCGGCCGTGTGAAGAAGGGCGACGTGGCGAAAGCCGTCGTCGTGCGCACCGCGAAGGACATCAAGCGTGCGGACGGTTCCGTGATCCGGTTCGACGGCAATGCCGCCGTTCTGGTGAACAACAACAAGGAGCCGATCGGCACCCGCATCTTCGGCCCCGTGCCGCGTGAGCTGCGCCAGTCCGGTCACATGAAGGTCATCTCGCTCGCGCCGGAGGTCTTGTAATGGCTGCGAAGATCAAGAAGGGCGACCAGGTCGTGGTCCTTTCGGGCCGTGACAAGGGCAAGTCCGGCGAGGTCCTGAGCGTCGACCCGAAGCTGGGCCGCGCGACCGTCGCCGGCGTCAACACGCAGATGCGCCACACGCGCCAGAGCGCGCAGTCCGAAGGCGGCATCATTCCGAAGGCGGGTCCGATCGACCTGTCGAACCTTGCGATCGCCGACCCGAAGGACGGCCAGCCGACCCGCGTCGGCTTCCGGATCGAGGACGGCAAGAAGGTGCGCTTCGCGAAGCGTTCCGGGGAGCTGATCGATGGCTGATGTGATGGGTGCCGACGAGGCGACCACCGGCATGCCGGAGGGCTACGAGCCCCGCGCGCTGAAACTGTACCGGGAGAAAGTCGTCCCGGGCATGCGCGAGAAGTTCAACTACGCCAACCCCATGATGGTGCCGCGCGTCGATAAGATCGTGCTCAACATGGGTGTGGGCGAGGCGACCTCCGACTCCCGCAAGGTCCAATCGGCGCTGAAAGATCTCGCCCTCATCGCCGGCCAGCAGCCGGTGGTGACCCGTGCCAAGAACTCGATCGCGGGCTTCAAGGTCCGTGAGAACATGCCGCTCGGCTGCAAGGTCACCCTGCGCCGGCAGAAGATGTACGAGTTCCTCGACCGCTTCGTCACGATCGCGCTGCCGCGCGTGAAGGACTTCCGCGGTCTCAACCCGAAGTCCTTCGACGGTCGCGGCAACTTCGCCTGCGGCATGAAGGAGCACCTGGTCTTCCCGGAGATCATCTACGACAAGGTCGATCAGGTGTGGGGCATGGATATTATCGTCGCGACCACGGCCAAGACCGATGAGGAAGCACGGGAGCTCCTGAAGCTCTTCAACTTCCCGTTCCGTGACCCGGCGCAGAAGGCGTAAGAGATGGCCAAAAAGGGCAAGATCGAGAACAACAACAAGCGCCGTCAGCTGGTCGAGACCTATTCGGCCAAGCGCGAGGCGCTGAAGGCGATCACGCAGAACCAGGAGCTTCCGATGGAAGAGCGGTTCGCGGCGACGCTGAAGCTGGCCGAGATGCCGCGCAACTCCGCGCCGAACCGCGTGAAGAACCGTTGCGAGGTTACCGGCCGTCCGAAGGCTTACTACCGTAAGCTCAAGATGAGCCGTATCGCGCTGCGTGAACTGGGCTCGGACGGGAAGATCCCCGGCCTGGTCAAGTCGAGCTGGTAAGGGAGGGCAGACACCATGAACCTGACTGATCCTCTCGGCGATATGCTGACCCGTATCCGCAACGCGCAGATGCGCAAGCGGAGCAAGATCGTGACGCCCGGCTCCAAGCTGCGCACGAATGTCCTCGAAGTTCTGAAGCTGGAAGGCTACATCCGTGGCTATTCCGTCAAAGAACTCGAGAACGGCCGTTCGGAGATCGAGGTCGAGCTGAAGTACTACGACGGTGCCCCGGTGATTAAGGAGATCAAGCGCGTCTCC
Source organism: Acuticoccus yangtzensis (assembly GCF_001927245.1). Lineage (GTDB taxonomy): Bacteria > Pseudomonadota > Alphaproteobacteria > Rhizobiales > Amorphaceae > Acuticoccus > Acuticoccus yangtzensis. The sequence continues at coordinate 1,222,681 of NZ_MJUX01000001.1, read as the reverse complement.
AAGCCGGGCCGCCGGGTCTATTCCTCGGTGCAGACGCTGCCGCGCGTGCGCGACGGTCTCGGCATCTCCATCCTGTCGACGTCCAAGGGCGTCATGTCGGAGCACGCCGCGCGCGACGCCAATGTCGGCGGCGAAGTGCTCTGCCAGGTCTTCTAAGGGGGCATCGATGAGCCGAATTGGTAAGCTCGCCGTCCCGGTCCCCAAGGGGGTCACGGCAACCGTCGACGGGCAGAAGGTCACCGCGAAGGGGCCCAAGGGCCAGCTCGAGTTCACGGTCCCCGACCGTGTGATCGTCAAGCAGCTCGAAGACGGGTCGATCAAGGTCGACCCCGTCAACGAGGAGCGTGAAGCCCGCTCCATGTGGGGTCTCTCGCGCACGATGATCCTCAACCTGATGACCGGCGTCACCGAAGGGTTCTCCAAGAACCTGCAGATCAACGGCGTCGGTTATCGCGCCGCGATCTCGGGCAAGGACCTGGAGCTTTCGCTGGGCTTCTCGCACCCGGTGAAGTATCCGATCCCGGAAGGCATCGACATCAAGTGTCCGAAGCCGACCGAGATCACCGTGACGGGTATCGACAAGCAGCGTGTCGGCCAGGTGGCTGCGGAGATCCGCAAGTACCGTCCGCCGGAGCCCTACAAGGGCAAGGGTGTGAAGTACGCCGACGAGACCATCGTGCGTAAGGAAGGGAAGAAGAAGTGAGCCGGGAACGCATTCGCACCGAGCGGCGCGTCGCCAGGGTTCGCCGCGCCCTCAAGACGGCCGCCAACGGCCGTCCGCGCCTCAGCGTGTTTCGCTCGTCGAAGCACATCTATTGCCAGGTCATCGACGATCTCAAGGGCACGACCATCGCCGCCGCCTCCACCATGGAGAAGGGCCTGCGCGAGGAGCTTCGCACCGGCGCCGACTGCGCCGCTGCGACGCGGGTCGGCCAGCTGATCGCCGAGCGCGCCAAGGCGGCCGGCGTCGAGAAGGTTATCTTCGACCGTGGCGGCCGGCTCTATCACGGGCGCCTCAAGGCGCTCGCGGAAGCGGCCCGCGAGGGTGGCCTCGAATTCTGATCCTGCCCTGCGGCTTCGGCCGCGCGGCGTGACACCCGGCCCGTCCGCGCCCTTGTTCATTCAGGCGTGCGGCCGGGCCTTCCCCCGTTCAGCGGAATGAGCCGCCGGGGCGACGCTCCCTTCCTCCCCAAGCGGGCGGCCGGGGCGCATCGGATAAGCAGTCTGAAGCTGGTACGCAGGGTTCTGCCCTGAACGGCCGGCCAAGGAGCATGAGATGGCTGACGATAACAGGAGAGGCGGTCGCCGGCGCGATCGCGACGACGAAGACAACGAATTCGTCGACAAGCTGGTTCACATCAACCGCGTCGCGAAGGTGGTGAAGGGTGGCCGTCGCTTCGGCTTCGCCGCGCTCGTCGTCGTGGGCGACACCAAGGGCCGCGTGGGCTTCGGCCACGGCAAGGCGCGCGAAGTGCCGGAAGCGATCCGCAAGGCGACCGAGTCCGCCAAGCGCACGCTGATCCGCGTTCCGCTGCGCGAAGGCCGCACGCTGCACCACGACGTGTCCGGCCGTTGGGGCGCGGGCAAGGTCTTCCTGCGTGCCGCTCCGGCCGGTACCGGCATCATCGCCGGTGGCCCGATGCGCGCCGTCTTCGAGACGCTCGGCGTTCACGACATCGTCGCGAAGTCGCTCGGCTCGTCGAACCCCTACAACATGATCCGCGCGACCTTCGAGGCGCTGAAGGACCAGGATTCGCCGCGCTCCGTGGCCGCTCGTCGCGGTCTCAAGGTGTCGCAGCTCCAGTCCCGCCGCCGCGATGCCGAGCACGAGCCGGCGGTCGAGAGCGAGACGTCGGAGATGGCCGATGCCTGATTTCCGCGTCACCAAGGGCGCCGAGGCCGCGAAGGCCGCGGGCCGTCCGACCGTCGTCGTCGAGCAGACCGGTTCGCCGATCCGCCGTCCGGCCGAGCAGCGCGACACGCTGAAGGGTCTCGGCCTCAACAAGATGCACCGTCGCCGCGAGCTGGAAGACACCCCGGCCGTGCGCGGTATGATCGCCAAGGTCGCCCACCTGGTGAAGGTTGTGGAGGGCTGACATGAAGCTCAACGAACTTCGCGACAATCCGGGCGCGACCAAAGCCCGCAAGCGCGTCGGCCGCGGTATCGGCTCCGGCACCGGCAAGACCGGCGGCCGTGGTGTGAAGGGTCAGAAGTCCCGCTCGGGCGTGGCCATCAAAGGCTTCGAGGGCGGTCAGATGCCGCTCCACATGCGCCTGCCGAAGCGTGGCTTCAACAACATCTTCCGCCCCGATTACAACATCATCGCGGTCGGCAAGCTGCAGGCGGCGGTGGATGCGGGCCGTGTGGACCCCTCGCAGCCGGTGACGGCCGAGTCGCTCGCCGCGACCGGCATCCTGCGCCGCGCCAAGGACGGCGTGCGGATCCTCGCCGATGGTGAGCTGAACACCGCGCTGAACCTCAAGGTCGCCGGGATCTCCAAGGCGGCCCGCGAGATCGTCGAGAAGGCCGGCGGCTCCGTCGAGGTGCTGGCGCCCAAGAAGGTCGAGACCGCGGCTGAATAAGGCCCGGTCCGGGGAGGCGGCTCGCGCCGCCGCGCCCCTTCGCCTGCGAGAACAAGAAAGCCCGCCCCCGTGGCGGGCTTTTTCGTGCCGAACCGCCCTGCGAACCGGCAGAGCGCCGGGCCTCCACGGATTGATGCACCGCCGGAGCCGTGCCTTAATCGGCACCCATGGATGACGCCGACCGTTCCCTTTTCGACACGCTGCTCTCCGCCCACATGGGCGTGACGCGTTACGACGAGGTGATCCGGCAGATGTCGCACGCCCATCCGGACGTCGTCTTCATGCTGCAGGTCGAGACCTGGGCACCGCGCCGGGTGAGCGGGGCAACGGTCACGCTCGTCGATCCGGACAGCCTCAGCGCCTATGCGCAGGTCGCCCACCTCAACCCGTTCCTGTCGCGGATGCCGAACGAGAGGGAGGTCTTCGTCACCGAGCGCTTCGTCAGCCGCGCCGAGGTGAAGCGGACGGAGTTCTACGACACCTTCGGCCGGGATTTCTGGGACGTCACGTCGGCGTTCGCGCTGCCGATCCGGTCGGATCCGGACGGCTTGGTGGCGATCACCGCGACCATGCCGGACGACTTTGCCGAGAGCGACCGCACCCGTCTCTATGACAGGCTGGAGAGGTTGCTGCGACCGGTGCAGCACTCCTTCTGGCTCGCCGGGCAGATGGCGGAGAAGGCGCGCGCCGAAGGGGCCGCGATGTCGATGGACGCGATGGGTCTTCCGGCCGCGCTCATCGGCCCGTCGGGCCGCGTGGAGGTCACCAACGACGCATGGCGGACGGCGGCCGGCAGGCTGACGGTGTCGCGTGACGGGCGGCTGAGCGCGTCCGACGCGCAGACCGCGCGCAGGGTCGAGGAGGCGGTGCGGTTCGCTCTCTCGCGGCGGGCGACGGCGCGTGTGGGGGTCCCGCTGGGCCACGGTCCGCCGGCGATCCTTTCGCTGGTGCCGCTCGGCGCGTCACAGCCAGCGGTGCTGCAGGAAGCGGTGACGCCGCGGCCGTTGCTTCTCGCTACCATCGTCGACCCGTTCCGCCACCGCGGCTCGCCCCGTGCGCTGCTCCAGGATCTCTACAGGCTGACTCCGGCGGAATGCGCCTTGGCCGTCCTCTTGCGGGACGGTCACAGTCTGCGCCAGGCGGCCGGGATCAGGTCCGTGGCCTACCCGACGGCACGCAATCAGCTCGCTTCGATATTGGGCAAATTGCAGCTTCACAGCCAGAGCGAGTTGCGCGCCTTTCTCGCGCGCCTCTCGCTGGTCGAGCCTGAGGGCGAGGGCGCCCCATGACGTGCTGCGCATAACGATCCTCGAGGCGATACCGGCCGGGGAGGGAGGCGGCGACGGCGATGGTCCCGCGACGTTTATCTGTCCCTTCAAAGCCTTTATCCGCCTGGTGGACATCGGCCGCATGATGCAATTGCATCATGCGCGGCGCGCTTTGGCGCCGAGTGCCATTGTCCTTCGGGGCGTGGATGGTTAAGTCTTTTCCGTATTCGCCCTAAAGAGGGTCGTGACAGGTCGTGCGTGACGCGCTATGGCGCAACGCTTGAGCCACACCCTATGGGTGGGGTCCGTGTCACCTCAAGTGTCGAGGATCGGAGCGTCCATGGCGTCAGCCGCCGAACAGCTTGCTTCCAACCTGAACTTCAAGGCGTTCGCCAAGGCGGACGAGCTGAAGAAGCGTATCTGGTTCACCCTGGGTGCCCTCGTGGTCTACCGGCTCGGGACGTACATCCCGCTCCCCGGTATCGACCCGGTCGCGCTCGCACAGGCCTTCGATCAGGCGCAGAACGGCATCATCGGCCTGTTCAACGTCTTCGCCGGCGGTGCCGTGTCGCGCATGGCGATCTTCGCGCTGGGCATCATGCCCTATATCTCCGCGTCGATCATCGTGCAGCTTCTGACGACGGTGATCCCGAAGCTCGAGCAGCTCAAGAAAGAGGGCGAGCAGGGCCGCAAGGTCATCAACCAGTACACCCGCTTCGGCACGGTGGCGCTGGCGATCGTGCAGGCCTACGGCATCTCCGTCGGGCTGGAGACCGCGGGCAACATCGTCACCGACCCGGGCATTTTCTTCCGCTTCACCACCGTGGTGACGTTGGTCGGCGGCACGATGTTCCTGATGTGGCTGGGTGAGCAGATCACCTCGCGCGGCGTCGGCAACGGCATCTCGCTGATCATCTTTGCCGGCATCGTCGCCGAGCTTCCCGCCGCACTCGCCGGCATGCTGGAGCTCGGGCGTCAGGGGGCGTTGTCGACGCCGATTATCCTTCTCGTCCTCTTCATGGCCGTGGCGGTGATCGCGTTCATCGTCTTCGTGGAGCGGGCGCAGCGGCGGCTTCTCATCCAGTATCCGCGCCGTCAGGTCGGCAACCGGATGTTCCAGGGCGATTCCTCGCATCTGCCGCTGAAGCTCAACACGTCGGGCGTCATCCCGCCGATCTTCGCCTCGTCGCTCCTGGTCATCCCGGCGACGCTGACGGGCTTCGGCGCGGTCGACGGCACGGGTGTCATGGGCACGGTTCAGACGCTCTTCGCCCACGGCCGGCCGCTCTACATGATCACCTACGCGGCGCTGATCATCTTCTTCGCCTTCTTCTACACGGCGATCGTCTTCAATCCGGCCGACACGGCGGACAATCTGAAGAAGCACGGCGGCTACATTCCGGGCATCCGGCCCGGTGAGCGGACGGCGCAGTACATCGACTACGTCCTCACGCGGATCACGGTGCTCGGCGCGGCCTACCTCGTCGTGATCTGTCTGATCCCTGAATTTTTGATTTCCGCCACCGCTGTGCCGTTCTATTTTGGCGGCACGTCGCTCCTGATCGTCGTGTCGGTCACCATGGATACGGTGGCGCAGGTCCAGGGGCATTTGCTGGCCCATCAGTATGAGGGCCTCGTGAAGAAGGCCAAATTGAAGGGAAGTCGCCGATGAGGCTCATTCTGCTCGGACCGCCGGGTGCGGGGAAGGGGACCCAGGCCAAGCGTCTCATGGACGCGCATGGGATCCCGCAGCTCTCCACCGGCGACATGCTGCGCGCTGCGGTGAAGGCCGAGACGGAGATCGGCCTCAAGGCGAAGGACATCATGGCGCGCGGCGACTTGGTGCCGGACGCCGTCGTGGTCGGCATCGTCGAGGAGCGGGTGGAGCAACCGGACTGCAAGAGCGGTTTCATCCTCGACGGTTTTCCGCGCACCGTGGCGCAGGCCGAGGCGCTGGAGACGATGCTGAACGCCCATGGCATGGGTCTCGACGCCGTCATTCAGCTCGAGGTCGATGAGGGCGCTCTGGCCGCGCGTGTCGAGCAGCGCGTCGCCGAAAGCGGCGGTGCAGTTCGCGACGACGACAACGTCGAAGCGTTGAAGAAGCGCCTCGCCGTCTACCGCGAACAGACGGCTCCGCTGGTGGACCACTACCGCTCGACCGGCGACCTCGTCGTGATCGACGGCATGAAGTCCATCGACGAGGTGGAAGCTGATATCAACGAGGCGCTGTCGGTCCGGACCTGAGGGTCGGCCGAGGTGCGCGAAAAAAGGTTGACGCGGGGCTTGCTCCGCGCTACCCACCGCGCCTATCTGGAGGAGTCGCGGGGCCCACGCGCCGCCGCCATCTGGTATGGCCAAACCCGACAGCGTCAGGGCTGGGCACGCCGTTGACGACGGCGGCATCAGCCCGTTCGTCGTTGGGCTATTCACCAGACCGTCGGGTGCGTTCGCCGGTCGATGGTTCGGTGGTCCGACGGAGTGCGTCGTAGGACGGGTTCGTGGTCCGATGGCGAGCGGGCTTTAACCGGCAGCAGTTGGCCAATGGTTAACCGCGGGGCCGTCGGCGTGGATCGCCGGAGCGTGGCCCTGACGGAACGGCAGCGGGCCGGCGGTCTGACTCCTCGGCGCGGGCGCGCGAGCGACCGCGAGGCCGTATGACATTCAGCCGGGAAACCGGCAGCCGGGCGCGCACCAGCGGCGTCGACCGGCACACCGGGCCGCCTGACGCGGGTCCGTGGAAGAACAGGCCGGTCTGCCGGCTTCGATCCGCCGGCGACCGCCGGACTGTGATCAGCCGGCCTGCGCCGGTAGGGGACGCCGGGTGACCGGCATGAGAATGGACCGGCTTGGCCGGACGAATTGAACCGGCCTGGCCGGACAGATGAAGTGGCCGGTCGCACCGGCAGGAGGCAAAGTGGCTCGTATCGCTGGCGTCAACATCCCGACGAACAAGCGCGTCCTCATCGCGCTGCAGTATATTCACGGCATTGGCCCCTCGATGGCCAAGGAAATCATCGAGAAGACCAACATCGCGGCCGAGCGCCGGGTGAACGAGCTGTCGGACGCCGAAGTCCTGATGGTTCGTGAGGTCATCGACCGCGACTACATCGTCGAGGGCGACCTGCGCCGCGAGACCGCGATGAACATCAAGCGTCTCATGGACCTCGGTTGCTATCGCGGCCTGCGTCACCGTCGCGGCCTTCCGGTCCGTGGCCAGCGCACGCACACCAACGCGCGCACCCGCAAGGGCCCCGCGAAGCCGATCGCCGGCAAGAAGAAGTAACGCCCGGCCTGGCGGCTGGGGAGTGGCCCGTTCAGCGGGCCGATCACATCATCATTAGAGGGTATTGATGGCGAAGGAAGCCACGCGCGTTCGGCGCAGGGAGCGGAAGAACATCACGTCGGGCATCGCCCATGTGAACGCCTCCTTCAACAACACGAAGATCACCATCACCGACGCGCAGGGCAACGCGATTTCGTGGTCCTCCTCCGGTGCGATGGGCTTCAAGGGGTCGCGTAAGTCCACCCCCTACGCGGCCCAGGTTGCCGCCGAAGACGCCGCCAAGAAGGCCTCCGAGCACGGCATGCGCACCCTCGAAGTCGAGGTGACGGGTCCGGGTTCGGGCCGCGAGTCGGCGCTGCGTGCGCTGCAGGCCGCGGGCTTCACCATCACGTCCATCCGCGACGTGACGCCGATCCCGCACAATGGCTGCCGTCCGCCGAAGCGTCGCCGCGTCTAACCTCCAAGGTACCCGCGCGCCCATACGGGGCGCGCATCCGGGCTGCGCCGCCATCCGGGCGAGCGCGCCACTGGCCCGCGGGCCGTCCCCCGCGGGCGCTCCGGGCGACGCCCCACGTGATCGAAAGGCATAAATGGTGACGACCAACCAGAAGAACTGGCAGGAGCTGATCCGCCCGAACAAGCTCGAGGTCACGCCCGGCTACGATCCCAAGCGCATCGGCACCGTCGTCGCCGAGCCGCTCGAGCGCGGTTTCGGCCTGACGCTGGGCAATGCGCTGCGCCGGGTGCTTCTGTCCTCGCTGCAGGGTGCTGCGGTGACCTCCGTCCAGATCGACGGCGTTCTGCACGAATTCTCGTCCATGAACGGCGTGCGTGAGGATGTGACAGACATCATCCTCAACATCAAGGAGATCGCGGTGCGCATGTCGGGCGAGGGCCCGAAGCGCATGGTCCTGCGCAAGCAGGGGCCGGGCGCCGTCACCGCGGGCGACATTCAGACCGTCGGCGACGTGTCGATCCTGAACCCCGACCACGTCATCTGCACCCTCGACGAGGGCGCGGACGTGCGGATGGAGTTCTCGGTCAACACCGGCAAGGGCTATGTCCCGGCCGACCGCAACCGCCCGGAAGACGCGGCGATCGGCCTCATCCCGGTCGATTCGCTCTATTCGCCGGTGAAGAAGGTCTCCTACCGCGTCGAGAACACCCGCGAGGGCCAGGATCTCGACAAGGACAAGCTGTCCATGCAGATCGAGACCGACGGGTCCATCTCGCCGGAGGACGCGGTCGCCTACGCCGCGCGCATCCTGCAGGACCAGCTGGCGATCTTCGTGAACTTCGAGGAGCCGCAGAAGCCGGAAGTCGCCGATGAGGTGCCCGAGCTCGCCTTCAACCCGGCGCTGCTCAAGAAGGTCGACGAGCTGGAACTCTCCGTCCGCTCGGCGAACTGCCTCAAGAACGACAACATCGTCTATATCGGCGACCTCATCCAGAAGTCCGAGGCGGAAATGCTCCGCACCCCGAACTTCGGCCGCAAGTCGCTGAACGAGATCAAAGAGGTTCTGGCCCAGATGGGTCTGCACCTCGGCATGGAAGTCGCCAACTGGCCGCCCGACAACATCGAGGAGCTGGCCAAGCGGTACGAGGACCATCACTACTGAGATCGAAGGCCGGGGCTGACGCCTCGGCCTTCCTTCTAGGCCCCCCATCCGGGGCCTCGCGCGAACGCCGGAGCGCCCGGCACCCACCTTCGACATTGGAGAGACGCCATGCGTCACAAGAAGACACACCGCAAGCTCGGCCGTGACAGCGCCCACCGGATGGCGATGATGGCCAACCAGGCCGTCTCGCTGATCGAGCACGAGCAGATCGTGACGACTTTGCCGAAGGCGAAGGAGCTGCGCCCCTACGTCGAGAAGCTGGTGACGCTGGGCAAGCGCGGCGACCTGCACGCCCGCCGTCAGGCTCTCTCCAAGACCCGCTCCGAGGCCGCCGTGCGCAAGCTGTTCGGCACGATCGGCCCGCGTTACAAGGACCGCAACGGCGGTTACACGCGCATCCTGAAGGCCGGCTTCCGCTACGGCGACAATGCCGCCATCGCCGTCATCGAGTTCGTCGACCGTGACGCCGACGCGAAGGGCGCCGCCGATGCCGCCCGCGTCCAGGCCGAAGAGGCGCTGGTCGGCGCGAACTGAGCCACCCGCTCGGTGCGAGATCCAAAGCCGTCCGCCTCGCGCGGGCGGCTTTTTTTGTGCCTGCTGTCGGGGAGCGCGGCGGTGATGCGCTACGGCTTTGCCGCTCCGGGCGACGGGCCGCCGGCCCCCTGCCTGGGATCGTGATGTCGGCGCGGGGGGCGCGGCTCGGCTACGGTGACAGGCGCCGCGCCACCGCCACGATGTGCGGCGGGGCCGGTCAGGGCGCCTTTGCGGAGACGAAATGGAGGCACGCGGGGACGGCGATGGCGTCACCCCGGCGGAAGGGCGCGAAGGCGGCGGCGATCGCCTGCTGGATCGCGGCGACGTCCTCGTCCGTCCCGTCGTAGCTGCGCAGGATGCGGGAGGCGGGCCCGACATTGACCGACAGCGCCACGGCATCGGCGAAGGACGGGTGGTGGAGGTCGACGGTCGCCGTGTCGATGCCGATGGCGCCGAACCCGGCCGCGGTCAGAATCTCTTCGACATAGGCCGGCTCCTCGAAAGCCATGGGACCGGGCTCACGCGGGGCGTCGGGCGGGACGGCGCCGAGCCGGTCCACCGCGGCGGCGCGCGGTATGGCGAACCACGGGTTCGGCTGAAGCCCGGCCCACGTGGCGAAGACGAGCGGCGCACCGGGCCGCATGGCGGCGCGGATGTTGGCGAACGCTGCGACGGGGTCGGCGAAGAACATGACGCCGAAGCGCGAGACGACCGCGTCGATCGGCGAAGCGAAGGCGTGCGACTGCGCGTCCGCCTCGATGAAGGCGGCGTTGGAGAGGCCCGCGGCGTCGGCCCGTGCGCGGGCGCGGGTGAGGAGGGGCACCGACAGGTCCACGCCAGTCACGCTGGCGACGCGGGGGGCGAGCGTGAGGGCAAGGTCGCCCGCACCGCAGCCGATGTCGACGACGTTCATGCCGGGGGTGGGGGAAAGGAGCGTCACGAGGCGGGCGGTGATGGCGGTGAAAAGCCCGTCCAGCTCCTCCTGGTATCGCACCCATTTGTCGCCCGCCGGCGAGTTCCAGAAGGTGCGCTGGTCGGAATTGGGGTCGGCGTTCGGGTCGTTGGCAGGATCGTTAGGGGCGGCGCCGGGGCCGGCTGGCGGGGTGCTCGTCATGTCGTCTCCGCAAGGTCGTCGTCCACGCCGGTTCCCGGTCGGCGAACCCTTACGGGGCCGTGACTTCGCCGGGCGACCGTTTCCGGGCGAGCGTAGACCCGCGCGCGCGAGCCGCAAAAAGAAAAAGGCCGCGCAGTGCGCGGCCTTTCCCATATCGGTCCGATGTGCAGACAATGGACGGACTTCCGCGGAAGTCCATGCCGCCTGTCCGATGGCCCGTGGGCCATCGGCCATCCTTAGATAATGGGCGGCTTGAATGGACTTCTTAGAAGTCCATGCCGCCCATGCCGCCCATGCCGCCGCCCGGCATCGCGGGGGCGCCGGAGTCCTTCTTCGGAGCCTCGGCAACCATGGCCTCGGTCGTCACGAGCAGGGAGGCGATCGACGCGGCGTCCTGGAGGGCGTGGCGAACCACCTTCTTCGGGTCGATGATGCCCTTCTCGATCATGTTGCCGTACTCTTCCGTCTGGGCGTCGAAGCCGTAGTCGGAATGGTCGTTCTCGAGGATCTTGCCGACGACGATGGAGCCTTCGACACCAGCGTTCTCGGAGATCTGACGCACCGGGGCCTCAAGGGCACGCAGCACGATCTTGATGCCGGCGGCCACGTCCGGGTTCTCGGAAGAGACCTCGGAGACGGCCTTCTTGGCGCGCAGGAGAGCGACGCCGCCGCCGGGGACAATGCCTTCTTCCACGGCCGCGCGGGTCGCGTTCAGGGCGTCGTCGACGCGGTCCTTCTTCTCCTTCACTTCGACTTCCGTCGCGCCGCCGACGCGGATCACCGCGACGCCGCCCGCGAGCTTCGCGAGACGCTCCTGGAGCTTCTCACGGTCGTAGTCGGAGGTGGTCTCTTCGATCTGCTGCTTGATCTGAGCGACGCGACCCTTGATGTCGTCCTGCTCGCCAGCACCGTCGACGATGGTGGTCTCGTCCTTGTTGATCGTGACCTTCTTCGCGCGGCCGAGCATCTCGATGGAGACGGACTCCAGCTTGATGCCGAGGTCTTCGGAGACGACCTGGCCGGCGGTGAGGATCGCGATGTCCTGCAGCATGGCCTTGCGACGGTCGCCGAAGCCCGGCGCCTTCACGGCCGCGACCTTCAGGCCGCCGCGCAGCTTGTTGACGACGAGCGTGGCCAGAGCCTCGCCCTCGACGTCCTCGGCGATGATGAGGAGCGGACGGCCGGACTGGACGACGGCTTCGAGGATCGGAAGCATCGCCTGGAGGTTGGAGAGCTTCTTCTCGAAGATGAGGATGTACGGATCTTCGAGTTCCGTGGTCATCTTCTCGGCGTTGGTCACGAAGTACGGCGAGATGTAGCCGCGATCGAACTGCATGCCTTCGACGACTTCGAGCTCGGTCTCGAGAGACTTCGCCTCTTCGACGGTGATGACACCCTCGTTGCCGACCTTCTGCATGGCCTCGGCGATCATCGCGCCGACTTCCTTGTCGCCATTGGCAGAGATCGTGCCGACCTGCGCCACCTCGTCGGAGGTGTTGATCGTGCGGGCGCGGGCGTCGAGGTCCTTGATGGCCGCGGTGACGGCGAGGTCGATGCCGCGCTTCAGGTCCATCGGGTTCATGCCGGCGGCGACGGCCTTGGCGCCTTCGCGGACGATCGACTGGGCGAGAACGGTCGCGGTGGTGGTGCCGTCACCGGCGAGGTCGTTGGTCTTCGAGGCGACCTCGCGGACCATCTGCGCGCCCATGTTCTCGAACTTGTCCTCAAGCTCGATCTCTTTGGCGACGGAGACGCCGTCCTTCGTGATGCGCGGCGCGCCGAAGGACTTCTCGATCACGACGTTGCGACCCTTCGGGCCGAGCGTCACCTTCACGGCGTTGGCGAGGATGTCGACACCGCGGAGCATCTTGTCGCGCGCGTCGGAGGAGAACTTTACTTCTTTAGCAGCCATGTTGGGCTCCCTTTGAATTCTTCTAGGATGCGCGAATGATTAAGCGGAGACCGCGACGCCTTCGACGACGCCCATGATGTCGCTCTCTTTCATGATGAGGAGGTCCTCACCGTCGAGCTTCACCTCGGTGCCGGACCACTTGCCGAACAGGACGCGGTCGCCGGCCTTCACGTCGAGAGCGACGATTTCGCCCTTCTCGTTGCGGGCGCCGGGGCCGACGGCGACGACTTCGCCTTCCTGCGGCTTCTCTTTGGCGGTATCGGGGATGATGATGCCGCCCTTGGTCTTGGTGTCGGACTCGAGGCGGCGCACGACGACGCGGTCGTGCAGCGGACGGAAGTTCATATCTGTCCTCATGACAATGAGGGCGCGAGGCCCGATCTCTGAGTGCTTCCCGCTTGTTGGCACTCTCTTGAGGTGAGTGCCAAGCGTTGCGCCGGAGATAAGAAAAGCCCTTGTCGGTGTCAACGACGGAACGTGGTCGCCGTCACAATTTTTTCCGCAGCGGTGGAACCATCCGGGCGGCGGCGGCTCACACGGGCGTGATCGCCGCCGACGAGCGGGACATGGGGACGTTCGCCGCGGCGTTCAATGCGCGCCCCCCGTCGACCACGCCCAGCGCCCGGCAACCTTGAGGCGATAGGATCCGGCGACTTTACCCGCTGAACAGGCGTCCCCGATGATCCAGACCAAGCGCCCGGCCGTCAAACGCGGCTTCCTCAACAATCTCGCATTGATGCCGAAGGTGCTGATCGGCTTTGGCTTCGTGATCGCCGCGCAAGCCGCCTTCAGCATCTACTTCTATTTCATGGAAGCCTCGTTCGCGCTGAAGATCAGCACTGAGACGCTGTCGCGCGAAGAGCTTTCGGCGCTGATCGCGCAGGAGATGAACGCGCTTCTGATCGCGATCCCTCTCGTCGCGGCCCTGTGCCTGGGCGTTGCCGCCTATGTCCTTCGCGGGACGTTGGTTCCGCTCCAGGCTCTGGCGATGGCTCTGGAGAAGCTGGGCGACGCGGACACCCATTTCGTCGTGCGCCAGAACAACGGCAAGGACGCGATGGGGCGCATGTGGACCGCCGTCGGCAAGGTGCGGGCGCGCACGGAGCATGCCTTCTCGCGCGAGCAGATGATCGAGCAGTTCCCCGTTCCGGTGATGGTGGCCGACCCGAACAACGAGTTCCGGATCAATTACGTCAACCGAGCGGCCTGTAATGCGCTGGAGGCGATATCCGGCGATCTGCCGTGCCGGCCGGACGAGATCGTGGGCAAGTCGGTCGACCTCTTCCACAAGCATCCGACGATGCAGCACAAGATCCTGGGCGATCCCAACCGGCTGCCTTGGAACGCGCAGGTGAGCCTGAACGGGCGCGAGCACCTCGACCTGCGCGTGTCGCCGCTGTTCGACACCAACCGCAATTATATCGGCGCGATGCTGGTGTGGCGGAACATCACCTTCCAGGTGAAGAGCACGAAGATGTTCGAGGAGAACGTCGAGAAGACGATCGGCGAGCTGGGCGCGGCGAGCTCGTCGATGCAGACCGAGCTCGCCTCGGTGCAGACCCTCGTCGCCAAGATGCGCGAGAAGCTGGCCGAGGGGACGACCGCGACCGGCGACGCGACGGCGAGCGTGCAGACCGTGGCCCGTGCCGCCGACGACCTCAGCGCGCTGGTCACGTCCATTTCCAGCCGGGTGATCGACGCCAACGCGCAAGCGACGAACACCAACCAGAAGGTTTCGCACGTGGTGGAGATGTCGCACCGCCTGGCGGCCGACAGCGAGGCGATCAACGAGGTGGTGGAGACTATCGCCAGCATCGCCAACCAGACCAATCTCCTGGCGCTGAACGCGACGATCGAGGCGGCCCGCGCGGGCGAGGTGGGCAAGGGTTTCGCGGTCGTTGCGCAGGAGGTGAAGAACCTCGCCATGCAGACCGCGAAGGCGACGGACGAGGTCTCGCAGCAGATCGGCAAGCTGCAGGGCCAGGTGCGCAACGTCGCGGACGGCATTTCGAGCGTGTCGACGGTGATGGAGGAGATGGGCGGGCTCTTCGCCAGCATCGTCGACTCCACGGAGGAGCAGAAGGCGGCGACCTCGGCGATTTCGGCGAACGCCCAGCAGGCGGCGCGCGGGGCCGACACCGCGGCGCGGACCATCTCGGCGGTGGAGGCCTTCTCGGCGGACAACTTGGAGGCGACGGCGGTGCTTTCGTCCGCGGCGCGCCGTGTCGTGGAGGCGAACGACAACCTGTCGGTCCAGTCGAAAGAGGTGGTGAAGGCGCTGCAGGCGAAGGACGCGTCCTGATCCTTACGCCGCACGCTTCCCGGCGACCCGCAGCGCCGTGCCCCACCGGGCACGGCGCTTTCTTTTGCCCGCGGGGCGGAGCGTTGCCAGCGGACCATTGCGACGGGCGCCACCTACCGCGGGCGCGCCCGCGCGGGGGGGGCCTGCGGCGGGAGCGCCTGCGACGGGACAACCATCCGGGATGACCCTGCGACGGGATGGGCGCTGCGGCGCCGGCAGGTGCGGACCTCCGGCATCGCCACGGCTGGCGGTGATATCGCACCAGCATGCGGGCGGTTCCTTGGTCGGCCGCCGCGCAAACTGCTCCGGCCGCGGGCGCCCTGAGGGACGCCGCGCCAGATGTGTGAGGACCGCAAGGGGAGGGGTGAGGGCGCCCGTCACCGAGATCGCCCGGCGTGAAAGGGGGGGCGGAGGAGGGGCGAGAAGGATTGCGAGGGGGGAGGCAGCAGCGAAGGCGCAGGCGGAGCGGAACGAGGCTCCATGTGGCGCCAAAAAAAAACAGCGCCGGGTGCAGAGGGCCTTCAGGCTCCACCGCACCTCGGCGCTGTCAGATCAGCATGTTCCCGCGGAGGGGCCGGAGATCATCCGCGTCATCGCTTCGCGCAGCACAGCGTCGTCCACGGGCTTGGACAGGACCTGTGCGCCGGAATAGGAGCCGCTCAGCTCCTCCCGCAGCCCATGGCCGGTGTGGAAGATGATCGGCACATGGCGCTCTTGCAGGATGTTGGCGACCGGGAACACCTCGCCGCCGATGATCGCCACGTCGAGCAGCGCCAGATCCAGCGTTTCGGTTCGCGCCGCCTCGATCGCCTCGTTGAGGCGCGCGATGGGGCCGATGACCTCGAACCCCATGTCGATCTCGAGCATCATCTTCAGCGTGAGCGCGATCAGCGCCTCGTCCTCCACCAGGAGAACGCGGGGGGTACGGTTAGACATAGGTCTGTACGGCTTTGGAATGGTGTAGATTTCGGCGTTCATGGCGCGAGGCTCCTGGGCGGCGGGCGGACGCGGACACCGGCCCGCCTTGGGTGGACTGCTGAGCGGCTTCGAAGCTCAGTGACAGGCGGATACCGTCCGGCCCGTCGCCACGGGTGAGAATGGCGCCCATCTGGGCGGTCGACATGTCGATGAGATCGGTGCCGAATCCGCGACGGACCGCCCCAGGCGCCACGGGCGCGAAGTGTGGCGAATGTTCATCCCAGACCAGCCGGACGACGGGCACCCCGTCGTCGGTGACGGCGCTCCAGCGGATGGACACGTAACCGTCGCCCGTCTTCCACGCCCCGTATTTCAAGGCATTGGTGGCGAGCTCGTTCAGGATCAGGCCCATCGGCGTGATCTTGCTCTGCGGTAGCCACAGCTCCGCACCGTCGAGCCGCAGAGCGGCTCGGTCGGCCGGATAGGGCGTGAGGACGGCCTCGAGAATTTCTCCCACGGGGCCGCCGTCCTGCATCTCGTAGCCGAGGCTGACGACGTGAGCGGCCGCGAGCGCGGTGATGCGTTGATCGAGGTCGCGCACCAGCGGCGGGACCTCGGTCTTGTCCATCGCCGACAGCTTCACCAGCGAGCGGATCACCGCGAACAGATTTTTGACGCGGTGATTGAGCTCGCGCGTCATCGCCCTCTGGCGCTGGCGCAGCTCCACCTTCGCCGTCACGTCGTGATCGACCTGCAGGATCAGCGTGTCGTCACCGTGGGCGGCGATGCGTTGCAGGTGCGAGGACGTGTGCACCACGCTGCCGTCGCGGTGGCGCCAGGTGATGTCGCCGGCCCAGCTCTCGCCCTCTTCGATCGCCTCGATGATGTCGTCGACTGGCTCGGAGAAGTCGGCGCCGAAGGTCTCGTGCGGTATGCGGCCGATCATCTCCTCGGCGGTGCAGCCGAACATGCGGCGGGCGCCTTCGTTCCAGCGCCGGACGCCGTGGAGCGGACTCCACACGCTGATCGCGTCGCTGGAGCGTTCGAGAAGCTCGGCCATCTTCTCCGACAGCTCGTCCTCGCGCGGGTCGCTCAGCACGTCGTGGGTGCCGGACATGCGGGAGGGGACGCCGTCTTCGACCAGCGCGACACCGCGGGTCCGCAGGCGCAACGTCGCTCCGTCCGCGGTCCGGCAGCGCACGACGACGTTGAAGGCTTGGGTGGTGTCCCTCAGGTGCGCGTCGAGCGCTTCGTGAAAGCGGATCACGTCCTCGTCGTAGAGGAGGTCGATCCACTCGTGCATCTTGTGGGCTTTGTCGCCGGGATCGAACCCGAGAACCCGCCAGAATCCGGGGCTGAAATAGCAGTGCTCACGGTCGACCAGGTCCCAGAACCAAAGACCGTCGATCAGCGCGCCGAGGCGGATCATCACTCCGAAGACACTGCTTCGTCGTGCCAGCTCGGATTCGCGCGCCAGGTAATGGTCGCCGGGATCGGCGGGCTCGGCCGCGGTTGTTCCGCCCTCAGCCGTGGTCGAGGAGCAATCGTTTGTTGCGGTGTTGCCGATCATGGACGGAACTCACGTCGATTTCCTGTCCAAACTATCGGCCGAGGCTTGCGCGATGCTGTCGCATGAAAGCGCATGCTTATGTAGGAAAAGTCGGAAAACTTATTGGCAAGGCCGCCCGAGCGGGATCAGCAGGCCCGATTCCGGAGAGGGAGCGGGCGCCGCGGTGATGGTCAGTTGGCGAAGCTGAGGGGAAGAACGATCATCGTCGGGCGGCGCGGCAGGGTGTTGAGGGAGACGCGCAGAACGGGCTCGCTCTGCATGACCACCTCCATCCCGTCAGAGCGGGTGCGGGTCAGGAAGTCGGCCAGCGTGTAGGATCCGAACCAGTGCATCGGAATGGCGATCGACGCGCGAAGGCGCGAGACCACCTCCATCATCGTTTCCTGATTCATGGTGTAGCTGCCGTCGACGGGGACGAAAACCACGTCGAGCCGGCCGATCTCGGCGATCTGCCCGTCCGAAAGAGGCTGGTGCAGGTGGCCGAGATGGCCGAGGCACAGCCCCTGGATCTCGAAGATGAAGATGGAGTTGCCGTCCGGCTCCACCCCGGCATAGCTGCGAATGTCGGTGGTGACGTTGCGAACCAGAACCTCGCCGACTTCCACCATGTGATCGGCCGGCGCGCCGTTGGTGCCCCATCCCTGAAGGACGTGCGGGATCGCGGGATCGGGGAAATTTGTAAAATGGCTGGTGTGGGCGTGGTTCATCGTCACCACGTCCGGGACAGGGCCGGCCCCTGCGGCTCCGGCATAGTCGGTGGCGATGGTGGTGCCGTCGGGCGCGGTGATGCGAAAGGTGGAGTGTCCGATATAGCGGATTTCGACCGCGTACTCGTCGGACGGGCTCTCGCTGGCGACGGTGATCACGCGCGCGTTCGGAAAGGCGCTGGCGATGGCCTGGCAGTTCGAGAATTGCGCGGCCGCAGGAACGGACGAGAGGGCGAGGCTGGCCGTCAACGCGGCGAGCATCGTGCGAAAGGGACGGGGGACCATAGCGCCTCCTCGGACTTCGCGGGGCCGGCGATCAGAACGCGCGGCACGGCACGTATAGTACCGACTGCGGGCGTGATGTCCCGGTCAAAGCGAGGCGCTGGGTTGGGGCGGAATGTCTCACGCGGCGTGTGCGCCGGCGGAGGCCTCGATCGGCGTGCGGCGCGGGGAGGGCGCGGGATGCGCAGGCCGCGGGCCGGATGTCGCCGGTCGGCCGTGCGATGGGCGGCGCGTCGAAGCGTGCTCGCACGGCGGCGAAGGGTTCAGAGGGTGGCGTCTTCTGCCATGGAAGCCGTCTTCTGCCAGGGAAGCGAAGTGCAGCTTTGCCGGACTGTCAGACGGCGCCGTCGCCGTCACGCGGCAGGTGGTGCCCCAAGGCGCCCGCGCCGGGGCGGGCGGCCGGTGGCTGGCCGGGCAGGTCAGACCGGCCGCGGTCCGCCGCGCGAGACGCCGCGCGTCACACTCGGATTGGAGGCGACGAGGGACAGGACCGGCGTGGTCGTTTCCTCGCACGGGACGGGGCGTTCCATCTCGCACGCTTGCCTGTCGCCGATGAAGGCGTAGCCGGCGAAGCGCTTCGCGTCGATCACGTCGTAGCCGAGGCGCGTGCGCAGCTTCTTGCGCAACTTGGAGATGTGGCCTTCGATCACCGTCTCGTCCACGTTCTCGTTGAAGAGGCCGTAGATGGCGTTGAAGAGTTGGGTCTTGGTGATCCGCCGCCGGCGGTTCTTCACCAGATATTCCAGGATCTGCCGCTCGCGCCGGGGGAGTTCGACCGAGGTATCGTCGATGGTCGGGTCGCGGCTGTCGAAGTAGACGGTGAGGCGACCGAACTGGGCTTCCTCGCGAGAGTCGCTCGACCGACGCCAGATGGCGTTGGCACGGGCCACAAGCTCGCGCACCGGCGCCGGCTTCTTGACGACATCGTCCACGCCCACGTTGAAGAGTTCGAGCGTTTCTTCAAGGCCGCTCTCTTCCTTGAGGGCGATGATCGGCGTCTTGGCACGGCTGCGCACCAGGGCGGGGACATTATAACGGTCCTCGGTGGCGCCGAGAATGACCGCTTGGATGGCGGCGGTATCCGCGTCGGAGATCGAGTGCAGCCAGTCGGCAAACTCCGTCCCCGCAAAGGTGGTGCAAGCCAGACCTTCGCGTTCGAAGCCAGACTTATAGCCGTTGGCCACGACCTCACGCGAATCGATAACAATATACATACCGTACGTGCCTTCCATGTTTGAGCGTGAGCGTTTCGTGGTCGGGGGGTCGTTGGAGGAGACCTCTATGACCCGACCTCTTTGTACAACCAATACGCGAGGGCTGCGACCGCGCAACCGAGAAGACAACTTTATCGGGAAGAGGGCGGTTGTGTCTCAATGTGGGAGATTGTTCGACAATCTCCCGAAGGCTCGACCGCCCACACTGAAATCGTAACGGCGTGCTCTGATTTCGCCGTGTTTATGCCGGTTGGAAGACCGACTCGATTTTCCCCTTCAAAGTCTGCGCATTAAAGGGTTTGACGATGTAGTTGTTCACACCGGCCTTCTTCGCCGCGACCACGTTCTCGGACTTCGCCTCGGCGGTGACCATGATGAACGGCAGCTCTGCGGTTTCGGGATTGGCGCGGACCTGCTTGAGGAGTTCGTAGCCGGTCATCGGCTCCATATTCCAGTCGGAGATGACCAAACCGTAGGTTTTGCCTTTGATCTTTTCCAAGGCTTCACTGCCGTCCGACGCATCGTCCACGTCCGTGAACCCGATCTGACGCAGGAGGTTCTTAATAATACGAACCATTGTCTTGTAGTCGTCGACCACGAGGACAGGCATCGTTAAGTCAAGGGACATCGATTGCTCCGCGATGTTGCACGCCCGGTTCGAGCGAATGTTCGGCCATTTGGGTCTAAGCTGATACGCTTGCGCCGAGCTTTGGTCGAACCTTGCCCGACACTCGCCACACCCACCCGCGCTCGGTTGAAAATGCACGGTAAGCGTGTATTCTCGGACCGTGCGTCAACGGAGTCATTTGAACATGGCAAGACCATTCCGGGTCGAGATCGCAGAAGCACGGCGTCTTGCCGAAACTTCGCCTATGACCCACCAGGTGGAAACAATCCTGAAGGAGCTTCACACCGCCCGCGGCAAAGCCGGCGGCGATCCCGCAGCTCCCGTGGACAATGCGATCGCATTGTGGAGCGGCGTCGACGACATCCAAAAGCGGATCGACGTGACGAAGACCGAGATCGGCGCGCTCTACGCCCGCAACGCGGGGGAGCAATCCAACGCCCGCGCGGCGGACGAGCTGAGGGCCGTGGTCGAGGGCACCGAGATGGCGACGGACACCATCCTCGCCGCCGCCGAGGCGATCGACACCACCGTCGCCGCCATCATGCAGGATGCGGACGACGAATTGAGGGAGCGTGCACAGGCCATCGGCGACAGCGTCATTCAGATCTTCGAGGCCTGCAACTTCCAGGACATCACCGGACAGCGCATCTCCAAGGTGGTGGAGTCGCTGGCCTTCATCGAAGAGCGCATCGCCTCCATGGTGGATGTGTGGAAGGCGCAAGAGCTGACCGCGCCCGTGCAGGAGAAGAAAGAGCGGACCGACAAGGACCTGCTCAACGGTCCCGCTCTCGAAGGTGACTATGGCATCGTCAACCAGGACGACGTGGACGCCCTCTTCGGCTGACCCCGCCGACCGGATCGACGAAGCGCCGGCCGCGCGGGTCCGCCTGAGAGCAGCCGGGCCGGACCTCGCCCTTCACGTGATGCGCAAGCGCAGCCGATGTGAAGGCGGCCCCGGGGATTCACCCGCCGCAATCCGCCGATGAACATCCGAACAGCGCCGCATTTCGCGGCGCTGTTCGCGTTTGTGGGGCTGTTCGCGTTTGTGGGGCTGTTCGCGTTTGTGGGGCTGTTCGCGTTTGTGGGGCTGTTCGCGTTTGTAAGGAGAGGTCAGAGGCGCGGGCGGCGGCGACACGGCACGACCGTGAGGCGGCGCTCCGGCGTCATGGGAGCCAGGTCATCGGCCGGTAGCCCGGAAGCGCGGCCACCCGCTCCACCCACCGCGCAACGCCCGGTGTCTCGCCGAGGTCGAACCCGCCCTCGGCCGCCACATGGGTGTAGGCGTAAAGGGCGATGTCGGCGAGGCTCGGCGCGTCGCCGACCAACCATTCATGGGCGGCAAGCCGCAGCTCCATGACGCCGAGCGCCTTGCGGCCGCCCTCCAACGTGGCGGCCATCCGCTCCGGCGTCGCCGCGGCGGCGAGCGCCGGATAGACGGTGAGGGAGCGGCGCACCGCCACGTGCGGCTCGTGGCTATATTGCTCGAAGAACATCCACGCCAGCATCTCGGCGTGGGCGAAGCGATCCTGCGGCACGAACGCCGTCCCATCGCCGAGATAGGTGAGGATCGCGTTGGATTCGGGCAGCGCGCGCCCGTCGTCCAGCTGGAGCACGGGCACCTTGCCGAGCGGCGCCATGGCCCTGAACGCGGGCCGCGCGGTGCCGCCGTCGAGGAAAGATACCTCGTTGTGGCGAAATGGCAGCCCGATCAGCGCCGCCAAGAGCCGTGGTTTGTAGCAGTTCCCCGAGTCCGCCATCCCGTGGATCGTGATCATCCGCACCCTCTCCGGTTCCGGCCGAGCGTGGCGCGGTGCGGTTCCGGTATCAAATTCAAAGTTGTGCGGTTGGGCGATCGGTGGCGGTGATGGGCTGCGTGATGGGCGCGGGCCTCTGCCTCAGAAGATTTCCATCTTCACCGAGGCGACGCCGGCGTTCACCATGCCGATCTTCTCGGCGGCGGCGCGCGACAGATCGATGGAGCGCTTGCCGTGATAGGGACCGCGATCGTTGATGCGCACGGTCACCGAGCGCCCGTTCTTCGGGTTGGTGACCTTGACGCGGGTGCCGAAGGGCAGGGTGCGGTGGGCGGCGGTGAGCGCGTTCATGTTGAAGCGCTCGCCATTGGCGGTGCGGCGGCCGTGGAAGCGCTTGCCGTAGTAGGATGCGACACCATTCTTGACGGTGCCGGCGTCCGCCGGAGCTGCGAGAGGCAGAGAGGTCGCGATAAAAAGGGCGGCAACAGCCGTCGCAAGGGCGGACCTGGCGTGGAGCATGTTCGGGATCCTGTCATCGGATGCGCCGGGGGCGCGATTGCAACCTCCCGGCGAAAATGCGGCGCGTGGCGCCTGCCCGGCCCTGTTAGTGTCCAGGGGCGGACCCGAAAACCCCAAAACCGAAAAATGCGTAAAATTGTTGCGATCGTCGTCCACAGGCTCAACTTTTGCTGTGGGTGGGCGTTGCCTTTTTGCCGCAGTCGCGGCGGGCCGGGATTGACTTCCGGTGCCTTGGCTCCGGCCGGGCCATAAAAAATGGCGGCCGAAGCCGCCATCGTCACGTTTTCTCAGTTTAGACCGGCCGTATCGAGGCCGCTCAGAGACCTGTTCTGCTATGGGTCAGGCGACGGCGGATGTGCGGGCCAGGGCGCACTGCGACCATAGGTCGGACAAAGCGTGGCACAGGTGGTCGATATCGGCCTCGGTATGGACCGGGGAGGGGGTGATGCGCAGCCGCTCCGTCCCCTTCGGCACGGTGGGATAGTTGATCGGCTGGACGTAGACGCCGTGCTGGTCGAGCAACAAATCGGAGATCCATTTGCACTTGGCGGCGTCGTTCACCATCACCGGGACGATGTGGCTCGGATTGTCGAGCACGGGGATGCCGATCGCCTTCAGGCGCGCGCGCACGGTGGCGACCACGGCCTGGTGCGCCTCACGCTCGGCCGTCGAGGTCTTCAGATGCTCGATCGACGCGCGGGCACCGGCGGCGACCGCGGGCGGCAGCGCCGTGGTGAAGATGAAGCCGGACGCGAAGGAGCGGACGAAGTCGCACAAGGCGCGCGAGGCGGCGATGTACCCGCCGACGACGCCGAACGCCTTGCCGAGCGTCCCCTCGATGACGGTTAGACGGTCCATCAGGCCGCGCTCTTCGGCGATGCCGCCGCCACGCGGGCCGTAGAGGCCGACCGCGTGAACCTCGTCGAGATAGGTCATGGCGCCGTGCTTGTCGGCGACGTCGCACAGCTCCTCGATCGGCGCGATGTCACCATCCATCGAATAGACGGACTCGAAGGCGACGAGCTTGGGCCGGGACGGGTCGATCTCCGACAGGCGGCGGTCGAGATCTTCGGGATCGTTGTGGGCGAAGATGTGCCGCTCGGCCCGGCTGTGGCGGATGCCCTCGATCATCGAGGCGTGGTTCATCGCATCGGAGAAGACGGCGCAGTTCGGGAGCTTGGCCGCCAACGTACCGAGCGCGGCCCAGTTGGACACGTAGCCGGACGTGAAGAGAAGGGCGGCCGGCTTGCCGTGCAGGTCGGCGAGCGATTTCTCAAGCTCGACATGGTAGTGGTTGGTGCCGGAGATGTTGCGGGTGCCGCCTGCGCCCGCGCCACACTTGTCGATCGCCTCGTGCATCGCCGCCAGCACCTTGGGGTGCTGACCCATGCCGAGATAGTCGTTCGAGCACCACACGGTGACTTCGCTCGGGCCGTTGCCAGTATGATGGCGGGTGGCCCGCGGGAAGGCACCGCGGTGACGTTCCAGATCAGCAAAAACCCGGTAGCGGCCCTCGTTCCTCAGCGAGTCGAGGCTGTCCGCGAAGTGACGCTCGTAATCCATCGTGCCCTCAATCCGAACTGTCATTAGACATATTCTGATGAGCACCCCCTCTGTCCAGCGCTGTCTTGTATTTTCGGTATCGCGAAAGGGCCGCCTGAACGCATATCAGCCGTGAATTCCGGTCCTTTCTCTGGCGTCCGGGCGGATTTGTAGCACCCTGAGTGCGACCAAAGCCGCAACCAGAAAAAGCGCGCTTTCGACGAGGAACACGCTGGCGAAAGCTTCCGACACCGGGATGAGGGCGCGCGCGGCGTCCAGCGCCCCCGCGCCGAAGACCATGCCGAGCCCGAAGCCGAGCGCCTGCGCCGTGCCCCAGAGACCGATCCGCGTGCCCTCGCGCCCCGCCGTTCCGTCACCCGCGAGCGAGAACATGGCCGCCACGGCGCCGCCTGCGAAGAGGCCGTTGGCGAGACCGTAGGCGAGGATCGTCGGACGCAGCGGCCAGTCTGGCGCGTTGAGGGCCGCCGTCGCCAAGGCACCCAGCGCCAACGCAGACCCGACGCAGCCGGCCACGGTCGCGGTGACGAGCGCGGCGGGACGGCCGCGCGCCCACCATCCGGCAAGCGCCATCAGCACCAGCCCGGCGAAGACGCCCGCGTGGTGGTCGCCCGAAAGCCGCGTCGATGCGCCGGGCTCCAACCCGAACACCGCCGCGCTGAACGGCTCCATGACGAGTTCCTGCATGTTGTAGGCGAACATCGACATGAACACGAAGAGGGTGAAGCCGCGCACCGTCGGATCGTGCCAGCTCATGGCGAGTGCGGCGCGGAAGGTGGGGCGGCCGGCGGAGGGCGGCGCGCCCGTCGGGTTCAGGGGCGCGCGCTCCAACCGCCAGATGGCGAGGGTGCCGATCGCCCCGGCCGCGAGACTGACCGTGGCCGACACTTCGAGAAGCGCGGCGAAGGAGAACGGGATCATTGCGCCCCCCGCCAGCTTGGAGGTGAGGACGAGGCCGAAAATCATCGTCAGGAAGATGGCGGTGGCCGCGGGCGCCCGCCGCTCGGGCGAGACCATGGTGGACACCAGCGCGAAGAGCGTCGTCCCCGCGGCGCCGATGCCGATGCCGACAGCCCCGTAGGCGACGAGGGCGGCCGCATAGCCGAGCACCGGGGAGCTCGCCATCAGCCATGTCGCCGCCGCGCAGCCGACCGCGGCCACCGCGAGGAGGGCGAGGCCGCCGAGGACGAACGGTGTGCGCCGGTGCGCGACGTCCGAGCCGAAGCCGAACCGGGCGCGGGAGGTCTGCACCGCGTAGTGGACGCCGATCAAGCCGGCCGGCATCAGCGCGAAGAAGGCGAGTTCCTCCACCATCAGCCGCGGAAGAGTGGAGATGGGGATCACCGTGACGGAGGCGACGGCGGCTTGCACCAGCGCCAGCCGCAGGATCACCACCCATTCGCCGAGACTGCGCATCACACCTCCATCGCGCCGGCCGGATCCCGCACCCCCGCCGCAGCGGGCCGCCGGTTGTTACCACGCCGCGCGGCGGGACCGCTTCCGGCTCTGCTCGGCCGCGCATCCGGTCGGGCGCGGCGTCGTCCATCACCTAGCGTGGCCTCGTCGTCCGGCGAGATCGGATGCGCGCATCGGCCCGCGTTCGAGGGCCTACCCGGCTATGCAGCGCCGAGACTTGCCTTCATCGTGCGGCCTTTGCCATACCGGCCCCCTTTCGCCGCGACACCGAGGTTCCATTGTCCAGCCAGACCGCGTTGCCGGACACGCCCGCACTGCGGATCCTCTTCGAGGATGAGCGCCTCAAGATCAGCCATCAGCCCGGCGCGCCCGGCCTCGCCTACGTCGTGTTCAACGGCATCGCTCTTAAGATGGCCGGTGCCCAGCCGGACGAGTTCGTGAAGACGCTGGGCGAGGAGGTGACGGCCTATTTCGTGACCGACAAGGCGCGCGGCTGGTTCAACGGCATCGACGAGCGTGTGCGCGCGGTCCTGACCAGCGATATGGCCGCGAACGGCGTGACGCGCACGGTGACGATCGGCAACTCCATGGGGGGCTTCGGGGCGCTGGTCTTCGCCCGTGATCTGCCGGGCTGCACCCACGCCATCGCCTTCGTGCCGCAAAGCTCGATCAAGCCGAACCTCGTGCCTTTCGACAAGCGTTACCTGAAGTTCGCGCGCACGGTCCGCCGCTGGACCATGCCTGATGCGGCGGCCTATTTCGCCCCCGGCATCGACTACAGCGTGATCCATGGGACGGACGGCGAGGAGGATACGCGGCACGCCGACCGCTTGTGCGCCGCGTGGCCGGCGATGCGCCGGTTGCGCGTGGCGGGCGGCGACCACAAGGCGGCTCAGGCGCTGAAGCGGCGCGGCGTGTCGCTGGCGCGGCTGATCCACGCCATCGTGTCCGGCGCGGAGGATCCCGCGGCGCTCGTCGCCGGAACCGCCGGACCGGCGCCGGCGGCACCGCCGGTCGCCTCGCGCCAGGCCGTGACGGAGCGTGCCACCGCCGCGGCGGCCGCCGTGATGGACGAGGCGCGGGAGGCGGACGCGGCACGGGTGGTGCCGGAGCCGACTGCGGAGGCCAAACCGTCTCGACCGGGCGATCTGCTGACGGAGCGGGCGGCGCGGCAGGTCGCGCGTGCGGAGGCGCGCGCCGCGCGTCAGACGGTGCGTGAGGAGGAACGCGCGGCGCGGCAGGCGTCCCGCGCTGCGGCACGCGCCGCCCGCCAGGCCGCGCGCTCGGCGCAAGCTGCGGCCGCCGAGGGCGCGGCGCCCGACGCCGCGAGCGTCGAAACGCCTTCGTCGCCCTCGAGGTCGAACGTTCCGGCTACGCCGGCCCCATCGACGCCGGGCGAGGTGCCGCAGGGACCTGCAGGATCGACGGGCCTCGAAATCAACCTCTTCGGCCTGCAGCGCAGCGGCAACCACGGCGTGGTCGCTTGGCTGGCCCAGCAGGCGGCGACCCCGCCGGTCTTCCTCAACAACGTCGAGCACTTCAAGGACCCCTACCGCTTCTTCCGCGCGGTCAAGATGGAGGGGGTCGTCGAGGTCGTGCGCAGCCAGGCGCAGCGTCTGGAGGAGCTGCGCGCGGCCGACAAGCCGCTCGTCATCGTCAGTTATGAGAGCCTCATTTTGCCGCGCCTCTCGTTCATGGACCTCGTGCGCGACCACGACAGGGTGATGGGGCCGTGCGCGCGGACCACGCGCATCCTGCTGGTGCGGGACTTCTTCAACTGGGCCGCCAGCCGGCTGAGGCTCTACGAGGTGCGCAACAAGGACCTCGGCGCGGCGATGGCCAATTTCGACGCGATGATCTCGCTCTGGGCGACCTACGCGCGCGAATATCTCGGCGAGACGCGCTACCTGCGCGACGCGGTCACCATCTCGTTCACCCGGTGGGCGAGCGACGAGGCCTACCGCGCCGCACTGCTGGAGAAGATCGGCCTGCCGGTGGTCGACAACTCCAACCACCGCGTGCCCGATGTCGGCGGCGGCAGCAGCTTCGACCAGACCGCGTTTTCGGGCGCGGCGGCGGAGATGGCGACGTCGGAACGGTGGCGCCATCTCAATCACGAGCGGTACGCCCCCGCGGTCGCGGTCATGAAGCGGCGGCGCAAAGATATCGAACCGCTCAACAAGGCGATTTTCGGGGCCGACTGGGTGCTGTAGCGGCTCGGCGTGACGGCCGTCACAGCGGGCGGGTGAGCCGCCGTCTATCTGTCATTCACCGCATGGGAGAGTGACGTGACCGCCCGCAACACCCGCACAATGATCGTCCGCACCGCCGTCGCCGCTGCCGTCGTCTTCGTCACGGCGATGGGGGCGGAGATGACCCGCCCGGCCGAAGCCTCGCCCGCGACCGCATCGTTGCTGGGTGCGCAGGCGGCTGGGTCGAAGGCTGCAAAGCATCCCGTTCCGGCCGCCAAGCCGGGCCGCTGACCTCTGCATCTGTTGCACCCAGGGAGAGGACGATGCAGACGGCGATGCGTCAATTCAGTCTCATTCAAGTTCGGCCCGCGTCGCGGCGGACGCGCGCTGCGGCCGGCCCACGGTCCGCGGCGCCTGTGCCGGCCGCAACCACCGTGCGCGGCCGGGCAGCACTCGCGGCGCCGGGGCCGGCAGAGCCCGCAGAGTCAGGTGCGGTGCCGTCAGGTGTCGCCGCGGGGGCTAGACGTCAGCCGGCGACGCCTTCGCTGGTGTCTTCCATGGTGGCGCCGGTTCTGGCGCTCGCCATCGCCGTGTCGCTAGCGGCGATCGCGGTGACCTATGAGCCTTTCGGGCCCGCCGGCACCGCGGTCGCGGCGACGGCGGAGAGCGTCGGCGTCGCGGGATGGATGATGGCCGCGGTGGCGGTCGCACCGGCGCCGGACGGTCCGGCCGCGCCCTGAGGCGGCCGGTGCGTTCGCGGCGCGCGCCGCGGCGCCCTCAGCGATCCGCCGCGCGTCTCATGGGGCCGCTGCGCCGGCGCGGTCGATCAGCTTCCGTTGCCGTAGGTGCGGGGAATGCCACCGAGTCCAGTCTGCGGGCTGAGGGTGCGGGTGGTGCCGTAAGTCGGACGGTTGGTGTTCACCATACGCTGCCTCAACTCGTAGGAATTGATCTGCCGTTCCAGCGACATGCGTTCCTGCAACGCTTGCGTCTGGCGTTGCTGATCGAGCAGCAGTTGCTGCCCCGATTGGGTGCTGGAGGACTGGGCGAGTGCCGCCCCGCCCGAGATCACACACGCCAGCATCATCAATAACCGCGCCATTGTCCGCTTTCCCACAACCTGTTCAAGCCTTCACGGTATGTGGGATAGGTGAGGCGCACTCCCAACTCCTGACGGATGCGGGCGTTCGATATTCTCTTCAACTCACCGTAAAATGACCGTGCCATCGGTGACAGATCGGCCTCGTCGAACGGCACTTCGGGCGGTGGCTCCACGCCCATCAGCCCGGCGGCATAGGCGACCACCTCCTGCGGCGGCGCCGGCTCGTCGTCGGCCACGTTGTAGACGCGCGAGGCAGGCCGCTCGATCGACGCCTGCAACGTGGCGGCGATGTCGTCCACGTGGATGCGGTTGAACACCTGGCCGGGCTTGACGATGCGTTTGGCGCGGCCCTCGTTCAGTGCCACGAACTGGTTGCGGCCGGGCCCGTAGATCCCGGCGAGGCGGAAGACAGCCGTGTGGACGTTGATGCGCCGGCCGAGCGCCATCCATGCCGCCTCTGCTTCCAGGCGCCACACCCCGCGGTCGGCGATCGGGTGACAGACCGCGCGCTCGTCCACCAGCTGTCCGCCGTGGTCGCCATAGACGCCGACGGTGGAGAGATAGCCGATCCATTTCAGGTCCGGGGCGTGGGCCAAGTCGCGTTCGACAACCCGCAGGAAGGGGTCGCCGTGCTCGTTCGGGCCGGCGGAGACGAGGATGTGGGTGGCATGGCGCACCGCCTCCGACAGGGCCGGGCTCGGCTCGCCGTGATAGACGATGGAGCGCACGCCACGGCGCAACAGCTCCTCCGCCTTCTCGGCGCTGCGCGCCGTGCCGACCGCGCTCTCCGGCCGGGCCGCGCGCAGGAAGGCATGCGCCGAATAGCCGAACCCCAGCCCGACGAGCCTCATCTCCTTCTGGCGCGTTTCTTCGGTCAACGCCTGCATGCGTCACCCCTTGCCCACTCTAATTTTACGAGTTGATGGCCTTCATGCGGCTCGCGCGCAACACGCAAGGCGCGGAAATCTTCGGCATCCATGCTCTCGGATGCGGCCCAGACGGCTGCGGCACGCACCTGCGGGGCCTCGTCTGCGGTGGCCGCGACGATGGATGGCGCGAGCGCGGCGTCCCTCGCATTGCCGCATGCGACCATGACGTTGCGCACGAACCGTTCACGCCCGAGCCGCTTCACCGGCGTGCCCGCATAGCGCTTGCGGAAGGCCTCGTCGCCCAGCGCGGCGAGCTCGGCGAGAGGGGCGGGCTCGTCCTCGCCCGACAGCTTCACCTCCGACGCGACCTTGGCGAAGCGGTTCCACGGGCAGACGGCGAGGCAATCATCGCAGCCGAAAATGCGGTTGCCCATGGCCCTGCGGAATTGAAGCGGGATCATCTCGCGCGATTCCACGGTGAGGAAGGCGAGGCAGCGGCGCGCGTCGAGCCGGTAGGGGGCCGGGAAGGCGTCGGTGGGGCAGATGTCGAGGCAGCGGCGGCAACTGCCGCAATGGTCCCGCGCCGGGGCATCCGGGGCGAGGTCCAGAGTGGTGAAGATGGAGCCGAGGAAGAGCCACGAGCCGAAATCGCGGCTTACGAGGTTGGTGTGCTTGCCCTGCCAGCCGATGCCGGCCTCCATGGCGAGCGGCTTCTCCATCACCGGCGCGGTGTCGACGAACACCTTCACGTCGCCGCCATGCCGGGCGACCAGGCGCTGGGCGAGGCCCTTCAGCCTGCCTTTGATCACGTCGTGATAATCCCGGCCGCGGGCGTAGACGGAGACGACGCCGCGGTCGCGCCGGGTGAGATCGGCGAGCGGGTCGGCACGCGGCCCGTAGTTCATGGCGAGCATGATGACCGAGCGCACGTCCGGCCACAGCGCCTGAGGCGAGGCGCGGCGCGCGGCGGTGTCCGCGAGCCACTCCATGTCGCCATGATGCCCCGCGGTGACTGCCTCGGCGAGACGCGCACCATGGAGCGCGCCGAAGTCCGCCGCGCGCACCACGCGGACGGCGCCGAACCCGGCGGCCGCCGCGTCCGCCTCGATGTCGGCGCGTGCGCGTTCCGCCGCCGTGGGGCCCCGCGCGGCGGCCGGATCAGAAATCGAGGTCGGCATAGTGGGCGGACGGTGCAACCAGTCGCGCCTTGTCGGTGAGGAGGGGGCGGAACGCCGGGCGCGACTTCACGCGCTGGTACCACTGCTTCACCATCGGGTCGGCGTCCCACGGCGCCTCGCCCAGATAATCGACCGAGGACAGGGCGGCGGCGGCGGCAAGGTCGGCGAAGGTCAGGCTGTCGCCGGCCAGCCAGTGACGCGAGGCGGTCAAAGCGCCGAGATAATGCATATGGCCGACGATGTTGGCGCGGGCTGCGCGCATGGCGTGGGAATCAGGGGCGCCGCCGCCGCGCTTGGACGGCATCTCCACCTTCAGGATGCGCTCCGTCACCAGAGGGCCGGACACCTCTTCGTCGAACTTCAGCAGGAACCAGTCGACGAGGCGGCGCACCTCGGCGCGTTGCAGCGGGTCGGACGGCATCAGCCGGTGGGCGGCGCGCATCTCGCCATAGCGCTCGCTGACATATTCCATGATGACGCGCGCACCGATCACCGGGCCGCGGCCGTTGTCGTAGGCCATCGGCAGAGTGAGGCCCGGATTCACCGCCACGAATTCAGGCCGCTGCTCCCAAAAGGGTTCGAGCGTCAGATCCACGTCGATCGCATGCTCGGCGAGGACGAGCCGGATGAAGCGGCAGGACGGCAGGAAGGGGTGGTGGTGGAGGATCATCAGCTCGAGCGTTTGACTATGATGGTGAGGGCGCCGCGCGCGAACCGGCGCATCGTCAGCCTGGCGCGGTATAGCGGCTCATGGCAACACCAGATAGGGCGAACGGATGGAAGCCGACACCATCGCTTCGGCGATCATCTTGGGTCTCGTCGAGGGGCTGACGGAGTTCACCGCGGTCTCGTCCACCGGCCACCTCCGGCTATTGGGGGAGTTTTTCGCGGTCGCGTCACCGGGCGCGGCGTTCGAGCTGGCGGTTCGGCTGGGTGCCTTGGCGGCGCTCCTCGCGGTCTACGGACCGCGGCTCTTCGGCGCGGTCCGTGCTGCGCCGTCCGATCCGGCGGCGCGGACCTTCGTCGCGGGGTGGCTGGCCGGGTCGCTGGCGGCGGCTGGGGCGAGTGTGCTGCTGCAGGCTGCCGCGCGGGATGTCCTGTCGTGGACGGCGCAGGCGATCTGCACGGGGCTGGTGCTGGGAGGGGCGGCGCTGCTCATCGCTGTGCGCCGGGCGCCTCCGCCGCGCTTTACCGATGCGGCGCGCCTTCCTCTCCGGCTCGCGGTCCTCGTCGGCGCGGCCCAGTGTGTCGCGCTGGTTCCGGGCGTGTCGCGCGCCGCTGCGGCGATCCTCGCGGCGCTGGTTCTGCGGGTGGAGCCGCGTGCCGCGGTGGACTATGCGCTTATCCTCGCCGTCCCGGCGATGAGCGGGACCCTTGTGGCGGAGTTCTTGCGTCATCGTGAGGTGCTGGACGCGGGTGACCTGTTGTCCGGTGGCGGAGTGCTGGTGGCCGCGGTCGGCTTCGCGGTGGCTTTCAGCGCGGCTTTCGTCGTCGTGCGGGGGCTGCTCGGCTTCGTCGCGCGGTATGGGCTGGAGCCGTTCGCGTGGTGGCGGATCGTCGTCGGCGTGCTGGGGCTGGCGTGGCTTGCCTATTGAGCCACGCACCGGCCCTATCCAGCGGCGCCGCGACAGTCACAGCAGGCCGCGGCGGCGGAACAGCCCAGGCGGCCGGACGGCCAGAACAGAGGCCTCGCCGGTGCCGGTGGGCGCCGCTCAGGCGGCGCTGCCGGGCTCGGCGAACTGGCCGTTCTTGCGATAGGTCCAAAGGTAGGTCGGCAAGATGGCGCCCATGCTGCGCGGGTGAAGGCCGATCGCCGCGAGGGTGCGGCCTTCCGCGCTCGCGGCGTCGGAGACCACGTTGTCGGTCTTCAGAAGCTCCACCTGGTCGGGTGTGAGCGGCGGTTTGGGCAGATATTGCAGGAGGCTCGCCTGGGTCGACGCCATCCCCCACGACAGGGTGACGAATTTGCGCGTGTGGCGGGTGATGGCGCACGTCGTTTCGAGGAGCTCGCGGAAGGTCGCGACATCCGGCCCGCCGAGCTCGTAGGCTCGGCCGCCAGGAACGGCGCCCTCGGCCGCCGCGGCGATGAAACGGGCCACATCGCCGACATAGACCGGCTGGAACCGGGTCTCGCCCCCGCCGATCAGCGGTAGGACGGGCGACAGCTTAGCCATTCCGGCGAAGCGGTTGAAGAAGTCGTCCTCGGGGCCGAAGACGATGGACGGGCGCACGATGACGGCGTCCGGAAAGGTGGCGAGGGCGGCGGCTTCACCGGCGGCCTTGGTCTTGGCGTAGACGGAAGTGCCGGCCGGGTCGGCGCCGATGGCCGACATCTGCACGAAGGTCTTCACGCCGGCGGCCTTGGCGGCGTCGGCGACGGTCTTGGCGCCTTCGGCCTGGATGGCGTCGAACGTCTGCTTGCCGCTTTCGGCGAGGATGCCGACGAGGTTGATCACCGCGTCCGCGTTGGCGACGGCGCGGGCGACGGCCTCCTTGGAGCGGACGTTGCACAGGACCGGGGCGATCTGCCCGACACCGCCCATCGGCTGCAAATGGCCGACGAGATCGGGTCGGCGGACGGCGATGCGGATGCGCCAGCCCTTCTTGGCCAGCTCGCGCACCACGTAGCGGCCCACGAAACCCGACCCGCCGAAGATCGTGACCAACTTCATCGGATTGCGTTCCATCGTCCCCTCGTCCGCCACCTTGGTGCGGTTCCAGGGTTAGGGCGTTGTGCTTTGAAGGGCAACGGTGTTGGCGATTTTGGGGTGTTGATTAGACGCCGCGTGAACATTGTTGAGGTGGGCAGTTGACAGCCGGTCGGCGACCCCGTATCAGCCGGGTCTCCGACGCACCAAAGCCCAGGTGGCGGAACTGGTAGACGCGCACGGTTCAGGTCCGTGTGGGGCAACCCGTGGAGGTTCGAGTCCTCTCCTGGGCACCACCTTTGAGGTGGGCTTTTTCCCTCATGGTGGGATTTCGGAGCCGCAAGTCATATGCGGCTTTTGCGTCGGGTGGTGCGACCGAGCGTCCCGCCCTTGCCTTGACCTCTGCATGTCAACACGACAGCTTGTCCGCTATAGTGCGCGTCAGCCGGCTCGCGGCGCGCGTGTGCGGCCATCGGCAGGGAGAGTTTTGCTTACGAGAGCGTCATGCAGCGATTCGTAGCCGATACCATGTCCCGCCTGGTCGATGATGCCGCGCCGTCCTCGCGGTGGGAGAGGGGTGTCGAAGTCTTCGGCGAGCTCGGCTTCGGGTACATTACGGCGGGTATCGCTCTCTCTTCTCGGCTCGATCAGCCGACCTTCGCGTCGAGCGCACCGAGCGCCCTCGTCAGCGATTACGTCGATCAGGGCATCCACGCCGTGGACCCCTTCATGTCCGTCTGCATCGCCGGGTCCGAACCGGACCGGATGGATATCGCCGAGGCGCTCCTGCATCGCGACAATGTGGGACGGCACGCCGTCGCCCGTCTCTTCCACGCCTACGGCATCAAGAACGCACAGCTCTTCCCGACCTATAGCGGCATGAAAACCGGCGGTATCGTCCTGATGACCGACGATCCCGAGGCCCGGCTCTGGCTCGAAGATGCGGAGGTGAAGGCCCGGATCAAGGTCGCCGTCGCCATGTTCACGTCGATGTTCGAGCCTCTGCTCAGCGACCCGGTGGCCCGAACAGTCTCCTTCGTCGCACGGCTCACCGACCGGGAGGCGGAGGCGATGAAGTGGCTGGCCGAGGGTCTCCACACGGCGCAGATCGCCGAGCGTATGGGCGTCACGCCGGTGACGGTGTCGAAACACTTCGCCCAGGCGCGGCGGCGGATGGGCGCCAAGACCCGCGAACAGGCGTTGGCGATGGCGCTTCTGACCGGGCAGCTTCAAATCTAGCCCAAAAAACTACCAAAACTTGTGGATGGCGGCTTATGGAGGTATCAAAATTGATAGCTGGTCTGATTTGAGAAACTGCCTCTAAATTGCCCAAGTCGCCGATGCGGCACTCTTTTCGAACGCATCGGGGCAACCGGAGCCGCATTAGGGATCCGGCATAGTCTGAGGGGACGACGCGGGGGAAGCCGACGGACCCTGTCCAATATTCGGTAGCTGAGTACCATATTGAAAGCCCTGGCTGGGCGGCGAATCCGCCCCAGCCGGGGCTTTTCGTATGCGCCCCGGTTCCGGCTGCCACTTTCCCGCGCCCACTTCACGCGCGCCGGTGCAGCCGCCGGCTTGCCGATACGATTTCGGCCCAGGTGACGCTGCCATCGGTCGGCGCCTGGGTGGCGATCACCCGCTGCGTGGCCTCATCGGGCCGCGCATCGAAGCCACCGCGGCAACCAGAGCCCGCCCGCAGAGGCGGGCGCCAGCACCAACCCGGCGGCGCCGAAACTCTACTCGGCGGCGGCGACTGTCGAGTCGGCGCCGGCTTCGGCCTGGGCGTGCAGGCGGCGGCGAGCCTGGAGCTTGTTCACGGCC
Organism: Acuticoccus yangtzensis; assembly: GCF_001927245.1. Classification (GTDB taxonomy): domain Bacteria; phylum Pseudomonadota; class Alphaproteobacteria; order Rhizobiales; family Amorphaceae; genus Acuticoccus; species Acuticoccus yangtzensis. Next base: position 1,187,682 of record NZ_MJUX01000001.1, on the reverse strand, counting down.
GCCACATAGGCTTTCGCGGAGGCGACCAGCGTGTCCACGTCGGCGCCGCGGCCGGACTCGATCCGCCCGTTGTGCTCCAGCCGGACCGACACCTCGGCCTGCGCGTCCGTCCCCTCGGTCACCGCATGGACCTGGTAGAGGGAGAGCTTGGCCTCGTGCGGGACGATCGCCTTCACCGCGTTGAAGACGGCGTCCACCGGGCCGGAGCCCGTCGCCTCCTTGGTGATGTGCTGCCCCTCGACGTCCATCACGATGATCGCCTTCTGCGGGCCGCCCGTGCCGGCGATGACGGTGAGGCTCATCACCTTGGCGCGCTCGGCGACCTCCTGGATCTGATCCTCCAACAGCGCCTCGATGTCCTCGTCGTAGACGTTCTTCTTGCGGTCGGCGAGGTCCTTGAAGCGGCGGAAGGCGTCCTGCAGCGCGTTGTCGCCCAGCTCGAAGCCCAGCTCCTTCAGCTTGGTCTTGAAGGCGTGGCGGCCGGAATGCTTGCCCATCACCAGCGTGGTGGAGCGCACGCCCACGTCCTCGGGGCGCATGATCTCGTAGGTTTCGGCGTGCTTCAGCATGCCGTCCTGGTGAATGCCGCTCTCGTGCGCGAAGGCGTTCTTGCCGACGATCGCCTTGTTGTACTGCACCTGGAAGCCGGACGCGACGGAGACCAGCTTGGAGGCGCGCACGAGTTGCTTGGCGTCGATGCCGGTGGTGTAAGGCAGGCGGTCGCCACGCACGCGCAGCGCCATCACCACCTCTTCCAACGCCGCGTTGCCCGCACGCTCGCCGAGGCCGTTGATGGTGCATTCCACCTGCCGCGCGCCGCCCTCCAGGCCCGCCAGCGAGTTGGCGACGGCAAGGCCCAGATCGTTGTGGCAGTGGGTGGAATAGACGACGTCGTCACCACACTCGCGGCGGATATATTCGAACATCTCGCGATATTCGCCCGGCGTCGCATAGCCGACGGTGTCGGGCAGGTTGATGGTGGTGGCGCCGGAGGCGATCGCCTGGCGCACGCAGCGGGCGAGGTACTCGAGCGGGGTGCGCGTCGCATCCATCGCCGACCATTCCACGTCGTCGACCAGGCCGCGCGCCTGCGCCACCGTCTTTTCGATGATCTCGACCACCTCGTCCTCGGAGGCGCGCATCTGATGCTGCAGGTGGATGGGCGAGGTGGAGACGAAGGTGTGAATGCGCGGGCGCTTGGCGTGGCGTACCGCTTCGCCGGCGCGGGCGATGTCACCCGGCACCGCGCGGGCGAGACCGGCGACGATGGAGAATTGCATCTTGCGGGCGATCTCGGACACCGCCTCGAAGTCGCCCTGGGAGGCGATCGGGAAGCCGGCCTCGATGACGTCGACCTTCATCTCGTCCAGCGCCTCGGCGATCTGGACCTTTTCGTCGTGCGTCATGGTGGCGCCTGCGGACTGCTCGCCGTCACGCAGGGTGGTGTCGAAGATGATGACGTGGTTGTCGCCGGCGGTGGTGTTGTCGTTGGACATCGGAGTCTCCTCGGGCGGCGGCGCGAGGCGTCAGGCCATCGGCGCGCAGGACCGCATGATCGGTTTCGCTCTGGCTTCGATCATCCCCTGAACGTGCGCCCGTGTGCCGGACCGCCGACGCTCAGGGGCAAATAAGGAGAAGGAGGAGAATGCCGACGGCCGGACGCGCGGCCGGCCCGGAGGGCGGCGAACGGCGCGGGATGGACGTCGCGAATGTCATATCCGCTATGTACCGGCGGGGCCGGGGGAGGGCAAGGGGAAAAGACGCGCTGCCCGGCGTCGCGGCAAGTTTCGCCCATCACGTCGGCGCCGCGGCGCAAGATTGGGCATGCTCGGCGGCGGCGTTCAGATCGGCAGCTTCACCCGCGCGCGCAAACCGCCGAGCGGGCTCTCCCTCAGGCTGATGTCGCCGCCCTGCCGCCGGGCGATGTCCCGCGCGATGGTGAGGCCGAGCCCGGTGCCGGACGTGTCCTGATTGCGCCCCCCCTCCAGCCGCACGAAGGGCTGAAACACCAGCACCCGCTTGGCCTCCGGGATGCCCGGCCCGTCGTCGTCCACGTCGATGACGAGGAGGTTGCCCTCGCGCCGCGCCGTCACCCTCACGCGCGCCGCATGCTTGTCCGCATTGCCGATCAGGTTGGCGATCATCCGCAGCGTGGCGGTCGGGCGCACCGTCGCCGCGAGGCCCGGCGGGACCTGGATGTCGATGTCCTCCATCCCGCGCGCCGCGTCCTCGATGAGGTCGGCGATCGACACGTCTTCCGCCGGCTCGTCGGAATCGGTGCGGGCGAATTGGAGATAATCCTCCAGCATCTTCTGCATCTGCACCACGTCGGCGGAGAGGGCGGCGACGTCGTCGGTCTGCTCCATCAGCGCCAGCTCCAGGCGGAAGCGGGTGAGCATGGTCCTGAGGTCGTGGCTGACACCCGCCAGCATCGCCGTGCGTTGCTCGATCTGCAGCTCGATGCGGTGCTTCATCTCCAGGAAGGCGCCGGTCGCCTGGCGAACCTCGGTGGCGCCGTGCGGGCGCAGGCGGCCGACCGGGCGCCCCTGGCCGAACTTTTGCGCGGCGGCCGCCAGCTCCTGGATCGGCCGCACCTGGCCCCGCAGGAACAAGACCGCCACGGCGATCAGCACCAGCGACGTCCCCGCCATCCATACCAAGGTGATGTGCGCGTTGGAGGCATAGGTTGAGCTGCGCCGCGTCACGAAGGCCATCATGCCGACGGAGGTCTCGACGCGGATTTCGACGTAGCGGTTGTCGTCGAAGGTATCGATCCAGAAGGGGCGCCCCACCTCGCGCCGGAGCTGGCGCGACAGGGTATATTCGAGGAGGTTGAAGAACCCCGCGGGGCGGCGCGAGGGCAGGGTGTCGTCGTCCAGCATCACCACACGGTCGAAACCGGTGTTGCGGGCAATCCTGAGATAACGCTCGCGCTCGGCCTCGTCGGGCGCGGTCTCCACCGCCTGGACCGTCGCCGCCACCGCTTGCGCCGTCGCCTGCGACAGGCGCACGGTCATGTTCTCCCAATGCCGGTCCAGGAACACGAAGGCGACGACCGATTGCAGCACCAGCATCGGCAGCACGATGATGAGGATGGACCGCGCGAAGAGGCGCCGCGGCAGGCGCTTCCTCAGCCACCGCTCGATCGGCGGCGGAAGGCCCGCCCAGCGCAGCACGCGCCGCCACAAGGGCCGCCGGTAGGGCTGCGAGGCGAGGCTCACGCGCCGTCCGCGATGTCGGCGACGAGCCGGTAGCCGAGGCCGCGCACGGTTTGCAGATAACGCGGCTCGGCGGGGTCCGCCTCCAGCTTGCGGCGCAGGCGGTTCATCTGCACGTCGATCGCCCGGTCGCCGAGCTGCTCGTCGGCGACGAGGTCCTGGCGCGGCACCGTGGCACCGGGCCGGGAGGCGAGCATTCGCAGGAGGCGTTTTTCACGCTCGGTGAGCCGCACCGTCTCGCCGTCGGTGGTCAGCTCCTCGCGCTTCACGTCGTAGCGGAAGGGACCGAAGGTGACGATGCGCGCCGTATCCGGCCGGCGGCGCAACATGTTCTTCAGCCGCAGAGACAGTTCGCGCGGCTCGAATGGTTTGCCGAGATAGTCGTCGGCGCCGAGCGACAGGCCCTGCACGCGGTTTTCCGCCTCCGCCAGCGCGGTCAGCATCAGAACCGGCGTCTCGTAGGACTCTTTCATGTGGCCGAGCAGCGAAAGCCCGTCCTCGCCCGGCATCATGACGTCGAGCACCGCGGCGTCGAACACGAAGCCGCCGAGGATGCGGCGCGCTTCGGTCGCGTCCGCCGTCGCGGTGACGCGGAAGCCCTCTTTGCGCAAAAAACGCTCCAGCAGCGACCGGATGCGCTGGTCGTCGTCCACCACCAGAATGTGCGGCGCGTCATCGTCGTGCCGCGGTTCGCCCGAGAGGGCGTGCGCTCCCACAGCCATCGGCCTTGCCCTTATCGTCGCCTCTCCGCCGCGCGAACGCCGCGTTGCCTACCGTCCGCCTTCGATCCGCCGCTGCACCGCGGCGCGATCCTCATCGTCTACGAGCCCGGCGAGAAAGGCAAAGACCGTTTCTGCCGCACCGGGTCCCGCCGCCTTCAACGCCTTCTCGATGCGCGCCGACTGGATCGCCACCACCTCGCGCGCCAGGGCGTGACCGGCCTCGGTGGTCTGAAGCCGCTTCTCGCGCCGGTCAAACGGGCCGGGCCGCACTTCGATCAGCCCATCATCGACCAAAGTCTTAAGTACGCGCGAGATGCCCTGCTTGGTCACCTTCAAAATGCCGAGGAGCTCGCCCACCGTCAGCCCCGGATGGCGGTCGACGAAATGCAACACACGGTGGTGGGCGCGGCCATAACCCAGCTCGTCGAGACGGTCGTCGGCGATGCCGACGAAATCACGATAGCCGAAGAACATGCCTTCGATCAGTGCAAGGGAAAGCTCCGGGTCCGGCCCGGAGATTTTTTTCAGGTCAACCATATTGACGTTTCGCGACATTTCGCATACCTCAGCACCCTCTCAAACGCGCTATTCTGTCGTTTAGGTGGGGCTTTGAGAAATAATATTGCGCGGACGGGTTGTTTCATACGCACGCGCTGCAACAGGCGAAATGCGCGCCATTGGAGACTAAAAAGATGGCTCTTCCTTTCGATCAGCATGAGGGTGAAATCTGGTTCGACGGCTCGTTCGTGGAATGGAAAGATGCGAAGCTGCATGTTCTGTCCCACGGGCTGCACTATGGCAGCGCCGTATTCGAGGGTGAGCGCGCCTATGGCGGCTCGATTTTCGAGTGCGAGGCGCATACCGACCGTCTCTTCGCCTCCGCTGAAGCTCTCGGGTTCCAGATGCCCTATAGCAAGGAAGCCATTAATGCTGCCAAGCGGGAAACCGTGGCACGCATGGGTCTGACCGACGCTTATGTCCGTCCGATCGCCTGGCGCGGGTCGGAGATGATGGGCGTCTCGGCGCAGAAGAACTCGATCCACGTCGCCATCGCCGCCTGGGCCTGGCCGTCCTATTTCGACCCGGCCCTGCGCGAGAAGGGCATCCGCCTCGACATCTCCGACTGGCGGCGCCCCGATCCGCGCACCATCCCGTGCCATGCCAAGGCCGCCGGCCTCTACATGATCTGCACGCTGTCCAAGCACGCCGCGGAGTCGAAGGGCTACCAGGACGCGCTGATGTACGATTATCGCGGCCACATCGCCGAAGCGACGGGCGCGAACGTCTTCTTCATCAAGGACGGCGTCATCCACACGCCGACGCCCGATTGCTTCCTGGACGGCATCACCCGCCGCACCGTGATCCGCCTCGCCCGCGAGCGCGGCATCGAGGTGAACCAGCGCACGATCATGCCGGAGGAGATGGCGGACTTCGAGGAGTGCTTCCTCACCGGCACCGCCGCCGAGGTGACCCCGGTCGGCGAGATCGGGCCCTACAGCTTCGTGCCGGGCGCGATCACCAAGACGCTGATCGAGGCCTATGCCGAAGCGGTCCAGCCGGCCCACGCCGCCCTGCGCGACGTCGCCTGATCGGAAGGGCGGCGCCACCGCGCCGCCTGTCCGTCACACCTTTAAAAGCCCCGGGGGTCCATCCCGCCGGGGCTTTTGCGTTGGCGCCGCGACTGCGGGCGCTGGCGCTTGGGCGTAAGACTGCTACCCTCGCCCGCAAGAATAGAACCGGGACGCGGCGCGATGGGTGAGGGGAGAGACGAGGCGGGACCATGGCGCGAGGCGGCCGGCGTGCCGGCGGTCAGGGCCGCGACGTGGGGCGACCTCGGCGCAGCGCTCGCCGCAGGTTGGGGCGACTTCTGCGCCGCCCCGCTCTTCGGCATCACGGTGGGCCTCGCCTACGCCGCCTTCGGGTGGGTGCTCGTCGCCGTCACCGGATCGTCCACCTGGGACGGGTTGACCTTCCCGCTGCTCGGCGGCTTCGTCATGGTGGCGCCCTTTGCGGCGACCATCCTCTACGAGATCAGCCGCCGCCGTGCGCTGGGGCTCGGCTTCGGCCCGGCGGACGCGCTCGCCATCGCCGGCGGCACCGCGCGGCGCTCGCTCATGATCCTCGGTCTTGTGCTGGTGCTGTGGCTCGGCATCTGGAGCCGCGCGGCGGTCTTCATCTACGCCATCTATTATGGTGTCGACGCGCCGCCATTCGTCGACATGCTGCCGGACCTCGTCACCACCCGGCGCGGACTGGAATTCCTGGTCTGGGGGCACATCGTCGGCGCGGCCTTCGCGTTCGTCGCCTACTGCCTCTCGGCGCTGTCCTTCCCGTTCCTGCTGGACCGGGATGCCGACATCGCGACCGCCATCATCACATCCTTCAAGGCTGTGCTGGCGAGCCCGGTCGTGATGCTGTCCTGGGCGGCGCTGATCGGCGCCCTCATGTCCATCGCTGCGGCGCCGGCCTTCGCGGGCTTCGTCGTCGCGCTGCCGCTGTTCGGGCATGCCACGTGGCACCTCTACCGGCGGCTCGTCCCGTCATGATCGGTGTCGTGATGGGGGAGGGCGCCTCACGTGGCGCCCTGACGCGGGCTCAGCGCAGCGGGGCGCGCCCGGTGTCGATGCGGCTGAGGCCTTCGCGCGCCGGCTCGTAGCCGGGGCGGAGCTGCAGCGCGCGGTTGTACGCGGCGCGCGCCTTGTCCGTATCGCCCTGATATTCCAGCGCAAGGCCGCGGTTGGACCAGGCGTCGGCATATTGGCGGTCGATCTGCAGTGCCTGGTTGAAGTCCTGCAGCGCGGCTTCGACGTCGCCTGTGGCGAGATAGGACACGCCGCGGCCGTTGTAGGGCTCGGGCGCCTGCGGATCGAGGCCGATCGCGATGCCGAAGTCCTCCACCGCGAAGGCGTGCAGGTTCTGCGATTGATAGATCAGCGCGCGGTTGTGATAGGCGCGCGGATCGCCCGAATTGGCCCGGATCGCGGCGTTGAAGTCCTCCAGCGCGCGGTCCGACTGGTTCTTCAGGCGGTAGATGTTGCCACGGCCGACGAGGGCCGTGTCGTAGGTCGGATTGATGCGCAGCGCGGAATTATAGTCCGCCAGCGCGGCGTCCAGATTGTTCATCCGCCGGTGCACCAGGGCGCGGTTGGCGTAGGCCTGGTAATATTGCGGGTCGATCTGGATCGCTCTGTCGAAGTCCGACAGCGCGTCGTTCAGCTTGTTGCCCCGCCCGTAGGCCGTGCCGCGCATGTTGTAGGCGCTGGCATCGTTCGGGTTGGCTTCCACCACGGCCGTCAGCGAGGCGATGTTGGTCGGCGAACCCGATGCCGGGTCGATGAGCCGGCCGGGAGTCGTCATCGCATCGTCGACCACGCAGCCGCCGAGCACGGCGGCCGCGAGGGCCATCGGAACGGCCACGGCAAAGGTTCGGGACAGAATCCGCGTCATGTTACTCCACCACACGCCGGTGACGCGGCTGAAATGGTTCAGCTGCGCTTCTTACCCGGGAGGAGACCTTCGCGCTGGGCGCGCTTGCGTGCAAGCTTACGGGCGCGGCGAACAGCCTCAGCCTTCTCGCGAGCCTTACGCTCGGAGGGCTTTTCATAGTGGTTGCGCATCTTCATTTCACGGAAGATGCCTTCGCGCTGCATCTTCTTCTTCAGCGCCTTCAGCGCCTGATCGACGTTGTTGTCCCGAACGAGAACCTGCACTTGGCCGTCTTCCTTCTGTTGCACGGCGCATTTTCGGCTGCACCGTCTTGCCGGACGTCAGATCCCAAAGCCAACGCCAATGCGCGCAAGCAGCCGGGCCGCTCCCACCCAGGAGCCGCCAGCCCAGCTACATACGCGCGAATGATGCCCTCTATCAGTCCGCGCGGGAGAAGTCCACACCGCGGCTGAGGACGTTCACGTGCCCCATCTTGCGACCAGGACGCGTGTCTTTCTTGCCATAAAGATGGAGCTTGGCCAGCCGGTTGTCCAGGTGGGCCGCCCAATCGTCCGCGTCGTGGCCGATGAGGTTGATCATCGCCGCATCCGCGGTGCGCGCCGTCGACCCCAAGGGCCACCCGGAGATCGCGCGGATGTGGTTCTCGAACTGGCTCGCCACGGCGGCGTCCTGCGTCCAATGGCCCGTATTGTGGACCCGCGGCGCCATCTCGTTGGCGATCAGCGGGCGCTCCGGGTCGTCGGTCACGAACCACTCGATGGCGACGACGCCGACATAGCCGAGTGCTTCTGCGACCGCGGCTGTGTGGCGCGCCGCCGTCGCCTCCAGATCCGCGGAGAGCGGCCCCGGAACGGTGGAGCGGCGCAGGATGCCCTCGCTGTGGACGTTGGCGGGCGCGGCATAGGCGGCGACGCTTCCGTCCAACCCGCGGGCGAGAACGGTTGAGGTCTCGGCCGTGAAGGGCACCAGCGCTTCCACGATCGCCGGAACCTCGCCGATGGCGGCGAAGGCGGCGGCGGGATCGGCGCCCGGCGCGAGGCGCACCTGGCCCTTGCCGTCATAGCCGAGCCGGCGCGTCTTCAGGATGCCGTTGCCGCCGAAGTCGGCCATCGCAGCGGCGACGTCGGCGGCGCTGTCCACAGCGCGGTGCGGCGCCACGGGAAGCCCGCATTCGGCCAGAAAGGCCTTCTCGGTCAGCCGGTCCTGCGCCACTTCCAAAGCGCGCGGGCCAGGGCGGACCTTGTCGCCGAGCGGGCGCACCGCTGACACGGGCACATTCTCGAACTCGTAGGTGACGACGTCGACGGCGGCGGCGAAGGCGGCCAGCGCGGCGGCGTCCTCATAGGGCGCGATGGTGGTGGACCGGGCGACATCAGCCGCGGGCGGGTCCGCCTCGGGGCTGAAGATGTGGACGGCGAGGCCGAGCTCGGCGGCGGCGGTGGCCAGCATACGGCCGAGCTGCCCGCCGCCGAGGATGCCGACGGTGGCGCCAGGGGAAAGTGTCATGACAGCGCTCCGAAACGGGCGGGGAGGGCGGACGGGTCAGGCCTCGTCCGTCGGATGGGCGGCGACGGAGGCGGTGCGGGCCGCACGCCAGGCGACGAGACGCTCGCCCAAGGCGGGGTCGGACAGCGCCAGCACCGAGGCGGCGAGGAGCGCGGCGTTCACCGCACCGGCGCGGCCGATGGCAAGGGTGCCGACAGGGACGCCCGCCGGCATCTGCACGATCGAAAGCAGGCTGTCCCATCCGGACAGCGCCTTGCTTTCGACCGGAACGCCGAACACGGGGAGGGGAGTGATGGCGGCCACCATGCCCGGCAGATGGGCAGCGCCCCCCGCCCCGGCGATGACGACGCGCACACCGCGCGCCGCGGCGGTTTCGGCGAAGTCGTAAAGGCGCTTGGGGGTGCGGTGGGCCGACACGATGAGCGCGTCGTGGCCGATGCCGAGCTCGCCCAAGGTGGTCGCCGCGCCGCGCATGGTCGCCCAGTCGGACTGGCTGCCCATGATGACGGCGACGGGGGCCGCGGGCGCAGCGGGATCGAAGGAGGAAATCACGCGATGATGTCCGGAAGGATCTTGTTGGAGACGAGGCGAATTTCGTCCCGCAGCTGAAGCTTCCGCTTCTTGAGGCGCTGGATCTGGAGAAGGTCCGTGGAGCCGGCGAAAACAAGCGCCTCGACGGCGGCGTCGAGGTCGCGGTGCTGTTCCTTCAGCGCCTTGAGCCGAGAGACAAGTTCGATTTGAGCTTCGTCATCCATGAGCATATATGCCGCGGGTCAAGCGTTTGATAGATCAACCCGCGGAACGCTGTCGAGCCGGATTATTCGGCCGGGGCGCCGACGACGGCGACCGTGGGCTTGCCTTCCCCCAGAATCCGGGCGGCGGCCCGGCGGACATCGGCCAAAGTCACAGCTTCGATCAAACTGTTACGCCGGTCGATATAGTCCTTGCCGAGTTCTTCGAGCTGGATGGCCAAAAGTTGCCGCGCGGTGGAGTTGGACGAGCCGAAGCGTAGCGCATAGGAGCCGGTGAGATAAGCCTTGGCGTCGTCGAGCTCGGCTTCGGTCGGCCCTTCGGTGGCCATCCGCTGGAGCTGCGCCATGATCACCTCCACCGCTTCCATCGCCCGGTCGTTGCGGGTCGCCGTGCCGCCGCCGAAGATCGCGGTGTGGTCGAACGGAGCCACGTAGGAATAGACCGAGTAGGCGAGGCCGCGTTTCTCGCGCACCTCCTCGAACAGCCAGGACGAGAAGGAGCCGCCGCCCAGGATGTGGTTCATCACGTAGGCGGGGATGAAATCCTCGTCCTTGCGCGCAATGCCCGGCCCGCCGAAGCGGATCGACGTCTGCGGCGTGGCGATGACTTCGCTCGCGGTCTGGTCCGTCGCCGCCTCGACCTCCGGAACCGGGGTCAGTGTCGCGGTGTCCGGCAAGCCACCGAAGGCGCGGTCGAGGAGCGGACCCAGCGTCTCAGCGTCCACGTCGCCCACCACGGAGATGACGAGATTGTCCTTGCCGAAGCCGGTGAGCGCGGCCTCGAGATCCTCGCGCGTCATCGCGGCGATCGATTCCGGGGTGCCGTTGGCGGGCCGCCCATAGGGGTGGTCCGGGAAGGCGGTGCGGGACCAGAGCCGGCCGGCGATGGAATCGGGGTCGGTCTGCTCGCGCCGCAGGCTGGCGATGATGGACGCCTGCATGCGCCGCATCGCCTCGTCCTCGAACCGCGGTTCGTTGAGGGCGAGGGCGAGGAGGTCGAAGCCGCGCTCCAGATTGGCGGAGATGACGCGCATGTCGCCGTAGAACTGGTCGCGGCTGGGGTCGAAGGAGAGCCTCACCGCATTGTCGCGCAGCGCGGTCTGGAAGGCGACGCTGTCATAGTCGGCGGCGCCCTCGTCCAGCATGGCGGAGAGGAGGTTGGCGCGGCCGGTTTTGTCGTCCGGGTCCTGCGAGCTGCCGGCGCCGGCGAAGGCGAAATCGACGGCGACCAGCGGGACCGTGGAATCGGACACCAGCCACGCCTTGATGCCGCCGGGGCTGGTCACTTCCTGAATGTCGATGGCGCTCGCGCTCCCAATTGTGGCGGTCAAAAAGCCGAAGGCGGCAACGGTACGGATGAGCTGACGCATGATGGACCCCGCCTTACTGGACTGCGGCGGGGGCGGGGGCGTCCACGTCGGGCGCCTCTTGGGAGGCGTCCTCGGCGGACGCGGTCAGCAGGCGCCCGGTGACCGCGGCCTTGCCGGCCAGATAGGTCTGCGCCGCCGCCTGGACCTGTTCGGCGGTCACGCTGGCGATGCGCTGCGGCCAGGCTTTGATGTCGTCCACCGTGGAGCCGGTGGCGATCGCCGCGCCGAAGATGCGTGCCAGAGACGACTGGTTGTCCTGCGCGAAAATCACCGAGGACAACAGGTTCGTCTTGGCGCGGCGCAGCTCCTCGGCGGTGATGCCGTCCCGCGCCACGTCGGCGATGATCTCGCGCGCCCGCGCCTCGATCGCCGGAAGCTCGGCCCCGTCGGCCGGCGTGGCGTAGAAGACGAAGCGCGTATCGTCGACGGCGGAGGACTGGTAGTAGGCGCCTGCGCTGGTGGCGAGGCCTTCCTCGCGCACGAGGGCGGTGTAAATGCGGCTCGTGTTGTTGCCGCCCAGAACCTCGCCCAGGACGTCGAGCGCTTCACCCTCGCCCGGCTCGGCGGTGGTGTAGCTCGGCACGATCCACGAGATCTGCGTGGAACGCTGCTGCACGCGCGGGTCCTTCAGCTCCACCGTGCGCTCGGCACGCAGCTTCTGAATCGGCGGGCGGGCGCGGGTGAAGGGGCCGAGATCGTCGGGGATCTGGCCGTAGGTCTTCTCGGCGAGGTCGCGGATCTCCGCCTCGGTCACGTCACCGGCGATGACGAGGATCGCCGCGCCCGGGCGATAATAGTTGCGGTAGAAGCTGAGCGCGTCCTCGTGGGTGAGGGCTGCCACCTCGTCCGGCCAGCCGATCACCGGGTCGCCATAGGGATGGTTGATGTAGAGGGCGGCGTCCACCGCCTCGCCGAGTTCGGCGGAGGGCTGGGTGTCGACGCGCATGCGCCGCTCTTCCAGGATCACCTGGAGCTCGGGCGCGGACACCTCTTCGGTGAGCTGCAGGCCGCGCATGCGGTCGGCCTCGAAGGCCATCATGTCCGGCAGATGCTCCTTGGCGACCTGCTGGAAATAGGCGGTGTAGTCGTTCGAGGTGAAGGCGTTCTCGCGCCCGCCGAGCCGTGCCACGGTGGTCGAGAAGGTGTTGCCGGGGTGCGCCTCGGTGCCCTTGAACATCAGGTGTTCGAGGTAGTGGGCGATGCCGGACTTGCCCGCCGGCTCGTCCGCCGAGCCGAGCCGGTACCAGATCATGTGCGTGACGATCGGCGCGCGGCGGTCGGGAATGACGACGACTTCGAGGCCGTTGTCCAGCGTGAAGGTGGTCGTATCGGGGGCGATGGAAACGTTGCCGAGATCCACGGGCTCAGCCTTTGCGGGGAGCGACAACATGGCCGCGGCGGCTGCCGCGGCTACGATCGTTCGGAACGTCATGCGGAGAAACCCTATCACTACTCATGACAGGGAGGTACGCCTCACGCGCGCCGGTTACCACTGAAGATTTTGTAACGCGGTCACTGCTTCGGCATGACGCGGGCGCTGGGGTCCACCTGCTTGGCGTTCTTATACATCTCTTTTTTCATCCATTCCGAGTTCTCGATGTCCCGCTTCTCGGGAAGCGCGGCGGTCTCGGACGGGGTGCGATAGGCGGTCGGCGGCTGGATGAGCGAGGTGCGCGGGGCGGCCGTGCCGTCCTCGTTCAGCATCACGTTGCGCATCGAGCGGCCGCGGATGGTGACCTTCATTTCCTCGCGCGACAATTTGCGGCCCGGATCTTCCACGCGGCTGAGCTCGTCGGCGACGGTGGCCTGGCGGGCCATCGGCCCGTCGTCCATCTCGCCGGGGAGGAAGCGGCCGCCGCGGGCGGTCGCGGCGGCGTCGAGCGCTGCCGCCTGCTCGTATTGGGCGCGCTTGGCCTCACGGGCTTCGACGTCGTGGTCCTTGGGGAAATTCACCGCGGCTTCGGCCGACGACGTGTCGGACGGGGGCGGCAGATCGCTGGAGCCCGGCATCGCCAGCGGGGCGCGGGGCTTGTAGGTGTCGCCCGGCGAGCGGGTCTGCTCGGCAAGGCCGCCGCGGGTCAGCAACATGCCGAAGACGCTGCCCTGCTCGACCTCCGCCGTGGGGTCCGGCTCTTCCTCGAAATAGTTGTAGGCCGTGTTGCAGCCGGACAAGCCGACAGCCACGAAGGCCGCGATGAGGACGGAACGCACCATGGGACTCTCCACATTGTGGCAGATACACCACCAACTGAAGCCATCGCGAAGCCGGGCCGCCAAGTCAACCGGGCCCGCGATCACACTGACCGGCGCAGTGTCGAGACCGCCGATCTGAGGCTTTGCGGCAACACTGGCAGGAAACTGTTAACCGTTGGTGGTCTCGCCGCGGCGGGAGCGGCGGCCGTCGCCGCCGGTCAGGCTCTCGACCAGCAGCAGCGCCACGCCGACGACGATGGCCGCATCCGCCACGTTGAAGATGTACCACGACCAGGCGCCCCAATAGAGGTGCACGAAGTCCACCACCGCGCCGTAGAGCACCCGGTCGACGAGGTTGCCCACCGCGCCGCCGATGATGAAGGCGAGGGCGATCCGCGTGAGGCCGAGCTTGGCGCGCCAGAGCCAGACCGACAGCGCCGCCGTCGCCGCGAGGGTGAAGGCGACGAGGAGCCAGCGCCCGTGCCCGTCCTGCTGCAGCAGGCCGTAGCTGATGCCCCGGTTCATCACCAGGGTGATGTCGGCGAAGGGGGCGACGGTGATCGGCCCGGCCGAAAAATCGAGCGACAGCACCCAGAGCTTCGTCGCCTGGTCGGCGACGAAGAGGGCGAGGGTGAGGATGAGCGCGGCGGTGCGCCCGGTCCACGGGGTCGCCGCGCGGGGCGTGTCGATCGTCATGCCGACGGGTCTTACGCGGCGGCTTCGATCTCGGCCATCGCCGCGGCGTCGCGCGGCGAAAGGTCCGGGTAGCGCGGGTCGGCGCCGACGTCCGGCAGCACCTTCCACGAGCGGGCGCAGCGGCGGCCTTCGGCGAGGCCCACGGTGACGGAAACGCCCGGCACCTCGGGAAGAGTGAAGGCGCTCTCGTCCGCCGCGCCACCCTTTATCGTCACCGCGGAGGCGATGACGACGTCGGCGAAGTCCACCGCCTCGACCGCGGCGCGCAGCTCGTCGTCGGCGATCGTCACGACCGGATGCGCCTCCAGCGAGGAGCCGATGCGCTTCTCGCGCCGCTCCACCTCCAGCGCGCCGGTGACGACGCGGCGCACGCGGCGCACCTTCTCCCAGCGCGCCGCCAGCGCATCGTCGCGCCAGGCGGGATCGGCGGTGAAGTAGGTCTCCATGTGGACCGAGCCCTCGTGGCCGCGCGAGGTCCAGCTTTCTTCCATCGTGAAGGGCAGGATCGGCGCCATCCAGGTGACGATCGCGTCGAACAGCTTGTCGACCACGGCGAGCGCGGCACGGCGGCGCGGCGAGGACGGCGCGTCGCAATAGAGCGCGTCCTTGCGGATGTCGAAGTAGAAGGCCGACAGCTCCACGTTGGCGAAGGTCATCAGCGTGTGGGCGACGTGGCTGTAGTCGAAGCGGCGGTAGGCGTCCTTGATGTCCGCGTCCAGCACCGCGAGCCGGTGGAGCATCAGCCGCTCCAGCTCGGGCGCCGCGGCGAGGTCCACCGGGGCATCGTCGGCGTGGGCGAGGGTGCCCAGCATCCAGCGGATGGAGTTGCGCAGCTTGCGGTAGGCGTCGGCGACGCCCTTCATGATCTCCTTGCCGATGCGCTGGTCGTCCGAATAGTCCTGGCTCGCCACCCACAGGCGCAGGATGTCGGCGCCGAACTCCTTGATGATGTCCTGCGGGGCGATCGTGTTGCCCAGCGATTTGGACATCTTGCGCCCGTCCTCGGCCATGGTGAAGCCGTGGGTGATGACGGTCTTGTAGGGCGCACGGCCGCGGGTGCCGCAGCTTTCCAAGAGCGAGGAGTGAAACCAGCCGCGGTGCTGGTCGGAGCCTTCCAGATAGACGTCGGCCGGCCACTGGAGGTCGGCGCGCTTGGCGAGGCAGAAGGCGTGCGTGGAGCCTGAATCGAACCACACGTCGAGAATGTCGGTGACCATCTGCCATTGGTCGGCGTCGGCGCGGCCGGCGAGGAAGCGCTCCTTGGCGCCGTCCGCGAACCAGGCGTCCGCGCCCTCCGCCTCGAAGGCGGCGGCGATGGCGGCGTTCACCGCATCGTCCTTCAGGACCTCGCCCGTCTCGGCGTGGACGAAGACGGTGATCGGCACGCCCCAGGCGCGTTGCCGCGACACCACCCAATCGGGCCGGTTCTCGATCATGCCGCGCAGGCGGTTGCGGCCGGCGGGCGGCACGAACTGGGTCTCGTCGATGGCCGCCACGGCGCGCTCGCGCAAGGTGCCGCCGGCGGGTGCGAACGGCGTCGCCGGGATCTCGCGGTCCATGGCGATGAACCATTGCGGCGTGTTGCGGAAGATGACCGGCTTCTTGGAGCGCCAGGAGTGCGGATAGGTGTGCTTCACCCGGCCGCGCGCGATGATCGCCCCGGTCGCCACCAGCGCGTCGATGTTGGCCTGGTTGGCTTTGCCCTTCTCACCCTTGTCGGTGATGACCGCGAGGCCCTCGAAGCCCGGCGCGTCCTTGGTGTAGAGGCCGTCCGGGCCGACGGTGTAGGGGATCGCGGGGTTGATGCCGGCGGCTTCGAGATCGCGCCGCGCGTTCATCCACGCCTCGAAGTCCTCCACGCCGTGGCCGGGCGCCGTGTGGACGAAGCCGGTGCCCGCGTCGTCGGTCACGTGGTCGCCCGGCAGCAGCGGCACGGGGAAGGTGTAGAAGCCGTTCGTCCCGTCCAGCGTGGCGTAGGGATGGCTGGCGCGGTAGCCGGAGAGCTCGGCCCCCGTCACGTCGCGCACCCGCTCCCAGCCGGTGACGCGGGTGGATTTCAGCACCTCGTCCGCCAAGGTGTCGGCAAGGATGATCCGGGCTCCGGCCTTCAGCCAGTTGTCCTCGGCCGCCTCGGTGACGGTGTAGAGGCCGTAGGCGATGGTGGGGCCGTAGGAAACGGCGCGGTTGCCGGGGATGGTCCAGGGCGTGGTGGTCCAGATCACCACCGACGCGCCCTCGAGGTCACCCGCCGCGGCGTGCGCTTCGGCGTGGGTGACGTCCATCGGCATCTCGTGCGCCATCATCCCGCCCGCCGCAGGGGTGACGCCGGCGGCCGTGGCGCCGGTCCCGGCGATCTTCGTCAGCGGGAAGGCGACGGTGATCGTGTCGGACTGGTAGTCGTAATATTCCACCTCGGCCTCGGCCAGCGCCGTGCGCTCGACCACCGACCACATCACCGGCTTGGAGCCGCGATAAAGCTGGCCCGTTGAAGCGAAGATCATGATCTCGCGCGCGATCTCGGCCTCGGCGGCGTAGCTCATCGTCAGGTAGGGGCCGGACTGGGGAACGCCTGCGGAGAAGTTCTCGTCCCAGTCGACGGGGAAGTCGCCGACGACGCCGAGCCGCTCGAACTCCTCGCGCTGCACGCCGACCCAGTGGCGCGCATAGTCCCGGCATTCGGCGCGGAACTGGACGATCGGCACCTCGTCCTTGTTCTTGCCCTTGGCGCGGTACTGTTCCTCGATCTTCCATTCGATCGGCAGGCCGTGGCAGTCCCAGCCCGGCACGTAGTTGGCGTCGTATCCCGCCATCTGGTGCGAGCGCACGACGAAATCCTTCAGGATCTTGTTGAGCGCGGTGCCGATGTGGATGTTGCCGTTGGCGTAGGGCGGGCCGTCGTGGAGGATGAATTTTTCGCGGCCCGCGGAGGCTTTGCGCAGGCTCTTATAAAGGTCCATCTCCTTCCACTTGGCGAGCCATTCCGGCTCCTTCTTCGGAAGGCCGGCCCGCATCGGGAACTCCGTCTGAGGCAGAAACAGCGTCTTGGAATAGTCGCGGGTCTCGGTGGCCGGTTCGGACGGGGTGACGGACATGGGTACGGGCTTTCTGGTCGGGCGCGGAAACCCCGCGCCAGAGACGGCGGACGAGGCGGGATCACGATCTTGGATCGTTGGCAGAACGAGAATATTGCCCGTCCTGTCAAGCCCGGTGGTGTCCTTTCCCGTCGATCGCCGCTCGCCCCAGGCTTAGATGGTCGCTCGCCCGAGGCGTAGATGGCCGCTCGCCCGAGGCGTAGATGGCCGCTCGCCCGAGGCGTAGATCGCCGATTGCCCCAGGGATGGAAAGGCGGCCCGCCCGCCGGAGCGGGCCGCCTTTCGCGCGCCTCTTAGAGGCTCTTCATCAGCTCTTCGGCGGAGGATTCCACCGCCTTGCCCGGCGCGTCCTCGATGTTGAGGACCTTCACCACGCCGTCTTCCACCAGCATCGCGTAGCGCTTGGAGCGGATGCCCATGCCGATGCCCGACGCGTCGAGGTCGAGGCCCACGGCCTTGGTGAAGGCGGCGGACCCGTCGGCGAGGAAGGTGATCTTGCCGCCGGCCTCGGTCGCCTTGGTCCAGGCGTTCATCACGAACACGTCGTTGACCGACACGACGGCGATCTCGTCGACGCCCTTGGACTTGATGTCGTCGTAGTTGGTGAGGAAGCCGGGGAGGTGGTTGTTGTGGCAGGTCGGGGTGAAGGCACCCGGAACGCCGAACACGACGACCTTGCGGCCTTTGGTCAGCTCTTCGGTGCTCACCTCGGACGGGCCGTCCGCGGTCATGGTCTTGAAGGTGGCGGCAGGCAGCGTGTCGCCAACGGCAATCGTCATGGTCGATGTCTCCGACGTGTGGTGGTTACGACATCTATAGGCCCGCGCCACGCCGCGCACACCCCCCGGCCGCGGCGATCGCTGCGACGGCCCTTCGACCGGGCGGGCAATTTCGCCGCATGACAAAGGTGGCTTGCGGCACGCGTCATGCCTTCATGGATCGAATTGCTGTGCTACCTTCTCATCGAGCGCAGCTCAGGGAGGCCAGCCGATGGACAAGATAGAGGGCTATCTCGAAGGTCAATGCCTGATCGCGATGCCGCAGATCGGTGACGAGCGTTTTGCGCGCGCGGTCGTCTTCCTCTGCGCCCATTCCGAGGAAGGGGCGATGGGCATCATCGTCAACAAGCCCGCCAAGAACGTCTCCTTCGTGGACCTCCTGAGCCAGCTCGGCGTGGTGGACGAGGAAAACATGATCCGCCTGCCGCAGGCCGCGCGCAACGTCGCCGTCCACAGCGGCGGTCCGGTGGAAACCGGGCGCGGCTTCGTCCTCCATACGTCCGACTTCATGCTGAAGGAGGCCACCCTCGTCGCCGGCGAGGACGTCTGCCTCACCGCGACGGTGGAGATCCTGCGCGCCATCGCCCATGGATCGGGGCCGAGCCAGGCGCTCCTCGCCCTCGGCTATGCGGGGTGGGCGCCCGGCCAGCTCGAGCAGGAGATCGCCTCCAACGGCTGGCTCCACTGCGCCGCGGATCACGATCTTCTCTTCGACCTCGACGTGACCAGCAAATATGAGCGCGCGATGAAGAAGCTCGGCTTCGACCCGCAGCTCCTTTCGTCGGCGGCCGGCCACGCCTGATCACGAGGCGTCTTGACGCTGGCCGACGGTTCATGCCCCGGCGCACGCCGCCGGACACCCGTGGCTGTGGCATCGGCAGATCGGGGGGTGAGTTGACAGAACGTCGCCGGAAGGTCTTCTGAGACTGACCTTTTGCGGGGGGAACGGTTCCGGGTGCAGTATATCTCGACGAGGGGCGGCGCACAGCCGCTGGGCTTTTGCGACGCGACGCTGGCGGGCCTCGCCCCCGATGGCGGGCTTTTCGTGCCCGAGACCTATCCCGTCCTCAGCCAGGAGACCCTGGCGTCCCTCGTCGGCCGCCCGTTCGAGGCGATGGCCTATACGGTCCTCTCCCGCTTCGCCGCGGGTGAACTTCCCGAAGTCGCCCTCAAAGCCGATATCGACGCTGCGATGGGCAGCTTCACCCACATCGCGCGCACGCCTCTCGTCCAGGTTGGGCCGGATCACTTTATCATGGAGCTGTTCCACGGCCCCACGCTCGCCTTCAAGGACGTCGCCATGCAGACGCTGGCGCGGCTGATGGACCGCATCCTGAAGGAGCGCGGCCGCCGGGCGACCATCGTCACCGCGACGTCGGGCGACACGGGCGCCGCCGCCGCCGAAGCCTTCCGCGGCGCCGCCAACATCGACGTCTTCATCCTCTACCCGGACGGGCGCGTGTCCGACGTGCAGCGCCGGCAGATGACGACGATCGCCGACGACAACATCCACACCCTCGCCGTCGCGGGCGATTTCGACGACTGCCAGCGCATCGTCAAAGCGCTGTTCGTCGACCGCGCCTTCAACGAGAAGGTGGCGATGTCGGGCGTGAACTCGATCAACTGGGCCCGTGTCGCGGCGCAGATCACCTACTATCTCTTCGCCGCCCTGGCGCTGGGCGGACCGCAGCGCAAGGTCGCCTTCTCGGTGCCGACGGGCAATTTCGGCGACATCCTCGCCGGCTACGTCGCCCACAAGATGGGCCTGCCGATCGAGAAGCTGATCATCGCCACGAACCAGAACGACATTCTGGACCGCGCCTCGCGTACCGGCCGCTACGTTCCGGGCACGGTCTCGCCGTCGACCTCGCCGTCGATGGACATTCAGGTGTCCTCCAACTTCGAGCGGCTGGTGTTCGACCTTTCCGGCCGCAACGCCGCGTCGATCGCCGAGCGGATGGCCGACCCGCGCACCGGCTTCGCGCTGACCGAGGCCGAACTCGCCGAGATGAAGACCCTCTTCGCTTCAGGCCGCGCCGACGACGAGGACACCCGCCGCCAGATCGGCCGCACCTACGCCGAGACCGGCCTCATCGTCGACCCGCACACCGCGGTCGGGCTGAAGGCGGCGGCCGAGGCTGACCTTCCGGCCGGCACCCCCATCGTCACCCTGTCGACCGCCCACCCGGCCAAGTTCCCGGATGCGGTGGAAGCCGGATGCGGGCGCCGCCCCGTGCAGCCCGAACGGCTGGAAAAAGTCATGACCGACCCAGAACGCTCCACCAAAGTCGCCGCCGACGTCGCCGCCGTCGCGGCCATCGTCCTCGAGCGGGCCCGCGCGGTGACCGCATGAGCCAGCTCACCACGCTTCCCTCCGGCCTCACCGTCGTCACCGACGAGATGGCCCATGTCGACAGCGTCGCCGTCGGCGTGTGGGTGGAGACCGGCACGCGCTCCGAGCTGGAGGGCGAGCACGGGATCGCCCACTTCATGGAGCACATGGCCTTCAAGGGCACGGCGAACCGCTCGGCCCGCGCGATTTCCGAGGCGATCGAGAGCGTCGGCGGTGAGATCAACGCCGCCACCAGCGTCGAGACCACGGCCTATCATGCGCGCATGCTGACCGAGGACCTGCCGCTCGCCCTCGACATCATCTCCGACATTCTGACCGTCCCCGCCTTCGACCCCGGCGACGTGGAGCGCGAGCGCCACGTGATCCTGCAGGAGATCGGCTCCGCGGAGGACATCCCCGAAGACCGCGCCTTCGACGCGCTGCCGGAGGCGGCCTTCGTCGGCCAGCCGCTCGGCCGCCGCATCCTCGGCACCCGCGCCTCGGTGGGCGCCATCTCGCCGGATGCGCTGCGGAGCTTCTTCGCCGCCAACTATACCGCCCCGGCGATGACCGTCGTCGCCGCCGGCCAGGTCGACCACGCCCGCTTCGTCGACGATGTCGCCCGCGCGTTCGAGAGGGTGCCCACCGGCCCCGCCCGCGCCGCACCCAAGGCGACCTACACCGGCGGCACCGCGGCCGAGACGGACGACGCGTCCGAATGCCAGCTCATCTTCGGCTTCGAGGGCCGGGCCGCGCTGCATGACGACGCGGTGGCCGCCCAGCTCGCCGCGATGGTGCTCGGCGGCGGCATGTCCTCCCGCCTCTTCCAGGCGCTGCGCGAGGAGAGGGGGCTCGTCTACGACACCTCCGCCTTCCACTGGGCGTTCTCCGATTCCGGCGTCTTCGCCATCCACCTCGCCACCTCGCCTCAGGACGTGCCCGAAGCGCGCACTGTGGTGCTGGACGAGCTGGAGGCCGCGATCACCGGCATCACCGCCGAGGAGCTGGACCGTGCCAAGGCCCAGCTTCGCGCCGGCCTGCTGATGAGCCGCGAAAGCTGCAACGCGCGCATGGGCCAGGCCGCGCGCCAGGCCATCGTCTTCGGCCGCCTGGTGCCGAAGGAGGAGCGCATCGCCGAGATCGAGGCCGTGACCGACGCCGACGTGCGCCGCATCCTCGGCGAAGTGGTGCGTTCCACGCCGACCCTCGTCACCATCGGTGCCACGGAGGCGACGGACGCCGCCGCCATCATTGCCCGCTTCGGCACCCCGGTCGCCGCCCTATGAGCGCCCTGCCGCGGTCCGGCCCCCTGCGCGGCACCGCCGCGCTGAACGAGAGCACCGTTCTCGCGGGCAAGCTGACGCGGCTGAAGATGCCGGTTTCGGCCGACTATACCGAATGGAGCACCCTGCGCGCGGAAAGCCGCCATTTCCTAAAGCCCTGGGAACCGACCTGGCCGCGCGACGACCTGACGCGCATGTCCTTCCGCCGCCGCCTGCGCCGCTACCACCGCGACATCCGCGCCGACGAGGGCTACGCCTTCTTCGTCTACGAGGGCGAGACGGGGCGGCTGGCGGGCGGCATCACGCTGGCCCACGTCAAGCGCGGCGTCACCCAGTCCTGCTCGATGGGCTATTGGATGGGCGAGCGGTTCGCCGGCCAGGGCATCATGGGCGATGCCGTACGCACCATCGTCCCCTTCTGCTTCGAGACGCTCGGCCTTAACCGAATCGAAGCGGCCACGCTGCCACACAATGAGCGGTCGATCCGCCTTCTCAAGCGGGTCGGCTTTACCGAGGAGGGCTATGCCCGCCGCTTCCTGTGCATCAACGGGGCGTGGCGCGATCACGTCCTTTTCGGTCTCGTCAATGGAGACACCATCGATCCCACACGGGACGAGGAGCAATGATGCGCTGGCCTTTGTTGAGTTGGCCTGAGATGCGCTGGCTTTTCACCGCCTTGATGATGCTCGTCAGCGCCCAGGCGCTGGCCGTCGAGGCCGTGCCTGTCGGCGATGCGCCGGTGACCGACCTCCTGCCGCTGACCGAGATCTATCTCGACCAGCCCGAGCGCCTACAGGTCTCCACCGCCGAAGACATCAACGGCGTGACCCAACGCATCGAGGTGACGCCCACCAGCGATGCGACGCGCCACTGGGCCGTCATCGGCCTGCAAAATCCGGGCGACGAGCAGCTCGACCGGCTGCTCGTGGCGCAGCATCACCGGCTTCCGGGCTCCGGCGTCTGGAACCCCGACCTCGGCTCGGTGCGCATCGTCGCCATCACTCCGTCCGAAGGCTTCCCGCCCCAGCGCGTCCCCTCCACCGAGGCGGACGTCTTCCTCATCACGCTTGACCCCGGCGCCACGGTCACCTTCGTTCTGGAGCTCGGCGACGACCATCTGCCGACCTTGCGCCTGTGGGAGCCGAACTCCTACCGCGACAGCCAGAACGCCTACACGCTGTTCAAGGGCATCATCGTCGGCATCGCCGGGCTGATGGCGCTGTTCTTCCTCGCCATGTTCGTGATCAAGGGCACGATGATGTTCGCCGCATCGGCGGTGCTCGCCTGGGTCGCCTTCGGTTATGTCCTGATCGATTTCGCCTTCCTCGCCGACATCGTCGCAACGCGCCTCGCCTCCGAAACCGCCTTGCGCGCCTTTTCCGAGGCGATGCTGACGGTGTCGCTGGCGGCCTTCGTCCTCTCCTATCTGCAGATCGCCCGCTGGCGGCTCAGAAGCACCAGTCTGATGCTGGCCTTCATCCCGCTCGCCGTCGGCGCCGGGTGGCTGTCCTTCCAGAGCCCGGAGCTGACCGCGCAGATCGCCCGCCAAGGCCTGCCGCTTGTCGCCGGTCTCGGCCTCGTCGCCATCATCGTCGCGGCGATCCGCGGCAACGAGCGCGCGGTGATGATCCTGCCCACATGGGCGCTCCTCATCGCCTGGATCGCCGCCGCCGCCCTCACCGTCGCGGGCGATATCGACAACGACTTCGTGCAGCCCGCGCTGAATGGCGGGCTCGTGCTTCTCGTTCTTCTCATCGGCTTCACGGTGATGCAGCACGCCTTCGCCGGCACCACCATCGCCCCCGCGCTCGCCAAGAACGTCGAGCGGGACGTTCTGGCGCTGGCCGGCGCGGGCGACATCGTGTGGGACTGGGACCTGCAGCGCGACCACATCACCTGCGGCGCCGAGGCCGAAAGCCGCCTCGGCATGGAGAAAGGCGCCCTGCAAGGCCCGCCCCAGGACTGGTTCCCCGCGCTCCATCCGCAGGACCGCGACCGCTTCCGCGCCGTTCTGGACGCCACGACCGAGCGCCGCCGCGGCCGCATCAACGACCTCTTCCGCTTCCGCGGCGTGGACGGGCACTTCCGCTGGTTCCGCCTGCGCGCGCGCCCCGTCATCGGCACCGATGGTGAGATCATCCGCTGCGTCGGCACGCTGACGGACGTGACCGAGCAGAAGACCGTCGAAGAGCGGCTGCTGCACGACAGCGTCTACGACAATCTGACGGGCCTTCCCAACCAGGCCCTCTTCCTCGACCGCATCGAGATGGCGCGCGCCTGGTCCAACGATCAGACCGCCCAGCGCCTTTTCGTCGTCGTCGTCAACCCGGACAACTTCTCCGAGATCAACGACCAGTACGGCCAGTCGGTCGGCGATTCGGTGCTCCTCACCATGGGGCGCCGCCTCGGCCGCATCCTGCGCCGGCACGACAGCGTGGCGCGCCTCTCCGGCGATTCCTTCGGCCTCCTCGTCTATTCCGACGCCGCCAAGCTCGACGATCTGTCGGAGAAGATCCGCCAGGCGATGGGAACGCCGATCCCCTTCGCCGACGAGGAGATCGTCGTCATCTGCTCGCTCGGCATCGCCGGGATCGACCTGAAGGCCGAGAACGCGGCCGAGATCCTCGACAATGCACAGCTCGCTTTGCGCCGCGCCAAGCGCCAGGGCGGCGACAGGGCCGAGGTGTTCGACCCCTTGATGCGCCGCCTCAACATGTCCGGCCGCAGCCTGGCGCGCGACCTGAAGCGGGCGATCTCCGAAGACAAGGTGAAGCTGCAATATCGGCCGATCTACGAGTTCGGCACAGGCGCCATCACCGGTTACGAGGCGGTGCCCTCCTGGCAGCACCCGCTGCAGGGCCCGCTCTCATGGGCCGAGCTTCTGGACGTCGCCTCCCACGAAGGGATGGCGCTCCAGATGGCGCTCGCCACCCTCGACCGCTGCGCTCAGACGCTCGGCGAATGGCGCGCCTCCGGCAACCAGCTCAACCTGATGCTGACGCTTCCCATCGCCGAGGCCTTCCGCTCCGAACTCGTCGGCGACATGAAGACGATCATCGCCCGCGCGCGCATCGAGCCGGGGACGCTGCAGATCGGCGTTCCGGAGCGCATCGTTTCGGACAATCCCGAGTTCTGCGTGCAACTCGTGAGCCGGTTGAAGAGCGTCGGCGCGTCGGTGTGGCTGGTGGATTTCGCCCGCCGCACCTCCTCCCCCACCATCCTGTCGCGCCTCGACGTGGACGGTGTCCGGTTCGACGAAGGGTTGACCCGCACCACCGATCTGCCGCGCTCCGAGAAGCTGACCGCCGCCATGTTCGGCGTCGCCAAGGCTTTGAACGCTCGCGTGATGGTCGCGGGGGTGGAGACCGAGGCGCAGGCGGCTAAGCTGAAAGCGCTCGGCGCCAATCTCGGCGTCGGCCCGGCCTTCGGGCGGGCGATCACATCGCTCGGCAAATCCAAGAAACTGCAACAAGCGGCGGAATAGCTCATCATGCGGCACGGCGGACAGATCCTCGTCGAACAGCTCAAAGCAGAAGGCGTCGATCGCGTCTTTCAGGTCCCTGGCGAAAGTTTCCTCGCCGCCCTCGACGGTCTCTACGAGTCCGGCGTCGACGTCATCAACGCGCGCCAGGAGGGCGGGGCGACGATGATGGCCGAGGCCGACGGCAAGCTGACCGGCCGCCCCGGCGTCGCCTTCGTCACCCGCGGCCCCGGCGCCACCAACGGCTCCTCCGGCGTCCACGTGGCGATGCAGGATTCTACGCCGATGATCCTCTTCATCGGCCAGGTCGGCGCCGACATGGTGGACCGCGAGGCCTTCCAGGAGGTCGATTACCGGCAGATGTTCGGCCCGCTCGCCAAGTGGGCGGCGCAGATCGACACGGTCGACCGCATCCCCGAATATGTGAGCCACGCCTTCCACACGGCGATGTCCGGCCGCCCCGGCCCGGTCGTCTTGGCGCTTCCGGAGACGATGCTCTCGGCCCGTTCCGCCGCGCCGTCCGTGCCCGCCTCCAACCCCGCTTATGCCGAGCCGAGCCCCGAGGCGGTGGACAAGGCGGTGGCGATGCTGAAGGGGGCCGAGAGGCCGCTCGTCATCGTCGGCGGGCCGGGCTGGTCGAAGGAGGCGGGGGAGGCGATGGCCGCCTTCGCCGCCGCGTCCGACATTCCGATCGCCTGCTCGCTGCGCTGCCAGGACTATGTCGACAATCGCCTGCCGCAATATGTCGGTGACATGGGCATCGCCATCAGCCCGGCGCTGAAGAAGCTGGTGACCGAGGCGGACGTGGTGCTCGTCATCGGCGCGCGCCTCGGCGAGATGACGACGCAGGGCTACACCCTGTTCGAGGTGCCGGAGCCCAGCCAGACGCTGATCCACGTTCATCCGACCGGCGACGAGATCGGCCGCGTCTACCGCCCGGACCTCGGCATCGTGTCCGGCACCACCGCCTTCGCCAAGGCGCTGGCGGGCGCGTTCAGGGCCGGCCCCGTGCCGTGGCCCTGGTCGAGCGTGCGCGCGGAGGCACGCGCAGCGTTCGATGCATGGACGACGCCGCAGGAGACGCCGGGCGCGGTGAAGATGGAGGAGGTGGTGTCGCACCTCTCCCGCACGCTGGGCGACGACGCGATCATCACCAACGGCGCCGGCAATTATTCCGGCTGGGTGCACCGCTACTACCAGTTCCGCGGCTGGCGCACGCAGCTGGCGCCCACCTCCGGCTCGATGGGCTACGGCCTGCCGGCGGCGATCGCGGCCAAGCTGCGGCACCCGGACGCGCCCGTCGTCGCCTTCGCGGGTGACGGCTGCTTCCAGATGACGTGCAACGAGTTCGGCACCGCCGCACAGCATGGCGCCGCGTTGATCACCATCGTGTGCGACAACGGGATGTACGGCACCATCCGCATGCATCAGGAGCGGCATTATCCGGGCCGCACCTCCGGCACGCGCTTGAGAAGCGCCGATTTTGCAGCGCTCGCCAAAGCCTATGGCGGCTTCGGGGCGACGATCCGCGACACGTCCGAGTTCGCCGACGCCTTCGATGCGGCGGTGAAGTCCGGTCTGCCGTCGATCCTTCACCTCCACACCGATCCGGAAGCGCTCTCGACGGGCCTGCGCCTATCGTCCTTCGCGACGGCTTGACGCGGTTCGCCCGCAGCGGGCGCCGCTGACGCAGCGGTGCCCGCCCGGCGCGGCCTGGGCGGAGAAGCGGTAATCATCGCGTCGCACCGCGGGCGCTCTGGTGGCGTTTCGGTGCGATCGGCGCGCGTTGGGTGAAGCGGCGACTGTTGCTCGCCCGGTGCCGCCGGTCCAACCCGGTGACCGCGTTCAACCCGGTGCTGGTAGCTCAGCGAGCGGTCAGCTCGCCGAAGCGATGATAGTAGGCCGCTCCCGATACCGCGTTGCCGACGACGGCATTTTGGCTGGGCACCTGCGTCAGACGGCGGACCGCCAGGTGGCGGCGCATCGGTGATGACTATGGTGGCTGAGACGGTTGCCTATGCGTAAAACGAGGCGA
This sequence comes from Acuticoccus yangtzensis, assembly GCF_001927245.1. Classification (GTDB taxonomy): domain Bacteria; phylum Pseudomonadota; class Alphaproteobacteria; order Rhizobiales; family Amorphaceae; genus Acuticoccus; species Acuticoccus yangtzensis. Next base: position 1,160,776 of record NZ_MJUX01000001.1, on the reverse strand, counting down.
CGGGGCCGGGTGTTGCCGAGATCGCAATTTCAAGTGACGTCAAGCCGGAGGCGGGGCAGGGGCGCGTCAGCCCAGGGCTGGTGCTTCCCCGTCTCGCTCTTGTTTCGACGAGTGCTGTTCTGGGGGGCGCGGTGATGAATGGAATGGACGGGCAAACCGGTGGTGACCCCTCGCGGCGGCGTCGTCCGTGCGGCGTTTCCTCGTCTGCTCAAGCGGTGTCTGCCGGTTCGCAACGCTGACTCTGGTGGCGTCTTGGGGGGTGACGATGCGTCCGGCGACCGCTGAAGCATTGACGGTGAGGGGCGCAGCGGGAAGCAGCGGGCGCCTCGCCGCCGCGTCCGCTACGAGACCAGCTAAACGGCAGGCGCATCCACGGTCAGCCGGAGCCGCCGGTACCTGCTTCGGTGGTGTCCTCCGGCGCGGTGGGCGCGGCTAAAGATCATCCAAGCGCCGTTTCGATGGGGCCTCGGTTCCACGTCCTTGGCCATGGTGTGGCTCGCGTGGGCGAGAGCCTGCGCGCGGATGCTGGCAGTTCAGGAATGGACACCTATATCCGGTCAAACGGAGGGTTGAATGAGTCCACTTGAGCGGCGCTACGGCGCTACGGAGCGTGTCTTGGGCGGGTCGCCGATGGGCGTCTTCATCCGCCTCGTCGTGATGTCTTTCGTCGTCGGCCTCATTCTGACGATGCTGGACATCAACCCCAACGACATCATCAACTGGCTGGATCAGCGGTTCCGCGCGCTTACGAATCTCGGCTTCGAGTCGGTCGAGCAGTTCTTCAACATCATGATCGTCGGTGCGGTGATCGTCGTGCCGATCTGGCTCTTCGCGCGGGTGGTCAAGATCATCTCGCGGTGATGCTTTCCGGCTCCTGAGGACAGGGCGCGGAGGCCGAAAGCCGCGCACCGGCGGCGCGCCGAATTCACCGGCAGCGCGCCGCGACGAGGCACCTCCGCCACCAGGCGACTTGCCCGCCCAGCGCATCAGCCGCCAGGCGCCTCACCCGACAGGCGCCTCACCCGACAGGCGCCTCACCCGCCAGGCTCCTACGCCACCAGGTGCATCACCCGCCAGGCCGCTCAAGCCCATCAAGCGCCTCGGCCGCGGGTGGCCACCGGAGCGTGGGCGCCTTGCCGCGCACGATCCGTTTCATTGCGGGCGAGCCGGGTGGCGGCCGGCGGTGAGGCTGATGTCACGCGGCGATCGGCAATCGGGCTTCCTGGAGAAGGGTGTAGATCTCGATCGGCTCGTTCTCGACGCGGCGGCGCATCTCCACCCCGTTGGCGTCCCGCTTCGTGGAGGCACCGACGGCGTTGCGGATGTGCCAGGCGAGCGACATGTTCAGCAGGAATTTGCCGGGAAGATTGGGAGCGTAGGCGTCCCCGCCGATCGCCCTTTCGTAAGCGGCGCGCATACGCGGCGCGGCAACAGCGGTGCGGAAGACGTTGAGCGTGAAGTTCTCGTCGAACCGGCCTTCGTCACGCACGCGAAGGGCGAGCATGATGAAATCGGCGATGAGGCCGACGTGGTCCGCCTCGATGCCGCGGACGGGACGCTCGTGCTGGGCGATCAACTCGGTCACATACGCGTCCAACCCCATGCCGAGATCGCCGGCACTGGTGGTCAACGACACGATCAAAGCCGGGTCGAGGCGAAGGGTGATCGGAACGACCGGATTCATGGTGGATGCCTCCCAAGGTTGAGTCATCCTACGGCAATCTGGTGCGTTTCACAACCAGAAGTATAGATAGCAGTTATGCCGGAGACGGCACGAGCGCGAACCCTCAAGCCTCGGATCAGCATGGCTGCTCGACGCAAAAACGGCCGTATGCGGGCATACGGCCGTTTTTCATGTCTCGTCGCGCGGATGCCTCACGCTACGGGTGCGGGACGAGGTCCGCGCGCCGGCGAGGCATCAATGATGGGGCGTCAGCGCTGGGCGGTGGGGGCCAGCACCATCACCATCTGACGGCCTTCCAGTTTCGGCTCGGCCTCGACCTTGGCGATCTCCGCCGTGTCGGTGCGAACCTTGTTGAGAAGCTCCATGCCGAGGTTCTGGTGCGCCATCTCACGCCCGCGGAAGCGCAGGGTGACCTTCACCTTGTCGCCTTCGTCGAAGAATTTCTTGATGGCCTTCATCTTCACGTCGTAATCGTGCGTGTCGATGTTCGGGCGCATCTTGATCTCTTTGACCTCGAAGGTCTTTTGCTTTTTGCGCGCCTCGGCCGCTTTCTTTTGAGTCTGGAACTTGAAGCGGCCATAGTCCAGAATCTTACAGACGGGCGGATCCGCGTTCGGCGCAACCTCGACGAGGTCGAGCCCGGAGTCCTCGGCGAGCTTGATCGCATCGTCGATAGACAAGATGCCGCGGTTGGTCCCCTCGTCGTCCACGAGCTGGACGCGGGGCACGCGGATGTCACGGTTGGTCCTCGGACCTTGCTTCAGTGCCGGAGCGGGGGCGCGGTGCGGTCGACGAATGGTGGTGTCTCCAAAAATTGTTGTTCGGTTGACGCTTCAGCACGGCATTAAGTTCCACCCTGCATCGCGTCACCCCCTAATATAGCCCGGTTTGCGCATTCTCCAAAAGGTCATCGTAGACCGCCAGCGTCTTTTGCGTCATCGACACCAGTGAAAAGTGCGTGACGGCGTGCTGACGGCCCCGCGCACCGATCTGCAGACGGGTCTCCCCGGCCGTCACCAGCGCCTCCATGATCGCATCGGCGAGCGGCCCCGGCTCGCCGGCCGGAACCCGCCAGCCCGTGCGCACGTCGCGCCCATATTCGGGCGGCGCCAGCACCGTCTCGCGCACCGCACCGAGGTCGGAGACGATCACCGGAACGCCCGCCGCCTGCGCCTCCACCGCCGCCCGCCCGAACGCCTCAGGCTCGATCGACGGCTGAACGGCAAGGTCCGCCGCCGCCAGCGCCGCCGGCACGTCGTCGCAATGGCCGACGATCTTCACCCGCTTTTCGAGCCCCAGCGCGCGGACCCTGTCCTGAACCTCCAGGCGGTAGTCGGTGCGTCCCTGGTCGTCTCCGGCGAGAACGCAGACCCAGCCCGTCTTCAGCCGCGCCGCCACCTCCGCCAGCGCCTCCACCAGAACGAGCTGGCCCTTCCACGGCGTCAACCGGGCGAGATTGATGAGCACACGGTCGCGCTTGTCGATCCCCCACTTGCGGCGCAGCGCTTCGGCCCTGTCCTCGGCCGGCTGGTCGAAGGCCGACAGGTCGATGCCGCGGTGGATGGTCACGATCCTGTCCCGCGCGAACGGATGACGCTCGGCCACCAGCGCGGCGGTATATTCGGAATTGGCGATCACCACATCGCCCCGCGCCATCACCGAGTTGTAGCGGTTCTTCAGCCACGAGCCTTCGTTGTACGCGCCGTGATAGGTCGTGACGAACGGCCGGTAGGTCCACGACGCGGCCCACAGCGCCGACCACGCCGGCGCGCGCGAGCGGGCGTGGATGATGTCGACATCCTCCCGCTCCATCAGGTCGGCGAGGCGTGCGGCGTTCTTGCGCATGGTCAGGATCTTCTTGGAGGCGACGGGCATGGTGATGTGCTCGCCCCCCAAAGCCTCCAGCTCCGGCACCATGCGCCCGCCCTCGGACACCACGATGGCCCGGTCCCCGTCCGCGACGAGCGCGGCGGCCACGTCGAGCGTCGTGCGTTCGGCGCCACCCGTCTCGAGCTGGGGCACCACTTGCAGGATCGTCATCGGCCGCGCAGTCATGCACTCACTCTCATCGCCGCGGCCGAAGCGCCGCCCGCTGTCCCACCTAACAAAGAAGCGCCAAATAATGATTGACAAGGCAACACGGATCTCAAGTGGCGCCGACGAGCTCGCTGTGGAGATCACGGAGGGCAAAAACCCCGCAATCCTGTGGCTTGGCGGCTTCCGCTCCGACATGCAGGGCGGCAAGGCGGTGCGCCTCGCCGCATGGGGAAAAGCAAACGGCCGGCGCGTCGTGCGGTTCGATTATCGCGGCCACGGCGAATCATCCGGCGCCTTCACCGACTTCGCCCTCGGCGACTGGCTGGCCGACGCGGCGCTCGTCGACGCCACCTTCTGCGACGGTCCGACCATCGCCGTCGGCTCTTCGATGGGCGGCTGGATCGGCCTCCTTCTCGCCCGCCAGCGCCTGGCCGCCGGCCGCCCGCTCGCCGGCCTCGTCCTCATCGCCCCCGCACCGGACTTCACCGAGCGGTTGATGTGGCCGAAGCTTCCCGACGCGCTGAAGGCCGAGGTGATGGAAAAGGGCGTCACGCACCTTCCGTCCGACTATGGCGACCCGACCCCGGTGACGAAGCGCCTCTTCGAGGACGGGCGCAACCATCTCCTCTACACGGACGCGCCGATCGAGACCGGCTGCCCGGTCCACATCCTCCAGGGTGTCGCCGACCCGGATGTGCCCTACCGCCACGCGCTCGAACTCGTGGACCGCCTCGCCCACGACGACGTCGTGGTGACGTTGATCAAAGACGGCGACCACCGCCTGTCGCGCGAGGAAGACCTTGCCCGCATGGTGGATGCGGTCGCCGGCATCAGCGAATAGCATTCAGCGCCTCGGCCCTGCGACATTATGGCAGAGCTCCGGCAATATTGCACCAATCCACTGTTATCGCAGTGGAAATATTGGTCAGGGCCGCTTGATCAATTCATTGCGTGATCGTGCGCGAAAACTCGTCAGCACACCGGCTCGTACGTCATAAGAGCGTCAAGGCGCACCAGCGCACTCGAGGGAGGACTTCATGGCAACATTCGTCGTAACCACCACGGCAGATGAGTCGGACGGCGATTTCACCGCGGGCGACCTGTCGCTGCGCGAGGCGATCGAGCTTGCGAACCAGAGCGCCGGCGCCGACGAGATCATCTTCGGCGACGCCGTCGCCGGGCAGACGATCAACCTGACACTCGGTGAGCTCACGATCACCGACAACCTCACCATCACCGGCGGCACCGAGCAGGACGATGCCGTCATCGTCACCACCGACCTTGCCAACCGGCTCCTCTCGGTGGACGCGAACGAGGTGTCGCTGAACGTTTTGAAGCTCGTCGGCGGCACGGCGACGGACGCAAACGGCGGCGGCATCAGCCACACCTCAGGCAACCTCGCCCTTCAGGACGTGCTCCTCGACGGCAACACCGCGACCGGAACGGGCGGCGCGAGCGAAGGCTCGGGCGGCGCCATCTTCTCGTCCGGCGCCAGCCTCACCATCACGTCCTCCTCCCTCGTCAACAACACGGCCGACCGGGCGGGCGGCGCGATCGAGACCAACGGGCTGACGACGCTCGACATCGTCGACGCGAACATCTCCCTCAACGCGGTCGGCGAGACGACGGCGGCCCCCGGCAACGGCGGCGGCATCCACATCACCGGCGCGGGTACGACGACGACGATTTCCGGCACCAGCTTCACCGGCAACGATGCGGCGAGCGAGGGCGGCGGCGTCTGGAACGCGGCCGGGTCGACGATGACGATCTCGTCCACCCTCTTCGGCTCCAACACCGCCTCCGGTGACGGCGCGGACAACGGCGGCGGTGCGGTCTTCAACGATGGCGGCGACGTCAACCTCACCAGCGTCAGCATGTTCGGCAACTTCGCCGACGGCGCGGCGGGCTCTGGCGGCGGCGTCCTCTCCACCGACGGCGCGGTGACGGTCACCAACTCCACCATCTCGCAGAACACCGCGAACCGGGCCGGCGGCGGCGTCGAGATCATCGACGGCACCATGGTGATCACCGGCTCCACCCTGTCGATGAACGAGGCGGGAAGCCCCGTCGCGGCGCCCGGCAATGGCGGCGCCCTCCACGTGACGGGCATCGCCGACGTCACGGTCGAGGAGACGCTGGTTCAGGAAAACATCGCCGCATCCGAGGGCGGCGGCCTCTGGAACCAGGCCGGATCGACGATGAACGTCATCCGCTCCACCATCACCGGCAACCGCGCGCTCGGCGACGACGCGGACATGGGCGGCGGCGGCATCTTCAACAATGGCGGCGACGTCACGGTGACGTCCTCCACCATCGACGCCAACGCGGCGACGGGGGCCGCGGGCTCCGGCGGCGGCATCCTCTCCACGGACGGGCTCGTCGTCGTGGAAGGGTCGGTCGTCAACACCAACGTCGCCGCGCGCGCGGGCGGCGGTATCGAGATCATCGACGGAACGCTGGTGGTCTCCGGCACGTCGATGTCCTCCAACATGGCCGGGGACAGCCGCTTCACCGTGGCCGCGCCCGGCAATGGCGGCGCCATCCACGTCACCGGCAGCGACGGCACTCTGGTCACCATCGCCGCGTCAGACTTCGCCTTCAACGTGGCGAGCGCGGAGGGCGGCGCGGTCTGGAACCAGGCCGGATCCACCATGGCGATCTCGTCCAGCACCTTCGACGACAACGTCGCGACAGGGACTGCGGCGGACAACGGCGGCGGTGCGCTCTTCAACAATGGCGGCACCACCGAGGTGTCGGACTCGTCCTTCCAGCGCAACAGCGCCGTCGGCACGTCCGGCTCGGGCGGTGCGGTCCACTCCATCGGCGGCACCCTCACCTCCGCCGACAACGTGTTCCTGAACAACGCTGCCAATCGCGCGGGCGGGGCGATGGAGCTGACCGGAGGCGTGAACCGTCTCACCGGGACCACCATCACCGGCAACAACGTGGGCTCCGCGCCGGGCAATGGCGGCGGCGTGCATGCGGCGGGGGCGGGCACCACGCTCGCCATCGCGGGCAGCGTCTTCAGCGGCAACGCCGCGGCGGCCGAAGGCGGCGGCCTGTGGACCTCCGCCGACGTCTCGGCCGAGGTGGAGAACACCACCTTCACCGAGAACAGCGCAGGCATCGCCGGCGGTGCGGTCTTCATCATCGACGGCGGCACGGTGACGATCCGCGACAGCGCGCTCACCGGCAACGCGGCGCCCGAGGGAAGCGCGCTGGCCGTCAGCGAGGACGGCAGCACCCCGGCGGGCCCGATCGCTCTCATCGGCACCCTGTTCGGCGAGGACACCCTGTCCGCCGGGTCCGGCAGCGACGTCATCATCGGTGACGATGCGGACAACTTCGTTCTCGGCAACGATGGCGCGGACACCGTCAACGGCGGCGTCGGCAACGACACCGTCTACGGCGGAAACGGTCACGACTTGCTGGAAGGACGGCGCGGCGACGACTTCCTCGACGGCGGCAAGGGCAACGATCTGGTCGACGGCGGCCAGGGCGACGACACGGTGGTCGGGCGCGACGGCAACGACACGCTTTGGGGTGGCGACGGTGACGATTCCCTCGTCGGCGCCAATGGTGACGACAGCATGGCCGGCGGCACGGGCGACGACTCGCTCTTGGGCGGGGCCGGCAACGACAGCGCCTATGGCGGCGACGGTGACGACTACATCTTCACTTCGTCCGGCAGGGACATGGCGTTCGGCCAGGACGGCGACGACGAGATTTTGGGCGGTGCCGGCCACGACACGCTGAACGGCGGGAGCGGCAACGATTCCCTCAACGGCGGCGGCGGCAACGACTACGTCGTCGGCGGGGCCGGTCACGATCTGGTCGACGCAGGCTCAGGCGAGGATTACATCCTCGGCGGCGGCGGCAACGACGTGCTGAACGGTAACGGCGCCGACGATATCGTCTACGGCGGTGGCGGTCATGACATCCTGGACGGCGGCCGCGGCGAGGACTACCTCGAAGGCGGCAACGGCAACGACGTCCTGTTCGGCGGCATCGGCAACGACACGCTGATCGGCGACATGGGGTTCGACACGCTGACCGGCGGCGACGGGTTCGACGTGATCGACATCACCGCGCTCGACCGCGGCTACACCACGATCACCGACTTCACGTTCGATGAGGACACCATCTACCTCACCGACGTGCTGCCCGGCGCGCTCGACTTCGACGGCGATGCGATCTTCTACGGCGACCGTCTGATCGCGGTTCTGGAGGGCGTCGACACGCGCGATCTCATCATCGGCGTCGACATTTTCTGACCGGGGCGATCGGCCGCAACGGGGGCGGGCGCTGCGGCGCCCGCCTTTTTTCGTTCGGGCCCCGGTCCGTCCTCAGTCAGACGCGAGCTGCAGGCGGTGGAACTTGGCGTAGAGCCCGCCGGAGGCCACCAGCGCGTCGTGCGTCCCGGTCTCGGCGACGCGCCCGGCGTCCAGCACGATGATCTGTTCGGCCGCACGGACCGTCGCGAGGCGGTGGGCGATGACGAGCGTCGTGCGCCCCGCCGCCAGCCGCTGCAGCGCGGCCTTGACGATCTCCTCCGATTCCGCGTCCAGCGCCGAGGTCGCCTCGTCGAGGAGCAGGATCGGCGCGTCCTTCAGGAAGGCTCTCGCAAGGGCGATGCGCTGGCGCTCGCCCCCCGAGAAATTGCCGCCCCGCTCGCCCGCGGGCGCGTCGTAGCCGCCTGGGGCGCGCATGATGAAGTCGTGCGCCCCGGCATTCTTCGCCGCCGCCGCGATCTCGTCCGCCGAGGCGCCCGGCCGCCCCAGCGCGATGTTGGCCCCCACAGTGTCGTTGAAGATGGTCACGTCCTGCGAGACGATGGCGATCCGCTCGCGCAGTGACGACAAGGTGAGGCCGGCGATGTCCTCGCCGCCGATGGTGATGCGCCCGGCCGACGGATCATAAAGCCGCGGGATGAGGTTGAAGACGGTGGACTTGCCCGCGCCCGACCGGCCGACGATGGCGGTCGTCTCCCCCGCGCGCGCCTCGAACGTGACGCCATGGAGGGCGGGGGCCTTGGCGCTGTAGCTGAAATCGACGCCCTCGAAGCGCACCGTGTCGGCGCCGAAGGTGGCGGGGCGGGCGTCCGGCCGGTCGCGCACTGTCACCGGCTCGTCGAGAACGGCATAGTAGCGTGTCAGCGCCGCGAGCCCCTCCTGCACCAGGGCGGAGAGGTTGCCGAGCGCGCGCAGCGGCTGCGAGGCGATGAGGAGCGCGCCCATGAAGCCGGTGAACTCGCCGATGGTCGACTGGCCGGACATGATCCGCCAGCCGACGAAGGCGAGGATGGCCGCCACCGCGACACCGCCCAGCGCCTCCGTCATCGGGTCGACGCGGCCTTTCTGGATCATCGACTTGTAGCGCAGCTTGCGCAGGCTCTCGAATGCGCGGTCGGCGCGGGCCGCGAGGTAGGGCTCCAGCTTGTAGGTCTTCACCGTGCGGGCGGCGCCGAAGGTCTCCACCGTCAGGCTCGCCATGTCGCCGGTCTGCTCCTGGGTGCGCTTCGACACTTTGCGCAACCGCTTGCCGATCATCGAGATCGGGATGAGGGCGAGCGGCAGCACGGTGAAGGCGATGAGCGAGAGCTGCCAGTCGAGCCAGATCATCGTCACGAACAGGGCGACGATGGTCAGCCCTTCGCGCACCAGGATGTTGACGAGCCGCGTGAGCGCGTTGCGCACGTAGAGAAGGTCGGTGGTGAAGCGCTGTGTCCAGGCGGCGGGAGTTTCGGCGTTGACCGCGGTCAGGTCGGCGGCGACGAGGTGGCGGTAGAGGCGGCTTTGCATGTCCGCCTCGACCTTGGTGACCGCCTGCTGGGTGAGGACGATCTGGATATAGGTCGACGCGCCGCGCACGGCGGTGACGACGAGCACCAGCCAGGGCAGGGTCGAGATCGCCCAGCCGCTTTTTTCACCCAATGACGTGAACGCCCAATTGATGAGCACGGGATAAAGGCTCGTGCTCACGGCGATGAAGGCGACGGCGATCAGGGACAGGGCGATCTTGGTCCGGTGCTCGCGCACATGGTCCGTCCACAGGCGCCGTGCCATCGCCCAGTTGGCGGCCCTCAGGGTCGGTTTGGCGGCGGTCTGCGGCGACGTGGGGGCGGGGGACGGTGAGCGTCCGGATTGCGTCATGGCCAGAGGATTCCGGGGATAAGAGCGGGGAGAGCGGCGGGGGCGCGGCAAGGGGCCGCCGCTGGGGACAGGCCGCGTTCAGGTGCACTGAGTGCGTTGATTTGGAGCATGGAGCGGGGCCAGTCTGTCGGGAAGATAGCCGGAGGGATGGGGCCGGTGCTTCGCCGGGTCAGTTTCCTGTTGCAAGGTTAGGCAGCGCTGCCTATCTTCGCATCCCACAGACAAAAGAATGTCACCAAGAACTATCGGGGAGTGGACATGTCAAAGCTTTGGTCGCTCGCGATCTCGAGCCGCAGCACGGGCCTTTTGTCTATGACCGCCGCAATGGCTTTTGTCATCGCCGTTTGTTTCGGTCTCCTTTAATCGGGGAACCTTTAATCCTCTGAAATATCTCGGCCCGTCAGCGGGTTGAAACCCATCGCATAGAGCGCGGACGTCAAGTCCGTGTGGCGAAGGACGCCGCCGGCCACCGCCGCGAGCACGGGCTTGGGGCGGTAGGCGATGCCGAGACCCGCGGCCTTGATCATCGCGAGGTCGTTCGCCCCGTCGCCGAGGGCGATCGCCGCCGACGGGTCGACGCCGAGGGCCGCACACTCGGCCTCCAGGCGGATCCGCTTCTCGTCCGCGCCCAGGATCGGCGCGGCGACCTCGCCGGTCAGTAGACCGTCCGCCGCGATCAGCCGGTTGGCGAACGCGGCGTCGATGCCGAGACGCTCGGCCACCGGCTCGGCGAAATGCAGGAAGCCGCCCGACACCAGAACCGTGCGGATCCCGTTCGCCTTCGCCACCTCGATCAGCCGCGCCGCGCCGGGCGTCGCGCTAATCACATCCGCCAGAAGGCCCTCGATCGATGCTTCCGGAATGCCCTTCAGCAGCGCCACACGCTCCGTCAGCGCGTCCGCGAAGTCGAGTTCGCCGCGCATCGCCCGCTCGGTGATCGCCGCCACCTTGGGCTTCAGGTCGTGTACGGCGGCGAGTTCGTCGATGCACTCCTGGCCGATCAGCGTGGAGTCCATGTCCGAGATGAGGAGCCGCTTGGCGCGGGTCTCCGCCGGCTGCACGATGGCGTCCACCGCAACCCCCGCGGCAGCGAGGTGGTCAAACACCGCCTCGCGCACATGGCCGAGCTCGCCATTGACATGGACGTCGCTCGCATGGGCATCCAGCCTGTCGGCGCGGTGGGCGCCGAGGTGATGGACGAGCGATGCCACATATTCGGGCGAAAGGGAACCGGGGGCGACGAGCGTGACGATGATCATGGGCGTCCTCATCGCCGGTCCGACCGCGTCCGGCAAGTCTCATCTTGCCATGCGCCTAGCGGAGCGGCTCGGCGGGACGATCGTCAACGCCGATTCCATGCAGGTCTACCGCGATCTGCGGGTGTTGACGGCCAGGCCGGGCGCCGCCGACGAGGCCGCCTTGCCCCACCGCCTCTACGGCCACGTGGACGGTGCGGCGGCCTACTCGGTCGCCCGTTGGCTCGGCGAGGCGGCGGACGCGATCGCGGCGGTGCGCGCCGAGGGGCGGGTGCCCATCGTCGTCGGCGGGACGGGGCTCTACCTCGCCGCGCTCACGCAAGGTCTCTCCACTATGCCGCCGGTGCCGGACGAGGTGCGGACCCGCTGGCGCGCCGCCCAGGCCACCCACGACGCCCCCGCCCTGCACGCCATGCTGGTCGCGCGCGACCCTGAGATGGCGGCGCGGCTGCGCCCGTCCGATCCGCAACGTATCGTGCGCGCGCTGGAGGTTGTCGACGCCACCGGCCGCTCGCTTGCCGCGTGGCAGGCGCAGAAGAGCCCGCCCGTCCTTCCCGTGCGGCCCGGCGTCCCGGCCTACGTCGTGGCGCCGCCGCGCGATCTCCTGCGCCGTCGCATCGCCGAGCGGTTCGCGCTGATGGTGGAGGAGGGGGGCGCCGGCGAGGCGGCCGCGCTTGCGGCCCGTGCGCTCGACCCCGCCCTCCCGGTCATGAAGGCGATCGGCGTGGCCGAGCTCGCGGCCGCCGCGCGGGGCGAGATGAGCCTGGAGGCAGCCGCCGCCGCGGCGGTCACCGCGACACGCCAATATGCCAAGCGGCAGGACACCTGGTTCCGCCACCGCTTCGCCGGATGGCAGAGGCTTGCACCTGGCGAAATGCCCGCGCTGCCCTGAACCCGCCCGCTTATTCAATCGCACGGTCACGATCGGTCGATCGTAGAAGAGGGCGTTGAAGAATGTGCACTCCCGTCGTCCGCCCCGCAGGAAGGTGAATTCCACCATCCTGTTGCTTTGGCGAATTAATTTCCAGATTTCGGAATGGGTCGGCCGCTCCGCAGCGCACACTTGTGCGGCGATTGCAGGCACCTTCGGCAATTTTGAAAGCAGGATTGCGCGGCGAAGAGGCGCATGATAAGCACCTTGGCAGATCAATGGACGGTCCACCTTCTTTCGAGGGGCGCCGTCCGGAACACGGGTTGAGCACGCCACACATGGCTACCACCATCATTCTTATTGTAGCGGGGCGCACCACCAGAGTCTGACCAGGCTCGGGAACGGTGGTGCGCGGTCCAAGGTCCCTTTCGGGGCCTTTTTTTATTGCCCGCTCTCCACCTGTCGCCGAGCGGGCCCCTCGAAAGCCTCAAACGGCACGCCGCACAGGCGGAGCGGAGACGAGAAATGGACGAGCGCAATTCAGGCCGCATGAGCGGCGCGCAAATGGTCATCGAGGCGCTGAAGGATCACGGCGTCGATACCATCTTCGGCTACCCGGGCGGCGCTGTCCTCCCGATCTATGACGAGATCTTCCAGCAGGACGACGTGCGCCACATCCTCGTGCGACACGAGGCCGGCGCCGGCCACATGGCCGAGGGCTATGCCCGCACCACCGGCCGCCCCGGCGTCGTCCTCGTGACGTCCGGCCCCGGCGCCACCAACGTCGTCACCGCGCTCGCCGACGCCATGATGGACTCCATCCCGCTCGTCTGCATCACCGGGCAGGTCCCGACCCACCTCATCGGCTCCGACGCCTTCCAGGAGTGCGACACGGTCGGCATCACACGGCCCTGCACCAAGCATAATTATCTGGTCCGCAAGGTCGACGATCTGCCGCGCATCCTCGCCGAAGCCTTCTATGTCGCGACGTCCGGCCGTCCGGGCCCTGTCGTCATCGACATCCCGAAGGACGTTCAGGTCGCGGTCGGCATGTACAATCCGCCCCGCGGCGGTCACAAGACCTATCAGCCGAAGACGCGGCCCGAGATGGTCGGCATCCGCCAGGCGGTGGCGCTGATGAAAGCGGCCTCCAAGCCGGTCTTCTATACCGGCGGCGGCCTCATCAATGCCGGCCCCGCCGCGGCGCATCTGATGCGCGAGCTGGCTGACATCACCGGCTTCCCCGTCACCTCGACGCTGATGGGCCTCGGCGCGATGCCGGCCTCGCATCCGCAGTGGCTGGGCATGCTGGGCATGCACGGCACCTACGAGGCCAACCTGGCGATGCACGACTGCGATCTCATGATCTGCATCGGCGCCCGCTTCGACGACCGCATCACCGGCCGCATCGACGCCTTCTCGCCCGGCAGCCGCAAGATCCACATCGACATCGACCCGTCCTCGATCAACAAGAACGTGAAGGTCGACCTGCCGATCATCGGCGACGCGGCCCACGCGCTGGAGGACATCGTGCGCGTGTGGTCCGAGACCGGCCTGCACGACAAAAGCCGCCTCAAGCCCTGGTGGGACGAGATCGCGACCTGGCGGGCCAAGAAGTCGCTCGGCTACGAGACGCGCAACGGCACCATCATGCCGCAGGAGGCGGTCGAACGCCTGTTCGAGCTGACGAAGGCGCGCAATCCGATCGTCGCGACCGACGTCGGCCAGCACCAGATGTGGGCGGCCCAGTTCTTCGGCTTCGACAAGCCGAACCGCTGGCTCACCTCCGGCGGCCTCGGCACCATGGGTTACGGCCTGCCCGCCGCCATCGGCGCGCAGCTCGCCGCTCCCGAGGACCTCGTTTTGTGCATCTCGGGCGATGCGTCGATCCAGATGAACATCCAGGAGATGGGGACGGCCGTTCAGTACAACCTGCCGATCAAGCTGGTGATCCTGAACAATCAGCACATGGGCATGGTCCGCCAGTGGCAGCAGCTCAACCACGGCAACCGCCTGTCGCACTCCTATTCCGACGCGCTGCCGGACTTCGAGGTGCTGGCGAAGGCCTATGGCTGGAAAGGGATGAAGGTCACCGACCCGGCCAAGCTCGACGACGCCTACGCCGAGATGATCGCCTATGACGGACCGGTCATCATGGATTGCCGTGTCGCCGATCTGACGAACTGCTTCCCGATGATCCCGTCCGGCAAGGCGCACAACGAGATCCTGCTGGCGCCGCGCGACGATGTCGAGGCCGAGGTTCTCGAGGACGCGATGGACGGTGCGCCGACCGAAGCGGGGGCGGCGCTCGTCTGACGCGGCCCGCGGTGGATCTGCCGGGCTGGCTCACCCCCGACGGGGAGGGCGATCCGGACGGGAGCGGCGCGATCATCGCCGTCCGCGCCACGCCCCGCGCGGCGAAAGACGCGGTCGACGGGGCGCTGAGGATGGACGACGGGTCGGTCTGGCTCGCCGTCCGGGTGCGGGCGGTGCCGGACAAGGGCGCGGCGAACACGGCCGTCGCCGCAACGCTCGCCAAGGCGCTCGGCCTGCGCAAGAGCGACGTGACGCTGATCGCAGGCGCCACGGCGCGGCAGAAGCGGTTCCGCGTGGCGGCGTCGGCGGCGGTGGTCGCCGCGCGGCGGACAAGCGGAGCGTGAAACGCGAAAAAGCCGGGCGCCTGAGCGCCCGGCATCGTATCGTCCGGTGAAGCCGGGGCCCTTACTGGGCCTTCGGCGTCAGGCGGTTCTGGTCGGTGTCGGCGCCTTCGGCGATGGTGCCGTCGATGACATCTTCGTCGGCGTCGAGACCGTCGTCGGCCATGCTGCCGTTACCCATCGAGGTGGGCATCGGGTCAGGCGTCTCGGCGGTGTTGCCGGCGGTGGTCGGCATCAGGCGGTTGTTGTCGGTGTCCGTCTGAGCGGCGACCGAACCATCGTCGATCACGTCCTCGTCACGGTCGAGGCCGTCGTCGGCGACCGGGGTGACGGGCGTGGCGCCCATCGGCACGGCGGCGCCGTCGGTGTTGGGGACGAGACGGTTGTTGTCGGTATCGGTTTCAGCCGCGACAGACCCGTTGTCGATGACGTTCTCGTCGGGGTCGACGGTCGTCTGGGCGTTGGCAACGCCGAAAGACAAGGCGATGGCGGCAGCAGATGTTGCAAGAATGCGAAGCATTGTTGTCTCCCTCGTTGTTCACACAATCAATGCGCGCCGCGGCAAGGACGTTCCTTTAACCTTGCGGGTGCGACAAAAGTGCAATGACCGAGCAAAGAAACGCTCCGATGGCTGGGGCGATGAGGAGTGAGATGAACCAACCGATCGGCATCGCCCCTGCGCTGCGGCCCGAGGCGGACAAGGAAACGCACACCATCACCGTGCTCGTCGACAACGAGCCGGGCGTTCTGGCGCGGGTCATCGGCCTCTTCTCCGGCCGCGGCTACAACATCGACTCGCTCACCGTGTCCGAGACCGAACACGAGCGCAGCCTCTCGCGCATCACCATCGTGACGACCGGCACGCCGATGGTGATCGAGCAGATCAAGAACCAGCTCGCCCGCCTCGTCCCGGTGCACCGCGTGGCCGACCTCACCGCCGACAAGCGCGACGCTGTCGAGCGGGAGCTGGCGCTGGTGAAGGTGTCCGGCCAGGGCGAAAAACGCCTCGAGGCGCTGCGCCTCGCCCAGGCGTTCGACGCGCGCACCATCGACGCGACGCTGACGTCCTTCGTGTTCGAGATGGTCGGCAGCACGACCGAGATCGAGCGCTTCGTGGCGCTGATGTCCTCGGTCGGCCTCGTGGAGGTTTCGCGCACCGGGATCGCCGCCATCACCCGCGGCGCCGATCCGACCTGAGCCGCGCGGAAGGCGGCGCCTCAGAAGGCGACCGCCCCCCACGACAGCGCGGGCGTGTGGACCGGATCGTCCCACAGCGCCTTCGTCTCGGCGCTCAGCATGGTGAGCGTGATCGACGCGCCCGCCATCTCCAGCGACGTGCAGTAGTTGCCGACCAAGGAGCGCGCGATCGTCAGGCCATGGGCTCCGGCGGCGCGCGCGGCGGCATCGTAGAGTGCGTAGAGCTCCAGAAGCGGCGTGCCGCCCATGCCGTTCACCAGAAGCAGCGCCTCGGTCCCGACCGCGGGCTTCAGGTCCTCCACGATGGCGCCGACGATCTCGGCGGCGATGGCGTCGGCCTGCATCATCGCCACGCGCCGCCGCCCCGGCTCGCCGTGGATGCCGATGCCCATCTCCATCTCGTCATCGGCCAGCGTGAAGGTTGGCGTTCCCGCGGCGGGCACGGTGCAGCTCGTCAGCGCCACGCCCATGGTGCCGGATGCGGCGTTGACGGCATCCCCCAGCGCCTTCAGCTCGGCGAGGGTGCCGCCCCGCTCGGCCGCCGCGCCGACGATCTTCTCCACGATCACCGTCGCCGCCACGCCGCGCCGCCCCTGGCTGTGGGTGGAGGCCTCCACCGCCACGTCGTCGTTGGTGAGGATGGTGGCGACCTCGCCGGAGGCCATCTCCGCCGCCATCTCGAAGTTCATGACGTCGCCGGCATAATTCTTCACGATGAGGAGGGTGCCCGCGCCCCCGTCGGCGGCCTCCATGGCGGCCAGGATCTGGTCCGGGGTGGGCGAGGTGAAGATCTGACCGGGACACGCCGCGTCAAGCATCCCGGCGCCGACGAAGCCGGCGTGCATCGGCTCGTGGCCGGACCCGCCGCCGGACACCAGCGCCACCTTGCCGGACTTGAGGGAGCGGCGCACCACGAACATCGGGTCCAGGCTGACGGTGACGAGATCGCCGTGGACCGCGCCGAAGCCGCTGAGGCTCTCGGCCAGCAGCGTGTCGGCCCCGTTCATCAATTTCTTCATGCTGTCCTCCCTGCGGCGGCGGTTCGGCCTGCCATTATTTCTTCTGTGCCAGCGCGATGATGCGCTCGGCAAAGTCACGGATCAGCTCTTCGACATCGCGCCGGGTCTGCGGGTCGGCAAACGGGGGCAGCGCGATCGTCAGCGTGTCGTCGTCGGCGCGGGCGAACTCGCCGAGCGTGCCGGCCTGGCCCGGATGCGCCGCGCGGTAGGCGGCGAGGAAGGCGTCCTTCTCCTCCGGCCCGAAGTGGCAGACGCGGAACACCGTGGGGATGTGCTGCGCCGGAAGCGGCACCCGGTAGGCCGGGTTGGTGACCTGGCTGATGAAGCTCTTGTGGGTGCCGATCGCCTCCGCCAGCTTCTGCCGCGTTCCGGAGGGGCGCCGTTCCAGCGCCGCCTTGAGGAGGCGCTTATAGTGCGCGACGGCATCGCCATCGGAGGCCTCGTCGGTTGCGCTCATCTCAGGCGGCCGGTCCCGCGGCGGCGCTGCGGATGGCGTCCTTCACGGCGGCGACCTCGGCCGGGGCGGCGCTGAACACCCTCAGCCCGGTGGCGAGGAGCGCGGCGGCGAGGGCGGGCGTGGACGCCATGTCGCCGCACAGGCTGACCTCGACGCCGCGCGCCTTGCCCGCCGCGACGGTGCGGCCGATCAGCTCCAGCACGGCCGGGTTGGCGGGGTCGGCGAGCGGCGCCACGGCGGCGTTGTCGCGCGCCGCGGCGGTCGCATATTGCACGAGGTCGTTGGAGCCGATGGAGTAGAAGGCGGCGTCGAATCGCGCGGCGGTGAGGGCGGCGGCGGGCACCTCGACCATGGTGCCGAGGATCGGCGCGGCGTGGGCGATCCGGGCGGCGGCGAGCGCGTCGACCTCGGCAGTGAGAAGCGCGCGCATCGCTTCCAGTTCGGCGGGCACGGTGACCATCGGCACCATCACCTTCAGCGGGACCGGGCTGGTAGCGGCGGCCCTTGCGAGAGCGCGGAGCTGCACCCTGGTCAGCTCCGGCCGGGCGAGCGACAGGCGGACGCCGCGCACACCTAGGAAGGGGTTGGCCTCGCCGTCCACGGTGATGCCGGGAAGGGGTTTGTCGCCGCCCGCGTCGAGCGTGCGGATGGTGACGGGCCGCCCGTCCGCCCAGGCGATGAGTCGGGTATAGAAGGCGAGCTGCGCCTCTTCGTCCGGCGCGCCGTGCTGGAACAGGAATTCGGTGCGGGTGAGGCCGACGCCGTCGCAGATGGCGGGGTCGAGCGTGTCCAGGATCGCCGGATCGTCGATGTTCACCATCACCTTCACCTCAGCGCCGTCGCGGGTGACGGCGGGCTGGGTGGCGCGGGCGGCGGCGGCCTCGGCGGCGGTGGCCGCCTCGGCGCTGCGGGCGCGCGCGACGGCGAGGGCGGCAGCGTCCGGCGCCGTGTGCAGCGTTCCGGCGGCGGCGTCGAGGATCGCGGCGCCGGCGGGGCCGGGGGACGCTGCGGGCAGCGCGTTCAGCCCGACGACCAGGGGAACGCCGCGGGCCTTGGCGAGGATGGCGACGTGGCTCGTCGGGCTGCCGCCGGTGGTGGCGATGCCGGCAACCCCCGCCGCGCTGAGGGCGAGGAAGGCGGACGGCGTCATCTCCGCGGCGGCCACGATCGCGCCGCGCGGCACGTCGGCGGCGGGGTCCGCCGTGCCGGTCAGGTGGGAGAGCACGCGGGCGGAGAGGTCGGCGAGGTCGTCGCCGCGGGCGCTGAGCACCGGGTCGCCGTCCGCGCGGTAGGCGTCGATCTCGGCGGCCAGCGCCACCGTCCAAGCGCGGTCGGCGGGGGCGCCGTCCGCGATGGCGGTGAAGGCGGGGCCGGTGAGGTCGTCGTCCTCCAGGAGCGCGGCCTGAAACTCCAGGATCTCGCCCGCGAGGTCGTCCTCCGCCGCCAGCGCCTCTTCCAGCGCGGCGAGGGCGGCGGCGATGGCTGTGCGCAGCGCGTCCGCCTCCGCGGCGGGGTCACCCGTCGCCTTGCGCTTCCTGGCCGCGGCGGGGCCGACGACGACGAGCGGGCCGATGGCGACGGACCCGCACACCGGCGTGCCGCGGAAGACACCGCTTCCCGCCTCGCCGGCAGCCGACGTGCCAGCCTCCGCCGCGCCCGCCGCCAGAGCCGCGTCAGGCATCGAAATTACGCTCCACCAGGGCGGTCAGGGCGGCGACGGCGTCCGCGGCGTCGTCACCCGCGGCACGGATGTGGAGCGGTGCACCGTGCGCGGCCTTCATCTTCATCACCGCGTTGGGCGACTTGGCGTTCACCCAGGGCGCGGCGGCGTCGTCCGGCCGCACCTCAACGGCGGCGGCGAAGGTCTTGGCGAGCTTGGTGAGCTTCACCGCCGGGCGCGCGTGGAGGCCGGTCGGGTCGACGATCACCGCCGCGCCCTCGATCCATTCCACGTCGGCGGGGGCGGTTGCCGGGCTGCTCATGACTGAAAATCCTCCGCCGTCTGGCGCACGTCCTCGAGGCTGGAACCGCCGGAGGCCTCGGTCGCGGCCATCACCGCGCCCTCCACAACCGGCGCGTTGAGGATCGCCACCCGCTCGCCGCGCCCGTCCTCCAGCATCTCGATCGCCATTTCCGTGTTGGTCTCCGCCCCGCCGAGATCGACGAGCACGGCGACGCCCTTCTGGGTCCACACCGCGTCGATCGCCGCCATGATGGCTGCAACGTCGGTGCCGAGTGCGCCGTCCGCCGTGCCGCCGGTGAAAGCGACCTTCACCTCGTCGCCGACCATCTGGCGCACCATGTCGGCCGCGCCCTTCGCCACGTCCGCCGAGTGGGAGACGATGACGATCGCCACATTGTCGCTCATGAGCGCTCCGCCACGGTGCAGGCGGCGTCGACCAGGAGGGCGGAGGAACGCGCGCCGGGGTCGAGATGGCCGGCCGACCGCTCGCCCAGGAAGGCGGCGCGGCCCTTGGTGGCGATCATCGGACGCGTCGCCTCCAGCGCGGCGGCCGCGGCCTCGCGAACGGCGGCGGTGGTGCCGCCGGTGCGCAGTGCGTCCGCCACGGGGGCGAGCACGTCGAGCATCGTCTTGGCGCCGACGTCGGACTTGCCGCGGGATTTCACCGCGTCGATGGCGGCGTCCAGCAGCGTGGCGACCTCGGCAGCGCTCCGGGGCGCGTCGTCGCCGGAGGCCTTGCCGGCGGCCATCAGCGCCGAGCCGAACAGCGGGCCGGACGCGCCGCCGACCTTCATGACGAGCGTGGTGCCCGCCTTCTGCAGCGCCTTGCCGAAGGGAAGGGCGGCAATCTCGTCCGCGGCGGCGGTCAGCGCCTCGAAGCCGCGGGCCATGTTGTGGCCGTGGTCGCCGTCGCCGATGGCGCGGTCGAGCTCCGACAACTCGTCGCGGTGGGCGGCGATGGTGGCGGCCGCCGCCTCGATCAGCGCGGCGACGAGGCCGGCGCCGGTTGTGGCGTCGGTGGTGGCGTCGGGTGGGGCGTCTGTGGTCATCAGAGGCGGACTCCGGAACTGTCGAAGAAGAGGGCGGCGCCGGGGCGGACGGTGGCGGCGACGGGGCTGCCGTGGGCAAAATCGGCGCGCGGGCCGACGAGGGCGTGCACCTGCCGCCCGGCGATCTCCACCAGCGCCACGGTCTCCACGCCGAAATGCTCCACCGCGAGCACCGCTCCCGTGACGCCGCCCGTTGCGCCGCCCGTGACGTCGCGAGTGTCGGCCCGGCCAGGGACGAGGATGATGTCCTCAGGCCGCACGCCCGCGGTCGCCGCTCCGGCGGGACAGTCGAGCGCCATGGCGGCGGGCGGGACGAGGTTGATCTGCGGGCTGCCGAGGCGCTGGGCGGCGGTGATGTCGGCCGGCGTCTCGTACACCGCGCGGGGCGTGTCCACCTGGATCAGCCGGCCCGCGGACAGGACGCCGATGCGGTCGGCCAGCGTCATCGCCTCGAGCTGATCGTGCGTGACGTAGACGATGGTGGCGCCGAGGTCGCGCTGGATGCGCTTCAGCTCCACGCGCAGATCCTCGCGCAGCTTGGCGTCGAGCGAGGACAGCGGCTCGTCCATGAGAAAGAGGCTCGGCTCGCGCACCAGGGCGCGGCCGATGGAGACGCGCTGCATCTCGCCCCCCGACAGAGCCGTGACACGGTTCTTGAGCTTGGGG
Organism: Acuticoccus yangtzensis; assembly: GCF_001927245.1. GTDB lineage: Bacteria > Pseudomonadota > Alphaproteobacteria > Rhizobiales > Amorphaceae > Acuticoccus > Acuticoccus yangtzensis. The sequence goes on along the minus strand of NZ_MJUX01000001.1, from coordinate 1,139,768 downwards.
GCGATGCGCAAAAGCTCGGCGATCTCGGTCACGCGGCGGCGGATGGCGGCGGCGCCCATGCGGCGGCCCGGCGCCTTCAGCGGAAAGGCGAGGTTCTCGTAGACGGTGAGGTGCGGGTAGAGCGAATATTGCTGGAAGACGAAGGCGACGTCCCGTTCCGCGGGGCCGGTAGCCGTGACGTCCGCGCCGCCGATGGTGACGCGCCCGTGGTCCGGCCGCTCCAGCCCGGCGAAGAGGCGCAGCGTCGTAGTCTTGCCCGCGCCGGTGGGTCCGAGGAGGACGACGAACTCACCGTCCGCCACCTCCAGCGACATGGCGTCGACGGCGGTGGTGTCGCCGAAGCGCTTGGTCGCGCCGATCAGCGCGGCGGCGCTCATGCTAGGGCCCCAGAGTGGTCGAAGAGGGCGCTGCGGACGGCGCGGTCGCTGACGGGGTCGAACACCACCAGGCGCTCGGCGTCGAAGGCGAGGCCGACGGTCTCGCCGGTCGCGACGCGCACCGTGTTGGGGGTGCGCACCCGCAGGCGGCCCGCGGCGGTCTCCACCGTGACGAGCTGGCGCGCCCCCATATATTCGACGGCGAAGACGCGGCCCCTCAGCGCCCCGTCGTCGGCAATTGAGATGTGTTCGGGTCGCGCGCCGACGATCGCTTCCGGGCAGGCCAGCCCCTCGCGCGCGGTGGGCATGGCGAGGCGCGCGCCCTCGATGCGTATGGCATCGGCGCCGGGGGCGAAGCCGCCCTCCGCGGTGAGGAAGTTCATGGAGGGTGAGCCGAGGAAGCCGGCCACGAAGCGCGTCGCCGGGCGCTCGTAGACCTCCATCGGCGCACCGATCTGCAGCACCTCGCCGCGGTTCATCACGCAGATGCGGTCGGCCATCGCCATCGCCTCGATCTGGTCGTGTGTGACGTAGACGGTGGTGGCGCCGATCCTCTCGTGCAGCAGGCGCAGCTCCTCGCACATCGTCTCGCGGAAGGCGGCGTCGAGCGCGCCGAGCGGCTCGTCCATCAGGAAGGCCTTGGCGCGGCGCACGATGGCGCGGCCGAGCGCCACGCGCTGCCGGTCGCCCGCCGCCAGCCCGGTGACGCGGCGGTCGAGGATGGTGTCGATCTGAAGCATCTTCGCCACCTCCTCCGTGCGGGCGCGCACCTCGCGCCGGGGAAGGCGCTGGGTGCGCAGAGGAAACGAGATGTTCTGCCGCACGCTCATGTGCGGGTAGAGCGCAAAGAGCTGAAAAACGAAAGCGATATCGCGCTTGGATGCGCGGTTGAAGGTCACGTCCTCGCCGTCGAGCAGGATGCGGCCGGAGGTCGGCAGCTCCAGCCCGGCGATCATCCGCAGCGTCGTCGTCTTGCCGCAGCCGGAGGGGCCGAGCATCACGAAGAACTCGCCGTCCTTGACGGTGAAGGTGGACGAGGTGACGGCGGTGAAGTCGCCGAAGGACTTGCGCACGTCGTGAAGGGCGATCTCAGCCATGGTGGTGTCTCGCGGTCATGGCCGTCACTCCGGGAAATGGCTGACGATGACGAAGCCGACCGTGCCGGTCAGGATGACCGCGAAGGACCAGCTATAGAGCGCCATCGAGACGGGTTGCATCAGCATGACGACCCCGGCGGCGATGAGGACGGTGGCGGCGGCCTCCCAGGGCGCGCGACGGAAGAGGCGTGTCATCGGCGGACCGCTCCGAAGGTGATGCCGCGCAGGAGCTGCCGGCGCAAAAGCACTGTGAAGACGACGACGGGGACGAGGAAGAGCGTGGTGCCCGCGGCGACGGCCGGCCAGTCCAGCCCGCCTTCGCCGATGATGATGGGAATGAAGGGCGGTGCCGTCTGCGCCGTGCCCGAGGTGAGGAGCAGCGCGAAGGCGTACTCGTTCCACGAGAAGATGAGGCAGAAGATGGCGGTGGCGGCGATCCCGGCGCGCATCTGCGGCAGCACCACTTTGATGAAGGCTTGGAAGCGGGTGTAGCCGTCCACCACCGCGGCTTCCTCATATTCGCGCGGGATCTCGTCGACAAAGCCCTTCAGCAGCCACACCGAGAGTGACAGGTTCACCGCCGTATAGAGCAGGATCATGCCGAGGTGCGTGTCCGACAGGCCGAGCCCGCGGTACATGAGGTAGATCGGGATCGCGACCGCGACGGGCGGCATCATCCGCGTCGACAGGATGAAGAAGAGAAGATCGTCCCTCAGCGGGATGCGGAAGCGGGAGAAGGCGTAGGCGGCCAGCGTGCCGAGGAAGACCGCGAGGAAGGTCGACCCGAAGCCGATGATCACCGAGTTCATGTAGCGCCCGGCGAAGCGGGACTCGCCGGTGATGACCATGTTCCGCTCGCGCACCAGGGAGTCGTACCAGGTGGCGGGCGGGCCGAGGCTGTCGATGTACTCCGGCGTCTGGCGCGAGCGGGTGGTGAAGAGGTTCACGTAGCCCTCCAGGGTCGGCTCGAACAGCACCTTGGGCGGGTAGGAGATGGAGTCGGGCGGCGACTTGAAGCTGGTCGCGACGATCCAGACGAGCGGGATCATCGTGAGCAGCGCGTAGGCGATCACGAGCGTGCCGGCGATCATCTTGCCGCGCGGGCTGGTATCGGTGACGCGGACGGCGGCGCTGCTCATGACTTCACCCGGTTGAGCGCTTTGACGTAGATGTTGCCGAGCCCGAAGACGGTGACGAACAGGATCACCGCGAAGGCGGATGCGTAGCCGGTACGCCACTTCTCGAAGGCTTCGCGCTTCAGGTTGATGGAGGCGAGTTCTGTGGTGGATCCGGGGCCGCCGGAGGTCAGCTCGACCACCATGTCGAACATCTTGAAGTTCTCGATGCCGCGGAAGAGGACGGCGAGCATCAGGAAGGGGAGGATGCGCGGCAGGGTGATGTGCCAGAAGGTCTGGAACGGTCCTGCCCGGTCCACCTCGGCCGCCTCGTAGAGATAGTCGGGGATCGACCTCAGCCCTGCGAGGCACAGCAGCATGATGTAGGGCGTCCACATCCACGTATCGACGATGATGATGGCCCATGGGGCGAGGCTGACCGAGCCGATCATGTCGATCGGGCCGAGGCCGGTGAAGAGGTCGACGATGGCCGAGAAGATGCCGGTCTGCGGCTGGTAGAGATAGGTCCAGAAGGTGCCGACGACGGCGGGGGACAGCATCATCGGGATGAGGATGATGGTGGTCCAGAAGGACGCGCCCTTGAAGTCGCGGTTGATGAGCATGGCGAGGCCGAGGCCGATCGCGACCTGGATGAGCATGGTCCAGACGACGAAGTGGGCGGTGGCCTGGAGGTAGCCCCAGATGTCCTCGCTGCCGAGCAGGCGCTCGTAGTTGCGGGTGCCGATCCACTCCACCGGCCGGCCGGGCTGGTTGGCGCGGAAGTTGGTGAAGGAGAGGTACACCGTCCAGATCAGCGGGAAGATGTTGATGGCGAGGAGAAGCGCGATGCTGGGCGTGACGAAGAGCGTGGCCAGCCAGCGGTCGGGCAGGCCGCGGACGGCGCGGCGCGGGCGGCCGGGCGCGGTGGCCTCGTGCGGCGTTGCGGCCTCGCCGGGGGCGGCCGTGTAGCGGATGTCGGCGTGGTCGGTCATCGCACCTCGGTCATCGCACCTTGGGGGCCTGGCGGTGGGCGCCGGGCGGTGGACGGGAAGGGGCCGGCGTGGGCCGCCGGCCAGTTGGGCGCCGAAGCGCCGGGGAGGAGGCGCATCGCCGTCCGGCGCCAGCGGAGGGGCGGGCGTGCCCCGTCCCGCACGGCCGCAGCGGACCGGCGTATGACGTCAGGCGGGGCGTGCCGCCCGGCCGGAGGGGCTCCGAGCGGACGGGGCGTGCCGGTCCCGGCGGTTAGAGCTTGCCGTCGTCCTCGAAGGAGATGGTCCAGTCCTCGATCAGCTTGTCGAGCGCCTCTTGCGCGGTGCCCTGGTCGGCGACGACGTAGTCGTGAACGCGCTTCTGCATGGCCTGCAGCAGCTCGGCGTAGATCGGCTCCTGCCAGAAGTCCTTCACATTGCTCATGGCTTTCAGGAACTCGCCGGCGAAGGGGGCGCTGTCGGCGAAGCCCGGATCCTCCACCACCGCGTTGTGCACCGCGTAGCCGCCGAGCGACCACCATTTCTTCTGCACCTCCGGCTGGGCGAACCACTTGATGTAGTCGAGCGCCTCGTCCTGCGCGTCGGAGTAGGCGACGACCGAGATGCCCTGGCCGCCCAGCACCGAGGCCGCCTCGTTGGCGGACGGGTTGACGAAGAAGCCCGACGTCTCGCCGCCGACCGCCGGATCCTTGGCGATGCCGGGGAAGAAGGCGAAGAAGTTCATCTGCAGCGCGGTCTGGCCGGATTTGTAGGCGTCCAGGTCCTCGGTCATGTAGGCGTCGGAATGGCCGGGGGGCGTGCAGCAGTCGTAGAGTTCCTTGTAGGTCTCCAGCGCGGCGACGGCCTCGGGCGAGTTCACCGCGCCCTCCATGTCGTACTTGCCGGGCGTCATCTCGTACTTGAAGCCGAACGGGTAGAGCGTGTTGGTGACGCCCATGGTGATGCCTTCGGAGCCGCGCTCGGTGTAGATTGCGGCGCCGTAGCGGGTCTCGCCGTCGATCTCGCGGCCTTGGAAGAATTTCGCGACCTCGAGCAGCTCGTCCCAGGTGGTCGGCACGGCGAGGTCGCGGCCGACCTCCTCCTTGAAGGCGGCCTGGATCTCGGGCTTTGCGAACCAGTCCTTGCGGTAGACCCAGCCGACGGCGTCGCCCATGGCGGGGAGGGCATAATAATTGTCCGTGCCCTTGGGCCAGGCGGAATAGGCGTCCACGGCGGCGGGAAGGAAGTCATCCATCGCGATGCCCTCCTTCTCGAAGAAGTCGTTCAGTTTGACGTAGTGGCCGTAGGTGGCGCCGCCGCCGATCCACTGGCTGTCGCCGATCATGAGGTCGCAGAGCTGGCCGCCAGAATTGAGCTCGTTGAGCATACGGTCGGCGAAGTTGGTCCAGGGGACGAACTCGAAGTTCATTTTGATGCCGCTCTCGGCGGTGAAGTCCTTGGAGAGCTCGACGAGGGCGTTGGCGGGGTCCCAGGCCGCCCAGCAGAGCGTCAATTCCTTGTCCTGAGCGGCGGCGGGGGCGGCGGCGAGCGCGGTGCCGGCAAGAAGGGCCGCGGCGAGCGCGCGTGCGGGCGCCGGACTGCGGCGGCCCGGTTTCGGCGAGAAGACGGTCGGCGAGGATACGGACGGCGAGAACATGGACGCAGGTCCTCCATTTCGGGCTGCCGCGCGGGCGAGCCGATGTGCGTTTCATCCCTTCGTCCGCCGATCAGTCCCCCTTATGGCGCGGGGGTTCATGAGTCTCTGCCTGCGGACCTGTGCGAGCCTTCGCCTCACGCGTTCAGCGCAAGGACTAAACTTTTTGGCTCTGAAGTTGAGTGAAGATAAACTTTTGCCATGTGTCAAGCCGCTCCGCATGCGAAAAGTTGCGCCGGGGACCGCTGCCGTTGACAGGCATAAGCGGGCGAAAGGCGGCGGATATGGCGGATATTCGGGTGAAATCATGGGGATGCGGCGAGCGCCCCGCCGCGGGGCAGTGGTTTAGCGATTAAACTCGGCGAGGCGGCAGGCATCGCGAAAAGGCTTCGCTTATGAGGTGCTTAGGTCGGGCGTGTGAACGCGGCTCTGGCGGCGGTCACTGCATCGCGGCAGATGCAGCCTTCCAGGTGGTCGTTGACGAGGCCGGCGGCCTGGAACATCGCCGTCACCGTGGTCGGGCCGACGAAGCGCCAGCCGGCCTTGCGCAGCGTCTTCGACAGGGCGGCCGCTTCCGGCAGGATGGTGCGGGCGCGCAGGGTCTCCAACGTCAGCGCGTCGGCGCCGGGGGCGGGCTCGTGGCGCCAGATGTAGGCGGCGAGCGATCCCTCGCGCTCCAGCAGCGTCTCGGCGCAGCGGGCGTTGTTGATCGCCGCCTCGATCTTGCCGCGGTGGCGCACGATCCCGGCGTCGCCGAGGAGCCGCGCCACGTCCGCCTCGCCGAAGCGGGCGACGGTGGGGATGTCGAACCCGGCGAAGGCGGCGCGGAAATTCTCGCGCTTCCTCAAGATGGTGAGCCAGGAGAGGCCGGACTGGAAACCCTCGAGGCAGATCTTCTCGAACAGGCGCGTGTCGTCGGCGACTGGGCGGCCCCATTCGTCGTCGTGGTAGGCGACGTAATCGGTCAGGCCGCCGTGCCAGAAGCAGCGGGGGCGGCCATCCGGTTGGTCGATGAGGCCGGGCGCAAGTGTCACGCGATCAACCTATGCCGGGATGAATTAACCCTTAGTAACTTTTCGCTAACCAAAAAGGTTGTGCCCTATCCGGTGTTGCAGCACCATCACGGCGACGGCGCGGATGGGTTCCATGCACAAACTGTTAACGTTTCTATGCATCTCGGCGATGGCGATGGTGGTGACGGTCGGGTCGCAGCCTTCGGCGGGCGAGGGCGTGGACTCCACGGCGTTGAAGGATGCGTTCTTCAAAACGGTGTTTGGGCTGGAATATGGCGGCCATACCGACGCCTTCCGCGTGAAGCGCTTCGTCGACGAGGTGCGTTTTTATGTGGATGACCGCTCCGGCCTCGGCCGCGAGATCGAGGCGCGGACGTTCCTGAACCGCCTGCCGCGGCGCATTTCCGGCCTCAAGGCGGTGGTCACCGAGCGCCGTTCGCGGGCCAATTTTCGCGTCATCCTGGTGCGGCAGGACAATTTCGGCGATGTCGTCTCGACCGAATTGAAGGCGGACGCGCTGGCGATGAACGCGCAATGCCTCGTCGGCGTGACGACGGTGAACGGCAAGATCCAGCATTCCACGGCCGTGATCGTCGCCGATGACGACTTTCTGTTCCAACGCTGCCTCGTGGAAGAAGTCCTCCAGGGGCTGGGGCCGATGAACGACGACGACAGCCTCACCGAAAGCGTCTTCAACGACCAGTCGCGCCACGCGACCTTCACCAAGTTTGACCAGGCGCTGATGAACATCCTCTACCATCCCGCGATCAAGCCGGGGATGACCGGGATGGAAGCCCACCAGACGCTGCCGTTCGTGTTCGCCGACCTCGGCCTCACCCACTGACATAGCAGCCGGGGCTGGGCCGAGGCTTGCCCGTCAGGACCCCTTGTAGGTCGAGTAGGCGTAGGGCGAGATCAGAAGCGGCACGTGGTAGTGCGTGTCCGTCTCCGAGATCCCGAAGGCGATGACCACCACCTCCAGAAAAGCTGGGCTCGGCAGCTCCACGCCCATGCGGCGGAAGTAGTCGCCCGCGCCGAATTCCAGCGCATAACGGCCGGGTTGGAATGCCTCGCCCTCCAGGATCGGCGCGTCGAGGCGGCCGTCGGCGTTGGTGGTGGCGGAGGCGATAGCGTTGCCGTCCTGGTCGCACAGGGTGACGGAGACGCCGCCCGCCGGGGCGCCGAACATGGTGTCGAGCACGTGGGTGGTGAGGCGTCCGGCCATAAGCATCCCATTTCTGAACGGGGGCGAGGCTACACGCCGGTGCCGGGCGCGGCCAGCCGTGTGGCGGCGCGCCGTTGAGAAGCGGCGGCGGACCTTGCCAATCTTCCGCCGAGTCGATGAGACTGACGGCAACGGCGGTGCGAGATGCACCGCCGCCGGGACCGCCGAACGGAGGATGCCATGCCGCGCCTATTCACCGCTCTCACGCTTCCCGAGGATGTTCGCATGTGGATGACCGGCCTCAGAGGCGGTCTGCGCAATGCGCGCTTCATCGACCCCGAAAATTATCACGTGACCCTGCGCTTCATCGGCGATGTGGACGAGAGGGTCGCCGACGAGGTGGCGCACACATTGTCGCGGATCCGCCGCGCGCCCGTGCCGGTGACGATCAGCGGGCTCGGCTCCTTCGGCAACAAGAAGCAGCCGCACTCGGTGTGGGCCAGGGTGGAGCCGACGCCGGAGCTGATGGAGCTTCAGGCCGACCAGGAGCGGGCCCTGCAGCGGATGGGGCTGCCGGCGGAGGCGCGCCGCTTCACCCCGCATGTGACGATTGCGCGCTGCAAGGGCGCCACATCGCGCGAGGTGGCGGATTGGCTCACGGTCCGCGGCGCCTTCTGCGCGCCGCCCTTCGTGGCGGAGGAGTTCGCGCTGCTGTCGTCCCGCGCCTCGGTCGGCGGCGGGCCTTATGTGACGGAAGACGTCTATCCGCTGAACCTGGCGCGCGCCGCCTGACGCAAAAAAAGCCCCGGCGCGACGCGCCAGGGCTTTTTTCGTTCGGTTCTGCGCGTCTCAGGGGCGCGGGCGGATGCGGACCACCACGTCGACGCGGGCGATTTCCATGCCTTCCGGCGCCTCGGGGATGCGCGACAGGTTGAGCGCGTCGCCCGGAATGTCCGTCACTTCGCCGTTCGTCTCGTCGAAGAAGTGGTGGTGATCGTCGGTGTTGGTGTCGAAATAGGTCTTGGTGCCGTCGACCGCGATTTCGCGCAGGAGGCCGACCTCGGTGAACTGGTGGAGCGTGTTGTACACGGTCGCCAGCGACACCGGGACGCGGGCGGTGATCGCCTCTTCGTGCAGGCCTTCGGCGGAGATGTGCCGGTGGCCGCGGGCGAACAGCAGATCACCGAGGGCCACGCGCTGGCGCGTCGGCCGCAGCCCCGCGGTTTTCAACAGATCGCGGATGTCCACGTGCGGGGCCCGCACGTCTTTCGCGCCATCCATTGTCTCACGCGAGAAGAAAACTGCCATCGCCTCGTCCCAAAACCCAAAATGATCCGTGTGTCCGAGTGAAGTTGACCCCGGCACCGAGGATATAACCGGTCCGTTCCATGAGATCAATGGAACGACTTGGGCCGAGACGCTTGCCAGAACCGGCGTTGTGGCGATATCGGGCACCGTTGATGAGTGCATGACCGGAGACGGTTTGCAGCCTGGGCACGCGCACCTTACGTGAAGGGCTTGCGGCCGATCGGGAGAACGAGCGTTTGGCGATGACGATGACAAGGTCGCGGTTCGAATATGAGGACTTGCTGGCGTGCGGGCGCGGGGAGCTGTTTGGCCCCGGCAATCCGCAACTGCCGCTGCCGCCGATGCTGATGTTCGACCGGATCAGCCATATCTCCTCGGAAGGGGGAGCCAACGGCAAGGGCGAGATCCGCGCCGAACTCGAGGTGCGCGAGGACCTCTGGTTCTTCGCCTGCCACTTCAAGGGTGATCCGGTGATGCCGGGCTGCCTCGGCCTCGACGCGCTGTGGCAGATGCTCGGCTTCTTCCTCGGCTGGATCGGCGGGGAAGGGCGCGGCCGCGCGATTTCCACCGGCGGCATCAAGTTCACCGGCATGGTGACGCCGAAGGTGAAGCACATCGAATATGGCGTGGATCTGAAGCGGGTCATGAAGTCCAAGCTGGTGCTCGGCATCGGCGACGGATGGTTGAAGGCCGACGGCGAGACCATTTACAAGGCCGAAGACCTGAGGGTCGGCCTGTTCAAGGACGAGGCGGCCGCCGCCAGCTAACGGCGCGCGCCTCGCAGAAGGAGCACCAATGAGACGCGTCGTCGTCACCGGAATGGGCATCGTTTCGCCGCTTGGCGGATCGACGCAAGAGGTGACCGCATCGTTGCAGGAAGGCCGGTCCGGCATCGTCCGGGCCGATTCCTATGTCGAGCACGGTTTCCGCTGCCACGTGCACGGAGCCCCCACCGTGGACCCGGCCGACGTTCTGGACCGCAGGCAGCTGCGCTTCCACGGCGGCGGTACGGCCTGGAACCACATCGCCATGGACCAGGCGATCCGCGATGCGGGCCTGGAACCGTCCGAGATCTCGCATGAGCGCACCGGCATCGTGATGGGGTCGGGCGGCGCGTCCACACGCACCATCGTCGAGGCGGCGGACATCGCCCGCACGAAGGGGCCGCGCAAGATCGGCCCGCTGGCCGTGCCCAAGGCGATGAGCTCCACCGCGTCGGCGACCCTCTCCACCGCGTTCAAGATCAAGGGGATCAACTATTCGATCTCCGCGGCCTGCGCGACCACCAACATCTGCATCGGCAACGCGGCCGAGCAGATCGCCTGGGGCAAGCAGGACATCGTCTTCGCCGGCGGCTGCGAAGAGCTCGACTGGACGCTCTCCGTGCTGTTCGACGCCATGGGCGCGATGTCGTCCAAATATAACGACACGCCGTCCGTCGCCTCGCGTCCGTTCGACAAGAACCGCGACGGCTTCGTGATCGCCGGCGGTGCGGGCGTCCTCGTGCTGGAAGAGCTGGAGCACGCCAAGGCACGCGGCGCCAACATCATCGCCGAGATCGTCGGCTACGGCGCGACGTCGGACGGTGACGACATGGTGGCCCCGTCCGGCGAGGGCGGCGAGCGGGCGATGAAGATGGCCTGGGACATGTCCGGCGGCCGTCAGATCGACTACATCAACCCGCACGCGACCTCCACGCCGATCGGCGATCTGCGCGAAGTCGAGGCGATCCGCCGCGTCTTCGGCAAGGATATCCCGCCGATTTCGGGCACCAAGTCGCTGTCGGGCCATGCCCAGGGCGCGGCCGGCGTCCACGAGGCGATCTATTCGCTCCTCATGATGCGCGGCGGCTTCATCGCCGCATCGGCGCACATCGAGGACCTCGACCCCGCCTTCGAAGGGGTCCCCATCGTCACCGAGCGGCGTGACAACGTGGAGCTGAACACTGTCCTGTCCAATGGATTCGGGTTCGGCGGCACCAACGCCGTTCTGGTGATGTCGCGTTATGACGGGTGAGCCTATGGGCCTGATGGCCGGCAAACGCGGCGTCGTGATGGGCGTCGCGAACAACCATTCCATCGCCTGGGGCATCGCCCAGACGCTGGCGAACGAAGGCGCGGAAATCGGCCTGACCTACCAGAACGACCAGTTCGGGCGCCGCGTGCGTCCGCTGGCCGAAAAGGTCAACGCCGCCTTCCTGGAGCAGTGCGACGTGGAGGATCTCGCCTCCGTCGACCGCACCTTTGCCCGCGCCGCCGAGGTCTGGGGCTCGATCGACTTCTTCGTTCACGCCGTCGCCTTTTCGGACAAGAACGAGCTGAAGGGCCTCTATGCCGACACCACGCGGGAGAACTTCACCCGCACGATGGTGATTTCGTGCTTCTCCTTCACCGAGGCGGCCAAGCGCGCCGCCGCGCTGATGACGAATGGCGGCTCCATGCTGACCCTCACCTATGGCGGGTCGGTGAAGGTGATGCCGAATTATAACGTCATGGGTGTGGCCAAGGCGGCGCTGGAATCCTCCGTGCGCTACCTCGCGGCGGACTTCGGCGGCCGGAACATCCGCGTCAACGCCGTGTCTGCTGGGCCGGTGCGCACACTGGCCGGCGCCGGCGTGACCGATGCGCGGCTGATGTTCAACTATCAGCGCAAGCACTCCCCGCTGGAGCGCACGGTGACGATCGACGAGATCGGCAAGACCTCGTCCTACCTGCTGTCCGACTATTCGTCGGGCGTCACGGGCGAGATCCACTACGTCGATTCCGGCTACAACATCATGTCGATGCCCAAGCTCGACGAATTGCGGGCCGAGGAGCGGCGCGAGATCATCGAAGAGAAGGTCGAGGCCGAGGCGCCCGACATCCTCGCCGAGGGTCAGTGACCGGACCGGCGGCGCGGCTCGATGCGCGGTGGCCGGCGCCCGCCGCCTGGCCGCTCATCAAGATCTGCGGCATCACCCGGCCGGACCTCGCCGATGCCGCCATCGCCGCCGGGGCCGACATGATCGGCCTCGTCCACTTCGCGCCCAGCCCCCGCCATCTCGCGCTTGATGCGGCGCGGGCGATCGCCGACCATGCGCGCGGCCGCGTCACCCTGGTGACGCTGACCGTCGACGCGGACGATGCCACGCTGGATGCGCTGGTTGCGGCCGCCGAGCCCGACATCCTGCAGCTTCACGGCAAGGAGAGCCCGGCGCGTGTGGCCGAGCTTGCGGCGCGCTATGACCGGCCCGTCGCGAAAGCGCTCGGCGTCGCCTCCGCCGCCGACCTCGCCGCGATCGACGACTATCCCGAGACGCTCCTGGTGCTGGACGCCAAGCCGCCCAAAGGCGCCGACCGGCCCGGCGGCCACGGCGCCTCCTTCGACTGGTCGCTGCTGGACGGTTGGCCGGCGGACCGTCCCTTCATGCTGTCCGGCGGCCTGACCCCAGAGACCGTTGCCGCCGCGGTGCGCGCACTGGCCCCCTACGCGGTCGACGTGTCGTCCGGCGTAGAGGTGGAGCGGGTGAAGGACCCGGCGAAGATGCTGGCCTTTGCGGCGGCAGTTCGCCAAGCTGCCGGCTGACCGCGACCGACGATAGCGAGCGTGATTGTGATGATTCCCAGCGACGCCGTCGGCGACGTTCTTGCTCCGACGGCGGATCAACGCCTCGATCTCTACCTTGCGCCGCTTCCGCTGGGACGTGAGGGCAAGGGCTTCCGGCGCTATCCGGTCACCCCTGAGGAGGCCTTCCTCGGCCACCCCAAGCGCTCGTTCGAGGTCGCGGTGCGCCGCTCGCAAGCCTACATGGACAAGAAGGGACTGAGCGGGCGCAACCCGGCGATCATCACCCAGTTGCGCAAGCGCTATTTCGATCCCGTGCTGGAGGCGCACCAGCGGGTCGGCATCATGCGCCGGTTCCAGCTCGTCATCGGAGACGATTTGACGCCCAACACTTCGCCGACCTTCCACAAGGCGCGGCGGATCGACGATCCGGGCCTGTCCGTCCTCCTGCCGCTGAACGCCGAGCGCCATTTCGAGCCGCTGGCCGAGGTGGCGGATAACGACATCCCGTTCGAGGAGAAGGCCTCCGTCGTCGTCTGGCGCGGGGCGACGACGGGGGTCTTCTGGCACCCGCCCTTCGGCAGCCGCTACTACATTTATCAGCATTGGGACCGGTTCGCGCAGAATCCGGGGTTCGATTTTGGCTTCTCGCGCATCGTCCAGGTCGACAAGGTGGGCTTGAAGGACGACTTCGGTCCGCTGGAACGCTGCATCAAGCCGACGCTGAGCTACAAGGAGCAGCTTGCCGCCAAGTATCTTCTGGTTCTGGAGGGCAACGATCTCGCGTCCGGCATGAAGTGGATTCTGGCGTCCAACTCGCTCATCATCATGCCGCGCATTCATGCCGAGTCCTGGGCGTGCGAATCCATGTTGCGGCCGGGCGTGCACTATGTCGAAGTCCGGCGCGACCTTGAAGACCTGGAAGACGTCTACGCTTGGTGCGAGGCGCATCCTGCCCAATGCCGCGAGATCGCCGAGAACGGCAAACGCTTCATGAGCGCATTCATGGATGCCGGCGTGGAGCGCGATCTCGTTGACGCGGTGGTCAAGCAATATCAGAAGCGTGTGCGCCTGTTCATGCCCGAAAACGAGCTCGCCGAGGACTGAGCGGCGGGCCATCGGCGGCTTCGCAGGGAAGCCTCGAAAGGAGGCCATGCGGCTCAGGTTCTTGACCGCACTTAAGCGACATGCTGTGTGACCGGACGGCGTGCCGGCATCTTGCCCGCCGCCTCCCCACCCATCTTGCGAGGCTGAACGGTGAGCGAACGCCCCAATTCCTTCCGCAATGGACCCGATGAGCGGGGCCGCTTCGGGATCTTCGGCGGCCGCTTCGTCGCGGAAACTCTGATGCCGCTGATCCTGGACCTCGAAAAGGCCTGGGACGATGCGCGCAAGGATCCCGCATTCGCCGCGCAGATCGCGGACCTCGGCACGCACTATATCGGCCGTCCGTCGCCGCTCTATTATGCCGAGCGGCTGTCCGACGAGCTGGGCGGCGCGCGCATCTACCTGAAGCGCGACGAGCTGAACCATACGGGCAGCCACAAGATCAACAACTGCATCGGCCAAATCCTGCTGGCGATGCGGATGGGCAAGACGCGCATCATCGCCGAGACGGGCGCAGGCCAGCACGGCGTTGCGACCGCCACGGTATGCGCGCGGTTCGGTCTCCCGTGCGTCGTCTACATGGGCGCCAAGGACATCGAGCGGCAGGCGCCCAACGTGTTCCGCATGCGCCTGCTCGGCGCCGAGGTGGTCCCGGTGACCGCAGGCGCCGGCACGCTGAAGGACGCGATGAACGAGGCGCTGCGCGACTGGGTCGCCAACGTCGAGAACACCTACTACCTCATCGGCACCGCCGCCGGGCCGCATCCTTATCCGGCGATGGTGCGCGACTTCCAATCCGTCATCGGCACCGAGACGCGCACGCAGATCCTCGAAATGGCGGGGCGTCTGCCGGATCTCGTCGTCGCGGCGGTCGGTGGCGGGTCCAACGCCATCGGCCTCTTCCACCCGTTCCTGGACGATCCGTCCGTCGCCATCACCGGCGTGGAAGCGGGCGGGGAGGGGCTGGAGGGCAACCTCCACTGCGCCTCGCTGACCGCAGGATCGCCGGGCGTTCTCCACGGCAACCGGACCTATCTCCTGCAGGACGGCGACGGGCAGATCCTCGAGGGCCACTCCATCTCGGCGGGGCTCGACTATCCCGGCATCGGCCCCGAGCATTCGTGGCTGAAGGAGACCGGCCGCGTCAGCTACGTGCCGATCGGCGACGAGGACGCACTGGCCGCCTTCCAGCTTCTCGCCCGCACCGAAGGCATCCTGCCCGCGCTGGAGCCGGCCCACGCCCTCGCCCACGTCGCCGATGTTGCGCCGACCATGGGGCGTGACCAGATCATCGTCATGAACCTGTGCGGGCGAGGCGACAAGGACGTTCACACCGTCGCCGCGGCCCTCGATGCTCGTGTGCAGAAGGCCAACTAGTGTACGCGCTCGTTTACATGCTTGACCTGCCGACGGTGCATCGCGCCATGCCGGCGGCGCAGATCGATCCCGAGCAGTGGGCCGACCGCGAAGTGTCGAAGGTCCTCCTCGCCCACGGCGGCGACTGGTGGCACGGTCGCTTCTTCGTCTTCTCGGGCGAGGATGCGCTCGCCTCCGTCTACCAGAACATCGAGCGGCTGCGCGCGATCCCCTGGTTCGTCGAAGCCCTCGAGAGCATCGAGGTCTTCACCATTTCTCACACGTCCGACATCGGCGCATTGTTCGGCATCCAGACGAAGCACAGGGGCCACTGATGAGCCGCATCGCCACGCGCTTCGACGCGCTTCACCGTGAAGGCCGCGCCGGTCTCGTCACCTTCGTGACCGCCGCCGACCCCGACATCGAGACCTCCGCCGCCATCCTGGTGGGGCTCGCCGAAGCGGGGGCCGACGTCATCGAGATCGGCATGCCCTTCACGGACCCGATGGCCGATGGCCCGGCGATCCAGGCCGCCTCGATCCGCGCACTCGCCGCCGGCGGCTCGCTGACGGTGACGCTCGACCTCGTGCGCCGCTTCCGCCGGAGCGACAACGAGACGCCGATCGTTCTGATGGGCTACTACAACCCGATCTATCATCGCGGCGTCGCCACCTTCCTCGAGGAGGCGACGGAGGCGGGGGTGGACGGCCTCATCGTCGTCGACCTGCCGCCGGAAGAGGACGACGAGCTCTGCCTTCCCGCGCGTGAGGCCGGCCTCGACTTCATCCGTCTCGCCACGCCGACGACCGACGAGAAGCGCCTGCCCGCGGTGCTCGCCAACACGTCCGGCTTCCTCTATTACGTGTCCATTGCGGGCATCACCGGCACGGCGAGCGCGATGGCGAGCGACGTCGGCGCCGCGGTGCAGCGGCTGAAGACGTCGACCGATCTGCCCGTCGCCGTCGGCTTCGGCGTGAAGACGCCGTCCCAGGCCGCCTCGATCGCCCGTGTGGCCGATGCCGTCGTGGTCGGCTCGGCCATCGTCGACGCCATCGCCAAGGCACCCGAGGGCGAGGCCGTGAACGCCGCGAAGACCATCGTCGCCGCGCTCGCTAAAGGCGTGCGGGACGCCCGGAAGGTTGCTGCATGAACTGGATTTCGTCTGTCGTCCGCCCGAAGATTTCGTCGTTCTGGACGAAGCGGGACGTTCCGAAGAACCTGTGGATCAAGTGCCCCGAGACGGGCGAGATGGTCTTTCACAGGGACCTGGAGCAGAACGGCTGGGTGGTGCCGGGCTCCGGCTTCCACATGCGCATGCCGTTGGCCGACCGCCTCGCCTCGATCTTCGATGCCGGCGCCTACGAGCCGCTGCCGCTGCCCTCCGTGCCGCACGATCCGCTGAAGTTCCGTGACGAGCGGCGCTACCAGGACCGCCTGCGCGATGCCCGCGCTAAGACCGGGCGCGACGATGCCGTCGCCGTCGCCAAAGGCACACTGGAGACGATCCCCGTCACCGTGGCGGTGCAGGATTTCGCCTTCATGGGCGGCTCGCTCGGCATGGCGGCGGGTGAGGCGATCGTCACCGGCGCCGAGCGCGCTCTGGCCGACAAGACGCCCTACATCCTCTTCGCCGCGTCCGGCGGGGCGCGCATGCAGGAGGGCATCCTGTCCCTCATGCAGATGCCGCGCACCACGGCCGCGCTCATCGGCCTGCGCGAGGCGGGGCTTCCCTACATCGTCGTGCTGACGAACCCGACGACCGGCGGCGTCACCGCGTCCTACGCCATGCTGGGCGACGTCCACATCGCCGAGCCGGGGGCGCTCATCGGGTTCGCGGGGCCCCGCGTGATCGAGCAGACGATCCGCGAGAAGCTGCCCGAGGGCTTCCAGCGCGCCGAATATCTCTACGATCACGGCATGGTGGACCTCGTCGTTCACCGGCACGAGATGAAGGAGACCCTGGGCCGCCTCCTGCGCGTTCTGCTGCATCGCCCGGCGCTCGCCGTCGGGGCGCTTCCGGCGCCCGAGGCCGCACCCGTCGCCGCAGCCGCCCCGGCCCCCGCCGAGACCGCCTCCCCGACGCCGGAGACCCCGGACGAGGAGACGGCGCCGGCCGCGTCCTGAGCGAATGGACGCTGGACCCATCCTGGAGCGCCTGAACGCGCTCCACCCGAAGCGTATCGACCTGTCGCTCGGCCGCCTGGAGCGCCTCTTGGAGCGGCTGGACCATCCCGAGAAGCGCCTGCCGCCGGTGATCCACATCGCCGGCACCAACGGAAAAGGCTCCGTCACCGCCATGCTGCGGGCGATGCTGGAGGCGGACGGCAAGCGCGCCCACGTCTACATCTCGCCCCACCTCGTCGCCTTCAACGAGCGCATCCGCCTCGCCGCCCCGGCGGGCGAAGAGGGCGGCGGGCGGCTGGTGAGCGACGCCGCGCTGAGCGAGGTGCTGGAGCGTGTCGAGGCCGCCAACGCGGGCGAGCCGATCACCTTCTTCGAGATCACCACCGCCGCCGCCTTCGTCCTCTTCGCCGAGACCCCGGCCGACGCGGTGGTTCTGGAGACGGGCCTCGGCGGCCGGCTCGACGCGACCAACGTCGTCGAAAAGCCGCTCGCAGCGGTGCTCACCTCCATCGGCATCGACCATATCGGCTTCCTGGGGCCGACCTTGGGCGAGATCACGATGGAAAAGACCGGCATCATCAAGCGCGGTGTGCCGGTGGTGTCGGCGCCGCAGAAGGAGGCCGTCGCCGCGATCATCGAGCGGGAGGCGGGGCGCCGTCGTGCGCCGTTGCACCTCGGCGGCATGGATTGGACCGTGAGTGCCGAGAACGGCCGCCTCGTCTTCCAGGACGAAGGCGGGCTCGTCGATTTGCCGTTGCCGCGCCTGGCGGGGCGGCATCAGGTGGTGAACGCAGGCACCGCCATCGCTGCGGCGCGGGTGGCGGGCGTCCTCGACCATCCCTCCTCGCTGGAGGCGGGGATGACCGAGGTCGACTGGCCGGGCCGCATGCACCGCATCACCAAGGGCCGCCTTCTCGATTGGGCGTCGCCGGACGCGGATCTGTGGCTGGACGGCGGCCACAATGCCGACGCGGGGGAGGCCGTCGCCGCCGCCCTCGCGGACCTGGAAGACCGCGTGCCCCGGCCGCTCTTCCTCATCTGCGGCATGCTGACCACCAAGGACCCCGCCGGCTATTTCCGCCACTTCGCGGGCCTCGTGCGCCACGTCTTCACCGTGGACGTGCCGATGAGCGATTCGGCGATTGCTCCGGCGGCACTGGCCGAGGCGGCGTCGGAGGCGGGGCTGTCGGCCGAGCCGGTGACCTCGCTGCGCACGGCGCTCCGTCTGTTGACGGAGAATTGGCGCTACGAGCCGCCGCCGCGCATCGTGATCTGCGGATCACTTTATCTTGTGGGCGATGCGCTGGCCCAAAACGGGACGCCACCCGTCTAATCAACGTGCTACAACTCATCTCCCGTGCGTGAAGCGCGCCCGGCGCCGTCATGTCGTTCGGCCGCCGGACGCGCCAACGCGACCGACGAAGACCGAACACGCTTCGGCGATCGCCTGTCTCTTCGGCGCGCGCCGGCAGCGACACACGCGAGTGAGTGCCGCCATGACGCTGGACGTCGACGCCATCCTTGACCGCCGCCGCCAGGCCCGGCGCATCTCCTTCTGGCGCGGCCTCGTCTTCGTCCTCGCCGGGATCGCCGCGGCGGTGACCCTCGCCGTCACCCTGTCGCCGCAGCGCCAGCACGTTGCGCGCATCGCCATCACCGGGGCGATCGTCTCCGACCGGCCGCTGATGCAGCTGTTGGACAGTGTGCGCGAGGACGACGATGTCGCCGCCGTGCTCCTGTCGATCGACTCGCCCGGCGGCACGTCCGTCGGCGGCGAGCGGCTCTACGAGGCGCTGCGCACGGTGGCGATCGACAAGCCGGTGGTCGCCCACATCAACACGCTGGGTGCCTCCGCCGCCTACATGACGGCGATGGCGGCGGACCACATCGTCGCCCATCGCACGAGCCTCACGGGGTCGATCGGCGTCATCATCCAATATGGTCAGGTGGGCGGGCTGCTCGACAAGATCGGCGTGTCCATGGACAAGGTGACCTCCGGCCCGCTGAAGGCCGAGCCGGACCCCTTCGGCAGCACTCCGCCCGAGGCAGTGGACGTGCTGCAGAGCGTGGTGGACGACAGCTACGCCTGGTTCCTCTCGCTGGTGGTGGAGCGGCGGGGGCTGGAGGAGGCCACGGCGCGCCGTCTGGCGGACGGGCGGATCTACACCGGCACCCAGGCGTTGGAGGCCGGCCTGATCGACGAGATCGGCGGCGAGGATGCGGCCGTCGCGTGGTTGGCGCGGGACCGCAATCTGAGCCCAAACCTTCCGATCAAAACGTATAAGCCTCGGGCAGAACGGGATTTTTCTCTCACGGCACGGATGACCAGCGCCATTGCCGACCGCATATTGGGTGCTCTTGGGATCACCTTGCCGTCATTTCCATCGACAGGCTCGGTTGACGGTCTCTTATCGCTTTGGCAGGCTTCATTTTCTTCGGACACTAAGGTGAAAAACAATGATTAAGTCCGAGCTGGTCACCCGCCTACAGCTGCAGAACCCGCACCTTCTGCAGCGCGACGTAGAAGGCGTGATGAATGCGTTCGTCGATGAGATCGCGAACGCGATGAGGGATGGAAACCGCGTCGAGCTGAGGGGCTTCGGCGCTTTCTCTGTGCGAATCAGAGATGCGCGTGTGGGGCGCAACCCGCGAACGGGAGAGCCGGTGAAGGTGGAGCAGAAGGCCGCCCCATTCTTCCGCACCGGCAAGGAGATGCGCGACCGGATCAACGAGGCCGCGCAAGGCAGAGCCTCGGGAAAGGCGGACGACGATCCGGACGATGGCTATAGCCGCGCTGCGGAATAGGGGCGGGGCGGCGTGCGCCGCAGGTCCGGCGTCCTCGCCCTGATCCTGACGGCGGGTCTGGTCGGGCTGGCGGTGGCCAACAGGCACCCGGTCACGCTCTATTATGATCCGCTGCAGAACCCGGACCGGGCGGTTGACCTTCCGGTCTATGCCGCGCTTTTGGGCGCGCTCGCCGTCGGGGTCGTCCTCGGCGGCATGGCATCGCATCTGACGCGCCGGCGCCGCCACAAGGTGGCCGCCCGGCCGGCGGGAAGACATGCGCTTCCGACACAGCCCCTTCTGTCACACCAGAAAGGGGAGTGATGGCGGTTGCGCCCTGCCGCCACGGCGGGCCTTGCCGTCACGGCGCGCCTTACGCGCTTCGACCTGGCCGCGCAGATTGGCACTTCCCAACTCGCGCGCGGGGGGAGGGAGGGCGCAGGTCCGCCCCGACAATGCATCTGCGGCCGTGGCAAAGCGCGGCGCATCCACACTGCGCGCAAGCCTCTCGACCACGATGGGGTTGAGGCCCCCGAGCCGACTTGGGCCAGTCGCCAAGCCGGGTTAGTGGCCGAGCCAAGCGAAATGCGTGGGAAACGGGCCGGGACTGGGTCCCGGCCGCAGCCGATCACATGTGGATCGGGCGCTTGTCCACGGCGAGCGCGGCTTCCTTGACGGCTTCCGACAGCGTCGGGTGAGCGTGGCAGGTGCGGGCGATGTCTTCCGCCGCCGCGCCGAACTCCATGCCCAGCGTCACCTCGCCGATCATCGTCCCCGCATCCGGGCCGACGATGTGGACGCCGAGAACGCGGTCGGTCTTCTTGTCGGCGAGGATCTTCACGAAGCCGTCCGTCGTGCGGTTCACCTTGGCGCGCCCGTTGGCGGTGAAGGGGAACTTGCCGACATTGTAGGCCACACCGTCCGCCTTCAACTGCTCCTCGGTGCGACCCACGGAGGCGACCTCGGGGTAGGTGTAGACCACCGAGGGGATCGTCTCGTAATTCACGTGCGGCTTCTGGCCGGCGATGATCTCGGCGCAGGCGACGCCCTCGTCCTCGGCCTTGTGCGCCAGCATCGGCCCGGCGATCACGTCGCCGATCGCCCAGACGCCCGGCACGTTGGTGCGGTAGTGATCGTCGGTCTTGATGCGCCCGCGCTCGTCCATCGCGACGCCCGCTTCCTTCAGCCCCAGCCCCTCGGTGTAAGGCTTGCGGCCGATGGCGACGAGGACGACGTCCGCCTCCAGCGTCTCCGCCGTGCCGCCCTTGGCCGGCTCGACGGTGACCTTCAGCATGTCGCCCGAGGTGTCGACGCCGGTGACCTTGGAGCCCAGCTTGAACTCGAAGCCCTGCTTGCCGAGGATGCGCTGGAACTGCTTGGAAATTTCGTTGTCTTCCGGCGGCAGGATCTTGTCGAGGAACTCCACCACGGTGACCTTGGCGCCGAGGCGGCGCCACACGGACCCGAGCTCGAGGCCGATCACGCCGCCGCCGATGACCACCATGTGACCCGGCACCTTCTCCAACGTCAGCGCACCGGTCGAGGAGACGACGCGCTTCTCGTCGATCTCGACGCCCGGAAGGCGGGCGATGTCGGACCCCGAGGCGATGATGGTGTTCTTGGTCTCGATCTCCTGGGTGGAGCCGTCTTCGGCCGTCACCAGGACCTTACCCTGGCCGGCGATGCTGCCGGTGCCGCGGAAGGTGTCGATCTTGTTCTTCTTGAAGAGGAATTCGACGCCCTTCACGTTGCCGGCGACGCCGTCGTCCTTGAAGGCGAGCATCTTGGCGACGTCGAGCTTGGGCTCGACGCTGATGCCCATGTCGGCAAAGCCGTGGTTGGCTTCGTCAAAGAGCTCCGATGCGTGCAGCAGCGCCTTGGAGGGGATGCAGCCGACGTTGAGGCAGGTGCCGCCGAAGGTCGGCCACTTCTCGACCACGGCGGTCTTAAGGCCGAGCTGGGCGCAGCGAATCGCCGCCACATAGCCGCCGGGGCCCGTTCCGATTACCGTTACGTCGTAGCCTGCCATTGTCCGCTCCTCGGATCACTCGTTGGAGATCAGGTGTCCGCTATCGGGCGGCGGGTCAAGCCTTTCCGCACGATGCGCGCATAGCAGCTTCCCTCAAAGCACGGCGGTGAAGAGGGCGATGAACTCCAAGAGGATGCCCAGCATCGCCGCCGCGTAGCAGAGCGAGCGGATGGGGCCGAGGCCGAACACATAGGCCGGCCAGTAGAGCGCGCGGCCGACGACATAAAGGACCGCACCGGCCGCCGAGAGCGGGCTCGACAATCCCGTCGCCACGATGGCGAGCGTCAAGGCAGCGAAGACGGGGAAGGTCTCCTGGATGTTGCGCGCCGCCCGGTCGGCACGCTGGACCCTGAGGCTGGTGTCGGGCGCGCCGGTGTCGCGGTTGCCGGACGCCCATTTGGGGTCGGCACGCAGACGCCCGAACGCGGGGGCCAGGATGGAGAAGACGACGAGGAGCGCCGCGATCGCGAGGCAGAGGAGTTCGGTGCTCGTGGTGTCGGTCATGGTTCGCTTCCTGGTGCGGCCGGGCGGGTGTCCTCACCGCCATGCGTCGGGATCGCGTGAACGTCAATGTCCGGACGGCGGTCCGGTTGCAGGGCCGCGGCAGGATGGCGGCGGGGCGGCCGGGTGACCGGCACACGCGCGATGGGGACGGGTGAAATGCAAACGGCCCCGCAGTGCGGGGCCGTCGTCGGTGCGGGGCGAGGCGCGCGGTGCTCGCCGGATCAGAGGTCGAGCAGCAGGCGCTGCGGGTCTTCCAGCGCTTCCTTGACGCGCACCAGGAAGGTCACGGCCTCTTTGCCGTCGACGATGCGGTGATCGTAGGAGAGGGCGAGATACATCATCGGCCGGATGACGACCTGCCCGTTCATGGCGACCGGGCGCTGCTCGATCCGGTGCATGCCGAGGATGCCCGATTGCGGCGCGTTCAGGATCGGCGTCGACATCATGGAGCCGTAGATGCCGCCGTTGGTGATCGTGAAGGTACCGCCCTGCATCTCCTCGATCTTGAGCTGCCCGTCGCGCGCCTTCTTGCCGTAGCTGGCGATGGTCTTCTCGATGTCGGCGAAGGAGAGCTGATCGGCATCGCGCACCACCGGCACGACGAGGCCCTTATCGGTGCCGACGGCGATGCCCATGTGGTAGTAGTTCTTGTAGATCAGGTCGTTGCCGTCGATCTCGGCGTTGACGGCCGGGATCTCCTTCAGCGCATGCACGCAGGCCTTGGTGAAAAAGGCCATGAAGCCGAGCTTCACCTTGTGCTTCTTCTCGAACACGTCCTTGTACTGCTTGCGCAGGTCCATGACGGCGGTCATGTCGACGTCGTTGAACGTCGTCAGCATGGCGGCGGTGTTTTGCGCGTCCTTCAGGCGCTTGGCGATGGTGCGGCGCAGGCGCGTCATCGGCACGCGCTCTTCGCGGCCGGCATCGTCCGCCGGGGCGGCGGGGCGCGCGGATGCGGCAGGGGCGGAGGCGCCGGCCGGGGCCGTGGCGCCGCCTTCGATCGCCGCGAGGACGTCGCCCTTCAGGATCTGGCCGCGCTTGCCGGAGCCGGAGACCTGAGACTCGGAGAGGCCGGCCTCGGCCATCGCCTTTTTGGCGGAGGGGGCGGCGGGCATGTCGCCGGACGCTGTGGGAGCGGGGGCGGCAGCGGCCTTGGGCGCCTCGGCCTTCGGCGCCGCGGCCGCACCGGATCCGCCGATGGTGGCGAGCAGCGCGTTCACCTCGACCGTGTCGCCTTCCTTGACGGAGAGGCTGGAGAGGGTGCCCGCGACGGGGGCCGGAACCTCGACCGCGACCTTGTCGGTCTCGAGCTCGAAGATCGGCTCGTCGGCGGCGACGGTGTCGCCGGCGGCCTTCATGATGCGGCCGACCGTCGCCTCGGTCACGCTCTCACCGAGGGTGGGGACGCGCACCTCGGTCGTGGCGCCGCCGGAGGAGGCACCGCCGGAGGGCGCGGCGCCGTTGCCGGACGCGGCGGCGGGCTTCTCCGCCGGCTTCTCGGCAGGCTTGTCCGCAGCGGCCTTGGCACCGCCGGCGCCCTCGGAGATCTGGCCGAGAAGGGCCCCGACCTCGACGGTCTCGCCGTCCTTCGCGGTGATTTCCGACAGGGTGCCGGCCGCGGGGGCGGGCACCTCGACGGACACCTTGTCGGTTTCGAGTTCGAGCAAGGGCTCGTCCGCGGCGACCTGGTCGCCCTCTGCCTTGAACCACTTGGCAATGGTGGCTTCGGTGACGGACTCACCCAGGGTCGGGACGCGAATTTCGGTCATGGCGTTCTTGTCGCAATCGTGGCGGCGGCGATTGTCGGGCCGGTAGGGTGCCGCACAACCGCACCGGACCCGTGGCGTTTTGAACTGAACCAAGCCTGGAGGCAAGCATCGGTTCCCGTCGGTGGGCGATTTGACCGGGATTGGTTATCCCGCCCGCCCTTTCATTGATGCATGGCGTGGGCCGGGCCTTGCGGATCCGGCCCTCGAGGGCGTGAAGGTGTCGCGACCCGTCCGACGACAGGCCGCGGCGGCCTTACTTCGACCCTTCGCCGTAGATCTGCTCGAGGAAGGCATCGAGCTGCTGCGTGTGGCGCTTGGCAAGGCCCGTCGCCGGCGATGCGGCGGCTGGGCGGCCGATATAACGCGGCCGCTGCGAGGCCATCTTCACCTGCGTCAGGCACCAGTCGAGGTACGGGGACACGAAGGTCCACGAGCCCATGTTGGCCGGCTCTTCCTGGCACCAGACGAGATCGGCGTTCGGGAAGCGCTTGAGTTCGTTGACGATCGACTTCGCCGGGAACGGATAGAGCTGCTCGACGCGCAGGAGATAGACGTCGTCGCATTCGCGGCTCTCGCGCTCTTCGAGAAGGTCGTAATAGACCTTGCCCGAGCACAGGACGACGCGGCGGATGTCCTCGTCCTTCGCCAGCTTGAAGTCGCCGGTGCGGCCCATCTGCGCATCGTCGAGCAGGACGCGGTGGAAGGTCGAATCCGGCCCCATCTCGTCCAAGGTGGACACGCACCGCTTGTGACGCAGCAGCGATTTGGGCGTCATCAGGATGAGAGGCTTGCGCACCTCACGCTTCAACTGGCGGCGCAGGATGTGGAAGTAGTTCGCCGGGGTGGAGCAGTTGGCGACCTGCATGTTGTCTTCCGCGCAAAGTTGCAGGAAGCGCTCCAGGCGCGCCGAGGAGTGCTCGGGACCCTGGCCTTCGTAGCCGTGCGGCAGCAGGCAGACGAGGCCCGTCATGCGCAGCCATTTGCGCTCGCCCGACGAGATGAACTGGTCGAACACCACCTGCGCGCCGTTGGCGAAGTCGCCGAACTGGGCTTCCCACAGGGTCAGGCAGTCCGGCTCGGCGAGGGAATAGCCGTACTCGAAGCCGAGCACCGCCTCCTCGGAGAGCATCGAATTGATGACCTCGTAGCGCTTCTGCTCACCCTCGGGGGCGAGGTTGTTGAGCGGGATGAAACGCTCCTCGCTCTCCTGATCGTAAAGCACCGAGTGGCGCTGCGAGAAGGTGCCGCGCTCGCAATCCTGGCCGGACAGGCGGACGGGATAGCCTTCCTTCAGGAGCGTGCCGAATGCCAGCGCCTCGGCGGTCGCCCAGTCGATGCCCTCGCCGGTCTCGATCGCCTTGCGGCGCGCATCCATGAAACGGCCGACGGTGCGGTGGACGTGGAAGCCCTCCGGCACGGTAGTCAGCTTCTCGCCCACGGACTTCAGCTCGTCCATCTCGACACCGGTGTGGCCGCGGCGCGGATCGTCCGCGTCCTGGCCCGGCTTGATCGACTTCCAGCGGCCATCCAGCCAGTCGGCCTTGTTGGGCAGGAAGGACTGGCCGGCCTCGAACTCGGCGTCGAGGTGCTCGCGCCAGTCGGACTTCATCTTCTCGACTTCGTCGTTCGAGACGACGCCTTCGTCGACCAGGCGCTTGCCGTAGATCTCCAGCGTCGTCGGATGCTGGCGGATCTTCTTGTACATGATCGGCTGCGTGAACGCCGGCTCGTCACCCTCGTTGTGGCCGAAGCGGCGGTAGCAGAACATGTCGATGACGACGGGCTTGTGGAACTTCTGGCGGAATTCCGTGGCCACCTTCGCCGCGAAGACCACGGCTTCCGGATCGTCGCCGTTCACGTGGAAGATCGGCGCTTCGATCATCTTCGCAACGTCGGACGGGTAGGGCGACGAGCGCGAGAAGTGCGGGTTCGTCGTGAAGCCGATCTGGTTGTTGATGATGACGTGGATGGACCCGCCGGTGCGGTGCCCCTTCAGGCCCGAGAGGCCGAAGCATTCCGCGACGACGCCCTGGCCGGCGAAGGCCGCGTCACCGTGGAGGAGGAGCGCCATCGCCTGGCTGCGGTCGGTGTCGCCGAACTGGTCCTGCTTGGCGCGCACTTTGCCAAGCACGACGGGGTCGACGATTTCGAGGTGGGACGGGTTGGCAGTCAGCGACAGGTGGACGCTGTTGCCGTCGAACTCGCGGTCGGACGAGGCACCGAGATGGTACTTCACGTCGCCCGAACCCTCGACCTCGTCGGGCTTGAAGGAGCCGCCCTTGAACTCGTGGAAGATGGCGCGCAGCGGCTTGCCCATCACCTGAGCGAGCACGTTGAGGCGGCCGCGGTGGGCCATGCCGACCGCGATGTCACGGATGCCGAGATTGCCGCCGCGCTTGATGATCTGTTCCAGCGCCGGGATCACCGCCTCGCCGCCGTCGAGACCGAAGCGCTTGGTGCCGGTATATTTGACGCCGAGGAACTTCTCGAAGCCCTCCGCTTCGACGAGCTTGTTGAGGATCGCCTTGCGGCCTTCCACGGTGAAGGCGATCGCCTTGTCCGGCCCTTCGATGCGCTCCTGGATCCAGCCCTTCTCGTAACCGTCCGAGATGTGCATGAACTCCACGCCCATCGTCTGGCAGTAGGTTCGCTCGAGGATGGCGAGCATCTGCCGCACGGTGGCGAATTCGAGCCCCAGCACGTTGTCGAGGAAGATCGGCCGGTCGAGGTCGGGACCCTCGAAACCGTAGGCGCGGGGGGACAATTCCTCGTCGGTCATCCCGGCGATGCCGAGCGGGTCGAGCTGGGCGTGGTAGTGGCCGCGCATGCGGTAGGCGCGGATCATCATGATCGCGCGCACCGAATCGCGGGCGGCCCGGCGCAGGTCGCCCTCGGAGACGGGTTGGCCGCTCTTCTGCGCCTTCTCCGCCACCTTTTCCTTCACGCGGGTTTCGATCTCGCCCCAATTGCCGTCGAGGGCGGAGACGAGCTCGCCGTTCATCGGCACCGGCCAGTCCTCGCGGGCCCAGCGCGGGCCCTTCGCCTGGACTTCGACGGCGTGGGAATCGTCCTGCATCCCGGCGAAGAAGGCCTGCCAGCCCGCATCCACCGAGGTGGGGTCGACCTGATACCTGGCGTAGAGCTGCTCCAGGTATGCGGCGTTGGCGCCATCGAGGAAGGAGGTGTTGAGGAACGCGGCGTTCGCGTCTTGGCGAGCCATGGCAGGGGTCCGTGAGTTTTGAAGCCCCTCTAGCATAGGGACTCCGGGACAGAATCTGAAGCGTCTACGCGCCGTTGCGCAGCCACAGTCAAGTCACGTCCGTGCTTTGCCGCGAGATTCTGCCCAATCGGCCTCGGACGCCTGATCTTCAGGCGTGTCAGCCTCATCTTTGAGCGTGTCCCAATCGGCGTCATCTTCATCCTCGTCGGGACCCTCCAGCTCGACCAGGGTCAGCGGGTCTTTTTCGCCGCCGTAGAAGATGTCGAGGGCTCTCTGAAGGACCGCCTCTCCCGGGGCGACGTCGAGGAAAAGGGTGAGGCTGGAGCGTACCTTGAGGTCGTCCGGGGTGCCGAACAGGGCGTGCGGATCGGTCACACCCGAGGAAAGCGCCGCGGCCGCCGCTTCGACGAGACGCGGGCCCAGCACCGGGTGCGCCATATAGGCGGCCGCCTCCTCGCGCGAGGCGATGCCGTAGAGCTTCGCCGTGGCCGACCGGCCCAGGACGGCGAGCTGCGGGAACACGTACCAGATCCAGTGCGTCGCCTTGTAGCCGGACTTCAGCTCGGCGATCGCGGTGGTGAAATCGCGCGCCTGGGCGGTGAGAAAACGGTCCAGGTTGTAGACGATCGGCATCGCAGGGACCGGCGCCGCCGTCTGCCGCGCCATCGGCCGGCGGCGCGACCGGCGGCGCGCTGCGGCGTGGGCCGCTTCGTCGTCGTCTTCGTCCCGATCCGGCCTGTCCCGCTCGGCCGGATCCCACTCCGGGCTCTCGCCGTCGTCCCACTCGCGATCACGCCGCACAAGCCGTCGACGCGTGCGGCGGGGACGGGTGTCTTGCGTATCACCATCCGCCGTTTCGTCGTCGCGAACGCGGCTTCTTGCGCGGGGGTCCGTTGGATGGCCTGCGTCGCCGGGGCTGCGCAGGGGTCGGCGGGCGGCGGGCGTGTCCGTAGGGGTCGCCAGCACCGCGGGCGCCGATGCGGGGCGCATCGGCGGTTCGTCTTTCGACATGGAAAAGTCTCCTCCTCCCCATGCGCCGTTGCCCGCTCTGTGGCGGGCTGTTCGCGTGGGGCGCGCACGATAGCGCGAATGGCCGAAATATGGCCAGACTGACCGGACGGGCAAATGGGCACGCGCCCCCCGCGAAGCCGCCGCCGGATCCGGCTGCACGGGGCCAAACGAAAAATGCCGGCCACACCTCGAAGGCGGCCGGCATTTGAAGACGGTGTGTGCGGGGAGGGCTTAGCCCTTCAGCACCTCGACCAGCGTCTTGCCGAGCTGGGCGGGGGAGGGGGAGACCTTGATGCCCGCCGCTTCCATCGCCGCGATCTTGTCCTCGGCACCGCCCTTGCCGCCGGAGATCACCGCGCCGGCGTGGCCCATGGTGCGGCCCGGAGGCGCCGTGCGGCCGGCGATGAAGCCCGCCATCGGCTTCTTGCGGCCCTTCTTCGCTTCGTCGGCGATGAACTGGGCCGCGTCCTCTTCGGCCGAGCCGCCGATCTCGCCGATCATGATGATCGACTTCGTCTCGTCGTCGGCGAGGAACATCTCCAGCATGTCGATGAACTCGGTGCCCTTCACCGGGTCGCCGCCGATGCCGACAGCGGTGGTCTGGCCGAGGCCCTCGGCCGAGGTCTGGAACACTGCCTCGTAGGTCAACGTGCCCGAGCGCGACACGATGCCGACCGAACCGTCACGGAAGATGGAGCCCGGCATGATGCCGATCTTGCACTCGTTCGGCGTCAGGACGCCGGGGCAGTTGGGGCCGATCAGGCGCGAGGACGAGCGGTCCAGCGCGGCCTTCACCTTCACCATGTCCATCACGGGGATACCCTCGGTGATGCAGATGATGAGCGGGATCTCCGCCTCGATCGCTTCCATGATCGCAGCGCCGGCCCCTGCGGGCGGCACGTAGATCACCGAAGCGTTGGCGCCGGTCGCCTCCTTCGCGTCGCCCGCGGTCGCATAGATCGGCAATTCCTGGCCGCTTTCGGCCGTCCACGTCTCGCCGCCCTTCTTGGGGTGCACGCCAGCCACCATCTGCGTGCCGTGGTAGGCGAGCGCCTGGTTGGTATGGAACGAGCCGGTCTTGCCGGTCAGGCCCTGCACGATGACTTTGGTGTTCTTGTCGACGAGGATGGACATAAGGTCAGTGGTCTCCGGATTCCGGCAGGGCGTTGAAACGCGTCTGTTCGCTAGACCAGAGGGGGGCCGGCTGCAACCACTTAGGTGCCCGAATAGGCCGCCCGGCGCGTGAAAAGCGCGCAGAGCGGGTCAATCCTGCAGTTTGCCGCCCAGTTCCGCGCCCCGCCCTCGGCTCAGCTCGCCGCCGTCGAAGGGGCTGCGGCGGGGCCCGGCGGCGGTCCCGCGCCGTCCCGCGAGCGCACCCGTTCCCGCCAGCCGCCGCTTCAGCGCGGTCACCGGCGGGGCGTAGAGGAAGCCGAAGGACACGCACCCGTCCCGCCCGTCCACCGCGTGGTGCATCTTGTGCGCCTGCACCAGGCGCTTCAGGTAGCCGCGCTTGGGCGTCACGCGGAACGGCCAGCGCTGATGCACCAGCCCGTCGTGGACGATGAAATAGAGGATCCCGTAGACCATCAACCCGATGCCGACCTGCCGCAGAGGCCACACCCCGGCGATGCCGAAGGTGATCAACGCGCCCGACAGCACGGTGAACACCACCGCATAAAGGTCGTTCCGCTCGAACAGTCCCTCGGTCTCCTCGTGGTGGGAGCGGTGCCAGCCCCAGCCGAGCGACCCGTGCATCAAATAGCGGTGCACCACGGTGGCGAACCCCTCCATCGCCACCACGGTGACGAGGACGATGAGCGTGTTGACCACGTAGACCATCACCGCGCCGCCAGCCCCGCACCGCCCGTGTCGCCCCGGGTCGCGGCCCGGTGCGCCTGCGGCAGGCGCCACCAGGGCACGCCCGGCGTTACGTGGTGCTCGTGGTGATAGCCGAAATGGAAGCACGTCAGCAGCGACAGCCACACCGGAAAGCCGTCCGTGCGGGCATTGTGGCGGTCGTGGAAGGGGTCGTCCTCGTCCACCCGGTGGGGCCTGTAGGTGCCGAAATAGAAGAGCTGCACCGCCGACAGGATCGCCGGCAGCGCGTAGAAGGCGAGGAAGGGGCCGAACGCCGCGCCGGTGAGCGCCATATAGACCGCCACCGCGACGGACATCGCGGCGAACTCGCGCCAGCCATAATAGTTCAGGAAGAAGCGGATGAACCAGGGCAGGAAGGCGGTCGGCGCGTCGGGACAGAAGTCGGGATCGTCCGCCGTTCCGGGCCGCTTGTGGTGACGGTGATGTTTCGGCAGCAGCCGATCGTACGAGAAGGCCGCGTAGAGGGCGAGGGCGACCCGGCCGAACCAGCGGTTGACGGCCGGCCGCCCCGGCGCCAGAGAGCCGTGCATGCAGTCGTGAGCGATGATGAAGAGCCCGACCGAGAGCCACGTCTGCACCGCGATCACCGCCAGCGCGACGACGAGCGGCGTCCGGGACCAGCCCACCGCGAAGATCGCCGTGATGTGCACCGCGAGCCACGCCCCGATCACGCAGAGCGCCAGGCCGATGCCGGTCGCAGTGTCGATAAGGCGCTGGCGCTGTGCTGTCATGGATCCGTCCGGCGGCTGAAAGACGGACCTTGAGATAGCGGACCTGCCGGTGCATGGCGAGGGGATGAGGCATAGACTGATCATCGCAGGGGGCGGGCTCGCGGGCACGCTGACCGCTCTCGCCTTCGCCGCGCGGGCCGATGTCGACGTGACGCTGCTGGAGGCGGGGCCCCATCTGGGCGGACGCCACACCTGGAGCTTTTACGCGACCGATCTCGATGCCGCAGGGACGGACCTCACCGATCCGCTCGTCGCCCACCGCTGGAGCGGTTACGACGTCGCCTTCCAGGGGCTGACCCGCACCCTGTCGACGCCTTACCGCTCGATCACCTCGGCGAGCCTCGACCGCGCCGCCCGCGCCCGGCTGGGGGACCGCGTGCGCCTCGGCACCCGGGTGCAGAGCCTCGACGCGGCGGGCGCCACGCTGGAGGACGGAACGCGCCTCGGCGCCGACGCGGTGGTCGACGCGCGCGGTCCCACCGCGCTCCCCGGCCTCGCCTTGCGCTACCAGACCTTTCTCGGCCAGACCGTGCGCCTGACCGCCCCGCACGGTCTCACCCGGCCGACGATCATGGACGCCACCGTCGCCCAGCACGGGGCCTACCGCTTCGTCTATCTGCTCCCCTTCAGCGCCGACACGCTGTTGATCGAGGACACCTATTATACCGAAAGCCCCGCCGTGCCGCGGGAGGTGCTGAGGGAGCGCATCGCTCTCTATGCCGCCGCCCGCGGCTGGTCCATCGCCGAGACCGCGGAGGAGGAGCAGGGCTCGCTACCGCTGGTGCTGGCGGGCGACCACGCGGCTCTTTGGGCCGCCGCCGCGCCGCCGGACGGTCCCGTTCCCGCGGGCCTCAGAGCCGGGCTCTTCCACCCGGTGACGAGCTATTCGCTGCCCTTCGCGGTGCGTGCGGCACTTCGTCTCGCGCATCGGCCCGGGCCGGTGACAAGCGCCGCGCTGAGGGCGGAAATGGGCGCCATCGTCGCCGAGCACTTCGCCGCCACGCGCTTCGAGAGACTGCTGAACCGCATGCTCTTCCTGGCGGGCCGGCCGGAGGATCGCCACACCATCCTCGCCCGCTTCCACCGCCTGCCGCAGCCCCTCATCGAGCGGTTTTATGCCGGACGACTGACCGCGCTCGACCGGATGCACCTCCTCGCCGGCAAGCCACCCGTGCCGATCGCCGGGGCGCTGAAGGTGCTTAGCGAAAGCGCCGCGCGCTAGCTGAGGCGCGCGGCGGCGTGGGCGAGGATCACGTCCGCCGCGCGCTCGGCGCCCCGCTCGGCGGTGATCGTGCGTGCGGCGGAGCGGGCGGCCTCCCGCATCGCCTCGTCGGCCAGAACGTCGGCGAGGGCGGGCGCGGCGGAGACGCCATAGCGCCAGCGCGGCACGATCCGCGCGACACCCGCCCGCACCGCGCGCGCCGCATTGTCCGGCTGGTCGTGGGCGAAGGGGACGCACACCATCGGCGCGCCCGCCGCCATGGCGAGCGCGATGGTGCCGATGCCGCCCTGGTGCACCACCGCCGCCGCCTGCGGGAACACCGCCTGATAGGGCGCCGTCTCGGCCACCATCAGCCCGTCACGCTGCGGCAGCCCGGCGGCGTTCTCGGCGCGCCCCACAAGGAGCAGCGCCCGCACGCCGAGCCGCGCCGCCGCCGCAGCGCTCGCCGCGAAGAAGCGCCGCGCCACATGCGCCGAGGCCGAGCCGAGGGTGAAGACCACCGGCGGCGGCCCGTCCGCGAGGAAGGCTGAAAGGGAAGGGGCGAGCCTCTCGCCCGCGGGAGTGCTCTGGAGGACTTGGCCGGTCTGCACCGTCCCCGCGGGCGCGTCCGCCGGCACGGTGCCGAACAGCGGCGAATAGAGCGCCAACACGCCCTCGGGCGAGTGCTGGCCGCGAAAGGCGGGGTGGGCGGCATAGTCGCCGAGACCCTCTGCCGCGCGGTAGGCGGCGAGGGGCCGCGCCCACGCCTCAACGCCCTTTTCGGCATAGGCGAGCACCCGGCGATTATAGTCCGCCCAGCCCCTCACCAGCGGCAACATGGCAAGCTTCGGCGGGTCGATGGCGCTGTAGAGCATCGCCGGCTGAAACGCCGCCGAGAGCCACGGCAGCCCCCGCCGCGCGGCGACGAGCGGCGCCGCCAGCGCCAAGGTGACGCTGACGAGAATGTCGGCACCCTCCGTCGCCGCGGTCAGATCCCGGTCGCTCTCCCTGATCGCCGGGACGAGAAAGTTACGATAAACGAAGGCGGGACCACGCAGCGGATTCATGAAGCGGCGGTGGAAGGCGGGGTCGTGCGGCCTGTCCGGGCGCATCGGCGCGAAGAGGAGACCCGCCCCCTCCACGGCGCCGCGGTGGGCGGAATGGGTCGCCACCAGCGCCGTATGACCGCGTGCGCGCAGCACCTTGCCGATTTCCAAAAACGGCACCAGATCGCCGAGCGATCCGTGGCTGGCGAAGACGACCTTCATCGCCGTCACGCCCCGCCTAGAGGACCGGGAACCAGCTCGTGTCGATCAGCGGCTCGCCGTTGAAATCACACAGCTCCACCATGCGGGCGTGGTCGAGAATGCGCACCCGGTTGCCGTCGCGCCGAATGAGCCCGTCCTGCTCGATGCGCGACATCGTCTTCGACACGTAGACGTTGGTGAGGCCGAGAAGATCGGCGATATCGCTCTGCGTCAGCGGCAGGCGGAAGCCGCCGTCCTCCTTGGCGTCGTCGATCGCGTTGAGCCGGTAGCCGATCTCCAGGAGCAGATAGCAGACGCGCTCGTAGGCACTGAACCGGCCGACGGCGCGGATCCGGTCCAAAAGCGTGGAATTCTCGCGCACCGTCATCGAAAAGAGGAGCGCGGTGAGGCGCGGCGACTGGGCGAAGAGCGGCTCCAGCCCCGACTTGGGGAAGGGGCACAGCACCGCCGGTGTCAGGCACTTCACGTCATGCCGCGCACGCACGAGAGCAATCTCGGCCAGGTCGACGATATCGCCCGGATAAAACAGCCGCAGGAGTTGGCGGCGGCCGTCGTCCAGCAGCGAATAGGACGTCAGCCAGCCCGATTTCAGGACATAGAGTTCGTTGATCCGGTGGCCGCTCTGGGTGACCACCTCGTCCTTCTTGTACTCCCTCTCGTCACGTTCAAGCGCCACGAGGAGCTGCTTGTCGTGTTCGGAGAGCGCGGCGTACCGGCCCAACTTTGCAACGAGGCAACTATCGACCACAGTGTCTCAATCTTCCCGCTCAGCAGCCCAGTGCCGGTGCCTGAAACCGACGACATCTGTGTATGACGTCAGAGAGGCGATTTATGCAACCTTTCCACTCTGACACCCTCGGCCGTCGCTGGACAATGGGCGCCCCTTGGGCGATCAGCGTTGCGGACGACGCGAATCCTGCGGGGAGTTAAGCTGATGGCACGCGCAATCTTTGCCGCGTTGATCGCGACGGCGGTCGCATCCGCGCTGATCTTCATGAACGGACAGGCGCTCGACCTGCCTCAAGTGCCTCTCCTGGCGGACATTTCCAGCTTCAACACCCGCATCGGCATGCCGTCCGGCACCGAAGGCGTGTGGGCCTCCCACGTCATCCTGGGCATTTTGGTCTACGGCGTGATTTTCGCGCTCATCCAGCCGATCCTGCCGGGCAACGGCCTTGTGGAGGGGATCAGCTTCGGCATCCTCACCTGGCTGGTGATGATGGTCGTCTTCGCCCCGCTCGTCGGCCACGAACTCTTCATGACCGACCTCGATGGGCGCGTGATGGGCATGCTGGCCGGGCTGAACCTCGTCTATGGCGCCGTTCTGGGCGTCGGCTACGCGGCGTTCGGCGGCCGCACCGCCTGAAACGGACGAGCCGTCCGCACCGCGGGCCTCGACGCCCTCGCGCTTCAGCGCAGCCCTTGTGTGAAGGAGAAGGTGCCGCCGACACTGCCGACGGTGCGGGCCGGAAACAGCTCGTCGATCTTCGCGGCGCCGATGATGCGCCCCGGCCCGCGGAAGGTGTCGACCTGAGCGATCACCACACTGCCGGTGGTGGCCTGCTTCTCGATATCCGACAGCGGCAGCTCGAGCGACAGGGGCATCCCCTTCCAGATGCCCACCGGGCGCATGTCCCGCACGACATTATAGTAGCTGAGCTTGCGGCCGCGGTTCTCGCCCGCGTCGACGGGAACGGACACCTTCTCGTCCACCACGAGGAGCCAGATGGTGGCGTTGGCGACATCGACATCGCTCTCGCCGACGCGGATGGAGAGAACGCCGCTGCGCAGTTCGAGGTCGATCGGCAGCGGCAGGGCGGTCCGCTTCAGCGCCGAATCGATGGCCGCTTCGTCGCTCCCCAGCATTGCCTCGGTTCCGTTGACGACAAGCTGTGGGGTGTAGACGTCGCGGTCGCCGCGGGCGACGGAATAGGCCATCTGCCGCTTGGTGTTGATCTCCGTCGCCAGCGTGTCGGCCCAGCCGAGATAGTCCCACAGCTTGACCGGCAGGGTGATGGCCAGAACGCCCTCGCGCTCCACATAGCGGGCGAGCAGTTTGTCCGCCGCGGGGCAGGACGAGCAGCCCTGGCTGGTGAACAATTCCAAAACAGCTTTAGGTTTCGCTTGGTCGGCCGCTGCAGGTCCGCTCGCCAACGCCGCAATGCCGAACAGCAACCCAAGTCCGGCTCGGGCGGCATGAGACAATCGGTGCATAAAATCGCTCCATAGTCCGCAGTAAAGCGCCATCGGGCACCGGACCGCGGACGTTGATCATGGCCGCATCGTGCAACACACGCCGCAGGGCATATTTAGACTGCGAAGGCAGCGCTTTCCAATCAACGCAAGGTGACAGGGCGAACGAGATATCGTGATCTTGCCTTATTCCGGTCCGCTCGGCTCCACATTGTCCGGGTTGGTGAACGGCCCTCCCGGCTGCCGCTCATGGGCCAGAGCCCAGCGAACGGTGGAGAATGCGATCTCGTCATAGGGGATCGCGTCGGGTTCGAATAAGGCAACCGCCTGGCTCTCCGGGCCGGGCGCGAACACGCCATCGTCCAAATGTGCCCGGTAGATGATCTGCACCTGCGACAATCTGCGGATCGTGTAGATCGCGAGCAGCCCGTCGATCTTGATCGCCGCGGTGGACTCTTCGTAGGCCTCGCGCCGCGCCCCTTCCTCGGGCGTTTCACCGTTCTCGAGGTAGCCCGCCGGAAGCGTCCAGCGGCCTCGCGCAGGCTCGATGTTGCGTTTGCACAGGAGGATGCGCGAGCCGACGCGCACCACTGCGCCGGCGACGATCTTGGGATTGTCGTAGGCGATGAAGCCACACGTGTCGCACACCGCGCGCGCCACCGTGTCCCCGTCCGGGACGCGGCGGGTGAAGGAGGGTGTCACGATCCGGCGGCCTCGCTCTGGCGCGCCAGAAGGGCGGAGATCGCCGCGCCGAAGCTCCCCTCCAGCGCCTCGGCCGACAGCGGGCCGACGTGCTTGGCCCGAACCCGCCCCTCGGCGTCGATGAGGAAGGACTCGGGAACGCCGGTCAGCCCCCAGTCGATCGCCCCGCGTCCCTCCGGGTCGACACCGACGCGCTCATAAGGGTCGCCGAGTTCGGCGAGGAAGGCCCGCGCCGCGTCCGGCTTGTCCTTGTAGTTGATGCCGACCAGCGTCAGCCCCGGCGTCTTGGCGAGTTCGACCAGCAGCGGATGCTCCACCCGGCACGGCGCGCACCAGGACGCGAAGATGTTGACGAGCGTCACCTTGCCGTCG
Organism: Acuticoccus yangtzensis; assembly: GCF_001927245.1. GTDB lineage: Bacteria > Pseudomonadota > Alphaproteobacteria > Rhizobiales > Amorphaceae > Acuticoccus > Acuticoccus yangtzensis. The sequence goes on along the minus strand of NZ_MJUX01000001.1, from coordinate 1,103,279 downwards.
AAGTCCGCCGGTGACACGCCGGGCCCGCCGGAGTTCAGCGGGGCGAAGGTCGCCGCGGGGGCGGGACGGTCGATGAGGGCGGAGGGGATCGCCTCGCGGTCCGCACCGCTGCCGATGCGAAGCGCGAACACCGCCGCGAGCCCCGCGAACAGGACGAGCGGAACGGCGAGAAGGAGACGGCTAGCGCGCACGGGTCGCCCTCTCCGCCGCCCGCTCGGCGCGCTGAAGGTCACGCCGCGCGGCGGTGCGTCCCCAGACCGTCCACCCGATCAGCCCGACGATCGTGCCGAAGACGATGACGTAGGCTGAGATGACGTAAGCGGCATAATCGCCCATCAGTCGGCGCTCCGGGCCGTGCGCATGCGGATCGAGCGGGCGCGGCGGCGGATCAGCTCCGTGCGCATCGCCGCCAAATGCAGCGTCAGAAAGAGGAGGGTGAAGGCGAGCGCCATCACCAAGAGAGGGGTGAGCATGGAGGCCGGCATCGTCGGCCCGTCGAGCCGCATCACGCTGGCGCCCTGGTGGAGCGTGTTCCACCAGTCGACGGAGAACTTGATGATCGGAATGTTGATGAAGCCGATCAGCGTCGCGATGGCGGTGATCCTTGCGGCGCGCACCGGCTCTTCGATGGCCCGCGACAGGGCCATGAGGCCGAGATACATGAAGAAGAGGATCAGCATCGACGTCAGCCGCGCGTCCCACACCCACCACGCGCCCCACATGGGCTTACCCCAGATGGCGCCCGAAGCGAGCGTCGCCAACGTGAAGGCGGCGCCGATGGGGGCGGCCGAGCGGGCGGCGACGTCGGCCAAGGGATGGCGCCAGACGAGGGTGCCGAGGGCGGCCGAGGTCATCACCACATAGGCCATCAGCGCAATGTAGGCGGACGGGGCGTGGATATACATGATCCGCACCGTGGAGCCCTGCTGGTAGTCCTCAGGCGAGGCCCAGAGCGCGAAATAGAGCCCGACCGCGAACGACGCCGCGGTCAGCGCGCCGAGGATCGGCACCGCCCTGTCGGCGATCCCCGCAAAGCGGCCCGGATTGATGATCGAGGGCCGCTTGACGGCCGATTCACTCACAGCAGACATCGCAACTCCTGTCGGCGGCGATCCTAATCAGTCCACTTCCACTTTCAAAGTCCGCCGAAAGGGTGAGGGCGGGGCGCATCGGCGCCGGAGCGGCGTTGCGCCACCCGGCCCGCTTACTGGGCGCTCAAGGGCGCGGCGGGACGAACCCCGCATCCGCCAGAAGCGCGCAGATCTGCCGGTCGGTCAGCCCGCACAGCCCCATGACGGCAGTGTTCGGATCGCCGCTCAGACCCAGCACCGATGCGAAGGCGGCCTCGGTCGACAGGCCGCGGCGCCGTGCTTCCATCACGCTGTGACGCAGCGCCGCGGCACCGAACCGCAGCAGCCTCTGTTCGAGGTCGAGGATACGCTGAGCCGGCTGCTCGCGCACCGGAAGCGCCGACCCGGAGATGTGGAAGGCCCAGCCGAAGGCGTGGAAGTAGCAGTGCGTCGCATGCGGTGCCTGTGCGGCGCGCGACAGGGCGAAACGTTGCGTCAGCCGGTAGCTGCGCCACAGCATCTCGGCGATCTCGTTCGGGTCGTCGGCGTGGCACAGGATCTCGACCCCGCTGTCGGCAAGGCCGAGGCTGATCGGCAGGGCGCCGGCGATCCGCGGAGCGAAGGGGATGAGGTTGGTCATCAGCCCCGTTCGGTCGAGCGCGTCGGGCCAGGTCGGCCGGCCGGCCCACGGCGAGCGGGACCGCGCCGAGCGGGTCGCACGGGCCCCTTGGGCGCCGCTTGAATCGCCCCACGCGGCCATGCGAGACAACCGCCCGGCGGGCGTCGGCTGCGCCCCCGGCGTCCGCATTCCGGGCGGCCGGCCCCTCGACATCAATCCGCCTCCCGCAGTGCGGCCGCCGCCGCGAGCGGGCCGACGACTGCAAACACCAGCGTCAGCGCGCCGAGGAGGGCGAACGACGGCCCTGCCGAACGGGCCGACGCGGCCGCCTCGATCGCGCCGACGCCGAAGATGACGACCGGAATCGAGAGCGGCAAGACGAGAATGGCGATGAGGACGCCCGCCCGCCGCAACGAGACCGCCAGCGCCGCCCCCACCGCGCCGATGAGCGCCAGCGCCGGCGTCCCCAGGACGAGGCTCGCAAGCGTGACGAGAAGCAGGCGCGGCGAGAGGTTGAGGAGGATCCCGGCGAGCGGCGTCGCGGCGATGAGGGGAAGGGCCGCCGCCGTCCAATGCGCCGCCGCCTTCGCCAGAACGACGAGGACGAGCGGCGTGTCGGCGAGGCGGAGCTGGTCGAGCGTGCCGTCTTCATGGTCCGCCTGAAACAGCCGCTCCAAGCCGAGGAGCAGCGCCAGCAACATGGCGATCCAGAGCAGCGCCGGGCCGATCCGCGCCAGAAGCGGCAGGTCCGGCCCCAGCGCGAACGGCGCCACCGCCGTCACCGCGAGGTAGAAGATCACGCCGATAGGGCCGCCGCCCCCCGCGCTCCAGGCCATGCGCACGTCGCGCCGGTAGATGGCGCCGAGGCTCATGGTGCGCCCTCCTGCACGGTATGGCCCGCCGCGACCGCGGACCCCTTCGCGGTGAGGTCCAACGTCGCAGCGGCGACACCGAGGGGCTCGTGCGTCGCCGCGAGGATGATGCCGCCAGCGGCCAGATGCTCGGCCATGATCGCGCCGAACGCGCGGCGCGAGGCCGTGTCCAGCCCGGCGGTCGGCTCGTCGAGCAGCCACACCGGGCGCGGCACCGCCAGAAGCCGCGCCAACGCCAGGCGCCGGCGCTGGCCCTGGGAGAAGAATTGTGCGGGCGTTTCGATGAGCTTCAAAAGGCCGACGCGGTCCAGCGCATCCTCGATCGCGGCGGGGTCGGGCGCGTCTGTCCCGAGGGTGCGGGCCCAGAACCGCACGTTCTCCTCCGCGCTCAAGGGCAGCTTGATCCCGTTCTGATGCGCGACCATATGCATGAAGATCGAGGCCGGCCCCTCCGCGGGGACGAGCCTGATCATGCCGCTCACAGGCCGGATCAGCCCAGCGATCGTGCGCAAAAAGGTCGACTTCCCCGCCCCATTGGCACCGACGACCGCAACGGCGTTGCCCTCGGCCACAGTCAGGGCGACACCGGACAGGACGCGCCGTCCGCCACGCTCGACCTCGAGGTCTTCAATTTCGAGGGTCAGCATGGCGCGCGAGTTGTATCCGGATGAGTTCAAGAGCTTGATCGCAGCGGCGATTGGGCGTTGATAGCGGCAACTTCTAAATCGTTCCAATGAAGGGGGCCTGGCGTGACCCGTTCGCTCGATAGCTTCAAAAGCCGAACCACTCTGGATGTGGACGGAAAATCCTATACCATTTTCGATCTCAAGGCCGCTGAGCGCAACGGGCTTCCCGGCGTTTCCAAGTTACCGGTGTCGCTGAAGGTCATTCTCGAAAACTTATTGCGCTACGAGGACGGCAACACCGTCACCGCCGACGACATCAAGGCGCTCGCCCAGTGGGTCGTCGACAAGCGGTCGGACCGTGAAATCGCCTACCGCCCCGCCCGCGTTCTGATGCAGGACTTCACCGGCGTTCCGGCGGTGGTCGACCTTGCCGCGATGCGCGATGCGACCAAGGCCCTCGGCGCCGACCCGAAGAAGATCAACCCGCTGGTGGAAGTCGACCTCGTGATCGACCACTCGGTGATGGTCGACCACTTCGGCACGCCGAGCGCCTTCAAGCAGAACGTCGACCTCGAATATGCCCGCAACGGCGAGCGCTACCAGTTCCTGCGCTGGGGCCAGTCCGCCTTCAACAATTTCCGCGTGGTGCCCCCCGGAACCGGCATCTGCCACCAGGTGAACCTCGAATATCTGGCGCAGACGGTGTGGACGCGCGACGTCGACGGCGAGCTGCAGGCCTTCCCCGACACCCTCGTCGGCACCGACTCGCACACGACGATGGTGAACGGCCTCGCCGTGCTGGGCTGGGGCGTCGGCGGCATTGAGGCCGAGGCGGCCATGCTCGGCCAGCCGATTTCGATGCTGATCCCCGAAGTGATCGGCTTCAAGCTGCACGGCAAGCTGCCCGAAGGCACCACCGCCACCGACCTGGTGCTGACCGTCACGCAGATGCTGCGCAAGAAGGGCGTGGTGGGCAAGTTCGTGGAGTTCTACGGCGCCGGCCTCTCCGCCCTGTCGCTGGAGGACTGCGCGACGATCGCCAACATGGCACCAGAATACGGCGCCACCTGCGGCTTCTTCCCCGTAGACGACGACACCATCCGCTACCTCACCTCGACCGGCCGCGAGGAGCATCGCATCAACCTCGTGAAGGCCTATGCCGAGACGCAGGGCATGTACCGGACGGACGCGACGCCCGACCCGGTCTTCACCGACACGCTGGAACTGGACCTCGCCACCGTCGTCCCCTCGCTCGCCGGGCCGAAGCGCCCGCAGGACCGCGTTGCGCTGACCGACGCGGCGACCGCCTTCAAGGAGGCCGTCACCACCATCAAAGGCGGCTCCAAGTCCAACACCGAGGCCGCCAACGGGTCGATCGCCGAGGCGCGCTACATGGACGAGGGCGCGGGCCACGAGCAGGAGCCCTTCCCCGGCCACGAGGTCGAGGGCGAGAGCTACCGCCTCAACGATGGTGACGTGGTGATCGCCGCCATCACCTCCTGCACCAACACGTCCAACCCGTCGGTGCTGATCGCCGCCGGTCTCGTCGCCAAGAAGGCGCACGAGCTGGGCCTGAAGGTGCAGCCGTGGGTGAAGACCTCGTTGGCGCCGGGCTCCCAGGTCGTGACCGACTATCTTGCCAAGGTCGGCCTGACCGAGCATCTCGACGCCATGGGCTTCGACCTCGTCGGCTATGGCTGCACGACCTGCATCGGCAACTCGGGGCCGCTGCCGGAGAAGATCTCCAAGGTCATCAACGACAAGGACCTCGTCGCCTGCTCGGTTCTGTCCGGCAACCGCAACTTCGAAGGCCGCGTGAACCCGGACGTGCGGGCCAACTACCTCGCCTCGCCGCCGCTGGTGGTCGCCTACGCGCTGCTCGGCACGATGACCAAGGACATCACCACGGAGCCGCTCGGCAAGGGCAAGGACGGCCAGGACGTCTACCTGAAGGACGTGTGGCCGACCACGCAGGAGGTCGCCGACCTCGTGCGCACCGCCATCACGCGCGAGATGTTCGACACCCGCTACGCCGACGTCTTCAAGGGCGACGAGAACTGGCAGGCGGTGGAGGTCTCCGGCGGCCTGACTTATGACTGGCCGCTGTCCTCCACCTACGTGCGCAACCCGCCTTACTTCGAGGGCATGGGCATGGAGCCGGAAGCGGTCGAGGATATCGCGGACGCCCGCATCCTCGCCCTCTTCCAGGACTCGATCACCACCGACCACATTTCGCCGGCCGGCTCGATCAAGCCGTCGTCCCCCGCGGGCACTTACCTGTCCGAGCATCAGGTCGGCGTCAGGGACTTCAACTCCTACGGTGCGCGCCGCGGCAACCACGAAGTCATGATGCGCGGCACCTTCGCCAACATCCGGATCAAGAACCAGATGGTGAAGGGCGTCGAAGGCGGCGTGACCTACCACCAGCCGGACGGCACCGAGATGCCGATCTACGACGCGGCGATGAAGTACCAGGACGAGGGCACCGATCTCGTGGTGTTCGCCGGCAAGGAATACGGGACCGGCTCCTCGCGCGACTGGGCGGCGAAGGGCACGCGCCTGCTCGGCGTGCGCGCGGTCATCGCCGAATCCTTCGAGCGCATCCACCGCTCCAACCTCGTCGGCATGGGCGTTCTGCCGCTCGTCTTCACCGGCGGCGACACGTGGGACTCGCTCGGCATCACCGGCAAGGAGACGGTTTCGATCTCCGGCCTCGCCGATCTGAAGCCGCGCCAGACCATCACCGCCTCGATCACCTACGAGGACGGCACCACGAAGGACGTGGAGCTTCTCGTTCGCATCGATACCGCCGACGAGCTCGCCTACTACAACAACGGCGGCATCCTGCACTACGTGCTGCGCGGTCTCGCCAAGGGCGGCGCCGCCGACGCGGCGGGCATCGAAACCGGCGGCTCGCGCGCGAGCTGACGGCGCACGGCCGGCACCGACGTCTCACGCACGCGAAAGGGGGCTCCGGCCCCCTTTTTTGCGCGCCCTCTGCGGCCCCTCTTGCGGTGAGCGAAGAGGGCGCCTCTTAATGATGGCCGAACAATCATAAGAGGGAGACGCGCGATGGCACTTGCCGAGGACACCAAAACCCAGCCGACGCCGCAGACGTTCGTCTTCAGCCACGCCAAGGATTGCGCGTTTGAGACGGGCCTGCGCCCCTACGCCTCCTACCGCGACCTCGGCATGAAGGAAGGGTCGGCCGGTGCCGCCGTCGCCCACGTCATCCGCTTCCACGGCCCCTGCACCGACGACGTGCGCATCTGGCACACGCACGACGTGGAATTTCAGATGGTGTACGTGCTGAAAGGCTGGGTGGTGGCCGAAATGGAAGGCCACCCGCCGGAGCGTATGGACGCCGGGTCGGCGTGGATGCAGCCGCCGAAGATTCGGCACCGGCTGGTCGACTTTTCGGACGATTGCGAAGTTCTGGAGGTCGTCCTCCCGGCCGATTTCGAGACCGAGCTCGCCTGACCGTCAAACGCGAAAAGGCGCCGATGGAACGATCATCGGCACCTTCGCATCGTCTCGGCTGTTCGCCGTCGTCAGAAGACGGTTTCGACCGTGTCCTTGCGGGCGGCCTCGTCGGCGGTCCGGCCCATCAGCGCATTCGCCATGTAGTGCAGGAACTCGCCCGTGCCGGCCTTCCAGATCTGGGCGGGGCCGCACTCGAAGCGCAGCAGCGTCAGGTCCGGATCGTCGCGGCCCTTCTCGAACCACGCCGCAGCCACCGGCGACCAGAACTTGTCGATGATCGCCGGGTCGTTGTCGATCGACAGCGTGCCGTGGACACAGGCGAACAGGTCATGCCCTTTGGCGGAAAAGTGCACCACGCCGGCGTGTGACACCGTCAGCGCCTGGACCAGGCGGTTCTGGCGATTGGTGTAGAAGAACAGCGTGTTCGGCAGGTCTTCATCGAACTGCGCGGTCATCGGCTGCGTATGGGAATCGTCGACGCCGGCCAGACCCAGCATGACGAACGGGCTGTCATCCAGCGCATCCCAGAACCTGTCTTTGAGCTCTTCGCTGTTTGCCATGTCCATCTCTCCGTGTTTGCAGCAAGAACGGGCGAAAGGGCCAAGAGTTGCGTCGAGCTGATGCCAAAGCGTCGCACAGGACGCGGCGAGCCGTCAGAAATTGTTGTTCAGCAGGGCGGCGATCAGCACCAGGCCGATGATGACGCCGATCCACCGGCCGATTCCGCCCCCGCTTTGAGGTTCAGCGGCGCGAACGGGGCGGGGATCGAAGCCTGTCGTTTCGAGGCTCGGCGCCAGCGGGCGCGGCGGCGTCGCCCCAGCCGCACCGGCCGGCGCAGTCTCGCCGGCCTCGCCGCGCCTGGTGACGGGGCTCGTGTCGTAGCGCGGGTCAGGATCGGGTTCGGCGACCACGTAATTGCCCGTCGCGTCGGTCGACGCATAGGTCGGCGTCACCGTCTTCATCTCGCTCGCCACATGCTGGGGCGGCGGGGTGGGGGCGGGCGCCTCGGGTTCGGGCTCCGGTTCGGCAGGCGGTAGCGGCTCCCCGTCCAGCAGCGTCTGAAGGCGCGAGAAGAACTCGCCCGTCAGCGTGCGCGCCGTCGTCTCCAGCCGCAGCACCTCGATGGCGGCGAGCTGCCCGTCGAGATCCATCGAGATGTGATAGGCGAGGTTGGTGGTCTCCGAATCGATCGCCGCCAGTGCGACGTGGGCGCTGCCGATCGCCGTGCCGTTGGCGCTACTGGCTTGACCGCGCAAGGAGTAGCCGGACGGCCTGTCCTGATTATATAGCTCCACCAAACCGCTGAGGGTGGGCTTCAGTCCGCCGATTTTCAGCGTGGCGGAGATCTCGTATTTGTCGGCATCGAGCTTGTGAAGCGACTGGACTCCAGGCAGCACCTGCCGCAACACAACAGGGTCGTGGAGTGCATCATAAACACGCTCCTGAGAGGCGCCGATCACCTTTTCGCCGGAAAATTCCACCTTTTCACCCCAGTCGACACCCGAGTGTCCATTAGTTAGGGGACGGCCTGTATGGCGTCAAAAGCTACAAGTCCCGGATCGGCATCTTGTCCGATTTGTCTGTCAACGTCGTTAACGCTGGGACCTTCGGGACGTTTGTCACCTAACGGGATCCCGCCGCGCTGCGCAAGTTGCGGCGCGCTGGAACGTCACCGCGCCTTCCGCACCATCTTCCAGGCGATCGGCGACGCCCTGGCGGGCGCGCGCGTCCTCCAGTTCAGTCCGGACCTGTCGGCCGATCGCGCCGTGTTCTCGGCGTTCGAGGTGTCGCAATTCGGCGGCCCCAACCACCTCGACATGGCGGCCATCGACCGGGCGGACGGGGCGTATGATCTCGTCATCGCCAACCACGTTCTGGAGCATGTGGAGGACGACCATGCCGCCCTCGGCGAGCTGGCGCGCGTCGCCGGACCCGAGGGCGTCGTCTTCCTGTCCGTGCCGGACCTTCTGCGCGTCGCCCGCACCAAGGAATATGGGTTCGCGCGCGAGGACAAATACGGCCACTGGCGCCTTTATGGGCCGGACATCGCCGAGCGGTGGCGCCGCGCTGTGCCGGACTGGCTGGGCCTCGGCGTGGTGGCGCGCGACCCCATCACCGGCGAGCCGGACCGGGCGACGCTTCTCACCCGCAGCCCCGCGCGCCTCGAAGCGCTCGCGGCCGCCCTTCAGTCGGCGGGCCTCGCCCCGTTCGACGCTTTCGCCCCATCGCTCAAGGCGGCTTGACGACCGCGCGTTCCCGTCGCCGTGCCCAGCCGGACCCGCCGTCAGCTCTTCGGCGCGGCGGGCGTGAACTTCGGGATCGCCATGTCCGATGCGGGCGCATCCTCGATCCCCGGCCAGTTCCTCTCGGACGTGGCGAGGTTGCCGGAGATGTCCTCCTCCCAAAAGGTGACCACGTTCGGCGTGATGTTGAGGTAGAGCTTCCCGTCCACGATCCGCCACAGGTCCGGGTGGCCGGGCACCTTGCCGCCCTTGGTCACTCCGTAGGCGCAGTGGCCGTCATATTGCGGAGCGTAGCGGGCCGGATCGGCCTCGAATCTCGCCAGATTCTCTGCGCTGGAGAAGGCGAAGGTGGCGCCGTTATAGGTCGCCGTGTAGGCCGCAGACCCTGGCACCGCGGCCGGCTGCCTCTCGCCCACCGGCGCCTGCGCCAGATCGAAATAGGCGACCACGTCGTAGCCGGAATTGGCAAATCCGGTGGCGTTCACATACTGCTCCCCCGCCAGGGCAGGGGAGGCCGCCGCCACCGCGAGGCCGAGAGCAAAGGCAAAACGCATCATGTCCGTATCTCCGCGATCGGGCACGCCGCTCCTTCGCGGCGGCGCTTGCCTCTCAGATAAGCGCCCCTCGCGCCTCCGTGCCGCCGCTGACGCGAATCCAACGAACATTTGAAAGGCGCGTGCGTTATAGGTCCCCATGTGGATATACCGGAACCGCTGCCGGGCCCCTGGCGCTTCCCTTCCGCAGCGCCAACATTGACGAGGCGCCGCACCACAACGCGGCGCGCCAGAAAGAGGACAGACCATGCTTCGCACCTTGTCGGACTGGCTCGGGAAGTTGACGCAGGCCGGAACCGGCGAGGACACCTTTCAGGTGGCCGATCCGCGTCTTTCCGTGGCCGCCATCCTGGTCCACATCATCGCGATCGACGGTATCGTGACGCCCGAGGAGAAGGCGCGGCTGGCCGAGGTGCTGCGTGAGCATTATGGCCTGTCCGAGGCCGAGACCGCGGACCTGATCGACGAGGCCACCCGCCGGGACGACGAGGCGGTCGACCTCTACGGCTTCACCTCCATCCTCAAGCGCGAGCTGGACGAGGAAGGCCGGCGCGACGTCGTCATGATGATGTGGGAGATGGTCTATGCCGACGGTGTGGTGTCCGAGTTCGAGGACAACATCGTCTGGCGCGTGGCCGAGTTGATCGGTGTATCCTCGCGCGACCGCGTGACCTTGCGCAAGGACATCGAGGACCGGCGCACCAAAGGCCAGTAGCGTCTGCATTTTAGGTCTGATATCATCGCGCTATGGCGTCTCAATATTCGATCGAATCTGAGCAAGTCTCTGCCGCGTCGCCGGCCCGCCGCCCCATCCTCACGGTCCTGCATCAAGCCCACTCGTCGCCGGGCCGGGTCGGCCAGGCCCTTCTGGCGCGCGGCTACACGCTCGACATCCGTCGCCCGCCTTTGGGCGATCCGCTGCCGGAGACCACCGAGGAGCACGACGGCGTCGTCATCTTCGGCGGTCCGATGAGTGCGAACGATCCCGACGAGTTCGTGAAGCGCGAGATCGACTTCATCAACGTGCCGCTGAAGGAGGGGACACCCTTCCTCGGCATCTGCCTGGGCGGGCAGATGCTGGCGAAGACCATCGGCGGCAGCGTCGGCCCCCATCCCGAAGGCCAGGTCGAGATCGGCTATTACGACATCGCCGCCACCCCCTCCGGCCGCGCGTTGATGGAGTGGCCCGGCAAGGTCTATCAATGGCACCGCGAGGGCTTCCGCACCCCGCGCGGCACGGACATTTTGGCGTCGGGCGAGCATTACGAGGAACAGGCCTTCCGCGTCGGCGAGACGGCCTATGGCATTCAGTTCCACCCGGAGCTGACGCTCGCCATGATGCATCGCTGGACCACCCGCGCCTACGAGCGGTTCAAGCTCCCCGGCGCATGTCAGCGCGGCGACCATTTCCGCGGCCGCGCGGTCTATGACGGTCCCGTTCGCGCGTGGCTGTCCGACTTCATGGACCTGTGGCTAGCGAGCGACCGCCGCCGCGACGTGGTCAACCCGCCGGCCCAGAAGGTCGCCTGAGCCGCGGCTGATCGCATCCCGGTTGCGGAGCGCCGGCGGATCGCGCATCCTGGCATTGCTGATCTCGCAAGGCGATCTCTGAGCATCAGGATGGCGCGATGGCGGGTTATTTCGGCTCCGACCAGAAGATCGCGCTTCAGCGGCGGGTGGACGACGAGTGGGACACCATCGCCGTCACGCCGGGCCTGTGCAACGCCGTCCGCTTCATGTCCTGCGACGACCCGGACGCGCTGGGCTGGGACCGCCTCGGCGCGATCCTGGAGCGCGACGGGCTGGTCGGCTTCCGTATGCTGCCCGCGCCCGTCGCCGCCCGCGTCGCCGAATGGCTCGCGGCCCGCGGCTACCGCTTCGATTCCCATCAGGTCTACCTCGGTGACATCGGCCCGCTGCGCGAGGCGACCGGGCGCATCCTCGCGTCCCCGCTGCCGCCGGGCCTGTCGCTGGACGAACTCGCCGGCGATCCGGAGGGCGAGGCGGTCGTCGCCGTGCAGACCTTCATGGACAGGGAGGGGGTCTCCCCCTTCTCCGGCTCCGCGCTGACCGGTGAGCGAGGCGGCGGCATCACCCTCGTCCTCAGCGACGCGGTGGGCGCGATCGTCGCCACAGCCCACGCCTACGGGCCCCACAATGCGTCGAGCCCGCATCACCGGGTGGCCTGGGTGGGGCTTCTCGCCGTGGCGCCCGAGCGGCGGGGGCAAGGGCTCGGCCGCATCGTCAACGCGGCGGCTGTGCGCGCGGCGTGCGACAGGCTGGGCGCGGAGCGGGTCTATCAACTCGTCGCCGCCGGCAACGCGCCCTCGCGCAAGGTGGTGGAGGCGTGCGGCCTGACGCTGGACGACGGCTATCTGTCCGGCATCGGCGTGCCGGAGGCGCAGGGGAAGTTCACCCGCTGAGCCGGTGGGTGCCGCGGGCCGCGCCGCGTGCACGAAAAAAGGGGCGCATGCGCCCCTTTCCGTCCCGGCGAACCGGGCATTCCGCTGCGGGCGGGCTTACTTGCCGACGGCGGCGACGATCTTCTGCGCCGCGTCGTCGAGGTCGTCGGCGGAGGTGATGGCGAGGCCCGAGCCGTCCAGCAGCGCCTTGCCCTGGTCGACGTTGGTGCCTTCCAGACGCACCACCAGCGGCACGGTCAGGCCGACTTCCTTCACCGCGGCGATCACGCCCTCTGCGATCACGTCACAGCGCATGATGCCGCCGAAGATGTTGACCAGGATGCCTTCCACGTTCGGATCGGCGGTGATGATCTTGAACGCCGCGGTCACCTTCTCCTTCGTGGCGCCGCCGCCGACGTCGAGGAAGTTGGCCGGCTCCTTGCCGTAGAGCTTGATGATGTCCATCGTCGCCATGGCGAGGCCCGCGCCGTTGACCATGCAGCCGATGTTCCCGTCGAGCGCGACATAGGCGAGGTCGTACTTCGACGCCTCGATTTCCTTGTCGTCCTCCTCGGTCATGTCGCGCAGCTCCATCACGTCCGGATGGCGGAAGAGGGAGTTGCCGTCGAACGAGACCTTCGCGTCGAGCACGCGCAGGTGGCCGTTCTCCATGACGATGAGCGGGTTCACCTCCAGAAGGCTCATGTCCTTCTCGGTGAACGCCTTGTAGAGCTGCGCGGCGAGGGTCGCCATCTCGCCCTTCGCGGGCTCCTCCAGCTCCAGCGCGGCGGAGAGCTTGGCGGCGTCGGCCGCGGTCACGCCCATGGTCGGGTCGATCGCCACGGTGACGATCTTCTCCGGCGTCTCTTCGGCGACGGCCTCGATGTCCATGCCGCCTTCGGTGGAGACGACGAAGGCCACCTGGCCGACGGTGCGGTCGACGAGGATGGAGAGGTAGAGCTCACGGGCAATGTCGGCGCCGTCCTCGATATAGAGGCGGTTCACCTGCTTGCCGGCCGGGCCCGTCTGCTTGGTGACGAGGGTGTTGCCGAGCATCTCTTTGACGTGGGCTTCCACTTCCTCGGCCGACTTGGCGAGGCGCACGCCGCCTTTCGCGTCCGGGCCGAGCTCCTTGAACTTGCCCTTGCCGCGCCCGCCGGCGTGGATCTGGCTCTTCACGACATAAAGCGGTCCGGGGAGCTTGGCGGCCGCCGCCGCGGCTTCGTCCGCGCTGGTGATCGCGACACCCTCGGCAACCGGAGCCCCGAAGGTCTTCAGAAGCTGCTTGGCCTGATATTCGTGAATGTTCATCGGCGGCTTTCCCTAAGGTCGCAACGGGTCCAAGGCGCTATGTGCGCCACGGGCCCATCCCATAGCAAACTTTGCGCGCCGATCCATCGCACACATGCGCTCTGGCGCGGTGTTTTTGAGCATGCCCGGCTCAATCGGCGAACAAATGGCCGAACCGGGCGGGGTCTGCGCGGTAGGCGGGATGGATATCGCCATGCAGCACCAGATCGTCCGGCGACGCCTCGTCATACGAACGATAAAAGCCTTCGATGATCTGACGAAGCGGCGCGAACCTGCGCTGAACGGTCGAATAATGCTGCGTGGTTCGGAACAGCAGATCATGATGTTCGGCCACGCAGTCGAAAATCGGAAGAACGTTCGCGTGGATCAACGGGTCGCGCAGGCGTGCGGTCTCCACCGGAGCCGCGGCGATGCCGAGATGGGCCAGAACCTCGTCCATGTAACGCGCGAGGAGCGCCGCGGTGGGGTGGTTCGCCGTATAGAACAGCCGTTCCTCGCGCCAGCCCCGCTCGATCAGGGGGACGGCGGAAACGGCGACGCCGAATTGCCGTTCGCGCTGGCGCAGTGTGTCGAGAGAGTGGGCGTGCGCATCATAGAGCAGGAGGTCATCAAACCCGTCTCCGCCGAAGCGCGCTTCGCACGCCACCACCGCAAGACCGCGCTTGTAGGCATCGAGGACGATGATGCTGTGATAGTCGAGCGGCCCCGCGACGCGCCGCGCGCGTGAGCCGACGTAGACGCAATCCGGCGTCAGCCCGCAATAGTAGAGATTGCACAGGACGGTGACACGCCCGCCGAACTCGCCCTGCAGACGCTGGGGACTGATGCCGGTCTGCTGGTTCGGCTGAACCAGGACGAGGTCGGCGTCCCTGTTGCGCGCAATGAACCGTTCCTGCTCGTCGGGATCGTTCCACGTCGGCATGTCGAGCCGGAACTGGTCGACGGAGGCGTTCGGGAGCGCGGCGCTGAGATAGGCGCCGGTCGAGCCGGACTGGCAGTTCTGGATGGTGGCGATCCTGATCGCCGCGCGGCCGATCGCGGCCGGTGCGGCAACCGCAGTGCCGACCGGCAGGGTCGCCGGCATTTCGACGGCACGCAACGCCGACGCGGGCCGTGCCGCGAATGCCTCGCCCGCGCTAGGCCGTGCCGCGAACGCCTCGCCCGCGCTAGGCCGCGCGGTGGCTGCCGATGCGGCGTACGCGGTGGCGGGAGCGCCCCGCGCCGCCTCGTCGGCCTCCTTGCGGGCGCGTTTGGCCCGGCGCATCAGCCGCCGTGCGCGCCGCTCGGCCTTTTCCGCCTCGCTCTCCGCATCCCCGTCCGCAGGGCCCGCCGACCGCGCGGTGGCCGTCACGACCGCGTCGCTCCCGGTCCCGTCTCCCGCAGGCCCGTCGTTGGCCCCAACATCCTCGGTCACGTTCAGCGTGGATCCCTCTCGGTCGTGGTCGACGTCTTCGCCAACGCCGCGGGGACGCGGCCGCGCGCCTCGCTTTTGCGATCAGACGCCGGTCGAACAGTGGCGCAACGTGCGGTCGATCGCAACAAAGGACCCGGTCAGCGGCACGTCCACCGCCCGTCCGTCCGCCGCGTTGCCGACCACGAACGCCTTTGCCGTCTGGCCTTTGCGCAGCCGCTGGATCAACTCGTCGTCCGCGGTCACTTCGGTGACGGGGAACCAGGCCCCGTCCGTCTCGGAAAATTCCAGGTTGGCGATGCGGTTCATCACATGGCCGTCCACGTCGAACTGCAGCCCGCCGATGATGCGCGGCTGCGCGTAAGCGATGCCGGTGACATGAACGGACAATGTGCTGGCCGCGGCACAGCTGACGACGAGCTTGATCTCCTCGGAAGGCGGCGGGGGAGGGGGCGCGAAGGCCGCGCGGCGTTGCCCGTCATCGACGGTGCCGACCGTGTCGTCGGGCCAGTCCGTCCCGCCGGGGACGCGGATGAAGGCGGCGGTCTCTTCGGTATCGGGGGTGACGTCCCACGTGTCGGCCGCGAAGCTGTGGGCCGGGAGGGTTGTCTGGACGCTCGCAATCACGAGGATCGCGGCTGCCTTACGCAACACTTGGCGCATAGATCCTATCCGTCATTTTCAACTGCAGACGCGATGCGCGAAGGTGGGCGACGCCCTTTCTTCGCGGGCCGTCCGGGAGGCTGTTGCCGGCTCGGTGCGTCAAAGTCCCGAGCGGACGCCGCGGCGACGAAGGTCGCACCGCGGGGCCGGGTGGCGGCAACGTGGAGCCGTGTGCGGCGATGGATGCCGCGGCGCCTCGCGTCCGAAGGAGGCCCGGCAGAGCCGTGAGGCCCGCCAAACCGGCCCATGGTTAACAGCCTGAGATCACGTCGTCGAGTGGGGCGGCCGAACCGTCCAGTGAGACCGTGAAGGCATCGCCCGCGCGGCGCGGCGGGTCGAAATCGTAGGTCAGCGACCGGCCACGCCGAAACGCCGTCAAAATGTCGTCATCGGCGGGCACCACCGCGCTCGCCTGCCACGCCGCATCGCGCTCGCTGAAGACGAGGTTGGCGGCGCGCACATAGCTCATTTCGTCGACCGTGAAGCGAATGCGGGACGGGCCTTGCGGCTCGTCCATCGCATAAAGGGCCGGGGACAGGACGATGGTCCGCGTGCCGCCGCAGGTCACCACGAAGCCCACGGCCTCGGTGCTGGGAACGCCCCACATGGCGACATGGCCGGCGGGGTCGTTCTTGATGAACCAGCGCGGTTCGGTGGCGGCGCCGGACAGGGTCAGGGCCGCCAGAAGAACCGGCGTCGTCAGGCCGAGATCAAGCCAGCGACGGGTCGATCGTCTTGCAGGCATCGAGGAGACCCTTCACCGCGCCGACAGACTTGTCGAACTGGTCCTTCTCGTCGCCCTGAAGCTCGATCTCGACCACCCGCTCCACGCCCTCGGAGCCGATCACCACCGGCACGCCGACATAGAGATCGTCGACGCCGAACTGGCCGTTGAGGTAGGCGGCGCAGGGCAGCACGCGCTTCTTGTCCTTCAGGTAGGACTCGGCCATCTGGATCGCCGCGGCGGCCGGGGCGTAGAAGGCCGAACCGGTCTTCAGCAGGCCGACGATCTCGGCGCCGCCGTCACGGGTGCGCTGGACGATGGAGTCGAGCTTCTCCTGCGTGGTCCAGCCGAGCTTCACGAGGTCCGGCAGCGGCACGCCGGCGACGGTGGAATAGCGCGTCAGCGGAACCATCGTGTCGCCGTGGCCGCCCAGCACGAAGGCGGTCACATCCTCGACCGACACGTCGAATTCCATGGCGAGGAAGGTGCGGAAGCGGGCCGAGTCGAGCACGCCCGCCATACCGACGACCTTCTTCTCGGGCAGGCCGGAGAACTTCTGCAGCGCCCACACCATCGCGTCGAGCGGGTTGGTGATGCAGATCACGAACGCGTCCGGGCAGTTCTCTTTGATGCCCTGACCCACCGCGGCCATGACCTTCAGGTTGATGCCGAGGAGATCATCACGGCTCATGCCCGGTTTGCGCGGCACGCCTGCGGTCACGATGACGACGTCGGACCCGGCGATCGCCGAATAGTCGTTCGCACCGGACAGCTTGGAGTCGAAGCCGTCGATCGGCGAGGACTGGTAGAGGTCGAGCGCCTTGCCCTGCGGGGTGCCTTCCGCGATGTCGAAGAGAACGACGTCACCCAGCTCCTTGAGGCCCGCGAGATGAGCGAGCGTGCCGCCGATCTGGCCAGAGCCGATGAGCGCGATTTTCGAGCGTGCCATGTGAATGTCCGAGGGAAAGAGTACGGTATCGGCGACGGGCTAGCGCGATCTTTTGCCCCGTTCAAGCTGCTTTAAGTGGCAGCGATCCCCGTCGGCGCACAGGTCGGCTCTCGCCGTGGTGCAAGGATCGCCCCGTTCCAGCCGATCCGCAGCCGCCATAATCCTACCGTGAGCGCGTCATCGCGCAGGATGCCGGCCGCCGATACTGGTGCTTGCGCTTTTCTCTATTTGCACCACCGGTTCGGTCCGGGGCTCGACCGGGCCTGGGGCGCCAGCCGGCGGCGCACCGGCTCAGGTCAGCGGGGTCGACTCCAAGTCTGACAGGTAGCTCGCCGAGCGCATCTCGTGGAGCCTCGAGGCGGTGCGCGCGAACGCGAAGCCCTCGTAGCGCCCGCCGTCCTCGCCGGGATCGAACAGCCCGTCCGGCTCGGCCGCCGCGGTCACGATCAGCCGCACCTTCTGATCATAGAGGACGTCGATGAGGTTGATGAAACGGCGCGTCGTTTCCCGCCGCTCCGGTGTCAGCACTGGAATGTCCTCCAGGAAGAGGGTGTGGAAGCGCTTGGCGAGCGCAATATAGTCGTTGGCGCTGCGCGGCTGCTCGACCAGATCGGCGAACCCGAAGCGCGCCAGCCCCCCCGCCGCCAACGGCACCGGCAGACTGCGCGAGGCGACGGCGACGGTGGCGGGCTCCGCCGTGCGGTCGGCGAGCAGCGTCGCCCACAGCCGCTCGAAGCCCGGATCGCCCGGCGCGAACCAGACGCGGAAATCCTTCAGCCGATCGAGCCGGTAGTCGGCGTCCGCGTCGAGCCGCACCACGTCGACATATTCGCGCAGGAGCTGGATGAAGGGGATGAAGAGCTGGCGGTTGAGGCCGTCTTTATAAAGGTCCGCCGGCGCCACGTTGGAGGTCGCCACCAAGGTCACCCCGCGCGCGAAGAGCTGGCGGAACAGGCGGGCGAGGATCATCGCGTCGGCGATGTCGGTCACCGCGAATTCGTCGAAGGCGAGAACGCGCGCGTCCGCGGCCATGTCGTCGGCCGCCTTCAGCACCGCATCGTCCACCTTCGTCTGGCGCAGCGCGTTGATGCGCCCGTGCGCCTCGCCCATGAAGTCGTTGAAGTGCATGCGGCGCTTCTTCTCGACCGGCACGGTCTCGAAAAAGAGGTCCATCAGCATGGTCTTGCCGCGGCCGACCTCGCCCCAGACGTAGAGCCCCTTCACGGCGCGGGTGCGGCCCATGCGGCGGCGAAAGAAGCCGGTCAACCCGCCTTCCTGCGCGGCAAGGTCGCTCGCCACGTCGTCGAGAGCGGCGGCCACCTTGAGCTGGGCCGGGTCGTGCTGCACCTCGCCCTCGGCCACGAGCGCCTGGTAGCGTTCGGTCACGCTGTTCGTCATTGCATACTCGGCTATTGGGGGACCGTTGGTTCAGGATGGGCGCGGTGTCTTTGCCAGAGATTGGCCCGCGTCAAAAGCCTTGCAGACGAAGGCGTTAATGATACCGATCCTGAAAATGCCACGAGGGAGGGCACGATGGCGTCCTACGAGACCATCCTCACCGAGACCGACGGGGCCGTCGGCATCGTCACGCTGAACCGGCCCAAGGCGCTGAACGCCTTGAGCGCGCAGCTCATCGACGAGCTGATCGACGCCTTGTCCGCGTTCGACGCCGACCCCGCGATCGGCGCCATGATCATCACCGGATCCGACAAGGCCTTCGCCGCGGGCGCCGACATCACCGAGATGCAGACAAAGACCTTCGCGGACGTCTACGGCGAGGACTTCCTGTCGCGCTGGGACGGTGTCGGGCGGATGAGGAAGCCGGTGATCGCCGCGGTGGCCGGGTTCGCGCTCGGCGGCGGCTGCGAGGTGGCGATGATGTGCGACTTCATCATCGCCGCCGATACGGCGAAGTTCGGCCAGCCGGAGATCAAGCTCGGCGTCATCCCCGGCGTCGGCGGCACGCAGCGCCTGACGCGGGCGATCGGCAAGGCGAAGGCGATGGACCTCGTCCTGACCGGGCGCATGATGGACGCGGCCGAGGCCGAACGATCGGGCCTGGTGGCGCGCGTGGTGCCCGCGGCCGATTTGATGGCCGAGGCGAAGAAGGCGGCCGCCGTGATCGCGTCGATGGGCCGTCCTTCGGTGATGGCGGGCAAGGAGGCGGTGAACCGGGCCTTCGAGACGACGCTTGCCGAGGGTGTGCAGTTCGAGCGCCGGCTCTTCCATGGACTGTTTGCGACGGATGACCAGAAAGAGGGGATGACAGCCTTCGTCGAGAAGCGTAAACCGGCCTTCAGACACCGCTGAAAACCAAAAAAAGGTTGACGCGCGGCCCTTGAAGTCGTAGGCGCGCGCTTCAATCTCATCATGCGAGTGAGCGGCTCGCGGTGCCCCTGCGCCGGTCCGCTGCCGCTCGTCGTCATTGGAAGAGTTCATGGCTAATACGAAGTCCGCACAGAAGATGGTCCGCAAGCTGAAGAAGCGGACCGAAATCAACGGCGCGCGCCGTTCGCGCATGCGTACCTTCGTGCGCAAGCTGGAAGACGCGCTGAAGGCCGGTGACGCCACCGCCGCCAAGGATGCGCTGAAGGACGCGCAGCCGGAGATCATGCGGGCCGCTCAGAAGGGCATCCTTCACAAGAACACCGCGTCCCGCAAAGTGTCCCGTCTCGCGCAGCGCGTGAAGGCGCTCGGCTAAGCCTGCCGCCGGCCGGCGTCCTCGGGCGCTCGCCGGGCGGAGGTCGTGGTCTCTCACCGCATGCTCCCCTTGAGGGAGGGCACGAGCGGTGAGCGCCGAGGTGAGCCCGCCGCGTCCTTGAAATTGGGCGCCTTGTGAGGGCGGGCAGAGCGCCGACGACAGTCGCTCAGGTCCATTTCGAAATTCCCGAGCAGCGCCGGACAAGCCTTGGCTTTCCGGCGCTGCTCATTTTTGCATCAAGTTAACCGCCTAATCTTGCTCCCTCCGCGCTCCGCCGCCGTTGGAACGTGGCGCAGAACGCCGGCCGATCCCGCCGCGTCGCGGCGCGGCAGCGAGTTATCCACCGGCCTCATGGTTTTGCAATTTTACAAAGGCCTCGAAAGAATCGTGAATTGTTGGCGCCGATCGGTGAATGATCCTGTCCGCCATTCGCGCCCTTCGGTTGGTTAGCCGGGTACAAATATCCTGTCCCGACCGGCATCGCGGAGGCACCCTCCGCTGGGGACAAGGGCGCTGCGCTATGATGCGCCTCTTCACAATATGTCACCCCTCTGTCATGGAATTTCGGCTTCTGGCCTGCATTACGGTAGGGGCAGATGCGGCGTGATGCATGGCGCACGATGTGCCCCTCGGTCGAAGGATGGCGTTAACCATTATGCAACCTGTGAAGGAAAATTCCTTCGCGCGACGCCCGCAATTTGTGTGTAAGTTTTTGATGCTTCCGCGACGAAACGAGCCAATGCACCCGCCGTTTTCGTTTTCCGGTCAACCAAAAAAATTTCCGATAGGGCCGTCTTCCACGGCTCAGTGCGAAGCCACTCTCTGATAACGCTAATTCTCAGATGCGCAGGGAAACGGCGCAGGAATGCGCGGTTTTGCCAATGAAACAGGCCAATTCTGCTGTGCTCTGACGCTTGCCCTCGGAGCGTCATCGTGCGAGAAGTTAACCACTGAGCAGGGCAACGAACCGCTCTCATAATAAACAAACCCGCTTCGCAACGAGGTCGGGTTATAGACGTCGAAGAGGGTCATGGCATGTCGGTGAATGCAATTTCAGGTTGCGGAATGGCATCTGTTTCTTGCTTCACCTCGCCGGACTAGAGGCTGTTCGCATCGACCGCGAAATCCACTAGAAGCCGACTGGTTATGTAACCTGGGTGATATGTCGCCCGGCAAAGGATTCTTGTCCATGACCCCTGCCGCCACTCCACCGATTTCCGAAGTGTCGTCCACCGAAGCCTTCGCCGCGTTGATGGAAGACCCCTCGGCCCGCCTGATCGACGTGCGGACCCGCGCAGAATGGTCCTATGTCGGGATCACGGATCTTTCCTCCACTCCGGGCGAGGCGCCCATTCTGATCGAATGGCAGGTCTTCCCGACGATGGCGGTCGCGGACGACTTTGGCCAGGCGCTCGCGAGCGCCTGCCCTGATCGGTCGGCGGCGCTGTACTTCATCTGCCGCAGCGGGGCCCGCAGCCTCGCCGCCGCCAGGCTGATGGCAGCCCTCGGCTACGAACGGTGCATTAACGTCGCGGACGGCTTCGAAGGGCCGCCCGACGACAACGGCCACCGCGGAACTGTCGCCGGCTGGAAGGCCTCAAACCTCCCCTGGCGCCAGACCTAATCCTTTTTCGAACCACGCGTAGCGCGTTCCCACTCTGGCGCACCCGGGTGCCGGAGAGGGAAAGGTTTGTCGAATTTGACCGCTGTCCGGGCTCACACATGAAACACGGGACCTTCAGGAGTAGTGCGAACGATGGAGCCAACCCACGCATCGGCCGGAACGACGCAGAGCCAAGACAGCGAGACCTGGGCCCAGATCAAGGCCGAGATCCGCGCGGCCTATGGCGATGACATTTTCACCTCTTGGTTTGCGCGGATCGACTTCGAATCCGCCTCGGACACGACGGTCAACCTTTCGACCCCGACCTCGTTCATCCGCCACTGGGTGCAGCAGCACTATGCCGCGGACGTGATGCAGCGCTGGCGCGCTGTGCGCCCGGGGACGCGCGAAGTTCTGTTCAAGGTGCGCAGCGCCCTGCGTCCGCAGCCCCGTGCACCGCGCGCGTCCGGCCCCGCCGCCGTCGCGCCCAACACGGTCGAGCAGACGGCAGGGGTCGCCGCCCCGCGCCGGCAGATCGACGCGCCGCAGTCCAATCCCAACACCGCCGGTGGTCTGGAGGGGTCTGCCTTGGAGCCGCGCTTCACGTTCAACACCTTCGTCGAAGGCTCGTCGAACCAGCTCGCCGTCGCCGCGGCGAAGAAGGTGGCCTTCGCCCAGCCGGGCGAGCGCGCGGCCTATAATCCACTCTTCGTCACCGGCGGCGTCGGCCTCGGCAAGACGCACCTGCTCCAGGCCATCGCCGGGGCTGCGACCGCGGTGAACCCCGCGCGCCGCACGCTCTATCTGACGGCCGAGCACTTCATGTACCGCTTCGTGTCCGCGGTGATGAACCGCAACACGATCTCGTTCAAAGACATCCTGCGCGACATCGACGTCCTGCTGATCGACGACATTCAGTTCCTGAATGGCCAGAAAGTGCAGGAGGAGTTCGGCCACACGTTGACCACCCTCGTCGACAGCCAGCGCCAGGTGGTGATCGCCGCCGACAGGGCTCCGGCCGACCTCGAAGGGCTGGACGCGCGGGTTCGCTCGCGTCTCGGCGGCGGTCTCCTCGTGGAGCTGACCCCGCCCGACTACACGATGCGCAAAGCCATCCTGGAGCAGCGCATCAAGGCCCAGCAGGAGATGTTCGAGGAGCTCGTCTTCCCCGACGAGGTGATCGATTTCGTCGCCCGCTCCATCACCACCAACGGGCGCGACCTCGACGGGGCGATCAACCGCCTCGTCGCCCACAACCAGCTCACCTCGGCCCCCATCGACCTGAAGATGGCCGAGAATGCGCTGCGCGACCTCCTGCGCGCCCGCGAGAGCAAGAAGCCGAAGATCGAGGACATCCAGCGGGTGACCTCGCAGCACTTCAACGTGTCGCGCCAGGACCTCGTGTCGGCACGCCGCACGAAGGTGATCGTCCGCCCCCGGCAGATCGCCATGTACCTGTCGAAGACGCTGACGCCGCGGTCGCTTCCGGAGATCGGCCGGCGCTTCGGCAACCGCGACCACACCACCGTGCTCCACGCTGTGCGCAAGGTGGAAGAGCTGATCCAGAAGGATCAGCAGATGGCCGAGGACATCGAGACGCTGAAGCGCCTCCTCGACCAGTAGGCCGCTGTGGTACGGGCGAGCGTGCCGCCCGTACACCCCGTGTCCATCGGACGCATCTCCCGCGGCAGGCATTGGCGAAACGAGCGCTTAGATATGAGCATCCGCCCGGTATGGCCGGGCGGTCTCATATGTCCAGCGCCCGCCGCGTGGCCGCCCAGGAGATGCCCTTGCGCCCCCTCATGTCCGCTCTCGTCCTTACCGCCGGCTTCTTCACGGCCGCCGGTGGCACCGCCTCCGCCCAGGCGATGCATCACGGCGGCCACGACACTTTGTCCGCCGGCGCGCAAGCCGCCGGGCCGTCATCGGCGCATGCGGGCCATGCTGCGCCGCAGGATGCCGCCGCCGCCGATGTTGCGACAGCGGACCCGGCGGCCGCCGCCATGCGGGCGGCGATGGACCGGATGCATACCGCCATGATGGTGGAGCCCTCCGGCGACCCGGACGTCGACTTCGTGAGCGGAATGATCCCGCACCATCAAGGCGCGGTCGACATGGCGCGGATCGTCGTCGCCTATGGCCGTGATCCGCAGGTCCGCGCGATGGCCGAGGCCGTCATCGCCACGCAGGAGCGTGAGATTGCCGAGATGCGGGCTTGGCTTGCCGCGCGGGGTTACTGAAGCGCGCGGCGATATGAGGGGCGGCGAGACGGCGGGTGATGTGTGGACGCCGCACGTCACAGCCGTTTCGTGCGGCGCAGCACCTTGAAACGTGGCCGTTGTTCTGGTCAACGTACCCTCCCTGCGCGTTACCCCGCGCTCTTGCGACGGACTCTTCGCTCATGCGTGCGACACTCGAACGGGCCCACTTGCTCAAGCCCCTCAGCCACGTCCAGCGTGTCGTTGAGCGCCGCAACACGATTCCGATCCTGTCCAATGTGCTGATCCGCGCCGACGGGGCGGCCCTGACCCTGAAGGCGACCGACCTCGACCTCGAGGTGATCGAGACGGTGGAAGCCGCCGTCGATCAGCCGGGCGCAATCACCGTCCCGGCCCACATGCTGCACGACATCGTGCGCAAGATTCCCGAGGGCGCCCGCATCGCGCTGGAGACGAACCCGGACGGGTCCACCATGACGCTGACGGCGGGCCGCTCCCGCTTCGCGCTGCAGATGCTGCCCGAGAGCGACTATCCCGACATCTCCAGCGGCGAATTCACCAATTCGTTCAAGCTGAAGGCCGCCGACTTCAAGTGGCTGATCGACCGCACCCAGTTCGCGATCTCCACCGAAGAGACCCGCTACTATCTCAACGGCATCTACTTCCACACCGTGGACGCACCGGGCGGGGCGATGTTCCGTGCCGTGGCGACGGACGGTCACCGTCTGGCCCAGGCGCAGGTGCAGGCGCCGGACGGTGCGGCGGGCATGCCCGGCATCATCGTCCCGCGCAAGACCGTGGGCGAGCTGCAGCGGCTGATGGAGAACCCGGAGGCGGAGCTGACGATCGAGCTGTCGGACACGAAGATCCGCGTGTCCTTCGCCAACGTGATCCTGACCTCGAAGCTGATCGACGGTACGTTCCCGGACTATGACCGGGTCATTCCGAAGAACAACACCAAGATCATGCACGTCGACCGGATCGACTTCGCCGCGGCGGTCGACCGCGTATCGACCGTGTCGTCCGAGCGCGGGCGCGCGGTGAAGCTGTCGCTGACGGACGGTGCGCTGACCCTTTCGGTCATCAACCCCGATTCCGGCACGGCGACGGACGAGCTCGTCGTCGACTTCGATTCCGAGCCGCTCGACATCGGCTTCAACTCGAAATATCTCCTCGACATCACGAGCCAGCTCGGCTCGGAGAACGCGACCTTCGCGCTGGCCGACCCCGGCTCGCCGACCCTGATCCACGACGGCGACGCCGAGAAGACGCTGTACGTCCTGATGCCGATGCGCGTGTGAGCGCGCTGAGGCACCCGTCCGCGTGACTGGACAGGCGCCGCGTTGCTGCGTCCCGAGCCGAAGCCGCCCGCGCACGTCCGTCTGACGCGCCTCGGCCTCTCCAATTTCCGCAACTATACCGCCGCGCAGCTTTCTGCCGGGCGCGACCATGTCGTTCTGTTCGGCCCCAACGGCGCCGGCAAGACGAACGTGCTGGAAGGCATCTCGCTGCTGTCACCCGGCCGGGGGCTGCGCCGCGCGACGTACAAGGCGATGGTGCGCCAGGGCGCGCCGTTCGAGACCGGGTGGGCGGTGTCCGCGCGGATCGACAAGGCGGGCGAGGAGACGGCGATCGGCACCGGCCTGCAGGGCGAGGGGAGCCGCATCGTGCGGGTGAACGGTGCGGATGCGCGGCCCGACGATCTCACCGGCATCGCGCGGATCCTGTGGCTCACCCCGGCGATGGACGGGCTCTTCACCGGCGGGACCAGTGACCGCCGCCGGTTCCTCGACCGTTTGGCGCTGGCGCTTCACCCGTATCACGGCCGCCGCGCGAGCGCTTATGAGCGCGCCATGCGCCAGCGCAACAAGATGTTCGAGGACGGCGTGAACGACCCGAACTGGTACGAGGCGGTAGAGCGGGAGATGGCCGAGCACGGCTCGGCGATGGCGGCGGCGCGGCTCGACCTCGTCATCAAGCTGAACGCGGCGCAGGCGGTGCGCGCGGCGACGGGGGGCGACTTCCCGCAGGCGCTGCTGGGCCTTTCCGGCGACGAGGGAGACGCGGACGGCCCGGCCTTCCTGCGCCGTCTGCGCGAGGGGCGGGGGCGTGACCGCGGTGCCGGGCGCTCGCTGTCGGGTCCGCACCGTGTCGACCTTTCGGTGACGCACGTGGAGAAGGACATGCCGGCGTCGCTGGCCTCCACGGGGGAGCAGAAGGCGCTTCTCATCGGCATCGTGCTCGGCCACGCGGCGCTGGTGACGCGGGTGACGAACGAGACGCCGATTCTGCTGCTGGACGAGGTGGCGGCGCATCTCGACCCCGGCCGCCGCGCCGCGCTCTACGACACCTTGGAGGGCCTCGGCGCGCAGACCTTCATGACCGGCACCGACGACAGCCTGTTCACCGCGCTCGGCAACCGCGCCGACCGTTTCCGCGTCGAGGCGGGCGCGATTACCCCGGCCGGCTGAACGTTTTCGAGAGGTTTGGCGGGGTTCAAGCGTGGCCGGGGCGTGTCCAGAGGCCGTCACGCGGGAAGGGAGCTGGAGAGCGGACAGCGGCGCTGCCGAAGGCGGCGGTGATGAGCGCGACCTTCTCCAGCTTCGACGTGCCGACACGGGTCGCGATCGCATCCGGCCCGGCGGCGCGGCGGCGGGTGCCGATGGCGCGGTAGACGCGGGCGGCGGCGCCGATGGCCCAGCGGCAGCGGAACGGCAGGCGTGCGGCGCCGACGGCGGCGGAGCGGTAATAGGGTTCGGCCATGTCGACCAGGCGGACGGCGCAGGAGTGGACGGCGGCGGCGTTGGCAGGATCGCGCACGGCTGCGGGTGTCGCGGGGACGCCGGCGGCCGCCAGCCATTGCGCGGGCACGTAGACGCGGCCGGTGGCGGCGTCGGCGGCGACGTCGCGGGCGATGTTGGTGAGTTGGAAGGCGAGGCCGAGGTCGCACGCACGGTCCAGCGTGTCCTCGTCGCCGGGAGCCACACCCATGACGAGGGCCATCATCACGCCGACGACACCGGCAACGCCGTAGCAGTAGCGGCAGAGATCGTCGGCGGTCTCATAATGCGTGCCGGCGACGTCCATGGCGAAGCCG
Organism: Acuticoccus yangtzensis; assembly: GCF_001927245.1. Classification (GTDB taxonomy): domain Bacteria; phylum Pseudomonadota; class Alphaproteobacteria; order Rhizobiales; family Amorphaceae; genus Acuticoccus; species Acuticoccus yangtzensis. The sequence continues at coordinate 1,076,732 of NZ_MJUX01000001.1, read as the reverse complement.
TCCAGGTGGTCGAAGGCGAGGCGGCGGGTGATGCCGTGTCGGTGGGCGACCTCGGCGAACTCGGCGAAGACCGGCGGCACAGGTGCGCCGCCCAGCGCCGCATCGGTGAGGCGCCGAAGCTCGGCGAGGCGCGCGGCGGGGTCGGCGACGATGCGCTCGCCGTGGCCCATCTCCTGGCCGTCGATCACATCGTCGGCGTGGCGGCACCAGGCGTAGAGGCGGGCGACATCGTCGCGCAGGGCGGCCGGGAGCAGCGTAGAGGCGGCGGCGAAGCTCTTCGACCCCTTCGCGATCGTGGCGCGGGCGGCTGCCGCGCGCTCCGCGGCAACGCCGTCCGCCGCACCACGCGCCCCGGCGCCAGGGTCCGCGGCACTAGGCTCCGCGGCACCAGCGCCTCCGCCAGCGCCGGCCTCGGCTGCGGGGGTTGCGGGCGCGCCTCCCGTCACTCCGCCGCCATCCGCGTCCCGCGTTCGCCCAGCACAAGCCCGGCGGTCGCCTTGGCGGAGCCGACGACGCCGGGCACACCGGCACCCGGATGCGTCCCCGCCCCGACGAAGTAGAGGTTTTCGATTACATCGTCGCGGTTGTGGCAGCGGAAGAAGGCGGATTGGGTCAGGATCGGCTCCAGCGAGAAGGCCGAGCCAAGGTGCGCGTTCAGCTCGCGCGCAAAATCGGCGGGGGTGAAGATGCGCGACGTCACCAGGGTTTCGCGCAGGCGGGGAATGGCCTTCTCCTCCAGCGCGGCCAGGATCGCGTCGCGGTAGCGCGGCCCTTCGGTCTCCCAATCGATCGCGGCCGCGCCGAGATGCGGCACGGGGGCGAGCACATAATAGGCGCTCTGCCCGGGCGGCGCCATCGAGGGGTCGGTCTTCGACGGGGCGTGGAGATAGAGCGAAAAGTCCTCCGGCAGCTCCGGCCCGCGGAAGATCTCGGCGATCAGCTCGCGGTAGCGCGGCCCGAACAGGATGGTGTGGTGCTCCAAATCGGCCGGCACCTCCCGGTCGAGGCCGAAATAGATCACGAACAGCGAGTTGGAGTAGCGCTTGGCCTCCAGCCGCCGCGCCTCGGCCCGGCCACGCTCCGTCTCACCCAAGAGGGTCTTGTAGGTGTGCGTCACGTCGGCGTTGCTGGCGACGATGGTGGCGGGCAGGACCTCCCCGCTCGCCAGCCGCACGCCGGTGGCGCGGTTCCCCTCCGTCTCGATCGCGGCGACGGGGGCGGAGAGGCGCACGGTGCCGCCCAGATCCTCGAACAGCCGCACGAGCCCCGCGACCAGCGCACCGGTGCCGCCCTTGGCGAACCACACGCCCCAGCGCCGCTCGAGCGCGTGGATCAGCCCGTAGATGGCGCTGGTGGCGAACGGGTTGCCGCCCACCAGAAGGGTGTGGAACGAGAAGGCCTCGCGCAGCTTCTCGTGGGCGATGAAATGCGCCACGCGGGCATAGAGCGTGCGGAAACTCTGCAGGCGGACGAGCTGCGGGGCGACACGCAGCATGGAGCCCACCGACAGGAAGGGCGCCGCGCCGAGCTTCACATAGCCCTCCTCCAAAAGCTCCTTGGAGTAGGCGAGGAAGCGGCGATACCCTTCCACGTCGGCAGGGTTCAGAGCGTGGATCTGGCGTTCCAGCTCGTCCTGATCGTTGACGTAGTTGAACACCGTGCCGTCGTCCCACTTCAGCTGATAGAGCGGGGAGACGGGCAGGAGGTTCACATAATCGTCGATCCGCCGGCCGGAGAGGGCGAAGAGTTCTTCCAGGCAGGTGGGGTCGGTGAGGACGGTGGGGCCGGCGTCGAAGGTGAAGCCGGCGTCGTGGTAGACGTAGGCGCGCCCGCCCGGCTTGTCGCGGCCCTCCACCAGCGTGGTCTGGATGCCGGCCGACTGCAGCCTGATGGCGAGGGCGAGCCCGCCGAACCCCGCCCCGATCACAACCGCGCGTTCCATGACCTCGCCTCCCTCTGCCATGAGGGGGAAGTAGCGGAGGGGAGGGCGCGCGCCAATGCGCAGTTTGTCCTCCTCAGCGCCGGCTCAGCCTTCGGTCGCGGTCAGCGCGTCCGCGAAGGCGGCGAGGTCGTCCGGCAGGTCGGCGTCGAACGCCATCACCTCGCCCGTCAGCGGGTGGGCGAAGGTGAGGTGCGCGGCGTGCAGCGCCTGACGGCCGAGCGCCACCGCCGCGTCCTTCGCCGCGGGGGCGAGCCGGTTGGCCTTGGTGGCGAAGCCCGTGCCGTAGACCGGATCGCCCACCAGCGGCGTGCCGATGGCGGTCATGTGGACGCGGATCTGATGCGTGCGGCCGGTCTCCAGCTCCAGCTCCAGCTCCGACACCGGCCCCAGCTCGCGCACGAGGCGGTAGTGGGTGATGGCCTCTTTTCCGTCCTTGCGCACGGCGAAGCGCTGCCGGTCCTGCGGGTGGCGGCCGAGCGGCTTGTCGATCACCCCGTCCGCCGGGAAGGGCGTGCCCCAGGCGAAGGCGTGGTAGCGGCGCCTCAGCGGGCCGGTGCGGCCATGGTCGGCGAACTGGGCGGCCAGCGCCTGATGCGCCGCGTCCGACTTCGCCACCACCATGACGCCGGACGTGTCCTTGTCCAGCCGGTGGACGATGCCGGGCCGCGCCACGCCGCCGATGCCGGACAGCGAGCCCGCACAGTGGTGCAGCAGCGCGTTGACCAGCGTGCCGGTGGCGTGGCCCGCGGCGGGGTGGACCACCATGCCGGCGGGCTTGTCCAGCACCAGCACCGCGTCGTCCTCGTAGAGCACGGTGAGGGGGATGGCCTCGGCGATCGGCTCGGCAGGGGCGGGGGGCGGTACGAGAAGCGTCACCTCCGCCCCGTCCGGCAAACGCGCCGCGGGGTCGGTCAAGGCGGCACCGTTGAGTTTTGCGGCGCCTGACTTTATCAGCGCCTGCACGCGGGTGCGGCTGAGGCCACTGGCTGCGGCAAGGAGCGCATCGGCGCGCCCGCTGCCGCTCAGGGTCAAGGTCTCGCCGTCCGCCTCATCCGGCTCGTCGCCTTCGTCGGCGCCGGCCATCCACTCATCATCGCCGCGCGCGGCAGGAGGACTGGTGTCGTCACCCGAGGTTGAAGAGGAAGAGCCGCTCGATCCGGCGGTGGAGCGGGTTCGTCGCAAGCTGGTGCGCCTTCTGTTGGTGTCGTCCGGCATCATGGTGCTCGGCTTCGCGGCTGTCGCGATCGCGGTCTTCTACCGCATCTCGCAGAACAGTGCGCGCCCTGACGACACGCCCGTCATCTTGGACGTCGCGCCCGACGATCTGCGCAGCGTCGCGGTGGGGGACGGCACGCTGGTGCTCACCATCGGCGGCGACACGCCGCGCATCGAGGTGCGGCGGATGTCTGACGGTGTGGTGATGCGCCGCTTCGACCTGACCGGCGCCGCTCCTGCGAGCGCGCCGGAGTGAGGGCGGCGCCTGAGTGACAAGACGGCCGGCGGAGAACCGCCGGCCTCGCACCCGTCGTGAGAGGCGGCTCAGACCGTGACGGCTCAGACCGTGACGGCTTGGCCCTGGACCACCACCACGGTGGCGCCGACCTTCACGCGCTCATAAAGGTCGATCGCATCAGTGTTCAGCATGCGGATGCAGCCGGACGACATCGCCTGGCCGATCGACGACGGATCGTTCGTGCCGTGCAGGCGATAGAGCGTGTCGCGGCCGCCGCGATAGAGGTACATCGCCCGTGCGCCGAGCGGATTGGCCGGGCCGCCGGGCATGCCGGTCGCCCATTTGCGCAGCTCCGGCTGGCGGCTGATCATGGTGGACGGCGGTGTCCAGGTCGGCCACTCCGCCTTGCGGCCGATGCGGGCCTGGCCGCCCCAGCCGAACCCGTCACGGCCGACGCCGATGCCGTAGCGGATCGCCGTCGTGTCGCTCTCGATGAGGTAGAGGTGGCGGCTCGCCGTGTCGACCACGATCGTGCCCGGCGCGTAACGGCCCGTGGCGTTGACGTACTGGCGGCGGAAGGTGGTCGGGATCTTCTCGTAGTTCACGCGCGGCATGGCGAAGGGCTCGCGCTCGGGCGACCCCAGCTGCGGCACCGGGCGGTAGCCGAGGGCGGCCGACTGGAACGATCCGTCGCTGACACAGCCGGAAAGGGCTGCGGCCGCGCTGACCGCGCCAAGGGCGCAAAATGCCCGCCGGTTCATGATGTGTCTCGACATGATCGTGATCCCTCTTGCGCGGCGCCGGTGCGCGACGCCACGCCGCTCCGGGTCCAAGTGCCTGTTGATGCGAAATTAACGCGCGATCTCAAGCGACGGACCAATCGCCTCAAGGTGTCGTGAGCCTTTCGGGGCCACGTGGTCATAAAGGTGTGATCGAACTGCAACGATGGGCGGCCGAGGCTGCGGCGCGCCGCCACACCGCACCGTCAGGCGAGCGTTGCGCGGGCGATGATCAGCCGCTGGATCTCGCTCGTCCCCTCGTAGATGGTGGTGATGCGCGCATCGCGGGCGTACCTCTCGACCGGGTGGTCGGCGATGTAGCCTGCGCCGCCGTGAAGCTGCAGCGCGGTGTAGGTCGCGCGCTGCGCCGCCTCGCTGGCGTAGAGCTTGGCCATGGAGGCGGCCTTGCCGAAAGGTTCGCCCGCATCCTTCAGCGCGGCGGCCTGGAGGATGAGGAGACGCGCCGCCTCGAGCTCGGTCTCCATGTCGGCGATCATCCATTGCGGGCCTTGCATCGCGGAAATCGGCTGGCCGAACTGCCGGCGCTCTTTGACGAAGGCGATGGCCGCGTCCGCCGCCGCCCGCGCGATGCCGAGCGACAGCGCCGCGATGCCGATGCGCCCACCGGCGAGTTCTCCGGCGGCGATGCGGAAGCCGCCGTTGAGCGGCCCCAGCAGCGCGTCCGCGGGAAGGCGGCAGTCCTCGAACAGCACCTCGTTGGTGGCCGAACCGCGCTGGCCGAGCTTCTCCTCCTCGCGGCCGATGACGAGGCCCGGCGTGCCCTTCTCCACCAGGAAGGCGGAGATGCCGCGGCCCTTGGGCGCCTCGGGATCGGTGACGGCCCAGACCACGAAGAGCCCCGCATAGGCGGCGGAGGTGATGTAGAGCTTGGCCCCGTTCAGCACCCATTCGTTGCCGTCCATGCGGGCGCGCGTCACCATCGCGGCGGGGTCGGACCCGGCGCCGGACTCGGTGAGGCAGAAGGCGCCCGCGGGATAGGTGCCGTCCGCAAGGCGCGGCAGATAGGTCTCCTTCTGCGCCTCGCTGCCGACGGAGGCGATCACCTCGCCCACCATGTTGGTGACCGAGACGGTGACGCCGGTGGACGCGCACGCCGCACCGACCGCCTCCACCGTGAGCGCGAAGGCGGTGGCGCCCGCCTCCGTGCCGCCATAGGCCGCGGGGATGTTGACCGCCATGAAGCCGTTCTCGGCGAGGCGCTTCAGGTTGGCGAGGAAGGTCTCGCGCGCGCCCGGCACGTGGCGGTCCAGCGCGGCGGCGTTCGGGGCGATGTGCTCGGCGGCGATCCGCCGGGCCGCCTCGGCGATCATGCGGGTATCATCATCCAGCAGCATGGCGTTCTCCGGGGCTCAGCGCGGGGCCATGCGGATGGCGCCGTCGAGGCGGATCACCTCGCCGTTCAGCACCGGGCTCTCGACGATGAAGGCGGCGAGGTCGGCATATTCGTCCGGCTTGCCGAGGCGCTTGGGGAAGGGCACTTGTTCGCCCAGCGAGGCCTGCGCCTTCTCCGGCAGGCCCGACAGCATCGGCGTCTCGAAGATGCCCGGCGCGATGGTGGCGACGCGGATGCCGAACTGGCTCATTTCGCGCGCCAGAGGGAGCGTCAGCCCCGCGACACCCGCCTTGGAGGCCGCGTAAGCCACCTGGCCGACCTGCCCGTCATAGGCCGCGACGGAGGCGGTCATGATAATCACGCCGCGCTCGCCGTCCGCCGTCACCGGGTCCAGCGTCGACATGCCGAGGGCGGAGAGGGCGGCGGTGCGGAAGGTGCCGGTCAGGTTGATGTCGATCGTCTTGGCGTAGAGGGCGAAGGAGTGGGCCTCACCGCGCGAGATGGTCTTGGCGGCGGGGCAGATCCCGGCGCAGTTGACGAGGATGCGTTCCTGGCCGTGGGCGGCGCGGGCGGCTTCGAAGGCGGCCTTCAGGCTGTCTTCGCTGGTGACGTCCGCTTCGTGATAGGTGCCGCCGATTTCGTCCGCGACGGCGGACCCGTCGGCGAGGTCGAACAGGGCGACCTTGGCGCCGGCGGCGGCGAGGCGGCGGGCGGTGGCCGCGCCGAGGCCCGAGGCGCCTCCGGTGACGACGGCGGCGGGGGCTTGGCTCAGCTTCATGGCGTTCCTCTCGGGCGTGGGCGACCGGCGACGCGGGTGCCGCCGGCGTCCGGAGCCGGAGGCAACCCGAGAGCGGCAGCGGGCGCGCGACCTTTTCCCGATCTGTGCCTGATGCCGTGCCCGGCCCGCAAGCCCAATCGTCCGACGATCCGGCGAAGCGGGCGGTTCCGCTCGAGGTGCGAGGATGTGGCGAGCCGGGGCAACCCCGCGTTGCTTCTGTACGCGGTCGGTCGAACCTGCCACCAAGCGGCCCGGTTGCGCGGCCGGCTCGCGTCAGGCGGCGCGGCGGGTGCCGACCTCCACAGTGCCGCCGGTCAGATGGATCGTTTCACCCTCTTTGGCGACCATCGCGCCCGGATGCTGAACGGCGATCTCCCGCGCGACGGTGTCGAGCGCATCGTCGCCGCGGGACGGGTCGTGGTGGAACACCACCGGCATGGCGACGCCTGACCGTGCCGCAAGCTCCAGCGCCTTGGTCGGCGTGGAGTGCCCCCAGCCCACGAATCTTGGATACTCGTCCTGCAGATACATCGCATCGTAGATCATGAGGTCGGCGCCGGTGACGAACTCGGCGATCTCGTCGTCGAGCACCGCGTCGCCGTGCTCGTGATCGGTGATGATGGCGATGGAGGAGCCGCACCAGTCGATGCGGAAGCCGCAGCCGTTGCCGGGGTGGTTGAGCCGCGTCGACGACACTTCGAGGCCGGAGTTCAGCGTGAAGGTGCTGCGCGGCTTGAAGGCGCGGAAGTCGGTGTTGCGCAAGGCGGATGTGGCGACGGGGAAGATGGGCGGGCTCATCATCCGCTCGACGATTTCTTCCAGCGTGCCGCCTGGCGGGATGTGGCCGGCCCACAGGCTGACCTCGACGCGCGGATCATAGGCCGAGCAGAAGAAGGGCAGGCCGCACAGATGGTCCATGTGCGTGTGGGTGAAGAGCACGTCCAGCTGTTCGATGCCCTCTTGCGCAAAGGCCGCGCCGCAGCGGCGGGCACCGGACCCGCAATCGATCAGCAGCACATGCGACCCGGCGCGGATCTCAAGGCAGGTGGTTTCCCCGCCATAACGCAGGGTGTGCGGCCCCGGGGCCGGTATCGAGCCCCGCGCCCCCCAAATGGTGAGCGACAGTGTTTCGGGGCTCCGCACCGTCACGAGTTGGTCACCGATGCGCGCAGGCGGCCGAACTCGCGTGTCGTGCGCTCCAGGCGGTGGGCCAGAGCCCGCATCACCTCGAGCGCCATGTCGGGGAAATTGGAGAGGAGCTTGAAGAAGTGCTCCTTCGTCACCGCCAGCGCCACGACTTCGGACGTGGCGCGGACAGTGGCGGTCCTGGGCACGTCGATCAACAGCGCGATCTCGCCGACGAAGTCGTTTTCTTTGACGGTGGCGACGAGTTGTTCGCCGCTGTTGGAGTCGATCAAAACGTCCGCCTGGCCGGAGAGGATGATGTAGGCGACGTCGCCGAAATCGCCCTCCTCGACCAGATTTTCGCCTGCATCGAAGCGGACCCGCTCGGACATGAAGGCGAGCAGCCTGAGCTTCTGGTCCTCGATCCCGCGGAAGAGGGGAATCTTGCGCAGAGCGGCTGCGTCAGTGTCGATGCTCATGACGCCTCCCTTTCCCGCGCGTCGTCATCTTCGCCATACACGGCAATGTTCCTCACGCTATCCCATCCGCCGCGTGCAACCAACCTGCCATCACGCATCGCGGCCACGGTTCCCATGGCTTCGGCCACCTTGGGATCTGCGGTTCCGGTGACGACCGTGGTCGTGCCGCAGGCCTCCAGAACGCGCGCCAGAAGCGGCCGGTCGCCGTCCACCACGCTGTCCAGGATCAGGACCTGCGGCGTTTTGATCATGGCTCGAATGAGCCCGATCCGGCGCCTCTGTCCGCCCGAAAGACGTCCGCCCGCAATGCCCACATTGAAATTCAGCCCCGCCCGCGCGATCGGGTCGCGCAGGCCGAGAGCCCGCGTCGTGTCCCTCAATAAGGCGTCGATCTTGTCCGAAGCCCCCCGCCTGTCGACCCGCGGCTTGCCGAACAGGATATTCTCCTCGATCGACAACGGGGGAATGACGGTCCCGGAGTCGAACAGGGCATAATTTGCATCGTCCTTAAGCGCGTCGTGAATGACGCTGCGCGCGCCGACGAGGCGGCTTTCGTCGTCCGGCGTGAGGGTGACGATGCGGTGGCGCCCCGGAATGAGGCGGAAGGCGAGGCCTATGAAGGCGGCGCGATCGGCCTTGGCGAGGTCCTCTCCGGCCTTGTGGCGACGCAGCCGCTCGGTGAACTGCGGGATCTCCTCCGCCGACAGGAACGAATAGTCGCCGATCAGCGAGGCGTCGGCGCCGGTGTCGGAGAAGAGCTCGATCATCGTTCCGGCGACGTCGGCGCCCATCGCCACCAGCCGGTCGTCGACGCCCGCCTTGGCCAGTGCGGCGATCACATTGGGATCGGAGGCGGCCGCCCAGACCGGCGTCCCCACCGCGCGCGGCACGCCGTAGAGGACATTCTCGCCGATGGTGGCGGAATAGTTCAGCGTCTTCGGTTCCCACAGCGCGACGAGGGCTTTCCAGCTCTTGTCCTCGCGCACCTGCCGCACGACGTCGGCGCGGGCCTTCAGGATCTTGTCGCGGAAGTCCGGGTCGTCACGCTCGAAAGCGTAGGAGGCGAGGCCGAGGCGATAAAGATCGCCTTCCAGTCCGACCAGGGTGACGAGCTCCAGAAGGCGTTCGTCGAGCGCTTCTGCCGCGTCCACCCCGGCGCGCGAATGGTCTTCCCAGTTGGCGGCGACATCGTGCAGCGAGTTGCCGGTCAGCATCGCTTCGGCGCGGCGCAGGCCGGACAGGTCGTCTTGGTCGTCGTTCACCGGGTCGGTCTTCAGCCCGTAGACGATGTTGGAGCGGATCGTCTCGTTGAAGAGGTAGGGGTCGGATCCGACGTAGGAGACGTAGCGGGCGATGGTCTGCTGGGTGAGCTCGTCCAGCCGGCGCCCGCCGAGGGTGCTGCGCCCGGCGATCGGGCTGAGTAGGCCGGCCATGGCCATCACCAGTTCGGTCCGGCCCGACCCGTCCGCGCCATAGATGGCCAGCCGGTCGCCGGGGTTCACCTCCAGCGTGACGTCGATGATTTCCTGGCCGCTGCCGCCCGCGCTCGCCGAGACGGAGTGGAGGGCGATCGTCGTATCCGGGAGGTCGACGACGGCATCGGCACCGCCGGCGAGCCGCTCGGCCGGGATCGCGTCGTCGACGTCGAAATTCTCCACCACCGTCTCGTACTTCACGTTCACGCCGGCGAGCGTCTGATACCAGGTGAGGAGCTCCTTCCACGGCGAGGCGAGGTCTTTATACGCCGCCAGCACCGCGACTAGTGCGCCGAAGGAGAGGTCGCCGCGGATCACGAGATAGCCGCCGATGGAGTAGAAGAAGAAGGGCGGAAGCTGGTTCATGAAGTTGTTCAAGAACTTGATCATGAACTTGCGTTTGAAGATCGCAAGCCGGATCCGGTAGTTCAGGAACAGGCGGTCCGAAAGGTCCGCGAGGTGGTAGCGCGAGGTGTCGTTGGCGAGGATGTCGGGCGCGGCGCTGACGGTTTCGTTGATCCGCTCGGAGATGGCGCGCACGTTGATGATGCGTTCGCGCGACAGGCGGATCACCTTCTTCTGCATCAATGGGATGATGTAGGCCTGCAGCGGGAAGAGGGCGATGGCCGCCGCGCCGAGGAACACGTCCTGCGCGAAGATGAAGACCATGTAGACGAGGAGCGTGCCGCCCTGGAAGGCGGGTGTCGCGATCGCCTCGCCGATGAAGACGCCGACGTCCTCCACCTCGGCGGTGATCATCGGGATCAGCTCGCCGCCGGACACGCGCCTGAACCGCGGCAGGCGGAAGCGCAGGATGGAGTTGTAGAGCATGTAGCGCAGGCGCCGCAGCATGCGCTCGCCCGCCACACCCTTGTAGATGTTCAGGACATATTTGACGCCGTTGTTGGCCACCACCAGCGCCAGGAAGCCGATACACAGGGCCACCAGATACTGGATCTGTCCCAGCTCCATCCCCATGACCATCTTGGGGAAGTCGCTACCCGATATGGCGTCGTTGACGATCCACTTCGGCAGCTCGAGCGTCATATAGAGGATAGGAAACGAGCACACCGTCAGTGCGAGGATGACGATCTGCTGGCGCTTGGAGTAGCGCCAAATGAAGCCGAAGAGACTGCGTTCCATCGTGTCTTTCAGATTAGCACCGTCGCGGGGCGCCGCAATCGTAAAATGGCCACCATTCGAGGGCGGCCGAAACGCCACAACCTATCGCCGACCGGACTGCAGCGTGAGGCCAAAGCTCTCACATATTGTTGCGTTGTACCGATGAGTGCAGCATAGCATTCCCAATCCCTCACAGGCCCGCGTCTCGGCTGCGGTCCGGGTCGAAGGTGACATGCCGAACAATCACCCCCGCGTCCTCATCTATTCTCACGATTCGTTCGGTCTCGGTCACCTGCGCCGCTGCCGCGCCATCGCCCACTCGATGGTGGGGGCGATGGACACGTTGTCGGTCATCATCTTGTCCGGGTCGCCCATCATCGGCAGCTTCGATTTTCGCAGCCGCGTCGATTTCGTGCGCGTTCCGGGCGTGATCAAGCTGCGCAACGGCGCCTATTCGTCCCACTCCCTCTCGCTCGGCATCGAGGATCTGCTGCGCCTGCGCGCCTCCATCATCGAGCACACGGCCGAAGTTTTCGACCCGGACCTCATGATCGTCGACAAGGAGCCGCTCGGCCTGCGCGGCGAAGTGCAGCCGACGCTGGAGATGCTGAAGGACCGCGGCACCCGCCTCGTGCTCGGCCTGCGCGACGTGATGGACGACCCCGCCAGCCTCGCCGACGAGTGGGAGAGGAAACACGCCGTCGCCGCGCTGGAAGACCTCTACGACGAGGTGTGGGTCTACGGAAAGAACGAGGTTCACGACCCGCTGGAAGGCATCACCGTCTCCCAGTCCGTGCGCGACAAGATGCTGTTCACCGGCTACCTGAAGCGCGACCTGCCGAACGGCGACGATGCCGGCGAGCTGAACCCCTTCGAGGAAGAGCCCTTCATCCTCGTCACCCCCGGCGGCGGCGGCGACGGGATGGAGCTGGTCGACTGGGTGCTCAGAGCCTACGAGGCGCACGAGCGCCCGCTCTTCCCCGCCCTCATCGTCCTCGGCCCCTTCATGCCGACCGACAAGCAGGCCGAGTTCAAGACCAGAGCCGACGCGCTGCGCCACGTCCACGTCATCCGCTTCACCCCGGTGATCGAAAAGCTGATGAGCGAGGCGACCGCGATCGTCGGCATGGGCGGCTACAACATCTTCTGCGAGATCCTGTCCTTCGACAAACCGACCCTACTCGTGCCGCGCGTGGTGCCGCGCCAGGAGCAGGCGATCCGCGCCCGCAAGGCGGAGGCGGCCGGCCTCGTCACCTGCCTGCCGATCGACGACTACCCCAACGTCGACCGGATGATCGACGCGCTCGCCGACCTGCCGGAGCGCGCCCCGCCCTCGGCCGTGGGGTTCGAGGAACTCTTGTCCGGCCTTGACACCATCAACGCCAGGGCCGAGGCGATCCTCGCCAAACGCACGCGCCGCGACAGCGGACAGCGCCTCAGCCTCGTGCGCTGACGGAAGGGGAGAGGCATGGGACAGCGTGTCGCCGTCGTCGTCAAAGGCTATCCGCGTCTGTCGGAGACCTTCATCGCCCAGGAGATCCGCGGGCTGGAGCAGCGCGGCCTCGACCTCACCATCGTCTCCCTGCGCCACCCGAGCGAAAGCATCGTCCACCAGGTGCACCGCGAGATCGAGGCGCCGGTGATGTACCTGCCGGAATATCTGAAGGACGATCCCACGCGGGTGAAGGCTGCGCGACGCGTCGCGGAAGGACTGCCCGGCTACGCCCGCGCGGAAGCCGCCTACCGCGCCGACTTCGCCCGCGACGCCTCGGCCAGCCGCCGCCGCCGCTGGGGCCAGGCTGCCGTCCTCGCGGCCGAGCTTCCGGCCGGCACAGGCATCATCTACGTCCACTTCCTGCACACGCCCGCGTCCGTCGCGCGCTACGCCTCGCTGATGACGGGCATCCCCTTCGCCTTCTCCGCCCACGCCAAGGACATCTACACGACACCCCACTGGGACCTCGCCGAGAAGATGGCCGATGCCGCCTGGGGCACCACCTGCACCGCCGCCAACACCGCGGTGCTGAACGCCCTGGCGCCGAAGAACCGCCCGGTCGACCTCGTCTATCACGGGCTCGACCTCGCCCCCTTCGCGGGGGCGGACGCCGCGCGGGCGGGGGAGGGGCCGCTCACCATCCTTTCCGTCTGCCGCGCGGTGGAGAAGAAGGGGCTCGACGACGTTCTGAAGGCGCTCGCCACCTTGTCGGGTGACTGGCGGTTCGAGCACATCGGCGGCGGCGCCCTGGTGCCGGAGCTTCAGGCGCTGGCCGAGCGGCTCGGCATCGCGGACCGCGTCGCCTTCCTCGGCGCCCGCCCGCGCGACGAGGTGGTCGCCGCCTACCGCCGCGCCGGCCTCTTCGTGTTGGCGAGCCGCATCGCCAAGAACGGCGACCGCGACGGCCTCCCCAACGTCATCATGGAAGCGATGGCGATGGGCCTTCCCGTCGTTTCCACCGCGGTCTCCGCCGTGCCCGAGATCGTCACCGACGCGACCGGCCTGATGGTGCCGCCGCGCGACTCGAAGGCGCTCGCCGCCGCGCTCGCCGCGCTGGCCGCCGACCCTCAACGCCGCATCGCCATGGGCCGTGCCGGACAGGCGCGCGTCGCCGGCCACTTCTCGCCGGGTCCCGGCATCGACCACATCGCCGCGCGCCTCGCCGAGACGATGGGCCAGCGCCTCGCCGCCTGATGCGCATCGCGCTCCTCACGCCGATGAAGCCGCCTGACCACCCGGTGCCCTCCGGGGACCGCACCTTCGCGCGCCTGATCCGCGCCGCGCTCGCCAAAGGCGGGCACGAGGTGGACCTGCCGTCGACGCTCACCACCTGGTGCCGCACGCCTGAGGATCTGCCGCAGATCGAGGCCGCTGCCGCCGAGGAGGTGGAGCGCATCACCGCCCGCTGGCGCGCCGAGGGTCCGCCCGATGCGGTGCTCACCTACCACAACTACCACAAGGCGCCGGACCTCATCGGCCCCGCCCTGGCGCGTGCCTTCGCGCTCCCCTTCGCCATCGTCGAGCCGAGCAGGGCACCGCGCCGCGCCGAGGGGCCGTGGGCGCGCGGCTTCGCCCTCGCCGACGACGCGCTCGCCGCCGCCGGGGCGCTCGGCGCCGTCACCACCCACGACGCCAAGGCGCTCTACGCGCACGCGCCCGACAAGGTGCGCAGCCTGCCCCCCTTCATCGACACCGAACCCTTCCGCCGCGCGCGCACACCGCGCAGCGGCGCCATCGTGTCCGCGGCCATGTTCCGGCCGGGGCGCAAGGCGGACAGCGTGCGCGTCCTCGCCGCCGCCTATACCCGCATGCGCGCGCGGCGGCCGGACGTGCGCCTCGCCCTCGCCGGAGACGGGGCCGAGCGGGCCGCGCTGGAGCCGCTCTTCCCGCCCGGCACCCTCATCGGCCTCCTGAGCCAGGACGCGCTCGCCGACCTTTATGCCTGCTCCTCGCTGTTCGTCTGGCCCGCCATCGACGAGCCGTTCGGCTTCACCTTCCTGGAGGCGCAGGCGGCGGGGCTTCCCGTCGTCGCCGGGCGCACCCGCGGCGTGGTCGACGTGGTGCTGGACAACGGCACCGGCCGCCTCGTCACGCCGGACGATCCCGCCGCGATCGCCGCCGCCACGCTGGAGCTGCTCTTCCACCGCGACCGCCTGACCGCCTTCAGCGCCCGCGCCGTGGCCTTCGCCGCCCAGAACGACCTCAATGCCGGCCTCGCGCGCCTCAACGCGCTGATCGCCGCCGCCGCGCGCCGCAACGCCGCGCGCTGAGGGATCGACATGAAAGCCGTCATCTGGGTGCAGCACCTTCTGGGCACCGGCCACACTGTGCGCGCCGCCGCCATTGGCGAGGCGCTCGCCGCCCGCGGCGTCGACGTGACGATGGTGCTCGGCGCGCCGCCGCCGCCGGTGCTGGACCTCTCCGCCTTCCGCACCGTCACGCTGACCCCGGTGCTCGCCGCCGACGCCACCTTCGCCGCGCTCGCCACGCCGGACGGGCGGCCCCACGCCGCCGTCCTCGCCGAACGGCGCGACGCCTTCGCCGCGGTGGTCGCCGAGACGCGGCCCGATATCCTCCTCGTCGAAACCTTCCCGCTGGGGCGGCGGCAATTCGCGGACGAGATCCTGCCGGTTCTGGCGGCTCTTCCCGCGCCGCGCTCGCTGGTCGCAAGCTCTGTGCGCGACGTGCTCGTCCGCAAGCCCGCCCCCAAGGCCGAGGCGATGGCCGCCTTGGCGCGCGCCCATTTCGACCTCGTCCTGGTCCACGCAGACCCGCGCTTCGTCACCCTCGGCGACAGCTTTCCCCCCGCGGACGGCCTTGCCGATCTCATTCGCTATACCGGCTTCGTCCACGCTGCGCCCCGACCCTCCGCCGGAACCGATGGGGAGGGGGAGGTCGTCGTGTCCTGCGGCGGCGGTGCGGTCGGCGCCGCGCTGGTGGATGCCGCCATTGCCGCCGCGCCACAAACGCCGGCACCCTGGCGCGTCCTTCTGCCGCCGGGGCTGATGGACCGCGCCGCCGCCTGGCGTGCCGCCGCCCCCGCCTGCGTCACCCTTGAACCGAACCGGCCGGATTTCCGCGCGCTCCTCTCCCGCGCCGCACTCTCGATCAGTCAGGCGGGCTACAATACCGCGCTCGATGTTCTCGCCGCCGGAGTGCGCGCCATCTTCGTCCCCTTCGCCGCCCACGCCGAGACGGAGCAGACCGACCGCGCCGGCGCCCTCGCCGCGCGCGGCCTCGCCGATGTCGTCGCCGAGCGGGACCTCAGCGGACCGGTCCTCGCCACCGCGGTGCGCGAGGCGCTCGCCCGGCCGGCACCGGCGCGCCCCGCCATCGACCTCGCCGGTGCGGCGGGCGCGGCCGACATCTTGATCAAGGAGGCCCGATGCAGGCCCTGACGCGCCTCGCCCGTGCCTTCGACGCCGCCGCCGACCGCGGCACGCCTCTCCCCGTCTGGTGGCGTGACGATGACGCGGTGGACGTCGGCCCGCGCCTGGAGCGCACCATGGCGCTGGCGGCCGACGTCGGCGCCACCATCGCGCTCGCCGTCATCCCCGCCGGTGTCACCGACCGCCTGCTCACCTGGACCGCCGGGCGCGCCCACCTTCTTCAGCACGGCGTCGCCCACACGAACCATCAGCGCACCGGCAAATCCGCCGAGCTGGGCGACGCACGGCCCGCCGACGCCATCGCCGCCGCCCTCGTCGCCGCTCGCGCCAGGCTGGACGTCGCGCATTTCGTACCCGCCGTGGTGCCGCCCTGGAACCGCATGCGCGACGACCTCGCCCCCCATCTCGCCGCCGCCGGCTACACCGGCGTCTCGCTGTTCGGTGCCGCCCCGTCGCACACGCCACTGACGCGGGTGGACACCCACATCGACCCCGTCGCCTGGCGCACCGACCGAAGCCTCGCCACCGACGCCGCCTTGTGCGACATGGTGGACCGTGCGCTCGGGCAGGGCGGCCCCATCGGCCTCCTCACCCATCACGCCGTGGAGACCGACGCCGTGCATGACTTCGTGAAAGAGTTCGTCCACCTGGTCGCGCGCCACCCCGGCGCCGCCTGGACCGACGCCGCGGCGCTCTTCGCCCGATGACCGGCCCCTTCACCCCCATCGAAGAGATCGGCCACCTCAAGGGCGCGCTCTTCGGGCTGGACTTCGGCACTAAGACCATCGGCATTGCCGTGTCCGACGAGGGGTGGCGCATCTCAGCGCCGCTCCACACCATCCGCCGGACGAAGTTCAAGGCCGATTCGGCCGAGCTTCTGGCGATGGCCGCGCGCTACAACGTCGCCGCGTTCGTGGTGGGGCTGCCGCTGAATATGGACGGATCGTCCGGCCCACGCGCCCAGGCCACCCGCGACTTCGCCCGCAATATGCTGAAATTGAACGAGCGGCCGATGATCGCCTGGGACGAGCGATGGTCCACCGTCGCCGCCGAACGTGCCATGCTGGAGATGGATACCTCCCGCGCCAAACGCCGCGAATCTATCGACAAGATGGCCGCGTCAATCATCCTCCAGGGCGCACTCGACCGCCTTCGTGCCCTGGGTTATCCGCTGCCCGGCGGTCCCGCGGTCGAGGCGCCGGGCGACTAGCCGGACGTCCTGCCCGCAGGACTGCCTCAGCGAGGGCGTTCCCCCCTCGCGCTCCCCCCGTCTCGCCGACGGGCAGGCCTTCAGTGTGAGAGTGCGAAGAGCACTCTCCCTCTGAAGACCTGATGCAAGGCTGTCGAGGATCGCGACGGCGTCAAGCACCCATGCTCCCCATGCTCGCCCGCCCCGGAGAGGGCGGCCTGCGCGTGGGTCCGCGTGGATGCTTGACCCCGCCTCGATCCTCAGAAGGGGAGAGGCCTCAGTTCGCGAACTTGAACAGGATGACGTCGCCGTCGTGGACGCGGTAGTCCTTGCCTTCGTCGCGCGCCTTGCCGGCTTCTTTGGCGGCCGACTCGCCGCCCAGCGACACATAGTCATTGTAGGCGATCGTCTGGGCGCGGATGAAACCCTTCTCGAAATCCGAGTGGATCACGCCCGCCGCCTGCGGGGCCAGCGTACCGTCGCGGATCGTCCAGGCCCGCGCCTCCTTCGGACCCGCCGTGAAGTAGGTGATGAGGCCGAGAAGCCCGTAACCTGCGCGGATGAGACGGTCGAGGCCCGGCTCCTTCAGCCCGAGCGTCTCCAGATATTCGGCCTGCTCGTCCGCGTCGAGCTGGGCGATCTCCGCCTCGATCCCGGCCGAGATGACCACCGACGCAGCGCCCTGCTTGGCCGCCATCTCCGCCGCCTTGCGCGACAGCTCGTTGCCCGTCGCCGCCGACGCCTCGTCCACGTTGAGGACGTAGAGCAGTGGCTTGCCGGTCAGGAGGTTCAGCATCTTGAACGGCTTCACTTCGTCGGGCGACAGCTCCAGTTCACGCGCCGGACGGCCCTCGCGCAAGAGCACCAGCACGCGGTCCATCAGCTCGACCTCGGACTTTGCGTCCTTGTCGCCGCCGGTCGCCCGCTTGCGCAGGTTGGTCGCCCGCTTCTCCAGGCTCTCGAGGTCGGCCAGCATCAGCTCGGTCTCGATCGTCTCGGCATCGGCGATCGGGTCGATGCCGCCCGCGACGTGCGTGATGTCATCGTCGATGAAGCAGCGCAGGACGTGCGCGATCGCATCCGTCTCACGGATGTTGGCGAGGAACTGGTTGCCGAGACCCTCGCCCTTCGACGCGCCGCGCACCAGCCCGGCGATGTCGACGAAGGTGAGACGCGTCGGCACGATGCTCTGCGACTTGGCGATCGCGGCGAGCGTCGTCAGGCGCGGGTCCGGAACAGCGACGTCGCCGGTGTTCGGCTCGATCGTGCAGAACGGATAATTGGCCGCCTGGGCCGCCGCCGTCTTCGTCAATGCGTTGAACAGCGTGGACTTGCCGACATTCGGAAGCCCGACGATGCCGCACTTGAAACCCATGGTCAGAATTCCCGAGGCTTATTTTCGCAGAAGATTGGCGAGCGCCGCGAACGGGCTCGAAGATTTGTCGGCGTCCTTGGTCTCGGCCTCTTTGGCGGAGACGAAAGGCGCATGCGGCGCTGGGGCATCGGCCGCAACCCCCTTGGGCGCCTCGGCCGCCGGCGCGGTTTGCGCGGCCGCCTCCTGCGCCTCGGCCTTTGCGGCGGCGCGCTGGGCGCGTTTCGCGGCGCCTGTGGACTTTACCGCGGGCCCAAGCCTCAGGTGCACCTTGGAGGCGAACTTGGCGTCCTCGCCCATCGCCAGCAGCGCGGCCTCCTCGGCCATCGCGCTCAGCATCGGCTCCAGCCAGTCGCCGTCCGCCTTGGGAAAATCTTTCAGCACATAGCCCGGCACCAGCTCCTTGCGGCCCGGATGGCCGACGCCGATGCGCAGACGGCGATACCCGTCCTTCAGCAGCGATGAGATGGATTTGAGGCCATTGTGGCCGCCGGTGCCGCCGCCGGTCTTCATCTTGAACTTGCCGGGGGGCAGGTCGATCTCGTCGTGGACGACGACGATATCGTCGAGCTCGACCTTGTAGAATCGGGCGGCCTCGGCGACGGCGTGGCCCGAATTGTTCATGTAGGTCATCGGCTTGATGAGGAGGCAGCGGACGCCGTCGATGACGACTTCCGCAACCTCGCTCTGAAACTTGGTGCGCCACGGCGCACCACGCCAGCGGTCATGCAGACGGTCGAGCACCATGAACCCCACATTGTGGCGGTTCATGGCGTACTCTTTGCCGGGATTTCCGAGGCCGACGATGAGTTGCAGCATTCGGGTCTCCCGTCCGCGCGTGTCCTTACTCGGCGTCCCCGGAGGTCTCCGAGTCGCCTTCGGCGGCGTCTTCGTCGGTCGTCGGGACCTCATCGGCCTCTGGCGCCTCGTCGTCGATCTCCTCGGCCGCCGGCGCGGCGATCGTGGCGATGACGAAGTCTTCCTCGTTGGTCAGCGTCACGCCGGCGGGCAGCGAGAGGCTGGAGGAATGGATGCTCGAACCGATCTCGAGCCCGGCCAGCGACACCTCAATGTGCTCGGGGATCGCCGTAGCACCGGCTTCGACCGAGAGGCTGTGCTCGACGACCGTCAGGACGCCGTCCTGCTGGCTCAGGCCGGGGCACTCGTCCTCGCCGACGAAGGACAGCGGCACGTTGACGGTCACGCGCGAGCGGGCCGTGACGCGCAGGAAGTCCACGTGGAGCAGACGCTCCTTCACGGGATCACGCTGATAGTCGCGGGCGAGCGCCTGGATCGTCTTTCCGTCGACGTCGATCGACCAGACGTGCGTCTTGAAGCCGCCGGCATAGAGCGCCATCGAAGTCGGCTTCCAGGGGATCGCGATTGCGAGCGGGGGCTCGTTGTTGCCGTAGATCACGGCGGGAATCATATCAGTTCGCCTCAGTGCGCGCGCGGCCCCCTTGCCCGTCCGTTCGCGCACTTCGGCCTTCAGCTCGAAGCCTTCGGCCATCGTACTCTCCTTCGGTGTAAAAATGACGCCGGAGGCCCATGTGGCGCCGGCGTCCGCGCATGGCTGCGCGTCCCGCCTCCAGGGGTGCGGGCGTGCGGGGTATAAGGTCGCCGGCCGCGAATGGCAAGAGCCGGGAGGGAAAGGCGTCCCGCAGGGCGCCGCCGAAGCCGCCCCGCGCCGGTGGTCTTCAGGGGCGTCAGGGCGTCGTCAGGTGTGCGGCGCGAACGCGGCGGTCGAAGGTCAGGCCGCGGTGGCGCCGGCCAACGCGCAGGTGTCGGGGGCGCAGGCGGTCTCGCTCTCCTCATCCATCTCCGGGGACGACGGAGGAGCAGTAGCCGCGAAAGCGGTGCTGCCGTCGTCGTTCCAGTCGGTGCCGGCGGAGTTGGCGAGGAGGGCGCTCGCCGAGGGGCGTTCCACACCGCTCGGCTGATATTCGAACGCCATCGCCCAACCGGCGAAGGTCGCCTGCTCGATCGCGCCCTGACAGACCAGTTCCACCTCGGTGTGGCGCGGGTCGGCCTTCACGCGCTCATAGATCCCATAGACCGCCTCCGCCTCGCCCTCCAAAATCTGGATGAAGCGGTGGTCGTCATAGACCAGCAGTCCGGTCACGCCGAGGGCGCTGTTGCGCTCTCGCGCCGAGCGCAGGAGGTCGCGCAATCCCTCCCGCGTCACCGGCTGGCACGCGACGCTCGTATAGCAAAGCTCGATCATCGGCTTCCCCCCGCGTGCCGCAGGATCGGTGTGCCGCACGTTCAATATCTATAGTGTAGGGCAGGTGTGGCGAAATTTCGCGAGGCGGACCGCCAAATAATAGGCGTGCTCAGCCCGCAGGCACTCACGCGATCGCCGCGCGCCGAACCGCGATGTCGATCGGCCTGTCGGGGATGATGATCTCGAAGCTCGCCCCGGTCGCCGCGTCGATCAGCGACAAGGTGCCCCCGTGGGCCTTCACGAGCTCGGCGGAAATGGCGAGCCCCAGCCCCGTTCCGCCACGTCGCCCGTTGCCTTTGAAGGGCTGGAAGAGGTTCTCCCGCACCCGCGCCGGAATGCCGGGCCCGGTGTCCGAGACGACGATGCGCACCACCGACCCATAGCGCTCGGCCGCGATGGCGAGGCGCCGCACCACGCTGTCGTGCGAGTTCGATTCCAACGCTTCCATGGCATTGCGGCACAGGTTCATCAGCACCCGGTAGAGCTGGTCCGGGTCGGCATCGATCTCGATCCGGTCGTCGACGATGATGCGGAAGTCGATGCTCGGGTGGGTGTCGAGGCCGAGAAGCTCGCCCACATCCGCGGCGAGATGGGCTAGGTCGACGAGGCGGCGGCTGGGCGGCGCCTCGCCCGCGCGCCCGTATGCGAGCACGCCGCCGGTGTAGCCGACGGCACGGTCCAGCGCGCGCACGATCTTCGGCACCATGCGCTGCACCTGCGGGTCCTGCACCATGGCGAGCCGGTCCGAGAAGAGCTGCGCCGAGGCGAGAAGGTTCCTGAGATCGTGGTTGATCTTGGAGACGGCGAGGCCGAGCTCGGCGAGGCGGCGCCGCTCGGTCATCGTATCGGCGAGCTGGTGCTGCATCGCCGCGAGGCTGCGCTCCGCCTCGCCCAGCTCGTCGTGCCGGCCTGAGGGCAGGATCACGCGGCGCGCGTCCTCCGGGTCCTCGGCAAAGTCGATCATCGCATCGGCGAGGCGCCGCACCGGCTTCACGAACAGCCACCTGAGCGACATGAAGACGAGAAGCGCCGTCACCATGGAGATGACGAGGGAGAGGGCGAGGATGTTGCCGGAATAGGCCAGCATCGCCTGGCGCAGCGGGGTCTCGTCGAGGATGATGTCCACCTCTTCATCGAGACCCGGCGGCATGGCGACGACGCGGATGATGCGCCCGTTCGGCGCGAACAGCGTGTCGAAGGCGGCGACGATGGACTGAAAGATGGTCTCGTTGCCAAGTTCGATGTGCCGGTCGACGCTGGTCGGCGGCATCGCCATGGCGAGAAGGCGGCGCCGGTTGCCCTCGCGGTGGGAGATGGCGATCGTGTTGGTCGCCGTCAGAAGGCGCAGCTTCAGCCCCTCCGGCACGTTCGGCGTCTCGGCGATGATGGCGGCGGCCACGGAGGCGTTGCGGTGCGCGTCGTTCAGCCAGTTCAGCCGGTAGTTGGCGATCGACGGCACGAAGATCGCGACTTCCGACACCATGACGAACAATATCGTGAGGACGAGGAGTTTCGTCCCGAGCGATGCGCGTGCCGATACACGTTCCGTATGCGTCGCGATGGCCATGATCGCGGACATTAGCTGAGCTTCGCGCGCGTGCCATCCGAATGTTGTTTCAACGTGTTCGTGCAGGGGCAAGCGTGGCGTTAAGGCATCACAAACGCTTTAGCAGAGTGAGAATGCGGCGCACCCATGGCCGCGCCAACTTCGCGCCAAAGTAGAGCGTGGCCGCGCGCTTCCCGGCTTCGGCATAGGTGGGATAGGCCGGCGTGAAGGAGGCGAGGGCGGAGGGCTTCACCTTCGCCGCCATCGCCAGCTGATAGGTGGCGATGAGGTCGCCAGCGTGCGGCGCAACGATCGTCGCGCCGAGGAGCTTGCCCTTGCCGCTGAGGACGAGCTTCACGAAGCCCTCGGTCTCCCGTTCGGCGCGGGCGCGGTCGTTGCCTTCGAGTGGGGCGGTCCAGGCGGTCGCCTTCGGGTCGGCCGCCTTCGCCTCGGCCTCCGTGGCGCCGACCTGGGCGACCTCGGGGCTGGTATAAGTGGCGCGCGGCATCACCGCCGGGTCGTAGGAAACCGGCAGGCGGAAGACGATGGCGCGCACCGCAAGGCTCGCCTGGTGCCCGGCGACATGGGTGAATTGCAGCCCGCCCGTCACGTCGCCGATGGCGTAGATCCGCCGGTTCGTGGTGCGCAGCGACCTGTCGACGCGGATCGCCGGGCCGTCCATCGCCACGCCCGCTTCGGCGAGGCCGAGGTCGGTCGTGGGGCGGCGCCCGACCGCGACGAGGATGGCGTCGGCGTCGACGCTGCTGCCGTCCGACAGATGCAGCGTCTTTTGCGTGCTCTCGCGGGTGCAGCGGGTGACCGTGCGCCCTTCCAGAAGCCGCACCCCGTCGCGCTGCATCGCCGCGCGGACGACGGCGGCGGCCTCCGGGTCCTCGCGCGGCAGGATGGCGGCGCCCTCGATGACGGTGACGCTGGCGCCGAGACGGGCCATCGCCTGCGCCATCTCACAGCCGATCGGCCCGCCGCCGATGATGGCGAGGCGCTCGGGGCGCCGGGTGAGGTCGAAGAGCGTCTCGTTGGTCAGCGGCGCGCAGTCGGCAAGGCCGTCGATGGGCGGGACGATCGGCCGCGACCCGGTGGCGACGACATAGCGCCGCGCCCGAAGCGTGCGGGTGCCGGTGGCGGTGGTGACGGCGAGGCTGTCCGGCCCCGTGAAATGCGCCTCGCCCTTGAGGACGGTGACGCCGAGACCCTCGAACCGCTCCACCGAATCGTGCGGTGCGATGCCGGCGATGACGTCGTGAACGTGGGCGTGGACGGCGGCGAAGTCGACCTCGGTGCGGGCGGTGATGCCGAAGGGAAGGGCTGCGCCGGTATAGGCCTCACGCGCCGCGGCGATCAGCGCCTTCGACGGGACGCAGCCGGAGTTGAGGCAGTCGCCCCCCATCGCGCCGCGTTCCACCAGCACGACGTTATGGCCGAAGGCGGCGCCCGCGGCGGCGACGGTGAGCCCGGCCGACCCGGCACCGATTACCGCGATATCGTAGCGCGCGGGCGCATCCCGCTGCCCCGTCATGTGCCCCGTCATCGCCGCTGCCTCAGGCGTTTGACCAGAACGGGGAGGAGGGCGGCGAGGGAGAGGGCGGCGATGGCGAGGACGAGGCCCGGGGTCAGGAGAGCGCCCGGCTCGATTTGGCAGGTACGTGCGGCCGCGCAGCCCGGATTGGCCATCTCCTGCGCCTCGATGAGGCCGCCCAGCCCGTCGCCGACCAGCGTATAGGCGAGCGTTCCGGGAAGGATGCCTATCGCGGTCGCGGCGATATAGGTGCGCAGCTTCACGTCGAAGAGGGCGGGGGCGACGTTGACGAGCCAGAAGGGGAAGAGCGGCACAAGGCGTAAAAAGAGCAGATAGCTGAAGGCGTTGGCGGCGAACCCGTCGGCGAAGCGCGCGGCGAAGCGGCCGGCGCGCTGCCGCAGGATGCCGCCCAGCGTCGTGCGCGCGGCAAGGAAGACAACGCCCGCCCCCAAAGTTGCCGCGACTGCGGTCAGAAGCGTGCCGACAAGCGGGCCGAACAGGAAGCCGCCGACGATGGTGACGAGGCTGGCGCCGGGGAAGGACACCGCCACCGCGAGCGCATAGAGCGCGAAATAGGCGGCGGCGGTGGCCGCAAAGTGAGCGCTGACCGCCGCTTCCAGCCTTTCGTGATGGGCGATGACGGCGTCCAGCGACACGGAGCGGTGAAGCCCCGCGGCATAAAAGGCGGCCATGGCGACGAGCACCAGCCCCACGGGCCAAAGCCGGGAGAGGATGCGGCGCCTGCGCGTGCGTTGCCCGTCCGATCCGGCCGTGCTTGCCTCCGCGCTTCCCTGTGCGGCAGGTTTCGGACACGACGCATCCGAACCGGCCGCGGTGAGGCAGGCGGCGGAGTGGGGCGGGGAATGGGGGCTGATCGGCGCCATGGTCCTCTCTTTTCGGCGCAACACCTGTGCGCAAGAGTTAGTCGGCCGAAGGCGGCGTGACGAGGTGCACCGCCTCAACGATGCGTGAAGGGACCCGCAAAGCACAGGTACGGGGAATGCACGGCGGCGGGGGATGTGCGAGGATGCGTCGTCCCGGTGTCCTCGCGGCCGCGTTGACTCTCGCGCGCCGCATTCCTATAGAGGCACGAGTCAGGGGGCCGTGCGCTCCCTTTTTCATTGTTCCGACGGGAGGGATGCGGCAGCGCTGAGAACGGGCGCGGCGCCGACCATCCGTCGCTTAGCGAGGCGGATATGACGAAACGCACCTATCAACCCTCCAAGCTCGTTCGTAAGCGCCGCCACGGGTTCCGTGCGCGCATGGCCACGAAGGGCGGTCGCGCGGTGATCAACAACCGCCGCGCCAAGGGCCGCAAGAAGCTGTCGGCCTGATCCGTCCGGCACGACTGAAGCGGCGGGCTGAGTTCAAGGCCGCCGCCAAAGGCATTCGCGTTCAACGAACCACATTCACCCTGCAGGCCCGCCGCCGCGACGCGGACGAGTCCGCAGCCGATGGCGCGCGAGTCGGCTTTACGGTGACGAAGAAAATCGGCAACGCCGTCGTGCGCAACCGCATCAAGCGGAGGCTGCGCGCTTTGGCGTTTCAGTTTTCTGATGAATTCGACAGCGCCACCGACTATGTGATCGTGGCACGCCGGGACGCGCTCGGCGCGCCGTTCGCCGACCTCGGTGAAGAGCTCAGACAGGCGCTCGGCGCAGCGGGCGCAAAACTCGACCGACCCCCGGTCCGAAAGAGAGCGTAATGGGCGACAATCGCAACATGTTCCTCGCCATCGGCCTGTCGCTGGCGGTGATTGTCCTGTGGCAATTCTTCTTTATCGAGCCTCAGCTCGAGGCCCAGCGCCAGGTGGAGCTGGAGCAGCAGACCCGCGCTGCCCAGTCCGAAACGATCGCCCCCGGCGCCGCGCCGGGAACGACCGCGCCAGGCTCCGCCGCATCCGGCAGCGACATTCCGTCCGCCCCGCAGGCCGATGGCGCCGTGACGCAGCCGGCCACCCCCGGCGCCGCCGCCGCGGCCATCGCCGAGGCGCCGCGCGTGCCGATCGAGACGCCCAGCGTCGACGGCTCCATCAACCTCGCCGGCGCCCGGCTCGACGACCTGAAGCTCAAGGACTACCACGTCACCCCCGACAAATCGTCGGACGAGGTGGTGCTGCTGGCGCCGACCGGAACGAGCGATCCCTATTTCGTCGAGACCGGCTGGGTGCCGGGGTCCGGGCAGGATGTCGCCGTGCCGACCTCGTCCACCGTGTGGACGCTGACCGAGGGCGAGACGCTCACCCCCAACACCCCCGTCACCCTGAGCTGGGACAACGGGGCCGGCCTCATCTTCCGCCGCACCATCTCGGTGGACGAGCATTATATGTTCACCACCGTCCAGAGCGTGGAGAACACCACCGAGGCAACCGTCGCGCTCCATCCCTATAGCCGCGTGCGCCGCGAAGGTGAGGTGGAGACGTCCGGTTACTTCATCCTCCACGAGGGCTTCCTCGGCGTGATGGGCGACGAAGGCCTCGTCCAGGAGAATTACGGCGACGTCGCCGAGAGCGGGACGAACAACCTGCCGCGCTCCGGCTCCGGCTGGCTCGGCATCACCGACAAATATTGGGCGACGGCGATCATCCCGGACCCTGGGACCACCTTCAACCCGCGCTTCCTCTACCGCACGCAGAATAACCTTCCGGCCTATCAGGCGGATTATCTGGCGGATGCAGTGACCGTGGAGCCGGGCACGACCGTCGAGGCGACCGCCCGTGTCTTCGCCGGCGCCAAGGAGACCAAGCTCATCCAGTCCTATGAGGACACGCTGTCGATCGACCGCTTCAATCTCATGATCGACTGGGGCTGGTTCTACTTCATCACCAAGCCGATGTTCTATGTGCTGGACTTCATCCAGGGCATCGTCGGCAACTTCGGCGTGGCGATTTTGATCACCACGGTTCTCGTCAAGCTGGTGTTCTTCCCGCTCGCCCAGCGGGCCTACACCTCCATGGCTAAGATGAAGGCGCTGCAGCCCAAGATCAAGCAGATGCAGGAGCGGTACAAGGACGACCGCGTCAAGCAGCAGCAAGCAATGATGGAGCTGTACAAAAAGGAGAAGGTGAACCCGCTCGCCGGTTGTATCCCGATCCTCATTCAGATCCCCGTCTTCTTCTCGCTGTACAAGACGCTGTTCGTGTCGATCGAAATGCGGCACGCGCCCTTCTTCGGCTGGATCACCGACCTGTCCGCGCCGGATCCGACGTCGGTCTTCAACCTGTTCGGCCTCATTCCCTATGATCCGTCCGCCGTTCCGGTGATCGGCTCCTTCCTGGCGATCGGCGTGTGGCCGCTCATCATGGGCATCACCATGTGGCTCCAGATGAAGATGAATCCGGCGCCGCCCGATCCGACTCAGGCGATGATCTTCAACATCATGCCGATCTTCTTCACCTTCCTTCTCGCCTCCTTCCCGGCGGGTCTGGTGATCTACTGGGCGTGGAACAACTCGCTGTCGGTGCTGCAGCAATACGTGATCATGCGCCGCCACGGGGTGAAGGTGGAGCTGTGGGGCAACATCGCGTCGCTGTTCAAACGCGGCGACAAGAAGAAGAGCGCCACCTGAGCCCGTCCGATCATAAGTCGGCGGGGGCGGCCACGCCCCCCTCGCCGCAGGATGACGCCGCGTTGCCTGCAGGGCCGCGCGGCGCCGACCTGTCCGCCGGATCCCAACAGGCGGCGCACGCGGTCCCTTCCGCCGACGCGCCTGCCTCGCCCGAGGACGAGGCGCGTGCCGAAGCGCTGGAGTCCGGCCGCCTGCTCTTCGCGGGCGAGTGGGTCTTCACCCGCGCCTGCCATTCCATCAAACACCTGCCGGCCTCCGGTCCCGTGGAGGTCGCCTTCGCCGGGCGCTCCAACGTCGGCAAGTCCTCGCTTTTGAACGCGCTGGTCGGCCAGAAGCAGCTCGCGCGCTCGTCGAACACGCCCGGCCGCACGCGCGCCCTCAACATCTTCGCCCGCTCGGACGGGGTCGGCCCCGCCATCGTCGACATGCCGGGCTATGGCTACGCCAAGGCGCCGAAGACCGAGGTCGCCGCCTGGACGGCGCTCGTCTTCGACTATCTGCGCGGCCGCCCCAACCTTGCCCGCGTCTACCTGCTGATCGATGCGCGCCACGGCCCCAAGCCCGTCGACATCGAGGCGATGGGCGTGATGGACGAGACGGCGATGAGCTACCAGGTGGTGCTCACCAAGGCCGACAAGGCCGGGTCCGCCAAGGCCGCTTCGCTGAAGGCGGCCGAGGACGCGCTGCGCCGCCGCCCCGCCGCGCACCCCGAGATCCTCCTCACA
The DNA here is from genome assembly GCF_001927245.1 of Acuticoccus yangtzensis. Classification (GTDB taxonomy): domain Bacteria; phylum Pseudomonadota; class Alphaproteobacteria; order Rhizobiales; family Amorphaceae; genus Acuticoccus; species Acuticoccus yangtzensis. The sequence continues at coordinate 1,049,181 of NZ_MJUX01000001.1, read as the reverse complement.
TCCTCCGCCAAGATGGACGGCATCCCCGAGCTGCGCGCCGCCATCGCCACCCTCACCGCCGAGCGCGGCTGATCCCACGGGAGCGCCGCGCAGGCTTGGGTGGGCCACCCGGACCGGACTCGGGTGCAATACGGGGCCGTTCGGCCGGGCCGCGCGAAAGGCGCATGACATCCGTCCCGCGACGCACCCACGATGTCCATGGCGGTCCGCACCCGCCGCACATCACCGTCAGCCTCCGGCATGTGGCAGGCACGCCCGTTCGGCAGGCCTCGCGGATGACGACAAGCGCCCAATGCCTCTGGTCCCGGCTGTCGCCGCAAGTGTCCGGCAGTCGACGCTAGAGCGCTTCGCGCTCAGAGTGAATCGGCAGGGGATTCCCAAATGAGCAGCATTCTGATTCAACATGGTGGCTGGCGGTGGAGGGCCAGCCACCATGCCCAAGCTGCTCTCTGACGATCTTCGTCTTCGCGTTGTCCGCGCGATAGACGACGGATTGTCCCGCCGCCAAGCCGCGGCGCGGTTCGATGTCGCCCCGTCCACGGCCATCCGCTGGTACGATGCGTGGACAAGAACCGGTTCATGCCGCGCCAAGCGTCAGGGCGGCGATCGCTGGTCCCATGTGACCGAAGCGCACCGCGATCGCATCCTCGCCCTCTTGGACGAGGCGGGCGACATCACGCTGACCGAGCTCAAGGAGAAGCTCGGCGAGACCGGAGACACCGTGTCGATTTCATCCCTTTCGCGCTTCTTCAGGCGACACGGGATCACGCGCAAAAAAAGACCGGCCACGCGGCCGAGCAGAACCGCGCCGACATCCTCGCCCGGCGCCGCGCCTGGTTCGACGGCCAGGACGACCTCGAGCCCGCGCGGCTGATTTTCATAGACGAGACCTGGGCGAGCACCAAGATGGCGCGTTCGCACGGTCGTTGCCGGCGCGGCGAGCGGCTGCGCATGCCGCTGCCCTTCGGCCATTGGAAGACCACCACGCTCGTGGCCGGCCTCTCATTATCGGGCATCGTCGCGCCGATGGTTCTGGATCGTGCGATCAACCGGACCTGGTTCGAGGCCTATGTCGAACAGGTCCTCGTCCCGTGCCTGACCCCAGGCGATGTCGTGGTGATGGACAACCTGGGAAGCCACAAGGGGCAGCGCGTTCGCGAACTGATCGAGCGCGCCGGGGCGACGCTTCTGTTCCTCCCGCCCTACAGCCCCGACTTCAACCCCATCGAGATGGCCTTCGCCAAGATCAAAGCCCTGTTGAAGAAGGCCGCCGAGCGAACCGTCACCGGGCTTTGGGGTCGCATCGGTGACGCCCTCCACCTCGTCCCCCCCCCCAAGAGGCCCGCGCCTATTTCAGAGCCGCCGGATATGACCCGGATTGAGCGCGAAGTGCTCTAGAAGAGCTTTACCGGCTACAGCCAGACGTGCCTTTATCCCCCGGATTGCGTACTCTGAAGCCCTCGACCCAGCCCTGCCGTGCGGCTGCAACGGCCGCCGCTGCATCGCGATTTCCCTCCGCCGAGCCAGCGCCAGAGACGCCGGAAGTCGCTGGGCTGTGCGGCGGCCAAGCATCATCCGATGTCCGCCGCCCGGAGCTTAACTTGCTCCGGCTTATTCGCCACCCTGTCTCCGTCGCCGCAATGGCCAAACGTCGTCGCTGTAGTCAGCGAGACGCCAGACACGCCGATATTGGCCCCGGCATGATGGAGCAGGGGTCACTCTTGCAGTTGCGCCGCGCCGCAAGGGCCGGGTGGTTGCTCCCATCGCACCGCTGCGCGAACCGCACGTCCACGTCCACGTCCACGTCCACGTCCACGTCCACGTCCACGTCCACGTCCACGTCCTGCTCCGGCTCGCAGCGGGAACCGTCGGATTAAGGCCGAATTCTCGGCACCAGCCATCCGTGATCCGCCCGCAAACGATCCCATGACACAGAGTGCCGAAGTCGTGGCACGGGGGCCACACGCCCGGTGCTCGACGTTTCAGTCGCGCTTTCAGTTGCGCCCTTAGATTGAAATATCGCGTTTCTGCTCCCAATCTCAGCCGGATTATCGCTCCTTGGAGTGCCGCACATGAAAGCCCATTCTAAAGTCGCCTTCGCCATTGCTTTGGGCCTTTCCGGCTGCAGTGCGTCAGACTATGGGATCTTCTCGTCCGCACCCAAGGTTGAGACGATTTACGTCGAGGTGCCGCTCTTCATCAAAGGACCGGCGACCGGTTGGCAAAAACAGGCCATCATCCAGTATGTCCGCAACGAGTTCAAAGATCCCTATTCGATCCGCGATGCCGAAATCTCGTTTTACGGTATCCAGGCCGAGCATTCGACGCGCGAGCGCACCATCGTCTGCGTTCAGTTGAATGCGCGCAATGGCTACGGCGGTTATGCCGGCCGACGCATTATCCAATTCGAGCTCGGCTCGCGCAGCGTCCGCGCCGCCACCGAGGACCATCCCCAGTGCACCGAGATGCATGGCAAAGGTCTCAGGTATGGACCCTTCCCCGAGCTCGAGGCGCTCAACAGGCTTTGATGCCTGCCGCGACGGACGCAAGGGCGCACCACCACCATCCTCCTCGCGGAACGATGTGGCGAGACGATTGGGTTCGGCATCCTCAGGCACCGCTGGCCAGTGGAGGGTTTGGCCGCGGGTGCGGCATGCCGCGCGCTTGATCGGTGAGAGCGGAGCGCGAAATGGTGCTGGATGCGAACCATCCTTGCTCTGATCGCCGTCCTAATCACCGGACCGGTCCAAGCGGACCTCGACACCAGCGGCGATTGGCCGGAGGCCGATGTCGTCCCCATCGACGCGGACGTCACGAGCAGCAGCCCCTTCACCCTCGCCGAGGCGGCCGCGGGTCAAGGCGAAGCTCTGCCAGCCTCGGTCCGCTTCTATCCCGCCGTCGGCGCGAGCGCGGCACAGCCTTCCCCCGCGGCGGTGCTCCTCCATGGGGCGGGCGGTGTCAGCCGCGTGCGCGAGGGGAGGTATGCGCGCCAGCTCGCCGCCCAGGGCGTGGCCGTCGCAGTGATCGACGTGTTCGGTGCGCGCGGCGGGGGCGGGTTCATCGAGCGGTTGATGCGCATCACCGAGGCGATGGCCTTGTCCGACGCCTTCGCGACGCTCGCGTGGCTCGACAGCCGTCCCGATGTCGATGCCCGGCGGACTGCGCTGATCGGCTTCTCCTATGGCGCAATGTCGTCCATCTACGCCGCCTATGACCAGGTGGTCACGGCGTATAACGCCTCGATCCCGTTTGCAGCGCACGTTGCATTCTACGGCCCATGCGTCGCCCGCTTCGAGGATGCCTCGACCACCGGTGCCCCCGTTTTGATGTTGTGGGGGACCGAGGATGCGATCGTCGATCCGAGGGCGTGCGATATTCTGGCCGACGATCTCCGCGCCGGCGGGTCCGACGTCGTGATCCGCGAATATGTGGCGCGTCATCGCTGGGATGGGGCGCTCCGATCGTGGCGCGCTCCCGTCCATATCGCCGATTGCCGCTTCACCGTCGCGCGTGACTTCACCGTCCGGGACGACTTCACGCGGCTGGAGATGTCGGACACGAACACGCGCGCGACGATCCTGTCCTTGTGCGCCAACCGCGACGGTTACTTGATCGGCGGAGACGAAGTCGTGCGCCGCCGATCGAACGCGGACCTCGCAAAATTCCTCAACCCGGTGCTTTTCCCGCGCGATGGTGATTGAGCGGCTTCTTCGGCATCCCGAACGGCTGGCTTCGCCGGATCGTCGATCGGGACGTTCAGCGCCGCGCCATGGTCTCCACCGGTCCAGTCTCGGCGTGCCCAACCATCGCGCGTTCGGTCGGGCTTGGCGATGGCTGGCGAAATGGCGTGGCGGACCCTTACTGGGCGGGCGCGGGACGGGCGACGCGGCACCGCCCGTCATAGACACGCCACTTGTCGTAGCCGTCGATGCAGACGTAGACGCTCCACGAGATCCCGACAAAGCCGGAATCTTCTTCGAGGAAATAATAGGCGTGCGCCACGTCGCCGTTGTCGAGGGCCACGGTGCCTTCACAATAGCGCCGAACCAGCGGGCTGGGGTTATAAAGAGGCTGGTAAAGCTCGCCCAGAGGGGTGAGAGACTTGACCCGCGGTGCCCTGTAGACCGGCTCGGCCCGGTTGGTGAAGCGGAGCGCGGCGCTAACAACATTGGGTGCCGTGCAGGCGGGAACTGTCTCGTCGTTCGGGCAATCCGTGGGATCGCCGAAGAGCCAGATCTTGTCGAAGGTGTTACAGCGCCGCTCTTTCTGGATCGGCTCAGCGGCAAGGTCTGCGGCCTGAGCGGCAGGCGCCTGCCATGCAACAATGGTGGCCAACACAGCCGCTGCGAACCGAACCATCGCATGTCCCCCTTACAGACCCCCTCGTGTCTGACGGAGCGCCGCGCGATTTTCAACATGCTCAAATGGTTCGCGGCCCCGCGGGCGTGTCGATCTGCTTCGGCGTGGCGGCGCGGCCACAGGCGTGAACCTGTAGTGGTGAAGGAGAGAGTGCCAGTGATGGCCGGCCGCTTCATGTGCGCTCGAGAGCACGGGCGATCACCCCGAGGGGCGGCGCTCTGACCAATTGCCTCATCATTCCGGCGACATAGGATAGAAGATGAGGTCATACGTTGCGCAAGTCGTGCTTCGTCTTCTCCGGTGTGCTCCCGCCGGTGTTTCGCGTCCGAGTGGGCCGTGCGGATCCGTGTGCGGCCGCTTGGCGGTGCGGTATTTTGAGGTGAAGGCGGTGTGGAACAGCAAGGCCGCACCTTCGGGAACAAGGACATCCTATGTCGGAACCTATCATCGACCTTCGTGGCGTCGCGCTGACCCTTGGCCGGGGGTCCGCCGCGGTCGAGGTTCTGCGTGGAGCGGACTTGTCCGTCATGCGCGGTGAGTCCGTGGCGATCGTCGGCCCTTCCGGCTCGGGGAAATCCAGTCTCCTGATGGTTTTGGCGGGGCTGGAACGTCCCGACCGTGGTCGCGTGAGCGTCAACGGGTGCGATCTGACAGGCCTGTCGGAAGATGAATTGACCGCCTTTCGTGGCCGAGAAATTGGCATCGTGTTCCAATCCTTCCATCTGATCCCGACGATGACGGCGGTCGAGAACGTGGCTGTACCGCTCGAGCTGAGCGGAGCACCGGATGCCGGTGCGCGGGCTCGGGCAGAGCTGGACAAGGTGGGTCTTGGAGGGCGGGTAAGGCACTATCCCTCGCAATTGTCCGGCGGTGAGCAGCAGCGTGTTGCAGTGGCGCGCGCGTTTGCTCCCCACCCTGCGGTCCTCCTGGCGGATGAGCCGACCGGCAATCTCGATGAGACGACGGGCCTTGGCATCATCGACCTCATGTTTGCTGCACAGTCCGAACGCGGCCAGACGATCGTTCTCGTGACCCACGATCCGAGACTTGCGGCGCGCTGCGACCGCACGGTTCGGGTCCATGCGGGCATGGTTGAACCGGTCCCGGCGATGGCCTTGGGGGCGCTCGGTGAGTGACGCGGTCATTGGAATGTCCAGCCCGAGGCGCCGTCATCTCAGGTCGCCTCTGTCGCTGCGTTATGCGGTGCGCCAACTGCGAGGCGGGCTGCGCGGCTTTTACGTGTTCTTGGCCTGTATCATCCTGGGAACGGCCACGATCGCCGCGGTGAATTCGCTTGCGAGCGGCCTTGTCGACGGCATTTCGGCGGAAGGCCAATCGCTTCTCGGCGGTGATCTCAACATCTCGTTGATGCATCGCACCGCACGGCCGGACGAGCTGGACTTCTTGAACGATAAAGGGGCCGTTTCGACTGTCGCGACCTTGCGCGCCATGGTGCGTCGTCCCGGCGGGCGCCAGGTTCTTGTCGAGCTGAAGGCCGTGGATGGGGCCTATCCGCTGTACGGTGCTGTCGACCTGGCGGGCGGGGTGACCTTGGCCGATGCTTTTCGCCGCGGGGCTCAAAACCGCGTGCCGATCGTGGTCGATGAGACCTTGCTCACGACGGCAGGTCTTTCGGTCGGCGATGACGTTTCTATCGGCCGTGCCGAGGCGCGGATCGTCGCGGTGATCGACAGGGAGCCTGACCGGATATCCGGCGGGCTCGCCTTCGGGCCGCGCGTGATGATGCCGGTTCAGGACTTGGCCGAGACAGGGTTGGTCACGACCGGAAGTCTGGTGCGCTGGCACTACCGGATACGGGGAGAGGAGCGCCCCTTCACGGAGGTGGAGCTGAAATCTCTGGTCGACGAAATCCAGCAGGCGTTCCCGTCGGCGGGCTGGCGCGTCGAGACCCGGTTGGACGCAGTGCCACGGCTTCGCGCGTCGATCGAGCGGTTCGCGCAGTTCCTGACCATCGTCGGGCTGACATCGCTGGCCGTGGGGGGGATCGGCGTTGCAAATTCCGTCCAGGCCTATTTGACGCGTAAGCGGACCGAGATCGCGACGCTGCGTTCGCTTGGGGCGCGTCGTGACTTCGTGACGGCTGTTTATCTCCTGCAGATTGGCCTTCTGGCATCGATCGGGATTGCGGGCGGTCTCGTCCTTGGCGCCTTGGCGCCGCCGGTCGCGGCGATTTTCCTCGACGGGATTTTGCCGGTCTCTGCCCTTTGGACGATTTTTCCAGGAGCCTTGGGTCTTGCTGCTCTGTTCGGTGCAATGACGGCGCTCACCTTCGCGGTTCTGCCTTTGGGACGTGCCGGCAACGTTCGTCCGATCGCGCTGCTGCGCGGCAATCAGGACCAGGAGAACGGGAGGGGTGTCCCTGTTCGGTTTCTCGTGGCGGCCCTGGCGTGTGGCCTCATCCTGACCATTCTCGTCGTTGCGACGTCCTATGATCGTTGGCTTGCTTCTATTTATGTGGTGGGTGCGGCTGCTACATTCGGACTTTTCCATCTGGTGGCCCGTGGGTTCATGGCGCTTGGCCGTGCGCTGCCGCGAAGCCGTTACACGACGATCCGGATGGCGGTCGCCAATATCCATCGCCGGGGTGCGTTGACGCCGACGGTAACGTTGTCGCTCGGCCTCAGCCTGACGCTTCTCGTGGCATTGTCCCAGATCGACGGGAATCTGCGCCAGACGCTGACGTCGACGTTGCCGGCCGAAGCGCCGAGCTTCTTCTTCATTGATATTCAGCAGGCCGAGCGGGATTCGTTTCTCAGCACTCTCGCAGAGGCGGCGCCGGGAAGTATCGTGCAGTCGCAACCAATGCTGCGGGGGCGGATCGTGTCGATCAATGACGTGCGCGCCGAAGATTGGCCCGATACGGAGGCGTCCTGGGTCTTGCGGGGTGATCGCGGGATTACCTATTCGGCCGAACCACCGCCTGACAGCCGGATTGTCACCGGCGAATGGTGGGCGGCCGATACTGCGGATAGAGAGGTCTCTTTCGCGTCGGATCTCGCCAATGAGCTCGGGGTGAGGGTTGGTGACAGGATCCGAGTGAACGTTCTCGGGCGCGAGGTGGAGGCGCAGGTTGCCAATCTGCGCACCGTCGACTGGGAATCCCTCTCGATCAATTTCGTCATGATTTTTTCGCCCAACGTGTTCGAGGGTGCGCCACACGCACATCTCGCAACGCTGGCGTTCGACGGGGGCGGCAGCGATGTGGCGGAGCTTGCGTTGCTGCGCGAGGTGACGGAGCGGTTTCCGACGGTGACGAGCATCCGCGTTAAAGACGCGCTGAGCGCTGTAAACAGTATCGTATCCGATCTTGTATTCGCCGTTCGCGTTGCCGCGTCCATAACCTTGGTGGCTTCGATGCTGGTGTTGGCAGGAACGCTGGCCGCCAGCCACAGAAGCCGGATCTACGATGCCGTGATTTTGAAGACGTTGGGCGCGAAGCGGGTCACCTTGCTCACCGCTTATGCGCTTGAATACGCGTTGCTGGGTGTCGGCGCAGCGGCGTTTGCCCTGATAGCGGGTGGGGTGGCGGGATGGTTCATCGTCGCGGATTTGATGGATCTGGACTTCGTGCTGATGCCGGGTGCTGCGTTGGCTGCGGCTGGAGGGGCCATTGTCGTGACGGTCGGGCTTGGCCTCGTTGGGACCTGGCGGGCATTGGGTGAAAAGCCGGCGCCTGTGCTGCGGAACCTGTGATTGCTTCATCGCCTCGCCTCCTGTGTCTGAATCTTAGGTTGTGTCCTCGGCGTTGACAAGCGTTTTGTTCTCGTCTATCTCGAACAAGAGAAGAACATTAACCATTTGAGATGTTATGCCTTCTGTGCCAGCTCATCCGGAGAGGTTTCCTTCGGCCCCTTCGCATCGTGTTCAGGTGCCGAGTGAACATGATCTGGCTCTCTCTGATCGCTTCCCTTCAGGAATTTTGCGCCAAGCCTGCGGGCTTTTGACAAAAGGGCTTCATATTTATGAAGCTCCCCGAAGTCTTGACCATATCTCAGCTTTATCATTCCTTCTGACGTTTCTGTCTCTTTTTTCCAAAGGCCCCATACTTTGGGTTTCACAGAGCAAGGTGCATCCTGAGACAGGATATTTTTCGCCCGAAGGGCTGATCGATATCGGCATTGATCCTGAAAGGCTGTGGTTTGTCGAAGCGGGAAGGGCGCGTGACGTCTTATGGAGTCTTGAGCAGTCCCTCTCATCAGGTGCAATACCTTGTGTCGTTGGGGAAATCGCTGATTCTGGCCCGGTGAATATGACGGCATCGCGCCGTCTCAGCTTACGGGCTCAGAAAATGGGGTGTGCTGTCCATATTATGGTGTTGGGAAATTCAGTCGGTGCCACCTGCGCTTTGACGCGCTGGGTGGTTCTGCCTGTCCCGTCGACACCTACGAAAAGAAATTGGCCTAGGTGGCGCCTGGAACTTAAAAAGAACAAAACAGGATCAATTGGGGTTTATAATGTATCATATGATCCCCTTACACATTCTTTCGTCAGCACTCCATCTCTCCAGGCGAATGGCACAAGCCCACGACAAAAGAAGCCTGAGCAGTCAGAGGTTGTTGCGAGGCCGCTGAGCCCAAAATTCGGGATGGCAAAAGGAGGAGCGGCATGAGCGCCTCATGCCGCATTCTCTATCTCTGGCTACCCATGCTTCCCACCGACAGGATTTTCCGCCTCGCTCAAGCGGAGGTGCCGGCCGTAACCTCCGTCAAAGCAAACAACGTGATGCGGGTGGCAGCCTGTAACCAAGCGGCTCAGGATGCGAAATTATATGCGGGTATGCCGCTGACCGACGCCCGGGCATTGATCCAAAACCTTGAGATTTACCCTTCTGACCCAGCTGCGGAACGCAAAATTCTTCTTCAACTCGCAGGGGCTTGCAAAAGGTTTACGCCTTTTGTCGCTCTGGGAGACGGCCATGACTTAATTCTCGACATTTCCGGCTGTAGCCACCTTTTTGGAGGAGAGGAAGGGCTTGTTCAAAAGCTCTGCGATCTGGTGCGCGGGGCAGGAATCCTGCCGGTCGTAGCGGTCGCAGATCATCTCTCCGCCGCCTGGGCAGTGGCCCGCTATGGTTCGGGTGGGATCGTTCCGAAAGGGGAACACGTGACGGCGGCCGCCGACCTGCCGCTGGCTGCATTGCGTCTACCTGCAGAAACGGTAGCCGTCATGGCCCGGTTGGGATTGAAAACCGTAGCTGAAGTTTTGGCCCAGCCCCGCGGGCCTCTTGTGCAGCGCTTCGGCCCCCTCGTCGCCCGACGTATCGATCAGCTGACTGGGCTCGAAGATGAGCCGATCAGCCCGCTACGCCCCGCTGCGGCGCATATTTTCGACCGTGCTTTTGCCGAGCCCGTCGAGCATCTCGAGTCGCTCAAGATGGCGCTTTCGCAGCTGTCGGCCGCCCTTGCCGAAGCCCTTTCGCAAAAAGGGATGGGGACCCGCCGCTTCGTCCTTCGGCTCTTTTATGCCGATGGGACGGTCAGCGACATTGTGGCGGGGGCAAGCACGCCGATTGACGATCCGCAACGTATCGCCCGTCTTCTCGTGCCGCGGCTCGAAGCCATGCCCCCGCGCTCCGAGGCCGGAAGCGGTGTCGATCTCATGCGGATCCAGGCTGACGATGTGGAGGAGATGGGGCCGCAACAAGGCCGTCTCGGTACGTCTATCGATGCCCCGCGTGCCCTTGCCGATCTGATCGACACGCTGAGCGAACGGCTTGGAGTTGCCTCCGTTTACCGTCTTGCACCTGTCGACACTCACATCCCTGGGCGTCAGACCAGACGGGTGCCGGCCCTTCATGCTTTGAACGCCTCCTTGTGGCCGCAGGCGGGGCCGCGGCGTGCGGCAGGTCCGCTGCGTCCCTTGCGTCTTCTTGATCCGCCCGAACTCATTCACGCGGTCGCGGGTGTGCCGGATGGCCCGCCGGCCCGATTTCAATGGCGGCGCGTCTTCTATCAAGTCGCCTTCGCCGAAGGGCCTGAGCGTATTGCGCCCGAATGGTGGCGCGAAGAGGAGGAAAGCTACGACTACTTTCGCGTCGAGGACCTGGAGGGGCGCGGCTTCTGGCTCTTTCGCAAAGGACTTTATGAACGGGAAACGTCATCGCCTCGCTGGTTCATGCATGGCTTGTTTGGTTGATGACTTTAATGAGGGACGGTTTCATTGAACTGGCCGCCAAAAGTAATTTTTCGTTCCTTGAGGGAGCGTCGCATCCCGAGGAGCTGGTGCTCACGGCTGCGCTCCTCGGCCTGTCAGGTCTTGCCGTGTGTGACCGCAACACGCTTGCCGGGGTGGTGCGCACTCATCTGGCCGGGAAGGAAGTGGGGCTGCGGACATTCGTTGGCTGCCATCTGGTCTTCGCTGACGGCACCCCCAACATTCTCGTCTGGCCGTCCGACCGCCAAGCTTATGGTCGTCTCTGCCGCCTCCTCAGTGTCGGAAACCTGCGCGGATCCAAGGATGACTGCCGCCTCTTTCTCGGTGATCTCATCGAATGGTGTGAGGGGCAAATTCTTGCCGTCGTCGCCCCAGGCGCGGATGAGGTGGCCGTCGAGGGGGTGGTGAACGCCCTTCGTCCGCATTTGTCTCACCGGCTGCGCCTCGCTGTGGCGATGAATTATGGTGCAGAGGATGAGCGCGTCCTGCGTGCTCATCTCTCTCTGGCCAAGCGGCTCGATCTGGCGCCGCTTGCGACGACGTTTCCTCTCTATCACGATCCCGCGAGACGGCCGCTTCAGGATGTTTTGACCGCCATTCGCCTGCACACCACGCTGGATGAAGCTGGTCGGAGGCTTGCTGCCAACGCCGAGCGGTATGTGAAGCCCGCTTCCGAAATCGCCCGGCTGTTCGCTGCCGCCCCTCGTGCTGTGAGCGAGAGCCTCAGGCTGATGGACGAGATCGGCTTTTCGCTCGACGAGCTGCGCTACGAGTATCCCGAGGAGCCGACGGATCCGGGGTGCACGCCGCAGCAGACACTCGCCCGCCTTACCTATGAGGGCGCGGCGCGGCGGTACCCGGAAGGTATGCCGGATCAGGTCGCGGCCCTGATCGCCCACGAGCTCCAACTGATCGAAGCACTTGAATATGCGCCATATTTTCTGACGGTTCATGACATTGTCCGCTTCGCGCGCGACAATGCGATCCTCGCCCAAGGACGAGGATCGGCGGCCAACTCCGCCGTCTGCTTCTGCCTCGGTGTGACGGAGGTGGACCCGGTGCGCGCCGACCTCCTGTTCGAGCGTTTTATTTCCCCAGAGCGACGTGAACCGCCCGATATCGACGTCGACTTCGAGCATGAGCGGCGCGAGGAGGTGATCCAGTATATTTATGAAAAATATGGCCGTGATCGCGCGGGCATCGCCGCCACAGTGGTGACGTACCGGGCCCGGTCGGCGGCGCGTGAGATCGGCAAAGCGCTCGGCTTCAGCGAGGACAGCGTGGCAGCCTTGTCGGGCAACGTCTGGGGGCCGAGCGGGCGGGGGATCGATGCGGCCGATGCTGAGCGGGCCGGGCTCGATCCAGGCCATGGCCGGATCGGTCATCTCATCAGATTATCGCAGGAAATCGCGGGTTTTCCGCGCCATTTGTCCCAGCATGTAGGCGGTTTCGTCATCACCCGCGGGCGGCTCGACGAGATGGTGCCCATCGTCAAGGCGTCGATGGACGGGCGTACGACCATCGAGTGGGACAAGGACGATCTCGACGCGCTCGGAATCCTCAAGATCGATGTGCTGGCGCTCGGTATGCTGACGTGCCTGCGCAAAGGACTGTCCCTGCTGGCTCGACATTATAGCGCCGATTTCGGGCTGTTACCTCCTCCCGATGACGGCGCGCCAGAGGGCCGCCAAACCGCGCCGAATCCCTTGGAAGGGGGGGAGGGGAGCGCCCAGACCGATGCATTCAGCCCCCTCACCCTGGCGAGCATACCATCGGAGGATCCGGACGTTTACGCCATGATTTGCCGGGCCGACACGCTGGGTGTCTTCCAGATCGAGAGTCGCGCCCAGATGACGATGCTGCCGCGCCTGAAACCGAACACCTTTTACGACCTCGTCATCGAGGTGGCGATCGTACGGCCAGGGCCGATTCAAGGCGATATGGTGCATCCTTATCTTCGTCGGCGTCAGGGCAAGGAGAGGGTCTCCTATCCGTCTCAGGAGCTGAAGGCGGTGCTGTCGAAAACCCTCGGCGTGCCGCTCTTTCAGGAGCAGGCGATGAAGATTGCGATCGTCGCCGCAGGATTTACGCCAGCCGAGGCCGATCAACTGCGCCGCGCGATGGCGACCTTCAAGAAGGTCGGAACCATCGGGACCTTCCAGCGCAAGATGATCGAAGGCATGGCTGCGCGCGGTTATGATCCAGAATTTGCCGAGCGTTGCTTCCGTCAGATCGAAGGCTTCGGCGAATACGGGTTTCCTGAAAGTCACGCCGCGAGTTTTGCGCTTCTCGTCTACTCGTCCTCGTGGCTGAAGTGCCATTATCCGGACGTGTTCTGTGCGGCGCTTCTCAACAGTCAGCCGATGGGATTTTATGCCCCGGCGCAGATCGTTCGCGATGCGCGAGAGCACGGCGTCGCGGTGCGGCCGGTCGATGTCAACTCGTCGGACTGGGATTGCACGCTGGAGGCGGGACCGCGCGCCGCCGAGCGTCTGCACCCCGATCATGCCGAAATGGCCGGGGCGATCCGCTCGCACTGCGCCGTTCGGCTCGGTTTGCGGCAGGTCAAGGGGCTTGCAGAGGAGGAGATGCGCCGCCTCGTCGCGCGGCGCGGAGCGGGCTACGATTCGGTTCGCGACGTGTGGCTGCGCACCGGCCTGCCGCGGGCGACGCTGGAACGTCTGGCCGATGCCGACACCTTCGGATCGCTGGGGCTCAACAGGCGTGAGGCGCTGTGGGCCGCCCGCGGAATCGATAAGGACTCGCGTATCGAGGATCTGCCGCTGTTCGCCGCGTCGGATCATGCGGCGCTGCAAGTGGAGGTGGCGGCGAACCTGCCGCCGATGCCGCCGGGAGAAGAGGTCATCAACGATTACCGCTTCTTGTCGCTTTCGTTGAAGGCGCATCCTGCGCGCTTCGTGCGACCCGCCTTGGCGCGCGAGGGGGTGCGGCCCGCGCGCGACGTGCCGGCCGCTGCGGGGCGACGTGTGTCCGTCGCAGGTCTTGTCCTGGTGCGGCAGCGACCCGGATCGGCCAAAGGTGTGATTTTCATGACCGTCGAGGACGAGACGGGGATCGCCAACATCATCGTCTGGCCGAAGGTGTTTGAAGCGTTCCGGCAGGTGGTGCTGGGGGCGCGCTTCATCAAGGTCACGGGCTGGGTGCAGGCCGAGGACGGCGTCGTGCATGTGGTCGCGGCGCAGCTGGAGGATCGCACCCCCCTGTTGACGGCGCTCAGCAAGGACGGAGGCGATTGGAGTGCGCTGGACCGTGCCGACGAAGTGAAGAGCCCTGGCGTGGACCTGCGCACCGAGGTCAAGCCGCGGTCTGAGATGGCGCGCTTGTTGGCGGAGGTTCCTGGGCTGGAAGAGGACGCCGGGCGGATGCTGGCGCAGAACCGCGCGGTGACGGAGGCGCTGGCGGCTCACCGCACGGCGGCCGACGGGATGGCCCGGCGAGGCGGGAGCCCGCCCGGCTCCAATGGGGGGCGCAGCGGCCACAGGCTCGCATCCCGCCCCCCGAGCCACCCCATGCCGGACCTGGAGCGAGATGCGGCGCGTGACCTGCGACAGGCTCTGCCGAAAGGGCGAAATTTCCAATGATCCGAGCCATTCCCCGCGGCCGCCACTTACCAACCCGCGCCGCCATTAGGCTGGAAACCTGGTGGGCCGATCCGAGTGGACGAGGGCGACACATTTCCCATGGCCGATGTATGGTGGTTGCCGGTCTCGCAGGGCGCTCCGCGCCCAGCAAAAGGAGACGTATTCATCCGCGGCAGCGCCCGCGCTCGACGAAAACCGCGCCCTCAACCATCGCCGAAGAGCATCGTTTCCGGCGAGGCGCGGCCCGCAGCGGCGCTCACAATGCGCGGCGCGGCAGCACCGCTCACAGAGTGAGGCGCGGCAGCGCCGCTTACGGTGCGCTGCCGGGGGCGGCGGGTCAGTCCGCTGCGCGTCAGGTCGCGATCTCAGTCATCCTTGGGCGGGACCGGGACCGCCTCCCAGGCCGCATCGCTCTCCGCGCCGGGCTTCACCACATGCGGCGTGGACCGGCTGGCCCGGCGGATCCCGCTCATATAATCGGGCGCCGTCACCCCCATCGAGACGTAGATGTTCGTCAGCCCTTCGACACCGAATCCGGCCGGCCGCACCCACTCCGCCGGCAGGAAGAAAAGCCCGCCGCCGAACGGGACCGGCGCCGTCGGCACCATCACGATCCTGTAGTCCTGCCCCTCGATTTCGACCGGGTGGTCGGACGGCATCAACCCCAGCACCGCCGTGCGCCGCTCGTCGGAAAAGAAGCACCACACCGGGCTCATCGACTTCACGTCGACATCGTCACGCTGTTCGAGGAGCTGAACGAACCGCGTGATCGTCTTGTAGATGGTCCCGATCAGCGGCAGCCGCCCGATGGTCTCGTTGAAGAACGTCGACCACACGGTGCGCAAGCGCGACTGGACCAGAAGGCCGAGCGCGTAGAGCCCGGCCAGAACGATCGCCAGCCCGATGAGATAGGCCAGGTTATCGTCGACCACGAAGGCGCCGAGCTGGGTCACGGACCGGCCGAACCACGATCCAGGCCCCACGAAACTTGCCACATAGGCCGCGATCCAGCCGATCACCAGAAAGGTCAACAGCACCGGCAAGACGGCCAGGACTCCGGTGATGATCGGGCGGAGGATCAAAACAAGTGGATGCATGGGTGCTCCAGCAGTGAATCTTCGGACGTGAACGCAGACAATACCGCCTCGTTCATCTCATAATGATCGCTAGCGATCATTGCAGGTGGAGACTGATGATATGGCGGTGCACGGCAATACAAAGGTGATCTATGTCGCTCTCTTTGCCAAAATTGCCATCGCTGTTACGAAGTTTATTGCATCAGTGTTGACGGGGTCATCAGCCATGTTTGCCGAAGCGGTGCATTCTGTTGTCGATACAGGCAATCAACTGCTGCTTCTGTTCGGTGTCCGGCAGGCGCAACGGCCCGCCAATCGGATGCATCCCTTCGGCCATGGCAAGGACCTATACTTCTATGCGTTCCTGGTGGCGATCCTGATTTTCGGAGCCGGCGCCGGATTCGCGGCCTACGAGGGGATCGAGAAGCTCCTCCATCCTCGCCGCGTGAGCGGGTCCTACATCAATTATGCCGTCATCCTGATCGCGCTCGTGTACGAGGTTTGGGCCTGGCGCATGGCCTACCGCACCCTGCGCGCCGCAGCCGAAGGGCGCAGCCTCGTCGAGACGATCCGCCGATCCAAAGACCCGACCCTGTTCACCCTCCTGTTGGAGGACAGCGCGGCTCTGACGGGCCTCGTCCTCGCCTTCTTCGGCATCGCGATGAGCCATATCACCGGGCATTCGGCGTGGGACGCGGCCGCCTCACTCGCCGTGGCCGCGGTCCTTGCCGCAACGGCGGTGGCCCTCGCGATCGAGACGAAGGGCCTTCTGGTGGGGGAGGCGGCGAACCCGCGCCTCGTCAACCGCGTGCGCCTCGCCGTCGCGGCCGACCGTGCGGTGGTCGACGTCGGCGACGTCCTCACCATGCACCTCGGCCCCAACGAGGTGCTGACTGTGGTTTCGGCCGATTTCGACAACAGCCTCACCGCCAAAGAGGTGGAAGGGGCCGTCCACCGCCTCAAATCACGCATCGAGGATATGTATCCCGACATTGCGCAGCTCTATATCGAAACGCGTGCGCTCAAGCCTGGCTCGGGCACCCGTTGATGCTTTACACAGGGACCGCAGCCTTTTAGGGAGATCGGCATGGCTCAGACCCCGCTCCGCCGCTTGATTCAGCTCTTCACCTGGTGGAACGGCACCACCTGGGGAACGTCGTGGACGACGTATCTTCGCGGTGAAGAGGTCGGCACCGATCAGTATGGCAACCGCTACTTCCGCACCAAAGGCGGCAAGAAGGACCCGGCGCTCGGCTATGACCGCCGCTGGGTGATCTATGCCGGTGAGGCGGAAGCGACATCGATCCCCCCCGGCTGGTATCGCTGGATGCACCACCTGACCGACCTTCTGCCCGACCACCAGGGCTACGTCGCGAAGGAGTGGGAAGCCCCGCACCGCCCGAATCCGACCGGCACCGCGGGCGCCTATCGCCCGCAGGGGTCCATCTTCCGTCCCGACCCCGAAGCCGGCGTATCGGCGGGCTATGACGCCTGGACCCCCGGTTCGGCACCCGGTGGAGCCGGTCAATGAAGCTCACGCGCGCAAGAGAGGTGGCGACCGTCACGGCGCCCGCCTCTTACTTCACCGGCACCGTTTACCAGGTGCCGATCGTCACCGCGCCGGATCCGGCACGCGTCAACGCTGCCTCGGTGACCTTCACGCCCGGTGCCCGCACCAATTGGCACACCCACCCGCTCGGCCAGACGCTGCACGTCGTCTCCGGTACCGGCTGGTTTCAGACCGAGGGTGAAGCGCGCATCGAGATCCACGCCGGCGACACCATCTTCATCCCGCCCGGCGAACGCCATTGGCATGGCGCGACGGCGACGCAGATGATGACCCACATCGCCATCCACGAGCGCGATCCGGCAGCTGGCCACATCACGTGGCAGGAGCCTGTCAGCGAAAAGGATTATCTCGGCGAGGGCTGATCCGCTGCACAAATGCGGCTGGACGCGGCGTTGCACCGTGGCAGCGGCCGGCCGATGGCGCCAGCCGACGAGCAGGCGGGCTGTAAGGCTCGCGCAGACGACCAGGCGGTCGGCAAAGCCCGAGAAGACGACTAGCCGGGCGGCAAGCCGCGCAGACAACCAGACGGTCGCAAAGTCCGTGCAGACTATCAAGAGCGTGGTAAGCCGCGCAGACGACTAGGCGGGCGGCAATGCCCGCGTAACGGGCAGGGGACGGGGCGTGCTGCGCGTTCACGCCGAGATTGGATCCGGAACACTCATCGCGGATTCGGCTGGGGCTGACGCGGTGGGGCATCGCGCCTGATCAGGCGAGCAATCACGGCTACGCTGCGACAACGCGACTCAGCGTTAGGGGCCCTTCCCGTGAGGTTGGAATCGACTCACGTCGCAGCAGGCTTGCTCGTGAGGAGCGCTGCGACGAGCGGGCCGGTGGCACGGCCGAGCCGGGCAACGAGGCACAGCATATACACTGATGGCGCCCCTCGGGCGGACTAAGCCGCACCGTGGGCAGGATACCGTCGCGACGCTTGCCGGTAGCTTGGCTGCCGACTGCATGACGCTGCTCGGCACGATGTCGCCCTGTTCCGCCGGTTGATCCGAACCCAGCAACACGGGCGCCAAAAACGAGCGCTAACCTTTGCCGTTCTTCTGGTCTGTGGCGGGCGTCTGGCCGCTTCCGCACCCTTCTTCGCGCTGGCTGGCGTAGCTGACGGATCTCTCGGTGTCGCACGCGCGCGCGGCGGGGGTGAAGAGCTGCGTCGCCATCCCCACCACCGCAAGCACCAGGCTGAAAAGGCGCGCGGCCGTGGGGCGGTCCAGCCGGCGGCGCACCTCCGGCGACAGCGTCGGCTCGCGCGGCGCAAGGAAGGCCGGCGCCGAACGATCGGCACTGATGACGGCCTGCGCTAAATATGCCGGTTGCCAGCCCGCCAACGCGCCGAACTCGTCCGTGCGCGGCGCGTAGGGCGCCACATGCTCGCACAAAAAGTCGCCGAGCTCGGACGGCAGAACGATGATCCCGCGCACGACCTCGTCGTCCAGCACCGCCTCGAAACGCAGCTCGGGAGGGCGTCCGCCGCGCGGTACGGGGAAGACGGTTTCGATCTCGGCCACACCCGCAGCCGACGTGATCGCAAACGCCTGGGTCGACCGCGGCCCGTCGCCGGCAGGGGCAAAAAGGTCCAGCCGCACGAACACGTCCGGCACCGGGGCCAGCGCGGCATCGACGATTTGCAGCCGCATCATCAGCGGAACGCCGCGGGCGAGCCCGTCGTCCTCACCGCCATCGTCGGCGGCAACATCGACCTGGACGGGAAGGTGACGAGGATCGTAGCGCGGAGCGATCCTGGCGATCGGCGCGCCGGACAGGACGGAACGGCACCCCTCCGGAACGACGCTCACACGCTCCCCGGAGGGAGAGGCGTCGATCAGGGTCAGGTCGCGACGCCAGCCTAGAGAAACGGAAGCTAACGGCAGCATGGCGACCTTTGTTCCCTCCGTTTCGTTAATACACACATGACGGGCTAACGGCTCAGAGGGGCTTGGGTTTCATGCCGGGGGGCTTTTCCCCCGGCATCTTATGGCTAGTGTGAACCAACCCTTACGGATAGGTCGTGAATGCGACCGTCGGCTCAGGACCGCTGAAGACGCGCCAGCAGGGCTGACGTGTCGTAGCGCCCGCCGCCCATCTTCTGCACGTCGCCGTAGAACTGGTCGACCAGCGCCGTCACCGGCATGCGCGAGCCGTTGCGGCGCGCCTCTTCCAGAACGATGTGCAGGTCCTTGCGCATCCAGTCGACCGCGAAGCCGTGGTTGTACTCGTCCGCATCCATCGTCTTCCAGCGGTTCTCCATCTGCCACGAGCCGGCCGCGCCCTTGGAGATGACCGACACGACCTTCTCGATGTCGAGCCCGGCGGCCTTCGCGAAGTGGATGCCTTCGGCGAGGCCCTGGACGAGCCCGGCGATGCAGGTCTGGTTCACCATCTTGGTGAGCTGGCCCGCGCCGGTGGGGCCCATCAGACCGACCATCTTGGCGTAGCAGTCGATCACGGGCTTCGCCTTGTCGAACACCGCTTCGTCGCCGCCGACCATCACCGTCAGCGCACCGTTCTCGGCGCCGGCCTGGCCGCCGGACACCGGGGCGTCGAGGAACTCGAACCCGGCGGCTGCGGCGGCCGCGCCCAGCTCGCGCGCGACCTCGGCCGAGGCGGTCGTGTTGTCGACGAAGATGGCGCCCTTCTTCATCGCCGCGAAAGCACCGCCCTCGGCGATCGTCACCGAACGCAGGTCGTCGTCGTTGCCGACGCAGCAGAACACGAAGTCCTGCCCTTCCGCGGCCTCGGCCGGGGTCGCCTTGAAGCTGCCGCCGTTCTCGGCCGCCCACTTCTCGGCCTTCGCGGTGGTGCGGTTGTAGACGGTCACATCGTGACCGCCGTTCTTCAGGTGGCGTGCCATGGGGTAGCCCATGACGCCGAGGCCCAGGAATGCGACCTTTGCCATCGAGCGCTCCTTCTCCGTTCTAATGTATTAGGTTCGAGTTCTATGGCCTCAAGGCAGCGCGGCCAAGGCCTGATCGAGATCGGCGATCAGATCGTCCGCCGCCTCGATGCCGACCGCGAAGCGCATCAGCGCCGGCGGCATGTTGGTCGACGGCGGCTCGATGGAATGGCGGTGCTCGATCAGGCTTTCAACGCCGCCCAGCGACGTCGCGCGTTTGATGAGCGTCAGCCGCGCCGCGAAGGCCAGCGCCTCGGCCGCGCCGCCCGCCACGTCGAACGACATCAGCGCGCCGAAGCCGCCGTCCATCTGCGCCGCGGCCACGTTGTGCGCCGGGTGGCTGGCAAGGCCCGGATAGCGCACCTTCGTCACCTTCGGGTGCGCCTCCAGCCAGGCCGCCAGACGTTCCGCATTGCGGCACGCTTCGCGCACGCGCACGTGCAGGGTGCGCATGCCGCGCGTCAGGAGCCAGGCGTCGAACGGGCTCAGCACGCAGCCTTCCTTGGCGCGGATGTCGAGCGCAGCGTCGTAAAGCGTGCGGTCCCCTTCGCCGACGACGAGCACACCGGCGAGCACGTCCGAATGGCCGTTGAGGCCCTTGGTGGCGGAATGCATCACGATGTCCGCGCCGTGCTCCAGCGGGCGCGTCAGGATCGGCGTCGCGGTGGTGGAATCGACCGCCAGCACCGCGCCCGCCTTGTGGACGATCTCGGCCGCCTCGCGGATCGAAATCACGTCGAGGAAGGGGTTCGAGGGCGTCTCGATGAGGACGAGCTTCGGGGCGTGGGTCGCCACCGTCTCGGCGAGGCTGTCCAGCGATGCGCCGTCGAAGGTGATGGGAGCGCCGTCCGCCAGCCGCTCCGCCAGCACCTGCGTCCCATAGTAGGAACCGCGCTGCACGGCCACGCTGCCGCCCGCGGCGCGCATCATCGCCGCCGCCGCCGCGAGGCCGGAGCCGAACAGCGCCGCCTCGGTCCCGCCCTCCAGCTTGGCGATGATCGTCTCCGCCTCGCGCCCCGTCGGGCTGTGCGGCCGGCGATAGACGTCGCCCGAGGCCGGGGTCTGATAAGCCTCGTCGCGCACGAAGGTGGTGGAGGGCTGCCAGGGGGTGACGATGCCCCCGGTGGCCTGGTCGATCTGACCGGCGGCCTGGGCGGCGATGGTTTCGGGCTTCAGGGGCATAGGGCTCATCGTGGGGAACTCATGTGGCACTCATCACAGGGGGCTCGGCCGGCCCGGTGGCGTCCGCCGGCCGGCTTGCCGTGTTGGCGGTCTTCAAGTGCCGTGTCAGCCGCCGTTCGGCAAGGTTCCATACCTGCCGCAGCGTCTCCACCAGGATGAGATAGAGCGCTGCGGCATAGAAGTAGACCTCGAACCTGAAGCTCTGCGAGTAGGCGAGCCGGGTCTCGCCGAGAAGGTCGTAGACGGTGACGATCGACGCCACCGCCGAGCCTTTGATCATCAAAATGACCTCGTTGCCGAACGGGCGCAGCGCGTAGAGCGAGGCCTGGGGCAGGATGACCTTGCGGAAGGTCTGCAGCCGGTCGAGGCCGAGCGCCATCGCCCCCTCCCACTGGCCGACAGGCACCGCCCGCACCGCGCCGCGAAAGATCTCCGACTGGTAGGCCGCCGTGTTCAGCGTGAAGGCGAGCACCGCGCAGTTGAACGGGTCGCGCAGGAAGTTCCACACCCCGATCGCCCGCCAGAACCCGGAGAACTGCCCCGCCCCGTAGTAGATGAGGAAGAGCTGGGCGAGCAACGGCGTGCCACGGAAGAGGTTGGTATAAAGCCACGTCAGCGGTCCGGTGATCCGCCCCCCCTTCATGCGAAGATAGGTGAGGCCGGTGGCCAGGATCGCCCCCAGCCCGACCGAATAGACGACGAGCTGAATGGTGACGACGAAGCCGTCGAGAAGGTCGTCCCCGTAGCGCACGAGGATCTCGGGCAGATACTCGCTCATCGCGCATAGGCCCGGTTGTAGCGCGCTTCCAACAGGCTGAGCAGGCCCGACGAAACCAGCGAGATGGCGAAGTAGATGAGGATCGCCATCGCGAAGAAGAAGAACGGCTCCTTGGTGACCCCGACCGCGACGAAGGTGCGGCGCAAAAGGTCCGGAAGGCCGAGTGCCATGACCAGCGCCGTATCCTTCAACAGCACCAGCCACAGGTTGGAGAGGCCGGGGAGGGCGAGGCGCATCACCTGCGGCAACATGATCTTCCACATCGTCGCCTTGGGGCCGAGGCCCAGCGCCTGGGCGGCCTCCCGCTGCCCCTTCGGCACGCCCGACAGCGCGCCCATGAACACCTCCGCCACATAGGACGCCGACACTGCGCCGAGCGCGATCACGCCGGACGCGAAGGCGGGCATGTCGAAATAGACGTCGGTGAAGAAGCCCGTCACCCAGCGCACCAGAAGGCCGGAGCCATAGTAGACGATGAAGAGGGTGATGAGCTCCGGCAGCCCCTTGAAGACGACGCAGAAAGCCGTCGCCGGAACCCGAAGCGTCCACCGGGCGGAACGCCGCGCCAGCGCGAGCATGAAGCCGGTCGCAAGGGCGAGGGGCGCTGTGACGAAGGCGAGGGCGAGTGTGACCTTCAGGCCGTCGAGGAGCTCGTCGCCCCATCCGTCCGCGCCAAAGGAGAGCAGTGCGAAGTTGTCCATGAAGTCCGGCGGGCTGGGGTGTCGCGGGCGGTCAAAAAAGCTCCGGCAGGTTATCCCTCTGAGGCGCCGGGTCAAATTATTCCAGCGTGCAATTCGCGCGCCTGCCGCCGGATTCTCCGGGGTTCGCTCTGCCGATTTCGCGTGCAAGTTGTTGAGTTGCCTCAATAATTGGCGCCTCTGGGTTGAGGTCGATGCCCGATCCGGCTTAGCTTGCCCGCGACGAACCGGAGGCAGCCCATGCGATATGCATCGATTACGGACAGGCTTCGCGGTCTCGGATCCGGCAAGTGGGCCGTGCATTTCGAAGCACGGCGGCGCGCAGATGCGGGAGAGGGGATCATCGAGCTCACCATCGGGGAGCCCGACATCCCCCCGGAGGAGAACCTGCTCGACGTCTGTACCGAGGCGATGCACGCCGGGCGCACCGGCTACGGGATCGGCGGCGGCGCCGACCCCGCCCTCGCGGACGCCATCGCCGCGAAATATTCCGCCCGCACCGGACGCACCCTCACCGCCGCCAACGTGCTCGCCTTTCCCGGCACCCAGACGGCGCTTTACGCCTCCATCATGGGCCTCGCCGAAAAGGGCGACGAGGTGCTGGTCGGCGACCCCTACTACGCCACCTACGAAGGCGTGATTCGCGCCGCCGGGGCCTCCATGCGCAAGGTGCCGCTCCACGCGCGCCACGCCTTCCACATGCAGGCCGCGGATCTGGAACGCGCGATCACCCCGCGCTGCCGGGTGCTGCTCCTCAATTCGCCGCACAATCCCACCGGCGCGATCCTGACGCGGGACGAGATCGCGGCGCTGGGCGAGGTCTGCCGCCGTCACGATCTGTGGATCGTCTGCGACGAGGTCTACGAGGAGCTGATCTTCGAGGGCCGCTTCGTCTCTCCGCTCGACCTCGACGAACTGGCGGAACGGTCGATCGCTCTGTCGTCGATCTCCAAGTCCCACGCCGCGCCCGGCTTTCGCTCCGGCTGGGCCGTCGGCCCCGCCGAGTTTTGCGAGCGGCTCCTGCCGGTGTCCGAGACGATGCTGTTCGGCAACCAGCCCTTCATCGCCGACATGACCACCTACGCGCTCACCGAGCCGTCCCCCACCGCCGACATCCTGCGCACCACCTACCGCCGCCGCGCCGACGTGGTGACGGCCGGCCTCGCCGGCTCCCCCCTCGTCCCGCTGATGCCGGACGCGGGAATGTTCATCCTCGTCGACGTGTCCGCCCTCGGCATGGACGGCGAAACCTTTGCCTGGGCGATGCTCGACCGCGGCGTGGCGGTGATGCCCGGCGGCGCGTTCGGCGCCCAGGCCCGCGATTTCATCCGCATCAGCCTCACCGTGCCCGACGAGGACATCGCCGAAGCCTGCCGCCGCATCTCAGCCTTCGCTGCGACGGCGAGCACCGAGCGGCCGCGCAAGTCGGCCTGACCGTTCGGCGGCGCGCTCCCGACGCCTTGCGTGCGGCACGGCCTCAGCGAGGGGAGTTCCCCCCTCGCGCTCCCCCCGCTTCGCCAGCGGGCAGGCGGTCAGTTCGGGCTGAAGAAGCCCGAGACTGACCACCTTGGATCAGGCTGGGAAGGCGGCTGACGGCGTCAAGCCATCGTCCTCGCCATGCTCGCGCCCTCCCTGAAGAGAGGGCACTGCGCGTGGCTCCGGGCGATGGCTTGACCCCGTCATCCCCCTTCGAGACGAACGATCGGCTCAGGCGGTCAGGCGACGGTAGATCGCGTCCGCATCGTCGCGGCCGGCGAGCGCGAAGAGAGCGGCGAACTTTTCGCGCAGGTCCGCCGGCGGGATCGGCGCGGTCACGTCGCCTGGGGCATCGTCCAACGTGGCGGTCAGCGTCGCGCCGTCGGTCAGGCGAATGTCGACGCGGCAGCGACGCAACGGGGCGAGCGCCGTCATCTTCGGGTCGGCGGTGACGGTGACGCGCCGCATGAGGTCGCGCGCCGCGCCGTCCGCCAATGCGGCCTCATAGGCGGCGGCGGTGATCGGCCGGCCCGTCGCCGCCAGCGCCACCGTCGCCGGGATCGAGAAGCGGCCGGCCATGACGTTGACCGGCTCGCGCTCCGACAGCATTGCGGCGCTGGCGAAGGTGGTGACCTCTACCGCCGCGATGTCGGCCGCGGGTCGGCCCTCCGTCCACGCGGCGCGGAAGGCGGCCAGCGCCCCCTGCGTCTCGCGGCACGAGGCGTCCACCTTCATGAAGTTGGTCGCGATGAGGTAGGTTTCGCCGAGACCCGCCGCTGCGGCGTCCGGATCGAAGTGAGAGCCGAGGACGTTGCCGAAGACGGCCTCGATGCCGCCCGGCTCGCCCGTTACCCCCGCGTCGAAGAGGTCCAGCGCCAGGAGGCCGTTGCGGGCCGCGACACCCACCCACGCCGAGCGGATCGTGCCCCCCTTCATCGGCGCCGTCACGCTGGTACCGAGGCCGAGACCGCCCGCAATGTCGAGGATCGCCGCGAACTCGGCCCGGTCGCGCCCCGTCAGATGCGCCGCCGCCGCAGCCGCGCCGATCGCTCCCCACGTGCCGTGACCGTGCGCCGCCGGCCGCAACGTGGTGCCGAGGCCGACACGCGCGCCCACCTCGTAGCCCGCCACGAAAGCGTCGAACCGCGCCTTGTCGTCCGCCTTCAACAGCGCCGCCACCGCAAGCGCACCCGCCGCAGCGTGCGCCGCCGGGTGGCTTCCGGTGTCGTAGTGGCCGTCGTCCAGCTCCAGCGCGGTCGCCGCGAAGCCGACAACCAGCGCGATGTTGCCGAACGCCGCCTTCAGCCCCGTCAACGGCTCTGTCGCGCCGTGCCCCGCGAATCGCTCGGCGAAGCGCGCCACCTCCGGGTCGGTGAAGCCCGCCACCATGCAGGCCACCGTGTCGGCATAGACCCGCGCGGCGTGGGCGCGTACGTCCTCCGGCATCGCCCGGCTGTCGAACCCGGCGAAGGCCGCGGCAAGCGTCTCGGCGATCATCGCGACCGGCGCGCCCGTGCGCGTCCCATGACGGTGATGGCGAGCAACGACACGCCGATCACCGCCAGCGACACGCCCGTCACCATCGTCCCCAGCGCGTAGACCGCCGGGGTCGTCACCGTCTGCGTCAGCCCGCGCAGCTCCAGCGGCAGCGTGTTGCGCCCGCCGATCGCCTGGCTGGTCCGTGCCAGCTCATCCCACGACAGGGTGAAGCCGAAGAGCGCGATGCCGATGAGGGACGGCGCGATGATCGGCAGGATGACGAGCCACAAGGTCTGCCACGGCGAGGCGCCGAGGTCGCGCGCAGCCTCCTCGTAGCGCCTGTCGAACCGGTTGAAGGCGGCCAGCAGGATGAGGAGACCAAACGGCAGCGTCCACGTCAGATGCGCACCCAGCGCCGAGGTGAAGAGGCCGGTCGAGGTCTGGTGACCGGTGACGAATTCCTTCACCCAATCGTCGAACAGGCGGAACTCCAGGCCGATGCCCAGCGAGACCACGATGGACGGGACGATCAGCGAGGCGATGACGGTGTAGAAGAGCAGCGTCGCCCCGCGGAAGCCGAGCCTATAGGCCAGCGCCGCCGGCAGCGAGATGGCGAGCGTCAGCCCCGCCACCACGGCGCCGAGCCGCAGCGAGCGGTAGAACGCCGCCCAGATGTCGACCACGCCGACACCCTTCCACAGTTCGGCGAACCAGTGGGTGGAGAAGCCGCGCATGGGGAAGGTGAGGCCACCCTCCGGCCCCTGAAAGGAGAGGGCGAAGATGGCGAACATCGGCCCGTACAGGAACAGGACGAACAGGGTGAAGATGCCCGCCAGGATGTAGAAGCGGCGCCCGCGCTCGTTCATCGGCCCCTCACAGCTCCCGTCTGACGTCGACCAGCTTGGTCATGGCGAAGATGATCATCAAGACGGCGCCCAGAAGAACCACCGCATTGGCGGCGGCGATCGGGAACTGAAGATACTGCATCTGCACCTGGATCGTCTTGCCCACCGACGCGATCTGCTGCCCGCCCATCACGCCCACGGTGATGTAGTCGCCCATCACGATGGTGATGACGAAGATCGACCCGATGACGATGCCGGGCCGGCAGAGCGGCGCCACCACCGACATCGCGATTGTCCAGATCGACGCGCCAGCGTCGCGCGCGGCCTCCAGGATCTCCCGGTCGATGCGCATCATCGAGTTCACGATCGGCACCATCATGAACATCGTATAGAGGTGGATGAAGGCCAAAATCACCGCGAAGTCGGAATAGAGCAGCCACTCCTGCGGCTCGGAGATCAGCCCCATCGACATCAGCGTCTGATTCACCAGCCCGTTGCGGCCGAGCAGCGGGATCCACGCCATCATGCGGATGACGTTGGAGGTCCAGAACGGGATCGTGCACAACAGGAAGAGCGCGATCTGCGTCGACGTCTTCTTCACCTCGAAGACGATGAACCAGGCGAGCGTGAAGCCCAAAATCAGCGTGATCGCCCAGACGATGAAGCAGAACTTCAGCGTCGACAGGTACGTGGCGAAGGTGACGCACAGCGTCGGCAGCCGGGCGATGCAGCGGTCGAACACGTCGACATAGTTCGTCACCACCATCGCCGGCTCGATGGAATATTGGGTGTACTCCCAGAAGGAGACGATGATCGTCAGGATCAACGGACCGACGAAGAAGATCGCCATGACGAGGATCAGGGGCCCCGCCAGGGCGTAGGGGCGGTCGAGCAGGCTGACGCGGCGCTTCACGCCGTGCAGCGCAGCCGCGTCGCTTTGCGGGGTGACGAGCGCTGTGTGCGCTCGCCCCTCGGCAATCGGGGGCGTCCCCGTGGCCTGCTCGGTGGTCGTCACGACGCGACGAACTCGTTCCACTTGCGGACCATGTAGACGTTCTCGTCCATCACCGCGTTCCAGCACGAGATGGCGCCGAGACGGTCCTGATAGGACCCGCCGTCACGCACTTCGCCTGCCTTGGCGAGGAGCTGGCCGGACGGAGACATGATGTCCTGCTCGGCCGCGGCGCCTTCCATCCAGTAGGCCCACTCATAGGCTTCCATGTTCTCCTTGGCGGTGCCCAGAACCGCCGAGTAATAGCCCTGGCGGTTGAGGAAGGCACCGGCCCAGCCGGAGAGGAACCAGTTGATGAACTCGTACGCCGCGTCCTGCTGGCGCCCGTCGATCGTCGCGGGCAGGCCGAAGCCCGCCGCCCACGCGCGGTAGCCTTCCTTCAGCGGCTGATACTTGCACTCGATGCCCTGGGTGCGCACCGCGGTCACGGCCGGCGACCACATCGACTGAATGACCACCTCGCCCGACGCCATCAGGTTCACGGACTCGTTGAAGTCCTGCCACAAGGCGCGGAACTGGCCGGCACGCTTGGCCTCGATCAGCGTCTCGATCGTCAGGTCGATCTCGTCGCGCGTCATGTTGCCCTTGTCGGCATATTGGTGCTCGCCGAGCGCCTCGACCACGAGGGCGGCGTCCATGATGCCGATGGACGGAATGTTCAGGATCGACGCCTTGCCCTTGAATTCCGGATTCAGAAGCTCGGCCCAGGACTCGATCGGGCGGCCGATGAGGTCCGGACGGATGCCCAGCGTGTCGGCATTATAGACGGTGGGGATCAGCGACATGAAGCCGGTCGGCTCTGTGGCGAAGTCCGTCGCCTCCTCGCCGGGCAGCCAGATCACCTTCTTCGGCGCGGTGCCCTGGTCGCCCACCGGCTGGCCGTCGATCGTGCCTTCGGTGAACAGCGTGGTGATGTTGTCCGCCTGGGTGATCTTGGACGTGTCCATGCCCTTCAGATTGCCCGTCGGGACAACGTTCTTCAGCGACATGTACTCGATGTCGACGAGGTCGAAGGTGTTGGGCTGCGTCACCACGCGCCGCGTCACCTCGTCGGTGGTGACGGGGATGTATTCGATGGTGATGCCGAGGTCTTCCTTCACCTTCGCGGCGATCTCCGCCGACTGGTTCACCGCGGTGCCGAGGTAACGCAGCGTAGGCGCCTCCTGGGCCTGGACGGCCGGGGCGAAGAGCTTGGTGGACGCGGCGACCGTGGTGGCGGCGGCGGTGCCGTAGAGGAACTTGCGGCGGTTCAGCCCGCCGGGACGGCTCGGACGATCGGTCATGATTGCTCCATCATTTTTATAAGGGTGACTCAGGAAGCCGGGTCCGGCGGATTGTGGTGGCGCCGCCGGGAGGGGATTGCGGGGAGGGCGGTCAGGCAGCCTTCAGCCCCTCGTCCGCTTCGGGTTTGCCCAGGGGGACGACGTCGCCATCGTCCCAGGCGAGGCCCACGGTGTCGCCTTCGTGGACCGGGAAAGCGCGCATCGCCGTCTCGTCCACCATGGCGGAGAGGTCGTCTTCGCCCGACAGGCGCACCAGCACATAGTGGCCCTGATATTCGACCGAGGTGACGGTGGCGGTGCGCCGCCCGGCACCCGGCGCCACGAGGTCGAGCTTGTCGGCCCGCAGCGACAGTTCGCGGCCCGCCTCCGTGAGCACGTTGTGGGCGCCGATGAAGCGGGCGACGAAGGCGGTCTTCGGCGTGTCGAACACCTCACGCGCGGTGCCGGACTGCTCGATATGGCCGTCCTTCATCAACACCACGAGGTCGGAGAGGGCGAGCGCCTCGTCCTGGCTGTGGGTGACGTGGATGAAGGTGATGCCGAGTTCGTGCTGCAGCCGCTTCAGCTCGGCGCGCATCCTGAGGCGCAGCGCCGGGTCGAGCGCGGACAAAGGCTCGTCCAGCAGCAGCACCTTGGGGTTGGTGACGAGGGCGCGGGCGAGCGCCACACGCTGCTGCTGCCCACCCGACAGCTCGGCCGGGCGGCGGATTGCATATTTCGTCATCTCCACCAGCTCGAGGCGCTGCATGGCCTCTTCGCGCCGCTGCCTCTTTTTGAGGCCGCGGACGCGCAAAGCGAAGGCGACGTTGTCGACCACGCTCATGTGCGGGAAGAGGGCGTAGGACTGGAACATCATCGCCGTGCCGCGCTCGGCCGGCGGCAGTCCGGTGACGTTGCGTCCGCCGAGGACCACGTCGCCGGCGCTCGCCACCTCGTGGCCTGCGATCATGCGCAGCGTGGTCGTCTTGCCGCAGCCGGAGGGGCCGAGAAGGCAGCAATAGGCGCCCGCGGGAATCTTCAGGTCGACGCCGCGAACCGCGACCGTGTCCCCGTACCGCTTGGCGACGCCGATGAGTTCAAGCTCTGCCTCGTGCAACGATGGTCCCCCCGTGTGCCGCCAGGAAGAGCAAATCGTATGCCATGGTGCTTTTCAAGGCAGGCCGCAAATTTCAGCGGCCCGCCCCGCTCTCCGGTGGCGCAGCGGCGTCAGACGAGGCCGAGATCCGCCGCCGTCAGCGTACCGGTGAACCCCACCAGCGTGACAGTGGCCGTATCCGTCACCACCAGCGTGTCGTCGCCGTCTGCGACGATTTCGACATCGTCCATCGACTCGATCAGCAGGCCGAGCATGTCGACGCCTGACCGGAAGTCGAGGATGCGGTCGTTGTCGCGGGCCGAGAAGACGTCCGCCCCGCGCCCGCCGACGAGGATGTCGATAGCCTCATCTGCCCCGCCGCCGATCATGTCGTCGCCCGCGCCGCCGAAGATCCGGTCGCGCCCGCCGCCGCCGGACAAATAGTCGCCGTCGTCCTCGGCGTCGGTCCGGCCGCGGCCGCCGAAGATGGTGTCCGCCCCGTCGCCGCCCTGGATATAGTCGGCGCCGAGACCGCCGGTGATGTGATTGCGGCCGGCCTCGCCCCAGAGCATATCGTCGCCGGCGCCGCCGTCGACCGTGTCGAGCCCGCCTTCCAGCCACGCCTGGTCGTTGCCGCCCAGCAGCAGCACATGGTCATTGCCCGGCCCGGCAATCACCATGTTCGGCGAATTGTTGCCGGCGATCCGGTCGTCACCGGCCCCGCCCCAGGTCAGGAACGCTTCGCGAGGGATGACGAGGCGCTCGGATGCGGACGTTCCGAGGAGCCAAAAGCCGGGCCGGTCGGTGTACTCATAGAGGGAAGGCTTGGGAAAGGGCGAGGTCATATCAAGCTGAACTTCAAGAACTGATTGGGATGATCACCCTATCCTAAAGTGCCCGCCGCCACCCGCGAAGACTCCGTAAGACAGTTATTTAAGGCGGCGCTTGCTCCGCGGCCGCGGCGCACGCCGAACGCCCGTCACGGCATGGGGATTTCGGCCTCCGTCGGCACGTTGTAGCCGGCCTTCACCGCAGGCCGCGCGGCCAGCTCCAGGTACCACCGCTTGACGTTCGGGAAGGCGTTGAGGTCCACCCCGTGCCAGGCGAAGCGCGCCGCCCACGGCCAGGTGATGACGTCCGCGACCGTATATTCGGCGCCCGCCATGTAGGCCGTTTCGCCGAGCCGCTTGTCGAGCACGCCGTAAAGACGCTGCGTCTCCTTCAGGAAGCGCTCCTCGGCATAGTCGGCCTTGCCCTTGTTGAAGTGGTGGAAGTGGTGCGTCTGGCCCAGCATCGGGCCGAAGCCGCCCATCTGCCACATCAGCCACTCGTAGGTGCGCCACCGCGCCTCGCCGGACGCGGGAAGAAGCTTACCCGTCTTTTCAGCGAGGTAGAGCAGGATCGCGCCCGATTCCATCAAGGTCAGCCCGGTATCCGTGTCGACGATGGCCGGGATCTTGTTGTTCGGAGCGATCGCCAGAAACGACGGGTCGAACTGCTCGTCCTTGGTGATGTTGATCGGATGCACCGTGTAGGGGAGGCCGACCTCCTCCAGCATGATCGACACCTTTTTGCCGTTCGGCGTTCCCCAGGTGTAGAGTTCGATCGTCATGGACTCTTCCTCGCGTGTTGTTGATCCAGGGCTTAGCATGCAGGCGCCTCGGCGCGCCAATGGGTTGTCGGGCAACGCCTTCGCCGTGGTGGGCTTGCTCTCAAGGGTCAATCCATTAATATACCAGTTCAAGGAGCGGTGACCCACGCCGCCCAATGGGAGGATCATATGAAGAGCCAACTCCTGGCCGCCGTTGCGGTCGGTGCCGTCGTCGTGTCCGGTGCAGCCAACGCTCAGACCATTCGTCTCATGACCGGCCCGCAAGGCGGCTCCTGGTACCCGCTCGGCGGTGCCATCCAGAACATCGTCGAAAGCAACATCGACGGTGCCTCGGTCCAGGTTCTGCCGGGCGCCGGCATCGCCAACGTGAAGGCGATCGAGGCCGGCAAGGCGCAGATGGGCTTTGCCAATTCCGTCTCCACCGTCGACGCGATCAAGGGCAACGCCCCGTTCGAGGGTGAGGCGACCAACATCTGCAACGTCGCGACGCTCTATCCGCAATATTTCCAGGTCATCGCGCTGGCCGATTCCGGGATCGACAGCCCGGCCGACCTCGTCGGCAAGGCGGCGGCCGTGCAGCCCAAGGGCAACACCGGCGAGGCGATCACCGCCCACCTGCTGAAGTCCATCGGCGCGAGCTACGACGACCTGCCGCGCGTCAACCACGGCTCCTATACGGACGGCGTGTCGCTGATGAAGGACGGCAACGCCGAATGGTTCACCCTCGGCACCACCGTTCCCGCCGGCGCGGTGATGGACCTGGCGTCCGCGCGCGACATCAAGGTCGTCCCGATCGAGGGCGAGGCGATGACGAAGATGCAGGAGCTGAACCCCGGCTATAAGCCGATCATCGTCAAGGCCGGCTCCTATCCCAAGCAGGACGCCGACGTGCAGACGATCGGCTATGCCACGCACATCATCGCCGCCTGCGATCTCGATGCGGACCTCGTCTACAACGTGACCAAGCAGCTCGCGGACCACGTCGGCGATCTCTCGGCCATCGCCAAGGCGATGACGGGCCTCACCCCCGAAGGCATGGGCGCCGACGTCGGCGTGCCGATGCACGAAGGTGCTCAGCGCTTCTACGACGAAGCCGGCAAGAGCTGACCCAGTTGCGGCGGGCCGGGACAGTCGGCCCGGCCGTATCGGCGTCACCGCGGGCGCGCCTGACCCGGCGCCCGCGGCCTCGGCGGTAGCTTTGACGGCCCCGCTATTCGACCCCTGACATCAGGCGGGGCCCCTGCGGCCCCGTCCGCTCCGAGCGGCGATGCTCGCCCCACCGCGGTCACCGCGCGGGCGGCGTGCCGCCCTGTCCCGCTGCCCTTTCGTGTGAAGAGGACGCCGGCGCGACCCGCTGGCGGCGCGCGCCATGATTAAACGTTTGACTGCCAACTGGGCAGTGACCGCGACCGGGGCCATCGCCCTGGCGATGTCGCTCTACCACCTCTACGTCGCCTTCTTCGGTCCGCCCGACGCGCAGAAGTTCCGCGCCATCCACCTGACCTTCGTGCTGGTGCTGGCCTTCCTCATGCTGCCCGGCCGCGGCTACCGCGATCCCGAAACGGGCAAGCCCGGCATCTTCGACCTCATCCTGCTCGGCCTCGCCTTCGCCGCGGCGACCTACCCGATCTTCGCCTACGACTATCTCGTCGGGCGCATGTATTATGTGGACGAACTGAACACCGCCGACTTCATCTTCGGCTCGCTCTGCGTCCTCCTCATCCTGGAGGCGACGCGCCGCGCGGTCGGCATGGCGCTTCCGGCCACCGCCGCCGCCTTCCTCATCTACACCCTCATCTGGCGCGGCTTCGGGCTCGAGATCACCCTCGACCAGCTCTACCTCACGACCGAGGGCATCTTCGGCATCCCGCTCGGCGTGTCGGCGACCTACATCGTCCTCTTCATCATCTTCGGCGCGATGGTCGAACGCTCGGGCGCGGGCCGCCTCTTCATGGACTTCGCCATGAGCCTCACCGGCCATGCCGCGGGCGGTCCGGCGAAGGTCGCCTGCGTCACCTCGGGCCTCTTCGGTTCGGTGTCGGGCTCGGCGGTCGCCAACGTCATGACGACCGGCGTCTTCACCATCCCGCTCATGAAGCGCATCGGCTATCGTCCCGGCTTCGCGGGCGCGGTCGAGGCGGTCGCCTCCACCGGCGGGCAGATCATGCCCCCCATCATGGGCGCCGCCGCCTTCGTCATGGCCGAGTTCCTCGGCATCGGCTATCTGGAAGTCGCCGCCTTCGCCCTGTTCCCGGCGATCCTCTACTATGTCGCCCTCTTCATGGCGGTCCACTTCGAGGCGAAGCGCACCGGCATGGTGGGCCTGCCGCGCTCCGAGCTCCCCAGCCTGAAGGAGACGATGCTGGCGCGCGGCCACCTCTTCCTGCCGCTCGTCATCATCATCGCGGTCCTGCTGATGGGCTATTCCGCGCCGCTCTCCGCCCTCGCCGGCATCGTCTCGGTCATCCCGACCTGCATGCTGCGCAAGGAGACGCGCAAGGACCTGACCCTCGAGATGATCGGCGACGCGCTGATCTCGGGCGCCAAGAACACCATCCCCGTCGCGCTCGCCTGCGCCTGCGCCGGCATCGTGGTGGGCTGCATCACCCTCACCAACCTCGGGACCGAGTTCACCGGCCTCGTCATCGCCGTCTCGCAGGACAGCCTCGTGCTCGCCCTGGTGCTGACGATGATCGCGGGCATCGTCCTCGGCATGGGCATGCCGACGACGCCGGCCTACATCGTCCAGGTGGCGCTCCTGGTGCCGGCGCTCGTCAAGCTCGGCGTCATGGTGGAAGCGGCGCACATGTTCGTCTTCTACTACGCCATCCTCTCGGCCATCACGCCGCCGGTGGCGATGGCGGTCTACGCCGCCAACGGCATCTCCCGCGCCGGGCTGTGGGACACGGGCTTCGCCGCGCTGAAGCTCGGCGCGACGGGCTACATCATCCCGTTCATGTTCGTGTTCGGCCCGTCCATCCTCCTCATCGGCACCTGGCCGACGGTGGTGACGACGCTCATCACGGCGCTCATCGGCGTCATCTGCCTGGCGGCGGGGATGATCGGCTATCTCGCCGCCCGCGCCAGCATCGTGGAACGGATCGTCCTCATCGGGGCGGCCTTCGTCCTCATCAAGCCGGGGCTGTGGACGGATACGATCGGCATCGGCCTCGTCATCCTGGTGCTCGCCTACCAGATGCTGGTCAGCCGGAACGCGGCCCCGGCGGAGGGCGCCGCGCGCTGATCCCGCCGCACATGCGAACGACAAAACGCCCGGCCTTCGTGCCGGGCGTTTTTGCGTCGGAGCGCCGTCCTCAGTCGAGGAGGCCCGTATAGTTGCGGGCCACCGCCTCGCGGGCGGCGGCCGAATGCTCGATATGGTGAAGCTCCGCCTCCTGCATGCGCTGCTCGAACGCGCTCTGGCCGGGGAAACGGTGCAGCAGATTGGTCATCCCGGACGAGAAGCGGATGCCCGCCCACACCCGCTCGAGCGCCCGCGCCGTGTATGTGCCCAGCGCCGCCCGGTCACCGCCGAAGTGCGCCGTCAGCACCTCGGCCAGCAGCGCCACGTCGCCGATCGCAAGGTTCAGCCCCTTCGCGCCCGTGGGCGGCACGATGTGCGCCGCGTCCCCCGCCAGCACCAGATTGCCCCACCGCATCGGCTCCGCGACGAACGCCCGCAACTGCGCCACCGACTTCTCGATCGACGGGCCGGTGATCAGCCGCTCGGCCGCGTCGTGGGGGAGGCGGCGGCGCAGCTCGTCCCAGAACGCCGCATCGCTCCACGATTGCGCCTCGGTCTCCGCGGGGACCTGCACATAATACCGTGACAGCTTGGCGTTGCGCATCGAGGCCAAAGCGAAGCCGCGCGGGTGGTTGGCGTAGATCAGCTCGTGCGCCACCGGCGGCGTCTCGGACAACACGCCCAGCCACGCGAAAGGGAAGGCGTGCGCATATTCGGTCCGCTTCGCCTCCGGGATCGTCTGCCGGGCGACACCGTGGAACCCGTCGCACCCGGCGACGATGTCGGCCACCACCTCGTGCGTGCGCCCCTCCTTGGCGTAGGTCACCCGAGGCGTCCCCTCCACGTCGTGAAGCGCCACATCCTGGGCGTCGTGGATGATGACGGCGCCGGCCGCGTCCTGCGCGGCGTAGAGGTCCTTGGTGACCTTGGTCTGGCCGTAGACCATCACCGCGCGGTCGCACGCGGCGCGAAAGTCGATGCGGAACTGGTGGTTCGAATGGCCGAGCGCAACGCCCTCGTGCACCGCCCCTTCGGCGTCCATCCGCGCGCCGACACCGGCCCGCCGCAGCGTCTCCACCGACCCCCATTCCAGGACACCGGCGCGGATGCGTGATAGAACATGCGCGCGGCTGCGGCGTTCGATGACCACTGTGGATATTCCGGACTGCATCAGGAGCTGCGACAATAAAAGCCCCGCCGGTCCCGCGCCGATGATAGCGGCTTGTGTTCTCATGGACTGGTCCTCCCAGCCATAGTGTGCGACCGAGTGCGGTCTCCTGGAATGGACGTGGACACCCCCCAATTGGACTATTCGAACATCGAGACATCGCGCATTCCGAAGTTCGAACTCTACGGGGAACGGGCCTTGCTGCCGGATGTCGTGCATTGTGAGACGATCGCCGAACGGTCGAGCTTGCACGGATGGGCCATTCAGCCCCACCGGCACGAGCGCCTGCATCAATTCCTCTATGTCACCTCCGGGGCGACCGCCGTGCAGTTCGAGGGGCGCGAGGCCGAGCTCGCGGCCCCCGGCGTCGTGAACCTGCCCGCCGGCGCCGTCCACGGATTCCGCTTCGCCCCGCAGACCGTCGGCACGGTGGTCACTGTCCCGGTCGAGGCGCTGGACGGGTGCATCGGCGCCTGCCCCATGTTGCGCGTCGCGGCCCTGGTCGATGCCGGTCCGGACATCGGCTACCTGTTCGACGCGATGGCCGAGGAATTCGGCGCCAACCGGCCGGCCCGCGCCCAGTGCCTGGTGGCGGTGGCGACGCTGATCGCGGCCCGCGTGGCCGGCGGCATCGCGCCCGACATGGGGGCCGAGGGCTCGCCCCTCATCCGCCGGTTCGAGGCGCTGATCGAGACGCACTATCGCAGCCATTGGCGCGTGGCCGACTATGCCGCCGCGCTGAAGGTGTCGGCCACGCACCTGTCGCGCGTGTGCCGGGCGGAGTTGGGCTCCGGCGCCTCGCGGGTGATCGAATTGAGGCTGATGAAGGAGGCGCGGCGGCTGCTGGCTTATACCGCGCATCCGGTCGGGCGCATCGCCGGGGACCTCGGCTTCGTCGATCCGGCCTACTTCACCCGCGCCTTCACCCGCTATGCAGGAATGACGCCCTCCGCCTTCCGCGCCCGCGTGGCCGACGCGGCCCCGGTCGACGACTGAGCCGCCCGCGCCCCGACGGTCCCGCGCCGGCGACGGCGTGCCGCCGCGGTGGACTCTGTGCCGCGTTTCGAGCCCTGGCGAAGGCGGCACCAAGGCACTCTATATAGACCCTGGCGCGCGGGCCCTCTCGGCCGCGCCCCGTCCGCGCGGGCCGTTCCCCGCACCCGCGGACCCGACGCGAACCGGCGACGAGGTGCAGAGTGAAGCCGATCATCAAGATCCCCGACCCCGACCGGATGCCGGACCGCGAACCCTTCACCGGCCTCTTCCAGCCGTTCGAGCGGATGATCGACCCGTTCCGCCCCTACGAGGGCACGCGCCCGCCCGAAGGTCTCGTCGCCTTCCTCAAGTGGAGCCTCGCCGATGTGCGCTGGCCCATCGTCCTCCTCGCCATATTCGCACTCGCCGTGGGGGCGACCGAGGGGCTGGTCTTCTACCTCATCGGCGGCCTCGTCGACCGCGCCACCGCCGCCGGCCCCGCCGACGTCTTCGCGCAGGAATGGCCCTGGCTCCTCAGCCTGTTCGTGCTCGTCGTCTTCGGCAAGCCGCTGGTGCAGCTCGGCCAAAGCGCGATGACATCGCTGGCGCTGGGCCCCGGCCTCAACCCCATGACCATCTGGCGCCTGCACCGGCACACCCTCGGCCAGTCCATGCGCTTCTTCGAGGAAGACTTCACCGGCCGCATCGCCCAGAAGCAGACGCAGACCTCGACGGCGCTCACCAGCGTCGTCGTCGACAGCCTGTCCTCGCTCGGCATGCTGGCGGCCTACATCGTCACCATCACGCTGCTCCTCGCCTCGGCCGAGCCGCTTCTGGCGCTCGTCGTCGTGGTCTGGAGCCTGTGCTTCGCGCTGGCCATCCGCTGGGGCGTGCCACGCATCCGCGCACGGGCGAAGGCGCGGGCCGCCGCGCGCGCCATCGTCACCGGCCAGCTCGTCGACAGCCTCAGCCACATCAAGACGGTCAAGCTCTTCGCCCATGCGTCGCGCGAGGAGGAGGCGGCCCGCTCCGCCATCGCCGGTTTCCGCCGCACCGGCATCGCCTTCGGCCGATCGATGATGGCGATGCGGGTCATCCTCGCCGCCATGAACTCGGCGCTCACGGTCATCCTCATCGCCGGGTCGCTGTGGCTTTACCATATCGGCAGCGCCTCCATCGGCGTCATCGCCATGGCCTCCATCATGACGCTGCGGCTGACGGCGATGTCCAACTGGATCGCCCAGTCCGCACTCTCCATCTTCGGCGAACTCGGCACCATCGAGGACGGCGCGCACACCCTGTCTCCCGCCCACGACATCGTCGACGCGGCGGATGCAGTGGACCCCAAGGCGACGCGCGGCCACGTGGAGTTCCAGAACGTCACCTTCCGCTATGGCCGCCCCATCGGCGGCGTGGCGGGGCTGAACCTCGACATCGCGGCGGGCGAGAAGGTCGGGCTCGTCGGCCGCTCGGGTGCGGGCAAATCCACCGCCGTCTCGCTGCTCCTGCGCCTCCACGACGTTGCCGAAGGGCGCATCCTGCTCGACGGGACGGACATCCGCGATCTGTCCCAGGACGGGTTGCGGCGGGCGATCTCGACGGTCACGCAGGAGACCGCGATCTTCAACCGCTCGGCGCTCGACAACATCCTCTACGGCCGGCCGGAGGCGGGGCGCGAGGCGGCCTACGAGGCGGCCCGGCGGGCGCGCGCGCACGACTTCATCACCCAGCTCGCCGACGGCAAGGGCCGCCTCGGCTACGACGCCCACCTCGGCGAGCGCGGGGTGAAGCTGTCCGGCGGGCAGCGCCAGCGCATCGCGCTGGCCCGCGCGATCCTGAAGGACGCTCCCATCCTGGTGCTCGACGAGGCGACGAGCGCGCTCGACAGCGAGGTGGAGGCCGACATTCAGGAGGCGCTGGACGAGGTGATGCAGGGCAAGACCGTCATCGCCATTGCGCACCGCCTGTCCACCATCGCGGCGATGGACCGCATCGTCGTCGTCGACGGCGGACGCGTGGTGCAGACGGGCACCCATGCGGCGCTGCTGGCGGAAGGCGGCGTCTATGCCGACCTATGGGCGCGTCAGTCCGGCGGTTTCCTGCAGGCGGCGGAGTAGGCCCGGCGGGGCGGGGGGTCAGCGGCGACCGGCGGCATAGTGCGACGAGCCCAGCGCGATCGGCCCGCCGAAGTTGACCTCCGGCAGGGCCTCGAACGCCGGGCGCGCGAAGTAGAAGCCCTGGAAGAGGGCGATCCCCATGTCCACCAGGAACTCGAACTCGTCGGCCGTCTCGATCCCTTCGGCGATGATCGTGATGTCGAGATCCTGCGCCGCCGAGAAGATCGCACCGATGATCGCCTGGCGCACGCGGTCGTGCTGGATGTCGCGCACCAGCTCGCGGTCGATCTTGACCACGTTCGGCACGAACTCGGCGAGGAAACCGAGGCCGGAGAAGCCGGCGCCGAAATCGTCGATCGCGGTGGTGAAACCGCACGAGGCATAGTGCCGGGCGATGCGCCGCAGATGCGCCACGTCCGCAACGCGCTCGTGCTCGGTGAACTCGAACATCAGCCGTTCCAGCGGAAATTCGTTCTCCTTGGCCGCGCGCAAGGTCGTGCGCAGGCAGCGCACGGGGTCGTAGACCGCATTGGGCATGATGTTGATGGAGAGGAGCGCATCACTGTCGCCGAACAGGCGGGCGGCCAGCTCGATCGCCCTCACGCGGGCCATCTGGTCGAAGTGGTAGCGGTTCGCGGCGTCGACCTGGGACAGGATGGCCAGTGCACCCGCGCCGTCGACCCCCCGCACCAGCGCCTCGTAGGCGTAGACCCGGCGCCGCATGACGTCGACGATCGGCTGAAAGGCGAACGAGAAATCGAACCCCAATCCGTCGCCGGGTTGACACTGTTTGCAAAAGTCTCGCGGCATTGCCAGACGCTCCCACTCCGTCACCATGAGTTCGTTATCAAACGGATCTGGCGGCAGGGTTGCACGGCCGCTCACACCGGCCTGTGTTGCGGGCGGAGGCAGGCGGCGGTCAGCGGGGGAGGCGGGCCAGAATGTCCTGCGCCCCGGCGCTGGGGGCGACGTCGCCGCGGCGCACCGCCTCCGTCACGTCGCCGAGGACCGTGCCCGCATGCTCGGCCAGGAAGGCCTGCAGCCCGTCGGTGATCATGTCGCGCATCCATACGACGTTCTGCTCGCGCCGCCGCGTGGCCAGCTTGCCGGACCCGTCGAGCGCATCGCGGTGACGCAGGATCGCCTGCCACAGCGCGTCCAGCCGCTCGCCGGTGCGGGCGGATACGGTGAG
Organism: Acuticoccus yangtzensis; assembly: GCF_001927245.1. Lineage (GTDB taxonomy): Bacteria > Pseudomonadota > Alphaproteobacteria > Rhizobiales > Amorphaceae > Acuticoccus > Acuticoccus yangtzensis. Next base: position 1,009,365 of record NZ_MJUX01000001.1, on the reverse strand, counting down.
GATCTCCGGCGGCGCCTCCGCGGCGAGGATCTTCACCGCGCTGAGAAGCTCGGCCGCGGCTTGGCGCGCGGCGTGGAAGGCGTTCCCGTCCGCCTTGTTCACGGCGATGATGTCGGCCCGCTCGAGCAGGCCCTTCTTGATGCCCTGAAGCTCGTCCCCCGCGCCCGGCAGCATCAGCGCCAGGAAGGTGTCCACCATGTCGGCGACCGCAAGTTCGGACTGGCCGACGCCCACCGTCTCGACGATCACGACCGAAAAGCCCGCCGCCTCCACCAACAGCATCGCCTCGCGCGTGCGGGCCGCCACACCGCCGAGCGAGCCCGCCGAGGGGGAGGGGCGGATGAACGCCTCACGCCGCGCGGCAAGGTTCGCCATGCGCGTCTTGTCGCCCAAAATGGCGCCGCCAGTGCGGGTGGACGAGGGGTCGATGGCGAGCACCGCCACCTTGTGCCCTGCCTCGATGAGCTGAACGCCCAGCGCGTCGATGGTGGTGGACTTGCCGACGCCCGGCACACCGGTGATGCCGAGACGGATGGCCCGCCCGGTGTGCGGCAACACCTCCTGGATCAGCGCGGCGGCGGCACCCCGGTCGGCCGCACGGCGCGATTCCACGAGCGTGATCCCCTTGGCGAGGGCCGCCCGCTCACCCGCCGTGATCCGGCCGGCGAGGTCGCTCAGGGCTTCGCGTGCCACACGATTCGCTGAAGCTCGGCGCGTTGAAGGTCTTCCGCCGAGGCAAGGCTGTCGAACGGGCCGGCATATTGGGGGATGGCGAACACCAGGCTGATATGGGGCGCCCCGCGCGCCTTGCACACCGCCATGCCGAGCCACAGGTCCGTGCCCTCGCGGCAGTCGCGCCGCGTCACGCGGGCCTGCGCCATGGACATGCCGATGCGCTCCCCGTTCGGCCCGGCGAGGTGCTGCGCCACGCCGTGCATCTCGGCCACAGTGTTGCCGGGGCCTTTGAAGAATTGCACCGCCTGCACCTCGCCCATGAAGGCGGCGTGGGTCCACTCGGTTCGGGTCTCGTTGGCGGTCTGGATGGAGCGGATCTCAACCCCCGGCGCCACCTGCGCCATGATCGTCTCCTGGTAGGGCGTTCCCGACTTCACAGGGCCGATGCCGTCGTCCGTCATCACTAGCCACGTGCTGGAGGAGACGCGATCCTCGGTCAGCGGCTCGGCCGGGTTGGCGACACAGCCGGCGGCGAGCAGGGCGGACATGATAGCGGCGGCGATCCGCGACGGGCGGGCGAAAGGGGAACGGGAAGAGGGCGCGGCGAAAGCGGACATGAACATGCCTTCAGAGGCTCGGGGAGGGGTGAGCCTGTGCATCCGACCCTTGAACGAAGCACCAAAGGGGACGGCTCAATTGTGCGCAACTCCCGGCCTCAGGCAAGGCGCGGCAGGGTTCGTGACCTGAGGGCAACAGCACGGTCCACCAAAAAGCGCCCGGATGCTGCGGCAATAAGCCCGCGGCCGAGGGCTCGCCGCGCGCCACGCAATACCTGAGGCGGCGGCGCCGGCCTCTCGCCCGGCCGGTCCCCCCAATCTGGCACCGTACCGGCGATTGCGATGTGTGCTCGATCACGCTCCGATCAATCGACCGACACGGCCGGCACGCCCTGGCCGCCGCACACGGGGGGACAGCGACGGATCAGCGAGCGCAAAGCGGGCGTGAGGCAGGGGCCGGCGACCCACGGCGATGCGGAGACGGGGGCTAAAGCCGCTCCGGGCCGAAGGCGTGGGGGAGGAGATCGCCCAAGGTCACCGCCAAGGTCTCGCTGCCCTCGGCGCTCTGGACCGTGACGGGCGTGTCCGGCCCGGCGAACTCGTTGATCACCTGGCGGCAGCGCCCGCAGGGGGTGGCGAGCACAGGTTCGCCGGGCGTTGCGGCGCGGTAGCCGACCACCGCGACGGCCGACAGGCGCCGCACCCCGGCGACCGCGGCGGCCATGATGGCGTTCGTTTCCGCACACAGCGACAGGCCGTAGGAGGCGTTCTCGACATTGGCGGCGGCGAACACGCGCCCGTCCTCGGCGCGCACCGCGGCGCCGACGTGGAAGCGGGAGTAGGGCGCATAGGCGGCGTCGGCAGCCGCGCGTGCGGCGGCCAGAAGCGCCTCGTCCGGTGCGCTCACGCTTACTCGGCGGCCTGGCGCGGGGCGTAGCCGAGGCGCGCGTTCAATTCGTCGATCAGTCCTTCCGCGGCGTCGGCGATGACGGTGCCGGGCGGGAAGATCGCCGCGGCCCCCATCTCCTTCAGCTCCGCCACGTCACCCGGCGGAATCACGCCGCCGATGGCGATCAGAATGTCGCCCGCGCCCTCCGCCTTCAGCGCCTCGCGCAGCTCCGGCAGCAGCGTCAGATGCGAGCCGGCCAGCGACGAGACGCCGACGATGTGAACGTCGTTGTCGACCGCCTGGCGGGCGCATTCCTCGGGCGTCGCGAAGAGGGGGCCGATGTCGACGTCGAAGCCGAGGTCGGCGAAGGCGGAGGCGATGACCTTCTGGCCGCGGTCGTGCCCGTCCTGCCCCATCTTGGCGACGAGGATGCGCGGGCGGCGCCCGTCGGCGTCGGCGAAAGCGTCGGCCTTGCGGCGCACGTCGTCGATCCGCTTGCCCATCTTGCCGGCCTCCCTCTTGTAGACGCCCGTGATCGCCTTGATCTCCGCCGTGTGGCGGCCGAAGGCGCGTTCCATGGCGTCGCTCATCTCGCCCACCGTGGCGTGGGCGCGCGCGGCGTCGATGCACAGCGCCAGAAGGTTGCCGCCGCCCTTGGCGCCGTTCTCCAGCGCGGCGAGGGCGGCCTTGGTGGCAACCTCGTCCCGCTCGGCGCGCAGGCGCTCCAGCTTGGCGAGCTGCTGGCGCCGCACGTCCGCATTGTCGACCTTCAGAACGTCGACGCCCGGATCCACGTCAGGCTTGTAGCGGTTGACGCCGACGACGGTCTGCTCGCCGGAATCGATCTTCGCCTGGGCGCGCGCCGCGGCTTCCTCGATCCTGAGCTTCGGCGTTCCGGCCTCGATCGCCTTCGCCATGCCGCCGAGGCTTTCCACCTCCTCGATATGCGTCAGTGCGCGGGCGGCGAGATCGTGCGTCAGCCGCTCCACCAGAGGCGAGCCGCCCCACGGGTCGATGAACCGCGTCGTCCCGCTCTCGGCGGCGATAACGAGCTGCGTGTTGCGGGCGATGCGGGCGGAAAAGTCGGTCGGCAGCGCCAGCGCCTCGTCCAGCGCGTTGGTGTGCAGCGACTGGGTGCCGCCCTGGGTGGCGGCCATCGCCTCGATCATCGTGCGGGCGACGTTGTTGTAGACGTCCTGCGCCGTCAGCGACCAGCCGGAGGTCTGGCAGTGGGTCCGAAGCGAGGTGGACCGGGGGTCCTTGGGCGCGAACTCCTTCTGCACCAACGTGGCCCACAGGTAACGGGCGGCGCGCATCTTGGCGACTTCCATGAAGAAGTGCATGCCGATGGCCCAGAAGAAAGAGAGGCGCGGCGCGAACGTGTCGACGTCCAGCCCCGCCTTTACGCCGGTGCGGATATATTCCAGCCCGTCGGCGATGGTGTAGGCGAGTTCGAGGTCCGCCGTCGCCCCCGCCTCCTGCATGTGGTAGCCGGAGATGGAGATGGAGTTGTACCGCGGCATATGCTCGGCGGTATAGGCGAAGATGTCCGACACGATCCGCATCGACGGGCGAGGCGGATAGATGAACGTGTTGCGGACCATGAACTCCTTCAGAATATCGTTCTGAATGGTGCCCGACAGTTTGGACTGCGGCACGCCCTGTTCTTCGGCGGCAACGATGTAGAGCGCCAGAACCGGCAGAACCGCACCGTTCATCGTCATCGACACGGACATTTCGTCGAGCGGGATGCCGTCGAACAGCTGGCGCATGTCGAGGATGGAGTCGATCGCGACGCCCGCCATGCCGACGTCGCCCATCACGCGGGGATGGTCGCTGTCATAGCCGCGGTGGGTGGCGAGGTCGAAGGCGACGGACAGCCCCTTCTGCCCGGCGGCGAGGTTGCGGCGGTAGAAGGCGTTCGACGCTTCGGCGGTGGAGAAGCCCGCATATTGGCGGATCGTCCACGGCTTCTGCACGTACATGGTCGGGTAGGGGCCGCGAATATAGGGCGCCTTGCCGGGCACGGTGCCGAGCGGCAGGTCCGCGACGGCGGCGGGGTCCGCGAGAGGGGCGATGGCGATGCCCTCGGCGGTGGTCCACGGCTCGGCCGCTGCGGGCGCGCTGGCGGCGGCTTTGGCGTAGGCGAGGCTACGGAAATCGGGAACCATGGGTCAGCCTCCGAAGGACGCGGCGATGCGGACGGGCACGAGCGGCGGGCACGTGGGTGCCATGTCCGTCGCCTTGGCCGCGAGGGCGGCGAGGGGAGCGCCCTGCGCCGCGGCGGCCTTCAAGCCGGCGAAGTTGGCGGCGACGTCGCCGGTGGCGGTGGCGACGGGAGCCGGAGCGGCGAACTCGTCCGGCACCGCGGCCGGGCTTTGCGGCGGGTGGATGGTGACGCCGATCATCGCCTTCCTCTTGCCCTCCAGAGCCTTTTCTGCGGCCCTTCGGTCGGCCGCCACCAGCTCGGCGAGGCGCCCGGTGGCCACCGCGTCACCCTCGCTCTCCATCATCTGGAATGTGGCCCAGGCGGCTTCGGCGAGGCTGTCCGTGTAGGCTTCCACCGCGCCCGCACCAGCGCCGGGGTCGGACAGGCGGCCGACGTGGGATTCCTCGATCAGCAGCGTCTGGATGTTGCGGGCCATGCGCCGGGCGAAGGCGCTGCCCTCCGCGTCGAACGGCAACACGGTGACCGAATCGGCCCCGCCCACACCGGCCGAGAAGGCGGCGATGGTGAGGCGCAACAGGTTGGTCTGCGGGTCCGAGAAGGAGAGCATGCGCCGCGCCGTCTCGCCATGCAGGGTCAGCGGCGTGTCGATGCCGCAGGCTCCGGCGATCAACTTGTGAAGGCGTCGTGCGGCGCGGAATTTGGCGATCGTCGCGAACTGCTCCTCGCTCGCCGAAAGGGCCATGCCGACGAGCGGCAGCGTCTTCACCGGGGCCATGCCGCCGGCGTCGGCCAGCCGCAGGATCGTGGCCAGGCTGTGCAGCGCGAAGGCGAGCTCGGTGGTGGGGGAGGCGCCGGCTTCGGCGGCGATGCGACCGTCCGCCGTCAACACCGTGCCGGGGGCGCCGATCGCGCTGACCCCGCCGACCGCGTCGACCAGCGCACCGGGGTCGGCGAATGCGGGGAGGATGCCGGTGGCGGCGAAGGTGCCGAGCGGGTCGATCCTCGCGTGGAGCGCCGCCGGGGCGGTGCCGCGCCGCTCCACCAGCGCGGCGACGAGCGCCGCGGCGCCGACCGCAGATGCGCCCGCCTCGAGCCGCAGCGGGACGAGGTCGAGGACGATGCCGGACAGCGCGTCGTCCAGCGCGTCCACCGTCGTCGCCGTCAGCCCGCCGCCGAACGCGCCGGGTGCGCCTGCGAAGACGAGGGCGAGCTCCGACGCGCCGTTTTCGAGGTCGGTGCGGGCCTGCGCGGCGGGGTCCGCCCCATCCATCCGCGCGACCACGTGCCAAGGACCGGCGAAGGGGCGCCCGAGGTAGGACGGTTCGGCCGCGGCATAGAGGGGGCCGAGTGTGAAGCCGCTCGGCGTCTCCGTATTCAGCGTTTCAAGGCCTTGGCCCTTCAACGCTTTTTCCGCCAGCGGGACCCAGTCCGCCAAAAGGGACGCTTGCGCGTTCGTTTCCATACTGCTTTCCCCCCGACTGCATTATTCTAAAGCCGCGCCGGAAGGCAACCGGAAGGACTCCCATGAATATCGACGCGATCCTCAAGCGTATCGACGACAACTTGGACGAGAGCCTCGAGCGGCTCTTCGCCCTCCTCAAGATCCCGTCGATCTCCACCGATCCGGCCTACGACGCCGACTGCCGCGCCGCAGCGCACTGGATCAAGGACGACCTCGCCGCTCTCGGATTCCTGTCCGAAGTGCGCGAGACGGACGGCAAGCCCATCGTGCTGGCCTTCCCCGCCGAGGCGACGTCCGACGACAAGCCCAAGGTGCTGTTCTACGGCCACTACGACGTTCAGCCCGTCGACCCCTTGGACCTTTGGGACGAGGATCCCTTCGCCCCGCGCATCGTCACCCGCGAGGACGGCTCGAAGATCATCGTCGCCAGAGGCGCCTGCGACGACAAGGGTCAGCTCATGACCTTCATCGAGGCGATGCGCGCCATCCTCGCCGTCGAGGGGCGCCTGCCGGTGCCGGTCACGGTGCTGATCGAGGGCGAGGAGGAGTCCGGTTCGCCGAGCCTTCCCGCCTTCTTCGCCAAGACCATGGAGGAGCTGCGCTGCGACGCGGCCTTCGTCTGCGACACCGGCATGTGGGATCCCGAGACCCCGGCCATCGCCATGAGCCTGCGCGGCCTCGTCGGCGACGAGATCACCGTGAAGTGCTCCAACCGCGACCTGCACTCCGGCCAGTTCGGCGGCCCGGCCCGCAACCCGAACCACGTGCTGGCCGCGATCATCGCCGCGCTGCACGACGAGACCGGCCGCGTCACGGTCCCCGGCTTCTACGAGGGCGTGGCCGAGGTCCCGGCCGAGACCTTGGCCAATTGGGACAGCCTCGGCATGACCGCCGAAAAGTTCCTCGGCCCGATCGGCCTCAAGACCCCCGCGGGCGAGGAGGGGCGCACCATCCTCGAGCAGGTCTGGGCGCGGCCGACGCTGGAGGTGAACGGCATGTGGGGCGGCTACACGGGCGCCGGCTTCAAGACCGTCATTCCCGCCGAAGCGCACGCCAAGATCTCCTTCCGCCTCGTCGGCGATCAGAACCCCGACAAACTGCGCGAGGCCTTCCGCGCCTTCGTGCGCGAGCGTGTGCCGGCCGACTGCTCGGTCGAGTTCAAGGCCCACGGCAACGGCCCTGCGCTGACCATCCCGGACGATTGGGATCTCCTCGAAGTCGGCAAGACCGCGCTCGACGCCGAGTGGGGCAAGGCGACGGCGATGGTGGGCATGGGCGGCTCCATCCCCATCGTCCACGACTTCAAGCACAAGCTCGGCATGGACACGCTGATGATCGGCTTCGCGCTGGAGGACGACAACGTCCACAGCCCGAACGAGAAGTTCAACATGTCGAGCTTCCACAAGGGGATCCGCTCCTGGGCGCGGGTTCTGGCGGCGCTCTGAGGCGTTTACGGGCAGGCCCCCGCGGCCTGCCCGTCCAATGCGGCGGACCGTAGAAAGGCGGCGTTAACCATGTCCGGCAATCATCGGGAAACCATGTTTCCTCGATGAGGCTCGCTCATGCGATCGGCCGCTCTGGCGATCATCCTCTCCGCCGCCCTCGGCCTGTCCGCCTGCGCGCGGGCGCCGAAGACGGAGGCCTTCGCCTACCGCAACGCGGTCCCGGCAACGATCGCCGCCCCCATCGCTCCCGATTTCGAGGCGGCCCCGCTCGCCCCGGTCGCGGAGCGCTGCCGGCCCACCGAGGTTGTCGCCGCGTCCTCTCTCGCCGGGCGCACCATCACCGTCGAAGAGATCGGCGACATCGCCCTCGATCCGCGCGAGGTGGTGCTGACGTTCGACGACGGGCCGCGCCCGAAGACCACGCCCGCCATCCTGAACGCGCTCGACGCGGCCGGCGTGAAGGCGACGTTCCTGATGGTCGGCCAGATGGCGCGGTCCTATCCGGCGCTGGTGCGGCGGGTGGCGGCACGCGGCCACACCATCGGCACCCATACCGAGAGCCACCCCAATCTTGCCAGCCTCAGCCGTGCCGACGCGCTGACGGAGGTGTTCGAGGGCGAGCGCGCGGTGGCCGCGGCGCTGACCGGGTCCGGCTACAGCCGCGCGCCCTTCTTCCGCTTCCCCTATCTCGCCGACACGCCGGGCCTGCGCGCCGCGCTCGCCGAACGCGGCACCGTGGTGATCGACGTCGACATCGATTCCAAGGACTATCTGCGCACCAGCGGCGACGCCGTGGCGCGGCGGACCCTCGCGGCGCTGAAGACACGCGGCAAGGGCGTCATCCTGTTCCACGACATCCACCTGCGCACGGCGGCGATGCTGCCGGGGCTCCTCGCGGCGCTGAAGCAGGAGGGTTATAAGGTGGTCCATCTTGCCCCGCCGGGCGGTACGCCGTGCGGGCGCCTCTCCTGAGCGGGGCTCAGCCGGCGACGGCGGCCCCCGCCTCGGCCGCCTCGTAGGCTTCGGACGCTTCCAGCCACGCCTCCTCGGCGTCCTCGCGCGCCTTGGCCCAGCGGGCGCGCTCCTTGGAGAGCTCCGTCGCCTTGGCCGGGTCCTTGGTGTAGAGCGCCGGGTCTTCCAGCTTGGCGTCCAGCTTGGCGATCTCGGCCTCCGCCTTGGCGATGTCCTTCTCGGCCGCCTGCACCTTCTTGCGCAAGGGGGCCAGCGCCGCACGCGCCTCGGCCGCCTCGCGCCGCCGGTCCGCCGCGCTCACCTTGTCGGCCGGCTTCTCGTCCCCCGCCTTGCCCTTCTTGGCATTGCCCAGGATCAGCGCGCGATAGGCGTCCATGTCGTCGTCGAACGGCGCCACGGTGCCGTCCGCCACCAGCCACAGCCGGTCCACGCACGCCTCCACCAGATAGCGGTCGTGGCTGATGAGGATCACCGCGCCCTCGTAACCGTTGATCGCGTCGATGAGGGCGGTGCGCGAATCGATGTCGAGGTGGTTGGTCGGCTCGTCGAGGATCAGAAGGTTCGCCCCGTCCATCGTGGCGAGGCCGAGCAGCAGCTTCGCCCTCTCGCCGCCCGACAGGTCCTTGGCGGGCGTGTCCATTCGCTCCCCCGCGAGGCCCATCTGGGCGACCCGCGCGCGCACGTCCTTCTCGTCCTCCTCGAACTTCAGCCGCGCCTGGACGTGCTCGACCGGCGTTTCCTTCGGCCGCAGCTCGTCGAGCTGGTGCTGGGCGAAATAGGCGATCTTCATCCGGTCGGCGCGGATGACGCTGCCTTCCATCGGCTCCAGCCGGTCCGCCAGCATCTTGGCCAGCGTCGACTTGCCGTTGCCGTTGGCGCCCAGCAGCGCAATCCTGTCGTCCTCGTCGACGCGGATGTTCACACGCCGCAGCACCGACGTTCCGCCGTAGCCGAGCACCACGCGGTCCGCCGCGATGATCGGCGGCGACAGCGCGCGCTTCGGGTTCGGAATGCGGATCGGCGGCATCGTCTCGTCCAGGATCGGCTCGAGCGACTTCATCTTCTCGAGCTTCTTCACCCGGCTCTGGGCCTGCTTGGCCTTCGACGCCTTGGCGCGGAACCGGTCGATGAACGCCTGCAGGTGCTCCCGCTCGGCCGACTGCCGCTCGATCTGCCGCGCCTTCGCCTCGGCCCGCTCACGGCGCTGGCGCTCGAACTCCGAATAGTTGCCGCGGTAGGGAACGAGCTTGCCGCCGTCGACGTGGATGATCTGCCGCGCGACGGAGTCCAGCATGTCGCGGTCGTGGCTGATGACGACGACGGTGTGCGGGTAGCGCTGAAGATAGGTCTCCAGCCAGACCGTGCCTTCGAGGTCGAGATAGTTGGTCGGCTCGTCGAGCAGCAGGAGGTCCGGCTCCAGGAACAGGATCGCCGCCAGCGCCACGCGCATGCGCCAGCCGCCGGAAAAGGACGAGCAGGGCCGCGCCTGGGCCGCCGCGTCGAACCCGAGACCGGCCAGGATCGACGCCGCCCGCGCCTCGGCCGAATAGGCGTCGATGTCGGCGAGGCGGTTGTGGATCTCGCCGATGCGGTGGGCGTCGGTCGCGATCTCGGCCTCGGCCAAAAGGGCGGCGCGCTCGGTGTCGGCGGCCAGCACCGTCTCGATCAGCGAGTGCTCGGTCCCCGGCGCCTCCTGGGCAACGCGGCCGATGCGCTGCCCCTCGGCCAGCATGATGTCGCCGGATTCGGGCGACAGCTCGCCGCAGATGAGGTTGAACAGCGTGGTTTTGCCGCAGCCGTTGCGGCCGACCAGCCCCACCTTGGCGCCCGAAGGCACGGTGGCGTCGGCGCCTTCCAGAAGGGTGCGCCCGTCGATGCGGTAGGTGAGGTTGCGGATGGTCAGCATGGCGCGCCTTATCGCGCCCTCGTGCGCCTTGTGGCAAGGGCGCAGACGACCCGGCGCGCCACACCGTCCACCACCGCGCGGCAGAGTTAGGCGGCCGCCGCCTCGCGGGCGAAATAGATGAGATCCAACGCCGGTGCGGTCCCGGCCAGCCGCGTCAGCAGCGCGTGGACCTGGCCGCGGTGATGGGTCTGGTGGTTGAAGAAGTGGATCAGGGCCGGACCCATCGGCTCGGTCATCAGATCCGGCGTGGTGGCGCGGCGATAGCTGAAGGTGGAGGCCGCCTTCGCGTCGGTCATCGCCTCGGCGAAGGCGGCGATGTCCTCATCGAGCGCGGTGCGGATCGCGGTCAGTTCGGCAAGGTCGAGGCTCACTGTCGCGTCCAGCGGCGCCTCGGGGTAGGTCGCCGCGCCATGGAAGCGGTTCATCCAGATCCGGTCGGTGACGACGAGATGGTTCAAGGTGCCGATCACCGAGCCGAAGGCGGCGCCGCAATCGGCGGCGAGGTCCGCCGGGGGGAGCGCCGCCGCCGCCGCATAGACGCGGCGATTGGCCCACCGATTATAGCGCCCCAACAACGCATATCCGATCACGCCGTCGCTCCTGTTGCGGTTGCAGCGTCCGCCATCTTATAGCGGGCGCAACATGGCGTCGCGAGAGGCGCGGCGCACCACCACCCCAACCGCCACACGGCGATCAACGAGGACCTTATGGCCATCGAACGCACCTTTTCCATGATCAAGCCCGACGCCACCAAGCGCAACCTCACGGGCGCGATCACCAAGAAGCTGGAAGAGGCCGGTCTCTCCGTCGTCGCCTCCAAGCGCATCATGATGACGAAGGCTCAGGCCGAGTCCTTCTACGGCGTCCACAAAGAGCGCCCCTTCTTCAACGACCTCGTCGCCTTCATGACCTCCGGCCCGACCGTCGTTCAGGTGCTGGAAGGTGAGAACGCCGTCCTGAAGAACCGCGAAGTGATGGGCGCCACCAACCCGGCCAACGCCGAGCCCGGCACCATCCGCGCCGAGTTCGCCGAGTCGATCGAGGCCAACTCCGTGCACGGCTCCGACGCGCCGGAGACCGCCGCCGAAGAAATCGCCTTCTGGTTCGGCGGCAACGAGATCGTCGGCTAAAGCCCGACCGGCTTCAGCCGCTTCCGAGGAAAGGCCGCGCGGCATCCCGCGCGGCCTTTTTCGTCGGCTTTTCCATCGTGCCCTGTATTGTCGCGGCGTTGTCGATAGTGGTTAAACTCCGGCCGCCACGCTGCGGCGCGCACGATGGGCCCAAGACCCGGCACGCCATGACCGGACGCCCGCCCGCAGCGCATGAACGGGAGGACGTCGATGGCCGAAATGAAACTGGTAGGGCGCATGCTGTCGCCCTACGTGCGCCGCGTGGCGATCTGGTGCAACCTGCAGGGACGCCCGTTCGAGTCCGTTGCCGTCGCCGCCACCGATCCGGATCAGGTGGACCTGATGAAGACCTTCCACCCCGGACTGCGTGTTCCCGTTCTGGTGCTGGAGGACGGCACCAAGCTGATCGAAACCATGGCCATCTGCGACTGGCTCGACGATTCGATGCCGGACAAGCGTCTGGTCCCGGCCACCGGCCTTTCCCGGCGTGACTGTCTGCAGCGGATCGGCCTCGCCCATTCCACGGTCGAGAAGGTCGTGTCGCTGGTCTACGAGAAGAACCGGCGCCCGGAGGACCTGCATTGGAAGGACTGGCAGGCCCGTGTGATCACGCAGATCGGCGGCGGTCTCGCGGCCATGGACGAGGCTGCCCCGGCGGATGGCTTCTTCGGCGGCGCGGCGCCCGACGGCTCGGACGTCGCGACCGTGTGCGCCTACCACATGGCCAAGGTGACGAACCCGTTCCTGGTCGAGGGCAAGTATCCGAAGCTCGCCGCGCTGGCCGAGCGGGCGATGACGCTGCCGGCCGTCGCCGAGACCTTCCCCGGCTGAGCCCCGGCACATGGCGGGGCCATCGCCCCGCCGACCGGCAAGGCCGCTGACCGCAAGGCCGCCGACCGGACGGCCGGCGATCGAAGGGCCGCCGACCGCAAGCCCCGCGAGCCACGACGCGGCGGCCGGTGAGGGGGCGGGGCCTCAGCCCTCGCCCGCGCGCGCCAGCAGCGCCTGGGCGTTCACCAGGTGCGGCCGGTCCACCATCTTGCCGTCCAGCGCGACGACACCGGCCCCCGGCGCCGCCGCGAAGGCCTCGACGATGCGCCGCGCCGCCGCCACCGCCTCCGCCGACGGGGTGAACGCCTCGTTGATCACCGCGACCTGCGCCGGGTGAATGGCGAGCTTGCCGAGAAATCCGTCCGCCGCCGCCTCGCGCGCCTCCGCGGCGAGACCTTCGGCGTCGCGGAAATCGGTGTAGACGGAATCGATCGGCAGCACCCCGGCCGCCTTCGCCCCGGCGAGGCACAGCGTGCGGGCGAGCGCGAACGGGTCGGTGATCCGCCCCGCCTCATTGCGTGTGCGCGACACGCCGAGCGCGGCGGAAAGGTCCTCCAAGCCCCACGTCATCGCCGCCAGCCGCGGCCCGGAGGTGCGGTAGGTGCCGAGCCCGAACATCGCCTGCGCCGTCTCGGTGGCGATGGCGAGCACCTGCGTCGCGCCCTCGACGATCCCGTTCTCCGCCTCCAACACGCTGAGCTTTGCGGCGAGGTGGGCGACGTCCGCCCCCGTCTCGCTCTTCGGCAGGACGATCATGGACGGGCGGGCGGCCATCACCGCGGACAGATCCTCGTCCACTATGCCGGTGTCGAGCGCGTTGACGCGCACCGCCACGTAACCGGGCGCGTTCGCCGCCGCCTCGGCGACGAGCCCGCGCGCCGCCGCCTTGCGGTCCATCGACACCGAGTCCTCGAGGTCGAGGATGACGACGTCGGCGCCCGAATCGTAGGCCTTGCCGAGCTTCTTCTCCGAATCGCCGGGGACGAACAGGAAGGAGCGCATCAGCGGCAAGACCGCGCTGGCGTCCGCCGGGTGGCCTGTGGCTCGGTCATCGTCTCCCCCTCGTCCTTTCGCGGCGTGTGGTCCGGCCGCTGTCGTTGGCGCGGGGCCGAGCTAACCGCGCTGCGGCGCCCGCCGTCAATCGACCGGCGTGCGGGGGCGGGGTGGATCCGCCCGCGTGCGCCCCTGTGGCCGATCGCGAGCAGATGAGGCAGGATGACGGGGCGTCGTCGCGCCGGTGCGGGGGCGGGCATGCCATGGGGTCCCTCAAGCCGATGATCCGCCAATGACAACACGCTTCGAAACGGTGATCGCCGCCATCGACGCCGCCAACGCCGCCGACCCGAACCTCGACGAGGCCACCGGCCGCCCGGCCGCGCTGCTTTACGGCGAACGCATGTCGCAGGAGTTGGTGCGCATCGCCCCCGACGCGCCCGAAACGGTGCGCATCGCCGCGCGGGGCCAGCACATCGAGCGGTGGACGAGCGAGCGGGAGTCCTACCCCGAGGGGCGTGCCGGCTATCTCGCCTGGCGCACCGATCTCGCCAAGTTCCACGCCACGCGGGTGAGCGGGCTGATGGCCGACGCCGGCTATGGCGAGGCCGAGCGCGCCGAGGTGGAGAGCCTCCTTCGCAAGGAAGGCATCAAGCGCAATCCGCACATGCAGCTTCTCGAAGACATCATCTGCTTCGTGTTCGTTCGCCATTATTTCGCGCCCTTCGCGGCGAAACATGCCGACGAGGACGTGCTGCGGATCCTCACCAAGACCGCGCGCAAGATGTCGCCGGAGGCACGGGCGCGGATGGCGAAGGAGTTCGATTTGCCCGCGCATCTGGCCCCTGCTTTGGCGTGACGGGTGTGGCGGCCTCGCGGGGGCGGGCAGCCGCGTGACGGGCGGACCGGAGAGGATGGACGATGACGGGTGAGAGCGGCGTGACGGTCGGCCTGGTGGGGGCGGGCGAGATGGGAGCCGCGGTGGGCGCGGCTCTGCTGGCGGCGGGACACCGCGTTCTGACCGATCTGTCCGCCCGCAGCGGCGAGACGCGCACCCGCGCCATCGAGGCCGGGTTGATCGACCGCCCTCTGGCCGGCATCGCTGCGGAAGCGGCGATCATCTTCTCCATCGTGCCGCCTTCGGTCGCGGAGGCGACCGGCGCGGCGGTGGCCGAGGCCGCCGGGGCCGCCGGTGACACCCGGCTGATCTTCGTGGAGGCCAACGCGATCTCGCCGGACCTGTCGCGGGCGATCGCGGCCGGGTTCGGCCCCTCGGTCAGCGTGGTCGACGGCGGGATCATCGGCATGCCCCCTGTCGGCGATGCGCGGCCGCGTCTCTACCTTTCGGGACCGCGTCCGGCGGGGCTGGTGGAGGTGGCCTCCAGCGCCTTCGACGTGCGCCACCTCGGCGCCGACTATGGCGCCGCCTCGGCGATGAAGATGGTCTACGCCTCCGTCACCAAGGGGTTCAACGCGCTCTTGACCGGCGCCTTCGTGCTGGCCGAGCGGCTGGACCTCGGCGATGCCTTCGCTGACGAGATGGCCGCCTCACAGGCGCAGCATTTCCGCCGTGCGGAGACGATGGTCGCGGCGCTTCCCGCCGACGCCGGCCGCTGGGTGCGAGAGATGGAGGAGATCCGCGACACCTACGAGGCGGCGGACCTGCCGGGAGGGTTCAATCAGGCGGCGGCGGACATCTACCGGCTGCTCGATTCCTCACCCTACGGCACCGAGACGCGCCGCACCCGCGACCGCCGCCGCACCCTACGCGCCACCGTCGCCACTCTGGCCGCACAGGTGAAATAGGCGGCGCCGCACGGCCGACGGGATTCCACGAGGCGGGCGATTGCCCCGCTGCGATAGGGCGAGGCGGTCCGACTTATCGAGCGACCGGCGGCCCGGCCCGGCTCCGGTCGGGCAGGCCGGTCGGTTTGGCGGGCGACCGGCGACCAATTTGCAAGACGGACCCGCTTATCGGGCGACCGGCGACCGCGCCCCCTCGATCGGGGCACACGGCTTCGCGTATCTAGCCACCTGTGGCCCGGCCCACTGCGATCAGGCGAGGCGGTCCGACTCCTCGGTTCACCTTCGGCCCGGCCCGCTGAAGTCGGGCGGGATGGTCCGCCTTACCTGTTGACCGGCCTCCTGTGATCGGGCGGGTGGTCCGGCTGACCGCCGGCCGAGGATAGGACAGGGCGGTCTGGCTTACCGGGCGACCAGAGTCCGGTCTGCTGATCGCGCAGTGCGTTCTGGCTTACCCGGCGACCGTCAGCCCCCCACTGCGAACGGGCTGCTCGGTCCGGCTTGTCGGTTGAGCGGCGGCCCAGTGTGATGGGGCAGGCGGTCCGGTTTGTCTGGCGACCGGCGGCCTGCCGGTGCAATCGGGTCGAGCGGACCCGATTACCATACAATTGGCGGCCCCTGATGCGATCGGGCCACTCGGTTCCGCGTGCCGCGCGACCCATGGCCCCACCCGCTGCGAACGGCTACGCGGTCCGGCTCCGCTTGGAGCGCTTCGGCCGGGCCGACTCGGTCCGGACCACTGCGCGCTGCGGCGCGGCCTACTGCGTGGCGGTGACGCGGGCGGCGCAGAACTTGAACTCGGGGATCTTGCCGATCGGGTCGAGCTTCGGGTTCGTCAGGAAATTGGCAGGGGCCTCGGTGAAGCAGAAGGGGATGAAGATCATCCCCTTCGTCACGTCGCGGTCGGCGCGCAGGGTGAGGCTGACGGCGCCGCGCCGCGTCTCCACCCGCACCGTCTGCCCCGCCTTCAGGCCCTTCTCGCCGATGTCGCGCGGGTGCATCGCCACGATCGCCTCGGGCTCTTGCGCCTCCAGCGCGGCGGAGCGGCGGGTCATCGCCCCGGTGTGCCAGTGCTCCAGAAGACGGCCCGTGGTCAGCACCAACGGGAACTCCTCGTCGGGCATCTCGTCCGGCGGCACGAGCTCGGTCGGCACCACCTTGGCGCGGCCCGTCGCGGTGGGGAAGGCCTCGCGGAAGATGATGTCGGCGCCCGGTTCGTCCGGCCCGGCGGACGGGTAGGTGACCGCGTCCTCCCGCTCGATCCGCTCCCAGGTGATGTTGTCCAGCGAGGGCATGTGGCTCGCCATCTCGGCATAGACCTCGTCGACCCCGCCATAGCGCCAGTCGAGCCCGACGCCGTTGGCGAGCGACACGATGAGCTCCCAATCCTGCCGCGCCTCGCCGGGGGGCGCGATCGCGGCGCGGTTCATCTGCACCTGGCGGTTGGTGTTGGTGGTGGTGCCCACCTTCTCGGCCTGGGCGGAGGCGGGGAAGATCACGTCCGCGAACCACGCCGTCTCGGTGAGGAAGATGTCCTGCACGACGAGGTGATCGAGAGCGGCGAGGGCGGCTCTGGCGTGGTGCTGGTCGGGGTCCGACATGGCCGGATTCTCGCCCATCACGTACATGCCGGTGATGTCGCCGTTGCCGATGGCGTCCATGATCTCGACCACGGTGAGGCCGCGCACCGGGTCCAGCGGGCGGCCCCAGGCGTCCTCATAGTGGGCGCGCACGTCGGGATCCTCGGCGGACTTGTAGTCCGGATAGAGCATCGGGATGAGCCCGGCGTCCGACGCGCCCTGCACGTTGTTCTGGCCGCGCAGGGGGTGCAGCCCCGTCCCCGGCCGGCCGACATGGCCGGTGATGAGGGCGAGCGCGATGAGACCGCGCGAATTGTCCGTCCCATGGACGTGCTGGCTGATCCCCATGCCCCAGAAGATGATCGATCGCTCGGCCGTCGCATAGGTACGGGCGACGTCGCGGATCGTCTCGGCCGGGACGCCGCAGATCTCGGCCATCGCCTCGGGGGTGAATTCGCGCACCTTCTCGGCCAGCGCCTCGTAACCGTCCACGTTGGCCTGAATATATTGCCGGTCGACGAGGTCTTCGGTGACGATGACGTTCAGCATCGCGTTCAGCAGCGCCACGTCGCGCCCCGGCTTGAAGATCACCGGGTGGGACGCATAGCGCATCAGGTTCTGATGGCGCGGGTCCATGACGATGAGCTTTGCGCCCCGCTTGGCGGCGGCCTTGAAGAAGGAGGCGGCGACGGGGTGGTTCTGGTTCGGCCGCGCGCCGATGACGATGATGCAGTCCGCGTCCTCCACCGCGGTGAAGGGGGCCGAGACCGCGCCGGAGCCGACGCCTTCCATCAACGCCGCGACGGACGAGGCGTGGCACAGGCGCGTGCAGTGGTCGACGTTGTTGGTGCCGAAGCCCTGGCGGATGAGCTTCTGGAAGAGGTAGGCCTCCTCGTTGGTGCCCTTGGCCGAGCCGAAACCGCACAGGGATGCGCCGCCGCGCGTGTCCATGATCGCGCGGAAGCCGGATGCGGCGCGCTCCAGCGCCTCCTCCCACGTCGCCTCGCGGAAGACCGAGGGGATGTCGGCGAAAGTCATCGTCGCGTCGGCGGACTTGGGCGCGTCGTCCCGGCGGATGAGGGGCTTCGTCAACCGCTCGGGCGACAGCACATAGTCGAACCCGAAGCGCCCTTTGACGCAGAGGCGGTTGTGGTTGGCGGGTCCGTCGCGCCCGTCCACCTTGATGATGCGGTCGTCCTTCACCGAAATCTTCGTCTGGCAGCCGACGCCGCAGAAGGGGCAGACGCTGTCCACGGTGCGGTCTGCGACGACGGCGCGGCGGGTCGCGGTCTCGTCCAGCGTCGTGCGTTCGCGCAGCGCGCCGGTGGGGCAGGCCTGCACGCACTCGCCGCACGCGACGCAGGTGGAGAGGCCCATGGGATCGGCCGAATCGAACGCCGGAAGCGCCTCCATGCCGCGCGCCATCATGCCGATGACGTCGTTGGACTGGACGTCCACGCACGCCCGTTCGCACAGATTGCAGGCGATGCACGCGTCGAGATTGACCGCGATCGACGGGTGGGAATTGTCGCGGAAGATGCTCTCCACCGGGATCGCCTGTCCGGCGCCGGGGCGGGCGGAGGGAAAGCGCCTCTGGTCGCCGACCTCGGTGAGCGCGGCCATCTGCCAGAAAGCGGCGTCGGGGTCGGGGCTCTCCTCGCGGGCGGGCATGTCGGAGGCGAGGAGCTCGAACACCAGGGCGCGGTTCTTCTCCACGCGCGGCCCCGTGGTGGCGACCTTCATCCCCTCGGACGGGCGCCGCACGCACGACGCGGTGAGGGTGCGCTCGCCCTCCACCTCCACCATGCAGGCGCGGCAGTTGCCGTCAGGCGTATAGCCCGGCTCCGGACGGTGGCACAGGTGGGGGATGCGCTTGCCGAGCCGCAGCGCGACGTCCCAGATGGATTCGCCCGGCAGCGCGTCGACGCTCTCCCCGTCAAGAGTGAACGAGACGGTGCGAAGATCCGGTGTCGGCGCGTTCATTTCACGTCCTCCGGGAAGTGCTGCAGGAGATGGGCGACGCAGTTGGACGCCGCTTGGCCGAGACCGCATATGGAGCTGTCGCGCATCACCGTCATCAGGTCGGCGGCAAGGTCGTGGTCGAGGTCGCCGTGCTCCATCAGCCGCACCATCTTGTCGGTGCCGGAGCGGCAGGGGGTGCACTGGCCGCAGCTCTCGTGGCGGAAGAAGCGCATCGTGTTGAGCGCGGCGTCGTGGATGGAGTCCGCGTCCGACAGAATGACGACGGCGTGGCTGCCGATGAAGCCCGAGTGGGGCTCGAAGGTGCCGAAATCCATGGCGAGATCGGCCATGGACGCGGGAAAGATGCCGCCCGAGGCGCCGCCCGGAAGGAAGGCCTTGAAGGTGTGCCCCTCGGCCATGCCGCCGCAATAATCCTCGATCAGGCGGATCAGCGGGATCCCCGCGGGGGCGAGCTTCACCCCCGGCTCCTTCACGCGGCCGGAGACGGAGAAGGAGCGCATGCCGGCGTGCTTCTCGTCCCAGCCCATCTTGGCGAAGGCTTCGGCGCCGTCCTGAAGGATGGTCGGCACCCACAGCAGCGTTTCGATGTTGTGGTTCAGCGTCGGGCGGCCGAAGAGGCCCACCTCGGCGATGTAGGGCGGGCGGTGGCGGGGCAGGCCGCGCTTACCCTCGATGGACTCGATCATCGCCGACTCTTCGCCGCAGATGTAGGCGCCCGCGCCGCGGCGAAGCTCGATCGGCACGTGGGTGAGGCCGGCGCGGTCCAGCGCCGCGATCTCGCGCCTCAGGATCTCGAGCACGCCCTGATATTCGTCGCGCATGTAGAGATAGATGCGCTCCGCCTCGACGATCTTGGCGGCGATCAGCGCGCCTTCCAGCATCAGATGCGGGCGCCGCTCCAGCCAATGGCGGTCTTTAAAGGTGCCGGGCTCGCCCTCGTCGCCGTTGATGGTCATCAGGCGGGGGCCGGGATAGGAGCGCACGAAGCCCCATTTGCGGCCCGCCGGAAAGCCCGCACCGCCGAGCCCGCGTAGCTTCGCGTCGGACATGATTCGAATGGCGTCGTCGGCGCTGATCTCGCCCGACAGGATCTTGGCGAGCGTGCCGTAACCACCCTCGGCGCGGTAGGCGTCCAGCGTCTCGTAGGCGGCGATGTCCGGCGTGCGGGGGCCGCCGAGCGCCTCGGTCAAGCTTTCCACGGTGGCGTTGTCGATCGCGCGGCGGGCGACCTGGGCGGCGGGGGCGGCATCGCACCGGCCGATGCACGGCACCTTCACGATGCGCACCTTGCCGGGGTCGGTCGCCGCCTCCATCGCCGCGGCCAGCGCGTCCGCCCCGGCCATGTGGCAGGACAGGCTCTCGCAGATGCGCACCGTGAGCGGGGCCGGCGGCATCTGCCCCTCCTTCACGATGTCGAAGTGGTGGTAAAAGCTCGCCACGGCGTGAACCTCGGCCTGGGCGAGGCGGAAGATCTCGGCGAGCGCGGCGATGTGGCGGGCGTGGATATAGCCGATGCGGTCCTGCACCACGTGCAGCGCTTCGATCAGCATGTCGCGCCGGATGGGCATGGGTCGCAGGATGGCGCGCACGTCGTCGACGGTCGATTCCTCGACCTGCCGGCCCTTGGGGGCGCCAGGATTACGCGACTGAGGCGCCGAACGCGGGCCACGCGCCGACGGTCGGTCAGATGAACGAAGATCCATGTCCGCCACTTAGCTTAACTATAAGGGGCCTGAAGTCCCAGTCTCCAGCCCCCGGCCCCTCGTTGTCGTTGAAATGTCGGGGCCAAACAAGGGCGCGAGACGAGGTTAGAGCGCGACTATGGTCGGATAAAGCGCGGCCAGTTCCTGGGAGAATCGGGTTGTAGATTCAGCATCTCGCTCATTTCGTGCGAGCGTAACTTCCACCACGTCGACCACTCTTGCAGGCCGCTGGCTCAGGAGGATGATGTGGTCCGAAAGCTGGACCGCCTCACGCACGTTGTGGGTGACCATGAGAATGGTCACACGATACCGCGCCCAGAGGTTCAGCAACAACTGGCGAAGGTGCTGCGCGCTGGATTCGTCCAGCGACACGAAGGGTTCGTCCAGAAACAAAATGTCGGGCCTGACCGCGAAGGCCCGCGCAAGTGCGGCCCGCCGCGCCTGGCCCAGCGACAACTGCGACGGATAGCGTTCGCCGAGCCCATCGAGGCCGACGTCCGCCAGAGCCTCGGCCACCCGCGCCGCGCGCTCCGCCCCCGGCGGCAGCGCCAACGCGACATTCTGCGCCACCGTGCGCCACGGCAAGAGGCGCGGCTCCTGGAAGGCGACGGCGATCCGCGCGTCGCCGAAGCGCGCGTCGATGGCGCCGTCATAGGCGGTGTCGAGGCCGGTGAGGATGCGCAAGGTGGTGGTCTTGCCGCAGCCGGACGGGCCGATCACCGACGTGAAGGCGCGTTCCGGCAGCGTGAAGGCGAGCCCTTCGATCACCGGGACCGGCGATCCGTCCGCCCCGCGGTGGGCCTTGGTGCGGATGTCGACGCGGTAGCCGTCCCGCTCCAGCATCACCGCGCCCCTCCGCGCCAGCGGCTCGCCCGCCGCTCCCACGGCTGCAGCACGGCGAACTCCACCACCAGCATCACCGCCACGAAGGCGAGCGTGTAGCCGAGGATCGCACGCACGTCGAAAAGCTGGAAATAAAGGTGGATCTGGAAGCCGACGCCGTTGGACCGGCCGAGCAGCTCCACCACCAGAACGATCTTCCAGATCAGCGCGATGCCGGACCGCGCGGCGGCGGCGATATAGGGCTGCAACTGCGGCAGCATCACCTCGGTCAGCATCTGCCGGCGTGAGAAGCGGTAGATGCGCGCCATCTCGGTGAGCTGCGGGTCCATCGCCCGCGCCCCCTCGCGGATCGTCACGGTCACGTTGGGGATCTTGTTGATCGCCACCGCCATGATCGCCGCCGTCTCCGTCAGCCCGATCCAGATATAGGCGAGCACGATGACGATGAGGGCGGGCGCGTTGAGGAGCAGGATCAGCCACGGCTCGCCGATGGTGTTGGCAAGGCGCGAGCGGCCCATCAGGAGCCCCGCCGCCGTGCCGATGGTCATGGCGATGACGAAGGCGGCCGCCACCCGCGCCAGGGTGATGCCGAGCTCGGCGGGAAGTTCGCCGGACGCCGTCTCGCGCACGATGAACGCGAAGACCGCGGCGGGGCTGGGGCACAGGCGCGGCCCCATCCACCAGGTGCCGAGCATCCACACCGCGAAGAAGGCGGCGACGGACAGCGCCCCGGCGAGGGTGCGCGCCGGGACGATCCGGCGCGGTGCCGTGCGCGGCGGCGCGAGGGAAGAGGTGTCCGCCACCTAGTTCCCGGCCTTCAGGCCGTGCCAGAAGGTGCCGGGCGCCATCTCCTTGGCCGGTCCGACCAGATCCTCGCCCCCGGCCTTCGCGAGATAGAGGTAGACGGCAGCGGTGTCGGCCTCCTCCTGGGCGACGTCCGCGGCCGGGATTCCCTCGCGCCAATGGGTCTTCAGCGCGGCGAACACGGCGTCGTTCTCCGCCTTCATGTCCTCGCGCAGGGCGTCCCATGCGGCGTCGTCGGTGGCGAGGTGCGCCTTGGCGGCGGCGGAGGCGGCGACGAAACCCGCCGCGAGGTCCGGGTTCTCATCGGCCCACGTCTCGTTGAAGAGGTAGCCGATGGCCGACAGCTTGCCTGTCGCCCCCAATGCCTCGGCCGCGTCCTGCGCGGAGACGACCTCGCAATAATCCTCCGTCTCCAGCCGCGCGTTATAGTGCCAGTAGTTCAGCGCCGCATCGAGCTCGCCCTGGCGCAGCTTCTCGGCCAGAAGCGGCGGCGCGCCGAACACCTGGCGCGTCTCGGCCTTGAGGTCGAAGCCGTGCTCTCCTTCGGCGAGGCCCTGCAGCATCAGCCAGCTCTTGTCGAGCGGACCGCCCGCGACGCCGATCGTCTTGCCCTTGAGGTCGGCGATGGACGAATAGCCGGCGTCGCACCGCGCCATCAGCCCGCCCATGGAGGTGGAATAGGGCACGAAGGCGAGCGGCTCGCCCATCGCCCGCTGGCGCGAGGCGTAGAGCCAGTCGCCGGTGGAAATGTCGACGTCACCCGACAACAGCGCGACCTGTGTGGCGTTGCCGCTGGCGAAGGGCACGATCTCCAGCGTGAATCCGTTGGCCGTGTCGAAGCCTTCCGCCTTGATGGTGCTCGCCTCCCAGTTCACCGTACCGAACTGCAGGAGGGCGAGGCGCACGGCGGGCAGGTTCTGCGCCGCGGCGGCCGTGACCCCGGCCGCGGACAGACTGAAGGCCGCCGCGACGGCAGCGGCGAGCGCGATCATGGATCGGCTGAACCCGTTCATGTCTCTCTCCCCATGGCGCTTTTGCGCCTCAACATTCGCGGCGCTTGTGCGCCTTATCGTTCGGCGCGTCCGCGCCCTGTCATTCGGCGCATCTGCGCTCTTCGTCGGGCGCGTGTGCGCCGTCATCACCCAGCGCCGCGCCTTTCGCCGGTCAGTCTGCCCCACGTCCGCGCAGACGCAAGCTCTTGGACGGGTCGTAGCCCCAAAGCCCCAGCGCCAGGAACACCGCGAGCACCGCCGCGACGATCCCCGCGGCCATCCAATCGGCCTGTCCGTAGAGCGCGAAACGGACCAGCTCGACCGCATGGGTGAACGGGTTGGCCGACGAGATCTGCCACAAAATGACGCTGGACTCGCGCATCCTCCACAACGGGTAGAGCGCGGAGGACAGGAAGAAGGACGGGAAGATGACGAAGTTCATCACCCCCGCAAAATTCTCCAACTGCCGCACCGTGGAGGACAAGAACATGCCGACGGCGCCCAGCATCATGCCACTGAGGACGAGCGCCGGGAACACCGCGACATAGCCCTCCCAGCGGAAGGTGATGCCGAACAGCGCCGCGATGGCGAGGAAGGCGTAGACCTGGACGATGGAGACGATCACCCCCGCCATCAGCTTGGCCGACAGCAGGAAAGCGCGCGGCAGCGGCGTCGTCATCAGGACGCGCATGGACCCCATCTCGCGATCGTAGACCATCGAGAGAGAGGACTGCATCCCGTTGAAGAGCTGGATCATGCCGATCAGCCCCGGCACGATGTAGACGTCGTAGGTGATATAGGTCTGGTACGGCGGCTGGATGGCGACGCCGAGCACCGCGCGGAAGCCCGCCGCGAAGACGATGAGCCACACCAAAGGCCGCACCAAGGCGGCGATGAAGCGGCCGCGCTGCTGCACGAAGCGCAGCAGCTCGCGGTGGACGATGCCGAGCCCGGCACGCACGTAAGCGCTCATGCCATCCCCTCGCGCGCGTTGAGGGTGGGCGCCCCCGCCGTCTCGACCCCCGTCAGCCGGGTGAAGGCACCGGCGAGGTCGTCCGCCCCCGTCTCGGCGACGATGTCCCCGGCGCGGCCCTTCGCCAGCACCGCGCCGGCGCCCAGCACCACGAGATCGTCGTCCGGCCACACCTCGTCGATGAGGTGGGTGGACCACAGGACGGCGATGCCCCGCTCGCGCGCCAGAGCGTGAACGTGGCGGCAGATGCGCCCGCGCGCCTCGACGTCGAGGCCGACGGTGGGCTCGTCCAGCAGGAGGATCGAGGGCTGGTGGAGGAGGGCGCGCGCCAGCTCCACCCGCCTGCGGTGGCCGCCGTTCAGCGCCCGCACCGGCTCGCGCGCCCGCTCGGCCATGTCGAGCCGGGTCAGCTCGTCGGCGATGCGCGCCTTCGCCTCGGCCCGCGACAGGCCGCGCAAGGCCGCGAAATAGGTCAGGTTCTGGCGAACCGAGAGGTCCAGATCGAGCGTCGGCTGCTGGAAGACGAGGCCGAGCGGTGCCAGCGCGGCGGCCCCTGCGGTGATCTCCACGCCCTCGATGCGAATGCGCCCCGTCTGCAGCGCCAACAGGCGGGTGAGCAGCCCGAACAGGGTGGTCTTTCCGGCCCCGTTGGGACCGAGCAGGGCAGTGAACCGCCCCGGCTCGATGGTGAAGGAGACGTCCGACAACGCGGCCTTGCGCCCATAGGAATGGTTGAGGTTCTGGACCTCGAGCGCCGGTCTCGCGCCTTGGATCAGGCGTCTTGTTCGTTCACGTTCGGATAGCTGCACTTCCAGCTCTTGATTTTATATTGCGGGTGGTCGCCCGCCCATTTGGCCAGATACGGCATCGCACGCATGGTGCACGTCGTCGTCGTCACCTGTTCCATGAACGAGAAACGCTCCTCACTGCAAATCGCCGGGTTCGAATTGAGACAGACAGCAACAACGAGTTGGATGATTGGCATCTTCGGTTCCTCTGCACTGAACTAAAGTCGTGGTTGACGCCCTCCAGCTGCAAAGGAAGTGCCCGCCGCATGGTCTGACGACCATTTAATGCTACGAACGGTTGCAGGTCTGCCATGCAGCCTGCGACACCCTGCCACTTTTCAGCGGCTTATGAGCCTTTGCCCAGCCTTCACCAGTGTTCGGGCCTAACCTTGCCCGAACCTGTATGACTGTTATCTCACCGTCCTCCTTGCACCAGCAATTCGGCGCGGCGTGCAGATGTTCCCACAGAAACGCCCTGTCCCGATCCGTCCGTCTGCCGCTCCTTTCATCATGACCGCCCAACGGGCGAGGGGAGAGACCACGCCCTCCCGATGTTGCAACTCCTGCGCGACATGGGCAGGGCGCGGCCGCCCTCGTGAGGCAATTGCCCGCACCCGGTGCCCGCTCTTCCCGTCGCGCCTCGCTCTAACCCCTTCAGGAATAGACTGAATAATGATCGAGGCATCTAGACAATGGTCTCGATTCTTTAAGTGTTGACACACAGTCTAGTTTGCGTTGGGCTGGTCGTGCCGTAGACCGCGGCCTGTATAACGATAAGAAACCTATGGGTGGGACCGTGAGGAGCCGCTTTGCCGCGCTCGCCTTGGCGTGCGCTCTGGTCGCGCCGTATGCGCTCGGCGCCGTTATATCGGCCGCCGTCAGCACGGCCGCGAACGCTGCCGAGCCGGTGACGATCGCCATCGGCTACCTGATACCCGAACGGCGCGAGTTGACCCTGTCCCTCATGGACCGCCCCGCCGCCGACCTCGGCGCAGCGGGCGCCGCCCTCGCGATCGACGACAACAACACCACCGGCCGCTTCACCGGCCAGTCCTACGAACTCCTGACCGAGACCGCCGCCACACCCGAAGAGGCCGCCGCCGCGGTCGACCGCCTCGCCGCCGCCGGCGCCCATTGGGTCATCGCCGACATGCCGGGCGAGGCGCTGGTCACCCTCGCCGCCGCGGCCGACGCCAAGGGCATGCTGGTCTTCAACGTCGGCGCCAGGGACGACGCGCTGCGCACCGAGACGTGCCTTGCCAACGTCGTCCACATCGTCCCCAGCCGAGCGATGCTGGCCGACGCTCTGGCGCAATATCTCGCCTGGAAGAAGTGGACCCGCTGGTTCCTCGTCGCCGGCTCCCACCCGGAGGACATCGCCTTCGCGGACGCCATCCGCCGCGCCGCAGCCCGCTTCGGCGCCCGCATCGTCGAGGACCGCACCTTCGAGGACACCGGCGGCGCGCGCACCACCGATTCCGGCCACGTGCAGGTGCAACGCCGCCTGCCGGTCTTCCTGCAGGACGCGCCCGAGCACGACATCGTCGTGGTGGCCGACGAGAACGAGGTTTTCGGCACCCATGTGCCCTATCACACCTGGACCCCGCGGCCCGTTGCGGGAAGCGCCGGCCTGATGCCGACCGCCTGGAGCCCGGTGCACGAGCAGTGGGGCGGCATCCAGCTCCAGAACCGCTTCCTGGACAAGGTGGGGCGGCGCATGGAGGAGGAGGACATGCTCGCCTGGATGGCGGTGCGCAGCGTGGGCGAGGCCGCCACCCGCGCCGCGTCGGGCGACCCGGAAACGATCGACGACTATCTTCTCGGCCCCGACTTCTCCCTCGCCGCCTTCAAGGGCGAGGCGCTGACTTTGCGCTCCTGGAACCGCCAGTTGCGCCAGCCCATCCTGCTCGCCGACGGCAAGAGCGTCGTCTCCGTGTCGCCGCAGGAAGGCTTCCTTCACCCGTCCTCGTTCCTCGACACGCTGGGTTATGACCGTGCCGAGAGCGCCTGCGATTTCTGACGGCCGGCCCGTCGCCACGCCAAACCGTCGGCGCGGGTAGACCCCGCCGGCCCACCGGCGCACCCGACCGGGGCGCCTTCGACCCACGGCCTTCAAGGGCGCGTCACGACGCCCAGGGCCACGCCGCTCACCTGGGAGGAGCACCATGCGCGCGATCCTGTGTGCCGCCAGTCTTCTGGCGCTCACCGCCTCGGCCGGACAGGCCATGGCCTATACGATCTTCGTCTCCAACGAGAAGGGCAACTCCGTCTCGGTGATCGATTCTGAGACCATGGAGGTGACCGACACCATCGACGTCGGCCAGCGCCCGCGCGGCATCACCGTGGCGGAGGAGGGCACCCACCTCCTCGTCGCCGTCGGTGACGACGACACCGTCGAGGTCTACGACACCAAGACCCACGAGCGCCTCTATACGCTCCCCTCGGGGCCCGATCCCGAGCTCTTCGTCCTCCACCCTGACGGCAACCACCTCTACATCGCCAACGAGGACGACAATCTCGTCACCGTCGTCGATCTCAAGAGCCGCTCCATGGTGAGCGAAATCCCGGTCGGCGTGGAGCCGGAGGGGATGGGCGTCTCGCCGGACGGCAAGTTCATCGTCAACACCTCGGAGACGACGAACATGGCCCACTTCATCGATACGGAGAGCCACGAGATCGTCGGCAACGTCCTTGTGGACCAGCGCCCGCGCTTCGCCGAATTCAAGGCGGACGGCTCCGAGGTCTGGGTCTCGTCCGAAATCGGCGGCTCGGTGAGTATCATCGACCCGATCAAGCACGAGGTGACGCACAAGATCACCTTCGAGGTGCCCGGCCTCAGGCCCGAAGCGATCCAGCCCGTCGGCGTGCGCATCACCAAGGACGGCAGCACCGCCTTCGTGGCGCTCGGCCCCGCCAACCGCGTCGCCGTGGTGGACGCTGCCACCTACGAGGTGACCGACTATCTCCTCGTCGGCCAGCGCGTCTGGCAGCTCGGCTTCTCGCCTGACGAGGACATGATCTTCGCAACCAACGGCGTCTCCAACGACGTCTCCGTCATCGACGTCGCCGCGCGCGAGGTCGTCAACACCATCCCCGTGGGTGAATTCCCCTGGGGCGTCGTCACGCTCGCCGACTAACCATAACAAGAAAGAGACGTCATGACCTTGCGCATCACTGCCGCCGCCCTCGCCCTCGGCGCCTTCGTCGCCGGCCCCGCCTTCGGCCAGGCCGGTCTCCTCACCGGCGGGGCGGAGGACCTGCCGCCGCTGAAACTCTCCGTCGGCCAGCCGCTGGCCGAGGCGCCCTACGAGCTGAAGGCGGGCAAATTCTACGAACTCGTCATCCAGTCCGACGGCTCGGGCGAGATGGCGCTGGAGGGCCCGGAATTCTTCCGCAACGTGTGGATCAACGAGATCGTCATCAACGATATCGAGATCCGCCCGCTCGGCGTCTCCTCCTTCGAATTCGACGACGAGGGCGAGATCGAGATGGACTTCATCCCCATCCGCCCCGGCCGCTTCGTGCTGCGCATTCCCGGCACCACCGGGGAGAGCCAGCAGGCCATCTTCAACGTGACGGACTGAGCCGATGCGCGGGGTCCGGCTCGCCGCGGGCGCGCTCTGTGCCGTCCTGGCCGTCTCCCCGGTCCTCGCCGCCGAGGGTGACGGGGACTGGCCCTGCGTTCAGCGCAAGGTGCCATCGCTGACGCCCGCCGCGGTGTGGACGGGCCCGGTGTTCGACGAAACCGCCGACTGGCGCGCCGACGACGAGGTGGCCGCGATGGTGAGCCGCCTGTCCCAGCGCCGCCTGCCGGTGGAGGAGGCGGCGGCGGAGATCGAGACCTTCGCCGCCGGTCTCGGCGCCGACGAGGGCGAGCGCCTCACGCTCCTCTTCGCGGGCCTGTTCCAGACGATGAATGCCGAGCGCAGCCAGATCATCGACGGCATAGAGCGCTACGCCCGGCGCCAGCGCCAGGTGGCCGCGCAGGTGCGGCAGATGGCGGCGGACTTCGGCGCCCTGCGGCGCGACGGGGCGGCGGATGCCGAGGCGATCGCCGAGGCGCAGACCGCATTGGAATGGCAGACGCGCATCTTCAACGAGCGGCGCGCCTCTCTGCCCTACGTGTGCGAGGTGCCGCGCTTCGTCGAGCAGCGCCTCTTCGCCCTCGGCCGCACCATCGCGCGGGAGCTGCCGCAGTAGACGGGCGCGCCGGGAGCTCCGGCGAGCCCGTCCGCGGCCGCGCGGGGTGTGGGCGAGGGGCCCGTGGGCGAGGGGCGTGGACGATCGCGGCGCGGACGGTTAGGACGCTGAGGCCCCGCCGACAGCGCAGGGGCCGCCCGCCACGCCACCCGTGCGACCAAGCCAGGACCCTGATGCCCGAGATCGTCCGCTTCGCCCCGTCCCCAACCGGCGAGATCCACATCGGCAACGCGCGCACCGCGCTCTACAACTACGCCGTCGCCCTCACCACCGGCGGCAGCTTCATCCTTCGCTACGACGACACCGACACCGAACGCTCCGAGCAGCGTTATGCGGAGGCGATCGCGGCGGACCTCGCATGGCTGGGCATCGTTCCGGCGCGGGTCGAGCGGCAGTCGGACCGCATCCCGCTTTACGACGCGGCGGCGGCGCGGCTGAAGGCGGCGGGCCTCCTCTACGCCTGCTACGAGACGCCGGACGAGCTGGAGCGCAAACGCGCCCTGCAGCGGGCGCGTGGCCGTCCGCCGGTCTACGACCGCGCCGGCCTGGCGCTGACCGACGCCGAACGCGCCGCTTTCGAGGCGGAGGGGCGCCGCCCGCACTGGCGCTTCCGCCTGCCGGACGGGCAGCGCACCTGGGACGACCGCTGCCGGGGCGAGCAGCGGGTGAACCTCGACGCCGTGTCCGACCCCGTTCTGGTGCGCGCGGACGGCAGCTACCTCTACACCTTCACCTCGGTGGTGGACGATCTCGACATGGGCGTGACCCTCGTCGTGCGCGGCGAGGATCACATCACCAACACCGGCGTGCAGCTTGCCCTGTTCGAGGCGCTGGGCGGTGCGGCGCCCGCCTTCGGCCACCACAATCTTCTCACCCGCGCCGATGGGGAGCCGCTCTCCAAGCGCGACAATCCGCTGTCGCTGACCCGTCTGCGCGCGGCCTCCATCGAGCCGATGGCGGTCGCCTCGCTGGCGGTTTTGACCGGAACGTCGAACCCGGTGGAGCCGGTGGCGGACCTCGGCGCGCTCGCCGCCCGCGCCGACCTTTCGGCGATCTCCCGGAGCCCCGCCACCTTCGACCCGGCCGACGTGGAGCGGCTGAACGCGGCGCTGCTGCACGAGATGCCCTTCGCCGCGGTGGCCGACTGGCTGGCGGAGACTTGCGGCGTGACGGATCCCGCGGTGTGGGAGGCGCTGCGCGGCAATCTCTCCGTGCGCACCGACATTCTGCCCTGGGTGGCGATCCTGCGCGATGGCCCGGCGGTGGTGCCGGTCGGCCCGTCCGACCGGCCGGTGCTTCAGGCCGCGCGCGATGCTCTCCCGCCCGAGCCGTGGGACGAGGCCACCTTCAAGGCGTGGACCGGCGCGGTGAAGACGGCGACAGGGGCGAAGGGCAAGGCGCTCTTCATGCCGCTGCGTCTGGCGTTGACGGGGGAGGCGAGCGGGCCGGAGCTGGCGCCGATCCTGCGCCTCCTCGGCCGGGCGGAGGCGGACCGGAGACTCGGCGCGGCGCTGTCGCAGATCGACTGACCGGCCGGCGCGCGCATGACGCTACGGGACGAACGAAGAAGAGCCGGGCGCTGAGTGCCCGGCTCTTCTTCGTCGGCAAACGAGGCTCGGCGGGGTGATCAGCCGCCCTGCGCGTCGGCGGCGGGGACGCGGGCCGGGGCCGAGCCGAGCGGCGTCACCTCGACGGGATCGTCCTCGGCCGCGGCAGCCGCGGCGGCGGCCTCGGGCGTCAGCGGGATCACCGTGACCGCGGACGTGACGATTCCCTGGCGGCGCTGGCGAACAGCGATGCGGTCGGTCGCCGCCTGCGTCTCGGAGAAGAATTGCGGGCCGACATCGCGATAATCGTCGGTCTGGTTCATGGCGATGCTGCTGGAGCCGGCCGCGGGCTCGTCGTCCTCCGGCGCCTCCGGCAGGGTCAGGCCGACGAGGCGCGCCGGGGGCTCGGACGTGCGGTCCGTCTTGAGGGGCGGCAAAGGCTGCCCGGTCTCGTCGTACACCGCGCGGAACGGCGTCCACTGCGGCTCCTGCGAAGCTGCGGCGGCAGCGGCGGCCGTCTCGGCGGCGCTCGCTCCGTCGGTCGCCGTCTGCGCCTCGCCCTTGGCGCGCAGCGAGGCCACCACGGCATCGATGTCCTTGGAGTTCGGCGCGCCGATCGACTGCGGCTGACATCCGCAGCCGGACACGACTCGCTTGCGATAGGCGAAAGCGGTGGGAAGGTTCACATAGCTCTCGCCGGTCATGGTCGAGCGCATGCTCTCCACGGGCGAGGAATTGTTGTGGCTGTAGAGCGACACGTCCGCGCCCGGGCAGCGGCCGACGCACATCGCCAGCTCATCGTAGAA
Organism: Acuticoccus yangtzensis; assembly: GCF_001927245.1. Taxonomy (GTDB): domain Bacteria; phylum Pseudomonadota; class Alphaproteobacteria; order Rhizobiales; family Amorphaceae; genus Acuticoccus; species Acuticoccus yangtzensis. The sequence continues at coordinate 978,313 of NZ_MJUX01000001.1, read as the reverse complement.
ATTGTCGGAGTGGGAGTTGTTGTTGATCGGGAAATAGAACCCGTCGCACAGGCGCACGCACACGGTGCGCGAGCTGCCGTAGCGCATCTCACCCTTGCGGTGCCCGCTGGAGCGGGTGGCCGAGGACGAATAGGAATCCTTGCTGCTCGACGTCGGCCGCTCGTTCGTCAGATTGACGCGCTCGACGCCTTTGCTCGGCCCGGTGTCCGGCTCGTAGCTGACGACGCGGCGCTCTTCCTGCACCCGGCGCGTGCTGCCGAACAGGCCCGAGAAGATGCCGCGGTCCCGCTTGCCTTCGGTGTGGACGCCGGCGACGAGGCGGCCGCCGATCATCACATATTCCTCGTTCTTCGGCTTGGGCGCCTCCCGCCGCACGACACGCTGCTCGGCGCAGGCGGAGGCAACGCGGCGTTGCAACGCCGCAACCTCGCGCGTGTTGCCGCCGCGGCGCATACGCGCTTCGATCCCCGCACACGCACGGTGCCGGCCGAAACCGGACGCATTGCAGCCGTAAGCCCGGTACTGGCGCTGGAGGTCGGCCGACCCGCCGCCGCTCTGCGCCGCGGCGAGCTGGTTGCGCAACGAGGTGCAAGACTGTGCCGCGGCCTCGCCGACACACAGCACCGCAACGACAGCCGCAATCAAAAGGCGCATGGAGTATCCCCGAAGCTTCAACAGTAGCCGAGATGAACGATCAGGTATGTGACCGTTGGCTTAGGTACAACGGATCGAGAGGCCCGACCGTTGCATAGGCTTAACGGATAAAGGCGGACCGAGGCCCGCCTCGTCTAGCGTCACAGGCCTGTCGCCACTGAAATCTCACGCACACGTGACAGGTCGGCAACGAATTTATCATACTCTGCCCGACGTGCCGATTCGTCCGGAAGCCGCAAGAGAAAAGAGGGGTGGACGGTCAGAAAGCCGGGCGTCCCATCGGCCCAATCGAGAGGCTTTCCGCGCATTTTGCCGATGGTGACCGTGCGGCCGAGAAGGCTGCGCGCGGCGCTCGCCCCGAGCGCCACGGTGAGGCGCGGCCGCACGAAGCGGCGCTCGGCCGTGAGCCACGCCTCACAGGCATGGATCTCTGAAATCGACGGCTTCTGGTGGATGCGCCGCTTCCCGCGCGGCTCGAATTTGAAGTGCTTCACCGCGTTGGTGATGAAGGTGCGGTTGCGGTCGATGCCGGCATCGGCCAGCGCCCGGTCGAAGAGCTGCCCGGCGGGGCCGACAAAGGGTTTGCCGGCAATATCTTCCTGGTCGCCCGGCTGCTCGCCGACGAACATGATCGGCGCATCCAACGCCCCTTCGCCGGGGACGGCCTGCGTCGCCGGGCCATGCAGCGGGCAGCGCGTGCAGTGGCCAAGCGCCCGCTTCAGGTCCGCCAGCGTCTCGAAGTGGTCGCCCAAGGCGGCGACGGCGTCGGCCTCGCTCCGCCGTTCGCGGGCGATGCGGGTGGAGCGCGCCGGGCCGAGGGCTGGGGCGGCCACCATCGCCTCGGCCCGGCTGGCGGCGGACTTGATCAGCGGGGCGATCAGCTCCGCCTCGGGCATGTTCTTCCAGTAGCGCTTCGGCATTTCGGACTGCATCGCCTTCACCTTCAGCCGCGCCGGGTTGAAGATCGCGCCGAAATAGGTGCGCCACAGGTCTTCGTTGATGTCGCCGTCCGGCGCCACGTCGCGCGAGGCGCCGGGGCCCATGGTCAGCGTCTCGCCGTCCCAGTGGGCGGAGCGGTCCGGGGTGAGGATGGACCAGCGCATCTCGGGAAACCGGCGGGTGAAGAAGGGCGCGGTGCGGTCCAGCGTATGATGCTCGGGCTCGAACCAGGCCACGAAGCGGGCGGTGCCGTCGGCATCCGTCGTCTCGCGGAAGCGCACGAAGGCCTTCATCTTATGGCTGCAGCGGGCGACGTTCTTGGCCATCGTGCGCGCCTTGGCAACGTCCGGGTCGCTGGCGATGTCGAGGAGCTTCGGCTCGGCGGCGAAGCGGGCGAGCAGGCGGTGGAGAAGCGCGAACCTCTCCGGCGCGTTGTGGCAGACGACGGCCTCGGCGAGGGAGAGGAAGGCGCGGGGGGCGCGCGGCGCGGTCTCCGGCGTCGGCTCGGGAAGCGCATCGACGCTCCGGCCCGTGCCGAAGAGGCCGCGGGGCGCGTCATCCTCCTGCGCCACCTGCCACACCACGTCGCGCGGGTCGACCCCGGCCGCGGTCAGCTTGCGCGCGGTGTTACGGAAGGCGGCGAAGTCGGCCGGGTGGGCGAGGTCGACGCGCCACGGTCCCGAAGCGGCGGGCGCGGCGGCGCGGGCAGGGGCCGTCACAGCACGGTTGTCGCCGCCAGCGGCAGGGTCGCCGTGGACGTGTGCGCTATGGGCGGGGGTGGGGCGGCGAAGAGGTCGAGCTGCGACGGGCCTTTGATGAAGCGCTGGCGCAGTGCGGCATCGTCGAGCAGGCGCGCCGGCTGCCAGCCCTCCAGCACGATGAACGGCTTGGCCTTGCGCGCGGTCGGCGTCAGACGGGCGAGATCCTCGAACCTCATCCGCCGATAGCGGCGCGTCCTGACGATCGCGTCCACCGCCTTCACGCCGAGGCCCGGCACGCGCAGCAGCATCTCGCGCGGGGCGCGGTTGAGGTCGACGGGGAAGGCCTCGCGATGGGCGAGCGCCCAGGCGAGCTTGGGGTCGATCTCGAGGTCCAGCATGCCGCCGGCGGTGGCGCCTTCGAGGTCCGACAGCTCGAAACCGTAGAAGCGGGTCAGCCAGTCGGCCTGGTAGAGCCGGTGCTCGCGCGCCAGAGGCGGCGGGGCGGGCGGCAGCGCCGACGATGCGTCGGGGATCGGCGAGAAGGCGCTGTAGTAGACCCGGCGCAGGTCGTAGGACGTATAAAGCGTGCGGCTGGTGGTGAGGATGGTGAGGTCGCTCGCCCCGTCCGCGCCGACGATCATCTGCGTCGACTGGCCCGCAGGGGCGAAGCGGCGGGGCTTGGCGCGGCCGGTCTTCTCCTCGCGCGGGGTGCGCTTGGCGGCCTCGATGCCGGTCTTCAGGTGCGCCATGGACGATTTGATGATCCGGCTCGACTTCTCCGGCGCGAAGGAGGTCAGGCTGCGCTCCGTCGGCAGCTCGATGTTGATGGACAGCCGGTCCGCCCAGCGCCCGGCCTCGGCCAGAAGCTCCGGCGAGGCGTCGGGGATCGTCTTCAGGTGGATGTAGCCCTGGAAGCGGTGCTCCAGCCGCAGCGTGCGGGCGACGCGCACGAGCTGTTCCATCGTATGATCGGCCGAGCGGATGATGCCGGACGACAGGAACAGCCCCTCGATATAGTTGCGGCGGTAGAAGGAGAGGGTGAGGTCCACCACCTCCTCGACCGTGAAGGCCTCGCGCTCGATCCGGCTCGACACACGGTTGATGCAATAGGCGCAGTCGTAGATGCAGGCGTTGGTCAGCAGCAGCTTGAGGAGCGAGATGCACCGCCCGTCAGGCGCGTAAGCGTGGCAGATGCCGGACCCTTCGGTCGAGCCGATCCCGCCGGACGCCTTGGCGTTGCGCTTGGTGGTGCCGGACGAGGCGCAGGATGCGTCGTACTTCGCCGCGTCCGCGAGGATGGCGAGCTTTTCCTTCAGCGAGCGCGTGCGGCCGGTGGAGGGCGGCATGAAAGTCCCTTGAGTTCCATCTTTGTTCGTAATTGGGGCATTCTGCGCGGCGGGTAAAGTGCGGCGGATCGCCTGTTGAAGATTGGTCACACTTCACGAGCGAATGATCCGCAATGTTGCCCCGATTTGGCTGACATGCATGGTCGTGGGAGTGATGCGCGGCCCGTATGGTTGCGCCCAAGACGAGGGGAGCCATATGCGGCGGATCCTGGCTCTGGCGGCCACCATGGCAGCCAGCGCGGCCCTGGTGGGGCCAGCAGCGGCGAAGACGACGGTGGTGATCGGCGTGCCCGATTGGCCGACCGCGGCGGTGACGTCCGAGATCATCGGCACCGTGCTGGAAGAGCATTATGACGCGGCCGTGAGAAAGCGGCCGATCGGTACGGTGCAGCTCTTCGACGCGATCGACCGGGGCGAAATCGACATCCATCCCGAGATCTGGTTGCCGAATTCGTCAGTCGACGTCGCGAAATATACCGACGAGTTGAAGACGCTCAGCCTGGCGCCGGCGCGCGTGGAGGCGACGCAGAACATCTGCACCACCAGGGAGACGGTGGAGGCGACCGGGCTGAAGGCGGTGGCGGACCTCGCCAAGCCGGAGATGGCGGCGAAGTTCGACACCGACGGTGACGGCCGCGGCGAGATGTGGATCGGCGACTTCGATTGGTCGGCGACGCGCATCGAACGGCTGCGGGCCAAGAGCTACGGCTACGACCAGACGATGATGCTCCTCACCATGCCCGAGGACATGGCGATGGCGGCCGTCGACGCTGCGGTGGCGCTGGCGACGCCGATCGTCTTCTACTGCTACGCGCCGCATCACGTGTTCGCGCTGCACGACATCGTGACCCTGGACGAGCCCGCCTACGACCCGGCGACCTGGGAGGTGCTTTCACCGGACGTGGACCCGGCGTGGCTCGAGAAGTCCAAGGCCGGGTCGGGCTGGGAGCCGGCTTATTACCACATCGGCTATGCGACCGACTTCGCCGCGGCCGAGCCGGAGATCACTGCCTTTCTCGACAAGATGGCGCTGACCGCCGAGGACGCGGAGGCGATGAGCTACGCCATCCACGTCGACGGCAAGACCGCCAAGGAGGTGGCGGACGAGTGGATGGCCGCGAATGCGGATAAGATTGCGGAGTGGACCCGATGAGATCGACGATCGCGCGGATGGCGGCACTGGCGGGGGCGGGCGTTCTGGCCCTTGGCATCGCCCACGCGACCGAGGTGTTCGACCCGAACACGCGCACCTGGGTTCCCTACGACCCCGGCCAGGCCATCCGCTACTACAAGCAGCACGGTCAGGTTCCGTCCGACTTTCAGCGCCAGGTGGTGACCTTCCGCACGGCCGAGAAGCCGGGCACGATCGTCATCGACGCCAACAAGCACTTCCTCTACCTCGTCCTTGGCGACTTCAAGGCGATGCGTTACGGCATCGGCGTCGGGCGCGACGGGTTCGGCTGGGCGGGCATCGTGCGCGTCGGCCGCAAGACCGAATGGCCGACCTGGACCCCGCCGGCCGAGATGGTGGCGCGCGACCCGAAGGCGGCGAAGTGGGCCAACGGCATGCCCGGCGGCGTGGACAACCCGCTCGGCGCCCGCGCGATGTACCTCTACGAGGGCAACCAGGACACGATCTATCGCATCCACGGGACCAACGAGCCATGGTCGATCGGTCTCGACATCTCGTCCGGCTGCATCCGCATGAACAACGACGACGTGATCGACCTCTACGAGCGGGTGCCGGTGGGGGCGAAGGTCATCGTCCTGATGCAGGGCGCGGCGCTTTACCGGGGTGTGTAGTGCGGCGTGTGGTGCGCCGTGAAGAAGGACGATTGAGGAGATGAGCGCAATGATGAAGATCTGGCTGGTCGCGGCGGCGGCCTTGAGCTTGGGGGCCTGCCAGTCGTCCTCGACCAGTGCGCCAGAGCCGCAGTCCGGCGCGGTCCGGGCCTCGGTCGTCACCGCCCCGGCGGACCTGCAGCTTCTGTGCGCCACGGAGGCGCAGACGCGGCTCGGCGCCAGCGACGTGTTGCCGGTGTCCTCGTCGCAGACCGAGCCGGGGCGCTACACGGTGCTCCTCAGCGCCGGCGGCGGCCAGGCGTCGTGCGTCGTCACCGACGAAGGTGTGATCGAAAGCATCGCCTGACCGGCGAGGGCCGGGGCTGTCCCCGGCCTGACGGGCTTGCCGGTGCGGCAAGCCCGAGCGCTGCGTGTGACGCAGGCGTGGATCAGCCGCGGCCGACGAAGGGCATCTTCGTCGCCATCACGGTGAGGAACTGGGCGTTGGCGGAGAGGTCCAGCCCGGCCATGTAGACGATCGTATCGGCGACCACCTGCACGTCCATCAGCGGCTCGATGGCGATTTCGCCGTTCGCCTGGGGGACGCCCGTCGCCATGCGCGCGGCCATGTCGGTTTGGGCGTTGCCGATGTCGATCTGGCTGCAGGCGATGTCGTGTTTGCGCCCGTCGAGGCTGATCGTCTTGGTGAGGCCGGAGACGCCGTGCTTGGAGGCGGTGTAGGCGACGGAGCCCGGACGCGGCGCATGGGCCGAGATCGAACCGTTGTTGATGATCCGACCGCCCCTCGGGTCCTGGTCGCGCATCATGCGATAGGCGCCGCGGGCGACGAGGAAGCAGGCGTCCAGGTTGACGCCGACGACCCTGCGCCAATCGTCATAGCTGACATCGCCGAAATTGGTGCCGGGGGCGTTGGCGCCGGCATTGTTGAAGATGACGTCGAGCCGGCCATACTCGGATTTGATCCGGGCGAAGAGGGCGTTGACGGACGCTTCGCCGGTGACGTCGCAGCGCACCGGCAGGATGGACCCTTCGGCCGCGTCGGCGACGGCTTGCAGCTTGTCTTCACCGCGCGCCGCGGCCACGACCTTGGCGCCGTGCTTCGCGAGTGTCAGCGCGCAGGCTTTGCCGATCCCTTGGCTCGCCCCGGTGACGCAGATGATTTTACCTTCGACGCCCATAGCGTTTTTCCTCCGTTTATTAAGGAGGAGGCGTAGGGCCTTCGTCGCACCGGCGCAATGGGCGCGACGTTGAAGGATCATGAGCCGGCGCGATCATGTGGCCGGGAACTTTGAGCCGGAAGCATGCGGCCGAGCCCACGCATCGGGAGCATGGGGCCGAGAGCTGCGCTGAGGGTGCCCGGTCAGCGGGTGAGCGGCGCGGCCGCTCTGCTGCGGATCAGGCCGGTTCGCCGGTCGGGATTGCGGGAAGCGTGGTGAAGGCTTCGCCGGCGGCGACCACGCAGGACTGCCCGTTGGGCATCGACAGGATCGCGGTCCAGGTGCCTTCGGCCGAGACGTAGAGCTCCAGGATGCGCCGGTCGTTCTGCAGCCCGAACGAGCGCTGATGCTCGTTGAACTTGCGCGACAGGATCTGCACCATCTCGGTGCGCTGTTTGCAGACGGTCTTGGCGTCGGCGGTGGTCACGGGTGCAGTGAAGGCCAGGGCGGCAAGGGGAGCAAAAAGAGCGAGTTTGCGCATCGTAGTTCTCCTTGTGTCGCTGGCGGCCGTCGTCCTCGATTTCGGCCGCCTACGGCGTGTTTGTTGTCATCAATCCGTACATCTTCAGCTTAAGAGTTGCGCAGATGACGAGGATAACTTGGCCGAAATCATGTTTCGGACAATCCATCCTCTCGGTTAATGCGCTCCACCGACGGTATATTCGTCGGCGGCAGCCCCCCAGAAGGTTTCTACGTCACAAGTTGGGGCGTTCACCCTTCGCCACCGCCTGCATCATCCCCCACTGCTTCGGCAGGATGGTTGGCAGCGCATAGCGTTCCGTGATCGTGCGGCGCGCGGCTTTGCCCAAGCTTGCGTGATCAACATCGTTACGCAAGACATGTTCCAATATTTCGACCAAAGCGTCGGTATCGAAAAAGGGAGTGAGCAGACCGTTGCGTTTATGATCCACAACTTCATGCAATGGAGGGGTGTCGGATCCGACGATCAAGGCCCCCGCCGCCATGGCCTCCATGAGCGACCATGAGAGCACGAAAGGCACTGTCAGATAGACATGGGCCCGCGTGATTCTGAACATGGATCTCAAGGTCTTAAGCGGAACGAGGCCGAGGAAGTGGATGCGGCTCTCGTCGAGGTCCAAGGTCTCCAAAGCGTGCTCGCGGTGGGTCTTCCCGTCCTTGCGCGTCTTGCCGTAGGCGGTGCGGTCGGTACCGGCGATGAGCACCTGTAGATGGGGCCGCTTCTGTTGCAGCTTCGCCACAGCTTCCATGAACTGGGGAAAACCGCGATAGGGCTCCATCCCGCGCGCGACGTAGGTGATGACCTCGTCTTCGGCGGTGAACGTCTTCTCGCCATGGGTGACGGAGGCGGGGCCGGGCTTGAAGAAGTCGCAGTCCACGCCCTCGTGCAGAACCGACATATTCTGCGTCAGGTGTTTGGGGAACTGACTGTGCTGCCAGCGCGTCGGCGACGAGCCCCAGTCCATCGTCGCCAGGTCGAGCAGGATGGGGATATTCTTGAAGTGCGCGCGCGCGGCCGAGTCGTGGTTGATCGGCTCCAGGAAGTCCGCGTCGCTGCCTCTTGGATTATAGAACCACTCGAAGAGGCTCAAAATCTTCGTGTCCGGCCACAGCTCCTTGATGAGAAGGGACGGCCCCCAGCCGGAGTGCGAGCAGACGAGGTCCGGCTTCCAGCCCTGGCTCTTCAACGGGTAGAGCGCCTTGAAGGCGGCCTGGGCGGTCAGCACCGCGCGCTCGGCCGTCACCAGCGTCGGGTGGATGTCCTTCGAGACGTCTCGATGCGGCGTATAGGGCACCTTCTGGATGCCGATGTCCTGGCTGTTGCTGGCGAGCGAGCCGGCCAGCATCTCGACCCCCTCCACCGTCTTCAGGTGGGTGGCGATGCGCCGATATTGGCCGGGAAAGTTGTTGTGCAGGAACAGAATGCGCATGACGGCCTCGTGGACGAATGGCGCGGCCATACACCGATTTGACGCGGCGCGGCCAGGGCATTTGCGACGCTCACGAACCTTGCATTCGGCCCTGTCTTGTCCAACAGTCCAGCCCGCGCGGCGGGAGGCGTTCCGCACGCGCCACAGCCAAAACACTGAAGGACGCGCCATGCCCACCCCGATCTTGATGCCGGCTTTGTCGCCCACGATGGAGGCGGGAACGCTCGCCAAGTGGCTGGTGAAGGAGGGGGACACGGTCGCAGCCGGCGATGTGATCGCCGAGATCGAGACCGACAAGGCCACGATGGAGGTCGAGGCGGTCGACGAGGGGACCGTGGGCAAGATCGTCGTCGCCGAGGGCACGGCCGACGTTCCGGTGAACGACACCATCGCCATTCTGCTGGGCGAGGGCGAGAGCGCGTCCGACATCGACGGCGCCGCGCCGGCCCCGAAGGCCGAGGCCGCACCGGGCCCGAAGGCCGAGGCCGCACCGGCCCCGAAGGCAGAGCCCGCACCGGCTCCGAAGGCCGCCCCCGCCAAGGCGCCCGAAACGCCCGCAAAGGCGTCCGAAACCCCCGCTAGCGCGTCGAACGGCGCCGCGACGGCCACCAACGGGGCGGGCCCCGCGCCGGGGGCCGGCGGTGAGCGCGTCTTCGCCTCGCCGCTCGCCCGCCGCCTCGCCAAGGAAGGCGGCATCGACCTCGCCTCCGTGACCGGCTCCGGCCCGCACGGCCGCATCGTCAAGGCCGACGTCGAGAAGGCCGAGGCGAGCCCCGCACCCGCCGCGAAGGCCGCGCCCGCCGCCACGGCCGACGCGCCCGCGCCCACGCCCGCTTCCGCGCCGAAGCCGGCACCGGCCGCCGCAGCGGCGCCGATGGGCGGCATGAGCGACGATCAGATCCGCGCCATGTTCCAGGAGGGGACCTTCAAGGAGATCCCCCACGACGGCATGCGCAAGACCATCGCCCGCCGCCTGACGGAGTCCAAGCAGACCGTTCCGCACTTCTACCTGTCGCGCGATGTCGAGCTCGACGCGCTGATGAAACTGCGCGCCGACCTGAACGCCGCCGCCCCCAAGGACGGCGACGGCAAGCCCGCCTACAAGCTCTCGGTCAACGACTTCGTCATCAAGGCGCTGGCGCTGGCGCTGCGCGACGTGCCGATGGCCAACGCCACCTTCACCTCGTCCGCCCGCCTGATCCACACCGGGGTCGACGTGGGCGTCGCCGTGGCGATCCCGGACGGGCTGATCACTCCCGTCGTGCGCAAGGCCGATTCCAAGACGCTGTCGGTCATCTCCAACGAGATGAAGGACCTCGCCAAGCGCGCGCGGGACAAGAAGCTGCAGCCGGCCGAATATCAGGGCGGGTCCACGGCGGTCTCCAACCTCGGCATGTTCGGCATCAAGGACTTCGCCGCCGTCATCAACCCGCCGCACGGCTCCATCCTCGCGGTCGGCGCGGGCGAGCAGCGCGCGGTGGTGAAGGACGGGGCGCTCGCCATCGCCACGGTGATGACGATCACCCTGTCCGTCGATCACCGCGTGGTCGACGGTGCGCTGGGCGCCGAGGTGGTGCAGGCCTTCTGCCGCTACATCGAAAATCCGATGTCGCTTCTCGTCTGACCCGGCGCCCCGCGTCAGGGGCACAGTCCTTCATCGTTGAACGGCCGGAGGATCTTGCGCATCAACGCAAGATCCTCCCCCTGTATTGGGCCATATGCTGCGTGCCTGGTGCGCCGCTGGCGGTCGCCCCACGCCGCTTTCATACGACGTTGGTCGTAATTGCGGCATGAGACGAGCGGTTTTGCCGCCTTTCGCTCTTCATCCTCGCGCCGCGCCGTGGATAATGGCGCATCCCCCTTGCAAGTCGCGCCGTGCCATCTAAGGTTGTCGTTGCCGTGTGGCAGCGCGGCAGTCTGCGACCCAGGGTGGGGCGACCTTGGTAAAGACCCGATGCCATGTCTCGCGGGTCATGTCGCGGCTTGCGTGCCGAGGGGGTTGGTCGCCCCTCGGCACGCTCCGCCGCTGCCCGTTGCCGCGCTCCGCTGGCGGGTACCGACACCAAAACTCCGGACCAAGCCGCGCACCCGATGCAGGCCCGAACGGATCCAGGCGCGCACCGGACGCAGGCGTGCACTGGGGGCAGGCGTGCACCGAAAGCAGGAGTGCACCGGATGCAGGCGTGCACTGGGCGCAGGCGTGTACCTTGCGAAGGTGGACGCCGGGCGAAGACGTGCTTCGGGTGCCGGCGTCCCTGGACGCCGGCGTGTGCCCGCGCAGGGCGTCAGCCGCAGCCGGTCAGTAGTCGCGCAGCACGATGAAGCCCGACACGTCGGGGTCGTCGATCGGGTCCAGCCCGATCCCGGACACCTTCGCCAGCGGCGGACCCTTGCGGCACGCCGCCAGCATCGCGTCCGTCTCCTCGTAGGAGCCGATGATCACCGCCTCGACCCGGCCGTCCGACAGATTGCGCACGGTGCCGCGAAGGCCCCGGCGCCGCGCCTCCTCCTGGAGCCAGTTGCGGTAACCGACACCCTGAACCCGGCCCTCGATGAGGAAGCGCGTCGCCATCACTCGAACTCGAGGATGACCGCGTCCACCGCCAGGCTCGCGCCCTCCGCGACATGGACCGCCTTCACCTTGCCCGCACGCTCGGCGCGCAGGACGTTCTCCATCTTCATCGCCTCGATCACCGCGAGCTGCTGCCCGTCCTCCACCTGGTCGCCCTCCTTCACGCTGAGGGAGACGACGAGGCCCGGCATCGGACACAGCACCTTCTTGGCCGTATCCGCCGCCGACACTTCCGGCATGAAGGCCTGGAGATCGGCGACACGCGGCCGCCGCACCTTCGCCCTCAGACGCCGGCCGCGGTAGGTGAGGCCCACGTCGTGCGGCGTCTCGTCGAGACCCATCGACACCGCCTCACCGTCGATCGTCCCCTGCCACACCCCGTAGGAGGCGCGGTGCGTCACCACCGTGCGCGCCGTACCGTCGATGGTCACGGCCACCTCGCCCTGCGTCGGGGCGACATGGCCCTCAACGCGCGTCTCGTCGTCGAACAGGGCCGAAAGGGGGCCCGGCACCGGCACCGGGTGGGAGCCGAAAGACGAGCGGCGCAGCGCCTCGCGGGCCTCCACCGCAAACGCCACCGTCGCCATCAGCGTGCGGATCTCGTCCGTGGCGGGCAGCGTCGGCCCCTCCGGGAATTCCTCGGCGATGAAGCCGGTGGAGAGGTTCCCCTCACGCCAGCGCGGGTGCGCCATCAGCGCCGAAAGGAAGGTGCCGTTGTGGCGGATGCCGTCGATCGCCACTTCGTCCAGCGCCACGGACATCGCGTCGATCGCCGCCTCGCGCGTCTCGCCGTGGGTGACGATCTTGGCGATCATCGGGTCGTAGAAGCGCGAGATCTCCGAGCCTTCGACGATGCCGGTGTCCACGCGCACCGTGGTCGGCAGGGCCGCCGTGGGCGCGCGCTCCGCCGGCATGGAGAGGCGCCGGATGCGGCCGATCGACGGCAGGAACTTGCGGTCCGGGTCCTCGGCATAAAGCCGCGACTCGATCGCCCAGCCCTTCGGCTGAATGTCGCCTTGCGAATACCGCAGCGGCTCCCCGGCGGCGACGCGGATCATCTCCTCCACGAGATCGAGCCCGGTGATGAGCTCCGTCACCGGATGCTCCACCTGAAGCCGCGTGTTCATCTCGAGGAAGTAGAAGTTGGCGTTCTGGTCGGCCACGAACTCCACCGTGCCGGCCGAATCGTAGGCCACCGCCTTGGCGAGCGCCACGGCCTGCTCGCCCATCTTGGCCCGCACCTCCGGGGTCAAGAGCGGGGAGGGCGCCTCCTCGATGACCTTCTGATTGCGCCGCTGGATCGAGCATTCGCGCTCCAGCACCGAGATCGCGTTGCCGTGCTTGTCGCCCAGCACCTGGATCTCGATGTGCCGCGGATCGACGATGAATTTTTCCACGAAGACCCGCTCGTCGCCGAACGAGGATTTCGCCTCGGAGCGCGCGCGGTCGAACCCGTCGGCCACCTCGGCGCGGGAAAAGGCGATGCGCATGCCCTTGCCGCCGCCGCCCGCCGACGCCTTGATCATCACCGGGTAGCCGATCTCCTCGGCGATCGCGACGGCCTCCTCGCTGGTCTTCACCTCGCCCTTGCCGCCGGGGACGGTGGAGACGCCCGCCGCATCAGCCCGGCGCTTGGACTCGATCTTGTCGCCCATCGCGTCGATCGCGCCGGGGTTGGGGCCGATGAAGGTCACGCCCGCCTTGGCCAGCGCCTCGGGGAAGCTGGCGCGCTCGGAGAGGAAGCCGTAGCCGGGGTGGACGGCGTTCGCGCCGGTCTTGGCGCAGGCCTCCAAAATGGCAGCGATGACAAGGTAGGACTCGGCCGCGGGGGGCGGGCCGATCCGCACCGCCTCGTCGGCCATCTCGACATGGGGGGCGTGGCGGTCGGCGTCGGAATAGACGGCCACCGTGCCGATCCCGAGGCGCTGACAGGTCCGCATGACGCGGCAGGCGATCTCGCCGCGGTTCGCCACCAGGATCTTATCGAACATTGCCGTCCCTTTAGTCGATCTTGTTGACGTGGTTTTAGACGCATAGTGCGACGAAACCCAAGCGAAACGAGGTGACTATGATCAACGCCATCGCACTCCTTCTGGGGTGCCAGCTCATAGGCGAAATTATCGTGCGTCTCGTGGGCCTGCCTGTTCCGGGCCCTGTCGTCGGCGCGGCGCTTCTGTGCGCGGGCCTCCTCGTGCGCCGCCGCGTCAGCCCCACGCTCGACACCACCGCGCGAACGATCCTCTCCAACCTGTCGCTGCTGTTCGTTCCGGCCGCCGTCGGCGTGGTGGAGCACCGCGAGCTGTTCCTCACCCACGGTTTCGCGCTCGTCGCCGCGCTCGTCGTCTCCACCGTCATGGCGCTCGCCGCCGCCGCGCTCGCCTTCCGCTGGGTGGCCGGGGAATGATGAACGAGGCCCTTCCCCTCTGGGTTTACCTCTCCGAGGAGCCGCTCACCTGGCTGACCGTGACCGTCATCGCCTACGCCATCGCCGACCGACTGGCGGCCGCCGTGGGGCGTCACCCCGCCGCAAATCCCGTCGTGGTGTCGGCGGTCCTGGTGATCGGCCTGCTGCAGGTGACCGGGACACCCTTCCGCACCTATTTCGAGGGCGCCCAGTTCGTGCACTTCATGCTCGGCCCTGCGACCGTGGCGCTGGCGGTGCCCCTGGTGCAGAACCGCGTCCTCGTGCGGCGCTCGTTCAAGCCCATCCTGGCGGCTCTGCTGGCGGGGTCCGTGACCGCGGTCACGTGCGCGATCCTCATCGGCTGGGCGCTCGGCCTGCCGTCCGACGTGCTCGCCTCACTGGCGCCCAAATCCGTCACCACGCCGATCGCCATGGGCATCGCCTCGGCGCTGGGCGGCATCCCGGCACTGACCGCCGTGCTGGTGATCCTGACCGGCATCATCGGCGCCATCGCCGTGACGCCGCTGATGAACGTCATGGGCATGAAGGACATGCGCGCGCGTGGGTTCGCCGCGGGTGTGGCCGCCCACGGCATCGGCACCGCGCGGGCGTTCCAGGTTGACCCCGTCGCAGGCGCGTTCGCCGGTGTGGGCATGGCGCTGAACGGCGCTCTCACCGCGCTGCTGGTGCCCTTGGCCTTCCTGCTCTTCAGCGCGTTTTGAGCGGCGGGCTGCGGCGCTGTCGCGGCATAGACCGGGCGGCGGTGCGGCCGGCAGCGCCTCAGCGAGGGGAGTTCCCCCCTCGCGCTCCCTCCGCCTCGCCGGCTGGCAGGCCTTCAATCCGGAAGGGGATTGAAGGCTGCATCGAGGCTGAGAAGGAGCGTGACGGCGTCAAGCACCCGTGCTCCCCATGCTCGCCCGCCCCTTGGAGGGCGGCCTGCGCGTGGGTCCGCGCGGATGCTTGACCCCGCCACACTCCTTCGAAGTCTGTGCCGCCCCGATCAGAGCGGGATCGTGTCGTGCTTGCGCCAGGGGTTGTCCAGGCGCTTCTCCTGCAACAAACGCAGCGCGCGGGCGATGCGGCGGCGCGTGGAGTGCGGCAGGATCACCTCGTCGATGAAGCCGCGCTCGGCCGCCACGAACGGGTTGGCGAAACGCGTCTCGTATTCCTTGATCCGCCCGGCCAGCGCCTCCGGGTTGTCGCGGTCGGCACGGTAGAGGATCTCGGCGGCGCCCTTCGGCCCCATCACCGCGATCTCCGCCGTCGGCCACGCATAGTTGATGTCGCCTCTGAGGTGCTTGGAGGCCATCACGTCGTAGGCGCCGCCATAGGCCTTACGGGTGATCAGCGTCACCTTGGGCACCGTCGCCTCGGCATAGGCGAAGAGGAGCTTGGCGCCGTGCTTGATGAGGCCGCCATACTCCTGCGCCGTGCCCGGCAGGAAGCCTGGAACGTCCACGAAGGTCACGATCGGGATGTTGAAGGCGTCGCAGAAGCGCACGAAACGTGCGGCTTTGCGGGACGCGTCGGAATCGAGAACGCCCGCCAGCACCAGCGGCTGGTTGGCGACGAAGCCCACCGTCTTGCCCTCGATCCGCCCGAAGGTGGTGATGATGTTCTTCGCGAAACCCGCCTGGATCTCGAACAGCGAGCCCACGTCGGCGACCTTCTCCAGAAGCTCCTTCATGTCGTAGGGCGCCGTCGCCGCGTCCGGGATCAACGTGTCGAGGCTCATCTCCACCCGGTCCCACGGGTCCTCGGTGGCGAGCACCGGGGCGGGGGAGACGTTGGAGGCCGGCAGAATGTCGACGAGGCGCCGCACGTCGATCAAGGCGGCGATGTCGTCGTTATAGGCGCCGTCCGCCACCGAGGAGCGGGTGGTGTGGACCTCCGCGCCGCCCAGTTCCTCCGCCGTCACCGTCTCGTTGGTGACGGTCTTCACCACGTCCGGCCCGGTGACGAACATGTAGGACGTCCCGCGCACCATGAAGATGAAGTCCGTCATCGCCGGCGAATAGACGTCGCCGCCCGCGCACGGGCCCATGATGACCGAGATCTGCGGGATGACGCCGGATGCCAGAACGTTGCGCTGGAACACCTCGCCATAGCCGCCGAGCGCCGCCACACCCTCCTGGATGCGTGCGCCGCCCGCGTCGAACAGGCCGATGATCGGTGCGCGGTTGCGCAGGGCCATGTCCTGCACCTTCATGATCTTCTCGGCATGCGTCCACGACAGCGAGCCGCCGAAGACGGTGAAGTCCTTGGCGAAGACGAAAACCTGGCGCCCGTTGATGGTGCCCCAGCCGGTGACGACGCCGTCACCCGGATATTTCGTCTTCTCCATGCCGAAATCGGTGCAGCGGTGTTCGACGAACATGTCGAACTCTTCGAACGAGCCTTCGTCCAGCAGGACCTCGATGCGCTCGCGGGCGGTGAGCTTGCCGCGGGCGTGCTGGGCTTCGATCCGCTTGGCGCCGCCGCCGGCGCGCGCCTCGTCCCGCCGGCGTTCCAGCTCGATCAACACGTCCTTCATCGATGGCCCCGTTTATCTGTTTCCTCGACTGCGGTGTTAGCACCGCGGCGGTGCAAAAAGCCAACGATGTGAGCGGGTCCGCGCGCGCTTTTGCTCCAGGGCGCTGCGTGCGCGGGTGAAGGTCAACCCGGAAGACCCGCGGCGCGCAGCACGAAGGCGGCGGCCTCGGCGTCGCGGCGGCGCAGGGCGCGGCGTTCGGCCGCCTCCTCGTCCTCGCCCCATTCCTGGATGTTCCAGTCCTCGTCCACGTGGGCGGCGGTCCACAGCGTCTCGAAGTCGATCGCCGCGGCGTGGAAGGCGAGCGCGGTGAGGGTGCTGCCGGTCAGCGTGGTGAGCTGGTGGAAGGCGGCGAGGGGGAGGGGAGCGTCCGGCAGCCGGGCGCGGACCGCAGGCGCCAGCCCCGCCTCCTGGGCGAGCGGCATGATCCCCTCCTGCAGCCGCACACCAACGCCGAGCGCTTCCTCGGCGAAGGCGACGAGCGGGTCCCAATGCGCCTTTTGCGCCGCGACGAGGCCGGCCGGGAAATCGGCGCGATACATCAGGAGATCGCTTTCGGCCATGCGGGCGATGTCGTCCTTCACCGCGTCCAGCGTGGCGGACACACCGTCGATGGCGGTGTTGGCGAGGCGCGTCAGCGGCATGCTGATGGGCAGAATATACTTACCCTGCGCGTCCCACTCGGCGGCGATGCGCGCGGCGATCTCCGGCGGCGTGGCAAGGTGTGCCTTGGCCGGGGTGCGGATCGGCCGCGCGTCGAGCAGCACCCGCGCCAGACCGTCCGCGTCCGTCTCGCCCACGGTGACGGCGCGGTAGAAGCGGCGGATCGGCTCGGGCGGCCGCGGCGCCTCGCGCCCGCTCATCGGCCGCGCTCCTTCAAGGCGGCGTCGATGAGGGCGGGAAGCTCGTCCATCGTCTCGGCGATGGCGGTGGCCCCGGCGCGGGTGAGGTCGGGGGTGGCATGGTAGCCCCAGGCGACGCCGATCGCCTGCGCGCCCGCGCTGACC
The DNA here is from genome assembly GCF_001927245.1 of Acuticoccus yangtzensis. GTDB lineage: Bacteria > Pseudomonadota > Alphaproteobacteria > Rhizobiales > Amorphaceae > Acuticoccus > Acuticoccus yangtzensis. The sequence continues at coordinate 961,230 of NZ_MJUX01000001.1, read as the reverse complement.
GCCATTTCGACGTCGAACACCGTGTCGCCGACGACGATGGTGCCGGCGGCGTCCGCCCCGGTCTCGCCCATCGCCTTCAGCACCATGTCTGGCGCGGGCTTGGAGGCTGCATCGTCCGCGGTGACGGTGGTGACGAAACGGTCGGTGATGCCGTGTTCCTTCAGGATCCGGTCCAGCCCGCGGCGCGACTTGCCGGTGACGACGCCGAGCAGCGTATCGGGCCGCGACAGGCGTTCCAGCGCCTCGTGCGTCCCGGGGAAGGTCAATTCCTGGTGCGTCGTCGTGAGCGCCTGATCACGATAAGCGGCTTTATAGCTGTCGACGAGGAGTTCGACCGGGGCCTCCGGATGGCGTGCGGCGAGGACGGCGACGGCGCGCGGCAGCGAAAGGCCGATGATGGCCTTCACCTCTTCCACCGGCGGAGGCGGCAGGCCTTCCGACACGAAGGCGCCGCGCATGGCGGTGGCGATGATGGCGGCGCTGTCGACGAGGGTGCCGTCGCAGTCGAAAAGGACGAGGCGCATGGTCATGGGGTGAAGGTCACGACACGTGCGGCCGGGTCAAGCCCCCACGGTGCGGCGCATGCCGGCGTCCCGCGCCGCGGGGGAGGGGCGGCTTTGCGCCGGGCGCGAAAAGGCTTTATGTACGGCCGTATGGATCGGGCCGCCGCGCACTGCCGCCCAGATCCTCACGGAGCCGCCGGGCCTTGACCCTCCCGGCCCGGCCATCGCCTATTCGGGAGACGAGATGACGGAGACGAATATCGTCTCGTTCGACGACGCCATGCGGGCGCGCGGCACCGGCACCGAGAGCGGGCAGGGTCCGATCACGGATGAGCTGTTGCGGCGCACGCAGCCGGTCATCGATATCGAGCAATGCCATGTGGCGCTCGACCGTTGCCGCGTGGTGATGAAGTCCAAGACCAGCCGCTTCATGCTGTTCGACGATCTGTCCGCGGCCTTCCCCAAGGGGCGCCGGATCGCGATCCTCGGCCACAAGGGATCGGGCAAGACGGTTCTGATCGACATGATGCTGAAGCGCCGTTCGGTCCAATCGGGCCGGGTGCTGGTCAATTCGCGCATGTCCTGGGCGGTGTCCTACCTCCAGTTCTTCGACCGCAAGTTGACGCTGCGGCAGAATATCGTCTTTCTCGCCAATATCCTGGGGGTCAGCCCGTCCTACATGATGGGCGCCGCTTGCGAGATCTGCAATTTCCAGGAAAAGCAGCTGAAAGAACAGTTCAGCCACATCCCTGCGGCCATGCGCCGGCGGATCGGTCTGCTGGCTTACTTGCTTGCCGATTTCGACTGTCACATCCTGGACGGGCAGTTGCGTTCGCAGATGTTCGGCCCCCAGTCCGAGCGGGTGCAGATGATGATGGACGCGGTCATGTCGCGGGACTACATCTCAACGCTCAGCAAATCGCGCCAGCTCCCGGAAAACTGCGATCTGGTTTATATATTGTATGATGGCCGCTTGTTTGCGTTCGACGACGTGGCGGAGGGGGCGGCAGTTTTCGAGGCTCTGCCGGAGCCTGAGAACCCCAACCCCTTCACAAGCCAGGACGAGAAGGACGAGGATGGCGAAGACGAGCTCGCCAGCCTCGAAGTCATGTAGGGCTCTATGACCGAAAAGAACCTCGTTCCTCTGCCCGATGGTGACCGGCGCGGCGCCGCGCGCGTCAGCCGGACCCAGCGTCGTGAGCGCTATCTGGCCGAGCGCCGCCAAGGTACGCTCCCCGTCGAGGTGGACGACAACGACATCCAAGAGGTGCCGGCGCCGAGCCAGGAGGCGCAGCTTCCCGCCGCGCCGACCTTCGTTCTTCCGCCCCGCGTTCAGCTCGAGAAGACGCGCTCCACCTTCGGGCGGATCGCCCGTCTGTCCTTCTTCCTGTGCGTTTTGCTGCCGGTGGTCGTGGTGGCGCTGTTCTATGCGTTCATGGCCAGCCCGCAATATGCGACGACGAGCATGTTCGCCGTGCGCGGGTCGGCCGATTCCAGCGGCGCAATGGACGGGGCCGGCCTCTTCGCCGCCGCCGGCGGGTCCGTCGGCGGCGAGATCGCCGATAGCTTCATCGTCCAAGAATACATCATGTCCCGCGCGATGGTCGAAGACCTGGTCGCCGAGGCCAATTTCCTCGAGGTCTACAGCCGACCCGGCGCCGATCCCTATTATCGGCTCGACCCTTCGCTGCCGATCGAGGGGTTGGTGGAATATTGGAACATGATGGCGAGCGTCGAATACACGCTGGAAAACGGCATCATGACGCTGGTGGTGCGGGCCTTCCGGCCGAGCGACGCCGAAGCCATCACCCGCAAGGTGATCGAAAAGTCCGAGGCGCTGGTCAACGAGATCTCGATGCGGGCGCGTGAAGACAGCGTCCGCGCCGCCCAGCGCGAGGTGGACCTCGCCGAGACGCGCTATGCGGACGCGCGCAAGGCCGTCGCCTCCTATCGCGGCGTGACGCAGGAGATCAGCCCGGAGAAGACCGCCGAGGCTCGCCAGAGCGTGGTCGGCAGCCTCGAGGCCGAGGTGGCGCAGCTTGAGTCGCAGCTAACCGCTCTGCGCGCCACCATGAGCGATAATTCACCGCGCGTGACCTATGTTCGTAACCAACTCGCCGCGCTGCGCAATCAGATCGACGCCGAGCGGCGGCGGGTCAGCGTGGCGGACGACGGGTCCGCCGAAGAGGCCGTCCTCACCGAGCGTCTGTCGCGCTATGAGGAGCTGGTGGCCGAGCGTGAGTTCGCGCTGAACCAATATCAGTCGTCCTACGAGACACTGGAAGCGGCGCGCGTCGAGGCCTTGAAGCAGCAGCGTTATCTGACTGTTTTCGTTCGGGGCGAGGCGCCGGAGAAGGCGACGTTCCCCGAGGCTTTGCGGTGGATCGCCATCGTCGGGGTGACGTGCTTCTTCGTCTGGGGACTGTGCATTCTGGTCGCCGCCGCCATCCGCGATCGCACGGCCTGAGTGGGATCGACTGCGCTGGGTGGTCGCCGTCCGATGAGTCTGGCGCGACCATCGCCGGCACCGTTGCGTTAAGACGACGTTCACTATACTTGGTAAGACTTCGCAGGCACTATGATGTGCCTGCGCGGCTGTTTGGGGCGATCTGCGCTTGTTGCCCAGAAGACACGCCGTCTGCGCGATGTCTTGCAATCCGCCTGTCCAGCGTTCCATCCCTCACAACGTCGATGTTAAGCGTGTCCGCGTAGTGTTCGGAACGTGAGGCCTCGCGATGTTGGCGAAATGGATCGCACTGTTATGTGCCGCGGCGTTGGTTGGCTGCGGGACGGTGCCGTCCGACGGCCCATCGACGACGATCATCGACGACACCCAGCCCGAATTCGGCGCCCCCACCCCCTACGTGGTGGTGGCCATGGACGAGCATGCCGCCAACGTCAGCGGCCAGTATCGCGCCAAAGGATTCTCTTCGTTCTTCAACGTAGACTTTGGCGGCGTGGAAGTCCGCCTCGCCATCGGCGATACGATCGCTATCAACATCTTTGAGGCCGGTTCGGACGGTCTCTTCTCCTCCACCCAGTCCAAGGCGACGGCCATCACGGCGGTGATCGACGACGAGGGCCAAGTCTTCGTCCCCTATGTCGGCACGGTGCGTGCCGCGGGGCTGACGGCGAAGGCTCTGCGCGCCAACATCGAGGCTGCGCTGGAGGACAAGGCGATCCAGCCGCAGGTTCAGGTGCAGGTGGCGAGCAGCCTGGTGAACACGGTCACCATCCTGGGCGAGGTCGGCAGCGGCGGTAAGATCCCGGTGCCGGTGTCCGATTTCCGTGTTCTCGACGTGATCGCCGCGGCTGGCGGGTCCAGCATCCCAACCTACGAGACCCGCGTGATCCTGCGCCGCGGCAACAAGGTCGCCAGCGCGGACATGGAAGACCTGTTCGACAATCCGAAGGAAAATGTCGCGGTGCAGCCGGGCGACACGATCCTCCTGGCCCAGGCGCGGCGCACCTATACCGTGTTCGGCGCCACGGGGAACAAGACCGAAGTGCCGTTCGAATCGCGCCGCGTCACGATGGCCGAGGGTCTCGCCCGCGTCGGCGGCCTGGACGACAACACGGCCGATCCGCGCGGCATCTTCCTGTTCCGTTTCGAGCCGGACACGATCGCCAAGCAGCTTTCGGACAGGGCGCAGGTGGCGCTGGATGGAACCATGGTGCCGGTGGTCTATCAGCTCAATCTGCGGGATCCGAAGAGCTTCTTCCTGATGCAGACCTTCGATCTGCGCGACGAAGACCTGATCTACGTGTCCAACCACCCCGCGGCCGAGTTCAACAAGTTCCTGCAGATCATCAGCCCTGCCATCCAGACCGGCATCACGGCGCTGACGGTGACGCAGCGGTTCACCAACCGCTGATCGGCCGGCGTCACGCTGCCGAGACGAAAAGGCCCCGCGGATCGGCTGATCCGCGGGGCCTTTTGCCGTAATGGTTCCCGCGTTGCGTCCCGCGCCGGCAGCGGCTCTTTGGCTACGGCCTGGGGCGGGGCGTCGAACGATGACTCTGAGCCGGCTCGATCAGGCCTTGTCGATCAGGCGGCGGATCTCGGCGAGGACGGCGTGGAACATCGCGTCGGTCAGAACCCCGGTGTTCACGTTGTAGCGGGAAGGGTGGTAGCTGTCGGCCACCGTCAGGCCGCCGGGCAGGGCGTGGATCGCGCCGTGTGCGAACGGGTGGGCGGCAAGGCGGGCGCCGAATGTGCGCAGCACGGCGTCGTGGGCGATGCGCCCGAGGGCCAGAATGAAGGTGATCTCGGCGCGCGCGGCGACGGTGGCGGCGAGGAAGGGCGCGCAGGCTCGGATCTCCGTCCCGGTCGGCTTGTTCTGCGGCGGGACGCAGCGCACGGCGTTGGTCACCGCGGCGTCGGTGAGGACGAGCCCGTCGTCGGGCCGCGCATCGAACCGGTCGTTGGCGAAACCGTGCGCGCAAAGGGCACTGTAGAGGAGGGTGCCGGCATAGTCGCCGGTGAAGGGGCGGCCGGTGCGATTGGCGCCAGTGCGCCCTGGCGCCAGGCCGACGACGAGCAGCCGCGCCCGCTCGTCGCCGAAGGTCGGCACCGGGGCGTTGTGCCAGTCGGGCTCGAGCGCGCGCTGCTCATGGCGGTACTGGACGAGCCGCGGGCAGAGGGGACAGTCGCGTCCCGGATCCCGCGGTCCGACGGGGCTGGCCGGGCTCAAACGGCGGGGTGAACCGGACGTTCGGGGGCGCGCTCGCGCTCACGCGGGGTTCGCTCGGACGGATCGCGCCCGATTTGCGCCTGCAGATCGGCCAGTTCGATGAAGTGGTCGGACTGGCGGCGCAGGTCGTCGGCGATCATCGGCGGTTGGGTCTGCAGGGTGGACACCACGCTGACCTTCTTGCCCTTGCGCTGCAGCGCTTCGGCGAGGCGGCGGAAATCACCGTCACCCGAGAACAGCACGATGTGATCGACCTGATCGGCCAGCTCCATGGCATCGATCACGAGCTCGATGTCCATGTTGCCTTTGACTTTGCGGCGCCCGCTCTGATCGTAAAACTCTTTCAGCGGCTTGGTGACGACAGAATAGCCGTTATAATCGAGCCAATCGATGAGCGGCCGCAGGGTCGAGAACTCCTGATCCTCGGCCAGAGCCGTGTAGTAGTAGGCGCGCAGGAGGTAGCCTTTTTCGCCGAAGACCGACAGCAATCGCTTGTAGTCAATATCAAAGCCTAGCGATCGCGCGGCGCTATAAAGGTTGGCACCATCAATAAAGAGTGCGATTTTTTCTCGCGGGTCAAACATTCGGGGTCTTTCTGTTCCTGGATCGCGGGCGACGTAGGGGTCCGGAAAAGGGGACGGGGGAAGCCGTCGGAAAACACCATACGCGAAAACCGCCCTGACACATGATGCTACAACATGACGCTTGCGTCGGTCGAGAGTGCTTGGTATCCGATCGCCCTTCTTGTCAACCTATTTTGAGGAGTCCGCACCATGGCGCGTGTGACAGTTGAAGACTGCGTCGACAAAGTGGAGAACCGCTTCGAGCTGGTTCTCCTTGCGGCTCACCGGGCCCGGATGATCTCCTCCGGCTCTCCGATCATGGTCGACCGCGACAACGACAAGAACCCCGTCGTCGCCTTACGCGAAATCGCCGATCAGGTCCTTCACCCGGAAGACCTGAAGGAAGAGCTCATCCACTCGCTGCAAAAGAACGTCGAAGTGGACGAGCCCGAGGCCGACATCCCGGCCGCCGCAGCGCTCCAGCAGACCCCGGGCGCGCCGCAGGAAGATTCGATCGACCAGACCTTCAACTCCATGTCGGAGGACGAACTCCTGCGCGCCATGGAAACCCTGGTGCCGCCGGAGCGCACGGAAGAGGTCTGAGACGAAAGACGGCTTCTCGTTATGCGTGGGGGAGTGCAGAGTAAGACGATGCTTCGCACACACCCCAATGCGGAAAACGTCGTGACCACGGCCCCGATCGAGGCGCGCATTGCCGCGCGCCAGGCCGCACCCCATCTGCCCACGGTGAGCGGGCCGTCCGGCGGCCCCGGTGGACCGAATGAAGGGCCGCGCCCGATGATGCGGCAGTACGAACTTCTCGAACGGGTGGCGGCCTACAATCCGAACGTGGACGAGGCGCTGCTGAACCGCGCCTACGTCTATGCGATGACGAAGCACGGCGGCCAGAAACGCGCGTCCGGCGATCCCTACTTCTCCCATCCGCTCGAAGTCGCCGCGATCCTGACGCAGATGCGGCTCGACGATGCGACCATCGCCACCGCCCTCCTGCACGACACGATCGAGGACACGGACGCCACCCGCGCCGAGATCGACCAGATGTTCGGCCCCAAGATCGGCAAGCTGGTCGAGGGCCTCACCAAGATCGGCCGCCTCGCCTTCGTCAGCCAGGCCGACAAGCAGGGCGAGAACCTCAGGAAACTGCTGCTCGCCGTCGCCGAGGACGTGCGCGTTCTCCTGGTGAAGCTCGCCGACCGGCTGCACAACATGCGCACCATCCACTGGGTGCCGGTCCACAAGCGCGGCCGCATCGCCCAGGAGACGATGGAGGTCTACGCCCCGCTCGCCGGCAAGATGGGCATCTTCTGGATGCGTGAGGAGCTGGAGCACCTCGCCTTCCACGTCCTCCACCCGGAGGAGGCGGCCTTCATCGAAGGCAAGCTGGCCGACAAGCGCGCCGAAGTCGGCTCCATCCTGACCGATATCGAAACCGAACTCAGCGAACGTCTCGAAGCCAGCGGCATCAAAGCCAAGGTCATGGGGCGCGAGAAGAAGCCCTATTCCATCTTCGCCAAGATGCAGCGCAAGGCGATCAACTTCGATCACCTGTCCGACATCTACGGTTTCCGCATCCTCGTCGACACCACGGCCGACTGTTACGCCGCCCTCGGCGTCGTCCACACTAAATGGCAGTCGGTGCCGGGCCGCTTCAAGGACCACATTTCGACGCCGAAGCAGAACGGCTATCGCTCGATCCACACCACGCTCGTCGGCCCGCGCAAGCAGCGCATCGAGCTGCAGATCCGCAGCCACGAGATGCACCGCCTCGCCGAATACGGCATCGCCGCACACGCCTTCTACAAGGACGGCAAGATGGTGCGCCAGGGTGAGCTTGCGCGCGATTCTGAAGCCTATTCGTGGCTGCGCCAGACCATCGAGCTCCTGTCCGACGTCGACGGCGGCGCCGCCGAGTTCCTCGAGCACACCAAGCTCGAGCTCTTCCAGGACCGCGTCTACTGCTTCACACCGCGCGGCAAGCTCATCGCCCTGCCGCCTGGCGCCACGCCGATCGACTTCGCCTACCAGGTCCACACCGACGTCGGGAACACCTGCACGGGCTGCCGCATCAACGGCCATTCGCGCCCGCTGGTGACCCCGCTGCAGAGCGGCGACGAGGTCGAGATCGTCTGCAAGGAAGGCGCGCACCCGCCGTCCGCCTGGAATGCGCTGGCGGTGACGGGCAAGGCGCGCGCCGCCATCCGCCGCGCCAATCGCGAGCAGGACCGGCGCAAGTTCGCCCGCCTCGGCCGCCAGCTCTACGAGGCGGAGGTCGTGCGCCGGGCCGACACGGACATTCCGTCCCTCGGCGTCGCCGCCGAACGTCTCGGCCATCCCGACACCGAATCGCTCGCCTACGCCATCGGGTCGAGCGCGATGTCGGCGAGCGACGCCCTGGCCGCCCTCGGCTTCGACGCCGGCGAAGCTCCGCCGAGTGCTGCGCCGGCGAACGGCGTCAGCGTGAAGATCCGCGGCCACGGCGAGGACCTGCCGATCACCTTCTCGCCCAAGCATACCACCATCCCGGGGGACCGCATCGTCGGCGTCCTCCAGCCCGGCGAAGGCGTCATGGTCTATCCCGCAGGCGCCAACGAGGCGCTGGCGGCCGTCGCCGCCGATCCGCACTCGTGGGTCGATGTGAGTTGGGACCTGTCGGAATCGTCCGGAACGCTCTACAAGGCGGTCGTCCGCGTCGTCGCCAAGAACGGTTCGGGCGTGTTCGCGGACCTGGCCGGGGCGCTCAAAGCGTCGCAGTCGGACCTCAGCGAGCTCACAGTTGTGATGAAGACCCCTGACTATCGGGAGCTCAACCTCCATATCGAGGTTCGTGATGCGGCGCACCTGTCGCGCGTGATCGAGCACCTGCAACGGCTCGACTCGGTGGTCGAGGCGGCGCGGGCCAGCCACTGACCACCACGGCAGGCCGCACGGGCAGGTTGGCTCGAAGGAGGATGCATGCTGTTCGCCCGTAGGGCACGGCCGAATTTTCGTGAGCGTGCGCGTATCGCCGCATGGCCTCGGCGCTCATTCGGACGATCCTTCAGTTATTACAAACACCGCGTTCTGCGGCTGGAGGCCTCGCCCCATGCGATCGCCGCCGGCGTCGCGGCCGGCGCCTTCGCGTCCTGCACTCCGCTGGTGGGATTTCACTTCCTCCTTTCCTTCGCCCTCGCCTGGGTGATCGGCGGGTCGATGATCGCCGCCGCCTTCGGCACCGCCGTCGGCAACCCGCTGACCTTCCCGCTGATCTGGGTCACCTCCTTCCAGCTCGGCGAATTGATCCTCGGCCCCGCGCCGGACCGTGTGGCGCCCGGCGACCTGGAGCTGTCCTTCAACCTCCTGACCCAATCGTTCGGCACCATCTGGCCGACGCTGAAGCCCATGTTCGTCGGCGGCATGGTGATGGGCGCGGTGATCGGCGGCGGGCTCTACCTCCTCGTCCGCTCCACGGTGATGATGTCGCAATCGCTGCGGGCCGCGCGATTGGCCCAGGCGGCGCAGAACCGGCAGGACGCGCTCGCCATGGCGCCATCCCCTGCGGACATCTTCCTGCCGCACGACTACGGCGATGCGGACGCCGAACCCGGACCTGCGGACGCCGACTGCGCGCAGGACCGGGCCGAACCGCGCGAGACCGAGCTGCGATCGTGATCATCGGCATCGGCTCCGACCTCATCGACATCCGCCGCATCGAAAAGACGCTCGACCGCTTCGGCGAGCGTTTCGTCCAGCGGGTCTTCACCGACATCGAGCGTGCGAAGGCGGAGCGGCGGGTGAAGCCGGCGGCCACCTACGCCAAGCGCTTCGCCGCCAAGGAGGCGTGCTCCAAGGCGCTGGGATCGGGCATCCGCATGGGTGTCGCCTGGCGCGAGATGGGCGTCGTGAACCTGCGCTCAGGCCAGCCCACGATGCAGCTCAGCGGCGGCGCGCTGGAGCGTCTTCATGCGATGATGCCGCCCGGCCACCGCCCGTCGATCCATCTCACGATGACCGACGATCACCCGCTCGCCCAGGCCTTCGTGGTGATCGAGGCGCTTCCCGCATAGGGCGGGTTCGACAGAGTGCCGTTCCGGTCAATTGCTTGCGTCTCTCTTAGGCACTAAGAGCAGTAGGACAGGCCGCCCGGCGGCGATTGGCGTGTGTTGAGTACGCGCCGCACAAGGGGTTTCGAAAAGCGTGGCGAAAGAGAATACGTCGGAAGGCGAGGGGAGCCTGTTCGAGTTGATCAAGGTGATCGTCCAGGCCCTGCTCATTGCACTGGTCATCCGCACCTTCCTGTTCCAACCGTTCAATATTCCTTCGGCGTCGATGGTCGACACCTTGTTGGTGGGTGACTATCTGTTTGTCTCCAAATATTCGTACGGCTACTCGCGTTACTCGGTGCCGTTCGGCATCGTGCCGATCTCCGGGCGCGTCTGGTCGGCCGAGCCGGAGCGCGGCGACGTCGCCGTCTTCAAGCTCCCGCGCGACAATACGACCGACTACATCAAGCGCGTCATCGGCCTTCCGGGCGACCGGATCCAGGTGCGCGAGGGCATCCTCTTCATCAACGACCGCGAGGTGCCGCGCCGCAGGCTGGACGATTATGTCGAGATCGGCCCCAACGGGCGGGAGATGCGCGCCGCCCGCTACGAGGAGACGCTCCCCAACGGCGTCTCCTACGAGGTGCTGGATTCCTCGCCGAACAGCCTGTTCGACAACACGCAGGTCTACACCGTGCCGCCCGGCCATTACTTCATGATGGGCGACAACCGCGACAACTCGACCGACAGCCGCAGCCAGACCGGCGTCGGATTCGTTCCGTTCGAAAATTTTGTGGGCCGGGCCGAGGTGATCTTCTTCTCGATCGAAGAAGGAACGCCCATCTGGCAGATTTGGAATTGGCCGTGGGCGGTTCGGTGGAACCGCATCTTCACCACATTGTAAAAGGAGTTTCGGGTGGGTGATCGGTTTGATGTCGCGCTCGACGACTTGGAGCGGCGGCTTGGGCATCAGTTTGCCAACCGCACCTTCCTGATCGAGGCCCTCAACCATGCCAGCGTCCATGCCAATGGGCGCGGCCCTAATTATCAGCGGCTGGAGTTCGTGGGCGACCGCGTGCTCGGCCTCACCATCGCCGCCGAGCTTTACCGGCGCGACCCCCGCGCGGACGAAGGTGACCTCGCCCGCCGCCTCAACGCCCTGGTGCGCAAGGAAACCTGCGCCGACCGGGCGTTGACGCTCGGCATCGACAAGGCGCTTCGCCTGGGAGCGGCCGAGGCGCAGGCCGGCGGGCGCCGCAAGACCGCCATCCTGGCCGATGCGTGCGAGGCTGTGCTCGCCGCCGTCTTCCTCGACGCCGGTTTCGCCGTGGCCGAACGCACGATCCTGGCCGCCTGGGAGCCGCTCCTGGGCGACGACGGGGTCGAGCGCGACGCGAAGACCAGCCTGCAGGAGCACCTCCAGGCCGAGGGCGGCCGGCCGCCGCTCTACAGGCTGAAGGCGCGCTCCGGGCCGGACCATGCACCCCACTTCGTCATCGAGGTGGTGGACGGTGACCGCGTGCTGGCCGAAGGTGAGGGCGGCTCCAAACGTGAGGCGGAGCAGAATGCGGCCCGCGCGGCCCTTGCGCGCCTGACCCAGCGAGAGCACTCCTAAGCGCCATGAATGCGGAACCTGACATGACGCCCGACGCGCCCCGACCGGACAGCGACGACACGCTGGCCGCCGACGCCTGCCCGACCGGCGCCGACGATACCGGCGAGACCGTTCCCGGCGAGACCGACGCCGCCGCCGCCGCTGACGCCGAGCCGGACGACATCGACGACGCCGCCGAGACCGACACCGCCGCCGAGACGGACGCCGACGACGCGGCCGCCCCCGTGGGGCTCGCTTTGTCGCCCGCCTCCGTCCCGGCCGAGCGTCAACGCGCGGGCTTCGTCGCGCTCATCGGCGCGCCCAACGCGGGCAAGTCCACCCTCGTCAACGCACTCGTCGGCGCCAAGGTCTCCATCGTCACCCACAAGGTGCAGACGACGCGCGCCATCGTGCGCGGCATCGTCATGGAGGGCGACGCGCAGATCATCCTGGTCGACACGCCGGGCATCTTCGCCCCGCGCCGCCGGCTCGACCGGGCGATGGTGAAGACCGCCTGGACCCACGCCTACGACGCCGACCGCGTGTGCCTCCTGATCGACGCCAAGCGCGGCATCACCGAGGCGACCGAGAAGATCCTCGACGAGCTGACCTCCGTGCGCCAGCCGAAGACGCTGCTCCTCACCAAGGTGGACCTCGTCGACCCGCCGACGCTGCTGGGCCTCGCCGAGAAGGCCAACGAGAAGACCCGGTTCGACGAAACCTTCATGGTCTCCGCCCAGACCGGCAGCGGCGTGCCGGATCTCGCCCGCCACCTCGCCGCCTCCATGCCGCAAGGGCCCTGGCTCTACCCGGAAGACCAGATTTCCGACATCCCGATGCGCCAGCTCGCCGCCGAGATCACGCGCGAGCAATTGACGCTGCGCCTGCACGACGAGCTGCCTTATTCGGCCACGGTGGAAACCGAGACCTGGAAGAGCCTGCGCAACGGGTCCGTGCGGATCGAACAGGCCATCTTCGTCGAGCGGGACGGGCAGAAGAAGATCGTCCTCGGCGAGAAGGGCAAGACCGTGCGCGCCATCTCCATGTCCGCGCGGCAGGAGATCGCCAAACTGGTCGGCGCGCCGGTGCATCTCTTCCTGTTCGTGAAGGTGCGCCCGCGCTGGACCGACGACCCTGAGCGCTACCGCGTGATGGGCCTCGACTTCTCCCGCTAGGCCGGACCCGCGGGGATGGAGTGGCGCGACGAGGCCCTGATCCTGTCGACGCGGCCGCTGGGCGAAAACTCCAAGATCGTCGAGCTTCTGACCCCCGGCGAGGGGCGCGCCTCAGGCCTCGTGCGCGGCGCGCGCTCCAAGACCATGCGCGCCCTCACGCAGCCCGGCAACCGCGTCGCCGCAACCTGGCGCGGCCGCCTGGAGGACCAGCTCGGCACGCTCAGCCTGGAGATGATCGAGGCGCGGGCGGGGCTGGTGATGGACAGCGCGTGGGGCGCCTTCGGCATCGCCTCGATGGCCTCGCTCATCGCCTTCCTGCCCGAGCGTGACCCGCACCCGCGCCTCTACGCCGCCGCCAATGCGCTGATCGCCGCCTTCGCCCTGCCGCGCGCGGCGGGGGAGGCGGGCGTGCGCTTCGAGCTGATCGTTCTGGACGAGTTCGGCTACGGGCTCGACCTCGACACCTGCGCCGCGACGGGAGGGCGCGAGGATCTCGTCTACGTCTCGCCGCGCTCGGGGCGGGCGGTCTGCCGCGAAGCTGGGGCGCCCTACAAGGACCGCATGCTGCCGCTGCCCCCCTTCCTGCGGGCGGACGCGGTGTGCGACGCGGCCGCGCTCGCCGACGGTTTCCGCCTCACCGGCCACTTCCTGTCGGCCCACGTGGCGGGCGAGGCCAACAAGCCGCTGCCCGAGGCGCGCGAGCGGTTCGTTCGCGCGGTGATCAAGGCCGTGGGGCGCGAGGACGCGGCCGGCGCCTGACCTGCAACGGCAAAAAGGGCCCCGGTGGGACCCTTCCGCCTGCGCGCGCAGTCGATGTGGCTCAGTAGAAGCGCGGGCCGTGGCAGACCTTGCGCGACTTCCACACGAAGTGGCCGTGATAGTCGGACCACACCTTGATCTTCTTCACGAAGCAGTTGCGGCCGTAGAAGACGCGCTTCTTGTGGTAGCCGTGGCCGTAGTGGCCGTGACCGTGGTGCTTCTTGTAGCCATGGCCGTGGTAGCCGGCCTCGACGATGGTCGCGGCGGCGGCGGGGGCGGGGGTGCCGAGCGGGGCGGCGGCGGCGCTGGTCACGGTGGCGAAACCGATCACGGCGGCGAGGATCGCGGACTTGAAGGTCATTGGGTCGTCTCCGTTGTGTTTCCGTGCCGGTGACACTGTGTCCCGGCGACAACCCTGAGATGGTCCCCCTCGATCCCGGTGCCTGTGCTGAAGGTCACAGGCAGCGTATTTGGCGTTTTACCCCTCCCGGCACACGAAAATAGCCGGCCTGAGCATCGCCAGGCCGGCTTATACATTGGTTCAACTGAGCGTGATGATCCGTTATTCTTCCGGCTCGGTGGTGAACTGCAGCGGCTGCCCGGCGTCCTCGGCCATGGCGTTGGCCGCGTTGGCCTTCGTCTCGGCGATCTGCGCCGGATAGACGCTGACCACGCACGAGCCCTTCTGGTGCGCGGTCATCATGATCGTGTAGGCGGTCTCGCCCCCGATGCGGAAAACGCTCTTCAAGACGCGCACGACGAACTCACGCGGCGTATAGTCGTCGTTCAGGAGCAGCACTTTGTGCAGCTTCGGCCGTTCCGGCTTGGTCTTGGTGACGGTTTTCAGCTCGGGGGTGGTTGTGTCCGTGGTCATCGGCCCCTCCATCCCGGAATAAGCGCGGGTTTAGCCGGGCGTATCGCGCACGTCTAGTGCACGCGGCACGCAACTGACCCGATGCGCGCGCCGCCCCACCCGGATCGACCTGCGGCCGCGCCTTCAGTTCCCCGGCCGCCCGGTCTTCCTCTTGCGCCGCGCCCGTTTTTTCTCGTCCGCCGGGTCCTCGTGGCTGCCGATGCCCACCTTGTGGCGCAGCACCATGCCCGTCTCGTCCGTCTCCGGACGCGCGGGCACCGGCTTCTGGCGCGGCTTCTCGGTGCGCTTCACCGTCATCTCGTCGAGATTGTTCTTGCGTGCGCGCGTCGGCGGAAGGTCCGCGTCGTCCTCCACCAGCGGCTCGTCGCGGCGGACGCGCCCGCGGTCGGTGCCGGGGCCCATGTCGTCCAGGCCGGGCTTCTTCGCCCGCGTCTTCAGCGTGGCGCTGGCGTTGAAGTCGCGGTCGCCCTTGTAGCGTCCGGCGCCCAGCTCCACGTCGCGCTGGCGCGCCATCGGGTCGTCGGCCAGCAGAAGCTCGGTCTTCTCCAACCGCTGGATCTCGTCGCGCAGCCGCGCCGCCTCCTCGAATTCCAGGTTCGCCGCCGCCTCACGCATGCGCCGCTGAAGATCCTCCACGGTGACGGCCATGTTGTGGCCCATGCCCGGGGCACCGTCCGACATGCCTTTGTCGACGCGCACATGGTCGCGCTCGTAAAGGCTTTCCAGAATGTCGCCGATGGAGCGTTTCACCGACTCCGGCGTGATCCCGTGCTCCTCGTTGTAGGCGAGCTGCTTGTCGCGGCGGCGGTTGGTCTCGCTGATCGCCCGTTCCATCGACCCGGTCATGTGGTCGGCATAAAGGATCACCTTGCCGTCGACGTTGCGCGCCGCACGGCCGATGGTCTGGATCAGCGACGTCTCGGAGCGCAGGAACCCTTCCTTGTCGGCGTCCAGGATCGCGACGAGCCCGCATTCGGGGATGTCGAGCCCCTCGCGTAAGAGGTTGATGCCGACCAGAACGTCGAACGCGCCCAGCCGCAGGTCGCGGATGATCTCGATCCGCTCGATCGTGTCGATGTCGGAGTGCATGTAGCGCACGCGCACGCCGTTATCGTGCAGATACTCGGTCAGGTCCTCGGCCATGCGCTTGGTGAGCGTGGTGACGAGCGTGCGGTAGCCCTTGTCCGCCACCTCGCGGATCTCGCCCAGAACGTCGTCGACCTGGTGGCGGGCGGGGCGGATCTCCACCGGCGGGTCGATCAGCCCCGTCGGGCGGATGACCTGCTCCACGAAGACACCGCCGGCCTCCTCCATCTCCCACCCCGCCGGGGTCGCGGAGACGGCGACGGACTGCGGGCGCATCATGTCCCACTCCTCGAACCTCAGCGGGCGGTTGTCCATGCACGACGGCAGGCGGAAACCGTACTCGGCCAAGGTGGCCTTGCGGCGGAAGTCGCCTTTGTACATCGCGCCGATCTGCGGCACGGTCACGTGGCTCTCGTCGAGGAAGACGATGGCGTTGTCGGGCAGATACTCGAACAGGGTGGGCGGCGGCTCACCGGGCTTGCGGCCGGTCAGATAGCGCGAATAGTTCTCGATGCCGTTGCAGGCGCCGGTCGCCTCCATCATCTCGAGGTCGAATTGGGTGCGCTGCTCCAGCCGCTGCGCCTCCAGCAGGCGCCCGGCGTTGTTCAGCTCCACCAGCCGGTGCTTCAGCTCGGCTTTGATGGACTTCATCGCCTGCTGCAAGGTCGGCCGCGGCGTCACATAGTGCGAGTTCGCGTAGACTTTGACGAGCTCCATCTCCTCCGACTTCTTGCCCGTCAGCGGGTCGAACTCGGTGATGGACTCCACCTCGTCGCCGAACAGCGACACGCGCCATGCCCGGTCTTCATAGTGCGCCGGGAAGATCTCCACCGTATCGCCGCGCACGCGGAAGGTGCCGCGGATGAAGTTGGCGTCGGAGCGTTTATATTGCAGCGCCACGAGGTCGGCCAGAAGCTGGCGCTGGTCCAACCGCTCGCCCACCTGGATCGAGAAGGTCATCGCCGTATAGGTCTCGACCGAGCCGATACCGTAAATGCACGATACCGAGGCGACGATGATCACGTCGTCCCGCTCCAGCAGCGCGCGGGTGGCGGCGTGGCGCATCCGGTCGATCTGCTCGTTGATCGACGATTCCTTTTCGATATACGTATCCGTCCGGGGCACGTAGGCTTCCGGCTGGTAATAGTCGTAATAGGACACGAAATATTCGACGGCATTGTTCGGGAAGAAGCTCTTGAACTCGCCGTAAAGCTGGGCCGCCAGCGTCTTGTTCGGCGCCAGGATGATCGCCGGACGCTGCATCTCCTCGATGACCTTCGCCATCGTGTAGGTCTTGCCCGACCCGGTGACGCCGAGCAGCACCTGCGTCTTGTCGTTCTCCTTCAGCCCGGCCACCAGCTCACGGATCGCCTGGGGCTGGTCACCGCGCGGCTCGTATTCGGAGACGATCTCCAGCGGCACCCCGCCTTCGGACTTGTCCGGCCGGGCGGGGCGGTGGGGCACCCACTCGCCGGCGCGGAACTCCGGCCGGCCCTTCTGGATGAGGTCTTCCAGCGCGGCGACGGTCGCGGTCGCGCCGCTGTCCGTCAGCCCCTCGGCGTCCTCCAGCGCGATGTCGAGGCCCGCGACGGGGTTGAGGCCGGACGCCGCCCTGTCCCGCGCGCTCGCCTTGCCGCCCATCGACGTGCCGCGCGAGGTGCGCTCGCTCGCGGCGCCCTTCGCACGGGGCTTCGCCTCGCCGTCGTTCACCTTGCGCGGCTTCGCCTCGGCCGCCTTGCGGGGCTTGGCCTCGGCCGCCTTGCGGGGCTTGGACTTCGCGGCCGCTTTCTTCGGCGCCGGGGCGGACTTCGCCTCCCCCTCCTGCGCCTCGATTTCGTCGGCCCATGCGGAGATCGAGCCGCCACCGCCCGACGCCTCGGAAGCGCCGGGTTTCACGGTTTCGTCGGTCGGGTCAATGCGCTCTGCCATGGCCGAGATATAGAGTACCTCGGCCGCGCCTCCAATGCGCTCGGGCGATGGTCCGGCTCAGCAGCCGCCGCGCCGCACGCAGCCGCTGAACTGGCGCGATCCCGGCGGGAAACGCCGCGCGCAGAACCGCTCGCGCGCCTCGCAGCGGTTGCCCCCGGCCGAGCGCCCGCCGCCACCGCCACCGCCACCGCCGACCGCGCAGCCGCGCCGCGCCATGCACTGCTGATAGCGTCCGCCGCCTCCGAAGCGGCGCTGGCAGACGAAATTCTGCCGCCCGCAATAGCCCTGCACCTCGACCACCGTGCCGGCCGCGATCCCCGGCAGCGCGCCGACGAGCGGCCCCGCCTCGGCCGCCGGGTGCGCCGCGAGGAGCGCCAGGCCGAGGGCCAGGACGGCGAAAAGCCGGGCAGCGTGCGGCAGCATCAGCGGACAAACTCCGGGCGAGGACGACAGGTGTGACCTAGCCTAGTCAGAGCCAACCGGCGATGAACAGGCCGATCAGCCCCGCGTCAGCATCGCGATGGCGAGAAGTGCCCCGAACAACACAGGTTGGTGCAGGAGGTAGATCGGAAAGCTCCACCGCCCCAGCCGCGCGATGAAGCCCCACACCGGCCCCGCATCCGCGGCACGCGGCGTCAAGGTCAAAAGCCGGCCGGTGACGACGCCGAGCAGCGTCGACGCGAACCACGGGAAAATCGGCTCATAGTCGAACGTCACCGGCATCTGCGGGGCGAGGCCAAACGGGTAGCCCCAGGGCGCGGCGAACATCGCATCGCGCCACAGGAAGGGGAGGGCGAAGACCGCCGCCGCCGCCACCGCGGTGACCACCACCGGCGCGCGCACGAAGGGAAGCGCCATGAGGCTGAAGAGAGCGATGGCGTGGAGGATGCCGAAATAGATCGGCACCGGCATCGCGAACGCCGTTCCCAGCGTGACCACCGCCGCGCCCGCCGCAACCCAGGCGAGGCGCCGCAGGAAGGGCCGAAAGCGGATCCCGTCCCGATGCGCCGCCACGAGGCTCACGCCGACGAGGAACAGGAAGGTCGACGCGATGCTCGCCGCGAAGGCGCGCCAGCCGGGCGCGCTCGTCACCGGCCAGTCGACGTAACCGAAATAATAGAGGTCGAACGAGAAGTGGTAGGCGATCATCGCCAGGATGGCGACGCCGCGCGCCGCGTCCAGCCACAACAGGCGCGGACGCGGCGAAACGGGGGCGGAGGCGCTCACCCTGGCGCTCAAGGGGCGGCTCAGTAGCGCCATTCCTCCGCCTTCTGGACGATGAAGTCGCGGAAGGCCTGCACGCGGGCCGACGAGCGCAGCTCCTCGGCATAGACGAAATAAAGGTCGTAGGTCGGCGCCTCTGCGCCGAGGTCGAGCCGCACGAGGTCGCTGTCGTCGTCGATGATGAAGTCGGGCAGCACGCCGATGCCGGCGCCCGCGGCGATGGCATATTTCATCGCCGGCATGTTGGAGATGCGCAGCGCCGCCGGACGCGGATCGTCCGCCGACCGCCCGGCGATCTCCAGCCAGTTGAGTTCGCGCAGGTAGGCCGGCGGGTTGGGGCCGAACGTCACGATGCGGTGGCCCTCCAGCTCGTCCAGCGTGCCGGGCGCGCCATATTTCTGGATGTAGCTCTGCGAGGCGTAGGTGTGGAAATGCACCGTGAACAGGCGCCGCTGGACGAGGTCCGGCTGCGTCGGCTGGCGCCAGCGGATGGCGATGTCCGCCTCCCGCATGCCGATGTCGAGCTCGTTGTCGTCGAAGATCATCAGGAGCTGGACTTCGGGATAGGTCTCCACGAAGTCGGCGATGCGCGAGGACAGCCACGTGGTGCCGAGGCCCATCGTGGTGGTGACGCGCAGGACGCCGCGCGGCCGGTCGCGCGAGTCGACCAGCGCGCCTTCGACGGCCTGAAGCTCGCGGGCGATGCCGCTGGTGGTCCGGAACAGCTTTTCTCCCTGCTCCGTCAGCAGCAGGCCGCGCGCGTGGCGGTGGAAGAGCGCCACGCCGACCTGTTGCTCGAGCGCATGAACCTGACGGCTCACCGCCGACTGGCTGATGCCGAGCTCTTCGCCTGCGTGCGTGAAACTTCCCTTGCGCGCGGCAGAATGGAAGACCCTCAGCTTATCCCAGTCCATCTCGTCTTGCCTTCAGCCCCTTCGGGTCGTGAGCAGCCGTCAGGCTGCGAGTGTTTCAGTCTCGGTCACGGGGTTGGCGGCCAGCCAACGCTCGACCTCCAGCGCGGCCATGCACCCCATACCGGCGGCCGTGACCGCCTGGCGGAAAATCTCGTCGCTCACGTCACCGGCGGCGAACACACCATCCACCGACGTCGCCGTCGAGTCGGGCTTCGTCCACACATAGCCGGACGGGCGGAGCTGAAGCTGTCCAGCGATCAGCTCCGTCGCCGGAGCGTGGCCGATGGCGACGAAAATCCCGTCCACCTTCATCTCGCGCTCGGCGCCGGTCACAGTGTCGCGCAGGCGCGCCCCGGTCACGCCCAGCGGCTGATGCTCGCCCAGCACATCGATCAGCTCGGCATTCCAGATCACATCCACCTTCGGGTGGGCGAAAAGTCGATCCTGCAGGATCTTTTCTGAACGCAAGGTGTCGCGGCGGTGGACCAGGGTCACCTTGTCGGCGTGGTGCGTCAGGTAGAGCGCCTCTTCCACGGCGGTGTTGCCGCCGCCGATCACCAGCACCTCCTTGCCGCGGTAGAAGAAGCCGTCGCACGTGGCGCAGGCCGACACGCCGTAGCCCTTGAACTGCTCCTCGGTCGGCAGGCCCAGCCAGCGCGCCTGTGCGCCGGTCGCCAAAATCACCGCGTCGGCCACATAGGTCTTGCCGCCGTCGCTCTCGAAGCGGAAGGGGCGCTGCGAAAGGTCGGCCGAGGTCAGATAGTCGTACATCATGCGCGTGCCGACATGCTCGGCCTGCTGGCGCATCTGCTCCATCAGCCACGGACCTTGGATGACGTCGGCGAATCCGGGATAATTCTCGACGTCGGTGGTGATGGTCATCTGTCCGCCGGGCTGGATCCCCGCGACCAGCACCGGCTCGAGCATCGCCCGTGCCGCGTAGATCGCTGCGGTATAGCCGGCGGGGCCGGAGCCGATGATCAGGAGCTTCGTCCTGATGATGTTGTTTTCGGATGCACTCATCGTGATCGCCTTTCGCGGACGCGCGTGGCCCTTCTCGCTTTATTTGTATTGCGCTGCAGCATGGAGCAAGCCCAACCTCGGCCGCAACACGTTCGCCACGTCTGCGGCCGCATCTAAAGGAGCATAGGCCCAGGAGGGCAGGTCTCCGTCAAACCACCGCATGGCACCGTACGTGATCAAGCCGTTATGAAACCGCTCGAAACGGCGTTTTCCACGACCGATTCGCCAGGCGTGGATAGGTTTTCCGGTCGTGGCCGCGTCGCTCAGCATCGCCACCGAGTCGGCGGTGACGACGAAGGCGTCGGCAAGCTCCAGGAGACCGGCATAAATGAGCGCGCTGTCCGGCGCGTCCGCGTTCACGATCACGTGTCCGTCGCCGCCGAGGCGCTCCTCCAAGAGCCGCGTTTGCGCCTCGCCGGTCCGGCGCGAGGTGGTCAGAGCCAGGGTGACGTCGTGGCGATGGGCGAGACCGGCCACCGCGTCCGCAAGCCGCGCCGCGTCCACCTCGCCGAACGGCGCGTCCGCCGTCGCCCCGCCGACGATGACGCCGACGACGCCTCCGGGCCGCCGCCGCAGCCTGGGGGCCAGCAGCGCGGCGCCGGACGCGCGGTCCGCCGCCGTCACCGCCGAGGGGGCCGTCAGCGTCTCGATCCGCGGCGGAAGCAGCCGGTCGAACCAGCGCCGGTCGTGGAGGGGGGACCAGATCGCGTCGAAATCACCCGGCCGCCAGAGCACCGGCTGCAGCGCGAGGACGAAAGGACGCACCCCGTCCCGGCGCGCAACGGACCGCGCGGGGGCAAGACTCTGCCGTCCGGCGGCAATGAGACATAAACATTCTGGTGGGATATGAGTTCGAATTGGGAACTCTTGCGCAATTGAAACGCTGTAGGAGAGGGCTAGCCGTTGTGCGATGGCGATGGCCTGGCGTTCGTGACCCCTCTTGCCTCTGGCCGAAATTATGAGGCATTGGGCCACGGCGTGAACGTCCCTTTGTGTAGAAATCTCTTGCGACGGGTCGATTGAAGTCCGCCATCGCGGGCCACGGTCATGACACCCATTCCGCTTGACGAGAAGCGAGCATAAGCGCGACCGCCATGAAAGTCCGCCTAGACGCTGTTGATTGGAAGATCCTTGCGGCCTTGCAGAGCAACGGCCGTATGACCAACGTCGAGCTTGCCCGGCGCGCCGGCATCTCGGCGCCGCCGTGCCTGCGCCGTGTCCGGGCGCTCGAACAGAATGGCATCATCACCGGCTACCGCACGCTGATCGACGAGAAGGAGCTCGGTTATGACCTGACCGCGTTCGCCTTCGTCGGCCTGAAGAACCAGACCGAAGCCGAGCTGTTGAAGTTCGAGGAGCAGCTTCGCGCCTGGCCGATCGTGCGCGATGCGTGGATGGTCTCCGGCGAGGTCGACTTCGTGCTCTTCTGCATCACCGAGACGCTGCGCTCGTTCCAGAATTTCATCATCGAAACGCTGACCTCCGCCGACAACGTGGAGAGCGTGCGCACCTCGCTGACGATCCGCCAATCGAAGTCCGAGCCGCGGGTGCCGATGCCGGGCCACGAGGCCGCGGCCGAGCCCGTCCGCGCCAACCCCGCCGCCGCCTGAGCGGCCTGACGGAGCGCTGCCGCGTCGGCGCGGCAGGCCGCCGCCCCGCCTTCAGCGGAAGAACTGAACCACAGTCGCCTCGCTCGCCTCAGCGTCGATGTCCACCTCCTCGGCGGTGATGGTGATGGTCCCCGACGGGTCGACCGTCACCCTGCATCCCGCCTCCACGGCAAGATCGGCGATCCTGTCCGACTGGGCCACGCGCTCCAGCGCCGGCCGCGTCGTCCCCGGCGCCTCGATGATCGTCGATGCGCCGCAGCGCCGGACCGTCAGAACCGCACTCGGATGCCCGCGCGCCGCCACCGTCAGAAGGACGATCCGAATGAGTTCGGCCTCCTTGGCGCTGGCGATGCCGGGCCGCGCGGCCACCTCGTTGTCGTCCGACACGATGAGAACGGCCGTGTCCTTCACCAGCCGCCGCACCTCGCTCACCGCCCTGTAGAGCGCCGTGCCGCCCGGCTCGCAGGAGGGGGTGGAGGCGAGGGCGGGACCGTCCATTCCGTCGCCGCCCGGAGGAAAGGCGGCTGCCGCGGCGGCAAGGAGGGCCCGCGCGCCGGTTGCGCCCGCGCCGTCTCCGTCCGGAAGCTGCGGCCCGCCCGTCATGCGGCCGCCCGTTCCGCGCGCTGCCGTATCGCCCGGCCTCACTTCCGGCGCGCCTGCGTCGAACTCTGCCCAATCGTGAAGGCCGCCGCCGGGCACCGGGCCCGCGTGCGCCGTGCCCGCGTGCGCCGTTCCCGAGTGCACCGTACCCGCGTGTGCCGTCCCCGCGTGTGCGGTGGGCGCGGTCGCCGCATGGGCGTGGCCGGAGGGGGGCGCGGCATTGGCGGGCGCGGCCGTCATGGGCAGCGCACCCGCACGGTGGGGCGGATGGGCGCTGTCGGCCGCCAGCCGCCGGTGAAACACCAGGCACGCAAGCCGTCCCTGGCGCAGCGCGCCGACGCTGACCGTATAATGGTCATGTCCCGCCCGCACGGGCTTGGTGGTGCGCGCCTGTCCGTCGGCCAGCATGAAGGACAGCTTCATGACGTCGAACAGGTGCTCCAGATCGGCGGCGCCGACACGGTCCTCGAGGCGCACCTTGTCGCCCGCTTCGGCCAGCATCTCGAACGCGCGGTTGCACACCTCGACATGGCCGCCGCGGGTGACGATCGCCACCGGATCCGGATTCGCGTCGAGCACCGGGATCAGCGAATCGGCGCCGATGGTGCGCGGCGAGGGGCGGGCGCGCGCGTCCGTCTCCACCGTCTCGGCTGGGATCGCGGTCAGCAACATGCCCGTTTCGCCGCCCCACTCGATCGTCGCCATCGTCACCTTGGCGCCGAAGACCTGCGCGGCGGCGGTCTTCATCGCCATGACGCCCGGCCGCTCCGGCCCGCCCGGCGCAAACAGCGCGCCGACGCCGCCCGCCGCCTCCAAAATGTTGGCGGACGTATAGCCGAACAGCACCACCGCGGCGCGGTTGATGAAGGCCACCTCGTCGTTGACGATGACGAGACAGGCGACGGGCATCCGCTCGATGAGGCTGCTCGCCTTGGGATCGGGAACGGCGACGTCCAGCATCGAGCCGCGCGGCTTGTCCCACGGGCGCACCAGAACGTCCGATCCGAGGCTGGCGAGAGGGGCCCGCTCGGCTTCGGCCGGAATGTCGCCGGCGAACTGCGCACCGAGCGCCTTGGCGATGTAGCGGAACGCATCGGCCTCCGGCCGCGACATTCTGCCGACATCGATCGGTGCGTCCGACTCCATGTCCTCTCCTTGCGCTATATTCAGCGATCGATTTTGCACGCCCGTTGCTGCCATTGAGTTAACCGGCGTGCAACGCACGGCCTCAGTTAACGGTTAAGCGTAGACGGCATCGGTTACAGAATGGCGCAGCGCTGGCGGCGTTTTCGGCTTTTTGCTGTGCGACCGCAAAAAAAATGTTGCACTGCACAATCGGTGCGCTACATAGGGTTTGGCAGCGGCGAATAGCCAGCGGCCAGGTGGCCGCGGTGCTTCCCGCGATCCCGTTTAGGAGGTCTAAATGTCGATTAACGAAAACATGCCGACCCCGGATACTTTCGCGAACGAGGCGTTCAAGGCTGCCGACAAGGCGACCGATCAGTTCGCGTCCGCCCTTCCGGGGTATGATACCCCCAAAATGGTCCGTGAGATGGCTGAGCAAAGCATCTCCACGGCCCGCCAGATGTACGAAAATGCCCGCAACGCCGCAGAGGAGGCGACTGACATGATGGAAGATACCTACGAGACCGCTCGCAAGTCGTTCACCGAGCTGAACCTGAAGCTGATCGACCAGGCCCAGGCCAACACCGATCGCGTCTTCGCGTTCGCCAAGGAAGTTGCCGGCGCCAAGACCGTTTCGGAGGCCGTCGAGCTGCAGACCAAGTTTGCGCGTGAGCAGTTCGAGGCTTTCGCTTCCCAGGCCCGTGAGATGCAGGAGACCGCCCAGAAGCTGGCCTCCGAGACCACCGGCCCGATGAAGGAAGCCTGGGAGCGGGCGACCCAGAAGTTCAACGCCTGATTTTCCCCAACCTTCGGGAAAACGAACGTCACAAGGCGCGCCGGGCTTCCCGGCGCGCTTTTTCTATGCCATACGCACATCCGTCGCTGACGGGGCCGCCGCCTCGCACGGCGGCCGTGCCTCTTGCACACCCGCTTCATTTTTGGCACATGCCCTCGAGCCCGCCATGGTGATGCTTCCCGTGCGACGGCGCGGACCGTCCAACGGCAAACGTGCCGACATAGCTCAGTTGGTTAGAGCGCTAGATTGTGGATCTAGAGGTCCCTGGTTCGAACCCAGGTGTCGGTACCACCCAATCCCCCCACGCCGGCCTGATCTTGCTCGACCGCGCCGCTTCCTGCCGGTCGCCACAGCCGCCACCCGTGCCGAACTCGCGCGCCAGGCCGGGCCCGGCGGGCTTGCCACACCACCCCCATCCTGCGATTGACCACGGCCATCGCGCCGCGTCCCCTTCAACTGAGGAGGGGACATGCCGATCTGACGCAAACCGCATGGCCGTCCTCGCCAAGCGCATATCCGAAAGTGGGGGAAGACAGGGACTTGAAGCGCATTCGGACCCTTTTCGCTCACCGTGACACAAGCCCGAACGGGCATCGTCCGCGCGCTATGCAGAACCAGGCCACCCCCGCCGCCGCGCTCCAGGCGCATCGCCGCGCCATCCAGCGCATGCGCGCCTTCGTGCGACCCAAACGGGTCTTCCACCCGCGTCGCCTCGCGGCCCTGGGCGCGCTGGTCCTCGCCGGCGCCATCGCCGTCCTGCTGGTCGACATGCTGGAAGGCGTCGCCGCGCGCGACGTCGCCAGCGCCGTCGGCGCCACCAGCGGGCTCATGCTCATCGCCTCGGCCATTGCCAGCGCCGGTTCCTACACCGCCCTCATGGGGTTCGAGTGGCTCGCCGTGCGTCAGGCCGGCGCCGCCGTCCCCCCGCGCCTCGCCGCCTTCACCGGCTTCATCAGCTGGGCCTTTACCTTCGTGCTCGGCTTCGGCGTCATCACCGGTGGCGCCGTGCGCCTGCGCCGCTATGGCCGGGCCGGGCTGTCCGCCGGGCAAACCGTGCGCATCACCCTGTTCGGTGCGGTCTTCTTCTGGCTCGGCATCGCCGCGCTGGCCGGGCTCAGCCTCGTCGCCGCGCCCTCGGTGCTGCAGCCCCTCGTCGGCCTCTCGCCCTCCGCCGCCACCGGCATCGGCCTCGCCGTCACGCTGCTCCTCGCCGTCGTCATCCTGCGCGGCGGACGCTCCGTCACCCTCGGCGGCCAGCGCCTCACCCTGCCGGACGCGCGCACCGGCCTCGCCGTCGCCGGCCTCGGCATCGCCGACACCGGTCTTGCCGCGCTCGGTCTCTGGTGCGTGCTGCCCGCCGGAAGCGACATCGGCTTCCTCCACTTCCTCCCGATCTTCGCCATGGCCACCGTGGCGGGCGTCGTCAGCCACGCCCCCGGCGGCGTCGGCGCGTTCGAGGCGGTGATCCTCATCCTGGTGCCGGGCGCCCCGTCCGAGCTCCTCGCCTCGCTGCTCGTGTTCCGCCTCGTCTACTACGTCGCGCCCTTCGTCATCGGCGCCGTCGCCTTCGCCCTCGCCGAACTCGCCCCCCAGCGCCACCGCCTCAGCACGCTGCCGCGGCTGCTCGGCCCCGTGCTGGCGCCGATGGTCCCGCTCATCCTCTCCGCCGCCGTGTTCGCCGCCGGGCTCGTCCTTCTCGTTGCGGGAGCGCTACCCGGCGCATCGGCCCCCGTGACCGGCGTCCTGCGCGGCCTGCCCATCCCGTTCGTCGAGGCGTCCCACTTCGTCGCCAGCGTGTCCGGCGCCGCACTCCTCATCGTCGGCTCCGGGCTGAAGCGGCAGATGCGCGCGTCCTGGGTCGCCGCCATCGTGCTCCTCGCGGCCGAAACCGTGCTCAGCCTCGCCAAGGGGCTTCACATCGGCGAGGCGCTCATCTGCGTCGCGCTCATCGCCTGCCTCGTCGCCGCGCGCGGTTCGTTCGACCGTGGCGGCAGCGCGCTCCAGGCCGTCTCGCTGCGCCGCCTCGCCGCCATCGCCGCGGCCATCGCCATCGCGCTCGGCGTGGCGCTCGTCTCCGGCGCACCGGCGGACTGGCAGAATGTCACCTGGTGGCAGGTCGCCTTCCAGGCCGACACGCCGCACTTCCTGCGCGCCATCCTCGGCGCCTCGGTGGTCTTCGCACTGCTCGTCCTGTGGCGCACCGTCCACCGCCCGGCCGGTTTCGCCGCCGCCGCGCCGGACGCCGCCACCGTGGCCGCCGGCGTCGCCGACGCGGCCGACCCCTACGCCAACCTCGCCTTCCTCGGCGACAAGTGCTTCCTGTTCGACGAGGACGGCGGCTTCATCATGTATCAGGTGCAGCGCGGCACCTACCTCGCCATGGGCGATCCCGTCGCGCGCGATGCGGCCCAGGCCACCGCCCTCGTCTGGCGCTTCCGGGAGCTTGCGCACAAGGCGGGCGGGGAGCCGGCCTTCTACCAGGTCTCCGCCGCCGCCCTGCCGATCTTCATCGACGCCGGCTTCACCTTCGCCAAGCTCGGCGAGGAGGCGGTGATCGACCTCGCCGCATTCTCCATGCACGGCTCGCGCGCCACGCGCTTCCGCCAGATGATCGCGCGTGCCGAGCGCGCGGGCCTCACCTTCGAGCTGGTCCGCGCCGCCGACGTCGCGCCGCTGCTGCCGTCGCTGAAGCCGATCTCAGAGGACTGGCTCGCCCGCCAGACCGGCCGCGAGAAAGGCTTCTCCCTCGGCTTCTGGGACGAGGACTATCTCGCCCGCTTCGACGTCGCGGTGATCCGCCACGAGGGGGTGCCCGTCGCCTTCGCCAATCTCTGGGCGGGGGCGGGGCACCGCGAGGCGACGATCGACCTGATGCGCTACCGCTCCGACCTGCCGCAGGGGGCGATGGACTATCTCTTCATCGCGCTCATCAATGCGCTGAAGGGGGAGGGGGTGGAGCGCCTCAGCCTGGGCATGGCGCCTCTGTCGGGCCTTGCCGAGCACCGCCTCGCCCCGGCCTGGAGCCGCGTGGGGGCGAGCGTCTATCGCAGCGGCGGCGCCTTCTTCAATTTCAGCGGGCTGCGCGACTACAAGGCCAAGTTCAAGCCGGACTGGCGGCCGCGCTACCTCGCCCACACCGGCGCCCGCTCCGTCGCGCGGGTGATGATCGACGCCACGTTCATCATTTCCCGCGGCCCGCGTGGGGTGGGCGGCGGCGCCACGGCGATGGCCGCCGCCAATCCGGGCGGGGAGGCGATGGCCGCTCTCGCCCCCGTGCTCGAAGACCCGTTCGCCGAGCCGCCCGCCTCGGCGAACTCCGCCGACCCTAGCCCCGCGGTTCCGCCGGCAGCAGCAGCCCGATGACCCCGGCCAGAGGCAGCACCGAGCACACCTCGTAGACGAAGCGGATGCCGTAGGCGTCGGCGAGAAGGCCGAGCGCCGCGGCGCCCAGCCCGCCGATGCCGAACGCGAAGCCGAAGAAGAGGCCGGAAACCAGCCCGACCCGCCCCGGCACCAGATGCTGGGCATAGACGAGGATCGCCGAGAAGGCCGAGGCCAGGATGAACCCGGCCGCCGCCGCCAGCACCGCCGTCCCCGCCAGTCCCGCATGGGGCAGCGCCAGGCTGAACGGCAGAACGCCCAGGATCGACACCACGATCACCGCCTTGCGGCCGATGCGGTCGCCGATCGGCCCGCCCGCGAACGTCCCCGCCGCCACCGCCGCAAGGAACACGAACAGCATCATCTGCGACTGGCCCACCGACAGGGCGAACCTGTCGATGAGGTAGAACGTGAAGTAGCTCTGCAGTGAGGCCAGATAGACGTATTTGGAGATGATGAGCGCGCCCAGCATGGCGATGATTAGCGGCACGCGCGGCGGCACATGCGCCGTCGAAACCGCCTTCTTCGGCCGCGCCGCCGCTCGCCCGTGCTCCGCCTTCGCCCAGCGGCCGACGTTGAACAGCACCGCCATGCCGATCAGCGCCAGCCCCGCGAACCACGCGAGCGACGTCTGCCCGAACGGCAGCACGATGAAGGCCGCCAAGAGCGGCCCCAGCGCCGTGCCCGCATTGCCGCCCACCTGGAACAGCGATTGCGCGAAACCGTAGCGCCCGCCCGAGGCCGTGCGTGCCGTGCGCGAGGAATCCGGGTGGAAGATCGACGATCCGATGCCGATGAAGACCGCACCCATCAGGAGCAGCCCGTAGCTCGCCCCATAGGCGAGGCCAATGAGGCCGAGCCCGCTGGCGGCCATGCCGAGCGTCGCGAGCTGAAACACCGGCCGCTTGTCGGTGGCGATGCCGACGGCCGGTTGCAGCACCGACGCCGTCGCCATGAAGGCGCAGTGCAGGATGCCGATCTCGGTGAAGGTCAGCGCATAATTCTGCTGCAGCAGCGGGTACACCGCGGGGAGCAGCGACTGAAGCGTATCGTTGATGCCGTGGCAGACGCTGAGCGCGAGAAGGACGGCAAGGGTGGTGCGCGGAACGCTGTCGTCGCCCAAGGTCGCGGGGTGAACCGGGGACGAAGTGGCCGCAGCGGGCGTGATGGTGCTCATAGGGGGTGCCTTTCGGCGCCGAGATGTGACACGCCGCCACGCCGCCCGCAATCGCGCCGCGCCCATGCGGCGAGGTGTCAGAGGCCGAGCCTATCGCCGCCCCGGGTCGTTCGCGGCAACCTGAAATCGTCCCGCCCGTTCAACCGCTTACGCTGCGCCTCGCAGGCGCGGTCACGCCGTTCGCACTGCAGAATGATTGAAGTCGATCATTCGGCCTTGCACATGTGAGCGAGTGCGCTAACCTCTTGCTCAAGTCGTGACAAAACGGCGGTAGGGATGAGCGATCTGGAGCGGCAACAGTCCATCGTTGACATGTTGTCATCACAAACATTCGTGTCCGTGCGGGACCTCCAGTCGGTGCTGGGCGTCTCGGCCGCCACCGTGCGCCGCGACATCGACAAGCTCAACGACGCCGGAGTCGCGCGCAAGGTGTATGGCGGTGTCGCCGCGCTTGAGGACAACCTCTGGCGCCGCCCGCCCTCCGCTCTCCCCTTCGTCGAAAACCGCGACCTCGCCGTCGAGCAGAAACGCGCCATCGCCGCCGCCGCCGAAGGACTGGTGCGCGACGGCTCGTCCGTCATCGTCCACGCCGGGTCCACCTGCTTCACGTTCGGCTGCAGGCTGGCGCTCCGCAACGTGCGTGTCTTCACCAACTCTATGCCGCTCGCCGCCTACCTCGCCGAAAACGGCACCTGCCATCTCACCGTCGGCGGCGGCGACATCCACCGCGAGCCCGGCATCCTCTACGACCCCGTTCCCGGCCCCACGCACTATGCCGCCCAATTCTATGTCGGTGCGCTCGGCGTGTCGGGGCAGGGGATCCTCGAGCAGCACCCGCTCCTGGTGCGCTTCGTCAAGGAGATGAGCGAGCGGGCGAACGAGATCATCGTCCTCGTCGACTCGTCCAAGTTCGCCCTCTGCCCGCCGGTCGTCGCGCTGCCACTGTCGCGCATCACCACCCTCGTTACCGACGACGGCATCTCCGCCGCGGACGAGCGTATGGTGCGCGACGCGGGCGTGAACCTCATCGTCGCCGAAACAAGCGCGGGGCCGCAATGACGCCGATCCTCCAGATGCGCGGCATCTCCAAGACCTTCGGCCCCGTGCGCGCCCTGGCGGACGTGTCGCTGGAGGTCGAGCGCGGCGAGGTGCACGCCCTGATGGGCGAGAACGGCGCCGGCAAATCCACGCTGATGAAGATCCTCTCCGGCGCCTACGTGGCCGACAAGGGCGGCGCCATCCTCATCGACGGGCAGGAGATCGCGACCGGCGACCCCAAGCTTGCCAAGGCCGCCGGCATCGCCGTCATCTACCAGGAGCTCGCCCTTTCGCCGAACCTTACGGTGGCGGAAAACATCTTCCTCGGCGCCGAGCCGCGGCGCGGCCCCTTCGTCGACCGCCGCACCATGAACGCCAAGGCCGGCGCTATCCTGAAGGACCGGCTCGGCCTGTCCTTCTCGCCCCAGACCCAACTCGGCCGCCTGTCGCTGGGCGAACGGCAGATGGTGGAGATTGCCCGCGCCCTCTCCACCAACGCGCGCATCATCGTCATGGACGAACCCACCACCGCGCTGACCGAGCGCGAGACGGACAAGCTCTTCGCCGTCATCGCCCAGCTCAAGGCGGACGGGATCGCGATCATCTACATCTCCCACCGCATGGACGAGGTCTACGCGCTCGCCGACCGCTGCACCGTGCTGCGCGACGGCGAACTCGTCGGCACCCTCGCGAAGGACGAGATCACCGCCGAGCGCGTCGTCTCCATGATGGTCGGGCGCGACCTCTCCACCTTCTACAAGAAGGACCACGCCGCCGCCGCCGAACCCGGCGCCGTGGTGCTTCAGGTCGACGGCCTCGGCGACGGCCGCTTCGTGCGCGACTGCTCGTTCACCGTGCGCCATGGCGAGGTGGTGGGCATCGCCGGCCTCGTCGGCTCCGGCCGCACCGAGCTTGCCCGCCTCATCTACGGCGCCGACAAACCCGCCGCCGGCCGCGTGATCCTGAACGGCGAGACGCTTTCCATCGCCACCCCGCGCGACGGTCTCGCCCACGGCATCGCCTACCTCACCGAGGACCGCAAAGGCCTCGGCCTCTTCCTCGACATGACCATCGGCGAGAACGTCAACATCGGCGTTCTGCAGCGCGACGCCAAGGCCGGCGGCCTCATCGACTTCGCCGCCGGAACGCGCCGTGCCGACGGGGCGATGCGCGCCCTTTCCATCCGCGCCCCTCACACCCGGCTCAACACCAGCGCCCTCTCCGGCGGCAACCAGCAGAAGGTGCTCCTGGCGCGGCTTCTGGAACTCGGCCCCCGCGTCGTCATCCTCGACGAGCCGACCCGCGGCGTCGACGTCGGCGCCAAGTCCGAGATCTACCGGCTGATCGACGCCTTGGCGCGCGACGGCATCGCCGTCGTCGTCATCTCGTCCGAGCTGCCGGAGATCGTCGGCGTCGCTGACCGCGTCCTCGTGATGCGCGAGGGGACCATCGCCGGCGAGGTCGCACCCCCGCGCGGCGAGCCGATCCGCCAGGAAGACATCATGGCCTTCTCCACCGGCGCTTCGGGCGTCGGCCGGAGCGGCCGACCGCTGCCCAGCGAAGGAGCACGAGCGTGAGCACCGCGACCAATCAGGCGGCGCCCTCCGCCGCCAACGCCGACCGCAAGCAGCAATTGCGCGTTCTCTTCACCGCGCTCGGCATGCTGCCGGTCCTCATCCTCCTCGGCATCGGCTTCGAGGTCATGTCCGGCAAATTCTTGACGGTCAACAACCTGTCGATCGTCATGCAGCAGGCGTCGATCAACATCGTGCTGGCCGCCGGCATGACCTTCGTCATCCTCACCGGTGGCATCGACCTGTCCGTCGGCTCCGTGCTCGCCGCCTCCGCCATGGTCGCCGTCATCGCCTCGCTGTGGCCCGATATCGGCATGGTCGGCATCCCGCTCGCCCTCGCCATGGGCCTCGCCTGCGGCCTGGTGAACGGCGGGCTCGTCGCCTACCTCGGCCTGCCACCCTTCATCGTCACGCTCGGAACGCTCACCGCCGTGCGCGGCCTCGCCCGGCTCCTCGGCGGCGACACCACCGTCTTCAACTCCGACCTGCCGTTCGAGGCGATCGGCAACGGCTCGCTCTTCGGCGTGCCGTGGCTCGCCATCATCGCGGTCGGCGTCATCGTCCTGTCGTGGGTGATCCTGCGCCGCACCGTGCTCGGCCTGTGGATCTACTCCATCGGCGGCAACATGGAGGCCGCGCGCCTGACCGGCATCAAGGTCAGCCTCGTCCTCCTCTTCGTCTACGCCATGAGCGGTCTCATGGCGGGGCTCGGCGGCGTCATGTCCGCCGCGCGGCTCTACGCGGCCAACGGCCTGCAACTGGGCCAGGCCTACGAACTCGACGCCATCGCCGCCGTCATCCTCGGCGGCACCTCCTTCGTGGGCGGCGTCGGGTCCATCTGGGGCACGCTCATCGGCGCGCTCATCATCGCCGTCCTCTCGAACGGTCTCATCCTGACCGGCGTGTCGGACATCTGGCAGTTCATCATCAAAGGCCTCGTCATCATCGTCGCCGTCGCCCTCGACCGCTACCGGCTCAAGGGCACCCGCGGCTGACGCGGCAACACTTCTGGGAGGAAACAATAATGCGCAAAATCACCACGCTTCTCGCAACCACCGCCATCGCCGGGATGCTCGCCGTAACCGGCGCGTCCGCTCAGGATAAGGAGCTGAAGTCCATCGGCATCTCCGTCGGCCTCCTCGGCAACCCGTTCTTCGTCGCCACAATCAAGGGCATCGAGGACCGCGCCAAGGAGATCAATCCGGACGTGCAGGTGACGTCCGTGTCCGCCGACTACGACCTCAACAAGCAGGTCAGCCAGATCGACAACTTCATCGCCGCCGGCGTCGACATCATCATGCTGAACGCGGTGGACGCCAAGGCCATCGCCCCCGCCGTGAAGCGCGCCCAAAATGCCGGCATCACCGTCGCCGCATTCGACGTGTCCGCGCCCGGCGCTGACGTCACCGTCATGACCGACAACGTCGCCGCCGGTCGCAAGGCCTGCCAGTACATCATCGACCAGATCGGCGAAGAGGGGAACGTGATCATCATCAACGGTCCCGCCTCGTCGTCGATCATCGACCGGGTCGAGGGCTGCAAGGAGGTCTTCTCCGCCCATTCCGGCATCACCGTCCTGTCCGACGACCAGAACGGCCAGGGCTCGCGCGAGGGCGGCCTTGCCGTCATGCAGGGCCTCCTCACCCGCTTCGACGATATCGACGGCGTGTTCGCCATCAACGATCCGACCGCGATCGGCGCCGCGCTCGCCGCCAAGCAGCTCGGCCGCTCGGAGTTCATCATCACCGCCGTGGACGGTGCGCCCGACATCGAGAAGGAGCTGGAAAGCGGCTCCTCGCTCATCAAGGCGTCCGCCTCGCAGGACCCTTACGTGATGGCCGGCCAGGCGCTGAAGATGGGCGTCGACGCCTTCCAGGGTAACAAGGCGGCCGAGGACACCGTCCTCCTCGATCCCGAGCTGATCACCGCCGACAACCTGGAAGAGTACAAGGGCTGGACCGACCCGCGCTGACGCCGAACGGCCCGCGCGCCCCATGGTGGGCGTGCGGCCTTCCTCCCGCCGCCGCGCCGTGTGCGGCGGCGAACCCCTCGATGACCGGACGAACCGATGACACTTGATGCGCTGAAAGAGAGGGTGCGGGCCGCCAACGTCGAAACGGTGGCGCGCGGCCTCGTGATCTCCACCTTCGGCAACGTCAGCGGTGCCGACCGCGCGGCCGGACGCATCGCCATCAAGCCGAGCGGCGTGCCCTATGATGCGCTGACCGCCGAGCAGATCGTCCTCACCACCATGGACGGTGTGCCGCAGGACAACCGCTTCAAGCCGTCCTCCGACCTTGCCACCCATGTGGTGCTCTACGGCGCCTTCGAGGGGATCGGCGGCGTCGTCCACACCCATTCCACCTACGCCACCATCTTCGCCCAGGCCGGCCGGCCCATCCCCTGCCTCGGCACCACCCATGCCGACTATTTTCGCGGCCCCGTGCCCGTCACCCGGGCGCTGCGGCCGGACGAGACGGGTGCCGACTACGTCGCCGCCACCGGCCGCGTCATCGTCGAGGCGTTCGCCGGGCGCGACCCCGGCGAGGTGCCCGCCGCTCTGGTGCAGGGCCACGGGCCCTTCGTCTGGGGCGAGACGCCAGAGGCCGCGGTGGAGAACGCCTTCCTGCTCGAAGAGATCGCCCGCATGGCCTACCTCACTTTGACGCTCGCCCCCGCCGCCCCCGCCATCACCGACCACCTGCGCGACCGCCATTACCTGCGCAAGCACGGCGCCGCCGCCACCTATGGCCAGTAGCCGCACGATGCGCGGGCAGGGCAGGGACGGCCAGGTCAGGGATGGGCAGGTCAAGGACGGGCGCGCCGCGTCTCGGGCCAATGCGCACTGGTCCTGCGGCGACCGGCACGGCGGCGACCGGCATGGCAGCGACCTGCCTGGGGGCGGCGTCCACGGCAGTGACCGGCCTGGCGCCGGACTCCACGGCAGCGATCGGCGCGGCCGCGACCCGCACGGCGCCGACCGGCATGGCCGCGACCTCCACGGCGCGGACCTGCACCGGGGCGAACGGCGCGGCCATGGCCGGCGCCGCGGGGAACGGCGCGGCCATGGCCGGCGCCGCGGGGAAGGGCGCTGACGATGGCCATCGTCGCAGGCGTCGACTTCGGCACCCTCTCGGTGCGCGTCACCCTCATGGAAACCGGCGGCGAGCACCTCTCCACCGCCATCGCCTCCTACCCCCTCCACACCGACCCCGCCGACCCGTTCCGCGCCACCCAGTCCCACGCCGACCATATGGCCGCGCTCGCCACCGCCGCGCGCACCGCCGTCACCGATGCCGGGATCGACGGGCGCTCCGTCGCCGCCATCGCCTGCGACACCACCGGCTCCAGCGTCCTCCCCGTGGACGAGGACCTTCAACCCGTCGGCGACTACTACCTCTGGTGCGACCACCGCGCCCACCGCGAGGCGGCCGAGATCACCGCCGCCTTCCGCGCCGCAGGTCACGAGGCGATCGACTGGTGCGGCGGCGTCTACTCCCACGAATGGGGCTACGCCAAGCTCCTCCACGCCCTGCGCCATGCGCCTGACGCCTCCCGCATCGCCTCCGCCGTCGAGCATTGCGACATGGTCGCCGCAACGCTCGCCGGTGTGAAGCGCCCGCAAGACGTCGTGCGCTCCGCCTGCGCTATGGGCCACAAGTGGATGTGGAACCCCAAATGGGGCGGCCTCCCGCCACAGGAGATCCTCGCCGGCATCGACCCGCTCTTGGCCGGCATCAACGACCGCCTCGCCGGTCCCGTCGCCACATCCGACCGCCTCGCCGGCCACCTCAGCGCCGAATGGGCCGACAAACTGGGCCTCGCGGAGGGCATCCCCATCCCCGTCGGCGCCTTTGATGCGCACTGGGACGCCATCGGCTCCGGCTGCCGCCTCGGCGATATCGTCAACGTGGTGGGCACCTCCACCTGCATCATCGCCGTGGGGCCGCCGGACCTCGGCACCATCGCCGGGCTCTGCGGCCTCGTCCCCGGTAGCGTCGACCCGGCCCTGATGGGCGTCGAGGCCGGCCAGTCCGCCACCGGCGACGTGTTCGACGCCATCGCCCGCCGCGCCGGTGTGCCCATCGCCGAACTCTCGGCCGGGCTGGACGCCATGCGCCCCGGCTCCACCGGCCTCCTGCGCGTCCCCTGGGACAACGGCGACCGCACCGTTCTCGTGCGCCCCGACCTCGGCGGCCTCACCCTCGGCTGGACGCTGGGCTCCACCGCCGCCGACGAGCTCTTCGCCGCCATCGAAGGCATGGCGCTGCACGTGCGCATCATCATCGAGCGGATGGTGGAGGGCGGCGTTCCGGCCGAGCGGATCATCAACGCCGGCGGCATCCCCCAGCGCAGCGACGTCCTGAACCAAGTCTACGCCAACGCCCTCGGGCGCGATATCCTGGTGCCGACGGCCTCGCCCGTGGGCGTCGGTTCCTGCGTCTTCGCAGGTCTCGCCGCCGGCGCCTTCGCCACCATCGCCGAAGGCCAGGCCGCGCTCTGCCCGCCCATGCGCACCTTCACGCCGGACCCCACCGCCGCCCCGGCCTACGCCGACCTCTTCGCCCTGTTCCGCGATGTCTATTTCGCGTTCGGCGAAGGCCGTGCCGCCGACTTGGGGCGGGTGCTGCCGGAACTCCATCGGATCAGAGCGCGGGCCTGAGGCGGCGCCACCCGTCCTCACTTGCGCAGTCGTCCCCGCGGCAGCGCCCCGCGAGGGCGTTCCCCCCTCGCGCTCCCCCCGGTTCGCCACCGGGCAGGGGTCAGATCGGGCTGAAGAAGCCCGAGCTGACACCCTGCATCAAGCCTGTGAAGAGACGAGACGGCGTCAAGCGACCGTCCTCCCCGTGCTCGCCCGCTGAAGAAGCGGACTGCGCGCGGGTCCGGGCGATCACTTGACCCCGCCTCATCTCTTCGGAAAAAAGCGCCCGATCAGGCCATCAACCCGCGCGCCGCGACCGGGACGAGCGCGCTCACCTTGTCGCCGTCCATCAGATGCACCGCGTCGAACAGGTTCGAGATCACGCACACGTGGTTCGGGATGACGCGTACCCGCTCGCCGATCTTCGGCGGGACGGGGCAGGCCGACACGTCCACCACCGCATGCTCCTCGCTGAGCGAGGTGATGACCGCCTCCGGATATTCCACCAGATGGCCGTGGCCCGGCACCGGGGCGAGGTCGGCCGCCAGACCCTTCGAGCCGGCGTCCAGCACAACGCGGCCGGGGACCGGCGCGCTCACCACCGTCAGGAGAACGGTAAGCGCGCAGTCCTCCAGCGTGCCGTGGCCGAACGCCACCTGCATCCTGTCCGAATAGATGTAGGTGCCGGGGCGGTGCTCCGTCGCGTGGGTCACGTCCGCCGCGCTGTAGAAGTTCGGCGATCCGCCGTTGGAAACCCGGCGCGGCGGACACCCCGCCGCCGTCAACGCCGCGATCGCCTCGCCGAAGAAGGCGTTGATCTCCCCCGCCTTGTCCCGCGGCGGATAGGTGAAGAGACCCTCGAACGTCAGCCCCGGCGCTCCCTCGATCTGCCGCGCCAGATCCACCAGCGCCTCCACCGAGGTCACCCCGCATCTGAGCGCCCCCGTGTCCACCTCCACCACCACGGGGAGGGGATTGGCGGGGTCGGTGAAGCGCGCCGCATAACCCGCCACGGTGATCTCGCTGTCGGCGCCGACGGCGATGGTGATCGCCTCGTGCAGCGCCGCCAGACGGTCGAGCTTCGCCGCGCCCAGGATGTTGTAGGGGATGAAGATGTCGCGGATCCCCGCGTCCGCCATCACCTCCGCCTCGCCGAGCTTCTGGCAGGTGATGCCGACCGCGCCGAGGTCCACCTGCCGCTGCGCCCAGAGCGGCAACTTATGCGTCTTGATGTGCGGCCTCAGCGCCAGCCCGTGCGCATCCGCATAGGCCTGCGCGCGGGCAAGGTTGGCCTCCACCTTCGCCGTGTCGATGAGGACGGCGGGCGTATCGATCTCGGCCAGCGTGGCGGGAGGCGGTGTCGCGGCGCGCGTGCTCATAGGTCCGGCTCGTCCTTCAGGCGGGCGAGGGCGGATTTGAACGCCGCCAGCGTGTGCGCCATGTCGTCCGCCGTGTGCACCGCGCTGACGAGACCGCCCGGCCAGCCGGACAGGTCCACCCCGTTCAGCATCATCGCCATGCGCAAGCGGTCGACCAGCGGTCCAGGTGCCGCCTTCAGCTCCATGAACGGCACCGCGAAAGGGTTGAAGTTCACCGGGTCGATGGCGCGCTTCTGGGTGTTGAGGAAGATCTGGAAGCCCGAGAAGGTGCCATAGCAGGCCCACGGCGTTCCGGTCTCGGCGAAGAGGTGGTTGAGCCGGTCCCGCAGCTCCGCCGTGTAGGCGTTCGCCGTCTCGCACGCGCCGGACGTCTTGATGATGTCGAGCGCCGCGATCCCCGCCGCCGCCGACACCGGATTGGCGTTGAAGGTGCCGGGGTGGCCGATCTTCTCGAACCCTTTTTCGGCCGCCGCGTCGAAGTCGAGCCGCTCCAGGATGTCCGCCCGGCCGCCGACGCAGCCGCCCGGCAGCCCGCCCGCCACGATCTTCGCCATCGTCGTCAGGTCGGGCGTGATGCCGTAGGCCTCCTGCGCGCCGCCGGGGGCGCAGCGGAAGCCTGAAATCACCTCGTCGAAGATGAGGAGCGTGCCGGTGGCCTCCGTCGCCTCGCGCAGCGCCGCCAGCACACCGTCCGCGATCGGCACACGGCCGAACGAGGCGCCCGTCGGCTCGATGATCACCGCCGCGATGTCGCCCGCCGCCAGCGCCGCGCGGGCGCCCTCGATGTCGTTCGGCTGCACCAGGACCACGTCCGCGGCGATCGACGGGAGCACGCCCGCCGTCGCGGACCCGTCGAAGTGGCTGTTGTAGCCGGACGTCATGTGGTCGTGCCAGCCGTGGAAATAGGACGCGAAGCGCAGGAGTTTGGTGCGGCCGGTGAAGGCTCGCGCCAGCCGCAGCGCCAGAAGCGTCGCCTCGGTGCCGGAGGAGGTGAAGCGCACCCGCTCGGCCGACGGCACCATGTCGATCACCGCGCGGCCCCACTCGTACTCGCGCGTGGTGGAGGCGGCGAATTGCGTCCCGTCGTCCAGCGCCGCCTTGATCGCCGCCGTCACCCGCGGGTGGCAATGGCCCAGCAGCAGCGCCCCGTGGCCGCCGAAATAGTCGACATATTCGTTGCCGTCGATGTCCCACTTCCGGCCGGCTTTGCCCTGGTCGACCGTGACCGGGTAGGGCGACATGCGCCGCGCATCGTGCGTGATGCCGGACGGGAACACGCTCCGCGCGGCCGCCGCCTGCTCGGCCGACCGCCGCGTGCGGTCGCGAAATTCGGCGATGATGGTGGAATTCGTCGGGGCGTCGAGCGCCATGGGGTGACTCCTGAATGGCCGGATCCGCCGGCCGCAAAGTTAGTCGAAGAGGCCGGGGATGAAGAGCACGAAGGCCGGCCACAGCGACACGATCGCAATCACCGCGAGGTGGCTGAGATAGAACGGCAGCGAGGTCAGGATCGCACGCTCATAAGGCACACCCGCGATCTGCGAGGCGGTCATCAGCGTCATCCCCACCGGCGGCGTGATGTTGGCGACGTTCAGCGTGATGATCATCACGATGGCGAAGTGCAGCGGATCGAAGCCGAGCTGCACCATCGCCGGAACCAGCACCGGCGCCACCACCACCAGCGCCGGCAACACGTCCAGCACCGTGCCGAGCAGGATGAGGAGGACGTTGACGAGCCCGATCTGCACCATCCAGTTGTCGGAGATGGAGGTGATGATGGACGCCGCGTCCCGCGCCAGGCCCGAGCGGGTGACGAACCAGCCGAGCACCGTCGACGAGGCGAGCAGGAAGAAGACGACGCCCGAGAACCGCACCGTCGCCACCAGGCAGTCCCACACCTTGCGAACGGTCAGCGTCCGGTAGACGAGGAAGCCGAGGATCAGCGTGTACATCGCCGCGAAGGCCGAGGCCTCGGTGATGGTGGTGAGCCCGCCCAGGATGCCGCCGAGGATGATCACCGGCACCAGAAGCGCCGGGATCGTCGGCACGAAGGCCCGCGCGGCGGCGCGCAGATTGGTGTCGCCGTGGCGCGGGAATTTATAGAGCCACGCCATCACGAAGGAGGCGACGAGGAGCGACGCCGTCATCAGGATGCCGGGCGCAATGCCCGCCGCGAAGAGGTCCAGCACCGACACGTTCTGCAAAATGGAGGCATAGACCACCATGATGACCGACGGCGGGATGATCGGCCCGATGATCGACGAGCACGCGGTGACGGCGGCGGCATAGGCGGGCGTATAGCCCTCGCGCTTCATGGCGGGGATGATGATCTTGCCGATCGCCACCGTGTCGGTGATCGCCGCGCCGGTGAGGCCGGAGAAGAACAGCGACACGACGATGTTGACGTGGCTGAGCGCGCCGCGGATGCGCCCCAGCAGCGCGTTGTTGAAGGCGATCAGGCGCTCCGTCAGCCCCGCCTGGTTCATCAGCTCGGACGTGAAGATGAAGTAGGGGATGGCCATCAACAGATAGCCCGAGACGCCCGAAAACATGCGCTCGGCGATGATCTGCACGAATCTGAGGCCGCCCAGCTCCCAGCTTCCGGCGAGGCCCGACAGCGTCATGAGGAGCGCGATGGGCGTGCCGATCAGAAGCAGCACGGCGAAGACGACGATGGCCGATGTCATGACAGAGTCCGGAGCGGGGAGGGGGCGGGGCGGCGGCGCGTCGGCGCGGTCACGGGCGGTTGTCCTTCTCGCCCGCCGCCAGCTCGCGCGCTTCGTCCATCGGGCTTTCTTCGATGAGGAGGTTGGCGCCGAGCAGCACGTGCGCCATCAGCACCGCGCCGGTCACCGGAAGGCAGGCGGTGACGAACTTCGCCGGCACCTGGATCGCGTCGGACACCATGTAGATGTCGCTGGAGCGCATGAAGAAGCGCCAGCCGTACCAGATGAGAAGCCCCGCAAAGAGCGCCACCAGCGCTGTGTTGACCCAGTGCAGCAGCGTCACCGCGGGCTTGGGCAGGACGCCGATGATCGCCGTCATGGCGATGTGCTCGCCGTGCCAGAAGGCGACGGTGAGCGACAGGAGGCCGAGCCACGGGATGAAGAGCCGCGCCAGCGAATAGGTCCAGGACAGCGCGTCCCCGGTCAGGATCATGTAGAAGAAGCCGGAGAAGGAGATCCCCAGCATCGCCAGGATGAAAAGGACGCAGAGCGCGGTGATGGTCTGGTTCAACCCGGCCGACAGGCGGCTGCGCGAGAAGGTGGGCGCCATGGTGAGGTCCCCGGAGAGGCGAGCGGGGCGTGACCCCCGGAACACCGGCCACCCGCGCGGGGCGGGCGGCCGGAAGGTGCGGAAAGGGGCAGGGCGCGGCGCCCCGCCCGGCGGCCTTTACTGGCCGTACTTTTCCATGTCCGTCGCGGCGACGGAGGTGGTGAGGTCGGCCACCGTGGCGAACATCTCCTCGACCAGCGAGGCGTCGACACCGAAGTCGTCGACGATCCAGGTCTGCCAGGCCGGGCGGGCGATCTCGGCCATCGCCGTGCGCTCGGTCTCCGGCAGAACGTAGCACTCCTTGAACTCTTCGCAGGAGACGTTCCACCCCTCGATCGCCGCAAGCGCGGAGATGCCGTGCGCCAGTTCGATGGCTTCGCGCGCGGAGGTGATGACGGCTTCCTTGTACTCGTCCGGCAGGGACTGGTAGAACTCTTCCGAAATCAGCCAGGACTGCGAATTGTACACGTGGCCTGACAGGGTCGTGTAGTCGTTCACTTCCCACAGCTTCCAGTTCTTCGACACGCCCGGTGCGTTGAACTGCCCGTCCGCGAGGCCGGTGGAAAGCGCGGTGATCACCTCGCCCCACGGCAGTGGCGTCGCCGAGGCGCCGAGCGCCTTCATCGTCGCCACGTGCGCCGGGTTCTCCTCGACGCGGATCTTCATCCCCTCGAGGTCGGCCACCGTCTTGATCGGCTTGCCGTTGTTGGTGAAGGCCACGAAGCCGCCGCCATCGTCGAACGTGCCGAGATAGCGAAGACCCGAGGACTCGATCGTGCCCTTCATGAAGTTGGCGAACCATTCGCCGTCGAAGAAGGCGTGGGCGACCTCGTAGTTCGGGAACAGGAAGGGCGCCGTAATGACCTGATATTCCGGGTAGAACGAGCTCATCGCCCCCGAGGAGATGACGGTCGACTGAAGCAGCATGCCGTCCTGCGCCTGCTTGGCGGTCTCCACCTCCGAGCCGAGCTGACCGGCGCCGAAGATCTCCACTTCGACCTCGCCCTTGGTCTTCGATTCCACCAGGCTCTTGAAGTGGACGAGCGCGGGCTGAACCTCGTTGCTCATCTCTTCCGGCAGGAGGTGGGCGATGGCGAGC
Source organism: Acuticoccus yangtzensis (assembly GCF_001927245.1). Lineage (GTDB taxonomy): Bacteria > Pseudomonadota > Alphaproteobacteria > Rhizobiales > Amorphaceae > Acuticoccus > Acuticoccus yangtzensis. The sequence goes on along the minus strand of NZ_MJUX01000001.1, from coordinate 919,155 downwards.
GTGAACTCCTGGGCGCTGGCGGCGCCGGGGAATGCCAGCCCGGCGGCCAGGGCCATGGCCGAAGCCGTGTGACGCAGCCGGACAGTGTCAGCCCAAATCTTCATGGTTTCCTCGGGGGTTAGTGGCCTGCGGCGCGCCGTTGCAGTGGTTTTAGGCAAGAAGAGCGCCTGATATTTTTCAGGTTCGCAGACTTCTCCATCGCGAATCAAGAGGGAGAATGCCCGTCCTTCTCGCGGATGATGCGCGAAGGGTGGGCGCCGCGATCAGAATTTACTCAACGTGTTCTTTGGGTTGCGCGGCGAAAAGAGTGTCGACGACAGAGGTCAACGCATCGACCACCACACCCGTGATGCGCTCACCGTGGTCCGGGGAGGCCAGCGCCGGCGTCCCCAGCACCCCGGTGCCGCCCGTCATCTCGGCCATCGTGCGCACCAGCACCGCCGGAGAGCCGCGCAAGAGGTCGCCCTCCGCCCACGGGAAGGTCGCCGCGTCGCCGCGTTCGGGGATCCTGTCGCCGCGCACCTCGCCCGGCGCCGCGCACATCACCACCGACGTCTCGAACTCGCACGCATGGCCGACCGAGCCGGGGCCACCCAGGTTGATCGGCAACAGACCCTCCGCCGCCAGCCGCCACCACGTCGCAACGACGATGCGGCAGGCCGGGAAGGCGAGGCCCAGCCGCTCGCCGATCACCCCCGCCGCGGCGATGTTCCCGCCGTGGCTGTTCAGGATGACGAGGTTGCGGAAGCCGTGCCTGAGCGCCGACCCCGCCAGCTCGCACACATAGTCGATGAAGACGGCGTGGCTCACGGTCAGCGTGCCGCCGAGGTCCATGTGATGCTCCGAGCATCCCACCTTGACCTGCGGCAGCACCACCACGCCGTCCGGCCGCGCCGCCTCCAGCGCCTGAAGGAAGTGGGCGCCGATGATGGAATCGGTCCCGCTCGCCAGATGCGGCCCGTGCTGCTCCACGGCGGCCACGGACAAGACGAGCGGAACGTTGCGGTCGAGCGCGTTCAGCTCCGGCGCCGTCATGCGCTCCCAGTACATGCGCTCAGGACCCGTGCCACCAACGCCCGCCGAGCACCACGCCCGCGGCCTTCAGCTTCTGCGTTCCGGTCTCTACCACGCCCTGCACGTCGGCGAGCGGGAAGGAGCCCTCCTCCAGCGTCAGGATCGACGCATCGCCCACGTTACCGGGGCCGAAATGGCCGAGCTCCGGCCGCTGCAGCGCCTTCGCCGGCACCACCGTGGACCGCTCGATCACCTCCGCCAGCGGCATCCCCAGCGCCAGGAACTTCGACATGGTGACGAGCTGGTCATAGGCCGGGCCGTCGATGCAGAAGGCGTGGACGTCCGACGAGATGGTGTCGGGCGGGAAGCCCGCCGCCATCATCGCCTTCGCCGTCTTCCACGAGAACGACCCCATGCCGTGGCCGATGTCGAAATAGACGCCGCGGTCGCGCGCGGCCAAAATCTCGGGCTTCACGTTGCCCTTGCCGTCCACCGGGGCGTTGGGGAAGGGGCGGAAACAGTGGGTGAGAACGTCGCCCTCGCGCAGCATGGAGACGACCGCCTCGTAGGACGGGGGCGGCTCGTCGATGTGGCACATCACCGGCAGTCCGGTCTCCTGCGCCACGTCCAGCGCGACGATCAGCGGGTCGATGCCGGACGGGCCGGACGCATGCCGCCCGATGCGCACCTTCACGCCGATGATGACGTCCCGGTTCGCCTCGATCACCTCCACCGCGAGGCGCGGCGCCATCAGCCGCCAATCATGGCTCTCGCCCACCATCAGCGCCGTGTGGAAGCCGTAGATGCCCGCGAAGGACACGTGGAGATAGGCCAGGATCCGCGGTTCCGCCGGCTCGATCACGTGCTTGCGGAAGCCCGGCCAGTTGCCGGGGCCCGCCGAGCCGGTGTCGATCATCGTCGTCACCGCGCTGTCTTGCGCGAACATCGTCGGGTCCACGCCGAGCGACGTGCCGCCCCAATAGACGTGCGTGTGCAGGTCGATGATGCCGGGGGTGACGATCTTGCCCGTGACGTCGCGCACCTCGGCGCCGGCGGTGTCGAGGCCATCGCCGATCGCCGTGACCACGCCGCCTTCGAAGGCGACGTCGGCGATCTTATCGAGGCCTTGGGACGGGTCGATCACCCGCCCGCCCTTCAGGACGAGGTCCGCGCTCATAATGGATCCTGTTGCGCGGCCTGGCGCGCGATGTCGGGGGAAGGGGGAGGCGGGCGGCGCACCGTCCGCCGGGATGGCCTGCCGCTCAGCGCGGCTTGTAGGCGATCGCGTCGATCTCGACCTTGATGTCGATCATCAGGCGGCATTCCTGCGTCGTGCGGGCCGGCGGCTCGGACGGGAAATATTCCGCATAGGCCTTGTTGAAGGCGCCGAAGTCGCGCGCGTCCTCCAGCAGCACCGTCGTCTTGACGATGTCCTTCATCTCCGCGCCCGCCAGCGCCAGCGCGGCCTTGATGTTGTCCAGCACCTGGCGCGTCTGCACGCCGACGGTGCTGCCGACGATCTCACCGTCCGCGCCCACCGGCACCTGACCGGACACATAAATGAAATCGCCCGCGCGCACGGCCGGGGACAGCGGGACTGCGGCGGCGCCGAAGCATTCTTTCGCCACGGAAGAGACTCCTTGTGAAATGGGTCAGCGGGCGCACGAACTCGCGGCCTTCACCGCCACATCGGCGGCCGGAAAAGGCGGGGCGTGCGCTGGTGCCCGTTCAGTCGACAGGTTCACCTCAGCCTAAAATCAGTCCCGCATGATCCGCAAGCCAGGCAATGTAAGTTTCCTGCATCTGGTCAAATTTTGACCCCGTTGGCTAAGGTTTGGACGAAAGTCGATCAATTCTTTATGTTGCAAACTGACATTTACGGCGTCACCCTCGCGTCTTCTGGCTGCGACACACCCGGTGACGCGGCCGCCATGCCGCGACACAGCGCCGCGGAGCAGTCAACGTGCCCGTACGCCGGACACGCCGCCGCCCGCGCAAGCTGAAAGGAGCCGGACGAGACGTGGACGGAGCACGCACGATCGACATGGTGGACCGCCTGCGCCGGCTCTCTCTGGAGGGAAGCCCGGCCGAGAAGCGGCTCGCCGAGATCGTCCTCGGCGATGCCCACGCCGCCTCGCTCGCCCCCATCAACGAGCTCGCCGCGCGCGCCGGCGTGTCCGAACCCACCGTCACCCGCTTCTGCCGCGCGCTGGAGTGTGAAGGCCTGCGCGACTTCAAGCTGCGCCTCGCCCAGGTCATCGCCATCGGCGGCTTCACCATGTTTCCCGAGCCCGTCTCGCGCAGCCCGCACGACGAGGAGATCATCACCTCCGTGCGCGACGGGGCCATCGCCGCCATCGAACGCGCCGCCGCCTCGCTCGACATGAACACCGTCGCGGCCGCCGCCCGTGCCATCGCCGCCGCCCGCCAGGTGGTCACCTTCGGGTCCGGCGGCGTCTCCTCGCTCGGCGCGGTGGAGCTGCAGAACCGGCTGTTCCGCTTCTCCATTCCCGTCACCGCCCATACAGACGGGCAGATGCAGCGCATGGTCGCCGCCGTCGCCGGGGAGGCCACGGTCGCCATCTCCCTCTCGGCATCCGGCTCGGCCCACTCGGTCGTCGAAGCCACCAAGATCGCCCGGCTCTACGGCGCCACCACCATCGCCATCACCGATCCCGCCTCCCAGCTCGCCCGTGAGGCGGAGATCGTCCTCGGCTTCTCCGTCCCCGGCGACGGGCAGGTGATCAAGCCGTCGGCCGCCCGCTACGCCCTCCTCACGGTGGTCGACGTGCTCGCCACCTCCGTCGCCGAAGCCATCGGCCCCGACGTGCTGGAGGGCCTGCGTCGCATCCGCCGCAGCCTGTCCGCGCTCGGCATGTCCAACTGCCACCGCCCCATCGGCGACTGACCGCCGCCACCCCAGGAAACACCGCGCCTATGAGAGAATTCGCCGGACTCGCCAGTCACCGCCTCAATCAGGTCGTGGAGGCCGTCGTCGTCCTCCTGATGGCGCTCCTCGTCCTCGACGTGTGGGTCGGTGTGATGGACCGCTACATGTTCCGCTGGCAGCTCCCCTGGCCCGAAATCATGGCGCGCTACCTGATGATCTGGATGGCGCTGCTCGCCATCTCCTGCGGCATCGCCCGGCGCGAGCATATCGGCCTGTCCATCGTCATCGACCGGCTGCCGGTGGTCCTGCGCCGCGGCGCGCTCGTCCTGTGCGACGTGCTCGCCATCGGCCTCTTCCTCTACGTCCTCTATTACGGCATCGGCTTCGCCATGGGCGGCGCCACCCGCCGCGCGATGATCTTCGGCATGTCCATGGCGCCGGCCTTCGCCGCCGTCCCCGCCGCCGCCGCCCTCTGCGCCCTCCAGCTCGGCCTGTGCATGGTGCGCGACGGCGGTTCCCAATCCATCATCGACCAGGGCGGGGAAGTCTAAGCCATGCTCGTCGGCGCCATCTTCCTCGTCCTCCTCCTCATCGGCATGCCGATCGGATTCACGATCGGCCTCGCGGGCCTCGCCGGACTCGTCTCCATGGGCGGCGAGCGCTTCCTCGCCACCGGCGTCTCCAAGCTCTTCGCCGGGCTCGACTCCTTCCCCTTCCTCGCCATGCCCTTCTTCATCCTGGCGGGCGAGATCATGAACCACATCGGCATCACGCAGCAGTTGATGCGCTTCGCCCACGTCCTCGTCGGCCACTTCCGCGGCGGCCTCGCCCACGCCAACATGATCGCCTCGGTGTTCTTCGCCGGCCTCACGGGCGCGGCCACCGCCGACGCCGCCGCCTTCGGCAAGACGCTCGTCCCCGCCATGGTCGCCCAGGGCTACCGGCGCGACTATGCGTGCGCGGTCACCGCGGCGGGGTCCATCATCGGCCCCACCATCCCGCCGTCCGGCCTCATGGTGGTCTACGGCTCGCTGCTCGGCGTCTCCATCGGTGGGCTGTTCGCCGCCGGCATCCTGCCCGGCCTCTTCATCTGCGCCGTGTGCATGGGCATCATCGCCCTGGGCGCCAAGCGCAACAAACTGCCCGATCCCGAGCCGCGCGCCCCGCTGAAGGTCGTCGCCAAGACCTTCGCCAAGTCCTTCGCCGCGCTCTTGATGCCGGTGATCATCCTCGGCGGCATCCTCGGCGGCGTAGTCACCCCCACCGAGGCGGCGTCCGTCGCCGTCGCCTACGCCTTCTTCCTCGGCGTCGTCGTCTACCGCAATCTCGGCGCGCGCGACCTCTACGCGATGCTCCTGTCCACCGCGCGCATCACCGGCGTGATCTTTGTCATCATCGCCTTCGCCTCCATGCTCGGCTGGTGGATGAGCTTCGAGCGCGTGCCCCAGGCCATCGCCCAGGCGGTCTTCGCGATCTCTGAGAACAAGTGGGTGATCATCCTCCTCATCGTCGCCGTGCTCCTGCTCGTCGGTATGGTGATGGACATCACCGCCATCCTTATCATCCTCGCCCCGGTGCTGGTGCCTCTCGCCACCGCCATCGGCCTCGAACCGATCCATTCCGGCATCATCTTCGTCCTCGCCCTCAACATCTCGCTGATGACACCGCCCGTCGGCGCCTGCCTCTTCGTCCTCTCGTCCGTCACCGGCGAGAGGCTGGAGGCGATCGCCATGAAGCTGTGGCCCTTCCTCATCGCCGAGATCGGCGTCCTCCTCCTCTTCGCCTACTGGGACGGCCTCGCCCTCCTGGTTCCGCGTCTCCTCGGCTTCCTGTGAGCCACTTGTCCCACCACACAAGGAAACACCCCATGGCCTCTCTCTTCCCCCGTCTTCTCACCGGCGCCGCCGTCATTGCCATGGTGGCGGGCGCCGCCCCCGCCGCCTTCGCCCAGAGCGCGCAGATCCGCATCGCCCACGACAACAACCCGGACCCTTACGACAATCCGGCCCACGCCTGCGCCGCGGTGCTGAAGAACATCATCGAGACCGACAGCAACGGCGACGTGGCGGTCGAGATCTACCCCAACGCCTCCATCGGCACGGCGACCGAGGCGGTGCAGATGGTGCGTGACGGGATCATCGAGATCAGCCTGTCCTCCACCGGCGCGATGGCGCCCTACTACCCGAACATCGACGTTCTGAACCTGCCCTTCGCCTTCGCCGACAACGGCGCCACCTACGAGGTGTTCGACGGCAAGTTCGGCGCCGCGCTCGCCGCCGACATGGAAGCGACGCTGGGCGACGTGAAGATCCTCGGCTTCCCGGACACCGGCGGCTTCTTCGCCGTCACCAACTCGGTGCACGAGATCGCCACGCTGGACGATTTCAAGGACGTGCGCGTGCGCACCATGACCGTGCCGTCCCACCAGGCGATCATGAACGCGCTCGGCGCGGAGGCCTATCCGCTCGCCTGGGGCGAAGTCTATTCGGCGCTGCAGACCGGCGTCATCGAAGGTCAGATGAACCCGATCCCCATCATCTCCTTCTCCAACTTCCAGGAAGTCCAGGGCTTCATGACCCTGACCAACCACCTCTTCTCGCCCTACACGCTCGTCATGAACAAGGACGTCTATGACAGCCTGTCGGACGAGAACAAGAACATCGTCCAGTACGCCACGCAGGCGTGCGTGTCCGCCTCGCGCGGCCTGTCGCGCATCATCGAGGCGTCGGACCGCGGCATCGCCGGCCTCTCCAAGGGCATGAAGATCACCGCCCTGTCGCCCGAAGACCGCGTGAAGATGCGCGAAGTCACCCAGGCCGCGTTCGACAAGCATGTCGACGAGAACCTGTCCGAAGAGGGCCAGGCCCTGGTCGCGCTCTTCAAGGAAGAGGTCGCCAAGGCCAACGCGTCGGTCTTCATGTCCGGCGAATAATCGCCAGCAGATACCATCCGAGGCCGTCCGCCCCCTCGGCGGGCGGCCACTCGATCCCGCCTTCAGGACCCGCGCTCATGTCACGCCCTCTCACCGTCGCCGCCGCCCAGCTCGGCCCCATCGCCAAGGACGAGCCGCGCGCCTCCGCCGTCGCCCGCATGGTGGCGATGATGGAGAAGGCCTCCGCCCGCGGCGCCGCGCTCGTCGTCTTCCCCGAGCTTGCCCTCACCACCTTCTTCCCGCGCTGGTTCATGGCCGACCAGCCCTCCGTCGACGCCTGGTTCGAGGCCGAGATGCCGTCCGCGGACACCGCGCCCTTGTTCGACGCCGCCCGCCGCCTCGGCATCGCCTTCCACCTCGGCTATGCGGAGATCGACGGGCCGCACCGCTACAACACCGCGATCCTCGTCGGCCCGGACGGCGCGATCCTGTCCAAATACCGCAAGGTGCACCTGCCGGGGCACTGGGACGACGAGCCGTGGCGCCCCTTCCAGCACCTCGAAAAGCGCTACTTCGAGCGCGGCAATCTCGGCTTCCCGGTGGTGGACGCGCTCGGCGGGCGCATCGGCATGTGCATCTGCAACGACCGCCGCTGGCCCGAAACCTGGCGCCTCATGGGCCTTCAGGACGCCGAACTCGTCTGCCTCGGCTACAACACGCCGCAGCACTATCCGAACGCCCCCGGCCACGACCGGCTGCAGGACTTCCACAACCACCTCTCCATGCAGGCCGGCGCCTACCAGAACGGCACCTACGTCATCGGCGCCGCCAAGGCGGGGCTGGAGGAGGGGTGCGAACTCATCGGCGGGTCGGCCATCATCGCCCCCACCGGCGAGATCATCGCGCTCGCCACCACACGCGGCGACGAGGTGGTCGTCGCCGACATCGACTTCGACACCTGTCGCGAGATCCGCAAGAACATCTTCGACTTCGCCCAGCACCGCCAGCCGGACCTCTACGGCGCTCTGGTGGATCCCGCGGGCGGCGCCATCCGCAAGGCCGTCTGAGCCTCGGGCGCACGGCTTTGGCACCGCGCGGCCTTTTCCTCAGCGCATTCCTGGGTTGTTGCACAATCTTTCGACTTCAGCCGCCCGGTGCCTGCATCCGCAGCGCGATCTGTGCCATCACAGAACGCGACGACAGGAACCACCGAGGACGTACCGAGACCGAATGGCCGTCAAAACCGATATCGAGATTGCCCGCGCCGCCCATAAGCGCCCCATCATGGAGATCGGCGGCGCGCTCGGCATCCCGCCCGAAGGCCTCATTCCCTACGGCCACGACAAGGCGAAGATCACCGCCGCCACCATCGACAGCCTGGCGGACCGGCCGGACGGCAAGCTGATCCTCGTCACCGCGATCAACCCGACACCGGCCGGGGAGGGCAAGACCACCACCACCGTCGGCCTCGGCGACGGGCTGAACCGCATCGGCAAGCGCGCCATCACCTGCATCCGCGAGGCCTCGCTCGGCCCCAATTTCGGCTTGAAGGGCGGGGCGGCGGGCGGCGGCTACGCCCAGGTGGTGCCGATGGAGGACATGAACCTCCACTTCACCGGCGACTTCCACGCCATCGGCGCCGCCCACAACCTCCTCGCCGCGATGATCGACAACCACGTCTACTGGGGCAACGCCCTCGGCATCGACGTGCGCCGCGTCACCTGGCGCCGCGTGGTGGACATGAACGACCGCGCATTGCGCACCGTCACCGCCGGTCTCGGCGGCCCCGCCAACGGCTTCCCGCGCGAGACCGGGTTCGACATCACCGTCGCCTCCGAGGTGATGGCGATCCTCTGCCTCGCCTCCGACATCGCCGACCTGGAGCGCCGGCTCGGCGACATGATCGTCGCCTACACGCGCGACAAGACGCCCGTCACCTGCCGCGACCTGAAGGCCGACGGGGCGATGGCCGTGCTCCTGAAGGACGCCATCCTTCCCAACCTGGTGCAGACGCTGGAGAACAACCCGGCGCTGGTCCACGGCGGGCCCTTCGCCAACATCGCCCACGGCTGCAACTCCGTCATCGCCACCCGCACCGCGCTGAAGCTCGCTGATTTCGTCGTCACCGAGGCCGGCTTCGGCGCCGACCTCGGCGCGCAAAAATTCTTCGACATCAAGTGCCGCAAGGCGGGCCTGTCGCCGGACGCCGCGGTGGTCGTCGCCACCGTGCGCGCGCTGAAGATGAACGGCGGCGTCGCCAAGGACGACCTCGGCGCCGAGAACGTCGCCGCCGTCACCGCCGGCTGCGCCAACCTCGCCCGCCATGTGGAGAACGTCGCCGGTTACGGCGTGCCCGTGGTGGTCGCCATCAACCACTTCACCGGCGACACCGAGGCCGAGATCGCCGCCGTGCGCGAGGCGGTCGCGGCGATGGGCGTGGAGGCGATCGTCTGCCGCCACTGGGCCGAGGGGAGCGCCGGCATCACCGAGCTGGCCGAAACCGTGGCGCGCCTCGCGACCTCCGGCGGCGCCGACTTCCGCCCGCTCTATCCCGACGATCTGCCGCTGTGGGAGAAGATCGAGGCGACGGCCACCCGCATCTACCGCGCCGGCGAGGTGACGGCGCCCGCCTCCGTGCGCGCCCAGCTCGCCGATTGGGAGGCCGCGGGGCACGGCGGCCTGCCGATCTGCGTGGCGAAGACGCAATATTCCTTCAGCGCCGATCCCACCTTGCGCGGCGCGCCGACCGGCCACAGCCTCCCCGTGCGCGAGGTGCGGCTATCCGCTGGTGCGGGTTTCGTCGTGGCCATCTGCGGTGACATCATGACGATGCCGGGCCTTCCGGCCGCGCCTGCCGCCGAGCGCATCCGTCTTGGGCCGGGGGGCGAGGTCGAGGGGCTGTTTTGACCGCCCGCACCGTCGCGGCCCGGCGCTGTTCCGACACCGGTCCAAGGAGGCCGCGATGACGAAGGCTGAACGGCACCCCGCCGCCGCGCCGGATGATGAGGACGCCGCAGCGCGGTCCGGCGAAGACGCCTCCGCTGTGCCGGATGGCGAGATCGCCGCGCCGGTCGACGAAGACGCCGCCGGCGTGCCGGACGACGATGTCGCCGCGCCGGTCGGCGAAGAAGCCACCGCTGCGCCGGACAACGCGGACTCCTCCACCGTGCCGGACGGCGTGACCGCCGCCGCCACGCCGAATGGCGACGACGCCGCACCGGTCGACGAAGACGCCGCCGCCGTGCCGGATGGCGAGGACGCCGCCGCTGCGCCGTATGGCGAGGACGCCTCCGCTGCGCCGGACGGCGCGGACGCCTCCGCTGTGTCTGATGGCGAGCACGCCTCCGCTGTGTCTGATGGCGAGCACGCCTCCGCGACGGGGGCGGCCGGGCGTCGCCCCGCGGATGCTCCAGCGGCGGCCGCGCTGGCACCGGAGACCGCCGCCGAGGCCGAGGACGGCCTCACCTCACCGGGCCACGAGGAGGCGCCGGGGCAAAGCAAGGCCGAGCGCGCAGGGGCACGGCGCCTTAAGCGCATGGCGCTGACGCCGGACCTCGTCGCTCGCACGGTGCGCGAGATGCCCGACCTCGGCCCCGAAGAGGGATGGACCGCGCTGTCGGAGGAGGAGCTCGACGCGCTGGCGGCGGATTGGACCGCGCAATCCGGCACCGATCCGCTATGGGTCTTCGCCTACGGATCGCTGATCTGGAAGCCCGATTTCGAGGCGATCGGCCACCAGCGCGCGACCGCCTACGGCTGGCACCGCTCCTTCTGCATGACCATGCGGCGCTGGCGCGGCTCGCCCGACACGCCGGGCCTGATGATGGCGCTGGAGCGCGGCGGCCGCTGCGACGGTGTGATCTACCGCATGCCCGACGACGACCGCTTCGCCCAGGTCCGCCGCATGCTCCGCCGCGAGGTGCGCTTCCACCAGAACGTGTCGATGGTCCGGTGGATCAAGGTTCACGCCGAGGAGGGGCCGCTGCGTGTCCTGGTCTTCTGGGCCGGGCCGACGGGGCCGCGCATCCAGAGCCGCCTCCCGTTGGAGGAGGTGGCTCCGATCCTCGCCCGCGCCTGCGGCCCCGTGGGCTCATGCGCCGAATATCTCTTCAACACGGTTTCGCACCTCGAGGCCTTCGGCATCCACGACCGCAATCTGTGGCGATTGCAGGCGCTGGTGGCGGCAGAGATTGCCGCCGCCGACCCCTCTGCCTCTACGCGATAAACACTAAGTTATCGACGCTATAGAAACCCGTATTCGTGACGCCATAACCGCTCTGTCCTCCAGCTGTCACTGTGATGTCGAGCTGATCGATTTCATCAGTTGGGAAATTATGAAGCATCATAGAATTTGTTGTATTGACGGTTTCGCTAAATACAAGGTGGCCATCCTCAAGGCCGTTTACGGTGAGTTCTGTTCCTCCGAGATTGGTCCGGTTTTGACTGTAATCCAGGCCAAATTCTGCAGAAACAAATTGAAATTTTTCTCCGTCGGCTCGCTTGATAGTTGTGTATTTGAAGCCGAACCCGTTATACGCTTCACTGTCGTAATCCGGCCAGTTGTTGCTGGTGTAGTAACCTAAGAGTGGAGTGCTATCGGTATAATAGCTGCCAGAAAACGAGAACTTGAAGCCATCCCTAGTGGGGGCCTGGTTTGTTATGTTTTGCCCGTCATCGAAGTCGAACGTGACGATCGTTTCCGGGTCGTTCACCGGCGCGAACGCGATATCGAACGCATCTCCCGACGATCCGCCCTCGTCGTCGGCGATCTCGTAGGACACCGTCGTCGTCTCGTCGAAATTCGCGGTCGGCGTGAACGTGATCTCACCGAACTTCAGGATGTGGTTCATCCGGTCCAGCGCGCTCATGCTGTTCGCGGTGTGCGTGGTCAGCGTGACCGTGCCGTTGCCGTCGTCGGCCACATCCCAGCCGGCTGCGCCCTGAGTTGAATTGATGCTCAGCGACACGTCCGCCGGGTCCATCGTGAAGGTCAGCGACATGCTGGCGTCGTCCGCCGCATCCGGGTCCGCCACGACCAGCGCATTCGACCCGCTGAAGACGTCCTTCAGCACGATCGGCGTGTCCTCTGTCCCTTGGATGTCCGTGATCGCGAGCTCTGGCGCGTCGTTCACCGGCGTCACGTCGAGCGCGAAGCTGCCGCTGGTCTCCTCCGTCCCGTCCGAGACCGTGTAGCCCACCGCCACGGTGCCGTTCAGATCCGCCGCGGGGGTGAAGATCAGCCCGCCGTTACCGGTGATGATCGCGTTGATGTGGTCGAGTCCGGTCCGGTTCACCGTGCCGGTCGAGGTGATGGTGAAAGTGCCGGCCGCCTCGTCCATGGTGACGGTGCTGGTCGCCATGTTCACGTGGGTCGGATTGACCGAGAAGGTGCCGCTTCCCGGTGCGATCTTGAACGTGACCGTGGCCATGTCGCCGAGCCGGTCGTCCACGTCCGAGAAGGACCAGGTGAGGTTTTGCGTCCCGGTCCAAACGCGCGTCGCCGCCGTCAGGCCGATCGGCGTGTCCTCGGCGGTGGTGAAATCCTGCACGCGGTTGAAGACCGGCGCATCGTTGGTGCCGGTGATGGTCAGCTCCACCGACGTCGTGACATCCCACGGATGCACCCCGTCGCTGGCGTTCATGGTGTAGGTGAAGGTCACCGTCTCGCCCGCGGCGAGATAGTCGAAAGTCTCGGTACCCGAGGTGAAGCTCCAATCGGCCGTGTCGGAATAGACCGCCGGGTAGACCGTGGCATCGAGGTCGCCCTCCAGCCACGGTGTGGTCACCTCGAACATCGCCGTGATCGCCTGATCCGTCAGCGTGCCGCGGTTGCCGCTGACGCCCGTCACCGCGCCGGTGATGGTCAGGCTGTCGGACAGATCCCGGTCGCCGACGGCGATGCTGCCGAAGCTGGTGAGGGGGCCATCCGCCTCCTGGAGCGCCACAGGGATGGGGCCCTTGTCGATCCATTTCGGCAGGTCGTTCGCCCCGTCGATCGTGATCGAAAGGACGTGATCGACTGTGGCGCCGGCCGAATCCGTCAGCTCGACGACATAGTCGAGTGTGACCTCCTCGTCGGCGGACAGATAGTCGAACCGCTCCTGATATCCGACGCCGCGGCTGTCGAAGCTCCACACGAGGTTGCCGGTCTCGCCGTCCGCCGCCATCGCACCGCCGTTGACGGTGAGAAAGGTGAGGAGCTGGGCGGTGGTGACGGAGATCCCGCCATCCGTCCCGCTGGTGGAGACGGATTTCACCCGTGCGGTGACCGTATCGTCGGGGTCGACGTCGGTCACCGTGAGGGAGCCGCTCACCGAAAGGGTCGCGGAATTCTCCTCGTCGATGGTGGTGCCGTCGAGGTCGCCGAGCGCCACCGAGACAACGGGAAGATCGTTCACCGCATCGACGACGAGGTCGATGGTGCCGCTGTCGGTGCCGCCTTCGCCGTCGGTGACGGTGTAGGCGATGCTGGCGGTTCCGTACCAGTCGGCCGCCGGGGTGGCGACGATGGCGCCGTTCTGGAGAAGGTTGTTCAGCCGGGCGAGCGCGTCCGCATAATGGAACGCGATGGTGAGCGCGCCCGGCTCGTCGGTCGCGGTTAAGGCGGCCGGACCATTCACCGGATTGGTGAGCTGCAGCGTCGCGATTTCGGCGGTGTCGTAGGTGAATTTGATCGTGTAGGCGGTGTCGCCCCCGCCGTCCGGGTCGGCGATGAGGAGCTTGCGGATTTGCCCGTCGTCCATCCGGGCCCCGAACGCCGTCTGGAGGCGGATCGACGTGTCTTCCTCGGTGCCGATGGCGCGCACGTTCGTCAGCACCGGCGCATCGTTGGTGCCGGTGATGTCGATGGAGACGCGGCGGGTGACGGTGTCGATGCCGTCGCTGAAGGTGAAGGTGGCCTTGAGCGGGAGGACGGCGCCTTCGGGGAGGGCGTCGAAGGTGCCGGCGGGGGCCTTGAAGGTCCAGGCGACGTTGTCGGTGGCCGTCGGGGTGCCGGGCACGGTGTCCGGAACCTCGAAGAGGGTGGCGAGCGCCTCGGCGTTGAACACGTCGGCGAAGGCGGGGTCGAGGATCTCGACCTCGGTCATGGCCACGGCGATGGTGGTGCCGAGATCCACGTCGGTGACGGTGAAGGTGCCGCCCGTCTCGAGGGCGCCGTCACCCTCGACGAGGTCGATCTCGCGGATGGCGTAACGCACCACCGGCTTGTCGTTGGTGCCGGTGATGTCGATGGAGACGCGGCGGGTGACGGTGTCGATGCCGTCGCTGAAGGTGAAGGTGGCCTTGAGCGGGAGGACGGCGCCCTCGGGGAGGGCGTCGAAGGTGCCGGCGGGGGCCTTGAAGGTCCAGGCGACGTTGTCGGTGGCCGTGGCGACGCCGGGCACGGTGTCCGGAACCTCGAAGAGGGTGGCGAGCGCCTCGGCGTCGAACACGTCGGCGAAGGCGGGGTCGAGGATCTCGACCTCGGTCATGGTCACGGCGATGGTGGTGCCGAGGTCCACGTCGGTGACGGTGAAGGTGCCGCCCGTCTCGAGAGCGCCGTCACCCTCGACGAGGTCGATCTCGCGGATGGCGTAACGCACCACCGGCTTGTCGTTGGTGCCCTCGATGCCGATCGTCACGGTGCGGGTGCGCGGCAGGCTGTTGCCGTCCGTGAACGTGAACGGGGCGTGGATCGTCAGCGTCATGCCGTCGGCGAGCGCGTCGAAGGTGCCGTTCGGGGCGGTGAAGGACCAGGTGGCGTTCTTCACGGCGCCGGGGTCGGCGGGGAGTGTCGCGTCGAAGGCGAAGAGGCCCAGGATGTCGGCCGGATCGAAGGCCGCGACAGCTGCCGGATCTCCGGACAGCGTCACCCCGGCGAGGGCCATCGTCACCGTGTCGGAAAGGTCGGCGTCGGTGACGGTGAAGGCACCCTCGGCGAAGAGCGGGCCGTCCTCGGAGAGCGCCGTATGGCCGGGAGAGGCGCGGTAGACGGCAGGCCCGTCGTTGGCGCCTGTGACCGTGATCGACACGGGGAGGGCGGCGGTCGCCCCTTCACGGTCCTCCACCTCGACCATGTAGGTGAGAGTCACGCTCTCGCCGACGGCGAGGAAGTCGAAGCTGCTGCCCCCGGTGAATTCCCAGTCGAGATTTTGGCCGGTGTTCGGGGTGATGGGGTCGGCCGTGACCTCGAAGAGGCCGAGAAGCGCCGTCTCGGTGAGATCGGCCGGAACACGTTGGCCGGATGCGGCGGCGAGCGTCACACCCGTCACGCGCGCTTCGAGCACGTCGCCGAGGTCGACGTCGCCGGCGGACAGGGTGCCGGCGGCCGACGCGGCGTCTTCGGAAACGCTCTCCGCGGCGCTGTCGTCCGCCGCGACGCTGAGCGTCGGGGCGTCGTTCGTGCCGGTGACGGTGATCAGCATGCTGCGGGGCACGGTGGTGTGCCCGTCGCTGAAGGCCCAGCCGACGCGGATCGGCAGGGAGGCGCCTTCGGGCAGCATGTCGAAGGTGCCGGGGGGCGCGGTGAAGGTCCAGGTGAAGAGGTTGCCCGCCGCAGGGTCGGCGTCGATCACGGCGGGGAAGGTGAACATCTCCGCCAGCGCGCCCCGGTCGAACCGCGGAGCAAGCGCCAGATCGGCGATGAAGAGGTTGGTGAGGCCGATCGTGACGTTATCGCTGAGGTCGAGGTCGACGACTCTGAACGTGCCGGTCGCCGTCAACGGCCCGTCGCCTTCCTCGACGGTGACGGGGCCGGTCAGATTGGCAACGCGCGGCGCATCGTTCGTGCCGTTGATCGTCAGCGTGACGTCGGCGGTGTCCTCGAACCCCTGATCGTCGGCGATGGTGTAGGTGAGCGTCACCGTCGCCGTCTCGTCGACCGCGAGATAGTCGTAGGCGGTGCCGAGATCGACCTCCAGGCGGCGCCCGTCGCCGGAGACGGCCACGGTGGCATCGCCCGCGAGGGTGCTCGTCACGCCGGTGATGGTCAGCGCCGCATTGTCGTCCGCCAGATTGGCGAGATCGCCGAGGAGGTCACGATCGTTGGCGAGAACGTCGATGGTGAAGACGTCGTTCTCGTTCGCCTCCGCCGTGTCGTCCTCGGCGACGACGGGCGCGACGATGGCGACGCGCTCGAAATCGTACAGCGTGCCGGCGAGGCCGGAACCCGCCGAGAAGGTGTGCATGTTGGTCGACGCGCTGTTGGCGACCGCCTGCATCGCGCGGATCTCTCCGCGCACGTCCTCGTCCTCGGCCTCGTCCTTCGTGAGGACGAAGCGCACGGTGTCCGTCCCGCCGCCGGCATAGACCGTGTTGGTCGCGCCTTGGGACTGCGTCCAGTCGATGATGAAGGTGTCGTCACCCTCGCCGAGCGAGACGGTGTTCGTGCCGCCGCCAACCTGCACCGTGTCGTTGCCGCCGTTCACGTGGACGATATCGTCGCCCGAGCCGGTGAAGACGGTGTCCTCGTGGTTGCCGCCGGTGACGGAATTGTCGCCGTCCCCCGCGTCGACCCAGTTGCGCCCGTCGTTGGCGTGGATCGTGTCGTTGCCGGCGCCGGTCGTGATGGTATCGTCGCCGTTGCCGCCGGTGACGGTGTTGTTGCCGCCGCCCGCGTCCACCTGGTTCGTGCCGTTGTTGGCGTGGATCACGTCGTTGCGGCTCGACCCCGAAAGGCTGTCGTCCCCCTCGGTTCCGATGGTCACGAGCGGGTCGGTCTGCGGCGCACCGGGGGTCGCAGGGTCGTCGAGATCGGTGAAGTCGAAGGTGAAGGCCGACGGATCGAACGGGCCGTTGATGTTGAAGCCGAGGGTGATGGTGTCGCCCGGCTTCAGGACCGGTACGCCGTGTCCGCCGGTCTCGATCGCGAAACCGTTGCCGGCGTTGGGCTGCTGCGGCAAGCCGCCATTATAGCCGCTCAGCCACGCATTGGAGATGGTCCCGCCGCCGGTATAGGTCGGAACGATGGAGAAGAGCGACACGGTTCCGCCGGGAATGTCGGCCGGGACGGTGAAGGTGATTTCAATGGTCCCGCCGGTGTTGTTCCACCAGGGGTTCGTATATTTGACAGAAAAGGGGCTTGTTCCGCCGACGCCGAAAATTGACATGGGAACCTCGTGGCGGTGCTGCCGCAGAAAATTTGGAAAGGCGCACCAAAAGATTAAAAGAGATGAAGAATAACAGGCCGGGGAAGCGTCAAACGCGCGAACCCCAGGAAATTGTTATTTTACTTCACCTCTCCCGATCTCGACGAGGTTTCGATCCAGCAATTTTCGACACTCGAACGGGCATACATAAAAACGCAGTTCCTTCAAATCGGCAGGAAACCGGCCCGGTACCTTTAAAGCCGTTGCGGATCACCGCGACGGACACGGAAAAGCACCAGGGAAACATGCATAGCGCTAACAATCTATCGGTGTAGGGTCAACCCGGATTCCCCACAATTTGACCCAACTTCATGCGGTTGATCGTTGGGATTGATGCGATTCAGCGCGGTTTTCGAGGCTATTCTTGCAAATTCGTTAAGAGTGCGGCGCACGCAAAGGTTCAGTTCGCCACATTTCAGCCCCGAACGGCAGCGCCTTCAAACGGGGCCTCACTCCGTCTCCTGCCGCGTCGCCTTCAACAAGGTGATGCGGTTGCGCTCACGCTCGGCCACCTCGAACTTCACGCCGTGGAATGTGAACGCCTGGCCGACGTCCGGGATCATCTGCGCCTCGTGGATCACCAGACCCGCCGCCGTCGTCGCCTCGTCGTCCGGCAGATCCCAGTCCAGCGCGCGGTTCAGATCGCGGATCGACACCGAGCCGTCCACCAGAACGCTGCCGTCCGGCTCCACGCGCAGACCCTCGACCTCGTTGTCGTACTCGTCCTCGATCTCGCCGACGATCTCCTCGATGATGTCCTCCAAGGTGATGAGCCCCATCACCTCGCCATACTCGTCGATCACCAGAGCGAAATGCGCCTTCTTCTTCAAAAAGGCGTTCAACTGGTCGTGCAGCATCGTCGACTCGGGCACATACCAAGGCGGCTTGGCGATCGCCCTGACGTTCAGCTTGTCCATGTCGCCGCCGAGCGACTGCACCGCCCGCAACAGGTCCTTGGCGTGCAAAATGCCGACGATGTTGTCGCTCTCACCCTCGAACAGCGGCATGCGCGTGTAGGGCGAGGCCGCCGCCTCGGCCACGAGCTCCGCCGGCGGCAGCGCCACGTCCAGCATGCGGATGCGCGTGCGGTGCACCATCACGTCCGACACGTCGAGCTCGGCAAGGTCGAGGATCGCGCCCAAGCGATCGCGGTCCGACTTGTGCAGCGCCCCGTCCGCATGCTGCAGATCCACAGCACCGCGGATCTCCTCGCGCGCCGACTGTACGCTCGCCATGTCCGCCCGCACCCCGAAGGCGCGCAGGATCAACGCCACGATCCGGTTCACGAGGTTCGTCACCGGGGCGAAGATGATGACGATCACCCTGACCACCGGCGCCACCACCAGCGCGAACGCCTCCGGCCGCAGGATCGCCAGCGTCTTCGGCAGCACCTCGGAGAAGACCAGCACCAGTGCCGTCATGATGAACGTCGCGTAGACGATCGCCGTGTCGCCGAAGATCTGCAACAGCGCCTGCGTCGCCAGCGCCGAGGACAAGATGTTGACGAGGTTGTTGCCGACCAGAAGGGCGCCGATCAGCCGCTCGCGCATCTCCATCAGCTTGGACGCGGTTCCGGCACGGCGCGAGCCCTGCTTCTCGAACTGCATCAGCCTGGCCCGCGAGGCGGCGGTGAGCGCCGTCTCGGAGCCGGAGAAGAAGGCCGACATGGCAAGAAGCACGATGATCGCGCCCACGGTCAGCCACAGGTCCCAGTCCATCACTGTCTAGGCTCGATTGATTGCCGTTGCGGGAAAGGTGAACGCACTCATGCCGCCGCAAGGCCCTCCGCGCTGAGAAAATCCCGGAGCGCACCCGGCGCAACACCGCTTGAAACGAAGGCATCGCCGATCCGGTTCACGAGAACGAAACGCACGATGCCGTCCTTCACCTTCTTGTCCTGCGCCATCGCGGCGATCATCGACGCCGCATTTAGCGGAACAGGCACCTCATCGAACCTCGTCGGAAGACCCACCGCGGCAAGGTGACGCTCCACCCGCACCGTGTCCTGCCCGCTCGAATATCCAAGAGCTTGCGAGAAGCGGAAGGCGAGGGCAAGGCCCAGTCCGACAGCCTCGCCATGCACCACGCGGCCGTCATAGCCCGCACACCGCTCCACCGCGTGGGCGAAGGTGTGGCCGAGATTGAGGAGGGCGCGCCGTCCCGCCTCGCGCTCGTCCGTAACGACGACCTCGGCCTTCGCCGCAACCGCCGTCGCCACCGCCTCGGCGAGCCCGTCGGTGAAGACGCGGGGGCCGAGCGCCTCCAGCCGGTCGAAGAAGGCCGCGTCGCCGAGGAGGCCGATCTTCACGATCTCGGCATAGCCCGCCCGCCTGTGCCGCTCGGACAGGGTCGCCAGCGCCGAAAGGTCCGACAGCACCAGCGACGGCTGATGGAACGCACCGACGAGGTTCTTGCCCTGCCGCGCGTTGATGCCCGTCTTGCCGCCCACCGAGGAGTCCACCTGCGCCAGCAACGTCGTCGGCACCTGCACGAAGGGCATGCCGCGCCGCGCCACCGCCGCCGCGAAGCCGGCCAGATCGCCGATCACCCCGCCGCCCAGCGCGATCACGATGTCCGAGCGCTCGAGCCCCGCGTCCAGAATGGCATCGACGGTCTGCAGCAGCCGCTCGGCCGACTTGGTCGCCTCGCCCTCCGGCAGCGCCAGCGCCGTGGCGCCGATCCCCGCCGCCTCCAGCGAGGCCATCAGCGGCGAAAGGTGCAGCCCCGCCACCACCTCGTCCGTCACCACCAGCGCACGGCGCTTGCCGAGCCGCGCGGCGATGTGGCCGCCCGCCTCGGCGATCAGGTTGTCGCCGATCAGGACATCATAAGCGCGCTCGCCCAGCGGCACGTGGACCGTGCGCGGGGCGAGCGTCGATAAAGGAGCGTTCATCAGGAGTTGACCGCAGGTTCCGGTAAAGGGGCAGCGTCCGAACCGGGCTCGCCGCCAGAGGAGGAGGGCGCACCATTCTGCCGGTCGGCCCAGCGCTGAAGTTCACGCACGATGGCGTTGACCACACGATCATGCGGCCCCGCCGAGGAGAGCACCTTCACCGGCGCCTCGGCAAAGTGCGGATCGCGTATCGCCCTGAGGTCGAGCAGCTTCTGGCGCGGGTCGACATTGTGGAAGAGCGGGCGATTGTCCCGCCGCATGATGCGCGCGATCAGAACATCCGTCGGCGCGTCGAGCCATACGGCGATCCCGCCCTCGGCGATCGCGGCGCGCGTGTCGGCCCGCATGAAGGCGCCGCCGCCGGTCGCGATCACATGCGGACCCGCCTGCACCAGACGCGCGATCACCCGCGCCTCGCCATCGCGAAACGCCGGCTCGCCATGCATCTTGAAGATCTCGTCGATCGTCATGCCGGCGGCTTTCTCGATCTCGGTGTCGGCATCCACGAAGGGAACGCCGAGCCGGGTGGCCAGCCTCTTGCCGACACTCGATTTTCCCGCGCCCGGCAGACCCACCAGGACCGGATTGCGCCCGAGTGCCGTCACCAGTCCAGGCCGATCCTGGCTCAACCTCGTCTCCATCCCCGTTCGCTTGATCCCCGCCAAGCTCGTTCGCCACCCTCGCATGGGGCACGGCGCATCCATCAGCGGACCCGAAAACCGCGCCGAGGGCAAGTCCCTCCCGGCCGGTCGGCTCAGCCCGCTCTGCTGCCGGAACCCCGCGTCACGGTCAAGCGGCGAAGTGTCCGGCCCGCCGCCACCTCGCAGGATCGGTAAAATTATCGGCAGGAACGCGACGCCGCGGCAACGCCGCGCCCGCCATGCTCGCCCCACCCGGTGGAGATTGGCGATGGACTGGCTCGACGCATTCCTTGAAATGATGGCGGTGGAAAAAGCCGCCTCGGCCCATACGCTCGACGCCTACAAGCGCGACCTCACCACCTTCGCCGGCCACTGCGCCCGCCGCGGCGTGAAGGCCGACGCCGCCGGGGCCGACGACATCCGCGCCTTCGTCGCCGCCATGGCGGGCGAGGGGGCCGCCGTCGCCACCCAGAACCGGCGCCTCTCCGCCGTGCGCCGCTACCTGCGCTTCCTCTATGCCGAGGGCGCCCGCAGCGACGACCCCGGCGCCCAGGTCGACAGCCCGAAGAAGGGCCGCCCGCTCCCCAAGGTGCTCTCCGTCGAGGAGGTGGACCGTCTTCTGACCCTCGCCGAAGAGGCCGCCGGGCGCGGCGACCCCGGCGCCATCCGCCGCGCCGCCCTGGTGGAACTCCTTTATTCCGGCGGCCTGCGCGTCTCCGAACTCGTCGGCCTGCCCGACGCCGCCTTGCGCGATGACGAAGATATGATGGTCGTCCGCGGCAAGGGCGAAAAGGAACGCCTCGTGCCGCTGACGCCCCAGGCCAAGGCCGCCGTCGCCCGCTGGCGCACCGTGCGCGGCCGGTCGCGGATGATGTTCCCCGCCGCCTCCAAGGCCGGCCACCTCACCCGCCAGGCCTTCGCCCGCGAACTCAAGGTCCTCGCCTCCGCCGCCGGGCTGCGCGCCGAGGCGGTCTCGCCCCACGTCCTGCGCCACGCCTTCGCCACGCATCTCGTCGCACGCGGGGCGGACCTGCGCATCGTCCAGGCCCTTTTGGGCCATCAGGATATTGCCACGACGGAAATTTATACCCACGTCGGGAACGACCACCTCGCCGCCGTCATCGCCGACTGCCACCCCCTCGGCTGAGCGAAAGGCGCGGCCGAGGCTTGACAGCGGTGGGGGGCCACTTCAACGGTCCCGCCCGACAGCCAATGAGTACCCCTGGACGAGATGCGCACATTCCTCGACTTCGAAAAGCCCGTCGCCGACGTGTTCGGCAAGATCGAGGAGCTTCGCTCCGCAGGCGATTCGTCCACGGTCGACACCCGCGACGAAATCCAGAAGCTGAAGGACAAGGCCGAGAAGGCGCTGGGCGAGATCTACTCTAAGCTCACCCCCTGGCAGAAGACCGAGGTCGCCCGCCATCCCGACCGGCCGCACACCTCGCATTATATCGCCCGGCTGCTGGAGGACTTCACCCCGCTCGCCGGTGACCGCGCCTTCGCCGAGGACGCCGCCATCATCGCCGGCGTCGGTCGCTTCGACGGCAAATCCGTCGCCGTCCTCGGCCACGAACGCGGCGTCGACACCGAAAGCCGCCTGAAGCACAATTTCGGCATGGCCCGGCCCGAAGGCTACCGCAAGGCCAAGCGCATCATGCAGATGGCCGAGCGCTTCAACATGCCCGTCGTCACCCTGATCGACACCGCAGGCGCCTATCCCGGCATCGGCGCCGAGGAACGCGGTCAGGCCGAAGCCATCGCCCGCTCCACCGAGCAGGCGTTGATGCTCACCGTGCCCTCCGTCGCCGTCGTAATCGGCGAGGGCGGCTCGGGCGGGGCGCTTGCGCTCGCCGCCTCCAACCGCGTCCTCATGCTGGAACACGCCATCTACTCGGTGATCTCGCCCGAAGGCGCCGCCTCCATCCTGTGGCGCGACGCCGCCCGCGCCCAGGACGCGGCCGCCAACATGAAGATCACCGCCCAGGACCTCCTCAAGCTCGGCGTCATCGACGAGGTGATCGAGGAGCCCACCGGAGGCGCCCACCGCGACCGCGCCGCCGCCATCGATTCGGTCGGTGAGGCCATCGCCCGCTCGTTGCGCGAACTCGCCGGCGACGACCGCAGCGCGCTGAAGGCGATGCGGGCCCAACGTTTCCTGAATATCGGCCGCACGCTCGAAGTTTGAGCTTTACCGTGGCCCAAGAGTCGCACCACCGCGCGATTCGCCCACGCAAGTTGGGAACAAGGCAGGGCTGTAATTTGTAAAGTGCGCCGCCTCAGGGTAGACGCCACTGTCGGCGGCGCGTTTCTGCCGCCCATGACCCGCGGGATGCACGCATGACGCATGACCAACGGCGTATGAACCGATCCACCCGCCGGCTCGGCCGCGCGGCACCCGGTATCGGTGCGCTCCTTCTCGCCGCGACACTCCTGGCCGGTTGCCAGGTGTCCGACATCGGCAATGTCGGCGAGGCCCACCTCGCCCCCGTCCCCTCCGCGCTGGCCCTCAAGATCGACCGGATGGGCATGGACGCCCGCTCGCCCATCATGCTGCGCATCTTCAAGGAAGAGGACTCGCTCGAGGTCTGGAAGCGCGACAAGGCCGGCCAGTACAAGCTGCTGAAGACCTACGACATCTGCGCCTGGTCCGGCGAGCTGGGACCGAAGAAGAAGGAGGGCGACCGCCAGGCGCCCGAAGGCTTCTACACCGTCAGCCGCGGCCAGATGAACCCGAACTCCTCCTACCACCTCTCCTTCGACCTCGGCTTCCCGAACCGCTTCGACCGCTCCCTCGGCCGCACCGGGTCGCACCTGATGGTCCACGGCGATTGCTCCTCGCGCGGCTGCTACGCCATGGAGGACGACGCGATCGAAGAGATCTACGCCCTCGCGCGTGAAGCGTTCATGGGCGGCCAGCAGGCCTTCCAGGTCCAGGCCTTCCCCTTCCGCATGACGCCCGAAAACATGGCCAAGCATGCGAACAGCGAGCATCTCGCCTTCTGGGAGATGCTGAAGGAGGGCTCCGACCACTTCGAGGTGACCGGCGTCGCCCCGAAGGTGGACGTGTGCAACCAGCGCTACGTCTTCAACGCCAGCGCGTCGGGCAGCTTCAACCCCAGCGCCGCCTGCCCCAGCTACACGGTCGACCCCGGCGTCGAAAAGCTGGTCGCCGCCAAGAAGGCGTCCGACCTCGAAAAGCGCGCCACCGTCATCGCCAAGGTGCAGATGCAGGAACAGCGCGAGGAACGCTGGGCCGAGCGTGAGGCCGCCATCGCCGGCTTCTTCAACCGCGCCCGGTCCGACGACGCGCCCGCCCCGGCCGGCGAGGACGCGGCAACCGCCACCGGCGCAGCGACGGCAACCGCCTCGGGCACCGTTCCCGTTCCGCGCGTATCGCCGCCCAAACCGGCCGTGTCGTCCACCGCGGTCGCCTCCACATCCGCGCCGGCTCAGACCGCGCCGGCCCAGACTGCTCCGGTGGCATCCACGTCGGTCGCCACCGTGCCGTCCCCCTCCGCGGTCGATGCCGAGACGCCCGTCGCCTCCACCGCCGCGCCGGACGCCGCAGCCCCCCTCGGCTACGCCGCCGAGGATGACGATGCCGGCTTCTTCAACTCCGTCGCCAAAAGCAGCCGCGGCCTCTTCCGCCAAGCCGGCAAACTCTTCAACTGACGACGCGGGGCCTCGCCCCGAGCCACAATAAAAAAGGCGACCAGCCATCGGCCGGTCGCCGTTTTTATTGAGCCTCTCCGGGCAAAGCCGGGGAGGGGTCCCCTCAGCCGATGGTGATCAGCCGCTCGTCCAGCGTGCGGAAGGTGAAGCTCAGCGCCGGCGCATCCGCCTTCTCCACCACGGCGAGATGCGCGATCTCAAGCGCCTCCAGGAAGGCCGTCATCCGCTCCGGCTCCGGCGTCTTCAAGGTGATCTGCGCCAGCGACAATCCATCGTCCGCCATCTTCGTCGCCGGATGAGGATCACCGTCCCACTGGATGAACGACGGCACCAGACCGCCGAGCCCGGCCACGCCGCTGTCGGCCACCGTCAGCGTCCATTTGAGGTCACCCCGGCTGAACCGGCGCGGCGTGCCGACGCTCTCCGGCGCCAGCTCCATCACGCGCTCAAGATCGTCCGTGCGCACCACCCAGGACACCGGCGACGGACCGTCCTCCAGCCGCGCCGCCGTCTCCGGCTCGTCCAGCCCGAACCAGCGCGGGTGCGCGGGCTTCGGGGCCTCCGGGTCGATCGCGATCAGCTCCAGAAACTCGCTCGGGCCCGTGCGCGTCAGGCGATTGTGGGTGCTCATGTCGGGGTGCTTGCCGCCCGGTGCGAGCTCGACGCCCAGCAGCTCCTTGAGCGCGGCGGTGCCCGATTCGAGCGACGTCGCGCCAACGGCGACATGGTCGATAACATTGTTCACGTGTGTTCTCCGCGCGCATCAGCCCCTATGGCGACGCCGCAACCTCTGGTCGGCGGGACCGGCCCTTCCAACATATGGAACTACGGTTCCGTATAATGGCACGCTGTGTTAAGAACCTCAAGCTATCTGAAAGTCTAGGTTAAGCGCATGCCGTCCGAGCGCACCACGTTCGAGCGCACCACGTCCGAAAATTCCACGCCCGGCACCACCATGGCGGACACCCCCGTGGCCGGCGGCGCCGTGGCCGACGGCGCCACCACCGACGGCGCCACCACCGACGGCGCCACCACCGACGGCGCCACCACCGACGGACCCATGGCCGAACGCGTGGACAGCACTTTGACGAAAGGCCTTCAGATCCTCGAAGTCCTCGCCGCATCTCCCCGCCCGCTCGGCATCACCGAGATCGCAGCGCAGCTCGCCATGAACAAGTCCAGCGTGCACCGCCTCGTGAAGACGCTGTGCAAGATGAACTATGCCGCGCAGGACCCTGACCGAACCTACCGCGCCAGCCTCAAGTTGTGGCGCATGGGCAGCACGCTGATGGGCCACCACCGCCTCGCCGGCCTCTGCGCGCCCGCCATGCACAGCCTCATGCGGGCCACCGGCGAAAGTGCGCACCTCTCGGTGCTCGAAGGCGCCGAGGCGATGCATATCGACACCGTCGACAGCGGCCAGAGCGTGCGCGCCGCCATCGAACGCGGCGAGAGGGTGCCGCTCTACTGCGTGGCGACCGGCAAAGTGCTGCTCGCCCACCACTATGAGAGCCTGCGCGCCGCCGTGCTCGCCACCATGACGCGCTTCACCGCGCGCACCATCACCGGGGCCGACGCGCTGGACACCGAAATGGCCCAGGTCAGACGTCTCGGCTACGCCCGCAACACCGGCGAATGGCAGGAAGACCTCGCCGGGGTCGCCGCGCCCGTCTTCGCCGCCAACGGCGACGTGGTGGCCGCGATCGGCCTCTCCGGCCCCACCCAGCGGCTCTCGCGCCAGCGCATCCGCGAGGTCGCGCCCGCGGTCATGGAGGCCGGCCGGACCGCCTCCAACGCCCTGCACGCCGCCACTTTCTAACCCGCGCAAGCGCCAGGCCGCTCGGTCGATCCGCCGTCCGCCGTCCGTCCCGGGGATGCAGGACCGCCCGTTCGCGAGGTGAATGCCATCGGTTCTACATAGCGGAACGTCAATTTTGAATGTTGACGTGCCGAACCGCGCGGCCATTTAGTCTCCATAGGGCCGATCAACAGGATCGTCCGTCGACCCCATCCCCCCGATGGCCGCCGCCACGACGTGGCAGGCCGCCATCGCCGTCCAACATGAGTGCGACCCGTGTCCTCTGCCGGCCCGGTTCGCAAAGTCGCCATGATCGGGCTGCAGTCTTCGGCAGAAGACCGCAGCGCACCCACGCCAGCGCCGAAGCGCCAGCGGCCAGCGCCGAAGCGCCAGCGGCCAGCGCCACAGGGCCAGCGGCCAAGCGCCCCTGCCGCCCTCGGCCCGGTCTTCCGGCTGCAACCCGCCCGGCCCATTCCGGCCGTGCCCGGTTGATGACATCAGATGGCCCCTCGGCCACGGCCCGCTCTGCGGGTCCGTCGTCCGGCCGTCTTGCGGTCGCGTCGGCCGCCTGCGGTCCCCCCGTCTCCCAGGCGGGGCCCACGGACCGGCGGACATGATGGGCGTTCGGGCGAGTGTGGTGGCTCACCGAACGCTGCTCCGCCGAACGGCCGACCAGCGCCCGGACCGGTTCGCTCCTCACCGGTCCGGGCGCCAAAATCTTCCGCCCGGCCGCTCCGGCTCGGCCTCTCGCTCGCCCGGCCACTTCCCGTGCCGCGCCGCCCCCGTTCGCCGCCTGAACGCGCGCCCGCCCGGCGCGTCGCCTTCCCGGCTCAGCGCACGATCACGATCGGGATCTTGCACGACTGCATCATCTGCGACGTCGTCGACCCCACCAGAAGATTGCGCACGCGGCTGTGCCCATAAGCGCCCATCACCACGAGATCGACCGCGCGGTTCTCCACGTAATCGGCGATCGCCTTTTCCGGCGCGCCGCTCGCCACCGTGGTCACCACCTTGCCCGACCAGTTCAGCAGTTCCTCCGCGGCGATCAGCGCCTTGCGCCCCTCCGCCTCGTCGTTGGTCACGGTCAGAATATGCGGCTCCAGATGATCATAGACCGGGCTGCGCGAGATCAGCTTCAGCGCCTTCACCGAGGTCGGCCCGCCGTCATAGGCCACCAGGAACCGCTTGATCGGCACGAACGCGCGGCTCGCCACCATCACGTGCACCCGCGAGGCGCGCACCACCCGCTCGATGTTGGACCCGAGGTGCAGCTTGGCGAAGTCCGCCGCCGCGCCGCGCTTGCCGATGACGATGCAGCGCGAATCCACCTCCAGCTCGGCCAGCGCGTCGAGGAGGTCGCCGCGCCGCAGCCGCCGGTGCACGGCGGGGGCGCCCGCGCTCAGCGCACGCTCCGCCGCGTCCGCCAGGATCTGCTCGCCGATCGCCTCCAGAAGCTCGGACCTGTGCCCGTCCACCTCCTTCAGCTTCTGCATCAGCTCGTTGTTCTCGCCCTGGCCGAGCAGCTCCACGTCGCGCCGGCCGATCACATGGGCGAGCACAAGCGGCACGTCCAACCGCCGCGACAGCCACGCCGCATGGTCGCACACGCTGGTGGAGTAGACCGAGCCGTCGATCATCGCGACGACGTTCCCAACACTTGGCATAGCGCCTCCCCTTTGGGAGGCAGACTGCCCGCCGCGCCTTGCGCCTAGCTGTTATCGCGTCACCGCATGGGCGGCGCGGACCCCTCTCCGGCGGTTCACAGGCGCGCCTCAGTCATTAAAGTGCGCGTCAAACAAGGAGGATACCCCGTGAAGGCATTGTTGTCGCGCCAGCCTGGCCCCCCCGAGACGCTGGAGCTGGCCGAGACGCCCGACCCCGTGCCCGCCGCCGGAGAAATCCTCATCGCCGTCGACGCCTGCGCCCTCAACTTCCCGGACGTCCTCGTCATCGAGGACAAGTACCAGTACAAGCCCGCCCGCCCCTTTGCGCCGGGGGGCGAGGTGTCCGGCACCGTCGAGGCGGTGGGGGAGGGCGTCACCGCCTTCAAGCCGGGCGACCGGGTGATCGCCGACACGCGCTTCGGCGGCCTCGCCACCAAGGCCACCGCCGCCGAGGAGGACGCCTTCCACCTGCCGGACGGGTTCGACCCGACCGACGGCGCCGCGCTCCTCTTCACCTACGGCACCACCATCTACGCGCTGCTCGACCGGGGCGAATTGAAGGCCGGCGAAACGCTGCTCATCCTGGGCGCGGCGGGCGGCATCGGCCTGTCGGCGGTGGAGATCGGCAAGGCGGTCGGGGCGCGCGTCGTCGCCGCCGTGTCCAGCGAGGAGAAGGCGGCGGCGGTGCGTGAGGCGGGCGCCGACGAGGTCGTCATCTACCCCCGCGGCCCGCTGGACAAGGACGCGTCCAAAGCGCTTGCCGCCGCCTTCAAGGCCGCCACAGGCGAGGACGGGGCCGACGTGATCTACGACCCCGTCGGCGGCGACTATGCCGAGCCCGCGCTCCGCTCGATCGGCTGGGAAGGGCGCTACCTCGTCACCGGCTTCACCGCCGGCATCCCGCGCCTGCCGCTGAACCTCACCCTTCTGAAGAGCTGCGACGTGCGCGGCGTCTTCTGGGGCGCCTTCGCCCGCCGCCATCCGGAGAAGAACCGCGCCTATATCGCGCAGCTCTTCACCTGGTGGGGCGAGGGCAAGATCCGCCCGCGCGTCAGCCGCACATGGCCGCTCGCCGAGGGCGCCACCGCCATCGCCCACCTCGCCTCGCGCCAGGCCATCGGCAAGGTCGTCGTCACCATGAGATGACGCTCAGCGGCGGCGGTGCGTCACAAGCGTCGCCGTCATCACGCCCACCGCCACGCAGCCGATAAGGATCGTGCACACCGCGTTGATGTCAGGTGACACGCCGAGGCGCACCGAGGAGAAGATGCGCATCGGCAGCGTGGTGGACCCCGGCCCCGAGGTGAAGCTCGCGATCACCAGATCGTCCAGCGACAGGGTGAAGGCCAGCAGCCACCCGGCGGCCACCGCCGGGGCGATCGCCGGGAGCGTCACCAGGCAGAACGCCTTCCACGGCGGCGCGCCCAGATCCTGCGCCGCCTCCTCGATGCTGAGGTCGAAGGCGGACAGGCGCGACTGAACGACGACCGCAACGAAACACAGCGCAAATGTCGTATGGGCGATGGTGATCGTCCAGAACCCCCGGTCGACGCCGATCGCCACGAAGAGCAGCAGCATGGAAAGTCCGGTGATCACTTCGGGCATCACCAGCGGCGCATAGGTCATCGCCGTGAAGAGGGAGCGGGCGGGCAGGCGCTTGGTGCGCACCAGCGCCACCGCCGCCAGGGTGCCGAGCACGGTGGCGATGGTCGCGGTGGTCAGCCCCACCATCAACGACACCTTCGCGGCGTCGATGAGCTGCGCGTTCCGCCACAGTTCCACGTACCACTTGGTGGAGAAGCCGCCCCACACGGTGACGAGGCGCGACTCGTTGAAGCTGAAGACGATCAGGATGACGATCGGCAGGTAGAGGAAGGCGAAGCCGAGAGCGAGTGCGGCGCCGTTGAGGCGGGTGAAGCGTGACATGGCGGCCCCCTCAATCGGCCTGCCGCGCCTGGGCGCGCTGGAACAGCGTGATCGGCACCACCAGCACCAGGACGAGGATCACCGCCACGGCGCTCGCCAGCGGCCAGTCGCGGTTGGAGAAGAACTCGTCCCACAGGGTCTGGCCGATCATCAACGTGTCCGATCCGCCGAGGAGGCTCGGGATGACGAACTCGCCCACCGCCGGGATGAAGACGAGCAGGCACCCGGCGACGATACCGGGCAGGGAGAGGCGCACGGTGACTTGCCAGAAGGCGAGCCAGGGGGGGCTGCCGAGGTCGGCGGCGGCTTCCAGCAGCGCCGGGTCCTGCCGCTCCAGCGAGGCGTAGAGGGGCAGGATCATGAAGGGGAGGTAGGCGTAGACGATGCCGATGAAGACCGCGAGGTCGGTGTTCATGATCGTCAGCGGCTCTGAGATCACACCGGTCCATTGCAGGATGCCGTTCAGCAGCCCGTCCCGCTTCAGGATGCCGATCCACGCATAGACGCGGATGAGGAACGAGGTCCAGAAGGGCATGATGACGAGGGCGAGCAGCAGCGGCCGCCAGCGCCGCGGCGCCCGCGCCATGGCGTGGGCGATCGGAAAGCCGATGAGGAGCGCGATCACGGTGGAGATCGCGGCGATGCGCAGCGAGGAGAGGTAGGCGCGCCAGTAGAGCGAGTCCTCGGCGAGGAAGGTGTAGTTGAAGGTCGTGAATTCCTGCACCCGCGCCCAGAGGCCGGAGACGCCTTCGGACAGATCGAAGGTCGGGGCGTAGGGCGGCATCGCGATGACGGCTTCCGAGAAGGACATCCGCAACACGATGAGGAAGGGGACGAGGAAGAAGACGACGAGCCAGAGGTAAGGCGGCAGCGCGACGGCGATGCTCTTCAGCCAGGGGACGAATCCGCGTCCCCCTTCCGGCGCGCCTGCCGGTTCCTCCATCTCAACGCTCATCCGCCCGCCTCTCATCGCCCCGCCGCGGTGGTCCTCATCCGGCGACACGAAATCCTGCAAGCCCCGCGCCGCCCTGTCCAGCGGCGGCGTGCATGATGCGGGTCTGAAGGATCGTGGCGGGGTCAAGTGGTCGCCCGGACCCGCGCGCAGGCCGCTTCTTCAGCGGGCGAGCACGGGGAGGACGGCCGCTTGACGCCGTCACGCTCCTTCTCAGCCTTGATGCAGCCTTCAATCCTCTTCCGGATTGAAGGCCTGCCCGCTGGCGAAGCGGAGAGGAGCGCGAGGAGGGGAACCCCTCCTCGCTGAGGCGCTGCCGCCAGGAGGAGAGTGTGGGTTCTGCCCCTGGTCAGCCCTTCCGGCGCCGGGCCTGATCGGCGTAGACGGCGAGGATGATGATGGCGCCTGTGACGACCGTCTGCCACTCCTGCGCCACGGAGAGGATGCGCAGGCCGTTGGTGAGCACCGCCATGATGAGGGCGCCGATGACTGTGCCGAGGACGGTGCCGCGGCCGCCTGACAGGGACGTTCCGCCGATCACCACCGCGGCGATGGCCTCCAGTTCGTAGCCGAGCCCCAGAGCGGGTTGTGCGGAGTTGAGGCGGGAGGCGATGAGGATGCCCGCCACGCCGACGATGGCGCCGGAGAGGGCGTAGATGCCGATCTTCCACGCGTCGACGTTGACGCCGGAGAGCCGCACCGCCTCCTCGTTGGACCCCAGCGCGAAGGTGTAGCGGCCGAGCACGGTGCGGCCGAGGATGTAGGCGACGAGGAGCGCGACGAGGAAGAGGATGAGGACGCCGTTGGGGATCGGCAAGGAGGGGAAGACCCAGCCGATGAGGGAGCCGCGGGAGATGAGGTCGAAGCCCGGCGTATCGTTGAAGTAGATCGGCCGGGTGCCGGAGATGACGAGGGCGAGGCCCTTGAGGATCAGCATCATCCCGAGCGTGGCGATGAAGGGCGGGATCTTCAGTTTCGCAACGAACGTGCCGGAACACAGCCCGCAGAAAGCCCCGGCGCCGATGGCGGCGAGGACGCCGAACGGCAGAGGCAGTCCCCAATAGGTCAGCACAACGCCGGAGATGACGGCGCAGAATGTCATCATGGTGCCGACGGACAGGTCGATCCCGCCGGTGATGATGACGAGGGTGACGGCGACCGCCAGCACACCGTTGACCGAGGTCGCCTGCAGGATGGCGATGATGTTGGACACCTGCATGAACTGCGGCGAGGCGAGGGAGAAGCCCACCAGGAGCAGCACCAGGCTGCCGAAGGCGAGCATCTTCTGCATCGCCCCGGCGGAGCCGATGCGGGAGAGGGCGCCGCCCTGGGGCGTGTCGGCGGTGGTCATCGCGGGGCCCTCGTTTCAGGCGTTGGGGGCGGGGGGAATGCGGGTTCCATGGCGGGGGCGCGCCGGGTGGCGAGGTCCATGATGTCCTCCTGCGTGGTGCCGGGGCCGCCGGGGAGGATGCCGGTGAGGCGGCCCTCGCACATCACCGCGATGCGGTGGGAGAGGCGCAGCACTTCCGGAAGCTCGGACGAGATGACGATGATCGCCCGGCCCTCGGCGGCGAGGTCGGTGAGCAGGCGGTAGATCTCGGACTTGGCGCCGACGTCGATGCCGCGGGTGGGTTCATCGAAGATGAGGATGTCGCAGTTGCGCAGCAGCCACTTGGCGATGACCACCTTCTGCTGGTTGCCGCCGGACAGGAAGCGCACCTCCTGCCGCTCGGACGGGGTGCGGATGCGCAGGCGGTCGATGAAGGTGCGGGCGGTGGCGCGCATGCGGGCATCGTTGATGGCGCCGACGCGGGACACGAAGTCGGTCATGGTGGCGAGCGCCACGTTGTCCTTCACGTCCATGCCGAGCGCCAGGCCGAAGTGCTTGCGGTCTTCCGACAGGTAGCCGATGCCGGCGGCGACCGCGTCGGCGGGGGAGCGGATGGTGAGGGCCTTGCCGTGGACGAGGATCTCGCCGCCGTTCTTGCGGTCGGCGCCGAAGATGGCGCGGGCGACCTCGGTGCGGCCGGCGCCCATCAGCCCGGCGAAGCCCAGGATCTCGCCCTGCCGGACCGAGAAGG
This sequence comes from Acuticoccus yangtzensis, assembly GCF_001927245.1. Lineage (GTDB taxonomy): Bacteria > Pseudomonadota > Alphaproteobacteria > Rhizobiales > Amorphaceae > Acuticoccus > Acuticoccus yangtzensis. Next base: position 886,619 of record NZ_MJUX01000001.1, on the reverse strand, counting down.
ACACGTCGCGAACGGCGCGCCCGCGGGTGAGGCCGCGCACTTCGAGGAGCGGCGGGGCGGCGGCGAGGTCGGGGATGTCGACCGTCTCGGCGCCGAGTTCGCGGCCGACCATCATGCGGATGATCTCGGACACGGGCGTATCGGCGGCGGAGACGGTGCCGACGGTGGCGCCGTCGCGCATCACCGTCACGCGGTCGGCGATGCGCTTCAGCTCGTCCATCTTGTGGCTGATGTAGACGATGCCGACGCCCTCCGCCTTGAGCTGGCGGATGATGATGAAGAGCTCGTCGATCTCGCGGTCGTTGAGGGCGGCGGTGGGCTCGTCCATCACCAGGACGCGGGATTTGAAGGACAGCGCCTTGGCGATCTCGACGAGCTGCTGGCGGGCGATGGTGAGGGTGCCGACCTGCGTCTTCGGGTCGAGGTGGAGGTTCAGTTTCGCGAAGATGTCGCGGGCGTTACGGTTCAGCGCCTTCTCGTCGAGCCGGCCGAAGGAGAGGCGCGGCTCGCGGCCGATGAAGATGTTCTGGGCGACGGTGAGGTCGTTCATCAGGGCGAGTTCCTGATGGATGATGGCGAGGCCGTGGCTCTGGGCGGCGCGGGGGCTGTCGATCTCGGCCGGGGTACCGCCGACGAGGATCTCGCCGCCGTCGCGCGGGTAGATGCCGGAGAGGATCTTCATCAGCGTGGACTTGCCGGCGCCGTTCTCGCCCATCAGGGCGTGGACCTCGCCGGGCAGCAGCTCGAACGAGACGCCTTTGAGGGCGTGGACGCCGGGGAAGCGTTTGTCGATGTTTCGCATCGAAATGAGGGGGGTGACGCTCATGGCGCATCCTCCAGGCCGTAGAAGCGGGCGGCGTTGGCGCCCTGGATGGCGGCGCGGTTGTCCGGGGAGAGGTCCGCCAGGAGCAGCGTGGTCGTCTCGTCCCACAGGGCGTAGGGGGCGGCGAGGGTGAGGACCGGCCAGTCGGAGCCCCAGACGATGCGGGACGGTCCGAACCATTCCAGCAGGTCGGCGAGGAGCGGCCGGAGGAGGGCGGCGGCTTCGGCGGCCGAAGTGACGGGCGGCATCTCGGTCAGGAGGCCAGAGAGTTTGACGCGGGCGCCGGTCTCGCGGCCGAGGGCGGCCATGCCGGCGCGCCAGAGGGCGTGGCGGGGGTCGCCCGGCGGGGCGGCCAGCGCCGGTTTGGCGGCGTGGTCGATGATCGCCGGAAGGTCCGGGTGGGCGGTGAGGAAGCGCAGGAGGGGGGCGAGGTGGCGCGGCATCACCAGAGCGTCGAACCTCAGCGCGGCGGCCTTCATGGCGGCGAGGGCGGCGGCGGTGGGGCGGCGGGTGATCCAGTCGTCTTCCGGGAGGTCCTGCAGCATGGGGCGCAGGCCCTTGAGGGCGGGATCGGCGGCGAGGGCGGCAATGGTGGCGGCTGCATCCGGCGCGGAGAGGTCGGCCCAGCCGACGACGCCTGCAACCAGAGGTGTTTCGCGTGCGAAACGCAGGAGGAAATATGTTTCCTCCACCGTGGGCGCGGCCTGGACGGCGACGGCGCGGTGGATGCCGGCGCGGCGGGTGACGGCGGCGAGGTCGGCAAGCTCGAAATCGCGGCGGATGGGGGCGAGCGCGTCGCCGCTGTCCTCACCCGTCAGCCAGCCATAATCGCCGCGCGCCAGGCGCCACAGGTGGCAGTGGGCATCGATCCGGTGCGCGCCCTGCTGCGCGCCGCCGTCGCGGGTGGCGGGATCTTGCGCCGTGCGATCCGGGGCCGCGCCGTGGGCGGCGTCGTCGCCCGGCGGGGCAGCGGCGGCGTCGTGCGTCACGCCGCACCCGTCCGGCGCGGGCGGGGCCGTTCGCTCGTCCTCATGCGTGTCCTCCGTCGATGCTTCTGGCGAGCATCTGAGGGGATGCTAATCGAAGGAGAGCGGACCTGTACACCGCCCGCGCAACGGGGTGTGCCGGGCGGGGGCGGGCGGCCGAACGCCGAGCCGCCGGGGGCGGGCGTCAGGCCGGCGGGATGACGCCCTTGGTCAGAATGATGTTGCCGTAGAAGCGGCGCTCGGCGGTCTGCACCACGGCGAAGGATTCGCGCGCGGCGTCGTAGAAGTCGTAGCGGCCGATGGCGCTGTATTCGAAGCCTTCGGCGGCGATCACGGCGGCCATCTCGGCCACCACGGGCGGCATCGAGGCGGGGTCGTCCACCGGCTGCATGCCGACGGCGGGGTTCGGCTCGAAGGTGTCGAGCGGCAGGAGGGTGAGCACGGCCTTGAGAGCGCTCACGATGTCCGCGTCGCAGCGCAGGATGTTGCCGGTGACGGTGTCGGCGGCGACGCTGGTGCCGGGGAAGTTGGCGTCCACCAGAACGATGCGGTCGCCGTGCCCCATGGCCGCAAGCGCGAAGAGGAGTTCGGGCGAAAGGAGGGGGTCGATGGTCTTCAGCATGGCACAGCCTCGTGGTCAGCTTCGGCGCAGGGTCCGTTGGAACTTCGCCATACCACCGATCCACCGTTCATAGTCGGCCGCCTTTCGCGCCATGTAGCCGGCGACCTCGGCGTGGGGAAGGACGAGGAAGCGGTCCTCCCTGAGGCCGGCGAGCGCGGCGGCGGCGACATCGGCCGACGTCAGCACCCCGTCCGCCGATTCCGCGCCGCCGCCGATGGCCGCCAGCATCGCCGTATCCACGCCTTGCGGGCACAGGATGGTGACGCGGATGCCGTCGTCGCGGTGGGTGATGGCGAGGTTTTCGGCGAACCCCACGGCGGCGTGCTTGGTGGTGGAATAGACCGCGCTGCCGATCTGGCTGAGGAGGCCCGCGGCGGAGATGGTGTGCAGGAAGTGGCCGCCGCCGCGCGCCTTCATGCGCGGCACCATGATGCGCGCCGCGCGGATGTGGGCGAGAACGTTGACCTCCCACGCCTTTTGCCACGTGGCGTCGTCCGGCCCGGCGGCGTTGTCGTAGGCGTTGAAGCCGGTGGCGATGCCGGCGTTGGAGACCATGAGGCCGATGGGCCCGTCCTCGGCCTCCACGGTGTCCACGAGGGCTTCCATCGCGGCGGGGTCGGTGACGTCGAGCGCAGCGCCGCGGCCGCCGATGGCGGCGGCGACGCGGGCGGCGCCGTCGCCGTCGATGTCGGTGACGACGACGTGGGCGCCGGCGGCGGCGAGCGCTTCGGCGAGGGCGCGGCCGATGCCGGCGGCACCGCCGGTGACGAGGGCGCGGCATCCTTCGATCTGCATGGCGGCTCAGCCTTCGCCGTCGATGATGCGGCAGGCGCGCTCGGCGATGGGGCGGCACTTGGCGCCCACCTCGGCGGCGTCGGCATTGGCGGCGGTGCCGTCCAGCGCGCGCTTGGCGATCCCTTGCACGATCGCGGCGATGCGGAACATGGAGAGGGCCAGGAAGAAGGTCCAGTCGGCGCGCGGGTCGAAGCCGGAGGCCTCGGCGTAGCGGGCCACGTAGTCGGCCTCGGAGGGGATGGAGAGGGCGGCAAGGTCGGCCCCCTCCAGCCCGCGGAAGAGGTCCGGGGCGAAGCGCCAGGTCATCGCGTGGTAGGCGAAGTCGGCGCGCGGGTCGCCGAGGGTGGAGAGCTCCCAGTCCAGCACGGCGACGATGCGAGGCTCGGTGGGATGGATCAGCACGTTGTCGAGCCGGTAGTCGCCGTGGACGAGGCGGGTGGGGCCTTCGGCGGGCTTGTTGGCGGGGAGCCAGCCGATGAGCCGCTCCATGGCGGGGATCGTCTCGGTCTCCGACGCGCGATATTGGCGCGTCCACCGGTTGATCTGCCGCTCCAGATAGCCGCCGTGCTTGCCGAAATCGTCGAGCCCCACGGCGGCGGGTTCGAGCCGGTGGATGGCGGCGATGGTCTCGTTCATGGAGGCGAAGATGCCTTCGCGCTCCGGCCCGGTGAGGTTGGTGAGGCGCGGGTCCCAGAAGACGCGGCCGGGCACCATGTCCATCACGTAGAACATCTGCCCGGCGACTTCGGGATCCTCGCACAAGGCGTGGACGGGGGGGACGGGCACGTCGGTGGAGGCGAGGGCGGAGAGGACGCGGAACTCGCGGTCGACGGCGTGGGCGGAGGGCAGCGTTTCGCCGAGCGGTTTGCGGCGGATGACGTAGCGCCCGGACGGGGCGACGGCGCGGAAGGTGGGGTTGGATTGGCCGCCGGCGATCTTGTCCAGCGTGGCCGGGCCCTGGTAGCCGGCGACGTTGGTTTGAAGCCAGGCTTCGAGCGCGGGCGGCGCGGCCCCGTCGCCGAGAGGGTCGCGTGTCGCGGCACCCGTCATGGTCGTGTCCTTCCCCGTTTTGTGTCGACCCGCCGTCGTGGAGCGGCGGGCGTTTGATGTCACTGTGGCGCGGGGCGGGGCCGTGTCAACATTTCGCCAGACGATTTCGTCCGGCGTGACGCGGCCGCCCTGTGCTCAGTCGCCGAGCGTCATGGGTTTCATGCCGCCGGGTGTGAGGCCGAAGCGGGCGCGCACGAAGTCGAGCCACAGGCCGTAGGGGCGGCCGACGACGAACATGAGGACGGCGAACCCCGCGGCGCCTTGCGCGAGACCGGCCGCGCTGGCCCCGCTGACCCACAGGATGGCGACATAGATCGGCACCTGGAAGAGGAGGAGGGCGAGGGCGTCGGCGGCGACGCGCGGCACCGGCGGGGCGAGGCGGGCGACGAGCGCGTCGCGCCACAGGCCGTAGGGCCGCGCGGTGAGCACCATCAAGGGGGCGCCGATGGTGCGTGAGCGGGCGACCTCCGCCCACGTCATCCCGGCGATGAAGTGTTCGTTGAGGGCGCCGACGATGGTGAAGAAGACGACGAGGGCGAGGGTGTCGGCGATGAAGCTGCGCATGGGCGGGGCGGCGGGCTCAGGCCGTGTCGCGGGCGACGAGGTCTTTGTAGAGGGCGCGGATGCGGTCCAGCACAGGGCCGCCGCCGCCGGGGCGCGTCCCGATCGGTTTGCCGTCGATCATCGCGACGGGGGTCTGGCCGCCGTGGGTGCCGGTGAGGAAGGCTTCGTCCGCGCCGTAGGTGTCGAACAGGGAATAGTTCCGCTCGAACACGGGGATGGCGTTGTCGCGGCAGAGGTCGATCACCTTCTGGCGGGTGACGCCGTTCATGCAGTAGTCGCCGGTGGAGGTCCACACGGCGCCCTTCCTGACGATGAAGAAGTTGCAGGCGTTGGTGGTGTTCACGAAGCCGAAGGGGTCGAGCATCAGCCCCTCGTCGGCGCCGGCCTCTTCGGCCTGGAGGCAGGCGAGGATGCAGTTGAGCTTGGAGTGGGAGTTGTATTTCGCGTCCTGGCTCATCGGCAGGCCGCGCACCTGGGGCACGGTGGCGAGGCGGATGCCGCGTCCGCTGCCGGCGGTCGGCACCGAGTGCTCCATGATGATGACCACGGTGGGGCCGGAGCGCGACAAGGACGGGTGCTGGAAGGGGCGGACCTTGGTGCCGCGGGTGACCATCAGGCGGCAGTGGACGTCGTTCGTCATGCCGTTGGCGTCGGCGGTCATGGCGAGGGCGGCGGCGATCTCCTCGCGCGTCATGCCGATGTCGAGGGAGACGGCTTTGCAGCTTTCGAAGAGGCGGTCCATGTGGTCGCCGAAGAAGGCCCATTTGCCGTTGTGCAGGCGCATCCCTTCCCACATGCCGTCGCCCAGCATGAAGCCGGAATCGTAGACCGAGACGGTAGCCTCGGCCTTCGGCTTCAGCACGCCGTTGACGTAGATGAGGATCGTCTCGTTGCGCGGGTCGTCGGCGGCGTCGTGGGTGGTCTTGTGGTCGCTGGTGGGGGCGGGCATCGGGTCTCTCGTCGGCAGGTCGGGCGCAGCATAGTCCCGCCCGTGTCCGGCGATAAAGCGGTGAGGCGCCGATTATGCGGGGAGCGCAGCCGGCCGAGAGCGCCGGGCGGGTCCGGCACGGGCGCTCTGCTGCGCGGTTCAGGCGTCGCTGGCGGTGGCGAGAAGGGCGCTGCGCACGGTGGAGACGATGGCGGCCGGGTCGACGGGTTTGGGCATCAGCGGCGCGGCGGGCATGTTGTCGGACACGAAGCTGGCGTTGTAGCCGGACAGATAGATGAACGGCACGCCGCGGGCCGCCAGCGCCTCGGCCACAGGGGCGGAGGTGACGCCGGGGCCGAGATTGATGTCCAAGATGGCGGCATGGGGCGTATCGCTGGCGAGGATGGCGAGGGCAGCCTCCGGGTCGCCCGCGGGGCCGACCGGCTCGAACCCTGCATCTTCGACGATCATCGACAATTCGAGTGCGATGAACATTTCGTCCTCGACGATGAGAACGCGCGGCAGGCCGGATGGACTGCTCCTGTCGTCAGACGATGAACTGCATGTGTCGTCGGACATACTGCGTGTGTCGTCAGACATGGGGATTCCCGTTCGGGGCGACCATATTGAACCAACTCAGAGACATCAGCTCCACGGACCTCAGTGGCGGCGTTCGCGACAGATATATGACAGATCGGGCAGCAGGATGCATGCCGGATCGGGATCATGACCCGCGCCGTCCGCCACGCCGGCGCGCGAAGCCCCATGACCTGAAGGAGATGGAGCACGGCAGGAAGATGGAGCACCGCGCGCCGAAAGCGAGAGGGCTGGGGATATCGCGCGTGGTCGAACTGTCAAATCGGGCGGCCGTGTGGCGGATGGGCCGCGTCTGCGGCCGGAAAAGGGGTCAGGCAGGCGCTCTTATGGTCCATCGGCCGAGTTGACAATCGCATTGGTGCTAAGCCAAAAATTGTGGCCCTCAAACTCGGCCGTGCTGGGGGCGAGGTGCGATTTTGCGCGCGGTTTCGACCAGCCACCGACCGCATATCAAGCCCGCATAGGTGGGGGAGGAGAGCGGATCGCATGTCGATGACGGTGGACGGAGAGCGCACACCGCGCGCGCTGGTCGAACATATTCACAGCATCATCGTGAACGAGTTGGGGCCGGCGTTCGCCCTGGTCGATGCTGAAGGCCGCGTGCTTCACACGGGCGGCCCCTTGTCCGGCCTCATGGTTGTTCCCGTCGAGGGCGCCGAGGCGTCGTTGGCGGACATCCTCCACCCGGATCTGGCGCACGCCGCGGCCGAGCTGTGGGTCGAGAAGGACGCCAACCCCGCCGTGCCGATCGCACGGACGGCGGCGATCCGGGGTGAGGGCGGCGTGGCGCGGCCGGTGCGGATCGTCCTGCGCCCGGTGGGCGGCGGTGCCGGGGAGAGCCTGCGTCACCTCGTTCTATTGGAGGCGCCCCCGGAAGACGGCGGAGCGGCTGCGGCCGCCGCCGAGGACGAGATCGCGGGGGCGGATGCGCTGAGCGTCCACGCCGGCCCTGCCGACATTTGCATGACGGACGAGACCGCCGGCGACGCTTTTGCCCCCGCCTCCTACGGGGCGGCCGGGGCCAGCACGGCTGCACCCTCCGTCGTGATGGGCGATCCCCGTCATGACGGGGCCGCAGCGCCCGGCTCCGTGGACGTCGGCATCGGCGCAGGCGTGGCGGAGGCCGGCGGCGACAGTCTCGCCCCGGTGCTTCCGGGCCTGACCCAGGACAACGCCCCGTCCGCCACATCGTCGGCCGTCGCGGCGGACCCTGCCGCCGAAGCGGCGCTCCAGGCGGAGGGGCGCGAGATGATCACCTCCTCGCTCATCGGCGGGGTCGAGGCGCTGCAGAAGGCGGCGCTCAACATGCCCGGCGTCGCCGAATCCCTCGCCGCCACCGACGTCGCCATCCTCTTCCTCGACGGTGCGGCCCGCGTGCGCTGCTTCACCCCGCCGATGCAGCGCCTGATGGCGCTCACCGATGAGGATGTCGGCCGGCCCATCTGCCACGTCGTTTCGCATATCGCCGGGCTCGACCTGGTGGAGGAGACGGCCAAGGTCATGGCGGGCGGCCCTGCATCGGAGCGTGAGGTTCGCCTCCACGCCGACGGGTCCACCTTCCTGATGCGGCTCAGCCGCTACCATGCGGCCTCGCACGAAGTGGACGGCATCGTCGCCGTCTTCGTCGAGGTGACGGCCTTCAAGCAGGCGCACGACAGAATGGACGCGATGAACACGGCGCTGGAGGCCGAGCTCGCCGCGCTTCAGACCGTGCTCGACCTGGCGCCCATCTCCATCGCCATTTCCGATGCGCCCTTCTCCCAGCGCGTCCACCTCAACGCCTACGGCCAGAAGATGCTCGGCCTCGGTTCGCAGTTCGGCCCGCCACGCTCTCCGGTCGGCCCCTATATGCTGCTGAAGGATGGGCGCGAGCTGCGGCCGGACGAGCTTCCCTCCGCCGAAGCCTGGCGGACCGGCCGCGTCGCGCAGGACATGCAGGCCCGCTATGTCGGCCCCGGCGGCAGTTTCGACGTGCTCCTTTCGGCCGCCCCCGTCCTGTCGCGCAGCGGCGAGACGAAGCGGGTGATCGCCGTCGCGCGCGACATTTCGGCTCTGACCCACGCCCAAGCGGTGGCCGAGCAGAGGGCCGAGCAGCACGCCTATGTGGCGCGCCTCGGAGGGCGCAGTCTGGCGGGGATGCCGCCGGAGGCGATGATCGCCGAACTGCCGGAGCGCCTGGCGACGCTGCTGAAGTGTGAATACGCCAAGTTCATCAAGGTTGTACCTGCCTCCAATACGCTGGAGCTGGTGGCCAAGTTCGGCTTTTCGGCCGCGCTCGGCACAATCGTGGAGGGCGGGCGCGGCAGTCAGGCCGGCTACACCTTGTCGGTGCAGGAAGCGGTCGTCGTCACCGACCTCGCCACCGATGCGCGGTTCGACAAGCCCCGTCTGTTGACGGACGAGGGCATCGTGAGCGGGATGAGCGTCATCGTCGGCGCGCCGGAAGAGCCGTTCGGGGTGATCGGCGTGCATTCGCGCCGCCGCCGCACCTTCAGCAAGCGCGATGCGGCGTTCCTGCAGTCGGCGGCCAACGTGCTGGCGGCGGCGCTGCGGCGCGACGCGGCGGATCGGCAGCGCCGCATTCTGGTGGACGAGCTTCAGCACCGGGTGAAGAACACGCTCGCCACCGTGCAATCGGTGATCCGCCTGACCTTGCGGGACGCGCCGATGCCGCCCGAGGTAGCGGACAGGCTGATGCGCCGGGTGCGCGCTCTGGCGCTGGCGCACGACATCAACGTCAGCCGGCGCGATGCGGCGGTGGACCTCGCCGAGCTGATCCGCGTGCAGACGCGGCCCTTCGACCAGGAGGAGCAGGTCATCGCCATCACCGGAAGCTGCCGTGTGCCGCTTCCGCCGGGGCTGGCGATCGACGTCTCGATGGTGATCCACGAACTGGCCACCAACGCGGCCAAGCATGGCGCGCTGGCCCACGACGGGACGGTGGCCATCACCCTCAGCGGCGAGACGGAGGGCGATTTCGTGCGCCTTTGCGTCGATTGGAGGGAGCCCGGCATTCAACCGGCTGGGGATCTTCAGGAAGGGGGAGGGTCGCGATTGATGCGCGCCATTGCCGGTCGGCCGGAAATCGAGATAGAGCGGTCCTGGAGCGACGAAGGCTATCGCTGTGTCGTCACGATCGCCTTCGAGGACGAACGGAGCGCAAAGGTCCGCATCGCCTGAGGGCGGCGGGCCGGCCGGCGTGGCTGTTCCGAGGCTTGCATCGTGGAGTGGCGGGGATGAACCGGGTCCGCCTCTCGGCACTTCTTCCGACGGGCGCGGTGATTGACAGCGTGGGTTGTCTGCAGTCCCGCCCGTTTCTTCAAGTGGTCCGAGTTTCTGCGGCTGCGTACGCGGTCAAGAATGGGTGTGTGTGTCATGATCATCGTCAAAGAAGCCAAGTTCAACATCGGCCAGTTGGTGCGCCACCGTCATTATGACTTCGTGGGCATGGTGGTCGACGTGGATCCGGTCTTTGCCGATACGGAAGAGTGGTACCAGGCGATCCCCAAGGACCGTCGCCCGCACCGGGACCAGCCCTTTTACCGCTTGAGGGTGGACGACAACGGCGTCGAGTCCGTCGCCTACGTGTCGGAGCAGAACCTTCTGTCCGAAGATGCGGGCGACGCGCCGCAGGACGGCCCCGGTTCGGCGGCGCTGACCAAGGGCGACCTCCTCTACGGCCTCGTCCACTGAGGCAGGCCGCGCGCGCCGCAGCCCCGGCCGGCGGCTGAGGGAGAGGCTGAGGGGGCGGCGCCATCGCGCACCACGCGGTGAGGTCCGTCGCCGGGGGCGCGAAACGCTCGTTTGCCTCTTTGCCGCCTTCGCGACGGGTTCTATGCTTCGCCCATGCGTGTCGCCGTCCTTGCCGATGTTCATGGAAATCTGATCGCCCTCGACGCGGTGCTGGCCGACATCGCCGCCGCGGCGCCCGATCTCGTGGTCAATCTCGGCGACCTGGTGTCGGGCCCTTATGATCCGGCGGGCGCGGCCGACGTGCAGATGGCGCTCGCCGCGGCGACCCTTGCCGGCAACCATGAGCGGCAGGTTCTGGCGGGCGGACAGGGCGCGTCCGACGTCGTCGCCCGCGCGGCGCTGACGCCGGCTCATCTGGCCTGGATGGCCGCATTGCCGGCGACGCTGGTGCTGGACGGCGGGGCGATCTTCGCCTGTCACGGCAGTCCGACCGGCGGCGACACCACCTATTTGTTGGAGGACGTGAGTGCCGGCCGCACGCGCCTTGCCGGGCGCGACGCGATCCGCGGTCGTCTGAAGGGCATCGGCGATGCGGGGCTGGTCCTGTGCGGCCACACCCATGTGGCGCGCGCGGTCATGGTGGACGGTGTGCTGGTGGTCAATCCCGGCAGCGTCGGAATGCCGGGCTATGCGGACGACGAGCCGGCGCCGCATGTGATGGAGGCCGGCTCGCCCGATGCGCGCTATGCGCTGCTGGAGCGGCGCGGCGGGCGCTGGCGGGTGGAGCTGCGCACCGTTCCCTACGACCACGAGGCGGCGGCGCGGCAGGCGGAGCGCCATGGCCGGGCCGATATCGCGCACGTCACGCGCACGGGGTGGATGCCGGCCGGCTGAGCCCGTCTTGCGACGCATCGGGACGTGATATCGGGCCTCGTCTGCGCCGGAGAGTGGGGCGTTGAGGGGCGACGGGCTCGGCTCTGCGCGGGGCGGGCGGGGTCCGAATGGCCGGTGCCCCGTCGGCGGTCGTGGCGCCGGCGTGTTCTTCCGCCTCACGGGCCGCGCTGGGCCGGGAGCGTGTCAGGGCAGCAGCAGGGCGGCGAAGGCCGCGGGGTCGACGGTGACGTCGCTGTAGCTCATGGCGAAGCTGTCGCCGGCGAAGTCGTGCCCGCCTCGGCCGCAGTCCAGCCGGTCGTAGGGCATGCCGCGGATTGCGGCGATATCGCGATATTCGGCGCTGCAGTGGGGGCCGTGGAGTTCGGTGACGCGGCAGGTGGCCGGCGCGAAGACCATGTTGGCGAAGCCCGCCCCGTGGAGGCCGACGATATGCTCGGCCCCGGCGAGAAGCCGCGCCGCGCCGGCAACGCCGTGATCCTCGAAATTGACCACCTCGTAGCCGTGGCGGGCGAGGGCGGGAAGCATGTCGGCCTCGTTGAGGAGGCGGCGGCGTTTGGCCTTGCCGCGCGAAATGTAGATGCGGCGGGGGCCGCCTGTCGCCGTGTCGGCCCCGAACAGGGTGCGCACCGCCTCGTAGAGCCCGGCGGACGTCTTGCCGCCGCGCCGCAGCGGGCGAACCCATGTGACGCGCTCGACGTCGAAGAGGGCCCCATGTTCCTCGCGCGTGAGGCAGCGGGCGGGGTCGATGCCGAGGCGCTCCAGCGTTTCGGTGTGGAACGGGCTGCGCAGGGAGGTGAAGAGGATGTGGTCCGCGCGGGCGGGGTCGAGCCGCTGACGCAGGGCGAGGAGTTTGGGGACAGCGTCGAACAGGAAGTGGGAGAAGAGCGGGCCGCCTTCCACCACGGCGTCGATGGTGTGGCCGGTGAGGTGCGGCACGCCCTCCGCGGCGCGCACGCGGGGGATGAGCCAGTGTGCCCGCGGGTTGGAGAGGGCGGGGACGACGGCATCGCCCGCCAAAGCGAGGCGGTTGTGGTTGTGGACCGAAAGGCGCAGCGGTCCGCCGTGGGAGGCGACGGCGGGTCGGGGGAGAGCGCGAGAGGCTGCGGCGGGCGCCGTGGCGGCGGCGGGAGGCGCGGTGTCAGGCGCCGCGTCCGCGGGCGCTACGGGCGGCGCTGCGGCGGTGGTCGATGCGACAGGCGGCGCTGCGACGGCCGCTGCGGGGGCAGTCATGGCGGGGGCGATGGCGGCAGGGGCGATGACGGCGTGAGCGGGTGGGCTGTCGGGGCCGAAGGGCTCGCGGATGCTGTCGGTTCGGGCGAGACCGTCCGCCGTGGTGACGTCCTGGGCGGGGCCGAGGGCGGCGAGGGTCCAGTCCGGCAGCTTGGAGCCACGCTGGCAGGCAGTGATTTCCTGCGGGGTGAGGACGCCCATCTCGCGGCCCGCGCGGGCGAAATCGGCGAAGGCGATGCGCCGCACGCTTTTGGCCAGCGCCGCTTCGACCAGGGCGACGAAGTCACGACGTGCGTCGGCGGGCATTGCTGCGGACGGGGCGTCTGACAGGGGTGCGGGCAAGGGGACACCTTTCAAGCCGCCGGACGACGGCCCGGCGCGGTTGACATGCGCCAAAGAGCCGGCCGGTTCAAGCGCACCCCGACGCGGCCGCCTCTCACCCCACCGGAACCCGCCGGGGCGCGGGCCGGGGGCGGGGCGGACCGGATGGTGGCGGCGGCCGGGAGGGGCGGATGTGGGCGGCGTCAATCTTCGGCGGTGGGGGCGGCCTTGCGCTCGGCCTCCAGAGTGGCGAGGCGGGCCTCCAGGGTTTCCACGCGCTCGTGCAGGGTCTGGCAGATGAGGGAGAGGACGGCGACGACGTCGTCGTTGGTGCCGGAGGGGCGGGTGAGGGGGTTGCGCGGGGCGCTGTCCGTCAGGTCGAGGCCGTAGCGGGTGCGCAAGGCGTCGCGCTCGCCCTGGAACGAGGCGTGGAGGGCGGCGAGGTCGACGTCCGCTTCGGGAAGGAGGTCCAGCGAGGTGGTCTCGATGGCGCCGGGGCTGAGCGCTGAGCGGCGCAGCATCTTCTCGAAGCTGGCGATGCCGACGGGGGCCTTGCGCACGCTCTGGATGCCCTTCAAGAGCGCAAGAGTGGTGGGCTGCATCGGCGGGTTGGCGCGCCCGCCGTCGCTGGAGCCGGAGAGGCCGGCGAGGGCGATGAAGTCGTCCACCACATCCGGCGCGGCGTCGTAGGAGCGGGGGAGGACGGTGGCGCCGGTGCGCTCCCACCCGGCGATGGCGCCGGCATAGTCGAGGTCCTGCCGCCGCGATTCCACGAACTCGGCGAAGCTGACGGCGTGGGGCGCGGTCTTGTGGCGCGAGGTCGGGTGCTTGATGCCCCATTGCGCATAGGCCGACAGCAGCCACGCCACATGGTTGCGCAGATAGAGGACGACCTTGACCTCGTGCCGGGTCATCAGCTCGGCGATGATGGGGGCGAGCAGGCGGTGGCGAAGCTGCAGCGCCTCGCAGGACCAGATGACGATGGAGTGGCGCTCGCCCGCGGCGGCGAGCGCTGCGCCGATGTCGCGCGCGGCGGCGTCCGGGTCGGTGCGGATGGCGCGGATCATCTCGGGCACGGTGCCGAAGGGGGCCTCAGGGCAGTGCTGCAGGCCGGTGCCGCAGTTGAAGGCGCCGTCCTTGCGCAGCGAGGCGCCGGCATTTTGCAGCCACCGCTGGATCGCCGTGGAGCCGCATTTCCCGTAGCCGGCGTGAATGTAGAAGGTCGCCATCCCGATCCCAGTCGCCCGATCCCACTTGCCTTCAGTTTCAGGACCGGGCGGCGCGGCGCCTCACGGTCCGGGGGGACTTTGACCACCTGGGGCCGTCCGGGTCGAGGGGGCGGGGCGGACGGGCGCCCCGCCGGGGGCGGTTTTCCCTACCATGTGACGACGCGGCGCTCGACGAAGCGCATCAACTGCTCGATGGCGATGAGCGTGATGATGAAGAGGCACAGCCACGCCAGCAGTCCGGCGACGTTGTAGATCTGGTAGGTCTGGCGCACCTGCCAGCCGAGGCCGTTGGGAAAGCCGAAGATCTCGGCCAGGAACGCGACCTTCCAGGACAGCGTGAAGCCGATGCGCCCGGCCGCCAGCATCGGCGGGATGAGGAAGGGCAGGTACATGCCCGTCACCCGCTGGTGGAGCGGCACCTTGTAGGAGACGGCCATCCCTTCGAGGTCCGGGTCGAAGTCCTTCAGCGCGTCGCGGATATAGGTGCCGATCATCGGCATCACCACGAGGGCGATGAGGATGATGACGGTGAAGTTGGTCCGCCCGATCGCCACCAGGAAGAGGAAGATGAGGATGAGCGTGGGCGTGAAGATGGCGATTTGGATCAGCCACTTCGTCAGCTCGTCGAAGGTTTTGAAGGTGGCGGCGAATATGCCGTAGGCGGTGCCGAGGAGGAAGCCGAGGGCAAAGCCGAGCACGGTGCGCAGGAGCGTGGAGAAGAGCGGGCCGAACGCGTCGCCGTCCGCCACGAGGCCGCCGAGGGTGGCGAACACGGTGGAGGCCGGCGGCAGCGCGTTGGTGTTCATCGTCTGGGCGGCGATCTCCCATCCGAGGATGATCAGCACCAGCGAGGCGAGCTGCGCGGAATATTCCTTGAGGCGCATCGAGGCCGTCATCAGAAGCGGATCCCGGCCTTTTCGGAGAAGGCGCGGCGCAGCTCTTTCTCCAGGTCGATCACCTCGTCCGATTCCATCGCGCGCGGCCAGGGCATGTCGACCTTGCGGCGGTAGCAGATGGAGGAGGGGGCCGGCGTCAGCATGACGATGTCGGACGCCATCTGCGCGGCCTCGGCGATGTCGTGGGTGACGAAGATGATGGTGCGGCGCGTCTCGTCCTGGCGCCACAGGTCGATGAGGATGCGCCGCATGGTGGCGGCGGTGATCTCGTCGAGATGGCTGAAGGGTTCGTCCATGAGCAGGATTTCCGGCTCGTTGACCCAGGCCCGCACGATGGACGCGCGCTGCTGCATGCCGCCCGACACCTGGTGCGGGTAGTGGTTCATGTAGTCCTTGAGGCCGACGGCGGAGAAGTATTTCTCCATCAGCCCCTGCCACTTCTCCTTCGGTTGAACGTTGAGCCCGGCGAGGCCGAATTCGGCGTTCTGGGCCAGCGTCTTCCACCGCAGCAGCCGCGCGCCCTGGAAGACGTAGGCCATCTTGCGGCTCATCTCCGGCTGGTCGCGCAGGTCGTTGCCGTCGACGATGATGCCGGACGCGGAGGTGGGCTTCAACAGCCCGTTGGTGATGTTGAGGAGGGTGGACTTGCCGCAGCCCGACGGGCCGAGGAGCACGGTGAAGCTCCCCTCGTCGATGTCGAGGTTGAGGTTTTCGTAGATCACCTTGTCGCCCGCACCGTCCCGGCCCGGGAACGCGAGGTGAAGGTCTCTGAGCGACACTTTGACGGTCATGGTCGGCCTAACGTGTGAAAGAGGGAGGCCGGCGGGTCAGCCGACCGTCTCCTGACGGATGCGGCGCTGAAGCGGCACGAAGACGAGGTGGTCGACGGCGACGCCGACGAGCATGAGGATGATGCCCCAGGCGACCAGCGGCGCCATGTAGAGCGAGTCGGACCAGTAGCCGACGAGGAGGCCCACGCCGTTGGGCAGGCCGATCACCTCGGCGATGATGACGATGCGGATGCCGAGCGCGAAGGAGACGCGCGCATTGGCGACGAGGTAGGGCGCGATCGACGGCAGGTAGAAGTGGAAGAGGCGGCGGATGGGGCCGATCTTGTAGCTGTCGCACATCTCGATCATGTCGGGCGAGACGGCGCGCACGCCCTCGGCGGTGCCGAGGAAGACCGGCGCGGTGAGGAGCACCAGGAGCGCGGTGATGGGGACGAGATTGTCGATCCCGAACAGCACCAGGAAGATGTAGACCCAGACCACCGAGGGGACGGCCATCGCGATCCACACCGGGTTGGCGCAGAAGTCGAAGAACCAGCGGTTGCGCCCGCCGATGACGCCGAGGACGGTGCCGATGACGAAGGCGCCGGACCAGGCGACCAGGAGCCGCGAGAAGGTGGCCGCGGCGTGGACGTAGGTGGAGCCGAGGGGACCGTCGCCGGAGAGGATGCGCACGAGTTCGCCGGCGACGGCGAGGGGTGTCGGATAGAGCCGCGGCTGGACGAGCACGAAGGCCGTGACGAACCACCAGACGGCGACGAGTCCGAGGACGGGCAGCGCGTTGAGGGTGAGGTTTCGCGCGCGCGGGTTCTGCGGCAGGAGGGCACGCCTTGCGGGGCGTGCCGGCTGCGCGGCGGCGTCGGTGGGGACGGCGGACGTGCTCACAAATCCAAGCCTTGTAAGGGGGTTACTCGGGCGTGGAGAGCGTGCCGGGGGCGAGGAAGACGTCCTCTGCGGCCGGGACGGTTTCGAGCGTGCCGCCGGCGACGACCAGGCCGTGGATCGCGTCGATCCAGTCCTGGGTGTAGGTGGCGGAGGTCAGGTACCACTTGCCCTCTTTGATGAGGCCCTGAACGGTGGACGTGGTGTCCGGGGAGGAGAGCCAGCCGGCGCCTTCGGCGAGGTGGGCGTACTCGCCGCCTTCGGAAAAGGCGTCGGTGTTGGCCATGATCCATTCGACCGCGGCGTCCAGTCCGGCGACGAACTGGGCGGCCTCTTCGGCGTGCTCTTCCAGCCACGGGGTGGTGGCGATGGAGCCG
Organism: Acuticoccus yangtzensis; assembly: GCF_001927245.1. Classification (GTDB taxonomy): domain Bacteria; phylum Pseudomonadota; class Alphaproteobacteria; order Rhizobiales; family Amorphaceae; genus Acuticoccus; species Acuticoccus yangtzensis. The sequence goes on along the minus strand of NZ_MJUX01000001.1, from coordinate 869,944 downwards.
GTGATGACGAGCGGCTGGCCGGTGTTCTCCTGCATCGCCTCGGTGAAGGAGAAGATGGTTTTGAACGTGTCCATCGACCGGGCGGCGGCGGAGGAGCCGGAGAAGAGCAGCGCGCCGTCGACCTGCTCACGCTCGACGAGGGCGAGGAGGGCGCCGGAGCTGGCGGTGACGACTTCGAATTCGGCCTGCGGATCGTCGATGTCGTAGTAGGCCTTCATGAAGGAGACGAAGCTTGCCCAGGTGCCGGTGCCGTAGCCCGGAATGCCGAGGCGCTTGCCCTTCAGGTCGGTGATGTCGTTGTACGTTTCGCCTTCGGACGCGCGCACGACGACGCCGTTGTACATGTTCTGCGCGCCGGCGGTGGAGAAGTACTTGAAGTCCGAGCCTTCGGTGACGAACTGGACCGCCTCGATGGGGGAGAACCAGCCGATATCGGTCTCGCCGGCGATGAGGAGCGCCTGCACCTGGGCGTAACCGACCTGGGACACCTCGACATCGAGGTCACCGAAGAAGCCGCGGTCGGCGGCGACGAAGACGGGCACGGCGCTGGCGTCCACCGTGACGGTGATTGCGGCGGCGGGCGCGGCGAAGCTCGCCGTGGCGGCGATCGCGGTGAGCGGCCCGGCGAAGCGGGCGGTGAGGGCCTTCAAGTCCATCGTGAGTTCCTCGGGTCGGGAGGGGCGGGGGAGGTGGAAGGTCGTGGCCGGGATGGCGGCGTCGCCGCGCGGCGTCAGGTGCCGACGCGGATGGGCGCCGTCATCTTGCGCAGGGCCGCCAGCATGGAGAGCGGCGTGATGCGTCCGGTCTTGGGATTCTCGGACGGGATGTTCTGGATCGCGAGGGTGAAGCTGGCGCTGTCGGAATCCACCGAGATCGTGTGCGTGTTGCGGGTGACCGCCGGGTCGGCCCAGATCTCGATGGTGGTCCTGTCGGCGCCGATCCCGGCGAGGCCGAGCGCGGCGGCGACGTTGACGTTGGCGGGGAAACCCTTGGCCGCCTCGCGCGCGGTGCCGCTGAAGACGAGCTTGGCCTCGGTCAGATCGTCGACCGAGATGGCGTTGTCGGTCAGGTAGGGCGCGCCCTTGAGGCCGCGCGGCGGCTTGCGCGTCACCATGGTGACGGAATGGATGGTGCCTTCGGCGGCGGCGGTGACCGCGTCGAGCCCCAGGAGCGCGCCGGTGGGAACGACGATCTGGCCGCCATGCTCACGCGCCACGGCGATGAGGTCTTCGTGGGCGAGAAGCGCGCCGACGGAGATGACGAGCGCGGATTTTCCGGCCTTGAGGAATGGTGTGACGATGGCCGGGACGAGCTCGGAGGGCGCGGCTTCGACGACGAGGTCGGCGTAGGGCTCCAGCGCGTCGATCGGCACGACCGGCACCGATACTGCAAGCGCGTCGAGGCGCTTGGCGGCGGCTTCGGTGTCGCGCGCGGAGACGGCGGCGAGGGTGAAGCCCGGCAGGTCCCCGCTGGCGATGGCGCGCACGACGGTCATGCCGACGGCGCCGAGGCCGGCGACGGCGACTTTGATCGGCTGGGAAGGGTCGCGGCGCGTCATGATGCGTGGAATCTCCGGCGTTTCGCGGTGTGGATGCGGGGTGTGGTCCGCGGGGTCGCCTGGGTCTGGTCGGCTGGCGGATTGCTGTGCGGGGTGCGGCCCGTCGATATCCGTCAGTGTACAAACTAATCTGAGGCCGTCAACGGCGGAAAATTGAGCAAGATCAAAGTTTGGACATTCAAATTTCGGGCACTCTGATCAATTTTTGCACGGATGAGCGCCGGTGTGTCCGAATAATGCCGAAAAATGTGCGATATAGCGCGTTGATCGCCGCTTCGTCCGTAAATGCATGGCCGATCCGCGATTGCAGTCGGCCAATTCATCAGTACACTGACGAAATAGAGACGCGGCCCCGCTCACCGTGAGCGCCGCTCGCCGCGCATAGCCGGATACGGAGTTACCGTGACTGTGAAGGACCGCATCGTCGTCGTCGGGGCAGGACCCGTCGGCGCCGTGATGACACTGGCGCTCGCCAAGAAGGGCATCCCCGTCACCCTCATCGAAGCGGAGGCCGGGCCGGTCATCGACCAGCGCGCCGCCACCGTTCACCCGCCCACCGTCGAAATGCTGGCCGACCTCGGCCTGAAGGACGACGCGTGGGAGACCGGCCTCCTGTCGCCGCTGTTCCATTTCCGCGAGCGCCAGACGGGCGAACTCGTCGCCTGCTTCGACATCTCGATGCTGGAAGGGGAGGTGGACTACCCGTTCGTCCTCCAGTGGGAGCAGTACAAGCTCGTCCGTGCCGCCGTGAAGAAGATGGCGGACGACGACGCGGACGTGCGCTTCTCCACCCGCCTCACCGGCATCGACCAGAAGGGCGACCACGTGATGCTGACCCTGGCGAACGCCGCCGGGGAGACGGAGACGATGCGCGCCTCCTACGTGATCGGCACCGACGGCGCATCGTCCACGGTGAGGAAGCTCGCCGGGATCGAGTTCGAGGGCTTCACCTGGGGCGAACGCTTCATCAAGATCGGCACGCCCTTCGACTTCCTGAAGGCCGAGGCGGGCTATTGCACCCGCAACTATTTCTCCGACCCGGACGAGTGGCTGAACCTCTTCAAGGTGAAGGGCGACGACGAGATCGGCGTGTGGCGCGGCATCTTCCCCGTGCCGCCGGAGGAGCCGGACGAGACGGCGGTCTCCGAGGCCGGTGTGCAGGAGCGGCTGCAACGCCTTCACCCGAAGGATACGCCCTACGAGATCGCCTATCACGCGCTCTACAAGGTGCATCAGCGCGTGGCGGAGACCTTCAACAAGGGCCGCGTGCTGCTGGCGGGGGACAGCGCCCACGTCAACAATCCCATCGGCGGGATGGGCATGAACGGCGGCATCCACGACGCGGTGAATCTGGCCGAGAAGCTCGGCGCGATCTGGTTCGACGGGGCCGAGGCGGATCCGCTGCTGGACCGCTATACCCGCCAGCGGCGCAAGGCGCAGGTGGACTTCGTGCAGGCCCAGTCGATCGCCAACAAGAAGGCGCTGGAGGAGCGTGATCCGGAAAAGCGCCGCGCCCACCTCGACAATCTGCGCGCCACGGCGGAGGACCCGGAGCGCCACAGGGCCTTCCTGAAGCGGTCCTCGCTGATCGACAGCCTCGCGATCGCCAACGCGGTCGAATAGTCCGATGGCCTCGCCCACCTCTGACGGCGCGCCGGGCTGGATCGGCGCGCGCCTGAAGCGCAAGGAGGACGAGCGCTTCCTCTATGCCGCGGGCCGCTACGTCGCCGACGTGCGCCTCCCCGGCCTGAAGGACGTCGCCTTCGTGCGCTCGGACGTCGCCCACGGACGGCTTCTCGGGGTCACGAAGCCGGAGGGCGCGGACGTCTTCACGCTGGCCGATCTGGGGCCGCTGAACGACCTCGTCGCCGGGCCGGAGATCGCCGAGTTCCGCACCTCGCTCTATCCGCCGCTGGCGGGAGACAAAGTGCGCTTCGTCGGCCAGCCCGTTGCGGCGGTGATCGCCGCGACGCGGGCCGAGGCGGAGGACATCGCCGCAGAGGTGCTGGTGGAGACCGAGGAGCTGGGCGCCGTCACCGACGCGGTGGCCGCCCTCGCCCCGGACGCGCCGCGCCTGCACGAGGCGTGGGCCGACAACGCCTTCATCGCCGCCCCGGTGATCGCCGGTGACCAGGACGCGCTGGCCGCCGCCCCGGTGGTCGTGCGGCGGCGGCTGAAGATGAACCGCCAGGCGACCGTGTCCTTGGAGGGGCGCGGCGTCGTCGCCCACTATGACCGGCGCTATGGCGAACTGATCGTTCACCTGTCGACCCAGGGCGCGCACGTCATGCGGCGGGGGCTCGCCGAGGTGCTGGGGCTGGCCGAGAACAGGATCCGCGTCATCGCGCCGGATGTCGGCGGAGGCTTCGGCGGCAAGAACCGGCTGACGCCCGAAGAGATCGCCGTTTGCGCCATGGCGCTGAAGACGGGCCAGCCGCTGCGGTGGATCGAGGACCGGCGCGAGCACCTCATCGCCTCGCTCCACGCGCGCGAGCACACCTACGAGATCGCGCTGCATGCGGAGGCGGACGGCACCATTATCGGCATGTCGGGCGACGTCTATATCGACGCCGGTGCCTATGCGCTGTGGCCGACCGGGGCGTTCATGGAAGCCTCCATGGCGGCGCGCAACCTGACGGGGCCGTACAAGGCGCGGGCGCTGAACCTTCAGACCTATACCGTCGCCACCAACAAGGCGCCGATGGGGCCGTACCGCGGTGTGGCGCGGCCGGGCGCGTGCTTCGCCATCGAGCGAATGGTGGACGAACTGGCGGCCGAGCTGGGCATGGACCCGATCGAGATCCGCCGCCGCAACCTCATCACCGAAGCGGATCTGCCCATGAGGACCGTCGGCGGACTGTCGCTCGACACCGGCCATTATCCGGCGGCGCTGGATATGGCGTGCGAGATGATCGGCGTGGACAAGGTTCGCGCGCGGCAGAAGGCGGGCGAGGCGGACGGGCGGGTGATCGGCCTCGGCATCGCCGTCTATACCGAGCAGAGCGGGCACGGCACGTCCGAATGGATGAAGCGCAAGGCGCGCGTGGTGCCGGGCCACGAGTCGGCCAATGTGCGCATGCATCCCGATGGCACGGTGGACATCGCGGTGGGCATCCAGAACCACGGCCAGGGGCTGGAGACGACGTTGTCGCAGATCGCCGCGACCGAGCTGGGGCTGCACCCGGACGCGATCAACGTGCGCTACGGCGACACGGCGACGACGCCGTTTGGGTTCGGCACCTTCGCGTCGCGCAGCATCGTCTTTTCCGGCGGCGCGGTGGCCAAGGGGTGCCGCGAGGTGGCGGCGAAGGCGCGGCGCATCGGCGCGGCGCTGCTGCAGGTGAGCGCGGACGATGTGCGCATCGAGGCGGGCGAGATCGTCGGCCCCGCGGGCTCGGTGAGCCTTGCGGAAGTCGCCCGCGCGGCGACGCTGCGGCCGGAATTTTTGCCGGAAGGCGAGGATGCGCTGCTGGAGACGACGGTGTCGTACGAGCCGGCGGATTCGGCCGGGGTGTTTTCTTATGGGGCCCACGCTGTGGTCGTGGCGGTGGAGCCGCTGACCGGGGCGGTGGATCTTCTCGACTACGTGGTGGCGGAGGACTGCGGCACGGTGATCAATCCGCTCATCGTCGACGGGCAGATCGTCGGCGGCGTGGCGCAGGGCATCGGCACCGCGCTTTATGAGGAAATCCCGTTCGACCCCGAACTGGGCCAGCCTCTGGCGACGACCTTCGGGGACTACATGGTGCCGTGCGCCAGCGAGATCCCGGACATCCGCATCGGCCATCTGGTGACGCCCGCAAGGGTGACGGAATACGGCGTGAAGGGGATGGGTGAGGGCGGCGCGATCGCCCCGCCTGCCGCGGTGGGCAATGCGCTGGCCGACGCGTTCCGCCAGAGCCGCGCGCAGTTTTTGGAGACGCCCTTCACGCCGCGCCGGGTGTCGGACGCCGTGGCGGCGGCAGATGGCGAGGGCGCACGATGAGGCCCGCCCCCTTCGCCTTCGCCCGGCCGGACGGTCTTGCCGACGCGCTGTCCCGGCTGGGCGCCGACGATGACGCCATGCCCATCGCCGGCGGCCAGTCGCTTCTGGTGCTTCTCGGCCTGCGCCTCGCCGGGGCCGAGACGCTGGTGGACGTCACCCGCATTCCCGAGCTGTGCGGCGCGCGCGAGGCGGACGGCGCGGTGGTGTTCGGCGCGGCGACGACGCACGCGATGATCGAGGACGGCAAGGTGCCGGACCCGTCGCGCGGGCTGATGCGGCGTGTGGCCGGGCGCATCGCCTACCGCGCGGTGCGCAACCGCGGGACGATCGGCGGCAGCCTGGCGCTCTCCGACCCCGCCGCGGACTGGTGCCCGGTGCTGATCGCGCTGGGGGCCACCTACGACATCGTGTCGGCGGGCGGCGCGCGGCAGGTGGCGGCGGAGGACTTCGCCGACGGGGCTTATTCCACGGTGCTGGAGCCGGGGGAGCTGATCCGCTCCATCACCGTGCCGGTGTTGCAGGAGGGGACGCGCTGGGGCCACGCCAAGCACGCGAGGAAGACCGGCGCGTTCGCCGAATCCATCGCCGTGGTGGTGAAGCGGCCGGACGGTGTGCGCGCCGCCCTCGGCGCCACGGGGTCGCACGCGGTGCTGCTGCCGTCCGTCGCCGAGGCGGTGGCGTCGGGCGGCGACGTCGCGGCGGCGGCGCGGGCCGACATCGCCATGGCCGACCCCGACGCGGACGCCTACCGCGCCCGCTGCCACCTCGCCACCATCCTCAACGCCGCGCGGGAGGTTTGCGCGTGATCGACCTCAGTTTCACCCTCAACGGCGCGCCGGTCAGCCAGCGCGTCGAGGACCGGACCAGCCTCGCGGACCTGGTGCGCGAGGGGCATGGCCTGACCGGCACCCATGTCGGCTGCGAGCACGGGGCGTGCGGCGCCTGCACCGTGCTCGTCGACGGGGAGCCTGCGCGCTCCTGCATCGTGCTCGCCGCGATGTGCGAGGGCCGCGCCGTCACCACCGCCGAGGGGCTGGTGGACGACCCGGTGATGGCCGAGCTGCGCCGCCAGTTCCACGACAAGCACGCGCTGCAGTGCGGCTTCTGCACCCCGGCGATGATGATTTCCGCGCGCGACATCATCGCCCGCCACGGCGCGGCGGCCCCGGCGACGATCCGCAAGGAGCTGGCCGGGCAGATCTGCCGCTGCACCGGCTATGCGCCCATCGTCGCCGCGATCGCCGCGGCGGGCGCTGCCCTCAACCCATCTTCAGACGCGGCCGCTGCCGCACCTCACGTCGCGGCCACTGCCGCTGGAGCTTCCGATGCATCTTGACGCCTTCACCCACTTCTTCCCCCCGGCCTACTTCGCCAGGATGCAGGAGCTCGTCTCCAACAAAGGCAGCATCAAGCGCTGGCTGAACCTGCCGACGCTGTGGGACCTCGAAGCGCGCCGCAAGATGGTCGGCTCGTTCGCGGATTATCAGCAGATCCTCACCAACTCGATGCCGCCGGTGGAGTTCGTCGCCTCGCCGCAGGACAGCCCGGAGCTGGCGCGCATCGGCAACGACGGCCTGGCCGAGCTGGTGGCGAAGTACCCGGACGAGTTTCCCGCCTTCGCCGCGTCGCTGCCGATGAACAACCCCGAGGCGGCGGTGGCGGAGGTGAACCGGGCGATCGGCGAGCTGGGCGCGGTGGGTGTGCAGATCCACACCAACGTGAACGGCCGCCCGCTGGACGAGGCGGCCTTCTTCCCGATCTTCGAGGCGGTGGCGAAACACGACAAGCCGGTGTGGCTGCACCCCTGCCGCGGGCCGGGCTTCGCGGACTACAAGTCGGAAGACAAATCCAAATACGAGATCTGGTGGACCTTCGGCTGGCCTTACGAGACCAGCGCCGCGATGTCGCGCATGGTCTTCTCCGGCATGTTCGACAAGCTGCCGAACCTCAAGGTCATCACCCACCACATGGGGGCGATGATCCCGTTCTTCGAAGGGCGCGTCGGCCCCGGCTGGGACCAGCTCGGCAGCCGCACCGACGACGAGGACTATGAGGCGCTGCTGGAGGCGATGCCGCACCGGCCGGTGGACTATTTCAAGCGGTTCTATGCCGACACGGCGCTGTTCGGCTCGGACTCGGGCACCCGCTGCGGGCTCGACTTCTTCGGCGCGGACAACATCGTCTTCGCGTCGGACTGCCCGTTCGATCCGGAAAACGGGTTCATGTTCATCCGTGAGACGATGGCCGTGATCGACCGCCTGGAAGTGTCGGACGAGGTGCGGCAGAAGATCCTTTCGGGCAACATCAAGGCGCTCACCGGCCTGAAGTGAGTTGAGGGAGACCACCCTCACGACCGCCCCGGACCACGATGGGATGGAACATATGTCGGATGACGGGCCCATCGTGCCCCTGTGGCGCCGCGCCGGTTTCCTGGTGCGGCGGCTGCATCAGATCTCGGTGGCGATCTTCCTGCGCGAGATGGAGGGGCTGGACCTGACCCCGGTGCAACTCGGCGCGCTGACGGTGGTGCTGGAGCGGCCGGGGATCGACCAGTCGGCGCTGGGGGCCGAACTCGGGATCGACCGCGCCAACGGGGCGGACGTGGTGGCGCGGCTGGACAAGCTCGGCCTTCTGACGCGCGAACCGTCGCAGCGGGACAGGCGGATGCGCGAATTGAGGATCACCGACGCCGGGCGCGGCCTGGTGGAGCGCGCCAACGTGCGGCTGAAGTTCGTGCAGAGCGAATTGCTCGCGCCGCTGGACGATGGCGAGAAGGAGGAGTTCATCCGCCTCGCCACCAAGATCGTTGAGAACAACAACGAGCTGGGGCGGGCGGTCATGCGCCTCGGCGCGCGGTCCGGGCCTGGGTCGCGGTCTGGGCCGCGCTCTGGCGGGCGCGAAGATAAACGCCAGGGGTCTCCCCCAACGTCGCCTTGAAGAGGGCGATGAAGGTGCTGGGGCTCTCGAACCCCACCGCCTCGGCCGTGCGGGTGACGGATTGCCCCGCCGCCAGAAGCTGCACCGCGCGGAAGAGGCGCGCCTGGGTGCGGTAGTCGCGCAGGGTCATCCCCGTTTGCGCCTTGAAGCGCCGTTCCAGCGTGCGCACCGAGAGGGCGAGCGCGCTGGCGATCTCGCCCACGCTCGCCTCGGCCTCGCCGGCCATGATCGCCTCGGCCAGCCGTTGCAGCTCCGGCGCGCGGGGAAGGGGCAGGCGCAGCGGCACGCCCTCGGCGGCGGCGATCTGGTCGATGAGGACGGCGATCATGCGCTCCTCCGGTCCGCCCAGCGGGTAGGCGGCGGGGAGCGCCACCACCGCGTCGATCAGCGCGCCGATGAGCGGTGTCATGTGGACATAGGCGACGTGGGCGGGGAGGGCTGCCCCTGCGGCCCCGTCGACATAGAGCGTGCGCAGGCGCGTGGACGACAGATGCCGGGTGCGATGCGCCGTGCCCGCGGGAAGCCACAGCGCGCGGTGGGCGGGGACGACGTAGGTGCCCTCGTCCGTCGACACCGCCATCGACCCTTCCACCACAGAGACGAACTGGCCGCGCCCGTGCTGGTGGACCGGGCGTCCGCCGCCGCGCGTCAGGTCGAACACGTAGGCGGCGACGGGGCGTTCCGCGGGCGGGTCCAGGAGCGGCGCGGCGGCGGCCGGGTCGCCGGGCGCGGTGCGGGCGGCGGCGGCCGGCTCCTCGAGGCGCATCCATGTGCCGTCGCGGCGCGGCTGCGACGCGTGCGCCGCATGGTCCGGCGTGTTGTCCGGCGCGGAGCCGTCCGCCGCGTGGTCCGGCCGGGGGCAGCGAGCGGTGGTGTTGGCGGGCGAGGGCAGGCGCTTGGCGGGCATCGAGCGATTGTCGTTTCAGCGATACTTTTTGTCAAAACATCGTCTAACGGACATGCGGCGGCGCGGCTAGGCTTCATCCATGGATTGCGGTTCGCGGTGCGCCGACCCTTTCGCACCGCCCTCTCATCTGCCGGAGAAAGCCATGCATTCGACCGTCGTCGGCGGGGCCATGCTGCCCCATGCGCCCCAGTTCTTCACCATGCCCGACACCGAGGACAAGGACACTGTGATCCGCGTCCGCGAGGTGGCGGCCAAGATTGGCGAGAAGCTGCGCGCTCTCGACCCGGACCTGTGGATCATCTTCTCCAACGACCATGCCGAGCAGTTCTTCCACGACGCGGCGCCCCCCTTCACCATCCACGTCGGCGGTGAGGCGAAGGGGCAGTTCGCGGGGCGCGACTTCCACTGGCAGGTGCCGGGCGAAATCGGTCTCGAGCTGGTGCGCGAGCTCTACAAGCAGGGCTTCGACCCGGCCTTCTCGTCCACGGCGAAGATCGACTACGCCATCGGCATCCCGCTGACGCACATCGGCCTGACGGCGCCGGTGCTGCCGATCTACGTCAACGCCTACCTGCCGCCGCAACCGCCGATGGAGCGGTGCTACCAGTTCGGCCAGGCGGTGGCGCGGGCGGTGACGGCGATGGGCCTCAGGACGGCGGTCATCTGCTCCGGCGGCATGTCGCACTTTCCGGGCACGGACCGCTATTCCAATCCCGAGCTGAAGTGGGACCAGGCGCTGTTCGATACGCTCGCCAAGGGCAAGCTGAAGTCGCTGATCGGCTTCGACGAGGCGGAGCTGGACGACACCGGCAACATCGAGCTGCGCTGCTGGGCCTGCGGCGCGGGGGCGCTCGGCGAGCGGGTGCCGGACATCGTGTCCATGGAGCCCTCGTGGCACCACAATTATGCGTCCTTCGGCTGGTTTTCCGAGCAGAAGGATACGCGCGAGGCGCACTATCCGTCGATCAAGCCGGAGCTGGTGGGGCTGACGAGCGCGCTGCATGCGCTGGCGCATCAGGACCCGGAGCGGCGCGCGTTCCTGGAAAACCCCGCCGCCTATGCCGCGGCGCGTCAGCTTCCGCCCGAGCAGGCGGAGGCGCTGGCGAAAATGGACGTTCCCGCCATGGTGGCGATGGGCACGCATCCTCTGGTGCCCTTCCTCGCCAACATGCAGCTGGAGCGGATCAAGAAAGCCGCCAAGGCGTGACGGCGGGGAGCGTGAGGGCGGGGGGCGTGAGCGTGCGGCTGACACCTTTCGTGGGCGCGGCGGACGTGCCCGCCGACGGCCCGTCGACGACGCTGGTGCGCCCGTCCGACGGGGCGGTGATCGGCGAGCTGGTCGAGGCCGGTGCGTCCGGTGTGGACGCGGCGGTGGCGGCGGCCAAGGCGACGTTCCTCGCCCACCGCCGCGCCACGGTAGCCGACCGGGCGGGGTGGCTGCGCGCCGCGGCCGCCGCGCTGAACGCGGATGCGGACGCGATCGCCGACCTCATCTCGGATGACATCGGCAAGCCGATCCGCGCGGCGAAGTTCGAGGCGGGGCGCGGCGGGGCCTTTCTGGAGGCGACCGCCAACGCGCTGACGCAGATGGGCGGCGAGACGCTGCCCGTCGACGCGGTGCCGAACGGGCGCGCCCATTTCGGCTTCACGCGGCGGGTGCCGTTTGGCGTGGTGGGGGCGATCACGCCGTTCAACGCGCCGATCAACCTGCTCGTCCAGAAGGTCGCCCCGGCGCTGGCGGCGGGCAACGCGGTGGTGGTGAAGCCGGCGCCCGGCGGCACCCGCGCGGCGCTGAGGGCGGCGCGCGCCTTCGTGGCGGCGGGCGTTCCGGCGGGGCTCTTCAATGTGGTCACCGGCGACCGCGAGACCGCGCTGGCGCTGGCCGCGCACGAGGACGTGGCGATGGTGTCCTTCACCGGCGCCACGGCGGCGGGCGAGGCGATCGCACGGGCGGCGGGGGCGAAGAAGTTCGCCGCCGAGCTAGGGTCGAACGCCGCCAACCTCGTCTTCGCCGATGCGGACGTCGGCGCCGCCGCCGCGAAGATCGCGGGTGCGGCGTTCGAGGCGAGCGGGCAGCAGTGCATCTCGGCCCAGCGCATTCTGGTCGAGCGGCCGGTGTTCGATGCCTTCGCGGAGAAATTCGTGGCCGCGGCGCACCGGCTGAAGGTGGGCGATGCGGCGGACCCCGCGACCGACGTCGGCCCGATGGTCCACGCCGCGGCGGCGGACCGGGTGATGGCGATGGCCGAGGGCGCCGTCGCCGCGGGGGCAAGGGCGCTGATGATGCCGGAGCGGACCGGGTGCATCGTCTCGCCCGGCATCTTCGCCGAGGTTCCGGCCACGGCGGCGCTGTGGCGGGACGAGGTGTTCGGCCCGCTGGCGCTGCTGGCCCCGTTCGACACCTTGGACGAGGCGATCGCGATGGCCAACGACTCGCCCTTCGGCCTGCAGGGCGCGGCCTTCACGGCGTCGCTCGCGACGGCGATGCGGCTTTCCGAGGAGTTCGAGGTGGGTTCGCTCTGGATCAACGAGGCGAGCCGCTTCCGGCTCGACATGTACCCGTTCGGTGGCATGAAGAAGAGCGGCGTCGGGCGCGAGGGCGTGCGCTACGCCATCGAGGAGATGTCGCAGGTGCGCTTCACCGGGTTCGCGTTGTGACGGGCCCATCCACGGAGGCGGAGGCGGACGCCCTTCGCGCGGTGCTCGCCCGCAACGCGCGGGTGGCGGGACCGGCGGTGGTCACCTCGGCGCATCCGGGGGCGACGGCGGCGGGGGCGGCGGCCCTCGCGCGCGGCGGCAACGCGTTCGACGCGGTGCTGGCGGCGGCCTTCATGGAGACCGTCCTCCTGCCGATGAAGTGCGGCTTGGCGGGTGATCTCGTGGCGCTCTACCGCCGCGCTGGCGGGCCGGTGGAGACGGTGGTGAGCGTCGGCGCGGGGGCGCTGGGGCTTGCCGAGGCGCGGCCTGAGCGGGTGGGGCCGCTGTCGGTCGGCGTGCCCGGTGCGCCGGACGGGTATGCGCGGCTTCACGCGATGGCGCGGCAGGACCTTGCGACGCTGGTGGCGCCTGCGGTGCGGGCGGCGGAGGAAGGCGTGGAGTGGAGCGCGCTCGCGCTCGGCTATCTCACGGAGGCGCTGCCGGTTCTGGCGCGCTACAGCCCTGACAATCCCTATGCGCCGGGCGGGCGGGTGCCGCAGGTGGGCGACGTGCGCCGCCTGCCGGGCCTCGGCGCCTGGCTGACGCGCTTTGCCGAGCGCGGGGCGGGGCTGTTCGACGGGCCGCACGGCGACGCGTTGGCGGCATTCGTGGCGGCGCGCGGCGGCGTGATGGCGCGGGCGGACTTCGCGCAGCGCCCGGCGGTGGGCGCACCGGCGCACGCGGTGGATCTGGACGGCGCGGTGCTCCACGTGACCCCGGCGCCGACCCATGGCCCGGCGCTCGCCGAGGCGGTGCGCTGCGCGGCGGGCGAACCCCTGGAGCGCCTGCCCGAGATCGTGCGCGCGGTGAAGGCGGCGGCGCGCTCTGCGGGGCGCGGCGGAACGGACGGCGGCACATCCTGCGTCACCGCGGCGGATGCGGAGGGCAACGTGGCGGTGGTGCTGCACAGCAACTCGTTCCCGCAGTTCGCGTCGGGCCTGGTGCTGGACGACGGGTTGGTGCTGAACAACCGCCCCGGCCGCGGCTTCGACCTTTCGGCCCCGGCGGATGCGCTGGCCGCGCCGCGTCCCGGCCGCGTGCCGCCGACCACGGTGCATGCCTTCGCGCTGGAGCGGGGCGCAAGGCTCGACGCCGGTGCGACCCCCGGTGGCGTCAATCAACTGCCGTGGAACGTGCAGGCGCTGGCGCATCTGCTGGCGGGGGACGAGCCTGCGGAGGCGATCACCCGGCCGCGCTGGGCGCTCGACGCGGCGGACAGGCTGACGGCCGAGCCGGGGGCGGCGGCGCCCGGCGCCGACCCGGTGGCGGCGATGGCGCTTCGGTCGGTGCACCAGATCCTCACCGTGATGCCGGGCCGGCCGCATCAGGCCGCGGTGGATCCGCGCACCGGCGCGTCGGCGTTGCCGGTGTTCTGAAATCGCGATTGGGGCGGGGGAGCGGGCCGGCTCTCCCAGCTCCGGCCCTGCCCCGCCGCAAAGCCGTGCCGAGCCTGAACTGCCGAACGATTTTACAAGTTGTTGCCGCGACGCGATTCCCACCCTGTGGTAGCACCGACGCAAAGGGTGCGTGAGTGCCACAGGGAATGCGAGGCGATGGGGGACAAGTGGTCGCGTTTCGTGCGGGGATGTGTGGTGGCGGCGCTCCTGTGCGCGCACGGCAGCGGAGCCGCGGCACAGGACGGTGATGCCGCTGAAGTCGCGCCCTTTGCGGAGTATGCGCCGGGGGCCGTTGTGCCGCTCGACAGCGCGTCCCCCGATACTGCGGCCCCCTCTACTGCGGCCCCGGATGCCGCGCCGCCGGATGACGCGCCGATCATCGTGCCCTACGGCAACACGAAGCCGATCTTCTACGAGAATCGGGACGGCAGCCTCTCGGGCGCCTATGCGGAGATCATCGACGAGGTGCTGGCGCGCATCGGCCGCGTTCCCAGCTACCGCGCGATGGAAACGCCGCGCGACGTCGTCCAGTCGATGCGCGACGGACGCAGCGACATGTTCCCCGGCCTGGACAGAACGAACTTCGGGCCCGACGTCGTCCGTTCCGATCCCTTCGCCAACGTTCGCGTGCGGCTCTACATGCTGGCTGAGCGCGCGGCGGGGGTCGATCCGGAGACGGTCTCGCGGCTGCGGATCGGGATCGTCCCGCCGGTGGCCGAATTTGCCATGTCGGAGATCGGCCGGCGCAACACCCTGGTGGAATTCGCCCATTTCGAATTGGCGCTGCTGCGGCTCCTGGAGGAGCGGATCGACGGGCTGATCCTCAGCGAAACCTTCGCGATGGCCGTCGCCCGAAGCCTGAAGATGGACGACCGCATCGTCGCTGTCGGCCAGCCCTTGTCGGCGAGTGCGCTGAGCCTCAGCGTGAACAAGCGCCATGCCCATCTTCTGCCGGCGATCAACGGTGCGCTCGCCGCCATGGCCGCCGACGGCCGGCTCGACCAGATCAAGGCCCGCTACATGCTGGAGGGCGCGCCGCCGGTTCCCGACGTGCTCACGGTGGGCGTCACCCATTTCCCGCCCTTCCAGGAGATCTACGCGGACGGCACGGTCGGCGGTTTCGCGGTGGACGTGATGCGGGACCTCGCGGCGCGGGCGGACCTTCGGCTCGTGTTCAAGCCGATTGACCGGGACATCTTCGCCGAGGGGCCGCGTCCCGGCACCTACGACATGCTCGCCCAGGTCGGCGTGACCGAAGAGCGTGCGCGCATCATGGACTTCACGCTGCCGATCAAGACCGATTCCTGGTCGCTTTTCGTGCGGCCGGGAGATTCGGCCGCGGTCGGCACGGTGGCGGACCTCGAAGGCCGCGCGGTGGCGATCGAGCGGCAGAGCCACGCGCGGGCGCTTCTCGCCCACGTGCCGGATGTGCGGATCGTCACGTCGGAGCGGCGGGGCGAGATTCTGGACCTGCTGCTCACGGGACAGGTGGCGGCCGCCTTGGTCCCGACCGCGCCGTTCCTCAAATATCTTGCCGAAACGGGCAAGGAAAACGACGTGGTGGAGATCGTGCCGCCGGTGCTGTCGACGGTGCGCGCCCCCGCGCTCAGGTTCGGCCTCGGCGCCGTGCGCGAGCGGCTGAACGGCATCATTCCGGGCTATCTGGTGTCGGCCGAATATCAGGCGCTGGATCAGAAGTGGTTCGGCGCGCCCACGTTCTGGACCACGTCCCGGCTGAGGCTCACGGCGGGGGCGCTGGCGGGCATCGTCATCCTGCTCCTGGGGTGGACACTGGCGCTTTTTTGGTCGCGCCGGATCGAGCGCACTCACCTCGCCGCGGTGGAGGCGGCGAACGTGGAGCTGGACCGTTTGAACCGCGCGCTGGCCCGGTCCAATCACGAGCTCGACGAGTTCGCCTTCGTCGCCTCGCACGACCTGCGCACGCCGCTGAGGGGCATCGCCATCAACGCCCATTTTCTGCTCGGCAGCAAGCTGGCGCCGCCCATGCGCAAGCGCGTGCAGCGGATGGTGGATCTGTGCGTGCGCTCCGACGAGATCATCACCGCGCTGCTCGACTTCGCGCGGTTGAAGCGGGCGGCGGGGCCGCGCCGGTCCGTGGACACCGAGCTGTCGGTGGCGGTGCTGCGCGATCTGATGGCCGAGACACTGGACGAGGCGGGGGCGGAGATCATCGTCGAGACGCCGTTGCCGCGGGTGCGGATGGCGCCGGAGCGGCTGCGGACGGTGTTCCAGAACCTCGTGTCGAATGCAGTGCTCTACAACCGCGCGCCTTTGCGGCGGGTGCGCATCGGCTTCACCGACACGGCGGATGTGGGCGGCGAGACTTACCGCGATGCCTTCTACGTCGCCGACAATGGCATCGGCATCGCGCCCGCCCACCGTGACAAGGTGTTCCGCGTCTTCAGCCGGGTGCATGAAGACCCTGTCTTCGGCGAGGGGACGGGGATGGGGCTGGCCTTCGTCAAGCAGATCGTAGAGGAGGAAGGGGGACGTGTCGGACTTGTGTCGGAACCGGGTTCGGGCACAGTCTTCTATTTCACGCTCCCTCTTGTGCGAGGGGCCGGCAAGGCGTCGGCGGCGAGCGAAGGGAAGGACCGTCTGGTCGCATGACACAGCGCGCCACCGTGATGCTGATCGACGACAGCCGTGAGGATGCCGAACTCTTCGCCGAACTCATCGACATGGCCGGGCGTGAGGTGGGTTTGATCCATTGCGCCGGGGGGACGAAGGCGCTGACCGCGCTGTTTTCGGCGGATGGCGGGACTGCCGAGCGGCCGGACCTCATCTTCCTCGATCTCAACATGCCGGGGGTGGACGGGCGAGAGGTGCTGACCCGCCTGAAGGCCGACAGCGCGACTCGCAAGATTCCGGTGATCATCCTGACGACGTCGGACAACCCGGCGGACGTTGACTTCTGCTATGAGGCCGGCGCGAACAGCTTCTTCGTCAAGCCGGTGGATCTGCAGACCTATTTCAGCGCGTTCGAGACGATGATGAAATACTGGCTCGGCGTGGCCCGGCTTCCGGGACACTGAGGCACCGGCCTGCCAGCGCGAGGCGCCTCACCATTGGGCGAGGCGCCGCGGACGGCGCAATGGACGAGGCGCCGGGGTTTGCGCGGGGCTCAGGGCGCGAAGCCGAACAGGCGCGGCGCCCACATGAAGGATTCCGGCACGTAGGTGACGATGCCGAGCACCACCAGCATGATGGCGAGCATCGGCATCAGCGGCGGGATCAGCTCCACCATCGAGATCTTGGCGATGCGGCAGCCGACGAAGAGCGCCGTTCCCACCGGCGGCGTGATGAGGCCGAAGGTGAGGTTCACCACCATGATGACGCCGAGGTGGATGAGGTCGAGCCCCATCGCCTCGGCCAGCGGCAGGAGGATCGGCACCAGCATGATGAGCGCCGGGGTGAGGTCGATGAAGAGGCCCGTCACCAGAAGCAGAAGGTTGATGATGAGGAGGAGGAGAATCCGGTTGTCCGTCAGCCCCAGGATGTTCTCCGAGATCCACTGCGGCACGTTCTCGTAGGTGAGGATGAACGTGAAGATCGACGTGGTGGCGATGAGGAAGAGGACGACCGCGGTGGTCACCACGCTCTCCCACATGAGGGTGGGTAGCTGGCGCGGCTTGATCTCGCGGTAGATCACCATCGTCAGGAAGAGGGCGTAGACGGAGGCGATGGCGCCGGCCTCCGTGGCGGTGAAGATCCCGGTGGTGATCCCGCCGAGGATGATGACGAGGGTCATCATGCCGAGCCCGCCGTCGACCACCCGCGACAGCTTCTCGCGCCCGGTCAGCTTGGGCGTGCGGGTGTTGTGATAGAGGCGGCCGTGGATGTAGGCGACGAGCAGAAGCCCGCCGCCGATGAGGAGGCCAGGCGTGAGGCCCGCCAGAAGCAGCCCGCCGACGGACACGGACCCGGCGATGTAGGCGTAGAGGATCATCGAGATCGAGGGCGGGATGATCGGCCCCATGGTGGCCGAGGCGAGGGTGAGGGAGGTGGCGAAGCGGCGGGTGTAGCCGTCCTTCTCCATCGCCTCGATCATCATGCGGCCGATGGAGGAGACGTCCGCCACCGCCGAGCCCGAGACGCCGCCGAACAGCATCGACGACATGACGTTGATCTGGCCGAGCCCGCCCGGCAGGCGGCCGACGATGACCTCGGCCAGCCGCACCAGGCGCCCCGCGACGCCGCCGTTCGCCATCACCACCCCGGTGAAGACGAAGAAGATTACGGCGAGCAGCGGGAAGGAGTTGATGCCGAAGATCATCCGCCGGACGATCGTCATGTTGGTCATGACGTCCATGTTCATCGCCGCGATGGCGGACGAGATGCCGATGGCGAAGGCGATCGGCATGCCCACCAGGAGCAGCACGATGAAGCTGACGAAGAGGATGATGACCGTCATGGCATGTCCCGGCGGGCGCGCGCGGGCGGCGCGCCTTCTTGTGAGGGTCTATTCGTAGAGCGGGGTGGGGGCGGGGCCGCGTTCGGTGCCGGCCCAGGCGTTGAGCTGGTTGCGGAAGCTGAACAGCATCATCAGCGCGCCGGAGACCGGGGCGGCGGTATAGAACCACACGTTCGTGTAGGGCAGCGAGGTCATGTAGTCGCCGCCGAAGCGCTCGGTGAGCTCGGTGCCATAGACGAGGAGCACCGCCCCGAAGGCGAAGATGCCGACGTCGAGCAGTAGCGACAGGAGGCGGTGGGCAAGGCCCTTCAGCTTATCGTGCAGCAGCGTGAAGGCGACGTGATCCTTGGCGTCCACCCCCGCCGCGGCGCCGAGGAAGCCGACCCAGATGAGCAGGTAGCGCGGCACCTCCTCCGACCAGGAGAAGACGAAGTTGAACCCGTAGCGCATGACCACGGTGGCGATGATGATGACGAAGAGCGACGTCGCCTGGAGGAGCGCGACCGTGCGCACCAGCCAGACGACGGCGTCCACCGCCTTGTTGAAGATCGCGAGCATGGCCCGGTTCGGCGGTCAGCGTGCGGGACGGGTCAGAAGTCCTTCCCCGATTCCAGGAGATAATTCACCTCGTCGGTCACGCCGAGCGCTTCGCCCTGCTCCTTCAGGAGCGGGGTGACGGCGTCGATGAAGGGTTGCTTCTCGGGCTCGATGATCTCGGTGAAGAGGGGGCGGAGCTGTTCCAGCGACATCTGCTCGGAGGCGGCCCAGGCGCCGCGCATATAGGCTTCGGCCTCGTCCGCGGCTTTGTCGATGGCGGCCTGCTCGTCGGCGCTCAGGCTGTCATAGACGTCCTGGGACATGATGAGCATGTCCGGGATGCGGGCGTGTTCGTCCAGCGTGTAGTAGTCGGACACTTCGTAGAATTTCATCGTGAACACGGAGGGGTGGTTGTTCTCCGCGCCGTCCACCACGCCGGTCTGCAGCGCGTTGTAGAGGTCGCCCCAGGCGATCGGCACGCCGGTGCCGCCCATGGCCTCCACCATCTTCACCTGCACCGGCGAGGCCATCACGCGGATCTTCTGCCCGGCGAGGTCGGCAGGCGTCCTGATGGCCTTCCCGGCGAAGAAGTTGCGCGCGCCCGAATCCATGAAGGCGAGGACGCGGATGCCGCGATCCTCGAGCGGCGCGACGAACTCCGCGGCCTTCTCGGACGTCAAATAATCCCAATAATGATCGGCAGTCTTGAATAGAAACGGCAATGAAAACATGTCCATGCGCCGGTCGATCTGCGACAGGTTCGACGCCGACACGGTGACGAAGGCGAGTGTGCCGTCCCGCAGGCTCTGAACCGATTCCACGGCGTCGCCGAGGGCGCGCGCATGGTTGACGTCAATGTTAATGGACCCGTCGGTGAGGGTTTTCACCCGGTCGGCGAAGAACTCGTGGGTCATCGACACGGGGTGTGACGGCGGCTGAACGCCGTTCAACTTCAATGTCTTCTGAGCGTGTGCGGTGGACACTGAGGCCGCGAGGATGGCGGCGATCGTGATCGTTCGCATGAAGGTCATACGGTGTGGCTCCCTACCCTTTGTGCCGCGCTCTCCGGCCCGGTCTGGTTGACACACCACCAGATTTCGCGAGCCTCGCCAAGAATGAAATGAGGTATTTATGGTTCGTCTGAGCGTGGTCGGTCTGGGAATGGCCGTCAAACCGCATGCTAGTGCCTTGTTAAACCTTGGGGGAGAGGTCGAGATCGTGCATGCGGCCGCCCGGTCGGAGGCGCGCACGGCCGCCTTCGCGGCGAGCGCGGCCGGAACCGCGGCGGCGGCCTGGCCGGTGACGCGGGACGTGACGCGCGCGCTGACCGATCCGGCGGTGGAGGCGGTGCTGTTGCTGACGCCGCCGGACACGCACCTGGCGCTCGGCCGCGTGGCGCTGGAGGCGGGCAAGCACCTGTTGGTGGAAAAGCCGCTGGACCGCACTTTGGCGAACGCCGAGGCGCTGGTGGCGGCGGCGCACAATGCGCGGCTCACGCTGGGCGTGGTGCTGCAGCACCGGTTCCGCGATGCGGCGCTGAGGCTGGCGGCGCTGATGGAGGACGGTGCACTCGGCCGGTTGACCTTCGCCACCTGCAGCGTGCCCTGGTGGCGACCGCAGAGCTATTATGACGAGCCCGGCCGCGGCACCCTGGCACGCGACGGGGGCGGCGTCCTCATCACCCAGGCGATCCACGTGGTGGACCTCTTCCGCGCGCTGACCGGGGCGTGCGACGTCGTGGCCGCGGACGCGCTGACGACGCCCGCCCACCGGATGGAGACCGAGGACTATGCCGCCGCGCTGCTGCGCCTGAAGGATGGTGCGCCCGGCACCTTGATGACGACGACGGCGTTCTACCCGGGTGCCGACGAGCGCATCGAGATCGCGGGGACCGAGGGAAGCGCCACGTTGTCCGGGGATCATCTCGAGGTGCGCTGGCTGGACGGGCGGACCGAGACGGTGGCCTCGGCCGGGTCGGGCGGCACCGGGGCGGACCCGATGGCCTTTTCCAGCGAGCCTCACCGCCGCGTCATCGCCGACTTTCTGGAGGCGGTGCGGACGGGCCGGCCGCCGCGCGCCTCGGGCGACGACGCGCTGGCGACGCAGCGGCTGATCCACGCGATCCTGGCGCGGACGGATGTGCCGACGCCGTGATCGGGTGACGGCGGCGGTCGGTGACCGCGACGGGATCATCGCCGGTGACAGCGCCCGCCGTTCGGCGGACCCCTGCAAGTCGAACCTATGTATAGCTTGGTGGATCTGGTCATTATGGCGCTTTCTCAGTCTTCGCAGCGCCGGGACGGCGCCAGGGCCGGGCAGGTGACGGATGGTCGCAAGAATGGGACGCTCACAGCCTGAGGCGCGCCGCTCCACCGGCCGCGCGCCGGCGGGGGCCATGCCGCCCGCCGCGTTCTCATGTTGATGCGGGCGGACCCTCTGCCGGCCACGGCGCCGGACGGCCCGGCCGCGCGGGCCCCGACTCCGGCGGGTGCACAGGGAAGGCGGCGGCGTGTGGCGCTCACGCTCGCCGCGGTGTCGGTCGCCCTCATCGTGTTCGCGTTCGACACCTTCAGCGGGTACGAAAGCGCCATCGCGGTGCTTTACGCCGTGGTGCTCGTCCTCGTCGCGCCGGGACGGGACCAGCGGGTCCTGGTCGCCGCCGCGCTCGTCTGCGGCGCGCTCACGGTGATGTCGTTCGTCGCCACGCATTGGGGGGCGATGGACGCGAGCAACATCGGGCGCGTCCTGGTCGCGCTCGTCGCCATCGCCTTGACGGCGGCGCTTCTCTTCAGCCGGCTCAGCCTGCATCAGGCCCGAACGGCGCTCGGCGAGAGCGAGGCCAATCTCAGGATCATGGCGGACACCGTGCCGCAGATCCTGTGGCAGGCGCTGCCGGACGGCCGCATCGTCTATCTCAGCCGCCGCTGGACGGAGATGACGGGGGCGACGATCGCCGACGGGCTGGCCGGCGACGGTCTCGCCTTTCTCGGCTGGTTCCATCCCGACGAGCAGCCCACCGCGCTGCAGGAGTGGACCGAGTTCATCCGCGACGGCGTGCCGTTCGAGTTCTATCGCCGCCTGCGGATGGCGGACGGGAGTCACCGCTGGCTGCAGATCAGCGCCTCGCCTGTCCGGGCTGCGGGCAGCGGGGAGATCGAGAAGTGGGCGGGCGTCGCGACCGACATCGACGACGAGATGCGCGCCCAGCTCACCGTTCGCGCGACCAATCAGACGCTGGAGGCGCGCGTGGCCGAGCGCACGGCCGAGCTCGCCCGCAGCGAGCGGCGCTATCGCTCCGCGTTCGAGCAGACGCATGTGGCGATGCTGGAGCTCGACCTGACCGCGGTCGCGCAGGAGCTGGACGCGGCACGCCTCAGGGGGAACGGCGATGGTGCGGCGGACTTGGCGGCGCACCCGGAGGCGTTCGAGCGCTGCCTGAACGCGTTGCGGGTGCTGGATGCCAACCGCGCCGCGGTCGACCTGTTCGGGGCGACGGACCGTGAGGCGCTGCTGGCGCGGCGGGGCCCGCTCATCCGCAGCCGCACCGCGGAGGACATCGACCGCTATTACGCGCTGGTGGAGCGGCGCGAGACGATCGAGGCCGAGGCGGAGATCGTGGTTCTGGACGGGCGCGTCGTGAAGGTGCTGTTCGGCGTCTCGCCGATCGAGGCGCCGGACGGGCGCTGCCATGTTCTCGTCGGCATGATCGACGTGACAGAGAGGGACCGTGCGCAGGAGCTTCTCCTGGCGGCGCAGGAGGAGCTGGGGCGGGCGAACCGGGCGGCGACCTTGGGGGCGTTGTCCGCGTCCATCGCGCACGAGTTGAACCAGCCCATCGGCGCGGTGATGATGGACGCGCAGACGGCGGCGCGCTGGCTGGAGCGCGACCCGCCGGACCTTGCCTCGGCCAAGCGCGCGCTGGCGCGGGTGGCGGGCAACGCGGAACGGGCGAGCGGCATTCTGCGCCGCACGCGCGAGCAGCTCGTGAAGGGGCGGCGCAGCGTCGAGCCGCTCGACGCGGGCGAGGTGGCGGCGTCGGCGATCGCGCTGATCGAGCGGGAGCTGCGGCTGAACCGGACGCGCGCGGAGCTTCGAGTCGCGGAGGACCTCGCGCCGGTGGAGGCGGACCGGATCGAGCTGCAGCAGGTGATCATCAACCTCGTCATGAATGCGGTGCAGGCGATGCGTGACACGCCGCCCGCCGAGCGGGAGGTGATCGTCGACGTCTCGCGCGCGGAGGCGGAGGTCGCCGTTGCGATCACCGATCGGGGTTCCGGGATCGACCCGGCGCACATCGACCGCCTTTTCGAGGCATTCTACACCACCAAGCCGGGGGGCATGGGCATGGGGCTTCAGATTTGCCGCGCGACGATCGAGTCGTTCGGCGGCACGCTCGACGTGCGCAACAACGAGGCGAAGGGGGCGACCTTCGCCTTCACGCTGCCGCTCTTGAACGGGGACGAGCGGTGAGGGCCGCGGGCGCCGAACCGGAGGGCGAGGGATGAGCGGGGGAACGCCGTTGGTCGTCGTCGTCGACGACGATCCGGGGATGCGCGAGGCGATCGGCGATCTGGTGCGCTCGGTCGGCATGGAGGCGCGGGCGCACGCCAGCGTCGACGCGCTGTTCGAGACGGGACTGGAGGGCGTCAACTGCCTCGTTCTCGACGTGCGCCTGCCGGGGCTCAGCGGGCTGGAGCTTCAGGACAGGCTGCACCGGATGGGCAGCGGCGTGCCGATCGTCTTCATCACCGGCTTCGGCGACATTCCGATGGGGGTGCGTGCGATGAAGGGCGGCGCGGTGGACTTCCTGACGAAGCCCTTCCGCAATCAGGAGTTCATCGACGCGATCAACGAGGCGCTGCGCAAGGATGCCGAGGCACGCCAGAGCCATCATGCGACGGACGAAGTGCTGCGCCAGGCGGGCTCGCTCACGCCCCGCGAGCGGGAGGTGATGGAGTGCGTGTGGCGCGGGCTGATGAACAAGCAGATCGCTTACGAGCTCGGGATTGCGGAGATCACGGTGAAGATCCACCGCCGCAACGTGATGCAGAAGATGGGTGCGGCGTCCGTCGCCGAGCTCGTGCGCAAGGTCGAGGTCGTCAAGATGCGCGACGGGGCGGCCTAGCGGGCCGGCCTCTGCCGGCGCGGCCCCAGGCCCCGGCCACCGGCACGCCCGCCGGCAGGCCGAACTGATCGCCTTCGCGCATGGTCCGGGCGCGGTGCGGTTTGGGGCCGGTCCGCTCTTCGGGAGCGGCGGACGTGCCGGTGTGCGGCGCGGCGTTACCAACATCGAACGGGCGGGAGCGGCGCAGGTGCGGTGCCCGGATCCGCCGTCGTCATGATCGAAAGCTTTGAACTGGTGTCAGTCTCTCCCCTCGTTGCCATTGTCGATGATGATGTTTCCATGCGCGAGGCGCTGGAAGATCTGATCGGGTCGCTGGGTTATCGCGCGTTGATGTTCGGGTCCGCGCACGACTATCTGGCCTCGCCCGAACGGTCGCAGGTGGCGTGCATGATCTTGGACGTGCAGATGCCCGGCATGACTGGGCTCGACCTGCAGACGCATCTGGTCGAGCACAAGACCGCGCCGCCGATCATTTTCGTGACGTCCTTCGGCGACGACACGGTCCGGCGCCGCGCCATGCGCAGCGGCGCGGTGTGCGTTCTGGAAAAGCCGGTGCAGGAGGACGAGATCATCGGCTGCATCGACAAGGTGCTCCGCGGGGGAGCCGGGGAGGGCTGACCCGCCGGGCCGGGGGCGGCTCACCCTTCCGGCCACGTCGCGCGGCCCCGCCACCGCCGTAAGCCCGTCCCACCCAAGCGCCGAACGCCGCCGCGGGCCAGCAGCCGCCGCGGGCGAGCCGCGCGGTGCCCGGCGCGTGTCCGGGGAAGTGCACGCGGGATGGACCGCATGCCGTGCGTGCGGTCGTTTTGCCGACGATTGAGGACGGATCGGCGAGAGGTTTGCCGAGGGGCAGCTGGACTGTGCCTCAATGGGCCGCGCGGCCGCTTCGGGCCGTGGAGACACGGTGCGATGCGGCTGTCGAGACCAAGGATAAGGCCGCGCGGGGACGTGGCCCCGCCACCGTGGCTGGCGTCGGCGTGAACGCGCCGTCCGCACCGCCGCCACCGGCGGACCCGCGCACGCGCGCGCTGCTGGAGGCGCCGGTGGTGCCGCTGGTCCTCGGCCTCGGGGCCACGAACGCGGCGCTTCAGCTCGCCCAGGCCGCGGTGGGCCTTCTCGAGATCGCCTTCATCGCCCGGCTCGGCCTCGACGCGCTGGCGGGCGCCGCGCTGGTCTTTCCGTTTCTGGCGCTCACCGTCGCGGTGTCTCAAGGGGCGATCGGCGGGGGCATCGCCGTGGCCCTCGCCCGGGCCATCGGGCGCGGACGTTATGATGATGCCGGGCTCATCGCCTGGTGCGCGCTGCTCGTCGCGATCGGCTTCGGCGGTGTCACGGCGGCGGTGATGCTGACCTGCGGCGGTGCCGTTTTCGCCGCCATGGGGGGCGAGGGCGAGGGGCTTGCGCTCGCGATCCGGTACGCCGCGGTGCTCTTCGCCGGGGCGCCGCTGATATGGACCTTCAACGCGCTTCTGGCGCTTGTGCGCGGCGCGGGGCGCATCAGGCTCGCGGCGGCGGTGGTGTGCGGCGGCGCGGTCATGATGGTGCCGCTGTCGCCGCTGCTGATCTTCGGCGCGGGGCCGTGGCCCGGCCTCGGCATCGCCGGAGGCGCCACGGCGCTCCTCGTCTATTATCTCGGCGGGTCGATCGTCTTCGCGTGCGTGATCTGGGGCCGGACGGGTGCAATCCGCCCGCCGTGGCCGCCGCGGTTGTCGCTTCGTCTCACCGGCGTGATCTTGCGGGTGGGGCTGTTGTCCGCGCTGGTCGCCGGGTCCACCAATCTCACCGTCGCCGTCATGACGACGTTTGCCGGCGCGTCCGGCCTCGAAGCGCTGGCGGGCTACGGGGCGGGGGCGCGGCTCGAAATCCTGCTGGTGCCGCTGTCGGCCGGCATCGGGATCCCGGCCGGGGTCATCGTCGGCACCAATCTGGGCGCGGGCCGTGTCGCGCGGGCCAAAGCGGCGGCGTGGGTGGCGACGGCGGCGGGGTTCGCCGCGGCCGAGGCGGTCGGCCTCGCCGCGGCGCTGATGCCGGGCGCCTGGATCGGCCTCTTCACCGCCGATCCCGAGGCCGTGGCGGTCGGAACGCTCTATCTGACCACCACCGGCCCCTTCTACGGCTTCTTCGGCGCGGCCTTCGTCTGCTACTGCGCGGCCCAGGCGACGGGGCGGATGCTGCTCCCTGTCGCCGGGGCCTTCGCGCGGACCGCTGTGGCGGCCGGGGGCGGCGCGCTGGCGGGCCATCTCGGCGGGACCTTCCTCGCCATCGGCGTCGGCATGGCCGTGTTTGCCGCGTTCGGCCTCGCCGGGCTCGTCCTGTCGGTCGGTTACACCGCCGCGGACAGCCGGTAGCGCGGGGCCGGGCGATCATGCGACAGGTTCGGCCCCAGCGCGGCCCGTGCGGCGAGGAAGGCCTCCCAATCGGCAACGTCGGGCAGGGAGGGGATGGTCACCGTCTCGCCCGCGTCGAACCCGGCGAGGGCGGCTTCGACGAGGAGGTCGGGGGCCATCTTCATCGCATCGGGGATGGCGGAGACATCACCCCCTGCGCGGTCGAAGATCTCCGTTTTGGTGAAGCCGGGAAGCACCGCTTGCAGCCGCACCCCTGTTCCGGCGACCTCGCTTTGCAGCGCCTCGGTCAGCGCCAGGACGTAGGCCTTGCCGGCGACGTAGAGCGCGTGAAACCGCTCCGGCGCCATCACCACGGCGGAGGAGATGTTGATGATGCCGCCGCCGCCGCGGGCGATGAAGGCGGTCGCCGCGGCCAGCGTCAATTCCTGGAGGGCGACGACGTTGACCGCCAGCATCGGCCCGTGGTCGGGGCTGTCGCTGCCGAGGGTGCGCCCGGCGATCCACAGCCCGGCGCAGTTGACGAGGGCGCTGATCCGCGGGTCGGAGGTGATTTGCTCCGCCAGCCGGGCCACGTCCGCGCTGTCGGCGAGATCGGCGCGGACGACATCGACGGTGACGCCATGATCGGCGCTCAGTTGCGCCGCCAGCGCGGAGAGCCGCGCCTCGTCGCGCGCGGCGACGACGAGATCGTGGCCCCTGCGGGCGAGCTCCTGCGCATAGGCCCTGCCGATGCCGGACGAGGCGCCGGTGACCACCGCTGTTCCCTGTTGCATGGGTTCCAACCTTCTGTCCCAAGACGATTCGAGGGTGGGTTGATGAAATAATCATGCAGTGTCGGTACGTATACTATATCTTCGGATACATATTCAGCGGGTAGTCTGACGATTATCTCCTGCTCATCAGGAGATTTTGCCATGATGCTTGACTGGAATGCGTACCGCGCCGCCCTGAAAACGGGAGTCGGTGCGTTTGGACGGCTCAGCCCGGACACCGTCCGCAGCTATGTCGGCCTGTCCTCCGCCGGGGCGAAGAAGGACGTGCTCGGCGCCAAGACGCGCGAATTGATCGCCCTCGCGGTGGCGGTGGCGCAGCGGTGTGACGGGTGCATCACCATCCACACCGAGCAGGCGTTGAAGCTGGGCGCCAGCGAGGACGAGATCGCCGAGGCCCTCGGCGTGGCGATCGCGCTCGGCGCCGGGGCCTCCCTCGTCTACTCGACGCGGGTGATGGACGCGGTCGCCACCTACGAGGCGGCCGAGGCATGAGCGGGCGGCCGATCCGCGTCGGCCACATCGACCTCAGCTTCCACGACGCCTCGGCCCGTGAGGTCGAGGCCGTTCTGGCGGGGGAGGGCCTTGCGGTCGAGCGCTCCGCAGCGCCGCACGAGGAGATGTTTGCCCGGCTGGGACGCGGCGAGGTCGACGTTCTGGTGTCCGCCTGGCTGCCGTCCAGCCACGGGGCCTACCTTGCCCCGTTCGAGGCCGAGGTGCGCAAGCTCGGCATCCTCTACGAGCCGTTCTGCTTCTGGGGTGTGCCGCATTATGTGCCCGACGCGATCACAAGCGTGGCGGACCTGCTCGGCCCGATGGCGCTGCGGCGGATGGACCGGCTGATCCAGGGGATCAATCCTGGCGCCGGCATCAGCCGCTTCTCCAAGGCCATCGTCGCCGCCTACGCGCTCGACGTTGCGGGCTACCATTTCGAGACCGGCACGGAGGCGGAGTGTTTCGGCCGGTTCGAGAAGGCGGTGGCCGAGCGGCGCTGGGTGGTGGTGCCGCTGTGGCATCCGCAGTGGCTGAACCACCGCTACAAGATCCGCGCACTGTTGGAGCCGCGCGGCCTGCTCGGCGGGCGCGACGAGGCGACGCTCATCGTGCGCAAGGAGGCCGAGGCGCTGATCGGTGAGAGGGCGCTGGCCGGCCTCGCGCGCCTCAGCCTGGGCAACGCCAAGGTGAGCGCCCTCGACGACGCCTTGCAGCGGGCGCGGCGATGAGGCGCCGCCCCGATGCGCCGGCCGGAGCGGCCGGGCCACCTTCCCACCATTCCCCGATGCTGGCCGGGCGGGCACCCCGCGGGGTCGCCGCCGCCGCCGCCGCGTCGCTGGAGGATCTGATGCACAAGGCTTTGTTTTTCGCCCTCGCTCTTCTGCCCGGACCGGCGGCGGCGGCTCCGGCGGGCGACGCTGCGGCGCTTCGTCTGACGGGGCCGCTGGAGGAGATCGCCTCGCCCGCGATCCCGGCCGAAGAGCGGGCTGCGATGATCGCCGCCGCCGACGCCTTCTACGGCTTCTGGGCGAGTGGCAGCGCAGACCTTCTGGCCGCCGCCATCGCCCCGGATTTCACCGACAGGACACTGCCGCCCGGCCGCCCGCAGGGGCCGGACGGGCCGGTGGCCGCCTCGCGCGTCTTCCTGGCGGCGGTGCCGGATCTTTCGGTGACCGTGGTGCAGCGGCTCATCGTCGGTGACCGGGTGGTGTCGCACCTCAACTTCACCGGCCACTTCACCGGCTCGTTCCAGGGCCGCCAGGGCACGGGGCAGCCGGTCGACTTCATCGCCACCGACATTCTGCGGATCGAGGACGGCCGGATCACCGACAACTGGCACCTCGAAGACAACCTGACCTTCCTGCGCCAGATCGGCGCCGCCGACTGAACCCCGGAGACTGACATGACACGCATCGCCGTGCTCGCGCTCGGCCTGAGCGCGCTCGTTCCGATCGCCCCCGTGGCGGCGGTGGCCGAACCCGTCGAACTCGTCGCGGAGGTCCGCGGCGCGATGCCGACGGGGATCACCGTCACGCCGGGCGGGCGCATCTTCCTCAACTTCCCGCAGTGGGGCGACGCGAGCCCGTTCGCCGTGGCCGAGCTCGTCGGCGGGCGGCTGGTGCCCTTTCCCGACACGCCGTTCAACCAGCCGAATGGGACCGCCGATCCGGTGGACCATCTCCTCAGCGTGCAGAGCGTGGTGGCGGACGCCATGGACCGGCTGTGGATCCTCGACACCGGTGCGCCGGGCTTCGCGGCGCCCGTCCCCGGCGGGGCCAAGCTCGTCGCGGTGGATGTCACGACCGGCGACGTGGTGCGCACGATCACCTTCGCGCCGGACGTGGTCCTGCCGAGCACCTACCTCAACGACGTGCGGTTCGACTTCGGCACCGGCGAGGCGGGCACGGCCTACATCACCGACAGCTCGCTGTCCGGGCCGGGCGGCATCATCGTGGTGGACCTCGCCACAGGGACGGCGCGGCGGCGATTGTCGGGACATGCCTCGACGATGCCCGATCCTGAATTCGTCCCGGTGATCGACGGTGAGCCGCTGATGGTGCGCCCGGCGGAGGGACCGGCCCAGCCGTGGCGCGTGGCGAGCGACGGTATCGCCATCTCGCCCGACGGGGCGACGCTCTATTATTGCGCGCTGTCGAGCCGCCGCCTTTATGCGGTGCCGACCGCGGTGCTGCTGGACCCCGAGGCGAGCGAGGAGGAGATCGCCGCGGCGGTGCGCGATCTCGGCGAAAAGGGCGCGTCGGACGGGTTGGCCGAGGACAGCATCGGCCGCATCTATGCCGGCGACTACGAGAACGATGCCATCCGCCGCTGGGACGGGCGGCGGTGGACGACGATCGCGCAGGATACGCGGCTCGACTGGCCGGACACGCTGGCGGTCGGACCGGACGGCTACCTCTACGTCACCGCCAACCAGTTGGAGCGTCAGGCGGTCTTCCACGGCGGCATCGACAGGCGGGTGCAGCCCTACCGGGTCCTCAGGGTGCCGATCGGCGCCGGTCCCGTCCACCTCGACTGATGCCAAGTGCGATCGAAAGGCCCGCCATGACCGACCGTGAAATCTGCCTCGTTGCGCATCTGGTGGCAAAGCCCGGACAGGAGGCGGCGCTGCGAGAGGCGGTGACCGCGCTCGTTCCGCAGGTGCGGCGCGAGCAGGGCTGCCTCGGCTACACCGCCCATGTCAGCCGTGAGGCGCCGGGCACCATCGTGATGTACGAGGTGTGGGCCGATCAGGCCGCGCTCGACGTGCATGCCGCGGCGCCCGCTCTGTCCGCGTTGGCCGCCCGGTTCGATGCGCTGCTGGCCGAGCCGCTGCGGCTGGAGCCCCTGCGCCGCATCGCCTGACCCCACCGCGCCCTGCACCACGAGGCCGCCCGGATCGCTCCGGGCGGCCTTTTTGCGTTCGCTTTGCCGGGGCCACGCGGGGGCCTCGCCGCGCAGGCGAGGCTCCGAATTGGCGCTTAGGGCCACTGATAGCTGGCGGCGTCGGTGAGGTCGGCCGCCGCATCGTCGAACGCGCTGTGGTGGCGGCCGGTGACGCGTCCACCCTCGATCAGCGCCGGGAGGTCGTGCCCGATGAGGAGGAAGCGGCTCGTCGCCAGCGCCTTCTTCACGGCCCGCTTCTCCTCCAGCGATCGCATTGCGCGGTTGCCGGAGATGGTCGGTTCGTGAGCGATCACGTCGTTCAGCGGCGCGGCGATCTGATCGTCGATATGGTAGACGATGTCACCGGCGATGTTGGCGATCCCGTCCCCGGTCTCCACCAGAACCGACAGCGAACCCGGCGTATGCCCGCCGGACAGGCGTACCGCGACACCGGGCGCCACCTCCTCTTCGAAGGTCCCGTCGACATCGAACAGGCGGAGCGCGCCGGGGGTGTGCAGGCGGTCGACCAGGTGGTGGGTGTCGCCTGCGGTATACATCCCCGGACCCATGACGCCGGAGACCATGAATTCCAGCTCAGAGCGGGCCATGGCGACGGTGGTCGTCATCGGGAAGAGGTCGTCCTGGCCGACATGGTCGAGGTGGGCGTGGGTGTGGACGACGGTGCGCACGTCTTCCGGCCGCACGCCGAAGCGGTCGAGCTGCGCGGCGACGGTCATGTCCGGCGTCTTCTCGAACGCCATGCCCCAGCCGGCCCAGTCAATCCTATCGCTGGCGCCGGTGTCGACGAGGATGGGGTCGCCGGCGCCGAGGATGAGGTAGCCGATGAAGGGGATCGTCGCCCGCGTGCCGGGGCGGCGGAAGAGGACGAGGCCGCTGGAATCCATGGTGAGGCGGCCGAAGGTGAGGGCGTGGATGGTGATGTGCATAAGACCTCTGTGCGCTGCGTTCAGGCCAGGCGCCGCCGCCGCAGAGCGCCCGCGATGGACGATGCGGCGAGCGTCGCCATCAGGCCGGCGCCGATGAAGACGGAGAAGGACAGCCCCGTGCGCGACGCGAGCCAGCCGAGGGCGAGCGCGAGTGCGCCGGAGACGAGGTAGGCGAAGAGGAGGGCGAAGGAGATCCGCCCAGCGCGGTTGGCGGCGGTGGACCCGGCGTCGATGATCTGGAAGCCGCCGGCCACAAGAAGCGCGTAGCCGACGCCGGAAAGGAACGTTGCCGCCAGGAAGAAGACGAGATCGCGGGCGAGGATGGAGGCGGCGAGGAAGGCCATCGCCGCCGCGGTGGAGAGAGCGCCGACGCAGATGGCGGCGCGCGGATCCTTGACCTTGAACCGCAGCCCGACCAGCCCGAAGGCGAGCGGGAAGAGGGCGAGCGCCAGCCCGTTCACCGTGGGGCTGGACGAGCCGACGAGGGTGCCGGCGATCTGCGCGCCGAGTGCGGCCACCATCACCCCGTGCGCATAGGCGGTGACGAGGGCGATGGTGGCGACGGCAAGGTCCGGCCCGCCGATGCCGGCGAGGTCCGGCAGGTGCGGGCGCCAGCGGCCGGGCCGCGCCGCCGCGTGCTCCAGCCCGGCGGTGAGACCCATGAGCGCCAGGATGAAAACGAGCAGCACGGCGAAGGGGAGATGCAGCGGGAACGGCGCGTGCTCGATCATTGCGCCGTCGATGGTGAGTGCGGCGACGAGGCCGGCGGCCTGTGCGGCGACGGTGATCGCGGCCCCGGTCCGCCGGTCGGGCGCGCTTTCGGCGACCGCCGCCGCCGACGGCCCCGCCGACAGGCCGACGCCGACGCCCATCAACACGCGTCCGGCGATGAGCGCGGCGAGGTTT
Organism: Acuticoccus yangtzensis; assembly: GCF_001927245.1. Lineage (GTDB taxonomy): Bacteria > Pseudomonadota > Alphaproteobacteria > Rhizobiales > Amorphaceae > Acuticoccus > Acuticoccus yangtzensis. The sequence goes on along the minus strand of NZ_MJUX01000001.1, from coordinate 838,017 downwards.
CCGGCGACGGCGAAGACCGCCACCCCGGCGGCCGAGGCGGCAAGGCCCCACAGCATCGCGCGGCGCCGGCCGACGTGATCGGCAAGGTCGCCCGCCAGCAGCATGACGAGGACCACGACCGCCGGGTAGACGGCGAAGACGAGGGTCGTCTGCGTAGTCGAGAGGCCCCATTCGCGGGCGTAGAGGGGATAGGTCATCGCCGGCGCGGCGCTGGTCCACAGCGTGTGCGCGACGACGCCCGACGCGACCCAGAGGCGCACCGGGAGCGGGGAGCGACGCATGGCGGTCTCCTTCGGCCGCATCGCCGCGGCCGCTGCGAGGGCGGTCGCGGGGTGCGCCGCCTGGGATTGAGGGGGACGTGCGGCCGGTAAAGCGGCCCGATCAGCCGGGAGCGTTCGGCGCGGCGCCGGAGCCGATCGGCAGGGGCGACGGCGCGGCGGCGGACTCCTGGGTCGACGCGCCGCCAAGAAAGATGGCGGCGCGGCTTCGTAGGGCGGCGGGCGCGCTCGGGCGTCCGTCCGCATCATCGGGATGGCGATGGCTCGCGGGGCGGGGTCGCGCGGGGTGTATCCTGCGGGCGACCGATCTCACCCCGGCGACGACAGGCGCGGCACGCCCTGCGGCGGTGACAGCGTGCCGGCCGTCGCGGACGTCATGAACGCCGAGGCGCTGCCGTCACTCCCACCCTTCGAGCACGATCTTGCCCTTCGCGCGGTGGCTTTCGAGCAGCGCGTGGGCGCGCTTCAGGTTGGCCGCGTTGATGGCGCCGAAGCACTCGCCGAGCGTCGTGCGCAGCGTGCCCTCGTCGATCAGCCGGGCGATCTCGTTCAGCAGCGCGCCCTGCTTCTCGATATCGGCGGTGCCGAACATCGAGCGGGTGAACATGAACTCCCAGTGGGTCGACACGCTCTTCTGCTTGAGCGGCGAGATGTCGAGGCTCTCCGGGTCGTCGATCAGGGCGAAGCGGCCTTGCGGGGCGATGAGCTTCGCGATTTCGGCCAGGTGCTCGTCGGTGTGCGTGGTGGAGAAGACGAAGGCGGGGGCGCCGATGCCGAGCGCTTCCACTTGCGCGGCCAGCGGCTGCGTGTGGTCGATCACGTGGGTGGCGCCGAGGCCCTTCGACCAGTCCGCCGTCTCGCCGCGCGAGGCGGTGGTGATGACGGTGAGGCCGGTGAGGCGGGCGGCGAGCTGGGTGGCCATGGAGCCGACGCCGCCCGCACCGCCGACGATGAGGATCGCCTCGGCGGCACCCGGCACCGGACGGTTGACTTCCAGCCGGTCGAACAACGCCTCCCATGCGGTGATGGCCGTCAGCGGAAGCGCGGCGGCCTCCGGCGCGGACAGCGTCTTGGGCTTGGCGCCGACGATCCGCTCGTCGACGAGGTGGAACTCGGCATTGGTGCCCTGGCGGCCGAGGGCGCCGGCATAGAACACCGGATCGCCGGGGGCGAAGAGCGTCGCCTCCGGCCCGACCGCCTCGACCACGCCGACCGCGTCCCAGCCGAGCACCTTCCACGACCCGGCCTCGGGCTGGGCGCGCATGCGCACCTTCGTGTCGACCGGGTTCACCGAGATGGCCTGGACGGCGACCAGAAGGTCGCGGCCTTCGGGCGTGGGCTGGGGAAGGGTGATGTCCTGGAGGGACTGGTCGTCCTCGACGGGCAGGGAGGTCTGATAACCGACAGCGCGCATTTTCATCTCCATGGCGGATTGCTGCCAGCCGAAGTGACGATTACCTTTGGAAACAGCAAGAACGCACATTTCTAGCCCATAGTGTCGAAAAGGATACCGTGATGCCGAAGGCGCGGCACGAGCGCTTCGACTGCTCCCCCGGATGCGCGGTGGAGGCGGCGCTTCAGTTCATCGACGGGAAATGGAAGGGCGTGATCCTCTATCACCTGCTGGACGGCACGATGCGCTTCAACGAGATCCGCCGGGCCATTCCGAGCGTCACCCAGCGCATGCTGACCAACCAGCTTCGCGAGCTCGAGGCGGACGATCTCATCGAACGCACGGTCTACCCGCAGGTGCCGCCGAAGGTGGAATATAGCCTCACCGCGCGCGGGCGGACGCTGCAGCCGGTGCTCATCGCCCTCAAGGCGTGGGGGACGGAGCATTCGGGCGTTGCGCTGCGTGAGGAGAGCCGGTGCGATGGCCAGTCGAAGGCGGCCTGACCGCAGAACGGCCGCGCGGCGGCGGGCGGGTGCGACGTCGGGACGGTGGCCGGTGATCATCGTCGTGTCCGGGTGGCTGGCGGCGGGACGAGGGTCCCGCGCCGGTGAACGCCTCTTCGGGTCACCTCGCCGGCAGACGGGGATGCAAGCCCATCGCGGCCGCGCAGCGGTCTGCGGCCGTCGGGGCAACCCGTGATCCTGCGGGCGAGCGGAAGAAGCCGGAACAGGTTTAGCCGCCCGGAGGCCGAGCCTCGAAGGTCGTTTGCACAGCGATTGCGGACATCACCCGTCCGCAATCTAGTGTCGAATTATACCAGCATATAAGAGACCGAGCCGGACGAATTCGGCTTTATTGGGGACGCCATCAACGGATCGGGGGTTGCCATGATCACCGTGGGTCTCATCGCGGTCGCGCCCATGCAGCTCATGTCGCTTGCGGCGATGACCGTGCTGCAGACGGCAAATTCGCTGACGCCGGAGCCGGCCTACCGCATCGCGCTCCTGTCCGAAGAGGGCGGGCTCGTGACGACGGCGGCCGGATTCGGCGTCGACACGGTGCCGATCGGGGATGCGCGTTTCGACACCCTCCTCGTCAGCGCCTTCGTGGGGACGGCGGTGCCTTCGCAGGCGCTTGTGGCCTCGGTCCGGCACCTCGCGGCCGATGCGCGGCGGGTCGGGTCCTTCTGCACCGGCGCCTTCGTGCTGGCGGCGGCGGGGCTGTTGGACGGCCGCCGCGCGACGACGCACTGGCGCCACCTTGCGGAGCTTCAGCGGGCCTTCCCGCGGGTGCGGCTGTTGCGGGACCGGCTCTACGTCGAGGACGGCTCGTTCTGGACGGCGGCCGGGATGACGGCCGGGATCGACATGATGCTGGCCCTCGTGGAGGCGGACCTCGGCGAAGATATCGCGCGGGAGGTGGCCGAGCGGATGGTGATGGAGCGGCGGCGGCCGGGCGGCGGCGCGCAGGTCTCCGGCCTCCTGACGCTGGTGCCGAAGACGGACCGGATCGAGACCGTCCTCGCCTTCGCCAAGAAGAACCTGAAGGAGCCGCTTACCGTCGGCCAGCTCGCCGAGGTGGCGCATCTGTCGCCGCGGCAGTTCAGCCGGGCGTTCAACGCGGCGACGGGCGAATCCCCCGCCAAGGTGGTCGAGCGGCTGCGCGTCGATGCGGCGCACGGGATGATCATCGCCTCGCGCCACTCGCTCGATACCATCGCCGCCGAGACCGGATTTGCCGACCGCGAGAGGATGCGGCGGGCCTTCCTGCGTATCCACGGGCGCCCGCCGCAGGATCTGAGACGCGCCTCGCGCGATCTCGCGGCGGCCTGACCGCCGGTCTCGCCGCTGTCACTCAACAGTTCACGACCGGCGCTGCGTGCGCCGACGATCCCCCTTTGCCAACCATCAGAGGCATTCCCCATGTTCACCCTGACCATCAACGGAGACGCGCGCGAGGTCGACGTGGAGGAGGGCACACCGCTCCTCTTCGTCCTGCGCGACACGCTTGGGCTGACCGGCACGAAATATGGCTGCGGGATCGCCCAATGCGGCGCCTGCACGGTGTTGATGGACGGCGCGGCGACGCGTTCCTGTCAGCTTCCCGTGGAGGCGGTGGGCGACTCGGCGATCACCACCATCGAGGCGGTGGAGACCGACGAGGTGGGCCGGCGCGTGGTTGCGGCGTGGATCGAGAACGAGGTGCCGCAGTGCGGCTATTGCCAGTCGGGCCAGGTGATGGCGGCGACCGCGCTCTTGAAGGACACGCCGGACCCCGCGGACGACGACATCCTCTACGGCATGTCCAACATCTGCCGCTGCGGCACCTATAACGCCATTGCCGCCGCCGTGCGGCAGGCCGCCAAAGCGTGAGGCGCGCCATGACCACCTCGTCGCACACCGCCGCCGGCCTTTCGCGCCGCACCTTCCTCGCCGGATCCGGCGCCTTCGTGCTCGGCGCGGCGCTGCCCGCCCGCGTCCTCGCCGAGGCGGCGGGGGCGGGCGAAGGGGCCGCGGCCATGGCTCCCGCCCCCGGCACCCGCGTCGCCGCCTTCATCGAGATCGGCGCCGACAATGCGGTGCGCTTCCTGTCACCCTTCGTGGAGGGCGGGCAGGGGATCGCCACCGGCATGGCGCAGACGGTCGGCGAGGAGCTCGACGTGGATCCGTCGCGCATCACCGTCGACTATGCCCCGCCGGGGCCGGACTATTTGGTGGTGAACGGAATGCGCCTCACCGGCGGCAGCTTCTCCACCCGCAGCTCGTTCCCGGTCGTGCGGCGGCTGGGGGCCACGGCGCGCGACATGATGCTGCGCGCCGCCGCCGCCCGGCTGGAGGTGGACGCGGCGTCCCTCTCCACCAGCGACGGCGTGGTGACGCATGCCGCCACGGGGCGCACCTTGACCTATGGCGACCTTGCCGAGGAGGCGATGGCGCTCACCCCGCGCGAGGATGTGGCGCTGCGCGATCCGGCCGCCTTCCGGTGGATCGGCAAGCCGGTCGCGCGGATCGACGTGGCGGACAAGTCCCGCGGCCTCGCCAAGTTCACCATCGACCAGGTGGTGGACGGGATGCTGTTCGCCGCCGTCGTCCATGCGCCGTATTATGGCACCGAGCCGCTCTCGCTCGCCAACGCGGCTGACGTGAAGGCGATGCCGGGCGTTCATTCGGTCCACACGCTGCCGGGCGCCGTGGCGGTGACGGCGGATTCCTGGTGGCGCGCCCGCAAGGCGGTGGAGGCGCTCGACGTGACGTGGTCCGACCCGGCGCCGAGCGGGATCGACACCGTCGCGGCGGATTTCTCGTCAGCGGCGATGCGTGCGGCGCTCGCGGCGTCGACCGCCGAGGGTGTGTCCGTGGAGGCCGAGGGTGACGTTGACGCCGCCTTCGCCGCCGCCGCGAAGACGGTGGAGGCCGAGTATGACGCGCCCTACCTCGCCCACGCCCAGCTCGAGCCGCCGTCCGCCATCGCCCGGTTCAATGCCGACGGGACGCTGGAGGTGTGGCTGCCCAACCAGATGCCGGACGCGTTCCTGAAGCTGTGCGCTGAGGCCGGCGGTGTCGCGCCGGAGAAGGTGACGCTGCACCAGCCGATGCTGGGCGGCTTCTTCGGCCGGCACTTCACCTATGGCAGCGGCAATCCCTTCCCGCAGGCGATTGCGCTGGCGAAGGCGACGGGCCGGCCGGTGAAGCTCGTCTGGTCGCGCGAAGAAGAGTTCAAGATGGACGCGATGCGCCCGCTCTCCTTCACCCGCTTCAAGGCCGCCATCGGCGCGGACGGGATGCCGACCGCCATCACCGCCCGCACGGTGGGCGAAGGGCCGTTGGGCCGCTATTTCGGCGCGGCGCCGGACAGCTCCATGGTCGAGGGGATCACCGAAAAGCCCTACGCGATCGCCAACCGGGCGATGGAAAGCGTGGCGCTGCCGCATCCGGTCAACATCGCCTTCTGGCGCTCGGTCGGCCACTCGATGAACGACGGCTTCTATGAAAGCTTCCTCGACGAGGTCGCCGAGGGGGGCGGGCAGGATCCCTTCGCGCTGCGCAAGGCGCTGCTGGCGCAAAGCCCGCGCCATCTGGCCCTGCTGGACGAGGTCGAGCGGATCTCCGGCGGATGGAAGCGCGGCCCCTACACGGTGGACGGCACGGTGCGGGCGCGCGGTGTCGCGATGGCCTCGCCCTTCGGGTCAGAGACGGCGACCATCGCGGAGGTGTCCATCGCCGACGGGGCGACGAAGGTGCATCACGTGTGGGTGGCGTTCGACCCCGGCAGCGTGGTGAACCCGGCCATCGTCAAGCGGCAGGTGGAGTCGGCGGTTGCGCTGGGGCTGTCGGCGGTGCTGGTCGAGCAGGCGGTTTACGAGAACGGCCAGCGGCGGGACGCCAACTATGACACCTATCAGGTGCTGCGGCGGGAGATGATGCCCGCCGTCACCGTCTCCATCGTCGAGAGCGGGGCGCCGATGGGCGGCGTCGGCGAGCCGGGCCTTCCGGGCGTGCCGGGGGCGGTGGTGAACGCCGTCGCCGCGCTGACCGGGACCCGTGTCCGGAGCCTGCCTCTCGCCAACACTGCCCTATCCGGCGCCTAAGGGGTTCAAACCAATGATGAACGAGATCGACGCGCGGCGCTCGCCGCGCGAACGGCGCCGTGCGGCCTTCTGCCTCGCGGCGCTGCTTCTGGCGCCGCTGATCTTCGCCGGCACGGCGGTGGCGGACGGCGATCCCGCGGCGGGCAAGCGGGTGTTCGCCCGCTGCCAGAGCTGCCACCAGGTGGGCCCGAAGGCGCGCAACCTCGTCGGCCCGGAGCTGAACGGGGTTGTCGGCCGCACCAGCGGCACCGCCCCCGGCTACACCTATTCGCCCGCGCTGAAGGCGGCGGCGATCGTGTGGGACCACGATACCATCGCCGCCTTCGTCGCCAATCCGCAGGGCGTTGCGCGGGGCACGCGGATGACGTCGCCCGGCCCGCTGCGCCCGGCCGATGTCGACAATCTCGTCGCCTACCTTGCGAGCTTCGCGGCCGACGGCAGCGCGGCGCCGGCCCGGTGAGCAAGGCGGCGACGGCCGCATAAGACGGTGAGGCGGTGCGGATCGTCCGCCGGGAGCGGGCGCCTGCGACATGGCGCGGTAGCGGCCAAGCGCCGATGAGTGCTGTGAAATCGGGCGAATGATGCCATGCTGAACGGGCTTTCCCCCCGGACGCTAGGCCGCTACCCGTTCATGGACATCATCGTCGTCACTGCCGTCATCGCCTCGCTCTTCCTCGTCATCGGGGCGGCGGAACCGCTCGCGGCGCGGTTGCGGCTTCCCTACACGGTGATCCTGGCGGGGCTCGGCATCCTCATCGCGCTCGGGGCCACCTTCCTGCTGCGCACCGACTTGACGGACGCCTTCAACCCCGTCGCCGAAGCGATCCTGGATTTCCCGATCCGCTCCAACGTCTTCCTCTACGTCTTCCTGCCGACGCTGCTCTTTCAAGCCATGCTCGGCATCGACGTGCGGCGGATGCTGGACGATTGGGTGCCGATCCTGGTGCTCGCCGTCGTCGCGGTGGTGGTGGCGACGCTTTCGGTGGGATACGGCCTCTTCCTCACCGGGGCGCTGCCGCTCGCCGCGTGTCTTCTGGTCGGCTCCATCGTGTCGACCACGGACCCTTCGGCGGTGGTGACGATCTTCCGCTCGATCTCAGCGCCGCAGCGGCTGGCGCGCATCATCGAGGGGGAGAGCCTTCTCAACGACGCGGCCGCGATCGCCCTCTTCGGCCTCTTCATGAGCTTCGTCATGATGGGGATCCCGAACCCGTCGCTGCTCAGCGCGCTGGGGCAGTTCCCGGTGCTGATCGTCGGCGGTGCGGCGACGGGGCTGGTTCTGGCCCGCCTCGCGGTGGCGGTGATGGCGGTTTTCGCGCGTTACGAATTGGCGCAGATCTCCATCTCGGTGGCGCTTCCTTATCTTGCGTATATCGTCGCCGAGCAGATGATCGGCGCGTCCGGCGTCATCGCCGTGGTGGCGGCGGGGTTGACGCTGAATGTGACCGCGCCGGGCCGCCTGCCGCCCCAGGCCTGGGCGAACATGCGCGAGATCTGGAGCCTGCTCGCCCACTGGGCGGGGGCGCTCATCTTCATTCTCGCAGCGCTCCTCATCCCCCGCCTTCTCGAGGGTGTGACCCTTCACGACCTCGCCCTCACCGGCGTCGTGGTGGTCGCCGCGATCCTGGCGCGGGTGGTCATCCTGTTCGGGCTTCTGCCGCTGTTGTCGCGGTTGAAGGTTTCGCCGGTGGTGGGCGGGGCCTACCGCGCGGCGATCCTGTGGGGCGGGCTGCGCGGGGCGGTCACCCTGGCGCTGGCATTGGCGGTGACGGAGAGCATCCGCGTGCCGGTGGAGACGAAGCGCGTGGTGGGCATCCTCGCCACCGGGTTCGTTCTCTTCACGCTCATCGTCCAGGGGACCACGCTGCGCTGGGTCATCGGCCGGCTGGGCCTCGACCGCTTGTCGCCGATCGACGAGGCGTTGTCGCGCCAGGTGGTCGCCGTGGCGCTGCAGAGCGTGCGCGAGGACGTGGCGCGGTCGACCGAGAATTACGAGCTGACGCAGACCATCGTGCGATCCGAGGCGAAGCGGTTCGCCGAGCGGCTGGACCGCGCCGTGAAGGAGGCGGAGGACCACGAAGACCTTCTCGACCGCGATCTCATCACCCTGGGGCTGATCGCCGTCGCGGGTGCGGAGCGCGACACCATCATCGCCCGCATGCACGAGCGGATGATTTCGGCGCGGCTGTCCGAAACGATGCTGTCCGACGCGGACCGGCTGATCGAGGCGGCGCGGGGCGGGCGGGCGCAGTATGAGCGGGCGGCGCGCGAGAGTCTCGCCTATGGCCGCTCCTTCCAATGGGCCGCGGACCTGCAGAACCGGCTCGGCATTGCCGGGCCGCTGGGGCGGATGACGGCGGACCGGTTCGAGGCGCTCCTGTCCCATCGCCTCATCCTGCGCGATCTCGACGGCTTCATCGACGGGCGCATCCGCCGCATTCACGGCCGCCGGGTGGCCGAGCTGCTGCACGATCTCGTGGCGCGGCGTGTGGAAAATGTCGAAACCGCGCTGGATGGGCTGCGGCTGCAATATCCGGGCTATGCCGAGGAGATGGAGCGACGCTTCATCCGCCGCACCGCGGTGCGGTTGGAGGAGCGGGAATATCAGGCGATGCGCGATGACGGGTTGATCGGCGCGGAGCTTCACACGGCGCTGATGGAGGGGATCTCCGCCCGGCGCGCCGCGGCCGAACGGCGCCCGCGGCTGGACCTCGTGCTGCAGCGCGCCGAGCTGGTGCAGCAGTTCCCCCTGTTCGCCGATCTCGACGAGCCGACCCGCCGCCGGCTCGGCCAGAACCTCATCACCCAATATGCCAATATCGGTGACGTGATCATCGCCAAGAACACGGTGGCGAAGAGCGTCTACTTCATCGCGTCGGGCGCTGTGGAGCTGGAGCGGGCGGGTCAGACGTGGCGGCTGGGACCGGGCGAGATGTTCGGTCAGCTCTCCATTCTGGAACAGCGCCCGCTGCGTGCGGAAGCGCGGTCGATGACGCTGTCGACGCTGCTGGTGCTCGACGAGGCGAGGTTCCGGCGCCTGCTCGACCGCAGCCCCGCGGTGCGCGACGCAGTCAGGACGAGCGCCGAACGCCGGGGCGAGGTGCTGACGAAGCTTTAGGCCGCGCCGTCCACCCCCTTCGCCAGCACCGGGCGCCGCCGAAGGACGCCCGCTCTCAGACGGTGACGGCGACCTGCATGGTGCCGATCGCCTCGATCGAACACACCATCACGTCCCCGGCCTGAACCGCGCTGACCCCTTCCGGCGTGCCGGTATAGATGAGGTCGCCCGGCATCAGCGTGTAGAACGACGAGGCGCGCTCGATCAGGGTCGGCACGTCGCGCAGGATGTCGGCGGTGGTCGCCTTCTGCCGTGTAGAGCCGTTGATGGTGAGTTCCATCGTCAGCGCGGAGGGGTCGGTGAGTTCGTCCGCCGTCACCATCCACGGTCCCAGCACCGTGTAGGTGTCGATGGACTTTCGCATGCTGCGCTCCTCGGTACCGCGCACGGTCATGTCGAGGCCGATGGCGTAGCCCGCCACATAGTCCAGCGCATCGGCCTGCGTGACGCGGTCGGCGCGGCGGCCGATCACCACGACGAGCTCGATCTCGTGGTCGTTGCGCTTGTCCGGATGGCGCAGCACCACGGGCGACGAGGCGCCGATCAGCGAGCTGGTGGCCTTCAGGAAGAGGCCCGCCTTGTCGATCGGCATGATGTTGGTCTGGTGGTGGATCGTGGGGTCCGCCAGCGCCTCGTCATGGTGGAGGCGGTAGTTGACCGGGGCGCCGATGATCTTGCGTGGCGAGGCGACCGGCGGCAGCAGGTGGACGCCGGCGAGCGGCACCGGCACCGCCGCGTCGGCGAGCGCGTCGATCCGGTCGCGCAGCGTCGGGAGGGCGGCGATCAGCGGGTCATGGTCCGGCAGCGGGTAGCGCACGGCGGGCAGCGTGTCCAAGACGGCGCTGACATCGTGGACCATGTCGCCGCGCACCACGCCGAGGCGGTTGTCGTCATATCGGCAGAGTTTCATCAATTTGCCCCAACGTTGGGCCGTGCGGGCAAGATCTCGCCATCGCAGCGGCCGAATCCGATCCGGTAGTCTTCGCCCTGGCCCCAGCCGGTCATGGTGACGGTGTCGCCGTCCTCCAGGAACAACCGTTCGCCACCGTCCAGCGGGACCGGGTCACGCCCGCCCCATGTCTGCTCGAGCAGGCAGCCGAAGCTCGACTTCTCGGGCCCGGAGATGGTGCCGGAGCCGAGGAGATCGCCGGCGTTCATCGCGCAGCCGCACAAGGCGTGGTGGGTGAGGAGCTGCGGCGCGCTGTAGTAGAGGTGGCGCGTGTTGGTGGAGACGATGCGGGTTGCGGCGCCGCCCTTGGGGCAGAGATGCGTTTCGAGCGTGAGGTCGAAGAAGTAGTCGGCCGGCTCGTCGAGGTAGGGGAGCAGCGCCTTGTCGCGCGGCCAGCCCTTGGTGCGGAACGGCTCCAGCGCGGCGCGGGTGACGACCCACGGGCTGATCGTGGTGGCGAAGGCCTTCGCCTGGAAGGGGCCGAGCGGCTGGCCCTCCCAGCGCTGGATGTCACGCGCGGACCAGTCGTTCAGGAGGACGAACCCGAAGATGTTCTCCCACGCCTCGGCCACGGTGAGCGTGTCGCCCATGCGCGTCGGCACGCCGACGACGGCGCCGAATTCCACCTCGATATCGAGCCGCCGCGAGGGCGACAGGACGGGGCCGTCACCGTCCGGCCCCATCACCTGGCCGAGCGGGCGGCGCACCGGCGTGCCGGACACCACCACGGTGGAGGTCCGCCCATTGTAGGCAATCGGCATGTGCGGCCAGTTCGGCGTCAGCGCATTGTCCGGCCCGCGCAGGATGGAGCCGGAATTGAAGGCGTGCTGGCGGCCTGCGTAAAAGTCCGTGTAGCCGGTGACGCGGAAGGGGAGGTGCATCGCCACCTCGGCGAGCGGCACCAAGGCGCGGCCGCACAGCGCGGCATCGCCTCGAAGGGCGCCGTCGCCGTCTTCGGCGAGGAGCGCGGTGAGGCGGGTGCGCACCTCGTCCCAGCGCGCCGGGCCGAGCGCCATGAAGGTGTTCAGCGCCGGCGCGTCGAAGCCGCAGTCGCCCGGCAGCAGGCCGGCCGCTGCCAGGGCGGCGAGGTCGGCCACGTGATCGCCGATGGCAACGCCGCAGCGCGGTCCCTCCGCGGTGGTGGAGAACACCCCGAAGGGCAGGTTCGCCAACGGAAAATCCGTTTCGGCGGCGTTGGCGCCGCCCACCCAAGAACGTCTCAACCGGCCCTCCCTGCCGTTCGCTCAGGCCGTCCGCCGGGCTGCCTCTTGGGCTTTGCCTCTCTCCGTGCGGCCAGTAACTGCACTCACTTTTGACGAATTGCCCCGCTTGGCAAGCGGATTCTATTGACAGAGAAAGTTTTCGTATACACTTTTGACGGGCACGGCCCAGGCGACGGAAAAGAAGACTGGTCGGAAGATCGGCGCCTCCGTCGCATGAAAACGCGGGCCGGAAGGGAGGAACGACGATGACAACCGCCGTCAGACGGCTGGCTGCGCCCTTGTGGCTGCCGGCCGGACTTTTCGCGCTTTGCGGCTCCGCCATGGCCCAGGACCTGGGCGAGCCGGTTCCCGAACTCCAGATCGCCTACTACGCCACCGACATGGGGCCGATGTACGAGCAATCCGCCCGCGTGATGTCGGAGGAGTGGGCCAAGCTCGGCCTCAGCTTCCAGATGCAGCCGGTGCAGTTCAGCAGCTTCATCTCCAACATCATCGTCGGCGGCGGGTTGGAGGACATGGCCGTCTTCACCGTCGGTGCCGACCCGGACCGCGTGGACCCGACCTATTGGCTGCACGATCTGGGCGCCTGCGGGGCGCGCCGCAACGGCGCCAAGTGGTGCGACGAGGCCTATACCGAAATCGTCCAGCGCCAGCGCGAGATCGTCGACCCGGTGGAGCGCCTGAAGGTCGTCCACGACGCGCAGCAATATTTCTACGACACGATGCCCTGGTGGCCGGCGACGAACACCGTCTACGGCATCCTCTGGAACAGCGACAAATGGGAGAACGTGACGAGCCCTGCGCCGGTGGCCGCGCACGAAGGGCTGGTCGATCCGTGGCTGTCCGCCCGCCCGCTGACCGACGACCGCATCCTCGACTGGGCTCATTATGAGGACGTGACGACCTACAACCCGCTCGCCGAAGAGGGCGCGGTGGGCTGGATCCGCTTCGTCTACGACACCTTCGCCAAGAACAACAGCGACGGTGACACGGTGCCCTGGGCCGCCAGCGCCTGGGAGTTCACCGACCCGCAAACGGTGAAGATCACCCTGCGCGAGGGGATGACCTTCCACGACGGCGAGCCCGTCAGCGCGGACGACGCGGTGTTCACGATCAACACCATCGTGGAGCTGCAGCCGCCGGCGATGTCCTCGCGCATCGGCAACCTCGCCGGGGCGGAGAAGGTGGACGACCTCACCTTCAACGTCAGCCTGAAGACGCCGGATGCGTCGTTCGTGACGACGGTTCTGCCTTACGTTTTCATCCTGCCCGAGCACGTGTGGGCGGACTATGACGGCGACATGATCGCACGTGACGTGGTGGCCGAGAATGCGGTGATCGGCAGCGGCCCGTTCAAGTTCCGCTCCTGGCGGGTGAACGAGACGCACCAGCTCGACGCCTTCAAGGAGCACTTCCACGCGCCGGAATATGACGGTCTGCGCCGTCTCGCTCTGGGGCAGGCGGACGCCATCCGCTCGGCGATGCTGGATGGCACCGGCGACATCGCCAGCATGGTGCTTCCCGTGGCGTCGATGAGTGACCTCGCGATGCAGAACGACCACCTCGACTTCCTCGAGATCCCGTCCCACGGGTCGATGCTGGTCTGGCTGAACAACCAGAAAGCGCCGTTCACCGACCCCGCCTTCCGCAAGGCGCTCAGGCAGGCGACGTCGAAGCAGCGCGCGGCGATCGAAGGCTGGCTCGGCTTTGCGGTTCCGGCGGGCGAAGGCCCCGTTCCGGAGCAGATCGGCATGTGGCACAACAAGGACCTGCCGGAGATCCCTTTCGACGTGGAGGCCGCGCGCGCCACCTTGGAAGAGGCGGGCTACGGCTGGGATTCCAGCGGCCGCCTGCACTACCCCAAGAAGTGATCCGAGGCGGGCCGCGGCGGGGTCTCACCCGCGGCGGCCCGCTGGTCCCGATCCCCAACCGCTGATCTTCGGCCGCTGATCTTCGACCGCCGACCTTTATTGCTGCTCCGCTCCGCCGGACCGTGAGCGGTGCGGCCCCGTCACGCCCCGACCTTTGCCCCGAGTTGTGCCATGCGCGCCTATATCCTCCGCCGCCTTGCGCAGAGCGTTCTGGTCGTCTGGGCCGTCACCACAATCATGTTCTTCATGTTCCGCGTGATGCCCGCCGACCCGACCGCCATTCTGCTGGAGCGCGGCCTGACCGACGAGGCGCGCCAGGCGCTGCTGGAACGCTGGGGCCTGACCGGCTCCTTGTGGGACCAGTACATCGCCTATCTCGGCAATCTGCTGCAGGGCGACTTCGGCGCGTCCTTCTTCTACCGCAAGCCGGTGTGGGAGGTGCTGTTCCCGCTCATCGTCAACACGCTGTGGATCGCCGTGCCGGGGCTTTTGCTGGGGGCGGCGATCGGCGCGGCCATCGGCACAGCGGTCGGCTGGGCGCGGCGCGGCGGCAAGCTGGAGCGGTCGGGCATCTTCCTCGCCACCGTCATCCGCGGGGTGCCCAATTTCGTCATCGGCATCGCGCTTCTCACGGTCTTTTCCAGCACGCTCGGCTGGTTTCCGGGCTTCGGCATGGGCGATCCGGGTGAGACGACGGGTTTCGCACGCTATCTGACGCTGGACTTCCTGCACCATCTGACGCTGCCTCTGGTGGCGGTCATCATATACTTCCTGCCCGAGAATCTCCTGCTGATGCGCTCCGGCGTCGTGGAGAACCGGACCGAAGATTATATCGAGCTGGTGCGCGCCAAGGGGGTGCCGCAGCGGCGGGTGGCCTGGCACGCGGCGCGCAATTCCATGCTGCCGCTGATCACCTGGCTGTTTCCGGCGCTGGCGGAGACGATCGCCGGCATCGTGGTGATCGAGATCGTCTTCTCGTGGCCGGGCGTCGGGCGGGAGCTGGTGCTGGCGGTGACGCGGCAGGACTACCCCTTGGCGCAGGCCGCCTTCTTCCTCCTCGCCGTGATGATCGTGCTGGCGAACCTCGCCGCCGACCTCGTCTACGGCAAGCTCGACCCGAGGGTGGTGTACAAATGACCGTCGCGCCCGATCCCGCCCCCGTGCCCGGCCCCGTGTCCTCGTCCGGCGCCACGCCGATCACCATCCGCGGCCGCAGCCCGTGGGCGGCGGCGTGGGACTCGCTGCGGCTGATGATGCGGGACAGCTTCGCGCTGATCGGCGTCGTCGTCCTGTCCGTGTTCGTGGTCCTCGCGGTGCTCGCCCCGTGGCTGGCGCCTTACGACCCGTTTCAGGCGATGATGACGGAGGCCGGGCGCCTCAACCGCCTCTCCCCGCCGACCGCGGCCAACCCCTTCGGCACCACAGGCTTCGGCCAGGACGTGCTCAGCCAGTTCCTCTACGGCTTCCGCGTGGCGCTGATGGTGGGGCTGGTGGCGGCCGTCGCGGTGGGCTTCATCTCCACGCTTTTCGGGGTGCTCTCCGGCTATTTCGGCGGCCTCGTCGACGATGTCCTGATGCGCATCACCGACGTCGCCTTGTCGATCCCGACGCTGCCCTTCGCCATCGTCGCGGTGGCGCTGCTCGGCCCCAGCATCGAGAACATCATCCTCGTCATCACCATCCTGTTCTGGCGCAACGGGGCGCGCATCATCCGCTCGGCGGTGCTGACGGAGAAGGAGCGCGTCTACGTCAAATGGGCGCGGGCGGCGGGGGCGTCGCACTTTCACATCATCATGCGGCACATCCTGCCCAACGTGTTCCGCGTGGTGTTCCTGTGGATCACCATGTCCGTCGCCTTCGCCATTTTGACGGAGGCGAGCCTGTCCTTCCTCGGCCTCGGCGATCCGAAGGCGATCTCGTGGGGGCAGATGCTCAACACCGCCTTCTCCAGCGGTAACCTGCGCACCGCGTGGTGGTGGGTGGTGCCGCCGTCCGTGGCGCTCGTTCTCCTCGTCTCCTCGCTCTACCTGATCGGCCGCGCCTACGAGGAGCAGACCAACCCGCGGCTGAGGAGGCGCTGATGTCGCTGGCGGAGTTGAATGCGCGGCTCGCCGCCAAGCCCGCGGCCGAGCTTCGGGTGGACGGTCTGTCGGTGACCTACAACACCGCGCGCGGGCCGTTCCACGCGGTGGAGGACGTCGGCTTCACCGTGCCGGCGGGGACCAATCTCGGCCTGGTGGGCGAGAGCGGGTGCGGCAAGAGCACGGTGGTGAAGGCGCTGATGGGGCTTTTGCCGGAAGGCACGGGGCTGACCGGGCGCGCGCTTCTCGACGGGGACGACATTCTCGGCCTCACCGACGATGCGCTGAGGGACGTGCGGTGGAACCGGATCGCGCTGATCACCCAGAGCGCGATGAATTCGCTCGACCCGGTCTATTCGATCGGCGATCAGATCGTGGAGGCGATCCGCGCCCACGAGCCGGTCGGCCGGGCGACGGCCTGGGCGCGGGCGGAGGAGATGTTCGCCCTCGTCGGCCTGCCCGCGGCGCGGCTGACCGAGTTCCCGCACATGTTCTCCGGCGGCATGCGCCAGCGCGCGGTGATCGCCATGGCGCTGGCGCTGAACGCGGGGATGCTGCTGGCCGACGAGCCGACCACCGCGCTGGATCCGATCATGCAGTCGCAGATCATGGCGCGCATCCGCGGCATTCACGCCCACATGCGCCGGTCCATGGTGCTCGTCACGCACGATATCGCGGTGGTGGCGGAGACCTGCGAGACGACCGTCGTGATGTATGCCGGCAAGGTGGTGGAGAGCGGGCCGACGGGGCAGGTGCTGGGCCGTCCGCTGCACCCTTATACGATGGGTCTGCAGAACGCCTTCCCGCGGCTTCCCGTCCGCGGGGCGCCCCGTCAGCCGCTGATCTCCATTCCGGGCGTGGTACCGAACCTTGCCAGTCCGCCGCCGGGCTGCCGCTTCGCCGGGCGCTGCCCGTTCGCGGCGGACCTGTGCCGCACCACGCCGCCGCCCGTCGCCGCCGCTGGGCCGCAGCAGGCCGCCTGCCACTTCACCGACCGCGCCGAAGAGTTCCGCGCCGCGGCGGCGCTTCCCGAAACGTGGCGCAAGATGAGGGCCGCGGCATGAGCGAGCGGAGGGGAGAGGGCGATCGGGCGACCGTGATCGAGGCCGAGGGGCTGAAGACGCATTTCCAGGCGCGCAGCGGGATCATCAGCGCGTTGGTGGGCCAGAAGCCGAAGGTGGCGCGGGCGCTGGACGGTGTGGACGTGACGATCCGCGAGCGCGAGGTGGTCGGCCTCGTCGGCGAGTCCGGCTGCGGCAAGTCCACGCTCGGCATGTCGCTGGTGCGCATGTATCAGCCGACGGGCGGGCGGGTGCGCTATCGCGGTGAGGACATCACCAGGGCCGAGGGGCGCGCGCTGAAGGACTATCGGCGCCAGGCGCAGATCATTTTCCAGGACCCTTATTCGTCGCTCAACCCGCGGCTGACCATCGGCCAGATCATCGAGGAGCCGCTGATCATCCACCGCATCGGCAACGCGGCGGAGCGGCGGGAGAGGGTGGCGCGGGCGATGAACCTGGTGCGTATTCCTCCGGCGGAGAACGTCGACCGCTATCCGAGCGATCTGTCCGGCGGGCAGCGCCAGCGCATCGCCATTGCCCGCGCGCTGGTGCTGGAGCCGAAATTCATCGTCGCGGACGAGCCGGTGTCGATGCTGGACGTGTCGATCCAGGCGAGCGTGCTGGAGCTGATCGACGAGCTGTCGCGCGAACTGGGCCTCGCCGTTCTCTACATCTCCCACGACATCGCCACGGTGGGTTACATCTGCGACCATGTGGCGGTGATGTATCTCGGCCGCATCGTCGAGGAGGGGCCTGCGGAGGAGATCTTGGCCGAGCCGCTGCACCCTTATACGGAGCGGCTGATCGCGGCGATCCCGCGCATGGACCCGGCCGAGGCGCCGGAGCGGCACGAGCTGACCGGTGACGTCCCTTCGCCGCTGAACGTGCCGCCGGGGTGCCGGTTCTCGTCGCGCTGCCCGTTCGTGGCGCCGCTGTGCGAGGCGGTTGAGCCGGAGCTGTCGGACCAGCCGGGCGGGCGGCGCGTGCGCTGCCACATCCACGACGACGGCGCGGCGCGGCTGCGCCCCGACCTTGCCCGCCCGGTCGCCGGCCGGGTCACCCATGACGAGGATGTGGGCATCCTCGCCGACGCCGCGAGCTGAGCGATGCACGACCTCATCTTCGACTGGAAGCACCTGACCCTGGAGGCCAACCGCGCCTTCACCGAGACCTACGGTTTTGCCGGCACCACCGGGCTGACCCACATGGAGGGCATCCTGATCCGCCCGGCGGGTGTGCCGTCGTCCACGCTTTTGGTGTTCATGCACCCGGCGTCGACGCTGCATCTGCTGCCACTGCCGCGCCGGATGGCCGAGCTCGGCCACCACGTCCTGTGCGCCGGGAGCCGCTACCAGCGCAACGACACGGCGCTGATCATGGAGAACGTGCTGCTGGACCTCGGCCGCTATATCCGCGCGGCGCGGGAGGAGTGGGGATATGAGCGTGTCGTCCTGTGCGGGTGGAGCGGGGGCGGCTCGCTGGCGATGCTGTACCAATCGCAGGCCGAGCGGCCGACGATCGAGGCGACTCCTGCTGGCGATCCGGTCGACATCGCCGGGGCGGGGCTGATCCCGGCGGACGCGGTGATGCATCTCGCCGCCCATTCCTCCCGCGCGGTGCTGTTGGCCGAATGGCTCGACCCCTCGGTGAAGGACGAGGCGAACCCCGACGACCGCGATCCCGCGCTGGACCTCTATGCCGGCCGTCCGGTGCCGTTCGATCCCGATTTCGTCGCCGCCTACCGCGCGGCGCAGGCGGCGCGCATGGCGGCGATCACCGCGCGCGTGGAGGAGACGCTGCACCGGCTGCGCACCAAGGGCGGGGCCGAGATGGAGCGCGGCTTCGTCACCCACCGCACGATGGCGGACCCGCGCTTTCTGGACCCGACGATCGAGCCGAACGGGCGCCGGCCGGGGTGGAGCTATCTCGGCAATCCGGAGACGGTGAACAGCGGCCCGGTGGGGCTGGGGCGGTTTTCGACCCTGCGGAGCTGGCTGTCGCAGTGGTCGCCCGCGCACACCCGCGCGGACAGCCTGGTGACCGGGCGCGCGGTGACTGTCCCCTTCATCGCCGTGGAGTGCGGGGCGGACGACGCGGTGCCGCAGCCCCACACCCGCCGCGTGCACGATGCGGTGGCGTCCGAGGACAAGACTTTCCGGTTGATCGACGGAGCGAACCACTATTTCGTCGGCCAGCCCGCGCAACTGGCTGAGGCCACGACGATTTTGTCGGACTGGCTGGCCGCGCGCGGGTTCCACTGACCAGCCCGGACGCGCCATGGCCGAGGACATTTATAGCCGGATCCGGTCGCTGATCGCCGACGGCACTTATATCGGCGGCGACGTTCTGCCGGAGGGGGAGCTCGCCAACCGGCTGGGGGTCAGCCGCACGCCGATCCGCGAGGCGTTGCGCCGGCTGCAGGCCGAAGGGGTGATCCAGCGCGAGGCCTACCGCCGCGCGGTGGTGACGGAGACGGACCCCGACGAGGTGATCCACATCTTCACCATGCGCGCCGCGGTGGAGCCGATCGCGGTGGGGCTCGCGGTGCAGTATGTGGACGACGCGTTCATCGCCAAGCTGCGCGATCTGCATGCGCGGATGGACGGTGCGATCGGCGAGGCGGAGCCGGACCGCCGCGCCTACCGCGAATATAACGCCGCGTTCCACCGCGTGATCTGGGCGCAGGGCGGCAACGCGATGATGGCGGACATGATCAACGCCATCGCCCGCCGCCCGGTGGTGAGCCCGACCTTCAACAACTGGACGCGGGCCGAGCTGACGCGCAGCAACCGCCAGCACGGCGAGCTCGTCGATGCGCTGGAGGCCCGCGATGCCGAGTGGGCGGAGACGACGATGCGGGCGCATCTTCTCTCCTCGCGCGCGTCCTACCGGCGGATCGGCGAGGACCGGCGCCGTGCGAAAGGCACGGCCAACGGTGCGGCGCCCGGGGTGGATACCAGCGCCGAAGAAGATGTGGACGCACGTTGACGGTTTGCGAACGAATTTCGGATCGATCTTACAAGTATTGCGGAGGGGAAGCGCCCAAGCGTGAGTCTTCCTCCGAAGTCCACAGCGGCGCTTCAGTCTGTAGATCTTAAACCATTCGGCTGTTTACATACGGTTCGTTGCGCAAAAGCACCCCATGGTGCTAGCCGCGACCGCCTCAGTCGGCTATGGCATGCCATATCTTTCCGACTGTTGAGGCATGTACAGGCATGAGCGCTTGGGATTTCTGGATCGACCGGGGCGGCACCTTCACGGACGTGATCGGACGCGATCCAACAGGCAAACTCCATGCCAAAAAACTCCTGTCCGACAACCCCGACGCCTATCGTGACGCCGCCGTCCAGGGCATCCGCGACCATCTCGGCCTCGCCAAGGGCGAAGCGATCCCGCGCGGCGCCGTGGGCGATGTGCGCATGGGCACCACCGTCGCCACCAACGCCCTCCTTGAGCGCAAGGGCGACCGCACGCTTCTGGTGACCACCCGCGGCTTCCGCGACGCTCTGCGCATCGGCTACCAGGGCCGGCCCGACATCTTCGCCAAGAAGATCGTGCTGCCCGAGGCGCTCTATGATGCCGTGGAGGAGGTGGACGAACGCATCCTCGCCGACGGCACGGTCGAGAAGGCTGCCGACGAGGCCGCCATCCGCGCCGCCCTCCAGGCCCGGTTCGACGAGGGCTACCGTGCGCTCGCCATCGTCTTCATGCACGCCTTCCGTTACCCGGAGCACGAGGCGCTGGCCGCCCGCGTCGCCCGCGAGATCGGCTTCACCCAGGTGTCCGTTAGCCACGAGGTGTCGCCCCTCATCAAGCTCGTCGGGCGCGGCGATACCACCGTGGTCGACGCCTACCTCTCGCCCATCCTGGGCCGCTACGTGCGGCAGGTGTCCGAGGAACTGGACATCGAGCGTACCGGCGCGCGGCTGATGTTCATGATGTCGTCGGGCGGGCTGACCGCGGCGGAGCTCTTCCAGGGCAAGGACGCGATCCTATCCGGCCCCGCGGGCGGCGTCGTCGGCCTCGCCGAGACCGGGCGCTCGGCCGGGTTCGAGAAGGTGATCGGCTTCGACATGGGCGGCACGTCCACCGACGTCGCCCACTTCGACGGCGAATATGAACGCGCTTTCGAGACCGAAGTCGCCGGTGTGCGCATGCGCGCGCCGATGATGCTGATCCACACCGTCGCGGCCGGCGGCGGCTCAATCCTCCATTTCGACGGGTCGCGCTTCCGCGTCGGCCCCGATTCCGCCGGCGCCTATCCGGGCCCCGCCGCCTACCGCCGCGGCGGCCCGCTCGCCGTCACCGACGCCAACGTCATGGTCGGCAAGCTGATCCCCTCGGCATTCCCCGCCGTGTTCGGTCCCGGCCAGGACGAGCCTCTCGACGCCGACGCCGTGCGCGCCAAATTTGCCGAGATGGCCGCCGAGGTGGGCGACGGGCGCAGCGCCGAGGAGGTGGCGGACGGGTTCATTCAGATCGCCGTCGCCAACATGGCCGAGGCGATCAAAAAGATCTCCGTCCAGCGCGGCTACGACATCACCCGCTACGCGCTGAACTCCTTCGGCGGCGCCGCCGGCCAGCACGCCTGCCTGGTGGCCGACGCGCTCGGCATCAAGACCGTTCTGCTGCACCCCTTCTCCGGACTTCTGTCGGCCTACGGGATGGGCCTTGCCGAGATCCGCTCCACCCGCACCTCCGCGCTCGACGTGCCGGTGGGCGAGGGGGCCGAGGCCGCCATAACGGAAGGTGCCGCACCGCTGATCGACGAGGCGCGCGGCGAGGTCGCGGGACAGGGCGTCGCCGAAGACGCGATCACCTTCATCGTCCGCGCCCACGTGCGCTACGCCGGGACGGACACGCCGATCGCAGTCCCCGCCGGGCCGGACGGCGCCATGAAAGAGGCCTTCGAGGCCGCCCACCACGCCCGCTTCGGCTTCACCGACGAGACCAAATCCCTCGTCGTCGAAGCGATCGAGGTCGAGGCCATCGGCGGCGGCGCCAAGTTCGAGGAGGCGGCCGCGGCCGTCACCGAGGGCGAGGTGGAGGGCGGCGACACCGCGCGCTTCTTCTCCAAGGGCGCGTGGCACGAGGCCCGTGTCGTCCGGCGCGAGGCGATCGCCCCCGGCCAGACCCTGGCGGGACCGGCCATCATCATCGAGCCGAACCAGACCGTCGTCGTCGAGGACGGGTGGTCCGCCACGCTGACGGCAAAGGACCACCTCGTCCTGACCCGCGTGAAGGCGCTGGACCGGCAGGTGGCCATCGGCACCGCGGCCGACCCGGTGATGCTGGAGATCTTCAACAACCTCTTCATGTCCATCGCCGAGCAGATGGGCGTGACGCTCCAGAACACCGCCTACTCCGTCAACATCAAGGAGCGGCTGGACTTCTCCTGCGCCGTCTTCGACCAGACCGGCGCGCTGGTGGCGAACGCTCCGCACATTCCGGTGCACCTCGGCTCCATGGACCGGTCCGTGGAAACCGTGGTCGCCAACAATGCCGAGGTGAAGCCGGGCGACGTCTTCTGCCTCAACGCGCCCTATCGCGGCGGCACCCACCTGCCGGACATCACCGTCTGCACCCCCGTCTTCGGGCCGGACGACAAGGAGATCATGTTCTGGGTGGCGAGCCGCGGCCACCACGCCGACGTCGGCGGCACCGCGCCCGGCTCCATGTCGCCTCTCGCCACCAACATCGAGCAGGAAGGCGTCTATATCGACAACTTCAAGATCGTCGATCAGGGCCGCTTCCGCGAGGAGGAGCTGATCGCGCTCCTGAAGGGGGCCACCTATCCGGTGCGCAACCACATCCAGAACGTCAACGACCTGAAGGCGCAGATCGCCGCCAACGCCAAGGGCGCGGCCGAATTGCGCAAGATGATCGGCGCCTTTGGGCTCGACGTCGTGCAGGCCTATATGGGCCACGTGCAGGACAACGCCGCCGAGAGCGTGGCGCGGCTTCTCACCAAGCTGCACGACGCCGAGTTCCATTTCCCGATGGACCAGGGCTGCGCCATCCACGTGAAGCTGACCATCGACCGCGAGAAGCGCGAGGCGGTGGTGGACTTCACCGGCACCTCCGAGCAGCGGGCCGACAACTTCAACGCCCCCGCCCCGGTGACCCGCGCCGCCGTGCTCTACGTCTTCCGCGTGATGGTCGACGACGCGATCCCGATCAACGCCGGCTGCCTGCGGCCGATCAAGATCGTCGTGCCCGAGGGGACGATGCTGAGCCCGCGTTATCCGGCCGCCGTCGTGGCCGGCAACGTGGAGGTGTCACAGGCCGTCACCAACACGCTGTTCGGTGCGCTCGAGGCGATGTCGGCGTCGCAGGGGACGATGAACAACCTCACCTTCGGCGACGACGAGTATCAGTACTACGAGACGATCTGTTCCGGCTCACCCGCCGGGCCGGGCTTCGACGGCACCGACGCCGTTCACGTCCACATGACGAACTCGCGCCTGACAGATCCGGAAGTGTTCGAGACGCGCTTCCCCGTGGTGCTGGAGGACTTCCACATCCGCAAAGGGTCCGGCGGACGCGGCGAGTGGTCGGCCGGCGACGGCACCAGCCGCACGATCCGCTTCCTGAAGCGGATGGACTGCGCCATCCTCGCCTCCCACCGCAAGGTTCCCCCGTTTGGCGTGAAGGGCGGCGAGCCGGGTGAGGTCGGCAAGACCCTCGTGCGCCGCAACTCCGGCGAGGTGGAAGAGCTGGCGCCCTGTGACCAGACGCTTCTGGAGCCGGGCGAAGCGGTGATCGTGATCACCCCGACCGCCGGCGGCTACGGCATGCCGAAGGACTGAGCCGTGTGGGGGCCTTTGCGCCCCCGCGCTGGACCCGCTGCGGGGTGGCCTCGTCCATCCCGAGCGCCTTTGCGAGAGGGGCCGCCCCGCGAGGGCGTTCCCCCCTCGCGCTCCCCCCGGTTCGCCACCGGGCAGGCGTCAGATCAGGCTGAAGAAGCCTGACCTGACAGCCTGAATTGAGCCTCGGAAGGAGCGTGACGGCGTCAAGCGTCCGTGCTCCCCATGCTCGCCCGCTGAAGAAGCGGCCTGCGCGTGGGTCCGCGCGGACACTTGACCCCGCCACGCTCCTTCGAACGATCCCGGCAAGCACCCGTCGTGCGAAAAGCCTGCGCGCCGCCTGCCGCCCGTGGCGGTTGGCGGTTGCCGGTCGCCGCGCCGTTTGCCGCCGTGCTTTTTACCGCCGTGCTGGTTTGCGGCGTGTCGGTCGCCGCCGTTACGGGACGGCCGTGCTGGGGGCCGCCGCGCCGGCTGCCGCGCGCGACGGCTTCCGCGCGTGACGGTTGCCGCCGGTGACGGTTGCCGCGCGTGACGGCCGGGCGGCGGCTAAGTGCGCTTCTTCATCGCTTCCAGCAGCGCCGCGCCGAGCGCGCTCTCGCCGCCGCCGGACGTGGCCTTCGGGTCGCGGCCCCGTCCGCCGTTCCCCTGCGGCTTGCCCTTTCCATGAGGCGTGCCGCCACGCTGGGGCCCGCCGCCGCCGCCGCTCCGGTGCGGGCGCT
The DNA here is from genome assembly GCF_001927245.1 of Acuticoccus yangtzensis. Lineage (GTDB taxonomy): Bacteria > Pseudomonadota > Alphaproteobacteria > Rhizobiales > Amorphaceae > Acuticoccus > Acuticoccus yangtzensis. Next base: position 813,930 of record NZ_MJUX01000001.1, on the reverse strand, counting down.
CACCGGCGCCGCCGCGGTTGCGGGAGCTGTCCTGAGGCGCCGCTTCCGCATCCTTGCGCATGGAGAGGCCGATGCGCTTGCGGGGGATGTCCACTTCGACCACGCGAACCCGCACCACGTCGCCCGCCTTCACCACCTCGTGCGGGTCCTTCACGAAGCGGTCCGCAAGCTGGCTGATGTGGACGAGCCCGTCCTGGTGCACGCCGACGTCGACGAACGCGCCGAACGCCGCGACGTTCGTCACCGTGCCTTCCAGCATCATGCCGGGTTTCAGGTCAGAGATCTGGTCCACGCCCTCCGCGAAGGTGGCCGTGCGGAAGTCCGGGCGCGGGTCACGGCCCGGCTTCTCCAGCTCCGACAGAATGTCCCGCACCGTCGGCAAGCCGAACTTCTCGTCCACGAACTGCGCCGGGTTGAGACCCTTCAGCACCGCGCCGTTGCCCATGATGTCGCGGATGTCCCGCCCGCACGCCTCGACGATGCGACGCGCCAGGCCGTATGCCTCCGGGTGCACGGCCGAGCCGTCCAGCGGCTCCTTGCCGTCGCGGATGCGAAGGAACCCCGCGCACTGCTCGAACGCCTTCGGGCCGAGGCCGGACACCTTCATCAGCGCCTTGCGCGTCGGGAAGGCGCCGTTCGCGTCACGGTAGGTGACGATGTTCTGCGCCAGCGACGGACCGACACCCGCCACCTGCGCCAACAAGGGCGCCGAGGCGGTGTTGAGGTCGACCCCCACCGCGTTCACCGCGTCCTCGACCACTCCGTCCAGCGCGCGGGCGAGGCGGCCCTGGTCCACGTCGTGCTGATATTGGCCCACGCCGATGGATTTCGGCTCGATCTTCACGAGCTCCGCCAGCGGGTCCTGCAGCCGCCGCGCGATGGAGACCGCGCCGCGCAGCGACACGTCCAGCCCCGGAAACTCCTTCGCCGCCAGCTCCGACGCCGAATAGACCGACGCGCCCGCCTCCGAGACGACGACCTTCGTCGGGCGCGGCCCGCCGTCCGGCAAGAGCTTCAGCGTGTCGGCCACGAGGCGCTCCGTCTCGCGGCTCGCCGTCCCGTTGCCGATGGCGATCAGCTCCACGTTGTGCCGGCGGATCAGCTCGATGATCTTCCCCTCGGCACCGCGCACGTCGTTCTTCGGCTGGAACGGGTAGAGCGTCGCCGTGTCGAGGAGCTTGCCGGTGGCGTCCACCACCGCCGCCTTCACGCCGGTGCGGATGCCGGGGTCGAGGCCCAAAGTCGCCCGCGCACCGGCCGGGGCGGCGTGTAGCAGGTCCTTGAGGTTGCGGGAGAAGACGGTGATCGCGTCCTCGTGGGCGCGGGCGCGCAGGTCGCCGAAGAGGTCGAGATACATCGACAGCTTCAGCTTCACCCGCCACGCCCAGGACGCCACCTGACGCAGCCACTGGTCGCCCGGCCCATCGCCCGAAATGCCGATCGCCGCCGCCACGATGCCTTCCGCCCGCGCCACGCCCGTGTCGGGATCCGGCGCGATGTCGACGCTCACCACCTCCTCGTTCGCCGCGCGCATGATGGCGAGCGCGCGGTGGGCGGGAATGTCGGCCCACTTCTCCTTGTGGTCGAAATAGTCGGAGAACTTCGCGCCCGCCTCTTCCTTGCCCGCCACAACCGTGGCCGAGATGATCGCCTCGCGCCGCATGAAGTCGCGCAGGCGGCCGATGAGGTCGGCATTCTCCGCCAGCTCCTCGACCTTGATGTCGCGCGCCCCCTCCAGCGCCGCCTTCACCGTGGCGACCTTGTCGTTGACGTAGGCGGCGGCGAGCGCCTGCGGATCGGCCCGCCGGTCGCCCTCGATGGCGCGCAACAGCGGCTCCAGGCCGTTCTCGCGGGCGATCATCGCCTTGGTGCGGCGCTTGGGCTTGAACGGAAGGTAGAGGTCTTCCAGCCGCGCCTTGGTGTCGGCCCCGGCGATGGCGGCTTCCAGCTCGCCCGTCAGCTTCCCCTGGTCGCGGATCGAGGTCAGGATCGCCGCCCGCCGCGCTTCCAGCTCGCGCAGATAGACCAGCCTGTCGCCCAAGGTGCGAAGCTGCGTGTCGTCGAGCCCGCCCGTCGCCTCCTTGCGGTAGCGGGCGATGAAGGGGACGGTCGAACCGGCGTCGAGCAGCTCGACGGCTGCGGCAACCTGACCCGGCTTGGCGCCGATCTCCTCGGCAATTAGGCGAGCGATGGTCTCGGCGGTCTTGTCCATGGTCGGCTCCTGTCGCAGGCGGACCGTGGGCATAGCGCCACTCAACGCCGGTTCCAAGTCACCACCGTGTGCGGCCTGTGGGCCGGGGCGCGCCGCCGCGGCGATTGCGATTGTGCTTTGAAAACCCGCCCGGCGTCCTACCTGAAGGGCGCTATGCCCGTTCAGATCGACGATATCATCGGCCCCGTCCTCTTCCTCGACGCTGCGGAGGCCGGGACGCTTCACCTCGCCGCGCTCTTCATCGCGGCGGCGGACGCGGCCCCGTCGCCGGTGGAGACCGCCGAGGGGATCGCAGCGGCCGAGAAGATCGCGGTCTACGATACCGCCAGCGTATGGCGCGCGCGCTTCGCCGTGCCGGCCGACCGGGCGTCGACCTATCGCTGGAACGCCGAGACCTATGAGGTGGCGGGGGCGATGGGAGGCGACCTCGCCATCGCCTACGTGTCCTGCAACGGCGAGGAGATCGGCGACCTGGAGCGCGAGGGCTCGGAGCGCAACGCCATGTGGGCCCGCCTGCGCGACGAGCACAAGGTGCGCCCCTTCGCGCTGCTCCTCCACGGCGGCGATCAGGTCTATGCGGACGAGGTGACCGACGGGCACCCGCTCAGCGACGACTGGCCGGACGACATCGAGGACGCGCCGGGCGCGGCCGCCCTCGCCAGCCTCACCCATCACCTGCGTGAGCGGTTCATGGAGCGTTACGTGTCGCTCTACCGCTCGCCCGAGTTCGCCTGGCTTGCGGCGCGCGTCCCCTCGCTCACCCAGTGGGACGATCACGACATCTGCGACGGCTGGGGCTCGCTGCCGGAGGAGGTGACGCGCTCGGCGGTCGGCCAGACGCTGTTCGCCGCCGCCCGCGAGGCGACGCTCGTCTTCCAGCACGCCTGCGCCGACGGCAGCTTGCCCGCCCGCTTCGCCGACACCGGCGGGGCGCAGCTCGGGTGGACGGTGTCGCTGCCGGACCTGCGCATCCTGGCGCCGGATCTGAGGTCGGAACGCACCCGGACCCGCGTGATGGGGCCTGGCGGCTGGGCGATGATGGACGCCGAGGCCGCGCGCCCCGCCGCCGGCCACACCTTCCTCATGTCGAGCGTACCGCTTTTGGGGCCGCGCATGTCGCTGCTCGAACGCCTGATGGTCGCGATCCCGAAGATGCAGAAATACGAGGACGACCTGCGCGACCAGTGGCAGAGCCGCTCCCACCGCGACGAGTGGCGGCGGATGCTGCGCCTGGTGCGCGACCTCGCCCACCGCGACGGTCACGATATCGTCGCCCTGTCCGGCGAGATCCACCTCGCCACGCGGGCGACGATGGACCTGAAGGAGGGCCGCACGCTGGACCAGCTCGTGGCGTCCGGCATCGCCCACCGGCCACCGCCGAAGGGGTGGGCGCGGTTCCTGGGGGCGCTGGCGGCGCTGGGCGAGGACCCTCTGCCGGAGCATCCGATCACCATCCGCCGCCTGCCGGGTCAGCGCGGCCGCTATGTGGCCGAGCGCAACTATCTGGTGCTGGAGCGCATCGGCGGGGCGTGGCAGGCGCGCTGGCACCTGGAGGAGAGCGGCATGACGGAGCCGCTGCCGATCTGATCCCGCATCGCCGGCCGCGGCTGGATCGCCCGGCGCGCTGAGCCTATGAGGGGCGCGCAGCCTGTGGAGTGATGCCGTGCCCGTCCGGCCCATCGTGATTTATCCCGACCCGCGATTGCGCGACGTCGCGGCGCCTGTGGAGACCTTCGGCGCCGACCTCGCCGCACTCGCGACCGACCTCGCCGACACGATGCGTGCCGCCCCCGGCATCGGCATCACCGCGCCGCACATCGGCGTGGCGCTGCGCGTCGTGGTGCTGGCGCTGCCGGAGGATGAGGCGCCGGTGACGTACGTGAACCCGGAGATCGTCGAGGCGTCGGCCGAGCTCTTCCGCCATGTGGAGGGGAGCGTGTCGATGCCGGGTGTCGCCGAGGACGTGGAGCGTCCGGCCAAGGTGCGGGTGCGCTACCAGGACCTTGCGGGCGACGTTCACGAGGAGGAGGCGGAGGGCCTGCGCGCCGTCTGCCATCAGCACGAGATCGACCAGCTCGACGGCAAGTTCTGGCTGCAGTCCCTGTCGCGGTTGAAGCGCGACAGGGTGATCAAGCGTTACGAGAAGCTGCGCCGGGTGGGCTGACGGGGCGCCATGCGGCGCGCCCCTCGGGCGCGGACCGTCAGGAGACGATGAAGGCGTAGATCAGCGCCCAGGCCGACAGCGCCACGCCGCACAGGACGGTGAAGAGGCCGTTCCACCGCAGCCCCACGTGCCACGCGCTCTTGCCCGCGAATGAGCCGGTGAGGAGCGTCGTCGCCGTGAAGGGTGAGTTAGCACCGGCGAGCGCCCAGCCTGCCGTCACCGCGACCTGGATCGCGGTGGAGGAGATGCCGAGCGCATCCGCCGAGGGGATCAGCGGCAGAACCAGCGAGGCGGTGAGGATCGGGTTCATCGCCACCTGCCCGGCCAATGTGAACACCCAGATGAGGCCGACGAGGATCACCGCCGTGGGAAGCGCCGCAAAGCTGACGCCCGAGGCCTGCAGCCACTCGGCCATCAAGGTGGCGCCCACGGTGCCGATATAGCCGGCCATCGACAGGAGCGTGATCTCGCCGCGGTAGGTGGGCAAGTCCCGCGTGACATAGCCAGCGGCGCGGCTGCGCAGGTGGGCGAACCGGCGGCCCGGTGCCCCTTGCATGAACACCCATGCGGCCGACACCAGCGGCACCACCAGCGCGACGACGCCCACGGTGCGCACGCCCGTCGCCGTCTGCAGCACGGCGACGAGGGTCAGGAGGATGACGAGGAGCAGGACCAGCGGGCGCAGGACGCCCCAGCCGCCCGTCGTTTCGGTGCGTTGCGGGCGGCGGCGCGGGCGCGGCTTGAAAATGGTGTCGAGCGCGTAGCCGATGCCGACGAGGATCACGCCCGAGATGAACGCCGGCGCCAACAGCGCGCCCCAGCTGGCGCCCGGGATCAGCGCGGTGGAGATGGCGACCGCGAAGGACAGCGGCGACCAGGGGAGGGTGCCGACGAGGGCACGCTGCACGGCCAGCAGCATGCGCTTCATGCGGATGGCGCGGATTTCCGGGTCCGGCTCCTCCCGCGCGCTGGCGACGGCGAGGCTGCCGAGGAGAGCGATGGCGCCGTAGTTGAGGAGGAGCGAGAACATCTGCCCGCCGACCGACAGCGCGGCGTAGCGCCGTCCCGGCGGCTGGCTGGCGAGGAAGCGCCCGCACGCGGCGATGGAGGGCGAGGTCTGCGCGGCGTGGCGCAAGGTGGTGAGGGCGGAGAAGAAGGCGCCGATGAAGGCGGCCACCGACAGGCCGTGCAGCGTCTGGGCGAGCCAGTCCTCGTGCAGGGCGATCTGCAGGCCGGTGATGGCGAGGGCGACGAGGACGAAGGCCCGCCGCGCCGGGACCACGAGGATCGAAAGAACCGCGACGAGGGCGATCTCCACCACCGGCACCAGAGACGCGACCGGGGAGGGCGCGCCCCAGTCCGACGCGACCACGAGGACGGTGAGCACCACCAAGAGGACGCCCAGCAGGCTGAACAGCGGTTGCGCCGCGGCCGGCGACGACGGCGGGGTGGTGGATGCTTCGGCCTCGGGTCTGGCGGCTGCGCTTGGGTCGCCTTCGGATCGGTCGGGGGCGGTGTGTGCGGATGTCGCGTCCGCGGCGGGAGAGGTCATCGGCGGCAGATCGTTCCGTTGCAGGCGGGCGAGAGGAGAGCGGGCGCCCGGTCTGAGGCGATCGGACGCAGGACGGCGCGTGCCCGTCAAGCCGCGCCGCAGGCATGTGTGGTCTTCTTAAGCGATCGTTGTGGCGGCGGTCAGGCCGTTTGCCACAACCCTGCCGCGATCCGCATGCGGGTCGACCCGAAGCGGCGCGCGCCGTGAAGCGCCGGGCGACACGAAATCGCGAGCCGTACCAGCATGTTCGCCTACTCTATGGGCACCTGCCGTGACTGGTCAAATTATTGACACTCGGCGCCCGATATGGTCGGTTCTCTGGCAATAAAACGCGGCCCGACGCCCGCGGATTTGGGACAGACCATGCCTCACACCACTTTTCGGACGATCGTCCTCGCCACGGCCTTTGGCGCCGCCCTTTCCACCCCCACCTTCGCGGCCGACGTCGCCATCGGCATGAGCGGCTGGACCGGCTTCGGCCCGTTGACGCTCGCCAAGGAAGCCGGCCTCTTCGAGGAAGCCGGCGTCGACGTGGAGATCAAGAAGATCCCGCAGAAGGACCGCCACCTCGCCATCGCGTCCGGCGACATCCAGTGCGCGGCCACCACGGTGGAGACGTTCATGATCTGGAACGCCAACGGCGTGCCGATCAAGCAGCTCTTCCAGCTCGACATGTCCCACGGCGCCGACGGTATGGCGACCCGGTCCGACATCGAAACCATCGCCGACCTGAAGGGCAAGACCATCGCCGCCTCCGCCCCCGGCACATCGCCCTACTTTGTCCTGGCGTGGATGCTGAACGAGAACGGCCTCTCGCTCGACGACGTGACCGTGGTGAACCTCGAGCCGTCGGCCGCGGCGCAGTCCTTCATCGCCGGACAGAACGATGCGGCGATGACCTATGAGCCGTATCTGTCGGCCGTGCGCGACGCGCCGGACGCCGGCAAGATTATGGCCACCACGATCGACTATCCGATCGTTATGGACACCTTCGGCTGCACGCCGGAATTCATCGAGGAGAACCCGGACCTCGTGAAGGCGCTGGCCGACGGCTACTACGCCGCGCTCGACATGATCGAGAGCGACGAGGCCAAGGCCTACGAGATCATGGGCGCCGACGTGAACCAGTCGGGCGAAGACTTCGGCAAGTCCGCCGGCTATCTGGAGTGGCAGGGCCGCGAGGCGTCTGACGCGTTCATGGCCGGCGGCATCCAGGAGTTCTACGCCAAGGCGGGCCCGCTCTTGGAGACGATCGGCATCATCCGCGAGATCCCGGAGACCGACACCCTGATCGACACGAGCTGGAAAAACTGATCCAGGATCGCAGCCACCCGTGACACAATCCCCTGACGGCGCCGGCAGCGGCGCCCCTTCATCGCCCGGCGCAGCGGTTCCCGCTGCGCCGGTTTCCGCATCTGAGGGTGCAGCGGTTCCCGCTGCGCCGGTTTCCACATCTGCTGCGCCCGCCAGGCGCCGCCGCCTGCGCATGCGGCCGCTGACGCCGGTGTCGCGCCGGGCGCGCATCGTCCTCGGCCTCTCCTTCTTCGTCCTCTTCGTTGCGGTCTGGTCGGTCGCCACCTTCGGCGGCTTCGTGCGGCCCATCTTCCTCGCCACGCCGATCCGCATGATCGACGAGGGCTGGCGGCTGATGACCCGCTTCGGCTTCTCCTACGACATCGCCATCACCGTCTGGCGCGTGTTCGGCGGGTTCGTGATGGCGACCGTCGTCGCCGTGCCGATCGGCATCCTGATGGGCGCCTACAAGCCGATCGAAGCCTTCTTCGAGCCGTTCGTCTCCTTCGCGCGCTATCTGCCCGCGTCGGCCTTCATTCCGCTCCTCATCCTGTGGGCCGGCATCGGCGAGATGCAGAAGCTCCTCGTCATCTTCATCGGCGCGGTGTTTCAGATCATCCTGATGGTGGCGGTCGCGGTCGGCTCCACCCGGCGCGATCTGGTGGAGGCGGCCTATACGCTGGGGACCGGCGACGGCGGCGTGGTGCGTCACGTCCTGTTGCCGCACGCGGCGCCGCAGATCGCCGAGATCCTGCGCCTCGTTCTCGGCTGGGCGTGGACCTATGTCATCGTCGCCGAGCTGATCGGCTCGTCCGCCGGCATCGGCCACATGATCGTCGACAGCCAGGCGCTGCTCAACACCGGGCAGATCATCTTCGGCATCATCGTCATCGGCCTTATCGGCCTCATCTCGGACTTCGCGTTCAAGGCGCTCAACAGGTCCATGTTCCCGTGGAGTCTGGCGTGAGTCACGTTGTCGTCGAAGGGGTCTCGCGGACCTTTCCGGGCAAGCGCGGCGGTGAGCCCACCGTCGCCCTCTCGCCGATCGACCTCACCGTCGAGCGCAACGACTTCGTGACGATCCTCGGCCCCTCCGGCTGCGGAAAGTCCACCCTTCTGCGCATCGTCGCGGGGCTGGACGATCCGACCACGGGCCAGGTGATGGTGGCGGGGCGCGAGGTGGTGGGGCCGGGGCCGGACCGGGGCATGGTGTTCCAGTCCTACACCCTGTTCCCGTGGCTGACGGTGGCCGACAACATCGCCTTCGGTCTGCGCCGCAAGGGTGTGCCCGCCGCGCAGCAGAAGGAGATCGTCGACTTCTACCTCGGCAAGACCGGGCTGACGAAGTTCGGCAAGCACCTTCCCAAAGAGCTGTCGGGCGGCATGCAGCAGCGCGTGGCGATTGCCAGAGCGCTCGCCAACGACCCGGACATCCTGCTGCTCGACGAACCCTTCGGCGCGCTCGACAATCAGACGCGCGGGCTGATGCAGGAGCTGCTTCTGAAGATCTGGGAGGACGACCAGAAGACGGTGCTGTTCGTCACCCACGACATCGAGGAAGCGATCTTCCTGGCGAGCCGCTGCATCGTGATGACGGCGCGGCCGGGACGCATCAAGGCCGACGTCGAGATCGATCTGCCGCGGCCGCGCGACTATCACCTGAAGACCTCGGCCGCGCTGCTCGCCTTCAAAGAGCGGCTGACCGAGGACATCCGCGCCGAGGCGATCAAGGCGCTGTAGGGCGATGGGGCCGCCGCGGCGGCCCCATCCTCTTACCCGCCGAACGGGTGCGTCTCATGCCAGTGGCGGGCGATGTCGACGCGCCGGGTCACCCACACGTCCTCGTGGCTCTGCACATAGTCGAGGAACTTGGCGACGCCGGACGCGCGGCCCGGATGGCCGACGAGGCGCATGTGCATGCCGACCGACATCATCTTCGGCGTCGTCTTGCCCTCGTGGTAGAGCATGTCGAAGGCCTCCTTCAGATACTCGAAGAACTCGGCCCCGGTGGCGATGCCGCCGCGGTTGAATTTCCCGTCGTTGTGGGTGAGCGAGTAGGGCACCACCAGATGCGGGCCGTCCGCGTCGCTCACCCAGTAGGGCAGCTCGTCGTCATAGGCGTCGCTGTCGTAGAGGAAGCCGCCCTCTTCGCGCACCAGGCGGCGCGTGTTCACGCTGGGGCCGTAGCGGCAATACCAGCCGAGCGGGCGCTCACCCACCGTCTCCTTCAGCGAGGCGATAGCTTTGCGGATGTGCTCGCGCTCCTCCTCCTCGCTGAGGTGGTAGTGCGGCACCCAGCGCCAGCCGTGGCAGCATACGTCGAAGCCCGAATCGCGGATGGCGGCGGCGGCGCGCGGGTTTCGCTCCAAGGCGAGCGCGCAGCCGAACACGGTCATCGGCAGGCCGCGCTCCTGGAACAGCCGCATCAGCCGCCAGAAGCCGACGCGCGAGCCATAGGCGAACATGCCTTCGCCGGCGAGGTCGCGCCCGCCGACGCCGGGGTCGATCGGCGCTTCGGTGAGCGCGGTCTCGGTGTAGTCCTCGCCGTCCTGCACGGAGGGCTCGGAGCCTTCCTCGTAGTTCATCACGAAGTTGATGGCGAGGCGGGCGCCGTTCGGCCACTTGGGGTCGGGCGGGGTGTCGGCATAGCCGATCAGGTCGCGGTCGTAGCTCATTCTCAGGCCCTGACGATGTGGTGCGGCACGTCCACGAATTCCTCGTCGCCGGCGCCGCCTTCCAGCCACATGAAGATTGCGAAGGCGCCCGGCGCACCGGACACCAGGGTGAAGGGGTGGTGCCAGACGTTGGCGCCGTAGGTGATCCCGGTGCGTCCCGAGGAGAGGAAGGCGCGCGCGTGGCCCATGTCCGGCCCGCCGTCCGCCGCGTGCGGGGCGACGATCACCAGCATCCCGGCGTCCTGCATCGGCACGAAGGTCTGCGAGGAGAACTCGTGCCGCTCCATCTGCGTGACGGTCAGCGGCAGGGTGGCGACGGCGTCCTTGTGGGCGAGGGACAGGCTGGGTTTGGCGCCGGGCCTGAGGTTCGCCAGCGCGTCGGCGCAGTAGAGCCGGCCGGGCGTCTCGGGCGGAGTGAAAACGTCGCCGAAGAGGGCGAAGGCCTCGGCCGTCAGGGGTTCGATCTTGATGTCTGTCACACGTCTCTCATCGCGGCCGGGCCGGCGCGAGGAGGCCGGTGCGGCGGGGGCGGGCGGGTCCGTTCGCGTGGGGTCGCGGGCGGCTCTCCATACTATGTCACCAATCGCACACAGAATTGCGTGCAAAATTTCACCAATTTGCATTCCTTTTGCTCATGCGATTTTTCTCAGCATCGGTAGTCTGTCGGACGTCGGCCGCTTCCCGGCCGGCGACCCATTTGGACGGACCTTATGAACGCCCACAGCGGCCTCGCCGCGCAGACATCCGGCCCGCCGGACGCCCGCCCGACTCCGGCCGTTCCCACCGAGCCCGCTCGCCGTGGCGCGACGCTCGACGTCGAGCGAGTCAGCCACAGCTATGGCGGCTTCCGCGCGCTCGACGACGTGTCGCTCAGCGTGAAGGCGGGCGAGGTGGTCGCGCTCCTCGGGCCGTCCGGCTGCGGCAAGACCACGCTGCTGCGCGTCATCGCCGGGTTCCTGAACCACACCGAGGGCAACGTGCGCGTCGACGGCGCGCCGGTGGACCGGGTGCCCGCGGGGCGCCGCGGCATCGGCATCGTGTTCCAGAATTACGCGCTCTTCCCGCACATGAGCGTGTCGCAGAATGTCGGCTACGGCCTTGCCGCGCGCGGCCGCTCGCGCCGGCAGATCAAGGACAGCGTCGCCCGCTTCTTGGAGGTGGTGCAGATGAGCGCCTTCGCGCGGCGCCGCCCGCGCGAGCTTTCGGGCGGTCAGCAGCAGCGCGTGGCGCTCGCCCGTGCGCTCGCGATCGAGCCGGGCATCCTGCTGCTCGACGAGCCGTTCGCCGCGCTGGACAAGAACCTGCGGCTCGACATGCAGATCGAGCTGAAGCGCCTGCAGCGCGACCTCGGCCTCACCGCGATCCTCGTCACCCACGACCAGGAGGAGGCGATGAGCGTCGCCGACCGCGTGGCGGTGATGAACAAGGGGCGGATCGAGCAGCTCGGCACGCCGGTGGAGGTCTATGACCGGCCCGAAACGCTGTTCGTGAACTCCTTCATCGGCTCCTCGAACCTGCTCGCGGGAACGGTGGCGGCGACCGGGCCGACCGGCACCACCGTCGATCTCGACGCGGGCGGGCGCCTCACCGTCGCAGGGGCGGGCGGGCCGGCCGGATCGCGCGTTCTCGTCTCGGTGCGGCCGGAGCAGCTTCACATCGCCCACGCGCCGGGGGAGGGGCTCTTCCCGGTCACCTGCCGGCTGGAGCTGCCGGTCGGCGGCAATTCCGTGCTCGACCTTCAGACCCGTGACGGGGCGGACGTGAAGCTGGTGCGCTTGCGCGCCGGTGCGCCTCCGCTCGGCAACGGCCAGCATTATTGCGGGCTCACGCCGGACGCGCGGCCCGCGATCTTCCCCGCCCCGGCCGGCTGAGACCCGGCCGGCCTTGCCCACCCGCCGGCCCGCGGCCCCCGCGTGCCGGCCCGCCACACCCCGTACCGCGGCCTCGCTTCGCCTGGCCGCGCCCATCGTCCGAAAGGGCCCGCACCTCAGGCGCGGGCCGCCGCTTCGACACGTCAACTTCACCCCCCGCAGCGACCCCCTCCAAGGAGACCCGACATGACCGCGTTCACCCTCAATCGCCGCAAATTCCTGGCCGCATCGGGCGGCGCCGCCGCCACGGCCGCGACCGCCTCGCTGTGGGGCACCAGCGCGCTCGCCTCGGGCTCGGTGATCGCTGCCATCTATCCGGGAACGTGGGAGGAATCCTTCCGCTCCATCGTCGCCCCGGCGCTGCAGGAGGCCGCCGGCGTCACCGTCGAGTTCGACCCGGCCTACGCCGTCGACCAGATCGCCAAAGCGCGCGCCGCCCGCGCCCTGCCGCCGTTCGACGTCTTCGTGCTCGACCCCGGCCCGGCCGCGACCGGCGCCGAGATGGGCCTCTACCAGCCGATCGACACCTCCAAGCTGAAAAACGCCGACAAGCTGCCGCAGGTGTTCGTGTCCGAAATGGCGATCCCGGTCGCCGCGCAGGTGGTGGGCATCGCCTACAACCCGACGAAGTTCGACACTCCGCCGACCGGCTGGGCGCAGCTCTTCGAGGAGCCCTACGTGTCGCGCCTCGGCCTGACCGGCTTCCAGACCACCTTCGGCACCACGTCGCTGATCGAGATCGCCAAGGCCTTCGGCGGCTCGCTGACCGACATCGATCCGGCGATGGAGAAGATCAAAGAGGTGCTGCCGAAGATCGCGGCGGTGGCGCAGCCGTCGGCCATGGCCGGTCTCTTCCAGCAGGGCGAGATCGACGTGATGTACACCAACACCCAGACGGTCGCGAGCCTGAAGGGCCGCGGCGTCGACATCGAGTTCGCGGTTCCGGACACCGGCGCCATCGCCTTTGTGACGACGATGCACATCATCGACGGCGCTGAGAACCTCGACAACGCCTACGCCTATATCGACACGGTGATTTCGGCCGGCGTCCAGGAGGCGCTGATGCAGGAGCCGTACAACTTCATCCCCGTGAACAGCGACGTGCCGCTGCTGGACACCCTGCCGATGACCTCGCTCGACGCCATGAACGACTTCGTTCGTCACGACTGGACGCAGATCAATCCGCTGCGTCCGGGCTGGATCGAGCGCTTCAACCGGGAAGTTGCGGCTTGAGCCTGACCGCCACACAAGGGGAGGGCGCCCGGCGCCTTCCCCGCCTCTCCGGCGACTGGCCGCTGATCGTGCCGATGGGCCTGTTGTTCATCGGCTTCTTCTGCGGCCCGCTCGTTCTCCTCTTGTGGGTGTCGTTCCACAACGACCAGAACATGGAGGTGACGGGCGTCGCCATGTGGGCGCGCTTCCTCGGCGACCCGTTCTACTGGAACGTGGTGCTCGACACGGTGATGCTCGGCGTGAAGACGGTGGCGCTGACGGTGGTGCTCGGCTTCTGCACCGGCGTCATCTACCTCTCGTGCGGGCCGCGGGTGCGCTCGCTCATGTTGTTTGCGATCGTCCTGCCGCTGCTCCTTTCGGTGGTGGTGCGCACGTTCGCGTGGATCGTCATCCTGGGCAACGAGGGGCTGGTGAACTGGGCGGTGATGTCGCTCGGCCTCAGCGCCGCGCCGTTGCGCCTGTTGCAGACGGAACTCGGCCTCGTGATCTCGCTGGCCCAGATAGAGCTGCCGTTGATGCTTCTGCCGCTGCTGTCGGTGATGGCGCGGATCGACCCCAACATTCTGGACGCGTCGCACGCGCTGGGCGCCTCGCGCTGGCGCACGATGTTCCGCGTGATCCTGCCCTTGTCCGTGCCGGGGCTGATCGCGGGGAGCCTGCTCGTTTTCGCCAGCTCCACGGCCGCCTTCATCTCGCAAAGCGTGATCGGCGGGGGACGGCTCATCTACATGCCACTCGTCATCTGGCAGCAGGCGCTGGTGGTCTATGACTGGCCGTTCGCGGCGGTGGTCTCGATCGCGCTCCTCGTCACCGTGCTCGGCATACTCACTTTGATCAGCGCCCTCGGCCGCCTGGCGCGGACCTGAGGGCCTGGAGGCCTTATGCGCACCACACGATCCTTCGCCGACGTGTCCTATTATGCGGTGATCGGCGCCATAGGCGGGCTCGCCATCGCCATCCTTGTGGTGCCGGTGCTCGTCGTGCTGGCCATCTCGCTCACCTCGGCCGCGAGCTTGAAGTTCCCGCCCACGGGGCTGTCGTTCCGCTGGTACGAGGCGCTGTTCGACCCGGTGCAGTCCGGCCACATCCACAGCGCGGCGCTGAACTCGCTGCAGGTGGCGGGGTCGGCGGCGGGGCTCGCGATGCTGATCGGCACCCTGGCGGCGCTGTGGCTGGACCGGCACAGGGGGGCAGCCGGGCGCGCACTCGACACCGCGTTCATGTCGCCCTTGGTGCTGCCGATGTTGTCCTTCGGCCTCGCCGCGCTGATCATCGTCACCATGCTGCGCCAACGCCCGTCGCTGACGTGGCTGACGGCGGGCCACCTCGTCGTGGTGATCCCGTTCGTCATCCGCACCGTGTCGGCGAGCCTGTCACAGCTCGACCGGGCGCTGATCGACTCGTCAGCCTCACTCGGCGCGTCGTCCTTCTACACCTTCAGGCGGGTGGTTCTGCCGGTGATCGCGCCCGGCATGGCGGCGGGGGCCTTCCTCGCCTTCGTGGCGTCGATGGACAACGTGCCGATCTCGCTCTTCCTGTCCAATGCGCGCACGGACATGCTGCCGATCCGTTTGTGGGGGATGATGGAATCCTCGCTCGACGTGCGGGTGGCGGCGGCTTCGGGTGTGCTCATCGTGGTGACGTCGGTGCTGCTGGTCGTCATGAACCGCCTGGTGGGGCTGAACCGGCGGGTATGACCCGCCGGCTGCGGCCTCAGCGCGAGCCGAGAAGGATGACGAGGACGCCTGCGGTGATGAGGCCGATCCCGGCATACTCCTTGGCCGAGGTGGACTGGCGGAAGATCCGCCGCGAGATGATCTGGGCGAAGACGATCTCGACGAGGGCGAGGGCGCGCACCAGCGAGGCGCTCTGCACCGCGAAGGCGAGGAACCAGAATTGCGAGGCGAAGGCGCCGCAGAAGCCGGCGGGCGCCGACGCGCGCCACGAGGCGAGGAGGGCGCGCAGAACCGCGCGGTCGGCGATGAGGAGGTAGGCGGTGATGGTGGCCGACTGCACAGCCAGGGCCACGCACAACGTGGTGGAGGCGTTGACCACGAAGCTGCCGTCCGGAAGGTCGAGGATGCCGCCGCGATAGAACACCGCCGACAGCGCGAACCCCGCGCCGGAGCCGAGGCCCATCGCGGTGCTGGCGAAGGCGCCGATGGCCGCCCCCTTCGCGGGCCACGACATCGCGACCACGCCGGAGGTGGCGATGAACACGCCGGCCGCGGCGAGGTGGGTCGGCAGGTCCTGCAGGAAGATCGCCGCGAACAGCAGCACGAAGACCGGCTCGATCTTGGAATAGGTGATCGCCACCACGAAGGAGCGCATGCGCATCGCCGCCAGCAGCAGGCCGGTGGCGATGATCTGCGTCATGCCGCCCGCCGCCGTCCAGACGAGGAAGGCCGGGTCGAGGATGGAGGGCGGCGTGCCGACGAAGATCGAGATGAGGCCGAGGAAGAGAAGGGCGAAGGGGAGCCCGTAAAGGAAGCGGACGTGGGTGGCGCCGACCGTGCCGAGGGTGGTGGTCAGCTCTTTTTGCATCGAGTTTCGGGCGGTCTGTGCCGCGGCGCCGATCAGGGTGAAGGCCACCCACATCCAGTCTGAGAGCAAGGGTTTCGTCCGTTGAAGAGCCGGGCGCGCGGGATCGGCGGCCGGCAGGAGAGGCCGGGCGCGAGGGATCGGCGCCCGGTGGGAGAAAGATCCGGGCGCACGGGGCGCCCGGTGGGAGAAAGATCCGGGCGCACGGGGCGCCCGGCGGGAGGGGGAGCCGGGCGCACGGGGCGCCCGGTGGGAGGGGGAGCCGGGCGCGTGGTGTCCGGCGGGCGTGGCTCAGGCCGCTTCGGCGGCGGCGAATTCCTCCAGCTTCGGCCGTGCGGCGCGCCAGGTGGTCATCTGTTCATAGACGTGGCCGGCCTTCAGCGTCGCCACCTCGTCGAAATTGCGGCCGACGATCTGCAGCGAGAAGGGAATCCCGGCCGTGTTGAAGCCGTTGCAGACCGAGAGGGCGGGGTTGCCGGTGGTGTTGAACGCGGTCGTGAAGGACGTGTGCGTAAACAACCACTCGTGCGGCGTCGGCTCCAGCTTGCCGGCGGGGTCCATCGTCGGCGTCAGGATGAGGTCGACGGTCTTGAACACGGCCTGGGTGGCGCGGGTGAGCTGGGTGCGCCAGCGCAGCGCCTGAACATAGTCCTCGGCGCGGATGAGGGCGCCGCACTGGATGCGGTAGCGCAGGCTCTCGCCGAGAAGCTCCGGCGTCTCGATCAGCGTCTTGCGGTGGATCGCGTAGAGCTCGGTCATCGACACCACCTTCTTGGCGTCGGAGAAGTCCTGCAGGCTGGGCAGGGTGACGGGGACGATGGTGGCGCCCGCCTCGGTGAAGACGGTGAGCGCTGCCTCGAAGGCGGCTCTGGTCTCGTCCGGGGTCTTCGCCTCGTCCAGCCAGTGCCAGGGAACGCCGATGATGGTGCCCTTCAGGTCGCCGTCCAGCAGGGTGTGGTAGGCGGGCACGGGCTCGTCGGCGCTGCCGGGGTCGAGCGGGTCGAAGCCGGCGATGACGGAGAGCATCATCGCCGCGTCCATCGCCGTCCAGCCGAGCGGGCCGACGTGGTCGTGGCTGAAGCTGTTGGGGAAGACGCCGCGGCGGCTGACGCGGCCATAGGTGGCCTTCAGCCCCGCGGTGCCGCAGGCGGCGGCGGGCATGCGGATGGACCCGCCCGTGTCGGTGCCGATGCCGACGGGCATGAACCCCGCGGCGATGGCCGAGCCGGTGCCGGACGAGGAGCCTGCCGGATGGTGCGCCGGGTTCCACGGGTTGGCGGCCGGCGGGGCGACCACGTCCCAGGACGGGCCGCCGTGGGCGAATTCCCACGTGGTGGTTTTTCCGAGGAGCACGCCGCCGCCCTCGCGCAGCTTCGTTTCCACCACCGCATCGGCCGTGGGCACGTGGCCAGAGAGGCTTTTGGACTGGCCGGTGGTGCGGATGCCGGCGGTCTCGACGATGTCCTTCTGGCCGTAGGGGATGCCTTGCATCGGGCCGCGGTCGACGCCGCGGGCGAAGTCGGCCTCGGCGGCGGCGGCGTCGGCGAGGGCGCGCTCGGGCGTCAGCGTGATGAAGCTGTTCAAGAGCGGGTCGAGCGCTTCGATCCTGGCGAGGCAGGCCTTGGTGTACTCGGTCGGCGACAGGCTCTTGTTGCGGTAGCGGGCGGCGATCTCGGCCGCGCTGAGGAAGGTGTCCATGGGGAGGGGCTCCGGTTCGGGCGCGGCTAGAAGCGGGCGGCGTTGAAGGCGTGGGCGGGCTCGTCGGCGAAGGTGAAGTCGCGCTTCAGCCGGTCCGTCATCTCCTTCAGGTACTGGGCGGCGGCGAGCATTTCCTCGAATTGCTGCGGCGCGGGGTCGAGCCCGGCGTGAGCCAGAAGCGTGGCCAGCATTTCGCGCGAAACGGCGGGATCGTTGGGATCGTCCATGAGCGGCTCCATTGGTTGTGCGGGCGGACGGGCCGTGAGGTTGGCCGTCGATGGGGGCGGTCGGCGGGCCGTGGGGGAGGGGAACGCGCCGGCCCGCGCGGCACCGGATCAGACGCACCGGCAAGTGAGTACAATACGCAAAATTCGATCTGTCAAAGCGCTTGAGGGCGGCTGCAAAATTGCTGCGGCGGGATCGCCCTTTCTGCGGGCTTTTCGGACGCGATTTGGGGCGCCCAGTCGCATGTTGGCAGTCGGCCGAAAGTATTGGCGCCTGTAATTCACGAAATGACGCAAATCTTTGCACTGGATCGTGAGGGTTGCCATCCGACGCGGCACGGGCGGGTGGAGCCGGCGCCGATCGCGGGTGAAACAGCCGCCGATGGGCCTCTATGGCTAAATTGTGATCAGGGCAAACATTTGTGCACGCAACTCGATTGGATTCAATTCTGGGCGCTCTTAAGCTCGCTGCGGAACACGGGGTGCAGGCCGAGGCCGGTGCACCCAGCGCCGCCATGACCCAGGAGGACAACGTTGACGAAATTCGTGTTTGATCGCTCGGCTCGCCACGGGATCGGGCGCGCCGTCGCCCTGACCCGCCGCACGTTGATGGCCGGTGTGGCGACCTTCGCCATCGCCGCCAGCCTGCCGCTGTCCAGCGCCTGGGCCCAGGACGAGAAGGTGCTGCGCGTCGGCATGACCGTCGCCGACGTGCCGCTCACCACCGGCCAGGCCAACCAGGGCGGCGAAGGCACGCGCTTCATCGGCCTCACGCTCTACGACGCGCTCATCAATTGGGACCTGTCGAAGTCCGAGGAACCCTCGGTGCTGCGGCCCGGCCTCGCCACCGAATGGTCGGTCGACGACGACACGCAGACCGTCTGGACCTTCAAGCTGCGCGAAGGTGTGACCTTCCACGACGGCTCCGACTTCACCGCCGACGCGGTGATCTGGAACCTGGAAAAGCTCCTCAACAAGGAATCGCCCCAGTACGACGCCTCGCAGGCCGCCCAGGCCTCGCAGTGGTTCGGCGCCATCGCCTCCTACGAGAAGATCGACGACATGACCGTCGCGATCACCACCAAGGAGCCGGACGCGACCTTCCCCTACCAGATCGCCGGCATCATGTATTCGAGCCCCGCCCAGTGGGAAAAGCTCGGCGGCGACTGGGGCAAGTTCGCGGTCGAACCCTCCGGCACCGGCCCCTTCATGCTCGACCGCCTGGTCCCGCGTGAGCGCGCCGAACTCGTCAAGAACCCGAACTACTGGGATCCGGCACGCGTCCCCGCCTCCGACCGGCTTATCCTGATGTGCATGCCCGACGCCTCCACCCGCGTCGCAGCGCTCCTGTCCGGCCAGGTCGACTTCATCGAGGCCCCGTCACCGGATGCCGTGCCGCGGCTCAAGTCCTCCGGCATGCAGATCGTGACGAACGTCTACCCGCACATCTGGCCCTATCAGCTCTCCTATCAGCCGGATTCGCCGTTCCTCGACCTCAAGGTGCGCAAGGCGGCGAACCTTGCCATCGACCGTGAAGGGCTGTCCCAGTTCCTCGGCGGCCTCGCCGTGCCCGCCAAGGGCCAGGTGACCGAGGGCCACCCCTGGTTCGGCAACCCCACCTTCGAGATCACCTATGATCCGGAACAGGCGCTGTCCTTGATGCAGGAAGCCGGCTACGGGCCGGACAACCCGCTTCACGTCAAGCTCCTCATCTCCACCTCGGGCTCCGGCCAGATGCAGCCCTTGCCGATGAACGAGTTCATCTCCGAAAACCTCACCGCCGTCGGCTTCGACGTCGAGTTCGAGGTGTTCGAGTGGGAGGCTCTGCGCGCCCGCCGCCGTGCCGGTGCCATGGCGCCGGAGAACGAGGGGGCCGACGGCCTCAACAACTCCTGGGCCTTCTGGGATCCGAACATCGGCATCCTGCAGGCGGCGGCGTCCGACATGACGCCTCCGGCCGGCTTCAACTGGGGCGGCTACTCGAACCCCGAGATCGACGTCCTCGCCAAACAGGCCAAGGTCGCCTTCGACCCGGCGGAGCAGAACAAGCTCTTGGGTGAAATCCACTCCAAGATGGTCGACGACGCGATGTGGATCTGGGTCGTGCACGACCTCAATCCGCGCGCCCTCGGCCCCAACGTGAAGGGCTTCGTCCAGGCGCAGAACTGGTACCAGGATCTGACGCCCGTCTACGTCGACAACTGAGCGACGCGGCGGCCCGTCGCGGCCGCCGCACCCCACCTCTTCGCGAGCCTGCCCGGCGGCGCCGCCGCGCCGCAGACGGGCCATGCTCTTGGACGGAGCGTCCGATGATCCTCTACGTGATCCGCCGCCTGCTCTTGGCAATTCCCATCGCGATCGGCGTCACGATCGTCTGCTTCTCGCTGATCCACCTCGCCCCCGGCGATCCCCTGTCCACGGTGCTGCCCGACAACGCGACCCCCGAGGTGGTGGAGGAGATCCGCGCCGCCTACGGCTTCGACAAGCCGCTTCCGGTCCAATATCTCGTGTGGCTCGGCAACGTCGTGTCCGGCGACTTCGGCCTTTCCATCCAGTCCCGACGCCCGGTGCTGGGCGACATCGTCCCGGCGGTGCAGAACACGATGATCCTCGCCTTCGCGGCGGTGCTCATCGGCTTTCCGTTCGGCACCATCCTCGGCGCGATCGCCGGCTACAGCCAGGGCAGCCTCACCGACAAAGTGGTGACGGCCATCTCCATCACCGGCGTGTCGGTGCCGCATTATTGGCTCGGCATGGTGCTCGTCGTCATCTTCGCGGTGAACATGGGGGCGCTTCCCGCCATGGGCATGGGACCCGGCGGCCAGTCCGACTTCGCCCTCAATTGGGCGCACCTCAGGCACCTGCTGCTGCCCGCCATCACCCTGTCGGTGATCCCCGCCGGCATCATCGCCCGCTCCGTGCGCGCCACCATCGCCGACGTGCGCAAGAAGGACTTCGTGTCCACCCTGCGCGCCAAGGGTCTCTCCCCGGCGTGGGTCTTCCTGCATGTGGCCAAGAACGCCGCGCCGGTGGTGCTCGCGGTCTGCGGCCTGCAGTTCGCCCAGCTCCTCGGCGGGTCGATCCTGGTCGAAACGGTGTTCTCCTGGCCCGGCACCGGCTTCCTCATGAACAGCGCCATCTTCACCCGCGATCTGCCGGTGCTGCAGGGGACGATCCTCGTCCTGTCGCTGTTCTTCGTCGTCATCAACCTTCTCGTCGACGTGCTTCAGACCGTCTTCGATCCGCGCATTCGCCGCGGCTGACCGGAGCGCCGATATGACCGACGCCACCGTCACCACCATCGCGCCGGCCCGCCCGGCGGCGCCCGTCACCCCCGCTCAGGGCTATTGGGGCGGGGTCGCCAAGCGGCTGCGGCGCGATCCGCTCACCCTCATCTGTCTCGGCGTGATTCTCGCGATCGTGCTCGCCGCCGTCTTCGCGCCGCTGATTTCGCCCGCCGACCCGTACAAGACCAGCATGATGGCGCGGCTGAAGCCCGTCGGCACGCCCGGCCACTTCCTCGGCACCGACGAGCTCGGCCGCGACATGCTCGCCCGGCTGATCTATGGCGGGCGCATCTCGCTGTTCACCGGCGTCACGCCGGTGGTGCTGGCGACGCTGATCGGCGGCGTGCTGGGGCTCGCGGCGGGCTTCTTCGGCGGCCTCGTCAACACGACGATCATGCGCACGATGGACGTCTTCTACGCCTTCCCCTCGGTGCTCCTCGCGGTCGCGATCTCCGGCGCGCTGGGGGCGGGCCTCCTCAACGTGCTCATCGCGCTCACCGTGGTGTTCATCCCGCCGATCTGCCGCATCGCCGAAAGCGTGACCACGCAAGCCCGCGCGGAAGACTATGTGGAAGCCGCGCGGGCGACCGGGGCGGCGACCTGGCGCATCATCACCGTCCACGTGCTGCCCAACGTGATGGGGCCGGTCTTCATCTACGCCTCCAGCCTCATCTCGGTGTCGATCGTCATCGCGTCCGGCCTCTCCTTCCTCGGCCTCGGCGTCAGCCCGCCGCAGGCGGACTGGGGGCTGATGCTCAACACGCTGCGCCAGTCGATCTACATCGCGCCCGGCCAGGCGGTGATCCCCGGCATCATGATCTTCATCACCTCCATGTGCTTCAACCTGATGAGTGACGGGTTGCGCGGCGCCATGGACGTCAAGGAATAGGAGCCCGGCGATGACCGACACCCTGTCCCTCGCCCCCAAGACCTCGCCGCGCACACTGCCGGTGGACGATCGCGGCGGCCCGCGTCAGCCGATGCTGATCGTTGAGGACCTGAAGAAGCATTTCCCCATCAAGACCGGCGGCGCGTTCGGCGGTCTGCGCACCAGCGTGAAGGCGGTCGACGGTGTGAACTTCACCGTGGCCAAGCGCGAGACGCTGGGCGTCGTCGGCGAATCGGGCTGCGGCAAGTCGACGATGGCGCGGCTTCTCAGCCATCTCATCACCCCCGACACCGGGTCGATCATCTTCGACGGCGAGAAGGTCGGCGCGTCCGGCGGCATCTCGGTGCGCGATCTGCGGCGGCAGATGCAGATGGTGTTTCAGGACTCCTATTCGTCGCTGAACCCGCGCCTGCCGATCGTCGACAGCATCGCCTTCGGACCCAAGGCGAACGGGGTGAAAGGGTCCGTCGCACGCGCGCGTGCGGAGGAGATCCTCGGCCTCGTCGGCCTCAATCCGCGCCAGTTCGCAAGGCGCTATCCGCATCAGCTCTCCGGCGGCCAGCGCCAGCGCGTCAACATCGCCAGAGCGCTCGCCATGGAGCCGCGCCTCGTGGTGCTGGACGAAGCGGTGTCCGCGCTCGACAAGTCTGTCGAGGCGCAGGTGCTCAACCTGCTCGCCCGCCTGAAAGAACAGTTCGAGCTGACGTACATTTTCATCTCGCACGACCTGAACGTGGTCCAATATATCTCGGACAGGGTGCTGGTGATGTACCTCGGCCAGGTGGTCGAGATCGGCGAGGTGGACGAGCTCTATGCCCGCCCGAGCCACCCTTATACCGAAGCACTCCTGTCGTCCCGCCCGTCCATGGACCCGGCGCGGCGGCGGACCGAGCCGCCGCTGGCGGGTGACCCGCCGAACCCTGTGAATCTGCCGTCCGGCTGCCGCTTCCGCACCCGCTGCGCGCTCGCCGAGGAGGTGTGCGCCAAGGTGGCCCCGGTGCTGACGCCGCTGCCGGACAGCCCCACCCACCCCGTCGCCTGCCACGCCCGCCAGCCGGGCGCAGGCCACAGCCTCTCCCCCGCAGCCTGAGGATGGCCTTCATGATGAGCCGAAGCGCCCGCCAGGCCGCGACCCCCGCACCCGAGGCGCCCGCCATGCCGCAGAACCGCCTCGTCACCGTGGAGGATCTCAACGTCCGCTTCCTGTCGCGCGATGGCGATGTCTCGATCCTCAACGGGGTGAACTTCACCCTCGACCGGGGTGAGGTGCTGTGCCTCCTCGGCGAATCGGGGTCGGGCAAGAGCGTCACACTGCGCGCGTTGATGCGGCTGCTGCCGGGCAATGCGCGCATCTCCGGCCGCCTGGAGGTGGACGGGCACGACATCGCGGCGATGAAGGAGCGCCAGCTCCGCCCGCTGCGCGGCTCGACCGTCGCGATGATCTTTCAGGAGCCGATGACCGCGCTCGACCCGGTCTTCACCATCGGCCAGCAGATCACCGAGACGCTGCGCGCCCATAAGGGCCTCTCCGGCGGGGCGGCCAGAAAGCGCGCGCTGGAGCTCTTGGAACTGGTGCAGATCCCCAACGCCCCGGCGCGGCTGAAGGCCTATCCGCACGAACTCTCCGGCGGTCTGCGGCAGCGGGCGATGATCGCGCTGGCGCTGTCGTGCGATCCCAAGCTGCTGCTCGCCGACGAGCCGACCACGGCGCTGGACGCCACGGTGCAGATCCAGGTGCTGCTCCTCCTGCGCGAGCTGCAGAAGGAGCTCGGCATGGCGACCGTCTTCGTCACCCACGACATCGGCGTCGCGTGCGAGATCGCCGACAGGGTGGGGGTGATGTATGCCGGCCGCCTGGTGGAAGGGGCGGACGTCGGGCGGATCATCAAGGAGCCGCTCCACCCCTATACCAGCGCGCTGATGCGCTCCACGGTGCACGCCGGGATGCGCGGCCAAGTGCTGGACTCCATCCCCGGCGCCCCGCCGGACCTTGCCGCGCTGCCGCCCGGATGCGCCTTCGCCCCCCGTTGCCAGAGCGCGCGGAGCCTGTGCGTTCAGGACGAGCCGGGCTCAACCAGCCTTCCCGCCGGGCGCACCGTGCGCTGCCATATCCACGGCGCCGAGGCCGCGTGGCGCACCTCGCCCCCGCTCGCCGAATGAGACCGCGATGACCCCACGCCTTGCCGGCCTCTTCCTCGCGTCCCATGCCATCGGGGCGTTGGGAGGGGCCGGGGCCGCGCTCCTCGGTGTGCCGCTCGCCTGGATGATCGGCTCACTGATCGCCACCGCCGCCTTCACCCTCGCCGGATTTCCCACCACGACCTCGCGCATGTCGCGCAATGTCGGCGTCCTCATCCTCCTCACCGGGGTGGGTCTGACCTTCACCCCGGCGGCGGGGGAGACGGCGCTGGCGCTGCTGCCGCTCATCCTCATCGCTTCGGTGGCGACGCTGCTGATCGGCGTCGTCGCGTCGCTGCTCCTGGCCCATTTCGCGCAAATCGACCGGGCGACCGCGTTCTTCTGCTCCGTGCCCGGCGGGCCTGCGGAAATGAGCCTCCTCGGCGCGCGGCAGGGGGCGGAGACCGCACCCATCGCCATGAGCCAGCTCCTGCGCGTCGTTTGCATCGTCCTCGTCATCCCGCCGGCGATGACGCTGGCGGGCGTCACCGGGGACGGGGCCGCGAGCGCGCCCGGCTTCGGCGTCGACGCCGCCGGGCTGGCGCTCACCCTGGCGCTCTCGGCCGCGGCGGCCCTCGCCCTCGTCGCGGCGAAGGTGAATTCGGCCTTCCTCATCGGCCCGCTCGCCGTGGGCGTCGGTCTCGGCCTTGGCGAGGCGAACCTGTCGGCCGTCCCGCACTGGTTGATGAGCGCCTCACAGGTGGTTCTCGGCGTCTATCTCGGCGCGCAGTTCACGCCGCAGGTGATGCGCCGCATGCGCCGCTTTTTGCCGGTGGCGGTCGGCAACATCGTCCTCGTCACCGGAAGCTGCGCGCTGCTCGGCACACTGCTCCACCTGTTCGACGGTGAGCCGATCTCGACGATGATCCTCGCCACCGCGCCCGGCAGCGTCACCGAAATGTCGATCACCGCCCAGGCGCTCGGCCTCAACGTTCCGGTGGTGACGGCTTTCCACGTCATCCGCATCCTCCTCGTCATCGCCCTCGTGACGCCCGCCTTCGCGGTGATGCGCATGGCCGGGCTGGTGGCCCCCGCCGATCCCGATTTTCCCCGCAACACGAAGGCCGCAGAATGAACATCCGCGCCACGGGTGCGCCGCCCGCACTCGGTGAGTTTCCGCCGACCGCCGTGGAGGCGGCCAAGGACATCGCCGCCGGACGGCTGTCGCCGACCGAGCTCGTCACCCTGTGCCTGAACCGGGCGGAGGCGCTGCAGCCGCTGCTCCACACCTATGTGACGCTGGACGCGGAGGGCGCGCTCGCCGCCGCGGCCAAGGCGGAGGCGGAGATCGCCCGCGGCCATTATCGCGGCCCGCTGCACGGCATCCCCTTCGCGGTGAAGGACAATTACGACGCTGCGGGCCTGCCGACGACGGGCGGCTCGCGCCTTCACGACGGCAGCGTGGCGGCCGAGGACTCCACCATGGTCGCGCGGATGAAGGCGGCCGGGGCGGTGCTGATGGGCAAGCTCGGCACCTGGGAATATGGCACCGGCAACGGCGGCGAATATTTCGACCTCCCCATCACCACGACCCGCAATCCGTGGGATCCGTCGCGCTTCGCCGGCGGCTCCTCCACCGGCACGGGTGCGGCCGTCGCCTCCGGCACCACGGTGTTGGCGCTCGGCTCGGACACCACGGGCTCAGTGCGGCTGCCGGCGAGCGCGTGCGGCTGTGTCGGCATCCGCGCCACGCACGGCCTGATGCCACGCGCCGGTCTCCTCGCCAACTGCTATGCGATGGACGTTCCGGGGCCGATCACCTGGACCGTCGAAGAGGCCGCGCTCATCACCGAGGCGGTGAGCGGCTACGACCCGCGCGACCCCTCCAGCGCCGAGGTGCCGCCCTTCGTGCGCCCGGCCGCGATGGGCGGGTCCATTCGCGGACTGCGCATCGGCGTCATCCGCGACATCGGCCCCGGCTTCGTGCCGGATGCCGCGATGACGGCCGCCTTCGAGGACGGGCTGACGGTGCTGGAGGCGCTGGGGGCGGACCTGCGCGAGACGGTCTTGCCGTTGTCCGCGAAGGAGCAGTTCGCGATCTCCTCGATCATCGGCCCGGCGGAATCGGCGGCGATCCACGAGGAGGAGATCAGCAACCGGGCGACGGTGATGGGCTACGGCCTGCGCGAAAAGCTGCTCAAGGGGAGCATGATCCGCGCGGCGGACTACATCGCCGCCCAGCGCCAGCGCCGCGTCATTGCCGCCGCCATGGACGCGATGATGACCTCCTTCGATGCGGTCATCACCTACGGCGCCTGCCACGTCGCCCCGCCGATCGACGACGAGGCGGCGATGATCAATTTCACCATGGAGACCGCGCTGACGCCGTTCAGCCTCTCCGGCCATCCCTCCATGGTGCAGTGCACCGGCTTCACCCCGGCCGGGCTTCCGCTGCACTGGCAGATCGCCGCGCCGTTCTTCGGCGAGGCCACCATGTTCTCGATCGCCGCCGCCTTCGAGGCGGCCACACCGCATCGGCAGAGGAGGCCGAGCCTGTGAACGAGCTGTCCCCCATGGCGGCGTCCAGCGACGTCGTCCACCTGTCGATCGCCGAGGCGTCCCGCCTCATCGCCGCACGCAAATTGTCGCCGGTGGAGCTGGTCGGCGCCTTCCTCGCCCGCATCGAGGCGACGCAGGCGACGCTGAACACCTACATCACCGTGCTCGCCGAAGAGGCGATGGAGGCCGCCCGCGCCGCCGAAGCCGAGATCGCCGCCGGGCGCTACAAAGGGCCGCTCCACGGCATCCCCTTCGCGGTGAAGGACAACTATCATGTGAAGGGGGTGCGCACGACCGGCGGCTCGCGCCTGATGCTGGACTACGTGGCGGACGAGACCGCGACGACCATCGAGAATCTGTGCGCCTCGGGGGCGATCCTGCTCGGCAAGCTGAACACATGGGAATATGGCACCGGCGACGGCAAGGTTCACGGCGACCTGCCGTTCCCGCTCGCCCGCAACCCGTGGAACACGGACCACTTCACCGGCGGCTCGTCCACCGGGGCGGGCGTGGCGGTGGCCGCGGGCAGCGCCATGTTCGCTCTCGGCTCGGACACCGGCGGCTCGGTGCGCCTGCCGGCCGCCGCCACCGGCGTCCAGGGCATGAAGGCGACCTACGGCGTCGTCAGCCGCGCGGGCATCCTGCCCAACTGCTGGACGCTCGACGTCGCCGGTCCGCTGACCTGGACCAGCGAGGACAACGCCATCGTTCTTGAGGCGATGGCCGGTTACGACCCGCGCGATCCGCAGTCGCTGAACCGGCCGGTGCCGCCCTTCGCGCGGGGGATCGGCACGGGCATCGCCGGCATGACCATCGGTGTCGTGCGCGATCTCGGCCCGGACGTGGTGATGCAGGACGAGGTGGCCGCCAACCTCGCGGCCATGGAGCCGGTTCTTGAAAGTCTCGGCGCACGGCTGGTCGATCTCACGCTGCCCACGACGCTCGCCGAATATCGGACGATCACCGGCATCATCAACTACGGCGAGTCCTTCTCCATTCACGAGGAGGACTTCATGCAGCGCCATCACCTGATGGGCGCGTCGCTGAAGGCCAAGATGATCGCCGGCTTCCACCTGCGCGCGGTCGACTTCATCGCCGCCCAGCGCCGCCGCCGCGAATTGGCGCTGGCGACCGACGCCGTCATTCGCACAGTCGACGCGGTGCTGGCGCCGTGCACCTTCCTCACCGCGCCGCCCTTCGGCGACCAGGACGAGCTGACCCGTTTCACCTTCGGCGCCGCGACCTCGCCCTTCAACGTCACCGGCCACCCGGCGATGGCGGTGGCGAACGGGTTCGACGCCAAGGGCCTGCCGACCAGCGCCCAGCTCGTCGGCCGCTATTTCGACGAGGCGACGCTCTACCGCCTCGCCTTCGCCTACGAGATCGCGGCGAACACCCGCGCCGCCCGTCCCTCCCTCTGACTGCCGAGCCCCGTCATGCCTACACCCTGGACCCCCGAGGAAATCGCCTCCTTCGCCGCCCGCTACGGGCTGAAGGACCTGACGCCGGACATGCTGGAGCGCATGCGCGTCATCGCCGATTCCGTCGCCGAGGCGAGCGCTGCGATCCCGCGCATGCCGCGCAAGGACGACGAGCCTGCGCCGATCTTCCGCGTGCCGCTGCGCTGAGGGCGGAACTATGGAGCCTTACGACCTTTCCGCGGCGGAAGCCTCCGCCGCGATCGCGGACGGCAGCCTGACCTCCGAGACGCTCGTGCGCTCATGCCTCTCCCGCATCGCCGCGCGCGATCCGGTGGTGAAGGCCTGGAGCTATCTTGACGCGCGCCAGGCGATCGCCGACGCGCGCGAGTGCGACAAGGAGATCGCCACCCACGGCGGACCGAAGACGCCGCTGCACGGCATCCCGATCGGCGTGAAAGACATCATCGACGTCGAAGGCATGCCGACGACGTTCAACAGCGTCTTCTACCAGGACCATGTGCCCTCGCGGGACGCCGAATGCGTGCGCGTGGTGCGGGCCTGCGGGGCGGTGATCCTCGGCAAGACCGACACGGTGGAATTCGCCTCCGGAGGGCGCAAGGCGCTGACCACGCACCCGATGAACACCGGCCATTCGCCCGGCGGCTCCTCGTCCGGCTCGGCGGCGGCGGTGGGGGACCACCATGTGCCGGTCGCCTTCGGGACGCAGACCGCGGGCTCGCTGATCCGTCCCGCGAGCTACAACGGCATCTATGCCTTGAAGCCGACCCATGCGTCCGTCGCCTGGCCGGGCGCCGGCCAATATGCGCCGAGCCTCGACACCATCGGCTGGTACGGCCGCTCGGTCGACGATGTGGCGATGATGGCCGCCGCCTACCGCCTCCGCGGTGTGGACCAGGCCGCGCCCGCTGCGCAAACGTTGACGGTGGGTCTGTGCAAGACGCCTTATGCCGACCGCTGCGAGCCGGCGACGCTCGAGATGCTGGAGAGCGCCGGCAAGCGCCTCGCCGCCGCCGGGATCACCGTCACCGAGGTCGAGATGCCGGACGGCTTCGTGGAGCTGTCCGAGATGCACCGGCGGGTGATGTTCGGTGAGGGAATGTCCCATTTCCTCGCCGAATATCTGGAGCAGGGCGAGGCGCTTTCGCCCGATTTCGTCAGCCGTGTGGTGGGCGGCGACGTGATCCCCGCCGAAGCGCTGCGCGAGGCCTATGACGCCGCCGCCGCCGGGCGCCGCAGCCTGGAGGCGATGTTCGACGGCGGACCGGACGTCATCATGTGCCCGTCGGCCACAGGCGAGGCGCCGAAGGGTCTCACCTCAACCGGCGACTATGTGATGAACGCCTTCCTGACGCTGCTGCACGTGCCGCTTCTCGCCATTCCCGCGGCGAGCGGGCCGTCGGGTCTGCCGATCGGCGTGCAGATCGTCGCGCCGCGCTTCGACGAGCCGCGGCTGATCGCGGCGGCGCGCCGTCTCGCGCCGCTGCTTGCTCCCGATAGGATCTGACGATGCAAGCCCATGAACTGACGGCGAGCCAGGCGGCCGCTTCGATGGAGGCCGGCGAGCTGTCGGCCGAGGAACTGGCCCGCTCCTGCCTTGCCCATATCGACGCGCGAGAGCCTGCGGTGAAGGCCTGGGCGGCCTACGATCCGGACCGCGCCATCCGCGCCGCGCGCGAGGCCGACAAGAGGCGCGCATCCGGCGACGTGCCGGGGCGGCTTCTCGGCCTTCCCTTCGGCGTGAAGGACATGATCGACACGGCCGAATATCCGACCACCGACAACACGCCCGCCCACTACGGCAACCGGCCGAGCCATGACGCCCACTGCGTGGCGATCATGAAGGCGATGGGCGCCTACGTGCTCGGCAAGACCGATACGGTGGAGTTCGCCGCCGCCGGGCGCAAGGCGGCGACGCACCACCCGATGGCGCCGGGGCGCACGCCCGGCGGCTCCTCCTCCGGCTCCGGTGCCGCGGTGGCCGACCGCCAGGTGCCTCTCGCCTTCGGTACGCAGACCGGCGGCTCGCTGATCCGCCCGGCCTCCTTCAATGGCGTCTATGCGCTGAAGCCCACCCACAACCTCGTCTCCTGGGACGGGGCGCGGCACTATTCGCCCAGCCTCGACACCATCGGCTGGTACGGCCGCTCTCCTCAGGATCTCACCCTTGTGGCCGAGGCCTTCCGCCTGCCGGGGGCGGACATGGTGACCGCGCCGCCGGTGGAGAGCCTGACGGTGGGCATCGCGCGGACCCACAATTGGGACGCCGCCGCGCCGGAGGGCAAGGACGCGCTGGAGCGGGCGGCGCGCCTGTTGGCGGAGGCCGGGGCGCGCGTCGTCGACATCGACCTGCCTGCACCGTTCGCCGATCTCAATCAGACGCAGCGCGTCATGATGTTCGGCGAAGGGCGCGTGCAGTTCCTGGCCGAATATCTGTTGCGGGGCGCGGCGATGCATCAGGACTTCGTCGACCGGGTGGAGAACGTCAACCAGATCACGCCGCGTCTGCTCGCCGAGCATCTGAACCTTGCCGCGCGGTGCCGGGAGACCTTCGACGGTCTGTTCGGCGTCGACCTCGACGTGATCGTGACCCCGGCGGCACCGGGGGAGGCGCCGGTCGGGCTCGATACCACCGGCGACTGGGTGATGAACTCGATGTGGACGGTGCTGCACGCGCCGTGCCTCGCGGTGCCCGGCCACAGGGGACCGAACGGTCTTCCGGTGGGGGTGCAACTCATCGCACCGCGGTTCGCCGATTCGTCCCTGCTCGGCATGGCCGAGGCGATCGCGCCGGTGCTCGACCCGGATCTTGCGGCCTGACGCCCGGTTCGACGTGATCGAGGGGCGCCCGTTGTCATTGGCGGGCCGCCCCTTTACATCCGCCCGACCAATGGTGTGCCCGGCCTCAAGAAAGCGAGACGACGTTTGGTGACCACGCGCAGTCAGGCGATTACGGCGCAGTTGCGTGAGCGGCTGATCAGGGGCGACTACGAGCCCCAGGCCCGTCTGAACGAGGTGGACCTCGCGGCCGAGCTCGGCACGTCGCGCACGCCCGTGCGCGCGGCGCTCAACTATCTCGCCAGCGAGGGGCTGGTCGTCTACCGGCCCAACGCGGGTTTCGTCGTGCGGCCGATCACCCAGGCCTACATCGCCGGTGTCTACGAGGTGCGGTCCTCGCTGGAAGGGCTGGCGGCGCGGCTTGCGGCCGAGAACGGGCTGACCGCGGCCGAGCGGCGGGCCATCAACCGCAACGTCGCCAAGTCGGACGCGGTGATCGAGGCGGGATCGGAGGACCGGGCGGACGAGCTGCGCGAGTTGAACAACACGTTCCATCTCATGATCATCGAGGCCTCGCGCAACGAGCATCTGGCCGAGACGTTGCGCCGCACGCGCACGCTGCCGGGTGTGGACCGGGTGAAGGACCAGGCCTTCGACTTCGCCTTCATCGCCCGTGCGCAGGAGGATCACCACTACATCTTGCGGGCGATTCTGGCAGGGCAGGGGGCGCGGGCCGAGGCCTTGTCCCAGGAGCACGTTCACCGCGGGGCGCAGCGCCTTCTCGACTTCTTCCGCGCGCGCGACGGCACCCCGAACGGCAAGGACGCAGGCGACACGCCCGGCGGCGTGGTGCTGGCTTAGGCGCTTCGATCAGGGTGCCGTTAAAAAGTGAAAGCGTTCATTTGTAAGAGTGCGCCGCGGTATGCCGCACTGTTTCAAGTCACCGACGCAAGAATCGAGTCCAACTCGTCGTCGACATCCTTAAGCAAATTGATAATGCGATTTACTGTCGCCAGTTCTTGCTCCGGATCAGGTTTTTTTACCGTATGAACCTTTGGCGAGCTATGAGCAACCTCTCCTCGACGTTTTCCGAAGGTATCAAACTCAGCAAGCATTAAGGGATCAATTTTCTCGGTTGGAAATCCGATTGGCAAAAGGATGTTTAGGACGTTCTTTTCGCGAATGCCATGGTTTTCATTTTTTATATTCGATATATAAAGAGATGCAGCCACGCTGACACGGGTTTTCATATCGATTTTTTCCTGCCAAATTTTTTGCTGATTTGGCTGAGGGGAATCAAATGTGTCTGGCGGCTCGCCGAAGATTTTCTTGCTAAATGAAACCAGGCAGGCGGCGCTATGAGAAATCCGGCCGTGTTTTTTGCATATTGCGCTAGCCGATACTGCAATCTGAATTGCCCTCTTTTCGAGGTACTCCTCTATTGCGGCATGAGATAAAACTCTAAAAGAAATAACCCCAGTAAATACTCGATCGCGATAATACCCATCGGTTCGAAATTTTTTGGAGAGAAGGTGCAATCTAAGAATTTTTACCGAGGCTTTTAATTCCTTATACGCTTCCGAGGACACGATGATTCACTCTGAGATCACAAAGTGACCGTCTTTTAATCGTGGCAGATCAATATTCATATTTAGAGCGCCAGAAAGTGCTTCCCCCCAGATGCGAAGCCTGCTGGCTGTGTTTGGAATGCCCGCGGTATCGCTTTCAATGGCCTCAAGAAATTTTACGTCATCGAATAAATGCTCATAAGCGCTATGCACCGCTTGTCGATTGCGGGCCATCGCGTCAAGTATCGGCCCTTGAGCGGCATAAAAAGATAGCGTGTCGAAAATCGCTCTATTAAACGAACGAGATCTTGGCTTCCGCGCAAGATTTTCACCAAAAATAGATTGCAACTCTCGTATCAAGCGCTCAAATTGTTTGGAGGCTTCGTCGATTGTATTTTCTCGGACCTGCCATTGATCGTTTTCAATTTGGCACGTTTGATCGAGGAAAGCCTTCATCCTCCCCTTATACGAAGTCAGATGCTCAGTGAATGCAATGAATCGTACCAGAAGTTCCACATCGCGCATGCGTGGGTCTGGCCCGTCCCGACCCAGTAGGGAATGAAGGGCTGCAGATTCAGCAGAGAATTCATCAGCAAACTCTGTGAACGGCCCAGGGGCCATCGCTTGTCGCAATTCTTGAGGTGAAAGTTTAACGCTTTGCGTATTGAGCCTTAAAAATACCTGATGTAAAAAATCGTTATTAGGCCAATTTCTTATTATTACAGTTCTAATTGTATAATTGTAAAATGAATTTAGCTCATCAATCAGCTCGGGGTCATTAAAGAAGTCGTGGAACTTTTTTCTTGAAAGATCCTTTCTGATCGTCATTCCAGATAGGCCGAAGCCGGCACGTCTATCGCCCTGGCTCTCCGTAAATGCAATAAGAGAGAGTAATCTCTGCTTTCCGTCAAGAACTAAGTATTTTCCTCTCTGTCCAGCAACCTCCGCGAATACTAACTGAGGGACAGGCAGGCCGACGACTAGCGATTCGATAAATGTACTTTTGCGATTTGTGGACCAAGCATCCCGACGTTGAAACTTCGGATTTAGGATTATGTTTTTTCGGTTTAGTTGGGATAGGATAGTCTCGACGGTCCAATCTGACGAATAGAGAACGGCATCAGAGAACTGGCGTGCAGTTGTTTCAGGAAGGGCTTGGTCCTCTTCGTCCTCAAAATCGACGGCGTCAGACATATATTAATTTAGCCCTTGTTATTCGCCCGAGAATCGGAAGCTGTCATTTAAGGATGGAATCAATTCAGTTGCAATCTCTAAGTTTTCGGCATCAGAGGTCGCTGCCGCTGGGATGGCATTCTTCAAGTCATGCGGCGTGGTGTAGTATGGCGAAAACCGTGGATTCTGCAAAAATCGCAAAGCCCACTACGAATGATTCCGCCACCGCTGACTGCATCCGGCGTTGGCGTTCTCCTGCCTACATCAGGCCCGTCACGATGCCGCCGCCCGCTCGTCTGCCGTCGCGCTTTGTCGAGAACGTCACGCGGAATGCGGCGGCGAAATTGGAATGACGTAGACTGCGGACGCTTCATCGGAGACGGCATGCGGAGGAGCATCTGTAGCACCTGTGTGGTGCAGGTGGGCCACCGAAAGTCCGCAGAAACTGGAAAGGTCCGCAGATCAGCGCCATTCGGGGGAGAATGGTGCCCAGGGGCGGGATCGAACCACCGACACTGCGATTTTCAGTCGCATGCTCTACCAACTGAGCTACCTGGGCGAGGGCGTCGCACGTCAGCGGCGCCGTCGAAGCGGGTGTATAATCGGGCTTAGACCGCCTGTCCAGCGTCGATCGGCGATTGTTCGGCCGGCGTGTGGATAATCTCCGGCGCGGCGTCGCTCTCGGCCCCTTCCGCGCGGCGGCGGCGGGCTTCGGCGACGATCTCCCGCCGCAAATCGCCGTTGGCCTCCAGCAGGGCGCGAAAGGCACGGCCGGGCAGAACCAGAAGCTCGCCGAACCCGAGCATGGTCACATCGGCGCTCCTCGGCACACCCAGAACGGCGGAGATCTCGCCGACACAGCTTCCCCGGCCGAGCGTCACGCGAAGGCTCCCGGTGTCGACCTCCACCGCGCCCGAGGCGATGAAATAGACCTCGTCGTCGGTGTCGCCGCGGCGGATGATGCGCTCGCCCGGCACCACGAAGCGGGTCCGCAGGCTGCGCACGAGATCGGCCAGCGCCGGCTCGGGCAGCGAGCCGAAGAGAGGCACCGCCGCCACCATCGCCCGCTTGTCGACCGAGATGTCCAACGTCAGCGCGCCGGTGAAGCGGCGGTTGGCGGCGGCGAGCTCGTCGGCCAGCGCGCTCGACACGTCGGCGGCGAGGATCCCCTCGTCGCGCAGCACGCGGTAGGCGTGGTGCTCCTCCGTCAGCGCGATGCGCTCCAGGAAGCGCTGCTCCAGCCGCCGGGCGAAGTGCGGATATTGCAGCACCAGCGCGTCCAGCGCGTTGGTGACGTTCTCGCGCCGCCGCTCCAGGATGCGCACGCACACCTGGGCGACGCGCGCCCCCATCACCGGGGCGATGCGCTCCTGGCAGAAGGGCATCAACTCGGCGAGCACCAGGCGGTGGACGATGAGCCGCTCGAACCTGTCGGCGACCACGGCGGCCAAAGGCCGGCGCAATCCGAAGAGCCGCTGCGCCAGGAGCGCGGCGCGGAAGGTGAGGGAAAATCGCGTCGTGCGCTCGGCCGCGGCGAGGTAGCCGCGCCGGCCGTTGACGCGCGCCGCCTCGCGCACCCGCTGCGCCTCGCGGTTGAGGCTTTCGGCGACGCGGGGTGAGATCACGGCGTTTTCGGCGTGGCGGGAGAGGGCGGCCCGCTCGGCCTGGGCGAGCACCACGAGGGCGAGGTGGGAGCGCGCGGTGATGGGCACCTTCTCCTCGGCCGTCTGTGCGCGGCCATAGGCCTCCAGCGCACGCTCCGCGACGCCGGTCTCGATGCCATATTGGGAGGCCGCCGCCTCGACCCTCTCGGCCGCGCGGCGCCGGGCGAAGGCGCGCGCCCCGGCCGACAGATTGCGCTCGAATGGCGACAACCGGTTCAGCCCCACGAGGGTCGTCAAAGGCTGCAAGGTCAGGCCGTTGACGAAGATGGTGAAGAGCGTGAAGGCGGTGGCGAGGACCGCGATGAACTCCTGCTGGTCGTGCGGGATCGCGTCCAGCTCGGTGATCGACAGCGCGAGCAGCAGCGTCAACCCGCCGCGCATGCCGCCCCACCAGAGCAGCGCCTTGGCCTTGTTCTCGATGCTCTGGGCGAGCGCCAGGCGCTGCAGCACCGGCAGGAAGCCCCACAGGATCAGCGCCCGCGCCGCGAAGGCCGCCACCACCACGACGCCCGTGGCGACCGCCATGTCGAGATCGAAGCGTGACAGCAGCGTCGGCACCAGGAAGGCCGCCAGAACGAAGATGAGGCTGTTGGACCAGAAGGAGAGCTGTTCCCAGATCATGTGAACGTGCCGCCAGGAGGCGACGGCGCGGCCCGACTGCGCCCGCCGCGCCGTGGCGAGGCCGGAGACGATGACGGCGATGGCGCCGGAGATGCCGAGCTGCTCCTCGCACAGCACCCAGGTGAGATAAGGGAGCGCCACGGTGACGGACGTGAGGGCGGCCGGATGCCCCCGCGTCAGCGCGATGACGAGTCCGGCCGCGGTTCCCGTCCCAAGGCCCACCAGCGCGCCGCCGATGCCCGACACGGTGAAGACGACGACCCCGTCGAGGAAGGTTTCAGCGCCCGAAAGGCCGGGCGATGTGCTCGACGCGATGCCGACCAGGATGGTGAAGAGGGCGATGGCGGCGGCGTCATTGAAGAGGCTTTCCCCTTCGACGATGCGGACCAGGCGCGCCGGCGCGCCGACGTCGCGGAAGATGGAGAGGACGGCGAGCGGATCCGTCGTGGAGACGATGGCGCCGAGGAGGAGGCAGATCGTCAGCGACATGCCGGTGACCGGGGCGAGCGCCAGGCCGATGGCGAAGGTGGAGACCAGCACCGCCACCACTGCGAGGAGGACGATGGGAGTGACGTCGTCCAGCATGCGCCGCGCGTCCGTCCGGAACGCGGCGTCGAACAGGAGGGGCGGCAGCAGGATGAGGGTGAGCGCGTCCGCCGAGATCGGGAGTTCGCGGAAGAGCTCGGCCAGCGGGGCGAGAGGTTCGGGGGCATGGCCGGCGGTGGCGAGGAGGCCGAGCACGATGCCGAGGGCCGCCAGCGAGATGGACTGGGGGAGGGCGAAGCTGCGCGAGATCGCCTCGACGACCGCGATGAGCGCGACGAGGACGATGACGGCGGTGAGGACGAGGGCCAGCGACATGCGCGCTATTTGCACCAAGTTGAAGTTCGGGGGAACGGACGCAGGCGCGCATCACCCGCGCGCGCGATCAAGATGGCGGTGCTGCGGCGTGAGGCCGCCGTGACCGTGCGGCGGCGCGCGGGCGCTCGGGTCGGCGGGTCCGCTCGGCCCTTGCGGAAAAACACAGTTTTGCGTGTCGGAGGGCTGATCGCCCCTTGCAAATGCCGCGGCCCTCAAGCATATACGCCTTGCCCAATTTCGCACGTGCCTGTGGTCGCGTGCCGGTCATCGCAGGACCTGGGTGCCACGCCTCAGCTGTTCGCAGCGGCTGGAGCGGGCCTGGATCCTGCGGGGCAATGACCGGTCTTCCGGATTGAACCGGACCCTGCGGTGGACGTTGGCAGCGAGGAGCTGCCGATCAACCCAACGCAGCGCGACTTGAAGCAACGACGTAGAGGGCTTTTTTGGTCTCTTCCGGCTGTCCAAATGCCGGGGTCACTGAAGAGGCACTTACTTCCTTGCCAGGCGTGCGGACGGGACACCCCCATCCAAAGCGCTAGCATCACAAGACGGAACGCCAAGGGACCACACCCCCTCGGAACACCGTCTCTATCGCCCCGCCGTCCGGCTTCACCGCCGTGCGTGTGGATCGTGTGACGCGACGTGTCCCCGCCGAACAGGCAGTTGCGGGGGCCATTCGGTTCGACGGACGACGGCTGACGCCTCCACAGCGCAGCCGAACGATGTCGTGCCGACGCAAACCTTCTTTGCTTTGGGGTTGCGCCAATGACCGACCGCATCATGAACTTCCTCCGCGATCGCCGTCCGGAGGGCCCCTGCCTCGTCGTCGACCTCGAGGTCGTGCGCGAGAACTATCTGCGCTTTGCAAAAGCCATGCCGGATAGCCGCATCTTCTATGCGGTAAAGGCCAACCCCGCGCCCGAGATCCTCGCCCTCCTGGCCGAGCTCGGCTCCAATTTCGACTGCGCCTCGGTGCAGGAGATCGACATGGCGCTGGCCGCCGGTGCGACCCCGAACCGCATCTCCTTCGGCAACACGATCAAGAAAGAGCGTGACGTCGCCGCCGCCCACGCCCGCGGCGTGACGATGTTCGCCGTCGATTGCGAGGCCGAGGTGGACAAGGTCGCCCGCGCCGCCCCCGGTGCCCGCGTCTATTGCCGCATCCTGTGCGACGGCGAGGGCGCCGAGTGGGCCCTGTCGCGCAAGTTCGGCTGCGAGCCCGACATGGCGATCGACGTCCTGTCGCACGCTCACCGTTCCGGCCTCACCGCCTACGGCGTGTCTTTCCACGTCGGCTCGCAGCAGAAGAACCCGCGCGCTTGGGATCAGGCGCTGGAGTCGTCGGCCAACATCTTCCGCACCCTGTCCTACAAGGGCATCGAGCTGAAGATGGTGAACCTCGGCGGCGGCTTCGCCACCCGTTATCTCGAGGACATCCCCGAGGAAGGCGAGTACGGCCAGGAGATCAACGCCTCCATCCGCGCCCACTTCGGCAACCGTCTGCCCGAGACGATCATCGAGCCGGGCCGCGGCATGGTGGGCAACGCCGGCATTCTGAAGACCGAGGTGATCCTCGTGTCCCAGAAGGCCAAGGACGATATCCGATGGGTCTACTTGGACTGCGGCAAGTTCAACGGCCTGGCGGAGACGATGGACGAGGCCATTCGCTATCCGATCACCTCCTCGCGCGGCGGTGAGACGAGCCCGGTGATCCTCGCCGGCCCGACCTGCGACTCCGTCGACGTGATGTACGAGAAGACCCCGTACCCGCTGCCGATCAACCTCGAGATCGGCGACGAGCTCTTCATCGCCGGCACGGGCGCCTACACGACCACCTACGCCTCGGTCGCCTT
The DNA here is from genome assembly GCF_001927245.1 of Acuticoccus yangtzensis. GTDB lineage: Bacteria > Pseudomonadota > Alphaproteobacteria > Rhizobiales > Amorphaceae > Acuticoccus > Acuticoccus yangtzensis. Next base: position 775,657 of record NZ_MJUX01000001.1, on the reverse strand, counting down.
CAACGGCTTCCCCCCGCTGGCGTCCTACGTGATCTGAGGCCATCGGCCCCGGCGTGACGAAAAAGCCCGCGCTCACCGCGCGGGCTTTTTGCGTTCGGGGCGGACACGCAAAGGGGGCTCAGTCCGCCGGCATGCCGGTGATCGCCGCGTAGATCATGCTGCGCAGGAGGGGGCGGTAGTGTTGTCCCTGGCGGGCGCCCTGCAGCATGAAGATCGCCGCCAGGTCCTGCGCCGGGTCCACCCAGAAATAGGTGCCGCCGCCGCCACCCCAGAAATAATCGCCGGGTGAGCCGGGGAAGGGCGCCTCGCCCTCCGCCAGACGCACCGCGAAGCCGAGGCCGAAACCGTAGCCCGGCCCCGGCAGATAGCCGAGCGACTTCACCCCCTCCGGCGCGCCATGAGGGATCGCGCCGAGGTGGTCCGACGTCATGAACGCCAATGTGCGCTCGCCGATGATGCGCACACCGTCCAAGGTGCCGCCGTTCATCAGCATCGCCGTGAAGCGGGCATAGTCCGGCGCGGTGGAAAAGAGACCGTTGCCGCCCGATTCGAACGAGGGCTTGCGGTCCGCCTTCAGCATGAATTCGCGTCCGCCGAGCGGCGAATCGGCCGGCTGCGCGACCCGCGCCCGGTCCGCCTCGTCTTCCACCCAAAACGCCGTGTCCACCATGCCGAGCGGGCCGAAGACGCGTGCCTCGAAGACCTCCGACAGCGGCCGGCCCTCCACCTCCTCGATGATCGCGCCCAGAACGTCCGTGGCCCGGCCATATTCCCAGCCCGTCCCCGGCTCGAACGCCAGCGGCGCCTCGCCGATCGTCTTCGCCATCTCCCGGTTGGGCATGATCGCGCGGGTGATCTCGGTGTCGAAATAGATGTCGCGCACGGCACCGCGCCCGGTTGCGCCGTAGACCAGCCCGGCCGTGTGGCGCAGCAGGTCGTGAATGGTCGGCTCGCGTGCCGCGGGGATCTCGTCCGCCAGAACCGGGTCGCCCGCCTCGTCGACACCTTCGACACCGATCACCGGATCCGCGAAGGAGGGGATATATTTCGACACCGGGTCGGTGAGGAGGATGCGGCCCTCCTCGACGAGCTGCATGACGACGAGGCTCGTGACCGGCTTGGTCATGGAATAGATGCGGAAGATGGAATCCTCCGCCATCGGCGTTCCGGCCCGCCCGTCGGCGATGCCGAACGCCTTCTGGTAGGCGACCTTGCCGCCGCGCAGCACGGTCAGCACCGCGCCGGGGATGGTGCCCGCTGCGATGTCCGCCTCGAGCTTGGCGCCCGCCATGGCGAGCCGTTCGGCCGACAGCCCCGCCGCCTCGGGTGAGACCACGGGCAGCGGATCGGCCGCGGCCGGTGGACCCCCGAAGGCGAGGGCACCCACGATCAGCATCAGTGCGCCAGAGGTTCGGATCATCGTCGGCTCCCGAAAATCATGCGGGATGGGACTTATGGCCGCGCACATGAACCGGCAAGGAATGGCCCGGTCACCGGCAGTAAATGGAACCGTTGCCGCGCGGCGCGGAATCGAGGTGAAGGTGATCGTCGTGATAGGCCACGGTGCGCGGGCCGAGCACCGTCTTGAACGGGCCGCACGCCCCCTTGCGCACCTCCGCCTGGAACGCCTTCGCCGCGCCCGAATGGTTCGGCTCCACCATGATGACGGTGCCGTCCTTCAGCTTGAAGCCCGCGACGTCGACTGCGTTGGCGAAGGCGTGCTCGGACAGCCGCGTGGTGCGCGAGCCGTTGCGGCGCGTGCGGCAGGCGTAGCTCGGCCCCATCACGTAGCTGGCGATGTCCTGCCGGAAGTGCTTCTTCGCGGCGGGCTTAACCACGGTTTCCGTCCAGTCGGCGAAGGCGGTGGCGACGGGGCAGCGCAAGGTGGCGGTGGACGACAGCGCCACGCCCTCCACGGCGCTGACCGACAGCGGACGCGGCGCGCCGCAGCTGTTGTCGCGTACCGCATCGCGCACGGTGAAGGTGGCGTTGCCCTTCAGCGCCGCCTCGCAGGCGGGGCCGTCCCCGGGGTCGAGCCGCGCCGCGCGCACGCTTTCCTGCACCCGGTTGCCGCTGCTGGGCGGGCCTTCGGTGCGCCGCTTGGTGGTGCCGTTCGGGGCGAGGCGCGTCGCGGTTCTGACGGCCGGCTTGGGCTTCGGCCGGGTGGTGACGGGGGCGGCCTCGGGCGTCTCCGGCGGCGCGTCGGTCGTGGCGGCGGTCTGCGGCGCTTCGGGCTTGGTGGCCGGCGGCGTTGCGGCAGAGGGAGCCGCGACGGACGGAGCCACGGCCGAGGGAGCGGCGGCCGGCGGCGCCGTGTCGCGCCGCGCGGGTTCGGCGCGCGGGGCGACCGCGGCGGCGGTTTCGACCGTGGCCGGGGAAGGCGTGGGTGAGGGTGCGGGCGAGGGTGCGGGCGTGGTGCGCACAGGCGCGGTCAGCGAGGCGGCAACCGCCTCGGTGGCGCGCACCGCCGGGTTGGCTCGCGGATCGACCGTCATCGAGAAGGCGGTCGGCGCCGCGGCGGGGATGGGAATGCCGCTCTCGCGCAGCACCTCGTCGATGAGGGCGAAGCGGGAATTGGGCTCCGGCACCGGCACCGCTTCCGTTGTGGCGGTCGTCTGCGCGGGGGTGTCGACCGGCGCGGCGGCCGTCGCGCCCGGCCCGGCGGACCGCGACATCTCGAAATGGGGCCGCGGCTTGGGGCGTGGGACGGTGGTCGTCTGCGCCACGGCGGGCGCGACGGCAGCCATCGCCGTCAACGCCGCGCAGATCGCCGCGGCGAAACGCCGGGCGGCATCGCCTCGCCCGATGAGAGGTCTCATGCCGTACTCCGCCAGGGGCCACTCTGCCCCGCACTATACACGCCTCATTGAATGATGACCCAACAAGGTCAACAGCCGGTTGACGCGATCAAGAGCTTCGTGGCGGTCAGGCGGCTCAGGCGGCTTGCATCTCCCGCGCGGCGGCGCTCAGAAGGGCCTCCACGAACGGCACGTAGGAGCGCCAGACCGTCATCTCGAAGCGGTCGTCGAAGCGCCACAGCACCACGCTCACCCCGTCGAACACCGTGCGCACGCCGCGGCCGGGTGCGAGCTTGGAGAGGTCGCGCGGGCAGCCGTGGGCGAGCAGCTCCTCGCCGCCGGGGCCGGTGATGGCGAACGTCACGTCGCGGTTGGTGACCTCCACCAGACTGCCCACGGCGGGGGAGGCGGCGAAGGCGGCGGTCATCGCCGGCCCGTCCTCCAGCGGCGCCGCGACGATCCACTCGTCCGGCCCCAGGCACAGGGAGCGGCGGGGGCCGGCGACGGCGATGGCGCCGATGGTCCCGATCAGCGGGACGCCCAGCGCCTCGGCGGCGGCGGTGCGGTCCGCCTCGCCGCAGCGCACCGAGAAGCGGGCCGCGCGGGTGAGGGTGCGGATGGTGACATCAGCCATTGAGGCGCGCTCCTTCGGGGTCGAAGAACACGGTTGAGGTGACGGTGGCGGCGATCACGCCGTCGTCCATCGGCACGTAGAGCGTCTCGCCCATCCGCGCGTGACCGCCGGAGACGACCGCCATGGCGATCGACCGGCCCAAGGTGGCGCTCATATAGGACGAGGTGACGTGGCCGAGCATGGTCATCGGCAGCGGCTCATCTGGACCCTCGACGATCTGCGCGCCTTCCTCCAGCACCGTGCCCGGATCCTCGGTGAAGAGGCCGACGAGCTGTTTGCGGTCGGCCTTCGCCATGTCCGGCCGCTTCAGCGCGCGCATGCCGACGAAATCGGCTTTCGTCTTGCCGAGCGCCCAGGAGAGGCCCGCATCCTGCGGTGTAACCGTCCCGTCCGTCTCCTGGCCGACGATGATGTAGCCCTTCTCCGCGCGCAGGACGTGCATCGTCTCGGTGCCGTAGACGCAGGCGCCGACCTTCTCGCCCGCACCCACGATCAACTCCCACACCTTGCGCCCCTCGGCGGCGCCGACGTTCACCTCGAACCCCAGTTCGCCGGTGAACGAGACGCGGAAGAGGCGGCACGGAACGCCAGCGAAGCTGCACTCCAGCATGGACATGTGCGGGAAGGCCTCGGCGGAAATGTCCGCGTCCTTGATGAACGGCTTCAGGATCTCGCGCGCCTTGGGGCCGTTGATGGCGATCGTCGCCCACTCCTCCGTGGTGGAGGTGAGCCACACTTTGAGGTCCGGCCACTCGGTCTGAAGGTAGTCCTCCATGGTGGCGAGCACCCGCGGGGCGCCGCCCGTGGTGGTGGTGACGTGGAACCGGTCCTCGGCGACGCGGGCGATCACGCCATCGTCGCGGATGAAGCCGTCATCACCCAGCATCAGCGCATAGCGGCACTTGCCGACGCCGAGCTTCAGCATCGGGTTGGTGTACATGCGGTTCAGGAACTCTGCTGCGTCCGGGCCGACGACCTCGATCTTGCCCAGCGTCGACGCATCGAAGATGCCGGCGGTCTTGCGGGTGGTCCTGCACTCGCGCGCCACCGCCTCGTCCATGGTCTCCACGCCCTTGGGGAAGTAGCGGGCGCGGCGCCACAGGGCGACAGGCTCGAACACGGCGCCCGCCGCCTCGGCCCACGGGTCGATCACCGTCTTGCGCGTCACCTCGAAGGTGGCGCCGCGGCGCGGTCCTGCAAGGGCGGCGAAGGTGGTCGGCGTATAGGGCGGGCGGAAGGTGGTGAGGCCGACCTCCGGCGGGGTCTTGCCCAGCGCTTCGGCGGCGATCATCAGACCGTTGATGTTGGAGAGCTTGCCCTGATCCGTCGCCATCCCGGTGGTGGTGTAGCGCTTGATGTGCTCGATCGAGCGCATCCCCTCGGTGACGGCGAGGCGGATGTCCTTGGCCGTCACGTCGTTCTGGAAGTCCACGAACGCCTTGCGGGCCGGACGGTCCGACGGGAGGGCGCCTTCCGGTGCGCCGGTGCCGGCATCGTCGCCTGTGACGGTGAATGAAGGCGCAGTGGTTCCGGCCGCGGCGGCGCCCGCCTCGGCGCCGCTGGCGAGCGCATCGGCGAGGCCCCAGACACCGGCGCCGGCACCGGCCGTGTGGCAGGCTTCGGGCGAGGTGTCCGGCAGGAAGCGGCCGGTGGCGGCATCCCAGGCGAGCTTGCCCTTGGTGTGGCTGAAGAGACTGACGGCGGGCGTCCACCCGCCCGACATCAGAAGCGCGTCGCACGCGTGGTAACCCGCCTCCGCCACCGTGTCGCCTGTGCGCTCGGCGAGCCACACGCCCTTGATCCGTTTGGTGCCCTGGGTGGCGACGGGGACGGTGGAGAGCATCACCGCGATGCCGCGCTCCGCCGCAGCCGCCGTCAGCGCCGGGGCGACTTGGGCCCGCGTGTCGGCGATCATGGCGACGGTGACGCCTGCGTCGGTCAGCGCAAAGGCGGTGTGCCAGGCGCTGTCGTGGCTGGTGGCGACGGCGACATGGCGGCCGACCGCGACACCGTAGCGGTTGAGGTAGGTCTGCGCGGCGCCGGCCAGCATCACGCCGGGGCGGTCGTTCCCGTCGAACACCAGCGGCTTTTCGATGGCGCCTTGGGCGAGCACGACGCGGCCCGCCCGCACGCGCCAAAAGCGTTCGCGCGGCAGGTCCGCGGGGGCGGTCGCAAGGTGGTCCGTCACGCGCTCGACGAGGCCGACCATGTTCTCGTGGTCGTAGGCGATGGCGGTGGTGCGGAGCAGGATCGTCACCCCGGCGGCGGCAAGCGTCTCCAAGGTTTCGGCCAGCCACACCCAGGCTGGTTTGCCGTCGATGGTGGCGGCGGGCATCGCGAGCAGGCTGCCGCCCGGCTCGCCGGACTCGTCGGCGAGGATGACGCGGCGGCCATCGCCGGCGGCGGCCATCGCGGCGGCAAGGCCCGCGGGACCGGCGCCCACCACCAGAATATCGCAGAAGGCGTAGCGGGACGAGTAGTGGTCCGGGTCGTCCTCCGTCGGCGCGCGGCCGAGGCCGGCGGCGGCGCGGATCGCCGGCTCGTAGACCTTGTCCCAGAAGGAGCGCGGCCATTTGAACGTCTTGTAGTAGAAGCCCGCTCCGAGGACGCGCGACAGCCGGTCGTTGAGGCTGAGCGCATCGAACGACAGGGACGGCCAGCGGTTCTGGCTTTCCACCTTCAGCCCCTCGACCGCCTCCTGCATGGTGGCGCGGGTGTTCGGCTCCGTCCGGCCTTCGCCGCCTTTGGCGCTGTGCGTCACGCGGATCAGTGCGTTGGGCTCCTCGCTCCCCGCCGTCACCACGCCGCGCGGCCGGTGATACTTGAACGAGCGGCCGACGAGGTGGATGCCGTGCGCCAACAGCGCCGAAGCCACGGTGTCGCCCGCGGCGGCGACGATCTCACGCCCGTCAAACGTGAAGCGCACGGGGGCGAGGTCGTTGACGCGGCCCTTGCCGGAGATGCGGTAGCGCGCGGGGGCGACGTGCTCGTAGGTCTCGCTCACTTCACGTCTCCCGGCAGGACGGGTTTGGATTCGCCGGCCTTGTAGGTGGTCAGCACCCGGTCCGACACGGTGTCGCGGATGGCGTTGAAGTAGCGCCCGCAGCCGTGGGCGTGGCGCCAGCGCTCGGCGTGCGGGCCTTTGGGGTTGCTGCGGATATAGAGGAAGTCGCGCCACGTCTCGTCGCTCACCGACGGGTCGGGGCGGACGACGTGGGCCTCGCCGGCGTAGGTGAATTCGGCCTCCGGCAGCGTCTCGTCGCAATAGGGGCAGTGGATCAGGATCATGGCGGCCTCAGTGGGCGACGGCTGCGGCGGCGGCCTCGTCGATGAGGCGGCCGGTGGTGAAGCGTTCCAGGGTGAAGGGGGCGTTGATCGCGTGCGGCTCGCCGGTGGCGATGGTGTGCGCGAAGACGTGCGCCGAGCCGGGCGTGGCCTTGAAGCCGCCGGTGCCCCAGCCGCAATTGACGTAAAGGTTCGGCACCGGCGTCTTGCCCAGGATCGGCGAGCGGTCCGGTGTCACGTCGACGATGCCGCCCCACAGCCGCAGCATCCGCATGCGGCTGAACTGCGGGAACATCTCGACGATGGCGGCCAGCGTATGCTCGATCAGCGCCATGCCGCCGCGCTGGGAGTAGGATGTATATTGGTCGGTGCCCGAGCCGATGACGAGTTCGCCCTTGTCCGACTGCGAGATGTAGGCGTGCACGGTGTTGGACATGACGACGCACGGGAAGACCGGCTTCACCGGCTCCGACACCAGCGCCTGGAGGGGGTAGGATTCCAGCGGCATGCGGACGCCGGCCGTGTCCATCAGCACCGAGGTGTGGCCCGCCGCCGATACCGCCACCTTCCTGGCGCGGATGAACCCCTTCGCGGTCTCGACGCCCGACACCGCACCGTCCGGCCCGCGCCGGATGGCGGTGACCGGGCAGTTCTGGATGATGTCCACCCCGCGCGAGGAGGCCGAGCGGGCATAGCCCCAGGCGACCGCGTCGTGCCGCGCTGTGCCGGCGCGGCCCTGCCAGGCGGCGCCCAGCACCGGATAGCGCGCGTCGGCGCGGATGTTCAGCGGCGGGCAGATCGCCTTCGCCTCCTCCTTCGACACCCAGCGATTATCGACCCCGTTGAGGCGGTTGGAGTGGATGTGCCGCTTGAAGGACTGCACGTCGTGGACCGTGTGGGCGAGCATCATCACGCCGCGGCGCGAGAACATGACGTTGTAGTTGAGGTCCTGGGAAAGCCCTTCCCACAGGTCGACGGCGTGGTCGTAGAGCCGGGCGGACTCGTCGTAGAGGTAGTTGGAGCGGATGATGGTGGTGTTGCGGCCTGTGTTGCCGCCGCCGAGCCAGCCCTTGTCGATCACCGCCACGTTGGTGATGCCGTGCTCCTTGGCGAGATAGTGCGCCGCGCCGAGGCCGTGTCCGCCGGCGCCGACGATGACGACGTCATATTCCTCCTTCGGCTCGGCCTCGGGCCACTGCTTCGTCCAGTGCTTGTCGCCTGTGACGGCGCTTTTCAGGAGTTCGAGAGCGGAAAAATGCGTCATGACGGCTCTGGCGGTGAGGGCGGTGGGACCGTGGCGGACTGACCGGCGCGCGAGGCTCGACCATTGCGCCAAAGCGGCGGCGTCGTACAGAATGAATGCGTCGGCGGCATCGTCGATTTGCGACACCATGACGACGGCGGGCACACCCATGGAAACGGCACCGCGCGGGCTTGGCAAGGGTGACGGACCGGCCGCCGCCCGTGCGGGCGCGAAAGACGGGCCGCGCCTGTCGGTCGGCTTCATCCTCACGCGCCGCTTCACCTTGTGCGCCTTCGCCAATTTCGTCGACGTCTTGCGCCTCGCGGCCGACGAGGGGGACCGTTCGCGCCCGGTGCTGTGCCGCTGGCAGGTGCTGTCGGCGACGATGGAGCCGGTGCGCTCCTCCTCCGGCCTCGCAGTGACGCCGGACGCGCGGTTCGGCGATCCGGCGATGTTCGACTACATCGTGGTCGTCGGCGGGCTGATCGACGAGGTGGAGCGGCTGGACCCGGCCGCGATCGCCTTCCTGCGGCGCGCTGCGGCGGCGGGGGTGCCGCTGGTCGGCGTCTGCACCGGCTCCTTCGTGCTCCACGCAGCGGGGCTGATGCAGGGCTACCGCGCCTGCGTCTCCTGGTTTCACCGCGACGATTTCCTCGACCGGTTCGACGGGCTGGAGCCGGTGGCGGACCGCATCTTCGTGGTCGACAGGGACCGTCTGACGTGCTCGGGCGGGGTGTCGGCGGCGCATCTGGCGGCGTTCCTGGTGGACCGCCATGTCGGCCGGGCGGCGGCGAGGAAGAGCCTCTCCATCATGATCATCGACGAGGCGCACGAGGCGGACCGGCCGCAACCGGCGCCGGAGGATCTTCGCACCACCGACCCCCTGGTGCGCCGCGCTCTGGGGCTGATGCGCGAGACGATGGCGGCGCCGCTTGCGGTGGGCGACGTGGCAGCGCGGCTCGGCGTCTCGCGCAGGAGGTTGGAGCGGCATTTCCGCGCCACGCTGGGGCTGACCCCGCACGACGCGGCGCGGCGGGTGCGGCTTGCCGAGGCCAAGCGGCTCTTGGCGGCCACCCCGCGCTCGGTGACCGACATCGCCGCCGAGACCGGATTTTCCGATGCGTCCCACCTCATCCGCGTGTTCCGGGCCGAGGAGGGGGTCACGCCGGAGGTTTGGCGGCGCACACTGGTCGCGCCGGCGGCCGGTTAGGCGCAGCCGTCGAACCCGGCGGTGATCCACTCGACGAAGGCGCCGACGGTGGGAAGGTCCAGCTTGTCCGAGGCGACCACCACATGGTGCGCCTCCTCGATCTCCACCTGCACATCGCCGACGCGGGTGAGCCTCCCGTCGCCGAGCGGGCGCTCCAGCAGGCGGTGCCAGCCGAGGATCACACCCTCGCCGGTGATCGCCGCATAAACAGCGTCCGAATAGTGGTTGAAGGTGAGGATGCCGCGGCGGGGGATGGCGTCGATCCCGGCCAGCGCGAACCATTTGGGCCACGAGAGCCACTGGCGCTCGCGCGGCTCGCCCTCGATCAGCGGCAGGTGGTTCAGCGTGTCGCTGGTGATCGGATGGGGCAGCCTCTCCACCAGGGCGGGGCTTGCGACCGGATAGGCGATCTCCGGCAGCGATGCGACGCTGTGCCCGTCCCTGAAGGGGGGCTTGCCGTAGCGGATGGCGACGTCCGCCTCACCCAAACGCAAGTCGACCGCATAGTCGGACGAGAGGACGGATAACTTTACGTCAGGGTGAGCGACCCGAAAGGACGGCAGGCGCGGCAGCAGCCAGAAGTGCGAGAAGGCGAGCGATGTGGAGACGGTGAGGGTGGTGAGGTCTCGCCCCTCGCGGATCTCGTCGATTGCCGAGGCCATGCGGGTGAAGGATTCGGACACTGCTTCGGCGAGGAGGCGGCCGGCCGCGGTCAGCTCCACCACCCGGTTTCCCCGCACGAACAAGGGCTTGCCAAGGTCGGTCTCCAGCACGCGGATCTGGCGCGAGATGGCGGCCTGGGTCACGCCGAGTTCGCCGGCGGCCTTGGTGAACCCGCCGAGACGAGCCGCCGCCTCGAACGCGGCGAGGGCGCCGAGCGACGGGACGCTCCGTCTTAAGCGTGACATTTCACCGGCCCTGCAAACCCATAACTCCACCTCATGCGAAACGCGATTTTTTATCGGATTGCGGAACGCGCTTGTCGAGACAAAATACTTGGCGTTGCGACGCGCGATGTGCGTCGCCAAGTAGATCGGAAGGTGCTTGTTAATGCAGCAAGTCGTGCGCCAATGGCGGGCAGTCGATCCCGTCGACGATGACCTTTTCACGCTGTTGGCGGCGCGGAAGCCGGGCTTTTCGCTGCCGGGCGCGCTCTACACCGGCCAGGCCGCGTTCGACGCCGACATGGACGTCATCTTCCACCGCCATTGGATCGTCGTCGGCTGCGAGGCGGACGTTCCGGAAGCCGGCGACGTCTACGCTGTGGATATCGGCCCCTCGCCGATCGTTCTCGTGCGTGACGACGAGGGGGAGATCCGCGCCTTCCACAACGTCTGCAGCCACCGCGGCGCGAAGATCGTGCCGACCGGGCGCGCCATCGTCGGCAAGCTCGTCTGCCCCTACCACCAGTGGACCTACGAGCTGTCCGGCGAACTGACCGGCGCCCCTCACATGGGGATCGATTTCGACAAGGCGCTGCATCACCTCAAGCCGGTGGCGATGAGGAACGTCGCCGGGCTCATCTATGTGTGCCTGTCAAACGATCCGCCGGTGGACATCGAGGACTTCGCCGCCGCGATGGAGCCGCGCATCGCCCCCTATGACCTCAAGAACACCAAGATCGCCTACGAGACCGACCTGATCGAGGACGGCAATTGGAAGCTCACGATGGAAAACAATCGTGAGTGCTACCACTGCGCGGGCAACCACCCGGAACTGGCGCTGTCCTTCCATTCGTCAGACTTCGGCTTCGACCCGACGGAGCTGAACGACGACGAGCGCGCCGATGCCGAGGCGCTGGCGGCCGCCTATGCGCAGAAGACGTCGGCGTGGGAGGCGTGCGGTCTTCCCTCGGCGGCGATCAACAACGTCGTCGGCCATCCGACCCAGTTCCGCACCCAGCGCCTCATCATCGCCGGGCACGGCGAGTCGCAGACGCTGGACACCCGCGCCGCCTGCCGCGTTCCGCTGTCGGACGCCGTCGCCACCGGCACCGGCGACACCCACCTGTGGACCGCCAACGGCTGGAACCACTTCATGGGCGACCATGCGGTGGTCTTCACGGTGATCCCGGTTTCGCCGGACAAGACGCTGGTGCGCACCAAGTGGCTGGTCCACAAGGACGCGGTGGAGGGCGAGGATTACGACCTCGCCAACCTCATCTCCGTGTGGGTGGACACCAACCGCGAGGACGCCGACCTCGTGCGCATCGCCCACCAGGGCGCCCAGTCCGCGGGTTACCGCCCCGGCCCCTATTCGCGCTTCACCGAGCGCACCTTGGACGACTGGTCGACCTGGTATGTCGAACGGATGCAGGCGAACGGTTACTAGGCTTGTCGTCCTTCAGCCTTCCTGCCACGCGGGCCGAGTGGCGTACCGATCGATGGGCCCGCATGCGCTGCATCGCCGCGTGGGACGAGACTCACGACGTCCGCAGCTTCCTGCTGGCCCCCGAGGACGGGGGCCGCATCGCCTTCGCCGCGGGTCAGTTCATCACCATCCGCGTTCCGGGGCCGGACGGCGATCCGGTGGAACGATGCTACACCCTGTCGTCATCGGCGGCGGGTGAGCGGGCGGTCTCCATCACCGTGAAGAAGAAGCCGGGGGGCGTCCTCTCCGGCCACCTTCATGCGGCGCTGACCCCCGGAACGGTGATCGAAGCCTTCGGCCCGTCGGGCGTCTTCTCGCCCCCGGCGGCGGACGTTCCCTATGCGCTCATATCCGGCGGCAGCGGCATCACGCCGATGCTTTCGGCCGTGCGCACCGCCGCCGACATCGGCCTCGACCTCGACGCGGTGTTCCTGCACGCGGCCCGCTCGCCTAAGGACGTGATCGCCGCCGACGATCTCGCCCGCCTCGCTCGCCGCATGCCGCGCCTTCGCGTGGTGCCGGTGGTGGAGGCGGCCGGAGAGGGGTGGGCCGGGGAGACGGGTCGCATCAACGCCGACCTCCTCGCCCGCGTGGTGCCGGATCTCGCCGCGCGCACGGTGATGTGCTGCGGGCCGGAGCCCTTCATGGTGGCGATGCGCGCCCTCACCGCCGACCTCGGCGTGCCTGACTCGCGCTACCACCAGGAGAGCTTCGACTTCGGCGATGTGGACGTGGAGGTGCCCGCCGAGGGGACGCTCTATCGCATCACCTTTGCCAAGTCGGGCAAACACTTCGACTGCCCGGAGAGCCTCACCATCCTGCAGGCGGCGCGGCTGGCGGGCGTGCCGATGGCCTCGTCCTGCGCCAAGGGCGTTTGCGGCACCTGCAAATGCATGAAAACCTCCGGCTCCGTGGACATGAACCACGGCGGCGGCATTCGCGACCGTGAGGTGGCGCGGGGCCTCATCCTGCCCTGCTCCAGCCGCCCACTGTCTGACATCGTTCTCGACCGCTGAGCCGTCCGCTCGGAAAAGGAAGTTTCATGACGACGCGCGCCGACCCGCTTCTCGAGCCCTACCAGTTCAAAGGCGTGAGGCTCAGGAACCGGATCATCTCCACCGCGCACGAGCCGGCCTATACCGAAGGCGGCCTGCCGAAGGAGCGTTACCGGCTCTACCATACCGAGAAGGCCAAGGGCGGCATCGGCCTCACCATGATCGGCGGGTCCACCTGTGTGGCGCCCGATTCGCCGCAGTCCTTCGGCAACATCGAGCTGTGGCGGGACGAGTCCGTGCGCTGGCTGAAGGAGCTCGCCGACGAGAGCCACGAGCATGGCGCCGCGGTGATGATCCAGATCACCCATCTCGGCCGGCGGTCCTACTGGTCGCGCGGGTCGTGGCTGCCTCTGGTGGCGCCGTCCTCGGTGCGCGAGGCGGCCCACCGCGGCTATCCCAAGGCGATGGAGGATTGGGACATCTCCCGCGTCATCACCGCCTATGCGGACGGCGCGGAGAAGGTGCAGGCGGCCGGGCTCGACGGCATCGAGATCACCGCCTACGGCCACCTCTTCGACCAGTTCCTGTCGCCGCTGACCAACAAGCGGGACGACGACTATGGCGGTAGCCTGGAAAACCGCATGCGCTTCGGCTTCGAGGTGCTGAACGCCATCCGCGACCGGGTCGGCCCGGACATGATCCTCGGCCTGCGCCTTGTGTGCGACGAGGACGTGAAGAACGGCATCAGCAAGGCCGAGGGGTTTGAAATCGCGCAGGGCTACGTGGCGTCCGGCCTGATCGACTTCATCAACGTCATCCGCGGCCACCTCGACACCGAAGAGGGGCTGTCCAAGGTCATTCCGGGGATGGGGGCGCGATCCGCCCCGCACCTCGACTTCGCGGGCGAGGTGCGCGCCGCCACCAAGGTGACCGTGATGCACGCCGCGCGCATCCAGGACGTCGCCACCGCGCGCCACGCCATCGAGAGCGGCAAATTGGACCTCGTCGGCATGACGCGGGCGCACATTGCGGACCCGCACATCGTCGAGAAGATCCGCGCCGGGATCGAGGAGCGGATCCGTCCGTGTGTGGGCATGGGCTACTGCATCGACTCCATTTATGCCGGTGAGGCGTCGTGTGTTCACAACGCGGCGACCGGGCGGGAGGGGACGATGCCCCACCATGCTGCGCCGTCGGCCGGGCCGAAGAAGAAGGTCGTCGTCATCGGCGCCGGGCCGGGCGGGCTGGAGGCGGCGCGCGTGGCGGCCGAGCGGGGTCACCAGGTGGTCGTGTTCGAGGCGCAGGACGCGCCGGGCGGACAGGTTCGCCTCACCGCCGGGCTGCAGCGCCGCAAAGAAATTCTCGGCATCGTGGACTGGCGCGTTGCCGAATGTGAACGATTGGGCGTAGACTTTCGTTACAACCACTGGGCCGAACACGACGATGTCGTGGCGGAGGGCCCCGACGTGGTGGTGGTCGCCACCGGGGGCATGCCCGACTTCTCCTTCCTGGAGGAAGGCGAAGACCTTGCAACTTCATCCTGGGACATATTGTCCGGCGCGACCAAGCCGGCGAAAGAGGTGATCCTATATGATGACAATGGCGCACACCCAGGCCTCACGACGGCCGAATTTCTCGCCCGTAGCGGTGCATCCGTACAAATTGTCACCCCGGAGAGAACCGTGGGTCCGGAGGTCGGAGGCACCTCCTTCCCGCCTTATTTCAAAGCTTTCTCGGATCATGGTGTCACGACTACGCTGAACCTGAAGCTCAGCGCCATCCGGCGCGAGGGCAACCGCCTCATCGCCGTCTTCTGGGACGAGTATGGTGAGCGCGAAGTGATGCGGGAGGCGGACCAGATCGTCGTCGAGAACGGCACGCAGCCGCTGGAGGACCTGTACTTCGACCTGAAGGACGGCTCCACCAATCGCGGCGAGGTCGATCTCGGTCAGATGATCGCGGGGGCGGCACAGACCGTTACCCGCAATCCGGACGGGCGTTACACCTTGTGGCGCGTCGGGGATGCGGTCGCGAGCCGCAACATCCACGCCGCGGTGTACGATTCACTGAGGCTGATGAAGTCGGTCTGATCCGCCTTTGCGCGGCCACGGAGCCGCGAGACGACCGGTTTCCGCAACCCAAATGCGTTGGAGCGGCGCCCCGGAGATCCCGGAGGCGCCGTTTTCGCGTTTAGGACTGCGCCTCCGCCGGCCTTCTGATGCGCGCAAGCCCGCGTGGAGCACCCGCCGCCGCGCACCGCACCCAGCCTCCTGCGCATCTCCCGCCGACGGCGCGGCCCTGATGAGGGGCTCTGCGCGCACATGAGGGGTGCGCGCCGTCCCCGGTATCCGCGCGCGCTGTGTGGTTTGCCCCCGGCCCGCCAGGCCTTGCCGGTTCAGCGAAGGGGCAACCATCACGCCCCGGCCTCTCGCCATCTTGGCAAAACGGGCGTCGATCCGTAATAGCCTAAGATGAGAGCGAACGGTTCTAGACTTCTTCTAGGTTCAAACTGTGGTGGGTGCGCGTGAGCCGCGGCACAGGTGCATCCGTGCTTGTCGGCGCTGCCGTGCTGCTCAGCGTCGCCAGCCTGCTGCCGCTCGCCGCCCTCGTCGTCTCCGCGTTCGGCGGCACCGGCGAAGCGCTGCTGCACTATGCCGAAACCGTGCTGCCCGGCTACCTCGTCAACACCGTCACCTTGTGCCTCGCCGTCGCGGTTCTGGCGACGACGGCGGGCGTCGCCTCGGCCTGGCTCGTCACCATGTGCCGCTTTCCGGGGCGGGAGGTCTTCGCCTGGGCGCTGGTGCTGCCGCTCGCCATGCCCGCCTATGTCAGCGCCTACGCCTATACGCATCTCCTCTCCCACCCCGGCCCGGTGCAGACGCTGCTGCGGGACGTCACCGGCTGGGGGCCGCGGGACTACTGGTTCCCCAACATCCGCAGCCTCGGCGGGGCGGCCTTCGTCCTCTCCATGGTGCTCTTTCCCTACGTCTACCTGATGGCGCGGGCGGCCTTCCTGCAGCAGTCCGCCTCCGCCTTCGAGGCGGCGCGCATCATGGGCCGCTCGCCCTGGCGCGCCTTCATCGGCGTCGCCGTGCCGCTCGCCCGCCCGGCCATCGTCGCCGGCCTCGCCCTCGTCATGATGGAGACACTGGCCGACTACGGCGCCGTCTCCTTCTTCGGCGTTCAGACCTTCACGACGGCGATCTACCGGACCTGGTTCTCCCTCGGCGACCGCACGGCGGCGGTGCAACTGGCGCTCGTCCTCGTCACCCTGGTGCTTCTCGTCATGGCGCTGGAGCGGGTGGGGCGCCGCGGCAAACGCTTCTCCGAGGCCGGCCGCCCATTCCGCGGACTGGCGCTCAGCGGCTGGCAGATCCCCGCCGCCATCCTCGCCTGCGCGCTCCCCGTCGCCTTCGGTTTCCTCGTCCCGGCGCTGACCCTGCTCGGCCTCGGCCTCGGCCTCGACGTCGCGTGGTTCGACCCGCGCACGACGCGCCTCATCGGCAACACCGTGCTCGTCGCCGCCGTGGGCGCGGTGGCCACCGTCTCCGTCGCCATCGTCATCGCCTATGCGCGGCGCGTGGCGGGCGGACGGCTGACGCAGGTGCTCGGCCAGCTCGCGGGCTTCGGCTACGCGGTGCCGGGGGCGGTCATCGCGGTCGGCCTGCTGATCCCCTTCGGCGCGTTCGACCGCTGGCTGAACGGGCTGATGGTGGCGACCTTCGGCGTCGGCACCGGGCTCATCCTCACCGGCACCATCGCCGCGCTCGTCTTCGCCTACGTTGTGCGTTTCCTCGCCGTCTCGCTGAACGGGGTGGAGGCGGGGATGGCGCGGATCTCGCCGTCGCTGGACTGGGCCTCGCGCACGCTGGGGGCGGGGCAGGGGCGCACCTTCTGCCGCGTCCATGCCCCGCTTTTGTCGGGCGGGCTGCTCACGGCCTTCCTCATCACCTTCGTGGACATCATGAAGGAGCTTCCGGCGACGCTCATCCTGCGCCCCTTCAACTTCGACACGCTGGCCATCCGCGCCAACCGCCTCGCCTCCGACGAGCGGTTGGCCGAAGCCGCCGTGCCGTCGCTGATGATCATCGCGGTCGGGCTGATCCCCGTCATCCTTTTGTCGCGTCAGATCACGCGGTCCAACCAGAAGCGCGGACAGGCCGCACCGCCGCGCGAGGCGGCCGCACCGGACCCCGTGATGGTCGAAATCATCCCCTCCGCGGAGGTGGACACCAAAGCGGCGGCGTGACCCTCGGCCTATCGCCTCAGCCTATGGCTGGCGGCCGTCGCGCCCTCCCGCGGGCCTAGGGGCTGGCCCAACCGGCCCCCTTTGGCCCTATAATATCGTTGCCATGACAACGACTGCGCCGGCTGCGGCGGCGGCCACCGCGCCATCTGGAGGCGGTTCCGCTCCCGGACGCCGGCCACTGCGCTTCGTCACCCGGCCGGCGCGCGACCATCAGGACCCTCTACACCGCATGGGCTATTTCACATTGCACCGGCTGATCACCTTCGCCATCGCCGGGGCGGGAGCCACGCTCTTCTGGCTCCTCGGCATTCCGCTGCCCTTCCTCTTCGGGCCCATGGCGGCCTGCCTCGTCACCGCGCTCGCGGGCGTGAAGCTGCAGAGCGCCGGTCAGCTCGGCATCGCCGCGCGCACGGTCCTCGGCCTCACGGTCGGCTGCTCGCTCACCCCGCAGGTGGTGGACAGCCTGCCCGCCATGGCGCTCTCGCTTTCCCTCGTCCCGGTCTATGTGCTCGTCATCGGCGCCATCGGCGTCCCGTACTTCGTCCGCGTCGCCCGGTTCGACCTGCCGACCGCCTATTATGCCGCCATGCCCGGCGGCCTGCAGGACATGATCGCCTTCGGTGAGCAGGCAGGCGCCAACGTGCGCGCCGTCTCGCTGATCCAGGCGACGCGCGTCCTCGCCATCGTCACCGTCGCGCCCATCCTGCTCCTCAATCTCTACGGCGTCGCCTTCGTTAATCCGATCGGCATTCCGGCGCGCGACCTGCCGCTCGGCGAGATGGCGCTGATGGCCGCCGCCGCGCTGGTCGGCTGGAAGGGCGGGGAACGCATCGGCCTGTTCGGCGCGGCGATCATCGGCCCGCTGGTCGTGGGCGGCGTCCTCTCGCTCACCGGCTTCCTGCATCACCGCCCGCCCAGCGAGGCGATCCTGGCGGCGCAGTTCTTCATCGGCGCGTCGGTCGGCGCCTACTATGTCGGCGTGACGCTGAAGGAGCTGAGGCGCATCGTCATCGTGGGGCTGGTTTTCGTGCTCCTCCTCGCCGCGCTCGCCGCCGCCTTCACCGAGTTCGTGATGCTGACCGGCCTCGCCCCCGCCGTGGACGCCTTCCTGGCCTTCTCGCCCGGCGGACAGGCGGAGATGGCGATCATCGCCATCGTCGCCGGGGCGGACCTCGGCTATGTGGTGACCCACCATCTGGCGCGCATGATCATCGTGATCGTGCTGGCCCCGGCGGTGGCGGCGATGACGAAGCTCGGTAAGCGGAACGAATAGCGCGAAACGGGTTTCCGGCGTGCGGAACCGCTGCTACCACTTGCGGCGGCCGTGAACGGGAGCGAGGACCAAGGCGATGACGGAAGCACTGCTGTGCGAGGGCGTGCGCACGCCGATCGGCCGCTACGGGGGCGCTCTCAGCGCCGTGCGGCCGGACGATCTTCTAGCCCACGCCATCACGGCGCTTCTGGCCCGCGTGCCGGGGCTGGACCCCGCCGCCATCGACGATGCGATCATGGGCTGCGCCAACCAGGCCGGCGAGGACAACCGCAACGTGGCCCGCATGGCCGTGCTTTTGGCGGGCCTGCCGGACACGGTGCCCGGCGCCACAATCAACCGCCTCTGCGGCTCTGGGCTCGACGCGATCGGCATTGCCGCGCGGCTCGTCCGCTCCGGTGATGCGGACGTGGTCCTGGCGGGCGGCGTCGAGAGCATGTCGCGCGCGCCCTTCGTCATGGGCAAGGCCGACACCGCCTTCTCCCGCAATGCCGAGATGTACGACACCACCATCGGCTGGCGCTTCGTCAACGCCGCGATGAAGGCGCGCTACGGCATCGATTCCATGCCCGAGACGGCGGAGAACGTCGCCGAGGCGTTCCAGATCGGCCGCGAGGATCAGGATGCGTTCGCCGCGCGCAGTCAGGCACGGGCGATCGCCGCGCGCGCGTCCGGACGGCTCGCGCGCGAAATCGTCCCGGTCGAGATCCGCCAGCGCAAAGGCGATCCCATCGTGGTGGGCGAGGACGAGCACCCGCGCGAGACCTCCGTGGAGAAGCTCGCCCGGCTGCCGACGCCGTTCCGCGAAGGCGGCACGGTGACCGCCGGCAACGCATCGGGCGTCAACGACGGTGCGGCGGCGCTCTTGGTGGCCTCGCCCGCCGCGGCCGAGCGTTACGGGTTGACGCCTGTGGCGCGCATCGTGGCGGGGGCGACGGCCGGTGTGCCGCCGCGCATCATGGGCATCGGCCCCGCTCCGGCGACGCAGAAGCTCTTGGAGCGGCGCGGCCTCAAGGTGTCCGACATCGACGTGATGGAGCTGAACGAGGCCTTCGCGGCGCAGGCGTTGGCGACCCTGCGCCAGCTCGGCCTGCCGGACGATGCCGAGCACGTGAACCCGAACGGCGGGGCGATCGCGCTCGGCCATCCGCTCGGGATGTCCGGCGCGCGTCTGGCGTTGACGGCCGCGATGGAGATGGCGGACCGCGACGCCGAGCGGGCGGTCTGCACCATGTGCATCGGTGTCGGCCAGGGGATCGCGCTGATGCTCGAGCGCGTCTGACCGGCTGCGGGGCGAGGAACGTCTCCCTGCCCCGCAAGGGAGGGCCGCAGGATGCGCGGCCCGTCCAGTTTCAGGCGTAGCGGCCCGTCCGCGGTCAGGCGTAGGTGTAGGCGAGCACCGCGACCACCAGGGCTGCGATGACGACCGCCGCCCACAGGAAGGTCGGGCTGCGGCCGCGCGCTGCTTCCGCCTCGATCGCCGCCACGTCCGGGGGCGAGGTCGGCGCGATGGGGGTCGTCGCGGTGGTGGCGCCAGGCGTTGCGACAGGGGCGGCCGGATCCGGCACCACCGGCGCGTCCGTCGCCGCGACGTCGACGCCCGATTCGGCCGCAGCACCCGTGCCCACCTTTTCGGAGAGGCACGAGAAGAAGTCCGCGGCGTACTTCTTCGCGGTGGAATCAACCAGGCGCGAGCCGAGCTGGGCGAGCTTGCCGCCGATCTTCGCCTCGGCCTTGTAGGTCAGGATCGTGTCGGTCCCGTCCTCGGCGAGCGACACGTCCGCCTTGCCCTTGGCAAAGCCTGCGACGCCGCCCTTGCCCTCGCCCTGCAGCGTATAGCTGACCGGGGCCACCTCGTTGACGATTTCGACGGCGGCGTCGAACGTCGCCTTCACCGGGCCGACCTTCGCCGTCACCTTGGCATTCATGGTGCCGTCGTCGGTCATCACGAGCATGTCGCACCCGGTGATGCAGGCCTTCAAGATCTCGGGATCATGCAGCGCCTCCCACACGGCCTGGCGCGGGGCGGGGATGCGGTGTTCGCCGGTAAGCTCCATCGGATGTCCTCGTAATCCTGGTCCAAGAGCCGGCCCTCGTCGGGCCAGCCGGTTGGGGGCAAATTGAGGGCTGCGCCGTCCCACCGCAAGCGCTGGATAAGGCCGCCGCACACGTAAGCCGCCTCAACTGGCGCACGTTTGATTGCATCGCCGCTTTACAGCGCCGGAATCCAGTGCCCTAATTGCAATCACAGAGAGCAAAAAATGCTCCGATATCAAGGGAGGGTGGTGATGAGTACGGCAATCGCCGTGTTTCATGGTGCCATCGGACGGGCGGCTTTGTATCGTTTGAACAGGCCGTTGGCGCCGCATGCCCATCGCGAAGGGCACCTTATTTTTCTCCTGGCCGGGACCGGCGGAAGTGTCGATCTGGAAGGCTCCCGGCGCGACATCCGCGCCGAACAGGCCATCGCCATCAGCCCATGGCAGCCGCACGACTTCCAGCCCGGCTGCTACGGTGAGGGCGCCCTCTACCTCACGCTCTACATCAAGCCGCGCTGGTTCGAGGATCTGGCCCGCGCGATGGGTCAGCCCGTGCGCTTCGGCGCCCCCACCCTCGACGTCGACAGCGCGATGCGGGCGCGCGTCACGCGGATCGGCGACATGCTCGCCTGCGGCCACGAGGCGACGGTGCATGAGGAGCTGACCGCGCTGACCCGCGCAGCCTTCGACCGCACGTGGCTGCCGCAGATGCCGAGCGCCGCCGCCCGCGGCACCGCCTATCCCTGGCCGAGCGTGCGCGACTTTCGCATCCGCAACGCTCTGGCGCTGATGAACGAGCGGGTGTCCGAGGCGTGCGCGCTCGACCGGATCGCGCGCGACGCCGGGATGTCACGACCCCATTTCTACAAGCTCTTCCGCCAGAATTTGGGCGTGACGCCGAATATGTACCTCAACACGTTGCGGCTGGAACGGTCGATCGACCGGCTGGTCTGGTCGAGCGATGCGGTGACGTCGATCGGCCTCGACCTCGGCTTCGCCAGCCAGGCGAGCTTCACGCGCTTTTTCTCCAACAATGTGGGAATTGCACCGTCCGACTATCGCCGGTGCGCGCTGGTGGCGGCCGCCGCCTGAGCGGTGCGCCCGCGGCCCCGCCGCCGTTGCCCCGCGGCGAGACAGGCGCGCCCGGTGGGGCGCCCCTGTTTCGGCCTTGCTCTCAACGGTCGGGGACGAACGGGCGCCCCAACGCCGCCGGTGTGTTGACCATCGTGAAGCGCCGGTTGGACGCGAAGATGACGAGAACGAGGATCGTCGCGAGATAGGGAAGTGCCGAGAGGAATTGCGACGGGATATCGACCCCGAACGCCTGCGCGTGGAACTGGGCGATCGTCACCGCGCCGAAGAGGTAGGCTCCGGCCAGGACCCGCGTCGGCCGCCAGCTCGCGAAGACGACGAGCGCGAGAGCGATCCACCCGCGTCCGGCCGACAGACCGTCGATCCACTGCGGTGTGTAGACGAGGGTGAGCTGCGCCCCCGCGATGCCCGCGCACAGTCCGCCGAAGAGCACCGCCAGGGTGCGGATGCGGTTCACCTTCAGCCCCAGCGCGTGGGCCGCGACGGGCTGGTCGCCGACCGAGCGCAGCCGCAATCCGGCCCGCGTGCGGAACAGGAACACGGTGACGCCCACTGTGAGGGCGATCGACAGGTAGAAGAGCGGGCTCTGCGCGAACAGGACTGTGCCGACATACGGCAGATCCGACAGGTAGGGGACGGCGATGTCGCCCAGCTTCACGCCAGGGCGGCCGACGAACGATTCGCCGGCGAGGCTGGCCACACCGAGGCCGAAGAGGGTCAGCGCCAAGCCCGTCGCCACCTGGTTGGTGGCAAGCCAGATGGCGAGGATCGCGAACAGACCCGCCATGGCGACACCCGCCAGCGCGGCGGTGAGGATGGCGAGATAGGGCGAACCGGTGATCTGTGCCGTGGCGAAGGCGGTCACGGCGCCGACGATCATCATGCCCTCAACGCCGAGATTGAGGACGCCCGACCGCTCGGCCACCACTTCGCCGAGCGCGGCGATGAGGATCGGCGTGGCGGCGATGATCACGGAAATGAGGATCGCTTCGATCATGCCGGCACCCCCCGGCCGCGGGCCGTGACGGTGACGCGGTAGCGGACCAGCGTGTCGCTGGCGAGGACGGCGAACAGGAGCACGCCCTGGAAGACCTGCGCGATCTTCTCCGACAGCCCCAGCGAGATCTGCGCCGCCTCGCCGCCGAGATAGGTCAGCGCCAGGACCAGCCCGGCGATGACGATGCCGATCGGGTGGAGCCGGCCGAGGAAGGCGACGATGATGGCGGTGAACCCGTAGCCCGGACTGATCACCGGCGTGAGCTGGCCGATGGCGCCGGCGACCTCGACGATGCCGGCAAGGCCCGCCAGCGCGCCGGAGAAGAGGAAGGCGAACATGGTGGTGGCCTTCTGGTCGAACCCGGCGAAGCGGGCGGCTCTGGGGCTGGCGCCGGTGACCTTGATTTCAAAGCCCTTCTTCGTGCGGGTCAGCAAGATCGCGGTTGCCGCGGCCAGGACCAGGGCGATGACGATGCCGAAGTTCGCCCGCCCGCCATAGTCGCCCATCGCGATGAGCTCGGGCAGGCGTGCGGAATCGTCGAAGAAGCGCGTTTCGGGGAAGTTGTAGCCTTCCGGATTGCGCCAGGGGCCGCGCACCAGCCAGTCCAGCAGCAGTTGGGCGACGTAGACCAGCATCAGCGAGACGAGGATCTCGTTGGCGCCGAAGCGGGTCTTGAGGAGGCCGGGAATGGCGCCCCAGGCCGCGCCGCCGAGGAGGCCGAGGGCGAGCATCGCCGGAAGCACCCAAACGCCCGTCGCGCCGGGGAAGAGCACGGGAATGGCCGCGCCCGTGATGGCACCGGCGACGAACTGTCCCTCCGCGCCGATGTTCCAGGTGTTGGAGCGGTAGGCGACCGAGAGGCCGACCGCGATGATGATCAGCGGCGCCGCCTTGATGGCGAGTTCGTGGATCGACCAGATTTCCGACAATGGCTCGATGAAATAGGCCGTCAGCGCGGCCGCCGGCGGCTTGCCCGAGGCGGCGAACATGACGGAGCCGATGGCGAGCGTGACGGTGAAGGCGAGGAGCGGGGCCAGCGCTTCGGCCCACCACGGCACATTCGTGCGGCGGCGAAGGTCAATGCGCATGTGAGTGCTCCGCGGCGGGTGACGCCGGAGGCGGTGAAGGTGGACCAGCCGCATGGGTTGGCGAGGTGGAGGGTGGTGAGGCGGAGGGTGGTGACGAGGGGGCAGGGCCGGCCATCAGGAGGCCGATCGCCTCACGCGTCAACGTATCGGCCGGTGCGGCGGGGGAGAGGCGACCGGCGGCGATGACGGCGATGCGGTCGGCGATTTCAAACAATTCGTCCAGATCCTGACTGATGACGAGAACGCCGGCGCCGCTCTCGGCAAGGTCGATGAGGTGCTGGCGGATGTTGGCGGCGGCCCCCGCATCGACGCCCCAAGTGGGTTGATCGACGATGAGGAGCTTGGGCTTGGCGTCGAGCTCGCGCCCGACGACGAACTTTTGCAGGTTGCCGCCGGAGAGGGATCCGGCGGTGCTGTGGGTTCCTTGCGCGCGCACGTCCATCGCCTTGATGACGCGGGCGGCCAAGCGCCGGGCCGCGCCGTGGCGCAGGAAGCCGAGGGGCGCTGCCGTGCCGTCGCTCATGCGGTGGCGCGAGACGAGGGCGTTGTCCGACAGGTCGAAGGGCGGGACCGCACCGTGGCCGAGTCGCTCCTCCGGCACGAAGGCGGCCCCCCGGCGGCGGCGCCCGTCGATCCCGATGCGCCCGACGGGCTCGCCGAGCAGCGTCACGGCGTCCGCCTTCGCGGCGAGCTCTTCGCCCGACAACATGGCGAAGAGTTCGCTCTGCCCGTTGCCCGCGATGCCGGCGATCCCGACCACCTCGCCCGGGCGCACGTCGAGATTGATGTCCGAAAGGCTGGTGCCGAAGGTGGTGGCCGCGGGCTGGTCGAGCCCCCTCACCGCCAGCACCGGGGTCGGCGTGCGCTTGGTCCGGCCGACATTGGCGATCGCCCCGCCGACCATGGCGCTGGCGAGCTCGGCCGCGGTGCGCTCGGCCGGGATGCAGGTCTCCACCACCTTGCCGTGGCGCAGGATCACCGCCCGCTCGCACAAGGCGCGCACCTCCTCCAGCTTGTGGGAGATGTAGACGACCGTGCGCCCCTCCGCCTTCAGCTTGCGCAAGGTTCCGAAGAGGCGCTCCACCTCCTGCGGGGTCAGGACGCTTGTGGGTTCGTCCATGATGACGAGGGTGGGGTTTTGGAGCAGGCAGCGCACGATCTCGATGCGCTGGCGCTCGCCCACGGAAAGATCGGCGACGAGGGCGCCGGGGTCGAGCGGCAGGCCATATTCGGCCGAGAGGGTGCGCGCCTTTTCGGCGAGCCCTGCGCGCGGCATGTCCGGCAGGCCGAGCGCGATATTCTCCTCGACCGTGAATGCCTCGAACAGCGAGAAGTGCTGGTGCACCATGGAGATGCCGAGGCGCCGGGCGACGGCGGGTTCGCTGATGACGGTCTCCTTGTCGCGCCACAGGATGTCGCCGGAATCGGGCTGCAGTGCGCCGAACAGCATCTTCACCAGGGTCGACTTGCCGGCCCCGTTCTCGCCCAGCAGCGCGACGATCTCTCCCTCGCCGAGGGTGAGGGAGATGCTGTCATTGGCTTTGAGGCTGCCGAATGTCTTCGTCAGGTTGCGGATCTCGAGGAGGGGTGGGGTCATCGGGGCCTTCGCGAAACTGCGGTCGAGGGTGCAAGTTCGGGGCCGCGGTGCCCGGTTGGGTGGCGCGGCCTGATCAGGCTAGTCTCACACTTCACGCAATACAAAAGGACGGCAGGATGGAACGCTTATCGCCCCCAGATCTCGACGATCTGACCCCCGAACAGCAGGCGGTGGCGGAGGCGATCATCGCCGGACCGCGCAAAGCGGTCATCGGACCGATGCGGATTTGGCTTCACCGGCCCGAATTGGCGCAGCATGCCCAGCGCCTCGGCCAATATTGCCGCTATGATTCGCTGCTGCCGCCGGACCTGTCGGAGTTGGCCGTTCTGGTGACGGCGCGGGTGTGGTCGTCGGAGTTCGAGTGGTCGGTTCATAAGCGCATGGCGCGTGAGGCGGGACTGGCGGACGCGATCATCGACGCCATCCGCGACCGCACGCCGCCGCCGTTCGAGAACGACACGCAGCAGGCCGTCTACGACTTCGCGCTGATGCTGCACACCGAGCGCAAGGTGAGCGACATGGTCTATCAAGCGGCGGTGGCGACCCTGGGGGACCAGGGTGTCGTCGATCTCACCGGGATCTGCGGTTACTACACGCTGGTGTCGATGACGCTGAACGTGTTCGAGGTGCCGGGGGAGGGCCCGCCCGAGATGGGCTGAGCCCGCCGGGGTCGCATACGAAAACGCCGCCCCGAGGGGCGGCGCCGTTCGGCTGAGCCGGACCGGATTACATCCAGCCGCGCTCTTTGTAGTACTTCTCGGCGCCCGGATGCAGCGGAGCCGAGAGCGAATCGGAGATCATCTCCTCTTCCTTCAGGTTCTCGAACGCCGGGTGAAGCTGCTTGAACTGGGCGAAGTTGTCGAACACCGCCTTCACGACGTTGTAGACCACGTCCTCCGACACGTCGGTCGAGGTGACGAAGGTGGCGCCGACGCCGAAGGTCGAGACGTCGTCCGGGTTGCCCTTGTACATGCCGCCCGGAATGGTGGCGACGCGGTAGTAGGGGTTGTCGGCGACGAGCTTGTCGATCGGCTCGCCGGTGACGGGGACCACCTTCACGTCGCACGAGTTGGCGGCTTCCTGGATGGCCGCGGCCGGGTGGCCGACGACGTACATCATGACGTCGATGTTGCCGTCGCACAGGGCCTGGGCCATTTCGGCGCCCTTCAGCTCGGTGGCGAGGGCCAGATCGTCCATGGTGATGCCGAAGGCGTCCATGACGATTTCCATGGTGGCGCGCTGGCCGGAGCCGGGGTTGCCGACGTTGACGCGCTTGCCCTTGATGTCCTCGAAGCCTTCGATGTCGCTATCGGCGCGCACAACGATGGTGAACGGCTCGGGGTGGACGGCGAAGACGGCGCGCAGACCCTCGAACGGGCCGGCATCCTCGAAGGAGGAGGTGCCGTGATAGGCGTGGTACTGCCAATCGGACTGCGCGACGCCGAAGTCGAGCTCGCCGGCACGCAGCGTGTTGATGTTGTAGACCGAGCCGCCGGTGGATTCGGCGGAGCAGCGGATGCCGTGGTCGCGGCGTCCGCGGTTCACGAGGCGGCAGATCGCCCCGCCGGTCGGGTAGTAGACGCCCGTGACGCCACCGGTGCCGATGGTCACGAACGTCTCGTCCTGCGCGCTGGCGGGGATGGCTGAAGCGCAGAGCGCCACGGCGGCCGCCATGGCGAGGATGCGTTTGCTCATTCGGATAGACTCCCTCGTTTCCGAGCGCGGCTTACGTCAGCGTCCATCCACTCGGCACACAGGATGGCTGCCTCCGCCGGGCTCGGTGTGGCCCAACCGCGTCACACAACAAGGCAAACCGGCTGCTGCAAGGTTTGTCAATCTTGAGGCGCGTTGAACAAGGTTAAAGTCGGAACAGAAGCCGCCGGCCGTCCGTTGTGATGACATGGGGACGTTGTCCTTGCCTAAAATCAGAAACAACGGAGTGTCATAATGCATCGGAATTGGTTCACCGGGACCGCCCTTGCGGCTCTTTTGGCCGCTTCTCCGGCTCTCGCCCAGACCGAGCAGGACGCCACCCTGTGTGCGCTGTCCGGCGATACGATGAGCCAGTCCAGCGTCGAAGCCATGGACGCCGACGGTAACGGCGAGATTTCCCGCGACGAGCTGACGCGCTGCCTCGATGCGAATGTCGCCGAGGACGAACGTCAGGCGTTGCTCGACGAGTTCGACGCGCTGGACGAGGACTCCGATGCCGTCATCGTCATCGCCGACCTGGACATGGGTACAGCCACTGCGACCACGGCGACCGCGACCGAGGTCGACGTGAAGCAGCCCGAGGCCGAGGTGGCGGTCAACCAGCCGGCGCCTACGGTCACCGTCGACCAGGCAAATCCGGTGGTCGAAGTCGAGCAGCCCGAGCCTGAGGTCGCCGTCACCCAGCGCGAGCCCGAGGTTCAGGTGTCGCAGCCGGAGCCGGAAGTGTCCGTGGTGCAGCCCGAGCCGGCCGTGGAGATCCAGCAGGACGAGGCGCAGGTCGCCGTGTCGCAGCCGGAGCCGCGTGTCGAGATCGATGCCCCGGCGCCCGAGGTCGAGGTGACGCAGGCTCAGCCGAACGTCACCGTCGAGCAGCATGAGCCCGAAGTGACGGTGAGCCAGCCCGAGCCCGAGGTGAATGTCGAGACCGCCGAGGCCAACGTCGAAGTGACGTCCGAAGAGCCGAAGGTCGTCGTCGAGCAGGGCGAGCCCGAGGTGGTGATCGAGCGCGTTTCCGGCGCCGACCCGGTCGTCGAGCAGGCCGAAGCGGACTCCGAGGGTGCCGATGCCGCCGCGCCGATCGAGACGGCTCAGGCCCAGATGACCGAGGCGCCCGACCGGCCCGCTGCAACGACCGCGGATACGACCGCCGAGGCTCCGGCCGCGATGTCCGCGACGACGGCGACCGCTTCCGCGCTGCCGCTGACCGAGCTCGAGGGTGTCGACGCGGTCAACTCCGCCGGTGAGAAGATCGGCGACGTCGACGAGGTGGTGATCGAGAATGCGACCGGCGAGACCTATATCGTGATCTCTGTCGGCGGCTTCCTCGGCATCGGCGACAAGGACCTCGCCTTCCCGGTGTCGGATGTGACCATGGACGGGGACGTCGTGCGCGTCGCGACCGATCTGAACGAGGAGACGTTGAAGGACCAGGAGTCCTACGACGAGAGCCGCTTCACGGAGATCGACGATTGATCCGGCCTTAAACGCTGGAAACGATGGAGCCGGGGCAACGCCCCGGCTTTTCGTTCGTTATATAAATGTGACGCATACTTGCCGAGCGACGAGCTTGCGACACTTCTGTTGAAAACAGAGGAGCTCCCATGAAGCTTTGGACCTGCACGGCTCTTGCAGCCCTGCTTGCCGCCACCCCCTCATTGGCGCAGGACGCGACTCCTGCCGCTTCCCCTGACACGCCGGCCCCGCAGACGGGCGCGGAGGCCCCCGCCGCCGCGCCCGCGCGCACGGTGATCGTGGTGCGTCAGCCGTCCGCGACGATCCGCGTCTACGAGCCGGCGCCGACGGTGACCGTCACGCAGCCCGCCCCGCGCATCATCGTCAAGCAGTACGATCCGATCGTGACCGTGACGCAGCGCAAGCCGCAGGTGACGGTGACGCCGGTGGCGCCGGACGTGAAGGTCGAGCTTCGCGACCCCGAGGTGACCGTCGAGCAGGGCCGTCCGTCGGTGGCGATCGACCAGCCCGAGGCGACGGTCGAGGTCGACCAGCCGGCCCCCGAGGTCGCGGTGACGCCGGCCGATCCGCAGGTGGCCGTGTCGCCCGTGGCGCCGGACGTGCGGGTCGAGACTCCCGAGGCACAGGTCGAGGTGGCGCAGCCGACCTTCAACGTTCAGATCGAGCAGGAAGAGCCGCAGGTCACGATCGAGCAGGCCCAGCCGAACGTGAACTTGGAGCGCACGACGACGACCGGCGCCCAGGCGCTGGCGGCGGAGACGGGCCAGGCGATCGGCGAGGCGGCCTCCGACGCGGCGGACGCCACCGCGGAGGCGGCCTCCGACGCGGGTGAGACCATGGAGAGCGTGGCGCGTGCGGCCGGCGAGCGTGCGCGCGAGGCGATGGAGGCGGCCCGCGCGGCTGCGGCACAGGCGTCCGAGGCGGCACGCAATGCGGCCCGCGAGGCGGGTGAGACCGCGCGTCAGGCGGCCGAGGCGGCTTCGCAGAGGGCGCGTGAGGCGGCGGCTGCGGCCGAAGAGGCGGCGCGCAATGCGGGCGAGAGCGCGCGCGAGGCGGCCAGCAACGCGGCGCAGCGCGCGCGTGAGATGGCCGACCAGGCGCAGGAGGCTGCGGCCTCGGCCGGTGCGGCGATGCGCGAAGCGGCGCAGAATGCCGCCGATGCGGCCGGCCGGCTCCTGGGTAACGCCGAGGACGCGGCCGAGGAGACCGCCGACGCGGCCGGGAACGCGGCCAGCGACGCGGCGGACAGCGTCGCCGAGGCGACGTCCGGTGCAGTGGACGCCGTCCAGGAGGGCGCGACCGATACGGCCGACGCCGTGCAGGAGGGCGCGTCCGATACGGCCGACGCCGTGGGTGAGGCGGCGGACGACGCCGTTGCCACCGCGGACGATGCGGCCGAGGCCACCGGCGAAGCCGTCAACGATGCGGCGGAGGCTACGGCCGATGCGGCGGGCGATGCGGCGTCCAGCGTTGCGGATGCGACGGGCGATGCCGTGAACGCGGTGGAAGAGGGCGCCGAGGAGACGGCGGACGCCGCCGGCGAGGCGGCCAGCGATGCCGCAGATGCCACCGAGGAGGCGGCCAGCGACGCCGCCAGGGCCACCGAGGAGGCGGCGAGCGATGCCGCGGACGCGGCCGGCGATGCGGCCGTCGCCACCCAGCAGGCGGTCGAAAGTGCGGCCGAGGAGACCGCGGACGCTGCCGGCGAGGCGGCGCAGAGCGTCGAGACGGCGGCCGAGGAGACCGCGGACGCGGCGAACACCGAGATGGCCGCAGCCACCACGGAGCCGGCGGACGATGCAGCGGCCGTCCCCGCGACGGACAGCGCCACCGCTCCTGCCGAGCTCGAAACGCCTGCCGCCATCGAGGCCGAGCAGAGCCCGAGCGAGGTGGAGACCGCGTCCGTTCCGGTCGTCATCCCGTTGGAGGCGCTTGAAGGGATGCGTGTTCAGAACGTCGAGGGTGACACGATCGGGCGGATCGACACCATCGTTCTGTCGAACGCCGGCGAAGAGCCGATGGTGGTGATCTCGGTCGGGGGCATCCTGGGCCTCGGCCAGAAACACCTCGTCTTCCCCTACAGCGACCTCAGCTACAACGGCGAGACGGCGACCCTCGCCACCTCGTCGAGTGACGACGCGCTCGAGGACATGCCGGAGTATGTGGAAGAAGATTATTCACCGCTTCCGGCCAGCATGGTCGAGTAACAGTAATCTATTTTAAAGCATTGGTAGCCGCCGTGGTCTCGGACCGCGGCGGCTTTTCTGTCTTTTTGAACCGGAAAACGGAACGGCTTGTGCGTGACAGGAATTGATCTTTCAGAGTGTGCGCAAGGGCCGCGGCCTTTGGGCACCATATATTGATCACAACGAGGGAGCCTTCGATGACCAACAGGTGGATGCTGGGAACCGCGATGGCCGCCATGCTCGCCGCAAGCCCGGCGCTGGCACAGCAGTCCGACTTCGGCGCCTGCGCCGTCGACGCCATGACCAACGAAGAGTTTCTGGGCTACGATCTGAACGACGATCGCGGCCTGTCCATGGACGAGCTGCAGGCGTGCCTGGATGAAGAGGGCATCACGCTCGGGGCCGACGAGATGACCGCGTATGAAGCGCGCTTCTCCGAGGTCGACGGCGACGGTGACGGCATTCTGATGTTCGCCGAGGTGGATCACGCCGCTGGCACGGACACCGCCGATGCCGGCACCGAGGCGCCGAAGGGCACCATCACGGTGACCCAGCCGGCCGCCACCGTCGAGGTGACGCAGCCCGCCGCCGATGTGACGGTGACCGAGGCCGAGCCCGTCGTGAACGTCGAGCAGAAGCAGCCCGAGGTCACAGTGACTGAGGCCAAGCCCGAGGTGTCCGTCACCCAGGCCGAGCCGACCGTGTCGGTCGACCAGCCCGCGCCCGAGGTGGCCGTGTCGCAGCCGGAGCCGAGCGTTTCGGTCACGCAGAGCCAGCCCGAGGTCGCGGTCAAGGAGGGGACGCCCGCCGTCTCCGTCGACACGCCGGAGCCCGAGGTCGCCGTCGATACGCCGGAGCCG
This sequence comes from Acuticoccus yangtzensis, assembly GCF_001927245.1. GTDB lineage: Bacteria > Pseudomonadota > Alphaproteobacteria > Rhizobiales > Amorphaceae > Acuticoccus > Acuticoccus yangtzensis. The sequence goes on along the minus strand of NZ_MJUX01000001.1, from coordinate 744,558 downwards.
GAGGTCGAGGTGACCGAGCCCGAGCTCGACGTTGCGGTCGAACAGGCCGAGCCTAACGTCGAGGTGGCGCAGGAGACCGCCGACGTCGCGGTTCAGACCACCACCGAGCCCGAGGTCGACACCGCCGCCGCGCGTGCGAACCAGATGGGGACGGAGTCGCAGGCGGTCGACGCATCGTCCATTGAAGCGGATGCCGCTGCGATGAAGACCACCACCTATCAGATCAACGTGGCCGAGCTCGAAGGCGCTGACGTGATGAACACGGCCGGCGAGGAGATCGGCGAGGTCGAGGCGGTGCTCCTGGACCCGGCGACGGACGCCCCGGTGGTAATCCTGTCGGTCGGCGGCGTGCTCGGCATCGGCGACAAGGAAATCGCCTTCCCCTACAGCGACCTGACGATCACCGGCGACGAGATCGTTCTCAACACCGACATGACGGAAGACGAGATCGAAGAGATGCCGGAATACGACGAGGCGGCTTATGAGGAGCTGCCGGAGACGATGATCGTCCAGTAAGGCGACGCACCATCAAGACGGAAAAGCCGGGCTCTTGGGCCCGGCTTTTTTGCGTTCAGTTCGTCGGCGTCGCCGGGGCGGCTGGCGCGCGGGTGGAGATTTCCGGCCCCATCAGCTCCGTCGGCAGCCAGGTGGAGATCGCCGGCACGTAGGTGACGAGGATGAGGAAGAGGAACAGGATCGCCACGAACGGCAGCGCCGCGCGCACGACCTGCACCAAGCTCATCCCCGTGATGCCCGACGTGACGAAGAGGTTGAGGCCGATCGGCGGGGTGATCATGCCGATCTCCATGTTCACCACCATGATGATGCCGAGGTGGATCGGGTCGACGCCGAGCTCCAGCGCGATGGGGAAGACCACCGGCGCCACGATGAGGAGGAGGCCGGACGGCTCCATGAACTGGCCGCCGATGAGGAGCAGCACGTTCACCGCGATGAGGAAGGTGAACCAGGTGAAGCCGGCGTCCAGCATCAGCCCGGTGATCGCCTGGGGGATGCGCTCGGAGGTGAGGACGTGGGCGAAGAGTAGCGCGTTGACGATGATGAACATCAGCATGATCGTCGTGCGCGCGGCGTCGATCATCACCTTGCGCGTGTCCTTGTGGACGATGGTGAGCGGCGCGAAGGCGAGTGACTGCGCGATGTTCTTGAAGAGAAGGCCGAGGCCCATGGCGATCGCCACGGGGACCGTTGCCGGGCCGGTGCGGGCGCAGATATAGAGGATGCCCGCCGCGGTGGACACGATGAGGCCGACCACCACGCGCTCGAAGAAGACGTTCTCGCCGCCGACGAAGTAGCCGACGATGATGGTGATGACGGCGAGTGACAGGCCGTAGACCCATGCGAAGAACCCCGCCCGCGCCACGGCGGAGGTGTCTTCCGACAGGAAGCGGCGGCCCTTCAGCGGTCCCATGTCGCGGTAGATGAAGAGGGCGACGAGGAAGGAATAGACGGCGGCGACGGCGGCGGCCTCGGTCGGCGTGAAGACGCCGCCATAGATGCCGCCGAGGATGATGATGATGAGGAAGAGGCCCCATGCGGCGTCCTTGCCGGCGCGCACGAACTCGCCCCAGCCGAGCCATTCGCCCTTCGGCAGCCCTTTGACGCGGGCGATGATGTAGATGGCGATCATCAGCATCGCCCCGGCGACGAGACCGGGGATGACGCCGGCGAGGAACATGCGCCCGACCGAGACATCCGTCGCCGCCGCGTAGACCACCATGACGATGGACGGCGGGATGAGGATGCCGAGCGTTCCGGCGTTGGCGATGATGCCGGCGGCGAAGTCCTTGGAATAGCCGACCTGGCGCATACCGGCGATGGCGATGGTGCCGATGGCGACCACGGTGGCGGGGGAGGAGCCCGACAGCGCCGCGAACAGCATGCAGGCGAGCACCGAGGCCATGGCGAGGCCGCCGCGGAAGGAGCCGATGGCGGCGATGGCGAAGCGGATGATGCGCTGCGCGACACCGCCGGTCGACATGAAGGCCGAGGCGAGGATGAAGTAGGGGATCGCGAGCAGGGTGTAGTTCTGCGACGCGGTGAAGAGCTGCTGCGCCACGGAGGACAGCGAGTCGTTGGAGAAGAAGGCGATGAGCAGGACCGAGGACAGGCCCAGCGAAATCGCGACGGGAACGCCGATCAGAAGAAAGATGAAGACCAGCGCGAAAAGGATACCGGCTTCCATCAGTCCCTCAGAATGTCTTTGTTTTCGTTGACGAGGTCTTCGGCTTCATGGCTGGCGATGATGAGATCGCGCTTGCCCAGCGCGATGTCGATGACACCCTGCAGCGCGCGCATGGCGAAGAGGGCGAGGCCGATCGGCAGGATGATGTAGGCGACCCAGCGGTGAACCCGCTCCTGACCCGCGAACTCGCGCAGGAAGGAGGGGTAGACGAGATCGTCGAGCCCCAAGGGCAGCTTGAAGAAGCGCACCCAATAGTCGACCGCGCCGCCGCCGCGGGAGGTGGCGCCGATATAGGTGAGCCAGGTGCCGTGAATGAGGATGACGGCCCACAGGAGCGCGGCGAGGGCGCCGAAGAGGGCGAGGGCCTTGAAGACCGGCTTGGGGAACACGCGCATCAAGGAATCGATGCCGAGATGGGTGCCGATCTTCAACCCGTAGCTCATGCCGAAGAGGATGAGCCAGGCGAACAGGATGCGGTTGAGCTCCAGCGCGCCGGTGATTCCGGTGTTGAAGCCGTAGCGCAGGATGACCTGCACGAAGGCGACGAGCACCATGAGGGCGAGGATGATGGAGATTACCGTCTCCTCGAACACGTTCATGACGTTCGGCATGAGACGGTCGAGCAGGAAATAGACCGCGATGAATGCGCCGAGCATTCCGAGCGGGTAGGTGGCGATGAGGTCGTACATCCGGCATCCCGTGGCGTCTGTCGTCGTCGCGCGGAGGGACGCGGTGACGGTTGCGGCGGTGGTGTGTGCAGCAGTGACGTGCGCGGACGGTGCGCCTGCCCGCAGCGCGACCATCGGGCGCCCGGCAGATGAGGCCGCGGTGGAGCGGGGCCGGATGGCGGCCCCGCGCCGTAAATTAGGAGTGGGACTTGCCGGCGGCGACGGCGGCGTCGATCAGGTCCTGGCCGATATCGTCGGCGAACTTGTCCCAGACGGGGCGCATCGTATCGACCCATTGCTGGCGCTGCTCGTCGGTGAGGGTGCGCACGGTGCCGCCCGCATCGATGATCTTCTGTTTGGCTTCCTGGTTCAGCGCCTCGGACTTCTGGTTATACTCGTCGGCGGTTTCGTTCAGGATGGTGATGAACTGTTCGCGCACGTCGTCGTCGAGCGAGTCCAGGAACTCCTGCGTGGTGACGATGAAGTAGGTCAGGAGCTGGTGGTTGGTCTCCGTGATGCCGTCCTGCACCTCGAAGAACTTCTGCGTGTAGATGTTGGTGTAGGAGTTTTCCTGCCCGTCGACGACGCCGGTCTGCAGCGCGCCATAGACCTCGTTGAAGGCGAGCTTCTGGGCGTTGGCGCCGAGAGCCTCGATCATCGCGCTGGCGACGTCCGACGTCTGGATGCGGAACTTGAGGCCCGCCGCATCGGCCGGGACGATCAGCGGCTTGTCGGCGGAGAACTGCTTCAGGCCGTTGTTGATGTAGCCGAGGCCGATATAGCCGTAGTCGCTCATCGAGGTGAGCAGGCTGTTGGCTTCGTCGGTCTTCAGGAAGGTGTCGACCGCGGCCATGTCCGTGAACAGGAAGGGCAGGTCGAACAGGTTCAATTTCGCGGTGTAGGCGCCGAATTTGGACAGCGACGGGGCGGCGAGCTGAACATCGCCCAGCAGCAGCGCCTCCATCACTTTATCGTCGTCGTAGAGCTGGGAGTTCGGGAAGACCTGCATGCAGGCTTTGCCGTCCATCTCTTCGTTGATGCGCTGGCCGAGCGCGTCGGCCATTTCGCCCTTGGGATGGCCTTGGGCGGCAACGACGTGACTAAACTTGATAACAACTTCGCCGTCATCGCAAGCATCCTGGGCGAGCGCGGGAGACGCGCAGAAGCCGAGAACGAGGGCTGCGGAAAGGAAGGATTTCATAGCACTCCCCATATGTCATTGTTGTGAGGACTTCATTGCCACATTTGCCCTCGCGCCGGAAGCCGGATAGTCCATGGAATTGTACGGACATTTCAATTAATTCTTGCAAGGGGTTGGCTGTGGCCGAGCAGAACGATGGCATCGCGATCCGAATGACGAACCCGGAACGCGTGTTGTTTGAGGATCTCATCAAAGGCAAAACTTATTATCTGGAATATGGCTGCGGCGGCAGCACCGAGGTGGCCGTCGCGGCGGGCGTGAAACGCATCATCTCGGTCGAGAGCGACGCCAAGTGGATCGAGCAGTTGAAGGAAAAGGAGACTCTCGCCGCCGCCGTGAAGAGCAACCGGCTGCAATTCCTCCATGCCGATATCGGCCCCGTCGGCGCCTGGGGCGTGCCCAGCGACATGAGCGGCGTGAAGCGCTGGCCGAACTACGCGCTGCTGCCGTTCACGCGGTTCGACTATCCCTATGACGTCATCCTGATCGACGGGCGCTTTCGCCGTCTGTGCGCCTATGTCGCATGGGCGATGATGCTGGACGGCGCCCGCCTCGCCATCCACGACTACACCCTGCGCGGCTTTTATTCGGAGGTGGAGAAGTTCTTCGAAGTGGTGGATGTCGCGGACTCGTTGGCGGTCTTCAAACGCAAGGCCGGCGTGGTGCCGCGCACGATGGTGCAGAGCGTGATCGGCGCCGTTCTGGAGCCCTGAGGCGCGCCGCCGCCGTGCGTTCCTGCATGAAGCTGGAGCAAGACGGTGGAGAGGCCGATTAGCGGGTTGCGGGCGCCGCCAAACCACACTAAAGAGAGCCCGTCGCCTGCGGGCCGCGGTAGCTCAGTTGGTAGAGCACGTCATTCGTAATGATGGGGTCGGGGGTTCGAGTCCCTTCCGCGGCACCATTCGCCACCCTTCAAACATGGTGAAACCGGTTTACGCCTGCGCGCTGGGCGAGCGGCAGCGATGGGGCGGGCGGCCGTGCCGCTACTTCGCCGTGCTGCCCACCGTGTTGCGGATCACCTCCAGGAAAGCCGGGCCGTAGTCGTTGAGCTTGCGCTCGCCGATGCCGTGAATGCCGCGCAGTTCGCCCGACGTCTCCGGCGCGCGCGCTGCCATCTCCATCAGCGTCCTGTCCTGGAAGATCATGTAAGGCGGGATGCCGCGCTCGGACGCCAACTGACGGCGCAGCACCTTCAGCGCCTCGAACAGGGCTGCGTCGTAGTCGGTCGGCAGCGGCTTGTCCTTGGCGACCGGGGCGGGCTTGTCCTTCAGGCTCATCGTGTCCTTGCGCAGGAGCACCGGCGTTTCGCCCTTCAGCACCTGCCATCCGGCGGCGGTGATCTTCCAGGCGTGATAATCGTCCGCGTCCGGCCCGGCGAGGCCGAGGCCTTCGAGCTGCCGGAAGATCGACTTCCACGACTTCTTCGACTGGTCCGCCCCGACACCGAAGGTCTTCAGCGTGTCGTGGCCGTGCTTCTCCACCTTCTCCGTCCGCTCGCCGCGCAGAACGGCGATGAGGTGCTCGGTGCCGAACCTCTCGCGCGTGCGGGCGACGGCGGACAGCGCCTTCTGCGCCAGCACCGTGGCGTCGAAGGTCTCCACGCGGCCGTTGCAGGTGTCGCAGTTGCCGCAAGGCTCGGCCGTCTCGCCGAAATAGGCGAGGAGCTGCACCCGCCGGCAATTCGGCGCCTCGAACATGCGCACCAGTGCGTTCAGCTTCTGGTTCTCCACCTCGATGATGTGGGGCGGCGCCTCGGACCCCTCGATCCACTGGCGGTACTGGCGGATCTCGCCGAAGCCGTAGAGGGCGTGGGCGCTGGCGGGCAGCCCGTCACGCCCGGCGCGGCCGATCTCCTGGTAGTAGGACTCGATGTTCTTCGGCAGGTTCATGTGGAAGACGAAGCGCACGTCCGGCTTGTCGACGCCCATGCCGAACGCCACCGTCGCCACCACGATCACCCCGTCCCCCTTCACGAAGACGTCCTGGTTGTGGTCGCGCTCCTCGCGCGTCAGTCCGGCGTGATAGGGGACCGCGTTGAACCCGCGCGAGGCGAGGAAGGCGGCCGTCTCGTCCACCTTCTTGCGCGATTGGCAGTAGACGACGCCCGCCTCGCCCGCATGCGCCTTCAGGAAGGCGACGAACTGTTGGCGCCCGCCCTCGTCCCGCTGGCTCATGGCGAGAGAGATGTTCGGCCGGTCGAAGGAGCGCAGGAACACCTTGCGCTCGCCCTCGAACAGGCGTTCGGCGATGTCCTCGCGCGTCATCTTGTCGGCGGTGGCGGTGAAGGCGACCGTCTGCTTGATGCCGAGGTCTTTGCGCACCGCGCCGATCTGGCGATATTCGGGGCGGAAATCGTGGCCCCATTGGGAGACGCAGTGCGCCTCGTCCACGGCGATGAGCGAGATCGGCGCCTCGCGCAGCCGCTCCAGGGTCTCGGCGTGGGCGAGCCGTTCGGGCGAAATATAGAGGAGCTTCAGGGTGCCGTTGATCGCCCGGTGCAAGGTGCGCCGGTTGGCGTCCCAATCGTTCGACGAGTTGAGCGCCGCGGCGGCGACGCCCTGCGCCTGGAGCGACATCACCTGATCGCGCATCAGGGCGATGAGCGGCGAGACGACGATGGTGACGCCCGGCTTCAAGAGGGCGGGGAGCTGATAGCACAGGCTCTTGCCGCCGCCCGTCGGCATCACGGCGAGCACGTCCTCGCCCGCCATCACCGCGTCGACGATCTCGCGCTGGCCGGGGCGGAACTCGGAAAAGCCGAAGACCTCGTGCAGCACGCCCTCTGCGGTCTGCGGGATCGGCGTGGGGGCGGCGATCTCGGCACGGTCGTCGGGGCCGTAGGGGTCGGGGCCGTAGGCGTCCGGACCGTAAGGGTCGGGCCCGTCGAACGGAGGGCTGTCGTACGCGGGGCCGTCGAACGGAGGCGCGTCGTAGGCCGGCCCGTCAAACGGGAGGCCGTCGTAGGGAGGAGCGCCATAGTCCGGCCCGTCATAGTCGGGGCCGTCATAATTGGGGGCATCGTGCTGGGGGCTAGCCGTGTTGGGGCGGCCGAACAGGGAGGGGTCGCTCATGATGATGCTGCCACCCTTAGTCCCCCACGCTGGTCCCATACGAAAGTGCCGCGCCGCCCGGCACAGTCCGACTTTGTTCCTGGGCTAACCGATCGGGCGGGGGATGTCACGGGTGAGCGCCCGCCCGGCGGGACGGGTCCACCGGATCCTCCGTTCAGCCGCCGTGAAAATGCTTCGACAGCTTCAGCGCCTGGCCCTGATAGTTCGACTTCAGTCCCGCACCGTAGAGCTGGTCGGGCGTGGCGGACAGCCGCTCGTAGGCAAGGCGCGCCACCACCTGGCCGTGCTCAAGGATGAAGGGGACCTCGCGCGAGCGCACCTCCAGCACGCCGCGGGCGGCAAGTCCGGGGCCGTGGCCGAATCCGGGGTCGAAGAAGCCGGCATAGTGGACGCGGAACTCGCCCACCAGCGGGTCGAACGGCACCATCTCGGCGGCATAATCGGGCGGTACGGCGACCGCCTCGCGGCTCATCAGGATGTAGAACTCGTTGGGGTCGAGGATCAGCCGTCCGTCCGTCGCCTCGATCGGGTCCCAGAAGTCGCGCATCGCCAGCGCGTCGCGCTTGTCGACGTCGATCACCGAGGTGTGGCGCTTGGCGCGGTAGCCGACGGGGCCGGACTCCGGCTTCAGGTCGATGGTGAGGTTCAGCCCGTCCTTGATGACCGCGTCCGGCACCGCGACGGGGCTCGAAGCGTGGAGCGCGGCGAGGTCGACATCGCTGAGGCGCGCGTCGCCGGTGCGAAAGCGGATCTGGCTGAGGCGCGACCCCGCCCGCACCAGCACCGGGAAGGTGCGCGGGCTGATCTCCAGCGCCAGCGCGCCGTGGTAGCCGGCGGGGGCGAAATCGAACCCGCCCGCACCGTCGGCGATGACGCGGGTGAAGACGTCGAGCCGCCCGGTGGAGCTTTTAGGATTGGTGGTGGCGGAAACGTCCGCGGGCAAGGCGAGGCGCTCCATCAGCGGGACGAGGTAGACGCAGCCCGTCTCCAGCACGGCGCCTTGCGTGAGGTCGATGGTGTGGAGGACGACACGGGCGACCTTGTCGGCCATCGCCTCGCCGGGGGCGGGGAGGAAGCTGGCGCGGATGCGGTGCGCCTTGGTACCGAGCCTGAGGTCAAGGCTCGCGGGCTGCAACTGGTCGGGGAGAATGGGCACGTCCGCCGTCAGCGCCCCGTCCTCGATCATCGCGGCAATCACCTGCCGCGGCAGAATGCCTGTCGCCATATGTCCTCCAGCCCTTCCCTGCCTTAGCAGGCGCCGCGCCGAAGGACAGCCTTTTGTGGACCCGCCCGGCCATTTCGCAAGGCCCCGCTGCGGCCGGGGCAGGACGTGGGCCGCGGCGGCGCAACCGCCGCATCGTCGCAGCCTGGATTGGTTCGGCCCGCACTCTCTATATAGCGGGGGACGGTGTCAGGGAGTTTGAGGAATGAGCGACCGCGAGCGCAACACCTTTGCCGGGCGGGCCACGCGCTATGCCCGCGTCGGCGGCAACATGTCGGGCGTGGCGGCGAAGATGATGGCCTCGCGCCTGTTCGGCACCGAGATGGCGCACGACAAGACCGCCGAGGAGCTGGCCCGCGCGCTCGGCAACCTCAAGGGGCCGCTGATGAAGGTGGCGCAGCTCCTGTCCACCATCCCCGACGCGCTGCCGCCCGAATATGCCGCCGAGCTGCAGACGCTGCAGTCCGACGCCCCGCCGATGGGCTACCCCTTCGTGAAGCGCCGCATGGCCGCCGAGCTGGGGCCGAACTGGCAGACCCGATTCGCCCGGTTCGACAAGGCGCCCGCCGCCGCCGCCTCGCTCGGCCAGGTGCACCGTGCGGCCACACCGGCGGGCGAGGAAGTCGCCTGCAAGCTGCAATATCCCAACATGGATTCGGCGATCGAGGCGGACCTGTCGCAGCTCGGTTTCATCTTCAGCCTGCACCGGCGGATGCGGCCGGGGATCGACACGTCCGAGATCGCGCAGGAGATCGGCGACCGGCTGCGCGAGGAGCTGGACTATGGGCGCGAGGCGCAGCACGCCGCGCTCTACGGGTCGATCTTCGCGGACGATCCGGTGATCCGCGTGCCGAAGGTCCACGAGGACCTCTCCACCCGCCGCCTCCTGACGATGGGCTGGCTCGACGGCAATCGCCTCCTGACCTACCGCGATGCGCCGCTCGAGGACCGCAACAGGATCGCCACGGCGCTGTTCCGCGCCTACTGGGCGCCGTTCGTCGCGGTCGGCGTGATCCACGGCGACCCGCACCTCGGCAATTACACGGTGTTCGAGGAGGAGGGGAGGCCGGCCGGCATCAACCTCCTCGACTATGGCTGCATCCGCATCTTCCCCGTCAGCTTCGTCGGCGGTGTGGTGGACCTTTACGAGGGCTTGCGCACCGGCGACGAGGCGCGCGTCGTCCACGCCTACGAGACGTGGGGCTTCCGCGGTCTGTCGCGCGATCTGATCGAGGTCCTGAACATCTGGGCGAGGTTCATTTACGGGCCGATCCTGGACGACCGGGTGCGCAGCCTCGCCGATGGCACCAAGCCCGGCGAGTACGGCCGGCGGGAGGCGTTCAAGGTGCACCAGGCGCTGAAGGAGAAGGGGCCGGTGACGGTGCCGCGAGAGTTCGTGTTCATGGACCGTGCGGCGGTGGGTCTCGGTGCCGTCCTTCTGCACCTCCAGGCCGAGCTGAACTTTTATCAGATCTTTCGTGCCCAGCTTGAAGGCTTTTCCACAGGGGCTGTGGAGGCGCGGCAGGCCGCGGCTCTCCAGGGGGTTGGGCTCGAGTCGCCTGCGGCGCGGGCAGCGATGCCTCCCAAAAAGGCATAGGAGCTATGCCTCGCCACCTTTTATGACTTTTCGGTGTCGACCCCCCTTTATCTCGGCCGCCGAGGTTGCTAGGTAGAGGTCGTCGCCGGGACGGAGCCCACAGTGGTTCACCGGATCGGCAACTGGCGCGGGGTGGAGCAGCCCGGTAGCTCGTCAGGCTCATAACCTGAAGGTCGCAGGTTCAAATCCTGCCCCCGCAACCATCGAGACCCTGACTCGCTCACGTCAGGTTATGCTGAAACCGCCGGGCCTTGTGCCCGGCGTTCGCATTTCTGGGCTTGGTCCGTCCCCGAACCCTTCCTCATCAAGACTGCTGCGCGCGAGGGCGTGTCCGCATCGCCTCTCTCAGTGCCGCAACGCAAAATGGCGGCGCCGAGGCGCCGCCATTTTCGAATGTCGTGCTCCAGAGCGAGGAGGCCGGAACAAGCCCCGGCCTCCGGCTCGGATTATTCGAAGCCCGTCAGCAGGAAGTCGCTCTCGGTGAGGCTCGCCACACCGTTGAGCTGGATCTGCATGTCGGCCGAACCATCGCCGTTGTGGTCGATTTCCACGACGGCATTGCCGCTGACGATTGCGTAGCGCACCTCGCCGACGATCGGATCGTCTATGCCGCCCGGTCCAGAGAAGCTGCTGGTCTCGATGAATTCGAGAGAATAATCGTCCTCTTCGGCATAGTACTCCAGAATCGGCCGCAGATCGATCTCGTCACCTCCGGCGATGCCCGGATCGTCAAATCCAATGATGACGTCGCGGTTGCCGGTGCCGATGCCGCTGTCACCGACGGTAAAGACGAAATCATCGTCTCCGTCGCCACCAGTCAGAGAGTCCGTCGCGGCTCCGCCGGTGATGATGTCATCGCCCGCACCACCGACAATCGTGTCCGCGCCGCCCTGGCCGAGAAGCTCGTCGGCGCCGTCGCCGCCGGTGATCGAGTCGGCACCCGCACCGCCGGCGATCTCATCGCTGAGGTTCGAGCCGCCGAGGATGTCGCCCGCGGCGGACCCGCCGATGACGACGCCGTCGCCGGTGAGGCCGGTGACCGCGGTCACCACGAAGCGGCCGTCTCCGGTCTCGGAGATCAAGTCACGCTCGTCCGCCTGCGAGGCGGTCATGGTGACGTCGATCCCGCCGCTGACGGAGGCCAGACCGTCGTCGATCACGTACTCGATCGGCCCGCCAAGTCCGGCGAGGCCGGCATTGGCGGAGAGGTCCGTGTCCGCGGTGAAGGTGAAGGTCGAGGAGATCAGAGAGCCGACGCCGGTGACATCGGTCGCCGCGGTCAGGTCCTCCACCGCAATGCTGCCCTGGCCGGAGATGATCCGCCCGTCGAGCTGCGCAGGGGACAGGTCGACGTCGGCCTCCTCGGCGAGATCGAGCTCGGCGACGCCGAGGTCGGTCGCCGCATTGGGTGACCAGTCGACGTCGACATCGACCACCACCGTTCCGCCGGGCTGCGCCGGTTCGACCAGCGGCGCACCCGGAAGGATGCCGCTGAGATCGAAGACCGGCGTGTCGATGTCGCCGCCGGGGAGGGTGACGACGATGCTGCCACCATTGAGGCCGGCCACAGCGGCCTCGCCCTCGATGGTCTTACCGCTGACCAGGTCGATGTCGGCGGTGAAGGTCGCGCCGGCTGCGACTTCGACGTCGACCTCACCGAGGTCGCCGGTGAATTCGAGGTCGGCGGGAACTTCGGCCGTCAGCTCGCCGGTCAGCGCGATCGGCGAAAGGTCGGCCGCGCCGTTGGTCAGGTCGGTGAGGATGAGGTTGCCGGCGCCGGTCAGCGGGGCGGCGAAGACGTCCCCGTCGAGGAAGTCGTCGGCTTCGGCCGTCACCGTGATCCCTGCCGGGACCTCGACCGTGACGCCGCCGAAATCGCCCCACTCCACCCGCGTATTGGTGAAGGTGGTGTCGGAGGTGAGGGTCATCGTCGCGGTGCCGGCGGTACCCGTCCCCGCAGCGCCCGGCGTGATGTCGTCGAAGTCGAGGTTGTTGAGGGTGATGCTGGTGGCCTCGCCCTCCGGCTCCGGCGGCAGGATGACGATGGACCCGCCGGTGGTTCCGGTCGTCCCGATGACGCCTGTGATGACCTCGCCGTCGGCGTCTTCGGCATCGATGGTGAGGGTCGCGTTCGGCGAGACGACGAGTTCGACTTCGCAGAAGTTCAGTTCCGCATCGCCCGACAGGTCGAGATCGGCGGTGATCAGGGCCTGCAGCAGCCCTTCGGAATAGAAGCCGGAGAAGTCGTAGTCCGTCGCCGGCTGCAGATTGGTGATGAAGAAGTTGCCGTCCTCGACGCAGATGTCCTTGCCGGTGGCCAGATCGGCGTCGATGCGGAAGACGGCCGTGCCGGTGTCGCCGTCACGCGAGACATGGAGGCTGAAGTCGCCGAGATCGCCGGTGAAGGTGAACGGCGAGCCGGGAGGCACGGAGGCGGTCGCATAGGTCCCGCCGTCGATGCTGAAGCCCGACAGGTCGACGTCCGGGTTCGCTTGCAGCTCGGTGACGGTGACATCCGCTTCGCTGTTGATCGTGGCGCCGTCGATCTGCGTGGCGGTCAGCGTCAGGTCGGCCTGGAACGGCTCGTCGGGAAGATCCGTACCGAACACCAGATCGCCGAGGGTGTTCAGCCCGGTGACCGCGGTGAGGTCGACGGGACCGTCGCTGACGAAGCGGATGGTGGCGCCGGGCGCGATGGTGACGAGAGCGTCGGTGAGGTCGGTATCCGGCGCTTCGACGTCGAGCTGGATATAGGTGTTGCCGTTGATGACGACGGTCTGGCCGGGATCGGCGTTCAGCGCGGCGTCGATCTCGGACCACAGCAGCGGGTTGGCGTAGGAGTCGCCGCCGACGTCTTCGCCGTCCACCGTCGCGTTGACGAAATCGTCGATGATTTCGATCGTCGACGAAACGCTGTCCGTCTCGAACCCGCCGCCGTCGGTCGCCGTGGTGGTGATCGTACGGACGGTGCGGTCGTTGGTGTCGAGATTGATCTGGATCGAATCGAGGACGTTGGCGATGTCCTCCTCGGTCGCCGTATTATCGAAGGTGATCGTGAGGTTCGCCGTGTTGCGCCCCGTCACGGTGCCGACGATCTTTTCCGTGCTGCCCAGGCTGATCGTGACGAACTCGCCGACCGCACGAACGGTGCCGGCCGCACCGCGTGCCCCGGTGGTGTTGTCGAAATGAAGCGCATCGGTTGCGACGGAGGATCCGACCGTCAGGACGGTGCCGGAGACGATTTCCACGTTGTCGAGCGATGCATCGCCGCCGACGTCGATGGCGACATTCGTGGCGTCGCCCTCTTCGACCACGCGGTCGTCGCCGCTCAGCCCGGAGAACGCCATCACTTCGGCGCTGGAGTCGAGCACACGGGTGAACGAATCGGAGAGACCGGCAGCGTCCGTCACCGTGACGGTGACTTCACCGATGCTGGCGCAACCGTCGATCTCGATCGGACCGGCAAGCTGAAGGTCCGTCAGAAGAGCAGAGACCGTTGCGTCATTCACCTCATCCGACGTGAACGTAATCGTGAAAAATAGGCGGTCATCGTCGTCGAAGGCCACCTCACCGATGACCTCGTCTTCGCCGGAAGCCGTGACCGAGCCGTCGGCAATGATTTGATTGCCGGCGAGAGAGAAGCGCGCTTCCGTGTCACCTTCGCCGACGAAGACGATGGAATCGCTGCCGAAGTAGGCTCCGAACTCGTCGTTGACGGCGATCGTGACCGTCCCGCCATTATAGTCGCCGTCCGGATTGACCACGGCGGCGGCGTCGGTCAGGTCCTCGTCGAGCGAATAGTCCAGCGGGTCGGTCTCGACAACCGTGATTTCCGGCGGGAGCGGCTCCTCGACGTCGGTCACATCGATCGTGACCGTCTGCAGATCGCTGGCGCCCTCGGAGTCGGTGGCGCGGATGACGAGGTCGTAGGACTCGGTCGTTTCGAAATCGAGGTTCGCGGGGTTGGCGATGGTGATCTCGCCGGTGAATTCGTCGATGGCGAAGATGCCGTCGGCGTTGCCCGATGCGATCGCGTAGGTGATCGCGTCGCCATCGGCATCGCTGGCCGTGACGGTGCCGACGACGTCGCCGGCCTCGGCATCCTCGGCAACCGAGAAGGTTTGGTCTTCGTCGATCACCGGGGCGTCGTTGACGATGGCGTCGAGAAGCTGCGAGTAGGAATAGGTGACGTCGTTGAAGACGAAGGTTTCGACGCTGTTCAGGCGGATCGGTTCGTCGGTGCCGACGGTGACGACGAGAACGGAGCCCTGAAGGGCAAAGTCGGCGTCGTCGAAATCGAAGTCGAATTCCGCGGTGTCGTTGCCGCGGCCACCGTCGATGACGTCGCCTTCACCGGCGATGAAGGTGTCGTCACCGAAGCCGCCGTCCATGGTGTCAGGCCCGTCGAGCCCGTCCAGCGTATCATCGCCGAACCTGCCGTTCATGACATCGCCGGCGCTCGTGCCCGTCAAATTATCGTCACGGAAACCGCCATTGAGCTGGTTTCCGATGAGCGCTCCCCGCAGGAGGCTGGCGTCCTGTTCGCCGATCAAGCTGATCAGCTTCTTTGTTCCGAATATACGCGCCATTGCTCTTGTTTCCGTATTCCCAACAAATTCCTAAAGCGGACACTCAGCACTCAGCGGAGGGGCGACTCCTGAGTTCCCATCAACACTCATACCGGAACTCTTATGCGTTTCCAGAGCTAAATAGGATTTTTTTGTGCGTTGAGGTTCAATTTTCAGCTTGCAGTGTGCAAAATTGCAACGTTGGCAACATTGTAGGCGTCGGCTTGCACCAAGCGCGGCGTGTAGTATAAGGAAATGGACTTGTGGTGAGAGGCGGCAGATATGATCGTCTCATCTTTGCCGACTTTTTTGCTATTTAACGTGAGAATACGGTTGTGAATCCAAGGTTTTTGGACCCAGAGCACCCGGAGTGCGGGATGATGATGCTCAGAGAGCTCATCGATATTGCGTACGAAATCGCAGCCGCCCAGGGAGAGCCGGAAATTCAACGCTATCTTGAGCTTTGCCGGTCGAGCCTCCCGGCACCTGTGGACACTCATGCCGAGGACTGTGTCACCGTCAACTGACGGCACACGGCGACATAAGTGCCCATTCCCGCGGGCGGATCAGCTTAGTTCAGGGGGTGATGAGGCTCAGCCCGCGGCGGGCGTCTGCAGCGACGGGATCGTGTAGCCCTTGCGATAGACGTTGATGAACCGGCCTTTGTGGCGCCAAAGGATGGTCCCGATATACCGCGTCTTCTGAGCACTCGGCAGAATGTAGCCCAGCTCGTCGAACGCTGCGGACAATTGGGCGCGGGTCATCGGTGCGCCGTTTTGACGGATCAATTCTTCAGCGATATCAGCCACTTCATCCGGACCGATCGGCTTGCCGGTCGTGACGCCGGTCAGCGAAGGGGCCTCCGCGGGCTGGGCGTCCACTGATCCGTAGAGCGCTTCATATGCCGCGATGAACCGGTCGACCAATTCCAGTTCGCGCATCAGCTCTTGCCGCCGTTTCAGCGCGACCTTGATCGCCTCGTTCATCCAGTTCCGCCCAATTGCTGTTTCCGCTCCGTGGGATAACGTATCACTATGGGGCGTGGCGCAGAAATATCATTGCCGTGAGGAGCGAAACCTTCGCGCCATCTTGCACTCGGCCCAGGCCTCCTCTGCCTGAATGCAACGCCACTCACGTCTCTATCACTGCGTCGCCCGGCCATGCATGGGGTGTGCCAGAAAAATCGCCGGTCCGGCCCCGCGGCGAGGCGGGCGGCACGCAGGATGAGCGAGATTTGCCGCAACCACTCAGGAATGAATGCCGTCCCTCACCACGGCGACGATGTCAACCCGATCGACGACCCGCCAGGCGAGAGCTGCGGCTGCCCCTCGTCGATCGGCTGAGCCCGGTCGCCGAAGCCGGAACGCCGAATGCGTAGTCGCCGCGCATAAGGCCGGCGCCGGCCTCAGCGGGGGCGCCGCGCGTCCAGCACGGTGATGGTGAAGACGATGAGACCGAGGACGCACAGCCCGGCGCCGACATAGCCCGACGCATCGGCGAAGCTGTAGCCGGCGGTGATCGCCATCGACGCCGCCCACGGCCCCAAAGCATTGGCCATGTTGAAGGCCGAATGGTTCATCGCCGCGGCCAGCTGCTGCGCATCACCGGCGACGTCCATCAGCCGCGTCTGCAGCACGGTGGAGAGGCCGCCCGTCGCGCCGACGGCGAACACCACCAGGAGATAGGTCGGCAGCGATGCGGCCGCGAACGGGTAGACGAGCATCGCCGCCGTCGCGCCGATGAGGATGACGTAGCCCGCCAACGTCTGTGCCCTGTCCGCCGCCCAGCCGGACAGGATGGCGCCCACGGTCATTCCCGTGCCGATCACCGCCAGCGCCACCGGCACCAGCGTTTCCGGCAGCGCCATGTCGGTGATCATCGTGGACGCGATGTAGGTGTAGACCGCGAACATGCCGCCGAACCCGATCGCCCCTGTGGCGAGCGTGAGGAGGACCTGCCGGTTGGCGAGCGCGCCGAGCTCGGTGAGCGGGCTGGACACCTTGGTCATGCGCCCGGCCGGAACGGTCATGAAGACGGCCGCCGCCGTGGCGAGGGCGATGAGTGTGACCACGCCATAGGCCGCCCGCCAGCCCACGGTTTGGCCGAGCACGTTGGCGAAGGGGACGCCGATGATGGTGGCGAAGGTGAGCCCCAGCATCACCTTGGCGACCGCCGAGGAGCGCCTGTTGGCCGGAACCTGGCGCGCCGCCACCAGCGCCGCGACGCCGAAATAGGCCCCGTGCGGCAGTCCCGACAGGAACCGCGCCGCGACGAGAAGGTCGTAGCTGGGGGCGAGCGCCGAGAGGGCGTTAAAGAGGGCGAAGGCAGTCATGAAGCCGATCAAGAGCCAGCGTTTCGCCACCGATGCGCCCAGCACGACGAGGACCGGCGCGCCGACGACGACGCCGAGCGCATAGGCGCTGATCACGTCCGACGCGGCCGCCTCCGTCACCCCGAAGGCCGCGGAATAGTAGGGGACCAGCGCCATGGAGGCGAACTCTGAGGTGCCGATCGCAAATCCGCCGAGCGCCAGCGCCAGAATGACGAAGAGCGCGTGCCCTTCTGTCGGTCCCGCGCGCGGGGAGGTCGGGACCCCTGCGGATGGGGTCGCGGCGGACGAGGCGGCCATCGGGGCGTCGGCGCGGGGCAGCGCGGCGCCGGGCGCGGTCAGGTCGTGGCTCATGGCGGCCCTTTCCAGGGAAGCGGTCAGTCGTGATGTGCGGCAAGCCGCCCGCCGGCCCCAGGGGCGCGCCGGGCCGTGCGTGGATCATCGCTCAGCGTGTGCGGGGCGAAAATATCGCAACCCCGCGCCGGCGCCAGGGGCCGTTGACGCAAGGGCGGGCGGACCTGCCATGCACTCCGGCAGACCATGGGCGTAGGCCGCGTCCCTGGCCGGGTGAGCGTGCGCAGGTCCGTCCGGCTTCGTCGGTGGACGCGCGGCCGGACCTCGCGGCATAGGTAATTCACATTTCAGTTTGTCAAATCTTGTGCAAAGCGGCCGGGGTGGCGCTAGGTTGGCCCCAACCACCGGCATCGGGCCGGACGGACACCCGGCCACCGCAAGGGCCGGCAAGAACATGTGGAGGAGCCATGCCGCTCGACGCCAAGGATGCGGATCCGCGCATGCCCTACCAGCTGCCCTTCCCGAAGGAAGCGCTGGAGGAAATCGTCGTCCCCAAAGCGATACCCGACGACGAGCGCCTGTGGGTGCCGCAGGCGGAGAACGTCTTCTTCCGCCCGCTCTGCCTCAACCGCTCGCAGGGCTATTGGATGAACCTTCTCAAGGTGAAGAAGTCCGGCGTGCTGTCGCGCCACCGCCATCCGCAGGCGGTGCACGGCTTCGTCCTGAAGGGCCGCTGGTACTACCTCGAGCACGACTGGGTGGCCGAGGAGGGCGGCTATGTCTACGAGCCGCCGGGCGAGACCCACACGCTGGTGGTGCCGGAAGGCGTCGACGAGATGATCACCTACTTCCAGGTCAACGGGATCATGTATTACGTCGACCCCTGGGGGAAGGGCATGGGCTACGAGGACGTCTTCACCAAGATCGACATGTGCCGCAAGCACTTCGAAGAGGTCGGTCTGGGGGCGGACTACGTCGACCAGTTCATCCGCTAGCTCGCCGAACCCCATGAAAATCGCAGCTTTTCCGGCCCGCTATGTGCAGGGACCGGGTGCGCTCGGCCGCTTCGGCGCGGAGGTGGCGCCGTTCGCCCGCCGCCCGCTGGTGCTGGCCGACGCCGGATTGCCGGACGGTGTCACCGGCGCGCTGGGGGCGGTGGATGGCGTCGCCGCCCTGCTCGTCGCCACCGCCGCCGCGTGTACCGACGAGGCGATCGAGGCCACCGTCGCCGAGGCGCGCGCGGCGGGCGCCGACGCGATCGCCGGGATGGGCGGGGGCAAGGTGATCGACCTCGGCCGCGCCGTCGCCGACGCGATGGACGTGCCCTTCGTCGCCATCCCGACCGTCGCCGCGTCCGACGCGCCGTGCTCGGCGGTGGTCATCGTCTATGACGCCGCGGGCGCGGTGGTGCGGGCGGCCCGCGCACGGGTCAATCCACGCCTCGTCCTGGTCGACACCGCCGTGATCGCCGCCGCGCCGCCGCGCTTCCTCGCCGCCGGCATCGGCGATGCGCTGGCGACCTATTACGAGGCCGAGGCGTGCGCGCGCTCCGGCGCCCCCAACAAGCTGGGCGGGCAGGCGACGCGCCTGGCGCTGGCCGCCGCCGCCGTCTGCCGCGATACGGTGCTGGACCACGGGCTCGCCGCTATGGAGGAATGCCGCGCCGGTGTGCCCGGCGAGGCGCTCGAGGCCGTGGTGGAAGCCAACATTCTGCTCTCCGGCCTCGGCTTCGAATCCGGCGGCCTCGCCGCGGCACACGCGATCCACAACGGCCTCGCCGAGCTTCACGAGACCCACGGCGCGCTGCACGGCGAGAAGGTGGCCTTCGGCACCCTCGTCGAGCTGGTTCTGGGCGAGGCGAGCGAGGACGAGATCCGCCGCATCGCCACCTTCCTTGCCGCAGCCGGCCTTCCCGTGACGTTGGCTGAGCTCGGTATCGGCGACGTCGAGGCGGCCTTGCCCGTCATCGTCGAGCGCGCGATCCGCCCCACCGACAACATCCACAATGAGCCGCGCCCGATGACCGCAGCGATCGTCGCCGATGCGATCCGCCGCGCCGATGCGCTCGGTCTCAGCATTCAGAGTATGACCGCATGAGTGTCTGGCCCACGGACTGTTTCACCGGCGCCGAGGTGCTGGTCGTCGGCGCGACGTCCGGCATCGGCGCCGCCATCGCCGCCGGCTTCCGCGCCGCGGGGGCGAACGTCACCGTCACCGGCGCGACGCCCGCCGAGGTGGAGGCCGCTTCCGCCGCCATGGAGGGCGTGCGGGTCCTGCAGCTCGACGTGCGCGACAAGTCCGCGGTGGATGCACTCGTCGGCGGCTTCGCGCGGCTCGACCATCTGGTGAACTGCGCCGGGATCATCCGCCGCGGCGACGAGCTGGCGCCGGACGTCTTCGCCGATGTGGTGGACATCAACCTCACCGGGTCGATGCGCACCGCCGCCGCGGCACGCCCTCTGTTGGCCGCGTCCGGCGGGACGATCACCAACACCGCGTCGATGCTGACCTATTTCGGCGGCGCGCTGGTGCCGGCCTATTCGGCGTCGAAGGGCGGCATCGGCCAGCTCACCAAGTCCCTGGCGCTGGCCTATGCGGCGGACGGCATCCGCGTGAACGCCATCGCGCCGGGATGGATCGCGACGCCGCTCACGAAGGCGCTGCGGGAGGATCCGGTGCGCAACGAGGCGATCATGGGGCGCACGGCGCTGAAAAGGTGGGGCGAGCCTTCCGACCTCGCCGGTGCCGTCCTCTTCCTGGCGTCCCCCATGGCCGCCTACATCACCGGCACGATCCTGCCGGTGGACGGCGGCTACCTCTGCGCCTGACCGGGCGACGCTGCGGCGGCGGAACGGCCGGCGGCGCTCTGGACCCTCCACGGAACAGGGCCCGCCTGTCCCACGGAGCCCGCCGTCGCTTACCGCCTCCTGGCCCGAAACGGCGGGCCTCACAAGGCACGCCTTCGGCTCTGCGGCCTTGTGAGGCCCACCCTTTCAGGCCGTCCGGCTTCAGCGACGGCAGGCTCCGCGGAACAGGCTGAGCGGGGGTGGGTTCCGTCCGCGTGGGCGTGGGCAGGTGAGGGGGCGGTCAGGGGGACGTCAGGCGTCGTCCAGGTGTTCGGCGGCGGGGATTTCGGTGCCCATGCGGTTCCATGCGTCGAGGCCGGCCACCTTGTAGGCTTCCGCCAGCGTTGGATAGTTGAAGGTGTTTTCGACGAAGAAATCCACCGTGCCTTTCAGGTTGATCACCGCCTGGCCGATATGGATCAACTCCGTCGCCCCTTCGCCGACGATGTGCGCGCCGAGAAGCCGCCGCGTCTCGATCGAGAAGATCAGCTTCAGAAAGCCCGAATTGACGCCCATGATGTGGCCGCGCGACGTCTCGCGGAACCGCGCGATGCCGCATTCGTAGGGGATGCCCTGTTGCCGGGCCTCCTCTTCGGAGAGCCCCACCGTGGAAATCTCCGGCACCGCGTAGATGCCATAGGGAAAGCTCTCCGGCGCCGGCGGCAGCGGCATGCCGAAGGCGTGGCAGGCCGCGACGCGCCCCTGCTCCATCGACGTGGAGGCGAGGCTCGGAAAGCCGATCACGTCGCCCGCAGCATAGATGTTGGGGACCGCCGTCTGAAAGGTTTTCGCGTCGACCGGGATGCGGCCGCGCGAATCCGGCCTTATGCCGAGCGCCTCCAGCCCCAAGGCGTCCACGTTGCCCGCCCGCCCTGCCGCGAAGAGGAGGACCTGCGAGCGCACCCGCCGCCCGTCCGCCAGCCCGACCTCCACGCCGGACGCCCCCGTCTCTATCGACTTCACCGCCGTGCCGAGCCGAACCGTCATGCCCCGATCGCGCATCTGGTGGATGAAGTCGTCGACGATCTCCTTGTCGACGAAGTCGAGGATGGTCGGGCGCGCCTCGATCAAGGTCACCGGGACGTCGAGCGCGGAGAAGATGGTGGCATATTCCACGCCGATGACGCCGCCGCCGATCACCGTCAGCGTGCGGGGAAGGGCGGAGATTTCGAGGATCTCGTCACTGTCGAACACGCGTGTCTTGTCGAACGGCACGTGGGCCGGGCGAAAGGGCGTGGTGCCGGTGGCGATCAGCGCCTTGTCGAAGGTGATCTTGTGGACGTCGCCGTCCTGGTCCGTCAGCGCCACGGTGTTGGCGTCGACGAAGGTCGCCTCGGCGAAGGCGCTCTGCACCATGTTGCGCATGAACTGGTGCTGCAGGACCTCCACCTCGTGATCCAGCGTCTTGTGCAGCCGCTGCATCAGGTCGAGTGCGGAGATGTCCTTCTTCACCCGGTAGCTCTGGCCGTAGAAGCCCCGCTCGCGCCACCCGGAGAGGTTCAGGACCGTCTCGCGCAACGTCTTCGAGGGGATCGTTCCGGTGTGGACGGAGACGCCGCCGTGGCGCGTGCCGCGGTCGACCACCAGCACCGATTTGCCGAGCTTGGCGGACTGCACCGCGGCGCGGCGGCCGGCCGGTCCGCTGCCGATCACCAGCATGTCGATCTGTTGCATCGGCTTCTCCCCTCGTGCCGCGCTCCGGTGTGGGAGAGTGCGGTGTGCGTATCGTGACGGCGCCCGGCGCCGTGCTGTTGCGTGCGAGGCAGGCGAATCCCGTGCCACCCCGCCGGGGACATGATGCGGGACGGCCCTTGTGCGCGGCTGAGGGAGCTTGACCGCGCCGTGGCTTAGCGCATCTCATGGCGCATGAACCTCAGTGCCATCCAGATGCTGGAGCGCCTCGTCGCGTTCCCCACCGTGTCCGCCAACTCGAACCTCGATCTCATCGGGTTCGTGAAGGACTATCTTGCAGCCCACGGCGTCGCCGCGACGGTGGTGCCGGACGAGACGGGGGAGAAGGCCGCGCTCTTCGCCACCATCGGGCCGATGGTGGAGGGCGGCATCATCCTCTCCGGCCACACCGACGTGGTGCCCGCCGAAGAGGACACCTGGGTCTCCAGCCCTTGGACGCTGACGGCACGGGACGGCCGGCTCTATGGCCGCGGCTCGGCCGATATGAAAGGGTTCGACGCCCTCGTTCTGGCCGCCGTGCCCGAGATGGTGAAGCGCGATCTGAAGGCGCCGATCCACATCGCCCTGTCCTACGACGAGGAGATCGGCTGCCGCGGCGTTCAGCCGATGATCGACCGCATGGGCCTCACCATCCCGCAGCCGCGCGCGGTGATCGTCGGCGAGCCGTCGATGATGCTGCCCGTCAACGGCCACAAGGGGTCGACCGCCTTCTATACCGACGTGACCGGCTATGCCGTGCATTCGAGCCGCATCGACATCGGTGTCAGCGCGGTGATGGTGGCGGCAAGGCTGATCGGCTGGCTGGAGGCGCGGATGGAGAAGGCCGCGCGGGAGGCGGACCCCGATAGCCTCTTCGTGCCGCCTTATACGACCGTCCATTGCGGCATGATCGAGGGCGGCACCGCGGCCAACATCGTCGCCGACCATTGCCGCTTCATCACGGATATCCGCGTGGTGCCGCCTGACGATGCCGCGGCCATCATCGCCGAATATGAGGCGTTCATCCGCGAGACGGTGGAGCCGGGGATGAAGGCGAAGTGGGCGGGGGCGGGCATTGCCATCGAGCGGCGCAGCCACGTGCCGCCGTTGATGCCGGAGCCGGGCAGCGAGGCCGAGCGGCTGGTCGCCGAACTCGGCGTCAACGCCAGCCCCGGCGTCGTCGCCTTCGGCACCGAGGGCGGCATGTTCCGCGAGGCGGGCTGGCCGACGATCATCTGCGGGCCGGGCGACATCGCCGTGGCGCACAAGGCGAACGAGTACATCGAAGAAAATCAGATGGTGGCCGGCGAACGGTTCATGTCGCGCCTGATCGACCGCCTTTCTGCCTGAGCGGGACCCGAGCGACAAGTTCTGTCCTAAGGATACAACGTCTGGACGAAATTGCAGGTGCACCCCGCGCCTTTCCATGCGCTAATCTGCTTCGGGGCCAAAACCTCGACGAACCGGAGCAGCACCCCGGCCGAGACCGGGAGGGGATGGAGAAGGCAGGGGATGAAACTCCTCTTGGCAGACGATCACGACCTCGTCCGGGACACGCTTTGCGCCTACCTCGCGGGCGAGCCGGACTTTCAGATCGTCAGCGCCTCCGATTTCGACGCCGCGGCCGAGATCATCACCCGCGAAGGCCCGTTCGACATCGTCCTGCTGGACTACGAGATGCCGGGGATGAACGGGCTGGAGGGCCTCGCGCGGGCGCGTGAGCTCAACTTCAACAACCCGGTCGCGATCCTGTCCGGCAGCGCCTCGCGTCAGGTGGCGGAGGATGCGCTGGCCTCCGGCGCGGCGGGCTTCCTTCCCAAGAGCATGGCCGCGCGCAGCCTGATCCACGCCATCCGCTTTATGGCCGCGGGCGAGCAATATGCGCCGATCGCCTTCATGACCGAGAAGGAAGAGGCGGACGCGCACCCTCTGGCCGCACGCCTGACCCCGCGTGAGCGCGAGGTGTTGCAGGGCTTGGCGCAGGGCAAGTCCAACAAGGAGATTGCCCGCGACCTCGCCCTTCAGGAGGTGACGATCAAGCTGCACGTGAAGACGCTCTGCCGCAAATTGGAGGCACGCAATCGCACGCAGGCGGCAATGATCGCCAAGGAAGCGGGGCTGTTTTGAGCGACGGGACAGGGCGCGACAGTTCGGATTCGCCGTTGCCTATACGTCTGAATAGGTGCCGCGATCCCGATGAAGCCGGACGCTGCGAGCGACCTCGCGGTACGATGCGCGACTTCACGCAAGATAGGTGTCCCGTGCGCACAATCATTCATATCGTGATGGTTCTGACAGGCGTCCTCACGCTGTCGCAGGCCGCCGAGGCCAACAGTCTGCCGGTACCGTCGGGCGCCGTGGTGCTGACGATGACGGACGCCGGCGGCGGTGCACAGGATCGCCCGACCATCCGCCTCGACCTCGAGACGCTGCGGAGCCTGCCGGCGGAACGCTACCGCACCGGAACCATCTGGACCGACGGTCCCCATACCTTCGAGGGCGTGCTTCTGCGCGATCTTCTGGCGGCCGCCGGGGCGAGCGGCACGCGCGTTCGCGCCATCGCCCTCAACGACTATGCGATCGATATCCCGCTGGACGAGGAGACGACGGATGCCGCGCTCGTCGCCTATGCGCTGGACGGCCACCCGATGTCCGTGCGGGACAAGGGGCCGCTCTGGATCGTCTATCCCTACGACAGCGACGCGGCCTATCGCTCAGAGGTGATCTACACCCGCAGTATATGGCAGCTCTCCGAGCTGGAGATCCTTGATTAGATCCCGCATCAGAAACGCTTGGCGGAAGGGTCCGTCGCGCCTCGGCGCGGGGCTCGCCGCCGGCTGTCTCGGCGCCGCCCTCGTCGCGGCGCTGTCGCTGTTCGCGGTGGAGATCGTCGCCGAGCTGAAGAGCCTTCAGGCCACCTCGCGCGACAATGTCCAATGGACCCTCGCCCAGTTCGAAGTCGAATATTACACCCTGCTGAATGCGTTGCGCACCGCCTCTCCGGAGGACGAGGAGAGCTTGGCGGACCTGCGCCAGCGGTTCGACATCTTCTATAGCCGCGCCGCCACGCTGAGCCACGGCGCCGTGTTCGAGCCGCTGATCGCCGATGACGAGATGCGCAACCGCCTGAGCGGCATCCGCGATGCGCTCGACCGCAGCATCCCCGCCATCGACGGCAACGATGCCGAGCTCGGCGCGTCGCTCCCCCTCATGCTCGATCGGTTCGACGCGGTCCGGCCGGATCTGCGGGCGATCTCGCTGCGCGGCATCCGTCAGTTCGCCGTCGCGTCCGATGCCCGCCGCGTCGAATTCAGCACTCTGCTGGTGCGCACCGCCCTCATCGCGGCCACGCTGATCGTCCTTCTGATGGTGTCGCTCGCCGCGTTGGTGCGGCTGAACAGGGTCGCCAATCGCCGGGCGGACGAGGTGCGCCTCAGCGCCGAGCGATTCCAGACGACCATCAACTCGTCGCCGAACGCCATCGTGATCACCGATGCGGACGGGCGGATCATCGACTTCAATCCGGCCGCGGCGGAAATCTTCGGGTATTCGCGTGCGGTGGCCATCGGCGCAAAGGTGGAGGACCTCATCGTTCCGGCCGAGCGCCGCGCCCAGCATCGCAACAGTCTGCATCGCTACAAAGAGACCGGAGTGGGTCGGTTGGTCGGGCGCGGGCGTGTCCAGCTCGACGCGCAGCGCGCCAACGGCACCGTCTTCCCGATCGAAATGGCGCTCGCCGCGGCGACCGCACCCCAGGGGCAGATCTTCCTCGCCTATGTCCGCGACATCACCGAGCGGCTGGAGACCGAGATGGAATTGACCGCCGCGCGCGACAAGGCGCTTGCCGCCGCCAAGGCGCGCGCTCAGTTCCTCGCCGTCATGAGCCATGAAATGCGGACACCGTTGAACGGCGTGCTCGCCATTCTCGACCTTCTCGGGGCGACGGCGCTCTCCCCGTTGCAGCGCCGCTATGTCGACACCGCCACCCGCTCGGGCGAAATCCTGCAGCACCACATCGACGATGTGCTCGACGTGACGCGCATCGAGTCGGGGCGGCTGAGCTTCAAGCGGCAACCCTTCAGTCTCGTCGGCTTGCTGGAGGAGATGGAGCGGATCAACCTGCCGCTGGCCGAGGCGCGGCACAACACGTTGCGGCGCGACGTGCGGCTGCCTGACACGGCGGTTGTCGGCGACAGCCACCGCATCGGCCAGGTGCTCCTCAACCTCGTCGGCAATGCCGTCAAATTCACCGAAGGGGGGGTCATCACGATCGGCGCGCGGCTTGAGGACACGCGCCGCAATGTGCTCGACGGGCGGCTTCATACGGTCGTGCTCACCGTGCGTGACACCGGCATCGGCATCGCCTCCGACGATCTGGAGCGCATTTTCGAGGATTTCGTGACGCTGGATCCGTCCTACAAGCGGACGGTTTCGGGCTACGGGCTCGGCCTTTCCATCTGCCGGCGGATCGTCGAGGCGATGGGCGGGGCGATCACCGTGAAGAGCGACCCCGGCTATGGCAGCGCCTTCACGGTGCGCCTGCCGCTCGCCTTCACCGCCGAGGCGCCCGACGTGGGTGCGGCCGTACCGGGACCTGCGGCGGGCGCGCGACGGCCGGTGCTGGCGGCCGCGCAGGAGGCGGATGCGCCGGACGGCGAGCCGCATCCGCAGGCTCCGGGCACCGCGCCCAGCGTTCTCCTTGTGGAGGACAACGAGACCAACCGCTTCGCCGCGCGGCAGATGCTGCAACAGGCGGGTTGCCGCGTGACGGAGGCGGCGGATGGCTTCATCGGCGTGGTGCGGGCGGACCGCGAGAGGTTCGACCTCATTCTCATGGATCTGCGGATGCCGCATGTGGACGGGCTGGAGGCCACACGCCGCATCCGCGCCGGCAGCGGCCGGTCCGCCGATGTGCCGATCATCGGCCTGACGGCGCAGGCGATGCCGGAGGAGCAGGCCGAAGCGCGGCGCGCAGGAATGGAAGACTGCCTCTTGAAGCCCCTGCGTTTCAAGAACCTGACCGGCCTCCTCGAACGCCTCCCGGCCTTTGCGGGTCTCGGCGAAGGGGGGACGCCTTCCGCGCCGGCCGCCACGCCTCGGCCCCCCGGCGCCGCGGCCGCGTTCTGTGACGACGACGCACAGGGAGATGCGCGGGACGACGGCGACGTGGTCGACCGCGCGGTGCTGGACGAACTCCTCAGCATCATCCCGCCGGCGGCATTCGCGGCACAGGTCGACGCCTTCCGCATCGAGCTCGACGAGACGCTGGCCGCCCTCAGGACCGAGGCGGAGGCGGGCGATCTTCCCGCCCTCGGCCGCACCGCGCACAAGACCTGCGGGTCGGCCGCCATCTTCGGCCTGGTCGGCCTGCAAGACATCCTCGCCACGCTGGAGGAGTCCTGTGTGGAGGGCGAGGCGGAGTTCGCCCTCCCTCTCATCGGCGCATTCCAAGAGGCGGCCGGCCCCGCCCTTCAGGCGCTGGATTGCGCCGTGGAGAGGATTTCGGAGCGAGAGGCCGCGGCGTCCGCCTGACGCCGGAGAGGGTTCTCTCTCCTGACTATCCAAAAGGATAGGGCGCGTAGTCTGAAGAGCATTAAATCCGCCGGAGTCGCCCAACCCTTGCCGGATGCATCTCGTACATAAAGAGCGAACGGGACGGGGACTGACCAGATGGTGACCACCGACGCGGGCGAGTGCCCGGCGGACGGTGTCGCTGCAGGCGGGCTCGATCCGGCCCCATCCCTCAGTTGCGCACCAGGACGGAGACCCTCGATGATCGCCGTGACGCACCTCATCGACGAGGCTGCCGACAGCAGCGTGCACCAGATGGTCGATCACATGGCCGCCTGCGAGCGGCTGAAGCGCGTGGCGCGCCATTCGGTGCGGCCCCTCTCGCTCGGCGCGGATGCCCCGAAGGCGATCGCCGGGCGGGGGATGCTCAAGGTGGACGCGGACGTGATCGTGTCCCACCTCGTCATCAGCTGGGAAAGCCTGCCGGTGCTCTCGGCGCTCCGCGGGCGCTATCCGGATACGCCGATCGTGCACGTCGAGCACACCTATTCGGAGGCCTTCGCGGCCCACAACATCGACAACCACCGGCGCTTCGACGCGCTGATGAATGCCGCCTTCGCCATGTTCGATCAGGTGGTCGCGGTGAGCCGTCCGCAAGCCGGCTGGCTCGTGCGCAAGGGCTTCGCTGTGCCCGACGCGCTGGTGATGATCGCCCCGTGTGTCGATCTCGACCCGTTTCGCGGTCTCGCCGCGCCGCGCCGCTCCGGCCCGCTGGTCGTCGGCGGGATCGGCCGGCTGGAGATCCAGAAAGGCTTCGACATTCTGGTCCGCGCCGTGCGCGAGTTGCAGGTCGATCAGGTGCGGCTCAACATCTTCGGCAAGGGATCGGAGGAGCCGCTGCTGCGCCAGCTCGCAGGCGACCGGCCGGATATCTCGTTCCATGCGCCGACGGCGGACTCGGCTGCCATCGGCACCTGCGATGTGATTGCCCTCCCGTCGCGTTGGGAGCCGTTCGGTGTGGTCGCCTTGAAGGCGTTCGCTGCGGGGCGCACGATCATGTGCCCGCGCACGGACGGCCTGTCCGATCACATCGCGAACGGGGCGATCCGCGTCTTGTCCAACACGGTTGCGGGGTGGGCGGACGCGTTGTCGACGATGTCGATCACCGGCGCGGCCGTGCCCGGACCGCTGGCGCCGGATGCGGCGGCGCGCTTTGCGGCCGACTGGAACGGGCTTCTGCTGCGCATGCAGAACGGGGCGGAAGGCTTCATGGCCCCGATCCGGACCGGCCACACCGGCGCGCGGACCCTGCACTGAGATGGCGCGCCGCGCGGACCGCTCACAGGAGAGGGGCCGCCGGCGCCCCCGCTACGGCGGCCCGCCGCGGCGGATGCAGCAGGGACCGGCGCGAAGGGCCGGCCCCCGCGATGCGGCCTCAGCGGCCGGCGAAAACGCGCTTTTCGAGCACGCCGTGGACGCCCCAATTGCCGTCCACCACCTGCGTCACGCCGAAGTCCGAGGCGACGGACATCAGCGAAATGGCCTCGTCTTCGGACAGGCCGTAGGCGGTCATGAGGAAGGCGCGCATCTTGCGGAAGGCGTCGCGCATGGCACCGTCGACGGAGGACTTGCCGTAGATGTCGCTCTGCGCGCTCTCGCCGAGGTCGTCCAGATAGTCCGCGTAGGAAAAGCCGTGGACGACCCACTCGTTCGCGGTCTCAAGCAGCGGGAAGTCGAGCCCGGCGATGGGTGTGCCCTCCAGCTCGTCCGCCTTCACCAGGGTCACGCGCACGAGGCCGGTGAGCGAGGTTTCGATCGCGGTGCCGGCGAGCTCGGAATCGCCCTGCGCGGCGTGGGGGTCGCCCGCCGACAGAAGCGCACCCGGAACGGCGATCGGATAATACATCGTCCCGCCCGCGCCGACGCGCCAGTTGTCGATGTTGCCGCCGAAGGACGAGGGCGGGATGGAATCGACGAAGTCCGCCTGGGCCGGGGCGACGCCCATCGTGCCGAAGTGCGGGCGGATCGGCACGCGCACGCCCTCCAGCACACCCTCGACCTCCTCCACGGTGGAGTGATCGACCGGAACGCCCGGATAGTCGATCATCTCGTGGGTGACGCCGTCGGGATCGGTCTGCGGCGTCCACTTGAAGCTGTAGACGGCTTTCGCCCAGTCCTCCTTGCCGGTGGCGTCCAGCTCGTAGATCGTGATGACCTCGCGCTTGGCCTCCTCGCCGCCGATGAAGTCGCCATAGTGGTAGCCCCACCAGGCGGCCGCGTTGGAGCCGAAGGTGCGGCCTGCGAAGTCCGGGTTGGCGGAGGGGCGGGGGGCAAGGTCCAGGATCTCGACCTTCAGGACGTCGCCGGGCTCGGCGCCGCAAACGTAGATCGGCCCGGTGAGGATGTGGACGCCGAAGCCTTCACCGGCACCGCGCCCGTGGATCGAGGCGTCGACCGGACCCGCTCCGCGGCGATCGACGCCCTTTTCGCCCGCCTCCCAGTGGAACACGCTTTCCGCACCGGGATCACCGTCGACCATGCGCGAGGCGTCGTCATTGGCGTGGTGGGTCAGCGTCTCGATGGTGACGAGATCCCCCGAATGGACGGTCGCGGCCGGCTCCAGCGTCTTGGAGAAGTAGCCCCAGTGGACGGTGTCGGCACTCGCCGGGATGTGGTGGTGGGCCGGCGCGTCGGGCGCGGTGGCGCAAGCGTCGGGCGCCTCCTGGGACCAGGCGGCGGAGGCGGCCATCAGCGTGGCGAGTGCGGTGGCACAGCCGAGTGCGCGGTTGGCCAGGAGCGCGGTGCGGACGTTCATGATCGTCTCTCTGTATCAAAATCGTGTAACAAAATGCTGCAAGGGAAGTGCCAAACAGCACGGATCCGTCTTGCAATGGCGCCGCAAGAGCCCGATCCGAGCCGATGCTTGCGCGGGCCGACTTCGCGCACCTGTCCCCGCCGTGCGGGTGACGCACCGAAGGTCGAACAAGTCCTTCGATCGAATTGATCAGTTTAGACGTCCAGCGGTCCGTTGGGCGTCAGCTTTGTCGCAGTCTTGCGCCACGATCGGCGGGTCGATCGGGTACGGTGTGGTGAGATCCGGGTGGAAAGTCACCAACTTCAACAACGGTAGAAGAGCCTCGCGGGGGGTCGACGACACACAATGTTCACCAGTTCGCTGCGTAACGTCAGGGAGGGGAGCGCTGCGGCACAGGCCGGAGCGGGAACGGGACTTTTGGCAGGGCGGACCGCGATCATCACCGGGGCGGCCGGTCCGAACGGGTTGGGGCGCGCGATGGCCCGCCTGTTCGCCGCCCAGGGGGCGCAAGTCGCCATCCTGGATCTCGACAAGACGCAGGCGGCCGATGCGGCGGTCGACATCGGCGTCGGCCATATCGGCCTCGCCTGCGACGTCACCGACATGGCGGCCTGTGAGGACGTCGTGCGCCAGCTCGACACCCGGTGGGGCCGCATCGACATCCTCGTCAACAATGCGGGCCTCACCCAGTCGCTGGGGGTGATGGACATCGAGCACCACAATTTCAACGCGGTGATCGACGTCAATCTGCGCGGTACGTTGCAGATGAGTCAGGCGGTCATCCCGAGGATGCGCACGGGCGGCAAGGGGTCGATCATCAACCTCAGCTCCATTGCGGCGTTGAGTGGAGGCACGGTGTTCTCCGGCGCGCATTATTGTGCCGCCAAAGCGGGCGTCCTCGGCCTGACGAAGGCGTTGGCGCGCGAACTGGCGCCCGACCGTGTGCGGGTGAATGCCATCTGCCCCGGCTTCATCGCGACCGACTTCACCAAGGCGCGCCTTGCCCCCGGCATGCTGTCCGACATTTTGACCGGCATCCCTCTCGGCCGCGCCGGCGCGCCGGACGATGTCGCCGGCTGTGCGCTCTTTCTCGCGTCCGACCTGTCCGCCTACTGCACCGGCATCGAGATCAGTGCCAACGGCGGCGCCCTCATCCACTGACGGACCACTTATGGAGCGGTGACTCTGAAACGATGTGTGGCCGACGTTACGTCGTGCCGGGGCCGTCGCCTGCCGGGGCCGGGCCGCGTGCGGCGGCGCGGGTGGCGGCGACCGCGTGGGCGAAGGCGGGAAGGGCGCCGGTGAGGTCGCGCTCCGGTGTCACCAGCCGGGCCGGGGGCGGAGGGGCGATGCGGGTGCCGGTGACGTCGGCGGCCAGGCTCGCGGTGCCGTAGGCGGTCACGTCCGCGAAGGCGGCGAGCTTGAGCGTGCGCCCGGTGAAGGCGGCCAGCATGTCCACGAAATAGCGGTTGTTGCACAGCCCTCCGTCCACGGGGATGGCGTCCGCCAGCGGGACGGCCGCGCCGAACGCCGCCGCCACTTCGGCGATGCGCAGTGCGATGCCTTCCAGCAGTGCGCGAGCGATGTCCTCGCGCGTCGTGTCCAGCGACAGGCCGACGAAGCTGCCGCGCGCCGATGGGTCCCAATGCGGGCAGGCGAGGCCCGACAACGCGGGAACGAAGATGAGGCCGCGCTGGATCGCGGGCGGGCCGGTCAGCCTGTTCAACGCGGCGAGATCATCCACCAGTCCGGTGCGGCGGGCCCAGTTGACGGCGGCCGCGGCGGTATAGACCCCGCCGTCGAGCCCGAACACGGGCGCCTCTCCCTCGCGCCGCCACAGGACGGCCGGGAGCGCTCCTCCGGCGTCCGGCGGCCGGCCGGCGCCGGTCACCGCCAGCATGAAGGCGCCGGTGCCGCAGGTGATCTTCGCATCGCCGGGGGCGCGGCAGCCATGGCCGTAGAGCGCGGCCTGCTGGTCGGTCAAACTGGCGTTGAGCGGCACAGGACGGCCGCCCGCAGTGAGCGCGCCGAGGTCACCGCTGGAGGGGCCGATCGCGGGCAGCGCTTCGACCGGAACGCCGTAGAGGTCGCACAGATCCCGGTCCCAACTGCCGGTGTCCAGCGCCATCAGCCCGGTGCGGGCGGCGGTGGTGATGTCGGTCGCGATGCGGCCGGTCAGGCGGTGGCGGAAGAAGGCGTCGGTGGTGCCGAGGGCGAGGCGCCCGGCGGCAGCGAGACGGCGCGCGGCCGGCACCTCCGCCATGATCCAGCCGAGCTTGGAGGCGGAGAAATAGGGGTCCAGCGGCAGGCCGGAGCGGGCGCGCGAGAGGGCGTCTGCGCCGCCACCGTGCGGCATAATGCGCGCGGCGAGCCGGTCCAGTGCCGCCTGCCCGCGCTGGTCCTGCCAGACGAGAACCGGGGTGATCGCCTCGCCCGTGTCGCGGTCCCAGGCGAGGCAGCTTTCGCCCTGGTTGGCGAGGCCGGCCGCCGTCACCGGTCCGCCCGCCGCCTCCGCGCCGCGGCCCAGGCAGGTGACGATGTTGGCGAGAAGCTCCTCCGGATCGTGCTCCACGCGGCCCGGCGCCGGGTAGATCTGCCGATGCTCGATGCTGTGGACCACGCGCGGCGCATCCGGCCCGGCGAGGAGGACGCGCGTGCTCGTCGTCCCCTGGTCGATGGCGATGATGCTCACGCCTCCGCCTCCACGCGCACCGTAGCGGACCCTGGCGGAACGTCCGGCGGGAGGGTGAGGACGAGGCGCCGTTCGGGCCGCGAATCGACGGGGAGGGAGGCGATGCGGCGGCCGTCCACCTCCACCCGCACCTCGCCGCGCACCGGAGCGGTGAGGCGCAATTGCAGGCGCACCTGCGCGGCATCGGGGGCCGAGCCGGCGCCTGGGCCGCGGGCGTGGTGCGGGCCGGTCCCGAGTGCGATGCGCTGCGGCACCACGTAGGCGACGCCATCGCCGAGCGTGATGCTCAGCGCGGGGCCGTGCGGCGGCAGCTCCCCGGCGAGGCTGGCGGCGATGGTGGCGGCGGCGGCGCGCCCCTCCCGGTGGCACCATCCGGCCGTCTCCACCGGGCGAAGGAGGTTGCCCGCGGCGAACACGGCGGGGTCGGACGTGCGGCCGAACTGGTCGACGACGGGGCCGCCGGTCGCTGGATCCAGCGCGATCGTGGTGCCACGCAGCAACGCCGCCTCGGGACGGAAGCCGCCGGTGACGACGACCCCGTCCGCCGCGATGCGCCTCGTCCCGCGCGGGCCGGTGACGCGTACCCCTTCCACGCGGCTTGTTCCCTCGATGGCGTCGATGCGGGTGCCGAGGTGGAGCGGCACCCTGAGGAGCCGGGGGAGGAGCGCGGCCGGCCAGCGTGCGGTGGGCGCGTCGGCGGGTTCCACCATCGCCGCGGCGTTGGCCCCGGCAAGGCGCAGCGTGAGGAGGGCGGAGAAGGCGACGAGCTCGGTGCCGAGCACGACCGGACGGCGGAAGGGCAGCATGCCGTTGAGATGGACGAGGCCCTGCAGCGCGCCTGTGTTGAGGACGCCGCCCGGCTTGGTGCCGCCGATGAGGCGCGTGGAGCGCGGCGTTTCGCGCGCGCCCATCGCCAGGAGCACGCGGGCGGGGGTGATCGTCTCTATGCCTCTGTCGCTCGCCAGCGTCAGGGCCGGGCCGGGGTTCAGCGCCATCACCGTGGTGCCGCAGGCGATGACGGCGCCCGCCCGCGCCGCGTCGTCGGCAAGGCGGCGGGCGAATGCGGGTCCGGTCATCAGCCGGCGATATTCGCGCCAGCCGTAAGGCGAGTGGGCGCAGTGGCGCGGGATGCCGCCGGGCTCCGCCTCGCGCTCGATGACGAGGACCGAGAGGCCGAGCGCGCGTGCGGCGATGGCCGCCGCAAGCCCCGCCGGGCCGCTGCCGATGATGGCGAGGTCCGGCGCGTCTGGCGTGGCCGCACTCATCGGCCCGCCTCGCGCGTGGCACGTACGGTGGCGGGCGATGGAGCGGTGTCGGACACGGCTGCCCGCGTCGCGTCAGCAGGCCCGGCATCGCGGCGCGCGGTTTCTGCGGGTTGGCCGTCTGCGCGCGCGGCACCTGCGCATGCGGTTTCTGCGGGCGGTGCTTCTGCGCGTGCGGAACCTGTGGGCGCGGCATCCGAGGGCAGGGCATCTGCCGGCATGGCGGGCAGGGCGCGTCCGGCCGCGACGTGTACGGAGGCGGCGGGGTGATCGGCGCCGGCGCCCAGCGGCGTGGGATGAGCGGGCACAAAGGGTTCGGCGAGGCGCCCGTCCGTCAGCGCGGCGAGGGCGGCGCTGCAATAAAAGCCCTGGCAGCGGCCCATGGTGACGCGGGTGCGGCGCTTCAGCCCGGCGACCGTGCGCGCGCCGAGCGGACCGGCGAGCGCCGCCTCGATCTCGCGCCGCGTCACGCTTTCGCAGTGGCACACGATGCCGCCGTTGCCGGGACGCTCCCAATCGCGCGGGGCTCCCTCGGCGATGTTGGGCACGCGCGGCCACACCGGATCGGCCGGCGCAGCGCCACCCATCACGCCGGTCGCCATTCCCGCGACCAGGCCATGAATGTGGACGGCGAGGCCCAGAGCCGCGCTGAGGCCGGTGGAGCGGATACCGCCGACCGCCACATAGCGCCGGTCCGGGTGCGCCGCGACGCGGTATTCCTTGGCCTCGCTCGCCGGACGCAGCCCGGCATAGAGCGCGGTGACGGTCTCGCCCTCCAGCGCCGGGACGATCGCCTCGGCCCGCTTCTTCAGCCGCTCCAGCAAGGCGGCGTCGAGCGCGGCGGTGGTGCGGTCCTCCTGCTCCTCGGCGGTCGGCCCCACCAGGAGGTTGCCGAACGCCGTGCGGCACACGACGACTCCCTTGGTGATCTCCGTCGGCACCGGCAAGAGGATGTGCCCGGCAAGCGCGGCGGCCGGCTTGTCGTAGACGATGAACTGGCCTTTGCGCGGGCGGATCTGGAACGACGATGCGCCCAGCAGCGCCGCCTCCACCCGGTCGCCGAACAGCCCTGCGGCGTTGACGACGACCCGCGCCCGCACGGCATCGCGGTGGGCGACGGCAAGCGTCCACGCCGCGCCGTCGAACGTGCCGCCGGTCACCTCCGCCCCCGTCATCAAAGCCGCGCCGTTGGCGAGCGCCTGGGCCAGATAGGCATGCGGCGTGGACCAGGGGTCGATGATCGCCTCGCCCGCCACGCGGAAGCCGCCCGCGACACCGGCGCCGAGGTTGGGCTCCATCCGGCGGATCTCGGCGGCCGTGAGGGGATGGACCGGGACATCGTTCCGCTCCGCGTCGGCCATCAGGGCGGGAAGGCGCGCCGCTTCCGTCTCGTTCCAGGCGATCACCAGCGCGCCGGTCTCGATCAGCGGCAGGCCGAGCCGGTCGTGGATGGCGCGATATTCGGCGTGTCCGGCGGCGATACACGCGGCCTCAAGCGTGCCGGGCGGCGCATCGAACCCGGTGTGCAGGATCGCGCTGTTGGCCTTGGACGCGCCGGCGAGCACGTCCGCCGCCTTCTCCAGCACCACGACACGCGCCCCCTCCAGCGCAAGACGCCGGGCGATGGCACAGCCGACGACGCCCGCCCCGACGACCGCAACGTCGTAAGGCGCCGTGTCCGTCGCCGCCGCGGCGGCTGAAGAGGGCGTGGCGTGCGGCACGGCCGGTGTCATCTCTGTCGGCTCCCGTCCAGCCTGGCGAAGGCGCCCTTGTTGCCGCTTGCGGCGAGCGGGTCAAATTCGTTCCACCCGCTCATTATGCCTAGAACATAATCACGAGCTGCGTCACCATGCGCATCCCGGCTGCTGTGCAGCGGTGAGGGGGTCGATGGTGCGCGAATGATCCACACACATACCGGACCGCTGCGGCGGGGCCTGGTCCTGGCAGGCATCCTGCATGGGCCGCCCGCGTTGCCGTGGCACTCTTCGTCGCGCAGCGCACACGAAAGCCGGGCCGAGGCCCGAACCAAGGGGGACGGATGAAGGCCGCAGACACCTACGTCCGGGTCGTCGACAAGCTTTCCGGCTATGTCGGCATCTGCGCGATGTACCTGATCTTCATGATGATCGGCATCCTGCTGCTCGACGCCGTCACCCGCAACGTGATCGACATTCCGCTGCACTGGTGCATCGAGGCGGCGCAGTTCACCCTGACGGCCTACTACTTCACCGGCGGCCCCATGACCCTGCGCGACAACGACCACGCGCGCATGGACCTCCTCTACGAGCGCCTCTCCGCGCGCGGCAAGGCGGTGCTGGATCTCGTCTTCTCCGGCTGCCTTCTCTTCTATCTGGGCGTACTTTTGTGGGGCGCGGTGTCGTCTACCCAATACGCCGTACAGACCGGCGAAAAGCGGTTCTCCATGTGGAACCCGTCGATGATCCCGATCAAGGTGCTGATGTGCTGCTGCATCGCCCTGATGATCGCCCAGGCCATCGCCCTCGTCATCAAAGACATCAAGACCTTGCGGCAACCGGCCTGACATGACGAACGAACTCATCGCCATTCTCATGTTCGCCTCGATGCTGCTGCTCCTCCTCACGGGGCAGCGGGTGTTCGCGGCGATCGGCTTCGTCGCGTCGGCCGCGGTGATGCTGCTCTACGGCACCGGCGGCGTGGAACTCCCCTTCGCGGCGGCGTTCAAGCTGTTCAACTGGTTCCCGATGCTGACGCTGCCCTTGTTCATCTACATGGGCTACATCCTGTCCGAATCCGGCATCGCCGAGGACCTCTACCGGATGATGCACGTCTGGTTCGGGCGGCTGCCGGGGGGCCTTGCCATCGGCACCATCATGCTGTGCGTCATCATCTCGGCCATCAACGGCCTGTCGGTGGCGGGGATGGCCATCGGCGCCACCATCGCCATTCCGGAGATGCTGCGCCGCGGCTACGACAAGGTGTTGATCACCGGCGTGGTGCAGGGCGGGTCATCGCTCGGCATCCTGGTGCCGCCGTCGGTGGTGATGGTGCTCTACGGCATGATCGCGCGCCAGCCGGTGAGCCAATTGTGGCTGGCGGGTGTCGTCCCCGGCCTCCTGATGGCGGTGATGTTCGGCGTCTACGTGTGGATGCGGGCGAAGGCCAACCCCAGCCTGGCACCGCGCCTGTCGGACGAGGAGCTGGCGATCCCACTCGGCGAAAAGCTGAAGCTCTTGCGCGCGGGGATCATCCCGTTCCTCATCTTCTTCTCCATGACCGGGCTATTTCTGATGGGCTACATAAGCCTCGTCGAAAGCTCGGCCGTGGGGGCCACCGCCGCCACGCTGGCCGCCGCCGCCAAGCGCCGCCTGTCCTTCGCGATGATCCACTCGACGGCGCGCAAGACTCTCGCGGTGTCGTCGCTCTTCCTGTGGCTGATCCTGGCGGCGCTCGCCTTCGGAGCGGTGTTCGACGGGCTCGGCGCGGTGCGGGCCATCGAAAGCCTCTTCATCACCCGCTGGGAGCTGACGCCCTGGCAGGTCATCATCATGATGCAGATCTCGTTCATCATCATGGGGATGTTCCTGGACGATACGGCGATGCTCGTCATCGTCGCGCCGCTCTATATCCCGCTGGTGAAGATCCTGGAGTTCGATCTCATCTGGTTCGGCGTCCTCTATACGATGACGTGCCAGATCGCCTACATCACACCCCCCTTCGGTTATAACCTTTTCCTGATGCGGGCCTTGGCGCCGAAGGAAATCACCTTGCCGGACATCTATCGGTCGATCTGGCCGTTCGTGCTGATGATCGGGCTGACCATCGCCCTGGTGATGGCCTTCCCGCAGATCGCCCTCTGGCTGCCGCAGACCGTCCGTGGCTACTGAGGCGCGGCCCTTCTGGCCCATGGCGGCCCGTGTCTCGCGCCCTCGGTACGGCGGCGGGGGGCGTGGCCGCTGGTCTCGCACCGGCCCGCCGGCCAACACCGGGGACATGAAGCTCTTCCTCGTCGATACGCTCACCAGCGTCGTCTTCTTCACCGTCGTCGCCGCATCCACCGAACTCCTGATCGCCGGCCTGTCGCCCGCCGAAGTCGCCCTGACACGCGCGGTGATGGTGCCGATCATGATCGCCACCGCCCGGCCTTACGGCATGTGGCGCGACCTCCTGCTGCGCCGCGCCGGCGCCGGGTCCGCCGCCCTGCGCGCGGTGGTCGACACCGCCGCCTTCCTGTCCTTTCAGGTGCCGCTCTATGCCGCGACCCTGGTGGTCGCCGGGGCGGACGGGGCCGAGATCGCGGCGGCCATCGCCTCCGCATCGGCCTTCATGCTGGTCCTCGGCCGCCCGTTCGGCCTCGTTCTCGACACCGTGCGCCGTATGGCCGGCATCGTGCCGCCGAGCGCTGTTCCCCACACCCCCGAGAAAGAAGGAGACGTCTCATGAGCGACGACAACAGGAGCCCGTCCGACCGCATTCTGGCCAGCCGCCGCGCCTTCATGAAGAAGGCCGGCCTCGGCGGTGCGGCGCTCGGCGCATCCACCCTGGCCGCCCCCGCCATCGTGCGCGCCCAGGCGCCGATCAAGTGGCGCCTCCAGACCTACTCGGGCGCACCGCTCGGCGCCCACGTGATCAAGCCGCAGATCGACGCCTTCAACGCCGCCGCCAACGGCGAGATGGAGATCGAGCTCTACTACGCCGATCAGCTCGTCCCCACCGGTGAGCTGTTCCGCGCCATGCAGAACGGCACCATCGACGCCGTGCAGTCCGACGACGCCACCATGGCCTCGCCGGTCGACATCTCCGTGTTCGGCGGCTACTTCCCCTTCGCCACCCGCTTCTCGCTCGATGTCGCGTCGATGTTCATGTACTACGGCCTCGACGAGATCTGGGCCGAGGCCTACGGCGAGGTCGACAACGTCACCTGGCTCTCCACCGGCGCGTGGGATCCTCTCCACATCTTCACCGTCAACGAGCCGATCCGCTCGCTCGCCGACATGCGCGGCAAGCGCGTCTTCGGCGTCCCCACCGCCGGGCGCTTCCTGTCGCGCTACGGGCTGATCCCCGTCACCGTGCCGTGGGACGATGTGGAAGTGGCGATGCAAACTGGCGAACTCGACGGCGTCGCCTGGTGCGGCTTCACCGAGGCCTACGAGGTCGGCTGGGCGGACGTTTGCAACTACGCGCTGACCAACTCCGTCACCGGCGCGTGGTTCGGCTCCTACTTCGCGAACACCGAAAGCTGGGCCAAGGTGCCGCCGCACCTGCAGCAGCTCTTCAAGTCGACGATCGACCAGTCCCACTATTACCGGAACGTCTGGTACTGGGGCGGCGAGGCGAAGCTGCGTGTGGAAGGCGAGAAGATGGAGCTGACGTCCATCCCGACCGAGGAGTGGAACCAGGTCGTCAAGGACGCCGAGAGCTTCTGGGACGAGATCGCCGAAAGCTCCCCGCGCAACGCCAAGGTGGTGGAGATCTTCAAGGAGTACGCCGCCAATCAGGAAAAGGCGGGGTATCCCTACCGCTGACGCTGGCGGGCGGCGCCGTTGGCGTGACTTCGTCGGCAGCATGCCGGCGGAGCCCCCGCAGCGAGGGCGTTCCCCCCTCGCGCTCCCCCTGAAGTCGGCTGTTGCCGACTTCAGCATCCTTGTTGCCCAACTGCGCAAAAGCGCAGTTGGGTCTCGCCACCGGGCAGGCGGTCAGTTCGGGCTGAAGAAGCCCGAGACTGACCACCTGATGCAAGGCTGTCGAGGATCGTGACGGCGTCAAGACCTCGTCCTCCCCGTGCTCGCCCGCTGAAGAAGCGGCCTGCGCGCGGGTCCGGGCGAGATCTTGACCCCGCCACGATCCTCATAGGTCCCGATGAACTGAGGGGCTTCAGCGCCCCGTCAGAAAATTCTGGCCGCCGCCGTCGATCGCCTGGGACACCGGCGCGTCGTCCTTCAGCGCGACGCCTGAGAAGCCGCGCCCGAAACTTTCCTTCAGCAACCAGAACAGTTTGGCCGCCGCATCCGCCGGGGGAAGGCCCGCGCCGCGCACGTTGGAGATGCAGTTGCGCGCCTCGTCCGTGGTGCCGACCTTCGCCCCGTGGGTGAGGTAGACGCCCAGACTGTCCGGCGAGGAGAGGCCCGGACGCTCGCCGATGAGGACGACCGTGATCGTCGCCGCCAACACCTCGCCCACCTCGTCGCCGACCGCCACGCGCCCGTTGCGCACCACCGCGATGGGGCCGACCGTCCACCCCGCCTCCGCCGCCATCGGCATCGCCGCATCCAGGAAGGGCAGCGCATGCGACTCGATCGCCGCGCGCGACAGACCGTCCACCACCACGAAGGCGAGCTGCGGGGCTTCAGCCGAGACAACGGCGCTCAGCGCCGTACGGCTCGCGTCCGACAGGCGCCGTCCGCGGTCGGGCCGGGTGAGGTACTCCGTGCGGTCCGCCACCGCGCTTGAGAGGGCGATGGCGGGCCAGCCTCTCGCCGCCAGGAGCGCCGCGAAGGCGTCCGGGTCCAGCGCCTCGTGCACGGCTTTCGCGGCGCGCGCGTGCGCCATCTGAAAGGCGAGGTGGTGCTTCGTCGGCAGGCTCACCCCCGTGTGGCCGAGCGCGATCCGCGCCGGGGTCAGCTCGCGCAGCGCCTCCCAGCGGTCCGGAACCACCGCGGCGGGGAGGGCGGACTTGGGGTCGCTCCCGCTCATCGCGCCGCCTCCAGAACGGCCTGGAACGGGCCGGAGGGGCTGGCGCGCCGCGTCAGCGTCTCCCCGTCGAAAAGGCCCGTCTTCTCCAGCCACGCGGCGAACTCCGGCGCCGGCTGGCGGCCCAGAACGCGGCGGGCATAGAGCGCGTCGTGGAACGAGGTCGTCTGGTAGTTCAGCATCACGTCGTCCGACCCCGGAATGCCCATGATGTAGGTGACGCCCGCCACCGCCAGCATCGTCAGCAGCGTGTCCATGTCGTTCTGGTCGGCGTCGGCGTGGTTGGTGTAGCAGATGTCGCACCCCATCGGCAGGCCGAGCAGCTTGCCGCAGAAATGGTCCTCCAGCCCCGCGCGCAGGATCTGCCGTCCGTCATAGAGATATTCCGGGCCGATGAAGCCGACCACCGTGTTGACGAGAAGCGGCGAGAAGGCCCGCGCCACGCCGTAGGCCCGCGCCTCCAGCGTCTGCTGGTCCACCCCGTGGTGTGCCCCGGCCGAGAGCGCGCTCCCCTGGCCGGTCTCGAAATACATCACGTTGTCACCCACCGTTCCGCGCTTCAGGCTGCGCGTCGCCTCCATCGCCTCCTGTAGGATGGAGAGCGTCACGCCGAAGGAGCGGTTGGTGCCCTCCGTGCCGCCGATCGACTGGAAGGTGAGGTCCACCGGGGCACCGCGCTCGATGCATTCGAGCGAGGTCGTCACGTGGGAGAGAATGCACCCCTGCGTGGGGATGGCGTAGGTCTGGATCACATCGTCCAGCATCTTCAGGAGCGTCATCACCGCGGGGATGGAGTCCGACACCGGGTTGATGCCGATCACCGCGTCGCCGCTGCCATACATCAGCCCGTCCAGGATCACCGCGGCGATGCCGTTGGGATCGTCCGTCGGATGGTTGGGCTGAAGCCGCGTCGAGAAGCGGCCCTTGAGGCCGATGGTGTTGCGGAAGCGCGTGACCACCTCCGCCTTCTGGGCGACGAGGACCAAGTCTTGATTGCGCGAGATCTTGGAGACCGCCGCCGCCATCTCCGGCGTCAGGCCGGGGGCGAGCGCCGCCAGCACCGCGCCGTCCACGTCGTCCGTCAGCAGAAGGTCGCGGAAGTCGCCCACGGTCAGGTGGGCGATGGGGGCGAAGGCGTCCCGGTCGTGGCTGTCGAGGATGAGGCGGGTCACCTCGTCTGACTCGTAGGGGACGAGAGGCTCGTCGAGGAAGGTCTTCAGCGGCAGGTCCGCCAGCGCCAACTGGGCGGCGGCGCGTTCCTCCGGGTCCGCCGCCGCGACACCGGCGAGTTCGTCCCCCGAACGGCGCGGCGTCGCCTTCGCCATCAGCACGGCGAGCGTGTCGAACCGATGGACCTCGTGGCCCACTGCGTACTTGTAGCCCATTCTCATCCCTTCGCGGCCGTCAGGCCCCCGTATGCGAGAATGCCGCCAACCCTATACGAAGATGGCGCGATGGGTAGCGCGGTGCAGCATCGGCGCGCCGCAGGGGGCGCCGCCGGCCGGTCCCGCCGCCGTCACGCCTCCAGATGTTGGAATTGCCGCAGGATCGCCTGTTCCACGCTGAGAGCGGCGAGCCAGGATGTCTTCGGATTGTCCGGAAGGGGCGCGTTGGTGAGCGCGATGTGGAACGAGCCGAACGGACCCTCTGCGCTCACTTCGTGCCGGTTGCCGCCGGCGACATCGGCGACGAGGCGGACCCGCGTCGCGTCGAAGCCGACACCCGCGAGCGCGACCGCGGCCGTGACGTTGGCGTTCTTGGGGAAGCGTTCTGCCGCCTCGCGCGCCGTGCCCTCGAAAAACGTGGCGGGCGCTGTGAGGGCGCCGAGGTCCAGCACCTCCTCGGCCGGTGTGCCGGTCCAGGCGGCTGCGGGCTTGATCCCCGTATAGAGGACCGACGAGAGCCCTGCACAGGCGGCCGAGCGCAGCGCGTCCAGCCCGCCGATCGCCCCGGTGGCGACGATCGCACGCGAACCGCCTCGCGCCGCAGCTTGGGTCACCGCGGCGTGGATCTCCGGCTTGCCGAGCGCGCCGACGGAGGCGATGACGACGTCGATCCCCGCCGCCAGAAGCGCCGGAACGCTGGTGGCCACCGCCGCGTGGGTGGCGCACTCCACGACGAGATCGGGGCGAGCGGCGATGAGATCGTCGACGCTGGTGACGCGCGTGACATCGTCCGGCAACGGGGCCGCCGAGCCCGGACGCAGCAGGGCCGTGCGGATCAGTGCCGGCCCGCCGCGCGCCGC
The DNA here is from genome assembly GCF_001927245.1 of Acuticoccus yangtzensis. GTDB lineage: Bacteria > Pseudomonadota > Alphaproteobacteria > Rhizobiales > Amorphaceae > Acuticoccus > Acuticoccus yangtzensis. The sequence continues at coordinate 701,694 of NZ_MJUX01000001.1, read as the reverse complement.
GAGCGACGTCGTGACGGCGCGGCCCATGGCGCCGAAGCCGATGACCGCGACGTGTTTCCCGCCCGCGGCGCTAGCGGTCTCCTCGGCAATCGCGGTCACCTCTGCCCGCCGAGGAAGGCCTTCAAAGCGGCGCAATAGGCGTCGGGATAGGCGCGGGGGAAGAAGTGGCCGCCCATCTGCCGCACCAGGATCGAGTTCGGAATGGCCGCCGCCAGTCGCTCCGAATGGGTGAAGGCGATCATCGCGTCGTCCGGCGCACCGATGACCATGGTGGGCTGGATGATGTCGGCGTGGTCAGGAATGCCGGGCTCGCCGAGCAGCATGCGGATGCGCGCCTCCTGCACCGGTTGCGGACCGGCGTCGCGGGTCGCCTCGAGGTCGGCGTCGAGCGCCGCCGCGTTCGCGTCCAAGGTCGCCGCGTCGTAGCCGATGGCCTGTGTCAGCTGCGTATAGGCATAGAGCCCCGCGCCGGTGAGAAGGGCGAGGCGCGCCTCGAACATCAGCCGGAAGCGCCGGTCGGCATGGCCCCACGTGCTGCTGAGGACGAGCCTCTCCACGCGCGGGGGCGCCGTCACCGCGATGTGTTGTGCGGCCATCCCGCCGGTGGAGTGGCCGGCGATGTGCGCGCTTTCGAGGCCGGCCGCGTCGAGCAGGGCCAGCGCGTCGCGGGCGATCCGCGGGATCGTATGGCTGTCGCCTGCCATGCCGCTGCGGCCCGTGCCGCGGTGGTCGAGGGTGAGCGTGCGGTAGCCCGGCAGTCCGGCGCGTACGCCCGACCAGAAATTGCCGCTGCCGGCCAGGCCCGGAATGAAGAGGATCGCCGGGCCGTCGCCTTCGTCCTCGTAGTAGATGGGACAGCCGTCGTCGGCGGTGAAAGTGGGCATCGGCTCACTCCGGTGTGCGCTTGTCGTTGGGTGGCGGCGCGAAGGCGGTGCGCCGCTTGATCGTCGAGATGTCGTCGGGGCGGGGGAAAAGGTGTCGGATGCCTTCGGCCGGGGGGAAGGTCGATTGGCCGACTTCCCCGAAGCCGATTTCGCGGCCGTTCGCAAGAGGCACCACGCGCCTCCGGTCCGAAGCCGGCGCCGCCGGGACGGCGGGACGCGGCAGGATCGGCGGTGCGCAGCGCGCCGGAGACCGAGGAGACGTGGTGCGCGGCTCATCTTCACCGCCGTGGACCATCGTTTGCCGCCCCGTCTACTGCATCAAAAAAAGACGGTGGATCATATTCCGATATGCCATCCGGCGACAGAGCCGGATAGCGGGTCTCGGGGAGGATATTCATGGACAAAAAAGAAATCTTCGAGCGGGGCATGAAGGTGCGCCGCGAGGTGCTGGGCGACGCTTATGTCGACCGCGCGATGGCCGGAATGGACGACTTCAACGCGCCGCTGCAGGAGCTCGTGACCACCTATGGATGGGGCGAGATCTGGAACCGGCCGGGGCTCGACAGGAGAAGCCGGAGCCTCATCAACCTCGCCATGCTGACGGCGCTGAACCGCCCGCACGAACTGAAAGCCCATGTGCGCGGCGCTCTGACCAACGGCGTGACGAAGGCCGAAATCACCGAAGTGTTGCTTCAGGCATCGGTCTATTGCGGACTTCCCGCAGGGATCGACGCCTTCCGCACCGCGCGTGAGGTGTTGGACAGCGAGGACTGAGCCGCGAGGCGGCGCCGTTGCCTTCGCAACGGCGCCGTGGGCGGTCACACGGCGGCCTGGCGCGCCACGCGGGTGGCGGCTCAGGACGCGACGGCGTGGCGGATGCGCTCCAGCGAGCCGCCCTTCATCACCTTGCCGGGCACCGTGCGGCCGACCAGCTCTTCGGCAAGCGCGGCGACCTCGATCAAGGCGTCGAGGTCGAGGCCGGTGTCGATCCCCATCTCGGCGCACATGAAGGCGAGGTCTTCGCTGCAGATGTTGCCCGCGGCGCCCTTGTGGCCCGCGAAGGGACAGCCGCCGAGCCCGGCGATCGACCCGTCATATTTGGCGACGCCCGCCTCGAGGCCGGCCAGCGCGTTGGCCATCGCCATGCCGCGCGTGTCGTGAAGGTGGAGCTTCAGTTCCAGCTCGGGCCAGCGCTCCTGCACCATCCCGCAAAGGCGCTTGATGCCGTCCGGCACCGCCCAGCCCATGGTGTCGGCCAGGTTGACATATTTCAGCGCCCCGCCGTGCTCGGCGATGATGTCGCGCGTGCGGGCGATGATGTCGACCACACGCTGCGGCGGCACGTTGCCTTCGAAGTTGCAGCCGAACGCCGCCATGACGCCCATGCTGTCGACCGGGATGCCGTGGGTGCGGTAGAGCTCGATCCACGAGGGGAGCTGCTCGAAGGTCTCGGCGATGGAGCGGTTGGTGTTGCGCTTCACGAAGACTTCGCTGGCGGTGAGATGCAGCACCCCGTCGACGGCGACATTGGGCGTGGCGACGGCGCGCTCAAGCCCCTTCGCGTTCAGCCAGAGGGCGCGGTAGAGGACGCCGGGCTTGGGCGTGATGCCCGCGAACACCTCGGGCGTGTTCGCCATCTGCGGCACCGCCTTCGGGTTGACGAAGGAGCCGGCCTCGATCTCGGTGAAGCCGGCCTTCTCCAGCCCGTCGATCAGCCGCAGCTTCTCCTCGACGGTGAGCACCTTGGGTTCGATCTGCAGCCCGTCGCGCGGGCCGACTTCCATGATGTGGCAGGTCTTGGGAAGATCAGACATCGTGTCGCTCCTCTCAGCTCTCGGCGCCGGCGAGGATGGCCGGGTCGAACGGGTAGGGGACCGGCGGCCCGCCCGCCTTGGGCAGAAGTACGCTCGCGGTGCCGGGCGTGCCGTTCTGGCCGGTCTCGTTCTTCAGGCCGATCTCCAGCATGACGAGACCGTAGGCGCCGCAATCGCGCGTCTCGGTCACGGTGCCGAAGGCGGTGAGGGTGTTGCCCGGCACGTCCATGCCGCGGAACTGGAAGTCGATCTCGACCACCCAGCCGTCCTCGCCCGCCCAGTCGCTGACGAGCTGGATGAGCACGTGCTGCTTCCACGAGCCGTTGACCATCACGTCCGGTAGCTTGTCGTGCTCCTGGGCGTAGGTCCGGTCATAGTGGATGCGATGCCAATTCTCGATCGCCGAGGACCAGCGCATGATGTGCGCGGTCGTCATCGGCCCTTTGACGAGCGGCGTGATGGAATCGCCGACGTTGATGCTGTCGAATAGCGGCGTTTTTGCCAACACGGCGGTCTCCTCAGCGCAAGATGATGGTGTTTTTCGTCTCCAGGAGCAGCTCGCGATCCTGGTTGACGTAGGTGTCTTCGATGTCGAACAGCACCATCACGCCCGAGCGCCCGCTGCGCTGGTAGATGTCGCGGTACCGGCTCTTCACGAAGATGCGGTCGCCGATCTCGGCGTAGCGGTAGAAGGTGTAGCGGTAGCCGCCATTCAACAGCCGGGTCAGCGGCACGTCGATCGGCGGAAGGCCGGGGCGCAGCTTGCGGTCGAGGCCGTCACGGTCGGGACGGTCCATCCCGTCGAGCGGGTCCGGTTCGCCCGGCCGGCGGCGATACATGTGGACGGGGAAGCCGAGCGGGGCGACCGGGCCGCCATAGCGCGAGGCGCCGGCGTCGGAGTAGCGGGGCGAATCGTCCATCACCGCGTGGTGGAAGCGGCGCACTTCGGACGCCTCCACGGGGTGAGGCATCTCGCAAAAGTCGGACTCCATGCCGATGAGCGCCTTCACGTCATCGGTGATGTAGTTCACGTCCAGGTCGGTCATGATGATGAGGTCTTTCCAAAAGCCGATGAGGCCGGGCCGCCGCGCCCGCGATGGGGGCGGCCCGGCACGTGCCGCGCGGGTCAGATCGCGGGCTTGGGCTCATCGAGCGGGTCGGTGGGAGCGCCGGTGACGGTGCCGGCCGGCAGGCGCATGAACTCTCCGAGGAGGTTCAGGCCGAACTGCAGGGACAGCAGCGTGAAGCCGAACGGCAGGATGGCCTTGGGCAGGACCATCGGCGTCCCGAGGGTCGTCGACATCCGTTCGTTGTAGGCCCACGCCTCGTGCGCGCCGATGAAGGTGTACTTCAGCATGAGGAGCGAGAACGCGAGGCCGAGGGTCCACACCACGATCCGCTGCACCGTGCGCAGCCATCCCTTCATCAGGTTCGAGATGAACTCCACGTTGAGATGATCGCCGGTGCGTAGGATGCTCGCGGCCGGAATCATCGCGATGTAGATCATCAGGAAGCCGTTCACCTCGAAGCTCCAGCGTGTCGGAGCGGCGAAGGCGTAGCGCATGATGGCGTCGTAGGAGATCGACACCATCATGAAGGCGAGGGCGAGCTGGGCGCTGACGGCACACCAGCGCTCGACCGTGACGATGAAGCGGGCGACCGTCTGCATCACTCAGCCCTCGGTCTGGCCGAGGGCGAGCTTCAGCGCCCGGTCGCCGACCTCCTCGCCGACCTGACCCTTCCAGGTCTCCCAGATCGGCTCGGACATCTCGCGGAACTTCTCCATGTCGGCCTCGGACGGCTCGATCACGTCGACGCCCGCCTCGACCATCTTCGGCCACACGGTCGGGATGTCGTCCTCGACGATGTGGCGCGCGGCGTTCTCGTCGAACCAGGCGGTGGCGGTGGCGAGTGCGTCCTTCGTCTCGTCGGGGAGGCGCTCGTAGCTGCTCTTCAGCATGAAGAGGCCTTGCGTGTTGGCGCCGATGGGGAGCTTCAGCACCTGGCTGGTCTGCTCCTGCAGGCGGCGCCCGTCGACGGTCGCGACGTTGGCCACCAGGCCGTCGATCGTGCCGCGCTGGATGGCGAGGTAGAGCTCGGAGGAGGGCAGGGAGACCACCGCGGCGCCGAGATTCTCGAGCACCGTCGACGCCTCGAGGCCCTGAACGCGGATGCGCTTACCGGAGATGGCGTCCATGGAGTTGATGGCGCTGCTGCCGCTCCACAGATAGTCCGGCTCGAGGATGCCGCCGCTCAGCGAGAGAAGCTCCATGTTCTGCTTGGCGACTTCCTCTTTGATCAGCGTGAAGAGGGGGCTACCGATCTTCAGCCGGTCCGGGTTCCGGAACAGCTCGTCCACCACATAAGGCAGGCCCGTCACGCCGAGGATCGGGAAGGAGCCGTTGATGTAGCTGGTGGTGTGGAACATGAAGTCGATCAGGCCGGAGCGCAGGCCCGAGACCTGCTCGGCGGCCGACAGCAGCGTGCCGGAGTCGTAGAAGTCGACCTCGATCTCGCCGCCGCCGGCTTCCTTCAGCGCGTCGACGAAGCCGTGAAAGCCCCACAGCAGCGACTCGTAGGCGGGCGTCAGGTAGGTGACGCCGGTCATCTTCTGCGCCGCGAAGGCGGGGCGGAGGCTGCCGGGAAGGGCGGCGAGAGCCGGAAGGGCCATGGCCCCCTTGAGGAGTGAACGCTTCGAAATCACGGACGTTTTTCCCTTGGTTTTTTGTTAGCGGACCGCGTGCGGCAGCCAGAGGGCCAGCTCGGGGATCAGGATGAAGAGGAGCAGCACCAGGATCTGGATGCCGACGAAGGGCATGGCACTGCGGATGATTTCCTCGATCCTCAGGAACGGGCACGTACCCCGCAGCGCGTAGAGGTTGAGGCCCACCGGCGGCGTCACCACCGCGATTTCCAGGGTGAGCACCAGAACGACGCCGAACCAGAGCGGATCGTAGCCGAGCGCCAGGATCACCGGCAGCAGGATCGGCGTCGTCACCACGATGATCGACCCCGCGTCGACGAACATGCCGAGCAGGATGAGGAAGGTGGCGATGACGAGGATCACCGCAAGCGGGGTGATGTCCATCGCCACGATCGATTCCGAGAGGAAGAACGGAATGCGGGCGAGGTTGAGATAGTCGCCGAAGATGCGCGCGGCGGCCATGATGAGAAGGACGGCCGCCGTCACGTTGAGGCTGGTGACGAAGATGCGCTTCACCGCCGCCCAGTCCAGCGTGCGATAGACGGCACCGGCGATGATGAAGGCGCCGAGCGCGCCGACCGCGGACGCCTCGCTGGGCGTCGCGACGCCGCCATAGATGGCGCCGAGCACGATGAAGATGAGCAGCAGAGCGTGCCACACGCGCGACAGGCTCTTGAACTTGGACCCCCAGCCGACGCTGCCCTCGGGCTGCGGCGCCTCGGACGGGTTCAAGGTCGCGCGGATATAGATGTAGACCGAGAAGGCGAGCGCGAGCGACAGGCCCGGGACGATGCCCGCCACGAAGAGGTCGGCGATCGAGACGCCGGTCATCGCGCTGTAGATGATGAAGGGGACGCTGGGGGGAATGAGCATCGCGAGCGCCCCGGCCGTCACCACGCTGCCGGCGGCGAGCGAACGGGAATAGCCGCGGTCGATCATCTCCGGCACCGCGAGCGCCCCGACCGAGGCGACGCCGGCGATGGAGACGCCGCTCATCGCACCGAACACGGTGCAGGTGCCGACCGAGGAGATGGCGAGGCCGCCGCGCAGCCAGCCGAACCATTGCTCCGCGGCGCGGAAGAGGTCGCGCCCGATCGGCGTTTCGACCAGCACGAAGCCCATCAGGATGAAGAGCGGCAGAGCGACGAGCTCGAAGTGGTGGAGCTGGCTGAAGATCGAGGAGCTGGCGAGGGTCAGCGCCATCGGTCCGCGCTCCAGGAACAGACCCAAGAGGCCCGCCGTCCCGAGCGCCAGAAAGATCGGCGCGCCGATGAGCAGCAACCCGAACAGGGTCAAAAGCACGAATACGAAGTCCATTGAGCGGTGTGCCTCCCGGGCGTGTCGTGATCGCCGGAACGAGCCGGCTGACGAAGGTGGTGCGGCTCTTGGCGGCCGCTACCGGATTTCGTGAAGGGGGGCGCCTGCCCGTCGCGCAGCGGCGCGGCGGCGTCGGGCGCTACTGGACCGCGCCGCTTTCGCGCAGCGCCGCGAGCTGTGACGGCTCGACGCCGAGGCCGGTCAGGATCTCTTCGGTATGGTCGCCGATGCCGGGGGCGGGGGTGCGCAGGGCACCGGGAGATCGGTCCAGCCGCGGGAAGATGCCGGGCATCAAAACCGTGCCGGCCTCCTCGTCCGGAACCCGCACCAGCACCTCACGTTCGGCGACGTGCTCATCCTCGATCAGCATGTCGACGGCGTTGACGGGGCCGACGGTGACGCCGGCATCGCCAAGGATCTTCAGGTTGTCGGCGAGGGAGCGGCTGCGCACCCAGTCGGCGATGATCTGGTCGAGATCATCGGCGTTGCGCACCCGGTCCTCGGGCAGGCGGTAGCGCGGATCCTCGTTCAACTCGGGCCGTCCGATGGCCGCCAGCAGGCGATGCGCCATCGACTGCATGGACGCGGCGATCGCGATATAGGGCCCGTCCGCGGTCTGATAGACGTTGCGCGGGGCGACCGTGACCGAGCGGCTGCCGGTGCGCTGGGGCTTCTCGCCACAGGCGTCGTAGATGGCGGCGTCCGCCGAAATCAGCGCGTGCAGCGGTTCGAGGATGGAAAGGTCCACCACCTGGCCCTCGCCGGTCGCCTCCGCATGGCGCAGGGCGGCGAGCGTGGCGAAGGCGCCCGTGAGGCCCGCCACCTGGTCGGCGAGCGGCATGTTGGGCAGAAGCGGCGGCCGGTCCGGATAGCCGCTCTTCTCGGCAAAGCCTGCGAAGGATTCGATGAGCGTGCCGAAGCCCGGCCGCGTGCGGTACGGCCCGGTCTGGCCCCAGCCGGAGACCCGCACGATGACGAGGCGCGGATTGCGCTTCAACAGGTCGTCCGGCCCAAGGCCCAGCTTTTCCAGCGTGCCGTAGCGGAAGCTTTCAACGAAGCAGTCCGCGGCTTCCAGAAGGCGCAAGAGCACGTCGCGCCCCTCGGGGCGGGCGAAGTCGATGGCGGTGCTCTTCTTGTTGCGGCCGAAAATCTTCCAATAAAGGCTGTGGCCGCCGTTCTTCCACTCGCGCAAGGGATCGCCCGTCACGGGACGCTCCACCTTGATGACCTCGGCGCCGAAGTCGGCGAGCATGAAAGTCAACGTATTACCGCACACGAGGCGCGAGGCATCGACGACCCGCACGCCTTTCAGCGGCCCCACCGCCTCCGGCGTGAAGCTCTTCTGATGCACGTCTTTCCGCATGGTTCCTCCCCGGTGCCCCGACCCGGCTTGACCGGGCTTTCTTGTGTATTTTTTGCAGGCACTTAGAGATTAATGATCACGCACCGATTTGCGGCAAGCGATAAAAAAGAGGTCGAATGCATTAGCATGGCTAATGAGTTGAAGCTGCCCCTCAACCACCTGCGGGCCTTCGAGGCGGCTGCCCGCCATTCGAGCTTCACCCAGGCGGCGGCGGAAATTTGCGTGACGCAGAGCGCGGTGAGCCAGCAGATCCGCACGCTGGAAAAGCGCATCGGCTGCGCGCTTTTCGAGCGCGGCCACCAGTCGGTGACGTTGACGCGGGAGGGGCAGATGCTGGCGGCGGTGTTGATGCCGGCGTTCCAGCAGATCGACTCGGCCGTCAACGCGGTCGCGAGCCGCGGCACCGACAAGGGCGCGATCCAGATCCTGATCTATCCGACCCACGCGCGGCGGGTTCTGATCCCGCGTCTGCCGCGCTTTTACGCACTCTTTCCGGACATCGAGGTGCAGATCACGTCGTCCCACTGGATCACGCGGGCGCCGGCGGGGTCCTCCATCGCCGTCCGCGACGGGTTCGGCGGCTGGCCGGGTGTGCGCAGCGTGCGTCTTCACAGTGCCCGCCTGACGCCGGTGGCGAGCCCGGCCTATCTGGAGCAGAACCCGTTGCGGCGGCTGGAGGATCTCGACAGGGCGATCTTGCTGGAGTCGCAGAACCGGTTGGACGACTGGCCGTTCTGGCGGGCCTCCCTGCCGAACACGATGGCGCGGCCCGAGCGTTCGATCCTGTTCGGCAACTCCGACCTCGCCTATGAGGCCGCGCTGGGCGGCTCTGGCGTCGCGATGGGCCAATTGGCCCTCGTGATGGGAGATTTACGGGCAGGCCGCCTCGTTGCGCCCTTCCCCTATGTCGCGAGCCTCGATCGCAGCTTTTTCCTGATGGTGGCCGATGACGCGCCGCCCCACGTCAAGACGCTGGTGGACTGGTTCACGGCCGAAGTGGAGGAGCTGGAACGCAGCGTCGACGATTTCATCGCCGCCACCCGCGACCATGCCGCCGCCCTCGCCGCCCCGCGACCGGCGCAAGGCACCCCGGCGTGAGCGGGCCGGTGTGGGGCGAAATGGTGTCCCCGGCAGGATTCGAACCTGCGACCCCAGGATTAGGAATCCTGTGCTCTATCCTGCTGAGCTACGAGGACGACGGGCGAGACACTAGCACGCGGCGAGCGGCAGGGGCACCCTCGTTCCGGCGCTGTCCGCACCTTTGCGCGCGCCGGCGACCGGCCTTCAGGCGGGGAGGCCGTAGACCTTGTCGGCGCGCTCCTCGAACGCGGCGGCGAAGCGGCGGAAGGCGTGGTCGAACACCTGGCCCATCACCGCGGCCAGGGTGCGGCTCTTGAACTCGTAGCGGATCGAGAAGTGGACGTCCGTGGTCGTGTCGTCCACCGGCGTGAAGGTCCAGCGGTTGAACAGCTCCTTGAAGGGGCCGTCCAGATAGGTCACGTCGATCACGTTGTTGGCGCGGTCCAGCACCACCCGCGAGGTGAAGGTCTCCCGGATGAACTTGTAGGCCACCGTCATCTCGGCGACGAGGACCTCACGCCCATCCGGCAAGGTGTCGCGCCGCCGCACGCTGAGCGCCTTGCACAGCGGCACGAAACGCGGATAGGCGCTCACGTCGGCCACCAGGTCGAACATGTTGTCGACGCTGTGGTTGACGCGGCGCGTGGTCTCGAACTGGGGCATCAGGCCCTCACGAGACCGGCCGACCCGGTCGCCGCACGTGCCTCGCGCGCCGCCTTCAGCCGCGCATAGTCATCCCCCGCGTGATGGGACGAGCGGGTGAGCGGCGAGGCGGACACCATCAGGAAGCCCTTGGCCATCGCGATCGTGTGGTAGGCCTTGAACGCCTCGGGCGTCACATAATCCTTCACCGGATAATGCTTGCGCGTCGGCTGGAGGTACTGGCCGATGGTCAGGAAGTCGACGTCGGCGGAGCGCAGATCGTCCATCAGCTGCAGCACCTCGTTGCGCTGCTCGCCGAGGCCGACCATGATTCCGCTCTTGGTGAAGATGGTGGGGTCCAGCATCTTCACCCGGTCCAGCAGCCGGATCGAGTGATAGTAACGCGCACCGGGACGGACGTTGAGGTAGAGCGAAGGCACCGTCTCCAGATTGTGGTTGAAGACGTCCGGCCGCGCCTCGACGACGATTTCCAGCGCGCCGGGCTTCCTCAGGAAGTCGGGCGTCAGCACCTCGATCGTCGTGCCCGGTGCGGTTGCGCGGATGGCGCGGATGGTGTCGGCCATGTGGCGCGCGCCGCCGTCGGCGAGGTCGTCACGGTCGACGGAGGTCACCACGACGTGGTTGAGGCCGAGCTTGGCCGTCGCATCGGCCACGTGCTGGGGCTCGTTCGGGTCGAGTGCCTGCGGTATCCCCGTGCGCACGTTGCAGAAGGCGCAGGCGCGGGTGCAGGTGTCGCCCATGATCATGAAGGTGGCGTGCTTCTTGGACCAGCACTCGCCGATGTTCGGGCAGCCGGCCTCCTCGCACACGGTGACGAGGCCGTTCTCCTTCACGATCTCCTTCGTCTCGCGATAGACGGGCGAGCCCGGAGCACGCACGCGAATCCAGTCCGGTTTGCGCATCACGGGCGCATCGGGCCGGTTCGCCTTCTCCGGGTGGCGCACGCTGGTGCGATCGAGGACGGTCACCATCTCACGAAATCCCTTGTCTTCTGACTGCAACATAGTCGGCATCGCCGCGCGATGCGAGGGCGGCGGCGCATAGGCGCGCCAGCCTTGCAACAGAAGACGGGCAAACCCGGCTCAGCCCGCGCGGTTCCGCCGCGCCCTCCGGAGGCCGCGGCGGGGGCGTGAGGGAGGGGCTTACGCGGCCTTGGGCGTCTCGGCGGCAGCGTCGTGCTTCACGAAGGCGTCCGCCAGCCAATCGTCGAGGCTGAGATCGTTCTCCGGCTCCAGACGGTAATCGGCCATGAAGGGCAGGAGCTGCCGCGACTCCATTGCCCGAAGGTTGAGAAGGATGCCGCTGGCGTTCCAGTCCGGCACGGTCAGGTGCGTGACGGTGGCCGTCACCGGACCCTTCTCGAACACGCGGGCATATTTGTGAACGCTCGCCTGGGGCAGCCAGTCGACGGCGAGAGCGTTGACGAGCGACTGGGCCGAGCCGCGCCCGTCCGCCGCGGCCGCCCGCAGCGGCTTCGGCACCACCTTGCGCAGCGCCAGGCTGACCATCCAATCCAGCGGGAAGGCGGAGGAGATGACCTCCTCCTCCTTGCGGAAACCGCCGCTGCGGCTGCGGCGATTCACCTCGAGCCGCGTGCCGGACGCGATTTTCACCGAGTATCCCTCGCCGACGATGTAGTGACGGTCCCACACCGTCGTCTGCGCGGCGAGGCGCCACTGTGTCAGGAAGGTCGGCGTTCCGGGAACAAGAAGCCCGAATTGAAACGACCCTGTCTCGCGCATGTCGAACCTCCGATTGATCGGCTCGGAGTATTGACGAACAGGGTTAACCTTCCCTTTCCCGGGCGCTTCGGATGCCTCAGTCCGTCGCGTCCGCCGGGCCCTTTACCACCTCGCGTTTCGGGTCGCCGCCCCATTCGGTCCACGAACCGTCATAGACCGCGCTCGGCGTGCCGAGCTTGGCGAGCGCCAGGGTGAGGATGGAGGCGGTGACGCCCGAACCGCAGGAGGTGGTGACCTTCCGGTCGAGGTCGACGCCGCCGGCCTCGAAGGCGGCGCGCAGCCCCGCCTCGTCCTTCAGCCGCCCGTCCGGCGTCACGAGGCTGGCATAGTGGACGTTGCGGGCCCCCGGCATGTGACCGGCGCGCAGGCCGGGGCGCGGCTCGTCCACCCGGCCCTCGTAACGCTCGGCCGAGCGGGCGTCGGCCACCTGGCCACCGGCGGCGAGGGTGGCGGCCACGTCGTCGCCGCTGGCGAAGAGGTCCGGGTTGAAGGTCGGGGTGAAGGTGGCGGGGGCGGGCGTCGCGGGAGGCCCCGATTCGGTGGGGTAGCCGGCGTCGGTCCAGGCCTTCAGTCCGCCGTCCAGCACCAGGGCGTCGTGGCCCATGACGCGGAACATCCACCACGCCCGCGGTGCAGCGAACACGCCGCCGGTCTCGTAGACCACCACCGGCGTGGAATTGGAGATGCCGAGCGCGCCGACCATCTCGGCGAACACCTCCGGCGAGGGCAGCGTGTGGGGCAGGCCGCTCGAGGTGTCGGCGATGCGGTCGATGTCGAACCGCAGCGCGCCCGGAATGTGGGCGGCGGCGAACTCGGCGCCCGCGTCGCGTTTGGCGTCGGGCATGTGCCAGGAGGCGTCGAGCACGGCGACGTCGCCGAGACGCGCCTTCAGGTCCTCGGGAGTGATCAGCATGGCGTTCAGTCTTCCAGCAAGGTCAGGCGGACGCGGCGGTTCTGCCGGCCCTTCTTCTCGATCTTCGTCACCGCCACACGGCCGATCTCGGCCGTGGAGGCGACATGTGTGCCGCCGCAGGGCTGCAGGTCCACCGTTCCGATGCGAACGAGGCGCACACGGCCCGATCCGCGCGGCGGCTGCACCGCCATCGTCTTCACCAGCTCCGGGTTGGCGTCGAGCTCGGCGTCGGTGATCCACTCGGTGGTGACAGGGTGGTCCGCCTCGATCAGCGCCATCACCTCCGCCGTCACCGCATCCTTGTCGGGGCTGTCGGGCAGGTCGAAGTCGAGCCGGCTTTCGGTCTCGCCGATCTGCCCGCCGGTGACGGGGAAGGGGAGGGCGACGGACAACAGATGCAGCGCGGTGTGCATGCGCATCAGCCGGTGGCGGCGCGCCCAGTCGAGGTGCTGGGTGACGGCGGTGCCCACCGGCGGCGGCGTCGCCACGGCGAGACGGATGGTGGTGCGGTTTTCACCATAGCGCGCGTCGGTCACGGCAAGGCTTGTGCCGTCGCCGAGGTCGATGCGCCCGGTGTCGCCCGGCTGGCCTCCGCCCGCCGCGTAGAACAGCGAACGGTCCAGCACCAGGAAGCCTTCGCCCACCTCCGTGACCGTGGCCTCCGCCGACTTCAGATAGGGATCGTCGCGGAAGAGGGGCTCGCTCATGGGGTCTCACCGTGTGCGGGCGCCGCGAAGGGCACCCGGATGGAAGGGTTCACCCCTTCATTTAACCTGGAACGGGTGAACCACCAGAGCGAGACGGTGCGTCAGGCGTCCTCGAACGGCACGGCGATGTTGGGCGTGCGCTCCATCCATTCGGGCACCGGCAGGTCCTTGGAGCGCAGGAAGTCCGGGTTGAACATCTTGGAGGCGTAGCGGTTGCCGTAGTCGCACAGGATGGTGACGATGGTGTGGCCCGGCCCCATCTCGCGCGCCATGCGGATCGCCCCGGCGATGTTGATGGCCGACGATCCGCCCAGCACCAGCCCCTCCTCGCGGATGAGGTCGTAGACCAGCGGCAGCGCCTCCGCATCTTGGATCTGGAACGGCATGTCCACCTGGACGCCTTCCAGGTTGGCGGTGATGCGCCCCTGGCCGATGCCCTCGGTGATGGACGATCCCTCGGACCTCAGCTCGCCGTCGGCATAATAATGGTAGAGCGCCGCGCCCATCGGGTCGGCGAGGCCGATCTTCACGTCGCCGCGCTCCTTCAGCGCCATGGAGACACCGCCGAGCGTGCCGCCGGAGCCGACCGCGCAGATGAAGCCGTCCACCTTCCCCTCGGTCTGCGCCCAGATCTCCGGCCCGGTGCCGTGAATGTGCGCGTCGCGATTGGCGGTGTTGTCGAACTGGTTGGCCCAGATGGCGCCCTTCGCCTCGGTCTTCGCCATTTCGGCGGCGAGGCGGCCGGACAGCTTCACGTAGTTGTTGGGGTTCTTGTAGGGGACCGCGGGGACCTCGATCAGCTCCGCACCGGCGAGCTTGATCGCCTCTTTCTTCTCCGCGCTCTGCGTCTCGGGGATGACGATGACGGTGCGGAAGCCCATCGCGTTGCCGACCAGCGCCAGGCCGATGCCGGTGTTGCCTGCGGTTCCCTCGACGATGGTGCCGCCGGGTTGCAGGGCGCCACGCTTCACCGCGTCACGGATGATGTAGAGCGCCGCGCGGTCTTTGACCGACTGGCCGGGGTTCAGAAACTCCGCCTTGCCGAGAATGGTGCAGCCGGTTTCCTCGGACGCGCGCTTCAGCTTCACGAGCGGCGTGTTGCCGATCAGGTCGATCATGTTGGTCATGGGGCACTCCTTGATGCCGCAATAGGCCTCGCTGCGGCCCGCTTCAAGGATCGGCATCTACCCAAAGATAGGAGCACTGCTTAAATTGGCATGGCTGACACGTTCGGAACATTTGAACCACGCCATGACACTTGCCGATACGCCGCTGCGCGCCGGGCGCGCCGAACCCACGATGCCGGAGGGCAAGGGCCACGCGCTGCGCGGCGGCGGGTCCACCGTCATCGCCGTGCGGCGGCAGAAGCTGTGGGATCTCATCATGGACGAGAGCCGCCTCGCCGCGGCCATTCCGGGGGCGGAAACGCTGCACCGCGTGGAGGGGGCCGAGGACCGGACCTATGCGGCGGACGTCGGGATCGGGGTCGGTCCGATCAAGGGCGTCTGGAAGGTCCATGCCCGGTTCGCCGAGGTGATCGAGCCCGCCCACATCGTCCTGTTCGGCGGGGCGGACGGGCCTCTGGGCAAGTCGTTCGGCGAAGGGTGGATCGACTTCGAGCCGGTCGATGGCGGCACCCGGATCACCTATTCCTACGCGATCCTGATTTCCGGGATGGTGGCGAAGGTCGGCGGCAAGCTGATCGACGGGGCAGCGGACAAGCTGATCGAGAAGTTCTACGCGCGGCTGGAAAAGGCGATCCGCTCCGAGCGCCGCGCCGCCGTCTGACCGGCGCCCTCTTCGGTGCAGTCCGCGCTCAGGGCAGCTCTTCCACGACGAGGCGGTAGCGCGGCGTGCCGTCCCCCACCTCGTAGGTGATCGAGGCGCGGGCGGGGATGATCGTCCCCTCGCGGGTGATGATCTCGACGAGCAACGGGGCCATCGTTTCCATGCCGTTGCGGCTTGCCGCCAGCGCATGGTTGGCGACGACGCCGACGAGGGACTGCCACCCGACGACGAAGCTCTCCACCGTTTGCGTCTTCAACGAATCGATCCGCTCGCGCAGCAGCATGCTGGCCGCGCGGTTGGCGCTCTCGATCCTCCCGCTGTGGTCGACGACGAGTACGGCGGCGTGGGAGCGCTCGGCCATCATGTCGAGCTGGCTGCGCTCGGCCGGGGCGGCGAGGCGGCGCGCACCCAGCTCCACGGCTTGGCCGCACAGATGGGCGAGCGCGGAGAACGAGGCCATCGTCTCTTCGCTGGGCCGCCGGCGGGGGTGATAGTCGATGGCGAAGAGCGTCCCGACGACCTGCGTCTTCACGTGGATCGGTGCGCCGACGAAGAAGCGCGCATGCGGGAAGGCGTGAACCAGGAGATCGTCGCCGAAACGGGTGTCTTCCGCAGCGTCCGCGACGTCGACCGCCTGACGTTCCCGGTGCGCCAGCGCCAGCATGGATTTGCTGTTCATCGCGTCCGGCTGTGCGGCATGGTCGGCGTCAAGCAGCGTGGTGATGACGGCCGTGGGGCAACCGACGACGAGGCGCGCGAGCCGCAGGAGCGCCTCGTGGTCCGCGGATTCCAGCCAATCGATAAGCGCGATTGCGACCGGCCAGGGCAGGTTGAGCCTCTGGTGGAGCCCGTCGACGTCTTTGAGGACGGCAGAGCGTGTCAACGTGGTTGGATTGGATGGGGTGTGTAGGGACGCATCCAGACCGGCCGTCCTATATCCGTTGACGACATGGGTTGTCATACAGCCATTGTTCCGGGCGACGGCAGAACGCGGAGGCGGCCCATCGGCCGAGCGCTCGCAGGGACTGGTACGGCTCCACTTCGGTCCTCACGGCCGACAGTACCGGGCGCGCGAAGCCCGACCTGTCCACACGTTGCAGAATAGCATACAATCCCGCGGGTCTCAATCTGCGCTATAAGTCAGCGCACTGCCGCGCAGGGCACCGGTCGCCGCGGACCGTCACGGCGCAGCGTGTCAGTCGACCGCGACGGAGCGGCGCCGCGTGTCAATGAAGACGCGCGACCGCGAATCCGACGACGTCCGCCAGCGCCTCGCGCATCGGCGTGTCGGGCACGGCCGACAGGTCGTTCAGCGCCCGGTCGGCGAAAGCCTGCGCGCGCTCGCGGGTCTCGGCGAGGGCGCCGGTCGCGGTCACAAGGTCGCGCGCGGTGAGGACGTCCTCGTCGCGCACGTCGCTCTTTTCGATGCAGCGTTCCCAGAAGGCGCGATCCTCGGCCGAGCCGCGGGCGTAGGCGAGGAGCACCGGCAGCGTCGCTTTGCCCTCCCTCAGGTCGTCGCCGACATTCTTGCCGAGCGTCTCCGCGTCGCCGCCGAAGTCGAGCGCATCGTCGATCAATTGGAAGGCGAGGCCGAGATTGCGGCCATAGGATTCGAGCGGCGCACGATATTCCGGAGTGCCGGCGATGATCGGGCCCGCGGCGGTGGCTGCGGCGAACAGGGCGGCGGTCTTGGCGTCGATCACCGCCATGTAGTGCGCCTCGCCCACCGACAGGCTCTTCGCCCCGGCGAGCTGGCGGACTTCGCCCTCGGAGATGGTCGCGGCGGCGCGGGAGAAGACGTCCAGCGCTTCGAGCGAGCCGACGTCGACCATCAGCTTGAACGCCTGGCCGAGCAGGAAGTCGCCGACGAGGACGCTGGCCTGGTTGCCCCAGATCATCCGCGCGGCGGGTTTGCCGCGGCGCATCGCGCTGTCGTCCACCACGTCGTCATGCAGCAGCGTCGCGGTGTGCATGTATTCGACGGCGGTGGCGAGCTTCACGTCGCCTTCGCCCTCATAGTCGAACAGCTTCGCGGTGCCGAGCGTGAGCATCGGGCGGATGCGCTTGCCGCCGGACGAGATCAGATGGTCCGCGACTTCCGGGATCATCGTGACGTCGGACCCGGCGTGCGTCGCAATCAGTGCGTTGACCTTGGTCATCCGATCGGCGACGCTTCCAACGAGGCGGTCAATTCCGCGTGTGGTCGGCGCCGAGGCCAGGGCGGCAGGGGCAGTCACGGCTGGTTACTCGCACGATTTTGCATGGGGCGGACCATAGGCTCACAGGCTCGGAACGGCAACCGCGGGGAGGGGACCCGCTGCCGCAGGGCACGATCAAAACCATCCATCACCAACGATCCAAGGGACCCGTGTGGACGAACTGTTGCGGACGAACGACCTCGTCCTGATTTCCTTCGTAAACGCCTTGCTGTCTGACGCAAAGATCCACCATCTCGTCGTCGACCAGAACATGAGCGTCCTGGAGGGGTCGCTCGGCGTACTCCCGCAGCGCGTCCTCGTCGATAGGGATCGTGCGCACGAAGCGCGCCGCCTCGTCAGCGAGGCCGGGATCGGTGTGGAATTGTCGGCGCCCCGCAGGAGCTGAGGGCGCACCCTCAGCGCGGTGCGGGGCCGGGGAAGGCGCACGGCTGCGGCAATGGCACGGGCTCGGTGCCGGCGGCGAACCTGGCCGCGCGGATCCACCAGCGCTGCGGCGCGCGCGCACGGAGCGTGTCCAACGCGCCATCACGGCTCGCCGCGTCGTCATAGAGGCCGAACACGGTCGGTCCTGAGCCGGACATGCGGGCGATGCGGCACCCGTCGGTCGATCGCAGCGCCTGAAGCAGCGTGCCGATCTCAGGCATGGCCGCGTGAGCGGGGCCTTCGAGGTCGTTGCGGGTCGTCCGCAGCCAGGCGAAAAGCTCTTCCAAGCCGCCGACGGACGGAGGCATGAAGGGCGCATTGTCCGGCGTTGCGAGGTTGCCGAACACGTCGGCGGTGGCGAGCGGCCGGCCGGGATTGATCAGGATGGCGTGGATCGCCGGCAGGTCGACCGGCGTCAGCTTCTCGCCGATCCCTTCCATCAAGCAGGGCCGCCCGTCCAAGCAAACGGGTACGTCGGCGCCGAGCGACAGGGCGTCGGCGGCAAGGGATGCGGGGTCGATGCGGTACCGATGCGCGGCTGCGCGCAAGACGGCGGCCGCGTCGGCCGATCCGCCGCCGATACCCGCCGCGACGGGCAGACCCTTGACGAGGTGCACCGCCCGAATTTGGGGACAATGGCGTGCGGCAGCGGCGGCGAGATTTTCCGGCCCAGCCGGGACGCTGCTCCCGAAGCGGCCCGAGACGGTGAAGGCGGGCGCCTCCTCTGCGGGCGGGCCAAAGCCGACCTCCACCACGTCGCCGTCGTCGATGGCGGCGAACGCGACGAGGCTTTGCAGCTCGTGGTAGCCGTCCGTCCGGCGCCCGAGGACGTGGAGCGCCAGGTTCACCTTGGCGGGGACGGTGAGGCGCAGCGCGGTACTGTCACGCAGCGCGGTGCCGACGTCGTCCGGCACGCCGCCTTCCGCATTGCCACGCCCCAAATCGCCAACCCCCGGACCGCCAGCCGCCAGACTGCCCACCGTATGATCCACAGCCGCCGACGCGCCCCGACCGGGATCGCGCTCCGGGACGTCTCCATGCGGCACATCGGCGCCGGCCGTCGGACCGGCGGTGCGCGCCCGTGTCGTCGTCCCGCTCATCGCCCGGCCGTTACTGCGTCGTGGATCCGGACGGCCGCTCTGTTCCGTCCCCGGCCGCGGTGCCGGCTTCGGCGGTCGTGGTCGACGGTGCCTCCTCGGTGGCGCGCGAGGCGTCCGTATGCTCGGTCACCGGCTCCGGCGCCTCCAGCCCGTTCGCCAGCTTGGTGGCGATGGCGGCGGCGAGCGTCGCGTCCGGCCCGAACTCCTGCGCGTGGGACCATTGGAACAAGGCTTCACGCTTGCGGCCGACCTGCCAATAGGCGTCGCCCAGGTGGTCGTTGATCACCGGGTCGATCGGCTTCAGGCTGATCGCCCGCTCCAGCTCGTTCACCGCGTCCTGATAGCGGCCGAGCCGGTAATAGGCCCAGCCGAGACTGTCGACGATGTAGCCGTTGGACGGCTCCGCGGCGACGGCCCGGCGCACCATGTCGATCGCCTCGTCGAGCTTCTCGCCCCGGTCGATCAGCGAGTAGCCGAGGTAATTCAAGGTGTGCGCGTTGTTCGGCTGATAGGTGAGGGCGAGGCGGAAGTCGCGCTCTGCCCCGGCCCAGTCGTCGGTCCGCTCGCGGGCGATGCCGCGATAATAGAACAGCGTCCAATAGGGGGGCGGCACGGTGCCCAGCGTCTCGATCGCCTGGGTGTAGGTGGCGCGCGACCGCTCGAAATCTTCCATGCTGCGGAAGATGTTGCCGAGGACGATGATCGTCGACACGTCCGACGGATCGGCGGCCACGGCCTCTTCCAGAAGCGCGATCGCTTCGGTGTTGCGCTCCAGAGCGTTGAGGTTCAACGCCTCCTGGACACGTGCGGTGCGCGCGAGTGGGCTCGATTCGGGGATCTGACGATAGATCTCGATCGCAGCCTCGTGCTGGCGCAGGAATTCCATCACCTGGCCCAGCGCCATCGCGGCGAAATAGTTCTCGGGGTCGAGGTAGATCGCGAGCTGGAAGAGCGACGCCGCCTGTGCGTTGCCGCCGTCCCGCGCATAGGCGGTGCCGAGACCGTAGAGGGCTTCTGCCGCGCCCGCAGTCGCAGAGGTGATCAGCGGCTCGACCGTGTCGGCCTGGAGCGCGGCGCGCACGCCTGCGGTATATTGGTCGCTGCCGCCGAGCCGGGCTTCGAACTCGCCGAGGACGGCGTCGGCACGATCGTTCTTGCCTTTGCGGGCGAGAGCGCGGGCATAGGCGTCGACCACCCGCGGCGAGCCGGCATCGCGCTCATAGGACGTGCCGAGCGCCGTCCCCGCGAGCTCGGTCATTCCCGCCTGGTCGGCGATGAGACCGCTGTGGAGGAGCGTGAACGGCTCGTACCAACTCGGCCCTTCCAGCGAATCGAGGATACCGATGGCCGCGTCCGCATCGCCCTGGCCGGCCTTGACCCAGGCCTGCAGGAGCGCGGACACCAGTTCCTGGATCTGGCCTCCCACCTCGTCGAGGTTGCCGAGGGTCTCCAGCGCGGCCTTGCGCTCGCCCTTGCGGATCTGATCGACGGCGAGCGTCGTCAGCGCCATCCAATCGTCGGGCTCGTTGCGCAGAAGCTCTTCGGCGAGGGTGAAGGCGCGCGGAAAATTGCCGGATGCGACATTGAGCGCCACGGAGGAATCCAGAAGATCGGTGTTCTTCTGGTCCTTCGACAAGGCCGCCGCGAAAAAGCCCGCAGCGGCCGCGATGTCCTGATTGAACTGGGCGTGGCGGGCGGCGAGATAATAGCCCGACAGCGAGCCGAGGCCGAGCCGTTCCACAGGTTCGAGCGCGACACCGATGTCGGACAGCTCATTGCCGCCGGGCACCGCGTTCGCCGGGCTTGTAGCCAGCGACCCGGCCAACGCCAGCGACCCGGACAGGGCCAGAGCGAACGGAACGCGGATCGATCCTTTTGTGCACAGTGGCAAGGCAGACCCCTCTTAACGAAGATGCGCAGGTGGCGCGCAACTTGTACACGAAAACTGAATTGCGACGTAGGCGATACCGTCCACCTTCGCAACAGGAAGCGCAAGGCTTGTCACCATCAAGGCGTTTCCAGATGCCCTATCCTTCATTATATCGTTTCGCGCGGTAGTAGGGGAACTGACCAATGGGCAAATGGGTGTACACATTCGGCGATGGAACGGCCGAAGGTGACGCAAGCCAACGCAACCTTCTCGGCGGCAAGGGCGCAAACCTTGCAGAAATGGCGAGCCTGGGGCTCCCCGTTCCGCCGGGCATGACCATCACCACCGAAGTCTGCACCTACTTCTACGAGCACGAGCAGAGCTATCCGCCCGAGCTGGAAGCGGAGGTGAACGCCGCCCTCGACCAGATCGCAGCGTCGACGGGCCGCACCTTCGGCGATCCGAAACTGCCGCTGCTCGTCTCCGTGCGCTCCGGCGCGCGGATTTCCATGCCGGGCATGATGGACACCGTCCTCAACCTCGGGCTGAACGACGAGACCGTCCTCGCGCTGGCCGAGAACGCCGGTGACGATCGGTTCGCCTATGACAGCTATCGCCGGTTCATTCAGATGTACGGCGACGTCGTGATGGGCGTCGAGCACAAGTCCTTCGAGGACAAGCTGGAGGCCATGAAGGAGGAGAGGGGCGTCGACCTCGATACCGACCTCTCCGCCGACGACTGGAAGGTTCTCATCGAGGACTACAAGGCCGTCGTCCTCGCCGAATCCGGCAAGCCCTTCCCGCAGGACCCGAAAGATCAGCTCTGGGGTGCGATAGGCGCGGTGTTCGGCTCCTGGCGGACCGAGCGCGCCGTCGTCTACCGCCGCCTGCACCAGATCCCCGAGCGCTGGGGCACCGCCGTCAACGTCCAGGCCATGGTGTTCGGCAACATGGGCGAGACGTCGGCCACAGGCGTCGCCTTCACCCGCAACCCGTCGACGGGCGAGAACCAGCTCTACGGCGAATTCCTCATCAACGCCCAGGGCGAGGACGTCGTCGCCGGCATCCGCACCCCGCAGGACATCACCGAGCGCGCGCGCA
Organism: Acuticoccus yangtzensis; assembly: GCF_001927245.1. Classification (GTDB taxonomy): domain Bacteria; phylum Pseudomonadota; class Alphaproteobacteria; order Rhizobiales; family Amorphaceae; genus Acuticoccus; species Acuticoccus yangtzensis. Next base: position 680,006 of record NZ_MJUX01000001.1, on the reverse strand, counting down.
TCGAGGCCGGCTCCGACAAGCCGTCCTTGGAGCGCTCGCTGCCGGACGCCTTCGCCCAGTTCAAGGACGTCTGCGACACGCTGGAACGCCACTACCGCGACGTGCAGGACCTGGAATTCACCATCGAGCGCGGCAAGCTGTGGATGCTGCAGACCCGCTCGGGCAAGCGCACCGCCAAGGCCGCGCTGAAGATCGCCGTCGACATGGTGGACGAGGGCCTCATCACCGAGGCCGAGGCGATCAAGCGCATCGAGCCGGCCTCGCTCGACCAGCTCCTCCACCCGATGATCGACCCCAGCGCCAAGCCGGACCAATTCGCCAAGGCGCTGCCCGCATCGCCGGGCGCGGCGTCGGGCGAAGTGTGCTTCACCTCCGCCGAGGCCGAGCGGCTCGCCGCATCCGGCCGCCCGTGCGTCCTCTGCCGCATCGAGACCAGCCCCGAGGACATCGCCGGCATGCACGCCGCCGACGGCATCTTCACCACCCGCGGCGGCATGACGAGCCACGCGGCCGTTGTGGCCCGCGGCATGGGCAAGCCCTGCGTCTCCGGCGCCGGCGGCGTGAAGATCGACTACGCGAAGGGCACCATCACCGCCGGCGGCGTGACGCTGAAGAAGGGCGACAAGATCACCATCGACGGCGGCACCGGCGAGGTGTTCGTCGGTGAGGTGCCGATGCTGAAGCCGGAGCTTTCCGGCGACTTCGAGCGGCTGATGGGCTGGGCCGACGCCAAGCGCCGCATGAAGGTGCGCACCAACGCCGACACGCCGCACGACGCCAAGACCGCGCGCGAGTTCGGCGCGGAGGGCATTGGCCTCTGCCGCACCGAGCACATGTTCTTCGACCCGGAGCGCATCATGCCGATGCGCGAGATGATCCTGGCCGACGACACCGCCTCCCGCCGCGCCGCGCTCGACAAGCTCCTCCCCATGCAGCGCGAGGACTTTACCCAGCTCTTCGAGGTGATGGCGGGCCTTCCGGTCACCATCCGCCTGCTCGACCCGCCGCTGCACGAGTTCATTCCGCACACGGACAAGGAGATCGAGGAGGTCGCGAAGGCCCTGGGTGCCGACCCCGAGAAGCTGAAGAACCGTGCGTCGGCGCTCGCCGAGTTCAACCCGATGCTGGGCCACCGCGGCGTGCGCCTCGCGATCACCTATCCCGAGATCGCCGAGATGCAGTCCCGCGCGATCTTCGAGGCCGCCATCGCCGCCGCCCAGAAGACCGGTGCGCCGGTGGTGCCGGAGGTGATGGTGCCGCTGGTGGGCCTCAAGTCGGAGCTGGAGTTCGTCAAGAAGAGGATCGACGCGACGGCCCGCGCGGTCAGCGAGGAGACCGGCCAGACCTTCACCTATCAGGTGGGGACGATGGTCGAGCTGCCGCGCGCCGCGCTCAACGCCGACAAGATCGCCGAGGAGGCGGAGTTCTTCTCCTTCGGCACCAACGATCTGACGCAGACGACTTTCGGCATTTCGCGTGACGATGCGGGCGTGTTCCTGGGGTCCTACCTCAAGGAATCGATCATCGACGTCGACCCCTTCGTGTCGCTGGACACCGAGGGTGTGGGCGAGCTGATCAAGATCGGCGCCGAGAAAGGCCGGCAGGTCCGCCCCGACATCAAGCTCGGCATCTGCGGCGAGCACGGCGGCGACCCCAACTCGATCAAGTTCTGCGAGACGGTGAACCTCGACTACGTGTCGTGCTCTCCTTTCCGCGTGCCGATCGCCCGGCTGGCGGCGGCGCAGGCGGCGCTGGGGTAAGTCTGGGCAGAGGTTCAAGCTTACAACTCCCGGCGCTTCTCATAATAGAGAAGCGCCGGGAGATTTGATCGTGTCCTCAGCACCTGACGGCGCGGACATGACCTGCATCGGCGTAGGTCAGGATCGCCCTGTCGCGCGTCATAATCGTAAACGCATTTTCCCGTGCCGATGCGACGATGATCCTGTCAGCGGGGTCCTTGAGCGGGCAATCCGGCAGAAAAGAGGACGCCACGAGGATCTCGGGTGACAGGTCCACGACCGCGATTTCGCTCGCCGCCGTGAATTGCCGGAACCACGCAAGCGGATGCAAGGATGACGTTATCCGTCCACGTGCGACGAGCAGGCCAATCTCCCAGGCGGTAATTGCCGACACGTGGATAAGCTCGTCTTTGGTGACGGCATCGCCGATGAGATCGACCGCATTTTCGTCGAGTTCGTCCTCCGCGGTCCAAATCGCCGCGCAGGTGTCGAGGAGGAGGGGCATGCGCTCCGTCTTCCTCTAGTTCTGATCGTCAGGCTCAGGCCAATCTGGCTCGGCTGGCTTTGTTATATCCGTGCCGCTCTGAATCGAAATATATCCCTTCAGCCGACCCAAAAGAGAGGGGCGTTTCCGCGCGACAGGGATATGGCGTGGGGTCCCACCGGAAACGGGGGGCTCCGCCGGCGGCAGAGGCTTTGAGCGCCGAAAAACGAGCTTGCGCTTTTCCATATCTACGTCCGATGTCTTGAACCCGGCTTTCATCCAGCAATCGGTCATCACACTGTTACTAGAGTTGTTGCTCCACCATGCCCTGTGCCTATGTGCTGACGCTGGTAGGCGAAAGCCGAGGACTTCTTCGATCTCATCGAAGGTCATAGGTACGCGATCTTGAGGTCGCTTCTCAAGGTAGTGCTGAATCGATACATATTTTGACATTGTTAACTCCATTAATCCGAGAATCGGCTTCCGCTTTGCCCGGTAAAATAGGTACTGCAGATTTCTGTGGTCGTCAAGGTCTGTAGTACATATCTTCGTCTTCCTCGCACAGCTTGCCAAGCGCACTGTTTCCGCTACGAAGCACCATGCGCACCCGCACCACCATCCACATCATCGGCTGCCATGCAGAGGGAGAAGTCGGCGACGTCATCACCGGAGGCGTCGCGCCGCCCCCCGGCGACACTCTGTGGGAGCAGTCGCGCCACATCGCCCGCGACGAAGCCCTCCGCGATTTCGTCCTGAACGAGCCACGCGGCGGCGTCTTCCGCCACATCAACCTGCTCGTCCCGCCCAAGGACCCCCGCGCCGCGATGGGCTTCATCATCATGGAGCCGGTCCACACGCCGCCCATGTCCGGCTCCAACTCCATCTGCGTCGCCACCGTACTGCTGGACACCGGCATCGTCCCGATGACAGAGCCGGAAACGCGCTTCGCCATCGAGGCGCCGGGCGGCCTCGTGGAGGTCGTCGCCCGCTGCCGGGATGGCAAGGCCGAGGCGATCACCATCACCGGCCATCCGTCCTTCGCCGCCCGGCTCGCCGCGCCTCTGGAGGTGGTGGGGCACGGCACACTCACCGTCGACATCGCCTATGGCGGCGACTCGTTCGTCCTCGTCGACGCCGCGTCGCTCGGCTTTGCGATGACGCCCGACGAAGCCGCCGACCTCGCCCGCACCGGCATGGCCCTCACGAAAGCCGCCACCGAACAGCTCGGCTTCACCCACCCTGACAATCCGGACTGGCGCCACATCTCCTTCTGCCAGTTCACGAAGCCCGTCAGCATGGAGGACGGCGTAAAGTCCGGGCGCAACACCGTCGCCATCGCACCCGGCAAGCTCGACCGTTCGCCGACCGGAACCGGCTGCTCCGCCCGCATGGCGGTCATGCACGCGCGCGGCGAATTGGCGCCCGGCGAGGCCTTCACCGGCGTCTCCATCCTGGGAAGCCGCTTCCACTGCTCGATCGCCGGGACCACCACCGTTGGCGACCTGCCCGCGATCATCCCCACCATCACCGGCCGCGCCTGGATCACCGACAGCCGCCAGCTCTACCTCGACCCCGCCGACCCTTGGCCACGCGGCTACCGCCTCGCCGACACCTGGCCCTCGCTCGGCTGACGCCGGCGTGCCCTCCATCGGCTGACGCCTCCGCCCTCGCGCGCCTGGCGCCTCCGGCCGTCACTCGGCCGACGCCTCCGCCCCTCGCGCGCCCGGCGCCTCCGGCCGTCACTCGGCCGGCGCCTCCGCCCCTCGTGGGCCCGGCGCCTTTGGCCCTCGCGCGGCCGGCGCCTTCCACCCTCGCGCGGCGGGCGCCTCCACCCTCGCGCGGCTTAACGCTGCAGCGTCCGCCCTGCTGGCGCCGCCACCGTCTCCATCGGGTGGCGCCTGTCCCGCCCCTCGGCGCCGCCTGTCCTGGCGCGGGCGGACCGTGGCTCGCATGACAGCGGGGCGCCGACGGGGGCGACAGCAATTCAGGATCGGCTAAAGTCGCCCCAACCGGGCGCCGCGCCCGCAGGACGAGGGGAGGGGCCGTTGCCCAAGCTCAAACTATCCGCCGCCGACATGGTCGCCGCCGCCAGGGCGCGCATCGACGAGGTGGAGGTGGAAGACGCCATCGCCATGGTGGACGACCCCGATGTCGTCCTCGTCGACCTGCGCGACCCGCGCGAGAGGGAACGCCTGGGCTTCATCCCCGGCGCCTTCCACTGCCCGCGCGGCATGGCCGAATTCTGGGTCGACAGCGACAGCCCCTACCACAAGGCGATCTTCGACGAGGACAAGCGCTTCGTCTTCTATTGCGGCTCCGGCGGGCGCTCGGCCCTCACCGTCGCCACGCTGCAGGACATGGGGTTCGACGCCGCCCACCTGAAGGAGGGCTTTTCCGGCTGGCAGAAGAAGGGCGGCCCGATCGCCTTCCCGGAAAAGAAGGACTGACCCGCACGCACCGCGCCGCCGGCACCCGCGCGTAGACCCCCGCCCGCGGCGGTCAGATGGCGACCGCCTTCAGCCGTTCATAATGGGGCAGCGCCTCGGCCAGCACCGGGGCGAGGTGGGGCGCCACCTCCGGCAGCGGCCCCTCGGCGCCGGCGAACCCGGTGCTCCTGTGCACCGCGCCGTACCAGTGCGCCGCCCACACCCCGTCGTCCGCATGCCCACCCGCCGGCCAGGACAGCATCGCATCGGTGAAAGGAAGGCCGATCGCCCTGCACAGCCGTTCCAGCGCCCCGGCCGGATCGGCGCGGATCGTCGTGCTGTCGATCACCACGGGATCGCTCCCCGTCCTCTCCCGCACCCGGTCGTAAAGCTCCGTCTGGTGCGGATAGCCGATGTCGGCGAGCGTCGGGTTCTCGCGCTTCACGTCGTAGCTCGCCAGGACGCGGGCGGGGTGGCGGATCAGGAAGACGTGGGTCAACGCGTCCATGAAGCCGAGGTCGAACCTCTCGATCATGTGGTGCGCCATGTGCTTCTGGTAGAAGTGCGGCGCGCCCGAAGCGGCCGGTGCGGCGCAGGCGGCGGCCACCTTCGCCGGGTCCGTCTCGGTGGAGGCCATGATCGCGTCGCCCATCGGATGGTCGAGCCCCGTGGCGGCGAGGTAGGCGCCGTAGAACGGCTCGTCCCACACCGCGCAGTCGCCGCGCGCGGCAAAGGCATACATCATCGCGGTCGACAAGTTCCGCGGGCCGGACCACATCGCAATATTCAAGGGGCACCTCCGTGAGGCCCGCACGATGGCGGCCCGCCACGCCGCCTGCAAGTGCGGTGCAGCCATGCCTCTGGTTCGCCCCCATCCGCGCGCCTCAGGCGGCCGCGCTTCCCTTGCGCTGCGGCAACGTCCCCTTGGCGAAAGCCTCCGGCCGCAGCGGCCGCGCGAACAGATAGCCCTGGAACAACCCGCAGCCGAGGCCGCGCAGCGTCTCGTAGGCGGCTTCGGTTTCCACCCCCTCGGCGATCACGTCCAGCTCGAGGTGCGACGCGAGGTCGATGATCGCGCGGATCACCCGGTGCTGGCGCTGGCGATGCGGATCGTCGAGGTCGCGCACGAAGGACTGGTCGATCTTCAGATAGGTGATCGGCAAATCGGCCAGCATCCGCAAGGTGGTGAAGCCGGTGCCGAAATCGTCCAGCGCAAAGTGCACCCCCAGCGCCGCGATCTGCTGCATCGTCGCGCCGAGCTTGTGCGCATCGTCGACGAGGAAGTTTTCCGTGACCTCCAGAACGATCGAACTGCCGGGCAGCGCGTTGCGGGCGAGCGCGGTGCGTACCTCACCGGCAAAACCCGGCTCCTCCAGCGTGCGCACCGAAACGTTCACCATCAGCCGTTGCGGCGCCGTTCCCGCGGCGGCGAGCGCGGCGTAGGTGGCGAGAGCCTTGTGGAGGATCAGAACGTCCAGCCGCACGATGAGGTTGGCGGCCTCCGCCACGGGGATGAACGTCGACGGCGGAACGGCCTCGCCCGTGCGCCGGTTGGTCCAGCGGGCCAGGCATTCGGCGGCGACCGCGACCTTGCGCTCCGTCCCCACGATCGGCTGCATCATGATCTCGATGTCGCCGTTCTCCACCGCCTCGGCGAGCTCCAGCTCCATCACCCGGCGCGTATCGGCACTCGACAGCACCGCCGGGCTGAACGCATGGACCGATCCGCCGCCGCGGTTCTTGCCCTGATACAGCGCCAGGTCGGCATAGTGGATCAGCGTCTGCGGATTGTCCGTGTCGGAGGGCAGCGAGCTGACCCCCACGCTCGCACCGATGAGAATGCGGTACCCCTCGACGGTGAACGGCTCGGTCAGGCGGTCCAGGATGGCGCGCGCGAAGGCCATGGCGTTGGCGCCGGTCGGGGGAGGGCACAGGACGGCGAACTCGTCCCCGCCGATGCGGTAGAGCCGGCAGTCGGCCGCGATCGCCTCGCCGATGCGCTCCACCACGCGGCACAGAAGCACGTCCCCGACCGCGTGGCCGTGCACGTCGTTCACCGGCTTGAACCGGTCGAGGTCGATGGCGATCAGCGCGGCCGGATGCTGGAGGTCCGCCCCGCCGGACGCGCGCTCCAGGTCCTCGGCGAAGGCGACGCGGTTGAGCGCGCCGGTCAGCGGGTCGTGAAGGGCGAGGTAGGACACCTTCGCCTCGGCCTTCTTGCGGGTGGTGATGTCGACGAAAATCAGCAGATTCTCCGCAGCATCCGGACCGTCGGGCTGGCTTCCGGCGATCGGCGCATAGGCCTTGCGGACCATCATGTGGTAGGTCTCGCCGCCCTTCTCGAGCCGCACTTCGGTGTCCGAAGCGGTTTGGCGAAGCTCGCTGATGAGCGCGCCGAACCCGCGCACGGCGGTGTCCCGCAGCATCATCTGGTCGTTCGCGGCGAGGAGCGCCTGCCGGTCCGCCGCGCCCATCATGGTCAAGAGCGCGTCGTTGACGAATTGGAGCTGGCCCGCCCCGTCGACCAGGCAGATGCCGACCGGCGCCCCCCGCGCCAGTGCCGCGAAACGCCGCGCCTCCGTGTCGAGCTGATCGCGCAGCGCATAATATTCCGAGACGTCGATTGCGATGCCGACGTTGAGGCCGTTGGGAAGGCGCGTCTTCGTCACTCTTTCCCACCGGTTGTTGGGATATTGCCTGTCCGAGGGGCGCCCGTCGCCGCGCGCGTGGATCGCGTTGCGCTCGACGAGTTCGTCCTCCACCGCGTCCGGCGGCAGGTAGGTTTCCAGCGATCGGCGGATGAGGGTGCGGTAGGTCATCCCCGCCTCGATCGCGCCCGCGGGAACGCCGAGCACGTCCCTGTACCGCCGGTTGGCGAGGATCAGCCTGTCGTTCGCATCGTAGACGACGATCGAGCAGTGTGTGGCGTCCACCGCCTCGGAGATCATCTGCAGGCGACGCCGGTTGACGATGGGGAGCCACACGAGGGTTCCAAGCCCCGCGGCGATGACGATCGCCGTGACGCCATGCGGTACGGGAACAAGGCAGGTCGCCTGCACGAGCAGCAGGAGCGGCGGCGAGATCAAAGCCACGCCGACACCGAAGCGAATGAGCATGCCGCCGCGGCCCACGGTCCCGTCATAAAGGCGGGTCACGTCGACCAAGGGTCTGGCCGCCTTCCTGAGGCTGAACGGTCTGATGATCACGCGCACTGCACCATCGGCTGAACACGGGGTCGGTTGTGGAGGCGTTTTCGCATTACTGACGGGTTAAAGTTGCGCTCTCGCCACGGATTCTCAACCCTCGCGGGCTTGGCGATCCGAAATCGGCCGCGCGCTTGCGCTGTTTGGCCGGCCGTGGCGCACGGATAGAGGCCGCCAACGGCAAAACAGCTTCGCCCCAGCGTCACTCGCGACATTGCAGCCAAATCGAAGCTGGGGACGCCTTGCGTGCGCGCCGGGCCGCCCTGCTTCGCCATGAGGGCGAGAGGCTGATGTCGATACAAACCGCAAATTCCAAGGCCATGGCCACGCCTGCGGGCGGGCTCTTCCCCACTGGCTTCCGCGACATGGCGTTCGCCATCGGCGTCGTCGGCATGCTGGCGGTCTTGATCCTGCCGATCCCGACCTTCCTGATCGACGTGTCGCTGGCCTTCTCGATCGCCCTCGCGGTGCTGATCCTCATGGTCGCGCTGTGGATCGACAAGCCGCTGGAATTTTCGTCCTTCCCGACCATTCTCCTGATCGCGACGATGATGCGTCTTGCGATCACAATCGCGACAACGCGCCTGATCCTGTCCGATGGTCATGAGGGCATCACCGCCGCCGGACACGTGATCGCCGGATTCTCGAACTTCCTGATGTCGGGTGATTTCGTCATCGGCATCGTGGTGTTCCTGATCCTCGTGATCGTGAACTTCCTCGTCATTACAAAGGGCGCCACCCGTATTGCCGAGGTCGGTGCCAGGTTCACTCTAGACGCCATTCCCGGCAAACAGATGGCGATCGACGCCGATCTGTCGTCCGGCCTCATCAACGACGAGGAAGCCCAGCGCCGCCGTCGCGAATTGGAAGAAGAGTCGTCGTTCTTCGGTTCCATGGACGGTGCCTCGAAGTTCGTGCGCGGGGAGGCGGTGGCCTCGCTCATCGTCATCGCCGTCAATATTTTCGGCGGCATCGTGATCGCCACCACGCGCTACGACATGCCGCTCGCCGGTGCGGCCGACGTCTTCACCCGCCTTTCGGTCGGCGACGGTCTGGTGGCGCAGATCCCGGCCCTCGTCATTTCGCTGGCCGCGGGCCTTCTGGTCTCCAAGGGCGGCACGCGCGGATCGGCCGACAAGGCGGTGCTGGGCCAGCTCGGCGCCTATCCCAAGGCGCTCATCATGGCGTCCGGCCTGATGATCCTGTTCGCCATCATGCCGGGCCTGCCGACGATCCCCTTCTTCGTTTTGGGCGCCATCCTGGCCTTCGTGGCCTACACCATTCCGCGGCAGAGGAAGGCGGAGGCGGACGCCAAGAACGCCGCCAAGGAGCGCGCCGCCGAGCACGAGGCGAAGCTGCAGAAGGACTCGGTGAAGGCCGAGCTCGACATTCCGGAGATCGAGCTCATCGTCGGCAAGCAGCTCGCCCGCACGGTGCTGCGTTCACCCACAGAGCTTGCCCACCGCGTCGCCAAGATCCGCCGCAAGTTCGCCCGCGAGTTCGGCTTCGTGATCCCCGAGATCAAGGTCACCGAGAGCCTGACCGTGCACTCCAAGGGCTACGAGATCCACATTCACGGCACCAGCGTCGGCAGTCACGAGCTGCGCGTCGGCGACTATCTCATCGTCACCGCCGAGGCACCGCCGCCCAACGTGCCGCACGACGAAACGCGCGACCCCGCCTTCGGGATGAAGTCGGTGTGGATCAACGAGGCGTTCGCGGCCGACGTGAAGCGGGACGGGTTCGTTCCCATCGACAACCTGTCCGTGGTGCTGACCCATCTGGTCGAGATCACCCGCAACAACCTGGCGCAGCTCCTCTCGTACAAGGACATGCGCGCCCTGCTCGACCGGCTGGACCCCGAATATAAGCGGCTGATCGAAGAGATCGTCCCGGCGCAGATCTCCAACTCAGGCCTTCAGGCGGTGCTGAAGCTCCTGCTCGCCGAGCGGGTCTCCATCCGCAACCTCAACCTCATTCTGGAGGCGGTGGCGGAGGTGGCGCCGCACGCCCGCCGCGCCGAGGCGGTGGCCGAGCACGTGCGCATCCGCATGGCGCAGCAGATCTGCGGCGACCTCGCCGAGAAGGGATCGCTACACGTCCTGCGCCTCGGCAACCGCTGGGACCTCGCCTTCCACCAGGGGCTGAAGCGCGACGCCAAGGGCGACGTCATCGAGCTCGCCATGGATCCGCGCCTGGTCGAGGAGTTCGGCGAGGCGGCCTCCAAGGTCATCAACGAGATGCTGGCGATCCATGCCCGCTTCGCCATCGTCACCGCACCCGACGCGCGGCCTTATGTGCGCATGATCATCGAACGGATGTTCCCGTCGATCCCGGTCCTGTCACATCTCGAGATCGCCCGCGGCACGGCGGTGAAGCCCATCGGCTCCATCTCGTGACGATCGAGGGCCCCGCCGCCCTGGTGCTCGCCGTCGCGGTGATTTTCGCCCGCGTCGGCGGCGTCTTCCTGATCGCTCCCGGGCTGTCGTCGATCCGTATCGCGGTGCAGGTGAAGCTTTTCATCGCGCTCGGCATCGCGCTCGCCGTGTCGCCGATGGTGATCGACCAGGCGGTCGCCGCGGTGGGGCAGGGGACGCCGGGCGAGATCGTCGCCGTCCTCGTCACCGAGTCGGTGATCGGTTTCATGATCGGCCTGTTGTCGCGCCTTCTGATGATGGCCTTTCAGACCATGTCCATCGCCATCGCCAACGCGATCGGCCTCGGCGGCGTGCCGGGCCTGTCGCTGGAAGCCGGCGAACCCGGTCAGGCGGCGGCAACGCTCTTCATGGCGACGGCGACCGTGATCATCTTCGTCGGCGATCTGCATTACGAGATCCTGCGCGCCCTCGTCGGCTCCTACACGGTTCTGGCGCCGGGCGCGGTGCTCGACGTGCGCGAGGCGCTGGTGGCGGTGTCCGACCAGATCGCCGCCGCTTTCCTGGTGGCCCTTCGGCTGGCCGCGCCCTTCTTCATCTATTCGGTGGTGATCAACTTCGCCGTCGGCATCACCAACAAGCTATCGCCGTCGATCCCGGTCTTCTTCGTCTCGCTGCCCTTCGTGACCGCAGGCGGGCTCATCATGATGGCGATGGCGGTGCGCGAGATGATGCTCGCCTTCGCCGACGCCTTCCGCCAGCTGACGGGGGCGCTATGACGAGCGCGGACCGTCTGAAGCGGCTGGCGCGGGCCCAGCGGGCGCTGGCCGATGCGGCGAAGGCCGAGAGCATCGCCGCGAAGGCGCGGTTCGAGGAAAGCCGCGCCCAGGCGGACGAGATCCTCGGCGCACTCAACGAGACCAATGCGCTGCACGGCTTCGCGGTATCCTCGATGGCCGAGACGCTGCGGCGCAACGGCCGCACGACGGAGCGTCTGCGCCGGGTGGCGGATGAGCGCAACCACAATCACGGCCGCCAGGAGCACGCGGCGGAGGTTCTGGCCGACCGCGCCGATGCCGCCGCCACGGCGGAACGGCGCAAGGCGGAACGCAAATATCTCGAGACACTCGTGAGTACGCCAGGGCGCTCACCGCGCCGCCCGCCGCCCTGAACACGTCCCCGCGCATCACCCGCGCGATGCGCCCAGGCTGGCTCGATCCGGCGCAACAGCCCCGCCCGGCAAGCCTGTCGCCAGCGTCCCCCCTTAACGTCCAGTCGAATGCTGAAAGGCCGATCTGCCGATGACGTCGATAACACCGATCACAGCATTGAAGAGCGAACTGCCGGCGACCCCGTTGCCGCAGGTGAGCGAGGCTGCGCGCACCGCCGACCGGGCCGTGCCGGGCCATGTCGACTTCGCGCATGCGATCCGCGCCGCCAAGCCGGCCGCCGCCCGCGCGCTCGAAGCGAAGTCCGTCGGCCGCGAGTTCGAGGCGGTCGCGTTGACGGATTTCGTCGAACACATGCTGCCCGACGACGAATCGATCGTCTGGGGCGGCCAGGCCGGCAAGCTCTGGCGCGGCGTATTCGCCCAGCACCTGGCCTCGGAAGTCGCCGCGTCCGGCGGCATCGGCATCGCCGACATCATCAACTCCATGCTCGACGAGCAAAAAGGACCCGCGTCATGACGACCGGTATCACCACCGCCTTCAACCGCCTCGAAGGTCTGATCGACACCTCCATCGCCGCGATGAAGGCTTCCGCGTCGATCGACGACAAGGCGCTCGCCGACGCCAAGGGCCGCGCGCTCCTTGAACTGTCGCGCCTCGGCAAGGGACACGCGGCCGAGGATGAGCAGACCCTGGAGCAGGTCCGCCGCCTTCGTGCCAAATTGGCGGTCGAAGAAAAGCTCCTCCTGCGCCGTCTCGAAGCCGCCCGCATCATCTCCGAAATCGTCACCGAGGCCGTGCTCGCCGAGGAATCGGACGGCACCTACGGCCCGCGCGCGCCGATGACCACCGGTCTCGAGGCCCTGCAATGAGAGGGGCGCTGATGGTCGGCATGTGGGCCGTCGTCGTCACGCTCGGCGCCGGTTATGCAGCGGCCAACTTCGCCATCAATTCCGGCGAGGAGGAGGCGAAGCCCAAGCTGGAGGGCCTGCGCTACACGTCGCTGCCGACCATGAGCGTTCCGGTCGTCGAGCGCGGCAAGGTCGAGGGCTATGTCGTCGTGCGCATGGTCTACACCGCCGACGCAGCGGTGCTGCGCTCGCTCGCCTCCTCGCCGGACCCGTTCCTCACGGACGAGATCTTCCGCAACCTCTACTCCCACGCGGAAACCAATTTCGGGAAGTTGCAACGGCTCGACCTGGGCAACTTCGCCACCGAGGTGAAGGCCGCCGTCAATGCGCGGATGGGCGCCGACGTCGTCCAGGATCTGCTGGTGGACGGCCTCAACTACATCAACCTCTCCGAACCGGACGCGATGCGCAAAGTCGCCGCCGCCGCGCACGACTCCGCCGTGCCGCAGGACCCGCGCGACACGCCCGCCACCTACGCCGGCGCGCCGTCCAAGCACTAACCGGCCGGGCCCCGCGCCCGGTTCTTTCCGCAGAAAGGGCCTCTCGTGTCAGTCAAGCTTCGCATAGTCGCCATCGTCGCCGTCATGGGCGCAAGCCTCGTGATGCTGACTGGCCTTGCAACCTACAACTTGCTCAACATTCGCGGCTCGGTCGCCAATATGGCGGGTGACATCGACGCTGAGCGGCTTCTCGTCGACTTCGAAAGCGATCTTTTATACCTGAACATGGCGGCCGCCGCCGTCTATGAGGACGTCAGCCGGGGGAAGAACCCGCGGATGGATCCGCTCTCCGGGGCGATCGCCCAGGTCGAAGAGGACCTGGAGCGCATGGCCGCCCGCCTGGCGGGCTTCAATCTCGGCATCGACGCGCGCCAGCCGGTGGAAGCCGTGCTTGCAGAGCGCCGCGCCCTGATCGAAAGCATCGAAACGACCGGCACAACCGGCAACTACCAGATCGAGAACGCGCGCCAATCCATGGCCGCAGCGTCCGAGGTGCTCAAGGAAATCGCCGGCGGCCTCGTCGCCATGGCCGAAGAAGACCTCGCCTACATCGTCAGCGAGATCACCTCGGCGCTGATTTGGACCATCGGGCTGCCGCTCGTCGGTATTCTCGCCGGAACCGGCTACTCGCTGTGGACCGCGACGACGCAGATCTCTCGTCCGTTGCTGTCCGTTCGCGACCGGCTGCGCGAGCTCGAAGAAGGCGCCCTCAATACGCCGGTCGACGGCACGGCGCGTAACGACGAACTCGGCTCCCTCGCCAAAAGCGCCGAGGCGCTGCGCCTGCACCTCATCGAAGTCGAAACGATGCGCGCGACCGCCCGCAAAGAGCGCGAGGACCGCGCCGTGCACCAGCGCGAGGCCATCGAGCGGCAGATCGCGCGGCTCGATCAGGACGTCAACTCGGTGGTGCGCAGCCTGTCTGCGGCGGCGAGCCAACTTTCGTCGAGCGCCGGACAGCTTCGCAACAGCGCCAAGCAGTCCACCACCCAATCGGACCGTGTCTCGCACGCCGCGGAGGAGACGAGCTCCAACGTGCAGGCCGTCGCCTCGGCCGCCGAAGAGCTCGCCGCCTCCGCCCAGGAGATCGGCGCCCAGGTCCACCAGTCGACGCAGATTTCGCTGGAGGCCCTGAACCAGGCCGAGAGCGCAAACAAGGTGGTCGAAGGACTTTCGGGTTCGGCCAAGAAGATCGGCCAGGTGGTCGACCTCATCGAGGACATCGCCAGTCAGACCAACCTTCTCGCCCTTAATGCCACCATCGAGGCGGCACGGGCCGGGGACGCGGGCAAAGGCTTTGCCGTCGTCGCCATGGAAGTGAAGTCGCTCGCCGAGCAGACCGGCAGCGCGACGAAGGAAATCTCATCGCAGATCCAAGCCGTTCAGGCGGACGTGGACCGTGTGGTTCACGCCATCCAAAGCCTGAAGACGAGCTTCACCAAGGCCAACGAACTGGCCTCCAGCGTGGCATCGGCCATCGAGGAGCAGTCCGCGGCCACCGGGGCCATCGCCCAATCCGTGCAACAGGCGGCAGTCTCCACGCAAGACGTGTCGTCCATCATCATCGATGTGTCGAAGGCTGCCAACGATACGGGGACGGGGGCGAATGACATCGTCGCTGCGTCCGACGAACTGACGACGCAGGCCGACACACTGCGCACCCGCATGGCGAACTTCATCGCCTCCATGCGCTCCGACGCGGCCTGAACCTGACGCCTTAGAGGACCAATATCCATGGACGGGATCGACGAACTCCTCGCCGAATTCATCACCGACACGCAAGAGGCGTTGGAACAGGTGGACGTGAGGCTGGTCGAGCTCGAGCACGAGCCTGAACCGGCGTCGATGCTCAACGAGCTCTTCCGCCTGATGCACACCATCAAGGGCACTTGCGGCTTCCTCGGCCTGCCGCGCATGGCCGGCCTCGCGCACCACGCCGAGACCTTGATGGACCGCCTGCGCAATGGCGAGCCCGTCACGAACGACGCCATCGACGCGATGCTTCACGTCGTCGACCGGCTGAAATATCTGCTGGGGGCGATCGAGTCCTCCGGCGGCACCGAGCCGGAAGGCAACGACGAGTCGATCATCCTGGCCCTTCAGCAGGCCGGGTCCGACGCCTCCGCCGAGGTGCTGCACGGCCCTGACGATGCGCAGCCCGAGGTCGCGGTCGAGGAGGAGGCGGCGGCGGACGCACCGGCCCCGGCCGCTCCGGAGCCGGCTGCCGCGCCCGCACCCGCGCCGAAGGCTGAAGCCAAACCGGCCCCGAAGCCGGCGCCCAAACCCGCCCCGAAGCCGGCCGCGAAGGCGGACAAGCCGGAAGAGAAGGCGTCGGGCGGCGAGTCCGAATCGAGCTCCATCCGCGTCTCCGTCGAGACGCTCGAGCACCTGATGACCGTCGTCTCGGAGCTGGTGCTGACCCGCAACGAGCTGACCGAGATCATGCGCAACGAAGAGCGCACGAGCCACAAGCTCGCGCTCCAGCGCCTCTCCACCGTCACGGGCGAGTTGCAGCAGGCCGTCATGTCGACGCGCATGCAGCCGATCGGCAACGCCTGGCGCAAGTTGCCGCGCATCGTGCGCGACGTCGCGGCCAACCTCGGCAAGACGATCGAACTCGAGATGAACGGCGCTCAGACCGAGCTCGACCGGCAGGTGCTGGAATCCATCAAGGATCCGCTCATGCACATGGTCCGCAATGCGGCGGACCATGGCCTCGAGATCCCCTCAGAGCGCTTGGCCGCCGGCAAGCCGGAGAAGGGCCACATCAAGCTGAACGCCTACCATGAAGGCGGCCAGATCCTGGTGGAGATCGGGGACGACGGGCGCGGCCTCAACGTCGACCGCATCAAGGCGAAGGCGGTCGAGCGCGGTATCGCCACGCAGGAAGACGCCGACCGGATGACGAACGAGCAGATCTTCTCGTTCATCTTCGAGCCCGGATTCTCTACCGCCGCCCAGGTCACCTCGGTGTCCGGCCGCGGCGTCGGCATGGACGTCGTGCAGTCGAACGTGGAACGCATCGGCGGCTCGATCGACGTGCGCTCCGTCCAGGGGCAGGGATCGGTCTTCACGCTCAAGATCCCGCTGACGCTGGCCATCTTGCGCGCGCTCATCGTCGGCGTGGACGGCGAGGATTTCGCCATCCCGCAGACGTCGGTGGACGAGCTTCTGAAGGTGGAGCCGGGCGGCGCCCACTCGATCCAGCTCATCAAGGACTCGCCGGTGCTGCGCTCGCGCGACCGGCTGCTCCCCATCGTCGACCTCAGAACCGTCCTGCAACTTCCGACCGCGACGGACGAGAACGGCATGCCCCGGACCGCCGACGAAAGCACCGAAGGCTTCGTCATGGTCATCCGCGCCCGCGGGCTGAGGTTCGGCATGCTGGTCGATTCGGTGCTGCGGACGGAGGAAATCGTCGTGAAGCCGCTGCCTCACGCGCTGCGCAACATCGAGCACTTCTCCGGGTCGACCATCCTGGGCGACGGACGGGTGATCATGATCGTCGATCCCAATGGCGTGCGTTCGGCCTCGGCCACCCCGTCGGAGGCCAGCATGTCGGCCGCCGCGCAGGAGGAGGAAGACGCCATCGCCGCCGAGGACAAGCAGCTCCTTCTCATGTTCCGCGCCGCCACGCAGAACCGCAAGGCGCTGCCCATCAGCCTCATCACGCGCCTCGAGGACGTGTGCCTGGCCGATGCCGACCAGTCCGAGGGCCAATGGCACATCCAGTACAACAACGAGCTCATCCCGCTCGTGTGGTTCGGCGGCCCGCCCGATCCGGACTCCAAGGAGCGCAAGCCGCTGCTCGTCATGTCGGACGACGGCAAGTCGATGGGCCTCCTGGTGGACGAGATCGTCGACATCGTCGATGACGTGGTGGACGTGCAGATCCCGTCCGAACAGCCCGGCATCCTGGGCTCGGCCATCATCGGCGGCGCCCATGCCGAGGTGATCGACGTCGGCTACTTCCTGGGCCTCGCCTCCAACCACTGGTTCGACCCGCACCAGCGCGTGAAGGTGGACGAAACGGTCAAGATCCTCTTGGTCGACGACTCGCCCTTCTTCCGCAACCTCGTGGCGCCGGTGGTGCGCGCGGCGGGCTTCGAGCCGGTGGTCTGCTCGTCCGGCGCCCAGGCGCTCGACAAGCTGCAGGCCGGTCTGCACCCGAAGGTCATCGTCACCGACGTGGACATGCCGGAGATGGACGGCTTCGAGTTCGCCGCCGCGGCGCGCAAGATCGACCGTCTGAAGAGCGTGCCGCTGGTCGCTCTCACCGGCATGCTGACCGACGATGCGATCGCCAAGGCCCGCGAAGGCGGCTTCTCGGACTACATCTCCAAGCTCGATCGCAACGGTCTCATCGACTCCTTGCGTGAATTCACCAAGCCGGACGCTCAGAGGGAGAAAGCGGCGTGACCAAGACTCGCAATGCGCTTCTGGACGAGGCCGACGGATTCGTCACGGCCCGGCTGGCGGGTCACTGGTTCGCGCTGCCCATCTCGGCGGTCCACGAGGTCTTTCTCCTGTCGCGCATCACCACGGTGCCGCAGTCCCCGCCGGGCATCATCGGCGTGCTCAATCTGCGCGGCCGGATCGTCACCGCGCTGGATACGCGGCAGATCCTGGGCTTCCCCCGCGCGTCCAAGGCGCCCACCATGGCCATCGGGATCGAGCGGCAGGGCGAGCTCTTCGGCCTCGCGGTCGACGAGATGGGGGACGTTCTGACCTCCGTCGCCGCCGACCGCGAGCCGGCGCCGATGAACCTCGATCGCCGCTGGCGCGAGATCGTCACCGGCGTGCAGCGCTCGGAGAGCCATCTCGTTCTCATCGTCGCGGTGGACCGCCTGTTCGACGGTGTGACCTCACTGGCTGCCGCATGATCTCAGCGGTTCGGGCCGCGCCGGTGTCGGACCGTAAGCGACTCCAGCTGCTCGCCCACTCGGCCGCCTTACGGACCGCGCTGCGGCGGGCGCTCAACCACTCCAACTATGCGTTGACGCCCGATGCCGTGGGGCCGTCCGACGTGAAGCGCGCCTTCGACGAGGCGCGTCCCGACTGCCTGGTGCTCGACACGGAGTTGCCGGGCCTTCGCGGGCTCGGCCTGTTGAAGCAGATCGCGAGCGCGGATCCGCGCCTTCCCATCGTCGTGGTGGCGCCGGAGGCGGAGTTGGGGCGCATGCGCGCGGAGGCGATGGAGAAGGGGGCGATCGGCGTCGTCGGCAAGCCGGCATCGGACGAGCCGTTCGCGCTGCGCCCGGCCGCCCAGGCCGTGATCGACATTTTGGACGCTCAGTTCGGCTTTCGCGGCGGAACCCGCGGCAAGGCGCCGGGCGCATCGCCGAACGGCGCGCCGCCGACGGCCCCTTCGCTGACGGCCCCTGCGCTGACGACGCCCGCGCTGGCGCGGCAAAGCGGGACGGCGGCGCGCGCCGCACCGGCCACGGCGGGCGGGGGGATGATGGCGGCGACGGTCGCGGGGGCGGGTCTCGCTGCCCCGCGTGCACCGCGCATCCATCGCCCGCCGCCGCAAGTCTTCGTCGTCGCCTCCTCCACCGGCGGGCCGCAGGCGCTCATCACGCTCTTCTCGTCGGTGCCGCCTGCCGCGGTGTCGGTGCCTGTGCTGATCGTCCAACACATGCCGGCTGCATTCACGCCGATCTTGGCCGAGCACCTCAGCCGTGCCACCGCCTGGACCGCCAAGGAGGCGACCGCGGACGAGCCGCTGACGCCGGGCGAAATCCGCATCGCTCCCGGCGGCCACCACATGATCGTCTGCAACTCGGCCGGCACCAAGCGGCTGAAACTGACCGACACCGAGCCGGTGAACTTCTGCCGCCCGTCCGCCGACGTGCTCTTCGTGTCGGCGGCGGAAATCTGGGGCCGCGGCGTGTTCGGTGTCATTTTGACCGGGATGGGAAACGATGGCTGCCAGGGCGCGAAGGTGATCTCAGCGGCGGGCGGCGCGATCTACGCGCAGGACAAGGCGACGAGCGTCGTCTGGGGCATGCCGGGTGCCGCGGTCGGTGCCGGTGTGGTGGATCGCGTTCTGCCGCTGCCGGACATGGGTGCCGCGGTCCAGAGCGCGATGAAGGGAGTCTTCTGATGGTCCGCGACGACGACTTTGCCTACCTGCGAAAGATCCTCAAAGAGCGGTCCGGGCTCGCCCTCAGCGCCGACAAGCAGTATCTGGTGACGACGCGGCTCAAGCCGATCTGCGAGCAACACGGTCTGAAGGATCTCGCCGATCTCGTCGTTGCCATGCGCAGCGGGACGAAAGGGCGCCAGCTGGTCGAGGAGGTGGTCGACGCAATGACCACCAACGAATCCCTCTTCTTCCGCGATCAGGCGCCGTTCGAGGTGCTGATCAATCACATGTTGCCGCAGCTCATCGCCGCGCGCGGCGGGCGGCCGATCCGCATCTGGTCCGCCGCCTCCTCGACCGGGCAGGAGGCCTATTCGATCGCCATCCTTCTGGAGGAGAATGCGGCCAAGTTCGGCCGTCAGACGTTCGAGATCTTCGGCACCGACATCAGCCAGGCGGCGCTGGCGCGGGCGCGGGCCGGTGAATATACCCAATTCGAAGTCGGGCGCGGGATGCCGCAGCATTACCTGTCGCGTTACTTCACCCGCGGCGAGCGCAACCACTACGTCATCTCCCCCGCGATCCGCAAACGGGTCACCTTCGAGGCGCGAAACCTGCTCGACCCGTTCGACCGGCTGGGCCAGTTCGACGTGGTCTTCTGCCGCAACGTGCTGATCTATTTCGATCGGCCGACGAAGACGAATGTGCTGGAGCGGATCGCCAAGATCATGCCGGGCGACGGATTTCTGATCCTCGGCGGCCCCGAGACGACGCTGGGCCTGACCGCGCAATTCGCCCGTCACGGCCAATGGCGCAACGTCTACGTCCGTACGGTGAGCGGCACCCGCGCGACACCGTCGGACCGCATCTGCGCCTGACGACGCGGGTGAGCGGTGGCGGCGGGCGGGGTCGTCGGCGAGCGTGGGACATGCGGTCGAGACCAATCCGCCGGGCATATGGCGGGGGAGAGGCGTCGCCGATGATACCGCCGACGCCTGCCACAAGGGCCACGTTGGTCATTGTCGTCTCTTCTCGAAGAACGGGTTGCTCGGGACCCTTCGAAGGGTCCCGCATGTCTTCACGCAGCAAGGACCCGCGGGGCGACAATACCGCTGCGGCGTGGTCCGGCCGTCGCCTTGACCGCAAAGAGGACCGCGAGGTCTACGAGGGGTTCCAGCGCAACGACGGCGACGTACGCCGTCCCGAACGAAGCGATGCCGAACATCGTATCGGCGGTGAAGCCGTGACCGTAGAGAGCCCAGAACGCCACCCACGCGACGACACCGCCCTGGTAGACGAGCGCGAGCGCGAGGACGTCGCGGTACTCCAGCTGTGCGTAAGGAGTGTTCGCCGGGATGATCCGATCCGCGACCGCGGCCATTGCGAACAGCGGCAACAGAAGGGTGGTCACGTTCATGCCGTATTGCGGCAGGTCGAACGGGGCGAAGACGAGGCCCTGGACGAGAAGTCCGGCGGCCAGCCCGATCGCTGCCGGCGCGCGGCCGAGGATCAGGAACAGCGTGGAGCCGAGGATGAGGTGTACCTCGGACACGCCGACCGGCCAGTGCGGCAGCACCTCGAAGAACGCGAACACCGCGATTGTCGCCACCACGCTGCGCGCGAGGAGCGAGGCGGCGCCCTCGTGGCGGATCTGGCGCAGGGTCGCCGCGGTGAGGGCGCCGCCGGCGACAGCCGCGGTGGCGCAGGACAGGATGAGCTTGGCGCCAGTCACGACGCCGGGTTCGATGTGCATGGATGCGTTTCCTGAAGAGTTTCGGGGATATCGGCAGGACCCGCGAGCGGGTCAGATCAGGGCGGGAACCGTGGCGTCGACGACCACCTCGAGGACGAACGGTCCCGGTCGGCCCATGGCGGTCGCCAGCGCGTCGTCGAGGTCGGCCGGTTTCGTCACGCGGGCGGCCGCGCAGCCGTAACCGGTGGCGAGAGAGACGAAGTCGAGGTCCGGCAGGTTCAGGCCGGGGACGCCGGGCGTCTCGAGCAGGTTCGCGAACGCCTTCAGGATGTTGTAGGCGCCGTTGCGAACGATGACGTAGAGGATGTCGAGCTTCTGCTGCCGCGCCGTCCACAGGGCCTGGATGACGTAGTTCGCGGCGCCGTCGCCGATGATCGCGATCACCTTGCGACGGGTGCCGTTGTCACGCTCTGCGAGCGCCGCGCCAACCGCGGCGGGCAGGCCGTAGCCGAGCACGCCGCTCGACATCGAGTAGAACGACCCCGGCGTTTCGATGGGAATGCGCCGGCGCAGAGCCTTCAGGCTCGACATCGATTCCTGCACGATCACCGAGTCCCTCGGCCGCACCTTCTCGATGCGGTCGTAGAGCGCGTCGGGCGTCAACGCGCCGTTGCAGTCCTCCGGCGCGGGGGCGGCAGGACGCGGCGCGGGGAGCGGGCGGGTCGTCGGCGCGAGGTCCGCGGCGAGGATGGCGCAGGCCCGCGCCGGGTCTGCGAGGATGGCGGTGCCCACCGGCGCACGCGCCGTCTCGGCCGGGTCGTCGCTGATGTGAAAGAGGCGCGTTCCAGCAGGTAGAAACGCGCCGGGGACGTAAGGATAGTACCGGAACACCGGCGCTCCGATGACGACGACCACGTCGTAGGGCGCGAGCTGCTCGGCGAGGGGACCGATGGCGCCGATGGCGGAGCCCATGAACAGCGGGTGCGTCTCGGGAAAGCCGGGGCGGCCCTCGTAGGGCGCGGCGAGGACCGGGGCGTGTGCCGTCTCGGCGAGGCGGACGGCATCGTCCCAGCCGCCGCCCTGGTCCACCGCGCCGCCGATGATGAGCACCGGGTTCCTCGCCGTCGCCAGCGCCTCGGCGACGGGCGCGAGGAGATCGCTGTCAGTCCCCAGCCGCCGGCTCACCGTGCGGATTTCGGGCAGGCGCCCGCAGTCGGCCTCGAAGTCGTCCATCGGGATCGACAGGAACACCGGGCCGGCCGGCGGCTGGATCGCCGCGGCGAAGGCGCGCATGAGCGCGGCCGGCACGTCGGCCGCGCGCGCCGGCTCGTAGGCCCACTTCACGAACGGCGCCGCGATCAGGTGCGGCGCGGTGTTGGTAAGATACGGCTCCAAGAGCAGCATCTCGCGGGTCTGCTGACCGG
The DNA here is from genome assembly GCF_001927245.1 of Acuticoccus yangtzensis. Lineage (GTDB taxonomy): Bacteria > Pseudomonadota > Alphaproteobacteria > Rhizobiales > Amorphaceae > Acuticoccus > Acuticoccus yangtzensis. Next base: position 657,997 of record NZ_MJUX01000001.1, on the reverse strand, counting down.
CGGTGATGACGAGCGGCACCTTGTTGAGGAACGCGGACTCGATGTTACCCAGCGCGTTCCCCATGCCGGCGGCGGTGTGCAGGTTGACGAGCGCCGGGCGGCGGGTCGCCTGCGCGTAGGCGTCCGCCATCGCGACTGCCGGCGCCTCCTGCAGTGCGAGCACATAGCGGAAGTCGGCCGGGAAGTCGGTCAACATCGTCTCTTCGGTCGAACCCGGGTTGCCGAAGATCGTCGTCATGCCGAGCTCGCGGCAGACGGTGTAGAAGGCCTCGCGAACGGTGGTCATCGCTGCGCCCTCAACCGGCCTGCGCCACGCCGGGGGGCGGCGCGCCCACTGGGGAGACGGCGATCAGCTTGGCGTTGACGAACTCGCCGAAGCCGAGTTCCGACAGCTCGCGACCGTAGCCGGAGTTCTTGGTCCCGCCGAAGGGCAGCTCGGGCGCCGTCCAGGTCGGGTTGTTGACGAAGGCCATGCCGCTCTCGATGGCGAGCGCCACCTGTTCGCCCCGTTCCAGATCCGCGGTGAAGACCGAGCCGCCGAGGCCGAACGGGACCGCGTTGGCGATCTTCAGCGCCTCGGCCTCGTCCGCCGCGGCGTAGAAGGAGATGACCGGGCCGAACAGCTCCTCGCGATAGATCGGATTAGACTCGTCGATGTCGGTCAGCACCGTCGCTTCCACGTAGAAGCCCGGCCGGTTGAGCCGGTGGCCGCCGAGACGGACGACCGCGCCGGCCGCCTCGGCACGGCGGATCTGGTCGAGGATGTGCTCCACCGCGTCCTCGGACGAGAGGGGGCCGAGTGTCGTCGCGGCGTCCATCGGGTCGCCGGGGACGAGTGCGGCCATCCGCTTAACAATTGCGTCGAGGAACGCGGCCGCCCGCTCCGCGCCCACCACGATGATGCGCTTGGAGGCGACGCAGCTCTGGCCGGTGTTGTTCATCCGGCCCCACATGATGTTGTCGAGCGTCGCCCCGAACGGGGCGTCCGGCAGGACGATCAGCGGATCGGAGCCGCCCAACTCCATCACGGACTTCTTGAGGTTCTTTCCGGCCTGCGCGGCAACGGCAGCCCCGGCGCGCTCCGACCCGGTGACGGTCACGCCCGCAATGCGCGGATCCTCGATCAGCCGGGCGACCTGGTCGGTGGAGGCGTAGATGTTGGTATAGACGCCGTCCGGCGCTCCGGCCCGGCGCATCACGTCCTCGAACGCGGCGGCGCACTGTGGCACCGACCCGGCGTGCTTCACCATCAGCACGTTGCCGACCATGAGCTGCGGGCCGGCGACACGGGCGAGCTGGTAGTACGGAAAATTCCACGGCTCGACGCCGAGGATGACGCCGATCGGCAGGCGGTGGACGTTCGCCCCCTCGTGCTCGTCGATCCGCTCGGGCTTCAGGTAGTGCGCGGCATGGTCGGCGTAGTAGTCGAGGATCGAGGCCGACAGCGCGACCTCTCCTTCCGCTTGCGCCAAAAGCTTGCCCATCTCGCGCACCACCAGCGCGGCGAGGCGGGGCGCCTCCTCGCGCATCAGCGCGGCAGCGCGGCGCACGATCGTCGCGCGCTCGTCGATCGAACGGCGGCGCCAGTCGCTCTCGAACGCGGTGCGGGCGGTGTTGAGGGCGTCGTCGAGGGCGGCGTCGGAGATGGTGTCGAAGCGCATCTCGACCGTCCCCGTGGCGGGGTTGATGGTCTGGTAGGCCATGGCGAAGTCCTTGGGTGTGCGGTCAGACGCGGACCGCGAGGCGAGTGATCGCGGCCTCGTCCCAGACGAGGCCGATGCCGGGGCGGTCCGGCGCGGTGAGGTGGCCGTCCACGGGCAGCACCGGGTCGGCGAGGATGGGAAGCGCCCAGTCGACCCACTCGAGCCAGTGGGACGAAGGGGTGACGCGCAGGAGGTGCGCGGCGATTTCCGGATAGAGGTGGTTGGAGAACTGCACGCCGGCCGCACCTGCAACGGCGGCGGTGCGCAGCCAGCCGGTCACGCCGCCGATGCGCATGAGGTCGCCCATCGCGTAGGCGATGCCCCCGCCGGCGATGACGGTCGCGAGGTCACGCGGGCCGTAGAAGTTTTCGCCAAGCTGGAGCGGTGTTCGCAGCTTGGCAGCAAGCAGCGCGTATCCGGCAAGGTTGTCGTAGGCGATGGGCTCCTCGAACCAATAGAGGCCGAGATCGTCGAGGGCGTGGCAGCGGCGGATGGCATCGCCCAGGCCGAGCGCCTGATTGAAGTCGACCATCAGGTCGATATCGCCGACCGCTTCGCGCACGGTGTTGATGGCGGCGAGGTCGTCTGCGAGGCGCGCGTTGCCAAGGCGCAGCTTGAGCGTATCGAAGCCGCCTTCCGCCATGAGATCCCGCGCTTCCGCACCCAAAGTCGCCGCCTCGTGTCGCCACAGGCCGTTGGAGTTATAGGCGCGGACCGGGCCGACAGACCCGCCGAGAAGGACCGCCAGCGGCATCCCGGCAGCCTTGGCCCGCGCGTCCCACAGCGCCATGTCGAGTGCCGCGATGGCATCCATGGTGACGCCTGCCGTTCCTGCGACATTCAGCGCCTTCGCGGCCCGGGCGGCGAAGTCGACCGGGGCGAGCGGGGCGCCGGTCACGTCCTCGCCAAGATCGCGGATGGTCGCGACGAGGGCGGGAACGGACCGGCCGCGGTAGGGGGCGACGTAAGCGTTGCCGATGGCATCGTCGGTCTCGACGTCGACGAGGACCAGCGGCCACTCGTCGAACCGGCCGATGTCCGCAATTACCGGTCGGCGGAGCGGGACGGAGACGGCGCGGACGGTGACCGATCGGACGGTCGTGTCGCGAGCGAACGGTGTGGATCGAAATGTCGGAAGCATATGTCGTCTCGCTTTGGGTGTGACGAATATTGAGCCTCACGACAAGATTTGAAATCTATACTTTGATTTTACTTGGATCCATCGAGCCGCGCTGATTCGCCGGCATCCGCCATGACGGCTTCGATCACCGTCGTCATCCGCGCCAGCACAGGGGCGAGCGCCGTGGGCGTGCCGTGCCGGGCCGCAGCCGCGGCAGGATCCTCCGCGACGAGCGTCGTCGTCCCATCGTCCCGCTCGAGAACGAGAATGCGCAGCGGAAGCTCCAGCGCGAGGGTCGGTGCCGCTTGCATCAGCGGCGTTCCCGCGTGCGGGTCGCCGAACACCACAACCTCAGTCGGGCGCAAGGAGAGGCCCGCCGTGCGGGCCGCAGCCGCGTGGTCGAACCGGGCGAACACGGTCATTCCTCGCGCCGCCACAGCCGCGAGAAGGCGCCGGACGGTCTCCTGCTGCCCGAACGCGCTCGTCGACCACAGGAGCGTCATGGCCGCACCATTGCGCGCCGCACGCGCAGAGACGCGATGACGCCCAGCGCGGCGAGCCCGCCGAGCACCTCTGCCGCGACCGCAGCGAGGGCCGCGCCCGGCGTGAGCGACAGAGGGCCAGCCGCCACCGTGGCCGCGATGGCAACGGCCGGGTTGGCGAGCGATCCGGACGGGAAGGCCAGGATCGCCGCGAAGAGCCAGGCCCCGACGGCGAACGGACCGGCCGAGCGGGGCGCTCCGCGCGCAACCGCGAACACGACCAGCATCAGCGCGAACGCCGCCAGCGCTTCACTGGCGCCGAACTGCAGGGACCCCGCGGTCGCCGGTCCCGTCGCGAACGGCGCCAGCGCCCCGGCGAGCACGGCGCCGACGAGCCCACCGACCACCTGTGCCGCCACGTAGGCTGCCGCGCAGCGCCCGGTGCGCTCGCCCGCCAGCCACTGCACCGCCGAGATGAGCGGGTTGAAGTGACCGCCCGAGACCGGCCCAAGCGCCACGATGAGCCCGACCAGCGCGCCCGTGATGGACGCCGCGATCATCAGCGCCGCGATGGTGGGTGCGGCCCCGCTTCGCTCGGCGGCGAGGCCTCCGCCGACGGCCGCCGCCAGCAGGAGAGCGGTGCCGACGCCCTCCGCCCCCGCGCGCCGCCACAGGGCGCGGCTCGGGTCGTTCTCGAAGAAGCAGGCGGGGGTCACACCTCGCCCGCTCCGGCGTGCCGCGCCTCCACCTCGTCCATCTTGCGGGCGAGTTCCTCCGGCGTAAGTATGCCCTTCTGGAACAGGATGTTGCCGAAGGCGACGATCCAGCGCTCGTAGTAGGAAAGGCTGCCGATCACCGTCGCGCCGAGGGCCTCCACGCCGCGGCGCTTCTCCTCGGTGTTGATGATCTTCTTGAAGTCGAGCAAGTCGGCGAGCGCGTGACAGCGCTTCTCCCACGGCAGCAGCGTGTGCTCCGCCATGACGATCGGGCCGGCCTCGACGCCGCCGATATCGTTGGGAAGCTTCTTCACGAGGTGGGCGCTGTCGTTCATTGCACGCTCTCCGGCAGGGTGGCGGGGACGACGCCGATCATCGCGTCGCGGGTGACGAGTTCGGCGAGCGACTCCTCGCTCCACCCCTCGGTGCCCTCCGGCCGACGGGGCAGGACGAGGTAGCGGACCATGGCGGTGGAGTCCGACACGCGGATCTCCACATCGTCCGGTATGGTGGTGCCGAACTCGGCGAGCACGGCGCGCGGCTCGATGACGGCGCGGGCGCGGTAGGGCTTTTCCTTGTACCAGTCCGGCGGCAGGCCCAGCACCGGGCGCGGGTAGCAGGAGCACAGCGTGCAGACGATGAGGTTGTGGACCTCTTGCGTGTTCTCCAGCACGATGAGCTGCGTGTCGTCGTAGAAGGAGATGCCGAGTTCTTCGCACCCGGCACGTCCGTCGGCGATGAGCCGCGCGCGGAAGCCAGGGTCGACCCAGGCGCGCGCCACCACCTTGGCGCCGAGCGCTGGCGTCCGGGAATCCAGCACCTCGATCTGCCTGCGGATCTCGGCCGGGCCGATCAGCCCCTTCTCGGCCAGGAGCTCGCGCACGGCGGTCTCCATGATCTCGTAGTATCCGGCCGCCTCGGCGGTGATCTCGGCGTGCGGATGGTCGTGGCCGTGCTCGTGGTTATGTTCGTGGGCGGACATCCTCAGACCCTTTCCAGCCATGTCTCGAAGACTTCGATCCGGAGCCCGTCGCGCGGCGAGCCGACATAGTCGGGCCAGATCTCGGTGAGGGGGATGGCGATGCGGTAGTAGTGGCGCTTGGATCCGGCGTTGCGGCCGAACCCCTCCTGCTCATTGTCGAGCCCGGCCGGCTCGATCACCGCCTCGACGGTGCCGGACTTGCCGCGCAGGTATGTCGGCACGCGATAGTGCCCGATCGGCGTGCGCGTCAGGATGCGCACCGGGTCGCCCGGCGCGAACGCCGGGGCTTCATCCAGCGCCCAAACGACGCCCTGGAGCCTCCCGGCGGTTGAAGTGGCGGACATGTCGGGTTCCTCCATGGCTCAGACGCCCTCGAAGACGAGGCGCGTGTAGAAGTCGGGGGTGATGACGAACTGACCCCACTTCGCGTCGAAGGGGGCGGTCGGCCGCGCCGCGATGGTCTCGGCAAGGGAGCGGCCCTCGGCCTTCAGCGCCGCGACGGCCTCGCGCGTGGCGACCAGCATCTCGCGGAAGGCGGCGAGCTCGGCCCGGTTGGAAACCGGGTTGCCGTGGCCTGGGATGACGATGGTCGCCTCGCTCGTGGCGGCGAGGTTGGCATCGGCGGCGGCGATCATCCCGTCGATGCTGCCGCCGGTGGAATAGTCGATGAACGGGTAGATGCCGTTCCAGTAGGTGTCGCCGGTGTGAAGGATGTCCGGCTCCACGAAGCGCACGGCGATATCGCTGTCGGTGTGGGCCGGAGCGTATGACGTCAGCGCCAGGATGGTGCCGTTCAGGGCGCGGGAGGTGTCGCCGGTGAAGGTTTCAGAAGGGATCGCGGCCGGCGGGGCGGGCGGGAAGTCGAAGCTCCAGTCCTCCACCCGCTGGGCCGAGGCGAGGTGTTTGCCCGTGTTGGCGTGGGCGAGGATCGCCGCGCCCTCTCCGGCGAGCCACTCGTTGCCGTCGGCATGGTCGAAGTGCCAATGGGTGTTGACGAGGTGGGTGATGGGCTCCGGTCCGAGCCCGTCCGCCGCCGCCTGGATGCGCGGCCGCGTGGCCGTAATGCCCGCGTCGACGAACACTTTGCCGTCCGGCCCGGTGAGAACCGCGATGTTTCCGCCGGAGCCTTCCAGCACTGCGACGTTGCCGCGAAGCCGGTGGACGGTGATTTCGGCTTCGGCGGCGGCGGAGCGCATCCTGTCGACGATGCTGGTCGCCTCCGCCCACGCCTCGGCGGGCGTGAGCCAGCCGCGGCCGGCGACGGCGGCGGCGGTGCAGCACAGGCAGAAGCCGCGCCGCGTGAGATGGTGGTGCATGACGGGTTCTCTTGTCACTGCGCCGCGCCGCCGTCGGCGGCGAACGTCGCGAGGTAGGCGATGAGGTTGTCGACGTCGTCCGGCTTCAGCGGCGGGACCGGCGGCATCTGGGTGCCCTTCGCGACGGCCTGCGGTTTCGCCACGAAGGCAGCGATCGTGTCGTGGTCCCACGTGATCGCCGCATCCTTGAGGGCCGGCGAATAGGCATAACCGGCGACCGTCCCGCTGGTGCGGCCGATGACGCCGTTCAGCTCCGGGCCGACGAGATTGCGGGCCTTCTCCCCCACCTGGTGGCAGCTCTGGCAGCGAGCGAAGACGCGCTTGCCCGCTGCAGGATCGCCGTCGGCATGTGCCGCTCCGGCCGAGAGGACTGTCGCCAAGACCGGGGCCAGACACGCGGCCGCACGCCATCCTTCGCGCGACCGCCGCCGCGCGCCGTTCCGTTCATTCGTCATGGGTCTATCCCTTAAGCGCCAGAAAGCTGCATGTTGGCGAGCGGCAGGCTGCGCGCCCGGACCCCGGGCAGCGCCGCGACGGCGTTGACCACCGCGCCCGTCACACCGGGCAGCCCAGGCTCTCCGACGCCGCCCATCGGCGCGCCGCTCTCGACGATGGAGACGGTGACCTGCAGCATCATCTCGCGCCGCAGCACCTGATACGTGTCGTAGTTGGCGTCGCGCCGGAGGCCGTTCTCGTAGACCGCCTGCTCGACCAACGTCTCGGGAAGCCCGAGCGCCAGGCGGAGACGAGGACATCCACCTCGCCGCGGCCGAGCCGCGCGAACATCTCCTCGTGCGGCGCGGTGGAGCGTTCGACCGCATGACCCTCGTCCACCAGGATCGCCTCGACTTCGCGGGCCGAGGCATCGTGGAAGGAAAGGTCGATACGGCCGACGAGGATCGGCCGGGCGCTCATGCGTCGAGCGTGTGGTAGGCGGCGACGGTGTCCATCACCCGCGTCGAGTAGACGAGCGAGGCGCCGGCATCGAGCGCGACGGCGACCCCAAGCGCGACGGCGACCCCAAGCGCCTCGGCGATCTCCTCCTCGCTCGCCTCGTGCTTCAGCGCCTGCTCGGTGTGGATCGTGATGCAGCCGTTACAGCGCTGGGCAACGGCGACCTCCAGAGCGATCAGCTCGCGCGGCTTGGCGCCGAGGATGTCCTTCTTCGCGCCGGCAGAGGACAGCTCGACGTAGCTGCGCACCGTTTCGGGGCTCAGCCGCCCGTACGCGCCGACGCCGGCCTTGAGTTCGTCGCGGTCAGTATTCCAATCCGGCATCACGATGGGATCTCCTTCTGTCCCAAAGGTAACCGAAGATCCCCGATGGCATTATCCATCCATAGATATAGTAATCGGCGCCCGATGCAGGATGTACGCTCCGGCCATGGTTCTCCCGGATGATCCGGGCTTCAAGGAGTCACCATGAACACGAACGATGGCACCGCGCTCGTGACGGGCGCATCGTCCGGCATCGGTAAGGCGTTCGCGCAGGAACTCGCGCGACGCGGGAACGACCTCGTCATCGTCGCGCGCGACGTGGACCGGCTCGACGCTGTGGCGGCGCGACTGCGGGACCAACACGGCGTCGCCGTCGAGGTCTGCCGCGCGGATCTTGCCGATGCCGGTGACGTCGCGCGGGTCGCGGAGCGGATCAACTTGGACCCGCGGATCGGCCGTGTCGTGAATTGTGCCGGCCTCTGGGTCGCCGGGCCGGCACTCGGCGGCGACGCTAAGCGTTACGCGCCGCTGATGGCGGTCAACGTCGTCGCACTGCAGGAGCTGACTCTGGCGGCTGCCGCGGCCTTCGCCGCACGCGGGCGTGGCGGCATCACCAACATCTCGTCGGCGGTGGTGATGGCGCCGGAGCAGTTTCACGCGGTCTACGTGGCCGGCAAGGCCTATGTTCTGGCTCTGACCGAGGCGCTGCAGACCGAGGTGGCCGGGACCGGAGTGCGCCTGCAGGCCGTCCTGCCCGGGTTCACGAAGACCGAGCTGTTCGACCGCGCCAAGGCCGACGTCTCGGCCGTCCCCGACGCGATGAAGATGGACCCCGGCCTCCTCGTCGAGGCCGCACTCGCCGGCTTCGAGGCGGGCGAGACGGTGACCATCCCTTCGCTGCCCAACATTGCCGATTGGGACGCCTTTCTCGCCGCGCGGGCGGCCCTGGGTCCGAACCTGTCCCACGACCATCCGGCGGCTCGCTACCGCTTGGCCGAAGCGGCATAGCCGACCGAAAGGACCAGGCCGGTGAGGCCGAACGCGGCGAAGACGATCATGCCGATCCCGGCGGCGAGGAACGTCCCGCCTAGGTGGACCGCGAGTGCGCCGCCCGTCGCTGCGACGATGGTGCGCGCGAGCGCACCGGCGACCGGGAGCATCATGCGCCCGGTTCCCTGCGCCGCGCAGTAGAGGACGAAGGCCGCGCCGAAGAATCCATAAAAGGGACCGACGGTGGTCAGGTACACCCTGCCGACGGCGACGGCCTCGGTACCCTCCATGAAGAGGCCGAGCCAGACGCCAGGCAGCAGCGCGGCGGCAAGACCGACGGCCTCGGCCACCACGAATCCCGCAGCGGCAGCATAAGGACTGCACCGCCGCCGACCACCGTCTTGGCGAGTCGGATGCTGCCCTGCCCCCGGACAAGCGCCAGCAGGGCGTTGAAGACCCAGATCACCGGCGCGCCCGCGAACAGCACCGACGAGTAGCGGACCGCCATATCAATGACATGCAATCCATTCACCGAACCTCTGGAGTCATTAGGCCTGGAAAAATCGGCCTTGAAACACCGCTTCCAAGCCTCCTCGCGCAGAGGCCGTGCTCAGCCCTTCCCGCAGAACCTTCGACCAGAACGGGAATTCTCAGCCGCAGCCAAATCGGGAGAACGCTTTCGCGAGGGTAAGTGGCGGGTGGGGTGGGATTCGAACCCACGGTACGCTTGCACGCACGGCGGTTTTCAAGACCGCTGCCTTAAACCACTCGGCCACCCACCCACATTGAACACGCTGGTCTTTTTCGCCTCACTCAGTCCCGGTTTGGCACTTTCCGGGCGGGTTTGGCAGTCCCCGTTCTCGTTTCATCGCCGGTTGCCTTACTAACACGAAATCCGAGCTTGCCAAGCGATCTAGCGCATACTACTTATACTAGCATCTGGGTATCATTGTGGTATTTTTATCGGCATTTCGGTCACCCAGACTGGATTCTCGTAGATAGATTTATGGTTGAATTCATGCGGTACTCGGCACTAATTGTGATATCCTCGCTACTAATCGGGTCGCACCTTACAGTCGCGAATGGGCAAAGTGACAATCGAGCCGAAGAGTACGACAATCTGGCCTGTAGACACACTGGCGGTCGGATATCGGGCAACAACTGCATCTACGACCGAAGCTATGGATCTACAGCCTCACTCTATGCAACTAACAATTGCCAAGGTTACTTCTATCTGGAAGTTTATGGGGTGCCGGCCGGGAGCTCGAAGCATGAAAATATTGGCTCTTGGTATGTCGAGCAAGGCACTTACAATATGACACTTGCGAAGGGATCTAATCCAATTTTATTGAGCCGGGGCACGTCTGTTTATGCATCAATAATGTTATGCGCTGGTTCTGATGGCTCTTGTAACCCCCTTGAGTTCACGGGCGAATCTTACGAACTTCCCACTGAGCAAGCTGATGCACTTGCAACGTTCTACTGGATGGGAAACATAAATCCCCGAGCATATGCCTTTAACATTAATCCCTGCTGATCTTCGTGCGTTACTGATCCTTTAGAAAGTTTGGCAGCAGAGAAACAGACGCGGTCGCAAGACGATGCTGAGAAGCGTTCCGGGTGTAGTGCTGGACCATCGCGAGCGTCTTGTGGCCCGTCGTCGCCGCAATCTGGTGAGGTGAAGCACCCGCCTCCGCGAGCGTATCGGCGTGCGTCGCGCGTAGCCCGTACATGACAGCCCCCTTCGGCATCTCCATCCGAACGAGCGCCGACCGGAACATGGAGGTGAGCGCGTCTTCTGAATACGCCTTCCCATAGCGGTTCTGGAGGATCGTCCCTTCACCGCGCGGAAGAGTATCGAGATGCGCCTTCAGGACAGGATGAACGGGGATGCGCACGGCCTGTTTGGTTTTATTCTGACGGCCGACGTTCAACGTCGTGCCATCGTACTGGAACCACGTCAGCCGACGGAGATCGCCGGGGCGCTGACCGGTATAGACGGCGAGCAAGAACACGGTAAACTCTCGGTCGCCGCATTGCGCGAGGAAGTGCGTCACCTCGTCCGCCGTCCATGCGCGGTAACCGTCCGTCCCGCCCTTCTCATAGAGCTTCGGGACACCCTTGCATGGATTATCGGTGGTCATGTCCCGCGCGATGGCCCAGCCGTACACCGCCGACAGGACTGCAACGCGCGTATCCGCCCGGCGCGGCTTGTCCGCCCAGGGATCGCGGATGTGCTTCATCACCCGCGACTTGTTCAGCGAGCGCCATCCCTTCTCGCCGTGCTCTTCGGCGATCCTGGACAGGATGGCGAGGTAGTCCTTCTTTGTGCGATCACCGAGCTTCTTGAACTCCGGTGACGCCTGATACTCTCGGACCAGCCAGCCGAGCGTGTCCGCCCCGCCCTTCGTGTTGGTCGTGGCGAGACCACCGATGGAGGCGAGACACTTCTTGTATGCGCTCGCGAACGCAGGATCGTCGGACGCGGGAAGCGGTGTCCGCTTCCCCTTGTGTCGGAAGTAGGTTTTCGTTCGTCCCAGACGGTCCGTGAACGTCTCGACGTACTTCAGGATCACGCGTCCCATTCGCTGCCATCCAAGCTCGCACCGGAGTCTACCAGGTTCTCATTGCTGGCGACGCCGTACAAGAGCCGGTCAATGGCGAGATCTAGCTTGCGGACATCCCACACAACGACGCCGCCGACACGATGCCCGCTGGGGATATGCCCGAGCGCGATCCAGGTATCGAATGTGGTCGGGGAAACACCGCAGAACGCTGCGGCACGGTCTCGGCGAAGAAGACGGATCGGGTAGCTAGACGGTTCTGCACTCACTCATGAAAATCGCTTTCCCCGCCCGGTTCCCTTCTCGGCGGTGTTGGGGTTGTTCGGCGGGCGTCGCCGCGTCGCCAACCAGGTCGCGCGAGTGATCATGTCCCGGCGCTGGTATGGCTGGCGGGAATGGATTTGTAAAGCGAAAATTGAAAGCCAACCCGCCCGTATAGTCGAGATGGGGCTTACCGTCAACTAGGCCAGCGCGATTTCCGTTGCGCAACGCTCCACATCGCTGTAGAATAGGCGCTTATTCGTTGGAGAACTTTTCAATGGCTCTTTCAAGCACCGAGCGTTCACGCCGTTACCGCGCAAACCACAGCGCCGACCCTGCCTACCATGAGCGCAATCGCGCTCAATCAGCGATTGGGATGCGCCGCATGCGGGCTCGCCGCAAAGCTGAGCGGGAGGCCATCGCCACCGCAAGACAAATTCTCGCAGGTAACGGAGCGCCAACGAGCTTGGCGCCGTAAGGCTGGCGCCATCGTATCACGGATAAAAATTAGCCCGGCCACGTGCGACCGTGGACCGGGCAAAAGGCAATTATCGAATAAGAACACCATGCCACAGCCCGAAGATGATTTCAAGAGAAAATCCGTAATTGATCGCGTCCGATTTGCGCGGGACGAGGCGTATTGGCTTCTGTGCCCTCGCCTGATCTTTCCGAAGGAAGTGATCGGCCGGGAGAGGGATGCAATTCGTATGTGCCACCCCTCGAACGCTGGAAAGCCTCTGATGCAGCGAGCGGACGAAGTGTTCGATATGCTTCAGGAAAGCATGAAGTGGCACCTCAAAACGAAGCATGGTGTCATTCGTCGGAAGCCATTCAAGATGGCCCAATGGCATGACACCCCCCAGCGCAACGGTGTCGTCCGAGTCACACAGACCCTCGACATCATGGGACTCCCCTATGAGCGAAAGTCCGTGGGCTCCACTATCATTCACTTCTACCTGGGCGCACTCGGCTGGGCTCACGACAAGTTCCAGTTGAACCAGATTTTTGCGCGTGACGACCCGAAGAAGCGGCGTGCAGCTATTGAAGAGAAAATGATCCGGGATGCGCTGGCTGATGGCGGTCTCGCCGACAACGCGATGAACCGTGAGCTTGCGCGCAAACACGTCGTGGAAGAACTTGACGCACGCGATGCAAGGCGCAAGGCACCTTCGAACCTTGATCCTCGGCTTGGATACCTCTCAGGCGATCCGCGTCTATGGCGTGATGATACCGTCACCCACGACCGTCTCTGCACGACGTTGATGAAACAGTGCGCCGAGTTGATCGAGCACGTCGGCGACGACCATCCCTTCGTTGAAGCATGGATCGAGAATGCCGATGCGTTCGATGCAATGGCGGTGGAGATGTTCCGTTCAGCATACCCATTCGACGAAGCTCGCAAGGCCGCGAACCGCGAAAAAACTCAGCGGCATTACGAGCGTGTCGGACGGAAGAGCCGGGCGAAGGTTGGGCCGAAGATCGCCATGACGCCTGCGGAGCGGAAACGGAAGCAGCGGGAGAAAGAGCGTGCAGCGAAGGCCGCAATTATTATGTCCCTGGAAGCCTCTCAGGAGGCTCAGGAAGCGCATGTCGAGCCGGAGGCTATCGTTGTGGCGGTAGAGGCGGAACGCGAATCCTGGGGCGCCCCAGACACTTCAGAAGAAACATCGGTCATGGATCGCCGGGAGTATGGGATCAGCGATTTGGACTTCCTTGTCGCCCTCGTTGCGGAGGGAGGCGAGAAAGCGATGGCCACTCCGGGGTGTGGATAGGGGATGTCACGTTTTGGGGCTAACCTTTCCCCTATGAACGTAGTTCATATTAAGAAGGTTTTTCCTTAATATCTCTGAAAGAGATAGGGGAAGGGTTAGCCCCAAAACGTGACATCTACACACCCACATCCCGGAATGGACGAAGTCGGGTGCTTCGCACCCTCCATCCCTCACCATCCCCGGAATGGCGTCAGCCGACGGCCCTCGATCCCAACAATACATCTACCGATCAATGGATCATTTTGGCGATAGGTGCTATGGCATGCACCTCCGCACAACCATGATCGACGGCCAGCCCTGGTTCGTCGCCGCCGATGTCTGCCGCGTGCTCGGTTTTGGCCTTGCCGCTGGCGTCTCGAAGAACCTCACAAGCGTCCCGCGATCCGATCAGCGCCGCCTTACCCCCGGTCAGATCGGGGGTAAAGGCATGTCGACCGCGACTGTGATCAGCGAAAGCGGCCTGTACAAGCTCATCATGCGCTCCGACAAGCCGGAGGCCCGTGAATTCCAGAACTGGGTCAGGCGGAGCACCCGCAGAAAATTTGTTGGTGCCGCCGTAGGCAACCAGCAAAACGCTACACCCCATCATCCAAGTCCCGGCGAATCACGACCGCGTAGGAAGGCCGCCTGATGGCCTTCACGCTCCGGGATAGGTGATGACAGCGGCGAACATCCAAGGCCATCCAGCGGCCTTCTAATCGCGCTTAAGACGATGCGCACCTTGGTGGCTAATTCCCCAAGGCCTGGATTATGAAGATCAGCATCAAGACTCACAAATATTCAATAAATTACATCATTGTAACGATACAGACCACTATTAGTTGATCTTTAGTTATGTCATAATATGCACAGTCGAGTTTTTCCTTCCTCGACTGATTGCGCAAAGTCACCCTAGCCGTCGCTGTGAAGAGGCAGCGGCTAGGGTGACCCTTCAATTATTTACATCTTTTGAACGACCTGGACGTTATTATGACCATTGAGCGGGACGACGACGGCATTGCGTCCGTCGACATGATCGAAACGAAAAGCGCACCGCCCACGGGCTTGTTCGGCCTGGAATGGTTGCTTGCGCCTAACACCACGTCCGGCATCAACGTCACCGCTGCAACGGCGCCCAAATGCGCGACCGTCGCCATCTGCCTCGCCCTACTTGCGAACGGCACCTCCATCCCCTGCAAACTGTACGAGCGTGTCGACGGCGCCAAACAGCCCGCCACCGACCACCCCGGCTACGCCCTGGCACACCGAGACGCCACGGAATGGATGAGCGCCACCGCCTTCCGAGCCACCATCACCCGCGATGCAATCCTTACGGGCAACGGCTTCGCCTACGTCAACCGAGACCTCGCCGGGCGCCCCGTTGAACTCATTCGTCTCGCCCCGCACGCCGTGTCCGTTGAGACCGACGATTTCACCGGTGAGCCGCGTTACCGCATCGCCCTCGCGAATGGTGCCGTCAGGTTCGAAAATTATTCTGACATTCTGCACATCACCTCCGGCGTCCGTGCGGATGACGGTGTGACGGGCGTGTCCCTCATCCACCTCGCGAAGGACGACATCGCAACGGCGATAGTCATGGCGCGCACCGTCTCCACCACCTTCGCCAACAATTCGCGGCCTGGCGGTGTCCTTCAGTTCCCGAAGGCCCTTGGCGACGATTCCCTTGGCCGCATCCGCACATCATGGAACGACGGCTTCAGCGGCGAAAAAGCAGGCCGTACCGCAGTCCTCGACAACGGTGCGACGTATCAGACGATCCAACAGCCCCTCGCCGAGAACGAAGCTGAGAAGCTTCTGATCCAGGCGAACGTTGCCATCTGCCGCCACTTCAATGTTCCGCCGCACCTCGCATTCGAGATGGGGCGTGCGACGTGGTCCAACGCGGCGGAGATGAACCGCGCCTTCCTCGATTACTCGCTGGCGCCCTGGCTGCGCGAATGGTGCAGCGCTTACCGCCGCGTGCTCCTGACGCCCGAAGAACGTGGCGCCTTCCTCTTCGAGTTCGAGACCGATGAGTTCGTGAAGTCCGACACGCTGGCCCGTTGGCAGTCCTACCAGATCGCCCGGAGCGCTGGCGTGCTGACGGCGAACGAGGTGCGCGCAATCGAGAACATGCCGCTCCATCCCTCGCCGGAGGCGGATGCCCTCACGAACCCTTACACGCAGACCGCCACGGCACAGCCGCAGGAGGAAACCCAATGAAGCCGAAGACCAACCCGTTGCACTTCGCCCTAGATTTCGTCCGCCGCGTCGCGCGCGAGACCCACGCTCGCCGCGCCAAGCCCAAGGGTGCGCACTTAGAAGCCCTTTATGGCGCGGTCCGTGACTACTTTGTCGACGAAGGCATGACAGAGGCGCAGGCAGACACAAAAGCGCGCAAGTTCGTGTTTGAGCATGGACCGTCCATGACGCGCTATCAGATCACCGAGGCAATCCATCGGGCGCCGAAACGAGTGGCCGATGAACAATAATTTTTATTGGGGTGACGCCGAGCGGGCCTTCGCCCTCACGTTGCCGCTGATCGAGGAACTTGAGCGTCAAACCGATGCCGGGGTTCCGCATCTAATCAGGGCGCTCCATGCGCAGGATTACCGGGTCGCACATCTCAAGACGATCCTGAGATTGTCGCTCATTGGCGGTGGTTGCGATCCCGAACGCGCCGCTGAATTGGCCGAGACGTATCTGATCCCGATGGGGTTGGAGAAGGCGCGCCTCATCGCACTCGTGACCCTCGCGGCGCTCATGGGTCTGAACGACGACGATATTTCTGAGGAATAATTATTATGAGTTTTCAGCATCTTAGGTCAAACCTTTCAACGGCGCCGTTCACGATCACCCCGAATAATTCCGCCGATTTGCCGAAGGTCGTACGCGGCATCTCTGTGCAGGCCGCTGGCAACCTGCGCGCCATCACCTTCGAGGGCGCCGAAGTCACGCTTCCTGTCCCGGCGGGATTCGTCCCTGGCGTTTTCAAGAAGGTATTTGCCACCGGGACCACAGCGACCGGGCTGGTGGGATACCCGTAATGAGCGACCTCATCGAACGCGCCACCAAGGGCTTCGCCACGTCGCTCACGGAAGACGGCACCATTATTGGTATCGCATGGCCTGCCGACGGGAAAGCTGATCGTGCAGGCGACCGCATCCCCGGTGCTGCATTTGCGTCCGCCAAGGCGCCGCTTCCTATCCTCGCCGGACATGATCACGGCAAGCCTATCGGCACCTGGCACAGCGTCCGTTGGACCGCCAAGGGCCTCGAAGTCGAAGGGCGCCTTGAACTCTCCATTCCCGAAGCTCGCCAGTATCGCGCCCTCGCTGCGGCTGGTGGCCTCGCTCTCTCGATTGGTGGCCGCTTCTCCAGCGTGAAGCGCCTCCCCAATGGTCATCGTGAAGTCGGCACCGTCGACCTCATGGAAATCAGTCTTGTGCCTGTCCCGGCGAACCCCGGCGCGGCGATCACCTCCATTAAATCCGCATCCGATATTGAAAGGCACTTTCCCATGGATGAGACTATTACCGACGACGTGGCGGACACCACGGACATCACCGCGACCGTCGACGCCCTCAAGGCCGACCTCGCCACCGTCACCAAGAATTATTCCGACCTCCAGGCCGCGCACGACAAGCTCGCCACCCGCATCAACCGCCCCGGCATCGTGACGGCCAAGACCGCCGACGACACTGCCGCGATGGAGCGCAAGGCGTTCCGTGCCTTCGTCGCCGGTGACCAGAAGGCCCTGACGCTTGGCGATCAGGGTGCTTCCGTCGCGCCGACCGAGTTCAATGCCACCGTTCAGCGGATGCTGATCGACGCATCCCCGTTCCGTCAGTTCGCTTCGACCATGACCATCGGCAACACATCCGTCGAATGGCCGCGCCAGACCAGCACGGTCGATGTGTCGTGGGTTGGCGAAAATGAACAGCGACCGGAGACCGCGATGGGCTTCGACAAGATCAAAATCGACACCTTCAACATGGGCCAGTGGATCAAGTTCTCGAATGATCTTGTTGCTGATTCGCACATCGACATCCAGGCCATCATCGCCTCCGATTTCGCGTCCGTTGCGGCTAAGAAGGAGAACCTGGCGCACCTGAACGGTACGGGCGTCGGCCAGCCCCTCGGCCTTCTCCGTGATACCGATATCGCTGAATATGAGACGGCGGCCACCACGCTTTCAATCGACGATTTCGTCGATGTCGTCGACTCCATCCCGGCGGCGTATACCGGCGCCAACGCCGCGTTTTATGTGAACCGCCGCACCCGTTCCACCCTCCGCAAGATGGCGATTGCGATGGCCCCCGACGCTTGGGCTGACTCGCTGGCGGCTGGCACCCCGGCCCAGCTTCTCGGCTATCCGGTCCGCATCATCGACGACCTTCCCAACGTCGGTGCGGGCATCTTCGCCCTCTTCGGCGATCTCGCAACCACCTACCGCGTCGTCGACCGGCAGGGCCTTACCCTGATGCCGGATTACGTGACGCTTCTCGGCGTCAACATGAGCCGCATCTACGTCGGGCGCCGTGTTGGCGGTGCGGTCATCAACCCCGATGCGCTCACCTTCATGAAGCTCAAGGCCGCGTAAGCGCGGCCTCTCGGCTCCAACCCTCTTCAGAACAAGGAATTTTCAGAATGACGATCAAAGTGAATACCGCGAAGTTGAGCATCGGCACCGCCGCTGCGGCGCACCTGACCGATACTTACAAGGTTATTGATGGCCTTAACGAGATGGGTGCCATCAGCGGTGAGCGGAAGACCAGCCAGGTTGCTAACATCAATACCGGCGAACTCATCACCTATGAGACGAGCTATGACCCCGGCTCGATGGAGTGCAAGTTCATCTACCTCGCCGGCGATGTCGGACAGGCTGCACTTGAGGCCGCACATGCGAGCGGCGGTGAGTTCAACTTCCTCTACACCCTCTCCAACAACACCAAAATCTACTGGCGCGGCTTTATTTCCCGGTGCGCCCTCGCTGGTGGCGGTGAAGAGGATACCGAGATGCTGGATGTCACCATCACCCGCGTGAAGGGCATCCCGGTCAAAGTCCCGGCGGCCTAACCATGCACGGCGTTCAACTCACCGTTGGCGGGGTCAGGCTCAACCTGATCCCAACGCTTCGGGCGGCGATCACCCTCAACAAGCGTTACGGGATGCAGAACCTTCTCATTGATGTCGCCAAGGAGAAGGTGAGCGCCATGCGTGCAGTTGTGGAGGCGTGCGCCGTCGACGCCACCCCGGAGACCATCGAAGCGCTGTTCAAGCTGATGCTCCGGCCATTCCCCTCTGCGGCGCTGATCGGTGCGGTCATGGAACTGACCTATGGGTTGGTTGGGGCCTCGCTCGACACGCCCGAGGATGATGAGGAAGGCGCCGACGCCTCAAAAGGCGAGCCGTTTGACCCCGAGAAGGTTCACGACTTCGCCAAGGTCTATCGTGACTTGTTCGAGGTTGCGACGGGCTGGCTCGGCTATACACCCGCAGAAGCGCTTACATGCACGCCCGGCGAAATCATTGCGGCTCGCAATGGCCGCATGTCCTTCCTGAAGCTCATTTTCGGATCGGACAAGAAGAGGGCGAGCGGTCCCGCAACGGCGAAGACGCCCGAAGCGATGGATGCCGTTGCTCTCCGCTTCTTCCGTCAGGCGGGAATGGTGGAGGCATCACCGATGCCCCGTAAGCCGCCCTCGCTACGGGCCTGCGGTTGCACTCTCCGCACCGGTGAGACATGCGAACACCGCCGCGCCTACCTGAAGCGCCGAGACCAAGAACGTGGAACAGCGCGCCAACGCGGCTACGACTCGGAATGGGAACGCGCCCGTCGCGCGTTCCTCGAACAAAATCCACTGTGTGTGAGATGCGGTGAAGCGGCGGTCATCGTTGATCATATCGTCCCGCACCGTGGCAACACACAATTATTTTGGCTTCGCACGAACTGGCAGGCCCTTTGTCGGCGCTGCCATTCCTCCTGGAAGCAGTCACGCGAAAGTTCATAATTATTATGCCCATCCCGACATTTACGCCGCCGGTCCCGCCCTCTGAGGGATCGGCGCTCAACACACAACCAAAGCTTCTCATTGCAGAGTTTGGCGACGGCTACACCCAGGCAACCGCAGATGGCCTCAATCATATAAAACGTGAGTTCAGGGCGACATGGTCACAGGTCCACGCCCTCCATGCCGATGAGATCGAAGCGTTCTTCACGGCACGCGGCGGCTACGAACCCTTTCGTTGGACGTTGCCCGACGAGACCACACCCCGGAAATGGGTGTGTCGCCGTTGGGACCGTCAAATGCACCCGAACAAGCGGCGGACTGTATCCGCCGAGTTCGTGGAGGATTGGAGCCTCGCCCAATGACCGCGAAAGGTTACACCGATGAGGAACATGCAGAGTGGATGGCAACCCACGTGCATGACACTGATGACCCCGGACAACACGCCATCCGAATGCGGCTATGGCGTACAGTTCTCAGCCAAGCGGCGAGCGATTGTCTAGCCGACCCCAACGGACCATCAGCCTCGGCATCGCGACCGGATTGGCGTGGGGAAGCCATTTATTGGTTAACGGCGAAGGGCAAAGACTTTCGTGCGGTATGTGAGAATGCGGGCTTCGATCCGGTCTTCATCCACAACACAATGTTCGGGCGCTACGCGGATCAAATGGCGAAGCCTAGCCAACGCAAGCGGGCCAAGCGGTCGAAGCGGGCTCATGTACTCTCGGAGACTGTGAAGCAGTGTCACCCCGCAGCAGCGGTTGCATATTAGCAATCTTTAGCCGGGGGGGATATCCGAGACTTTTCATAGACTTAACCTGGACCGCCCGTCCCCCTTCGTACAAATTTCACGGCAAATAATGTTTTACCTGCAAATCATTCTCAACAAGGAATTTACCGACCATGCTCGTCACCCTCGAAGATGCTAAAACCCACCTCCGAATTGACCACGACGCTGATGACGCCTTCCTTACGAAGCTCATCGCGAGCGCCGTCGCCATCGCCGTCAACTTCACTGGCGATCCTGCGATCCTCACCCTCGATCCCGTCCCGGAAGATCTAAGGCTTGCAATCCTGACAGGTGTTGCAAACGCCTATGATCATATGGGCGGGGGTACGTTCGCACCGACTGAGGCGATGGCGCCGCTTCTCACTCCGTACCGTGTGTGGGCGTTCTGAGATGGCGAAGATTCAGGGCCTCGATAAGCTCAAGAAGAAGCTCCGCGAACTTCCAGACGATGTGAAGGACGCGATTGAACCCGCCCTTCTCAAGGGTGCGAATGAGATCGCCGACCTCCAGCGTGCGCTGGCACCGAGAATCACTGGCGAACTCGTCAACTCCATCACCGTCCATACCCCGGAGACGACCGAAGACGGTAGCCGCCGCGTCTCGATTGAGGCGGAAGCGTTCTACGCTGATTGGGTTGAGAGAGGGCGGAGGAAGTACAACGGGGAAGACGCGAACCCATACTTCTGGCCCGGCTATCGCCTCGCCAAAAAGAAGGCTCAGGCCCGTATCAAACGTGCAATCAGCGCCGCCGCGAAGCGGAGCTTCAACCAATGAGCGCCGCCCTGGAGCTTCAGGCGGAGCTTTACAGCACCCTCATCAATGCACCGGACATCACCGCCCTTGTTCCCGCCGATAACATCGGCGAAGGGCGTGCCCTCAACGGTATCCCCGCGATCCGCATCGGCTCAATTATTGAGGTTCCTGCGGGCCTCACATTCGAACGTCGCCACTCCCGAATGGCCGTGGATATCGCTATTTTCGCACGTGAACCAGGCACAGCAACCGTCCGTTACCTCGCCGATCTCATCCGCCAAGCCGTCGAAGAGATTAGCATCGCGGACCCCGCCTATCATCTTGTTGATATTCGGTGGGATGGAACACGCGTAATGCGCGATGGTGCAGACCCCGAACTTGCACATGCCATCGTGGGCTTCACCGCCTTGGTGGAGACCTACGCATGATCACCGCCGGGAAGCTGGATCGCACAATTATTTTGAGCCGTCGCACCCTTAGCAAGGACCGCATCGGTGCAACCGTGGAGACGTGGAGCGAGTACGCCACCACGCACGCCGAACGCGTTACGAACACGACGCGCGACTTCCTCCGGGCCGAGGGCGAAGGCGCCGAAGGTATAGTTGTATTCCGCCTCCGCTGGCGCCCGGATGTGTCCCTTGAGGACCGTGTGGCGATGGATGGCCGTACATTCGAAATTATTGAGGCTGTCGAGCTTGGACGCCGTCGCGGTCTCGAACTGCGTTGCCGGGAGCGGACGTAATGGCGCGCGGTCGTAAGCCTACCCCGAAGCCGACCGAGACGGGCCTTCTGACGCGCACCCCGAAGGCCCCGGCATGGCTCGCCCCGGAGGCGGCGGCAGTCTGGAAACGTGTATCTAAACGCCTCGTTGAGCGCCGTGTTCTCGCCGAAACGGACCTCGATTGTCTCGCCTCCTACTGTGTCGCCTGCGCCAATGTCGAAATTATTTCGTCTGGACGCGGCGACAAGCAGCGCAACGGCACCCTTTCCCAAGCCCAACTTCTTCAGCGCCAACTCGCCGGTGAGCTTGGTCTATCCCCGACTTCACGTTCGCGCGTCGGAACAGAACCGTCAGACCAAGATGAAGATCTCGCCGCTCTCGGGTTGTGACACCTTCCCGTCGTGGGTGTTCGATGGGTCCGACATCCCGGACCCGTTGGGGCACGGTGAGCGTGCCGTCCGGGCGCTCCGGGCGCTGCGGCATCCATTGTCGACATTGCCGCGTCAGGCGTTCGATCTTGCGCCCTGGCAAGAGAGAGTGGTGCGCCGCATCTACGGCCCGCGCCATCCGAACGGTGATCGCATCGTTCGCAAAGTGGTCCTTCTGATACCGCGCGGTAATCGGAAAACTTCGTTCGGCGCTGGCCTCGCGCTTCTCCATACCATCGGTCCAGAACGTGTCGTTAGTTCAGTTCGCCGCGAGTGATCGTAACACCGCCCGTGTAGGCTTCGAGGAGGCCCGGAACATCATCCTCGCCGATAAGCGGCTGAACGCTCACGTCGGCGTCACGGATTCCCGAAATTATTTGGAGCATCTACGGGACCGTACCCGCATGCAGGCCATCGCGGCTGATGCTGGCAAACAGCATGGGCGGACACCACAGTTCGTGCTGGTCGACGAACTCCACGCATGGCCGAAGCGCGACCTGTTCGATGTCCTGGAGACATCGCTGGTGAAAACGCGCAACAGCCTCATGGTGATCGCCACCACCGCCGGGCGCGGCCAGACCAACCATGCCTGGGAAACGATGCAATACGCCCGTGCAGTCGCATCTGGTGAAGTCGACGATCCATCCGTGTTACCGATTTTGTTTGAATCCGATCTTTCGGAGTCGTGGGAGGATGAAGCGGTTTGGCACCGCACAAACCCCGGCCTCATCCACGGCTTCCCGGACATTGAGGGAATGCGGATCGCGGCTCGCGAGGCGCGCACAAACCCTGGTAAACGGGATTCATTTCGCCAACTGCACCTGAATATGTGGCTGGAGCATTCCACGTCGCCGTTCGTCGACATGGCCGTCTACGATGCGTGTGCCGGTGAGGTGGACGTTGAGGCGTTGGGTGATGCGCCCTGTTTCGTCGCTGTGGATCTGTCGAGCACGACCGATCTGACAGCCGTTGTCGCGGTGTGGCGCGATCCTGAGAATAATTATGTGGTTCGTCCGCGTTTCTTCGTTCCGGCGGAGAACCTAGAGGCACGTGCCGCCCGCGATGGCGTACCCTATCCGCGTTGGTGCAATGAAGGGTTGATCGAGGCGACGCCGGGGAACGTCGTCGATTATGCACGTGTGGAAACCTACATCCGTGAACTCGCAAAGACGTATCGCGTCGAAGAGATCGCCTTCGATCCCTACGGCGCATCCGCCATGATGCAGCGGCTTGAAGATGATGGGCTTCCCGTCATCGCCTTCCGCCAAGGCTGGCGTTCGATGTCACCCGCCATCGCAGAACTTGAACGTGCAATTCTCGGCGGCAAGTTCCACCATGCAGGCCACGAAGTTCTCCGGTGGAACTTCAACAACATCGCCGTGGAAACCGACAAAGCCGAGAACCGGTCTTTCCATAAAGCAAAGTCGAAGGACCGCATCGATGGCGCCGTTGCCGCCGCGATGGCTGTCTCCCGTGCCGCAGCCTACACCGATACAACTATTTCAACGATCCATTTCATTTAAGGAATCAGATACATGGCCAATGATGATACCCGATTGATTGTAAGCCTCGAAGCCCGTGTGAAGGACTTCGAAAAGAAACTTGATGCCGCTGAGAAGCGTGCAGACAAAGCGATGAAGGGCATCGAAAAAGCATCGGACCGTGCCGGTGCAGAGATTGGTAAAGAACTCGCCAAAGGTGGTGCCGCTGGTGAGCGTGCATTGGCCAACCTCGCCCGGAATGGTGGTGGTCACCTCCGTGCGTTAACCGGCAATCTCACAGCGATGCGTGGCGCATTTGCGGGGGCGTTCGCCGCCGCTGGCGTCGGTGAATTCATGAACCGCATCAAGGAGGCAACGGGCGCCGTCGCCGAGATGAACAAGGAGGCCAAGGTTGCGGGCCTCGATCCGACGACCTTCCAGGAGTTCGGCTATGTGGCGCGCCAGTTCCGCATCTCTCAAGATGCGCTGGTTGATGGTTTTAAAGAGCTTCAGCTTCGTGCCGATGAATTTGCCGTTACCGGTAAAGGGTCAGCGCAAGAAGCCTTCGAACGGCTCGGTTACAGCGCCACACAGGTCGGTGAGAAGATCAAAGATCCAGTCCGGTTCTTCGACGAAATCATTGATAAGCTTAAACAATTTGATCGTGCCGCTCAAATCCGTATCAGCGATGAGTTGTTCGGCGGGACCGGCGGCGAACAGTTCGTGGTGTTGCTCGACCAAGCCAACGGGGCAATGTCGGATCTCCGCAGCCGCGCCCATGAGGTTGGTGCGGTTCTCGATGAGGACTTGATCGGGAAAGCGATTGTGCTGGATCAGCGCATCGCCGATGTAAGCACCACGATCAACACCCGGATGAAGACCGCCTTCATTGAGGCTGGAACAGCGGCATTCGCCATCGTGGATGCGATGGATCAGGCGTTGTCGAAACTCGACAAATTCGCCGACGACTTGGGTAACTCATCGTTCTGGGAACGCATCAACGTTTGGGCTGCGAACAACGGTTTGATGTCTGTCCCTGAAGGCATGACGATCAATCCTGGCCCGGTCGCTGATGCAGCCCGTGGTAGTGCAATTGCGAAACAACAGACCGAAGTTGAACGGCTGACCAGGGAATTGGCGGAGGCCGACAAATACGCCGCACTCCCTGAAAGCGAGATGGGGATCACCGGGCTTCGGGTTGCCAAGGAGACCGCCGCCGCACTCAGGGCCGAACTCGAAAAGGCGAATGCAGAACTTTCGCGCCTTAAAGCTGGTGCAGGCGGTCCGCTCAACATCACCGTGAATGGCGGTCAAACCTATGGTCCAGCGGCGCCGCCAGCGGGACAGGTAGTCCCGTTGTCGACAAGCACCAATGGCGGGCAAAGCCTTGCGCGTATCTCGACGGCTAGTGGACTTGCCGCATCGGTCAACGCCGAGCGCGCTCAAAAATTCCAGGCGTTTATCAATGAGTTGGAGGCGACGGGCTACAAGATCGCAAGTCTCGGCGGCTACAACTACAGGAATATCGCTGGAACAAACAAGCTGTCGAATCATGCCCACGGCAACGCCATCGACATCAATCCAGCGCAGAACCCCATGGGGCCGAACCTCATCACCGACATGCCGCCGAATGTTTCGGAGATGGCGAAGCGGCACGGCCTGTCCTGGGGCGGTGATTGGACTTCGAAGAAGGATGCGATGCACTTCGAGGTGCCAGCTTCCACGACGCAGACGAATGCGTCTGCCAGCCGGGATGCAGCGGCACAGGCAGTCGAACGCCAACGTCTTGCCGTCCAAAATCTCATCGCCGACCTGACGCATGAAAATGAATTGGTTGGCCAGTCAGCGATGAACCAGGAAATCGCGAATGCCCAACGGACGGCTGGTGTTGACGCCACCAGCGCCGAAGGTCAGCAGATCGCGTCGCTCATCGAACAGCGATATGCGCACGTCGATGCCATTGAGGCTGAGAAGCAGGCCCTCGACAAAAAGACCGAAGAGGACAAACGCAACAAAGAGGCTTTCGCCGAGCTTCAGCAGCAACTTGGCCAAGCCGTCACTGGCGCCCTCTCCGGTTTCCTGCAAGACCTCGCCGCTGGAAAGGATGCCACCGAGGCTTTGCGCAGCGCGCTTTTGCGACTTGCCCAACAGATGATTGATATCGGCACACAACAATTGTTCGCAAATATGTTCAAGCCGCCCGAGGGCGGTGGTGGTGGTTTTGGCGGTCTCGGCGGCTTCGGTGGCCTCTTCGCTTTGTTCGGTTTCGCGGATGGTGGCCCCGTCAACGTTCCAGGCTATGCCGTTGGTGGCGCAATCCGTGGTGCAGGTTCGGGAACCTCGGATTCCATCCTGGCCCGGTTGAGTAATGGCGAACATGTCATTCGTGCAAAACAGGCGAACAAGCATCGCGCGCTTCTGGAAGCCATCAACAGTGGCGCCATTGACCGTCTCCCCGCATTCCGCGCCGGTGGTGCAGTTGGTGCAGGTTCTGCCCCGATCATGAATGGTGCGGTTGGCGGTCAGACAATCAACTTCGCCCCGGTGATCAACGTCGAAAGCAAGGCGAGCGGCGATCCCGTCGCCGACGCCAAGGCGGCGAAGGCCATGGGTGAAGCGGTGAAGTCCGAAGTCCGCAGTCTGGTGGTGAGCGAGATGATGCAACAGATGCGAAGCGGCGGCATCCTGGACCGGAGGCGGTGATGGCTGATGCAGCGATCACCCTCGACGCCATCGCCGCTGACGTGGAAGAGACGCGTGCGATGATGTACGCCTGCCTGGGGTTGGCCGCCGCCGAGTTAGTTGCGACCCTTTTGATTGTCATTTTGGTTCTCTAGCGCGGTACTATAATACCACACCGCCTAGAAATGCATTAGAAGGCCGTACAGCGGCCTCCAACGTTCGCCGCACCCATCACACTCCTGGAGTGCTGAAGGCCATCCAGCGATCTTCCTATGAGGTCGTGTTATGCGATCTATAGTCTTCGTGGTGCTTACCGGAGCGAAAACGCCCGGCCAGTAATGCCAGCCGGGCGCCCTCTCTCCATACACCGGAGGCTCTGACCCCTCCGACGTGGCGACAACTTACCACCAATCCAAAAAGTTCCAAGACAATCTAGATTTCGCTAAATCTGGACGCGAAAAATACAGTTGACGTCGACTTAGAGTCGTCGTATCACATCCACGCCGAAGTTATTCGGCTTCTCTCCATAGGAAATCTCTGACAATGACTGAATCGCAGTTCGATGCGATCAGCGTTACGCTGATCGACACCCTTCGTGAATCTATCAATGCCGTCCTCACCGCCGCCGGTTACCCTGCGGATTGGTCGTTTGAGGGCGAGATGCCGTGCTCGCTCGCCGAATTCGCGGGGGAAGTGCTGGCATGGGTCGGTGGTGCAACTGTTGAAGTCGCACCCGTTCTCCCGATGGCGGCATGATGGGTGAGGTTCTTCGCTACCGGTACTTTGAAGCGAAGTTGGACCGAGCGGTTGATGAGTTCGGGTTCCGCCGCCTCACTGAGGTGGAAATCGCCAACGTCACCGATGACGAGTTGGCTGTTATGATTCGGGAATTGGCCACTGAGGTGGGTGGCACCCCTGCATTCAGCCCGGCATCTTGCAGCGCAGATACGCGGCGGATGTTGATCAAGCAACATCATCTCAATCGGATGCTGAACGTCGCTCTCGCCGAGGTTGAGACTGAACGGGCGCGCCGGACCGCCGGGCGCGCGTGATGTAGCCCACAATTATTTTCAGGATGGAGGCCCGGCGGAAACGTCGGGCCTTACCGTTTAAATTTGCCATGAAGTTTCGAAAACGGGCGAGGGATGTTGCGCCATAATTTTCGCCGCCACTGCTGCTGCGGCGCATATCCGAATACAGAGATTGCACGTGTATTGTACATACCATTCAAATTATTTTCATGCATCTCGATGCAGCCCAAACAAGAGTGTATCGCAATTCGCAGATGTTGAACCCGCTTTTCGAGGGAACGCATTTCAATAGACCCTCTCAAATCAAGCGAGTGGTCCGATGTGGATATCTCACATCGCTGCAATGCGCCGTTGTTGCGAAATCGAAGAATGAACGATTGCTCCGGACCCGTCGGCGCAAAACAGTCCACGGCATGAACCAATCTAATCAAGGAGCGAGATAGCGCATTCGAGCATTCTAAAACTGATTTCCTCTCCCCATCAGCCCAATATACATCTTGAACCACGACTGCCACAGCCTCTTGAAAATGCGTTATATTTTTAATTCTCTCACGCCAAAACTGCATTCGGCCAACAGCCTCTCCGACTGCGGCATCATCATGCATCAGCCAGCTCTGACCAAGCATACGAAGATCAAATAATACGTCTAGGGCACACCTTCTGCCAGCGTTGAGTTGCTGCACGCGCCCTTCAATCCAAACCATCTCTGAGAGCTTTGCTTGACTGCTTACTACGCGTGCACCTAACCATGCGCCAAGTAAGCCGCTCGCGGCTGGCGCTAGCCAACTGACAACCTCGGAAATACTCATCGGTTTTCGCCCCGAATGCCTGCATCACCATGGCGCGACAGGTACGGCCACGTTAAGCCGACAATATGCGCTGATTGGCAGGCACCTGAAAATGCGCCTCACGTCATGAAATTCGCGCGAGTCCATATGCCAGAAGTTTGGCACGTGCCCGCAAGTCATTGAAACGCAAAGATAAAGTTTGGCAGCCCCCAAAAGCCTAAGTCGTTGACTTATAAGCCGAAGTCATGGCTTTCAAGACCGCTGCCTTAAACCACTCGGCCACCCACCCGGCAGGTTAGCTGATGCCACATTCGCACGTCACTCGCCAAGACCCATAGGCTCGCCGGCAAACCCACGGCGCTCCTCCTGACGACGTTGGGTCTGCCCCGCGCCGCCCCGGCGCGTGTGTCCGGCACGCTCTAGCATAAGGACGTGGTCAGGACCGGCATGAGGGACCATGCCGCTGCGACGAAACCAGCCATGCCCGTGGCGACGCTGACGCCCCGGACGAAACCGGACGACGACGCGAAGCGCGGCATGTGGAGGCCGACGAGGATCGCCGCCTGCAATGCGAGTGCGAGGCCATAAGCGCCGACGAGGATCGCGCGCTGGACCGAGAGGGAGCCCACCGCCGCGTCGACGAGGCCGTGACCGCACAAGAGGCCGTTCAGGCCATAGACCGCGCTGAAGCTGGCGAGCCAGACCAGCGGGGAGAGCACGATCCTCATGACGTCGGTCATGTGAAAAGGTCCGGCAGTTGGCAGGCCGCCAAGACGAGCGCGCCGGTGAGGACAAGGTATTTCGTCCAGAGACTGACGATCGTGAACTCGGCACGCCGCGAGGGGGACGTGAAGCCTGCGCGGACCCGGGCGATGAGGAACGCGAACATCAGCCCCGTCAGCAGCGCGTGGAAAAGAGCGTAGCCGGTCAAAACCAGGAGCGTCGCATAGTAGGCGTGTTCGGTCGGCGCCGGGATGCGCGCCATCATGACGGCGCAGACGGCGACGACGCAAAAGACCGCGATCAAGCCGGCGAGGAGCGCCGCGAGCGGCCGGCCTCCGGCGCGATTGGTTCGAACGGCACTCTCGACGGCCGCGACCGTGACGGCGAGAGCGGCGACGCCGACCGCGATTTCGCCGAGCGAAGCCTCGAACAAAGCGGGAGGTGGCCAACCGGGCGCCACGGTCCACAGGAAGGCGAAGCCGAACAGGAGCGAGCCGAAAAACGTCCCGTTGGCCACCAAGAGGAACGAGGTTCCCCACCAGCCCGGCGAGCGGTCTGCGCCAAGCGCGCTCGGCAGGGTGATCCCGTGGCCGACCGGGGCGGGCGCTTCGTCGACGCTTCGGCCCAACTGCCAGACCCATCGCCAGGCGAGCGCTGCCACGCCGGCGAGCGCGATCGGCACGGCCCAATAGAACTTCAGGAGAAGTGAGAGAAAGAAGAGGCCCGTCATCGCCGCCATCGCTACCGGGAGGCGGGTGTTGGCCGGGTAGACGACCAAGGCTTCGGGCGCCCCGCTCGAGACATCCACCATCAACGTCTCGCGCCGGCCTTCTCGCGGTTCGCCGAGGTAGCCCTCGCCCCGCGCCAGACGCAGCGGCAGGTCAGGGTCGTCGGCGAGCGGATCGCGGGAGGCGACGTGAGGCAGACTGGCGAAGTTGTAGGCGGGGGGCGGGATGATCATCGCCCATTCCAGCGTTCCGGCGCCCCAGGGATTGCGCGGTCCACGCGTCGCCGTCAGCACATGGACCACCACGTCCAGGATCACGATGGCGATGCCCATCGCCATGATGAAGGAACCCACAGATGAGACGAGGTTGACCGTCGTCCATCCGTCCTCCGGCAAATATGTGTCGATGCGCCGGCGCTGGCCGAGCAGCCCCACCCAGTGCATCGCAAGGAACGTCAGGTGGAAGCCGATGAAGATGAGCGCGAACGCGATTTCGCCGAGGCGGAAAAAGCGCTTTCGGCCGGTGACCTGCGGCAGCCAGTAATAAATCCCGGCCAGGATCGGGAAGACGAACCCGCCGAAGAGAACATAGTGGAGGTGCGCGGTCACGAAGGCCGTGTCATGCACCTGCCAGTCGAACGGAACCACGGCGACCATCACGCCCGTCAGCCCGCCGATGACGAACGTGACGAAGAAGCCCAGGATGTGCAGCATCGGCAGATGCAGCTCGGGACGGCCCTTCCACAGGGTCCCGATCCAGGCGAAGATCTGAACGCCCGTCGGTACCGCCACCAGCGTCGAGGCTGCGGAAAACAGGGCGAGCGACATGTGTGGGATGCCCGTCGTGAACATGTGGTGGACCCACAAGGCGAACGACAGGAACGCCAGCGCCACCGCCGCGGCGACGACCCAACCGTAACCGAGCAGTGTCGTGCGGCACATCACCGGCAGCACGGTCGAGATGACGCCGGCTGCCGGAAGGAAGATGATGTAGACCTCCGGATGGCCGAACAGCCAGAAGAGGTGCTGCCACAGGAGGCTGTCGCCGCCGAGATCGGCCTGGAAGAAGGGCAGGCCGAACGCCCGTTCGAGCTCCAGAAGGATCGATCCCAGGATCAGCGGCGGGAACCCGGTCAGGATCATCAGCGCGGTGACGAGCGCATACCAGGCGAAGATCGGCATCTTGTCGAGCGACATGCCGGGGGCGCGGTACTTGAGGATCGACACGCACAGCTCGACCGCTGCGGCCATGGCGGAGATTTCGACGAACGTGATGCCGATGAGCCAGAAGTCGGTGTTGATGCCCGGCGAGTAGATCGGGCCGGTCAGCGGCGGATACATGAACCAGCCGCCGTTCGGTGCGATGCCGAGCACCATGGAGACAAGCAGCATCGAGCCGCCGAAGAGGTAACACCAGTAGCCGTACGAGGTCAGCCGCGGGTAGGCGAGATCTCGTGTGCCGAGCAGCTTCGGAAGAAGGTAGATCGCGAGCCCCTCGAACGTCGGGATCGCGAACAGGAACATCATGATGGTCCCGTGCATGGTGAAGATCTGGTTGTAGATCTCCGGCCCGGCGAACGCCGAGTGCGGCGTTGCGAGCTGCGCGCGGATCAACATCGCCAGGATGCCGCCGATGAGAAAGAACACGAAGGCGGTGACGAGAAACAGCTTGCCGACGTCCGTATGGTTCACGGTGGAGAACCAGCCCCGAAACCCCGGCTCGGACGACCAGATCGCGGTCAGCTTGCGGTGGCGTTCGAGCGCTCTCATTCGGTCCCGTCCTCGCTGAAATCGGCCCATCCGGCGGGGTCGTGTGCCACCACCTCGAACTTGAAGTGGCTGTAGCCCGGCCCGGAAAATTCGGCGCTCAGCCCGGAATATGTGCCTGGCCGGTCCGCCTCGATCCGCAGGACGTTGATGTGGCCGGGGATCGCATCGAGCTTGCCGGCAAGGCGCGGCACCCAGAAGCTGTGGATCACGTCCGCCGTGGTGATCGCGACATCGACCGGGCGGCCGGCGGGGATGTGCAGCACGTTGCGGCTAGTGCGACCGAGGCCCGGGTAGGTGAAGTCCCACGTCGACCGGCGCGCTTGCGCATCGACGCGCACGACCGACGGCTCGTCCCGCGGCAGCAGGCGCTCGCCGATGACGAGGCCGTAGGCCAGCAGCGCCAGCAGGACGACGACGGGAAAAGCGATGCCGAGCGTGACGACGAACAGGCGTTCACGCGCCGCCTCGTCGCGCGGGGAGTGCGTCGGTGCCGCCGTGCGCGGGCGGCGAAACGCGGCCACCACGAGCGCCAGCACGAAGACGAAGATGAGCAGCGCGCCCACCAGCATGACCCACCAGAGCGTCGCGATGTCGCGTGCCGCGGGGCCCGCCGGGTCGAGCATCGACAGCGGACCGCCGCAACCGCTCAGCGCCAGCAGCGTTGCCATCATGAAGAGGACGCGGGGTGAAGGATGACGGCCGAACCGATCAAGAACGAAGGCGAGGAGTTGACGGACCCCATCGCCGAGATTCCAGGCTTCGAGGAGACCGAGTCGCGTATCGCGGTGATGGGCCACCCCATCCACGCGATGAGCGTGGCCTTCCCGGTCGCGCTCACCTTCTGCACCTTCGGGGCGGACGCGCTCTATTGGTGGACGGGCGATGCCTTCTGGGCGCGCGCCGCACTGTGGGCGGCCGGAACCGGCTTCTTGTTCGGCATGTTCGCGGGCTTCTCTGGTACGGCAGAGCTCCTGCTGGTCGCGGGCATCCGCGTCCGCGCAGCGGCATGGACACACTTCATCATCGCGGTCACCCTGCTGGCATTGCTCGGTGCCAATTGGGGGCACAGGCTTTACGGCTACGAGGCGGCGGTGCTGCCCTATGGCATCCTCCTGTCGGCGCTTTGCACTGGCGTCGTGGCGTTTACGGGATGGCATGGCGGCAAGCTCGTGTTCGACTATCGGCTGGGAACGTCGAAGAGAAGCTGACGCCCGCGCGGCTCGCTGAGCCATTCGGGAAAGGTGAGCCAACCGAAGGTCGGCTTGCCGAGGACCAGGACCAGAATTGCGATCACCGGCAGCAGGATGGCCATGATCGGCAGCCAAGGGGCCGGCGGGGTATGCTCGCCCGGCTTCTCGGCCACCTTCGCCAATATGAACCCCACCCACGCGTGCACCACCACCAGCAGCGCGACGAACGCGAGCTTGGCGTAGAGCCACGGGGTGAAGACCTCGCGCAGGAAGATCAGCCAGGTTCCGGCGATGATGGCGATCACCGCGGCCGGCGTCACGAAGAGAGTATAGCTGAGGTGGGTGCTGCGGCGGATGATGGCGTAGTCCTCCGCGGAGACCGCGGGGTCGTGCCGCGACAACATCAGAGGAAGCGCGATGAGGCCGCCTGCCCAGACGAGCAGTGCGGCGACATGGACGGCCTTGAAGAGGGGGATCGCGGCGGTGAGCGCCGAGAGGATCGGGCCGTCTAGCACGCCGGGGCACTCCGATTGGTAATCAGCGCCCAGCCGCGCCGCGCGACGTATGCCGCTGCGATGGCGTAAGGGATCCCGGCCGGAACCCACATGATGAGCCCGCCGAGCGCCTGATCGTCGCGCGGCGCAATCCTGAACGCCAGCGGCGCGGCGACGTGGGCGGCGTAGAGCGGCTCCGCAGCGAAGGTGAGGATCGCCCCCAGCATCCCCATCTGCGCGAAGGCCGCGACGATCAGAACGAGGCTGTCCACCGTCGACGCCTCACAGGCCAGGACGCAGCGCCAGAACCAGGTGGCGCTGACGATCAGTGTGAGCTGCATCAACCAATAGACGGCGACATTGGACAGCGCGAGGTCATAGGCGCCCGGCACATGCCACGCCCAAAGCACCACAGACGACACAGCGAAGGCGACGGCGCTTCGACCCGCGCGCCGGGCCGGGAAGGCACAGGCCAGAAAGGGAGCTGCGACCGCCACCAGCAGCACATGGTGAACCGCACGCGCTGAGAAGAGGGCCGAGGAAAGCGGACAAAGCGGCGACACGAACGCGAGCGCGAGGACCACCACCGCGGCGAGGCCGGCCGCGTCCCGCCGCACCAAGACGCCGAGGGTCAAAAGGGCCGCGATCAAGATCGGATCGAAATTCCAGGTCGTCCAGACCGCGTCTGGCGCAGGCGGCGGTCCGCAATACGTGGCGTTCATCCGCGAGGCGCCCTCCGCTGGATCGACTGTTCAATCTGGAGCGGCCGACGACGCGAGAGTCGTGGCCGCCCCCAAAAGCAACCGCATGGCAAACCGTTCGTTCCCACCCGGCGGATCACCGCGGCAGACCGCCGCGCCACGGCGGCGCGTCATGCCCGCTTTCGGGCTGACGCGCCGGAATGCGGGTGCGGAGCCGCAGCGGCTGCGGCTCCTCATTGCGGTTATTGGGTGCCGCTTTCAGGGAGGGTCGCCGGCGCGATCTCGGTCTGCGGCGGGGTCGCGGTGTCCGCCGCGGTGGACGCATCCGCCGCTGCGGGCGAAGCGGGAGCCTCCTGATCGGCCGTGGCAGCGGCCTCGCTGTCGGCGGCAGCCGGGTTAGTGCCTGCGTCCGTCGCCGCAGTGTCTTCCGTCGCCGGAACTGCTGCGGGCGCGGCCGCGGCATCGGCCGGCCCCGCGCCGACGCGGTCGGTTCCGATCGGCTCCGGCGTCACACTTCCGTCGGCCGCTGCGACGCGCCACACGGTATTCCCCGCATCGTCGGCAACGAGCAGCGCGCCCGTCCCGTCGATCGCGAGGCCGACCGGGCGGCCACGGGTGTCGTCCCCGTCGAGGAAGCCGGTCACGACATCCTCGGCCATCCCCGAAGGCGTTCCGTTCTCGAACGGGATATAGATCACCTTGTAGCCGTTGAAGTTGCCTCGGTTCCAACTTCCGTGCTCGCCGACGAAGGCGCCGTTCGCATAGGCGTCCGGCATGGCCGAGCCCATGGTAAACGTCATCCCCAGCGCTGCGACATGGCTCGACAGGGCGTAGTCCGGCTTGATCGCCCGCTCCACCATGTCCGGCCGCGGCGGGTGAACCCGATCGTCGACATGGTCGCCATAGTAGCTCCACGGCCACCCATAGAAGCCGCCATCCTGCACCGACGTCATATAGTCGGGCACCAGATTCGGCCCCAGCTCGTCCCGTTCGTTGACCACGGTAAAGAGCGTGCCGGTCTCGGGGTGGAAGGTCAGACCATTGGGGTTCCTTAGCCCCGACGCGAATACGCGCGAGGCCCCGGTCGCCCGGTCCACCTCCCAGATCGCGGCGCGCCCCTTCTCCGCCTCCATGCCGCGCTCGGCGATGTTGGAGTTCGATCCGACGGAGACGTAGAGCCTCTCGCCGTCGGGTGAGAGGGCGAGATCTTTGGTCCAATGGTGGTTGATCGGCCCGCCGGGGAGCGGGGTGACCACTTCGGGTTCGGCGGTGATTTCCGTCTCACCCAAGCGGTACGGATAGGCGACGATCGCCTCGGTGGTCGCGACATAGAGCGTATCGTCGATCCACGCGACGCCGAACGGCGAGGCGAGGCCCGTCAGAAGGTCGCTGCGATTGTCGACCACGCCGTCTCGGTCCGTATCCTGCAGCAGCGTGATGAGGTTGCTCTCACGCTGCTCGCCTCCGCCGCCCTGCGCGATCGTCATGATGAAGCCGCGGATGAGATCCTTCGGGCGCTCGACCGGCTTTCCTGACGGACCCTGGCCCTGCACCACCAGAACGTCGCCATTGGGCAGCGTGTGGACCGTCCGCGGGTGGGCAAGATCGCTCGCATAGGCGCTGACGGTCAGGCCGTCCGGCACCGAAGGCGTCTGCCCCTCGGTCCAGCCGATGACCGGGGCGACCTTGAGATCCGGAAGGAGCGCGGCCTGCGGGGCGGGGAGGACGGGGTCCGGACCGATCTGCGAGGAGATGTCGAAATCCGATCCGCCTTCGTTGCAGCCCGCGAGCAAGAGAAGCGCGAGCGAGCCGCCGACCAATGCTGTCGAACGGCGAAAGGTGGCGGCGTTACGCATGGAGGGCTCCCAACTCACGACGGTAGACCGGAGCGCGCCGTGCCAGCGCACTGAGAACGAGGAGGACGACGGTCGCGATGGACAGGCCGAGGCCCAGGAAGACGACGCCCGTCCACCCGTCCCGCGCATGGACGAAATTGTTCACGATACCGACCGCATAGGCCGCGCCGAACAGGACCGCCGCCGACCAGCCCGGCAACAAGGGGCGGATGGAGCGGCGGAAGAGCGCCTCGAGCAGGAAGAGGGCGATCGCGATCCCGCCCATCACGGATGCCGCGAGGAGGAGCCACTCGGAGGCATGCTGCCAGAACAGGTTCGAGGTGCGCCAGTAGACGATGTCGCTGACGAGAACGAGGATGAAGGGGACCGTCGCGAATGGGACGACCCCGGCATAAAGCGGAGGGCCGCCGATCGCGACCGGTAAGGAGTGTGACGACGCCATGAACACCAACCCGGCTTGTAGAAAGGTGTACGGGAAGCGCGTGAACTCCACCTGGAGTTCCCGACTGTTGTAGATGCCGCTTCCGATGCGCCGAGGCCCGATCGCCGTCGATATCGCGCCGTCGAAGGGTGGCCTCGCGCCGGCGCGCCCGGTGGATCGCCCGCAGTGCCGACGCCTCATCCCGGCGCGTTATGCCCTGGCGTCGCGGCGTTTTTCGGCGGCCGCGCTCTTCGGTCGCGTGCCGGGCACGCGGATCGGTCGGTCAGCAACGTGCTCAGTTTTGCCTTCCAGGGGTGAGCCTGGTGAGCATTTCATCCCACCCGCCGAGGCGGCAGGAGCGCCAATGTGACGCGACGGCGCCGACGCTCTCGCCGCACGCTCTTCTCACGGCGGCCGTCTGAACTCGTGCGGCTCAAAGCGGCGGATACGTGGCGAGATGAACCGCGACGATGGAGGACAGCCGCGGCGCCATGCGGTCCTTGACCGAACGGCATTGCGCACTCAGCGGCGCGAAGTGGCAAGACTGCGCGGCTGCGTACGGGACCTCGAGATCCAGCATGATCGCCGCCACGCCAAAATACTGATCACCCCGCGCCATGTGCGTGAGGAAGACGACGTCCGCTTCCGGATCACCACTGAAGGTCGGCCGTTGGTTGGCGTAACCCTTCCTCCGCACGACGAACCCGTCCCATCGATTTTGTGGCGCTCCGTAGGTTAGTGACGGGTCGATCATGAAGGGCCGGTTCGGCAAGCGTGAATTGATGGCGCCCTCGAACTCGGCCGACTTCTGCTGAACATCGAGCGTCCTCTGGAACGACGCGGCCTGATCCAATTGCCGTCCCTGGATCACGAAGGTGAGCGGGTCCATGCCGTCCGCAACGCAAGTGTCGCCGCTTGAGCGCAGCGCGCCCGCACGGACCGGGATGGCAACGGAGGCGCCACTCTCCTGATCGACGTAGCGTTGGAAGGCGTAGGTCCCGAGTTCGTCCGGCCCGATTTGCCACATCATCAATATTTGCTGCAGGCCCGCCACATCGTCGGTCAGCAAGCCGCCATCGGCCAGGGTGAAGCGGCCGGCGGGCGTGAGCACTGCGTCTCCGCATTCGACCCGCGCGTTGCGGCTGTCCGGCAACTCGGTCTGGTAGGCGAAGGCAAGTGATGTCGCTTGGTGGGCGAGGGGATGCGTAACGATGGGTGCGGTGGCGAGATCTTTCGCGTAGCGAGCCAGGACAGCCCAGACAACACCGCCCGCACCGGACCGAAGACCGCCGGAGCCGATCGCTCGCACAGACCCGCGACTGTCGATCAGCGGACCGCCCGAGTGTCCCGGAAGAAGGTTCCCGTCGAGGCGGATGATGCGGGTGTCGGGATCGAGCTCGCCGGAGCGAGCCAGCTCCCTCCGGGCGGAGTCGTTCAAGAGATCGCGCAGGCGTGCCCCGTCCCGGTCATTGGCGCTGGTCACACGAAGATGCTTGTCGTCGAGCGTGGGGGCGCCGAGTGCATAGCCGATGGCAGCGAGAATATCGTCGGTCGAGGGGACGCTTTCCTGCACCGGAAGGGGTGGAAGGCCCGTTTGCACTGGCAGCTGGAGTGAGATGAGGTCTTGCTCGGCAAGTTGGCGCAGGGGCTGTGCGTCAAAGGAGCGATTCAGCGCCTCGAACCTGACCTTGATGCGATTGCATCCTGCAACGACGTGGCGAGCCGTCAGGACCGTTTTGCCGTCGAGCCAGACGAACCCGGTCCCGATGCGCGCTGGTGTATCGCCGCTGCATCCAGACGCTTCGATGCGCCCGACAGAACGCTTCGCGGCATTCACGACATCCGCAGACGGCGCGGCGTCGACCGGCCCGACGCTGAGCCAGGCGGCAAGGATGACGATCATCCGACCCAAGCGCCGCTGGGCCGTCCGCGAGATAGGGTTGAGGTTCATGGTGCGCATAAGACTTGCCACGCAGTCTCAGCCACGGTCTCGGGATTGTGGGACGCGTCTTCTGCGAGAGGCTTGACCCGGCTCCAAGGCGGCTCCGACCGGGCCATTTCCTGAAGCCGCGTCTCGGCATCCGGAAAGAGGCCGGCGTCCAGCACGCCGCACAGGCTCCCGCCCGGCATGTCGAACAGGAGCGTGGCGGCCGTGGATGGTGCGTCGCTTTTTGTTGCTCC
Source organism: Acuticoccus yangtzensis (assembly GCF_001927245.1). Taxonomy (GTDB): domain Bacteria; phylum Pseudomonadota; class Alphaproteobacteria; order Rhizobiales; family Amorphaceae; genus Acuticoccus; species Acuticoccus yangtzensis. The sequence goes on along the minus strand of NZ_MJUX01000001.1, from coordinate 620,147 downwards.
GGCCGGCGCGATCCGGGCCCGCTCGAATGCCACGATCGTTCGCGCTTCGGCTGGGGTGTAGCCGGCCGCGGTCCAACGTGCGACGGACGACTCGAGCGTGGGGCTCAAGATGTCATGGGTCCGCAGCATCAACCCTCCTCCGAGTCCCGGTAGAAGCGACAAAGTAAAGGCCAGAAGGGAGAGATTACGCTGCTTCTCATCTGCTGGGGTCGCCAGTTTTCCGCCGATGACGGCAGCAGCGAGTGTCAGTACGGCACCGATCAGAGACGAGACGACGGCACTTGCCGAAAGACCCACAAGGAGGCCAACCACCGCACCTGCTGCCGCGAGCGACAAGAGTTGCACTCATGACCTCCCAATGAATTGGGGCCCATCCGCCGTATGGGCGGAGCGAAGAATATCATCGCGAGTTGAGCACGAGGGGCCGAGAGCAGCAAGTTGCGCTGGATGAGTTCGCGGCTTGGGCAGGCCGTTCACAGGGGCGGGTCGGACGGGAAAACTGCAAGGCGGCATGACGTTCAGGGTCCGTATCGCACGGTGAGGCGGTCGGCGAAGACGCCGTTCTTGGAGAGGCGGCCCGAAGGACCGGAAGCGCGCCGCAGACGAGGCTGTTTCAACAGTGGTTTCAGGATCCGGTGCAACGTGGCTTCGTTCATCATCCGCCCGAAGCATTCGTGCAGGCCGTGGCCGAAGTGGATGTACTCGTGATCGAGCCGGTCGGGGTCGAACGTCTCGGGAGAGGGGAGGCGGCGCGGATCACGCATCGCGGAGGCGAACGCGGCGAAGACCTTCGTGCCGGCCGCCAGGGGAGTCTCCCGCGATGTGCCGCAGGCAATGGTGAGGTCGGCGGTGGCGACGCGCGGCAGAGCCGGTGCCAGCGGATCGAACCGCAGCGCCTCGCGCACGATCCTCCATAGCCGTTCGTCGTCGTCGGCGCGCGCGGCGGCGACGGCGGCCGACAGAGCGGTCGGTCTGCGCAGAAGCTGCTCCATGGCGTGAGGGATCACCATCGGCGGCTGCGGCGGCCCGCCGACCATCATGCAAAGCAGGTGCGTGCGGATGAAGGCGTCGGTGAACTGCGTCTCGCCCGCGGCCTGCAGCGCGAGACAGCGGGACATCACGTCGTCGGCACCGTTCAATCCGGCGGCCTTGCGACGGGCGATCTCGCCGTCGATGTGGGCGCGAAAGGCGGGGGCGATCTCGTCCACCTCGGCCCGCAGCGCGTGGTCGTCGGGGGAACCGGCGAATTGAAACTCGAAGAGCCGGGTCGCCCACACCTCGATGCGTCCCTCCGGAGGTCGCGGGATGCCGAGATAATCCGCATAAAGCTCGAAGGTCACGCGGCGGGCGAGATCGTCGACCACGTCCAAGCCGCCTTCGTGTGCGGCGACGGCGGTGGCCGCCAGTGTCTCCGCTCGCTCGCCCAGCCGTGCCAGATCGCCGGCATGCATGACCGTGCGCATCGCCTTGACGCCCGCGTCATAGTCCGGGCCGGCCCGCATGCCAAGGAAGAAGGGCTCGCCGCCGGTCAGGACGTCGATCTGCGCCTTGTACGGCGTATCGAACACGTCGTCGCGGCGGAATACCTCGAGCACATCATCGTACCGGGTGACGATGACGGTCGAACCGACCTTGAGGACAGGTCGGACGCGCCTCAGCACGGCCATGGCGCGCGGGGCCTGGCCCAAGAGACGGGCCGCCAGCCACGCCTTCATGCCGCGCGCCGGACGCAAGACGTGAGGAGAATTCAGCGCGCTCACAATTGGCCGAGATAGTTGAGGGCAGGGATGCTCGGCAAGAAGAAATATTCGCCGCCCGAAAACTGCACGAACGTCTCGACATGGATGCGCCGGCGCAGCGGGTCCTCCGGAATGGTCATCCAGCCGTCCGGCCCGATGAGCGGATCGGTCTCCTCGAACATGGTGTGGAAGTCGCTGTTCAGCAGCCACGTCTGCTGGATGAACTCGAACTGGCGCGCGATGTCCGTGTTCAGGCACATGAAGAGGAGGCCGCGTGAGGCCCCATCATCGACCCTCAGGTCGGCGCAGTTGGGGCCGTATTTGCGTCCGCGCCGCAAAATCCGGTGGTTGTTGGCGGCCTTCAGCAGCGTGGCCTTGGTGCTCTGTGTCGGGGCCAGAGAATCGCGCGGGTGGGCACGCCGCACATGGCTTCCGAGCGGACAGCCGAACCCGTGCCGATCCTCGTCGAAGAAGAGATAATCGTTGTCCGGCCGCGCGTCGCGGGTGAGCTGACGGCGGTTGCCGGGGCGGATGAGATGCCCTTCGCGGTCGCGGCCGACGACGCGCTCGGCGACCCAGTCTGACGTGACCTCGCGCGCCTCCGGCTCGTTCTCGCGGATGAGGGCGGCGGCGGTATCCATCGCGCGCCAGAAGGCGGCGACGTTCTGCGCCAGCTCCCGCACCACGAGGTAGCTGCCATTGCGGCCGAAATCGAAGAAGCCGCGCGCCTCGGGGTGCCGTGGGAGGCCGGCCTTGATCGGGCGTTGATCCTCCGTGCCGGCAACATCGCCGGGGACGACGGGTGCCGGAGCGATCTCCTGGTGGCCGTTCTCATAGCCCATCAGAAATTCGCCGAGGGGAACGCCCTGGACCGGATGCGGCTCCGTGGCGGGCGCGCCGTCCTTCAAGACGTGGCCGTTGCGGTCGTAGGGCTGGGGCTGGGACAGCCCGTCCGCAAAGCCGAAATGCTCGCGGCTGATCCCGCTCCTCTGCTCCACGTCGAGGAGGAGGGGCTGGGTGTGGACCACGCGGACATGATGCTCTTCCAGCACCGCCACGGCGGCGGCACACGTCGCATCGGCCTCCTCGTCGTTGCGCGAGTAGATCAAGAGCAGCGCATGGACGACGCCGCCGGTCACCGCCGTGCCGGTTTCCGGCTTCCCTTCCGACAGATCCACGCTGTAGGCGCGCACGTTCTTCTCGGCTTGACGCGGCGGGGTGTTGCCGCTCCAGCGCGGGCCGCCTTCGACGACCGTGTCGAGCCAGACGTCGCCGCGCCGGTCGCCGAGGCGTCTCAGCCTGTTCTCCTCCAGCATCCCTTCGCGAAACGGGGCCGAGAAGGAGGCGAGCGCGTTGGGGGCGAGGCCCATGCGTTGAAGACCGGTCCAGGTGAATGCGATCGCGGCGGCTTGGGGGAGGGCCTTCTCGGCGAGATCGCTGGCGACGGTGATGGGGACCACGCCCCGCAACGCCTTCAGCCATGCGCCGCCGCAATCGCTCGGCAGGCGCAGGAACAGGGCGCGCCCGGTCGGCAGACGACCGAACCCCGTCGCCACCAGCGCCTGTGTCGCCGCGGCGACGTCAGGGGCAAGTTTCCAGCTCGGATGTGCGGCTGACACGGGTCAGAGATCCTTCATCCAGGTGCGGCTGTCGGCGCGGTTCAGCGGGCCGTTGCGCAGACCTTCGGCGAGCCGGTGATTGCGCTCGATCTGATCGACCGAAAGATCGGGATAAGCCGAGTACCAGAAGCGGCTCACCGCGCGGGAGGCGAGGGCCCACGCCTTGAAACGCCGCCCATGGCTGGCGCCGTCGAAGATAAGGAAGCGTGTCGGCGGGAAACCGACCCCGCAGCCCCAGGCGAGCGTCAGGCCGACATGGGCTTTCTCGATGAAGTCGTCGAGATAGGAGCCCCAGCTCTGGTCGAAGTTGGAGAGGAAGAGCAGACGGCTGCCGTTGTTCAGGAAAGCCCAATGCGCGAAATGCACCGTGCGCATGCTTCCGAGGTAGCCGTTCGTCGCGGTCACCCTCAGAAGAAGGCCAAGGCCCATGTGGCCGTAGCGGATGATGATGCTGCGCAAAACGCCCGGACGGATCAGGACGATCGAGCCCATATGGTTTTGCGAGACCCAGTCCTCGTAACGCGCCATCTGCGTGGCGATGTCGTCGTCCACGTGCGGCGAGTCCTGCGAGTGGTCGCGCATCTCGAGCCGGCGGAGCCACCACACGAGGTACGGCGTGGTCGACACGATACCGAGGACGCCGAGGATGACCGCACGCGAGACCGGCCAGAGGAAAGCCTCCATCTCGCCCGTGAGCCCGGTGATCGCGCCGTAGAGGCCGACGAGGCTGAGCGCGACTGCCGTCAGCACCACGGTCAAGATGGCGGCCGGCAGCAGCAGCACCGACAGAACCAGCGGCGCATGCTTCAACAGGTAGCCGAGGAGGCTGAAGGTCGTCTTCACCTCCGTTCCGGGCAGCGGGGCGCGGTCTCGGGCGATGAGGTAGATCCCGACGAGGGCGAAGAGCGCCACGCCGGCGAGGTAGATGGGTGTCTGAAGGATCGCCGCCATGAGGATGCCGGGGATGGCGAGGGCTCCGACGACCATCGTGGCGAACAAGAACAGTCGGCTGATGTCCAAGAAGCGCTCGGTCCCGCTCACGCGCGGGGGGCCAGGCGTGCCGAGCCAGGGGTGCTCGGGCAGCATCTTTTGGTAGAGACGGTCCCGAACGTCTTCCGGTTCGGCGCCGCGGTAGGGCTGCGCTCCCTGGTTCTGTGGCTTGTCGAGTTCCTCGCGCAGGGCCCTGAACAGCTTGGCTTCGGCGATGATGCGGTCGCGCGTCAGGCCGCGGTTGCCGTGGTGAAAAACGCTCGGCCGCTGGGTGGACGCTTCGAGATAGGGTGCGACGGGCACCCGTGATCCCTCCGCGGTGATCGCGCAGTAGAGGTTGCGGGTTCGGTCGAAGGGCTCTTTGCAGCACCGCAGCATTTCGCGCAGATCCTCGCCCATCTGCGCTTCCAGCTGGGCCCAGAACGGTCCCGGTCGCCCGTCGAAATTGGCCTCGATGATAAAGATCGGGTCGAATGATTGATGCTCGAAGACGCTGAGCGACATGAAGTGCAGCGTGGGGACGGCCCGGCTGAGAAGCGCGAAGTTGTCGGCGGCGCCGATGTGCGGGCGATCTTCGCGGCGCCGCAAAAGCTCGATCAGCGCGGAGAGGCGTTCCGTGCTTTCGGGCCGAACGTCGAGCGGAACGCAAAGGGTCGTCTGGCGCATGGTTGAAATCCGTTCCGACCAATGCCGGTCCCACGCGGCAGTGTCGCGATAATCGTGATGCGGGCAGGGCCGCGGGGTATCGAAAAGACTTAAAACATGCAGGTTCAACGTGAACCTGCCACTCAATATTATCTTAAATTGCGCTGCATTGGAAGCATCTAAGGCTGTCGGCGATGCGGGCGCGCTGGGCATCGAGGCGGCGGCCGGGACCGAGGCTCATCATCGCAAAGGGTGCAGGAATGTCAGCGGCGGCCCGAGCAGTCGCCTTGAGGGTTGAGGCGCCCTCAAGCTTCCCGCGCGGCGCGAAATGATTGCAAAACCACCGACGCGTGAAGCCGGTAGCTGCTCCGGGCGGATTCCTCACCCATCAGCGACAACCGTCACAGCATTGCGCGGAGGCCAACATGAGCTGGCCTCGCAAGAAAATCATCAGATTGAAACGGGTGAGGAAAATGGTCGGAGCGGCGGGATTCGAACCCACGACCCCTTGACCCCCAGTCAAGTGCGCTACCAGGCTGCGCTACGCTCCGAGCAAGGCCAGCATCTAACGGGTTCACGGCGCGGGTGCAAGCATTTGCGACACGAACCTATCCGAATTCCACGAAGCTTCGTGACAGGGCCGTCCGCTAGGCTGATCCGGTCTCAGACAGGAGAGCCCCATGCGCCGATTGGTGGTCCTGGCGGTCATGAGCCTCGCCGCCGTGCTCGCCCACCCGTTCAGCCCGCGTTCGACCATCGAAATCACGATGACCTTCGATGGCCCGGTCGACCCCGCCCACGTCCGCGCCGCGCGCGACGGCGCCATCGTCGACGCGCTCGACACGTTCACCCCCGCCATGCTCGCCGCGATCCAGCCGGCTCATCCGGGAGCGGCGTTCGCGGACGACGGCCGCAGTCTCGCAGACGCCGCAACGGCGGGACAGGATGCGCGCATGGCCGATGTCGAACGCATGGTGCGCGCGGTGGAGGTCGAGCAGGAGGCGCCGGGAACCGTGCGGATCCGCGTCTCGTCGGGCCAGATGCTCGCAGGGCACACCATCGCCAGCGGGGTGCGCGACCGTCTCGCCGCCAGCGCCAGCAGCCAGCATTATCGCCTCACTCACACGACCGAGGGCCAATGGGGCCTCGCCGTCGCCTACGTCACCCTGGCCGCCAGCCTCGCCATCCTTCTGATCAAAGCCATCACCAGCCTCGGCAAGCGCCGAAACAAGGCGCGCCGCGCGTCGTGATCACTCGCGCTGCATCCATTTGATGAGGAGGCCGACCGGAATCACCCAGAGAAGCCCCGCCACGGCGTAGTAGCCGAGCTGCACGACGCCGCTGGTGCCCGGCAGCAGCCGCGCGGCCAACACCATCGCCATGAGGCAGTAAATCAGAAGGAAGCTCACCGTGATGATCGTTCCGATGAACTTGCGAAGCCTCATGCTCAAAGCGCGTCTCCTTCCCGTGCCGCGTGCCGGATCCTGAGCGGTGCGTACCGCCCGCTGGGCGCAGCGCGACCACCCGCCCGCCGATGCCTTCTCACGGATCGCGCCGGCGCCGGCAAGCCCGCGCCGCACGATCGTGCCGCGGCACGGGCGCGGCATGATGGCGCCGGCGAACAAAGGCTTTGGCAAGGGCGGCGGGCGGCGATAGATCTCGCCCCATGGATACGCAAAGCCTGCACTCCGACATTGCCAGAACCCGGCCCGCCCGAACCGAACGCGCACACCGCGCTGTCGTATGGTGGCTGCGCGTCGTGGCCGCCTTCGTCATCGCCACGCTGGTGGTCGGCGGCGGCACGCGGCTCACCGATTCGGGCCTCTCGATCACCGAGTGGGAGCCGATCGTCGGCGTGATCCCACCGCTCAGCGAGGCGGCCTGGCAGGACGCGCTCGCCCTCTACCGGCAGATCCCCGAATATCAGCTCGTCAACCGCGGCATGTCGCTCGACGAGTTCAAGGCCATCTTCTACTGGGAATGGGCGCACCGGCTGGTGGCGCGCTCCATCGGCCTCGTCTTCGCGCTGCCTCTCGCCTTCTTCTGGCTGCGCGGCATGCTTCCGGGGTGGCTGAAGCCGTGGGCGCTCGGCCTTTTGGCGCTCGGCGGCCTTCAGGGCGCGGTCGGCTGGTGGATGGTCACCTCGGGCCTCACCGAGCGGGTGGACGTGAGCCACTACCGCCTCGCGGTGCATCTGACGCTGGCATGTATCATCCTCTCCCTGGCGGTGTGGCTTTCCGCGCGGGCCGCGGGACGACGGGCGACGGCGGCGGCACCCGGCGCGGTGACCGCGCTCGGCAAGGTGCTGCCCTTCCTGGTGCTGGGGCAGATCTTCCTCGGCGCCCTCGTCGCCGGGATGGACGCCGGACTCGCCTCCGACGAGTGGCCCACCATGGCCGGCGCGCTGATCCCCGAAGGCCTCGGCAACCTTTCGCCCTGGTGGATGAACATGCTCGAAAATCCGCTGACCGTGCAGTTCGACCACCGCATCCTCGGCTATGTCGTCTTCCTCGCCGTCGTCGCGTTCGCGCTGGCGGCGTGGCGGGCGGGCGCCGTGCGGGGGGCCTCCGTGGCGCTCGCCGCCCTAGTCACCCTGCAGGTCGCCATCGGCGTCGCGGTCGTCGTCATGCGGGTCCCGCTGCATCTGGCGCTGACGCATCAGTTCGTGGCGGCCGTCATCCTGTGGGTCACGGTCGACACGTCGACCCGCCTGACCCGCCGCAAAGCCTGAGGCGGCATTCCACCACGCGAACGAAAAAGGCGGCCCCGAAAGGCCGCCTTCTTTGCGTCAGCGGCCGAGCGCCGTCAGGCGTTCAGCGCCTTGTCGAGGTCGGCGATGATGTCCTCGACCGTCTCCAGCCCGATCGACACGCGCACCACGTCCGGTCCCGCGCCCGCGGCGACCTTCGCCTCGGTGGAAAGCTGGCGATGGGTGGTCGACGCCGGGTGGATCACCAGCGAGCGCGTATCGCCGATGTTGGCGAGGTGCGAGAACAGCTCCAGGTTGGAGACCAGCGACACGCCCGCGTCGTAACCGCCGGCGAGGCCGAAGGTGAACACCGCGCCCGAGCCGTTCGGGCAATATTTCTTGGCCAGCTCGTGATACTTGTCGCCCGGAAGGCCCGGATAGCTGACCCACGACACCTTCGGGTGCGTCGACAGGAATTCGGCGACCTTCTGCGCGTTCTCGCAGTGGCGCTGCATGCGAAGCGCCAGCGTCTCGATACCGGTCAGCACCAGGAAGGCGTTCATCGGCGACAGCGCGGCGCCCAGGTCGCGCAGGCCGAGCACGCGCGCGGCGATGGCGAAGGCGAAGTTGCCGAAGGTCTCGGCCACCACCATCCCGTCATATTCCGGACGCGGTGCCGACAGCATCGGGTAGCGCGCGTCGCCGGCCCAGTTGAACGTGCCGCCGTCGACGATCACGCCGGCGATGGAGTTGCCGTGACCGCCGAGGAACTTCGTCGCCGAGTGGACGACGATGTCGGCGCCGTGCTCGAACGGGCGGATCAGATAGGGCGTCGCCATCGTGGAATCGACGATCAGCGGGACGTTGGCGGCCTTCGCCACCTTGGCGATCGCCTCGATGTCCATGATCACGCCGCCGGGGTTGGCGATGGACTCGATGAAGATGGCCTTCGTCTTGTCGGTGATGGCGGCGGCGAAGGAGGCGGGATCGTCCGCGTTCGCCCACTTCACATTCCAGCCGAAGTTCTTGAACGAGTGGGTGAACTGGTTGATCGACCCGCCGTACAGCTTGTTGGAGGCGACGAGTTCGTCGCCCGGCGTCATCAGCGTGTGGAGGACGTTGAGCTGCGCGGCGTGGCCTGAGGCGACGGCGAGCGCGGCCGTGCCGCCTTCAAGCGCGGCGACGCGCGCTTCCAGCACCGCGTTGGTGGGGTTGGTGATGCGGGTATAGATGTTGCCGAAGGCCTGCAGGCCGAACAGCGACGCCGCGTGGTCGACATCGTCGAACACGAACGAGGTCGTCTGGTAGATCGGCGTGGCGCGGGCGCCCGTCGTCGGGTCCGGCTGGGCCCCGGCGTGGATCGAGAGGGTGTTGAAGCCGGGCTCGTGAGCGGCCATGACGTTTCCTCCGTGAGTTTGGCCCTCTTCTCGGGCAACCCAGCGGCGGCGTCAAACGGTTGTGTTAATGTCGTGCCGACGGGGCTCCGACGGGCCTTCACCGGGCCAGTCCTGCACGCTGTCGGGCCTGTCCGGCGCGTTCGATCAGGTCTGCCGGGCGCTCCGGTGTCAGTCGGCGCCGGGGGCGGGGGCCGAACCGGATGGGGCCGTGCTCTGGTGGCGGGCGCGCACGGAGGCGATGGCGGCGGTGGCCGCCTTCATCGCCGCTTTCGCCTCGATCTTCCGGGCGAGCGGGCGGGTGCGGCGCAGCACGGTGGACATCTGCCGGCCGGTGCGCGTCTCCACGAAGGCAAAGCCCCGGTCGACCGGGCCGGACAGCGCGCGCAGGCGGCGCACATAAAGCCGTGCCGTCTGCGACAGGGTCACCAGCAGCACGATGCCGATGGCGAGCAAAGGCACGCCGGTCGGCAGTGGTGTGGGGGCGGTGATCGCCCCCACGATGAGGCAGACGATGCCGAGCGCAATCAGCATCGTTTTGCGAAAACTGTTGGGCACACGTTTCATATCAGCTCTGCCGCCCGAAGCGGGCGTGTTGTCTTAAGCCAACGACGACTTCACCCTAGCAGCTGGAGCCGTCTTCAGCGTGGTGCTTTTTCGAACACCATCACTTTCGAGACGAATGCTGCCCAACTGGCCACAAGCGTGAGGCCTCGCCCTTCGAACAGCCCGATCATGTCCTCCGTCACATAGGACCGGTAGTAGGGCTCGTGAAAAAGCTGAGGGAAGAGTTCGAGCAGGCCATCCAGCTCCAAGTTATCGCCTGTCTGTAAACTATCAATGACAATCAGACGACCGCCGGGTGACAAGACACGCGCCAGTTCACCCGCCACCAGCGGCCGCACCTTCGGCGGCAATTCGTGGAAAAGGTAGATGTTGGACACGAGGTCGAACGTATCCGCCGCGAAGGGCAGCGCTTCCGCCGCGCCGACGACCGCACCGCTCAGCGCCGCACCGCCCGCGCGCCGCACCCGCTGCCGCGCCAGCCCCAGATAAGGCTCCGACAGGTCGCTGGCGATCACCGGAAGGCGCGGGAAGGCGTGGCGAACATCGGCCAGGAAGGCGCCGGAGCCGGACGCGACGTCGAGCATCTTGAGGCGGCGCTGGTCGCGAGCGCGCACCATCTCGGCGATCGGCACCAGGCCCTGGCGGCGCATCGCGGCGGCCGCGCCGAAGAACAGCGTTTCGACCTGCGTGTCGTAGAGCTTTGCAGACTCCTCGCTCATCCACCCGTCGGTCTGGAAGTGGAAGTTCTGCATGTAATAACGCGGGCGCGTGGCGCCGCTGCGGTCCAGCTCCTGGTGCGATCCCGTGGCGCGGCGGCGCACGATCGCCGGAATGTCCTTCAGGTAGAGGTCGCGCCGGGCGAACATGCCGCGCAGCCCGTCCGGCTCGTCCTTCGGCATCGGGTAGAGCCCGGCTTCGATGTTGGCGAGATCGCGGGCGAGAAGCTGGCGAACCTGCTTCAGCAGCGTGGCCCGCTCCGGGACGCCCGCCGGCGCCTCGATGACCGGTTTGGGCGGCGGCGGCAGACCCTCGCCGGCCTCCCGTCCGGCGCGCACACCCGCACGGTTCTGCGCCGCGTACCAGCCGACGCGCGCCGCCTGGGTCAATCCGAACCGCGTCCGAAGGGCGAGCCGCTCCACTGGCGTCATCGTCATCGCTCCGTTGGCGTCAGCGCTTACGCCCGGTCGGCGTCAACGCTCGCGCTCGAGGGTTGCCACCACCTCGATATGGGCCGTGCCGACGAACTGGTCGACGGGCACCACCTGCGTGATTTTGTACCCGCCTTCGGTCAGCATCGCGAGGTCGCGGGCGAGCGTCGCGGGCTCGCAGGAGACGGCGGCGAGGCGCGGCACATCGGAGCGGGCGAGCTCGCGCGCCACCGCCTCGGCCCCGGCGCGGGGCGGGTCGAAGACGACGCCGTCGATCCCCTTCAGCTCCTGCGGCGACAGGGGATGGTGCATCAGGTTGCGGCTGACGGCGGTTAGGGCTCTGCGGCCGGTGGTGTGGGCCATCCCGGCCCGCAGCGCTTCGAGGGCGGGACCGTCGATCTCTGCCGCCAGCACCTTCGCCGAGGCGGTCAGCGGCACGGCGAAGGTGCCGAGGCCGCAGAAGAGGTCGGCCACGTTCTCAGCGCCCGCCATCGCCTCCGTGACGAGGCGGATCATCGCCGCCTCGCCGGCGCGGCTCGCCTGCAGGAAGGCGCCGGACGGGAAGGGGACGGCGACACCGGCGAACACCACCACCGGCGGCTCGGTCATAAAGGAGAGGTCACCGTCCACCATCACGCGCACGAGCGCGCCGGGGCCGGTCTCGGTCGGCGGTTCGATGAGCAGCGGGCCGGGCCCATCGCGCCGCTTGCCCTTGGCGCCGCGCGGCGGCTTGCGGCGCGCGGGGGTCTTCGTCTCGCGGGTGATGGTGAGGTCGACGCCGTTCGCCGTCAGCGTCGCGGTCATGCGAGCGCGCCCTCCCGCGGCCGCCGCGGTGCCGATGGCGCGGATGCGCGGCAGGGCGGCGGCAAGGTCCGGGTCCAGCGCCGGACAGAAGGCGACGTCCACCACCTCGTGCGAGCGGGCGGCCTGGTAGCCGATCTTCACGCCGCCCTTGTCGTGCACGGCCGTGAACGTGGCGCGGCGGCGGCTGGCGAAAGGCAGGCGCAGGAGCGGCGACACCGCCGCCGTGACACCGCGCCCGGCGAGCGCCGCGGCCACGTGGCGCTCCTTCTCGGCCGCGTAGAGGTCGGCGGGGCGGTCCAGATGGCTGCACCCGCCGCAGCGGCCGAACAGCGGGCAGGTGCCGACGGGCGCCTCGGCGGCGGCCGCGTTCACGCGGTCACCCCCGCCGCCGCGCCGGTCTTCACCCCGGCGACGAGGAATTCGCGGTTGCCGTCGCCGCCTTCGATGGGCGAGTAGATCGCCGCCTCCAGGCGCCAGCCGAGCGCGGCGATGGTGGCGGTGACGTCCGCCAGCGCCGCATCGGCAGCCGCCGCGTCCCGCACGATGCCGCCTTTGCCGATCGCCTCGCGCCCCACCTCGAACTGCGGCTTGACGAGGGCGACGAGACGCGCGCCCGGCACCGCGAGGCCGAGTGCCGGCGGCAGCGCCAGCTTCAGCGAGATGAAGCTCACGTCCGACACGACGAGGTCCGGCGCGAAGGGGAGATCGTCGGCCATGAGATGGCGCGCGTTGAGCCCCTCGATGACGTGGACGCGCGGGTCGGCGCGCAGCTTCGCGGCGAGCTGGTCGTGGCCGACGTCGAGCGCGATCACCTCCGCCGCGCCGCGCGCCAGGAGCACCTCGGTGAAGCCGCCGGTGGAGGCGCCGATGTCGAGCGCCCGGGCGCCTTCCGGGTCGATCCCGTAATGGTCGAGCGCGGCGACGAGCTTGTGGGCGGCGCGGCTCACCCATGCCTCGCCCGCCGTCTGAAGTCGCGCGTCCTCGGCGACGCGCAGGGCGGCTTTGGTGACGACGGTGCCGTCCACGGTGACGGCGCCGCGCAGGATCGCCTCGCGCGCCTGGCTGCGGGTGCGGCTGAGGCCGCGCGCCACAAGGGCCTGGTCGAGACGCATCACAGCGTGCTCCGGGCGCGGAAGGGCGGCAGGATGGGGAGGACAGCGAGGCGCATCATGGCGCCTCTATAGCGCCTCGTTCCGTGCAATCGAAGGGGTGAATGGTGCTGCCGCGGTTCGGCGCTGGCGGCCGGGCTGGTCGGCGCGCCGATGGCGGCGCCGCAGGGAGACCGTCATGCCGATGAGTGCGGCGCGGGGAGTCCGGGGCGCCAAAGAGCGGCGCAGGCGGGGGTCAGCCGCAGATGAGTTGGCCGAACTCCGTCATCACGGCGAAGATCGTGGCGCCCATGGTCAGCCACATCGTCACCCCGAGGGCGAGGAGGAAGACCGCCGCGGTGATGGAGACTGCCGCCGCCGTGTTCATCCCGTTCGCCTCATTCCGTTCACCTCATCCTGCTCGCAGTGCCGGACTGTCCTCGTCCCACCCGCCTCATCCCTCGATCAGCGCCTTCAACTGGTCGACCGCCTGGTTCGTCGCCCGCGCGGTCAGCTCCTCGTTCTGCCGCGTGGAGAACGGGGTGAACGGGATGAAGCCCGCGAACGCGCCGTCTTCGTCGAACAGCAGCGTGTCGGCGGTGTGGTTCATCGTATAGTCGCCTTCGCCGAGGGGAACCTTACCATAGATGATGCCGTAATTCTCCGCCATCTGCTCCAGCGCCTCCAGCGACGTCGGAACCAGCCCCACGACGCGGTCGTCGAACGCCTCGATATAGCGCCCCAGCACCTCCGGCGTGTCGCGCTCGGGGTCGACGGTGACGAACACGACGGCGATCTCGTCCGCCTCGTCACCCAGCGCGTCGAGCCATTGCTGCGCCTCCAGGAGCGCGGTCGGGCACACGTCCGGGCAGTGGGTGAAGCCGAAGAAGACCGCCATCGGCTTGCCGCGGAAATCCGCCTCGGTGACGGTGGCGCCCTGGGTGGTGAGGGCGGTGAAGGGGCCGCCCGCGTTCTCGTACTTGGCGCGGTGCTGGGCCGCGCCGAGCGGGCTCGACGCCACCATCGGCTCGTTGGTGAGAAGCCGCCCGACGGTGACACCGGCCACCACCGCGCCGAGAACGAGGACGAGTCCCCAAAGGACGAGGCGGATGGTTCTCATGGCAGGGCTTCCCTCAGTGCTTCGTGTCGCTGCTATCGCCCGTCACGGTGTCGGCGGAAAGGGGCTCGCCGGGGGGCTGCGACGATTGGGGCGCCTCGATCGTGTCGTCGGCGTTCTCGATCCGCTCCGCCTCGTCGATCTCCAATGCCGAGAAGCCGACCGGCACCTCCATCGACGGATCGTCCTCGTCGATCAGCTCCGGCGTGATCGCGCCGCCGACCACCGCGGTCGCGGCATAGTCGAAGTCGGTGCGCATCTCTTCTTCCGGGCGGCTGCGCATGGTGATGCGGGCCGAGACGAAGAGGGCGAGGAATATGGCGCTGCCGGCGATGGTGAGGAAGAGCCCGCCCGGACCCATGAACGCCATCAAGGTGGAGCCGACAAGCGGGCCGATGATCGACCCGACGCCGAACACGATGAGGAGCGCGGCCGAGGTCGGGACGATGTTCTCCTGCGGCGTCCAGTCATAAGCGTGGGCCGCGGCGACGGAATAGATCGGCAGCATGGCGAGGCCGACGACGAAGCCGAGGCCGAGGATGACGATGCCGGGCAGGAAGCTCGCAAAGGCGAGCAGGAAGGCGATGGCGGCCGTCGCCGCGGAGGCGCCGAGGAGCACCAGACGGCGGTCGAAGAAGTCCGACAGGCGGCCGAGAGGATATTGACCGATCGCCCCGCCGAGCACGCAGGCGGAGACGAAGATCGCCGCCTCGTCGGTGCGGAAGCCGGAATCGACCGCGAAGATGGAGCCGAGGCCGTTGAACGAGCCGACCATCATCCCGGACATGAACGAGCCGACGAAGGCCGCGGGGGCGACCGACCAGAGAAGTCCCGGATCGAACTTCACCACCGGGATTGGCGCCGGCTGGCTCGCCCGCGTCAACGCCACCGGAACGGCGGCGACGGACAGCATGATCGAGCACAGCGCGAAGAGGGCGAAGGACGAGATGGGCTGCACCGCCACGCCCATCTGGCCGATCGAGATCATCGCATAGGTGATGACGATGTAGGCGCTCATCACCACGCCGCGGGTGGCGTTCGTCGCCTTGTCGTTCAGCCAGCTCTCGATGATGACGAGGACGCCCGCGATGCAGAAGCCAGTGGCGCAGCGGAAGACCATCCACGACACCTCGTCCGTCACCAGCGGGAAGGAGAGGGCGGCGGCCGACACAAGCGACACCATGGCCGCGAAGGCGCGGATGTGGCCCGCGCGCAGGATGAGATAGGGCGCGAAGATGCAGCCCGCGACGAAGCCGAGATAATAGGTGGAGCTGAGAAGGCCGATGGCGACGCGCGAAAATCCCTCGAGGTCCGCGCGCAGCGGGATGAGGGTCGCCTGCAGTCCGTAGCCGAGATAGAGCAGCGCCGTGCCGAGCAGCAGCGCCGCGACCGGAGCGAGCGCGGCGCCGACGCTGACGCGCTCCTCGCTCTGAATGACAGTTCCGCTCGACATACGCCACTCTCTTGGGACTGAGCCAATGCCCGGCGATATCGTGGCCGGAGAGGCGATGTCGAGAGGTAAAATTCCCCTTTGCCCCAATCGTGACCCGGCGCCCCAAGCCCCGGTTCAGCCCCGGCGCGGGGCACGCTCTCGCGACGGGTGCCGGGAGCAGGCAGCGCGACGGCTGCGGAGGGTCCGGCGGAAGGCGACCGCCGGCAGGGGCCGGGTCAGAACGGAATGTCGTCGTCGTCGAGCGCTGCGGGCCGGGGGGAGGCCGGGGCCGCCGGGGCGGGACGGCGCGCGGCGGAGCGGGCGGCGGGCGCGGCCGGCTCCTTCTTGTCGAGAGGTTCGGTGCCGGACGGCTCGCCCGTCGCCTTCATGCGGACCTTCTCGACCCGCATCTCGGCATTCTTGAGGAGGCTGTCGCAGCGCCCCTTCAGCGCCTCCCCGCGCTCGTAGAAGGCGATGGATTCCTCCAGCGGAACGTTGCCCTTCTCCAGCATGTCGACGATCTCTTCCAGCTCGCCCATGGCGGCCTCGAAGGTCATGGTCGCAACGTCGGGGCGGTCCATCATGGCGGGCTCCTCAGGCGGTCATCAGCGCGCCGACATGGCCGGCAACACAGCGGCCGAGCGCGGCAAGGTCATAGCCCCCTTCGAGCGAGGAGACGAGCCGACCCTCGCAAGTGCGGTCCGCGAGGTCCATCATTCGCTCGGTGATCCACACGAAATCGGCGTCCGACAGGCGAATGTTGGCGAGCGGATCGTCGTCGTGAGCGTCGAACCCGGAGGAGAGGATGAGAAGCTCCGGCTTGAACGCCGAGAGGGCCGGCATCACCGCTCCGTCGAACAGCGTGCGGTAGAGCGAGCCCGGCGTTCCGGGCGGCAGCGGTACGTTGAGAATGTTGCCGCGGCCGCGCTCGTTCGCCTCGCCGGTGCCGGGATAAAGCGGCACCTGGTGGGTGGAGGCGTAGAACACCGTCGGATCGTCCCAGAAGATATCTTGCGTGCCGTTGCCGTGGTGCACGTCGTAGTCGACGATGGCGACGCGCTTGATGCCGTGGACGCGCTGGGCATGGCGCGCGGCGATGGCGACGTGGTTGAGGAAGCAGAAGCCCATCGCCCGCGTCTTCTCGGCATGGTGGCCGGGCGGACGGCCGATGACGAAAGCGTTCTTCGTCTCCCCCGCGAACACGGCATCGACCGCCGCCATGGCGCAGCCCGACGCGGTGCGCGCGGCCCGCATGGTGAAGGGGCCGATCGCGGTGTCCGCGTCGACAGCGACGAGGCCTTCATCTGGCACCATGGAATCGAGGTCGGCGATGTGCGCCTCGGGGTGGACGGCGAAGACGGCATCGGCCGGCACCGGACCCGCGGTGCGGCGCTCCAGCGGCTCGAACTTGGGGTGGGCAAGGGCGCGCTCGGCGGCGGCGAAACGCTCGGCGCATTCCGGATGGCCGGAGGGCGTCTTGTGGCGGCCGAACACGGGGTCGGTGTAGATGATCGTCATCAGGCTCCGTCACCTTCTGATGGGAGACGTGATCGAGGGGCCGGATCGCCGGCGGGCGTCTCGTTAGGCGTCCGGGCCGCCGCTCGCGGGTGCGCCCGTTGTCGGGCCGCCGCTCGCTGGACTGTCCGGGCGCGGGGCTGCGGCGCGCATCAGCCGGTCGCGGATGGCAAGGCCGATCCCTTCGGCGGGGATCGGCGAGACGGCGATGGAGGCCGCCCCCGTGGCGTCGAGGCGCCGCAATCCTTCGTAGAGGCCGCGGGCCGCTTCGTCGAGGTCGCAGTTGAGCGAGAGGCGGAACGTGCGCTCCGGCGCGGCGGCGGACGTCTCCGCCCCGAAGGCGAGCCACGCCTCGTCCGCGCCGACGTCGGCCGCGGCGACGTCGAGCCGCACCTTGGCGTCCGGCGCATAATGAGACGCGAGAAGGCCCGGCGAGCGGAGCGGCGCACCGCCGTCCGCCGCGGGCCCGGTGGCGACGGTGCCGAGCCGGGCGGCGAGCGCGGCAAGGCTCGTCGCGCCGGGCCGCAGCAGGCGCGGCGGCGTCGCCGTGAGGTCGACCACCGTCGATTCCAACCCCACCGGGCATGGCCCCGCGTCGACGATGAGGTCGATCACCGCGCCCAGCTCCTCGGCGACCGCGGCCGCCGTGGTGGGGGACACGCGGCCGGAGCGGTTGGCGCTCGGCGCGACCAGCGGCCCCGCCGCGGCGCACACGGCGCGAAAGAGGGGAGAGGCGGGGATGCGCACCGCCACCGTGGTGCCGCCGGCGAGCGCGGCGGGGGCGATGGCGGCGGCGTCGGTCAGCGGCAGAACCGCGGTGAGGGGGCCAGGCCACAGGTCCGCGAGGGCCGCGGCGGCCGACGTGTCCGCAAAGGTCGCCGCCTGCTCGAGGCTCGCGACGTGGACGATCAAGGGGTTGGAGGAGGGGCGGCCCTTCGCCGCGTAGATCCGCGCCACGGCCCCCGGCGACGCGGCCAGCGCGGCGAGGCCATAGACCGTCTCCGTCGGCAGCGCGGCGAGCCCGCCGGCGCGAAGGACGTCCGCCGCACGCGCGGCCGCGGCCGCCTCGTCCGCTGACGAATCAACTCTTTGCGCACCGCAAAGGGTGCCACCTGCGATCGGAGCGCCTATTGTCATGGGCGAGTTATACGGGGGGAGACACGATGACGTACACTGCTGCCGTCGAGGAGATGCTGTTTGCGCTTGAAAAGGTGGCGGGTCTGGCCGAAGCGCGCGATGCCGGGGCGATCGACCTCGGCGAGGACGACGCGCTCGCCATCCTGACCGAGGCGGGCCGCTTCGCCGAAGACCACCTCGCCCCGCTGAATGCGGTGGGCGACCGCGAGCATTCCCGCCGCGACGGCGCCGAGGTGCACACCCCCGCCGGTTGGGAGAAGGCCTATGATGCGTGGGTCGAGGCCGGCTGGGGCTCGCTGACGGGCGAGGAGGAGTATGGCGGCCAGGGTCTTCCGATGGCGCTGCAGATCGTCCTGACCGACATTCTGAACCAGGCCAACCCCGCCTTCGCGCTCAACCCGCTGTTGACCGTGGGCGCAGTGGAAGCGTTGCAGGCCCACGCCTCGGACGCGCTGAAGGCCACCTACCTGCCCAAGATGATCGCCGGCACCTGGACCGGCACGATGAACCTCACCGAGCCGCAGGCGGGGTCCGACCTCGGCACGCTGAAGTCGAAGGCGGTGCCGGAGGATGACCACTACCGCATCTTCGGCCAGAAGATCTTCATCTCCTACGGCGAGCATGACCTGACCGAGAACATCATCCACCTCGTTCTCGCCCGCCTGCCGGACGCGCCGGAGGGGACGCGCGGCATCTCGCTCTTCCTGGTGCCGAAATTCCTCGTGAACGCGGACGGCTCGCTGGGCCCGCGCAACGATGTCGAGTGCGTCGGCGTGGAGGAGAAGCTCGGGATCCACGCCTCGCCCACATGCACCATGGCCTATGGTGCCAAAGGTGAGGGCGCGGTCGGCTACCTCGTCGGCCAGCCGGGGCGCGGCCTCAATGCGATGTTCACGATGATGAACAACGCGCGCGTGTCGGTCGGCATGCAGGGGGCCGCGGTGGCCGAGATGGCGACGCAGCGCGCCATCGCCTTCGCCGCCGAGCGGCGCCAGGCCAAAGCCGAGACGTGGACCGGGGAGGGCGCCGCTCCGATCGCCTACCACCCGGACGTGAAGCGTATGCTCCTCACCATGCGCGGCCTGACGCGGGCGGCGCGGGCGATCTGCTATGCCTGCGCCGTCGCCATCGACCGCGGTCGCCCCGGCAAGCCGGACGCCGCCTTCTGGAAGTCCCGCGCCGACCTTCTGACGCCGATCGCCAAGGCCTTCGCGTCGGACATCGGCTGCGAAGTCTCATCGCTGGGCGTTCAGGTGCACGGCGGCATGGGTTACGTGGAGGAGACCGGCGCGGCGCAGCATTTCCGCGACGCGCGCATCTTCACCATCTACGAGGGCACCAACGGCATCCAGGCGATCGACCTCGTGCGGCGCAAGATCACGCTCGAGGACGGGGCGGTGCTGGCGGCCTATCTCGGCGAGCTGCGGCAGATCGCCGAGGCGGCGCGCGGGGCCAACGACCTCTCCCTGGCCGGTGCGGCGCGCCATCTCGACACGGCGATCGGCGCCGTGGAGGGCGCGGCGGAGGCGCTGCGCGGCGCGCTCGCGGCCGGCGAGGTGGACAAGGCGCTCGCCGGTGCGACGCCGTTCCTGCGCGCCATGGGGCTGACGGCGGGCGGCGCCTATCTCGTCAAGGCGGCGCTGGCGTCGGAGAACGAAGCCGCCGCCGCGCGCGCCGGCCTCGCCCGCTTCTTCGCCGATTCGCTGGTCATCACGGTTCCGGCCCTCACCACCAACGCGGTGGAGGGCTCCGCCGACGTACTCGCGGCGACGCCGGACATCCTGGCCGCCTGATCGGCCGAACTGAACCCCCGGCGCGGGGGCCGGGCGCGGCGCCTGTTCCGCGGGGGCCGCGCGACGAAAAAAGGCCGCGCCATCGGGCGCGGCCTTTCGCGGCGGGGATCGGCCCGCGCTGCGTCGTCTCGGGCGCTTGCTCAGTCGTCGTAGACCGGCAGCGAGCGCACCTCTTCCTCGGTCATGTCGAGCACCAGGCGCCCGTCCTGGATCGTCAGGGCGGAGATGTCGACGACGCGGGTGACGTCGTTGTCGTTGAAGAACCAGCCCGGCCCGTCGAACTCGATGGCGGCGGCGGTGGCGGTGTTGCGGTCCGGCCCCAGCACCTCTTCGAGCTCGCCGAGCTCGTTGCCGTTGATGTCCACCACGTCCCAGTCGTCGATGGCGTCGACTGGCATGTTGAGGGTCGGCAACACGAAGTCGTCGTCGATCTCCACGAGGCGCGCGGCGTTGACCACGGGCGCCTCGCCGGTGGCGGCGGGCGTCATCTGCGCCTCGGTGGTGATTTCGGCCTGTCCGGCGGGGCCCGTCGTCTGCTGGGCGCTGGCACCGGGGGCGGCGAAGGCGGCCGTCGTCAGAAGGGCGGCGGTCAGCGCGGTCATGCGAATCGGGTCGTGCATGTCTCGTCTCCTCTCGCGATCGGTTTGGAGGGACAATGCTCAAGGCCGCCGCCGGTTCGCCGCGGCGTGTATCGGGCCGCGCTTCGCCCCGCCTAAGACGCGGACGGACAACGAGGTTTGCAGATCGTCGCGCCAGTCCGGAGAAAGCCGCCTGCGCAACCCTCCTCATATTGGGGACTAACTGGGGCCATGTGATGCCGGTACACTTGAAAAGGTGATGGACAAAAACCTATCTTTGCGGCATGGGCCTCGGTTTCGAAGCCTTACTTAAGCGACGTTCTAGGAAAGGAACCCGCGCACACATGGCATTGACGTCAAATGAGGCGATCCCGTCTCATCGTGAGGAAATCGGTGAAATTGCCGTGCCCCTCGCCGTCGTCCTGGACAGTCTGGAGGACTCCAAGGCTGAGGACATCGTCGCCATCGATGTGACCGGCAAAACGCCGATCGCCGACCACATGGTCGTGGCATCGGGCCGATCTCACCGCCACGTCGGTGCTGTCGCCGACCGTCTCCTTCGCGATCTGAAGGACAACGGTGCCAAAGCCGTGAAGGTGGAGGGACTCAATAGCTGCGATTGGGTCCTCATCGATACGGGTGATGTCATTATCCACGTGTTTCGTCCCGAGGTTCGGACCTTCTACAACCTCGAGAAGATGTGGCAGATGGATCCGGCGGCACAGGTGGAGCTCGTCGTCTGAACCTCTTCGTTCTCGCCGTCGGTAAGGCTGGGCAGAGTCCCGAAGCCGAACTGTGCGGCCGCTATATGGAGCGGGCCGAGCGGATCGGCCGCTCGTTGGGGCTCTCGGCCGTCACCGTGCGCGAATTCGCGGAGGCGACGGGGCCGACCAAGGCTGCCCTCGAAGGCGACAAGTTGCTCCAGGCCAAAAAGCCCGGA
Source organism: Acuticoccus yangtzensis (assembly GCF_001927245.1). Taxonomy (GTDB): domain Bacteria; phylum Pseudomonadota; class Alphaproteobacteria; order Rhizobiales; family Amorphaceae; genus Acuticoccus; species Acuticoccus yangtzensis. Next base: position 598,952 of record NZ_MJUX01000001.1, on the reverse strand, counting down.
CCGCTCGTCGTGCTGGACGAAAACGGCGCCCCCTGGTCGAGCGCCGAGTTCGCGGCGCGCCTGCAGAGCTGGCTCGACGCGGGACACCCCAACGTGTGCTTCGCCATCGGCGGGGCGGACGGCCATGGCGAGGCGATCAAAGCCGCGGCCGACCATACGATGTCGCTGAGCGCGATGACGCTCCCGCACCTTCTGGCGCGGGCGATCCTCCTGGAACAACTCTATCGAGCGGTGACGATACGTCTTGGCCACCCCTATCATCGCGCGTGACGGTGCGCGCCGGAACCCGACGCGGCGCACCGCTGGCTCTCGCCGCGGCCGTTCTGCTCGGCCCGGCGGTGCCTCTCCCGGCGTTGGCTCAGGCTCAGCCTGGCGCGACGGTCGCCGCGCCGAGCGAGCGGCAGCAACTGCTGCAACGTCTTGAACGGCTGCGCGAAAGCACCGCCGCCGCCGAGGCCCGCGCCAGCGACCTCGGCGACGAGCTGATCGACCTTGCGAGCGACGAGGCGCGGCTGCGCGAACGCGCCGAGGCCGCCGCCGCCTCCGTCGCCGAACTGGAGCAACGCATCGCCGGCGAAGAGGTGGCGCTGGAGCGGCTGACCGACGATCAGGCCGCCATCCGCCGCGACCTCGCCGAGAAGCGTGGCGACCTCTCCACCATTTTGATGGCGCTGCAACGCATCGGCCGCCGCCCGCCGCCCGCCCTCTTCGGCGACAGCGGCGATGCCACCAGTGCCGTGCGCGGGGCGATCCTCCTCAACGCCGCGCTTCCCCAGCTCGACCGCAGCGCCCGCACCCTGTCGGCCACACTGGCCGAAGCCGCGCGGCTCGAGGCCGACGAAAGAGCCCGCTGGGCAAGCCTGCGCGGCGACCTCGAGACGCTGAACGGCGAGCGCCGCCGGCTGGACGAATTGAGCGCGGAACTGCAGCGCCGCCGCGCGCTGTCGCTTTACGAGCGTGAGCGCGCGAACGCCGATCTCGCCCGTCTGGCCGAAGAGGAACGCACCGTTTCTGGCCTCCTCGACCGCCTGTCGCGTGAAGGCGTGAACGTCGCTCCGCCCGCCGGCCGCTCCTTCGAGGCGCAGCGCGGTACGCTGGCTCTACCTGTGGCCGGAAGCGTCGTCTCGACCTTCGGTGACGCCACCGGGACGGGCGACGTGTCGAACGGCCGCACGATCGCGGCATTGCCCGAGGCCACGGTTTTTGCGCCCATGGCGGCGACGGTGCTGTTTTCGGCGCCGTTCAGCGATTATGGCCAAGTCTTGATCCTAGACGCGGGCGAGGGTTACCATATGGTCCTGGCAGGTTTGGAAGAGACCTCGGTCGTCACCGGAGACAGGGTTGAGCCCGGCGCGCCGCTGGGGCGTATGGGGCGGATGGCGAGCCGGTCCGCGGCCGTCTCCGCCAGTGCGGAAGGGTCGGATCTCCTTGGATCAAGGCCGGCGCTTTATATTGAGCTCCGTAAGGATCGCGTTGCAATCGATAGTCAGGGCTGGTGGCGCGAGGCCACGGCCGATGCAGGAAGGACACGTGGATGATCCGTCGTATTGGTTTGTTGATGACGGGTGCAGCCTTCGGGGCGGCCGGCGCCGTGGCAGTGGCGGATCCGGGCGCGCTGCTCGGCAATGCGAACGCCGCCTCCGCCGACACCTACCGGCAACTCAACCTGTTCGGTGACGTGTTCGAGCGCGTGCGCGCCCAGTACGTCGAAGCGCCGGACGAAAAGGCCCTGATCGCCGCCGCCGTCAACGGCATGCTGACCTCTCTCGATCCCCACTCCAACTACATGCCGCCCGACGATTTCCAGGACATGCAGGTCCAGACGTCGGGTGAGTTCGGCGGCCTCGGCATCGAGGTCACGATGGAGAACGAGTTCATCAAGGTCGTCTCGCCGATCGACGATACGCCCGCCTTCAAGGCCGGCGTCCTGGCCGGTGACCTCATCACCCACCTCGACGGTGAGGACGTGATGGGCCTGTCCCTCAACGAAGCGGTCGACCGCATGCGCGGCCCCGTCGATTCCAAGATCGTCATCACCGTGCGCCGCGAAGGCGTGGCGGATCCGATCGAGATCCCGATCACCCGCGCCAGGATCCAGATCCAGTCGGTGAAGTGGGAGATCATGGGCGACGATCTCGGCTACCTGCGCATCTCCTCGTTCACCGAGCGCACGACGTCCGGCATCACCGAAGGCATCAAGCGCCTGAAGGCCGAGGCCGGCGACGGCGGACTGAAGGGCTTCATCCTCGACCTGCGCAACAACCCCGGTGGCCTTCTGACCGAGGCGGTGGACGTGTCGGACTCCTTCCTCGACCAGGGCGAGATCGTCTCCACCCGCGGCCGTGAGGAAGACAAGGCGCAGCGCTACTCGGCCGAGCTCGGCGACCTCGTCGACGGCCTGCCGCTGATCGTCCTCATCAACGGCGGCTCTGCCTCGGCGTCCGAGATCGTGGCCGGCGCGCTGCAGGACCACAAGCGGGCGACCATCGTCGGCACCCAGTCCTTCGGCAAGGGTTCGGTGCAGACGATCATCCCGCTCGGCCCGAACGGCGCCATCCGCTTGACCACGGCGCGCTATTACACGCCGTCCGGCCGGTCGATCCAGGCGCGCGGCATCGACCCCGACATTCAGGTCATTCAGCCGCTGCCGGAAGAACTGCAGGGCAAGCTGGAGGCGCGCGGCGAAGCGTCCCTGCGCGGCCACCTCGTCGCCGAGGACGGCGAGGAGGAGGAGCGCGCCGGCTCGCTCACCTACGTGCCGACCGAACGGGCCGACGACGAGCAGCTGAAGTTCGCCATCTCCCTGCTGCACGGCGAAGAGGTGTCCGAGGCCTTCCCGCCGGACCCCAATGCCGGCGTGCCGAACTGAGCGCTTCCGCGCTGACCTCTGCCGCACTGGCTCCCGCCGCACGCACCGGCGCGGCACCGAGCTGAGAGGTTCCGCACGCACCTGTGCGGAACCGGCCGGCGTCCAACGCACATGAAAAAAGGCGGGCTCCGGCCCGCCTTTTTTCTGCCTCGCGCACATCGGGGTCCCACGCGATGCCTGCGCAAGCCGATCCCCTCCGCGCTAACCCTGCACCCACCATCGGGCGCGGCGCCGTGTCGGCTCCGCCGCGCACCGGAACACTGCGACTGCCGCCCGGCGCGAGAACCACGCGGGCGCCACCGGACTTGCGGCCCCTGTTGGTGACGCGGGACGCGGCCGAGCGCCGCGGTCGACGCGCCTGCGGCTTATTCCGCCGGGTGGTTCGGGTCCGTCCAGCGCACGGGCTCGGGGGACTCCACCGGATCGATGTCGAGGTTGACCACCACCGGCTCCTGATCCGAGCGAACGAGCACGCACTCCAGCGTCTCATCGGTCATGGCGTTGATTTCCTGGTGCGGCACGTAGGGCGGCACATAGATGAAATCGCCCGGATCCGCCTCGGCCACGAACTGCAGCTTGTCGCCCCACCTCATCCGCGCGCGACCCTTCACGACATAGATCACCGATTCCAGGTGGCCGTGATGGTGCGCGCCGGTCTTGGCGTCGGGGTGGATCTTCACCGTCCCGGCCCAGAGCTTGTTGGCGCCGGCCTTGGCGAAGTTGATCGCCGCCGCACGGTCCATCCCCGGCGTCGACGCCGTGTTGGGGTCAAGCTCGCCCGATTTCACGATGCGCACACCGTTCAGGCGCCAATCCATCTCGCTCATCTCGTCGTCCATCTCTTAAGGTCATGTGCTGCCCGGCACAGCCACCGCGCGATGCCTCGTCCATATCGCACTTCTCGCCGGCTGCGTCGAACCCGCGCCGTCTGCACCCTCATCACGCACCGCCCGCATCGGCGAGGTGCCAAGGAACCGACGATGATGACGAAGAGACTGCCACAAATGGACCGCCCGTTCCTGCAATATACGGGCAATGAAACCGATCTGATCTTCAACAAGGGGATCGATCTGCCGAACTTCTCGGCCTATCCGCTGCTGGAGGAGGCTGCCGGGCAAACCGTCCTGGCGCAGTATTATGACGCGCTGATCTCTATCGGCGCCGAAACCGGGGCGGGGGTGATCCTCGACACCTACACCTGGACCGCCAATCCGGACCGCGCGGCGGCGATAGGCTACACCGGCGCCCGGCTCGCCGAGGCCAATCGCCGTGCGGTTGTCTTCGCGCAGCAGGCCAAGGCGCGCGCCGGGTCGGTGCCGACCGTGGTGTCGGGCATGATCGGCCCGCGTGCGGACGGCTATGCGCCCGCCGCGCTGATGACCGCGGACGAAGCCGCCGACTATCACCGGGATCAGATCGCGATCTTCGCCGAAGGGGGCGCGGAGATGATCAACGCCTTCACGCTCTGCTATGCGGAGGAGGCGATCGGCATCGCCCGCACGGCGGCCGAGGCGGGATTGCCGGTCGCCATCTCCTTCACCGTGGAGACCGACGGGCGCTTGCCGACCGGAGCGCCCCTCGGCGCCGCCATTGCCGCGGTGGACGCTGCGACCGGCTGCGCCCCGGCCTATTACCTCGTCAACTGCGCCCACCCGGACCACGTCGAAGGGACGTGGAGGCAGACGGAGGGGCAGGGCGAGGGGCCGTGGATGGAGCGCCTCAAGGGCTTCGTCGCCAATGCGTCCCGCTGCAGCCACGCCGAGCTCGACGCGGCGGTGGCGCTCGACGATGGCGATCCGGAGGAGCTCGGCGGTCAGCTCGGCGCCATCGCGCGCCGCCACCCGCACTTCACCGTGTTCGGCGGCTGCTGCGGCACGGACCTGCGGCACATCGCGGAGATCGCGCGCCGGGTGGCGGCGCCCACCTGACGCGCCGACCGGCGGTCTATGCCGACCGCCGACCTCGTGAGGCGGCGCGCCGTCACACGGCGAGATACTCTTCCCGCAGCGCCTTGTCGGCCAGCACGTCGGCGGCGGTGCCGGTGTAGACGATCTCGCCCATGTCCATGATGATCGCGCGGTCGGCGAGGTGGAGCGCGGCGATGGCGTTCTGCTCCACCATGATGGTGGTGATGCCGGCCGCCTTGATCTCGGCCACGCACCGCTCGATCTCCTGCACGATCACCGGGGCGAGGCCCTCGTAGGGTTCGTCCAGCAACAGGAGCTTCAATTCGCGGCAGAGGGCGCGGGCGACGGCCAGCATCTGCTGTTCGCCGCCCGACATGGTGACCGCCTCCTGGCGGCGCCGCTCGGCAAGGCGGGGAAAACGCTCGTACACCTTCTCGATCGGCCAGCCGATGGGCTCGGCGATCTGAGCGAGCTTCAGGTTCTCCTCGACCGTCAGCCCGGCGATGATGCGCCGGTCCTCCGGAACGAGTTGCAGCCCTGCCTGCGCGGCGCCGACGGCGTTGGTCTTGTGCAGCGCGGTGCCGCCGAGCCAGATCTCGCCGGAGCGCATCTGCGGCGTGTCGGTCCGGGCGATGGTGCGCAGGGTGGACGTCTTGCCCGCCCCGTTGCGGCCGAGAAGGGCGATCACCTCGCCCTCCATCACCTCGAACGAGACCCCCTGCACGATGTAGCTTTCGCCATAATAGGCGTGGACATCGCGGCAGGAGAAGAAGGGCGCGGTGCCGGTGGCGGTGCCCGGCCGGGCGAGGGTCGCGGCGTCGGCCATCAGTGTGCTCCTCCGAGATAGGCTTCCTGCACCCTCGGGTCACGGCGGACCTCTTCGGGCGTCCCCTGCGCGATGATCCGCCCGCCCGCCAGCACCGTCACCGTGTCGGCCAGCGAAAAGACCACGTGCATGTCGTGCTCGATGATCACCTTGGTCATCCCGCTCGCCTTGATCTTCTTCAGAAGGTCGATGGTGCGGTTGGTGTCGAGCCGGCTCATGCCCGCGGTCGGCTCGTCGAGCAGCAGCAGCTTCGGCCGCTGGACGAGGCACATCGCAAGCTCCAGCCGCCGCTTGTCGCCGCGCGAGAGGGCGTTTGCGTCGTCGTGCCGCTTCCCGGCGAGGCCCACGTCCTCCAAGATCTCCTCGGCGAGGATGCGGATGTCGGTGTCGCCGTCCAGCCCGCGCAGAACGGTCATGCGGGTCGGCCCGTCACGCTTGGAGAAGGCGGGAACCATCACGTTCTGAAGCAGCGTCAGGTCGCCGAAGATCTCCGGAGTCTGGAACACGCGGGCGATGCCGAGCTGGTTGATCTCGTGCGGCTTCTTCCCGGTGATCACGGTGCCGTCGAACACCACCGCGCCCTCGTCGGGGACGATGCGGCCGACGACGACGTTGAGGAGCGTCGACTTGCCCGCACCGTTCGGGCCGATGATGGCGTGGGTCTTCCCCTCGGTGATGGCGAGGTCGATGTCGGACAGCGCCTTCAGACCGGCGAAGTTCTTCTGCACGTCGGCGACGTGGAGGACGGTATTTTCGACCATCTCAGCGGCCCTTTCGGAACAGGCGGCCGATGCGGCGGAAGCCCTCGATGAGCCCGCCCGGCAGGAAGATGACGACGATCATGAAGAGGACGCCGAGCGTCAGGTGCCAGCCCTCGCCGACGAAGGGCGAGACGGCGAAGACGACCCATTTCTCGATCGCCGGGGGGATGAAGGAGAAGGCGTCCATCAGCGCCGAATCGCCCAGCGAGGAGAAGATGTTCTCGAAATATTTGATGATGACGGCGCCGATGAAGGGACCGATCAGCGTGCCCGCGCCGCCGAGGATGGTCATCAGCACCACCTCGCCCGAGGCGGTCCACTGCATGCGCTCCGCCCCGGCGAGCGGGTCGACCACCGCGAGCAGTCCGCCGGCAAGCCCCGCATACATGCCCGAGATGACGAACGCCGTCAGCATGTAAGGGCGCGTGTTGAAGCCGATATAGGACATGCGCGTCTGGTTCGATTTGATGCCGCGCAGCATCATGCCGAAGGGCGAACGGGTAATGCGCAGCGCGACGATGAAGGCGATCATCAGACACGTGGCGCAGGTCCAGAAGCCCGCCATCCCGGCCATCTCGATGCCGAAGATGGATGCCCGCGGCACGGCCATGTCCGCGGTGCCGAACAGGCTGTCGACGACGCGCGGATCGTCGCTGAGGACGCGCAGGCCCGTCTCGCCATTGGTGATCGGCGTCAGCACCGAATAGGCGAGGTTGTAGCACATCTGCGCGAAGGCGAGCGTGAGGATCGAGAAGTAGATGCCCGAGCGCCGGAGCGACACGTAGCCGATGAGGACGGCGAAGACGCCTGCCATCAGCGTCGAGCAGACGATCGCCGGGATGACGTTGAGCGACAGGAGCTTGAACGACCATACGGCGGTGTAGGAGCCGACGCCGAGGAAGGCGGCATGGCCGAACGAGAGGTAGCCCGTCAGCCCGAACAGGATGTTGAAGCCGATCGCGAAGATCCCGTAGATCGCGAAGCGCTGCATCAGGTCCGGGTAGGCGGCGCCGAAGGGCTGCAGCCACAGCGGCATCGTATAGACGACGATGCCGAAGAGGAGCGTCATCGCGAGGTCGCGTTTGGGCGGCCACATCGGCGCCATTTCGGGGCCGAGCGGGGGGAGCTGGGTCGGCACGTCGCCGCTGGTGCGGTGGAAGACCGATTGCGGCTTGCCGGTGTCCGTTGCGGTATCCGGTTCGGAGGAGGTGTGTGCGCGGTCCATTTATGCCTCCATCACGCCCTTGCGGCCCATCAATCCCCGCGGACGGGTGAGGAGCACGACGACGGCGACGAGATAGATGATGACCTGGTCGATGCCCGGCAGCAGGCTCTTCACCTCGTTCAGCGATGCGAAGGATTGCAGCATGCCGAGGAGGAAGCCCGCGGCGACCGCGCCCGGCAGCGACCCCATGCCGCCGACGACCACGACGACGAAGGACAGGACCAGGAATTCCATGCCGATGTTGTAGTTGGGGGGCTGGATGCCGGTATAGAGCGCGCCCGCCAGCCCCGCGACGACGGCGGCGAGGCCGAAGACGATGGTGAAGCGCCGCTGGATGTTGATGCCGAGGAGCTGCACCGTCTCGCGGTCGGCCATGCCGGCGCGCACGACCATGCCGTAGGTGGTCAGGTTGAGGAAGGCGAAGACGCTGGCGATGATGAGGAGCGACGCGGCGAGGTAGATGAGCCGCCACCATGGATAAGACAGGTTCGCGTCGAGCCCGAACCAGGCGGCGATGTCGGCCGATCCGCGCACGATTTCAGGCGGCTGCACCGGGATCGGGTTGGCGCCGAACCAGCCCTTGATGATCTCCGCCAGAACGATGGCGAGGCCGAAGGTGACGAGGATCTGCTCGGCATGGGGGCGCTTGTAGAAGAAGCGGATGAGGCCGCGCTCCATGACGATGCCGACGAGGAGCATGATGGGGATCGCCAGAAGCAGCGAGATCGGGATCACCCAGTCGATGATCATGGCGCCGGTGTCGCCGAACCAGGAGACGAGGTAGGGCTGCTCGATATAGGCCTCGAAGAAAGTGATCGAGGGGTCGCGCACGCGTTCGGCCAGCGTCAGCAGTTGCTGGACGCCGACGACGCAGAAGGCGCCGAGCATGAAGAGCGCACCGTGGGCGAAGTTGACGACACCGAGGGTGCCGAAGGTGAGGGTCAGGCCGAGGGCGATGAGCGCATAGGCGCCACCTTTGTCGAGCCCGTTGAGGATCTGAAGCAGTATGGCGTCCATGGACGTCTCCCCGCCGGTGAGGTCATGCAAGCGCAACAAGCCGTGCCGCGGCTGGCGGGCCGCGGCTCTCGGGCATCATGGCCGCGGCTGGCAGGCCGCAGTGGTCGATTGATGCGGCGCCCCCGCGCGCTGCGGTGTTCGAGGCGGAGGACGCCGCGTGGACGGCGTCCTCCTAGACGGCTGAACTGTCTGCGCGGCCGGGGTCAGCCCGCGCAGGTGCCGCCGTCGTAGGGGCCGAGCTCACCGCCGAAGATCGACGGGTCGTAGGTCACCTCGTCACGGCCGACGACCTTGTAGACGCTGAGAAGGTCGAACTGGCTGGTCGGGTTGTCGTTGCCCTTCACCACCAGAACGTCCTTGAAGCACTGGTGATCTTCGGCGCGGTAGAGGGTCGGCCCGTTGCCCATACCGTCGAACTCGAAGCCTTCCAGCGCCTTGATGACTTCCGGCGGCGCGAAGGTGCCGGCGGTCTCCACCGCGTTGGCATAGAGGAGGGTCTGCACGTAGCAGGTGTGGGCGGCCTGCGAGGGCGGACGCCCGTAGGCCTGACCGAACGACTTGGCGAAGGCCTTGGAGCCGTCGTTGTCGAGCTGCCAGGACCAGTTGGAGGTGCCGAAGATGCCCTTCACGTTCTCGCCCGCGCCCTCGGCCATCAGCTCCGAATAGAGGGGAACGACGATCTCGAACTGTTTGCCGTTCACCTGCTTGTCGCGCATGCCGAACTGAACCGCCTGGGTGAGCGAGTTCACCATGTCGCCGCCGTAGTGGTTCAGGATGAGGACGTCGGCACCCGAGTTCAGCACCGGGGTGAGGTACTGCGAGAAGTCGCCCGCGCCGAGCGGCGTGCGCACGGCCTGTGCGGTCTCCCAACCCTGAGCCTCGGTGGCGTTCTTGATCGACTCTTCCTGCGTCCAGCCCCAGGTATAGTCGGCGGTGAGGTGATAGGCGCGGCGATCCTTGCCGTAGGCTTCGGCGAGCACCGAGCCCAGCGCCACACCGGACTGGTAGGCGTTGAAGAAGTGGCGGAAACCGTAGCGGCGCTTGTCCTTGCCGGTGGTGTCGTTGGAGTGGGTGAGGCCGGCCATGAAGACGACGCCCATCTCCTGGCAGAGCGACTGCACCGCCACCGCGACGCCCGACGACGAGCCGCCGGACACCATGATCACCTTGTCCTTCTCGATCATCCGGCGGGCGGAGGCGCGCGCGGCGTCGGACTTGGTCTGCGTGTCGCCGGTGACGAACTCGACTTTTTTGCCCAGCACGCCGTTGCCGGTGAGGTTGGACGGCTTGAAGGTGGCCATCATGCCGCCGTCACCTTCGCCGTTGAGGTGCTGGACGGCGAGCTCGAAGGCGCGCAGCTCGTCCTTGCCCTCTTCGGCATAGGGTCCGGTCTGCGGCACGTTGAAGCCGAGGGTGACCGTCGACCCGGTCGGGTTGTTGCAAAAATCCTGCGCCCAGGCCCCGCGAGTGAAGAAGGTCGGCGTGGCGAGCGCCGCGCCGGCGAGGGCCGTACCGTGTAGGAAACGACGGCGAGACGGGCGGATAAGCTTCGTCATAGTGTTCCTCCAAGGGACGGGGCTGTTGCCGCCCCATTTCCACGTCTCTTTGTATCGCCGCAATCGAAGCGTGCGACAACCTGACCTTTGGAGGTGGTAAAACATCTGTAAAGTTGTGGCTCAGGAGAGGCCCAAGCTGTTAATTTGTGACCGCGGGATGGCGAAGGCTCCACACCACGGCCACACGCGCCGAGGCCGCTCCGCTTGCAAACTGTCTGTAAATCTGCGCTAGATCCATTAAATGACTTAACAAGACGCCGTTTCGGTCCGTATCACGGCAGGATCGACCCGGCGATAAGGACGACGCCGCAGCACATGACCCGGCAGGAAAGCCGGGCGGCCGCGGCCGGGGGAGTGAAGCGCGCCATGGCAAATGTGCAGCGCGTACCGATCGGCGATCGCATCCGGTCGCAGCGGCGCACGCGCGGGGTGACACAGCGGGACCTCGCGTCGTCGGTCGGCGTGTCGCCTGCTTATTTGTCTTTGATCGAGAGCGACAAGAGGCAGATCGGCGGCCGCCTTCTGAAGCGGATCGCCGAGCGCCTGGGCGTTCCGACCGACGCCTTCACCGCCGTCAGCGACGACCGGCTCGCCGCCGACCTCCACGAGGTCGCCCAGCGGCTGGAGAACGCGCCGCCGGGTATGGCCGCCCCGCTCGTCGCCTTCTCGCCCGAGTGGGCGCGCGTCATCCTGGAGCTGCACACCCGCGCCATCACCGCCGAGGCGCGCGCCTTCCGTCTCGCCGACCGATTCGCGCGCGACCCGCAGTGGACCTCGTTCGCCCACGACATCCTGTCGCGCATCACCTCCATCCGCTCCGCCGCCGAGATCCTGTCCGACGACGTGCCGCTGGACGAAGCCCAGCGCGCCCGCTTCACCGACACCGTGGTGACCGAAAGCGCGCGGCTGACCGATGTGGCGCGCGACATGATCGCCGCGCTTCAGACAGGCACCGCCGCCGACGCCGCCGGGGCGGACGTGCGCGAGGTCGACGCCTTCCTGCACGACAACAACAACTACTTCGACACCATCGAGCGGCGGCTGGAGGCGGACCCGCTGCCCGCCATCGCCGGCGCCCCGTCCGAGCGGTTCGCCGCCGCCCGCGCGATCATCGAGATGCGCGCCCCCACCCTGGTGGACGATGTCATCGCCGGCCACGAGTTCCGCACCGAAGGGGCCGAGAGGCGGGCGCGCGGCGCGATCTGGCGTTATGCCGCGGGCGCTGCCTTGATGCCCTACCGGCCGTTTCGCGCCGCCGCGCTCGAGACGCGCTACGACATCGACGACCTCTGCGCCCGGTTCGAGACGAGCTTCGAGCAGGTGGCGCACCGCCTCGCCACCCTGCGCCGGCCGGGTGAGGAGGGGGTGCCCTTCGCATTCCTGCGCGTCGACCCGGCCGGCACCGTATCCAAGCGCCTGTCGACGACGGAGCTGCGGCTGCCTCTGTTCGGGGCGTGCCCGCTCTGGGTGGTCTACGAGACCTTCGCCCAGCCGGGGCGCACCCTCGCCCAGATGGTCGACCTCGACGGGGAGCGCTTCCTGCTCGTCGCCCGCACAGTGGAGAAGACGGCGCGCCGCCAGGCCCAGCCGCCGACGCGCTTCGCCGTGATGCTGGGCGTCGCCGCCGAGCACGCGGGGGCCGTCGTCTATGGCGACGCCTTCACCTCGCAGCGCGACAGCGTGATCACATTCGCAGGCTATGAATGTCTGTCCTGCAAGCGCGAGGGCTGTCACCAGCGCGCGCATGGGACCGAGGGAGGTTGAGATGCGGGTTCTGGTGGTCGAGGACGAGCCGCACATCGCCGAGGCGGTGACCTTCCTGCTGGAGCGTGAAGGGCACGAGGTGACGGTGTCGGCGACGGCGCCCGAGCCTGGCGATGCGATGCGCGGCTACGATCTCCTGGTGCTCGACATCATGCTGCCGGGCCGTTCAGGGTTCGACATCGCGCGCGATGCCATGGCGCTGGCCGAGCGCCCGAAGATCTGCGTCCTCACCGCCAAGGGCCAGAAGGGGGACCGCGACCGGATGATGAGCATGGGCGTGGACGCTTTCGTGTCGAAACCCTTCTCCAACAGCGAGCTGATGGAGACCGTGCGCGGACTCGCCGCCAGGTGAGCGACGAACCGGGCGGCCCCCGCGACGCCTCCGCGCGTGGCCCAGCCGGCGATGCGGCCGCCACATCTCCGCGCGCTGCCGCCCGGCGGGAGGCCGCCATCCCTGCCGGGGCGGGCGGATCGGCACACGCCTTCGCATCGGCGCCGGCGGGCAGGGTTCAGGGATACGTGGGGGACATTCCCGCCACAGGGCCGGAGGCGCCCGCCATGGTGGCGCATCCGAACGCCACCGGGGCCGAGGCGCCCGCCACCGCGGCGGACGGCCTCACCACCGGAGCGGCGGCGTCTGCCGAGGCGGATGAGGCACTCATCGCCGGACAGACCGGCGAGCCGTCGGAGCAGGGCGCCCCTTCACAACCCTTCCTGTTCGACCGGCCGCACCTCAGCCGCCGCACCGACGCGCGCACCATCGTCGCCCTCGCCGGACCGATCCTCTTCACACCGGCCGCGCTCTTCCTCGTCGACCGTCCGGCCGATGTCCTCGGCGTGCCCTTCCTGCTCGTCTACATCTTCGCCGTCTGGCTGGCGGGGATCGCTCTCACCTTCATTCTCGCCCGGCGCGCGCGATGACCCTGTCCGCGCCTCTCGTCATCACCGTCGGCGGGGTCTACCTCGCCATTCTCTTCCTCGTCGCCTTCCTCACCGACCGGCTCGCCGAGCAGGGGCGGGCGCGCTTCCTCGGCTCGCCGATCGTCTACACCCTGTCGCTGGCGGTCTATTGCACCTCGTGGACCTTCTTCGGTGCGGTCGGCACCGCATCGCGCTCGGGGCTGGAGTTCGTTACGATCTATATCGGCCCCACGCTCGCCCTCATGACGGGGTGGCTGTTCCTGCCCAAGATGGTGCGCATCGCCAAAGCCCAGCGCATCACCTCCATCGCCGACTTCCTGTCCGCCCGCTACGGCAAGAGCCGGGCGGTGGCAATCCTCGTCACCGTAATCGCGCTCGCCTCCATCACGCCCTACATCGCGCTGCAGCTCATCGCGGTGCGGCGCTCCTTCGTGGTGCTGTCCGGCGGCACGGCGGACGGGGCGGGCACGGCGCTCTGGGTGGCGGCGGTGATGGTCTTCTTCGTCATCGTCTTCGGCACCCGCCGGGTGAACGCGGACGAGAGCCAGCCCGGCATCGTCGCCGCCATCGCCTTCGAGTCCATCGTCAAGCTGGCGGCGCTGCTCGCCGTGGCGGCGCTGGGCGCCCTGGTGCTGGCGGACGATCCGGCGCCCGGTGCCCTCTTCGCCACCTCCGCCACCGCGCTCAACGCCATCTCGGCGCTGGACCAGGGCGACGGGGCGCGCTGGACGACGCTCATCCTGTTGTCGGCGGTCGCCATCATCTGCCTGCCGCGCCAGTTCCAGGTGGCGGTGGTGGAGAACCGGGAGGAGGGCCACATCCACATCGCCTCCTGGCTCTTCCCCCTCTACCTCTTCCTCCTCACCCTGGCGGCGGTGCCGATCGCCGCGGCGGGCCTCCTGGCGCTCCCCGCGGGGTCCGAGCCGGACCTCTACGTCCTCACCCTGCCGCTCGCCCAAGGGTCCGCGTGGCTGGCGCTGGCGGCCTTCGTCGGCGGCCTTTCGGCGGCGACGTCGATGGTCATCGTCGCCTCGCTGGCGCTGGCGGTGATGATCTCCAACCACCTCGTGGCGCCGCTTCTGGTGGGGCGCCTCAACACGCCCGGCGGCATCGGCGCCGCGGTTATCCTGACGCGCCGCATCGCCATCGCCGGGGTCATCGGCCTCGGCACGCTCTATGCCGAGGCGCACGGCACCGGCGGCGGCCTCGCCTCCATCGGCCTCATCGCCTTCGCCGGTGTGGCCCAGTTCGCCCCGGCGCTCTTCGTCGGCCTGTTCTGGCGCCGCGCCAACCAATACGGCGCCACGGCGGGGCTCGCGGCGGGCGCGCTCCTATGGGTGCTTCTCCTGATGCTGCCGAGCTTCGGCGTCGCCACGGGCATGCTGGAGGCGCTGCGCACCTTCATCCTGCCGCCGGACTGGCACTACGGCCCGGACAGGGCGGACGCGCTCGTGTTCGGTACGGCCATCTCACTGGGCGCCAACGTCCTCACCTTCATCCTCGTCTCGCTCGCCACCTCGGGCGGAATCGTCGACGAGCTTCAGGCGACCGTCTTCGTCGACGCGATGCGGCGGGGCGGGTCGGAGCCGATGCTGCGCCGCTCGGCCAGCCGGCGCGAGCTGATGCGCCTCGCCCGCCGCATCCTGGGGCCGCAGCGGGCGGACGAGGTGTTCGCCGCCATGCGCACCAGCGGCTCGGAGGAGGCCGACAGCGCACTGATCGCCCAGGTGGAGCGCGAACTCGCCTTCGCGGTCGGCACCTCGTCGGCCCACACCCTCGTCACCCAGATCGCCACCGGCGAGCCGCTGGCGGTGGACGCGGCCATCTCGCTGCTGCGCGAAACGCAGGAGGCCATCGAGGCGGCGCGCCAGCTCGGCATCCGCTCCGTGGAGCTGGAGCGTACCACCGCGCAGCTCGCCGGCACCAACGCCGCGCTGAAGGCGCTGCTGGCCGAGAAGGACGACTTCCTAAGCCGCGTCAGTCACGAGATGCGCACCCCCGTCACCGCCGTGCGCTCCTTCGCCGAGCTCCTGCGCGAGGGCGAGCTCGACCCCGCCCGCGCCGCCCGCTTCGTCGACATCATCCTCGACGAGAGCCAGCGCCTCAGCCGCCTGCTCGACGATATCCTCGATCTCTCGCGGCTCGAGGCGGGGGTGGCGCCGATCCGCGTCGAGCGCATCGACGCGGCGGAGGCGATCGCCGAGGCGGCCGCGGTGATGGACGGGTTTGCCGAGCGGCTCGGCGCCTCGGTGGAGGTGCGCACCAACGGCCCGGTGTTCGTCAAGGCGGACGCGGACCGGCTGAAGCAGGTGCTCGTCAACCTCCTCTCCAACGCGATCAAATTCTCCGGCGGCGCGCCGGTGACGATCAGCGCCGAGGTGGACTATGGCGTGGCGATTCTGAGGGTGCGCGACCGCGGGCCGGGCATCCCGGCCGAGCTACAGCCGCGGCTGTTCGGCAAGTTCGTCAGCGGCGCGGCGCCGCACGGGCTCGCCGGGGCGGGGCTCGGCCTCGCCATCTCGCGGCAGATCATGCAAGGCCTCGGCGGCTCGCTGACGCTGGAGATGACCGGGCCGACGGGGACGCAGTTCGCCGCCCGACTGCCTCTCGCCGCGGCCGCCGCCCGCCAGCGCCTCGCAAGCTGAACCGACCGCTGCGGCCGGTCCGGCGCAGCCTCAGTTCTGAACGGTGATGGCGACGTTTTCCGGCCCCACCGTCGTCACCAGCTCGAACAGCTTGGCCGCGTTTTCGGGGCTGAGGCGCACGCACCCGTGCGAGGCGGGACGGCCCAGGCTGCGCGTCTCGTAAGAGCCGTGGATCGCGTACCCTTCGTGATAGAAGATCGCGTTGGGCATCGGCGCATCGTCATATTGGCGCGAATAATAGTCGCGGTACATGCGCATCGGCCGCCATGTGCCGGTGGGGGTGCGGAACCCGGCGCGCCCGGTCGACACCTTCCACGTCGCAAGCGCCTTGCCCTTGTAGATGACGGTGAGCTGCTGCGACGACAGGTCCACCTGTGCCACCAGCGTCTTGGCGGCGGCGGGTACGGCGGCGGTCAAAAGCATCGCGAGAACAAGGGCCGGACGAATCATCGCAAGGGTCTCCCCGGTGGCGGTCTGGATCGGGCGCGCCGCGTCGTTTATTTCAACTCGGAGCAATTCAGAAAATCATCCACGATTTTCGCAAACAACATCTCAACGCGGCGCACCTGCGGCGTTGTGCAGCGAGGCGGCGACATGGTGACGATGCTCGTGGGGCTGGCGCTCTTCCTGGGGGTCCACTCCCTCAAAATCCTGCGACCGGCGCACGACCGGCTGTCCGCCGCCCTCGGCGCGACGGGCTACAAAGCCGCTTATGCGCTTCTGTCGCTGGCCGGCATCGTGCTCGCAGCGCGGGGCTACGGGGCGTGGCGGGCCGAGGGACCGCCGATCCTCTACACACCGCCGGCGGGCCTGTCGCACCTGTCTATGCTGTTGATGGTGTTCGCCTTCGTCTTCCTCGTCGCGGCCTATCTGCCCGGCCACATCAAGCACGCGCTGAAGCATCCGATGCTGGTGGCGGTGAAGATCTGGGCGCTGGCCCATCTGTTGGCGAACGGGGACCTCGCGTCCGTCGTGCTGTTCGGCGCCTTTCTCGCCTGGGCGGTGGCGGACCGCATCTCGGTCAAGCGGCGGCAGCGGGCGGGCGAGATCGCCCCGGCCGCCTTCACGCCGCGGTGGCAGGCGGACGCTGTCGCCGTCGTGGTCGGATTCGTCGTTTACGCATTGTTTGTTTGGAAGCTCCATTTGTGGCTGATAGGGGTGTCGCCGCTGGCCGTGGTGCCAGCCGTGTGAGTGAACCCCGGCCGGGACGACAATGACCGATATCTTCGACGAAATTGATCAGGACCTCAGACGCGAGCGGCTCTCGCGCGTTTGGTCGCGCTACGGCATCTACGTTATCCTCATCGCCGTTCTGATCGTCGTGGTGACGGCTGGCTGGCGCGGTTATGAATGGTGGGTGACACGGACCGAGCGTAACGCGGGCGAGGCCTATGCCGCGCTGGTGGCCGAGGTCGACGCTGAGGGCGCCGGTGCCGATCCGGCGACGCTCACCGCATTCGCCGACGATGCGCCCGAAGGCTTCGCGCTGTTGGCCCGCTTCCGTGCCGCCTCGCTGCAGGCGGCGACGGGGGAGACGGAGGCTGCGGCCGAGACCCTTCGCGGCATCGCGTCCGACAGCGCGGCGCCGCGTCTCTACCAGGACCTCGCCCGCATGCGGCTCGGCTACGTCCTGCTCGACGCGGACGACGTTTCCGGCGCGCGCGAAGCCGTCGCGCCGATGGCCGACGATGCGGGCAACGCCTTCCACCGCTCGGCGAGCGAGGTGATGGGCCTTGCCGCCTACGCCGATGACGATCTGGACGATGCCGAACGCTGGTTCACCAACGTCTCAAGCGATGCGACGGTGAGCCAGGGCATGCGCCAGCGTGCCGATACGATGCTGGCCCTCATCACCCGCCTGAAGGCCCAGGCCGAGGCCGCGGCGAATGCTCCCGCCGCCGACACCACGCCCTCGGACACCATGCCCGCCGAGAGCGCGCCGGCCGATGCCACGCCCGGATCCGGCCTGTCCTTCCCGATGCCGAGCGGCGATGTTTCGCCGTCCCTCGGCACCTCCTCCGGCGCCTTCTCCTTCCCGATGCCGGAAGGGGAGGCCAGCGACGGGATCGGCGATGCGCAGCCCGCACTCGTTCCGTCACCGGCGGAGTCCGCGCCGTCCGAGGCCGGCGTTCCTGCGGAGAGCGAAGACACCACAGAAGGTAACAACTGATGCGTTGGGTCGCGTTCGTCTTGGTGGCAGCCCTCGGCGGCTGCGGTGGAATGGATGGCCTCAGCAACGTGTTCGGCACGAAGGACGAGCACCTTCTGGGCGAGCGCGAAACCGTCTTCTCCAGCGCCGGGCCGGATGTCATCGGCGGCGAAGCGCGGGCCGCCTCCTTCGGCCCCGCCCGGGCCAATGCCGACTGGCCGCAGCCCGGCGGCAACGCCCAGAACGATCCCGGCCACGTCGCCTTCGCCGGCGGGGGGGCGCGGGCCTGGCGCACCTCCGTCTCCGGCGTGCAGAAGTCGGCGACGCGCGGCACCTTGCGCATCACCGCGCGGCCCATCGTCTCCGGCGACCGCGTCTACATCTACGCGCCCGACGGCACGGTGACGGCGCTGTCGCTGTCCGGCGGCGGGCGCGTCTGGTCCACCTCGCTGCGGCCTGAGGGCGAGCGCGACTCGGCGGTCGGCGGCGGCGTCACGGCGAGCGGCGGGCGCATCTATGCCGCGACCGGCTACGGCGAAGTCGTCGCCCTCGACGCCGGCAGCGGCGCGGAGATCTGGCGCTCCGACCTCGACGCCCCTCTGCGCGGCGCTCCCACGGCGGGCGGCGGCAAGATCTTCGTCGTGTCGCAGAAGAACCAGGTCTTCGCCGTCAACGAAGAGGACGGCACCAAGGCGTTCGAGTATGACGGCATCCCCGAGCAGGCCGGGCTTCTCGCCTCCGCCTCGCCCGCGGTCTCGGGCGACAAGGTGGTGATCCCCTATTCGTCGGGCGAAGTGATGGCCTTCTCGATCGCGTCCGGCGAGCCGGTCTGGCAGAATTTCGTCACCCGCCCCAGCCGCTCGCTCGCCATCGCCGGCCTCAACGACGTGACGGGCAGCCCCGTGATCGACGGTGACACCGTCTACGCCACGGGCGTCGCGGGCAAGACGATCGCCGTAAGCCTGTCGTCCGGCGATCCGAAATGGAGCGCGGACATCGGCTCGGCTCATACGCCGGTCGTCTCGGGCTCGTCGATCTTCCTGCTCGACATCGGCGGGCGTCTGGTGGCGCTGAACAAGTCCAATGGCGAGGTTCTGTGGGCGCGCACGCTGCCTTCGGAGCGCCGGCGGGACGCGGCCTATGTCGGCCCCGTTCTTGCGGGCGGCGCGCTCTATGCCATCTCCAACGACGGGCGGCTGATCACCGCCAATCCGCAGACCGGCGAGATCATCGCCGACCGCAGCCTCGGCAGCAAAGCCTTCACGGCGCCGATCGTGGCGGGCGGGCAAATGATCTACGTCTCCGGCGCGGGCGAAATCACCGCGCTGCGCTGACGTCCGGCGCACATGAGGCCGCTCCCCCAAGGGGCGGCCTTTCCCGTTCAAAAGGCCGCTCCCGCATCAGGAGCGGCCTTCGTCGTTCGGTGCCGCGGGGGGCCGCGGTCAGATCGAGCGCATCATCTTCAACAGGTCGTCGGAGTTACGCGACAGGTTGTCGTTGGCGAGCGCGATCTCCTCGGCACGGCCGTCCAGCACCCGCGTCGCGTCGAGGTTGGAGCTCGCCAGCGTCTCCACCTCGTTCAGCGTGGTCGCCGCGTTGCTGACGCCGTTCGCAGCATCTTGCGCGCTGGACGAGATGGAGCGCGTCGCGGACTGCTGCTCGTGCACCGCCGCGGCCACCTGGTCGAAGGTCTCGCGGATGTCGGTGATGACGCGCGTCACCTCGCTCACCCCGCTCGCCACCTCGACGATGAGCTTGCGCACCGCCTCGGTCTCCTCCGACACCTGATCCGTCGCCTTCGCGGTCTGATCGGCAAGCATCTTCACCTCGTGGGCGACGACGGCGAAGCCCTTGCCCGCGGGCCCCGCGCTGGCGGCCTCGATGGTGGCGTTCAGCGCCAGAAGGTTGGTCTTGTAGGCGATCCCGGAGATCGACCCCATCACCTCCACGATGCGATCACTGGCCGACAGGAGGGCTTCCGCGCGCGAGGCGACCGAGCGCGTCTCCACCTCCGCCTTCGCGGTCCTCTTGGTGGCGAACTGGATGCGGTCGTTGATCTCGGCGATGGTCGCGGTCAGCTCCTCTGCCGCGCTCGCCACCATCTGCACGTTCGCCGTCGCCTCGCTGACCGCGGTGGCGCCGCTTGACAGCATGGAGCGTGTCGAGGCGGTGGCGTTCGCGATCCCGCTCACCTGCTGGCGCATGTCCACGAACGACGACTTGATCTGCTCCAGCGCCGACTTGACGTTCACCTCGAAGTCGTTCGCCGAGCGCACCCGGTCGGTGACCACCTTCCAGGTCAGGACGCAGTGGCTATAGCGCCCGCTCTGATCGGTGATGGCGGTGCAGTGGAGGTCGAGATTCTCCTTGCCGCCGAGGACGATCTTGGAGCGGAAGGGCAGGCGCTTGGGATCGCTGAGCGCCTGACGGATGCGCGCCGGACCCTGATGGAAGACGTCGATGGACTGGCCCTTGATGTCGTTCAGACTGACCGGCAGATAGGATTCCAGCGGCCCGAGCTCGGACAAGGTCTCCTTGTTCATGTAGGTGATTTTGAACTCGTCGTTCGGGTCGGCGATCATCACCGGAATGGGCAGCTTGTCGATGATGGACTTCATCGTCATCGCAGTGGTGCTGAGCGCGCCGACCGTGTGGAGTGCGCTCCACGCGGCGCCGAGCGGATCTTTGGAATTGTCGGCCGGGATGTCGACCTTGCCGCCGTCCGCCAGCGTCTGCAGCCCGGCGGCGAGGGCCCTGAGGGCGCGGCCGTGAAAAAAGGTGAGAGCACCGCCCAGAAGGAGCGTGACCAGGGCGAGGCCGATGCCCATATAGACCGTGCTTTGGCCGGTCAGGGTCAGGGCCAGCGGTGCCGAGGCGGCAAATGCTGCGAAGGCCATCAGCCTGACGCCGAAGCCCAGGTCATTGACGATGCCGGGCCGCCGTCCGTACTGCATGAATCTCTCCGTGGTCGGAAATGCCGCGGGCGTATGCTACGGCGGTGGCCTTGCGCCGCGCTGGATGCCGATAGGCTCCCGCCGCCACGTCCGCCCCGCCGCCTGCGGCACCCGTTCAAGCCGCGTGCGGCGCTCATTCAAGCCGCCTTGCGGCATCGACCCGCCGCCCAGCGGCAGACGCCATGAAGTTCCCGCGGCAACAGGATGCCGGTCGCGGCAGGAGAAAGACGGACCATGAAAGTCGCCATCGCCGGCCGGGCGAATGTCGGAAAATCGACGCTCTTCAACCGCCTGGTCGGCAAGCGTCTCGCCATCGTCGACGATACGCCGGGCGTCACCCGCGACCGGCGCGAGGCCGAGGCGCGTCTGCAGGACCTCTCCTTCACCGTGGTCGACACGGCCGGATTCGAGGGGGCCGACGACGGCACCCTCGAACACCGCATGTGGTCGCAGATGGACCGCGCCATGGACGAAGCGGACGTCTACCTCTTCGTCATGGACGCGCGCGCCGGTGTCACGCCGCTCGACGAGACGCTGGCCGCCGACGTTCGCCGGCGCGGCAAGCCGATCGTCCTCATCGCCAACAAGGCCGAGGGGCGGCTCGGCGACCTCGCCAGCCTCGAAGCCTACAGCCTCGGCCTCGGCGACCCCATTGCCTTTTCGGCCGAGCACGGCGAGGGGCTGTCCGACCTGCGCGACGCGCTCGTCGAGGCCTTCGGCGAAGTGGTGGAGACGGTGCAGGACGAGGAGGAGAGCGCTGAGGGCCGTCCGGTCAGCGTCGCCATCCTCGGCCGCCCGAACGTCGGCAAGTCGACGCTTCTCAACCAGATCATCGGCGAAGAGCGCATGCTGACCGGCCCCGAGGCGGGGCTGACGCGCGATTCCATCACCGTGGAATTCGCCCACGGCGGGCAGAACTACCGCCTCGTCGATACCGCTGGGCTGAGGCGCCGCGCCCGCGTCACCGAGGCGCTGGAGAAGGCCTCCACCGGCGACACCATCCGGGCGATGAAGTACGCGGACGCGGCCATCGTCGTGCTCGATGCGACGATGCCGTTCGAGAAGCAGGACCTCACCATCCTCGACCTCGTCGCCCGCGAGGGGCGCGCATTGGTGATCGCCTTCAACAAATGGGACCTGGTGCCGACGCCGGACGAATCGATCCGCGCCGCGCGCGAGGCGGCCTCGCGGCTGATCCCGCAGGCGGCGGGGGTGCGGGTGATCCCCGTGTCGGCCCTGTCCGGCCGCGGGGTGGACAAGCTGATGCAGACGGTGAAGGACGCCGTCGAGCGGTGGGACACGCGCATCTCCACCGGCCGCCTCAACCGCTGGCTGGAGATGGCCACCCAGCGCCACGCCCCGCCGTCGGTCGGCGGCCGGCGCATCAAGATCCGCTACATGACACAGGCAAAGTCCCGCCCGCCGACGTTCATCGCCTTCTGCTCCCGGCCCGATGCGCTGCCGGACAGCTACAAGCGCTACCTCATCAACGGTCTGCGCGAGCAGTTCGACATGCCGGGCATCCCCATCCGCCTGCTCTTGCGCAAGGGCGACAACCCTTATGCGAAGGACTGAACCGGCGCCGGATGGCCGTCTCCGCCCATAAAAAAAGCCCCGCTGAGCGGGGCTTTTTCGTCAGTTGCCGTTGTTGCCGCCGCTGCCGGGGTTCAACAGAACGCGAACCCTGCCGGTCGACTGCACGCGCGCCACGCCGGTGTTGAGGTCCACGGTGAGCGTGTCGCCGGTGACGACGTTCTCGCCCTGCGTCAGCGTCACGTTGCCGTTGAGGGCGAGGGTGTTGGTGTCGAAGTCGATCGTGCCGTTGTTGCCTGTCGCGGTCTGACCGTCCGCCTCCAGCAACACTTCGCCGCTCGCCTCCAGACGCGAGATCCGTTGGTCACCGGGCGTGGAGGGGGCGCGCCCGCTGGCGGCCGCCCCGGTGGCCGCATCGGGCGTGGGCAGCGCGCTCTGCGAATAGACCACCGTCAGCCGCGAGGTCTGGAGCGAGGCGTTGCCCTGGCGCACCGTCACGTTGCCGGTGAAGGTCGCGGTGGATTGCTTGTCCTGAACCTCCAGCGCGTCGGCCTCGATCTCGATCGGCGTCGACTGGTCCTGCCCGAAGTCGGCGAAGCCCGTCTGCAGTTGTTGGGCCGCAGCAGGCAACGGCGCCGCCAGAAGCGCGACCATCAAAAACAGGACAGGCGCGCGGAGTGTCCGTGCGCGGGCGAAGTGGGGGACCATGGCGGCTCCGGGTCTTGATCGCGGATCTGTCACGCGGGCGGGGGGTGGCGAAGGAAAGACGGGCACGGTGCTCACGTCTCCGGGTGAATGGTGATGGCGACGCCGCCGGAGAAGCGGATCAGCGCGCCGCCGTCCAGCACGTCGATCCGTCCGGCGCTGATGTCGCCGCGGGGCGAGCGGATCTTCACGCCGGCCTCGGACTCCATCCGCCCTTCCTGGAAGAAGACGGTGGCCTTCTCCATGGTGGCGGTGCTGCCGTCCGTCGAGGCGATGTCGATGCCTTTGGCCAGCGTCATGATCTCGGTGCTGGTGTTGTAGGTGGCCTCGGCCGAATGCAGGGCAACCTCTTCGCCGTCGCTCAGCGCCAGGCGCGCATCCAGCGCTTCGAGCGACAGATGGGACGGTGTGAGGAGGCTCTGCACCGCGCGCTGAGCCACCACCTCGTAGCGCCGCCCGGCGCCGAGATGGCCGGCGAGGCGCGGCTCGTTCATCACGAGACCGTCCGCGGTGAGGGAGAGACCGGCGAAGGCGGCGAGGGGGAAGAGCTTCGGCAGCACCGCGCCGACCGTCAACATCAGCGCGATCGCCATGCCCATGGTGGGCACCAGGACGCGCAGCCGTTTCACACGCCGCGTGTTGCGGATGGCGCGCTGCTCCTCGAGCGCACGCGCATCCTGCGGCGTGGCGAAAAACGAGGTGTCGGTGGCGATCGCTGCGTCGGTCATGAGTGTGCGAAGATGTCGATGTCGGGCCAGCCTGCAAGGTCGAGGGCCACACGGGTGGGCAGGAAGGCGAAGCATTGCTGCGCCAGTTCGGTGCGGCCCTCGCGTTCCAGCATGGCATCGAGGCCGATGCGGATCTTGTGCAAATGCAGGACGTCGGACGCGGCGTAGGCCATTTGCGCGTCGGTCAGCGTGTCGGCGCCCCAGTCGGACGACTGCTGCTGCTTGGAGATGTCCTCGCCCGCCACCTCGCGGGCGAGCTCGCGCAGGCCGTGCCGGTCCGTATAGGTGCGCACGAGGCGGGACGCGATCTTGGTGCAGTAGACAGGCGCCGCCATCACCCCAAATGTGGCGGCGAGGATGCCCATGTCGAAGCGTCCATAGTGGAACAGCTTTTCGATCGCCGGATCGGCGAGCAGGCGCGTGAGGTTCGGTGCGGCGGTTTGCCCTCTCGCGATTTTGACCAGATCCACGTTGCCATCGCCGCGCGACAACTGGACGAGGCAGAGCCTGTCACGCGGATGCTGGAGCCCCATCGCCTCGGTATCGATGGCGATCGAGGTGGCATCGTGCGGGTATTCGGGCAGGTCGCCGTGGTGAAGGGTGATGGTCAAGGCGTGGTCCGTTCCGGTCTCGTCCGGAGATTGATGGTGGTTGCGGCAAAGATTGACAATGCTTTGGTGATAATGACGTGCCTCACATGGTAAATATTGGAGGCCGTTTGTTGCGCGGGATCCATAAATCTGGCCTTGCCACCCGGCGCGTCGAGGCCTGGCGGAAGGGGCCGGGCCGTCTCGCTCTGGGCGCCGCGGCGCTTGTCGTTTGCGTACACATAGGTGCGGTTTCTGGCGAGGCCAATGAATGGCCGTCATGCATGAAGGCGCGCGAATGTGATGACCGCGGCGGCCCGGTGGGCGGCGCAGTGGAGGGCGAGGCTGCGCAGGGCGGGCCTGCGCGGAGCGGTTCGGTGGAGGGGGGGTCTGCGCGGGATGGGCCGGTCGAGGGTCGGCCGTGGCTGACCGCTCAGGCTGATCCGTCGGCTGGCCCGACCGGCACGGACCGGACCGCTGGGGACACGGTCGCGCCCGATGCGCCCGTCGCTGATGCGCCCGTTGTTGATCCGGCTGATGCCATGGACGTGGTGCCCGGCCCGGCGGCCGATGCGGCCCCGCCGCAGGACACGGCAACGGACGGTGGCGACCCCGCGCAAGCGGCTGATGTGCGGAGCGCCCCCGACAGCGCGGCTCCTGAAAGCGCGACCCCCGACAGCGCGGCCCCCTCCCGCATCGCCGAGAGCGTGGCCGAAACCCGGCCTGCTGCCGATCCCGCGGCCGACGAACCTCTGACCACGGAAGACGCGAACGCCAAGAAACACGGCTTGAAGGACGAGGGCGACGAGGACCGGGTGCCCCCGCAGGACGACAGCGCCCTTGCCGACGACAATGCCGGGAACACGGCCGCC
This sequence comes from Acuticoccus yangtzensis, assembly GCF_001927245.1. Classification (GTDB taxonomy): domain Bacteria; phylum Pseudomonadota; class Alphaproteobacteria; order Rhizobiales; family Amorphaceae; genus Acuticoccus; species Acuticoccus yangtzensis. The sequence goes on along the minus strand of NZ_MJUX01000001.1, from coordinate 573,933 downwards.
GATAACCCGGACGCCGAGCCCGCCGCCGGTAGCGAAGACGCTGACGACACCGACCAGGAGAGCGCAGACGCCGGGGGCACCGACGAGGAGGCCATGGACGAGGCCAGCACCGGCGACGCCGCCGACGCGGACGCGGATGAGGACGAGGAGGCCCGCGCAGACACCGCGGCCGTCGCCGAGTTGTGCACATTGATGACGGGGGCCGCCGACCGCTACGGCGTGCCGCAGGACTTCTTCATTCGCCTGATCTGGAAGGAGAGCCGCTTCAATCCGAATGCGGTCAGCCCCGTCGGTGCCCAGGGCATCGCCCAGTTCATGCCCGGAACGGCTCGCATCAGGGGCCTCAAGAACCCGTTCGACCGGGAGGAGGCGCTTTTCGCCTCCGCGCACTTCCTGTCCGACCTGAAGCGGCGGCTCGGCTCGTGGGGCCTCGCCGCGGCGGGGTACAATGGCGGGCCGAACCGCGTTCCCCCGTTCGTCGCCGGCGAGGGGGGCCTGCCTTACGAGACGATCGACTACGTGTTCGACATCACCGGCCGCTCGGCACAGCATTGGGCGCTGCGTCAGCGGGCCGCGGAGGGGCGGATCACCGACGCGCCGCCGCCCGGCGTTCTGTGGGGGACGCGCCAGGCACCGCGGTCGGCCGCGGGGCCGATGCCGCTGGGTCTGGAGCTTCTGGAGGACACCGGCACGCTGGAGCCGGCCGCTTATGTCCCGGCCGCGGCGGACCCCGGCGCAGGGGCAGTCGGGGCCGATCCGTTCGCGGCCGAGGCCCGTCCCGACGAGGCCGAGCCCGCTGAGCACCAGTCCGCGTTGCCCCCAGCGCCGCGCGCGCGCGCCTACCGTGCGCCGCGCAAGGTGGACTGCCCGCAGCTCGTCGCGCGGCTGGGCCGCTCGGTGCGTGTCGCCCCGCCGAGCGGCGGTGCGAACGGGTGGACGCCTTGGGGCGCGCAGGTCGCCGGTCACATCCGCCGTGATGTGGCGATGCGCCAATATGGCCGCGTGAAGGGGCAGCTACCGGGCGATCTCGCCGCGCAGGGGCCGCAGGTGGTGGTGCGCCGTTTCGCCGCGCGCGGGCGCCGGCCGATCCACGCGGTGATGTTCGCCGCCGCCAGCCGCGGCGAGGCGGAGGCCACCTGCCGCCGCGTCTCCGCCGCGCGCGTTCCGTGCGTCGTGGTGCGCAACCGCTGACCCCGGCGACGTGACCCCGGCGACCTGACCCCCCGGCGACGTGACCGCGGCGACGTGACCGCGGCGACGTGACAGCCGGCTACGTGACCCCCGGGCGACCTGACCCCAGGCGACGTGACCGCCGCTTACGTCCCTCGGTGCCTCAGTGATCGATCACTGACCGTGCGTCCGCATCGGTCGATCTGCAATATCTGCGCGCTCGGGCGGCCGCCCCGTTTCAGCGCGTCGTGCGTCCTTTCGGCGCCTGCGCGGTCGTCGGTGCGGGTTGAGGGAGGCGGCGTGTCACTGCGGGCGGAGGCTAAAGCAGGATGCCCTGGCGGTCGTCGGTCTTCTTGGAGCGGCGCCGGGCTGGGACGGCCGCGGCCTTCTTGGCTCCGCCTGTGGCGGGGGCCGGGGCGCCGGGGGCCGAACCCTCGGTCACCGTCACGCGCCCGTCGGCGAATTGCAGCTCCAGCCGTTCGCCGGCGGCCACGGCGGCTGCACTGCGCACGGTGAGACCCGCATCGGCGCGGCGGACGAGCGCAAACCCACGACCGAGCACGCCCTGATAGGACACCGCGGACAGCAACTTGTCCGTCACCGACAGATGCTGGCGCAATTGAGCAACGCGGTGGGCGAAGGCGCGATCATGGCGCTCCGCGGTGCGCGAGAGGCGTTCCCGCGCGAAGGCGGCCGGCTGCTCGAGAAGCCGCGCCGACAGCATCCTCTCCGCCCCGGTCAGCCGCTGGCGCACGGCGCCCAGACGCTGCACCATCGCCCGGTCGCGCCGGTCGACGGTGCGGGCGAGGCGGTCGCCTGCCTCACGGACCGGGCGTTCCAGCAGGCGGGGCGACAGGCGGGCGGCGCTGCGCAGGGCGGCGGCACTGCGGTCGGACAGCAGCGCATCGGCGGCACGGCCGAGCCGTCCGTCCGCCATGGTCAGACGGTCCCGTGCCCGCTCCACCGGCCGGCTCGCGATGGCCGGCGAAAGGTGCCGCGTCGCGATCAACCAGCGGTGCCGCGCGTCGGCGGTGCGCTTGTAGAGCGCCGAGGTGAGCCGGTCGGCGGCGATGTCGAGCCGCTGGCGCTGCGGTTCCACCAGCGCCGCCCCGGCGGGCAGGCCGCGCGACAGGAAGCGCAAGTGCTCGCCCCGCTGGCGCACGAGGGCGCTGATCGCAAGTTCCAGCCGCCGCGCCCGGTCGCTCAAGGTGGCGAGGCATTCGGACCGTACAGGGACGACGCGCTCGGCCGCCCCGGTCGGCGTCGGCGCCCGGTGGTCGGCGGCGTGGTCGACGAGCGTCCAGTCCGTCTCGTGCCCCACGGCTGAGACGACCGGGATCGGCGAGGCGGCGACCGCGCGCACCAGAGCCTCGTCGTTGTAGCCCCACAGGTCCTCGACCGAGCCGCCGCCGCGCGCGACGATGATCACGTCCGGCCGCGGCCCGCCATAGTCGCCCGCGAAGCCCTTCACGGCGGCGGTCACCTCCGCGCCCGACGTCTCGCCCTGCACGCGCACGGGCCAGACGACCACGTGGGCGGGGAAACGGTCGGAGATGCGGTGCAGAATATCGCGGATCACGGCGCCGGTGGGCGAGGTGACGACGCCGATCACGCGCGGCATCAGCGGCAGAGGCCGCTTTCGCGCCTCGTCGAACAGCCCTTCGGCGGCGAGCGTCTTGCGCCGCTCCTCGAGCTGCTTCATCAGCGCGCCGAGGCCGGCGGGCTCCAGATTGTCGACGACGATCTGATATTTGGACGAGCGGGCGAAGGTGGTCAGACGCCCTGTGGCGATGACCTCCAGCCCTTCCTCCGGCTTGGTGGCGAGCTTGCCCCACGCGCCCTTCCACACCACGGCGTCGATCGCCGCGTCCGCGTCCTTCAGCGAGAAGTAGCAATGGCCGGAGCCGTGCCGGCCGCGAAATCCCGAAATCTCGCCCCGCACGCGGACGTAGCCGAAACCGTCCTCCACCGCGCGCTTGACCGCGCGCGACAGCTCCGACACCGAGAATTCGGCCGCGTTCGTGCCGGAGCTTTTGCGCGGCTCGTCATCGTCGAGGAGGGTGAAGGCGCCTGACATTGGCCCTATGATAGGCCCTTCACGACCCGACCGGAACCACCCCCTTGCGCGACTTCAACGCTCCCCGCCTGTTCGTCCACGCCGATCTTCCCGGCCCCGTGCCCTTCGACCAGGGGCAGACCAATTATCTGCGCAACGTCCTGCGCCTGTCGCCGGGCGCGTCCATCCTCGTCTTCAACGGGCGCGACGGCGAGTGGCGCGCCGAGATCGCCGAACTCGGCAAGAAGGTGGGTGCCGCGGAGACGGTGGAGAAGACGCGCCCCCAGACGAAGCGGCCGACGCTCACCTACGCCTTCGCCCCGCTGAAGCAGGCCCGGCTCGACTACATGGTGGAGAAGGCGGCGGAGATGGGCGCAGGTCGCCTCGTCCCGGTGCTGACCCAGCACGGCCAGGTGAGGAAGATCAACCGCGAGCGGCTGACCGCCAACATCGTCGAGGCGTGCGAGCAGTGCGGCATCCTCTCGGTGCCCGTCATCGAGGAGCCGGTCGCGCTCGCCGACTTCCTCGGCCGCCTGGACCGTCCTCTCGTGGTGGCCGACGAGGCGCTCGCGGGCGAGGAGGGCGACACGGTGGCGGCGATCCGCGCGGCGGGGCAGCCTTTGACGGTGCTCGTCGGCCCCGAGGGCGGCTTCTCGGAGGAGGAGCGGGCGCTGTTCCTGCCGCGCTCGGTGCGCGTCTCGCTCGGCCCGCGCATCCTGCGCGCGGACACCGCGGCGGTGGCGCTTCTGGCGCTGGTGGAGGCGGCGTTACCGAGCTGACCTGCGCTGAGGCGCCGGGCGCCCGTCACCCCCCGAACTCCGCCAGCGCCTCAGCCCACAGCCGCTCGACGATGGCGCCGGCGGGCTCGGCGCGGGAGGCGCCGGCGGATTGGCCGGCCCAGGCGGAGATGCCGGCGAGGTCGTCCGCCTTGACCGCGGCGGCGCGCATCGGCGCGGTGAGGGAGCGCTGGACGGGGAAGGGGGCCGGGGCGGGCGCGCCGGGCGCCGCCATCGCTTCCAGATAGCCGGTCGGCAGGCTGCGGCCGAGGCGCCCGGAGAAGGCGCGCGTCGTCACCGTGTCCTCGGGCCGCGCGGCGCCGATGGCGTCGGCCCAGGTGGAGGCGATCCCCGCCTCGGGCGCACGCAGGAGCGCCGTGCCGACGATCGCCGCGGACGCGCCCAGCACCAGCGCCGCCGCGACGCCGCGCCCCGTCGCGATGCCGCCGGCCGCGATCACCGGCACCGTGACCGCCTCCGCCACCGCCGGCACAAGCGCCGCGAGGCCCACGAGCTGCGCCTCGCCCCGCGCCGCGTCGAACGCGCCGCGGTGGCCGCCCGCCTCCATGCCCTGCGCGATGATCGCATCGGCGCCCGCCTCGGCCGCCATCAGCGCCTCGCTCACGGTGGTGACGGTCGCCCACCAGCGGATGCCCCGTTCCTTGAACCGAGCCACCACGTCCGGCGGGTAGAGGCCCATGATGGACGAGGCGACGGTGGGACCGGCCTCGACGACGGCGGCGCACTGCGCGGCAAACGCATCCTCCGGCGCAGCAAGGGCGATCTCCTGCGGCGGCGGGCCGAACCCGGCCAGCACGTCACGCAGCGCCGCCTCATGGGCGGGGTCGCGCTCCGGCAGCGGGTCGGGCGCCCACAGGTTCATCATGAAGGCGCCGTTGGTGGCGGCCCGCACCTTGCCGGCCCACGCGCTGATCCCGTCTGGACCGTCGCCGACCATTCCCCCCGCGCCCATGCCGCCGGCGCTTGCCACCGCTGCGGCGAGGGCGGGCGGACAGGCCCCGGCCATCGGCGCCATCACGATCGGCCGGGTCAGGGAATAGGCCTCGCAGAAGGCGGCGGCGCGGGTGAGCGCGGGAATGGCACGCAGGGCGGCAACGTCGGTCGGCAGGTCGATCATCGGTCCATGGGGGGTGAAACTGTCCTCGGGCGCGCAGCGGGCGGGTGAAACGCATGGGGCGTCCCGCATCTTGCAGCCGGGGAGAGGCTAGTCTCAACCTTGGATGCGGGCAAGGCGGCGGGCTCCGCCCCGGCGGCGTGCTCTTGCAGTCACATTTCCCCTTGGTCCTTCACCCATTTCCCATTTAAAGCGCCATGGGTTGCTAGAATCGGCGTCATGCGCGACTTAAGTGGCATGGCACGCAGTTGCGTGGACGGGACGGGAACCGTAAGGTCCGCCCCGCCGAAGGCGAGGGGACGATGGCGCGCGATACTTTGGACGAAACCCCGATCGAGGGTCGCGACGCGCTCGTCGCATACATTGCAGGCGGCGAGAAGCCGGCGGCCGATTTCCGCATCGGCACCGAGCATGAGAAATTCGCCTTCCACCTCAGCGACCTGTCGCCGGTCCCCTATGAGGGGCCGAGCGGCATCGGCGCCATCCTCACCCAGCTCGGCGAGGCGACCGGGTGGGAGCCGATCACCGATCAGGGCAAGATCATCGGCCTTGCGGGAACCGAGGGCGGCGGCGCCATCTCCATCGAGCCGGGCGGCCAGTTCGAGCTGTCGGGCGCCCCGCTCGACAATCTGCACGAGACCTGCCGCGAGGCGAACGGCCACCTGGTCGAAGTGCGCGAGATCGCCGAGCGTCTCGGCGTCGGCTTCCTCGGCCTCGGCTTCTGTCCGACCTGGACGATCGACGAGGTCGCCCGCATGCCCAAGCAGCGCTACGACATCATGCGCGCCTACATGCCGAAGGTCGGCACCCGCGGCCTCGACATGATGCACCGGACCTGCACCATTCAGGTCAACCTCGACTTCTCGTCCGAGGCGGACATGGTGAAGAAGATGCGTGTCGGCTTGGCGCTGCAGCCGGTGGCGACGGCGCTGTTCGCCAACTCCCCCTTCGTGGAAGGGGTCCCCAACGGCATGCGCTCCAACCGCGCCGAAGTGTGGCGCGACGTCGACCTCGCCCGCTCCGGCCCGATCCCCTTCGCCTTCGAGGACGGGTTCGGCTACGAGCGTTACGTCGACTGGGCGCTCGACGTGCCGATGTATTTCGTCAAGCGCGGCGACACCTACATCGAGGCGACGAACGCCACCTTCCGCCAATTCATGGACGGCAAGTTCGACAAGCTGCCCGGCGAACTCCCGACGATGGGTGACTGGATCAACCACCTGTCGACCCTATTCCCCGAAGTGCGGCTGAAGAAGTTCCTGGAGATGCGCGGCGCGGACGGCGGGCCCTGGGGCCGCATCTGCGCGCTCCCCGCCTTCTGGGTGGGCCTCCTTTATGACGACGGCATCCTCGATCAGGCCCTCGCCATGGCGGACGAGCTGACGGCCGCGGACCGCGTCCACATGTGGAACCGTGTGCCGACGGACGGGCTGCTGACCCACGTCAAAGGCCGCACCGTCGCCGCCATCGCGCGCGAGGCGCTGGCGCTGGCCTCCGAGGGACTGCGCCGCCGCGCGCGCTCCATGGGCGATCTCGCCGACGAGCGCACCTTCCTCACGCTTCTGGAAGACGCCGCCCACTCCAGCCGCTCGCCCGCCGACGAGCTGGTCGACGCTTATTATGGCGCCTGGAACCGCGACATCCGCAAGGTGTTCGAGACCAACGCCTTCTGAGACGAAAGCGCCGGCGGGCGCCGCGGTCAACATTCGCGGCGCCTGATGCATCGCGCGCCGTCACCGCATAAACTCGGCCTATTGCGCCCCCCGCGAGGGCATCACAGGCCGAGGAATTCATTGCGTGAGCATCACCACGTCCCATTTCGGGAAGTTCAAATTTTACGACTGCGGCGCGTTCGGGATGTTCTCGCCCGTCGACGAACGCTGGCAGCCGAACAACCACGGTAAGCCGACCTCGCAGATCAACACATTCTTCAACACGCCACGTCCCGCCATCGACCCGGCGAAGAACCTCATTTGGGCCGAAATCAGCCAGATCGTCCGCCCGCTCGGGTCAGGCACGACGATCCTCGACGTCGGCGCCTATATCGGCACCTTCTGCCTGCCCGCGGCCCTGTGCGCCGCTCAGGAGGGGATCGACGTTGCGATCCACTCCTTCGAGCCCGGCCCCACCGGCGAGGTGCTGGCGATCAACATCGACCTCAACGCGCTCGCCGATCGGATCATCGTCCACACCGAGGCGGTGACCGATTTTGACGGCTACACCCTCTACACCTTCAAGCAGGGCGGGGCGATCGGCGGCAACCTGTTCGAGAAGCCGAGCGAGACGAGCCTCGAGCGCGTCGTTCCCGCCCGGACCCTCGATACCGTGGTGAAAGACCTCGGCGATCCGCTCTTCATCAAGCTGGACACGCAAGGGCATGAGCCGCGCATCTTCAAAGGTGCGCGGGGCATCGTGGCGGCGAAGCGCGCCTGCTGGCGCATCGAATATCTGAAGTGGTCCGCACGCGCCGCTTTCGACGATGCCGACTTCGCCACTTTCCTCATGAAGGAATTCCACTGCATCGAGGATGGAAAGATCCTGCCGGACACGGCGGCCATGGACGCGCTGATCGAAGAGATCGACACGCGCAAGTCCCGCATGACCGACCTCGTTCTCGTCCCGAAGGATGCGCCGTTCACCGAGCGGGTCCTCGCCGGCTTCGCCTGAGCCGGCGCGGCGTCAGATGATCGCGCGCTCGACGAAGGGCTCGCCCTTGGCGATGCGGGCATGGGAGAAGGGCGAGAGGTCCAGCGTCTCGAACCGGCCGGTGGCGATCAGCTCGGCCGTGCCGCGTCCCATGGCCGGGCCATGCTGCAGGCCGTGGCCGGAAAATCCGCACTGGAAGAAGAAGTTCGTCACCTCGTCGTGCGGCCCCAGAATGCCGTTATGGTCGAAGGCGTTATATTCGTAGTGGCCCGGCCAGGAGTGGGTCAGCTTGATCGCCTCGAACTGAGGGATGCGCCCGGCCAGGGTCGGCCACACGCTCTCCTCCCAGAAGTCGTGATCCATGGTGAAATCGTCGGGATCGACGGCGGGATCCTCGGCCGGATGCCCGCCTGCGAGGTAGCTCCCCGGCCCATTCTGGCGCACGTGGATGCCCGACGGGTCGATGGTGAGCGGCAAGGGCCGGTCCAGCGGCCGCTCGGCGGTGAAGATGTAGCTCAGCCGCTTGCGCGCCTCGATCGGCGCGGCGATCCCGGCCATCGCCGCCGTTGCGCCGCCCCGCGTGCCGGACGCGTTGACGACGATGCCGCACGCGATCTCCTCGCCCGACGCGAGGCGCACCGCCTCGACCCGGCGGCCCTCCGGCGACAGGCGCATCCCCACCACCATATCGGCAACGTATTGCACGCCGCGCGAACGGGCCGAGCGGGCGAGGCCGGCGAACAGGTCGTACCCGTCGAAATAGCCTTCGTCGCGCGCGTTGAAGCTGCCGCAGAGGATGTCGTCAAGCACGTAGAAGGGGAAGCGCGCGGCGATCTCGTCCGGCGTGAGGATGGTGGTGCCCGCTCCCTCGGCCGCCTGCATGGCCTGGTTGGCCTGCAGCGCGGCGGCGAAAGCGGGATTGTCAGCCAAATAGAGGTAGCCGATTTCGTCCAGCCGCAGCTCCGGCACCTCGTCCCCGCCGCCGAGCCGGGCGCGGAAATTGCGCACGAACTCCGCGCCGAACTGCGAGCAGCGGACATTGATCGCATCCGAATATTGCTGGCGGATGCAGCTGTTGGAGAGCGCGGTGGCCGCCTTCGCGTAGCTCGGGTCGCGCTCGACGACGAGGACGCTGCCGGAAAAGCCCGGATGCTCGGTCAGGAACCACGCGGCCGCCGAGCCGTGCATCGCCCCGCCGACGATGACGACATCGTAGGACGGGCGGGACGGCCGGTCCGTGAATCCGGTGGGCAGCATGGCAGATCCTCGCGAGGTCTTTTCCGATGGTCCATCCTGCCAGACTTGGGCCATGCTAGGCATGGGTCTTGCCGCATGGCCGCGGTGATGCAACGCACGGGCGGGCCTGTCCGGCGAAGCTCGGACACGGCCCCCCGCGCGAAACGGATGATGACGGAGCGACCCCCATGGCACTCTATGACGGCACGAGCGGCGAGGTGATGCCGCGGCTCGAGGACGAGCGTTTCGTGCGCGGCGAGGGGCGCTACACCGCCGATCATCACCGGCCGGGCGAGCTTCACATGGTCATCGTGCGTTCGCCCCACGCCCACGCGCAGATCCGCTCGATCTCCACGTGGGCCGCGGCCGAGGTTCCGGGCGTCGTCGCCGTCTATACCGCGGCCGATCTCGGCATCGAGCGGCTCGGCCCCATCCCGTGCGAGATGACGGCGCTTCCGACGACGACGCCGCTGATCGACCCGCCGCGCTACATCCTCGCCCGCCACAGGGTGCGCCATGTGGGCGAGGCGGTGGCCTTCGTGGTGGCCGAGACGCATCAGGCGGCGGTGGACGGAGCCGAGGCGGTCGAGGTCGACTATGAGGACCTTCCCGCCATCACCGGCCCCAAGGCGGCGTTGGCACCTGGCGCACCGCAGATCTGGGACGAGGCGCCCGGCAACCTCGCCTTCACCTTCGAGAAGGGCGAGCGCGGCCCGGTGGAGAATGCCTTCGAGCGGGCGGCCCACACGGTCAGCCTCGACCTCACCAACAACCGCGTCGCCGCCGTGCCGATGGAGCCGCGCGCGGCGATCGCCGAGACGGACCCGGTCACCGGCCACCTCAGCCTGGAGGTGACCGGGCAGGGCGTCCACGGCATCCGCAACACGCTGGCGACGTCGGTGCTGAAGATCGCGCCCGAGAAGCTCGACGTCTACGCGCTCGATGTCGGCGGCGGTTTCGGGCTGAAGAACTTCCCGTTCCCCGAGCACGCGATGGTGCTGTGGGCGGCCAAGCTCACCCACCGCCCCGTTCGCTGGGTCTCCACCATGGCCGACGATCTGGCCGGGGCGGTCCACGCCAGGGCGCAGGAGGTCACCGCCCGTCTGGCGCTCGACGAGGCGGGCAACTTCCTCGCCCTCGACGTCGACATCGTCGCCGACATGGGCGCCTATGTGTCGACGCTCGGGCCCGGCTCGTCGACGACCTCGCCGTCGACCACGATGGGCGGCGTCTACGACATTCCCTTCATCGCCATGAAAACGCGCGGCGCCTTCACCAACACGGCGCCGATCGACGCTTATCGCGGTGCGGGCAAGCCGGAAGCGAACTTCATCATCGAGCGCCTGGTGGACGCGGCGGCGCGCGCGTGCGGCTTCGACCCCGTAGATCTGAGGCGGCGCAACGTCGTCGAGGTCTTCCCCTACAAGAAGGCGCTGGGGGCGGTGGTCGACTGCGGCGCCTTCCGCGCAGCGATCGACGTGGCCGCCACCGCCGCCGACTATGCGGGGTTCGCCGAGCGGCGCGCGGCCTCCGCGGAGGCGGGGATGATGCGCGGGCTCGGCGTCGCCTGCTTCATCGAAAGCGCGCGCGGGGCGCCGACGGAGGAGGCGGGCCTGCGCTTCGCCGCCGACGGCAAGATCGAGATCATCACCGGCACCGAGAGCAACGGCCAGGGGCACGAGACCGTCTTCACCCAGATCGCCGCCCGGCGCCTGGGCCTGCCGATGGACGCCTTCCGCTACCGCCAGGCCGACACGCGGGTGACGGCGATGGGCAACGGCCACGGCGGCGCCCGCTCGCTGCACATGGGCGGCGGCACCCTCGCTTTGGCCATCGAGAAGCTCATCGACACCGCGACCCCCGTCGCCGCCCAACTGCTGCAGGCGGAGGCGGCCGACGTCACCTATGCGGACGGTCGCTTCATGGTCGGCGGCGATCCCGGCCGGTCGATCCCCCTCGTCGAGGTGGCGGCAGCGGCGCGCGGCAAGGACATCGGCCCGAAGGGCGGCCTCGACACGCTGGTGCGCCGGGAGAATGCGCCGATCACCTTCCCCGGCGGCTGCCACATGGCCGAGGTGGAGGTGGACCCGGCGACGGGCCGCGTCTCCCTCCTGCGCTATGTCGCGGTGGACGATTATGGGCGGTTGCAGAACCCGGTGCTGGTCGAGGGTCAGGTTCACGGCGGTGTCGCCCAGGGCATCGGCCAGGCGCTCGGCGAAGACGTGGTCTATGATGCGGGCGGGCAGCTCCTGTCCGGCAGCCTGATGGATTATTGGCTGCCGCGCGCGGAGGACCTGCCCGCCTTCGAGGTCGCCTTCCGCGGGGTGCCGACGGAGGCGAACCTCCTCGGCGCCAAGGGCGTGGGGCAGGCGGGCTGCATCTCCGCCCCGCCGACGATCATCAACGCGGTGGTGGACGCGCTGTCGCCGCTCGGCGTGCGCAACGTGCCGATGCCGGCCACGGCCGAACGCGTGTGGCGCATCATCCGCGACGCGGAGGCGCGCAAGGGCTGACCGCCCCGCCGCCCGGCCGGGGCCGCGCCCTCATTTTCGTGTCCGCGGCGCTGATGTTGGTCTAATCCTTCCGCAACGACATCCGGGGGCATCGCGGTCCCCGGCTTTTCCTCGAGCCGCCGAAGGTTTCGCATGCTGATCGACCACCGCACCTATGTCTGCCGCCCCGGCACCATCAAGCTGCATCTGAAGCTTTATGAGGAGCACGGCTACACGGCGCAGTCGCGCCATCTCGGCTTGCCCTTGCTCTACGCGGCGACGGAAACTGGCGACCCCAATTCCTACGTTCACATTTGGGTGTACGAGAACGCGGGGGACCGCGAGGCCAAGCGCAATGCGCTCGCGGCCGATCCGGAGTGGCAGGCCTACCTCAAACTGAGCCGCGAGGCGGGCTATCTCGTCTCGCAGCGCAATGCGCTGATGACTCCGGTCCCCTTTGCACCCGCCCCGACCGTCGTGCCGCAGGCGGATTGAGGACGATCATCACCGCGGCGAGGCTTGACCCGGCCCGCCGCTTCGCGGGAGAGTTGCATGGCGGTTGCATACTCGTAATAAATTGATTGTCCAACCATTTCGGGTCCAGCTCATGACGGCGACCTTGGCGTTCTTGGACGAACCTCAACTCGGCGCGGCCGTATCATTGTCGCAGGCCGAGGGATGGCCCCACACCATCGCGGACTGGGCGCTGATGCTTCGCATCGGCCGCGGCGTCGCCCTGCGCGAGGGTGACGATCTGCGCGGCACGGCGGTCTTCATCCCCTATGGCGAGGTGGACGGGGCCGTCGCCATGGTCCTGGTCGCCAAGGACGCGCGGCGCCACGGGCTCGGCCGCTCACTGATGACCGAGGTCCTCGCCCAGGCGCCCGAGCGCCAGTTGCGGCTGGTCTCCACCGCGTCCGCCGTGCCCCTCTACCAGAGCCTCGGCTTCGAGCCGGCCGGCAGGGTCTACCAGATGGAAGGCTGGCCGGACGCCGGCGGCTTGGGCCCGCGCAACGGTGTCGTGCTGGCGATGGAGGGTGAGACGCCCGCCATCCTCGGCCTCGACAAGGCGGCCTTCGGGGCTGATCGCACCCGGCTGCTGCAGGCGCTCGTGGCGAACGGGGAGGCGATGCTGCTGCGCGATCCCTTCGTCACCGGCTTCGCCATTCGGCGTCCCTTCGGGGATGGGGTGGTGATCGGCCCGGTGGTCGCACCTCATCTCCAGGCCGCCAAGCGCCTGATCGCCGCCCACGTCGCACGCACCCCGCGCGCATTCGTGCGCATCGACACGCGCGACGAGGCCTTGGCCGACTGGCTGTCGTCGTGCGGCCTCGTCGAAGGTGCGGGCGGAATTGCGATGATCCGTCCCGGCGCGGTGCTGCATAACCGGGTCGTCGGGCAGGGGCGCGGCGCGCAGACCTTCGCGCTCGCCGCACAAGCCTTCGGTTGAAAAAACCGCGTCAGGCGGCGTGGAGCCCGGCCGCCCGCGCGACGGTGCCTCGGGGTGATCACCCCGGCGCCGCGTCCAAAACCGCGCGGACGTCGAAAGCCCGCGCGATCGTCGGCTGTCACGCGCCGGAGGTGGCGCCGGGTGCTTGCAACAGGTCTTTGTAACGGCGGGGCTGCGAGCGCAGATATTGCTTCGGCGCCGTCACCGTCGCGCCGAGATGGGCGGCCGCATGCCAGGGCCACCGCGGGTCGTAGAGCATCGCCCGGGCGAGCGCCACGTAGTCGGCGTCCCCTGTGCCGACAATGGCGTCGGCCTGCTCATAGTCGGTGATCAGTCCCGCGGTGATCACCGGGATGTCGACCGCCTGGCGCACCGCCCTTGCGAACGGCACCTGGTAGCTCGGCCCCAGCGGGATCACCTGGTGAGGGCTGTTGCCGCCGCCCGACACGTCCATCACATCGCAGCCGCGCGCCTGGAGCGCCTTGGAGAACTCCACCGAGCCCGCAATGTCCCAGCCGCCTTCCACGAAGTCCGAGCCGGAGATGCGCACGCTGACGGGGATGCCGGCCGGAACCGCCTCGCGCACCGCGTCGAACACCTCCAACGGGAAGCGCATCCGGTTCTCGAGGCTGCCGCCATAGGCGTCGGTCCGGGTGTTGGACAGCGGCGAGAGGAATTGATGCAGCAGGTAGCCGTGGGCGGCGTGCACCTGCACCCCGTCGAAGCCGAGGCGCACCGCGCGGCGGGCTGCGGCGGCGAAGGCGTCCCGCACGCGGGCGAGCCCGGCCGCATCCAGCGCAGCGGGGGGAATTTCGGCGGCGCCGTGCGGGGTGGGCGACGGGGCGACGGTCTGCCACCCGTTCGCGTGGTCCGGGCCGAATTGGCTGCGTCCCTTCCACGGCACGTCGGTCGACGCCTTGCGCCCGGCGTGGCCGAGCTGGATCATCAGCGGCATGTCGGACCAGCGGCGCACGCCTTCGAGGACGCGGCCCATGGCGGCCTCGGTGGCGTCGTCCCACAACCCGGCATCGGCGTAGGTGATGCGCCCCTCAGGCTCCACCGCCGACGCCTCGATGATGAGGAGCCCGGCTCCCGACATGGCGAGCTGGCCGAGGTGCATCAGGTGCCAGTCGGTCAACTGCCCGTCGACGGCCGAATATTGGCACATGGGGGCGATGACGATGCGGTTGGCGAGGGTCAGCGCCCCCATCTGGCCGGGGGTGAACAAGGCTGGCGGCATGGTGGCTCCGTGGTGGCAGGCAGGGGCCCCCGGTCAGGGGGCCGCTAAAGTATAGGTGTAGTGACACACGATTCCAGGGGGCACCACTGCCCTCGCGCGTCCGTCCTCAACCGCCCGCCGCCTTACCTGTAGCGGCCGCCGCGTTGCAGCACTTCGATCTGGTAGCCGTCCGGATCGGCCACGAAGAAGAAGCGCGCGATCACCTCGCCGCCCGGCGCGAAGTCGACCATCGGACGCGGGGCGAACCCGGCGGCGGCGAACCGTTCATGCTCCGCGGTGAGGTCGTCCACCGCGAAGGCGAGGTGGCCGTAGCCGTCGCCGAGGTCGTAGGGCTCGGTCCGGCCTTTGTTGATCGTCAATTCCAGCTCGAAATCGGCTTCCGGGTTGGAGAGGTAGACCAGGGTGAAGGTGTCGAAGTCGAGGCGGTCGGCGATCTTCAGGCCGAAGGCCTCGTCGTAGAATGAAACCGAACGCGCCTCGTCGAGGACGCGGATCATGGAGTGGATGGCTTTGGCCAAAGGGGTCTCTCCTGCGCGTGGGGCCGGACTGTGCGGCCTCTTTAGGACAGGCCGAAAGCCCGCATAAGCGCCACCGAGGGATGCCTGACCCGCGACGGAAAACGTCTTCGGCGCCGCGCCAACCGGCAAGCGGGCCGCGCACGATTGCGCCCGCGGGCCGGCGGTGAGACCGTAGCCGCGTCCCGCTGGCCGGCCGTGAGGCTCGGCTCGATCGTCGGTCCAGGGCGGTCGGCCGGTGACAGCGGGCCGCCGCGCTCTACATCGCACGAGACCGTCACAGGCCGGGGCGGCTCATGCGTCCGGCCCGTCACGCCCTTCGCGTTCTCTTCAAGGCGTCTTCATGGACGTTCCCGCCTTCATCGCCGACCATCAGGCCCTCATCGCCCTCGCGCTGCTGGTTCTTCTCTTCGCCGCCTTCATCTCCGAGCGGTGGCCACCGGACGTCATCGCCGCCGCCGGTGCGGCGCTCTTCGTCGTCCTCGGCCTCGTCCCCGCGGACAAGGCGCTGGGGGTCTTCTCCAACCCGGCGCCGATCACCATCGCGGCGATGTTCGTCATCAGCGGCGCGCTGGTGCGCACCGGCCTGCTCGACGCCTTCGCCCAACTCGTCATCAAGGGCGCGGAAAGGCGGCCGCTCCTCACCACCGGCGCCTTCCTCCTCGCGACGGTCACCGCGTCGGGGTTGATGAACAATACGCCCGTCGTCATCATCCTCATCCCGGTCGTCGTCCGGCTGGCCGGCAGGCTTGGGCTCGCGGCCACCAAATTCCTGATCCCGCTGTCCTATGTCGCCGTGCTTGGCGGGACGTGGACGCTGATCGGCACCTCCACCAACCTCCTTGTCGACGGTGTGGCCCAGTCGAACGGCCTCGCACCCTTCGGCATCTTCGAGATCGCGCCTGTGGGCATCGTCGCCGCAGCCGTCGGCATCGCGACGCTGCTGCTCCTCGGCCCGCGCCTGCTGCCGGACCGGCACGAGAGGGGCCAGGCCGAAGAAAAAGCCGAGCCCGCCTACCTCACCGAAATCCGTGCCGGGGCCGACTTCGACTCCCTCGGCCGGCCGATCGGCGAGGTCGGCGCGTTCCAGCGCGAGGGGATCCGCATTCTCGGCGTGCTGGAGGGCGCGAACGTCACCCGCGGCAACGTGGCCGAGCGCGTGCTGGAGGCGGGGGACCGCCTCGTGGCCGAGGTGACGACGTCCGAGCTTCTCACGCTGCGGGACATCAACGGGCTCAGCGTCGGCCTCAGGACGGGTCCGCAGACCCGCAAGGGTGAGACGTTGACCGTGGCCGAGGCGCTGGTCACCCTGTCGCGCCGCAGCCAGGGCGTGCGGCTGACGCAGATCGCCGTCGGCCGGCGCTATGGGGTTCGCGTGCTCGGCGTGCATCGGCACGGTCAGCGGCTGGGGCCCAGCCTGTCGGGCGTGCTCCTGCGCCCGGCGGACCGGCTGCTGCTGGAGGGCACGGAAGAGGGCGTCGCCGCATTGAGGGAAGCGCGCGAGATCGCCGCCATCAGCGAAACGGGCGGGCGCGCCTACAAAAGGCGCAAGGCGCCGCTCGCCCTCGGCGCGCTCTTGGCGGTGGTCGCTCTGTCGACCTTCGGCATGGCGCCGATCAGCATCGCCTCCATGGTGGCGGTGGCCGCGATCCTTCTCCTGCGCTGCATCGACAACGACGAGGCGTGGGGCTCCATCGACGCCGGCATCCTCGTCCTCATCTTCTCGATGCTCATCGTCGGGGCGGGGCTGCAGGAGACGGGCGCCGTGTCGCTCCTCGTCGGCGCGCTGGGACCCGTGATCGGCGGGTTGCCGCCGATCGTCATGCTCGCCGCCGTCTACATCGTCACCTCCGTGCTGACCGAGACGGTGACCAACAACGCGGTCGCCGTGGTGATGACGCCGCTCGCGATCGGTCTCGCAGCCGAGACCGGAGTGGACCCGCGGCCGATGGTGGTTGCCGTGATGATGGGCGCATCGGCCAGCTTCGCCACCCCGATCGGCTATCAAACCAACACCCTGGTCTACGGCGCCGGCAACTATCGCTTTGCCGATTTCCTGCGGATCGGCGTTCCGATGAACGTGATCGTCGGTCTCGCCGTGGTGTTTACGATCCCGCTGGTCTTCCCCCTGTGATGGGAGTGGCTTTCGCGGCATATCCCCCGGAAACGGGGAATCCGTGGCGCAGATCGCCCCCGCGCGCGTCGGCAGATATTTTGCCACAATCGGATGGTGGGCATGGATTGTGGCATCGGTCCATGGCTACAAAGACTGATGAATTAAAGTCGAATTGGATAATTGCATATGAGCGGCACTGTTACCGCGAGGGGAATGGGCATCCTGGGTTGGGTGATGCTCGCCGTCACCCTGGCGTCCGCGATCCCGCTGGGGTCCAACCGGCCCGTGAGCTGGGTCGGTCTTTCCATGGTCACCTTCGCTCTTTTCTCGATCGGTATCCTGATCGAGCTGTGGAAGCCTTCCATCCGCTCGGCCAAGCTGTGGCCGTCGGCCATCCTGGTGATGGCGGCCATCGGCTGGGGTTTCGTGCAAACCATTCCCGCCCTCTCGGCCGCCGCTCAGGCGATCGCCGGGCAGATCGCCGCGCTGTTGTCGCTGCCGGCGCCGGACCTCATTCACCCGGTGTGGAGCACGGTGGACATGCCCGGAACCATCAGCGCCGACCCGATCGACGGGCACCACACGGCGCTGCGGATGACGTGCTACGTCGCCGTCTTCTGGCTGGCGGTGCAGGCCGGGCGCGACACAGCCCGCGGCCGCATGATGTTGATGGCGGCAGCCGCCGGAATCACGCTTATGTGCGCCTTCGCCCTGTTCGCGGCGACGACGGGGGTCAACCCGGTCCTCGGTGAAGACGCCGGCCTCGGCGGCACTCTCACCGGCACCTTCATCAACCGCAACTCCTTCGGCACCTATGCCGCCTTCGGGGTGATCATCAATCTCGTCCTCTTGACCGACGCGATGGCCGGCAAAGCCGTTCCCAGCCAGTCGAAGGCGCTGCGCAACTTCCTGGAGCAGCTCATCGCGCGCGGCTGGCTCTTCGGCCTCGGCTTTGCCATCTGCGCGGTGGCGCTGCTCGGCTCGCAGTCGCGCGGCGGTGCGCTGGCGGGTGTCTTTGGCTCGGCCTTCGTCTTCGCCCTCACCGCCACCTCCAAGGGTGACCGCGGACGCGCCATCCCGGCGGCGATCCTGGTGGTGGTGCTCGCCGTCTTCGTCTTCACCATCAGCGCGGCGGGTGTGCTCGACCGTCTGATGGCGACGACGCCCGGGGACGACATGCGCAGCGTCATCTACATGGCGACGATCGAGGGGATCGCCGACAAGCCGCTCATCGGGCACGGCCTCGGCGCCTATTGGGACATGTTCCGCGTCTACGTTCCCGAAGCGGCCGGCCGGTTCGACTGGGACCGGGCGCACAACACCTATCTGGAGCTGATCTTCGAGCTCGGCCTTCCCGCCGCTCTGGCGCTGTTCACAGGGATCTTGCTCGTGGTGGTGCGCATCGTGGCGAGCGCTGCGACCGAGCGGCGGGGCCGCGTGGTGCCGCTGGCGGCGGCAGGCTGCGCGCTGGCCGCCGGCGTTCACTCGCTGTTCGACTTCAGCCTTCAGATCCCGGCGATCACGGTGATGTTCGCCTTCATCCTCGGCCTCGGCTTCTCCCAGGCGACGAAGCCGGAGCAGAAGAGCCGCCGCTCGTCCCGCGCGAGCATGCCGGAAAGGCGCCGCGCCGACGTGTGAGGCCGCGCCCCCGCGCGGGCGCCCCGCCCAGCCGGGCCGCCCGCGCGACGACGGATCGCGTGTGTGTCAGAGCGCCTTTGCCACACAGCGGCGGGGGCGGCGACGGCCCCGACTGGGGCTCAGGCGTCGGTGGGCGCGGGGGCGGCGGGGGTTGCGGGCGCCTCGGCCCGGACCGTGTAGCCGAAGCGTGCGGCGAGGTCCGCAACGTCCGGCGTCACCGCTTCGTCGGGAAGGGGGGCCGTCATCGCGGCGGTGAAGTCGCGGTGCGCGGCGGCCGGGTCACGCAGGAAGGCGCGGTCGTCTCCGAAGGCGCCGCCCGCGGGGCCGGGCCGCGCGAAGGGGCCGTCTTCGGGCCGCATCATCGCCGCGACCGCTGCGCCGTCCGCCCGCAGGCCGAGACGGGCCGACACCTCGGCGAGCGCCGTCTCGGGCGTCGCGGCGATGTCCTCCAGGCGCACCGTCGCCACATGCGCCGGCGCCACATCCTTCAGCGATGCGAGGATGGCCGCGTTCCCCTCGGCCCAGGCGGCACCCGGAACAGGCGGCGGATCGTCCCGCTTAGGCCGCCGCGCGAACGGGTTCTGGGCCGCCCGCAGCGGATGGCTGACGAGGTGGACGAAATCCGCCTCGGGATAGGCGGCGCGGATGCGCTCCACCGCCGCCGCGCGCACACCATAGACGCGGCTGCGGTCGACCAGTCGGCGCGGCGCGACGCGGGCGCACAGCTCGGCGAACACCATCTCCGACGGCCAGAAATAGCGCCGGAAGACCCAGCGTTTCGCCATCTGCAGCGCCTCGATGGACTGGTCGCCCGCATAGAGCAGGGCGACCGTGCGCAACAGCCCGTCCGCATGGGCCGGGCCGAGGCGCTGCATCTCGCTGAACGCCGTCTCCAGACGGTCCTCGGCGAAGATGTTGAGGTCCGGCACGCCGAACACGCCCGGGTTCGCGCCGATCATCGCGCTCGCCACCGCCATCGCCGTCGACGGAACGCCGAGCACGAAAATCGGACGGCTTCGGCTGTCCATCGTCACAGGCCGTAGTTGCGGAAGAAATCTACGATGATGTCGGTCGCCTCGATGTCGTAGGAGGTCTGACCGAGCATGCGCCGGGCCAGCGGGCCGCGCCGCCCCTCGCTTCCGGGCCAGGTGTGGCCGCCGCCGTCGATGCGGTAGAGCTCCACCGCCAGCTCGTCGCTGCAGCCCGTGCCCGTGATCCGGGTGACGGTGGTGCCGTCGTTCTCTGTATCGGGAAGCGCGGACGAGGTCTGCCCGCTGCAGCCGTCCAGCGTGCGATAGACCTCGAACGTCGCCGCGGCGGAGATGACGTTGCCGCCCTTGCCGCCGAACAGGCGCGAGCGCGGGATTGCACCGCCATTATAGGGCATCAACTCGTCGTCGGTGCCGGCGAACATGACGATCGGCACCGGAACGGTCGGCGTGCACGCGCTGTAGAGATCCTCGGGGATGTTCGCCGTCACCGTGGCGAAGGCGCGGAAGGCGTTCGGCGCTTCGCAGGCGAGGCGGTGGGTGAGCATGCCGCCGTTCGACATGCCGGCCACGAAGGCGCGCGCGGGATCGCCGCCGAACCTCTCCGCAACGTCGGCGACCACGCGCGAGATGAAGGCCACATCGTCCGGCCCGTCGGCGGTGGTGCTGCGCCCGTCGTTCCAATGATTGCGCGAGGCGTTGGGGAACACGGCGATGAAGCCGCTCTCCGCCACGTAGCTTTCGATGCCCGTGGCGTTGGCCATGTTCTTCCCGTTGCCGTAGCCGCCATGCAACATCACCACGATGGGATAGGTGGTGCCGTTCGGCACGGTGCGGGCCGGGCGCACCATGTAATAAGTCCGCCGCCCATCCGGCGTGCGGATCGTCTCCGACTGGGACACCGGCGCCGCGCGGCTGGGCTGAGCCAGCGCGATCATGCCACCCACGACGACAAGAAGCAGAACGCACAAGAAGTTGGTGAGATTCATGGTCTGGATGTCATCCCCGCACAGCGGCCGCACCAGCGCACCGCACCGCATTCACTGAAATTCGGACGGCCGTTTCGGTTACTCATCACACCGGAACGTCCATTCCCAGTATGAGAACATTGATTCATCGCGCACTGCACATATGGGTCAACAAGGGTTCAGTTGCAGTGCTACAACGTGCGTGCCAAGAGGGACGACGCGGCACGCGGCCGGTGCCGGCAAGAGTTGAAGCGCGGACCGGAGTTGAAGCGAGGCAATGCCAGAACCCCTGTTCATCCTGTGCCCGCCGCGGTCCTTTTCGTCTATCGTATGCGGGATATTGGGACAACACCCCGAGTGTTACGGCCTGCCCGAGCTGAACCTCTTCCTGGCGGACGATCTTCAATCCCTGTGGCACGGCCCGATGTCCCTGCCGATCTTTCGCGACGGTCTGCTGCGTGCCATCGCACAGCTTCATGACGGTGTGCAGACCGAGGACACGGTGCTGCGCGCGCGCAGTTTCATCACCGCCCATTTGCATTGGGACATCCCCACGCTGGTGGCTCACATCCAGGAATGCGTCGGGCCGAAGATCCTGGTCGAGAAGAGCCCCAGCATCGTGTCGCGGCCGGAGTCTCTGGCGCGCCTCCTCGCCGCGTTTCCGGATGCGAACCTCCTGCATCTGACGCGCCATCCCCACGCGAACGGCGAGTCCATCATCGGCCTGCGCAACCGTTACGAGCAGCTTCAGCTCGTGGCGCGCGGCAAGGCCTCCGACCCCGAGAACATGTGGGACCGCTGCCACGAGCTGATTCTGGCGGCGACCGAAGACCTTCCCCTCGGCCAGACGATGCGCATCCAGGGCGAGACGCTGCTCGCCAACCTCGACCTCTACCTGCCGCAGATCTGCGAATGGCTCGACATCGACGCCTCGCCCGCCGCGATGGCTGAGATGATGCACCCGGAGAACTCGCCCTACGCCTGCCGCGGGCCGAAAGGGGCACCGCTCGGCAACGACCCCAACTTCCTCGACGGTCCGTCCATCGACCAGGAACGGCTGAAGCGCATGAAACTGCCGACGCTCGACGATCCGCTGTCCTGGCGTGAGGACGGCAGCCTGTTCGGACCGCGCACCCGCAAGCTCGCCACGGCGTTCGGTTACCAATGATGGACGAGTTGTTCGACGGGGCGCTGTTCAGCGCGATCGCCAGCGGCGGGCTGGAGCGGCCGGGCGCCACCAGCGCCTACGCCATGGCGCTCTTCAACGGCGCGCTCTACGTCGGCACGGGATCGCCGGTGGCGCGCACCGCCGCCCAGGCGCCGCGCATCATGCGCTACGATTTCGCAGACGAAACATGGACGACCGCATTCGAGGCGCCGCTTGTCCCGGCAAGCGCCCGCACCAATGCGCCCGACGTGCAACTGTCGGCGCTGGGCGGTGGCGCGCTCGCCACGCTGACCCGCCAGGCCGGCGCAGGCGGCCTCGTCCCGCGTGAGGTCGGCTACGCGTCGCTCACCGTGTTCCAAGGCCCGTCCGACCCGGCCCCGGCACTCTATGCCGGAACGATGTCGCGCGACGGGGCGCTGATCCTGCGCTCGACCGATGGCACGACCTTCGAGCCCGTCTGCGCGCCCGGCATGGGTGATGGCTCCGTCTTCGCCCTGCGCAGTCTGACCGCGTTCGGGGGCCGCCTCTTCGCCGCGCCCGCGGGCACCGTCACCGACGATGCGCTCGACCGCGAAGTGCCGCCGGCCGCGCGGCTCTACGTGTCCGCCGACCCGGCCGCGATGGTGTGGGAGGAGGCGGCACCGGCCGGCTTCGGTGACGCCGCCAACCTTGCCGTCAGCGCCCTGTGCTGCGCCCACGGCAAGCTCTATGCGGGGACGTTCAACGCCGCCCGCGGCTTCCAGCTCTGGGCCAGCGATGGCGCCGGCGAGGCCCCCTTCACCTGGGACAGGATCGTGACCGATGGCGGCGCGGCCTACAACCAGAACCTCACCGTCACCGCGATGGCCGAGTTCGCCGGGGCCCTTTATGTCGGCAGCGGCGTGCCGGACAACGGCAGCGACAGGGTGCGCAATGTCGGCCCCGCATCGGCCGAGCTGATGCGCGTGGACGCGGGCGGCGCGTGGGAGCTGATCGCCGGGCGCCCTCGCTTCTCGCCCCAGGGGCTGAAGGTGCCGACCTCGCTGATGGGGCCGGGCTTCGACGATTTCTTCAACGCATCGGTCGCCGCGCTCGGCGTGCACGACGGCGCGCTTTATGTCGGCACCCACCAGTGGGAGGCCTTCCAGGCGATCGAGAACGGTGCGGACGCGATCGTCGGCGGCGCCCAGGTGTGGCGCACTGAGGACGGCGAGGCGTTCGACCTCGTGCTGGAGGACGGCAACGGCAACCCGGCGGACGTTGCGGTGCGCGCGCTTCTGTCGACACCCGCGGGTCTGGCGGTGGGGACGCAGAACCAGAGCCGCATCCTGCGCCTCCTCGGCCGCACGCGCGACGATACCAAGCTTCCCGGCGGGTTCAGCGTTCTCGTCGGCCTCTGAGCCGGGGCGACCGCGCGGCGAGGGATGCGGTGCGCGCCGCGGCCGAGGCCGGCGCGTGCGGAGGATGCCGGCGGACACGGGGCCGTGGCGAGGCCCGCGGGACCCTCAGGCGGCCCGCTGCTGCGTGACGAGCCACCAGGTGATCCCGTCCTTGTCGCGCACGCCGCTGCGCCTGTCGCCGCAGATCGGCTCGGTCGGGGCGAGGACCCTGATGCACCCCATCTCCAGCGCGCGCGCATACGCGCGGTCGACATCGGGCACATAGATATGAACATGGGCGGGCACGGGCTCGGCCATCTCGCCGATCATCAAGACGGTATCGTCCACCATCGCCTCGGCGTGCCTGACCGACCCGTCGCAGCCGATCTTCACCTGCAAACGCTGGGCGCCGAACACGATCTCCAAGAAGGAGAGGGTCTCTTCGACGGATCGGACGATGAGGAACGGGGCGAGGCTGGTATGGCCGTCCGGCTTATAACTCACGCGGGATCTCCAAGCGATGCCTATAGCCGCGACCCGCGGCCTCGTGGCATATGGCGCGGCGTTCAGGCATGGCGAGGCCTAAAAGCGGATGCCCCGCGCAAGGGGCGGGGCATCGCTATTTCGGGTTGCGATTTGGGGGCTTAGCGTTGTCAACGCCCCTCACGCCACCACGTTGAGGAGAGCGCGGAGAGCAAAATTGCAAGGCCGAGAAGTCCGGCGAAGAGGGGCACCCGCTCGACTCCGGTCAGCTCGCTGGCTTCGGAGCGCTTCAGGCCGATCCAGTCGCCGCCGCTGGTCGAGCGGCCGTCCGGTCGCATCAGAATGCGCGGCGCCGCGTCCGCCGTCTCGACGCGCCGGACAGAGCCGCGGGTGGCGTCGGCGACCGGCTGCAGCTTCTCGGTCGTGGAGGTGAGGTCACGCGCCTCCAGCGGGTTGGCCGGGCCGACGTGGCCGAGGGCGGTCAGTACACCGTCGGTCGCGCGGTAAAGGCCCATGTCGGGCGTGTCCACCGTGGCGCGCCACAGGCCGGGCTCGGCCTCCTCCAGGGTCAGCTCCTGGGTTTCGCCGGACGGGGTGGTGAGCGTCACCGGGGCGGCGCTGTCGGCCAGCGTCTGCCGCTGGATCACCAGCGCACCGTTGCCGGTGATGAGGCGCAGGGCTTCTTCCTCCAGCTCCGGCTCCTTCATCAGCCAGTGGGACAGGCGGCGCATCAAGGGCACGTGCGGGCCGCCCCCGTCGAACCCGCGCGCCCACAGCCAGATGTGATCGGACAGCATGGTGGCGACGCGCCCCTCACCCTCGCGCGAGAGGACGAGGAGGGGATTGTCGCCGGCGCCGGTCATCACCGTTTCGCCCGCGGTGGGCACGGCCTCGACGAGGCGGAACCAATCGCTCCACGCGGGCGGGTCCTCCTCGCTGCCGGGAAGGTCGCGCGTCACCGGGTGCCTCTTGCCGAGCGCCGAGACGGTGGGGCGGAAGGGCTGCTCAAGGATGCCGCCCGACGGGGCGACCGGAAGCGTCGCCGCCAGCGGCGTGTGGTAGATCGAGCGCGCTCCCGCATAGTCCGGCCCGGCCGCCACCAGCACCGCGCCGCCGTTGAGAACGTACTGCGCGATGTTGTCGAAATAGAGCGCCGGCAGAACGTTGCGCCGGTGGTAGCGGTCGAAGACGATGAGGTCGAACTCGTCGATCTTCTGGCTGAACAGTTCGCGGGTCGGGAAGGCGATCAGCGACAACTCGTTGATCGGCGTGCCATCCTGCTTCTCCGGAGGGCGCAGGATGGTGAAGTGGACGAGGTCGACCGACGCGTCGGACTTCAAGAGGTTGCGCCAGGTGCGCTCGCCCGCGTGCGGCTCGCCGGAGACCAGCAGAACGCGCAGGTTCTCCCGCACCCCTTCGACGATGGCGACGGCGGCGTTGTTCACCGTCGTCAACTCGCCGTCGACCGGCGCGACCTCGAACTCGTAGAAATTGTCGCCGCCGTGGCCGATGTCCACGGTGATTGCCAGCGGCTCGCCGATGGTGGCGATGCGCTGCTCGGTGAGCTGATCGTCGGCGCGCACGCTCAGCTCCACCGCAGCGCCCTCGGCGGAGGCGTCGTGCACGGTGACGACGATCGTCTGCTCCGATCCGACGAGGCCGAAGCGGGGTGCGGCGACGATCTCGACCCGGCGGTCGCGCTCGTCCTCGCTGCCGGTGATGAGGGCGTGGACGGGGGCGTTGAAGGGCGCGCTCGCCGGCGCATCGTGGACCTGACCGTCGGTGACGATGATGGCGCCGGCGATGCGGTCCGGCGGAACGTCGCCGAGGAGGTCGGCGAGCGGCTCGAACAGGACGGTGCCGTCACGGTCGGCCTGCGGACGGTCCACGGTGAGGGTGCGCACCTCGAGCTGTGGTGTCGCCTCCAGCCGGGCGATGACGTCGGCGGCGATCGCGTCGGTCTCCTCCACGCGGCCGGCGGTGCGCTGGCTCTGCGAACGGTCCACCACCACGGCGACGATGCCGGAGAGGGGCTCGCGCACCTCGCGCTGCAAAGCCGGGTTGAGGAGGGCGACGGCGAACAGCGCCACGGCGGCGAGGCGCAGTGTAGACCCGCGGACCCGGCGGGCGAGACCGAAGCCGGCCAGCCCCAGCCCCACCACCGCGAACAGCGCGATGAGCCAGACGGGAAGGTAAGGACTAAACGCGAACTCGAAATCTGTCATACCTGATACGTCTACTGTCCGAGCCGCTCGAGAAGCGCCGGAATGTGGACCTGATCGGCCTTGTAGTTCCCCGTCATCGTGTAGATGGCGATGTTGACGCCGGCCCGATAGGCGAGCTCACGCTGATAGGGATCGGCCGGCGAGGTGGGCAGAAGGAAGCCGCCGTTCGGGCTCACGGCCCAGGCGCCTGCGAGGTCGTTGGCGGTGATGATGATGGGCGACACGCCGTCACCGGCGCGGGCCGGGCGGTCGCCGCGGCTTTCACCGAGACTCGCCTCCACCCACAGCGGCGAGCCGGACCAGCGGCCGGGGAAGGCGTCGAGCAGGTAGAAGGTCTTGGTGAGGACGTGGTCTTCGGGGACCGGCTCCAGCGGCGGGATGTCCAGCCCGTCGAGAATGCGGCGGAGCGCCATGGTGGCGGCGGTGGTGGTGGAGCCGGAGAGCGAGCCCGCCTGGTCGCGCGTGTCGAAGAGGATGGTGCCGCCGTTCTTCATGTAGGCGTCGACACGGGCGATCGCGGCATCGGACGGGCGCGGCGCATCCGCGGTCACCGGCCAGTAGATGAGCGGGAAGAAGGCCAGCTCGTCCGTCTCGACGTTCACGCTCATCGGCTCGGACGGTTCGACCGCTGTGCGTGCGGTCAGCGCCTGGCTGAGACCGGTGAGGCCGGCCTCCGACACCCGGTCCACATCCGCATTGCCGGTGGAGACGAAGGCGAGACGGGTCTGCAGCGATGCGCGCATGGCGAAGGCGATGTCGGCCGAACGGGTGACTGCGGCGGGGTCCGCGGCCTCCGGCCCGCCGGACGATTGGGCGCCGGACGATTGGGCGGCGGCGGGCGGCGCGCCGGTGACGGCGAGGCCCGCGGTGACGAGGAGGCCCGCCGCCAGCGAGGCGACGACGCGGCGCCGGAAGCTGCCCATCAGAAGGAGGATGGCGAGCGCGTCTGCGAGGAGGAGGGCGGCGGCCAACGTCATCAGCGGACCTTTCAATTCGGTCGGACCATCCGAAGTGTAGCGTGAAAGCGAGGCGCCGACGAACGCATCCGGGTTAAGCGAGGCGAGAGTCTCGCCATCGTCCAGGAGATTGATCGCGCGGAAGGCGCCGTCCGCCCCGTAGAGGCCGGGCGGGGTGCGCGGCCCCAGCACCGCCTCGCCCGCCACCGGCTGAACGTTGGGGCCCGGAGCGACGAGGCGGCCGGTCCCGTCGAGCACGCGGTAAGGCGGCAGCGAAGGGCCGTCCTCGCCGCTCCGGTCGGCGGACGCGCTGGAGAGCTGCACGACGTGGCGCAGCATTTCGACGAAGCTGCCCGACAACGGCAGAGAGGACCAGCTCGTATCGGCGGTGACGTGGAAGAAGACGATCCACCCGCCGCCGACATTGCGGCCGGTGACGAAGGGCGTTCCGTCCGCCAGCGAGGCCCAGGTCCGCTCGGTCAGTGCCAGCGACGGCTCGGCGAGGAGCTGGCGCGTGACGGTGACGTCGGACGGGACGGCGAGGTCGGCGAAGGGGCCGTTGTCGGAGAAGTCGGACAGCGGCTGCGGATCGCTCCACGACAAGGTGCCGCCGAGGGTGCGGGCACCGGCCCGCAGCGGGACGGGGAAGAGGTCGTCGGTCCCGTCCGAGGTGCGCGGGCCGGCAAAGCGCAGGAGCACGCCGCCGGCGTTGATCCAGCGGGCGAGGGCGTCCTGCGTGTCCGGCAGCAGGGTGCCGACGTCGGCGAGGATGATGACGGAGGTGCCGGCGTCGATCAGCTCGGCGATGGCGCCGGGGAGGTCGAGCGCTGTCGGCTCGCGCACGTCAGAGGACGGGGCGAGGGCGGCGCTGAGATAATGCAGCGGCGACAGAAGCGGCTGTTCCTGCTCCAGCGCGCCGCCGGAAATGAGGCCGACGGTGCGGCGGCGGAAACGCTCGTCGAGCAGGCGCACGGCAGCGGCGCTCCGCTCGCCCGCGACGGTGACGCGCAGCGCGTCGTTGCGCAGCTCGGTCGGCAGTGTGAGGTCGGCGGTGGCGGTGGTGTCGCCGGGGGCGAACGTGGCGGTCCCTTCCGCGAGGACGAAGCCGCGCGGGTCGAGCGCGCGCACGGTGCGGGGGAGGGTGCCCGGATAAGCGTCGGCGGTGAGGGTCACCTCCATGCCGTCGGCGCTGGGGGCGGCACCGGCGATGCCGACGATCTGACCCGGTTCGGGCGAGAAGACGCGCACGGGGCCGTCGGTGCTCGTGTCGAGCGCGGTCCAGAAGTCGGCGTCTGCGTCGGTGGCGAGGCCGTCGCTCAGCCAGGCGGCGCTGCCTGCGGCGATATCGCCGAGGCGGGCTGCGAAGGCGGCGCGCGCGGCCGGCCACGGTTCGGGCTCCAGCGAGCGCAACAGGTCGCGCGCCTCGGCCGGGCTGCGGCCGGTGAGGGGGGCGGCGGCATCGGCGGTCCCGGCGAGGATCACGGTGCGGTTGGCCGCCTCCGCCTCGTCGATCAGCCTGAGCGCGGTGTCCTGGCGGATCTGCCAGTCGGCGGCGGCGCCGTAGGTGTTGTCGACGAGGATGAGGGCCGGGCCGTCACCGGCGGCGGGCGCGGCGTCCGGCCGCAGGACGGGCTGGGCGAGGGCGATGATGACGACGGCCGCCAGCGTCAACCGCAGCAGCATCAGCCACCAGGGCGTGCGCGACGGGGTCTCCTCCCGCTTGGCGAGCGTCATCAGAAGGCGCGTCGGCGCGAAGGTGATGTCGCGCGGTCTGGGCGGCGTGGAACGCATCAGCCACCACAGGACCGGCAGAAGGAGGAGCGCCCACAGAACCAGCGGCGCGCCGAACCCCAGTGCGGTCATCATTCGTCTCCCGTCCTCCTCGCCGAACGCTGACCGGCGGGATCATACTCACAACCGTCGTCTTCGCCGTGCGGCGTTCTCCCGCAGCGCCCGGCGCTCCAGGCGGCGCTCCGGCTGGCGAGCGCCCCTACATCCCCGGCGGCGGGCGCCGATGCAGCCCAGGCTGCGTGCGCCGATGCAGCCCAGGCTGCGTGCGCCGCTGCACCCCAGGCGCCGTGCGCGAATGCACCCCACGCCGCGCGGGCCGCTGTACCCCAGGCGGCGGGCGCCGATGCACCCCGTGCCACGTGCGCCGCTGTACCCCGAACGGCGTTGACGATGCCGCTCCGGGCGGACATCGCTTTGCCGCTGCGGCGGACGTTCGCCTAGGCGTTCCGGGCGGCGTCGCTGCCCATCCTCCGGGCTGCGCACCTGGTTGGAAGCGGCGACCCCGACCCGCTGCGGGAGCAAGTCCAGGCTGGACGCCGCGGCCCGTCCTGCGCCCCCCGTCCGCACCGCGCAGTGCGGACGCGGTGCGAAGGCCGGTCCCCGCCGCGCCGGAGCGCCGTGCGGGGCGGCGCGGCTCAAGCGGCGCGGTCCAGATGGCCGGAGAGACCGGCCGACAAGGCGAGCAGCGCCGGAGCCGCGGGCCGGTCCGTGTGATGCACGATCAGCGAGGTGCCGAGCCGCTGCGCCGCGGTCGCCAGCGCCGCCTTCTGCGCGGCCAGCGCGTCGACATAGCCGGTGCGCCACGCCTCGGCCTTACCCACCAGGAAGGCGACGCCTGATTCCGGATCGACGAAGCGGTTGCGCCCGCCGAAGGGAAAACGCTCCTCCACCGGGTCCAGGATCTGCACGAGATGGGTTCGCGCCGCGCTCGCCGCCAAGGCGCCGAGGGTATCCTCCCAGGTCTCGACCGGATCCAGGAAATCGCTGATCAGAACCACGTCGCAGTGGCGGCGCAAATTGGCGGTCGCGGGCGGTGAGGTGGTGGTCGCCTCCGTCTCGGCCAGCGCCTCGGCGATCTTGTCGGCGGCGTTGCGCCGGGCGGTCGGCGGCGGACCGTCGACGAGGCCGATCCGTTCGCCGCCACGGGCGAGGAGGTCGGCCAGCGCCAGCAGAAGCACCACGCCGCGCTGCTCTTTCGACCCCTGCGCCAGCCGTGACATCGCCCGCATGGACGCGGTGCGGTCGACCCAAAGGAGCATGGTGTGGGCGGCCTCCCACTCGCGCTCGCGCACGAGAAGAGTGTCGTCGCGGGCGGAGCGGCGCCAGTCGATCCGCCGGGCGGGCTCGCCGAAGTCGAACGGGCGGAACTGCCAGAAGGTCTCGCCGGTGCCGGCCCGGCGGCGGCCGTGCCAGCCGGCGGCCACCGTGCCGGCGATCCGCTTCGCCTCGACCAACAGGTCGGGCAGGTTCGCCGACGCCGCCTTGGCGGCGATCATCGTGTCGGCGCCGTCGTCCTCCGGTGTGTCGGCGCGGAAGCGCTCGAACATCAGAGCTTGCCGGCCAGCTCGGCGATGACGCCTTTGATGGTCTTGCCATCGGCACGGGCGCTGTAGCTGAGCGCCATGCGGTGCTGCAGCACCGGCTCGGCCAGCGCCACGATATCGTCCTTCGACGGGGCGAGACGGCCCTGCAAGAGCGCGCGGGCGCGGCACGCCAGCATCAACGACTGCGAAGCGCGCGGCCCCGGACCCCAGGCGACGACACCCTCGATCTCGGGATTCTCGTGCGGGCGGGCGGAGCGGACGAGGTCGAGGATCGCGTCCACCACGCTCTCGCCCACCGGCATGCGGCGGACGAGCTTTTGAATGTCCATCAGCTCGTCGCGCGACAGCACCGCGTTCGGCGTCGCATCGCTCGTCAGCGTGGTTTCGAGGAGGATGCGCCGCTCGGCCTCGCGGTCCGGATAGACCACGTCGACCTGCATGATGAAGCGGTCGAGCTGGGCTTCGGGGAGGGGGTAGGTGCCTTCCTGCTCCAGCGGGTTCTGGGTGGCCAGAACGTGGAACGGGGTCGGCAGGTCATGCGCTTCGCCCGCCACGGTGACGAAGCCTTCCTGCATCGCCTGAAGCAGCGCCGACTGGGTGCGCGGCGAGGCACGGTTGATCTCGTCCGCCATCAGAAGCTGGGCGAAGACGGGGCCTTTGATGAAGCGGAAGGCGCGCTCACCGCTGGCGGCCTGCTCCAGCACCTCGGCGCCCAGAATGTCGGACGGCATCAGGTCGGGCGTGAACTGGATGCGGTTTTCGCTGAGGCCGAGGACGGTGCCGAGGGTGGCGACCAAACGCGTCTTCGCAAGGCCCGGCACGCCTACGAGGAGCGCATGCCCCCCGCACAGCACCGCGATCAGCGACCGTTCCACGACGTCGCCCTGTCCGAAGATGATCCGCTCGATCTCGGCTTTGGCGGAGCCGAGGCGGTCGACGGCGGCCTCGATGGCCTTCACTTCGTCGAAGCCATCCTCGCGTTCGAGGACATTGTCCATGCTCATAACGCTTTTCACCCTTCGTGCGCCGCTTGTGGCAGGCGGCCCGATCCCGCCAGTAAATGCAACTCGCGGGCCGCCGTCGCCTAACCATTTGTCCATGGTTTGGCGATCCACTCAGCGTGCCTTAGATCTCGTGGCAGACTCGCTCATCCGCTCTCCGGTTGCAACGAAAGGTTTGGTCGGTGGACAAAAGGCTCGACGATGAGGCCCCCTCAGCGCGCGGCGAACCGGGCGATCCGGCCGCGGTGAGCCCCCTTGCCGCACTGATCGCCCGCGCCTCCGAACTCGGCGGCGGAGCGGCGCCGGTGGACAAGTGGAACCCCGCCCATTGCGGCCCGATCCCCATGCGCATCGCCGCCGACGGAACGTGGTTCTATAACGGCACCCCGATCCGCCGAGAGCGCTTGGTGCGGCTCTTCGCGACCATCCTGCGGCGCGAGCCGGACGGCGAATTCGTGCTCGTGACGCCGGTGGAGAAGGTCGGCATCGAGGTCGAGGACGCACCGTTCCAGGCGGTGGAGATCGCCGCCGAGGGGGAGGGCGAGGCAATGCGCCTCACCCTGCGCACCAATGTCGGCGACGTCGTCACCGCAGGGCCCGACCACCCGCTCACCGCCCGGCGCGACACCGCCAACGACGGCTTCATCCCCTACGTGCGCGTCCGCGGACTTCTCGACGCGCGGCTCACCCGCTCGGCCGCGCTGGAGCTTGCCGAGCTCGCCACCCTGGGCGACGACGGCAGCCTCACCTGCTGGAGCGACGGTGCCCGCTTCCCCCTCGCGGCCGCCGAACCTGCCCAGACCGCCCAGGCCGCCCGGTGACGGCGGGACGACAAACCGGCGCCGCGGCGCGGCCGGAGAACGACGCGCCCGGCGATCCGGCGAAGGACGGCACCATCCCGCGTGATGCGACGGCCGGCGGCGGTCCGACGGCCGGCGACGAGACCGCCCGCGCCATGGCCACGGCGTTGAACCGCGCCAAGCGGAGGCCGGCGGCGCGCAACGGCGAGGGGGCCCTCACCATCGCCCCGTTCGACACCGCCGATCCCGCAGGTGTCACCCTTCTGGAGCGCGCCCGCGGCCTGCGTCCGGCGCGCGATTATCTCGCCGCGGACGCCCCGCTCTTCGGCGATCACATCCTCAATCCGGAGTGGCACCGCGGTCCGGCCACGCCTGCGCGCGATGCTGCCGTTCTCATCGCCCTCGGCCGCATGCCCGGCGGTGAAATCGGCGTCGTCCTCACCGAGAGGGCCTCCCACCTCAACGCCCACGCCGGGCAGATCGCCTTCCCCGGCGGCAAGATCGAGCCCGGCGAAACCCCCGCCATGGCCGCCCTCAGGGAAGCCGACGAAGAGGTGGCGATGCCGCCGGGCGCGGTCGAACTCCTCGGCCTCACCGAAGCCTACCTCACCCGAACGGGGTTCCGCGTCGTCCCCGTGCTCGCCCGTCTGACGGCCCCCGTCACCCTCACCCCCGATCCCGGCGAGGTCGCCACCATCTTCCTCGCCCCGTGGGCGCGGCTGATGGACACGGCACACCGGGAAGAGCGCGAAGTCATGCTAGAGGGGCGGCCCCGCCGCTTCTACGAAACCATGGTCGGCGAACGGCGCGTATGGGGCGTGACGGCAGGGATCTTCAAACTCGTCAGCGAGCGACTCTACGGCCCATGATCCGCATCATCATCACCCAGCTCATCCTGTTCGCGATGCCGTTCATCGCCTTCTTCGCCTATCGTGTCGCCACCCGCGGCCCAACGGGCGCCGCCGTCGCGGACCTCAGCAAGCCGATGTTCGCCCTCATCCTCACAGGTGGTGCATTTGTCATTGCTGGATTTATTTACTTCGCCGTTATTGGCGACGGGACCGGGGGACGTTACATTCCTGCACAATATATCGACGGCGAACTAGTACCGGGCCGCTATGAGAATTGACCTTAACGCCTGATGACACGGCCTCGACCCCAGCTCTTGCCGCGACGTCGGTTATGACCGGCACCACGTCCCCGTCGGCGAGTGCCTTCATGGTCAACGCCTTCTGGCTGTCGTCTCCCGGCCTCACCGCCGTTTTCGACGCCATCGAGCCGGTCGGGCGGATCCGTGTCGTCGGCGGGGCGGTGCGCAACGCGATCCTCGGCGAGGCGATCAGCGACATCGACCTTGCGACCGAAGCCGAACCGCACGAGGTGGCTGCCGCCGCACAGAAGGCCGGCATCAGGGTTCACGAGACGGGGATCGAACACGGAACCCTCACGCTCGTCGCCGATCGAATCGCCTACGAGGTGACGACGCTGCGCGAGGACGTCTCCACCGACGGGCGCCGCGCCACGGTGCGCTTCACCCGCGATTGGAGCCTCGACGCCGAGCGGCGCGACTTCACCATGAACGCCCTCTATCTCGACCGCTATGGGCGCGGCCTCGACACCGTGGGCGGATATGCCGACTGTCTGGCGCGCCGGGTGCGGTTCATCGGCGACGCGGACCAGCGCATCGTCGAAGATCATCTCAGGATCCTGCGCTTCTTCCGCTTCAACGCCGCCTATGGGCGCGGTCCGCTGGACCCGGCCGGCCTCGACGCCACGCGCCGCCACAAGGCGCGCATCGCCGACCTCGCCGCCGAGCGGATCTGCCACGAGGTGATGCGGATCGTCGTCGCGCAGAATGCCGGCAACGTTCTCGGCCTCATCGGCGCGGAAGGCTTCTTGGACGGGTTTCTCCCCGGCCCCTACAACGTGGACGCCTACCGCGCCCTCGCCGGACTGGAGCGCCGGGCGGGGCGTGAGCCGACACCCGCACTTGCCATCGCCGCCCTTCTGAACTTCGACGAGGCCGCCTTCCAGTCCGCGGCCGACGCGCTGAAATTCTCCCGCCGCGACCGCGCCCGCGCGCTCGACGCCATGGCCGCATCGCGCGGGATGCCGCCGCTTTCCGTGCCTCAGACCCACGCCCTTCTCTACGAGCACGGCACAGAGGCCTTCGTCGACGGTCTTCTGGTGGGGGCGGCGCGCGGGGCCGACATCATCGACCTTCCGCACCTCGTCACCGCCGCACGCCAATGGCGCCGGCCGCGCCTCCCCGTGTCGGGCACCGACCTCTTGGAGCAGGGAGGGGCGCCCGGCCCCGAGCTTGGAGAGCGCCTCGCCCATCTGGAAAAGGTCTGGCGGCAGTCCGACTTCATGCTCGACAAGGCGCATCTTCTCGCCATCGACCGGCAGCTTCGCCAGCCGAAGGACTGAGGCGCGAAGGGGCCGGCCTCACCGGGACGGATTGTGCAACCGCCCGCCGGGCGGCTATGGGTGCGGGCGGACGGCCGCCACCGGCGGTTGTCCGCCAGAGCCGTCCGCCATGGTGGCTCTGGCCTCAGCCTCAGCCCCGGTACGCCCTCGGAACGCCCTACGGAACGCCCATGCCCATCGACATGTCCGCCATCCCCGCCGAATGCATCGTCAAACAGGGGGATGATTGGATGCTGGTCTCGCCGATTCCCGACTTCATCGCCGGCGAGGTGGCGGCCTATTCCGCTGCCCAGCGGGCCACGTTGAAGCACATCGTCGGGCCGGAGGAGATGCGCCGCAAGGTGGTCGGCAACCGGATGCGCCAGGACCGGCTGTGCGTGGCCATCGTCAAGGGCGAGATCGCCGGGTGCATCTCCTACCGCATGGACGGGGAGGGCAGCGTGTGGCCGGACCCCAAGCGGTTTCGCGAAGTGTTCGGCCCCGTCGGCGGCACCGTTCGCTATCTCCTCGCCGAGGCGACCCTGCGCCGCGGCACGCCCGAGGAGCTCTACCTCGAAGGCTTCAAGGTGGACCCGGCGGCGCGCGGACGCGGCATCGGCACCTCGCTCCTCCATTGGCTGGGGGCCGAGGTCGTGCGCCGTGGCAAGGCCCGCTGGCGCACCGAAGCCTCGGTGACGGCCGCGCCGGCGATGCGGGTCTACCAAGGCGTCGGAGCGAAACCCACGAAGACGGTCAATCTCGGACCCATCGGCCGCATCGCCGACCGGCCGAAATTCACCGTCCTCGTCTGGGAGCCGCCGGTGAGCGAGGGCAAGGACGAAACCGCGCTCTAACGGAACATCTGCGCCCCATCGTCCGTTGAACCCGGAACCCGGCGAACAGATATCCTGTTGATCTGCCAAAGGCTGCAACAACGGGGGCGAACCAATTCGATGAACGTGTTCCGCACGGGGCTTCTTCTGGCCGCGATGACGGCCATCTTCATGGGCGTCGGCTACGTGATCGGCGGGCCGCAGGGAATGGTGATCGCCTTCGGTGTCGCCATCGCCACCAACGCCTTCGCCTACTGGAATTCCGACAAGCTCGTGCTGCGCATGCACAATGCGCGCGAGGTTGATGCCCGGACCGCGCCGGAATATTACACGATGGTGCGCGACCTCGCGGCCCGCGCGAGCCTGCCGATGCCGCGCGTCTACATCCTCGACGAGGACCAGCCGAACGCTTTCGCCACCGGCCGTAACCCCGAAAATGCCGCCGTCGCCGCCACCCGCGGCCTCCTCAACATGATGAGCCGCGAAGAGGTCGCCGGCGTGATGGCGCACGAGCTGGCGCACATCCAGAACCGCGACACGCTGATCATGACGATCACCGCGACCCTGGCCGGTGCCATCTCGATGCTCGCCAACTTCGCCTTCCTGTTCGGCCGGCGGGACAATCCGCTCGGCGCCATCGGGCTGATCCTGACGATGATCGTCGCGCCGATCGCGGCGATGCTGGTGCAGATGGCGATCAGCCGCACACGCGAATATTCGGCCGACCGGCGCGGGGCGGAGATCTGCGGTGACCCGATGTGGCTGGCCTCCGCACTCGGCAAGCTGGAGAGCGGACGGCGCATCCCCAACGAGGAGGCCGAGGCGGTGCCTGCGACGGCGCATATGTTCATCATCAACCCCTTGTCGGGCGCGCGGATGGACAACCTCTTCTCCACCCACCCGAACACCCAGAACCGCATCGCCGCCCTGCGCGCCTTCGCGGCCGAGTGGGGCGGCGGCGCGGCGCGCCTCCAACCCGCTCCCGCCGCGCCGTCAGCTACGGCGCCGCGCGGGCCGTGGGGCGGCGGCCCCGCCGGTGGCGGATCGCGCGGCGCGTCCGGCGGGCGACCGGCGGCCGGCCCGCGCGGCTCCGGCGGCTGGAACCGCGGCGGCAAGAAGCGCGGCTCCGGCCCCTGGGGCTGAACCCCGCCGCCGCTGAGCCCCGCGGCCGCTGAGCCGACGCCGAGCCTCCACCGCCCCGGCGCACGGCGAGGGGCTTGACGCCGCCCGCGCCGTCACCGCTATAGCGCCATGGCTCAGACACACCCGCATCGGCGCGGCCGCAAAGCCCCGCCGAAACCGGCAGGCAGCGACCCGCGCGCCATCGCCGCCGACATCGTCGCCTCCGTGTGCGAGCGGCACACACCCCTTGCCGCCGCGCTCGAAGCCGCCGTTCCCGCAACGGCCAAGCTCGACCCGCGCGACGCCGCGCTCGCCCGCGCCATCGCCCGCGTCACCGTGCGCCGCCGCGGCGATATCGACTGGTGCCTGTCGCGCCTGATGACGAAGGCGCTGCCGAAGAAGGCGGTCGAGGTGCGTGCGGTCCTGCGCATATCCGCCGCCCAGCTTCTCTTCATGCGCCAGGCCGAGCATGCGGCCGTGAGCCTCGCCGTCACTCTCCTTAAGGGCGACCCCGGCACGGCGGGCTTCTCCGGCCTCACCAATGCGGTCCTGCGCCGCCTCATCCGCGAGCGGGACGAGCTTTTGGCCGCGCTTCCCGCCGACGCCAACACCCCGCCCTGGCTCTACGCCCGGTGGGTCAGAGCGTGGGGCTCCGAAGGGGCCGCCAAGCTCGCCGCCGCCCACCGCGAGGAAGCGTCGCTCGACCTCGCCTTCGCCGGTCCCGACGTCGCCCGGCCGGAAGGCGCCGTCCCGCTTCCGACCGGCGGGGTGCGCCTCCCGGTCTCCGACGTCACCGCCATCGACGGCTATGCCGAGGGCGGATGGTGGGTGCAGGACGCCGCCGCCCAGCTTCCGGCGGTGCTTCTAGGCGACGTCGCCGGCAAGCGCGTGCTCGACATGTGCGCCGCGCCCGGCGGCAAGACGATGCAGCTCGCCGCCGCCGGTGCCCATGTCACCGCGCTGGAGCTCGATGCCGACCGCGCCGCCCGCCTTGCCGAAAACCTCGCCCGCACCCGCCTGGCCGACCGCGTCGAGGTCGTCGTGGGCGATGCGCTGAAGGCGGAGGGCACCTATGATGCGATCCTCCTCGACGCGCCGTGCTCGGCGACCGGCACGATGCGCCGCCAGCCCGATGTCGCCTGGTCCAAGACCGAGAAGGACATCGGCCTTCTGTCGCATCTCCAGCGGGAGCTACTGAAGCGCGCCGCCGGGTGCCTGGCGCCGGGCGGCACGCTGGTGTTCGCCACCTGCTCGATCGAGCCGGAGGAGGGTGAGCGGCAGGTGGAGTATGCGCGCAAGCATCTGCCTCAGCTCGCCCTTTCGCCGATCACCGACGGTCCCGCCGCGCCCTTCGCGACCGAGGCCGGGGTGATGCGCACGCTCCCCTTCATGCCGGTCGGCGAGGCGCAAGGGCTGGACGGCTTCTTCGCCGCCCGCTTCACCCGCACCGGCTGACCCGCCTCAGCCGCCTGACCCGCCGGGCGTCACGCGCCACGCACCAGGCGTGACGCGGGGGCCGATCGTCCTTTTGGACCAATGTCGCTCGCGGCTTGCGGGCGGGCGGCGGGTCGCTGTACTCATTGCCCCTCAACGGTCGCCGCATCCGGCGTCATGCCCGCCCCGCCTCGCGGACGGGCGCGGCACCGGCGAAGGCCCCGCCATCGCCATCCAGAAGCGCCCCTCCAGAGGCGCCTGTCCGCAAGCGCCCATCCACCACCCAGCGAGCCCACGCACCGGTCCCCCCAACAATGCCCCAGACCACGCTCGCATCGCTCCTCGGCTATGGGGCCCGCCGGACATTGGACCGCATCGTCGCGACGCTCCGCGCCTCCCTGTGGCGCAGACCCGCCGCCGGCATCCCCCACCGCGTCCTCTTCGCGCCCGAGACGCTGGCCGAAGCGGACGCCGCCGTGGCGGGCGACATCTATGCCGGCGTCTTCGCCCTCGCCGGACAGTCGGTCGACACCGGCGGCCGCTCGCCCTTCTCCGCCGACCCGCCGTCCGAGGAATGGGCGGTCGCCCTGCACGGCTTCGGCTGGCTCCACCACCTCGAAGCCAACGCCACCGAGCTGTCGTCCACCAACGCCCGCGCCCTGGTCGACGAGTGGTTCGCCCACGCCTCCGTCAGCGAAGTCGCCCACCGGCCCGGCGTCACCGCCGAGCGGCTTCTCAACTGGCTCGTCCAGTCGCCGCTGCTTCTGAACGGTGCCGATCCCGCCTTCCGTCAGCGCTACATGCGCGCCCTCGGCCGCCACATGCGCCGGTTGGAGAGGACGCTGCCGTCGCAGCCGCGCGGCATGGCGCGGCTCAAGGTGGCCGCGGCGCTTGTGGTCGCCGGCACCTCCATCGCCAACGAGCAGCGCCTGGCGCGCTGGGCGCTCGGCATCCTGGGCGACGTCGTCGCCGCCGACATCCTGCCCGATGGCGGCCACGTCTCCCGCTCGCCCGAAACCCTGTTCGAGGCGCTCGCCTTCCTCATCCCTGTGCGTGAGGCGCTGGCCCGCCGCCAGCAGGCCGTGCCCGAGCCCCTGCGTGAGTGCGTCGACCGGATGCTGCCGATGCTGCGCTTCTTCGTCCACAGCGACGGCGCTCTCGCCACCTTCCACGGCGCCCGTCCCTTGCCGCCGTCCACCCTGGAAGGCGCCTTCGCCTACGACGACGTGGGCGGCGCGCCGATCGAGAACGCGCGCTATAGCGGCTACCAGCGCCTCGCCGCCGATCGAACGGTGGTGCTGCTCGACACCGGCGTCGCCCCGCCGCCGCCCTTCGCCGGGCGCGCCCATGCCTCCGCTCTCGCCATCGAGATGTCGCACGGACCGCACCGCCTGTTCGTGAGCTGCGGCGCGCTGGGCGATCTGCGCGAGGAGTGGACCGCCGTCGGCCGCGCCACCGCCGCCCAGTCCACCCTGGTGGTGGACGATACGTCATCCGCCCGCCTCGTCTCCCGCTGGCCGCTGGTGCGCTGGTTCGGCCCCACCCTCTATGCCGGCCCCACCGCGGTCGACGTGCGCCGCTCCGCCCTCACGGTGAAGGCCGCCCACGACGGCTACGTCTCCGCCTTCGGCCTCACCCACGAGCGGCGCATCACCTTGGGCGAGGACGGTCTGGCGCTGATCGGTGAGGACCAGCTCATCGGCCAGGACCGGCTGGACGGGCGCCCCTTCGCCATCCGCTTCCATGTCGGGCCGGAGGTGAAGCTGAAGATCGAGAAGAGCCGCAAGAAGGTGCTCCTTGTGCTGCCGGACGGCTCCATCTGGCTCTTCGCCGTCGACCAGGGGCCGCAGATCGCGGTGGAGGAATCGATCCTCGTCAACGCCCCGTACCGCGCGCGGCGCACATCTCAACTGGTGATTTCCGGTAATACGTTGACCGATGACACCGTCCGCTGGCACATCGCCCGCCATGCACAGCCTGTGAGCGACGACGCCTGACCCGGCGCCCGGCGGGCTGCTTTTGTCGTTTGACGCCGCAACGCCCTCGCCGCGCGGCCAGCACTCTAGGAAGTCTCGATGACCACAATGGTCCGCCGCGCCCTCCTGTCCGTCTGGGACAAGACCGGCCTCGTCCCCTTCGCCGAGCGCCTCGTGGCGCAGGGCGTGGAGCTCGTCTCCACCGGCGGCACCAGCCGCGCCTTGAAGGAGGCGGGCCTCCCCGTCACCGACGTGTCCGACGTGACGAAGTTCCCCGAGATCATGGACGGCCGGGTGAAGACGCTGCATCCCGGCATCCACGGCGGCCTTCTGGCGGACCTGTCCAAGGACGAGCACAAGGCCGCGCTTCAGGCGCACGGGATCGGCCCCATCGGCCTCGTCGTCTGCAACCTCTACCCGTTCGAGAACGCGGTGGAGTCGGGCGCGGGCGCGGCGGACCTTGTCGAGACGATCGACGTCGGCGGCCCCTCCATGACGCGCGCCGCGGCGAAGAACTTCGCCCACGTCGCCATCGTGGTGGACCCGGCGGATTATGACGCGGTGGCCGCCGCGTTGGAGGCCGGAGGCACCGACCTCGCCCTGCGCCGCCGCCTCGCCGCCAAGGCCTTCGCCCGCCTCTCCGCCTACGATGCCACCATCGCCGCGTGGATGGACGAGACCACTCGCGATGACGACGTCGCCATCGACCACAAGGTGTGGGCGGCGTTCGGCGGCAAGCGCGTTGCCGAGATGCGCTATGGCGAGAACCCGCACCAGTCCGCCGCCTTCTACCGCGCGACCGGCGGCGGCGGCATCGCCTCCGCCCGCATCGTCCAGGGTAAGGCGCTGTCCTACAACAACGTGGCGGATGGCGATGCGGCGCTCTCCGCCGTCGCCGACTTCAAGGACGAGGTGGCGGCCGTCATCGTCAAGCACGCCAATCCGTGCGGCATCGCCATCGGGTCCAGCCTCGCCGAAGCCTATGAGCGGGCCCGCATGTGCGATCCCGTCTCGGCCTTCGGCGGCGTGATCGCCCTGTCCCGCCCGCTGGACAAGGACACGGCCGAGAAGATCGCCGCCATCTTCACCGAGGTGGTGATCGCGCCCGGCGCCACCGACGAGGCGCTCGCCGTCGTCGCCGCCAAACCCAACGTGCGGCTCCTGCTGGTGGACGCGCTTCCGGAGCTGTCCGGCACCATGGTCCACACCGTGGGCGGCGGCTTCCTCCTCCAGTCCAAGGACGACGGCTTCGTTCCACGGAGCGCGATGACGGTGGCCACCAAGCGCCAGCCGACCGTGGCCGAGTGGGCCGACCTCGCCTTCGCCTGGCGCGCGGTCAAGCACATCAAGTCCAACGCGATCCTCTATGCGCGCGGTCAGGCCACCGTGGGCGTCGGCGCCGGGCAGATGAGCCGCGTGGATTCGGCCCGTATCGCCGCCTGGAAGGCTGCCGAGGCCGCCAAGACCGCCGGTGATGCCGAGACCTGGACGAAAGGCTCCGTCGCCGCCTCCGACGCCTTCTTCCCCTTCGCGGACGGGCTCGAGACGATCGTCGCCGCCGGCGCCACCGCGGTCATCCAGCCCGGCGGCTCGCGCCGCGACGACGAGGTGATCGCCGCCGCTGACGCCGCCGGCATCGCCATGGTGATGACCGGGATGCGCCACTTCCGCCACTGACCTTGCGCCGCCGGGGCGCGTCCGAAAGGGGGCGCTCCGGTTCACCTAGGAACAGGGGCGCGCCTGTCCCTCGGCGCCACCCTCGCCGCGCCTCCCTGCGACAGAGCGGCGGGGTGGGCAAGGGCCGCTCCGCTTGAACCCTTGCCCACCCCGCCGCTCCGCCGCCAGTCTGCTTCAGCGAGGGTGGCTCCGAGGAACAGGCACGGGCACCGTCCCGCTGTGACGCTGCAAGGGGGGGGGGCGGCCGTGCAGAGACGGAAAAAGGCGCCACTGGGGCGCCTTTTTTGTTGTGCGGGGGAGGGTGGTTCAGTCGGCGAGGTTGGGGATGGCGAAGAAGAAGCTTTCGCCGGACGAATCGTCCACGCCGTCATTGTCCGTCACCACATAGCCGGTGCCGTCGGCGGCGATCGCGAGGCCCTCCGCCTTGTCGACCACGTAGCCGTTGAAGGACTGAAGGTCCGGGATCAGATCGCGCACCAGCGTCTTGCTCACTTCCGGGAGTTCCCCGCCCAAGGGAGCCGGGACGAGGTCGGCGAGCGGCACGGCGTAGATCGCCTTCACCTTCGCCGCCGCGCCGATCTGGTTGTCACGCTCCAGGATGTAGGCGTCGTCACCGTGGACGGCGATGTCGGAAAGGCCCATCCACCCCGTCTCGGCCGTCTCCAGCGGGTAGTGCACCGCGCCCCATTCGCCGGACGCCGGGGTGTAGGCGAGGAGCTTTACCATGCCCTTCGGGTCGTCGCCCCACTCGCGCTGCATGGTCACCCACAAGGTGCCGTCCACCATCGCGATACCCTCGGCGCCGAAGCGCTTCTCACCCTCCAGCAGGCTGTCCGGGAAGGCCACCTGCTCCTGGATCGCGCCGTCCGCCGCGACGTGGATGAGCTGGTGAGCGACGTCCTTCTCGGCGTTGCCTTCCGAGGCGAGCCAGAAGCCGCCATTTCCGTCCGGCGTGATGCCTTCGAGGTCGAGCCCCGTGGCGGGCGCGCCGTCCAGCGTCACCGGCGTCGCCGCGGTGATGACCGCCGGCGTCCGCGCCGCGTCGATGGTGAAGATCGACGGTTGCGCGGCGTAGAACGAGTCGTTGATCGCGTAGAGCGTGCCCTCGGCCTCCGGGTCGGTGGCGAGGCCCGACAGCGCGCCCCAGCCGATCGGCGGGTTGGCCGCGGGGTCCGACACAATGGTCGGATAGGCGGGCGCGCCGTCCTCTTTGGCGAACACCATCACATGGCTGCGCGGGCCGTTGTCCTCGACGAGGTCCGCCTCGTTGGCGACCACCAGAAGGCCGCGCGAGGGGATCGCCACCGCCCCCTCGGGCGCGATGCCGGACGGGAGTACCTGCGTCAGCTCCGGCGTGTCGCCGGAAAGGTCGAACACCGCCACCATGGAGCCGCGCTCGGAAAGGACGAAGAGGGTCGGAACGCCGTCATAGACGCCGAACGCCAGGCCCTCGGGCTCGATGCCCTTGTTCTCGGACCGCTTCTCCGGGTAGTGGCCCGCGCGCACGACGGCGTATTCGAGCGCCGTGCCGGAGTCCCACACCAAGGTGCCGTCGCGGTGGAAGATCGACACCGTGCGGCTGCCGCCTTCGTAGTCGCCCTCGTTGGCGATCGCCACGTGGTCCTCGTCGATCCACACGATCGCATCCGGCTCACGCGCCATGGTGATGGTGCCGGTGAAGTCGAGCGCGCCTTCCTCGGCCGTGTCGACACCTTCGAGCGTCACCGTGCCGGCGGAGAAATGGCTCGTCACCGTGCCGTCCGCCGACAGGATGACGATGTGGTTGTTCTCCTGGAGCGTCACCGCGATGTCGCCCGCCTCGTTGATCGAGACGAATTCCGGCTCGGGATCTTCCGGTGCGATCTTGGCGAGGCCCGTCAGGTCGACGGTCTTCAGCCCGTCGCAGTCCGGCGCGCCGTCCGCCAGCGGAACGATGACGAGGCTGCCCGCCGGCATCTGCGGCAAGGCACCGTCGTTCAGGTCCTCGTCGCGCTCGTTCTCGATGGCGATGGCGAGGAAGCTGCCGTCCTTCGCGAGCGCGATGGAATCGGGCTGGCCCGGCAGATCGCACGATGGGTTGACGCCGCGCGTCGCAATGTCCACGAGCTGCAGCAGGCCCGACGGATTGGTGTAGCTCTCCGACGTGTTGACGGCCGCATAAGCCGTCCCGCCGAGCACGGCGACGGAGGTCGGCTCGCCCAGCATCTCCACCGAGCCGCCCGCCACCGGCGCCGCGGGATCCGAAATGTCGATGAAGCCGATCGCGTTCAGCGGGCTGTCCGAATAGACGACCATCATCCCGTCCGCCGTGGCGGCGATGATCTCGGCCGACGTCTCGGTGGTGATCTCCGCGCCTTCGGGGAGGTTGCCCGGCACCGCGAAGGCCGAGACGCGGTTGAAGGCGTCGGCGTGAGCCGTACCCGCCGTGGCGCACAACAGCGCCGCCGTCACAAGAGTGGTCGTCTTCATCCGCAGATCCCCGGAAGTGGTGTTTTGCTCCTGTTACGTCCGGTTGATGATAGGTTTATGACGGATCGGTAACGTGCTGCGGCGTCAGCCCCGGCCGATCCTCACCGCTGGCAGGATGGGCAATAAAAGGTCGAGCGCCCGCCCTGCACGATGCGGCCGACCACCCCGCCGCAGTCCGCCCGCGCACAGGGGTCGCCCTCCCGCCCATAGACCGCGAAGGTGTGCTGGAAGCGGCCGAGGGACCCGTCCGCGGCGACATAGTCCCTGAGCGACGAGCCTCCCGCGGCGATCGCGTCCTCGATGACGGCGATGATGTGCGCCGTCAGTCGGACGAGCCGCTCGGTCGGGCCGCCGTCCTTCCTCACCAGCGTGCCGGCCAGCCGCCGCGGCGACAGGCGCGCCCGCCACAACGCCTCGCAGACATAGATGTTGCCGAGCCCCGCGATCACCCTCTGGTCCAGCAGTGCGGCTTTCAGCGGCGTCTTCTTGCCCGCCATCGCGGCGGCGAGGCCTTCCGCCGTCAGAAGCCCCGCCATCGGCTCAACGCCGAGATGGGCGAAGAAGGGGTGCTGGTCGAGGAGCGCCGTGTCCGCCAGCGTCATGAAGCCGAAGCGGCGCGGGTCGTTGTAGATGATCGTCGAGCGGGTCAGCCGCAGCGTCACATGGTCGTGCGCGGCGATCTTGCCCTTCGGAAAAGCGAACATGCCGGGCGGCATCTGCCCCTCCACCCTGAACGCGCCGGACATGCCGAGATGGGCGATCAGCGTCGTCCCATCGTCGAGATCGGCCAGCAGATATTTGGCGCGGCGGCCGAGCGTGGTGATCTGCCGGCCGGTCAGGCGCTGGCCGAACCCGTCCGGGAACGGGAACCGCAGGTCGAGCCGGGCGAGCTGCACCTGCTCGATGCGCTGGCCCTCC
The DNA here is from genome assembly GCF_001927245.1 of Acuticoccus yangtzensis. GTDB lineage: Bacteria > Pseudomonadota > Alphaproteobacteria > Rhizobiales > Amorphaceae > Acuticoccus > Acuticoccus yangtzensis. The sequence goes on along the minus strand of NZ_MJUX01000001.1, from coordinate 529,342 downwards.
ATCACCGGCGCCAGCCCCCGGCGCACCGTCTCCACCTCCGGCAACTCAGGCATGTCGTGTCGCACTCCCGCCGGATCCCGCACCCCCGTATGGCGATGCGGCGCGGACCCGGCTATGTGTTCGCCCGTTCGTAATGAAAGGCCAGTCCATGGAAACGTCCTTCGGCTTCCGCACCGTCCCGGAAGAGGAGAAGCAGGGACTCGTCAACACCGTGTTCGACACCGTCGCCAGCCGCTACGACGTGATGAACGATGCGATGTCGGGCGGGCTCCACCGGGTGTGGAAAGACGCCATGGTCGCCTGGCTCGCCCCCCCGCGCAGCCCGGCGAGGCCTTTTCGCGTGGTGGATGTGGCCGGCGGCACCGGCGACATCGCCTTTCGTATCGCCCGCCAGATCGAGGTCAACGGTTCGATCACCGTTTGCGACATCAATCCCGAGATGCTCGGCGTCGGCGCCAAGCGGGACGCCAAGCGCATCAAGCCGACGACGCCCTGCCGCTTCGTCGCCGCCAACGCCGAGACGATGCCGCTGCCGACCGGCTCGCAGGACGTCTACACCATCGCCTTCGGGATCCGGAACGTCACCCGCCGGCAGCAGGCGCTGGAGGAGGCTTACCGCGTGCTGAAGCGCGGCGGGCGGTTCATGTGCCTGGAGTTCAGCAACGTCGACATCCCGCTGATGGAGCAGATCTACGAGCGGTATTCGTTCGAGATGATCCCGCGCATGGGCCAGTGGATCGCCGGCGACGGCGAGCCCTACCGCTACCTCGTGGAATCGATCCGCATGTTCCCCAATGCCGGGCGCTTCGCCGCCGAGATCGAGCGCGCCGGGTTCGACCAGGTGAAGGTGCGCAAGCTCACCGGCGGCATCGCCGCCATCCACTCCGGCTACAAGCTCTGATGGGCCTATTACCCTACTGGCGCTTCCTCCACGCCGGCTTCGTCATGGCGCGGGAGGGCGTCTTCGCCATCGTCCCGCTGCAGGATGCGCCGGCCCCCGCCAAGCTCGCCGTGCGCCTGATCCGCACCATCGAGCGCCCGTCCGCCCGCAAGCGGGACATGGCGGCGCGCATGTCGCTGGCGTTCGACCGGCTCGGCCCGTCCTACATCAAGCTCGGCCAGTTCCTCGCCACCCGCGCCGACGTGGTGGGCGAAGAGGTCGCCGCCGAGCTGGCGCTCCTTCAGGACCAGGTGCCGCCGGTGCCGGACGCCGAGGCGAAAGCCGCCATCGAGGAGGCCATGGGCGCGCCTGTGGAGGCCGTCTTCGCCGAGTTCGGCGACTGCGTTGCCGCCGCCTCCATCGCCCAGGTCTACCGCGCCACCTTGGACGACGAGGTGCACGGCCGCCGCGAGGTCGCCGTGAAGGTGCTGCGCCCCGGTGTTGCCCGCCGGTTCGAGAAGGATCTGGAAGCCTACTACACCGCCGCCCGCTTCATGGAGCGGTTCGTTCCCAAATCCCGCCGCCTGCGGCCCGTCGCCGTGGTCGACACGCTGGCCGCCTCCGTGCGGTTCGAGATGGATCTGCGTCTGGAGGCCGCCGCCATCTCCGAGATGGCCGAGAACACCGCCGAGGACGAGCGCTTCCGCGTCCCGCGCGTCGAATGGGCGAAGACCTCCCGCACCGTTCTCACGATGGAGTGGATCGACGGGATCAAGCTGTCACGCGTTTCCGAGCTGCGCGACGCGGGGTTCGACCTGCCGACCCTCGGCCGCCACGTCCTGCAGACCTTCCTGCGCCACGCCGTGCGCGACGGCTTCTTCCACGCCGACATGCACCAGGGCAACCTGTTCGCCGAGGCCGACGGGACGCTGGTGGCCGTCGACCTCGGGATCACCGGCCGCCTGTCGCGCGAGGAGCGGGGGTTCCTGGCGGAGATTTTGTACGGCTTCATCGAGCGCGACTACCACCGCGTGGCCGAGATCCACTTCCGCGCCGGCTATGTGCCGATGACGCAGGACGTGGACCTGTTCGCCCAGGCGCTGCGTGCGGTGGGCGAGCCGATCCGCGACGCGACCGCGCAGGAGCTGTCGATGAGCCGCCTCCTGGCGCACCTCTTCGAGACCACCGACCTCTTCCAGATGCGCACGCAGCCGCAACTGATCATGCTGCAGAAGACGATGGTGGTCGTGGAGGGCGTGGCGCGGTCTTTGGACCCCAACCTCAACATCTGGCAGACCGCCGAACCCGTCGTGCGCGACTGGATGGTGAAGGAGATCGGCCCCGAGGCCACCGTGCGCAAAGCGCAGGATTCGTTCAGCGCCGTCACGCGGGCCGTGCTCGCAGCGCCCGTCCTCGCCGAGCGTGTGGAGCGCCTCTCCAAGGACTTGGAGATCGCTCTGGAGCGCGGCCTGCCCATCTCCGACCAATCGATCGAGCACCTGGGACGCTACGCCGTGAGCCGCTCCGCCGTGCGGCTGACCGCGCTGTGGGTGGGGGCGATCAGCCTCGCCGTGCTGGCGTGGAATTCGTTCTAGACGGGGCGCTTTAGCGGGGGCGTGCCCGGTGGGAGCGCCCCGCGAGGCGTTCCCCCTCGCGCTCCCCCATCTCGCCGATGGGCAGGTGTTCAGTGTGAAGGTGCGAAGAGCACCTTCCCTCTGAACACCTGATGCAAGGCTGCGACGGGATGCGGCGGCGTCAAGCGGCCGTCCTCGCCATGCTCGCGCCCTCTCTTGGGAGAGGGCACTGCGCGTGGCTCCGGGCGCCCACTTGACCCCGCCACATCCCGTCAGACGGTGCGGCCGTGCCGGAAAGAGTGTGCGGCCCCGTGGGTGGTGCGGGGCCGGTCGTTCGTCAGCCCAGCGTCGGCATCGAGAACTGTGCGTCGGCGCGCATGCCGTTGGGCCAGCGCATCGTCGTCGTCTTGATGCGGGTGTAGAAGCGCACACCTTCCATGCCGTGCATCGCGTGGTCGCCGAAGATGGAATCTTTCCAGCCGCCGAAGGAGTGGAAGGCCATCGGCACCGGGATCGGCACGTTGATGCCCACCATGCCGACCTCGATGTCCTGCGCGAACGACCGCGCCACGTCGCCGTCGCGGGTGAAGACGGCCGTGCCGTTGGCGTAGCGGTGCGAGTGGATGAGATCCACCGCGTCCTGATACGAGTTGCGGCGCACCACCGACAGCACCGGGCCGAATATTTCATCCTGCCAGATCGACATGTCCGGCGTCACGTTGTCGATCAGCGTCGGGCCGACATAATAGCCGTTCTCGTAGCCCTGGGGCGGGGTGAAGCCGCGCCCGTCGACGACGATCTTCGCGCCTTCCTCTTCGCCCTTGGTGATGTAGCCGAGGATCTTCTCCTGCGCCGCCTTCGTCACCACCGGGCCCATCTCCGACGCCTTGTCCGCCGCCGGGCCGACCTTCAGCGCCTCGATCTTCGGCACCAGCTTGCCGATCAAGGCGTCCGCCACCGCGTCCGTCACCGGCACCGCGACGGAGACCGCCATGCACCGCTCGCCCGCCGAGCCGTAGGCCGCGCCCATCAGCGCACCCACCGCCATGTCGAGGTCGGCGTCGGGCATGATCACCATGTGGTTCTTCGCGCCGCCAAGCGCCTGGCAGCGCTTACCGTTCGCCGTCGCGGTCGTGTAGATGTACTGGGCGATCGGCGTGGAGCCGACGAACGACACCGCCTTGATGTCCGCGTGCGTCAGGATGGCGTCGACCGCCTCCTTGTCGCCCTGCACGACGTTGAAGACGCCGTCCGGCAGGCCCGCCTCGGTGAGCCACTCGGCGATGAGGAGGGAGGCGGACGGATCACGCTCCGACGGCTTCAGAACGAAGCAGTTGCCGCAGGCGAGCGCGACGGGGAACATCCACATCGGCACCATGGCGGGGAAGTTGAACGGCGTGATGCCCGCCACGACGCCCAGCGGCTGACGCACCGAGAAGGAATCGACGCCCGTTCCCACATTGGCCGAGAAGTCGCCCTGGAGGTGGGTCGGGATGCCGACCGCGAACTCTACGACTTCCAGGCCGCGCGTGACCTCGCCCAGCGCGTCCTCGTGCGTCTTGCCGTGCTCGGCGGAGATCGCCTCGGCGAGCGTCCCCGCGCGGTCCCACAGGATGGACTTGAACCTGTCGAGGATGCGCGCGCGGCGCAGCGGCGGCGTCGCGGCCCAGGCCGGCCACGCGGCGGCGGCATTCTCGATCACCGCGCCCACCTCGGCCGTGGTCGCCAGCGCCACCGTCTTGTCGCTCTCCCCGGTCGCGGGGTTCCACACCGGCTGGCTGCGGCCGGACGTGCCGGCGACCTTCGCGCCGCCGATATAATGGGCAATCTCGGTCATCGAATCCTCCCGTTCGAGCATCGACCCTTCTCTGGGGTCTTCATTCGTGAATATAAACCGCCAACCTTGGCGCTCCGTTATGCGGAATTTGCGATAAGATGGCGATGGACTGGAACGACGCGAAGCATTTTCTGGCCGTTGCGCGCGAGGGGCAAGTGCTGGCCGCCGCGCGCCGCCTGGGGCTCAGCCAGGCGACCCTGTCGCGCCGCGTTGCCGCCCTGGAGAAGGCGGTCGGGGCGCGCCTGTTCGAGCGGTCCACCCGCGGCGCCACGCTGACCGACGCCGGCCGCCTCTTCCTCGGCACCGCCGAGCGGGTGGAGGCCGAAATGCTGACCGCCATGGAGCGGCTGAGCGCGGCGGAGGCGGCCCCCACCGGCACCGTGCGCATCGCCGCGCCCGACGGGTTCGGCAGCGCCTACCTCGCCCCGCGTCTCGGCGAGCTCGCCGCCCGTTATCCGGCGCTGCGCGTGCAGATCGTTCCGCTGACCCGCAGCTTCTCCCTCTCCCAGCGCGAGGCGGACGTGGCGGTGATGGTCGGGCGTCCCACCAAGGGGCGGCTCAGGGCGCGCGTCCTGTCCGACTATACGCTCGGCCTTTATGCGACGCCCGGCTACCTCGCCGCCCATGGCACGCCCGCCGCGGTGGAGGACCTCGCCGCCCACAGGCTCGTCGGCTACGTGGAGGATCTCATCGCCACGCCCGAGCTCAACTATGCCGAGGAGGTGTGGCGCGACTGGGTGTCCGCCATCGAGGTGTCGACCGCCATCGGCCAGCGCGAGGTGGTGCTGTCGGGCGCCGCCATCGGCCTCCTGCACGACTTCATGGTGGCGGGCGACGCGCGCGTGGTGCCGGTGCTCGCCGACCGGAGGCCCGTGCGCCGCTACGTCGCCGTGTGGCACGAGAACCTGGCCGGCTCGCGGCGGCTGGCGGCGGTGGTCGACTTCCTCGCCGCCATCATGCGGCGCGACAGGGCGCTGTTCCTGCCCGCATGAGGGGGAAGCGCGCGCTCATGCCGGCACCGTCAGTCCCTTCGCTCCGCCGGCGTCGATCGCGCTGGCGATGAACCCGTCCACCTTCGCCCGCACCAGGAAGGCGTCGAGCGCTGGGAGGGCGGCGGCCAGCGCCACCGGCACCGCCATCGCCTGACCCACCGACGCCAGCGCCTCGGCCAGGATGACCGCCTGCGTATCCTCCGCGAACCGCGCGAGCAGCGAGGCACGCACGCCCGCCACCGCATCGCCCTCGCCCGCGGCGAAACGGTCCATCGACGCGCCGGGGCTGTCCGCCCGCACGATGGTTGCGTGGCGGATCGTCTTGGCGAGGTGGAGATCGTAGGCCGAGCCCGCCGCCGACAGGATCGTCATGCCCGGCGCGTCGACGAACTTCACCGTCGCGGGACCGCCGGGGCGCACGGCGTAGGTGGTGTCGATCGTCACATAGGGCCGGGTGAAGGCGACGCGGTCTTCGCGCTCAGGATCGACGGCGAGGAAGGCGACGGACCAGCGCCCGGTGTCCGCATCCGCCACCACCTTGCCCGCACCGGGATAGACGACGGGGACAAGCTCGGCGCCGAGTTCTTCCGCCAGACGCGCGGCAAGGGCGGGGCTGATGCCCGAAAGCCGCCCGCCCTCGTCCTGCACCAGCGCCTTGTTGCCGGTGTTGATCGCGGCACCGAGCCGCCCGTCCGGGGCGATCAGCGCCGCAAGCTCTTTCACTTCTTCCACGCGGCGGCGCGGGCTGCGGCCCCGTTGCGCAGGATCGCCATGTCCACGTCCACCGCGGTGAAGAGGCTGCCGAGCGCGTCCACCTCGCGGTTCCACTCGTCGTTGAGCGACAGGAACCCGGCCGGCTTGCCGCAGGCGACGATGCGCTTGATCGCGTCCGCCACGGCGGCCTTCACATCCGGGTGGGACGGGTCGTGCGCATAGCCGAGGCTGGCCGCGAGGTCCGCCGGGCCGATGAACACGCCGTCCACACCGTCCACGGCGCAGATGGCTTCCAGATCGTCGAGCGCGGACTTGGTCTCGATCTGCACCAGAAGACAGATGTCCTCGCGCGCGGCGGCCGCATAGCCCTTCACCGCGCCGTAGCCGGTCGCGCGGGTAATGCCGGCGACGCCGCGGAAACCGTGCGGCGGATAGGCGACGGCGGCGGCGGCGAGCTTGGCCTCCTCGGCGTCGCGCACATAGGGGATGAGCAGGGACTGCGCGCCGCAGTCGAGCAGCTTCTTGATCTCGGCCGGGTTCAGCGAGCTCGGCCGCACGATGGGCGACACCGGGTAGGGCGCCACCGCCTGCAGCAGCGGCATGACCGAGAGCGGGTCCAGCGGGGCGTGCTCGGCGTCGAACAGCAGCCAGTCGTAGCCGCAGCCGGCCAGCATTTCGGCGACGTTGGTGTCGGCCATTGAGCACCAGAGGCCGATCTGCCGCTCGCCGCGTTGAAGGGCGGCCTTGAAGGCGTTGCGACGCAAGTCCATGGGGTTGGTTCCTCAGTATTTGATCTTGGCCAGGCGGCGGAGCGCGTCGGGCGTGGTCGAGGGGAGGTCGAAGAATTCCAGATATGCCGGAATCTGCTCGAACAGCATATCCGTCCCGATCTGTGTCATGCAGCCTTTTTCGCGGGCCGTCTTCAGGAACGGCGTCTCTTCCGCCTTCATCACGACTTCGCCCACGAAGGTCGCCGCCGTGACCGCCGACAGGTCCATCGGCAGCGGATCGCCCTCCGCCATGCCGAGCGGCGTCGCGTTGACGACGATGTCGTGTCCGGCCGGGTCGTTGGCGCCGGTCGCCACCGCCAGACCGGGGTAGTGGGCGGACAGGCTGGCGGCGAGGCGCTCGGCCGCGGCACCCCGCGCGTCGTAAAGGGCGATCCGCGCGGCACCCGCCTTGGCGAGTGAGGCGGCGATGGCCGACCCCACACCGCCCGAACCGCAGACGAAGGCCGACGCGCCGGCGATCGTGCACCCTTTGGCGAGGACGCCGCGAACAAAACCCTCACCGTCGAACATGTCGCCGACGAGGCGGCCGTCCGCCGCCCTCTTTACCGCATTGCAGGACCCGCACACCTTCACCGTGGTTGACGCCTCGTCCAGAAGGTCCACCACGCTCACCTTGTGCGGCATGGTGATGAGCGCGCCGGCGATGTTGGTGAGGCGGAAGAGGAGCGGCAGGAAGGCAGCGAAATCCTCCGCCGTCACCCCCATCGGCATCACGGTGACGTCGATGTCCCGGTCGGCGAAGTAGGGGTTGTAGATCATCGGCGCCTTGAAGCTCTCGGTCGGCACGCCGAGGTGGGCGATGAGGCGGGTGCGTCCCGAGATGAGCCGGGTCATGCCGCGCGCCTCCTCAGGGCCGCGCCAGATGCACCGGCGCGCCGGTGGCCGCCGATGTCTTCACCGCCTCGATGACCTCCAGCGCCGCGAGCCCGTCGCGCCCGGTCACCTTTGGCGCTTCCTCGCCGCGGATGACGGCGCCGAACTGCGCCATCTGGCACACCAGAGGGTCAGCGAAGGGGTAGGGGAAGCGCGTCGCCGAAAGCGGCTCCCACCACGATCGTTTCGCCGGGTTGGCCCAGAAGGAGAGGGACGGGATCGCGAGCGAGCCGTGTGTCCCGGCGAGCCAGTAGCAATCCTCGGAGGTGGCCGGGTACACCGGGTTCTCGCGCGCCGTCATCTCCCACGACCAGGGCGTCACCACCGTGTCGGAGATGTTGACAGTGCCGAGCGTGCCGGACTGGAAGCGCAGGAGAACGACCGCGGTCTCCTCCACCTCGTTGCCGCGCACCGCATTGGAGTCCATCGCGTGCACGGTGACGACGGGGCCGCACAGCATGTGCAGAAGGTCGATGTCGTGGGAGAGGTTCATGTAGACCGGCCCCGCGCCCTTCTTGCGGCGCCACGGGGTGTCGAAATAATCGTCGGGCTTCATGAACCAGGTGGTCGCTTGCACGCTGGCGATGGTGCCGAGACGCCCCTCGTCGACGATCTCCTTCGCCTTCGTCATCAACGGGTTGTGGCGGCGGTGATGACCGGCCATCAGAACCACGCCCGCCGCCTCCGCCGCCTCGACAAGACGGCGCGCTTCGGCAAGGTCCGTCGCGAGAGGCTTCTCCACCAGCACCGGCTTGCCGGCGGCGATGCAGGAAAGGCCCCCCTCGACGTGGACCTGGTTCGGGGTGGCGAGGACGATGCCGTCCACGTCGTCGCGGGGGATTAGGTCGTCCAGCGAGGAAAGCCACGGCACGCCGTGCTTTTCGGCGACCGGGCGCCCCACGGCCTCCGACGGGTCGGCGACGGCGGCGAGCGTCACCCCGTCGGCCACCTGGATCGCGTCGGCGTGGCGTGCGCCGATCAGCCCCGCACCGGCGAGGCCGATCCGAGTCACTTCTGCGCCTCGACGACGGTCATGATGCGCCGGACAGCCGCCTCGTAACCCTCGATGCCGAAGCCGACGATCGCCCCGTCCGCCCTCAGCGAGATATAGGAATGGTGGCGGAAGCTCTCGCGCTTGTGGACGTTGGAGATGTGGATCTCGATCACCGGGCCCTCGAAGGCGTTCAGCGCGTCGAGGATGGCGACGGAGGTGTGGGTGTAGGCGCCCGCGTTGATGCCGATGCCGCAGGACGTCTCGCGCGCACGGTGGATCCAGTCGACGAGCTGGCCCTCATGGTTGGACTGGAGAAACTCCACCTCGAAATCGTCGCGGCACAGGGTGCGGCAGTTGTTTTCGACCGTCTCCAGCGTGTCGTAGCCGTAAATGTGCGGCTGGCGTTTCCCGAGAAGGTTGAGGTTGGGGCCGTTGAGGATGGTGATCAGGCGGCTCATCGCACACTCGTTTGTTGTTATGAGGCGATGGTATCGCCGCGCGAGGGGGGGTTTGTGAAGAGGGGCACGCCCTGTTGCGGCGAAGTCCGCCGAAACACCAGCGCCCAAGGCGCCGCGCAGCGAAGGCCTTGCGCGTTGCTTCCCGGACCAAGGTTCGATAACGCTTGCAAAAAAATAGACCTTGGGAGGACCACAATGAATCAGATGATCAGGCGCCGGCTGTTGTCCGCGTCCGCGGTTGCCCTCTTGTCGGCGACGCTCGTCGGCCATGCCACCGCGCAGGACAAGGTGCAGCTGCGTCTCTCCGCCGTCAGCTCGGAGACCGACCAGCGCGCCGTCGCCCTCGCCGAGAAGTTCGGACCCGCCGTGGCGGACTTCGCAAGCTACGAGCCGCACTACAACGCCACCCTCTTCGCGCAAGGCGCGGAGCTCGAGGCGATCGCCACCGGCGACCTCGAGATGTCGATCACCTCGGCGCAGGAACTGGCGACCTTCTTCCCCGAATTCTCCATCTTCACAGCCGGTTACGTGTTGCAGGACGCCGACCATCAGGTCCGCGTCTTCAACGACGAGGTGTTCGACGCCTTCAAGCAGAAGGCCGAGGACGAGCTGGGCGTGATGCTGCTGGCGCCGATGTATCTCGGCCGCCGCCAGGTGAACCTGCGCCAGTGCAAGGACGAGCTGGACGTGAAGACGCCGGCCGACCTCGCAGGCGTGAACCTGCGCATGCCGGGCACCGATGCGTGGCAGTTCCTCGGCCGCGCGCTCGGCGCGAACCCGACGCCGATGGCCTTCACGGAAGTCTATACCGCGCTCTCCTCCGGCGCGGTGGACGGGCAGGACAACCCGCTTCCGACCGTCGTCGACGCCAAGTTCTACGAGGTCACCTGCCAGATCGCGCTCACCTCGCATCTGGTGGACTGGAACTTCATCGCCTTCTCCAAGGCCGTGTTCGAGGAGCTGACCGAGGATCAGCAGCAAGCCGTGCGCGACGCCGCGTGGGCCGCCGCCGACTTCGGCCGCGAGAACCAGTTGAAGAAGGAAGAGGAACTCGTCTCCTTCCTGGAAGAGAACGGTCTCACCGTCTACGAGCCCGACGTCGCCGCCTTCCGCACCCATGTTCAGGAAGAATATCTGAAGTCGGAGTTCGCCCAGACCTGGCCGGACGGTGTGCTCGACAAGGTGAACGCGCTCGGTAACTGACGCGGGCTTGAGGCGAGGGGGCGTGCCGCGGCGGGCCCCTCATGCCCGGCCGCCGCGCCCGACCGACCAACCCTGCCCGACCACGCCTGAACGACCACGCCTGACCGCCGCGGGAGAGGACCGCCATGCGCACAATCGCACGCGCCTTCCGCGGCGTGACGGAAGGGATCGCCGCCCTGATGATGGCGGCCATCTTCCTCACCTTCGTGCTGCAGATCGCGGTGCGCTACATCGTCGGCTCGGCGTGGTTCACGGCCCATTTCGGCACCCTGGTGGATGCGGCCTCCTTCGGCTGGACGCTCGAATTCATCATGGTGCTGTGGCTGTGGGTGATCTTCTTCGGCAACGCCTTCATCGTGCGCGAGCGTGACCACGTCACCTTCGACATCCTCTATTTCGCCGCCGGTCCTGGTCTCAGGCGGGTGTTCGTGATCGTCGGCTCGCTCGCCATCATGGCGGCGCTGTGGCTCTCCATCGAGCCGACCTACGGCAAGATGCGGATCCTGCGCATCAAGTCCTCGGCCACGCTGCCGGTGAAGATGCTGCCGATCTACTCGATCTACTTCCTGTTCCTCGCCGTCGTCGGCCTGCGTTACGGCTGGCGCATCGTCGAGACGATCCGCCATGGCGTGAAGCCGGAGCCCCACCACCACCTCGAGATCACCGACGAATGAGCGTCGAAATCCTCTTTCTCGTCGGGACGCTCTTCGTCCTCGCCGGCATCGGGGTGCCGATCGCCTATGCCATCATCGTGGCGTCGATGGCCTATGTGGCGGCCGCCGGGCAGTCGATCGGCATCGTCGGCAAGACCTTGGTGGACGGCATCTACCAGTCCTTCCTGCTGCTCGCCGTGCCGCTCTTCATCGTTGCCGCCAACATCATGAACGCCGGCACCATTTCGGACCGGCTGCTCGGCTTCTGCGTCGCCGTGGTGGGGCGCTTCAAGGGCGGCCTCGGCCACGTCAACGTCGTGGCGTCGCTGATCTTCTCGGGCATGTCGGGCTCTGCGGTGGCCGACGCGTCCGGCATCGGCAAGGTCATCATCGACATGATGGTGCGCTCCGGACACTATTCGCGCGGCTATGCGGCGGCGATCACCGCGGCCTCGGCCACCATCGGGCCGATCATCCCGCCGTCCATCCCGATGGTGCTCTACGCGCTCGTCTCAAACTCCTCCATCGGCTACCTCTTCCTCGGCGGCATCGTGCCCGGCCTCTTCATGGGTGTGGTGCTGATGATGATGAACGCGATCATCGCCACCCGCCGCGGCTTCGAGACGGACGAGGTGGTGCCGCTTTCCGAACTCCCCAAGCGCACGCTGAACGCCTTCCCGGCGCTGCTCATGCCGGCGATCCTGCTCTACGGCATCTATGGCGGCGTCACCACGCCGACGGAAGCCGCGGCGGTGGCGGCGGCCTATGCGCTGGTGCTGGCGGGGGTCTTCTACCGGGCGCTTTCGGTGAAGGCGCTCTATTCCATCCTGGTGGACAGCGCGCGCTCGTCGGCGGCGGTGGGCATCGTCATCGGCGGCGCGCTCATCCTCAATTACGTCGTGGCGTCGGAAAACATCCCGAGCCAGCTCGCCGCCGTGCTGGTCGAACTCGACGTGTCGCCGATCGTCTTCATGCTCGGCGTCAACCTGCTGCTGCTGATCCTCGGCTGCCTGCTCGATGCGACGACGATCATCCTCGTCATCATCCCGCTCTTCATGCCCACCTGCCGCGAACTCGGCATCGACCTCGTGCACTTCGGCGTGGTCGCGGTGGTCAATTGCATGATTGGGCTGATCACCCCGCCCTACGGCATCCTGCTCTTCGTCATCAACGCGGTGACGCGCATTCCGCTGGCCGAAATCATCCGCGAGATCTGGGCCTTCCTCGCCGTTCTCGTCGCGGCGCTTCTCGTCCTCATCTTCGTGCCGGACGTGACGCTGTGGCTGCCGCGCGTGTTCGGCTATCAGGGATAGGCACGCGACCCGGCCAGCAGGGGGAGGGGACTACTCGGCAACGGCCCCGTTCAGCATCCGCCGCACTTCTTTCAGGAGGACGGTCGGCGGGAAGGGCTTCAGAAGGTAGTCGCGCGTGTCGTCCTTGATGGCTTCCAGCCACTCCACGCTGTCGCTGTAGCCCGTCACCAGGATCAGCTTCAGCTCCGGGCGCGAGCGGAACAGCCAGGCGGCCAGCTCCCGCCCGCCGAATTTCGGCATCACCACGTCACTCACCACCAGCGAAATCGTCTTGTCGCGGCGGATCAGCGCCTGCCCGTCGAGCCCGTTGTCCCGCCGCGTCACCTGATAGCCGCCGCGCTCCAGCACGCGCCGCATGACGTGGGCGACGTCGTCGTCATCCTCGAGCAGCAGGATGTGAGGCTTGCCGTGGGTGCGGATGGCGGCGGCCATCGCGCTCTCCGCAGGGCCTTCGTCGCGCGGGAAGTAGAGCGTGATCGCCGTGCCTTCGCCGACCGTGGAGGACACCTTGATCGTGCCGCCGCACTTCCTCACATAGCCGCGGCTGACCGACAGGCCGAGCCCCTGACCCTGCCCGGTGGGCCGCGTGGTGAAGAAGGGGTCGAAAATCCGCGGCAGAACGTCGGGGTCGATCCCGCTGCCGGTGTCACGCACGGTGATGGTGGCATAGTCACCGCGGGGCAGGCCGTTGGGCGAGCCGGTCGTGGCGCCGGTGGAGACGGTGATCTTGCCGCCCGGTCCGGTCGCCGCCGTCGCGTTCAGGATCAGGTTGTTGAGGACCTGGCGCAGCTCCACCTCGTCCACCAGGATGTAACGCGATGCATCGCCCGCGTTCACCTCCAGCGTGATGTTGCTGGGGATGGTGGTGCGCCACAGCGCATACTGGTCGCTGAGGGTGTTGGCGATGTCGAGCCGGGCGGGCGCGGACGCGTGCGCCTGGGAGAGGATCAGCATCTGATTGGCGAGGCTGCGCGCCCGCTCGATGATCTTGTCGACGCCGTCGAGCTGGCGCTGCGCCTCCGGGCTCTGCACCTGTTCGCGCAGGAAATAGAGGTTGGTCATCGCCACGACGAGCATGTTGTTGAACTCGTGCGCGATGCCGCCGGCCATCAGGCGTATGGCGTCGGACTTTTGCGCCTCGGCCAATTTGTCCTGCAGCGTCTTCATGAGGGTGATGTCGCGCACGAGGGCCAGCGTCGCCGGCCGGTCGTCCCACTCGATCTCGGCGAGGCGCACGTCGCCGATGCGCGGCTCCCCGTCGACCGTGACGTCGAGTTCCGCCCCCTCCGGGCCGACGGAAAAGGTGATGTGCTCGCCCGCCAGGTCCTCGCCCTCCGGCGCGAACCATTGCCGTGCCGTCGCGTTCGCCCGCTGCACCACGCCCTCTTCACCGATGACGATGAGCGCGTCCGGCGTGACGTTGATGAGGTGGGTGAGGTTGCGCTGGTGGCGCCGCGCGTCGCGCAACAGGCCCGCTTGCCGGCCGACGATGGGAAGCGCGTTCGCGAGCGCGTCCTCGCCCGGCACGACGGCGACTGCGGCCGGCAGGTCCGTCATCGCGCCGACCGCCATCACCACCGCGCGCTCGGCCCAGGCGGCGATGCGCTCCGGCACTGCCCCATCCTCGAGATCGTGATCGGCGAGGACCAGGATGTCGTCGAACGCCAAGCTCTCGTAGGCGGCCTTGAGGGACGGCCTGGTCGTCACCTCCACGCGGCATCCGCCGACGATCGACTGCCCGTCCCTGAAGAGCGACGTCTCCCAGGCCGCACCCTCGGTGCGCACCAGTCGCACGATGGGGAGGGGAGCGGCCTGGGCCATCGTCAGATCCCGTCTTCGGAGATGATCGAGGCCAGGCGTTCGGACTCGGCGCTGAAGCTGTAGCTCGGTACGCCCGACAGGATGCCGTGCACGCCGGTGAAGGCGCCGAGGATGCGCATGCCCATCCCGTCGATCACGTATTCGCGGATCGCCTTTTCGTGCCAGGTGCCGCGCATCTTCAGCACCATGATGCCGCGCCGCATCTCGCCGTTGATCTCGACATAGCGCAGCAGGATGATGGAATCGGTGATGGTCGAGATGTGCGTCTCGGTGACCGACTGGGTGCCCATCAACAGCGAGGTCGTGTTGGTGAAGATCGCCGTGACGCGCTGCACCTTGATGAAGGCGGTCAGGCCGATCACGAACTCGCGGAAGGATTTGGGTGTCGACACGCGCTCGAACGCCGAAAGGCTGTCGACGGCGATGCGGTTCGGCTTGAATTCGGAAATGAGTCGCTTCATGCGCAGGAGGTGGTCCTCCAGGCCGAACTCCTCGGGCGAGTGGTTGGCGATCTTCAACAGGCCGTCCTCCTCGGCCTTGACGAAGTCGACGCCCCAGGAGGCGGCGTTGCGGCAGAGCTGCTCGCGCCCTTCCTCGGCGGCGAACAGGAGGAACCTCTCGCCATTGGCGATCGCCGCGCGCACTTGCTCGGCCACCATCAGCGTCTTGCCGGTGCCAGTCGCGCCGGAGACGAGGATGATGGAGGCCTCGAACAGTCCGCCCCCGGTCATCTGGTCGAGCGGCTCCAGCCCGGACGAGATGCGGGTCGTCGGCGCGGCCTGATAGAGCGTGGTGGAGGACAAGGGTACGACGTTCACGCCGTCCAGATTGTCGATCGTGAAGGGGAATTCGCCGCGCTGGTGGGCGGTGCCGCGCGTCTTCAGGATCTCCACCGTGCGGCGGCGCGTTTCGCGCTCCAGCCGGTTGCGCAGAATGACGACGTTGTCGGCGATATATTCCTCGACACCGAAGCGGCCGATCACTTCGTCCGTCTCGTCCCGCTCGATCGTGATGATGACGGTCGTGTCGAGATCGAGTAGGCGTGAGATGACGCGCAGAAGCTCGCGCCGCACCATCCCCGCATCGGCGAATTGGGGCAGCAGCGAGCCGATGGAATCGAGGACGACGCGCTTGGCGTTGACGCGCTTGACCGCCGCTTCCACGCGCACCATGAGCGCCGAGAGCTGGCTGCCCCCCAGGTCGATCGTTTCTTCCTGCGGCTCGGGCGACAGGTCGACGATGGCGAAAGCGTCCTTGTCGATCAGCGTCTGAAGGTCCCAGCCGAACCCGCGCACGTTGCGGATGAGCCGGCTCGGGCGCTCCTCGCACGTCACGAAGACGCCGTTCTGGCCGTAGTCCGTCGCGCCGGCGTAGAGAAACTGCAGCGCGAACACGGTCTTGCCTGCGCCCGATGCGCCGGCGATCAAGGTCGATCCATTGACCGCCAGTCCACCGAAGGAAATAGCGTCGAATCCGGCGACGCCGGTGGGCAATTTGGGAAGGTCGAAAGCGGTCTCAACACTCATGACGTCAAATGCGGGTTTCTTGCTGGAGGCGGTCGATCTCGAGGGCGAGGACAACGGCGCGATGATTCGTGAACTCGCCCATAATCTTCTTTTTCGGGGCAGGATGCTCGCGGACAAGTGTTGGAGTTGCCATGATTTTGTCACGCTCCGCCCGTTCCGGGTCCTTTTGCACGTCAATACATTCGAGCTGGTAACCCTCGGGCAACTCTGTATCGACGATGAGGCGAACGTTGCGAATGGCGGCGAGAGAGCGCGCCGTCTCGCCGCTGATGTAAAGGCTAAGTCGGAACTGCACGCGATGACTCCGTCACTTTACCCGCCACGTCGGTCCGGTAGAGTTCGAGGACCGCGCCCATCATTTCGAGCGCGAAAAGACGCCCTTCGACAACGATTTCAGCCTGATGAGCCAGCGGGAGTTCGCTGGTCACGATGTCGAGCGCCTTCGTGTGAAGGATGATCAGGTCCCGGGTGGACGAGGTTGCGGAAAACAGACGCTGGGCGATGTCGGCCATTCCTTCCCGCGGCTTGGGCAGGCCGTCGCGGGCGGCGGCGGTATAGGCGATGAGCGTCTCGTAATAGCGCATCACCACCTGGTGGAAGCCGCCGGGGTCACGGGCCTGGAGGCTGCTGAGGCGCGGCTGGCCTGTCGCGACGGGGCTCGAGGTCATCGCGGTGTAGCTGTTGCGCGCTTCCGCCAGGGTCCGCAATTCCTCTTCGCGCCGCCGCAGGATGGCGTAGCCGAAGGCCCGCGCCAGGGACCGCGGCTCCATCTCCGCCTTGCGCAGATAGTCGTCGGCGCCCGACTGCAGGCACTCGATCGCCAAATCTTCCTCGTTGTGGCCGGTGAGGACCAGAACCGGGGCGCGCGACAAGTCGCAGAGCGCGCGCACGCCGGACGGGCCGTGCGAATCGGGAAGCGACAGGTCGAGGCCGATCGCGTCGAACCGCGAGTGGCGCGCGGTCTCGAGTGCTTCGGTCAAAGTGGCGACGCGCACGACGCGAAATCGCGCATCGCCGCTGCCTTCCAGATAGTCGGCGATGAGCTTGGCATCGCCGTCCGCATCCTCGACCAGGAGCACGTCGAAAGTCTGTGTCCGAGCGGGTGCTCCGGGCTTGCGCGCCATCGTTCTGCCTTATCCAAGTTCCGGCGAAGCGTGGGTCCGCGCCGTTCTGCGAGGTGCAGCGAAACATTTCACATCCGCATCCCTCACTCAACCTGTACGTCCATCTGTCCCAACCCGAACGTGAGGGCGGAAGGTCGCGTGGTGGCTCATTTCTGGCACAAGGCCAGGCCACTTCTGGGGTTCCTGAATTGTTGCTGAGACAAAATACGGGAGATCGTCCCGTGATTTAGGCTCGGCTGAGAGAGGATGATATCCTTAGCGCCGCGTGTCGGCCGGCCGCACTTGCGTCCGCGAAGGCCGGCGTGTCCGCCGCGCGCCGACACCGCCGCTGCCGAACGGGCGACGCGCCGCCGGGACCGGCCGCAAAAAGCGCCCTCCGACGCACGATCACGCTGCGGCGGATCGCGGGCAGCCACTCCCTTCGCCGAGGTGCCGCGGGGAGGACGGGCGTCAGGTGAGCCCGAGCTCCTGCTCAAGCGCGGCGCGGGCGGTCTTCATGCGTTCCAGATCCTCAGGCGGCAGGCTCGGAAAGCGCGGGTCGAGCGCCTCAAGCGATTTCGTGACGACGCTCGAGATCACCAGCCGGGCATACCACTTGTCGTTCGCGGGGACGACATACCAGGGTGCCGCGGGGCGGGCGGTCGCCTGGATCGCCTCGTCATAGGCGAGCTGATAATCGGCCCAGTGCTCGCGCTCGGCCATGTCGGCGACGGAGAATTTCCAATTCTTCTGGGGATCGTCGATGCGGGCCAGAATGCGCCGCGCCTGCTCGTCCTTGGAGATGTGGAGGAAGAACTTCAGCACCAGGGTGCCGTTGCCCGTCAGATGGCGCTCGAACCGGCGGATGCTCTTGTAGCGCTCGGCCCACAGGTCCGGATGATAGTCGATCCGTTCCGCCTCCAGAAGGTTCGGATGCACGCGCACCGCCAGCACCTCCTCATAATGGGAACGGTTGTGGATGCCGATCAGCCCGCGCGGTGGAAGCGCCACCTGGTGGCGCCACAAAAAGTCGTGGTCGAGTTCGATGTGGCTCGGCGCTTTGAAGGACCGCACTTGGAAGCCCTGCGGGTTGAGGCCGGACATGACGTGTTCGATCGCGCTGTCCTTTCCCGCCGTGTCCATTGCCTGCAGGATGATGAGAACCGCGTGGCGGCGGGCCGCGAACAGCCGCTCCTGAAGGTCGCGCAGGATCCTGACATTCGCCTCGAGCTGGCTCTTGGCCTCGCCCTTGGCGATGTCGATCCCGTCCGTGTCGAACGGATCCACCGCCGCCAGGCGGAACGTCTTGCCGTCGGTGATGCGGTGCCGGTCGGCAAGATAGGCGAGGTCTCTTTCAGTCATCGGCCGCGTGTTCCTGTCGCCCGCGGCGCAGGGGCCTCGGGGCGCGTTCGTCTCTGCGATCGGGCGACCCGCGGGCGCCCTCGCGCCATCCGACGGCTTATCGCCCCGCCATGCAAGGCCCGCACCCGGCCCCGGCGTTCCGGAAAGCGCGATGGCGCCTTGGTCCGACCTTGCGCCCGCGTCCCGAAGGGCGCGTCGATGAGCAGCGTAACGACGTCAACGTCCCATCGACCCGCGCGGGCGTCGGCCCGAACATGCGCCAATCAGCCCGCGCGCGGAGGAGGCGCCGTAAAGGGCGGTGGTGCCGCCGGGTGAAGGAGAATGGCGCTTCCACGCGCCGTGGCACGATCGTCCCGCCGCGATGTCATCCGCGACGCGCTGGCGCGACGGGTCATGCCAGACCGGGACCGGCGTAGATCAACTGCGACGGTGCGAGTCTGAGCGGGCGTTCAGCGAAGGACGAGATTGCCAGACGCAAGTCGGAACGGTGACTTCGGGACTGCGTCACAGGCGAGGGTCGCAGGCGGGACCCGATGCATTCCAAACTGTCAGAAGGCTGACCGTTGGGGTGGTGGAGCCAAGGGGAGTCGAACCCCTGACCTCTTGAATGCCATTCAAGCGCTCTCCCAACTGAGCTATGGCCCCCCGTCGGTGGAGGCGGATGTAACCGGGTCCGCCCCCCCTGTCAACTAGTGTTCGTCGTCTTCGTCACCGGAGCCGCGAACCACATCCGACACCTCGTCGTCGTCCTCGTCGTCGACCAGGACATCGTCGTCGGTGTCGACCGTGACGTCGTCGTCGTCATCGTCGACATCGATCTGTGCGTCAACCGCGTCGTCGTCATCGTCCGAGGTATCCTCCTCGGCGTCTTCCAGGGCGACCAGCTCGACGCCCTCGTCCTCCTCGTTCTCGGTCTCCTCGTCCGTATCGTTGTCAGGACGGGCGGTGGCCCGCGTCACCACCGCATTCGGGGCGAAGAGGGAATGACATTTGGGGCACGTGATGGGCTCGCGGTTGAGGTCGTAGTACTTGGCCCCGCAATTGGGACACAGCCGCTTTGTGCCGAGTTCGGGTTTTGCCAAGGACAAGCTCCGTTCGCGTCGTCAGATTTCTAGATCGTCGTATGAGGCGTGGCCCCATGGCATACCTCACGCGGCTCTGTAAAGCGCGTATATGTTCTGACGATCGCAGCCGGCGAGGGTGGATCGCGGCGCCGGGACTGCCTAAGAGGGCGTCGAGGACGGAGCGAGCACCCTATGAGCGGCACACACGGCGGAGCGGGCACGGCGCAAAATCGCGCAGCCAGCGCGCACCAGAGCGGACCTTTGCGCGGCGAGGTCCGCGTCCCCGGCGACAAGTCGATTTCCCACCGCGCGCTGATGCTGGGGACGCTCGCCCTCGGCCGCACCCGCGTCACCGGCCTTCTCACCGCCGAAGACGTTCTCGCCACCGCGGGCGCCATGCGGGCCCTCGGCGCCACGATCACCATCGACGGCACGGCGGCGACCGTCGACGGTGCGGGCCTCGGCGCCCTCGCCGAGCCCGAAAGCGTGATCGATTTCGGCAACGCCGGCACCGGGATCCGCCTCACCATGGGCATCGTCGCCGGCCATCCGATCGCCGCCACCTTCGTCGGCGACGCCTCCCTGTCGCGTCGCCCCATGGGCCGGGTCGCGGGTCCCCTCAGGCTGATGGGGGCCGAGGTGGTGGCCCGCTCCGGCGACCGGCTGCCGCTCACGATTCGCGGCCCCGAAAGCCTCGCCCCGATGGACTACCGCCTGCCGGTCGCCTCGGCGCAGGTGAAGTCGGCGGTGCTCTTCGCCGGCCTCAACGCGCCGGGCGAGACCACGGTGATCGAACCCGTCCCCACCCGCGACCACACCGAGCGCATGCTCACCGCCTTCGGGGCCGAGGTCCGCCGCGAGCCGTCGCCGGACGGCCTCAGGATCACCGTCGCCGGGCGCCGGCCGCTGAAAGCGTGCGACGTCACCGTTCCGGCCGACCCCTCGTCCGCCGCCTTCGCCATCGTGGCGGGGCTCATCGTTCCGGGATCCGAGCTCGTGGTGAAGGACGTGATGCTCAACCCGTCCCGCACCGGCCTGATGACGACGCTCATCGAGATGGGTGGTGAACTTCAGACGGTGAACGAGCGCGACGCGGGCGGCGAGACGATCGCCGACATCCGCGTCACCGCGAGCCGCCTCAAGGGCGTCGACGTTCCGGCCGAGCGCGCCCCGTCGATGATCGACGAATATCCCGTCCTCGCCGTCGCCGCCGCGTTCGCCGAGGGGACCACCCGCATGACCGGGCTCGACGAGCTGCGCGTGAAGGAAAGCGACCGCCTCGCCGCCGTCGCCGCGGGCCTCGACGCCAACGGCGTGCCGCACGAGACCGGCCCCGACTGGCTCACCGTCACCGGCCGCGCCGCCAAGATCGGCGGCGGCACCGTCGTCACCCACCTCGACCACCGCATCGCGATGAGCTTCCTCGTCATGGGTCTCGCCGCCGACGCGCCCGTCACCGTGGACGACGCTTCGGTGATGGAAACGAGCTTCCCCGGCTTCGTCGACCTCTTCCGCCGCCTCGGCGGGACGATCGAGGCGGTGGCGCCATGATCATCGCCGTCGACGGTCCGGCCGCGTCCGGCAAGGGCACCCTGGCGCGCCGTCTCGCCGCCACCTACGGCCTCGCCTATCTCGACACCGGCCGCACCTACCGGGCCGTCGCGCTCGCCATGCAGCGCAGCGGCGCCGCCTTCGACGACGAGGAGGCCGCCGTCGCCGCCGCCGCCGCGCTCGACTTCGCCTTGATCGACGATCCCGCCATCACCAGCGCCGAAGCGGGGGAGGGCGCTTCGCAGATCGCCGTGATGCCGCGCCTGCGCGCCTCGCTGGTGGAACGCCAGCGCGCCTTCGCCGAGGAGGCCCGCGCGGCCGGCCGCGGCGCCGTGCTCGACGGGCGCGACGTCGGCACCGTCAT
Organism: Acuticoccus yangtzensis; assembly: GCF_001927245.1. GTDB lineage: Bacteria > Pseudomonadota > Alphaproteobacteria > Rhizobiales > Amorphaceae > Acuticoccus > Acuticoccus yangtzensis. The sequence goes on along the minus strand of NZ_MJUX01000001.1, from coordinate 508,269 downwards.
CCTGCCCGGCGCGGACGTGAAGCTCTTCGTCACCGCCGACGTGGCCGAGCGCGCCCGCCGCCGCGCCCTGGAACTCCACGGCGAGGCGGAGGGACCGCATTTCGAGGCGCTGCTCGCCAATCTCAAGCGCCGCGATGCGCGCGACACCGGCCGCGCCGCCAGTCCGCTCGCCCAGGCGGCCGACGCCTACCTCCTCGACACGACGCATATGGACGCGGAGGCGGCATTTTCCGCAGCCGTCAGGGTTGTGGAACGCGCGGCCGTCGCGTAAATGCAACCGGATGCGAAGACGGCATCCGCCGACTTCGCTTTTTGCGCTTGAATGGCCTTGCTCCTCATTCGTGGTCTCGGCCGAAGCGCATCCGAAAACAGCGCCCCCGCTCACGGACTGCGGCGACCACCGCCCGGCGGGTGCTCCATCAACACCAACCACGCCGCCGCGCCGTGAGGCGCACCCGGAGATTGAATGAGCTTATCAACCCCCACCCGCGACGATTTCGCAGCTCTCCTCGAAGCGTCGCTCAACCAGACGGAGATGGCCGAAGGCTCCGTCGTCAAAGGCACCGTCGTCGGTTTCGAGAAGGACCTCGTCGTCATCGACGTGGGCCTGAAGGTCGAAGGCCGCGTCCCCGCCAAGGAATTCGGCGCCCGCAACGACGAAGCCGAAGTGTCCATCGGCGACATCGTCGAGGTCTACCTTGAGCGCGTCGAAAATGCGCTCGGTGAGGCCGTGCTGTCGCGCGAGAAGGCACGCCGCGAGGAATCCTGGGTGCGCCTGGAGGCCGCGTTCGAAAAGAACGAGAAGGTCACCGGCAAGATCTTCAATCAGGTCAAGGGCGGCTTCACCGTCGACCTCGACGGGGCCGTGGCCTTCCTGCCGCGCTCCCAGGTGGACATCCGCCCGGTGCGCGACGTCACCCCGCTGATGAACACCCCGCAGCCGTTCCAGATCCTCAAGATGGACAAGCGCCGCGGCAACATCGTCGTGTCCCGCCGCGTCGTCCTCGAAGAGACCCGCGCCGAGCAGCGTCACGAGATCGTCCAGTCCCTCGAGGAAGGTCAGATCATCGAAGGCGTGGTCAAGAACATCACCGATTATGGTGCGTTCGTCGACCTCGGCGGCATCGACGGCCTGCTGCACGTCACCGACATGGCCTGGCGCCGCGTCAATCACCCCACCGAGATCCTGTCCATCGGTCAGTCGGTCAAGGTGCAGGTGATCCGCGTCAACCAGGAAACCCACCGCATCTCGCTCGGCATGAAGCAGCTTCAGGCCGATCCGTGGGAAGGCATCGAGGCGAAGTACCCGATCGACGCCCGCTTCACCGGCCGCGTCACGAATATCACGGACTATGGTGCGTTCGTGGAGCTGGAGCCCGGCATCGAAGGCCTGATCCACGTCTCCGAGATGTCGTGGACCAAGAAAAACGTCCATCCGGGCAAGATCGTCGCCACCTCCCAGGAAGTGACGGTCATGATCCTCGAGGTCGACGCCGCGAAGCGCCGCATCTCGCTCGGCCTCAAGCAGGTCATGGACAATCCGTGGGAAGCCTTCCTCGATGCCAACCCCGTCGGCTCGACCGTCGAGGGCGAGGTCAAGAACAAGACCGAGTTCGGTCTGTTCATCGGCCTTGAGAACGACATCGACGGCATGGTCCACCTCTCCGATCTCGACTGGAACCGTCCGGGCGAAGAGGTCATGGAAGAGTACAACAAGGGTGACGTCGTGAAGGCGGTCGTCCTTGAAGTGGACGCCGACAAGGAGCGCATCTCGCTCGGCATCAAGCAGCTCGGCTCCGATCCGTTCACCGAGGCCGCCGAGGGCGGTGCCGGCGGCGAGGCCGTGAAGCGCGGCGCCATCGTCACCTGCGAAGTGCTGGAAGTGAAGGACGCGGGCCTGGAAGTGAAGATCGTGGGCACCGAGCTCGCCACCTTCCTCCGCCGCTCCGAGCTGGCGCGCGACCGCAACGACCAGCAGCCGACCCGCTTCTCCGTGGGCCAGCAGTTCGACGCCCGCGTCACGCAGTTCGACCGCAAGGCGCGCCGCGTGCAGGTCTCCATCAAGGCGCTCGAAATCGCCGAGGAGAAGGAGGCCGTCGAGCAGTATGGTTCGACCGACTCCGGCGCCTCGCTGGGCGACATCCTGGGCGCCGCTCTGCGCGCCCGCAACACCGAGAACAACTAAGAGGCCACGCCTCTTGGTGACGGAAAAGGCGGGCCTCGGCCCGCCTTTTTTCGTTTGGGGCGCTGTGCCGGGCGGACCGATCCCACTCCGAGCCGGGCTTGCGACCGTCTCAACAGCTATCCCACATCATCTCGCCGCGGCCGGACGCAGCCCGCAATTCGACCATTGGCGGCAGCGCACGCGGTGGTAGAGTTCCCCTCAATAAGATCAAAATATTGGGGGGAATGATGAACCTGACTGAGAATCGCCGTCAAACCGCAGTCAACGCCGCAGCGGCAACCGCGGCCCTCGCCGCCGCGCTCGCCCTCGCGGGGCCGGCGGCCGCGCAAGCGCCCGTGAAGGACGCCGCCGCCTGCGCCGCACTCGCCGGTACCGCCATCGACCATGCCGCCGTCACCCTCGCCGAAGTCGGCGAAGGGGAGGGGCTGCCCGCGTTCTGCAAGGTGCAGGTCAAGGCCGAAGCGGACATCGGAATCGAAGTCCGCCTGCCGCTGGAGGGCTGGAACGGCAAGCTCTACCAAGCCGGTTGCGGCGGCTTCTGCGGCGTCCTCGGCCGCGCCGATTCCGGCCCCGGCGTCGTCAACGCCATGCGCCCCGGCCTCGAAAAGCACTACGCGACCGCAACGTCCGACAGCGGCCACACCGGGGAAAGCGTCGTCGACGCCACCTTCGCCCACGACAATCCGGACGGCGAGCGCGACTGGGGCTGGCGCTCCATCGGCGAAACCAACCGCATCGCCGGCGCGCTGATCGAGGCGTTCTACGGTGAAGCCCCCGCCAGAGCCTACTTCCAGGGCTGTTCCACCGGTGGCCGCATGGCCAACCGCGCCGCGCTCACCTACCCGGAGATGTTCGACGGCATCATCTCCGGCGCCCCGGCGCTCGACTATCCGGGCCTCGTCGCCACCGCCTTCTCCTTCTTCGTCAACGCCAACCTGGACGCATCGGGCGCGCCCATCCTCACCGCGGACGACTATGCCCTGATCGGTGCCGCGGTCATGGAATCGTGCGACGCAAAGGACGGCACGGCGGACGGCGTCATCGCCGACCCGCGCCAGTGCAAGGCCGACCTGTCCGCGCTCGCTTGCACCGCCGGCAGCACCGAAGGCTGCCTGACCGATGCGAAGATGGACGTCCTCGCCGCCTGGCGCGAGGGACCGCGCAACGCCGCCGGCGACCCGCTCTATCCGGGCGGGATTCCGGAAGGGTCAGAGGCCTATTGGGCCAAGTGGATGCCCGCCATGGGCGCATTCGCCACCAACTTCGGCCGCTACATGGCCTTCCCGAACGATCCCGGCCCGGACTGGACGACCACGGATTTCGATTTCGAGACCGACCCCGCCGAGGTCGCCAAGATGAACGAGGTCTACAACGCCGACGATCCGGACCTCTCCGCCTTCATCGCCGCCGGCGGCAAGATGATCGTCTATCACGGGTGGGCGGACCCGCTGGTGACGCCCTACAAGACGGTCGAATGGTACGAGGCGGCCAAGGCGGCCAACGGCGGCGAGGCCTTCGCCGACACCGCGCGCCTCTTCATGATCCCCGGCATGGATCATTGCGGCATCTACTCCGACGCCGCCGGCATCGGCCAGTCACGGCTCGACCTCATCACGCCGATAGAGGCCTGGGTGGAGGAGGGCACCGCGCCCGAATCGATCCTCAAGCCTTGACGATGCACCCGCTCTGGCCATGTGAGTGGTTCGGAGCGGGGCACACCTTTTCGGCGCGCGCTGCCTATGGTTCCAGCGCGCGCTGCCTACGAGCATGGCGAAGTGCGCACGATTTAAACTGAAACAACTTTATCGTCCGGAATCTGAAATTCTCGGGAACGATTGGTACGGCACGCGACTTTCCCAAACGCCACGATACGATCGAGCTGGGGAAGGTGCCTCTCAATGACCTCCGAAAATGGTTCACCGCGTCACTTCGTCAAGGCTGCGATGAGCGCCCCCTACCTTGAACGCGACGAAGAACACGACCTCGCTCTCAAGTGGCGCGACGAGAGGGATGAGCGGGCGCTCAGCAAACTGACCGCCGCTCATATGCGCCTCGTCATTTCCATTGCCTCCCGCTTCCGCCATTTCGGCCTGCCGATGGGCGATCTCATCCAAGAAGGTCACGTCGGATTGCTCGAAGCCGCCGCCCGGTTCGAGCCGGAACGCAACGTTCGCTTCTCGACCTACGCGACCTGGTGGATCCGCGCTTCGATCCAGGACTACATCCTGCGCAATTGGTCGATCGTGCGGGGCGGAACGTCGTCCACCCAGAAGGCGCTCTTCTTCAATCTGCGGCGCCTGCGCGCGAAGATGGCGCGCAACGGGACCGGCGCGCCTGACGCTGCGATGTACGAGGAAATCGCCGCGGCCGTCGGCGTGTCCAAGGCCGATGTGGAGCTGATGAACTCGCGCCTCTCCGCGCCCGACGCCTCGCTCAATGCGCCGGTGATCGAAAGCGATTCCACGGCCGCGGACCGCCAGGATTTCATCCCCTGCAGCGCGCCGCTGCAGGATCAGACCGTGTCCGACCACATCGACACGGACCGACGTGTCCGCTGGCTCGAAAGCGCGCTGCATGAGCTGAACGAGCGCGAATTGCGCATCGTGCGCGAGCGGCGCCTGTCCGAAGAGGGTGCTACGCTGGAGTCGCTGGGCGAAAAGCTCGGCATCTCCAAGGAGCGCGTGCGGCAGATCGAGAATAGGGCGCTGCAGAAGCTCCGCTCGGCTCTCCTGCGCGAGCATGAACCCGCGGTCTTCCTCGGCTGATCCTCACGCCGCTTCATTGCGGGCATCGCTCGCGCGCACCCGCCCGCTCTCCCGCCGCGCCGTCCCCACGGCGCGGCATTTTCGTTCCCCTTCAAGATTCCGGCAGTCGCGAAATTGGTTTAAGCCCTTCGTGCCAACAGGGACGGCACTGCCGGGTCGTATCGTGAAAACCTTCCGCCGCGCGCTCACCGCGACGTTCCTCCTCCTCACCGCCGGCACCGCCAGCGCGCAGGACGTGACCATTTTCGCAGCCGCCAGCCTGCGCGAGGCGGTGGACGCGATCGTCCGGCAGATCGAGACCGCCGAGGGGATTGACGTCGCCGTCTCCTACGCGGGGAGTTCCCTCCTCGCGCGCCAGATCGAGTCCGGTGCACCGGCCGACATCTTCATCTCCGCCAACGTGGAGTGGATGGAGCGTCTTTCGCAGACTGGCGCCGTGGTCCTGAACACCCGCGCCGATCTTCTCGCCAACTCGCTCGTGCTGGTCGAGAACGGTGAGGCGCCCGGCGACGATGCGGACCTGTCGGCTGAACGTCTTCGCGCCCTCGTCGGCGGCGAGCGGATCGCCATGGCGCTGGTCGACGCCGTTCCCGCCGGCATCTACGGCGCGCAGGCCATGCGCAGCCTCGGCGTGTGGGACGAGCTCGCGCCGCAGGTCGCCCAGTCCGACAATGTGCGCACCGCGCTCGCCCTCGTCGCCCGCGGCGAGACGCGCTTCGGCATCGTCTACAAGACCGACGCCGCGGTCGCGGAGGTGCATATCGTCGGCACCTTCCCGGCGCAGAGTCACACGCCGATCATCTACCCCATCGCCATCGTGGACGGTGCCGACCGGGCCGAGACCCGCGCCGTCTACGATTATCTGCGCAGCGACGCGGCGTGGCCGGTGTTTCAGGCGGCCGGTTTCCGCCACGCGCCCCAGCCGTGACCTCCGCGTGATGGAAGCCCGCACCTGATGGAACCCAGCGTCTGGCCGGTCGTCACCCTGTCACTCAAGGTGGCGCTGACGGCGACGGTGGCGGCGCTGCCGCTGGCGCTCGCCGTGGCGGTGCTCCTGTCGCGCAGCCGCCTGCCGGGCCTGTGGGTCGTCAATGTCATCGTCCATCTGCCGCTCATCCTTCCGCCTGTGGTGACGGGTTATCTGCTTCTGGTCCTGTTCGGGCGCCGCGGGGCCGTCGGCGCCTGGCTCGCCGACATCGGCATCGTCTTCGCCTTCAACTGGACCGGCGCGGCGCTGGCGGCGGGGGTGATGTCGTTCCCGCTGATGGTGCGGGCGATCCGTCTCGCGGTGGACGCTGTGGATCCGCGCGTCGAGGCCGCGTCGCGCAATCTCGGTGCCGGGCCCGTCGCAACCTTCGTGTGCGTGACGCTGCCGTTGATCGCGCCCGGCATCCTCGCCGGGATCATCATCGCCTTTGCCAAGGCGCTGGGCGAATTCGGCGCGACGATCACCTTCGTCTCCAACATTCCTGACGTGACGCGGACCTTGCCGCTCGCCATCTATACCGAGCTTCAGGTGCCGGGCGGGGAGGCGGGGGCGGCCGTTCTCGTCGGCATTTCCGTCGCCATCTCCGTCGTTGCCCTCGTCGGGTCCGAGGTGCTGGCCGGCCGCGCCGCGCGGTGGGTGCGCGGCGCATGACGCTGTCCGTCCGCCTGAGCCGCGCGGCCGGCTTTCCGATCGACGTCGCCTTCGAAGCGGACGGCGGCGTGACCGCACTGTTCGGCCGCTCGGGGGCGGGCAAGTCCACCCTCATCGCCATGCTGGCCGGGCTGGAACGTGCGGATTGCGGACACGTCAGCGTCGGCGGGCGGGTGCTTTATGACAGCGCCAAGGGGATCGACGTCGCCCCGCACGCACGCCGCACGCCGGTGGTCTTTCAGGACGGGCGGCTCTTTCCGCATCTGTCCGTGGCGGGCAACCTCGCCTTCGCGCAGCGCTTCGGCGGCGGCAAGCCTGCTGCGCTGGGGCCGATCGTGGACCTTCTGGGCATCGGCCATCTGATGCGCCGGCGGCCGGGCGGCCTCTCGGGCGGCGAGAAGCAGCGCGTCGCGATCGCCCGTGCGCTCGCCTCCTCGCCGGACCTCTTGATGCTGGACGAGCCTCTCGCCGCGCTGGACGAGGCGCGCAAGGCGGAGATCCTGCCTTATCTGGAACGTCTGCGGACCGAGGCGGGCTTGCCGATGATCTACGTCAGCCACGCCGTCAGCGAGGTTGCCCGGCTCGCCGACCGGGTGGTGATGCTTCAGGGGGGGCGCAGCGTCGCCGCCGGCCCGGTGACCGAAGTGTTCGCCGATGCGGCCACCGCCGCGATCATGGGGCCGCGCGATGCGGGCGCCATCCTGGAGGGGACGATCGCGCTGCACCGGCCGGACGATGGGTTGACGGAGGTGGCGCTGTCGTCCACCCGCCTCAGTCTGCCGCTGGTCGATGCGCCCGTCGGCACGCGCGTGCGCATGCGGCTGAGGGCGACCGACATCATCGTCGCCGTCGGCGCGACGGAGGGGTTGTCCACCCACAACGTCATGCCCGCGACCGTGGCCTTCGTGCGCGAGGGAGAGGGGCCCGGCGCGCTCGTCGGCCTCGAATGCGGTGCGGACCGGCTGATCGCCAGGCTCACCCAAAGGTCGGTCCGCACGCTCGGCCTTGCCCCCGGCGTTGCCTGTGCGGCGGTGCTGAAGGCCATCGCCGTCCCGCCCGAGGACGTGACGGTGCTGAGCTGAGCGGCGTCAGGCGCGGAGCGGCGAGAGGTGCCCATGCCGCCTCTCAATAGCCGCTCGGCCGCTCCCTGAACCGCGGCTCGCGTCGCGCGGGTACGTAGAAGTCGTCCATCGCGTCGTCGTCCTCATCGTCATAACGGGGCAGGTGGCGCGGCTGGCGTGGGCCGGTCCGCCCTGCAGCCGCGAGCTTGGGGCCCGACCCGACCTGATTGACCACGTTGACGTTGATGCTCGGCGCATCGTGCCGGAACTGCAGCTTGCCGCGCGTCACCACCACGAGGATGCCGAGGATCGCGGAGCCGACGGCCCACATCACCATGAGCGAGCCGAGGGCGAGCGACCCGCCGATGGCCGCTCCCGCCCGCTCGGCATCGGTCACGGCATTGCTCGCGACCTCGTCCACGCTGCCGATCATCGCGAGGAACATCGCAAACATCACGAGATTGAAAAGAATGAACAGCCACTTGAAGATCTGGCCGAAAAAGCCGCGCTTCCGCGTCACCTCGAAGGATCCGCCCGACATTGAAATGCCCCATCTGCATCCGCGATGGGTGATACTTTAAGTTGCGGCCTGGCCTGTCAATCGAGGTAAAGTGCCGGCGGAGCGGGGCGAATGGCGCACCTTAGTGCGCCTCGGCCCAGCTCGCTCCGGCACGCGCGTCGACGTCGAGCGGAACGGCGAGCTTCACCGCAGGCTCGGCCGCGCCCTTCATCACCGTGGAGATCACCGCGATCGCCCGGTCCGCCTCGTCCACCGGCGCCTCGAACAACAGTTCGTCGTGCACCTGCAGCATCATACGGGTGGCAAGGCCCGCCTCGGCCAGCGCCGGCTCGATCCGCACCATCGCCCGGCGGATGATGTCGGCCGCGGACCCCTGGATCGGCGCGTTGATCGCCGCCCGCTCGTAGAAGGCGCGCAGCGACGGGTTGGAGGTGTCGATCTCCGGATAATGCGCCCGCCGGCCGAACAATGTTTCCACGTAGCCGAGCTCGCGCACGGTCTTCTTCGTCGCCTCCATGTAGTCGCGGATGCCGGGGAAGCGCTCGAAATATTTCTTGATATAGGCCGACGCCTCGCCGTTCGGGATGCCGAGCTGGTTGGCGAGACCGAAGGCGGAAATGCCGTAGATGATGCCGAAATTGATCGCCTTCGCGCGGCGGCGCACCATCGGGTCCATGCCCTCCACCGGCACGCCGAACATCTCCGACGCGGTGATCGCGTGGATGTCCTGCCCCTCCGCGAAGGCCTCGCGAAGCTGCGGGATGTCGGCCATGTGAGCCAGAACCCGCAGCTCGATCTGGCCGTAGTCGGCGGCGATCAAGGTCGTCCCCGGCGCGGCGACGAAGGCGGTGCGGATCTTGCGCCCCTCCTCGGTGCGGATGGGAATATTCTGCACGTTCGGATCGGTCGAGGAGAGCCGTCCCGTGGTGGTCGACGCCATCATGAAGGTGGTGTGGACACGCCCCGTCTCCGGGTTGATCTCGTTCGGCAGCGCATCAGTATAGGTCGATTTCAGCTTGGAAATCTGCCGCCATTCCAAAAGCTTCACGGGCAACTCGTGCCCCGCCGCGGCAAGATCTTCCAGCACCTGCGCCCCCGTCGACCAGGCGCCGGTCTTGGTCTTCTTGCCCCCCGGCAGGCCCAGCTTGTCGAACAATATTTCCGAAAGCTGCTTGGTGGAGCCGATGTTGAACTTCTCGCCCGCCGCCGCGTAGATCTCCTCCTCGATCCGCGCCAAGGTCTGGCTGAAATCGCCCGACATGCGCGACAGGATGTTGCGGTCGACGAGGACTCCCGTCTCCTCCATGCGCGCCAGCACCGGCACCAGCGGCCGCTCCAGCGTCTCGTAAACCCGGCTCACCCGCTGGGCGATCACCCGTTGGCGTAGCACCGGCCATAGCCGCAGCGCGATGTCGGCCTCCTCGGCGCCGTGGCGCGTGGCGGCGTCCAGCGGCACCTCGGCGAAGCTGATCTTCTTCTGCCCGGTCCCCATCACGTCACGGTCGTCGATCGGCGTGTGGGCGAGATAGCGCTTGGCGAGGCCGGGATAATCATGCAGCCCGTTGCCGGAATCGGCGGTGTAGGAGAGGAGCCCCACATCGTCGAGCGGCGTCACCTCCAGCCCCGCCCGGCGCAGCGCCAGATAGTCCCGCTTCATCGCCGTCGACACCTTGGCGATGCTGCGGTCGGCGAGCGGCCCCGCCAGAAGCGGCAGCGCATCCTCCAGCGCCATCCCCTGCGGCTCGTGCATCAGGTCCACCGCCTGCTGGCCGATCGCCACGTAACACGCCTTGTTCGGCCCCACCGCGATCGCGATCCCGGCGAGGGGCGAGCGCATCACCGGCCCGCTCGCCAGCCGCACCGCGATGCCCATGACGCCCGTCGCCCGCGCCGCCTCCATCCACTCGGCGAGCCGATCCGCCGTCGTCACCGCCTCGTAGGCGTCGAGGTCGACGGCGGCGCCCATCAGGCCGCGCTCCATCTGCAGCGCGAGGTCGGACGGCGTCAGCGTCGCGGTGATCTCCTCGGCGGTCTCCTCGGGCGCCGCCTCCGCCGGGCCGATGTTGAGGTAGCGCGCGTCCGCCTCGACCTTGGCGTGGTCGATGCCGAAATCCTCGGCCGCGCGGCGGGTGAGGGTGCCGAAATCCATCGCCTTGAAGAAGGCGACCAGCGGCTGCGGCGGCACCGGCTTCAAGGTCAGCGCGCCCAGCTCCTGCTCCAGCTCGACATGGTCGTCCAGCTTCACGAGCTGGCGCGACAGACGGGCCTGGTCGGCGAATTCGATGAGGTTTTCCCGCCGCTTGGGCTGCTTGATCGTTTCCGCCTGCGCCAGCAGTGTGTCGAGGTCGCCGAACTCGGCGATGAGCTGGGCGGCGGTCTTCTTGCCGATGCCGGGGACGCCCGGAACGTTGTCCGTCGCATCGCCGATCAGCGCCTGAACGTCGACCACCTTGTCGGGCGTGACGCCGAAATAGTCGACCACCTCGTCCACACTGATGCGCCGCTCCTCGCGCACGCCCATCTTGGAGCCGCCGCGCCGCCCCTCGCCGGACGCGGGGTCGTACATCGACACCCGCTCGTTGACGAGCTGCATCAGGTCCTTGTCGGCGGAGACGATGAGAACGTCCGCCCCCGCTTCCGCGGCCTGGCGCGCATAGGTGGCGATGATGTCGTCCGCCTCGAACCCGGCCTTCTCGATCGGCGTGAGGCCGAACGCCTCCACCGCGGCGCGCATCAGCGGAAATTGCGGGATCAGATCGTCCGGCGGGGCGGAGCGGTTGGCCTTGTACTCCGGGTACATCTCCTTGCGGAAGGAATCCTCCGACTTGTCGAAGATGATCGCGAGGTGGGACGGCATGATGTCCGCCGCGCCGTCTTTGATGAACTGGTAGAGCTTGTTGCAGAACAGGCGGACGGCCCCGGTGGGCAGCCCGTCCGCCCGGTAATTATACTTGCGGTCCTGGTTCATGGACTGGAAGTAGGCGCGGAAGACGAACGAGGAGCCGTCCACCAGGAAGACGGTGTCGCCGGGGCCGGGGGGTGTCAGGTCGCTCATCGTGGTCCTCCGCACGGCGCGCGGAGGGCGCGCCATCCCGGCTCGGGCCGGGCTGGCGGACATTGGGGCGGCCGCCCCGCCGGATCAAGTCGCCCCGCCGCCGCGCCGCCGATTGCCCCCGCCCGGCACCATTACTGGATGTACGGTTCCCGCCGCCCGGCCCACACGAAGGCGAAGGTCCGCCCCTGGCGCACATTCTGCACCAGCGCCGGGCGGAAGGCGGCGAGGCAGTAGCCCCCGTCATGCCGCACGGATGGGTAGAGAACGCCGTTGCCGCCGGCAGAGCGGATCGTCGCCGCCAGCGCCTGGCCCGCCGAGTAGCCTTGCGCAGGGTCCGCGTTCAGTCACGGCGCGCCGCGGTCGGCGGTGAGGTCGTGGAAGGTGGCGGTGAAGCCGGCCACCAGCTCGCGATAGGCGGTGCGGTTCTCGTACACCCCCACCGCGTCCAGCTCCCGCGTCAGGTGGAAGACGATCTCGCGCTGGGCGGTGACCGCAGCGTCAGGCCCCCAACAGGCGTACCATGCGCCGCGCGTCTCGTCGTTGAAGCGGTTGCCGCCGGTGCGCGTGTAGCAGAATGCGGCGTTGACGTAGCTCCAGCCGTAGCCCGCCGCCTGGGTCAAAAGCTCGTCGTCGGCGACGCCCGCGGGCCGCGCCATCGGCGCCCGGCGGGAGGAGGTGAGCCCTTCCAGCGCCTCGAGGATCGCCCGTTCGGCATCGCTGTCGGCGAGAGGGGCCAGCGCCGGCTCGGTCAGATAGGCGGTGTTGATGAGGCGGACCGTCGCCGGGTCGGTGAAGGTGCGCGTCGGAATCCGGAACGTGTCGGTCACCACAGGCGCGTCACTTCACGTCCCTCACAGGCCGCCGCGCAGGGCGTCGATATGCTGGCGCACGCGCATCATCGCCGGGATGCCGCCGTCGATCATCACATCCACCGGGCGGCGGCCGGCGAAGAAGGCGCCGCTGTTGGCCGCCGTGGGCCAGGCTGTGGACAAGGGGCCGTCGAACAGCAGCCTCAACCCCTTGAAGAGGCCGACGATGAGGCTCGCCCGCGTCGTCTTGTCCTGGTCCAGCTTGCCGCGAAAATCCCCCGCCTTCATGCGGTTCCAGGTGGCCAGAGGCACGTCGAACAGGCGTGCGGCCTCGGCATTTGTCAGCCCCCAGGCCGCCGCACACCGCACCACCGCCTTGCAGACGGCGAGGGTGACCGCCTTATCGTCCGCTCCCGCGGGCGGGGCGGCCAGAGTGTCCGTCATCAGAGCCATATTCGCCTCCTATGGCATCTTCATGTGTATCATATGATACGCAAGGTCAAGGTCTTCCGGCCTTCCTCGATGCGCGGAACACCAGGCTCGGTTCGCCGCGCCGCAGATTTCCTGACAAATGCAGCGACTTGATTCCGCCGCGCTGATTCGTGAAGGGTGCGATTATCTTTTTCGGCGATCCTGTCGCCGGTCGTCAGCAGTATGAGTTCGCCGCCATGAAAGATGCCAAGCCGCGCGCCAGCCGCGTGACGGAGGGCCGCAGCGCACAGAAGTCGCGCGTGACCCCCCGTTTCGACGAAGAGACCAGCGCGCGGCCGGCCCGCGCGGCCCCCACCGCGCGCCCGCCCGCCGCGGACGCCGACGCTCCGGCCCCGCGCCGCGGCGCCCCGTCCGCACCGCGCCCCAAGGCGCAGCGGCCCCATGACGACCTCTTTGCCGAGGACGAGGCGCCGCGCGCGCCGCGTCCATCTGCAAAGACGTCTCAACCTAAATCGTCTCAGTCAAAGGCCTCACAGCCCAAGGCCTCCAGCGCGGCCGCACCCTCGAAGGCCGCCCGCCCGGCCGCACCGCGCCGCGCGGCCCCCTCGCATCCCGACGACGTCGGCCCGGAGGACTTCGAGATCGCCCCCGCCAAGTCCTCCCGTCGCAGCGCCGCCAAACCGGCGGCGAAGAGCAGCAAGGCCGACACCTCCCGCCGCCGCACCAAAGGCGGCAACGGGCGTCGTCCGCGCCGCCGCTTCAGCCTGCTGCGCTTCGCCTTCCGCATGACCTTCACGCTCGCCATGCTGGGCGTGATCGGCGTCGGCGCCATCATCGCCTACTACGCCGCCACCCTGCCGCCGATGGCCGAGTGGGCGGTCCCCGAGCGCCCGCCCAACGTCGCCATCCTGTCGGAAAACGGCGAGCTGATCGCCAACCGCGGCGACACCGGCGGCCGCGCCATCGAGATCGAGAACCTGCCGCCCTACGTGCCGCAGGCCGTCGTCGCCATCGAGGACCGGCGCTATTATAGCCACCCCGGCATCGACCCGATCGGCCTCGCCCGCGCCATGGTGACCAACCTGCGCTCCGGGCGCCTGTCCCAGGGCGGCTCGACGCTGAGCCAGCAGCTCGCCAAAAACATGTTCCTGACCCCCTCGCGCACCATCGAGCGCAAGATCCAGGAAATGCTCTTCGCCATCTGGCTGGAGATGAAATATTCCAAGGACGAGATCCTTGAGATGTACCTCAACCGCGTCTACCTCGGCGCCGGCGCCACCGGCATCGACGGCGCGGCCCGCCGCTATTTCGACAAGCCGGCCGAGGAGCTGACGCTGTCGGAGGCCGCGCTCATCGCCGGTCTCCTGAAGGCGCCGACCTACTACGCCCCCACCACCGACCTCGAACGCTCGCGCACCCGCGGCAACCTCGTGCTCGATGCGATGCACGACGTCGGCTATATCAGCGATGTCGAATATGCTTATGCGCGGGAGCATCCGGCCTCGCTCGCCGCGCCGAAGGTGGCGACATCCGGCGGCTACGTGGCCGACTGGGTGGCCGAGGTTCTGCCAGGCTTCGCCGGCACGCTCGACACCGACATCATCGTCGAGACCACGGTGAACCTGGAGCTGCAGGAGCTCGCCCAAAGCGCGCTGCAGGACCTTCTGGAAGAGAAGGGCGCCGACAAGGGCGTCAGCCAAGGCGCCGTCGTGGTGCTCGACGGGTCGGGCGCGGTGAAGGCGCTCGTCGGCGGGCGCGACTATGCCGCCAGCCAATATAACCGCGCGGTGTCTGCGCGCCGTCAGCCGGGCTCGTCCTTCAAGCCCTTCGTCTACCTCGCCGCGCTGGAGCACGGCCTCACCCCGCTCTCCATGCGCATCGACCAGCCGACCCGCATCGGCGATTGGGAGCCGGAGAATTATAGCCGCAAATATCTCGGCCCGGTGTCGCTGACGAAGGCGCTCGCGCTGTCGCTCAACACCATCGCCGCGCAGCTCACGGCCGAGGTCGGGCCGAAGACCGTTGCGCGCGTCGCCCACAGGCTCGGCATTCAGTCGCCCATGGCGCCCAACGCCTCCATCGCGCTCGGCACCTCCGAGGTGACGCTGCTGGAGCTCGCCACGGCCTACGTGCCCTTCTCCAACGGCGGCATCGGCGTGGTGCCGCATGTGGTCCGGCGCATCCGCACCGCGGACGGGCAGATGCTCTACGAGCGCCGCGGCGGCGGTCCCGGTCAGGTGATCAGCCTCGACCATGTGGGGCAGATGAACACCATGCTGCACGCCGCGCTGACCTCCGGCACCGCCCACAACGCGCAGATCGACGGTTGGCAGGCCGCGGGCAAGACCGGCACCAGCCAGGCGTGGCGCGATGCCTGGTTCGTCGGCTACACCGCCTTCTTCACCGCCGGCGTGTGGCTCGGCAACGACGACAACTCCTCCACGAACAAGGCCACCGGCGGCTCGCTGCCCGCCGAGTTGTGGAAGACGCTGATGAACAAGGTGCAGGAAGGCATGACGCCGGCCGACCTTCCCGGCATGGAGATCGTGCCGGAGATCATCGAGCCTGCGCCGGACGGCCTCGACGGCCAATATGGCCAGCCCACGGCCTCCGCCCCGCCGCAGATCCAGGAGCAGGACGTCTACGAGCCGAGCGGCTGGATCCGCCCCGGTGCGCAGGCGAGCGGCGGAGAGCGGCGCGGCTTCTTCGGCCGCCTGTTCGGTGGCTGAGGCCGCCGGGCCGGATGAGCCGACGGGCGAGGCGGGTAAGGCGCCTTCGCTCCGCGTCGCACCGATCCGGCCGGAGGAGGCCGCGGACCGCGCCGTCGTCGCCGCCATCGTGGCGCTGTGGGATGCGGCCGGTCTCACGCGGCCCTGGAACGATCCCGTGGCCGACATCGCCCTGGCGTCACGCGGCCCGGACTCCACCATCCTCATCGCCCGCCGGCCCGACGATGCGGCGGACCCCGCTAGCGCACCGGGCGGCGTGGTGCCGGCTGCCACCGCGCACGGCGGGCCGATCCTCGCGACCGCCATGGTGGGGCACGACGGGCATCGCGGCTGGGTCTACTACCTCGCCGTCGCGCCGGACGCGAAGGGGAGGGGCTACGGCCGCGCCATGATGGACGCCGCCGAGGCCTGGCTGCGCGCCCGCGGCGTCCCCAAGGTTCAGCTCATGGTCCGCCGCGACAACGCGGCCGTCCTCGGCTTCTACGATGCGCTCGGATACGGCGTCGACGACGTCGTCGTCCGCTCCAAGCGCTTCTGACCCGACCTGAAGGGGTTTGACCCGCGCGACCACGGACCGAGCCGTGACGCGCCGGGGCCGCGCTCAGGCCGCCAGCGCGTCCAGCACGGGGCCGAGGAGCGAGGGATCACCCACCGCGACCACCTCGCCATTATAGTCGTGCGGCAGCGTCGGCCCGATCGGCCGGCCCGACCAGTCGGTGATCGCCCCGCCCGCCGCCTCGACCAGCGGAACGAAGGGGGCGATGTCGACCGGCTTCAGCCCGCATTCGACCACCACGTCCACCTGGCCGGCCGCCACCATGGCGTAGGCGTAACAATCGGTCCCCCAGCGCACCATGCGCGCCTGGTCCGCCACGCGCTGGAACGCGGCGTAGGCGGCGGGCGCGAAGTGCTGCGGCCCCGTCGCGGCCAGGATCGCCTCGCCGAGGCTCCCGCAGGCGCGCGCGCGGATCGCCCGCCGTTCGCCGCCATGGCTCAGCCACGCCCCGTCCGGCCCGCCGACGAACCGCTCGCCCACATAGGGCTGGCACATCATGCCGAGCTGCGGTCCTTGCGCGTCGGCAAGCGCGATCAGCACGCCCCACGTGGGAAGCCCCGCCATGAAGCCGCGCGTCCCGTCGATCGGGTCGAGCACCCATGTCCGCCCGCTGCGGCCCGCCACCGCCTCATACTCTTCGCCGAAGATGCCATCCTCGGGACAGTCCGACGCCAGAAGCTCGCGCATGGCTTGCTCGGCCGCCTTGTCGGCCACGGTGACCGGATCGAAGCCGCCTTCGTCCTTGTTCTCGACGCCCTGCAACCGTCTGAAATGCGGGAGGATTGCGGCGCTCGCCACATCCGCCAATCGTTCCAGAAGGACCAAATCGCGGTTTTTATTCATCGCATGGGTGCCATGCAATTGCGTAACAATTCCGCCACATAACCTCTCGCTTTGTCATGTCCCGTTCTAACCCGTTGAATTTGTTGGATTGATATTTTGAAACGGCATTTCACACGTGAGGCATGTAATCCGTTTGCCAAATTGGTGAGCAAATTTTGTGGCTGATGAAGGTCTGCGCATCTTGACGATTGTGCGCCGCGAGGGCATTTGTTGCAGCGCGGGACGACGTTGTTGTCCCGCTGCCCTCCTTGGGCGTTTCCTCCCTAGACTTACGGCCGCTCCTCGGAGCGGCCTTTTTTTTGGCCGCACGCCAGAGGGCCTCGCCCTCCGCCTGCGTCCTCCCGCAGGCGGCCCCGCCCCCGCCTATTCGGCGGCCTGCTGCCAATCCACCCCCGCATCGTGCGCCATGAACCAGTCGATCAGTCCCTCTGCGGTGCGCATCAGCGACCGGCGCAAAGTGTCGAAGCCCTGGTGCCGCTCGAACGTCGCCTCGTTCATGTAGAGGCCGCGATTGATCTCGATCTGAATGGCGTGGACGCTGGGAGGGTGGCCGTAGCGCTCGGTGATGTAGCCGCCCGCATATGGACGGTTGCGCCCCACCGTCAGCCCCTCGTTGCGCAGAAGCCGCGCGAACTCCTCCGACAGCATTCCCGAGCAGCTCGTCCCGTAACGGTCGCCGAGCACGATATCGACGCGCCCGTTGTCGCCCGCCTCTGGCCGCACGGCGCCGGACGGCATCGAGTGGCAATCCACCAGCACCGCCGCGCCGAACCCGTCCACCCGCGCCGCCAGCGCCGCCGCCAGCGATCCGTGATAGGGCGCGTAGAACCGGCGGATCCTGTCCTCGGCCTCCGCCGCCGGAAGCCGGCTGGCATAAATGTCCTGCCCCTCGCCGACGATCCGCGCGATCACGCCGAGCCCGCTCGCCACGCGCGGGCTGTCGCGTACCGTCGGCACCGGCACCGGCGCGTCGAACATCGTCGTGTCGATCTCCGCAGCGTCACGGTTGAGGTCGAGGAAGACGCGCGGAAAGCGCGCGCGGATCAACGGCGCACCCAGCGCGGGGACACCGTCGAACAACGCGTCGACGAAGGTATCTTCCGAGCGCCGCAAGGTCAGCCGGTCGAGCCGGGTGCGCGCCAGAAGCGATTTGGGATAGGTCGTGCCGCTGTGAGGGGCGCTGAAGACGAACGGCACCGGGGCAGTCGTCGGCTCGATGAGGTCGAACGTCGTCCCGTCCGCAAAGTCGTCGACAATGTCCATCCACCCCCTCCGGCATCTTTGCAGACCCTCATAGCACGACCCCGCGCCCTGTCCGACCGAATGTGGCCCCGCCCGCGATTCCAAAGTCCCGTCGATTCGCACGGACCCGGTAACGATCCCGTAAGCGAGACGCTTGACCGGCATTTAAATGGCGCGCCCGCACAGTGTGTCCCGTCGAACAAAACAAGGGACGCGGTGCCGACCGGCCGCGGTGAACCATCGTGCGGATTTTGCTGGCTGAAGACGACGAAGATATGCGCCGCTTCCTGGAGCGCGCTCTGGAGCGGGCAGGTTACGACGTCGTCGCCGTCGACGACGGTGAGACCGCCTATGCCCGTTTGCAGGAGGAGCCCTTCTCGCTCCTCCTCACCGATATCGTCATGCCCAACATGAACGGCGTGGAGCTGGCGCGGCGCGCCACCCGCCTCGACCCCGACCTCGCGGTGATGTTCATCACCGGCTTCGCCGCCGTCGCCCTCGACGGTGAGCATCGCACCCCGCGCGGCGCCAAGGTCCTCTCCAAACCCTTCCACCTGCGCGAGCTCGTGCGCGAGGTTGGCCGCATGCTGGAATATGCCTGAGGCGGAAAAAACCTCTTGCAGGCCCTGGGAAGGGTCTGTATAGCCCCCTTCACCGACGGCGGGGCGGTTAGCTCAGCGGGAGAGCACTTCGTTGACATCGAAGGGGTCACTGGTTCAATCCCAGTACCGCCCACCATCTTCGGTCACTCCGGGTCTGTCGGTCTCCACCAGAACAGCATCGTCCGAAGCCGCAGCCGAGGCGGCATTCTGATTTTTCGCCCAGTCGATGTAATTGCGCGCATCACCGCAAATCGGCCTTTACGGCCCGCGCGCTAGCATCCCGTCCCATGGGACACCGCCGTACCGCCATCCTGCTCGCGATCGTGCTTCTGGGCCTCGCCGGCTGCGCCAGCCGGCCGCCCCAGTCGATCAACGACGTGTGCGCCGTCTTCGGCCAGCGGTCCGGCTTCTTCAACGACTGGTACAGCGAAGCCAAGCGCGCCGAACGCCGCCACGGCATACCCGTCCACGTCCTCATGGCCACCATGCGCGTCGAATCCGGCTTCGACGGGGATGCCCGGCCGCCGCGCTCCAAAATCCTCGGGATCATCCCCTGGAAGCGCCCGTCCTCCGCGTTCGGTTACAGCCAGGCCCTCAACGGCACCTGGGACCAGTACCGCAAGGAAACCGGACGCAGCCTCGCGCGCCGCACCGACTTCGGCGACAGCGTCGACTTCATCGGCTGGTACTACGCCAAGACGGTGAACCGCTACGGCGTCCCCCGCGACGACGCCTACTCGCTCTATCTCAGCTATCATTCCGGCTGGTCGGGCTATGCGCGCGGCACCTGGCGCCGCTCCGCCGTCGCCCAGAAGGGCGCCACCCGCACCGCCAACATGGCAAGCTCCTACGCCTTCCAACTGCGCAACTGCCGCTGACGGGGAGGGGGGCGCCGCGCGCTTCGGGAACGCCTCAGCCTCCGGCGGGCTCGGGCCTCACCAGCGATCAGGGGCCGCCTGATCACTAGATCCAGCCGTCACGCTGCACCGCGTGGCAGAGACGGCGGCACACGCGCAAGGACAAGCGGCTGAAGCCGGCCTGCGGCTCCTTGCGCGCGTACCACCGCCTCCGCCAAGGGATTTGCGCGACGACCGGCTCCAGCGATCAGGCTGAGGGGACCCGCTCCCCGTGAGCGTTGCGCGGCAGGCGGGACCGCCTCAATTGCGGGCAGGACGCATCGTCGCTGATCATTTGCGCTCAAACAACTTCCGCGCGCGTTGACAGCACCGCGCACCGGCGCTTCCATCGTCGTCGACGCAGCCCAGAGGGGGCCGCCGGGGACGGGGGAACGCCATGACCGAGGCAACGCAATGACGCTCAGCGTCGGGGTCGATGTCGGCGGAACCTTCACCGACTTCCTGCTGCTCGACGCCGCCGCGTCGACCTTCCGCACCGCCAAGGTCCCCACCACCACCGACGACCGCGCGCGCGGCTTCCTCGACGGGATCGACCGCCTCGCCGTCGCCCCAGGCGCCATTGACTGGCTGGTCCACGGCACCACTGCCGGAACCAACGCGGTCCTGGAACGCAAGAACGCCCCCACCGGCATCATCACCACGGCAGGCTTCCGCGACACGCTGGAACTCGGCCGCCGCACCCGGCCCAAGCCCTACGGCCTCTCCGGCAACTTCACGCCCCTCATCCCCCGCCGCCTCCGCCGCGAGGTGGCCGAAAGGATCGACGCCACCGGCGCCGTGGTGGTCCCGCTCGACGAGGCGGCCGTGGAGCGCGAGGCCCGCGCCCTGCTGGCCGAAGGGGTGGAAAGCGTCGTCGTCCATTTCATGCATTCCTACGTGAACGATGCCCACGAGGCCCGCGCCGCCGCCATCGTGCGCGCGATCTGGCCCAACGAGCACGTCGTCGCCGGGCACGAGATCATCCGCGAGGTGCGCGAGTTCGAGCGCGCCTCGACCGCCGCCATCCACGCCGGCATCGGCCCCATCGTCTCCCGCTACATCACCTCCGTCGCGAGCGAGCTGGCGGGGCGCGGATTCCGCAACGAACTCCTCGTCATGCAGGCCAACGGGGGGATGCTCGCCGCCTCCCTCGTCGCCGAGCAGGCGGTGCAGACCGTCATGAGCGGACCCGCCGCCGGGGTGCTCGCCGCCGCCGCCATCGCCGGCGCCTCAGGCCACGCCAACATCATCACCGGCGACATGGGCGGCACCTCCTTCGACGTCGCCCTGGTGGTCGGCGGCGAACCCGTCATCTCCGCCGAGAAGGACCTCGCCTACGGGGTGCCGATCCGCATTCCCATGATCGACATCCACACCGTCGGCGCCGGCGGCGGGTCGCTGGCCACCATCGACGCGGCCGGCATGCTGCGCGTCGGCCCCGAAAGCGCAGGCTCCACGCCGGGGCCCATCGGCTACGGCCGCGGCGGCACCGTCCCCACCATCACCGACGCCAACTTCCACCTCGGCCGCCTCAATCCCGGCGCCGTGACCGGGGCGGGGGAGGCACCGCTCGCCGCGGTCGAGTCCGCGCTGGACGCCCTCGGCGCGCCGCTGGGCCTCGACGCCACAGGCGCCGCCGACGCGATCGTCAAGATCGCCATCGCCGAGCTCGCCGGGGCCATCCGCCTCGTCTCCATCGAAAAGGGCCACGACCCGCGCGACTTCGCCTACATGCCCTTCGGCGGGGCCGGACCGCTCCACGCCGTCGAGATCGCCCGCGAACTCGGCATCCCGCGCATCGTCGTGCCGCGCTTCCCCGGCCTCACCTCCGCCCTCGGCTGCATCCTCGCCGATGTCCGCCACGACTTCGTGCAGACCGTCAGCACCCCCGTCGCCGCCCTTCAGCCGGGCGCGGTCGACGCAATACTCGCCGCCCAGGCCGGCGCCGGCCGCGCCCTCCTGGAGCGCGAGAAGGTCGCCGTCCGGAGGGTCGAGATCATCCACGAGGCCGACCTCCTCTACAAAGGCCAGACCCACGTCCTGCGCGTCCCCATCACCGGCGACCGCTTCGACGCCGCGGCCGTGCTCGCCGCCTTCGCGGAGGCCTACCGCACCCGCTTCGAGCTGGAATTTCCCGAGATGGTGCCCATCCTCGCCAACGTGCGCACCACCATCGTCGGCCTGCGCGAGAAGGTGGACCTCGCCGTCTTCGCCCCCTCCGGCGG
Organism: Acuticoccus yangtzensis; assembly: GCF_001927245.1. Classification (GTDB taxonomy): domain Bacteria; phylum Pseudomonadota; class Alphaproteobacteria; order Rhizobiales; family Amorphaceae; genus Acuticoccus; species Acuticoccus yangtzensis. The sequence continues at coordinate 486,710 of NZ_MJUX01000001.1, read as the reverse complement.
CTCCATGGAAGCCGCGCACCAGGGCACCCGCCGCGCCTTCTTCGCCGGCGAATGGCACGACGCCGCCATCTACCTGCGCGAACACCTTCCCGCCGACGCGGTGATCGACGGCCCCGCCATCGTCGAGCAGGCCGACTCCACCCTGGTGCTGGACCCCGGCAGCCGCGCCACCATCGACCACGTCGGCAACATCATCGTGGAGCTTTCCTGATGGACCGCGCCGCCACCACCTCCGCCACCTCCACCTCCGGGATCGACCCGGTCACCCTCACGGTGATCGAGAAGGGGCTGCAGCAGGTCTGCTCGGAAATGGACCTCGTCCACGAGAAGACCTCCTTCTCGCCCGTCATCTCCGAGGGGCTGGACCGCTCCAACGGCATCTACCACCGCGAGGACGGGCGCATGATCGCCCAGGGCGCCATGGGGCTACCCATCTTCCTCGGCGTCATGCAGGAGACCACCCGCGCCGTCATCGCCGACCGAACCGACCTGAAGGACGGCGACGTGGTGCTGGTGAACGACCCCTACATGGGCGGCACCCACCTCATGGACGTGAAGATGGTGCGGCCCTTCTACTATCGCGGCCGCCTCTGGTGCTACCTCGCTAACACCGGCCACTGGCCCGACACCGGCGGCATGGTCCCCGGCGGGTTCAACTCCACCGCCACCGAGATCTATCAGGAGGGCCTGCGCCTTCCCCCGGTGCGCCTCGTGCGCGAGGGCGCGATGGACGAGGACATCATCCGCATCGTCCTCGCCAACGTGCGCGTGTCGTCCGAGCGGATCGGCGACATCAAGGCCCAGATCGCGGCGCTCGCCACCGGGGTGAAGCGCCTCACCGCGCTCCTCGATCGCTACGGCGAGGCCACCGTGGAGGCCGCCATCGCCGAGCTGGAGCGCCGCGGCGAAGCGCTGATGCGCGCCCACGTCGCCGCCATCCCCGACGGAACCTACAGCGCCAGCGCCTACATGGATTCCGACGGCGTGGTCGACGCGCCGCTCGAGATCGCCTGCACCGCCACCGTCGCGGGGTCGGACCTCACTCTCGACTTCGCCCGCTCCTCGCCGCCCTGCCGCGGGCCGATGAACTCGGTCTGGGCGTCCACCCTCTCGGCGGTCTATGTCGCCATCAAGCACATCTTCCCGGACCTGCCGATGAACGCCGGCTGCTTCGCCCCGCTCACCGTCACCGGCACCGAAGGGACGTTCTTGAAAGCCGAGGAGCCGCGCCCCGTTGCGGGGTGCGCGTCCGAAACCTCCCAGCGCATCGTGGAAGCGGTGTGCCTCACCTTGGCCGAGGCGATCCCCGGCAAACTCTTTGCCGCGGGCGCCGGCTCGTCCGGCAACCTGTCGCTGGGCGGCTACGACCCCGCCACCGGCCAGAACTACATCATGTACACCTTCTCGGGCGGCGGCTACGGCGGCTGGTGGGGCGGCGACGGCCTCACCAACGGCTGCTCCACCATCGGCATCTCCAAGAACCAGCCGGTCGAGATCCTGGAGCAGCGCTATCCGCTCCTGTTCGAGCGCTACAACATCCGCGAGGGGTCGGCCGGCGCCGGAGAGCACCGCGGCGGCTACGGCCTCGACTACCGCTTCCGCATGCTGCGCGGGGAGGGGAAGGCCTCGTTCCTGATGGAGCACGGCCGCTTCGGCCCCCCCGGCATCCTGGGCGGCGAGGCGGGGCTTCCCAACCGCATCCGCATCGGTCAGGCGGGGCGCGTGACCACGCCCGAGCATCTCTCCAAGGGTGAAGGCTACGTGCTCCACGAGGGCGACTGGATCGAGGTGCTGACCCCCGGCGGCGGCGGCTACGGCGACCCCTCCCGCCGCACGCCCGCCGCGCGCGCCGCCGACGACGCCTACAGGGGCGACTGATAACGCCGCGCCTTTACGGGGGGCATGTCGCGACGGGCGCGGCCTCAGCGAGGAGGGTTCCCCTCCTCGCGCTCCACTCCGCCTCGCCGGCAGGCAGCCGTTCCGTCCTGAAGAAGGACTGAAGCGTCAGCGTCAAGGCTGGGTCGGACCGTGACAGCGTCAAGCACCCGTCCTCCCCATGCTCGCCCCCAAGACGGGCTGCGCGTGGGTCCGGGCGGGTGCTTGACCCTGACCCGCTCCGAAAACGGGAAACGATCGATGGAATGGCGTCGCGGTCTGTGGCGCGGATCAGTTGGGGGGGCGCCCCGCCCGACTCAGTCTTCCGGGACGATGAAGTCGATGATCGCGGCGGCGTCGAAGCGGCCGTCCAGCGTGCCGAACCCGGCGCGGAAGCGTTCGCGCAGGCGCGTCGCGATATAGGCGTCGGCGATCACCCGCGGCAGGTTGCGCCGCATCGCCGAGGCCGCCGCCACCATCGCCAGCTGCTCGCCGAAGGCGCGCGCCAGGGTGACGTCGCCCGCCGCCCTCTCGCCCAGCTCCAGCGTGTCCTCGATCAGGTCCGCATTGGCGTTGCCGAGATCGCCGCCGAGCTCGCCCAGCGCGTCCTGCAACACCGTCTGGTCGCGGCCCACCTGGGTGGCGAGGTCCATCGCCGCCTCGCTCGCCGTCCCGTCCCAGATGGAGAGGGCGCCCATGTCCGCATGCATCCGCGCCACGGGGTGCGCGGCGTCGAACGCTGAGGCGCCGATCGCATCGGCGGCCGCCATCGTCACCTGCGGCGCAACGGTCATCGCATAAAGCCGCGCGGCGGGGGTGACGAGGCGGGCCAGAGCATGGTCGCCGTCCCGCTCGAACGCCTGGTCGAACGCGGCGGCGACGCGCATGGCGAGCGCGGTGTGGGCCGCACTCTCCAGCGCCAGATCGGCCAGAACGCGCGCATGCAGCGGGTGGTTGACGAGGAGCTTGCCGAAGGATTCGCGGTAGCGCGCGTGGTGCACCGCACGGCCAACCGCCGCGCGCATCGTCCCCGCGGCCATGATCGCGCAGTCGAGCTGCAGCAGCGTGCGCACGTCCCGCAGCACGGTGAGGCCGCGCCCCGGCTCGCCCAGGATCCGCCCCGTCGACCCGTGGAAGGCGACCGCCGCGATCGCCTGCGAGCGCAGCCCGCCCACGTCGCGCAGCGCGTCGATCTCCACCGTGCCTTCGTTCTCCGGTGCGTAGCGCGGAACGAGCGCGGCCGTCGGCCCCTCGATCGTGCGGGCGAGCACCAGTGCGGCATCGGCCGTCGGCGCGGCGACGAACCATTTGTCGCCCGTCACCCTCATGCGGTCGCCGCCGATGATCTCGCCGCGCATCGTCATCGCCGCGCGGTCGGCGCCTGTGTCGCGCTCGGTCAGCGCCAAAGTCACCGTCGCGCCGTCCTTCTCGGCCAGCGGCACGGCCTTGCGGTCATAGCGGCGGGTGGCGATCAGCGGGAACAGCTCCGCCTCGAGGTCGCTGGCATAGGCCAACGCGGCGACCGATGCATGGGTGGACGAGACCAAGGTGAGGTGGCCGCGATCACACTGCGCGGTGAGATAGAGCCCGGCGGCGCGCAGGCGGTGCTGGCGGCGGTCCTCCCCGTCCTCCCAGGCCGAGCAGGCGAGCCCCGCGGTGACGCTGCGGTTCACCAGAGCATGGAAGGCGGGGTGAAGCTCCACCTGGTCGACGCGGTAGCCGTCGAAGTCCGTACGGCGAAGCTGCGGCGGGCTGGCGCTGGCGATCCGCGCGACCTCTTGCGCTTCGGCCGAACCCCAATAGGCCCCGAGCGCCTTCAGCTTGTCCTCTGTCGCCTCGTCGAGCGTCGAATCGAGCGCCGCGGTCAGCACCGGGTCCGACGCATAGGTGTTCAGACCGGCATAGGTCTGCGGACGCACGGGAGCCGGCACGGGCTCCGCCGCGCGGCGAATGCCGACGCGCCGGTTCAGCGTGTCGTCCATCGTCTTGTGCAACGCGGCATCCCCACTAACGGACCCTCACACCCGTCCGTCGGTAAGATGTAACCGTCCCCGCCGTCAGCATCAACGGCTGACTTGCGTCCGCCTCCGCTTTCGGCCACTCATCGCCCCAATATGGTTGATAGTCCTTGGGGAGAGGATGCCGGATCCGATCAGTTGGGCCGCCGTGTGGCCGTACTTCGCCGCCGTCTTCGCCCTCAGCTACCTGTCGGGGTCGATCCCCTTCGGCCTCATCCTCACCCGCCTCGCCGGGCTGGGGGACGTGCGCAAGATCGGCTCCGGCAACATCGGCGCCACCAACGTCCTGCGCACGGGCCGCAAGGACATCGCCGCCGCCACCCTGGTGCTGGACGCGCTGAAGGGCGCCGTTCCGGTGCTCCTCGGCTGGCACTATGGCGGGGCGGATTTCGTCGTCACCGCGGCGCTGGGCGCCTTCCTCGGCCATCTCTTCCCGGTCTGGCTCGGCTTCCGCGGCGGAAAGGGCGTCGCCACCTATATCGGCGTGCTCCTGGCCGCCTCCTGGCCCACCGGCCTCGCTCTGTGCGGCATCTGGCTCACCACCGCCATCGTCACGCGCTACTCGTCGCTGTCGGCGCTCCTCGGCTCCTTGTGCGTGCCCTTCATCCTCGCCGTCCGGGGCGAGATCCAATATGCCGAAGTCTTCGGCGTCCTCACCGCGCTCCTCTGGTTCAAGCACCGCGCCAACATCGCCCGCCTCATGAAGGGTGAGGAAAGCCGGATCGGCAAGAAATGAAGCCGCCCGCCAGCCACGCCGAAGAGTTCGACTGGCTGCGCCTCATCCGCTCGGAAAATGTCGGGCCGGAGACCTTCCACACCCTGATGCGCCGCTTCGGCACCGCCGCCGCGGCCCTCGCCGCCCTGCCGGACCTCGCCGCCGCGGGGGGCCTGCGCCGCCCCATCGCCGTCGCCGAGCCGGCGCTGATCGAGCGGGAGATGGCCGCCGCCAACCGCACCGGCGCCCACTTCGTCTATTTCGGCGGCCGCGCCTACCCCGCGCTCCTGGCCGAGATCGACGGTCCGCCGCCCGTGATCGCGGTCCTCGGCGACCTGTCGCTGGCGGCGCGGCCCACCATCGGCGTCGTCGGCTCGCGCCAGGCCTCGGCCGCCGGGCGCACCATCGCCCGGACCTGGTCCGCGGAGTTCGGGCGCGAGGGGTGGACCGTCGCCTCGGGCCTGGCGCTCGGCATCGACGCCGAGGCCCACCGCGGCGCGCTCCCCACCGGCACCGTCGCCGTGGTCGCCGGCGGGGTCGACAAGCCGCGCCCCGAGGCCAACGCCGACCTCCACGCCGCAATCGCCGAGGACGGCGCCATCCTGTCCGAGATGCCGCTCGGCGTGGAACCCACGGCGCGGCTCTTCGTGCGGCGCAATCGCCTCATCGCGGGCCTCTCGCGCGGTGTCCTGGTGGTGGAGGCCGCGGCGCGCTCCGGCTCGCTCCACACCGCCAACTTCGCCGCCGCCGCAGGGCGCGACGTGTTCGCCGTGCCCGGATCGCCGCTCGACCCGCGCGCCGCCGGCTGCCTGGCGCTGCTGAAGGACGGCGCAGGCCTCGCCACCACCGCGCGCGACGTCATGGACGCGATCGGCACCACCGACGCGCCAATGCTCCCAGGTTTCGCCGAAGCGCCGGACATCTTCGACGACGCCGCCGACACGGGCGCCCGCCTGCCGCAGGAGATGCCCGCCGACGCCATCACCACCGTCGCCACCGCCCTGTCGCTGACGGCGGTGCCGCTCGACATGCTGATCCGCGCGACGGGGCTTCCGGCCGGTCTCGTCACCGCGGCGCTGGTGGAACTGGAATTGGGAGGGCAGGCCGAGCGCGAGCCGGACGGCACCATCCGCGCCGCCCTCCCGCTCACCTGAACCGCGGCGGCCGAACGTCGGCGGCTCACGCCTCCGGCTGCGCCTCTGGAGGCCGCCTCACCGCACGGCGAGCGGACCGCCTACAAAAGGGGCGGCGCCGCGGGGGTCGACACCGAAGGCGTGGTCGACTGGCGCAGATGGTCGAGCACGTGGTCCGTCACCTCGCGCACACCGGCGCTGCCGCCATGCTCGGCGGTGCGAAGGCCGCCGTCCGCGAAGGCGGCATCCACCGCGCGGTTGATCAGCATCGCCGCGTCCGTCGCCGCGGTCATGCCGTGGCGCTGGCCGAGCCAGTCCAGCATCAGCGCCGCGGAGAGGATCGCCGCCGTCGGGTTGGCCCGCCCCGTCCCCATGATGTCCGGCGCGGACCCGTGCGCCGGCTGAAACACCGCGTGCCGATCGCCGATGTCGGCGGACGGCGCATAGCCCATGCCGCCCACCAGCCCCGCCGCGAGGTCCGACAGGATGTCCCCGAACATGTTCTCGGTCACGATCACATCGAACGTCCACGGCTTGGTGACGAAGGCGAGGGCGGCCGCATCGACATAAAGATGGTGCGGCGTGACCGCGGGATAGCCTGCCGCGACCTCATCGAACACCCGCCGCATGAAGGCGAACGAGGCGAAGACGTTGGCCTTGTCCACCAGCGTCACCGCTGCGCCGGACGCGCCGTCGCCGCGGGCCCCGCGCTGGACGGCGAGGTCGAAGGCGAAGCGGCTGACCCGCAACGTCGCCTCGCGGGTGATCACCTGCGTGTCGCGCGCCCGGTCGCCCTCCACCTCGCCCTTGCCGTAGGAGGCGAAAAGCCCCTCGGTGGACTCGCGCACCAGGGCGAAGTCGATCCGCCCGGCCTCGGGATCGGCGAGCGTCGCCGGGACACCGGGGATCGCCCGCGTCGGCCGCAGCCCGGCATAAAGGTCGAAATGGATGCGCAGGGCGATCTGCGGCGTGATCTCCGTGCCGTCCGGATAGCGCACATCCGGCAGGCCCATGGCGCCGAGATAGATCGCGTCCGCCGCCTCGCACGCGCGCAGCGTCTCCTCCGGTAGCGCGCTGCCGGTGTGCTGGAAGTGCGCCGCCCCGGCGGGCTGCGCGTTCAGCACGAGCTTCGGCCCGCCGGCCGCCGCCATCGCCTCCGACGCGACGACGAGCGCGGACGGTGTCACCTCCGCGCCGATCCCGTCCCCCGCCAGAACCGCGATCTCGAATGTCGATCCCATCAGCCTCACCCGTCGCGCGGTCAGTCCCACCCCCGTCTTGCGCGGGCGCATCCGCAGATGGTGGCCTGTCCGCGCGGCTCTTGCAATCGTGCAGTGTCCTCTCCGCAATCGGCGCGCCGGCAAATCGGCGTCGGCACAGGCGGGCGAAGCGGGGCGGTCGGCGCGATAAGGGAGAAGCGAGGCGGCGGGCGTTGCGAGCGCGGCGAGGCCCGCGAGGGCGCCTCAGTGCAGCAGCGACTGCACCAGATGCGAGAGGACGGTATTGGAATCGGCAAGCTCGGCGACGATGCTGGAATGGTGATGGGCCTGCATGAATTCGATCGTCGCAGTGCGGCCCGCCTCGCTCACCGTCTCGAAGAAGCGGACCGATTGGCGCTGGAATTCCGCCGTCTCCGCCGCTCCCACCCTGATGTGAACCGGGCACGGCATGGACGCGGCCCGGAAGATCGGTGAGAACGTGGCGACCTCTTCGTCGGACAATCCGAGCTCGTCCTGGATGAACGCGAACCTCAGCGGGGCGAGGTCGTAGATCCCGCTGATCGCGACGACGTGGTCGGGCGGCCTCTCCATGCGCATCGCTGCTTCGACGGCAAGATGCGCCCCTGCCGAGTGGCCGACCACCACGAGCCGGTCACACGCCTCCCGCGCGATGGCGCATGCGGCGACCACATCGTCCACCGCCTCCTTCATCCGCACCAGCGGAACCAGCCGATAGTCGACATTGTAGAAGGTGACATTGGCGGCCGCCGCCGTTTCGGCGACGAAGGAAAAGTCGTGAGCCGCGTAGCGCCGCCAGAAGCCGCCGTGGATGTAGAGGAGCCCGTGCGACGCCCTGCCGAGCTTGGTGCGCCACAGCGCCTGCAGGTCGTCCGCCCCCGTCGGGATCCTCTCCGGCATACCAAGTGCATCCGCCTGCGCCGACAGCGCCTCGTGACGGTCTTGCCACGCGGCAAAATCGGGGATGATGGCAGCATGCTCCAGCTGTCCGTTCCAGAACTGCCGCGTTTCGCCGACCATCCCGCCTCCTCACCATATGTGAGAAAAACCTTCGAATCTTGAACGAACAAGATACGATGAAAAGGATTTCATTTCTCAAATTACGTCAGAACTCAGGCACAAGTCGAGGCAATAAGAGCATCACGAAATTGTGACTCACGCAAGATAGTACTAAAATGAACGGGTGGGATGGCAGCGATCCCTCTCATTCTTAAAACATTCTGAGGATCGCCGAGGCCATTGCACGAAGCCTAAAATCGGCGTGACATTTCGTCCGCACGCTGTCGGAAGGCGCAGCCTGCGCCTTCCTGCCGACGAGCGACCAGCCCCGGCCTCAGTGCTTCGGCACAGCCTCGAACGCGGCCTTCTGCGCGTCGCTGGATTCGGTCTGATACTTCGCCTTCCACTCCGCGTAAGGCATCCCGTACACCTCCTCTCGCGCGGCCTCCTTGTCGACCGCGATGCCGCGCGCCTCGGCCTCCTCGCCGTACCAGCGCGACAGGCAGTTGCGGCAGAACCCGGCGAGATTCATGAGGTCGATGTTCTGCACGTCCGGGCGTTCGCGCAGGTGGTTCACCAGACGGCGGAAGGCGGCGGCCTCCAGTTCGGTGCGTTCGGCGTCGGTCATGACGGCTCCCTTTTTCTCTCGCCCTTTCATATCGGTGCACCGGCTGCTAGAGAACAGGGGCCGATCCATGTGCGGCTAGGGTTCCGTTGCGCATCCGCGCAAGCTGGACCGAGCGCCGCGATGAGCCGCGGCCCGGCGCAAACCGGGCAAGCTGGCGGACACCCGAGGACGAAAAAGCCAGAGGGGATGGACAGGGCGCGATGTCGTGCGCCCGCACCACCCCACCCGTCTCGCCGCCCACGCGGCGCGGCACCCCTGGCCCGCTGCCATCTGGCTCACAGCCATTCGGCCCGTCACCTCAGGTCCTCGATGACACCTCTCGGCTTCTCCCTCGTCCTCGCCGCCGCCTTCTGCCACGCCACATGGAATTTCTGCGTCAAACGCATCAACGGCGGCCCGGCGCTGATCCTCCTCGTCAGCATCCTCTCCGTCGTCCTCTACGCGCCGCTCGCCCTCTGGAGCCTGCTGCACGGCGGCTTCACGCCCAGTGCCGAGGCGCTCGTCTTCATCGCCGGAAGCGTCGTCCTGCACCTCGGCTATTTCATGCTGCTGCAGGTCGGCTACCGCAAAGGCGACCTCTCGCTGGTCTACCCCACCGCGCGCGCCACCGGCCCGTTCCTCTCCGCCGGGTTCGCCATCCTCTTCCTCGGCGAGAACGCGTCGCCTCAGGTGCTGGCGGGCGCGGCGCTCATCATCGCGGGCGTCCTCTGCCTCACCGGCGGCGGCCGGGGAGGGGCGCGCAACGTCTCCACCTCGCTCCTCTTCGGCCTCGCGGTCGGCGGCCTCATCGGCACCTATACGGTGTGGGACGCGCATGCCGTCGCCGTCCTCGCCGTCCCGCCCATCATCATGGACTATGCGACGTGCCTCGGCCGGGTGGTGGTGCTCGGCCCCATCGCCGCGCGCGCCAGGGGGAGGGCGGAGATGGCGGATCTGTGGGCGCGCCACCGCTGGAGCGTCCTCGCCATCGCCGTCTTCACCCCGCTCGCCTACATCCTCGTCCTCACCGCGCTCACCTTCACGCCGGTGGTCTACGTCGCGCCGGTGCGCGAGGTCAGCGTCCTCCTCACCGTGCTCGCCGGGTCCATCCTGCTGCGCGAAGGCGACCTTGCGCGCCGGCTCAAATGGGCCGTCGTCATCCTCGCCGGAATGGGCCTCCTGGTGACCGCCTGACCGCAACGCAAAAAGGCCGCCCGAAGGCGGCCTCTTCCAGCACCGCCCGAAGGAGGGTGCCGCAGCCTCAGAGGCCGAAGCAGTTGGCGTAATAGGTCACCGTGGCCGGCCAGTCGGAGAACACGCCGACGACGCCGACGTCCTGCGCCAGAACGTTCAGCACGTTGTAATAGTCGGCGTCCGACGAGATCGCGTCGTTGACCGAATTATAGTACCAGCCGCCGCCGCCGGAGAGCGGGCCGGAACGCTCCAGCGACCACGTGATCAGCTTCAGCCCCGCCTCCTGCGCGGCCTTGGCATAGTCGGAGGCGACGATGTCACCCTTGCCGCCCAGCGCCACCAGCATGTTGATCGACGGCGCGAGATACTTCACCCCCGCCGCGGCGATCTCGGCCGGGCTGTTCACCCAGGTCGACGGGTCGTCATGGCGCCAGTCGTCCGCCGGCTCCACCAGGAAGACGGCCTGCTCGGCGAACTCGCCGCCGTTCGCCACCCAATACTTCACCACATCGTAGTTGAAGGACTGCGGGAAGACGTCCGAGGCGGGGATGCCCGCCGCCGTGTACTCGTCCAGAAGCTGCTGGGCGTAGTCGTCCATGGTGTAGCCGTCGAACGGCATCTCCACCGCAGGATCCTTCAGCTCCGGCGTGAACTTGGTGCCGAGCGACTTGAACAGCGCGATCGACTGCTTGTGCGTCATCAGCTCGGCGCCGTCGTTGAACAGCGTCGTGCGCCAGGTCGGCATCCCGCCCTGATAGGCCTCGGCGGTCTCGGCCGTCTTGTCGAAGGAATCCATCTTCGGCGTCAGCGTCAGATATTCGTCGAGGGTGAGGTCGGACGTGCGGCACTCGGCGGCGGCGGGCTTGCCGTCGGCGGCGGCGCTGAACGGCGTGGTGCACTTGTCCGCCAGATCCGTCACCAGGATATTGGTGGTGGTATGCAGGTCATTCTGGGCGTGACGGCAGACGAGCTCCTTGTCCTTCGTGAAGGCGACGTCACACTCCAAGATGCCCGCGCCCTGACGCGCCGCGGCGAGGTTGGACTGAACGCTGTGCTCGGGGAACTGCAGCGGCGCGCCGCGGTGGCCGATCGAGAAGGTGGTCGCCTTCGGGGTCTGGCCGGTGCAGGAGAGAAGCTTCTCCTTCAGCGGGCCGTCGGCGAGCTTGTCGATCAGCGCGAACGGGCGCACGCCATAGGTCAGCGGCTCGGCCGCATCGGCGGCCGTGGCGATCCCCGGAACCGGGGCGACGAGGGGAAGTAGCGCGACGGCCGCGCCGAGTGCGAGACGGATCATAAAGGCCTCCAACAAGGTGGCCCGTCTCTAGCGGCTCCTCCATGTCGCCCCGCCGACAATTGGGCGAAGCTTCTATGACATCCGCGTCAATCCGGCGCGGAGCCTCGCCCGCCGCCGCCTTACTCGGCCGTGCGCGCCGCCGCGATCACCCGCTTCATCTCCTGAACCGCGGGGATGATGCCGGTGAAGATCGCCGCGCCGATCAAGAAGTGGCCGATGTTGAGCTCGGCCATGTTGGGGATCGCCGCAACGGGGCCGGCGGTCGTGAAGTCCAGTCCGTGCCCCGCATGGCACTCGATGCCGAGCGACTCGGCCATCTTCGCCGCCTGGACGATGCGCTGAAACTGCGCGTCCCGCTCGGCGTCCGGCGCATCGCAATACGCGCCGGTATGGAGTTCCACCACCGGAGCGCCCACCCGGTGCGCCGCCTCAACCTGCGCCGGCTCCGGGTCGATGAAGAGCGACACGCGGATCCCCGCCTCCGTCAGCTTGGCGACGAACCCGGCGAGGTCCCCCGCCGCGTGCGCCACCTCCAGGCCGCCTTCGGTCGTCACCTCCTCGCGCTTCTCCGGCACGAGACAGCAGGCGTGCGGGCGAAGGCGCGTGGCGATCGCCAGCATCTCGTCCGTCACCGCCATCTCGAAGTTCAGCGGCAGCGGGCCCTCGGCCATCAGCCGCTCGATGTCGGCGTCACGGATGTGGCGGCGGTCTTCGCGCAGATGCGCTGTGATCCCGTCCGCCCCCGCCTCGGCCGCCAGAAAGGCGCCGTGCACCGGGTCCGGGTGCTTGCCGCCGCGCGCATTACGCACGGTGGCGATGTGGTCGATGTTGACGCCAAGGCGCGGGACGGCGGGAAGGCTCACAACGCTCTCCGGTTTCGGCTCAGCTCGTCGGCGAGGGTGATCGCCGCGATCAGGCTATTAGGCCGCGCGAGGCCCTGGCCCGCAATATTGAATGCGGTGCCGTGGTCCGGCGACGTGCGCACGAAGGGAAGGCCGAGGGTGACGTTCACCCCCTCGTCGAAGGCCAGCGTCTTGATCGGGATCAGCGCCTGGTCGTGGTACATGCACAGCGCCACGTCGTAGCGGGCGCGGGCGCGCTCGTGGAACATCGTGTCCGCGCTCTGCGGCCCCTCGATGCTCAGCCCCTCCGCCGCAAGACGCGCCACCGCCGGGGCGACGAGGTCCACCTCCTCGCGGCCGATCTGCCCGTTCTCGCCCGCGTGCGGGTTCAGCCCCGCCACCACCAGACGCGGCGCCTTCAGCCCGAACATCCCCCTCATGTCGCGGTCGACGATGCGGGCGGTGTCCTCCAGAAGCTCCGCCGTCAGTTCCGCCGGAACGTCGGCGAGCGGAATGTGGATCGTCACCGGGACGACGCGGATGCCGGGTCCGGCGAGCAGCATCACCGTGCGCTCCACCCCCGCCAGCTCGGCCAGGAACTCGGTGTGGCCGGGGTGGTGGAAGCCGCCTTCGAGCAGCACCGCCTTGTGGATCGGATTGGTGACGATCCCGTCCACCGCACCCGCCTGCGCCAGCCGCACCGCCTCGCGGATCGCGGTGATCACAGCCGCCGCGTTCGCCGGGTCCGCAACGCCCGGCTCCGCACTGACCGGGATGCCGAGCGGCAGCACCGGCAGCGCCCGCGCGAACACGTCGCCCGCCTCGGCGGGCGTCGCCACCGTCTCCACCGGCACGCCGAGTCCCATGCGCGCGGCCAGCGCCCGGACCCGCTCCGGATCGTCGATGAGGAGGAAGGCCGGGCCGGTGCCGCGCAGTTCCTGCCAGGCCGCCAGCGTGATCTCCCCGCCCACTCCGGCGGGTTCGCCCATCGTCAGTGCCAGCATCAGATCAGGAGGCCCGCCACGATCTCGTCCTCGGTGATGTCGCGGTAGACGAAGCCCGCCGCGTCCAGCTTTGCGGTCAGGCGGTCGAAGTTGTGCCGCTCCGGCGTCTCGATGCCGATGAGGATGGAGCCGAAATTGCGCGCCGACTTCTTCAGATACTCGAAGCGCGAGATGTCGTCGTCCGGCCCGAGCTGCTCCAGGAAGTCGCGCAGTGCGCCCGGCCGCTGCGGCAGGCGCAGGATGAAATATTTCTTGGTGCCCGCGGCGCGCATCGCCCGCTCCTTCACCTCGGGCAGCCGCTCGAAGTCGAAGTTGCCGCCCGACGTGATGCACACGATCCGCCGCCCGCGCAGCCGCTCCGGCGGCAGCGAGCGCAGCGCGTCCACCTGCAGCGCGCCCGCAGGCTCCAGAACGATACCCTCGATGTTCAGCATCTCCAGGATCGTCTCGCACAGCCGGTCTTCGGGCACGAGCGTCACCTGCGCCGGGTGGCGGTTGCCGAGGACGGCGAAGTTGGCCTCTCCGATCTGCGCCACCGCCGCCCCGTCGACGAACGAATCCACCTTGTCGAGCGTCACCCGCTGCCCGGCGATCAGGCTCTTGTGCAGCGAGGGCGCGCCCGCCGGCTCCACGAAGACGATCTCCGTCTTCGGCGACAGCGCCTCGAACACCTGCACCATGCCCGCCGCGAGACCGCCGCCGCCCACCGGGACGACCAGCATGTCCGGCGCCTCGTCCAGCGCGTCCAGGATTTCGAGGCCGACGCTCGCCTGACCCTCGATGATGTCCGCATGGTCGAACGGCGGCACGAACACCGCGCCGGTCTCCTGCGCGAAGATCCGCGCGGCCTTGTAGGATTGGTCGAAGGTGTCGCCGGTCAGCCGTACGGTGATGTTGGCGCCGCCGAACGTCTCGGTCTTGAAAATCTTCTGCTTGGGCGTCGTCGTCGGCATGAAGACGGTGCCGTTCACACCGTGGTGCGCGCACACGAAGGCGAACCCTTGCGCGTGGTTGCCGGCGGAGGCGCAGACGAACTGCCGCGCGTCCGGGTTCGCCGCCAGCGCCTTGCGGAAGAAATTGGCCGCGCCGCGCAACTTGTAGGAGCGCACCGGCGTCAGATCCTCGCGCTTCAGGTAGATGTCCGCCCCGTAGCGCTCCGACAGGTGGGCGTTGCGCAGAATCGGCGTCGGCGCCAAAAGCGGGCGAATGCTGGCCGCCGCCTCGCGGGCGCGGGTCAAAAAGTCGGGGGTCTGGGTGAATGTCGGCGCGTTCATGGGCGCGGTGTAGCGGATGTTCGCGCCCCTGGGTAGCGCTTCGCGTCGCGCAGGATCGCGCCCCGTCCCGATTGCGCCCCCGCCGGCGCGGGCGGCCGTGCGACGCGCCCCGCCCGCTGCCACGATTTCAGCCCCTTGAGGCGCCACACTGCGGCGCGCCGCGCGATGGGACGGCCGCACAGGATCGGATAGAAGAGAGGCCATGAAGACAATCTTCGTAGATGCGGACGCCTGTCCGGTGAAGGACGAGGCCGTGCGCGTGGCCGAACGCTACAAGATGCGCGTCGTGATGGTGTCCAACGGCGGCATCCGCCCGCGGCGTGAGCCCTTCGTCGAGACCGTCGTCGTCGCCGCCGGGCCGGACGTCGCCGACATGTGGATCGCCGATCGCGCCGGGCCGGGCGACATCTGCGTCACCTCCGACATTCCGCTGGCCGCGCGCTGCATCGAAAACGGCGCGGCGGCGGTGCGGCACAATGGCGAGGCATTCACCGCCGCCTCCATCGGCAACGAGATGGCGACGCGCGACCTGATGGCCGACTGGCGCGCCGCCAACCCGCTCCAGGCCGGCGGCGGCGGCAAGTCGTTCACCGCGCGCGACCGCTCGCGCTTCCTGCAGACGCTGGACCGCCTGTCCCGCGCCGCGCTGAAGGCGGCGGAGGAGTAGGCGAGGGAGGGCGCGAGAGGCGCCCTCCGGCCCGCTGGAGCGCGGACGGTCGCCGTCAGCCCATCGTCGAGTTGAAGAGGCCGCCGTCCAGCAGAACGTTCTGGCCGACCATGAAGCCGACATGCTCAGAGCAGAGGAAGGCCGCGACGGATCCGAACTCCGCCGCGGTGCCGAAGCGGCCGCGCGGGATCGCCGCCTGCGCACTCTCGCGCGCCTGGTCGACCGTGATCCCCTCGTTCTTCGACCGCGCGTTCATCAACGACACGATGCGGTCCGTGTCGTGCTGGCCGGGCAGGATGTTGTTCATGATGACGCCGTGCTTGGCCACCGCGCGCGCCGTTCCGCCGATGAAGCCGGTCAGGCCCGCCCGCGCGCCGTTGGAAAGGCCGATCTGCGGGATCGGCGACTTCACCGAGCCCGACGTGATCGACACCACGCGGCCCCAGCCGCGCTCGATCATGCCCGGCAGCACCGCCGTCGTCAGCAGGATCGGCGTCAACATGTTCGCCTCGAACGCGGACTGCCACTCCTTGCGGCCCCAGTCGGACCACACGCCGGGGGGCGGGCCGCCGGCATTGTTGATCAGGATGTCCGGCGCGGGTTCGGCTTCCAGCACCGCCGCGCGGCCCTCGTCGGTGGTGATGTCACAGGCGACGGTCTTCACCTCGACGCCATAGGCTTTGGTGATCGCCTCGGCGGTGGCGTCAAGCGTCTCCTTCGTGCGCGCGTTCAAGGTCAGGTTGACGCCCGCCGCGGCCAGCGCCTCGGCAGTCCCGCGCCCCAGCCCCTTCGACGATGCACACACGATGGCCCGGCGGCCTTTGATGCCCAGATCCATGGTCACTCCTATATTTTCGTTGGGCGCATGCGTGCCATGACACGTCATATATAGGCAAGCGCGGAGCGGACGCGGGGCGTCTGCCGTGAACCGGCACGTTCCATAAAATGCAAAAGATCGTCGCTGAAACTGCTTGGCAATAGATGTGCGATGTGCATCCATAGGCACCGTATGCGATGGCCGTTTCGAACACGGCCCGCGTCGCCGAATTCGCGGGTCCCGGTGACTGCGCCCCTTGGCGGACACTGGTCGACCCCTCTGCTGCGGGCCTGCGGCATTATGATTGCGGGCCTTCGGCGTGGGACGAGATGGCCGTGGCATGGCGATTGCTCCGGCACACGATGTGGACGCACCCTCAACCACTGATGGATTGGGTGACGAGTTCGGCGCTCCGCTTTCGCGCGGGGCGGCTCTCTCGGTGCGGCTGCAAGGAATTCGACGTCTGGTGCGGGCCGGGCGCGAAGGGGACCGGGAGATAGGAGGCCTTTTGATGGCGACAGGTACGGTCAAGTGGTTCAACGGAACCAAGGGTTACGGGTTCATTCAGCCGGACGAGGGCGGGGCGGACGTGTTCGTCCACATCTCGGCGGTGGAGCGGGCAGGGATGAATTCCCTCACCGAAGGGCAGAAGGTGTCGTACGAATTGTACAAGGACCCGAAGCGCGGCCGCACATCGGCCGAGCAGTTGAAGGCGATGTAATCCGCCGCAGATCGACCTGCACCGGCGGACCTTGCGCTGCCGGTGCGGACCGGGCTCGACCCAGCCCACCTCCACCACCCGCTTTGCGGCCGGCCCGGCTTCCTTCCCGCCGCCGCCCGCCGACGCCTCCCACCGCTCGCCGCCACCTCGGCCACCACCACCGATCGCCCATCAGCGCTCACCCGACCGTCGGCCCCGCACGCTCGGCCACGCACCATGCGCCGCGCACGGCGGACCGCGCATCTTGGGCCGCGCAACTGGGTATGCGCACTGCGGGCCGCCGTCCCTGGGCTGATGCGCCTCCGTTGGAGACCCCGACCCCCGCATATCCAGCCGCAGCCTACCGCGCCGTCGCGCGTCTAACGGCCCGGCACGCTGTCTCCGCAGCCGCGTCCCCTCCGCCCCGCCGCGCGCCGGTCCGCCCCACCGCGCGCCTTGCTGCCCACGCGCCGCACCGCTGCGAGCTGTGCTGCTCACGCGAGCCCCGCCGTGCGCCATGGTACCTACGCGCTGCCCCGCTGCGCACCGTGCTGCCCACGCGCCGCCCCGCCATGGGTTGCCGCCCCGCCGTGCGCCATGTTGCTCACGCGCCGCCCCGCTGCGCGTCGTGCTGCCGGCCCGGCGCCCCGCTGCGCGTCGTGCTGCTCACGCGCCGCCCGCCGCGCGCCGTGCTGCCACGCACTGCCCGCCACGCGCCGTGCTGCTCACGCACTGCCCGCCGCGCGCCGCCGTGTTGCTTACGCGCCGCCCCGCCACGCGCCTCGCCGCGCACGCGCCGCCCCGCTGCGCACCGTGCTGCCCACGCGCCGCACCGCTGCGAGCTGTGCTGCTCACGCGCGCCCCGCCGTGCGCCATGGTGCCTACGCGTTGCCCCGCTGCGTGCCGTGCTGGCGGCGCCCCGCTGCGCACCATGTTGCTCACGCGCCGCACCACGCGAGCTGTGCCGCACACGGGGCCGCCCGGCCGCGGGCCCACCGTGCCGTCTGCGCGCCGTGCTGCCCAAGTGCCGCGCGGCTGCGCACCGTGCGCACGCGCCGTCCCACCGCGCGCCGCCGCACCGCACCGCCGCCAGCCGCGTCCGCTGCTCTTCGCTCGCCCCCCACGGCTGCTGCACCGCGGCTGCGCGGCTGCGTGGCGCGGGGTTGCGCAGGAGACGGGGCGTGCCGCATTCGGCGCGGCGATGCGGTGTCACCAGCTTTGGGTCGGTCGGTCCATGATCGTGCGTCCGAACAGGCTCGCCGCGAGGTCGACCATCAGCGTCGCCGTGCGTCCTCGCTCGTCCAGAAACGGGTTCAGCTCGACGATGTCCATCGACGCGACCAGCCCGCTCTCGTGCAGCAGCTCCATCGCCAGATGCGCCTCGCGCACCGTGGCGCCGCCCGGCACGGTGGTGCCGACCGCGGGGGCCACGTCGGGGTCGAGAAAATCCACGTCCAGCGAGACGTGGATCCGCGCCCCCGCCGCCCGCGCCCGCGCCACCGCACCGCGGATGAGGTGGCCCATGCCGAACTCGTCGACATCGCGCATGTCGTGCACCGTCACGCCGTGCGCCTTCAGGAGCGCGCGCTCGTCCGGGTCCACCGAGCGGATGCCGATCATGGTGATCGCGCTGGCGTCGAGCGGGGTGATCGGCGCGCCGTAGATGACGTCCGCCCCCGCGAGGCCCGCGGCGATCGCCACCGGGATGCCGTGCAGGTTGCCGCTCACCGTGGTCTCGATGGTGTTGAAGTCGGGGTGGGCGTCCAGCCACACGATGTGCGTTCCGGGGGAAACGTCCATGATGGCGGCCAGCGTACCGGCGGCGATGGAGTGGTCGCCGCCCAGGAGGACCGGCACGTTGCCCCGGCCGAGCGCTGCCCCGAAGGCGCGCCGGACCGCGCGCACCCATCCCGCGACGGCGCCGACGCTGTGGGCCGGTGCGTGCGCGGCGTCGTCGATCTCGACCTGGTCCGGGACGAGGTTGCGGTCTTCGGCGATGGTGTGGCCGAGGTCCGCCAGTGATTGGACCAGCCCCGCGGTGCGCAGCGCGTCCGGCCCCATGATGCAGCCGCGCCGGTAGGTGCCGGCTTCGCTCGCCGCGCCCAGGATCGCCATTCTCGCCATCATTCCGCCTCTCGTGATCCGTTGCGCCGCCGCGCCCCGGCAACGCGCATCCGTCGTCCGCCCGCCCGCACAGGTGCGGCGGCGGGGCGCGTCAGTGGGTGTCGATGATGTGGGCGAAGGAGCCGCAGACGCTGCCGGAGCGCGTGCCCATCGGCCCCAGCGCATTGCCGTCGGCGTCGAAGGCGTGGAACAGCGGTTCGCCCTCCTTCTTGACGGTCGCATAGTGGAACTCGTGGCCGCGCAGGGTCGGCGGCAGCAGCCCGGCATCGTGCGTCAGCTCGCGGTAGCCGAGCGTGCGGTGGCGGTCCCTGAAACTCGTCGCGATCGGCAGGAGGCCGGCCATCGCGTGCGCCGTGCCGTCGGCATCCACCAAAGTCTCGCCCAGCGCCATGTAGCCGCCGCACTCGCCGAACACGAAGACGCCCCGCTCGGCCGCGGCGCGAAGGCCCGCCTTCCACTTCGTCCCCGCCGCCAGCCGGCCGGCGTGCAGCTCGGGATAGCCGCCGGGGACGACGATGGCGTCGGCCGCCGCGTCCGGCGCTTCGTCGCCCAGCGGCGAGAAGGGGTGCAAGGTCGCCCCCGCGCTGCGCCACCCGTTCAGAATGTGCGTGTAGCTGAACGAAAAGGCCTGGTCGCTGGCGATCGCGATGCGGCTGCCGGGCGGCGGCAGCGGCGCCGGAAGGTCCGGCATCGCGATCGGCGGGCCGCCCAGCGCCTCGATCGCATTCATGTCGACGCAGCCGGAGATGACACGGCCGATGGCGTCGATCCGCTCGGTGATGTCGGCATATTCGCCCGCCTGGGTCAGCCCCAGATGGCGCGATGGGAAGGCGAGGCGCTCATCCGTCGGCACCGTGCCAAGGCAGGGAACGCTGGTGGCGGCCAAGGCCTCACGCAGCATGCGGGCGTGCTTCAGGCTTCCTACCCGCGACAGGATCACCCCGGCGATGTTCACCGTCTTGTCGAAGGTGGCGAAGCCGTGGACGAGAGCGGCCACCGACTGGCTCTGCCGCGCGGCGTTGACCACCAGCACCACCGGCAGGTTCAGCAAGCGCGCCACGTCCGCGGTGGAGCCGACGCCGGAGGACGGCCCGTCGAACAGCCCCATGACGCCTTCCACGACGAGGTTGTCGTGGGCGGCGAGCGCGGTCACCAGCAACGGGCGCATCGCCCACAGGTCGAGGTTGATGGCGGGGCGCCCGGCGGCGGCGGAGAGGAAGGCGGTGTCGATATAGTCCGGCCCCACCTTGGCGGGGTGGACGCTCTTGCCCCGCGCCGCCAGGGCGGCGATGAGGCCGGACGTGATCACCGTCTTCCCGGAGCCCGAATGCGGCGCGGCGACGACGAACCTCATCGCGCCGATCTCCTGCCGCGGCGCGTCACCGCAGCGTGTGCCGGGTCGGCCCCTGGGGTGGTTCGCCCGCTCCGGGCGGCTCGGCCCACCGGACCCGGTCGTGCCACCCGTCCCTCGAGTGCCGCCGGACTCTGAATTGCCGCTGGTCCCTGAATTGCCACCGGACCCGGTCGTGCCGCAGGTGCCGCCGGACCCGGCTGTGCGATTGCTTCGCGGCTCACCAGTCGTCGAAGCGGCGCCATCGTCTCCATTGCTTCTCGCCCACCATGCAGTCCACCCGTTCGGTAGGGATGGGGGTGAACTGCGCCTTCTGTATCGTCGGCTCGGCCCCGGCGATCTCCAGGATCAGCTTGCGCCGGATCGCGTGGCCGAACTGCTCCTTGCTCTCGATGGTGACCATAAAGGACCCGAAGCCCCCGATCACGCAATCGGAATAATATTCGTCCAGGTTCTCGATCTGGAAAAAGTCACCGCGGATGCGCTGCTTGATCATGATCGGAAGGCCGTTGATGGTGATGCCCTGACGCAGCACATGGTCCCGCGCATCGGCCACCGGCGGCCCCATGTTGTTGGGCCCGTCGCCCGACATGTCGATCACCCGGCGCATGCCGTCGATGTCGTTGTCGAACAGTTCAGCACTCGCCAAAAGGGCGCTGGAGATGGAGGTGCGCCGCATCCGGCCGATGGAGGCGTCCCCCAGCATCGCCGCGAACACCTCCGCATCGTCGAAATCCTCGATGATCATCCACGGGACGACGATGCGTTGCAGTCCATCCCCCGCCCATTCGACATAGGTGACGGCGATGCGCCCCCAGTCCCCCTTGCGGATCGCCGCGATCACTTCCGGATCGCGGATCGCATTCATGTAGCCGTCCCGTTGTAGCCGCTGTTCGTCGAGGTCCATCGACCACGACACGTCGACCGCCAGAACGAGTTCGACGTCGACAACGGGCGGAAGACCCTCAGCGCGGGCCTGTGATAGAGATGTGAAACAGAAGAATAAGACCAGTCCGATCGCGCGCAGCATAAACTCTCCACGATGACGTTCGATCGCTCAAAGTCTCCCTCGGTGGTGCGTGTGGATTGGCCGTCTGTGCGGCCCTGTTGTCACGGTGACGTCATACCCGAGTCCGGTCAACGCAAGCAGGATGTAAGATGAGCGGCCGGCATCAGGACAACAAACCCAACAGGCCTCTCCGGACGGGGTGGACAACCGGAGCGTGCGCCACCGCCGCCGCCAAGGCCGCCTATCAGGCCCTCCTCACCGGCGCCTTCCCCGACCCCGTCACCATCACGCTTCCCCGCGGCGGAACTGCGGCCTTTGCCCTCGCGACCGAGGTTTTGGACGCCGCAGAAGCCACCGCCGCCATCGTCAAGGACGCGGGCGAGGATCCGGACGTGACCCATGGGGCTTTGGTCCGCGCGACCGTCCGCCGCGCTCACGAAGGTGTGATATTTCGGGCCGGAATCGGTGTGGGAACCGTCACCCGGCCCGGCCTGCCGCTTCCCGTCGGCGAGCCGGCGATCAACCCCGTCCCGCGCGAGATGATCACCACCGCGCTGACCGAGGTCGCCGCCGCGGCGGGCCTCGCCGCTCCCGCCGCCGAGGTGACGATTTCCATCCCCGGCGGCGAGGCGCTGGCGGCGAAGACCTGGAACCCGCGCCTCGGCATCATCGGCGGCCTGTCCGTGCTCGGCACCACCGGCATCGTCACGCCCTATTCGTGCGCGGCGTGGATCCACTCCATTCACCGCGGGGTGGACGTGGCGCGGGCCGCGGGCCTCACCCACATCGCCGCCGCCACCGGCTCGACCTCCGAGCGCGCCGTTCAGGCCGCGCTCGGCCTTCCCGATATCGCGATGATCGACATGGGCGACTTCGCCGGCGGTCTCCTGAAATATCTCGCGCGTCACCCGGTGCCGCGCCTCACCATCGCCGGCGGCTTCGCCAAGCTCACCAAGCTCGCCGCCGGGTCGATGGACCTGCATTCGTCCCGCAGTCAGGTGGATCTCGATGCGCTCGCCGCCTGGGCGGGGGAGGGCGGTCCCGCCACACCGACCGCCTGTGCCGCCATCGCCGCAGGCCCCACCGCGATGGCCGCGCGCGAGGCAGCCACGGCGCACGGCATCGACCTCGCCGCCATCGTCGCGGCACGCGCCAAGGCGGTGGCGATGGAACGTCTGTCCGGCGCACCCGTTGGCGTCGACGTGATCATCGTCGACCGCCAGGGAGGGATTGTGGCGCATGGCTAAGATCCTGCTGCTCGGCGGCACCGAAGAAGCCCGCCGCCTCGCCGAGATGCTGGACGCCGCCGGGGCGAGCTTCCTCGTCTCGCTCGCGAGCGCCACCGCCACGCCCTATCCGGGCGACGAGCGGCGCGGCGGCTTCGGCGGCGAGGAGGCCATGGCCGAGTTCCTCACCCGCGAAGGCGTCGAGGTCGTCGCCGACGCCACGCACCCCTTCGCCGCCGTCATCAGCCCCACCGCCAAGCGCGCCGCCCGCAAGGCCCGCGTGCGCTATCTGAGGCTCGAGCGCAGTCCCTGGCGCCGCTCCGCCGCCGACCGGTGGATCGACGTCGCCTCGCTGGAGGAGGCCGCGCGCGGGCCCGACAACGGCTCGCGCGTCTTCCTCACCGTGGGTGGGCGCTCCGTGCAGCCCTTCCTCATGCGCCGCGACCTCACCCTCGTCATCCGCAGCATCGACCCGCCCGAACTCGGCACCCGCCACGACGTGACCGTGATCCGCGACCGCGGCCCCTTCACCGTGGAGGACGAGCGCGCCCTCTTCGCCCGCTACGACTTCGACGCGATGGTGACGAAGAATTCCGGCGGCGACGCGACGGCGGCCAAGCTCGTCGCCGCCCGCGAGCGCAAGATGAAGGTCTACATGGTGCAGCGCCCGCGCGGTCAGCCCTGGGTCAACTGCCGCACGCCCGAGCAGATGATGCGCCGCCTGAAGCGCTATATGTGAGCGCCGGCCCCGTCCGGTGCGCGCACCCGCGCCCTTTCCTGTCGGCGCGCCGTTGCAATCGGCCGCGCGGGCGGGCAGATACGGTGCTCCTGCTTACCTGCATCCGTGGGCAGAGATTGAGCGAGTGCTATGATTACGATCACCTTTCCCGACGGCGCGGCCCGTGAGTTCGTGGCCGGCGTCTCCGGCGCCGACATCGCCGCATCCATCTCCAAGTCGCTGGCCAAAAAGGCCGTGGCCATGGTCGTCGACGGCAACCTGGTCGACCTTGCCGACCCCATCACCGCCGACGCGACGCTGAAGATCGTCACCCGCACCGACGACGAGGCGCTGGAACTCATCCGCCACGACGCCGCCCACGTGATGGCCGAGGCGGTGCAAGAGCTGTGGCCGGGCACCCAGGTCACCATCGGCCCCGTCATCAAAGACGGCTTCTATTACGACTTCTATCGCGATACGCCCTTCTCCTCGGACGATCTGGAGAAGATCGAGGCGAAGATGCGCGAGATCATCAAGCGCAACGCCCCCTTCACGAAGACGGTGAAGCCGCGCAACGAGGTGCGCGAAATCTTCCGCGAGAAGGGCGAGCTCTTCAAGGTCGAGCTGGTCGACGCGATCCCCGAAGACCAGGACGTGAAGCTCTACCATCAGGGCGACTGGTTCGACCTGTGCCGCGGCCCGCACATGACCTCCACCGGGCACATCGGCGATGCGTTCAAGCTGATGCGCGTCGCCGGTGCCTACTGGCGCGGCGATTCCAGCCGCGAGATGCTGACCCGCATCTACGGCACCGCGTGGACCGACAAGAAGGGCCTCGACGCCTACCTCCACATGCTGGAAGAGGCCGAGAAGCGCGACCACCGCCGCCTGGGCCGCGAGATGAACCTCTTCCACTTCCAGGAGGAGGCGCCGGGCGCGGTCTTCTGGCACGAGAAGGGCTGGCGCGTCTTCCAGGACCTCGTCAACTACGTGCGCCGCCGCAACGACGCCGCCGGCTATCACGAGGTCAACACGCCCGAGCTGATGGACATCTCGCTCTGGCAGGCGTCCGGCCACGCCGAGAAGTTCGGCGACAACATGTATATGACGCAGACGCCGGACGAGCGGACCTACGCGATCAAGCCGATGAACTGCCCCGGCCACGTCCAGGTGTTCAAGAACGGCCTGCGCTCCTACCGCGAGCTGCCGCACAAAGTGTCCGAGTTCGGCAAGGTCCACCGCTACGAGGCGTCGGGCGCGCTGCACGGCCTCATGCGCGTGCGCGCCTTCACCCAGGACGATGCGCACGTCTTCTGCACCGAGGAGCAGATCGCGGCAGAATGCCTGAAGATGAACGACCTCATCCTGTCGATCTACGAGGACTTCGGCTTCGAGGACGTCATCATCAAGTTCTCGGACCGGCCGGAGACCCGCGTCGGCGCCGACGAGGTGTGGGACCGCGCCGAGAAGGCCCTGATCGACGTTCTGAACTCCACCGGCCGCCCATGGTCGACCAACAAGGGCGAGGGCGCCTTCTACGGCCCGAAGCTGGAATACACGCTGCGTGACGCGATCGGCCGCGAGTGGCAGTGCGGCACCGTGCAGGTGGACCTCAACATGCCGGGCCGCCTGGGCGCCTTCTACATCGGCGCCGACGGCGAGAAGCACGTGCCCGTGATGCTGCACCGCGCGATGGTCGGCTCGCTGGAGCGGTTCCTCGGCATCCTGATCGAGAACTTCGCCGGCCACATGCCGATGTGGCTGTCGCCGATGCCGGTGATGGTGACCACCATCGTGTCCGACGTCGACGGTTACGCGGTGGAGGTGCAGAAGGCGCTGGCGGCGGCCGGCATCCACGCCGAGGTGGACCTGCGCAACGAGAAGATCAACTACAAGGTCCGCGAGCATTCGGCCGCCAAGGTGCCGGTGATCGCGGTGGTCGGCGGGCGCGAGGCGGAGGAAAAGACCGTCAACATCCGCCGCCTCGGCTCGCGCGATCAGGTGACGATGCCGCTCGCCTCCTTCGTGGCGCAGATGGTGGCCGAAACGACGCCGCCCGACGTGCGCCGCGCCGCGGAGGCCACCGCCCGCGCCGCCGCCGCCAAGGACCAGCGCATCGACGTGGTCGAGGTGTTCGAAGGCTTCGTCGTCAACGATGCCGTCACCGGCCGCTCCACCGACGTGTTCGAGACCCGCGAGGAGGCCGTGGAGGCCGCCCGCCGCATCCTGACCGAACGCGGCGGCGGCACCCTCTTCATCTCCACCCTCGCCGGCGAGACCGACCGCCTCACCGTCGAAGCCGTGGACGCCGCCGAATAAGGCGACGCCCCGGCCCCGGCCCAGCGCCTCAACCCGCGGCCGCCGCACGACGCCCCACCGCCCGGCCGCCAAGGGGCGTTGCTAAGCGTTCCGGCCGCCGCGGGGCGTCGCCACACGGGCCGGTTGCCGAGGGGGCGGTGCCACACGGTCCGGCCGCCGAGGGGCATTGCCGTACGGTTCGGCCGCCGCGGGGCGGGTGCCGCACGGACCGGCGGCTGTGGGGCGCGACCACGCGGCCCGCCCGCAAACGCGCGCTGCCGTGCCAGCCGGGCGCAAGGGGAGCGTGACCACGCGGGTCGGTTGCGTGCAGGACCCGGGCACGCGGCCCGGCCGCGCCGACACGCAGCGCGGCGCACCCGCGGTGCCGCGGCGGCTTGCCTCGATCGGTGCCAACACACATATTTGATCGCACCGATCGGGCACGCCACTCACCAGCGCAGGCGGCCCGGCGTCTCGACAGGAGGGGCCCGATGGTCGCCTACAATATTCTGGACCTCGCTCCGATCCCGGAGGGAGGCACCGCCGCGGATGCCTTGGCCCGCTCCACCGACCTCGCCCGGCACGCCGAGGACTGGGGCTTCGGCCGGTTCTGGGTCGCCGAGCACCACAACATGCCCGGCATCGCCTCGTCCGCCACCGCCGTCCTCATCGGCCACCTCGCCGCCAACACGCGCACCATCCGCGTCGGCTCCGGCGGCATCATGCTGCCCAACCACGCCCCGCTGATGGTGGCCGAGCAGTTCGGCACCCTCGAAACGCTCTACCCCGGCCGCATCGACCTCGGCCTCGGCCGCGCCCCCGGAACGGACCAGGCCACCGCCCGCGCGCTGCGCCGCTACGCCGACCAGGCCGACCAATTCCCGTCCGACGTCGCCGAACTCATCGCCTTCCTCGATTCGCGCCCCGGCGAGACCCGCGTCTCCGCCGTGCCGGGCGCCGGCACCAACGTCCCGGTGTGGATCCTCGGCTCCTCCACATTCGGCGCCGAGCTCGCGGCCATTCTGGGCCTGCCCTACGCCTTCGCCTCCCACTTCGCCCCGGCCATGCTGCGGGACGCGATCGCCGTCTACCGCTCCAAGTTCCGCCCGTCCGACCGGCTGGAGGCGCCGCGCTTCGCCATGGCGGTCAACGTCTATGCCGGCGCCAGCGACGCGGAGGGGCACTATCTGCGCTCCTCGCAGCTCCAGGCGGTCGCCAACCTCAGGACCGGCCGCCCCGGCCCGCTGCCCCGCCCGGTCGAGGACGTCGCGTCCATCATCCATCCCCAGGTGATGCCGATGGTGGAGGAGATGCAGCGCGTGACCGCCGTCGGCTCGCGCGACACGGTGCGGCGCCAGCTCGGCGCCCTCGTGGAGGCCTACCAGCCGGACGAGGTCTTCGTCGTCGGCGCGATCCACGACCACGCGGCGCGGCTCTCCTCCATGAAGATCGCCGCCGAGGTGCTGGCCGACCTTCCGGTTCCCGTCGCCGCCTGAGCCGTCGCCCGCACCGATCGTGCGGGCGTCGACAATTCGCCCCGAACGCGGCATTGAGGACCGACGACGCGCCGGGGAGCCCATTTTGCAAGAGACCGACCAGCCGGCGGGCCATCACGGCGCACCGGCCGGGGCTGCCGACGGCGCGGCCCCCATCGCCTACCAGCGCAGCACCGGCGAGGCGGCGGTGACCTTGGCCGACTCGGGCGGCCGCCCCGTCACCACGCGCCTCAGCCAGTCCGGCTCGGCCAAGCTCCGCTTCCCACGCGTCGCCGCCGGGGTGGAGGCGCTGATCCTCAACACCTCCGGCGGTCTCGCCTCCGGCGACCGCTTCCACACCGAAATGGCGGCCGAGGCGCACAGCCTCACCGTCGCCACGCTGGCGTGCGAGCGGGTCTACCGCTGCGAGGGCCCGCCCGCGGTGGTCGGGCAGACGATCCGCGTCGCCGGCGGGGCCACGCTGCGCCACCTGCCGCAGCCCACCATCCTCTTCGAGGGCGCGCGGTTGACGCGCCACACCCAAATCCACCTCGCCCCCGGCGCGGCGCTCACCTTGTGCGAAGGGCTCGTCCTCGGCCGCGCCGCGATGGGCGAGACCGTCACCCGCGCCGACATCCGCGACACCATCGCGCTCACCATCCACGGCCGCCTCGCCTTCCTCGACACGTTCGGCCTCACCACCGAAACGCTCGCCCGCTCCGGCGGCCCGGCGGCGCTCGGCGGGGCGCGCGCCACCGGCCTCGTGCTCCACGTGGGCGGGGAGGGGGACGCCGACACCGCCCGCGCCGCGCTGGACGGCGCGCCCGTCGTCTGGGGAGCGAGCACGATGGGGCCGGTCACCGTCGTGCGGGTTCTTGCGCCCGGCCACACAAGCTTGCAGGATGCGCTCGGCCGGGCGGCAGAAGCGCTGTCCGGGGCGCCGCTGCCGCGCGCCTGGCAGCTTTAACCGTGGGCGACCCTTCCGGCCGCCTCGTCGACCGTGGGACGGCCGCATGAAACTTTCGCCGCGGGAGAAGGACAAGCTCCTGATCTCCGTCGCCGCTGACGTCGCCCGCCGGCGCCGCGAACGGGGGGTGAAGCTCAACTACCCCGAAGCCATCGCGCTGATATCCGATTACGTCATGGAAGGCGCGCGCGACGGCCGCACCGTCGCCGACCTGATGGAAGCCGGCGCCACCGTCGTCCCGCGCGACGCGGTGATGGACGGGATCGCCGAGATGATCCACGACGTGCAGGTCGAGGCCACCTTCCCGGACGGCACCAAGCTCGTCACCGTCCACAACCCGATCCGCTAGGCCATGCTGGAGCTTCGCCCCAACTGCGAGTGCTGCGACCGCGATCTGCCGCCGTCCTCGCCCGACGCGCGGATCTGCACCTATGAGTGCACCTTCTGCGCGGACTGCGTGGCCGGCCCGCTCGGCGGGCGCTGCCCCAATTGCGGCGGCGAATTCACCGCCCGGCCGGTCCGCCCGGAGGCGATGCTCGCCAAGCACCCCGCCTCGACCACCCGCGTTCTCGCCACCCGCGCCGACTGCGCATCACTGAGGGACCGCCCATGATTCCGGGTGAAGTCATCGCCGCCGACGGCGAGATCGAGCTGAACGCAGGCGCCGACGTGGTGGAGCTCACCGTCGCCAACACGGGCGACCGCCCGATCCAGATCGGCTCGCACTACCATTTCTTCGAGACCAACGCCGCACTCGCCTTCGACCGTGAGAAGGCGCGCGGCCGGCGACTCGACATTCCGGCCGGCTCGGCCACGCGGTTCGAGCCGGGACAGGAGCGCACGGTGCATCTCATCCCCTTCGCAGGGGCACGCATCGTGCATGGTTTTCAGGCGAAGGTGGCCGGCCCGCTCGACTGAGGCACCCCGGCCGCCAGCGTCTTTCGTCGTGTCTTTCGTCCGAACGGAGGAGGGTTAGGCCATGTGCGGACAATGCGTCATCGACCATGTGCGGCAGTCCATGATGGACCGCCGCCGCCTGATGTTCGGCGCCGCCGCGGCGGCGGCCGGCCTCGGCGCGCTGAGCCGGCCGGCCCCTGCCAGCGCCCAGGCGCCCACACCGGGCGCACCGTCCGGCTCCTTCACCGGCGTCGCCGACCTCACCCACACGTTGTCGGACACCTTCCCGACCTTCGGCGGTGCCCCCGGCTTCAGCGCCGAGCAGCTCTATGAGCGCGCGCGGGACGGCTACAACCTCTTCATCCTCACCACCGACGAGCACACCGGCACCCACGTCGACGCGCCGCTGCACTTCTCGGCGGACGGCCAGTCGGTGGACGAGATCCCGGCGGCGAGCCTCGTCGCCCCCCTCGTCATCGTCGACATCGCCGCCAAGGCCGCCGACGACCCGGACGCCATGGTGACGCCGGACGACCTCGCCGCCTGGATGTCCGCGCACGGCGAGATGCCGGACGGTTGCTGCGTCGCCATGCACTCCGGCTGGGCCGACAAGGTGACCGGCGACGGCTTCCGCAACGCCGACGAAGGCGGGACGATGCACTTCCCCGGCTTCCATCCCGAAGCGGCGGCGATGCTGATGGAGGACACCGGCGCCGTCGCCATCGCCGTGGACACGCTGTCCCTCGACCACGGCGCCTCGGCCGATTTCGCGACCCACAATCTGTGGCTCCCGTCCGGCCGCTACGGCATCGAATGCGTGGCGGGTCTCGGCGCGCTTCCCGCGGCCGGCGCAACGCTGGTGGTGGGGGCGCCGAAGCACAAAGGCGGCTCCGGCGGCCCGGCGCGCGTCTTCGCCCTCACGGCCTGACGGGGCCAGTCCACCTGACGCGGCCGATCCGCCTCTCGGGGGCCGATGCCTCTCGCCCGCGCTGGCCGGCCCTCATCGGGCGACGGCGCCGGGCTGCGCACCCGGCGCGCCGTCAGCGCAGCGCGCCGCGGTCCAGAATGATCTGCTGGGCGATGCCGGCCAGCAGCAGATAGGCCGACGTCACCGCCACGATCCAGGTCACCACCGACATCGGCGCGAAGTCGAACCACGCGGAATAGGCGATGCAACCGGTCCAGATCACCGCGACGGGCAACGACACGCACCGCCAGCGCGTGGTGCGTACCGGGTGGATGAACCGCAGCGTGAGGAACTGGGCGGCGGACAGCAGCAGGACCAGCCCGAAGATCACCTCCCACACGGGCTCGATCACCAGCAACGCCAGCACCACCATGTTCCAGCAGCCGGGAAATCCGCGGAACGACGCATCGTGCGTCTTCATGCGCGTGTCGGCGAAGTAGAGCGACGAGGCGAAGGGGATCAGAAGGACCACGAACCAGCCCGTCCACCCCGGAAGAAGGCCCGACCCGTAGAGGGCGTAGGCGGGGATCATCACGTAGGTCAGGAAATCGATGATGAGGTCGAGCAGCGACCCGTCGATCACGCGCGCGTTGGTGTGCACGTCGTAGCGGCGCGCCAACGGTCCGTCGATCCCGTCGACGACGAAGGCGACGGCGAGCCAGATCGCCATCATGGCCCAATCCTGCTGCGCGGCTTCCAGCAATGCGAGCATGGCGAGCGATGCGCCGACGGCGGTGAATAAGTGAACAGCGTAGGCTTTAAAGCGCATCCGGCAACGCATACCCGCTTCCGCCGATGAACAAAAGCGGATCGCATTGCCTGGCGATGCGGAGGCTATGAACGGCGTGCCCATTGAGTTTTCATGGTCACAGGTGAAGAGCCGGCATCGCGGCCCCGCATTCGCGCCGCCGCCGGCACGGACCCGGCCACGCAGGCTTCGGCCTCGCGGGCGCGAAGAGCGACGCGCGGCGCGCCGGGCGGCTCATGAGGAGGGGAGGGGGCATGCACGTCTATATTTCCGGGGCGGGTCCGGTGGGCCTCGCCGCGGCGATCGCGCTCGCCGGGCGCGGCTACCGCGTGACGATGGCCGACCGCGCGGCGGGCATCACCAACGAGGCCCGGGCGGTGGGCGTCAACCGCAACTCGCTCGTGCTTCTGTCGCCCAGCGGTGCGGCGGCCGAGATCATGGCGCGTGCGACCCTCGTGCGAACGGCGCGCGTCATGGAGGACGACCGGCGCCTCACCGAACTCACCATCCCGGGCCAGAAGCGGCGGCTTCCGACGCTGGTCGCGCTGGCCCAGGGCGAGACGGAGCGCGTCCTTCTGGACATCGTGCAGCGCCACGGCATCGAGGTCCTGTGGAATTTCGAGACGACCGGCCTCGCCGAGACCGCCGACGGCGTGACCGCGACGTTGACGCATCGCACCACCGGCGAAACCCGCGAGATCCGCGCCGACTACGGTTTCGGCGCGGACGGCTCCCATTCGGCGGTGCGGCGGCTCCTCGGCATCGCCATGTCCGAGCGGATGGTGGATGGCACATGGAGCGTCGCCGACGCGCACTGTGAGACGCCGTGGCGCAACGAGGCGTGTGCGGTTCTGTCGCGGGTGGGGGCGGTGGGCTTCTTCATCACGATCGGCGGCGGGCGCTACCGGCTGATCAGCAACCGGCCGGACGTTCTCACCCTCGCATCGCGCCATATGACGGTGAAGGACGTGCTGCAGGAGGGCACCTTCACCGTGGGGCTTCGGGTGGCGGAGGTGATGGGCAAGGGCCGGGTAGCGATCGGCGGCGACGCGGCGCACACCCACTCTCCTGTGGGCGGGCGCGGCATGAATCTCGGCATCGCCGACGCTTTCGCCTTCGCCGAGGCCGTGGAGGACCGCGACCTCGCCGCCTACCGCGCGGCGCGTCTGGGCGATGCGCAGAAGACCGTCGCGCTGACCGACCGCGCCTACCGCATGCTGAGCACGACCAACCCCATGGGGCTCATCGCCCGCAATGCCGCGCTGAAGACGGCGGGTTTCGTCACCGGCCTCATCGGTTGAACGCTGAGCATTGAACGAGCGGCGTGCCAGACCAGGCCGCTTCAGCCCGAACAGCCCCCACGGCGCGTTTGTGCAGCCAAGCGCTCATCCAGGCCATGCCGGCGAGCGGACATCGGCGGCGAACCGGGCGAGGGCAAACCCCTCGCAGCGCGCCGCCGCCCGCGCCTCCGTCGGGGCCGCGCCCATGCCGTGCGGCCAAACGATCCGTTGAAACGCTGCGTGACATTTGTGTCGGCACCGCGCGCAAAAGTGCCGCGCGAGGCCCAGTCGCCCGGCCGTAGGGCAAACTCGGCACACCCTGGTTACCGGGCCTTAACGCCGTCCGGTCACAAAAAGAGACGACGGGGCAGGCCGTCTTTTGGCGCCGCCGAGACCGACAGACCGCCACAGCCACGTCGCACAATAATCGATGAGGCGTGCCGTGAGCGTGATGCGTTTGAGAGCCCTGGAGCAAATCCTTGACGACCCGTCTGTGTTGTTCGCCCGCCGGGCGATCGGCACGCTGACCGGTGTCGTCTTGCTCGTCCTCTCGGTCGTCCTGGCGATCGCGCTGGCGACCTGGACCGTCTCCGACCCCAGCCTGACCCATTCCACCGACGCGCCCGTGCGCAATTGGATGGGCGGCTTCGGTGCCGCCTTCGCCGATCCGGTGATGCAGCTCTTCGGCATCGCCGCGCCGCTCCTCATCCTGCCGCTGCCCTTGTGGGGGCTGCGCCTGGTGTCGGGCCGCCCGGTGGGGTGGACGCCGGGGCGCATCGCCGCGGGCCTCGCCGCGCTCATGCTGGCGCCGGGCTTCGTCAACGTCTTCCCCGTCACCGAGGCGTGGCCGCTGCCGCTCGGGCTCGGCGGCGTCATCGGCAGCGTCCACCATTTCGTGTGGGCGGACGTGGTCGGCATTTCGTCGGGCACGCTGCTGGGCTTTCTCGGCGGGGTGACGGGTCTCCTCGCCGGTGTTGCGCTGGTGTCGGCGATCGCGCCGGTGCGGCGGCGGGAGCGGCCGGCCGACCTCGGCTTCACCATCCGCCGCAGCCGCATGGAGCCGGACGACTATGGGCTCGACGATACCGACACCTACGAGGGCGACGCGGCGTCCCGTCTCGCCGAACTCTCCGGCGCGGTGACGCACGGCTTCATGATGCTGCGCACGCGGCTGATGGGGCCGGCCCTGCGGCGGCGCTCGCGCGGTGCGCGGGTGAACGGCGAGGCCGGGGCGCGCCGTCCCGCGGCCGCGCGCGGCGCTCCCTCGATGCGGGCGATGGCCGAGGACGAGCAGGCGCCGTTCGACGAGGCGCAGGTCTACCGCCCGCGCCGCCCGGTGCGCGCACGGGCCGAGGCGGCGGCGCCGGCGTTCGAGTTCGAGGACGAGGACGGGCTCTACGACGACGACTTCATCCAGGAGGGGGCGGCCGAGGCGCCGGTGCGTCAGCCGCGCCCTGCGGCGGACGAGGGTTTGCCGGAGCGCCGCCAGACGCGGCAGGCCCCGCGCGAGGCGGCGGCCCGGCGCGAGGCGCGCGAGCCCTCGCGCGAGCCCTCCCGCGACGAGGCGCAGGCGGAGCGCGGCGGTGCGGCCCGGCGCATGGCGGCGGCGGCTGCGGCGCAGGCGGTGACCTTCGCCCGGCCGTTGCGCGGGCCGGCGGCGAAGCTGGCCGAGCTTCCGGCGGCGCCCGGAACCGCGGCAGCCGCCACGGTCGCGGCTGCGGCGGCCGGAGGCGCGGTGGCGGGCGCTGCGGTGGCCGCGGGCGCTGCGGCCCGACAGCGTGCGGCCGTCAGCGACAAGGTGAGCGGCGACGCCGGCACCTGGGACGAGGACCTCTACGATCAGGACGTCCACGATGAGGATCGGGGCGAAGCGCCCGGCTATGACGAGGCGGACGACGATCATCCGCATGACACCGCGGCGGCCGGTGGTGCGGCCTATGCGGCGCCCGGCGGGCTGGAGCCCATCGAGGAAGCGGAGCTGGCCGAGGAGGACGACCGCGTCCTGCTCGACCACCCGTCCGACCTGCCGCAGCGCGGCGCCTACGCCGAAGAGGAGGGCTACGCCGAAGAGGAAGGCTACGACGACGATCTGGACGACGACCGATCGCCCCGCCCCGCGGCCTACCACGCCGCCGACGACGGTTACGCGGACGAGGACGATTACGCGGACGAGCAGGATTACGCGGACGAGAACGATTACGCGGACGACGTGGGCGACTACGTCGACGAGGACGACGGTGTCCCCGCCGCGCGAGACCCCCGCGCCCCGGCCCGCTACGCCGCCGCCGCCGCCGATGCGGACGACGACGACGCGGACGACTACGGCTACGACGAGGACGAGGACGACCACGGCTTCGACGGCGCCGCCCAGGGCTACGTCGAGCAGGGCGGCTTCGTACCCGGCGACAGCCGCGTGACGCCGCAGGCCGGGGCGATGAAGCCCGGCCGGCGCATCGTGCGCGAGGCGCAGCCCTCCTTCCTCGGCAGCGGCGAATACGAGTTCCCGCCGCTGACCCTTCTCGCCTCGCCGCCCGCCGACCGCAGCGACCGCGAGCTGACCGAGGACGCGCTGGAGGCCAACGCCCGCGTTCTGGAAGGCGTCCTCGCCGACTTCGGCGTGAAGGGCGTCATCATCAACGTGCGCCCCGGCCCGGTGGTCACCCTCTACGAGCTGGAGCCGGCCCCCGGCATCAAGTCGAGCCGCGTCATCGGCCTCGCCGACGACATCGCCCGCTCGATGTCCGCCGTGTCCGCGCGCGTGGCGGTGATCCCCGGCAAGAACGCCATCGGCATCGAGCTGCCCAATACGCGGCGCGTCACCGTCTACCTGCGCGAACTCCTCGCCAGCGCGGACTTCGAGCGCACCAAGCACAAGCTGCCGATGTGCCTCGGCAAGAACATCGGCGGCGAGGCGGTGATCGCCGATCTGGCGCGCACGCCGCACATGCTGGTGGCCGGCACCACCGGCTCGGGCAAGTCGGTGTCGATCAACACCATGATCCTGTCGCTCCTCTACCACCACAAGCCCGAGCATTGCCGCATCATCCTCATCGACCCGAAGATGCTGGAGCTTTCCGTCTATGACGGCATCCCGCACCTTCTGACCCCGGTGGTGACGGACCCGAAGAAGGCCGTCACCGCGCTGAGGTGGGCCGTGCGCGAGATGGAGGACCGTTATCGCAAGATGGCGAAACTCGGCGTGCGCAATATCGACGGCTACAATGCAAGGCTGAAGGAGGCCGGACGCGAGGGCGAGCCGCTCACCCGCCTCGTCCAGACCGGGTTCGACAAGCACACCGGCGAAGCGATCTTCGAAGAGGAGGTGCTGGACCTGTCGCCGATGCCGTTCATCGTCATCATCGTCGACGAGATGGCCGACCTGATGATGGTCGCGGGCAAGGACATCGAAGGGCTGATCCAGCGGCTGGCGCAGATGGCGCGTGCGGCGGGCATCCACGTGATCCTTGCGACGCAGCGGCCTTCGGTGGACGTCATCACCGGCACCATCAAGGCCAACTTCCCGACCCGCATCTCGTTCGCGGTGACGTCGAAGATCGACAGCCGCACCATCCTCGGCGAAATGGGCGCCGAGCAGCTTCTGGGCATGGGCGACATGCTCTACATGGCCGGCGGCGGGCGCATCCAGCGCGTGCACGGCCCCTTCGTCGCCGACGGCGAGGTCGAGGACGTGGTGGCGCACCTCAAGACGCAAGGGACCCCGGATTATCTGCACGAGGTGCTGGAGGACGACGAGGAGGAGGAGGACGGCTCAGGCGGTGCGGGCGGCGCGTCCGGTGTCGACGCGATGTCGGAGTCCGAAGACCTCTACGACCGCGCCGTGGCGCTGGTGCTGCGCGACCGCAAGGCCTCGACGAGCTACGTGCAGCGGCGCCTGTCGATCGGCTACAACCGCGCCGCCACCTTGATCGAGCGGATGGAGAAGGAAGGCGTCGTCAGCCCGGCCAACAATGCCGGCAAGCGCGACATCCTCGTCCCGGCCGAGGGCGAGGTCGCCTGACGCGGGCAGCCATCGCCGAGATCGAAGCGCGCCGGGCCACCGGCGCGCTTTTTTTGTGCGTGATCAACTTGTGCGCAATCGCGGTGATGTGAGCGGCGCGGCGGCGATGGCGTCACCATCTCGATCCTCTCGCGCCACGACGTGCCATGCCACGGATTCTCGGCTCGGAGGACCTGATGCGCCAGCGCTACCAGACGACGATGTTCACCCCCGCCGTCCAGGCGGTCCAAAGCCGCTACGGCTCGCGCGACACCTACGCCCGCGCCGCCGCCGCGCCGGAGGATGCCGCAGCCTCCGGCGTCGAGGCGGGGCTCGGCCCGCAGGAGGCCGCTTTCCTCGCCGAGCAGGACGGCTTCTTCCTGGCCTCGGTGTCGCAAAGCGGCTGGCCTTATGTTCAGTTTCGCGGCGGCCCCAAAGGCTTCCTGCGCGTCCTCGACCCGCTGACGATCGGCTGGGCGGACTTTCGCGGCAACCGCCAATATATTTCGGTCGGCAATGTCGCGGCCGATCCGCGCGTCTCCCTCATCGTTCTGGATCACGCCCGGCAGGCGCGCATCAAGCTCATCGGCCGCATGAGCGTGGCCGAGGCGGCCGACGCGCCCGAGCTTGCCGCCCGCCTCGCCGTGCCCGGCTACCGCGCCCGCGTGGAACGTGCCGTCACGGTGAAGGTCGAGGCGTTCGACTGGAACTGCCCGCAGCACATCACGCCGCGTTTTACGCGCGAGGAGATCGCCGCCGCCGCCGCGCCGCTGCACCAGCGCATCGCCGAGCTGGAGGCCGAGCTGGCCGCGCTGAAAGCCGCATGAGCGCGGCGCGAAATTGGTTGACCTTCGGCAAGCGTCCTGTGCGAGATCGCGCGAAGAACGGTGACGGTTCGTTAAGGCTGAAACGGGATGGTTGCCCCGGACCGGCCGGGTGTGCTCATTCACCGGCCAGACAGGCGAACCCTCGCATCACAGGGTCGACCACCCATTCGGAGGACCGCGATGAACAGGCTTGTTCGTAATGCACTTCTCGCCGCCGCCCTTGTGACGGCCCCGCTCGCGTCGACCGCCCACGCCGCCACCGACCAGGCGCTGACCGAGATCAACAGCTATTTCAATGCCATCCACACCATGCGGGGCGAATTCGTCCAGTTCGGTCCGGACGGCTCACGCACCCAGGGACGCTTCGCCATCTCCCGCCCCGGCAAGGTGCGCTTCTTCTACGACCGTCCGTCGACGCTCGACATCATCGCCGACGGCCAGTCCGTCGCCGTGCGCGATCGCCGCCGCAACACGCAGGACATCTGGCCGCTGTCGAAGACGCCGCTCCGCTTCCTCCTCGACAACACCATCAACCTGACCGAAGACGCCAAGGTGACCGACGTCGAGGTGGCGCCGGACCTGATCTCCGTGCGCATCGAGGAGAACACGGCCTTCGGCGAAGGCGCGCTGACGCTGCTCTTCGACGCGGAGACCAAGGAGCTGAAGCAGTGGAACGTGATCGACGGCAAAGGGCAGGAAACGTCCGTGTCGATCTACAACGTGTCCACCGGCGTCAGCGTTGATCCGGACCTGTTCGAGATCAACTACATTCCGCTGCGCGGCGACTCTCCTCGGTGAGCGCGCGCAAGTTTCTCGTCATCGTCGACGAGACGCCCGAATGTGAGCTGGCGATCATCTACGCCGCCAAGCGCGCGGCGAAGACGGGGGCGAGCGTCGTCGCCCTGTGCATCGCCGCCACGTCGGAGTTCCAGCACTGGCTGGGTGTCGAGAACTTGATGCGCGAAGAGGCCGAGGAAGAGGCCCAGGAAATGCTGGACCGCGTCCTCACCAAGATGGCGCCGAAGCTGCCCGCCGAGCCCGAGCGCAAGGTGGTGATCGCCAACCGGATCGAAGGGATCCGCCAGGCGATCGCCGAGGACCCGGCCATCATGGTGCTGGTGCTGGCCGCCGCCCAGGGCTCCGAGGGGCCCGGACCTCTGGTCAGCGCCATCGCCGGCGGACAGGCGGGCGCCTACCCGGTCCCCATCACCATCGTTCCAGGCGGCCTCAGCGAAGAAGAGATCGACGCGATCGTCTGATCGGCGCCGGTGCGGCGGGCGGCGGCGCCTCACGGGCGCTCCGGCTTCACCAGGTCGCAGGGCGTTGCCTTGCGTCCCTGACCCAGCCATCGCTGATGATGCCCTGAGCGAAAAGGCGTGGGCGCCGCAAGGGCCGCTCCGCTTGAACCCTTGCAGCCCCCACGCCTTTCCGCTCCACCGGGCATCAGCGATGGCTGGCTCCGGGACGCAAGGCAGGGGACCGCCGCGGTGCGTTTGCCCGGCCGTGGACGCGGACTTGGGGCGGGATGGTGCAGGGTTGGTTGGCCGGCGGTGTTGGCTGGTGCGGCGGCGCTGTTTGCAACTTGAGGTAACCCATGGGTTACCGCTTTCTTAATGCGCGCTCCGGGGAGGTAACCCGGCGGTGGCGCGGGTTACCCCGCGGCCAACTCGCGAACGGCGCCCTCGCGCTGCATCAGGGCGGCGATGCGGCGGAAACCCTCGCAGGCCTCGTCGTAGGGCGAGACGACGGCGAGGCGGATGCGCCCGCGCCCCGGATTGGCCGCACCCTCGCCTGTGGCGAGGAGGCTGCCGGGGAGGGCGCGAACACCGGCTTCGGCCCAGAGCGCCTTCACGAAGGCGATGTCGTCCGCCACCGGGAGCCACAGGCAGAAGCCGCCCGGAGGCGTCACCGGGCCGCCGAAGACGGGGCCGAGGATCGCATCCGCCGCGGCGAACTTGGCGTCGTAGAGGCGGCGGTTTTCGGCGACGTGCGCCTCGTCCTGGTAGCAGGCGATGGCGGCCTGTTGCAGCGGCACCGGCACCTGGCTCGCAATCTGATTGCGCATGGTGGTCATCGCCTTCATGACCTCCCTGTCGCCGGCGACGAAGCCGATGCGCATACCCGCCAAGTTCGACCGCTTGGAGAGGGAGTTGAGGACGATGAGCCGCTTCAGCGCCTCCGGCCGTTCGCGCGCGGCCTCCAGCGCACCGGCGGGCGGGCCGGCCTCCTCGCGGTAGATCTCCGAGTAGCACTCGTCTGCGAAAAGGAAGAAGTCGTGTTTCTCGGCGAGGTCGAACAGGTTGTGCCAGTCGGCCTTCGACGCGGTCAGCCCCGCCGGGTTGGAGGGCGAGCCGAAATAGTAGGCGATCGCCCGGTCCAGCGTCGCGTCCGGGATGGCGCTGAAGTCCGGCAGTGGCGAGCCGGTCGGCGGGGTGGGAACGCCCACCGCCTCCGCGCCGATCATGTGTGCTGCTCCCAGATAGGCCTGATAGTAGGGGTTGGCGTGGAGGACGACGGGGTTGTCCTTCGCCAGAAGATCGCGCGCCGTGACCACCGAGAGGACCAGGCCTTCGCGGCTCCCGGCGAGAGGCAGGACTGCGCCGACGTCGCGGAACCATCCGTCCAGCGCGTAGCGGCGGTCCAGCCAGTCGTGGATCGCGGCCTGGAAGGCGGGGGTGCCGGTGATCGCCGGATAGGGCCTGTAGCCGTCGGCCGAGGCGGCCAGCACCGGAAGGATGAAATCCGGCGGGGCGTGCTTGGGGACACCGACCGAAAGGTCGATCACCGGGGCACCGGCGGGGGTGTCGCCGATCAGGCTGCGAAGACGGTCGAACGGGGAGATGGGCACGGGCATCGAAACCCTTTGCGCCAACTCACGCCCCGCCGCAAGCGCCATCTGGCGCGCGGGCCGGGCCTCAGCGGTCGACGACGATCCACACCGCCGACAGCGCCAGCAACCCCGCCAGGACGGCGTTGAAGATGCGCAGCCGGATGCCCGTGCCGAGCAGCCGCTGCAGCGCCGCCCCGGCGGCCGCCCAGGCGTTCGCCGTCGCCATCCCCGTCAGCAGGAAGACGAAGGCCGAGATGGCCGCTTCGGCCGTCGGCGACAGGCCCGACGCGAAGGTCGCCGCAACGCCGATGGAGAGCACCCAGGCCTTCGGGTTCACCCACTGGAAGGCCGCCGCGGAGAAGAAGCCGAGCGGGCGCGCGGTGCCCTTCTTCGCCTTGGCGGCGTTTTGCGTGGCGATGCGAAAGGCGAGGTAGAGCATCACGCCGAGCCCCGCGACGGTCACCACCTCGCGCACCGCGGGCTGGGTGCGGAAGATCTCGCCGAGGCCGAGCGTCACCACGAAGAGCATCACCGGGAAGCCGAGGCAGACGCCGAAGATATGCGGCAGCGTGCGCCAATAGCCGAATGTGGCGCCGGAGGAGGCGAGCATGAAGTTGTTCGGCCCCGGCGTCACCGTGGTGACGAAGGCGAAGGTGACGAGGGCGAGGAGCGTGTCGGTGGAGAAGGGCATCGGGGCCTCGGCCGGCGAACGGGCCGCCATCGGATCACGGCGGCGGCGCGACGGTTAAGGCCATGCGGGCCGCGCCGTCAATGCAGGAGCGCTTTGCCGGAGGAGGCCGGGCACCGCCCCCTGCGGTCGGGCGGGGCGGCTGTCCGCCCCCTGCGGTCAGGAGGGCGGCTGTCCGCCTACTGCGGTGGGGTGGGGGCGGCTGTCCGCCCCCTGCGGTCAGGAGGGCGGCTGTCCGCCTACTGCGGTGGGGTGGGGGCGGCTGTCCGCCCTCTGCGGTCGGGCGGGGCGGCTGTCCGCCCCCTGCGGTCAGGAGGGCGGCTGTCCGCCTACTGCGGTGGGGTGGGGGCGGCTGTCCGCCCTCTGCGGTCGGGCGGGGCGGCTGTCCGGCCCCTGCGGTCAGGAGGGCGGCTGTCCGCCCTCTGCGCTCGGGTGGGGCGGCTATCCGCCCCTGCGCTCGGGTGGGGGCGGATGTCCGCCCCTTGCAACCGGCGGGGGCGCGGGCGCAGCGCGGTGGCGTTCCGGGTTCGGCCACCGCAAGGGCGTCGCGTTGTCCGGGGCCTGTCAGTCGCCGTTGCCGTCGCCGCCTTCGACGGCGATGGAGTCGGCGTGGTCACTACGCGCCGGGCTTTTCACGAACGCGGCCATCGCCGTCATCAGGCGGGTGTTGAACTCGGTAGCGTCGGCCGGGGCGTCACCGTCCATGATCTGCGCCGCGCCCAAGAGAAGCCACGCCGCATCGCCGATGGTGTCGGCCGCGCCGCCGGTCGCCGCCCGCGCCGAAAGCTCGCGGATCAGGGGGTGGGACGGGTTCAGCTCCAGGATCGGCTTCATGCCGAGCCCCTGGCCCTGGCGGCCGACGATCTTCTCCAGCGCCTTGTCGTAGCCCATGTCGGGCGCCACCAGGCAGGCGGGGCTGGTGGCAAGGCGCGCGGACGTCTTCACCTCGCTCACCCGCTCGCCCAGCGTCTCTTTGATCAGCGCCGACAAGGTGGCGATGTCGCTCGCCTTCGCCTCTTCGGGGACGTGCTTGGTGTCCTTCAGCGCGATCTGGTCGAGATCGGCCGACCCTTGCGTGACGGACTTGAAGGGCTTGCCCTCGAACCCCAGAGCGGTGCGCACCCAGAAGGCGTCGACCGGATCGGACAGAAGCAGCACCTCCACCCCGCGCGCGGCGAACCCTTCCAGATGCGGCGAAGCGGCGAGGCGGGCGTGATCCTCGCCCACCGCGTAGTAGATCGCGGTCTGGTTGTCCTTCAGGTCGGCGATGTAGTCGGCGAGTTTGCGGCCGCCGTCCGGATGCGTCGTGGTCTTGAAGCGGGCCAGCGCGAAGATCTCGTCGCGCCGCTCTGCGTCCTCGTACAGACCCTCTTTCAGCACCGGGCCGAACGCGTCCCAGACCTTGGCGTAGGTCTCGGCGTCGGTGTCGGCCAGCTTCTTCAGCTCGGTCAGAACGCGGCGGGTGATCGCGTTCTTCATCTGCGTCAGCATCGGGTTGGTCTGCAGCATCTCGCGGCTGAGATTGAGCGGCAGGTCCTCCGAATCGACCAGCCCGCGCACGAAGCGCAGGTAGGGGGCGATCAGCGGCGCGTCGTCGGTGATGAAGACGCGGCGGACATAGAGCTTGATGCGCCCCTTGCGGTCCGGCTCGAAGAGGTCGAACGGCGCCATCGAGGGGACGAACAGGAGCTGGGTATATTCCTGGCGGCCTTCCACGCGGGCGTGGATGGTCAGCGCCGGCTCGTCGAACGCGCCGGCGGTGAACCGGTAGAAGTCGTTATATTCCTCTGCCGTGATCTCGGACTTCGGCTTCGCCCACAGCGCCGTCCCGTCGACGAGTTCGCGCGTGGCGTCCTCCTCGCCCGTCCCGGCGATGAGGATGGGCACCGGGACGTGCGCCGAGTGGTGCTTCACCAGGCGCTCGATGGTGGCTTCCTCGGCGTAGTCGGTATGATCCTCGCGCAGGGTGAGGGTGACCGTGGTGCCGCGGGCGGGCGCATCGTCGGCGGGGACGGGGGCGATGGTGAATTCGCCGGAACCGTTCGACGTCCACCGCCACGCCTCGGCAGAGCCTGCGGCGCGCGAGACGACGGAGACCTCGGACGCCACCATGAAGGCGGAGTAGAAGCCGACGCCGAACTGGCCGATGAGGGCTTTGCCTTCCTTGGCTTCGCCGTCCTTCTCCTCCAGCGCGCGGCGGAATTTCTCCGTGCCGGAGCGCGCCATGGTGCCGAGATTTTCGATCAGCTCGTCGCGCGACATGCCGATGCCGTTGTCAGCGATGGTGAGCCGGCCGGCCGCCTTGTCGGGCGTGATGGTGATGGCGAGGCCGCCTTCGCCCATCAGCGACGCGTCGGTCTGGGCGGTGTGGCGCAGCTTCTCGCAGGCGTCGGCGGCGTTTGAAATGAGCTCGCGCAGGAAGACGTCGGGGCTGGAATAGACCGAGTGCACCATGAGGTGCAGCAGGCGAGCGACATCGGCTTCAAAGGCGCGGGTTTCGGCTTGGCTCATTCTCTCTCAACGCTTGAAAGTTCGCACATAGGCAAGAGATGCGCCCCTCGGGCGTGGCATTCAAGAGGATTGCGCCCCGCGCCCGAACAGGTCAGGCTTCGGCGGCTAACTGATCTGGAGATGCCGATGGCAGAGGCAGAGGATAGTCGGGTGGTGCCGCTGCGGCCGCAGCGCGCGACCGGTGCGGCGGCGGCCCCGGCCGCAAGTGCCGGAACCGCGGGAAGCGCCCACGGTGTCGCCGCCCAGCCCGCCGCCCAAACCGCGCCGCAGCGCGGCCCGGTGATGCCGATGGTCGCCTTCCACCGAACCGAGCTGTCGCAGATCCTCAGGGTCTATGGCCGCATGGTGGCCGCGGGCGAATGGCGCGATTATGCGATGGATTTCGGCAAGGAGACCGCCGTCTTCTCGATCTTCCGCCGCATGGGCGAGGTGCCGATGTACCGTGTCACCAAAACCCCCAAGCTGGCGCGGCGGCAGGGCATGTGGGCCGTCGTGTCGAGCCAGGGGCTGATCCTGAAGCGCGGCCACGACCTCGACGCGGTGCTGAAGGTGTTCGACCGCAAGCGCCACCTCTCCCTTGTGGGGGACTGACGGGGCGGGGCGCCGCCGGGCGCTGGGGCTGGCGCTGATGGCGCTCTTCGGCGCCGCCCTTCCTGCGTGGGCGCAGCCTGTGGGCGAGCCGCAGCAGAAGGCGCCGGGCTCCCTCCGCTTCGCCACCTTCAACGCGGCGCTGAGCGACGATGCGCCGGGCGCCGTGCTGGAGCGGCTGCGGGCCGGCGGCGATCCTCAGGTCCGCCTCGTGGTCGAGACGATCCAGCGCGCCGCGCCCGACGTTCTGGTGCTGCAGGAGCTGGACCGGGACGAGGCCGGCGAGGCGCTGACCCTCATGCGCGAAGCGCTGCGCACCGGCGAGGGCGGCGCCGAGGGGATCGATTATCCCCACAGTCTTTTTCCGGTCAGCAACACCGGCGTGCCCTCCGGCGTCGATCTGGACGGTGACGGGGTCGCCGCGGGGCCGCGTGACGCAAAGGGGTTCGGCCACCATCCGGGCCACTATGCCTTTGCGCTCCTGTCGCGCTTTCCCGTCGACGATGTGCGCACCTTCGGCGGCCTCCTGTGGCGCGATGTGCCGGGGGCGCTGATCCCGGACGGGTACTATTCCGCCGAAGCGCTCGCCGTGCTGCCGCTGTCCTCCAAGACGCATCTGATGGCGCGCATCGCGACCCCCGCCGGGCCGGTGACGGTGATCGCCGCGCACCCGACGCCGCCCGTGTTCGACGATCCGGCGATCGACTGGAACGGCCGCCGCAACGCCGACGAGATCCGCCTCCTCGTCGATCTGCTCGACCCGCGTGGGGGCGGCTATGCGGTTGACGACGCTGGCGTTGCGGGCGGCCTTGCACCCGGCGCCGCCGCGGTGGTGATGGGCGACCTCAACGCCGATCCGGCACGCGGCGATTCCCGGCCCGGCGCCGTCGCCCGTCTGCTGGATGCGCCCGGCGCCGTCCCGGTGACGCCTCTGGGCGCCCGCACGGCCGCCACCGCGGAGTTCGGCGGCGGGCTGCGGGTCGACTACGTTCAGCCCTTCGGCCCCCTCGCCGTGACCGGGGCCGGCGTGTTCTGGCCCGCGGACGGCCGTCCACTGGCGCGCCTCGCCCCGGCGTCGGACAATCGCCTGGTGTGGGTCGACGTGACGGCGGCGCCTTGATCGGGGGCGGCGCCGCGGCCTCCGGCGGGCTCGGGCTCACCAGCAATCAGGGGGCCGCCTGATCGCCGGACCCACCTTCGCCCTGCACCGCGTGGCAGAGATGGCGGCCTCCGGCGGGCTCGGGACCCACCAGCGATCAGGGGGCCGCCTGATCGCCGGACCCACCTTCGCCCTGCACCGCGTGGCAGAGATGGCGGCCCCTCGCCAAGGACAAGCGGCTAAAGCCGGCCTGCGGCTCCTTGGCAAGGGACCACCATCTCCGCCAAGGGATTTGTGCGAAGGCGGCTCCGGCGATCAGGCAAGCGGGCCCGAGATGCGTAGGCGCCTCGTTGGGGCGCGGGGGCACGCGTCGCGAGGGCGCGGCGCGAGGGCGGGGCACGAGGGCACGGGAAGGTGAGCGTCGTCGTGAGGCGTTGTGGGGGCGCGCTTCGTCGCTTATGTCTTGGGTTACGACTTCGCGGCGGCTTTGAACCGCCTGGGGAGAAAAAAGTCATGTTTATTCAGACCGAAGCGACACCGAACCCCGAAACGCTGAAATTCCTGCCGGGCAAGACCGTCATGGAATCCGGCGTCGTCGACTATACCGAAGCCGGCGCCGCCGAGGCTTCGCCGCTCGCCCGCCGCCTCTTCGCGGTCGACGGCGTGACCGGCGTCTTCCTCGGCGCGGACTTCATCTCCGTCTCCAAGGACGCGACGCCCTGGCCGCATTTGAAGCCGGCCGTGCTCGGCGCCATCATGGAGCATTATCTCTCCGGTGATCCCGTGCTGGACGACGGCGCCCATGTCGAGGCGACCGCCGACGGCGAGGAGGACTTCCTGGAGGAAGACGCCGGCACCGTGGCGATGATCAAGGAGATCCTCGACGAGCGCGTGCGTCCGGCCGTGGCCGGTGACGGCGGCGACATCGTCTTCCGC
Source organism: Acuticoccus yangtzensis (assembly GCF_001927245.1). GTDB lineage: Bacteria > Pseudomonadota > Alphaproteobacteria > Rhizobiales > Amorphaceae > Acuticoccus > Acuticoccus yangtzensis. The sequence goes on along the minus strand of NZ_MJUX01000001.1, from coordinate 441,797 downwards.
TCCTATCGTGACGGTGTGGTCTCGCTGTCGATGCGCGGAGCCTGCGCGGGATGCCCGTCCTCCACGATGACGTTGCAGATGGGGATTCAGAACCTTCTCAAGCACTTCGTTCCCGAAGTGGTCGAGGTTCGTCCCGTCGCGTGACCTTCACGCTGGCTATCGATACGGCGCTGGCCGACTGTCAGGCCGCGCTGATCGCGTCTGACGGAACCGTCGCGGCGATGTCGCGCGGACCGGCTCAGGGTGACGCCGAAGCGATCGTCGATCACGTCGCGCGCGTCTTCGCCGAGGCGGGGGCGGGTTACGACGCGCTGGAGCGGGTCGCCGTCACCGTGGGGCCGGGGTCGTTCACCGGGGTGCGTGTCGGCGTCGCCTTCGCCAAGGGCGTTGCGGTGGCGCGGGGCATTCCGGCCGTCGGCGTCACCACCTTGGAGGCGATGGCCGAGCCCTTCGGCGGCACCGTGCTGACGGCGATCGACGCGCGCCACGGCTCGCTCTACGCGCTCCTGTCCGTGGACGGGCCGATCAAGATGGCGCGCATGGAGGTCGGCGAGGCGCTGGAGCTCGCCAAGGACACCGGCGCCTTCATCGCCGGTCAGGCGGAGGCGATGGCCGCGCTCGGCGAAGGCCACGTGGTCGAGCGGATCGACCTCGGCGCGGTGGCCCGGCTGGCCGGCCGGGGCGGCGAGGGCCGCGAGCCGACGCCGCTTTACCTCGCCCCGGTCGACGCGCAGCCCCAGACGCACAAAGCACTGGCGCGCGCGTGAGCGTTGTGGCCCAATGGGGCGATGAAAAGAGTGGCGCTTCACCGGTGATATTGGGGTTATTTTCGGTCCCTCGGGTGATTGATCGTGTCGGCCCCGCGGACTTCGAGACGCTGGAGGAGATCCACGCCGCCTCCTTCGCCGTGCCCTGGTCGGCCGACGAGCAGGCGGCGCTGAACGAGGGTCCTGGCGTCGCCACGTTCGTCGCCCGCCGGATCAGCGCCACCGCCAGCCGCAGGCCCATCGGCTTCATCACCGTGCGCCAGGCCGCCGACGAGGCGGAGGTGTTGACAATGGCGGTTCATCCGCGCCAGCGCCGCTCGGGCATCGGCCGGCTGCTTCTGAACGCGGCCATGCGCCACCTTTATGCCGAGCGGGTGCGCGAGGTCTTCCTCGAGGTGGACCCGCACAATACCGCGGCCGTGGCGCTCTATAGACGCACGGGGTTCGAGGTTGTCGGCGAGCGGCCGGACTATTATGGCGGGAACGGCGGTGCCCGTCAGAAGGCGCTGACCATGCGTTTGGAGTTCAAGCAGCCCGCATTCGAACGGCTGCGGTCAGGAGCCTCTGCCCCGTGTCGCTGATCCGCGCGATCTACGTCATCCTCGGCCTTATCGTCACATCGCTCGTTCTGATCCCCTGCCAGCTCGTCGCCATGGCGACCGGGTGGAAGAGGGCGCAGCGCGTGCTGCCCTGGTGGTGGCACAGGTCCGCGGTGAAGCTGATGGGCATCAAGGTGCATGTCCACGGGACGCCCTCGCCGGCGCGCCCTCTGCTGATCACCGCCAACCACGTCTCCTGGCTCGACATCGTGGTGATCGGCTCGGTGATGCCGCTGAGCTATATCGCCAAGTCGGAGGTGGCGGGGTGGCCGATCTTCGGCATTCTCGCCAAGCTTCAGCGCACCGTGTTCGTGGAGCGTGAGAGGCGGGCGAAGACTGGCGCCGTCGCGGGCGAGATCGCGGACCGGATGACCGGCGGCGACGTGATGGTTCTGTTCGCGGAAGGGACGAGTTCCAACGGCATCCATGTGCTTCCGTTCAAGTCGTCGCTTGTGGGCGGTGCGGCCAAAGCGATCGAGGCCGCCAAGGGCGAGGCGACGGTTCAGCCCTTGGCGCTGAATTATACCCATCTCGACGGTCTTCCCATCGGCCGCTTTTATAAGACGCGCCTGGCGTGGTACGGGGACATGGAGATGGCCTCGCATCTGTGGTGGGTGCTGCGCCACGGGGTGATCGACGTGAACGTCGCCTTCGGTCCGGCGGTGCCTTTTTCGGGCGGGGCCGAGCGCAAGGCGATGACGCGGGATCTCGAGGCGACCGTTCGCCGCCTCGTCGGCGAGGCGACCGCGGGGCGGCTCGCCGAAACGGTGACCGGACCGGGCACCGCCGCCGATGCCGCCGCCGTTGCCGGCCCCGAGAAAGCGGCGCAGGACGTCCGCGAACCAGTCTGAACACGGGACGATTTTTAGGTCGAGATGGAAAAACGCGCCTTCATCAAGAGCTATGGCTGCCAGATGAACGTCTATGATGCCACGCGCATGGCCGATCAGCTGCGTGCGTCGGGCTATGACGTGGTGGACGAGCAGGAGGGGGCGGATCTGGTCCTTCTCAACACCTGCCATATCCGCGAGAAGGCGGCGGAGAAGGTCTATTCCGAGCTCGGCCGGCTGAAGGGCGCGGTCGGTGCGGCGGGTGCGCCGGTGATGATCGGCGTCGCCGGCTGCGTCGCCCAGGCGGAGGGCGAGGAGATCATCCGCCGTCAGCCGCGGGTGGATTTCGTCGTCGGCCCGCAGGCCTATCATCATCTGCCGGACCTGATCGCCAAGGCGGGGGCGGGGGCCAAGCCCGTCGCCACCGAGCTGGACGAAGACAAGTTCGAGCATCTGGCCCGTCCGAGCCGGCGCGCGGTGACGGCGCGCGGCGTGACGGCCTTCCTCACCGTGCAGGAAGGGTGCGACAAATTCTGCTCCTTCTGCGTCGTTCCTTATACGCGCGGCGCCGAAGTCTCGCGCCCCGTGGCCGAGGTGATGGAGGAGGCGGTGCAGCTGGTGGACGCGGGGGTGCGCGAAATCACCCTGCTCGGCCAGAACGTCAACGCCTATCACGGCGGCGACGGCAAAGGCGGGACGGCCTCGCTGGCGGATCTCGTCGGCCGCCTCGCCGCGCTGGACGGTCTGGCGCGGATCAGGTTCACCACCAGCCATCCGAACGATATGGGTGAAGATCTCATTGCCGCCCATCGTGACGAACCCAAGTTGATGCCATACTTGCACTTGCCGGTGCAGGCTGGATCGGATCGGATTTTGAAGGCGATGAACCGCAAGCACACTGCCGGGAGCTACGCCGCTCTGATCGCGCGCATTCGTGACGCGCGGCCCGATCTGGCGCTGTCGGGGGACTTCATCGTCGGCTTCCCCGGCGAGACGGATGCCGACTTCGAGGCGACCATGGCGCTGGTGGAGGAGGTGAAATATGCCTCCGCCTATTCGTTCAAATATTCGCCGCGTCCCGGAACGCCGGCCGCGGGCCGTGAGGACCAGGTCCCGGCGGACGTCGCGTCCGAGCGGTTGCAGCGGCTTCAGGCGCTGCTGACGGCGCAGCAGAAAGAATTCAACCTCGGTCTGGTCGGACGGCGCGTTCCCGTGCTGATCGAGAAGCCGGGGCGGCGCGAGGGCCAGGTGGTCGGCCGCTCGCCTTATCTTCAGCCTGTCCACATTCCGGCGAGCGCCGGCGCGGTGGGCGACATGGTGGAGGTCGACATCACCGCGGCGGAGGGCAATTCCCTGTTCGGCGAGGTGGCGCCGGAGCGGAGTGCGGCAGCTTGACGATGCCTTCGGAGGTGGAGACCGTCACACTCGCCTTCGACGACAACCGGCTCGCCTCGGACCTGTTCGGCCAGTTCGATCAGCATCTTGCGGTGCTGGAGAACAAGCTCGGGGTGTCGACGGCGGCGCGCGGCAACGAGGTGTCGATCCAGGGAAGCGAGGAGGCGTGCGCCCATGCGCGCATCGCCTTGCAGCACCTTTATCAGCGGCTGAAGAAGGGGCACGACATCCGCGTGGCGGACGTCGACGGGGCGGTGCGCCTGGCGCGCGCCAAGGATCGGCAATTGTCGCTGCCGCAGATCGACAATCCGCGCTCGGTGGGCTCGATCTCGACGCGCAAGAAGACGGTCGAGGCGCGCTCGCCGACGCAGAACACCTATATTCGCGCGATGGAGGAGAACGAGCTCGTCTTCGGCATCGGGCCGGCGGGCACGGGCAAGACCTTCCTGGCGGTGGCGTTCGCGGCGCAGCTTCTGGAGCGCGGCCTGGTGGAGCGGATCATCCTGTCGCGTCCGGCGGTGGAGGCGGGCGAGCGGCTCGGCTTCCTGCCCGGCGACATGAAGGAGAAGGTGGACCCCTACCTTCGCCCGCTTTACGACGCGCTTTATGAGATGATGCCCGCCGACAAGGTGGAGCGGGGTTTGCAGAGCGGTGTCATCGAAGTGGCGCCGCTGGCCTTCATGCGCGGGCGCACGCTGACCCATGCGGCGGCGATCCTGGACGAAGCGCAGAACACCACCGCGATGCAGATGAAGATGTTTCTGACCCGTCTCGGCGAGGGGAGCCGGATGATCGTCACCGGCGATCCGTCCCAGGTGGACCTGCCGCGGGGCGTGGTGTCGGGGCTGCACGAGGCGACGCGCGTTCTGAAGGGCGTGGAGGGCATCGGCCATGTCCGCTTCCGCGGTGAAGATGTCGTGCGCCATGAGCTTGTCGCCCGCATCGTCGCAGCTTATGATCAGGAAACCGCGCGACAGGACGATCCGTGACCGCCACGCTCGACCCCTCTCGGCTCGATCCTTCCCGGCTTGACCTTGCCGCGTCTGACGAGTCGGCCGATGAGGACAGGCCGGTCGGTCCGGACTCGTTTCAAGCCTTCGTCAGAGTGGATGATGTGCGCTGGTCCCGGTCGGACCCCGTGGTCGTGGACCCGGTCGCGATTTCCGACATGGTTTTGACCTCGATCGCAGCTTCGGGCATCGCACCGCCTTATAATGTGGCGTGTGACATCGTATTTGCGGACGATGCGGTTCTGCACGATCTGAACCGCCGCTTTCGCGAGAAGGACTCGCCCACCAACGTGCTGGCTTTCCCGTCGGGAGAGGAGCCTGAGGAGGGTGAGGCGTGCTTTTTGGGTGGCATCGCCCTGTCTTACGACCGCTGTGAGGCGGAATCGAAAGAGCGGGGGATACCGATCACCGACCACACCACCCATCTGACGCTGCATGGCGTTCTGCATCTGCTCGGCTTCGACCATATCGTCGAAGAGGATCGCGAGGAGATGGAGCGTGTGGAAGTGACCTTATTGGCTGGGCTCGGCATCGCCGATCCCTATGAGGGGAGTTGAGAGGGCGCTTCGTGCGCCGAAAGGACCATGGCCGACGCTGATAGTCCCCGCGCGGCTGGACCGAACGGTCTAGCCGCCGCAACCCATAGAGAGTCCGAAGACCGGTGGTTCGACCGGCTTCTGACCGCATTCGGCCTTCGCGGGGGCGAGGGCTTGCGAGAAAATCTCACCCAGGCGCTGTTGGAAGATGGCGCCGGTGAAGAAGCGATTTTCAACGCCGAAGAACGCCGGCTTCTCCAGAACATTCTGTCGCTGCGTGACGTGCGCATTCTGGACGTCATGATCCCGCGCGCCGATATCGATTCGGTGCCCGAGACCATCACGCTCGGCGATCTGATGAAGACATTCCGCGAGGCGGGCCATTCGCGCCTGCCGGTCTATCGTGACACGCTGGATGATCCCGTCGGCTTCGTTCACGCCAAGGACGTGATGATCCGCGTTGCGCAGGAGGCGATGTCCGAAGACGGCATCCGCCTCGGCAGCGTGGACCTGTCGCGGCCGTTGTCGAAGATGAACATCATCCGCCCGATCCTGTTCGTTCCGCCCTCCATGCCGGCGATGGACCTGATGGTGAGGATGCAGGCCAACCGCACCCAGCTCGCTCTGGTGGTGGACGAATATGGCGGCACCGACGGCATCGTGTCGCTGGAGGACCTGATCGAGACCGTCGTCGGCGACATCGAGGACGAGTACGACTGGCCGGACGAGCCGACGATGACCCGCACCGACGACGGGGCGTGGATCGCCGATGCGCGGGTGGACGTCGACGATTTCCAGGAGGAGGCGGGGGTTCGCTTCCCCGACACGGACCTCTTCGAGGACGTCGACACCCTCGGCGGCGTGGTCTTCGCGCTTCTGGGCCGGGTGCCGGTGCGCGGCGAGATCGTCACCTCCGACCAGCTTCCGGGCGTCGAGTTCGAGGTTCTTGAGGCGGACATGAGGCGCATCGTGCGCGTCAAGGTCACCATCCATTCGGCGCACGACGCGGACGATGGAGAGGACGCGCAGACCGCGCGATGATCAGCGGAAGGGGCGGCGCGGCTGCCCCTTTTTCGCGAGCGGGCCCCCGAGGACCCGGCAGATTTTCCATGACAGACGATGGCCATGCGTGACACCGAAGCCGGCTGGCGGGAGAGGGTGGCGCGCCCGCTCCGCCGGCCTTTCCCCCGCCTCACCGCCGCCGCACTCGCCGGCGCCGCTCTTTCTCTGACGCTTCCGCCGTTCGACGTCTTACCGGCGATCGCGGCCTATTCGGTGCTCGCGGCGCTGGGGGCTGTCGTCGACGACGGCGCGGCCGTGGGGGCGCGCTTGCGCCGCCGGGCGTTGCTCGGCGCGGCGTTCGGCTTCGGCTATCACCTGGCCGGGTTGTGGTGGATCGGCGCGGCGTTCCTCGTCGATGCGGACCGTTATGCGGTGCTGCTGCCGCTGGCGGTGGTGGGTCTGCCGCTGCTGCTGGCTCCGTTCCATGCGCTCGCGGTGGCGCTGGCGGGTCTGGCGCCGCCCGGATTCACCTCGCGCACCGTGAGCCTCGCCGGCACGCTCGCCCTCACCGAGTGGCTGCGCGGCATCCTCTTCACCGGATTTCCCTGGAACGTACCTGCGGTGCAGCTCTCGTCCTCGTTGCCGCTCGCCCAGGGGGTCGCGGTGGCGGGGGTGGCGGGGCTCGCGCCGCTGGCGGTGATGCTGGGGACGGTCCCGGCGCTCCTTCTCGCGCGGCGGGTTGTATCGGCCGGGCTCATCCTGGTGCTGACGGCGGGGGTTTGGGTCTACGGCGCCGCGCGCCTGACCGATGAGGCGGTGCCGATGGAGGGGGGGCGCCTGCGGTTGGTGCAACCGTCCATCCCGCAGCGGGAGAAGTGGGAGCCGGAGGCGCGCGCGCGCATCTGGGCGACCTTGCTCGGCCTGACCGAAGCGCCGGGCGAGGACGGCACGCGGCCGGATCTCGTCATCTGGCCCGAGACGGCGATGCCTTTCGTGTACCGCACACCGAGCGCTGCCCAATACGACATCGCGCGGGCGCTGGGGCCGGGGCGGACCCTGGTGGCGGGCGCGATCACGCTGGAACAGACGGCGGAGGGCCAGAGGGCCACAAACAGCATTCTTGTCATTGATGACGCTGGCTCTATTGTAGAACAGTATGACAAAGCGCACCTCGTCCCGTTTGGCGAATATGTCCCGTTTAGCGCTGTCCTTTCACGTATAGGGCTGGGTGCTCTCGCGGCAGGGGAGAATCAATTTTCGGCGGGACGTGTTCGCGACGTGCTGAATCTGCCGGGTTTGCCGGCGGCTAGGCCGCTCATTTGCTACGAGGCGATTTTCTACCAGGGACGGCGCAATCCTGGCGCGAAATGGGTCCTGAATGTGACGAACGATGCCTGGTTCGGGGACACGCCGGGGCCCTACCAGCATCTGCGGCACGTCGTGCTGCGCTCGATCGAGGAGGGGCTTTCGACCGTTCGTGTTGCAAATACGGGGATTTCCGGCATTGTCGACCCCTACGGACGGTTCAATTATGAAATTTCTTTAAATAGTATGGATTTTCGCGACGGGATATTACATGAGCCAGTCGCGACCTTTTTCGCGCAATTTGGTCATGCTCTGTTTACGTGTTCCATGGCCTTATTGCTCGCATGGGTTGTGTTTGGCGCCGTCTCTGCAAGAAGTGGTTTGTTTCGTGCACCTAAGTGAGCGGTCAATCTGACCCTCACGCAATTCACGAATAACACTTTTAACTTGAGGCAGCGCAACTAGGTAGGGTAGAGGTTGTCCGGCTCCTGCAACACCGCTGGAGCATCGGCATCGTCGAGCGCCATCGCTGATAAATAGCATTGCGACAGAGGCGTAATATGAAACAGGTTGAGGTCATGGCGCCGCGAAAACAGCCGAATCCGATTGATATTCATGTCGGTAGTCGACTGAAACTGCGCCGAACCATGGTCGGCATGACTCAAGAGAAGCTGGGTGATCAGCTCGGAGTCACATTCCAGCAAGTGCAGAAGTACGAGAAGGGTGCAAACCGCATCGGCGCGAGCCGGTTGCAGGAAATTGCGCGTATCTTGGCGGTCCCCGTGGCCTATTTCTTCGAGGACGCGAAGGAGTCCCACCCGGAGTCCGAGCGAAACATGGACTACGGCTTCGCCGAGGATCACAGCCCGGCGTTCGACCTGCCGCATGTCCCCTCGGGCGAAGCGCATGCCCTGGCCCGCGCCTTCAGCCGCATCGCCGATGCCCGCATCCGCCGCCGGATCATCGACCTCGTGGAGACGCTCGCCGATGGGCAGCGGCCATGAATTAAGGCGTCTTGATTTCAAAGGTTTGAGCGCCATACAGGCGATGCTCGGAAGTGTCGCTTGCCATTCGTGCTCAAAGTTTTGAAAACCCGTCACAATGTTGACGCCGGATAGGGGATCTGGTTGATGAGAGCGCCGTCCGCGAGGACCCCTTTCGCGGAATTGGCGCGGTTGTGCCTTGTTCGGCATGAACCATCCCTTCCCCAGGGCGGCGGAGCCCAAAACCCGGAAAGTTTTGACATTGGCGCGGCAATCCTACCTGTTCTCCAGTGAGTCCGTCTCTGAAGGGCACCCCGACAAGGTGTGTGATCGCATTTCCGATGCGGTCGTCGACCTCTTCCTCGGCGAGATGCCCGAGGCGCGCGTCGCCTGCGAAACCCTGGCGACCACCAACCGTGTCGTGATCGCCGGCGAAACCCGCGGCCCCGACTCGATCACCCCGGCGAAGATCGAAGAGGTCGCCCGCAAGGCGATCAAGGCCATCGGCTACGAGCAGGATGGTTTCCACTGGGAGACCGCGGACGTCGCGGTTCACCTGCACGCCCAGTCCGCGCACATCGCCCAGGGCGTCGACGCGGCGGGCAACAAGGACGAAGGCGCGGGCGACCAGGGCATCATGTTCGGTTATGCCTGCAACGAGACGCCTGTCCTGATGCCGGCGCCGATCCACTATTCGCACGAGATCCTGAAGCTGCTCGCCAAGGTGCGCCACAGCGGTGAAGCGGCCCAGCTCGGCCCCGACGCCAAGAGCCAGGTGACCCTGCGTTACCAGAACGGCCAGCCGGTCGCGTGCACCTCCATCGTGCTGTCGACGCAGCACATGGACGAGTCGATGACGTCCGAGGACGTGCGGGCGCTGGTGGAGCCCTACATCCGCCAGGTGATGCCGGCCGAGTGGCTGTCCGACGAGACGGTCTGGTACGTCAACCCGACGGGCAAGTTCGTCATCGGCGGGCCGGACGGCGACTGCGGCCTGACGGGGCGCAAGATCATCGTCGACACCTATGGCGGTGCGGCCCCGCACGGCGGCGGCGCCTTCTCCGGCAAGGATCCGACGAAGGTGGACCGTTCGGCCGCCTACGCCGCGCGCTATCTCGCCAAGAACGTCGTCGCCGCGGACATGGCCGAGAAGTGCACGATCCAGCTCGCCTATGCCATCGGCGTGTCGCAGCCTCTGTCGATCTACGTCGACACGCACGGCACCCTGAAGAACGGCATGACGGACGAGGGGATCGAGCAGGCGATCGCGAAGTCGATGGACCTGTCGCCGCGCGGCATCCGCACAGCCCTGCAGCTCAACCGCCCGATCTACGAGCGTTCCGCCGCCTATGGCCACTTCGGCCGTGAGCCGGAGGCCGATGGCGGCTTCTCCTGGGAAAAGACCGATCTTGTCGAGGCTCTCAAGAGCAACGCCTGACGCTGGGTCCGACGTGAGCCGGATGACAGACGAGCCCGCGGTGAAGGCCGCGGGCACCCCATTTGCGCCCGCGGAGGAGTCCGCGGGCGTTCCCGCATCGGCGGCCCGCGGCGGCCCGGCGCGTGGTGGCGCGCGGGTCGACAAGGGTGCCGCCGCGCGTGCGCCCGACATTCTCATCCGCCCCGCCGCGGCCGATGATGCGCCGGTGTTGAAGGCGATCATCGCCGCCGCCTTCGAGGGGCGTGAGGCGATCATCGGGCGTCCGCCGGAGCCGTTGTCGTTGGATGTCGCCGATGCCATCGCCCACCGCACCGTGCTGGTGGCGGAGATGGACGGGCGGCAATGCGGTGTGCTGGTCGCCCACGCGGCCGAGGAGCCGCAGACGGGGCCGGACGCTGCGATCGACATCGAGGTCGTCGCGGTGGCGCCGGACGCGGCCGGCTGCGGCGTCGGCCGTGCGCTGATGCGCCGGATGGAGCGCGAGGCGCGGCGCGCCGGGGCGGCGATGCTGACGCTCTACACCACCGCCCGCGTCCCCCGGAACCGCGAGTTCTACGTTTCGCTGGGGTTCCGCGAGGCGCGGCGCAGCGGCATGTCGGCGTTCGAGCGCATCCATTTCGAGAAGCCGCTGCTGGGGCGGGCGCAGAAGACGCCGGTGGACGGGCTCTACGGCCGCCGCCGGGTGCATCGCCACAAGGTGAGCCCGGCCTATGACCGGCTGGCGCTGGACCTCGAGGCACCGGCGGATCCGGCGACGCTGTTCGGCGGGCGGCCCTTGCGGCTGGAGGTCGGGTTCGGCGGCGGTGAGCATCTGCTCCACCATGCGCGCACCGCGCCGGGGGCGGGGCTCATCGGCGTGGAGCCGTTCGAGACGGGGATGATGCGCACCGCCGCCGCCGTCGAGGCGGAGGGGCTCGACAATGTGCGGCTTTATATGGGCGATGCCCGGCGGGTGCTGGACTGGCTGCCGGATGCCGCGCTGGAGCGCACCGATGTGCTCTATCCCGACCCCTGGCACAAGCAGCGCCACTGGAAGCGGCGGTTCATCTCCGAGGACGGTCTGGACCGCCTCGCGCGGGTGACCGTGCCGGGCGGTGTGGTGCGTTTCGCATCCGACATCGCGCATTATGTGGAGTGGACGCGCGCCCACGTGGCCAACCACGCGGCGTTCCTGCTGGAGGCGGACGACGCGGCGCCCTGGGAGGGCTGGCCGGGGACGCGCTACGAGGCGAAGGCCTACCGCGAAGGCCGCACGCCGCGATATCTCACGCTGCGGCGGGTGTAGCGGCGGGCCTTCACCGGCCGGGCCGATGCGCCTTTGCAGGCGGGGCGTGCGGCGGCGCGGCGGACCCCGCCGCGCTTCGTCGGTGCGATTGCCGCTTCAGATGCGCCCGTCATAGGCGCGGCGGCCGATCCGGGCGCACAGCAGCGTGAAGGTGCCGCGTCCCAGAGCGGCCTCTGCCTCGCGCGAGAGCGTTTCGGTATCGTCGACCCACACGCCGTGACCGCCCATGGCGGCGGCGAGTGCCGGAAAGTCGGTGCCGGCGAAGTCGACGCCGAGATTGGGGCGCTGCCCCGCCCGCTGCTTCATCTCGATCAGCGCCAGACTCTCGTCCACCAGCACCAGAATCGGGACGGAGAGCTTCGCGTCACGGATGGTGGCGAGGTCGCCCAGCGTCATCTCGAGCCCCGCATCGCCGACGACGGCGAGGACCGGCGTCTCCGGCGCCGCCATACTGTGCCCTGCCGCCAGTGGAACGGCGCAGCCCATGGTGCACAGCGCCGAGGATTGCAGCAGCGTGCGCGGCGCGCCGCAGCGCCAGACCTGGCTGAACAGGATCCGGTGCGCGCCGGAATCAACGGTCGCGACGGTGTTCGCCGGCATCGCCGCGCGCATCGCGTGGAAGGCGGCGGCAGGGCCCCATCCGCTCTCCTCCGGGGCGAAGGCCGCGGCGAGCGCCTCGCGGACGGCGCGCGGCTCGCCCCCCGGCCAGGTCGGATGCGTCGGGGTGGCGGCCATCAAGAGGGCGAGCGTCGCCTTCACCGAACCGTAGAGCGTTGCCCCGACACCGTACATGCCGTGCTGGCGCACCACCGGGGTGAGGTCGATCACCCGCGCATCGTCGCCCCACGGCTCGCGCCACGGTGCGCGCATCTCGATCGGGTCGTAGCCGATGAGGACGATGCAGTCGGACTGCTGCAGCAGCGGCATCAGGAGCGCGTCGGCCTTGGGGGAGAGGCCCGCACCGCCGAGCGCCTGGGGCGCCGACTCGTCGATCAGCCCCTTGCCCTTGTAGGTGGTGATCAGCGGGGCGCCGATGGCCTTCACGAAGGCGGCCACTTCGGCGGCCGCGTCGTCGTTCAGCGCATCCACCCCGGCGATGGCGATCGGCCGCTCGGCCTCGGCGATCCACTTGCGCGCCCGCACCATCTCCGGCCCCTCGACCGGCTGGAAGCGCGAGCCGATGCCGGGGGGCGAGGCGATGTCGCCCGGTGCCTCGGCCTCGGCGACGGCGACCGGAACGTCGATGTGGACCGGGCCGGGCTGGCCGGTCAGGGCGAGGGTGATCGCCTTGTCGACCACGCGGGCGAGGCTTTCGGGCGCCGCGGTGAAGGTGCCCTTCACGACGGGGGCGAGAAGTGCGCGGTGGTCGAAAACCTGGTGCGTGTAGGTGTCGGCCTCGTGCGCGGTGACGCAGCCGGTGAGGACGATCAGCGGCACCCTGTCCTGGTGCGCGTTGGCGATGACGTTGACCGCGTTGGCGACGCCGGGGCCGATGGTGGCGACGAGGATGCCCGGCGCGCCGGTCGCATGCCACGTGCCTTCCGCCATGAAGCCGGCGACGTTCTCGTGTTTGGTCAGGGTGAAGGCGATGCCGGCGCGGTCGAGCGCGTCCATGATGGCGAGCGTTTCGCCGCCGGGGATGCCGAAGGCGTGGGCGCAGCCGAGGGCGGCGAGTTTCCTGGCGATGATGTCGGCGTTCTGCATGGCTCAGGCCGCCTCGTGCGCCGTGGCGGCCGCGCGCTCGACGATCCCGCGCGCGGCGAGGTCGTCGATCTCGGCGGCCGAGTAGCCGAATTCGGCGAGGATTTCGCCGGTGTGTTCGCCGCGCACCGGGGGCGGGCGGCGGTAGGTCACCTCGGTGTCCGAATATTTGATCGGGTTGCCGATGGTCTCCACGGTGCCCGATTCGGAATGCGCGTAGGGCTGCGACACGCGGGCGCCGCGGGCGATGGCCTGCGGCTCGGCGAAAGCTTCGGCGACGGTGTTGATCGGCCCGGCCGGAACGCCCGCGGGGTCGAGCGCCGCGGCCCATTCGGCCTTGGTCTTGCGCAGGGCGAGGCGGGCGACGGCGGCGTCGCACGCCTCGCGGTTGGCGACGCGCGCGGCGTTGGTGGTGAAGCGCGGGTCGTGCGCCAGCTCGGGCTCGCCGCCCAGCGCGCAGAGGCGGGCGAACTGCCGGTCGTTGCCGACGGCGAACATGAACGGCCCGTCCGCGGCCTGATAGGCGTTGTAGGGGACGATGGTCGGGTGGCCGTTGCCGAGCCGGCCGGGGGTGGCGCCGGTCAAAAGATGCGAGGTGCCGAGGTTGGCGAGCCAGGCGAGCTGACAGTCGAACAGCGAGGTGTCGATCGCCTGGCCCTTGCCGGTGGCGCGGCGGCTTTCCAGCGCCGCCAGCATGGCGACGGCGGTGTACATGCCGGTCATGATGTCGGCGATGCCGACGCCGACCTTCATCGGCGAGCCGCCTGCGGAGTCCGGCTCGCCGGTGACGCTCATGATGCCGCCGCGGGCTTGGGCGAGCACGTCGTAACCGGCGAGGTGGGCGAGCGGCCCGGTCTGGCCGTAGCCGGTGATCGACGCGAAGATGATGGCCGGATTGATCGCCGACAGGGCGGCATAGTCGACGCCGTAGCGCGCCGCGTCGCCGACCTTGAAGTTTTCGATGGCGAAGTCGGCGCGGGCGGCGATGCGGTGGATGATCGCCTGCCCCTCGGGTGCCGCGAGGTCGAGGGCGAGGGAGCGTTTGTTGCGGTTGGCGGCGAGGTAGTAGGCGCTCTCGGTGGTGGTTTCGCCGTCCGGTCCGGTGACGAAGGGAGGCCCCCACTTGCGGGTGTCGTCGCCGACGCCTGCGCGCTCGATCTTGATGACCTCGGCGCCGAGGTCGCCGAGGAGCTGGGTGGCGGAGGGTCCAGCCAGAATGCGGCTCATGTCGAGGACCAGGAGGCCCTGAAGCGGGCCGGTGCGACTATCCAAGTGAAACTCTCCTCGCATTTCAGCGATCCCTACGTCACCCGCCCTCGATTGTCATGGGACTGAAACGACCACGACTCACCATCCCGTGAGGCGCTCGCGCGTCACGGCCTTCGCGGCGCGGCCGCGGGATGCAGCGTGATGGTGGTTCCCGTGATGAGGCAGTCCCCCTGATCGTTGATGAGCAGGAGCCTGCCTGAGGCTGCAGCGGTGCTCTTGCGCGGGGGCGGTGCTTGCACCCTCCGGCGAAGCGGGCCAGATGATTGGCACGCCCTCGACCATGAGAACGCCCGTCCGATGATTGACATGACCCCCCGTCTGATCCCGACCGACCCCGGTTTCATCGCCGTTCATAGGGCGATCGGCGAGATTGCGGCGGGGCGGCCGGTGGTGATCCGGGACGGGGTGCAGGCGGTGCTGGCGTCGCCCATCGACGGTGGTCCGGTCGTCTCAGGGCGGCTTGCGATCACGGCGGCGCGGGCGGCCTATCTCGGCCTCGACAGTGCGCCGGCGGTGGTGGAGGCGGAGGCGGACCGCGCCGTGCTGGAGGCGCTGGCGATGGCCGATGCGGCGCCGGTCGGCCGGCAGCAGCGCGGCGGCTCGTTGGCGAGCGCGGCGACGGAGCTCGCCAAGATGGCCGAGCGGGTCCCGGCGATGACGCTGGGCGACGCCGCCAAGGCCGCGCCCGGAACGCTCGCCTGCCATGCGGGGGACGTTCTCGCCTTCCGCCACGCCCTGGCGGCGACGCAGAGGCCGATCGCGAGCGCGCAGGTGCCGCTGGCGGCGGGCGCGACGGCGAAGGTGACCGCCTTCCGCAACGCCATCGGCGGCACGGTGACGGCGGTTGCGGTCGGCGATATCGACCGCGGGGCCTTGGTGCGGGTCCACTCGGCGTGCGTGACCGGCGACATTCTCGGCTCGCTGAAGTGCGACTGCGGGGCGCAGCTCAGGCTGGCGCTGAGCCGCATCGCGTCCGACGGCGGGGTGCTGCTCTATACGGCGCAGGAGGGCCGCGGCATCGGCCTTGCCAACAAGCTGAGGGCCTATGCGCTGCAGGACAAGGGGCTCGACACGGTGGATGCGAACATCGCCCTCGGCTTCCACGACGACGAGCGCGACTATGCGGCGGCGGGGAACGTGCTGTCGCAGCTCGGCCTCGGTGCGATCAGGCTGATGACCAACAACCCGACCAAGGCGGCGGGGCTGGAGGCGCAGGGAATCAGCGTGGAGCCGGTGCCGATCATCGGCACAGTGACGCCGGAGAATGCGCATTATCTCGCCACCAAGCGCAGCCGGAGCGGTCATCGCCTCTAGGTCCGCGATCCGAGCGGATCGAACCTCCGGGTGCGCTGTCTCATGGATCGGCTCATCCAGACATTCGAGTGACTTGGCCGGGCTGCCGGTTCCAGTGGCGGACCTCAAATCGCTGGGCTGATCCACCCGGCCGGCCGCCGCGCATGACAGAAAGGCTTTGATAACCATATCGTCCGGCGCCCGTGGAGGCCCGGTGCGCTTGCGGGCGTGCGGCCGGGGTGGGCAGAGTCCGTCGCAGACCGCGGCGCGGGCAGGAGCCTGTGCCGTCACCAGGGGCGCGAAAAGGGGACTCTGTGCGGGCGGCGGCATTCGATTATCACGCGCCACAGACGATCGACGAGGCGCTGAAGATTCTCGCTAGGCATGGTGTGGAGTCGCGCATTCTGGCCGGCGGGCAAAGCCTCGTTCCGGCGATGACGGCGCGTCACGCACGCCCGGCCCACATCATCGACATCAACCGCATCGGCCAGGCCGAGCGTCCCACCATCTCCGGCGGGCGGCTCAGGATTCCGCCGCTGATGCGCCACATCGACTTCGCGGGCGGTGCGGTCGACGGGCCGCTGGGCCTTCTGATGGCGGACCTGTCGCACCACGTCTCGACGCTGCCGGTGCGGCTGCGCGGCACCTTCTGCGGCGCAATCGCCCAGGCCGAGCCCGCATCGGAGTGGTGCCTCGCGAGTGTGGTCCTGGGGGCGGAGATGGTCGCCCGCTCGGCCGGGCGCGGCGGCCGCGCCATCGAGGCGGCGGACTTCTTCGAGACGATCCAGACCACGGCGCTCGCTGATGACGAGATGCTGGTGGAGGTGCAGATCCCGCTGCTGCCGGCCTATGCGCGGCACGGGTTCTACGAGGTGACGCCCCGCGCCGGCAGCTTCGCCCTCGCCATGGCACTGGTCGTCTACGACGAGGACGAGGACGAGATGAGCGACGTGCGTCTCGGCATCGGCGCGGTGGAGGCGGTGCCGCGGCGCATTCCCGAGGCGGAGGCGCTGCTGAACCATCGTCCGCCGTCCAAGCGGCTGTTCCGCGAGGTGTCGGAGGCGGTGGCCGATCTGGTGCAGCCGATGGACGACGAGTTCGCCGACCCGGTGTGGCGCCGCGCCTTGACGCGCACTGCGGTGGCGCGGGCGCTGGAACGCTCGCTTCGCCGTCCTCTCGATTCTGCCGAACGGCCATGAGGGAGAGGCCATGAGCACGAAGATGCAAATGTCGATGGAGGTGAACGGCGAGGCCCGTGACCTCGTCGTTGAGCCGCGCACCACGTTGGCCGATGCGCTGCGCGAGGAGTGCGGCCTCACCGGCACCCGCACGGGCTGCGAGGAGGGCATTTGCGGCGCCTGCACGGTGCTCGTCGATGGCGAGCCGGTGCGCGCCTGCCTGCAGTTCGCGGTGCAGGCGCACGGGCGCGAGGTGACCACCATCGAAGGTGTGCGCGAGTGGAAGACGCTGGAGGCGCTGAAGGCGGCGATGCGCGAGCATTTCGCGGTGCAGTGCGGTTTCTGCACCTCGGGCTTCCTGATGCTGGCGGCGGGGGCACTGACGCGCAAGCCGGACATGAGCGCGGCGGAAATCGCCGAGGTGGCTGAAATGAACCTGTGCCGCTGCACCGGCTACCAGCCGATCGTGCGGGCGATGCAAGAGGCGCAGGCGAGCCTGAAGGTGGCGGCGCAATGAAGCATGTCGGCCGCGCTCTGCCCCGTCTCGACGACAGCGTTCACCTGGAAGGGCGCGGCCGCTTCGTCGCCGACATCGACATTCCGCGCCAGCTTCACATGCGTGTCGTGCGCTCGAACGTCGCCTGCGCGAAGCTCATCAACGTGGATATGTCGGAGGCCTATCACGTCCCCGGCGTCGTCGCGATCCTGACCGCGGAGGAGGTTTCGCACCTTCGCCCGCTCGGCGTGCGTCTGGCGCCGGCCCCGGCGCTCGACCGCTTTTTGCAACCCGTGCTCGCCTCCACCATGGTGCGCTATGTCGGCGAGCCGGTGGCGGCGGTGTTCGCTGAGAGTGCGGCGGCGGCGGAGGACGCGGCCGAGCTGGTCGGTCTGGAGCTCGCCCCGCTCGAGGCGCAGACGGTGCCGCGTGCGGTGGAGGCGAACCCGGCCGATCCTCTGCGCGGCAACGCGGCGGCGAGCGTCACCAAGAGTTTCGGCGATCTCAACGCGGCGTTCCACGAGGCGGACCGGATCGTCGAGGTGCATGTCACCTGGGCGCGTGATGCGGCGATGCCGATGGAGACGCGCGGCATCGTCGCCGACTGGGACGATGCGCGCGGTGTGCTTTCGGTGTGGGGTCCGGGGCGTGCGGCGCATTGGAACCGCGACGCGCTGGCGGCGATGCTGGACCTGCCGCGCAGCGCGGTGGTGTGGCGCACGCCGCATGTGGGCGGCGGATTCGGCGCCAAGGGCGAGCTCGCGTCCGAGGACATCCTCGCCTGTTATGGGGCGCGCCTGCTGGAGCGCCCGGTGAAGTGGGTGGAGGACCGGCGCGAGCACATGATCGCCGCGGGTCAGGCGCGCGACATTCGCGCGACGGCGCGCGCCGCGATCGATTCCTCCGCCCGGCTGCTGGCGCTGGACGTGGACGTGGTGATCGACCAGGGCGCCTATGTGCGCGCCGAGGGGACGATGGTGGCCGACCTCGTCGCCGCCATGCTGCCCGGCCCTTACCGGATGGACGCTTTGCGCGCCGAGGCCCACCTGCGGCTGACCAACAAGACCCCGGCGGGCACCTTCCGCGGCGCGGGGCGGGCGGAGGCCGCCTATATCCGCGAGCGGCTGATGGACGAGATCGCGCACCGCACGGGCATCGACCCGATGGAGGTGCGCCGGCGCAACCTGATCGAGCCGGGGGCGATGCCTTTCGAGCGCGGCACCGAGGCGCTCGGCTGCCGTGTGACGCTGGATTCGGGGCGCTATCAGAGCCTGGTGGACCAGACCACGCGGCGCTTTTCGCTCGACGTCATCCGCCGCCGGGCGCAGCACCGCCGCGCCCAGGGCGAGCTCGTCGGCGTCGGCGCGGCCTTCGTCGTCGATGCGTCGGCGCCCGCGGGTTACGAGCACGTCAAGCTGACGGTGGATCGGCGCGGCACGGTGGAGGTGATCACCGGAGCGGTGGAGGAGGGGCAGGGCCTCGTCACGCTTCTGGCGCAGATCGTCGCCGATATCGTCGGCGTGGACTATGCCTCGGTGCGCGTGACCACCGGCGAGACGGTGCGCATTCCGTTCGCGGCCGGAAGCCAGCTCGCCCGCTCCTCGGTGATGGTGGGGACGGCGGCGCAGCACGCGGCGGAGACGCTGCGCGAGAAGATCCTGTCCGCGGCGGCGGCGATGCTGTCGATCCCGGCGGAGAAGCTGACGATCCAGGCCGGGCGCATCAAGCAGGCGGACCGGCACTTCGGCACCATCTTGGACCTCGGCGATCTCGCCGCGGCGATGGAGCCGGGGCGCACCATGCGGACGGGTCCGCGCGGCGCCGGGCTGGAGGCTGAGGGCTTCGTCACCACGTCGATGATGACGGCGCCCTATGGCCTCGTCGTCGCTGTGACGGAGATCGACAAGGACACAGGCTTCATCCGCGTGCCGGAAGTTTATGTCGGCTACGATGTCGGCAATGCGATCAATCCGGGGCTGGTCGAGGCGCAGATCGTCGGCGGCGTGGTGCAGGGAATGGCGAGCGCGCTGTCGACCACCCTGGGGGTCACCGAATCGGGCGATCCGCTGCGGGTGAATTTCGCCGATTTCGCGCTGCCGACGGCGCGCGAGGCGCCCACGGTGCACGTGATGCTGGTGGAGGATTCGCCGAGCCCGGCCAACGTGCTGGGCGTGAAGGGTGCGGCCGATGGCGGGCTGACCGGCATGGCCCCCGCGGTGGCCGCGGCGATCGACGATGCGATCGGCATTCCGGGCTTCGTCCACCACCTTCCGCTGACGCCGTCCGACATCATCCAGCAGTTGAGGGCGCGCAAGCCGATCACGTTCGAGGCGGCCGCGGAATAGGCGCGGCTGAGGCGGCGCGAGCGCGCTCAAGGCATTGCGCGGCGGGTTAAGATCAGCCCGGCGGCAAGCAGACGCGGGGTCACTGGTCTTTCCGGCCTGGGGTGATTAGCTGTCGGTGAGTTGCCGACAGGACGTGAGCCATGACGAACCCGCTTCTCGCCGCCCCCGACACGCCGTTCGGGATGCCGCCCTTCGACCGGATCAGCGATGCCGACATCGCCCCCGCCTTCGAGGCGGCGCTGGACGAGGCGCGGGCGGCCGTCGCGGCGATTGCGCAGAACGACGAGGCGCCGACCTTCGCCAACACGATCGAGGCGCTGGAACTGGCGGACGACGGGCTCGGCCGGGTGCTGGCGCCCTTCTTCACCCTCGCCTCCACCGATTCCAATCCCGAGCGGGAGGCGATGCAGCGCGCCTTCTCGCCCAAGCTCGCCGCCTATTCGTCGGAGGTGACGCGCAACCGGGCGCTGTTCCAGCGGATCGACGATCTGTGGCAGCGCCGCGAGGATCTCGGCCTGACGGACGAGCAGGCGCGGGTGCTGGAGCTGACGCGGCGCAATTTCGTGCGCTCCGGCGCCGAGCTGACGGGGGAGGCGGCCGAGCGGCTCGCCGCCGTGAAGGAGCGGCTGGCGGTTCTGGGGACGGAGTTCACGCAGAACCTTTTGGCCGACGAGCGCGGCTGGTCGATGCCTCTGTCGGAGGCGGACCTGGCGCCGCTGCCGGGCTTCGTCCAGGCTGCGGCGCGGGCGGCGGGCGAGGAGAAGGGGGCGGGCGGTCCGGTCGTCACCCTGTCGCGCTCGTTGATCGTTCCGTTCCTGCAGTTCAGCCCCGACCGTGACCTGCGCCGCCGCGCGTTCGAGGCGTGGGGTGCGCGCGGGGCCAATGGCGGGGCGACGGACAACCGCGCCATAGCCGCCGAGACGCTGGCGCTGCGGGCCGAGCGGGCGGCGCTGTTGGGTTACGACAATTTCGCCGCCTACAAGCTCGAAACGCAGATGGCGAAGACGCCGGAGGCGGTGCGTGATCTCCTGATGCGCGTTTGGGCGCCGGCGCGGGCGGCCGCGGAGGCCGATGCCGCCGTTTTGGAGACGATGCTGCACGCCGACGGTCACCAGGGCCGGCTGGAGCCGTGGGACTGGCGCTATTATGCCGAGAAGCGCCGCCAGGCCGAGCATGATCTGGACGAGGCGGCGCTGAAACCCTTCCTGTCGCTGGACAACATGATCGACGCCGCATTCGCCTGCGCGGGGCGGCTCTTCGGCCTCACCTTCACCCCGGTCGACGTGCCGGTGTGGCACCCGGACGTGAAGGTGTGGGAGGTGACGCGCGGCGGGCGGCACATGGCGCTGTTCGCGGGCGACTACTTCAACCGCGGCGGCAAGCGGTCCGGCGCGTGGTGCACGGGGCTGCGCGGGCAGCGCACCCTGGGGGGCGAGCAGCGGCCCATCGTCCTCAACGTGTGCAATTTCGCCAAGCCGCCTGCGGGCGAGAAGGCGCTGCTGAGCTACGACGATGCGCGAACCTTGTTCCACGAGTTCGGCCACGCGCTGCATGGGATGCTGTCGGACGTGACCTACGAGTCCGTTTCCGGCACCTCGGTGGCGCGCGATTTCGTGGAGCTGCCGAGCCAGCTTTACGAGCATTGGCTCGAGGTGCCGGACGTGCTGACCGAGTTCGCGCGCCATGCCGAGACCGGCGAGCCGATGCCGGACGAGATGCGCGACCGGCTTCTCGGCGCGCGGATCTTCGACATGGGCTTTCAGACGGTGGAGTACCTCGCCAGCGCGCTGGTGGACCTGGAATTCCACGACGGTCCGGCCCCGGCCGACCCGATGCAGCGCCAGGCCGAGGTACTGGACGCGATCGGCCTGCCGCACGCCATCCGCATGCGCCACGCGACGCCCCATTTCGCCCACGTCTTCTCCGGCGACGGCTATTCGGCCGGCTACTACAGCTACATGTGGTCCGAGGTGATGGACGCCGACGCCTTCGACGCTTTCACCGAGGCGGGCGACCCGTTCGACTCGGATGTGGCGGCGCGGCTGGAGGCCAACATCCTCTCCGTCGGCGGCACGGTGGAGGCGGACACGCTCTACACGCGGTTCCGCGGGCGGATGCCGGGGGTGGAGGCGCTGCTGCGCGGCCGCGGGCTCGCCGATGCGGCCTGACGCGGCGGTGTGCGCACCCGTGAGCGCGGCGAATAGGTGCCCGGCGACGCCCCGTGTTGCGCTGCGGCGAGGCGACCATTATCCAATCCCCACCCTTACGAGTTTCCGCACATGAACGACATCGACAAGCTTTGCGAGCGCAACCAGGCGTGGGCCGACCGCGTCACGGATGAAGATCCGGAGTTCTTCAAGCGTCTGTCGCTGCAGCAGACGCCGGACTGGTTCTGGATCGGCTGTTCGGACAGCCGCGTTCCGGCCAACCAGCTGATGGACCTGCCGCCGGGCGAGGTGTTCGTTCACCGCAACATCGCCAACGTGGTGTCGCCGTCGGACCTCAACTTCCTCTCGGTGCTGCAATATGCGGTCGAGGTGTTGCGGGTGAAGCATGTCATCGTCTGCGGCCATTATGGGTGCGGCGGTATCCGTGCGTCGGAATCCGACAAAGATCACGGGCTGATCGACAACTGGCTGAACCACATCCGCCTGGTGAAGCGGCTGCACTCCGAGGAGCTGGAGGGGCTGACGGGCGACAAGCGCTTCGACCGTCTGTGCGAGTTGAACGTGGTCGAGCAGGTGCGCAACGTCGCTCACACGACGATCGTGCGCAACGCCTGGGCGCGCGGTCAGGGCCTCTTGCTGCACGGCGTCGTCTATTCGCTGGCGACCGGCGTTCTCAACCGCGTCGTCCAGCGCTCCAGCGAAAATGACGTGCAGGTGTTTCAGGTTTAACGCCCGCAAAGGGTTCGCCATTCGAGAATGGTCGGGGGAAGAGGGCGGCGAGACGCCGTGGACGCTGCGCATTCGCGGGCGTCATGGGCTTCCCCTTTGCCCCGATCATGACTAGGTAACGCCCAAGCGCGGGGCCGGTCGTGTCGAAGCAGGGCCACCGTGTCCCACAATTCCGAAAAATTGGGTTGAGGGGTCGACAGCGGCCGCTCGATCGCAGATGAGGGTGCGGATTCGAAGCACCACTCCCGAGCATTCAGGACAGAATAGAATGACGATCACGGCGCAGATGGTAAAGGCGCTCCGCGAGAAAACCGGCGTCGGCATGATGGACTGCAAGACGGCGCTGAACGAGACCGGCGGCGACATGGAAGCCGCCGTCGACTGGCTGCGCAAGAAGGGTCTGTCCAAGGCTGCCAAGAAGGCGGACCGCGTGGCGGCCGAGGGGCTGATCGGCGCCTCCAGCGAGGGCACCAAGGCCGCCCTCGTCGAGGTCAACTCCGAGACCGACTTCGTCGGCCGCAACGAGGTCTTCCAGACGCTGGTGAAGGCGATCGCCGCAGAGGCGACCGAGGCCGGCGGCGACATCGACGCGCTGAAGGCCCGTCCCTTCCCCGGCACCGGCCGCACCGTCGGCGACGAGGTGACCGAGTCCGTCGCCACCATCGGCGAGAACCTCAACCTGCGCCGCACGGCCATGCTCGAGGTGCCGGAAGGCGTCGTGTCGACCTACATCCACAATGCGGTCGCGCCCAATCTCGGCAAGATCGGCATTCTGGTCGGCATGAAGTCCTCCGGCGACGTCGAGAAGCTGGACGAGCTCGGCCGCAAGATCGCCATGCACATCGCCGCCGTCGGCCCGCTGGCGCTGACCCCGGACGAAGTTCCGGCCGAGGCGGCCGAGCGTGAGAAGGCGGTCTATTCGGACCAGGCCCGCGCCTCCGGCAAGCCGGAAAACATCATCGAGAAGATGGTGGAAGGCCGTATGCGCAAGTTCTACGAGGAAGTGGTGCTCCTGAAGCAGTCCTTCGTCGTGAACCCGGACCTGACGGTCGAGCAGGCGGTGAAAGAGGCTGAAGGCGAGGTCGGTGCGCCGATCGCCGTCACCGGCTTCGTGCGCTTCGTGCTCGGCGAGGGCATCGAGAAGGAAGAGTCCGACTTCGCCGCCGAGGTTGCCGCTGCTGCGGGCCGCTAAACGTGGCGGGTCCTGACGAGCCGCTCAGAACGGACCGCCGCGCCGGCGACGTGGCGCTGTCGCCGCAGAAGCCGCCGTCCGAATGGAAGCGGGTTCTGCTCAAGGTGTCGGGCGAGGCGCTGATGGGCGACGGCGCCCACGGCATCTCGCAGCCGACCTTGCAGCGCATCTGCGCCGAGATCGTCGAAGTGGTGAACCAGGGCCGCGAAGTGGGCCTGGTCATCGGCGGCGGCAACTTCCTGCGCGGCGCCAACCTGGCGTTGACGGCGGTGGACCGCGTGGCGGGCGACCAGATGGGCATGTTGGCGACGGTGATGAACGCCGTCGCCGTCGCCGCCCAGCTTCGCGCGCTCGGCACCGAGGCGGTGGTTCTCTCGGCGATCGACGTGCCGGTGATCTGCGACCGCTTCACCCACCGCGGGGCGATCCAGCACATGGCCGAGGGCCGCGTGGTGCTGTTCGCGGCGGGGACGGGCCATCCCTTCTTCACCACCGACACCGCGGCGGTGCTGCGGGCGGTGGAAATGGGGTGCGACGTTCTCCTGAAGGGTACGCAGGTCGACGGTGTCTACACCGCCGACCCCAACCGCGACCCCTCGGCCACACGCTATGAGCGTGTCGGCCACCAGGAGGCGCTGGCGAAAAATCTCGGCGTGATGGACGCCGCGGCGATCGCACTGGCGCGTGACAATGGACTGCCGATCGTGGTGTTTTCGATCCAGGATCATGGCGCGCTGCCGAAGGTGGTGCGCGGCGAAGGAACGAGCACCATCGTCGCCGATTGAGGAACGGGACGGCCCCAGCGTTGTTTGCGCGGGGCCGTCTTGCTAGGAAAGCGCCGGACTGCGCCGCCGTCCGGCGGTCTGTGATGCGAAACCTGCGATCGAGCGGGCGAGGGGAATTGAGATGAGCGTGGACCTTGACGATCTGAAGCGGAGAATGGACGGCGCGATCGGGGTCCTGAAAACCGAACTTGGCGGTCTGCGGACCGGCCGGGCGAGCGCCTCCATGCTGGAGCCCGTTCAGGTCGCCGCCTATGGCTCGCACATGCCGCTGAACCAGGTCGCTACCGTCTCCGTGCCCGAGCCGCGCATGATCACCGTGCAGGTGTGGGACCGCTCGATGGCGCAGGCCGTGGAGAAGGCGATCCGCGAATCCTCGCTGGGCCTCAACCCGGTGGTGGAAGGCACGCTGATGCGCATTCCCATCCCCGAGCTGAACGCCGAGCGCCGCAAGGACCTCATCAAGGTCGCGCACAAATATGCCGAGCAGGCGCGCGTGGCCGTGCGCCATGTCCGCCGTGACGGTATGGAAATGGTCAAGAAGTCCGACCTGTCGGAAGACGAGCAGCGTCAGACCTCGGACCGCGTGCAGAAATTGACCGACGAGAAGATCGCCGAGATCGACTCGACCGTCGCGCAGAAAGAAGCCGAGATTTCTCAGATTTAAGGGCACACCTCGCGTGAGATCTGATCCCTTGGCGAACGCGGCGGTCCCCGTCCCCGAAGAACCTTCGGCCCCTGGCGGTCTGCCGCGCCACGTGGCCATCATCATGGACGGCAACGGGCGCTGGGCGAACCGGCGCGGTTTGCCGCGGACGCTGGGTCACCGCAAGGGGATCGAAGCCGTGCGCCGTGTCGTTCGCCATGCCGGCGAGCGGCGCATCGAGGTTTTGACCCTGTTCGCCTTCAGCCGCGAGAATTGGAACCGGCCCAAGGCGGAAGTGAACGAGCTGATGTCGCTGCTGCGGCGCTTCATCCGCTCGGACCTCGAGGATCTGATCGCCAACAACGTGCAGATCCAGGTGATCGGCGGGCGAGACGATATCGACAAGGACATCGTCGGCCTGATCGAAGAGGCCGAGGCGCGCACCCGCCTGAACGACGGGCTGCGTCTGGTCCTGGCGTTCAACTATGGCGGGCGGGACGAGTTGGCCCGCGCGGCGCGCAAGCTCGCCTTCGCCGTCGCCGCCGGACAGATCGCCCCCGAGGCGGTGAACGAGGACACCCTCGCCGCCTACCTCGACACGGCCGCCTTGCCCGATCCCGATCTCGTCATCCGCACCAGCGGCGAACAGCGGATCTCCAACTTTCTCCTCTGGCAGTCGGCCTATGCCGAGTATGCCTTTCCGGCGACGCTGTGGCCTGATTTCGGAGCGGCACACCTGGACGAGGCGCTCGCCGACTACGCGACGCGCCAGCGCCGCTTCGGCGCCGTGCCCGTGACGATCGCCAAGCCTTGACGATTGCCGGTCCGTGGCCAAGGTCAGGTGATGATCGTCTCGGCTGGGCGATCGCGGCGCCGGGGGGGCTGAAGGGCCGGAGCGGCCGCCGCAACACGAGGTCGCCGGACGATGACGGCGGCCGAGCGATGATGGTGAAGAACAAATGATCGCCAGGCGCAGCGATGGGTTGGGTTCCGGCCGTCGCCCCTTCTGGGCCCGCCGTGGCGAACGGCCCCGGCCTGATGTTCCCCCCGCAGGCATCCGCGCCCGTGTGCGCAAGCTGCGTGCGCGGTTCCTGTTCCAGCGCGAGATGAAGCTGAGGCTTCTGTCGGCGGCGGTGCTGATCCCGCTCGTGATCGGTGCCTTGTGGCTGGGCGAGATCGCCTTTGCCGGCATCGTCCTCCTAACCGCGCTCCTGGTGCAGGACGAGTGGCTGAGGATGGTGGGCGGCCACGACCGGCGCGCCGTCCTGTGGGGCGCCTACCTCGTCCAGTGCGCCCTCACCATCGTCGCGGTGACGTTGTCGCTCCCCGCGGCGGTGGGCGCGCTCGCAGCGGGGGCGGTGCTGGTGGCGGCGGTGGCGGCCATGGGGCGGCATCCCGTTTCGCCTCGGTGGGTGGGGGCGGGGGTGCTCTATGCCGGCGCGGCGATCATCGCGATGATCGAGCTGCGCAAGGGGGCGGACGGCTTCGGTGCCGTCGTCTTCGTGCTCCTGATCGCCTGGACCACCGACACGGCCGCCTTCTTCGTCGGCCGCAAGATGGGCGGGCCGAAGCTGTGGCGCAGGGTGTCGCCGTCCAAGACCTGGTCGGGGGCGATCGGCGGGCTCGTCTGCGGCGCGCTGTGCGGCGCGTTCGTTCTGTCGCTGCTGGACGCGCCGTGGTCGCTGGCGGGGCTGTTCGCCGCCGCGCTGGTGGCGGTCGCGTCGATCGGCGGCGACCTTTTGGAGTCGGCCGCCAAGCGGCGCTTCGCGATCAAGGACGCGGGAAGCCTCATCCCCGGCCACGGCGGTGTGATGGACCGTGTCGACGGGTTGATCGCCGCCTCGCTGGTGACGATGCTGATCGGTGCCGTCGCCTCGGCGGACACCGCGGCGGGCGGGTTCCTTTCGATGATGGGGCGGCTGTGACGCGCGTCGTTCTCCTCGGCGCGACGGGTTCGGTCGGCCAGTCGGCGCTTCAGGCGATCGAGGCGGGGGGCTTCGATCTCGTCGGCGTCGCGGCGGGGCGCGATGCGGCGGGCCTTGCCGCGATCGCCGAGAAATTCCGCCCCGAGATGACGGTGCTCGCCGATGCCGCGGCCGGCGGCGCGTTGAAGGCGCGCCTCGGCCCGCTCGGCCTCGCCTCGGACGCCGGCCCCGCCGCCATGGAGGCGCTGGCGGCGATGGAGGCGGACCGCGTCATCGTCGCGATCCCCGGCTTCGCGGCGCTGCGCCCGACATTGGCGGCGGTCGACGCGGGGCGCACCATCTGCCTTGCCAACAAGGAATGCCTCGTCGCGGCGGGTGAGATCGTCATGCCGCGCGCGGCGGCCGCGGGGGCGACGGTTCTGCCGGTCGATTCCGAGCATAACGCCATCTTCCAGGTGTTCGAGAACGACGCGCTGGGGGCGATCCGGCGGATCGTCCTCACCGCGTCCGGCGGGCCTTTCCGCACCTGGTCCTACGATGCGATGACGCGGGCGACGCCGAAGGACGCGCTGAAGCACCCGAACTGGTCGATGGGGGCGAAGATCACCATCGATTCCGCGTCGATGATGAACAAGGGCCTCGAGGTGATCGAGGCGCACCACCTCTTCCCGGTCGGCATCGAGCGGATCGGTGTGGTTGTGCATCCCCAGTCCATCGTTCACGGCATGGTGGAATATGCGGACGGGTCCGTGCTCGCTCACATGTCCAACCCGTCGATGGTCACCCCTGTGGCGCATTGTCTTTATTATCCTGAGCGCGGCGCGGCGCCGGTCTCGCCGCTGGACCTCGTGACGGCGGGGCCGCTGACCTTCGAAGCCCCGGACGAGGCCCGCTTTCCCGCGCTGCGCCTGACGCGCGAGGCCCTTGGCGCGGGCGGCCACGCCACCAATATTCTGAATGCGGCGAACGAGGTCGCCGTCGCGGCCTTCCTGGCCTCTAGGATCGGGTTCCTGGACATCAGCCGCGTGGTCGGTGATAGTCTGGAGGCGCTGGCGCATCGGGCCGGGCCGGCGACCAGTCTCGACGATGTCGAGGCGATCGACGCGGAGGCGCGGCATGTTGCCGAGGGCCTCACTTTGACGTGCAGCGCGGCCTGACCTCTGGCAAAGCTTTGACTCGTATGGTCTGGGTTGGCGCCTGACCCTGGCTTCGGGAGTGGATTCGACGTGCAAATTCTGAGCTGGATCTGGGACGTTGTCGCCTACATCCCGCCTTTCCTCTTCGTTCTGGGGATCATCATTTTCATTCACGAGATGGGTCACTTCCTCGTGGCCCGCTGGTGCAATGTGGCGATCGACGCCTTCTCGCTCGGGTTCGGGCCGGAGCTGATCGGCTGGAACGACAAGCGCGGCACACGCTGGCGCATTGCGGCCATCCCGCTGGGCGGCTACGTGAAATTCGCCGGTGACGACAATGCCGCCTCCGTGCCGGATCACGACGCCATCGAGGCGATGAGCGAGGAGGAGCGGCGCACGAGCTTCTACCTGAAGCCGGTGTGGCAGCGCGCGGCGATCGTCGCCGCCGGCCCGGCGGCCAACTTCATCCTGGCCATTCTCATCTTCGCCGCCGCCTTCCTGATGGTCGGCCGTCCTTCGGTGGATGCGGCTGTGACCGGCGTGCGGCCCGACAGCCCCGCCGCGGCCGCCGGGTTCCAGCCGGGCGACGTCATCGTCGCGATCGACGGGCGCCAGGTGAACGCCTTCGTCGACGTTCTGCGCACCGTGTCGAGCGCTGCGGGGCGCGACCTTGCCTTCACCGTCGAGCGGGGCGGGGAGGAGGTGGTGCTGCACGCCACCCCCGAGCAGCGCAACCTGACCGACGATTTCGGCACGCCCTATACGGCCGGATTCCTGGGCATCGAGAACCGCACCAGCCCGGAGGACATCAGGCGCGAGACCTTCGGGCCCGTCGGAGCGCTGGTCGCGGGGACGCAGGAAACCGCTTACATCACCAAGCGCACCGTGGAGGTGATCGCCGGGGTGCTGACGGGTGAGCAGAGCGCCAAGCAGTTCGGCGGCCCGCTGCGTGTCGCAAAGATCTCCGGCGACATGGCGTCCATCGGCTTCATGGCGCTGTTCGGCCTGGCGGCGATGCTGTCCATCTCCATCGGCCTCATCAATCTGATGCCGATCCCGATGCTGGATGGCGGACACCTCCTCTTCTACGCCATCGAGGCGGTGAGGGGGCGGCCGTTGTCGTTGCGCGCGCAGGACGTCGGTTTCCGCATCGGCCTCGGCCTGGTGCTGCTGTTGATGTTCTTCGCGACCTTCAACGACCTGTTGTTCCTCACCTCCTGACACAGCCTTCGGGTGCCCTGACGCACCCCGGCCGACCGTTGCGTCCGCGCAACGGTCCGGCCCAAAGGGGCACCTCGTCCCTCCCTTTGCCTTGTTTGGTAAGGCCCGGCGGATCATAGCTGTCGTGGGTCGTCAGCGGTTCGGCGACCTCGAGAAACGCGAGGCTCCGTCCCGTCCATGTTCTTTCGTCCGGGCACCATGATGCAAAACCTCCTTCGCGCCGCCGTTCTGTCACTTGTATTGACGGCCGG
Organism: Acuticoccus yangtzensis; assembly: GCF_001927245.1. Taxonomy (GTDB): domain Bacteria; phylum Pseudomonadota; class Alphaproteobacteria; order Rhizobiales; family Amorphaceae; genus Acuticoccus; species Acuticoccus yangtzensis. The sequence goes on along the minus strand of NZ_MJUX01000001.1, from coordinate 412,315 downwards.
TCTGGTCACTGCTGCTGCTCCGGCCTTCGCCGCTGTGGTCTCCAGCATTGTGGTGAACGGCAACAGCCGGGTCTCGGACGAAACCGTCCGGGCCTATGTCACCGTCCGGCCGGGCCAGGCCTTCGGTCCGGCACAGGTCGACGAGAGCATCGACGCGCTCTTCGCGACGGGCCTCTTCGCCAACGTCGCCATCACCCAGTCCGGTTCGTCCCTGGTGGTGACGGTGACGGAGAACGGCACGATCAACCGCGTGTCCTTCGAGGGCAACCGCGGCCTGAACGACGAGCGTCTCGACGCCATCGTGCAGAGCCGGTCGCGCTCCACCTTCAGCCGCAGCCAAGTGCAGTCGGACGTTCAGACAATCCTCGAAGCCTATCGCCGGCGCGGCAACTATCGCGCCTCCGTGGAGCCGCAGATCATCGACCGGGGCGAAGGCCGCGTCGACCTCATCTTCATGATCGACGAGGGCGCCAAGGCCAACGTCGGCCGCATCACCTTCGTCGGCAACCGCTCCTTCTCCGACGCGCGTCTGCGCGACGTGATCCGCACGAAGGAAAGCGGGCTGCTGGGCTTCCTGCGCACGACCGACGTCTATGATCCGGACCGTCTGCAGGCCGACCAGGAGCTGATCCGCCGCTTCTACTTCAACCGCGGTTTCGCCGATTTCCGCCTTCTGTCGGCCGTCGCGGACTATGACCGCGAGCGCAACGAGTTCTTCATCACCTTCACGCTCGACGAGGGCGCGCAGTACGAATTCGGCGACGTGCGGGTCGACACCACCTTGTCCGACCTCGACCCCGAGCAGCTCGAGCGCCGTGTCGAGAGCCGTCCGGGCAAGCGCTATTCGGCCGAGAAGATCGAGAAGTCGATCGAGGACCTCACCCTTGCGGCGAACCGGCAGGGCTACCCCTTCGCGGACGTGACCCCGGTCGGCGAGCGCAACTTCGAGACGAACAAGATCGACGTCGTCTACCGCGTCGACCAGGGCATCCAGGCCTACATCGAGCGCATCGAGATCGAGGGCAACACGACCACCCGCGACTACGTCATCCGGCGCGAGTTCGATATCGCCGAGGGCGACGCCTATAACCGCGTCCTCATCGACCGGGCGGAGCGCCGTCTGCGCGCGCTGGGCTTCTTCGAGAACGTGCGCATCGCGACCACGCCGGGTTCGGCGCCGGACCGGGTGGTGATCACGGTCTACGTTCAGGAGCAGGCGACGGGTAAGATCTCGGTCGGCTTCGGCTACTCCACCGACCGCGGCATCATCGGCGAGCTGTCGATCGAAGAGCGCAACTTCCTGGGCCGTGGCCAGTATCTGAAGGGCGCCGTCTCCGGCGGTCTGGAAGATCAGTCGATCGACCTGTCCTTCACCGAGCCTTACCTCTTCGGCTACCGCGTGTCGGGCGGCATCGACCTCTTCGCCACCCGTTCGGAAGAGACCGACGACTCCGACTACAACATGAACGAGACCGGCGGCACGCTGCGCCTCGGTGTCCCGCTGACCGAAGAGACGTCGGCCCAGGTCTTCTACACCCTCTTCAACCGCGAGGTTGACGTGGACGCGGGCGACTGCGCGGCCGGCTACATCTCGCGCTCGGTCTGCGACTCCGAAGGCAGCCGTCTGACCTCGCTGATCGGCACCTCGCTGACCTACAACTCGCTGGACGACCAGTTTAACCCGCGCGACGGCTACTATGGCCAGATCAAGGGTGAGTTCGCGGGTCTCGGCGGCGACGCCTTCTTCGTCCGCGGCACCGCGAAGGCCCGTGCCTACCGCGAAGTCCTTCCGGCGGCGGGTGTGGTCGGCTTCTTCGCCCTCGAAGGCGGTGCGATGGCCGCTCTCAACGACGACCTGCGCATCCAGGACCAGTTCTTCCTGGGCGGCACCAAGGTGCGCGGCTTCTCCTCGGCCGGTATCGGTCCGCGTGACGCCCTCAGCGGCGACGCTCTCGGCGGCCGGTTCTATGTGGCGGGTACCGCGGAAGCCTCCTTCCCGATCCCGTTCATCCCGCCGGAGATCGGTCTCGCCGGTGCGGCCTTCGCGGACGCCGGTTCGCTGTGGGGCGTGGATCCGGACATCGTGGCGCGCAACGGCGGCTCGGGGACGGTTCTGTCGGACGACTTCGCGCTGCGCGCCTCGGTCGGCGTGGGCCTGACGTGGAAATCGCCCTTCGGCCCCATCCGCGCCGACGTCGCGGTGCCGGTGCTGGAAGAGGACGCGGATCAGACGCAGATCTTCCGTCTGTCCGGCGGCACCCGCTTCTGATCCACATATAAGTTGACGTGATTGAGCGCCGCCGGCCCCCCGGCGGCGCTTTTCCTATGCCTGCGGAGTTGCCCTTTGGGGGTCTTGCGGTCTAACACCCCCCGATCCGCCGATCAGCGACCAGACTCATGAACCGATTTTTCCCGCCCGCAGAACCGCAGCAGCTCGGCCACGTCGCCGACGCCGTCGGCGCTCAGGTTTCCGATCCTGCCGCGCGTGAGCGGATCATGTCCGACATCATGCCGCTCGACACGGCGGGGCCGGAGCACATCTCGTTCGTGCGCGACGCCAAGCGGCGCAAGGACCTCGAGACGACGAAGGCCGGGGCGGTGTTCGTCGACCCGCGCTTCAAGGACATCGTGCCGGAAGGTTGCGTCGCGCTGTTCACCAAGCATGCCGGCAACGCCTTCGGTCTGGCCGCGGGGCTCTTCCACCCCTCCGCCATGCGCCCGCGCCCGCTGACCTCCCGTTCCGGCGGCGAGATCGCGGCCAGCGCCATCGTCGAGGACAGCGAGGGGCTGGAGGCGAACGTCATCGTCGAGGCTTTCGCGGTGATCTCCCGCGGCGTGGAGATCGGCCGTGGCTCGGTGATCGGCCCCAACGTCGTCATCGGCCCCGGCTGCACCATCGGCCGCAACACGGTGATCGGCGCCAACACCACCATTCAGTGCGCCCATATCGGCGACCGGGTGATCATTCACCCCGGCTGCCGCATCGGCCAGGACGGTTTCGGCCTCGCCCGCACGCCCGACGCCTACCGCAAGGTGCCGCAGGTCGGCGCCGTGGTCATTCAGGACGATGTGGAGATCGGCGCCAACTCGTGCGTGGACCGCGGCTCGCGGCGCGACACGGTGATCGGCAAGGGCACCAAGATCGACAACCTGGTGCAGATCGCCCACAACGTCGTCACCGGCTGCCACTGCGTGATCGCGGGCACCGTCGGCATCGCCGGCTCGGTGACCTTGGGCGACCACGTGACGCTCGGCGGCGGCGTCGGCGTGCGCGACGGTGTGACGATCGGCACCGGGGCGATGATCGCCGGCTACTCGGCGGTGAGCGAGGACGTGCCGGACGGAGCGACCTGGGGCGGCTCTCCGGCCATGGATGCGATGCAGTGGATCAAGGAGCGCAAGGCGTTCCTCCGGCTCATTCGCGCCGCGACAACTTCAAATTCCTAAGCGCCCCTTCTATGGTGGATGAGACTTCTTTGACGAGCGCGGACGACGTGATGGACAATGGGGGGACCCCTGGGGGGACGCTGAAAACGCTGGCGACGGCCGAGCTGACCGACATTCTGACGCTCTTGCCGCACCGCTATCCGTTCCTGATGATCGACCGCGTGATCGACATCGACGGCGACCGTTCGGGCATCGGCATCAAAAATGTGACCTACAATGAACCGCAGTTCATGGGTCACTTTCCGGGTGAGCCGGTGATGCCGGGCGTTTTGATGATCGAGGGTATGGCGCAGACGGCGGGGGTGCTGTGCATGCACGCCGAGGGCCGTGAGAAGCCGCGCCTCGTCTACCTGATGACCGTCGACAAGGCGAAGTTCAGGAAGCCGGTCCGCCCCGGCGACGTGATCGAATATCACATGAAGAAGGAACGCCAGCGCGGCAACATCTGGCGCTTCCATGGCGATGCGATCGTGTCCGGCACCCTGGTGGCCGAGGCGGACGTCTCCGCCATGATTGTACAAGAGTAGGCATTTGGCCCAAACCTCCCTGGCAGCGCGCCACCCGACGGCCATCGTCGAGGATGGTGCACAGATCGCCGATGGCGTGAAGATCGGCCCCAACGCCGTCATCGGCCCCCATGTGGTTCTCGCCGAGGGGGTTCAGATCGGCGCCAACGTGGTGGTCTCGGGCCATACCACGATCGGCCCGCGCACCCGGCTCTATCCGGGGGCGGTCGTCGGCGAGGGACCGCAGGACTTTTCCTATAAGGACGAGCCGACCGAACTCGTCATCGGCGCCGACTGCACGGTGCGCGAGCTCGTCACGATGAACGTCGGCACCGCCAAGGGGCACGGCCGCACCGTCATCGGCGACAACTGCTATTTCATGATCGGCTCCCATGTCGGACATGATTGCACGCTCGGCAACGGGGTCGTCCTCTCCAACCACGTCCTCCTGGGCGGCCACTGCCAGCTCGACGATTTCGTTCTGATCGGCGGGCAGACGGCGGTGCTGCAGCGCTCACGTATCGGCGCCTTCGCCTTCGTGGCGGGCCTCGCCGGCGTCACCAACGACGTGGTGCCCTACGCTTACGCCACGGGTCGCAAGGCGTGGATCCAGACGCTGAACCTCATCGGTCTGAAGCGGCGCGGCTTCGACCGTGCGGCCGTCGCCAAGATGCGCGCCGCCTATGCCATGCTGTTCGACGAGCACGGCAAGTTCGAGGACCGTACCGAGAAGCTGCGCGAGGCGATGGCGGGTGATCCCGTGGTCGACCGCATCCTCGCCTTCATCGACCAGGCCCCGCGCCGCCCCTACATGTCGACCCGCCGTGACCCGCGCCATGACGGCCCGCTCGACCAGACCGGCGACGCGGACGCCGACGACGAGGCATGAGGCGCCGCGCCGCCCCGGCGGCGCGAATGGCCGGGTTGGCCGCCCTCCCGGCGGCGCGAGAGGCCGGGGCGGCGGCCCTCCCGGTGGCGCGTGAGGCCGGGTTGGCCGCCTTCCCGGCGGCGCGTGAGGCCGGGGCGGCCGATGCCCGCCATGGTTGACGGTGCCGCGACCACGACGCATGGGGCTGAGGGGCCGCTCGGCATCGTCGCCGGCGCCGGCGGGCTTCCGTGGGAGGCGGCCGCCGCCATCGCGCCGCGCCGCCCGGTCGTCGTCTTCGCCATCGACCACGAGGCGGACCCCGTGCCGCAACTCGGCCCCGGCATCGCCGCGCACCGCTTTTCCTACGGACAACTCGGCCGTCTGCGCCGCCTCGCCCTCGACGCGAAGGTGCGGGACGTCCTTCTTCTCGGCACCGTCAGCACGAGGCCGGACTTCGCCGCCATGGTCCCCGACCTCGAGACGCTGCGTCTTCTGCCGCGCATCGTGCGGTCCGTCGTGGGCGGGGACGATACCATCGTGCGCAACCTCGTCGCGATGATCGAGGAGGAGGGGTTTCGCGTGGTGTCCGTGGCGGAGGCGGTGCCGGAGCTTCTGGCCGCGCCGGGCCCGGTCGGGCGATGCCTTCCGGGCTCGGCCCATGCGGCCGATATCGCCATGGGCGTGCAATATCTGGAGGCGTCGGCGCCGTTCGACGTGGGGCAGGGGGTGGTTGTGGTGGAAGGCCGGATCGTCGCCGTCGAGGGCGCGGAGGGGACCGATGCGATGCTGGACCGTGTGGCCGAGGTGCGCGCCCGCCGCCGCTTCCGCGCCGCGAAGGGGGCGGGCGTCCTCGTCAAACGCGCCAAACGGGGTCAGGAGATGCGCACCGACGTTCCGGTGATCGGCGCCGCCACCCTCGCCGGTGTGGTGAAGGCCGGGCTCGGCGGCATCGCCATTGAGGCCGGGCGCACCATCGTCGCCGAGCGCGCCGCCGTCGCGCGCGCCGCCGACAAGGTCGGCGTCTTCGTGGTGGCGCAATGACCGGCGCGGTGAATGCCGGCGGAGAGACCGCCGCCGCGGACGGGCGGCCGCTGAAGATCGCGATCATCGCCGGCGAGCCCTCCGGCGACCGGCTCGGCGGGGCGCTGATGCAGGCCCTGGCCGCGCGGCGCGAGATCCAATGGTGCGGCATCGGCGCGGAGGACATGACCGCCGCCGGGCTGACGCCCATTTTCGCCCAGGAGGAGGTTTCGGTGATGGGGATCGACGCCATCATCCGCCAGCTTCCCCGCCTGCTGGCGCGCATCCGCGAGGCGGCGGATGCGGTGATCGCCTTCCGCCCCGACGTCTTCGTCATCGTCGATTCGCCCGAATTCACGCACCGTGTGGCCAAGCGCGTGCGCCGCGCTCTGCCGGACGTGCCGATCGTCAACTATGTCAGCCCCACCGTGTGGGCGTGGCGGCCGGGGCGCGCGCGGGCGATGCGCCCTTATGTCGACCTCGTCATGGCGCTCTTCCCGTTCGAGCCCGCGGTGCACGAGCGCCTCGGCGGGCCGCGCTGCGTCTATGTCGGCCATCCTCTGTTCGAGAGGATGCGGGCGATCGCGCCGACCGGCGAGACGCTGCTGGTGCTCCCCGGAAGCCGCCGCCGCGAGATCGAGGACCTGATGCCCGTCTTCGGCGAGGCGCTCGGCCGGGTGGCGCCGCCGTGCCCCGTCGAGCTTCTCGCCGTGCCGCATCTGCGCGCGCGGATCGCAGAGCTGGCCGCGGCCTGGCCGGTGCCGGTCACCCTGCGCGACGGGGGCGAAAAGGCTGCCGTCTTCGGCCGCGCGCGGGCCGCCCTCGCTGCCTCCGGCACGGTGACGATGGAGCTCGCCGCCGCGCGCATCCCGATGGTGGTGGCCTACAAGCTCGATCTCGTCGGGCGCTTCGTGAAGTGGATCAATCCCCTGGTGCGCATCGTCACCGCCCCGTCGATGGTGCTCGCCAACATCGTCGTCGGCCGCAACGACATCCCCGCCTTTCTGGAGGACGAGGTGACGGCCGAGCGCCTCGCTGCCGCCCTCGGCCCTCTGCTGGTGGACGGATCGCCCGAGCGGGAGGCGCAATCGCGCGTGTTCGATGCGTTTACCGCCGCGATGAGCGTCGACACCTCGCCCGCCGATGCCGCCGCGGGCGCGGTGCTGGAGATGGTGCCGCAGGGTCTGGGCGCGCGGCCGTAGCCTCCGGCGGGCTCCTGCCCACCAGCGATCAGGGCCCGCCTGACCACCGGAACCGCCATCACGCTGCACCGCATGGCAGAGACGGCGGCACCTTCCCAAGGACAAGCGGCTAAAGCCGGCCTGCGGCTCCTTGGCAAGGCACCACCGTCTCCGCCAACGGATTTGCGCGATGGCGGCTCCGGCGATCAGGCTGAGGGGACCCGAGATGCGTGGACGCCTCGCAGGTGGTGGGGTGCCGGCTGTGGGGTGCGGAGGCCGCGCGGGGTGGCTCGCGTGTGGGTGGTGGCGTGGGGGTCAGTCGTAGCCGAGGTCGGCGGGGATCTGCCATGCGCGGGTGGGGCCGTTCGGCCGGGCGGTGGTGGTGTGCCACGTTCCGTCCGGTCCGCGGGTGAGCGCCGTGGCGCCGTGGTGCCGCAGCACCGTGCGATCGACGACGCCGGGCGCGGCGCAGACGGGGAGGCGCAGCACGGAGACGACGACCTCGGCGAGGGCGCAATCCTCGGTGACGGCGCGGGCCGAGTGTGGACGGGCGAGCCGGCCGTCGCCGAGCGGCAGCGTGCAGCCGACCGGGTCGCAAGAAGGGGCTCCGTCCGCGTCGGTGCTTTTCCCGTTGGTGCGTGGGTCGGCGTCGGCCTTCAGCCATAGGGTGGCCACGAAGCCGTCCGTGTCCCCCATCATGGTAAGGCGGCCGTCCGGGCCGCGGGCGGCGATGGTGAGGCCGTCTTCGGCGACGAGCGCGTCGTAACGCGGTCCGTGCGGGGCGAGGGCGAGGCCCGCCGCGATGGCGCCGAGGCCGAGGAGACGCCACGGCGCGGTGAAGATCGCGAGCCACACGAGGCCGAGCGCGGTGAGGACCGCCGCCGCCGGCGGGATGGCGCCTGTGAGCCCCGCGTCCCCCGTCGCCTCCGTGGCGGCGTGGGCGATGGCGAGGACGAGGTCCAGCCCCCAGCGCATCACCGTCAGCGGCAGCGCTTCGAGGCCGAGCGGCATCACGGCGAGGCCGATCACCCCGGCCGGCATCACGATGAAGGTGAAGATCGGCATGGCCGCGAGATTGGCCGGGAGGCCGAGCGGGGCGAGCCTGTGGAAATGGTAGGCCGAGGCGGGCGCCGTCGCGAGGCCGGCGATGAGGGATGTGAGGGCGAGGCCGATCAGGAAGGCCGCGACCGGCCGCGTCAGCCCGGTGCCGACGCGGATCCGCCTGCGCGACCACCATTCGTAGAAGCCGACGAGCGCGGTGACCGCCAGAAAGGACATCTGGAACGAGGGCTCGGTGACCGAGATCGGGTCCACCGTGATCACCACCGCCGCGGCGACGGCGATGGTGCGCATGGTGAGCGCCGGCCGGTCGACGAGGATGGCGGCGAGGCCCACCATCAGCATGACATAGGCGCGGATGGTGGCGACCGATCCGCCCGACAGGACGAGGTAGAAGGTGGCCGCCATGACGCCAGCGACGGCGGCCCATTTGCGGATCGGATGGCGCAGCGCCACGGCGGGCCACGCGGCGAGGACGAAGCGCACCGCGGCGAACACCGAGCCTGCCACCAGCGCCATGTGCAGCCCCGAGATCGCCAGGATGTGGCCGAGGCCCGACACCCGAAGCGCCTCGACGTCCTCCGGTGCCATGTCGCCGCGCTTGCCCACCAGGAGGGCGGTGGCGAAGGCGGCTCCGGCGGGGGAGGGCTCGGCAGCGGGGCGGGGTTCTGCGGAGTTGGCAGCGGAGGTGTCGGCGGAGGGGGCGAGAGCGGCCGTGATGCGTGACTCGACCGTGCGGCGCAGCGCGTCGGCCAGCGCGGCGGCGCTCCGGTCCGGCGGGCGGGTGACGGTGAGCGCGCCATAGCTGAAGCCGGTGGCGCCGATCCCGTCGAAGAAGAGGCGGCGGCTGGAATCGTAGCCGCCCGGATAGACCGGCCCCTGAAGCGGGAAGAGGCGCACCTTGCCGGTCACCGTCGCCCCCGCCGGGAAGGGGCCGCCTCCGCGCACCGACACGCGGATGCGCCGCGGCACCGGCCCGTCCAGCGTGGCGGCGGTGAGGGCGACGACGACGCTGTCCCGCCCCTCGCCGCGCCCCTCCGCTGAGACGACGAGGCCGGTGATGTCGGCGGTCTGCTGGTGGGTGATGACGGGCGTTCCGCCGAAACGCTCCTGCAGGCCGAGCGCCAGGAGCCCCGCCGTCAACGCGGCGGCGGCGAGGAGGGGCGGCGCGGTGACGGCGAAGAGGGCCGTGCGTCCGGCGGCGAAGCGCAGGCCGAGGAGCACGGCGAGCGCGGCCCCGCTGAGCGCGGGCGGCACGGCGAACGGGAGTTCGGCGGCGACGAAGATGCCCGCGACGGTGAGGACCGGCAGCCAGAGCTGAAACCGTCCGAAGGCGAGGTCGTGGGCGGCACATGCGGCGAACCATGCGGCGACGCCGGACGCGGCCCGCGGGCGGGGGATGACGAGGCTCACCGCCGGTCCGGCACGCTGCGCGGTCCCGGCCGGCGCGGTGTGCGGACCGGACCTTCGGTGGCGCCGGTGCTACTGCCGGTTCCGCCGCTGCTGCCGGTTCCGCTGCCGCCGCTGCCGGGGGCGTTCGCCGGGTTCGGCGGCGCGCGCTCTCGCCGAGGAGGCCTGCTGCGGCGCCAGACGGCTGCGGCGAGAGCGGCGGGGTCGGTCGCCGCCGCGGCCGAGAGGTTCGCGAAGGGATCGAGAGGCGGCGTCATGGCCGCAGCGCCTGGCCCGCTCCGCAACGCTCCACATGCGTGAGAGCGGGGCGCGGACACCGGAGCGGTCCGGCGAAGTGGCGGTGGCGGCCAGCGAAGCGCATCTTCCCTCTCCCGAAAGGGTCGACGCGGGCGGGGTCATCCCGCTAGTACCATCGCCGACAGCCTCATATTAGCGTGCTTCAGATGACCTCTCAATCCAAGGTGGTGACGCGGTTCGCACCGTCGCCGACCGGCTTCCTCCATATCGGCGGCGCCCGTACGGCGCTCTTCAACTGGCTGTTCGCCCGCCACCACGGCGGCGAGATGCGCCTCAGGATCGAGGACACCGACCGCGCCCGCTCCACCGCCGAGGCGATCGACGCGATCCTCGACGGCCTTTCGTGGCTCGGGCTCGAGGGTGACGGCGAGATCGTCTACCAGTCCGCCCGCGCGGCGCGGCACGCCGAGGTTGCGCACGAGCTGGTGGCCAAGGGCATGGCCTACCGCTGCTACACCACGCCCGAAGAGCTGCAGGCGATGCGCGAGAAGGCCGCAGCCGAGGGCCGCGCGCCGAAATATGACGGGACGTGGCGCGACAAGGACCCGTCCGAGGCGCCGGCCGGCGTCGACCCGGTGATTCGCCTGAAGGCGCCGCTGACCGGCGACACGGTGATCCCCGACATGGTGCAAGGCGAGGTGCGATTCGCCAACGAGAACCTCGACGATCTCATCATCCTGCGCTCGGACGGGACGCCCACCTACATGCTGGCCGTGGTGGTGGACGATCACGACATGGGCGTGACCCACATCATCCGCGGTGACGACCACCTGACGAATGCCGCCCGCCAGGCGCTGATCTACAAGGCGCTAGGGTGGGAGGTGCCCGAGATGGCGCACATCCCGCTGATCCACGGGCCGGACGGGGCGAAGCTCTCCAAGCGGCACGGTGCGCTCGGCGTCGACGCCTACAGGGCGATGGGCTATCTGCCGGAGGCGCTGCGCAATTATCTCGTGCGGCTCGGCTGGGCGCACGGGGACGACGAGTTCTTCTCCACGCGCGAGATGACGGAGCTCTTCAGCCTGGCCGCGGTCGGCCGCTCGCCGTCCCGCTTCGACTTCACGAAGCTGGAGAACATGAACGGCCATTATATGCGTGAGGCGACGCCGGACCGGCTGATGGCCGCGCTCGGCCCGGTGATCGCGGCGCAGGAGGACGCTGCGGCGATCGAGGCGGCGCTGGACGCGGGCGCGCGGGCCAAGCTCGAGATCCTGGTTCCGGGCCTTGCCGAGCGTGCCAAGACCATGGCCGAGCTTCTGGACGCGGCGCGCTTCCTGTGGGCGGAGCGGCCTCTCGCGATGGACGAGAAGGCGCAGAAGCTTCTCGCGGGGGACGCTCGCACGCATCTGGCGCGGCTGCACGAGCGGCTGTCCGTGGTGGATCCGTGGGGGGCGGACGGGCTGGAGAGCGAAGTCCGCCGCTATGCCGACGAGGCGGGGGTGAAGCTCGGCAAGGTGGCGCAGCCGCTGCGTGCCGCGCTGGTCGGCGCGGCGACGTCGCCCGGCATCTTCGACGTTCTCGTGGCGCTGGGTCGTGCCGAATCCCTGGGCCGGATCAAGGACCAGGCCGAGGCTTGAGCATCGGGCCGGCAGCGCGGCCGGCCGGCGCTCCCATTCACTGCGACGTGGTGTTTCGGTTCCCGCGATGCGCGGCTGACGTTCCGCGCGACGCGGCGTTGGCGGCAAGGCGCCGGCGATGGTGGTCCGGCGCATAGGGCGCGGGGCCATAGACAATCGCTATGGCCTCGTGCGCGGGAGTTGCGATCGGCCGCGGGGCCCGGTGGGGCCGCGGGTGTTCGGTCCCGGCGTTCGATTGGCATGCCACATATCTGATTTCCAGATCATGATCAGGGCGCTTGATGGGCGGGGACAGCTGGGATACTGGCAAGGGAGACAGATCAGAAGGGGACCGGATTGCGATCCGGTCTTATGATGCTGCCTGTTTTGCGGGCGAATGAAAGCGAGGCCGACGGATGACCACAGACTCCCAAGCACAATTCAACGTCGGTTCGGACGCCGTAAATTATGACGTCATGCCGGGCACGGAAGGCCCGTCCGTCGTCAACATCTCGTCCTTCTACAAGGACACCGGGATGTTCACTTACGATCCGGGCTTTACCTCGACCGCATCGTGCGAGTCGAAGATCACCTATATCGACGGTGATGCGGGCGTCCTTCTGTATCGCGGTTACCCGATCGAGCAGTTGGCCGAGCACGGGGACTTCCTGGAGTCCTGCTATCTCCTCCTCTACGGCGAATTGCCGACGATGAGCCAGAAGCAGGACTTCGTGAACCGTGTGACCCGTCACACGATGATCCACGAGCAGATGAACCGCTTCTATTCGGGCTTCCGGCGCGATGCGCACCCGATGGCGGTGATGGTGGGATGCGTCGGCGCGCTGTCGGCCTTCTACCACGACTCGACCGACATCACGGACCCGCAGGCCCGCGAGATCGCCTCGATCCGCATGGTCGCGAAGATGCCGACCATCGCGGCCTGGGCCTACAAGTATTCGATCGGCCAGCCGTTCGTTTACCCGCAGAACGACCTCGACTATTCGGCGAACTTCCTGCGGATGTGCTTCGCGGTCCCGTGCGAAGAGTACAAGGTGAACCCGGTTCTGGCGCGCGCCATGGACCGCATCTTCATCCTCCACGCCGATCACGAGCAGAACGCGTCCACCTCGACCGTGCGTCTGGCGGGCTCGTCGGGGGCGAACCCGTTCGCCTGTATCGCGGCCGGCATCGCCTGCCTGTGGGGCCCGGCCCATGGCGGCGCCAACGAAGCGGCGCTCAACATGCTGGATCAGATCGGCACCGCCGACCGGATCCCCGAGTTCATCGACCGCGCCAAGGACAAGAACGATCCGTTCCGCCTGATGGGCTTCGGTCACCGGGTCTACAAGAACTACGACCCGCGCGCGCGCATCATGCAGAAGACCTGCCATGAAGTGCTGAGCGAGCTCGGCATCAAGGACGATCCGCTCCTCGAAGTGGCGATGGAGCTGGAGAAGATCGCGCTGAACGATCCCTACTTCGTCGAGAAGAAGCTGTACCCGAACATCGACTTCTACTCGGGCATCACCCTGCGTGCGCTCGGCTTCCCGACGACGATGTTCACGGTGCTCTTCGCGCTCGCCCGCACCGTCGGCTGGATCGCCCAGTGGAAGGAGATGGTCGAGGATCCGGCGCAGCGCATCGGCCGTCCGCGCCAGCTCTACACCGGCTCGCCCAAGCGCGAATATATGCCGATTGCCCAGCGCTGAGGCTGACACGGGCGCTGCCGCCCGCCGGCTGCGACAGAATGCGACGCGCCGCCCCACGGGCGGCGCGTTTTGCGTTGGGAACGGCCGCCCTATGAAAGACCTCGACACCCACCGGCCCCTCGGAGGACACTCGTCCCATGATGCATGACCGCCTCAAAGACAGACTCCGTCCCGAGCGGCCCGCCCCGCGCGCGGCGCTCGTCACCGGGGCCACCGGCGGCCTCGGCGAGGCGTTCGCCCGCGCCTTGCCGGCGACCACCGACCTCGTTCTGACCGGCCGCGATCCGGAGAAGCTCGCCGCGCTGGAGGCTGAGTTCGGCAGCCGCGCGCGGATCGTCACGGCCGATCTCGCCACCGAGGAGGGCGTCGACGCGGTGGTGCGGGCGGCCAATGCGGCGGGCTGCGACCTCGTGATCAACAACGCCGGAGTGGGGGCCGTGGGGCGCTTCACGGAGGTGGACTTCGCCCGCCACCGCGACACGCTGCGCATCGACGTGGAGGCGCTGCTGGCGCTGACCCATGCGCTGATGCCGGCGATGATCGAGCGTGCGGCGCAGAGCGGCACGCGGGCCGGCCTCATCAACGTGTCGTCCTCCACCGCCTTCGTGCCGGTGCCGACCTTTGCCACCTATGCGGCGGCGAAGGCGCTGGTGTTGTCCTTTACCGAGGCGCTGGCGGCTGAGATGGACGGCGAGCCGATCGACATCCTGTGCGCCTGTCCGGGGCCGGTGCGTACCGATTTCGGCGCGCGGGCCGGCTACAAGGGGGCGGGGATGCCGGGGGCGATGGCGCCGGACAAGGTGGCCCGCCAGACCCTGAGCGCGCTGGGGCGGCAGACCACGGTGATGATCGGCCCGGTCTCCTCGGCCACGCTCGCCCCCGTGGCCCTCGCCCGCTCGATGGTGGGGCAGGCGTTCATGAAGGCCGGCCGGGTGATCGACCGCGTGCAGAGCCGTGATTGAGCCGTGGGGCGGGGACTGATGCGCCCTTCAAGAGGCTCGGTCCACCCCGGCGGCGGTGAGAGGCGATGAGCGGTGACGCGGCCGGAACCGCCACGGGCGCCGCCGGTTCGCCCGCTGCCTGTTCGCCCGCTGCTGGTTCGCACGCCGCCAATTCGCCCGCCGACGCCCGCTCGCTCGATGCGGTGGAGGCTGCGGCCTGGGCGATGCTGGAGGAGGGCGCCCGCTCGCGCCACGCCGCCTTCCACAGGATGAGTCTCGGCTCTTTCGGCTCCGGCGGATTTCCGGAGGTGCGAACGGTCATCCTGCGCGATGCGGACAGGGCGGCCCGCGCCGTTCGTTTCAACACGGATCGGCGCTCCCCCAAGGTGGCCGCCTTCAAGGCCGACCCGCGCTGCAGCCTGCTCCTTTACGACCATGAGGCGAAGGTGCAGGTGCGCCTCAAGGGGCGGGTGCAGCTTCATTATGGCGATCCGCTGGCGGCGCGGTTGTGGAGCGAGATGCGCGCCTTCTCCAAGAGCTGCTACGGCCAGCCCGTCGCGCCCAGTGCGGCGCTCGGGCCAGAGGGCGGCGTGGGGGCTGAGAACACCGAGGAGAGCGGGGCGGGCGCGGCGCTTTCCGCTCCGCCGCTGGACGACCGGCAGAGCTTTGCCAACTTTCTCCCCGTCATGGTTCACATCGCCAGCATCGACTGGTTATTTCTCTGCGCGGGCGGGCATCGGCGTGCCTTATTGTGCTATGGTGACAGTCCGAGCCGAACGTGGCTCGCCCCCTGACAATCGAAGGAGCGTGCATGCGGGGTCCCATCGCCCCCAAACCGGCGGCCATCGTCAAAGTGGCCGCGCTCGCCGTCGCGGCGTCGGCGGTCGGCCTCACCATGGCGGCGCGGTCGCTGGCGGACGTGGCGGGTGCCGCGTCGCCGCGCGGTGGCGCGGCGCTGGTCTGGGAGGACCAGCGGCTGACCGGGATCGACGGTGAGCCGTTCGACGCGGCGGCGCTGGCGGGCCGTGTCGTTCTCCTCGTCAACACCGCATCGCGCTGTGCCTTTACGCCGCAATATGAGGGGCTGGAGGCGTTGAACGCGGCCTATCGCGGCCTCGGCCTCACGGTTCTGGCGGTGCCGTCGAACGACTTCGGCGGCCAGGAGCCGGGCAGCGACGCCGATATCGCGAACTTTTGTACCAGCCGCTATAAGGTCTCCTTCCCGATGCTGCAGAAGGCGCCGGTGACGGGGTCGGGCGCGCATCCTCTGTTTGCCTGGGCGCGGCGTGCGGGCGGGCGCGCGGCTGTGCCGGGCTGGAATTTTCACAAGATCCTGATCGGGCGTGACGGACGCATCGCGGGGACCTTCGCGTCCTACGTGTCGCCGCGCTCGCCGCAGGTGATGGGCGCGGTCGAAGCCGCGCTCAGGACGACGGGGTTCTGATGGAGACCTATGGGCAAACGCCTCGCAAGGGGTACCGGCTGTGCGTGGGCATCGCGCTGTTTTCGCAGGCGGGCGAGGTGTTCCTCGGCAAGCGCGCCTCGCGCGGGGTGGTGCCGAGCTACTCGTGGCAGATGCCGCAGGGCGGGATCGACCACGGCGAGGACGCCATGTCGGCCGCGCGCCGCGAGCTGTTCGAGGAAACCAGCGTGACGTCGATCACCCCGATCGGCGAGATCGAGGGCTGGTTGCACTACGATCTGCCGAAGGACGTCGCCTCGTGGAAGGGGCGCTATCGCGGTCAAGCGCAGCGCTGGTTCGCCTTCCGCTTCACCGGCGACGAGAGCGAGATCAACGTGGCCGAGCCGCCCGACGGTCACAGCGTGGAGTTCTCGCACTGGCAGTGGGCGCCGCTCGCCGAGGTGCCGGGCCTCGTCGTGCCGTTCAAGCGCGAGGTCTATGATTACGTGGTGGACGCCTTCGCCTCGGTCGCCGGCGGCGGGGCCTTGCACGCGCCGCAGCGCCACGCTATTTAGGCCCGACACTCAGGTTACAGATCTCAACCGGGTTGGCGCCTTCGGGGGCCGGCCCATTCGGCGTTTCCGGCAGCCTGCTCGCGCGGTGCGAATGCCGGGCGGGATGCGCCGGGATGAGCGAGGTTTCTTTGGACGACGACCGGATATTGACCGAAACCGGCCTCGAGGCGCGTGTCGCGAAGATCGTGATTCCGAGCCTCGATGGTCTCGGCTATCGTCTGGTGCGCGTACGCATCACGGCGCAGAACGGCTGCACGGTGCAGATCATGGCCGAAAGGCCCGACGGGACGCTGAACATCGAGGACTGCGAGGCGATCAGCCATGCTGTTTCTCCCGCCCTCGATGTCGACGATCCGATCTCCAAGGCGTATCATCTCGAAGTGTCGTCGCCCGGCATCGACCGTCCGTTGGTCCGCCGGGAGGATTTCGAGCGCTGGTCCGGCAACGAGGCCAAGTTGGAGACCGCGATTCCGGTCGACGGTCGCCGCCGCTGGCGCGGCATCATCCTCGGCCTCGACGGGGACAATGTGCATCTGCGTCTGTCCGAGCTCGGTGGAGAGAAAGTGTTCGTTCCGCTCGGTGAATTGTCCGACGCGCGTCTGGTCCTGACCGACGCGTTGATCGCCCAGTCGCTGAAGGCGGGCAAGAATGCGGAGCTGAACTAGCCGTACGGGGCCGGCCGCGACCCTTCAAGGGATCGCGGCGCCCGTTGCGGCGAAGCAGCGGATCGACGGTCGCGGCCCCGGAAGGGTCCGGCCAGACGGATCAGAGACCGTGCCGACGCGCGGCCAGATGGATCAAGGACCGCGCCGACGCGTGGTCAGAGTGGGACGGAAACGGTATGGCAGTCAGCGCGAACAAGCTGGAATTGTTGCAGATCGCCGATGCGGTGGCGCGCGAAAAGCAGATCGACCGCGGCATCGTCATCGAGGCGATGGAAGACGCGATCCAGAAGGCTGCCCGCGCCCGCTACGGCCAGGAGACCGAGATCCGCGCCGAGATCAATCCGAAGACCGGCGAGACGCGGCTGCAGCGCCTGCTCCTCGTGGTCGAGGAATTGGAAAATCCGGCGACACAGATCGAGCTGAAGGACGCGCTCGCGAAGAACCCGGCCGCGCAGGTGGGCGACTTCATCGCCGATCCGCTGCCGCCGATCGAGTTCGGCCGCGTCGCCACCCAGTCGGCCAAGCAGGTCATCGTGCAGAAGGTGCGCGAGGCCGAGCGCGACCGGCAATATGACGAGTACAAGGACCGCGTCGGCGACATCATCAACGGCATCGTCAAGCGCGCCGAATACGGTAACGTGATCGTCGATCTCGGCCGCGGCGAGGCGATCTGCCGGCGCGATCAGCTCATCCCGCGCGAGGTGTTCCGTCCCGGCGACCGCATCCGCGCCTACGTGATGGACGTGCGCCGCGAGCCGCGCGGGCCGCAGATCTTCCTGTCCCGCACGCATCCCCAGTTCACCGCTTGCCTGTTCCGCCAGGAGGTGCCGGAAATCTATGACGGCGTGATCGAGGTGAAGTCGGTCGCCCGCGATCCGGGCAGCCGCGCCAAGATCGCCGTGATCAGCCGCGATTCCTCCATCGACCCCGTGGGCGCCTGCGTCGGTATGCGCGGCAGCCGCGTGCAGGCCGTGGTGCAGGAGCTGCAGGGCGAGAAGATCGACATCATCCCCTGGTCGCCCGATGCCGCGACGTTCATCGTCAACGCGCTGCAGCCGGCGGAAGTCGCCAAGGTGGTGCTGGACGAGGATTCGGAGCGCATCGAGGTGGTGGTGCCGGACGAGCAGCTCTCGCTCGCCATCGGCCGCCGCGGCCAGAACGTGCGCCTCGCCTCGCAGCTCACCGGCTGGGACATCGACATCCTGACCGAGCAGGAAGAGTCCGAGCGGCGCCAGAAGGAATTCAACGAGCGCACCCAGCTTTTCGTCGACGGTCTGAACGTCGACGAAGTGGTGGGTCAGCTTCTCGCCTCCGAGGGCTTCACCTCCATGGAGGAGGTCGCCTATGTGGACCTCGACGAGATCGCCTCGATCGAAGGGTTCGACGAGGAGACGGCCGAGGAAATCCAGGCCCGCGCCCGCGATAACTTGGACGAGCGTGAGCGTCTGAACGACGAGGAGCGCCGGGCGCTCGGCGTCGAGGACGATCTGCGCGAGGTTCCGGGGATCACCACCGCGATGATGGTGGCGCTCGGCAAGGACGACGTGAAGTCTCTCGAGGATTTCGCGGGCTCCGTGCCTGACGATCT
This sequence comes from Acuticoccus yangtzensis, assembly GCF_001927245.1. Taxonomy (GTDB): domain Bacteria; phylum Pseudomonadota; class Alphaproteobacteria; order Rhizobiales; family Amorphaceae; genus Acuticoccus; species Acuticoccus yangtzensis. Next base: position 394,091 of record NZ_MJUX01000001.1, on the reverse strand, counting down.
CGTCGGCTGGGTGGAGAAGCGCGGCTCGGAGACTATTCGTCACACCGGCCCGCTCGCCGAGTTCGGCGTGTCGCGCGCCGATGCGGAACAGATGATCATGACCGCGCGCGTCGTCGCCGGCTGGATCAGCGAAGACGACCTCGTCGGCGACGCGGGCGACGATCTGGACGCCGAGGCGCTGGACGACGAGGATCTGGCCGCCGCCGAGCTGGCCGACGCCGATCTGGGCGATGCCGATCTGGACAGCGACGATCTGGCCGGCGACGAGGCGGCCGACGTGGAACTGGCCGAGGACGATCCGGCCGACGCCGATCTCGCCGAGGCCGACGCTGGCGAAGACGATGCCGGTGACGACGATGCCGGCGAAGAGGGCGACGACGACGAAAAGCCTTTGGAGAGTGCATCCTGACGGCGCGCGCGCCAAAATCTCCGCAGCGCACCTGCCTGGTGACGCGCCGTAAGGGGACGCCCGAGACGATGATTCGTTTCGTGCTCTCCCCCGACGGTGTCGTCGTGCCGGATGTCAGGCGTAAACTGCCCGGACGCGGTGTCTGGGTGGAGGCTTCGGCGGAACGCATCGCCGAGGCGGTGAAGAAGCGGGTCTTTTCCCGCGGCTTCAAGGCGCAGGTGGAGGCGCCCGACACGTTGCCGGAGCAGGTGGGTCATCTGCTGCGGCGGGCGGCGCTGGAGCGTCTGGCGTTCGCCCACAAGGCCGGTCTGGTGACCGCAGGGTTCGAAAAGGTGAGGGCGGAGGTGGCCGCGGGCCGCATTCGCGGGCTCGTTTTCGCGTCCGACGCGGCCGTCGACGGCCGACGTAAGGTCGAAGCGCTTGCCAAGAAGGCCTTCGATCTCCATAACAAGCTAGACGTGGTCGACGTGTTCGATTCAGCCGAGCTGGAACGCACTTTGGGTCGGGAACGTGTGGTTCATGCCGCACTCGCGCCTGGTCGACTAGCTGAACTCTTTATCCTGGATGCTTCGCGCTTGCGCGTGTACCACTTTGGCGGCACGCAGAGCGATACGCATTCTGATCAACCCGACGAACTCCGGTTCGCAGGACCAATTGCTATATGAGCGAAACGAACGACACCGGCGATCAAGGCGGCCGGAAGCAGACCTTGTCGCTTTCTTCGCGCCGTGGCGGCGTGGAGAAGGGGACGGTGCGTCAGAGCTTCTCGCATGGCCGTACGAAGTCGGTCGTTGTCGAGAAGAAGAAGCGTCGCGTCGTGGTGCCGGGGCAGGATACGCCCCAGCCTGCGGCGGAGCCGCGCCGTCAGCAGGCCGCCCCGGCGGCCGAGGCGCAGCGTCGCGAGGCCCCGGCTCAGCCGGCGGCGCCGCGTCGCGATGCCGCTCCGGCGGCCTCCGCTGCCCCGACAGCTCCGGCGGCCGAGCCCGCCGACGCTCCCTCCGCTGCCGCCGAACCGGCAGCCGAGGTGACGACGCCGGCACAACCGGCAACGTCCACCCCCGCACAGGCGACGGCTGCGGATGCCTCCGGCGTCTCGCGTCCGCCAACGGCCGAGGAATTGGCCGCGCAGGCGCTGAACATGCCGCGCCGTCCGCGCATCATCGGCAAGGCCGAGGTGCGCACTCAGCCGCCGGCGCCCGCCGCCCCGGCCGAGGACGGTCCGCGCCGCCGCTCCGCCCACGCCTCCACCCCCGGTCCGCGCGGCGCCCAGTCGCGCGCCGGTGATGGCCGATCCGACCGCGACGCCCGCGGCGGACGTGATGGTGGCCGTGACGGCGGCCGCAACGCCGCTCCGCGCGGCAACGATCGCGGCGGCCGTGACGATCGCGGCACCCGTCCCGGCGATCGCGGCTCCGACCGCCGCGCCGGCGGCGGCCAGGTGCACCGCACCCTGTCGCGCGCCGAGCAGGAGGCCCGCGCCCGCGCCCTCGCCATGGCCCGCTCGCAGGAGAGCGAGCAGAAGAAGCGTGCCGAGGAAGAGGCGGTTCGCGAGCGCGAAGCCATCGTCGCCGCCAAGCGCCAGCTCGCCGAAGAGGAGCTGCGCAAGGAGCGTGAGGAGGCCCGCCGCCAGGCCGAGGCCGAGCTCGCCGCCCGCCGCGCCGCGAAGGAAGCGGAGGACGCCAAGAACAAGGCGGCCGACGCCTCCGTGTCGCCCGAAGAGGCGGCGGATGCCCGCGGTGCGCGTGGCAGCGCCCCGGTCGTGCGCCGCAAGGACGCGCTGGAAGAGGACGAGGCCGCGTCCGCCAAGGCCAAGAAGGCCCGCGCGACTCCGACCAAGACCGCGACCAAAGGCGACGACCGCCGCAAGACCAAGCTGACGATCACCACCGCGCTCGACGACGATTCGGAGCGGGGCCGGTCGCTGGCCGCCCTGCGCCGTCGCCGCGAGAAGCAAAAAGGCGGTGGCTCGCGCTCGGGTCCCCGCGAGAAGATTATGCGTGAAGTCACCATCCCCGATGCGATTTCCATCCAGGATCTCGCCTCCCGTATGTCCGAACGCGGTGTGGACGTCATCAAGCTCCTGATGAAGCAGGGGCAGATGCACAAGATCACCGACATCATCGACGCCGACACCGCCGAACTGGTGGTGACGGAGTTCGGCCACACGGTGAAGCGCGTCTCCGAAGCGGACGTCGAGACGGGTCTGTTCGATGAACGTGACTTCGACACGGAGAACGCGATTTCGCGTCCCCCTGTCGTCACGATCATGGGCCACGTCGACCACGGCAAGACGTCACTGCTGGACGCGATCCGCAAGGCCAACGTCGTCTCCGGCGAGGCCGGCGGCATCACCCAGCACATCGGCGCCTATCAGGTCGATATCGGCAACGGCAAGGTCACCTTCCTCGACACGCCGGGCCACGCCGCCTTCACGGCCATGCGTGCCCGCGGTGCCAAGGCGACGGACATCGTCATCCTCGTGGTGGCGGCCGACGACGGCGTCATGCCGCAGACCCAGGAGGCGATCAGCCACGCCAAGGCGGCCGGTGTGCCGATGATCGTGGCGATCAACAAGATCGACAAGCCGTCCGCCGATCCGCAGCGCGTCCGCACGGACCTTCTGCAGTACGACGTGGTGGTCGAAAGCCTGTCGGGCGACGTGCAGGACGTCGAAGTCTCCGCCCACACCGGGCAGGGCCTCGAAGACCTTCTGAACGCTTGTCTGCTGCAGGCCGAGGTGCTGGAGCTCAAAGCCAACCCGGACCGCGAGGCCCAGGGCGTGGTGGTCGAGGCCCAGCTCGACAAGGGCCGCGGCGCCGTCGCGACCTGCCTCGTGCAGCAGGGCACGCTCAAGGTGGGCGACATCCTCGTCGCCGGTACCGAGTGGGGCAAGGTCCGCGCTCTCGTCACCGACACTGGCGAGCGGGTGAAGGAAGCGGGCCCGTCCATGCCGGTCGAGGTTCTCGGCCTCAACGCCACACCGGAAGCCGGCGACCAGTTCGTGGTCGTGGAGTCCGAGCAGCGGGCGCGTGAGATCACCGAGTACCGTGACCGCGTGAAGCGCGAGGCGTCCGCCGCCCCGTCGACCGCGATGTCGCTCGAGCAGATGATGACCAACCTCCAGAACAACGGGCTCTCCGAGTTCCCGCTGGTTCTGAAGGCGGACGTCCAGGGCTCGGCCGAGGCGATCAACGGTGCGCTCGAGAAGCTCAACACCGACGAGGTGGCCGCCCGCATCCTGCATCAGGGCGTCGGCGCCATCACCGAGTCGGACGTCACCCTGGCGGCGGCGACCGGCGGCATCATCATCGGCTTCAACGTGCGTGCCAACAAGCAGGCGCGCGACGCGGCCGACCGTGCGGGCGTCGAGATCCGTTACTACTCGATCATCTACAACCTGATCGACGACGTGAAGGAAGCGATGTCCGGCATGCTGGCGCCGGAACGCCGTGAGACGTTCATCGGTTATGCCGAGATCCTGCAGGTCTTCAACATCACGAAGATCGGCAAGGTGGCCGGTTGCCGTGTGACGGACGGCATGGTGGAGCGCGGCTCCGGCGTGCGCCTCCTGCGCGACAACGTGGTGATCCACGAAGGCACCCTGAAGACGCTGAAGCGCTTCAAGGACGAGGTGAAGGAAGTCCAGTCCGGTCAGGAGTGCGGCATGGCCTTCGAGAAGTACGAGGACATTCGCGAAGGCGACGTCATCGAGTGCTTCCGCGTCGAAGAGGTGGAGCGCACGCTGGCCTAAGGGCCGGCGGCGTGCCATCATCGGTTGAGTTTCGGAGGGGCCTATGCGTTCCGTTGAGCAGACGCCGTCGATCGAGAATGCCATCGTCCTGCCCGTTCGCTCGGGCAGCCTGACGAACCGGGAAATTCTCGTGAGCCTGATCGAGTTTGCGCGATCCGAAGCCGCCGACGACGGTGAGGTCCTGTGCTCGCAGCTTCTCGATGCCGCTTTGATGGCGCTCGACCTCGACGACGCATCGCTCTCATCGCCGGGTTCCGATCCGGCGATGAACGATGCGTTGGTCGACGAGATGGACCGCGTATCGGCGACGCTCGAGGGCAAGCTCGACGCGTGGGACGCGATCCTCGATCAGGTCGACGACGGCCGCCGGGCCTTTGCCGCACGTGCGACCGAGCATGGCGGAGGGGCCTGATCCGTCGGATCTCGGCCTCTCATGGCCGGTTGTGCGCGACCGGATCTTCCGGTTCGCGCGCAACATCGTCCGTTTCGAGCGGACGATTGACAGGCTGGTCCACGGGCAAGCTCGGGATCGCAAAGACCTCAACGAACTCCTTGAACGAATGAGAAAGATCGAGGCGCAACACGAGCTGATTATCCGTCTGCTCGAACGTGAACGCTCTCGATAGGCCAGACTGAACGACGCCGGTCCGATCCCGGCCGACAAAAGTGCGAAGACCATGCAATCACAACGCCAGCTGCGCGTGGGCGAGCTCGTCCGCCACGCGCTATCCGATATTCTCATGCGCGGCGGGACCTACGATCCCGATATCGACCGCCAACCCATCACCGTGCCCGAAGTGCGCATGACGCCGGATCTGAAGATCGCCACGGTATTCGTCATGCCGCTCGGCGGCGCGAACGCGGACGTCATCGTGAAAGCCCTCGCGCGTCAGGCCAAGCCCCTGCGCGGCCAGCTTTCGCGGCAGATCCGCCAACTGAAATACATGCCCGAGTTGCGCTTCCGCCTCGACACGCGGTTCGACGATGACGACCGCATGCGCGACGCGCTGGCCGAGCCCGAGGTCGCACGCGATCTCGGTGCGGAAGAGGGGGGCGGCGATGCCGGCACCCCCCGCGCAACGGACATCCCCCATGCATCCGGCACCGACTCCCCGGCGACCCCCGCCGCGGACGATCGGACGTCAGGCGGCAACCAATAAACGAGTGAGCGAAGTACGATGAGACGGGAGACCAGCCGCGTGGTGAGGACCTTCGACCTGGAGCGCGAGAGCGCCCCCTCGCCGCAGCGCACCCGCGGTAAAGGCCAGCAGCGCCGCCGCGGCAAGCCGAAGAACCAGCTCGACGGCTGGATCGTCCTCGACAAGCCGTCGGGCCTGACCTCGACGCAGGCGCTGTCGGCGGTGAAGCGCCTCTTCAGCCCCGAGAAGGCCGGCCACGCGGGCACCCTCGACCCGATCGCGACCGGCCTTCTGCCGCTCGCCTTCGGTGAGGCGACGAAGACCGTCCCCTTCGTGGTGGACGGTGCAAAGACCTACGAGTTCACGGTGAAGTGGGGCGCGGCGACCGCGACCGACGACACCGAGGGCGAGGTGATCGCCACCTCCGACAAGCGCCCGACCCGCGCCGAGATCGAGGCGGCGCTGCCGGCCTTCGTCGGCGAGATCAGCCAGGTTCCGCCGCGTTATTCGGCGATCAAGGTGGACGGTCAACGCGCCTATGACCTTGCCCGCGGCGGCGAGGTGGTGGAGCTGAAACCGCGCATCGTCACGGTGACGCGCCTCGCCATCCTGGGCGAGCCGGCCGAGGACGAGGTGACGCTCGTCTGCGATTGCGGCAAGGGCACCTATGTGCGCTCCATCGCCCGCGATCTGGGCGAGGCGCTCGGCACCTATGGTCACGTGACCGCTCTGCGCCGCACCCGTGTCGGCCCGTTCCATGCCGAGGACATGATCACGCTGGACGATCTGCGTGAAGAGGCGGTGGACCCGCAGGCGGCGATCGACGAGGTGCTGCGCGAACCGTCCGACGCGCTTCTCGGCCTTCCCGAGATCGTGGTGGATCGCAACGCGGCCGGGCGTCTGCGCCGCGGCCAGGGGGCGCTGCTGCGTCCGGGCGATCCTGCGCTGGAGGAAAACTCCGAGATCTGCGCGATGGAGGGGGGCAAGCTCGTCGCCCTGTGCCGCGCCGAGGCGGGCGAATTGCGCCCGGTGCGTGTCTTCAAGGCGCCGCGCCGCCGCATCACCATCATGCCGACCCCGCGTCCGGAGCGCGATGAGCATACGGAGCTGACGAGCGGAGCCGACGAGGCGCACTGACGCCCTCGGGTGCCGCGTCCTGAAGGGCGCGGCATCCGCCGCGGCAGGGTGTGGCGACGCTGCGCTCGGCCAAGGTCCGGGCGATAGGATCCGGCCGCCCGTGGTTCGACCAGTGGGCCACCACCGTCAGACCGGAGCCATCCATGCGTCGCCTTCTCACGCGCATTCTTGCGTGCCTCAGCCTCGTTGCCGCGGCCTTCCCGGCCGGTGCGGCGGATCTTTACGTTCCCGCACCGCCCGCGGCGGCGGCAGTCCGGCCCTATGCCTGCATCCTGGGCGCGCCGATCGAGTATCACCGCGCCCCGCGCACGACGACCTACGGCACCCTGCCGAGCGGCCTCGCAGTCGAAATTCTGGATGTGCCCTTCGATCCGGTGGCCGACCTTTGGGTGCGGCTTGCGGCGCCGGGGTCCAGCATTTATTACGGCTGGGTGTGGACGCGCCATCTCGTCTGCGTCTGACACGGCCGCTTCGGCCGAGGGGCAGCGGCCCCGACCGGCCGTCATTTGCGCATGACGCCTCTAAAACAGGCGCCATGCGCTCATTATGTGTTGGCGAACGCGGCCGTCTCGCGTATCGCTGACATGGCCGACCCGTGCGCTTGCTGGACGACATCCCGGCTCGCCGCGCATCCCTCGTGACATAGGAGACACCGATGTCGATCACTGCAGAGCGCCGCCAGGAGCTCATCAAAGAGTATGCGACCAAGGAAGGCGACACCGGTTCGCCCGAGGTGCAGATCGCGCTTCTGACCGAGCGCATCATCAATCTGACCGAGCACTTCAAGACCCACGCGAAGGACAACCACTCGCGTCGCGGTCTTCTGAAGCTGGTGTCCCAGCGCCGTCACCTTCTCGACTATGTGAAGGGCAAGGACGTCGAGCGCTACCAGTCCATCATCGGCCGTCTCGGCCTGCGCCGCTGATCTGATGGGCCGCCTTCGGGCGGCCTTTCCCGTCGCGATTGTCGGCCCGTCCATCGTGGCCCTATCGCGATCGTCTCGCCCCGGTTGAGGCGAGGAGCACCGGCCCGCATCGTCGGGCCAACCATCGTCAGGACCGCCGGCCGGCACCGCCCGGACCAGCGCCGGCGATGAACCCCGGACCCGAAAACGGGCCGGGACCGGCTCGGTCGAATCCGGGCCGGACACCGTCCCCGAAGCGGCACCACAGCAGGCCGCGGGGGAGGACGAACGACGACGAACGGGTGGCGATGATGTGCCGCCCGGCCCCCGGGGCCACCGGCTCTTCAGGTGGGGCAGGATTGCCGGACGCTCGACCCTCAGGGCCGCCTCGAAGGCCCGCGGGGCCGAGCCTCTCGCCGTCTTGCCCGCCAGCGCCGGACACGCATGAAAGGCAAGAACAACGATGTTCGATATCCAAAAAGAATCCATCGAGTGGGGCGGACGCACGCTCACCCTCGAAACCGGCAAGATCGCCCGTCAGGCCGATGGCGCCGTCCTCGCCACCTACGGCGAGACCACCGTCCTCGCGACCGTCGTGTCCGAGAAGGAGCCCAAGCCCGGCTTCGACTTCTTCCCGCTGACGGTGAACTACCAGGAAAAGGCGTTTGCGGCCGGCAAGATCCCCGGCGGCTTCTTCAAGCGCGAAGGCCGCCCGTCCGAGCATGAGACGCTGACGTCGCGCCTGATCGACCGGCCGATCCGCCCGCTCTTCGTGGAAGGCTACAAGAACGACACCCAGGTCATCATCACCACGCTGGCCCACGACCTCGAGACCCAGCCTGACGTTCTGGCGATGGTCGCGGCCTCCGCGGCGCTGACCCTGTCGGGCGTTCCCTTCATGGGCCCGATCGGCGGCGCCCGCGTCGGTTATATCGACGGTGAGTATGTCCTGAACCCGACGCTCGACCAGATGGAGGATACGCTCCTCGATCTCGTCGTCGCCGGCACCGACGAAGCCGTCCTGATGGTGGAGTCCGAGGCCAAGGAGCTCTCCGAGGACATCATGCTGGGCGCGGTGATGTTCGGTCACCGCGAGTTCCAGCCGGTGATCGACGCGATCATCCGCCTCGCCGAGAAGGCCGCCAAGGAGCCGCGCGAGTTCCAGCCGGAAGACCGCAGCGCGCTGACCGAGAAGATCACCGCCTTCGCCAAGGCCGACCTGAAGAAGGCCTACGCGATCCGCGAGAAGGCCGACCGCCGCGCCGCGATCGACGACGTGAAGGCCCGCGTGATGGCCGAGTTCGTCACCGACGCCGAGGGCGCGCCGACCAAGCAGCAGGCCGGCGACGTCTTCAAGAAGGTGGAGGCCTCCATCGTCCGCGGCCAGATTCTGGACGACGGCACCCGCATCGACGGGCGCGACCTGAAGACGGTCCGTCCGATCATGGCCGAGGTCGGCATCCTGCCGCGCGCCCACGGCTCCGCGCTCTTCACCCGTGGCGAGACGCAGGCGCTGGTGGTGGCGACGCTCGGCACCGGCGACGACGAGCAGTTCGTCGATCTGCTTGAAGGCACCCGCAAGGAGACCTTCATGCTGCACTACAACTTCCCGCCCTACTCGGTGGGCGAGACGGGCCGCATGGGCTCCCCCGGCCGCCGCGAGATCGGCCACGGCAAGCTCGCCTGGCGCGCGGTTCACCCGATGCTGCCTGCGCACCACGACTTCCCCTACACGACCCGCCTCGTGTCGGAGATCACCGAGTCGAACGGCTCCTCCTCCATGGCCACCGTCTGCGGTTCCTCGCTGGCGATGATGGACGCGGGCGTGCCGCTGAAGGCTCCGGTCGCGGGCATCGCGATGGGTCTCATCAAGGAAGGCGACAAGTTCGCCGTCCTCAGCGACATCCTGGGCGACGAGGATCACCTCGGCGACATGGACTTCAAGGTGGCCGGTTCCATGAACGGCATCACCTCGCTGCAGATGGACATCAAGATCGACGGCATCACCGAAGAGATCATGAAGGTCGCGCTCGGCCAGGCGAAGGACGGCCGCGTCCACATCCTGGGCGAGATGGGCAAGGCGCTGGGCGAGGCTCGCGCCGAGCTCGGCGAATATGCGCCGCGCATCGAGGTCATCAACATCCCGGTCGACAAGATCCGCGAAGTGATCGGCTCCGGTGGCAAGGTCATCCGCGAGATCGTCGAGAAGACCGGCGCCAAGGTCGACATCTCCGACGACGGCACGGTGAAGATCGCGTCCTCCGACGGCAAGGCCATCAAGGCCGCGCTGAACTGGATCCGCGGCATCACCGCCGAGCCGGAAGTGGGCATGATCTACGAGGGCACGGTCGTGAAGGTCGTCGACTTCGGCGCCTTCGTGAACTTCTTCGGCCCGCGTGACGGTCTGGTCCACATCTCGCAGATGACCAACGGCCGCCCGGAGAAGTCCTCCGACGTGGTGAAGGAAGGCCAGAAGGTCTGGGTCAAGCTGATGGGCTTCGACGAGCGCGGCAAGGTGCGCCTCTCCATGAAGGTCGTCGACCAGGAGACCGGCACCGAGATCGCCAAGGACGCGGCTGAATAAGCCGCGGCCCAGCGTGAGGGACGCCGCGGAATAAGCGGCGCCCCAGCGTGAAGGACGCCGCGGAATAGGCGGCGCCCCAGCCTGAAGGACGCCGCCGAATAAGCGGCGGCCTGCGAACCCGCCGCATTGCGCGGCGGCAGGGTTCGCGCGTCACACGAAGCCTCCGGTGCCGCCGGCGCCGGGGGCTTTTTCATGCCCGCGGCAAGTGCGGGCGAAGCGGGGGCCTCGCGGCCGCTCGCACGGCCTTGCTGCACGTGGCGATAAATGTCATGCGCGCTTATGGCGAAACGCGGCGCCCATGGCGCCCAAGGGGGACCTGCGATGAGCGACCTGACGGGAGATGCCCACCGGATCCTGGGCGACATCGCCGCGCGTTACGGCCTGTCGACGGGCGCGGTGGAGGAAATGGCGCGGGCGGTGGCCCGCGGCGGCGGCACCATGGCGCAGTTCAACATCCCCGAGCTCGGCGGCTCCGGCCAGTGGATGATGGGCGGCATGACCATGGTCGGCGACATGTTCAACCACGGCCTGAAGGCGCAGGTGGACAATCTGTGCGCCGAGTTGTCCAACATCATGGCGGGGACGGTGCTGTTTCAAGTGCCGCAGAGCTTCGGCGGCGGGGCCTGGTGGCCGTCGGAGCTGGGCCAGCCCTCGTCCACCGGCGGGCAGAACAGCGTGCGCTACGCCTACTTTCCGAACGCGCGGCGCATCGCCTTCGACCCCGGCAACGGCGGCCCGGTGATCCTGCTCGACACGCAGGACCACCAGATCGGCGGCTGGGGGCAGCAGCAGTCCGGTCCTGGCGATCCCTTCGCGGGGATCTCCTTCTCCAGCCAATATGGCCAATATGCGCTGTCTTCGCTGCCCCAGGCGTCGATCGCCGGGGGTGCATCTGCGCAGGCGGGCGCGTCTGCGCAGATGGCCGCACCGCAGGCGGCGGCACCGCAGCAGGACGTTCCGCCTCAGCCGCAGCCCGCACCGTGGGCGCCCGAGCCGCAGCCCGCTCCGCCGCTCGATGCCGCGCCGTGGACGACCGAGCCGCAGGCCGCACCCGCCCCGCCGCCATCACAGCCGCCGGCCGCGCCTTCCTCCGAGGCCCGACCCGGCGGTGACGTGATCGGCCTGATCGAACGGCTGGCGGCGCTCCACAAGGCGGGCGTCCTCACCGACGAGGAGTTCCAGACCAAGAAGGCGGAGCTTCTCTCCCGCCTCTGACCGGCAACGCGGTTTCCGGTGACGCCCGTCACGTCTCGGGCGAGGCGGGGTGATCGTCATCACAGCGCGGCGCCCGCTCCCATTGTTTGGCGGTGTGGCTTCTCGATCTTTCGGGAAGGCCACCCCGGCCACGATGCAATGGGTGTAACATGAACAAGTTCAACTTCCGTGACGATGGGGCCGCGTTCGCACTGCCGAAAGCAAACGGCGGACATTTCGACGCGAACATTCTCCAGCTCTCCGATCTCGACTTCTTGATCGGAGGAGGCCGCGGTTCTTCCCCCGACTTTTACTTTAAATTCGACGGGGAGTCGAAGGACGGCGTCCCCGACATCGACCTCTACCTCAAGCTGGACGGCGACGGGACCGAGGCGGTGGACTTCTACCTCAAGCTCGACGGGGTCGACGGGGAGTCGAAGGACGGCACCCCGGATATCGACCTCTACCTCAAGCTGGACGGCGACGGGACCGAGGCGGTCGACTTCTACCTCAAGCTCGACGGGGTCGAAGGGGAGGCGAAGGACGGCACCCCGGACATCGACCTCTACCTGAAGCTGGACGGTGACGGGACCGAGGCGGTCGACTTCTACCTCAAGCTCGACGGGATCGACGGGGAGGCGAAGGACGGCGAGCCGGACATCGCATTCTTGTTCTCCGTCGGCGAGGACGTCCTCGAATGGACCTATCGGTCGCAGGACGGCGCCGTGTTCGAAGGCGCCGCCAAGCTCGCCGGAAGCGACGTGCTGGAATGGACCTACAAGACGCCGGACGGGGCCCTGGTCGAGTGGACCTATAGCCAGGATGCCGCCGTGGAGTGGACCTACACCGGGCAGAACGGGGCGATGGTGGAATGGACCTACGCGCCGGCGGGGTTCGAGGGCGAGGCGCCCGATCCCATCGCCTTCATGTGACCGCCAGCCAGCCGAGGAGACGCCCCATGACACTGCCTCACAGCATGACACTCCCTCACATCCACGGCGACGGCGCGGCGGCCGAGCATCTCACGGCGATCGCAGCGCGCGTGGCCGACGCGGGCGGGTGGTTCGACCCCGCCCTTTCCATCACCGCGCACGGCGGTGACCTGGCGGTGAAGAGCGGCGCTGCCGCTTCCACCGCCGGCCGCCAGCTCAGCGTACCCGTCGCCGCCATGCCGCGGATGCGCGATTTCAGCCTGCGGGCGGAGGGGGATCATCTCTCCGCCAAGGCGGACGGTGCGGCGACGCCGCTGCAGGCGGAGATCCTCGGCCACATGGTCGCGCTCTATAATGCGTGCGGCAAGCTGGGGTCGTGGCGCCGCCAGTCGCCGCTTCTGGCGCTGAAGGACCACGGTGCGTTGCTGGACCACCTCCTCGCCGCGCGTGCGGGGGCGGTGAAGGTGCGCCAGTTCCGCAGCCTGATGGAGCGGGCGGGAACGGTGGAGGGTGAGGATGCGCTGGCCCTCACCACCTTCTTCAACGCGCGCATGTTCGCGCTGCGGCCCGAGCTTGCCGGGCCGGGCGGGGCCGCGGGCAGGCAGGAGGCGGCGGGACCCGTCAGCGTGCTCTTGCCGATCGTCGACTGCATCAATCACCATCTCGGCGCGGAGCCCTTCAGTGTCGACGAGATGGCGGCGCCGGTGGCCCTCACGGTGAGCGCTGCGCCCGCCGCGTCGGGCGAAGTCTTCGTCCGCTACAACCTATATGACGCCTTGGAAACTCTGCTCTTCTACGGGTTCGTCGACCCGGCGCCGGACTTCGTCGGCTCGGTGCCGGTGTCGGTCGGGCTTGCCGCAGGACGGCGGCTGACGGTGACGGCGTCCGGCGGCGCCTACCGTGGGCCTCTGCCGCCGGACGTGGCGCCGTTGCGCGGCTTCATCGGCCAGGCGTCGGCGGGGAAGGCGGGGGAGGTGCGGCTCTCCAAGCTGGTGATCCCCGCCGCGCGCCACCGGGCCGCGTTCCGCCGCGTGCTCGCCTTCGTGCTGCGCGCGTCGGCCTTGTGCCATTCGAATGCGGCAGCGGCGGACGCTCTTCCCCATGTCGAGGCCGAGATCATCGCCGCCAACGCCGCCTATTGGAGCCGCCTCGCGGGTCTGGCGGATGCGGCGGGGCCACCGGCGCGGCAGATCGCGGGCCTCGCCCGCACCCGCCTTGCCGCACTGGATGCCTTCGCCGCGGCGGATCCGGCGCCCGCCCCCGTCCCCGTCGCGCGGCCTCTCGAACGCCGCCCCTCGTGCATGGGCGCCATCTGACGGCGACGGCGCGATGATGCACCTCTCGCCGCCCGGCGCCATCGAATTCCGGGCGACGACGCAACGCGCCCTGACGACGAGGCCCTGGCGTGGCATGTTGCACCCTGACGAACCGAACAGAAGCCGCCCCGCGGCGCCGAGACTAAGACATGACCATCCACGCCCCGATCCAATCCGCCACCCTCGCCCGCTTGAAGGAGGCCGCCGGACCGGGCGGCTGGATCGAGGGGCCGGACACCGAACCTTATTGCGTGTCCTGGCGCGACAATTGGGCCGGCAAGACGCCGCTGGTGCTGCGCCCCGACACGACCGAGCGGCTGGCGGCGCTGGTGAAGATCTGCGCCGAGACGGGGACGCCGATCGTCCCCCAGGGCGGCAACACGGGGCTGACCGGCGGCGGCCAGCCCCACGCCACCGGCGACGAGGTGGTGATGTCCACCACGCGGCTGAAGCGGGTGCGGGCGTTGGACCCGCTCAACGACACCATCACCGTGGAGGCGGGGGTGACGCTACTCGAGGTGCAGAATCTGGCCGCGGAGGCGGACCGCTATTTTCCCCTGTCGCTGGCGGCGGAGGGCACGTGCCAGATCGGCGGCAACCTCGCGACCAACGCGGGCGGGGTGCAGGTGCTGCGCTACGGCAGCGCGCGGGCGCTGTGCCTGGGCCTCGAGGTGGTGACGGCGGACGGCGAGGTGTGGGACGGACTGCGCGGCCTGCGCAAGGACAACGCCGGTTATGATATGAAGCAGATCTTCATCGGTTCTGAAGGCACGCTCGGCATCATCACCGCGGCGACGTTGCGGCTGTTCCCGCGCCCCGTGGACCGGGGCGTTGCGCTGGTGGCGGTCGACACCCCCACGGCCGCGGTGGAGCTTCTGACCCGGCTGCGCGCGGCGCTGGGCGAGCTCCTCTCCGCGTTCGAGCTGATGAACGCCAACACTTTCCGCTTTGCACAGGAGACGATGGGTCATGCCGATCCGCTGCCGGGGGCGGGCTGGCGCGTGCTCATCCAGGCGGACGGGCCGCGCGCCGAGCCGCCGCTGTCCGAGCGTCTCGAGGAGGCGCTGGGGGCACTGCTCGAGGAGGGATTGATCACCGACGCGGTAATTGCCGCGTCAGAGGCCCAGGCGGCGCAGCTTTGGCGGATCCGCGAGGACCAGGCCGAGGTGCAGCAGAAAACCGGCGCCGGGGTGAAGCACGACGTGTCGGTGCCTGTGTCGTCGATCGACGCCTTCGTGGCGGAGGCGGATGCGGCGATGGAGGCGGCTTATCCCGGCGTGCGCCACTGCACCTTCGGCCACGCGGGGGACGGCAACCTGCACTATAACCCCATCCGTCCGGTGGATTGGACGGATGCGGCCTGGAAGGGCGAGACCGAGGCGATCAACCGGATCGTCCACGACATCGTGATGGCGCACAACGGGTCGATCACCGCCGAGCACGGCGTCGGCCGGTTGCGGCGGGCCGAGCTGACGCGCGCCCGCGCCCCGGTGGAACTCGCCATGATGCGCGCCTTGAAGGCGGCGATGGACCCGGCCGGGATCCTCAACCCCGGCAAGGTCCTGCCGGATTGAGCCGGCTCCGGCCGCGGCCAGATGCCTGGGTCGGCGGGGCGGCCTGAACGAACCGCCGTGCCTGGGTCAGCCCGGCACCTTCACGTAGGCGGACAGCACCTCCTCGGTGTGCTCGCCGAGGCGCGGCGGGGCGGAGGGGAAGCGCGGCGGCGTCTCGGACAGGCGCAAGGGGGAGGCGACGAGGCGCAGTGTGCCGTGCTTGGCGTCCGGCACCTCCAGCACGATGTTGCGTGCCGCAACCTCGGGCGAATCGAAGACCTGTTCCACGGTGCGCACCTCGCCGCAGGGAACGCCCGCCGCCTTCAGCGCGGCGATCCAGTGGGCGTTGGGCTTGGTGGAGAAGATGCCCGCCAGCGCCGGGATCAGCGCGCCGCGATGCTCCACACGGTCCCGGTTGCGGATGAAGCGCACGTCCTCCGCCATGTCCGGCCGCTCCATGACGAGGGTGCAGAGCTTCCTGAACTGACTGTCGTTGCCCACCGCGAGGCAGAGCGTGCCGTCGGCGGTGTCGAAGGTCTGGTAGGGCACCACGGTCGGGTGGGCGTTGCCGAAGCGCTTGAAGCCGCCGCCGGTCTGAAGGTGCCCGGTTGCGACGTTGGCGAGCGCTGCGACGGCGCTGTCGAACAGCGAGATGTCGACATGCTGGCCGCGCCCGGTGCGACCGCGGGCGATCAGCGCGGCGAGGATGCCCTGCACCGTGTTCATGCCGGTGACGAGATCGGTGATGGCGACGCCGAGCTTCATCGGCTGCCCGTCCGGCTCGCCGGTGATGGCCATCAGCCCGCTCTCGGCCTGGATGACGAAGTCGTAGCCGGGCTCGGCCGCGCGCGGCCCGGTACGCCCGTAGCCGGAGATCGAGGCGTAGACGATCGCGGGGTTGAGCTTGGAGATCGCCTCGTAGCCGAGGCCCATCCGGTCCAGCGCGCCGAGGCGGAAATTCTCGACCAGAACGTCGGCCTGCGCGGCGAGCGCCAGGACGGTCTTCAGACCCTCGGGGTTCTTCAGGTCGATCTCGACGGACTTCTTGGAGCGGTTGGCG
The DNA here is from genome assembly GCF_001927245.1 of Acuticoccus yangtzensis. GTDB lineage: Bacteria > Pseudomonadota > Alphaproteobacteria > Rhizobiales > Amorphaceae > Acuticoccus > Acuticoccus yangtzensis. The sequence goes on along the minus strand of NZ_MJUX01000001.1, from coordinate 378,112 downwards.
GCCATGAAGTAGGTGGATTCGCCGCCGATCTGGGGTGGCATCCAGCCGCGTGTGTCGTCGCCTGCGCCGGGCGCCTCGATTTTCCACACCTCCGCGCCGAGGTCGGCGAGCGTCTGCGTGGCGGTCGGCCCCGCGAGAACGCGCGACAGGTCGAGCACCTTGATACCTTCGAGCGGAAACATGGAAAGACGGCCCCTTTGCGGCGGGTTGGGCGGCCCCGCGCGGGCGGCCATGACGGGCGCGGACGGGGACGTGTCGGACGATGAGCGCCGGCCGGGAGCGGCGAACGCCCGTCTCACGTAATGTGAGGTCAAACGGGCATGCAAGCCGCGCGGTACGCAACGGGGCGCAAACGGCCACAGATCGCTGGCCGTTAGCTAACCCTTGGATTAAGTTCGGCCGCCACTAAGCCGCTCTTCATGTTGGACCTTTCATGCTCGACCCGGACATTCTCCTTGCCATCGACCTTCCCGAGGTGACCCAGGCGGTGGGGTGGCGTGATTGCATCATCTACGCGCTCGGCCTCGGCTACGGCATGGACCCGATGGACGAGGAGGAGCTCGCCTTCGTCGACGAGACGAAGTTGAAGGTGATGCCGGCGATCGCCAACGTTCTGGCGATGGCGCCGCATTGGATGAGCCGTCCGGGCACCAGCGTCGACTATTCGCGCATCGTCCACGGTGAGCAGGCGGTGCGGATCCTGCGGCCGCTGGAGGCGGGGCGCACGGTGACGGCGAAGACGCGCGTGACGGACGTGGCCGACAAGGGGAAGGGCGGGCTGATCGTCACCGAGCGCACGATCGTCGACGCCGAGACGGGCGAGGCCCACGCGGTGGTGCGCCAGTCGGCCTATTCGCGCGGCCAGGGCGGGTTCGGGCGCAAGCAGACCACGGCGCCGCTGGCCGCCGAGCCGATCCCCGAGCGCGCGCCGGACCGCACGGTGACATTGGCGACCTTGCCGGGGCAGGCGCTGATCTACCGCCTTTCGGGCGACTATAACCCGCTGCACAGCGATCCGGCGAGCGCCGCGCGGTCCGGTTTCCCGCGGCCGATCTTGCACGGTATGGCGACCTTCGGCATGGCCTGCCGGGCGCTGATGAGGGCGCTGTGCGGCAACGATCCGGCGCGGGTTCTGGCGCAGGAGGGGCGTTTTTCGGCGCCGGTGGTGCCGGGGGAGACGCTCGCTTTCGCCATCTGGGACGTTGCGCCGGGGGTGGCCGCCTACGAGGCGCGGGTACCCGAGCGGGATGCGCTGGTGTTGACGAACGGGCGGTTCGAGTATGCCGTCTGAAACGTCGCGTGCCACAGCACGGGTCTTGCGGCGGCGGGGCGGGCGGGCGAGGATCGCGGCACGATTGAGGAGCGAAACGCCGTGCCATTCCGCGAAACACTGAAGTCTCTGCGCCTTCCCGTCATCGGGTCGCCGCTCTTCATCATCTCCAATCCGGATCTCGTCATCGCCCAGTGCAAGGCGGGCATCATCGGCAGCTTTCCGGCGCTGAACGCGCGCGAGAAGGCGGGCGAGCCGGTGATGCTGGAGGCTTGGCTGCAGCGCATCACCGAGGAGCTGGACCGCCACAACCAGGCGAACCCGGACCGGCCCGCCGCGCCCTTCGCGGTCAACCAGATCGTCCACCGCACAAATGCGCGGCTGGAGCGGGACATCGAGATCTGCGTGAAGTGGAAGGTGCCGGTGTGGATCACCTCGCTGGGGGCACGGGTGGAGGTGAACGAGGCGGCCCATTCGGTGGGCGGCACTGTGCTTCATGACGTGATCAACAACCGCTTCGCCAAGAAGGCGATCGAGAAGGGGGCGGACGGTCTGATCGCCGTGGCGGCCGGTGCGGGCGGCCATGCGGGCACCTTGTCGCCGTTCGCGCTGGTGCAGGAGATCCGCCAGTGGTTCGACGGGCCGCTGGTGCTGTCGGGTGCCATCGCGCGCGGCGACGCGGTTCTGGCGGCCGAGGCGATGGGCGCGGACGCGGCCTATATCGGCTCGGCCTTCATCGCCACCGACGAGGCGCGCGCGGCGGACGCCTACAAGGCGATGATCGTCGCCGGCGGGGCGGACGACATCGTCTATTCCGACCTCTTCACCGGCGTGTGGGGCAACTACCTGAAGCCGTCGATCGCCGCGCAGGGGATGGATCCGGACCATCTGCCGACCAGTGACCCGTCGAACATGGACTTCGGGTCCGGATCGTCGAAGCCGAAGTCGTGGTCCGAGATCTGGGGCTCCGGCCAGGGGATCGGCGCGGTGAAGGAGGTGGTCCCGGCGGCGGCTCTGGTGGCGCGTCTTGCGGGCGAATATGACGCGGCGCGGGCGCGGCTTCTGGGCGCGGCGCCGGCCGGACGCGGTGTGGCGGTGGACGCCTGAGCGGGGCCGTTCGGCGCGCCGGCCGCGCGCAAAAGGCTGGACGGCGTGCGCCTCGCCTTGACTTTCGCGGCCGGCCGAACATTCTTCTGAGGCGCGCGGGAGAGACCGTGCCTCCGGTACGGGGGGGCGGCGCCGAAGGAGCAACGGCCCGGAAACTCTCAGGCAAAAGGACCGCGCGTCGACGACATTCTGGAAAGCGGCGGCAGCAGCCGTCCACCGAAGGAGTAGCCGGCACCCGCTGATCCCAGTTCGGGCAGCACGCCGGGAAATCTCTCAGGTGCCGTGACAGAAGGGCGCACATCTCGGCAGTCCTGCCGGGCGTGCGACCTTGTGGACTGGGAGAATGTTGTGGCCGACACCGCCAACGACGCGCCGCTGAAGCGCACGCCGCTCGCCGAAACGCACGAAGCCTCCGGCGCCCGCATGGTGCCCTTCGCCGGCTATTCCATGCCGCTGCAATATGCCGGCATCATCGCCGAGCACACCGCCTGCCGCGAGGGGGCGGGCCTGTTCGACGTCTCCCACATGGGCCAGCTCCGGCTGGACGAGAGCGAGCCCGGCGCCGCGGCGGCCTGGCTGGAACGGCTGACCCCCTCCAACATCAACGGCCTCAAGGAAGGCGCCGCCCGTTACTCGGTGCTGACCAACGAGGCGGGCGGTGTGGTCGACGATCTCATCATCACCAATTTCGGCGACCACATGCGCCTCGTCGTCAACGGTGCGCGGCGGGACGCGGTGGCCGCCCACTTCGCCGCCCACGCCGACCCGAAGGTCACCGTCACGCCGATCGACCGGGCGCTGATCGCGATCCAGGGTCCGGAGGCGGAGGCGGCGCTCGCCCCGTTCGTCTCCATCGACCTTTCCGCGCTCACCTTCATGACGGCGGCCTATGGCGAGGCCTTCGGCGCCGACGCGATGATCTCGCGCTGCGGCTATACCGGCGAAGACGGGTTCGAGATCTCGCTTCCCGGCGACGTCGCGCCCGCCGCCTGGACCACCCTGTGCGAGAACCCGAAGGTTTCCCCGGTCGGGCTCGGTGCGCGCGACACGCTGCGCCTGGAGGCGGGGCTGTGCCTCTACGGCCAGGACCTCAGCGAAGAGATCAGCCCTGTCGAGGCCGACATCGGCTTCATCATGCCGAGGCGCCGCCGCGAGGAGGGGGGCTTCCTCGGCGCCGAGCGCATCCTCGCCGAAGCCGCCCAAGGACCCGCCCGCAAGCGCGTCGGCCTGAAGATCGAGGGCCGCGTTCCCGCCCGCGCCGGTGCGGTGCTGCAGGCGGACGGGCGCGACGTCGGCATCGTCACCTCGGGCGGTGTCGGCCCCACCGTCGGCGGCCCCATCGCCATGGGGTTCGTCGAGGCCGGACACAACGAGATCGGCACGGAGCTTGCCGCAATCGTCCGCGGGAAGGCGGTGCCCGTCACCGTCGCCCCGCTCCCCTTCGTGCCATCGCGCGCCAAACGAAAGACCTGAGATGAAGCGTTACACCAAGGACCACGAATGGATCGAGGACGCGGACGGCATCCTCACCGTGGGCATCACCGATCACGCCCAGGAGCAGCTCGGCGACATCACCTTCGTGGAGCTTCCCGAAGTCGGCAAGACCGTCGCCAAGGGTGACGCCTTCGCCGTGGTGGAGAGCGTGAAGGCCGCGTCCGACGTCTACGCCCCCGTCGCGGGCGAGGTGGTCGAGGTCAACGAAACGCTGGATGCCACCCCCGAGCTCGTCAACGAGGCGCCCGAGGCCGCGGGCTGGTTCGCCAAGATCAAGACCGCCTCCGCCGACCTGTCCGAGTTCATGGATCAGGCCGGCTATGACGAGTACCTGAAGACCATCTCGTGACATCGCCCCGCCTCGCCGTGCGCGCCCTCATCGTCGAGGAGGGCCGGCTCCTCCTCGTCAACGCCTACCCGGATGGGAAAAGCGATCTGTGGTGCGCGCCGGGGGGCGGTGTGGAGAAGGGGGCGAGCCTCACCGAGAACCTCGCCCGCGAGGTGTTCGAGGAGACCGGCCTCACGGTCGCGGTCGGCGGCCTCGCCCTCGTCAACGAGTTCCACAACGCGGACACCGGCTTTCACCAGGTGGAGCTGTTCTTCCGCGCCGACGTGACGGGCGGGGCGATCGACCCCGCCTGGCAGGACCCCGACCGCATCGTCACCGATCGACGCTTCTTCGCCCCGGACGAGTTCGGGGCGATCCGCTTCAAGCCCGACAGCCTGCCCGCCATCGCCTTCGCCGCGGTGCCGCTCGCCCGCTACGACCCGTTGGAACATATGATCATTTAACAAGGACATTTCGCATGCAGACCCCCAAGGAATTGGTCCTGTCCGTCTATGACGCCTACGCGGCGGGAGATGTGGAAAGCCTCGCCGCCGTGATGGGCGAGGGCATCTGCCACACCTGCCACGAGGGCAACCAGTCCGGGGTCTTCTGCGGCCGCTTCGTCGGGCGGGAGGCGGTGCTGGAACGCATCCAGGCGATCGCCACCGCCTTCGCCATCGAATCCTTCGCCTGCGTCTGGATCGCCGCGGACGGCGGCAAGGTCGCCGCCATTTGCCGCTTCGCCGGCACCGGCCGCGCCACCGGGGCGCGGATCGACACGCGCCTTGCCCACTTCTTCACCGTGGAGAACGGCCTGGTCGTGGAGTTCGAGGAGATCTTCGACTCCGGCCTCGTCGCCGCCGCCATCGGCAGCACGGTCTCACCTCTCGCCTCGACCCCTTAAGGAGTAATGATGCGTTATCATCCGCTGACGGCTGACGACCGGGCGCTGATGTTGAAAAAGATCGGCATCGGCGCGATCGACGACCTGTTCGCCGACGTGCCCGCCGGCAAGCTCTTCACCGAACCGATGGATCTGCCAGCGGGCCAGTCCGAGATCGCGGTGGAGCGTGCCCTGTCGGCGATGGCGCGCAAGAACCACGCGGCGGGGGACGGGCCCTTCTTCCTGGGCGCGGGGGCCTACCGCCACCACGTCCCGGCGACGGTGGACCACCTCATCCAGCGCTCGGAGTTCCTGACCTCCTACACGCCCTATCAGGCCGAGATCAGCCAGGGCACGCTGCAGGTGCTGTTCGAGTTCCAGACCCAGGTGGCGCGCCTCACCGGCATGGAGGTCGCCAACGCCTCGATGTACGACGGCTCCACCGCCGCCGCCGAGGCGGTGATGATGGCCGCCCGCCTGACCAAGCGCGGCAAGGCCGTGGTGTCCGGCGGCATCCACCCGCAATACCGCGACGTGATCGCCACCGTCTCCACCGGCGTAACGTTCGACATGGCGCCCGCCGACTGGACGGGCACCGAGGACATCGTGGCGCGGATCGACAAGGACACCGCCTGCGTGGTCGTCCAATCGCCGTCCTTTTATGGCCACCTCGTCGACCTTCGCCCCATCGCCAAGGCGGCGCACGAGGCGGGCGCGCTCCTTGTCTCCGTGTTCACCGAGCCTGTGGCGCTGGGCGCGATCGAGCCGCCGGGGGCCATGGGCGCCGACATCGTGGTGGGTGAGGGCCAGGGCATCGGCAACTCCCTCAATTTCGGCGGGCCTTATGTGGGCCTGTTCGCCACGACAAAGAAGCACGTGCGGCAGATGCCGGGCCGCCTCTCCGGCGAGACGACCGATGCGGACGGCAAGCGCGGCTTCGCGCTGACGCTGTCGACCCGCGAGCAGCACATCCGGCGCGACAAGGCGACGTCGAACATCTGCACCAACTCTGGCCTCTGCGCGCTCGCCTTCACCATCCACATGACGCTGCTGGGCGAGAAGGGCCTTTCGCGCCTCGCCGCGCTGAACCACGAGCGCGCCTGCGCCACCGCCGACGCCCTGGCGCGCGCCGGGGTGGAGGTGCTGAACGAGACCTTCTTCAACGAGTTCACCGTGCGCGTGAAGGGCGACGCTGCCGCGCGTGTGGAGAAGGCGGCGTCCGAGGGGATCATCGCCGGGCTTCCGGTGTCGCGCCTCGACCCGTCGGCGCCGGGCGACCTCATCGTGGTCGCCGCCACCGAACTGACCACCGACGACGACATCGCCGCCCTCGTCGGCGCGCTGGAGGGCTGAGCCATGGGTGAGAACGAGATGGCCGCGAGCAAGACCTTCACCGGAAACCAGGCGCTGCGCATCCAGGAGCCGCTGATCTTCGAGGTGGGCCACAACGGCCAGACCGGCGTCGACGTGCCGGAGCCGGCCGCCCACACCTCCCGCCTCGGCGCGCTGGGGCGCAAGACCCCCATCGACCTGCCGGGCCTCACCGAGCCCGAAACGATGCGCCATTATGTGCGCCTGTCGCGGCAGAACTACGCCATCGACCTCGGCCTCTACCCGCTCGGCTCGTGCACGATGAAGCACAACCCGCGCCTGAACGAGAAGATGGCGCGTCTGCCGGGCTTCGGCGACATCCATCCGCTGCAGCCGCTGTCCACCGTGCCGGGCGCGCTGGAGCTGATGAAGACGCTGTCGTCCTGGCTCCTGAAGATGACCGACATGAAGGCCGTCGCCCTGTCGCCCAAGGCGGGCGCCCAGGGTGAGCTCGCCGGCATGATGGCCATCCGCGCCGCCATCGCCGCCAAGGGCGAAACGCGCGGCACGGTGCTGGTCCCCGAATCGGCCCACGGTACGAACCCCGCGACCGCCGCCGCGCTCGGCTACAAGGTCGAGGGGATCAAGGCGCGCGCGGACGGCACGGTGTCGGTCGAAGCGGTGAAGGAGAAGCTGGGGCCGCACGTCGCGGCGATCATGCTGACCAACCCCAACACCTGCGGCCTGTTCGAGCCTGAGGCCGCCGCCATCGCCGACGCCATCCACGAGGCCGGCGCCTACTTCTACGGCGACGGGGCGAACTTCAACGCCATCGTCGGTAAGGTGAAGCCGGGCTCCATCGGCGTCGACGCCATGCACATCAACCTGCACAAGACCTTCTCGACGCCCCATGGCGGCGGCGGTCCGGGCTCGGGCCCCGTGGTGCTGTCGGAGCGGCTGGCCCCGTTCGCGCCGGTGCCATTCTTCCGCGGCGACGAGCTGGTCGAGCGGGTCGAGGACGCGGCTGGGGGCGAAATGCCGTTCGGCCGGCTCACCGCCTTCCACGGCCAGATGGGCATGTACGTCCGCGCCATGGCCTACATGATGAGCCACGGCTCCGACGGGCTGAAGCAGGCGTCCGAGGATGCGGTCCTGTCGGCGAACTACATCAAGGCCTCCCTGGCGGACCTGATGAGCGTCGCCTTCCCGGACCGTCCCGCGATGCACGAGGTGCTGTTCGACGACCGCTTCCTGAAGGACACCGGCATCACCACGCTCGACTTCGCCAAGGCGATGATCGACGAGGGCTTCCACCCGATGACGATGTACTTCCCGCTTGTGGTGCCCGGCGCGATGCTGATCGAGCCGACCGAGTCCGAAAGCCTCGCCTCGCTGGACATCTTCATCGCCGCCCTGCGCGACCTCGCCATGGCCGCCAAGCGCGGTGACACCGAGCGGTTTACCGAGGCGCCCCGCTACGCCCCCCGCCGCCGCCTGGACGAGACGAAGGGCGCACGCAAGCCCGTGCTGACCTACGAGGCGCCCCAGCCGGTGCTGGACGCCGCCGAATAAGGCTCGCGCTGCGATGAGGACGAGGCACCGTGCGGGGGACCGTGCGGCGCCTTTTTCGTGGGGCGGGGCCTTCGGTCTCTGGAGGCGCCCCAGCCCTCGGCAGCGCCCCAGCGCCCGGCAGCGCCCCAGCCTCCGGCGGGCTCGGGACCCTCCTACGGTCAGGCCCGCCTGACCACTGGACCCTGCCATCACCCTGCACCGCATGGCAGAGATGGCGGCACCTTGCCAAGGACAAGCGGCTAAAGCCGGCCTGCGGCTCCTTGGCAAGGCACCACCATCTCCGCCAAGGGATTGGGGCGACGGCAGGCTCCAGCGGTCAGGCTGAGGCGACGCGGACCTGCGGATACGCTGCGTGGTGTATCGGGGGCCTGTATTGGCGGGGAAGTGTGGGGAGAAGCCTGCGCGGGAAGGCCATGTTGATGGCACGCCCAAGGGGAATCGAACCCCTGTTTTCGCCGTGAGAGGGCGACGTCCTGACCGCTAGACGATGGGCGCAAACGCTGTGGAGGGGTATCTAGCCGCTCTCACACCGTCTGCCAAGGGGGAAATCGGCCTTCGCGAAAACGAAATCCGATTTTTCCGGCGGCGGAGCGGATTTTTCCACATCCCGCCTCGGCGGCCCTGCCGAGTTCGCCGCGCCGCAGATGACGAAGCCGGCCTGCATCGGCCGACCGGCTCGCGGCGCGGTGTGAAAGCGCGGGTTCAGTTCGCGGCGGTCGACACGGCGGCCGGCTTTTCCGCCGGGACAGCCGCCGCGGTCACGCTCGTCGCAGACGCATCGTGCGCCGCCGCATCAGGCGCGACCTTGGTGCTGTCCGTGCTGGCGGCGTCCTCGCCCTTCGGGGCCGAGTCCGGGGCGATGGGCGCCTCGGGCGCTGCGGAACCGGCCACCGGAGGCTCGGCCTCGGCCGCCGGGCGCTCCTCAGGCCGCACCGTCACGCCGGGGCGGATCCGCTGCAGTCCGGCGACGACGATGCGGTCCCCGCCCGACAGACCGTCGGTGATGATCCACGCATTGCCGCGCGTCCCCGCCGTCACCAGCTCACGCTCCTCGATCACGTTCTCGCCGTTGACGATGTAGGCGATCGGCTGACCGCGGCGGTTGCGCGTCACCCCCTCCTGCGGGGCGAGCACAACGTTGTCCACCTGCCCCTGCGGCATCTGCACCTGCACATACATGCCGGGGAGCAGCAGCCGGTTGGGGTTTTCGAACGTGAGGCGCAGCGTCACCACGCCGGTGCTCTCGTTCACGTAAGGCTCGGCGGCGGTCAGCTCGCCCCGCTTCTCGTACACGGTGCCGTCGGCCAGGGTGAGCGCCACGGAGGTGTCCGCCCCTTTCAGCCGCTCCTGCAGCATGCCGCGGCGGAACTCCAGAAGCTCGGCCGCCGACTGGGTCACGTCCACATAGACCGGGTCGATCGTGCGGATGACCGCGAGCGCCGTCGCCTGTCCCGCCGTCACCAGCGAACCTTGCGTGGCGAAGGAGCGGCCGACGACGCCCGAAAGCTGCGCCGTGATGGTGGTCCGGTCGAGGTCGATCTCCGCCTGCAGGAGCTGGGCCTGGGCGACCTGGAGGGCCGCGTCGGCCGTCTCGCGCGTGGCGACCGCGGTCTCGAGCTGCTGCTCGCTGATCACGCCGCGCTGGCGCAGGCGGTCGTTGCGGGTGGCGTCGTTCTCGGCCTGGTTGAAGGTGGCCTGGGCCTGCGCCACAGCCGCGCGCGCCGCGGCCACACGCGCCTCGTAGGTCTCCGGCGCGATCCGGTACATCGGATCGCCGATCTTCACGTCGGCGCCTTCGTCGAACAGGCGCTCGGTGATGATACCGTCCACCTGCGGGCGCACCTCGGCAACGCCCGATGCCACCACGCGGCCGGGCAGCAGAGTCGTCAGCGTGATGTCCTGCGGCTGAAGCGTCACGAAGGTGACGGCCGGGGCAGGGGGGGCCGCGGGCGCCGCCTGTTCGGCGGGTGCCGCCTTTTCGGGCGCCGCCGCGGCGGGGGCGGGGGTGTCCTCGCTCTGCGAACTGCGCCGGCTGCGTTGGGCTTCGGCAGCGCTGACCGCAATCAGGCTGATCGCAGTCGCCACAGTGAGGATCCGCGCTGCAGACCTCAACATACTCGTCTCCGTGAAGCGTGAAAGTCGGCGGTGGATGTCGCCGCGATGGTGCTTAGGTAATTCCTTGAACCGCAAATTCCAAATCCGTGACGCTGCCATGCTGTGTCAAAACAGGTGGAAGGCGTCGCGCCCTTGGCCTAATCGCGGGGGAGAGCGAGCGATGGAGACACAATGCCTGTTCCGGTGATGCTGATGATCCTGGACGGTTGGGGCTGGCGCGAAGAGCGCGAGGCCAACGCCGTCCTCCAGGCCGACACCCCCAACTTCGACCGGCTCTATGCCGCGAACCCGCACGCCTTCCTGAAGACATGCGGGCCCGACGTCGGCCTGCCGGAAGGGCAGATGGGCAACTCTGAGGTGGGCCACCTCAACATCGGCGCCGGGCGCGTGGTGATGCAGGAGCTGCCGCGCATCGACGAAGCGATCACCTCCGGCGACCTCGCCGAGCGCCTCGCCGCAACCGGGCTGGCGGACGCGCTGAAGGCGTCGGGCGGGCGCTGCCACATCGTCGGCCTTGTGTCGGACGGCGGGGTGCACAGCCATCAGCGGCACGCCGTCGCCGTCGCCAAGGCGCTCGCCGAGGCGGGCGTCCCCTCCGTCCTCCACGCCTTCACCGACGGGCGCGACACCGCCCCCGATTCGGCGGTGGGCTTCCTGACGAGCGTGGCGGCGGAGCTGCCGCAGGGCGCCACCATCGGCACCGTCAGCGGGCGCTATTATGCCATGGACCGCGACAACCGCTGGGAGCGTGTGGAGAAGGCCTACCGCGCCATCGTTTCGGCCGAGGGGCCGCAAGCGGCGAGCGCGGTGGCCGCCGTGGAGGCCGCGCAGGCCGAGGGGACTACCGACGAGTTCGTGCTCCCCACGGTGATCGGGGATTATGCCGGCGTGGCGGACGGCGACGCGCTCGTGTGCTTCAACTTCCGCTCCGACCGCGCGCGTGAGATCCTGACCGCGCTGACCGACCCGGACTTCACCGGCTTCGACAGGGGCGCCGCGCCGCAGTGGGCGAGCCTCGTCGGCATGGTGTCCTACAGCAAGGAATTGTCGGCGCGCTTCAAGGTGCTGTTCGAGCCGCAGAACCTGCGTGACGGCCTCGCCGAGACCGTCGCCGCCGCGGGCAAGCACCAGATCCACCTCGCCGAGACGGAGAAATATCCGCACGTCACCTACTTCCTCAACGGCGGGCTGGAGGCGCCGTTCGAGGGGGAGGACCGCACCATGGTGCCCTCGCCGAAGGTGACGACGTACGACCTGCAGCCGGAAATGTCGGCGCCGGAGCTGACAGAGGCCGTGCTGAAGGCGATCGCCTCGGACGCCTACGACCTCATCGTCGTCAACTTCGCCAACCCGGACATGGTGGGTCACACCGGCAGCCTCGCCGCGGCGATCAAGGCGGTGGAGACGGTGGACGGGAGCCTCGGCCGGATCGCCGATGCGATCGAGGCCAAGGGCGGCGCGCTGATCTTCACCGCCGACCACGGCAATTGCGAGATGATGGTGGACCCCGAGACCGGCGGCCCGCACACCGCGCACACTCTGAACGACGTGCCTGTGGTGCTGGTCTCGCCGCGCAAGGCGACCATGGCGAACGGGCGCCTCGCCGACCTCGCCCCGACCCTGCTCGCCCTGATGGGGATCGCGCAGCCGGAGGCGATGACGGGGCGCTGCCTGGCGACCTTCGCCGACTGACGGCAGGAGAGGGCGGGTGCGCCCGTCCTCAGTCCCCGTCCTCCGCGCTTGCCCTCCTCACCAGCCTCCAGCGGTTTCTTCAGCGGTCCAGCATCATGCGCACGGTCGCGATGAGGTCGGTGGGGGCGAAGGGCTTGAACAGAAATTCGCGCATCGGGTTGTTCTCGGCGCGCAGGGCGTCGACATTGTCGGCATAGCCGGTGGCGAGAAGCACCTTCATTTCGGGGCGATTCTCGGTCATCCAGCGCGCCAGCTCCACCCCGCCCATGCGCGGCATCACCACGTCGCTGAGGACGAGGTCGATGTCCTGGTTGGTGTCGCTGAGGACGCGCGTCGCCTTCTCGCCATCGTCCACGTGGATGGTGCGGAAGCCGCGCATCTGCAGCGCATGCTGGATGGAACCGGCCACCGCAGCATCGTCCTCCACCACGAGGATGGTCTCGTCGCCCACCACCTGAGGCAGGCTCGCCGCGTTCTCCGGCGTCGTCACCGAGTCGTGCGTGCGCGGCAGAAGGATGGTGAAGGTGCTCCCCTCGCCGAGCGTGGAGTTGACGATGATGTCACCCCCCGCCTTGCGCGCGATGCCCTGGCAGATGGCAAGGCCGAGCCCCGTCCCGGTCCCGGCGACCTTGGTGGAGAAGAAGGGCTCGAAGATCCGCTCCAGGTGTTCGGGCGTAATGCCTGTTCCGTTGTCCGACACGCGCACGCGCACATAGTCGCCCGGCATGACGCTGCCGATCGGCTCGCGCACGGTGACGTTGGCGACATCCACCTGCACCCGCCCGCCGCGCGGCAGAGCGTGCTTGGCATTGAAGGCGAGGTTCATCAGCACCTGGTCGAATTCGGACGGGTCGATCCGCACGTTCCAGATGTTCTCGGCCGGGATGAAGGCGAGGTCGATGTCCTTCGGGAAGCTCGGCCGCAGCATCGTGTAGCTTTTGATGATGAGGTCGTTCGGGCGCACCACGATGGGGTGCGAGGGCTGGCGGCGCGACATGGCGAGGAGCTGGCGCGTCAGCGTGCGGGCGCGCTCGGTCGCGGTCTCGATGCGCGACAGCATGGTGAGTTGCTCTTCGTCGGCGATGTCCTCGCGTAGGAATTCGAGGTTGCCCATGATGACGACGAGGAGGTTGTTGAAGTCGTGGGCGACGCCGCCGGCCAGCATGCCGAGCGCTTCCATCTTCTGGGCGGCGCGCACCTGTTCGGCGAGGAGGCGGTTCTCGGTGACGTCGCGGATGGCGGCGAGGGTGGCGCGCTGGCCCTGCCACTCGATGTCGGCGACCTTCATTTCGCACGTGCGCGGCTTGCCGCCGTTGAGGATCTGGATCTCGGTCAGCCGCTCGCCCGACGAGAAGCCGAGCCATTCGCCGAGGAGGTTGGACCCCTGGTCGATCAGCTCTTCGGCGGCGCGGTTGACGTAGCGCACGATTCCGTCCCCGTCGACGACGATCATCGCGTCCGGGTTCGCGTCGAGAAGCTGGCGGACGCTGCGGTGGGCCTCCTGGGCGCGGTGCCGCTCCACGGCGTAGAGGATGCAGCGGGCGAGGAAGTTGGCGTCCGGCTCGTTCTTCCAGATGTAGTCCTGAGCGCCCTCGGCCAGCACTTCGGCCCGCAGTCCCGGCGGGTTGGCGCCGGACACGACGACGATGGCCACGTCGTGGTGGGCGGTTCGCACGCTGCGCAGGGTGTCGACGCCGCGTGAATCGGGCAGGTTCAGGTCGAGGACGACCGCGTCGATGTCGTGTTCGGCCAGGAGCGTGAGCGCCTGCTCCAGCGAGCTGGCGATCAGGATCTCGAACGAGACGTCGGCCCCCTCGAGGAGGGCGGCGGTGAGGGCCGCGTCGGCCGGGTTGTCTTCGACGAGAAGGAGACTCTTGCTGTCGTCAGTGGGATACACGCGTTGGACCCGGGGGGCTGCGAGCGGCCTTGGCTCAGCTCGACCCTCTTTCAATGTTGAACATCGTTTCCATACGTTCGGCCTCGGTCGTGAAGCTGTAGGTCGGCATGCCGGACAGGATGCCGTGGACGCCTTTGAACGGGCCTTTGATCGACATGCCGTTGCCGTCGATCACGTATTCGCGAATCTCCTTTTCGTGCCAGGTTCCGCGCATCTTGAGGACGGTGAGGCCGCGCCGCATCTCGCCGAACAGCTCCACATAGCGCAAAAGAATGATGGAGTCAGTAATCGTCGAAATATGAGTTTCGGTGATGGATTCGCCGCCGATCAACATCGACGTGGTGTTGGTGAACAGACCCGTAATTTGCTGTTCTTTGATAAATCCCGTGATTCCGATGACGAATTCACGGAACGACTTGACCGATGAGACGCGCTCGAAGGCGGACAGCGAGTCGACGGCGATGCGGGTGGGTTTGAACTCGCGGATGTCGCGCTTCATCTGCAGCAGGTGATCTTCGAGGCCCATGACCTCGGGATAGCGGCAGATGACCTTGAGGAGGCCGTCCTCTTCGGCTTTGTCGAAGTCGGCGCCCCAGGCTTTGGCGTTGCGGCCGAGCTGGTCGCGGCTTTCCTCCGCGCCGATGAGGAGGACGCGCTGGCCGGCGGTGATCGCGGCTTTGACGTATTCTGTCACCATCAGCGTCTTGCCGGTGCCGGTGGCGCCGGAGACGAGGATGATGGAATCGCGGTAGATGCCGCCGCCGCACATCTCGTCGAGCTCCGGCACGCCGGACGAGTGGCGCAGGTCCGACGACGACTGCTGCAGGCTGGTGGCCGAGAGCGGCAGGACGGTGACGCCGTCGAGCTCGTCGATCGTGAAGGGATATTCGCCCTTCTGGTGGGTGGCCCCGCGGAACTTCAGAATTTCGATGGTGCGGCGGCGCTTTTCCATGTCGAGCCGGTTGCGCACCAGAAGCACGTTGTCGGCGACGAACTCCTCGACGCCGAAGCGGCCGACCGGGCCTTCGTCCTCGGTGCGTTCCAGATTGATGATGGTGGTGACGCCGAGGAGGCGCAGCCCGGCGAGGATGCGTTGCAGCTCGCGCCGGACGAGGAGCGCGTCGGAGAATTGCGGGAAGAGGGCGCCGACCGCGTCGAGGATGACGCGCTGAGCGCCCACCTTGCGCACGGCCCGTTCGATCCGCGCCATCAGCGCCGCGAGGTCGTGCCCGCCGGCTTCGATGATGTCTTCCGACGGGTCGGGCGCGGCGTCCACGATCGCGAGTTTGCCGGCCTCCACCAAGGCTTCGAGGTTCCAGCCGAAGGAGGCCACGTTGGCCATCATGTCGGCCGGTGTTTCCTCGAAGGTCACGAGGACGCCGTTTTCGTCGTAGTCGGTAATGCCGCAGTAGAGGAACTGCAGGGCCATGACGGTCTTGCCGCTGCCGGCGGTGCCGGCGATCAACGTCGAGCGGCCGTGCGGCAGCCCTCCGTTGGCGATTTCGTCGAGGCCGGCAATGCCCGTTTCGAGTTTTTTGAGGAGCTTGGGTGTCGTCACGTCATTGCCCGCTGCGCACGGTCGAAGAACCGGAGGGAGTCACGTCGAGCCCGATATAGACTTTCTCAAGATCGCTGAGGTCGCCGATGATCTTTCGGACGGGTTCCGGAAGCTTGCGGACGAGCGTCGGTGTCGCCAAAATTTTGTCTTCCTCCGCTGCAGCGGGATTTTCGAGCACGTCGATGATCTCGACGTCGCAGCGGCCTTTCAATTCATGCTCGCAAATTTCATGCAGATTGGCAATCGCACGTTGCGAGAACGGGGTTCGGCCGGTGATGAAAAGGCGCAGTCGGTACCGCATCAGCGCCCCCACGTCAGGCGTCGGTGGCCGAGACGATAATAATTGACAAGTAATCCCATCATCTCCAGCGCGAAGAGGCGCCCCTCCACGATCATGATGTTGGTTTCCGCCTTGCGCTCGGTGTGCAAAACTTCCTCGAGGGCACTCGCGTGCAGGTCGATCATGTCCTTGGGGCCGGCCCCCATGTCGCCGAGACGCGTGATCAACCGTTCCATGCCATCCCGCGGCTCCGTATGTTCACTTCGTGGAGCCATAACGTAACGCTTCATGAGGCGCGCGTAAAAGCCGACCGCCTCGTCGAAAAGCTCCGGCGTGGAGTCCTTCAACGGTCCGACCCCCATCGCCCGCGCGGTGACCGACGTGGTCGACGCTTCGGAGGCGAGCTCGCGAAAGCGGGTGAGGGTTTCGCCCAGCACGCGGACTTCGGCCTCGCGCTTGCGGCTGATCGCGTAGCCGATGGCCCGCCGCAGCCCGCGCGCGGTCAGGTCGTTCTTGAACAGATAGTCCTGGGCGCCCGAATCGATCGCCTCGAGGCCGCGGGTCTCGTCGTCGAACCCGGTGATCACGATGACAGGCACCTGCGCGGCCGTCTTGCGCACCGCGGCCACCCCTTCGGCGGCCAGACGCAGGTGCAGCAGAACGGCATCATAAAGGTCGGATTGAAGCTTGCCGATGGCATCGTCCAATTCGCCTACATGATCAACGTGATAAACCTCCGGCGAGGCGGGATCGTCTTCCAGGAATTCACGCACGATCTCGATATCGGCAACATTTTGCTCGATATGTAAGACACGTCGGACGACCTTATCCGGCACTATGATGCGTCCTTGTCCACGGTCGGTAGGCAAACAACGGTAAACCAAAACGTTTCTAGCGATGTCACGATGTTTTGGAAAGCGCCGAAATCGAGCGGCTTCGTGACGTAGCAGTTCGCGCCGAGGTCGTAGCTCTGAGCGACATCCGTTTCTGCCGCAGACGAGGTGAGAATGACAATGGGGACGCGTTTGAGATGTTCGTTCGACTTTACAAATGCCAGAACATCACGCCCGCTGACTCGCGGAACGTTGAGGTCCAGGATGATCATGTTGGGAGCCGCCTGACCGCGATAGGACCCGGTCCGGTTCAGGTAGTCGAGCGCTGCCGCCCCGTCGGTCACCACGTCGAGATCGACACGGAGCTTCCCGCTGCCGAGAGCCTCGAGCGTCAGCTCCACGTCCGCAGGGTTGTCTTCGACGAGAAGGACTTTGATCGGATGGCTCATGCGCTCGTTTCGTCAACGGGGGAAAGTGTGAAGTGGAAGGCACTGCCGTGGCCGGGCTTGCTGTCGACCCAGATGCGCCCGCCGTGCTGGTCGACGATGCGCTTGGCGATGGCGAGGCCGAGCCCGGTGCCCTCGTAGCGCCCACGGTCGTTCAGGCGCTGGAACATCTCGAACACGCGGGTGCCGTCGCGCGCCTCGAAGCCGATGCCGTTGTCCGTCATCGTGAACGTCCAGGTCTCGCCGGTCCGCTCGGCGCCGAAGGTGACGTGGGGCGGCGCCTCGCTGCGGAATTTCAGCGCGTTGGACAAGAGGTTCTGGAGAAGGCGCGAAAGGTGCTCGCTGTCGCCCAGAACGCGATCGGGCAAATCGCCCGTTTCGATCACGGCCTCCGTCGATTGGATCGTCTTTGCCGAGACGCGAACGACGCGGGTCCAGATGTCGGCGATGTCGACCGGCTCCAGCTCGCGCGCCGTCGCCCCGACGCGGGAATAGTCGAGCAGGTCGTTGATGAGCGACTGCATCCGCTTCGCCCCGTCCACGGCGAAGTGGATGTATTTGTCCGCCCGCTCGTCGAGCTGGCCCTGATAGCGGTCGGCCAGAAGCTGGGTGAAGCTTGCGACCATGCGCAACGGCTCCTGCAGGTCGTGCGAGGCGACGTAGGCGAACTGCATCAAGTCCTTGTTCGAGCGCTCAAGCTCGTCGGACCGGGCCTTCAGGTCGCGCTGCGCCTTGCGCGCGGCCGACTGGTCGACGATCGCCGCCAGTACCAGCATGCCGTTGCGGGTCGGCACCGGCGTCAAGCCAACTTCGATCGGCACGATTTCGCCTGTTTTGCGGCGGCCGAAGACGTCGCGCTCGTTGCCCATGGCGCGGCGGCTCGGCGATTTCAGATAGTCGGCCATGAAGGTCGCGTGCTGGCCGAGCGCGGCCGGAGGCAGCAGCTTGTCCACCGGCTGGCCGATCAATTCGTCACGCGGATAGCCGAACACCGCCTCGGTCTGCGCGTTGACGAGGATGATCGTGCCGGACGCATCGACCAGCACGTTCCCGGCGGGGGAATATTCCACCGATAGACGGAACATCTCCTGCGCCTCGCGGCTCGCGGTGACGTCGCGCGCGATGATGGACAGGCCGAGGATCGACCCGTCCGGCGCCCTCACCGGCGAGGGTCTGAGGGCGATGTCGCTCAGGCTGCCGTCCCGCCGCTCGCGCGAGATCTCCACGGCTCCCAGTGTACCGCCCGGCCCCGTC
This sequence comes from Acuticoccus yangtzensis, assembly GCF_001927245.1. Taxonomy (GTDB): domain Bacteria; phylum Pseudomonadota; class Alphaproteobacteria; order Rhizobiales; family Amorphaceae; genus Acuticoccus; species Acuticoccus yangtzensis. The sequence goes on along the minus strand of NZ_MJUX01000001.1, from coordinate 360,072 downwards.
GCCGACTTGAACCAGCTTTCGACCTCGACAGCGCCCGGCGGGGCGATCACGTCCTCCACCTTACGGCCGGCCGCATTGGCCTCCGCGACCTCGAAGAGCAGGGTCGCCGCGGGGTTCCAGCGGACGATGATCCCGTCCCTGTCGGTGGTCAGAATGGCGTCGTTGGAGCTGTTCACGATCGCCGTATCGAACCGCTCGCGCTCGATATAATCGGTGAGGGCGCGGGCGAGGACGCCGATCTCGCCGCCGCGATCGGTGGGCAGGTTGACCGGCCGGCCGGCACTCGCATCGGCGACACCCGCCGTCATCGCCACGATGGGCCGCACGATCGCCCGCGCGGCGAGCGCCACGGCGATGGAGGCCAGCGCCGCGGCGATCAGCGCGACGAGGCCGGCAGTCTCGCGCACCTGTGGCGCAACGACGCTGAGCTGCAACGGCCGCGTCATGATGATGCTGAGCGGCGGCAGGTTCCGCGACACTTCAGCCTCCACCCAGGCGAGGGCGAGGAAGGGTGTCTCGTCCGTTTCCATGGTGGTGCTGCCGCTGGCCTCCTCGCCGATCGCGGCCGCGAGGTTCGGCTGATCCTGCGAAAAGAGGATGCGTTCCCCGCGGTCGAATCCGAACTCCAGCGACCGATCCGGATGGACGAGATAGTCGCCCTCACCGTTGATGATGTAGAGGTCCGAGGCCGGCGGGACGGCGCGGCGCAGCGCGTCGAAGCTTTCGCGCATGTCGACGTTCAGGATCACGAGACCGAAGCGTGAGCCGTCCGCCGCGTCGATGGGCATCGCGAAGCGCACGGTCGGCACGAAGGGCTCTTCGACCGCACCGAACTCGCGGTTGAGGTCGATGGCCGAGACGTAGATGCTGCCGCTCTCGGTCGACAGTGTCGCCGGAATGTACGGGCGGTGCGACTTGTCCTGCAGCCCGGCCGCCGGGACGGCGGAGGGCGGAAGGCCGGCCTCGCCCTTGTCCACGCGGATCAGCTCGCGACCGTCGGCACCGATGACGCGCAACTGAAGATAATCCGGCTTGACCGCCAGCTCGGTGATAAACTGCTGTTCGATGGCGTACTTCCACTCGGCCATCGTCCAGCCGTAGGCGCGGTCGGGACTGCCGCTGCGCATCGTTTCGACGAATTTGGCCAGCGGCTGGGAGATGGCCTGTGCCTTGAGATCGGCCTGATATGTTCCGGTTTTGCTGATGAGCTGGTTGGCCAGGCGGCGGGCGTCCCCCTCCAACCGTTGCGCGACCAGCGGCAAAATGGCGCGCTCCACCGTCCAATAGACGGAAAAGCCGACCGAGGCGGAGGCGACCAGAACGAGGCCCACCATCGCGATCAGGAGTTGCGTGGTAATGGTCAATGATCGAAACATGTGAAGCAGCCCATGGCCGGATCCGCCGGGTGGTCGCGAGGAGCCGGTCTGTGCCCGCTTGCCCAGCCGCTCTGCGCTGGGCCGCGGCACGAAGGCCGGTGTTGCGGGGTTGGCTGTGGGAAACATCATCGTGACACACGATCCCAATCTGGCCGGGGGTGTGTGACGGCAGAGCAGGCAGCACCACTCTCGGCACGCGCTCCCGCAGCCGGCGAACCGCGGGAGGACGTGAAGACCGTCCTATAGTTGTGCTGTCCCGTCAAGGCGAGGATCGGACGGGCCTGAACGGTTGCAAGGTCCGGACGTAGCTTCGGTGGCAAACGAGACGCGATCATAGCGGCACTTTACTACCACCGTTCGGCCCGAGCAGTCGCCACGAGAACGCCGCAGCGTGGCAGAAATCGTCCGCGCCCGGTATTGCGCGCCGCCCGCCGCCTCGGCCCGCCCTAGCCGCCGATCTTGCGCACGTCGTCGATCACCTTCCCGTCGTCCGGCAGGCTGCCCGGCTCCACGAAGGCGACGTCGCCCCGCACGCGGCATTCGGCTCGGACGGCATCGGCCACGGCGGCGGCAAGGTCCGGCCCCGGCGCCGCCACCTCCGCCTTCAGAAGCAGCGTGTCGGACCCGTCCACCTCGTCCACCACCAGCCGCGCCTTGCCGATCGCCGGGAAACGCGCCGCCACCGCCGCGACCTGGCGCGGGTGGACGAACATGCCGCGCACCTTGGTCGTCTGGTCGGCGCGCCCCATCCAGCCTTTCAGCCGCATCGCGGTGCGCCCGCACGGCGAGGGCTCGGCGATCTCGGCCGACAGGTCCCCGGTGGCGAAGCGGATCAACGGATAGGCGGGGTTGAAGGTCGTGACCACCACCTCGCCGACCGCGCCCGGCGCCACCGGCCGGCCGGTGCCGGGGGTGACGATCTCGACCAGCACGTCCTCGTCCACCACCAAGCCGGCGCCGGGTGTGGTCTCGTAGCCGATCAGCCCCAATTCGGCGGTGCCGTAGCACTGCCGCACGGCGATGTTGCGCGCCTCGTAGAATTCGCGCAATGCGGGAAAAAGCGGGCCGCCGGTGACGAGGGCGCGCGCCATCGTGGTGGTGTCGATGCCACCCTCTGCGGCCTTCTCGAGGATCGCTTTCAGGAAATCGGGCGTTCCCACATAGGCGGTGATCCCCAGCCTGGGGATCGCGCTCGCCTGGGTCTGCGTGTTGCCTGTGCCGGACGGGACGGCAGTGGCGCCGATGCCCGCCAGAGCGTGGTCGAACATCATCCCCGCCGGGGTCAGGTGATAGGCGAAGGTGTTCATGGCGATGTCGCCGGCGCGAAACCCCGCCGCCCAAAGCGCCCGCTCCATCCGCCAGTGCGGCACGTCGGCCTCCGGCTCGGCGATCGGCCCCGGCGAGAGGTAGAGCCGCTTGAAGGCCGAGGCCGGGCGGGTGGCGAGGCCGCCCAGCGGCGGCGCCGCGGCCTGAACATCGGCGAGGTCGGACTTGTAGAGGACGGGAAGGGTCGCCAGCGCCGCACGGTCGGTCAGCGACGCCGGGTCGACGTCCGCCAGCGTGCCGCGATAATAAGGCGCGTTCGCCTTCGCGTTCGCCACCTGGGTGCGGACCGCCTCCATCAAAGCCGCCTCGCGCTCGGCCGGGGCGCGGGTCTCACGCGCATCGAAAAAGTCGCTCATCGGAGCCTCAGAGCCAGCGTTTGCGGCGGCGGAAACTCTTCACGGCCTTGAAGGACCGCCGCTCGCCGCCGCCGAGATAGAACTCTTTCACGTCCTCGTTCTGCTGCAACGCCTCGCCGGTCCCGTCCAGCACGATCTTGCCGTTCTCCATGATGTAGCCGTAGTCGGCCGCCTTCAGCGCCATGTTGGCGTTCTGCTCCACCAGGAGGATGGAAAGGCCGAGCTCACGGTTCAGCCGCCGGATGATGCCGAACACCTCCTTCACCAGAAGCGGCGACAGCCCCATCGACGGCTCGTCCATCAGGATCAGCTTGGGCCGCGCCATCAGCGCCCGGCCGATGGCCAGCATCTGCTGCTCACCGCCAGACAGATAACCCGCGAGGCCGTGGCGCTCGCGCAGCCGCGGGAAATAGTCGAACACCTGTTCCAGATCGTGCTTCAGGTTCGCTCCCGGCCGGGTGAAGGCGCCGAGCCTCAGGTTCTCGGTGATCGTCATGTCCTGGACGATGCCGCGCCCCTCCATCACCAGGAACAGCCCGTCCTTCACCTTGCGGTCGGGCGCGGTCCTGGTGATGTCGGCCCCGTCATAGTGGATGGTGCCGCGCGTCACCTCGCCGTCCTCGGTATGGAGCAGCCCCGCGATCGCCTTCAAGGTAGTCGACTTGCCGGCCCCGTTGGCGCCCAGCAGCGCCGTGATCTGGCCGCGCCGCGCCGTCATCGACATGCCGCGCAGCACGAGGATCACGTCGTTGAAGATCACTTCCACGTTGTTGAGCGCCAGGATGGTGTCCTGCGCAGCGCTCTCGGCAGGGCGCACCGCCGGTTCGGCAAGAGCCATCGTCGTCTCCCGGACATGAGGGTGCCGCGGCCGTCCGCCGGCCGCGGCGAAGGGCGCTGCTTACTGGCCGAGCCAGTCGTCGCGCCGCTCCAGCGTCACGTGATCGACTGTGGTGATCTCCGCCTTGCCGTCCACGAAGGAGCCGGAATTGATGGTGATCTCCATCAGCCCGCGGTGGTCCTCAGGCGACCAGGTCACCGGGCCGCACACGCCCTCCAGCCCTTCCGGCACCCAGTCCGTCTTCTGGTAGAAGCCGTCGCGGATGTTCTTGCCGGTCAGCCCGCCGTTGGCCTTGGCCCACTCCATCGCCTCCTTCATGTAGTATGCCGAGCAGACGGCGCGGATATAATGGTGCGTCGGCCGCTCGCCGACCTGGCCGCCGCCGTTGGCGTGGATCGTCTTGACGAGCTCCATCCCCGGCACGTCGGCGCCGAAGAAGGGCGTGGAGGACGGGAAGATGAGGTTCTGCGCCTCGGCCGCCTCGACCGTGTGGTAGTCGCCGGCCCAGGGGTTGCCCATGTAGGTCGCCTCGACGCCCACCGTGTTGCAGCTCTTGATCAGCGAGACCACCGAGCCGCCGAGATTGCCCATGTAGACGTACTGCGCGCCGGAATTCTTGATCGTCAGGCACTGCGCCTTGAAGTCGCCCGGCGCCAGCGGCACCACCACCGGCGGCGCATAGGTCATGCCGAGCTCTTCGACATAGGCCTTGCACGCCTCTTTCGGCGCGTTCGGATAGGGGTGGTTGTCGCCGGTGTGGATGAAGGTCGGGTTTTCGATCCCCTTCGCCTCGGCGTCCTTCTTCGCCCACTGGGCGAGCGCGCGGCACGCGTCGGAGTAGGACGGGCCGTAGAAGAAGTTGTAGGGCGCGGGAAGCTTGGTGTTCGGGTTCTTGCCGGTCGGATCGGTCAGGTGGGCCGAGTAGGAGCCGGACACGTTGGGGATCTCGTCGCGCGTGACGAAGGAGATCAGTGCCTCGGTATCGGCGGTGCCCCAGCCCTGCATCGCCACCATGCCGTTGCCGACCCACCGCTTATAGAGCGCGATCGCTTCGGGCACCTTGTAGGCGTAGTCCACGGTGTCGAGGTTGACCATGGTGCCGTCGATGCCGCCGTCGGCGTTGATCTGCTTGAACGCATCGGCAACGCCCGGCGCGAACTGCTTGCCGACGAAGGACGTGGCGCCGGTATAGTCGGCGAGGTGGCCGACCAGCACCTCGTCCTGCGCCAGAGCGGGCGCGGCGGTTGCGGCGAGAAGCGTCGCCGCCAATGCGGCAAAAGCCGTGTGTCTCATCGTGTCACTCCCTCAAAAGATGCGGCTTTTATGGTTGGCCCCGTGGCGGCGGCCGCTCGCCGCCAGAGGGTCGGTCAGTGCGAGAAGGGGAAGAGCTTCCAGGAGGCGCGCATCAGCCGCCAGCGGTGGATGAGCCCTTCCGGCTCCAGGACGAGGAACAGGATGATCGCAGCCCCCACCGACATCTGCTTGATGTAGGCCGAGCCTTGCGCGATCGACGGGAAGATGCCGGCGAGCGTCCCCGCGAACACCTCCATCACCTGCGGCAACAGCAGGATGAACGCCGCCCCCAAGAGCGACCCCGACACCGAGCCGAGCCCACCGATGATGATCATGGCGAGGAATTCGATGGAGAGGAGGATGGTGAAGCCCTCCGCCGAGACGAAGCCCAGATAGTGGCCGTAGAGCGCGCCCGCGATCCCCGCGAAGAAGGACGAGATGCCGAACGACATGATGCGGTAGCGCGTCAGATTGATGCCCATCATCTCGGCCGACAGGTAGTGGTCGCGCACCGCGACCAGCGCCCGCCCGTCGCGCGTGCGGGCGAGGTTGGAGACCATCAGGAACGAAACCACCACCCAGAAGAGGACGAGGTAGAAGTAGCGCGCGTCGTTGTTGATCATCAGCCCGAACAGCGAGGCGGTCTCGGCGAGCGAACCGTAGGAGCCGCCCGTGAACCACGCCGCGCGGGCGAAGAAATCCTGCAGGATGAACTGCGAGGCGAGGGTGGCGATGGCGAGGTAAAGCCCCTTCAGCCGTGCCGCAGGGATCCCGAAGATCATGCCGACGGCGGTTGTCAGAAGCCCCGCCAGAGGCATCGCGATGAGCACCGGGATGCCCTTCGACGAAAAGTAGGCGGACGCGAAGGCGCCGAAGCCGAAGAAGGCGCCGTGGCCGAGCGAGATCTGCCCCGTCATCCCGGTGAGGACGTTGAGCCCCAAGGCGGCGATGGCGTAGATGCCGATGAGGATCATCTGGCTGAGGAGATAGTTCGACCCCCACAAGGGGACCGACAGCGCGGCCAAGACGAGAAGCAGCGTCAACCGGCCTTCGAGCCGCGTGCGGAAGAGGGCGGTGTCGGCCGCGTAGGAGGTGCGGAAGTCGCCCGCGGGGCGCGGATTGGGAACGTGCGCCATGCGTCAGACCCGCTCGATGTCCGGCGTGCCGAACAGGCCGTAGGGGCGGATCATCAGGATCACGATGAGCACGTAGAACGGCGCCACCTGATACATGTTGCCCCAGTGGAGATATTGCCCGTCCGCGAACTCGGCCATGTTCTCCAGAAGGCCGATGGTCAGCCCGCCGACGATGGCGCCGACGATGGAGTCCAGCCCGCCGACGATGACCGCCGGGAACACCTTGATGCCGATGATGGCGAGCGAGTTCGACACCGCCGAGACGAGGCCGATGACGACGCCCGCGATCCCCGACACGATGGCCGAGATCGCCCACGCCATCGCGAACACCTGGCCGACCGACACGCCGAGAGACTGCGCCACCTGCTGATTGTAGGCGGTCGCGCGCATGGCGAGCCCCCAGCGCGAGAAGCGGAAGAACCAGAAGAACAGCGCCATGACGATGAGCGACAAGACGAGGCTCATCAGATACGCGGTCTCCACGTTGAGGCCGCCGATCGAGACGCTGCCCGACGCGAACACGTCCGGAAAGCGCACCGCGTTGTTGCCCCAGATCCAGTTCATCAGCGCCTGCATGAAGATGGAGAGGCCGATGGTCGCCATGATGATGGAGATGATGGGTTCGCCCACCAGAGGCCGCAGCAGGACGACCTGCACCAGCACGCCGAACGCCATCATGAAGACGAGGGTGAAGATGAAGGCGGCCCAGAAGGGGAGGCCCATGTTGATGACCATGGAGAGGCACACCCACGCGCCGAGGACCACGAACTCGCCTTGCGCGAAGTTCACCACCTGCGTCGACTTGTAGATGAGCACGAAACACATCGCGACGACGCCGTAGAGCATCCCCACGATGACGCCGTTGACGAGAAGCTGAACGAAAAGCTCGATGTTCATGCGGCGGCCTCCGGTGCGGTGCGGGCGGCGCCCTGCGCGGTCCCCGGCGGCGCGCTCGGCGGTGTCGCGCTTCCCAGGGTCTCGATGGCGAGGCGCGTGACGATGCGCTGCTTCGAGCCGTCCTGGAAGCGGATCACCGTGTCGATGTCGACGTGGTCGGCGCCGGAATAGATGGTTTCGATGATGCCGCCATAGGTTTCGGCAATGACGCCGCGGCGGACCTTCTTGGTGCGCGTCAGCTCGCCGTCGTCCGCATCCAGCTCCTTGTAGAGGAGGAGGAATTTGGCGATGCGCTGGTGTTCGGGGAGCGTCGCGTTCACCCGCTCCACCTCGTCGCGCAGGACGGCATAGACCTCCGGGCGCGAGGCGAGGTCGGAATAGGTGGTGAAGGAGATCTTCCGCTCCTCCGCCCATTTGGAGAGGATCGGGAAGCGGATGCAGATCATCGCTGCGAGATAAGGCCGGTCCTTGCCCAGGATCACCGCCTCGGCCACGTAGGTGGAGAACTTCAGCTTGTTCTCGATGAACTGGGGCGAGAAGCGCACGCCCCGCGATGTCGTCGCGAGGTCCTTGATGCGGTCGACCACCACGAGCTGGCCCGCCGGGTTGAGGTAGCCGGCGTCGCCGGTCTGGAACCAGCCGTCCGCGTCGAAACTCTCCGCGCTCGCCTCGGCATTGCGGTAGTAGCCCGTCATCATGTTGGGGTGCTTCACAAGGATCTCACCGAGGCCCTCCGAGTCCGGGTCGCGGATCTGCAAGGTCACGCCCGGCATCGGCAGGCCCACCGTCTCGTTGTCCACCGCGCCGGCCTTGTGGATGGTGTGGGCGCCCAGCGCCTCGGTCTGGCCGTAGAGCTGCTTCAGGGGAACGCCCATCGCCTCGAAGAAGCGGAAGGTGTCCGGCCCCATCGCCGCGCCCCCCGTCGCGGCCGACTTCAGGTGCGAGAAGCCGAGCCTGTCGCGCAGGTGGCGGAACAGGAAGGCGTCGGCCAGAGCGTCCCGCTTGCCGGCCCCGGCGGCCGCCATGCCGCGCGGCACCGCCCAGTCGTAGATGGCGCGCTTCCAGGGCGAGGTGTCCATGATGCGGGCGCGAATGTCGGCGGCGACGCCCTCCCACACGCGCGGCGAGAACAGCACGAAATGAGGGCCGATCTCGCGCAGGTCCGCCATCGTCGTCGTCTCGTCCTCGACGAAGTTGACCACCATGCGGGCGAGCATGTTCCAGCCCACCGAATACATTTGCTCCATGACCCAGGAGAGCGGCAGCACGGCGACATACTCGTCGCCCGGCTGGCGCGGATCGGCGGCGAGATAGGTCTCGGCATGGCCGATCAGCGCCGCGGACGTCCACATGGCGAGCTTGGGGTTCGACGTGGTGCCGGAGGTGGTGCACAGGATCGCGACGTCCTCGCCGCGGGTGGCGGCCACCATCTCGCTCCACCGGCCGGGATGGGCGGCGAGCGCGGCGCGGCCGGATTCCTCCAGCGCCGCCAACGCGATCAGCCGCGGGTCGTCGTATTTTCGCATGCCGCGATCGTCGGTGTAGACGATCGCCGTCACCGAGGGGATCGCGTCCCCCAGCGCGAGCAGCTTGTCGACCTGCTCTTCGTCCTCGGCCACCACGATCTTCGGCGCGGCATGGTCGAAGAGGTGGCGGATCTCCTCCTCCAAGGCGTCGCGATAGACGCCGAGCGACATGGCGCCGCAGGCGTGCGCCGCCACCTCGCCCCACACCCATTCGGGCCGGTTGTCGCCGATCAGCGCGACGACGTCGCCGGAGCCGAGGCCGAGCGCGGCGAACCCGGCGGCCATCGCCGACACGTGGTCTTCCACAGCGGCCCAGTCATAAGGGATCCATATGCCGAACTCCTTCTCGCGCTGCGCCACCTGATGGGGATGCGATTTTGCGTTGCGCGCCAGGAGCTTGGGGAGCGTGTCCGCGTCGCCCGCGGTGGCCGGGGGAGGGCCCCAGCCGACCCGGTCACCGCTCGCCGACAGGGCCGCCATCATGCGCCCTCCATCTCGGCCGCGGCGAGCGCGTCCAGCACTTCGTCCTCCTCGCCGAGATAGGCCTTCTTCACGTGCTCGTCCGCCAGCACCTCGGCCGGGGTGCCGCCGGCGATCCGCCGCCCGAAGTCGAGAACGATCACCCGGTCCGACAGGTCCATGACGACGCCCATGTCGTGCTCGATCATCATCGTCGTCATGCCGAACTCTTCGGACAGGGCGATGATGTAGCGGGCCATGTCCTCCTTCTCCTCGAGGTTCATGCCCGCCATCGGCTCGTCGAGCAGGATGAGGTCCGGCTCGATCGCCATCGCCCGTGCCAGCTCCACCCGCTTCCTGAGACCGTAGGAGAGGGTGCCCGCAGGTTCGCCCCGCACGTGGGCGATTTCCAGGAAGTCGATGATCTCTTCGACCCGGCGGCGCTCCTTCAACTCCTCCCGCCGCGCCCCGCCGACCCAGTAGGCCATGCCGGTGACGACGTTGTTCTTCATCATGTGGTGGCGCCCGACCAGGATGTTGTCGAGCACCGACATGTGGCCGAACAGAGCGAGGTTCTGGAAGGTGCGGCCGATGCCGAGGCGCGCGCGGTCGTTGATCGACCGGCGCATGAGCGAGGCGCCCTTGTAGAGGATGTCCCCCTCGCTCGGCCGGTAGCGTCCCGAGATGCAGTTCAGCATCGACGTCTTGCCCGCGCCGTTGGGGCCGATGATGGAAAAGACCTCGCCCTTCCTCACCGCGAACGACACATTCGACAGCGCCCTGACGCCGCCGAACCTCAGCGACACGTCACGCACCTCGAGCAGCGGCTCGTCTGGCGTCAACTCACCCTCCCTGCCGCGGCCCTCTTTCCGGGGCTCTCGGCTCGCTAAAACCCTGACGTGCATATCAGGTCCGCTTATTGTTGGCGATCCTCACACCCCAGCGCGCCGGTCGCAACGGCAAATGTCGGACGGGATCGCGATCCTGTCCGAAGGTCGCCTCAGGGCCTGTGAAACGAGGGCACGAGATCATTTGTGTGCAATTAATCTTGACTCGCCGCTTGACGTCGTGAATGAACGGTCGTTCATTGGAATGGACCATGCTCGACCGAAGCCAAAATACCCGTGACGCGATCCTCGATGCGGCCAAGGCGCTGATCGCCGAACGCTCTTATGGCGCGGTCTCCATGCGCGACATCGCGTCCGCTGTCGGCATTCGCCAAAGCGCGATCTACAACCACTTTCCGTCCAAGCAGGCGATCCTCGGCGACCTGATGATGGCGCACATGGAGCGCCTTCTGGCGGCCTGGGCGCAGGTGCGCCAGTTCCACGGGACCGCGGCGGACCGTCTCGCCGCCTTCGCCCGCTTCCACGTCACCTACCACGTCGACCAGACGGACGCGGTCTTCATCGCCTACATGGAGCTGCGCTCGCTGGAGGAGCGCTACTTCGAGGCGGTGAACGAGATGCGCCGCCGCTACGAGTACGAGCTGCGCACCATCCTCGCCGACGGCATCGACGAAGGCGGCTTCAAGGTGCGTGACATCGCGATCACCGCGCGTGCCATCATCGCCATGCTGACGGGCGTGACCACCTGGTACAGCGAGGGCGGGCGCCTCACCACTGGTGCGCTGGCCGATATCTATGTTGAGATGACCCTAATGAGCGTTGGCCTCGAAGCCGGCGCCGGGAGGACCTGATGTTCGACAAGTCCATGAACTTCGCCCTCGGCGATGAGATCGACGCGCTGCGCGACACGGTGCGCCGCTTTGCGAGCGAGCGCATCGCCCCCCGCGCCGCCGAGATCGACGCGACCAACGAGTTCCCCATGGAGCTGTGGCGCGAGATGGGCGAGCTCGGCCTCCTCGGCCTGACGGTGGAGGAGGAGCTCGGCGGCACCGGCATGGGCTACCTCGCCCATTGCGTCGCGATCGAGGAGATCAGCCGCGCCTCGGCCTCGGTCGGCCTCTCCTACGGCGCCCACTCCAACCTGTGCGTCAACCAGATCCGCCGCAACGGCACGCCCGAGCAGAAGGCGAAGTACCTCCCCAAGCTGATGACGGGCGAGCATGTCGGCAGCCTCGCCATGTCCGAGAGCGGGGCGGGGTCTGACGTGGTGTCGATGAAGCTGCGGGCCGAGAAGCGCAACGACCGCTTCATCCTCAACGGCACCAAGATGTGGATCACCAACGGGCCGGACGCGTCGACCCTCATCGTCTACGCCAAGACCGATCCCGACGCCGGGCCGAAGGGGATCACCGCCTTCCTGATCGAGAAGGACATGGCCGGGTTCTCCACCGCCCAGAAGCTCGACAAGCTCGGCATGCGCGGCTCCAACACCTGCGAACTGGTGTTCGAGGACTGCGAAGTGCCGTTCGAGAACATTCTGGGCGAGGAGGGGCGCGGCGTGCGCGTCCTCATGTCCGGGCTCGACTATGAGCGTGTGGTGTTGGCGGCGGGGCCGCTCGGCATCATGGCCGCCTGCCTCGACGTCGTTGTGCCCTACGTGCACGAGCGCAAGCAGTTCGGCCAGGCGATCGGCGAGTTTCAGCTCATGCAGGGCAAGCTCGCCGACATGTATGTGACGACGAACGCCTGCCGCGCCTACGTCTACGCGGTGGCCGCCGCGTGCGACCGGGGCGAGACGAGCCGCAAGGACGCCGCCGGCTGCATCCTCTACGCCGCCGAGAAGGCGACGCAGATGGCGCTGGAGGCGATCCAGGCGCTCGGCGGCAACGGCTACATCAACGAATACCCGACCGGCCGCCTCCTGCGCGACGCCAAGCTCTACGAGATCGGCGCCGGCACCTCCGAAATCCGCCGCATGCTGATCGGCCGCGAACTGTTCGCGGAGACCGCTTGAGGGTGCGGATCGAGGAGGATACACCTACATATCCGCTGTGTATGTAGGTAGGTATTTGCCATGACCGATCTCGACTCGATCACGCACGGTCTGCCGACGAAGTCCGCGAAGATCCGTGCTCTGCACGCGCATGGAGTCCCGCGCGCCGACATCGCGCGCCACCTCGGCATCCGCTATCAGCACGTCTACAACGTGCTGCAGCAGCCTCTTGCCGCCACACGCCCGGGCGCAGCGCCCCCGGTGGCGCCGGGTCCGGCCGCGGGAGAGGCGGACGAGGGCGTCCGCCTGGAGCGGGTCGCGGTCGACGCCGGCGGCGTGGTCACGCTGCCGCCTCACGTCCTCGCGGCGATGAAGGTGAGCGGAGCCGAGGATCTCATCGCGCGGGTGGACGGCGATGGTGAACTGCATTTGTCGACGGCGCGCGGCGCACTCGACAAAGTTCGCCGCATGATCGCCGAAAGCGACTTCGCCGGACGTTCGGTGGTCGATGAATTGATCGCCGAGCGCCGCGCGGAAGCCGCGCGCGAAGAGGCCGAGTCCATCCTCGCGGATCCGCAGAGGACATGACCGCTGTCCTCGATAGTTCCGCCGTTCTCGCCTACCTCTGGAGCGAGCCGGGAGCGGACGGGGTCATCGAGGCCATGGACGGAACGGCGGTAATCTCGACCGTCAACGTCGCCGAGATCGCCAGCAAGCTGGACGACATGGGGATGGACGACGCGGCCGTGCGCTCGGTCGTCCTGGCACTCAGTATCACCTCCGTCGATTTCGATGGGGATCAGGCTCTTCTCGCCGGACAACTCCGGCGTCAGACCCGGCATCGCGGCCTTTCTCTCGGAGACCGCGCTTGCCTTGCGCTCGCCCTCACCCAGAAGGGCACCGTCTATACGACCGATCGCGCCTGGCTCTCGCTGGAGTTGGGGCTGGAGATAAGGATCACGCGATGAGCCTCCGTCCATGACCATCCTGACCTCGTCCATCTCCCCCCGGTCCGAGGCGTTCGCCGCCAATCGTGCGGCGATGGAAGCGCAGTTCGAGACTGCCCGCGCCGTGGCCGACGCCGCGCTGATGGGCGGCGGCGAGGCGGCGCGCGAACGTCACCTGAAGCGCGGCAAACTGTTGCCGCGCGACCGGGTGCAGGGGCTCCTCGACCCCGGATCGCCGTTCCTGGAAATCGGCCTCTTCGCCGCCAACGGCATGTACAAGAACGAGGTGCCGGCGGCGGGCGCCATCGCAGGCATCGGCCGCGTCATGGGGCGCGAGGTGATGGTTCTCGCCAACGATGCCACGGTGAAGGGCGGCACCTACTACCCCGTCACCGTGAAGAAGCACCTGCGCGCCCAGGAGATCGCCGAGGAGAACCGCCTGCCGTGCGTCTACCTCGTCGATTCGGGCGGGGCGAACCTTCCCAACCAGGACGAGGTCTTTCCCGACCGCGACCACTTCGGCCGCATCTTCTACAATCAGGCGAGGATGTCGGCGAAGGGGATAGCGCAGATCGCCGTCGTCATGGGCTCGTGCACCGCGGGCGGCGCCTACGTCCCGGCGATGAGTGACGAGACCATCATCGTCAAGGATCAGGGCACCATCTTCCTCGCCGGGCCGCCTCTGGTGCGCGCGGCGACGGGCGAGATCGTCACCGCCGAGGATCTGGGCGGCGGCGACGTCCACACCCGCCTCTCCGGCGTCGCCGATCACCTCGCCACCGACGACCTCCACGCGCTGGAGCTCGCCCGCCGCGCCATCGCCAACCGCGCCGAGCCGCGCCCCGCCACGGTCGCCTTCACCGTGCCCGAGGATCCGGCCTACGACCCGGCGGAGATCATGGGCATCGTCCCCGCCGATCCCAAGACGCCGTTCGATGTGCGCGAGGTGATCGCCCGCGTCGTCGACGGCTCGCGCTTCGACGAGTTCAAGGCCCGCTACGGCACCACGCTCGTCTGCGGTTTCGCGCACATCTGGGGCATTCCGGTCGGCATCGTCGCCAACAACGGCGTGCTCTTCGCCGAAAGCGCGATGAAGGGCGCCCACTTCGTCGAACTCTGCTCGCAGCAGAAGATCCCGCTGGTCTTCCTGCAGAACATCACCGGCTTCATGGTCGGCCGCGCCTACGAGGCGGGTGGCATCGCCAAGCACGGCGCCAAGCTCGTCACCGCCGTGTCCACCACCGCCGTGCCGAAGATCACCATGCTGATCGGTGGGTCCTACGGCGCCGGCAACTACGGCATGGCCGGCCGGGCCTACCAGCCGCGTTTCCTGTGGACCTGGCCCAACAGCCGCATCGCGGTGATGGGCGGCGAGCAGGCCGCGCGCGTCCTCGCCATCGTCAAGCGCGACGGGATCGAGCGGAAGGGCGGCACCTGGTCGGACGCCGAGGAAGCCGCGTTCAAGCAGCCCACCATCGACATGTTCGAGCGCCAGTCACACCCGCTCTACGCCTCGGCGCGACTGTGGGACGACGGCATCGTCGACCCGGTGAAGACCCGCGACACGCTGGGCCTGTCCCTCGCCGCCACCCTCAACGCGCCGATCCCGGACACCCGGTTCGGCCTGTTCAGGATGTGAGCGCGATGTATCCCGAAACACTCATCATCACCGTTCAGTGGATCGGCGGCGGGATGCCTCACGATGCGCTGAGGCGGTTGTTCGACCGCGTCCTGCGGTCCATCGAGCCGTACGACGATGCCGATTGGCTCAACGAGTTCACGGAGCCCAAGGACAAGAGGGCCGGCATCATCATCGAGGCGAAAAGCGCCGAGGCGGCCTATGAGCGGCTGCGCGCCGTGCTCGAGACCGACGGGTTGATCGCCGACTCGAACATCTTCGCCACCGCGACACTGCGCAAAGGCCTGATCAACGAGCATGACGCGCCGAGCCGTCATATCCATCTCGTCCCCGGCCGAACCCCCTTCAGGCTGACATGAAAAAGCTCCTCATCGCCAACCGCGGCGAGATCGCCTGCCGCGTCATCCGCTCGGCCCGCGAGCGCGGCATCGCCACCGTCGCCGTCTATTCCGAGGCGGACCGGGACGCGCTGCACGTCAAGATGGCCGACGAGGCGGTGGCGATCGGCCCCGCCGCGGTCGCCGAAAGCTACCTGAAGGCGGAGCGCATCATCGCCGCCGCCAAGCTGACGGAGGCCGACGCCATCCACCCCGGCTACGGTTTCCTGTCCGAGAATCCGTCCTTCGTGGAGGCGGTGGAGGCGGCGGGGATCACCTTCGTCGGCCCGCCTGCCTCCGCCATCCGCGCGATGGGTCTGAAGGACGCGGCAAAGAAGCTGATGCAGGAGGCGGGCGTCGCCGTCGTCCCGGGCTATCACGGCGAGGCGCAGGACGTTGAGACGCTGGCGGCCGAGGCGGAGCGCATCGGCTACCCGGTGCTCATCAAGGCGCGCGCGGGCGGCGGCGGCAAGGGCATGCGCCGGGTCGAGCGTGCGGCCGACTTCGCCGCCGCGCTGGAGGGGGCGCAGCGCGAGGGCGCGTCGTCCTTCGGCGATCCCCACTGCCTCATCGAAAAGTACATCGAGAAGCCGCGCCACATCGAGATCCAGGTGTTCGGCGACCGTCACGGCAACATCGTCCACCTCAACGAGCGCGACTGCTCGCTGCAGCGGCGGCACCAGAAGGTGATCGAGGAAGCGCCCGCGCCGGGGATGCCTGCCGCCATGCGCGCGGCGATGGGCGAGGCTGCCGTCACCGCCGCCAAGGCGATCGGCTATGTCGGGGCGGGGACGATCGAATTCATCGTCGACGCTTCCGAAGGTCTGCGCGAAGACCGCTTCTATTTCATGGAGATGAACACGCGGCTGCAGGTCGAGCACCCGGTGACCGAGCTGATCACCGGCCTCGACCTCGTGGCGCTGCAGCTTTCCGTGGCGGACGGTGCGCCGCTCCCCTTCACCCAGGCCGACGTCGGCATCCACGGCCACGCTTTCGAGGCGCGGATCTATGCCGAGGACGCCGCGCGCGACTTCCTGCCCGCCACCGGCACGCTGACGACGCTGCGCCTTCCCTCCGGCGAGGGGGTGCGGATCGACACCGGCGTCGTCGAGGGCGACCGCATCACGCCGTTCTACGACCCGATGATCGCCAAGCTGATCGTCTGGGGGCCGGACCGGGAGAGCGCGCTGAACCGCCTGTCGCGCGCGCTGGCCGAGACGCGCGTGGCGGGGTCCGTGACCAACGTCGCCTTCCTCGCGCGGCTCGCGGCCCATGCGGGGTTCGCGGCGGGGGATGTCGACACCGGCTTGATCGGCCGTGACCAAGCGGCGTTGACCGCGCCCGTGGAGGCGGGGGGCGAAGCGCTCGCCGTCGCCGCCCTCGCCCAGCTCGGCCATCTGGCCCCGCGCGTGGCGGACGGACCGTTCGGCGCGCTGACCGGCTTCCGGAGCTGGGGCGGGGCGCGGCAGGCCGCCCGCTTCGAGGGGCCTGACGGGCGGATCGACGTTCCGGTGACGCTGTCGGGCGGCGTCTTCACCGTCGAGACGCCGGGCGGCCCGGTGACCATGCGCGTGGTGGACGCGGCGGACCCGGACCGGCTGCGGCTGGACGCGGGCGGGCGCATCTTCCCCGCCGGCATCGCGGCCGAGGCGGCGGCCGTCACCGTCTTCCTGGGAACGCACGCGTTCCGCTTCGCCGCCTACAGCGCGGCCGCCCATGCCGAGGAGGGCGCGGGCGGCGACAGCGTGGCGGCGCCCATGCCGGGGGCGGTGCGCGCGGTGCGAGTCGCCGCCGGTGACCGGGTGGAGAAGGGTGAGGCCCTCGTCGTCCTGGAGGCGATGAAGATGGAGCACACCATGGCCGCCCCGCGCGACGGCATCGTGGCCGAGGTGATGGTGGCCGAGGGCGACCAGGTGGAGGAGGGCGCTCTCCTCCTCGCCCTTCAGCCGGAGGAGTGACCCGTGCTCCCGGCCGCTGCCACCTGGGAAGAGCTGGACGCCGCCTTCCGGTGGGCGATCCCTGAGCGCTACAACATCGGCGTTGACGTGTGCGACCGCTGGGCCGCGGCGACACCGGATGCCCCCGCGATCATCGACGCGCGGCCGGGCGGCGGGGCGACCATCACCACCTTCGCGGCGCTGAAGGCTGCCTCCAACCGGTTGGCCAACGCACTGGCGGCGCGCGGCATCGGCCGCCACAGCGGCGGGGACGGAGCGGGCGGCGCGGACGGTGATGTCGGCGACCGCATCGGCGTTCTTCTGCCGCAGTGCGTGGAGACGGCGCTCGGCCACATCGCCTCGGCCAAGATGGGATGCGTGTCGATCCCGCTCTTCACCCTCTTCGGCGTCGACGCGCTGCGCCACAGGCTGCGCGATTCGGGCGCCCGCGCTGTGATCACCAACGCCGTGGGCGCGGCACGCATCGCCGCCATCCGAGCCGACCTTCCGGCACTCGACGCGGTGCTGTCCGTCGACGGGGCGGGGGACGGCGCGGAGGATTTCGCCGCCGCCTGCGCCGGGATGAGCGCCGACTTCACACCGGTGGACACGCTGGCGGAGGATCCGGCGATCCTCATCTACACCTCCGGCACCACGGGCGACCCCAAGGGGGCGCTGCACGCCCACCGGGTGCTTCTCGGCCATCTGCCGGGTGTGGAGGTCAGCCACAACCTGATGCCGCAGCCGGGCGATCTCATCTGGACCCCGGCCGACTGGGCGTGGATCGGCGGTCTGCTCGACGTTCTGATGCCCGCCCTCCACCACGGCCTTCCCGTGGTCGCGTGCCGGTTCGACAAGTTCACCGGCGAGGCGGCGCTGGCGCTGATGGCCGAGCAGGGGGTGCGCAACGCCTTCCTGCCGCCGACCGCGCTGAAGATGATGCGCCTTGTGCCGGACGCCGAGCGGTTCGGCCTTCGCCTGCGCTCGGTCGCGTCCGGCGGGGAGACCTTGAGCCCGGAGCTGATCGCCTGGGGTGAGCGCGTGCTCGGCACCACCATCAACGAGTTCTACGGCCAGACCGAGTGCAACATGATCGTCTCCTCCTGCAGCGCGCTGGAGCCGGTGACGCCAGGTGTCATGGGCCGCGCGGTGCCGGGACACCGTGTGGCGGTGGTCGATCCGGTAACGGGCGCGCCGCTTGCCGACGGCGAGGAGGGGGCCATCGCGGTGGCTGCACCGGACCCGGTGATGTTCCTCGCCTATTGGAACAATCCCGCCGCGACGGCTGAGAAATTCGTCACCGCGGACGGGGTGCGCTGGCTTCTCACCGGCGACCGCGGCGTGTCGCGGGACGGGCGGATCACCTTCGTCGGGCGTGATGACGACGTGATCAGCTCGGCCGGCTACCGGATCGGTCCGGCAGAGGTGGAGAACTGCCTCATCTCCCACCCCGCGGTGGAGTTGGCGGGCGTCGTCGGTAAGCCGGACGCGCTGCGTGGATCGGTCGTCGCCGCCTATGTGACGTTGGCGCAGGGCTACGAGCCGAGCGACGCCCTGGCGGCCGAGATCGCCGCCCATGTGAAGGTGAGGTTGGCGGCGCACGAATACCCGCGTTCGGTGGTCTTCCTGGAGGCGATGCCGCTGACGACGACGGGAAAGATCATCCGCTCACGTCTGCGTGAATTGGCGGCCACCGACTAAAGTCGCAACGCGCCGGGCGATGGCATTCCAAGCTCTCGTTCCAGTTATTGCCTCAATGCAATAGGTTTCACTTGGTTCGCCCGCGTAGAGGGTCCGGTGAAGGCCGCAGATCGCCTTGCATTCATTCATGTGATGTAAAAAAGCGGCTTAATGGCCTGTGAAATTTCACGTGTTCGATCAAGCATGGCATGCCAGATAAGTTTGCTCGGCCACTATTGCACCTCCGCACGATATGTATTTATGTTGCTTTTGGGGCGTATGGTGTGACGTTCCATCGATCGGGTTCGTGTCCGGCTGGGTATGTTCTTGAAGGCCGCCGTTGGCGGTCGCCGTTTCGAGACATGCTGCGGCTCGTTCCGCCGGCCGTTGTCAACTTTCTTTCACGCCGCGCCGCATGATACTGCGGCATCTGTCATAAATATTTGAGGCTACGCTGCGATAACTTGGCGGTATCGAGATGTTTCGCGGTCGACACCGGCGGAGGCGTCGAGATGGCGCGGACGTTTCGAGGCGAGACCGTGCCGTGGCGCCGAAATATGGCAAAAGATCGGTCGTTATGTGAAGTGCTTTTCAATTCATCCGGATTAGCGCGACGATCCTCACAGCCAGGGCCCCGCACGCCGTCATGTTCGTGTTGCGGGGCGCCCTCTACCCGCGAAGGAGACACCTGTGCCCGACCTTGGCGCACTGCAAACCTGTCACGACGAGAAGGGGAAGCTCATCTTTGTTCAGGCCAGCCGGTTGGCGCCGCGGGCCGGACGGAGTGGGGGCGCGGAATGTCCGCACTGTCACAAGGCGCTGGGGGAGAGCGACCTTGCCTGGCGGCTGCTCATCTCCCCGCGGACCGACACGGTCCAGTAATGGCTGCGAGGCGGGAGCGGGCCCCGACCCGCTCTCGCCCGCCTCGCGTGGGTTGCGCGGTGTCCGGCGCTCCGGCGCGGCGTTCCGTGTCCGGCGCGGTGTGCCCCGTCGAGCGCTCCTTGCCGGTCCGGCGCGGTGTGCCGCGTCGAGCACTCCTGGCCGGTCCGGCTTGCTGCGCCGCGTCGAGCGCTCCTTGCCAGCTCCGGCGCTGCCTGCCGCGCTCGACGTTGCCGGTCCGTCCGGCGCTGCCTGTCAGTTCGGCGCGGCCTGACTCATCTCACGCGGCTCGTTGGGTGAAGGCGATAGACGAATTAGCGGCGCGCGTTTTTGGCGGTCATCTGCCCGTATAGTGATATTCGTCCGGGTGTTGCGGCCGGCCGTCATGAGCGGGACGCCCCGTCTTCGAGCCAGCGGCGGCGCAGCGCACGGCCGCCTTCATTGCGGCAACAACGCGGAATCGATTGGAGGCATGCAGCGCAAGGTACGGCTCTCACCGCGGTGCGAACCTTAACGCGACCGTGTAATGCGCTGATCAAGGGGTGCGGGGAAGTTTTAGCGGGCGTGCTGCGCCTCGGCCCTTTCCGGAGGCCGAGGCGCAGCTGATGGACGTCGTCCGTCCGCCACTGGCGTTCGCGGGTGCGTCTCCACCCGAACGCGCTCCTTGCCATCCTCGAGCCGTGCGACACGTCGCCTGTACCCCGGCGCGCCAAGCGCCGAGCGACAGCCGTCCGTCGCAGCCACGTCCCCAGATACGGCCGTTTCCTTCAAGAGCGCCGGCCCCCCGGCCGGTCGTGCCCAGCGATCTGAAGCCGCTGTTGTGGCAATTCTTCACCACTTTGAATGCGGCGTGTCAATCCATCATTTAACGGCCTTCGCTGAACAATTAGCGATCGCTGGAATATGACGTTTTCGCCTGCCTGCCCCGCAGCCTACGGCCCCCTGGATGCGTTGCGTCCGGGGCGACAAAATGCGAGTTTAAAGGCGTGGAGAGTTACGATCATATGGCTGCCGACGAGTTCGGCGCAGGTGCCGCCATCGAAGCCGATGGCGCACCCTCGACGACGCGCGACAAGTTGCTGGAAGCGGCCAGCACCCTCATGCGCACCCGCGACACGATCGACGTGTCCCTCAGCGACATCGCCCAGACGGCGAAGGTCAACGCTGCATTGGTGAAATATTATTTCGGCAATAAGCGCGGTCTCGTCCTGGCGTTGCTCGAGCGCGATCTGTCGAATGCGGTCGCGCAATTGCGTGACCTCATGCAGACCGAGGTGCGCCCCACCCAGAAGATGAAGTACCATCTCTCCGGCCTGATCCGGATGTACTTCTATCGCCCCTACCTCAACCGCCTGTTGATGGCGGTGATGCGCGACGCGAACGAGCCCGCCGCCCGCGAGATCGCGCTCTCCTACTGCGCGCCGATCATCGAGGCCTACGAGCAGATGGTGGCGGACGGCGTGGCCGCAGGCGAGTTCAAGCCCGTCGATGCCAAGTTCCTCTATTTCACCATCATCGGCGCTTGCGATCAGATCTTCTCCGCCCGCTATGTGCTGCGTTATGTCCACGGCGTCGAAGAGATCGACGACGCGCTGCGCCGCGCCTACACCCGCCAGGTGATCGACCTGATCATGGGCGGCCTCCTCGTGTGCGACGCTCCGCTGAGCGACTGACGCCCGGCCGACCAAAGGCCGGTCCCCCAGAAGCGTGACGAGCGACAGCCGCCCCGCCGGGTCGGCCGCGCCGCCCCCGTCAGCCCGTCGTTCGGCGCGCTTGTCGCCATTGGCAGACGGCGCGCCCCCGCCTATGACTTTAACTGAATAGTTAAATCGTGGCGAGGAATGTCCAATGTCAGGCATCGAAGGGCTCAGCGTCGAGCGGGTCGGCGACGTGACCGTGTTGCGGCTCGACGACGCGGCGTCCATGAACGCGCTGACCGAGGACATCGGCGCCGGGCTCATCGCGGCGCTGAAGGACGCCGAACGCACCGCCGGCGCGGTCGTCTTGACCGGCGGCGAGCGGGCCTTCTCCTCCGGCGCCAAACTCTCCGGCGAGGCGGGGCTCGGCCGGCCGGGCGAAGACCTCGGCGCTGTTCTGGAACGCACCTACAATCCGTTGATGCTCACGATCCGTGATCTCGGCGTCCCCTTCGTGACGGCGGTGCGGGGCGCGGCGGCCGGCATCGGGGCCTCCCTCGCCATGTCCGGGGACATCATCGTCGCCGGCCGCTCGGCTTATTTCCTGGAAGCGTTCGCGCGCATCGGCCTGGTGCCGGACGGCGGGGCCAGCGTCATGCTCACCCGCGCGGTCGGCCGGGTGAGGGCGATGGAAATGATGCTCCTCGCCGAAAAACTCCCGGCCGAGACGGCGCATGAATGGGGGCTCGTCACCCGCCTCGTCGACGACGGCGACGTCGAACCGGTGGCACTCGACATCGCCGCACGGCTGGCGGCGGGGCCGCGCCTCGCGCTCCGGTTGATTCGGCGTGCGGCGTGGGCGGCGAGCGAAAGCACCTTCGAGGAGACGTTGCAGCGCGAGGCGGCCTGGCAGAGCGAAGCGGGGCGCCACCCGGACTTCGCCGAGGGCGTCGCCGCCTTCCGCGCCAAGCGGCCGCCCGCGTTCGGCCGGACCTGAGGCCGGGCCCGCACCCGGAATTCGCCAACATCGACAGCGGTTGTGCCGGGCTGAACGGCAGCGTCGGCCTTCACGTGTGCGCTGCGCCAAGGTTGCTGCGGCGAAGTCAAGACGTTTTGCAAATCATCTTGATATCTGGTACACAAGAGCATGTATTGTTGCGTCCAGTCCTTGCACTTTTGGCGCGCATTTCTCGTGTTTTTGCAGGTATGCCATATTCCTGTACGAGAAATGACTTGTTCACTATTCCCCGAATAGGGAACGTGAGGCGGAAGCGGCCGGTTGGGTTTGAGACCGTCGCGGGCGGCGGACGGGACGGTGTGGGACCGTCCGGAGCCCCATGGTCGCCATCACCTGCCGCAAAGGGATGAACGTGCGCATGGAGACGATTGCGATTCGCGCTGCTGTGGAGATTGGTGAGCGCACGGCGGTGTCCTCCCGCGCTGCGCCATCGCCTGCGCCCCCTCCGGCGCCGGCCACGATGCGCGGCGCAGGAGCTGGAGCCGTGGCCGGTGCGGACACCGCGGCACATCAGGGCGCCGCTGCAGGCCCCGGCGCCGCTGCAGGCCCCGGCGCCGCTGCAGGCCCCGGCGCCGCTGCAAGTCCCGACGTCGCGGCAAGTCCCGAGGCCGTGGCCGGTGCTGGCGCCGGCACACCCCTTTATGTTGACGGGCACGGCGCCATCCTCGCCACCGATCTCACGTTGGAAAGCGTCCTCGGCGCCATGCGCCACAATCCCAAGGCGTTGTGGCGCCTTCCCCTTTGGATTGTGGCGGGCCAGGCGCGCGCGGAACTGGCCTCCCGCGCAAGCCTCGACATGGCGTTGCTGCCGTTGAACGAGGCGGCTCTGACCCGGATCGCCGATGCGCGCGCCGCGGGTCGCCGCGTCGTCTTCGTGACCCACGCGGACGCCGCGCTTGCGGGCGCCTTCGCCGATCATCTCGGCCTGTTCGATGCCGTCATCGCCTCCACCGCCGAAACGCCGCTGGACCGCTGCGCTATGCGCGAGGCCATCGCCGCCGACGCCGCCCTCCACGGCGGGACGGTGTTCGATTATCTCGGCCGCGACCCGGTCCTGCTGGACGCCGCGCGCCGCGGAGCATCGACCGACCGCCGCCACAAGGGCGAGACGATCCATCGGGATCGGCCGGGCCTGCGCGAGGTCGTGAAGGCGCTACGGGTTCATCAGTGGCTGAAGAATGCGTTCCTCTTCGTGCCTCTCGCCCTCACGATCGACCGGGCGGGCGTCGCGGACATCGCCCACTCCATCGTCGCGTTCCTGGCGTTCTCGCTGGTCGCCTCGGCCACCTATGTGGTCAACGATCTTCTCGACCTTCAGTCCGACAGGCGTCACGCCTCCAAGTGCCTCAGGCCGTTGGCGGCGGGGCGGCTGTCGATCCGGCAGGGGGCCGGGCTCGGGTTGGCGGTCTTTGCCGCCGGTGCGGCGCTCGCCGCCATGCTCCCGTTCGCGTTCCAGGCGCTGCTCGCCTGCTACATCGTCGTCACGCTCAGCTATTCGATCGCCGTGAAGCGGATGCTGCTGCTCGACGTGCTGACGGTCTCCGGGCTGCACACGCTGCGCATCATGGCCGGCGGGGCGGCACTCGGCATCGAGGTCAGCTATTGGCTGCTCTCCTTCTCGCTCTTCTTCTTCCTCTCTCTGGCGCTCGCCAAGCGCTACACGGAGCTCGCCGAGGTCGGCGAGACGGCGGACCGCGCCAGCACCGGCCGCGGCTACCGCTACGTCGACCTCGAGACCCTGGCGCTGATGGGCGTGTGCTCCAGCTTCTCCGCCGTCGTCGTGTTGGCGCTTTATATCCGCGCTCCGGTGACGCTCGACGAAGTGACCCATCCGTGGCTGATGTGGCCGATCTGCCCGCTGATGCTCTACGCCTTGGCGCGGATCTGGATCCTGGCGCGGCGGCGCGAGCTTCAGGAGGACCCCGTGTGGTTCGCGCTGACCGATTGGCGCTCGCAGGTGACCTTCGGCCTGACGGCGCTGATCTATCTGGTGGCGCACGTTGTCTGATCGCGCGCTGTCCCGCGCGGCGGCGGGCACCTCGTCCGCCGCTGAGGGCCGCGCCGCCCCCGCACCGCGGCGAGAGGGCGAGGCGGCACGCTTCCAGCCCTGGGGGCTGCCGGGGCCGGGCGATGCCTCCCGTGCCGTTCCGGCCGTGCACTTTCCTCTGCCGGGCCTGGCGCTCCCGTTCGGCGCCGGCCGTTCCTATGGCGACAGTTGCACCTTGGCCGACGGCCCGCTGCTGGATGCGCGGCCCGGCGCCCGCATCCACGATTTCGATCCGTCGACCGGCCTCGTCGTCGCCGACGCGGGGGTCAGCCTCGGCGCGCTGATGGCCCACGTGGCGCCGCGGTTCATGCTGCCTGTGGTGCCGGGGACGCAGTTCGCCACCCTCGGCGGGGCGATCGCCAACGACATTCACGGCAAGAACCACCACCGGCGCGGCAGCTTCGGCGCCCATGTGGAGGCGCTCACCCTGCGCCGGTCGGACGGCTATCGCCACGAGCTGGCGCCGGGCGAGCCGCTCTTCGCCGCCACGGTCGGCGGAATGGGGATGACCGGGATCATCGAGCGCGCGGCGGTGCGGCTGATGCCCGTCGCCTCCCAGGCGGTGCGCCAGGCCACCGTGCGCCTCTCCGGCCTCGCCGACTATTTCGCCCGCGCCGAGGAGGCGGACGCGGCGCACGAATATGCCGTCGCGTGGATCGACAGCCTGGCGACGGGCGACCGGCTCGGCCGCGGCCACCTCATCACCGGCGACCATGCGAAGGGCGAGGCGCCCGGCGGCCGCACGCGCCGACGCCTCACGGTGCCGGTGACGCCGCCGGTCAGCCTCCTCAACCGCCTCACGCTCGGCGCCTTCAACGCGCTCTACCACGCCCGCGTGCCGCGCGGCGGCGAAACGAAGGTGGTGCCCGCCTCGGCCTTCTTCTTCCCGCTCGACGCGGTCGGCCACTGGAACCGCCTTTATGGGCCGCGCGGGCTCCACCAGCACCAGTCGGTCCTGCCCCACGCCCACGCCCAAGAGGCGGTGAGGGAGATGCTGCGGCTCGCCCACAACCACGGCCACGCCTCGTTTCTGACGGTGCTGAAGCGGCTCGGCGCGAACCAGTCGCCCGCCATCATCTCCTTCGCCCGCTCCGGCGTCACGCTGACCCTGGACTTTCCCGACAAGGGCCCGGCAACCCTCGCGCTCCTCGACGCGCTGGACCGCGTGACGCTCCAGGCCGGGGGCGCCATCAACCCCTACAAAGACCGGCGCATGTCGGCGGCCGCCTTCGACCAGTCCATGCCCGATTGGCGGCTGGTGGAGGCGGTGCGCGACCCGCACATCGTGTCCGATTTCTGGCGGCGCACCGCGCTCGCCCTCTCACGCTCCGAGGCTGACGCTGCATGACCATGCTGCCCTTCATCCTGTTCACGGTGTTCACCAACGCCGCAGCCCAGATGATGCTCAAGCAGGGAATGCTCTCCATGGGCGGGATCGACCTCGGCGGGGGCAACCTCGTCGTCAAGCTCCTCGGCATCGTCTTTCACCCGTGGGTGTTCGCCGGCCTGGTGACCTTCGTCATCTCCATGGCGTCCCACCTCTACGTGTTGTCCAAGGTGGAGCTCTCCTTCGCCTATCCCTTTTTGTCGCTGGCCTACGTCGCCGTCGCGGTCGCCGCCTGGCTCATGTTCGGCGAGAACCTCAACGCATTGCGCGTCGCCGGGATCGCGCTGATCTGCGCCGGGACGGTGCTGATCGCCCAAGGCGGCGAAGGCGGCGAGCAGGGGGCAGCGGCCGCCGGTGCGGCAACCACCATCGAAGGGCGTTCCTCATGAAGCACATCCTCATCGGCGGTGACGGCTTCGTCGGCCGCCACCTCGCCCCGCTGCTGCTCGCCGACGGGGCCGAGGTCGTCGTGGTCGACGTGACCCGGTCCGACCTGCCCCATTATGCCGATGCGACGCACATCACCTGCGACATTCGCGATGCGGACGCGGTGCGGCGGATCCCCTTCGGGCCCGACGATATCGTCCACAACCTCGCCGCCAAGATGCTGTCGCCGCTGCAGAAGCGGCGCGACCGGCATGCGTTCTTCTGGCCCACCAACTTCACCGGCGCGTCCAACGTGCTGGACCAGATGCGCGCGTCGGGCGCCCACCACTTCATCCAGTTCACCACCGACATGATCTACGGTCACACGGTGGAGAACCCGCAGACGGAAAGTCACCCGCGCGCGCCGCTGGGCGAATATGGCGCCTCCAAGCTCGCCATCGAGGAGCGGTGCGAGGCGATGCGGGCCGAGGGGATGATGATCACCATCATGCGCCCGCGCCTGATCATCGGGCCGGGGCGTCTCGGCATTCTCGCGAAGCTGTTCAAGCTGATCGACGCCAATCTGCCGGTGCCGATGATCGGTTCGGGCAAGCACCCCTACCAGTTCGTCTCGGTCTACGACTGCGCCCAGGCGTCCTATCTGGCGGCGAAGTATCAGTGCCCGAACGCGGCCTACAATCTCGGCTCCAAGAACCCGCCGTCGGTGCGCGCTCTGCTCGGCAGTCTCATCAAGGCGGCCGGATCGCGCTCCGTGCTGGTGCCGACGCCGGGGCCGCTGGTAAAGCTGACGCTGGCCGCATTCGACCGGGTCAACCTGCCGATCATGGATCCGGAGCAATATCTCATCGCCGATGAATATTGCGTGCGCGACACCACCGCGATCGAGACCGATCTCGGCTGGCGCGCCCGCCACGACGACAGCGCCATGTTGAACGCCGCTTATGCCGAGTATCGTGGCCACCCCGTGCCGGAGAAGGCGAGCGCCGAGATCCTGCCCGCCTGAACCCGCCGTCCGACCCGTCCTTCACCCGTTGTGGAGTTGCCACCTTGTCCGCCGAGATGACCCCGACACACCCGATCGCCAAGCCGGACCTTCTCACCGTGGAGGACGCCAAGGCGCTCGGCGTTGGCGAGATGGCCGACCTCTTCAAGGCCCACCTCAACCCCGGCCAGCTCCATTTCATGAAGCTGCTCGGCTTCGACAAGGTGAAGGTCGAGAGCGCGCGCGGCATGTATTATGTCGACCAGAACGGCCGGCAGATCCTCGACTTCTTCGGCGGCTTCGGCAGCCTCGCCTTCGGTCACAACCATCCGCGCATCCTCGCCGCCCGTAAACGCTTCCAGGACGAGGAGCGGCACGAGATCGCCATGGCCTTCCTCTCCCAATACGCGGCGGCGCTGGCGGCCAATCTCGCCCGCATCTCGCCCGGCGACCTCGACATGGTGTTCCTCGGCTCGTCCGGCTCGGAGGCGATGGAGGCGGCCATCAAGCTCGCCGAGCGCGCGTCCGGCAAGAAGAACGTCAAGACGATCTACGCCCAGAATGCCTTCCACGGCAAAACCAAGGGCGTGTTGTCGGTCACCGATTCGCCGCTCTACCGGGGCGATTTCCGCGTGGTGGAGAACACCGTGCGCGTCCCCTTCGGCGATCTCGCGGCGATCCGCGCCGCCGTGGACGCCGATCCCGACATCGGCGTCGTCTGCCTGGAGACGGTGCAGGGGGGCGGCGGCATCATCGGCGCGCCGACCGCGTTCTGGCAGGGCCTTCGCGCATTGTGCGACGAGCGCGGCCTCATCTGGGTGGCGGACGAGGTGCAGTGCGGCCTCGGGCGCACCGGCCGGTTCTATGCGTTCGAGCATCACGGCGTGGTGCCGGACATCACCGCGCTCGCCAAATCCCTGGGCGGCGGCAAGTGCGCCATGGCCGCGATGATCGCCCGGCGCGGCATCTACATGAAGGCCTATGGCAAGCCGAAGGATGCGTTGATCCACGGCCCCGCCACCTTCGGCGGTATCGGCGAGGCGTCGATCACCGCCATCGAGGGCCTCAACATCCTCTACGACGAAGGGCTGATCGACAACGCGGCCGAGATGGGCGCCTACATGCTCGCCCGGCTGACCGCGCTGCAGGAGAAATATCCCTCCATCATCAAGGAGGTGCGCGGGCACGGGCTGATGGTCGGGCTGGAGCTGCACGACTTCTCGCGCACGATGCCGATGGTCGTGCGCCCGCTGCTGGCGGTGATGGACGACAAGCTGAAAGGCTCGCTCGCCGGCTTCCTCGGCGCGGCGCTCCTGCGCGAGGCGGACATCCTCGTCGCCTTCACCGAGTATAACCGCAACGTCATCCGCCTGGAGCCGCCGCTGATCGTGGGCAAGGCGGAGGTGGACCGGCTGGCCGATGCACTGGACACCATCCTCGGGCGCGGCGTCGTCAGCCTTGTGAAAGGGTTCGTCGCCTCCAAGGCGGGCGGCGGGCGGGACGCTGCGCCCGCCCAGGCCGCGGCCGCGGTGTGACCCCCATGCGGGCCGAAGCACCGCACGGCGCAGCGAAGCCTCTGGCGGGCGCCGCCGCGCAAGACGGCGCCGCGGCAGAAGACGCAGGCCGCACCGCACCGGGCGGGACCGCATCGGGCGGGACCGAAGCAGGCCGCACCGCACCGGACCGGACCGCGGGGGAGGGGCGCGGGCTGCCCCCCGTCGCGGCCATCCCCGTCGTGCGCACGCTCCTCGTCACGCTGGCCCGGCTGGCGCGGCGGTACTGGAACGCGCTCGCGGTCCTCATCTTCGCCGCGCTCTTCGCCGCCACCGCGCTCGCCGCCGTCTTCGTCCCGCGGATCGACTTCGACCTTCTC
Organism: Acuticoccus yangtzensis; assembly: GCF_001927245.1. Classification (GTDB taxonomy): domain Bacteria; phylum Pseudomonadota; class Alphaproteobacteria; order Rhizobiales; family Amorphaceae; genus Acuticoccus; species Acuticoccus yangtzensis. Next base: position 331,234 of record NZ_MJUX01000001.1, on the reverse strand, counting down.
GCCTACACCGCCGCGGTGCTGGAGGAGGACGGGCAGAGCGCCGAAGACCTTCACGCCGCCGCCTACGCCGCCGTCCAAGCGCGGTCGCCCGAGCGGGCGTGGTTCGATCTGCGCCTCTCCAGCCCCTACCGGCAGGCGATGTGGGAGGACCCGGCCGCGTTCGTCTCGCAGCTCGGCATGTACCGGGTGAAGGCCGGCTACAACTGGCTGCTCGGCACGGTGATGCAGGTGACCGATCCCGTGCGCGCCGCGGCGCTCATCAACGCCGGTGCCGTCGCGCTGATCGGCGTCAGCGTGCTCGCCTTCATGGCCACCGGCGGGGCGGTCGGCGCGCTCCCCTTCGCGGGCTTCGCGCTGATGGTGGCGGGCCTCTTCTCGGTCTGCCTCTCCACCCAGCCGGACGCGATCTCCTCGGTGCCCACCATCGCGGGGCTGCTCATCCTGTCGCGCGGCCGGTTCGCGCTGGCGGCGGCGGTGCTCGCGCTCGGCGTGCTCCTCAGGGCGGACAAGCTCATCGTCCTCTTCGCGCTGCTGCTGGCGAGCCTTTATTTCGGGCGCGGGCGCATCGCGGCGGCGGCGGGTTTCGCCGCAGGCTGCGCGCTCGCGGCCGTCGCCAGTGCGGGGGCCGACTATCCCGGCTGGTGGCCGCATCTGTGGTTCAGCGTCATCGAGCTTCAGGTCGACATGACCGACTTCGCGCCGCCCTTCAGCGTCGGCGTCTACCTCTCCACGCTGGTCGAGCAGGTGGGGGCGAGCCTGGACTTCGGGCGCTGGATCCCGATCGCCGGGCTGGTGATGCTCGGCTGGGCGAGGCTCGCCGTCTGCGGTCCGGCGCTGCCCACACCCGTTCACATGGCGATGGTGGTGATCGCCCTGTCGATCTTCGGCAAATTCATCGTCTTCCCGTTGCCGCCGGACCGGATCTACTTCGCCCTCGTCGGCGCGGCGGCCGTGATCCTCATCGCCGCCGCCCGGCCGACGCTGAGCCTGCCGCGCCGGAGCGGTTGACCGGCAAGGCCCGCGGCCGCCGTGCCGGGAAGGCCCCGGCCGTACCGAAGACGCCGGGAGCCGCGGCGCCCCGGCTCGGTTCAGCGCCCCGCCGGCGCCGCTGTCGCGCTCAGCGCCAGAGCGAAACGCAGGGGATCTTCGTGCGGTCGCAGCGGTCGGCGTAGCGGCGGGCGATGTCCGTCACCTCCGCCATCAGCCCCTTCTCCAGCGTGATCGGCTCCAGGCCGAGGTGCAGGAAGCGGTCGTGCGCCACGTGCAGCTCGTTCTCCGCCGCCTCGTTGCGCGGATTGTCGAGGTAGGCGATCTCGACACCCGTCTGCGTCGCGATCATCTGCGCCAGATCGCGGATGCGGTGCGTCTCGGTCATCTGGTTGAGGATGTTCACGCGCTCACCGGCCTGCGGCGGATTCTCGATGGCGAGCTCCACGCACTTGCACGTGTCCTTGATGTGGATGAAGGCGCGCGTCTGCCCGCCCGTGCCGTGAACCGTCAGCGGATAATTCACCGCCGCCTGCATCAGGAAGCGGTTCAGCACCGTGCCGTAGTCGCCGTCATAGTCGAACCGGTTGATGAGCCGGTCGTCGGACGAGGTTTCGTCCGTCTGCGTGCCCCACACGATGCCCTGGTGAAGGTCCGTGATCTTCACCTTGTCGTTCTTGTTGTAGTAATGGAAGAAGAGCTGATCCTGCGTCTTCGTCATGTGGTAGATCGAGCCGGGGTTGGCCGGGTACAGGATTTCCTGGTCGGTCAGCCCGTTCTCGGTGTCCACCTTGATCTGCAGGTAACCCTCAGGGATCTTCATGCCCGCGGTGCCGTAACCGTAGACGCCCATGGTGCCGAGGTGGACGAGATGCACGTCCACCCCCGATTCCACGATCGCGCACAGCACGTCATGCGTCGCCGTCAGGTTGTTGCGCACTGTATAGCGCTTGTGCATCGCCGACTTCATCGAGTACGGCGCGGCGCGCTGCTCGGCGAAGTGGACGATCGCGTCCGGCTGCTCCTCGATGATGAGGGAAAGCAGGCGATGATAATTCTCACCCACCGTGAAATTCAGGTGACGGATGGTCTGGCCGCTGACGTCTTTCCAGGCGGCCAAACGCTCCGACAGGTGGCGGATCGGCGTGAGCGATTCCACCTCCAGTTCGACGTCGATCTTCCGGCGGGAGAGATTGTCGACGATGATGACCTCGTGACCCCGTTTCGAGAGGTGAAGGCTCGTGGGCCAGCCACAAAAGCCGTCACCGCCGAGGACGATGATCTTCGCCATTTAAGAACGCTCCGAACAGGGTCTGATCGACCTGGGTGGGATGAAACGGCGGCGGACAGGTCACCCGCCACCGGGAAGGTGATCCGCCTTACACGTAAACAGCGCCATATTTAAAGGGGTGGAATGGTTGGTATGCGCCGGCGAAAGGGCCGCGGCCCACTGTTGGCCCTTTTTGCGGACTTTGCTAGGGACAACCGACTCTGAGGAGGTTCACCTGAATGACCGTCTACCCCGTGATTCTGGCCGGCGGAAAAGGGACCCGGCTCTGGCCGATGTCGCGCGCCGATAAGCCCAAGCAGTTCCTTCCGATGCACGGGGAGCACAGCCTCTTCCAGAAGACGGTCGAGCGCCACCTCGGCCTCGACGGCATCGGCCATCCGGTGATCGTTTGCGGCGAGAACGACCGCTTCCAGGTGGACGACGGGTTGAAGGGCATCGGCGTCGGCGATGCGCACGTGGTCATCGAGCCGTCGAGCCGCAACACGGCACCGGCCATCGCCGCGGCGGCCGAGGTGCTGCTGCGCGAAGACCCCGAGGCGATCCTCTTCGTGCTGCCGTCCGACCATCTGGTGCAGACCGACGAAGGCTACTTCAAGACCGTCGACGCTGCCGTCCAGGCTGCGCGCGAAGGGAAGATGGTCACCTTCGGCGTGATGCCGACGCACCCCGAAACCGGCTACGGCTATATCGAGGCCGGCGCAGGTGACGCGATGGTCCGGCCCGTGGCGAGCTTCGTCGAGAAGCCGCCCGCGGACGAGGCGGCGCGCATGGTCGCCGCCGGCGGCTATTATTGGAACGCAGGCTTCTTCGCTTTCAGCGCCAAGGCCCTGCTGGACGAATTGAAGGCCCATGCGCCGGATGTGGTGGCCGCCGCCGTCGCGGCGGTGGACGCTGCGGGGGGCGAGCCCGGTCTCGTCAATCTCGGCGCCGCCGCCTGGGCCGGTGCGCCGGACATTTCGATCGACTACGCCCTGTTCGAGCGTACGGACAAAGCCGTCGTCGCGCCGATCTCCTGCCGCTGGTCGGACGTCGGCTCCTGGCACGCCTATTGGGACAGCCTGGAGAAGGACGAGGCCGGCAACGCGGTGCGCGGCAAGGCCATCACGCTGGACACCACCGATTCCCTCATCGTCGCCGGTGAGCGGGACGTCGTGGCCCTCGGCCTCGACAAGATGGCCGTGGTCGCTGTGGAGGACGCCATCCTCGTCTGCCCGCTGGAGCGGTCGCAGGACGTCAAGAAGGTGGTGACGCTGCTGAAGGAGCGCCGCCGGAACGACATTCTGGACGTCTCGCCGACGGTGAACCGGCCGTGGGGCGGCTACACGTCGATCATGAACGGGCCGCGCTTCCAGGTGAAGCACCTGTTCGTATCGCCGGGTAAGCGGCTGTCATTGCAGAAGCATTATCACCGGGCCGAGCACTGGGTGGTGGTGCGCGGCACCGCCGAGGTGACGATCGACGACAAGGTGATCACCCTGTCGGAGAACCAGTCCACCTATCTGCCGCTCGGCTGCGTGCACCGTCTCGCCAACCCCGGCCGCATCATGCTGGAGGTGATCGAGGTGCAGACGGGGTCCTATCTGGGCGAGGACGACATCGTCCGCCTTCAGGACGAGTGGGGCCGCACCTAGCGGCTCTCCCCCGCCGGACGAGTGGGGCCGCACCTTGCGGCTCTTCCCCGCCGGACGAGTGGGGCCGCACTTCGCGGCTCTCCCCTTCCTGACGAGTAGGGCCGCACCTTGCGGCCTTACGGGGTCCCGCGCGGCCGCCCCCGGCGGCTCAGACGGAGCTGCCGCCCTCCGCACCGCCGATGATCAGCGGTCCATAGAGAAGCTGCGCGAAGAGGCGTGACGGGCGCACCGACGACCAATAGGTCGTGCGCGCGAGCCGTGCGGCGGTGCGGCTGGCGTTCGGATCCTCCGCCAACCGCCGCACCGCATCCCCCAGCGCTTCGACCGACGGGCACGAGACGACGCGGTTGCGCACCGTCCCCGCGAACGTGGTCCCGCCGAGGGTGAGGACCACCTTGCCGGCCGCCATCGCATGAAGTGCGAGCACGGAGTGGTGCTCGGCCAGCCCCTCCACCGGCAGCAGGACCGCGTCCACCTGCTGCAGCGCGGAAAGGTAGACGCTGCGGCTAAGATAGTCGTCGATCAGCGACACGTTGCGTTCGGGCAGGGCGGCGAGCGCGGCGCGCGTGGTCAGAACGTCGTCCGGCAGCGGCGCCCCGGACGGGTTCGGCCGGACCTGCACCACGAAGCGCACCTGGCGCGGGTTGGGCATCGCCGCATTCACCGCGCGGATGACCGCGGGCAGATTGTGGAAGCCGTTCTTCGCCGTGGGGGCGCTGAAATAGCCGAGGGTGAAGCGGCCGGGGGCAGCATCCGTCGGCGCGGCCAGGGCGATTTCGGGCGGGGTGTCCAGCGGCACGACGGGGATGCCGAAGGCTTGGCTCAGGCGTTGGGCCAGCGGGCGCGTCCAGGCGTAGAGGAAGGTCGACGTCCGCTCGCTGTTGAGCTGGTGGATGGCCGAGCCGATCCGCTCCAGCGCGGCGAACCGCTGGCGATTGGGCATGGTCTCCGCATCCCACCACGTGGCCAGGTGCACGAAGGGACGCGAGGCGGCAGGCTGCTGCGCCAGAAGCTCCACGACGATGGCGTAGAGCGAGGCATCGCAGACTGGGAAGAAGAGGTGGCGCTTGCGGCTGAAGCGCGTGGCCGAGATGACCCAGCTCACCCGCTCGCGAAGCTGGGCGAACGCCTCGGCCTGTTGCGCGTCGGGCATCGCCGCGATCTCCGCCAGCGCGCGGGAAAATCCGCCGCCGCCGAACTCGCGGCTGTCGCGATGGCCGATGACGATGGTGCGCAGGCTGAGGCGCTTGGCACATTCGCAGATGCGCGTGCACAGATCGTCGTGAGCGGGTTCGGCCGGGCTGGTCGAAGGGTCGACGATCACGATCTCGTGGTCGAGCCCGTTGGTGCGGGCGATTTCCGGCAGGGCGGCGTTGCGCAGGAGGGCGAATTCGATATCGGTGATCGGCGGCTGCGACCAGACGGGATCGAGGGAGAGGTTCTTCGTCCCCATCTGAAGTTTGCGCGAAGGGCTGCCGATGGCGCCGATCGAGGCCAGAGGCGAGACGGCCGTCGTCGCTCCGGCCGATGTCTCGGCGGATCGCATGGTCGATGTGAAAGGCGGTGTCGTATCACGCCCTTGCACGGATGCTGATCTCCTTCCCCGGCCCGCGTTCTTGGTTTGCAGCGCGCGACCTCGCCCGGCGGTCGACGCTTGCGTCCATCCGATATCACCCGCCCGATGTCACACGGCGGGTTGCAGATCTAGCACGACGAAATCCGGCTTGACATCGTTCGACACACTTGGTGGCAAAGCCGTACGCACGCAATATCCCCGCGATGGGGAGTGCGGAGCCCTTGCCAGTCCACTCTTGATCGGGTGCTGAGGGAAAGGCAACCGGGAAGCGATCACTATGCTTATCGAACGGCACCGTTGGCAAGAGCGAACCTATCGGCGCTCCGGATCTGCGCCGGTGGATTGGCGGCCAATGCACGGACGGCTGCGTTGTTTGGTGACACGTGTGCGGGTAAACCTTCCAGCAGCGTAACACACGTCGAACAGGCAGGAGCGTCCATGGTCAGGAGCGACACGGCCCGCAAGCGCAGCGTCCGCCGCGAGACTTTCCAAGGGCTCTGGCCGTGGCCTGGCAACATATTCCTGGTGCTGTTCGGCGCCTGGGCGGCCTACATGGGCTACATCGCCGAGGCGGACGACATCCAGACCGCCTTCTACGGCCTCACCGGCGTCACCGCGCTGGTGCTGCTCTTGGGTCTGCGCACGATCGGCCGCACGCCGGTCGCCGCGCCGGAGCGTCCTGCGCGGCCGGGGCAGCGGACGGAGGAGGTCTCCTTTTCGCCGACCGGCGCCAACCGCCTGCCGCAGCCGGTCAGCCACCGCGCCGAAACCGGTGGCCCGGCCCGCACCACGCCGCCCTTTCCCGAGAACCGTCCCTTCGGCCCCAGCGTCGATGCGCTGATCAACCGCGAGAAGGCCGCCCGCGGCGCGCAGATCGCCAAGTTGGAGCACGCGCTGAACGAGCGCATCGGCCTCCTCGAGGCGCAGCTCGGCGAGGCGCCCGCGGGCACGCCCTCCGCGACACCGCCCGCGCTCGATCAATATCTGCGCATCGAGACCTTCAACGCCGCGATCAACGAGCGCCTTCTGCCGCGCATCAAGGAGATGATCACCGCGGCGCTGGACGAGCGCATGAAGGACGGGGGAACGGACGGCACGCCCGCGCTCGCCGGCGAAGTGGCCGCGCTGAAGACCGCCAACGAGACCGCTCGGCGCGAGATGGCCGATTTGCGCAAGGCGCTGTCGGCCGAGCCGGGTTCAGGTGGCGGGAAAGGCGGGCCCGCCACGGCCGCGCTGGCGCAGCGCCTGGAAGCGCTGGAGAAGGCCGAGGGTGCGCGTCGCAGCGAGCTGTCGGAGCTTACCGGTGCGGTCAGCGCGTCCGTGGCCGAAATGGGCCGCCATCTGCAGAAGGTGGACGATTTTGCCGCCCGTGTGAGCGGCGCTTTGGACGGTGCCGGCTCCGCGGCCGCCGAGGACGGTGACCGCACGCCCGCCGACGTCGCCGAGCTGCGCAACGCGCTGGCGATGATCATCGAGCAGAACCGTGAGATCAAAGCGCGCCAAGACCTCCTGTCGCAGCGGTTCGAGATCCCGGTTCCGGGCGACACCAAGCCCGCCGCCACCCCCGCCGCGCCGAAGCCCGCCAAGAGCTGACCTTCCGCGGCGCCCGCCGGCGCGATCGGACGAGCCGGGACGCGCAGGCGGGGACGTGCCGGCCCTGAGAACCCCCGAGCTGCGCGCGGTCTGTCGCAGCCGGTAAGAGCGCAATGGCCGTTGCGCTTCATGAGAGAAGGGGCGCCATCCTGACGGGTGGCGCCCCTTCTTTTGTTCCGGCGACGTGAAGGGGGCGCGGCGCCCCCCGTCTCCAGTCGGCGAGGATCTTCAGTGGGCGAGGATCTGGCTCAGGAAGAGCTTGGTGCGCTCGTGCTGCGGGTTGAGGAAGAACGGCTCCGGCGCGTTCGACTCCACGATCTGCCCCTGGTCCATGAACACCACCCGGTTGGCCACCTGGCGCGCAAATCCCATCTCGTGCGTCACGCAGATCATGGTCATGCCCGTCTGGGCGAGGTCGACCATCGTGTCGAGCACCTCCTTGATCATCTCCGGGTCGAGCGCGGAGGTGGGCTCGTCGAACAGCATCACCGAAGGGTTCATGCACAGTGAGCGGGCGATCGCCACGCGCTGCTGCTGCCCGCCCGAGAGTTGGCCCGGATACTTGTTGGCCTGCTCGGGGATCTTCACCCGCGACAGATACTCCATCGCGATCTCGTTGGCCTTCTTCTTCGGCATCTTCTTCACCCAGATCGGCGCCAGGGTGCAGTTCTCCAAGATCGTCAGATGCGGGAACAGGTTGAAGTGCTGAAACACCATGCCGACGTCCTTGCGGATCTCGTCGATCTTCTTCAGGTCCGACGTCAGCTCGATCCCGTCGACGATGATCTTGCCGGACTGGTGCTTCTCCAGCGCGTTGATGCAGCGGATCAGCGTCGACTTGCCGGAGCCGGACGGGCCGCACACGACGATGCGCTCGCCCTTCTTCACGGTGAGGTCGACGTTCTTCAGAACGTGGAACTCGCCGTACCACTTGTTCATGCCGACGATCTGGATGGCGGTCTCGTTGGAGACGGACATCGCGCCGACCGGCGCCTCGGAGGTGGGGGCAACGTTGGCCATGACGGCTCCTTAGCGTCGATCCGCCGCGCGCAGCCGGGTCTCCAGGAACATGGAATACCGGCTCATCGCAAAGCAGCAGATGAAGAACATGAAGGCGATGAAGATGTAGAGCTCCCAGACGATGCCGTTCCACGTCGAGTTCGACAGGATCGGCTTCATCAGCCCCAGCGGGTCCTGCAGGGCGATGATCGACACCAGCGTCGTGTCCTTGAACAGGCCGATGAAGGTGTTGACGATGCCGGGGATCGAGATTTTGAGCGCCTGCGGCAGGATGATGAGGCGCATCGACTGCCAATAGTCGAGGCCGAGCGCGTCGGCCGCCTCATATTGGCCCTTCGGCAGCGCCGCGAGGCCGCCGCGGATCACCTCGGCCATGTAGGCCGACGCGAACAGCGTCACCATGATGAGCACGCGCAGCACGATGTTGAAGTTGGTGCCGGGCGGCAGGAAGTAGTTCAGCAGCGTGGAGGCGACGAACAAGAGCGTGATCAGCGGCACACCGCGGATGAACTCGATGAAGATCGTGCAGATCGCCTTCAGGATGGGCAGGTTCGACCGGCGGCCGAGCGCCAGAAGGATGCCGAGCGGCAACGATCCGGCGATGCCGGTGACGCCGATCACCGCGGTGAGCAGGAAGCCGCCGAATCGGGAGGATTCCACCGTCTCCAGCCCGAGCCCGCCCCACAGGAGGAAGTAGGCGGCGACCGGATAGGCGAAGGTCAGCCACAGCCAGTAGGGGCGCGTCTTCTCGCTGCCGAAGACGAGGGCGAGGACGCCGAAGATCACCGCCGCGATGGTGGTCGGGCCGACGAGTTCGGCATTGCCGCCCGTCAACTCGGCATAGACGGCGAAGAGAGCCTTGGCGGCGAGGAGAACCCCCATCGCCACCGCGAGAGGGCGCATGGTGCGGAACAGCACCGGCACCATGGCGACGATGAGGAGCACCGCCGCAAGGTCCGGCCGCCACCTGAGGCTCGGCGGATAATAGCCGTACATGAACTGGCCGAAGCGCTCGTGGATCACCGCCCAGCAGGCGCCGGTGGCCCCTTCGCCGAAGGCGTTGGTGATGATCTCGCGGCACTCGCGAATGCTCTCGGCGTTCCAGACCGAGTGCAGCACCGCCCACTCGATCATGCCGGGCAGCATGTAGATGATCAGCGCGATGGCGAGCACCGTGACGATCGTATTGGAGATGGACGAGAACAGGTTCTGCGTCAGCCAGCCGAGCACGCCGGAGGAGGCGACCGGCGGCGGCTGAGGATCGTACTGCGTCTTGGCGACGTAGGCGACGGTCTCGGCGTGGGTGTCGCTCATGGCTCAGCGCTCCACCAGGCGGACGCGGTTGTTGTAGAGGTTCATCACCGCCGAAATGGACAGTGACACGATGAGGTAGAAGCCCATCAAGAGGAGGATGCACTCCATCTCGCGCCCGGTCTGGTTCAGCGTGATGCCGCCCAGCGTGCCGGTCGCGTCCATGTAGCCGACGGCGATCGCCAGCGAGGAATTCTTCGTCAGGTTCAGGAATTGGCTGATGAGGGGCGGAATGATCACCCTCAGCGCCTGCGGCAGGATGACGAGGTTCATCGCCCGGTTCGGCCGCAGCCCCAGCGCGAAGGCGGCCTCCGACTGCCCCTTGCTGACCGACAGGATGCCCGCGCGCACGATCTCGGCGATGAAGGCGCCGGTATAGAGCGAGAGGGCGACCCACAGGGCGATGAGGGAGTCGCGAAGCTGAATGCCGCCCTGGAAGTTGAAGCCCGCGAGCTCCGGCAGGGTCAGCGAGATCGGCCGGCCGAGCAGGAAGAAGGCGATGAGCGAGGGAACGATGAGAAGGCCGAGGCCGATGAGGAAGACCGGGGCCTGTTCGCCCGTCGATTCCTGGCGGCGCTTGGCCCAGGCGCGCACCATGAAGATGGCGGCGATCGACAGCGCGAAGATGATGAGAAGGATCAGCGACCCTTCGCCGAAATTGGGCTGCGGAATGTAGATGCCGCGGTTGGTGACCACGACCGGCCCGGTGTCGAGCCCGCGATAGTCGCGCGGGGAGGGCAGCGACGTGTTGACGATGGAGGCCGTCAGCAGGATCCAGATGAGCAGCGGAACGTTGCGGAAGGCCTCGACATAGACCGTCATCAGGCGGGCGACGAGCCAGTTGTTGGACAGGCGCGCCACACCGGCGGCAATGCCGATGATGGTGGCGGTGACACAGCCGAGGAAGGCGACGAGCAGCGTGTTGAGGATGCCGACGAGGGCGGCCCGCGCGTTGGACGAGCGGCTCGTATAGTCGATCAGCTGCTGGTTGATGTCATAGTTCGCGGGCTGGGACAGGAAGCCGAAATCGAAGGTCTTCCCGAGGGCGGCGAGATTTTCGATGGCGTTGTTGACGAGCCATGTGAGGCCCAGCATCAGCACAATCATGGCGATCGCCTGGATGGTGAGGGACCTGTAGCGCTCGTCGCGCCATAACATTTCGAAGCGGAAGGCGGGCGTCTCTGTGCTGGCGGCTACGGCCATACCGGTCTCCAAAAATGAGCCGGGCGCGGACCTGAGGTCCACGCCCGGCGACCGTAGAGCTTAGCGGAAGGGCGGGGCGTAGAGGATGCCGCCGTCCGTGTAGAGCGCGTTCAGGCCACGCTCGAGGCCGATCTCCGTGTCCGGCCCGAGGAAGGTGTCGAAGATCTCGCCATAGTTGCCGGTGGCGGCGATGGCGTTGACGGCCCAATCCTGGTCGAGGCCCATCATGGCGCCATACTCGCCTTCGGTGCCGAGCAGGCGGTTCACTTCCGGATCGTCACCGGCGGCGGACGCCATCTCTTTGACGTTCTCGGCGGTGATGCCCTTCTCTTCCGCGACGATCAGCGCGTTGAGCGACCAGCGCACGATGTCGCCCCACTCGGAGTCGCCATGGCGCACGGCCGGGCCAAGCGGCTCTTTGGAGATGATCTCCGGAAGGATCATGTAGTCGCCGGGGTTCGGATAGGACGAACGCGTGGCGGCCAGACCCGAGGCGTCCGTGGTGTAGACGTCGCAGGCGTTGGCGAGGAACTTTTCCTTCGCCTCGGTCTCGGTCTCGATCGGGACCGGCTCATAGCTCATGTTGTTGGCGCGGAAATAGTCAGCCAGATTCAGCTCGGTGGTGGTGCCGGTCTGGATGCAGATGGTCGCGCCATCAAGCTCGCTCGCCGAGGCGACCCCGAGCTCCTTGGAGACGATGAAGCCCTGGCCGTCGTAGTAGTTCACGCCGGCGAAATCGAGCTTCAGGTCCGTGTCGCGCGAGTAGGTCCACGTGGTGTTGCGCGACAACATGTCCACTTCGCCCGACGCCAGGGCCGTGAAGCGGGTTTTGCCCGTCAGCGAGACATATTCCACGTTCGGCTCGCCGAAGATCGCCGCAGCGACGGCCTTGCACAGGGCAACGTCGAAGCCCTGCCAATTGCCTGCACTGTCGGTGAAGGCGAAACCGGGGATGCCGGTGTTGATGCCGCAGCGCAACTGGCCGCGGGCCTTCACATCGTCAAGGGTCGCAGCATGCGCGCCACTGGCAACGCATACGCCAGCCAAACCGGCTGCAATCGCCAACTTGTTGAAATTCATGTCTTTCGCTCTCTCCTCAGAAACGCGACGACCTGGTGGGGCCGTTCTTGTTGCTATTGCAAAGCACGTGCCGATCGGAGACATGCCCATATCGCACGCCTGCATAGCAATTGCGCAGCATAGTCACGGTGCGATCCCACTGCCAACGCCCTGAAGGGAAATTAATATGGATGACGAGACCCCCAGCCGGCCGCCGCGCCGCGTTGCGACTACGCTGTCGCATGCCGGCCGGGACCCGTCGGCGTTCCACGGCTTCATCAATCCGCCGGTCGTTCACGCCTCGACGGTGCTGTTTCCGAGCGTCGCCGCCAACCGCAGCCGCACCCAGCGCTACACCTATGGAATCCACGGCACGCCGACGACGGACGCCCTGTGCGACCTCATGAACGCGCTGGAAGGATCGGAGGGAACGGCACTGACGTCGAGCGGGCTGTCGGCCTGCACCATCGCCCTCGCTTCGGCGGTGAAAGCCGGCGACCGCGCGCTGGTGACCGACAACGTCTACATGCCGACCCGCCGCTTTTCCGACAGCTTTTTGACCCGTTTCGGCGTCGAAATCGTCTATTTCGACCCGCTTGATCATGCCGCCTACGAGGCCGAACTCGCCAAGGGCGCCGCCGCGGTCTTCCTCGAAGCGCCGGGCTCGCTCACCTTCGAGATGAGCGACATTCCCTTCCTCGCCGCCAAAGCCAAAGCCGCCGGGGCGGTGTCGATGATCGACAATACGTGGGCGACCCCGCTCTTCTTCCGCCCGCTGGAGCATGGGGTGGACCTCTCCATCCATGCCGCGACGAAATATCTCTCAGGTCACTCGGACCTGCTCTTCGGCACCATCTCCGGCAACGGCCAGGCCATCGCCAACGTGCGCAAGATGGTCTCGGACTTCGGCGAGAATGTCGGCCCGGACGACGTCTATGCGGTGATGCGCGGCATCAGGTCGCTGAAGCCGCGCATGGCGCAGGTGGAGCACAGCGCCCGCAAGGTGGCCGAATGGCTGGACGCCGACCGCCGCGTCGGCCGCGTCCTTTATCCGGCGCTCCCCGGCGCGCCCGGTCACGCCCTGTGGAAGCGCGACTTCACCGGCGCCTCGGGCCTCTTCGCGATCACCTTCAAAGGCCGCACCGAGGAGGAGATCATGCGCTTCGTCGACAGCCTGGAGATCTTCGGCATCGGCGCGTCCTGGGGCGGGTTCGAGAGCCTCGCCACCATGCCCAAAGTCAACGCGGCGCGCAGCGCGACGCGGTGGCCCGAGGACGAACCGCTGGTGCGCCTCAACATCGGCCTCGAGGACCCGGACGACCTCATCGCCGACCTCGACCAGGCGATGGCGCACCTTTGATGCGCCCGGTCCGGCTCCCCAGGGGGCCGGACCGCCTCAGCCGGCGTCCGTCAGCGCGCCTTTACGCTCGCGGAAGATCAGCCAAAGATTGCGCGCATAGATGAGAAGGCCGGTGCCCTGACCGGCGATGAAGACCGGGTCCTGCCGCGCCAGAGCGTAGACGAATAGGATGCCGCCGCCGGCGATGGAGAAGAACCAGAAGGCCACCGGCACCACCGATCGCCCCGCCCGCTCGGAGGCGATCCACTGGATGATGAACCGCGCCGAAAACATCGCCTGGGCGAAGAAGCCGATGGCGATCCACACGTCGAACTGCTCGACGAAGACCTCGTGAAGCCACGTTCCGAGGCCCGACCACACATCAGCCATTTACGCTCTCCTGATACACTTCGCGCGCCTCCGGCCGCGATTTGGCGCGCCGCCGCAGCCACCACATGCCGAGAAGGTCCGGCAGCCCCACGAGGGCACGGTCGAGCACGCCATACTTGGATTGGCCGTGGACGCGCGGCCTGTCGGCGACGTCCACATGGCCGACCTTCCACCCCTCGCGCATGAAGAGGGCGGGGTAGAAGCGGTGATTGTTGTCGAAAAAGGGGATCGTCAGATAAGCGTCGCGCCGCATGGCCTTCAGGCCGCAGGCGGTGTCGCGCGTGTCGTCGGCCAGCATCGCCCGGCGCATCCGGTTGGCGATCTTGGAGACGAGCTTCTTGCGCCAGCCGTCGTGCCGCCGCGTGCGCTGCCCGGCGACGACGCCGATCGCCGGATCGGCCAGAAGCGGCGCCACCAGAGCGGCGAGGAATTTCGGATCGTTCTGTCCGTCTCCGTCGACGGTGACGAGGATACGCCCGCGCGCCGCCATCGCCCCCGCGCGGATCGCCCGCGACTTGCCGCCCGACACGGCGTGCTGCAGCACCCGCACATTGGGAAGGCCGGACGACAGCGCCGCCTCCGCCGTGCCGTCGCCGGACCCGTCGTCGATGACGATCATCTCGCACGGCTCGGCGAGCGACGAGGCGGCGATCTCGCGCAGCACGTCCGCGATCGCGCCCGCTTCGTCCTTGGCGGGAATCAGGATCGACACGACAGGGTCGGCGATGGCACTCGAGGTCTCGGCGCGGGAGGTCATGGCACGGTCCGGGGGAGGTGGCGGGCCGCTCGAAGAGGCGGTGCGGCAAGCGCCGTCTCTAGAGGCAGTTGTCCCGTGCGACAAGTGCACGCTTCGATCATGTCTGTATTGAGCGCGGGCAACCTGTGCCCGCGGCGTGCCGCTTTATGGGGCAGTGCGCACGAAAAGCGTCAGCCGCACCGGGTCGCCCTTGGAGATGTTGAAGCCCTCCACCACCGTTGGCTCGGCGAGCGTCACCCCCGCCGCAGCGGCCGCCTCGCGCACCGCCGGCGTCGTGCGCTCGCGCGAGACGATGACGACGCAGTCCTGTGCCGCCGCCAGCGCCACCGCCTCTTCGGGGCCGGTCAACATCGTGTCCGTTCCGGCGAGGAAGATCATGCTCGGCTCGTTGAACCCGCCGACGCTGGCAAGGCGCGGATGGGGGCAGCCTGAGACTTCCTCGGCCGCCGCAACCAGCGCCGGGCTCACCCACAGCGGCTTGATGTTGGGGACGATCATCCCCCACACCACCATCTGCGCGACCGCCGCGGAGGCGATGGCCGATCCCGCCACCCTGGCCGACAGCGCCGGGACACCGCGCCACAGGCAGACGCCGCCATAGGCGCCGATCGCCGCAGCGGCGAGGCCGATCGGCGTCGCCAGCGTCACGAGGTGGGCGGCGATGTCGAGCGGCTGTCCCACCGCGTAGGCCACCGCCGAGGGCGCGGCGAGCGCGGCGGCCACCATCCCCACCGGGGCGAGGCCGAGGGCGAGGGCCGCGAGGCGGCGCAGCAGCACCGGCGGCGTGGTGGTGGCGAGGACGGCGACGCTGGCGAGCGCGATCCCCGGCAGCAGCGGCAGCGTGTAGTGCGGCAGCTTGGTGGGCGTCGCCTCGAACACGATCCAGCCGGGGATGACCCAGGCCGCCGCGAAGAGGAGCGCCGCGCCGCGCTCCTTCCAGAACCCGGCGAGGCTGGCGATGGCGAACGGCGCCATCGGCCACGCCACCGCAAAGAAGAAGGCGAGGTGCGTCAAAGGCGGCGCCCAGTGCCCCTCTTGACCCGTAGCCGCCTTGCCGAGGAAGTCGGTGCCGAGCGCGGTGGTGAAGAAAGCGCCGTCCGTCGCCCGCCAGATCGCCACGAACCACGGCAGGCAGATGGCGGCCAGGATGACGAGCCCCGCCAGCGGCCTCAGGCGCCCGAACAGCCGCCGGTCGTCCAGCCACATCAGAACGGCGACGGTGAACACCGCCACCATCGGCGCGATCGGCCCTTTGACGAGGATGCCGAGCGCCAGGCCGATCCAGAAGGTGAGGGGGGCCGCCCAGCCTTTCGCCTTGTCGAGCCACACCCGCGCCAGCGCTCCTTGCATCAGAAGCACCGTGGCGAGGAGCACCGCGTCGGTCTTCGCAAGCCGCGCTTCCACGCCGAGGATCACCATCGCGCCGACGAGGCCGCCGACAACTGTTGCGGCGCCGAGCGGCAGGAAGGCCCGCGCCGTCCAGATCGACAGACCCACCGCGGCGATCGCCCCGAGCAGAGAGGGGATGCGGTAGACCCACAGCGGCGCCTCCGCCCCGTCGCCCGACAGCGCCACCGCGCCCGCCTGCAGCCAGTGGATGCCGATCGGCTTCTTGTGCCGCGGCGCCTCCTGGAAGCGGATGCGCACATAGTCGCCCGTTTCCACCATCTGCTTGGTGGCCTGGGTGTAGCGCGGCTCGTCCCGGTCCAGCGGCGGAACGCTCGACTGGCCCGGCACGAATGAGACGAGCACCAGGAGGACCAGCGCGAGGGCGGCCCACAGGCCGATCATGGACCCGTCCTGCGGGTGCACTCTATTCAAGGTCGACATGGAATGGCCTTACGAGGAACGGAGCGGGGACGGGCTCCGATAGCACGGGCACCGTCCCAGCGGGCGCGCCCGAGGCGGGCGTTGGAGCAACACTCCACAAGCGTTGCTCGCCGGGGCAGTAGCATCCACCGCGGCCGCCTGCTAGAGCCCGGCCCATGGCGGTCTTCGTACAAATCACCGATCTTCATTTGCGCCCTCCCGGCATTTTGACGCTAGGACGCATCGACACCGACCGCTTCCTGGTCGACGCCATCGACGCGATCAACCAGCGCCACAGCGAGATCGACGCCGTCATCGTCACCGGCGACGTCACCGACCTCGGCGAAGAGGATGCGTACAACCGGGCGGCGATGCTGCTGGCGCGCTTCGGCGCCCCGGTGATCGCGATCCCCGGCAACCACGATTCCACGGCGACCCTGCGCGCCGCCTTCGCGGCCTTCCCCGGATTCGCGGACGAGCCTGTGCCCGGCAAGGCGTGCCACGCCCACACCGTCGCCGGCGTCACCCTCATCGCTCTCGACACGTCGGTCGACCAGATCGCCGAGAACGTCCACCACGGGGAACTCGGCGAGGCGCAGCTCGCCTGGCTCGACGCCACGCTGAAGACCGCGGGGCCGACGCTCATCGCCATGCACCACCCGCCGTTCGAAAGCGGGATCGGCTTCATGGACGCGATCGGCCTCAACGACGCGCGCGCCTTCGCCAAGGTGCTGGCGCGGCACGAGAACGTGCTGCGCATCGTCTGCGGCCACGTCCACCGGACCATCGTCTCCGAGGTCAGCGGCGTTCCGGTGATGGCGATTCCGGGCGTGGCGCATCAGGTCTCCATGGCGCTCGACGAGACCGTTCCGATGGGGCTGGCGATGGAGCCCCCGGCCTACGGTGTGCATATCGTCGAAAATGGGCGCGCCGTGTCACATATCGGCTATGTTGAGCGATACGGGACGCCCGTCCTGTTTGAGAACAACGAGCCGGTGGCGAACGATGGATGAGCCTCAAGTCGCGATAACCGATGCCGACATCGAGGCGGCCGCGAGCCGTCTCATGGGCCGGATCGTCCGCACGCCGATGATGTCGTCCACGGTGCTGGACAGTGCCGTCGGGGCGCGGGTCTACATCAAGCCCGAATGCCTGCAGCGCACCGGGTCGTTCAAGATCCGCGGCGCCACCAACGCCATCGCCCGCATTCCGGACGGGACGCGCCAGCGCGGCGTCGTCGCCTGCTCCTCCGGCAACCATGCCCAAGGGGTGGCCGAGGCGGCGCGCGTCGCAGGCATTCCGGCGACCATCGTCATGCCGCACGACGCGCCGGCCATCAAAGTCGAGCGCACCAAGAGGTCCGGCGCCAAGGTCGTCAGCTACCATCGCGAGAATGACGACCGCGTCGCCATCGCCAACGGCATCGCGGCGGAAACCGGGTCCACCTTCGTCTCGCCCTACGATGATCCCGGCGTGATGGCGGGTCAGGGCACCGTCGGACTCGAGATCGCCGAGGACCTCGCCGCGCTGGGCGTGACGCCCGACCGCGTCATGGTGCCGGTGTCCGGCGGCGGGCTGCTGTCCGGCATCGCCACGGCGATCAAGACGCGCATGCCCACGGCGATCTGCCAGCCGGTGGAGCCTGAAGGGTTCGACGATACCACCCGCTCCCTCGTCAGCGGCCAGCGCGAGACCAACACCGCGCGCACCGGCTCCATCGCCGACGCGCTGATGTCGCAGCAGCCGGGCGAATTGACGTTTCCGGTGATGGCGCGGCTCGCCAAGCCCGGCGTCGCCGTGCCGGACGAGCTGATCTACCGCGCGATGGCCTTCGCCTTCCACGAGTTGAAGCTCGTCACCGAGCCGGGCGGCGCCATCGCCTTAGCCGCGCTCCTGGGCGGCCTGGTGGACGTCGAGGGCGAGACGGTGGTCGTGGTCCTGTCCGGCGGCAACGTCGACCCCGCGACCCTCATCCGTGCGCTGGACGCGTGACTGGCTGGATTTCTGACTCGCTGGATACCTGACCGGCCGGGCCGGTCAGGGGTGGGCCTGCCTCAGCCCCAAAGCTCCGCCGTGGGCGGGGAGACCACCGAGCCTTCATAGACGAGACCCGGCTCGCGGTCGCGGGCGAGCATCAGCGGGCCGTCCACGTCGGCGAAGTCGGCGCCCGGCGCCAGCAGCATGGCGGGCGCGATGCCGAGCGAGGTCGTCACCATGCAGCCGACCATGATCTTTAGCCCCAGCCGCTCGGCCTCGGCATAGGTCTTCAGCGCCTCGGTCAGCCCGCCCGTCTTGTCGAGCTTGATGTTCACCGCATCGTACTTGCTCGCCAGCGCCGCCAACTCTTTCGACGTGTGCGCGCTCTCGTCCGCGCACACCGGCACCGGGTGCGAGATCGTCGCCAGCACACCGTCGCGCGCGGCCGGCAGCGGCTGCTCGATCAGCGCCACCTTCGCCGCGGCGCAGGCGGACATGTTGATGAGAACGTTGTTCTCGCTCCAGCCCTCGTTGGCGTCGACGATGAGCGTCGCGCCCGGCACCGCGGCACGCACCGCGGCGATGCGCTCCGGGTCGCCGTTCGGCCGGCCGAGCTTGATCTTCAGGAGAGGACGCTCACCGGCGGCCTTCGCGGCCTCCGCCATCTCGTCCGGCTCGCCGAGGCCGATGGTGTAGGCGGTCGTCACCGGCGCCATCGTCCGGCCGATCCGGTCGGCGACGCGAACGCCGGTCTGCTTGGCCTCGAGGTCCCAGAAGGCGAGGTCGATCGCGTTGCGCGCCGCGCCCGCCTTCATCGCCTCCTGCAGCGCCTCGCGGGTCAGCCCGTCCGCCACCTGCGGCGCCAGCGCCATGATGTCGGCCAGCACACCCTCGACGGACTCGCCGTAGCGCGGATAGGGCACCGCCTCGCCGCGCCCCGTATGGGTGCCGTCCGAGATCTCCGCCACAACGACGCGGCTCACGGTCCGCCTCTCGCGCGCGATGGAGAAGACGCCGGCGATGGGGAAGTCCTCCGCCCGTGCGGTCAGGCGCATCACGCGAGATACTCCGCCGCCAGCGCGTCGACGATCGGCTCCACGCCGAAGCGCACCGGGTCGATGGTCGGAAGGTTGTGCTCGGTGGCCAGCTCGTAGAGCAGCGCCCGCGCCGCACCGTCCTCCAGCGCCGCCGTGTTCACCGCGATGCCGACCGCGTGGATGTCCGGGTTGGTGAGCTTGCCCATGGCGATGTTGGCCTCGATCACCTCGGCGATCGACGGTAGCGGGGTCTTCACGCCGCGCATCGTCGTGCGCGTCGGCTCGTGACAGACCACGAAGGCGTCCGGCTGAGCGCCGTGCAAGAGGCCGAGCGACACGCCCGCGAAGGACGGGTGGAAGAGCGAGCCCTGTCCCTCGACGATCTGCCAGGCGTCCGGCTCGGTCGCCGGCGTCAGCCATTCGGCGGCGCCGGAAATGAAGTCGGCCACCACCGCGTCGATCGCCACGCCGCGGCCGGAGATGAAGACGCCCGTCTGTCCCGTGGCGCAGAAGGTGGCGTTGAAGCCCTTGGCGTTCATGCCGGCTTCCAGCGCCAGTGCCGTATATTTCTTGCCGACCGAACAGTCCGTGCCCACCGTCAGCAGGCGCTTGCCGGGCCGCTTGGTGCCCTTGCCGGTGTCGAAGGACTGCTTGGACAGGCGCACGTCGATCAGCCGCTGGCCGGTCTTGGCGGCGGCTTCGGCGATCGCGGGAACGGAGGCGAGCGGCTTGTGGAGACCCGACGCGATGTCGAGCCCGGCTTCCAGCGCCTCGATGATCGACGTCACCCAATGGTCCGGGAGCACGCCGCCTGCATTGACGACGCCGACCACCATCGTCTTGGCGCCCTGGGCGGCGGCGTCGGTCGCGTTCATCTCGGGAAGTTTCGCGTCCGCCTTGCATCCAGGCAGCCGCCATTGGCCGACGCACCAATCGCGCCGCCAGTCGACGATGCCGAGGCTGGTTTTGGCGGCCAGGGCGTCCGGAACGTCGCCCAGAAACAACAGGTAAGGCCGTTCGAGTTCCATAAGCACGGCTTCCTTCTCGATAGATGCGGACTTTTCACGTGTTGCCGACATGATGCAACACGGACCCCGCAGGGTGCCATATGGCCCCGCGCGACCCTTCGCCTGATGACGAAACCGCGTGTTGGAGCTACCACCTAAAGCGACCACGCAAAAGACGAGATGATGGACGCGCACGCCCCATCCCCGACGCCGACGGTGAAGACCCACCGGGACGGCGACAAAGTCACCGCCACCTTCGCCGGGAGCTGGACCGTCAGCACCGCCGACGCGGCGGAGCGCGCCGTCGCGGCGCTCGACAAGGCGCTCGGCGGCCGCGGTACCGGGGCGGCGGACATCGTGTTCGACCTCTCCGGCGTCTTCATGGCCGACACCGCCGGCGCCTGGATCATCCACCGCGAGCGGGCCCGCGCCGAGTTCACCGGCCACCGGGTCGAGCTGACCGACGCCAGCCCGCGGGTCGAATTCCTGCTGGAGGAGATCGAGGCGCACATCCCGCGCATGCTCGACCGTCCGCGCCAGCCCTACGCCATCGTGCGCACCTTCAACAGCGTCGGAAAGACGACGGTGGAGGTGGGCCACGACCTCCTCGCCCTTCTGTCGATGCTCGGCGTGTTCGGCTGGCGGCTCGCCACCCTGTTCACCCATTTCCGCCGCCTCCGCCTGACCTCCGTCCTCGCCAACTTCGACCGCTCCTGCCGCGGCGCGGTGCCGATCGTCATGCTGATGAGCTTCCTCGTCGGCCTCATCGTGGCGCAGCAGGGCGGCTTCTATCTCTCCTCCTTCGGCGCCACGATCTTCGTGGTCGACATGTCGGGCATCCTCATCCTGCGCGAACTCGGCGTGCTGCTCGCGGCGATCCTCGTCGCCGGCCGCTCCGGCTCGGCCTTCACCGCCGAAATCGGCGCCATGAGGATGCGCGAGGAGGTGGACGCCCTCACCACCCTCGGCCTCGACCCCGTCGAGGTCCTCGTCGTGCCGCGCCTCATGGCGCTGATGCTGGCGATGCCCATCCTCGCCTTCCTGTCGGACATCGCCGCCATCGTCGGCGCGATGCTGATTTCGTGGTCGTCGCTCGGCATCTCGCCGGACGTCTTCCTCAACCGGCTGAACGAGGTGGTGACGCCGCTCGAGTTCTGGATCGGCATCGCCAAGGCGCCCTTCATGGCCCTCATCATCGGCCTCGTCGGCTGTTCGGAAGGCATGAAGGTCGGCGGGTCGTCCGAGTCGCTCGGCCGGCAGACCACCTCGTCCGTCGTCAAGGCGATCTTCCTCGTCATCGTGGTCGACGGTCTCTTTGCGATCTTCTTTGCGGCAGTGGGTATCTAGTGAGCGACGAAGACGACACAGCACCGATGGAGGAGACCGGACCGGACGGGAAGATGACCGTCCACCCGGTGCCGGCCCACCACGGCATCGTCGCCGAAGGCGGGACGAACGGCGGCGAACGGCGGCGCCTCGTGGAGCCGAGCGACGAGCACATCATCGAGGTGCGTGATCTCGAGGTGCGCTTCGGCTCCTTCTCGGTGTTCAAGAACCTCAACCTCGACGTGCGGCGGGGCGAGATCCTGGGATTCGTCGGCGGGTCGGGACAAGGTAAGTCGGTGCTGATGCGCACCATCCTGGAGCTGGTGCCGAAATATTCCGGCACCATCCGCCTGTTCGACAAGGACGTCGACGACCTCACCGCTCCGCAGCGCTCCCGCCTCAACCGGCGCTACGGCGTGCTGTTCCAGATGGGCGCGCTGTTCTCCTCCCTCACGGTGAAGGAGAACATCCAGGTGCCCATGAAGGAGCAGGGCGGCACCATGTCGAAGAAGCTCATGGACGAGCTCGCCCTCATGAAGATCGACATGGTGGGCCTGGCGCGCGAGGCCGCCGACAAGCTTCCGTCCGAGCTGTCCGGCGGCATGATCAAGCGCGCCGGTCTCGCCCGTGCGCTGGCGCTCGACCCGGACCTTCTCTTCGTCGACGAGCCGACCTCCGGTCTCGATCCGATCGGCGCGGCGAACTTCGACGATCTCATCGCCCGACTGCGCGATACCCTCGGCCTCACGGTCTACATGGTCACCCACGACCTCGATTCGCTGTGGAACGTGTGCGACCGCGTGGCGGTGCTCGCCGACCGGCGCGTCATCGTCAACGGCCCCGTGCAGGACCTCGTCGACTACGACCACCCGTGGGTCCAGGAATACTTCCGCGGCGTGCGCGGCGGCCGCTTCGCGGGCGTCCAATAATGTTCAAGTCTCTCGCGGCTGGCCGCCGCGCATTAAGGTGGGCCTTCTGATGGAAACCCGTGCCAACTACGTTGCGATCGGCATCTTCGTGCTCGTCGTGCTCGCAGGGGCCTTCGGTTCGCTCTGGTGGCTCTACAAAGCCTCCGGATCCGGGGCGACGGCGGTCTTGCGCATCATCTTCCCCGAGGCGGTCACGGGATTGTCCACCGGCGCCGGCGTCTACTTCAACGGCATCCGCGTCGGCGAGGTGACGTCGCTGGAGTTCCCGCCCGAAGGCGGCGACAACGTCATCGCCATCACCCGCGTGAACCCCACCGCGCCGATCAAGACCGACACCCAGGCCCAGCTCGCCTCGCAGGGCCTCACCGGCGTCTCCTATGTCTCCCTCGTCGGCGGTAGCGGCAGCGCCGTGTCGATCTTCCAGCAGGCGGAGGAGGAGGACAAGGTTCCGACCATCGAGGCGGCCACCAGCGCCTTCACCAACGTTATCGACACGCTGCAGAGCGTGCTCGGGCGGCTGGATTCCACCCTCGGCTCGGTCAACGACCTCGTCTCCTCCAACCAGGGCAACGTGTCGGACGTGGTCGCCAACGTGCGCACCATCACCGACAATTTCGCCCAGGCCTCGCCGCAGATCCCGGCCATGGTCGCCGACTTCTCCGCCGCCGCCAGCGCCATTGGCACCGCAGCGCCGCAGATCGCCGGCGTGGTGGAAAGTGCCAACGGCATCATCGGCGCGATCGACCCCGCACGCGTCAGCAACATCCTCGCCAACGTCGACACCTTCTCGGGTGAGCTTCCCGGCATCGGCAATCAGGTCACCGACATCGTCACCAACGTGAACGGTGTCGTCACGCGCGTGCAGGACGCGGCCGACACGCTGAAAGGTGCGATCCAGTCCGTGAACGACGTCGCCCAGGCGATCGACGCGGAGGCGGTCAACGCCATCCTCGGCAATGTCCGCACCGCGAGCGCCGTGGTGGCCGAGAAGTCCGCCGACATCGGCGTCTTCATCGACAACGCGACGCGCATCTCCACGGACGTCGCGTCGATCTCCGAGACCATCGCCCAGCGCCGCGAGCAGGTGAACGAGGCGATCGAGAATGCCAGCGCGCTGATCGCCGACGCGCGGGCCGCGGTCGCTGCCGCCGCCCCCGCCATCCAGGGCCTCGGCGAAGCGATCGCCGCCGTTCCGCCCGAGCGCGTCACCGGCATCGTCGACAACGTGGAGACCGTCACGCAGACGCTCGCCGGCCAGTCGCAGAACGTGGCGAGCCTCGTTTCCTCGGCGACGGAGGCCGCCAGCGGCATCGCCAGCGTGACCGAGATACTCTCCGGCCGCTCCGAAGCGATCGGCACGACGCTCGACCAGGCGTCCACGCTGGTCACCAACCTCAGCGAGGCGTCGGCCCGCGCTCCGGCCATCGTCGCATCCGCCGAGACGCTGCTGAACGACGCCGCCGCCACCGTGCGCGCGGTCGATGCCGAGCGCATCAACGCCGTGGTCGCCAACGTGGAGGGCTTCACCGCCACCATCGCCGGTCAGGGCCCCGCGATCACCGACATCATCGCGTCCACCCGCGGCACGACGGAGCGCGCGGAGGCCATCGCCTCGGCGATCGCCCAGCGCATGCCCGCCATCGGCAGCGCGATCGACGATGCGGCGGCGACCGTCGCCAGCGCCCGCAGCGCCGCCGACCGTCTCCCCGAGCTCGTCGCCGCGCTGGAGCCCGGCATCACCAACGTCTCCGCCGCCCTGTCGGCCGTCGACCCGGCCGCCATCGAGGCGATCATGGAGAACGCGGCCAGCCTCAGCGAAACGCTGGCCGGGCAGGGACCGGCCGTCGAGCGGATCATCAACCGTGTCGAGGGCGTGATGGTGGAGGCAAGCTCCATCGCCGCGGACCTGCGCGTGACGGTGGAGGGTATCGCCAGCCGGCGCGAGGCCATCAACGCGGCGATCGACAACGCCGCTGCGGCCGTCGCCAGCGTGCGCGAGGCCGCCGACCGTGCGCCTCAGATCGTCGCCGCGCTGGAACCGGGCGTCACCAACCTGTCGGACGCGCTGTCGGCCATCGACCCGGCGGCCGTCGAGGCCATCATGGGCAGCGTGCGCGGTCTCGCCGACACGGTGAGCGCGCAGACCCCGGCGATCGAGGCGATCATCGCCTCCACCCGCGGCACCATGGCCGAGGCCGAGGCGATCGCCACCAGCCTCTCGGCGCGCATGCCCGAGATCAGCGGCGCGATCGACAACGCCACCGCCTCCATCGCCGACGTGCGCCTGTTCGCAGCGCGCCTGCCGGAACTCGCCACCTCGCTGGAGCCCGGCATCGACAACATTTCGGCGGTGCTGTCGGCGATCGACCCGGCCGCCATCGAGGGCGTCGTCGCCAATGTGCGCACGCTGTCCGAGACGCTGGCGGCCAATGCGCCGCGGGTGGAGACGATCCTCGCCTCCGCCGACCGTTCGGCCACCAATGTGGAGACGATCACCACCCGCCTGACGGGCGAGATGGACACCGTCACCGCCATGCTGGACAACGCGAACGGTGCGGTGGCGGACGTGCGCACCTTCACCGCCACGCTGCCGTCGCTGCGCCGCCAGATCGACCCGGCCATCGACTCCTTCACCGAGGCGATGTCGGCGGTCGACCCGGTCGCGGTGCGCGCCATCGTCGGCAACGTGCGTGACTTCACCATCACCCTGTCCGACCAGCGCGAAACGATCGACAGCATCGTCGGCACGGTGGGCGCGGCGACGCAGCGGATCGACCAGGTCGCGGCGGCAGTGTCCGCCCGCTCTGCCGAGATCGGCAACGCCATCGACTCCGTGTCGAGCTTCGCCGGCCAACTTCGCGATGCCGGTCCGTCCATCGACGGCATCGTCGCCAACGTGTCGCGTGCGGCGAGCGGCGTGGCCGACACGGTGAGCTCCATCGACACCGACGCGATCAACGCGATCCTCGCCAATGCGCGGGTCGTGGCGACGACGGTCGGGGCGCGCGCCGGTGAGATCGGCACCGCGATCGACGACGCGGTCGCCGGGCTGAAGGACCTCTTCTCAGGTCTCAGCGGGACCGACGGCGAGGACGGCTTCGTGAAGGACCTGATGGCCCGTCTCGACCGGATCGCCGCCAACGTGGAAGGGGCTTCGAGCCAGCTCGGCGGGCTGATCAACCGGGCCAACGTCCTGCTCGGCACCGAGGTGGAGCGCGTCTTCGCCGGGGTGAACGGGGCGACCGCCTCCATCCGCGACGTGGCTGCTGCATTTGCGCCACGGGCCGACCAAATCGCCGGCGGCCTTTCCCGGTTCAGCCAGGGTGGTCTTGACGATCTGCGGGCCCTCCTCAATCAAGGGAGGAGTACTTTGCAAGCCATCGAGAGTGCCGTGTCGAGTTTTGACCGTGACCCCAGCCGCGTGATCTTCGGTGGCGATGACGCTCCGCGGTATTCGCCGCAACGCCGATGAGTAAAATTGTCCTTATAGTGTCGCTGATCGTAGCGGCAGCTCTCGCCGGCTGTGCCGGGGGCGGGAACAAGATCGAGGCGATTTACGAGCTGACGGCGCTCGACACCCCGCCGGTGTCGAGCGGCACCTCGGCCCAGATCCTGGTGCCGGAGCCGCGCGCCTTGCAGTCGCTGGCAAGCTCCAAGATCGCGGTGAAGCCCACCGCGATGACGGTCTCCTACTATCCCAACGTCGCCCTTCAGGACGACGCGCCGAAGGTCTTCCAGCGCATGCTTCTCGACACGTTCGAGAACACCGGCCGCGTCCACGCGGTCGGCCTGCCGGGCCAGAGCCTCCTCATCAACTACCAGGTGGTGAGCGAGATCCGCGCCTTTCAGGTCGAGACCTTCGCGGGCAACCGGGCCCGCGTCGTCGTGGCGGTGAAGCTCCTTAATGATTCCAACGGGCGCGTCCTGCGCACCGAGGTGTTCGAGACGGTGGTGCCGATCGGCTCCGACGCGGTGGAGACCGCCGCCGAGGGCATGAACGCCGCCGCCCAGCAGGCCGCGCTCGACATCGTCACCTGGACACTGGCCGCCATCTGATCGGCCGCACCCCGGACGAGGCTCTTTGAGAACGGCGTTTCGCGTGCGAAACGCCGTTCTGCTTTATATTGCAGGGTCTTAGATTCCCTCGCGCCTACTCACCCCATGTGCGGCGCAGCAGGTTCACCCAATTGCGGTGGCACAGCTTGGCGATCAGCGGCTCGTCGTAGCCGGCCGCCCGCATCGCCTTGCGCAAGGCGGGGAGGCGCTGCACCCCGTCCACCTCGCGCGGGACCAGCGCGCCGTCATAGTCCGAGCCGAGCGCCACGCCGTCTTCCCCCAGGATCCCCAAGAGATGGTCGATGTGGCGCAGCATCACCGGCAGCGGCACGTCGCCGTCCATCTTGCCGTCCTCGCGCAGGAAGGCGGAGGCGAAGTTGAGGCCCACCACACCGCCCGTCTCGGCGATCGCGGCGAGCTGCTTGTCGGTCAGGTTGCGTGCCGCCGCCGTCAGCACATGGGCGTTGGAGTGGGTGGCGACGATCGGCTTCGTGGTGCGCTTGGCGATGTCCCAGAAGCCCGCCTCGGTGAGGTGGGAGACGTCGACCATGATGCCGAGCGCAAGGCAGCGGTCGACGAGGCGCAGGCCGTCTTCGGTGAGGCCGGGGCCGGTGTCGGGCGAGGAGGGGAAGCGGAAGGGGACGCCGTGGCCGAAGCGGTTCGGCCGGCTCCACACGGGGCCCAGCGAGCGCAGCCCCGCCTCGTAGAGCACGTCGAGAACGGTGAGGTCGCGGTCGATCGCCTCCGCACCCTCGATGTGGAAGACGGCGGCGAGCTGGTCCGTCCCCAGCGTCTCCTCGATGGCGGCGGCGGTGCGGCAGATCCGGACCGCGCCGGCCTCCTGCAGAGCGGTGAGGATGGAGACCTGGCGCATCGTCGCCTCCAGCGCGTCCGGCTGCGGCACGGGGGGCGGCAGCGGCACGCTGTAGCGCGGGCGGGACATCGCGTCGAAGTCGATCGTGCCGCCGCCCGGCGAGGCGACCCAGACGGCGAAGAAGCCGCCGCCGAAGCCGCCGATGCGCGAGCGGGCGAGGTCGATATGGCCGGGGCCTGAGGCGAAGGTCTCGGCGGCGCTGGAGCGTCCGGCGGCGGCGAGGCGGGCGAGAACGTCGTTGTGACCGTCGAAGATGATCGGGCCGGTGTGGTCCATCAAGCTACTCGTGCAGGGCCGGCGCCGGGCGGCGCGCGGGGCAGGGACAGAAGGCGGCCGTCCCCCCGAGGGCGCGGCGGACGAAGGGAGGCGCCAAGGTGGCCCTCGGGGCGGGGGCCGTCAACGCGGGCGCGCCCTCTTTCCCGCCGCAGCCGGTCCGGGGCCCGGTTTTCCGGCCTGGCGGCGGCATTTGGTGCCTCGGCGCTATGGAGCCCGGCGGCGGCGGGGGTTAAGAGGGGCGCCACAGATCCAGCCACGTTCGCCACGCAGAGTCCCGCCATGTTCGACATTCGCGCCGTCCGCGACGATCCCGACGCCTTCGACGCCGCCCTGGCCAAGCGCGGCGCCGAGCCTGCCGCCGCCCGCCTCATCGCCCTGGACGAAAGGCGTCGCGCCATCGTCTCGGCATTGCAGGAGGCGCAGACCGCCCGCAACACCGCCTCCAAGGCCATCGGCAAGGCGAAAGCCGCCAAGGACGAGGCGGAGGCCCAGCGCCTGATGAGCGAGGTGGCGGGGCTGAAGTCGACCATCCAGTCCGGCGAGGAGGAGGAGCGCACGGTCAGCGCCGCGCTCCAGGCCGAGCTCGCGTCGCTCCCCAACATGCCGCTTCCCGAGGTGCCCGTGGGGGCCGACGAGAGCGACAACGTGGAGCTGCGCCGCGTCGGCACTCCGCCCGCGTTCGACTTCGCGCCCAAGGAGCACGACGCGCTGGGCGAGGGGCTCGGCCTGATGGACTTCGAGCGCGCCGGCAAGCTCGCCGGTTCGCGCTTCACCATCCTGACCGGCAAGCTCGCCCGGCTGGAGCGCGCGCTCGGCCAGTTCATGATCGACACCCACACCGGCGCGCACGGCTACACAGAGGTCTCCCCGCCGCTGCTGGTGCGGGACGCGGCGCTCTTCGGCACCGCCCAGCTTCCGAAATTCGCCGACGATCTCTTCAAGACCACCGACGACCGCTGGCTGATCCCGACGGCGGAGGTGCCGCTCACCAACCTCGTCGCCGGGGAGATCCTGGACGGGCGCCAGCTTCCCCTTCGCGTCACCGCGCTGACGCCGTGCTTCCGCTCCGAGGCGGGCTCCGCGGGGCGGGACGTGCGCGGCATGCTGCGCCAGCACCAGTTCTCCAAGTGCGAGCTGGTTTCGATCACCACGGCCGAGCAGTCGCTGGACGAGCAGGAGCGCATGACGGAGTGCGCCGAGGCGATCCTGAAGGCGCTGGGCCTCGCCTACCGCGTCGTCACCCTGTCGACGGGCGACCTCGGCTTCGGCGCGCGGCGCACCTACGACATCGAGGTGTGGCTGCCGGGGCAGAACACCTATCGCGAGATCTCGTCCTGCTCGGTCTGCGGCGACTTCCAGGCCCGGCGCATGAACGCGCGCTACCGGCCGGAGCCGGACGCGTCGCCGGTCTTCGTCCACACGCTCAACGGGTCGGGCGTCGCGGTGGGGCGCGCTCTCATCGCGGTGATGGAGAACTACCAGGAGGCGGACGGGTCGATCCGCGTGCCAGACGTGCTCGTGCCCTATACGGGGTTCGAGCGGCTCGAGGCGAAGTAGGCCCGCGATGACGCCGGACGAGGAGGCGATCGCACGGGCCGAGCTTCTGATGGACCTCAGGCGGCAGAACGTCGCCGGCTACAAGGTGCTGGCCGCGCTGGAGACGGTGCCGCGCTCGCTCTTCCTCGCCGCGCCCCACAAGGGGCTCGCCTATGCCGACAGGCCGGCGCCGATCGAGTGCGGCCAGACCGTCTCGCAGCCCGGCCTGGTGGCGCGCATGACCGAGGCGCTGGAGCTGAAGCCGGACAGCCGCGTTCTGGAGATCGGCACCGGGTCCGGATACCAGACGGCGGTTCTCGCGCGGCTGTGCCGTCACGTCTACTCGGTGGAGCGCTACAGGCTGCTGTCGGACCTCGCGCGTGAGCGGCTGACGGTGCTGAAGGTGGCCAATGTCAGCCTGATGGTGGGGGACGGTCACGAGGGGTGGGAGGCGCATGCGCCATTCGACCGCATCATCGTGACGGCGGCGGCCCCGGCGATCCCCGAGGCGCTGGTGGAACAGCTTGCGCCGGACGGCATCCTGGTGGCTCCGGTGGGGCCTGACGGAGCGGTTCAGGAGCTGTTGAAATGCCGTAAATCGATCGACGGACTTATCGGCGAAAGACTTGCCGATGTTCGGTTCGTCCCTTTAATTCCGGGGATTGCAGGGCGGCTGTGACACGGCCGCAACAGGCCCTTCGCCGAATGGCCGAGGGCGCCGCCGAGGCCCCCGAATCGGCGCTTTGAGACGGCAAATTTAAGACCTCGGTAACGTCCATCACGCCCTTATGGGGCCATCCAAATTTAGCGCGGAAGGGTGCGAGTGATGCGCGGACGGATCGCGAGCTGCCGAAAGATTCACGCCTTCAGGATCGGCTTCGTGGTGAGCATCGCCGCGTTGGCGGCGGGGTGCTCCGGCAGCGGCATCAACGTGCCCGGCGCCTCCCTGTTTGCGGCGAACAACCCGCCCGAGCAGACGGGCGCCATCGAATCGCGCGACCTCAACCCGATCGGCACCGGGCCGACCGCTTATGCGGCGACGCCCATCACCACGCCCGCCTCGCTGCGGCAGCGCGGCTGGAGCGTGGAGGGGGCGCCGATCGTCGAGGTGTCGGCGGGCGACACGGCGATGACCTTGTCGCAGGGCTTCAACGTTCCGGTCGAGGTGATTTTGGAGGCCAACGGTCTCTCCACGGCGCAGCAGATTCAGCCCGGATCGCGCGTCGTCATCCCGACCTATGTGCGGATCGACCAGCCGTCGACGACGCCGAATTTCGGCCCGGCCTCCGTGCCTGCGGTGGCGAGCGCGGCGCCGGGCCAGCCGGGCTTCACCGTCGCGGCGGGCACCGGCCAGCAGATGGCGACGGCGCAGACCGGTCTCGGCGACGGGGCTCCCGGTCTCGGCACGCCGCCGCAGACCTTGAGCGAGCAGGCCGCGGGGACGCGCCACGAAGTGCGCGCCGGTGAGACGCTCTATTCCATCGCCCGCACCTACAACGTGCCGCACACCGAGATTGCGGCGCTGAACGGCATCGACCCGAACACGATGGTGCAGACCGGCCAGGTGCTGCGCATTCCCGGCAAGGGCGGCCCGGCGGCGACGCAGGTGGCCGTTCTGACCCCGTCCCAGACGCCGCCGGTGGTGAGCGACGCCGATCCGGCGATGGGTCAGCCGCAGGCCCCGGCCGTGGCGGCTCCCTCCGCCCCGGTGACGCCGGCGCCGCAGCAGGCGGCGGTGACGACGGAGGCCCCCGCCGCGACGCAAGGCGCGTCCGGCTTCCGCTGGCCGCTGCGCGGGGCGATCGTCGCCGGCTTCGGCAAGCAGGCGGACGGCGAGCGCAACGACGGCATCAACCTCGCCGCCCCCGCGGGCACCCCGGTGCAGGCGGCCGAGAACGGCAAGGTGATCTATGCCGGCAACGAGCTGGAGGGTTACGGCAACCTCGTCCTCATCCAGCACGCCGACGACTGGGTGTCGGCCTATGCGCACAATTCCACGCTGATGGTGTCGCGCGGTGACACGGTGCAGCGGGGCCAGACCATCGCCGCGGTCGGCAACACCGGCTCGGTGCAGCAGCCGCAGCTTCACTTCGAGCTGCGCCGCGGCTCCACCCCGGTCGACCCGCTGCCGCATCTGTCGGGCGCCTGAGCGGCGGCCGAGCGGCGCACGAACGGCCGCCAAAAAAGGCGGCGCCCCAGGGCGCCGCCTTTTTTCGTTGCATCGGGTTTGGTGACGGGGGCGCGGCTCAGAGCGCGATGCGAACGCCGGAGCGGCCGGCGAGGTCCTGCACGAACTGCCACGCCACGCGGCCGGAGCGCGAGCCGCGGGTGGTCGACCATTCCAGCGCATCGCGGCGCAGGGCGTCGGCCTCCACAGGGATGGCGAAATGTTCGACGTAGCCGTTCACCATGGCGAGATAGTCGTCCTGGGTGCACTTGTGGAAGCCGAGCCAGAGGCCGAAGCGGTCCGACAGCGACACCTTCTCCTCCACCGCATCGCCGGGGTTGATCGCCGTGCCGCGCTCGTTCTCCAGCATGTCGCGCGAGAGGATGTGGCGCCGGTTGGAGGTGGCGTAGAAGAGGACGTTGTCCGGCCGGCCCTCGATGCCGCCGTCCAGCACCGCCTTCAGCGATTTGTAGGAGGTCTCACCGGCATCGAACGAGAGATCGTCGCACAGGATGATGAAGCGGTAGGGGGCCGGACGCAGGACCGACATCAAGGTGGGCAGGGCGGCGATGTCCTCGCGGTGGATTTCGACGAGCTTCAGCCCGTCGAGCTCGGCATGGACGGCCTTCACCAGCGAGGATTTGCCCATGCCGCGCGCGCCCCAGAGGAGGGCGTTGTTAGCGGGCAGCCCTTCGGCGAAGCGGCGGGTGTTGTCGTAGAGCCGGTCGCGGTTGGCGTCGATGCCCTTCAGCGCGGTGAGGCCGACGCGGCTGACCTTGGGCACGGCGACGAGGCGGCCGCGCTCGGCCTGCCAGAGGAAGGCGTCGGCGGCGTCGAAGTCGGGGGCCGGCGCCTCGGGCGGGGCCATGCGCTCCAGGACGCGGATCAGCGTGTCCAGGCGGGAGAGGAGGGCGTCGTTCGTCATTCGTTGTCTTTCGCGGCTGAGGCGCGTGGGGGTGGGCGCAGCAAAGGGGGGCGGGCCTGCGGGGACCCGCGGCTGTGCCCTTGTCCGGTTAAGTCGCAGTCCGGTCAAGCGTGGCGGCGCCTGCGCCTGCGGTCAAAGCCGGTTGAGACGCCGCGCCGCGCGCCACAGGTCGAGCTGGGTGCGCCACGCCGCAGGTCGTGGCTCCGACAGGGGCGCCCGCGCGGCAAGGCGCAGGGATCGCGCCGCCACCACCGCCGGCAGGAAGGCCGTGCGCGCCTCGGCCGCGACGCCGGGAAGGTGGCGCATCATTTCGCCATGCGCCGCGAGGCCGTGGGCTGCGACCGCGGCCGCTGCCGCCGCGGCACCCTCCGGCAGGCGGCCTGCGGTCATGGCGGCATCCTGCGCCTCGCCGGTCGCCTCGCGCCAGGCGGTGGTCGGCACCAGGGTCACGCCGCGGGCGAAGCGGCGCGGCACGCTCGCCGCCACGTCCGCCGCGGCGAGGACGACGCCGGCATAGCCCGCAGCGGTGGCGGCCGTGCGCGCGGCGGCGAACCCGCCCGCCTCGCCGAGCGCGCTCACCGCCAGCGCCATAGCGCCGAGCTGCACCAGCGCGCCGTGGGATTCGCCCGCGTAACCGTCGAACGCGGTCCAGTCCTCCAGCGGGTCGGCGTAGAGATCGTGAATGAAGGCCTCGCTGACGGCGCACAGGGTCTCGTGCGGCCAGCCGTAGAGCCGCGCCCCTTCGCGCAGCGCGTCGACCAGCGGGACGGAGCGGCCGGCGCCGAAGCCCTCGTCGCGGATCGCGTCGCGCCACCATTGGAGGCGGATCTCGGCGGCCATCGCCTGCGGCACGGTTTCGACGATACGGTGGAGTTCCAGCCGGTAGGCGGCGAGGGCGTGGAGCGCGGGCCGGGCCGCGTCCGGCGCGAAGAGGGCGGCGAGCCAGGCGGTGCGGTCGCCCGAGCGCACGTCGTCGGCAAAGGCGCCCGGCATCATCGCGGCCGGGGGGCCGGCCCTGTCGGTCGGGGCCACGGCGGCCCCGTCAGTCGATCGCCAGGAGCGCGGCGGCGACGCGGCGCTCCTCGGCGATCATCACGTTGAAGGTGCGCACCGCGGCGCCGGTGTTCATGGTGTCGAACCTGACGCCCATGGCCCGCAGCGCGCCCGCGGCCGCCGGATCCAGCGGGAAGGGCACCGCGCCGACGCCGATCAGAAGAACGTCGATCTCGCCGGCCTCCTCGCCCACGCGGGCGAGGCTGTCCGGCGTGATGCCGTCCGCCGTCTCCGGCGCCCAACCGTAGATGCCGGAGGGCACGCACAAGAGCGAGCCCCGGTGGCTCATCCCGGCGAAGCGGAATCCGCCGTTGCCGTAGGCCTCGATCGGCGCACGGCCGGGGAAGTGCGCGTCGCGGATGACGATCCCGTTCATCAGGCCGCCGACGGCGCTGCCTTCTCGGCCTCGTCGTCGTCCGCATCGCCGTCCTTGCCGCCGCCGGCACGGCCGGGCCGCAGGTTGAGCGAGATGAGAAGCGGCGCCGCGATGAAGATGGACGAGTAGGTGCCGACGACGATGCCCCAGATCATCGCGAAGGTGAACGAGGCGATGACCTCGCCGCCGAACGCGAACAGTGCACCCAGTGCGAGCAGCGTGGTGATCGACGTCATCAAGGTGCGCGACAGCATCTGGTTGATCGACAGGTCGATCAACTCGGCCATCGGAAGACGCTTGTAGCGCCGCAGGTTTTCTCGCACGCGGTCGTAGACCACCACGGTGTCGTTCAGCGAGTAGCCGACGATGGTCAGCACCGCCGCGATGGACGAGAGGTTGAAGTCCATCTGCGTGGCCGAGAAAAGGCCGATGGTCAGCACAACGTCGTGCATCGTACACAGCACCGCGCCGATGGCGAAGTGCCACTCGAACCGCAGCCAGATGTAGATCATGATCGCGAGCAGGGCGACGACGACGGCGATGAGACCGGCCTGCGCCAGCTCACCCGACACGCGCGGCCCGACGACCTCGACCCGGCGGAAGTCCGCGTCGTTGCCGTAGAGCTCGCGAAGCTGGATCACCGCGAGCTGCTGCGCCTCCTCGCCGCCCGGCTGCTCCTCGACGCGGATGAGAACGTCGGTTGCTTCGCCGAACTCGACGATCTGCACGTCGCCGAGCCCGAGATTGCCGACCTCCTGGCGGATTTCCGAAATCGGCCGCGGCTCGTGGAAGCGAAGCTCCACCATGGTGCCGCCCTGGAAGTCGATGCCGTAGTTCATCCCCACCAGCGCGAACAAGGCGAGGGAGAGGACGCACGCGATCGTCGAGGCGATCATGGCCGGCACACGCCAGCGCATGAACGCGATCTTCGTGTCGTTCGGGAGTGACAAACGCTTCATGGCTTACACCGGCACTTCGGTCGGACGGCGACGGCGGACCCACAGCGCCACGATCAACCGCGTGAACAGGAAGGCCGTGAAGATCGTCGTCAGGACGCCGATCGCCAGCGTGACGGCGAAGCCGCGCACGGGGCCAGACCCGAGTTGGAAGAGGATCACCGCCGCGATCAGTGTGGTGATGTTGGCGTCGAGGATGGTCGACAAGGCGCGGCTGAAGCCGGCGTCGATCGCCATGATGGGACTGCGTCCGGCGCGTCCCTCCTCGCGGATCCGCTCGTAGATGAGAACGTTCGCATCCACCGCCATGCCGATCGTCAGCACGATGCCGGCGATGCCCGGCAGGGTCAGCGTGGCGCCCAGCAGCGACAGAAGCCCCAGGATCATGACGACGTTGACGACGAGGGCGACGTTGGCGAACACGCCGAAGAGGCCGTAGACGGCGACCATGGACACGGCGACGAGGACGGCGCCGACGATGCCGGCGATCTCGCCCGCGGCGATGGAGTCCGCACCGAGGCCGGGGCCGACGGTCCGCTCTTCCACCAGGGTCAGCGCCGCCGGAAGCGCACCGGCACGCAGGAGGATGGCGAGGTCGTTCGCCGTCTGCACGCTGAACGAGCCGGAGATCTGGCCCGCACCGCCGCAGATCGCGTCGCGGATCACCGGCGCCGAGACGATCTCGTCGTCCAGCACGATGGCGAAGGGGGTGCCCACATTGCGCGTCGTCACGTCGCAGAAGCGGCGCGCGCCCGAGGTGGTGAGCTGGAACGTCACCACGGGTTCGTTGGTCTGCTGCTGGAAGGACGGCTGCGCGTCGGTCAGGTCCTCGCCGGTGATCAGCGGCACCTCGTCGACGACGTAGGGCGCGCCCGGCTCGAACTCGTCTTCCTCGGACGTCATCAGCAGCATCCGGCCCGCCGGGGCGCGGCCGCGCTGCAGCACCTCGTTCGGGTTCACCGAGGTGTCGACGAGGTGGAAGGTGAGTTGCGCGGTGGTGCCGATCAGCCCTTTGAGCTGCTCGGGATCGCCGCCCGGCGCCTCGACGAGGATGCGGTCCTCGCCCTGGCGCTGAATGTTCGGCTCGGTGGTGCCGAGCTCGTCGACGCGGCGGCGCACCACCTCGATCGACTGGTCGACGATGGAGCGCACGCGCTGGGCGAGGCCTTCCTCGGTGAAGGCGAGGCGCATGGCGCCGTTCTCACCCTCGGAGAAGGCGAACTCGTTGACGCCGCCGGACCCGAACACGCCCTGGCCGAGCGGGTTGGTCATGCCGGACAGACGCTCGCGCGCCTCGGCGATGCGCTGGGTGTCGCGGATGCGAACGTCGACCCCGTTGCCGGAGATGCCGAGCCCGGTATAGCCGATGCGCGGCTCCTGCAGCAGCGCCTCACGCACGTCGTTGGTGACGGTGGTCAGGCGCGACTGGATATAGTCTTCCTGGTCCACCTCGTAGAGGAGGTAGGCCCCGCCCTGCAGATCGAGCCCGAGCACGATCCGCTCTTTCGGCATCCACGACGGCAGCGCCTCGACCCACGACCGCGGGACGAGGTTCGGAATCACCGCCAGAACGCCAAACAGCACGGCGAGGACGATGAGAACCGTCTGCCAGCGTGGAAAATGCAGCATCAGTCGTTGGCCGCAGCTGCCGGTTCGGGCTTGGCGCGCACTTCGGTGATCGTCGAGCGGACGACACGGACCGGCTCGTTGTCACCGAACTTGATCTCGATCTCGTTGTCGTCGACCACCTTGGTGACCTTGCCGATGAGCCCGCCGGCGGTCACCACCGTGTCGTTGCGCTTCAGCGCGGAGACCATCGCCTGGTGCTGCTTCATCCGCTGCCGCTGGGGACGGATGATCAGGAACCACATGATGACGAAGATCAGCAGGAAGGGCGCGAGCTGGACGATGAAACCGGCGCCGCCGCCTGCGCCGCCGGGAGCTTGCGCGAAGGCCTCTGTGATGAACATTGCGAACCTTATGAACGGATGGCCGGGATGGTCGAAACGCCCGGCTTTCGGGTTTTGCCGGAGTTAGACGTTCCGGCCCAGGATTGCAACGCGGGCGCATGAGGCTGCGCCATTTGTGCCCGCCTGGCGGCCCCCGTCGCGGCCGCGCCGAAGCCCGCCGCACTGCGCCGGCCCGCCGCCTTCCCCCGCTCCCTTGCCCAGCCCCTTACCCCACCTCTTGCCCAGCCCCTTGCATTGCCGGGTCCAGCCGCCGGACGGTTGATCCCGGCGCCGCAGCCGTTATGTGGGGCCGGTTCAGGTATGATCGGTCGAGGCGAGGCCCGTTGGGTCGTCCCGCCGGTTCCGGTGGAGGAGAAGACACAAGGTGGCAGTGGCAACCCTGGCGCTCGGCGGCAATCTCGGTGACCGGCACGCGATGCTGGATCGGGCGGTGGACGCGCTGGGCCGCCTGCCCGCACGCATCATCGCCCAGTCCGGCCGGCACGAGACGCCCGCCCTCTTGCCCGCCGGCGCCCCGGACGATTGGAATATCGCCTATCTCAACGCCGTGGTGCAGGTGGAGACGCATCTGTCGCCGGGAACGCTGCTGGCGCGCATCAAGGGCATCGAAGCCGCCCTCGGCCGCCGGCCGGGCCCGCGCTGGTCGCCCCGCGTGATCGACATCGACATTCTCGCCATGGACGACCGCGTCGTCACGACGGACCGGCTGACGGTGCCTCACCCCGAAATCGCCAACCGCGGCTTCGTCCTCATCCCCTGGGCGGAGATCGACCCCGATTGGCGCCACCCGCTCACCGGCCGCTCGGTCGCCCAGATGCTGGAAGCCCTGCGCGCCGACGCCTGAGGGCCGACGCCTGAGGGCCCGCGGCGGAGAGCCGGCGCCTGAGAGTAGTCTCACCCAAAATTCAAGGAAGCCCCCGATGACGAAGATCGTCGGCATCATCAACGTGACGCCGGATTCCTTCGCCAACGCCGTCTCGCGGCTGGCGCCGGAGGCCGCCATCGCCGAAGCCGCGGCGCAGATCGAAGCCGGCGCGGACATGCTCGACATAGGCGCCGAATCGACGCGGCCGGGCGGCGCGCCGGTCACCCCGGCCGAGGAGTGGGACCGTCTCGCCCCGTGCCTGCCCGAAATCATCCGCATGGCCCACGCCGCGGGGCGCGAGGTGAGCGTGGACACCCGCAACGCCGCGACGGCCGAGCGCGCGGTGGCGGCGGGTGTCGACGTCATCAACGACGTCGGCGGGGGCGCCGCGGACATGGCCGCGGTGATGGCCGCCAACGAGGCCCGCCTCGTCATCATGCACGCGCTGTCGCTCCCCGTGGTGCGCGGCGAGACGCTGCCGCCCGAGACCGACATCATCGCCTATCTGACGAGCTGGTTCGGCGCCCGGCTGGACGGTCTGGCCGCCGCCGGCATCCATCCCGCCCGCGTCATCCTCGACCCCGGCATCGGTTTCGGCACCACGCCGCGTCACGCCTTCGAGATCGTCTCGCGCCTCGCCGAGCTGCGCGTCCTCGGGCGGCCGCTCTACGTGGGCCATTCGCGCAAATCCTTCCTCGCCGGGGCGAGCGATGCGCCGGCACCCGAACGGGACGACGTCACCCTCGCGGTGTCGGGCGTCCTCATCGCCGCCGGGGCGGACTTCATCCGCGTTCACAACGTCGCCCGCCACGTCGCCCTGCGCGCGCGGCTCGCCGTTCCGGGCGGCCCCGGCTGAGGTCCGGCCCCATGCGGCTCTGAAGGCGCTGATATCCCCGCTCGAGGCGCACAAAAGCCGTGGCGGATGCGAAACGACTGTGGCATGTGGGGCCATGGCGCACGACACAATCCTCATCGTTGATTTCGGCTCTCAGGTCACCCAGCTCATCGCGCGGCGCGTGCGGGAATCGGGTGTCTTTTCCGTGGTCGCCCCGTTTCACGAGGCGGCGGCGGCGTTCAAGCTGCACAGCCCCAAGGGGGTGATCTTCTCCGGCGGCCCGGCCTCCACCCATATGGAAGGCTCGCCCCGCGCGCCGGAGGAGGTGTTCGGCGCCGGGGTGCCGATCATGGGCATCTGCTACGGGCAGATGGCGATGACAGAGCAGCTCGGCGGCCGTGCCGAGGCGAGCGACCACCGCGAATTCGGCCGCGCGGCGATCGAGGTGGTGGGGCAGAGCCCGCTGATCGAGGGCGTGTGGTCGCCCGGCGAGACGCACACGGTGTGGATGAGCCATGGCGACCGCGTTGTCGAGCCCGCGCCGGGGTTCGAGGTGGTGGCGCGCTCGTCCGGCGCGCCGTTCGCGCTGATCGCCAACGAGGAGCGCCGCGCCTACGGGCTGATGTTCCATCCCGAGGTGGTGCACACGCCGGACGGTGCGCGGCTGATCGAGAATTTCGTGCGCCGCATCTGCGGTGCGGGCGGCGACTGGACGATGGCCGCCTTCCGCGAGGAGACGATCGACGCGATCCGCAAGCAGGTGGGTGACGGCAAGGTCATCTGCGGTCTGTCGGGCGGTGTCGATTCCACCGTGACGGCGGTGTTGCTGGCCGAGGCGATCGGCGACCGTCTGACGTGCATCTTCGTCGACCACGGCCTTCTGCGCGAGAACGAGGCCGAGCAGGTCGAGGCGATGTTCGCCGGCCGCAACGACGTCATCTTCAACAAGGTGGACGCGGCCGACCTCTTCATCGACGCGCTGGAGGGGGTGACCGACCCCGAGGTGAAGCGCAAGACCATCGGCCGCCTCTTCGTCGAAGTGTTCGACAAGGAGGCCCAGGCTGTCGGAGGCGACTTCCTGGCCCAGGGCACGCTTTATCCGGACGTGATCGAGAGCGTTTCGCCGACCGGCGGCCCCTCGGTGACGATCAAGAGCCACCACAATGTGGGCGGCCTGCCGGAGAAGATGGGGCTGAAGCTGGTGGAGCCGCTGCGGCTTCTCTTCAAGGACGAGGTGCGGGCGCTCGGCCGCGAACTCGGCCTGCCGGAGACCTTCGTCGGCCGCCATCCCTTCCCCGGCCCCGGCCTCGCGATCCGCTGTCCCGGCAAGGTGACGCGCGAGGGGCTGGCGGTGCTGCGGCGGGCGGATGCGATCTTCATCGAGGAGATCCGCGCGGCGGGGCTCTACGATCACATCTGGCAGGCGTTCGCGGCGCTTCTGCCGGTGGAGACGGTCGGCGTGATGGGTGACGCGCGCACCTACGAGAAGGTGCTGGCGCTGCGCGCGGTGACGTCCACGGACGGCATGACGGCGGACATCTACCCGTTCGACATCAACTTCCTCGGCCGGGTGGCGGCGCGCATCGTCAACGAGGTCCGCGGCGTCAACCGCGTGGTCTACGACGTGACGTCGAAGCCGCCGGGCACGATCGAGTGGGAATGAGCGGCGCCTGACGGCGCTCGCGTCCCCGCGAGACATTCACGCACCTCGGGTCCGCTCTGCCTGATCGCTGGAGCCGGCCGTCGCACCCAACCCTTGGCGAAGCCGGGAACCCTTGCCAAGGAGCCGCAGGCCGGCTTTAGCCGCTTGTCCTTGGGAAGGGTTCCCGGCTTCGCCACGTGGTGCAGGGGCGATGGCCGGTTCCGGCGATCAGGCGGTCCCTGATCGTTGGTGAGTGCCCGAGTCCGCCGGAGGCTACAGCGCTGCGGCCCGGCTCAGGCCTCGAAATCCAGCACAATCGGTCCGGTCCCGTCGTCGCGGCGGGTGATGCCGCGGTAGTCGGGCATCTGATGATGGGGCGTCGCCATGGGTGCGGCGTGGGTGGCGGTGATGACCACCACGGCGGCGCCTGCGGCCTCGCCGGCGGCGATCCCGGCCTGGGAATCCTCGAACACCAGGCAGCGGGCGGGATCGGCGCCGAGGCGGCGTGCGCCGAGAAGGAAGCCGTCCGGGGCCGGTTTGCTGTTGGGGGTGTCCTCGGCGGTGAGGAGGACCGGCGGCAACGGCAGCGCGGCGGCGGCGATGCGGCGCTCGGCAAGGGCGCGCCCGGCGGAGGTGACGACCGCCCAGCGATCTTCGGGAAGGCCCGCCAGAAACGCGGCGACACCGGGGATCGGGGCGATCCCGCCCGTGTCTTCAAGTTCCATCGCGGTGATTTTGGCGGCCTCGGCGGCGTGATCGACCCCGGCGGGGGCGAAGCGGCGCACCGACTCGATCGTCTGCATGCCGTGGATCTTCGGCAGAAGGGCGTCCGCGTCGAGGCCGTGGCTCTCCATCCAGCGGCGCCACACGCGGGCGGTGGCGGCAATGGAGGTGAGGATGGTGCCGTCCATGTCGAACAGCAGCGCGTCGAAGGGGCGCAGAAGGCTGTCCGGCCGGCGCGATGCGGTGGTGGTCGGTTCGCTCACGCCACCACCGTCTTTCCCTTGGCGGACACGTCATCGGAGCGCACGTCGCGATCCGGCGCCGTGCGGCCGGCCGCGGGTCGATAGGGTGAGGGGCGCTCGGTCATCGCGATCCTGTCGTGGTTCGTGACCGCCGCTTTAGCACGCCGGGAGGCGGCGCGCCTCTCCGGAGGCGGATGGCAGAGCTGCCGGCGGGCTCGGCTCAGGCGGCTGCGGCCGGTTCGGCCCTCTCGCAGCAGAGGGCGCGCAGGATCGCCTCGGGGTCGATGGGCTTGGCGATGAAGGTGACGTCCTCGCGCGCACAGGCATCGCGCGTTTCGCGGCTGCGGTCGGAGGTGATGAGGCACGCGGGGACGGGACCGGCGAGGGCGCGCAGGTTGCGGATCGTCCCCAGCGCACCGGCGACATCGTGGTGGCGGGCGGCGACGACGACGGCATCGGGCGTGATGCCGATCTCATCCAGAAGCGCCATCGCATCCTCGCCGGAGGGTGCCTCCAGGGTCGTGAGGCCCCAGCACTCCATCAGGGCGGTGAGGGCCTCGCGGGTGGCGACCTGCGGGTCGATCAAGAGGGCGACGCGGCCGGAAAGGTCGAACAGCGGCTCGGTGCGCTCCTGATCGTCGACGGGCTCGATTCCGCGGGCGGCGGCGTAGGCGCTGACGGAAAAGCAGGTGCCGCGCCCTTCCACCGAGACGAGGTCGAGCCGGTGGCGCAACAGGTTGCAGGCGCGCTCGACGATGGCGAGGCCGAGCCCCATGCCCTCGCTGGCGCTGGCGGTCGCGTTGAGGCGGCGGAACTCCTTGAAGACGTTCTGGCGCTGGGACAGGGGGATTCCGGGCCCGGTGTCGTGAACCTCGACGCGCCACAGGGGACCGGCCCGGCGGGCGCCGATGAGCACCTTGCCGCGGGAGGTATATTTCACCGCGTTGGCGATGAGGTTCTGGAGCACCCGGCGGAACGTCTTCGCGTCGGTGCGGATGACGCCGGAGGAGGGCACGACGCGCAGGTCCAGCCCCTTGCGGGCGGCGAGCGGCCCGAACTCGTCGGCGAGCTGTCGCATCAGCGCCGAGAGCGACACGGTGGTGATGTCGAGCGTGGTGGTGCCCGATTCCAGGCGCGAGATTTCGAGAAGCGCGTCGAGGATCGATTCGACGCTGCCGAGCGCGCCCTGCGCCTTGCGGGCGACGTCGCGTACGTTGACCGAGCCGGGGTCCGCCTCCAGCGCGGAAAGGTAGAGCTTGGCGGCGGACAGAGGCTGCAACAGGTCGTGGCTGGCGGCGGCGACGAAGCGCGACTTGGTGGCGTTGGCGCGTTCGGCGGCGGCGACGGCCTCGCTGAGCTCGGCGGTGCGCTCGGCCACGCGCCGTTCCAGGATCTCGTTCGCCTCGGTGGTGACACGCACGGCCTCGCGCTCGGCGGTGACGTCGGTGAAGGAGACGACGAAGCCGCGGCCCGGCATCGGCTGGGCGGAGACGGCGAGGGTGGTGGGGCCGCAACGCGCGTCGAACATGATGCCGGAGGGGGGCGTGCCGCCTTCGGTCCATTCCAGAAGGCGCACGAGGCTCTGGCCGCGCGAGCCCGGCGCGTCGCGCAGCATGCCGGCGAAGACGGTGGCGAAGGGAACGCCTAGCCACAGCCGCGTGATGGGGATGGCGAGGAGCTCGGACACGCGGGTGTTCCAGCCGACGAGCCGGGCCTTGGCGTCGAAGATGCACACGCCCTGGGTGATGTGCTCGAGCGTGGCGTGGATGATCCGGGCCTGATCGTCCAGCAGGCGTTCGCGCTCGCGCCGCTCGATGCGGATGATGTCCGACACGTCGGTCTGCAGGATGACGGTGCCGCCGGCGGCGGTGCGGTGCTCGCTGACCTGGATCCAGCGCTCCCCGGCGAGGCGCACGCTGAAGTTCACGTGCTCGTCCTTATGACGGGCGCGGCGGTTGGCGGCCCAGGTGGCCGGCGTTTCGCCCGGCGGCAGGGCGAGCTGCGTGCTGGCGGCGATGAGGTCGACATAATCGTCGAAGCTGATGCCGGTGGTGAGGCG
Source organism: Acuticoccus yangtzensis (assembly GCF_001927245.1). Lineage (GTDB taxonomy): Bacteria > Pseudomonadota > Alphaproteobacteria > Rhizobiales > Amorphaceae > Acuticoccus > Acuticoccus yangtzensis. Next base: position 288,437 of record NZ_MJUX01000001.1, on the reverse strand, counting down.
CAGCTTCACGTCGGCGATGGTGGCGCAGAAGCGGCTGTTGAACATGAGGAGCCGGTCCTCGGCGTCGAACAGGCCGAACCCTTCCTTCACGGTCTCGATGGCGTTGGCGAGGTCGCTCTGGGCCCGGCGCGCGGTCTCGGTCGCCTTGGCGAGGCGGGCGTTGGAATCGTTGAGGAGGTCCAGCGCGCGGTTGAGGTCGCAGGTGCGGGCGCGCACCTCCTTCTCCAGCCGGGCCGAGCGCTCGAACTGGGCGTAGGCGGCGCCTGAGCCGGTGGTGGACTGCTCCACCCGGCGCATCAGCGCGCTGGTGATCTTGAGCAGCTTCTCGTAGCGCACGTCGAGCGGCGCGTCGGGGTCGAGGCTGGTCTCGATCATGGCCGGTTCCCCATCACATTGCGGCCGGCGGGTAGATGGCGACGCCGGTCAAGGTCTGGTTCACGTGGAGGCCGTTGACCTGCTCTCCGTAGCTGGAGAAGCCGACCACGCGATAGGCGGAGAACAAGGCGCAGATGTCGGCCATGAGGCGTTTCTCCTCCGCTTCGCGCCGGCGCAGGATGCAGTCGGCGGCGAGGATGATGTCCGGCCGGCCGCCGGTGCTGAGCGTGGCGAGTTCTCCGGCGAGATGCTCCACCATCGGCTTGGCGTCGGCCAGGGTGAGGACGAGCCCCTCGTCGATGGCGCTGAGGAAGACCAGTTCACCCGTCTCCGTGACGCCCTGGATGGCGCGGACATAATGTTGCCCCCCCATTCGCACGACGACGGGGTGGGCGGCAAACGTGAACTGGTTGAGCTGCTCCGGGTCCTTGCCGAGGATGCGGGCATATTCGCGGGCGGCGGGCTCTGCGTTGATTTCGCGCACCAGGCGGCGCTCGGGGTCGGCCTCGGTGACGACCATGCGGGTTCCGGTGGGGCGCAGGTGGTCGGTCTTGAACACCTTCACCCCGCAAGCGGTGCGCACCAGGGCGAGGACGGCGCCGCTCGTCAACGTACGGCCGCCGGCGGAGACGAGGGTGCGCCGGAAGTCCGCGCCGTCGCCGGCGGAGCCGCCGAAGACGGGCGTGGAACCGAGCGCCATGGAGAGGAGGGCCATCAACTGGTCCTCCATGCGCGACAGCCCGTCCACCATCAGGAAGCCGAACTCCTGGGGGAAGATGGCGTGGGCGTAGGCGAGTTCGGCACGGCTCGCGGTGATCTCGTCGATCAGCGCGTGATGGGAGACGCGGGCGAGGTCCTCCACGACGACGAGCGTGACGGCGAAGAGGGCGCTCGGAAAGCCGACGGCGACGATCGTGCCCTCGGCATAGCCATCGTCGGCGATTTCGCCGGCGGTGGTGCATGCGATGACTTCGGCCGGCCCGAAGGCCAGACGCGCCTCTTGGACCGTCTTTTCAAAGTCGGTCTTGGGCGAAACGAAGAGAGCGACCAGCGCGAAAGGCCCGTTCCCCAGCCCGCTTTTGAGGCGTGCGATGGGATGAGGCGCGTCACACCTGACGTGCGCTCGTGAAACGGACCGTTCCCGGGTCGACGGACCGATGGCCGCGTCCACGGTGTTTCCTCACTCAGACTTTGAACGTCTTCTTTTGTTCAAAGTCTAAGCGTTGTCTGATCCGTCGCGCAAGTGGAGGGCTGTGCCGGCTTCGCGAGCGAGGAGAACGGCTTGGGTGCGGTTCTGGACGCCGAGCTTGCGCATGATCGCTGTGACGTGCGCCTTCACCGTGGTTTCGGCGATGGAGAGGTCGTAGGCGATCTGCTTGTTGAGCTTGCCTTCGCACATCAGGTCGAGGATGCGGCTTTGCTGCCGGGTGAGGCTGCCGAGCTTGGTGGCGAGACCGTCGGCCTTGCTGGCGGCGGTCTGGGCGAGGAGCAGCGACTCTTCCGGAAAGTACCGCTCTCCGCGGGAAATGGCGTCGAACGCCTCGCGAAACACGTCGCGCGGGCTGTGTTTGGGGACGTAGCCGACGGCGCCCATGCGCACGGCGGCGGCGATGACGCGCGCGTCCGTCACCGAGGAGACGATGAGGACGGGGGTCGCCGGGGCGAGGGATTTGAGGCGGGCGAGACCGTCCATGCCTTCGATGTCGGGAAGCTGCAGGTCGAGCACGATGACGTCGACCTCGACCCCGTCGCCGATCAGCCGGGCGGCGTCCTCCAGCCGGTCGGCCGTGGCTACGGCGGTTATGCCGCAGGCGGCCTGGAGCGTCATCGCGAGGGCATCGCAAAAGAGGGGATGATCCTCGACGATGAGGGCGGAGGCGTAGGGCGCGCGTGCGGGTGTCAGATCTGGCGAAGGCATCACAGTCATCGGGCGGACCCCTTTTTGGGCCTCGAACAAACGGTATCGGGCGGTGCGGTCACGACAGGCCAGACGGTGCGCACGCCATCCAATTCCCCTCTTAGTCGCGCAACGCCGACGAGGACATGCCGGAACGACACCCCGGACTATCGGCCTTCGGCGGGAGGTGCCGAAATGAGACGTTCGTCGTAACGTCGTGAAATTGCGGCGATGGGCGGGGAGAAGGGGGCGAGCCGGTGCCCGCTCGGTCGGCCGTGATGGTGACGAAATTGCCGGATTTGCGCAAGCGCGATGAACGAGAGTGCCGGATGGGCGCTGCACCCGTCCGCACGCCCCGCGCACCGCGGGTGAGGCCTCGCCGACGTGTCCGACCATTGTCTCAGGGAGGAATGCTTGCAGCGGGGCGGACGGTCTCTGTAAGTCTGGGACTTAAGTCGCAGACACGTTGCTGTGAGGCGCGTGCTGCGGTCGAGGAGGCAGTCGAAGGACGTGGGCGATGCGATGGGCGAGTGAGGCCGCGACGGACCGGGAGCTCCGGCCATGAAGGCGCTCGTCGTCGGCGCGGCGGCCGGCGGGGGCCTGCCGCAGTGGAACTGTGCCGCGCCCAACAGTGCGAGCTATTGGCAGGGCGCGCCGATCCATCCGCCGCAGACGCAGTCCTCTCTTGCGGTGAGCGCGAACGGTGAGGATTGGCTTCTCATCAACGCCTCGCCGGACCTGCGAAGCCAGATCATCGCCCGGCCGCAGCTTCACCCGCGCACGGGCGGCGCGCTGCGCAATTCGCCGATCGCGGCGGTGCTCCTCACCAACGGCGATCTCGACCACATCGCCGGCCTTTTGACGTTGCGCGAAAAAGAGCCCTTCACCCTCTTCGCGACCGAGAGCATCCTCGGCGTTCTGGCCGCGAACCCGGTGTTCGACGCGCTCGACCCCGCTGTGGTGACCCGCTCGCCGCTTCACCTCGGGACGCGCTACGAGCTCCTCCCCGGCCTCTCCGTCACGCTTTATGCGGTGCCCGGAAAGGTGCCGCTCTTCATGGAGAAGGGCGAGGTGGTGACCGACCTCGTCGGCGAGCAGACGGTGGGGCTCGCGATCAGCGACGGGCGGGCGACGCTGCACTATATCCCAGGGTGCGCCTCGGTGGACGACACGCTCCGCGCCCGCGTCGAGGGGGCCGAGGCGCTCCTCTTCGACGGGACGCTCTTCACCGACGACGAAATGCAGCGCGCCGGCGTCGGCACCAAGACGGGCAAGCGGATGGGACACATGTCCGTTTCCGGCCCGGACGGGTCGATCGCGGCTTGGGCGGGCACGCCGGTGACGCGGCGCGTCTTCGTTCACCTCAACAACACGAACCCGCTGTGGCGCGACGGGCCGGAGCGCGCCGAGGCCGAGGCCGCGGGCTGGGAGATCGGTCACGACGGCATGGAGTTGACCTTATGAAGATCCTGTCACCGGACGAGCTCGCCGCGGCGCTGAAACAGATCGGCGCGGAGCGGTACCACAATCTGCACCCCTTCCACCGGCGCCTTCACAGCGGTCAGTGCACCATCGACGAGGTGCGGGCCTGGGCGCTGAACCGCTATTGTTATCAGCGCATCATCCCGTTCAAGGACGCGGCGATCCTGGCGCGGATGGACGATGTGGAGCTGCGGCGGATCTGGCGGCAGCGGATCATCGACCATGACGGCGAGATCGGCGATGCGCCCGAAGGGGGCCTGCGCCGCTGGCTTGCGCTGACCGACGGGCTCGGCTTTACGCGCGCCTACGTGCAGTCGATGGAAGGTGCGCTGCCGGCGGTGCGCTTCGCGTGCGACGCCTACGTCCACTTCGTCGCCGAGCGGACGCTGCTGGAGGCGATCGCGTCGTCGTTGACGGAGCTGTTCTCGCCGCAGATCATCTCCGAGCGCGTCTCGGGCATGCTGAAGCACTACGATTTCGTGGACGAGAGCGTGCTGCGCTATTTCGGGCACCGTCTGTCGGAGGCGCCGCGCGATGCGGAGTTCGCTCTCGACTATGTCTGCACCCATGCGCGCACGCCGGAGACGCAGCGGGCCGCGCTGAAGGCGCTGGAGTTCAAGTGCGGCATGCTGTGGGCGCAGCTCGACGCGATCGAGCACGTCTACGTCAACGACAATCCGTGCCCCGGCGCCTGGCGCCCCGGCATCGGCATGGCGGACTGACGCACCCGCAACACACCACGTCGCGCGCCCACAGGTCCGGCCCCGCCTAGCCTGACCGTTGGAGCCTGCCGTCGCACCCAACCCTTGGCGGAGGCGGTGGTGCGCCCGCAAGGAGCCGCAGGCCCGCCAGAGGCGGCTTGTCCTTGCGGGTGTGCCGCCGTCTCTGCCACGCGGTGCAGGGGGGACGGCAGGCTCCGGCGGTCAGGCGGGCCCTGACCGTAGGAGGGTCCCGAGCCCGCCGGAGGCTTCGGCGCTGCCGCCCGCTAAGGCCGGTCGGCGAGCACCAGGGCTGAGCCGCGCTCGGCGATCATCGCTGTCGGCGTGTTGGTGTTGCCGGAGGTGATCGTCGGCATGATGGAGGCGTCGATCACACGCAGGCCCTCCATTCCGCGCACCTTCAGGCGGGGGTCGAGGACCGCCATCTCGTCGTGGTCGGGCCCCATCTTGGCGGTGCCGACGGGGTGGAAGATCGTCGTGCCGATGTTGCCGGCGGCCACGGCGAGCGCCTCGTCGTCGTCACCGACCTCGGGGCCGGGAAGATATTCGGCCGGCTTCAGCGAGGCGAGGGAGGGCTGGCGCATCAGGCGGCGGGTGACGCGGATGGCGTCGGCGGCGACGCGGCGATCATCGTCGGTGGAGAGGTAGTTGGGCGCGATCAGCGGCGGCGCGGCGGGGTCGTCCGACGCGAGGCGGATCGTGCCGCGCCCGGTCGGCCGCAGGTTACAGGCGCTGACGGTGATGGCGGGGAAGGTGTGCAGCGGGTCGCCGAACTTGTCGAGCGACAGGGGCTGCACGTGGAACTGGATGTTGGCGCGCGCCTGTTGCGGGTCGGAGCGGGTGAAGATGCCGAGCTGCGAGGGTGCCATGGTGAGCGGGCCGCGGCGGCGGAAGGCATAATCGAGCCCCATCAAGGCCCGGCCGAATAGGTTGTGGTAGGTCTCGTTCAGCGTCTTGATGCCGGTGACGGTGTAGATCGCGCGCTGCTGCAGGTGGTCCTGCAGGTTGGCGCCGACACCGGGGCTGGCGAGGACGGTCTCGATCCCCGCCTCGGCGATCCAATCCGGCTTGCCGATGCCGGAGAGCTGCAGGATCTTGGGCGAGTTGACGGCGCCTGCGGACAGGATCACCTCGCCTTTGGCGCGCACGGTGTGGGTGCGCCCGTCCTTGATGAAGGTGACGCCCGTGGCGCGCCCGTTCTCGACCACGACGCGCTGCACCTCGACGTGGGTCTCAAGCCTGAGGTTGGGGCGTTTGAGGGCCGGTTTGAGGAAGCCGCGGGCGGACGACCAGCGGCGGCCGAGCTTCTGGTTGACGTGGAAATAGCCCGCGCCCTCGTTGTCGCCGGTGTTGAAGTCGGGCGTTGCGGGGATCCCCATCTCGATCGCGGCGTCGCGCACGCGGTCGAGGATGTCCCACCGGAGGCGCGCGGCCTCGACGCGGAAACCGCCGCCGATGCCGTGATGCTCCGAATCGCCCAGGAACGAGTCCTCGATGGAGCGGAAGGCGGGGAGCACATCCGCCCAGCCCCAGCCGGGATTGCCGAGGTGGCGCCACCCGTCATAGTCGGCGCTCTGGCCGCGCATGGCGACCATGGCGTTGATGGCCGACGAGCCGCCGATGACCTTGCCGCGCGGGTAGGCGAGGGAGCGTCCGTTGAGGCCGGCCTCTTCTACGGTGCGGTACATCCAGTCCGAGCGCGGGTTGCCGATGGCGAAGAGGTAGCCGACGGGGATGTGGAACCAGATCCAGTTGTCCTTGCCGCCGGCTTCGAGGACGAGGACGCGGCTCTTGCCGTCGGCGGAGAGGCGGTTGGCGACGATGCAGCCGGCGGTGCCCGCGCCGACGACGATGTAGTCGTACTCCCCGTCGATGCTCATGCGCGGATTGCTGCGGGACGGATTGCTGTGAGGCGGATTGCCGCGGGGCGCGCCGCAGCGGGGCGCGCTGCTGCCGGCCGGGCGGGGCGCACCGGGTGTGGCGCGCGGGTGAAGTGGTTCACGTCGTCCTCCCTGGCCGCGTTGAGGGCCTTGTTCTTATGGGGCGCTGCGGCGGGGCGGGTGCCTCGCATGGCCGCGCCCGCATCATCCGATTCTCAACCTTATCAATCAACTGGTCGGCGAATTTTTGTGGTCACCGGGCAGGGAGACCGCGCCCCGCGTCTCGCCGCTCGGCCTGGCCGTCCGCGCCGTCATGAAGAGGGCGGCAGAGGGTCCGGCGCCCATGCGTTTGCCCTCATATTACGAGCCGCTCGGGGCGCGACAATCTGTATCTCTCCCTCGTCCCGGGTGCGAAAAACTTGGCGGTTTTCCGTCCAAATTGCATCGGCGACGCCTAGGGAAAGGTCTGCTGTGTTTTTCGTCGCACCGGTTCCAGTCATCCGATCCGGATGCGCCTGCGTATTTGTGAGTGAAGTCGGCTCATCCGGGCTGGCAGCGTAGAAAAGGAGCAATCCAATGCGCATTATTCTTGCCACCATGACGACAGTCGCTTGCATCGGTGCCGCCGCGGCGCAGGAGCCGATGGTGGATGCGATGGACCAGAGCGTTGCGAACGGCATCGTCAGCGCGGAGAAAGTCGTGGCGGCCGAGAATGGTTGGCTTGTGGTCCACCGGACCGACGCGAGCATGGCGCCGGGACCGGTCGTCGGTCACGCGCCGCTGCGCGCAGGCGAGACCACCGATGTCGCCGCCATCCTGACCGAGCCGGTCGCGAGCGGCGACATGCTGATGCTGATGGTTCACTCCGAAGCCGGGGGCATGGAGATGGGGGTCTTCGAATATACGCTCGGCGCCAAGGAAGACGGGCCGATCAAACCCGGCGGCAACCTCGTGATGAAGACGATCACCGCGCAGTAAGGCTGCGCCCGGCGCTCCGCGATGCGCCACGCCCGCCCTGAGCGTTCCTCGGGGCGGGGTCCGGGTTCACGCCGCGTTCTGGGAAAATTGGCGAAAATCGGAATGCTATCATGGGGTTGTGCGTATGATGGCGCACCCGACAGGATTCGAACCTGTGACCTCTGCCTTCGGAGGGCAGCGCTCTATCCAGCTGAGCTACGGGTGCCGCTTGCGGGGACAGGTACCCGAAGGCGGGCCGTTCGGCAAGCCGTCAATCGAGGCGCTCCCCGCGAAAGAGCGCGGCGCTCCGCGAAGAGGACGCACCCCGCCGGAGCGGGCGCTCGAACGATGCCGCCCCCCTCCGGCGGGGGCGGACGAACGATGCCGCTCCCGCTTGGGCGGGGGCGGGCGGTTACTCGACGTCGGCGACGTCGCGGGTGGTGCCGAAGGCGCGCTGGGCGAGGGTGGCCTCCATGAAGGGGGTCAGGTCGCCGTCGAGCACATCGTCGGGCGCGGTGGATTCCACGCCGGTCCTGAGGTCCTTCACAAGCTGATAGGGCTGCAGGACGTAGGAGCGGATCTGGTGACCCCAGCCGATCTCGGACTTGGAATCGGCCTCCGCCTGCGCCTTCTCCTCGCGCTTCTTCAGCTCAGCCTCGTAGAGACGGGCGCGCAGCATGTCCCACGCCGTGGCGCGGTTCTTGTGCTGCGAGCGCTCGTTCTGACACGCGACCACGATGCCGGTCGGGATGTGCGTGATGCGCACCGCCGAATCGGTCGTGTTGACGTGCTGCCCGCCGGCGCCGGACGCGCGGTAGGTGTCGATGCGGCAATCGCTCTCGTTCACTTCGATGTCGATCCGGTCGTCGATCACCGGATAGACCCAGATGGAGGCGAACGAGGTGTGGCGGCGCGCCTGGCTGTCATAGGGCGAGATGCGCACGAGGCGGTGCACGCCCGACTCGGTCTTCAGCCAGCCGTAGGCGTTCTCGCCCTTCACCTCGATGGTGGCGGACTTGATGCCGGCCTCTTCGCCGTCCTGATACTCGATCGTCGACACCTTGAAGCCGGACTGCTCGGCCCAGCGCACGTACATGCGCAGGAGCATCGAGGCCCAGTCCTGCGATTCGGTGCCGCCCGCGCCGGAGTGGATTTCGACGAAGGCGTCGTTGCCGTCCGCCTCGCCCGACAACAGCGCGGCGATCTGCTTCTTGCCGAGATCGGCCTGCAGCGTCTTCAGCCCGGCTTCGGCCTCGGCGACCACTCCCGCGTCGTCCTCCATCTCGCCGAGCTCGATCAGCTCGACGGTATCGTCGAGGTCCTTGGCGATGCCGGAGATCGTCGTGATGGACGTCTCCAGGCGCTGACGCTCCTGCATCAGCCCCTGGGCGCGCTGAGGGTCGTTCCAGAGGTTCGGATCCTCGGAAAGGGCGTTCAGCTCCTCGAGGCGTTTGACGGCGTTGTCCCAGTCAAAGATGCCTCCTCAGCAGGCTGAGTGCCTGCTTGATCTCGTCTACGAGGTTTTCGGTCTCGGCTCTCACCGCGGGTCTCCTTGGTTCGGAGCTTCGATATCGTCCCGCGGTGCCCCGCGGCAAGGGTGAAGCGCAAATTGTCGCCGCCCCGGCCGCGATTGCGTCTATCCGGAAGGAGGATCGTCAGCCGATCATCGCGCGGATGCCGTAGGCGAGGGTCCCGACGGCGGCGACGCCGAGGATATAGAGCGCGACGAACCAGAGGACCTTCCTCAGTCTGCCGCCGCGGCGCGGTGCGTCACCCTCAGTGATAGCCCTTCTCCGGATCGATTTTGCCGCGGAAGACCCAGTAGGCATAGGTGGTGTAGCCGAGGATGATCGGCAGCAGCACGCACGCCCCCACGAACATGAAGAGCTGAGATTTATACGGCGAGGCTGCGTCGTAGATCGTCACCTCGGTGGGGATGATGTAGGGCCACATGGAGATGCCGAGCCCGGCGAAGGTGATGAGGAAGATGGCGAGCACGATGACGAAGGGCGCCGCGTCGTGGCCGCCGCGCGTCAGGGTGCGGAAGAGGGCGAGGGTGAGGACGCCGACGAGGATCGGCACGGGCGCGGCGAACAGGATGGCCGGCCAGGCGAACCAGCGTTCCCAATAGGCGGTGTCGAGATAGGGCGTGAACAGCGAAACGACGACGATGGACCCGATCGTCGCGAGGCCGAAGCGCCAGGCGAGGAGCCGCGCCTTCTCTTGCGGCTCACCGGCGAGCTTCATGTTCAGCCAGGTGGCGCCGAGCAGCGCATAGCCGAGCACCACGGCGACCCCGGTGATCACGGTGAAGGGGGACAGCCAATCCCACCAGGTGCCGCCATAGGCGCGCCCGTCGACCTCGATCCCCTGAAGGATGGCCCCCAGGATCACGCCTTGGGCGAACGCTGCGACGGTGGACCCGCCGATGAAGGCCGCGTCCCACAGGAAGCGCCGATTGTCGCGGGCGCGCCAGCGGAACTCGAACGCGACGCCGCGGAAGACGAGGGCGAGCAGCATGGCGATGATCGGCGGATAGAGCGCCGGCATGAGGATCGCGTAGGCGAGGGGGAAGGCGGCGAACAAGCCGCCCCCGCCCAGAACCAGCCAGGTCTCGTTGCCGTCCCACACGGGGGCGACGGAGTTCATCACGAGGTCGCGGTCCGACTTCTTCGGGAAGAAGGGGTAGAGGATGCCGAGGCCGAGGTCGAACCCGTCGAGCACGACGTAGATGAAGATGGCGGTGGCCAGGAGCAGGGCCCAGGCGACGGTGAGGTCGAAGCTGATCGCAAGGTCCATGCTTCAGGCTCCTGATGCGGCGGCGGACATGGGGCGGACGACGGCGGGGCGCGGCGGGCGGGCCACGCGGCGGTGCGGGGTGGTCATTCGGCGGCCCCGCCCTGGATAGCGGCGTCGCGGCCGACCTCGGTCGCGGGGGTGACGCCGGAGGTGCGCAGCGGCCCTTCCTCCTCGGCCCCGCCTTCGTCCATCCTCGGGGCGTGGTTGATCAGCTTGAAGATGTAGAGAACGCCCGCGCCGAACACGACGAAGTAGATGACGATGTAGGCGACCAGCGATGCACCCACCGCAGGCGCGCCCACCGGCGAGACACTATCGGCCGTGCGCAGCAGCCCGTAGACCGTGTAGGGCTGGCGGCCGACCTCCGTCGTCACCCACCCGGCGATCACTGCGACGAGGCCGGACGGGCCCATCGCCACCGCCCAGCGATGCAGCCAGCGGTTGGTGTAGAGCGTCCCCTTCCAGCGGTTCCACAGGCTGAAGAGGCCGATCCCCAGCATCAGGAAGCCGATCCCCACCATGACGCGGAAGGCCCAGAAGACGATGGGCACCGGCGGCCATTCCTCTTCGGGCACGCTGTCGAGACCGTCGAGCGGGGCATTAAGGTCGTGCTTCAGGATCAGGCTGGAGAGTTTGGGGATCTCGACCGCGTAGTCGACGCGGCGCTCCTCGGAATTCGGCCAGCCGAAGAGGACGAGGGGGGCGCCGTCGGGATGGCTCTCATAGTGCCCTTCCATCGCCATCACCTTCACCGGCTGGTGTTCCAGGGTGTTGAGGCCCTGCGAATCGCCGAGGAAGATCTGCACCGGGGTGACGAGGGCGGCCATCCACATCGCCATCGAGAACATCGTGCGGGTGGCGCGGTTCTTGTCGGCGCCGCGCAGCATCTGCCAGGCGGCGACACCGGCGACCACGAAGGCGGTGGTGAGATAGGCGGCCGTCAGCGTGTGGGCGAAACGGTGAAGGAAGGACGGGTTGAAGATGACCGCCAGCCAGTCCGCCGGGAGGAACTGGCCGTCTTCGCTGATCGTGTAGCCGGCGGGGGTGTGCATCCACGAGTTCACCGACAGGATCCACGAGGCGGAGATGGCGGTGCCGACCGCGACCATCAGGCAGGCGACCATGTGAAGCGTTTCGCCCACCCGCTCGCGCCCGAACAGCATGATGCCGAGGAAGCCGGCCTCCAGGAAGAAGGCGGTCAAGACCTCGTAGGCCATGAGGGGGCCGAGAACGGGTCCCGTCTTGTCGGAGAAGACCGACCAGTTGGTGCCGAACTGGTAGCTCATGGTGATGCCGGAGACGACGCCCATCGCAAAGACGAGGGCGAAGGGCTTCACCCAGAACTTCCACAGACGCAGATAGGCCTCGTCCCGCGTCCACAGCCACATGCCGTTGAGAACGGCCAGATAGCTCGCAAGACCGATGGAGATGGACGGAAATATGAAGTGAAAGGCGACGGTGAACGCGAATTGGAAGCGCGCCAGCAGCAAGGCGTCGAACTGGTCCAGCATGGGCGTCTCCGTTTCGTAGATTTCAGTAATTACTGAAATTAGTGGAAGGGCGTCGTCTACAACAATGCACAACCATCGCACAACCGCTATGCGTTTGCAGCAGGGCCATGCGGAGCCGCGTTTGCGCATGCCACAGCCTTATGGGCGAAAGATGACGCTACCGCGCAGGCCGCCCGGTCGGCAGGCGATCCGCACCGTGTGATGCCGCCGGTTTCGCCTGACCGCGGCCGGGTGCCATTGACGGCGGCGCGCTGGCGGTGGAAGTCACCTTGCCGTTCCACCTTCCACCTTGCGCTCGGCGGCCAGCGCGACGAGACCATGACGAACGTTCTCAGCCTCACCCTGTTCATTTGCGGCACCCGGTTCGCAGCGCCCGTTTCGGCGGCGGCGGGTTCGGCTTTGCCGCAGCCAGGGAAAGCGCTGCCGCGCCGTGTGCGTGCGGTGCCGATCACCGTGGCGCTGGTTCGCACGGTCAACGGCAACGTGCTCTTCGATACCGGGCTGGACGCGGCGCATCTCGCCGACCCCGTGCTGCGCGAGGCGCTTTTTACCGACCGCGGCATGGTGCGCCCGCCCGTGGTGAACGAGGCCGATGACCTTCGCGCGGTGCTCGTCGCGGAGGGGCTTCAGCCCGGCGACATCGACCTCGCCGTCCTCAGCCATCTTCATCTGGACAGGACGGGCGGGCTGAAGCATCTGCCGCGCGCCCCCATTCTCGTCGGTTCTGCCGAGCTCGACGCGGCGAGGGGTGAGCGGCCGGCAACGCATGGTTCGGCGGAAAGCATCGGGACGGGCCCAGGCGTCGAGGGCGGCGATAGCGCTTACCTTCCCGCCGATCTCGACCTCCCCGCCGCCCGGTTCGAGCGGCGGAGCGGCGACGGGGAGATCGACGACGGCCTCATGGTCCTCGCCACGCCGGGCGTCACCGCGGGGCATCAATCGCTCATCGTCACGCTGCCGCGGGGCGGTCCGGTGATCCTGGCGGGCGCGGCGCTGGACCGGCTCGCCGATGCCGGAACCGGCACGCCCCCCGCGGCGGCGCGGGACCCGGACGCGGCCGCGGCGTCGGTCCGGCGCATCGCCACGCTGTCGGCGGTGACGGGGGCGGGGATCGTCGCCGGTGAGGATGCCGCGCAGATGGACACGCTCGCCGGGCGCACGTTGACTTAAGGTTTGAAGTGAGGATCCGGCCCATGCCCGCACGAGCAACGGCGGGAGGTCGAGAAAGAGGCAGGGATGGCAAACCCGATCATTTGCGAAGTCACCCGTGGCGGGCTGGTCGAATCGATGCACCGCGGCGCCTACGTGGTGGTCGACGCGAAGGGGCGCATCGTCAGCCATGCCGGCGACATCGAGCGCCCGGTTTATGCGCGCTCGTCGATGAAGGTGATGCAGGCGCTGCCGCTGATCGAGAGCGGGGCGGCGGATGCGCTCGGCTTCGGCGTCAAGGCGCTGTCTCTGGCGGCGGCGTCCCATTCGGGCGAGCCGGGCCATGCGGCGTTGGCGGCGGAGATGCTGCAGCGGGCCGGGCTCGGCGAGGCGGACCTCGGCTGCGGGCCGCAGTGGCCTGACCGCATCAAGGATGCGGTGGCGGTGGCCGCCACCCGCGGCGGGCCGGCGCGCATCCACAACAACTGTTCCGGCAAGCACGCCGGCTTCCTGGCGACGGCGGCACACACGAAGGCGGACGTCGCCAGCTATCTCGACCCCGACAATCCCGTTCAGGCGGGGGTGAAGGCGGCGGTGGAGGCGGTGGCGGGGATCGCCATCGACGGCGGGCGCTGCTCCATCGACGGATGCTCGGCGCCGACCTTCGCGATGCCGCTGACGCACCTCGCCACCGGCTTCGCGCGGATGGCGACAGGGGCGGGCCTCTCCGCAGACCGGGCCGCCGCCGCCCGGCGCCTGCTGGACGCGGCGATGGCCGAGCCCTGGTACGTCGCGGGGACCGAACGCATGTGCACCGAGATCATGCGCCTCGCCCCCGGCCGGATCTACGCCAAGACGGGGGCGGAGGGCGTCTACGTCGCAGCCTTCCCGGAGGCGGGCCTCGCTCTGGCGCTGAAGTGCGACGACGGCACCACCCGCGCGGCGGAGGCCCTTCTGGCCGCGCTCGTCCTGAGGCACGGCGCGCTGGGGGCGGAGGCGGATGCTGCGCTCGCTCGTCTCACCGAACGTCCTGTGACGGACCGCAACGGCGCCCTCGTCGGCCACATCCGCGGTTACGCGCCGACCTGAGCGGCGCGGCGGCGCGGCGGACGGATCGGCGCCGCGTCAGGCGACGGTCTGGATGATGCCGAAGCATTCGAGCTCGGGATGGCCGGCATAGAGCGGCTTGTTGCCGCCGGCCCCCGCGTGCGCCTTGCGGAAGGCTTCGGACTTGGTCCAGGCGATGAACGCCGCCTCCGAGGCCCAGATGGTGTGCGAGGCGTAGAGCGTGTGGTCCTCCTTCTCGGGCCCCTTCAACAGGTGGAACTCCTTGAAGCCGGGGACCTCGTGCAGGTGGGTGTCGCGGCCGAGCCAGACGGCCTCGAAATCCGCTTCGGCGCCCTTCAGAACCTTGAAGCGGTTCATGGTGATGTAGGACATGGCACTGTCTCGTGTTGGAACGGGCGGCGAGAACACCGCGCCGCCGGGCCGAGGTCAAGCGTGCGGCGGGCGAGGCCGCATCAGCCCATCTGCGCCGCGGGGTTGAGGGTCGACTTTCCCCCCGCCGGCGGCACCTCGGTCATCTCGGCCCCGTCCTCGGCGGAGAGATTTTCGCGGATCAGCGGCCAGTTGAGCCACAGGAAGAGGATGTTGAAGACCGGCGCGACGGTCTTGAACCAGGCCCATGTCTCGACCGACGTCGTGCGCCAGACGGCCTCGTTCAACAGCGCCATCATGAACAGGAAGACGGCCATGCGGATGGAGAGCATCCACCACGCCCCGTCGGTCAGGCGGAAACCGTCCTGCAGCGAGGATTTGAGCACCAATCGGCCGTTGACGAGGAAGGCGAGGATCGCGATCGCCCCGCCGGCGTTCACGATGGTGGCGCGCACCTGGATATAATCGGGATTGTCGGACACGATGGTCATCGCCCCGAAGAGGGCGGCGAGGAGGACCATACCGGCCGGAATGAGCGGGAACCGGCGCTTCTCGATCCACGAATAGCTGGCCGCGGCGGCGGTTGCGACGACGAAGAGGAGCGTTGCCCCTTGCAGGTGGACCGCCTGGAGCGCGATGACGAAGACGATCGCCGGTCCGATCTCGATCGCAAACCGTTCGATGAGCTTGCGCTTGTTCACACGCTGCCAAGGGGTCTTGTCATCCATCCCAATTCTCCGGTCCGTTGGGAGAACGCGATGCCGCCTCAATTCGATCCCGTTTGCGTTTCCGGGCGCGCCCCCATAGATAGCGCCCAACACCTGAGAGGACGAGAATGCCCCTATTTTCCCGCTTCGATGACGACGATGAGGACGAAGAGAAGCTGAAGAGCCAGCAGTCGATCCCGGTCGACAAGCACCTCTTCGAGGCGCGCCAGGTGATGATCGTCGGCGGGATCACGCAGGATCTCGCCCGCGACGTGTGCCAGCGCCTCCTCGCGCTCGCTCACGTGTCGTCCGATCCGATCACCGTGATCGTGTCTTCGCCCGGCGGCCACGTCGAATCGGGCGACATGATCCACGACACCATCGGCATGATCGAGCCGAAGGTGAACATCCTCGGCATGGGCTGGGTCGCCTCCGCGGGCGCGCTCATCTACATCTCCGTGCCGAAGGAGCAGCGTTATTGCACGCCCAACACGCGCTTCCTGCTGCACCAACCCTCCGGCGGTGCAGGCGGCGTCGCCTCGGACATCGAGATCCAGGCGCGCGAGATCATCAAGATGCGCGAGCGTCTCGACAAGCTGTTCGCCGCGGCCACGGGCCAGCCGATCGAGCGTATCCAGAAGGACACCGACCGTGACCACTGGATGGGCGCCGAAGAGGCGGTGAACTACGGCCTCGTCGGCAAGATCGTCAGCCGCACGAACGAGCTGTCCTGATGGGCCCCGTGTTCGACGTCGCCGGCGTCTCCATCCCCAAGCTCGGCCTCGGCACCTTCAACATGGACGGTGACGTCGCCATCAAGGCCGTGTCCGAAGGGCTGAAGGGCGGCTACCGCCACGTCGACACGGCGGAGATGTACGGCAACGAGGTCGCGGTGGGGAAGGGGATCGCCGCGTCCGGTCTCACCCGCGGCGACGTCTTTGTCACCACCAAGGTGTGGCACGACCATCTGGACGACGCGGCCATGCAGAACGCGGCCGAGGGCTCGCTGAAGCGACTCGGCCTCGACTATGTGGACCTCTACCTCATCCACTGGCCGAGCCGCGACGTTCCGGTGGCCGAGGCGGTGGCCGCGCTCGGCAAGGTGCATCGCCGCGGGCTCGCCCGCGCGGTGGGCAT
Organism: Acuticoccus yangtzensis; assembly: GCF_001927245.1. GTDB lineage: Bacteria > Pseudomonadota > Alphaproteobacteria > Rhizobiales > Amorphaceae > Acuticoccus > Acuticoccus yangtzensis. The sequence continues at coordinate 272,387 of NZ_MJUX01000001.1, read as the reverse complement.
CTCCAACTTCCCCGTCAAGCTGATCGAGCAGGCGGTGGCCGCGTCAGAGGTGGAACTGGCCGTCAACCAGGTCGAATATCACCCCTTCTTCGACCAGTCGGCGGTGCTGTCCGCGGTGCGGCGGCACGGCATGGGGCTCACCGCCTATTGCCCGCTCGCCCGCGGCAAGATCCTCAACGACGACACCATCACCGGCATTGCCGAGAAGCACGGCGTCACGCCGGCCGCGGTGACGCTCGCCTGGCTGATCGGCCAGGACGGTGTTCTGGCGATCCCCAAATCGAGCTCGCCCGAGCGGCTGATGGAGAACCTGAAGGCGCTGGACGTGACGCTCACCGACACCGAGCGCGCGGCGATCGACGCGCTGCGCAGCCCGGCCGGACGGCTCATCGATCCCGAGTTCGCGCCAGACTGGGACTGAGTGGGCCTCTTCGAGCTCCTGTTTGCCGTCCTGAAGCCCTCGAACACGGTCTTTCTGATCGCGCTCGGGGGCTTTTTGGCGCTGCTGTGGGGGTGGCGGCGGCTCGGCCTCGCGATGACCGGGGCGGCGTTGGCGCTGTGGGCGGCGATGGCCTATCTGCCGCTCGGCCGGGTGCTGATGATGCCGCTGGAGGCGCGCTTCCCGGCGCAGAGCGTGTCGGCGCTGGACGGCATCGTGCTCCTCGGCGGTTTTTTCGACACGGTCGACGTGGACCCGCTTTCGGTGACGTTGGGCGACGCGGGCGAGCGGCTGGTCGCCACCGCGATTCTCGCCCACCGCTTCGGCGATGCGAAGATCTTCATCAGCGACGTGGCGGAGGCCGCGACGGCGGCGGCGATGCTCGCCGAACTCGGCGTCGACCCGAAGCGCATCGAGGTGGAGGGGCGCGCGACGTCGACGTCCGAGAACGCGCGCTATGGGCGCGAGGTGTTCGCGCCGCGGCCGGACGGGGCCTATGCGCTGGTGACGTCCGCCTGGCACATGCCGCGCGCCGTGGGCGTGTTCCGGGTGGCGGGTTGGCCGGAGATGATCCCGGTGCCGGTGGACCCGGTGGTGCCGCCCGAAGGGGTCTGGTCCGACCTTCCGCTGCGCGCCGCGAGGGGCCTTGCCGAGATGGACTGGGCAGCACGCGAATGGCTCGCGCTGATCAGCTACCGCCTCAGCGGACGCACCGACGCGCTGCTCCCCGCCCCGCGTTGAGGCACGGCGCCCCGCGTGCGCGTTACCGTGCCTCGGGGACGGGTGAGGGGCGGCCGCCTCATCGGCCTTTCCTGCCTTGATCAAGTTACAGTTTTTCGGCTGCGGGCCCGCGAACGGCTTCCGTCCGGCGCGCGGGGCACTAAAGTGGGGCGACTTGAGCTTCAGCCTGCGGACGTCCCATGAGCTACACCATCATCATCGGCAACAAGAATTATTCGTCCTGGTCCATGCGGCCATGGCTGGTGCTGGAGCATTTCGGCCTTCCCTTCGACGAGATCATGATCCCGCTCGACACGCCCGAGACGCGCGCCTCGATCCTGAACCACTCGCCCGCGGGCAAGGTGCCGATCCTGCTCGACGGGAGTTTCGCCGTGTGGGACAGCATGGCGATCATCGAATATCTCGCCGAGAAGCACCCTGATCTCGGCATTTGGCCGTCCGATCCCAAGATGCGTGCCCGTGCCCGTTCCGTCGCGCTGGAGATGCACGCCGGCTTCAGCCCGATGCGTCAGGCGCTGCCGATGAATCTGAAGATGGTGAAGCGCTGGAAACCGCGCGGCGGCGGTCCGGTGGTGCGCGACATCGCTCGGTTCGAGGCGCTGATCCGCGACGGCGTGAACCGCTTCGGCGGACCCTTCCTCTTCGGCGAGTGGTCCGCGGCGGATGCGATGTATGCGCCGATGACCGCACGCCTGACCGGCTATAGCTGGCCGATGGAGCCGGCGACGGCGGCCTATGTCAGGGCGGTGCAGGCCGAGCCCGCCTATCGCAAATGGTACGAGGCGGGGATCGTCGAGCCGTGGTCCCACACCAACGCCGACAAGGCGTAGGTGTAGGCGCCGGTCCGGGCCGCGGGGTGGGGGGAAGCCTGGCTTTTCCCCGGTTCGGGCGCGGGACGGGGACAATGTTCGCCCGACCGTGATTATCCCCTTGCCACCCTCCCAATTAGCTCGTATACGGCGGCCTCCACTGAGGGCGCGTAGCTCAGCGGGAGAGCACCTCGTTCACACCGAGGGGGTCACAGGTTCAATCCCTGTCGCGCCCACCACCATTCCCTTACATTCGACAGTCTTCATCCTATCGCCGCCGCTTGATCGGCCGCGCTCGACGCGTTTGCGCGACGCAGAGCGATAGGGGACGCTGAAGATGGCGCCCGGCGCAGGTCATCCCCACGCCTGAAATTGTCGTTATATCACCCATAGCTGCTATAACGAATGCATCGGGCATCCCGATGCGCCGCTTACTGTACCTTCTTTCAAATCATGATCGCCGATGGTATAGGCGAAATGCCGAGGGCGCGCGCTTCGCGGGTTGCGTGATCTGCGCGGACACTTCGCCGTCGGCTGCGTTTAACTTGAGTAATTGTGAAGTGGCAGGCGAATAGACCCGCGTTACTCGGGTGCCCCTGCCGCGCGCCGCGCGACGCCTGGCCGGCCGCACGGCGGGAAAGGCGAAGGCTGAGGGATGAACGAGGATCCGACCCAAGGCGACGATCTCATCGTCCTCGACGGGTCCAACGACACCGTCGCCGCGGAAGGCGGTAACGATACCGTGGTCGGCGGGGCGGGTGGCGACCTCATCGAAGGGGACGCCGGCAACGACTATCTGACCGACGACAACGTCGACGGGACGCCTGACACGCCGGCCTACAACACCACGGCCGACACCATCCTCGGCGGCACGGGCAACGATACGATCGTCAGCTATGGCGGGCCTGACTCGCTGGACGGCGGGGCGAGCGGCACCAACAGCCTGATCCTCGACCGTCGCGGCGACGGTGCGGCGCTGATGACGCGCTCCACCAGCGGTCCCGCAGCGTTCACCACGGCGGCGACCTTTACCGACGGCACGTCGATCGCCAACTTCTCCGAGATCCTGCTCTACGGGACGCGATTTTCGGATACGATCATCCTCGGCTCCTCGCAGGACACGGTCTATGCCGGCGACGGCAACGATACCGTCTATGGCGGCAGCAGCGCCGATGCGCTCTATGGCGAGGCCGGAAACGACCGCCTCGTCGCGACGCCCCTCGTCTATGACGAGCTGACCGAGCAGCCGCTCTTCAACGTGACCTTGGACGGCGGCGAGGGCAGCGACACGCTGATCGGCGCGGGCGGTGACGACGTCATCATCGGCGGTGCGGGCAACGACGTGGTGACGGAGGAGGGCGGCGCCTACGGCCAGTTCGGCAACGACTTCGTGCAGGGCGGCGGCGGCAACGACACGCTGGAATCGATCCGCGGTGCCGACACGCTGGACGGCGGGGCCGGCTTCGATACGGTGATCTACGACCGCTCGGACAATCCCGGAGGCCACATTTCGGGCTGGATTAACCCGGCGGTTACTGGTGGAGTGGTGATTGACGGGACCACGATCGTCTACCAGTTCAACGACGGTACAGTGATCCGCAATATCGAAGCGGGGACCTTCATCCTGACCTCCCAAGATGACGACTTCACCGGCAGCAGCCTGGCCGAGAACATTTCGGGCGGCGCCCGGCGCGACACGATCTCCGGCAACGGCGGCGACGATACGATCGACGGCGGCTCGGGCAACGACGAGCTGTCCGGCGGCGACGGCAAAGACAGCGTATTGGGCGGCGACGGGGCCGATCTCATCAACGGCGACGAGGGCCACGACACCCTGCGCGGCGGCGCCGGCAACGACACCATCTTCGGCGGCACCAGCAACGACCGGATCGAGGGCGGGGCCGACGACGACGTTCTGAACGGCGGCGGCGGCAACGACACGATCATCGGCGGGGCGGGGCGCGACACGGTCAGCTATGTCGGCATCAACGCGAACGTGCGCGTGGACCTGAACGCGGCGACGATCAACGCCCAGGGTGTCGACGTCGTCAGCCAGGTCGAGAACATCGAGACCGGCAACGGCCACGACACGCTGATCGGCGATGCGGGTGACAACGTGTTGACCGGCAACGGCGGCCAGGACCACCTGCGCGGCAATGCGGGCAACGACACGCTGGACGGCGGCGACGGGGCGGACACCCTCGTCGGCGGCCTGGGCGACGACCGCTACATCGTCACCGGCAGCGCCGATACGATCGTCGAGAACGCGGGCGAGGGGCTCGATACCGTCGTCTCGAACGTCAACTTCACGCTGTTCGCGAACGTCGAGCGGCTGATCCTCACCGGCGTCGCGGTGATCGGCAACGGCAGTGACGAGGACAATTCGATCTTCGGCAATGACGCGGCCAACCGTCTCTCCGGGTTCGGCGGGAACGACTATCTCGCCGGGCGCGGAGGCAACGACACGATCGACGGCAGCACCGGCCGCGACACGCTGATCGGCGGTCTGGGCGACGACGTCTACCTCGTCGACAATGTCGCGGACATCATCGTCGAAGAGGCGGGCGAGGGTTATGAGCGCGTCGTGGCCAGCGTCAGCTACACGCTGGGCGACAATCTGGAGCGGCTGGAGCTGGCCGGCGGTGTGGCGAGCGGCACCGGCAACGGGCTCGACAACGTCATCATCGGCAACGCCTCCGGCAACGCGCTCGACGGCGGTGCGGGCAACGATTCCCTCGTCGGCGGCGGGGGCGACGATTCGATCAATGGTGGCGCCGGCGCCGACACCATGCGCGGCGGCAGCGGCGACGACGACTATGTCGTGGGGCTCGCAGGCGACGTCGTGCACGAAGCGTCGGGCGAGGGCTATGACAGCGTCCTCTCCTACGTCTCGAACTACCGCCTGACCGCCAATGTGGAGCAGCTCACGCTGGCCGGGAACGCCACGGCCGGGTACGGCAACGCGGCCGCCAACGTCATCATCGGCAACGACCTCGACAATTATCTGCGCGGCGAAGAGGGCGCGGACGACCTGCAAGGCGGGCTCGGCGCCGATACGCTGGTCGGAGGCGACGGCGACGATACGCTGAACGGCGGCGCGGGCATCGACTCCATGGTGGGGGGGCTCGGCGACGATTTCTACATCGTCGGCCTGACCGAGGACGTGGTGGGCGAATATGCCGGCGAGGGCACGGACACGGTGCTGTCCTATGCCGAGGGCTACGGTCTCGGCGCCTACGTGGAAAACCTGACGCTCGGCGGGTCGATCCTGTCCGGCACGGGCAACGACCTCGACAACGCCGTCATCGGCAACGGTGCGGACAACCAGCTCTTCGGCGGCGACGGCAACGATACGCTTCAGGGCGACGACGGCGACGACCTGCTGAACGGCGGGGCGGGGCGCGATGTCATGGTCGGCGGGCGCGGCGACGACATCTATGTGGTCGACACGCCGAACGACGAGGTGGTGGAAACGAGCGGGCAGGGAACGGACCGCGTGATCGCCGCCGTCGCCAACTATACGCTGACCGATTTCGTCGAGGAGCTGGTGCTCGGAGGTGGCGTCAACTCCGGCTACGGCAACGAACTCGCGAACCTCATCGAGGGCAACGGGCTCGACAATTATGTCCGCGGCGAGGGCGGGGCGGACACAATCAGCACCGGCCTCGGCAACGACACGCTGGTGGGCGGGGACGGCAACGACACGCTGACGGGCGGCGCCGGGCAGGACACCTATGCCTTGGGCGCCGGACGCGACCGGGTGGTGATCGGCGACGGCGATTCCGGTGTGGCGGCCAGCGCGCGCGACATCATCCGCGATTTCGTCATCGGCGAGGATCTCATCGACCTTTCGGCGGTGGACGCCGACACGACCACGGCCGGCAACCAGGCCTTCGTCTTCGCCGGGGCGGGGACGCTGCCGGGCCTGGGCGAGGTTTCGGTGGCGATCATCGACAACGTCACCATCGTTTCGGCCAATACGGATGCGGATCTGGTGCCGGAGCTGCGGATCGAGCTGACGGGCGTCTTGAGCCTCACCGCGTCCGACTTCCTGCTCTGACCGTGCTACTCTGACCGGCGCCCGGTCCCAGCCGGGGCGCGGAGGACGGGGGATCCTCTCCTAGGCCGGGGCCACGTCCTGGCCCGTCGCCGCGCCGCGTGGATCGCCGCCCGACCGCCGCTGTTGCTGCGGCGCACCGCATGACGGCGAGCGATTTCCGTCTTTCAAATTCCACCGGCGGAGGAAAGCCTCGGGTAAGGGTTCGCGCTCATCCATGGGGGCCTCAGGTCATTATTCCTTGGTGTGCGGAGGCGGGTCCCGTGTGGGGTATCGGTCATTTCGGAACGGCAACGTCGGCCACGACGGAAAGCGTGTGGCCGAAAGTGAGAACCGGCCTCGTGGCCGCGGCGGCGCCGCTGCGGGCGCTGGTGGCGGCCCGCTACCTGCCGGAAAAGCACTATATGCGCGGGCCCGGTCCCGCGTGGCGCCGCAAGCACGGCGGGTGAGCCGAGAGGCGGCGTAGCGCCCGCGCAAGGCGCCGGGCCGCCCGACCGCGCTGTTTGACGCACGGCGGAACCGACATCGGCACGCAGGATTTGCCCTATATTCGCGGACAGCTTCCGCGAGGTAAGGAGATCCACCATGCGCACGCTCATTCTCGCTCTCGGCACCGCCGGCGCGCTGACGGCCGCCGCCTTGACGCCTGCCGCCGCGCAGGATGCGGCCAGCGGCACCGTGATCAACGCCGAGGGCGCTGAAATCGGCACCGTGTCGTTTCAGCAGACGCCCCATGGCGTTCTCATCACCGCCGATGTCGAGGGCCTGCCCGAGGGCGTTCACGGCTTCCACATCCACGAGACGGGCGCCTGTGACGCGGCCGAGGGCTTCTCCACCGCGGGCGGCCATTATGCGGGCGGCAAGGAGCACGGCTTTCTGGTCGACGCTGGGCCGCATGCGGGCGACATGCCCAACGTCCACGTCGGCGCCGACGGTCACCTGGCGATCGAGGTGCTCAACACCTTCGTCAGCGTCGACGGAGAGATGAACCCGCTGCTCGACGACGACGGCTCGGCGCTGATGATCCACGCCGGGGCGGACGACTACCAGTCCGCGCCCTCCGGTGACGCGGGCGGGCGCATCGCTTGCGCGGTCATCGAATAAATCGCGGACCAACACGAAAAGGGGGCGGAACCGCTGCGGTTCCGCCCCCTTTTTTCGTGATCGTGTGGGTGTGTTCAGGCCGCCGCCTCTTCATCGGAGGAGGGCTCGCGGTCGAACAGCGCGGCGATCGCGTTCTCCAGGATGGAGAGTCCCACATTGTTGCCGAGCGACATGATGCTTTCGGGGTGGAACTGCACCGCCATCATCGGCGCCGAGGCGTGCTCCACCGCCATGATCGCCCCGTCCGGCGCGCGGGCGGTGACGACGAATTCGGGCGGCAGCGCCTCCGGGTCGGCGACCAGGGAGTGGTAGCGGCCGACGGTCAAGGGACCGGTGAGCCCGTCGAACAGGCGCGATCCGGGCACCGTGACGAGGGTGGAGGCCTTGCCATGCATCGGCGGTGCGAAGGCGAGCTTGCCGCCCTGCGCCTCCACCATCGCCTGAAGGCCCAGGCACACGCCGAAGACGGGGAGGCGGCGCGACTCGGCGAGGTGGATGGTCGCCGCGCAATCGAAGTCGGACGGGATGCCGGGGCCGGGCGACATCACCACGAGATCGGGCTTCAGGCGGTTGAACGTCGCGCGGTCGACGGGTGAGCGCACGGTGACGACCTCCAGCCCGCAGCGGCGCAGATAGCCGGCGAGGGTGTGGACGAAGCTGTCGTCGTGGTCGACCAGCAGCGCGCGCTTGCCTTCGCCGGGGCGCGGCTTCTTCGTGCGCGTCGTCTCCGCGCCGCCTTCGCCGCGGATCGCCGCACGCATGGCCGACGCCTTGAGGACGGTCTCGGCCTCCTCCGCGTCCGCGTCCGAATCGGCGAGCACGGTGGCGCCTGCGCGCACCTCCGCCACACCGTCGCGGATGTGCACGGTGCGCAGCGTCAGCCCGGTGTTGAGGTCGCCGTTGAGGTGGACGAGGCCGACGGCACCGCCATACCAGGCGCGCGGGCTCTTTTCGTTGGCCTCGATGAAGGTCATCGCCCGGCGCTTGGGCGCGCCCGTCACGGTGACGGCCCAGGCGTGGGAGAGGAAGGCGTCCAGCGCGTCGCGCCCGTCCAGCAGGATGCCCTCGATGTGGTCGACCGTGTGGATCAGCCGCGAATACATCTCGATCTGGCGGCGGCCGATGACGCGCACGGACTCCGGCGCGCAGACCCGGCTCTTGTCGTTGCGGTCGACGTCCGAGCACATGGTGAGCTCGGTCTCGTCCTTGGCCGAGTTGAGCAGCTTACGGATCTGCTCCTCGTCCTCGATCGCGTCCCGCCCGCGCTTGATGGTGCCGGAGATCGGACAGGTTTCCACCCGCCGCCCGGTGACGCGCACGAACATCTCCGGCGAGGCGCCGACGAGATATTCATCCGCGCCGAGGTTGATGAAGAAGCCGTAGGGGGACGGGTTGATCTTGGTGAGGCGCCGCATGATGGCGGACGGGGCGTCCGACAGCGGGTCACGGAAGGTCTGGCTCGGCACCACCTCGAAGAGGTCGCCGCGGTTGAAATAGTCGAAGGCCTTGCGCACCACGTCGGCATATTGGCCGGGGGTGAGGTCGTCCTCGGCGGAGTTGCGGTGCGGGGCCAGCGGGCGCGGCGAGGGGATGCGCGGCACGCCCTCTGTGGTTTCGTCGCCATAATAGAACTCGTAGGCGGCGACGGTGGCCTGCTTGGCGTAGTGGTCGACGACGAGGATCTCGTCCGGCAGATAGAGCACGAAGTCGCGCTGGCTGTCCGGCCGGTTCAGCACCATCGGGATGGGGTCGAACTGGAAGGCGAGGTCGTAGCCGAAGGCGCCGGCGAAGCCGAGCTGGGTGTCCTCGCCGGTGGCAAAGAAGGCGCGCAGGGCCCGAAGCGCCGTGAAGGCGGTGGGACGGCGCGAGCGGTCCTCCTCGAAGAAGAGCGTGTCCTCGTTCGGCTCCGGCACGATGGTGACGACGCTGTTGGCGCTGCGTGTCGAGGTGAGGTCGGCGGTGGCGAAGGCGGCCTCGGCGGCGGACAGCAGCGGCACGCCGCGCGCGTTCAGCGCGGTGACGGTGACGGTGCGGCCCTTGGCTTCCACCACGAGGGGCGGGTCGACGAGCGCGTAGTCCCATCGCGTGTAGCGGCCGGGGAATTCGTAGCTCGACGTGAAGACGCAGCCGCGCTCGTGGTCGAGGCGGGCGATCCACCGGTCGAGCGCGGTGTCGTGATCGACGATTTGATCGGTGCGGGTGATCCCGACACCGCCGGTCGTTGTAAACGTATAGGTCATTCTTGGCCTCGTGGATGAGGCGCCCGGCCGTCCGGGGCATGGGGGCGGACGCTGCCGCCGCACGCCCCAAGAGTCAACGTTCTGCAATGTTCCGGATCGGGGACGCGGCGCGCGGCCGGTGCCGGGTGTGACCCGCACACAGCGCGTCGACCGGGGGAGACTGGCGGAGCCGGGGCGCCGTCCGCCCCGCTCCGGCTCACATCTCGCGCAGGAGGATGTCGAGGATCGCGCGCTGGGTGGCGCCGTCACCGTGGGCGGCCTCCACGTTGGCGTAGGGAATGCCGTTGGCGACTGCGTAGTGGGACAGCGAGCAGTCGGTCCGCGTGGTGTCGACCGTCTCCACCATGACGTTGATGCCGGCCGCATTGAGCCGCCGGGTGAGGCTCTGGACCCCCGCGGGGCCGTTGCGGCTGGCGAGGATCACCATGGCGTCGTCCTTGGCGAGCGGGCCGGTGGCGGGGAAGGCGGTGGCCCCGGCATAGGGGGCGCGGATGGAGATGGTGCCGGACCCGCCCGTCGACGCGGCGCCGGGGCTGTTGGTGTGAAGGGCGATGATGGGGCGCCCGCCGGGCAGCATCGCCGCGACGAAGCGGGGGCTGCGGCGGGGCTTGCCGCAGGAGAGGGCGCCCCCGTCGAAGTTGCGGTTGGGGTCGATGCGGCCGTTGAAGCGTCGGCCGCCGGTTTCCACCGCGGTCACCGTGCCGCCGCGTGCGGCGATGGCGGCTGCGGCGGTGGCGAGCGAGGCGTTCTCGTCGTCGTGCGGCACCACGAAGAGCGGGCCGGAGCCGTTGCGGAAGGTTTGGATGCGCCAGGTCTCGCCGCCTTCGGTGAAGGTGGTGAAGGTGGCGCAGCTCCCGGCGAAGAGGGCGAGGTCGTCGTCGCCGTCCGGGATGGTGGCGGGGGCGGCGCATCCCCCCGCGGCACTGGCGGTGCCGCCGCCGGAGCCGCCGACGCATCCGGCGAGCGCCAGGGCTCCGGTCAGCGCGGCGAGGCGAAGTGCGGTGAAGCTGACGGCGCGCGGTGATGAGGTGGCGGGCATGGCGGTCCTTAGGGGTTCGCTCCGGTCTACGGTGTAGCGCCGATCGGGCCGGCGGCTAAGCCCCCGGCGGCGCGGTCAGATGACGAAGGGGAGCGGGTTCATCTCGTCCTCGCGCGCCGGCCTGTCGCGCAGGCCGAGTTTGACCGGGACATCGGCGAGGCGGCCGGGCGCGAAACGCGGTTGCCAGTCCCGCAGCGTGCGCGAGACGGCCTTGGCGACGGGGATGCCGATCTCCGGCCGGGTGATGTCGGCGATGGCGACGTCGACCTCCGCGCGCGCCAGGCCGGCGAGGAGGCGTGCTTCGGTCGTGGGGGCGGGAAGGCGGACGGTCGCCGCGCCGGCCAGATGAGCGTGGTCGTGGAGGCGCGTCGTGCGCGACCAGGCGAGGAGCGGCGGAACGGGCGGCGGATCCGCGCACTCCTGGGCAAGGCGCATGTGGGCGAGGGCGATCTCGCACTGCAGCGCCTCCAGGATGGCGGCGCGCACCGCCTGGCAGGGGTCGAGCGCGGCGGCGGCGCCGATCGCCGGGGCATCGCCCGCGGAGGTCGCGGTGAGGGCGACGACGGCCGGAACGGGGAGGTCGGTCGGCGTCATGAGGAGCGTGGTCGTGCGGCGGCGGCCGGTGATCCACGCGGCGAAGGCGGGCGGCAGCGCGTCGGCCACGTCCTGCGGGTCGAGCACCGGCGCGGGCAGGCGGTTGTACCACCAGATCGCCAAGCCATCGCGCTCGATGCGTTCAAGGAGAGCCGCGCGGGCGGCGTCCGCAAAGGCGGGGCGCGCGGCCGTCCCGCTCGAGGTGCCGACAATGGGCGGCCAGCCGAGCCGGATGTCCTCATCGACGAAGATCGCGCTGGCGGGCACCATGATGGCTTGGCCGCTCACGAGGTCGGTCGCGGCGACGCTGGAGGGTTCGGCGAGGTCCGTTGCTGCGCGTTCGCTCAGCTGACGGAGTTGTGCGGCGCTGAACTGCCAGTAATGGTTTGCGTTGCGGGCGGGATCGGCGGCAATGTGGCGGCGGGGATCCTCTGGACCGTCGGCGAGGGCCGACGCCCGTTCGATCGCCTCGAAGATGACGCCGGTTTCGGCCTCTCGCGGGGTGAAGCCGCGGCCGGCGGCGGCGACGAAGGCGCGTGTCCACCGCGGTGCCGAGGCCGGGTTGGCGGGCCGGGCGATGCGAAAGCTGGCCGGGCACCCCGAAATATTCGCCGTGATGATGGACAGGTCGATCGACGCCGGTTCCCCGCCGGACAAAGGTATGGCAAAGCGTTGGGCGGGTGTGACCATGATGAGATCGGAGGCGTGACGATGATGACTTTAAGCGAATTGGAAAATAACCGCGTGGTCACTGCGCGATCGGCAGAGAGCGCGACGACCGTCGCCGATGCAGGAGAGGATACGACGATGGCACGCATTCCGGTCAAGACGGCGGCGATCCCCCACATCGGCAAGGCGTTCGGCGAAGCGGCGAACGATCCGGCCAAGCGGGCTGCCTTCCGCGCCGACCCGGTCGCCTATCTGCGCTCCTGCGGTGTGCCCGAGGAAAGTCTGGTCGGCCTCAACGTCGTCCTGCACGAGGACGACAGCGAGACGCTTCACGTCGTGCTCCCGCGTGAGGTGGATGCGCAGAAGCTGAAGGCGGACGATCCGGACTATCTGAAGACGCTCGGCACGGCCGCGGTGCTCGGCTGCTGCCGCCCGCTGATCTGACGTCGCTGATCTGATGACGCTGATCTGGCGGTGCCGCTGATTTGATGATGCCGCGGCGGGAGATGCCGCGGCGGACGGTGCCCGATGCGATCCGGGCGCCGTCCCTCAGCGCGCGGCGGCGACCGGCATCCCCGCCCGCTCCAGCGAGCCGAACATTCTCTGCCTGACCGAGGGGTCGCGGTGCATGTTCGTGGACACAAGCCACTTGGAGACGGTGCTGCCGTCGGACTGGGCGTAGGGCTCGGCCCGGCGCAATTCGCGCTCGAACCGGACGCGCGCGGCGGCGGCCGCCTTCATGTCCTCGCGCTCGGCATGGGCGGCGACGAGAAGTGTGGCCGTGTGGATGCTTTCCGGCGCGCGACGCAGATGCTCGATGCAGCGGTCGAGGTCGCCGCTGAGATAAGCGATGTTGGCGAAGTAGGTGTAATAATAAGGCGGTATGAAGCGCCCGGTCAGCGAGGCCGCCTTGTCCGCGAGCTTCGAGGCCATGGCGGCGTTGCCGGCATAGGCATAGGCCTCCGCCGCGGCGACCACGGTGGACGCCGAATAAGGGTTCAGCGCCATCGCATCGTCGAAGGAAAGGAGCGCGGTGTCATGCTCGTTGGCCTGCATCCGCGTCCAGCCGAGGATGATGTGGTTGAACGGCTCCAGCGCGTCGATCGAGACCGCCTTGAGAGCGGTCGCCTGGGCGCGCTCCTGATCGGCCTTCGCCATCGCCGCGGAGGTGGGGATCATCAGCCGGCGGATCATCAGGAGCGAGCTGATCGACGAGTGGACCAGGCTGAGGCGCTTGCCCTGCGGGTCGAGGGCGAGGTCCTCCAGGATCGGCATGGCCTGGCGGGCCGAGGCTTCGCTCCATTGGGTGAGGAGCTGGTAGGCCTCCAGCCAGCGCTCGAACGGTGAGCCCGAGAGGCGCGGCCGGTCGTCGGTGATGATGTCCTGTTCGAGGCTGTTGATGGCGGTGGCGATGATCGCCTCGGCCGACGCGCGGTCTTCCAGCCGGTCATAGCCGATGCGGGTGGAGGACACGGTGTCCTGGCGCCGCGTGTTGACGCACCTGAGATAGATGGAGCGGGCGCGCGGCTCGTCCCACAGCAGGAGGCGGTAGTCGTGGTCGAGCGCGTCGGTGAAGCCGATCCGCGCGATGAGGCCGGTGTCCTGGCCGCCTCGATCGTGGTCGTCCCGCTCGAAGCAGCGCATGGAGCGGAAGCGCGTGAGCTGGTGGATGACCTCCGAGTGGGCATAGCTCAGAAGGTCGGGCATGACGTTTTGTGACGGGCGGGCGCGCACGAGGGCAACGCTCGGCCGGTCCCGCTGGGGCGCGTTCGGGGCACGTGCCAGCGGAAGGCTCTCGTCCACCTCAGGTCCGCCGAGGGCGCCGCGGAACTCCTCCACGAGCTCGGCCGGCGGGTCCAGGTCGAGTTCCTTCAGCGCATTCACGTAGACACGGAACTGGCGTGCGGCTGCGGCTTTTTGTCCATCCTTCAGGAGGAGGCGCAGGAGCCTTTCGTTCGCTTCCGAGTCCGAAGGCTCGACGGTGATGAGGAGTTCGCACGCTGCGATCTGCAGGCTGATCGGCGCCCGTTCCTCGGGCATGGAATCCAGCCGTTTGGCGAGGCACTTGTGGGTGACGCCGACGGTGTCGCTGCGGAACCGGGCGGTCCAATCGTCGAACAGGGCCTCGCCGAGCTCGAAGTCCGCCAGCGGGAGCCCGCGCCACAGGCGGCTGGCCTCGCGGTAGGCGCGTTCGGTGCCGGCGCCGAGGCAGCGATTGAAGGTCGCGAGATCGGTCCGCGTCGGATCGCCGGCGAACCAGGCGTGACCGCGGTCCGACCCGATCAGCGAGGCGGTCTGATCGTTGGCGCGCAACAACGACAGGCATTTGCGCAGCGAACCGCGTGCCGCTTCCGCGTCATGATCGCCCCAAAGCAAGGCTGCCAGGTGGCCGCGTTCGATGTGCCGGCCGGCATTGGCGATCAAGTAAAGACAAAGAGCGGCGGACTTGCGGCTCGGAAATTCAATCGGCGTACCGTCGCGCGTGATGGCGGGGCTGCCAAGTAGTTGGATCTGCAACAAAGCGTCACTTGTCATTTGTATGCCGACGATCGACGGGAACCCATTTGCCGAAAAGTGAACACGGGTACCAGAGGGCGAAAAGGATGGAACCCAAATCGGGCCGTTTCACGATGAAATCACGATGACATATTATGTTTAGAGTGTCACGTGGAGTTGACGCCAATAGGGGTGATTAAATGTCAGGTTGTTTTCACGTTCAGGACAATTACAACCGAGCGAGTCTGATCAATGATCGCGAGGTTCTCAGCCGCCTCATCGAATATGCCCGCGCAGAGGCTGAAGGTGGCGGAGAAGTGATCTGCGCACAACTTCTTGCGGCCGCGCTCCTTGCACTGGAGCTGACGCCCGACGAGGCCAACCGCTGGTGCCTCGACATGGTGGCAGAGCCCAAAATTGCATCCTAAGTCGCTGAACTGTCACCGCCTTCGGATGCAGTTCCATACTCAATTCTCCCATTAATAATAGAACAGTGGGGACGGAATGATTGAGACGATCTTGAACGATACACTCTTCGACGTCGAAGAGTCCGGGCACCGCGACATGTTCCTCGCGAATGTCGGTGCACGGGTCAAACTCACCCGCAACAAGTGCCGGATTTCGCGGCGCGTTCTGTCCGAACGCAGCGGTGTGTCGGAACGCTTCCTGGCCCAGCTCGAGCATGGCAAGGGGAACATCTCCATCGTCCGGCTGAAGGCCGTGGCCGATGCCCTCGGCACCTCGCTCGCCGAACTGGTGCGCGACGAACGCCGGCCGGAATGTGAAAGCCATACGATCCCGGAGTGGCGGGCTCATCCTGGCGCCATCGCGGACCTCTACCGCCATGCCACCGCGCGCGATCAAGCGCTCGTGATCGAACTCCTCGTCGGCTCCCGCCGGCCGGTGCCGGCCTGACCGGGCGACGATGCCCGGCCCGCTGGAGAAGGACGCAAGTGGCGCGGTACTGCGATTGTTTCCGCGCCACTTCACCGCTATGGCTAGCGCCTTGAGGTTTAACGCGTTGCCGTAGAAGCCCCGCGAACCCTGGACGAGAGTTGCCGCCAAAACGGTCTCGTCCGGTTCGCCCGCCCGTCCTTCGGGGACGTGGCGGCATGCTGCAAACGGTCGGCCGCAGCGGGGATAAAGGACGCCTCCGGCATGATTTCCAGCATGGACGATGCCAGCATCGACGAGCTGTTGAACAAGACCGCCCTGGGCGACCGCCGGGCCTTCGATCTCCTCTATCAAAGAACCAACGCCAAACTTTTCGCGCTCTGCCTGCGTATCCTCCAGGACAAGGCCGAGGCGGAAGACGCGATGCAGGACGCCTACGTCAAGATCTGGCGTTATGCGGAGCGTTATGCGGCCTCCCGCGCGAAGGCGACGACGTGGATGATCGCCATCACGCGCAACCATTGTATCGACCGGCTGCGGGCGCGTAGGGCGCCGCTGGCAGCCTTGGAGGCAGCGGAAATGGTGGCGGATACGGCGATGCGGCCGGACCAGAAGGCGATGGCGTCGGCCGAGGCCAAGCGCCTCGTCACCTGCATCGACGACCTCGGCGAGGGCGACGGCCGCTTGATCCGCATCGCCTATTTTGGCGGCGTGACCTATCGGGCGCTGGCCGAGCGCGACGGGACCCCCCTAGGCACTATCAAGAGCCGGATGCGCCGAGCGCTGGCGCAGTTGAGGGAGTGCCTCTCGTTATGAGCATCAGTGACAGCGACCGGGTCGACGCCGGGGAATATGCGCTGGGACTGGAGGACGCGGCCGACCGGCGGCGCTTCGAGGTGGCGCTGATCGACGATCCTGAATTGGCCGGCGTGGTGTGGCACTGGGAGGAGACATTCCGCCCGCTCGCTGGGGCTTTGCGTCCGCGAAAGGCGCCGGCGCGGGTCTGGCGCGCCATCACGGCGCGCCTGTTCGGGGCCGACGACGCCGCCTTGCGCAAGATGCGCCGCGCGGCCGTGTTCTGGCGCGATACGGCGATCGCCGTCATGGCCCTGTTCGGCGTGGCGGCGGCCTGCCTGGTCGCGGTGGTGGTGCGCCCGGATCTCGCTGGGATCGGGGGGCCGGCCGGCGCCGAGGACTGGATCGCCACGATCGTGCGGCTCGACGGCACCATCGCTCTCGCCCGGCTGAGCGACGACGGCCGCCTCGTCGCCGAGCCCGTTCCGCCCGAAATCGCCCAGCGCGCGGCGGAGCTGTGGCTTGTTCCGGCGAGTGGAAGTCCGGTTTCGCTCGGCCTCCTCGCGCCGGACGGCCGGTCGCAGATCAGCGTTCCGGCCGATGCGGTCAGGCTGATCGATTCCAGCACCGAATTCGTCGTCACGTCGGAGCCCGAGGGCGGTTCGCCGAGTGGTCAGCCGACTGGGGCGCGCCTCGGTTCAGGCGCTCTGACGCGCATCTGACGCCTCACGACACGCAACCAAGCGCCGCTGCGGCGCACGATGGTGCACGACTTTGCCGGTCTGGCGGAGGTGTCGGCCCATCAAGGCGCCGCATTTCCGCTGCGAACGCGAAATTTCCGGCGTGCTCACAAATCCGTGATCGCCGATTATCTTATGAACGAATGTTCATTAGCGTCATGGTGCGGTCGTATATTGAAATATCACAGTCGCACTTCAGTGATTTATACTTTTCACGTTGCCGTTGCTGCCTAAATCCAAATTATTTCGTGCTCGAATATATCGATCCCCCGCGCGCGGCAGAGCGTCCCGGACGATGCCCGGGAGGACGATGACGCTGCTCGGACGGCTCGCGTCTAGCTCAGTTCGGGAATGTCGGCCTGGGCGCCGAGCCGCTTGCGGGACGAGGGCAGGGCGGTTTGGCCGTGCGGGCGCGGATAGTGGCGACCCATCAATTCGGAGCGGATGAGGAAATCCGCGCTCGCCTCGTTGATGGCGACAGCGGTCTGCGACAGCGTGGCCACCCGCCACAGCGGCGCGGGGTCGACGTCGTGCGGCTGGCGACTGACGGGGTCGGTGAAGAAGATGAGGATGTCGATCGCGCCTTCGGCGATCATCGCGCCGAGTTCCATGTCGCCGCCGAGGGCGCAGGACCGCACGAGGTCCAGGCTGAGCCCGGTCTCGCGCATCAGGAGCTGGCCGGTGTTGCCGGTGGCGGTCAGATGGTGGGCGGCGAGGGCGGCTTCGTTGGCGAAGGCCCAGGCCACCAGAGCGGGCTTCACCGCGTCGTGCGCGGTGAGGGCGATCCGCTTGCGCGCGTCCATCAGGGTTTCTTTCGGAACGCGTCGAGAGAGACGACTTCGGCGCCCTCTTTCGGCTTGTCCTCTGCGGCGCCTTCCGAGGGCGGAGTGCTCGGCTTCTCGCCAGACGGGCTCGGGGCGGGCACACCGGCTTTGGGGAGCGGGCTGACGCCGGCCGGAGGCGCCGCGGCAGGGGCGGCCGGTCCGTCCGCGGCCGGCTGGCTGGCCGTCGCCGGGTCGAACTGCAGGCCGAACTGAACCGACGGGTCGAAGAAGCCTTTGACGGCGGCGAAGGGCACGAGCAGGCGCTCCGGCACACCGCCGAAGGAGAGGCCGACCTCGAACCCGTGTTCGGAGACGGCGAGGTCCCAGAACTGGTGCTGCAGGACGACGGTCATTTCTTCGGGATGCTGCTGGCGCAGGCGCGAGGACATGCGCACGCCGGGCGCGGTGGTGTCGAACGCGATATAGAAGTGATGATCACCGGGAAGGCCGCCTTCGGCCACCTCCCGCATCACTTTGCGCACCACCCCGCGCAGGGCATCCTGCACCAGAACGTCATACCGGATGAGATCGTCAGCCACGACCACGCCTCCTTCGATGGGCAACAGGTAGCGCACGGACTGGCGCAATCCAACAGGCGAATGGCGCGCTCGATCGGGTCCCGCGCTGATTTTCCGCGATTCTCCGCAGGGACCCTCAGCTCGGGCACAGCCACTGCTCGCCCCGCACTCCTGCTGTGATGCACGGCGGGGGCACAGCGCAAGGTGCGGGCGGCGTTCGGCCGATCTTATTACCATGTCGGGACGAGACGGGGTAGACGGCCGGTTTTAGCGTGCCGCGCGCCGGCATCCCCTGCGACGGCGGACGGCGGACGCGGTGACTGGACCCAGCCGAAACGACCGGCGCACCATATCGCTCGCGCTGGATGTCTCGCACGGCAATGAGCGGGTGATGGGAGGGAAAGTGGGGGCTTCTGTTGCCAGGTGCCTCCCGACCCCGCCTCCTACTTGCGGTAGGAGGACTTAAGATGAGGTGTCGGACCGCTTACGCAGCCAGACGGGCCTCGGCATAGTTGTCATTCGCAACTACAAAGGTGGCCCGATATCGGCGGAACCATGCCGAGCGAAAAAGATACCTTTACACCCTCGTCGATCCTATTTCGCCCCCGCCGAAGAGGCCGCCGCCGAGAAGGCGAGGGCCGCTTGGGTGGAGGCGCCGGGTACCGCCCCCGGGTCCGAAAGGCTTATTCCGTAACTCGTTTATCGCCATAGCCAACCGTCGCTGGCAGGACGGAATATAGGAGAGGATGGCCGCCAGGAGAAGAGGGGCGGTGCGAAAGGATCGGCTTCACCACAGCCCGGCCTGAGCGCCGCCGCGTGGGGACATCGGGCAAAGCATCCCCTTCCGCCCTTGAAAGGCGGTGCCGCGGGTGGCTGATGGGGAGGCAGTCCAGAAGCGGAGTTCCCCCGTGCAGAGCTATCACGATCTCTTGCGCCGCATCCTCGCCGAGGGCGTGCGCCAGGCGGACCGGACCGGCGTCGGCACGCTGTCCGTGTTCGGCCATCAGACGCGCTATGATCTGGCGAAGGGCTTCCCCCTCGTCACCACGAAGCGGGTCCACCTGAAGTCGGTGATCGCCGAGCTTCTGTGGTTCGTCGCCGGGGAGACCAACGCCAACCAGCTCCGCGCCCGGGGTGCGACGATCTGGGACGAGTGGGCGGACGCGGACGGGGAGCTCGGCCCGGTCTATGGCCGCCAGTGGCGCGCCTGGCCGACGGCGCGCGGCCCGGTCGACCAGCTCGCCCGCGTGGTGGAGGAAATCCGCACCAATCCGGCTTCGCGCCGGCACATCGTCTCCGCCTGGAACGTCGGCCAGCTCGACGAGATGGCGCTGCCGCCCTGTCATCTTCTCTTCCAGTTCCACGTCGCGCCGCAGCCGGACGGGCCGGGGCGGCTGTCGTGCCAGGTCTATCAGCGCTCGGCGGATGTGTTCCTCGGGGTACCCTTCAACATCGCGTCCTACGCGATCCTGACGCATATGGTCGCGCATGCGACGGGGCTCGTTCCGGGCGACCTCGTCCATACGCTGGGCGACGCGCACATCTACCTCAACCACATGGAGCAGGTGGAGGCGCAGCTCGCCCGCGAGCCGCGGCCGCTTCCGGTACTCGACCTCTCCGGCGCGCCGCGGGACCTCTTCGCGATCGAGGCCGAACACATTCGCGTCACCGGCTATGATCCGCACCCGGCGATCAAGGCGCCCGTCGCGGTCTGAGGCGCGGATGAGCATCATCATGGTGGCGGCGGTGGCGAAGAACGGCGTCATCGGCAAGGACGGGGACCTGCCGTGGCGGATCCCCTCCGACCTCAAGCATTTCAAAGCGTTGACGACGGGGAAGACGGTGATCATGGGCCGCCGCACCTTCGAGGAGGTGGGCAGGCCGCTGCCCAATCGGCGCAACATCGTCGTCACCCGCAGCACCATCGACGGGGTGGAGACGGTGCCGACGCTGCCGGCCGCTCTGGCGCTCGCCGAAGGGCCTGTGGCGCTGATCGGCGGCCACGCCATCTACGCCGAGGGGATGGACCACGCCGACACCATCCACATCACCCGCGTCGACGGCGCGCCGGACGGGGACACGGTGTTTCCCGCCATCGACCCGGCCCGGTTCCGGCTGGTGGAGGAGCGCCCCGGAGAGCGGACCCCGCGCGACGACTACGGCTTCACCTTCGAGACCTGGCGCCGCGCCGGGTGAGCGATCATGTCGCGCGGCGCCGTGCGGCCTGAGCGCGGATACGTGAGGGCGGGATGATCGCCTTGATTGCGGGCCGGCGCTTCGTCAGCCTATAACGGCACACGCTGGGCGCGCGTTTCGCCGCGTTTGCGGCGAGGGGCAGCATGTTTATGTGAAGGCATGAACATGGGTGTCCGGGGCTGTGCGACCGGCATCAAAGGCTTAGGCGTCAAAGGGAGCAAGAATGCCCTGGAACAACCAGTCGGGCGGCAAGGGCGGCGGACCTTGGGGGGGCGGTGACGGGCCATGGGGAAATGGGCCGAACCGGCAGGGACCCTGGGGCAACGGCCCGCAGCGCGGCGGCGGCAATGACCCGCAGAACCCGCCCGACCTCGAGGAGCTGCTTCGCCGCAGCCAGGACCGTCTGAAGCGCGTCTTCCCGAACCGGCGCAATGGCGGCGGTGGCCCCGGTGGCGGCGGCGGCTCGGGCGGGCCTTCTCTCGGCGGCATCGGTGCGCGCGGCGTCGCCCTCGCAGCCATCGCCGTCGCGGTGATCTACGGCCTCACGGGCGTCTATACCGTGCGTCCGGGCGAGGTCGGTGTGGAGCTGATCCTCGGCCGCCACGTGGGCAACACGCTGCCCGGCCTCAACTATAATGTGCCCTATCCCTTCGGCGAGGTGTACACGCCCGACGTGCTGCGCATCCGCGAACTGGTGATCGGCACCCGCGGCAACGGGCGCGGCTCGGCGGTCGACGTGCCGGCCGAAAGCCTGATGCTGACCGGCGACGAAAACATCGTCGACATCGATTTCCGCGTGCAGTGGCAGGTGGACCGCGACAATCCGGCCGACTTCCTCTTCAACATCGAGGATCCCGAAGGCACGGTGAAGCAGGTCGCCGAGAGCGCGATGCGCGAGGTGGTCGGGCGGCGCAACATCCAGCCGATCCTGACCCAGGAGCGCCAGCAGATTCAGCTCGCCGTTCAAGAGCTGATGCAGCAGACCCTGAACCACTACGACGCCGGCATCACCATCACCCAGGTGCAGATGCAGAAGGTGGACCCGCCCGAGCAGGTCATCGACGCCTTCCGCGACGTGCAGGCGGCGCGCGCCGACCAGGAAACGGCGCAGAACCAGGCGGAAGCCTACGCCAACGAAATCGTGCCCGAAGCGCGAGGCGAGGCGGCGCGGATCGTCGAGCAGTCGCAGGCCTATCGCGATCAGGTCATCGCCGAGGCGACCGGTCAGGCCGACCGCTTCCTCTCGGTCTATGAAGAATATGCCAAAGCGCCGGACGTGACCCGGCAGCGCATCTATCTGGAGACGTTGGAGCGCGTGTTCTCCGAAACCGACAAGATCATCATCGATTCCAGCGCCGGGCAGGGCATCGTCCCCTACCTGCCGCTCGACCGCGTCGACCGCGCCGGACAGGCCGCGAACACCGGGGGGAACCGCTGATGCGCGCCGGTCTCATCGCGCTGATCGTCATCGTCGTCGCGGCGGTGTTCGCGGCGCTGAATTCGCTCTTCATCATCAACCCGATGCAGCAGGCGCTGGTGCTGCAATTCGGTCAGGTGAAGAACACCGTGCGTGAGCCGGGTCTCAACGTGAAGATCCCGTTCATTCAGGACGTTCTGATCCTCGACCGCCGGATCCTCGACCTCAACGTTCCGGCGCAGGAAATCATCGCCGCCGACCAGAAGCGTCTCGTGGTCGATGCCTTCATGCGCTACCGCATCCGCAACCCGGTCGAGTTCTACCAGACGGTGAACAACGTCGCGGAAGGTGCGCAACGTCTCAACACGTTCGTTCAGGCCTCGCTGCGTGCGGTGCTGGCCGATGCGACCTTCACCGCCATCGTGCGCGACAACCGGCCGGAGCTGATGCAACGCATCTCCGACGACGTGGCCGCGCGTGCGCAGGCGATCGGCGTCGAGGTGGTGGACGTGAAGATCCGCCGCGCCGATCTGCCGGAGGCGAACTCCGCGGCCATTTTCCGCCGGATGCAGACCGAGCGTGAGCAGGAAGCGCGTGAAATCCGCGCCCAGGGTGCCGAGGCGGCCCGCCGCATCGAGGCGGCGGCCGACCGCACGGCGACGGTGTTGCGCGCCGAAGCGCGGCGCCAGTCCGAGCAGATCCGAGGCGAGGGCGACGCACGCAAGAGCGCCATCTTCGCCGCCGCCTACATGCTCGATCCGGGCTTCTTCGACTTCTACCGGTCGATGCAGGCCTATGAGCAGGGCCTGCGCTCGCAGGACACGCGCCTCGTCCTGTCGCCGGATTCGGACTTCTTCCGCTACTTCGGCGACCCGCGCGGCGCCGTGCGCCGGGCGGCCCCGGCAACCGGCGAGGGCGTGACGGGCGAGGCCGGTACGGGCACCGGCGGTGGTGAGAGCGGAGGCGAGGCTCGGTCCTCCTTCCTGTCGACGCCGCCGTCCGGGGCGGACCCGAGCGAGGTGCGCCGCGAGATCGAGGATCTGGCCGGCGCCGTCACTCCGGTGGCGCCCGTGGTCGTTCCTCCGCTGGAGGTCGAGGGTCTCGCCAGCGACACCGCGGGCGGCGACACCGCCGACGCGGCGACCTCTGACACCGCCGCGCCGGCGACGAGCACCGCCGCTCCGGCGACGGCCACCGCGGCTCCGGCCATCGACCTCGGCGGTACGGCCCCCGCGCCGATCCCGCAGGAGGACATCCCTGCGATGTCCGCCCCCGAGGACGAGGCGGCCACCGAGGCGGCGACTGACACCGCTCCTGCGCCGGCGGTCGACGCGCCCGCGGCAGAGGACGAGGCGGCCGATGCCGAGGCGCCGGGCACCGCGGACGAATCCACAACTCAAGAGTGAGTGATCTCGTCTCGGCCCTCGGCCTCGTGCTAGTATTGGAGGGGGCGCTCTATGCGCTCGCTCCAGGCGCGATGCGGGACATGATGTCCAGAATGATGACGACCCCGGATGATGTCTTGCGCATGGCCGGGCTCGCCGCGGCGGTCGTCGGCGTTCTCTTGGTTTGGATCGTAAGGGCCGCTTGAGGGCGGTGCTGGGAGGAGTTCGATGAAGCTGATCATTCGTCACGTCTGCGCCGCCGTCACCGGCGCGGCTCTGGCCGGCTCTGCGCTGACCTTCCCGGCGGGCCCGGCGTTCGCACAGGACGCCGCCGCCCCCCTCCAGCCGGTCCAGCCGGCGCCGCTCCAGCCCGTCCCCGCCGATCCGGACGCCGCGATGACCCCTCCCGAGGGGGCGATCGAGGTGCCCGACGTCTTCACCGGCGGCCCCCGCTCCGTCGCCGATCTCGCCGAGCACGTCATGGGCTCGGTGGTGAACGTGTCGACCACCGAGCGCGTCGAGGCCGAGCGGTCCACCCCGATGCCGGGCGCCGAGGGGGAGGGCGACGACGACGCCGAAGAACCCTACCGCGACTTCTTCGAGGACTTCTTCGGCGAAAATGGGCCGCCTCAGCGGCGCCGGGCGCAGTCGACCGGCTCCGGCTTCGTCATCTCGGCGGACGGTTTCGTCGTCACCAACAACCACGTCATCAAGGACGCCGAGGCGGTGGTGGTGAACTTCGCCGACGGCACCGTGCTTGACGCGGTCATCGTCGGCCGCGACCCCAAGACCGACATCGCCGTCCTGAAGGTGGAGCCGGAAGAGCCGCTGGCCCCGCTCGCCTTCGCCAACACCGAAGAGCTCCGCGTCGGCGACTGGGTGATGGCGATCGGCAATCCGTTCGGCCTCGGCGGTACGGTGACGATCGGCATCGTGTCGGCGCGCAACCGCAACCTGCGCTCCGGCCCCTACGACAATTTCATTCAGACCGACGCGGCCATCAACCAGGGCAATTCCGGCGGCCCCCTGTTCGACATGAACGGTGACGTCGTCGGCATCAACACGGCGATCATCTCGCGCTCTGGCGGGTCGGTCGGCATCGGCTTCGCCATCCCGGCGGAGATCGCCACCGCCGTCATCGGCCAATTGCGCGACTATGGCGAGACGCGCCGCGGCTGGCTCGGCGTGCGGCTGCAGACGGTGGACGCCGAGCTTGCCGAAAGTCTCGGCCTCGACAGGGCGCGCGGGGCCTTCGTGGCCGGCGTGACCGAAGGCGGACCGGCCGAAGCCGCGGGACTGCAGACCGGCGACGTCGTCCTCAGCTTCAACGGCAGCGACATCAACGAGATGCGCCAACTGCCGCTGATCGTCGCCCAGAGCGAGGTCGGCGCCACCGTGGACGTGGTGGTGCGGCGCGACGGCGAGGATGTGAGCCTTCCGGTCGAAATCGGTCTTCTCGCCGAGGACGAGGCGCGCGCCGCCCCCGAGGAGGTGGCGGCCGAGGAGCCCGCCGCCCCGGAGGAAACACCGGCGCCCGCCGATCCTGCGACCCTCGACAAGGTGACGCTTCTCGGCATGGGGCTCGCCACGATGACGGACGAGCTGCGCGCCGCCTACAGCATCAAGGACGATGTGACCGGCGTCGTGGTGGTCGACATCGAGGACGGCAGCGGCGCGGCGGACAAGCGCATCAGCGCCGGCGACGTGATCATCGAGGTCGGCCAGAAGGCGGTGACCTCGCCCCAAGAGGTCGCCGAGCAGATCGCGGCGCTGAAGGAGAGGAACCGCAACACGGCTCTCCTGACGCTTTCGAGTGCGAGCGGCGCGCTGCGCTTCACCGCCCTCAGGATCGAGGAGTGAGCCGAACGGCGCGGCACCGCTCGCGGGCTGCGCTCAGGCTCATCGCCGCACCGGCGTCGTTCGCGCTGGCCGTGATGGTCGGGAGCGTCGCGGCCGAAGCCCAGCAGGGACGGTTCCAGATCGAACCGTCCGGCCCCAACATCTTGCGGCTCGATCGCGAGACGGGCGCCATCGCGTCGTGTCAGCCGGGCGATGAGGGCTGGTCGTGTGAGACTCTCGTGCCGGCGGAGGCTCCTGACGCGCCCGCCGCAGGTCTCGCGGCTGAAAACCGGCGCCTCAAGGCCCGCGTCGAGGTGCTGGAGCGGCGCCTTGCGCGGATCAAGCGGATCGCCAACGGCGGCGAAGACACTGCGGCAGCGCCGGGCCCGCCCCCGGCCGGCAACGCACGCATCGGCACCGCGGGCGCCGAGCCTCTCGCGCCCGAAAGCGGCAAATCGGAGGAGGGTGCATCGACCGGCGACGCGCCTCGGCCGGCCGCGGTCCCGACCGACGAGATCCTGCGCGACATCGACCAGGCGGTCGAAGTGACGGGCTACGCGCTGCGCCAGTTCCGCGCCCTCGTGGACAGCCTGGCATCGGAGCCGCGTTGATCTCGCATACGACGATCGGCGAGGCGCAGGTGGAACGCATCGTCCACGGCCGCATCGACGTTGCGACCCGCGGCCCCGGCTTCACCGACGTGACCGGCGCCCTTGGTGCCTTCGTGCGCGAAAACCGCCTGATGGACGGTGTCGTCAGTGCCATTGTGTCGCACACCACCGCTTCGCTGACCGTGCAGGAAAACGCCGACCCGGACGTGCGGTTCGACCTCCTTCACGCTCTCGAACGGCTCGCCCCGCGGGGCGCCGCCTACCGCCACGATACCGAAGGGCCGGACGACATGCCCGGTCATATTAAGGCGCTGTTGACCGGCGCGACGGTGACGCTGCCGGTGGCCGGCGGTGCATTGCGCCTCGGCACCTGGCAGGCGCTCTACCTGGTCGAGCATCTCGACAATGGCCGCAATCGCCGCATTGACCTCACCTTTATTGGTCGCTAAGCAACTATTGGTTTAACTTTGTTTGTATTCAAGGTTGCCATGCACGCTTCGGCGTTGATAGCGTCGCGCAGAGTTCGGCGTTCGACTCTAGGGGTCTTGTAGATGTTGAGGCAAAAGCCGCCCTTCCATCAGGGCGATAACCACGACCCGGCAAGCGACTTCGATGCCACCTACGACCCGGCGGCGGCCGCAGCCGAGATCGACAGCGAGCTGCAGGCGGCCATCGAATACAAGATCGCGACGAGCGGCCTCGCCGGCGTCGCCACCGTCCTTCAGCTCTTGAACGAAGCCGTCCGACGGCACGTCTAACCGCCGCGCGAGGCGCTGCCGTGGCCGGCGTCACCGGCCTCTGCCGTGCCGCGGGCGCGCGAGGCTGAGCAGTCTGCACAATGCTTCTGCGGCATTGGCGCGCACCCACCCACCGCGATGCGCACCCACCCGCCGCGATGTGCACCATGCGCGCTCGCAACGCCGGCAGCGGCGCCAAAATCTGCTGCAAAGGGTGACGACTGGGGCCGATCGTGCCGCCGGCCGCGGGTGGGGGGCGAATTTCGACCGGCGTGGCAATCCGTTCGACTGTCACGGAACCGTCACCGCACCTACGCAAACCCGTTAAATCCACCCGCTATGGCGTCTTCAGTCACATGAGGGCCCCATGTCGGACATTCACGTTGAACAGATCACCAAGACCTTCGGCGGCCAGGCGGCGCTGAAGGGCGTGTCGGTCCACGTGGGGACCGGCGAGATGGTGGCGCTCATCGGCGCCTCCGGTTCGGGAAAATCGACCCTCATCCGCACCATTTCCGGCCTCGTCTCCGGCGACCGTACGGGCGGTTCGGTGCGCATCGGCGGCGTGGTGATGCAGGAGAACGGCCGCCTCTCGCCGCAGGCCAAGACGATCCGCGGCGGCGTCGGCGTGATCTTCCAGCAGTTCAACCTCGTCAGCCGCCTTTCGGTGCTGACCAACGTGCTGGTGGGCTTCCTCGGTCAGATCCCGGCTCTGCGCGGCACGTTCGCCCTCTTCACCCGCGAGGAGAAGATGAAGGCGTTGACCGCTCTCGACCGGGTGGGGATCGCCCATACGGCGCGCCGCCGGGCCTCCACGCTGTCGGGCGGTCAGCAGCAGCGCGCGGCCATCGCGCGCGCCCTCGTCCAGAACGCGCAGGTGATCCTGGCCGACGAGCCGATCGCCTCGCTGGACCCGGCGTCCGCCAAGAAGGTGATGGAGACCCTCGCCGCCATCAACCGCGACGAGGGGATCACCATCGTCGTATCGCTGCATCAGGTGGAATATGCGCGCCGCTACTGCCCGCGCACCATCGCGCTGCGCGACGGGATGGTGGCCTATGACGGCCCCTCGGCGGCGCTGACGAACGACTTTCTGAGAGAGCTTTACGGCGAGGCCTCCGAGGAGCTGGTGCTGCCCGATGCGCCGCTCCGCCCGGCCCCCGTCCGCGAAGGGATCATCGCCGGCCCGTCCCTGGCGACGGCCTGATCCGCCCCAAAAAATTCCCCATCAGGAGAAGCACGATGAACATCGTTAAGACGGTCGGCGCGGCCGCGCTCGCCCTCGCCGTCGCGGCCCCGGCCGTGGCGCAGGAGGTCACCGAGATCAATTTCGGTATCATTTCCACCGAGTCGCAGCAGAACCTGCGCGCCCAGTGGGAGCCCTTCCTCGAGGACATGCAGGCCGCGACCGGCCTGGAGGTCAACGCCTTCTTCGCGTCGGACTATGCCGGCGTCATCGAGGGCATGCGCTTCAACAAGGTGCAGGTGGCCTGGTACGGCAACAAGTCGGCCATGGAAGCGGTCGACCGGGCCGAGGGTGAAGTGTTCGTGCAGACCGTCGACGGGTCCGGCAACCCCGGCTACTGGTCGCTGATCCTGGCGCACAAGGACTCGCCGCTGAACTCGGTCGAGGATCTCCTCACCTGCGACAAGTCGCTGAACTTCGGCATCGGCGATCCCAACTCCACGTCCGGCTTCCTGGTGCCGACGACGTTCATCTTCGCCGCCAACGGCATCGACCCGCGCGACTGCTTCCGCACCGTGCGCAACGCCAACCACGAGACGAACGCGCTCGCGGTGGCGAACGGCCAGGTGGACGCGGCCACCAACAACACCGAGAACCTGGCGCGCATCGAGGCCGGCAACCCGGAAGCCTTCGCCAACATCAAGGTGATCTGGAAGTCGCCGCTGATCCCGTCCGACCCGATCGTGTGGCGCAAGGACCTGCCGGCCGACGTGAAGGAGAAGATCAAGACCTTCTTCCTGACCTACGGCACCGACGCTTCGACGGGTGACGTGGCGCACGAGAAGGAGGTCCTCGCCGGCCTCGCCTGGGCGCCGTTCCGCGAGTCGTCGGACGCGCAGCTTCTGCCGATCCGCGTTCTGGAGCTGTCGAAGGAGATCGCCGGCATCGAGGCCGACGACAGCCTGTCCGACGCCGACAAGGCCGCGAAGGTTGAAGAGCTCGAGGCCCAGAAGAAGGCCTTCGAGGACGAGATCGCCGCGCAGACCCAGGGCTGAGCCCCGGAACTGACGACCTCGGGCGGCGGGCCGGTTGGGCCCGCCGCCTTTTTGTTGGCGGGGGGCGCCCAAGCACGGGCGCCGCACCGCGATGGATGGACGCCCTTCGGGGCCAGGGGGACCGGCGATGAGTGATAGGGCATCGGCATCCGGCGGCGGCGCGCCGCTGCGCCACGGCGGGACGGACATCGCGTTGCAGTTGAAGCGGGACTGGGGGCAGACGCTGTCCGGCGCGGCGATCTGGATCGGCCTCGCGGCGCTCCTCGCCTGGAGCTGGTACCCGGCGGAGATGGACCGCTGGACCTATCTCATCACCGACTTCGACAACATGCGCCAATATGGGGCGGAGTTCACCGAGCCGAACTTCCGCGATTGGGACTATTATCTGCGCGAGATGGTCGTCACCGTGCAGATCGCGTTGTGGGGCACCATTCTGGCGGTGGCGGCGGCGGTGCCGTTCGGCATCCTGTGCTCGCACAACATGGTGCCGTGGTGGGTGTGGCAGCCGGTGCGCCGCCTGATGGACGCCTTCCGCGCGATTCACGAGATCGTCTTCGCTGTGCTCTTCGTGGTGGCGGTCGGTCTCGGCCCCTTCGCGGGGGTGATGGCGCTCTTCATCCACACCACGGGCATTCTGGCGAAGCTGTTCTCGGAGGCGGTGGAGGCGATCGACCCGCATCCGGTGGAGGGCATCCGCGCCACGGGGGCGACGAAGATCGAGGAGGTGGTCTTCGGCGTCATCCCGCAGGTTCTGCCGCTGTGGCTGAGCTATGCGCTCTACCGCTTCGAATCCAACGTGCGCTCGGCGACGGTGCTGGGGGTGATCGGCGCGGGCGGCATCGGCCAGGTGCTCTTCGAATCGATCCGCGGCTTCTATTATCCTGAAGCGTCGGCGATCCTGATCATCGTCATCGCGACGGTGGTGCTGACGGATCTTCTGTCCCAGCGCCTGCGCCGCCTCGTCACCTGAGCGGGTTGACGCGGGCGCCGCCAGCTTCATCATCGCCTCAAACGAAACGAGGGGCCGGTTGGCCCTGCCTGAGGAGATGCCCCATGCCCCTTTATGAACTGAACGGCGTTCGTCCGCGCTTGCCGGCGGACGGCTCGGCCTGGATCGCGCCGGGCGCGCACGTGATGGGTGACGTGGAGCTGGGCGAGGGTGTCGGCGTGTGGTTCGGCGCGGTGCTGCGGGGCGACAATACGACGATCACCGTCGGCGCGGGCACGAACATCCAAGAGCACACGATGATCCACGTCGACCCCGGCTTTCCGGCGACGATCGGCACCACGGTGACCATCGGCCACAGGGCGATCGTGCACGGCTGCACGGTGGGCGACAATTCGCTCATCGGCATGGGGGCGATCGTCCTGAACGGGGCGAAGATCGGGAAGAATTGCATCATCGGCGCGGGGGCGTTGATCACCGAGGGCAAGGAGATCCCGGACAACAGCCTGGTGGTGGGCGCGCCGGGCAAGGTGATCCGCCAACTCGACGAGGCGACGGCTGCGGGGCTACGCCAGCAGGCGCTGCGCTACGTGGCCAATGCCGAGATGTTCGCCGCCGGTTTGAAAGAGATCGAGATGGAGGCCGTGGGCTGACCCGCCGTCAGAGCGCCGAGAGGACGGCGAGGACGGTGTAGAGGCCGATCTGCGTCAGGCCCGCGCGGCCGATGAGAGCCGTGCCGCGGGCGATATCATCGAGCCGGGCGGTGCGGCCGCCGCGGTTGAGGCGCACGCCATCCAGCATGCGGCCCTGGTAGCGGCGCGGACCGCCGAGCTCGACCTTCAGCGCCACGGCGAGCGCCGCCTCCGGCCAGCCCGCATTGGGCGACACGTGGCGCCGCGCGCTGGCGGCGACCGCCGACCAGCGGCGCCAAACGTGCGGCCGCTGCAGGGCGATGAGGACGGCGGCGAGCCGGGCGGGGACGTAGTTGGCGGCATCGTCGGTGCGCGCGGCGGCCCAGCCGAAGGCTTTGTGGCGCGGGGTTTTGTGGCCGATCATCGAGTCGGCGGTGTTGATGCCTTTGTAGAGGATCAGCCCCGGCAGGCCGAGGACGGCGAACCAGAAGACCGGCGCCACCACACCGTCCGAGAAGTTTTCACCCAAGGATTCCAGGGCGGCGCGGGAGACGGCGCCGGCGTCCATCTCGGCCGTGTCGCGGCCGACGATGAGGCCGACCCGTGCGCGCGCCGTGGCAAGATCCGGCGCGGCGGCCACGGCGCTGACGTGCTCGATCAGGCTTTTGTGAGCGATGAAGATGGAGGCGACGGCGGCCGTCAGGAGGACGCCGACGGGGCCGCCCGGAAGCAGCGCCTCGATGAGGCCGCCGGCGAAGAAGCACACCGCGGACAGGGCGGCCAGGGCGAGGACGCCGCGCGCGCGCGTGCCGTTGTTGAGACGCGCGTCCAGCCGGCTGATCAGGGCGCCGATCCAGGTGATGGGATGGCCGGTGCGGCGCCAGAGGGCGGCCGGTTCGCCGACCAGCATGTCGGCGGCGAGGGCGAGGGGAACGGCGAAGGCGGTCATGGGCGGATCGTCAGGCGTTGTCCGGGCGGGCCGCGATGGCGGCGAGGGCGGCTTCGAGGCGGGGGAGGTGCGGACCGGGGAGGCCAATCCTCAGCCAGGTGGGGGCGTAGGGGAAGGCGCGGGTCCAGATGGCGTGACGGGCGAGGGCGCGCTGCAGCGCCGCGGCGTCCGGCGTTTCGACCAGGCGGAAGAGGGCCGTGCCGCCAACGACGGTGAGGCCTGCGGCGGTCAGCACCGTGTCGAGCTCGGCCGCCTCGCGGGTGAGCCGGGCGCGCATGGCGGTGGCCCATGCGTTGTCGGCGAGGGCGGCGGCGCCGGTGACGAGGGCGGGCGCGGGGACGGCCCAGGGGCCGAGCGCCTCTGCGAGCCGGGCGATGACGGGGGCGGGGCCGATCGCGAAGCCCAGACGCAGGCCCGGCAGACCGTAGAATTTGCCGAAGCTTCTCAGGACGATTGTGCCGGAGAGGCGAGCAGCGGTGACCTCCGGCGTGAGATCGCCGAACGCCTCGTCGACGACGAGGCGGACGGTGCCGGGCGCGCCCGCGGAGGCGAAGGCGGCGAGCGTCTCCTGCGGCACCACGCGGCCGGTGGGGTTGTTCGGGTTGACGACCACGGCGAGGCCGTCCGTGGGAAGCGTCGTCGCCTCGGTGGTCGGGGCGTGGCGGGACCAGACGGCGGCGTGCTCGGCGTAGGTGGGACCGAGCACGGTCACGCGGTCGGCGGGCAGGACGTGAGGCAGCCACTGGATGATCGCCTGCGTGCCGGGGGCGGCGAGAATGGCGGCATCGTCCGGCACGCGGTAGGTGCTGCGGGCGGCGGCGATGAGGCGATCCTCGTCGGCGCGCTGTGGCAGGCGCTTCAGGGCGGCGGCGTCGTGAACGGCCGGGAAGGCATGCGGGTTGATGCCGGTGGAGAGGTCCAGCCAGCCGTGCGCGGCGGCGGCGGCCGATCCGGCGAGGCGGGCGGCGTCGCCGAGGTCGCCGCCGTGGGGGATGGCGCTGGCGTCACCGGGGCGCGTGCCGGCGGGGCTGGGCGGGGAGGCGGGATCGGATGTCATCGCGTGCGGACCATGGCGCCCGCGGCCGCCGGCCACAAGCGCGAGCCGGGACGAATGCGGCGATGCCCAACGAAAAGGCGCGCGAAGGATTGCGGGCGCGACGAAACGGCCGCGCACATCGCGCGGGCACAACGAATACGCCGCGCACCGGCCGCGAGCCCGAACGAAAAAGGCCGCGCACGGGGCGCGGCCTCGACGTGTCCGGCGCGGCGGGCGCGCCGGACAATGCGGTCCGATTAGACCGAGTAATACATGTCGAACTCGACCGGGTGCGGGGTCATCTCGTAGCGCATGTTCTCTTCCATCTTCAGCTCGATATAGGCATCGATCTGATCGTCGTCGAACACGCCGCCGGCCTTCAGGTACTCGCGGTCTGCGTCGACGGCGCCGAGCGCCTCACGCAGCGAGCCGCAGACGGTCGGGATGCCGGCGAGCTCCTCGGGCGGCAAGTCGTAGAGGTCCTTGTCCATCGGGTCGCCCGGATGGATGCGGTTCTTGATGCCGTCGAGGCCGGCCATGCACATGGCGGCATAGGCGAGGTAGGGGTTCGCGGCCGGATCCGGGAAACGGACTTCGAGGCGCTTGCCCTTCGGCGAGGAGGAGATGGGGATGCGGCAGGAGGCCGAGCGGTTACGCGCCGAGTAGGCGAGCAGGACCGGCGCTTCGTAGCCCGGGACCAGACGCTTGTAGGAGTTGGTCGACGGGTTGGTGAAGGCGTTCAGCGACTTGGCGTGCTTCAGGATACCGCCGATGTAGAACAGGCAGTTCTCCGAAAGGTCGGCATAGAGATTGCCGGCGAAGGTCGGCTGGCCGTCTTTCCAGATGGACTGGTGGACGTGCATGCCGGTGCCGTTGTCGCCGAAGACGGGCTTCGGCATGAACGTCGCGGTCTTGCCGTAGGCGTGCGCGACCTGGTGCACGACGTACTTGTAGATCTGCATGGAGTCGGCGACGCGGGTGAGCGTCTCGAACTTCAGGCCGAGCTCGTGCTGTGCGGCGGCGACTTCGTGGTGGTGCTTTTCGACCTTCACACCCATTTCGGCCATGACCGAGAGCATCTCGGAGCGCATGTCCTGGAGCGAATCGATCGGCGGGACCGGGAAGTAGCCACCCTTGGTGCGGGGGCGGTGACCCATGTTGCCGATTTCGTATTCGGTGTCCATGTTGGACGGCAGCTCGGTGGAGTCGAGCTTGAAGCCGGTGTTGTAGGGGTCGGCCTTGAAGCGCACGTCGTCGAAGACGAAGAATTCGGCTTCCGGACCCATCGTGATGGTGTCGCCGAAGCCGCCGGACTTCACGTAGGCCTCGGCGCGTTTGGCCGTGGAGCGCGGATCGCGGTTATAACCCTCACCGGTGCCCGGCTCCAGGATGTCGCAGACGAGGCACATCGTGGTCTGGGCGAAGAAGGGGTCGATGTAGGCCGTCTCGGGATCCGGCATGAGGATCATGTCGGATTCGTTGATCGCCTTCCAACCAGCGATGGACGAGCCATCGAACATGGTGCCGTCGGCGAACAGGTCTTCGTCGACGAGGGAGGTGTCCATCGTGACGTGCTGCATCTTGCCGCGCGGGTCGGTGAAGCGCAGATCGACGTACTTGACGTCTTTGTCCTTGATATCCTTGAGGATGTCTTGCGCTGTGGTCATTCGCGTATGGCTCTCTCTCTTGCGCTTCTGTGGTTAGATCGCATCCTCACCGACTTCGCCGGTGCGGATACGGATGGCGTCCTCGACGGGGAGGACGAAGATCTTGCCGTCGCCGATCCGGCCGGTCTGGGCGGCGTTACGGATGGCGTCGACGGCAGCGGGCATAAGGCTGTCGGGAACGATCAGCTCGATTTTTACCTTGGGCAGGAAATCGACGACATACTCCGCGCCGCGATAGAGTTCGGTATGGCCTTTCTGACGCCCGAACCCGCGTGCTTCAAGCACGGTTATGCCTTGAAGCCCCACCTCTTGCAGCGCCTCCTTCACCTCGTCCAACTTGAACGGCTTAATAATGGCTTCGATCTTCTTCATGACACCCCGCTCAGCGGCGGACGGACGACCCGGCCCGCTGGACTGGCGCGATGATGCAGAGACCATGCCAACAGTTCCAGTCACCGTTTGTCGTGTTTTCGGGCACTTGCCGCCTAGGGAGGCAATTTTAATGGCGTATTTGTGGGCAACGTGCGCGGAAAATGCGCAATGACGCGATCTGCCCCCGATTTCGCGCTCCCGACACCGCGGCAGATGAACGTGATCGACCAGGCCGCGGTGGACGGCGGCATCGGCTTCGATGCGCTGATGGAGCGGGCCGGACGCGCCGTCGCGGAGGTCGTCGCCCGCCATACGCCTGCCGGTGCGCCGATCCTGGTGTTGGCGGGGCCGGGCAACAATGGCGGGGACGCCTTCGTCGCCGCGCGGATCCTGTCCGAATGGGGGCAGTTCGTGTCGCTGATCGACCTGTCCGGCGGGGCGGGGGAGCTCGTCGCCGGGGCGGCGCGGGCGGCCTATCACGGCACGGTGGCCGAGGTGGCGGGCGATGCGCTTGAGCGGGCCGAGGTGATCGTCGACGGGCTCTTCGGCGGCGGGCTTGCGCGTGACGTTGCGGGGACGTTCGCCGAGGTGGTGCGCCGGGTGAACGCGCGGCCGCGCGTGGTGGTGGCGATCGACGTGCCGAGCGGGGTCGACGGGGCGACGGGCGAGGTGCGCGGCACGGCGGTCGAGGCGCGCCACACGGTGACGTTCCAGCGCCGCAGGCCGGGTCACCTGCTGCTGCCGGGGCGTGACCTGTGCGGCGAGGTGATCGTCGCCGATATCGGCATTCCGGACGCGGCCGTGGCGGCGGCGGCATGCCGGACCTTCGTCAACGTTCCGGCCCTGTGGCGCGACGCGCGGCCGGTGCTGGCGCTGGCCGGCCACAAATATGACCGCGGCCATGCGGTGGTGGTGTCCGGGCCGATGACGGCGACGGGCGCGGCGCGGATGGCGGCGGCCTCGGCGCTGCGCACGGGGGCGGGGCTCGTCACCATGGCCTCGCCGGGGGATGCGCTGCTGGTCAACGCCCATCACCTGACGGCGGTCATGCTGGAGCGGGCCGACGGGGCGGAGGGGCTGGCGGCATCCCTGGCCGACAAGCGGCGCAATGCGGTGTGTCTTGGCCCGGGTCTTCCGGCGGGTGAAGCGACGCGCGAAATGGTGCGTGCGGCGCTGGCGGCCCCGGCGCGGGCGGTGCTGGATGCCGGCGCGCTGACCGCCTTCGCGGGTGATCCCGATGCCTTGTGCGCGCTGACGAAGGGGCCCGGCGCGGTTCTGACCCCCCATGCCGGCGAGTTCGCCCGGCTGTTCGGCGCCCCGGAGGGCGGGAAGCTGGCGGCCGCGCGGCGGGCGGCGGAGGCGAGCGGGGCCGTGGTCGTCCTCAAAGGCCCCGACACGGTGATCGCCGCGCCTGACGGGCGGGCGGCGATCGGCGAGAATGCGCCGCCGTGGCTGGCGACGGCGGGGGCGGGGGACGTCCTCGCGGGGATGATCACCGCCTTCCTCGCGCTGGGGGTCGCCTATTTCGAGGCGGCGGCGATGGGGGTGTGGCTGCACGGAGACGTGGCGCAGCGTGTCGGGCCGGGACTGATCGCGACCGATCTGATCGCCAATCTGCGCCATGCGCGTGCCGCCTTCGATCATGTTTGACCGCAACGCCCCTGCGGCTTTATAGCGGGCGCCGCGCGGGTGTGGCGGAACTGGTAGACGCACCAGATTTAGGTTCTGGCGCCGCAAGGTGTGGGGGTTCGAGTCCCTCCACCCGCACCATGTTTCTGCTCTACCGGCCTTCGGCCTACTTGAGAGCGGTCGGGGTTTTCGGCGCTATCGGCCTTCGGCCTGCTTGAGAGCGGTGGGGGCGCGTCGTGACCGCCTTGCGGGCCTGCTTTGGTCGCTGCCTCGTTTGGGGCGCTGGCGGTTTTCTCATCATTTTGCACCTCAGTCGGGCGCAACGCCGACATTCCCCCGTGTCACGCCATTGACACCGGTGGCTTGCGGCGCGACATGGAGCGTCCTCCCCCACAACAGATTTTGGTGCTGCGGAAAGTGAACCCGATGGAAGTGACGGAAACCCGTGCTGAGGGTCTCGCGCGGGAACTTAAGGTGACGGTTCCCGCAGCGACCCTCGACGCGCGTCTGAACACCTATCTCGACGACCTGCGTCAGAAGGTCCGCCTGAAGGGATTCCGGCCGGGCAAGGTGCCCATGGCCCACCTGAAGAAGATGTACGGCCGTTCGGCGATGGCCGAGGTCATCAACGACGTGATGACCGAGTCCGTGCGCGGCGCGGTCGAGGGCCGCGACGAGAAGCCGGCCCTTCAGCCCGACGTCGATGTCGACGAAGGCTCGATGGCCGACGTGATGGACGGCAAGAGCGACCTGTCCTTCGCCGTGAAGTACGAGGTCCTGCCGGAGATCGAGGTCGCCGGGCTCGATGCGATCACGGTCGAGAAGCCGGTCTATGAGGTTCCCGAGGAGGAGCTTCAGGAAGAGCTGACGAAGCTCGCCGCGAACTACAAGGATTATGAGCCCGTCGATCGGCCGGCTCAGGACGGTGACCGTCTGAAGATCGACTTCGTCGGCAAGATCGACGGCGAGCCCTTCGAGGGTGGTTCGGCCGAAGGGATCGACATCGTCATCGGTCAAGGCCGGTTCATTCCGGGCTTCGAGGAGCAGCTTCTCGGCTTCGTGCCGGGTCTCGCTCTCGTTCGCGTGACCTTCCCCGAGGACTACGGCGCGACCCACCTCGCCGGTAAGCCGGCCGAGTTCGACGTGACGATCCACGAGATCGCCGCGCCGAAGGACACCGTGCTCGACGATGCGTTCGCCGAGAAGCTGGGCCTCGAGAGCCTGGAGAAGCTGCGCGAGGCCCTGAAGGGCGAGATGCAGCGCTCCTACGACACGGCGAGCCGGGCCAAGGTGAAGCGCGCCCTGCTCGACGCGCTGGACGAGAAGTTCAAGTTCGAGCTGCCGCAGAAGCTGGTGGAGACCGAGTTCGACTCGATCTGGCGCCAGGTCGATGCCGAGATGAAGCAGAAGGGCGAGTCCTTCGACGCGTCTCTGGCGGACGATGCGGACGGCTCCGAGGCGAAGACCCGCGCCGACTATCAGGCGATCGCCGAACGCCGCGTGCGTCTCGGCCTCCTGCTGTCGGAGGTCGGCCAGAAGGCCGAGGTTCAGGTGACCGACGAGGAAGTGCAGCGCGCGCTTCAGGAGCGGATGCAGCAGTTCCCGGGCCAGGAGCGGCAGGTTCTGCAATATTACCAGCAGAACCCGCAGGCGATCGCCTCCCTTCGCGCGCCGATCTTCGAAGACAAGGTCGTCGATTACATTCTCGAGCTTGCGACCGTGAACACTCTTCCGGTGTCCAAGGACGAGCTTCTGAAGGGCATGGACGAGGACGAGCACGATCACGCGCATGACCACGATCATGACCATGGCCACGATCATCACCACCATCATGATCATGACCACGATCATCACCACCACGATCACTAGGCCGGGCGGATGAAAGATCCAGTAGACTTCTATATGTCCTCCCTCGTCCCGATGGTTGTCGAGCAGACCAACCGGGGCGAGCGGGCTTACGACATCTTCTCGCGCCTCCTGTCGGAGCGCATCATTTTCATCGCCGGTCCCATCGAGGACACGGTGGCGACCTTGGTGTGTGCGCAGCTTCTGTATCTCGAGGCGGATAATCCCAACAAGGAGATCTCCCTCTACATCAACTCG
Source organism: Acuticoccus yangtzensis (assembly GCF_001927245.1). GTDB lineage: Bacteria > Pseudomonadota > Alphaproteobacteria > Rhizobiales > Amorphaceae > Acuticoccus > Acuticoccus yangtzensis. The sequence continues at coordinate 234,668 of NZ_MJUX01000001.1, read as the reverse complement.
CCGGGTGGCATCGTGACCTCGGGTCTCGCCATCTACGACACGATGCAGTTCATCCGCCCGCCGATCTCCACCCTGTGCCTCGGTCAGTGCGCGTCCATGGGCGCGCTGCTGCTCGCGGCGGGAGAGAAGGATATGCGTTTTGCGCTCCCCAACGGGCGCATCATGGTGCATCAACCCTCCGGCGGTTTCCGCGGCACGGCGGCGGACATCCAGCTTCAGGCCAACGAGATCCTCGCCCTGAAGCGCCGTCTGAACGAGATCTACCGCAAGCACACCGGCCAGGAGCTGGACAAGATCGAGTCCACCCTGGAGCGCGATCACTACATGACCCCGGACATGGCCAAGGAGTTCGGGATCATCGACCGCGTGATCGAGAGCCGCGCCGCGCTCGACGCTTAAGGTGCGATCAACGTTTGCGTGTATACCCCTTGCCGGGACGGCCTGTGCCGGTTAGCTGGTATCTCTGAGCACGGGGGCGTTCTCCCGCGCTCGCACCGTCCGCTCCAGGCGGGCGGTTTTAAGTTTGGTAACGCATGGGGCGGTTGACTATCCCATGTCGGGGGTTTGCATCGGGGCCGGGCCCGTCCCAATATGGGCGGTGACAAGACCGTAGGCGGCCCCGATGGGTGTTCGGAAGCGTTCCCGACCCGTGCGGACGATCGGGCGATGAAAGGGTGAGTTGATGAGCAAAGCGACCAGCGGCGACGGTAAGAACACCCTCTATTGCTCCTTCTGCGGCAAAAGCCAGCACGAGGTGCGCAAGCTCATCGCCGGGCCGACCGTCTTCATCTGCGACGAGTGTGTCGAGCTGTGCATGGATATCATCCGCGAAGAGAACAAGTCTTCGCTGGTGAAGTCGCGCGACGGCATTCCGACCCCGCTCGAAATCCGCAAGGTGCTTGACGATTACGTGATCGGCCAGCAGAGCGCCAAGAAGGTTCTCTCGGTCGCGGTCCACAACCACTACAAGCGCCTGTCCCACGCGTCGAAGCAGAACGACGTGGAGCTCGCGAAGTCGAACATCCTGCTGATCGGCCCGACCGGTTGCGGCAAGACGCTGCTCGCCCAGACCCTCGCCCGCATCCTCGACGTTCCCTTCACGATGGCCGACGCCACGACCCTCACCGAAGCCGGCTATGTCGGCGAGGACGTGGAAAACATCATCCTGAAGCTGCTGCAGTCGGCGGACTACAACGTCGAGCGGGCCCAGCGCGGCATCGTCTATATCGACGAGGTCGACAAGATTTCCCGCAAGTCCGACAACCCGTCCATCACGCGCGACGTGTCGGGGGAGGGCGTGCAGCAGGCGCTGCTGAAGATCATGGAAGGCACGGTCGCGTCGGTGCCGCCCCAGGGGGGCCGCAAGCATCCGCAGCAGGAGTTCCTGCAGGTGGACACGACCAACATCCTGTTCATCTGCGGCGGTGCCTTCGCCGGGCTCGACAAGATCATTTCCGACCGCGGCCGCGGCACCTCCATCGGCTTTAACGCCCAGGTGATGGCGCCGGAAGACCGCCGCACGGGCGAGCTTTTCCGCTCCGTCGAGCCGGAAGACCTCCTGAAGTTCGGCCTCATCCCCGAGTTCGTCGGCCGCCTCCCGGTCCTGGCGACGCTCGAGGATCTCGACAACGAGGCGCTGGTGCAGATCCTGTCCGAGCCGAAGAACGCGCTCGTGAAGCAGTATCAGCGCCTGTTCGAGATGGAGGGGGTGGAGCTCACCTTCCACGCCGACGCGCTGAAGGCGATCGCCGACAAGGCGATCGAGCGCAAGACCGGCGCGCGCGGCCTGCGCTCGATCCTCGAGGCCATCCTGCTCGATACGATGTACGAGCTGCCGGGCCTCGACGGGGTGCGCGAGGTTGTTATCTCCGAGGAGGTCATTCTCGGCACCGCGCGTCCGCTTTATATCTACGAAGATCGCGCGTCCGAGCCGTCCCGGACCTCGGCCTGAGGGGACGAGAACGAGGGCGGCGGGGGGCGGCATGCCTGCCTTTCGCTGCGTTGGGCTCTTACAACTTCCGCGAGATTGTGGGTCTTGTCCGCATTTTAGGATGTGATTGTATTCGTAGCGTTGGTGGTGCCGGGGCAGGTTCGCACAGTGGTCGAGCGGCTGGCATCTCGCTTTTCGTGCGTATCGTAACGTGCAGTGTCGTGCGGCTCAGCGTCGCGCGACGGGCGATGTTCAAGCCGGCTTGAACGGCTTCGACCGAGGCTTTGCGCCCTTGCAAACGGGCAAGCCCCGGTCAAGGCTTGAAGTCGGCTCATGATAGAGCCACCTCGAACCCTGAGATGCGATGGTGCATCCTCGACGATCGCCGCCGCACCGCCCGACGATACCCGTGGGCGGGGCCCTCAAAGCCGAAGGCGCGCGGTGACCGGTGGCTCGACTCGTGCATGATGTGGCGAGCTCGGGCCAAGCTGAAAGGACAGTTCATGGCAAAGTCGGACGACAATCGCGACACCGGGCCGAACGCGGGCTCGGGCACCTACCCGGTTCTGCCGCTGCGGGACATCGTCGTGTTCCCGCATATGGTGGTGCCACTCTTCGTCGGTCGCGAGAAGTCCATCCGTGCGCTTGAGGAAGTCATGCGTGCGGACAACCAAATCCTCCTCGTGACGCAGCGCGAGGCCGGGGACGATGATCCCAAGCCCGAGCGCCTGTTCAACATCGGAACCCTTGCCACCGTGCTGCAGCTCCTGAAGCTGCCCGACGGCACCGTGAAGGTGCTGGTCGAAGGCACCGCACGCGCGGAAATCGAGTCCTTCACCGACCGCGCCGACTTCTTCGAGGCCGACGCCAGCCTGGTCGAAGAGGCCGAGTACGACGAGACCGAGGCGCAGGCGCTCGCCCGCTCCGTAGTCTCGGAGTTCGAAAATTATGTGAAGCTGAACAAGAAGATCTCGCCCGAGGTCATCTCCGCGGTCGGCCAGATCGAGGACCACGCGAAGCTCGCCGACACGGTGGCCTCGCACCTGGTCGTGAAGATCCCGGTCAAGCAGGAGATTCTCGGCACCTCCTCGGTCATCGAGCGCTTCGAGAAGGTGCTCGGGATCATGAACGGCGAGATCTCGGTCCTTCAGGTGGAGAAGCGCATCCGCTCCCGCGTCAAGCGGCAGATGGAGAAGACCCAGCGCGAGTACTACCTGAACGAGCAGATGCGCGCGATCCAGAAGGAGCTGGGTGACGGCGAGGACGGCAAGGACGAGCTGGCCGAGCTGGAAGAGCGCATCAAGACGACCAAGCTCTCCAAGGAAGCCAAGGAAAAGGCCGAGGCGGAGCTGAAGAAGCTGCGTCAGATGAGCCCGATGTCGGCCGAGGCGACGGTGGTGCGCAACTACCTCGACTGGCTGCTGTCGATTCCCTGGAAGAAGCCGTCCAAGGTCAAGAACGACCTCGACAATGCGCAGCAGATCCTCGACGTGGACCACCACGGTCTCGAGAAGGTGAAAGAGCGCATCATCGAGTATCTGGCGGTGCAGGCGCGCGCCAACAAGCTGAAGGGGCCGATCCTGTGCCTCGTCGGCCCTCCGGGCGTCGGCAAGACCTCGCTCGCCAAGTCGATCGCCAAGGCCACGGGGCGCGAATTCGTTCGCATCTCGCTGGGCGGCGTGCGTGACGAGGCGGAGATCCGCGGCCACCGCCGGACCTATATCGGCTCGCTTCCGGGCAAGATCATCCAGTCGATGAAGAAGGCCAAGAAGTCCAACCCGCTCTTCCTGCTCGACGAGATCGACAAGATGGGCATGGACTTCCGCGGCGATCCTTCGTCGGCCCTCCTGGAGGTGCTGGATCCGGAGCAGAACTCGACGTTCATGGACCACTATCTGGAGGTCGAATACGACCTCTCGTCGGTGATGTTCGTGACCACGGCGAACACGCTCAACATCCCCGGTCCGCTGATGGACCGTATGGAGGTGATCCGCATCGCCGGCTACACCGAGGACGAGAAGGCGGAGATCTCGCGTCGCCACCTCATCTCCAAGGCGGAGTCGGACCACGGCCTGAAGTCGGGCGAGTTCGCCATCGACGACGAGGCGCTGCGCCAGTTGATCCGCCGCTACACCCGCGAGTCGGGCGTGCGCAATCTGGAGCGTGAGATCGCCACCCTCGCCCGCAAGGCGGTGAAGGAGATCCTCACCTCCAAGGGCAAGGTGAAGACCGTCGAGGTGAACGTCGAGAAGCTCGAGGAATATCTCGGGCCCCCGCGTCACCGCTACGGCCAGGCCGAGCTGGAGGACCAGGTCGGTGTCGCCACGGGCCTCGCATGGACCGAGGTCGGCGGCGAGCTCCTGACGATCGAAGGCCTCATGATGCCCGGCAAGGGCAAGATGACGGTCACCGGCAACCTGCGCGACGTGATGAAGGAGTCGATCTCTGCGGCGGCGTCCTATGTCCGTTCCCGCGCGCTCGACGTCGGTGTCGCACCGCCCACCTTCGACCGGCGGGACATCCACGTCCACGTGCCGGAGGGTGCGACGCCGAAGGACGGCCCATCCGCCGGCATCGCGATGGCGACCGCGGTCGTGTCGGTGCTGACCGGCATCCCGATCCGCCGCGACGTGGCGATGACCGGCGAGATCACCCTGCGCGGCCGCGTGCTGCCCATCGGTGGCCTCAAGGAGAAGCTGCTCGCCGCCCTGCGCGGCGGGATCACGACCGTTCTGATCCCCGAGGACAACGCCAAGGATCTGGTGGACATCCCGGACAACGTGAAGAACGAACTCGAGATCGTGCCGGTCTCGCGCATGGACGAGGTGCTTCAGCGCGCCCTGGTCCGCATGCCCGAGCCGATCGAGTGGACCGAGCCGGACTATTCCGCCGACGGCACCCGCAAGGGGAGCGCGGAGGATGACGAGGCCACGTTTCGCGCCCACTGAGGCGTCGGCGAAACGCGGAACCTCGAAGTCGTGACAGGAAAGGCGGGGCCGCAGGGCCCCGCCTTTTTCGTTGCCGCCGCGGCAGGATGGCGGTGCGTGTAAAGCAGGCAGGCGTCATGTCGCATTGAAGCAATGCGAGGACTATGCGTCTAGTTGTTGACAACATGACCTAATCATGGCGATCACCGGATCAGCGCTTGCAATGACGCGCGCGTCGGTACCGCGTCTGCCGCGATTCGCAAGGCAATCTGCGATTCTCGCATCGGCGTGACACGCGCCGCGGGATGAAGCGATTCGCGTTTTGTTGAAGAAAATGGACCTCTCACCGCTCCATCGCGACGCCGCAGAGGAAACTTTCGCACTTTGGAAAGGTTTGAGGGCCAATTTCCCAGGGAAATAGGGCTCTTTTCATCACTATCGTCTAGGCGACGGGCGAGAGTGATGACAGGGTAGCCCGGTCATCCGCAAAGGGAGAGACGGGATGAAGAAAGCCGAACTCGCCGCCGAGGTGGCGGAGCTTGCCAACCTGGACGCCAAGGCTGCGGCCAAGGCGGTCGACGCCACCTTCACTGCGATCATCAACGCGATGAAGACCGGCGACGAAGTGCGCATCACCAACTTCGGTGTGTTCAGCGTGACCGACCGCCCGGAGTCGCAGGGTCGCAACCCGCAGACCAAGGAGCCGATCACCATCAAGGCCGCCAAGGTTCCGAAGTTCAAGCCGGGCAAGCCGCTGAAAGATGCGCTGAACGACGAGTAGTCCGTCCGGTCCAACGGCGGATGCGCAAGGGCCGGCCGGATCCCGCCAGGGATCCGGCGGTCCCGCGTCGGCGAGCCGGACGACGGCCGCCACAAAGTGCTCTTTGGCGCGGGGGCCGCGCCGCTTCACCGGCCCCGCGCGAGAAGCCCCGTCAGGGAAGCCGCGGGATATCGAGATCCTGCGGCATGTCGCTGTCCTCCGTGGACGGCGTGCCTGACAAGAATGTACCAAAAAGCTGCATTTCAGGGATGTTGTCGCTCATCACTTTGACGATGATGAGGATCGGCACCGCCAGGATCACACCGGCGACCCCCCAGATGAACCCCCACAGGGCGATCGACAGAAGGATCGCGACCGGGTTGAGCTCCAGCCGCTGGCCGAGCACGCTGGGGGTGATGAAATGCCCCTCAAGCGTCGTGATGGTGAAGTAGGCCACCCCCGGCAGAACCGCCCATATCATGTCGTCGTAGGTCAACAGGCCGATGAGAACGCCCGACGCCGTGCCGATCAGCGAGCCGACGAACGGGAGGTAGTTCAACAGGAACGCGGCCAGTCCCCACAGTGCAGGGCTCGGCATGCCCAGCAACAGCATCGTCAATGCTATGCTGATGCCGAAGCATGCGTTGATGATGGTGATCGTCAGCAGGTATTTGGACACAGTGGTGACGATGTTGTTCACCACCATCAGCGAGCGCTTCTTGTCCGAAAGCTTCGGCGAGGCGTGGACGATCTTCTCGTAGATCAGCCGGTTCGTGACGAGGAGGAAGTAGGTGAGGGCGATGGCCACCACCAACGTCGACGCGATGTTGCCGATGTTCGACGCCGCGCGATTGAGGAGCCCCGGCTGGCGGACGACCACTTCGCGCACCATCGGGTCGTTGGCGGAGCTTGTGATCTGCTCCACCTCCTTGCTCGCCTCGGTGATGGTTTCGACCGGCTCGCGGAAATCTTCCAGCTTTTCCTTCAGCTTACGGCCGATGGTCGGCGCGTCTTCCAGAAATGTCGTCACCGGCTGGGCGAGCATCAATGTCGCCATGCCGAGCGCGAGCGTGACGGCGCTGACGAGGAGGAAGGCGGAGAGGCCGGGCCAGATCCGCCGCTGGAGCCACAGATTGATCGGGGTCAGCGTCAAGGAGATGACGAAGGCGAGAACGATCGGGAGAACCAGACTTTCCGCATAGTCGAAGGCGGCGAGGACGGAGAGGGTGGCGAGGATGATCAGCGGGGCCTTGACACCCGAGCCCACGTGAACGGGGATCTTGGCAGTGGAGGCGTCCTGCGCCGGCGGCAGTTGATCGTCAGCGGACAAGCGTTGCGTTCCTTCCCTTATGCACCGCCTGGGGAGCCCGGTTGGTGCAATCGGGCGCGATGGTGCGATAACCCCATGTGAACGCAAAAGGCCGTGCCAACGTTCGGTCTTCTGTCTCGCTGTTGGAAGAAAAAGGCACGGACTTGGAGAATTCATCGCGGCTGAACCCGCTCAACCACGATCCTGGCCGCCGCAGATCCGTGCCGCCGAGCAAGCTTCCGTACCACGAACGTCTGCGCGGGCGCGCCGCGCGAACGCCGTTCGAGATCGGCTGGCGCGGGTGGTGGGACATCCTCTTGCGCGTGGTGGAGCGGGTGTCCATCGACAATCTCGGCCTGATCACCGCCGGCGTGACCTTTTATGTGTTCCTCGCCCTCATCCCGGCGATGATTGCGATCGTGTCCTTCTATGGGCTGATGACGTCGAGCCTCACGCTGCAGGATCACGTCTCGATCCTGGCGGGTTATCTGCCGGATCAGGCGATCGAATGGATCGCGCACGAGATCGGCCGCGTTGCGAAGGCACAGGAGGACGGCCTCACGGTCACGCTTCTCCTCAGCGTCGGACTGTCGCTGTGGTCGATGAACAATGCCGTGATCGCCCTCTTCGGGGCGATGAACGTCGCCTATGGCGAGGTCGAAAAGCGGGGGACCATCGCGCTTTATCTGAGGGCCTTCGGGGTGACGTTGGCCGCGCTCGTCATCGGCATCGTGATGATCTCGGTGATCGTGGTGATGCCGCTTTTGTTCGGCGGCGAGGACGGGCTCGACTATGGCGGACGGCGGCTGACGGCGCCGGCCTTGTTCATCATCGTGTCCGTCGGGTCCGCGGCGATCTACCGCCTCGGGCCGAGCCGGCGGGCGGCGCGGTGGCGGTGGATCTCGGTCGGCGCGGTGACGGTGGCGGCCGGTTGGCTCGCCGCATCGACCCTTCTGTCGTGGTATCTGTCGAACGTGGCCAATTATGCGGCGATGTATGGGTCGTTGGGCACAGTTATCGCACTGATGTTCTGGTTTTATATATCCATTTACATCCTCCTTCTGGGCGCTGAATTGGCGGCGGAAGCGGAGCATCAGACCATGGTGGATACGACGCTCGGTCCCGAGCAGCCGATGGGCAGGCGCGGCGCCTACGTGGCCGACACCGTCGGGCGCGCGTCCAAAATCTGAAGAGACCGGGATCTGATACTGAAGATCACGCGGAGCGGTGCATGCAACAGATCGTGCCGCCGCTCGTTATACCGTCAGAGGTCGGCCGCTTCGCCGCACGGTGGTCGCGGGGGCTCCGGTCATCGGTCCGTCCCGCCGTTGCGCCGATGCGGGATGGAGGAGCGGCAAACTGTTGATCTCTCGGGGTGGGTTGGACGCAAAAATGCAAAAGTTCTATGCTTACGAGCAAAGCAGAGCGATCCGGATGGTCGACGCCCGTCGCGTGCGGCTCTAAGTGAGCTTGTAACCAGTTTAACACCACCTCGGGCACATTAGATCTGTCGTCTTCAATAGATGCGTGCCGGGACCGCCGTTCCGGTTCGCCAATGCGGGGCCATCGCTGATGAACGGGCCGGCCGACGCCGCCACCATGATTGGGATTGCTGAGCTCGGCACCGTCGCGGCGCTGACCCTGTTTGCGGTCGTCGGCCGCGGCAGGTCCGCGCGCCTCATTTCCCTCTTTGCCGCGGCGGTCATTCTTCTGACCAGTGATGTCCTGTGGCAGATCGCCGGCATCGGCATGACCGCGGCCCAGGTGCTTCCGGGGGCGGCGGGCGGCGCGAACGTCACCATCGTCACCAGCGGGCAGGAGGTGCTCGTCGCGCTGGCGACCGCGGCGGCGGCGGGGAGCGGCCTTGCCATTGCGGCGACGGTCGCGCTGCACCGCTACACGGCGTACCGCGCGGCCAAGCGCGGCAACCCCGATACTTTGAAGGCGACGCGGGCGGAGGCACGCAACAAGCGTCTCCTCGGGATCTTGCAGCGCGAGCACGAAAAGCTGAAGTCGGTGCGCGAGATGCATCGCTACATGGAGCTGGCGACCCGCAATTCGCAGATCACCGTGCTGTTTCAGGATGTCGATCTGCGCTACCAGTGGGTCATCAATCCGCGGCCCTTCCTCATCCCCGAGGACATCGTCGGCAAGACGGACGAGGAGATTTTGCCCTCCGCGGTCCGCCCGCTCGTGGTCGGACACAAGACGCGGGCGCTCCAGACCGGCACCACCCAGACGTTCGAGATCGAGATCCCCGGCAACGACGAGCGTGCCTGGTTCCGCATGGACGTCGTGCCGATCACCAACGAGGCGAACAAGTTGGCCGGGGTCGTCTGCACCGCGATCGACATTTCGCGCTCCAAGCGGCTGGACATGATGCGCACGGACCTGTCCCGCCGCTTGGCCGAGACGCTGCAGCGCTTCAACCTGGCGCTCCGGTCCGAGAAGATCATGGTGTTCAGCCAGGATACGAACCTGCGCTACACCTGGGCCAACTCCGACGAGACGCAGATCGGCTCGATCATCGGCCGGACGGACGAGGAGGTGGTTCCAGCCGCCGACCTGACGGCGATCGCCGACCTGAAGCGCCGGGTGATCGAGACGAAACGGCCTCTGTCCGGCGAGATCGGTGTTGGCGAGGGGATGGACCGCCGGTGGTACGACCTTCACATCGAGCCGAACCTGAAGCCGGACGGGACCGTTCTCGGCATCACCTGCGCGTCGATCGACATCACGCACCGCAAGCGCAACGAGGAGCAGATGCGCCTCGTCATGCGTGAGCTGACGCATCGCACGAAGAACCTTTTGACGGTGGTGATCGCCATCGCGCGGCAGACCAGCACCCAGGCGTCGACGGTCGAGGCCTTCGTTCCTGCGCTCATCGCGCGGCTGCGAGCCTTGTCGGCGGCGCAGGACCTCATCGTGGCCGACGAGTGGGCGGGTGTGGACATCGGCGATCTCGTCCGCGTTCTCATCGGCCAGTTCATCCCGCCGCATTCCTCGCGGGTGCGCATTTCGGGTCCGTCGGTGATCCTGTCGCCTGAAGCGTCCCAGAATCTCGGCCTCGCGATCCACGAACTGGCCGCCAACGCGGTGCAATATGGCGCCTTCGCCAACGCCAAGGGCTCGCTCGACGTGGCGTGGACGGTGTACCAGCCGGGCGACACGGAAATGCTGAAGTTCACGTGGACGGAGGTCGGCGGACCGGCGGTGAGCGAGCCGACCCGGCGCGGCTTCGGCATGACGGTGATCGAGCGGAATTTGTCGCGCGCGCTGAGAGCCGAGGTGAACTTGGACTTCACGCCCTCGGGGCTCGTCGCAACCATGACGCTGCCGCTCGAAGGAATCGTGCCCTTCGCCAGCCCCGACCGCACGATGCTGGCGCAGGCGAGTTAGGATCCGAACGGATCGGTTCGCCGCGTCTCAGCGGCCCCCAGTTGCGCGCGAATTGCATTCGGGCATGGGAACAGCTCGCCCTCCAGAGCCATTCTTATAGCATGAACAGCCTCGGCCTGCGCATTCCTGGCGGATGCATAGCCTTGAGGCTAGGCTTGGAGTGATGCCATGATGGATGACGACGTCGAACGCGTCTGGCGTGAAATCGGCCGCATCGAGACGTGCATGATGATGACGCTTGATGGTGAGTCGGTGAGGTGCAGACCGATGGTCGGCACACCGGATCCCGAAGCGGGAACGATCTGGTTCGTGACGCGCCGGAGCGACCATAAGGACTGCGAGCTTCGCGCCGATCCGCGCGTGTGCCTCGCTTATGTCGACCCGCGTACGGGCACCTACGTGTCGATCTCGGGCACGGCGGATGTCCTCAGCGACAGGAGCCGGCTGCGGGACGTGTGGACCCCGTCCATCGACGCCTGGTTCGGGGAGGGGCCCGACGATCCGGAGGCCGTGCTTCTCGCCGTGCATCCCGAGTGTGCGGAATATTGGGACAACGCGAGCCCCAACCTTCTGGTCGCGCTGGAGGCGTTGACGGCGGCAGGACGGCAAGAGCCCGGGCCCGCACTGGCCGAGCACGTCAAGGTGAGGCTTTAGGGAAGAGGGTCGGACGAAGACCGGCCGGCGAGCGGCCGGTTCCGGTGCAGGTCGCCGGATGACCGAGCGCGCTGGTCAGAATTTGCGCGCGTCGACCACCGAGCGGGAGTGGTGATCCGGGCCGTACTCGGCGCCGGACTGGACCGAGAGGAGCTCGGCCAGGCGGGTGCGCGCGCGGTTGACGCGGCTTTTGACGGTGCCGACGGCACAGCCGCAGATCTCCGCCGCTTCGTCATAGGAGAAGCCTGACGCGCCGACGAGGATGAGCGCCTCGCGCTGGTCGGCGGCGAGCTGGCTCAACGCCTCGCGGAAATCGACCATGTCGAGGTGGCCGAGCTGCTCGGGATGGGTGGAGAGGTTGGCGGCCATCTTGCCGTCCGCGTCCTCCACCTCGCGGCGCTTCTTGCGGAACTCCGAATAGTAGACGTTGCGCAAAATGGTGAAGAGCCAGGCACGCATGTTGGTGCCCTCCTGGAACATCTCGATCGACGCCCACGCCTTCATCAGCGCCTCTTGAACGAGGTCGTCCGCCCGTTCGGCGTTGCCGCACAACGAGACGGCGAAGGCGCGCAGGTTCGGGATCTGGCGGATCAGTTCCTCGCGAACACTCATTCGCTGTCGCTTTCCGCGCTGTCGTCGTCGGTCGCCGGCTTTTTCGGACTGGTTGCGGTGCCCACCTCGATGTCATCGAGTTTCAAGAGCAATTCCACGAGCTTATCGGGAATAGGCTCGACCAGCACCGAATCGTACAAATTTCGCAACTGCTTTCCTATCAACGACTGCATTTGGTCGTCCTGGACGCTGCCCGGCTTATCGTCTTCAGTCATTGCACACCGTCGGGCATTCCTTCACAATTCGCTATCCATCGGTTGGGTTCCCCGCTGCGCCGTCTCCGGTGCCGAGGAGGCGGGATCGCCCGCGCCACGGAACCGGATTCGAGGCCGCACGTTAGAACGTCCACCTTGCTGGAACGGTTTGGCGGTTCGTTCGTTCCATAGGGGCTTGGCTTTCGCCTTTGGGATTGGTTTGTGCGCGGAGGATCGCGCGCGCAAGCGTTACCCGATAAGCGGGCCGGGGTCCGAACTCGTCAAGGAAAGCTCATGTCGCTCGCCAAAACCATCGCGCCGCACATTCCCTATATGCGCCGCTTCGCCCGCTCTCTCACGGGCACGCAGCCCAGTGGTGACGCTTACGTCCAGGCCGCGCTGGAGGCGTTGATCGAAGATCCCTCGATGTTCGACGAGTCGATCCCGCCGCGCGTCTCCCTCTACCGGATCCTGATCCAGATCTGGGACTCCATCGAGCTGAACCAGGAGACGGCGGCGCGCACCGCGCTCTACGAGAAGCGCCTCGACGCGATGGTGCCGCGTGCCCGTCAGGCGTTCCTGCTGACCACCGTCGAGGGCTTCTCGATGCAGGAGGCCGCGGCGATCCTCGACACCGACATGAACGGCGTGCGCACCCTGATCGACGAGGCAGGGCAGTCGATTGCCGAGCAGGTGGCGACGAGCGTCCTCATCATCGAGGACGAGCCGATGATCGCGATGGACCTCGAGGCGCTGGTGGAGGGCCTCGGCCACGAGGTCGCCGGCATCGCCCGCACCCACACCGAGGCGGTCGAGGCCGTGAAGGCGCGCCGTCCCGGCCTGGTGCTGGCCGACATTCAATTGGCCGACGGCTCCTCCGGGCTCGACGCGGTGAACGAGATCCTGGCGTCCATCACCGTGCCGGTGATCTTCATCACCGCATATCCTGAGCGCCTTTTGACCGGCGAGCGGCCGGAGCCCGCCTTCCTCATCACCAAGCCGTTCGAGACGGACACGGTGAAGGCGGTGGTGTCCCAGGCGCTGTTCTTCCAGACCAGCGAGTCCGGTTCGGGCGAGAAGGAAGCGTCTGCGGTCTGACGGCGAGGACCTGAGGGGCGACGCCGGGGCCTTTCGCCCCGGCCGCCCCTGCGATGTGCAGGGGCGGGCGCCTAGGAGGCTGCTACAGGCCCTCGGTCCATTTGACGTAGGATTTGATGTCGAACTTCCGTTCGAGGCCGCCCGCGGTCATCGTGCGGACTTTGCCGAACACCGCGCGCTCGGGCCAACCGCGGTCATGCAGGCCGAACAGCCAGCCGATGTTGGCGTAGGAATTCGCGTCGCGCCCATCCAGAAAATAGGTGTTGTTAAGCTTCAGCGCGAAGTCGTACGCCGTCTTGGGCGTGTTCGTGTAGGCGATGAGACGCTTTCCCCAATACATGCGCATGTGGTTGTGGAGATAGCCGGTCTCGCGCATCTCCTTCATCGCCGCATTCCAGTAGGGATCGTCCGTCTTCCCGGCCTCCAATTCCTTGTAGGTGAAGACCTTCTCGCGCGGATCACCTTTGTGCGCCTCGAGCGTGTCTTGCGCCCACTTGGGGAGGCCGCTGTAGGCGTCGTAGTCGTCCGGCGCATAGTGAGCGTGGTTGATCGCCAGTTCGCGGCGAACCAGCATCTCCTCGACATAGGAGTCCTGGCTCTCGCGCTTGGCGCTCGCCTCTTTGACGGTGAGGTAAATTTCCAGCGGCGATATTTGCCCGAAGTGTAAGTAAGGGCTCATCACGGAAATGTGACGGTTCACCATGTCGGCCCGCCCGTCGCCATAATGAGGCAGATCCTCTTGGACGAAGTGGGCCAGCCGCCGCCGCGCTTGCGACGTGCCGCCTTTGATGTCGGCGACAGGTTTGACCGCCGTGTCGCAGCCGAGTTTTTCGGCGAAGGCGGCGACGTCGGTGAGGGTCTCGTTGGCGCTGCTTGCGAGGCCCTTCGCCTTCGTCTTGAGGGTGATCGTCGGCGGAAGGTCGGTGAAGCGGGGAAGCGCCTTGTGGACGCGCGGCCGGAAGGTGCGCGCCGCCGTCTCGTGCTTTCCGGACGCCTCTTCGACGGGGACGATCGCCTCGCCCTCGACCGTTTCGACGAGGCATGATGCGTCTTCGGCCAACTCTCTGCGCCAGGCCACGAGGTGGCGCAGATAGCCGCGGTCGGTGACAACGATCGCGGCCTTTTTGGCGCATTCCGCAGCGATTTTAGGAGGGGACCCCAGCCGCAGCGACACGTGTGCGCCGCGTTTTTCGATGGCTGCAATGGTCTCCTTCAGGCCTTCCAGCATGAAGGTGTAGTGGCGTAGATTGGCGTCAGGGTAATCGGGGTCGACGACGAAGAGGACGAGGAGAGGAAGGCGGCATTCGTTGGCCCAATAGGCCGCGCGCTCCAACGCCGGATTGGCGTCGGCGCGTTGGGAATGCTGCATCCAGTAGAGGACGTATTGTGCGTCTTGCCGCGGCGGCTTGTCGTTGAGTGCCGATATCCGGCGGGCGAGTGCATCCAAGGCGAGCCTTACCCCACGCTTGCGCCGCGAATCGTTTGGGGGTATAAGGAGAACACCGACGCGGACGGGAACTGAATGTCCTGTTTAACGTTGGTGAGACACAGGGGCAAAGTTAAATTTTCCCCAAAAAGTGATCTCGAATGTCGACAGTATGGGGTTGTGGCCGAGGTGCAACATATCCAACTGTGGACAAGTCGGCGCTTAGGAGCGCCATAGGGAAAAGCCGCAGGAGCGGCATAAAGGGCAAACGGCCCTACGGGAAGGAGAGCTCGGATGTCAGTGCTCGGTCGCACCGCTATCGTCGCGTTGGTCTTCACTGGTTCCGTTGCTGCCGCAGCTTATGCGGCAAACCATGAAGAATTCTATAACGGCGTCACGTCGACTGTCGGGAAGTTGACGCAGAACGTCGAACTGGCCAGCAATATGATGGCCGGTGACCAGCATATCGCCGATCCTTCGGGCGCCCGGACCGCGAAGCGCACCACGGACCGGATCGAGTCCTCGTCCGTCGTCACCCATGTCGAGGTCGTCGGCGGTGGTCAGCGCCAGCGCATCGTGCTGCTCGACCCGAACGGGGAAGAGGTGTTCACGCATGATCCCGAGAACAACACGACCATCATCGCCAAGGACGTGGTGATCCCGTCGATCACCGTGCGTGACAGCGAAGACGACATCGCCGAACTGCGCGTGGTGACGGCTGCCCCGGCGATCGAGGCCCCCGCGGCGCTCCGTCAGGCGCTGGCCGACAACGCCGCTCGGACGGACCTCTTCTATCGCGACGATCTGTAATCGAGCTTGCGCCGGCCCCCGCGAGGGCCGGTTTTGCCTCGCTCGTCGACCAAGCCGCCCGATGTGATCGAGGCGGCTTTTTCTATGGGCGACCTTGGGCGCCGATGCCGAAGCCTATCGAGCGGCGGGGACCTGGGTCGACAGTGCCCTGGGCGCCGTGCGCCGGACGTCGCGGGATTTGTCGGCGACCGAGGTACGGGCGATCGAGTTCCACGTGTGATCGAGCTGCACGGATGAACGAGGTGCACAGGTCACCGAGTAGTACGGCTGATCGAGCTGCGCAGTTCACCGAGTTGGCCGAGCGATGGAGTTGGCCGGGCGATGGAATTACCCGTGCAATGGAGTTGCCCGTGCGATCGAGTAGCAAGGGGCATCGAGTTGGATAGGTGATCGCGTTGCACGGGCGGTCGAGTTGCAAGGGTCGCCGGGTTACACGACTGATCGAGGTGCTGGGACAAACCCGGCATCGCGCCGATATCAACCTCGGCGCGGTGTCCTGACGTCGACACTCACACGGGCAGGGCAGGCGGCATGCGGGCGGGACGGCATGCAGGCGGGTCAGGCGGCAAGGGCCGCCGCTGCCAGAGCCACAGTGCCGAGCGCCATCGTCGCGGCGGCCTGTGTCGGGTCGATCACCGGAATTCCGAGCCGATCCTCCAGGTTCTTGCGGTGCGCCGCCATGCCCGCGCAGCCCATGACGATCGCCCGCGCGCCGTCCTCGTCCCGCAGCGCGGTTCCGACGTCGGTCATGCGCTGCAACGTGGACCCGCCGGACGCCGTCTCGGCGACGCTCAGCCCCAGCGCCCGCTCACCGGCCAGCCGATCCATCAGCCCCATCTGCCGCAGATAACGGATGTGCCGCGGGATCGAGCGGTCCTTGATCGCGATGACGCCGAACGTCTCCGCCCGCGCCAGCGCCGTCAGCACACCGCATTCGGCTATGCCGAACACCGGCCGGTCGGTCGCCTCGCGGCAGACGTGAAGGCCGGGGTCCGAATAGCAGGCGATGATGAAGGCGTCGGTATCGTTCGTCTCGCGCATCAGCCGGGCGAGGGGGAGGGTGACGCTCTCAACATCGGCCTGCGTCTCGATGCCGAACGGCCCTTCGGCCAGCGTCATGCAGGCGATTTCGGGCCCCTCGGCATAGCGCAGCGGCTGGAGCGCGGCGTCGATCCCACGGGTGACGGCCTCGTTGGAGTTGGGGTTGACCACCAGAATGCGTTGTTTGGTCCGGCTCACCTGTTATCCTCCAGCCTCATCGCGGCACGGAGTGTGCACATTCCGCGCCGAAGGGCCAGCCAGCCCGCATTTTCCTCACCCCGTCAGAGCCCTACGCCCCCACGCCCATGTCTTCCTTCGATCTCATCGTCCGCGGCGGGTCCGTCGCAACCGCCGTCGACGTCATGCGCGCCGACATCGCCGTCAAAGACGGCAAGATTGCCGCGCTCGGCAGCAACCTCGGCGATGCGGCCCGCATCGTCGACGCGACCGGCCGCATCGTCACCCCCGGCGGGGTCGACAGCCACTGCCACATCGAGCAGCTCTCGGCGATGGGTGTCGTCAACGCCGACACGTTCGAGACCGGCACCGCCTCCGCCGCGCTCGGCGGGACCACGACGGTGATCCCGTTCGTCGCCCAGCATAAGGGCCTCGACCTCGCCACCGTCGCCAAGGATTATCACGCGCTGGCGGCCAAGGGCGCGATCATCGACTACGCGCTTCACCTCATCGTCACCGACCCGACGGATGTGCTTCTCACCGAGCAGCTTCCGGAGCTGGTGAAGGCCGGCCACGGCTCCATCAAGATCTTCATGACCTATGATGCCATGAAGGTGGACGACGAGCAGGTTCTCGACATCCTCCTGAAGGCCCGCGAGCTCGGTGCTCTCGTCTGCGCTCATGCCGAAAATCACGGTATGATCAAGTGGATGGTGCAGCGTCTCCTGGAGCGCGGCTATACGGCGCCGAAATATCATGCGGTGAGCCACCCGCGCGGGTCCGAGGCGGAGGCGTTCAACCGGCTCATCACGATGTCGGAACTGATCGACCAGCCGGTGATGATCTTCCACGTCTCCACCGAGGAGGGGGCGGCCACGATCAACGCGGCGCGCGCCCGCGGCGTGAAGGTGTGGGCGGAAACGTGCCCGCAATATCTCTTCCTCACCGCGCAGGATCTCGACAAGCCGGGCACGGAGGGGGCTAAGTGGTGCTGCAGCCCGCCGCCGCGCCAGGCGCGCGACATCGAGGCGCTGTGGGCGGCGCTAGAGCGGGGCGACCTGCAGACGATCACGTCCGACCACGCCCCTTTCTCCTACGACGAGAAGGGCAAGCTGTCGGCGGGACCGAACCCGAATTTCAAGCAGATCCCGAACGGCATGCCGGGCCTTCAGGCGCGTCTGCCGCTGCTGTTCGACGCGATGGTGTCCAAGGGCCGCATGGAGATCACCGATTTCGTGCGCCTGACCGCGACGGCCCCGGCGCAGATCTACAACATCGCCGACCGCAAGGGCTCGATCGCGATCGGCAAGGATGCGGACCTCGCGATCTGGGACACCGAGAAGGAGGTCACCTTCACGGACGAGACGATGGCCGACGCGACCGGCTACACCCCTTATGTGGGCATGACGGTGAAGGGCTGGCCGACGACGGTGGTGCGCCGCGGCGACGTGATCGTCGACGACGGCAAGCTGACCGGCACCGCGGGAACGGGGCAATTCCTCCCCCGCACCGGCGGCAAGGCGGCGGCGCCCACGGGCAAGATCGCGCCCGAGTTCGACCCGGCGCTGAATTTCGGCGCAAAGCTCATCTAAGCACGATTTTGCCGATCCGCGGCGGGGTCAAGATCCCGCCCGGAGCAGCGCGCAGTCCGCCTCTTGGCGGGCGAGCACTGCGAGGACGGCGGTCTTGACCCCGCCTCGGATCGGCCGAGGCTTGTCCATGGGTTGGAGGGCAGCCGGGCGCGGAGCGGCCGTCTGTCCCTGTAACCCTTGCCGGGTGGCGAACCGGGGGAGCGCGAGGGGGAACACCCTCGCAGCAGCGCCTCCGCCGGCACAGCCGCACTGGTCCGCCGCCGCGCCCGCCTCAGGCCCTGTGCTTCGCCGGGTCGTAAGGCTCGCGTGTCAGGTCGAACTTCGGACCCAGGCCGGCGTAACCGCTGCCGAACAGGCGGGCGACGGGCTTGTAGGCGTCGAGGTCCATGTAGAGCGTTGCGGGGTCGATCAGCCCCGGCCGGGCGCGCACGCGCAGCACCTCGCCCACAAGAAGGTCACGCTCGGGCGACACGTTGATCATCATGAACTGCCGGCATTCCAGCGCAACGGGCGCTTCGGCGAGGGCCGGGGGCGCGACGTCGCGGGACGGTGAGGCGGTCAGCCCCGCGTAGGCGAGCTCGCTGACGTCCGGCGGAAAGTCCACGGCGCAGCGGTTCATCGCCTCGGCGATATCTTCCGACACGAGGTTCACCACGAACTCACCGGTGCGGCGCACGTTGAGGGTGGTGTCTTTCATCTTACCGTCGCGCACCTGTAGGCCGAGGACGACCAGAGGCGGAGCCTCGGAGAAGCAGTTGAAGAAGGAGAAGGGCGCGGCGTTGACCTCGCCGTTCTCGGCGAGTGTCGTCACCAGCGCAATGGGACGCGGCACCACCACCGAGCAGAGGATCTTGTAGGCGTCCTTCTGGGACAGGTCCTTGAAGGCGAGGTCCAACCCGCCATCCAGCGTCGCGGTCATTCGGTCGGCACCTCGACACCCACCTGGGAGGTGATGCGGCCATAGTGTTCGATCCGGCGGTGGCGCTTGAAGTCGAAGATCGTTTCCTTGCCGAACTTCGTCGCGTCGAGGTCGCAGGGGTAGGTGACGAGCCCGTCCTCCTCGGTGTCGAGCTCGGCGACGATCTGGCCGTTCGGGTCGACGATCACGGTGCCGCCCATCAGGTGGTGGCCGTCTTCGTCACCGGCCTTGGCAACGGCGATCACCCAGGTGGAGTTCTGGTAGGCGCCCGCCTGCAACGAGAGCTTGTGGTGGAAGATCCGCTGCTCGATCCCCTCGCTGGACTTCTGGCTGTTCACGGACGGGGTGTTGAAGCCGAGCATGACCATCTCGACGCCCTGAAGGCCCATGACGCGGTAGGTTTCCGGCCAGCGGCGGTCGTTGCAGATCGCCATGCCCATGATGCCGCCGAGATTGTGCCAGACGGGGAAGCCGAGATCGCCCGGCTCGAAGTAGCGCTTTTCGAGGTGCTGGAAGGCGCGCTCCTCGTCGTATTCGGAATGCCCCGGCAGATGGATCTTGCGGTATTTGCCGACGATGGTGCCGGTCTTGTCGGTGAGGATCGAGGTGTTGAAGTGGTGCCCGTCCGGCGTCTTCTCGGCATAGCCGAAGGAGATGGCGATGCCGAGTTCCTCGGCGCGGTCGAACAGGGGCCGGGTGGCGGGGCCGGGCATTTCGGCCTCGAACCAGGCGTCGACCTCGGCCGGGTCGGTCATGTACCAGCGCGGGAAGAAGGTGGTGAGGGCAAGCTCAGGGAAGACGACGAGGTCGCACCCGTGAGTTGCCGCCTCGTCCAGCAGCCGGATCATGCGGGCGACCACGTCCTCGCGGCTTTCGGCTTTCTGGATCGGGCCGAGCTGGGCGGCTCCGACGGTGACGAGACGCATGGGATGTCCTTTTGCAGTCATGCGGCGACGCGGCGTTCGAGGCGGCTGAGGAGCCGCACCACGGGCCAGAGGAGAACGAGGTAGAAGGCCGCCGCCAGCACCAGAGGCGACGCATTGAAGGTGATGGAGCGAGCCATATCGGCAGAATAAAGCAGTTCCGGCAACGCCACCACGCTGGCGAGCGAGGTGAGTTTGACCACCTCGATGGTGTTGGAGAGGAGATCCGGCAGAACGTTGCGCACCGCTTGGGGGATGACGACGTAGATGTTGGTCTGGAGCGCGGTCAGACCGGTGGAGCGGGCGGCCTCGCGCTGCCCGGCGCCGATGGATTCCAGGCCCGCCCGGTAGATCTCGCCATAGAATGCCGAATTGTTGAGCAGAAAGGCGAGGGTGACGGACTGAAAGGGCGACAGGCTGATCCCGGCGAAGGGCAGGCCCGAGTGGATGAAGATGAGCAGCACCAGAGGCGGCACGGCCCGGAAGAGGTCCACGTAAGGCACGGTGAGGATGCGCGCCAGGCGGCTTTGGCTGGTGGCGCAGAGCGCAACGACGAGCCCGGCGAATGCGCCGACGGGAATGACGATGGCGCAGACCTTGAGCGTCATCCACAGCCCCTTCACGAGCAGCGGGAAGACCTGCTGCATGATGGAGAGGTTGAAGAACTGGTCGAGAAGCTGATCCATCAGGCGCGCTCTCTCTGAGTGTGGAACCGCGTCATGCGCGCCGGCTCACGTCCTGGGACCCGCATCATGCGCGCCCGCTCTTGTTCTGGGAGGCGCGTCATGCGCGCCTCCATGCAAACCGCGTTTCGAGCCAGCGCCCGAAGGTCACCACGGGGATGAAGATGACCATGTAGGCCACAGCGCCCATCATCAGCGGGGTGGCGTTGCCGGCGAAGGACGTCGCGGTGGTCGCCTGGTTGAGGATCTCCGGCACGCCGATGACGGTGCCGAGGGCGGTGTTCTTGGTGATCGCGATCGTGCGGTTGGTCAGCGGCGGGATGGTGATGCGAAGCGCCTGCGGCATCACCACGAAGAGGAGCGTCTGCGTGAAGCCGAGGCCGGTGGACCGGGCGGCCTCCCACTGGCCCTTCGGCGTCGCGGTGATGCCGGCCCAGAAGATCTCTTCGGCGAAGGCGGCCAGAACCAGCGTCAAAATCAGCCACAGCACGGCGAAGTTGGACAGCGCGATGCCGACATTGGGCAGGCCGAAATAGACCACCAGGATGATGACGAGAGGCGGCAGCGCGCGCAGCATGTCCACCAGGATGACGATGAGAATGTTGACGGCGCGGATCCGGTAGGCGCGCACCAGCGCCAACGTGAGGCCGAGGAGGATGCCGCAGATCACCACCAGCGCCGCCACCTCCAGCGTGACGACGATGCCCTTCAGGATCGAGGGCAGATATTGGTCGATGACGGACGCCTTGAAGAAGGTGTCGAGGAAGATCGTCCACCTTGTCGGGGGAAGTGCCTGGTCCATCGGTCAGTTGAGGACGCGTGAGAGGAAGGCGCGGGTGCGCTCGTGCTTTGGCGCGCCGAAGATTGCGGACGGCGGACCTTCTTCGACGATCACGCCGCCGTCCATGAACACCACGCGGTCGGCCGCCTCCTGGGCGAAGCGCATCTCGTGGCTGACGACGAGCATGGTCATGCCGTCGGCCTTCAGGTCGCGCATGCCGCCGAGAACGGAGCCGACGAGTTCGGGGTCCAGCGCGCTGGTGGGCTCGTCGAACAGCATCAGTTCCGGCTTCAGCGCCAGCGCGCGGGCGATGGCGACGCGCTGCTGCTGACCGCCGGAGAGGGCGCTCGGGTGATGCCCCGCGCGATCGGCGAGGCCGACGCGGTCCAGCGCCGCATCCGCCTCGGCGCGTGCCTGCTCCTTAGGCATCTTCAAAACCTTGCGCAGCGCCAGCATGACGTTCCCGCGCGCGGTCATGTGCGGGTAGAGGTTGAAGGACTGGAACACCATGCCGATGCGCCGGCGCATGGCGTTGATGTCCACCTTGTGCGCCAGAAGCTCCACCCCGGCGACGCGGATTGAGCCGTCGGTCGGCTCCTCCAGGCGGTTGCAGCACCTCAGAAAGGTGGACTTGCCGGACCCCGAAGGGCCGATCACGAAGACGAGTTCCTGGGGTCTGACCTTGAGGTCGATGCCTTTCAGCACTTCGGTCGAGCCGAACCGCTTGGTGAGGCCGCGAACATCGAGAATGGGCGTGTCGGGGGTCAACGCAGTGTCCACTTG
This sequence comes from Acuticoccus yangtzensis, assembly GCF_001927245.1. Taxonomy (GTDB): domain Bacteria; phylum Pseudomonadota; class Alphaproteobacteria; order Rhizobiales; family Amorphaceae; genus Acuticoccus; species Acuticoccus yangtzensis. The sequence goes on along the minus strand of NZ_MJUX01000001.1, from coordinate 212,650 downwards.
AGCTAACAGAAGGGGGCGCGCCGCGGGGAGGCCGCGGCGCGCGTCGGCGTGGATCAGGAGCACTCGCCGGGGGCAGCGTCCGCGTCGTAGCCGGGAAGGTCGGGGATGCCGACGCCGGGATAGATCGTCGCCGACGCGCTGTCGGCGGCGGGGGCGTAGCCGAACCACTTTTCGTGCAGCTCGGCGATGGTGCCGTCCGCCTTCAGGCATTCCAGCGCGTGGTCGAGCGTCGCGCGCAGCTCGGTATTGTCGGACCGGAGCGGGATCGAGAACACCTTGCCGGTGGAGTAGAGGTAGGAGAGGGCAAGCTGCGGGTTGCTCTTCACCGCCCAGGCCGACGCCGTGTTGCCCGCGACGTTGGCGAAGGCGCGGCCGGACATGACCGCCTGAAGCGCATCGAGGTTGGTGCCGTAGGACTCCACGGTCCAGCCGATGTCACCCTCGATCTCGCGCGCCCACTGGTCGTAGGCAGAGCCCTTGTTGACGGCAATCACCTTGCCCTCGAACTCCTTCAGGTCGGTGATCTCGGGCGCGCCCGCCTTGGTGACGAACTGGAAGTCGGTGTTCAGATACGGCTCGGTGAAGATCATGTTGGCGGCGCGCTCTTCCGTCACCGTGGTGGGGGCGAGCACGAAGTCGTAAGTGCCGGCGGCCATGCCCGGCAGAAGGCCGGACCACTGCGTCACGTCGATGTCGATTTCGACGCCCAGCTTGTCGGCGAGCGCCTTGCCGAGGTCCATGTTGAAGCCTTCGGTCCCGCCCGAGAGGTTGGGGAATGCGTGCGGGGCGAAGGTCCCGTCGACGCCGGTCTTCAGGTTCTGCGCGGAGGCGCTGGCAAAGGGCAGGGCGAGCGGCAGCGCGAGGCCGGCGGCGATCGCGCAGATCTTCAAGGCAGTCGTCATGCGAGTGTCTCCTCTCGAATGGGGGCGGGGGGCCGGGGCGTGGTGAGGCCCTGGCCGGCCCCGATCGAACGACGCTCTTGCATTTTGTGTGCCCGATGGAATGCCAGCGGCGCCGGGGTGCCCCGCCAGGAGGCTCGTCGCTGGTGCTCTGCCCGGCGCGTCAAGCGGAGCGGGCGAGGGATCGCCGCGGCCTATGGCTCCGTGCCGGGCGCGGCCCGATATCGGCCATACCGCCGACGCCTTCATTGTGCTTAAACATATGAAGAATCGAAGCGCATGCAGCCCGCTGGACCAACGGCGGGCGGGAGGAACCGATGTCGTTGAAAACCAAAGCCGCCGTCCTGCGCGAGCTTGCCCTGCCGACGCCTTATGCAGAGTCGCGCCCGATCCAGATCGAGGAGCTGACACTCGTCCCTCCCGGACCGATGGATGTTCTCGTCAAGGTCGTCGGGGCGGGCCTGTGCCACTCCGACCTGTCGGTGATCAACGGCGCGATCGCCCGCGGCCTTCCCGTCGTGCTCGGCCATGAGGGCGCGGGCGAGGTGGTCGAGGTCGGCTCGGCCATCACCGACCTCAAGGTGGGCGACCACGTGGCCTTCCAGTTCGCCGGCAATTGCGGGCGCTGCAAGCCGTGCCAGGCGGGCCGGCCGCAGCTTTGCGAGACGTTCATGGCCGCGCGCGCCCATGGCGGGCTGATGTCCGGCGGTGTCCACTTCCGCGACGCCGACGACCAGCCGGTGAAGCACATGGTGGGCGTCGCCTGCTTCTCCCAGTACACCGTCGTGCACCGCGGCAGCGTGGTGGTGATCGACGATTCCCTGCCCTTGACCGACGCGGCGCTGTTCGGCTGCGCGGTGATGACGGGCGTCGGCGCGGTGGTGAACACCAGCCAGGTGAAGCCCGGCGAGTCGGTGGCGATCTTCGGCCTCGGCGGCGTCGGCCTGTGCGGCGTGATGGGGGCCAAGGTCTCCGGCGCGCAGACCATCGTCGCGGTGGATCTGGAAGAGGCCAAGTTGAAGAAGGCGCTGCAGCTCGGCGCCACCCACGCCTTCAACGCCAAGGACCCGGATCTCGTCGAGAAGGTGAAGGAGCTGACCTCCGGCGGTGTGGATCACGCGGTCGAGCTCGCCGGTGCGATCCCGGCGATGGAGGCGGCCTATGCGGTCACCTGCCGCGGCGGCAAGGTGGTGACGGCGGGCCTGTCCGGCACCGGCAAGTCCTTCAGCGTCCCCCATGGCGACCTGGTGCTGGGCGAGAAGCACGTTTGCGGCAGCTACATGGGGTCGTGCGTTCCGATGCGCGACATCCCGCGCTTCATCGACCTCTACCAGTCGGGCGCGCTGCCGGTGAACGAGCTGATCGACGGCTTCGTGACGCTCGACGAGCTGAACGAGGGCTTCGACCGGCTGCACAACGGAACGGCGCTGCGCCAGGTGCTGATGCCGCACGGCCTGCCGGAAGGTGTCTCCAGCGTGTCGGCGCGCATTGCCGAGGGTGTTCCGGCGGCCCGCAGCGCCGACGTCTGAGCGGCGAGTGGAACGCCGCCCGCGCGGGCCGCGTGATGTGATGAGACGGGGCCCTCGCGGGCCCCGTTTTCGTATCAGGCGCCGATCACGTCGACGTCGCTGATGCTGAGCCCGGCGGCGAGGCCGTCGGCCACGAAGCCCCAGCCGCGCTCGGCGTCGGACGCGATGGTGGCGTTCGTGGCGACGTTGCCGATGGTGTAGACGTTGCCCACGTGGCTGACGATCTCGGCATTCCAGATGTCGCGGATGGAGGCGGTCGTCGTCAGCTCGACCTGCCACCCGTTCACGGTGCCGGCGCTGTCGTTGATCACGAAGGCGTCCGCCACGAAGCCGCCCGACCAGGTCTGTCGCACGGTCAGGTCGGAGTAGATGCCGTCGCCGTTGGTGTCGGCGGCGTTGGCGGGCGGCTCCTGCGGATCGCTGCCGCCCCCGCTGTCGCCCCCGTCCCCGTCTCCGTCGTCGTGGTCGTCGTCGGTGATGGTGATGATCGCTTCGTCCGCGATGAGGATGCCGCCATCCGGCGATGAGAGCTGGATCGCGAAGGTCTCGTCGCCCTCGTCCTCGAGGTCGGCGATCACGTTCACGGTGATCTCGGCCGTCGTCTCGCCCGGCGCGAAGGTGACGGTGCCGCTGGCGGCCTCGTAGTCGGACCCAGCCTCGGCGGTGCCGTCGGCGGTGGCCCAGGCGACGGTGACCGCCTCGTCCGCGGCCCCGCTCAACGACACGGTGACGGTGACGGGGGTGAGGGTGTCGACGGCCTCGCCGTCACCGCCGGTGAGCGGCGCGCCGAGGGACGGCTCCAGAAGGTCGATCTTGGCGTCGATCACGGTGGTCCAGTCGTCCGCCAGGATGCCGCCCGTGTCGGTCGAGTTGGGGTTCCACGACCAGTAGGTGTAGCTGAGCTCGTTCTCGGTCAGGTACGGGATGAATTCGTCCATCCACTGGACGTCGAGCGGGTCCTGAAGGCGGGAGCCGAACTCGCCGACCATGATCGGCGCGATGTCGTCCTCGGCGATGTAGCCGAAGAAATAGTCCCAGATGTCTTCGAGGTTGTCGGGGTAGTTCGGGTCGCTGAACCACGACTGGGAATAGATCGAGTTCGGGTAGGCGTGGGGCGAGTAGATGACCTTGTTCGCCTCGTTGATCTCCAGCGGATTGTCGGCGATGCCGCGCAGGTCGCCGCCCCACCAATAGCCGTCCCCCGTCCCTTCGACGATGATGAGAACGTTGGGGTTGATGGCGTGGATCGCGTTGGCCGCGTTCTCGGCAGCGATCTTGAAGTCGGTCGCGACGTCGCCCGTGCCCCAGGTGGCGTTGTGCGGCTCGTTGATGAGGTCGAAGCCGACGACGGTGGGGTCGTCCTTGTAGCGGTCCGCCAGGAACTCCCAGTCGTCCTGCCAGCTTTGCTGCGTCACGCCCGCTTCGCCGTACCACAGCCCGTTGCCGTTGGGGCCGCCGCCCTCGCCGTTGCGGTGGTTGTCGAGGATGACGCGAAGGCCGATCTCGCCGGCATAGGCGATGACGGCGTCCAGCACTTCGATCGGGCTGAGGCCGGCCAGGTCGGGGTTGAGGCTGTAGTTGATGCCGCCGACCGTCGCGCCCGGATCCAGCATCGCGTTGGCGAAGGGAAGGCGCAGGGTGTTGAACCCGGTCGCCAGCATCTGGTCCATCATGTCCTGGTAGTTGCGCGCCCACAGGCCGTGCGGCACGCTGATGTCGGTCTCGGCCCCGAACCAGTTGACGCCGGTGATGCGCACCACGTTGCCCGCCTCGTCGACGATGTCGGATCCGGAGGTGGACAGCCATCCGCCGACCGCCGCACCCGGCGCCGGGTCGTCCTCCGCCACGCTCACCGCGGCCTCGATGGCGATCTGACGCGGCGGCGCGGGCTGGTCGCTTTCGGCGATGGTGACGGTGCCGGTCCCGTCCGCGATGGTGAGGCCATCGGGCGCGGAGAGGGTGACGGTGAAGGCCTCGTCCGGCTCGGCCTCGGTGTCGTTGACGATGGGGACCGTGATCGTCGCGGTGGTCTCGCCCGGCGCGAAGACGAGGGTGCCGGAGACGGGGGTATAGTCCGCCTCGTCGGCGCTTGCGGCCGCCGCCGCGAAATCGACGCGGGTCGTGATGGTGGTCGGCTCGCTGAGTGTGACGGTGAGTGTTGCCGCTCCATCCGCCTCGGTCACGACCGCATCGCCGATCGACACGTCCGGCACAACCGGCGCGGGAGGATCCACGTCGGCGCCGACCGGCGCGACGTCGGTGATCACCCCGCCGTCGCCTCCGTGTCGCACGATGAAGCCGACATTGGTCGACGCGCCCGGCGCGAGGGTGGAGTTCCAGGACTTGGCCTCGATCACGTAAGTATCACCATTGCGCGAGACGATGGTGGCGCCCCAAATATCCGTGATCGGGCCGGTAGAGGTGATGGTGATCTGCCAGCCGTCGGCGGTGGCGGTTGCCCCGTCATTGGTGACGATGATCTGTCCCTGGAAGCCCGTAGACCAGGCATTCACCTCAGTATATTCGACGTCGACCATGCTTTTGCCCCTTCCGCCGCGACCTCATGAGTGGGGCTATGAATTCCCGCAATGGTAGAAAATGGGCTGAAACATGGCCAAAATGCGCAGTGGCCGATTTGTAATATTGATGCGGTTCCGTCGCTTCGGCCGTCTCCTGTTGCTCCTTCTGTCGTGGACGAGGTTCATCCTTGCGCGGCCGGTGAAGCAGGTTGAAAATGCAACCCGCCTATCTGGTCGTACCAGTTGACAAGGTGATGAGCTTCATTCACGGTCCGAGTTCTTCGGGAGGACGGAATGAAGATCGCTCTGCTGGGCGCCGGCGGCAAAATGGGCGTCCGGCTCGCCAACAACCTCGTCAATTCGGACTATGACGTCGCCTACGTGGAAGTGTCCGACGTCGGCCGGCAGCGGCTGAAGGACGCCATCGGCGCCGACTGTGTGGATCTCGACACGGCCATCGCCGGGGCCGCCGCCGTGGTGCTGGCCGTGCCGGACACTTTGATCGGCAAGGTCGCCGCGCCGCTGGTACCCAAGCTCGCCCCCGGTACGATGGTCGTGATCCTCGACGCCGCGGCCCCCCACGCCGGCCACCTGCCGGAACGGGCGGACATCACCTACTTCGTCACCCACCCGTGCCATCCGCCCATCTTCGGCGACGAGCCCAAGATGGAGGCGCTGCAGGACCACTTCGGCGGGATCGCCGCCAAGCAGTCCATCGTCAACGCGCTGATGCAGGGGCCGGAAGAGCACTATGCGGTGGGCGAGGCCATAGCCAAGACGATCTGGCAACCCATCCTGCGCTCGCACCGGGTCACGGTGGAGCAGATGGCGCTTCTGGAGCCCGGCCTGTCGGAGACCATGTGCGCCACACTGCTGCTCGCCATGCGGCACGGTATGGACGAGGTGGTGCGCCGGGGCGTTCCCAAGGAGGCCGCGCGGGACTTTCTGCTCGGCCACATGAACATCCTCGGTGCGGTGATCTTCGAGGAGGTCGACGGCGTCTTCTCCGACGCCTGTAACAAGGCGATCGAGAACGGCATGCCGATGCTGATGCAGCCGGACTGGAAGAAGATCTTCGAGCCGGATGAGATCATGGAGAGCATCCGCCGCATCACCTGAGCGGTGACGGATGAACGGGGAGGGCACCGCACCGGGATCGGCGCACCCTGCCCGGCGGCCGGCGCCGGCACTCTCGAGACATTCACGCTGGTCGCGGCGGCCTACCGTTCCGCCGAAGCGTCGATGACGCACATGGAGCCGACACCGTGACGCTACCGGCCGACCGCTTCGAGGCGGACTATCTCCTGGAGACCACCGCCGACCCCGCCAAAGTGGCCGAGACGATGGCGGGCGAGCAGTCGAGCGGCACCTTCGTGTCCGTGCCGGGCGAGAGCGCGGAACTGAAGGCCCGCTCCGCCGCCCGCGTCATCCGGTGCGAGGTGGTCGCCACCGACCTGCCGCAGGCGGTGCCGAGCGCGGGGGTGGACCCGGCGCGGCGGGCGAGCCGAGCGCGGGTGACCCTGTCGTGGCCGCTCGGCAATATCGGCCCGTCGCTCACGAACCTCCTCGCCACCGTCGCCGGCAACCACTTCGAGCTGCGCCAGGTGTCGGGCCTTCGCATCGAGCGTTTGCGCCTGCCGCCGGCCTTCGCGGGGCGGTATGCCGGTCCGGCCTTCGGGGTGGAGGGGACGCGGCGGCTGGCGGGGGTCGCCGAAGGGCCGCTGATCGGCACCATCATCAAGCCGTCCATCGGCTTCTCGGCGCAGGAGACGGCCGACCTCGTCGCCACCCTGTGCGCGGCGGGGATCGACTTCATCAAGGATGACGAGCTGCAGTCGGACGGTCCAACCTGTCCGTTCGAGGAGCGGGTGAACAAGGTGATGGCGGTGGTCAACGACCATGCCGAGCGGACCGGCAAGAAGGTGATGTTCGCCTTCAACCTCACCGGCGACCTGGACGAGATGCGCCGCCGCCACGACCATGTGCTGGCCGCCGGCGGCACCTGCGTGATGGCGAGCCTCAACTCGGTCGGCATCGTCGGCATGACGGAGCTGCGGCGGCATGCGGCGCTGCCGATCCACGCCCACCGCAACGGCTGGGGGTATCTGTCGCGCCATCCCTCGCTCGGCTGGTCCTTCCCGGCGTGGGCGGCGCTGTGGCGGCTCGCCGGGGCGGACCACATGCACGTCAACGGCCTCGCCAACAAGTTCGCCGAGGAGGACGCCAGCGTGATCGAGGCCGCGCGCTCCTGCGCCGAACCCTTGATCGACGGCGCGCCGATGACGGTGATGCCCGTCTTCTCCTCCGGCCAGACCGTGTGGCAGGCGGCCGGCACCTACGCGGCGCTGGGGTCGGCGGACCTCATCCACACCGCGGGGGGCGGGATCCTCGCCCATCCCGGCGGCCCCGCGGAGGGCGTTCGGGCGCTGCGGCGGGCGTGGGAGGCGGCGGTGGCGGGCGTCGCACTCGCCGAGGCGGCGAAGGGCGAACCGGCATTGGCCGGCGCCATGTCGCTGAAGGCCTGAGGGATGGCGCTGCCGGGCCAAATCCTGCCGAGCCCCGTCCTCACCTTCTACGGCGACGATTTCACAGGCTCGTCGGCGGTCATGGAGGTGATGACCTTCGCGGGCCTGAAGACGGTGATGTTCCTGGAGGCGCCGACGGCGGAGCGCCTCGCCGAATTCGCGGACTATCCCGCCATCGGCATCGCCAGCACCGCGCGGGCGAAAAGTCCGGCGTGGATGGATGCGCATCTTCCGCCCGCCTTCGCCGCACTCGCCGCCCTCGGCGCGCCGGTGAACCATTACAAGGTCTGCTCCACGTTCGACTCCGCGCCCGGCACCGGCTCCATCGGCCGCGCGGCGGAGCTGGGCGCCGCGGCCTTCGGCGTGCCCGTGGTGCCGCTGGTGACGGGGGCGCCCGCGATCGGCCGCTGGCAGGCCTTCGGCAACCTCTTCGCGGCCTATGCCGGCGACACCTTCCGGCTCGACCGCCACCCCGTCATGGCGCGCCATCCCGCGACGCCGATGGACGAGGCCGACCTCGGCCGCCACCTCGCCGCGCAGACGGACTGGCCGGTCGGCCTCGTCGACCTCGTCGCGCTGAAGGCGGGCCGCGGCGCGGCAGCCTTCGCGGCGGCGCGCGAGGCGGGCGCACGCATCGTCTCGTTCGACATCGTCGACGAGGAGACGTTGGCCGCGGTGGGAAACGTCCTGTGGGCCGAGGCGTCGGCGGGGCGGATCTTCGCTGTCGGCAGCCAGGGCGTCGAATATGCGCTGATCGCCCATTGGCGCGCGGCGGGGCTGCTGCCGCCCGCACCCGCCACCCCGCCGCCGGGGCCGGTGGCGGCGATGGTCGCCGTCTCAGGCTCCGTCTCGCCCTCCACCGCCAGCCAGATCGCCCATGCCGAGCGCGCAGGCTTCCGCGTCGAAACGCTGGACGTTTCGGCAACGGTGGACGGCGCACGCTGGGAGGCGGCGCTGGAGGCGGCCATCGCGGCCGGGTCGGCGGCGATCGAGGCGGGGACGATCCCCCTCATCGTCACCGCACGCGGGCCGGACGATCCGGCCGTCGCCCGCTTTACCGCAGCGCTCGCCGAAACCGGCACCGACCGTGCGGAGGCGGCGACGCGCATCGGCCGCGGCCTCGGGCGCATCGTGCGCACCCTCGTGGCACGGCACGGGCTGACGCGCGCCGTCATCTCCGGCGGCGACACGTCGGGCTATGCGACGTCCGAGCTGGGCGTCACCGCCCTGTCGGCGGTCGCCCCGCTGGCACCGGGCGCCCCGCTGTGCCGCACCCATGCGGACGATCCCGCTTTCGACGGTCTCGAGCTGGCGCTGAAAGGCGGGCAGATGGGCGCGGAGGACTTCTTCCTGGCCAGCACCGGGCGTAAGACCCTGGCGGCGGGTGTGTCATAGCGTGAGGCGGCCGCCGGAACGGGGCGGCAGACGGGGGCGAGGCCTTTGAGCAATCAACGCACGGGAGACGACGCGGCGCCGGAGCGCATCATACGGCGCAAGCTCTCCGATCTCGTGTTCGAGCGCCTGCACGCGATGATCGGCACCGAGCTGAAGCCCGGCGACACGCTGCCCTCCGAGCGCGACCTGATGGAGCGCTTCGGCGTCGGCCGCCCGGCGATCCGCGAGGCGCTGCAGTCGCTCCAGAACAAGGGCCTCATCACCATCGCCCATGGCGAGAGGAGCCGCGTCAACGTCTTCTCCACCGATCTTGCCGTGGAGCAGATGAACGAGGTGGCGCGACTGCTCCTCTCGGTTGAGCCGTCCAACCTCGAATATCTGAAGGAGGCGCGGCGCTTGTTCGAGACCGGCGTCGTGCGCCTTGCCGCGCGCAATGCGACGCCGGACGACATCGCCGATCTGACGGCGCTGGTGGACGAGCAGGCCGGCCACCGCGGCGACGCGCCCGCCTTCGTCGCGGCGGACATGCGCTTCCACACCCGCATTGCGGCGATGAGCGGGAACCCGATCATCGAGACCGTCAGCGAGGCGATGCTGCGGTGGCTGTTCGAATATCACCACGCCCTCCTGCACTGGTCCGGCGCGGAGGACGTGACGCTGGCCGAGCACAGGCGCGTTGTCGACCTCGTGGCCGCCCACGACGAGGAGGGCGCCGCGGGTGCGATGCGCGACCACCTCGACAGGTCGTCCGCGCTCTACGTCCACCATCCCTGACGGCGAGAAGAAAAGCGCCGCCGGTCGGGTGCGGCGTGCTTGACGTGCGAATTAACTGGTATAACCTGTTCACAATATACCGGCAGCCCAAGACTAAATAAGCCGGAAGAACAGGGAGGGCAGCGTTGACCCAGCGCATGCTCAAAGATATGGCGCGCGGCGGTCTCGCTGTCGGCCACTTCGTTGTTGAATTCGCAACGCCGGGCATCGGGCATCTCATGAAGAATGCCGGATGCGAGTTCGTTCTATTCGATATGGAGCACTCCGGTTTCTCCGTCGAAACCGTGAAGTCGGCCGTGCGTTACATGGAAGCGGCGCAGCTGCCGATGATCGTGCGCAGCCCCTCCAAAACCACCGACCACATCGCCCGCGTGCTCGACATGGGCGCCGAGGGCATCATGGTGCCGATGGTGAACAACGCAGAAGAGGCGCGCGCCATCGTGTCCGCGGTGAAGTATGCGCCGGAGGGGAGTCGCGGCGTCGGCCTCGGCATGGCGCACGACAATTATGCGGCCGGCGCGGTGCTGGACAAGCTCGCCGCCGCCAACCGGCGCACCACCATCTTCGCGCAGATCGAGACCGCCGCCGGCGCCGAGAACGCGGACGAGATCGCCGCGACCGAGGGCATCGACAACCTGTGGGTCGGCCACTTCGACCTGTCGGCCTCGCTCGGCATTCCGGGCCAGTTCGACCACCCGGACTTCAAGGCCGCCATCGCGAACACGATCGCCGCGACGCGGCGCCACGGCAAGTCGCTCGGCCGCCTGGTGCCGACCGTCGCCGAGGGCGTGGCGCTGCACAAGGAGGGGTTCGACCTCATCGCCTATTCCGGCGACGTGTGGGTGTTCCGCGATGCGCTGGCCGCCGCGGTGGACGCCATCCGCCAAGGTGCGGGCGCGGGCGGGGCGCGCGGCTGATGGCCCGCTTCAAGGTCGCGCTGTCGGGCGACTTCCGCAAGCCGGACGGGAGCCTGACGTTCCCGATGTTCGACCTCGCCCCGCTCCAGGACGATCCCGCCATCGAGATGGTGTGGGTGGAGCCGGTGGACGGCGTCATTCCCGCCGCGGGGCTCGAAGGGTGCCACGGCCTCATCCTGCTGGCGCCGCGTTTCACCACCCAGTCGATCCCGGCGAGCGGCACCTTGATGGCCGTCGCCCGCTTCGGCGTCGGCTACGACAATGTGGACGTTGCGGCCTGCACCGCGGCCGGGATCGCCCTCGTCATCACCCCGTCCGGCGTGCGGCGGCCGGTGGCGGTGTCGGTCGTCACCTTCATGCTGGCGTTGACGCAGAAGCTCGTCATCAAGGACCGTCTGGTGCGCGGCGGGCCGGAGGGCTGGGCGGCGCGCGTCGACCACATGGGGACGGGCCTCGTCGGCAAGACGTTCGGCCAGCTCGGCATCGGCAATATCGGCGCCGAGGTGTTCCGCATGGCCGCGCCCTTCGGCCTCGAGTTCATCGCCCACGACCCCTACGCGGACCCGGCTTTGGCGACCGCGCTCGGCGTCGAGCTGGCGGGGCTGGAGGAGCTGTTCCGCCGCGCCGACATCCTGTCCGTGTCGGTGCCGCTGAACGAGGAGACCCACCACATCGTCAACGCCGAGCGATTGGCGCTGATGAAGCCCACGGCCTACCTCATCAACACCGCGCGCGGGCCCATCGTCGACCAGGTGGCGCTGTACGATGCGCTCAAGGCCGGGCGCCTCGCCGGGGCGGGTCTCGACGTGTTCGACGTCGAGCCCGCGCCCGCCGACGAGCCGCTCTTCACCCTCGACACCGTCATCGCCGCGCCGCACGCCTTGTGCTGGACCGACGAGTGCTTCGCCGGCAACGGCGCGGCGGACGTGGCGGCCATGAAGGCGCTCGCCGCGGGGCGCATGCCCGAAGGCGTCGTCAACCGCGCCGTGCTCACCACCGACGCCTTCAAGGCGCGCCTCGCCGCGCGCGCCTGAGCGAACCGGCCCGGCGGCGACACCGGGACCCAAAGGCCGCGACACGACGGCCGCACAACAGGGGCCTTCGGGCCAGGGAGGAACGGATGGATCGACGCCAATTCGTCATCGGCTCGGGCGCGCTCGCGGGGCTGTCCGCGGTCGGCTGGCCGCGCCTTGCCAATGCGCAGGCCGCGCAAAAGGCCGTGGAGGCCGCGCAGGCCTTCCGCGGCTCCGAGGTCACCGTCGTCTGGGAGGCGGGGCTGCAGGCGCTGGACCCGCTCAACTTCTCCGGCCCGATGTGGGAGGAGGCGACGGGGATCAAGGTCAACATCGTCGAAGTGCCGACCTCGGAGATGTTCACGAAGATCCTGCAGGAGCACCGCGCCGGCACCGGCGCCTACGACGCGCTGAACGTCGTCCCGGCGTGGATGCCGGACCTCGTGCGCGCCGGCGCCCTGGAGCCGCTCGACTCTTACGTGGAGAAATACGGCTACGGGCCGGAGCTCGAAACCATCGCCCCGGTCTACCGCGACAATCAGATGAAGGTGGACGGCACCATCTACGGCCTGCCCGACGACGGGGACGTTCTGGTGCTCTACTACCGCACCGACGTTCTGAACGACCCGGCATTGCAGTCCGAATTCAAGGCCGAGATGGGCTATGATCTGCCCGTCCCGCCGACCACCTGGAAGGAGTTCGACGATGTCGGCGCCTTCATCACCGAGTGGTCGGACGGCAAGATCTACGGCGCCGGCTTCATGCGTGAATCGACCTATGGCGCGCTGATGTTCCAGGAGCGCTTCCGCAACGAAGGAGGGCGCTTCTTCGACCCCGACACCATGAAGGCGACGATCAACAGCGACGTCGGCGTGAAGGTGTTCACCGATTGGGTGGCGGAAAACAAATGGATGCCGAAGGGCGTCCAGACATGGGGCTTCGTGGAAAACCTCGCCGCCTTCCTCGCCGGTGACACGGCGATGACGGTCTCCTGGCCGCCTTATGGGCGCTGGGCGGCGGGCTACGGCACCGACACCGAGGCGCTGTCCTGGGTGCCGAAATCCACCATCGGCGGCAAGGTCGGCTATGCGATGACGCCGGGCGGCCATCCGCAGCTCGCGCTCGGCTTCGCGCTCGGCGTGTCCTCCTCCTCGCGCAATAAGGAGGCGGCCTACCTCTTCTGCCAATGGCTGAATTCGGCCGAGATCAGCCTGCAGCGCGTGCAGCTTCCCTATGCTCTGCGCGACCCGTTCCGCGACAGCCACTTCGCGTCGGAGGAATACAAGTCCCGCTGGCCGGAGGCGCCGCAGTACCTCCAGGCGCTGCAGGACGGTGCGGTGAACGGCCTGCTCGACCTCTCGATCATCCAGACCGACCGTTACGAGGAGGTGATCCGCCAATCCGTCACGCGGCTGTGGTCGGGCGAGGACCCGAAGGCGATCCTGGACGACGCGGCGGCGCAGTGGGATTCGCTGACCGAGCGCATCGGCCTCGAAAAGCAGAAGGCGGCTTATGCGTCGTGGGCGTCCAACCCGGCGGCCTATCCTGCGTGATGGTGCCGATGGCCGATGAGGTGAGGGGGGCGCGCCGCGCCCCCCATGAGGTCCGCATGACGCGGCGGGGGCGGGGATGACGCAGGCCGATCCCTTCCCCTTGTCCGCGGAGGCGGGCGCGCGGCCCGTGCGCCGCCGCCCGCGCGGCACAGGGTTCAAGTATTGGATGATCCTTCCCGCCGTGGCGGTGATCCTCCTCATCGGCCTCTTCCCGGTGATCTACACCGCGATGAAGAGCGTCCAGAACATCACGATGTTCGACCAGGACTTTTCCTACAACGGCTTCATCCACTACAAGACGCTGCTCAACGACACGCGCTTCTGGAAGGCGCTGGCCCACACGCTGATCTTCGTCGCCGTCGCGCTGCCGCTGGAGCTGCTGCTCGGCCTTGCCATGGCCTACCTCTTCCTCGACCGGCTGCCGGGGCGGCCGATCTTCGTCACGCTTCTGGTGCTGCCGGTCCTCGTCTCGCCCATTGTAGCGGGGGCGACGTGGCGGCTGCTGCTCGACAATCGCTACGGCCCGATCAACCAGATCATCGGCTGGATCACCGGCACGGAACAGACGCTGCTGTGGTCGGTGGACCCGAACCTCGTCTACCCGGCGATCATCCTCGCCGAGGTGTGGCAGTGGACGCCGTTCATGTTCCTGCTCCTGTGGGCGGCGCTGCAGAATGTCGACCAGTCGCAGATGGAGGCGGCGGAGCTCGACGGGGCGTCCTGGTGGCGCACCTTCCGCCTGGTGGTGCTCCCGTCCATCTGGCCGGTGGTGGCGATCGCGGTGCTGATCCGCGCGCTGGACCTCTTCCGCCTGTTCGATGTCGTCTGGGCGCTCACCAAAGGCGGGCCGGGCACCATGACGGAGACCATCTCCATCTACGCCTACGTCCAAGGGTTCCAGCAGTTCGAGACGTCCTATACGGCGGCGATGGCCTTTATGGTCATCATCATCCTGGCCGTCACGGTGACGATCGTGTTGCGCAAGATCGAGATCGACCGATGAGGCTCCACCCCGAACGCGGACTTGGGCTGTCCTTGCGCCTCGTCCTGGCGCTGGCCGTCCTCGTCTTCTTCCTGTTCCCGATCTACTGGCTCGCGATCATCGCCTTCAAGACGCCGGAGGAGATCTTCGCCTATCCGCCGGTGTGGGTGCCGGAGAACATCCAGTTCGCCAACTTCCTCGTCCTGTTCAAGGACGGGGATGCGGAAACGGTGTTCAACTCGCTCTTCATCGCCGGAGTGTCGACCGTCTTCGCCATGCTGCTGGGCACCATGTGCGCCTATTCGATCGCGCGCTACAGGACCGGCGGCAATCTCTTCTCCGACTGGATCATCTCCAATCGGATGATCCCGCCCATCGTCATCGTCTTCCCGGTGTTCTTGCTCTTCGTCACACTGGGGTTGGTCGACACTTATACGGGCCTCATCCTTCTCTATACCGCGTTCAACCTGCCTTACGTCATCTGGATGATGAAGGGTTACGTGCAGGACGTTCCGCTGGAGCTGGAGGAAGCCGCGCTGGTGGACGGGCTGAACCGCTGGCAGGTGTTCGTCAAGGTGGTGCTGCCGATGGTGCGCGGCGGCCTCTTCGCCACCGCCGTCTTCACCTTCGTCTTCGCGTGGAACGAGTTCATCTTCGCGCTCATCCTCACGCGCAACGAAGTCACCACGTTTCCGGTGCAGGTCACGCACTATTTCGGCGGGCAGTCCAACTTTTGGGCCAAGATCGCAGCGATGTCGATGCTGGGCACCGTGCCGATCTTCATCGTCGTCGCCTTCCTGCAACGCTACCTCGTGCGCGGCATCTCGCTCGGCGCCGTCAAGGGATAGATCATGTCGCGTCTCGACATCCAAGGTCTCCACAAATTCTACGGCTCCATGGAGGCGCTGAAGGGCATCGACCTGACCGTGCCGGAGGGGGAGTTCTGCGTCTTCGTCGGCCCGTCCGGCTGCGGCAAGTCCACGTTGTTGCGCACCATCGCCGGGCTGGAGGAGGTGACGCGCGGGACCATCGCCATCGACGGGGAGGTGGTGAACCACCAGCGCCCGCGGGACCGGAACATCGCCATGGTGTTCCAGAACTACGCGCTCTATCCCTACCTCTCGGTGTTCGAGAACATCGCCTTCGGCCTGCGCGCCCGCAAGGCGCCCGAGGCGGAGGTGAAGCGGCGCGTCGGCGAGGCGGCGGAGATGCTGGGCATCACGGCGCTTCTCGGCCGCCAGCCGCGCCAGCTCTCCGGCGGGCAGCGCCAGCGCGTCGCCATCGGCCGCGCCGTGGTGCGCGACGCGCGGCTCTTCCTGTTCGACGAGCCGCTCTCCAACCTAGACGCCCAGTTGCGTGACGGTATGCGCGCCGAGATCAAGCGCCTGCACCACGAGATCGGCAAGACCACCATCTACGTCACCCACGACCAGATCGAGGCGATGACGCTCGCCGACCGCATCGTGCTGCTGCGCGACGGGCGGATCGAGCAGCAGGGCCCGCCGCTGGAGCTGTTCGAGCAGCCGAAGACGCAGTTCGTCGCCGGCTTCCTCGGCTCGCCGCAGATGAACTTCCTGCCGGTGACGCTGGAGGGCGGCGCCATCCGCCTCGCCGATGGGCAGACGTTGCCGGCGCCCCCGGCCGCGACTGGCGCCAGCGGGCCGATGACGCTCGGCATCCGCCCCGAACACCTGTCGCGCTCCACCGGCGAGGCGGGGCCGACCACCGGTCGGCTCGACGCACTCATCGACCTCGTGCAGCCGACCGGAACGCGCACCTACACCCAATTCCGCATCGGTGACGTGGAAGTCACCGCCGAACTGCCGGCCCACACGGTGGAGCGGCCCGGCGCGCGCCTGCCGCTCAGCGTCGACATGGCCCGCACAACGCTCTTCACCGCCGACGGCCGCGCCCTGGGAGCCCGCTGATGACCGACCCGCTGACGACCGAAACCAGGACCCGCCTCAGCCCCGCCATCGCCCGTTTCGGCACCGAGGAAACGGTCGCGCCCATGCGCCGCCTCAAGGCCGGCGTGCTGGAAGCCGACCTCGACGGGGGCAATCTGCGCTACATCCGCATCGGCGGCGTGGAGGCGATCCGCGGCATCGCCTTCCTGGCGCGCGACAAGAATTGGGGCACCTACAACGCCGAGATCTCCGGCCTTCAGGTGGACGAGAGGGCGGACGGCTTCACCGTCACCTACACCGCGCGCGTCGGCGACAGCGGGCAGGCGCTCTCCTACGCGGCGCGGATCGAGGGGCGGGCGGACGGCAGCCTCGTCTTCACCGCCGACGGTGCGCCGGAGACGGACTTCCTCACCAACCGCACGGGCTTCGTGGTGCTGCACCCGCTAGCCGGCGTGGTGGACCATCCGGTGACGATCGAGCACACGGACGGCAGCATCGAGACGAGCCGCTTTCCGGCCGAGATCGACCCGGCGTGTCCGTTCCAGGACATCCGCGCCGTCAGCCACGAGATCGCGCCCGGTGTTACGCTCACCTGCCGCATGGAGGGCGACGCCTACGAAATGGAGGACCACCGCAACTGGCTGGACGCGTCCTTCAAGACCTACATCCGCCCGCTGGCCAAGCCCTGGCCCTATACGATGCCGGGCGGCGAGACCTTCAGCCAGTCCGTCACCATGAGCCTGACGGGCGAGGTGTCGACGGGTGGGGCCGCCGGAGACGGTCCCGCCACCGTCACCGTAGGCGGCCCGACGGGCACCCGTGTGCCGCGCATCGGCCTCGCGGTGCCGGCGGAGTGGACGGCGGCGGCGCTGGAGAGGGCGGACCTCATCCGCGCCGCGAACCCCGCCTTCCTCGTCTGCCATTTCGATGCGCGGGCGGGGCACGATGCCGCCACCATCGCCGCCTACGTGGCGCTGGGCGAAGCGGTCGGCGCGCCGCTTGTGCTGGAGGCGGTGGTGCCGTGCGAGGACCCCGCCGGGGCGCCGACGGACGACCCGGCCGTGCTGGAGCGGGACATGGCCGCGCTCGCCGCCGCAGTGGGGGACGCCCCGTTCGAGCGGATCGCCGTGTCGCCCGGCTCGGATCTCAAATGCACGCTGCCAGGAACCGCCTTCCCGCCGGCGCCGCCGTGGGAGGCGCTGGCCGGTGCGGCGCGGGCGGCCTTTCCCAACGTGCCCATCGGCGGGGGCATGTTCTCCTACTTCACCGAGCTGAACCGCAAGCGCCCGCCGAAAGGGCTGTTCGATTTCGTCGGCCACTCCGGCGCGCCCGTGGTGCACGCGGGCGACGACATCTCGGTGATGGAGACGCTGGAGACGCTGCCGTCCACCTTCCGCAGCGTGCGCGCCTTCGCTGGGGACGGGCCCTATTGGGTCTACCCGATCGCCGTCTCCATGCGCGCCAACCCCTATGGCGCGGTGCCGGCGGAGAACCCTGACAACATCCGCCAGGCGATGAACCGGGTGGACCCGCGCGACAGGGCGCTGCTCGGCGCCGCCTGGTACACCGGCTACGTCGCCGAAGCGGCCAAGGGCGGGGTGGACGCGGTGACCTTGGCGGCGGTGGCGGGTCCGTCCGGCATCGTCAACGCCCCGGACGACGCGCCGCGCCCCTGGTTCGACGAGGCGCCCGCGGCGGTGATGCCGAACTGGCACGCTGTCGCCTTGGCCACCGCGCTGTCGGGCGGGGCGGTGCTCGAGGCATCGTCCGACCGGCCGGGCGTGGTGAAGGCGCTGGCGGTGGAAACGGACGCGGGACGCACGCTCGTCCTCGTCAACCTGACCGGCGAGGCAGTGGAGGTGGCGCTGCCGGGCGCCGAGGCGGCCACCGGCGCGGTGCTCGACGAGACGACCTTCGAGGCCGCGTGCAGCGCCGCGCGGCCGCTCCCCGAGGCGCCGGTCGCCTGGCCGCTGACCCTGAAACCCTACGCGGTCGCGCGTCTCACGCTCGGCTGAGGCGAACCGCTGGCGCCGCCGCCCGCACCCCGTTAGGACGGGCGCGGCACAGGAGACAGAACATGGCTGGCGTCTACTTCGACGAGATGACGGTGGGGCAGACGTTCCGCCACCCGTTGACGCGCACGATCACCGAGGCGGACAACGTCTTCTTCACGGCGATGACGCACAACCCGGCGCTCCTGCATCTCGACGAGGAATATTGCCGCACCGAAACCGAGTTCGGCCAGCGCATCGTCAACTCCTGCTTCACGCTGGGGCTGATGGTGGGCATCTCGGTCGGCGACACGACACTCGGCACCGCGATCGCCAACCTCGGCTGGGACGAGGTGCGGTTCCCGAAGCCGCTCTTCCACGGCGACACCATTCGCGTGGAGACCGAGGTGATCGACCTGCGCGAGAGCAAGAGCCGCCCGAACGCGGGGATCGTGACCTTCATCCACCGCGCCTACAACCAGAAGGGCGAGCTGGTCGCGTCCTGCAAGCGCACCGGGCTGCAGAAGAAGCGCCCGGCCGCCTAACCGGACGCAGGCCGGCGCCCCGTTGGGAGCGCCGGACGGGGGCGCGTCAGCCCGCGCGCTGGCCGAAGAGGATCGACTGCGCCTTCTTGTCCTCGGCGAGGTTGGACCGGCGCTCCTGGCCGAGCGCCATGCCGCGTTGCACCGCGGGGCGCGCCTTCACCGCCGCCAGCCAGCGCTTCACGTTGGGGAACTCCTCGATGTCCATCTTCTGGCGCTCCCAGCCGTTGGCCCAGCCGACGCACGCCATGTCGGCGATGGAATAGTCACCGCAGATGAACTCGCGCCCCGCCAGGCGCTTGTTCAGCACGCCGTAGAGGCGGTGCGTCTCGTCCGTGTACCGCTTCTTGGCGTAGGCGATGTCTTCCGGGGCATAGGTGTTGAAGTGGTGGTTCTGGCCGAGCATGGGGCCGAAACCGCCCATCTGCCACATCAGCCACTCTTCGACTTCCACGCGGGCGCGCTCGTCGGACGGGTAGAACTGGCCGAACTTGCGGCCGAGATATTGCAGGATCGCCCCGGACTCGAAGACCGAGATTTCCTTCCCCCCCGGCCCGTCATGGTCGATGATGGCGGGCATGCGGTTGTTCGGCGCGATCGCCAGGAAGTCCGGCTTGAACTGGTCGCCCGCGCCGATATTCACATAGTGCACCTCGTAGGGCGCGCCGACCTCTTCGAGGTAGATCGACACCTTCCAGCCGTTCGGGGTGGGCCAATAATAAAGGTCGATGGGCTTGGTCATGGGATCTCCTTGTGGCCCCGCTGTCGGGCTGCCGCTTGCGGGATCTGGGGTCGGACACGTCCGCAGACAATGCGTGCTGTGCCACATTTTGGCCAGCCCCTTTCGCGGGGAGGCTCAGGCGCGCAGCCAACCCTCGGCATAGGTGACGCCGTCCACCCCGGCGAAGCGGGCCATGCGCGTCAACTCGGCGTCCAGCGCGCGGCGGCGAGCGGCGCCGAACCGCACGCCCGCCTCGGGCCACAGGGCGGCGACGGCGAGCGTGCCGCCGGAGCGCGCCATGTCGATCCGCCCGACGAAGCGGTCGCCCTCCAGGATGGGGAAGACGTAGTAGCCGTAGCGGCGCTTGGGCTGCGGGACGTAAATCTCGATGCGGTAGTGGAAGCCGAACAGGCGTTCGGCGCGGGTCCGGTCGCGCACCAGCGGGTCGAAGGGGGCGAGGATCCTGAGGCGCTGGGTGGGGGCGAGGGTGTCCACCGGCGGCGCGTCCGCCAGCGCGAAGGCGGGGCGGGTGCTGCCGTCCGCCTGGGTGACGGCAAGGCCGATGAGCCGTTCGCGGTGGTGTGTGCACCAGTCGGCGGCCTCGGCGGCGGTGATCAGCTCCAGAAAGTCAGCGATCTCCTTGGGCGAGGCGAACCCGAGCCGGCCGAGCGCGGCCTCGCAGGCGAAGTCCACGATGGCCGCATCGTCCGGCGCCGCGGCGAGGAGCGTGGCGGGGACGATGTTCTCGGTGAGGTCATAGACCTTCTGGAACCCGTCGCGGTGGCAAACGGCGATGCGGCCGGAGCGCCACAGGAATTCCAGCGCCACCTTGGCGGGCTGCCAGTTCCACCACCCGGCGGACCCGCCCTCGGATTCGAAATCGCGCGCAAGGGTCGGCCCGTTGGCGGCGATGTGGGCGAGGACGCGGTCGCAGATCTCGTCCAGCTCGTGGCCGAAGCGGGCCTGCCAGCGGGCGTGCGTCACCTCCTCGGCGTGGCGGAACTTGCGGCGCCAATAGGGCCAGAACTCCATGGGGATGAGGCTGGCATCGTGGGTCCAGCCCTCGAACAGGCGGCGCTCGGCGAAGAGGCGCGACAGCACCGGCGGGCGGTAGCGGTGGTGGCGGGCATAGAGGATGAGGTGATGAGCGCGCGCCACGGTGGCGATGGAGTCCACCTGAACGAAGCCCAGCGCCGCGATGGTGCCGGCCACCGTCTCGCGTTCCGCGGGGCCGGTCGGCGGTCCGGCAAGGCCGTGACGCGCCAGGAAGACGTGGCGCGCCTCGGCGTTGGTCAACGTCCGCTCGGCGCCTGCTTTCGCGCGGCCGCCTCGTATCGCCGGCGCCGCAAGGGGCGTTGCGCTCCGCTCCGCCTGCACCGCGCCAACTCCGGCGCCAACTCCCGCGGTATCGTCCGGCGGGGGCGTATCAGCAGGTGCCGCGGTCGTGGCCGGGGGCGTCGGGCGGTCGTTCACGTCGTCTCGGCTGGTCTTAAGGGAGGGCGCGCCGATCCGGCGACCGGCGCGTCCCGGCGAGATTAACCCGCCAACACCTCGAAGTCACTCGCCTGCAGTCCGGCGACGGTGGTCCCGTTGAGGACCGCCAACAGGTCGCCGTCCACCAGGATCTCGTTCCCGGTCAGGGTAAGGTCGGCGAAGGTGAGGCCGTCCGAGAGGCCGAACGTGTCGCTGCTGCCGTCGAAGTCGGCGATGATCGCGTGGCCGCTCCCCTCCGTCAGCACGAAGAGGTCGGCTCCCTCGTCGCCGGTGAGCTGGTCCACCCCGGTGCCGCCGGCGAGGATGTCGTCCCCCGCGCCGCCGGCCAGAACGTCGTCGCCGCTGTCGCCGAACAGGGCGTCGTCGCCCTCCTGGCCGACGAGCGTGTCGTCGCCGGTTCCGCCCTCGACGAGGTCGTCGCCGCCGCCGCCGAAGATGCCGTCGTCGCCGTCGCCGCCCAGAAGAACATCGTCGCCGCGGCGGCCGATCAGCCGGTCGTTGTCGGCGCCGCCGTCGGCGGTATCGTCGCCGCCGCCGCCGAACAGAACGTCGCGCCCCGCGTCGCCCTCAAGCGCGTCGTTGCCGAGCTGACCGCCCAAGGTGTCGTTGCCGGCGTTGCCGATGACGAGGTCGTCGCCCTCCGCGCCGAACAGGCGGTCGTCGCCGTCACCGCCGATCAGCGTGTCGTTGGCGCGGCGTCCGGCGAGCTCGTCGTCACCGTCGCCGCCGAAGATGGAGTCCGATCCCGAGCCGCCATAGACCGAATCGTTGCCCGCTCCGGCGTCGATGGTGTCGTCGCCGCCGAGCGCCGAGATGCTGTCGTTGCCGTCGGTGCCGGGGATCTCCTCGGCCTCTTCGCTGCCGGTGATGAGGTTCACCTCCGGCTCGCTCACGGGCGGCTCACCGTCGGTGACGGAGGTGAGGCTTTGCACCTCTTCATAGCCGATCGTCTCGCCGGGCGCGAAGGGCCCGGAGGAGATCCGCTCGACGCTGGTGATCGCCTCGTTGAAGGCGTTGAAGTCCGCCGCGTTGGTGATGGGGGGCAGAGGGTCGCCGCCGAGGATGATGTGATAATCCCCGTCGAAGGCCCCCGTGGGGCTGTTGAACGCGATGAAGTAGGTGACGTTGCCGTTGCCCCAGTGGATCTGTTCGACAATCGCCTCGAGCTCGTCCGGAGCGAAGGATTGGCCTTCGATCAGGATGGCGTTGGCGTTCCCGATGTTCATCTCGACATCGGAATCGCCGCCGACATAGCGGTAGCCGAAGCCGTCGTCGTCCGCGTCGACGACGACGTAGTCGCCTGTGCGTGCGCGCTGGGCGTCGATCCCGTCGTCACCCTTGAAGAGGACGAACAGGCTTTCGAAGGTATAAAGTGCCACTCTGGAGGCTCCGTACTTCAACGGCATGCCCCTCGACCATCGGGGTTCGCCGCACGGGAGGGGCGGCGCGGTGGATCAGAGCCGAATCCGCGCCGCGTTGACAGGGCGTGTCTAGCGGCACGGGTTCCATCCGGTCCAGAGAAAACACCTATTCGGCGATCAAATTGCGCGCATCTTCAAAGGATAAGCTCACCGGCCCCATCCCGTCGAAGTAGACGAAGCGCAGCGTCTCGCGCTTCGACACCATCGCGGCGGGTAGCGGATCGTGGCGGAAGCTCTCACCGCCGATGTGCGGGGTGAGCGAGGCCACATCGGCGACGAGGTCGACCGCGACGCGCAGGAGCTTCAAGGACGTGCCGTCCGCCGCGCGGCCGCTGAAAGGGATGCCGGCGAGGCGCAGGAAGCTCGTCGGGTCGCTCGCCGCCTGGAAGCCCTCCACGAACGCCTTCTCGACGAGGTCGAGGTCGGGTTCGTGGTGGTGGTGCTGCGGCGCATCCGGCCCGCCCTCCACATGCGGCGTCTGCCACTGCGCCGTGCCCTGGTTGTGGCCGTGCGGATGGGCGTGGCCGTGCGGGTGATGGTGGGCCCTGTGGGCGCCGTAGGGGCGCGCCACGTAGGGGTTGAAGGACGTCTCGTCATCGCGGTGCATGGTGGGTCTTCCGCTCAGCCGGCCGCGTAGTCGATCGGCTTGTCGATGATCGCCTTGTGCTTGCCGAGTGTTCCGTGAGCGCACATCGACCCCAGCGCCTCCACCGCCACGCGCACCCCCATCAGCGCCGTGATGTCCGACGTGTCGTAGGGCGGCGACACCTCGACCACCTCGAGGCCGCAGATGCCCGGCGCGCAGACGAGGCCCAGGATCTTCAACGCCTCGCGCGGCAGGAAGCCGCCCGGCTCCGGCCATCCCGTGCCGGGAACGAAGCCGCAGTCCAGGCTGTCGACGTCGAAGGAGATGTAGACCGCGTCGGCGTCCTTCCAGGCGAGTTCCAGGGCGATCTCGGCCGTCTTCTCCAGCCCGTAGTGCTCGATGTCCTCGATGGTCAGAACGTTGGTCTGGCGCCGGAAGGCCTCGGCGGCGCCGGGGCGCGGCACCTGCCAACCGCCGATGCCGAGCTGCACCAGGTTCACCGCCGGCACGTTGGGAAGGTTCGTCGCCCAGTACCAGGGCGTCGTGTGCATCCTCTCGTCGAGGTCCTTTTCCTGGATGTCGATGTGCCGGTCGAAGTGGATGATGCCGATGCGCTTGGACGTGTTCTCGGCAATGCCGCGCACGCACGGGAAGCCGATCGAATGGTCACCGCCGAGGATGATCGGCAGCGCGCCCGACGCGAAGACGTGGCCCACGCCGCGGCTGATCTGGTCGAACGACTTTTCGAGGTTGCCGGGGATGGTGAAGACGTCGCCCGCGTCGCACAGCGTCATCTGCTCGCGCAGGTCCACGCCGAGCTCGTAGTTGTAGGTGGTGTAGAGGGCGGAGATGCGGCGGATTCCCTGCGGGCCGAAGCGCGTGCCGGGCCGGTAGGTGGTGCCGGAATCGAACGGCACCCCCAGCACCGCCGCGTCGTACTTGGCGACGTCCTTGATGTTCTCGACATATGGCGCCTTCAGGAAGGTGTTGATGCCGGCGAAATGCGGCAGCTCGCCCCGCGCGAAGGTGGGGATGGTGCGGTCGGTCAGCGACGGTGCGCCGGGAAGCCCCATCTCCAGCGCCCACTTCTGCTCGGCAGCCCAGGCGGAGCCGGGGAGCGCGTCCTCCTTCTCCAGCGCCTTCCAACCGCGGGTTTCCTTGGCGTTGAAGTCCGGGTGATGACGTCGGGCGGGGAGGGCGCGTTGGCGGCGGCCGGCATGGTGCGCGGCGCGCATGGGGTCGGCGCGCATGGGGGAGGCGCACAAGGGGGCGGCGTGCGCGGGATCGCCGGTGAAGGGGTCAAAGGAGCGGTGGGCCATCAGAATGCGTCCTTCACGTTCAGGTTTGCCGGTGTTGCGGGGCGCAGCGCCTCCGCGACGGGGCCTTTCAGGGGAATGTCGTAGGTGATCGTCGCGCCGTAAGCGTGCGGGTGCTGCGGGTCGTGGCGGATCTTGTCGAACACCAGAATGCGCGTTCCGAGGTCGAACGCCTCCTGGATGTCGTGGGTGACCATGAAGACAGTCATGCCCGTTTCCCGCCACAGCTCCACCAGAAGCGCCTGC
The DNA here is from genome assembly GCF_001927245.1 of Acuticoccus yangtzensis. Classification (GTDB taxonomy): domain Bacteria; phylum Pseudomonadota; class Alphaproteobacteria; order Rhizobiales; family Amorphaceae; genus Acuticoccus; species Acuticoccus yangtzensis. The sequence goes on along the minus strand of NZ_MJUX01000001.1, from coordinate 188,320 downwards.
ATCTCGCGCCGGGTGCCGGGGTCGAGCGCGCCGAAGGGTTCGTCGAGCAGCAGGATCTTCGGGCGCGGCAACAGCGCCTGGCCGAGGGCGAGGCGCTGCTGCATGCCGCCCGACAACTGCGCCGGGTAGCGATCGGCGGCGTGGGCGAGGCCGATGCGCTCCATCATCGCGTCCGCCTTCTGGCGCGCGGCGCGGCGGCGGGCGCCGAACAGGCGGGCGAGGGGGCCGCCGCCTGCGATCTCGAACGGCAGCATGAGGTTGCCGCGCACGGTGAGGTGCGGGAACACCGAGGACTTCTGGAAGACGATGCCACGGTTGGGGTCCGGCTCCGGGGCGATCGGCGCGCCGTCGATGGCGACGGTGCCCCCGGTCGGCCGCTCCTGCCCCAAAAGGATGCGCAGGAAGGTGGACTTGCCGCAGCCGGACGCGCCGACGATCGTCACCAGCGCGCCTTCGGCGACACCGACCGAGACACCCTCGAGGATCGGCGCGTCGCCATAGGTCACGGCGAGCCGCTTCACCTCCACGAATGCGGGCGCGGCACCGGCCGCAGTGCCGGTCACAGTGCGTCGCCCGACAGGTGCGCCCACGGGAACAGGCGGCGCGAGGCGAGTGCGAGCGCCCTGTCCAGCACGTAGGCGATCAAGGTGATCCACAGGACGTAAGGGATAATGACGTCCATCGCGAGGTAGCGTCGCACGAGGAAGATGCGGTAGCCGAGCCCCTCCGTCGCGGCGATCGCCTCGGCCGAGACGAGGAAGATCCACGCCGGCACCAGCCCCATGCGGATCGCGCGGACGAGGTGCGGCCACATCTGCGGCAACACCACCCGCGCGGTGAGCTGCATCGTCGACGCGCCCAGCGTCTGGGCGCGGATGATTTCTTCGCGCGGCAGGTCCAGCACCGACTGGGCGACGGCGCGGATCATCAGCGGCGCCGTGCCCACCACGATGAGCCCGACCTTGGCCGCCTCGCCGAGCCCGAGCACGATGAAGAGGATCGGCAGCACCGTGATCGGCGGGATGAGCGAGAAGGCGGACACGAACGGCGACAGCAGCGCGCGCCCCACCGGCAGGATGCCGATGAGCGCGCCCACCACAATGGCGAGCCCGGCCGCGATCAGCATGCCGTGGGCGAGCCGCTCCAGGCTGGCGGCCGTGTCGACCCACAGGAGATAGTCCCCGCTGCGCCGGTCGGCCTCGAAGGCCATGCGGGCGAAGGCGGTGCCCATCGCCTCCAGCGAGGGGAGGAGCTTGTCCTGCGGGTTCTCCGCCCGCCGGACCGCGCTGCCGACGACATAGGCCGCGAGCGCCAGCGCGAACGGGATCGCGCCGAGGAGAATGGCGCCGACGCGGCCCGGTCTCTGGTTGATGAGGCGCATCGGCGCGCGGCCCCTCCGCGGTCAGAGTTCGCCGTCCGCCGCCATCTGCATATAGCTGTCATCGAAGCGCAAGGTGACGTTGGCCTCGTCGCCGGTGACCGTGCCGCCCGGATATTGGATGCCGACGAACTCGGCGCTCGGCGCACCCGTCCCCAGGATGCCGTGGTCGAACAGGAAGGTGGCGACGAAGCTCATGATCTCGGGCAACCCCTCGCCGGAGATGAAATCAACCGCTTCCTGCGGCGTATAGAACATCGCCGTGGACTCGAGCTGCGCGCGGTATCCGGCAATGTCGGTGCCGGAGGCGGTGGCCATCGCCGTCAGCGCCTCTTCGTCGCCCGCCTCCATCAGCGCCATGGTCTCGTACCAGGCGCCGGTGAGGGCCTTGCCGAAGGCGGGATTGTCGGCCAGCGTCTCGGTGTTCACCACCATCATGTCGATGATTTCGCCGGGGATCTCGGCCGAGTTGAAGACTTCCGTGGAGTCCGGCATCGACACGATTTCCGACAGCAGCGGGTTCCAGGTGACGACGGCGGTCACGTCCGGCGTGGTGTAGGCGGCGACGAGGTCGGCGTCGGAGGTGTTGACGACGGTGATGTCGCGCTCCGACAGGTCCACCGTCTCCAGCGCGCGGGCGAGGAGATAGTGGGAGACGGAGAGTTCGACGAGGTTGACCGACTGCCCCTTGATGTCGGCGAGGTCGGTGGCGCCCTTCAGCACGATGCCGTCGTTGCCGTTGGAATAGTCGCCGACGATGAGGGCGGTGGTGTCGACGCCGCCGCCGGCCGGGATCGAGAGGGCGTCCATGTTGGTCATGGAGCAGCCGTCGTACATTCCCGCGGTATATTGGTTGATCGACTCCACGTAGTCGTTGATCTGCACCGCTTCGATGGTGATGCCGTATTTGTCGGCCCACTTGGCGAGGATGCCGGAGTCCTGCATGTAGCCCCACGGCATCCAGCCGACATAGATGGACCAGCAGACGGAGAAGTCGGTCTTCTCCTCGGCGCTGGCGGGCGAGTGGGCGGCAGCGCCGGCCAGGATGGCGGCGGCGAGGGCCGCGGCGGTCGTCGTCTTCATCACCTTCTCCTCCTCTGCCCGGCGGCTGGCCGGGTGGCGGCATTCCCGGCGGCTGGCCGGGGTGGCGGCAGGAAGCGGGGCGCCGCCGGTTGGGGCGCTTGCCGCACATGAGGCATGAGAAGGACCGGGAGACGGACCCGCTCACGCGGTAGTCCGTGCGGCGTCCTCCCGGGATTTTGGCCCGCCGTGTAACCCCGCCACCGGCAGGGCTTGCGTCTCTCGGACCAGACACGTCGTTCGACGCCGGAACCCTAGACGCACCGCACGCCACACCCGATGCAATTGCGGTGCCACGACCGCCATACGCGCCGCCGGTGCACGGGTAGGCGCGCCTGGGCGGCCAACGGTGCCACCGCGGTCCGGCCGCGGGCGCCCGACAGAGGTTCGGCCGCGGCCGTTCAACATATTCTGAGGCCGTCCACCCTCGCTTTTGCCCGGATGCGGGCCTAGGGTGCGCCGGTCATCCATCGGGCCGAGCGGCTCAAAGGAGCGCGATGAACGCCGAGTTTGCGTCCACCCCGCCTGATCCGAACGTGCGCACCCAAGGGGGCGAGTGTTCAAAAGCCTCTTCCCGCACCGCACCCATTGCCGCCATCGGGACGGCTGATCCGGAGGGGCCGAACCGGCGCCGCGTCCTGGGCCGGCTCGCCGCGCTGGCTGGCGCGCCGCTCGTTGCCGATATGCTGGCGGGCAGCGCCGCCGCGCAAACCTCGCCGGACGACGGGCTGGGCGATTTCGCTCTCCTCAACGTCGTCCTGAGCCTGGAATATCTGCAATTCGAGCTCTTCAATTCCGCCATCAACGGCGCCGTCGACCTCGGTGCGGCCTTTCGCGGGGCCAATCCGGGTAGCGTCACCGGAGAGGGCCCGGTTCCGGACCTCTCGGGCGAGGCGGCCGCGCTCGTCGCCGAGGGCGCGGACCTCGAGGCACGGCACATCATGGTGCTGCGCGCCTTCATGGAGGGCTATGGGCGCCGCCCGGTCGACCGACCGGCGCTGGACCTCACCGCCAGCGCCACATTGCTCGCCCCGGCCGGGAGCCGCCTGGCGCGCAGCCCCTTCGCCGGCACCGACGCGCTGTTCACCACGCTCCTTCTCGTCGAAGAGGTCGCGGTCGGCGTCTATGCCGCCATCGTCCAGCGGGCCGCCGACCCCAACGTGCGCACGGTCATGTTGCAGATCCTGGCGGCCGAGGGTTACCAGGGCGGGGCGTTGCGCACGCTGATGCGCCAGCGCGGCCTGTCGGACGCCGCCGCCGCCGTCACGCGCATCGTCGACACGCGCGGGGGCCTTGCCGAGGGCGGGGCCGTCGCCGAGACCGGGCTCGGTGACGCCGCGGTCGCGAACCTCGTGCCCGCGGACACGAGCGGCTTCATTCTGCCGCGCCGCCTTTCCACGGCGCTGCGCGTCCTTTATGGCGGCGACGCGCCGGGCGGTTTCTTTCCCGCCGGCATCCTCATCGCGCCCGGCGGCCGGCGCATATAGAGACGGCGCATCGACGTCGCTTGGCGCCGCGCCCACGCCACGGTCGCGGGCCGGATGCGCCGCCCGGAGGCACGGCGGAGCCCCGCACCCATGAAGCCGCTGGCCGCGGCTTCTGAGGGGCCGCAGGGCGTTCGAGGTCGGAAAAGTCCACGCGGCTGTGGCGAAGTCACTCAAAAGGGCCGCCAGCGCTGGCAATTGGCGTTCGGAATCGTTAGCTAAGTCCCATTCCCCGTAGGAGTGTGACGTGTGAGTGACGAGACCGAAAACGGTGGCGGCCCCATGGACCCCGGCGGCGCCCAACCGCCTGCGGGCGGTGACGGCATCTCCGGGATCTCGATCACGGCCGAGATGGAGAAATCCTTCCTCGGCTATGCCATGTCCGTCATCGTGTCCCGCGCCTTGCCGGACGTGCGCGACGGCCTCAAGCCCGTGCACCGCCGTATCCTCTTCGGCATGCACGAGGGGAACTACGAGTGGAACCGCCCCTATAAGAAGTCGTCCCGCATCGTCGGTGACGTCATGGGTAAATACCACCCGCACGGCGACTCGGCGATCTACGACGCCCTCGTGCGCATGGCGCAGCCCTTCTCTATGCGCGTGCCGCTGGTGGACGGGCAGGGCAACTTCGGCTCCGTCGACGGCGATGCCCCGGCCGCCATGCGTTATACCGAGGTGCGCCTGCAGAAGGTGTCCACCACGGCGCTGATCCAGGACATCGACAAGGACACGGTCGACTTCCAGGACAACTATGACGGCTCCGAGCGCGAGCCCGTCGCCCTTCCGGCGCGCTTCCCGAACCTCCTCGTCAACGGCGCGGGCGGCATCGCGGTGGGCATGGCCACCAACATCCCGCCGCACAATCTGGGCGAGATCATCGACGGCACCATCGCGCTGATCGACGACCCGTCGCTGTCGATCACCGACCTGATGGCCTACATCCCCGGTCCCGATTTTCCGACCGGGGGACAGATCCTCGGCCGCTCCGGCATCCGCTCCGCCTATGAAATGGGGCGCGGCTCCGTCCTCATGCGCGGCAAGGTGCGCGTGGAGCCGATCGGCTCCAACCGCGAGGCGCTGATCGTCGACGAGATTCCGTACCAGGTGAACAAAGCCACCATGGTCGAGAAGATCGCCGAACTGGTGCGCGACAAGCGCGTCGAAGGCATCTCGGACCTGCGCGACGAGAGCGACCGCGACGGCATGCGCGTCGTCATCGAGCTGAAGCGCGATGCCAATGCGGACGTGGTGCTGAACCAGCTCTACCGCTATTCGCCGCTGCAGACCTCGTTCGGGGCCAACATGGTGGCGCTCAACGGCGGCCGGCCCGAGCAGTTGAACCTCAAGGACATCCTGTCCGCGTTCATCGGCTTCCGCGAGCAGGTGATCGCCCGGCGCACCAAGTTCCTGCTGGCGAAGGCGCGCGATCGCGCCCACGTCCTCGTCGGCCTCGCGGTGGCGGTCGCCAATATCGACGAGGTGATCCGCCTCATCCGCACCTCGCCGGACCCGGCGACGGCGCGCCAGCTCCTGATGGACCGCGATTGGCCGGCGGTCGACATGGCGCCGCTGATCGCCCTCATCGCCGACCCGCGCCACGCGATCTCCGAAGACGGCACGATCCGCCTGTCCGAAGAGCAGGCCCGCGCCATTCTGGACCTGCGCCTGCAGCGCCTCACCGCCCTCGGCCGGGACGAGATCGGCGACGAGCTGAAGAAGCTCGCCGACGAGATCGCCGATTATCTCGACATCCTCGGCTCGCGCGCCCGTGTGCAGGGGATCATCAAGGACGAGATGACCGCCGTGCGCGACGAGTTCGCCACCCCGCGCAAGACCGAGATCCTGGACGGCGGGCCGGACCTCGAAGACGAGGACTTCATCAACCGCGAGGACATGGTCGTGACCGTGTCCCACGCCGGCTACATCAAGCGCGTCCCGCTCGACACCTATCGGGCGCAGCGGCGCGGCGGCAAAGGCCGCTCGGGCATGTCCTTCAAGGACAACGACTTCGTGGCGCGGCTGTTCGTGGCCAACACCCACACGCCGGTGCTGTTCTTCTCCTCGCGCGGCATGGTCTACAAGGAGAAGGTGTGGCGCCTGCCGCAGGCGGCGCCGCAGTCGCGCGGCAAATTCCTCGCCAACATCCTGCCGTTGCAAGAGGGCGAATACATCACGTCGATCCTCCCGCTTGTGGAGGACGAGGCGACGTGGAGCGACTACGACGTCATGTTCGCCACCACGCAGGGCAACGTGCGCCGTAACAAGCTGAGCGATTTCACCAACGTGAACCGCGCCGGCAAGATCGCCATGAAGCTGGACGACGGGGACGGCATCGTCGGCGTCGCCATCGCCACGCCCGACCACGACGTGTTCCTCACCACCGCGCTCGGCCAGGCGATCCGCTTCCCGGTGTCCTCGCTGCGCGTCTTCCTCGGGCGCAACTCGTCGGGCGTTCGCGGCATCTCGCTGGCAGAGGGGGACAAGATCATCTCCATGTCCATCCTGCGCCACTTCCCGACCAACCCGGACGAGCGCTCGGTCTTCCTGAAGATGCGCCGCGCGGTGGCCGGTGAGGCCGAGCCCGTGGGCGAGGAGGACGAGGGCGGCAACGGCGGCGAGCTGACGCTGGAGCGCTATGCCGAGATGAGCGCCGCCGAGGAGCAGATCCTCACCATCTCCGAAAACGGCTACGGCAAGCGCTCGTCGTCCTTCGAGTTCCGCGTGACCTCGCGCGGCGGCAAGGGCATTGCGGCGATGGTGGTGAACGGCCGCAACGGTCCGCTGGTCGCCGGGTTCCCGGTGGAGGAGACGGACCAGATCATGCTGGTCACGAATGCGGGCCAACTCATCCGCGTGCCGGTGGACGGGGTGCGTGTCGCCGGACGCAACACGCAAGGTGTTATCGTCTTCAACACGGCCGCGGACGAGCGTGTCGTCTCCGTCGACCGCGTGACGGATGACGGCGAGGAAGGCACCGAGGCGGTGGACGCGTCGCCCGACGGCTCCACCGATGCGCCGGACGGTGACGAACCGAACGACGGCTCCGAAGAGTAAGCCGCGCGCCTCTCTCTGAGGAGTGAGGAGAAAATCAGCACCGATGTTGAAAGAGCCGCCAGCGGGATCTCGCTGGCGGCTCTTTCATTTGGTCCGTTGCTACGCCGAAAGCTCAGCCTCGACACCGACCGGCGCAGCTCGTGCTGCAGCGCGTCCGGGCCGGCGCGGCTGCGCGGTGTGGCGCGGCCTCAGTCGGTAGGGCGCAGCCGGGTCAGAGTGATCGTCCCGGCCTCCAGGTCGCGGTCGACCACGGTTGAATAGCCACCCAGCTTCTCGTGAAATGCGGCGCAATCGGCCTCGGGGCAGCTCTCATAGGCCAACGCCACGAGGAGATCGCCCTTCAAGGCCGGGGTGGTGGTCGACACGCGCGTGAAGTTGGAAGCCGTCAATGCGAGGGCGAGCGCCACGACGCCAAAGGCAGACGCGATGATCGAGCTTTTGATGATGGCACCGTACATAGGATTACCTCTCGCGGACATAGCCTCAATTTATGAGACTGAGGCTGATCCGCAACAGTGCCTCACAGAATTGTGCGTAAATCGAACAATTCTGTTGACTATTTATTGGAGTTTAGTGCAGCGCGATTTCCTCAACCGGCGTGCGCTCCAGCTTGGTCACGCGGGCGGATTTATCGCTCGACGCGATGGTCACGAAACGCACCGGCGAAGCGACGGCCTGTCCCTCGGACCACGCCAGGCATTCCGAAGACAGATTGGGCCACGCCTGACCGGCGCAGAGGCTGTCCCCGACCACGGCGAAGCGGTCACTCTTAGGGGCGGCCGTTCCTTCGGCCATGCTCCCGCCCAGCGTGGCGGCAGCAATCATGAATCCAGCGAGAACGGTACCGGCGATCGGGGTCAGAATGCGGCGGTCGGCGTTCATTTCAATCTCCTCAAGTTCATCCGGGCGACACGAGATGAATTAACGACGATCGCGTTCTTCACCTGTGTCGCTCATCACATCCCGCGCGTTTCGCGGCGGGGATGGCGGGCGGCACCTTCTGGGTGCTGCCCCGGATCCGGTCGGGCGCCGCCATGGCGCCTCGCATCCGTCTGATGTTGAAAAAACGCATCCGGTCTGAACTGGTTCCGAACGACCCAATAATAAAATGATAACAGTCGTTTACCATAAGTGTTGCAGGGATTGCTGAAGGTCTATCAATCTTGTTAAGACCTGCGGCCCGCCACACCCTTTTGCCATCTGGAATCACCGTCATGCGCACCGCCTTTTATCCGGGGTCGTTCGATCCCGTGACCAACGGACATATGGATGTGCTGGTGCGCGCTTTCGCGGTTGCCGACAGGGTGGTCGCCGGCATCGGCGTTCATCCCGGCAAAAAGCCGCTCTTCTCGTTCGAGGCGCGCGAAACCATGCTGCGTGAGGCGGTGGCTGCGGCGGGCATCGCCGCCGACCGCTTCGCCGTGGTCTCGTTTCAGAACCTCGTCACCGTGGCGGCGGTCGACCATGGCGCGACGCTTCTCATCCGCGGTCTGCGCGACGGCAGCGATCTCGACTACGAGATGCAGATGGCCGGCATGAACGAGACGATGGTGCCGGGGCTTTCCACCGTCTTCCTTCCCGCCTCGCCGTCGACGCGCTTCATCACCGCCACCTTGGTGCGTCAGATCGCCCAGCTCGGCGGCGACGTTCGCCCGTTCGTTCCCGCCCATGTGGCGGACGCTCTGGCGGCCCGGCTGGCACAGGGCTGAGGCCCGGCGCGGCAGGGGCGGCTTGACGGGGCGGCCAAGCTCGGCTTTGCCGGTGCGGCTCAACTTTTCCGGTGAACACGCCGTGAGCGCAATGGCCCTAGTGAACTCGCACCGCGGGATGGGCTAAGGGTTCACCAAAGAAGGGGCGGTCCATCCGCCCCGACCGACCCGAAAGGACGACACGATGATTTCTCGCCTGCTCGCCGCCGTCGCGATGGCGCTGGTCTCCACCGCCCACGCCGGCGCGGCCGACCCCGAGAACACCCTGATCCTCGAGCTCGAGGACGGCCCCGTCACCATCGAGCTTCTGCCCGAGATCGCGCCCGGCCACGTCGAGCGCATTAAGAAGCTGACCCGCGAGGGCTTTTATGACGGCGTGGTCTTCCACCGCGTTATCCCCGGCTTCATGGCGCAGACCGGCGATCCGACCGGCACCGGCATGGGCTCGTCCGACTATCCGGACCTGAAGGCCGAGTTCAACAAGACCAAGCACATGCGTGGTGCGGTCTCCATGGCGCGGGCGCAGAACCCGAACAGCGCCAACTCGCAGTTCTTCATCGTGTTCGACGATGCCACCTTCCTCGACGGTCAGTACACCGTGTTCGGTCAGGTGATCGACGGCATGGAGCATGTCGACGCGCTGAACGCCGGCACCCAGGCCAACAACGGCAAGGTCGCGAACCCGGACAAGATCGTCCGCGCGCGCATCGCCGCCGACAATTGATCGGCTGACGACGGCCTTGACCGCCACCCTGGGCGAGGGCGAGTCCCTCGACGATTACGACTTCACGCTGCCGGACGGGGCCATTGCGCTCCGCCCGGCCGTCCCGCGCGATGCGGCACGGCTCCTCGTCTCGCGCCCCAGCGACGGGTTCGAGGACCGCCATGTGCGCGACCTTCCGAGCCTCCTTCGCCCCGGCGACCGCCTCGTCGTCAACGACAGCCGCGTCGTCCCGGCGCGCCTGGTCGGCACCCGCGTGCGCGGCGACGCCTCGTCGAAGGTGGAGCTGACGCTTCTGGCCGAGGACCCGCCCGGCACCTGGCGCGCCTTCGCCAAGCCGGCCAAGCGCATCGCCCCCGGCGACAGGCTGACCTTCACCGAAGGCGGTCGCCACGCCGCCGCCGAGGTCGTCTCGCGCGACGGTCCGGAGGTGCGCGTGCAGTTCGAGGACGATCCGTTCGCGGTCGGCTCGATGCCGCTGCCCCCTTACATCGCCGCCAAACGCGCTCCCGATGCGCAGGACATGGACGACTACCAGACCGTCTATGCCGACCCCGCGGGCTCCGTCGCCGCGCCCACCGCAGGGCTCCACTTCACCGAACGCCTGCTCGCCGAACTCGCCGCCAGCGGGATATCCCTGTCGCGCGTCACCCTCCACGTGGGTGCCGGCACATTCCTGCCGGTTAAGGTGGAGCGGCTGGACGAGCACGAGATGCACGCCGAGACCGGCACGGTGACGGCGGCCACGGTGGCGGAGATCGCCGCCACGAAGGCCGCGGGCGGGCGCGTGATCGCGGTCGGCACCACGGCCTTGCGGATCCTCGAGAGCGCAGCCCAGTCCGGCACGCTCGCCCCGTTCGAGGGGGAGACGCGCATCTTCATCCGCCCCGGCTTCCGCTTCAACGCGGTGGACGGGCTGATGACCAACTTCCACCTGCCGCGCTCGACCTTGATGATGCTGGTGGCGGCGCTGGTCGGCCTGCCGCGCATGCACGCCATCTACGCCCATGCCCTCGCCGAAGGGTACCGCTTCTACTCCTACGGCGACGCCTCGCTGCTCTTCCCGGACCCCCGCCCATGAGCTTCCAACTTCTGACCACCGATGGCGGGGCGCGCCGCGGCCGCCTGGTGACGCCGCACGGTCTCGTGGAGACGCCGGCCTTCATGCCCGTGGGCACGCAGGCGACGGTGAAGACGATGCTGATGCGCGACGTGGAGTCCACCGGCGCGCAGGTGGTGCTGGGCAACACCTATCACCTGATGCTGCGTCCGGGAGCGGACCGGGTCGCATCCTTCGGCGGCCTGCACGAGTTCATGCGCTGGCCGCACACGATCCTGACCGACTCGGGCGGCTTCCAGGTCATGTCCCTGTCGGCGCTGAGGAAGATCGACGACGACGGGGTGACCTTCAAGAGCCACGTGGACGGCTCGATGCATCGGCTGACGCCGGAGTCGGCGGTGGAGATCCAGCTCAAGCTCGGCGCTGACATCCAGATGCAGCTCGACGAGTGCGTGCGTCTTCCGGCGACGCCGGAGGAGATCGCGCGTTCGGTGACGATCAGCCTGGACTGGGGCGCCCTCGCGCGGCGCACATTCCTCGAGGCGCAGTCGGGCCGCCTGCAGTTCGGCATCGTCCAGGGCGGCACCGATCCCTCGGAGCGGCAGCGTTCGGCGGAGGGGCTGGTCGGCATCGGCTTCGACGGCTACGCGATCGGCGGGCTCGCCGTGGGCGAGCCGCAGGATGAGATGTTCGCCACCATCGATGTGACCGCGCCGCATCTGCCGGCGACGCACGCACGCTACTTGATGGGCGTCGGTACGCCGGGCGATCTCATCGGCGCGGTGGCGCGGGGCATCGACATGTTCGACTGCGTGATGCCGACGCGGGCGGGCCGCCACGGCCTCGCCTACACCACCACAGGCAAGGTGAACCTCAAGAACGCCCGTTTCGCCACCGACGACACGCCGCTGGACGCGAACCTCGACTGCCACGCCTCGCGCGACTTCTCGCGCGGCTACCTGCACCACCTCGTGAAGGTGGGCGAGCCGCTGGCCGCCACGCTGATCTCGTGGAACAACATCGCCTTCTACCAGCGCCTGATGGCGGACCTCCGCGCGGCGATCGCCGAGGGCCGTTTCGCCGAAAAGCGCGCCCGGCTGGCTGAAATCTGGGGCGGCGGAGCGTAGCGCATAAAGTGCCCCACCGCCCGCGAGGCGCTCACGCATTGCGGGCCCGCGCTGCCTGATCGCTGGAGCCGCCGTCGCCCCCAACCCTTGGCGGGCCCGGTGGTGCCTTGCCAAGGAGCCGAAGGCCGGCTTTAGCCGCTTGTCCTTGGCAAGGTGCCGCCGGGTCTGCCACGCGGTGCAGGGGTGATGGCGGTTCCGGCGATTAGGCGGTCCCTGATCGTTGGTGAGCAGGAGCCCGCCGGAGGCCGCGGCGGCCCCCACGGCTCAAGCGCCGGGGTAAGGCTCCACGACGATCTCGGTGCGCACGGAATTGGCGATGAAGCAGGCGTGGTGCGCCTTCTCGTGCAGCGCGGCGAGGGTTGCGGCATCCGCATCGCTGGCGATGAGCGGACGCAGCGCAACACGGGTTACGGCGCGGCGACCGTCGCCGATGTCGGCCATGGTGCCGACGGCGTCGTCCTCGTAGCGGGTGACGTTGACGCCGGCGCGGCGGGCGAAATCGAGGAACCAGAGCATGTGGCAGGCGGAGAGGGCGGCCACGAACATCTCTTCGGGGTCGACGGCGGCGGCGTCGGACCACGGCGCGGGAACGTTGATCGCGGCGGGGGAGCCTTCGACGGTGGTGCCACCGTCGAAGCTGAGCGTGTGGGTGCGGCTGTAGCGCCCGCGCAGGAAGTCGTCCCCGTCGCGGGCGGTCCAGAGCACCTTGGCCGTGTGGCCGGTCACCTACTGAGCGCGCAGCGGCAGGCCGTGGCGGCCGTAGATGGCGGCGCTGCCCAGCATTTCTTCGATGCGCAGGAGCTGGTTGTACTTCGCCGTGCGGTCGGAGCGCGCCAGGGAGCCGGTCTTGATCTGCCCGCAATTGGTGGCGACGGCGAGGTCGGCGATGGTGGAGTCCTCGGTCTCGCCCGAGCGGTGGGACATCACCGCGGTGTAGCCGCTGCGGTGGGCGAGCTCGACGGTGTCCAGCGTCTCGGTCAGGGTGCCGATCTGGTTCACCTTCACCAGAATGGAATTGGCGACACCCGTCGAAACGCCCTGGGCAAGGCGCGTCTCATTGGTGACGAACAGGTCGTCGCCGACGAGCTGGCACTTGGCGCCGATCCGCTCGGTCAGCATCTTCCAGCCGTCCCAGTCGTCCTCGCCCATGCCGTCTTCGATCGAGATGATCGGATAGGCGTCGACGAGTTCGGCGAGGTAGTCGACCATCTTGGCTGGCTGCAGGGTGCGCTGCTCGCCTTCGAGGCGGTATTGACCGTCGGTGTTGAACTCGGTCGCGGCGCAGTCGAGGGCGATGAGAACATCCTCACCCATGCGCGCACCGGCCTGGGTCCCGGCTTCCATGATGAAATCGAGCGCGGCTTTGGCGGAGGGAAGGTTCGGCGCGAAGCCGCCTTCGTCGCCCACATTGGTGTTGTGGCCGGCCTGCTTCAGCTTGGATTTCAGCGCGTGGAAGATCTCCGCACCCGCCCTCAGCGCCTCCGAGAAGGAGGGGTAGCCGACCGGCATCACCATGAACTCCTGGAAGTCGATGGGATTGTCGGCATGGGCGCCGCCGTTGAGGATGTTCATCATCGGCGTCGGCAGGACGGTGGCGTTCACGCCGCCGACATAGCGGTAGATGGGAAGGTCGGCGGAGGCGGCGGCGGCGCGCATGGTGGCGAGCGAGACGCCGAGGATCGCGTTGGCGCCGAGGCGGGATTTGTTCTCGGTGCCGTCGAGGGCGATCATGGTCTCGTCGATGTCGCGCTGGCGCTCGGCGTCGAGGCCGGACAGGGCGTCGAAGATCTCGCCGTTGACGGCGGCGACGGCGCCGGCGACGCCCTTGCCGCCGTAGCGCCCGTCACCGTCGCGCTTTTCGACCGCCTCGTAGGCGCCGGTGGAGGCGCCGGAGGGGACGGCGGCGCGGCCCATGGCGCCATCTTCCAGCGTGACGTCGACTTCCACGGTGGGGTTGCCGCGGCTGTCGAGGATTTCGCGGCCGACGATATCGATGATGGCGGTCAAAGGGAGGTCCCCTTTCTGGAGATGCACGTTTTGAGCGTGTGATAGCCGAAGCGCCGCACCCGTCAAAGGGCCGATTTGACGGCGCTTTCACGACAGGTGGCGGCGGCGGTCCCGGTGCCGGGCGGAGGCGCTCCGGCGGGCCTCTCAGAGGAGGGTGCGGGACGGGGAGGGCAGGAGGGTCTGCAGGATCGGCCGGCGGCGGGCGGGCACGTAGATCTTCGGCTGCACCTGGCCGACTTCCTCGATGAAGTTGCGCACTTCGCGGAAGTGGTCGGACCACTGGGGCGGTTCGTAGCGGCGGGCGCGCTCCAGGGCGGCGGCGCGGCGCGGCGAGCCGGGCTGCGCATAGTCGATGACGGCTTGGGTCCAGGACGGGCCGTCGAGCGGGTCGATCAGCTCGGCCGCCTGGCCGACGATCTCGCGGAAGACGGGAATGTCGGAGGCGATCACCGGGGTGTCGACGGAGAGCGCCTCGGTGACCGGCATGCCGAAGCCTTCGACGAAGGAGGGCATCAGAACGGCGGTGGCGTTGCGGCGCAGGACGTCGAGCGCGGCGTCGGGCACGGCGCCGGCCTCGTAAACGTGGCTCGACAGGCTGCGCACGCGGTCGAGCACGGCGATGGGGGTCTGCGCCTCCCAGCCGCGCTTGCCGGCGATGACGAGCTTGGGCGCTTCCTCGCCGAGGTCCTCCACCAGGCGCCGCCACACGTTGAGGAGGAGCATGTGGTTCTTCCGCGCCTCGATGGTGGAGACGACGAGGAAGAAGGGCTTGTCCGCCAGCGGCGGCAGGGCGGCGGTCGGCGGGGCGGGCTCGGAGCCGATGTGCGAGACGGCGATCTTCGGCGGCTTGGGGCCGAGATATTGCCGCAGCCGGGCGGCGCTATAGTGCGACGAGGAGATGATCCCGTCGGCGTGCTTGGCGAGCGTTTCGACACGGGCGGCGCAGGTGGCGGCCGTCCCGGGGCGCACGAATTCCGGATAATCGAGCGGGATCAGGTCGTGGCAGACGTTGACCATCCGAACGCCGGGGAAGGATTTGATCCGCTCGATCGGTCCGGGCCGCTCCAGCCGGTCGAGCGAGGCGCGCAGGTAGATGACGGGGCGGTCGCGATGGGTCTGGCGCAGCAGCGGGGCGAGGGGTTCGCGCGCCCAGCTGGCGGCCATGTGCTGCGCCCAGCTCGAGATCGGCGAGCGGCTGGGCGCCTCACCGGTGATGCCGCGACGTGAGCGGCGCAGTTCGCGCTCTTCACGCGAGAGGTAGCCGAGGAGCGGGGCGGCGGGGGCGCCGTCGCCGGTGAGGAATTCGTTGACGTTGAGGATGGCGCTTTCGGCCGAGAAGCCCTGCGCGCCGCCGTCCCATGTGGCTTCTTGCCGGTCGAGGAATTGCGGCACCGCGGAGTCGGCGATCATCCGCACGCTCTGCATGGTGACGACGAAGCGCACGTCCGCCGAGGTGAGCCCCGACAGCCATTTGGCATAGGCAAGCTCGACGCGCTCGATTCCGGTCGGCGCGGAGCGTCCGGAGGCCGAAACGAGCCGTGTCAGATCAAAAAGGATCAGGGGTCGGGTCAAGTTACTTTACCCTGCCTTCAACGCATTCGTCGGTAGGTCCTACACCGGATGGTGTATGAACCCAACTCCGGATGTGTTGTGCATCCATCACATTTCCCTCGACACGGACATGTCCCGGCTTTGGCGGGGCGGTTGGTCCGGCAGATCAGGCCCGATCGACCTAAAGTATAGGCAAGCGGGGCGGTCGCGTCACGTGGCCGTGCGAATTCGTAGAGCACATTCAACGCGTTTCAAAGCCGGTCCGGGCCATAGGAGCGTTGCAAAGGTCCATTGAGTCGAATGACAGGAAAGCGCTTGGCGTATCGAATTGGGGCCGCGGGGTCCTGTCACGCAGCGTCGTGGGCGGATGGGCGAACCGATTGCTCAATGTTGTGCCACGGAAATAAATTGCGGGATTTATTGGACTTTCGCGGCCCCGCCGAGGTGCCGAGACGATCGGTGCGACGGCCGCGGGTGGCCGGTCGCCGCCCGAAGCGCGTGAGGTCTGTTATACCGCGATGGTGTCCTGCCGCTTGCCGCCGATGTCGAGAGGCAAGCGCGGCGTGACCGCAAGAGCACACCGGCGAGGTTGCCCCGTGACCCCCCGTGCCGCGGCGGATATGACGGCGGCGAGAAGGGCGGCGCCGCCGGGAGGGCGACCTGAGCGAGATCGACATCAACACCGCAGGCCACAGCAGCGGCGGCCACGAGAGCGCGGACCGTCACTGGCGCGCCGACGTGGAGCTGAGCGCGCGTGCGCCTGTGCGCGTGGCGCTGCCCTTGTCGCCGGGATGCTACCGGCTCACGGCCGCGGCCCCGGTGGCCGTGCGTGTGGCGGTGGTGACGGCGGCCGGTCCTGTACCGCTGCGGCTGGAGGCCGGTGAAGCGCTGTTCACGTCCGCCGAGCCGGTGACGGGGTTCGACGTGTGGCCTACCGACCGGCCGGCCGCGGCGGCCACGTTGATGGTGGCCCGCGCGGCTCCATGGAGCACGCTCGCCCCCGACTGGCCGCTGGGACCGCTGCGCCAGCCGCCACGCGCCGGAGCCGAGGGCGCATGGCCGCGCCATCGGCCGTCCACCCCGGCGGGTTGGATGAGGGGGATCCGCATCGCCGAGGCGGAGGGGGTCCGCGTGACGGGCGACCGGTTCGACGTGGGGGAGACGGGCCTCCTGCGCCTCACCTTCGACCCGCCGATCGGCCCCGGCACGGTGGAGATGTCCGGCGAGTTTACGGATGACGCGGGCAAGGTCGCCTGGGTGGAACCGCTGGTGCTGGCCGATGATGCGGTGTCGCCGCGGGCGCGCCTCGGCACGCTGCGCCGCGTTCGCGGTGCGCTCTACCGTGCGCGCTTCAGCCTCGCGTCGCCCACGGCGGCGCTGCTGCTGCGCCCGCGCGAGACCAGCGGCAGCGTCGTCGTCCGCCGGCTCGATGTGGTGCGGCTCGGCCCCATGCGGCGCGCTGTCCGGCTGGCCGATGCGGTGCGGGCGAAGGCGGCGTGGCCCGCTGCGGTTCCGCGGCAGCCCGGCCGGGCGCTTGCGACAGGTCGCCCCGCTTCTCCGCAGTCCGCGCCGGTGACGGCCGGGCCCAGCGTCACGCTGATCACGGCGACGCGGGACGCGCCGGGCCATCTGGAGCGGTTTCTCGAAACGCTCGCGGCGAGCCGGCCCGGCCCGCAGGAGACCATCCTCGTCGACAACGGCACGACCGACGCGCGCGCGCGAACGCTCCTGGAGGAGGCCGAGCGGGCCGGCCATAAGGTGCTCAGCGACGCGCGCCCGTTCAACTTCGCCGCCCTCAACAACCTCGCGGCCCGCACGGCGCAGGGCGACGTCCTGGTGTTTGCCAACAACGACATCGAGTTTTCCCGCCCCGGCTGGCTCGCCGCCTTGGCCGCCGTGGCGGCGCGGCCCGAGGTGGGCGTGGCCGGAGCGCGTCTTCTTTATCCGGACGGGCGGGTGCAGCACGCGGGGCTGGTGCTGGCGGGAGAGGCGCGCGTGCGCCACGCCGAACGGTTCCTGCCGGCGCGCTGCGCCGGATTTGGCGGCCGGCAGCGGGCCGAGACGTCCGTCGTCGGCGTCACCGGGGCGCTGATGGCGATCCGCCGCAGCCTGTTCGAGCGGCTCGGCGGTTTTAACGCGGACCGCTTCGGCGTCCTCTTCAACGACGTCGACCTGTGCCTGAAGGCGCACGCGGCGGGCTTCACCAATCTCCTCGTTCCGGCCGCCGAGGCGGTGCACCACGAGTCGGCGACGATCGGCCAACGCCTCACCGGCGGGTTGTTTGAAAGGGGGGGCGAGATCTGGCAATACGAGCGCGCGGTGGAGGGCCATCGGTTCCGCCAGGACTGGGCGGGGCTTCTCGATGGCGACCCTTTCTATCCGGCCGAGTTCGACCCGCTCGACGCTGGCTTCCGGCGCCGCGTGTGAGGTCGCAGTAAGGAATGGTCGATGGCGTCTGTGGGTGAGGCGGTCTCCCGCCAGGCCGGGGTGATCTACAGTGTCGCCATGCGCGAGGCGCAGACACGCAACGTGGAATCGCCGGTCGGCGTGTTCTCCATGGTGCTGGAGCCGGTGGCGATGCTCACCATGATGACGATCATCTTCACCTATGTGCGTCTGCGCACGGGCGGGATGGGCGACTACATCATGGTCTTTCTGATGACGGGCATCGTGCCGCTGTCGGTCTTCCGCAGCTCCGTCACCGGCGGCGACCGCACCTACAACCGCATGAAGCGGCTGTTGGTGTTGCCCAACATGCAGCCGATCGACCTCGTCATCGGCGGGATCCTCCTGCAACTTCTGGCGATGATGGGGCTCTACACCCTCATCACCTTCTTCTTCCACTATTTCTATGGGACGGACACGCCGGAATATTTCTGGCTGTCGATGCTCCCGGCCATGGGAAACTGTTGTATCGCCTTCGGCTTCTGCATGCTGAACATGGTGATCAAGCTCTATTTCAAATTCTGGGGCACCCTGTTCGGTATTCTCACCGGCCCGCTCAATATCGTCTCCGGCATGTTTTTCACCGCCGAGACGCTGCCCCCCGCGATGTTGAAATATTTGTATTATAACCCGTTCATGCATTCGACGGAGTTGACGAGGAGTTTCTATTTTCCCGAGTATACGTCCCACTTTTTTGACATATATTATTATGGTGGCTGGTGTGCCGGCGGGATCGTCGTCGGGTTGTTGCTGGAGCGCGCATACAGGTATCGTTTATTGCACGCGACCGTGTAATAGATCGGGCGGCTCCTTCGAGTCGCCCACGCCCTAACGACGCAAAGGCAACGTGATGCAACCCGTCCGCAAAGCCGTCCTGCCGGTGGCAGGCCTTGGCACCCGCTTTCTGCCCGCCACGAAGGTCATGCCCAAGGAGATGCTGACCGTCGTCGACAAGCCCGTTCTCCAGTACGTCGTGGACGAGGCCCGCGAGGCCGGGATCGAGCAGTTCATCTTCGTCATCGGCCGCGGGAAGCAGGTCATCGAAGACCATTTCGACATCTCGTTCGAGCTGGAATCGATGCTGGCCGAGCGCGGCAAGACCAAGCCGCTGGAGGAGCTGCGGGCCCAGCTTCCCGAGGCCGGCAACGTCTCCTTCACCCGCCAGCAGTCGCCGCTCGGCCTCGGTCACGCGGTGTGGTGCGCGCGCGAGCTCGTCGGCAACGAGCCCTTCGCGCTGCTGCTGCCGGACGTCATCATCAAGAACAAGCGCGGTGTGATGGCGCAGATGATGGACGTCTACAACGAACACGGGTCCAACGTCATCGCCGTGGAGGAGGTCGCCCCGGAGCGGACCGACCAGTACGGCGTGGTGGAGATCAACGGCTCCGGCGACGTGTTCGACGTCACGGGAATGGTGGAAAAGCCGAAGGCCGGAACTGCGCCCTCGAACCTCATCATCACCGGCCGCTACATCCTGAAGCCGCGCATTTTCGACCTGCTCGCCAACACCGAGAAGGGCGCGGGCGGCGAAATCCAGGTGACCGACGCCATGCTGACCCTGATGAAGGAAGACGGCTTCAAGGGGCTGAAATTCCAGGGCACCACCTACGACTGCGGGTCGAAGATCGGCTTCCTCGCGGCAAACCTTGCTTTTGGGCTGGACCGGCCGGACCTGGCGCCCGAGCTGACCGAGATCGCCAAGGGTCTGATGGGCTGAGCCTCGACCAACGCGCGGTGGATTGATCCAAAGCCTATTTGACATTGCGGGCCGCTTGGCCCGCAATTTGCGTTCGACGGAAATCGTTGAGCGGGAGTGCGAATATGAAGCGGATCTTGTCTCTCGTCGTGGTCGCCTTCGTTGGCTTGAGTGCCGAGGCCCACGCCAATCCCGATGCCATTCAGTCCACCATCAAAGCGCAGATGAAGGCCCTCAAGGCCGGCGACGCGGAGGCGGCCTATGCCTATGCGGCGCCCGCCATCAAGCGCATGTTTCCAACGCCGGAGCGCTACATCACCATGGTGCGCAAGGGCTACAAGGCCGTCACGCGCGCCGGCCATCCGACGTTCTTGCGCAGCCGGACGAACAATGACGGCACCTATGCCCAGGAGGTCGCCTTCCGCGATCAGGCGGGCGAGTCCTGGCGTGCGCTCTACACCCTCGCTTTGCAGCCCGACGGCCATTGGCGCATCACCGGCTGCTATCTGAAGAAGGTCGAGGGTTCCGACGCCTGACCTCCCGTCGGCGGCGCCTCAGCCGCGGGCGCTGCCCTGATCACCCAGCCGCCGGCCCGCGGGCGCGTCCCCATGCCGCCGGCCCACCTTGCCGTTGTGCCCCCCGTGCCGCCGGCCCACCTTGCCGTTGTGCCCCCCGTGCTGCCGGTGCTCCATGTCGCTGTGCCGCGCCGCCCTCGCGAGGGCGCTGCCGGCCGGTTGCTGCAGGCGTGCCGGGGCCGGCCGATCGGTCTGGCGCGGCCTTTTCGGCCCCCCGGGACATTGGCGTTCCGCCGGTGCGAAAATCGCGGGTCGCCGCCGGTCCGAGTGCGGTCCATTCCTAGGCGCCGCTTGCCTCACCTTTGAACGCCGTCGATCAAAGCCCCCGCGATCGCGGCATCCGCAAGTCCTCCCGGCTGGCGGTCATTTGAGCAACTTTCATTGCAACGCCCGCAGCTTAGGGCGCTAAATTGAATATATGTGCCGAAGTATTTGACATGATCTGTCGTCTGGTTCGACACTCCATGGATACGAACGCAATTTGAAGGGGGCCTTGATCAATGCCGGATATGACGATCCTTGTCGGTCTCGATGGGACCGAGCAAGGAGATAAGGTCCTGAAATTCGCCAAATCATTGGTCGCGCCAGGAGAGGGAAGCAAGATCATCGTCTGCTACGTGATCGAGTGGTCGCCCTTTGCCTTCCAGAGCGCGGAGGAAAACGAAAAACGCCACGCGCGGCGGGAGGAAGAGCTCAGCACCGCCGACACCAAGCTGGTCGGCCCCGTGGTGGCCGCGCTCAAAGCGGAGGGCATCGCCGCCGAAGGCATCGTCAAACACGGCCACGCCGCCGAAGTGCTGGAAGCCGTCGCCACCGACAAAGGCGCCTCGCAGATCGTCATCGGACGCACCACGGCGCGATCGGTCCGCGAGCACGTCTTCGGCAGCGTCAGCGTGCGCCTTGCCTCCTCCGCGCCTATTCCCGTCACCATCGTACCCTGAGGGCCAGGCCATGACCTTATTTCACCGCGCCGCCCTGACGGCCACGACCGCCGCGCTGACACCCCTTTTCGCCGCCGCCGCCTTCGCGCAGGACGCCGCGCCGGAAGCCGCCGCACCGCCGCCCGGCCTCGACCAGCAGATCAACGAGATCTTCGCCTCGTCGACCGGGTGGTTCGTCTCGCTGATCTTCGCGGACCTACCCTTCGTCGGCTTCCCGTGGATCGTCGGCTGGCTGGTGGTCGCCGCGCTCGTCTTCACGATCTACTTCGGCTTCATCCAGATCCGCGCCTTCTGGCACGCCATCCAGCTCGTCAAAGGCGACTATTCGGACCCCAAGGACGCCGGTGAGGTCAGCCACTTCCAGGCGCTCGCCACCGCGCTGTCCGGCACCGTCGGGCTCGGCAACATCGCCGGTGTGGCCGTCGCGGTCGGCATCGGCGGGCCGGGCGCCACCTTCTGGATGATCCTCGCCGGCATCTTCGGCATGGCCACCAAGTTCACCGAGTGCACGCTCGGCGTGAAATACCGCAAGACCAACCCGGACGGCTCGGTGTCCGGCGGGCCGATGTACTACATGAAGAAGGGCTTCGCCGAGCGCGGCATCGCCGGCGGCTCCTTCATGGCGATCCTGTTCTGCATCTTCACGTTGGGCGGCTCGCTCGGCGGCGGCAACATGTTCCAGGCCAACCAGGCCCACGCCCAGATCGTCAACGTCACCGGCGGCGCCGGCTCCTTCCTCGACGGGCGCGGCTGGATCACCGGGCTGGTGCTGGCGGCCATCGTCTTCCTCGTCATCGTCGGCGGCATCAAGTCGATCGCCAAGGTGACGGAGAAGGTCGTGCCCTTCATGGGCATCCTCTATGTCGGTACGGCGCTCATCATCCTGGCGGCCAACTACCACATGATCGGCTGGGCCATCGGCCAGATCTTCGCCGGCGCCTTCACCGGGCTCGGTGTGGCGGGCGGCATGATCGGCGCGCTGATCCAAGGGTTCAGGCGCGCGGCCTTCTCCAACGAGGCGGGCGTGGGCTCGGCCGCCATCGCCCACTCGGCGGTGCGCACCAACGAGCCGACCACCGAGGGCGTCGTCTCCCTGCTGGAGCCGTTCATCGACACCGTGGTCATCTGCACCATGACGGCGCTGGTGATCGTCATCTCCGGTGTCCTCGTCGTCGACCCTGCGACGGGGCTTTACGTGCTGGACGGCGGGCGCATCGCCACCGAGGGCGGCGTGACCGGCGTGGAGCTGACCTCCGCCGCCTTCGCCACGGGCCTCTCCTGGTTCCCTTACGTTCTCGCGGTCGCGGTGATCCTCTTCGCCTTCTCCACGATGATCTCGTGGTCCTATTATGGGCTGAAGGCGTGGACCTACCTCGTCGGCGAAGGGCCGATGCGCGAACTCGTGTTCAAGCTGATCTTCTGCTTCTTCGTCGTCATCGGCGCGGCGGCCCAGCTCGGCGCGGTGATCGACTTCTCCGATGCGATGCTGTTCGCCATGGCGGTCGTCAACATCATCGCGCTCTATCTCCTGATGCCGATCGTGAAGGCCGAGGCGGGGTCCTACTTCGCCCGCCTGAAGTCCGGCGAGATCAAGCGCTTCAAGGGCAGCCACGCGGCCCCGGCCGAGTAAGCCCCACTGACACAAACAAAAAAGGCGCCCGGTGGGCGCCTTTTTTGCGTTTCGCGGGGGACGATCACCCCTCAGCGTCGCGGATGGCGCGCCAGATGTCGGGCGCGGTCGCCGGAAGGGCGGTGATCTCCGCCCCCAGCGGGGCCAACGCGTCGTTGACCGCGAGGAGGACCGCCGCCGGAACGCCGGACGCTCCCGCCTCGCCGACGCCGTGCGGCGCGAACCCATCGCCCGGCAGGGGGGCAAGGTGCAGCACCTCCACCGGTGGGGCCATGTCTGCGCGCGGCATCGCATAGTCCATGAAGGAGCCGGTGAGGGGCTGGCCGCTCTCGTCCATGCGGATCGCCTCGTAGAGCGCCTGGCCGAGGCCCTGCATCGCCCCGCCCATCATCTGCGCCTC
Organism: Acuticoccus yangtzensis; assembly: GCF_001927245.1. Classification (GTDB taxonomy): domain Bacteria; phylum Pseudomonadota; class Alphaproteobacteria; order Rhizobiales; family Amorphaceae; genus Acuticoccus; species Acuticoccus yangtzensis. Next base: position 165,462 of record NZ_MJUX01000001.1, on the reverse strand, counting down.
GGCGCTCCTGGGGTTCACCACCGTGCCGCAGTCGTGCGCTGTCACCAGCCGCTCCACCGTCACCTCGCCGGTGGCGGGGTCGATGGCGACGGCGGCGCCGAACACCGCGGCCGCGGTCATCCCGTCGTGGGGCGGCACGTGGCGGGCGACGACGCTGAGGCTGGCGTCGTGCCCGTCCGGCAGAAGGTGCGGCTTGAAGTGGCAGATGCGCGCCACCTCCGCCAGCGTGGCGAGCTGCGTGCCGTCCGCCGCCACCACATGACCCGCCGCCAGCGACAGATCCGCCGGGTCGCGCTGGTGGAGGAGGGCGGCGGTGGCGATGAGCTTGTCCCGCAGCATGCCGGCCGCCGCATAGGCCGCGCGCCCGCCGACCGCCGTGCCACGTGAGCCGAACGCGCCGCCTCCATAGGGCGAATGCGCGCTGTCGCCGGTGGTCACGGCGATGTCGTCCGCGGTCAGCCCCAGCACGTCCGCCGCGACCTGGGCCAGCATCTGGTCCGCGCCCTGTCCCTGGTCAGTGTGGCCCGACGCGAGGCGCACCGTGCCGGACGGCTCCATGCGCAGCGTCACAGTCTCGGTGGCGGTGACATTGATCTGACCGTCGCCATAATAGCGCGAGCCGGGGGCCGTCAGCTCCAGGAGGCAGGCGAGGCCGGTGCCGCGGATGCGCCCGTCCGCCGGGGCGGGCACGGCGGCGAGGCGGTCGGCCACGAGGTCCAGGCACTCGGCCATGCGGTAGCGGTGGAGGACGAGGCCCGCGGCGGTGGTGGCGGGGCCGTTCGCGAGGGTGTGGAGGTGGCGCTTGCGGAAGGCGACGCGGTCCTCGTCGGCGGCGCGGGCGGCCTTGTCCATCACCGCCTCGGTGATGAGGCAGGCGGCCGGGTGACCGACACCGCGATAATGCCCCAGCGGCGGCCGGTTCTGGAACGCGAGGCGCGACTCGAAGGCCACCGAACCCACCGCGTAAGGCGCCCCGAACAGCCGCGACATCTGCCCCGATTCGCCGAAGCTGGTGCGCGGGTAGAGGCCGAACGCGCCGACGCCGCAGACGTCGCTGAGGGACAGCCCGGTGACGGTCCCGTCCGCGGCGACATCGGCGTGGGCGGTCATCGCGTGGTCGCGCGCCTGGCCGTCGCTGAGGAGGCTTTCGCCGCGCGTGGCGATGAAGCGCACCGCGCGGCCGAGCACCACCGCGGCGCACACCGTCGCCATCTCGTCCTTGTGGAGCTGCTGCTTCATGCCGAAGGCGCCGCCCACGTCCTCGGCGATCACGCGCACCTTGTGCTCGGGGATGCCGAGGTGGCGGGCGTAGATGTCCTGCTGCTGGTGCGGGTGCTGATGCGACTGGACCACGGTGAGGGTGCCCTCGGCGGGGTCGTAGTCGGCCAGAACACCGCGCGTCTCCATCGGCTGCGGGGCCACGCGGGACAGGGTGAGGTGCACGGTGTGGCGCGTTCCGCCCGTTGCAGGCGCCTCGCGGGCGATGCGGTAGTGGAGGTTGGCTTCCGCGCCGGCAAGGTGCGGGTGGAGCGCGGGGGCGCCGGGCGCCAAAGCGTCGGTGGCCGAGACGACGGCGGGGCGCGCGTCCAGCGTCACCGCGACGAGGTCGGCGGCATCGCGCGCGGCGGCGGCGGTCTCGGCCACGACCAGCGCCACGGGCTCGCCGACATAGCGGACCTCGCCGCGCGCCAGCGGATATTCGGGCGGAACGCTCGCGCCCGCGAAGAGGCCGTGCGTCGCCCGCCAGGGGGTGCAGACGGTCTCGAAATCGGCCTGGGTGAAGATCGCGACGACGCCCGGAACGGCGGCCGCCTCGGCGGTGTCGATCGCGGTGATGGTGCCGGACGGCTCCATGGCGCGCACCACGGCGGCGTGGGCCAGGTCCGGGTGGCGCCGGTTGGCGACGAAGCGCCCGCGCCCGCGGATCAGCCTGTCCCAGCGCACATTGGTGAGCGGCTGGCCGATCGGGCCGGCCGCGGCGTCGGTGTCGTGTTCCATGGTGTCCGCGGAGGTTTTGGGCAGAGCGCCGCTCGGGCGCAGTTCGGGGCGGAAGACGGCCGGGGCGGTGCGGCTCCGGCCGTGGTCGTGCTCATATCCCGCGCGGGGCTGGTGCGGCGCGGGCTCGGGGTCGGACGTGACGGCATCCGCCTCGGCTCAGCGCCGGGCGTGGTTCAATGCACGGGTGCCGGGGAGGCGCCGCAGAGGGTCGAAAGCTGCGTCTCCACGTTGCGCGGGGCGGGGACGGGCATCCTCACCTTCACCTCGCGGCCGGAGCCCGGCGCGCCGGTGATCTCGCCGTCACGCATCACCGGGGTGCCGCGCACGATGGTGGCGACAGGCCACGCCGACACCTCCACCCCCTCGAACGGCGAGACCTTGCCGCGCGACTGCAGCCGTTCCGCCGACAGCGTCTCCACCCGGTTCATGTCGACGAGGACGAGGTCCGCGTCAGCCCCCGGCGTGATCACGCCCTTGGTGCCGTAGAGGCCGAAGGCGCGCGCCGGGTTGGCCGACGAGGCCTGCACATAACGCTGCAGCGTGAAGGCGCCCGTCTTGGCGAGGCTCAGCATGATGGGGAGCTGCGATTCCACGCCCGGAAAGCCGCACGCCATGTCCCAGATCGTCTCCCCGGCCTTCTCCTGCGGCGTGTGCGGGGCGTGGTCGGTGGCGATCATGTCGATCAGCCCGGACGCGAAGGCATCGCGCAGCGGTTGCTGCTGCGCCCGCTCGCGGATCGGCGGGTTCATGCGCATCACGTGCATGCCGGGCTTCGTCGCGTCCTCGACGGCGAGGGTGAGGTATTGCGGCAGCGTCTCCACCGTCACATCCACCCCGCGCGCCTTGTAGAAGGCGATATAGGGAAGGCTCCGCGCGCACGATTCGTGGACGATGTGGATCCGCGCCCCCGTCCACTCCGCGAACAGGCAGCTTTTCGACAAGGCTTCCAGGGCGACGATGTCCGTCCGCGCCAAGAGATGGTCCATGGCGGTGTTGCGCCCGGCCGCCTTCAGCCGGTCCTCCCGCCAGAAGAGGATGGGCGAGTTCTCGGCGTGGATGGAGCACCTGAGGCCGAGCTGGGACAGGATCTCGAACCCTTCCAGCACCGCGCCGTCGGACGGGCAGGGGAGATTGCCCGTGGTGTTGCCGAGGAAGAGCTTGAAGCCGGCCACACCGGCCTCGGCCATCGGCCTGAGGTCGGCGAGGTTGTGCTCGGCCATCACACCGTAGATGCCGAAGTCGACGCAGGATTTCGCCGCGGCGAGGCCCCGCTTCAGCTCGTATGTCTCGACATTGTGGACCGGAGGATCGGTGTTCGGCATCTCGAACACGGTGGTGACACCGCCCATCGCCGCCGCGCGACTGCCGGTCTCCCAGTCTTCCTTCTGCGTCATGCCCGGTTCGCGGAAGTGAACGTGAACGTCGATCACGCCCGGCAGAACGTGGAGCCCCGCGGCGTCGATCCGCTCGGCGGCGGGTGGCATGGCGGCCTCGGCCCCGATCGCGGAAATCTTGCCGTCCTTCACCGCGATGGAGGCGGTGAAGGTCGCCGTTTCCGTGACGATGGTTCCGTTGGCGATGACGAGGTCGGCCGCGTCTGGCATTGGGTCTCCGATCGAATGACGTGTCACGCCACAGTTCTACCCATGAATTAGCGCGCTGACACACATCGCTGAGTGTTCGTCACCCATGCTTCTGAAGCAACGCACCGATTTCGCCGCCCGCCAGCCGGGGCGAAAGGGCCTCAGCTCAGCATGGCGAGGCGGCAGGGGCCGCAGCCGTCGGTGAGCACACGCTTCACCATCGCCTCGATGCCGGGGCGGAAGGCGGCGATGCGGTCGACGGCAGCTTTGGAGTCGCGCGCAAGGCGGGCGGCGACCTCGCGGCCCTCGGCGAGGATCGCCGCGCCGTCGAAGCGGGTCGGCTTGCCGTCCTTCAACACCCGCTCGCCGCCCACGAAGACGTCACGCACGCTGGCGCCCGTCTCGTAGAAGACGATCTGCGGGGCGAGGCGGCCGCGCGGCGCCATCTGCACCGTCGCGGCGTCGAGGATGGTGATGTCGGCGAGCTGGCCCGCCGCCAGCATGCCCGCTTCGCCGCCGCGGCCGAGCGCGCGGGCGCCGTTGACGGTGGCCATCCTCAGCGCCGTCTCCGCCGTCATCCAGCGCGCGGGGTCCGGCTCCGTCACCCGCGGCAGAAGGGCGGCGAGGCGCACCTTCTCGAACATCGACATGTGCCCCGCGTTGAGCCCGTCCGACCCGAAGGCGACGTTGGCACCGGCTTCGACGAGCTTCAGAAGCGGCTGGATGCCGGAGCCGAGGATGAGGTTGCTCGCCGGGTTGTGGACGATGCTGACGCCCGTCTCCGCCGCCGCGGCGATGTCCTCCTCGGTCCCCCACACGAAGTGGGCGAACGAGGACTTCGGCCCGGCGAGGCCGCACTCGGCGAGATACCGCACCCAGCCGTTCGGCGCGCGCTCGTCCAGCATCGCGTACTGTGTCTTGGCTTCCAGCAGGTGGCTGTGGTTGCCGATGCCGTGGGCTGCGCAGAACTCGCCCGCGCGGCGCAGGAGGGCGTCGGTGCAGCGCTGCGGACTGTCGATGCCGAGCATGAGGGTCACGCGGTCGTCGCCCGCCCAGCGGGGAAGCGCGTCCTCCATCATGGCGAAGAAGGGGTCGGCGGGCTGCGGCGTCGCCGGAAGTTCGGCCATCAGCTCGGCGCTCAATTCGCCCTTCAGCGGCACGGTGTCGATGAACGGGCGGTCGGAGAACATCGGCGCCACCGCCGCGCGGACGCCGGCATCGCGGTAGGCGCTCATCACCGCGTCCAGCGCCTCGGGGGTGTGGCGCGGGCGGTGGGAAAAGTGGTCGAGGCAGGCGGTGGTGCCGGTCACCAGCATCTCAAGCGCCTGCACCTGCGCAGACACGTAGACGTCGCGGGCCGAGCGGGCGCCCGCCGCCAGGATCGCCTGCACCATGAAGACGTCGAGCGGGTCGGTGTCCACGGTGCCCTTCAGGAGCGCCGCGTAGGAATGGGTGTGGCAGTTGGAGAGCCCCGGCATCGCCACCCGGTCGCGCCCGTCGATCGTCTCCACCGTTGCGCCCTCGGGCGGGGTGAAGCTCCCCGCCGCTCCGGCAGCGGCGATGCGCCCGCCGCAAAGCCACAGGTCGCCGTCCTCGATGATGGTGTTCTCGGCGTCGGCGGTCAGGATCGTGGCGCCGGCGATGCGGGTGAAGGTTTCGGTCATCGGCTCTCGGGGTTCGGTGCGGGTGCGGGGGTGATGGCGGCGTTGAGGAAGGCGATGGCGCGGGTCAGCGCGTCGGCGGTGGCGTCGGGGTCGAACACGAGGGGGCTGAAGTCGGAGCGCTCCTCCTGGTCGAACCCGTGCGTCGCCCCGTCATAGACGATCGTCTCGACGCTGTGGCCCTCCCGCTCGAGCCCGCGCACCACCCATTCGCATTCGATGGCGGGGGCGATGATGTCCGCGCTCGCCAGAATGAAGAGCAGCGGCGCCGGGTTGAGCCACGGTTCGTAACGCGCCTGATTGGCGAGGCCGCACCAGGGATAGACGAGGACATTGGCGCGCACCCCGGCGAGCAGCGCCGGGCCGGGGGCGGGAAGGCGGGTGAGGTTGGTCGGCCGCTGCACCGTGAGGTCCAGCGTCATCAGCTCCATGATCGACCAGCCGCCGTGCGACATGCCGATGAGGGCGAGGCGGTCGGCGTCGACGAAGGGCATCGCGATGGCGTCGGCGATGGAGACGATGAGGTCGCCCGCCCGCTCGCGCCCCGGCAGAAGCTGGCCGGTACACACGAGCCGCCAGCTCGCGAAGTCCTCGTAGCCGCGGGGGCCGTTGCTGTCGACGATGATGGCCGCCCATCCCGCCTCGACCAGCCGGTCCGCCCAGCGGTCCATGTTGTCCTTGGCGCCGTCGCAGCCATGATAGAGCAGCGCGGTGGGGAAGGGGCCGTTCCCCGCGGGCTTGGACACCTTGTAAGAGGGCGCCAACAGAGCGCTGAGCGCGGCCGGGCTGACGCGCTCGGTGAACCAACCCTCCAGCCGTCCCACCGTGTGGAGGCCCAGCGCCAGGACGAGCGCCGCCAGCCCGGCGGAGCTCACCACCAGGACGCGGCTGCGGCGGCGCATGCGGCGCCAGCGGGTCAGGCGAGGGGGCTCCCCGTGCCGCTCCGGCTCGCCGGGTGGCGGCGGCCCGGTGACGGGGGAGACGGGAGGGACCGACGGGCCCGCCGACTCAGTCATCAAAGCGGGCCTTCAGGCGGGCGATGTCGGCGGGGGTCACGTCGGGATCGGTCAGCGTCACCCAGGCGTCGATGTAGCGCGATGCGGCATATTCGTGGCCGTAGCCGCGGGGCACGTGGGTGGCCAGCATCATGTCCGCCGCCACCTGAAGCGCGGTGACGATGGGCCACCAGCGCATCGTGTCCGTCACGTCCGGCCCGCGCGGGGCGACCAGCCAGTCCGGCCTCCGCCAGAACAGCGTGTAGTCGAAGAATACGATCGCATCGCTGGCGTGCTGGAAATAGAGGATCCTGAGCGGCCCCCACGGCTCGCCGTCCGAGGTGATGGTCTCCTGGTTCATCGTGCGCACCACCGCACCATTCTCGAAGGCCGGCAGCCACATCGGCGAGCCGGGATTGCGGTTCATCGTCACGTCATGGTGGATCGGGCTGACGAAGGGCGGCCCGGCCCACAGCGCGCCGTTGAACGGATCGCCCACCACCTCGTAGAGCCGCACCGAGCGTTCCGAACTGTAGGCCCCCAGGCTGAGGCCGTAGAGGTAGAGGCGCGGGCGGCTCTCGCGCGGCATCTGGGTCCAATGATCGTAGACGGTGGAGAGGAGGGCGCGGCCGGTCTCGGTCCCCGCATCCGGCTCGAAGATCAGCGAGAACGGGCTCTGCATGTAGGAATATTGCACCGCCACCGTGGAGACGCTGCCGCGGTGGAGATATTCCAGCGTCGCGATCGCGCCGGGGTCCATGAAGCCTGTGCCTGTGGGCAGGGCGAGCACCAGCACGTCACGGTCGAAGGCGCCGGTGCGCAGCATTTCGGCCAGCGCCAGCTCGGCACGCTCCTTCGGTTCGTCCGCCGAGCCGAGGCCCACATAGACCCGCAGCGGCGCGCTGACCGGACCGTTCCAGAAGGCGGCGAGATCGGCCTCGGTCGTGCGCCTGTCGATGAAGCGGCGGCCGTCTCGACCGAGCGTGCCCCAGGGGACGAGGCTTGCGGCGCTTCCGGTGGCGGAGGGGTCGGCCGGCTTGGCGGTGTCCGGCTCGATCAGCGTGTCGAGTGCGGCGTAGGACCGGTCCAGCATCTCGAAGGTGGTGCGGATGACGAGGCCGTCCACCACCAGGAGCGCGGCACCGGACGCACCGGCGAGGCCGAGAACGAAGGCGAGGCGGGGCGTGATGACCCGCTCCAGCGGCCACTTGATGAGCCGGAAGAGGCGCCGCATCAGCCAGACGAGGGCGAAGAGGGCCGTCGCCGTGGCGCCTGCGATGGCGAGCACCAGGGGCGTGTGCGTCTCCTCCACCGGGGGCATCGCCATGACGGCGCGCACCGCGTCCTGCCAGTCGGCGACGCGGGTGAGGGTGAGCGCTACCACCGCGATGCCGATGACGGCCGCGGCGAGAGCCCAGCGCCGGGAGTAGCGCCGCGGCGGCTCGTAGAGCTGCAGCCAGCGCCAGGCGATGAGGATGGAGACGGCGATGGCGTAGCCGATGGCGAAGAGCGCGCCGCCGAGCAGTCCCTGCATCTCGGCCGAGCGCGGCACCAGCGACGGTGTCAGCGAGGCGGCGAAGAACAGCGAGCCGAGGAGAATGCCGGAGCCGGAGATCGCGGGCGGGCGCGCCGGGCGCACGGTGGCCGCGGCGCTCGGCGACGGCGCGGCGGCGGCGGACGTGCCGGCGGCGGAGGTGGCGGCGCTCGGAGAGGCGGGCGGCACAGGCGGCGGGGTGGTGGCGGTCATGGCGTCACCTCTCCCAGAGGTTTGCGGGTGGCGGGGCTGCGGCTGGCGGGTGCCCGTCGACGCCCGCCGGCCGCGGTCGGACCGTCAGCGGGTGTGCGGGCGAGCGGGCAACGGGGTGAGCGGGCAAAGGGCGGTCGGTCAACGGGGGTGAGCGGGCAGCGGGGTGAAGGGGCGATCGGTCAAGGGTGAGCGGTCCACGGGTGATCGGGCAACGGCGGGCGGTCTTCGGCTATCAAGCAAGCGCGCGGGGGCGTGTCACGCCTTGACCATCGCTCATGTCGCATATTGCTTAACGGCCGCGCCGTCATCCTTTCGCGTTCCGGTGCCGACTTCGGGAGCTTACGTGTGACGACGGTGATGGAATGGATCGGTCCTCTTTCGGTGGAGGAGCGCACGGCGATGGCGCTCGCGGTGGCGGCCCTCGTCGTCCTCGCCGTGCTCAGCCTGCTCGCGCGGTTCGCAGGCTGGCGGCGGGCGGTCTTGATCGTGCTGGCCGTCCTCGCCGTGCTGATCGGCGGGCTGGCGCTGCGCCCGGTGGGGCTGGAGCGGATGGTCTCCCACCCCGCCCCGGCGGCGGACTATGCGGCGGCCGTCGCCATCTACGACGCCGACCTCGCCCCCGCGCCGCAGCCGCTGAACCCGCTGTGCGAGCCGGCCTTGATGAGCCACGGCGGCAAGACCGACCGCGTCGTCGTCCTGATCCACGGCCTGTCGAGCTGCCCGCGCGCCTTCGTCGACTTCGCGCCCGCCGTCTTCGCCACCGGCGCCAACGTCCTCGTCGCGCGCATGCCGCACCACGGCTATGCCGATCGCGCGGCGGACGCCCTGTCGAAGATCACCGCCGAGGAGTTGGCCGCGTTCGGCGACCGGGTGGTGGACGCCGCCGCGGGGCTGGGGGACGAGGTGGTGGTCCTCGGCATCTCCGGCGGCGGTACGGTGACGGGCTTCCTCGCGCAGACGCGGGCGGAGGTGGACCGGGCGGTGCTCGTCGCGCCTCTTTTCGGCCTCGGCGGCACCGACAGACTGACCAACAGCCTCATCATGCGCGCGATGCTGACGGTTCCCGACATCTCGATCTGGAAGGATCCGGCGCTGCGCGAGCGGTTCACCGGCGGCATGGCCCACGCCTATGTGCGCCAGTCGACGCGCGGGACCGGGGAGCTCCTGCGCCTTGCCGCCGCGGTGACGGCGCTGGCGGCCGAGCGTGCCCCTGCGGCGGGCGAGATCGCGGTCGCCACCAACGCGGCCGACACGGCGGTATCCAACGCGGTGACAGACGACGTGGTGGCGCTGTGGGCCGCACACGGGGCGGACCTCATCACGACGCGCTTTCCCGCCGAGCACGGCCTCGGTCACGAGCTGATCGACCCCGAGGAGCCGGGAGCGGACCCCGCGCTCACCTATCCGGTGCTGCTGGCGCTGGTGGACGGCAGCTTCGACGCTGAGGTGGGCAATCTCGCCGGACCGGACGACGCGGACCCCGACATCACGGGACCGGGTGCCGCGGCGCCGGACGCCGCAGGAGAGGCCGTCAGCGCGCCAGAATGATGATGATGATGACGATGGCGGCGACGGTGATCAGCGAAATGTGAGGCAGGCGCATCGGGAAACTCCATTTTTCGGCAAGTTAATCGCGCTCGGCGCGGCAACGTTCCCGTGCATTTCCGGCCAGCCTCGCGTCAGGGCAGCACTGGCATGTCGGTTTGGGGCTAGCTATTGGCGCCGGTCCGTGGCAGGCACCGCGCTATATTTGCCCCCAAGACCGGCCGGTTCATGACCACAGCACCCCGCGCGCTGCGCAACGTCGCGATCATCGCACACGTCGACCACGGCAAGACCACGCTGATCGACGTCCTCCTGCGTCAGTCCGGCGCGTTCCGCGAGAACCAGAAGGTTGCCGAGCGCGTCATGGATTCCAACGCGCTCGAAATGGAGCGCGGCATCACCATTCTCGCCAAGGTGACGTCGATCGAGTGGGAGAGCGCTGCCACCCCGCCGACCCGCATCAACATCGTCGACACCCCCGGCCACGCCGACTTCGGCGGTGAGGTCGAGCGTATCCTGAACATGGTGGACGGCGCGGTCATCCTCGTCGACGCCGCCGAAGGGCCGATGCCGCAGACCAAGTTCGTGCTCGGCAAGGCGCTGCGCATGGGCCTGCGCCCCATCGTGGCGATCAACAAGATCGACAAGCCGGAAGAGCGCCACGAAGAGGTCGTCAACATGGTCTTCGACCTGTTCGACGCGCTCGGCGCCGACGACGAGCAGCTCGACTTCCCGATCGTCTACGGGTCCGCCAAGAACGGCTGGATGAGCCTGGAGCCGAAGCCCTCCGGCGAGCAGACGATGGGTCCGCTCCTCGACCTCATCGTCAAGCACGTTCCCGAGCCGCGCGTGGAGGAGGGGCCGTTCCGGATGCTCGCCACCACCATCGAGGCGGACAACTTCCTCGGCCGCATCCTCACCGGGCGCATCACCGCCGGCACCGTGAAGCCGAACCAGACCGTGAAGGTGCTGGGCCGTGACGGGTCCGTCGTCGAAACCGGCCGCGTGTCCAAGGTGCTCGCCTTCCGCGGCATCGAGCGTCAGCCGATCGAAGAGGGACGCGCGGGTGACATCGTCGCCATCGCCGGCCTTTTGAAGGGCACCGTGGCCGACACGCTGGTCGACCCGTCCGTGACGACCCCGATCCCGGCCCAGCCGATCGACCCGCCGACCTTGGCGATGACGTTCCGCGTCAATGATTCGCCGCTCGCCGGCACCGAGGGCGACAAGGTGCAGTCCCGCGTCATCCGCGATCGTCTGATGCGCGAGGCCGAGGGCAACGTGGCGCTGAAGGTCACCGACACCGAGGGCGGCGAAGCCTTCGTGGTGGCCGGCCGCGGTGAACTGCAGCTCGGCATCCTGATCGAGACGATGCGCCGCGAGGGGTTCGAGATCGGCGTGTCGCGGCCGCAGGTGGTCATGCAGCGGGCCGAGGACGGGACGCGGCTCGAGCCTGTCGAAGAAGTCACCATCGACGTCGACGACGAGCATTCGGGCACGGTCATTCAGAAGCTGTCGGAGCGCAAGGCCGACCTCATCGAGATGAACCCGTCCGGCGCCGGGCGCACGCGCATCATCATGCATGCGCCGACGCGCGGCCTGATCGGCTACCAGGGCGAATTGCTGTCCGACACGCGCGGCACCGGCATCCTCAACCGCGTGTTCCACGAATATGTGCCGCACAAGGGCGCGATCCCGATGCGCCACACCGGCGTCCTCATCTCCAACGGTGACGGCGACGCGGCGGCCTACGCGATGTTCAACCTCGAAGACCGCGGGCCGATGTTCATCGATCCGGGCATCAAGGTCTATCGCGGCATGATCATCGGCGAGCACACGCGCGGCAACGATCTTGAAGTGAACGTGATCAAGGGCAAGCAGCTCACCAACGTGCGTGCTGCGGGCAAGGACGAGGCGGTGAAGCTGACCCCGCCGATCCGCATGAGCCTGGAGCGCGCGCTGAGCTACATCAACGACTTCGAGCTCGTCGAGGTGACGCCGAAGAACATCCGCCTGCGCAAGGTCCACCTCGACCCGAACGACCGCAAGAAGGCCGAGCGGGCCGCCGAAACCGCCTGAGCCGAGGCCCTTTCGTCCGAATGACGGGTCGCGCCGTGTTGACACCAGCACGGCGCGAACTTTTGTGTGTGGACTGAAACCCGCCCCCGAGCCGGACGACATGCCCGCTCTTGCGTCCGACCGACTGCCCCCCGAGTTCCGCCATGCATCCCAAATATGCCCCTTATCTCTTCGGCCTGCTCCTGTCGGGGCTGATGTCGCTCATCGTCAGCGGCGTGGCGATGCTCCGCGCGGTTGGGCTGGAGCCGAACTTCGTCTCGGTGTGGATGGAGGCGTGGATGTCGGCGTGGCTCGTCGCCTTTCCGGGCGTGTTGGTGGTGGCGCCGGTCGTGCGGCGGATCGTGGCGCGGGTGACCCGCAATCCCGACGAGGCCAAGGCATGAGCCGTCCGGCCGACGGTTCGGCGCGCCGCACCATATGGGCGGCCGAAGGCGGGACGGTCGAGATCATCGACCAGACACGCCTGCCGCACGATTTTGCCGTGGCGCGCCTTGCCACGGTGGCGGATGTCGCCGAGGCGATCGCGGTCATGCGTGTGCGCGGTGCCCCGCTGATCGGCGCGACGGCCGCTCACGGGATGGCGATCGCCGCCAGTGAAGATGCGTCGGGCGAGGCGCTGGCCGAGGCCCGCGCCACGCTGTTCGCCACGCGCCCGACCGCCGTCAACCTCGGCTGGGCGCTCGCCCGGATGATGCAGCGTCTGGAGCCGCTGCCGCCGGAGGAGCGGGCGGCTGCGGCTTGGGCGGAGGCGGAGGCGATCGCCGCCGAGGACGTCGCCCTCAACGGCGCGATCGGCGACCATGGCCTGCCGCTCATCGAGGCGGCGGCCGCCAAACGGCCGGGCGAGACGATCAACATCCTCACCCACTGCAATGCCGGCTGGCTGGCGACGGTGGGGTGGGGCACGGCGACGGCGCCGATCTACAAGGCCCACGCCGCCGGCATTAAGGTTCACGTGTGGGTGGACGAGACGCGGCCGCGCAACCAGGGCGCCTCCCTGACCGCGTGGGAGCTGGCCGAAGCGGGCGTGCCCCACACGCTGATCGCCGACAATGCGGGCGGTCACCTGATGCAGCACGGCAAGGTGGACCTGTGCATCGTCGGCACCGATCGCACGGCGGCCAACGGCGACGTCTGCAACAAGATCGGTACCTATCTGAAGGCGCTGGCCGCCCACGACAACGGCGTGCCCTTCTATGTCGCATTGCCCTCGCCGACGCTGGACCTCAGCCTGGCGCGTGGGGCGGATGTCCCGATCGAGGAGCGCAACGCCTCCGAGGTGACCGACATCACCGGCAAGACGGCGGCCGGGCGCATCGAAACCGTTCGCTTAACCACACCGGCAACTGGGGCTGCGAACCCTGCTTTCGACGTCACGCCGGCACGCTATGTTTCGGGTCTGATCACCGAGCGCGGCATTGTCTCTCCGGGGGACCTTGCTGCAGTGTTCGGGTCAGCCTGAACCACCGGGTGCGGGTCCGCACCCCAATGTTACAGAGGCCCTGCCGGGTGGCGGTCCGCCACGCAGGATGAAGGACGAAGTGCGATGGACGCGACCTCTGGCCGCCCGAATGACCTCGCCGGCTACTGGATGCCCTATACGGCGAATCGGGCGTTCAAGGCGGACCCGCGGGTGGTCGTCGGCGCGCGGGGTATGCACTATACTGCGGCGGACGGTCGGCGGATTCTGGACGGGACGGCGGGGCTGTGGTGCGTCAATGCCGGTCACGGCGACCCGCGCATCGTCGGCGCGATCGCCGAGCAGGCGGCCGAGCTCGACTATGCGCCGAGCTTCCAGTTCGGTCACCCGCTGGCCTTCGATCTCGCGACGCGCCTCACCGCCCTGTTCCCGTCCGCGTTGAAGCACGTGTTCTTTGCAAACTCCGGCTCGGAGGCGGTGGATTCGGCGCTGAAGATCGCGCTCGCCTACCACCACGCCAACGGCGAGACCGAGCGGACGCTGCTGATCGGCCGCGAGCGGGGCTATCACGGATCCGGCTTCGGCGGCATGGCGGTCGGAGGCATCGCGGCCAACAAGGCGCAGTTCGGCGCGTCGCTTCAGCCGGTCGACCATCTGTGCCACACCTACCGCCCCGAAAGTGCCTTCTCCAAAGGGGCGCCCGACGAAGGGGCGGACCTCGCCGACGATCTGGAACGGCTCATCGCCGAGCATGGGGCGGACAAGATCGCCGCCGTGATCGTCGAGCCGGTCGCCGGGTCGACCGGTGTCCTGGTGCCGCCGAAGGGTTACCTCTTCCGCCTGCGCCAGCTTTGCGACCAGCACGGCATCATCCTCATCTTCGACGAGGTGATCACCGCCTTCGGCCGCCTCGGCACCACCTGTGCCGGCGACTATTATGGCAGCGTGCCGGACATCATGGTGCTGGCGAAGGGCCTCACCAACGCCGCGGTGCCGATGGGGGCGGTGATGACCACCTCCGCGGTGCACGGTGCGATCGTCGAGGGGTCGCCGACGCCGATCGAGCTTTACCACGGCTACACCTATTCCGGGCACCCGCTGGCCTGTGCGGCGGCGCTTGCCACGCTCGACGTCTACCGCGACGACGAACTGTTCCAGAACGCGGCGATGCTGGCGCCGATCTGGGAGGAGAAGCTGCACCGCCTGGCCGGTTGCCCGCATGTAATCGATATCCGCAATCTCGGCCTCATCGGGGCGATCGAGCTGGCGCCGCGCGCCGGCAAGCCCGGCGCCCGCGGGTTCGAGGCCATGCGCCGCGCCTTCGCGGCAGGGCTGATGATCCGCGTGACGGGCGACATCATCGCCCTGTCGCCGCCGCTGATCATCAGCGCGGCGCAGATCGACGAGCTGTTCGGCATGCTGGAGGCCGTGCTGCGCGATCTTCCCTGAGGGCGGGGGCACGGCGCCTCCCGGCCGCCTGGCCGGGAGGCCGGCTCAGAGGAGGCCGCGGCCGGAGAGGTTGGCCATCAGCTCGCGCATGCCGAAGGTCCAGGCCGGCGCCTCCGTCGACAGGACGACGGTGTTGGAGAGCGCACCCAACGTCGGCGTCGCGATCGTCACGACGTCGCCCACGTGGTGGGTGAAGCCCTGGCCGGGCGCGTCGCGATCCTCCACCGGGGCGAACATGGTGCCGAGATAGAGCACAAGACCATCCGGGTACTGGTGGTGGCGGCCGATGGTGGCGGCGACCAGCTCTTCCGGCGAGCGGCTGATCTTGCTCATCGACGAGCTGCCGGTGAGGCGGAACCCGTCCGTTCCCTCCACCGTGAGGCTGACCTCCGCGCTGGCGACGTCGGCCGGGCCGAAGCTCTCGTCATAGAGGCGGATGAAGGGGCCCAGCGCGGCGGAGGCGTTGTTGTCCTTGGCCTTGCCCAGCAGCAGCGCCGAGCGGCCCTCAACGTCACGCAGGTTCACGTCGTTGCCGAGCGTGGCGCCGACGATCGTACCGTCCGAACGCACCACGACGACGATTTCCGGCTCCGGGTTGTTCCAGGAGGACACCGGATGGAGGCCGACGAAGGCGCCGGGTCCGACCGCGCTGAGCGGCTGGGCCTTGGTGAAGATCTCCGCATCCGGGCCGATGCCGACCTCCAGATATTGCGACCAGGCGCCGCGCGCCATCAGCTCGTCCTTCAGCGCCATCGCCTCGGCCGAGCCAGGCTTCAACTGCGACAGGTCGGTTCCGATGAGGGTGGTGATCTCGGACCGCAGAGCGGCGGCCTTGGTGAGATCGCCGCGCGCCTGCTCTTCGATCACCCGCTCCATCAGGCTCTGCACGAAGGTGACGCCGGACGCCTTGACGGCCTGCAGGTCGACCGGGGCGAGCATGTAGGGCTGGGCCGGATCGCGGTCCGCTTCGGCGGTGGCGACGATGGCGGCCGCATCGCCGATCGCCTCGCCGGGGGCGGCGCGCACGAAGGCGGCCGGGTCGGCGCCCTCGGTCACGTCGCGCACGGTGGGGGCGTCTTTGGAGGTGATGTCGACGAGGGCGCCGTCGCGGACGGTGACGACGGCGGGGCCGATGCCGGGGCGGAAGGCACGGCCGAGGAGGGTGGCTCTGGCGTCGTCGGGCGCGAATGACATGATGGGGTCTCCCGGGGTCGTTTATTGGGCGAATGTCTTGATGGGCGATTCGATGGTTTCAGCAAGCTGCACGGATCGCGGCCAATTGAAACCCCATGCGCGTGCACCGGGGTGCGGGCGCGGAGGGACGGTGCGCCAATCGGGCCGGCCGGCTTGCCTTACAATTGAGATAAATGGTGGAACATATAGAGTGAGCGAAGATGAGAGCGGGGATCGGCACGGCCCGATCAGAGTGTGAAATGTCCACTGACGGTATCATGATACCGCAAGCGTGCACGCGGTGTGCTGTGCGCAGTCGCGCACTCTGCAGCGCCTTGTCGCCGTCCGAATTGACGGCGCTCAACAACGCCTCTCGTTTTCGCACGTTTACTGAGGGTCAAACGATCGTCACCGAAGGTGATCCTTCGATCATCGCCAACATCGCATCCGGAATTTGCATCGAGAAGAAGGCGATGGCGGACGGGCGAGAGCAGATCGTCTCCGTCCTGTTTCCCGCCGACTTCATTTCCGGTGAACTGGATGGGGTGTCGGACACGACCGTTCAGGCCGTGAGCGACGTGAAGCTGTGCTATCACGACCGCGCCGGCTTTCAGCGGCTGCTGGGCGAACATGCCGGGCTGCAGCGCGCCTACCTCGCCCATGCGCGGCACGAGCTCGCCAATGCGCGCGAGTGGATGCTCCTCTTGGGACAGAAGACGGCCGAGGAGCGGGTGGCCACATTCCTGTTGCGTCTCGCCACGCGCTATACCGACGCCGGATGCCGCCACTATCCGCTCGAGACCGCGGTGGACGGGATGGTGTTCGAGATCCCCATCACCCGCGCGCAGATCGCCAGCTACACCGGGCTGACGATCGAGACCGTCAGCCGGAAGTTCAGGACCTTGTCGGACCAGGGCGCCATCGCGCTGGACGGAACGCGGGCGGTGCGCATCACGAACGTCGCCCGGCTGCGGCTCCTGTCGGAGTAAAGGGCCCGCGCGGACGGCGGTCGCCGTCACGGCGTCTCGGGCCGCGGCCGGAGCGCCGCGCCGTGGTCGGGCCGGCAGGTTGATCGAAGTCAAAGATCGCCCGTCCCTCCGCTCCTAGCGTGCGCGCTCATTCGCGTGTCCGTCGAGGAGCCCATGGGAAACGCCCTTCTCATACCAATTTTCGGTATCGTCTCGCTGCTGGCGATCGTCGCCGCAGCGCTCGCGCGTGATCCGCAGTTCGCGACCCACATGTGGGTCGTGGCCGCTGTCACGGCAATCGTCGCCATCGTCAACGCCAAGTCGCTCCATTGGGAGGCTGATGGACGGCTGACCAAGACGCGGAGGGACACCACCGGCTACGTTGACGGCCCCGTGAAGGCGGGTGTCATCGCGGTGATGGTGTGGGGCATCGCCGGATTTGCGGCGGGCGTCTTCATCGCCCTCCAGCTTGCCTTCCCGGACCTCAACCTCGAACCCTGGTTCAACTTCGGCCGGCTGCGCCCGCTGCACACCTCCGCGGTCATCTTCGCGTTCGGCGGGTCCGTCCTCATCGCCACCGCCATGCATGTGGTGCAGCGCACCACCCACGCGCGCATGTTCGGCGGCGAGGCGCTCGGCTGGTTCATCTTTTGGGGCTACCAGCTCTTCATCGTCCTGGCGGCGACGGGCTACCTCATGGGTGTCACCCAGTCGAAGGAATATGCCGAGCCGGAATGGTACGTGGACCTGTGGCTGACCGTCGTCTGGGTCGCCTTCCTGGTCATGTTCATCGGCACCTTGGTGAAGCGCAAGGAGCCGCACATCTACGTGGCCAACTGGTTCTACCTCGCCTTCATCGTGACGATTGCGATGCTGCACGTGGTGAACAACCTGGCGATCCCGGTTTCGCTGTTCGGCTCCAAGTCCTACTCGGCGTTCGCGGGTGTGCAGGATGCGTTGACGCAGTGGTGGTACGGCCATAACGCGGTCGGCTTCTTCCTCACCGCCGGCTTCCTCGCCATGATGTACTACTACATCCCCAAGCGGGCCGAGCGGCCGGTCTATTCCTACCGCCTGTCCATCGTCCACTTCTGGTCGCTGATCTTCCTCTACATCTGGGCAGGTCCCCACCACCTGCACTATACGGCCCTGCCGGACTGGGCGCAGACGCTCGGCATGACCTTCTCGATCATGCTTTGGATGCCCTCCTGGGGCGGCATGATCAACGGCGTGATGACCCTGTCCGGCGCCTGGGACAAGCTCAGAACCGACCCGGTCCTGCGCATGATGGTGATGGCCGTCGCCTTCTACGGCATGTCCACCTTCGAGGGGCCGATGCTGTCCATCAAGTCGGTCAACTCGCTGTCCCACTACACGGACTGGACGATCGGCCACGTGCACTCAGGCGCGCTCGGCTGGAACGGGCTCATCACCTTCGGCGTCGTCTACTACCTCGCCCCGGTCCTGTGGCACCGGCCGCAGCTCTACTCGATGCGCCTCGTCAACTGGCACTTCTGGCTGGCGACGCTGGGGATCGTCCTCTACGCGGCGTCGATGTGGGTGTCGGGCATCACGCAGGGGCTGATGTGGCGTGAGTACAACGCCGACGGCTACCTCGTGTACTCGTTCGCCGAAACGGTGGCGGCGCTGTTCCCCTACTACGTCATCCGCGCGGTCGGCGGCATCTTCTACCTCGTCGGCGGCGTCCTCTTCGTCATCAACATCACCCAGACGATCCGCGGCAAGGTGGCCGGTCAGACGGCCCCCGCGGCCCAGCTCGCGCCGGCGGAGTAAGCGATCATGTCCGCATCCCACAGCAACACGACCCCCCCGCCGTCGCAGGACCCGCACGAGAGCGCCAAGGCGCCGGTGTTCGACCACGGCAAGATCGAGCGCAACGTCACGCTGCTCCTCGTCCTGTCGTTCATCACCGTCGCCATCGGCGGCCTCGTCGAGATCGCGCCGCTGTTCTATGTTGACAACACGATCGAGGAGGTGGACGGGGTGCGCCCCTACACCCCGCTCGAGCTCGCGGGCCGCAACGTCTACGTCCGCGAGGGCTGCTATCTGTGCCACAGCCAGATGATCCGCCCCTTCCGGGACGAGGTGGAGCGCTACGGCCACTACAGCCTCGCCGCGGAGTCGATGTACGACCACCCCTTCCAATGGGGCTCCAAGCGCACCGGGCCTGATCTCGCCCGCGTCGGCGGCCGCTATTCGGACGCCTGGCACGTCCAGCACCTCTACGAGCCGCGCGACGTGGTGCCGGAATCGATCATGCCGAGCTACTCCTTCCTGCTGGACCGGAAGGTGGACCCGAAGCTGATCGCCGCCGACCTTTCGGCCAACCGAGCGGTGGGCGTCCCCTATAGCGACGAGATGATCGAGAACGCGGCCGCCGACATGATGGCCCAGGCGGCGATGAACGACGATCCGTCCGGCCTCGAGGAGCGCTACGAGAACGCCCTCAACATCCGCGATTTCGACGGCAATCCGCGGGTGCTGTCGGAGATGGATGCGCTCATCGCCTACCTCCAGGTGCTGGGCACGATGGTCGACCTGTCCGAGTTCGAGCCGGCGGCGGAGGGGCGATGACCTACGAAGCCTTTCGTCATTTCGCCGACACGTGGGGGCTCGCTCTCCTCGTCATCGTGTTCCTGATGATGCTCCTCTTCGTGTTCCGTCGCGGCAGCGCCGAGCGCTATCGCCAAGCGGCCCGGATCCCGATGGAAGCACCCGAGAGCCCCGCTGAAAGCGACAAGACATCCCATCCGTTGAAGACGGCGGGGGCGGGCGCGTCCCGAAACCCGGCCGATCGCGAGGACAGACCATGACGCCGAAGGACGGCAAGCCGGTCGATGAAGTCACCGGCGTTCAAACCACGGGGCATAGCTGGGACGGCATCGAGGAGCTGAACAACCCGCTCCCGCGCTGGTGGCTTTATCTCATGTACGCGACCATCGTCTTCGCGGTGGTCTACTGGGTTCTCTACCCGTCGTGGCCGCTGCTGTCCTCCGGCACGAAGGGTGTGCTCGGCTGGTCGAGCCGCGGCGAGGTGGCGGCGGAGATCGCCACCATCAACGAGAGCCGCGCGGTGCTGGATACCCAGATCGCCGCCGCGTCGTTCGAGGAGATCGCCGCCGATCCGCAGCTCGCCGACTATGCGCAGCGCTCGGGGGCCTCGTCCTTCAAACTCGTGTGCGTGCAGTGTCACGGCTCTGGCGCGCAGGGCAATCAGGAACTCGGCTACCCCAATCTCAACGACGATGATTGGCTCTGGGGCGGCACCGTGGACGAGATCTTCTTCACGATCAGCCACGGCGTGCGCAACGAAGACGACATCGACGCGCGTTTCTCGATGATGCCGGCCTTCGGGGCGGACGGCATCCTGTCGGCGGGCGAGATCCGCGACGTTGCCCATTATGTCCGCAGCCTCTCCGGGCTGGACCATGACGCGGCGGCGGCGGAGGCCGGCACCGAGGTCTACCAGACCCAGTGCGCCGCTTGCCATGGCGAGGACGGCGGCGGCATGATCGAGGTCGGCGCGCCCGCCCTCAACGATGCCATCTGGCTCTACGGCTCGGAGCTCGACCAGATCGCGGCGCAGATCACCCGGCCCCGCATGGGCGTGATGCCGCCGTGGGCCGAGTATTATGACGAGGCCACGCGCAAGAAGCTGGCCATCTACGTCCACAATCTGGGCGGCGGCCAGTAGGGCGGCGCGTGATCGACGACGACGGGCCCGCGTGCGGGGCCCGTCTGCTTCGGGGCGGGCGGCGGCTGCAGCGGCCTCCCACCGGGTCTGTCACGGCGACCGCGGCATGGACGCGACCGCGGAATATGGCGGGACAGGTTCGGCGCAGCCCCGCGGTCATGATTGATCGAGGTCAAGACATGCCCCGGGCTGGAGGCGTAGGCCGGCGGTTCTCCAGTTTTCAGGAGTTTCTGAAATGACTGTGACTCTTGTTGGCCGCCCCGATCTCGGACAGCGCCCTGCCGCCGGCGCGACGTTCGCCGGCTCACTCTCTCCCTCCGTGGCCGAGCCGGTCCCCGGTGCGCCCACCAACCCGGCCGGCGTGCGCCAGTACGACGACACGGCCGTCAACAAGGGCAAGAAGCCGAAGCTCTACAAGGGCCGGGAGCCGATCTACCCGCGCCGGGTGAACGGTCAATTCCGCCGCTGGAAATGGATCATCATGATCCTGTGCCTGGCTGTCTACTACATCACGCCCTGGATTCGCTTCGACCGCGGCCCCTATGCGCCGGACCAGGCGGTTCTGGTCGATCTGGCCGGCCGCCGTTTCTTCTTCTTCTGGATCGAGATCTGGCCGCAGGAATTCTTCTACGTCGCGGGCCTGCTCATCATGGCCGGCATCGGCCTCTTCCTGGTGACCTCCGCCGTCGGCCGCGCCTGGTGCGGCTATGCCTGCCCGCAAACCGTGTGGACGGACCTCTTCATCTGGATCGAGCGGCTGGTGATCGGCGACCGCAACGCCCGCATGAAGCTCGACAAGGAGCCCTTTTCGGGCCGAAAGCTGCGCCTGAAGGCCAGCGTGCACGGCATCTGGCTCCTCATCGCTGTGGCCACCGGCGGGGCGTGGATCTTCTATTTCGCCGATGCGCCGACGCTTCTCGGCCAATTCGTGCGCGGTCAGGCGCCGTTGACGGCCTATGTCACCGTCGCCGTCCTCACCTTCACCACCTACACGCTGGGCGGGCTGATGCGCGAGCAGGTCTGCACCTACATGTGCCCCTGGCCGCGCATCCAGGCGGCGATGATGGACGAGCATTCCCTCACCGTCACCTACAACGATTGGCGCGGCGAGCCCCGCTCGCGCCACGCCAAGCGCGCCGCCGCGGAAGGCCGGGTCGTCGGCGACTGCATCGACTGCAACGCCTGCGTGGCGGTGTGCCCCACGGGGATCGACATCCGCGACGGCCAGCAGCTCCCTTGCATCACCTGCGCCCTGTGCATCGACGCGTGCGACGAGGTGATGGCGAAGATCGGCAAGCCCAAGGGCCTCATCTCCTACACCACGCTCGCCGACTATGCGGCCAACACCAAGCGCGCCGCGGAGGAGGGCGTCGAGGCGGCCAAGGCGCGCCAGGTGCTGCCCGGCTGGCGCGAGGTGATGCGCCCGCGCGTCTTCCTCTACTTCGGCTTGTGGAGCGCCATCGGCCTCGGCATGGTCTTCGCCGTGCTGTCGCGCGACCGGCTGGACCTGTCCGTCGCGCACGACCGCAATCCCCGCTTCGTCCAGCTTTCGGACGGGTCGGTGCGCAACGGCTACACGGTCAAGATCATGAACATGGAGCCGACGCCGCGCGAATTCGACTTCGGCCTCGAGGGACTTCCCGGCGGCCTCATGTGGAGCCCCGGCATCGTCGACGAGCCGGCGCGCCGCTTCGCCGTCCCCGTCGGCCCCGACCAGGTGCGCGAGTTCCGCGTCTTCGTGAAGGCCGACCCGCGCGACCTGACCGACGACACCGCCGCCTTCACCTTCCGCACCTTCGAGATGGGGGGGCGCGAAAATTCCACGTCCTCCGCCGTCTTCGATTCACCGGAGCGTTGATCCCGTGACCCTTTCCGCCACCCCCCGCAAGGCCGCCCGCGAGTTCACCGGGCGGCACATGCTCCTCATCATGGTCGCCTTCTTCGGCGTGGTGATCACGGTGAACATCACCATGGCGGTCTACGCCAACCGCACCTTCAACGGCCTCGTCGCCAAAAACGGCTACGTGGCGTCCATCGACTATGCCGCGCAGGGTCGCGCCCGCGACCAGGCCGCAGCGCTCGGCTGGCACATCGCCATCGCCGACCGCGCCGGCCACGTAGGCATCGACCTGACGGGCGAGAACGGTGCGCCGCTGGTGGCCGTGGTCAGCGCCACGATCGAGCCGCTGCTCGGCGGCGACCCGCAGCCGATCGGCTTCACCGCCGTCGGCGCAGGGCGCTACCGCTCGGTGGAGGCGCTGCCCGAAGGCTCATGGGTGGTCCGCGCCACCATCGCGCGAGACGGGGAGAGCGTCGGCTGGCGCCACGTGATCGACCGGCATCCGCGGGCGGTGCAGGACCGCTCATGAGCTGCTGTGCCGATCCGCGCGCGGGCTTCAGCGGGCAGTTCGGCACGCTGCCCGACGCCATCCGCGCCGCGATCACGCCGGAGGGGACAGGCGGGCGCCTCGTCCTCCACGTGCCGGACATCCACTGCGCCGCCTGCATCGCCAACATCGAGCGCGCGCTGGCGCCGTGCTGCCCCGATGCGCGGGTGAACCTCACGCGCAAGACCGTCACCCTCGGCTGGGACGCGCCGACCTTCGACCCGTCGGACGCCGTCACCATCCTGCGCAATCTCGGCTACACGCCGCAGCCCCTCGCCACCGCGAGCGACGTGCGCGACCGGCACGGGGCGGAGCTGATGCGTGCCGTCGCCGTCTCCGGCTTCGCGGCGATGAACGTGATGCTCCTCTCCGTCTCGGTCTGGTCCGGGGCGGACGGCACCACGCGCGAGCTCTTCCACTGGTTCTCGGCGCTGATCGCGCTGCCCGCGCTCGCCTACGCGGCGCGGCCCTTCTTCCGGTCCGCCGCCGGCTCGCTCGCTCACGGTCGCCTCAACATGGACGTGCCGATCTCCCTCGCCATCCTGCTCGCCGCCGGGCAGTCCCTTGTGGCCACCGTCGCAGGGGAGGGCGTCACCTATTTCGATGCGGCGATCACGCTCACCTTCTTCCTCCTCGTCGGCCGCCTGCTCGACCATCTGACGCGTGAGAAGGCGCGCGCCTCAGTCGGCCGCCTCGCCGCCATGCGCCCGCCCTTCGCCCATGTGGTGGGTACCGCGGGCACGGCGCCGGTGGCGGTGGAGGACGTGCGGCCCGGCGCGCTGATCGAGATCGCCGCCGGAGAGCGCGTGCCCCTCGACGCGCGGCTGGCGGCGGGAGAAGCCGCTTTCGACACCGCGCTGGCGACCGGCGAATCCCATCCCGAGACCGTCACCGCGGGGGGCGAGATCATGGCCGGCGCGCTCGCCGTCACCGGGCCGCACCGGCTCACCGTCCTGCGCCCGTCCGCCGACTCCTACGTCTCGCGTCTCGCTGCGCTGCAGGCGGCGGCGGAGAACGTGCGCTCGCGTCACGCCCGCATCGCCGACCGCGCCGCCTCGGTCTATGCGCCGGTCGTGCACCTGTTGGCGCTCGGCACCTTCTTGGGGTGGATGGTCGCGGGCTTCGGCGCCGGTGCGGCGCTCACCACCGCCATCGCCGTTCTCGTGATCACCTGCCCGTGCGCGCTCGGCCTCGCGGTGCCTGCCGTCCATGTCGCGGCGTGCGAGCGGCTCTTTCGCCAGGGCCTCGCCATCAAGGACGGCGCCGCGCTGGAGCGGCTGGAGCGGATCGACGAAGTGGTGTTCGACAAGACCGGCACCCTGACGGTCCCGAGCCTTACCGATCCCGCCGCCATCGCCCCCGCCGACCTGGCCGCTGCCGCCGCCTTGGCGCGCCACTCCACCCACCCCGTCTCGCGCGCCATCGTCGCCGCGGCGGAGGCGGCTGGCCTTGCGCGCGTCATCGCCGCGGATGTGCGCGAACTGCGCGGGCGCGGCATGGAAGGGGTGATCGACGGGCGGCGCGTCTTCCTCGGCCAAGGCGGTCCGGACTGGGCGGAGGACGCGGCGCCCGCGGGCGGACGGCTGGTCTTCCTGCGCGAGGGGGCGGCGCCGCTTCCCATCGCCGTCACCGAGGAATTGCGCGCCGGCGCCGCCGACCTTGTCGCCCGGCTGAAGGCGCGCGGCCTTCCCGTCACCATCCTCTCCGGCGACCGGGCGGAGGCGGTGGCGAGCGTCGCCGCAGCGCTGGGCGTAGCCGACTGGCACGCCCGCCTGTCGCCCTCCGGCAAAGTTGCTCATCTGGCGGCACGCCAACGGGCCGGTGCGCGGCCCTTGATGGTCGGGGACGGTCTCAACGACGGTCCCGCGCTCGCCGCCGCCGCGGCCTCCATCGCCCCCGCCGACGCCTCGGATCTGTCGCAGACCGCCGCCGATCTCGTGATGACCGGACCGTCGCTCGCCGGGGTCTGGGCGGCGCTCGCCACCGCGCGCGGGGCACACCGCATCGTGATGCAGAATCTCGGCATCGCGGCGGTGTACAACTGCATTGCCGTGCCGATCGCGGTCCTGGGCCTCGCCTCACCCCTTGTGGCGGCGATCGCGATGTCCTCGTCGTCCATCGTCGTGACCCTCAACGCCTTGCGGGTCATGCGCGGAAGCACAAGTGGGATTGCCTAAATGTCAGTGCTGGTCTATCTGATTCCCGTGGCGTTAGGCCTCGGTGGCCTCGGCCTCGTTGCCTTCATCTGGTCGGTTCGGTCCGACCAATATTCGGACATGGAAGGCGCTGCGCGGCGCATCCTCAATGACCCGGACTGAGGTCGGTCACACACCGATCAATCAACAGTGAGAGGTGTTGAGGCGAATGACCGGCACGGCGTTCGTACATGTGATCGACAACGGGTCGCCACATGATGGCCCGATTCTGCGAGGTCAGCATGGTCGAACACTCGGCAGCTCCGGTCCCGCCTTCGTTGGCGGATCATCCGGCCGCATGGATCACCCTCACAACCCGAATCCTTCAACACTCCGCCGTCGCGCCTGAAGCGCTGGCGCAAGGCTTGGCCGTGGCGCCGCATTCGCCCGCCATGGCGGCCGCCAGCGGCCTCATGCTCATGCTGTCCGGTCGACGCGAGGCGATGACGGAGGCCGCCGCCACCTTGCGCGCCGCCGAGCGGGCCCTCGGCCTCGCCGCGTCGCCCAGCGACCACGACGCGGCCTTCGTTCGCGTCCTCGCCCTGTGGCGCGGCGGGCGGCCGTCCGCCGCGGCGGCCGTCTGCGATGCCATTCTGGAGCGCTGGCCGGCTGACGCCATGGCCTTGAAAATCGGCCAAGCCATCCGCTTCATCGCCGGCGACACGGCGGGGATGTTGCGCTCGGCCGCCGCCGCCGCCCCCGGCTTCGCCGACGATCATCCGCACGCCGGATATGTTCACGGCTGCCACGCCTTCGCGCTGGAGGAGACGCTCCATTTCGACGAGGCGGTGACGGCCGGCCAATCCGCCCTCCGGCTCGCCGCCGACGATGCGTGGGGGCTGCACGCGCTGGCGCACGTTCACGAGATGACCGGCACGCCGCACGAGGGGCGCGCGCTGATCGCCGCACACCCCGGCGCCTATGCCGGGTGCAGCACCTTCCGCCATCACGTGGACTGGCACGCCGCGCTGTTCGAGATGGAGCTCGGCGACCTCGACGCCGCGCTCGCCCTCTACGACACCGCCGTGCGCGCCGAGCCGACGGACGATTATCGCGACATCGCCAACGCGGTGTCACTGCTGGCGCGGCTCGAGGGGGAGGGCGTCGACGTGGGGGGCCGCTGGGAGGAGCTGGCGGACCTGTCCGAAAAGCGCGCGGCCGACGCCTGCCTCACCTTCGCCGACCTTCACTACCTGATGGCGCTTCTCGCGGCAGGGCGCGACGCGGCGGCCGATGCGATGGTGGACCGGCTCGCGGCCAAGAGCGACGGCACGGAGACGGGCGACGTTGCCCACCAGGTCGGCAGCCCCGCGGCGGCTGGACTGGCCGCCTTCCGCCGCGGCCGCTTCGGTGCCGCGGTGGAGGCGCTCACCATGGCGCAGGCCGGCCTTTCGACGATCGGCGGCAGCCACGCCCAGCGCGACGTCTTCGTTCGCATCACGATCGACGCCGCGATGAAGGCGGGCCACATGCGCCTGGCGCGGCGGCTGATCCGCGAGCGGGGGACGACGCGCGGGATGGACAGTTTCGCCATCACCCGCCTCGCCAAGTGTTCCGGTGTCACAGCCTGACGAATCTGTCTTGTCGCCGCCGTCATATGGTCTGACGTTCAGGTTTGGATGCTAAGGGAGGGTCGGGCGCGCCGGCCGGCGGTCAGCCCGATCTATGCAAGCCAACCACGAACGAGTGGGTCCGTGCGAACGGCCTTCGCCCGGCGCTTCTCTTCGTGCGTCGAAAAAACTGGAGCGCTGCCATGAACAGGGTTCGCCCGCCCGGTCGGGGATCGTGAGCACGGAGAAGCGGGCGCGTCGCCCGCGCGACCTGAGGCTCGACGTGTTTCGCGGCCTAGCAATGTTCATCATCTTCATTGCCCACACGCCGCACAATCCGTGGAATCTCTGGATCCCGGCCGCATTCGGTCCCTCGGATGCGACGGAACTGTTCGTCTTCTGCTCCGGCATGGCCTCGGCGCTGGCCTTCGGGTCGCTGTTCCGCGACCGCTCCTTCCTGCTCGGCACCGCGCGCACGGCCTACCGGGTGTGGCAAGTCTATTGGGCGCACGTGGCGCTGTTCATCGTCACCGTCTCGGTCATCGCCGTCTTCGACCAATGGAACGGCGGCATCTTCTACTCCGAACGCCTCTACACACGGCCCTTCTTCGACGACACGGGCGCGCATCTCTTGGCGTTCATGACACTGCGCTACGTTCCGAATTACTTCGACATCCTGCCGATGTACATGGTGATCCTGGTGATGATGCCGGGGGTGATGGCGCTGTCGCGGCTCGGGCGCGGGGCGGTGTTCGCCGCCGTCGGCGCGGTGTGGCTGGCGGCGCAGTTCGGCCTGTTGGCCTTCAGCGCGGAGATCCGCGAGGGCGTCGACCGCGAATGGTATTTCAACCCGTTCGGCTGGCAGCTCATCTTCTTCATCGGCTTCAGCTTCGTCATGGGCTGGTTGAAGCCGCCGCCGCGCAGCTACGGGCTGACGGTCGTGGCGCTCCTCGTCCTGGCGCTCGGGGTGGTGACCTCCTCGCGCTATGGCTGGGACAATTTCGCCTGGGTCGCCCCCTTCCGCGAGGCGGTGCCGTGGCTGTTCTGGAAGACAGACCTCGGCATCTTCCGCGTCGTCCACTTCCTCGCCTTCGCCTATGTGGCGTGGATGCTGGCCGGTGAGGGCGGGCGGCGCCTGTCGCTGGACGGTGTGGCCGGGCGCGTGATCGGCGTCATCCGCAAGGTCGGGCAGCAGTCGCTGGCGGTGTTCGTCTCGGGGATGGTGCTGTCGCAGATCATGGGCTGGGCGCTGGACCATTCGGCCGAGCGCGGACCTGCGGCGCTGGCGGCGGCCAACCTGTCGGGCATCGTGATCCTCATCGCGATCGCCTACATCGTCGGCTGGTTCAAGTCCGAGCCGTGGCGGCGCGAGCCGGTGCCTCATCCCTCGCAGGCGAAGGGCGCCAAGGCCGCGGCGCCGGCCGAACTGCGCGCAGACATGCGCGTTGCCGTTCCGCGCGGTGGCGAGGCGCGGGCGGGGAAGGCGGCCGCGCCCACGGCGCCGGGCGCGCCTGGCGCGGGGGGGCCGATCGCGGGAGGTGCGGCGCGCGAGCCGGTCTGAGCGCGCTTGCCCGGCCCGTCCCAACGGGTTAGGGCGCCTTCGCAAGAGCGAGGACGGCGATGCGAATCCTGATTACCAACGACGATGGTGCGCGCGCACCGGGGATCAAGCTTCTGGAGGAGATCGCGCGCTCCTTTACCGACGACGTGTGGGTGGTGGCGCCCGAGTTCGACCAGTCGGGCGTCAGCCACGCGATCAGCCTGCACGAGCCGCTGCGCGTCCACCACGAGGGCGAGAAGCGCTACTTCGTGCGGGGCACCCCGGCCGACTGCGTCATCCTCGGCGTCGAGCACCTGATGGACTCCAGGCCCGATCTCGTCCTCTCCGGCGTCAATCGCGGCGGCAACATGGCCGATTCGATCGCCTATTCGGGCACCGTCGGGGCGGCGATGACGGCGCTCACCTTGGGCGTCCCGGCGATCGCGCTCAGCCAGTATTTCCAGGGTGTCGAGGTGAAGTGGGACTGCGCGCGGGCCTACGCCAAGCCGATGATCGAGCAGCTCCTGAACATCTCGTGGCCGTCCAAGGTGGTGCCGAACGTCAACTTCCCGCACCGCGATCCCGGAACGATCGAGGGCGTGAAGCTGTGCCATCCGGGCCACGGCTTCATCGAGGGGGTGAACGTGGTCGAGCGGGTCGACGTGCGAGGCCTGTCCTACCACTGGCTGCAGTTCCGCCGCTCGGCGGAGGAGGTCGTCGACCCCGATTGCGACATCAGCCTTCTGCGGGACGGCTACATCACCGTGACGCCACTGCGCCCGGACCGTCGCACCGAGTGGGATTGGGCCGCGATGCGCGCCGACTTCGGCGAGCTTCTCAACGTCGCGCCTCTGCCCGATCTCTCCTGACCTGCGATGCGCGCGCCTGCCTCCTTCGCGGGCAGTCGCGCGCACCACTCTTCAGCCGGCGCGGCGCTCCCTCGGCGGATCCCCGATGCGCACCGTTGCGCGGCGCCGATTCGCCCGTGAGGTGATTCGCCCCGCCTGCGCCCCACCTGCGCCACGCCGCGGCCGTTCCGGCTGGCGCCCGCGACGAACGCGATCGGCCCACAAATCCGCAGTCTTCGCGCAGTTGGCGCTGGCGTTCAGACAAAAAAATCGGACACCATGCACGGTTCTTGCTACGCGGGGACAGGCGGTCCGGCTCATCAGCGGGATTGAGATCGGCTGAACTGAGAGACAAGAGGAAACTGATGCGGGTTGTTGTTGTTGGCGCGCTTTACGGCGCTTTGGGTGTGGGTCTGGGTGCGATCGGGGCACACGCTCTCGACGCCAATTTCGTGCCGCAGAACAAAGAAACGTTCGACACCGCGGTGTTTTATTTGATCCTCCATGCGGTGGCGATGGTGGCCATCGGCGGGCTGAAGGGTCATGTGATCCCGGCGCTGTTGGGGGCCGCCTCCTGGGCGTTCGGCCTCGGCGTGCTCCTGTTCTCGGGCTCGCTGTTCACGATGGTGCTCGGCGGACCGGCCGAAGCCGCTTATGTGACGCCGGTGGGCGGTATTCTCCTGCTGCTCGGCTGGTTGATCACGGCGGTGGCTGCGGCGCGCCGGATCTGATCTCCGGCCGGCTTTGGCGCGGCGCCGGTGCGGCGGGGGCCGGCGCGACGGCGCGGCGGGGCATGTCCGCCGCCTCCGCCGCTTCGAGGCGTATCCCCCGCGTCGCGGGTGCGTTTCGCAGCGGGCCGGCGGCGTCTGGTGTCCGGACCGGCCGCGCCTGGTGTCCGGGCTGGCCGGCTCGCAGCGGGT
Organism: Acuticoccus yangtzensis; assembly: GCF_001927245.1. Lineage (GTDB taxonomy): Bacteria > Pseudomonadota > Alphaproteobacteria > Rhizobiales > Amorphaceae > Acuticoccus > Acuticoccus yangtzensis. Next base: position 135,689 of record NZ_MJUX01000001.1, on the reverse strand, counting down.
GAGGGGGCGACTTCGCCGTCCCCATGCGCGCGATCGCGCCGGACACGCGCAGCGACCGCGGTGGCGCAGAGTGCGCGCCGCCTGTGGGACCATATCGCGTGAGGTTCTAGCGCGCCGCTCGTCCAAGCGCCCTGAGGTTGAACGTTAAATTGCACAGATGCGAAATTGCGGACAGCGCGAAGCGTCCGTCGGGCGTGTCTGTGAAGAGGAGATTGGGAGATCACTGGTGCCGCAGGGGAGGATTGAACTCCCGACCTCACCCTTCTTACCACTTCGGCTTTCGCCGCCGCACCGTGTGGTGCGTTTGTGGTCTGGACTATCCCTTCACCCTTTCCCTTGGGGAGGAGGGTGCCGCCCGTCTAGTCTCTACACCGTTCCGTCAGACCCTTGGGGCTTTCGGACTTGGCTCGGGATCGGCATTTCAGCTTTCCCCGAATTTGAGCGGTTTTCATCCCGCGGTTTCCCGCGGGAGAGGCAATGTCGTTACCAAGGGTGCGCTCTACCACTGAGCTACTGCGGCAACGCGGTGGGATCTAGCACCTCATTCCGGCGCCGTCTACCCCGCAATCGATATGCGATGAACTGTCCCCAAATGCTCTAAAAGGCAAACCTGCGATTGCACGGAATTGTTTCCGAGGATATGAATGCCATCCCAGGAATGGAATGCACGCGTCGGGCTTCGTCACCTGTCTGACAGGTTTCGATGTATTTCGGATCCAAAATATGGTGAAGGGCTGCCACTTTCGAGTGCCCCGGCCCTCTCTAGAGACGTTCCAAAAGAGGAACTTATCGCCACAGAAGGTCAGCTGCATATCCTTTGATCAGAAACCTTGTTTATAAACAGGATATCCAGTGTCTTTGTGTACAGACTAATCATTCTTGGGTTGTCCTGCGCACACGTATCCGGTAGTTGCACATCAGCTAACTTGTTGTGGATGTTGCCTTTGGAGTCCGACACCCGCAACAGATGACCCCCCCGCCTGCACAATGGCGCACTCTGATTCAACGCAGAATGGCGGGGCGGAGTTTAGATCGGTCGAGAAGGACGTGGAAATGTCAGCAGCAGTCAGCGAGTCTGGTCAAGTGAGCGAGGCGCGACCAGAGACGGTACCCAACCAGCGCTCGGCCAACTCGGTTGACGGTCACGTCGGCTCGCGCGTCCGCCTCCGGCGCCTCGAACTCGGCCTCAGCCAGGAAAAGCTCGCCGAACAGCTCGGCATCACCTTCCAGCAGGTCCAGAAGTACGAGCGCGGCACCAACCGCATCGGCGCATCCCGGCTGCACCAGATCGCCATCGTCCTCCAGGCCCCGATCACCTACTTCTTCGAAGGCGCCACCGACGCATCGATCGCCCGCGTGAACGATGCGACCCCGCTCAGCCAGGCCCTCAGCGATCCCGCGACCGTCCGCCTGGTCCGCGCCTTCGCCACCATCTCCGATCCGCAGCTGAAGCAAAAGGCCGTCGGCATCATCGAAGCGATCGCCGAAACTCCCGCGCTCAAGACCGGCTCCGACGGCTGACATCGCAAGGCGCCGACACGGCCTTACAAAGAGGCCGTTGGACGCCCCGCGAAAAGTTGCTAACTGACGCGGGCACGTGAAGAGGCCCGCCGATGACCACCCGCACTGAAACGGATTCGTTTGGTCCGCTCGAAGTCCCGAGCGAGCGCTATTATGGCGCCCAGACCGCCCGCAGCCTGATCAACTTCAAGATCGGCGAGCAGAAGATGCCGGCCCCGATGGTCCGCGCCCTCGGCGTCATCAAGAAGGCCGCCGCGCTCGCCAACAAGGAGCTCGGCAACCTCGATCCCAAGATCGCCGACGCGATCGCCGCCGCCGCCGACGAGGTGATCGACGGCAAGAGGGGCGAGGACTTCCCCCTCGTCGTCTACCAGACCGGCTCCGGCACCCAGTCCAACATGAACGCCAACGAAGTCATCTCCAACCTCGCGATCGAGCGTCTGGGCGGTGTCGTCGGCTCCAAGGACCCGGTCCACCCCAACGACCATGTGAACCGCTCCCAGTCGTCCAACGACACCTTCCCGACCGCGATGCACATCGCCGCCGCCGAAGAGATCGAGAAGACGCTGCTGCCCGCGCTGAATCACCTTCGCGATGCGCTGGACGCCAAGGGCAAGTCCTTCGCCGGCATCATCAAGATCGGCCGCACCCACACCCAGGACGCCACCCCGCTCACCCTCGAGCAGGAATTCTCCGGCTACGTCGCCCAGCTCGACTTCGCGATGGCGAAGGTGAAGGAGGCGCTTCCGGGCCTTCTGGAGCTCGCCCAGGGCGGCACGGCCGTCGGCACCGGGCTCAACGCCAAGCCGGGATTTGCCGAGAAGGTGGCCGAGGAGATCGCCAAGATCACCGGCATGCCCTTCGTCACGGCGCCGAACAAGTTCGCCGCGCTCGCCGGCAACGACGCCTATGTCCACGCCCACGGCGCGCTGAACACCGTCGCCACGGCGATGTTCAAGATCGCCAACGACATCCGCTTCCTCGGCTCCGGCCCGCGCTCCGGCCTCGGCGAGCTGTCGCTGCCGGAGAACGAGCCCGGCTCGTCGATCATGCCCGGCAAGGTCAACCCGACCCAGTGCGAGGCCGTCACGATGCTGGCCTGCCGCGTCTTCGGCAACCAGACCACGGTGACTGTCGCCGGCAGCCAGGGCCACTTCGAGCTCAACGTCTACAAGCCCGTCATGGCCGACGCCTTCCTGCAGTCGGTCCGCCTGCTCGCCGACGGGGCGATCTCCTTCACCGACAACTGCGTCGTCGGCATCAAGGCCAACGAAGACCAGATCAAGGCGCTGATGGAGCGTTCGCTGATGCTGGTCACCGCGCTGGCGCCCGAGATCGGCTACGACAACGCCACCACCATCGCCAAGACCGCCCACAAGAAGGGCACCACCTTGCGCGAGGAGGCGGTTGGCGGCGGCTACGTCACCGAGGAGACCTTCGACAAGGTGGTCCGTCCCGAGCTGATGATCGGGCCGAAGTGAGACGGCGGACGGCGAGCTTCAGCGCAGCCGCTCCGGCTTCGGGCCCGGCGGCATGAGCGACGACGTCGTCAACCTGCGGCGGGAACGCAAGCGGCGTCAGCGCGACGCCGCGAAGACCGCCGCCGCCGAGAACCGGGTGCAGTTCGGCCGCACCCGAAGCGAGCGCGACGAAACCCAGAAGGCGAAGGACCGCGACGATGCCCGGCACGAAGCGCACAAGCGCGACCGGACTTCATAAGCGCTCGGTGACGCTGCACGGCCATGCCACCAGCGTCGCCCTGGAACCGGCTTTCTGGGACGCCCTGCAGCTGTGGGCGCATGACGAGGGCCGGTCCCTCGCGGCGCTGATCGCCTCGATCGACCGCGGCCGCGAGGAGGGTTCGCTCGCCTCCGCGCTGCGCCTCGCCGTGCTGGCCTACGCCTTTTCGCGAGACCCTGACGCTCCCGGCCTGGATGAGACGGGGGAGGGCGGCGCCTCGCCTCCCCGCAGCACCCGCCCGCGTTGAGGCGTCCCCGCCGCACCGGCGCCGCCGCTTTTGCGTCACCGGGCCGCATCCGCGGATTCGCCTCGGGCGTCGCTCGCGCCGCACCTCCAATGATCACATTCCTGGTCCTTCGCGTCGTTCCCGGAAGCGCGATTGATGGCCGGGCCTCAAGGGCGGGCCGCCAATGAGGCTCAATAAGAGAAAATTCGGCCCGTCTGGCCTGGCGGAACACGCTGGCCGAGCCTGTCACAGCGCCCCAACCGACCGCCGTGGCCCAGCCTTTCGCAGTGATTCGGAGACCGCATGTGATGGCGACGTAGCGCAGCGGCCCGGGCACGGGGGCGGACAAGGGGTGCGCGGCGGCCCCGCGCTGAGTGCGGTGTCGCGGAAATTCGCCCGTGGAAGCCACGCTTAACGAGCGGCGGCGTTCCCTTCCATGCGGAAATGACCGGTCCGCCCCTCGTAGGTGGCGTCGCCGGGTAGATCGGCGTTGTCCGCGCCGATCGCGGCACCCGTGCCGTCGTGGTCACCCGCGGCAGCCGCGGCGCCGGGCGAGCCGGCGGATGCGGACCGCGTGCGGATGTGGACGCGCAACGTCTCCTGAAGCGCGTCGGCGATCGGCTGGCGGGCGGCCCTGCGCGACTCGTAGTCGGTCAAGTCGTTGTCCAGCCGCTTCATCTGGCGAAGATAATCGCCCAGCGCATCCGGACGGTCCGCGCTCGCCGCGTTCGGTAAGCGCGATGGAGCAGGGCGCGTCCCTTCCCGCGCGGCAGCGGACGACGGCGGCAGCAGCTCGCTGTAGATTGCCGGGATCGGCGCGGCCCTCTCGGGTCCAGGCTCCACCCCGGCCCCGGCGGTGGCGGTGGCGGACACTGAGACGTCCGGCTTTGCCGCGCCGGATGCCGTCATCCCCGCCGCCGCGGGGTGGGGCGTGAGGGCGGCGTGGTCGTCGGCGGCATCGCGACGGGGGAGGCGGCCCGTTGGCGCCTCGCTGCGGTCGGAGCGCGTCTCCCTGCCGGCGCCGGGTGATGTGGCGCCTTCGGCGGGCGGGTCCGCCGGGGGGCTTCCCCGGTCCGCGGGTGTTTCGCCGGAGCCAGGGGCCGCGGCGCCGTCCGCACCCAGACCCAACCGGCCCAAGGCGTCCGACGTCGGCGCGCCCGCCGCATCCGCCTCCCGCGCCAGCGCCTCGTTGTCGCTCTCCACCGCCTCCACCTGCCGCTCGATGCTGCGCAGCGCCGCCCACGACGTCAGCCGCGAGACGTCCACAGACCGCTCAGGCGCCGAGATCGCGCCATCGAACGACACGCCGATCGGCACCGCGGGCTGACCCGACACCACGGTGCGCAGCGACAACCCGGCGCGCAGCCGCCACGCGCCGAGATCCGCGCGCACATCCTCCACCGTCCAATCCAGCGCCGGCTCCGTGGTGACGCGGGACAGCCGCAGCGCCCCGTTTTCGATCGTGACATCGCCGGCGAGACGGTCGAACCGCGTCGCCTCGCCCGTCAGATGGGCGAGGAAATCGGCGCGCACCGCCGCATCGTCCGGCGCATCGCCCGAGGCGTCGTCCCAGTCGAAAGGCGCTGTGTTGAAGGCGGCGAGGCGGCCGTCCGTCAGTGTCAGACTCCCCGCGCCGGAGAGGCCGGTGACGAGATCGGCCACGGTATAGCCTTCGCTGGACACGCGCGCGCCGAAGGACAGGGTGCCGGACGCGACGGGCGCCCCGTCCGCGCGCCACACCAGCGGGGCAAGCCGCGCGCCGTCGAGCGCGATCTCTCCGTCCAGCGCAGCAGCGGCGCCGTCGCGGGTGATGTCGAGCCCGCCCTCCAGCCTGCCGCCGGCATAACGCGCCGAAAGGCCGCTCAGCGCCAGCCGGCCGGGTCCGAGGTCGAGGCTGAAGCGCGCGTCTTCGAGCCGCCGGTCGCCCGCCATCAACGTCCCCGCGCGCACCTCCAGGCTGAGGGGGACGGGCGAGCCGTCCACCCGCGCGAACGTCGTGCTCGGCCAAGCCTCGCCGCTCGGCGCGGGGGTGAAGGCTTCGGGGCCGAGGACGAGCGCGGCCAGATCCTCGAGATTGGCCGAAGTCACCTTGAGGTCGCCGGCCGCACCGTCCGCACCCACCTGCAGCGAGCCGGACACCGGAACCCCGTCGACGATCCCGTCGAGGCCGGACACGGACAGTCCGCCCGCCTCGGCGCTGGCGATGTCGGCCACGAGCGAAAGCCCGGCCACCACGGGAAGACGCACGCCGAGCAGCGTCTCCCACGCCGAAAGTGAGCGCGCGTCCGCACTCAGCCGCCCGGTGAGCCCGAATGCGCCATCGTGGCGGACCGTCCCCTCGTAACGCACCGTGCTGCCGAAACCGGAGGCGGTGAGGGCGGCGGATGCGCCCTCGTTCAAGGTGCCGCTTGCGGTGAGGGAGAGGCGCCCGGGCTCGTCGGTCGGGGGAGCGCCGAGACCGAATTGGCGCGCCAGGATCGCCCCGTCCGCGTTGGTGAGCTCCACCGCGATGGACAAGGGCTCGGCCGCCCACGCGCCATGCGACGGCGTTCCCGCCGCCGTCAGCGCAACGGCCGTGCCGTTGGCGCTGCCGTTCAGGGCGACCGTGAGATCCGCCGCATCCGGCGCCGTGTCGCCGACGATGCGAAAGGTGAAGTCCCCCGGCGACAGCGCCGGGGCGAGGGACGCGAAGCGGCGCGCCGACGCGCTCAGCGGTAGGAGCTGTCGCACGCTGGCGGCCAGCGCATCACCGTCCAGCACCTTCAGCGTGCCGTTGATGGAGCCGACCGGCTCGCCCGCAAGATCGCCGAGCTGGCCGACCGCGAATAGCGACACCCCGCCGAGCTTTTCGGCCTGGATCGCGTCGATGTTCAACGTTCCGTCCGCGTAGCTGGCATCGACGTTGAGGCTCGCCCCCTCGACATTGCCGACAAGGATGCGGTCGATGCTGAGATCGAGCGTGACATCCGTTCCGTCCGACGGCAGAAGCCCGCGCGGCAGGATGGCGGCGGCATCGATCACGTCGTCCACGTCCACCAGCGGGGCGCCGAGCGATATCGCAACCTCGCGCCGCCCATCCCGCATGCCGCTTTGCCAACGCCCCGTGGCCCGGCTGTCACCGATCCGCAGTGACAGCCGCCGCGCGTCGAACCCCTCGCGGCCGATATCGATGTCGGCTTCCATCAGGACCGGGTCCACCACGGCGCCCGCGAACGCCTCGCCCGACCACCAGTGGGCGAAGATGGACGGCTGCGAGGCCGATATCTTCAGCGATCCGGCATAACCCGCGCCGGTGAACCGTCCGCTGGTCTCCACGCTGGTGTCGCCCGGCAGCAAGGCTTCGGCGCGGTCCAGCATCAGCCCCGTCGCGCCGGTGGACAGGCGAACGGACACATCCCGCGACACCGCGCCCCCGGCGATCAGCGTGCCGATGTCGATGTCGGCGGTGATCGGCACGTCCGGCAGGGGCAACCCGCCCAGCCCGCCGAGGGCGGGGGCGATGCGGGCGGCGAGGCGCGGCAGCATTTCGGACGGAACGCCGACAGACGCGGCGGCGACCGCGGGCGTTCCGCCTGCCGCATCGCCGGACGAGACACTGCCCCCGCCACTGGCCGCGTCGCCGAGAGGCGCATTGCTCCCCGCCGCGTTGCCGTCCGGGCCGGGGCGCAGCGCGCGGGCGACGCGGTCGAGGTCGATCTGCCGTGCCTCGAACGTAAGCGCCAGCGGGTCGGACCGGGTCAGCGCGTAGATGGCGCGGCCGGTCAACTGCAGCGGTGTCTCGCCCGCGCCGTAGGTCAGCGTGGCGCGGCCGAGGCGCAGCGCCTCCGTGTCGAGCGCCATGTCACCGTTGATGGACCAGGGTGTCGCGGTCTCGCTGGAAATTTCGAACCGGCCGGCAAGGCCGGGCGCGGCGGGCTGCGGCGACAAAGCACCGTCGAAGGCGAACGACACCGGCAGTCCCTCCGGCATCAGCCGGGCCGACAGGGGCAACGTTCCGTCCGCCAGCGCGCCGGTACCCAGTGTGAAGGCGACGTTGCGTCCGGCCGACACGATCTCGCCCGCCACGGTGAACGGGCCGCGCAGCGAGCGCGCGCTGCCGTTCAGCGAAATGTGCTCCAGGCGGCGCTCGACGCCGGTTCGCTCGTCCGCCACCACCAGCGTGGCATCGGACAGGGTCACGGTGTCGATCGCGACGTTCGCCGTGTCGACATAGCTCGCGATCATGCGCCGCGCGGTGAGGTCCGGCAGCTCCATCCGCCCCTGCGGGGTGATGCGGGCGTAAAGGGTCGGTGCCTCCACCGTCAGCTCCTTCACGCGGATCTCGCGCTTCAGAAGGGGGGTCAGCTCCATCCTCATCTCGACCGCGGCGGCGACCATCAACGGTCGCTCGGCCGGGCCGACGGTGACGTTCTCCACCCGCAGCCGCGGTCGCGGCAACAGGACGAGGTCGGCATCGCCGGTGAAGGCGACGTCGGTCCCGATCGCGCGCTCGGCATTGCGCTCGATCGCCACGCGGTAGGCCGCCCAGTCGACGAAATGGGGACCCACGGTCGCGGTGGCGAGCGCCAGGACGATGGCGACGCCGATGCTGATAATGAACCAATTCACGCAGTTCACCTCATCGCAGAAGGGCGCGGCCCGCGGCGGGGCCGGACCCGTAGTCTAGCATCAGCCGGGCCCGCCGCCGACTGGGGGGGGCCGCGGCGATGCGGCGCCTCAGGCGAAGATCTTGCCCGGATTGAACAGGTTGTCCGGGTCGATGGCGGTCTTGATGGCACGCATCACGTCCACGGTTCCGCCGACCTCCTTGCGCAGATAGGGCATCTTTCCCTGGCCGATACCGTGCTCGCCGGTGCACGTGCCTTCCATCGCAATCGCCCGCTCGGAAAGGCGCGACAGGAAGGTGGCCGCCCGCCCGCGCTCGTCCATGTCCTCGGGGTCCATCAAAATGAGGACGTGGAAGTTGCCGTCCCCCACGTGGCCGACCATGGGGCCGATGAGGTCGAGGCTCTCCAGATCGGCCCGCGTTTCGGCGACGCATTCGGCGAGGCGCGAGATGGGCACGCACACGTCGGTCGAGAAGACGATGCATCCGGGGCGCAGGCCGAGCGCGGCGAAATAGGCGTCGTGCCGCGCCTGCCACAGCTTGGTGCGCTCCTCGGCGCGGGTGGAGAAGGAGAAGGGACCGCCGCCCAAATCCTCCGCGATCCCCGCCACCATCTCCGAATCGGCCGCCACGCTCGCCTCCGAACCGTGGAATTCCAGGAACAGCGTCGGCGTCTCGGCGAGCGTCAGGCCGGAATAGGCGTTCACCGCCTTCATCTGCATCGCGTCGAGCAGTTCGATGCGCGCCACCGGAACGCCGGACTGGATCGTCGCGATCGTCGCCTGGCACGCCGCATCGACCGAGGGGAAGGGGCAGACCGCGGCCGAGATCGCCTCCGGAATGCCGGCGAGCTTCAGCGTGATCTTGGTGATGATGCCGAGCGTTCCCTCCGAGCCGATGAGGAGGCGGGTGATGTCGTAGCCGGCCGACGACTTCTTCGCGCGGCTCGCCGTGGTGATGACCGAGCCGTCAGGCATCACCGCTTCCAGGCTGATCACGTTGTCGCGCATCGTCCCATAGCGCACGGCGTTGGTGCCGGAGGCGCGCGTGGCGCACATGCCGCCGAGCGTCGCGTTGGCGCCGGGGTCGATGGGGAAGAAGAGGCCGCGGTCACGCAGCTCCTCGTTGAGGCGCTTTCTGGTGATGCCGGGCTCGATGGTGCAGGTGAGGTCTTCCTCGCGCACCTCGAGAACGCGGTCCATGCGGCTGAAATCGATGCAGATGCCGCCGCTGGGCGCATTCACATGGCCCTCCAGCGATGTGCCGACGCCGAACGGGATCACCGGCACCTTGTGGGTGCGGCACACCTCCACCACCGCGGACACGTCCTCGGTGCTCGTGGCGAAGACGACGGCATCGGGCGGCTCGTTGGTCAGCCAGGTGGTGGTGTGTCCGTGCTGCTCGCGCATGGCACGGCCGGTCTCGCAGCGATCACCGAAACGTTGTTTAAGGACAGAGACGGCAAGCTCGATTCCGGAGTCGTTGCGCGCCAGGCGTGTAAAGGCCACGGCCATGGGAGGGTCCCGTTGTTGTGGTTTTTCCGGCACAGTAGCAAAAGCCCGACCCACCACAAGGGAGCCTAAGCCGCGCGTCATGTCTGAAGCCGAGCGTCATGTTTGAAATTGCGTGTCATGTCTGAGCCGAACAGGCCGCCTTTCGGGCCGGATGGGCTCATCTGGTCCGAGCCCTACGATATCGAGCTCGGGTGGGTCGACTATAACGGCCACCTCAACATGGCCTACTATCATGTGATGTTCGATCGCACCGTCGACATCGCCTTCGACCTCATGGGCCTCGGCCGGGACTACCGCGCGCAGCATCATGCCTCGATCTTCAACGTCGAGACTCATGTGGTCTACCGCCGCGAGGTCGCAGCGCACGACAAGGTGCGCGTCTCGTTCCACCTCGTCGGGCGGGATGCCAAGCGCCTGCACGCCTTCCAGACCATGGTGCGGATGGAGGACGACCAGTTGGCGGCGACCTCCGAATCGCTGTTCGTCCACGTCGACATGGACTCGCGCCAGGTGTCGCCGCTTCCGGCGGCGGGGGCCGCGGCCGCGGATGGGCTGATCGCCCGCCAGGCGGAGGTGGGCATGCCCGACATGGCCGGGCGCCGCATCGCCCCGCTCGGCTGATGGCACAGGCGGGTGACGGGCCGGAGGCGGCCGGGCAGAAGCGGGCGAACACTGCGGCCGCGCAAGAGGCCAAGGCCAAGCGCAAGGCCGCGCGGCAGATGGCCGCCGACGACGCCAAGGACAGCGCCGACGCTCAGCGCGAGGAGCTGGCCGGGCTCGTCGCCACCAAAGGCGAGGCCGAGACGGGAGCCGCAGGCACGGCGGCCGGCGCAGGCGCGGGCAAGGGGGAGGGCGACGAGGCCAGCCCGGCCGACGCGCCAGCGGAAGCCAAAGGGGAGGCGCAAGCCGGGCGCGACACGCGCGAGTGGGCCGGACGGCTCGCCCGCAAGTTCGCGGAAGGACGCGCCTGGTCCGAGGCGCAGCGGCTGCGCTCGATCGAGAATTTCAAGGCCTTCCTCGCCACCCGCCAGCCGGGCCTCTGGCTCATTGCCCTCGCGATCGGCCTTGCGATCGGCGCGGCGGCGGTGGTCTTCCGCCTCGGCATCGGCTGGGTGCAGTGGCTGTGGCTGGGCGAGGCCGGCGAATATATCATCGACAACGTGCGCGCCGCACCCTGGTGGCTGGTGGTGCTGGCGCCCGTCACAGGCGGCTTCGTGGTCGGCCTCCTCAACCAGTTCGTGCTGTCCGGCCGCCGGGCCGGGGCAGTGTCCGACGTCATCGAGGCTTCGGCCCAGGGCGGGCGCGGCCTCGGTCTGTGGAACGGGCTGTGGTCCTCGATCTCCACCGTCATCTCGCTGGGGGCGGGGGCCAGCGCCGGGCGCGAGGGACCGGTGATCCACCTCGGCGCCACCCTCGCCACGGCGATGACGCGCGCCTTCTCCTATCCGGCCCCGGCGGCGCGCATCATCCTCGCCTGCGGTGTGGCGAGCGCCATCTCCGCGTCCTTCAACGCGCCCATCGCCGGGGTGCTCTTCGCCCACGAGGTGATCCTGCGCCACTATGCGGTGTCGGCGTTCGTGCCCATCGTCATCGCCTCGGTCGCCGGAACGCTCGCCAGCCGCCTCGTCATCGGCGACGTGGCGGCGTTCGAGATTCCCGCCTATGCGATCGGCTCCTATTGGGAGATGCCCGCCTTCGCCCTTCTCGGCCTCACGGCGGCGGTGGTCGCGATCACCTTCCAGTTCGCCCTGGTGATGTTCGATCAGACCGCCCGCGCCATCATCATGCCGGCGTGGACGCGGCCGGTGATCGGCGGCCTCGCCATGGGGCTGCTCGGCCTGTGGCTGCCCGAGGTGATCGGCGTCGGCTACGAGGCGACGGACATCGCCCTCCACGGCGGCTTCGCGCTGCAGACGATGATCCTCCTCACGGTGGTGAAGATCTTCGCCACGTCGCTGGTGCTCGCCTGCCGGTTCGGCGGCGGCATCTTCTCACCCTCCCTCTATCTCGGCGCGATGGTGGGGGGATCGTTCGGCATGATCGCCGCCTCGCAGTTCCCGGACCTCGCGTCGGACCACGGCCTCTACGCCATTCTGGGCATGGGCGCAGTGGCGGCGGCGCTCCTCGGCGCGCCGATCTCCACCACCGTCATCGTCTTCGAGCTTACAGGCGGCTACGCGCTCTCCATCGCGCTCCTGCTGGCGGTGTCGATCGCGACGGGGCTGCACCTTGCCATCCACGGCCGGTCCTTCTTCCTGCACCAGCTCGAAACGCGCGGCGTGGTGCTGTCGGACGGGCCGCACCGCTTCTTCCTCAAGACGGTGACGGTGACCACCTTCATGACCGCCCTGGAGGAGCCGGCGAGCCTGACCGATCGCGGCGACCCGCGCTCGGTGCGCGAGTTCGACACGCTGGAGACGGTGCTGCGCGTCTTCAACGAGACCGGCGCCGACGCGCTCGCGGTGGTCAGCAGCCGCGATGCCGACCGCGTGGTGGGCACGGTGACCCATGTGCAGGCTCTGCGTGCCTATAACCGCCGCCTGGTTGAGACCAGCGTGGAGGAACACCGCTGAGGCGGTGCTCCCTGCGCGGATCCGGTCAGCCGACGAGGCTGCGCCACTCCGTGACGCTGGCGTTGGCGCTGGCGGCGAGCAGGCGGATATCGCCCGACACGGTCGTCATGTCGAAGCCCCAGCCGATGCCCTTGGCGGCATAGCTCGCCGTGCCGCAATGGAGCGCGGCGCGTTTGCCCTCCGCCTTGGCCGCGGCCAGGATGCGCTTGATCACCGCGATCATCTCCTCCTCCTGCCGGTCGAAACCGGGGGCGAGGCGGCCTTTGGTGACCCCTAAGGTGAGGTCGGCGGGGCCGATATAGAGCCCGTCCAGCCCCGGCGTCGCGGCGATCGCCTCGACATTCTCAACCGCCTCGGCGGTCTCGATCATCGCGAAGGCGAGGATGTCCTCGTTGGCGCTGGCATAATAGCCGGGGCCGGCGCCGATGGAGACGCGGGTGGGGCCGAAGGAGCGCGTGCCGTGCGGCGGATAGCGCACCGCCGACACCAGCGCCTCGGCCTCGGCGCGGCTGTTCACCATGGGGCAGATGATGCCGTAGGCGCCCGCGTCGAGCGCTTTCATGATGATGCCGGGCTCGTTCCAGGGGACGCGCACCATCGGCGTCACGTCGTAGCCCTTCAGGGCCTGGAGCATGGGCAGCGCGGCCGAATAGTCGAGCGCGCCGTGCTGTATGTCGATGGTGACGCTGTCATAGCCCTGGGCGGCCATCACTTCGGCCGCCACGCTGTTGCCGATCGAGCACCAGCCGTTGATCGTGCCTCGGCCGTCCGCCCAGAGTGTCTTCAGTTTATTGGTCATGGGTCCCTTTGGGGTCCGCCTTCATTACCCCGAAGGTCGCAGATGGAACGGCGCCTGTCGACGCCGCTCCACAGCCCCATAAGGCGAGACGATGGTCGACCCGCCCGGCGACAGCCGAAGGCCAAGAACCCCGCCCGGATCAGACCGCAGGCCGCGGGCCGGCTCTCCTCCCGTAAGGCGACACCAGCACCTCGGCCAAAAGCTCTTCTCGGATCGTTAGTTCGCGGTCGCGGGGGCCTGTGCGCCGCCCTGATCCGCAGCGGCCTCGGCGGCCTCTTCATGGGCGCGTCGCTCTTCGCGGCGGGCGCGGCGCTCTTGCATCCGCGCGCGGTATTCATCCCGCTCGGCGCGGCGCTCGGCCTGGCGGGCGCGGTGCTCGTCCATCAGAGCGCGGCGCTCTTCGGGGGCGATGTCGCTGAAGCTGGGCGGCTCGGGCCGCCGGGCCTGCGGTCCTCGGCGGTCCTCACCGCGGGCGGCGCGTCTTTCGCCGCGCCGGCCGTCCTCGCCACGGCGCATCTCGTGGCGGCGGTCGGTGCGGGTCAGCCTGCCGTCGCCGTCGCGGTCCATCCGCTCGACGATCGCGCCGAACTTCTCGTCCACTTCCGCGCGGCTGATCTCGCCGTCGCCGTCCTCGTCCATGGACTGGAAGCGGTCGACGATCATCCGCTCCATCAGGACCACCCAGATGGCCTTGAACTCGTCCAGCGACACGGTCCCGTTGCCGTTCGCGTCACCGTTCTGGAGGGTGGAGGAGATGAAGGCGTCCACCTCCTCCTGCGTCACCGCGCCGTCGCCGTCGGCGTCGGCCTGGCGGAACAGCTCCATCATCGGCGCGGCGCGGCCCGCCTGGTGCGAGCCGCCGCCGTGGCGGTGCTGAACCAGCCGGGTGGCGGGGTCGGTTGCGGCCGGTGCGGTCCCGAGCGGCAGGGCCTCTGCCTGGGGCAGGGACAGGCCGATGAGAAGCATCGGCAATGTGGCGCGTATCATGCGATTGACCTTTCCTGGCGAACTGTCGCCGTCACAGTCTCAACGCAGGGCCGGCCGGATGGTTTGGGATCAGTCGATCCCGAGCCGTGCCAGCGCGGCCTCCACCCGGGGAACATCCTCCGGGTTGTTCACTTCCCAGAACATCGACTGGCGGGCCTCGACGGTGACGCACTGCACGTCGATGCCGTTCTCCAGGAAGCGGAGCTGCTCGAGCCCTTCGTTGACCTCCAACGGGCCCGGCGCGAAGCTGACATAGTGGCGCAGCGCCGCCGGCCGGTAGGCGTAGAGGCCGACGTGGTGGTAGACGGGCACGCCGGTCTTCCCCTCGGGCACGTAGGGGATCACCTCCTTGGAGAAGTAGAGCCCGCGCCCGGCCGCGGTCATCACCACCGTCGTCCCGCCGACGCGCCCGGCCGCACGGTCCTGCTTGAAGCGGGCCAGCGTCTCCTCGTCGCACAGGAGGGCGGGGGTGGCGACGGCGGCGTCGCCGATCCCTTCGATGAGGTCGGTGACGAAATGGGCCGGGGTCAGCGGCGCATCGCCCTGCAGGTTCACGACGAGGTCCGGCTCGGCGGGCAGCTTGTCCAGCGCGTCCTCGCACCGCTCGGTGCCGTTGCGGCACTGGTCGGAGGTCATCAGCACCTTCGCGCCGAACTCCTGCGCGTGGCTGGCGATCCGCTCGTCGTCGGTCGCGACATAGACGGCGTCGATCCCCGGCACCTTCAGTGCCACATCGTGGGTGCGCTGGAGCAGCGTGCGGGCAACGCCGGAGGCCCCCTTCAGCGGCCGAAGCGGCTTGCCGGGAAACCGCTGCGACGGAAACCTGGCGGGGATGATGATGACGGTGCCCAAAGTCGCTTCTCCTCCTGGGGGGAGGCTCGGCCATAGCGTTTCGCTGAAACGGCGGCAACAGCGGGCGACTTGAAGCGGCGCGCGCTGAGGTCCATTGAGAGGCCATCAACGGACAGGACGAGACGAGATGGACCAGCCGACGACGAGCAAGGCGCAGGATGGCGCGCGGCCCCTCGGCCGTGTGGAGGTCGGCGGGGTGACCTTCGCCAACGACGCACCGTTCGCCCTCATCGCCGGGCCGTGCCAGATGGAGAGCCGCGCCCACGCCTTCGACATGTGCGGCGCGCTGAAGGAGATCGCCGACGAGCTGGAGATCGGCTTCGTCTACAAGTCGAGCTTCGACAAGGCCAACCGCACCTCGCTGAAGGGCAAGCGCGGAATGGGCCTCGATGCGGCGCTGCCGGTGTTCGCTGACCTGAAGGCCGAATTCGGCGTGCCCGTTCTGACCGACGTCCACACCGAGGCACAATGCGCCGTGGTGGGCGAGGTGTGCGACATCCTGCAGATCCCGGCCTTCCTGTGCCGCCAGACGGACCTTCTCATCGGCGCCGCCGCCACCGGCCGCGTGGTCAACGTGAAGAAGGGCCAGTTCCTCGCCCCGTGGGACATGAAGAACGTGGTCGCCAAGCTGACGGAGAGCGGCAACCCCAACGTCCTCCTGACCGAGCGCGGCGCCTCCTTCGGCTACAACACGCTGGTGTCGGACATGCGTTCGCTGCCGATCATGGCCGGGACGGGTGCGCCGGTGATCTTCGACGCGACGCATTCGGTGCAGCAGCCGGGCGGGCAGGGCGGTTCGTCGGGCGGTGAGCGGCGCTTCGTCCCCACGCTGGCGCGGGCGGCGATCGCGGTCGGCATCGCGGGCCTCTTCGTGGAGAGCCACCAGGACCCGGACAACGCCCCGTCGGACGGTCCGAACATGCTTCCGCTCGCCGACATGCCGGCGTTCCTCGAAACGCTGCTGCAGCTCGACGAGGTGGTGAAGCGCCGGCTTTGACCTGAAGGAGGGCGGCGGGGTCAAGATCCCGCCCGGACCCGCGCGCAGGCCGCTTCTTCAGCGGGCGAGCACGGGGAGGACGGTGGTCTTGACCCCGCCGCCCTCCTTCTCAGCCTCGATGCAGCCTTCAATCTTCTTCCGGATTGAAGGCTTGCCCGTCGGCGAGACGGAGGGAGCGCGAGGGGGGAACTCCCCTCGCATCGGCGGTCCCACCCGGCGAAACCTGCCGCAGTCTCGCCTACGCCTTCAGATCCTTGATACCCTGCCGGGCCAGGGCGTCGGCGCGTTCGTTCTCGGGATGGCCGGCGTGGCCCTTCACCCAGCTCCACTTCACCTTGTGGATCTGGGTCAGGTTGCTCAGCTCCTTCCACAGATCATCGTTCTTCACCGGCTGCTTGGACGCGGTCTTCCAGCCGTTCTTCTTCCAGCCGTGCAGCCATTGAGTGATCCCTTGGCGCACGTACTGGGAGTCGGTGACGATCTCCACCGGGGTCGGCCGCTTCAGCGCCTCCAGCGCCTTGATCGCGGCGGTCAGCTCCATGCGGTTGTTGGTGGTGTGCGGCACCCCGCCATAAAGCTCCTTCTCGTGCGCGCCGTAGGTCATGACGACGCCCCAGCCGCCGGGGCCCGGATTGCCGCTACAGGCACCGTCCGTGTAGATGACCACCCCCTTGGAGGCGCTCTCGCCGTTCCCGGTGCTGTCGTCGGCGCTCATCGTTCCCTCATGGCTGATCGCAACGCGCTCGTGGGACCACATCCGCCGGCGCCGATGCAACGGCGCAGAGGCGTTGTCCCCCGCCGGAGGTCAGATGCCGTATTCGACGGGGCCCGCGACGGAGCGGTGGAAGCGCAGCCGCTCGTAGTAGGGGCGCGGGTCCTTCGGGGTCACGAGGGCGCCTTCGGGCACACGCAGCCAGTCGTGCAGGCGGGTGAGGCAGAAGCGCAGTGCGGCACCGCGGCAGAACAGCGGCAGCGCGTCCTTCTCGGCCTCCGACAACGGGCGCACCGCGTCATATCCCAGGATCATCGACCGTGCCTTGGTGACGTTGAAGGCGAGATCATCCTCGAAGCACCAGGCGTTGATGCAGATGGCGAGGTCGTAGGCCAGCGTATCATTGCAGGCGAAATAGAAGTCGATCAGCCCGGACAGCGCATCGCCGATGAAGAAGACGTTGTCGGGGAAGAGGTCGGCGTGGATCACCCCGGCGGGCAGGTCGCGCGGCCATAGCGTGTCCAGCGCGGCCAGTTCGTCGTCGACCAGCGCGGCGAGGCCGGGGACCACGCCGTCGGCCGCCTCGCGCGACTGGGCGAAGAGCGGACCCCATGACGCGACGCCGAGCGCATTCTCGCGCCGCATGCCGAAGTCGGCGGTGGCGGTGTGGAAGGCGGCGAGGCCGCGCCCCAGCTCGGCACAGTGCAGCGGCTTGGGACGCTTGGTCGCCATCCCGTCGAGGTAGGTCACCATGGCGGCGTGGCGGCCGCACAGTTCGCCCAGAAGCGCACCATCGCGGCGGGGCACCGGCTGCGGCGCGGCGATGCCCTTATCGGCGCAGTGGTTCATCAGGTTGAGGAAGAAGGGCAGATCCGCCGCCTCCACCCTCTGCTCGTAGAGGGTGAGGATGAAGGTGCCGCCCGTCGTCATCAGCACGTAGTTGGTGTTCTCGACACCTTCGGCGATGCCCTTCGCGGACAGAAGCTCGCCGACGTCGTAGTCCGCCAGAAACGCCGTCAACGCTTCGTCGTCGACGGCGGTATAAACCGCCATGGTGGTTCAGCCCGATATGGTCTCGGTGAGCGAGGGCTCCACCGGACGGCTGTCGCGCAGGGCGCGGGGGAGGGTGAATTCGATGTCCTCGTCGGCGGTGCGGGCGGTGCTGACGTTGAGCCGGAAGGTCTCGGACAGGCGTTCCAGCACCTCTTCGACCAGGCGTTCGGGCGCAGAGGCTCCGGCGGAGATGCCGACGGTGCGCGCACCCTCCAGGCTGGCGAGGTCGATCTCCGCGGCGCGCTGGATCAGCCGGGTGTTGCGGCAGCCGGCGCGGATCGCCGTCTCGCGCAGGCGCTGCGAGTTGGACGAATTGGGCGCGCCGACGATGATCATCGCGTCGCACTGCGGGGCGACCGACTTCACCGAATCCTGCCGATTCGTCGTCGCGTAGCAGATATCGTCCTTGTGAGGGCCGACGATGGCGGGGAATCGCGCGCCGAGCGCCGCGACGATTTCGCGCGTGTCGTCCACAGAGAGGGTGGTCTGGCTGATCCACGCGAGCTGCGAGGAATCGCGCGGGGTGAGGTGGGCGACGTCGCGCACGGTCTCCACCAGGGTGACGGCGCCTTCGGGCAATTGGCCCATGGTGCCGACGACCTCCGGGTGGCCGCGGTGGCCGATCAGAATGATCTCGCGTCCGCGCTTGAAGTGGATCTCGGCTTCCTTGTGGACCTTGGACACCAAGGGGCAAGTCGCGTCGAGAAAGAAGAAGTTGCGCGAGGCGGCGTCCGCTTTGACATCCTTCGGCACACCATGGGCCGAGAAGATGACCGGACGGTCGTCCTCCTCGATTTCGTCCAGCTCTTCGACGAAGACGGCGCCTTTGTCTTCCAGCGAGGAGACGACGAAACGGTTGTGCACGATCTCGTGCCGGACATAGACCGGCGCGCCATATTTCTCGAGGGCGAGCTCGACGATCTGAATCGCGCGGTCGACCCCGGCGCAGAAGCCGCGGGGGGCGCAGAGCAGGACGTTGAGTTCAGCACGCTCGGATCCCACGGCGTCACTCCGAATTTGATTGACGATCACCAACGTCATAGAGGAACCAAGCGCGACGGAGTCAAGGAGCGCCTTGTGTGTTGGTCGGGGAGCGGCGTCATTCGTCGAACAGTTCGAGCATGATGAAACGTGCCATTCTGAATGTTCCCACCCGGCGTTTGCGCGTCGGTCTGGTGCTGGGGGCGGCCCTCGGCCTCGCCTCCTGCGGCGGCACCAGCTTCAGCGACACCACCGGCGCGGTGACCTCGATGTTGAATATGGGCGCCGGACCCTCCGCGCCCGAACCCGCCCCCGCCGAGCCGGTGGCGGACCGCGCCTGCCCCCGCCTCTACGTTCTGCCGGAGACCGAGGTCCTGCGGCGCGAGGCGTCCGGCGGCGGCAACGACAATCTGATGTGGCAGGCCTCGATCACCAAGACGGCACGCGAATGCGCACCCGCTGCCACGGGCGTGACCGTGCGCGTCGGCGTCGCCGGGCGGCTCATCCGCGGACCCAAGGGGGGAAGCGGTGCGTTGACCCTGCCGCTGCGCGTCGCCGTGCGCGAGGGCAATGCGACGAGCTACAGCAAGCTCCACAGCGTGCGGGTCACACTGGACCAGAGCTCGCAGGACTGGGCCTATGTGGACGAGGCGGTGGTGATCCAAGCCCCCAGCACCGCGCAGATCTTCGTCGGATTCGACCAGAACTGAACTTGCGGCGCGGCAGAGCCTGCGGCGCGGTAGAACCTCACCGGCGGCGGCGCTGAAAGGTGCCGATCGCCGTCAACAGGCCGACGACGACGACGGCGATGCCGGACGCCTGCGTCAGGCTGGGCCACTCGCCCGTCACCGGTGCGCCGATCAAGATGGCGATCCCAGGAACGAGGGCCGGGAAGACGGACACCCGGCTCGCGCCGATGAGCTGGGCCGCTTTGGTGAAGGTGATCGTCGCCACCACGGCGGCGAGGACGCCCTGCACCACCACCTGCGCGACGAGGCTCGGCCAAGGCAGCGCGGCGAGGCGCTCGAACGTGTCTGTCGCGATGAAGAGCGGCACGAAGACGACGCCGGACAAGATGGAGACCGCCGCCGTGGCCGCGATCGGATCGCTGCGCCAGCGCTTGGCGAGCACGGTGAAGAGGCCCCACGAGCTGCCGGCGATGAAGAACAGGATGTCGCCGAGGAAGGCGTGGTTGCCGCCCTGGAACAGCGCCGGGCCCGCCACCAGTGAGAGCCCGGCGAGGATGATGACGATGCCGACGAGATGCGCGGCGCGGATGGTTTCCCCCAGCACGAAGGCGCCGAGGACCAGGCCGGAGACGATGAGGCCGGACGGCTGGAACACCGCCCCGTGGGCCAGCGGCGCGAAATAATAGCCGCCGACGGCCAAATACATGAAGGACGGGCCGAGGATCATCGTCATGATGATGCCGTGGCGCCAGCCGAGGCCGCCGAGGGTGGCGGGGCTGTGGGTGATGAGCCAGGGCAGCAGCACCAGCGTGCCGATGCCGTAGCGCACGAGGGCGAGGTCCGCCATCGTCAGCCCGGATGCGGTGCCGAAACGGTTCATGGCGAGGTAGGCGCCCCAGATCGCGACCGTGACGAGGCCGAGCATGATCCCCACCTGAGTCTCGCTCAGGCCCCGGCGTTCGGCGATGACGGACATGTGGGGCACTCCTGACCTTGGCGCGCTGGTCGGCCATCCGGCAGGACCGCGCCTTAGGTGTCATGACACAGATCCTCGCATGCGCCAAATCATCGCGCCGAGCACCGGCTATGCGTTATGCGCCTGCCGCCCGCTTGTGCACACCGGCGGCCGGCTGCGCCAAACCGGCACTTTTCTCCGGGGGCCGGGACTTTGGTGCGTCGCGATGGGGGCCGCGAGAGCGCAGGCCGGGCGGGATCAGGTCGAGCAGATCAGGCCGGGCGGGATCATCCCGCGCAGATCAGACCGGGCCGATTAAGCGCGGCGGATAAGGCCGCACGGGACTTGGCGCGGGAAACCCACCGACGGCGTGGCGCCGGGGGCGGCGAAGGGCGCGGTTCGGCCGGAGACGTCGGTTCAGGTGTGGGGCGGATTGTGGGTGGTCCGGCAGGCCGGCTTGCGGCGGGCCGCGGCTGTGTCCCACACTCGGCGGGATGAACTGAGCGGAAAGGCGCGCCGGGTGAGCGAATCGACGATCGACGCGGATGCGGTGCGTGCGCGCCTGGACACGGCGCTGGCGACGGCCGCGCCAGGCTTCGAAACCTTCTTCCTCGCCCGGCTTCTCGACCTCTCGTTCGTCTATCTGCCGGAAGGAGCGGCGGGCGCGGACGTGGAGGCCTGCCGCGTCTCCTTCCCCGTGGCACCGTTTCTCGGCAACCCGCAAGGGACGCTGCATGGCGGCATCATCGCCACGGTGATGGATATTTCGATGGGCCATCTCCTGAACAAGGCGACCGGCCTTTCGGGCACCGCCACCATCGAGATGAAGACGCAATATATGCGGCCGGTCGGTCCTGGCGTCGCGGTGGCCGAGGGCCGATTCCTCCGCCGCGGCCGCACCATGGCGTTCATGGAAAGCCGCCTCACCGACGCCTCGGCCAAGCTCTGCGCCCACGCCACCGCCACCTGGAAGCTGCCCGGCTGACGTGGCGGCGGCCGCCCGGGAGGGCGCTCAGGCCAGCGCCTCGGCCGCCGCGGGGACCGCGCCCCGCGTGACGATCAGCGCATCCACCGCAACGATCTCGCCGCCGCGGCAGATCAGCGGGTTGACGTCGAGCTCGGCGATCCGCCCCGCATGATCGGCGGCACATTCCGACACGCGCGCCACCACCTGCGCCAGCGCCGCCACGTCCACCGCCGGAAGATCCCGCACCCCGGCGAAGATCGCCGCCCCGCGCAGGCGGCGCAGCATCATCTCGGCCTCAACCGCCGAAACGGGCGCCGGCGCGGCCACGCTGTCGCGCAGCAGCTCCACCAGCACCCCGCCGAGGCCGACCACCACCAGCGGCCCGAAGGCGGGGTCCACCGTGGCGCCGACGACGATCTCGACTCCCTTCGGCACCATCGGCTGAAGAAGCACACCGTCGATCCGCGCACCCGGCGCGGCGGCGGCCACCCGCGCCAGCATCGCCTGAACCTGCGCCGCCACATCGCCGGGCGCGACGTCGAGGGCGATGCCGCCCACCTCGGTCTTGTGGGGAATGTCCGGCGAATCGATCTTGATGGCGAGCGGCCGCCCCAGCCGCGCCGCGATGGCCGCCGCCTCTGCCGCCGTCGCCGCCGCCTCCTCGGCCACCACCGGCACGCCGTAAGCCGCCAGCACCTCCTTCGCGGTCTTCTCCGTCAACGTGGCGCCCGGCGTCATCAGCCGTGCCGCGGTCTGCGCCGCCGCCGGATCGCTCAGCCGTGCCGCGCCGCGCGGCATCGCGCGCCGGGCGTGCCAGTCGGTCCAAAGACGCAACGCACGGAAGGCGAGGTTCATCGAGCTGAAGAAGGGCAGATGCCGCGCCTCCTCCACCTGAAGCGCCCCCGGCCCCTCCCGCCATGCCGTCAGCCACGGCACGATGATCGGCTTGCCGGCGTCCGCGGCCAGCGCGTCCATCAGCCGGATACGCGGCAGGCTCGCCTCGTAGGCCAGAACGTGCGGCACGATCACGGAATGATAGTCCGGCTGCGACAGCACGGCCCGGATGCACACCTCCAGGCTCTCCATGTCGTTGATCACCTGGGCGGTCACGTCGCACGGATTGCGCGCCGAACCGAAGGCGGGGATGCGCTCGGCCAGCGTCGCCGCCACCGCCGCGTTCGGCTGGGGGAGGGGAACGCCCGCCGCCTCCGCAGCGTCCGCCGCCATGATCGCCGCGCCGCCCGATGTCGCGATCACCACCGTGCCCGCCGGCCCCGCACCGGCCGGCCCCGTGCCCGCCGGCCCCGCACCGGCCGGCCCCGTGCCCGCCGGCCCCGCACCGGTCGGCTCCGTCGCCGCCACCCCTGCGCCCGGCGCCGCCTCTCCGCGCGCTCCTGCACCGGCGGGCATGCCGCCCGTCACCCGCGGCGTACCCGCCTTGGCGAAGAAGGCGGTCACCTCGAGGAGATCCTCATAGGCGTCCACGAAGACCCCGCCCGCGCGCTCTACCATGGAGCGGTAGGCATCGTCCGGCCCGGCGAGATTGCCGGTGTGGGAGGCGGCCGCCCGCGCCCCTTCGCGCCCCTTGGCCATCTTGTAGAGGATCACCGGCTTGCCCGCCGCCGCGGCCCCCGCGATCGCCGCCTCGAGCTGACGCGGCTCGGCCATCCCCTCCAGCAGGCACCCGATCACCGCCGTGTCGGGGTCCGCCGTCAGATAGGCGATGCAGTCCGCAACGTTCACGTCAGCCGCGTTGCCGCAGGTGAGGATGGCGCTGAAATAGATGCCCCGCTGCGCCGCCTGGCTGTGCGAGAAGCCGAGCGCGCCGGACTGGCTGATGAAACCGATCCGCCGGGCCTCCCGCGGCTGGTCCCAGCACCGCTCGAACGCGAGGTCGGAGAGGAAGGTCGCCGCGCATCGCGTCTCGTAATGCACGAAGCCGATCGTGTTGGGGCCGTTGAGCCGCACACCCGTCTCCGCCGCCCGCGCGGCGAGGCGCGACTGGATCGCCGCCGCCGCAGCGTCGCCGGTTTCCGCGAAGCCCGACGCGATCACCACCGCGCCGCCCGCGCCCGCCGCCACGCACTCCTCGAAGATCGGCTCCACCGTGGACAGGTCGGTGGCGATGATCACGCAGTCCGGTGCCACCGGCAGCGCGCCGAGCGAGGGGTAGCAGCGCCGCCCATAGAGCGTGTCGCGCTTCGGGTTGATGAGGAAGAGGTCGCCCGTGAAGGCATGGAGGTTGGCGGCAAACCGCGCCCCGAACGACGTCTCGCGCGACGACACGCCGACGATGGCGATGCTCCGCGGATTGAACAGGCGTTGCAGCGACGCGCCGTCATAGGGCGCGCGAGCCGCCGCGCGGGGCTCTGCGCCGAAAGGGTCGATGGGCATGGGCGTGGCGTGTCCTCGGCATTTTTGCAGACACTTTAGCCGCTTTGCCGGATTTCGGAACCGCGTTTTGCCATGCGGTCCCGCCATCCCCCTGCCGCCGCATCCGGCCGCGCTCCGCGTCGGGGGCGGCATCGCGCCGCCACGACGTTCACGCCTCGCAAAAGGCGTCTCTCGGTCCGCCGCACCCTGCGTGCGCCGAACCGAGAGCGAGACACGATCGCCCCTAGCGCCGCCCCGCCTTCAGATTCACGCCGATATCGCCGAGGTCGCGCTCGCCGACGAAGGTGCCGGTCGCCCGCCAGTTCGCCTCGGCCGCGTTGAACGAGCCGATCACGCCCTGTGCCCGCATCTGCGGACCGTCGACGAAGGCCCCCGTCGCCGCGCCGCTGATGGAGGGGATCTCCCCGCCGATCAGCTCGCCGCCCGTCACATAGCCGCTGAACTGGTTCAGCGCGTCCGGCGCGTCGTCGGAATAGATGGTTCCGCCGAAGTCACGGCCGTCGAAGTTGCGGATGTCCAGCCGGCCGGTGCGCTCGCCGAAGTCGAAGTTCATCTCCATCTCGCCCGCGGCCACATATTGCGTGGTGCCGAGCGCGTTGGTGTTGGACACACTGCCGACCGCATGACCGTTATAGGTCGCCGACCCGCTCGTCGGCATGTCCACCTGGCGCGTCACGTCGCCCGCGGCCCAGGTGCCGAGGTGGACGAAATCGCGCCGCGTTCCGCCGTCGGCCGTTCGCACCTCGGTCTGCGTGCCCCACCAGCCCCATTCCAGGAAGGCGCACTCGCACTCCGTCACGCCAGCGTTCTCGAAGATCTCGCTGTTCGGCACCAAGGTGGACGGCACAACGTAGGTCGCCGGGTTCACCCCCTCGACCTGCTGCATCACCCCACCGGTGGTGCCGACGAGCTTGGTGTCGGGGCTGCCGGGGCGATCCGCATAGCCCGCCTCGATCGCAGCGTAAGTGTCGTGATCGACATAGGTGCCGGTTCCGGCCGAACCTGTGACGATTTCGATCGCCGCCTCGGTCTGGCCGGTGACCGAAGGATCCTCGGTCAGATCGCGCGTGCCGACGCCGAAGGCCGCCTGCAGCAGCGTGATGTCGCCGGAATTCTCCACGTCGGTGAGGATCGCCACACCGCCGACGCCGGAGTGCTGGACCAGGGTCTGCATGGCGAAATGGCCGGTGCGGGTCGAGCGCATCACGATCGGACTGCCGCCGCCGTCCGACTCCAGCATGCCCGCCGCAAATCCCTCGAACTGCCCGACGACGCGGTCGAACGCGGTCACCGGGGTTTCGCGCTGCAGGGTGGCAAGGACGCCGGTGCCGCTCGTCAGCTCCGTATCGGGGTTCAAGATCCCGCCGCTTTCCGGCTGAACGTCGACGAAGCCGACCTTCGTCTCGCGCGGTGAATTGGCGGTGTCGTCGTTATAGCCGTCCGTGGCGGAGATGCCGGCCGGCACGATGGCGAAGGTCTGACCGTTGCGGCCGTAGACCGTCTTCTTCTCACCGTCGATCAGGAAGTCGGCGCTGGAGAGGGAGCCGGTCATCGCCGCGGCGCCGTAGTTGGACTGCGCCCGGTAGGTGCCGCGGCGGCTGCCGACGACGTTGGCGCCGGGCTCGTCGCTGCCGTAGGACTCCTCGACGAAGCCGACGCCGACCGAGATGGCCGAGCGCTGCAGCGCCCCTTCGCCGCGCAGCACGAGGCCGGCCTGCAACGTCGCCGGTTCGTCGACGAAGTTGTCGGAATCGACCATCAGCAGGTCCGTGGTGGACGCCGACAGCAGGGCACGGCCGAACTCGCGCGCGACAAGCGGGTTGAGGAAGGGAAGCTCCGTGTTCAGCCCTTGACGCACCCACTGCGGATTGTCGCCCACCTGATAGGTGCGCACCACGCCTTCGCGCGTGCCCCGCTCGGGGAAGAACACCTCCGCCGGGGTGGCGACGCCGCCATAGCCGGTGAACAACACCTGCTGGAACGCGCCGCGCGGGCCGTCCGGCTGCATGTAGTAGAGCACGAAGTCGTCCGCACCGCGGATCATCACGCCGTTGACCGGGGCGGTGTCGATCGTCCCGTCGCCGTCCGCGTCCTCACCCGTCTCGTTGAAGCCGAAGCTGTTGGTTTCAAGACGGAAGCGCGTCTGCCCCTCGGCCTCGGTGTAAGGCAGCACCGTGCCGCCGGAGGTGCGGATGCGCACGATCTCGCCCACGTCGTTGCGCACGTATCGGAAGGATTCGCGGATCGGGTAGTCGGCGAACAGCGTCAGCGCGCCGTAGTCGACGTTCTCGTCCTCCGGCGGGGCGGGCGTATAGGGGTGGAAGCCAGGCGTGCGTGCGAAACGCAGCGTCAACCGCTCCGGTTGCGGCTCGGGCTCCGGTTCGGGTTCAGGCTCCGGCTCGGGTTCAGGCTCGGGTTCCGGCTCCGGCTCGGGTTCGGGTTCCGGCTCGGGACCGGGGTCCGGCCCAGGACCCGGATCGGGGCCGGGATCGGGGCCCGGACCAGGGTCAGGCCGTTCGCGCGGGACCCCGGCGTCCGCCGTCGCCTCGTCGGTGATCGCCACCTGGATCTCGTTGGTGACGGTGCCGATGCCGACCTCGCCATCCTCCGGCGCATAGGCCGAGCGCACGATCTGCGGACGCGGCCGGGGCAGCACCGTCACCGGCGACAGGTCCGAGTTGATCACCGGGATCGTGCTCGCCACCACGTTGGCGTCGGTCGGTACCACCGCCGCGCCGCCGCTCTTGCCCGGCGTGCCCGACAACCGCTGCTGCAACACGGACTGGTCCAGCCGCGAGGTCGGCAGCGTCTCCACCTGCGCCCCCGCCCCGGTACCGAAGAAGACGAACGAATAGCCCGTGTCGTAGATGCGCCGCTGGCCCGGCGTGCCGGGGTTCAGGATCAGATCGTCGCCGAACACCAGGGACGCGGTGGCCGAGGGGCACCGTCCGTCCGGCAGGCACGGCGGGTTGAGGTCGAGGTTCAGGATGCCGCCGCGCACGCCCAGCGTTCCCACCGGCGTGCCGAACCGCACCTGGCCGCCGTTCTTCGACAGCCGCCCGCCGACGAAGCGCAGTGCCCCTTGCGTCACCTCCGCCGCCAGCGACCCCGCCCCGGACGACGGGTTGTAGACGAACTCATCGATCACCACCCGCGAGTTGGCGGCGATGGTGAAGGCCGACCCGTCCACGAACATGATCTGCGCCAGGCCGTCGCTCGACGTGATCACCCGGTCCTGGAACAGGATGTTGTCGCCGATCACCACCGTCTTCCGCGCGGCGCGGCGCTCCACGTCGGTGCTCTGGTTCACCGCCGTCGTCACGCCGATGCGCGACTGTGCGGCGGCGGGCGCTGCGCCCCATGGCCCGGCCCCCATCACCGTGCCGATCGCGGTGGCGGCCAGAAGGGCGAGGCGCGGTTTCGTCATCGTGGCCATGGGGTCAGAACCTCTTGGACACACCAAGCGTGAAGATCGCATTGGTGTACTCACGGGTGTCGTAGTTCGATGCCTGATGGCGGATCTGCCCGGTCAGGAAGACGGCGATGTTCTGCTCCATCGGCACCGAGATGCCGGCCTCGGCCCACAGCGCGAAGTCCTCCTCCGTCTCGTCCGCGTTCACCAACGGGTCCGCGCCCCAATAGTCGCGGTAGAGGAGCCCGCCCGTCAGCGAGAGCGCCCACGGCACCCCCTCCGCCAGCGGGCCGTAGGACGGGCCCATGAAGCGGTAGGTGGCGTTGGCCGACCCCGTCACCTCGGCATAGCTCTTGAAGTCCGTCCGCGCGTCGACCACCCGCGACCCGGCCGAGACGGAGGTGATCCACCGCGGCGACCACAGCTTGGTGAGCTGGCCCACGGCGCGATATTCCTCGCCGGTCTGCAGCCGCACGGTGGGATAATAGGTGGAGTTGTCGTAGTTGAGGACGCGCACCTCGGCCCGCCCGTCATAAAGCAGCGTCTCGGCGAGCGAGGCCTGCAGCCGCGCCCCCGCACCATAGGTGGTCGAGTAGATGGAATGGCCCAGCGCATTGGCGCCGAGGATGCCGTAAACGCCCACCCGCGCCTGGTCGAGACCGACGCGGCCGAGCCCGAATGTCGGCCCGACCTGCGCCTCGATGATGTTGAGGTCGAGCTGCGTCAGATCGCCGAAGACGCTGTTATAGTTGGTGATGTCGGCTTCGATCAGATCGCCCTGATTGCGCAGATCATACGAGAAATGCGCCCGCGCGATCGAGAAGACGTTCCAGTCCCCCTTCGCCCGCCCGTCCTGGTTCAGGGTCACCGGGATGCCGTTCAGCACCACCACGTCGTCGCCCGGCGCGGAGTTGGCGTTGGTCTGCACCTGCAAGCCGCCCACCACCTGGCCGGTGACGAGAAGGCGCCGGTCCTGCCGGTCGAGCTGGGCGAGGAAGGTGTTCACCCGCTCGCGCACCGCCGGCGGCAGATTGGGCTGGTTGGCCACCGCCTCCAGATAGCTGCGCGCCATCTCCCGCGCGCCGATGCGGTAGTAGAGAACGCCGAGCTCCAACTGCACCCGCGGCAGGTTGGGCGCGAAGACGAGCATCCGCTCCAACGTGGCGATCGCCCCCTCGAAGTCGCCGAGCTGCGCGGAGACGAGGGCATATTGGAACGCGACGTCGAGATTGTCGGGGTCGTTCAGCGTCGCCATGAAGAGCTGGTCGCGCCGCTGCTCCAGCGGGGTCGGCGCCGCCTCCTGCGCCACCGCAACGCCGCACGTGATCAGCGATGCCGCAAGGATAAGGGCGAGCCAACCCGCGCGAAATGTGGCGCGGCAAGCAACCCACTCAACCCCCATGGAGAACCCTCGCGACTTGCGACAAATATAATCTTGTAAAGAGCTATACCGAAACTTGACATGCTGCGGAGGGGAGCGCACGCGTCAACGCGCCGTGATTCGACGTTCGGCGCGTGTGTGTCGCGTCTGGGCAACATTTCCGGCGAGACGACGAGGTCAAACACCGATGGACCGGATCGCCGAGCCCACGGGGCCGCATTCGCCCGAACGGCCCGCTGCGCCGGCCCCGCCGCCGCAGGCGCGTCCGGCTCCGGTCAAGCCGCCGGGCGGAGCGGGGCCACGGCCCAGCCGCTGGCGCCGCCTCGTGCGCCGCGTCGCGCCGCTCACCCTCATCACGCTCGCCCTCGTCGCGGCCGGCCTCGTCGTGCGCGGCGAAGACTATTCAGCCCTGCAGCGTTTACGTACGATCGTCTATGACGAGTACCAGCACCTCGCCCCGCGCACCTTCGACCGCGGCGCCCCGGTGCGCATCGTCGCCATCGACGAGGAGTCGCTCGCCCGCGTCGGCCAATGGCCATGGCCCCGCGCCCGCGTCGCCGAGATGGTCGCCGCGCTCACCGAGATGGGCGCCGCCGCCATCGCGCTCGACATCATCTTCTCCGAGCCGGACCGCATGTCGCCGGAAAACATCGCCCGGCTGATGCCCGAGGGGCCGGAGCGCGAGCGCGTCGCCGCCGCGCTCCAGGGCGTTCCCCGCGGCGACGACCAGCTCGCCGTCGCCCTGCAGAACGCGCCGTCCATCGTCGGCGTGCTGCTGGAAGCCGGGGCGGGGCCGGGGATGGACGCGCCCGCCGCCGACCGCGGCTTCTCCGACCCCAAGGCCGGCTTCGCCTTCGCCGGTGACCTGCCGGACCGTTTCGTGCCCAATTTCGGCAAGGTGTCCGGCCCGTTGCCGCAGCTCGCCCAGGCCGCCCTCGGCCTCGGCGCGCTCAACTGGATGCCGGGAACCGACCAGGTGGTGCGCGCCGTGCCCCTGATCTTCCACGCCGGCGACGGCGTCTACGTGCCGAGCCTCGCCGCCGAAGCGCTGCGCGTCGCCCAAAACGCCCAGAGCTTCGTCATCCGCTCGTCTAACGCCAGCGGGCAGACCGCCTTCGGTGCCGCGACCGGGGTCAACGCCATCCGCATCGGCGCCTTCGACGTGCCCACCACCGCCGACGGCAGCCTTCTGATGCACTACACCCCGCAGCGGGCCGAGCGGAACATCCCCGCCTGGTGGGTGCTGGAAGGGCTCGTGGACCCGCAGGAGGTGGCCGGGCGCATCATCCTCGTCGGCGCCACCGCCACCGGCCTCTTCGACCTCCAGGCCACCCCGCTCGACGTCGCCATCCCCGGTATCGAGATCAACGCCCAGGTGATCGAGCAGATCGTCGCCGGGGTGTGGCTGAAACGGCCGGACTGGGCCGACGGCCTGGAAATGATGGTCTTCGTCGTCCTCGCCGTGCTCTTTGCCGTCGCCGCGGGCCTGTTCTCGCCGCAGACGGCGGTGATCGTCGGCTGCACCACCATCGCCCTCGTCTTCGCGGCGAGCTACCTCGCCTTCACCCGTGCCGGGCTCTTCCTCGACCCGTCCTTCGCCTCGCTGGCGAGCGGCGTCACCCTGTTTGCCACCACCGCCTGGGTGGCGATGCGTGAGCGCGCTGACCGGCGGTGGGTCCGCCACGCCTTCTCGCGCTACGTGTCGTCCGACGTGGTGGAGAACCTCGCCGACGATCCCGCCCGCCTGCGCCTCGGCGGCGAGATGCGGCCCATGACCATCCTCTTCACCGACATCAGAGGCTTCACCACCATCGGCGAGACGATGGACGCCGAGGAGTTGACCGCTTTCCTCAACGCCTTCCTGTCGGAGATGACCGGGGTGATCCTGGAGCACCGCGGCACCATCGACAAATACATGGGCGACGCCATCATGGCCTTCTGGAACGCGCCTTTGAACGACTTCGCCCACGCCGCCCACGCCTGCGAAGCCGCGCTGTCCATGATGACGGCGCTCGAGCGCTTCAACCTCGTCTCGAAGGGCATCTTCCCCGAGGTCGCGATCGGCATCGGCCTCAACACCGGCATCTGCTGCGTCGGCAATCTCGGCGCCAAC
Organism: Acuticoccus yangtzensis; assembly: GCF_001927245.1. Classification (GTDB taxonomy): domain Bacteria; phylum Pseudomonadota; class Alphaproteobacteria; order Rhizobiales; family Amorphaceae; genus Acuticoccus; species Acuticoccus yangtzensis. Next base: position 105,217 of record NZ_MJUX01000001.1, on the reverse strand, counting down.
CAGCGGTTCGACTATTCGGTGATCGGCGACGACGTGAACGTCGCCTCCCGCCTGGAGAGTCAGACGAAGAGCTACGGCATGCCGATCCTCGTCGGCCCGCGCACCGCCGAGCAGGCGCGCCCGGCCGGCTACGTCTTCGCCCTCGTCGACAGCGTGCGCGTGAAGGGCAAGACCGAGGCGATCGACGTCTACGGCCTCATCGGCGGGCCGAACCATCCGCCGTCACCGGCGCTTCAGGCGGCGGGAAGGGCGGTCGACCGCCTCGCCGAGGCCGACCGGGCGGGCGACGCCGCGGGAATGGGCGCTGCCCTCGCCGCCATGGCAGAGCCTGTTCCGCCGCCCCTCGGCACGGTGGTGGAAATGTACCGCCGCCGCCACCAGCGCCTGGTCCGCGCCGATGGTGCGGACGGCGAAGCGACAGGCACCGACTGACCGCGTCCCCCGATTGCGACCCTCGGCCCGCGCCCCTGGCATCGCAGTTGCACGTCGGCTCCCCATGCGCCGCACGGGCCGTGGTCCCACCCGCCACGCCGATCGCTGCGCCTCACCGGTGGAGCAACCCGATGTTCGATTTCAACAAAGCCCTTCTGAGCGCGGCCGTCGCCGCAAGCCTTGCCCTGGCGCCCGCCGCCGCCGGCGCCGCCGATCTCAGCGAGATCAAAGAGCGCGGCTACATGGCGATCGCCACCGAAGACAACTACGCCCCCTTCGAGATCATGGAGGGCGACACCCCGACCGGCTTCACCCACGACATGGTCGCGGCGCTGAAAGAATATGCCGACTTCGAGATTCGCCAGGACATCCTCCCCTGGTCCGGCCTCCTCGCCGCCGTGCGCGCCGGCAAATACGACGCCGCCATCACCGGCTCCATCATCTCCACCGAGCGCCTGCGCGTGTTCGATTTCGCCGTTCCGACCGCGTCCGCCCAGCACTACTACATCAAGCGCGCCGACGATGACCGCATCAACGGAATCGCCGATCTCGACGGCCTCACCGTTGGCGTGCAGGCCGGCTCGGTGCTCCTCTCCCGCCTGCCAGAGCTCGAAGCCATGCTGGAGGAGACCGGCGGCTCCATGGGCCGCGTCGTCGAGTACACGTCCTATCCCGAAATCTACGAGGACCTGAAGAACGGCCGCCTCGACTACACCGTCAACTCCATCATCTCCGCCAAAAGCCTGATCGCCGAGCGCGGCGACGAGTTCGCCATGGGCGAGCCCGTCTCCGGCCCCGGTTTCCACGCCTACCCCGTGCCGAAGGGCAACGAGGAGCTGCTGGAGTTCATCAACGGCTTCATCCTGGAGATGAAGGAGAGCGGCAAGCTCGCCGAGCTGCAGGAAAAATGGTTCGGCCAGGCCTTCCCGGATCTGCCGTCCGAGCCGATCACGTCGGTTGAGAAATACGAAGAGCTGACGGCGGCCGAATAAGAGCCCCGGACCGGAGGCGGGACGGGTGACCGGCACCGAACTTCAAATGCTCCTCTCGGGCGCGTGGACCACCGTGTGGATCTCCGCGATCGCGATTGTCGGCGGCGTGCCCCTCGGCCTCGTCCTCGGTCTCGGCCGCGTGGCCGGGATCCCCGTCCTGTCGCAGCTCCTGGCGCTCTACATCTCCATTGGCCGGGCGACGCCGCTGGTGACCCTGGTGCTGCTCCTCTTCGTGGGCCTGCCCGTCGTCGGCATCAATATCGATGCCGTCACGGCGGGCGTCCTCACGCTCCTCCTCAACACCGCCACCTTCAACGCCGAGATCTGGCGCTCCGTCTACCAGAGCTTCCCGCGCGGCCAGATCGAAGCGGCGCAGGCGGTGGGGATGCAGAAGGGCGCGATCTTCCGGCGCATCATGCTGCCGCAAATGTCCGTCGCCGCGCTGCCGGGGCTGATGAACGAGGCCACCCTTCTGGTGAAGGCGAGCCCGGCCATCGCTGTCATCGGCATCGTCGACCTCACCCGCGTGACGGACCGCATCTCGGCCCGCACCTACGAGCCTTTGCCGCCCATCATCGCCGCCGGGATCATCTACATGATCATCATCGCCGGCATGGTCCGCCTGCAGCGCGTGCTCGAAAAACGCGCCGCCAAATGGTCGGCATGAGGGGGCGGCGATGGATTGGGACCTGATCACCAACAGCATCCTCTTTAACCCGGCCGAATGGGAGATTGTGCTGAACGAGTGGCCCCGCTTCATGCGCGGCTTCTCCAACACGCTCACCCTGTTCGCCGTGTCGGTGGTCGGCGCCTTCCTGCTGGGCGCCGTCATCGTCAACCTCATGGCCTCGCGCAATCCGTCCGTGCGCGCGGCGGGGCGTGTCTATGTGGACGGCATGCGGATGCTGCCCTTCCTCATCTTCGCCTATCTGCTCTACTATGGCCTGCCGTCGCTCGGCATCCGCATGTCGGCGTGGACGGCGGGGCTCCTCGGCCTCATCCTCTACCACGCCGCCTATGTGGCCGAGATCCTGCGCGGAGCCTGGTCTCAGCTTCCGGCGGGCCAGACCGAGGCCGCCCGCGCCATGGGCTTCCACGGCCCCCAACTCTTCCTGCGCATCGTCCTGCCGCAGCTCGTCCTGGGGTCGGCCCCCATCCTCGGCAATCAGCTCATCTACATGCTGAAGGACACGGCCTTCCTCATGATCATCACCGTGCAGGATCTCACCTACGCGGCCAACTCCGTGCAGTCGATGTACTTCGTGCCGCTGCAGCCCTTCATCGTCGCCATCGGCCTCTACTGGATCTCCACCTTGGCGATCGAAGGGCTGGTCTTCCTCGTCGGACGCTTCGCCAGAAAGAGAGGTCTCGGCCGTGCCTGATGCCGTTCCCGCGCTGGAGGCGCGTCACATATCGAAGACCTTCGGCGAGCTGGAGGTCCTGCGCGACATCTCCCTGGTGGTGAACCCCGGCGACACCATCTCCGTGCTCGGCCCCTCCGGCTCCGGCAAGTCCACCATGCTGCGCTGCCTCAATTTCCTGGAGACGCCCGACAGGGGCCAGGTTCTCCTGGCAGGCGAGCCCGTCGGCCGCCGGGCGGACGGGCGGCTCGTGTCCGACAAGGAGCTTGCCAAAAGCCGCGCCCGCATGGGCATGGTGTTTCAGAGCTTCAACCTGTGGCCCCACTTCACCGTGCTGCAGAACGTCATCGAGGCGCCGACCAAGGTCCTCGGCCTCTCAAAGGACGAGGCCGTCGCCCGCGCCGAGGGGCTGCTCGCCAAGGTCGGCCTCGCCGACAAGCGCGACGTCTACCCCTTCGCCCTCTCCGGCGGGCAGAAGCAGCGCGTCGCCATCGCCCGCGCCCTCTGCATGAAGCCCGACGTGCTGCTGTTCGACGAGCCCACCTCCGCCCTGGACCCCGAGCTGGTGGGCGAGGTCCTCGCCGTCATGCGTGACCTCGCCAAGGAAGGCATGACCATGGTCGTCGTCACCCACGAAATGGGCTTTGCCCGCGACGTGTGCGACGAGGTCGTGTTCATGGACCGCGGCGTCGTCGTCGAGCACGCGCCCCCCGCCGAGTTCTTCGGCAACCCCAAGACCGAACGGGCGCAGCGGTTCCTCTCCCGTTACGCCTGAGGCGGCACGGCCCGGCGAATCCCCGGCGCTTTCGCGAGCGGGACCGCCCCGCGAGGGTGTTCCCCCTCGCGCTCCCCCGGTTCGCCACCCGGCAGGCGTTCAGTTCGGGCTTAAGAAGCCCGAGACTGACCACCTGATGCAAGCCTGTCGAGTGCCGCGACGGCGTCAAGGCCCCGTCCTCCCCGTGCTCGCCCGCCCTTTGGAGGGCGGCCTGCGCGCGGGTCCGGGCGGAACCTTGACCCCGCCGCAGCCCTCGAGCCCAGGTGCCGTTAGGTCCGGATGGCCTTGCCGTCCGCGTCGAAGAAGTAGCGGTGCGCGGCCGGGAAACTGAGGCCCACCGTCTCGCCCGGCTTCACGCGGATGTCGCCCACATGGCGCACGTTCAGAACGCCGAGCGCGCCGCAGTCGACGAAGAGCATCACATCGGCGCCGAGATATTCCGATACCTCCACCGTGCCCGTCACCTCCGCACCCTCCGGCGCCACGAGCGCCACATGCTCCGGCCTGACGCCGAGCTGCGTGGCGGCGGGAGGCGCACCCTCCGCCGCAGCGCCCGCGTGACCCTCCAGCACGATCCGTCCGTCCGCCACCCGGCACGGCATCACGTTCATCTTCGGACTGCCGATGAATTGTGCGACGAACAGATTGTCCGGCTTCTCGTAGAGCTCGCGCGGGCTTCCCACCTGCTCGATCACGCCCGCCTGAAGCACGACGATCTTGTCCGCCAGGGTCATCGCCTCCACCTGGTCGTGCGTCACATAGATCATCGTCGCGCCCAGGTTCTGGTGCAGCTTGGCGATCTCGAAGCGCATCTCCACCCTCAGCGCCGCGTCGAGGTTGGACAGCGGCTCGTCGAACAGGAACGCCGTCGGCTCGCGCACGATGGACCGGCCGATGGCGACGCGCTGACGCTGCCCGCCGGAAAGGTCCTTCGGGCGCCTGTCCAGAAGCGGCTCCAGCTTCAGGACCCGCGCCGCCTCGTCAACCTTCGCCTTGATCTCCTTCTTCGGCGCACCCGCCGTCTTCAGGCCGAACCCCATGTTCTCGCGCACCGTCATGTGCGGGTACAGCGCGTAGGACTGGAACACCATCGCAAGGCCGCGCCCGGACGGCGGCTCGGCGGTCACGTCCTTGCCGTCGATCAAAAGGCTCCCGCGGGAGATGTCCTCCAGCCCCGAAATCAGCCGCAGCAAGGTGGACTTGCCGCAGCCGGACGGGCCGACGAAGATCACGAACTCCCCGTCGCCGATCTCAAGGTCCACACCCTTGATGACCTGCACCGACCCGAACCACTTTTCGACGCCCTGGAGCGTGATCGCGCCCATTTCAGTCTCCTTATCCTTTGACGGCGCCAGCCGCGAGGCCGCGAACCATGAAGCGCTCGAGCCAAAGGAAGATCACCATGATCGGAACGGTGGCGATGACGGCGCCCGCCATCATCAACTCACGCGGCAATTCCGACGAATTCAACGACGCCACCCCGCGCGGCAGGGTGAAGATGGACGGATCGTCCAAAAACATGAACGCGAACAGGAACTCGTTCCACGCGATCATGAAGACGTAGAGCGACACCGACGCGAGCGCCGGAAGCGACAGAGGCAGCGTGATCTTGGCGATGACCCCCAGCCGGGAAAGGCCGTCCATCAGCCCGGCCTCCTCCATCTCGGCAGGGAGGCCGCGGAAGTAGCCCTGCAGCATGTAGAGCGCCACCGGGATCGTCGTCGCCGGATAGACGATCAGAAGCCCCACAATGGAATTGCGCAGGCCGAGCTGCGAAAACACCGCATAGAGCGGCAACACCAAGACGATCGCCGGCACCATGTAGATGAGGAGCACCGAATTGGCGAAGGCATCGCGTCCGCGAAACCTCAGCCGCGCGATGGTGTAGGCCCCAGGCACGGCGAAGAACAACGTCAGAAACACCGTCCCCACCGACACGATCGCCGAGTTGAGGATGTAGGTGCCGAAGTTGAACTCTGTGAACAGAGTCGTGTAGCTGCTGACGAGATCGCTGTTCAGGTCGATGGAGAAGTCGAGCGGGTTCGCCAGCAGCGACGCCTGACTTTTGAAGCTCGTCATCACCATCACGTAGAACGGCAACACCACGAACACCGTGAAGACGATGTAGCCCACCCCCTTCAGGATGCGGATCAGCGCGACCTCGAAGTCGTAGCGGCGCAAGCGACCCGCGGGCGTGTCGGCGAGGCACAGCCACAACGTCTGCATCGTCAGGCCGACGAGTACTGCCAGCCCGGCGAGCTGCCACAGCGGCGAGGCGGTCAGCGCCAGCCCGAACGGCGCGCCCAGCGACAGGACCATCAGCACCGCGAAGAAGGCGCCCGCTACGACGGCACGGCGCAGCGGCGCGCTCATCGCCCCGGTGAAGACGAGCACCAGCGCCGCGGCGAGCCCCGCCAGCGCCGACGCGCCCACTTGAGGCCGCGCCGGCTCGCCCGAGAACAGCGCCAAGGTCACGCCGAAGACGATCATGAAGAGCGCGCCGAACACAGGCCCGGCGATCAGCGCCGCCGTGGTGCCGGACGCGAGGCCGAAGCCGCCCGGAGCCGGGCGCTGCTTCACGGCCGATCCGGGACCCGAGGAGGGGGAGGAGGCAAGGGTGCTCATCTCAGCCCTCCTTCGGGGTGAAGCGGAAGAAGACCAGCGAGAACAGCAGCAACGCCACGAAGACGACCACCGCAACCGCCGCACCCGCGCCGATATTGCCGAGGCCGATCGCCTGCTCGTACACGTCCACCGTCAGCGTGCGCGTCCCCGCCGCCCCGCCGGTGAGAAGGAAGATGTCGTCGAATTTGTTGAAGGTCCAGATGTAGCGCAGCAGGAACAGGATCGCCAAAATCGCGGCGAGCTGCGGCAGCGACAAGTACCAGAACTGCTGGAAGGGCGTCGCCCCGTCGATCTCCGCCGCCTCATACATGTCGGTGTTGATCGACTGCATGCGCGCCAGGATGAACAGGAACGAGAGCGGGAAATAACGCCACGCCTCGAACACGATCACCGTCGTCAGCGCCATCGGAAAGTCGATCGAGAAGCCGAACACGGAGAAGGTGAAGGCGGTGCGCTGGCCGAGGAAGTTCACCGGCTCGCTCACCGCACCCATCTGCATCAGGATCGCGTTGAGCGTGCCCGAATTGGGGTCCAGCAGCGTGATCCACGTGTAGGCCACCGCGATCACCGGGGCGACGTAGGGAAAGAGGAACAGCCCGCGCAGGAAAGCCCGACCCTTGAAGGCGTTGTTGAGCAGCAGCGCCGCGAACAGGCCGAGCAGTAGCGCACCCCCCGTGCCGAAGATCGCGTAGACGATCGACGTCCACAACACGCTCCAGAACTCGGGCGAGTTGACCACGCGGGTGAAGTTTTCGAGCGAGAAGTTGAACGTCAGCAGCGCGTTCTGGCCGCGCCCCTGCGCCGCCGGCTCCGTCGCCTCGTAGCGCTCCTCGGGATCGTCGATCGCTTCGGTCGCCGTCGCCACGATCTCGAACCGCTCGCGCGCCCGTGGCTCCAATCGTCCCACCGCGCAGGTCAATGTTCCGTCCGCCAGCGCGCAGCGGTCGTCCGTCAGATCCAGCGTCACGCCGGCGGGAATGGCGTCGGTGAACCCCGCGCGCCCCACCGGCAGGTTGGGCGACGTGTTGCGCAGCGTATAGACGATCTCGAACGTCTCCCCCGGCGCCACCGTGTCGTCCGCCCGCACCCGTTCGTTGATGGTCGCTTCGGCCGGACGAAGGTCCGCCAGCATCACCGGCTTCACGCTGATCCAGAAGTTCATGATCAGCGGCAGCGCCACCACCAGCGCCACGATGGCGAAGGTCGGCGCCAGCAGGATGAAGGCCAGACGCGCCTCGCGCTTTTCGAGAGCACCCGCACCCCTCGGCGGTCCTTGCGTGGCGTCGGTCATGGTGAGCGGTCTCCGCAAAAGAAAAAGGTGCGGGGAGCGGGCCCCGCACGTCGGCTGGCGTCAGAGGTTGGAAATCTGCGCGTTGATCTCCTCGACCGCCTGGTCGACGGAGATTTCATCGTCGATATAGCGGCGCACGATCTGGTTGATCACCTGGCTCGTCACGATGCGCGAGGCTTCCGCGAGGCGGCCTTCCTCGACGCCCCAGCGCTGCGCCGTGTCGAGGCCGGTGACGATGGTCTCCACCACGTCCGCCGGATAAAGGTCCGACAGCGGCGCCTGACGGTCGACGCCAACCGGAAGCGTCGCCCACAGGTCGGTGAACTTCTCCGGCTCGTCCTCCGTGCCGCGGCGCACCGGGAATTTGCCTTCGGGCGCGATCGCCAAGGTCTCGCCATAGCCTTCGCCGAGCGAGAACTTGATGAAGTCGATCGCCGCATCCGCGTCGTCGGCCGAGGTCGTCACGCCGAGATAGTTGATGCTGGCGTACGACGCGCCGTCAGGATTGGACGGGCCGGAGAGGGTGGTGACGATGCCCGACTTCTGGGCGAGCTCGGTGGAGGTCGGGTCGTCGTTGATCGTCGGCGGCGCGCTGTCACGCAGGCCCGCCAGCTCGTCGAGGATGAAGGGCGACCAGATGATCATCGCCGCGCGGCCGGCGAAGTAGAGTTCGCGCGACTGGGCCCAGTAGAGTTCACCGTCCGGCGAAGTGTCGGCGATGGACTTGTAGAATTCCAGGCTCTCCTTCAACGCCGCCGGGTCGAAGCCGATGCCGTCCTCGGTCAGCGGCGTCGCGCCGTTGGCCAGGAGCACATGCTCCAGCACCTGGGACATGAAGTCTTCGTCGATCTTCGTCGCGGCGACGAAGCCGTACATGTCCGGCGGGTTGTTCAGCGCCTCGGCCGCGGCGGTGATGGCGGCATAGGTGGTCGGCGGCTCGAGCCCGGCCTCCTCGAACAGGTCCTTGCGGTAGATCAGCATCTGCGTCCACCCGTCGAGCGGCACGGCGGCATAGTCACCGTCGATGTCGGCCATCTCGAGCGCGCCCGGCGCGAAGGTGTCCTCGCCGAGATCCTCCACCGCCTCGGTATTGGCGTCGATGTCGAGGATGCCGGCTTCGGCCCAGGGCTGCATATACTGGAGCGAGAAATAGATCACGTCTGGCAGATCGTCCGCCGCGAAGGCCGCCGTGGCGCGGGTGCCGAGATCACTTTCGCTGACGGGGATGATTTCGACTGCGATGCCGGTCTTTTCCGTGAAGGCTTCGGCCATGGCTTCCTGCCGTGCCAGGCGCTCGGGCTGCTCCTCCATGGTCCAGAAGCTGAGCGACTGCGCGTCGGCAGCCGTGACAGCCAGCGACAAAGGCACCGCAAATGCGGCGATCTTCGCAAAAGCGTTCACGTAGGATCTCCATGTTCGAGAGCGTTGCCGGCGGCCCAATCGCGGACGCAGGACAACGGCCACGCGTCGTGCGGGGCGAGTGGTCGTAAATTTTTCGCGTAAGCGGCGAATGAGATAGCGCGGCGCGTGTCCGGGTCGGGGCCAGACATGCGACCGCCTCTGCGGCGAACGCATCTTTCCTCCCGTGGGGGACGTCCGTCAGCGAGGTTCAGGCCCGAAACATTCAGGCGTCCCACTCTTCTCTTCATTTCCATAAGGGTAGGGCGAAAGACACATCTCGGCAAACAATCTTTTACAAATGTCGAACGGTCGCTAGATTGGCCTCGCAACGACCATGGAGACTCGCGTGACAGTTCAAGGCGACAACTACAAGTCTACGCTGGAGCGCCAACTCAGCGTTGCATATGACTCCGAGACAGTTGCAATGCTCCTCAAGCGCATCGCGCGTTTGGTTGCATCTGCACGCGCGGAGATTGGTGCACGGGGTGCAAATTGGCTCGACCAGCGCGACGTCATGCTCATCACCTATGGCGACTCGATTCGCACGACCGGAGAAGTTCCCCTCGCAACCCTGCGCCGCTTTCTGAAGGCCCATACCAGCGACTTCATCACCAACGTCCACGTTCTGCCGTTCTATCCGTGGACGTCCGACGACGGGTTCTCGGTCAAGGACTACCGCGCCATCGACCCCGAACTCGGCCGCTGGTCCGATGTCGAGGCGCTGGCCGAAGATGTCGGCCTGATGTTCGACGGCGTCATCAACCACATCTCCGCAGAGAGTGATTGGTTCAAAGCATTCAAGGCCGGCGACCCGACCTATGCGGACTATTTCACAGTCATGAACCCGCAGACGGACCTGTCGTCCGTCACCCGCCCGCGGGCCACCCCGGTCCTCACGCCCTTCGGCACCTCGGACGGGATGAAGCACGTCTGGACCACCTTCAGCGCCGACCAGATCGACCTCAACTACGCCAATCCCGAGGTGTTCTTGGAGATCGTCGATCTGTTGATCTTCTACGCGCGCAAAGGCGCACGATTCATCCGACTCGATGCGATCGGCTTCATGTGGAAGGAGGTCGGCACCACCTGCATGCACCTGCCGCAGACCCACGCCATCATCAAGGCCCTGCGCACCGTGATGGACGCCGCCGCCCCCGGCACGATGTTCGTCACCGAAACCAACGTGCCGCATGCCGACAACATCAGCTACTTCGGCGACGGCAGCGACGAGGCCCACCTCGTCTACCAGTTTCCTCTGCCGCCGCTGACCCTCCACGCCTTTCTCACAGGCGACGCCTCGCGCCTGACGAGCTGGGCCATGTCGCTGGACGAGACCACGCCGACCACGACCTTCTTCAACTTCCTCGCCTCCCACGACGGGATCGGCGTGCGTCCCGCGGAGGGGATTCTCAGCCAGCAGGAGGTGCTGGAAATGGCGGCCGCGGTGGTCACCCGTGGCGGCAAGGTCTCCATGCGCGCGCTGCCCGGCGGCCGCGAGGCTCCGTACGAACTCAACATCACCTATCTCGACGCCGTGTCCTCGCCCGGTGACAGCGACGACGTGGTGATCGCCAAGTTCATGGCGGCGCAGATGATCCTGCTCTCGCTGGTCGGCATTCCCGGCATCTACATCCACTCGCTGCTCGGCTCGCGTAACGACACCGCCGGGATGGCGAAGACCGGCCGCTCGCGGTCCATCAACCGCGAGAAGCTGTCGCTGCGCGCCCTCGAGCAGGCGCTGAACGATCCGGGCAGCCTGCGCGCGCGCATCCTCGCCGCCTTCCGCGATCGCCTGTCGGTGCGCGCCACCCGCGCGGCGTTCGCACCCAACGCGGCCCAGCGTGTCCTCCCGCTCGACCACCGCGTCTTCTCCCTCGTGCGCGAGAGCGAGACCGACCGCGTCTGGGTGAGCGTCAACGTCAGCGACACGCCCGTCACGCTGCGCGTCTCCACCGCCCAGCTCGGCTTCACGCCGGGGGCCACCACCAACCTCCTCGGCGGTGAGGGGCCGATGATCGGCGAAACCGTCACCGAGATGGTGCTCGGCCCCTACGAGGCGGCGTGGATCGCCGTCGCATGAGAGGCGCGCTCGCCGGCCATCGCCGCGGCGAGGGGAGTTGACTTAAGGCGCTGAACGCAGGCGTTAATATCGGCCTTTGAAGGTGCTGTGCTTTCCCAACGCCCGGTCGGCCCATGCTGGACACTCTCAACGTACTGACGACCGCGCCGCCCGCGCTGACGGCGGCGGATGCGGTCGCGATCGCCGGTGATCTCTACGGCATCGAGGTCACCGCCCGCCCGCTGACCGGCGAGCGCGACCGCAACTTCCTCCTCAAGGCCGCCGGCTCTCACGGCAGCTTCGTCATGAAGATCGCCAACGGGGACGAGTCCCGCGGGGCGATCGACTTTCAGCTCGGCGCCCTCGCCCGCATCGAAGAAGAGGATCCGGCGCTCCCGGTGCCGCGCGTCGTTGCCGACTGCACCGGCGCACTGGTGGCGCAGGTGTCGCTGGAAGGGCGCAGCCATCATGTCTGCGTGCTCACCTATCTGGAGGGCGAGCCGGTCGGCTCACGCGCGTTGACGCCGGCCCAGGCGGCGGCATGCGGCGACATCCTCGGGCGGATCGACCGTGCGCTCGAAGGCTACATCCACCCCGCCCAGGACCGCGCCCTTCTGTGGGACATCTGCCGCGCCGCCGAGGTGCGCGATCACCTGGACGAGATCGACGATCCGCACCACCGCCGCGCGGCGCACGCCGCGCTGGACCGGGCCGAGGCGGTGATGGACGATCTCACCCGCCTGCCGCGCCAGGTCATCCACAACGACATGAACCCCCACAACGTGCTGACCGGACCGGACGGGGCGATCAGCGGGCTGATCGACTTCGGCGACATCCTGCGCGCGCCGCGCATCAACGACGTCGCCACCGCGGCGAGCTACGTCGTGGGGATGGGGGAGGGGCCGCTCGGCCTCGCACCGCAACTCGCCGGGGCGTGGGCGCGTCACATGGCGCCCACCGCGCGCGAGCGGGCGCTGCTTGCCCCGCTGATGGGCGCGCGCAACGTGCTGACGCTCGGCATATCCGCCTGGCGCGCGAAGCTCCACCCTCAGAACAGGCGTTATATTCTGCGCAACGTCCCCGTTGCCGTCGCCGCGTTGGAGCGCCTTTCGCTCGTCACGCCCGACGAGGCCGCGGCGCTCCTGTGGCCGAACGGCTGACCCTCCGGCCGCCCCGGCCCGCACCAACCCCGAAGAGACTGCGATGACCTCCACCCCCGCCGGCATGGCCAACGCCTACGTCGCGTCCGATGATGTGATGCTGGACCCGGAGGACGCCGCCCTTCTCGCCCGGCGCGAGCGCGTGCTGGGCGCGGCCTACCGCCTCTTCTATCAGCGCCCCGTCCACCTCGTACGCGGCGAAGGCTGCCTGCTCTACGACGCGGACGGGAACCCCTACCTCGACGCCTACAACAACGTCGCGTCGGTCGGCCATTGCCACCCGCGCGTGGTGGAGGCGCTGACCCGCCAGGCCGCCACGCTCAACACCCACACCCGCTATCTCGGCAGCCCCGTCGTCGCCTTTGCCGAGCGCCTGCTCGCCACCTTCCCCGGCCCCATCGACCGCGCGATGTTCACCTGCACCGGCAGCGAGGCCAACGACCTCGCCCTGCGCATCGCCCGCCAGGCCACCGGCGGCACCGGCATCGTCGTCACCGACACGGCCTACCACGGCGTCACCGCCGAAGTGGCCGCCTTCTCCCCGTCGCTCGGACCTGGCGTGCCGCTCGGCGCCCACGTGCGCACCGTGGCCCCGCCGCTGGACGGTGACGGCGCCGCCTTCGCCCGCCGCGTCGCCGCCGCCTTCGCGGACCTTGCGCGCCACGGCATCCGCCCCGCCGCCTTCATCTGCGACACCATCTTCTCGTCGGACGGGGTGTGCGCCGATCCGCCCGGCTTCCTCGGCGCCGCGGTGGAGGCGGCCCGCGCGGCCGGCGCGCTCTTCGTCGCCGACGAGGTGCAGCCCGGCCTCGGCCGCACGGGCGCCGCCATGTGGGGCTTCATGCGCCACGATCTGGTGCCCGACCTCGTCACCGCCGGCAAACCGATGGGCAACGGCCACCCCGTCGCCGCCCTCTTCGGCCGCGCCGACCTCGTCGACGGCTTCGGCCGCCGGGCGCGATACTTCAACACCTTCGGAGGCAACGCGGTCTCCTGCGCCGTGGGCCTCGCCGTTCTCGACGTGATCGACGAAGAGGGCCTGATGGACAACGCGCGCGAGACCGGCGCCCGCGTGCTGGACGGTCTGCGCGAGCTTGCCGCGGACTATCCGGCCATCGGCGCCGTGCGGGGGGCGGGCCTCTTCATCGGTGTCGACATCGTCGGCGAGGCGGGGCCCGATGCGGCCGGGGCGGCGCGGATCGTCAACCGCCTGCGCGAACGGCGGATCCTCATCAGCGCCACAGGGGCGGGGGCCAACGTTCTGAAGATCCGCCCCCCTCTGGTCTTCGGCCCGCGCGAGGCCGATCATCTCCTCACCGTCCTGGACGACACGCTCAGCGAAACAGCAGCCCCGTCTTCCGTCTAAGGCGTCTCGCGGGGGGTCGCCTCGACCGCCGACGCCCACACGTTCGCCGGCGAAGCACGCTGCGACGGTCCCACCGGCGGCACGTTCGCGCCGCGCAACAACGCCCGGCATGCGCGCTGATGGTGCCCTTCGGCGACCAGCGCCACACCGTGGGCAGCGTCACGCCGCCCGCCGGTGCCCGCGCTACCGGCTGCACGATCTTTCTCGCCACGGAAGTGCCCAGCTGCATCAGTTGGTCCAAACCGTGCGAAAGCGGCTCTAAACCCCGTCTCGCTGGGGGGCGCCTCGACCGACGCAGCCCACACGCTCGCCGGCGAGGCACGCTGCGACGGTCCCACCGGCGGCACGTTCGCGCCGCGCAACAACGCCCGGCATGCGTGCTCATAGCGCCCTTGGGTGACCACCGCCCCACCAGGGGAACGCCACACTTGCCGGGTCGCCCTGGTGCACGGCGCTGTCTGGCCCTGGTCCATCAGTCGATCCGACCGTGCGAGAGGGCCTCGCAAGCGGGTCCGCCCAGAGCCGCATCACGTCAGGCGCGGTTTCAGGCGGCTCCGCTCGGCGCCATTACGGGGGCGGGGGCGGCGGCCGGGGCCTCGGTCCTGTGGAGGGACGCGCCCCTCATGCGCGCGACGCAATCGCGGATCACCCGGCCGAGCTCGTCCAGCCGGTCGGCCGTGCGCACGGTGGGGCCGCCCGTCACCACCGCATAGGTGCTTCCGTCCATCGTCAGGGGGATGGCGACGTCGCACATGTCCGGCATCCATGTCGACCGGGCGGCGAACCAGCCGCGCTGCAGACCCATGGCGATGGCCTCTTCGACCTTGGCCGGCGTCATCGGCGTGCGCGGTGCATACCGCTCGAACGCGATCTTGCGCAGCAGGGCGGCCCGGTGAACCGGATTCACCTGGCTGAGAAGCGCCTGCCCGGCCGCTGTGGCATGAACGGGGACACAGGAGCCGGGTGCCGCATCGAGACCGGTGCGCCCCACGCTCTGCCTCATGTGCAGCACCACGGCATGAAGCCCGGACTGCGCGGCGATGCAGGTGTCTTCGCCCCCATGGTCGGCGATCTCGTCCGCGAGGTCGACGAGGGCGGGCGGAAGCGGCTCGGCCGGGCTGAACTCCTGCGCCAGCAGCAGCCAGCGCCGGGTCGGATAGAACCGCCCCCTCGCCTCGGCCTCGTAGAGGAAGCCACGGTCGGTCAGCACCGCCAGAAGGCCAAAGGTGGTGGACCGCGGCCAGTCGAACCTGTCCGAAATGTCGGCGGCGCTGATCGGCTCGCAATGCCGTGCATAAAGTTCAAGTAGATCTAAAATTTTGGCAGCTTGCTTCATCGGCTCAACCAAATTCTATTTGATCCGCCACACGGCATCGCCGCAACCGCGACCATCGATCGTCATGTTCAAAATATGCCATGCAATATCACGCAAAGCAACTTTAAATCATGTCGATCAATAAACTGCGGTAATATGGGCGAGTGGGGTCATGCTTCACCGGACTGTTCTTCCGGGCCGGTGGAAAAGATCGCGAATATGGAAATATAAAGCATGCTCGGCCAGGCCAGAGCGGCCGGCGGCACCCGGCGGCGGGCTTGAGATGCAACACCTATTCATGCCATGCCGACCCTCCGGGACCGGCCCCGCGGCCATCGGGGGAGGGAAACATCGTGCAGGTCATCACCACCAAAGACGACTTCAAAGCCGCCATGGGCGCTGAGAAAGCCCAGCGCCGCAGCATCGGCCTCGTCCCCACCATGGGCGCCCTGCACGACGGACACATCAGCCTCGTGCGCCAGTCCCGCGCCTCGTGCGACCTCACGGCCGCCACCATCTTCGTCAACCCGCTCCAGTTCGGCGAGAACGAAGACTTCGGCGTCTACCCCCGCACGCTGGAGAGCGACCTCGCCAAATTGGAGCGCGCAGGGGCCGACGTCGCCTTCGTCCCCGCCGTCGCCGACATCTATCCCGACGGGTTCGAGACGAGCCTCACCAACAGCGCGACGAGCCGCGTCCTGTGCGGCGCCCACCGCCCCGGCCACTTCGACGGGGTGCTGACGGTCGTCCTCAAACTCCTCAACATGTCCCGCTGTGACCGCGCCTTCTTCGGCAAGAAGGACTACCAGCAGCTCACCCTCATCCGCCGCATGGCGCTCGATCTCGACGTTCCGGCCGAAATCATCGGCTGCGAAACGGTGCGCGAGGAGACCGGCCTCGCCCGCTCCAGCCGCAACGCCTATCTCAGCGCCGACGACCGCGCCCGCGCCGTCAAGCTCTCCGCCGCGCTGATGGCGATGCGCAGCCGCTTCGACGCCGGCGAGCGCGACGTGTCCCAGCTCATGCTGGCCGCCGCCCCGGTGACGAACGACCCCGCCATCAGCCTCGATTATCTCGAAATCCGCTCGCCCGACCTCGCGACGCGGTTCGAGAGGTCCGTCGAGGGCCCCGCCGTCGTGTTGATCGCCGCGAAGATCGGCAGCACCCGCCTGATCGACAACATGGAGCTCGGCGAGCCGGCCGAGTGGGTCGCCGCCGCCTGAGCCGCGGGCGGACACGCGCCCCGGAACCGCCGGCGGCGCCCGCCACCGGATCGGCCGAACCGCAGCCCGCGCGCCGCACGCTCAACGGGTCAGACTGATCGGCGTCCCCCACGGATCGGTGAGGCCGAGCGCGGTGCCGTTCGCCGTCGACGCGAGGCCCTTCGCCTCGGCCCGCGCGGCGATCGCCTCCATGGTGGCGCCCTCACGCGCCACCAGGTTCAGTTCGGCAAGGCCCGTCATCGGCTGCGGCCGCGCCCCGGCGCCCCGGCTGTTCCACACGTTCCCGGCAAGCTGATGATGGTAGCCGCCGCTGCCGTAGAAGCTGGCGCCCGGATAGTGGGACGAGATGGTGAAGCCCAAGACGTCGCGGTAGAAGCCGTCCGCCACCGCGGTGTCGCCCACCTGAAGGTGCACGTGGCCGATCAAGCCGCCGTCGGGAAAGCCGTCATAAGGTTCCCCGCCGCCTGACCGCAGCAGGTTTTCCGCCAGCAGCGGCTCGGTCGCCATGGTCACAGACCCGCTCGCCGTCTGCCACTCCGACGCCGGCCGGTCCGCATAGACCTCGATGCCGTTACCCTCCGGATCGGACAGATAGATCGCCTCGCTGACGATGTGGTCGGACGCGCCCTGAAACTCCAGCTTCTGTGCCAGCGCGCGGGCGAACCAGCGGCCGAGATCGGCGCGCACCGGCATCAGGAAGGCCGTGTGGAAAAGTCCCGCCTGGCGCCGGTCGAGGGGGGCGGCCTGCGGGTCGGCCTCCAGGTGCAGCAGCGGCGTCGTCCGGGTGCCGAGCGTCACCCGCGTTGCGCCGCTCTCCAGCGTCCGCAGTCCGAGCACGGTTCGGTAATAGTCCGCCACCATGTTGAGATCGCGAACCTTGAGGCAGACAGAGCCGATCCGCAGCGGCGCTGCGTTCATGTCGAAGTTTTGGCCCATCGATTGCCCCTTTGATTGCGCGTCTGATCCGGCGCCGTCATGGGCCGCGCTGTCCGACATGGGGTAAGGTCGAGCGGTTGTAGACACCACCGTTCGGCAGATAATTTCATCCATTATGGATGCAATCGCCGGTAACCGGATCAACTTGTCGCTATTTTCGGTCGTGGTCGGAGTGGACGGGACGCTCGAATCTGGCCACCGGTCCCGGAAATAAACCGCCAAATCGTCGACGAGCGTGCGCACCTTGGCGGCGAGGTGCCGGGTGTGCGGGTAGAGCGCGTAGACCCCGTAGGCCGCCGTCTCATAGTCCGCGAGGACGCGCACCACGCGGCCCGCCGCCACCGCATCACACGCCACGAACCAGGGAACGCACGTGAGCCCCAGCCCGGCCTCCGCCGCCGCCAAGCACGCCTCCGCATTGGCGTAACGGATGCGTCCCTCCACCGCCACGCTCGTCTCGCCGCGCACGGGGTGGCGGAACGGCCAGCGCCTGCCGTCGCGCATGTTGGTGTCCACCACCGCATCATGCCGGCTGAGGGCGCCGAGGTCCGCCGGTGTGCCGCGCGCGGCAAGGTAGGCGGGCGACCCCACGACGACGATCCGCATGTCGCACAATTTGCGTGCGATGAGGCTGGAGTCGGCCGGACGCCCGATGCGAACCGCCAAGTCGAACCCCTCGTCGACGATGTTGACCACGCGGTCGGTGAAGGCGACGTCGAGCGCGATCGCCGGGAAGAGCGCGGCGAAGGCGTTCAACGCCGGCGTCAGTTCCCGCGCCCCGAACGTCAGCGGGGCGGTGAGCCTCAGCCGCCCCGCCGGCCGGCCCACGGTGTCGCGGATTTCAAGGTCGAGCTCGTCCAGCGCGTCCATGATCGGGCGCAGGCGCGCGTAGTAGGCCCGTCCCGCCTCCGTCGGCGCAACGGCCCGCGTCGTGCGGTTCAAGAGGCGCACCCCGAGCTCCGCCTCCAGCCGTGAAACGAGCTTCGAGGCCTGGCCCGAGCTCGTCCCACGCTTCTGCGCTGCGGCGCTGAAGCTCCCCTCGTCCATCACGGCGATGAACATGCGATCGGCGGTCAGCCTGTCCATTCGTTCCCATCCGGCCATGGTGCGCCGCTGAAGCGTACCGCTTCTTCCGTTGCCGCATCAATGCCGTAGCGACCATCCGAGACTTTCGTGCGTTGCGCGGCTCCCGCGCGCCGCAGTAGCGTGGCAGCGGGCGCCGGCAGCTCTCGGTCGCGGCCCCCAAGAAACCGAAAGGACACGCCGATGCCCGCCACCTCGACTTCCCCGATGCCCATGGCCACCCTCGGCCGCAGCGGCTTGACCGTCTCGCGCCTGTGCCTCGGCACCATGATGTTCGGCGGCCGCGCCGACGAGGCCGAGTCGGCCGCGATCACAGACCGCGCCATCGACGCCGGCATCAACTTCTTCGACACCGCCGACGCCTATAATGGCGGGCGCTCCGAGGAGATCCTCGGCCGCCTCCTCAAGGCGCGGCGCGACAAGGTGGTGATCGCCAGCAAGCTCGCCAATCCGATGGGGGACGACCCCAACCACCGCGGCCTCTCGCCGGGCTGGATCCTGCGTGAGGTGCCGCGCATCCTGAAGCGGCTCGACACCGATCGGCTGGACGTCCTCTACCTCCACAAGGAGGACCCGCTCACCCCGCTGGAGGAGACGGTGAGGGCGCTCGAGATCCTGGTGCGTCAGGGCAAGGTGCTGCACATCGGCGTGTCGAACCACAAGGCGTGGCGCGTCGCGAAGCTGACCCGCTATTGCGAGGAGGCGGGGATCGGCCGTCCCGTAGTCTGTCAGCCCCTCTATCACGCCCTCAACCGGACGATCGAGGTGGAGCTTCTGCCGGCCTGTGCGGACATGGGGATCGGCGTCTACCCCTACAGCCCCATCGCGCGCGGCGTGCTGACGGGCAAATATCAGCCCGGTGCCGAGGCGCCCGCGGGCAGCCGCGCCGGTGCGCGCGACAAGCGCATCATGGAAACCGAGTTCCATCCCGAGACGTTGGCCGCCGCCGCCCGCCTCGCCGAACACGCGGCGGCGCGCGGTGTGGACCTCGCCACGATGGCGCTCGGCTTCGTCATGGCCAATCCGATGGTGACCGGCGCGATCGTCGGCCCCCGCACGCTCGCCCAGCTCGAGGATTATCTGAAGGTGCTCGCCTTCCAATGGACGCCGGAGGACGAAGCCGCCTTCGACGCCGTGGTCCCCAAAGGCTCCACCGCGGTGCGCCACTTCGTCGACCCGCAATATCCTGTCGAGGGCCGTCCCGCCGCGACCTGATCGACGATCTTCGCCGTCCGCCCGGCAGCGCGCACGACGCATCTGCGCGGCGCGCACCATGACGTGGCTCAAGGCGGCCGCTCGCCGACCGCGAGACGATGGGGCCGGGATCGCGGCCGTTCCGGCCCGCCTTCCTCGTCCACAGGCCGAGGGCGGGCGGGCAGGGGGCACCGCACCCGACGGCCATTGCCCCGCACAGCGGGCGCCATCGCGGAGCCTTGCCATGCGGTTGACGACCTTCACCGACTACGCCGTGAAGATCCTGCTCTACCTCGCCGCCCATCCCGCCCGGCCGTCGACCCTCGCCGAGATCGCCGACACCTACGCGATCCCGCGCAGCCGCATCGCCAAGGTGGCCGTGGAATTGGAGCGGGAGGGATATGTCACGAACGTGCGCGGGCGCGGCGGCGGATTGAGCCTCGCCCGCCCGACGGCCGAGATCAACATGGGCCGCCTCATCCGCCACACCGAAGGATGCATCGACCTCGTCGGCTGCAGCACCTGTGTCGCGCGCCGCGTCTGCCGTCTGACGTCCCCGCTCGACGAGGCTGTCGCCGCCTTCTTCGCCGTCCTCGATCGTCACAGTCTGGACGATGTCCTGAACAGGGACGGCGCCCGCCGCCTGTTCGACGGTCTACCGCTTCACGCCCCTGCCGCGGTCTAGCTGCACGCCCTCGCCGGGGAGGGCGATGCCGTGCTTCAGGCCGCCGCGCCACCCGGACTTCGGCGTCCCGCCCGTCCTGCAGCCGCGCACAGTGCGCAGTGCACCGGGAGTTACCTGCCGGCCTCCTTGCGCCACGCCTCGAACGCGGCCTTCGTCGCCTCGTTCGGCGGATAGGTGCCGACCAGCGGCGCACCCTCCTTCACCCGCGCCAGAACGAACTCCTCCAACAGCTCCCGCTCCACCGCCAGATCCGCGATCCTCGCCGCCATGTGCGCCGGGATCACCACAACGCCGTTGGAATCGCCCATCAGAACGTCACCCGGACACACCGCGACCCCCGACAACCCGATCGGCACGTTGAGGTCCGTCACGAAACGGTGCGACAAATAGGTGGTCGCCGCGTTGCCGCACGCCCACACCGGCATCGCAATGGTCGAGATCGTCGCCGCGTCCGACACCGAACCGTCCGTCACCACTGCCGCGACGCCCTTCACCGACAGATGCGTCGTCATGATGTCGCCCATGAAGGCGGTGCGCGTCTCGCCCCCCATGTCGACCACCAGCACCTCGCCGGCTCCGATGTCTGCCACCGCCTGCGCCTGAAGGTTCGCCCGCTCGCCCTTCGTCTGCGCCTCCACGAAGTCCTCGCGCACCGGCACCGTCCGCACCGTGAAGGCGGTGCCGACGAAGCGGTTCGTCGCCGGGTTCACAGGGCGCGGCCCGAACAGCATCGTCGTCTTGTAGCCGTTGTACCAGAGCAGGGCGACGACCGCCGGAACGGACACTCCCATCAGCTTCTGCCGGACGTCTTCGGTGAGTGCGCTCATCTCAGCCTCTCGTGTGTCTTCGGCAGTATGTTAGACAATTAGCCAAACGGGGCAATTGCGTCCGCCGCGCATTGCACGTCATCGCGGTGTATAGAAAGCCCCCAAAACCAGAAGGACCGACATGGATACCAAACTGACCGGCAAGCGCGCCCTCGTTCTGGGCGCCAGCCGCGGCCTCGGCTACGCCATCGCCGCAGGCCTCGCCGCCGAGGGCGCCAAGGTCGCGCTCGCCAGCCGCTCCGCCGAGCGTGCCGCCGAAGCCGCCGGGACGATCGGCAACGGCGCCGTCTCCTTCGCCTGCGACACCGCCAAATCCGCCGACGTCGATGCCCTCCACGCCGCCGCGGTGGACGCTCTCGGTGGCCCGGTGGAGATCCTCGTCCTCAACTCCGGCGGTCCGCCCCCGGGCGCTGCCCAAGGTGTCGCCTCCGACCAGTGGCGCGCGTCCTTCGAAAGCATGTTCGTCAACCTCGTGCGCCTCGCCGATCTGGCGCTTCCGGGCATGATCGAAAGCGGGTTCGGGCGCATCATGACCGTGGTGTCGTCCGGCGTTGTGCAGCCGATCTCGAATCTCGCCATCTCCAACGCCATCCGTCCGGCGCTCATCGGCTGGGGTAAGACGTTGTCGGCCGAGGTCGCCAAGCACGGCGTCACCGTCAACGCCATCGCGCCGGGCCGCATCGCCACCGATCGGATCGCCGAGCTGGACGCCGCCAACGCCAAGCGCACCGGCCGCACGCCCGAAGAGGTGCACGAGGCGTCGAAGGCGTCGATCCCCGCGGGCCGCCTCGGCAAGCCCGAAGAGTTCGGCGCCGCCGCCGTCTTCCTCGCCAGCGAGGGCGGCGCCTACATCACCGGGTCCGTGATCCGCGTCGACGGCGGCCAGATCCTCTCGGTCTGACCCCCGATCCGCATCGACGGCGGCCGGACCCTCGCGGCCCGGCCCCACGGGGCCGCCGCGTCACACCGCGATGGGGCGGCCCGCCTCCGCCGACGCCGGCACCGCCTCGAACGCGGCGATGCCGTTGACGATGTCCGCCGGCGTCACCTGCGCCGGCGCCTCGCCGCGGATCGAGGCCGCGAACGCCTCGACCTCGGCGCGCTCGATGTCGAACGGCTCGAACGCGCGGCGCGTCTCGCTCCCGTCGGTCAGCGTCACCACCATCGTCTCGCTGCCGCGCCGCGCCGCATCGCCGTTGATCTCGGCCTTGCCCTTGGTGCCGTAGGCGACGATCCGGTAGGTCGGCGCCGTCGCCGTCATCATCAACAGCGAGGCCGTCGCGCCGGACGCCAGCCGCATCGTCACCACCGTGGTGTCGTCGAGCGGAACGTCATGCACCCTGCGGCACGACACCGCGAACACCTCCGCGATCGGCCCTGCGAGGTAAATGATCCCGTCGATGTGGTGGATGCCGGACCCCGCCAGGCCGCCCGCCGGGCTCTCCCCCGGCGCGATCCGCCAGTGTCCGGCCTGATAGCGCCCCGTCATGTCCGACGAAAAATTGGTCTCGATGTGGAGGAGCGTGCCCAGCGCGCCGGCCTCGATCATCTCCTTCAGCGTCACCATCGGCGCGAGGAAGCGCCGGTTGTGCGCCGCGGTGACGAGGACGCCCGCCTCATCCGCCGCCGCCAGCGCCGCCTCCGCGTCCGCCTTCGTCAACGTGAACGGCTTTTCCACCAGCACCGGGCGACCGGCGGCGATGCACTGGGCGATCTGTCCCGCGTGCGCCGAGTGGGGCGAGGCGAGCACCACGCCCTCCACCGCCGGATCGGCCAGCGCCTCGGCGAGCGTGGCGACCGCGGTGAGGCCGCGCGCCTTCGCGTCGCCGTCGATGTGCGCCGGGTCGCGGCTGACGGCGGTCACGAAGCGCACCGTGGGGCTCGTGGTCTGCACCGCGTCCACCAGCACCTTGCCCCAGCGCCCGAGTCCGACGATTGCAAGCTGAGTGGGGGCGGTCATGGCGGTGGCTCCGGTCATCGTGAAAGGCCTTGGGCCGAGTGACCCGACCCGAAAGGCGTTGTTGTATTGTTAGACAACTTCCCGCGCCCTGTCTCTGCGAACCGCCACCTTCGACCACCCGCCCACCACACGTCTGCACGCCGCAGGCCCGTCGACATGCAGCCCTTCATGTGCCCCAGCGCGCGATCCGCGCCGCATGTGCCGGCAGCTACAGCCGCGGGCGCCCCATCGGCGGCCGGTTCGCAGCTACAGCCTCAGGCGCCCCATCGGCGGCCGGTTCGAGGCGGCGCTGCACCATAGCCGGGACCGAACCCGGTGGCGGCGCCGGCCGATGCGCCCGTGTGGGCCGTTTGTCCACAGACCGCGCCTTGCCGGAGAAGCCCTTGACGGGTCCGCCGACAGCCTTTAGAGGGAGCGGCACAGGGCGACACGTCGCGGAGCGCACCCGCTCCGCACGATACCGCTCCCGGAAGCACCCCTCGCGGCTGCTTCATTGGGGGATAGTTTAACGGTAGAACAGCGGACTCTGACTCCGTTAGTCGTGGTTCGAATCCACGTCCCCCAGCCAACTCCAATGCGTCTGTTGATGCCAGTTACTTAGCTGGTTTCTATTCTCGGGAAATGTAGCAGGTCGTGTAGCGACGCTAACCACGCTACTTCGGATTCAGCCGCCCCAGCTACTTTCTATTTAACCTTCTTTATAGATGGCTTGGCCCAAGCAGCCACTGCGCTTCTTTAGCAACTCGCTCTAGCACTTTCGTCAGCAACTTGCGCGGAGCCAACTGGGCTCCTGCGGCCCCCATGGTTGCGAATCGGCAATGGCTCAGGGCGGAGCCTCCAGCCACACGCGCTCTTCTGATTGGAATGCCGCGCTGACTGTGGGGCTATGGTGTTTTGAGCTCCGGACAATTCGACGCTCCCTATGCCCCGCAATCGAAAACGTCGGACCGGATGCCGGCGCGTCCGTGCTGGACATGCCGCAATGCGCGGAACTGGTGGACGCACGGACGCCGATGGCCAACCATTTAGCGCCGCCTGCTTCTTCTGCTCTTTACATCACGGAACTGACGGTAGCGCGATGCCGAGTGCTCGCACTGTTGCCATCAATCCTTCCCGACGTCTTTGGGCGGGAAGACCACATCAACCATAAATCCGAGGCGATCAATTATCAATTCGCCCAATACTACAGCATGCGCACAGGGCACAGCGAACGCGGTCAACTGATGCGAGCTTTCATATAGAATTGTGCTCAGAGGCATGTTCATCGGGTCTCTTTTGGGCTGGCCCATGTCGAACCATCATCCTCCACCCCCGCCGCGGCGCCCACCGGAGCCATCCGGCCCCGCTTGGCTGGACCGGTCATTGCATGCCAAATAAATCGGCTGCGGTCCGGACCGCACGCTCAGCGCACCATCAAGGATCATCAGCATGGACCTCGGACTGAACGGCCGCACCGCCCTGGTGACCGGCGCGTCCAAGGGCATCGGACTCGCCACTGCCCGCATTCTCGCCGCCGAAGGGGTGAACGTCACCCTGGTCGCCCGCACCGAATCCGAACTCGTCGACGCCGCCGCGTCGGTCGAAGGCCCCGGCACAGCCACACCGTTCCCGGCCGACCTGTCGCGCGAGGCCGAACGGCTGCGCCTCGCCCAGAGCGTCGGCCCGGTCGACATCCTCATCAACAATGCCGGCGCCATCCCCGGCGGCAATCTCCTCGAATTCGACGATGCCCGCCTCAAGGACGTCTGGGAGCTGAAGCTCTTCGGCTACATCTCGCTCTGCCGCCAATATTACGCGATGATGAAAGAGGCCGGGCACGGCGTCATCGTCAACATCATCGGTGCGGCCGCCGAAGCGCTCGATTTCGAGTACATCATGGGCTCCACCGCCAACGCGGGACTGTGCGCCTTCACCCGCACCCTCGGCAGCCAGTCCTTCCGCGACGGCATCCGCGTCGTCGCCATCAATCCGGGGCCGGTGGAGACCGGGCGGCTCGAAACGCTGATGCGCAAGAAGGCGGCCGACCGCACCGGCTCCGCCGACAATTGGGAGCAGCTCAAAGCGCCGCTCCCCTTCGCCCGCGCCGCCAGCCCGGAGGAGATCGGCGCCATGGCCGCGATGCTCGCCTCGGACCGCAGCGCCTACACCTCCGGCACCGTCGTCACCATCGACGGCGGTATCGCCAGCCAATCCCGCAGCTTCTAGCCCTTCCGGAGCGCCGACCCTCCATGCCCTTCGTCACCACCAACGACGGCGTCAAACTCTATTATGAGGAGGCCGGCAGCGGCATCCCCATCGTCTTCGTCCACGAGTTCGCCGGCGACTGGCGGTCCTGGGAGCCGCAGATGCGGCACTTCTCACGCTATTATCGCTGCATCACCTATTCGGCGCGCGGCTTCCTGCCGTCCGATGTTCCGGCCGACCCCGAAGCCTATTCGCAGGACCGCGCCCGCGACGACATCCTCGCCATCCTCGACGGTCTCGGCATCGACAAGGCCCACATCGTCGGCCTCTCCATGGGCGGCTTCGCGACGGTCCACTTCGGCTTCACCTATCCGGACCGCGCCCTCTCGCTGACCATCGGCGGCTGCGGATACGGTGCCGAGCCGGACAAGCGCGAGCAGTTCGCCCGCGAGATCGAGGTGAACGTGGAGCGCTTCCTGACGCTGCCGATGGAGGAGGCGGGCGGCTCCTACGCCCTCGGCCCCACCCGCGTGCAGTTCCAGAACAACGATCCGCGCGGCTGGCAGGAATTCCGCGACCAGCTCGTTCAGCATTCCGCGCTCGGATCGGCCAACACCATGCGCGGCTGCCAGGCGAGGCGCCCCTCGCTCTACGACCTCACCGACAAGATGGCGTCGATCACCGCGCCCGCACTCATCATCACCGGCGACGAGGACTGGCCGTGCCTGGAGCCGTCGATCATGATGAAGCGCGTCATCACCACGTCGGCCCTGGTGGTGCTGCCGAACGCCGGCCATACGATCAATATCGAGGTCTCCGCCGCCTTCAACGCCGCGCTGCAGAACTTCCTGCACCAGGTCGACGTCGGCGCCTGGAAACCGCGCGACCCGCGCACGATGGTGGACGGGATCGTCGGCACCAAGTGATCCTCTCCGGCGCCGCCCCCGGACCAGGCGGCGCCCCCGATCGGGGGTGCCTCCCCAGCCAGGGAGGGCAGGCCGAGCGACGCCTCAGCGGCCGGTGAAGTGGGCAGCACGCTTTTCCACGAAGGCGGTGCGCCCCTCGGCATAGTCGGCGCTGGCACCGGCATGCCGCGCCGCCGCCTCGGCGCGCTCGACCCGCTCCGCCGTCTCGCCCTTCGTCAACGCCTCCAGCACCAGCTTGGCCCCGGCGATGGTGAGCGGCGCCGAGGCCGCCAGCGCGTCCGCCCGGCGGTGCGCAGCAGCCATCACGTCGCCCTCGGTCACCTCGCTGACGAGGCCGATGGCGCGCGCCGCCTCGGCATCATGGGGCGCTGCGGAGAACAGCATCTCCTTGGCCGCCGTCAGCCCCACCGCCTGGTACAGCGCCCGCGTTTCCTCGATGCCGTAGACGATGCTGAGCTTGGCCGCCGGGATGGCGAACTTGGCCGTCCTGTCGGCGATCCGGAAATCACACGACACCGCCAGCCCGCAGCCGCCCCCATAGGCGTAACCCGACACCGCCGCGAAGGTCGCCTTGGGGCAATCGACGATCGCCAGCGTGCAGCGGTCGACCCAATGGGCATAGGTCTCGATGTCCTGCGCGCTCGCGCGGACCGTGGCGAACTCCTTGATGTCGGCGCCTGCGCAAAATGAGCCGCCCGCCCCGGTCAGGATGACCGTGCGCAACGCCGCCTCGCGCCCCAGCGCCTCGAAGGTCAAGGCGAGGCCCTGCCACATGGCGAGCGTCATCGCGTTCTTCTGCGCCGGACGGTTCAGCGTCACCACCGCGCATCCCGCGCTCGGCCGCTCCACCTTGATGTGCCTGGCGGCCAGAGCGGGCAATGCCGCCACTTCGTCGTCCATCGTCAGCTCATCACCCTCGGGCACCATAGACCGTCCGCTTCATTGACCGCATTGTTCATGCGATCATAGACGAAGCGGACCCCGCCGAACCATGCACACCGCCATTCTCCGCCACTCTTGTGGATCCGCGCGACTTGGACCCGCGCCATGTGGGCCTGCGTCACGTGGATCCGCGTCACGTGGACCCGTGCGATCCGTGTGCCGTGGAGCCGTGTGACGCGGTGCCCGACCGTCCCTCCTGGCTTCCCGCCATCCTGCCGAACCGAAAGCCGTTCCATGCGTGACCAACCCAACACCACGGGAGCTCTCTCCCACATCCGCGTCATCGACCTGACGCGCGTGCGGGCGGGGCCGACCTGCTGCCGCATCCTCGCCGACCACGGCGCCGACGTCATCAAGGTGGACGCGCCGGAGGGCGTCGACCCCAACGCCGGGATCAACGGCTCGCGCGACAGCCCCGACATGCAGAACCTGCACCGCTCCAAGCGGTCCATCACGCTGAACATGAAGACGCCCGAGGGCCAGACGGTCCTGAAGAAGCTGGTCGCCACCGCCGACGTCGTCGTGGAGAATTTCCGGCCCGACGTGAAATTCCGCCTCGGTGTCGACTACGAGACCCTGGCGGCGATCAACCCGCGCATCATCCTGGCGTCGATCTCCGGCTTCGGCCAGGACGGGCCCTATGCCAAGCGGCCCGGCTTCGATCAGATCGCCCAGGGCCTCGGCGGGCTCATGGCCGTCACCGGAACGCCGGGCCAGGGGCCGATGCGCGCCGGAACCGCCGTCGCCGACCTCTCGGCGGGGATCTTCGCCGCCACCGGGGTCCTCACCGCTCTCCTGGAGCGCGAACGCTCCGGCAAGGGCCAATGGCTGCACACCTCGCTGCTGGAGGCGCAGATCGCCATGATGGACTTCCAGGCCGCGCGCTATCTCGTCGACGGTCAGGTGCCGCCCCAGGCCGGCAACGACCACCCGGTGACGACCCCGACCGGCGTCTTCGCCACCAAGAACGGCCACCTCAATCTCGGCGTGGCGGGCGACGGACAGTGGCGCGCCTTGTGCGCGGAGCTCGGCCAGCCCGACTGGGGGACGGACGAGCGTTTCGCCACCGTCGGCGCCCGCACGGCGAACCGGCCGCAGGTGCGCGCCATGCTGGAGCCGCTCTTCATGGAGGACACCACCGAATCCTGGCTCGATCGTCTGGAGGCTTGCAGCGTGCCCGCCGGACCGATCTACGAGATGGACAAGGTGTTCGCCGACCCGCAGGTGAAGCATACGGGGATGGCCGAGCCGGTGCGCCATCCGCGCATGGGCGACATCCGCCTGGTGGCCACACCGGTGCACCTGACCCGCACCCCGGCGCGTATCTCCTGCGCCGCGCCGGATGCGGGCGAGCACAATGACGCGATCCTCGGTGAACTCGGCTATTCGGCGGACGACATCGCCGCGCTGAAGGCGGCCAAGGCGATTTGAGCGAACGCGCGGCGCCGGGCGCGGACGGGGCGGGGGCGCTCCGTCCGGCTTCAGCGCGTTAAGGAAAAAGTAACCCGCGGGTTACCTCAGGTTGAGGTTCGGGCCGAGGCGATCTCCGCCCGGTCGGCGGCCAGCGCCGTGTTGCGGCCATCGGCACACCGCGGGTGACGTCACGTTGCGCCGCCGACGGCCAGAGCGTCGCCGAGGCGGCCTGCGAGGGGGATGAGCCAGCCCTCGCTCCAGGCCGGGCCGATCAGTTGGACACCGGCCGGGAGCCCGCCCCGGTGCGGCACGGGGATCTGCACCGCGGGTAGTCCCGCGGCGTTGGCGAGTGCGGTCAATTCGCCCTGGCTCGCCGGGGCGCGGGCCGCATGGGGAAAGCTGAGCTGCGGGGTCGTCGGCATCAGGATGAGGTCGACCTCGCGCAGAGCGTGACGCGCCCCGGCGGCCGCGCGGCGCAATGTGGCGTAGGCTGCGGCGAGGCGGGGGGCCGCGACTTCGGCCCCGTAGGCCACCATCGCCGTGAAGGTGTCGCCGTATCGGGCGGGGTCGGCGGCGATCGCCCCGCCGTGCGTCATCGCCGCCTCCGCCTCGATCACCAGGAGGGCGTCCTTGCGCGTGCGGGCGGGGTCCCAGCCGGGCACGGTGATCGGCACCATGTCGGCCCCCATGGACGCGAGGGCGAGGGCCGCGCGGCCGAGCGAATCGGCGACCGCATCGTCCAGCGCCGTCCCCGGCAGGGTGGAGAGGCCGACCTCGAGGCGCGGGCCGCGGGGGCCGGCGAGGCCCCGACGCTCGGCAAACGGGACGCCGGCGGGGTCGGCGGGGTCGAACGAGGCGAGGATGCTCAGTCCGGTGGAAAGGTCCACGGCGCTGGCGGCGATGAGGCCGATCGTGTCGAGGCTTTCGGCGAGGGGGGCAAGACCTGTGCGGGCGATCGCCCCGGCGGTGGGCTTGAGCGCGTAGAGGCCGCAATAGGCGGCGGGGATGCGCACCGAGCCCAGCGTGTCGCTGCCGACCGCCAGCGGCACCATGCCGGCTGCGACCGAGACCGCCGCGCCGCCGCTGGATCCGCCGGGGGTGTGCCCCTCGGAGAGCGGGTTGGTGGTGCGGCCGTGATGGGGATTGTCGCACACGGCCCCCAGCGCGCCTTCGTCCATGTTGGTCTTGCCGACGATGATCGCGCCCG
This sequence comes from Acuticoccus yangtzensis, assembly GCF_001927245.1. Taxonomy (GTDB): domain Bacteria; phylum Pseudomonadota; class Alphaproteobacteria; order Rhizobiales; family Amorphaceae; genus Acuticoccus; species Acuticoccus yangtzensis. The sequence goes on along the minus strand of NZ_MJUX01000001.1, from coordinate 75,860 downwards.
CCGCCTTCAGCCGCGCGACGGCGGCGGCGTCGGCTGCGGCCACAGGGCCGTCCGCATGGCCCGACGTGGTGCGGGTGCCGGCGAGGTCGAGATTGTCCTTGATGGTGACGGGGATGCCGTCCAGGGGCCCGCGCATGGTGCCGCTTCGCCAGCGCAAGGCGGCCTCGCCCGCTGCCCGCCGTGCTTCCTCCGCGGTGACGGTGATGAATGCGCCGAGCGCTGCCCCGTCGGTGATGGCGGCGAGCGCCTCCTCGGCCAGGAGGTGCGGTGTTGCCGCCCCGCTGGCGAGACGGGTGGAGAGGCGAGCGATGGTGGTCATGGCGGCGGACACTTGGCTCAGGAGACGTGGCGGGGCGGCCGTGGTGGGGCGCCACGGGCTGCCGCGCGGGGCGGGGAGATGAGCGAAGGGCGTGGACGAGGCGATGTCAACGCTCGGCGTGCGGGACGACGCAAAGTTCGGCGTTGCCGCAGCGTCGCGGGCGACGGCGCCTCGCGGCGGGACGGGCCGGGGGTGCGGTGTGGGGGGCGGCTCGGGCCGGTTTGCGAGGCGGGCGAGGCAGCGGCGGCGGGAGGCAAGAGGCAAGAGGGGCGAAGAGGTTCCGCGGCAGGATCGTCTTGCGCAACCGGCGCGCCATTTCGCGCTGGGGTTGTGCGACATGTCGATCTCCCGCCCCCTGCCGAAGAGGATGCGCGGCATCAACCGGGCAACGCCGAAGACGCCGTCGGCAGCGCCGACCAAAGGAGGTGCGCAGACCCCCGGTTGCCTGCGACGCGCGGCGGTCGATGCTGGCCGGAACGGTGCTGCGGTGGCGTCTTGGTCCTCGCGGCGACTTTGGCGAGGGACGGCGGCAGGATCGGCCACGCGCGGCCGTTACGAAGAACGTGACGGCGCTGCGATGGGTCGGCCGAGCGGAGGCGGCGAAGGGAGGCCGGTGCGTCTGCATCACCCCAGCCCGGGCGAAGGCGGCGGTGTGGGTGTGGGTGCTGACCTGAGGCGCGTTGGGAGGGTGGTCTGCGACCGGGTCGGAGCGTTGCGTGACGCCACCCGGCGGGCGTCCTCGCGGCGAGTTCGGCGGGGGACGGTGGCAGGATCGGCCACGCGCTGCCGTCATGATGGACGCGGCGGCGATGCAATCGGCCGGCCGAATGGAGGCGGCGGAGGGTATCCGATGCGGTGGAGGGGTATCACGCAGCAGAACGGTGCCGAGACGCTGCGGCGGTTGGGTTCAATCTTCTGGCGATGGTGTGAGAAGATTGGTAGGCGCACACGGACTCGAACCGTGGACCCGCTGATTAAGAGTCAGCTGCTCTACCAACTGAGCTATGCGCCCCAACCGATGGCCGTCTGATAAGCCGGTTCACCGGTAAGGTCAACCGGGGCGCTGTGGAGAAATCGGCCCCGGTGAAAGGATATCTGCCATGCGGCCCCCCTCGTGGGCCGGGCGGCGTCAGAGCCCGGCGATGGCGCGGGCGAAATCTTCGGCGCGGAAGGGGGCGAGATCGTCGATCCCCTCGCCGACGCCGATGAAGTGGATCGGCAATTTGTGCTTGGCGCCGATGGCGACGAGGATGCCGCCGCGCGCCGTGCCGTCGAGTTTCGTCATCACCAGGCCGGTGACGCCCACGGTCTTGCCGAAGATCTCGACCTGATTGAGGGCGTTCTGGCCGGTGGTGGCGTCCAGCGTGAGGAGGACGGCGTGGGGGGCGTCCGGATTGCGGCGCTTGATGACGCGGACGATCTTTTCCAGCTCCGCCATCAGCTCGGCGCGGTTCTGCAGGCGGCCGGCGGTGTCGATGAGGAGGACGTCGGCGTCCTTGGCGGCGTCGAGGGCTTCGTAGACGAGGCCGGCGGCGTCGGCCTTGGGGGCGCCGGCGACGACGGTGCAGCCGGAGCGCTGGCCCCAGATCTTGAGCTGCTCGACGGCGGCGGCGCGGAAGGTGTCGCCCGCCGCGAGGACGACCTTCTTGCCCGCGGCGGCCTCCTGGGCGGCGATCTTGCCGATGGTGGTGGTCTTGCCGGTCCCGTTCACGCCGACGACGAGGACCACGTAAGGGCGCGGCCCGGTGAGGTCGAGCGGGCGGGCGAGGGGGGCGAGCACCTTCTCCACCTCGTCGGCGAGGACCTCCTGCAGCTCGTCCGCCTCGATGCCGCGGGCGTAGCGGCCTTCGGACAGGCGGTCGGTGATGGCCATCGCGGTGTCGACGCCGAGGTCGGCCTCGATGAGGATGTCCTCGAGGTCCTGGAGGGACGAGGCGTCGAGCTTCTTCTTGGTGAAGAGGCTGGAGACCTGATCGCCGAGGCGGTTGGACGAGCGGCCGAGACCTTTGCGCAGCCGGGTGAACCAGCCGTCTTTGGCGGCGGCGGGTGCGGTCGGCGCGGGCGCGGTCGGCGCGGGTGTGGTGACCGCGGGCGGCGGGGGCGCAGGGGCCTCTACCGGTGCGGCCTGTTCTTCGGGGGCGGCGTGTGCTTCGGGCGCGGCTGCGGGGGCGGCCTCGTCCTGCGGCGCGGCCTCGGGAGCAACGTCCGGCGCGGGGGCCGGGTCGGCGGATTTCTTGCGGCCGAAGCCCCAGAAGGATCGGCGCTCGCTCATGCGGCCTCTGCCATGCTCTCGATCGTCAGGACGCTGCCTGCGATGCCGGTCACGCGGCCGGTGACGAAGCTGCCGGGGGCCGCCGCGGCGCTGGTCGACGCGGGCAGGTAGGTTTCGGTGCGGCCGCGCCCGTCCTCCTCCACCAGCACCTCGGCCGTGGTGCCGACTGCGGCGGACAGGGTCGTGGCCATGGCGGCGTCGGCGGCTTCGCGCAGCCGGGCGGCGCGCTCCTTCACCACGGGGCGCGGAAGCTGCGGCATGCGGGCCGCCGGGGTGCCGGCGCGCGGCGAGAAGGGGAAGACGTGGATGTGGGACAGCCCGCAATCGGCGATGATGGCGAGGGTGTTCTCGAACATCGCCTCGGTCTCGGTGGGGAAGCCGGCGATGATGTCGGCGCCGAAGGTGGTGCCCGGCCGGCGGGCGCGCACGTCGGCGCAGAAGCGCACCGCATCGTGGCGCAGATGCCGGCGCTTCATGCGCTTCAGAATCATGTCGTCCCCGGCCTGCAGCGACAGGTGCAGATGCGGCATCAGGCGCGGCTCAGAGGCGAACACGTCGAGAAGGGCGGGGTCGGCCTCGATGGAATCGATCGACGACAGGCGCAGGCGCGCAAGGTCCGGCACGAGGGTGAGGATGCGCCCGACGAGGTCGCCGAGGCTGGGATTGCCGGGAAGGTCGGGGCCGTAGCTCGTCAGGTCGACGCCGGTGAGGACGACCTCGGCGTGGCCGGCGGCGACGAGGCGCTTCACCTGGTCGACGACGCGTCCCATGGGGACCGAGCGCGACGGGCCGCGGCCGTAGGGGATGATGCAGAACGTGCAGCGATGGTCGCAGCCGTTCTGCACCTCGACGAAGGCGCGGGTGCGGGAGGCGAAGGCGTCCACCATGTGCTCGGCGGTCTCGGTGAGCTGCATCACGTCGCTGACGACGACGCGCTCGTCCTTGGCGAGACCGTGCCAGAAGGCGGGGGAGATCTTCTCGCTCTGGCCGGCGATGTGGTCGACCTCGGCCATGGCGGTGAAGGTTTCGGGCTCGGTCTGTGCGGCGCAGCCGGTGGCGACGATGGTGGCATCCGGCCGTTCGCGGCGGATGCGGCGGATGGTCTGCCGCGCTTGGCGGACGGCTTCGGCGGTGACGGCGCAGGTGTTGACGATGACGATATCGTCGTGCCCGGCGGCGCTGGCGAGGGCGCGCACGTTCTCGCTCTCCAGCGCGTTGAGGCGGCAGCCGAAGGTGACGACGTCGATGGGGGCGGGTGACTTTTTCACGGGGGTGATATGCGCTGGCTGGTTGATTGTTGCAACCGGATGTGACCGAAGGGAGTGGGGCCAAGCGTACGAAATCGCTTGCACCTCGTCGATTGTGCCGACACCATCGCATGATGAGCACGGCTGCAATTGCGATCCGAACCGCGAAACCGACCGACGCGCATGGCCTTGCGGACGTGCATGACGCGGCGTGGCGCTTTGCTTATCGCGGCATTCTGCCGGGTGCCGAGCTGGAGCGGATGATCGCCCGGCGCGGTCCGACCTGGTGGCACAAGGCGATCACGCGCCGCGTTCCCATCGTGGTGCTCGAGAATGGCGGCAAGATTCGCGGCTATGTCACCTATGGTGGCAATCGCGTGCGCACACTGCCCTATAAGGCCGAAGTTTACGAGCTTTATATTCAGCCCGAATATTCCGGCCTCGGTTTCGGCCGGCGCCTGTTCCGCACGGTGCAGCAGCGTCTCGTCCGGCGCGGGCACGAGGCACTGGTGGTCTGGTGCCTGGCGGACAACGACCCGGCTTGCCGCTTCTACGAAGCGCTGGGCGGCCGCGCTGTGGCGGGGGCGGACGAGATGTTCCGTGACGTGAAGGTGGCGAAGGTCGCCTACGGGTTCGACCGGGAGCTTCCCGATTCCGACGATCCCTTCTGAGGTGCGCCCGTTCGGCGACCTGCCCTTCGCCGTCGACCCGCCGGGGGACATCAACGTCCTGGTGACGGCCTCTACTGGGGCGCTTCCGCTCGGCGTCTCACTGGACGCGGCGGGTCACCTCGCGGTCGACCGGCTCTATCATACGGCGATGCGGTGTCCGGGCAATCTCGGCCTGATCCCGCGTACGGTGGGTGAGGACGGGCGACCGCTGACGGCGCTGGTGGCGGGCGAGCACGCGCTGGCGCCGGGGCTTGTGGTGGGGGCGCGGCCCATCGGCGTCCTCTACGTCAGCGGGGCGGACGGGGAGGAGATGGTCGTCCTGTGCGTCCCGGCGGCGCGCCTCACCGCGCGTTATGACAGCGTGGTGAACTACAAGGACCTGCCGCAGGGCGAACTGCGGACGATCGCCAACTTCGTCCTTCACTACCGCGACGTGGAGGAGGCGGCGCGTCCGCGCACGGCGGGGTGGGGCGACGTATCGGAGGCGCACCGTGTGGTGAGCGAGGCGGCGGCGCGCCAGGCCGAGCGCGCGCGCTGAGCGGCGGGAGCAGTGTGCTTCCATCGCTCCTCCGCTGCCTGCGGCGAGGTGGGGCTGTCACCGGACGCTGGCGTGCGCGCGGCGTGGCCGGTGCCTCGTCTCCACGCGGTCGACAGCGCTGTCCGGTTCGCACGGCGGTCAACAAAAAAGGGAGCGCGAGGCTCCCTTTTCACGTTCTGGCAAGCCAAGACCAGGCGCCGCTAAACGGGCGGCGGCCTCGGCTACCGGTCAACCTCAGTCGATGAGCTGAAGGTTGGATGCGGACTCGCGCCCGTCACGCCCGCGCTCGACCTCGAACGAGACCTTTTGGCCCTCGTCGACGGTGCTCAGGCCGGCACGCTCAACCGCCGAGATGTGCAGGAAGATGTCGCGCGAGCCGCTTTCCGGCTGGATGAAGCCGAAGCCCTTCGTTGCGTTGAACCATTTCACGGTGCCATTGGCCATCGTGATCTCCATTGATGTTTCCGCCTGCCCGCAATATGCGGCAGTGTGGCTGCAGTCAGAGCAAAATCGTGGACTGTAGCCTGGAGGAAACAGTGTCGGACGATGGGTAACTAAGCGGGTCCCATATGCACGTTTGTCGCGCGGGATACAAGTTACCTCGCAGAAATATTCAGCGGTCTCCAGGGCAAAGCAGAAGATCTACTTTTTCCAATCTGCAGCAGGGATTGTCCCGCCGACAGCAGCGCTTATATCCTCTAGGCGACGTCCTGATATGCCGCGTCATGCCTCCGTGCCACGGGGCGATGGAATGCCTCGATCAGCCGGCCGTGCTGCAACCGGGAAGGTCCGTCGCGGCGCGCCGATTTGCGGGCAACGCGACTCCGACCATCCGGGCTTCGATCAGATAGAGATCCGTACAGGCTGGCCATGCCGCCGCAGGAGAACCGCGATGAACACGTCCCGCGCCAACAATCCGCCCGAACAGATGGAAGCGGCCGATTACAGCCTCCCGGCGGAACTCTTCGTCACGCGCAAGGCGGGATCGAAGCGGGGCGGGCTGCACTATCACCGCTTCGCGACCGCGACGGAGGCGATCAGCTTCGCGGCGGAGGAATATAAGAGCCTGCGTCCCGACGATCTGGTCATGGCCATCGACAACAAGCGCTTCAATCTGGCCTCGGTCAAACTGTTCTACGGCTCGCCCGAGCACGAGAAGGCCAGGGACGGCGAGCCGGCCTGACGCGGCGCGCCGCGCACGCGGCGAAATGCGGGTGAAGGACCAGGTCAGTCCGGCTCGTCGTCGATGGCGTACATGTCGTCGTCGGACAGGCCGAAGTGGTGGCCGAGCTCGTGGACGAGGACGTGGCGGATGACGGCTTGCAGCGTATCCTCGCCACCGGCCTGGAAGGCGAGGATGGGGAGGCGGTAGAGCCAGACGCGGTTGGGCGCCTCACCGGTGTGGGCGGCGCCGCCCCCTTCGGCGAGGCCGATGCCGACGAAGAGGCCGAGGAGATCCATCGGGTCCTCGATGTCCATCTCGTCCAGCACATCGTCCGGCGCGGTGTCGGCGATGCGCAGTTCCACATCGGCGGTGAGGGCGCGCACATCGTCCGGCAGCGCGTCATATTCGGCGCGGGCGAGGCGGGCGAAGGTGTCGGCGTCCATGGCGGCCGGGCGCGGTCAGCGCGGGGCGCGGGCGGTGCGCCCGTCCAGCAGCGCGGCAAGGGCCAGGAGAAGCGCCGATGTACCCGCGGACAGGACGTTCCACCCGGCGAAGCTGAGGCCGAGGAAGCGGCCCTGCACCTCGGTGCAGCTCACGATCACCTCCTGGTCGAGCGCGCCGAGGAGGCCGCCCGGATTGTTGAAGATCTCGTCCCCGCCGCCTGCGCATGTGCTGGGACCGGGCCAGAACCCCCATTCGGCGCCGGCGTGATAGACGCCGAGGCCCGCGCTCCAGGCGACGGCGACGGCGGCGGCGAGGGCGAGAAGGCGCGCCAGAGCCGGTGCGCGCTTGGCCGTCAGGAGCGCGGCGAGTGCCAGCGGGATGGCCACATAGTAGCCGATGCGCTGCTGAAGGCAGAGCGGGCACGGCATGTAGCCTGCGAACTGGAACGCCCAAACGGCGGCGATCGCCCCCAGCATCAGGACCAGGGCGCCGAAGGTGAGAGCGGGCAGGGTGACGGGTCTCATAGGAACCTTACCGCGATGAGGCCGATGACGATACCGGCGCCGACGAGGGCGAGGAGCATGGCGAGGCGCTCCTCGATGAAGCGGCGGATCGGCGGGCCGAAGAGGTAGAGAAGCCCGGCGACGAGGAAGAAGCGCAGGCCGCGGGCGAGCACGCTGGCCGCCATGAAGACCGGCAGCGGCAGCCCCGTTGCGCCGGACGCGATGGTGATGACCTTGTAGGGGAAGGGCGTCACCCCCGCGAGGAAGACGATCCACGCGCCGTATTGGTTGAACCGCTCTGTGAAGCTCGCGAACTTGTCGGCATAGCCGTAGAAGGCGAGGATCGGCTGGGCCACGCTGTCGAACAGGAAGGCGCCGATGGCGTATCCCGCGAGCCCGCCGAGCACGGATGCGACGGTGCAGACGGCCGCATAGAGGATCCACCGCGCCCGCGCCGACAGCACCATCGGAATGAGGAGGAGGTCGGGCGGGATGGGAAAGAAGGAGCTTTCCGCGAAGGAGACGCCCGCGAGCGTCGGGACGGCCCGGCGGCTGGCGGCCAGCGCCATCGTCCGGTCGTAGAGCTTCTGGAGCAAGGTGGCCTCAGGTGTAGTCGAGTTCCGGTCCCAGAGGGACGATGCCCGACGGGTTCAGCATCGTGTGGCTCGTATAATAGTGGTTCTTGATGTGGAAGAGGTCCGTCGTTCCACCGAACCCATCCTTGCCATAGAGCCGCTTCAAATAGGCGGACAGATTGGGATAATCGGCAATCCGCCGCAGGTTGCATTTGAAATGCCCGTGATAGACGGGATCGAACCGCACGAGGGTGGTGAAGAGGCGGATGTCGGCCTCGGTGAGCGTTCCGCCGACGAGATAGGCCGTGTCCGCAAGGCGCGTCTCCAGCCAGTCCAGCGAATCGAAGAGGGCGGAGAAGGCGTCTTCGTAGGCGCTCTGACGGGTGGCGAAACCGGCCTTATAGACCCCGTTGTTCACTGTGTCGTAGATGCGCGCGTTGACCGCGTCGATCTCCTCCCGCAGCGGCTCAGGGTAATAATCGCCCGGTTCGGCCCCGGCCGCGTCGAACGCGCTGTTGAGGATGCGGATCACCTCGGCGGACTCGTTGTTGACGATCGTCTCACGCTCGCGGTCCCACAGGACCGGCACGGTGACGCGCCCGGTGAAATCGGGGTCCGCGGCGAGATAGACCTCGCGCAGATAGCGGGCGTGATTGAGGAAGTCGGCGATGACGCCGGGGCCGCGCTCGAAGGTCCACCCGTTCTCGCCCATGTGCCAGTGAACGACGGACAGGCTGATGACGTCTTCGAGGCGTTTCAGGCGGCGCATGATGAGGGCGCGGTGGGCCCAGGGGCAGGCGAGGGAGACGTAGAGGTGGTAGCGCCCGGCCTCGGCCTTGAAGCCGCCGTCGCCGGAGGGGCCGGGGCTGCCGTCGGTGGTGATCCAGTTCCGGAAGGAGGATTCGTGGCGGTGGTAGGCACCGTCGTCGCCCGCAAGGGTGGGGGCGCCGGTATGCCAGACTCCGTGAAGCAGGTAACCCATTGATCCTCACTCAGGTTCGGGACGGCCCGGTTGGGGGAGGGCCGTCGAGACTATTTAAGTGTGATCAGGAGGAGCGGGTTGTCGAGGCCCGTCACCCGGTGCAGGCGGCTTGGTGGCGCATCGGGGAGGCAAAATCCTTGGGCGCAGGCGCGGTCATAAGTGGCCTTGTCGGTGAGGGCGCGCGTTCCGGCCTCCTTGTTATGCTTTTCCAGCTTTGCCGCGAGGTTTACCGCGCTGCCGATGACGGTGAATTCCAGGCGGTGATCGGTTCCCACGGTGGCGGCGACGACGGGGCCGGAGGCGGCGGCGCCGTTGATGGGGAGCGTCGGGCGGCTCGAGGCGGCGAGGATGCGGTCCCATTCGGGCGCGGCGTCCATCACGGCGCAGAGGGCGGAGAGGGCATCGGCGGCGGCGGTCGGCGAGGGGCGGACGGCGCCGAAGGTGGCCATGACGCCGTCGCCCATGAATTTGTCCACCACGCCGCCGTGGCTTTCGATGATGGGGATGGTGAGGCCGTGGAAGCGGGTGAGGGTGGCGACCGTCTCGGCCGGGGCCCTGGTGGCGGCGAAGGGGGTGAAGCCGCGCAGGTCCAGCATGAGGACGGCGGCGTCGCGCGCTTCGGCGTCACCGGCGGTTGCGGCGGTCGCGCGGTCGGTGATGGCGGCGGCGACGCCGGTGCCGAAATAGCGCCTCAGGTCGCGCGAGGCGGCGCCCTCGCGCACGGCGGTCAAGAGGGTGGCGCGGGCGCGGTAGAGGGTGGCGGCGAGAACGGCGGTGACGACGACGATGGAGATCAGCTTGTCCGCCTCCGCGCCGATGAGGATGCCGGCGCCGCTCATGTAGGCGACGAAGGAGCGGGTGACGGCGGCCGGCCCCATCTCCCAGACGGCGAGGGAGACGAGGACGACCCAGCCGAGGAAGGCGAAGAGGCCCTGGGTGATGACGAAGCGCGGATCGAACCGCAGCGCGCGCACGGCGATGAAGATGAAGATGTGGGCGAAGGTGGGAACGCGCAGGGAGAAGGACGGCGGCTGACCGTAGCTGCGGTGGAACTCCCAGATGAGGGTGTAGAGCAGCAGGACGTCGGCCAGCATGGAGAGGATGAGGAACCATCCGGGCAGCGTGCCGCGATAGGAGAGGGCGAGGCGCACGAGGGTGAAGACGAAGTAGGTGCCGAGCGCCCAGGGCACCGGCTGGTCCAGCATGGCCGCGTCGACCGGGCGCGGGGCGAGGCTGTAGAGGGCGGCGAAGGTGAGGGTCAGGCCGATCTGCACCCAGGAGATCACCCGCTCCGACCGCGCTTCTTCGAGCGCCATCATGCCGGCGATGCGTGGCGGCAGGCGGTCCATCTCCTGCGGGCGCAGGCCGAGATGGGTGAACAGGCTGCGGGGCAGCGGGACCATGGCGGGCGGGCTCCGGTGAACGTCGCTTATCGCATGGGTTTTTGAACAGCGCCGCGTGTCACGGTCCATGCACGCTTTTGTGTGGCCGGCGGCTGTGTGGCCGGCGGTTGTGTGGTGGCGGCCTGTGGTGCCGGCGCCGGGGCGTGTGGTGCACGGGGGCTGCGAGGCACGGCGTGGGACGACCGCCGTGCAAGGCGGCGTGACGTGGAGCCGGGCGGCGTGACGCGCAGCCGGGTGGCACGACGCGGAGCAAGGTGGCGCGACGCGGAGCAAGGTGGCGCGACGCGGAGCCGAGTGCGCCGCCGCTGTGTCGGGCGGTGCCGCACCGTCGGGGGTGGTGGCCGTGATCGGAGGCGGGCCGCGGTGAGGTGGCCCGGCGTTGGTGCGCACGAGTGGGCGCGGGGCCGGCGCGCTTTGGGAGCGCGCCGGGTGAAGGCGCAGGCTCAGCGCACCGGTTTAGCGCACCAGGACGTTGCGGAACTGCCAGGGGTCGGCGGTGTCGAGGTCCTCGGGGAAGAGGCCGGGGCGGCCTTCCAGCGGGGTCCAGTCCGTATAATAGCCCTTCACGGGGCCGAGATAGGGAAGCTGGACCTCGAGGCAGCGGGCGTGGTCCATCTCGTCCGCCTCGACGATGCCGGCGGTGGGGTTTTCCAGCGCCCACACCATGCCGGCGAGGACGGCCGAGGTCACCTGCAGGCCGGTCGCGTTCTGGTAGGGGGCGATGCGGCGCGTCTCCTCCACGGAGAGCTGCGAGCCGTACCAGTAGGCGTTCTTGGCGTGGCCGTAGACGAGGACGCCGAGCTCGTCGATGCCGTCCTCGATCTCGTCCTCGTCGAGAACGTGGAATTTGGACTGCGGCTTGCCGTTCTGGCCGAACATCTCGTGCAGCGACAGCACGGCGTCGTTGGCCGGGTGGTAGGCGTAGTGGCAGGTCGGGCGATACTCGGGGTCGAGGCCCTCGCCGACGGTGTAGTAGTCGGCGATGGAGACGCTTTCATTGTGCGTCACCAGGAAGCCGTACTGGGCGCCAGGGGTGGGGCACCAGGTGCGAACGCGCGTGTTGGCGCCGGGCTGCAGAAGGAAGCGGGCCGAGCGGCAGCCGGAGCCCTCGGGCTGGACGCACATGTTGTCCGGCATCCACTTCTCGTGCGTGCCCCAGCCGAGCTCGGCCGGCTGCAGGCCCTCGGAGATGAAGCCTTCGACGGACCAGGTGTTCCAGAACACGTCCATCGGCTTGGGGTGCTTGGTGCGCTGGGTGTCGCGCTCGGCGATGTGGACGCCCTTGACGCCGAGCGACTGCATCAGCTTGGCCCAGCCTTCGCGGTCGGCGGGGGCGGCGGCGTCCTGGCCGAGGTCCTTGGCGATGTCGAGGAGGGCCTGCTTGACGAACCAGGAGACCATGCCGGGATTGGCGCCGCAGCAGGAAACCGCCGTGGTGCCACCGGGATTGGCCGCCTTCTCCGACCGCACCGTCTCGCGCAGGTGGTAGTTGGTGCGCGTTTCCGGCTTGGCGGCGGGGTCGAAGTAGAAGCCCGGCCACGGCTCGACGACGGTGTCGATGTAGAGGACGCCGAGCTCGCGGGTGAGCTTCATGATGTCGAGCGAGGAGGTGTCGACGGAGAGGTTGACGCAGAAGCCCTGGCCCTCGCCTTCGGTGAGGAGCGGGGTGAGGACGTCGCGATAATTGTCCTTGGTGATGGCGAGCTGCATGAAGGTGATGCCGCGCTCGTCGAGGAGGGCCTTGTCGGCGTCGGACGGGTCGATGACGACCATCCGGTTCTTGTCGTAGTTGAAGTGCCGTTCGATGAGCGGCAGCGTGCCTCGCCCGATGGACCCGAACCCGATCATCACGATCGGGCCGGAGATGGTGCCGTGGATCGGCCAGTCGCTCATGCCTGTCTCCCGCGTTGAGTTGGGCGCCGTTTAAGCCATCTCGGCCGATCATGCCACGGCCCCCCGGACGGGGAATGCGCATAGGAGAGGTTCGCCGGGGGCGGGCGCGGGTTCGCCCCGCTCACGCGGCCCGGCTCAGGCGACCTCGCCCCGCTCACGCGGCCCGGCTCAGGCGACCTCGCCCCGCTCACGCCACATGGTTGTTGCGGGTGAGGAGTTGGGACTCCGTCTGCGGGGCCGCGGTCAACTCGTCGCTGCGGCGGCCGCTGTTGCCCGGAAAGGACCGCACGATGCCGTCGGAAAAGCTTTCGGGGTCCGGCGAGATGACGCCGCGCTTGCCCTTGGCCGTGGCGAGGAAGAGCTGGCCCTCCGCCGCAGCGCGCACGTCGCCCGGCGACTGGGTGCCTTCGACATCGGCGCAGCCGATGGACACGGTCACAGGGGCCGCTGGTTTGGCGACCAGCGTCGCGCCGTCCACCGCCTCCTTCACCCGCTGCGCGACGGGCAGCGCGTAGGGAAGGCTGGCGTGCGGCAGCAGCAGCCCGAAGCGGTCGTATTCGATGGCGGTGCACACGTCCGAATCGCGGGTGGCGTGAAGGATCGACGTCGCCACCAGGGCGCGCATGCGCTCCCACTCCTTCATGCCGAGATCTTCGCGCGTCGCGGCGGCGTCGTCGATCGAGATCATGAGGTAGGAATATTGATGGCCGTAGCGCTCGTGCAGGCGCCACTGGTGCTCGAGCTGCTGTTGGAAGACCTCGGCCGGGATGGTGCCGGTGAGCGCATCGAAGAGGCGCTGCTTGCGCCGGGCGCGGGAGAAGCGGGCGCGCTTCAGCTCATGGGCGAGCATCAGGCCGAAGATGAGCGTTCCGGCCGCCGTCCACACCGCGAGCACGCTGAGCGCGTCGACGTCGCTGTCCTCGATCGGCAGCGCGCTCGGCAAGAGCGTGAGCGGCGACAGGAGCGCGCAGACGAGAACGGCCCGCCGGTCGACCTCCCAGCCGCACGCCACCCAGGTGGCGAGAACGGTGAGGCCGATAAGCACCGGCGCGACCGCCATGGTCAGCTCGTAGACGAGGTCCGGATGCTCGGCGAAGATGGTGATGAGGACGGGGCCCGGCAGCACCAGCGCCGCCGCGATCGGCCCGCCATAAAGGGTCGAGATCAACAGAAGCGGCGTGTCGATGTCGACGACGAAGGTGGAGAATTCGAGCGGCGTGAGCTCGAGGCCCATGATCGCAGCGCCCATGACGGCGCCGAAACCGACCTGGCGCCAACCGCTCGTCCCGATCCGCTCGTAGACGAACCCGAGGACGAACGCGCAGATGATGTAGATGCTGGCCGACAGCATCAGTTGCTGGAACGCGCCGATCATCGACACCCCTCGCATGATCTCGCTAACAGATGACGCGGATCATGGCCTGACGGTCTGGTCCCTGGCTGACTTCGCGGGGCAGGCGCGCGGGGTGGTGCGGCTGGCCGAGAGGCCGAGGCCTGCGCCGGCGGCAGGCGCCAAACGGGAGGCGCTGGCGCAGGCGTCAGACGGCAGGCGCAGGCGGTGCCCTCAGCGGTTGTGGCTGTAGGGCGGGTTAGGGATCGACAGATGCGCCTCTCGCAAGGCGTTCGACCACGAATCGCGCACGTGGCCGAAATAGGGGTCGCCGTCGGTGATGCGCACGTTGACCGAGCAGGCGAGGCCGTCGCGCGGCAGGATCATCGCGTCGAGGGGCATGCCGACGGCAAGGTTCGAGCGGATGGTGGAGTCCATCGAGATGAGGGCGATCTTCAGCGCTTCGTCGAGCGGGGTGTCGAAGGTCACCGAGCGGTCGATGATGGGCTTGCCGTATTTGTGCTCGCCGATCTGGAGGAAGGGCGTGTCCTCCGTCGATTCCAGGAAGTTGCCGGCGCGGTAGACCATGAAGAGGCGCAGGCGCCGCTCGCCGATCTGCCCCCCGACCAGCATCGCGCAGTCGAAGCCGCTGCCGTCCTGGGCGAGGGCCTCCGCATCACGCTCGCGCACGGTGCGCACGGCGCGGCCGGCGAACTGGGCCATCTCGAACATGGAGGTGACGGTGTAGAGCGTCTGCACGTCGCCGTCCGGACCGGGGAGGCCCTCCAGCATGTGGTTCACCACCGCCTGGGTGACGGCGAGGTTGCCGGCGGTCGCCAGCGCGATGACGCGCTCGCCCGGTACTTCGAAGATTTGCAGCTTGCGGAAGGTGGCGATGTTGTCGACGCCCGCATTGGTGCGGGTGTCGCCGACCATCACGAGGCCTTTGCGCAGAAGGAGGCCGACACAGTAGGTCATCGCTGGGGTTCCGTCGGGGTTTGCGGCGGCGGGAGCCGGGGCGCGCTCCTCTACCGCACTTCCGCACGGATCCATAGCCCGCAGTGCGATCAGGGTGGGGCGAGGCCGCGCCGGGGCTTGCCGCTGACGCACCTTTGCGACGGGGGTGGCGCCTTTCGTGGGGCGCCTCTCGTGGCGGCCGGTGGGGCCGGGCCGGTCCGGGGGGGACCGGACGCCGCCCCGTGGCGGTCAGCCCATGGACTGGGTTTGGCGGCCTTGGGTTTGGCGCATGCGGCCGCCGGGACCGGCCGAGCAATCGATGGTGACGGTGACGTCCAGAACCTCGCCGAGGCCGCCATAGATGGCGCCGCGCAACGGTGAGGCGCTCATCGTGTCGAGGCCGACGGCGACGCGGACATAGTGGTCGGACGCGGAGAGGCCGACGGTGGGGTCGAACGACACCCAGCCATAATCGGCGATGTGGACTTCGGCCCAGGCGTGGCTCTCGTGGCTCTCGCGCGGGCGGCCTTCGACGTACTGGTAGCCGGAGATGTAGCGGGCGGGCAGGCCGGCGACGCGCGCTGCGGCGACGAAGATGTGGGTGAGGTCCTGGCACACGCCGTGTCCGGCTTCGAGCGCGGCGGCGGCGGTGGTGGCGGCGTGGGTGCGGCCGGTCTCATAGGTCATCGATTCGAAGACCATGGTGTTGAGGACGTGCGCCTTGTCGAGCGGCGAGGGGCCGGACTTGGCGAGCGCGGCCGCGGCGAGGTCGCGGATCGCCTCGTCCGGCTCGGTCAGCGGCGTATGGCGCAGGTAGACCCCGACCGGCAGCCGCTCCGGCGTTCCGGCGATGATGCCGTTGTTGGGCTCCGTGTCGACCGTACCCATGGCGGTGATGGTGAGCTCGTCGCCCGGCGACAGCACCGAGAAGGTGTGCACGACGTTGCCGAACGCGTCCTCCGACCGCTTCAGGACGGCGTCGCCGGTGACGTCGATCCGCCAGGAGCGGACCGTTTGGGTGGCGGTGGATGCGGGTGTCAGCCGCAGGAGTTCGATGACCGAGTTCGGCGCCTGCTCGTAGCGGTATTCGGTCTCGTGTGTGATCGAGAGTCGCATAGGCCCCTAACGCAGGTACTGGGATTCGATGGTGGCGGACAGCCGGTTGTTCTCGCTGATGGCCGCCTGCAGGAACTCATGCAATCCGTCGCGGAAGATGGCGTCAACCGACGAATTGACGAGGCGGGCGTGGTAGGCTCTGGCGGCGCGCTGGGCCGGGCCCTGGCGGCCGTAGTCGTTGGCGAGGTCGTCGAGGAAGTCGAGCGTGAACTTGGCGCAGTTGAGGATGGAGCGCGGCAGCTCCTTGCGCAGGGTCAGAAGCTCGGCGACGCGCCAGGGGCGCAAGGAATCGCGGAACACCCACTGGTAGGCGCCGAGCGCGGAGGCCCCGCGCAGGATGGACGACCATTGGAAGTAGTCGAGGCCGCCGCCGACGGGGTCGGTATGCGGCAGGAGGACGTGATATTTCACGTCGAGGATGCGGGCGGTGGCGTCGCCGCGCTCGATATAGGTGCCGAGGCGGAAGAAGGCGTGGGCGTCGGTGCGCAGCATGGTGCGGAAGGCGGAGCCGTCGAACTTGAGGCAGGCGGCCTTCACGCCCTCCAGGAATTCGGAGAGCTGGCGCGGTGACAGGCTTTCATTGTTGTAGCGCCGAAGGTCGAGCCAGGCGTCGTTGATCGCCTCCCACATTTCGCGCGTGATGGCGGTGCGTACGGCGCGGGCGGAGCGGCGGGCGGTGGCGAGGCAGGAGTAGATGGAGGACGGGTTGTCCGGGTCGAACGCCATGAACTGGATGACATTGCGCCGGTTCGCTTCTTCGTAGCGTTCGCGGAAGAGGTATTCGCCGCCGGTCGCGATCATGGCCGATTCCCACTCGTTGGTGGTGCCGCCATAGGTGGAGGGGAGCGCGGAGAGGCGGGACGCGACGTCGAGGATGCGGGCCGTGTTCTCGGCGCGTTCGGCGTAGCGGGCGAGCCAATAGACGTCGTTGGCGACGCGCGAGAGTAGCATCAGACGAGCTCCGCAAAGTGGTGGCGCTGCAAGGGGCGTGCGGGGGCCTTCGGGGCCGCCGCCGCCGCGCGGTCGCGCGCCCGGTCAATTGAGGCGGCGATGCGCGCCGCGGTCGAAATGAGCGGGGTGAGGGTCATGCCGGCACCACGCATGAGCGGCGTGCCGGTCATGCCAGCATCATCAATGAGCGGGGTGCCGGTCATGCCAGCACCATCAATGAGCGGCGTGCCGGTCATGCCAGCACCCATGTGTCCTTGGTGCCGCCGCCCTGGGAGGAGTTGACGACCAGCGAGCCTTCCTTCAGCGCCACGCGGGTGAGGCCGCCGGCGACGGTCTTGATGCCCTTGGAGCCGTAGAGGACGAAGGGGCGCAGGTCGACGTGGCGCGGTGCGATGCCGGTCTCGACGAAGGTGGGGCAGGTGGAGAGGGCGAGGGTCGGCTGGGCGATGAACTCGTCCGGGTCCGCCTTCAGCTTGGCGCGGAATTCCTCGATCTGGTCCTTCGTGGCGGCGGGGCCGACGAGCATGCCGTAGCCACCGGAGCCGGACACGGTCTTGACGACGAGTTCGGGCAGCTTGTCGAGCACGAGCTTCAAAGCGTCGGGTTCGCGGCAGCGGTAGGTGGGGACGTTGTTCAGGATCGGATCTTCGCCGAGATAGAACTTAATGATCTCGGGAATGTAGGTGTAGACGGCCTTGTCGTCGGCGACGCCGGTGCCCATGGCGTTGGCGACGGTGACGTTGCCGGCGCGGAAGGCCGACAGGAGGCCGGGAACGCCGAGCACCGAATCGGGCCGGAAGGCGAGGGGGTCGAGGAAGTCGTCGTCGAGCCGGCGGTAGATGACGTCGACGCGCTGCGGCCCTTCGGTGGTGCGCATGTAGACGACATCGTCGCGCACGAAGAGGTCCCGCCCTTCGACGAGTTCGACGCCGAGCCGGTCGGCGAGGAAGGTGTGTTCGTAGAAGGCGGAATTGAACTGGCCGGGCGTCAGGATCACCACCGTCGGCTCGGACGGGGCGGTGCGCGGGGCGATGGACTGCAGCGTCTCGAGAAGCTCGTTCGGGTACTGGTCGACGGGCTGGATGACGTGTTCGGAGAAAAGGTCCGGGAAGATGCGCATCGTCACCTCCCGGTTCTCCAGCATGTAGGAGACGCCGGACGGGGTGCGCAGGTTGTCTTCCAGAACGTAGAAGGTGTCGGCGTCCACCCGCACGATGTCGATGCCGCACACGGGGGTATAGATGTCATGCGGCACCTTCACGCCGACCATTTCGGGCCGGTAGTAGGTGTTCTGGTAGACGAGTTCCTGGGGGATCACCCCGGCCTTGATGATTTCGCCCGCCCCGTAGATGTCGGCGAGGAAGAGGTTGAGCGCTTTGACGCGCTGTTCCAGGCCGCGGGACATGGCCGACCACTCGCCGGACGTGAGGACACGGGGGACGAGATCGAACGGGATCAGTCGCTCTTCGGCGTCTTTCTGGCCGTACACGGCGAAGGTAATGCCGATTCGGCGGAACAGCATTTCTGCTTCCCGCGACCGGGCCTTCAGCTGCTCCGGCGTGACCCCATCGAGCCACGACTTGATGATTTCGTAGGCGGGACGGGTGGTCTCGCCGGTTCCGTTCATCTCGTCGAAGAATTCAGCCATAAGTCTTTCGCGTCAGGGATGGATTTGAACGTTGGCCGCGCCCGTTTATTAAATCAAGTGTAGGGCGAGGTTGATTATTGTGCAGGGGGCCTCGAAATCCATCCCGTTCGTGTTCCGGTTGCGGGAGGGCGAGTGTGTCCGATCAGACGCCCCGCGCCAAGCCGGTGCAGGTCTGATGCGACGGGAGAGCAGTCGTCGTCGCTGCCGATGCGATCTAGGTGGTCGGGTGAGGGCGTTCGTGTAACGCCCGCAAACGACTTGGGTTTTGACGCATGGCAAAAGTTCTCATTCTCTATCACTCGACCTACGGGCATGTGGAAAGCATGGCCTATGCCGCGGCCGAGGGGGTCCGCGAGGCGGGTGCAGACGTCGTCGTGAAGCGGGTGCCGGAGACGGTGCCCGACGAATTGGCAAAATCGTCCGGCTACAAGCTCGACCAGGCGGCGCCGATCGCCGAGGTGGAGGAGCTGGCGGACTATGATGCGATCATGGTCGGCACCGGCACGCGTTATGGGCGCATGCCCTCGCAGATGGCCGCGTTCTGGGACAAGACCGGCGGGCTGTGGGCAAAGGGTGCGCTGATCGGCAAGGTGGGCGCCGCCTTCGGATCGACCGCGACGCAGCACGGCGGCAACGAGATGAACTTGCTCTCGACCATCACCACGCTGATGCACCACGGCCTGGTGATCGCCGGACTGCCCTATTCCTATGCCGGGCTGAGTGAGATGGACGAGGTGACCGGCGGCACGCCCTACGGCGCGACGACGCTGACGCGGGGCGACGGCTCGCGCATGCCGTCCGAGAACGAACTCGGCGCGGCGCGTTTCCAGGGGGCGCACGTGGCCAAGCTCGCGGCGAAGGTTGCGGCCTGAGGCTAAAGGGCGAGGCGGCGCTGACCGGCGCCGCCGGCCCCTCGCGGCAGGCGGGTGCTGCCCGCGCCTCGCGGCAGGGCGCCGCGACATTTTGTCGAGACGCGGCGGATCCCGTGCCACAGTCGCGCGTTCATTGACCGTGCGCTGATGTGGAGCTTATGGACCTTCTGACCGATCCCGCCGTCTGGGCGAGTTTTGCCACCCTTGTCGTCCTCGAGGTCGTTCTCGGCGTCGACAATGTCATCTTCATTTCCATCGTCTCGAACCGGTTGCCGGAGGCGGAGCGTGCGAAGGCGCGGCGGATCGGCCTCCTGGGCGCGCTCGGCCTGCGCATCGTGCTCCTTGCGTCGATCGCGTGGATCGTGTCGCTGTCCCAGCCGATCGTCGAGATCGCCGGGTTCGGCCTCTCCTGGCGCGACATCATCCTGATCGCCGGCGGTCTGTTCCTGATCTATAAGGCCGCGACGGAGATCCACGCCGAGGTCGAGGGCGAGGAGCATCACGAATCGGGTGGCGCGGTCGCTGCCGGCATGGCCTCGGTGATCGGCCAGATCATGCTGCTCGACCTCGTCTTCTCGATCGACTCGGTGATCACGGCGGTCGGCGTGGCGGATCATCTGGAGGTGATGATTGCCGCCGTGGTGTTGGCCGTGGCGGTGATGATGCTGGCCGCGGGGCCGATCGCCGAGTTCGTGTCGCGCCATCCGTCCACCAAGATGCTGGCGCTCGCCTTCCTGGTGATGATCGGCATGGCGCTGGTGGCGGACGGGTTCCACTTCCACGTCGAGCGCGGCTTCATCTATGCGGCGATGGTGTTCGGCGGCTTCGTAGAGCTTCTCAATCTGGTGCGCGGGCAGCGGCGGAAGAAGCCGCGTCTGCCGGCCTGAGAGCGGGCCTGTCCGCGGCGGCAGGCGGCGGACCGTTGGAGCAAAGGCCACGCATGCGCGGCCTTTGAAGATGAGGCCGGGCGCAGGACGCGTCCGGCCTCGTTTGCGTCGTCAGAAGCGGCGCAGGCGGATGCGGGCGCGGCCGCGGCTCGAAAGGACGAGCGCCTGGTTCTCGCCGGTCTGCACCTGGTCGACCTCGGAAAGGGCGCGCATCAGCGCATCCTCCCACGCCTGGTCGTGGCCGCAGAACATCCGCGTCGAGACGATGCGTTCGATGATGATGTCGTCGCCGCGCTTGGCGTAGCGCCCGTTGAAGGAATTGCAGACGCCTTGGCCGACGATCTGGCCGTCGGGCGCGAAGTCGATGCGGACGCGGTCGCGCACGGCGGCGGGCGCCACCTCGCGGTCCACCGCGACGAGGCGCCACGACCCGTCGACGACGATGGGCGGGCGGCCGGGTGCGGGACGTCCGGGCGTCGGCCCGGCGTGGCCGGGAGGCGGGCCGCCGTGCCACTGCGCCAACTGAAGCGTGGCGGTCGCGGCGGGCTGCGCCGTGAGGGCGGGCGCCGTGAGGGCAGGTGCTCCGAGGACAGGCGCTGCGGCGATGGCCGCGGCGGCCAGGATGGCGCACCATGTGAGGGGCCGAAGGGTCATGGCTCGTGTCTCCCTGTGTGCGGGCGGGGACCGCTGCCGCACCGGCGCCGGGGCCGTGATGGCGGCGCCACGTGTTTGCCCTTCTCATGGGCCGGAAGCCATGAATGGGACGTGAAAAAAGGCGCCTGCGGGCGTGCGTCGCTGCCAGTTTGGCCTTAGTTCAATGTGGAAGGCGTTGCCGTGGCGCGCAATTTGGGTGATGACGTGCTACGCGCGTCGGGACCGATCCCGTTGTGCGGACCTGCGCGAACCGCGTACCGGCGCGACCTTGTGGTGTGAGGACCTATGGCCAATCTGATCATCGACGGCGAAGAGATCGAGGTGCCCGATCACTACACGCTGCTCCAGGCGTGCGAGGCGGCCGGCGCCGAGATCCCCCGTTTCTGCTATCACGACCGTCTGTCGATCGCGGGCAACTGCCGCATGTGTCTCGTCCAGGTGGTCGGCGGACCGCCCAAGCCGGTGGCGTCCTGCGCCATGGGCGTGAAGGATCTGCGCCCCGGCCGCGACGGCACCCCGCCGACGATCAACACCAAGACCGAGTTCGTGAAGAAGGCGCGCGAGGGGGTGATGGAGTTCCTCCTCATCAACCACCCGCTGGACTGCCCGATCTGCGACCAGGGCGGCGAGTGCGACCTGCAGGACCAGGCGATGGCCTACGGCGTCTCCGGCTCGCGCTTTGCGGAAAACAAGCGCGCGGTGGAAGACAAGTACATCGGCCCGCTGGTCAAGACGATCATGAACCGGTGCATCCAGTGCACCCGCTGCGTGCGCTTCGTGACCGAGGTGGCCGGTGTTCCGGACCTCGGCGCCATCGGCCGCGGCGAGGACATGGAGATCACCACCTACCTCGAAAGCGCGATGCGTTCCGAGCTGCAGGGCAACGTGATCGACCTGTGCCCGGTCGGCGCGCTGACCTCCAAGCCCTACGCCTTCCAGGCCCGCCCCTGGGAGCTGACGAAGACCGAGACCATCGACGCGATGGACGCTGTCGGCACCAACATCCGGGTCGACGTGCGCGGGCGTGAGGTGATGCGCATCCTGCCGCGGATGAACGACGCGGTGAACGAGGAGTGGATCTCCGATAAGTCGCGCTTCATCTGGGACGGGCTGAAGAGCCAGCGCCTCGACCGTCCTTACGTGAAGGAGAACGGCCGTCTGCGCGCCGCGACCTGGGGCGAGGCCTTCGCCGCCATCGCCGCCAAGGTGAAGGGGGCGCCGAAGGAGCGCATCGCCGCGCTCGGCGGTGACATGGCGACGGCCGAAGAGTTGTTCGCGCTGAAGGACCTGATGAACCGCCTCGGTGTCGCATCGGTGGACTGCCGCACGGACGGTGTGCCGCTGGACCCCGCCAAGGGCCGCGCCTCTTATCTGTTCAACCCCACCATCGCCGCCCTGTCCGAGGCGGATGCTGTGCTGATCGTCGGCGCCAATCCGCGCTGGGACGCGCCGGTGCTGAACGTGAAGCTGCGCCAGGCTTGGCTGCGCAACCGCGCCACCATCGGCCTGATCGGCGAGAACGTGGACCTCACCTACCCCTACCGCTATCTCGGTGCGGGCGGCGCCTCGCTGAACGATCTGGGCGAGTTCCGCGACGTTCTGGCCGCGGCCGAGCGTCCGGTGATCATCGTCGGCCAGGCCGCGCTGACCCGTGAGGACGGCGCCGCGGTTCTGGCCGCCGCCGCCCAACTCGCCGAGGATGTCGGCGCGGTGAAGGACGGGTGGAACGGCTTCGGCATCCTGCACACGGCGGCCTCGCGCGTCGGCGGGCTCGACGTCGGCTGCGTTCCGGCGCCGGGCGGCAAGTCCGGCAAGGAGATCCTCACCGCGGGCCGCACCTTCGACCTCGACGTTCTCTTCCTCCTCGGCGTGGACGAGATGGACGAGCGCCAGCTGGAAGCGCCCTTCGTGGTCTATATCGGCACCCACGGCGACCGCGGCGCCCATGTGGCGGACGTGATCCTTCCGGGCGCGGCCTATACCGAGAAGTCGGGCACCTATGTCAACATGGAAGGCCGGCCGCAGCGGCTGACCCGCGCGGCCTTCGCGCCGGGCGACGCGCGCGAGGATTGGGCCATCCTGCGCGCCCTGTCGGCGCAGCTCGGCGCGCAGCTTCCCTATGACAGCTTCGCCGCGCTGCACCGGGCGATGGTGGACGGCGCTCCGCACCTCGGCGCCACCGACCGGGTGACCGCGGCCGACCCCTCCGGCGTCGCCGCGCTGAAGGACGGGGCCGGGACGATCGGTGACGGGCCCTTCATCAACCCGATCCGCGAGTTCCACCTGACGAACCCGATCGCCCGCGCGTCGAAGGTGATGGCCGAGTGTGCCAAGCTCTGGCACGACCAGCACATCGCCGTGGCCGAGGCGGCGGAATAAGGATGCCGCCGCGCCGCCCGACGGGGGCCGGGCGGCGGCCTTCCCGCCGGCACATGCCGATCAATCTTGCGAAACCGCCGCTAAAGGTTCAGGACCAGATGTGCCGCGGACGACTAGGGACCGATGATGCCTGACTTTTGGAGCACCTACATCCTGACCCCCCTCATCATCGCGCTCCAAAGCGTCTTGCTGATGGTGGTCCTGCTCGTGATCATCGCCTACATCCTGCTCGCCGACCGCAAGATCTGGGCGGCGGTGCAGATGCGGCGCGGACCCAACGTGGTGGGCGCCTTCGGCCTGTTCCAGTCCTTCGCCGACCTGACGAAGTTCGCGCTGAAGGAGCCGGTCATTCCCGCCGGGGCGGACCGGATCGTCTTCCTCCTCGCCCCGCTGGTCACCACCGCCTTGGCGCTGACCTCGTGGGCGGTGATGCCGGTGGCCGACGGCTGGGTGATCGCCGACATCAATCTCGGCGTCCTCTTCGTGCTGGCGATTTCCTCGCTCGGCGTCTACGGCGTCATCATGGGCGGCTGGGCGTCGAACTCGAAGTACCCGTTCCTCGGCGCGCTCCGCTCCTCGGCGCAGATGATTTCCTACGAAGTCTCCATCGGCCTCGTCATCATCACCGTCCTGTTGTGCGTCGGCTCGCTGAATCTGAGCCAGGTCGTCTATGCGCAGGAAACCGGCCTCGCGACGATGCTGGGCGTCCCGTGGCTGACCTTCCTCAACTGGTACTGGCTGCCGCTGTTCCCGATGTTCGTGGTCTTCTTCATCTCCGCGCTGGCGGAGACGAACCGGCCGCCCTTCGACCTGCCGGAAGCCGAATCGGAACTCGTTGCCGGCTTCATGGTCGAATACGGGTCGACCCCGTACATGATGTTCATGCTGGGCGAATACGTCTCCATCGCGCTGATGTGCTCGATGACGGCGATCCTCTTCCTCGGCGGTTGGCTGCCCCCGTTCGGCTTCGCGCCGTTCACCTGGGTGCCGGGCATCATCTGGTTCCTGCTCAAATCCTTCGCGGTCTTCTTCATGTTCGCGATGGTGAAGGCGATCGTCCCGCGCTACCGCTACGATCAGCTCATGCGCCTCGGTTGGAAGGTGTTCCTGCCGCTGTCGCTGGCCTCGGTCGTGGTCGTCGCCGTGGTCCTCAAGCTGACCGGCTGGCGCGGCTGATCCGGTGATCACGGGAGCGTGCCCTTGCGGAGCGCTCTCGTTTTCCATCGACGGTGCCGCCGCGTGGACGGTCTATTGTCACTGCGGGGAGTGCCGCGACGCGAGTGGCGCTCCGGTCACCTTGTGGGCCGGCTTTCCGGTGGCGGCGGTTGCCGTGTCCGGCGTCGTCTCATGGCGGCCGGGCCGATCGCTCTGGGTGACGCGCGGCTTCTGCGCCGTGTGCGGGGCGCACGTCCTCTACCGTGACAGGTCGATGGTGCGTGAGGAGCTCTACATCAACGGCGCGTTCGTGAGCGAGCCGGATAGGGTGGTGGCTGAGGCGCATGCGTTCTGGAGCGAGCGCGTGACCGGCGTGGGGGTCGACGACCGCCTTCCGACGTTCGACACCTATTCGCGGCTGCGCCTGCCTCGCACGGACCCGGCGGACATTGCCGGCGGCGCGCGCGCCGAGATCGTCAAACGACCGCGCGGGCCGCTCCATTGAGGCGGCAGCGGGAGGGCCGTCGACACGCGATGGGGCCGCGTGGGACGACGCGTCGGCCGGGTGCGCCCGCGGCCGCGTCGCAGGGGGTGGCGACAGCGGGCATGGGGGCGCGGCAAACTGCATCAAGGCTGGCGTCGACGCCGGAAAAAATTGGGCTTTCCGGCGGCGGCGAGCCCCTTCGGGTCTATTCGGCGTTGCAGCCGCGGCCCATTCGCGCCAATTAGAACACGTCTACGTCCGAACGGATCGAGTTGATCATGGCCACGCTTCAGGGCACCGCGAAGTCCATCTTCCTGACGGAGTTCGTCTCCGCCTTCTTCCTGGGAATGCGGTACTTCTTCAAGCCGAAGTCGACGGTGAATTACCCGTTCGAGAAGAACCCCATTTCCCCGCGTTTCCGGGGCGAGCACGCGCTACGCCGCTACCCGAACGGCGAGGAGCGCTGCATTGCCTGCAAGCTGTGCGAGGCGGTGTGCCCGGCCCAGGCCATCACCATCGAGGCCGGTCCGCGCCGTAACGACGGCACCCGCCGCACCACGCGGTACGACATCGACATGGTGAAGTGCATCTATTGCGGGCTGTGCCAGGAGGCGTGCCCGGTGGACGCCATCGTCGAAGGCCCCAACTTCGAGTTTTCGACCGAGACGCGCGAGGAGCTGCTCTACAACAAGGAGAAGCTGCTGGCGAATGGTGACCGTTGGGAGCGTGAGATTGCGGCCAACATCGCCGCCGACGCGCCTTACCGCTAAGCCGCGTCCGTTCGTTCGCCCGCCCGCCGGTCCGCGCTCATGAGCAAGAAGATCCCCGCCGCGAAGAAGACGCCCACGGCTGACCCGCGCGGCAAGCTGGAGGCGATGGGGACCGGCATGGCGATCACCCTCGGCGGCCTCGGCGTCGCCGTGGTCGTGGTGCTGACGGTCCTGTCCTACATCTTCGGCTGATCCACGCCGCTAGGCGCCACCCATCGCGCTCGGCCGCGGCGTTGAGGGGCGCCGCGCGATGCGGGCGCCCCAGGGGTCCGGGTGCCGGTGCGGGGCGGAGGCGCCTATTCGCGCGTCAGCGTCTCGACCATCGTGCTGGAGGGATCGAGCAGCGAATCGACCACGTCGAAGTGGTGGCGGCCGGGAAGCTCTATCGCCCGCGTGATCGCCCCCAAGCCGTGCCACACATTGGCGAGCAGCGCGTTCTGGCGACGGAACTCGGTCAGCTCCGCACCGCCGACGATGCAGGTGAGGTCGATCCCCGAACGCGGCTCCAGCAGGCAAGGGCTCTCGGCGCGGGCGGTCGCAAGGTCGAGGCCGAGGATCTCGTTCATCGACCCCGGAATGAGGCAGCGCAGGTCATGCACGCCGCTGATCGACACGGCGGCGCCGATGCGCGCCATCGTCTCCGCCCGCAGCGGCGCGCCTTCGCACAGCATGCGCGTGACGAGATGCCCGCCCGCGGAGTGGCCGGAGAGGTTGATCGGCCCTTGGATCTCACCAGCGATGTGGTCGAGGAAGGCGCCGATCTGGCGGGTGATGTCGGGGATCTTCACCTCGGGGCAGAGGGTATATTCGGGCATCGCCACCGCGAAGCCGCGCGACAGGGCGCCGGCGGCAAAGTGCGACCAGTTGCCGATCGCCTGCGCCTTCCAGTAGCCGCCGTGGACGAAGACGGAGAGGCCTTTCGGCGTTCCTTCGGGGAGGAACAGGTCGTAGTGCTGGCGCGGGGCGGGGCCGTAGGGGACGGCGAGTCGCGTGCGGCCGGCCGCGCCCAGCGTCTCGCGAAAGGCTTCCGCCTCGCCCGCCCAGCGCGGCGTGTAGGATCCGGCGTCGATGATGACGGCGCCGTTGTCCCATGCGGCGTCGATGTCGGTGACGGGGTCACCGCCGGTCCAGATCCAGTCTTCGGTCACGTTCAGGCTCCTTGCGGGCGGTCCGGCACGATGGCCGTCGCCTCGATCTCCACCAGCGCCTGGGGTTCGACGAGATTCGAGACCTCCACCAGCGCCATCGCAGGATAGTGGCGGCCAATCACCTCCCGGTAAACCGCGCCGAGATCGGCGAGCGAGGCGCGGTAACCGTCGACCGAGCGCACGTACCAGGTGAGGCGGGCGATGTGCTGCGCCTCGCCGCCCGCCTCCGCCAGTACGGCGAGGACGTTCTGCAGTGCCTGGCGGACCTGGGGGACGAAGCCATCGGCGAACGTCTCGTCCGCGTCCCAGCCGATGAGGCCGCCGGTGAAGACCAGTGTGCCGCGCCCGGCCATGCCGTTGGAGTAGCCCTTCGGCTTCTTCCAGCCCGGCGGTTGCAGCACGGTCAGCGTGCCGGGTTTGGGGCTGGGCTCGCTCACGACAATTCTCCCTCGGTGGCGGGTTCGGCCGCAGCGCGCTGGCGCAGGGCGAACCTCTGCAATTTGCCGGATTCGGTCTTGGGCAACGCGTCCACGAAGGCGACGGCGCGCGGATATTTGTAGGGCGCCAGCTCCGCCTTCACGTGGTCCTGCAGGGTTTTGACCATGGCCGCGTCGGCGGCGGTGAAGCCGTCCCGCAGCACCACGTAGGCTTTGACGATCATGCCGCGCTCGGCGTCCGGCGCGCCGACGACGCCGGTCTCGGCCACGGCGGGGTGGGCGAGGAGCGCGGCTTCCACCTCGGGCCCGGCGATGTTGTAGCCGGAGGAGACGATCATGTCGTCGTTGCGGGCCTGGAACCAGAAGTAGCCGTCGGCGTCCTGGATGTAGGTGTCGCCGGTGATGTTCCAGCCGTTCTCGACGTATTTGGCCTGCCTCTCGTCGGCGAGGTAGCGGCAGCCGATGGGGCCCTTCACGGCGAGGCGGCCGGGTGTGCCGGTGGGGGCGGGGTTGCCGTCCGCGTCCAGCACCATCGCCTCGTAGCCGGGGACGGGCTTGCCGGTGGCGCCGGGGCGGATGTCCTCCTCGCGCGCGGCGATGAAGATGTGGAGCATCTCCGTCGCGCCGATGCCGTCCATCAGGGGGAGGCCCGTCGCGGCCTTCCACGCGTCGAAGGTGGGGCGCGGGCAGGTTTCCCCTGCGGACACGCATTTGCGCAGGGAGGAGAAATCGTGGGTGGCGGCGAGCGGGATCATCGCCCGGTAGGCGGTCGGCGCGGTGAAGGTGATGGTGGCGCCGTATTCGGGGATCGCGGCGGCAAGGTCCGGCGGGCCAGCCTTTTCGAGCAGCACCGCCGAGGCACCGACGCGGAAGGGAAAGAGCACCAGCCCGCCGAGGCCGAAGGTGAAGGCGAGCGGAGGTGAGCCGATGAAGACGTCCGACGGCTCGGCGCGCAGGATCTCCTTGGCGTAGCCGTCGCAGATGACGAGGAGGTCGCGCTGATAGTGGATGGTGGCCTTGGGCATCCCCGTCGTGCCGGAGGTGAAGCCGAGCAGGCACGGGTCGTCGGCGCGGGTGGGCGCGGCCTGGAACGGCCCGGTGACACCGTGGAGCATGGCGCCGAGTTCGCCGCCGCTCCCGTCTCCCACCGTCCCCTCCCATGTCACGATGCGGCAGGGCTTTTGCGCCATGTCGGCGGCGCGTTGCATCTCGGTGATCAGCTTGGCGTCGCAGAAGGCGAGGCCGATCTCCGCCTTGTCGAGCGCCTTGACGATCTCGCCCGCGCGCAGCAGCGGCATGGTGGCGACGACGATGCCGCCCGCCTTGATGATCGCCATGTAGAGGGCGACCTTGGTGGGGTTGTTGGCCGATCGCAGCAGCACGCGGTTGCCGGGCACCATGCCGAGCTTTTCGGTCAGCACGCGGGCCATGCGGTCGATCATGGCGGAGAGGTCGGCGTAGGTCCACGCGATGCCGCCGGGGGCCTTCAGCGCCATGCGGTCGCCGCGCCCTTCGGCCACGTGCCGGTCCACCAGCTCCACCGTGGCGTTCAGCATCTCGGGATAGCCGAGCCGGTCGAGGTTGATGAAGTCCGGCTGCTGGTGCGTGGGCGGCAGATTGTCGAGAACGAAGGTGTCGACGTGACAGGACGACGGCATGACGCCTCCAATCGGCTAGGGCATCCCGCGCTTTTCAGAGCGCGGACAAGATGCGCTGACGTTTCAAGAGCGCGCGGGCTCGGCGAGGAGCTGGCGGGCGATGATGAGCTTTTGCACTTCGGTCGCGCCCTCGTAGATGCGGAGGGCGCGGATATCGCGGTAGAGCGTTTCGACGACGCCGCCGGAGCGCACGCCCTCGCCGCCGTGGAGCTGCACGGCGTGGTCGATGACCTTTTGGGCGTTCTCGGTGGCGACCATCTTGGCCATGGCCGCCTCGCGGGTGATGCGCGGGGCGCCCCCTTTGCGCACGATGTCGTCCCGTGTCCAGGCGGCGCGGTAGACGAGGAGGGCGGCCTCGTCGATGGCGGTCGCCATGTCGGCCAGCGTCGCCTGGGCCAGCGGCAGGTCCGACAGGGTGCCGCCGAACATGGCGCGGGTGCGGGCGCGGGTGAGCGCGGCGTCCAGCGCGCGGCGGGCGAACCCCAACGCCGCCGCGCCGACGGTGGTGCGGAAGACGTCGAGCGTCGCCATCGCCACCTTGAAGCCCGCCCCGGCGGCGCCGACGCGGTGGGAGGCGGGGACGGTGACGCCGTCGAACGACAGGCGCGCGAGGGGATGGGGGGAGATCGTCTCCAGCCGCTCCGCCACGGTGAGGCCAGGCGTGTCGGCGGGCACCCAGTAGGCCGAGAGGCCGCGGGCGCCGGGCGCCTCGCCGGAACGGGCGAAGACCACGTAGGAGTCGGCGATGCCGCCGTTGGAGATCCAGGTTTTTTCGCCGGTGAGCCGCACGCTGTCGCCGTCCGGCGTGGCACCATTTGGCGTGGCGGCGAGGGCGAGGGCGGCGACGTCGGACCCCGCGTCCGGCTCGGTGAGGGCGAAGGCGGTGATCGCGGTACCGGCGCGGGCGGCGGGGAGCAGCGCGGCCTTCACCTCGTCGCCGCCGAAGAGGGTGACGGCGCCGGTGCCGAGGCCCTGCATGGCGAAGGCGAAGTCGGCCAGCGCGTCGTGCCGGGCGAAGGTCTCGCGCAGGAGGCACAGCGCCCGCACGTCGAACACGCCGTCTTCGGGTACGGCGTAGGCGAGAAAACCCGCCTCGCCCAGCGCTGCGACGAGGCGGCGGCAGGAGGCGTCGGCGTCGTGATGGTCGACGAGGCCGGGGACGGTGGCGGCGGCCCATGCGTCGGCGCGGGCGGCAAGCTCGCGGTGGTGCGGCTCGAAGAAGGGCCAGTCGAGGAAGGTGCGGTCGGCCATCAGTTGCCCTCGAACACCGGCTTCTGCTTCGCAGCAAAGGCGTTGAAGGCGCGGGTGAAGTCACCCGTGGTCATGCAGAACGCTTGAGCCAACGCCTCTGCGTCGATCGCCTCGTCGACGCCCATGGCCCATTCCATGTGCAGCATCTTCTTGGTGATGCCGTTGGCGAAGGTCGGCCCGGCGGTGATGGCGGCGGCGAGCTCCTCGGCCGCGGTCAGCGCCTCGCCGGTGCCGGTGAGGCGGTTGAAGAAGCCCCAGCGCTCGCCCTCCTCGGCGGGCATGAAGCGGCCGGTGTAGAGAAGGTCCGAGGCGCGGCCCTGGCCGATGATGCGCGGCAGCATCGCGCACGCCCCCATGTCGCACCCCGCGAGGCCCACCTTGTTGAAGAGGAAGGCGACCTTGGCGCCCGCGCCCGCAACCCGCAGGTCCGACGCCATGGCGATAATGGCCCCCGCGCCGGCGCACACGCCCTCGACGGCGGCGATGACCGGCTGCGGGCAGGCGCGCATTTCTTTGACGAGATCGCCCGTCATGGTGGTGAAGCGGTGGAGATCGGACGGGGTCATCTTGGTGAGCGGCTCGATGATCTCGAACACGTCGCCGCCGGAGGAGAAGTTGCCGCCCGCCCCGGTGACGATGACGGCCTTGATGTCCGTGTCGTGACGCAGCGCCCGGAAGGTGTCGCGCAGTTCGGCGTAGCTGTCGAAGGTGAGCGGGTTTTTGCGCTCGGGCCGGTGGAGGGTGACGGTGGCGACGGGGCCGGCGACGCTCCATCCGAAGTGGCCGGGGGTGAAGCCCGCCAGCGGCGCGGCGATCGGGTTCTGGTGCATCAGGCGTCTCCGGTCGGCTTCTGGGGGGGCGGCGCTGCGGTGGCGGACGTGACCGAGGCCTTGAGGTCGCCGAGGCGGCGGTAGAGGTCGGCGACGTCGCTTTCGCCGAGGCCTGCGAGGAGTTCGGCCACCCAGCCGGAGTGTTCCTCCGCCATGGCGGCGAAGGCGGAGCGGCCTTCCGCGGTGAGGCGCACGCGGGTGGCTCTGCGGTCCGTCTCCGGCGTTTCGCGCACGATGTGGCCTTCGAGGGCGAGCCGTTCGACGAGGCCGGTGACGTTGCCGTTGGAGACCATCATGCGGCGCGAGAGTTCGCCGAGCAGGATGCCGTCCGGCGCGCGTTCGAGCTGGGCCATCAGGTCGAAGCGGGGCAGCGTTGTGGCGAAACGCTCGCGCAGGCGGCGGCGGATTTCCGCCTCGATGAGGTTGGAGACGGCGAGGAGCCGCAGCCACAGGCGCAGCTCGTCCGAATGGTCCGGGTGCGCTTCGACGATGGCGGTCACGTCGTCGGCGAGGGCAGCGGCCTGGGGCTGGTCGGGGCTTTGGGTGCTCATGTCTCGCCTCCGTCGACGGCGATGGTTTGGCCGGTGACGCTGGCGGCTGCGGGGCTGGCGAGCCACAGGACCGCCGCGGCCACCTCGTCCGGCGCGATGAGGCGGCCCATGGGGTTCACCTTGGTGAATTCGGCGAGGAGGTCGGCCGGGTCGCGCCCTGTCTTTTCGGTCAGCGCGGCGATGGATCCGGCGACGAGGTCGGTGTCGGTGAAGCCGGGGCAGACGGCGTTGACGGTGATGCCCGTGGTGGCGAGTTCGGCGGCGAGCGCGCGGGTGAGGCCGACGGCGGCGTGCTTGGCCGCCGTATAGGCCGCCACGTAAGGGTAGCCCTTCAACCCCGCGGTGGAGGCGATGGTGATGATCCGGCCGGAGCCGCACGCCTTCATGGCGGGGACGACGGCCTGGGCCGCGGTCAGCACAGGTTCGACGTTGAGTGCCATCATGGCCCGCAGCGCGTCGACGGTGATGCGGGAGAGGGGGGCGGTGCCGGCGCCGCCTGCGTTGTTGACGAGAACGTCGATCGGGGCGGCGTCGGCGGCGGTGTGGATGGCGGCGGTGAGCGCCGCAGCGTCCGTCACGTCGGCGGCGACGCTGGCGGCGGCGCCGAGCGTGGTGGCGGCTGCGGCGGCGCTGTCCGGCGTGCGGCCGAGCACGGTGACGCGGGCCCCGTCCGCGACGAAGGCCGCGGCGATGGCCCGGCCGATACCGCGTGTGGCGCCGGTGACGAGGATATGGCGGGGGTGGGTCAGTGGCGCGCTCACGTATGTTTCGGGCGGCTGATGTTTGAAGCCTAAACTATATTGTCGCGGCTCCGCAAGCAGAACGCGGCGGCGCGCCGCCGTCGCGGGTGAGGGCCGGTCGCCCGGTGCGCTCGGTGCGCCCGGTGCGCCTTATTGGGCGGCGACCGGGGCCGAGAGGAGGTGGGGCGTGCCGCGCCGCTGCTCGCCGCTGGCAAACCCCGCCGTGCCGGCATAGCCGCCGACGATCGCCGCGCGTTCGGCCCGGCTCATCACCTTGTCGATCGCGTCGAACCCGCCGGGGGCGCGCTTCTCCGCCTCGTCGATCACCCGTTCCGGCCCGCCTTTGCGGTTGAGCGCGACGACCTCCGCGGTTTTCGGCAGCCGCTCCGCCTCGTAGGCGTGAAGCGCCTGGTGGGGATGCTCGGCCCGCTGCAGCGCGTCCGCCAGACACCGCGCGTCCAGGATCGCCTGGGAGGCGCCGTTGGAGCCGACGGGGTACATCGGATGCGCCGCGTCGCCGAGCAGCGTCACGCGCCCGTGCGTCCACCGGGGCAGCGGGTCGCGGTCGCACATCGGGTACTCGAACGCCTGTTCGGTCGCGGCGACGAGCGCGTTCACGTCGTAGTCCGGGATCTTGAAGCGCCGCGCATAGGGGAGCACCAGGCTGCGCTGCGCCGGGCGCGACCAGCTTTCCTTCGGCGGCGGCGAGGTCTCCCCGTCCGCCATCTTGATGTTGACGACCCAGTTCATGAGCTGCTTGCCGCCCGCCTCGTGGGCGATCGGGTAGAGCACGAACTTGGCGCCCATACCGCCGCCGATCGCCATCGACCGGCCGTCGCGCCAGGGCGTGAATTCCGTCGCCCCGCGCCACATGAGGACGCCGTTCCATTTCGGCGGCCCTTCGTTCGGGTAGAACCTGCGCCGGCCGGCCGAGTGGATGCCGTCGGCGCAGATGAGGATGTCCCCGCGCGCCGTCAGCCCCGGACCGCCCGCCGCCGAATCGAGAAAGTGGGCGGTGATCCCGCCCTCGTTCTCAATGAAACCGGCGAGGCTGAGCCCCGTCTTCACCGCGCCGGGGCCGAGGCGCTGGATCACCGCGTCGTAGAGCACCTTCTGCAGCCGGCCGCGGTGGATGGAGAATTGCGGAACGTCGTGCCCGGCGTCGATCCCGCGGGGCTCTGACCAGACCTCCTGGCCGTAACGGTTGTAGTAGAAGA
Source organism: Acuticoccus yangtzensis (assembly GCF_001927245.1). Lineage (GTDB taxonomy): Bacteria > Pseudomonadota > Alphaproteobacteria > Rhizobiales > Amorphaceae > Acuticoccus > Acuticoccus yangtzensis. The sequence goes on along the minus strand of NZ_MJUX01000001.1, from coordinate 42,813 downwards.
GCTCGCGGGTGCGCGGGGCCACCACGTCGAGCGCCGCGAGGAGGCCGAGATCAGCCAGCTCCTTGATGGCGTGGGGCAGGGTGTTGATGCCGACCCCCACCTCGCGCACCGCCGGCGACTGCTCGTAGATCGTCGCCCTGATGCCGCGGCGGTGCAGCATCAGCGCCGTGGTGAGGCCGCCGACACCGGCGCCTGCGATGATGACGTTCATGGACCCCTCCCTCGATCAGGCGTCGTCCGGCGGCGGCAGGAAGTCGACCTCGTGCTTGGCCGAAAGCGCGACCACCTCGGCCGGATCAGCCTCGGGGCCGAGATTGTGCAGCGCCCAGAAGAGATCGTACAGCCGCGCCGCCGGGGTCACCCAGAAGACGCATTTGACCGCGGCGTCCGACTTGTTGAAGAGGCCGTGCGGCTTGCCCCGCGGCAGGCGGATGAGGTCGCCCGGCTCGGCGATGCCCTCGGTGCCCTCCAGCACCGTGGTGAGCCGGCCCTCCAGCATGTAGATGAACTCGTCCTGCGTCGGGTGGATGTGCGGCGGAACGAACGTCCCCGGCGGGAAGGTCGCATGCCACGACAGGCAGGATTCGCTGTGCTGCTTGGGGACGTAGGTCTGGCCCAGAATGTTCCAGACGATCCCGTCCATCCCTTCGCCATGCTTGGTCACGCCGGCGGTCATGGTCATCGGTGGGGCTCCTCGTTGCGGGACTGTGGGGGCTTGAATTTGAAGCGCTGTGTCGGCGGCGAGGCTGCAGCGAGGGTGTTCCCCCTCGCGCTCCCCCGCTTCGCCAGCGGGCAGGCGTTCAGTGTGAGAGTGCGAAGAGCACTCTCCCTCTGAACACCTGGTGCAAGGCTGTTGAGGTTCGGAACGGCGTCAAGTGCCCGTCCTCCCCATGCTCGCGCCCTCTCTTTGGAGAGGGCACTGTGCGTGGGTCCGGGCGGGCACTTGACCCCGCCCCGAACCTCGGATGACAGCGCCTCAGACATGCAGGAACCTGTCCTTGATGTCGGGCGTGGCCTTGAGGTCGGCCGTCGAGCCGGTCCACGCGATGCGGCCTTTCTCGATCACCACGTGGCGGTCGGCGAAGGTGGCGAGCGCGTCGACGTTTTTGTCGATCACCAGGATCGCCTCGCCCGCCGCCTTGATCGCCTTGAGGCACGACCAGATCTCCTCGCGGATCAGCGGGGCGAGGCCTTCGGTCGCCTCGTCCAGCACCACCAGGCGCGGATTGGTCATCAGCGCGCGGCCGATCGCCAGCATCTGCTGCTCGCCGCCCGAAAGCTGGTTGCCCATGTTGCGGCGACGCTCCCGAAGGCGCGGAAAGAGGTCGTAGACGCTGGCGAGCGTCCAGCGGCTCGTTCCCTCGTTGCGGTGCGTCGCGATGAGGTTCTCCTCCACCGACAGCGTCGGGAAGATCTGCCGCCCCTCCGGCACCAGGCCGAGACCGTGCCGCGCGATGATGTGCGGCGCCTTCCCCGTCACGTCGTCCCCGTCGATGGTGATGCGCCCGCCCTTCGGCTTCAGAAGGCCGAAGATGGACTTCACCGTCGTCGTCTTGCCCATGCCGTTGCGGCCGAGCAGCGTGACCACCTCGCCCTTGTTCACGGCGAGGTCGATGCCGAACAGGATGCGCGATTGGCCGTAGGCGGCTTCGAGCCCTTCCACCTTCAGCATCAGGCGTCCTCCCCCAGATAGGCGGCGCGCACCGCGGGGTCGGCGCGCACCGCCGCCGGGTCCCCCGTCGCGATCAGCTTGCCGTAGACGAGGACGCTGACACGGTCCGCGAGCGCGAACACCGCCTCCATGTCGTGTTCGATCAGCATGATGGTGTGGGTGGATTTGAGCTGACGCATCAGGTCGATGAGGATGGCGCCTTCCTCGTGGCCCGTTCCGGCGAGAGGTTCGTCGAGGAGGAGCATCTTGGCGCCCGTGGCGAGGGCGATGGCGATTTCGAGCTGCCGCTTCTCGCCGTGCGAGAGCGTGCCCGCCTGGCGGTGGGCGCGGTCGGCGAGGTTGACGCGGGCGAGCGCCTCCATCGCCTCGGCGTTGAGCGCGGTCTCGGACGCAGCCGGGGTGAGGAAGCGGAAGGACGAGCCGGACCGGGCCTGCACCGCGGTCGCCACGTTCTCCAGCACCGAGAAGCCGTCGAGGATCGAGGTGATCTGGAACGAGCGGGCGAGGCCGCGCTTGACGCGGGCCACCATGGAGAGACGCGTGATGTCGGCGCCGTCGAAGTGGACCGCGCCGGAATCGCTTTTGAGGCTGCCCGAGAGCTGGTGGATGAACGTCGTCTTGCCCGCGCCGTTGGGGCCGATGATGGCGTGCAGCTCGCCCGCGGGAACGTCGAGCGAGATGCCGTCGGTCACCTTCAGCGCGCCGTAGGACTTGCGCAAGTCGCGGATGGAGAGGAGGGCGCTCATGCGCGGCCCCCGAAGAGGCGGGAGAACAGGCCCGCGATGCCGCCGCGTGTATAGAGCACCAGAAGGACGATGATGGCGCCGAAGACGATGTGCCAGTGCTCGGTCAGCCCGGACAGCACCTCTTCGAGGACGAGGAAGCCGACCGCACCGGCGATCGCCCCGGTCAGCGTGCCCATGCCGCCCAGCACCACCATGACGATGAGTTCGCCCGAGCGCTGCCAGGTCATGAAGGCGGGCGACACGAATTCGGTCTGGTTCGCCAGGAGGACGCCGGCGAGGCCGCACAGCGCACCGGCGATGACGTAGGCCGTGAGCTGGTAGCCGAACGGCGCGAAGCCGATCGCCTGCATGCGGACACGGTTGTCGCGCGTCCCCCGCAGCACCCGGCCGAAGCGCGAGGCGACCACGGTGCGCAGCAGGACGAAGGCCGCCGCGAGGACGGCGAGGGCGATGTAGTAGAAGGTGACGTCGTTTTCGATCAGAGGTGCGCCGAAGAGGGTCGAGCGGTGTTGCAGGGTGCGTCCGTCGTCACCGCCGAACGCCGACAGCGAGACGAAGAAGAAGTACGCCATCTGCCCGAAGGCCAGCGTGATCATGATGAAGTAGACGCCCTTGGTGCGCAGTGAGATCGCGCCGGTGACGAGGGCGAAGAGGGCCGAGCCGGCGATGGCGGCGAGCGACTGGAGGAGGAGGTCGTCGATGCCCGCGGCCGCGAGGATGACCACCGCATAGGCGCCGAAGCCGAGGAAGGCGGCGTGGCCGAACGAGACCATGGCGCCGTAGCCGAGGACGAGGTCCAGCGACAAGGCGGCGATGGCGAAGATGACGATGCGCGTGGCGGTGACGACGAGGAAGGGGTCGCCCATCGCCGTCGCCGCGGGAGGCAGCACCGCGAAGAGGGCGAGGAGGACGATGCCGCCGATGAGCGCGCCACGGCCGGCGAGGCGCGGGCGGGCGGGGGAAGCGGCGTCGGCGGCGCTGGTGAGGGTGGTCTCGCTCACGATGCGCCCGCCTTGGGGAAGAGGCCCGAGGGACGCGCGAAGAGGACCGCCGCCATCAGGATATAGATCAGCATCGGCGCCAAAGTGCGGCCGGTCTGCGAGGCGGCGGAGGGGTCCATCAGGCTTCTGAGGATGATGGGGCCGAAGGTGCGCCCCACCGTGTCGACCACGCCGACGAGGATGGCGGCCACGAAGGCCCCGCGGATCGACCCCACCCCGCCGATGACGATGACGACGAAGGTGAGGATGAGGATGTTGTTGCCCATCCCCGGCTCGACGGAAAGGATCGGCGCCACCATCGCCCCCGCGAACCCGGCCAGCATCGCCCCGAGACCGAAGACGAGCATGAAGAGCCGCTTCACGTCGACGCCGAGGGCCGAGACCATCGGCGCATTGGTGGCCCCGGCGCGCAGCAGCATGCCGATGCGGGTACGCGCCACGAGGAACCACAGGCCGAGCGCGGTCACTAGTCCGGCGGCGATGATGACGATGCGGAAGACCGGAAAGCGCATCGGCCCGATGAGCGGCACGGAGCCGGACAGGATGTCGGGGATCGGCACGGACAGCGGCGCCGCACCCCAGATCATCTTCACCCCCTCGTTGAGGATGAGGATGAGGCCGAAGGTGGCGAGCACCTGCTCCAGGTGGTCGCGGTCGTAGAGCTGGCTGAAGATCAGCCGTTCGAGGACGATGCCGAAGAGGAGCGCCGCGGGGAGCGCCAGGGCAAGGCCGATGAAGAAGTCGCCCGTCAGCGAGGTGAAGGTCGCCGTCAGATAGGCACCCACCATGTAGAGCACGCCGTGGGCGAGGTTGATGAGGTCCATGATGCCGAAGATCAGCGTCAGGCCCGCCGCGACGAGGAACAGGAGGATGCCGAACTGTAGGCCGTTCAGCGCCTGGAGCAGGAGGAGGTTCGTCATGGTCCCCGTGTTGCCGGTGTGTCGGGGTGCGCCGCGCGGGGCACACGCGCGGGCCGGCACCCCCGGAGGGGCGCCGGTCGTCGGTGTTATTTCGCCATCTGGCACTGGGAGGCGTAGTTGTCGGCGTAGTCGTCGAAGATCTTTTCGGCGATCTGCGTCTCGAACTTGCCGTCGTCGCGCTTGGCGACCTTCACCAGGTAGAAGTCCTGGATCGGGTAGTTGTTGGGTCCGAACTTGAAGTCACCGCGCAGCGAGGTGATGTCCGCCGCGCGCAGGCCCGCGCGGATCGCGTCGGAGTCCGACACGTCGCCCCCGGCGGCCTTGATCGCGCTGTCGATGAGCTGGGCCGCGTCGTAGGCCTGCATCGCGTAGGTGCCGGGCACCGCGCCGTACTTTTCTTCGTAGGCGGCAACGAATTCCTTCGAGGCCTCGTTGTCGAGGTCGGGCGCCCAGTTGGCGCCGCCGAAGAAGCCGACCGCCGCGTCCTGCTGGGCGGGAAGCGTCGTCTCGTCGACGGTGAAGGCTGAGAGGAAGGGGATCGTGTCGAGCCCCGCCTGGCGGTACTGCTTGACGAGGTTCACGCCCATGCCGCCCGGCATGAAGGTGTAGATGGCGTCCGGCTGGTAGGCGGCGATCTGCGCCAGTTCGGCCGAGAAGTCGAGCTGGCCGAGCGGCACGAACACTTCGCCGACGACTTCGCCTTCGTAGGAGTGGCGGAAGCCGGCCAGCGCGTCCTTGCCGGCCTGGTAATTCGGCGCCATCAGGAAGACGCGGCTGTAGCCGGTGTCCTGCGCATACTTGCCGAGGACTTCGTGAACCTGATCGTTCTGGTAGGAGGCGACGAAGAGGTTCGGGTTGCACTCGGCCCCGGCGAAGGTGGAGGTGCCGGCGTTGGGGCTGATGAGGAAGGCGCCCGCGTCGGTCACGGGTTTGGCGATCGCCTGCATGATGTTGGAGAAGATCGGCCCGACAACGAAGTCGGCGCCGTCCCGCTCGACCAGCTCGCGCGCCTTGGTGGCGGCGATGTCCGGCTTCAGCTCGTCGTCGACGACGATGATCTCGGTCGGGATGCCGCCGAGCTGGCCGCCCATCTTCTCGACCGCGAGTTCGAAGCCGTTCTTGGCCTGCTCACCGAGGACGGCGGGCGGGCCCGACAGCGTCAACATGATGCCGATCTTGACGCCGTCCTGGGCCATGGCCGGGCCGGCGACGATGGTCGTCGCCAACAGGGCGGCGCCGACTTTCAGAATAGTCCTCATCCACGTCTCTCCACGCGAGTGTTCTTTTGCACAGCGCGCTGGCTTGGCGAGAAATATCCCGCCAATCCTTGCGCACCCAGCCGCTGCGCCCGCTTCCAAATACTTTACGCATAAAATATTGGGCGGCAACTGCTTTCGTCGCATCGGAGAATGTCTCGCCACAATTGATGAGACAACCGGCGTTGTGCTGAGCGAACGGGCGGGACCTGCCCAGCCATGGAGCGGACGAGGGCGGACAGGGGGCGGACGAGGGCGGACGGGGGTGGCGGTCGCGGAACCGGGGCGCGCCGGGCGGCGCGGTCCCGCGGTCGCGCGGGGGCAACGCGGCCTATTCGGCGGCGCGGCGCGGCGGCGGGGCGGGCGTATCGGCGGGCGCGGTATAAGGGCGCGGCCGGGCCTTGCGGCGCAGCTCCATCTCCTGCTCGCGGCGCTTCTTCATCTCGCGCTGCGCCTGGTCGCGTCCGGCGAAATATTGCGCTGGCCAGTGCTGGTTGCGCGCATCGTACCAGGCGGCGGCCTCGCGCGTCAGATAGGGCGACCACATGTGCGGCCGCCCCAGCGCCACGAGGTCGGCGCGGCGGGTGTGGATGATCGTGTTCACCTGCGCCGCCTCGGTGATCGCGCCGACGGCCATCGTCGCCATCTTCGGCACGTTGCGGATCGCCTCGGCGAACTTCACCTGGAACATGCGGCCATAGACCGGCGCCTGCTCGGCCACCGTCTGCCCCGCCGACACGTCGACGAGATCGCACCCCGCCGCCGCGAAGGCCTCGGCGACGGCGAATGTGTCCTCCTCGGATATGCCGCCCTCCATCCAGTCGCTGGCCGAGATGCGCACCGACATCGGCCGCTCGGCGGGCCACACCGCGCGCATCGCCGAGAACACCTCGAGCGGGAAGCGCAGGCGGTTTTGGATGCTGCCGCCGTAGTCGTCGGTGCGGTGGTTGGTGAGGGGGGAGAGGAAGGAGGCGATGAGGTAGCCGTGGGCGGCGTGCAGCTCAAGCATGTCGAAGCCCGCGCGGGCGGCACGTTCCGCCGCCTGGACGAAATCGGCGGTGACGCGTTCCATGTCGCCCCGGTCCATCGCCTTCGGGGTCTGGCTGATGCCGGAGTGGTAGGGGAGCGCCGAGGCCGACAGGAGCGGCCAGTTCTTCGCGGCGTCGGCGATCGGATAGTCCATCGTCTCCCAGCCGAGCTGCGTCGACCCTTTGCGCCCGGCGTGGCCGAGCTGCATCGCGATCTTCGTGCGCGTGTGGGTGTGGATGAAATCGACGATCCGCGCCCACGCGGCCTCCTGCGCGTCGCTCCAGAGGCCCGGACAGCCGAGCGTGATGCGCGCGTCGGGCGACGGGCACGTCATCTCGCAAAAGACGATGCCGGGGCCGCCGAGGGCGTGGCTGGTATAGTGGACGAAGTGCCAGTCGGTGAGGTTGCCGTCCTCGTCCGCGCTGTACTGCGCCATCGGGCTCATCACGACGCGGTTTTCCACCTCCATCTCGCGCAGGCGGATCTTGGTGAACATCGGCGTCGGGCGAGACTTGCGGTAGTCGTAGCCGGTCCTGCGGAAGTGCTCCTCGTAGAAGGCGGTGTCGACGGCGTCGACGAAGGCCGGATCGCGCACGAGGAGGTTGTCGTAGGTCACCGACTTGGCCCGGCACATCACGACCATGGCGAACTGCTCCAGGCTCATGTCCCAGGAGCGGTTCATGTGCTCGAACCAGGCGAGCGACACGTCGGCATTGTGCTGGATGATGTCGCACGGGGCGCGGCGCGCCTCCTCGTAGGCGCGGAAGGCGGCGGAAACGTCCGCCTCGCCGTGCTCCACCACCGCATCGGACAGGGCGATTGCGCACTCCATGGCGAGCTTGGTGCCCGAGCCGATGGAGTAGTGGGCCGACGCCTTCGCATCGCCGAGGAGGACGATGTTGCGGTGGGTCCAGTTGCGGCACTGGATGCGCGGGAACTGGCGCCAGTTGGAGCGGTTCAGCAGCAGCGGGTGACCGTCGAGTTCGTCCGCATAGAGCGCGGCGAGGGCGTCCGCCGAGGCCTTTTCGTCCATCTGGTCGAAGCCGTGGCCGCGCCAGCAGGCATCGTCCATCTCGAAGATCCAGGTCGAGAGGTCCGCCTCGTACTGGTAGGTGTGGGCGCAGATGATGCCGTGGTCGGTCTGTTTGAAGAAGTAGTTGAACTCGCCCATCGGCCGGGACGAGCCCATCCAGCAGAAGCGGTTGGCCTTCAGTTCGACCTGGGGCTGGAAGGCGTCGGCGTAGTAGTCGCGGATCTTCGAGTTGATGCCGTCGGCGGCGACGATGATGTCGGACGAGGCGAAGCGGGTGGCGATCTCGTCGGCGGGGATGGCTTCGGCGAAGTGGAGCGCAACGCCCTCCTGGCGGCAGCGGTGCTGCAGGATGGACAGGAGCAGCTTGCGGCTCATCCCCGCGAATCCGTTGCCGCCGCAGCGCATGGTGGCGCCGTCCTTGTGGATGGCGACGTCGTCCCAATACTCCATCTCGGCGCGGATGTGCTGGAAGGAGCGGCGGTCGCGCGACAGGAACTCGCCCAGCGTCTCGTCGGAGAAGACGACGCCGAAGCCGAAGGTGTCGTCGGCTCGGTTCTGCTCGTAGATCTCGATCTGCCAGTCGGGCCGGCGCTTCTTGGTCAGAAGCGCGAAATAGAGCCCACCCGGTCCGCCGCCGATCACCGTGATCTTCATCGGGTCCTCCCGCGCTGTGCCGTCTCGTTCGCGGTGTTAGTTTAAGCCTAAAATGGTTGCGGTCCAGGGGGCAGCGGGCGGGGCGCTCACATTGTTCCGGGAAGGAAGAGGGCCAGCCCCGGAACGGCGATGAGGAGGGCGACGCGCACCATGTCCATCGCCACGAACGGGACGAGGCCGCGGAACACGGTGCCGAGCTTCAGCCCCTTGTTCACCGACGTGAGCACGAAGGCGTTCATGCCGACGGGGGGCGTGATGTAGCTGATCTCGGTGGCGACGACGACGAAGATGCCGAACCAGACGAGATCGAACCCGGCCGCCTGGGCGACGGGGTAGAAGATCGGCACCGTGAGGACGATCATCGACAAGCTCTCCAGGACGCAGCCGAGGACGATGTAAATGGCAAACATGGTCACGATGATGGCGAGCGGCGAGGAGAGGAGGCCGAGGGCTTCGCGCAGATCCGTCGTCATGCCGGAGAGGGTGACGTAGTTGGCGAAGGTGAGGGCGCCGAACAGGATGAAGAACATCATCGCCGTCATCTTGGCGGTCTCGAACAGGGTGGCGAAGGTTTCGCGCGGGGCGAGGCGGCCGCGGGCGATGGTGAGGACGAGCGCCCCGGCGGCGCCGCAGCCCGCCGCCTCGGTGACGGTGAAGACGCCGAAATAGATGCCGCCCATGACGAAGGCGAAGAGGAGAAGCGCGCCGGAGACGCCCTTGAGGGCGCGGATGCGTTGGCCGAGCGGCAGCGCCTCCTCGCGCGGCAGCTCGATCCCCCCGGCGGCGATGGCGATGCGCACGGCGGCCACGTAGAGGACGACGCCGACGAGGCCCGGAACGACCCCGGCGAGGAAGAGGGCGCCGATGTCCTGGCTCGTCATGATGCCGTAGAAGATGAGGATGACGGACGGCGGGATGAGGATGCCGAGCGTTCCGCCGGCGGCGATGGAGGCGGTGGAGAGGCTGTCCGGGTAGCCGAAGCGGCGCATGGACGGGAGCGCGATCTTGGACATGGTGGCGGCGGTGGCGAGGGAGGATCCGCACACCGAGGAGAAGCCGCCGCAGGCGACGATGGTGGCCATGGCGAGGCCGCCGCGCCGGTGCCTCAGCCAGGCGTGGGCGGCGGTGTAGAGGTCGCCGGCGATGCCCGACTGCATGACGAAGTTGCCCATCATGAGGAAGAGGGGCAGCACGGAGAGGGAGTAGTTGCGGGCGTTGTCGAAATAGGTCTGGCCGAGCAGGGAGAGGGCCGGTCCGATGCCGATGATCGAGGCGACGCCGCCGACACCGACCGTCATCATGGCGAAGGCGATGGGGACGCCCATCATCATGAGGGCGACGAGGATCGCCATGCCGTAGGGCCAGTCCATGGGCGGTAACGCTCCGGTCGGGCCGGGCCGCCATGGCCCGGCGGGAAAGGTCAAATGCGGGTCAGGCGGGGCTGCCGCGCCTGGTGCCGCCGTGCCCCGCTCCGGTGACGACGAGGGCGAGTGTGAGGCAGGCGGCGAGGCCCGACAGCGCCGCCGCCGTGTAGGCGATCGGCGCGACCGGAAGGGCGAGGTAGGTGGTGACCTCGCCATAGGAGCCGAGCCGCTGGCCCTGCACCGCGAGCCGCCACGCGACGAGGCCGAGGGCGGCAGCCGTGAAGAGCCGCGCCGCGCCAAGCTCGACCGCGCGGGCGCGGGGGCCGAGCTTGTCGGTCAGGAGCCGCACGGTGACGTGGCCATCGTCGAGGCAGACGGCGGGGAGGCCGCAGAAGATGACGGCGGCGAGTAACAGCTCGGTGATCTCGGCCGCGCCGAAGATGGGGGCGTTGAAGAGGTAGCGTCCCGCCACGTCCGCCACGGTGATCCCCATGAGGCCGAGGAGGAGCACCGCCGCAAGCACCGCGAGTGCGAGCCGCACCGGGCCGAGGACCAGCGGCGCGGCGGGGTCTGTCGCGGCAGGGTCTGTCGCGGCGGAGTCGTCCGCGGTGTAGGGAGCGGCGGCGCGGTCGGGGCCGGTCATTCGGCGGTGACGGTCTCGATCTCGGCCTTCAAGGCGGCGAGGGCGGCGCGGGCGTTGATCCCGGCTTCGTCCGCCTCGGCGAGCTTGGCGTCGATGACCGGCTGGAGCGCGGCGGTGAAGGCGTCGATCTGCTCGGGCGTCGCCTCGGTGAGGGTGATCTTGCCCTCCATGGCGGCGCGGCCCGCGGCGTCGGCCTTGTCCCAGGCCTGGCCGGCCATGCGGGCGAGCGCCTCGCCGGACACCGTGTCGATGGCGGCCTGATCCTCGGCCGAGAGGCTCTCCCAGCGGGCCTTGTTCATCACCACGAAGAAGGAGGTGTTGTAGAGCCCGCCGGGCACGGTCAAGCCGCGGTCGAGCAGCGAATCGAGCTTGAAGAAGGTGACCGATTCGAACGGGAAGAGGATCCCGTCCGCGACGCCGCCCGACAAAAGCTCGTAGGTCTTCGACGAGGGGGCGAGCATGGGCGCCGCGCCGAGCGCCGCCGCCACGTCACCCGCGATGCCGCCGCCGACGCGAATCTTGGTGCCCTCCAGCGGCATGCCGGCGGAAAGGTCCACGCCTTCGGTGAAGATCTCGCCGGGGCCGTGGGTGAAGACGGCGAGGACCTTCACGTCGTCCGATTCGCCGGCGCCGGCCAGCATGTCCTCGTAAACGCGCCAGTAGGCGACGGAGAGGGTCTCCGCGCTGTCGCCCAGGAACGGCATTTCGGCGATGGAGACGGTCTTGAAGCGGCCGGGATTGTAGCCGTGCACGCCGTAGGTGATGTCGGCGATGCCGTTGACGGCGAAGTCGTAGTGGGCGGGCGGCGGACCCAGCGGCGCGTCGAGGATCTGGACGGTGACGCGCCCTTCCGTCGCCTCGGCGATGGCGGCCGCGTAGGGCACCATCACGTCCTTCATCAACGGGTGGCTGGGGGGCAGCCAGTTGGCCATGCGCAGGACCGTCTGCGCGGTGGCGGGCCCGGCGATCAGGCAGAGGGCGAGGGGGAGGGCGAGCGCGAGGGATCGCATGATCCGGTCTCCATCATCGGGGCAAGCTCGGCGCGGGAAAGGGGCGGGAGCGCGCCCTATCCTCCGAGCGATGCAGCGAGATTGCACGCTTGGCCGAGCCTTGCCAAGCGGTGCGGCACCGCGCCCCGGCGCGCAGGCCGGATGGAGAATGACGCCCACCACCAACCAAAAAGCCGGCCCTGAGGCCGGCTTTCGGATCGTCGCGGAGGCAGGGGGCGCCTCAGAGGGAGGCGATGGCCTCGGACACGGCCTCGGCGACGCGGCGGGCCTCGTCGTCGGTCAGGTCCGGCCCCATGGGAAGGCTGAGGACCTCGTTCGCCAGCGTCTCGGACACGGGCAGCTTCTCCTCGCCGGTCAGCATCTCGCCGAAGGCGGGGTGGCGGTGCAGCGGCACACGGTAGAAGAGGCCGGTGCCGATTTGGCGGTCGGTCAGCGCCTGGCGCACCGCGTCGCGGTACTGGACGCGCACGGTGTAGAGCGCCCAGGCCGAGCGCACGGTCTCGGTATCGGCTTCCGGCAGCGTGACGACACCGTCCAGCAGCTCCGAATAGAGCGCGGCGAGTTCGGCGCGGCGGTTCAGCTCGGCCTTGAAGACGGAGAGCTTGGACAGGAGGATCGCCGCCTGAATGGTGTCGAGCCGGCCGGTCATGCCGATGCGCATCGCCTCGTCACCGTCGCCCTGGCGGCCGTGGGTGCGGATCTGGCGCACGGCGGAGGCGAGTTCGTCGTCGTCCGTCAGCACCGCGCCGCCGTCACCGAAGGCGCCGAGCGGCTTGGTGGGGTAGAAGGAGACGCAGGAGATCGGCGCCAGCGCACCGACGCGGGCGCCGTCCAGCGCGCCGCCGAAGGACTGCGCGGCGTCGGCGATCAGCGGCAGGCCGTGCGCGTCGGCGGCGGCCTTCAGCGCCGGATAGTCGGCCGGGCGGCCGAAGAGGTCCACCGGCATGACGGCCTTCGGGGCCAGGCCGCGGGCCTTCGCGGAGGCGACGGCGGCGTCGATCTTGGAGGCGTCCATGTTGTAGGTCGCCTCGTCGACGTCGACGAAGATGGGGGTCGCGTTGACGGCGATCACCACCGCGGCGGTGGCCGAGAAGGTGAAGGCGGGGACCAGAACCGCGTCGCCGCGGCCGATGCCCATGGCCATCAGCGCCATGATCAGCGCGTCGCGGCCTGAGGACACGGCGATGCAGTGCTTCACGCCGGAGAAGGCGGCGAGGTCCTGCTCGAGCTCGGTGACTTCGGGGCCGAGGATATATTGGCCGTGGTCGAGCGCCTTGGCGATGCGGCGGTCGATGTCATAACGCAGGCGGGCCTGCTGGCGCTTGAGGTCGAACAGCGGGATCGGGGACGTTTCGACGATCGGGTCCCGCGCGAGAATGGCAGTCATGTTCGACCTTTCAGGCAGACAACTGGAACGACGTGGAGGCGATCGCGGAACGGATGCGTTCCGCGACGGCGAGGGCGGCCTGTCCGTCACGGCCTGTGACGGTGGGCTGGGGGCCGCCTTTGACGGCTCGAACGAACTCGTCGAGCTCGGTGAAGAGGTTGTCGCGCGGGGCGATTTCGGCGTCCTGCGCGATGGTGCCGTCCTTGGTGCGGGCGAGGCGCCCGGCGGCGAGGTCCGCGCGCCACACACCGTCACGGTCGTGGACGGTGAGGACGCGTTCCACCACCGGCGAGAGGCGGCTGGCGGAGAGGTCCGCGGTGACGCCGTTCGCGAAGGTGAGGCGGGCGACGGCCGATTCGCTGCCGCCATCGGGTGCGAAGGCGGTGACGGTCGTCGGCATGGCGCCGGCGAGGGTCAGAGCGAGGTCGATGTCGTGGATCATGAGGTCCAGCACGACGTCGGCCACCGGGGGGACGGGGCGCGGCGGGTTGTGGCGGCGCGCGGCGATGTGCGTGACGCCGCGGGTGGCCGCCGCGAGGGCCGCGAAGGCGGTGCTGAACCGCTCGATATGGCCGACCTGCAGAACCACGCCGGCGCGTTCGGCGGCGGCGACGAGGGCGGCGGCGTCCGCATCGGTCCCGGCGATGGGCTTTTCGATGAAGACGGAGACGCCGCGGGCGATCAGCGGCTCGGCGATGGCGCGGTGATACTCGGTCGGCACCGCGATCACCGCCGCGTCGGGCGTGATCGACGCGATGTCGGTGGTCCAGCGGGTTCCGTTCGCCTCGGCGAGCGCCTCGGCCCGTGCCGCATCGCTGTCCACGACGGTGACGGTCGTGACCAGGGGGTGCTGGCTGAGGTGCCTGGCGTGATGTCGCCCGAAGGATCCGGCGCCGATGGAGGCTACGTGAAACTCTTGCATGCCGCGTGAAGTAGCATGCGCTTCGATACTTTCGAGTTACCAGAACGCCCGAAAGCCGCCCCGCGCACTCAAATGGTGTTGCACCATGTTACCGATCGGCATGTTTGCCACGGTGGAGCGGCGTTGCCTTGCAGTTGAGGCGGGCCGGCTATGCATGAGGCGTGGGGCTTGATCGATTCGTCATCTCGCCGAAGCCTTTGCAGCACTCTTGAGCAGGCCCGGCGGGGCGAGGGCGATCAAGCAAGATCGAATCATATACTTGCCTTGTCGGCGCAAGACCTCTCTATGTCCGTCCCCAGCCGGAGGCGCGGGCGCCGCGTGAGCCGGGTGAGGAGAAGGAGACGGCGGTTTGATCGTGTCGTGCGGCGAGGCCCTGGTCGACCTGATGCCCGACTGGCTGGACGGCGGGCGGATCTACCGCCCCGTGCTCGGCGGGTCGGCTTATAATGTGGCGATCGGCGTGGCGCGGCTCGGCGGGCGGGCGGCCTATCTCTGGGAGCTGTCGACGGACGAGCTCGGGTGCGCCTACGCCCAATCGCTCGCCGGGGAGAAGGTGGACCTCAGCGCCGTGCGGCGGGACGGGCGGCCGACGCCTGTGTGCATCGTGGACCTGTCGGGGCCGGAGCCGCGCTACAACATCGCCGATCCGGGCCGGGTGATGCACGACACGCCGCTTCCCGGACTGCCGGAGGGGGCCGAGATCGTCGTCGTCGGCTCCGCGGTGCTGGCCCAGGAGCCGGTGGCGGACACGCTGGAGCAACTCGCCGCGGCCGCGCCTCTGGTGGCGATGGATTATAATGTGCGCGAACCCTCCATCACCGACCGCGCCCGCTACAGGGCGCGATTGGAGCGGATGTCCGCCCGCGCCGGAATCGTGAAGGCGAGTGATGCTGATCTGCGCATGATCGGGGTGGACGATCCGGTGGCATTTTTGCACCGTAGATTGGAGGAGGGCGCGGCACTGGCCGTCCTGACGCGCGGCGCGGACGGTGTGACCGCGTTCACGCGGGCGGGCGAGGTCGAGGTCGAGGCCCATCCTGTGGCACTTGTCGACGCGGTCGGGGCGGGGGATGCATTCATGGCAGGTTTATTAACTGCGCTTCAGAATCGCGGGCTGTTGTCGGCGGCGGCGCTGGCGGAGCTTCGCGGGGCGCCGCTCGGCGCGGTCGTTGATGCGGCGCAGGCCGCGGCGGCGGCGGCGTGCGGCAAACGGGGGGCGGTGATGCCGCTGCGGACCGAAATCGGTGGATCACACTTCGCGCCCGCCTGAGATCGCACCTTTGTTGCTTGGAAATCGTCGATCGCCTATGCGTTTTTGTCGGCCTGCCCTGCCAGGTATTGTTGCGTCGGCGCCGGTTGATATCCCGGCAAGTTCGGTAGGCTTGTGCCGGTTCGCCGGTTGGACTGAAGGATCGCCAGTATGACGGTTACGGACTCGCGTGTTGCTCTAGTCGGGTCCGCCTGCCGCCTCCCGCAAGCCGACGGCTTGGAGGCATTCTGGGACGTTCTCGTGGGCGGGCGGTGCGTGATCACCTCGCTCGACGAGGAGCGATTCGGCACGGCGCCTTATCTCCATCCGGACCGTTCGCGGCCGGGCCGCTCGGTCACCTTCGCCGCCGGCCAGATCGCGCGGCCCTACCACTTCGACCCCGGCTTCTTCGGCATCTCCCCGCGGGAGGCGGCGACGATGGATCCGCAGCAGCGCGTTCTCCTCGAAGTCGCCGTGGAGGCGCTGGAGAATGCGGGCATCCCGGCGGACAAGCTGGCGGGCGAAAAGGTGGGCGTCTATGTCGGCGCGTCGTCGTTGGATTATTCCAACGAAGCGCAGCTCGACCCGATGTCGATCGAGCCGCAGTCGATGACCGGCAACACGCTCTCCATCGTCGCCAACCGCATCTCCTACGTGTTCGACCTCAAGGGGCCGAGCTACACGGTGGACACCGCCTGCTCGTCCTCGCTGATCGCGCTGCACCATGCGATCGAGGACATCCGCGCCGGAAAGATCGAGACGGCGATCGTCGGCGGCGTGTCGCTGCTTCTCAATCACATTCCCTTCATCGGCTTCTCGCGCGCCTCGATGCTGTCGGAGAACGGCCTCTGCCGGGCGTTCGACGCGGGGGCAGACGGTTATGTCCGCTCCGAGGGCGCGATCGCGATGGTGCTGCGGTCCGAAGCGGCGGCTAAGCGCGACAAGGACCCGATCCGCGCCCGCTTCATCGGCTCCGGCATCAACGCGGACGGGCGCACGGCGGGCCTGTCGCTGCCGTCGCCCACCGCGCAGGCGGACCTGTTGCGCGAGGTCTATGAGGGCGGGGCGATCGACCCCGCCGCGCTCGCCTTCGTGGAGGCGCACGGAACGGGCACGCGCGTCGGCGATCCGATCGAGACCAACGCCATCGGCACCGTGCTCGGCCAGCGCCACGGCGATCCGCTCTTGATCGGCTCGTCGAAGACCAATTTCGGCCATCTGGAGCCGGCGTCCGGTCTCGTCGGCGTGCTCAAGTCGCAACTGGCGCTCGCCAACGACCTGCTTCCCGCCTCGCTCCATTTCGAGACGCCGAACCCCGACATCGATTTTGCCGGGCTGAACCTTTCCGTGGCGCACGAGGCGACCCGCCTGGCGCCGTCCGAGACGCTGCGTCTGGCCGGCATCAACTCGTTCGGCTTCGGCGGCGCCAATGCGCACGTTGTGATGGCCGACGGCGAGAAGGCCGCCCCCGCCGCCGCGCAGCGCACCGACGCGCCGCTGGTGGTGACCGCCGCCACCCGCGCCGCGCTGGGCGAGCTTGCCGCCCGCACCGCCGCCGCGCTGACCGGAGCGGGGCCGCAGGCGGTCGCCGCGCACGTCAACGCCGCGGCCCACCGCCGCCAGCGCCTCGCCCACCGCGCCGTCGTGGCGACCGGCGACGCGACGGCGATGGTCGAGGCACTCGGCGCCATCGCCAAGGGGGACGACCATCCGCTGGCCGCCGTCGGCGAGGCGGCGAGCGTTTCCGAAAAGCCGGTCTTCGCTTACTCGGGCAACGGTTCGCAGTGGGCCGGGATGGGCCGCGCCGCCTACCAGGGCGAGACCGATTTCCGCCTCTCCTTCGACCGAACGGACCGCATCTTCATGTCCGTCGCCGGTTGGTCGCTGGTGACGATGCTGTTCTCCGGCGACCTCGAAACCGAGATCGAGCGGACCGAGATCGCCCAGCCGCTGCTGTTCGCCATCCAAGTGGCGCTGACCGACGCGCTGGAACGCCGCGGCATCACCCCGGCCGCGGTGATGGGCCATTCGGTGGGCGAGGTGGCCGCCGCCTGGGCCTCCGGCGCGCTCACCCTCAACGACGCCGTGAAGGTGATCCACGCCCGGTCCACGCACCAGGAGGTGACGCGGCATCTGGGCGGCATGGCGGCGCTGCTGCTGCCGCCGGAGGAGGCCGCCGAGGCCATCGCGCCCTATCAGGGGCTGGAGCTGGCGGCGATCAATTCCAGCCGCTCCGTGACGATTTCCGGCCCGGCCGAGCAGCTCGCCATCTTCGGCAAGGACGCCCGCAAGAAGCGCTGGGCGATGAAGCGTCTCGACCTCGACTATCCGTTCCACTGCGCCCTGGTGGAGCCGATCCGCGGGCCGCTGCTGCAGTCGCTCGCCGGCATCGCGCCGCGGGCGACGACGATCCCGATGATCTCCACCGTGACCGGCGCGCCGGTGGACGGCAGTGCGCTGGGTGCCGACTACTGGTGGGAGAACGTGCGCCAGCCGGTCGACTTCCAGAAGGGGGCGATGGCCGCGCTCGGCGCAGGGCACCGCCTGTTCGTGGAGATCGGCCCGCGCCCTGTGCTGACGGGCTACCTCAGCGACGCCACCCGCACGGCCGAGATCCGCGCCACGGTGCTCCCGTCCTTCCGCCAGGCGGAGGGGCCGGCCGAGCCGGTGGCCGAGGTGCTGCGCGCGCTGATCGCCCACGGCACCGCGATCGACGATGCGG
Organism: Acuticoccus yangtzensis; assembly: GCF_001927245.1. Taxonomy (GTDB): domain Bacteria; phylum Pseudomonadota; class Alphaproteobacteria; order Rhizobiales; family Amorphaceae; genus Acuticoccus; species Acuticoccus yangtzensis. The sequence continues at coordinate 25,205 of NZ_MJUX01000001.1, read as the reverse complement.
CCCTGTTCGGCGAGCGCCGGGCGATGCCGGACGTGCTGCCGACCTATCCCTGGCAGCACCAGCGCTTCAAGAAGGCCGAATCGCCCGACATCGTGTGGCTGATGAAGCGGCGCGATCATGCGCTTCTGGGCGACCGGGTGCGCGAGGACGTCCACGAGTGGCGCATCAGCCTCGACCCGGTGGTGCTGCCTTTCCTCGCCGATCACACGGTGGAAACGTCCGTCGTCTTCCCGGCGGCGGGCTTTACCGAGATGCTGCTGGCGGTCGGCCGCATCCGCTATCCCGGCCAGCCGGTCGAGGTGCGCGGGCTCGACATCCTGTCGCCGCTGGTGCTGGACGCCGACGTCGACCGCTCGGTGCGCACGCGCGAGGTGTCGCCTGGCGTCTTCACCATCTGCAGCCGCGTGCGCGATTCGGACGATCCGTGGTCGATGCACGTGAAGGCGACCGTGGCGAAGGCCCCCGCCGCGCCGCACGGCGAGCGGATCGCGCTGCCTGACGGTGCACCGACCGTGCCAGCCGCGCGGCTCTACGAGATCACGTCGCAATTCGGCCTGCCTTACGGGCCGGTCTTCCGCCGTGCCAATCTGGTGACGCTGGTGGACGATACGCACATCCACGTGCGTCTCAGCCCGCCGGACCCTGCCACGCAGAGGCTGAAGCTGGCGCTCGACCCGACGATGTTCGACGCCTGCTTCCACGGCCTCTTCGCCTTCCTCGCCGACCATGGCGCGGCGGCGAACGTGGCGGTGCTGCCGATCCGTCTCGGCCGGCTGACGCTGGCTGACGCCGCGGCGACGCCGGTCGAGGCCGCGATCACCGTGCGCCGTCCGACCGAAGGCATCGTCGAAGCCGACTTCGTGCTGTTCGACGCGGCCGGCGCGGTGGTGGCGAGCGCCGATCAGGTGCGCTTCCAGGCCGTGCCGCTGGCCCATCATGCGGGTGATCCCGTCGTGGCGGCGCCCAGCCTGCGCCGTGTCGCCAGAGCCGGGGCCGCCGCCGCCGACCTTTCCGTATTGACCGAGGCGACCGGCGCCGAGAGCGAGCCGTCCGAAACCGCGCTCTTCGTCGAGGCGGGCGTTCTCGCCGCCGCCGCCGAGGCGCTGCGCCCGGTGCTGACCCCGCCGACCACGCTCCACGCCGCCGTCACCGAGGGGCGCCTCGCCGGCAATGCGGTGCCGCTGGCGGCGCGCGTTCTCCCGGCGCTCGTCGCGGCGGGCATCGCCGAGGAGACGGACGGCGCTTTCGCGCTCACCGGCGAGCCGGTGGACATCGCCGAGATCGTCACCATCCTCATCGAGGAGCACCCGGACAGGCTCGCCGAAGCGACCCTTCTGGCGGCGCTTCCCGAGTGGCTGGCGTCGATCTTCCGCACCGGCATGCCGGCCGAGCATCCCGCCTCCGACGCCATCCTCGACCAGCTTCTGATGAGCGCGCCCTTCGTGGCCCCGCTCTACGACGCGCTGGGCGAGGCGGCGGAGGCGGCAATCGGCGGCACCACCGCGGCGCTCACCGTCTGTGTGGTCGGGGCCGGCAACACGGCCTTCCTGCGGCGCGTCGCGGGGGCGGTCGACCCGTCCCGCGTGCGCCTCACCATCACCGACGCGGACGACACCGAGATCGAGCGCACCGCGCTCGTCTGGGATCGGCGCGAGGCGGTGCAGCTCGAACCCTTCGAGGCGGCGCGTGAGCACCGTTACGACCTCGTCGTCGTGGCGCCCCAGTTCGGCCCGGTGGACGTCGCCCCGTGGACGGCGACGCTGCGACCGGGCGGGCGGATTCTCGGCGGCGCGCTGTCCGGCAGCCTGTTCGCGGACGTCATCGGCGGCCTCACCGCGTCCTGGTGGAACGCCTCGCTGGATGCTGAAAGCCCCGTCGGCGCGCTCAACGCCCCGGCGGACTGGACGGCTGCGCTTACCGACGCCGGCCTTAAGAGCGTGGACGTGCGCACCCTGCCATCCGGCGAGACGGACGCGGTGCTCTTCACCGCGGCCCGTCCCGCGACCGGCGCCGCGCCGCGCCTGGAAACGGCGCCCGCGCTCGTCGCCGTCGGCCCCGCCGCGGGCCGCACGCTGGAGGCTCTGCGCGCCATCCTCGACGATGCGCCGGAGCTGACCGGCCTCGACACCGTGCCGGACGGTCCGGTCGTCGTCGCCGTGGACGTTCCCGAATCGGCGTCGCTGGCCGCGCGTCTTGCCGACCTCGGCGCCTATCTCGTGGCGCTCGACCCCGACGCGCGCGCGGTCACCTTCGTGACATTCGGCGCCCATGTGGAGGGCCGCACGGAGGTGCGTCCCGCCGCCGCCGCCGTCGCCGCCTTCGGCCGTGTCGCGATGAACGAGTTCCCGCATCTCGACATCCGCCTAGTCGACATCGCCGCGTCCTTCGACGCCAGCGAGGCGGCGGTCCGGCTGATGGCCGAGCTCGCCGAGCCCAACGGTGAACGCGAGATCGTGCTGTCCAGCGATCACCGCTCCGTCATGCGCTACGTGCCGCTGAAGGCCGAAGCCGCGGGCGAGGCGCTGACGCTCGCGATCCCGCGCCGCGGCTCCATCGACAACCTCGTGTGGGCGCCGACCGCCCATTCGGCGCTCGGCCCCGGCGACGTGCGCATCCGCGTCGACGCCTCGGGCCTCAACTTCCGTGACGTGATGTGGACGCTGGGCCTCCTGCCGCACGAGGCGCTGGAGGACGGTTTCGCCGGTCCGACGCTGGGCATGGAATGCGCCGGCGTGGTCGAGGCCGTGGGCGATGCGGTGACCGGTGTCGCGCCGGGCGATCAGGTGCTCGCCTTCGCGCCGCAGTCCTTCGCCAGCCACGTGACGGTGACCGCCGATTCGGTGATCCCGCGTCCCGAGGGCCTCGCCCCCGAGGCTGCCGCGACCATGCCCGTCGCCTTCCTCACCGCCTTCTACGCGCTGATCGAGCTGGCGCGTCTGGAAGAGGACGAGACCGTTCTCATCCACGGCGGTGCGGGCGGCGTCGGCCTCGCGGCGATGCAGATCGCCAAGTGGCGGGGGGCGCGCGTCTTCGTCACCGCAGGCACGCCGGAGAAGCGGGCCCTGCTGCGCCAGCTCGGCGCCGACGCCGTGTTCGATTCGCGCTCGCTCACCTTCGCCGAGGAGGCCGTCGCGGCCACCGGCGGCGCGGGTGTCGACGTCGTCCTCAACTCCCTCGCCGGCGAGGCGATGGAGCGCTCGCTGGACACGCTGAAGCCGTTCGGCCGCTTCTGCGAGCTCGGCAAACGCGACTTCTACGCCGACACCAAGCTCGGCCTGCGCCCGTTCCGCCAGAACCTCAGCTACTTCGGCATCGACGCCGACCAGCTGATGAAGCACCGGCCCAAGGTCGCCCGGCGTGTCCTGACGCAGATCGTCGAGATGATGGATTCCGGCGACCTGACCCCGCTGCCCTTCCGCCCCTTCGACGCGGGGGGCGTGAAGGACGCCTACCGGCTGATGCAGGCGGCCGGGCACATCGGCAAGATCGTCGTCACCCCGCCGCAGCCGGCCGAAGCGCCCGCCGCAGTGCCCGCCACCGTGTCGGCGGACAAGGCCTATCTGTTGGTCGGCGGCGTCTCCGGCTTCGGCTTCCGCACCGCGGAGTGGCTGATTGCGGAAGGCGCGCGCGATCTCGTCCTCGTCTCCCGCTCCGGCGTGAAGGACGAGGAGGTGGCCGCCGCCATCGACGCCTACCGCAAGGACGGCGTCGCGATCGACGTGCGCCACGCCGACGTCACCGACGCGGCCGCCATGAAGGCGCTCGTCACCGACATCACGGCGCGCCGTCCGCTGGGCGGTGTCTTCCACATGGCGATGGTGCTGGACGATGCGCTCATCGCCTCGCTGGACGCGGACCGCTTCGCCACGGCGATGCATCCCAAGATCGCCGGTGCCGACGCGCTGGAGGCCGCCACCCTTGACGTTCCGCACGACATGTTCGTGCTCTACTCGTCGATCACGGTGCAGATCGGCAATCCGGGCCAGGCGAACTACGTGGCCGCCAACTGCTACCTGGAGGCCATCGCCCGCCGCCGCCGCGCGCAGGGCCGGCCGGGCCTCGCCATCGCCTGGGGCGCGATCGCCGACGCCGGTGTCTTCGCCCGCTCGCTGCAAACGTCCGACCTCTTGAAACGCAAGCTGGGCCGCCATGCGATCACCGCAGGTGACGGCCTCGCCGTCCTCAAGCGGTTCCTGGCCGAAGGGGCGATGACGACCGGTCCCGCCGTGCGCCTCATCGGCCTCGTCGACTGGGCGACCGCGCGCAAGGAGCTGGTGATCGCGAGGAGCCCCGCCTTCGAGGATCTCGCCGACACCTCCGCGGCCGACGGCGACGAGGGCGGCGACATCGACCTCGCCGAGCGCATCAAGGGCCTGTCGCCCTTCGAGGCGGTCGCCGAGGTCACGCGCCTCCTGGCGGTCGAGATCAGCCGCATCCTGAAGATGCCGGCCTCCGAGGTGGACCCGCACAAGCCGCTGACCACGCTCGGCATGGACTCGCTGATGGGCGTTGAGCTGAGGATGAGCGCGGAGCAGAAGCTCGGCGTCGACATCCCGCTGATGTCGCTGACGGCGGGGGCGACGCTCTCCGACATCGCCAAGAAGGTGGTCCACCGCACCACCGGCGAGGAAGCGAGCGACGAGGATCAGGACGCGCTGATCGCCCGCCACATCGGGTCCGCGGACCCGCGGCGTGAGGACATCGAGGCCGCGGTTCGCGAGAAGACCGCCGGGGTGAGGACGATCCTGTCATGAAGAAGCGTGGTTTGGGCGGCCTGAAGTCCTCGGCGAAGGATCAGCTCCTCGCCGCCGCGCGGGCCTCGCGCGCCGCGGGGCTGGAGCGCAAACTGGAACGCCTCGTTCCGGACAGCGGCGACGGGCGCGCCGGGGCGAAGTCGTTCGACTTCGCGTCCCTGGAGAGCGCCCGGCAGCTCAAGATCCAGCGCGCCGCGGCGGAGATGCTGAACATCGAGGTGCCCTTCTTCCGGCCCCACGATGTCCGCGCGTCCAACCACACGCGCATCGGCAACCGCGAGTACATCAACTTCTCCTCCTACGATTATTGCGGCCTCAACGGGGACCCGCGCATTCTCGCCGCCGCGGGGGAGGCGATGACGCGCTTCGGCACCTCCGTGTCCGCCTCGCGCGTGGTGTCGGGCGAGCGGCCTTTCCATCGCGAGCTGGAGCAGAATATCGCCCGCTTCCTCGGCGTCGAAGATGCGGTCGCGATGGTGTCAGGCCACGCCACCAACGTCACCACCATCGGCCACCTTCTGGGGCCGAAGGACCTCGTATTGGCCGACGCCTTCATCCACAATTCCATCGTGGAAGGGGTGCGGCTGGCGGGCGCGACGCGGCTGACCTTCCGTCACAATGACATGGACCACCTGGCCGAGCTGCTGTCCGCCAAGCGGCACCAGTTCAACCGTGTCCTCATCGCCGTCGAGGGGCTGTACTCGATGGACGGGGACACGCCGCCGCTGGACCGCCTCGTGCGGCTGAAGACGCGGCACGATGCGTGGTTGCTGGTGGACGAGGCGCATGCGCTGGGCGTGGTCGGCGCCACCGGGCGCGGCCTTGCCGAGCGCGAGGGGATCGACCCCAACGCGGTCGAGATCTGGATGGGGACGCTCTCGAAGACGCTCGCCTCGTGCGGCGGGTTCATCGCCGGGTCCGCCGCCCTTGTGGAATATCTGAAGGCGACCGCGCCGGGGTTCGTGTTCTCCGTCGGCATGCCGCCCTCCGTCGCCGCCGCCGCCAACGCCGCACTGGCGACGCTGGAGGCCGAGCCCGATCGCGTCGCGCGGCTGGTCCACAATTCGCAGCACTTCCTGAAGGCGGCGAAGGCGGCCGGGCTCGATACCGGGACCGCCGAGGGGCTGGCGGTTCTGCCCGTCATCATCGGCGATTCCATCGTCTCCGCGCTGGTGGCGCACCGGCTGGCCGAGGAGGGGGTGAACGTTCAGCCGATCATCTTCCCCGCCGTACCCGAGCAGGCGGCCCGGCTGCGTTTCTTCATCAACTCCACCCATTCCGAAGACGATATCGACACCGCCGTGCGCCTCACCGCCGAGGTGCTGGAACGCACCCGCAAGGACGGGGCGGGCCTGACGCAGCTCGCCGCCAGTCTGCGCTGAGGTCGGCGAGGCGCTGTAGCCTCCGGCGGGCTCCGGGCTCACCAAAGTCCGCTGTTGCGGACTTTGGCCTCGCAAGAACAGAACTGCGCAACAGCGCAGTTCTGGCGATCAGGGACCGCCTGATCGCCGGAGCCTGCCATCACGCTGCATCCCGTGGCCGAGCCGCGGCACACCGTCAAGGACAAGCGGCTAAAGCCGGCCTTCGGCTCCTTGACGGCGCACCACGGCCCGGCCCCAGAATTTGCGTGACGGCAGGCTCCGACGATCAGGCTGAGGGGACCCGAACCTTGTGAGCGCCTCGCTGGACTCGCAAAGCGGTGCGGCTGCAGCCTTCGGTTCAGGCGTCTTCCGGGGCGCCGTCGGCCAGCGAGCGGTCGAGGCGGCGGGACTTGAATGCGGGTTCGACACGCGGGTCGGGCACGATCTCGGCCCGGAAGGCGGGGACGATGCGGTCGATCAGCCCGCCTGGCGCCAGCGATTCGCTGATCGACAGAAGCCTGAAAGGCAGCGGAAACACCGTGGTGCGGCGGCCGGCCTCCGTCGCCGCGACGATCTTGCGCGCCGCCTTCTCCGCCGTGATCTCGAACGGCTTGGACCCTTTGTGGCGCTCGGACATGGGACTGGTGACGAAGCCGGGGCAGACCACCGTGAGCGAGATGCCGTCCGCCTTCAGGCGCGGCCGCAGCGCGTGGCCATAGGCGATGAGCCCGGCCTTGGTGGCGGAGTAGACCGCAAGGTCCGGCGTCGGCATCAGCCCCGCCACGGAGGCGACGAGGGCGATGTGCCGGTTCATCCGCGCGGTGATCGCCTGGCGGCGCATCCGCTCCACCACCACCCGCACGCAGGCGATGTTGCCGAGGAGGTTGGTGCGCACCAGCCGTTCGGTATCCTCGGCGCTTTCCAGCGCGCGGCTGTGGGGCGGGCCGGCGGAGAGGCCCGCATTGGCGTAGAGGCCCTTCAGGACGTAGCGCTCGGCGATGTCGTCGGCCCAGTGCTGGAAGGCGCTGGTGGTGATGTCGATCCGGCTGGTGATCGCCCGTCCGCCGCGCCGTTCCACACCCTCCAGCGCGCGTTGCAGGCCCTCCGGATTGCGGCCGATCAAGGCGAGCGTGAGGCCCGGCCGCGCCAGCCGTTCCGCCAGGGCCTGGCCGATCCCGCCCGACGCACCGGTGACGATGACGAGGGGCGGCGGCGTGTCGCCGGGCGAACGCGGCGCCGGCGCGGAGGAGGAGGGGCGGCCGCCCACCGCGCCGCTACCCGCGATCGCGCAGGAGGCGCGCCTTGTCGCGTTGCCAATCGCGCTGCTTGGAGGCCTCGCGCTTGTCGTGCGTCTTCTTGCCCCTGGCAAGGCCGAGCTGCACCTTCGCGACGCCGCGCCCGTTGAAGTACATCTTCAGCGGAACGATCGTCAGCCCGTCCTGGGACACGGCGCCGATGAGCTTGTTCATCTCGCGCCGGTGCAGCAGAAGTTTGCGAGGGCGCTTCGTTTCATGGTTGAAGCGGTTCGCCTGCTGGTATTCGGGGATGTAGGCGTTGTAGAGCCACAGCTCTCCGCCCGTCTCACCCGCGTAGGAATCGGCGATGTTCGTGCGGCCTTCCCGCAGCGACTTCACCTCGGTTCCAGCCAAGACGATACCGGCTTCGACATCCTCCAGGATCTCGTAGTTGAAGCGGGCCTTGCGGTTCTCGGCCACGGCGCGGTTGGCGGGGTGGGGGTTCTTCGCCATAGGTCGTCTCGAACAGCGGGCCTCTAATAGACACAGATGGAAAAACCTGTGGCGTCTGACACCCAACAGGCCCGGTCCTGATCGGACCGATAGAACGGCCCCGGCAACGCGATGTTGCCGTTGCCATAGTCGGCAAAGCCGTCCGCCGCACCGCGCTCGAACAGGGAGACGGTGTAGGCCGGCCGGCCCTCGGCGGTCACGACGAAGCTGCCGTCCCCGCCGAATTGACGGAAATCGCAGCGGTAGCGGCCCTCATCGTCGTTAAAGCAGGTGGCGGGGCGGGCTTCGGCGGTGCCGATGAGCACATGGGGTGCAAAGGCCCCCGCGAAAAGGAGGGCCAGCATCATTCGTCGCCACATCGCCCCATCCGCCGCCGATCAGATCCGCCTCGATGCTAGAGGATCCGCCGCCCCGCGACCAGAGAAGGCGAGGTTAAATGAGCCCGGCGTGGCTGAGCGCCTTGTCCACCGCGGCCTCTGTCTTGCCGCTCACCGGCACCAGCGGCAACCGCATCTCCGCCGACATCCGCCCCAGCTTCGCCAGCGCATATTTGGTGCCCCCCGGCGACGGCTCGAGGAAGAGCGCGTCATGCAGCGGCATCAGCTTGTCCTGATAGCTCAGCGCCGTGGCATAGTCGCCGGCGAGACAGGCGTTCTGGAACGCGGCGCACAGCTTCGGCGCGACGTTCGCCGTCACCGAGATGCAGCCGACGCCGCCTTGCGCGTTGAAGCCGAGCGCCGTCCCGTCCTCGCCGGAGAGCTGGATGAAGGCCTCGCCGCACGCCGCCCGCTGGCGCGACGGGCGCAACAGGTTCGCCGTCGCATCCTTCACGCCGACGATGTTGACGTGCTCGGCCGCAAGCTCCGCCATCGTCTCGACGCTCATGTCGATCACCGAGCGGCCGGGGATGTTGTAGATGATGATGGGCAGGCTGGTCGACGATGCGATCGCCGCATAGTGCGCCTTCAGCCCCGCCTGATTCGGCTTGTTGTAGTAGGGGGTGACCACTAGGACCGCCGTCGCGCCGACGCTCTCTGCATGCTCCACCAGCGAGATCGCCTCGCGCGTGGAGTTGGACCCGGCACCGGCGATCACCGGAACACGGCCCGCCGCGACCTCGACGCACATCTCCACGACCTGGCGGTGCTCGTCATGGGTCAGAGTGGGCGACTCGCCTGTGGTGCCCACCGGCACAAGGCCATGAGATCCTTCGGCAATTTGCCACTCCACATGGTCGATGAACGCTTTCTCATCGACCGCTCCGTCACGAAACGGTGTGACGAGTGCGGGAATTGATCCCTTGAACATGGCCGGGCCTTTCTTGTTGGGTAACGGTTCCGGCGTGGCTGGCGCCAGGACCGCCCGTTGCTTGGGGCTATCCGTTACCGAAAAGGTAAGCCAGATGCGATACCGGATGTTTGTTGTACCGGCGTATTGGGGGACGCAATGCGGGTTGGCGTTGTGAATTGGGTCACGCTTTCGGCACGTGCCTTGGGCGGCCCGGCTTTTTTCTCGGGCGCGATGATTTCAAGCGCCGTCTTGTCCTGCGCCGTCGTTTCCGGCGCGGTGGTGTCGGTCGTGGGTGCCTCCGGCGCCGCCGCGGCCCCTCTGGCGACCCCGCTCGGCACGCTCGCCCACGCGATCTCCGCCGGGCCCGACGGCTTGACGACGGTCGCCGACCGCGTGCCCGTCCCCGATCACCATCCCCGGCGCGGCGGCGGAGCGGTGCCTGACGTGAAGATCATCGGCCGTGTCGAGAATGGCCGCGCCGTGCCGCTCTCGGCAAATGCTTTTGCCGCCCGCGCCGATGCCGGTCCCCTGAAATCTCTCTTCGCCGCTGCCGAGCAGGCCGCCACCGGAGGGGAGATCGCCCCGCCTGTCGCCTCCATCGCCGCGGCCGCCGCCCGCGCCCACCCCGTCGCCCCGGCGGTGACGGCGGCGGCGAGGCCCGCACCCGCGGCCGCGTCACCCCTTCTCGCCGGTCATACGAACCCGCGCGGCGGGCCTTCGCCCTTCCTCGCCGAGGGGCGCCAGTCCAGCAACCTGCAGGGCGCCCTCGATGCCTTGAAGGCCGACCGTTACGAGGAGGCGATCCGCCGCCGCAACGGCCTGTCCGACCCTCTGGACCAGATGATCGTCGACTATTTCCTGGTCCGCTCCGGCACCACCGAACTCACCTCCGCGATGATAGCCGACTATGGCGCGCGCGCCGCGGCGTGGCCGGAGCCGCGCATGGTGCGCACCATGGCCGAGGCCGCCCTGTCGCGCGAGAACCCGGACGCCGACACCGTCATCCGCGTGATGGGCGGGCAGGCGACGTCCAACGTGGGGGCGCGCCTTCTCGCCAAGGCGATGATGGCCAAGGGCGACACCGGCGGGGCGATGAAGCTGGTGCGCTCGATCTGGCATTCCCAAAGCCTCGGCACCGGGCTGCAGGCGGCCTATGTGGACGATTTCGCCGCGCGCCTCACCATCGACGATCATCTGGAACGCGTCGACAAGCTGGTGGCCAACAACCGCTTCGACGAGGCGCGGGCGCTGCGCGGGCGCCTCGGCGACGGTCCGCGCGCCTACCTCGATGCGCGCGTCGCCGTCGCCACCAATTCCGGCGACGCCGGGCGGCGCCTTGCCGCGGTGCCGGCGGACCTGCGCCGCCGCCCCGGCTACCGCCTCGCCCAGATCGAGCATGAGCGGCGGGCGGACGACCTCGAAGCCGCCGCGCGCCTGATCGAGAGCGCCTCCACCGGCGACATCGTCGACCGCGACGCCTGGTGGGTGGAGACGCGCATCGTGGCGCGCATGCTGGCCGAGAAGGGCGACGGGCGGCGGGCCTACAAGCTCGTCTCCATCGGCTTCGCGGAAGGCAATGTGGAGAAGGCGGATCAGGCCTATCACGCCGGCTGGTTCGCCATGCGCTACCTGAACGACGGGGCGCGCGCCGAGCGACACTTCGCCGAGCTGGAGCGCGTTGCGACCACGCCGCTGTCCCTGTCGCGCGCCGCCTATTGGCGCGGCCGCGCGGCGGCGATGGCCGGCCGCACCGGCGAGGCGCGCACCGCCTATAACGAGGCCGCCCGCTTCGGCTTCACCTATTATGGACAGCTTGCGCGGGCCGAGCTCGGCACATCGGGCACCGGCGTCGGCCGGGCGCCGTCACCGGGTCCGTCCGACCGGGCGGCCTTCGGGCGTAACGAGGTGGCCGAGGCGGTGCGCCGGCTCATCAAGGCGGGTCACCGCCACCGCATCGCAACGCTGCTCGACCACCTGGCCGAGACCGTGCCGACCGCGGGGCAGGCGGTGATGACGGCCGAGCTCGCGGAGGAGGCGGGCTATCCGCATCTGGCCTTGCGCGTCGCCAAGGAGGCGCAACGGCGCGGTCTCGACGTCGGCCAGCTCGCCTATCCCACCTCGGCCATTCCGCGCAATGCGACGATCCCGAACGGCCTCGACCGCGCCGTGGTCTACGCCATCGCGCGACAGGAATCGGAGTTCAATCCGGGCGCCGTCAGCCCGGTGGGTGCGCGCGGCCTGATGCAGGTGATGCCCAACACCGCCTCGTCCCTGGCGCGCGAACTGGGGCTCGGCCATTCCCCCACCAAGTTGACGAGCGATCCCGGCTACAACGCCACCTTGGGCGCGGCCTACCTCGCCAAGCGCCTCGGCAACTTCGACGGGTCCTATATCCTCACCTTCGCCGCCTATAATGCCGGTGCCGGACGTGTGCGCGAATGGATCGAACGTTTCGGGGATCCGCGCGATCCGGGGGTCGACGCGGTCACCTGGGTTGAGGATATTCCCTATCCGGAGACGCGCAATTATGTGCAGCGCGTGTTGGAAAATGTTCAGGTCTATCGCGAGGCCCTCGGGACCGGGCGGCTCGCCATCAAGACGGATCTGACGCGAGGGAGGCCGAGCTGACCGTCATGACTGCGGCTGTACGTCTTACCACCGCGCCCGCGCCCACCTCCGCCGCCAAACGCACCGTCACCACGACCAGTGTGACCACCACCACCGTGACGGCGCGGGACGGCACCACGCTGAGCGCGCGGGTCTATGGTCCGAAGGGCGATCCTGTGCCGGTGGTCTGCCTGCCGGGCCTCAGCCGCAACTGCCGCGACTTCGGCTGTCTGGCCGAAGCGCTGTCCTCGGCGCGAGGCGGTCGGCCGCGCCGGGTCTATGCGCTGGACCTGCGCGGCCGCGGCGCATCGGGCTGGGCGGACCCTTCCACCTACAACGTGCTGCAGGAGCTGGAAGACGTCGTCGCCTGCCTCGACGCCTGGGGCATCGAACGGGCGCAGCTCGTCGGCACATCGCGCGGCGGCCTCATCACGATGTTGATGGCGATGGCCGCGCCTGAGCGGATCGAGCGCGCGGTTCTGAACGACATTGGGCCGATCATCGAGCGGCGCGGTCTGGCACGGATCGCCGGCGGCATCGGTGCGGTGATGGATCACGCCTCATTCGAGGCCCTCGCCGACTACCTGACCGAGGCTTGGGGCCCGCAATTCCCGCATCTGACGCATGAGAAGTGGCTGCGTGCGGCGCACCAGCTCGCGGCCGAGAATGACGCGGGAGGGGTGACGCTGAGTTTCGATCCCGCGTTGGCCGGGACGGTGCGCGGCTATACGGCCGACCAGCCCGCGCCGGACTTCTGGCCGGGTTTCGAGGCGCTGGCGGACAAGCCGGTGATGATCGTGCGCGGTGCCCATTCGGATCTTTTGTCCGCCGCCACGGTGGAGGCGATGCGCCGCCGCCACCGCGACCTGACGGCGCTCGTCATCCCGGATGAGGGGCACGCGCCGCTCTTGTGGGACCGCTTCAGCATCGAGGCGATCCGCGACTTCCTGAGCTGAGAGATGTCGTTAGCCACGACGTGAGACGAGGCACGCCGCACATGGCATGCCTCGTGATGTCGCGACCGCCGTGCGGAGCCGTCAGCCGGGCGGGGGGCGCGGTGCCTTATTCGGCGGCGGTGGCGCCGGCGCGGTGATCGGCCCGGCCGTTCATCCGCCGGTCCGGGGCGACGACGGCGGTGCGGCGCGAGGCGCGCGGGGCCGTGATGGTGCCGCTCGACGCGAACTCGGTGCTGCGCGTGCGGTTCGGCACGCGGATGAAGCAGGAGGTGCCCATCGGCCCGCTCTCGCGCTCGATCTCACCTTCCAGCGCGCCGAGATACATGTCCACCAGCCGCATGCCGAGGCCGGTCGACTTCGGGTCCACCTGGTCCTTGTCGAAGCCGATGCCGTTGTCGGTGACGGTGATGTGGATCTCGTCGCCGCGGTCCAGCATGTGGACGCGGATCGAGCCGATATCCTGCCGCCCGTTGAAGGCATATTTGGCGGCGTTCGCCACCAGCTCGTTGACGACGGCGCCGAGGGCGATCGCATCGTCGATCGAGACGGGGAGATCGTCGCCGCGAACCTCGATGGACCAGCCCATGTTCTCCGCGCTCGCCATGTGTTCGATGGCGTGGCAGACGCGCTCGAAATAGGGGCGGAGGCGAACGATGCCGGTGTTGTCGTTGATGGCGAGGAGTTCGTAGAGGGAGCCCATCGACTCCACGCGTAGCGCGATGCGCTGCAGCACTTCCTTGCCCGCATCGTCTTCGAGCTGCCGGCCCTCGATGCGCAGCATGGAGAGGATCGAGGCGATGTTGTTTTTCACGCGGTGATGGACCTCGGTCATCATCGCATGGGTCTTCTCGACGCTTTCGGCCGCGGCACGGCTGGCGAGGACGGCGTTGGTGACGTCCTCCATCTTCACCAGCACCTGCTCGGTGACGGCGCCTTCGCGCGACACGCGGCGGGCGGAGATGTTGAGAACCCGCGCACCGATGACCGGGAAAGTCTGCTCCAGCTTGTAGCCGCGGACGTCGACATCGTGAGGCACGACGGATTCGAGCAGCGAGCGGAGCTGCGGCTCGCACCAGACGGCTTCGTTGATGTCGAAGATGGAGTAGCCGAGCGTCTCGGCCTCCGTGCCGCCGAAGAGCTGGTAGAAGGACAGATTGGCGAACTGCACCGTGAGCTTGGAATCGAGAACGAGAACCGCCGCGGTGAGCGAGTTCACGATGTCACGGTAGTGTACAGACGGGTCCGTCACGGCCATGCGCATACTCTATTCCGTTATCGGCCGTCGCGGATCGCTGGCCTCGACTGGAGGATCGATCCCCAACTGTGAGGATCAATGCGTACTTATACAGCGTCTTGCAATCGCTGCGAAGGCGTCAACCGATCGTTAGTGACACTTCTGAGCCGCAGTGAAAGCATAACACCTTAACAGGACGATAAAATGCGCGGCTACTCCGCCGCTTCGCTCGCCGGGGCGCCGGTGCGCCATGTGGAGAAGTCCAGCCGGGCGCGCTCCGTGTAGGCGGCTTTGCGGCCGGCCTTTTTCTGTCCGCGCCCTTTCTTGCCCGTGGCGACGGGCTCCACCGGCGGGAACAGGCCGAAGTTCACGTTCATCGGCTGGTAGGAGCGCGGCCCGGACGTTTCATGCGACAAATGACCACCGGTGATGTGGGCCAGAAGAGCGCCCATCGCCGTCGTCTGCGGGGGAGGGGCGAGGTGGCCGCCGGTCAGTTCGGCGGCGGCGAAGCGGCCGGCCATCAGCCCGGTGGCGGAGGCTTCCACATAGCCCTCGCAGCCCGACACCTGGCCCGCAAAGCGCAGGTTGGGCGAGGACTTCAGCCGCAGCGTCTGGTCGAGCAGGCGGGGCGAATCGATATAGGTGTTGCGGTGAAGTCCGCCGAGGCGGGCAAATTCGGCCTTTTCCAGCCCCGGAATGAGGCGGAAGATCTCCGCCTGAGCGCCGTAGCGCAGCTTCGTCTGGAAGCCGACCATGTTGTAGAGTGTGCCGAGCGCATTGTCCTGGCGAAGCTGGACGATGGCGTGCGCCTTCACGGTCGGGTTGTGCGGGTTGGTGAGGCCGATCGGCTTCATCGGCCCATGGCGCAGCGTTTCGCGCCCGCGCTCGGCCATCACCTCGATCGGCAGGCACCCGTCGAAATAGGGCGTGCCTTCGAACTCGTGGAAGTCGACCCGGTCGGCCTCGAGCAGCGCGTCGATGAAGGTCTCGTACTGGTCCCGGTCCATCGGGCAGTTGAGGTAGTCCTTGCCGGTGCCGCCGGGGCCGGGCTTGTCGTAGCGCGACTGGAACCAGGCCACGTCCATGTTCACCGTCTCGCGGTAGACGATGGGGGCGATCGCGTCGAAGAAGGCGAGCGCGTCGGCGCCGGTGGCGGCGGTGATCGCCTCGGCCAGCGCGTCGGACGTCAACGGGCCTGTGGCGACGATGGCGGGACCCGTGGGGAGCGCCGTGATCTCCTCGCGCACGATGGTGATGTTGGGGTGGCCTTCGATCGCCGCGGCGACGGCGGCGGAGAACCCTTCACGGTCGACCGCCAGCGCGCCGCCGGCCGGAACCTGATTGGCGTCGGCCGAGCGCAGGATGATCGACCCCATGTCGCGCAGTTCGGCATGGAGGAGGCCGACGGCGTTGGAGGCCGCATCGTCCGACCGGAAGGAGTTGGAGCAGACGAGCTCGGCCAGCGACCCGGTCTTGTGGGCCGCCGTGGTGCGCACGGGGCGCATCTCGAACAGGCGCACCTTCACGCCCGCTTCGGCGAGTTGCCACGCTGCTTCCGACCCGGCGAGTCCGCCGCCAATCACGTCAATGTCTGCCATGGCCCCATGATGGAGATCGCGCCAGCCCGCCGCAAGAGTGGGCTGCCGGTTTTGCGCCTCTGACGGCACCTCGGACCGGCTGAGGTCTCACGCACCTGTGTGTGGATGGCGCCCGCGCGGCCGCGGTTCGGCAAGACAGAGGACGGCCGGTGCCGCTAAAGGTCCGGCATGACGCCGATTGCGCCTTGGATTCGCCTCGCCCTCGCGGCCCTCGTGCTGCCGCTGGTGGCCGCCTGTTCGGACCTTCACGCGGCCAAGCCGTCCACCTGGTACGCCGCGCACGGGGGCGTGGCCCCGCGCGATATCGGCCGCGTCGTCGTCTGTCACGGCTTCGGCTGCTACTACAAGACCACCTTCACCTTCGGCGATGCGGATCTTCGTCAGATGGCCGCGCTCATCGGGTCCGGCTCGGCGGCCGAGGAGCGGGCCGGTGTGGCGCGGATGATCGCCTGGGCGGAAACGCGGGTCGCGGCCACCGTGGGCTCGCAGGACGACGTGGGCGGGCTCGACCTGAAGAACGCGCGCGTCGCCGGGCAGATGGACTGCATCGATGAGGCCACCAACACCACGAGCTACATGATGGTGGCGCAGAAGGCGGGCCTCTTGAAGCACCACACGGTGGGAAGCCCCGTCGCCCGCGGCTATTTCCTCGACGGGCGCTATCCCCACGCGACGGCGGTTCTGATCGGCTCCGACGAGCCTTGGGCGGTCGATTCCTGGCCCTCTCCCAACGGCGCCGAGCCGGACATTCTGCGGCTCGACGCCTGGTTCGCCAAATCTCCGGCCACCTGACGCACCGGCGGCCGCCCGGGGTCAGATCTGCGCGCGGCGCTGCCGTGCGAGAGATTTGATATCGTTTCGGAACACGCCGATGTCGCTCAATTGGCGATCCGGCAGGCGGGATAACTGGTGAATGGTGCGGCGATACTCGAGCCATCCATTCATGGCGCGGCGAATACGGAACATCATGCCGACAGGTCTTTCGTTGAACGCATTACGGATGGCCCGAACGTAAGGGACGGGCGCGGCGAGTTGACCGCCCACGGGCACATGGCTGCCCTGTCTCGCGTTCGGGTCCATGGCCGCCTGTGCCGGGGGAAGGGCGCCCGGCCGCCGACCCCTCTCGCCAAGCGGCGCCGCCCGCCCCTAGACTTCGCGGCACCGACGACGCCGAGGAGGCCGCATGCCGCCCCGCCAGACGACCGCAGCACGACCGGCCATCGACGGCGCCCGCCTCGCGGCGCTGCTGGCCGAGATCAACAGCCACGGCGCGAACCCGGCCACCGGCGGCTACGACAGGCCCGCCTTCAGCCCCGCCGACATGGCCGCACGCCGCGCCTTCCTCGCCGCCATGGAAGCGGACGGGCTGGTCGCCCACATGGACGCCGCGGGCAACGTCATCGGCCGCATCGGGCCGCCCGGTCCGGCGATCCTCATCGGCTCGCATCTCGACACGGTGGCCTCGGGCGGTCCGCTGGACGGGGCGCTCGGCTGCGCCGTGGCGCTGGAATGCGTCCGCGCCATCCGTGATGCCGGGGTGCGCCTCACATCTCCCATCGCCGTGGTCGCCACGGCCGACGAGGAGGGGCGCTTCGGCGGCATGCTGGGCAGTCAGGCGCTCGCGGGCGTGCTGCCGGACGGTTGGGCCGAGCGCGCCACGGACAGCGCCGGGGTGCGGCTCGCCGACGCCATGCGCGCCGCGGGGCTGGACGCCTCACGCCTCGCCGACGCCGCGTTGGCGCCCGGCAGCGTGCGCGCCTTCCTGGAACTCCACATCGAGCAGGGGCCGGTGCTGGAGGTGGAGGGAATCGACATCGGCATCGCCACGGCGGTCAGCGGCTGCGCGGTGCTCGATGTCGTACTGGAGGGCGCGGCGAACCATTCCGGCACCACGCCGATGGACATGCGCCGTGACGCCTTCGTCGGCCTGTCGCGCATCGGCGCCGCGCTGCCCGCCGTCGCGCGGGACCACGGCACCGGCGATGCGCGCCTCACCATCGGCGCCGCCGCGCTGTCGCCGAACGCGGCGCACACCATCCCCGGCCGGGCGGACTGCACCATCATCCTGCGCGACATGAGCGGGGAGGCGATGGACGCGCTCACCGCTGCGGTTCTCGCCCTCGTCGAGGAGGCGGCGGAGGCGGAGCGGCTGGCCGCCACCGTGACCGTGCGCAGCCGGCTGGAGCCGGTGGCGCTGGACCCGGCGCTTCAAGCGGCCTTCGCCCGCTCCGCCGCCGCGCTCCCCGGTACGTCGGCGCGCACGATGCCGTCCGGCGCCGGCCACGACGCGCAGACGATGGCCGCCCTCTGCCCCTCGGCGCTCCTCTTCGTGCCGAGCCGCGGCGGCATCAGCCATGCGCCGGACGAGTTCACGCCGTGGCCGGCGATCGAGCGCGGCGCGGCGGTCTTCCTCGCCACGGTGGCGGGTCTCGCGACGGCGTGAACCGCCCGGCAGGCCCAGCCGCGCAACGTTCGGCGTGCGGGGGCGACAAATTTCCGGGCCATCTGCTATGCAGGGCGTGCATGATTTGCGTAAGCCGCAAGCAGCTCTATTCGCCCGGAGGACGCCTTGGTCGATATCGCGACCCGCGTGTGGAACCATAAGTGGAAGATCGACCCGATCGTCCGCTCTCTCATCGACACCGACTTCTACAAGCTGCTCATGTGCCAGTCGGTCCACCGCAACAAGCCGGACACGCGCGTCGTCTTTCAGCTCATCAACCGCAGCCGCGACATCCGCCTTGCCGAGCTGATCGACGAGGGGGAGCTGCGCGAACAGCTCGACCACATCCGCTCGCTGTCCCTGTCGCGCGGCGAATCCACCTGGCTGCGCGGCAACACCTTCTACGGCAAACGGCAGATGTTCTCGCCCGAATTCATGGCCTGGTTCGAGGACCTGCGCCTGCCGCCCTACACGCTGGAGAAGCACGACGGCCAATATCGCCTCACCTTCGAGGGCGCCTGGCCGGAGGTGATGCTGTGGGAGATCCCCGCGCTCTCCGTCCTCATGGAGCTTCGCTCGCGCGCGGTGCTCAACCAGATGGGTCGGTTCGAGATCGAGGTGCTCTACGCGCGCGCCATGACCAAGCTGTGGGAGAAGGTGGAGCGGCTGCGCACCGTGCCGGAGATCCAGATCGCCGATTTCGGAACCCGGCGCCGCCACTCCTTCCTGTGGCAGGACTGGTGCGTGCAGGCGATGATGGAGGGCCTCGGCGACTCCTTCACCGGCACCTCGAACTGCCTGATCGCCCAGCGGCGCGATATCGAGGCGATCGGGACCAACGCGCACGAATTGCCGATGGTCTATGCCGCCCTCGCCAATAGCGACGAGGAGCTGGCCAACGCCCCCTATCAAGTGCTGGCCGACTGGCACGAGGAGCATGTCGGCAACCTTCGCATCATCCTTCCCGACACCTTCGGCACCGAGGGATTCTTGGAGCATGCGCCCGACTGGCTGGCCGGGTGGACCGGCGTGCGCGTCGATTCCGGCGACCCCGCCAAGGCCGCCGAGACCGCGATCGCCTGGTGGCGCCAGCGCGGCGAGGACCCGGCCGAGAAACGCATCATCTTCTCGGACGGGCTGGACGTCGAAACGATGCTGGCGCTGCAGGCCCGCTTCGCCGGACAGACCCGCGTATCGTTCGGTTGGGGCACGCTGCTGACCAACGATTTCCGCGGTCTCGTCCCCGGCGACGCGCTGAAGCCGTTCAGCCTCGTGTGCAAGGCGGTGTCGGCGGACGGGCGGCCCACGGTCAAACTGTCAGACAATCCGGAGAAGGCGACCGGACCCGAGGACGAGATCGCCCGCTACAAGCGCGTCTTCGGCGTTGGGGTGCAGACGCCCGTCCCCGTCACGGTCTGAGCGATGTCGCCGCGGTTTCGCGTCGATCCCTCCTTCCGCGCCAAGCTGATGCTGGCAGCGGAGGAGTGGCGGCAGCCCCGCCGCGAGCGGGCCTGGCGACGCGCAGGGGAGACGCCGCCCGCGCTGCGGCCGGATGCGGCGGACGCGGCCGCCGTGGCGGCGCCTCTGGTGCGCGGGCGCAGCGTCGCCCTCGTCGGCAACGCGGCCAGCCTGCTCTCCGGTCCGCCTCCGCCGATCGACGATCACGACGTCGTGGTGCGCATCAACCGCGGCGCCGCGCTTGCCGAGGTGGCGGGTACGATCGGGCAGCGGACCGACATCCTCCTGGTGGCCGGGCGGCGCATGGCGATCGGCCTCGCGGTCGACAATCAGCGTCTCGCCCGGCCGCCGGGGGAGATGTTCTTCATGGGCGTGTCGGACCGGCCGCGTCTGCCCGAATGGCTGGTGCGGCGGCTCTCCTTCTACCCGGCGCCCTGGTACGCCGCGCTGGCCGAGACGCTGGGGGCGAGCCCCTCCACCGGCGCCATGGGCATCGACCTTCTGACGCGGCTGATCGGCGAGGGCGGTTCGCTGACCCTCTACGGGTTCGACTTCTGGGGCTCGCCGACGAGCTACAACCAGCGCACCAAGGTCGGCCCCCACGCGCCGAACGCCGAGCGCGACTTTGCGCTGGCGCGGGTCGGTGCGGCGCACATCTTCGGCCATCCTGCGGGTCCGGCCCGCCCGCCACTGCAAGGACACTGACGTCATGTATCTGGGCCTCGACCTCGGCACATCCGGCCTCAAGGGCATCGTCATCGACGAGGCGCAGCGCGTCGTCGCCGAGGCGACGGCGCCGCTTCAGGTGGCGCGCCCGCACCCCGGCTGGTCCGAGCAGGACCCGGCGGACTGGATCGCCGCCGCCGAAGCCGTCCTCACCGCGCTCGGTGCCGCCACCGATCTCGCCGCCGTCACCGGGATCGGCCTCTCCGGGCAGATGCATGGGGCAACGCTTCTGGACGCCTCCCATGCCCCGCTGCGGCCCGCTATTTTGTGGAACGACACCCGCGCCAGCGCAGAGGCCGCGGCGCTGGACGCGCTGCCGATGTTCCGCGCGATCTCCGGCAACATCGTCTTTCCCGGCTTCACCGCGCCGAAGCTGCCGTGGGTGAAGACGCACGAGCCGGAGGTCTTCGCCAAGACGGCGCTGGTGCTGCTGCCCAAGGACATGCTGCGCCTGTGGCTGACCGGCGAGGCGGTCTCCGAGCCGTCGGACGCTGCCGGCACCGCCTGGCTCGACACCGGCGCGCGCACCTGGTCCTCGGCGCTGCTGGGCGCGTGCGACATGACCGAGTCGCAGATGCCGCGCCTCGTCGAAGGCTCGGCGGTGTCGGGCACGCTGCGCGAGGCGATCGCGGCGCGCTTCGGCTTCTCCAAGGGCGTGGTGGTGGCGGGGGGCGCCGGCGACAACGCGGCCGCCGCGGTGGGAATGGGGGTCGTCGCGCCGGGCGGGGCCTTCCTGTCGCTCGGCACGTCCGGCGTTCTCTTCGCGCCGTCGCCGGCCTATGCCGCCGCGCCCGAGACGTCGGTCCACACCTTCTGCCACGCCCTTCCGGGGCTGTGGCACCAGATGGGCGTGATCCTCGCCGCCAGCGACGCGCTCGCCTGGTACGCGCGGCTGGTGGGGGCGGAGCCCGCGGCGCTGACTGCCGAGGCGGGGCCGCTGAGGGCGCCGTCCGGCACGGTGTTCCTGCCTTATCTCGGCGGTGAGCGGACCCCGCACAACGACGCGAAGATCCGCGGCGCCTTCGTCGGGCTGGGGCACGAGGCGGACCGCGTGGCCGGAACGCGCGCGGTGATGGAGGGCGTCGCCTTCGCGGTCGCCGACTGCCGCGATGCGCTGTCGGCGGCGGGCACCGAGGTGGAGCGGGTGATCGCGGTCGGCGGTGGCAGCCGCTCGCGCGCGTGGCTGGAGATCATGGCGACCGTTCTCGGCATCCCGGTCGACGTGCCGGGGGCGGGCGACTACGGCGCGGCCTTCGGTGCGGCGCGTCTGGGCCAGATGGCGGCGACCGGCGGCGGCGCGGAGCTCGCGACCCCTCCGGTGATCGCCGAGACGATCGAGCCGGACCCGACGTTGGCGGGCGCCTTCGCCGATGCCCACGCGCGTTATGACGCCCTCTACCTCGCCATCCGCAACGCCCGCTGACCGGCCGCCTCGAGGGCGCTGCCGCCGAGGACGGGGTTAGGACGGCACGGCCGACGAGCGGGCGTAGGGGAGGAGCCCTCCACGTAGTCGAGGTCGATCACCGGGGGCCCTTCTCGTAGCGTTCACACCTCGACGGTCGCGGCTCGGGCCCGCGCCCGCGCATTAAGCCTAATCTCGTACAGTCTTGACGGCGCAATCAGATTACGTTTTGATTTTATATGCTAAGCGCCAATTATTTTAGGCGTTGAGCGCTTGGTCGTCGTTTGGGCACGATGGGGTTACTGGGCAATATTTTTTTCGACGGGCAAGGATTCTCACATGGCGACGTTTCAAGAACTTTTGCGCGAGGCGGAAGCCCTCGTGCGTGAACAGGAACGGCTTCTCAAGCTTGGCTTTAAGTTCGATCCCTCACAGCCGATCTACAATTTAAACGGCGTTCAAGTCGGCGTGCTCCCGGGGCCGATCATCTACGTGCCCCCCGGCCTGGAAAACGAGGCGCAGGCTTACCTCGGTGGTGGGAGTGGAGCCTCGAGCCTCAATGCGAAGCCGATTGCTGTCCCTCCCCCTGTGGTGGAGGAGGAGGAACCTGTCGTCTTCTTTACGTCAGGTGATGATGTTGTCGATTTCAATAAGATCTCTCAGGATGATCTAAACTCAATTATTCGTGGGCGCCCAAACGTCAGCAACGCCCTCAGCGGTGATGACGATGTGACCTTGCCATCAGCGAACGCGAGTCCCTTTCTACGTTGGGATTCAAGTCGATTCTTTGACGGGTCCGGTGGCAACGATACGATTGAGGGTTTGTGGAAAGCGGACCGCATCAAAGGTGGGCCTGGGCAGGACGAGATTACAGGAGGATTTGGCGCGGATACGTTGTTTGGGGGAGACAGTCGTGACGAAATCTTGGGCGGCAGGAGAAATGACGTCATCCGGGGCGAGGGCCGCATCAATGCCAATTCTAAAAGTGCCGGCGGCGACAGGCTGAAAGGCGGCGAAGGAGCGGATCTCATCTATGGAGATGGCGGGTCCGACACACTTTACGGTGGAAACGGCCGCGATACCCTCTATGGCGGCGACGGCACACTGGCGAAGGGCGCTGACCTCAATGATACGCTCTTCGGGCGAGCGGGGGCGGACGTCTTCCACGCCGATGCCTTCAACGACGACGTTCTGGTGGGTGGGCCCGGAAGCGATACGGCGGTCTTCAACGACGTTTATACGTCCAACCTCGATGCCGTGAACGTCTCCATTAATCGGCAGTCCGGCGCCGTCAGTGTCACCGCGAGCGTGCAAGGTGTCAGCGTCAATACGCTCCAATCGATCGAAAAATTTCAGTTCGTCGATACGACCTTGTCCTTTGCCGATCTCGCCGCGGCTGTGATTACCAACGAGGACAATGCCGGCTTCCTGAACGCGGTCGGTCAATCTTCGGCCGATGTCTTGCGCCTCCAAGAGGCCAAGGCATCGATCTTGGATACGATAGCCGCACTCGAAGGAAATCTCGAGACGATCAATATCGACACCGTTGTTCAGGCGCTATCGGTGGCGGGGGCAACGGGCGCTTTGGCAGCCTCATTTTTAACTCTTTCTCCTGCTGTGGCCGCAACCGTCACGACCGCCGGCGTTGCGTCTCTTGTGATCAATCTCGCCACCGCGTCTTCGCAAAACGCGAATGAAAGCGCCCTGAGCGCGTCGTTCGATGCTGTGTCACTGGTCGTCGGTGAGGTGCTGAAGGATCCCTCATCGTTTTTACCTTTGGTCGCCCAAGCATTGGGGAAACTCAATGCTGCGGCCGCGCTTGCGGTCAGCGGGTCGGAGTTGGCAGCGAAAGTCTCGCTCTTGAGCACCGCGAAGGACGACCTATCGAGTGCACGGGACAAGCTCCTCACGTTGGAAGCCGCCCTTGACGCACTCGACCAGACGAACCTTGCCGCACCCCTCGGTGCAATCCTGGAATCGGGCGTCAGAGAGATCAGGATCGACGCCGACCTGCCTTTCGTGACACAGGAATCGCAACCAGAAGGTCCGATCATCCAGCAATTGAACAAGATGAGCGTGCTCGAGGTATCCGGCCTGGAGAGTGAAGTCTCGGTCGAAACCGAAACGATCGATCAGGGCTTGTTTTAGCGCGTTCGTCCTGCAGCGCGAGCCGGTCGGGCCCGGCTCAGCTGCGATCTGATTCTTTATGGGAAACTAATACGCGGACGCTGCCGCTGAAGGAGTATCCTCCTCCTATCAGAGCTGCGTGAGCGATGCGATGTTGCCTTGCCCGGATTGCAAACTCGTTTGACCCAGGGCACCTAGATTGGTTTGCGGCCTGTTGTATTAGAACGTGTTTCCCGCAGGCGGAGTCGTGGAGGGATCCCCGAATCGACTGAGATCTGCTTCACGATAGGGGCTGGACGAGGGAGGCCAGCCTTGATGTCAAAAGCCTTGTCGCTGGATCTTCGCACCCGAGTTGTTCAGGCCATCGGCGATGGTCTGTCGTGTCGGCAGGCGGGGAGCGCTTCAATGTCAGCGCCTCGAGCGCCATCCGCTGGCACCATGCGTGGCGCACGCGTGGGCCATGCGCACCAAGGCGAAGCGGCGGTGACCGGCTGTCCCACAAGACCGAACGGCATGCGGCGGAGATCAGGCCATCCTCGATGGTGAGGCCGATATCACCCTGCGCAAACTGAAGGCGGAATTGGCCAGCCGAGGCACTGACGTCTCGCTGGCGGCGCTGTGGCGCTATTTCCGACCCTACCAGATCACGCACAAAAAAGGACCGGCGACGCTAGAGCACTTCGCGCTCAATCCGGGTCATACCCGGCGGCTCTGAAATAGGCGCGGGCCTCGTCGGGGGTGACGAGGTGGAGGACGTCGCCGACGCGATCCCAAAGGGCGGTGACAGTTCGCTCGGCGGCCTTCTTCAACAGAGCCTTGATCTTGGCGAAGGCCATCTCGATGGGATTGAAGTCGGGGCTGTAGGGCGGGAGGAACAGGAGCGTCGCCCCGGCGCGTTCGATCAACTGGCGAACGCGTGGCCCTTTGTGGCTGCCCAGATTGTCCATCACCACGACATTGCCTGGGGTCAGGCAAGGGACGAGGATCTGTTCCACATAGGCCTCGAACCAGGTCCGGTTGATCGCACGATCCAGAACCATGGGCGCGACGATGCCGGACAAGGAGAGGCCGGCCACGAGCGTGGTGGTCTTCCAATGACCGAAGGGCAGCGGCATGCGCAGCCGCTCGCCGCGCCGACAACGACCGTGCGAACGCGCCATCTTGGTGCTCGCCCAGGTCTCGTCGATGAAAATCAGCCGCGCGGGCTCGAGGTCGTCCTGGCCGTCGAACCAGGCGCGGCGACGGGCGAGGATGTCGGCGCGGCTCTGCTCGGCCGCATGGCCGGTCTTTTTTTGAGCGTGATCCCGTGTCGCCTGAAGAAGCGCGAGACGGATGAAATCGACACGGTGTCTCCGGTCTCGCCGAGCCTGTCCCTGAGCTCGGTCAGCGTGATGTCGCCCGCCTCGTCCAAGAGGGCGAGGATGCGATCCCGGTGCGCTTCGGTCACATGGGACCAGCGATCGCCGCCCTGACGCTTGGCGCGGCATGACCCGGTTCTTGT
>NZ_MJUX01000020.1 GCF_001927245.1 Acuticoccus yangtzensis | reverse complement strand
ACCTTCACCGCGAGCCGGTCTGGCTCGACCTCGCCGCCGGCGTGCGCGTCTGCCTCGCCCCGCTCACCACCGCGCTGATGGTGTCGGCGCGCAACGACCCCGCCGTCCACGAGATGCCGGACGACGCGCCCGACGAGGATCGCGCGCTCGCCTACGCGAAGGCGATCGCTCGCCGCGCTTTGCTCGGATGGGAGGGCGTCGGTGACGCCGATGGCGAGCCAGTCGACCCAACGTTCGACGGCATCGATGCGCTGCTCGATCTCTACCCCGTCTTCGAGGCGTTCCAGCTGAAGTACGTAAACAAGGGCCTCCTGCTCGACGCGGAAAAAAACGGCTCGCAGCCCTCGCCGAATGGCACTTCGGCGGCGGGCAAGGATACTGCGACGCCTGCCCGTCGCCGTGCCAAGAGTGCCCGGGCCGCCTGAACCTGCCGCAGACCATCGAGGGTTGGCAGGTGTGGGACCTCGCCCAGCGCATGGGCGGGCAGGTCCGCGTCGTGCCGGGCGGCGTCGTTGGCTGGGACATGACAGCGGCCCTCGCGATGGCCGACGCGCTCGGCATCAGCACGCTCGCCGCCGCCGAGATGCTCCCCGCGCTGGAAGCCGCAGCGGTCACCGCCATCAACAAGCAGATCGGATCTGAGCATGGCTGAAAAGCGTGTGAGCGTCCGCCTCGCTGCCGTCGGCGGACGCCAGGTGAAGGCCGAGCTGCAGGGCATCGGCGACTCCGGCGGCAAGGCGTTCGGCCGGCTCTCGCGCGAAATGGAGGCGGCGAACGCGCGGATGGCCTCGTTCGCGCGCGCGGCCAGGGTCGGGCTCACTGCAGCCGCGGCCACAGCGACAGCCTCGCTCGGCCTGATCGTCCGCTCCGCAGCCGAGAGCGGCGCGCAGCTCCGGCAGTTCGTGCAGGTTGCCAACGCCACACCCGAAGGGTTCCAGCGCTGGTCGGGCGCCGCTCGGACCGTCGGCATCGAGCAGGAGAAGCTTGCGGACATCCTGAAGGACGTGAACGACCGCGTCGGCGATTTCCTCCAGACCGGTGGCGGCCCGATGGCCCACTTCTTCGAGAAGGTCGCGCCGAAGGTGGGCGTCACCGCCGACCAATTCGCGCGGCTCTCGGGTCCAGAGGCGCTGCAGCTCTATGTCGACACCCTGCAGCGCGCCGGGCTGTCGCAGCAGGAGATGACGTTCCACCTCGAGGCGATGGCCTCCGACGCCACACGCCTCCTGCCGCTTCTCCGAGACGGCGGCGCGGAGATGCAGCGGCTCGGCGATCGCGCCGCCGACCTCGGAGCGGTTCTGGATGGCGACGGTCTGAAGGCGCTGCAGCGGACCGAGGTCGCGCTCGACACGATGTCGCTGGTGATGGAGGGGCTGCGCAACCGCATCGCGGTCGCCGCGGCCCCGGCCGTCGAAGCGCTCGCTTCGGCGTTCGTCTCGCTGGCGTCGGCAGGCGGCATCGTCCGCACGGCCATCGACACCGTCATCGGCAACCTCGGCCGTCTCGCGACGTACGCCGCCACGGCTGCGGCGTTCTTCGCCGGACGCTGGGTCGCGGGAATGGTGGCGGCTGCGGTCTCGGTCCGCGGCCTCGCTACAACGCTGGTCGTCCTGCGGGGCGCGCTGATCCGGACCGGCATCGGCGCGCTCATCGTTGGCGCGGGCGAGCTGATCTACCAGTTCGGCCGCCTCGTCAGCCGCACGGGCGGCTTCGGCAACGCGCTATCACTGCTTGGCGATGTCGCGAACGAGGTCTGGGAGCGGATCAAGTCAGGTGGCCGCGCACTGGGGCTAGCGCTTCAGTCGGTCTGGGCGCGGATCGAGGGGGGCTGGCTCTCCGTCATGGCGCGGATCCAGAAGAGCTGGGCCGAGCTTCTACATCGGCTCGCGCGCGGTCTGGACGGGCTGCCCGGGTTCGATGAGACGACGCTGCGGGTGCACGGCGCGGCGGTCATGGCGACGTCCGGCTTCTACGAGCTCGAGCTCGCCGTCGGCGAGGCCGACAAACGCGCGAAGGACCTCGCCGCGTCCGCGTCGGAAGCCGCGAAGGCCGCCACCGCCCCGCTGGTTTCCCTGGCAGCGCTCGCGCAGACCGCCGAGGCGGCCGGCGTCGACAGCGAGGCGTCGCTGGAGCGCGCGGCGAAGGCAGCGGAGAACCTGAAGGACGGCGTGGCACAGACCGCAGAGGCGGCGAAGGCCGCGAAGCCGGAGGTGGTGGAGACCGCCGAAGCTGCGAAGACCGGCTGGAGCCAAGCGCGGGACGCGCTGACCGACTACGCCAAGCAGGCGATGGCGCTCGGCAAGAACGTCGGCGACACGCTGGTGCGTGCGTTTCGCAGCGCCGAGGAGGCGTTCGCTGAGTTCGTCCGGACGGGCAAGATCGACTTCCGCAGCCTGGTCAGCTCGATGCTCGTCGACATGGCGAAGGTGGCGGCGCAGCGGTTCATCTTCGGGCCGCTCTCGAATGCGCTGTCGGCCGGCATCGGACGCCTCGGGTCGGTGTTCGCCGGCGTCTTCCACGACGGCGGTGTCGTGGGTCAGCAGGCGCCGATGCGGCTCGCACCGGCGGCGGCGTTCGCCGGAGCGCACCGGTATCACGCCGGCGGCGTGGCAGGACTGAGGCCCGACGAGGTGCCGGCGATCCTGCAGCGCGGCGAGCGCGTTCTGTCCCGCCGCGAGACCACCGCGCTCGATCGCGATCGAACGACGAGGCCAGAAGGCCGGCGTTTTTCGCGCTTGTCCCGAACACCGCCGAGTGCATCTTCACCCCGGCAGGGACACCCAGCACCGGCACGCGATCGCCGACCGCAGCCAGAATGTCGCGCGCTGTGCCGTCGCCCCCCGCGAAAAGGATGAGGTCGACCCCATGGTCCGCCATTGCGGCGGCGGCCGAGATCGTGTCGTCTCGGGTCGACGGAACTGCATGCGGGCGATGAACGACGCTGGGCAGGAACCCCGCATCTGCGGCGACGTCTTCGCCCATTGCACCGCCTGCGGTGACGACGCGCAGCGAGGGGACCGTTGCCGACAGCCGCACAAGCGCCTCGACCACCTTCTCTTTGGCGACAGGAACTGCGCCGCGACGCAGCGCCTCGCGCACGACGTCATCACCATCGGTGCCCTTCAGGCCGACCGGGCCGCCGAGCCCCGCCAGCGGATTGACGATAAGGCCCATCAGGGCGCCCTCGCCGGACCCCGCCCCCAGCCCCCGTTGTTGGGCCGGGTCCCCGGGCATCACGCGAAGGGGGGACGGAAGGGTGATCATGTCGGTTCTCGGGAAGGGAAGGGAAGGATGCGATGCGCGAGCCGGGGCCGATCGGCTGGCTCAGGCTGCGGCGGCGAGCGGCGGGATCATGATCGCCGCCTCGGCCGAGACGTCGACCGCGACCTTCCCTCGCAGCCCGCCGCGCGAGCCCGTTTCCAGCACCTCGTGCGCTTCCCCAATGCGCTCCAGAGGCAGGACGGCGCCGATCACCGGCCGCACGAGGCCGCGCTCGACAAGCTTGGTCAGCTCGTCGAGCTTGCCGCGGTTCTGGCGAGTGAAGACGAAATGGTAGGAGGCGTTCCGCCCCCAGGCCTCGATGAGGTTCTGCGGCGCGGCGATATCGACGATCGACACGACGCGGCCGAGCGGGGCGAGCACGAGGGGGCTCCTCGTCAGCGTGTCGCCGCCGATCGTGTCGAAGACGACGTCGACGCCACGCCCGCCGGTGAGCGTGTGCACGGCGTCGACGTAGTCGGTCGAGGTGTAGTCGATCGCGTCGTCTGCGCCGAGGGAACGGACGAAATCATGCTCTCTGGCGCGTGCCGTCGTGATGACCCGTGCCCCGATGGCCTTCGCGACCTGGATGGCGATGGTCCCGACACCTCCGGCGCCGCCGTGGATGAGGATTGTCTCGCCGAGGCGCAGGGCGGCGCGGATGACGAAGGCCTCCCAGACGGTCCCGCCCACGAGCGTCAGGCTCGCAGCTTCGACGTGCGACAGGTTGCGTGGCTTGCGGCCGACGAGGTGGACGTCGGCGACATGGACCTCAGCGTACGACCCGGCGCCGCCGAAGATTTTCGGCGTGTAGTACACCTCGTCGCCAGGGGCGAACTCGGTGACGTCCGCGCCGACGGCCTCCAACACACCGGAGACGTCGTGACCGATCACGGCCGGCAGGGATACGTAATCGACGTAGTCGCCGCGGCGGATCTGATAGTCGAGCGGGTTGATCGCCGTGGCGTGCACACGCACGCGAACCTGCCGAGGGCCGAAGGACGGGACGGGAAGGCTCTGGATTTCGAACGCGTCCGGACCACCGAAGCGGGTCAGGACGGCGGCCTTCATTGTTTCTGACATGCAGTGTTCCTTTCGTGACGTTGAGCGGCAGAGAAGTATCCCGCGCGAGGAAAACGACCCCGCTTCGCGGCAAAGAGGCGCCCGGGCGATGTGGTTACCGCGGCAGGGCTATGTGCTGGGCTCGCCACGGGCGAAGACCTCTCGCTCGGCTTCAACGCCTCGCAGTTTAAAGCGTCCGAGACTTGCCACCGGCGCCGAGCAGGCCCTCGCAAAGCTCTGCGACATCAACAGGTCCCGTTCGAGCTGGCCGCACAGGCTCTCGATGCGTGACGCCTCGTTGACCGCTGGGCCGATGACCGTGAATTCGAGCCGCGAGGCCGCGCCGATATTGCCGTAGAAAACGTCGCCGAGATGAAGGGCCACATCGAGGTGGAGCCGGGACGACGCCGGATGCGCGGCATTCACACGGGCATTGCGGGCCAGCGCGTCGCGCGCAGCCGCGAGCGCTGCATCGCAGGCGGTCGCGGCGTCACTCGTGACAGGGAAGGCGGCGAGAAGACCGTCTCCGGTGAATTTTAGCACCTCACCACCCGCCGCCTCGACAGGCTCGGCAATGGCGGCAAGATGCTCGCCGAGCCGGCTGATGATTCCGGGCCCTTCCGGCTCGGTCGCCCTCGTGAAACCACGCAGGTCCGCGAGGAGGAGGGCTGCGGTGACGCTATCTCCTTCACCCGGCCTGACATGGCCACCGAGGACGTGGTGGCCGGCACCGATCCCCAAATAGGCGCGCAGCAACGAACCGAGAGCGTCGGAGGTCGCGATCCGATAGGCGGCGAGCCCCATCGTCGGCGCCAGTTCGCCCAGACTCGCCAGCTCGGCGTCCGTGAAGCTGCCAGGCCGGTCCGTCGCGGCCGAGATCGCAGCCCCTTCGAAGATCTCGGCCGTCGAGGTGAACGGCACGATGCTCACGACGAGATCCGTTGCGCCGGAACGCTGGATCGCCTCGATGACCGGGAAACCTTCCGCATCGCATGGCCGCTCGAGGCGCCAACGTCGCTGCAAACGGCCGGTCTTCAGCATCTGCGGGAACGGAGAGCGGGGAAAGAACCGCTCGAACTCCTCGTGGTTGTGCAGGTCGCGCGTCGTCCCGCGGTCGCGCAGCCACATGATGTTCTCGGCGCGCTTGCGCGGATCGAGGGTCGCAAACGAGAGGTGGGAGCGCAAAATCGGGACTCCCGCCGCCAGCAGTTGCTCCGAGGCCCCCGAGAGAAGAGAGGCCGGGTCGTCACTCGTCAGCCCAACCTGGACGATCCACGCGCGCACAGCCGCCAGCGCCGCCGTATCGATCGCCATGCTGCCCGGTTCGTCGAATGCGCTCCGTGCCGATCGGTGCCGGTGCAAGACCGTATGAGGATCATGGCCTCGCTCCATGGCCGCGCCACGGCGGGTCGGGGTGCAGCGCCACCCGAGGTGTCGTCGGAGCAAAGACATCGGCCGGGCTTCCTTGCGATCACGCCTTCGGGCGGCGGACAAGGTCCTGCCACTCCGGATGGCGGTCGATCTGCGCCTTAGCGAACGGGCAGAGCGGCATGAGCGAGACGCCATCACGTCGCGCGTCCTCGACCGCCTGGCGTACGAGCCGCTCGCCGACCTTTCGTCCGCGCAAGGCGGTCGGGACCTCCGTGTGATCGATGATGATGAGTTCTGCGCCGGCGCGGCTGTAGGTCATCTCGGCCGTGGCGCCATCGATGGCGATGAAGTAGCGCCCCTTGTTGTCGCCGTCCGCACGCTCGACCTCGCTGTCACCGGGCGCGGGCGGATCGCTTACGCGTCCGGGGTCTGGAGCGCGGACCTGGCGTGGCTGACCGGTCGCGCACTCTAGAAGATCGCGGTCCCATCCGCCGAGATCAGCGGCGGCCTCGTAGGCCGAGACGAGGAAGGCCATCAGATCCGCCTCGGGATCGGCCGCCGCCCGCACGGCGTCGTAGGGGAGCACGAACTCCGACAATCCTTCGTGCCAGAATGCGGCTTCGGGCTTGACCGGAGCGGCCCGATACCCCGTCGGTGCGGGGTAGGCGTAGGCGTAGAATGCGGGATAATCGATGCCGTTGCCGCCCGGCCAGAAGCCTGCCGAGGACACCTCGCGGTCGTAAGCCTCCTGCGCCACGTTGTCCGGCAAGGCTGGGATGCCCGCCGGGTGGAGCGGAGCGCGCCGGCCGGAGAAGCGAGTTACGGCGAGGTCGAGGGCGCCCCAGAAGAGATGCACCGGACTTGATTTCCCGATGAAGGACGGGCGGAACCGGTTGAACGCTCTGTCGATCGAAACAAGCGCTTGGTGAAAGCGCCGCACCGCGTCCGGGTCGTAAGGTCGATCACGATGATCTTCGGCAAAGGGGATCGGATTGGGCACCTCGTTCGGCTGCGCGTTGAACGTCGGCGTTCCGCCAAGCTCGGTGACCAGCTGCACGAAGCTCGCGTGAAACGCGGCGACGGTGGTCCGGCCGAGGTCGATCGACGCCTGGTGACCGTTGCCGGAGGTTCCGACGACCCTATGCCTGCGCAGGTCGAAGAGGATCTCGATCCCCGGCCCATCGGGCACGGGCGACGTGGCGAGACCGACCGGCGTGACATAGAAGGTCGCGGCCCAGGAGTGATTGAGCCACGGCGAATGTGCCAGCCGGTACTTCCCGGCGATCTGGAGATACAGGTGCAGGGCTGAACACGTCTCACGCCAGCTTTGGTAATCGAGTTGAGGCCACGCATTCGTCATTTCGAGTTCTCCATCCTGCCGTTTCGCCGACCCGGATCCGGTCAGTCGACAATGGAAGCGACCGTGCGGATCAGTCCGGAACGGGGATGAATTCATCCCGGTCGTCGACAGGCAGGTCGAAGCGGCCCTTGCCCCACTGTGCCGCGCGCCATTCAGCCTTGGCCTCTTCGATCCGCTCCTTTGAGGAGGCGACGAAGTTCCACCAGATGTAGCGTGGCTCGTTGAACGTTGCGCCGCCGAGGATCATCAACCGCGCGCCCTCTCCGCCGGCGGCGACCGTGATCGGGTCGCCCGGGCGGAAGACCATCATCTGGCCTTTGGCGAAATCCTGGCCGGCAATGGAGATCGAACCGCCCACGATGTAGATGCCCCGGTCCTCGTGATCGTCCGGCATGGGCAGTCGACACCCCGGCTCGAGTGTCACGTCGGCATAGAACGTGTCGGACAACATCTTCGCGGGCGCCGCTTCGCCGTAGGCATGGCCGAGGATGAGGCGAACGGAGACGCCGCGATCCTCGATCATGGGCAGCGTGTCCTTGCCATGATGTTCGAAGGTCGGCGCCACATCCTCTTGGGCGGCGGGCAAGGCGAGCCAGGTCTGGATACCGAACAAGCTGTTCGGACCGCTGCGGGCCGCCGCGGACGTGCGCTCCGAGTGGGTGACGCCGCGACCGGCGACCATCCAGTTCAGCGCTCCGGGGGTGATGATCTGGTCGGCGCCGGTCGAGTCCCGGTGGTGAAAGTCGCCGCGATAGAGGTAGGTGACGGTGCCGAGGCCGATATGCGGGTGCGGACGGACATCGACGCCCTGTCCTGTTAGCATTTCAGCTGGGCCAGCCTGGTCGAAGAAGATGAACGGCCCGACCATCTGCCGCTGCGGCGCCGGCAAGGCGCGCCGGACCTCAAACCCGCCAAGGTCGCGGGACCGCGGGACGATGAGCGTTTCGATCGCGTCGATCCCGATGTCGTCCGGACAGCCCGGTTCGAGCGCTGGGTTCCAACTCATTGCGTGTCATCCTCTCCCGAGGCCGCCAACCAACCCCGTGCGACAGGCCGAACGTGACGAAATTCGACCTTTTCCGTATGATCGCGGACGTCCGTCATTCCGACGCCTGCTCGATTCCAACGCCCTGCTCGGCGAGTTGTCGTGGCCCGGCGCGGCAGGGGTCCGCCGCGATGTTCGCGATGCGGTGATCCAAGTCGGACGCAGCGCCAGGCACTTGCGGGCCCCTGATCTTTGCGCCGGATCTGTCTTACCGAGATGCCGAAAAGGTGCGGTGCGCGGGCTGCTGCATAGGTGCAGATCTTGCGCCTTATCCTGGCGACCATCGCGCATACAGCCGCTCACTCACTACCGTGCTGCGCCACGCACGATCCGCAAGATCGGCAACTGGACCGCAGGTTTCGCGCCGCGCTTCACTCAAGGCGGCTGCTACGGTCCTCGGGCTGACACACCGAGCGCTCTCGCCGGCTTCGCGCCGGCAGGCGTGTGCGGCACACCCGGCGACACTGCTCGCGATCGGCACCACGGCGCTCTCATGGAGCGCTCGCCTCGGAAGTCATCGTCGAGCCAGAACTCTGAACGGACCCTGCCATGCCAATGGTCACGACATCTGACGGCACGAATCTATACTACAAGGATTGGGGGCCGAAAGACGCGCAACCGGTGATGTTCCACCACGGCTGGCCGCTGAGCGCCGACGACTGGGACAGCCAGATGTTGTTCTTCATGTCCCGAGGCTATCGCGTGATCGCCCATGACAGGCGTGGCCACGGACGATCGGATCAGACCGACACCGGCAACGACATGGAGACCTATGCCGCCGTCGCGGCTGTCGTGAAGGGGCTGGACCTTCATGAGGTGGTCCACATCGGCCATTCGACGGGCGGGGGCGAGGTCGCTCGATATGCCGCGCGGGCGCAGCGTGGCCGCATCGCCAAGGCCGTGCTGATCGGCGCGGTCCCCCCGGTGATGGTCAAGTCCGACAAGAACCCGGACGGGATCGCGATGGAGGTCTTCGACGGATTTCGCGACGCGCTCTCCCGCAATCGCGCGGAGTTCTACAAAGGCATTCCGAGCGGCCCGTTCTATGGCTTCAACCGCGAGGGCGTCGAAGTCAGTCAGGGTCTGATCGACAACTGGTGGCGTCAGGGAATGGCCGGCGGGGCGAAGGCCCATTACGACTGCATCAAGGCGTTTTCCGAGACCGACTTCACCGAGGATCTGGAAGCGATCACCGTGCCGGTACTCTTTCTGCACGGGGAAGACGACCAGATCGTCCCGATCGAGAACTCGGCGCACAAGGCCGTCAGGCTGGTGCGGGACGGCACGTTGCGAACCTATCCCGGCCTGTCGCACGGCCTTTTCGCGACGCACCCCGAAGTTGTGAACCCTGACCTCCTGGCCTTTGTCCGCGCCTGACAACGCTGCAATCGGTCGCGCCATCGCCCGACGAGGGCGCACGACGCCGCCAACCGAACCGGAGGAGCGGACATGACTGCCATCACCCGTCGCGCCGCCATTGCTGGCTCCGCCTCGCTCCTTGCGGCACCCGCTCTGGCACGGAGTCCAACACCTATAAATGCAAGCGAAACGCTCCTCGTCGACGGGAAGGTGACGACGTTCCACCCGTCCAACCCCGTCGCCGACGCCGTGCTCCTGCGCGACGGACGCATCGCCGCGGTCGGCACCGAGCGGGATGTCCGCCAGCACGCCGCACCCGATGCCGAGGTGATCGCCCTCGACGGGCGGCGCGTCGTCCCGGGGCTGATCGACAGCCACACCCACACCGTTCGCGAGGGATTGCAGTACGCGCTGGAGCTGCGCTGGGACGGTATCCCGACCTTCGCCGAGGCCATGGCGCGGCTGCGCGAAATGGTGCGGCGCACGCCGCCCGGCCACTGGGTGCGCGTTGTCGGCGGTTTCTCGCCGGAGCAGTTCTCCGACCAGCCGCGCATGCCGACGCTTGAGGAGATCAACGCAACCGCGCCCGACACGCCCGTCTATATCCTTTTCGTCTACACCAGCGCGCTGGTGAACGGGGCGGCGCTGCGCGCGCTCGGGATCGACAGGACGAGGCCCGACAACCGCTGGCCGTCGGCGAGGATCGAGCGTGACGGCGCCGGTAATCCGACGGGCCTCCTCATCGCCGATCCGGCTCCCGTCGTCCTCTATGCGACGCTGTTCGACGCGCCGCGGCTCTCCTTCGAGGATGCGCTGGTCTCGACGCGCCATTTCATGCGCGAGCAGAACCGGCTCGGCATCACGTCCACACTCGATTGTGGCGGTGGCTTCCAGAACTGGCCGGATGACTATGAGGTGATCC
Organism: Acuticoccus yangtzensis; assembly: GCF_001927245.1. Classification (GTDB taxonomy): domain Bacteria; phylum Pseudomonadota; class Alphaproteobacteria; order Rhizobiales; family Amorphaceae; genus Acuticoccus; species Acuticoccus yangtzensis. The sequence goes on along the minus strand of NZ_MJUX01000020.1, from coordinate 4,320 downwards.
GCGAGCTGGGCCGCCGTGGCGAGCTGACGGTCCGCATCGGCGCCTCAACCTTCATCCAGCGCCCCGGTAGGGAGCTCGAGGACTTCACTCGCTGGACGAGTGAGTACAAGGCCGGGGAAGGCGACGACTGGTTCCGCCTCATCGGCGGCGGCGAGATGCTCGTGCTGTCGGCCTACGACTACGAGATCTTCTCCGGTCCCCGTGTCGTCCCGCCGCCGCAGGCCGAGGCGGAGCTCGAGGCGGTGCTGCGCGTGATGGTGGCGAACGACTGGCCGTTCCGCTTCCACGCCACCTACGGGGAGACCATCGGTCGACACCTCGACGTGATCGAGAGGGTTCACCGTGACATGCCGGTGGATCGCCTGCGCTGGATCCTCGACCACGGCGAGACCATCAGCGAGCGCGACATCGACCGTGTCGCAGCGCTCGGCGGCGGCATCTCGGTGCAGAACCGCATCGCCTTCCAGGAACGCGAGTTCCTGGACCGGTACGGAGCGAAGTCCGCGTCCGACGCCCCGCCGATCCGCAAGATGCTGCGTGCCGGTATCCCGGTGGGCGCCGGCACCGACATGAGCCGCGTGTCGAGCTACAATCCCTGGTACTGCCTGGAATGGCTGGTGACCGGGCGCGGCATCGGCGGCGCACAGCTTCTGGGGCCTGGATCACGGCTTGACCGGCAGACGGCGCTCAAGGTGTGGACCGACAACGCCTGGCTCTCCAACGAGGATCGCTCGAAAGGCCGCATCGCGCCGGGGCTCCTGGCCGACATCGCCGTCCTCTCGGAGGATTATTTCGCGGTTCCGGAGGAAGACATCCGCCACCTCGAGAGCGTCCTCACGTTCGCCGGCGGCAAGGTCGCCTGGGGTGCGGGAGAGTTCGCCGGCCTGATGCCCGAACTCCCGCCGCTCAAACCCGACTGGTCGCCGGTCAACCTTTATGGTGGCACCTACCGGCGCGAAGCCTGAGGCGGCGACGTGGCACGCATGAAGACCGTCGCCCTTTCGCTCGCGCTCGTGGCGGTACCGGTGGCAACGTTTGCCGAACCGGCGATGCGCTTTTCCGGGCGTGTCGAGCCGTCACGCACGGTCGTGATCGCCAACCATCGGAATGGAGTCGTCGAGGACCTTCATTTCACGGGCGGCGAGAAGGTGGCGGCGGGGGACCTCCTCGCGGTGATCGATCCGCGGGAGTACGAAATCGCGTTGCGGATCGCGCAGGCGGCGCTCGCCGAGGCGGACGCGGAATTGAGGTTCGCCGAAGACGATGCCAGCCGCCAGGCGGAGTTGCTCGCCCGCGGCACCGGATCGCGCGTCGCAGCGCTGCGGGCCGATATTGCCCGTGACACGGCAGCGGCCCAGCGCGATCGGCGCCGGGCCGAGGTGGATGCGGCTCTGCTTGCCCTGGAGCGGACTAGTGTCAACGCGCCGATCGGCGGCACCATCTCGCCGCCTTTCGTGATCGAAGGATCCTTCGTCGAGGCCAAGGCGGGCACAGTGATCGCAACCCTCGACCCCGTGCGTGTCGCCTATCAGGTCTCCTACGCGGAGCGGGAACGGGCCCTCGCGGCCATCGGAGCCGCCACCCCGCCGAGATGTTCGCAAACATCGACCTGACGCTGACGCTGCCGCCCGGCGCGACCTATCCGCATCGAGGTCGCCCGCTGTTCGAGAGCGCCGCCATCGATCCTGAAACGGACACGCTCACCGTCTGGGGCGTGTTCCCCAACCCCGACCGAACGCTGGTTACCAACCTTCCCGTCAGCGTGACGGCCTCTTCAAGACGGAGGCTCACCCGTGACCCTCGCCACCCGCTCGCCCGAGCCGCCCGGCGCGTTCGCTCCGTTCGGCGTCGCGGCGCCCTTCGCGGCCAATTCCATCTCGTATATCGGCATCGTGGTGGCGCTCCTGTGGTGGCGACCGCCTCCGCGGGTCGAGAACATGCTGCCGCGCGAGCGGCTCGGCGTTGCTCTCGTCGGCGGGCTCCGCTTCGCACTCGCGAGCAGCGCGCTAAAGGCGACGCTGGTGCGCGCCGCCGCCTTCTTCCTTTTCGCCAGCGCGTACTGGGCGATGCTGCCGCTCGTCGCCCGGACGGTGCTGGGCGGGGGACCGGGCCTCTACGGCGCCCTGATGGGCGCTGCGGGCGCGGACGCGGTGGCCGGGGCGTTCTTGATGCCGCGGCTCAAGGCGCGCCTCGACGCCGACCGGCTCGTCGCCGCTGGAACGCTCGGCACCGCACTGACGCTTGTCGTGTTCGCGCTCGTAAGCGCGCCGGCGGCGGCCATCGCCGCCTCGCTGCTGGCGGGGGCTTCGTGGATTGCGGTGCTCGCCAACCTCAACGTTTCGGCGCAGACGGCACTGCCGGACTGGATGCGGGCTCGCGGTCTTTCCGTATTCATCACGGTGTTCTTCGGATCGATGACGGCTGGCAGCCTCCTCTGGGGCCAGGTCGCGAACACGGCCGGCATCCCGGCGGCGCTGCTGGCGGCGGCCGCCGGCGCCGCGCTGGCGATCCCGCTCACGTGGCGGTTCAAGCTGATGCAGGCCGCGGACGTCAATCACACCGCCTCAGCGCATTGGCCGCAACCGATCGTGGCCGACACCGTAGAGCCCGACCGCGGCCCGGTGCTCGTCACCGTCGAGTACGATGTCGACCCGGCCGACGGCGAGTCATTCGTCACCGCCATGCTCGAGGTGCGCCAGGAGCGGCGCCGCCATGGTGCGGTCGGGTGGTCGCTGCAGCAGGACGCCGCCGCGCCGCACCTGTGGCTCGAGACATTCCGCCACGGCTCGTGGCTCGATCACCAGCGTCAGCACGCGAGGGTCAGCCACGCGGAGGCCGACGCTGAGGCCCGCGCGCGTACATATCATCGCGGGCCGGAGGCCGCACGCGTGCGTCACCTCCTCGGTCCCGCGCCGGCATTGGCAAGAGGCCGTGCCGCGCTGTCGTGACGACACGTGGCCGACCACGATTGCGCTGCGACAGACGGAGCGAGGACCGCGCAACTCCCTCGCGCGAGATCAGGGTCACTGCGTCCCGCCGGGTCGACGGACACGGGAAGATGGCGCAGGCCGCTTACCGCGCCTACATGTCTGCTAAGCACGCCCAGGTGGAGCCCCCGAACCCGTGTGCAGATCGAGCCGACAATTGCCAGTTCGATAGGAGACACCGATGTCCGTGCCTGCCTATGCATCCTCGACGCAATGGTACTGCGAAGGTCGGCAAGCGTCCTATCTCAGGGCGCGGAAGTCCCCTGGCGGAGTCCTTGACATGATCGAGGTGGCGCGGCCAGCCGGGGACATGTCCCGCCCGGGCCTGCCGGACATCGTTCTCTATCAGGACCTCCTCGGAGGAAGCCGCGTTGCCGGCGACCTGGGAGGGGGACATTTCGACCTGACCGGGAGGCGAGGTGACTTTTGTCTCGCGGCGCCGAACTTCGCCACCAAGGCGGTCATGGAAGAGAGCCATCAGCTCCGCAGCCTAGCCTTCCCCATGGCGCAGTGGCTGGACGTTCTCGATGAAGCCGCCGACAGTCGTTTCTCGTTCGACAGTTCATGGATCTACGGCCGGATGTTCGCCTCGCCAGCGATCCGCTCCGCTTTCCGGAACCTGTGGGCTCTCTGTGAGGATGAGGGGGCACCATCGCGTCTGCTGGCGCGGGCTGCGGGTTGCGAGATCCTCGCCGAGCTGTGCCGGTTGGGCGGGGCGCCGCTCCCGACGGCAAAGGGTGGACCGCCGCGGCGGTGCATGGCCAACCCCTCCTCGTGGCAGTGGAGGAACAACTTCGTATTGCATAGTTCGGGATTAGAGCACTTCGCGCTCAATCCGGGTCATACCCGGCGGCTCTGAAATAGGCGCGGGCCTCGTCGGGGGTGACGAGGTGGAGGACGTCGCCGACGCGATCCCGAAGGGCGGTGACAGTTCGCTCAGCGGCCTTCTTCAACAGGGCTTTGATCTTGGCGAAGGCCATCTCGATGGGATTGAAGACGGGGCTGTAGGGCGGGAGGAACAGAAGCGTCGCCCCGGCGCGTTCGATCAACTGGCGAACGCGTGGCCCTTTGTGGCTGCCCAGATTGTCCATCACCACGACATTGCCTGGGGTCAGGCAAGGGACGAGGACCTGTTCGACATAGGCCTCGAACCAGGTCCGGTTGATCGCACGATCCAGAACCATGGGCGCGACGATGCCGGACAAGGAGAGGCCGGCCACGAGCGTGGTGGTCTTCCAATGGCCGAAGGGCAGCGGCATGCGCAGCCGCTCGCCGCGCCGACAACGACCGTGCGAACGCGCCATCTTGGTGCTCGCCCAGGTCTCGTCGATGA
>NZ_MJUX01000019.1 GCF_001927245.1 Acuticoccus yangtzensis | reverse complement strand
CGAGATGGCCTTCGCCAAGATCAAAGCCCTGTTGAAGAAGGCCGCTGAGCGAACTGTCACCGCCCTTCGGGATCGCGTCGGCGACGTCCTCCACCTCGTCACCCCCGACGAGGCCCGCGCCTATTTCGGAGCCGCCGGGTATGACCCGGACTGAGCGCGAAGTGCTCTAACCGGCGACTACATTTGGACCGAGCCCGTCACCTCCGCGGACCTGCGACCGCCCCGGTAGCCGAGCAATCCGGATATCGCGCCTGCTTAGCGTATATCTGTGCCCGTTTTATGTGACGCCCCCATATCGTGCGTACCGCTCAATACCGGATGATGCGAGCCACGCGTCCCTATGCCGGGCCCGGCTTGGCGCTAGGCGGGCGGGGCCGCGCGAGGCGTGTCGCGGTCGTCTCCAGCCATGGGCAGACGAGGATGGTGAAGACGACCAGACCGGCCCCGGCGAGCCACCAGGCCATGGCGCCGAACGGGGCATCGAGCCACGCGTGGAGCGCCAGGAGAAGCGGGTAGTGGAGGAGGTAGAGCGCGTAGCTGCCATCGCCGATGCGCCCGAAAAGGGCGATGAGGAGCCGCCGCAGCGCCCGCACGGGCGCGAACGCCGTCCAGTCATGATAAAGCGCGATGGCGGCGAAGACGAAGGCGATCGCGGTCCCTGTCAGCACGGACCCCAAAGTGTCGGACGAGAGGCCCGCGACGGCCATCGCTTGGACCGCCCCCCCGATGAGAAGCAGCGGCGCTGCGACGAGGGCGAGGGACCGCCACCCGCGCGGCAGGTCGACCGCCACATAGCCGACGATCCAGACCACCCATGGGCACAGGAATTGGGCGAACGGCGTCGGCACGAGGTTGATGCCGGCGAACCCGGCAAAGGTCGCGGCGCAGCCGATGGCGATGAGTGCCGTCTTCGGATGTGCCGCTAGAGGACCGCGCCGGACGAGGAGGAGAACCGTCGGCAGCATGGCGTAGAAGAACGCCTCATAGGACAACGACCAATAGGGACCGTTGAGGCCGTAAGGGTCGAACCAGTTGCCTTTGGCGACGGCGGAGGTCTGCAGGAACGCGGCATTGCCGAGGAGGGTCTGCCAGGAGAAGCTCGGCTCGCCGGCGCCGTAGGCAAGGCCGAGCGCCGCCGTCCAGGCCAGGGAAAACCAGTAGAGGGGCAGGATGCGCCGCGCCCTGCGGCTGGCATAGTCGGCGATGGCCACGCCGGTGACGGGCTCCCGCCCGCGCGTCGCAATGCCGATCGCATAGCCGGACAGGACGAAGAAGGTCAGCACCGCGGCCTTATTCTGTGCCTGAACCACGTTTAGGATGTCAAAAGCGAGGCCGGTGATGGTCGCCCGCACCTCCGCGTGGAAGATCACGAAGACGTGGTGAATGACGACGATGAGCGCCGCGATCCCGCGCAGGGCGTCGAGTTCGCGAATGCGCCGCTGGCTTGTGCGCACGGCGCCGCCGAGCGCGGGGGCGCTCTCGTTCGGACGTGCCGCTGCGGTGCTGTGATTCGCGCTCAGGCAAGCCATCGGGTTCATGCGCTCACGTTGAAAGATGAACCGGATGGGACCGGCCGGACTTGAAGGCCTCGACCTGTTGACCGCGTTCGGTGGGAGCGGCCGCGCCGGATAAGAGAACGCGTGACAGGATATCGAGACCGGCCGCATTGAGGTGCAGCCCGTCATAGGTGAGCCGGTCGTCAAGGCCGCCGGCGACGGTGAACAGACCTGAATGATCGAGAAATCCGTGCGCGCCGGCGCGGGCCTCTTCGGCGAGGCGGGTATTGAGCGCGGTGATCTCCCTGTTGTCGGCCTCCGCGGCTTGGCGGGGTCCGGCGGCGCGGGCCAGAGGTAGCACCGCGAGGAGAACGATGTCGGTCGATGGATCCGCCGCCGTTATGGTGCGGACCAGGCCGGCAAGGTCGGCGGCGACATCCTCCGGCACACGCCCGGCCCTGAGGTCGTTGATGCCGAGCCCGATAATGATCCTTCGCGGCGCCATCGCCAGCGCGCTGGGCAGAACCTTCGCCATGGTCGCGGCCACCGTGGCGCCGGACACGGCAAGATTGAGCGTCCCCTCGGGCGGATCCAGCGGCACAAGGATGCTGTCGCCAAGGATCACCACGGGCCTGGCCGCATAGGCGGCGGTCGAAAGATGCGCGCGCCAGAGCATGCGCTTGATCGGTGTGACGCCGAGATACCACCCGGCGAATGCCCCATTCAGCGCCAGCGAAACCACGAGAAAGGCGGCGAGAAGCCGGATCATCGTGTCGTCCCCTTGTGAAGCGCGCGCTCGACGGTCTCCACGAGGACGGCTTTCTCACGGTCCCAGTTGTAACGCTCCCGGCCGAGCGCGAAGGCGCGGGCGCGAGCGGCGGCGAGACGTTCGGGATCGCCGATGAGGTCGTCGAGCACCTTGGCAAGCGACGCCGGATCCTCGGTGCGATAGAGGAAGGCGGCGCCGTCGGCCTCGGCGGCGAAGTCCACATGGGCCGGGACGTCGCTCATCACCGCGGGAACGCCGGCCAGGAGGTAGGTGAACTGCTTGTTGGTGAGGGCAATGCGGCGGTTGTGGGTGGTTCCCGTTTCGCCGACCAGGCCGAGATCATACTGCGCGGCGAGGCGCACCATTTGGGATGGCGGCTCGGGGTCCAGAAGATGGAGACGGCCGGCCACACCGAGAGCATCGGCGCGGCCGCGCAACGCCTCATCAAACGGCTGCCGCCCTGTCCCTCGGAGGTAGAGGTGCGGCTGCGATTTGGCCTGGGCGATCGCCTCAAGGGCACATTCCAGCCCGCGGTCCGGCCCGCGGACTTGCGAAAACCAGTAGATGGATGGGCCCAAAGCCGGGCGCGCAACGGCGGCTTCGCACGGGGCGGTATCCAAGCCGAAGACGTTGAGAACCACAGTGGGACGCGCGATCGCGTAGGTCTTCGCATAGGCGTCGGCGATGCCGGGTGAGGCGGCCGTGACATAGGCGGCCCCCGGCAAATGACGCCCTTCAATCCTACGAATCAGGTCGGTTGCGGCGCTGTGCTCCGGGCTGTCAGGCAAGTCGCCGGGATGAAAATCCTCGGCATCGAAGGCAAAGAGGCCTTCATGGGTGCGTGCTGCAGCGGCGGCCGCGGACAGGGCCGCCGGATAGTGAGCGATCGTCAAGGCCGCCGAACGGCGGCATGCGGCCCGTGCCAGCTGCCGTGCGAAGGCACTCTGGGCGAGGGCATCGAGCGTCCTGGTCGGTGCCAGACGGCGCATTCGCTGCGCCACTTCTTGCACCGCCCTTTCGCGCCGCCGCACCGCCAACCCGTCGAAGGCAATGCGCTCCGCCGTCCATGGCACCGTCGCGAGGACTTCGCGATCACGGCTTTCGACGAAGTCGCTGACCTTCGTGGCGATGACGTGGACATCAAATCCGGCGGCGTGAAGCGCATCCGCTTCCTTCACGACACGAGGATTGGAGCCGAGCTGCCCGGGTGTCAGGATGACGATGCGTTGCTTCATCAGGCGATTGTGGAGGGAAAGTCCGCAGCATGGCCAGCCCGTTGCAAGCCCTCCCCCACGGCGGCGCGCAAAGCTGCACGATAGTGCGACCATTGCCACCCGCGGGCCGCCTCCAACGCGGCTGGGCGCATCGCGGCAAGCGCGGCACGGTTGTCGAGACACCAGCGGAGCGCGTCGGCGATCGCATCGGCATCGCCGGCCGGAATGATCAGCCCATTTTCACCGTGCCGCATGAGATCGGAGGCCCCGGCATCGGCGGTCGTGATGACAGGAAGACCGCGGGAAAAGGCCTCCGTCACCACCATGCCAAAACCGTCCGACAAGCTGGGGAACATCAAAATGTCGGCTGTGGCGAAGGCTTGGAAAAGCGTGCTTCGCACCACCGAGCCGTGGAAGGTCATCCCCGCAGGTGCCGGCGCCCAGAGGCGTTCGGGCAGAACGACCGCGCCGTAGATGTCGGCCACGGCATGGCGCGGATCCATTTTTCGCCACGCCTCGACGAACAAATGCGCCCCTTTGCGGATCGAAAATGTTCCGGCCCAGACGACGCGGAGGGGGCGGGTGCTGTCCGGCGCCGGCGGCGCCTCGGCGAGGGGCGGCGGGGCGCCATAGGGAACGGCAAAGGTTTTCTGCGGATCGGCGCCCCCTTCAATATGAGAGCGGCGGGTCACGGACGAGTTCGTGATGATGACATCGGCGGCTCGCATTTCAGCGTCGCGGCGCGCCTGACGGATCTCGAACAGATTTTCGAAGTAGGTGTCGTTCGGGCCCCTCAATTCGGGCCAGGCATCCTTCTGGGCTCGCTGGAGCGCCTCGAAGGCACGACTATTGAGGGACGGAAAGTCCAAGATCTTCGCTCGGCCGAGCCGATCGGCGGCGGCGAAGGCCTCCAGTGCGGAATATTCGTAAGCATAGATCGCGCCGACGCCGTCCTTCGCGATGCGCCGGCCCGCCGCGCGGGCGAAATCCTTCGACAGATGATCCCAGATCCGATCGACCGTCTTCACGTCGGCGCCGGCCTTCGCCGCGACCGTCCGCACGATTTCAACGGCCGGACGGGTTTCGACCTTGTCCTCGGGCAAGGCGGTGATGGCGCGCCGCTCGAGTTCGCTCAGAACACGCCGTGGCCGCCGCCCCGGGAGCGCGCCCAATGCACGCGCGACCGCTCCGGAACGCTTGTGGGCAAAGGATGTCAGGTAGGTCTCGAGCGATCCGACTTCGTCAAACGCACACGCAGCCTGTTGGCCGAAGATCGCGGTCGACGGGAAGGCAACAAGGGTTTTCACGGACAATCCCATATCGTGTGCGATAAACAGCCTATTCGGCGAGCGTTCTAAATCCTTTTCGCCTTTTCGGCTATTTGCTTGGGCCGCGAAGGGCGGCGATTCGCTCCTGATAAACCGTCAGATAGTGATCGACGACCGCGTCGTCCGAATAGCGATCCTCCACGGCGCGGCGGCAGGCGGTGCGGTCGATCCGGTCCACCATCGCGACGGTTTCGACAAGCCCGTCGATGGTGTCGCGGACGTAGCCGGTGATGCCGTCGTCGACCACCTCGGGCACGGCGCCACGGCGGGTGCCCAGCACAGGGGTGCCGCAGGCCAGCGCCTCGGCCATGACGATGCCGAATGGCTCGTCCCACAGGATCGGCATCAGGAAAGCTTTCGCCCCGCCCAGCAGCGCGTTCTTCTGTGCGTCATCGACCGGGCCGATATAGCTAATCTCAGTGCCATCGACGTGCGGCATGACGTTGGCTTCGACCCAGCCGCGCTTCTCGTCCGGGATATTGCCGGCGATGACGAGGCGATGCCCGGTACGCTTCGCGATCTCGATGGCAAGGTGCGGGCCTTTGATTTCCTCGACGCGGCCGAGGAAGACGAGCGGCGCGTCGGGCGGCACTTCGCGCGTCGCGGTGTAGGTGCCGAGCGGCACGCCGTTGGGCACCATGTCCCAATGGCCGATATGGGCAACGTCCTTCATCATCCAATCGCTGATGGCGGTGAAGGAAAGGCTGCCGCGCGAGAGTTTGAACCCAGTGGTTACAGTGCCGGGGGTGATGTGGCGATGATAGGTCATAAGTTTGGGAATGCGCAGCGGCAGGATCGGCGTGAGATAGGCAATCCGCGCTGAAGAGTGAACAATATCAAAATCATAACTAGCAACATGGCGTGCCAAGGTGGCGGCATTCCTAAGCGTGTCGATCTTCGACTGCGCCGTACGGCCCGTCCAGGGCACAAGTCTACCGCCGCTACCGCTATCCGGGTGAGCGAACAGGGTCACGTCGTGGCCACGCGCAACGAGGCCCCGCGCCAGCATATCGACGATCCGTTCCAACCCGCCATAATGGTGTGGCGGGACGGGCAGGTCCGGGTCAGCGGTGAGAGCGATTTTCATGGGGTGCCGTCTACCGATCCAGCCAGCGTGAGGTGAGGTCCTGAGATAGGAGGTCCGATAGACGTTCCACGTCATTGCGGAAATCACTGGCGAGCCGACGTCTGGTGGCGGGAGCGAGTGGTTCAGCAGCCGTGCGGTTGAGTTTGTGGATCTGCCTGCCAACCGGGTAGCGCAGGGAGGTGGGAACCAGCTTGGTGTATGGTCGCGCGGTGCGGATGAGACGCCGTAAACCGTACCAGCGAACACCTGTGGTGGGGTTGTGCGTTTGGTTCACCGTCTCCGGAACATGACCATCGAGATCCAAAAAACGGAGCAGGTCAGTGAGTGTTCTTGTCTTGTCTTCCCTCAAATCATCATAGATTATGACGTGTACATTCTCCTTCCCAAGTGCCGATAGCCACCGCTCAATTTGAGCGGCATAATATCCTGTCGTTGCATAGAGTAAATCTGGCGTTTGGGCATGAGTTTTCCGGCCTGGTTCGGCAGCGAGTGCTGCTTCGAAATTTTCGATATCATCCCATCCGTTCTGGCGATTGAACAACCAATGAGAGTAAGCTCGGTCAACGGGATGGCGCAGAATGGCGATCGCCTTGCATCCAGGTGCGTGCTGCGCTGCCATCTTGGCAGCGCCTGCGCAGTAGAGGTACCAGGTGGATTTTTCTCCTGCGAGCGTGTTCGCAGGGCGCTGATCAAAGAGCGCTTCATAGTCGTCGCGGGTTTTCACTGCCCAGTACGGCCAACCCTCTGCGGCGAAGCACATAAAGTGAGGTTCTTTGGGCTCTTCCGGGATGAAAACCCCCCTATGAGCCTGGAGTGTGGCTTTGATGGCCGTTGTTCCGGCCTTTGGCGCACCAATGATGAAAAAGTCGGGCATCGCGCGTTCTTCTAGCGACCCATCGCGCGCTGCACGCGGCGGGCGGCGCGCCAGCCGATCAGGCGGCGCAGGCGGTGGAAATTCGGCGGACCAGAGGGGGCGACGTCGGCACCGCCGAGTTCGGCGACACGGGTTCGGACCGATGCGCGCAGATCCGCATGGGCCGGATAGTGCTCATAGTCGAATTGGGCGAGGACGTTGGCTGAGGCACCGCGGGTGCGCGGACTGTTCTCGGCCGTGAGGAGGTGGTCTGTGCCGAGCATCAGCGAGAGATGCTGCGATTCCACGGCCTTCCTGCTTTTCTGACCAGACAATGACCCGGCATTGCCGGAACGATAATAAAGCCGAGCCTCAGGAGCGAACACCATACCGGAGGCCGTCGTGATCAGGCGGGAAAAAAACTCGAAATCGTCAATGAGTGAGAGCCGTTCATCCCAGCCGCCGGCCCGTTCTATGAGCGCACGGGGGATGAGAAACATTCCGCACTGCATCATCGGCTGCATGTTGCACCAATCGGTGAGGAGCCAGTCGACGCCAGGCATTGTACGCTCGGTCGGGCGGTTGGGGAAGATCGCCTCGTTTGGGTGTGCGTGAAAACGGGCCCAGCGGCCGAATGCGATGGCCTCTTGGTCGTGATGCTTGATGGCTTCCGATAGCGCAGCGAGGTGATTAGGTGCGATAATGTCGTCGGCGTCGAGATAGAGAACCGCATCGCCGGTAGAAGCGGCGAAGGCACAGTTGCGGGCTGCGGATGCGCCCGACGACTTCGCGTTGCGAAGGACAGTGATCCGGTCCGCATAGCGATCAAGGATTTCATCCGAACCGTCGGTCGAGCCATCATCGACGGCGACGATTTCGACATCCTTATGCATCTGCGCGAGCACGCTGTCCAGCGTAGCAGAAAGGTAAGGCCCAGCATTATAGACGGGGATTAGAACAGAGATCTGCGTCACGAGCTCACAAGGCCGTGCGCGGAAAGGTTAGCGGCTGTTTGCTTCCACCCATACTGAAAATACGACCGCTTCGACTGCGCCACATAATGGTGCATCACCGCCGTCGGCGCCCGGCCTTCGGCAATATCAGGCATCACCCGGTATTCGGCTGCCGGTAAAATCTTCCAGGTCATGCCGGACACCAGAAGCGCCGTCAGTGCCTGCTCCTGCACATAGTTGGCGCGCTCGCGGTCGATCGTCACGCGGCAGCAACGCTCGAGATAGTCGAAATCGACCGCCGCGCCGTGGAGGCCATAGAGGCCGACATTCATGCGCGCCGGCACAGAGCCGCGCGCGAGATCGTCCATCAACGCATCGGAATAGCCGTAGGAGCGCACGACGTCCTCGATGAAGAGGACATCGGCGGGAGCGTCCATCCACGCGAGCAGCGCGTCGGGGCGGCGGAAGAACAGCATGTCGGAGTCGAGGATCAGCGACCATGCGCCGGGATCGTGCAGGTCGGTCAGCTTGCGAAGATGAGGATAGACCTCGCGCCGGGCACGCAGCGCAGGAAAGCGGGATCGCGGCAGGCGGGTCTCCAGCTGCTCGGCCACCTCTTCGCCCAAAACAAATCTCGCCCACGGGACCACGGCGAGAATGGCCTCGCGTACCGCGCCGGAGAGGGTGCCGTCATCGACGATCACGGGGTCGATCCGCTTGTCGGCGTGCCGCTGCAGGGACGCGATGCAGAACACCGTCTGGTACCAGAAGTTCGCACCGGACAAGAAACGAGCCTCGACGCCATAGCGGCCATCGGGCGGCGTCATCTGCGGCAGACGGGTGGCCGCCGCCTTCATGGCCTCATGGCCGCGGGCGGTCCGGTGCTGCTCGAGCGGCCCCCCTTCCAGCACCATTTGCTTCAACCGGCCGCGCGGCTCGTGCCAGAAGCGCCGTGCCACGGAGCCGAGGCCCATGCGGGTGGCAAGGCCATGGAAAGGCGAGGGTCGTGCCATGCTCACCGCAGCGCGCCGAGTTTCGCCTGCCCCGCGAAGATCCCGCACGAAGCTTTCCAGCGGATACGGGCGAGCGGCGAGCGCCAGGCGCGGGCGGCGACATAAGCCTTCGCGCGGCGCAGCGGCAGCGACCAGGCCGAGATCGGCGGCCGTGGGCGGATCCCATGCACGTCGAGCACCTGGAGCCAGGTTCGGTTCGAGCTCTCCACATAGCGCTCCAGGTAGGCCGGGGTGAGCCGGCCGGACGGGATAAGATGCGTCAGCGACAGTGCGGGAAGATAGGCCACGCGCCAGCCAGTCCCCAACAGCGTCAGCACCATGTCGTTGTCCTCGCCCGAGGCAAGGTCGGTGCCACGGCGGCCGAGGCCGGAGCGGGTGGTGTCGTCGGTCACCGCTTCCACCCAGGCAGCGTAGGCCACCCGGCGGATCGCCATGCCGGCGCCGATCGGCGCGCACGCCGGATACACCTTTTCGCCCGATGACCAGTCGGCAAAGAGCGGTGCCTCGCCGAGATCCCGGCAGGCGAGTGACACGCCGAGCTCGCTGAACCAGGCCGGCGGCGTCACTTCATAATGCGGGATCGACTTGCCGCCGATGGCACCCAGCGTATCGTCGCCGGCGAACGCCGCTGCGACGTTGGCGAGATAGTGCGGGTCGAGGATATTGTCGTCGTCGATATAGACGAGGACGTCGCTGGCCGCTTCATGGAAGCTGCGGATGCGCGCTTGGGTCAGGCCGAGCTTGTCTTCACGCACGATCCGTGCGGAGGCGAAATTGGTCAGCGCGGAGAGGTCGATGCGGCCCTCCAGCGCCACGTCGGAGCGGTTATCGACGAGAATGAAGGCCGTTCCGGGGGGCACGTCCTCCTGCGCCGCCAGGGAGGCCAGCGTCGGCTCGATGTGCGCGGGCCGCGGGTTATGGGTGCAGACGATCGCGGTCAGCGTGGGCGCGGTCATTTGCCGAAGAGCCTCCAGGACAGCGGGCGCCAATAAGAGCGGCGTAAGATCGTCGCGGGATGGCCTGCGGCTTGTCCAATCAGGTCTGCCGCAATCGTTGGAAGGTCTGGTCCATAACGGCGCATAATCTCTGACAAGGGGACATCAGCTGCGAGTGCGTCAAGTGTACCGGCAGCGACGTCTTCGCACTCGGCAAGATTGGTCACCGTCTGCTCCTTAGGAGGCAGCGGCTTCTTCAGATTGACCCAGGTTGGCGCCACGATGGGCGCGCCGACAAATTCGAAGAGGTCACGCCCGTCGAGCAGTGTACCCGTGAGGACGTCGCGTTCATAGTCGACGCGCATGTAATGTGTCAGTGCGGAAAGGCGATCAAAGGCCGCGTTAATGGCCCACCAATCGGCAACATAGTGGATGAGCTGTGTCCGATTGATCTTAATGCGTGGGGTTGGCGCATTCTCTCCCGCATAGATCTGAAAACGGTTGTTTGCAGCTGCGAATTCGTACGAAACACATGCTGACACCGGGTCTTCACGGCGGACGTGGACAATCCTGAGATTGGGAGCATGGGTTAGAATCCCATCGCTTAGCGCTTGAGCTTCGTGAACCCATCCTGTTGCGATTTTCAAGCCAGCCGCGACATGCCCGTCGATCCGTTGCCCCTGTTCAACAGCCAGATCAAAGAGGCGACTTATCGTTTCGGACGGTCCAATAGAATCCTTTGCGTTCCCTAAAAAAAGATCGCGGTTCGTATTGAAGAGCGAAGCGCCGAGGTCGGTGAGAAGGCGACTGCTGGCTTCGCGCGGGTTCGACGCGATGTTCGGATGTCCTGCAAGGATTTGATGAACCAATGTGGTGCCGCTGCGCTGTTTGCCAACAATAAGAAAACGCACAGGGGGCGTGCTGTCGAAATGCGCCGCCCTCAGCTGAGACGGCGAGGAGTGACCGTTAGAAATGCTCATGCGGCGCTCTGCGGATGGTGCCGGCCTGCCGCATTGGCGATCGCGCGCTCGTAGGATGCCTCATGCAAGGGGCCAATGACATCGGGCGTGTAGGATGCCGCCACATGCGCACGGGCCGCTTGTCCCATTGCAATGCGGCGTTCCGGGTCGGCCAAAAGGGTAAGGATGCGATCCGCGATTGCGGCAGGCGAACGCGGCGGCACGAGGAGGCCGGTTCGGCCATCCTCGATCATCTCCGCCATGCCCCCGGCGGATGATCCGATGACACCGCGCGCGGCCGCCATGGCCTCGAGGCAAACATTTGGAAAATTCTCCCAAACGCTCGGAAAAACGCAGATATCGGCTGCCGAAAAATAATTGGCAATCTCATGATAGGGCACGGCGTCGATGAACTGAACCGCATCACGGTGGCGACCGATGCGCGACATCATTTCGGCTTTCACATCGCGCGTCCCATTGGGCATTGGCAGCGCGCGTCCGAGAAAGACGAACCGTGTCCCGGGACGCGCATCCAGCACCCGCCGGACCGCATCGGCAAGCTCCAACACGCCTTTGCGCACCTCAAGCCGGCCGACATAAAGGACCGTTTCGGTCCTTGTATTGGGGTCGGCCAGAAGCAAAGGGCGGGGCGCGATGAAAACGTTCGGGACGAGCATTCGTCTGGTCTCGGATATGCCCCAATGGGATCCGACCCGATCGAGAATGGCCTGGCTCGGGCCGACGACGAGATCGGCACATTGTGCCACCGATTTCTCGCCCGTCTCATCGGAGATCGCCCGGAGGTGCGTCGGCCATCGCCCGCGCCGGAGCGCGCCCGCCATGAACCGCAGCTGAGACGCGCGCCCAATATAGGCCGCGTGAATTTCAGCCAAGATGAAGGATGGCGTGTGTAGCTTTATGACAAGCGGCAACGCCTCGAACGTCGCGGCAATTCCCGCCGCATCGGCCCCATATTCCGGACCTTCGATCACATCGAACGGGGCCGACGTGTGACGGGCTGCAAATGTTGGAACGATGGCTTCTGCGAAGTCTTCCCGCGTTGCATCCACCGAATGGATGGGGAACGCCGAGGCGGGCATCTCCTCGGGCGTCCCTGCGGTGAAGACCTCCACCTCGTGACCACGGCCGTGAAGCATTTCCGCGGCGCCACGCACATAGGTGCCGATCCCCCCTCCCCGGGGCGTGCCGGCGAACTCGTAGGAGACGAGGGCAATCCTCATGCGCGGCGCTTTTGGGCCTGTGAAGGCTGGAACCGCCATGATGGTCCAACGCTATAGGGGCTGCTCACATCCTGCTCCGTAACGTTGACACTCAGCCCGAACGACCATTTCGCTACCGCGAAGTCAACCAGCCTCGGTGATGTGCGACGTGACTGGTGAGCTGCTTTCCAAAATTGAACACCGACGCAGCGTCATTGACGCGCCGACCGGCGCACGCCACTCTGCAAAGTCATTGCTGATGTAAGTCGACGGGATAAGAACGTCTCGTTCTAAGAGACCGTTTGAGAACGGCCTTATGGCTGATGCGGCGAACGACCTCGATTATGAAGTCCTGGAATGCCGCTTTGTCCATGAGCCGGGTTCGACTATAGGCGCCGTCTGCAAACAGGTTCTTGACCCACGGCCAGCGGTTGCGGATCGCATCGAGGATCTCTCCCGCGCCGGCGCTGTCGGAGATATCCGCCGGCGCGAGGTTCACCTTGAGCAGGCGACCATCGGTATCGACGGCGATGTGGCGCTTGCGACCGGTGATCTTTCTGGCGCCGTCGAAACCACGGGCGGCGCCGGCCGCCGGTGCCTTGATGGTCTGGCTGTCCATGACGCCGGCACTGGGGCTTGCCTCGCGCCCGGAGCGCTCCCGGTCGATCATCAGGGCGATGTCGTGGATGGTGCGGAACAGCATCCGCCGCACAAAGCGCCGGAACCACCAGTAGACGGTTTGCCAAGGCGGAAAATCCTTCGGCAACATGCGCCAGCCACCGCCCGACCGAGCCATATAGCGGATGGCGTTGAGCACCTCCCGCAGATCAGTGGTCGGGCGCCGTCCGCGATGGGCCCGCGTCGACAGCAGCGGCTCAATCCGCTCCCACTCCGCATCCGTCAGGTCGCTCGGGTGGAGTTGGAGTTGCCCCGATTGCGCG
>NZ_MJUX01000018.1 GCF_001927245.1 Acuticoccus yangtzensis | reverse complement strand
ACAATCACGACCGCCCGCATACCAGCCTGGGCGGCCTCACTCCGAACGAGTTTGCAACCCGGTCCGGGCAGGACCACAACACGAACATAGTCCAGCTATGAGTGGGGACACTTCGGGGGCGACGTCAGGACGAATGCCGCTGCTGTTCCGGTGCCCTCGCGCCGTCGCCAAGACGGCGCATAGAGCCGGACCGCATCATAACCACCCTCGTAGCCGAACCCGCGCAGCTCCTCGAAGATTCTCATGAGCGTCACACGCTCGCGGCTGCTGCGTGCCGCATTGGCATTGAGAAGCCGATCGAGTTCATCGGTAAACGGGCCGAGCTTGGGTTGCGGCTGGACGCTGCGCTCGGACGTGAACGCCGTCCCCTCGGACCGAAGGACCTTGCGCACCGTCTTGCGTGACAGACGAAGATCGCGGCAGATCTCCTTGATCGCCTTGCCCTGGACGAAAGACGCGCGCCGGATCGTAAGCCTCCGGAGAAGGCCGCCTTGCGGGCGGTGGTTCGGGTGGCGGAGAACTGTGCGTATGGACAGGCATACGCACAGGGCGTTCGAGCGGTTGGAGGTGGTCGAGAGGGGCCGCCGGCGTCGCTGGAGCGATGAGGAGAAGCTGAAGATCGTGCTGGAGAGCCTGGAGGGGCCGCGGCTGGTCGCGGCGGCGGCCCGGCGGCATGGGATCTCGCGCTCGCAGCTGGTGACGTGGCGGCGCGCGTTCCGGGTGGAGCCGCCCCGATCTGCGAAGACGCCGACGTTCGTGCCTGCCATCATCGAGCCGACCCCGGCGGAGCCTGAACCGCAGCCCGTAGGGCCACGGCCTGAAGCCCGGGCGACGACCTCGCGGATGGAGATCGTTCTCGCCTGCGGCCGGCGGATCGTCGTCGGCGCCGACGTGGACGGCGAGGCGCTCGCCCGCGTGGTCGCGGTGCTGGAGCGTCGATGATCCCGGTTCCGAGTGGCGTGAGGGTGTGGCTCGCGACCGGGCACACGGACATGAGGAAGGGATTTCCCGGCCTGTCGCTGCTGGTCCACGAGGTTCTGCGGCGCGATCCGCTGGGCGGTCATCTGTTCTGCTTCCGCGGCCGCCGGGGCGACCTTCTGAGATCTGGCACGACGGCCAGGGCGCGTGCCTGTTCACGAAGCGGCTGGAGCGAGGCCGCTTTCTGTGGCCCTCGCCGGCTGACGGGGCGGTGACGATCACGCCGGCACAGCTTGGCTACTTGCTGGAAGGGATCGACTGGCGCCACCCGCAAGAGTCCTGGCGTCCGACCTCGGTCGGGTGACGTTTGGCCTTGGCGGATGCCGGGGGATCATGATTCGCTGAAGGTGTGAACAGCGCCGCCGATTCGCTCCCCGACGACCTTGCCAGCGCCCACGCGATGATCCGCGCGGAGCGGGCGACGCGGCTCGCCGCGGAAGCGGCGCAGTCGGACGTGACCGCTCTGGTCGCCCATCTCAAGCTCCAGATCGAGAAGCTGAGGCGTGAGCTCTACGGCAGCCGCTCCGAGCGCAAGGCTCGGCTTTTGGAGCAGATGGAGCTGCAGCTGGAGGATCTCGAGACAACGGCCAGCGAGGACGAGCGCGCCGCCGAGACCGCGGCGACGCAGACAGGATCGGCCCCCGCGTTCGCCCGCAAGCGGCCGGCGCGCAAACCCTTCCCGGCCCATCTGCCGCGCGAGCGTGTCGTGATCGCCGCGCCGGAGAGCTGCCCGTGCTGCGGCTCGCCTCGGCTGTCGAAGCTCGGTGAAGACATCACCGAGACGCTGGAGGTGACCCCCCGCCGCTGGAAGGTCGTCCTGACCGTGCGCGAGCGGTTCGCCTGCCGCGAGTGCGAGCGGATCATGCAGCCGCCCGCGCCCTTCCATGTGACGCCGCGCGGCTTTGCCGGACCGCACCTTCTGGCGACGATCCTGTTCGAGAAGTTCGGCCAGCATTTGCCGCTGAACCGACAGAGCGAGCGCTATGGCCGCAAAGGCATCAACCTGTCGGTCTCGACGCTCGCCGACCAGGTCGGCGCCGCGACGACGGCGCTGCAGCCGCTCCATGCCCTGATCGAGGCGCATGTTCTGGCCGCCGAGCGCTTTCACGGCGACGACACCACGGTACCGATCCTCGCCAAAGGCAAGACGATCACGGGCCACATTTGGGCTTACGTCCGCGACGACCTGCCGTTCGGTGGCCGTGCGCCGCCAGCCGCGCTCTACTACGCCTCGTGCGATCGGTGGCAAGAGCACCCCGAACGCCATCTGCGCGACTTCGCCGGCATCCTCCAGACCGACGCCTACAGCGGCTACAATGCGCTCTACGATCCGTCGCGCGCCGAGGGGCCGGTCACGCCGGCGCTGTGCTGGGGGCACGCGCGGCGTCCGTTCTTCGAACTCGTCGACATCGCCGCGCGGGCCCGTCGCGACGGCCGAGCACCGGTGATCTCGCCGGTCGCGCTCCAGGCCGTCCGGCGCATCGACGCGTTGTTCGACATCGAGCGCACCATCAACGGCCTCGACGCGGCGGAGCGTCACCGCGTGCGGCAGGCGATGAGCGCGCCGCTCGTATCAGACCTCGAGGCGTGGCTGCGTGAGAAACGCGCCCGCCTGTCGCGATCGGCGGCGGTCGCCAAGCCGATCGACTACATGCTGAAGCGTTGGGACCGCTTCTCCGGCTTCCTCGCGGACGGCAGGATCTGCCTGACCAACAACGCCGCCGAGCGGGCGCTCCGGGGCTTTGCCCTCGGGCGCAAGGCGTGGCTCTTCGCTGGCTCCGAGCGCG
Source organism: Acuticoccus yangtzensis (assembly GCF_001927245.1). Classification (GTDB taxonomy): domain Bacteria; phylum Pseudomonadota; class Alphaproteobacteria; order Rhizobiales; family Amorphaceae; genus Acuticoccus; species Acuticoccus yangtzensis. Next base: position 413 of record NZ_MJUX01000018.1, on the reverse strand, counting down.
GCGCCGACCGCGCTGCCGCCATGGCAACGCTGATCGGGGCGGCCAAGCTCAACGATGTCGACCCGCAAGCCTGGCTGGCCGACGTCCTGGCGTGGAACTGGAAAACGCCGGTGTCCTCCAGCTAAACCGCCTGAGCCATAGCCACGATCCGCCGTGCCTGCGGCCCTCTCCGGATGCTTACGCACGATGCGCGCCCGCCACACATGCTTTTGCGGGGTGTTCCAGCCCGAAACGATGGCTTCGAGCCGCGTTCGCTCGGTCCCCGAGACCGTGAAGGAAATGCCTGTTCGCATCTCTCTCCTTCGCACGGGCTTACCCTCAACGGAATCCCAAAACGGACTCTTTTAAATGGGTCAATCCACTAGGGGATTTCCAATCCACAAGCCCGCGTCGGTTCAACCATGCCATCGCCG
>NZ_MJUX01000017.1 GCF_001927245.1 Acuticoccus yangtzensis | reverse complement strand
CCTTTTTCAAGGGCCGGGCCGCTTTGCGCAGCACCCGGAGGCACCCTCGGGTGCCAATGACACCAGGGCGGACGCGGCACTCGAAAGCTCCGATCCACCACCCGGGAGCGCCGCTCTAAAGCCTCGCCCCCGACCCGTCAACCCCCTCTCCAAGAAGAGGAGAATGACCCGAACTTCGCCGCTTTTTCAAAAGCTTGGAAGTCCCTCCGCGCCGCCGGCCAGCCCCTGAAGGCCGCCCCGCCGCTGCGGTGAACGGGGGTATATGGGCCCCGCCAAACCCGGTCAACCCACAAAATTCATCACAACGTCATACGGCGCGAACCGGCTCCGCCCCCTGGGGATAAGCAGGGGATCATCGAGGGATCGGGCAGGGGCGCGCGAGCCAGAACCACCCCCATGGCTGGTATCGGGCCTGGTATCGCCCCCGGCATGACGCCCGCCACGTCCACTCGGGATGCGGCGCTCCAGCCCCGCGGGAGCGGCCGGCACCGGGGAGCGCGGGATTGGCAAGCCCCGCCGCTTTGGCCACATTGTGCACCTTGCCGCCGACCGCCCGCACGGGCCAAACACATCCCGTCCCCGTCGGGACGTGGCGAAGGATACGATGCGCAAAGTGATTTTCCTGGCGGGTGCCGCGGGGTCCGGCCTCACCACACTCGCCGCAGCCCTCGCGGCGAGCGGCTTCGAAACGGCCCACCCGTCCAGCCCCCACGGCCCGAACGAGCGCATCACGGCCGGCGCCGTCCCCGCCATCGGCGCCTTCAACCGCGCCCTCCTCGCCCTCGCCGGACACCGCCCGGACCGTATCCCCCTCACCCTCGATTTCGCCTCTTTGGCCCCCGCATCGCTGACCGAGTGGGCCGGGGACGCCCTGCTGCCGGGTGCGCGCGCCGCCCTCGCCGCGGACATCCCCTTGACCCGCGGGCACACCGACAGCGCCGGAGGAGGGGGCATCGTCTGCCAGGACGCGGGCTTCGCCTTCACCCTGCCGCTCTGGCTGCGCGTCGCCCAAGAGGCCGGCCTCTCCTGCACGGTCGTCATCGTCCATCGCAGCGCCGTCGCCCTCACCGGCGCGCTGCAGCGCCAGTGGCATGGTGCGGGACATGGTGAGGGGCAGGGCGCCGATGAGCGCGAGGGCCAGGACTTCGCCGCCGCCACCTCGCGCATCATGGACACCTGGCTCTCCCTTCTCGCCGCCGCCCCGGCGGGAACGCCCGTCGTCTCCTACGAGGCCTTCACCGCCGACCCCGCCGGAACCCTCGCCTCACTCGGCCTCGAAAGCCGGGCTGTGGAGGAGGGGACGGGCGCACGAGGGCCAACGGCGCCCGACCTCGGCTTCATCCGCAGCGCCCGTCCCCTGCCGCCCCTGCCGCGCCCGCTTCTGCCCGCCCCGCTGCGCGCCTTCGACCAGCGCCTCGCCGAGGCCCACGGGACCGCGCCCGAAGGCGGCCCCGTCGACCCCGCCCAGGTCGCCGCCGAAACCCGCCGCCGCGCCAGCGAAAAGAGCTTCGCCGGCCACACCCTCCTTCTGGGCGCGAAGGACCTCCTCGCCGCAGCCCCCCTCTTCGCCCCGCCCGCCGAGGCGCCGCTGCCCGAAACCGCCCTCAGGGAGGCCGCCCGCATCGCGGCACCGCTTCCCATCGCGGCACCGGCGGCCCTCGCCGCAGCGCCGCCCCTCGCACCGTCCCCCCTCGGCGCACCGGCCACGCTGCGCACCCCGGCGCCGCGCCCGGTCATCGTCCACTGCCACATCTTCAAGAATGCCGGCTCCTCGGTCGACGTCGTCCTGAAGGAGCATTTCGGCGCGCGCTGGGTGACGCACGAATTCCCCACCCGCAACGGCCTCTCCAACGCCGACCTCACCCACGCTTATCTGCGCGCCCACACCGGGCTCGACGTCCTCTCCACCCACACCGGGGACTGGTGGCTCGGCCACGACGGCAACGGGCTCACGGTGCTGCCGATCATCTTCCTGCGCCACCCGCTCCTGCGCATCCGCTCCGCCTACAGCTTCGAGAAGAAGCAGGCCGCCGACACGCTGGGGGCGCGCCTTGCCAAGGCGAACGACTTCCCCGGCTACGTGAAGGCCCGCCTCGACCGGCCGAACGACCTCGCCTTCCGCGACTTCCAGGCCCATCGCCTCGCCGCCTACGAGGCGCGCCTCACCGCCGACCTCTACAGCACCGCCATGCGCGCCCTCGACCGCGCCCCCTTCATCGGCCTGGTGGAGGATTTCGCCGGATCCGCCGCGAGGCTCGACGCGCTGATCGCCCCGCACTTCCCCGGCTTCAAGGCCTACAGCGCCCGCGCCAACACCACCGACAGCTCGGACGCCACGCCGGGCGAAAAGCTCGCCCGCATCCGCGAAGAGCTCGGCGAAGAGGTTCATGACGAGCTGAGCGCGGCCAACCGGGTGGACTTCGCCCTGCACGACGCGGCGATGGCAAGGTGGCCCGCCGCCGCCCCGCCGCCGGCGCACCGCGCCGCCGCCCAATAAGGCCGCCGCCCGTTCGGCGTTCAGCGTTCAGCGTTCGGCGTTCGGCGTTCGGCGTTCGGCGTTCGGCGTTCGGCGTTCGGCGTTCGGCGTTCGGCGTTCGGCGTTCGGCGTTCGGCGTTCGGCGTTCGGCGTTCGAGCAACGCCCCGGAACCGGCCAGACGCAACCTTGTATTGATGCGGGCGCTCCCATACACCCGCCCGCCGCGACACGGCCGCAAACGTATTGCCCGGCCCCTCGCCGCAGCGCCGCCCGCACCGTTACAGATCGAACAGCCACACGCACGTAAAGACATCTTCTCTACTGCAAAAAGGCAAGTTGATTTATTCACATTTTCGGCAACTCAAAGCAATATTTCTTAAAGTTGCGCTTGTGACGCTTTCCCGCTAGCACATTCCGAGCCGGTCTCGCTCCGAACAGAGCCGACACGGCCCCCAAGAGAGCGCACCCAGCAACGGACCGTCCATGACCACTCTTCCGCCGGGGATCAACGCCGTCATCGCCTTCGACGGGGTGGCCGAAATCATGTGCCGGGACGAGGCGGCCCTGTCGGCCCTCACCGTGCGCTGCGGCAGCGAGAGCGTTCCCGTCACCCCCGCCGCGGAGCTGCGCCGCACGCCGGGCGTGGTCGCCGGGCCGGGCATCCTGGCGGACCTCGCCGTCGCGGTGAAGGGCGGGCCGGTCCTCAAGACCACCCTCAACAACGATCCCAAGTGGACGGTGGCCGGCGGCAAGACCCTTTCGGTCTGGTTCAACGAGCCGGCCCCGAAGGCGGTGCTGACGATCGCCCCCGAAGGCCGGGACGGCATCGCCATCGGACCGCGCAGCTACCGCGTCAGCGCGCTCGCCGCGGCGCACAGGATGACCGGCAGCCTCGTCTTCGAGACCCTCGGCGACCAGGGCCAGGTGCTCGCCAAACACTCCGTGCCGGTGCGCGCCGAGCACTTCGGCGGACCGAGCGCGGCCAACCATGCCCCTGTCAGCCTGATCCTGCCGGCCCACCCCAAGGCGCGGCTGATCGCCATCTCCTTCGCCCTCGACACCCTGGCCGAGGCCGCCGCCAAGGTCCCGCCGGTGCTCTTCCTCAGCGAACTGCGCGTCGCCGTCCACACCGGCGCCCCTGCGGTGCCGGAGGGCCTGCGCCTCGGCGAACCCAATGCCGGCGGCCTCGTCGGCCGCGCCGATCTTTCGTCCTGCGGCGAAGGCGCCGTGGAGATCGTCCTGCGCGCCGCAGGGGGAAGTGCCTCAGGTGAGATCGGCGAGGCCCGCTGCACCCTGCCGCTGCCGCCGATGACCCGCGTCACCGGCGAGCCGGCCGGCCGCCACGCCATCGCCCTCGCCGCGGAGACCAGCGGCACCTACACGCTCTATATCGACGACGTCTTCGCCGGCCCCGTCGCCATCGGCACCACGCCCGCCACCCTCACCCTCCCGCGCCAGTTCCTCAACGGCGCCGAACGTGTGATCGCGGTGCGCGACCTTTATGGCATGCGCACCCTGTGGCGCACCGTGATGGTGCTCGCCGGCCTCTCCACCCCCTATACGACGCTGCAGCGCGAGGGCGGACGGCCCGTGCCGATGCCGCTCGCCAACGAGGCGCGCTACCGCTACGGCGCCCTGGAGGCCGCCCTCGCCGCAGGGCTCAGCCCCGAGGCCGCACGCCAGACCGTCCACGCGCACCGCGTTCTGGGGCTCGGCTTCGAGATGCTGGACTCCTCCGACATCAAGCCGCTCGCCTTTCCCGAGGTGGAGTCGCCGGACGTCTCGGTCGTCGTCCCCGCCCACAACAAGTTCGAGATCACCTATCACGGCCTGTGCGCCCTGCTGCTCGCCCGCTGCAAGGCCTCGTTCGAGGTGATCGTCGTCGACGACGGCTCCACCGACCGCACCACGGAGCTCGGCGAGATCGTCTCCGGCATCACCGTCGTGCGCAACGAGACGCCGCAGCGCTTCATCCGCGCCTGCAACGCCGGCGTCGCCGCCTCCAAGGGGCGCTATGTCGTCCTCCTCAACAACGACACCGAACCCACCGTGGGCTGGCTCGACGCCCTCATCGACCCGTTCCAGCGATTCGGGAATGTCGGCCTGACGGGCGCCAAGCTCCTCTATCCCGACGGCACCCTGCAGGAGGCCGGCGGCATCATCTGGCGCTCCGGCAATCCGTGGAATTATGGGCGCGGCGCCAACCCGATGGACCCGCGCTTCTCCTACGTGCGCGAGGCCGACTATCTGTCCGGCGCGGCGATGATGACGACGCGCGCCATCTGGGACGAGGTCGGCGGCCTCTCGGCCTATCTGGAGCCGATGTACTTCGAGGACACCGACTTCGCCTTCAAGGTGCGCGCGGCCGGCTACCGGACGATGTTCGCCCCCGCCTCCGTCGTCTTCCACCACGAGGGCAAGACCTCCGGCACCGAGGTCACCTCCGGCATGAAGGCCTTCCAGGAGGTCAACCGGCCGAAGTTCAAGAAAGAGTGGGCCTCCGCCTTCCGCAACTTCAGCCCCGAAGGCGTCGAGCCCGACCTCGAGAAGGACCGCGGCATCGTCGGGCGCGTCCTCTTCATCGACTATGCGACGCCGCGACCGGACCGCGATGCCGGCTCCTATGCCGCCTGGGAGGAGATGAAGCTCGTCCAGGCGCTCGGCTTCAAGTGCACCTTCCTGCCGCGCAATCTCGCCCATCTCGGCCACTATAAGAGCGATCTCGAGGATCAGGGCATCGAGGTCATCACCACGCCCTTCTTCATCTCCATCCCCGAATTCCTGGAAGCCCGCGGCTCCGAATTCGACGTCGTCTACATCACCCGCTACGGCGTCGCGCGCGACGTCATCGACTGGGTGCGCAAGTCCGCCCCCCAGGCCAAGGTCATGCTGATGAACGCCGACCTTCACTTCCTGCGCGAGATCCGCGAGGCGGAGGCCAGCGGCGACCCGGGTGCCTTCGCCAAGGCCGAGGCGACCCGCATCGACGAGCTGGAGGCGATGGCGCGCTGCGACCTCACCCTCTCTTATAACGAGGTGGAGCATTCGGTGATCGCCAGCCATGCTCTGGGCCGGGTGAAACTTGCCAAATGCCCCTGGGTGGTGCGCCTGCGCGACGACATCCCGCCCTTCGAGGCGCGCTCCGGCACCGCCTTCCTCGGCGGCTTCAAGCACCCGCCCAACCGCAGCGCCGTCCTGTGGTTCGTGGAAAAGGTCATGCCCGAGCTCGTCGCGCGCGGCGCGGGCGGCGACTTCTCGGTCTATGGCAGCGCCATGCCGCCGGAGATCCGCGCCCTGGAGGAGACCCACGCGGGCGTGAAGACCCCCGGCTTCGTCGAGGACGTGAACACCCTTTATGACAGCCATAAGATCTTCGTCGCCCCGCTGATCGCCGGGGCCGGGCTGAAGGGCAAGGTGGTGGGCGCTCTGGCGGCCGGAATCCCGTGCGTGCTGTCGCCGATCGCCGCCGAAGGCATCGGCCTCAGGAGCGGCTATGACTGCCTGATCGCCCGCGAACCGGCCGACTTCGTCGAGGCCATCGCCCGGCTCGACACCGACCCCGCCTTGTGGGCCAAGCTGTCCGCCAACGGCCGCGATCTGGTGGAGGAGCATTATTCCTTCGCCGCCGGACGCGATCTGATGCGCGAGGCCTTCCACAAGGTCGGCGTCTATTCCACGCTCTGAGGCCGGCCCCGCCTTCCCCCCTCTCCCTCGCCCCCGCCTGATCGAAGGATATCGCGTGCCGGACGTCGCCCCATCGCACCCCGTCTACGTCTGCACCCACCACAGGTGCGGCACGGTGCTGATGCGCAACATCTTCACCCGCTACACGAAGTTCGCCCCGCACACCTTCTTCAAAGGCGATCCTGCGGCGGCCCCGGCCGAGTGCGACATCGTCCAGGATGCCCATTCGCGCAGCCCTCTCGCCCTGGCGGGGGAGGGGATCCATCTGGTGCGCGACCCCTTCGACCTCCTGGTCTCGCACGTGCGCTACCACGAGAAGACGATGAGCCCGACCGAACCGCCCAATGCCGAGCGCATGGCCGACGGGCGCACCTACAAGGAGCACCTGTGCGCGCTGCCGGACCTCACCGCCAAGGCGATGTTCGAGCTCGACCATGTCTGCGGACGCACGCTGCGCACGATGCTCGCCTTCGACTACGACAACCCGCGCTTTTTGAACCTGCCGCTCGATGTCTTCCTGGAACCGGAGCCGGCCGGGCGCGCCGCGGAGGCGATCGCCGCGCGCTTCGCGCTGTTCGGACGCCACGCGGAGATCCTGAAAGGGGCCGTCCTGCACTTCGTCAGCAAGGCCGAGCACATCAAGCAGAGCCATGGGACGCGCCAGCCCGGAGCCGCTCCCGCCAAGAGCCTCCTGTCGAAAGAGGTGGCGGAGCGCCTTTATGCCGAGTTTCCCCGCGCTGCCGAGGTCGAAGCCCGCCTCGCCGCCTGGACGACGCCCGAAAGCGCCCAATGGAGCTGAAACCCAGCCTCAAGGTGCGCGGTGCGCGGTAGGCTAGAAAAGCGCCTCAAGTAGCGCGAATCGCGATAGGCCGAGAAAAACCCCGCTCGGGCACTCACCAAAGGACAGGCTTGGTCTGTCCCCCGGACCCGGCCATCACGAACTGGCTCTGCCAGCAGACGGGGTCCCTGCACAAGGGACGCCTTCGGCTCTGCGCCCTTGTGCAGGGACCCCGTCTGCTGGCCGGCTGGCGTCCGCGACGGCCGGCTCCAGAGGACAGACCAAAGCGGCACCCCCTCCTGTGACGCGGCGGAACGCAGCGCCCCGATGAATGGGCTCCAAGACATGACCGCGCGAGGTTCTTCGATCCACCGCGAGCATGGTCGCCCGCTTCGAGCAGTGCGAAGGCGGCGGCGGTAATCCCGCTGTGTACACCAATGGCCGGCTTCTTTAAGAGCCGCGCTTTGAAGGCCCGCGGACATGCCGGGCCGGCGAGCAATCGAGAGAAGACGTGGCATGAAGATCTGTCCGGCGGGCGCTGCAGCGCCGCAACATGGCGTCCCACGTGACCGCTGAGACGTCCGCAACAGAGACATCCGGTGCGCAAGAAGGTCTCCTCGCCGTCATCGGCCTCGGCTATGTCGGCCTGCCGCTCGCCGTCGCCTTCGCCGCAGTGCGCCCCGTCATCGGCTTCGACGTCGATGCCCGGCGCGTCGCCGACCTCACCGCCGGCCACGACATCACCCGCGAGGTCGACGCCGAGGCGCTCTCCGGCGCCGCGAACCTCACCTTCACCGCCGACCCCGAGGCGCTGCGCCGGGCCTCGGTCTTCATCGTCGCCGTGCCGACCCCGGTCGACGGGGCCAAGCGGCCCGATCTGTCGCTCCTGGAGGCGGCATCCCGCACGGTCGGCCGTGCGTTACGCGAAAGTACGGTCGGCCGTGCGTTGGGAGAGAGTACGGTCGGCCGTGCGTTGAACGCGGCGGGTCCGATGCCCCTCGTCGTTTACGAATCCACCGTCTTTCCGGGCTGCACGCGCGCGGTCTGCGTGCCCATCCTGGAGGCCGAGTCCGGCCTGCGCCTCGACGAAGGATTCGCCGTCGGCTACAGTCCCGAGCGGGTCAATCCGGGCGACAAGGCGCACCGGCTCGACACCATCGTCAAGGTCACCTCGGGCTCCAGCCCTGAAGCGGCCGAACGCGTCGACGCCCTCTACCGCGCCGTGGTCACCGCCGGCACCCACCGCGCCCCCTCTCTGGAAGTCGCCGAAGCCGCCAAGGTCATCGAGAACACCCAGCGCGACCTCAACATCGCGCTGATGAACGAGCTCGCCATCCTCTTCCACCGGCTCGGCCTCGATTCCCGCGAAGTCTTCGACGCCGCCGGCACCAAGTGGAACTTCCTCAAGTTTTCGCCCGGCCTGGTGGGCGGCCACTGCATCGGCGTTGACCCTTATTACTTGACCTCCCGCGCCCAGGAGGTCGGCTACCACCCCGACGTCATCCTCGCCGGCCGGCGCATCAACGACGGCATGGGCGCGCATGTGGCGGCCCGCGTGGCCCGCCTCATGATGGGCCGGCGCCTTCCCGTCGTGGCGAGCCGCATCCTGGTGATGGGCCTCACCTTCAAGGAAAACTGTCCTGACCTTCGCAACACGCGCGTCATCGACGTCATCGCCGAATTGCAGGCGATGTCGGCCGAGGTCGACGTGTGGGATCCGTGGGTGGATCCGGCCGAGGCCGAACGCACCTACGGCGTGACGATGTTGGCCGAGACCCCGCAGTCCAGTGTCTACGACGCGATCATTCTCGCCGTGGCGCACGGCGTCTTCGTCGATCTGGGACCCGCGGCGATCCGGGCGTTCGGCACTCCGCATGCGGTCCTCTTCGATGTCAAAAGCGTCTTCGCCAAGGCCGACAGCGACGATCGTCTCTGACGGCATCCGCGCAGCTGATTCAGCCTTGCGGGGCCCGGCGAAACCCTGATGACGATCCCGTCCATCCAGCCGAGGCCGAAACGGGCGGGGATGGTGCCGCACCGACCGTCCCTCTGGGGGACCGGATCGCCGATGCGGGCCGCGGTTGCGACGCGATTTCTGTAACCCGATTCGCTTCGGAATCAAATCATGCCGCTTTCCCAAGCCTTACTTGGGTCCCGACAAGTTTAAGCAATCCGGACTTGAAGATTCATTGATGAATCCGAATCGGCACCGCGAATCGGATTCCGAGCGGTTGCAGACGTTCCACTTGCGACACCTTGAGGGTGATTCGATCGCGCGAATCGCGCCGTGCGCCAGTGTTATCAGAGTTAGAATCTAAGTTAGTGAGTGTTACGGGGCTCGGACCGTTTCGCTAAGCCGCTGATTCAACATCCAAAAAGATGGTTAATTTCGAGGCTTCGGTTCCTAGAGGGGCGAATCCGGGTTCCTAAAGGGGCGAATCCAGGGTTCCCAAAGGGGCGAATCCCGGTTCCCAAAGGGGCGAATCCGAATCGCAGGTGGGGATCACCCCATCGAACACCCCGTTCCCGGTCCCTCCACCCTTGCCCAAAACCCCCCGATCGGGTCTTTCACCCCCTCGCCGGTTCCCTGATCGACGAACCCCGGTTCCTAAAACGACGAACTTCGGGTTCCTGGATCGACGAATGGCGGTTCCTCAATCGACGAATCGTGGTACCTCTTCCCCATGGGACAGCTTCTGCCGGACCGGCATCCGAACCGCGATTTCTTCATCCTGGACGTGGCCGATGCCGCGCCCAAGGACGACATGGCGTCCATGGAGCACCCGGTCTTCTCCCTCTCGGTGAAGCCCGATATGCGCGAACTGTCGTACGAGCACGGCGATGCACGACTGCGCGTCGTCCCCTCCGGACGCGGCCTCGCCACCATCATGGACAAGGACATCCTGCTCTACTGCATCTCCAAACTGGTGCACGAGCTGAACGCCGGCGGCGAGATCACCCCCTGGGTCGAACTCACCGCCCACGAGGTCATGGTCGCCACCAACTGGCGCACCAACCGCGAAAGCTACCAGCGCTTCGAGGACGCCCTGGTGCGCCTCAAAGGCACCGTCATCCTCACCGACATCAAGACCGGCGACCATCTCCAGACCCGCGGCTTCGGCCTCATCGAAGAATTCGAGATCGACCGCAAAGGCCGCGACGGCAAAACCAACCCCTTCGGCCGCATGACCAAGGTGCGCATCCGCGTTTCCGACTGGACCTTCCGCGCCGTGAAGGGGATGGAGGTGCTCACCATCAACCCGCAATATTTCCGCCTGCGCCGGCCCCTCGAGCGGCGGATCTACGAACTCGCTCGCAAACACGCCGGTGAGCCGCGCCGCGGCCGCCCGGGCTCCGGCGGATCCTTCCGCATCGGCATCGGCAAATTGCAGCAGAAGGTCGGCTCCAACGCGCCGCCCAAGAAATTCCGCTTCTTCCTCAAAGAGATCATCCGCGACGGCCACATCCCCGACTACAAGGTGCGCCTGGAAGACGATCTCGCCATCTTTGAGACGGTGAAGGCCGCCCCGTTCGAGGGCCGCATCCCGCTGAAACCGGCCACCCTCGACAAGGCCCAGGCCATCGCCGCCGAAAAGGGGATCCCTCTCGCCGAGCTCGAGGCGGAGTGGAACGACTGGGTGCGCTCCACCGGCCGCGTACCCGACCGCCCCGACGGCGCCTTCATCGGCTTCTGCCGCCAAAAAGCCTCCGCCCGCCAGACCCAACTCTTCAACGACTGGCACTGACCCGGCCTCGAGCAGCGCAAAGCGCGGTAGGCCAAACAAACCCCGCTCGGGCACCCACCAAAGGACAGGCTTGGTCTGTCCCCCGGACCCGGCCATCACGAACTGGCTCTGCCTGCGGTCGAGGCCCTGCACAAGGGACGCCTTCGGCTCTGCGCCCTTGTGCAGAACCTCGACCGCAGGCCGGCTGGCGTTCGCGACGGCCGGCTCCAGAGGACAGACCAGCGGCACCCCCTTCCTGTGACGCGAGACGCGGCACCGCCGTGATGGATGGGACGCGGCAGGACGTGGCGCCTCACTGAAGAGGGGGGGATGTGAAGGGGTGGCGGGCGCAATTTCATGCTCGGTTCGCCCCTGTGCTGGCGGGCACGGCAGGGGGGCGAGGAGGCAGCCATCTTCAGTGTGTCGGCAGGACGCCACACCCCAGAGCACACGAAGAGGAACGACCCCATGAACAAGACCTTCATCGCCGCTTCCACCGCCATCGTGATGACGCTGACCGCCGTCGCCGCGACCGCCCCCGCCACCGCAGCGCCGCTCAACCTGGGCGCCAAGATCGAAACCCAAGGCAGCATCGAAACCGTCGGCAACCGCAACGGCCGCAACGCCGCCGCCGCCATCATCGGCCTCAGCGCCTTCGCCATCGGCGCCGCCGCCGTGGCCTCCGGCACCTATCAGGAACCCCGCCGCCACCGCGGCTACCGCGACGATCACGGCGAGGTCCGCCCCGTCCGCGAAAGCCGCCGCCGCTGCCACATCGAGCGCACCGAGCGCTGGTCCAACCGCCGCGGCGCCTACGTCGTCACCAAGGAGAAGGTCTGCTACTGAGGCCGGAGCCCTCCCGCCTGGACCGCCCCACCTCCACGCCAAAGGCGCCGCTCCCTGATAGGGCGGCGCCTTTCGCCGTTCAGCCCGCCGACCACACCGCGATCACCCCGCCTGCACACTTGACGCTGCCCGCCGAACAAGCTCCAAACCGCAGGGTGAGAGACCCCCGCCACGTCCCGACGCGCCGGGCCGTCTCCCATCCCGCGCGGCCGGTCCGCCGTACACTCGCGTGCAGGCTCGCCGATCCCCAACGGCGGCCCGTCCGCCCCCCGACGCATGGCGGCCCGCCCGCCCAACGATCTTTAGGTGAGACGTGCCCGACCCCCGCTCCTTGAAACGACGCCTCGCCGCCAAAGACCTGCTGTTCGGCTCCTGGAACCAGCTCGGCTATCCCCAGACCACCGAGATCCAGGCCCGCGCCGCCTTCGATTTCTGCGCCATCGACATGGAGCACACCTCCATCGGCACCCACGAGCTCCTGAACTCCATCCAGATCAGCCAGCTCGCCGGCAAACCCACTCTGGTGCGCGTCTCCGGCCACGACCCGCTCTACGCCAAACGCGCCCTCGACGCCGGCGCCAACGGCATCATCTGCCCCATGGTGGAGACGGTGGAGCAGGCCGAGCGCGCCCGCGACGCGGTCTATTATGCGCCCCGCGGCAACCGCGGCGTCGGCCTCGCCAGGGCCCAGGGCTTCGGCCTCGACTTCGAGACCTACCGCGACACCAGCAACGACGAACTCGTCCTCATCGTCCAGATCGAGCACTGGCGCGGCGCGGAAAATCTCGAGGCGATCCTCGACGTCGACGGTGTCGACGGCTTCCTCGTCGGCCCCTACGACCTCTCCGCCTCCTTCGGCAAACCCGGCAATTTCGACGATCCGGAGGTCGCCGCCGCCCTCAGCCGCATCGCCGCCGTGGTCAAGGACCACGACAAGCCGGCCGGGCTCCACGTGGTGCATCCGGGGCGCGAGGGGCTGCGCCAGCGCGTGGCGGAAGGCTACCGCTTCATCGCTTACGGCACCGACATGCTGCTCTTCGCCAAGGCGGTCGCCGAGACCACCACCCACTTCGACGATCTGCGCGCCGAAAACCCGCCCGCCTGAGAGCCACCATGACCACCATCGCCATCGTGCCCATGAAGGGCCATTCCGCGCGCGTCCCCCGCAAGAACCTGAAGCCGATGTGCGGCCGGCCGCTCTATCACTGGATCACCCGCACCCTGATGGCGGTGAACGGCATCGACCGCGTCGTCATCGAGACCGACGCGGACGAGATCGCCGCCGACGTGGCGACGCACTTCCCGGACCTTCAGGTGCTGCGCCGCCCCGAGCGTCTGCACGGCGACGAGGTGCCGATGAACGCCATCCTCGACAACGCCATGGCGCAGCTCGAGCCGGGAGCCACCTTCGTGCAGTCCCATTCCACCAACCCGCTGTTGAAGCCGGCGACGGTGGAGAAGGGCCTCGCCGACTACCGCGCGCCGGGCGATCACGACAGCCTGTTCGCCGTCACCCGCTGGCAGACGCGCTTCTTCTGGTCCGACGGGCGGCCGGTGAACCACAATCCGGACGAGCTTCTGCCGACCCAGGATCTGCCGCCGCTCTTGGAGGAGAACTCCAACCTCTACGTCTTCACCAAGAAAAGCTTCGACAAGCGCCATCACCGCATCGGCACCGCGCCGAAGATGCTGATGATGGACTATATCGAGGCGGTCGACATCGACGAGATCCAGCACTTCGACCTCGCCGAGGCGCTGCTGGAAAAGGCGATCCAGCGGGGCGAGGTCGCGGCCTGATGGGCAAGATCCTCACCACCACCTCGTCCTTCCGCGAGCGCCGCAACGACGCGGTCGCGCGGCTGAAGGCGGCGGGTCACGACGTTCTGTTCAGCCCGCTGGGGCGGCGTCTGACGGAGGCGGACGCGATCGCCCTCTTCAAGAAGCACGATCCGATCGGCATCGTCGCCGGGGTGGAGCCTCTGACCGCCGCTGCGATGGCGGCGGCGCCGTCCTTGAAGGTGATCGCGCGGTGCGGCACCGGGCTCGATTCGGTGGACCTCAAGGCGGCCGAGGCGCGCGGCATCGCCGTCTCCAACACGCCGGGCGCCCCGGCCTTGGCGGTGGCGGAGTTGACGCTCGGCCACATCCTGAACGCGCTGCGGCGCATCGCCGAGGCCGACCGGCTGATCCGCGCGGGGTCCTGGACGGCGTTGTCCGGGGGTCTTCTGGGGGCGCGCACAGTGGGGATCGTCGGCTTCGGGCGGATCGGCCAGAGGGTGGCCGAGCTGATCGCCCCGTTCGGCGCCCGCCGTCTCGCCGCCGACCCCTTCGCCTCGGCCGAGATGGCGGCCGAGCGGGGTGTCGAGCTCGTCCCTCTGGACACGCTTCTGGCTCAGTCGGACGTGGTGACGCTGCATGCGGCGCCGGGTTCGGTGCGGCTCGGCTCGAAGGAGATCGCGCGGATGCAGCCGGGGGCGATCCTCGTCAACACGGCGCGCGGCGATCTCGTCGATGAGGGTGCGCTGCTGGCGGCGCTGGAGGGCGGCATGCTGGCGGGTGCGGCGCTCGACGTCTTCGCCGAGGAGCCTTATGCGGGTCCGCTGTCCCGTCTCGACAGTGTGACGGTGACGGCGCACATGGGCTCTTACGCGGCGGAAAGCCGTTCGCTGCAAGAAAAAGAGGCGCTGGACAACCTCGTCGCCGACCTCGAGAAGCTCGGCCTTCTGTGATGCGCGCCCCTCCGCCCGGCGGCCCACGCAGTGCCCCTCGGAGCCTGACCGTCGGAGCCGCCGTCGCCCAAATCCCTTGGCGGGCCCGGTGGTGCCTTGCCAAGGAGCCGAAGGCCGGCTTTAGCCGCTTGTCCTTGGCAAGGTGCCGCCGGGTCTGCCACGCGGTGCAGGGTGATGGCGGTTCCGGCGGTCAGGCGGGCCCTGACCGTTGGTGGGACCCGAGCCCGCCGGAGGCCGCGGCGCCTCGTCTTTCCTCTGCCCACGGGACAATGCGATGACCTTCCCCATCAAAGCCGTCGTGTTCGACTTCGACGGTGTGATCGTCGACAGCAACCACGTGAAGGGGGATGCGTTCGTGGCGCTCTATGCCGACCATGGCGACGTGGTCACGGCGAAGGTTCGCGCTTTTCACGAGGCACACGGGGGCATGCCCCGCGCGGATAAATTCCGCCACTTCCAGCGCGATCTGATCGACGGTCCTGCCGACGACGCCACCATCGTGGAGCTCGGCCGCAGGTTCGGCGACAGGGTGAAGGAGGAGGTCAAGCGGGTGCCGGAGATCGCCGGGGCGCGGGAGGCTCTCGCGGCGCTGTCGGCGCGGATGCCGCTCCACATGGCGTCGGCGACGCCGCAGGGGGAGCTCACCGAGATCGTCGAGGCGCGCGGCCTCGCGGGCTATTTCACCTCCATCCACGGCGTTCCCACCAGCAAGACCGAGGCGCTGAGGATGCGCATCGCCGAAGGGTTCGCGCCGGACGAGATCCTGATGGTGGGCGACGCCACGGCCGACCACGCGGCGGCGGTCGCGGCGGGCACGCGCTTCCTCGGCATCGTTGCGCCGGGCGGGGTGAACCGCTTCCCCGAAGGCACCGTCACCCACGCTGACCTCACGGGTCTGACCGCCTTCGTGACGGGCGAGGCGGCATGAAGAAGGCGGTCGTCACCGGCGGGTCCGGCTTCCTCGGCAGCCATGTGGCCGACGCCTTCAGCGAGGCGGGCTACGCCGTCACCGTCTACGACCTGAAGCCCTCGCCCTTCCTGGCGCAGGGCCAGACCATGGTGACGGGCGACCTCTCCGACGTCGGCGCGCTGAAGGACGCCTTCGCGGGGGCGGACGTGGTGGCGCATTTCGCCGGCATCGCCGACATCGGCGCGGCGGGTGTGGACCCGGTGAAGACCGCCGAGGTCAACGTGATGGGCACGGTGAACACGCTGGAGGCGGCGGTAGAGGCGGGGGTGAAGCGCTATCTCTTCGCCTCCACCGTCTACGTCTATTCCGACATGGGGGGCTTCTACCGCGCCTCAAAGCAGGCGTGCGAGGGGTTCGTGGAGACCTACGCCCAGGAGCGCGGCCTCGCCTTCACCATCCTGCGTTACGGTACGCTCTACGGCCGCCGCTCGGGCGGGACGAACCGCATCCACGCGATGGTGACGTCGGCGATCCGCGAGAAGGCGATCTCCTATCCGGGCTCGGGCGAGGCGCTGCGCGACGTGATCCATGCGCGCGACGCCGCGACGCTGACGGTGCGCACGCTGGACCCCGATTATGCTGGGGCGCATCTTCTCATCACCGGCCAGGAGAAGGTGCGGGTGAAGGACATCGCGCGGATGATCGCGGAGATCGTGCCGGAGCCGATCAGCCTGGATTTCAAGGAGGGGGAGCCGGAGGGGCATTATCTGATGACGCCCTACAGCTTCGCCCCGCGGCTTTCCAAGAAGCTGGTGCCGACCGAATATATCGACATCGGCCAGGGGCTTTATGACTGCGTGCAGGAGGCGTGGGAGGCGGCGCATCCGAAGGAGCCGGTCTATCTGCCGGGTTCGGCTAAAGGGCTGCGCGGCGACACCGGGCCCGGCTCCGACGGCGACGCCTAAGCCTTTCTCTTCCGACCCCGCCCGACATTGAGGACACCACATGATCACGCGCATCGGTTTGTTCGACGGCACCATCAAGCCCGGCGAGGAGGCGGCCTTCTACGCCTATGTGTGGGAGACGATGCTGCCGGTGTGGCAGGCTTTTCCGGGCCTGCAGCGGCTCGGCGTCCTGACCGCGCAGTCGCCGGAGATCGGCAAGACCTATCCGCTGGTCACCTCGTTCGACTTCGCCGATGAAGCGGCGCTTCAGGCCGCGCTCGCCTCGCCGGAGCGGCAGCGCTCGCTGGAGGCCACCAAGGGCCTGCTGGCGATGTTCGACGGGCGGGTGATCCACCAGGTGCTGACGCCCCTGGCCCGACCGTGAGAAGCCCGGCAGTGAGAAGCGCGACGGTGAGAGGCTCGGCCCTGAGAAGCCCGGCTGTGAGGCGGACGCGGTGATGACGCAGCAGGGCACCTACGTCGTCGTCGATATCGAGGCGGACGGGCCGGACCCGTTCGCCAATTCGATGCTGTGCCTGGCGGCGGTCGCGGTCGACGCGGCGACGCTCGCCGAGGCGGGGACGTTCGCGCAGAACCTCGCCCCGCGGCCGGAGACGGCGCCGAACCCGCGCACCCTCGCTTGGTTCGAGGCGGAGGCGCCCGAGGCCTACGCCGCCATCCGCCGCGATCCGCAGCCGCCGGCGGAGGTGATGGCGCGTTTCGTCGCCTTCGTGGAGGGCTTGAAGGCGCCGGCGATCTTCGTCGCCCATCCGGTGATCTTCGACGGGGCGTGGGTGGACCGCTATCTCGGCCTCTTCACCGACGTGCGCCTGTTCGACCATGCGACGCACAAGACGCCGCTGTTCGCGAAAACCGGGATCGACCTGCCGTCCCTCGTCATGGGGGTGACGGGGCGGCCCTTCCTGGAGGCGCATCGCGGCCGGCTGCCCGACGCCTGGTTCGGCGACGTGCCGCACACCCACGACGCGCTGGACGATGCGAAGGGCTATGCCAATCTGCTCGCCACGGTGCTGCGCCGGCAGCGCGCCGCCGCCTGAGACGCGGCGCGCTTCACTCTCGCGCCGTCACTCCTGCATCCGTCACTCCGGAGCGACGTGGCAGAGGACGAGGTGGGGATAGTTGTAGGCCGCGGCATAGGTCGCGGTGACCGTCCGCCCGGTCTCGCCCGACGTCACCGCGTGGTCGGCGGCGGCGTGGTTGAAGCCGGGGCTGACTGCGGTCCCCGGCAGTCGCCCGGTGACGCCGGTCCACGCGGCGACCTGCGGATCGCCGCCGCCCTGGATCATCTGCGTGTAGGCGAGGAGGAGGCCGTCCTCGGCGACGTCGATGCTGGTGGTTCGGCTGGAGAGGCCGGTTCCGGACGCGCCTGACCCGGCGAAGGTGCAGTCCGCCGCCCCCGGCGCGCCGGACACCGACCAGGCCGCGACGCCGCAGCGGTCGACGGTGTTGCCCGATCCCCAGTCGACGACGATGGATGCGCTTGTCCCCGTCACGCCCTCGGCGATCCACAGGCCGATATCGTTGATGTTCTCCTGGACGTTGCCGACCTTGGTGGCGCCGACGCCGCCCACGGTGACGGAGGCGACCGCCCCGTCCGGCGAGCCGCGCCCGCACACGCCGACGACGACCGAACCCGCCGCCACCGTGACGCCGGGGAAGGTGAAGGTGCGCGTCGCGGGGGTGGAGCCGCTCTCAGCATGGGCGAAGGCGGTGACCGTGCGGCCGGGGGGTAAAGCGGGGGTTCCCGCCGCTGCCGCCGAGGCGGGTCCGGTGCCGATCCCGTTCACCGCCGCCACGCGGTAGGTGTAGGTCACGCCGTTGGTGAGGCCGGTGTGGACGGCGCCGGTGGCCGTTCCGGTGCCGTCCGCCACCACGGCCCAGGTCGCCCCGCCGTTCACCGACACTTCGATCACATAATCGCTGATGGGCGAGTGGTTGGCCGCCGGGGCGCTCCAGGCGAGGGCGTTCTCGGTATCGCCGGGGGTCACGGTGAGGCCCGTCACCTGGTCCGGCACCGCGGGGGCGTTGGCTGCGGCCGCGCCGAGGGCGGCGGCGTAGCGGGTGCCCAGCGTGCGCAGAGAGGGGGCGTCGAAGTGGAGGTCGTCGGCGGGGGCGCCTGCGCCGGTGCCGCTCGTCAGCCCCGCGGCGGAGGCGACGGCGGTGAAGGGCACGCGGTTCGGCGTATCGGCGATCACCGCGTCGACGCTTCCCGCAAAAGCATAGCCGCTCTTGGCGAAGACGGCGGGGAGGAGGCGGCCGAGGACGATCGGCGTCGTGGCGGTTGCGGCGGTGATGTCACCGCGCATGGCCGTCAGCATCGCGTCGAGTTTGGCCTGATAGGCGGCCGCGGGGCCGGAGGCCTGGGAGTCCTTCTCGCCCTGGTGCCAGAGGATGCCGCCGAAGGTGAAGGACGGGTTGGCGGCCATCACCGCGTTGGTGCGGGTGACGGCGGCGGCGTAGAGGTCGTCGCCGGGGTTCCAGCGGTTGTCGGAGAATCCGGTGCTGCTGCGGGCGGCGGGGACGAGGATAAGTGGGGGGAGCGCGCCCTTCTCGATGGCGAACTGGAGGGCGAGGCCCATGTCGCCGGGGTCTTCGTCGACGTGGTCGAGAGGGGAGACGGCGGGGGTGAGGGCGCCGGCCTGGGTCCATTGGAGCGTGCCGGCCGGGTAGGTGGCGCCGCCGTCGAAGCTGGCGCGTCCGATCATGTTCGACTGGCCCGCGAGGAGGAAGACGAGCGGGCTTGCCGGCGCCCGTGTTCCGGCGCCGAGCGACATTCCGATCTGAAGCAGCATAACTGAGCGTCTCGCTGATAATGGCCGCCAGCGAGCAGCAGCGCAGGAGGTGCTGCCGGGTTGGCCAAGGATGGGGGAAGGGGCGCGCCGTTCCCCGGCTTGCCGCCAGGGGATGCGCGCCCGGGAGAGGGCAGGGCGCACGGGCGCCCGATAACGGCGCCCGAAGGCACCCCGCAGACGACACCCGAAGGCGCTCCGCGGACGACGCCCGAAGGCGTCCCGCGGACGACGCCCGAAGGCCCCCCGCGGACGACACCCGAAGGCGCCCCACGGACGATGCCCGAAGGCGTCCCGCGGACGACGCCCGAAGGCGTCCCGCGGACGACGCCCGCAGGCACCCCGCGGACGACACCCGAAGGCGCCCCGCGGACGATGCCCGAAGGCGCTCCGCGGACGATGCCCGAAGGCGCCCCGCAGACGACACCCGAAGGCGTCCCGCGGACGACGCCCGAAGGCGCCCCGCGGACGACATCCGAAGACGTCCCGCGGACGGTGTGCCTTAAGGCGTTCGGGGTGGCGCGGAACCCGGCGCACCCTAGCCCGGATAGTCGCATGGAGCGTGACGCTGGGGGATTAGTCCCCGTCCCTCAACGGGGATGAGAGGGGCGGAGGCTGGGCGTCATACATCCTGTCGATGCGGCGCATTCTCCTGAGAGCGCCACGCCTCTCCATCGACCTTTTTCCGTTTGAGGGCCGGGTCAGGGTCAAGCTCCCGCCCGGACCCACGCGCAGCCCCTCTTCGGGGCGAGCATGGGGAGGACGGGTGCTTGACGCTGTCCTGGTCCGACCCAGCCTTGGCGCTGCCGCTTCAGTCCTTCTTCAGGACTGAACGGCTGCCAGCCGGCGAGGCGGAGAGGAGCGCGAGGAGGGGAACCCCTCCTCGCCGCGGCGGCGCCCGTCGCGACAGGCCACCCATAAGGCGCGGCCTTTATCCCGCGCCCATCCAGGGTCCGTCCACTGCCGCCCGTCCACGCCGGCGTGCCCGTTCTCGGCATGTCAGCAACGGCGTCTCAGCACTCGGCGTGTCCGGCCTCGGGTCTGGCGACCCTCGGCGCGTGCGCGCCCGGCATGGCTACCCCCGGCGTGCCTGCCCCCGGTTCGTCGGCACGGCCGCCGCCATAGAGGACGTCCATCAAAGGCGCGCACCAGGTGCGGAAGGCGGCCCGTTCCTCGGCACTCCAGGCGGCGGCCAGATGGCGCCCATGGATCGCCCCGTTCACCGACGGAACCGGTCCCGCCAGCGCCTCCACCCCCAGGAAAGCGGCGAGAGGGCCCGCCTGCCGCGCCAGATCCTCAAGCCGCAGCACCATCCGCCGCTCCGCAGGAAGCGCCGCGAACGCCTGCCGGATCACCCCGTTCACGTGGCCCCAATACCAGGCGTTCTTGGCGAAGGGCGTCATCGCCCCCCAGCCGGGGACGGGCGGCCACACCTTGTCCCCCTGCACCCGGAACCCCTCATAATACCAGGCGATGTCAAGCGCCTGCTGCATGCCGGGGCCGTCCGCGTACCAGCCGCGCCCGGTGGTGGAGGCCACCACCGCCTCCGCCGAGCGCACCAGCCAGACGAAGCGCGCCTCCGGAACGATCTCGGCCAGCAGCGGGATGAGGTTGTAGATTTTCTGGTCCACCTCCACGCGGATCCTGCCCGTTTCATAGACCGTGCCGTCGAGCAGGAGGTCGGCGAGGCGCGCGGTCAGGGCGGCGCGGTCGATGCGCCCTTCGGCATAGTCGGTCGACCAGGCGATCAGCTGCAGGCGCGGTTCGTGGCGGGCGTCGATCCGCGGGTGGCCGGCGAGCCATGTGGCGAGCGTCTTGGAGCCGGCGCGCCCGGTGGTGGCGACGAACACCATCGGCGGCAGAGCCGCGCGCCCGGTGCGGCGGAAGGCGGCGACCGCCTCCGGGGCGAGCGGCCGGCCGGCTCGCCCGCCATAATGGGCGGACGCCTCCGATGCCGCGCTCGCCGCAGGATCGCGTCGTCCCAGCACCCGGTGCGGTCCCTGGCCGACGATCTCGCCGGGCGCCACGTCGCGCGCCACCACCGCCCCCATGCCGACGATCGCATTGTCGCCGATCCGCACCCCCGGCAGGATCATCGCGTTCATGCCGATCCACACGTTGCGGCCGATCACCACCTGGCGCCAGCGCCGGCGCGGCCCGAACGGCAACGCCTCGCTCACCTCTGCCGCGCCCGCCTCGGCGGTGCCCCCCTCTGCCGCGCCCATCTCTGCCGCGCCCGTCTCTGTCGCAACCGGCCGCACCGTGGCCGCCTGTGGCGGGCCCCCGTGCGCCACGTCTACCCGCACCGGGTCCGCCCGCGCCGTGCTCGCCTGCGCCACGCCCGCTTGCACCGCGCCCACCCGCACCGGGTCCGTCCGCGCCGTGCTTGTCTGCACGACGCCCACCTGCGCCGGGTCCGCCCGCGCCATGCTTGCCTGCACCGCGCTCACCTGCGCCGGGTCCGCCCGCGCCGTGCTTGCCTGCACCGCGCTCCATGCCGCACCGCCCCGCGTCTCGCCGGTCGGTGCGATGCCCGCGCGAAATTCGTGGTCGGAGGCGTAGATCACCACACGGCGCGAGATGTGCACGTTGTCACGGATCTGCAGCCCGCCCTCGGCATGCAGAACGCTGTCCTCGCCGATGAAGACGTTGTTGCCGAGGCTGAGCCCGCCCGGTTCCAGGATCGTCACGCTGGGGTGGATCTCCACCCCCTCGCCGCAGCCCTGGAACGCGCCCCTGAGCGCCTCCGCCTCGGCCCGCGCCAGGGTGGCGAGGGCGCGGCGCACGATCCCCCCCAGCCACACCCCCGCCGCCCGCCTCAGCCGCGCCCTCACGCCGCCGGCACCGCTTTGCCGCGCCCTCACGCCGCTCGCCTTCGTCAAGGGCGCCATCCCGCCGCCCCCTTGTTCACGGACGCCCTCTTGGCCGCCGCCACCGCCCGCTTCAGCCGCGCTTTCACGCCGCCGCCGCTCTGCCGCGGTGCCCTCGCGCCGCCGGCACCGCTTTGCCGCGCCGCCCCGTCGCTCGCCTTCGTCAAGGGCGTCATCCCGCCGCCCCCCTGTTCACGGACGCCCTCTTGGCCGCCGCCACCGCCCGCTTCAGCCGCGCTTTCAACGCCGCCGCCGCTCTGCCGCGGTGCTCTCACGCCGCCGATGCCGCCCTCCCGCCGCGCCCTCACGCCGCCTTCCTCCGCACCGCGGCCGCCGCCACGCCGCGCCGCACCAGCGCCCCGGCCACGTCCCGCATCTGACCGCGCAGCCGCCCGAAAGCGGGGTCCAGAAGCACGACGAGACCCGCCCCCACCGCATAGAGAATCCCGGTCGCCGCGAGGTTGAGGAGACACGGCCACACCTCTCCCGCCGCCGCCGGAACACGCAGCAACCGCGACAGGCCGACCGCCCCCAGCGCCACGCCGAGGAGCGGCGCCGCAAGCCGCAGGATCGCCGCCGCGCCGATCGGACTGCCCCGCGCCGCGACCACCACGCACGGCACCGCCACCAGCGCATGGGCGAGCGAGAAGCCGAGCGCCACACCCTCCGCTCCGAACGGCAGCCCCGCCACCATGCCGGTCAGAAAAGCCGGCAGCGTCGCGCACTGCAGCCCCAGCATGCGCCGCGTCCGCCCCAGCGAGACGAAGATCCACGGGTTCGCCGTCATCACCGTGCGCGCCGCCATGGAGAGACCGAAGATCGTCACCATGTCCGCCGCGCGCTCCCACCCCGGCCCGGCGAGGAGGGCGATGATGTCGCCCCCGTTGGCCACCATCAAAGCCGCCACCAGGAAGGAGAGGCAGAAGGTGACGCGCAGCGCATCCTCCACGAGGCCCCGCCAGCGCTCCGGCGCGTCCTTGAGGCGGGCGAGGGCCGGCACCACGCTCGCCGAGATCGGCCCCGCCACCAGCGACTGGGGCAGGGTGAGGATGCTGTAGGCGCGGCTATAAAGCCCCAACTCGCCCGGCCCCCAGCGCCAGCCGATCAGCACATTGTCGAACTGCCGGTTGAGGTAGGTGACGAGGCTCGTCGCGGTGAGCGGGGCGCCGAAGGAGAGGGCGCCGCGCACCCCGTCCCAGCGCCGCACCCGCGACGGGCGCCACGGCACCAGCCGCCACACCAGCGCCACCTGGACCAGCGTCCCGGCAAAACTCCCCGCCAGCAGCGCGAAGGGTCCGGCGCCCGCCGCGGCGAGGCCGATCATCGCCGCGCTGGAGAGGACGAGCCCCGCGAGGGACGCCGCGTTCAGGCTGGCGAGGCGCATCTGCCGGCTGAGCAGCGCCCCGTGCACGGTACCGAGCGCCGCCACCGGGAACAGCGCCGCACCGACCATGACGAGGGGCGCCACCTGAGGCTCGCCGAACGCCGCCGCCGCCGCCGGGGCGACCGCGCAGGCGACCAGCGTCAGCCCCGCCGCCAGGGCGACCCCGGTGAAGAAGACGCCGCTCGCGGTGTCCGCGTCGATCTCGGCGCGCTGGACGAGGGCGGTGCCGAGCCCCGCGTCGCGCAACAGGCCGACGAGGGCGACCACCGAGGCCGCCATCGCCGCCAGTCCATAGTCGCGCGGGGCGAGCAGGCGCGACAGCACCGCCATGGTGGCGAGCTCGACGGCGATGGTGAGCCCTTGCGCGCAGAGCGCCGCCGCTCCGCCGCGCACGGCGAGGCGTCCGAGCGAGGTGCCCGGCCGCGGCTCCGCCAGGTTCGGGTCGAGCCCTCCGCCCATTCTCGCATTTCCCTCCACGCCGCCTGCCCGTCGCCATGCCGCACCGCGAAAATCTTAAGGTGAGATTCCTCGAATATCAATTTATGATTGATTTCGCTTGGCCGGATTGTGGGGCTGCGGCATGCACCCGCCGCCGCGCCTCATCCCGCCGCATTGCACCGCGCGCCGCTGGCCGGGGCCGTTGCGACTACCCGACTCCCGTTGCCCGCCGCCCATTGCGGGGGGCACCTACTGGTCCGTCATCCCGAGCAGGGCGGACGCACGCCACACCCTGGCACGCGACCACCACATGTTCGCCAACCGGGTGAGCGAGATCATCAAGGTGCTGGCCGCGGCCGAATGAGGTGGGGCCGGTCGAGGCGGGGCTGGCGGGCGAGGCGGTGCTGGCGGGCGAGGCCGGAAGGGGGCTCGGGTCCCTCCAAAAAACAGGGGGGCCGCCTGTTTTTCGAAGCCCGCCATCGCCGCGGCACGCCCTGACGCGGACGGGCCCGGAGCGCAAGGGCCGCTGCGCTTGAACCCTTGCACCCCGAACCCGCCCGCGTCCTGACGGCCTTGCGACGGCAGGCTCCGAAAAACAGGCTCCGCAGACCCCCGACTTGGACCGCTGCGCCGGCGCTGGCGGGAGCGCCGCGGCCGCAGGATGGCGCCGGCACCCGCTGGCCCGTCGCGCCGTGGTCCGCTGGTTCGTCGTGCGGGACGCCCGCCGGTCCGTCGCGCCGGGTCCCAACTGGTCCGTCGTCTAGGTGCCCGCCGCCCATCGCGCGGGGCACCTGCCGGTCCGTCGTCCTGAGCACCCGCTGGTCCGCCACACCGGGCACCTGCGCCACGGCCCGCTGCTGGCCCATCGCGCCGGGCACCCACCGGTCCGTCGTGCCAGGTGGCCGCCGATCCCTCGTGCCACGCGTCCGCCGCCCATCACATCGATTGGCCGCTGGCACAGGGCCCGGAGCGCGCCACATCTGTCCCTGGAACGGGAGAACAGAACCATGCGCATCCGGGTGGCGACCTACAATATCCGCAAATGCGTCGGCCTCGACTGGAAGCGCAAACCCGAGCGCGTCGTCGGCGTGATCGACGAGCTCGGCGCCGACATCGTCGTCCTTCAGGAAGCCGACCGCCGCTTCGGCAAACGCCTCGCCGCACTCTCCCACCTCCACCTCACCGAAACACACTGGACACCCGCACCGCTCGCCCTCCACGACGGCGGCATCGGCTGGCACGGCAACGCCATCCTGGTGCGCGAGGGCATCGAGGTGGAGGAGACCCACCGCCTGGAGCTTCCCGTGCTGGAGCCGCGCGGCGCCGTCGCCGCCGACATCGTCGCGGACGGCCATAGGCTGCGCATCGTCGGCGCCCACCTGGGGCTGACCGGCGGCATGCGCGTGCGCCAGGCCCACCGTATCGTCGAAGCGCTGGAGAGGCTGCCGGAGCGGCCCACCATCATCACCGGCGACATGAACAACTGGCAGCATCAGACCGGCTGCATCGCCGTCTTCGCCTCGCATTTCCGCCTGGTGCCGCCGCAGCCCACCTTCCATGCGACACGCCCCGTCGCCGCGCTCGACCGCATCGCCCTCAGCGGTGGCATCGACCTCATCGCCCAGGGCGTCGTGCGCGAAGGCGAGGCGCGCCGCGCCTCCGACCATCTTCCTCTGTGGGCCGACCTCGAGGTGACCGCCGAGGCCTCCTCCCGCACCGCAGCAACCGACCGCACCGGCCCCGCCGACCGCGCTGGAGCCGGCAGCGCTCCATCCGGCAGCGCGGCGGGCCGCGCTCTGCCGGGAAGCGCGGCCGACCGCGCTCTGCCGGGAAGCGCGGCCGACCGCGCCCTGTCCGAAAGCGCGGCCGACCGCGCCCTGTCCGAAAGCGCGGCCGACCGCGCCCTGTCCGAAAGCGCGGCCGACCGCGCTCTATCCGAAAGCGCGGCCGACCGCGCTGGGGCCGGCGCCGCATGAGCCCCTTCGCCTGGGGCGGGATCTTCGCCGTCCTGCACATCGCCGCCGTCGTCGCAGGGCTCGTCACCGCCGTGCGCGCCGCCCAGCACGCCCACACCGCCCAAGGCGCCGTCGCCTGGGCCATCGCCCTCCTGCTGATGCCGTGGATCGCCCTGCCGGCCTACCTCTTCATCGGCCCACCCCGCCCCGGCGAGTTCGACGACGATCAGGCCACCCTGCGCGCCGAAGCCTATGCCGGCCTCTTCACCCACGAAATCTCGCCCGAAGCCCTCGCCCCCGTCTCGCCCACCTGGCGCGTCCTGGAACGCTTCTCCCCGGCCCCCATCCTCTATTCCGGCCGCCCCCGCCTCCTCGTCGACGGCGACCAGGTCTTCGACGCCGTCTTCGCCATCATCGCCGCCGCCCGCCACGACATCGTCGTCCAGTTCTACATCTTCCGCGACGACGGCCTCGGCCGCCGCCTCCACGACGCCCTCGTCGCCCGCGCCCGCGACGGCCTGCGCATCCGCCTCATCTACGACGGCATCGGCGCCCGCAGCGTCCCCGCCGCCTACTGGGACGGGCTGCGCGAGGCCGGCGTCGACGTGCAGGAATTCCACCTCGCCCGGCGCCTGCCCAAGATGCTGCGCCTCAACTACCGCAACCACCGCAAGCTGGTCGCCGCCGACGGACGCCGCGCCATCATCGGCGGCCCCAACGTCGCCGACGAATATCTCGGCCTCGACCCCTCCTTCGGCGACTGGCGCGATACCGCGGTGGAGATCTCCGGCCCCGCCGCCGCCGTCGCCCAGGCCGCCTTCGACGTCGACTGGCTGTGGGCGGGCGGCGAGCGCCCGACCGCCCACGACGACATCATCCCCCCGCGCGAGGACGAGCTGGAAGTGCCGGTCCTGCTGTTGCCGACCGGGCCGTCCGACCCGCTGCCGGCTTGCTCGCTGTCACTGATGCACCTCATCATCTCGGCCACCAGCCGGCTGTGGCTCACCACACCTTATTTCGTGCCCGACCTCGACGTGCTCTCCGCCCTCAAGCTCGCCGCCCTCAAAGGGATCGACGTGCGCGTGATGATCCCCGACAAGCCGGATCACACCATCGTCTGGCTGGCCGGGTTCGCCTACACCGACGAGATCCGCAAAGCGGGGGTGAAGATCTACCGCTACACCGCAGGCTTCATGCATCAGAAGGTGATGCTGGTGGACGACCACGTGTCCGCCATCGGCACGGTGAACTTCGACAACCGCTCGCTGCATCTCAATTTCGAGAACACGGTGGTGCTGTTCGACATGGACTTCGCGGCCGACACGGCGGCGATGCTGGAGGCCGACTTCGCCCGCTCCACCCTCGTCTCCGAAGAGGGCTATGAGGGTTTCTCCCCCCTCGTGCGCATGCTCGCCCCCGCCACCCGCCTGCTGGCGCCGCTGCTCTAGCTCACGTCCGCTCAAGCCGATTGCGCTTGAGCGGACGAAAACGTGCCCGCTCCTCAGCGCACCCCTCTGTTCGGGTCGGCGCTCAGATGCGTGCTGATGGCGCCCTTCGGCTGGACAGGGCCGCACTGCGGACAACGCCGCGCCCCTTGCCGGTGGCCCTGCTGCCGGCTGCACGACGCTCCTCGCCGCATGGCCCTGGTCCATCAGTTGGTCCAAGCCGAGCGGAAAGCGCTGGCTCAGGCCGGAGGCGGTCCCGGACAACGCCGTGCGGGCGGCTTTCCGCTCATCCGGGCGGGCGCAAGCGCCAGGCGTCCAGCCGCGCGACCAGCCCGCCGAGCCCCGGAAACACGCGGTGCAGATGGGCGATCACACACCGCGGCAAGAGGTGGATCCCGCGCTCTCCCTCCGGCCGCATCGTCCGCCGTTCCCGCAATCCGGACGCCGCGACCGCGCGGACCGCAGCCTCCAACCGTTCCTCCCGGCCCCGGAAGACGGCGAACCGCCGGCCGATCTCCGCCGCGATATCGGCCGCCATGCCCGCCTCCCCGAACGCCTCCCCGAATGCCTCCAGCGCAATGTTGAGGAAACGCGGATCGTCATAGTCCCAGCCGATCATGTCGCGCAGCGTGCGGCCGTAAATGTGGTCGATCTCGAACATCGCCTTCTGCGCCAGGGTCGGCCTCTCCAGAAGATGCGTCTTGTAGGGCCGCCCGTCCGCCATCCTCAGCCTGTTGGCGGGCTGCGCCGGGTCCCGCGTCGTCTCCGCGTGGCGGATGTGCGAGATCAGCATGTCGAAGGGATCGCGGAAGAGGTGGATCCCGACCGCCTCGCGGGGCCGCCGAAGCCGCGCGTTGCTGTCCTGGACGACGGCGAAGCCCTCCGGCACCACCCGGTCCCGTCCCGGCGCCTTGCAGAAGCTCAGCCCCGGCGCGGCACACACCTCCTCGAACACGTTGCGCATCAGGACGATGCCGCACCGGTGATGGGTGGAGACGATGAACGGCACACCCTGCAGCATCGACGAATGGTCCCCTCATCAGGCCTCGAGCAGCGCGAGGCGCGACAGCGACCACGCCACGCTGTCGCTCCAACCCGGCCTCAAGGTGCGCGAAGCGCGATAGGCCAAGAAAAAGAGCGCTCGGGCACCCACCAAAGGACAGGCTTGGTCTGTCCCCCGGACCCGGCCATCACGAACTGGCTCTGCCTGCGGTCGAGGCCCTGCACAAGGGACGCCTTGTGTTTTGCTGTTGACGGGCCCCGCCGTCAGGATGGGGCCGCGGCCGGCGGCGACAACCGCCGGCCGCGGGAGGGGACGGATCGAAGGGACGCAGGCCCCCATGAGACCGGATGGGAGGCCGGA
>NZ_MJUX01000016.1 GCF_001927245.1 Acuticoccus yangtzensis | reverse complement strand
CCTTTTTCAAGGGCCGGGCCGCTTTGCGCAGCACCCGGAGGCACCCTCGGGTGCCAATGACACCAGGGCGGACGCGGCACTCGAAAGCTCCGATCCACCACCCGGGAGCGCCGCTCTAAAGCCTCGCACCCGACCCTCAACCCCCTCTCCGAAAAGAGGAGGATGACCCGAACTTCGCCGCTTTTTCAAAAGCTTGGAAGCCCGTCCGCGCCGCCGGCCAGCCCCTGAAGGCCGCCCCGCCGCTGCGGTGAACGGGGTATATGGGCCACGCCAAACCCGGTCAACCCACAAAATTCATCACAACGTCATATGGCGCGAACCTCGTCCAGCCTGGGGATAACGTCGGCCGTGCCGTGCCGCGTCACCATCACCGCACCCGCCCGCGCGGCCAGCCCCATCGCCTCGACCATCCCAAGACGCCGCCCCTCGATCCCGGCTCCGAGACCGGCCAGAAGATAGCCCGTGAAGGTGTCGCCCGCCCCCGTGGTGTCGACCGCCGCCACCGGCACCGCCGGAACATGACGAGGCGGAACCCCCTCTCCGGACGCCCCGCCACCGGACGGGGAGGCGGCATGAAGGAAGGCCCCGTCCGCCCCCGCCGTCACCACCACGGCCGGAACACCCTGCGCGGCCGGACCGCGCCCGGTCGCCGCCTGGAGCTGCTCCATCTCCACGCGGTTCAGGATCAGAAGATCGGCGAGCGGCGCCATCCGCACCGCCGCCTCGGCCGTGAAGGGCGCGGCGGCATAGGCGATCTTCAGCCCCGCCGCCCGCGCCCGCTCCGCCGTCTCCACCTGCAGATTGGTCTCGTTCTGGATCAGGCACCACTCACCCGGCACCGCCTCGGCCAGCGCCGCCTCCACCGCGGCGAGACCGATCCGGTGATTGGCCCCCGGATGGATGATGATCGTGTTCTCGCCGTCGTCGGCCACGGCGATGATGGCGTGGCCCGTCGGCCCCTCGGCCACCTCGAGATAGCGCGTGTCGACGCCCCACTGTGCCAGACTCTCGCGCGCCCACACCCCGTCTTCGCCGACCGCGCCGATCAGCGCGACGCGCTCCCCCGCCCGCGCCGCGGCCACCGACATGTTGGCCCCCTTGCCGCCGATGCCGGTCACCAAGCCGTGCGCCGCCAGGGTCTCGCCCGGCGCCAGGATGTGCGGCACGCGGTAGAACCGGTCGAGATTGACCGAGCCGAGACACCACAGGGTCATCGGCCCACCCCAGACGCGAGCCGCCCTGACCGAAGCCGCCCAGTCGTGAGCCGCCCGAACCCAAGCCGTCCAGTCGCGAGCCGCCCGCACCCAAGCCGCCCAATCCGCCGCGAGCGGGACCGCCCGGATCCGGCCGGCCGCGCGTCCCGGTCCGTCCCGCCGTTCCTCGCGCTCCAACTCCCGCCCCGGCTCCCCCGGCCCCGGCTTGCCCCGTGCGTGTCGGTCATCTTCACCCTTCGGCTCCGTCGCACCGGCCGTCCGGCCGCTGACGCAAAGGGCCCCTTAGCACAGACGAAGCCCGCCGATGCGCCGGCGGCGAACGCCCCCGCTGGCGCCGCCGCCCGTCCCCTCATAAGCTAACCCTGCCCGGCCCGCCGCCCACCCCGGCGGCAGCCCCAACAGGACCGGGCCGCACAGAAACAAAAAGCGGGGCGGAGAGCGGAGCATGACGAGACCCCGGCGCCCGGCGATGACCCCGCTGGCCCCCAGCCTCTCGCAGGTGCAGTCGCCGCGCCTGCCGGCGGCCGAGGCGCTGATGCCCTATCTGTCGCGCATCGACGCCAACCGCTGGTACTCCAACCGCGGCGAGCTGGTGCAGCGCCTGGAAGAGCGCCTCAACGCCCTCCTCACCGCAGGCGGCAGCACGGGCCTGCCCTCCACCGTCCTCGTCACCGCCTCCAACGGCACCGCCGCCATCGAGGCCGCGATCCTCGCCTGCGCCGGCCGCGCCACGGCGGAACGCCCGCTCGCCATCATCCCCTCTTATACCTTCGTCGCCACCGCGCTGGCGGTGATGCGCTGCGGCTACCAGCCCTACTTCGCCGACGTGGATCCCGAGACGGCGATGCTGGATCCGGCCGCCGTCGCCGCTCACCCGGTGCTCGGCAAGGCCGGCCTCATCCTGCCCGTCGCCGCCTATGGCAGAGCCCCCGCCATGCGCGCCTGGGAAGAGGTCCACGCCCGCACCGGCATTCCCGTGGTGGTCGACGCCGCCCCCGCCTTCGAGGCCTTCGTGCGCGACCCCGGCCTCGTCTCCGCCACCGTCCCGGCGACGCTCTCCTTCCATGCGACGAAATCCTTCTCCACCGCGGAAGGGGGCGCCGTCCTGTGGGCCGACGAGACGCGCCTCTTCCAGGTGGTGCAGATCACCTGCTTCGGCGTCACCGACCAACGCCTCGCCCTCTTCGAAGGGTTCAACGGCAAGCTTTCCGAGTATCACGCCGCCATGGGCCTCGCCTGCCTCGACGAGTGGACCCGGCGCGAGGCCGCCTATGGGCGCATCGCCGCCGCCTACCGGGAGGGGGAGGGCACCCGGAGCGAGATCGGCACCCTTCTCACCGCGCCCGAGATCAGCGCCGCCTACGTCCTCCTCCAAAGCCCCACCGCCGCCGCCAGCCAGCTCGCCGAGCAACGCCTCGCCGAACGCGGCATCGGCGCGCGCCGCTGGTACGGCATGGGACTGCACCGCCAGCCCGCCTTCGCCGAAGCCCCGCGCGACGCCCTCCCGGTCACCGAAGATCTCACCTTGCGCCAGCTCGGCCTGCCCGCCGCCATCGACCTCTCCGGCGAGGACATCACCTTCGTCCTCGACACGCTGCGCCTCACCGGCAGGGACGACACCCACGCCGAAGACGCCCGGCCCGAACGCCAGCCGAGATATGGATGACCGACAGCACCGCCCCCGACAGAGCCGCCGCCCCGCCCGGCAACCTCGCGCCCGCCAACGCCGCGCCCGGTAACCTCGCGTCCGGTAACCACGCGCCCGACGACGGCGCGCCCGACGCCGCATTCACCCTCGAGGACCGCCTTCTCGAACACCGCCGCGACGCGGCCTTGGCCGGCGCCACCACCGTGAGCGCCGCCGAACGCACCCACCTCGCCAAGGTGATGCGGATGGCCCACGAGGGCCGTCCCGTCCCGCTGATGATGGGCATGAAGGCCAAATCCGTCTTCAAGGCCGCCTTCCCCCTGGAGGAAGCCTTCGCCCGCTATGCCGCCGCCATGGGGCTCGGCGCCGGAACCCAGCTCCACACCCAGGAGATCGTCCCCTTCAGCGCCGCCGCCGCGCGCCACGCCGAGACCGTCCACGTCCTGCACGAAGGCGGCGAGACGGTGCGCCTCGACCCGCCGCGCACCATCGGCGAGCCGGCCGAGACCGCCGTCCTCGAAGGCCCCTCCCGCCGCGTCGAGCTCGCCGCCTTCCGCAGCGCCAGCGCCTTCGCCCACACCTCCGCCATCCGCCTGAAGAACGGCACCTATGTGTTCGACATCCAGGAGGGCGAGGCGGAGCGCCTGCCGGTCGACCGCGCCTTCGAGCCGATCGTCTTCCACGGCGAGGGCGGCACCCTCCACATCATCGACAATCGCCGCCGCACCGACGTTCTGACCCTTCCCGAGGCGATCACCCTGATGGGTGCCAGCTCGATGTCCTTCGGCCACTTCATGGCCGAAGAGCTCATCCGCCTCCTGTCGATCCGCAAGACCATCGACATCACCGGCATCCCGATCCTCATCGACGCCGCCATGCCGCATCAGCACAAGGAGGCGGTGCTCGCCTTCACCGGCGCCCGTCACCCGGTCATCGAGGTGCCGCGGGGCCTGCGCGTGGAGGCCGGGCGCCTCTGGGCGATGACCAACTGGGGCTACAGCCCGAAGATCGTCACCACCGATGTCGGCGTCGACACCAACGCCATCGTCATGCCGACGAAGCCTCTGGCCGCGCTCCTGACCGCCGCCGCGAACGAACTCGCCATCCGCCTCGGCCTGCCTGACGAGGACGCCCCCGCCGACGGCCGGCTCTACCTGGCGCGCGACGCCACGCGCCACAGGGCGATCGCCAACCACGAGGCGGTCTCCGCCCTCCTCGCCGGCCACGGCTTTGCCGAGACGCGGCCCGAGACGCTCTCCTTCATCCAGCAGTTCGCGCTTTATCGCGGCGCCAGCCAGATCGTCGTGCAGAGCGGCTCGGCGACGCTCGGCCTGCTGCTCGCCCGGCCCGGCACGCGGGTGTGCCTCCTCACCCACGGGGCCATCGCCCGCCAGGCGCTGCTCGCCCAGCCGATGCGCGACATCGGCCTCGACCTCGTCGCCCTCGTCGGCGGCTTCACCGCGGCGGACAGCACCTACCAGGACCGCTCGTCCTACCGCATCGACGAGGACGTCCTCGCCGCCCTTCTCCAGTCAGAGCTTCGCGTATCATGATGCCAACGCCCGCCCCCGCCACCCTCGCCCCGACCGGCACCGCGCAGGATGTCGTCCTGTTCGGCACCGGCATGGTGGCCGACGTCATCAGCGTCTATCTCGAAAAATACAGCAACCTCACCATCAAGGCCTACACGGTCGACCGCGAATACGTGCCCGGCAGCGGCGAGTTCCGCGGCAAACCGGCGGTGCCGTGGGACGAGATCGAAACCCACTTCCCCCCCGGTAGCCTGCCGCTGCTCGGCCCCCTGACCTACAAGGGCCTCAACAGCGTGCGCCGCGACCGCTACCTGGAAGGCAAGCAAAAAGGCTACGCCTTCGCCTCCTTCATCCACCCCGACAGCCACATCGACACCGACCTGATCGGCGAGCACGTCATCATCCTGGAGCGCAACATCATCCAGCCCTTCGCCGCGGTGGGGAACAACGTCATCATCTGGAGCGGCAACCATATCGGCCACCATGTGAGCGTCGGCGACCACTGCTTCATCGCCTCCCAGGTGGGCATCGCCGGGGCGACCAGCATCGGACCGGAGTGCTATCTCGGCGGCCAGGCGGGCATCGTCCACGGCATCACCATCGGCGCCCGCTGCGCCCTTCTCAACGCCGCCGTCATCAAGGCCAACCTGCCGGACGAATCGGTCGCCGTCGGCCACGCGGCGGAGATCAAGCCCTTCAAGAGCAAGCGGATCGCCCACCTGTTGTGAGCCCCGCACCGCGCCCCAGAAGCGGCGCCCAACGGACCAATATTTGTCAAATTTACGGGACCGCCGGTGCACCTTCGCCGGCCGGCCGGAGACGGCGGAGCCTGCTGCGCTCCGTCTCCATCACAATCATAAGATCTGCTATCCGGATGCGCTGCCGATACTTGACCGCGACGCGCCGGTCGGAGATTGCCCTCAGAGTTTATCGATATTCAAGGCCATCGCTCGCCCATGACGCTCTCGACCAAACCGTTCCCGACCAAGCCCTTTCGACCGACCGATTCCGCCTCAGCCGCGATGGCTGATCCTGCCGCTTGCCTGTCCCCGATGCCCTGGTCCCTGACCCGCCAGAACACCCACAGCGGCTTCATCCTCATTCCGCCGACCGACAATCCGCTCTGGATCAGCCACGCCCAGGCGCCGACCATGCTGCCGCTCGATCCCCGTCGGGACACCGCGGAGGGGGCGCAGAAAGGGGAAGAAGAGCGCGCGGTCTGGCGCATCTTCCTCGCCGGGCGCGACCGCCACAACACCAGCCGCATCTTCGCCGCCGACGTCCACCCGGACGACATGAGCCTTGCCACCCTGCACCCCGATCCGGTGCTCGACGTCGGCGCACCCGGCGCCTTCGACGAGCACGGCATCGGCCCCGGCACGGCGATCGCCGTCGGTGGGCGCATCTTCCTTTATTACATGGGCCTCAGCCGCAAGAGCGACGTGCCTTATAGGCCCAATGTCGGCGTCGCCATCTCCGAGGACGGCGGGCGCAGCTTCGAGAAGTTCGGCGGGCCGCTGCTCGGCCCCTCGCCGCATCTTCCGCTGGGGGCGGGCCTTCCCACCGTGTTCGCCACCGACGCCACGCCCGGCCGCCCGTTCGGCATGTGGTTCTCCCGCTTCACCGAATGGGCGATGATCGAAGGCAAGCCCGAGCCGGTCTACGACCTCCTCTACGCCTCCTCCGCCGACGGTCTCGACTGGCAGGTCCACCCGGACGCCAACGTGCCGCTCGCCAGCCGCGACGAAGGCGGCCTGGTGCGCGCCGCCGTCCACCGGACCGCCGAGGGCTGGCTGATGCTCTTCACCGCGCGCGGCCGCGCCCATTTCCGCGAGGACGCCGAGCAGCGCTACCGCCTCATCGCCGCCACCTCCGCCGACGGACTGAACTTCACCCGCACGGGGGCCATCGGCCTCGACCCCGTCCCCGCCGCCGGCGACTGGGACGGCGAGATGCAGGCCTATCCGCAGATCGTGCCGGACGGGAATCGCACCCTCGTCCTTTATAATGGCAACGGTTTTGGACGCGACGGATTCGGTTACGCGCTCCTGACCGGGACCGCCCCCGCCGCAGCGCAGGACACGGCCCCCGGTCAGGGCACGGCGACGTGAAGCTTCTCTCCATCATCTCGGTGAAGGACGACCTCGAGGTCATCGGCCCGGCCACCCAGAACCGCCTCGCCGCGGGGTTCGACGAGGTGGTCATCGTCGCCGTGGAGCCGTCCGAGGAGATGGCCGCGACCGCGCAGGCTCTGACGCGCGGCGATTCCCGCGTGCGCGCGCTCGCCATGGCCAAGCCCGATGCGGCCGGCGCCTTCCTCTCCTTCACCGCCGAGCCGATGGCGACCATCCTCTCCGGCCATCCCGATTGGGTGCTGGTGAGCGACGCCGACGAGTTCGTGGTCGCCGAACGCCCCGTCGCCGAACTCCCCGAGCTCGTCGGCGAGGCGCCGCTGTCGGTGCCGCGCTACAATTATGCGCGGCGGCGCGGCGAGGTGCCGGGGGAGATGGCCGCGCGGCTGAGGGACCCGGCCTGTCTGCCGCTGATCGCCGAGCGGCGCCAAGCCTTCAAGGACGGGGTGCCGGTGCCGGGGGTGCGCTGGCTGGAGCACCGCATCTCGCCGCGGCCGATGTTCCGCCCGCGCACGGCGGCGCGGTTCGATGTCGGTGCGCACCATCTCATCGGCGCGGACGGGGCGCGGCAGCCGACCACGCCGGCGGTCAACCTCCTGATGGCGCATCTGCCGTTCACCAGCTTCCCGCGCTTCAGCCGCAAGATCGACAACGTGGCCGCCCATCTCAGCGACGTCGCGGGGGTGCACGCCACCACGGCGAGCCATTGGAAGGAGTGGCTGAAGGCGCGCGACGGGGGACGCCTCGGCGAAACCTTCGAGGCCGAGGCCTTCGGCGCGGAGGAGTTCGAGGCGCGCCGGGCGGAGGGCAGCATCGACACCGCGTCCGGCCTCTTCGTGCGCCTGAAGGCGGGCGACAAAAGCGTGCGCTGAGAGCGGCGGCGGGGGACGGGACAGGACGGGACGAGGGAGGACGCGGCATGAAGGTCGCGGTGATGCAGCCCTACTTCTACCCCTATGGGGGCTATTTCCGGCTGATCGCGGCGGTCGACCTCTTCATCCTGTTCGACTGCGTGCAGTTTCCGCGGCGCGGGCGGGTGCACAGGACCGAGGTGCCGGACGGTGCCGGCGGGCGGCGCTGGCTGACCCTGCCGCTGGCCAAACAGCCCCAGACGACGCGGATCGACCATCTCGCCTTCGCCCCCGGCGCGCGCGGCGAGTTCGACGCGCGCCTGGCGGGGGTCCCCGCGTTGTGCGGCTCGCCCCCGCAGGGCGTCGACGGTATCGCCGCCGCGCTCGGCGGGCCGATGGACGACCCGGCCGGCTTCGTCATCGCCAACATCGCCGCCACGGCGCGGGCGCTCGGCATCGCCACGCCGTTCGCCCGCTCGTCGGACTTCACGATCGGCGAGGAGGTGCGCCAGGCGGAGCGGATCGCCGCCATCGCGGTGCAGGCGGGGGCGACGACCTACGTCAACGCGTCCGGCGGGCGGGGGCTTTACGAGGCGGACTTCTTCGCCGGGCGCGGCCTCGCTCTGGAGTTCATGGCGCCTTATGACGGGCCCTTCTTCACCCTCCTCGCCGACCTCTGGACCCATCCTTTGGAGGCGATCGCCGCCGACGCGGCGCGCGCCGTCACGGAACCCGCATGACCAAGACCAGCCCCCCTTCCACGGCGCCGGAGACGGGCAGGAGCCCCGAGGCGATCGCCCGCTATTATGACGCCGCGCTCGCCCGCCATGGCGACACCGCGCAAGGGGCGGGCTGGCCGAACGAAGCCGACAGGGTCACCCGGTTCGAGGTGATGGCGGGCGTCGCCAAGGGGGATTTCCGGGGGGCCAGCCTGTGCGACGTCGCCTGCGGGACGGGCGCCTTCCTGACCCACCTCGCCGCCACCGGCCGCGCCCCGGCGCGTTATCTCGGCACCGACATTTCGCAGGCCGCGATCGCCGAGGCGCGCGCGAAACATGCGGGCTCGAAGCATGCGGGCTCGGAGGATGCGGGCGCGGACCACCCGGAGACCGCCTTCCTGGTGCGCGATCTTCTGGCGGCGCCCGATCCGGCGCTGCCGGGGATGTTCGACTACATCGTCCTCAACGGGCTCTTCACCGTGCGTGCCGAGGTGGGCGAGGCGGCGATGTGGGACTTCATGACGGCGACGCTGACCCGGCTGTGGCCGTTCGCCCGGCGCGGGGTCGCCTTCAACGTGATGTCGGCGGTGGTGGACTGGCGGCGGGACGATCTCTTTCACGTGCCGATGGACGATCTGGCCCGTTTCCTCTTCACGCTGGCCGGACGTCATGTGGTGCTGCGCGCCGATTACGGGCTTTACGAATACACCGCCTACGCCTTCCGCGATCCGGTGGCGGCGCGCTGATCCTTCGGTCTCAACGGCGCCCGCCGGCGATCTTGATGCTGTCCGGCTCGCGGCGCAGGCGGGCCATGGCGAGGACGCCGAGGGCCGGGCCGATGGCGAGCACCGCGAAGGCGTAGCGCCAGGTGAGCGCGGCGATGAGGAAGGGCATGGCCTGGATCGTCAGGAAGGTGAGGAGGAAGCCGAGTGAGGTTTGCAGCGTCAGCATGGTGCCGACGAGGCGCGGCTCGGTCAGCTCCGCCACGGCGGTGGAGAATTGCGCCGAGTCGGCGACGATGGTGATGCCCCAGACGATGGCGACGACGATGAGGGCGGTGGCGCCGAGGGCGGGGACGAGGCCGATGGTGGCGGCGCAGGTGGCCGAGACGGCCATGGCGGCCATGGTGACGCGGGTGCGTCCATAGTGGTCGGCGGCGAGGCCGGCGAGGATGGACCCGGCGCCGCCCGAGGCGATGACGACGAAGGTGAGAAGGCTGGCGGAGGGGGCGGCACCGCCCGCTTCGGTGAGGCCCCAGACGAGGAAGACGCCGATCCAGGCCCACATCGCATAGAGCTCGAACATGTGGCCGAGGTAGCCGGCATTGGCGAGGAGGAGGGCCGGTTTTCGAAGGGCCGCCAGCGCCTCGCCGGGGACGAAGCGGGGGCTGACGGCGTGGCGCGGGCCGAGGCCGATGGTGAGGATGCCGCCGGCCGCCAGTGCCGCGGCCGCCGAGGATGCGACGATGGTGGTGCGCCAGTCGAGGCCGGAGAGGGCGGTGACGAGGTGGGGGAGGGCCGATCCCAGCACCACGGCGCCGACGAGGGTGCCTATGAGGAGGCCGACGCGGCGTCCGGCCCATCCGGCGGCGATCTTCATGCCGACGGGGTAGACGCCGGCCATGGTGGCGCCGGTGAGGAAGCGCAGGACGACGGTGGCGGTGCTGTCGAATCCGGTGACGAGGATCATGAGGTTGATCCCTGCGCCGAGCAGCGCGCAGAGGGCGAAGAGGCGGCGGGGGTCGAACCTGTCGGCGAGGCCGAACCAGGCGCTGATGAGGGTTCCGGCGACGAATCCGAGTTGGACGGCGCTGGTGAGGAGGCCGGCTTCCTGGCGGGTGAGGGTGCCGTCGTCGATGAGGGTTGCGACGGCGGCGGTGGCGGAGAACCAGAGGGTGACGGCCAGCACCTCGCACAGGATGAGGAGGGCGATGGACGGGCCTCTGCGGGTCATCATGGCGTGCCGATCGTGGTGGGTTGGAGGGCATCCGGGCGTGTGTCATCCGGCGCCTGGGGTGGGCAGGGTCCGCCGGGCCTTCTCGGGCAGGCCGGGCGGCGGCCGCCGATGTGGCCACGCTCCCGGCGGCCGGTCAATTCCGTCTTTGGGCATCGGGGAGACGGATGCGGGGTTGCCGTCCCGCGTGTCCTGCAGCGTTCCGCCCGCCCCATCGCGCGCATCGCCGCCGCGACGCCCCGCATCACGGCGCTTTCGCCTCACCGCGTGCGCTCTGTCAGGCAGCTCCGCCTTGCCGCGCCCCATCACGGCGACCCCACCTTTCCGCGTCACAGGGAGGGGGTGCCGCGTCCTGCGTCACATCACGGCGGCCCCACCTTTCCGGCGTCACAGGGAGGGGGTGCCGCTGGTCTGTCCTCTGGAGCCGGCCGTCGCGGACGCCAGCCGGCCGCGGCCCGATCCTGACGGCGGGGCCCGTCAACAGCAAAACACAAGCGGCCCTTGTGCAGGGGCCTCGTCTGCGGGCAGTGATGGCCGGGTCCGGGGGACAGACCAAGCCTGTCCTTTGGTGGGTGCCCGAGCTTTCTTTTTCTTGGCCTATCGCGCTTCGCGCACCTTGAGGCCGGGTTGGAGCGACGGCGCGGCGTGGTCGCGCCAGCGCGGCGCGCTGCTTGAGGCGCTTTTCCGGCCTACCGCGCCTCGCGCACCTTGAGGCGCTTTCTCGGCCTATCGCGCTTCGCGCTGCTCGAGGCTGGATTGGGGCGGCCGGGCGGGGGTCTCGCCGGGCACTGCGCAAAGCGGTTAAGAGGGCGGGACCGTCACGGCTGGAGCCCCTCATGACCGCCTGCAACCTCTTTCAGTTCTGGAACACGGCGGTGCCGCCCGAGGAGGTGGCGACGCTGATGGCCGGCTGGCAGGCGGATCCGGGCTTCACCTACCGCCGCTTCACTACCGAGACGGCGGACGCCTACATCGCCGAGCATCTGGGCGTGCGAGCCGTGGCCGCCTTCCGCAGGTGCGCCGTGCCGGCCATGCAGGCCGACTTCTTCCGCTACTGCGCCCTCTTCATGGAAGGCGGTGTCTATGTGGACGCCGACTGCGAGAACGGGGGCGGCCTCCCGGCCTATATCGCAAAGGCGGGGCGCGGCCTTTTGATGATGCGTCAGGTCCGGGTGGCGAACGACTTCCTGTTCGTGCGGGCGGCGCGGGACCCGCTCTTCGCCAAGGTGATTGAGCAGGCGATCGAGAATATCGAGAAGCGCGTCTCCAACAACGTGTGGGCGGTGACGGGGCCGGGCATCATGACCGCTTTCCATCGCGCCGCGGCGACGCGTTCCTGGTTCGACGGGTTCGAGATGCGCCCGGTCCAGGAGGTGCGCGAGATCGTCCATTTCCGGCAGAAGCTGGAATATAAGTCCTCGGCGGAGGACTGGCGGTCGAATTTGACCACGGGTGCGCCGTCGATCTTCAAGGACCTCGAGGACGGCGACGCCGCTCCCACATCAGGCGGCACCGCCGCGGCGGGCAAGGACACGGCGAGCGTTCTCGCCCGAACCGTCCCTCCCGCACCTGCCGATGCCGCACCTGCATCTGCCGCGCCCGGGTCTGCCGTGGTGCCGGCTCCGGCCTCCGGCGGCAGCGCCAAACCGCGCGGTGGGAAGAAGCCCGGCCACATCTCCGTCGTCGTCATCGGCTACCGCATGCGGCGCGAGCTGCCGCGCACCATCCTCTCTCTGTCGCCGGACTATCAGAGGATCGACGCCGACGCCTACGACATCGCCCTCTCCGAGATGCCCTCCGACGCGATGCTGACCGAAGCCGACATCGCCGCCTTCCCGGCCAACCTCACCTACACCGCCGAGCCGGAAAACCTGCCCCTCTCCGTCGCGGTCAACCGCGCCGTGCGCCGCACCACGGGCGACCACGTGCTCCTGTGCGTCGACGGGGCGCGCATCCTCTCCCCCGGCATCCTGCAGCGCTGCCGCCAGGCGATCCGCATCCACCCGCGCGGCGTCGTCGCCGTGCACGGCATGCACCTCGGCGCGCGGCCGCAGCAGGACGCGGTGCCGGACGGTACGCACGATGCGGCCATCGAGGACGCCCTCCTCGCCTCCATCGCCTTCCCGAAGCGCCCCTATCAGCTCTTCTCCATCGCCTGCTGGGCGGGGTCGAGCCGCGGCGGCTGGTTCGCCCCGATGGCCGAATCGTGCGCCCTCATGGTTGCGCGCGAGCATTTCGAGGAACTCGGCGGGTTCGACGAGAAGGTGACGCTGCCGGGCGGCGGCCTCGCCAACAGCGACTTCTATAGCCGCGCCGTGGCCACCGGCGGCCCGCTCTTCGTGCCGCTCGGCGAGGCGACCTTCCACCAGCACCACGGCGGCACCACGACCTCGGCGCGGGTGAAGGGGGCCTGGGGCGCGCTGAAGACCTCCTTCGCGCAGGAGACCGGGCGGCCCTTCGCCCTCGCCCCCGACAAGCCGCCTTATTTCCTCGGCAACCTGCCCCGGCAGACGGTGTCCCTGGCGCTGGATTCCCTCATCGACGCATGGCGCAGTGAGGACGCGGCGCGCCCGCTCCAGGGGATGGAAGCGCTGGCCCGGCTGGAGGCGACGCCGGCGTCCTCTCCCGGCATCCCACCCTCTCCCGGCGCTCCCTCCTCTTCCAGCCCAGAGGCCGGGGCCGAGCCGGCGCTGCGCCATCCCATGGCCCTCGTCGTCGGCATGCACCGCTCCGGCACAAGCTTCCTGACGCGGCAGATGGTGGCGAACGGGTTCGCCGTCCCCGGCACGTCCATGGGCGGCACGTCGCGCTCCAACCCCGAGGGCCATTTCGAGCCGCTGGAGATCGTCGCCTGGCACAACCGCCTCCTCGCCACGCTCAATCTCAGCTGGTCGGCGCTGGGGGAGGCCGGCTTCTCCCGGCGCGGCACCCAATTCGTCGAGCGCCACGGGGCGGCCCTGCGGCACGTCCTCGTGCGGCTGGAGGCGGAGGCGTCGAACGCAGGACTGACCCCCGCGGCAGGCTGGGTGGTGAAGGACCCGCGCCTTTGCCGCCTCATGCCGGTCTGGCAGGCCGCCTTCGCGGCGATGGGGTCCCGCCCGGCCGAGCTTCTCGTCCTGCGCGATCCCTCCCTGGTGGCCGAGAGCCTGAAGCGCCGCGACGGGTTCGACCTCGATTTCGGGCGCCTCTTGTGGGCGCGCCATGTGGCGGGCCTCCTGGAGCGGGCCACGACGGCGCAGGATCTCCTATGCCTCGACGGTGCAAAGGCGGCCGATGTGGCAGCCTATATGACGCGCCGCACGGGTGTCGCCGGATGTACCTGTGCGCCGGTGCAGACGGTGGAGCTGCCCGCCGCACGTGACCCGATCACGCGCCTCTACCGCGCGTTCCTGGCCGACCGGGACCTCGACGTGTTCCGCACCGCGCTGCGGGCCGAACTGGATTTCCTGGACCGCCACCCCGGCCTCACCGCCCGCCTCGACCGCCTCGCCGGCTTCCCCGGCTGACGTCCCGGCCAACCTCGAGCGGCGCGAGACTTGGCCAGCGACCACGCCCCGCCGCCGCTCTAATCCGGCCTCAAGGTGCGCGGAGCGCGGTAGGCAGAAAAAGAGTGCTCGGGCACCCACCAAAGGACAGGCTGGTCTGTCCCCCGGACCCGGCCATCACGAACTGGCTCTGCCTGCGGTCGAGGCCCTGCACAAGGGACGCCTTGTGTTTTGCTGTTGACGGGCCCCGCCGTCAGGATGGGGCCGCAGCCGGCTAGCGTTCGCGACGGCCGGCTCCAGAGGACAGACCAGCGGCACCGCCTTCCTGTGACGCGGCAGAACGCAGCGCCTCAATGAGTGCGCTGGAAGTCATGACCGCGCGAGGTTCTTCGATCCACCTCGACCGCAGTCGGCAGCCTCGCCTCGAGAAGCGTGAAGCGCGGTAGGCACACGAAGACCACTCACGCAGGCGGGGGCGGTCGGCCGCGCTCGAACGTCAGGAAGGCGGCCGGGCAGAAAAACGCCCGGCGACCCTGCGCTTTCGGTTAGGGTAAATCAGCCTTTATGTCGGCCGGCTTGTCTTAAAGGCGCGATCCTGCAATCCCATCGCACAGAGTTTCCACCTTTGGGATGTGTCATGAGCCACCAGATCGCCACCTACGCCCGTCTGATCGGCCTCGACCTCTCCCGCGCCTCCGACAGCGAACTCCAAACCCTCTACGAAGAAGCCCTCACCCTGCTGCCGATGACCGCGCCGATCTATATCGGCACCGAAAAACTCTCCCTCAGAGAACGCATCGCCGGCACACTCAAGACCTTCGAAATCTGCCAGTGGCGCCTCAACCGCACCTACCGGCCCCGCCTCCGCGCCCTGCGCGACATGTTCCGCGGCCGCAAACGCTGCTTCGTCATCGGCAACGGCCCCAGCCTCAACCGCACCGACCTCGCCATGCTGAAGAACGAAGTCACCTTCGCGGTGAACTCCTTCTTCCTCAAATCCGCCGACCTCGACTGGCTGCCCACCTTCTTCGTCGTCGAAGACCACCTCGTCGCCGAAGACCGCGCCGCCTGGATCCACGCCCTCAAAGGCCCCACCAAACTCTTCCCGACCTACCTCGGCTACTGCCTCGACGAAGCCCCGGACACGATCTTCTTCAACCACCGGCCGCGCGTCTCCTATCCGCAAGGGTTCGACTTCTCCACCGACGCCGCCGACATCACCTATACCGGCTGCACCGTCACCTTCACCGTGCTGCAGCTCGCCCATTATCTCGGCTTCGAGACCATCCACCTCCTCGGCGTCGACGCCGACTATGTGCTGCCCAAGGACGTCGCCGAGACGAGCCGCTACGGCGTCGGCGTCCTCGACATGAAGTCCAACGATCCCAACCACTTCCACCCCGATTATTTCGGCAAGGGATTCCGCTGGCACGACCCCCAGGTCGACAAGATGGTCGAAGCCTACCAGGAGGCCGAAAAGGTCACCCGCGCCATGGGCCGGCCCATCGTCAATTCCGGCGTCGGCGGCAAACTCTCCGTGTTCGAGCGCGTCCCCTTCGGCGACGTCTTCCCCGCCGCCCGCAGCCCCGAGGCCGTCGAAGAGGCCAATCTCAAAGCCCAAGGCGCCAAGGAGGCGCGCGCCGCCGGCGGAACCGGTAACGGCGCGACGGGGCAGGGCGCGAAAGGGCAGGGCGCAACGGGGCAGGGGATGATCACCCCCAAAGCCCTCACCGCCCTCTGCCGCGAACGCCTCGCCCGCGAAGGCCGCGCCGGACGCGCCCTCGGCCCCGGCTGGGGCGGCGCCGTCCATGCCGGCTTCCCGCGCGTCCTCCTGGTGGACTTCACCCCCGTCGGCGGCGGATCGGCCACCGGCGAGATCAAGGACGCCCTCATCGGCCATTGGCCGCGCTCCGAGCTCATGGAAATCTCCGCCCTCGGCGAAGCCCTCACCGCCAAGGGCGGCGCCCTCGCCGCACCCCTCGTCTCGCCGCGCGACCGCCGCGCCGACCGCATCCTGTCCGCCGCCACCGCCTTCGCCCCCGACGTCGTCCTCTACCGCCCCGTCGCCGAACGCCCGGACCTCCACCGCCTCCTCGCCGAAATCCTCATGCTGCACCCCGTCCCCGTCCTCACCTCCTTCATGGACGACTGGATGCTGCGCCTCTTCGGCGCCCACAAAGGCGGCTTCGAGGCTTTCGACCACGGCATCCGCATCCTCCTGGAGGACGCCCTTTTCTGCCTCGCCATCTCGGACCCCATGGCCGACCTCCTCGAAGCACGCTACGGCCTGCCCGCACGCGCCATCGCCAACGGCATCGAGCCCGCCGCCTTCGCCGCCGTGCGCGACGCCGCCGCCGAGCTGAAGGCCGGTCGCGGCGGCCTCAAGGTGCGCTATGCCGGCGGCCTCGCCGGCGACATGGGCCTCGCGAGCCTTCTCGCGCTCGCCGAAGCGGTCCAAAGTCTCGCCGG
Organism: Acuticoccus yangtzensis; assembly: GCF_001927245.1. GTDB lineage: Bacteria > Pseudomonadota > Alphaproteobacteria > Rhizobiales > Amorphaceae > Acuticoccus > Acuticoccus yangtzensis. The sequence goes on along the minus strand of NZ_MJUX01000016.1, from coordinate 14,838 downwards.
AACGAGCGGGGGGGAAGGCGCCACGCTCGAAATCAAGACCAGCCCCCACGGGCTGAAGCAGGCGGGCGAATCCTTCGCCGCCTTCCCCGCCACCACCGTCTTCGCCGAGGAGATGAGCCGCGCCGATTACCAGGCCTGGCTGGCGGAGGCCGACATCACCGTCATCGCCTACAACTTCGACGCCGCATCGCTCGCCTATGTGCGCCATTCGCTGGCCAACAAGCTGCCCGAATGCCTCGCCTCGGGTGCCGCCCTCCTCGCCATCGGCCCTGAGGACTGCGCCACCATGATGCGCCTCGCCGAGGCGGATGCCGGCGTGCGCGTCACCGAAGAGGGCACCGCCCCCATCGCCGCGGCGCTGACGGGGCTGATGGACCCGGCCGCCCGCGCCGCCCTCGTCGCCCGCCAGGTCACCGTCGCCGAAACCGAGTTCGCCCTCCTGCCGCGGCGCGAGGCGCTGCGCCGCGCCCTCGCCGAGACCGCCGCCATGCCCGTCGATCCCGACATGCCGCACCGCCTCGCCGGCGCGGCCATCGCCGCCGCGGGACGCTGGCGGAACATGCCCGCCGCCGCCCCCGCCTTCCTCCCCGCCTTCGCCGGTTGAGGCCGTTCTGACTGTGCCGATCTTCGAGTCCATCCATATCGTCCGCCACGGCCCGCACGGGACCGCCGCCAGCATCGCCAGCCGCGCTCTGGTGGATCCCGCCCGGCCGGGCCTCGCCATGCTCTCGGCCGCCCGCGCCGTGGAGCTGGCCCGCGCCTTCGCCGCATCCGTCGTCCCGCCGGCCGAGGCGGCGCACCACTGGGTCGTCTTCTGTGCCCTCGACCGGCCGGCCGATGACGAGACGCTGGCGCGCCTCTGCGCCGGAGACGGCGCAGGAACGAACATGAGCGCCGGACACGGCGCAGGAACGGACACGAGCGCCGGACCCGGTGCGGGAACGGACATGAGCGCAGACCTCCTCGTCGATGCGGCGGGCCTCGATGAGACCGCCCTCGCCTCGGGCCTCGCCGCCGCGATGGAGGCCGGTGCCGCGCCGCTCCCCTGCGTCGCCGTCCGCCTCGACGCGTTGGACGCTGCTCCCGCCAGCGAGGACCCGGTGGGGGCTCCCCTCGGCGCCCACCTCGCCGCCGGGTGGATCGCCGCAGGCCGTCCCGTCCGCCTCGTCCCCGCCACCGCGGCGCAAGACGGGGAAACCCAGACCCTTGCCGGACGAGACGGGCTGGAAGGCGCCGCCCTCGCACTGCGCGGCGCCGCCGGTCATGTTCCCCTCACCCTCCTGCAGCGCCTCGGCCGCCTCACCGGCGACACCGGCCTCAAAGCCCTGCGCGCCCGCCACGCCCGGCTGAACGGCGACGTCCTCGCCGCCATCGCCGCCGGCCCCGCGGCGGACGTCCATGCCGCCGATCCCACGGTGGCGGATTCTCGCGCCGCCAGCCCCGCGGCGGCAGACTCTCGTGAGGCCGCCGGTCCCGCGGCGGCGGACTTCCGCGCCGCCGGCCTCGCCCTCACCCGTCCCGTGCGCAAGGCGGACAGCCCCGCCCCCTGGGCCGAAGAGGTCTTCTCAACAGAGCTCGGCCGCTACGGCGTCGAACGCGCCTGGGTCGGCGCCCAGATCGCCCGCTCCCGCCGCATCTTCAAAACCCTCGCCGAGACCCGCACCCGCGAAACCTGCCTCATCGTCGGCAACGGCGCCTCCCTCGGGGACGCCGACCCCGCCCTCTTCGCGAACCACGACGTCATCATCTCCAACTTCGCCTTCAACTCGCCCCTCCTGGCGCGCCACGCGAAGATCCTCACCGTCACCAACGCCCTCGTCGCCGAGCAGGGCGCCGCCGGTTTCAACACCTCGCCCGTCCCCGTGAAGGTCGCCCCCATGTGGCTCGCCCGCACCCTCCACGAGGACGCCGGATTCGCCTTCGTCAACGCCACCGGCGAAACCGCCTTCTTCGCCACCGACCCGGCGGAAAAGATCTCCTGGTCCTCCACCGTCTCCTTCTTCAACCTGCAGCTCGCCTTCGCCCTCGGCTATCGCCGCGCGCTGCTGGTCGGCTTCGACCACTCCTACGTGCAGCCCGCCGAAAGCCGGCTCGGCGATGTGCTCGACCAGGACGAGGACGACCCCAACCACTTCGATCCGCTCTACTTCAAGAAGCGCCGCTGGCAGGCCGCCGACACCGCCGCCATGGAAGAGGTCTACCGCCTCGCCAGAGCCGCCTTCGAGGCCGACGCGCGCGACGTCCTCAACCTCTCCCCCGCCTCCAAGCTCGACGTGTTCGACCGGCACGATCCGGCCGAGCCCCTGCCGCCTCTGCGCTCCGCCAGCCACGCCCGCACCCTCACCCCCGCCGCGGGATTCGCCGCCGCCGACGAGGAGGACGAAGCCGCCCTCGAAGCGCGCGAAGCCCTCGCCGCCACCGGCTTCGCCTGCCTCTCCGCCAAGATCAGCGAAAACCTCGACACCGGCGACTACAAGCACATCGTCTGCGCCCTCGAGAGCGTCACCGCCAAGCGCCGCGCCTGGAACTACATCTACTTCAAGCTTCAGAACTTTAAGGGCGAAACCTATCTGGAGCTGCGCCAGGGCGACTTCGTGCCCTCAGGCTTCACCCCCTGGCCGATCCCCGACGCCGACACCTGGGGCGCCTTCCTGCGCGTCCCCCTCGACACCCCCGAGCGCGCCGCCAAATCGCTGGACCACTTCGCCGGCGGCCTCGGCACCGAGGATCGCGAGGCCTTCGCCCGCCTCGTCGAGGCCATCCCCGACCTCGTCCGCGCCGCGCTCGATGCCGAAGACGGCGCCGATACCGCCATCTGGGCCCCCGGCCTCGCCGCCCTCGAGGCGTCCCGCCACGTGGAGGTCGAGGCGGAGTAGGGGCCGTGCCGCTTCGGCCGCGCCATGCCGGGGCGAGAGGCTGCTGCGCCGTGCCGCTTCGGCCATGCCGTGCCGGGACGAGAGGCCGTTGCGCCGTGCCGCTTCGGCCGCGCCATGGCAAGGCGGGAGGCTGCTGCGAGGGCGTTCCCCCTCGCGCTCCCACTGAAGTCGGCTGTTGCCGACTTCAGCATCCATGATGCCCAACTGCGCAACAGCGCAGTTGGGTCTCGCCAGCGGGCAGGCGTTCAGGATGAGAGTGCGAAGAGCACTCTCCCCTGAACACCTTGGACCAGCGTCTGTCGGGTCGAGGCCGCGTCAAGGGTAAAGGCTTCGCCCGCGCTGCGCGCGCCCTTGACCCAACCTCGACCCGACTCGCCTAGACCCGACGCGCCCCACCCGGTCCTTGACGCTGACGTTGCCGCTCTGTTGATGAACTTCTCGAACAGGAAAAGACTTTCGCGATGAAGATCCTCGTCACCGGCGGCGCCGGGTTCATCGGCTCCGCCGTCTGCCGCCACCTGATCGCCAATACGGGTCACAGCGTCGTCAACCTCGACAAGCTGACCTACGCCGCCAACCTCTCCTCCCTCGCCATGATCGCGGACGACCCGCGCTACACCTTCGTCCAAGGCGACATCTGCGACCGGGCGCTGGTGGCCGACCTCCTGCGCCGGCACGAGGTGGACGCGATCATGCACCTCGCCGCCGAAAGCCACGTCGACCGCTCCATCGACGGCCCCGGCGACTTCATCCGCACCAACGTCACCGGCACGTTCGAGCTCTTGGAAGCCGCCCGCGGCCACTGGGACACCCTGCCCGGCGCCAAGAAGGACGCCTTCCGCTTCCACCACATCTCCACCGACGAGGTGTTCGGCGACCTCCCGATGGACGACACCCTCTTCACCGAGGACACGCCCTACGCCCCGTCATCGCCCTACTCGGCCTCCAAGGCGTCCTCCGACCATCTCGTCATGGCCTGGCACCGGACCTATGGCCTGCCCATCGTCCTCTCCAACTGCTCCAACAATTACGGGCCTTTCCACTTCCCCGAAAAGCTCATCCCGCTGATGATCCTCAACGCCCTCCACGGCGAGCCGCTGCCGGTCTACGGCCGCGGCGAGAACGTGCGCGACTGGCTCTATGTCGACGATCACGCCCGCGCTTTGGAGACGATCGTCACCCAAGGCGCGGTCGGCCGCTCCTACAATGTCGGCGGGCGCAACGAGCGCACCAACATCGACGTCGTCCACGCCATCTGCGACACCATCGACCGGCTCGCCCCCGCGGACCGCCCCCGGCGCGACTTGATCACCTACGTCACCGACCGGCCCGGCCACGACATGCGCTACGCCATCGACGCCACGCGCCTGGAAACCGAGCTCGGCTGGCGCGCGCAGGAAAACTTCGAGTCCGGACTCGAAAAGACCGCCCGCTGGTACCTCGCCAACGAAGCCTGGTGGCGGCCGATCCGCGAGCGCCGCTATGCCGGCGAGCGCCTCGGCGTGAAGAAGGCCGGTTGAGGCCCGCCATGAACGGGGATGAAAGGGAAAGCGGAGGCGACGGCGGCGCGCGTCTCGATGCCGTCTGGGCCGAGTTCGCCGGCCCGCGCCTCGCCCGCCGCCCCGACTTCCGCTTCGACCCCGACTTCTACGCCAACCGCAACCCCGATGCCGCCGGCCTCGCCCCGCACGAGCGCGCCCGCCATTTTGCGCAGATCGGCGCCGCCGAGGGCCGCGCCCCGACGCTCTACGAGGAGACCCGGCGCGAGACCCCCGGCCTCGACACGCTGCTGACCCGTCTCGCCCGCGACCCGCGCCTGAAGGAGGCCGTCGCCGCCGGAACGCCGGACGCCCTCGCCCTCGTCTTCGAGCTGGCCGCCCTCGGCGACCCCGTCGACAAGACCGTCGCCGACTTCTCCGTCACCCACTACCGCGTCGTCTCGTCCGACCTGCCGAACGCTTCGGACATCGCCCTCTTCCTGCACTACATGAAGTATGGGCACCGCGAGGGGCGCCCCGCCCTCGTGGACCTGCGCCGCAACATCCTCCCCGGCGCCCGCGTCTTCGACCCCGCCCGTCCCACCGTCGTCGTCGCCACCCACGAATTCTCGTCCACCGGCGCGCCTCTGGTGGCGCTCGACCTCGCCGCGCGCGCCGCGGACACCTCGAACGTCGTCGTCATGGGCCTGCGCCGTGCGGGCGGCGCGCTGGTGGACCGCTTCGCCGAACACGCCGTCATGGTGGCGATCACCGATCGGCCCGCCGAGGAGTGGGACTTCTTCGCCCCCGGCAGCCCGCTGGAGCACGCCAAGGTCGCCGTGCTGAACTCGGTCGAGTGTCACCCCTTCATCAAGGCGCTGGTCGCCAAGGGGCTGCCCTTCCACTCCTACGTGCATGAATTCACGGACTATTCGCTTCCCGCTTACAAGTGCGTGATCACCGCCCTCCACGCCGAGCGGATCCTCTTTTCGTCAGAGACCGTGCGCCGCTCCTGGGACGGCATCCTCACCGACGCCGGCTTCGACCAGGACCGCGACAGCGCCATCGTCCCCCAGGCCGCCCTCGTCGCCGGCAGCGTCCCGGCGGCCGATTATCATGCCGCGCGGCGCACCCTGTCGCGCCTCCTGGGGTGCGATCTCGGTGATCGCAAGGTGGTCTACGGCGCGGGACAGGTGCATTGGCGCAAGGGCACCGACATCTTCGCCATGGCCGCCGCGCAGGGCCGCCGCACCAACCCGGACACGCTGTTCGTGTGGATCGGCGACGGCCTCGACCACGAGGACTTCCACATCGGCGTCTGGATGGAGAAGCACCTGGCGGCCGGCCGGGTGAACACGCCGGACGGCAACCTCTTCTTCCTCCCCGCCGGGCCTTATTATGCGGACGTGTGCCGCGCGGCGGACGTCCTCTTCCTCACCTCCCGGCTCGATCCGCTCCCCAACGTCGTCTTCGACGCGGCGAAGTACGGCGCCGCCACGCTGCTGTTCGAGGAGGCGTCAGGGTTCGACGACGACGCCTACCGCGCCGAGCCGTTGCTGCGGCGCGTTCCCTTCGGCGACCTCGCCGCCGCCGCGGACGCCATCGCCGCCATTCCCGCCAAAACCGGGGCGGACGGCGTCTTCGCCGTGCGCCCCTCCCTTCCCGCGGAGACCGGGGCGGACGGCGTCTTCGCCGTGCGCCCCTCCCTTCCCGCGGAGACCGGGGCGGACGGCACCTTCGCCGTGCGCCCCGACGGCGACCTTGCCGGCCTCCGGAGCGCGGCCCAGCACGGCGCGGCCGAGAGTGCGGGCGGGGAGGGCGGCCCGGTCTGGGACCGCATCGCCGCGGGGTTCGCTTCTGCGGACGACGACGAGCCGGACGACGGTGAGGCGGATGACGGTGAGGCAGGCGACGGCGAAGCGAGCGGGCACGAGGCGGAAGGGCACGAAGACGGGGGAGGGGCCTACGATGTCGGCATCCTCTTCGGCCCGGCCGACGATCCGGCCCTGAAGGCGCGCGAGAGGACGGCCATCTGGCGCCGCGGCCGCCGCGCCGTCTGGCGGGACAGGGCCGAAGCCGAAGCCACCCTCGCCGCCTCGGACAACTGGGTCCACAGGACGCTGCGCCTCGCCCCTTATGGCGAGGCCGACCCCGCCCGCGCACCCGCCTTCAACCTCCACGTCCACGCTTTCTATCCGGACGATTTCGCCGCCGACCTCACCCGCTATGCCGCGCTGCGCCGGGCGGCCCGGCTCGTCGCCACCACCGACACCGCCGAGAAGGCCGCCCTCCTCACCGCGGCGGGCGAGGCGGCGGGCGTCGCCGTGGAGACGCGCATCGTCCCCAACCGCGGGCGCGACATCCTCCCCTTCCTCTCCCTCTTCGACGATCCCGTCTTCGCGGGAGGGGAGACGCACGGGGGAGACGCCACCCAAGGGGCAGGAGACGAGGAGATCTGGGGTCATGTCCACCTGAAGAAGTCGCTCGGCCTCGGCCCGAACTCGCCCGGCGCGGCGTGGCGCACCTTCCTGATGGACATCCTGCTCGGCGGGCCGGACCGGTTGTCCGCCGCGCTCCTTTATGCCGCCCTGCCCCATGTCGGCCTCGTCACCGCCTTCGATCCCTTCATCATGGGCTGGACCGGATCGCGCCGCCTTCTGCCCCCGCTGCAGGCGCGGCTCGACCGGACCCATCCCGGCCATCCCCTGCCGGACCACCCTCTGCTCTTTCCCGTCGGCAACATGTTCTTCGCCAAGGCCGGGACGGTGCGGGCGATGCGCGGCCTCTTCCCGCCGGATTCGCCCTGGCCGGGCGAGCCGCTTCCCGGCGACGGCACCGTCTTCCACCTCATCGAGCGGCTGTGGCCGGCCGCCGCCGCGCTCTCGGGGCGCGACTGCGTGTTCATCGACAAGCCCGGCACGCGGCGGGTCTAGGAGGCGGCGATGGAGTTCGAGCTCATCCTTCACGCCGGCATGGGCAAGACCGGCACCACCTCGCTGCAGCGCGCCCTCGCCGCGGCCGAGGCGGCCGGGAACGGGGAGGGCGGTCTTTCCGCGCAGAAGGCGCATTATCTCGGCATGTGGTTCGACCGGCTGGGCGAGGACTATGCGCGCTATCCCGGCCTGATGGCGCTCGCCAAGGCCGACGCTGAAACGCAGCGCAGCCTCGCCGAACGCTTCGCGGGCAGCCTCGCCGAGAGCGCCGCCGCGGACGGCACGCGCACCTTCGTCCTCTCCAACGAATCCCTGTTCGAGCGGGGCCGCGTCCTCGCCCCCTTCCTCGGCCGGCTCGCCGAGGCGGTGCCGGTGAAGGCCGTCGTCTATCTGCGCCCGCCGCGCGACTGGCTGCCGTCGGCCTTCGCCCAGTGGGGCGTCTACCACAAGACCCAGAACGGGCCGGTGCCGGAGTTCGCGGACCTCGCCCCGCGGCTGCTGCGCCACTACCGGGCGATCACCCTGTGGCACGAGATCTTCGGCGACCGACTCGCCGCGCGCCTGTTCGGCAGGGACATCGACATCGTCGCCGATTTCGCGGCGGTGGCGGGGCTGACCCTCTGCGGCTCCGAAGTGCGCCACCAGGCCCGGCCCGATCCGGTGGAGATGCTGCTGCGCGGCCTCTTCAACGACCGCTTCGGCGGCCCGGTTCTCCCCGGCCGCTTCAACGCGGCGGTGCTGGAGGGGGCGCGCCTTCCCGCCCCGCGGGCCGCCGCCATGGCCGCACGCATTGCCACCACCGACGGCATCGAGGCGATGATCGCCACCGAGGCCGAGACCTTCGCCTTCATCGAGACGGTGCTGGGCCTCGACATGACCGGCGGGGCCGCGGCGGACGGAGTGGCGGCCGGATCAGCCGTGCCGGCCGGGGAGGGCGAGGGCGCAGGCGCGGAGAAGGCAAGTGCGGGCAGGGACGGGCCGGACAGGGACGGTGCGGACAGGGAGGGTGCGGGCAGGGAGGGTGCGGGCAGGGAGGGTGCGGGCAGGGAGGGTGCGGGCAGGGAGAGTGCGGGTGAGCCTGTGCTTGATCCCGCATTGCAGGCCCGGCTCATCGACGCCCTCACCGAATTGACGCTCGCCCAGGCCACACGCATCGCCCGCCTGGAAACCGCCGTCGCAGCCCTCGAGGCCGCCGCCGCGCCCAAAGACGGCGGGAAGAGCGCGAACGAGGGCAAGGAACCGGCATGACCCAGAAGCCCCCCGCCTCCCAACCTCCTGCCCCTCAACCTTCCACACGCGGACCTTCCACCCCGGAGCCCTCCACACGCGGACCTTCCACCCTGGAGCCCTCCACCTCCGAGTCCGGCGCCTCCACCGGCAACCCCACTGGCGCCCCACCCGGCACCCCGGTCGCCGCCCCCCGCATCTTCGTGCTGGGCGGCACCGGCTTCGTCGGCCAGGCCATGCTGCGCCGCCTCGTGGCGGATGCCCGGATAGGACACGCCGAGGCAGGGCAAGCCGGGGCAGGACAAGCCGGGGCAGAACAAACGGAAGCAGCACGGGCCGGGGCAGCACGGGACGGGGAAAGGCGGGCCGCCGAAGACGCACCCGGCATCGGCTGGGCCGCACGCATCGACAGCGCCCCCGCCGTCACCATCCCCGGCCTCGCCCCGCCCCTCCTCATCGACGATCTCGAAGCCCTCGACCTCGAGGCGGTGCTCGCCGCCGACATCGTCATCGACTTCGTCTCGCGCGGGCGCGGGCGCCTCGCCACCCGGCGCGACATCCTCGGCCGCATCCGCGCCCACGCCCGGCTGATCGACGAGCTCGCCAACCGCGCCTGGTCCGGCCACTACATCTACCTGTCCTCCGGCGGCACCATCTACGGCGTCGACCCGCCGCCGGTGTGCGTCGAGACGATGCCCGTCGCCCCGTTCAGCGACTACGCGCTGGAGAAGGCCTTCATCGAGATGCACCTGACCTCGGTCGCCGGCAGCGGATCGGCCGGGCGGGGGAGCCGCGAGGGGATGGCGCTCTCCATCCTGCGCGTCGCCAACGCCTACGGTGAGGGGCAGACCGCGCGGCCCGGATTCGGCGTCATCCCGGCCATGGTGGCCGCCTTCAAGGGCGGCGCCCCCTTCAAGCTCTACGGCGACGGGACCAGCCGGCGCGATTATGTCCACGTCGACGACATCGTGGAGGCGATCCTGGCCGCGATGAAGACGGCGCGCACGGGGGAGGGCGCCGGGGCGGGGACGGTGAACATCGGGTCCGGCGTCGGCACCTCGGTGCGTGAGCTGGTCGCGCTGGCCGAGCGGATCGCCGGGCGGCGCCTGCCGATGGAGACGGTGGAGATGTTCGCCGCGGAACCCGCCTCCGTGGTGCTGGACGCGCAGCGCGCCCGCGAGCGGCTCGGTTGGTCCGCCCGCATCGGCATCGCGGAGGGCCTCGCCCGCGTTCTCGCCCACCACGGTCTCACCGGCTGAGAGGGTCTCGCCGGCTGAGGGGGGCCTCCGGACTCTCCAATGGTTAGGCTCCGGCAGGCCGGACCGTGAGCGCCTTCGCGGCACACCGCGCCATGAACGACCCGCGGCACACCGCGCCTTTGTCGACCCGCGGCAGGCCGCGCCTTGGACGACCCGGCCCTGGTCGCGCGAAACCCTCGCTTCAAGCCTCGCCCGTCACGCGATGCGGCCCGCGTCGCGGGGCAGCGGACAAAGCGTGATGGCCGTCACATCACAATTCCCATGGTCTCGCCACATTCAGGGAGCCGCAGGACGGCAGCACAACAAGACGAACAAGGGACGCCAGGGCCATGACCACCATCTTCAACGCTTACGTCGCTCAGTTCATCGGCTCCGCCGCGGCCGACACCGTCACCTTCAACGCCTACGTCCAGACCGCCTACGGCAACGCCGGCAACGACGCCTTCACCATCAACAACAGCGCCTATGAGATCGACATGGGCGCCGGCAACGACGCGCTGTTCGTCAACGGCGGCTCGGTCGGCACCATCGCCATGGGCGCGGGCAACGACGCTCTGTTCCTGAACGGCGGCGCCACCGCCAACACCGTCGACCTGGGTGCCGGCGTCAACACCCTGTTCGGCTCCAACGCCGGCTATATCGGCGCCATCATCGGCGGTGCGGATACCGACAACGTCACCATCGGCGGCGGCGCCGGAACCGTCGACCTGGGCGAAGGCGACAACCAGCTGTTCGCCCACGGCCATGTCGGCAGCGTCACCACCGGCGCCGGCATCGACAACATCAACCTGTACAACGGCGGCGGCACGGTCGACCTGGGCGCGGGCAACGACATCTTCTCCTCCGCCGGCTACGTCGACGCCGTCCACGGCGGGGCGGGCAACGATCAGTTCGCCATCTCCGGCGGCGGCAACATCTTCGGCGACGAGGGTGACGACACCTTCGACTTCGTCGACATGAACGCCGCCACCACCGTCATCGACGGCGGCGCGGGCATCGACACCGTCACCATCACCACCGACCGCTTCGACGACGCCCAGTTCGCCGCCGACATGGCGGGGTATGCCGAGAGCGGCACCGCCTTCCTGACGGACCACAATCTGTCGATCACCGACGTCGAGGTCATCAACGTCTACGAGAATGGCCAACTGGTCGAGACCTACGATTTCGGCGACATCTTCGCCTGATCCGCCCATCCGCATCCGTCCACCGGGCCGGTCCTTCGGGGCCGGCTTTCGCCGTGCCGCACACGCCGTATAAGCGGCATTATGGAACCCGGCCGATTCGGGGTCGGCCTCGAGAGGAAGACGCCCCATGCGCATCGTCGACATCTCCAACGCCCTCGAGGCCGGCATCGCGAGCGATCCGCCGATGATGCTGCCGAAGATCGACTATGTGCCGCACACCGCGGGCGCGGCGCAGATGGCGGCGGCCTTCCCCGGCCTCACCCCGGCCGATCTTCCCGGCGGCGAGGGCTGGGCGGTGGAGACCCTCACCGTCTCCACCCACAACGGCACCCATCTCGACGCGCCCTACCATCACCATTCCACCATGGACGGCGGGGCACGGGCGATCACCATCGACGAGGTGCCGCTCGAATGGTGCTTCGCCCCGGCGATCAAGCTGGACCTCAGGCACTATGACGACGGCCACGTCCTCAGTGCGGCGGAGATGAAGGCGGAGGTGGCCGCGATCGGCCACACGCTGCGCCCGCTCGACATCGTCCTCGTCAACACCGCGGCGGGGGCCAAATATGGCGGGCCGGACTATCTGGCGGCCGGCTGCGGTGTCGGACGGGAGGCGACGGAGTGGCTGACCGGCGAGGGCGTGCGCGTCACCGGCACCGACGCCTGGTCGTGGGACGCGCCTTTTTTGCACACCGCGCGGCGCTGGGCGGAAACGCGGGACCCGTCGATCATCTGGGAGGGGCACAGGGCGTCGATGACGCGGGGCTATTGCCACATGGAGAAGCTCGCCAATCTGGAGAGCCTTCCGGCGTCGGGCTTCAAGGTGGCGTGCTTCCCGTTCAAGATCAAAGGCGCCTCGGCCGGTTTTACGCGCGCGGTCGCGATCTTCGAGGACGAGGCGATTTTCGAGGACGACTGAGGGCCCTCCCCCGGCGCCCTCCCCCCGCCTTTTCCGCCGGTCAGCCGTGCCCGGCGATGAGCGCGGCCACCCCGGCGACGGCGAGGAGGATGCCGGCGATCTGGCGCGGCGTGGTGGTCTCGGCGAGGCGGCGGGAGACGGCCTGCGCGAACAGCACTTCGACAAGGCCGAGGGTGCGCACGTTGGCCGTCGACGTCAGCGCGAAGCCGATGAACCAAAGCTGCGAGGCGAGCGCCCCCATGGCGCCGGCGAAGACCGACTGGCGCCAGGCCTTCAGCGTGGCGGCGACGACGGCGCGGTCGGTGGCGAGGAGCCAGCCGCCGAGCATGACGCACTGCAGTGCCTGGGCCCAGACGAGGGTGGCGGAGGCGCGCACGACGGGTCCGCCTTCGCCGAGGGAGAGGATGCCGGCGCGAAACAGCACCGCGGCCCCGGCGAAGCAGGCGGCCGAGGCGAGGCCGAAGAGGGCGGGTTTGGCGAACAGCCCCTTGGCGAGTGCGGTGCCCTTCACCTGGGACATGAGCATGACGCCGACGGTGGCGGCGACGATGCCGGCGAGGCTGAGGGCGGAGAGGCGTTCGCCGAGCATGACGAAGCCGAACAGGGCGACCTGCACCGGCTCGGTCTTGGTGTAGGCGACGGTGATGGAGAATGTGGTGATGCGCATGGCGGCCAGCATCAGCGCGGTGGCGGCGATCTGGAGGGCCGATGCGATGGCGACGAGGGCCACATAGGAGAGGCTGGGGGTGGGCAGCGCGTCGCCCGTCGCCGTCACCGCGAGGGCGAGGAAGAGGACGGCGAAGGGCAGGCCGTAGAGGAACCGCACGAGGGTGGCGCCGAGCGTGCCGAGGGAGGCGGTGAGATGGCGCTGCATGGCGTTGCGGGCGGTCTGGGCCGCGGCGGCCCCGAGGGTGGCGAGCACCCAGAGGGGAACGAAGGTCATGGGGGATCTCGGTGGTGGGACCGTCCGCGGGTGGGCGGGATGGCCGGTGGAGGGATGTCCGGCGGGGTGTGGCCGCCCCGCAAGGGGGTCACCTTGCGCCGGCCTCCGCGCCGGGTAAAGGCATCCGCACCTTCTCACCCGGCGCGGTGTCCGCCGCTCTTGCCGCCCGCCACCCCGCCCCAGCTCACCGCGATCCCCCGCGGCCGCCGTGCCTGCGCCCGCCGTGTCCGCGCACGTCATGCCTGCGCTCGCCGAACGCCATGCCTGCACCCACCATGTCTGCGCCCGCCGTGTCCGCGACCGCCATCGCCGTGCCTGGCGTGTGTCTGTGATCGCTGCCTTGGGCCGCACTTCTGGGCGTGGCTCGCGCGGCTGCCCCGCGGGAGAGAAGCGGACATCACGGCTCTCCCGCGGATCGTCACAGGACTGCCGGAGTGGGTCCTCGTCCGCCCCGGCACCGCCATCCAAGGCCATCGGACCTGATGGGCCGAGCGGCCATCGCCGCCGGTGAACGCGCGCCAGCCTCGCCTGGGTGAGCGCATGTGGGGCGTCGGCGAGTTCGGCTTGGCCGAGGGTCAGGTGCGACCGGCCGGCGGTGCCAACTCATCGTCATTCTCGCCATGCTTGCGCTCGCCGGATTCACACCCGCCATGCCGCACCGTGTCTGAGGTCGCCCCCGCGGGCCGTACTTCTCGGCGGGGCATCGTGTTGCTCTCCTGCGGGAGAGGGACGGGCCGGATCGTCACCTGACTAGCGGGCCGGGCCTCGTGCGCACCGGCACCGCCATCCACGGCCATCGGGCCCGGTGGGCCGAGGCCATCGCCGCCGGTGAAGGCGCCCGGCCTCGCCTGTGAGGCCAAAGGTCTTCGTGCCGGCCCGACTGTTCTCGCTGTGGGGTGCGGTCTCCGGTCCGGTGCGACCGGTCGCCTGCCGCCAGCCGCCGTTCGTCCTGCCGCCGTCTGTCCGTTGGGACGGGATGCGCAATCGCCCCCCAATTGGTCCCCTGGCGCGGCCTTCCCTGCTCCACGGCTCTGCGTGACGTATCCGGGGCGAGTTGCGGGGACTTCGACGCTCGCCTTATGACATGAGAATTATTCCAATCCGCACGGCTCGGGCAGAGACCCTTCATGACGACCCTCAGCGCCACCACCGTCTTCGCGCTGGCCCTTCTCACCGCGGTCGCGACGGGGCTCGGGGCGCTGCCTTTTCTCGTCGTGCGCCATGTCACCCGGCGGCGGCTCGGCCAGGCGGATGCGTTGGCGGCGGGGCTGATGCTGGCGGCGAGCGCCGTCCTTCTCGTCGAGGGCTGGGAGGCGGGGCTCGGCCTCACCGGTCTCGGCGTTGCCGTGGGTGTGGTGGCGGTGCTGTTCGTCCAGCGCTTTCTGGCGGGGCGGGAGCATCTGCATGCCGGGGCGCTGTCGGGGGCGGATGCGCGGCGGGCCATCCTCATCGTCGGGGTGATGACGGCGCATTCCTTTGCCGAGGGGATCGGGGTGGGGGTCGCCTTCGGGGGCGGCGATGCGTTGGGGATCTTCGTCACCATCGCCATTGCGCTGCAGAATGTGCCGGAGGGGCTGGCGATCGCGCTGGTGCTGGTGCCGGCGGGGGTCGGGGTGTGGCAGGCGGCGGGATGGGCGGTGGTGTCGAGCCTGCCGCAGCCGATCTTCGCGGTGCCGGCCTTCATGGCGGTGGAGGCCTTTGCCCAGGCGCTGCCGTTCGGGCTGGGATTTGCCGCGGGGGCGATGGTGGCGATGGCTTTCGCCGACCTTTTGCCTGATGCGGTGCGTCAGTCCGGCTGGCGGGCGGCGGTGCCGGTGGCGGCGCTGGCGATGGCGCTCGGTCTTGGGATGAATGCGGTGCTGGGCTGAACGGCGAAGGCGCCGCCCACTGGGCGACGCCTTTCGTTCGAGCGGGAGGGCTCCGGCCTCAGTAGCAGACCTTCTCCTTGGTGACGACGTAGGCGCCGCGGCGGTTGGACCAGCGCTCGGTGCGCTCGATGTGGCAGCGGCGGCGGCT
>NZ_MJUX01000015.1 GCF_001927245.1 Acuticoccus yangtzensis | reverse complement strand
GACGAAGATCGCCAGAGAGCAACTTGGGCATGGTGGCTGGCCCTCCACCGCCAGCCACCATGTTGAATCAGAATGCTGCTGATTCGGGAATCCCCTGCCGATTCACTCTGAGCGCGAAGCGCTCTAGGTTGATATGCTGCCAGCCGAGCGGCGAGAGGTGCTGGAGCATATCCGGGCCGATGGGCCGGCCCTGCTGGTGCAGGTGGCGCGTCGCGGCTTCCAGATAGGTCGTGTTCCACAAGACGATGGCGCCCGCCACCAGATTGAGTGCGCTCGCCCGATGGCTTTGAGCCTGGATGCCGTGATCGCGTAGGCGGCCGGTACGATGGAAGAAGATCGCACGGTGGAGGGCGTTTTCCGCCTCGCCCTTGTTCAGCTCGCGGGTCGCGTGGCGTCGCTCCTCCGGGTTCTCGATCCAGTCGAGGGTGAACAGTGTGCGCTCCACGCGGCCGATTTCGCGCAAGGCCAGCGCCAGCCCGTTCGCCCGCGGATAGGAACCCAGCCGCTCCAGCATGGTCGACGCGCTGACGACGCCGGTGCGGATGGAAACAGCAAGCCGGATCACGTCATCCCAATGCGCGGCGATCAGGTGTTCATCGATCTTGCCTGCGACGAGAGGCGCGATGTCGGGACCGGGCTTCGGTCCATCGAACAGGTACAGACGCCTGGCCGACAGGTTCGGGATTCGTGGCGCGAACTGAAAGCCGAGCAGGTGACAGAGCGCAAAGACATGATCGGAGACGCCACCTCTGACCTCACCCGGCTGGAGCATCCGGCCCGGATAGCGCAGCGCGCAAAGCTGGATCGCAAAGCCCAATCGATTATGCAGCCGGCGTCGGCTGACGATAATGCGCCGATCATCGGCGCTCAGCGTCCAGTACCGGACAAGGTCGGCTTCGGCGTTCGGCAATGCCAGGAGGACGGCGCGCTGCGCTTCGGTGAGGACGGCACGCCGCGGCATTCAGTCGGGCTTAGTGAGGGCGGCGGTCCAGCCCACCCGTTTGAGGGTGTCCTGCAGCGTCGAGCGGGCAACCTTGAACGTCCGGCAGACCGACGCCTTGCTCGCGCCGGCCTCAAGCGCCGCGGTGATCTGCTCGATTTCTTCCGCGCCGAGGGTCGGCGGACGGCCGCCGTGGCGACCGCGGCGCTTGGCTGCGGCAAGCCCCGCGACCACGCGCTCCCGCGTCAATGCGCGCTCGTACTGTGCGAGCGCGCCGAAGAGCGAGAACAGAAGCTCGCCATGGGGCGTATCAGTGTCCATCGCCTCGGTGAGCGAGCGAAACGCGATGGCCCGCGTTCTGAGATCGCCGATGATGGCGAGGAGATGCGGGAGTGAGCGGCCGAGGCGATCGAGTTTCCAAACCACGAGCACATCGCCCTCGTGGAGATAGTCCAAACACGCCTTGAGGCCGGGTCGGTCGTCGCGAGCGCCGGATGCCTTGTCGACGAAGAGATGCCGCCGATCAACGCCGGCACCGAGAAGCGCGTCGCGCTGCAGGTCAACCGATTGGCGGTCGTCGGCCGACGACACGCGCATGTATCCCACCAGCATGGCCGGAAAACCCCTCGGAACGCGTTTCCGAACACGCTATCATTCCGGCAGGGTTTACCGCACACAAATTCGGTGTCCGCGACCAGGCCGGGGGCGAGACCCGCCGTTGTGCCGGAAAACAGGTGTTTCCCGACAGGCAGGTTTCGACCCTTTCACGCCTTTTCCTGCGAACGCATCGACGTCCCGGAAGCGGACGCTCTTAAGACCGCCGTCAGCCGGCCATCTCGGTCATGATCGATGTGACAGCATCGAGTGTCGCGCCAACGCCGGCAACACCCTTGGCCTCCTGGCTCCGGACCCAAGCGGACTGGATCTCGCGGTACCCGATGTCCGCCGCCCAACGCTCCACTTCGCGGCGATCGAGGATCCGAACGCTCGCGCCGGCCGCTCGCAGATCGTCGAGCTGCGTGTTGAAGCTCTCGTCCATAGTAGAGCCCAAGCTCTGGTACGACGTCTCAGTGGCACGATGAACAGCGTCTTTGTCTTCCTGAGCGAGCTCGTCCCAAACCTGCTTGTTCATCGCCAACGGGTAGACGTGCCCCAGCCACAAATCCTTCGAAACAAGCACGTTCGGCGCCGCTTCGTGAACCTTCAGCATGTACCCGCTATCGACGTTGTCCATCAGGCCATCAAGCGCTCCTGCCGCAAGTGCCTCGGGAACCTCCGGCCCCCAATGCAGGTCACCGGCGTCGCACCCGAGTTGCGCAGAAAGTGCCAGAAGCTGGCCGAGCGCCAGCGACCGCCCCGCAGGCTACCTAGATCAGCCAGCGGCTTCGTGCTGTAGAAAGCAACAGGATATCCCGTGCCGAAGAATAGCGGAACGATACCATTCCGCTCCATCTCGTCCGAGAACGCCGGAACTTCCGCGTAGGCGCGTCGGAAGAACTCCACCTGGCGCTGGCCGGTCGGTCCGGTTGGAAAACTCTTGAAAAGCTGGTGCAGGGCCAGTGCCTCGGCTTTGTATTCGGGTACGACGGTGGCCATGTCCGCGGTGTCGCCTTTGCTAACCGCGCGAAGGGCGTCGTAGGCGTCGGCGATTTGGCCCTCCCAATAATCCTCGACCCTCAGTCGTCCTTTCGACTCCCGTTCAATGGCCGGAAAGACAACATCCTTAAGGAAGCGCGTGCGCATCCCGCCCAGCGGCTCGTGGTCGCTGAACCTGAGAACGCGGGAGTGCCGCGCCATAGTCTGAGCAAGCGCGTTCGGCATGGCGGATACGAAGGCGGTCGCACCCGCTGCACCCGCCGCGCCGGCCAGGAACGTCCTGCGGCTCAAGAAATCTCTGGCTGATCGGTTGCTGTCACGGGCCATGGGGATGTCCTTTGGCTTGATCTCAAATCCCAGCCTTTATATCTGAGAGATCCTTCAGCTTGGATTCGCATCTTGCAAACAGCCGTCCCGAGCGTGCCGGAGCGCCTGAAGTCCCGGAAAACGCCCGTCCAGGCCCGATCGGAGGCGACGGTCGAGGCCATTCACGAAGCCGCAATTCAGGTTTTGCTGACGGACGGCCTGGTTCGACTGTCGACCACCCGGGTCGCTGAGCGCGCCGGCGTTTCGGTCGGCACGCTCTACCAGTATTTCCCGAACAAGGACGCTCTGCTGTTCGCGATCCTGTCGCGCCACTTCGAGGAGATGGCGCGAACCATCGAGAGCGTGTACGTCGATCGCGGCCGCCGGCCTCTTTCCGTTCTAGCCGTCAGCATCGCCGACGCCTACGTTTCTGTGAAGGTCGCCCGACCCGACGCGACGGTCGCGCTGTATCGCGTTGCCGGAGCCATCGACCAGTTTCGGCTGTCAACCGATATCTTCAAGCGGATGGAAGGCGGCGTCGTGCAGGTGCTGCGAAGCGCCTCGGATGCAACGTTCGCCGATCCCGAGAAGGTCGCCTTCACGCTGCTTTCCGCGCTGGCGGGACTTTGTCGCGCAAGCTTCGGGGGGCTGGTTTCGGGTCCCAGCGTCCTCGTAAGGCTTCGCGATGAGGCTCGCCTGCTGTCAACCGCCTATTTGGAGGCGACGGCGGATGTTGGCAGCCCGGCCCGCAAGGGGACAACTCCATGAACTGGAACGATCAGGCGGGGCGCTGAAAACTCGCGAGTGCCAGATCCAAGAGGTCCGTTGTCTCCAACCGACTGCCCAAACCGGACTTTCCGGTTTCCACCCAAGCCGTCAGCAGACGGCGCACTCCGACCGCTAGGACGATCCGTTAGCGTATATCTGGGTCCGTTCTATGTGCTGGCCCCGATATGCGGTCCGCCGCGATCACGCCGACCAAAATAGAAGAGCCTGCCGTGTCCGCCCCCCTCCGCGTCCTTCACGTCACCCCCACCTTCTACCCGGCGACTTACTGGGGCGGGCCGATCTTCTCGACGCGCGCGGTGTGTGACGGGGTGGCGGGCGAGCCTGGCATCGCCGTGCGGGTCCTGACGACAGACGCCGCGGGCCCGCGCCCGTCCGATCGTGTGGCCGAGCGGCGCACGACTTTCCCGGCCGGCTACGACGTCATTTATGCGCGCCGCGTTGCGGGGCGCGACGTCGCGCCCGGCCTCCTCGCCCGGCTACTGCCGGCGGTGGCAAAGGCCGACATCGTCCACCTCACCGCCACCTATTCCTTCCCGACGCTGCCGACGCTCGCCGCCTGCCGCGCACTCGGCAAACCCGTCGTGTGGTCCCCGCGCGGGGCGATCCAGGCACGGCTCGAATGGTCGGAGGCGGTGAGCGGCGCCAAGGTTCGCTTCGAGCAGGCGGCACGGATGCTGGCGCCCCAACGCACCGTCCTCCACGTCACCGCGCCGGTGGAAGCCGAGCTCACCGCCCGCGCCATGCCGGGACTGACGGTCGAGACCATCCCCAATTCGGTCGAGATCCCGGGGACGCCCTCGACCTTCCCGCGCAGCGCACCGGGCGCACGCCCGCTTCGGCTGATGTTCCTGTCCCGTGTCCATGAAAAGAAGGGCTGCGATCTTCTGATCGAGGCCCTGGCCGGCGTGCCTGACGCCACGCTCGACATCTACGGTTATGGCGAGCCGGATTATGTTGCGGCTCTGCGGCAACGCGCTGGAACCTGCGGCGTGGCCGACCGGGTGACCTTCCATGGCCATGTCGACGGCGCGGCGCGCGACGCGGCCTACCGCGCGGCCGACCTCTTCGTGCTCCCGTCCCACTCGGAGAATTTCGGTAATGTGATCGCCGAGGCGCTGGCCTTTGCCGTCCCCGTGGTCACGACGACGGCCACCCCGTGGGAGGAGATCGCCCGGCGCGGCTGCGGCGCATGGGTCGCCCCCGAGGCTGGGGCGGTGCGCGATGCGATCGCGCGCCTCACCGACGCCGACCTTGCCGCGATGGGCCAGCGGGGCCGCGCCTTCATGGAGGCGGCCTTTTCGTCCACGGTGACCGCACGGGCGATGGCGGCGCTCTATCGCCGTCTTGCCGGGAGCTGTTAAGGATTGGCCGTGGGATTGGCATCGATCCCGCATTGTGCATGCGTTGAATTGAAGAGGACGCCCGGTTGAAGACGTCGCAGTCCCTCTCCCTCGTCGTGATCGCGTTCACGGCCATCCTGTTGCTGTCCTCCCCCGATCCATTTTTGACGCTGTTCGCTGGCGCCGTGCTGGCCCTCGGGGTCAACCTTCTGTGGCCCGAGACAGGGACGCCGGTGCTACTGCTGCCGTTCCTGCTGCAGTGGATGTCGGTCTCGGTGAAACCGATCCAGAGTGCGCTGACAGGGCAGCCACTGAACGACTTCCTGGAACGCGGCTCGGCCGATCTCAGCGCGGCGGCATGGTTCTCGCTCTTTGCCCTCGCGGCACTTGCTATCGGCATGAAGCTTGGTGCCGGCGGCAGCCGGCGCAATTTCGCGCACGAGCTGTCCATCGACGCTGTGAGATTGCCGAAAGAGCTGATCATAAAGGCCTCTCTCGTCTCAATCCTCGCCGGCCACGCGCTCGACTTCGGCGTGCGCTATGCAGGTCCGCTCACCCAGCCGGTGCTGATGATGGCCAACATCAAGCTCGCCGGCCTTTTCGTCTTGACCTACTGGTGCCTGTCGCGGGGGCGCTCGCTCGGGCTGCTCGCGGTCGTCGTCGGCTTCGAGACGATCAACGGCATGACCGGCTATTTCGGCGAGTTCAGGCCTGTCGTTCTGACCACGGCGCTGGCAGCACTGGCAGCACGTCCCAAGGTGAACTTCGGCACCATACTGGCCGGTTCTGCCGGTTTTGTCGCTATTCTTACAGTTGTCATCTTCTGGTCGGCGATCAAACCGGACTATCGCAGCTTTGTCAGCGGCGGCGCCGATGCCATGATCGTGACCAACTCACTGGAGGAGCGCCTCACCTACCTCGCCGATGCGGCGACCTCGTTCGAGGCCGATGATTTCGACCGTGGTCTCGATTCCTTCGTTTCACGCCTGTCGTATATTGACTTTCTCGCTCATGCGATGGGCTACACGCCGCGCGTCATGCCCTTCACAGGCGGCACACAAACGATCCAAGCCCTCACCTTTCTCATCCCGCGTGCTGTTTGGCCCGGCAAGCCTGTGGTTCCGCACGATACCGTGCTCACGGCGCGCTATACGGGTCTCGGCTTCACCTCGATGTGGACCTCGATCAGCCTCGGCTATTTGGCCGAGCTCTACATTGATTTTGGAACGTTCGGCGCGCTTATAGCCATGCTTGCCCTGGGATTCGCCATCGGCCGAGCTTACCGTGTGCTGATCGATCATCACGGGTTGCCAACACTCGCCAATGTTGCGCTCGCGGCCGCCGCGGTCATGCCGGTGGCCTACTTCGAGCGTGCTCTTCTCAAGATCGTCGGTGGCGGGCTGACGATGTTTTTGGCGGCCCTCGTCATTCAGCGCTTCATCATGCCGCGAGCCCTGGCCATACTCGACCATCGCAAAGCACTGGCCGCGGCAACGGCGGCAGGCCGAAACTCCAGGCACCACACTGGCATCAACGCCGCGCCGCGCAGGCCGCTGACGCCGCGACAATCCCCTCCGCCGCACGTGCGAGGCTGAACCGGGCCGAAACGGCCGCCATCGCTTCCACCGACGGGGGCGCCGCCAGAACCGCCCGAACCGCGCTCGCCAGCGCGCCCACATCGCCGCCGGTGAAGATGCGTCCCGCCACACCATCGGCGCCGATATCGGGCGCGCAGCCGGCCTCGTGCGAGACGACGACCGGGGTGCCGGAGGCCAGCGCCTCGTTGGCCACCAGCCCCCACGTTTCGCGCCCTGTCGACGGAAGCGCCAGCACATCGGCCGCGGCATAGGCCGCCGGCATCCCGGTCTGATTGACGAAACCGAGGACGTGGAGCGGCACGCCCGCCTCCGCGGCGCGGGCCCGCATCGCCGGCTCCAGCTCGCCCGCGCCCGCAACCATGACCTCGGCCATAACCCCCTCCGCGCGCAGCCGGGCGATCGCATCGACCACATCAAGCGGCCGCTTGAAGGGGACGAGCTTGCCGGCAAACAGCACCACCTTCGCGTCCGGCGCGATGCCCGCCGCGCAGCGCACGGCGGCCGCGGCTTCGGGCGTGACGGCGGCAAAGCGGGGGGTGTCGACCGCATGCGGTGAGACGAAGATACGCCGCTGCGGATAGCCATAAGCGCGGAAGAAGGCGGCCGAGCGGGTCCCCGTGGCCAGCACCGCATCAAAGGCGCGCAGAAGCACCGGATAGGCGATGCGCTTGGCCAGACGCTTCCCGGCGCTCGGCTGCAGGCCGAGCTGGCTGTCGGAGCGGACCATCACCGGGATCCTCAGCCGCCGCGCGGCACGGATCGCCTGAATGTGGGTCTTGGAATACCAGCCAACGGTCATGACAGCGTCGAACCCACCCTCAGCAAGGCGCTCGCCGATCTCCGGGGTATCGCAGCCATCGCGCCGCGAGGCGTCGGGGTGCGCCGCCACGTTAGTCAGGAACCGGTGCTTATAACCGCCGAACAGATCGACATCCCACTCGAACGCGGTGCCGAACCCCGCCGCGGCCTGCTGCTCGGGCCGCGCATGGTGTGCAAAAAAGACGGTAAGATCCACGCGCCCGGCCAGCTCGCGCCACAGCGGAGCATAATACTGCACCGGATGGGTGGCGATGATCGCGAGACGCATGAGCTTCTCTCAGGCGGCGTTTTGGAAATTGGACCAAGGATGCTTGAACCGACTGATCGGCATCAGCTCCTCATCGGTCAACGCCTGACCATCCCATCCTGTGGGACATGGACGCTTCGTCGACGTCGATCGTATATGGAGCACGGTGACAATCCGCGATCCACAGACCCCACACCGAAATAAAGAGGCCGCCTGATCACGATCGCCAAAGGCGCCGGCACTTGCTTCGCCGTGAAAACCAACCACCCTTTTCGGGCTGGAAAGGCTGATCTGCGGATGGTGCGACAGAACCTCGTAGAGGCTCGTCGTCCCGGCCTTCGCGGCCCCCACGATGAGAAAATCGGGCCCCATCGTCAGACCACCACCCTGGACATCCAGCGGCCCACGCCAGCGAGGGACTGGTTCACCACCTGGTGCATGTCGAGATATTGATAGGTGCCGCAGCGGCCGATGAAGGTCATCCCGCCCTCATCCGCCGCACGGGCCTTGTAGCGCTCATAAAGCGCGTCATAGCGCCCATCATGCGACTTCACCGGATAATACCGCTCCATATCATTGTCGCGATAGTCGCACGGCTCTTCGATCGTGCGGGTCACCATCGCGCCCGGCACCGGACAATGCGCCGGAATGTTGTGCCACCAGGTCTCTCGGGTGAACGGACCATCGTCGGTGTAGTTGACGACGACATGCGATGAGGCCTCCGCCGCCGCCACGCTCGACGTGTGAAAGCGGATAGAGCGATAGGGCAGCTCGCCGAACGCAAAATCAAAATATTCGTCGATCGGCATCGAGTTGAAGACGTGGCCGAAACCCGCCACATCGCTCCGGTCGAAGGCCCGTCCGAGTTCGACCGTGATCGAAGGATGGTCGAGGATCGCGGCGAACATGGCCGTGTAGCCGTCCTTCGGCATCGCCTGGAAGGTATCGCCGGCGAAATATCGCGGGTCACGGTCCGGCCGCACCTTGAGGCGCCGCACCACCGCCGGAGCCATCTCGGCAAGGTCCATCTCCCACATCTTCTTCGTGTAAGGGCGAAAGAAGAGCTCCGTCAGCTCGCGCCCGATCACGGAATACAGATGGTCCTCCGCGGTCTCGATCCGCTCCGGCCGCTCGGCAATCTCCGCCAGAAAGGCCTCGGTCTCCGCCGCCGACACAAACGTCTTGCCGAAGACCGTGTTGACCGTATCAAGGTTCACGGGGAGCGGGGCAAGGCGTCCATCACCCAACCGCGCGACGACGCGATGCTCATAAGGCACCCACGCGGTGAAGCGCGACAGCCAGTCCACGACGCTTTGGTTGGATGTATGGAAGAGGTGCGGTCCATATCGATGGACCCGGACACCATTGCCGTCGACCTCGTCAAAACAGTTGCCGGCAATGTGGGGACGGCGGTCGATTATCGTGACCCGCCAACCGGCATCGGCAAGTTCACGCGCATAAACGGCACCGGCAAGGCCAGCCCCCACGACAAGAATGTCGGCTTTGGTCTGCGGCAAGATCTCATCCCGGACTGGCATGATCGGTGTGGCGACAGTGTCCTACCCGGCCGCCCTAAAATGTTCTAGCCGTTCTGAAGAAACATGGCCACGCCGCAGCGAGACCAGGGTCGATACTGATGCCATCCCACCGACCGACCGCCACGGAGCCTGTGCATTGAGCCGTTCACCGCGGGTCATCTGGTTTCGCCAAAACCATGAGCACAGGAATGATTGGCTCCGCTTCGGCTTCATGCGCCGCGCGCGGGACGGAGAGCTCACCTATGTCGAGCTCCCCTGGGAGGCGCGCACCGCCTATGGCTTCGAGGACGAGCCGACCGCAACGGCCCATAAGGCCAACTCCCTTCTCGTCGTCGAGGACGGGACCGCACGACGCCGCTGCGTGGTGGAGAGCAACGACTCGTTCCATGTGATGAGCCACCTCGTCGACCACGCCGATCTGTATTTTTGCGCCGGCTACAACACGACTTTCTTTCGGGAACGGCGGGTGCCCGACCCTCTCGCCTGGCAGAGCGAGGCCGACCATGCGACCTATGCGCAGCGCGGCGCCGGGCTGATCGCGCGTCACGGCGAACACTTCGACAGGGTCCGCCCCTTCATTCCGATCGCCCCCAATCTCGGCGGTCCGCGCCACACCCCGCCTTGGCGGCAGAGGCTGAAGAATGCCCGCCACAAGATCGAGAGCCGGCTGCGGCGGGACTATCCCTGGCGCGACACGCTGGCCGGTTTCGAGGCCCGCTACGCCGCTCTTCTGGCGCTGCGAGACCAGCCCTGCCAGCATGATGTCGTGCTTCTGGACACGCTGTGGGGGTGGCCGCGCCATCGCCTAGCGCTGCACGAGCGCCTCGCCGCGCTCGCCGCCGCGGGCTACGATATCAGGAGCCGTCTGGGCTGGCACGAGCCGTCAGAGTGGGACGGTAGCGCCGGCGATCCGCTCGACCCAGCCGCATTCCCCCTGGTGTCCGGCGGGCCGGTCGAGGGCTACGAGACGATGCTGGCGCAGAGCCGCCTTGCCCCATTCGCCACCGGCTTCCACTATGGCTGGCGCAATATCATGACACTGGCGCTAATGATCGGCACGCCCGTCCTCGCCGACCGCATCATCCTCGAACCCTGGTTCGGGCTGGACCGCTTCCGCATCGCCGTCAACGATGACGCTGACTGGGCCTCGTTGGCATCGACCCTCGCCGCGACGACCGACGCCGAACGCACCGCGATCGCCGCCCACAACACCGCCACCTTCGATGCCGTCATGACTCCCGAAGCGAGCGCGGACTACGTCGTGCGCACGGCACTCGGATGACGGGCGCAGACGGCTCCCCAATACCGGCCCCACACGGCAGGATCGAAAGCGTCGAAATCATGCGCGGGCTCGCCGCGCTGGCTGTTACCTGGTTCCACCTCACCGGCGGACACGAGAGTGTGATCCGCATGAGCGGCTATTATGGCTGGCTCGGTGTCGAGGTCTTCTTCGTGATCTCCGGCTTCGTCATTCCCCTTTCGATCGCGCGTGGGTTCGGCACCTTTCGCCTCGCCGACGTGCCGGATTATCTGATCCGGCGCCTTGTTCGGCTGGAACCGCCCTACCTCGTCAGCGTCCTGATGGTCGTGGTTCTGTGGGAGCTGTCGGCGCTGGCACCCGGGTTCGCAGGCGGTGATCCGACCTGGAGCATCGGCCAGATCATCGCCCATGTCGCCTACGCCATCCCGCTGACCGCCTATGACTGGCTGCAGCCGGTCTATTGGACGCTCGCTTACGAATTCGTGTTCTACATCGCCGTAGGTCTTCTGTTCGGGGCCATCGCGGCGGCCCCGCTCGTCTGGATCGCCACGGCTACGATCACGGTTCTCGCCGCGCTCGGACCGTTGCCGCCACTGTCTCTCCTGTTCATCATGGGGATCGCGGTATTCCGCCGGCTGCAATATGGCGATCCTCTCGCCCTCACTGCGGCGAGCGTCGCGGCTGCAGGTCTCATGATGGCGTATGAAGGGCATGGACTGAAGGCGGCCGTCGGCGCAGCAGCTGCCGCGCTTATACTCACCACCATTCGGCTTTCAGCGCCGCGCCTGATCGCACGCCCGCTCCTGTGGCTTGGGGCGATGTCCTACTCACTCTATCTGGTGCATGTTCCGATCGGCGGGCGTGTGGTGAACCTCGGCCGCCGCTTCGTCCCCGATACGGCGGCCGGTGAACTCGCTCTTTCACTGACCGCGCTGGCCGTTTCATTGGCTGCGGCCACTCTTTTCTACCATGTGGTCGAGAAGCCGGCGATCCGCGCCTCCCACCGGGTCCGTGAACGGAAAAAAGCCAGGGCTGCGGTCACCTGATTCGGGGGCCTCGATGAGGCAGCCCTCGCGCACGATCAAAAGCGGCAGACGGCGCTTTTAACCATGGATCACAAACCACCCTCCGCACATCGCTCTTTCCAGTCGACGTACAGAAAGACCACCACCTCTGCGCCCATTCGGTTGCGATAGAGGGAGATCTGTTAGGCTGGATCCGACCCTCCTTAGCCGGACCGTGCCGTGACGACGCCAGCCTCGACCATGCCGCCCAAAATCGCGCCAGCAGCGAACCACCGGATCGATTGGCTCGACGGGTGGCGGACCGTCGCTGTGGGGATCGTGATCGCATCCCACCTGGCCCATGCTTATGGATGGGACGATGCGCCGATCCCCGGCAAGCTTGGCGTCTATATCTTCTTTGCGATCAGCGGTTACATCGTCACCCGTATCCTGATCGTCGAGCGAGACAAGACTGGCCGGATCGACCTCGCCGGATTCTATCGCCGGCGCGCACTCAGGATCCTGCCGCCACTCGTCCTCTATCTCAGCGTGGTGACGATCCTTTTCTGGCCGAACCTCGGTACCGCCAGCGGCGCTCTGCGTTCGCTCCTCTTCACCTGCAACATGGCGGTCGGGCCCGGGGACTGCGGCTGGGTATTCGGCCACACATGGTCGCTCGGGTTCGAGGAACAATTTTATCTCTTGATGCCGTTCGCCCTCGTCGGCATCGCAGGCTGGCGGCGAGGCGCCCTGTTCACGCTTGCCGCCGCACTCGCCTTCATCCCGTTTGTCTGGCCGGTGCATTTCATCGGGCGGATCGGGTTTATTCAGATCTACATGCTCCTCGGCCTCGGCGCGCTCTATGCTTGCCACGAGACGCGGGTCGACCGGCTGCTTTTGCGCATCCCCGCCTCACTCGCGCTCGCTGGCCTCGTATTCGCGGGTCTATGGGTGATGCTCGCGCCCGGCAAAGTGCAGATGCTGACCGGCCTTCTCGTCGCGCCCGCCGTCCTTGTCGGCGTCTTCGCGTTCCCGAAGCGTTCCGCCACGGCGCGGCGATGTCTCGCCTCCAGACCGATGCGAACGATCGGTCTCTACTCCTATACGCTCTATCTCTGGCAGCAGCTCGCGCTGTCGCACGCTCCATGGAACACCGGCTTCATGCCCGTCCTCGCATTGGGCGGAGCGCTGGCGATCTCCGCACTCTCCTACCACACCCTTGAAACCTGGTGCCGACACCTCGCGCACCCAAAACCCGGCAGACCCAACTACCCCGCCAGGCGCTCGAACAGCGCCGCGTAGCGCCCCGCCACCGCCTCGGCCGTGAACGGAGCATAGGCCGCCGGATCGGGCGCAGAAAAACCGGATCCCTGATCGGCAACCGCCTCCAGCGCCCCTGAAAGCGGTTCCGTCAGCGCACCAAGCTCGGCAGGATCCTCGAACGCGAATGCACGGCCGCCGCCCGCCGCCGTCAAGATCGCGTGTGCCGACGAAGCGGCGTGGAACAACGACACGAAAGGCCGCGCCGCCATCAGGTTGGGGTAGATCTTCGAGGCCGTATAATGCGGCTCGTCGGAGCCGACCAGCATCAACCCGTCGGCATTGGCCAGCAAGGAGAGCGCCTCCAGGAACGGCACCCGGCGCGGCGTCTCGGCCACGAGGTGGGCCACGCCAAGCTCCCGCGCCAGACGTGTCGCCGGCCCCTCCCCCGACGCGTCCGGCTGGTTCGACGTGCCGACGAAGTTCAGCGTCAGCCGCGCGGCAAGGTCGGGCCGGCGCGCCGCGAGGCGCCCCGCCGCCGACAACAGCGCCGCCATCAACGGACCCGAGCGGGGCATGAACGTGCCGACATAGCAAAAGTTCAGCCGCGCCGGATCGAGCGGATGGATCAGCGCCGCCGGCGGGGCCGCCCGTAGAGCGTCGAAATCGTCCGGGTCGCCGCCGATCGGGATCGCCTCCATGGGGACGTTCGCCAGGAATGGATAGCGGTCCCGCATCTGCCGGTTCTGCTCGTCGGACACGGAGGTGATCGCATCGGCATAACGGACCGCGCGCGGCTCCAGAAGCGTTGCCAAACGGTGGGACAGCCCCCCTTTGGAGAGCGCCGGCCGCGCCGCTCCCGCAGCCGAGACCCACGGATCCTGAAAATCGAGCACGACTTTGAGGCCGCGCCGTTTGAGCCGCCGCGCGAGGAGCAGGGGGTAAAAGGGGGAGCCGGTCAGGAGGACCACGTTCGCCCCGGTCCGCTCCGCCGCCTCTTCGAGAGCGCGCCCGAACTGGCGATAGCCCCGCAGTCCAATATCACCGATCCCGATCCGGCGGGTCAGACGCGCCGGGATCGCACCTGTCGCCACCTGCTCGAGGCGCGCCGGCACCAGCCGGGCAAGGTCGTCATCACCGCTCTCGGTGGTGTGGGCCGGATCGGCCCGCACCACCACCGGCCGCCATCCATGGAGGGGCAGCGCCTTGGCCAAATGGCGCGCCCTGTGCACGCCGGCGAGGGACGACGGCGGGAAGTGCGGCGAGAGGATGAGGACGGTCCGCGGATCAGAGCAATGTTCGGTCGGCATCAGGCTTCCGTTGTGTCGGACGCGAACCCAACCTCTAACGCCGCACGAAACGATGGCAAACAACCGCGCTTCGTCAAATACATTAAAACAATGCTTATGAGACGGCGACAGCGCCGCGCAAGGACGATTCATTCCCAAACTGAAAAGACCGAACAGACCTATAACGACCCGGCGCTACGGGGCATAGTGCAGCAGCATAGGACACACGGCTGAAGTTTGATGCAGCGAACGATCGACTTTATTTCCAACCATCCGCTGACCCGAGACAATCCCCTACCGGCTTTCGCACGACTGGCGGGATGGCAGTTGAGGAGCCGGTTGGCTCGAGACGTTACAGTGCCCTGGATCGAGGGAGCCAAGCTCGTCGTCCGGCGCGGCATGACCGGAGCGACAGGCAACATCTATTGCGGATTGCACGAGTTCGCAGACATGGCGTTCGTTCTCCATATGCTGAGACCCGGCGACCTTTTCGTCGATGCCGGCGCCAATATCGGCTCCTACACGGTGCTCAGCTCGCGGGTCGCCGGCGCCAAGACACTTGCCATTGAACCAGACCCCGACACGATGAAATCGCTTGCACGCAACGTTGCGGTGAACGGCATCAATGATCGTGTCGAGCAGGTCCAATGCGCGCTTGGTGCGGCGGAGGGCACGATCTCATTTACGGTCGGGCGCGACACGACGAACAGAGTCGCCCAGCCTGATGAGGACAATGTGCAGGCCGTGCCTGTCGCCAGACTCGACACCCTTCTGGCCGGCCGCGCACCCGTTTTGGTCAAGATGGACGTCGAAGGTTATGAGGCCGAAGTTCTGTCGGGCGCCCGGACAATGCTTGCCGATCCGACCCTTCTTGCCGTTGAGAGTGAAGCCGAGTCGCCACAGGTCGAGGCCATTTTTGCAGAGGCCGGATTTGTGCGCCGGCACTATAATCCGCTCTCGCGAACCTTCGACACGGCGCACGTCGGCGCCGGCGGCAATGCTCTTTTCGTACGCGATGAGGCCGCCTGCCTCGCCCGCGTCAGGTCCGCCCCGAAGCGGCGTATCCTGGGTCAGGATGTGTGACACGGAGACTGCGCCACCAACCCCGCGGATCGAACTCCGGCGGAAACGGCGTGAGCCCCCGTCGCGCCCCTACACCAGATCCAACTCACCAACCCGCTTGCGAAAATACGCAATCGTATGGTCGTGTCCCTCATCGAGCGGCACCTTCGGCTCCCAGCCGAGAACCGCCTGCGCCTTGGTGATATCAGGCCGCCGCTGCTTCGGGTCATCCTGCGGCAGAGGCCGTTCCACCAGCTCAGAGCGGGCGCCGGTTTTCGCGATGGTCTTCTCCGCCAGCTCACGGATCGTGAACTCGTCCGGATTGCCGATATTGATCGGCCCCGTCACCTCCGGCCCGGTTTCCATCAGGCGGATAAAGCCCTCGATCAGGTCGTCGACATAGCAGAAGGACCGCGTCTGCGAGCCGTCGCCATAGATGGTGATGGGCTCACCCGTCAGCGCCTGCATGACGAAGTTTGAGACCACGCGCCCATCGGCATGGTGCATCCGCGGCCCATAGGTATTGAAGATCCGCACCACCTTGATCTGAAGCCCATGCTGGCGGTGATAGTCGAAGAACAGGGTTTCGGCGCAGCGCTTCCCCTCATCGTAGCAGGAGCGCGGGCCGATGGTGTTGACGTTGCCCCAATATTCCTCCGGCTGCGGATGGACGGAAGGATCACCATAAACCTCGCTGGTCGAGGCCTGGAACACCTTCGCCTTCACCCGCTTGGCGAGGCCCAGCATGTTGATCGCGCCGATGACGGAGGTCTTCGTCGTCTGCACCGGGTCGTGCTGGTAGTGGATCGGCGACGCCGGGCAGGCGAGGTTGTAGATCTCGTCACCTCCACATAGAGCGGGAAGGTGATGTCATGCCGCAAAAACTCGAAGCGCGGCTCGTTGTGCAGGTGGTCGATGTTCCGCTTAGTGCCGGTGAAGAGGTTATCGACGCACGGCACCTCGTGACCCTGCTCCAGCAACCTGTCGCAAAGGTGCGAGCGGAGGAAGCCGGCACCGCCGGTGACGAGGATGCGTTTGCGGGACTCGTAGAGACGGGTCATAGACTGGGATCCGGGCTGTCCATGGACGGTTTTACCATGGTGTCCTTCTGAACGGCACGAACTGTCATAAATTGACGCTTGATCGTCCGGTTAGACGCGACCATCGCGGCGCACCTCGCATCACTTCGACGATGATGGAGCCCCAACAGACGGCGCCGAACACGCTGCGCCCTCGGGCGCAGCAAACCACCATCCAGCCCCACAGGCCTCGGCGCATTCATGCCGCCATATCCTCACGGCTCGAAGCGGACGGCGCGGCAGCGCCCACCCGGCGCGCCTCCGCAATCAGACCGCGAATGGTGTGGAAATACCATGCCTTGTAGAACGCGTGGGAGAACCCGGCCGCCCCATCCAGGAACCCGCGCTTCGCCCCATAGGTGACGGCGAAGTAGAACCACGGATACCACCAGCGCGACAGGTTCCGGTACTTGAACCGCTGCCGGCCCGTCAGATGGCCCGCCTTATCCAGCCCCGCCTCGTGCAGCACCGCATAGCGGCGCGCCTCCCACTTCGCATAGTCGACATGGCGGGCGATATATTTCTCCAGCCCGCGAAAATCGCGATGGTCGATCCGCACGGGGATCTCACCCAGCGAACCGGCCAGCACCGGGTGCTCATGGATCTCCATGTCGAGCGAAGACCAGCCGTCCTCCTCGATCCGCTCATAGAGCCCGGCGCCGACCTTCATCAGTGCCAATTTTCGCTGCGGCACACCGTGCTTCAGCTCCACACCTTGAAAATAGTTGGTGTAGTTCAGCCAGAAGCCGGCATGCGAGGTGTCCGGCAGCACACCCGCCAGCGCATCGCAAAAGGCGTTCGGCACATGCTCGTCGGCGTCGAGGAACAGCACCCACGGCGCGGCGAGGCGCTCGTTCATCAGAACGTGGTTGCGCTTCTTCGGATAACGCCCGTTCCACTCGAACTGGACGATCCGCGCCCCCGCCTCCCGCGCAATCCCAAGCGTGCGATCGGTCGACGCGGAATCGACCACCAAAACCTCGGCAAAGCGGTTGAGGCGGGCCAGGCAGGCGGCAAGGTTCGCCTCCTCATTGCGCACCGGAACGACGACGGAAACCGGAAGATCCCTCACGGCAGCCCCCCTACGCCGCGACACGCCGGACAGAGCCCATCAACCCCGGTCCATCCGCCGCGTCCCCACCGTTCGCGCCGGGTTGCCGACGACGATCGCCGCGGCCTCCACGTCGCGCATCGCCACCGCGCGGGCGCCGACCACGGCCAGCTCGCCCACGCTCACACCGGGGCCGACAAAGGCGTCGGCACAGATCCACGCCCCCGCCCCGATCGTGACCGGCGGCTTCAAAAGCGGCATCGTCGGATCACGAAAATCGTGCGTCCCGGCGCAGATGTGGGCGCCTTGGGAAATCGTCGCATCGGCGCCGATCATGATCGGCCCCAGCGCATAAAGGATTGCCCGTTCGCCGACAGCGGCCCTGTCCCCCACACTGAGGTTCCACGGAATGGTGATCGCCACCGACGGGGTGATGTGCACATCAGACCCGATCCGCGCCCCGAAGGCTCGCAATATCGCGCGCCTGAACCCCCACAAGGGCCGAGGCGACAGGCGAAAGAGCGGGAGAATACAGGCAAACAGAACACGCCCGACCTGCTCACGGCGCGTCCACTTCCTCATCGAGCGGTTGGCTTGAATGTCGAGGGAGACAGGCGGAACCATGAATTGAGAAATAAAATGGATGCCGGTCGACCCTAGTGTCCCTCCCCCCTCTCAAGCAACCGATTTATGGGCCGATTCCCACGCGAACGGCCCTCAAACCGCCGCCTCGTGCCGCCGGGCGAAGGCCATGCTCGCCGCGGTGGGGTTCATCCGCCGGTCATAGAGGCCGAAGCGGGGGAAATAGCCGCGGTCGATGTCGGTGAGGGTGTCGAGGATCACCTCGCCGCCCGCCGGCAGCAGCGCCGCCGCCTCCAGGGCGTCGCAGGCGAGCGCCGCGGCATCGGCGCGGCTCCCCGTCAGCGCCGCCGGGTTGGCGCCCCCCATCTTCACCGTCAGGCTCAACGACAAGCCGCGCGGGGCGGTGGCGCCAATCAGCGCCTCGATCACCCCGGTCGGCGCCTCGCCGCGCACCGTCTCGAACACCACCCCGTCGACGAAGGGGACGGCGCCCGCCACCAGCCCCACCTCGTCCAGAAGGCCGAGCGCCCCCGGCTCGAACCCCTGATCGATGACATGGGCAAAGCGCCCCTCCACCGAGTGGCCATGGTCGGCGGACGAGCGCAAGGGCGACAAGAAGACCTTCAACCCCGCCCTCTTCAGCGCGGCGAGCTCTCCCGCCTTCCCGGCAATCTGGGCCTTGGGCAGAATGATCGTCACCTGGGAGAGCACGTCCGCCGCCCCCGCGAGCAGCGCATAAGTCGCCGCATCGGGAAGGCCGAACAGGAAGGTGGAGAAGGTGAAGCCGTTGGCGGCGAAGGTGCGCATCCGGGCGCGCGTTTCGGGGTCGGCCACGTCCATCAGCGGCACGCGCAGCCGGTTCAGCCCGGTTTCGATCAGCGCCAGCAGGCGATAATCGTCGCGCGCGGGCTTGCGGCCGAAGGCGTCCACCACGCCCGAATAGGCGACCTCCAAGGGTTTGGCCCACGGGTCGCGCAGCTCCACCCCGATCGGCAACAGACCGCCCAGACGCGGATGCAGGCGCGGCATCCCCCTCAGTAGGGGCGCCCCCGGCACGGGAAAAGCCTCCTCCCCCACCGCGTCCAGCCCCGCCTCGCTCCCGGCCCTCTCCCCCTCGGCCAGCGTCTCGCCCTCCACCAAGGTCTCGCCGTGGGTGCGGATGTGGTGGACCACATGGCCCGCCTCGAACACCTCCACCAGCGCAAAACCCAGCTTGTCCCGGTCGTTGCGGCCGAACTCGTCGCCCTCCGGCGGCGGCGCCTTGAACAGCTCCGAATAGTCGAGCCGCAGCGCACTCACCGCGGGCAGAACATAAAGATCGGTCGGCCCCTCCCGGTCGTAGAAGAAGGTGTGAACGTGGGCCGACATCCAGCTCTCGGCCCCATAGCGGGCGAGAAGATCCAGCATCCGCCCCCGCCCCGGCTCGGCGGTGTTGTCATAATGCTCGGCCTCGTCAGCGGCGACGAGGCGCAGCGGCTGATGACCGAACACGAAGAGCCGCTTGTCCTGGTGCGCCGCAAGCTCGGCCTCCAGCCACGCCCACTGCGCCGCCTCCCGGTCGCTGCCCGAATTGATGATCTGGCTGTTCACCATCACCACCCGCATCGGCCCGTGCGTGAAGGCGCCATGATCGGCCCCGAACAGCGCCTCATAATGGGCGACGAAATCGTCGGTGCAGATCTTCGCCGGCGTCCACACCATCGGCTTGTCGCCGATATCGTGGTTGCCGGGGATCACATGAAGCGGCGCCTCCAAAGGGGCCATCAGCTGATGAAAGCGGTTGGCGGCGGGCACATAGCCCGGCTGATCCGGCGTCGGATGCACCATGTCCCCCAGGTGGATCACGAAGTCCGGCGCCAGCTGGTTGACCCGCGCCACCACCGCCCGCACCCGGTCATTGGCCAGCCGGTTGGACACCCAGGGCGAGGGCGTCACCCCGTCCACCGGCCCCACATGGGTGTCGGCGATCACCGCGAAGCGGGCCAGGCACGTCCCGGAGGCGGGGCTCACAACCGGCTGAGACATCAAACATTTCTCCCATTGGCGGCAGCGCCGCGACACCGCGCGGCGCGCCGCGAAGGCGGCCCGAAGCCGCCACTGCCCAAGACGCAAGCATGCTTGACAAAGCGCCAAGACATTATGTTTTCATAATGACATTAGGTCTCGGCGTCGAGACCGCGACGCGGCGCGCCAAACCCGGCGCCATCATGAGGAGCGTAGGGATGTTCAAGACACTCGTCGCCGCCGGTGCGGCACTTCTGGCCACCAGCCTCGCCACCCAGGCCGAGGACTACCCCGCCAAACCCATCCAGATGATCGTGAACTTCGGCGCCGGCGGCTCCACCGACACGGTCGCCCGCCTCCTCGCCGAAGCGCTCGGCAAGGAACTCGGCGGCACCGTCGTCGTCTCCAACACCGCCGGGGCGGGCGGCACCATCGGCCTCGCCGCCACCGCCGAGACCGAGCCCGACGGCTACCATATCGGCACCGCCAACATGCCCGCCCTCGCCATCGTCCCGCAGATGCGCGAATTGCCCTATACGCCCGAGGACGTGGTCCAGATCGCCGGCGTCATGCCCTACGATTACGGCATCTTCGCCAAGAAGAACGCGCCCTACGACACCTGGGAAGAGCTGGTGGACTACGCCAAGGCCAACCCCGGCACCGTCACCTATGGCAGCGTCGGCACCGGCACCACCAACCATCTGATGATGGAGCGCCTCGGCAAGGAGCTCGGCATCGAGTGGCGCCACATCCCCTTCCAGGGCGGCGCCAAGGCGGTGGCGGCCCTCGTCGGCGGCCATGTGGACCTCGTCAACAACACCATCGGCCCCATCCTCGCCCCGGTGCAGGCGGGTAAGGTGAAGCCGATCCTCGTCACCAGCGAACGCCCCTTCCCGCAGCTCCCCGACATGCCCGTCGTCACCGACAAGGGGATCGACTTCGCCCAGGTCTCCTACATGTCCATCGTCGCCCCCGCCGGCATCGATCCCGAGATCCGCGCCACGCTGGAAGCGGCCCTCAAGGTCGCGGTGGAGGACGAGGGCGTTCAGGCGGCCGCTGCGAAACTCGACCTCTTCCCCGCCTTCGTGCCCGGCGCCGACTATGAGGCCGACCTTGCCGAGATGCGCGCCGAATGGGGCGCCCTCCTCACCGAACTCGGTCTGAACTAAGGATGGCCCCGGCCGCCGCGCCGCCGGACCGCTCCGAGCTCTTCATCGGCCTGGGATTCGCCGCGCTGGCGGGCCTGTGCCTTGCCGTCATCCCGCGCGCCATCGGCCCTTATGGGGCGGAGGCGACCATCCTGCCGATGATCGGCGCCGGCGCGCTCGGCCTCTTCAGCCTCCTTCAGATCGGCGCCGCCCTCCTCGGCCGCGGCGCGAGTGACGAGGCGCCCCCGCCGCCCCTCGCGCCGCCCCTCACCCTGGCCGCGTGGCTGCGCCTCGGCGCCGCCGCCGGCGTGGTGGCGCTGTCGGCCTGGCTCCTACCCGTCCTCGGCATCCTC
This sequence comes from Acuticoccus yangtzensis, assembly GCF_001927245.1. Classification (GTDB taxonomy): domain Bacteria; phylum Pseudomonadota; class Alphaproteobacteria; order Rhizobiales; family Amorphaceae; genus Acuticoccus; species Acuticoccus yangtzensis. Next base: position 10,895 of record NZ_MJUX01000015.1, on the reverse strand, counting down.
CTCACCGGGGCGGCCATGCAGATCCTGCTCTTCCTTCTCATCGGCATCCGCCCGCTGCCCGCCATCATCATCGCGCTGGCGGTGACGGCCGTCCTCTATCTCGCCATTCACACCGTGCTCGGCGTGCCGCTGCCGGCCGGACAGCTCTGGTAGGGCCCCTTGGACTTTCTCTCCGCCGACGTCCTCGCCTCCGCCATCTCCACCGCCTTCCTGCCGGCGAACCTCCTGGCCGTGGCGCTCGGCGTCACCGCCGGGGTCATCCTGGGCGCGGTGCCGGGCCTTTCGGGCACCATGGCGATCGCCTTGATGATCCCGCTGACCTTCCACTGGTCGCCCCTCTTCTCCATCGCCATCCTGATGGGGTGCTGGAAGGGGAGCGTCTTCGGCGGGTCGATCTCGGCGATCCTCCTCAACACGCCCGGCACGCCCGAGGCCGCCCCCACCGCGCTCGACGGCTACCCGCTTTCGCAGCAAGGCAAGTCCATGCAGGCGATGACGATGGCGCTCGCAGCCTCCGTCATCGGCGCCCTCTTCTCCGATGCGCTCTTGTTCGTGGCCGCCCCCGCCATCTCCGAGTTCGCGGTCACCTTCGGCCCGGCGGATCTCGCCTCGCTAATGCTCCTTTCCCTCGTCATCGTGTCCGGCACCGGCAGCCGCTCGATCATCAAGGGGCTGATGGCGACGGCGCTGGGGCTTTATCTCGGCTGCATCGGGCTTGACCCTCTGACCGCCGAGCGGCGCCTCACCTTCGGCGTCCTGCATCTCGACCAGGGGCTCGATCTCCTCGCGATGACCATCGGCCTTCTCGTCCTGTCGGAAGTCTTCGTGCAGATGCGCGAGGAGCTCTCCAGCGCCGCGTCCGCTGCGAAACCCCGCCTGCCCCTGAAAGGCGCATGGCTGAAACTTGCCGACCTCAAACGCGCCGCCGGGGTGATCCTGCGCTCCAGCATCATCGGCTCGGTGTGCGGGGCGCTGCCGGGGGTGGGGTCCATCACCGCCGCCTTCATGGGCTACGACCAGGCGCGGATGACCTCCGGCCATCCCGAAACCTTCGGCAAGGGCGAGTTGAAGGGGGTCGCAGCGGCCGAGTCCGCCAACAACGCCGTCTGCGGCACCGCCCTCGTGCCGATGCTGACCTTGGGCATTCCGGGCTCCCTCTCGGTCGCGATCATCATGGGCGCCTTCATGATCCACGGCCTGGCGCCGGGGCCGCTTTTGATGTCGAGCGAGCCGGCCTTCGTCTATTCGCTCTTTCTGCTGCTCCTTCTGTCGGACATCCTCCTCTTCCTCATTCCCCTGCCGCTGCTTCCCTTGGCGGCGCGGCTCAGCACCATTCGCCGGGCCTATCTCCTGGCGCCGATCGCCTTCTTCTGCTTCGTCGGCGCCTACAGCACGAACCAGAGCCTGTTCGATGTGAAGGTGATGGTGGTGTTCGCGGTGATCGGCGTGTTCTTCAAGCGCTGGGGGATCAGTCCGGCGGCGCTTTTGATCGCCTTCATCCTGGGGCCGCTGGTGGAGAACAATCTGCGCCTGGCCTTGATGCTGTCGGCGGGTGACCCCACCGTGTTCGTCACGCGGCCCTTGAGCGCGGTCTTTTTGGGGCTTGCCGTGGTGGCGCTCGGCGTCATGACCTTCCGGCGCAAGCGCCCGGCGGCTGCGACGGTGCCCGAGACTGCGCGGGACTAGAGGACGAGAATGAGCGTTGAGGAGACCCGCCCCCGTGCGCCGCAGGGCGGCCGGCGGCCCGGCGATGTGAAGCTCTATGCGATCGTGTGCGACCGTCTGCGCCGGCAGATCCGGTCGGGGCAGCGCACGTCGGGCGACCGGCTGCCCTCGCTGGAGGCTCTGGCGCAGGAGTTCGGCGTTTCGCTGATCACGGTGCGCCACGCGGTGTCGATGCTGGAGGCGGAGGGGCTTTTGGAGCGCCAGCACGGGCGCGGCACCTTCGTCGCCCACGGCCCCAATGCGCGCCAGTGGCTGGCTTTGTCGACCACCTGGTCGGACCTCATCGCCGGCTACGAGAAGCAGCGGGGGCTTCTGGCCAACGAGGTTCTGATCCTGCGCCACGGGCAACGCCTGCCGCTGTCGCCGGACGAAGCGGCCCGCAGCGTGGCGGACTCCTACGTCTTCATGCGCCGCCTCCACCGTGTGGAGGGGCTGCCTTATGCCTACACCGACCTTTATCTCGACGCCGAGGTGTTCGCCCGCGACCCCGCCGGCTTCCAATCCGAGATGGTGCTCGCCGTCCTGAGCCGCCTCCTCGGCCCCTCCCTGGGCGGGGCGTTCCAGACCCTCACCATCGGCGCCGCCGACACGATAATCGCCGATCTTCTCGGCCTTGCCGTCGGCTCCCCCATCGGCGAACTTTTACGGACCGTGGTGAGCGACGACGGCCGCCTCCTCTACCGCGGCCAGGTCATCTACCGCGGCGACCTCGTCCGGGTGGACACACGGCTGTTGTGAGGGGGTGGGTGTTTCGCATGCGAAACGGTGGTGCCATCAGCGCGGAAGTTGGTCCACCTGTGGCCATGCCCCTCCAATTAAATGTGAATAAGCCCTCCCTTTCGGACCAGACTATTCGTTACTTATGCAGCTCAATGCTGCTTCCCATGTCAGTCAATTTTCGATCATAATTGTTTATAGAAAGTAGGGCGCTGGATCTATGACAACGCCATCGGCATGCCCCAACGATACGAAGAAATCCTCGTTGAGACCGAGAAAAATCATTAGCAAACGGGTCAGCTTGGCGCTCGATCTCGCGCGCTGCAGCGCAGCGATATATGTAATATTTCACCATATCGCACAAACACATGAAATAACTGGTCTAATACGGTTAATTTTCAGTTTTGGTCAAGAGGCCGTACTCGTCTTTTTCGTGCTGAGCGGCTTTGTAATATTTGCCAATGAGCACGGAAGAGCCATTCCTCCTCAAAACTATTACATGCGCCGCATCCGGCGCATCTACCCGACACTCATTATCGCTTGCCTGATTGGTGCTGTTGTCGCTTTAGACAACGGAAACCTCGCGGCGATCATGGATTGGCGCCGCCTTTTTGGAACTTTGGCGGGACTTCAAGATGTTTCAGCACTGAAACCCGGCGTTATCGTCGATCCTTACGCAGGAAACACGCCGCTTTGGTCACTCTCATACGAGATGTTTTTCTATCTCATCTTTCCCTTAGCCCTCATGTTATGGCATCGAATGCCACGGTCATCCAATTATATTATTGGCGTAATTTCTTTCGCATCGTTTGCGTTTTACATCCTCATTCCTAATCATCTCTCGCTTGTTACAGCCTATTTTCTCGTCTGGTGGTGCGGCGCAATGGCAGCCAACGCCTATCTCTCTGGTGCACGCAACGCATTGGCACTTACAACGCCCCTTCTTTGGTTGTCCGCCTTGACGGGGCTGGCTGTACTGAATGTAACTTGGCAAGGTTTTAGCAGCTTTGGCACGTACCCGTTCCTTATGGTTCGCCATTTCGTAGTGGCAATTTTTCTGATTATTTTTTTCTTTGGCCCGCTTGGCGTGTGTGCAGCGCGGATTTCATGGCCGGCCGCAAAGCCAATAATATTTCTTGCATCCATATCATACGGACTATACGCGTTCCATTACCCCATACTCATACGTTGGGACCGCGCCGACTCCGCAATTGGAACCGTACTTGCAGTAATATTTCTTATTGCATTTGCGATCGCCGGCGATCGCTGGACTCAAAAATACTTGCCGCGGTTTATTGGCACCGCATCTCGCTCATGAGGTGCAACGATACTGACTGGATTCAACTCGCGCGAAACACCCCTCACCGCAGCAACGGCGCAAACGCCGCGCCGACCGCCCCACGAAACGCCGGAAAGCCGTACCGCTGAAACGTCCGCGCGGCGAGATCGGCGTGGGCCGCATCGTCCATCCCGAGCGCCGCGTCGAGCGCCTGCGGGAACGCCGCAGCGAACCCCTCCGTCGTCGTCAGCGTGCCGAGCGCACCGTCGTCCAGCGCGTCGGCCACACCGCCGATGTCGAGGCCGATCACCGGGGTACCGCACGCGGTTGCCTCCAGGTAGACGATGCCGAACCCCTCCCCCGTCGACGGCAGCGCGAAGAGGTCCGCCGCCCGGTAAAGGTGCGGCAGATCCTCCTGCGCCACCTTGCCGAGGAACCGCACCCGGTCCGTCACACCATGCTCGCGGGCCAGTGCCTCCAGCCGCGCCCGGTCGTCGCCCATGCCGGCGATGAGGTAGACGACATCCCGCCCCGCCCGCGCCATTTCGGCAATCAGCGGGATCACCCGGCCGTGCCCCTTGTAACCGCCGCCGCGCGTGTCGAGCCGCCCGACGGTGAGCACCACCTCGGCGGCCCCGCCCGCGAACCGCGCCCGCGCCGCCGCCCTGTCGCCCAGGCTGAACGCCGGATTGACCGTGTTGTGGACCACCTCCACCCGCGCCCCATCGACCCCGACGGCGCACGCCCGCTCGCGCGTATCGCGGCTGACCGCGAGCACCTTGGTGGAGTTTCGCAGCGCACCGGCGTGGGCGGGGCTGACCGTGCCCCACATCTCCGTGCCGTGCAGCTGGCTCACCACCGGCGCGCCGACGAGACGCCCGAGCTGCACCGCCAGCGGCCCATGATACAGATGCCCGTTGAAGATGACGTCAGGCCGCCATAGGAGCGCTTCCGCCAGCGACGCCCCCGCATAGGCGAGCTTGTTGTGACGCGGCCGCCGCTGCACCAGACCGGCCGGCAGCGGCTCGTGCTCCGGCTCGGCCAGACGCGGCAGCACCCGCACCTCGTGGCCGAGCTCGGCCAGCGCCGTCAGAACATCGCGATTATAGCAGGCGATGCCGCCATAGCTGCCGAACGCATCGGTCACCAGGGCCAGGATACGGGACGGTGCGGCCATGGTGGAGCCTCGAAGCACGGAGCGGGGTGGGGCGAAGGCATGGCCGTTCGCCTGCCTTCATCGCGTTGATCCATCTGACCTATCGCGAAACGGGGGTGGGACCAATCCTGTCGCCGCTGTGCCGGGGCGAGACGCCCAAGCCCCCGGCGGGCTCTGGCTCACCAACGATCAGGGATCCGCCTGATCACTGGACCCACCTTCGCCCTGCACCGCATGGCAGAGACCGTGGCACACCATCAAGGGCAAGCGGCTAAAGCCGGCCTGCGGCCCCTTGATGGCGTACCACGGTCTCCGCCAAAGGATTTGCGCGAAGGCGGCTCCAGCGATCAGGCAGAGCGGGCCCGAGGTGCGTGAGGCCTCGCAATGGGCACCCTCCCCTTTCACGCCTCCTCAACACATCGCGTGTTTTCTCCCATGTATCGCGTCTGGTGGCATTTGGCCTGAAACGCGGCACATGGTTCAGCGCACCGTCAATGAAGGAGCGAGCGGCCGGATATGAGCGACACGCCCCCCTACCTCGGCATCGACCCCGACACCGCCCTCGCCGACCTCGGCGGACCCGCCACCACGGAGAGTTTCGCAGCGGTCGCCAAGGCCTGCGCCGCCGGGCGGGAGGATCTGACCTCGCGCGGCATCGAGCAAGGCGGCACCCGGCGGCTGCGGCCCTTCTCGACCTGGGAGATCACGCGCTATCTGATCCCCGTCGCCCCGGCCCACTTCCGCCGCGTGCTGCGGGCCAACCCGGAGCTGCCCCAAGGCGTGTCCGAGACCGAGGGCGGCGCCAAATGGTTCAGCCTCGACGAGGTGCTGAAGCTGCGCGCCCACTTTGGCGCCGAGGGGTCGAAGGCGAAGAATTATCTGCCGTGGCGGCCCGCCGAGCTGCCGGCCAAGATCGTCTCGGTGGCCAACTTCAAGGGCGGCGTCGGCAAGACCTCGACGGCGGCCCACCTTGCAATGTCCGCGGCGCTCGACGGCTACAAGGTGCTCGTCATCGACCTCGACAGTCAGGGCTCGATGACCTCCATTTTCGGCGGCACGGTCGCCGACGAGTGGGACACCGTGTTCCCGCTCATCGCCCGTCACTATGCGAAACATCTGGAGCGCGAGAACGCGCAGCGCAGCGCGCGGGGCGCCGAAACGGCCCCTCTCGACGAGACGCTGACGGAGGCCCTCACCGTCACCGCGCAGGATCTCATCCGCCCGACCCATTGGCCCAACATCGACCTGATCGGCGCCCAGCTGAACCTTTATTGGGCCGAGTTTCAGATCCCGGTCTGGCGGATGGCGGCGGGCGGCTGGCCGCTGTGGGACGCGCTCAGCGACACCCTCGCCGCCGACGGGGTGCTTGACGAGTATGACATCGTCTTCCTCGATACGCCGCCGGCGCTGGGTTACCTCACCATCAACGGGCTGTCGGCGGCGGACATCCTTTTGGTGCCGCTCGGCGCGTCCTTCCTGGAGTTCGATTCCACCGGGCGCTTCTTCGACATGCTGCACGCCACCTTCCGCTCCATCGAGGAGGGCGAGAACCGGGCCGCCCGCGCCCTCGGCCGTCCCGAGATGGCGTTCCAGTGGGACGCGGTGCGCGCCGTCGTCACCCGTTTCGACGCGGCCCAGCAGGGCGAATTGGCGTCCTTGATGCAGGCCTATCTGGGCCGCACCCTGAGCCCCCACCGGCAGGATTTCACCGCGCTGATCGGCCAGGCGGGCGAGCAGGTACGCGGCATCTACGAGGCCGACTATCGCGACTTCAACCGCGAGACCTATGCGCGAGGCCGCGAAACGTTCGACGCCACCTACGCCATGTTGAAGGCGCTGATCCTGGGGGCCTGGCGCCGCGACGAGCTGGCCGCGACCAAGGTGGCGGCCGAATGAGCGCCGGGGTGAGGGGGGTGCCAGTGTTTCGCATGCGAAACGCCAGCTGGAACTTGTTTCGCGCGCGAAACGCTGAACCGAGATTGTTTCGCTTGCGAAACGGGGCAGTGTGGTCCGGTGGTGCGGGGAAACTCGGTGCCCAGTGTTTCGCGTGCGAAACGCTAACCGAGACCTGTTTCGCATGCGAAACACCCCGTGGGACTCGTTTCGCACGCGAAACATCCAACCAGCGTTTCGCAAGCGAAGCGCTTCGTCGCCCGGCCCCCCGTTGCAGCCGCGAAAGGATCCGCCGTGGCCAAGCGTAAACGTCTCACCCCGGCCCGCTTCGAACAGGACGCGCCCGACGAGATTGCGTCGCTCCCGGAGGCGCCTCTGGCGCCCCAGGCGGTGCCAGAGGCGCCAGAGGCGCCAGCGCCGGCCGCGGAGCATGAACCGGCGCCCGAGACCAAGAGTTTCGCGCCGATGCGGCGGCGGCCGCCGATCGCCGGGGTGGCGGGAGAGGCGGCTGCCATCGCGGCACTCAACGAGATGGGGCAGGGGCTGGAAGCGGCCCGCGCCGAGGGGCGGCTGCTGCTGCGCATCCCGCTCGACGACATCGACGCATCCTATCTGGTGCGCGACCGCATCGCCATCGACGAAGACGAGATGGAAGCGCTGAAGGAAAGTCTGCGCCGCCGTGGCCAGCAGACCGCCATCGAGGTGGTGGATTTGGGCGAACCCAACCGCAGGGGCCGCTGGGGACTGATTTCCGGTTCGCGACGGATCACCGCGTTACGTCGCATCGGTCGCGGCGACGTGCTGGCCGCGGTGCGCCGTCCCGAAACCGCCCGCAATGCCTATCAGGCCATGGTGGAGGAAAACGAGATCCGCGCCGCCTTGTCCTTCTATGAGCGCGCCCGCATTGCGGTGAAGGCGGCGGAGGCGGGGGCTTATCCCGACGCGCGGACCGCCTTGGCGGAGCTGTTCGCAGCGGCCAGCCGGGCGCGGCGCTCGAAGATCGGCAGTTTTATTCGCATCGTCGAGGCGCTGGACGGGGCGCTCTCATTCCCGCGCGCCTTGACCGAGCGTCAGGGTCTGGCGCTCGCCAAGGTGCTGGATGGGGAGGAGGGGGTTTCGGCGCGAATCAGGGACGCCTTGCAGGCGGGGCGTCCACAGGATGCGGCGGGGGAGGCGGCGATCCTCGCCTCTTTCATCAGCCCGCGCACGGCGGCGAAAGCGGCACCGCGTGAGGAAGAGCTACGGCCTGGCCTGGTGTGCCGCGAAACCGAGACCGAATTGGTGCTTCGCGGTCCCGCTCTGTCGGAGGCGGTGAGGGACGAGGTTCGGGCGCTTTTGAGGGCGGTGAAGTGAGGTGTTTCGCATGCGAAACGGGGCGCCATTTCCCCTTGTGTTTCTGTGTTTAAAGAGTGTTTCAGTGTTTAGGGCTTTTTTCGGTCGGATAAGCGGCTGAAATATAATCAAAATTCCGGGTGATTTGGGCCAAAATGGTGGGTGATTCCCGACAAAAGGGTGTGTGATTCCCGAGTCTGCGGTGGGTGGATCCCGACAAAAGGGTGGGTGAATCCCGAGTCGCATTTTGCTCCGGTGGGTGAATCCCGAGTGTGCCGAGAGGGCTCGCAAAACGGTGCTGGTGGGTGAATCCCGAGCCGGTTTCGGCATGGATATGACCTTTGCGTCAGGATAGTCCGTCGATGAGGCCGCGAAACGGGGTCGTCCGATGGCGGGACGGTGGGTGATTCCCGAGTCGCCGGTGGGTGGATCCCGAGTCCGTCAGGCGTGGGGTTTTGCGAAAAACGCGGCTGTTTTTGCGGTCTTCTGAGGGCGGTCGAGCGGGGAGGGGGCATGCGCCTTGCACGCGAGTATGACAGGGAATGGGCCGCGGTGGGTGATTCCCGACAAATTGCTAGCCTTTCCGATGAGATCGGATAGGTTGGGCTTTGGATTTTGACGGCTGTGCGCCTTGATGGTGGGTGAATCCCGACTCTTGAGGGCGCGGAACGGGCGGCAATCCGCCGGGGTAGGGGAGAGATGCAGTGGCAAAGCACGGCAGCACGGTGGGTGAATCCCGACAGTTGACCCTTCTGGACCCCGCCCGGCCCGACTGGGAGGCGGACGACATCGCCGCGGTTCAGGCCGATCCCCCGCTCGATCCGGGGCCCGGCCCCCTCAAGGCCCCCCGCACCATGCAGGGCGACCTCTTCGTGTGCGACCTCTCCGACGTCATCCTGAAGGACGACATGGCGTCGATGGAGCACCCCTTTTATTCGCTCACCAAGAAGCCCGACCGCGAGCCGCGCCGCTACACCTATGGCAACAAGTGGATCGAGTTCCGCCCCTCCGTGAAGGGGCTGCCGACGATCTACGACAAGGACCTCATCATCTACGCGATCAGCCAGATCATGGCCAAGCACGAGGAGGGGGAACCGCTGCCCAAAACGGTCGAGATCGACCCCTACGCCTTCCTCGTCTACACCCAGCGCGGCACCGGCGGGCGGGATTATGACGCCTTGTGCGACAGCCTCGACCGGCTGGACGGCACGCGCTTTCGCACCAACGTGGTGTTCGAGGGGACGCGCAAAGACGAGTGGATGGGCATCATCGACCGCGCCGCGCTGGAGACCGACGAGAAGAGCGGCAAGCCGCGCTCCCTGCGCATCACCCTGTCCGACATGGTGCTCGAGGCGATCGAGCGGCGGGCGGTCCTGACCCTCCACCGCGATTATTTCCGCCTGAAGCGCCCGGTCGAGAGGCGCGTCTACGAGCTGGCGCGCAAGGCCGTGGGGCAGCAGGACAGCTGGAAGCCGTGGCCCTTGTCGCGGCTGCACCAAAAGTCCGGATCGCGCGCGACGCTGAAGGAGTTCCGGCGGTCGATCAAGGAGCTCGCCCGCACCGACCACCTGCCCGACTACCGCGTGGTGTTCGATGAGGCGGAGGACACGGTGACCTTCATCAACCGCGGGACGATGCCGCGGCGTGGTGCCGAAGGGGCGGGGGGCTTGGTGACGGCGGATCTCGGCACCGACTGGCAGCAGCTTGCGCGGGACAATGCGCCGAGCTGGGACCCCTACATGCTGCGCGAGGAATGGGAGGCCTGGTGTGCCAAATCCGGTGCGAAATCCGGCGCCAAGTCCCGGAGGCCGCTGAAGAAGCCCGCCGCCCACTTCGCGAAATTCTGCCGGACTTGGTACGAGACGCGCGGCGCGGCGTGAGGGGAGGGGCCTTTTGGTTCGGCCTCGCCGGGTGATCGGGCCACGGAACCTTTGTGGCGCGCACCGGCCCCGCCGAACATCCATGCGGCTGGGCTGTTCACCCTCTGAGGAGGCGGATCCATGGCTCTATGGATTGTGATGGGGTGCGCGGTCCTTGCCGGGAACGCGCTTCTGGTTGTCGCGCTCATGGCCGGATCGCGCCGCCGCAAGACGCTCGCCCGGATGGCGGCGCAAAATGGCTGGACCTTCGCCGAGGAGAAGCCGGGCGGCGGACGCGGCAGCCGGCTGGTCCTGTCGGACCCCGCCGCGCGCTGGACCGTGACGATCTATACCCACGCCTCCCGCAACGGCGGCAGCGCATCCACCCGCTGGACCCGCTTCGAGCGGCCCGACCTCGGCGTGCCCGGCGCGGCCGTTCTGGGGCCCGCCTCGCCGCAGCAGGCGGCGGCCTTCGCCGAAAAGGTCATGGGGAGCCTTTCGGGGCGCGTCCTCGGCCGTCTCATCATGGGCCTCGACGAGGCCGGCGTCGATCTTGCCCGGCTGACCCATGTGGCCGAGGTGCCCGGGACCGCGGGGACGCTGTTCGCCACGCCTGAGGCCCGGCATGCTCTGGACCCCGTCATCGGCCACGCCGCCCTCAGCGCCGCGCGCGCAGGCTGTGGCGAGATGGATCAGCCGATCGTCTCCCGCAGCCCCGGCGGTTTTCGCATCCGCGTCCGCCGCGCGCTCTATGAGCCGGCGGATCTCGCCGCTCTGGTGACGCTCGGCGAGGTGCTTGCGGGGATCGGCGTGGCGGAGCTGTGCCGCAAGCACGGGATCAGCGATGCGACCTTCTACACCTGGCGCAAGCGCTACGGCGGCATGGAGGTCTCGGACGCCAAGCGGCTGAAGGCGCTGGAGGATGAGAACGCCC
>NZ_MJUX01000014.1 GCF_001927245.1 Acuticoccus yangtzensis | reverse complement strand
ACGGCGTACCCGCGCCGGTGCTCGATGCGACCGTCTCGCCCTGCGCGATCAGGCCGACGGTCGCCGTGAGGAGTCCGGACCGCTGCATCTGCCAGCTGACGCGATCGACGACGCAGCCGGTCGCCATCGCGAAATGCGGAACGTCCGGCATCGCTGTCTCGATTGCGATCGACGGCAGCGTCCATGAGCCGGAGCGAAACTCGTGCGTGTACTGGCCGCTGCCGGTCGTGGTCGGGCTGCCGAAGGCGCCCTTCAGCCAGACGCCCCAGGCTTCTGCGTCGATCGGGACGACAACATCGCCGTCCGCGGTGACGGCGTCATTCACCGGCGGGAGGGGATCGCGGCCGTACCCGAGAAGCTCGGAGCTGAGCAGCGGCTGCTCGGCGCCGATCGTCGAACTCGCGAACGGCATGCGGTGGAAGCCGCTCGCGGCGCGGTGCCATAGACGCTCTCGAACGCGAGCGCCATCTGCGCCCGCGCTCCAATCGCGCGTGCCATAGGGATGTTCCTGTCGTTGTTCGGATCAGGCCAGCGGATCGGCCGTTAAATAGGTCAGCGTGATCGGGACGATCGCCGCCTTCAGCGTCGCCGCGCCTTCGACCGGGAGATCGACCGGCTGCGGTGCGCTCGCCTCGCACCAGTCGCAGAGGCCGCCGAGCGTGCGGTCCGCGGCGATCGCGATGCCGATCGCGGCGACGAGGTCGTCGAGCGCTTCGGCGCGGTCGGCGGGCTGGCGCGGTGCGACGATCGCCTCGACCTCAGCGCGGTGCTCGTAGTGGTAGCGCCGCGGCGACAGCGTTACCTCGGGATCACCCGGATCGCCGTCGCGGAGGATCAGAAGCCCGTCCGCGGGCACGCGTTCTGGCAGGACTTCCCCGCGAAGCACGGCGGCGGACGGGATCGTTTGCAGGGCGCCGAGCAGCGCCTGCAGGATGTGTTCACGGGCTGACACGGGATTCCTTGAAGGGATCAGCGCTCGCTGGTGCGAGTGTTCAGGCGCTCCAGCCTCGCGGGGAGGTCACTGCGCGCGTGGAGGAAATCGAGGATGATCACCTCCTTGGGGTCCTCGACGAAGACGATGAAGTGTTGGCCGGCGCGTGCGAAGCACAGGTCTTCGGGCAGGTTAGGATCGATCAGCGCCCTGCAGCTCTGTGACATCACCAAGCCATTTGCGATCGCGGTGCAGCGGTCGATGAGATCCGCCTCGTACGCGTCGGCCTGGCGGGTTCCGAAGGTCTCGATCGTCCAGCGAGCAATGTCGGTCAGCGAGGCCTCCGCCTGCCGCGTCAGCCGCCACGGCTTCGTGGTCACGCCTCGGAGCGGGCGCGGGCGAACGCTCTGCGGACCGCATCTTCGCCAGAGCCTTCGGCGAGATCGCCGCGGCGCGCTTCGTCCAGACCGCGCTCGATCCGGGTTCGCAGCTCGCCCATCTCGGCTTCCTCGCGCTCCAGAAGACGCAAGCCTGCCCGCATCGCCTCGCTCGCGTTCTGGTACCGCCCCTCGTCAATCAACCTGTCGAGCAGGGCGGACTGCGTCTCGGTCAGCACCACGTTACGGGTCACCATGGGAAGCCTCCAACTTGAATGGCAATATATGCCAACTAGGCGGAGGTCGCCAGGGTGATCGTCAGCCGAGCCGCCCCTCGACCCAATTGGAGACGATCGCGCCCGGCAGCGCCGCCTCCGCCACTCGCGCGTCGCGATCAAGATCCAGCCGCTTCGGCAGCCGAACTTGCGGCACCAGCAGGAAGATCGGCGCCGACGAACGGCCGGCAAGCCGGCTGTAGGTCGTGCCGTCCTTCCGATGGGTGACGTTCGATCGGACCCGTCCCGACTTCGTCACCCGCACGTTGTCCGCGACGAGCAGGCTCGGCCCGTAGCGACGCCGTACCATGCGGAGGCTCGTCCCCGTCTTACGCTCCCAGATCGCCGACGTGAGCGGACCGCGCCGGATGCGTTCCCGGGCGACCGGCAACGGTATGGCCAGCCAAAGGCCCGACCTCGGCCGGATCGTCGCGCCGCGGTCGTGGGCACCGACGATCACCGGCGCCTTCGACCAGACCAGCGATGCGGCCCGGATGCTGCTGCCCTGCTTCGGATAGCGCGCGCTGCGGATCGTGTTGCCAAGCCGCGGGCCAAGGCCCGCGCCGACCACCTGCGCCCGCCAGTTGCCCTTCAGCCGAACGCCGACCTCGCCGACGCCGGTGGTGACCGCGCGCTCCGCGGCCTCGATCTCCTCCGCCATAAGCGTTGCCAGATCAGGGACGATCTTCAGGTCGAGCTTCATCCCGGCCGCAGCTCCACCGTCCAGACCAGCCGCTCGCGATCACGCGTCGGCTCGCCCTGGATGACGAACGCCTCGCCGTCGATCTCGAAACCATCGCCAGGCCGCGGCTCGGCGATCTCGCTGACCCGGACGTCGAGCCGGATCGTCTCCGACCAGACCCGTGCTTCGCCGAACTCGCTGATCGTGTCGGCGCGGCGGGGCACGATCCGCACCGGGACAGGCTCGGTGCCCGCGGACGTGTAGACAGCGTCCCGCCCGACGTTCGGGTCGGCGAACAGCGCGTCGAACGCCGCGCAAAGTGCGTTCATCAGGTGCGCTTGCTGGTCCGGAGCGCCTGCGGACGCGTGCAGATCGGAAGCGGGTTGCTCTCGATCTCGAGCCGCACCCACTCGTCGCGGTCTCGATCGGGGATCGCGCGGGCGTAGAGCGGCAGGCCGAGCGTGTTGACGGTCTCGAACGTGTCGGCCGGCGCGTAGTAGATCTCGAACAGGCCCTCGACGCCCTCGGGATAGAAGTACGCCTTGTCGGCCGGGACGCCGAACGCAGCGTTGCCGCGGTAGCGCCGGAACGTGATCCCGCCGAAGCTCACCTCGTCCGCGACCCGGCTCCGCAGGTCTGCCGCAGCGGCGGTGTTGAGGTAGGTCTCCCGAACCTCCTTGTGCGCCACGAGAACGGCAAAGAAGGACGAGCCGCACTCGGCGCGCAGCATGACGGAGCCGGTCGATAGCCCGCCGAGGCCCTCCTCGACGCTCTCGATCAACGACTGGCACTTCTTGCGGAGCGCGCCGGACGCCGGCGTCGCGTTGTCGAGATCGAAGTCGACCTCGGCCGACGGCGTGATCGCGAACTCGGTGAAGTAGTTCACGACCGTCGAGCCGTCCTTCGGGTCCTTCACCAGCCCCTGGATGCCGTTCAGCAGGTGGTACTCGAAGGTCGCCTCGGCGTCTGAGCGCAGGCGTCGGAGCCGGCGCGCCACCTCGCCCTGCACCTGCTGGGTCTCGCTGTCGGAGCCGAAGGCGCGGATGCCCTGGATCTCCGACGCCCAGATCACGTCCTGCTTCTTGAACTGGCGGCAGACGAACGCGCGGACGTCGCGGCGCTCGGCGATCTGCTGCTCGTAGGCCGATCCGCGTTCGGAGAAGGGGATCAGCGACAGCGTCCCATCGCGGCTTTCGATGACGACCGTGCGGGAGCGCACACCGCGGTCCGCGAACAGCCCCGATCCGGACAGCGTCGCCGGCTTGAACGGAATGTTGTCGAGCGCGCGGGTGAGCTCGATGATGGAGAAGGCATCGCCTTCGAAGATGTCCATGGCGGCCATCAGGCTCTCCTTCAGCGCACGATGATGCCGGCCGCGGCGAGCGCGGTATGCGCGGCGGTGATCTCGCCGGCCGACGGCGTGCCGGCGAAGACGAGGTCGTGCTGGTTGACGAGGGCGGGACCACGGACGACCGCTACGGCGATCGTGTCACCGCCGCTGGCGTCGGCATGGCCCCAGAGAACGGCAACGGCAGTCTCGGTGCCGTCGGAAGCGTCGGGGTCATGGGCGGCGTACTTGCCTGAGGCGGTGATCTTGCCGAGCACGGTGCCGGGTTCGAGCGTGCCCGATGCGACGGTCACCACCTCGTGGCAATAGTCGCGGAACGCCTCCCAGACGAGAAAGCCGCCCGGGTGGCGGCCTTCGGTCAGTACGGTCATCGGTTCATCCTTTGGGCTTGAAGGTGGAGGCGATCACCTCGCCCCAAGGTCGTGCGCCGACCGTCCGGCCGGGCTGCGTGTGGCGTGGATCGATCTCCGCTCCGCCTTCGGCGCGGGCGGTGAGCAACGCGGCGCGGACGTCTTCGATCGGCGTGCCGTCGGCGAGGAACCGGCTCGCCATCTGGGGCAGGCCAGCCAGCGTGCAGAGATCGACGACGGCGCGGGCCTGCGCCATCGCCTCGGAGCGGATGGCCGAAGCTGACGGATGCTGCCGAGGTGTCGGCGGCTCGGGCTCCGTCGGCGTCGCTGCGGGCTCCGGTTCGGCATCGGCCTTTGCGAGGGAGGTATCGCCGTCGTCCTCTGAGGACGCCGCGCCATCATCCACGGCCTCGCCGTCCTCGGAGACCGTTGCGCTGTCCCCATCAGATGCCGCAGGTTCGGCGACCTCCTCGACCAGTTCGGGCGGGGCATTACGGAAGCGGCCAATGTCGAACCGCGCGGCGATCCGGACAGGCTCTGCGACGCAATTGACGAAGCCGAGCGCGACCGCTTCTTCAGCGTCGAACCAGGTCTCCTTGCGCATCAGCTCGGCGATGTCGGCGTCGGTGCCGCCAGACTTGACCGCGTAGCCCGCGACGAGGCTCGTCTTGATCTTGTCCAGCGCCTCGGCCATCGCCCGCATGTCGTCGGCCGTCCCGAGCACCATCCCGCTCGGATCGTGGATCATCAGGAACGCGTTCGCCGGCATGACGACCTCATCGCCGGCCATGGCGATGTAGGACGCGGCCGAAGCGGCGATGCCGTCGATCCAGACGGTGACGCCCGCCGGGTGCCGCTTCAGCGCGTTGTGGATCGCGACCGCGTCGAAGACCGAGCCGCCGGGGCTGTTGATGCGCAGCGTGATGCGCTGCTCGTCCGGTAGCGCGCCGAGCTCGTCCAGGAACGTCTTCGCCGAGATGCCAAAGGCGCCGATCTCGTCATAGATCGCAACCTCCGCGCTCTCGGCGAGGGCGCGGATCGTGTACCAAGACCGCATGCGGTCACTCCTCGTTGGGGTCCGGGGTCTGCTGTGGCGTCGCCCGCGCCCCTTGCGTCTCGCCGGGGGTCGTGCGGTAGGCGAGACCGAGGTCCGCGGCACGCGTGGCGTCGGCCGCGTTCTCCCGGTCGATCTCTTCGATGTCGTAGCCGGTCGCCTCGACGGCCTTGCGGCGCGAGAGCAGCCCGGACTCGATGGCGAGCACCTGCGCCTGGATGTCCTTGAGCGGATCGACCCAGTCCCAGCGGGGCGGGATCCACTGCACCGGGCGCAGCGCACCCGGCGCGGTAGGAGCGTCGAGCGCGTCGGCGAGCACCGCGGCATCCAGCCACCGCTGCACGCATTCGCTGCGGGATCGAGTTCGACGCGATCGGGCGGCGGATCGCCTACCATTTTCGCCGCATCCATCCGGGCGACAGCACCGATCACCGGGTTCGGACGTTCGAGACGGTGAGCGTGCCGGCGTCGGAGATCCTGCACATCTACCGGCCCATCGACGCGGGCCAGTTGCGCGGCCTGCCGCACGTCGCACCGGCCATGGTGCGTTTGTTTCTGCTGGACCGGCCGCCGCTCAGTTCCTCCGTCTTCTCGAACGGCAGCATCTCCGACTGGAGGAGCTGCAGTTGGAGTGGGACCGTCAGTCCGTCCTCGAGCCGCCGTGGGCGGATCCGGACGAAGCACTCACCCGCGACGAACATCTCGCGGGCGACCATCGCCTGCAGACCGTAAAAGTCCGTCAGTCCATCAGCATCCGCCTCGTCGGTCCAAGCGAGCCAGAGCCGCTGGATCCCGTCGCGAAGCGCAGGATCGCTGATCAGCGACGACGCTTTGATGCCGTCGCCTACGAGGTTGGAGGCGAATGCTTCGCACGCGTTCGCTGCGTAGCCGTTGGTGACCACCAGTTCGCGTGCACGGGCCAGCAAGCGCGGGCCGCCGGTTGCAACCAACGAGTTGATGTTCTCGAGCGGCGGCTGCCAGCCGCGGAGCCGTCGCCGTGCCAAGGCGCCTTCGAGCCGTGACCGTGCCGTCGCCGGGCCGCCGAGCCGGCGTCGCAATCCTTCCAGCAGCGGCAAGCTCAGAGCCCCTTGTCGCTCACGACGCGGAGGTGGCGCACGATCTTCCGGCCCTCGGCGGCGGCTATCTCGCGCTCCAGCGCCTCGATGGCGCGGTCGATCTCGGCGAGGCTGCGATAGTCAATGGTCTTGCCATCGTAGCTGACGCGCGCGACGCCGCTCACCCGCGACGCCAGCAGCGCCTCGCGCCGGGTCTTGAGTTCGGCCGCGGTGGCCATCGTCACCTCATGTAGCTTGATTGCACCGTCCGCCGCCGTGTCACGGGACGCGGCACCGCGTGCACGGGCGCCGCCTGCTCTTCGTGGTCCGGCGCCGCGACCTGCCGTTCCAGCTCGCGCCATTGGGCGTCCGACCAGCGATCGGCGCCGGCGATCCATGCCGCGGCGCGGGCGTACACCCGGCAGTCCAGCGCTTCGTTGCGCTCGCGCAGCTTCTGCCATTCGAGCCGGGCGAAGCCGCGCTTGTTCCTCACCGTGACCAGTTGCTCGGCGACGAACTGCTTCAGCCACTCGCTCTCGGCCCAGCGCGGCAGGTGGACGGTGCCTGGCGCAAACGATGCACCGCCCACAACGTCCTCGGCCGCAGGGCGATCGAGCCGCAGGAAGCGGTAGGTTTCCGCCTTGAAGGTCGAAGCCGCCACGGTCCACAGTCTCGCCCCTCTGCGCAACCGTTTGCCACCGACGGTGGCGTCCACGAACGTCGGCCCCGTCACAGGGCTCGCGCGGTTGAACCCCTCGACGCCCTTCACCGGAGCCACCTGCGCAAACCCGACCTGCCGCGCCCACGCGTACACCGCCGGCGTCTCGTAGCCGGTGTCGATGGCGAGCCTTGCGATCGTCAGCGGCTGACCGTTGGCGTGCGGCCATGTCCGGCCGAGCAGCTCGTTGAGCCCCTGCCAGCATGTCACCGACCCGGGCCCCCCATCGATGACGATGTGCTCGACGAGCCAGCTCTCCAGACCGCGGCCCCACGCCCAAACATCGACCTCGATCCGGTCCTTCTGGACGTCAGCGCCCGCCGTCAGGAACAGGCCGCCGGCGCGCACGATCCCCGCTGCCCAGTCCTCGCGGCGATCGGCGAGCCGCTGCCAATCCGGTGCATCGCCGGTCTCGACCCACGTCTCGCCGAGCACGGTGTTGCGGAACACGCGCTCCGCCTCGTCCGACCCGGCGACCATCTCCTTGTCCCGCGCGATGTCCGCCCACGACTTCCAGCCGGGCCGTGAGTAGAGCGCCGACAAGTGAAATCCGATCGTCCGCGGGTCTCGGCTCGTGCCCGTTGCTCGCCATTCGCCGGCGCCGAGCAACGCCGCCTTGTGGTGCTCTCCGAACGGCTTCTCGCAGTCCTCGCAGAGGTAGGCCGCCGTCTCCGGCTGCCCCTTCTCCCAGCGCAGCCGCTCGAACCGCAGCCACTGCATGTGACCGCACAGCGGGCACGGCACGAAGTAACGGCGCTGGTCGCCAGCGACGTACTCGGCATAGGAGCCAACGTCCTTGGCCTTGGCTCCATCAAAGAGCCGCTGCACCTTCAGACGGATCTCGCGAAGGTCCTGAGCATCTTTGGACGCGGCGAGCTTGCGCTTATCCTCGGTGTCGCGCGGGTCCGGCGCGATCTGGAAGAGCTGTGGCAGCTTCACCCTCGCTAAGAAGCGGTGCTGGTCGATTTGCACACCGGCGAGAATGTGCCCCTCGGTCGGGTTGAGCTGCGTGGCTGTGTCGGCGCTCATTCAGCGCCCTCAGCCATGCTTGCAGTAGCGTTCTCTGCGCCGCTAGTCCGCTGACGTACGCCAGCAGCCGGACGATAAAGTGGGACAGGGGATCTGTCCGATTTGGAAGCACCAGTCAAATCAACCAGATAGAGGATGAGACTGGCGGAGGGAGAGGGTCTGGGAGCGAACATTCTCCATCCGACAAACACCGGAATTGCCCAGCCCCGAGGCCAATTCGCCGGCTGTACGGCATTTGATCAACCGCGTTCTGCCGCAACCTTACGAAATCGTTCAAGCGACATCGGCTCGATGAGCTTCGGAGCCGCGAACGCATATTCCCCCCATACAGGGTCGCGACCGCTTCTTTTCCATGCGCCGATGACGTTCTCGACGATCTCGGCCGGCTTCGTGCCGTACGCGGTGGTTGCTTCCATGACGGGCCATTCGTCGCCGACGTTGATCGCCGGCAGCGCACCGTGCTCGAGGATCGAATGCAAGCAGCGACGGACGTACTCCTCAAGCTCATCGCCCTCGAGATCGTAGAAGTGCCGGCCGTGACTTACGTTAGCGTCAAGATCGACCCACTCATCCTCAGCCTCGAACCGCGCCCGATAAATACTTTCGAGGATTGGAAGGCCGCCGAATTTGTCCTTCAGATATTCCCTCATGGTTGATTCTCCCTGATATGCAGCTTCATCTTTCTGGAGCTTGGCGTCGGACCCGGGTCGCGGACCTCGAGCGTAATTCCGTGGTCGGCGCTTGTCCTGATCCCGACGATGGCGCCATCAATCGTCCTGTACCACACACCGCCATAGCCACCCTGGTAGCCCAGTCGCTCACCGTACGTGATGATGCTGTCGATGATCGCCGACATCTCGTCTGCTTCAACCGTTTGGATACCTGATCGAGCTCCCGGTGCACGTGTTCCGACGAGCCGGCCACCCGGTGCGATGAGTTCACCAAGCGTCGCCCGCCGTGCTGGACGTGACGGTGCCGGCAGCGCGGGCCCTTGATTGTGGCCGATCCCTGGTGTCAGCTGGCCGCCAAAGCGCGCCGTCTGCGCATCACGGATGAACTGGTCGGCTTCCCGCACGATTGCACGTTGATTGGCAATCGCTCCCATGGGGCTCTCGAACGCGCCCGGCCGCGGGCGCCACCGCGGATTGATCTCTCGCGCACGGGCGATCGCCTGGTCGGCCTGCATCCGCGCGATCGCATACTCCGTCGCTTGCCGCGGCGTCATGACAAACTGGCGGCCATGGATACGCACGGGCCGCAGATTTCGCTGCCCGAAGGTGCCGCGACCGGCCACCAGAAATCCGTCAGCGTCACCGGGGTCGTTGCGCGAAAAACGGAAGGCGTCGCCTTGCGCGGAAGATGGTATGCGCAGTGCGGCCCCGCCGGTACCGTTCGGCGCCTCCTCGCTGCCCACCGATCCGGCGTCGACGACCGGCTCGGCGACGCAGCGACAGTTGAACGCTTCGCCAGGATGTCCGCCCTCCGGTGGGCGGCTCCAAGAAAATACCTTATCGTCGTGGCCGGCGTGGAGGTCGCGCACCAGACCATCGTCCCGGCTGCGCCAGATATATTGTTCGATGCCCAAGCCAGTCTGGCGCTCGGTGTTGATCCGTCCGGCAAACCGACGGACGAGCAAGGCTTCCAGGCGCTGCAGCGATGTACCGGGGTCAGTGGACTTGACCGACGGCTCGCGGCGCATTGCAGCGACATTGCGATCCCACTCAGCCAGCGTCTCCTGCAACGCGACGTCGACGCGCGGTATGCTGCCCTGGCGCAGCCCTAGCGTGACGAGATGCGTGAGCAGCATCTCGTCGTTGGCCCGGATCTCGCTCCTAAGACGTGCCTCGAAAGCAGATCGGTCTCGATCGGTCGCAGCTTCGCTCTTGGATTCGATCCAGAGTGCCTTGACGAGCGCGAACTCGAGGCGTGCGGCCGCAGTATCAACTCGCAGTCTCGTCAGCTCTGGTTCGTCGTACCGCATCAACCCGCCGCTGCCCCATTCGTCAGAGCAAAGCATGCAGGCAAATCAGCGAGCGGGAACAACTTCAGAGCGGTCACCAGCGCGACTGACGCCAATGGAGAACAGTTCGACCCCAGATCCTCTCGCTTGGGTCTGGCGGAGGGAGAGGGTCTGGGAGCCAACATTCTCCACCTCGTGTTCATGCAGAACAGCCTCTTTTATGGCGGGCCGCTGACGCCAGTTCCTATGTGCTATCATTCTCGTACGGGATGGCGATGTAGAAGCGCGTGCCTGAAGCGTCGCTCTCCCGTTTCATGGTCGCGCCGAGCTGCGTGAGGAACGCCTCGACGAGACGCTGTCCAAGCCCCGAATCGACCCGCGCGGTGGGATTTATGCCAGGTCCATCGTCCCAGATCGTGAGCACCATGGTCCGCTCATCCGCCATCTTCAGGGACAGGCCGAGAATGCCATAGCGACCATCCCCGTACGCATATTTGAGGCTGTTGGTGAAGAGCTCATTCACAATGAGTGCGATCGGCACGGCGAGCTGCGTCGAAAGCTCAATCGCTTCCAGATCAAGCTCGAGCCTGACCGCTTCGCTGCGCCCCGACATCGAAGCGGCAATGTCTCGCGCGACCGACGAGAGGTACGCGTTCGCGTCCACCGTATCCACCGAGCCCGACTTGGTCAGCGCCCGGTAGAGGGTACCAACGGAGAAGATCCGCCTGCGCATCCGCTCGAACGCGGTTCGGCATTCCTCATCGGCGAGGGTTCGGCCCTCAAAGGAGATGATGGAGCTGATCGTCGACAGGCTGTTCATCACGCGGTGGTTCAACTCTTCGAGCAGTCGCTCCGCCCGACCGGCCGCCGCCGCCCGCTCGGCCTCGAGCCGACGGCGCTCCGTCACGTCCTCCATGGCGAGGAGCAGCGTCGCGCTGTGGTTACCCTCGCGGTACACTTTGCGGGCGTTGAGAAGGATCGCCTTCTCTCCGATCTGCGGGAAGACGTGGCGGACCTCGAAGTCCTCGATCGTCGTGTTGTCGGGGATGACGTCGGTCAGAAGCTCGATGAGTTCGGGGATCGCCCACTGGCCGTTGCCGAGGGCCGCAAGCGGGCGACCGATCGTCTGGTCATCGTCCACTGCGAACGTGCGATAGAAGGCGCGGCTCGCCTCGACGACGCCGAGACCCGCGTCCAGTACCAACAGAGGCTCGCGCAGCGTGTCCACGATGCCCTGCGCGAGGCGCCTTTGCCGGTCGACTTCCCGCGCCGCATCAACGGCATCAGTAACGTCGGACACCACCATCAGGATGCGGCGCGAGCCATTGCCGGGCCGCACTGTCTTGCGAGCATTGATGTGCATGACGCGCCGGCCGAGCTGCTCGAAGGTGTGCTCGACCTCGAAACCCTCGACTTCTGGTCCGCCGCCGACGATCTGTTCGAGGACCCGCAGGAGTTCGGCAACGTTCCACTGGCCGTTGCCAAGGTCGGCCAGGTGCCGGCCGAGGGTCGCGGCGTGGTCAACCGCAAATGTGCGGACGAAGCCGGGACTCGCGTACTCGACGACAAGCTCCTCGGTCAGGATTAATAGTCCCTCGCGAAGGGTCGCGACGATCTCCGTCGCCTCGATCTCTCGAAGAACTTCTGCAATATCGACCACGAACGCTCCGATTTCCACGGCGCGAGGATATCGGAACCGGACCGCAGACGTCGTTCTTGCTACGGAACGGGATCGAGGTCAAAGGGTCGATCTGGGTGTCACGCTCGCGGACACGCCCAATTCAGTCGCGCAGGAGACAGGAGGCGCCGCGCCTTTCGAAGCCGCGATCGCAGGTCCAACGGGCGCCAAAGTGGTCGAGATGTGCGTTCTCGGGCAGGACAATCGCTTCGCACGCGTCGGTCGTCTCGCTGTATCCGCGCTCACATGTCCACCCCCGTCCGTAGGAGCGGTCGGTGAGATAGGCGTTCTCGGGCACGCGGATCGCGACGCATGCGCCGCCGACTTCACGGTAGCCACGGTCGCATTCCCAGCCTCTGCCATAGCTAGTGTTTGTGGGGTACCCGAACTCCGGCACGACGACCGCGACGCACGTGCCGTCGTCCCTGCGGTATCCGCGCGCACAGTCCCATCCACCGTCGTAGGTGTTGCCTGTGAGGTAACCGTTCTTTGGGACCGCGATCGGCAGGCACTTGCCGTCCGCGCGGATGAACCGGCGGTCGCACTCCCACCGATCGCCGCGCTCGGTGAGGTATGCATTGTCCGGTATGTCGATCGCGACGCACGTATCGCTTGAGGTTGACGCTTCGTGGCCGTGCTTGCACTCCCACCCTTCGCCATATTCACGATTCGTGGCGAACGCGTTTTCGGGGACGACGATCGCAGTACACGTCTCGCCCGAAGGGTCAGGCCGGAACCCCGCGGTGCAAGGAGGGGCAACACTATCCGCGAGCATGCCAGGCCTTTGCTGACCGCCGTGCTGCGCCCAGGCGCTCGCGGCGAGGGCGAAGCAGGTAAGAGCGACCGCAATCGCAATTGGCCAGGTGGAAGCCCAGCTCACTCGGCGCAGGCTTCTCATAAAGAACGATCCTTTTTGTCGGAGGCAATCACCGTCAAATGCAGGATCGCCGGTGGAGAACCGGCTCCTCGATCGTCACAACACCGCGTGGTCTCGACGGAGAGAGATGTCAGGCGGCTCACGTCCCGACGCCGCGGAGAATCGCGTAGGACCTGCGGCAATCGATAGTGCGGAATGCGACGCGACAGTTGGCGGACGTGATGAATGCCGATGTTCGCTATGACCATCGCAGGACTGCGGGAAGATCGCAATGCGAGGCTACGACCTCGAACAGGCTTCGCCGAACGTCGGGTGTCGGTACATCTTCCGCGCTAGGCCAAGCGCCCGCAAATCGTCGTGAGCCGGTCCGCCGCTTATCGGACGCGGCCCGCGAGTCGCCGCCGTTTCTCGAGCCAAACCATGTGTTTCTCTCGAACCGACCGTGACGCAGGTCGCGTTCTTCAAGACAAATCCGCATCGGCCGCCCTAACAGGATCGTAAGTGCGACGGTGCATGACCTTCACAGCAGCGAAATTGAATCGTTTGTTGTCGACGGACATGACAATATCATCGGAGCGAGCGGATGAATAGTTATGGATAGCAAACTCGATAGCCTCGGCGGCGGTCGAAAATCTGTGATAATGCAAGCCGCCACGCTTCGAATTGGCGCGGCGAGAAACAAAGAGGTCTGCAGGCAAACCGAAATCGGCTTCACACATGACATCCGCCGGATCGGTTCGCCGATCGCCGCTCATGCCTTGCTCCCGCGTGGTGCCTTGCCCTTCGCCGTCAGCGCGGTGGCGTTGGGGCTGGTGGTCATGGCATCTCGAAGATACTTCGGGCCCGCCGCCTTCTTAGCTTTCCTGGCGACGTCATTGCTGGATTTTGGGGTCGCATCTGTTCGCTTCTGGCCCTTGGCCATACGACTTCCTTTGTTCTGCCGCTTCGGACGCAGCCTCTGAGCGCGCGGCCGAACGGTCAGCCTCGCGGACGATCAGGACGATTTCGAGAAAAGTGGCACGCCTTCGATAGCTAGTCGTGCACACTCATATGTAGGGCCTGAAAAGCGGAACTCAATGCCGTCTATTAATAGGAGCACTTTTATGGCATACGGGCGGGCGCTGAACGAGATTCAGCGCAGTTTTCCGGTCCTTCCCTCAAATAAAACGCATCTTGCGATCATCGACCGCCCACCGTATATGAAAGATTGCTAGGTTACCATAGTCGAAAACTGTCTCCATCCGGCTTCAGTCCCGATTTTTGCTCTGACTGCAGCCAGGCTGCCGCATGTCGCGGGCAGCACTTTCCGATGGAGGCCACGATGGCCAACGGCACCGTGAAGTGGTTCAATTCTCAGAAGGGCTTCGGCTTCATCCAGCCGGAGTCCGGTTCCCGAGACATCTTCCTGCATATCTCCGCTGTCGAGCGAGCTGGCCTCAGCAGCGTCGGCGAAGGTCAGAAGGTGACGTTCGATATCGAAAGGGGCCGTGACGGACGGGAGTCGGCCGCGAATCTGCAGCTCGTCGACTGATCCGAAAAGGGAGCCTCGAGGCTCCCTTTTCAATCGATCCCGAGATAAGATCAATCAGGCATTGGTCGCATTTTTACCGTTAAGCCAGCCAGAGGCAGATCGCGGCAACCAGCACGAAGCCGCGATAGTTCGCGGCGAGACGGTCTTAGCGCGTCGCGACCCGGCGGAACTGCTTCTGGCGATTGATGAGCCGTTCGACCAGATTGCGCTTCGATAGGAGCCGGACGTCGCACGGCAGGCTTGGCCGGTCGGGCCGTGAGGGGATGACCGCCTCCGCGCCCTCGTAGGCGAACGCCAGGCGGAAGTGGTTGGCGTCGTAAGCCCGATCGGCAGGGACGGCCTGTGTTGTAAGCCCCGCAATCAGGTCACCCCCGAACAGCATATCGCCGCGGTGCCCCGGCGAGACGATAATCCTGAGCGGCAGCTCGAGCGCATCGGCAGCGACGTGCAACTTCGAAATATGCCCGCCGCGGGACTGGCCCAGGCCGCCAGCTTCATGCCCGCCCTTTTTATGCGACGTGCCCGCCGCTTGGGGATGGGCCTCGATAGTCGTGGAGTCTACGGCGTCCCACTCCGTGTCGGCCTCCGCCGCGAACGCATCGAGAAGCCGGTCGAGCACGCCAATCTGGCCCAGCGGTAGTAAAGGCTCTTAATGGTCGAGACCTTACCGTAGCGTACCGGCAGATCGGACCATCGCCCCCCTCTGTCTGTCAGCGAGGTGATAGCTTCGGAGTTGCGGAAGGGAGCCCGTCCCCCCGAGGGCCCTCGAACCCGTTAGGGAGCATGGGTCCCTTCCGCGTCGCTCTTGAACCCTGAACAGTTGCTTGGGACCCCGATCCCGCACGACATGGACAGGACCCCGACCATGCCACGCACCGTCATCGGCTGCGACCTCTCGCGCGCCGTCATCGACCTCCACACCCTGCCGAACGCCACCTCGACGCAGGTCGCCAACGACCCGGAGGCGATCGCCGCTTGGGCCCTTTCGCTCGAGCCGGACGTCCTCGTCGTATTCGAGGCGACCAGCGGCTGCGACGGCCCTCTCATCGCCGCCCTCGCCGAACGAGGCCTCGCCTTCTCGCGAACCGCTCCACGTCAGGCCCGCGAGTTCGCCAGAGCCACCGGCGTCCTCGCCAAGACCGATCGCGTCGATGCCCGGGTGCTGGCGCATATGGGTTCGGTCCTGGACCTTCCCATCACCCGCCCAAGTAGCCCGGCGCGCAGCCGTCTTTCCGATTTCCTCAGGCGTCGCAGACAGTTGGTCGATATCCGTAAAGCCGAGAAGACGCGCCGCCACAACGCCGGGCAGGACGAGATCGCCTTCCAGATCGAGGCGATGATCGACCTCCTCACCCGCCAGATCGCCGAACTCGATCGAGTCATCGCGCGCCTCATCGAGGAGGACCTGACGCTCTCTTCTCAAGCCCGGCTTCTGCGCGCCGTACCCGGCATCGGTCCAACGGTCCTCGCCACCCTTCTCGGCGAGATTCCCGAGCTCGGCACCCTCGACCGGCGACGCATCGCCTCTCTCGCCGGCCTCGCCCCACATGCCCGGGAGAGCGGCACTTGGCGCGGAGCTCGCCGCATCTGGGGCGGTCGTCGCAAGGTCCGTGAGGCGCTCTACATCGCAGCCCTCACGGCATCGCGACGCATCCCGAGCCTCACTGCCATGCGCGATCGAATGCGCGAGAAAGGGAAGGCGCCAAAGACGATCCTCATCGCCGTCGCACGCCAACTCTTCGTCATCATCAACGCCATGCTGCGCAGCGGAACGCCGCTCGCAGCGTGAGCCGACTACACAGTTGCCCCCCCCCCCGGAAGCGGCGCGAGCGGCTCGTGAAGGGCTCCACATCAAGCTCGTCGGTCTTGCGCGGATCGCGCCTGACGTCATGCCGGCGCTCGCTGCGGCGACCATCGGATCCATCACCGTGCTCGGCAGCCTCCAGGTAAGCGATGGGGTGGACGCCCCCCGACGGCATCGAAGTGCCAAGGTAGCGGGTGTTGAAGCACCGCTATGAGGAGGGCGTCCGTGAAAGAGGTTAGCATCATCGGCCTGGATCTGGCCAAGAACGTAATCCAGGCCCACGGCGCTGCGCCGGATGGGTCAGTCGTTTTTCGACGGAAGCTGTCGCGCGGGCAACTGTTGAAGTTCTTTGCGGATCAAGCGCCATGCACGGTCGCGATGGAGGCCTGCGCCGGGGCGCATCACTGGGCCCGAGCAATCCGAAGCTTGGGCCACGAGGTGAAGTTGATCGCGCCAGCGTACGTCAAGCCGTTCGTGAAGCGGCAGAAAAATGATGCGGCCGATGCCGAAGCGATCGCCGAGGCGGCGTCGCGGCCAACGATGCGGTTCGTGGAGCCGAAGTCGGAGGCCCAGCAGGCGGCAGCGATGGCGTACCGAACCCGTGATCTCCTGGTGCGCCAGCGCACGCAAACGATCAACGCGCTACGCGCCCATCTCGCCGAGTTCGACCTCGTCGTGCCCACGGGCATCACGCACGTCGGCCGACTGGCGGCGTTCGTCGAAGGTGACGAAAGTGGCTTGCCGGAAGCGGCGACAGCCTTGGGGCGAATGCTGGTGGATCAGATCGAGATGCTGGGGAGCCAGATAGAGGCGCTCGACAAGGAGTTGCGCGTGCGAGCGAGCGCCGACGATACCGCGCGGCGGCTGATGACGATCCCGGGGGTGGGGCCAATCACCGCCGCGGCGCTCACCACGTTCGCCCCGCCGGCGCAGACCTTCACCAAGGGGCGCGACTTCGCCGCCTGGGTCGGCCTTACGCCGCGTCAGCATTCAAGCGGCGGCAAGGGGCGGCTGGGGAAGACGTCGAAGATGGGGCAACGCAACATTCGCCGTCTCCTGATCATAGGTGCCGTCGCCGTCGTGCGATGGGCGGCTCGAAAGGGAGCGCCCGAGGGATCTTGGCTGGCGAGGATGATCGACCGCAAGCCGCGCATGCTGGTTGCAGTCGCGCTTGCCAATCGCATGGCGCGTGTCGCCTGGGCGCTGATGCGAAACGGCGGAGAGTACCGGGATCCGGCGCTGGCGGCGCAATAGGCCGAGCCGCCGGGTTGACGTCGAGGATGTGAGCGGGGCGAAAGAAACGTAAGGGCAAACGGTCACGAGACCGGATCGGGCGAACCAGCATTCCGGATGCAGCGCCATTGAGCGCGGGTAAGCGAAATGGTCCCGATCTCGCCTATCTCCATACGGGCCCGCGGCGATGAAGGCCGCACCTTCGAGGCCGGACACACGACCGCACCTGGCCACATGTCCTTCGATCCCAACAAAACGCTTGCATCCGAGGGGGCGTCCACACACGTCCGGTGAGGGCCGCAGGCACGGCGGATCGCGCCTATGGCTCAAGCGGTTTCGCTGGAGGAGACCGGCGTTTTCCAGTTCCACGGCAGTAGTTCGGGGAGCCGGCCCTGCGGCATGGCGGCGATGCGCACGAGGACATCGGCGAGCCAGGCCTGCGGGTCGACGTCGTTGAGCTTGGCCGCCCCGATCAGCGTCGCCATGGCGGCGGCCCGGTCGGAGCCGCGCTCGGAGCCGGCGAAGAGCCACGCCTTGCGGCCGAGGGCATAGCCTCGAAGGGCCCGCTCGGCCGCGTTGTTCGTGAGGCAGATCCGGCCGTCTTCGAGGAAGCCGGTGAACCGGTCCCAGCGCTTGAGCATGTAATCCATCGGCTTGGCGACGGCGGCCGATTGGGACAGGCGAACGCGTTCGTCGCGCAGCCAGACCTCGAGATCTTGCACGAGCGGCGCGCTTATCTCCTGTCGCACCCGAAGTCGCTCTGCCGCGTCGAGGCCGTTGATGGTGCGCTCGATGTCGAACAGCGCGTCGATACGCCGGACCGCCTGGAGCGCGACCAGCGAGATCCACCGGCACTCGGCC
This sequence comes from Acuticoccus yangtzensis, assembly GCF_001927245.1. Taxonomy (GTDB): domain Bacteria; phylum Pseudomonadota; class Alphaproteobacteria; order Rhizobiales; family Amorphaceae; genus Acuticoccus; species Acuticoccus yangtzensis. Next base: position 23,956 of record NZ_MJUX01000014.1, on the reverse strand, counting down.
GTCGCGCCGAGCCCGAGCGGCGATGTCGGCGAGCTCGAAGAACAGACGTCGCGCATGCGCCCAGCCCCTCTCCGAAGGCTTACGCCTCCAGGCAAGCCGGGATGTAAAGAAGGCCATAGCGGATCGCATCGCCTGACAAGCGACTTACACTGCCAGCGACCGCCGGCGAAGGAATCCAGTCGAGCGAAGATTTTGCCCCGGCAATGCGCCGGGCGACCGCCCTCGTGCGAGGCGGTCAGCCGGGCGAAGCGATGGCGATCATACGCGCCGCGCTCGGTGAGCGCGAGACGAATGCGCCCGCTTCAGAGGCCGCCGCCGCGCTTGTGCACGACGTTCGACGGCATCGAGGTTCCATTGCGCAGCGGATCGAACCGGTCCGGGCGCCTGCCATCGATCCGCTGCCGTCGGAGCGGGTCACTTTCCCGCTCGGCGCCGCGATCGGTCGCTCGAGTCTCGGAGTGCCCAGCCCTCTCGAGGTCGAATTCCTGCTGATCTGCAGAAGCCCGCAGATCCCCGGTTCCAGACCAGAACCTTCGACGGACCCGGGGGAAGCCGCGACTATCGCCTCTATGTCCCTGCGACGATGCCCGCCGGGCCGAACGGCCTTATCGTGATGTTGCATGGCTGCAACCAGGATCCGGACGACTTCGCCGCCGGCCCGGACATGAACCGCCTCGCCGAAACGCACGGTCTGATTGGATGGTGTCGTCGTCGCCGAGATGAGGCTGGTCGAGGGGGGATGGGACACGCTTGGGCGGTGGGATCGGAGGCCGGCACTTATACCGCCGCGCTTATTCAATGATCCGTTGAAGCCACGGCTGGTAGCAGAGGGATCGGAGGCGGCCGGTCTCGGTGAGGAGGGCGTTCCAGGCCGCGCAGCAGGCGTCGAGGATGGCCTCGGTGCCCGGAAGAAGGCGCAGGCTGAGGTAGCGTTCGCGCAGGTACAGCCAGACGCGCTCCATCGGGTTCAGCTGCGGCGAGTACGGCGGCAGCGGCACGAGGGTGATGTTGGACGGAACCGCCAGCGCTTTGGCGCCGTGCCAGCCGGCGCCGTCGAGCACCATGACGGCGTGTTCGTCGGCAGGGAGAGTTTTGGCGAAACCGTCGAGGAAGAGCTGCATGGCTTGCGTCCCGACCTCGGGAAGCACCAGCGCGAACGCGGCCTCGCCGTCGGCCCGCGCTGCGCCGAAGAGATATGTGAAGGAGAACCGCCGATCCTGACGCCCCGGAGCGCGTTCGCCCTTCAGCCACCAGCGATGGCACAGCCGGCCTTTCTGACCGACCCGCATCTCGTCCTGGAAATAAAGGACGACGCGCTTGTGCGGATGCGCCCCGGCGACGTCGTTCAGCGCGCCGCGGAGCCCTTTTTTCGAATGCAGCCCTGGCCTTCGCCTTCGGGTGAAAGGGCCGCGTCTTCTGGTGCGAGAAGCCCTCGCGTCGCAGGATACGCGACAGGCTTTGGGGCGTGATCGTCTTGCCGAACCGCTCCTCGATGAACGCGGCGAGATCGGGCAGCGTCCACCTCGAGGTGCCGTCGACCTCAGGATCGGGCCCCTTGAAGATCCGCTCCGCCAGAAGCGCCAGCTCGCCTTCCGTGAGGGCCGGGCGACGTCCGGGGCCCGGGCGATCAACGAGACCCGCGAGACCTTCGGCGTTGTATCGCACGACAGCATCGCGAAGCGCCTGGCGTTCCATCCCCGCCGCTGCCGCCGCATCGGCACGCGTCATACCGCTCAGCGCATTGGCAATCGCCAGCATGCGCTTCGCAGTTCGAACCGAACGCTCGCGGAAGGCAAGCCGCCGCAGCTCGCCCGCCGAAAGTGCGTCGCTGATGACCAATCCTCGTCGCATCTGCGCCCCGCGAATCATCCGATCCGACAAGGGAGTCAGAGCTGGGACGACAAACCGTTTACCGAGTCATTGGGTAGGCGCGCTGGTATTATACCGACCCGGCCGGACCCGATGCTTCGGCCGCAATGATCCGCTTCTTCCTTGCCGCAGACAGCCCGGCCTAGGTCTGTGGGGGCTCCGCGGGGTCGGTCGGCTGGCGGCCGTGGAGATCCTGCGGTTCGCTCTGCGTGTCTCGGTCGGCATACGGAGGAACGTCGATAAGTGTCCCGATCAGCCGCAGCAGCGCACGATGCTCCGGACCGTCCCTCCCGTCCTTGAGGAAGCGCCGAAGATCAATGTGCGAAAGCCGGCCGCCGGAGGGGGCGTTCGGCTGATGAATGATGAAGGCCTGCCCGTCGCTCGGCTCACGCCCCAGAAACCAGGCGTCCCCGTTGGGACTTCGGTAGAGTTCACGTCGTTCAGTCACGACTTCATCCTTTCAGCGCTTCGTTCGGGAAGGGTCTGGACCTCCATCTCGTCAGCCTCGCCGCCCGACAAAAACGAGCCAAGTCCGGCCAGACCCGGTACGAACTGGCAGATGACATTGAGCACCACGAGGAGCGGCACCGCCACGATCATGCCGACGACAGACCAGAGCCACGTGAAGAGCGCGACAGCGATGAAGACGATGACGGTGTTCAGCCTCAGCCTCTGAGACACGAAATACGGCGTGACGAGCTGTCCTTCGGCTGACGTCAACGCGAGGTACGTCGAGCCGACGAGAATTGGAACGACGAATCCGTCCATGGTGACGAGGGCGACGAGCGTGGCGACGAGCACGCCCGCGACGGCGCCGACGTAGGGGATGGAGTTGAAGGCGAACGCGCCGACCCCGAACAGGATCGCCGCCGGCATCCCCCACGCCCACATCGCAAAGCCGACCGCCACGCCCAGACCCGCATTAATGAGCGTGATCGCGCCCAGATAATGCCCGAGGCTGCTCTCGATCGTATGCATCGCTGACAGCACCTCGTTCCGTTCGGCGGCCGCCGCGAAGCCCGGTACTGTGCGCCTGTAAAGAAGCTCGCGCGAGGCGAGGGCGAAGAACAGCAGGACGAGGGTAAAGATCAGCTGGGCGAACACCGCCGGTGTCGTCAGGGCGATGCTCGTCAGCATTCCGGAGCCGTTGGCTGGTGCGGCGGTCACAACGGTCAAAGGTTGCGCGCCGCCGACGGATAGAGCGCTGATTCTGTCTATCGCATCCCGGATTTCGCTGATCGGCCCCTGCAGCGCCGGGAACTTGACCTGGAGCTCTGCGAATATCTTAGGCGCATCCTCCACTGCGGTTGTGAGCGGGACGGCGAGCACGACCATGGCAACCAGAACGCCGACGAGCAGCGCAAGGGTGACCAGCGTTGCGGCCACCGCCTGCGGAACGCCCAGACGCCCCATCGCGCGACAGACCGGCGTGAAGGCGACGAAGAGGAGCACCGCGAGCGTCAGCGGCATCAGGAAGCTGCGGGCAAGCGTGATGGCGGCGAACACCAGGATGATGAATATGCCGATCGTGGCCCAGCTCGGCTTGGTGGCGCACGACCAATTCAGGGTTTGGCGACGCGGTCATGTCGGGAAGCCTCGCAGCGTTGTGCGCGAGCCTTCGCGCGCGTCCTCCGCGTTTCGACCAACACGATTGCAAGGGCTTCCGATCCGGCCGGTCACGAGAACGCCTGGCGTAGAGCGGAGAGCTGGGCGTGAGCGCGACCACGGTCCCCGCCCATTCCTCCGGTCGGGATGGAACCCCTCCCGTGCGCCGCGGACCCGCCCTCGAGCGAGCGTTCCGACGTCGGCCCACCGACGCTGGACCCGATCAGTCCGATGGAGCGCACCCGCCGCCGCGCCTTCGGTAGGGCTCGTCACAAGTCCACCGGTGGCCGCTGTAGTCGAGATGTGCATTGTCCGGGATATCGATCAGAGCGCAGCCGTGCTCGCGCTCGACGTAGCCGCGCTCGCAAGTCCAACCGGGACCACGCTCGGCTGCGTCGAGATAGGCGTTGTCGGGCACCTCAACCGGCACACATGCGTCCTGCGTCGCCCGGTAGCCGCGCTCGCAGAGCCAGCCGAGACCATAGGTGGTGTCGGTAAGATAGCCATTCTCCGGCACGGTGATCCTCGCGCAGCTCGCCCCTTCCTCCCGGAAGCCTCGGTTGCAACGCCAGTCGCGGTCGTAGGCGTTTCCGCTCAGATGGGCGTTGTCGGGCACGGCGACGGCGACGCAACCGTCGCCTTCACGCGCGAACCCCCGTTCGCATTCCCAGGACCGGCCGCGTTCGTTCAAATAAGCGTTGTCCGGGACCGTGACGGCCACGCAGTCGCCATTCTCGTGTGTGGCGGCGAAGCCGCGCAGACACTCCCACCCCGAGCCGTACGAGCGACCGGTGCCGTATGCGTTCGGCGGGACGCGCACCGCACTGCAAACGCCGTCGATGTCGCGGTAGCCGGGATCGCACGTCCACCCGGTACCGTATCGGGAGGCGGTCGCATTCGCCGGGACATCGCCGTCGCCCCCTTGCGCCGCCGCCGGAAGCGGCACGCCGGAGAGGATCAGGACGACAAGGAAGGGCGCCAGTCGCCCGACCGACCGTGCGATCATGGTCATACGGCGACACCGGTCCGCGCGCCGGATACGTCGACTGTATCCGCAAGTGCGGCGGCGGACGGCAGAGTCCGCCCGTCATCGCCCGGCCCGGCGGTCCGCGCAGCCGAGAACGGCACGAGCCGGCGGGTCTCCTCGTCCCACAGAGTCATGCGGACGCATCGGAGGCTTTCGCGCAGCGTCAGCCGGTTGAACTCCGCGAGCGCCGGGTAGTCTCGCAGCACATCGGCGAGGCGGTAATGCGGAATGCGGCTCGAAAGGTGGTGAACGTGGTGGATCCCGATGTTGGCGGTGATCCAGCGAAGCGGGCCGGGCAACGTGTAATGCGAGCTGCCGTGGAGCGCCGCCTCGGGGTGCTTCCACTGATCCGCCCCGTCCCAGGAGGTCTCCTCGAACTGATGCTGGACGTAGAAGAGCCAGACGCCGATCGCAGATCCGAGCACGACGATCGGCAGGTGAATGGCGAGGAAAGGCATGACGCCGATGGCCCACATCATCAGCGCTGCGAACACGGCAATCGCCGCGTTGGTGCCCATCGTGCTCATCCAGTGGATTGCGCCGCTGCGCATGAAGCCGACCGGGAGCCGATGTTGAAGGATGAAGACGAGCGCCGGACCGAGGCCGAACAGCACCAGAGGGTGGCGATATGCGCGATAGGCGAACCGCCCCCACGGACCGCGGGCGCGATACTCGGCAACGGTAAGCGTGGCGACGTCGCCGATGCCGCGCTTTCCGAGATGTCCGGAACCCGCATGATGCATGGCATGGGTGTGGCGCCAGTGATCGTAGGGAGTGAGGGTCAGCACGCCAAGCGCGCGGCCGAGCCAGTCGTCCGCGCGGCGCGCGCCGAAGACCGAGCCGTGACCGCAGTCGTGCTGGATCATGAAGAGACGGACGAGGAACCCTGCGGCCGGCACCGCCAGAAGGAGGACTAGCCAGTAGCCGACTTGGGTGAGGGCGAGCCACATGGCGAGCCAGAGAGCCACGAACGGTACGGCGGAGGCGGTCAGCTCGAAGAGGCTGCGCTTGCGGTCCGGAACGGTGTACGCCCGCATTTCCCGTCCGAGCTCGGCAGGCGCGATCGACGATTGCGCACCCGTGTCGGGGTGCCTTGGTTCGTCGACAGTTAGGTGGGTCAAACCGCGGTACTCCTCCGCCCATCGCGGATGTGTTGCTGAGCCGTTCATGGCGTCGCCGGTGTCCAGGCGCGACCGCCCCGGAGGAATGGCCCGCATCACCGGCTGATCAGGCGGAAGCGATGCCCGCACTGGGGCCGCTGGGCGCCCCATCCCGGCGTTCGATCGCGCGCAGAGCGTCGAGATTGAACCGCTTGTCTTCCACGGTCATCACCACGTCGCTCGGCCGCCGACTGGCAAAGTTGGTCAGAGCGCAGGCGATCGCATCGGCCGCCGTATCGAACCGGTAGCTGCGAAGACCCCCTCGTCTCGACCCGGCGTGGCGGACGAAGAGGTTGGCCGAGGTCGCGTAGTTTTGCGACTCGAAAAACTCCGGCGCATCCAGATCCCGTGCGGTACTCACGATGGTTCACCGAGCGGCCTGACGTGACCGCCGGCGGGCACCGGGGGTTGAGGCGCGGGCGGACCTTTCGGCTCGGCCTGCCTTTTCATGTTGTTGTTGTCTGCCTTCGGCGTTTCGAAGCTTTGTTCAGGTTGGCTGTCGGTCGTTTCCACGCATCGTCCTCCAAACGCGATCAGGCCGCGGCGTCCGTCCGGACGGCCGACCGGTCAACCGATCGCACTGTGATACCGTCCAGCACCCGACCGCCGTGATGAAGGCAGGCTTTCGGGGGCAGCCTTCAAAGTTTTCTCTTTACTTTTCAAATATAGCCTGCGCCTTGGCTTTCAAATACCGCCCAAGTCCGCTGCGCGGGTCTCGAAATCCGCATTGAGCGACGGACTTGCGCGGGGCGCAGATTCTGCCACTCGCCGAAACGCGCCCTTCCGGTACTCGGCAAGCGCGCTTTCAGACCGGTGCGAGTGTTAGCGCTTCGCCTACCGGCTGCCGGCGGAGCAGCTCCTTTAGATCGTCGTCACCGCGGCCCTCGACCTCGTCGGTCCACACCTTGAACAGCTCGAGATCGTAGGCGCCGAACGTGGTCATCATGGCGCCGTCCGCCGCGTCCCTGCCGCGCACCATCAGGATGCGCCCGATGCGGGGGATGTTGTGGCGCGCGTCGAAGGTGTACCAGCGATCGCCGAGATAGACCTCGGTCCAGGCGCTGAAGTCGCCGGGGCCTGACGGCGGAACGCCGATGTCGCCGAGGTAGCCGCTCGCGTAGCGGGCCGGGATGCTCATGGCACGGCAGAGCGCGATCATGAGATGCGCGAAGTCCCGGCAGACGCCGGTGCGCTCCTTGAACGCGTCCGCCGCCGTCTTCGTCGGGCGGCCGAAACCATAGCCGAACGTCAGGTGGTTGTGCACGAAGTTGGAGATCGCCTGCACGCGCGCCCAGCCCATCGGCGTACCGCCGAACAGGCGCCACGCGTCCTCGCGGAGCACGTCAGACTCGCAGTAGCGGCTCGCCATCAAGAAGGGCAGCGTTTCGGGCGGAAGGTCCGCGACATCCCGCTGCTGAGCGTTCCAGTCGAACGGGTCGGGCTCGCCCTCGACCTCAACCACGCAGTCCGCGTTCAGTGCGAGCCGGCCGGCGGGAGCCCTCAGCCGTATGAGCCGGTTGCCGAACGGATCGAGGATATCGTCCATCGCAAGCTCGGGCTCAACGGTGAGACGGTCGGACCCGATGATGCGACCGGAATAGGTCGAGTGTGGCGACAGGCCGAGAATGAGCGTCGTCGGTGTCTTGCAGTTCAACGCAATATCGAATCCGAAACGAATAAACACTATTACCTTTCCACGCCCGCAAACGAGACGATGAATTCGATGGTCTGGACATTGCCTTATCGGCAAGCATTACAGATATAGTGTCAATATTTGCAAAATAAAGGACGGGCCACGTGGAAAAACATTCGTGAGTGCGCTGATGATCTCCCACAAGACGGTGTACTCATACGACCGGCCTGTGCAATTCGGACCGCACGACCTGATGCTCAGGCCCCGTGACGGACACGACATGAGGATCTTGGGATCGAGCCTGACCGTGTCCCCGCCGGCGGACGTCGGATGGGCCTACGACACATTTGGTAACTCGGTGGCGCGGCTGACGTTCCACGAGCCGGCGCAGGAGCTCGTGATCGCCAGCGAGCTGCGGTTGCAGCGATACGCCCTCGACGATCCGCTGCCGCGCATCGGCCGACGCGCCGGCGCCTACCCACCACGGTACGAATCCGACGAGGCGTTCGACCTCGCCGCCCTCGTCGCGATCGACCGGCCGCGCGACGCGGAGGCAGTGAGGGCATGGGTGGCGGCTGTTCTGCCGGAACTGCCGCACGGAAGCGCCGAGGTGCTGGAGGCCCTGTCCACGGCCGTCCACCGCAGCTTCGTCTACCGGCGCAGGGAGGAGATGGGGGTGCAGTCCCCGGCTGAGACCATCGCCAAGGGAAGCGGCACGTGCAGGGATTTCGCCTTCCTCTTCATGGAGGCCGCGCGATCCCTCGGCTATGCGGCGCGGTTCGTCACCGGTTATCTCTACGACCCGGCCACCGACGCCGAGACGTTGACGGGCGGTGGCGCGACCCACGCCTGGGCGGACGTGTACCTACCGGGGGCCGGCTGGGTCGAGTTCGACCCGACCAACCAGATCGTCGCGAGCCGCAGCCTGGTGCGCGTGGCGACGACCCGCACGCCTGCGCAGGCGGTCCCTGTCAGCGGCACCTTCGTGTCCCTCGATGGCGCATCGCAGACGTCGATGGAGGTGGAGGTCGCCGTGCTCAGCGCCCGCTGACGGTCCCCTTCGTCCCGCCACCGTCGAGCGGACCGGAACCCCGGTCCCGTGCCCCGGGATCAGGAAGGCGCCGAGCGGGCGCCGACGACCCGGTCGACGATGAGACGGGCGGTCGCACCGTGGACGAGTGTGGACGCGAAGATGGTGAACGCCACCAGCGCCCAGATCTGGGCCGCGTTGATGAACTCAATCCGTCCGGACGCGTAGCCGAGATTATAGACCGACCCGATGCCCCGCACGCCGCAAGAGGCGACGACGGCACGCTCCCGCCCGCCGAGCGGCGACCGCCACAGCGCGACCCAGCCCGCGAGCGGGCGGATCTCGAGAAGAAGCGCGAGGCCGATCAGGCAACCCTGCCAGTCGAGCGCGGGCCACAGAGCGGGCAAGGCACCACCGAGGAAGATCAGGAGGAGGGCCGTCAGCGCTTCCTCTAGATGTGGATGCTACGATGATTGCTCGCCGGGACCGGGTCTGATTGTCTCTTCGGGAGGCAGCGGGGATCGGTCATGAACACCCACAAGAATGCACGTTCCAACCGACACAGTCGGCTCCTGCTGGTGGAGCGGGTGCAAAGCCAGGGTTGGCCGGTTGCCGATGCGGCAAGCGCCGCGGGGATCTCCAAGCGAACCGCCTTCAAATGGCTGGCAAGGTTCAAAGAGGGCGGCGAAGCGGCCCTCACCGACCGGTCCCACACGCCGCATCGTATCCGTCATAAACTCGCCGAGAGAACCGTCCAGGACATCAAGCGCCTCAGGCTTCAGCGCATGACGGGGCCGGCCATCGCCCGCCAGCTCAACATGCCCCGATCGACCGTCGGTGCGGTCCTGCGCCGGCTCGGCCTCGGCAAGCTCAAGGCCCTGGATGAAACTCCGCCGGTCCGGCGCTATCAGCGCGAACAGCCTGGCGAGATGATCCACATGGACACCAAAAAGCTCGGGCGGATCAAGGGGATTGGCCATCGCATCACAGGCGATCGGCGGGGCCAGTCGAACAAGCGCGGCACCGGCTGGGAGGTGCTCCATGTGGCCATCGACGACGCCTCGCGCCTGGCCTTCACCGAGGTGCTCGCCTCCGAGAAACGCGAGGACGCGATTGCCTTCCTGGGCCGCGCCCTGGCCTTCTTCAAGCGCCATGGCGTGACCGTCGAGCGGGTCATGACCGACAACGGATCGGCCTACCGGAGCCACTTCTTTCGCAAGATACTGCACGAACGAGGGCTGAAGCACATCCGGACAAGGCCCTACACGCCGCGCACCAACGGCAAGGCCGAACGCTTCATTCAGACGTCCCTCAGAGAATGGGCCTACGTCCGCCCCTATCACTCATCCGCCGAGAGAACGCGCGCTAGCAGCCCTTTCTCAAAACCTACAACACCGCCCGCCCACACTCAGCGATCGGCCATCAGACACCCTGGCTCAGGCTGAACAATCTTCTTGGGAACGACATCTAGAGCCTCCGAGAAATCATGGAGCCGGCGGTGGAAGGCGTTGTCGCGCTCGACGCTCCTGCACACCATGCCGGCGACGAACGCCGCGATGAAGCCGTATCCCTCGACGAGCTCCACGAGGCCGTAGGTGAGGAGCACGCCGGCGAGGCGACGATCCTCGACACACCGTCAGTGATGCGCCGCCCGCTGCCGACGAGGAGCCTGCCGAAGACCCACCCGATGGCCGCGCCGCCGAGGCCGCCAACGGCGACCCGGTAGACCAAGTCCCGCCAGAGCCAGTCGGGCAGCCAGGTCCCCGGATCGAGCCCGAGCGCCTCGACCAGCAGTCCGAGATGGACGAACGGGATGGCCAGCCCGTCGTTGAGGCCCGCCTCCGCCGTGAGCGCGAACCGGACCGGATGCTCTCCCCCTTCAAGCGGCGTTCCCACCTGGACATCGCCAGCGAGGACGGGATCGGTCGGCGCCAGCGCCGCGCCGACAAGGATCGCCCGCGACCGTCATGCCCGCGAGCGACCAGCCGAGGAAGGCGACGGCGGCGATGGTCAGCGGCATCGTGATCGCGAGGAGGCGGACCGTGGGGGACCACAGCCTCAGACCGCGGATCGTGTCGATGCGGAGCCCCGTCGAAAACAGGACGACGATCACGACCAGCTCGCTGACCACCTCCCAGACGAGCGGCGCGCTCACCGGGTCGAGCGCCCCGGGCATACCCGGGACGAACGCGAAAACGAGAAGCCCGAAAACCATGAGGAGCCACGAGGAGGACGGCGGGCGCGCGAAAGCGAGGCGCGGCAACGCGTAAGCGGCGAGGAGTGCGAGCCCGGTGGCCGCGAGCAGCACGTGATGGGGTTCGGAGTCATACATCTCGCCGGACACCTTCACTCTTGCGGAACGCGCTTCAGCATCATGCCGGAGATGACCTGCCCGCTTTCCGATCAGGTTGGATCAATGATCGGAAAGAAATCGCGCCGACCACGGGGACACAGCCGGAGCGGACGTTCGCCGTCGCAGCCCATACACGACCCGGCTTTCCGTCCCGACTTTGCGCGGCGACGGCATCATCCGTAGTGGCCGGAGCGGACTGCCCCGGCCCTAGCGGACGGTCGGTCTTCCGGGTCAGGCGCGCCGCAGACGCGCCGGCGCTAGACGATTTGCGAACACCGGATGGACGACGCCCGACCGGCCGCCGAGCCAGCCCGCGATGGCGCCGAGGACGAGCCCGGCGAAGGCGAGCAGCGCTCCCGTCGAGACGGCGTCCGCAGTCGCATCAGCGGCCCGCGCCGCCGCCTCCGCGGTCCGGTCCACGGTGCTCTGGTAGGCGGCCTCGATCTCGGCGACCTGCCGCGACGCCTCGGCGACGGGGATCCCGCGGGCGTTTGCGAGCGCTTCGGCCGCCTCGGCGCGCGCCGCCTCGGCATTCCCCCCATCAGAGGTGACTAGCGCGCGGATCACGTTCACCTCCCGATGCGGCCCGCTGCCGAGGCCCGTCGGCCGTCCTTGACGATCTTCTCAAGTCGGCCAGACGCTCTTTCTATCGACGCTTTCAATTTTTCGCTGGCGCTCCATTGTATTCAACGTTCGAAAATCATAAGTAAGAATTTGGTGATCCAGCGCCTAACCGCGCGACATCCTTCTCCCCTGCGCTTTTCCCTGACTGCAAGCTCCCACCGGTGCTCGCCATTCACGCGGCGGAGCAAGGACCGCAAGGCTGTTCCTAGCAGTCGAGGACATCCTCATCCGATTCTCACACGGCACGAGCGCGCATAGCGCGCCGGCAAGGAGATTCCATGCGTCCCATACGGCATGACACCGAACCCCACCTGTTCGAGGTGGGACAGACCGTCCGCTTCAGAAACCGGCTCGACCGCCCGCCCGGCTCCGCCGAACTCTTCAGGGTCACGCGCGTCCTGCCGCCTGTCGGCGAGGCCCTGCAGTACCGCATCCGGAACGAGGCGGAACCGTACGAGCGGGTCGTAACCGAGGACCGGCTCGATCGCGTCGACACAGCCAATGACCGCAAGTCGGGCTCACTTGCGGAAAGGGTATTCGGCCTCGGCTGATGAGAGTTACGCGGCGTGACGCACGCCTACTGCAGTACACACCGCGCGCCGCGTGTTGGATACCTGCACGTCATCTCGTGCGGCAACCTTCTTCATCGGCTTCTGTTATTCAGCCTCAGGCCCGCTCGCACCGTGAGCTGGAGGATACGATGCGGATCGATTAGGCCGGCGCCGGCGGCTTCGGGTCGTCGACGAGCGCCGCGCTAGGCGGAATAGCCCCATCCCTGGTCGGCTGTGGAACTTCTCGCTCCCGGGTCCCACTCCGCGACGCCGCAGAGGGAGGATTTGTGTCCCCGAAGACCTCGCACCGGGGTCCGCGCTCGTCGGCGTCCGGCACGTATACTCGCAGTCGGCGAGCGAGTATGACGACGGGGAAGCTTGGCGATCGCGCGCGTCGCTTCCGTCACCTCGGGGGGCTGAGCATATACGAGCTCGAGTATGGCTCGGGACACGAACGCCCCTGCGCTCGCATCAAGGCGTAATCCTCCAGCATTCGCGTGATTGCGGATTCCTCCGTCATCCGCTCGATCTCGTCCGCCGCCCGGTCGAGGAACTGCCGCCGGTACTCTGGCACCGGGACACACGCGCCGCCGCGGTCAGAATTCCCCGTCGCGCATGCGCCGAGCGAGATCATCACGCCCGCGAGGACGATCGTGCGCCGCATCGAGCATCCGCTGACGCGCATCGGACACCTCCCGTTCCTGTTCGAGTTGCTCTAGAAGTTGTCCGCTGCGCTCGCCGGAGCGAAGTAGCGCGGCAAGCGCCGCGACGAAGGCGCCAGCAGCGGCGGCGTACATCCCGAGCCGCCGCAACCACGGCATTGCGAGAAGCCATCCCATCACGTGACCTCCTCGCCGAGCTGCCGAGCCGCCTTCACCCTCCGCCACAGGGCGTATCCGCCGCCGGCGACGATCAACACACCGATGGCGATGCCGAAGATGGTGCCCGCCTGCAGATGTCGATCGGCCCGCTCGAGTTCCGTTACCAAAGTCGGAAGGTTCTCTGCGACGATCGCGCCGCCGCTGGCGACGGCGATGCTGGTGCCCTGTACGACGCCGGACTTTGCCAGCGGCTCGATGTCCGGCGGCAGCGCGACATCGCTCGGCCAGCGATAGCCGAGCAGCTGGCTCGCCGAGTACGGGCGGATGCCGACGGCGTCGCCCTGGTTGCCGCCGAGGACGAGGATGTCGCCGTTCTTGGCTCGGCCGGCGTAGAAGCCGACGTGGCCCTGCCAGCCGTTGCGCTTGCCGCGCCAGAAGACGACGACGCAGCCGATGGTCGGCTTGTCGAGTTTGCGGCCCCAGCTCAGCCAGGACCGAGCGGCCGCCGCGCGAGCAACATCATAGCGAATGCCAGCCTCGCGCAGGCACCACGCGACGAACGAGCCGCACCACGCGGTCTCGTCGTCGGTGGCGCGAAGGCCGGTCGCCTGCTGATAGCTGACGATCCGCGGATTGTGCCTCGCGCCACGGATCTCCTGCTGGCCCAGCTCGGCGGTTGCGAGCTGATACCACTTGGGCGTCATGGGAACCTCCAAACGAAAAGAGCCCGAACAAGGCGGGCTCGGTGGACGATGATGAGAGTGGGAGCGGTCAGCCGCCGTCGCCGAACAGCTTCAGCTTGATTGCGGCGCCGAGGACCATGAGGAGCAGAATCGCGGTAACGATCACATGCACCGCGGTCTGAAGGGCGGTGTTGCGGACGACCTTGATCGCATCGAGGAGCGAGCGGAGATCGCGGACGTCGGCTGCTGCGGTCTCGCCTTCGAGGCCGACGTCGATGAGCGCGCGCTTCGCGCCCTTTTCGGCGGCGGTTTCGAGGAGCTGCTCGAACTCGGGTTTCGGCAGCGTGATGTGGTCGGGTGTGCGTGTCGTCGGCATGGTCGTGAGCCTGCCCTCTCATCCTATCTTGGTGCCCCAGAAGGTGGTGTGCTCGGCGGCGAAGTATCCATCGGCGCCGCGGAAGTAGCCCTGCAGCTCGACGGTATCGCCGGCGGACAGCGGCACCATCGTCTGGAGCCAGATCGCGGTGGCATTCGAGACGTGCGTTCCGGAGATCTCGCCGAGGGAGCCGCGGATTTCGATCGCGCCGTTCAGTACGAGCCGCCCGCGCATCCGTGACGACAGGCTGCCGTTGACCTTGTACAGCAACGAGGCGCCGAGGAGATAAGTGCCGTCCGCGGGGGCGGTGAAGACGTTGGCGCCCGCGTCGAAGACGTTCTGGTCGTTCGCCTCGGTGGCGTTGATCGCGATCTTCGTCCACGTCGTGAGCGGGACGTAGTTGTCGTAGTTCGTGTACGCCTTGAAGCGCGGGCGGTTGGGCTCGCTGACGATCCCTGAGTTCCGATCGACGACGAAAGCATCATTCCAGCTGCTCCCGTCCGCACTCACCTTGAGCGTCAGATCGTCGGATCCGACCAGACCGAGTTCGGCGCGGCCGGAGAAGCCAGACTGTAGGAGGAGCGCGAGAGTGTCTTCCGCGCTCTCCTTGTTGAGCGTGATGCGCAGCGCACCATCGCCACCCTCGGCGTCCGTCAGCGCGGTCCAGAGCGCCGCGTTCAACTTCGCCGAGAACGGGTTTGCGGCGTTCGCGGTGGTGCCAACTCCCAGCCGCGTGAGCGCCTGCAGTGCGGTCGGTGTCGTGGTGACCCAGCTGGACCCGTCGAAGACGAGCAGCACCCCTTCGTCCTCGACCCAGGTGCGCCATCCCGCACGCGGGACGAGCCGCATCCAAGCCCCGTCGACGTAGTACGCGACGTTGAGGTCCCAGCCGCTCCATGCACCGCTGCCGCCGCTTGCGACGATGTAGCGATCCCCGTCGCTCGGGCTGCTGGGTGGATCGGCAAGATCCCGATCGAGAACCGAGAGCTGGACAAGGCCGTCGAGCAGGCGCAGCGCCTCATTGTGGGTCACGTTTTTCTGCGCCTGCGCCGCCTGGAGGTAGGGCAGCAAAAGATGGGTCGAGGTGTCGGACATGAGCCCTCAGAAAAACAGCGTTACGGATTTCGAGGCACCGCGGCCGACGATGGCCGACAGCTGAAAAATGCGGACATCGAGGCTGTCGCCGGGACCGAGCAGAGCGCCCCAGTCGGCGGTCTGCTGTGCAGCCGGGTAGACGACGCTGGTCGAGCCCGTCGTCAGCGTTCGCTTCACCGCGGCACCGTCGAGGATCTCGATCTCGTAGCGCTCGCTCTCCTCGGCGAGCGGAACGTCGACGCCGTTCCAGCTGTCGGCGGCGAGCGCGCGCGATCGGCGCATCCATCGGATGGTCAGATCGCCCGGCGTCCGCGCCATTCGCCACGGCTGCTCGACGTGGCATACCGAGAACGGCCGCAGTCCGACACCAGCGGGTGCGAATGAGCAGGCGACGTAGGTGTCGTCGCTAACCGGGCGGCTCGCCGGTCCAACACGCCAGTTCCAAGGGAGGCCGATGTCGACCTCCCCGATCGGCAGCGCCGCGAGGTTGGCGTCGAGGACGACGACGCGTGACCCAGCCAGTGCAGGCGAGCCCATCGCGGCCTCGGTCCCGCGCTGGCCGCGCAGCAGCCTGCTCAGCCGGTATCGCCGCGGCGCAATCAGCTCAACCTCAGCCGCCTGGACAACCTCCCAGACACCCGGCGACGCCTCGACGGCGAGCGCGTTGGCACCGCCGAACAGCGCGATGTCTGTCACGCCCTCGAGCGAGCCGACGCGGAGATCGACCACGAGCGCGTTGCCGAGGTCGAACCGCGAGGTCGGACCCGGATAGAGATCGTCGACCAGCACGCCCATGCGCGCCCGCCGCCCGAACGTCGTGACGAGGTCGAACCCGTCGGAGGCGGGACTGCGCCAGACCGCCATCCGGCCCGGCCACGGTTTCGCGTACGCCGCGACGAGCGGGTGGTGCGCGACGTGATCGTCGGAGAGCTGCGGCAGATCCAGGTAGACGACGTCAGGGGCGCCGAAGACAGGAAGCTGGGTCGGCGCCGCAGGTCGGGGTTCACCCGGTGGTAGATCGTAGTTCGTGCGGTCCTGCAGGACGGCTTCGACGCCGCGGGCTTCGGCGTCGGCAATGGACGCGATGCGGAAGTCCATGCGCCGGCCGTCATGCTCGAGCGCGATGACGTCCGCCGGATCGAGCGCGAGCCGCGACGGCGGCAGACGCAGCACAAGCCCCTCGCGCCCGGTCCATGCTTCCATCAACGCGCGCCGGCAACGCCGCTCAGCCTCCTCCGGCGGCACCGCCATCGGGAACGCCTCTGACGCCACGCGCGCGGAATCGACGGTGACGCGCCGAGCTTCCACCAGCGCGCCGTCGTAGTCCTCGTCGGCGCGAGCGACTTGCCACTTCAGCGCCTGCGGAAGTTCCGTCTCCTGTCCGCGGGTCAGCTCGAACACGTCAGATGCCTCCGCCGCTGCAACGAGATCGCCCGGCGCGATGGTCGCGGACGCCTGCCGGCCGCGCATCAGGAAGCGGACGACGCCCTCGCTCTCGACCGCATCGAAGCCGAAGTGCCGGGCGAGCATCGCGATCGACGCCCGTGGGCTCTCCAGGGCGGTGATGGTGTAGCCTTCGAGCGAGCCCCAGAGGCCCGACACGTCGATGCGCTCCTCTGGCATGCCGGCGCGCAGGCACAGGTGCCGCACCAGTGCCGCCAGCGATACGGAGCCGAGGCGTCCCGTGAGCCAGTGCCCGAGCCGCCAGTTGGCGCCGTCGGTCCAAACGTCGGTGAGTTCCGGAAAGAACGGGTACGGCCGCCCGTCCCACGTCCACGCGGCGCACTCCGGCACGTCGACCATCGGGCCGCCATAGGCCGGCGACACCGGATTGTGGGCGGGATCGAGCCAATAGAGAGCGGTCGCTTCGAGGTAGGCGCGCTGGATCGCGTCATCTCGCCAGCCGCGTGAGAAGTACGGCAGGAAGCTCTCGGACGACTTCGGGTCGAAGAAGACATTCGGCTGATTGGTCCCGCGGTCGATCGCCGGGCAGCCGAACTCCGTGAAGCGGATCGGCTTCGATCGCGGGGTCCAATCTGTCGGGAAACCGGCTTCGGTGCCGCCGGGGCGATCGAAGTGCTCGTTCGACCACCACGCCTCGAGATCCTTGTACCGGAAGACCCAAGGTTTGCCGGCGCCGTCGGTGATCGTCGTGCGGATCTGGGCGGCCCGATCGGAGGCGCTGGCGTAGTACCAGTCAAAACCCTCGCCGCCGGCGATGTTGGCCTGAAGGTACGCGCGGCCGTAGATCGCCGGGGCGGAGTTGGCGTCGGCATGCTCGAAGCCGTCGCGCCAGTCCGAAAGCGGAACGTAATTGTCGATCCCGACGAAGTCGATGTTGGCGTCCGCCCAGAGCGGGTCGAGGTGGAAGTAGACGTCCCCGGATCCATCGGACGGCTGGTGACCGAAATACTCCGACCAGTCGGCGGCGTAGCTCACCTTCGTGTCCGCGCCGACGATCGATCGCACATCGGATGCGAGCTGTCGGTAGGCGTCGACTGCTGGGAAGCTCGCTACCCCATCCCGGATGGTGGTAAGGCCGCGCATCTCCGAGCCAATCAGGAACGCGTCGACACCGCCGGCGACGGCGCAGAGATGGGCGTAGTGCAGCACCATCCGGCGCAGACCCCTATCGTCCGCGCTCCCAGTCCAGATGACGGTGTCGCCCGAGATGGCGAAGTCGCCCACCGCCGCGCTGCCGAACATGGCGGCCACCTGCGCGCCCGCCGCCGCGGTCTGATCGACGCTGCCGACATATCCGGCCGCGGGCGAGCAGGTGATCCGCCCGCGCCAGGGGAAGGTCGACTGCCCGATCTCGGCGGCGTTGTCGCTGTACGGGTTCGGCAGCGTGTTCCCCGGCGGGACGTCCATCAGGATGAACGGGTAGAAAGTGACCCGCAGCCCGCGTGCCTTCATCTCCCGGATCGCTTCGACCACGGCAAAGTCGGCTGGCGTGCCGCCGTAGACCGGCCGGTCCTGATCGTCGCGACTGACGAGGTGGGCGTCTGCGCGTGAGAGGCCGTTGACCGACCACGACACCGGCGTCGTCTCCTTCGCCGGCACTTCAACACCGGGCCGCACCTGACACTCGCCAGCCCGCACGTCGTCGCCGAACCACGCGACGACGAGCGAGACGCTCTTCACCGCGGGGACCATCGCTTGCAGACGGTCCAACGCGACGACGATATCAGCCGTATCGGTGAGCGCGTTGAGGTTCTCGGCGACGGTCTCCCCATCGCCGCCCTTGCGGATCGGCTGCGTGGCATACGTGAACTCGCCCGAGGCCGGGATGAGCGTGACCGCCTCGACGCAGCCCTCGGCGGTGTCGGGATCGGCAATCGGCCGAAACACCTCGAACGAGAGCTGCGGCAGACGGTTGCCGTAGCGGTCCAGTGCGAGCTCCTCGAACACCACGTAGGCCGTGCCGCGGTAGGCCGGCGTCGGCTCGGCGCCCATCGTGGTCGCGATGAACGGATCTGCCTCCTGCGTCTCGTCGCCCGGATACCAGCGCCAGGTGACGCCGGCGAGGTCCATCAGCTTGCCGTCGGCCCAGACGCGGCCGATGCCGGTGATCGGCCCCTCGCAGAGGGCCACGGCGAACGAGGCGTAGTAAAGATACTCGGTCGTCTTGACCTTCGGCCCGCCGCCCTTGCCGCCGCCCTGGGTGGACGTCTCGACCTCCTCACGGAAGTCAGTGGCCCAGATGATGTTGCCGCCGATCCGCATTCGCCCGTAGAGCCGCGGGATGACGGCGCCTTCGGTGGACGAGGTGATGCGCAGGCTGTCTAGCCGCGCGCCTTCGATGCGCTGGGTCGGTGCGAGCTGCGAGACGAGCCAGCTGTCGATGACGGAACCGACTGTCGAGCCGACGATGCCGCCGATGGCGGCGCCGGACAGACCGAGGACGGTCCCGCCAACCGCGCCGCCGATCGCAGTGCCGACAGCGCCGAGAACAAGTGTCGCCATCAGCCAGGATCCGGAGCCGGGAAGAGGAAGGCGAACGCGATGCGCCGCCGCCAGACGGGCGTGAGGGGCTGCTCGATCGCGCCGAGTCGCTCATAGCCGTGCACGAACCGGTCCTCCGCCGTCATGATGCCGACGTGCTTGGCGATCGCGCGCGGGCGCATGCGGAACAGCAGCAGCGCGCCCGGTTCCGCGTATGCCGGATCGATCTCCGGCATCATTCGGCGGGCGCCCGCCGCCAGGACCTCGACCGCGCCGGCCTCGCCCCAATCGCGGCTGTAGGGCGGGATCGGGAACGGCTCCGGCCCGACGATCTCGCGCCAGACGCCACGGGCGAGGCCAAGGCAGTCGCAGCCTGCGCCCTTCAGGCTGGCTTGATCGTGGTACGGCGTGCCGAGCCAAGACAGTGCCGCATCGACGACGCAGGCGGGATCTGCTGCCGCTGTCATAGACAGATCACTCCCGTCGCACGCGACTTCCTCGATGCGATCGCGATGGGGAGCCCCGGCACGCTATTGGCGGCGCCGGCCAAGCCTGCCGCAGCGAGCGCGGCCTCTTCGAGACGCTCGACCATGGCATCGAACTGCGGGCAGTCCCGCCGATCCTCGATTAAGGGGAGCGCATGGCTCACCGACGTGCGGTCGCGACCGCAAACGCGGCCCGCGTCGCTCGCCGTCCAGCCCAACGTCGTGACCGCAAGGTAGTAGGCGAGCTGTCGGGCGAGCGCAGCGCGCGCCGGCCCGCGAGTTGGTCCGCCCACGTCGGCGGCAGGAACGTCGAGCGCGGTCGCTGCTAGAGCGACGAGCGCGTCCCAGACCGTGCGGTTCGGCGGAATGGTCACAGGACGTCGCCCTCGTGGCCGCCGTCGGTCGTCGCGTAGCGGATCACGGTGTCCTGGCCGGGGATGTGTGGGAAGCCGCGGAAGTTCGCGACGTTGGCGAACTTCGCCGCGCAGGTCGCAACGTGCTTGTCGCAGCCGGCACGGATCACGAACGCGTCGCCCTCGGCAAGGCCGCGCACCGGAGCCTCAAGCAGCGTGATCGTCACGAGCCCCTCGGACACGTCATGCGCAATGACCTCCGCGCGGCGTCCCGCGTTGGCGCCGCTCGTCCATTCGACCGTGCCGTGGACGAACCAACTGGCCTCGAAAGCGCCGATCCCGGAGGCCGTGAAGGCTCGGTCGCGCAGGCGATCGACGACGACGCCCGATCCGCGATAGGCAGGATCGTCGAGATCGACGCCGCATCGCGCATCGCCGAGCGCAGCGTCACAGGTGGCCTGATACGTCCGGCCGACGGTCTGGCCCAGCACGTGCGCGAGGGAACGCACCTCAGCGACGAACGCGAGACGGCCGCGCCGGATCTGGCCGATGGAGCCGCGCCGCATCAGGACGCGCTGGCTGACATCCGCCCAGTTCACCCGCCACACCTCGACCGCGGCATTGTCCCATCGTCCATCGAGGATGTCCGACTCGGCGATCCGGTCCGACGTCAGCACGCCCTCGGCGTCCTGTGCGTCGATCGACAGGTCGGAGCCAGAGCGGATCTCGGAGGCGGTCAGGCCGCTCTCCGGCTCGAAGTCCGTGCCGTCGAAGGTGAGCGTGCGATCGTGGTCGGTGAAGCCGAATGTCTCGCCATCGGAGCGGGCGATGCGCCAGCACCAGGCGAGCGTCGTCGTGCCCTCGTCGAGATGGGCCTGCAGTTCAGGTGAGAGCGCCTTCATCGGCGGAGCTCCACGAGCGGGATGGAGGTGATCGAGCCGAGCCGCTCGATGTCGAGGGTGACGTCGAGGGCGTCGGTGTCGAAGCGGACTGGCACGTCGAACTCGAAACCGGCGCGGATGGCGACGGCATCAGCGGGAGCGGTGGCGAACGTGACGATCCCGGTGGTGGCATCGATGGACCAGCCGGACATCTGCTCGGTGCCGTCGACAGCGACGCGAACCGTCCCGGTGACCGGCTTGGTGGTCGCGCGGATCCAAGTCTCACCGCCCGACGCGTACGCCTTCGTCAGATGGAACTCGGTCTGCTCGCCGTCGCCGATCCCGATCAGCTGATCGGTGGGGGCTGGGATCCCGGACGGCGCGCAGGACTTGTGATCAGCCCAATCCTTGAACCGGAATCCATAGAGCCGTCCGTTGCGCGCCTCGAAGAATGCGACGACGACGGCGAGGTCGTCGATTCGGCGGATGCCGTAGGCCACGTCGTAGCGCCGCCGCGAGTTGACCCAGTTGGCGTTGCGCTCCTCGGCCCCCGACGCCAGCTCGACGATCTGCGTCCGCCGCTGCGGACCGCCGCGCGCGCCGCGGCTGATGTTTTCGGGGAAGCGAACCTCGTGGAACGCCATCAGAGCCCCCGCCGTCCGAGCGACACCGCACGAGCGACGTCTGCCGCCACCTGCGTCCGAGACTGCCGGAAGCTCTCCGCGTCCCGCGCGACGATGGTGACGCTCACACCGCCCGATGCGCGATCGCGATCGAGCGCAGCCGTCTCACGGCGCGAAAGGACGCGCTCACCGCGCTGCAGGATCGCCGGCACCTCGTCGGGCCGCAGCCCGGCGACACCGCCGCCGTGGTACCGGTGCACTCCGGCGAACGCCGCCGCTGGCGCGAGCCGCATCGTCGCCGGGTGCCCCACGACACCGCCCTCGTGGAAGACGCCGGCGAACACCGAACCGAGGCGACCGATCCCCGCCGACAGCGCATTCGAGAGCGGACCGAAGATGAAGCGCTGCGCCGCCACCTTCGCCATGTCGACGAGCATCGAGCTTACCAGGCTGCGGAAGTCGACCTTCCCCGTCCGGACGAACTCGGCGAACGCCTCTTCGGCGCTCCGGAACGCACTCACCAGCGCGTCGCCCACGTTCTTGCCGAGCGCCACCGCCTGTTTGGCGTAATCGCTCAGCGCGTCCTGCGCTTGGCTCCAGCCGGTCTTCGCGGCTTCGGCGGTCTCCACCACCTCCGGCTTCGCAGCCTTCGCCGCTTTGGCGGTCTGCGCGACACCGTCCTTCAAGCCTTCTGCGGCCTTCGCCGCGCGCTGCAACGACGCCTCGCTGTCGTTGCCGGCCTCCTCGGCGGCCTGCCCGAGCGCTGCCAGGGACGTCAGCGGGGCGGTGGCCGCCTTGGCGGCTTCCGACGCGGATGCGGCAAGTTCCTTCGCGCGCTGGTCAGCCTCGCCGACCGCGAGTTCGAGCTCGTAGAAGCCGGATGTCGCCATGACCGCGGCGCCATGCACCCGCAGCGTCGTCTCATCGAAGCCTGGGAGGCCGTCGAGACCGCGCGCGAGCCGGTGCAGTAGCTCGGCCCAACTCTTCTGGATCCGGGCCATGACGCTGAGCCAGCCGCGTTCGATCCGAGCCCAGACCGACTGAAGCGCCAGCGCGAGCGCACGGCCACCGGACTTGATGCGCTCCCACACCTCGGTCGCCACATCCGCGAGGAGAGACAGCGCATTGCCGAAGCCGCCGGTACTGCTGACGAGGCGCCCGAACTGGTAGATCAGCTCGCCCGCCCCGACGATGAGCGCGCCGATGCCGGTCCGGATCAGCGCGCCCCGAAGGACGACCAACGCCGTGGCGAGGCCGCGCACCGAGACCGCGGCCGCCACCATTCCCGCGACCCAGCGTCCGGCGAAGAAGGCGGCGGCCGTTGCCGCATACGTCGCGAGCCGGCCGAGGTTGCCGATCACGGTGTCGATGGCCGTGCGGACGACGCCGCCGGCTGACGCGAGCGTGACGAAGCCTGAGGCGAGCGCTTCCACGGCCGGGGCCGCCGCGACCGCGATGCGGTTGCGCAGCCCCTCCATCACCAGAGACATCGTGTCGAGCGCGACCTCGGTCCGCTGCAGCGCCTTCAGAGCATCGGCGTCAAGGACGGCGCCAAGGTCGGCCGCGCGGTCGCCGAGGCGCTGCATCTCCGCGCCGCCATCGCGCAGCAGCGGCAGGAGGCGCGTGGCATCCGAGGCCATCGCCTCGAGGTGGAACGTCATCTCCTGCTGCGAGAGGCCGGCGCGCTGAAGCGTGTCGACGTAGAGCTGCAGCGCCTCCGGACCGGACAGGCGCGCGAACTGTTCGGCTGTGACGCCCACCTTCGGCGCCACCTTCTCGAAGAAGTCGGCCATCGGCCCACCGCCGGTCTGGAGGAAGTCGCCGACGCGGTCGTTCACGTCCTTCAGGATGTCCGCGAGCTTCTCCTGCTCGATGCCGACCGTCCGCGCGGCCCCCGACCAGCGCTGGAACCCTTCGGGTGTGGCGTTGGCGACCTGTACGAACTGCCGGAGCTGCGCGCCGCTGTCGGCCGCGGCTCGGACGATCAGACCAAGCGAGGCCGTCGCGGTAGCAGCCGCCGCCGTCAGCCCGACCTTGGCGGCTCGCGCGAACGATGCCATCCGCGCATTCGCCGCCTCCATCTCGCGCGAGAGCCGGCCGAACGCCTTGCCGCCAGTGTCGCCGATGCCCTGCAGCTCGGCCTTCACCTGGCGTCCGCCGACGGCAGCGAGGCGGACGCTGACGCGCTTCTCAGCCATGCTCGGATCCGATCTGCTTGTTGATGGCGGTGATCGCTGCGGCTTCCAGCGCCGGCAGCATCTCGACAGCGGCGAGCGGGCTGAAGCCGAGGGCGTCAGCCATTGCGAGGGCGGCGGTCATGTCCCATCCGACGACGCCGCCCGGCACGGCGCGAACCTGGCCGCCCATGCGCTGGGCGAGATCCCACACCTGCCAGCCCTCGAAGGTCGCCGGCAGGTTCAGGCGGCCCGGGCACTCTTGGCACGGCGACGGGCAGGCGTCGCAGTATCCTTGCCCGCCGCCGAAGTGCCATTCGGCGAGGGCTGCGAGCCGTTTTTTTCCGCGTCCAATAGCAGCCCCTTGTTCACGTACTTCAGCTGGAAGGCCTCGAAGACGGGGTAGAGATCGAGCAGCGCATCGATGCCGTCGAAGGTCGGATCGACGGGCTCACCATCGGCGTCGCCGACGCCCTCCCAGCCGAGCAACGCGCGGCGGGCGATGGCCTTGGCGTAAGCGAGCGCGCGGTCCTCGTCGGAGGCGTCGTCCGGCATCTCGTGGACGGCGGGGTCGTTGCGCGCCGACACCATCAGCGCGGTGGTGAGCGGGGCGAGGCAGACGCGCACGCCGGCGGCGAGGTCGAGCCAGACCGGCTCGCGGTGAAGGT
>NZ_MJUX01000013.1 GCF_001927245.1 Acuticoccus yangtzensis | reverse complement strand
CTCCCGGCGAGGGCAGGAGGGGGTGCCACGCAAGCTCGCGCGCAGCGTCCCGAAGGGGGCGGGGGGAGGGGGATCACCCGGCCACGCAGCGCGGCCGTCAGGCCGTGACCGTGGTTGGGGACGCCCCCCGCCAGCTGCGCGCGAGCTTGCGTGGGGGAACCGGCGGTTCCCCCTGCGCCAAAGGGATCGTGACCCGAATGGGCCGAGACTGAGGGGGAAGGGCGACCATGCAGCCCGCGGCGGGTGGCGGCTCGGAGAGACGCCGCACGGCGCCCCTGGGCTGCAGGGAGAACGCCCCGCTCAGGCTCGGGGAGGCCCGTTCACGGGCCGAGTAGAGCCCGGTCCCGCGTGCGGGATTGGCCCGGCCGGCTCATAGCAACTCGGCTCGTCTGATGAAGCCCTTGATCAGCGGAGGGCGGCGCCGATCACTGCGCCGGACGGCGATCGCGAATGACGGCTTCATCGCCGAAATAGCCGATCCAACGATCAAAGATCACGCGGGCCTCGTCCTGGGCGCGCCGTGCCTCGTCGTCCAGGCACTGCATGTAATCCTCGATGCCTTCCATGTACGCCGCGTACTCATCATTGATGAAGGCGCGCAGCTTCGGGTCGTTCCTCGGCGGGGCGTAGGGGTAGGGCTCGGCCGGCGGCAGGCAGGCCTGGCCGAAGGCCATGCCCGCCTCTAGCAGGCTGACCCCTACAGCAACGACGAGACGGCCGAGGGCAGCCCTCATCAGTAGGTGATGACGTTGACGACGCCCCCGCCGTATCGAGCGCCGGTGTTCCACTGCTGCCAGCCCGGCGAATAGGCCGCGTCGGTCCCAGGCTCGACGACGATGTGGGTCCGCAACGTGTGCCGCTCCGGCGCCGACTTGCCGAAATAGACGGTCGTCCCGTCGTCGCCCGCACCGTAGCTGATGGAGGAGGTGTAGCAGAAGGCGCGGACTTCAGTCCGGTAGTCCTCGTTCCGCACCTCGTGATGGAGCTGCTTATCCTCGGGGCAGGAGAACGCCTCGGGCGAGGTCGGGGAAAGCCAACCATAGTCCACGTCGTAGTTGTCGTACGGCGTGCCGTCGCTCATGAGGCACAGCCCGATCGGCGACTTCGGCGGGACCGACGTGATGCGGTCGATCATGTGCTCAAAGGCGTCGGCACACCCGGCCGGAAAGCCGCCGGCGAGGCACAGGATAAGCTTGCAGTCGATGTCATAGGCGCTGGCGGCCTGAGCCGTCGGGGCGGGGAGGGTGGCCGCACCGATCGCCAGCACGGCGGATCCGATGACGGGCCAGCGGGAGGAGTGTTTCATCAAGCAGACTCACGTAGCCGCAGCGCGAGCGATTCATCACATATTGCTGCAATTTTGAACTATAGATTACATTTTAAATCTGACGAAAATGCGATGCCCACGAGCTGGGCAGCAGACGCTCAGGCGTGTGAATTCAATGCCGAAAGGAGCTGAAGCGCCGGTGGTGAAGCTACGTCGGATCGACGCGCCGAATGAGCCGGAACCGGCCGAGCGTCAGCTGGTACAGAATGAGCGGCGGCGGGCGTTTCGCGGAGGGGATGTGCAACAATAGTGCGGATTGCGTGACGGTTCAGGTCGACATGCCCCGCCATTCATGACAATCGTCAATTTATGATTGAATGCATCAAGCTAATTCGCAATGTAGGTCAATTCGACAACGTCAGTTCCGGCGCTCAGCTGCCATTCGGGCCATTCACGCTGATCTATGCTGAGAATGGGCGAGGCAAGACGACACTGGCAGCCATTTTCCGGTCGCTGGGTAGCGGTCTCGCGACCCCCATCAGCGAGCGGCATCGAGTCGGGGCCACCCATCCGCCTTCGGTCGTTATCAAAGGCAGCGGGCCTGCGCCGTTTCGCTATGAGAATGGTCAGTGGACGCAGACCCTGCCGGTGATCGCCGTATTTGATGACGTGTTCGTCGCCGAGAATGTTTGCTCGGGCATCGAGATTGCGAGCGGTCACCGCCAGAAGCTGCATGAGCTGATTATCGGCACCGAAGGTGTGGCCCTCTACACCGCCATGCAGGCGAGCATAGAGAAAATCGAGACACATAATCAGGAGTTGCGTCGACGTGGTGAGGCAATCCCGCCGTCGGCACGGGGCAATCTGAGCGTCGACGAATTTTGCAAGCTGAAGCCCCGAGCGGACGTCGATGCGGCCATCACGGACGTCGAGAAGGCCTTGGCGGCCGCGCGCTCGGCCGAAGCGGTCAGCAAGGCGCTGACCTTCCGGCCACTATCGCTGCCCGCTTTCGATCTGGACGCGCTGGCTGCATTGCTTCAGCGGGATCTTCCCGGTCTCGATGCGGAAGCCGTATCTGTAGTGCAGGCGCATATGGCCCGGCTTGGCGGAGACGGCGAACGCTGGGTGTCCGCGGGCATGGGCTTCGCTAACCAGCTGGAGCAAGAGTCTGGCAGCCCGTGCCCCTTCTGCGCGCAGGATCTCGCTGGATCGACCATTTTAGCCCACTACCGAGCCTATTTCGGCGCTGCCTATGCGGAGCTGAAGGAGACGATATCGGCTGCGCTGCGCACCCTGCAACGCGAGCATGGCGCCGAGATCCAGACGGCATTTGAGCGTGCAGTCCGTCAGGCCGGCGAGGTACGCGAATTCTGGAAGGCCTTCGCGGAGGTGCCGCCGATCGAGGTCGACACGGCCGAGGTCGCGCGTCGCTGGAAGCGAGCACGTGAGGCCATAGAGGCGGCATTGCGCAGCAAGCAGGCCTCTCCGCTTGAGGCGATGCCGCTGGGGGACGAAATCCTCCGCGCGGTCGCTGATTTTCACGAGGCGCAGGCAGCTGTTGCGGCTTTGTCCGACCACCTACAGGAGGTGAACGCGACGATCGCGCTCGTCAAGGAGCGCACCGCGGCCGCCGACGCGCGGGTGCTGGAACAGGATCTGACAAAGCTCCGGTCAACCGCTGCCCGCCACGAACCAGCAGTAAGCGCGCTGTGTGCGGCATATCTAGAGGAGCAGGCTGCGAAGAAGACGACGGAAACGGTCCGGAAGCAGGCGCGAACCGCCCTCGACCAGTACCGGACCGACGTGTTTCCACAGTATGAGACGGCCGTAAATGACTATCTGCGGCGACTGAATGCTAGCTTCCGACTGAGCAAGGTCAACTCGGTCAACAACCGCGGTGGCTCGTCTTGTTCTTATGTGCTGTCGATTGGCGCGGGTGAAGTGCCGTTAATCGACGAGGAAGGCCAGCCATCATTCCGTAGCGCGCTCAGCGCCGGCGATCGCAATACCCTGGCCCTTGCCTTCTTCTTCGCCTCGCTCGACCGCCATCCGCAAAAGGCCGATGCCGTCGTAATCATCGATGATCCGATGACCAGCCTTGATGAGCATCGGTCCCTTGCCACCATTCAGGAAATCCGCCAGCTGGCCCGCTCCGTGCGCCAGCTGATCGTGATGTCGCACGCAAAGCCGTTCCTGTTCGAGATCCACAAGCCGATCCGCAACAGCTGCTCCAGTTTGAAGGTTCGGCGCGACGGCAGCACCGGCTCGACGCTTGATGGCTGGAATGTGAGCGCAGACTGCATCACGGAACATGATCTGCGCTTCGGCGAGGTCTACGCCTATATCCACGGCGGTGGGCGGACCTACGACGATCGGACAGTCGCGACGGCGCTACGGCCCATTCTCGAAACATTCCTGCGGGTTGCCTATCCGAACCGATTTCACCCGGAAATGCTGATTGGCCCGTTCGTCGAACTCTGTCGTCAGAAGCTCAGTTCGCCGGATGAGATCCTGTCAGCCGCTGATATCTCGGAACTCGATGCGCTGCGCGAATATGTAAACCGCTTCCACCACGACACCAATTCCGCGTGGCAGACGGCGGACGTCAATGATTCAGAGCTTCTGCACTTCGCGCAGCGAACCATCGATTTCGCGCGCCGCGCATAGGGCTTAGGCTGGCTGGCTGGCGATACTCTATTGCTGCAGCTCCTCTAGAAGCCGCTTCCATAGCTCAAGTGCCTCTGGCGTCGCTTCAAGGTCGATCAGCCGCTGCTCGACGCGGCCGGGGAGGGCTGCCGTGGCAGACAGGGTCGAGGTTTCCGCCCATACGAGCACCTCCCGGATCAGGTCCGCCCAGCTGCTGTAGAGGCTGAGCGCCACCCCGCGGTCAGCGCCCCAGGCCTGCGCCTGCTCTAGAAGGCTTACCGGGGGGCTTGGAGCGATCGCGACCATGATCGCCTCCTCAACGCCAGCCTGCTGGCATTTGGACATCAGGTGATAGAGATCCTCGCGACTGACGGGCTTGTCGCGCACCTCGAACACCCGCTCCCATCCGTCTCCGCTGCGGCGTCGAATATTCACGTCGGCTGGCGCATCGCGGGACGGATCATTGATCCGGGAGACGTCGACCCGCTCGGACGAAGCAAACACATCCATCAGGGCCGCCACCACCGCTTGCGCACGCTTACCGCCCTCTGAGGTCGCTCCGACCAAGCCTTCGACGGCGGTGACGAGATCCGGGACGCTGATAGCCATATCGTCGCCGATTACGCGCGCATAGCGGGTGCCATAGCGACGCCTGACGTCGATGAAGGCCCGCAGCGCCGCCCTGGCCTCGTCCTCGGACGCGTCTTGCAGCCGATCCAGCAGATCGCAGAGAGCGTTCAGAACTCCCTGTGCGGTCGAGCGCACCGGCGCCTCGCGCGTCAGTCGATCAATCCGGAAATAGGGCTGGTTGTTAAGCGGCTCCCGCCCGGTAACCCCGAGATGGATATCCAGCTCCGGGGCGTTTGTAGCGAGCACATGCTGGCAGAGGCTTCGTGCCGCGTAGCCGTTCGGCCCTGAGGAGACTTTGACGGAAAAGACGTCAATCTGCGGCGCGGTGCATTTGGCGAGGATGGCGGTGCCGAGGAAGGCGATATGCGTGAGCGCGTTGCTCTCCTCGGCCAGCTTGCTGATGGCCTCGATTGGCCGCATCCAGCGGCGATCCACGTGGCCGGCGGCAGCTTTGGCCGCCTCCTCATAGAGGATCATCCGCGCGCGCGACTGATCGATTGTGGAGCGCCCGGCGATCATTCGGTCTCGCGTATCTCGTCATCATCAGGCACCAGCTCGAGCAGCTCGCCGGGCGTGCAACGCAGAGCGCGGCAGATGCGTGCGATGGCGCGAAGGCTGGCATTGTAGTCGCGTCGGGAGGCAAGCGAGTCCAGCGTCGCCCGCGAGAGCCCGGTGCGCGCCGCGAGATCCTCATGCGTCACGCGCTCGCCGGTACGG
This sequence comes from Acuticoccus yangtzensis, assembly GCF_001927245.1. Lineage (GTDB taxonomy): Bacteria > Pseudomonadota > Alphaproteobacteria > Rhizobiales > Amorphaceae > Acuticoccus > Acuticoccus yangtzensis. The sequence goes on along the minus strand of NZ_MJUX01000013.1, from coordinate 82,845 downwards.
GCCTCGTAGGCATCAATGGCGCGACGCAAGTGGATGACGATCACCGCCCCTCCAGAATTGTATTGACAATACAAAATATCTCCGCATAGATAGACTACGAATGTATTGAGGTGGAGTATGCTCCGCTGGAGAGAGGTTAACAACGACTTAATGCAATGCTGAACGTCATCTCGCTCTACACTGGTGTTGGCGGCCTGGATTACGGATTCAAGGCGGCAGGTTTTCACACATCGGCTGCTGTCGAGCTGGATGCCGCTTGCTGTCGGAATCTCCGCGCCAATCGTTCCGGGCCGGTGCTGGAAGAAGACATCCATTTAGTTTCCTCTGACGCGATCCTCTCCGCTGCCAATCTTCGGGCAGGGGAGGCCGACGTACTGATTGGCGGGCCTCCCTGCCAGCCCTTCTCAAAATCCGGCTATTGGGCGCGCGGCGACGCGATGCGGCTCGACGATCCGCGCGCAGACACGCTGACCGCCTATCTGCGCGTGCTGCGCGATGTGCAGCCCCGCGCATTCCTGCTCGAGAATGTCCCCGGCCTTGCCTTTAAGGGCAAGGATGAGGGCCTTGAGCGGGTGTTGGCCGGGCTACGGGAGATCAACGAGACGACAGGCACCGCCTACAAGCCCTACTGGAAGGTCGTGAACGCAGCCGACTATGGCACCCCCCAGATGCGCGAGCGTCTGGTCATTGTCGCCGCACGTGATGGCAGCCCCTTCGCCTTTCCGAAGGCGAAGTTCGGCGAGGGCCTCAAGGCCTATCGCACGACATGGGACGCGCTCGGCGACCTACCGGAGCAGCCCAATGAGCCTGGCCTTCAGATGACCGGCAAATGGGCCGACCTGCTGCCGACGATCCCGGAGGGCCAAAACTATCTCTGGCATACTGATCGGGGCGGCGGGCAACCGCTGTTCGGCTGGCGTCGCCGCTATTGGAATTTCCTGCTGAAGCTCGCCAAGGATCGCCCGGCCTGGACCATTCAGGCGCAGCCGGGATCGGCGACGGGGCCGTTCCACTGGCGCAACCGTAAGCTCTCCATGCGCGAGCTGTGCCGGCTACAGACCTTCCCGGATGATGTGAGCCTGATCGGAAGCCGCGGCGATATCCAGCGCATGGTTGGCAACGCCGTGCCGTCCCTGCTGGCCGAGGTGATGGCGTGGGAGATCCGAGTGCAGCTCCTCGCCGCCGGGCGGCGGCCGCGTGCCTACAAGCTTCTGCCGACCGCGCGGGGCCGTGCCCCGGCGCCGGAGGCCGTCCGCCCGCTCCCTGCGAAGTTCCGCCCGCTGATCGGCACGCACGAGGCGCACCCCGGAAACGGTCGCGGCTATGGCGCGCTCGGCCGGGCTGCGTGAGCAACGCGCGGCGGACCGAGAAACGCCGTAAGACGGGACGCCAGCTCTTTGCGATCGGTCGTCTCGCACTCCCAGACCAACATGACCTGCCAGCCGTCCCGCTCGAGCGCGGCGAGATGCTCGGCATCGCGGGCGCGAGTGCGCTGCATCTTCGGCGCCCAATAGCGAGTGTTCGAGCGGGGCGCGCCCTTCTTCAGCGTGCAGCTCTCAGCGTCATGCTGGTGCCAAAAGCACCCATGAACGAAAATAACGCGGCGGCGGCGCGGAAAAGACAGATCAGGCGTTCCAGGAAGGTGCCGGTCATGAACGCGGTAGCGGTAGCCCATCGCATGCAGCATCCGGCGCACGATCAGCTCTGGCCCAGTGTCCTTTCCGCGGATCGCCCGCATAATGCGGCTGCGGCTTGGCGTGGGCGGAGTAGGATGCTGCGTGATCGCCGCTCCAGTAGATTTCAACGCGTGTGGTCCTCAATCTTGCTGCCGTCTTCTGTCAGCCACGGGAAAGTCGGAAAACGGTAAAATTGCGGAAAACCCGGAAGGTGGTCACCGAAACGCGACCTTCGCCCTTGGACGCCGCGCAGCTCTAGACTTGCTGACCAATCGAGGGCGGAAAGACTACTGTCGTCGTAGAGTTATTCTCCCGGCGGTATTGAGCCCGCGATGCCAGTTCCGGTTAGTCCAGCAAACTCCTTCCAACCACATTTCTTTGCCTTGCCGTTCGACGCATAGATTCGCGGCACCGTCATGAGAGTCGCTATCCGTCGCTTCGGGTAGTTTCGTCATGTTCTTATAGAGATAATGTAGCGTGACAGAGCCGTCTTCAACATCACGCGTTGCCCACCCAAAAACCGTCTTCGAGGTTGAGTAGCGGTCGTCCGAAGCCAAATTTATCCTGATATGAAATAGGCGCGCGATAATCGTAACGGTCGCGGGAACAGGCGCGAGCGCGACGGGTGCACCACCCGGATGGACACGTTGCTGGATGGCCGGCCAATTGGATTCCCGAGTGGCTTTCCACTGTCCCTCGATCGGCGGAAACCAATTGCGAGCGACTGGAAGGCTGCAGAGAGCTGCAAAGATTGATGCTCGCGGGTCGGTTCTACGGCTGGCTGTGGGTCGATCCGCTGATGGGCATCGTCGGCGGCCTCGTCATCGCCCGATGGTCCTGGAGCCTCATGCGCGGCGCGGGCGCGGTTCTCCTCGAAACCGTGCCCGATCCCGCGGTGGCGGCACGCATCAAGGAGACGATCGAGGCGGACGGCGATCGCGTCGCCGACCTTCACCTGTGGCGCGTCGGGCCCGACCACATGGCGGCGATCGTCTCGCTCGTCTCCGACCGCCCGCGTGATCCCGCGCACTACAAGGCCGTCCTGAACGACGTCATCCCGCTCTCGCACCTAACCGTGGAGGTGCATCGCTGCGCACCGCTTCGAGAGGCAGCATGAGAGATGTCGAATCGTTGACCTTCCTGCTCGCTCCGCATACCCTAGTACGGTAATGCGTACACTCTTCGCCATTGTCGCCTTGCTCATGGGGGTCGTCGCCGGCCAGACGGTGAGCATGATGGACGTGCCGGTCGAGCACCTCACGCTGACCAGCATGGAAAGCGCGTCCCATGCGACCAACGCTGCAACGACGCATGCGGTTGGCACCCAAGCCGCGATGATGGACTGCGCGGGCTGCGCGGATGAAGACGAGAACCTGGAGCCGTGCGTCGGCCCGTCGACCAGCTGCGGAGTCGGCCTCATCGGCCTTCTCCAGCCGGAAAAGTCGGCCGTGCGGATCGACGGTCTCGCTCATGCCAACGTGCTCGCTGCGGAGCGCGCGGTGAGCGGGCTCGCGCTGGGCGTCGACACGCCACCTCCTCGAACGCTGGCCTGAGCGCCGCGGGCTTCGGCGTGCAAGACTCCGCCGCTCAAGCGGAGCCGCAAGCCGTCGCGTCTTCGAGTTGGCCTTCGCAATCGCGAAGGCTCGAGAAGAGCGGCGGCGAAGCCGGTCGTTGGGTTCTTCGGTCCGATCCGGGCATCCTTCTCGATCCTCGTCGTATCAGGTTCGATCCATGCACCAACGCCTCACCCGGCGTGGGCTTCTCGTCGGCGCAAGCGCGCTGGCAGGAGCCGCTGCTCTGCCCCACCTCGCCCGCGCCACCACGCCTCCGGCCCTCGTCACCGCAGCGCCGTCCCGCCAGGCGCTCTCAGCTCTCAGTGCCACCACGATCGTGGACACCTGGAGCTACAACGGCTCCGTTCCCGGTTCGCTGCTGCGCTATCGCCGCGGCGATCGTCTCGACGTCCTCTTTGAGAACCGCCTGCCCGAGCCGAGCGCGGTGCACTGGCACGGCCTGCGCCCGCCCAACATGATCGAGCACCAGGCTGGCGGGATGATGACCTACCTGACGGTCGAAGGAGAGCGCGCATGATCGGGCTCTCCAGGCGCGCCTTCATCGTCGGGCTCGGAGCCGTCGCCGCCGCTCCGGGCGCGGCGCTCGCCCATCCGCATCCGGTCGCCGCGCCACGCGTCGTAGGCTTCCGCACCCGCGCAGCGCCCGGCTCCATCGTCGTACGCACGGCTGAGCGCCGGCTCTACTTCGTGCTCGGCCGCGGGCAGGCGGTGGAGTACGTGATCGGCGTCGGGCGGGCAGGGCGCTCGTTCCGCGGCAGCGGCACCATCGCCCGCAAGGCCAAGTGGCCGCGCTGGACGCCGACGCGCAACATGATCCGCCGCGAACCGCACAAGTACGCGCGCTTCGCCGGCGGCGTTCCCGGCGGCCCGGGCAATCCGCTCGGTGCCCGTTGCTCTACCTCTATCGCGGCGGGCGGGACACCATGTACCGCATCCACGGCACCAGCGACCCGTCGAGTGTCGGCCGGGCCGTCTCCAACGGCTGCATCCGCCTCCTCAACGCCCACGTCGAAGATCTTTACGACCGCACGCGCATCGGCGCGCGCGTCTATGTCCAGTAGCTCGGAGTTGAAGCCATGAAGACCCTCCAAATGATCGCCCTTGCCGCGGCGCTCTCTCTTCCAGTGATGGCGGCCATGTCGCGAGCCGTGCAGGCGGAGCCGCGGGACCACACGATGCATGTCTACAAGACCCCGTGGTGCGGCTGCTGCACCGCGTGGGCCGAGCACATGGGTCGCCTGGGCTACAAGTTCGAGATCACCGAGCTCAAGGACCTTGCCCCCGTGCGCAAGCAGGCCGGCGTGCCGGACGAAGTGCAGGGCTGCCACACCGCCGCGGTGGGCGGCTACGCCATCGAGGGGCACGTCCCGCCCGAGGCTATCGACAAGCTTTTGTCCGAGCGGCCCAAGATTAGAGGCATCGCGGTGCCCGGCATGCCCATGGGCTCGGTGGGGATGGGGAACGATCCAGGCGCGCGGTACGACGTGATCACGTTCGGCGCGGGCACGGCCGAAGGGTCCACGGTGTACTACCAGGCGGGCCGCTGACCATGCTCGCCCGCAGGACGTTCCTTCTGGGCAGCGGCGCCGCGCTCCTCGGCGGCTGCACGGTCACCGAGACGCCGTCGCCGCAGCTCGCCTCGTCGGCGAGACCTGTTGTCCCACCGGTTTACCGGGCCATGTATGGCCCGCGCCCGGACGAGCGCTTCCCCATCCCTGCGGTCGACCTTTCCAAGGTCGATCCGCGGTACTGGCGCCGCGAGGTCCCGGACCCCACAGGCGAGCGGCCCGGCACCGTCGTCGTGGATACCGGCACCTTTTATCTCTACTGGACCATGGAGGGCGGCCGAGCGATGCGCTACGGCGTCGGCCTCGGTCGCGAAGGGTTCGGCTGGGACGGTCGCGCGCGCATCCCGTTCAAGCGCAAGTGGCCCACCTGGACGCCCCCTGCCGAGATGATCGCCCGTGAGCCCGAGCTGGAACAGTACCGTGATGGCATGGAGCCAGGGCTGGACAACCCGCTGGGTGCCCGCGCGCTCTACCTCTTCGAGGGGAGGGTGGACACGCTCTACCGCCTGCACGGCACGCAGGAGGCGTACTCCATCGGCCGCGCGGTCTCCTCGGGCTGCGTGCGCCTTCTCAACCAGGACATCATCGACCTCTATGACCGCGTGCCTAACGGCACGCGTGTCGTGGTGCGCCCGCCGAGCGCGCCGCTGCTCGGCTGATGGTTCGCCGACGGCCTCTCCTCCTCGCCGGTGCGAGCGCAGCGCTTGGCCTTGCGGGCGTCGCCGCGGTCGCTCTGTGGCCGCGCGCGCTGGAGCCGTCCACGACGCTTCTGCCGGACGATCCGCAGGTCGTGGCCTTGGGCGAGACGGTCTACGCTGCCCAATGCGCCGCCTGCCACGGCGCGAACCTCGAAGGGCAGCCGAACTGGCGTGAGCGGGGTCCCGACGGACGCTTGCCCGCGCCGCCGCACGACGAGACCGGCCACACCTGGCACCACCCCGACGCGCTGCTGTTCGAGCTGACCAAGGAGGGTCCGCCGAAGGAGATGGGCAACGGCGAGCCGTACCTGTCCAACATGCCCGCTTATGAAGGTGTGCTGAGCGACGAGGAGATCGTCACGGTCCTATCCTACATCAAGAGCCGCTGGCCGGCCGAGGTGCGCGAGCGCCACGACGCGCTGAACGCGCAGATGGCCGTGCAGTGATAGGCCGGCTCGCGTCGGCCCTTATCGCCGCCATCGCGGCGCTTGGGCTCGCCCAGGAGGTTCATGCGGCGACCTCCTGGCAGGAGAACACGAACAGCGCGGCGCGGCTGCATCTCGCTTCGGTAGGTGGGGAGCTGGTCGCGGGACTGGAGGTCAGGCTCGAGCCCGGCTGGAAGACCTACTGGCGCTCCGCGGGGTCGACGGGCTTGCCGCCCGTCATCGACGTCGAGGGTTCCGAGAACGTCGTCGCGGCCGAACTCTCGTATCCCGCGCCGGAGCGCTTCGTCGCCTTCGGCATCGCAGCGCTCGGTTACGCCGACGAGGTGACCTTCCCGCTGGCCGTGGAGCGCGCCGATCCTTCGCGAGGCGGCCGGCTGACGCTCGCCGCCGATCTCCTCGTCTGCGGCACGGTCTGCATCCCCGAACGCTATCAGTTCGACGTGGCGTTCCCGGCCGACGTGGCGTTCCTTCCGCCGGCCCACTCGACCCCGATCGCCGACGCTTTGGCGAGGGTCCCCGTGCCGGCTGCGGACCGAGGCGTCGGGCTCTCGCGCCTGGCCGCGACGCCGGACGGTGCGCTGAGGGTTGACCTCGAAACGTCCGCGGACGCGCCTGCGGGCCTTTCCGGCGCGCTCCTCGTCGCCGAGGTCGAGGCGGCGGACCCCCTCATGGGTCTCCTGCGCGAGGAGCCGAGCGGGCTTCTGAGCGCGACCCTCGCGGCGTCGCAACCGGTGTCGACGGACACGCCCGTGCGTCTCACCATCGTCGGCGAGGGATCGCCGCTGGACCTCTCCGGAACCGTCGCCGAAGGTCTCGTTCCCGCGTCGCAGATCACCCAATGGAACGACACGGGCTCGGAGACCGCGGGAACAGCGCCGGTCGCTCGGGACGGCGCTCCTTCCAGGCCCGCCGCGAGCGCGTGGCTCATCCTCGGCTTCGCTTTTCTGGGTGGGCTGATCCTCAATGTCATGCCATGCGTGCTGCCGGTGCTGTCGATCAAGCTCGCGGCGATGAGCCGTGCCTCGGGGCTGGAGCGCCGTCAGCGACGGCTCGCCTTCGCCCTAACCGCCGGCGGAATCCTCGGCTTCATGGCCGTGCTGGCGCTGGCGCTCGGAGTGCTGAAGGCGCTCGGCCAGGACGTCTTCTGGGGCATGCAGTTCCAGGAGCCCGTCTTCGTAGGCGCGCTTCTCGCGATCGTCGCCCTCTTGACCCTGAACCTTGCCGGCGTGGTCGAGGTGCGCCTGCCGGCGACCTGGCAGAACAAGCTCGGCCAGTGGGGCCACGCGAGCGATGCGGCCGACGGGTTTCTGGTCGCGTTGATCGCGACCCCGTGCAGCGCACCCTTCCTCGGCACCGCGATCGGCTTCGGGCTCGGCGGTGGCGTTGGCGACCTCGCGCTGACCTTCGCTGCCCTCGGGCTCGGGTTCGCCTCGCCCTACCTCGTCGCCGCGGCGCTGCCCCGTGCGGTCATGCGACTGCCACGGCCGGGGCGGTGGATGGTCTGGGTGCAGCGCGGCCTCACGGTGCCCATGCTCCTCGTCGCCGCCTGGCTGGCTTCGGTGCTCATGGCGCAAGCCGGTCCCTGGGCGGTCGTCGCTGTGCTGACCGCCGTCGTCATTCCGATGATCGCGGCGAAGACTACGGGCACCCGCGCGGCAACCGCCGCCTTCGCCGTCATCGCGACGGCGTCGATCGTGCTCGCCGTGACGATCGAGCCGAGGACCGAGCGCACCGCGAAGGCCGTGGCGCCGGGATGGATGCCGTTCGACCGCGCGGCGATCGCCGCTCACGTGCGTGACGGCCGCGTCGTGTTCGTGGACGTGACGGCCGACTGGTGCATCACATGCGCCTACAACAAGGCCGTCGCGCTCGACCGGCCGCGCGTCGTCGAGGCGCTCGGCGCACCGGGCACGATCGCCATGCAGGCGGACTGGACCCTGCCGGACGAGGCCATCGCGGACTTCGTGAAGGCGAGGGGCCGCTACGGCATCCCGCTCAACGTGGCGTTCGGCCCCGCCCGGCCGGACGGCGTGACGCTCCCGGAACTCCTGACGGTGACGAACGTGCTCGCGGCGCTGGAGGAAGCCCGAGGCCGCAACCCCGACGCGCTCGCCGTGAACGAACCATAGGTGCCCGATGCTCCGAACAGCTCTTATTGTGTTTCTCGCGCTCGTGCCCGTCATGGCGCTCGGCGAAACCCTCACTGAGGCCGAGCGAGCCGAGGTCCGCGACCTCATCCGCCAGCATTTGATCGAGAACCCAGAAATCCTCGCCGAGGCGTTCGAAGTGCTTCAAGCGCGGCAGCAGAGCGCGCAAGCCGAGGCGCGGGCAGAGGCGCTTTCCGAACTCGCAGCGGCCGTCGCCGCGGTCGGCGGGTGAACCGGGTATCCCAGATGACGCGGAAGGCCGAGGTGGCCGTCGCGGGGGCCATGCGACCTAACCCCTTGTTGTCGCTGGCATGTCGCACTTGGAGATAGACTGCACCCTGCTACACCCGTCAGACGCATAATCAGCGCCGATGCTGAAGGAAGCTCCGGTGCCGCGCCCCCACTCATGTCGCGTTCCGCCGCAGGTCCTGGTGCGCTGTGTCGACAATTGCGTCGATGCGCTGACGCTCCTGCGCGAACGCAGCAAGCGTAGCGCCGTTCAGCTCGCTGTCGCGCGGGATCCGGATGCCGAGCGGATCGACCCGCCGAGCGTTGACGATGACCTCGTAGTGCAGGTGGTTGCCGGTGGATAGGCCGGACGTTCCAACGTAGCCGACGATGTCGCCTTGGCGAATCTGGGTTCCCGCCTCCACGCCGTCGCCGATGCGTGACATGTGCGCGTAGAACGCCTCATACCCATTGCGCAGGCGCAGCCTCACCGCTCTACCGTAGCCGGACTGCCATCCTGCGCGCACGACGGTCGCATCGCCTGCGGCGTAGATCGGAGTCCCCCGCCTTGCGGCCCAGTCGACGCCGTTGTGCATCCTCCGGCGTTTGAGAATGGGGTGGCTTCGCATTCCGAAGCCCGAGCGGAAAACTCCGCCGCCGATCGGCTTGCGCAGGAGGAGCCGGGACGTGCTCAACCCACGCTCGTCATAGTGACGGACCGTGTCGTTCGCGGGGTCGCGGAAGCGATAGACGCGGTGCTCGAGACCCGCGACCGCCAGGGAGGCGAAGAGGAGCTCGCCGGAGGCAGCCTGCGCCTCGGCCTCCGGCGAGCTGAAGATGACTTGTAGCCGATCCTGTGGGCCGATCGGTTGCGTCAGATCCACCTCGAACGCGAACGCCCGAACGAGCTTGCCAATGAGCGCCTCGCTCATCCCTTCGCCAAGTCCGACCCGATAGATTCCCTCGTAGATCGTCGGACCGCGGCCGCTCGAGCCGACGGAGACCACCGCATCCACGATCGGCGCCGTCTCGCGCATGGGCTCGGCCTCGATCAAACGATCGTCCTCGGCTCGAGCGAGGCTCACAAGAGGGGTCGAGCTCCGATAAGCCGTGAAGCGCTGGACCTTGCGACGCGCGACCTCCCCCTCGCCGGCGACGGTGAACTCAATCTCGACGACGTCGTCGGCCTGGAGTCCGCCTCCCAGCAAACGGTGCGCCAGCTTGCGAACAACCTCGGCATCCGCAGGGATCACACCGCTGCCCACGAGGATGTCCTCGATGGTGTCGCCGTCCTGGATAAGGTCCACGAAGCGGTCGGCTGCGGCGGCCGACTTCACCAGCTCCGTGATGTTCGCCTCCAGGATGGTCACGTTGGGCGGCACGGTCGCCGCGGTCGAAAGCAGCTCCTCGAACGCGCCCTCGCCATCGTGACCGGTGTCCCCTGGCCCGGTGCGCTGCGCCTCCTGGATGTTCGCGTCGTCCGACGAGGGGCGCGCGATGTGAGCGCGATCGTCCGCCTCGGTGAAGCTGAAGTCCTCCACCGGCACGTTCGTCGGAAATGGGTTGATCGTGACCTCGAAGTCGGCCTCGAGGCCCACGCCGTAGATCTCGTCCGTGGTGGACGTCTCCTGCGGTATCGATCCGATGATGCGGGCGAGATCGTATGGCGGCACGGCGGGCGCCTCGATGCGGAGTGACGCGGCGAGCGACTGGTCGGTGTAGCGATAGGGCCGCGTCTCGACCCTCTTCGTGTTGCGCTCTTTCTCGACGACAGCGACCGCGATGGCACCGCCGTGCGCCTCGACGGTTCCCGCCGCAGGCTCAGCCCTGAGCATGTCCGTCTTTGGCGCGTTGGGCGTGTAAAGAGGAGAACGGGCTGGCGAAGCGACGACAAAGGGCAAGCGTGAGCTTGGGCGGTCGAACGCGGCCCACAACGCGCCGGCCATGAGCGTCGTCGCGGTGACGCTCGCCGTCACGTAACCGAGAATCCATCGTCTGATGACGGAGGATCTTCGAAAGCGCCTCACCGCGTCTTCGGCATCGATCACGATCGGCGGGGCATCACCCAGGTCGATCTCACACGTCCGTTGGCGCATGGTCGTCGTCTTCCGGTCGCGCGCTCGGATCGCGCTTACGTGTCTACTCGCCGGCTTCGCGGGGCTCCACCGGCGCGGCGAGCAGCTCGAGGTTGTCTATCCTCACCGCGATCAGCTGGATCGCGCCCAAGTCACCGCTTCGTCTTTCTCGCTGAGCTCGAACCAGCGCATCTCGGATCGGGTCAGGAGCGACGCGAGCGACGTCCCCCATTCCATCCACCGCCCTTCGCCGACGATGGCGATCCGTCCGAAGTCGTTGCGGTGGGCGGTATCCATCTTGAGGTCCTCGCCGAGCGCCGCGAGCCCTTCGTAGCCTTCGAACCCGGTGAGATCGAGGAAGAGGCCGGGCTTCGAAACCTGCCCCAAGCGTTCATGAAGCAGCGCATGCATCGACTTCAGCTCCGCCTCGGTGAGCTTTCCCTCGCAGGCGATCCCGATGACGTCGTCGTGCTGCGTCAATGTCTCAGTGAACATGGCTCTTACCCTTGCTTGCGTCTGCGTGCCCATAGAGCGGCGCGTCCCGATGCGCCCGATCCAGACGCTCGAACTCCAGGCTCGAATGGTCGATGCCGAACCGATCCTTCAGGCGGTCCTTGATCCCGGACTTGATGGCTTCCATGCGGGCCCAGCCCTCCTCGGCGAGGACCACATGGCAATCGAGCGCCGCCTCGTGCTCCTGCATTTGCCAAAAGTGCACGTGGTGGACGTCGGCGACCCCTTCCACGCCACGTATCGCATCCACCACCGCCTCGTTGTCGAGGTCGGGCGGGCTGCCCAGCATCAAGGTGCGGATCGGGCCGCCGATCTCGGTGAGCGCGAGATAGAGGATGTAGAGCGCGATCCCGATCGTGATCGCCGGGTCGACCCAGCGCATGTCGTAGAGGATGATGAGGGTTCCACCGACCACCACCGCGACCGAGGCGAAGGCGTCCGACAGGTTGTGCAGGAATAGCGCTCGGATGTTCACGCTGCCCCGCTGCATCGAGTAGGTGAGCAGCGCGGTGAGCGTGTCCACGACGAGCGCCACGCCGCCGAGGATCACCACCGTCCATCCCTCGACTTGCGGCGGGTCGAGGAAGCGCATGCCTCCTTCGTAGATCAGATAGACGCCGACGATGATGAGCGTGGTGTAGTTGATCAGCGCGGCCACGATCTCGATCCTGCCGTAGCCGAATGTCATGCGCGCGTCCGCCGGCCGCCGCGCGATCTTTCGCGCCGCGAAGGCGATCACCAGCGAGGCCATGTCGGAGAAGTTATGCAGCGCGTCCGCGATCAGCGCGAGGCTGCCCGACAGGATGCCGCCGACGATCTGCGCGACGGTGAGCAGCCCGTTCGCCCAGATGGCGATGGACACCCGGCGATCGCCCGACTTCGGGTCGAGGTGGGCATGGCTGTGATCATGCGGCACGGGAACGTCTCCTGACGGGGGTGCTCGGCGTCATGGAGAAGGATGTAGTTCCTACAGCCGCTGTAGCTTCAAGGGGACCAGACGCGAAGCCTGTCAGCTCGGCGTGCCGGCCCCGTGCACCGCGTTGTGTTGCTCCCCATGCGCGTCGCGCAGGATCTCGATCCCGCCCCAGGCCGCGATGCCGGCCACGACGGCCCCCACGAGGAGGTCCGGCCAGTTCGCGCCGAGCCAAGCCACCAGACCCCCGGCGACGACGATGCCGAGGTTGGCGGCGAGGTCGTTGAGGCTGAAGGTGTTGGCGGCTCTGATGCTCACTGCCGCCTATTCCAACATCATGTCCTCATCTCACCCGAGCGAGCCGCGGTGTCTCCGATCGCCCTGCAACGCTGAACGTTCCCGGGCAGGGCAGCCATGGGATATCCTTAGGCCCCGATCTCCTCGTGATCGGTCAGGCATTCGGCGTGGTCGCGCAGCACCTCCAGAACGCGGCATTCCGCTGCCCGCCCGCCGCCGCATTCGCGCACCATGCGGCGCAGCTCGGTTCGCAGCGCATTGAGCCGTGCGATCCTGCGCTCCACCTGCTTCAGGTGCCGTCGCGCGATCGTGTCGGCCTCCTCGCACGGTCGGTTCGGATGGTCGCCGAGATCCAGGAGTTCGCGGATCGCACCAAGCGGGAAGCCCAGCTGGCGCGCGTGGCGGATGAACGAGAGCCTGTCGAGATCGTCGGCTCCGTAGCGCCGTTGCCCGCCTTCGGTCCTGCCGGGCTCGGGCATCAGACCGATTTCCTCATAGTACCGGATCGTCTGGACCTTCGTGCCGGTCCGCTTCGCCAACGCGCCGATCGTCAGCATACACCCTCCTCAAACCTATAGTCTTTGTATGTTCAACGCCCGCGTTGGGCAACGTTTCTCGCTCACAGACCGGCCTTGAACCTCCAGCAGCTGTAAGGTGTACGGCACGCCGCGACTGGCAGGAGCATCAACGATGAACCCAAGAACCATGGCGTGGGCTGCGGCGATGGCTCTGGCGCTGCCGCTCGCCATCGCGGCGTCCGCATCGGCTAGAGCCGACAGGATCGTCGTCGAGAACGCATGGTCCCGCGCATCCATCGGGACGGGCCGTCCTGGCGCGGCCTACATGGAGATCCGCAACGTCAGTGAGGAGCCTGTCGGACTCATCGGCCTCGAGACCGACCTTGCGGAAAATGCGCAGATCCATCGCACGTCGATGAGCGCCGACGGAGTGAGCTCGATGGCGTCGGCCGGAGAGGTGGAGATCGCGCCCGGCGCGACCGTCGCGCTGGAGCCGGGGGGCCTCCATGCCATGCTGATGCGACTGAAGCGCCCGATGAATCGGGGCGAAAGCTTCGTTCTGATGATCCTCCTGTCCGACGGGGACGAGGTGGCGGTCGAGGTGCCCATCCTCGGGATTGCCGCCCGGGGTCCGCAGGATTGACCCCCCACCTCGAAAGCCCCTGCGGCCACTGTCGCCGTCAGTTCCGAAAGGCGTAAAGCTTGGACCCCTTGTCCCCCGTCACGCTCGGCTTCCTAGGGAGCCTCGCCGCCGGACTCATGACCTCGGTCGGAGCCGTGCCCGTCCTGTTCGGCAAGGTGCCGTCGCGCGCCACACGGGACCTGTCCCTCGGCTTCGCCGCCGGCGTGATGCTGGCGGCCTCGTTCTTCTCCCTCATCATTCCCGCCCTCGACGCAGCCGAGCCTCGGTTCGACAACGGCGCAGCGCCTGCCGCCATCGTCTGCGTCGCGATCCTTCTGGGCATGGGCGCGGTGGCGCTCATGAACGACCGGCTGCCTCACGAGCACTTCAAGTCGGGACGGGAAGGACCGGAAGCGGCCTCGCTGCGGCGCGTGTGGCTGTTCATCATCGCGATCACGATCCACAACTTCCCCGAGGGCCTCGCCGTCGGCGTCGGCTTCGGCGCGGACGGCTTGACCGCAGGAATGCCCCTCGCGATCGGGATCGGGCTGCAGAACGCGCCGGAGGGTCTCGCGGTCGCCGTGTCGCTTCTGGGCGAGGGGTACAGCAGGATCAGGGCGTGGGGCATCGCGGCTCTGACCGGGCTCGTGGAGCCGGTCGGCGGTGTTCTCGGCGCGGGTGTCGTCACCTTGTCGCAGCCGCTCCTTCCGTGGGGTCTCGCGTTCGCGGCCGGGGCGATGCTCTACGTCATCAGCCACGAGATCATCCCGGAGACGCACCGCAGCGGCCATCAGAACAAGGCCACGCTAGGGCTGTCGGTCGGCCTTGTCGTCATGCTGTTCCTCGATGTCTGGCTCGGCTGACACATGTGCGTGGGGACTTGAAGCTTCAGCCGCTGAAGGTCCCATTCTCTCCTCGAACGGCACTCTCGCGATCGGGGAACCTCGATGAATGGCATCAAAGTCCGGCGTGAATGGCGCGTCACGGGAATGGACTGCGGATCCTGCGCGGCCAAGGTTCGTGGCGCCGTGGAGCGGCTGCCCGGTGTGGCCGACGTCGACATCGGCCTGATGACCGAGCGTCTGCATCTCTCCCTCGACGAGGGGCAGACTCCCGCCGCGCGGGTCGAGGCCGCCGTCCGCGCGCTCGGCTATGCTATTGCGCCAAGCCCGGACGATGGCGTGGCGGTGCGGCAAAGCGGCGAGCGCCCCGCACCGGGCAGGGGGACGCACGGCGAGCCGGCCCCGACGCGCCCGGTGCAACCCGATGCGAACGCCTCGCACACCGCCTGGTACGGGACGGTGAAGGGTCGGTTCGTGCTCGCCACGGGCACGCTTCTCGCCGCGGCCTGGGCGACCAAGCTCGTCCTCGCCGCCGAGGTCGCGCAGTGGGCCTTTATCCTCGCCACGGTCATCGGCCTTTTGCCCATCGCGCGGCGCGCGTTCGCCACGGCTCGGGCGGGAATGCCCTTCACCATCGAGATGCTGATGACGATCGCCGCGACCGGGGCGCTCGTCATCGGCGCGGCGGAGGAGGCGGCGCTCGTCGTCTTCCTGTTCGCGGTTGGCGAGCTCCTGGAGGGATTCGCCGCGGGCCGGGCGCGGGAAGGCATCCGCGCGCTGGCGAACCTGGTGCCGAAGACCGCGCTGTTGGAGGTGGAGGGACGCACACGCGAGGTTCCGGCCGAGACGCTCGATATCGGCGACACGGTGCTGGTTCGCCCGGGCGATCGCGTGCCGTGCGACGGGACCGTGATCGAAGGCGTGTCCGGCGTCGACGAGAGCCCCGTCACCGGCGAGAGCGTACCCGGCCTCAAGGAACCCGGGGCGGACGTCTTCGCCGGCTCGATCAACGCGGAGGCGGCGCTGCGGGTGAAGGTCGTCAGGGCGGCGGGCGACAACACCATCGCGCGCATCATTCGGCTCGTTGAGGAGGCCGAGAGCGCACGCGCTCCGACGGAGCGCTTCATCGACCGCTTAAGCCGGTACTACATGCCGGCCATCGTCGCCGCTGCGGTGCTCGTCGCGTTGGTGCCGCCACTCGCGTTCGGCTGGCCGTGGGGCGAGTGGATCTATCGCGCGCTCGCGCTCCTCCTCATCGGCTGCCCCTGCGCGCTCGTCATCTCCGTCCCGGCCTCTATCGCCTCGGCCTTGTCGGCCGGCGCCCGCAACGGCCTTCTGATGAAAGGGGGTGCCGTGATCGAGGCCGCGGCCCGCACGACGCGGGCAGCGTTCGACAAGACCGGGACGCTGACGAACGGCCAGCCCCACGTGACGGACCTCGTGGCGCTGGCCGGCACCGAGGCGGAAGTCCTGTCACTGGCCGCGGGCGTGGAAAGCGGCGCCAGCCATCCGCTCGCCACGGCGATCCGCGCCGAGGCTGAGGCGGCGGGGGTCGCTCCGGTGCCGTGCGCCAACGCGCGCGCGCTTCCCGGCAGGGGCGCAGAGGCCGAGATTGGGAGCGAGACGGTCGCGATCGGCTCGCCCCGCCTTGCCGAGGAGCGCGGCCTCATGACTGAGCCGCTCAAGGGCGAGGTCGCCGCGCTGGAGGCCGAGGGCAAGACGGTCGTGATCCTGATGCGCGGCGCAATGCCGCTCGGGCTCATCGCAATACGCGACGAGCCGCGCGCGGACGCGGCCGACGCGGTGCGCCAGCTCGCGTCCATGGGAATCGCGTCGGTCATGCTGACCGGCGACAACTCGCGAACCGCGGCGGCCGTCGCGTCCCGCCTGGGGATCGACCATCGCGCCGAGCTGCTGCCGCAGGACAAGCTCGCGGCGATCGCGGAGATGACGTCTCGCGATCGGGTGATGATGGTGGGTGACGGCATCAACGATGCGCCCGCGCTCGCGGCCGCTCACGTCGGCGTCGCCATGGGGTCGGGCACCGACGTGGCGCTGGAGACCGCGCAGGCGGCGATCTTGCGCAACCGCGTCACGGGCACGCCGAGCATGATCCGCCTCGCCCGAGCCACCATGGCGAACATTCGCCAGAACATCGCGATCGCGCTCGGGCTGAAGGCGGTGTTCCTCGTCACCACGGTCGCGGGGATGACCGGCCTCTGGATCGCGATCCTCGCCGATACTGGAGCGACGGTGCTCGTCACCGTGAATGCGCTGCGCCTGCTTATCTTCCGTCCGGATCGGGACGTCACGGCAGAACAGCCGCCCGCGAACCGTAGAAGCCCCCGTCCGGACGGCCAGGCTTCCATCACCACGGGTTAGACGTGCGGCTGGCAATCATTCGAAAGGTCCTTTGGGCACTCGCCGGCGCGGGAGCGATCGCCTATGCCGCGCTCCTCGTGTGGACGAGCGGGCGGGAGCCTGCGCAGCAAGCCCGGAGCGAGCCGCCGTTCCACGCAGATTTCGAGCTCACGGATCACGCAGGAACGGTCCGTTCGGACGAGGACTTCGCCGGCAACTGGATGCTCGTGTTCTTCGGGTTCGCGAACTGCCCGGACATCTGCCCCACGACGCTCGCCGACGTGTCGATCGTGATGGATCGCCTCGGCGAGGAGGCCGATAGGGTTCGGCCGCTCTTCATCACGATCGATCCGCAGCGCGATACCGTCGCCGAGCTGGCGAGCTACGTGCCGCGCTTCGACCCTCGCATCGTAGGCTTGACGGGGACCGCTGACCAGATCGCCCGGACGGCGAAGACGTTCAGGATCTACTACGAACGGCTCGAGGAGGCAGCGGCGCCGGACGGCTACACGATGAGCCATTCCTCGCAGCTGTTCCTGTTCGGCCCCGAGGCCGGCTACGTGACGTCCTACGCCTACGGCACGCCGGTCGAGGAGGTCGTCGCCGATCTCCGGGATCGGGTGTCCTGATGGGGAACCGTGTCGGCACCGACCTCGCGCTCGCCCTGGCGTGGCTCGTCGCTCTCGTGTCCTCGCTGGCGGTGCTCTTCGTCGGCGAGGTTCTTGGGCAGGCGCCATGCGTCCTGTGCTGGTTCCAGCGCGCCTTCATGTTCCCGCTGGCCATCATCCTCGGCGCAGGGCTGTGGTGGCGCGACCGGACTGTCGGACGCTACGGCGCCCTTCTCGCGCTCGGCGGCGGTGCCATCGCGCTCTGGCACGTCGGTCTCTACTTCGGCCTCGTTCCGGCGCGGATCGAGCCCTGCGCCGCCGGCGGCCCGTCCTGCACGGACGACAACCAGCTCGTGCTCGGCGTTCCCCTTCCATTGCTGTCGCTCGTCGCCTTTGGCGTGATCGCGGCGCTCTGCACGGTCCACACCAGGAGACCAAACCATGGTCCGTAGGTCCTTGATCCTCGGCGCTCTTGCCGTTGCGCTTGCGGCATTTGCTGCCGCCACATGGTCCGTCACGCGCCCTTCCCCTGTCGCCGAGGCCAAGCCGGTAAACCGGGAGGTCGCGGAGCGGCTGGTTCGGTTCCACTCGCCGGTCCTCGGGCCGCAGGATGCACCGGTGACCATCGTCGAGTTCCTCGATCCGGCGTGCGAGGCGTGCCGGGCGTACCACCCGATCGTGAAGGACATCATGGCGCGACATGGCGAGGCCGTGCGTGTGGTCATCCGCTACACGCCGTTCCACGGCGCGGCGTCCGAGCAAGCCATCCGCGTCCTGGAGTCCGCGCGGATGCAAGGCGTTTTCGAGCCGGTGCTCGAAGCGTTGCTGCGCGAGCAGCAGCGCTGGGCTTCGCATGCGGCACCGGATCCCGGACAGCTCCTCCAGATCGCAGCCGCCGCCGGTCTGGATGCGGAGGCCGCGCGAGACGAAATGCTCTTTCCCGGGACCACGGGAATCATCAACCAGGACCGCGAGGACGTGGAGGCCGTCGGGGTCAGAGCGACCCCGACCTTCTTCGTCAACGGCAAGCGCCTCGATCCCTTCGGGGAGGCGGAGCTGCGGGCGCTCGTCGGGGCTGAAGTCGAAGGAGCCGGAGCGTGATGGCACACCATGGAGATTTAGCGCGCCGCACGAGGCTGAGCGGCCCGCTGCGGCGGGGCCTCGTTCTTAGTGGTGTAGCGCTCGCCGCCATGCTCATCCTCGCATTGTTCATCGGCTGGTGGCAGGTCGATGGTCCCGGCGCGCAGGAGCCTGCGCCGGCGGCAGCGCTCCCGCTGCCGCTCGACGAGATGAGCTTCAGCCTCATTGATCATGAGGGTCGCAGCGTCGGACCGCAGACGCTGTCCGGCCGGCCGTCGATGGTCTTCTTCGGCTTTACCTACTGCCCGGACGTCTGTCCGACGACCCTCGCGGACATCACCGGGTGGCTCGACGCCCTCGAGGCCGATGCGCAACGCCTGAACGTCGTATTCATCACGGTCGATCCTGAACGTGACACCGCGGAGACGATGGCGCGATACGTCGGGGCCTTTCACCCCGCCATCCGGGGCTGGACGGGCTCGCCGGACGAGATCGCCCGCGCCGCCGACGACTTTCGGGCGCGATACGAGAAGGTGCCCACCTCAAACGGAAGCTACACGATGAACCACACGGCCAGCGTGTTTGTGTTCGACGGCAGCGGACGGTTCGTCACGACGATCGACTATCACGAGCCGAGGGAGTTCGCCGTGCCGAAGATCCGACGTGTGCTCGAAGGGTAGCTGCGGAACGATCGGACGCCATCACACCAGCCGCCTCGTCAACTCGATCGAGCCCAGAAGCACTGGCTGGTGGACGAGGTAGATCGCCAGGCTGTGGCGTCCGGCCAGACGCAGTCCGCGGATGGGACGCCTGTCGCGAACGCTTGAGAGCCCCCGCTCCAAGGCATCGGCGAAGCCGCCCTTCGCCGCCGCCATGCCCAGCAGGGTCGCGCCGAACCAGGGAAACACCGGCACGAAGTCCAAGCTCGGCGGCGTCACCGAGGAAAGGCCGATCCAAGCGAGCCATCTTGAGTTGAACGCATCGAAGGAACCCATGAGACCGACCAGGACGACGAAGATCCCGAGCTGAGCCAGGCTCGCCGCACCGAGGCGCAGCAGCATGGCTCCCAACACGCTGGCAACGGCGATCGCGTGAAGGATGCCGAAGGTGACGAAAGCGGCCGGGAACGCGAAGTACGTCGCCACCGACACGGCGACGGCGGCCAGCGCGATCACGAGAACGCGTCTTGCAAACGGCCGGACATGAAACCCATCGCGATGCGCAAGGACGAGACCGACGCCGACGAGCGCCATGAAGGTCGCGGCGAGGGTGCGCCCGAAACCGATCCAGGCGGGATGGGTTGCGAGGCCGTCTGGAATGTATCCGTAAAGGTCGAGATCCCAGACCAGGTGGAACAGGACGACGCCGATGATCGCCGATCCGCGGACGACGTCGATCCCGACGAGGCGACCCTTCGGGTGGTGGGCTCGACGAGTCGTCACGATCAGCGCCCGCCCACCGCGTCGTCGGTTGCCGGCGAGCTGCGCAGGAGGCTTTGCGCGACGAGCAGCAGGACGCCCGACACGATCGCCACGTCCGCCAAATTGAACGCGGGCCAATGATACCTCCCGAGGTAAACATCGATGAAGTCCGTGACGCCCGCGAACCGCACCCGGTCGAGCGTGTTGCCGAGCGCGCCACCGATCATGAGCCCGAGCGTCACCGAGGTGAGCGGTGAGCCGGAGCGCCGGAGCCAGACCGCCAGCCAGATCACGACCGCGCCTGCGAACGCCGCAAGGGTCCATGCCGGCAGGTCGGCGAGGAAGCCGAACGTCACCCCGGTGTTGCGCACCAGCACGAGGTTAAGCCCCGGCACGATCGGAACGGCCGGCAAGATCGCTGCGGCGTTCGCAAGCACGAGATGCTTGGTGAGCTGATCGGCAAGAAAAGCCGCACCCGCGATACCGAGCCCCAACGGCCACATAAGCATCAGTGGCTCTCCCCGTGGACGGCGAGGCAACTGCTTCTAAAGCGCGGAAGCGAGCTGCCTGGGCAAGCTTGCAAAACAACGTGGATCAAGGTTCCGCCAACGGCTGTGGATCGTCGACGCAGGTCGTACAACCTCCAGCGAGTGGAGCTTCAACCCTGCTCCGATACCAAACCGTATAGTCCCCGCAACGCCTCGTGGAGGCCCGATCGCCACCTTGGTGACACGAGCGGTGGCCTGCCGGCAAGCCAAGGAGACAACTATGACTAACCGCAAGACCATCGCGATCGCCCTTGCCGTGCCGCTGGGCGTCGCTGCGCTCGGCGCTGGAGCGTACGCCGCCTCCGAGACGATCACCGACCGCGACGAGCTCGCCGAGATGCGCTTCGGCCTCGACGGCACCTTCATATCCTCCAACGCCACCGACGACGAGGACCGAGACGAGTACGCAGCCTTCCGGGGCGCCAAACTGACGTTGTCCGACGCGCTCGCCAAGGCCGTTGCCGATACCGACGGAACCGCGTTCGAAGCCGAGTACGACGAGGAGGACGGCCGCGTGGTGATCGAGGTCGAAACCGCGAAGGGCGACCAGCTCACCGAGATGGAGATCGACGCCAACACTGGCGCCATCCTGGAGAAGGGCTTGGACGACGACGATCGCGACCACGAGGGCGAGCGCTCCTAAGGAGCAGCGCCTTCTGCATACGGACGCGGCCGGTCCCATGGGACGACCGGCCGCGAAGGCTTGTCAGAGGCGAGCACACATGAGGACTGCCATGAGCGACCAAGCCGCCACACTGCCGGACGACACCTTCAACAAGATCGCTGAGGTCACCCTCGCCTTCTGAATCATGAAGGTCCTTGCCACGACGCTCGGCGAGACGGCGGGGGACTACATCTCCATGACCTTGAACTTCGGCACTATGTCGGGTTCGCCATCACCTTCGCGGCGCTGACCGTCATCCTGACCGCGCAGATCGGGGCGCGGCGCTACCACCCGCTCCTGTTCTGGCTCGCCATCATCGTCACCACCACGGCGGGTACGGAGGTCTCCGACTTGATGGATCGCTCGCTGGGGCTTGGGTACCTGTGGGGCTCGGTCATCCTGGTCACCGGCCTCGCGGCGACGCTCGGGCGTTGGTACGCGCGTCGCGGGCATCTTTACGTGAACCCCATCGTGCGGCGCAGCCCAGGGCTGCTTCCAGAGCTGGGCGTGCCGGCAGACCGCGACCACCAGCAACTACCGAAACTCCTCGGCAGGAAAACAAACGGACGGTTTCTTGCCGGTCGAGCCAGGTCGCCTCGACGAGGCCGTTTCAGCCGGATGACCGGAAAAATACCCGGTCAGGAAATCAACGTTAAGAATTTTGCGGTTCGAATGGGTTGTCTTCCTTCCTGAGGAGCCACCCATGAAGATCGGGTACGCCCGGGTCTCCACAATCGAGCAGAACCTCGATCTGCAGCGCGACGCGCTCCAGAAGGCGGGGTGCGAAAAGATCCTCGTCGACAAGGCGAGCGGAACGGTGGCGGCGAGGCCGGGGCTCGAGAAGGCGAAGGAGCTCTTGCGCGCCGGCGATACGCTGGTGGTGTGGCGGCTCGACCGGCTCGGTCGCTCGCTGCAAGACCTCATCACCTGGGCGCTCTATCTCGAAGAGCAGGGTGTCGCACTGGAGAGCTTGGCCGAGCGCATCGATACCGCGACCTCGACGGGAAAGCTCACCTTCCACCTCTTCGGCGCGCTCGCCGAGTTCGAGCGCAACCTCATCCGCGAGCGCACCCAGGCGGGGCTTGCCGCCGCCCGTGCACGTGGGCGCCTCGGAGGCCGCCCGCCGGCCCTCGATGGCGACAAGCAGGCGCTGGCGGTGCAGCTCTACCGGGAGAAGAAGCTCACGGTCACCAAGATCTGCACGATGATGGGGATCTCGAAGCCGACACTCTACGCCTATGTCCGGTCAGCCGGCGGCGGTTGACGGGCCAAACGTTCAGGGAAGCGCCGCGGTCATGGCTCAAACAGCCCCGGAAGGTTGCGGGCGCCGTGCAGGACCCGCACGATGCGAACCTCCTCGGCCAGCTCCCGAAAGAAGATCAGGTAGCGGCCGTGCACAACGACCCTCAGCCCCGGCGCGATATCAGATCGCTCGCGGAAACTCGCCGGGCGCTCCGCGGCCAGCGCCGCCGTTCGCTCCAGTTCCGCGACGAAACTCAGCGCACGGTCCGGATCGTCCTCGGCGATATAAAGTGCGATGTCGCGAAGATCGGCCAAAGCGGTTGGCGCATATCCGAGACGTTTCACGCAGAGTCTTTACGGCGGGTCGCGACGAGCTCGCGCAGCTCGGCGTAGACCTCGTCAGCCGGCACGCTGGGGCCGCTTTCGTCACCAGCGCGGATCATTTCGCGGAGCGCTATAAGCTCGCGGCGTTCGACATCGCGTGCTTTGGTCCAGTCACGCAGAGCTTCGCGCACCACCTCGCTGGTCGAGGCATACTCGCCCTCGGCGACAACCGCCTTTAGGGCGGCGGCCATTTTGGCCGGCACGGTGATGGTCATCCGTTCGATCTCGGACATAAGCGGCTCCTGACTGACACGCACACTTTATCATACTTAGTGTGACGTTGTTGATTTGACCAGATGCCGTCCGTGCGAATACGGATGCCGCTTAAGCGACGCAGAGGGTGCTTAAACGAACCGCCGAAGATTCGAGATCACTGAATTATTGGGTTCAATGCGGATAGATAAAGGACATCATCAGACGCTTGGTGATGTTGCCCCGATCGA
This sequence comes from Acuticoccus yangtzensis, assembly GCF_001927245.1. GTDB lineage: Bacteria > Pseudomonadota > Alphaproteobacteria > Rhizobiales > Amorphaceae > Acuticoccus > Acuticoccus yangtzensis. The sequence continues at coordinate 59,977 of NZ_MJUX01000013.1, read as the reverse complement.
CACCTTTTCGGCGCGCTCGCCGAACTCGAGCGCAATCCTCGCGGCAGCCAGAGCTCGCCGGCGACTTGGCGGCCGCCCGAGCGCACTCGACGCTGACAAGCGGGCCCTTGCGGTTCAGCTTTATCGTGAAAAGAGACTCACCGTCGCGATGATGGGCATCTCCAAGCCGACCCTGTACGCCTACATCGCGCGCTGCGAGAGATGGCTGAATTCAAGCGTTCCGGCCGCAAATAGACCCAAGTAATCTTCGCCGTGGAAGATGCGGCCATGCGCCTTCAATGTCTTGAGGATCACGCTCGATCATTGCCATTCAGCTGCACGGTCGACGTTCACTCAAAAGGAGTTTCTGTGGCAGTCCAGCTCGATCTTTTCCCGACTGATTTGCACCTACGGTGCATCGATCTGAGCAGCAACAAGCGCCGCTTCTACGCTCTCTCCGTGCAGCGCACATTGTTCGGAGAATGGGCGCTCGTGCGAGAGTGGGGACGGATCGGCGTTAGCTGTCACTTGCGTCGGGATTTATACCCGTCTGCAGGATCAGCGATCGACGCACTCATCGAACTCTCGCGGCAGAAAACAAAGAGAGGCTACCGCGCCGCAAACGACTGACGCATAAGGGCAATTATGGAACGAGCAATCTCAATCCGATAACTCGAACGGATAAACATAGCCCATTGGCGACGACCTGGAAGAACAGGTTGGGCTGCTCGCGGCCGAGCGGCAGTTAACCGATCTCATCAACGATCAGGAGCTTGTAGACGTTGACCGCACGGTGCGTCGCCTCCTTCAGTTTGCCCTGGCGCTGGGCGGCCTTGAGCATGTCGGCCGTCCGGCTCCAGCCGAGCGTCGCGACGAAGACCGACAACCTGTTCCATCCTCGCCGGAACGTCGCCCAGTCGACCTGCATTTGCTGACCCGGAGTCGTCTCGAAGCGCACAACCGGCTCCGGCTTCGGCACCGGTTTGAGCGTTTGAGCGTCGCCACGAACACCTTCACCATCGTGTAGCCGCCGCCGTAGCCACGCCCGCGGATCTCGTCAAACAGCACCTTCGCCGGGATCAGGTCCGCCGCAGATAGCGCCGCACGGTGTTGCGCGAGACGCCCACTTCCCCGCGCGATCTCACGCACACCTTTGCCATGCTTGGCCAACACCCGGATCTCCATCAACAGCTCCACTCCGATCATACGGCCCTCCGCATCACGTCAGGCCCAAGGTTATCGGGCGGCTCATCTTTCAGTCGGCGATCGTCACTTCTCCAGAAGTGGTAACAAATTTTACCGCTTTCGCCGACTTATATTCGGAATGATCCATGCGGATGGGTCATCCGATAGCTTGCATTCAAAGGCGACGATGCACTGTTATTTGATTTTTTACACCATTAATTTCGATTTCGACTACAATATGATCTAGCTCTTCGAGCTCGACATCAATCGATTCAACTGTTGCCATCAAATGAGACGTAGAGAAGTCAAGCTCCTCATTATATCGCATCAAAAGGCCAGGCAGAGACGAAATTATAGGAACATCACCGACTGTAATGACCGCATCACCACCCCATATAGTTATACTATTTAGCCGAACAACTTGCGAGCTAGAATTTTCCACTACAAATGAAGCTCTTATTTTATTCTCACCTACGATGCGATCGAGAGTTACGTTCGTGATATTGATTCCGTCGCCCACCTCGGCATTGGGCAATGATCCGTTGGCATGAGCAACGCCTCCCACGAATAATGCCACGACTACAGTCAGACCCCACCTTACACTCATCCTAGCCTCCTAATGTACCTGATACACCCTAATAGTTAGATCATGCTTCAGCGAATTCTTCCCCTACGCTCCTTTTCAGCTCAAGGTATCTGACTGATACGTCACACCACATCTGCCTATAACGCAACAATTCACGAAATGATCCAGACAAATCCTTATGGGCCCCGAGAGTCACGGCGATAACTCCAACTGTCAAATCATCACTCATCACTAGATATCCACCGACCCCAATAACTACTAAAGACGACACTCCAATAAAGTATGAATTTGCCGATTTCATTAAGTATTTTGCCCTATAGATTGCCATCCTATTGACGTATATATTAGAAAATATACGCTCCATGCCCGTTGGAACGGACGCTAATATCGTAGCTCTCACGGCCAGTAGCCGCATCAAACGAATACGATGTCGCCAAAATCGATTTAGCTTCTTCTGCATCCAGGCCGACCAAATAACCTGGATAGGAATGAGTGCAACCACTGCAACACCGAGTACATTACTCTGCAAAAAAATAAAAAATAGTACAGTTAGGAATGTTCCCGCCTGGACTAGCGGCAAAATTATCATTTCACCAGAAAATCCACCGAGGGGCTCGATTTCCTGTGAAATGACTGGGATAATCCCATTTCCAACCTTTTTGCTGTTGGTTCGCGCCCGCGAAGCGTAGATCTTTCGTCTCAAAGAAATCAAGGTCCGCTCGCAAATCAAACCTTGAAGGATATTCACTAAGAACCGAATTATTGAAAGCAATAGACAGACTAACATCAATGCAGCCAGCGCTAATATTAGCAGCTCTAATTGAGACATTTTATTTCCAAGAAAAATTATCGGGAAGTGACCGGAGTCGATGACCGAATTGATCGTTAATTTTATTAGCTCAAGATTAACATACGTTACTATCAATAGTAACAAACCAAAAAGACACGCAAGCACCTGAACTCTCCAGGTAATATTTAATGCGTATGCAAAAAAAGTGCATGCACTCCTGCCTCTAAGAAGAGGATTTAGTTTGAACCTATACTTATTATATAACCCAACCTTGGATAGCCGCGAATCCACAGAAATCTCTGACATAGAATTTACTCCGTTACTATTCTAATGCCGTACGCACGCCTACCGAGGCTTAGAGAGGGCGCCGCCAAATTGGCGGCGCCGATTATGTTTACTCTATCTCAACAATCGTGAGCTTCCCTTTGACACGATCGGCCGTGAATGTAATGGCGCGACCAACGGTTAAGCGATCCATCATCGCCGGGTCAGAGACCTCAAAGACCATCGTCATCGCCGGCATCTCGAGGTTGTCGAGCGGGCCATGTTTGACGGTGACGCGATTGCGACGAGTGTCCACTTTTGTCACCTCGCCCTTCGATACCGGAGCCGCAAAAACGGCTGGAGTGAAGACGAGGCTGCCGATCAATGCTGCAGTGAGCGCAAGTTTGTTCATGAGGATGTCCTTAAGACGTTGCGGGATTAATTGACGGTGAGTGGACCGTGCATCCCCATCTCGTAGTGACCGGGAATGAGGCATGCGAATTCGAAGCTGCCAGTATTGGTAAAGCGCCATAGAATCTCGCCATCATCGCCTGGCTCGAGACGCACTGCGTTTTCATCGTCGTGCATCATCTCAGGAAACCGCCGCATGAGATCTTTGTGTTCGGCGATCTCTGGCGAAGCGTCCATCACGAACTCATGCTCGAGTACCCCGTCATTGGTAATCGAAAAGCGTATGGTTTCGCCGCGCTTCACGTCGATGGACGCTGGCTCGAAAACCATCGCTCCGCTATCGGTTTCCTTCATTGAGATGCGGATCGTTCGAACCACCTCGGCTGCTTTACCGGGGGAGCCGATCGCCATCTCCCCGTGATGATCATCAGCGTCGGCCTCTGCGGAATGGCCATTCTCGTGGCCACCAGAGTGACTGCCAGCGGCGAATGCCGTAGCCGGAGTGATAATGAGCGTGGCGGCGAGCCACGCAGCAGCAGGAAGCTTCATCTTGTCCTCGTCTATTGAGATGGTCAGTCAACCCGCCGAACGGGCTCGGCGTGTTGCGGCGGAACCGTGGCGGCCTCGTCCATGGAGGCCACCTCGGGCAGTGAACCCGTCCACTCGTAAGCGACGGTACCCGGGGGATGATCGAACCAACCGGGGTCCGAATAATCGTCCGCGGCGAGCCCTTCGCGAACCTTCATCACCGTGAACATGCCGCCCATCTCCACTGAGCCAAAGGGGCCCCATCCCCCCATCATGGGTTCGGTGTTGTCCGGGATCGGCATCGCCATTTCGGCCATATCCGCCATGCCGTTGGTGCCCATCGGCATATATTCGGGCTGGATAAGGCGGATCTTTCTGGCGACGTTCGTCTTGTCAGCGCCGATGAAGGTCGGGACGTCGTGGCCCATCGCGTTCATCGTGTGATGCGACTTGTGACAGTGCAGTGCCCAGTCGCCTTCGTGGATCGCGTCGAATTCATAGGCGCGCATCGCCCCGACGGGGATGTCGATCGTCACTTCCGGCCAGCGCGCCTCGGGCCTCACCCAACCGCCATCAGTGCCCGTCACCTCGAAATGGTAGCCGTGCATGTGGATCGGATGGTTGGTCATCGTCAGGTTGCCCACACGCACCCTGACCCGGTCCCCCTTCGCGGCCACAAGCGGATCGACGCCTGGAAAGACGCGACTGTTGATGGCCCACAGGTTGAAGTCGGTCATCTCCATGACGCGGGGCATGTAACTGCCCGGGTCGATGTCATAAGCCGACAGCAGGAACACATAGTCCCGGTCGACGCGCATGAAATCCGGGTCCTTCGGATGGATGACGAAGAAGCCCATCATGCCCATCGCCATCTGCACCATCTCGTCGCCGTGAGGGTGGTACATATGCGTGCCTGACTTCGTCAGTTCGAACTCGTAGACGAAGGTCTTGCCGGCCGGAATGCCGGGCTGGGTCAGTCCCGTGACACCATCCATGCCACACGGCAGGATGAGGCCGTGCCAGTGCACGCTTGTGTGTTCCGGAAGCCGGTTGGTGACGAAAATGCGGACGCGCTCGCCTTCCACCGCTTCGATGGTCGGCCCCGGCGACTGACCGTTATAGCCCCAGAGATGCGCGATCGTGCCGTCGGAAAGCTCGCGCTCGACCGGTTCGGCGACGAGATGGAATTCCTTGACATTGCCGTTCATGCGGAACGGAAGCGACCAGCCGTTCAGCGTACAGACCGGATTGTATGGAAGTCCCGCCGTCGGTCTCACCGGGGCCTGCGTGGCCGAACTTTCCATCAGCGGCGCATCAGGCAAGCTCATGTTGGTCGTGCGCGACCATGCTGCGGTGGATACCAGAGCTCCGGCTGCAGCACCTGCGCCCAGGATCTGGCGCCGTGACATGCCGGTGGCACTCGAACGATCGGTCATTCTTCGTCTCCTTCGGCTTCTGCAACCTCGGTTTCGGCGGGTTCAGAACCGGCAACACCACCACCCCAGATCGCCGCCGCGACATCGACCTCCGCGAGGAAGAAGTCCCGCCGTGCCTCGAGCGAAGCCCTCACGGACTCGATGCGCGCACGGGTATCGGCCAGCAGATCGAATGTATTGGTGATCATGCCGTTGTAGGTCAGGACGGCCTCGTCCTCGACGGTCTTGCGCAGCGGAACGACAGCGTCACGGTAGTGCTTGGCGATGTCGTAGGTACCCCGGTACGCGGTATGTGCAGCTCGAGCCTCCGAGCGCACGGCCACGGCGCGGGCGGCAAGGAGGTTTGTCGCCCGCATGATTTTGAGCTCCGCCGTTCTGAGGCGTGCGTCTCCCGTGTCGAAGATTGGAATCGCGAAATCCGCTTCGAGCCGGGGCGTCAGACGATTCGTAACCGTGGTATCACCTTCGTCCACCTCTTCTTCGCGCTCGAGCTCCAGCCCTGCGGCGACCTCAAGGTCGGTGACGAACCGGGTCGCTTTCGTAAGGCCATAACTGCGCGCCAGCGCTTCAAGCTCCAGCTTCGCGATCTTGAGGTCGGCGCGGTTTTGAAGCGCCAACCGTTCAATGGCGGATTGATCGGGGATTGAACGGGGCAGAGGCGGCAGGCCATTTGGAACCTCGTAGGAAAGCCGGGCACCCCAAAGCCCAAGGCGACGCGTCAGCTCCTCCTTGGCAAGTCGGGCTGCCATCACTGCACGGGCCTTCTCGGAGGTGAGTTCCGCGTAGAAGGCCTGCTGACGTGCTTGCTCGACTTTGGAGAAAGCGCCGGTTTTACCGAGCTCGGCCGCCAATTCTGCGGCGGCGTCCGCCGCGACAAGCGCACGGTTCAGCTCGATGACAACTCCCCACGCCGCTGCCGCTTCGTAGTAAGCACGTCGTGTCTCATGAGCGAGCCGCAAAGTGGCTTCGATGGCGCGTTGCTGCGCCTGGCGAACGCGCGTTTCCGCGATGGCCACACGACGTCCGCGTGTGGCGTAGGATAGGACATTGGCGATCACGGCGCCTTCGACGGCCTGGGTCAGAATGTCGGTAGTGGTATTGACCCCAAGCGACAAACGGGGATTCACCGGCAAGCTCTCCTGCCAGAGCGCGGCTACCGAGAGGCCAAGGTCCGCATAAGCCGCCTGCAGATCCTGGTTGTTCAAAAGAGCGACGCGCACCGCCGTATCGGCGTCGATGGTGCGGTCTGTCACGAGTGAGTGCACCTCGGCTTCGTTCTGTGCCTGCTGGACCGCATTCGTCGCCCAAACACTTCGGGACTTCGTGACCGGCTCGGCGCCGGCGCTGACGGCGGCAAATCCCCGATCGATGGGAAACTCCGCGGCGGAAACGCAGCCACTAAGGAACCCGGCGAGAGTCACAGCACTCGCTGCACGGGACCAGCGGGTCATGACCCAACCCTCGGCCGTGCAAACCCCTCTTCCGGGGGCGTGACAGAGCGCGGCGGATCCGGTTCGACCGGGACGCGGTGAACATATCCGCCCGTCGGGGAAGATTGAGGAAGCGAGACCGAAGCAAGCGTCGGCACGGCAGCCGGCGGCGGGGGCGCAGCCGTGTAAGGTGCACCCGCGCAGCCAGCCACTGACGCGGCAAGCGCGCCCGTGAGCAAGCGTTTCATGGAATTCAATTCAAGATGGAGCGATCGGACAACTGACGGACAGCGCCCACAGAAGGACGCAGCTCGGTCAGATCGTTCGAGGCGGACGTTCTAGCGTCGCAGTATCGCTCGCAAGCAATTGCTCGTGTGGCATCACTAACAATCGCTCAGGACCAAAGCTTGTGGTCTTCGACAATGGATCAAAAACAGCCATTGCTGAGCAATGGGTGGCGCAGCCGACACAGGGCCCCGCATCGGAGCAGTCGCCTGCGTCAGAGGTGTCGCTTGCGACGCCTCCCTCGGTTGAATGAGAGCTGTGAGCATCAATGTCGGAGCCATCTACGGAGATGGCCGTCCTCCCGCCTTCATAGGCCGCAGTGTGACCAATACCAGCCGTTCCAACGGCCAGCACGATCAGCGCGACAAATATGAAGCGAGCGACAGCCAAAACCTTCTCCACATACGCTTTGGCCTGATATCATTCGGCCTGTGCACCAACAAGTGTGCTACGAAGCCACAGCTTCACGTGCGCCTAAAAAGTCACACAATTATCGATTGTGGAAAGTGATGAAGCTCGGCTTTGCTATCAGCGGAGAACTCGGGATAGCTCCGGCGGATCGGGCTCGACCCTATAGCTGCGAAGTGCATTCGTGGATCGCCTGCCCGGCTTACCGCGCGCTTCGACAAATCAGTCCGGTGGAGCCCTCCGCGCCGATACCCCGAGAGCGGCAAACTCGCGTGCCGCCCGTCATGCTCATAGCCTCGGCCCGAGCCGGCGCTTCTGGAATCCATCAGTGAGCCGACCCTTTTGGAACGGGTAGCATTACAGGAGGCTGATGTCGGCGAGCTGATCCAGCAGGAGCCCGGCGGTGAGCCCAAGTGCTATAATGGCCGATCCCGTTGCGACCGCCGCCGCCCAAGTCATTTTGTCGAGTTGGGCTACGGCGCCATTGGTTGATGCATCGAAGACCATCGGCGACAGCACGCGGGCGTAGTAGATGAGCGACACAACCGTATTTGTCGCCGCCACGAGGGCGAGCCAACCGTAACCGCCGGCGATTGTAACCTCGAACACTGTGAACTTTCCGAAGAAGCCGACTGTGGGCGGGATGCCAACGAGGGAAAGAAACGCAAGCGCCAACACCACGGCGTCAAGCGGCCGGCGCGCCGCGAGGCCGCTATAGTCCGAAAGCGCCGTTCGACCGCGAAGGTCCGCGACAACGGCGAACGCGGCGATGTTGCCGACGGTATACGCTCCGAGCATCGCGACAAGTGCTGTCGGCGCACCGGTATCGAGGTCGATAACGACAACCGCCATCAGCACGTACCCAGCCTGGCTGACGGACGACCAGCCGAGTAGCCGCCGCACATCTTGCTGCCGGAGCGCAGCTAGGTTGCCAATCGTCATCGTCACAGCCGCTATTGTCGCGACGAGGGGACGCAACGCGAGAGCATCTGGAGGAACAGCGGTGACCAACCGCGCGAATGCTACCGCGGCGCCGATCTTCGGGACCACCGTGAGGAACGCCGCCGATGGAACTGGCGCGCCTTCCGCGACGTCTGGTACCCAAGTATGCGCCGGTGCAGCACCAAGCTTGTAGGCGATCCCGACGGCGACCATCGCAAGACCGGCAACAAGGAGCGGCGAGGCGATGAGCCCATCGGCAAAGGCGTTCGCGAGCGGCTCGTAGCCGGTAACCCCGGCCATACCGGTCACGAATACGACGCCGGTGACGAGGACGGCGTTGGCGAGCGCGCCGATGAGGAAATACTTCATCCCCGCTTCCACCGAGATTGCCCAGCCGCGATGGTAGGCGGCCAGCGTGTAGCCGGTGACGGACGACAGGAGCACGGCAACGACGAGCTGCATCAGGTCGGCGGCGCCAGCGAGCGCCATCGCCCCAACCGCCGACAGAAGAAACACCGCGTAGACCTCGCCGTGGCGGCGGTCCGTTGCAAACCAGCCCGGTGAGATCATCACGCACACGCCTGTCGCGACGAGGATCAGGAAGCGAGCCCAGACACCGACGCCATCGATCGCGAAGGTGCCGGAGAAGGTGGTGCCTGTGCGACCGAGCTGGTCTGCGAGGAGAACACCCGCCACAGTGAGGCCGGAGAGCGCGATGATCGCGCCGACGACATGCAGCCGACGCGGCGCGAACATCGCAAAGAGGAGCGTTGCAACCGCGGTGAAGAGAACCGCGATCTCTGGTGCAAGGTCGCCGATCGGCATCGCCTCAGCCCCCGGGCGCGACGGTGGCGGTCCCGACGACGGCGCTATCCGTGGCGGCATTGACGAGGTCGAGGAGCCAAGCGGGATAGACGCCGATCACGACGACGAGGGCGAGGATGGCGAGGAGGACCGCCCCCTCCACCCGGCCGACGTCCGCAAAGGCGTTCCGCTCCACCGGTCGCTCGCCGAAGAAGACCTGCAGCAGCATCGTGAGGAACAGCGCGGCGGTGATGAGGATGCCGACGAGGCCGACGGCCGCAACCCACGGGAACACCGCGAAAGCGCCGATGAAGATCTGCACCTCGGCGACAAAGCCGGCGAGGCCCGGCAGGCCGAGGCTCGCGAAGGCCGCCACCACCGTCGCCGCCGTCAGCTTCGGCGCGACGCCGGCGAGACCGCCGAAGCGGTCCATCTCGTAAGTATCCGCCCGCGCCCAGATACTGCCGGCAAGGAGGAACAGCGTGCCGGTGATGAGCCCGTGCGCCACCATTTCCACCACCGCGCCGGTGAGGGCGAGCTGGCGCGCGTGCTCCTCACCGGCGACGAGCGCGCCCGCCGCCGCGATGCCGAGCACCGCGTAGCCCATGTGGTTGACCGACGTGTAAGCGATGCGCCGCTTGATCGAGGTCTGGCCGAGCGCCACGAACGCGCCCCAAAGGATCGACGCGAGGGCGACGACAGCCAGGGGCAGCGCATAGGCCGCGAACGTTTCGCGCATCATCTGGAGCGGCATCCGGACCATGCCGTAGGTGCCCATCTTGAGGAGAACGCCGGCGAGGATGGCGGACGCCGGCCCAGGCGCGTTGACGTGCGCCGGTGGTAGCCATGTGTGGACCGGAAACAGCGGCGCCTTGATCGCGAAGCCCATGACGAAGCCGAGAAAGACGAGCGTCGCGACCGGCCCCGCCCCGGCGAGCGGCTGCTGTGCGATCAGCACGCGCATATCGAACGTCATCGGATCGGTGCGAAGGACGAGCACGATGATCGCGAGCAGAATCGCGAGTGAGCCGACGAAGGTGTAGATGAAGAACTTCAGCGCCGCAGCCTGCCGCTCTCCGTGCCCCCAGCGGCCGATCAGGAAGAACATGCCGACCAGCGAGAGGTCGAAGAACACGTAGAAGACGAGAAGGTCGAGCGTGAGGAAGAGGCCAAGCGACGCGGCTTCCAGGAACAGGAACCAGGCATAGTACTGGCGCTCCCGCTCGCGCTGCTCCATCGGCCAGGCGATCGTGGCGACGAAGAGGACCCCCGTCATCAGGGACAGCGCCAGCGACACGCCGTCAACGCCGACGCGCCAGGCGACGCCGAGCGCCGGCACCCATGCCATCTCCTCGACGAGCTGGAAGTCGGTGCCGCCTAGGCTGAAGCGCGACCATGCAAAGCACAGGAGCGCCAGCGGCACCGCGGCGGTGGCGACGGCGAGCGCACGCGAGGTCGTTGCCCTCAAACCGGGGGCGGTCACGAGGACCAAGGCCCCGACGAACGGGACGAGGATCGCAAGGGTCAGCATCGGGTCACGCTCCGTAGGAGAGGACGGCGACCGCGACGGCGAGGCCCGCCACGAGGATCGCGAAATAATGGTGGGAAAGCCCGGTCTGCGTGCGCCGCACGCCGCCGCCGGCTGCGCCGACGAGATAGGCGGTCAACCGGGGCAGGCTATCGGTAGCCCACTCGCCAAAGCGGTCCCCCGCGTTGGCGAGCCACCGTGACAACGCAGCGACGAGGCGCACGCCGCGGTCGACGACAGTGTCGTCGATGCGGGCAAGGACGTGGGCAATCGTCCGCGACAGCGCTGCGCCAAGGTGCACACCGCGGTCGACGAGGACATCGTCGATGCGGGCGAGGACGCGGGCAAGCGCGACGGCCGGCCGCGCCACCGCGTTCTCCAAGAGCCACGGAAGACCGAGCCAGTCGCCGAGCGCCGCTGCAGTGTCATTGCGGCCTAGATCCGCGCGTCGCCGGGCGATGACGATGCCGAGGACGGCCCCGGCCGCGATCGCCGCGATGGAGGCGGCGAACAGGCCGAGCGAGCCGGGCGGCAGGGCAACCCCGAGACGATCGGCGATGGTGTTGGGAACCGCGGGGATCCACAGCACCGATAGGGCCAGCGTCACCACGGCGAGGAAGGCCGACGGCAGGATTAATACCGCACGAGATGGGATACGGCCGGGGTCGACGTCCGGGCCGGGGGAGAAGACGGCGACATAGAAACGCATCGCGTAGGCGGCGCTAAGTGCCCCCCCCACGACGACCGCTATGGTAGCGAGCGTCGAGGCATCGTGCGCGGCGCCAGCGATCTTCTCCTTGCTCCACGCCGCGCCGAGTGGCGGGATGCCGGCGAGCGCCAGCGTGGGCAAGAGCGTCATCCAGGTGAGGACCGGTACGGCACGACCGATGGCCAGGCGGTCCAGCGCGTAGGTGCCGCGAAGCTCGTGCGCGGTGCCGGCCTCGATAAAGAGCGCCGATTTCATTGCTGCGTGGGTGACGAGGTGGGCGAGCGCGACACCCGGATATCCGGCGCCCGCCGCCACGAACATGAGCCCGAGATGCGCCGAGGTCGATCCGGCGAGGAGCCGCTTGGCGTGCAGGTTGAGGAGCGCGACGATTCCGCCGGCAACCGCGGTGGTAGCGCCGACCGCCATCGCGCCTGCCCCGAACCCGTCGCCCAGCATGGGCCCGGCGCGCAGGACGAGGTAGGCGCCGGCGGCGACCAGCGTGGCGCTGTGGAGCAGCGCGGAGACCGGAGTCGGTCCATCCATCGCCCGGAACAGCCACGGCGAGAACGGCGCTTGCGCCGCCTTAGCCGCCGCCGAAACCAGAAGGCCCGCTGACACCAGCAGGAGAGGCATGCCGGTCAGCTCACCGAGAGCATTGAGCCGGGTCGAGCCGGTGGCGGCGACAGTCGCCATCAGCGCGAGGAACAGGCCGAGGTCGCCCGTGCGCGTGACGACAAACGCCCAGATGCCGGACGTCACGGCGTCCGGATCACGCCAGCGATGGGCGACCAGCGCCCACGAGGCCGCGCCGATCACCTCCCACCCGACGAGTAGCGTGACGAGATCGTCCGCAATGACGACGAGCTCCATCCCGCCGACGAACACGAGAAGGAGGCCGACCATGCGCGGCAAGCCTGGCCCTTCCTCCGTCAGCGCGCCGCGTACCACGACGGGGAGCGCGACGAGCGGCGGGAGGATGAGCATGATCGCCGAAAGCGGCGTCAGCCGCCCGGCGAGCTCGATGCCGCTGCCCCAGACGATGAGGAGCGTATCGCCGGTGAGGATCGCCGCCACGGCGAGCGCCAGCGTGGCGCCGAGGATGAACCCGGCGGCCAATGCGAGCTCACCCCGCCGGTCCGGCGCGGCGGCAATGAGGGCAAATCCGGCGAGCGTCGGCAGGAGGACGACGAGGGCGAGGATCATTGTTTCAGCGTCGTGAGGCTTTCGATGACGTCCGCCTGCCGGTTGCGGTAAACGGCGACGACGAGCGCGAACCCGGCCGCCATCTCCACCGCCATGACGGCCATGATGACGATCGCGAGGAGCTGCCCCTCCGGCATCCCGCCGAGCGCGAACGACCAGAAGCCGAGCACCGCCAGAAGCGCCCCGTTCATGATCAGCTCGAGCCCCATCATCAGCATGACGAAGGACTGCTGCGATAGTGCGCCGTAGAGGCCGATGCCGATGAGCCCCGCGGCAACGATGAGAACCGAGGCGAGCGTCATGCGTGCTTCTCCTTGTCGCCGGCATGATCGTGCCCGCCGCTGTCGTGGCCATCCCCTTCGTGATGGTGTGCGTGATCGCTCCTACCGTCGCCGTGGGAGCCGTGGTCGTGTCCGCCGTGGCCGTGGTGGTGGCCGCCGCTCTTCTCCGGCACGCGGCCCGCGGGCGTCCCTCCCGGCTCGAGGCCCGGCGGGACCGAGCCCTCGACGGCGTCGCCGAAGCGACCCGTGCGCGCGGAGAGGATGACGGCGGCCACCATCGTCGCGAGCAACGTGACGCCGGCGGTCTCGAAGATCAGCATCGAGTCCCCCAGAAGCTCGATCCCCAGGTCGTGGACAATCGCCTTGCCCGCCGCGACAGGGTTCGATGGTAGGTCGGTGAGGAGCGTCGCAGCCGTCATTCCGGCGAAAGCGACGACCCCGACGCCGATGGAGAAGCGGTGCTGATGGACCATCATCATCGGGTTGAGGCCGGCCGGGTTCATCATGAACATGACCATGAAGAGCACCATGACGGTCATCTCCACGGCCATCATGAAGACCGTCGCGACGCCGATGTATGGCGCCGACAGGAGGAGTCCGATCCCGCCGACGGCGATGAACGAGATCATCAGCCAGAAGCTAGCCCGCACCATGGAATCGACGCGGAAGACGCGCCAACCGGCGTAGAGCGCCAGAGCGGAGAGACCGGTGAACAGCGCGTCGGTCATAGCGCGACGAGCCCCGCGGCAAGGAGGTGGAGGAAGGAGACCGGCAGGAGGACGACCCACAAGAATGTCACCATCCGCGATACCGGCATTCTTGGTAGGAGGTGCGTTGCCGCCACCATCAGCTCGAGGACGAGCGCAGTCTTGAGCGCGAGCCAAAGCGGTCCAGGCAGCAGCGGGCCGAGGTAGCCGCCGAGGAAGACGGTCGCCGCCATCGCCGAGAATGCGACCAGCATCGCGAGCCGCGCCGCCTGCCACATGGCCCGCGCGGGGCCGGAGTCCTCGGCGCTGCTACCGCCGGCAAGGTCGGCGGAATCGGCGTAGTCCATCGGCCCGCGCAAGGTGAGCGACAGGCCGACGATGAGGAAGAGCGGCAGCCCCAGCGGCTGGCGTACGACATTCCACATCTCACGCTGACTTTCGACGATGGCGAGTACGTCGAGCGAGCGGGCCGGAAGGGCGGCGCCGATGAGAACGAACATCGACGGCAGCATGACCGGCAGGCCGGTGGCGACGTAGCGGTAGGCACCGATCAGCGGGAACGGCGCGTTCGGCGACCACCCGTGGAGGAAGACGACGACCACCACCAGCGCCTCGACCGCGCCCCAGAGAACGATGCTCGTGGGTAGCTGGATGAGGGCCATGCCCTCGCCGAACGGGACAACGGCGAGACCCGCCGCCGCGAGCGCCCCGTACCACGCCGGGGCGAGGCGCCAGTTGGCACGGTCGGGCGCCTCGGTTGTCACCAACTGACCGGAGAGACGCATCGCGGCATGGCGGAAGGTGCCAGCGAGGTATGGCCCCGCCGGCGCGCCTGCGAGCGCCGCCCGCGCGACGGCGTCGAGGACGACCACGAGCGCGGCGCCCAGCGCCAGGAAGAACGCTAGGAACGGGAATGCTGCGAGGCTCATGCGGCGCCCTTCGCCATTCGGACGGCCGGCGACGCGATCGCTCCGCGCAGTTCGTCGATGGAAAAGCTCGCCAGGACCAGCGCCGCCTCGTGCCATTCGAGGCCGATGAGCATCGCGGCGAGATCGCCGGGTGCGGCCGGGTCGGCGGGTCGGCCGGCGCTCAGCGCGTCGAGCCGGCCCGCCGTCCGACTGCGCACGTCGCCGCCGCTCTCGTCGCGGGCGAGCGCGGACGGGATCGCGGCGAGAAGGCCTGTCCACCGGACCGCGCGGGCCAGCCCGGCTGCGGCGCGCGCGGGATCGGCTAGCGCCGCCCGCACGAGCCGATCGGCGAGCGCAGGAAGCTCGAGGAGCCGCAGGAGGCGTGCGAGCTCCAAATGAGGCGTCGCCGCGAGAAGGTCCTGCGCGAGCGGCGCTTCGACGATGCGGACGGACTGGATCACGTCGCCCTGGAGCGTCGTCTCCATGATGAGACCGGGCGGCCATTGTGTCAGATACGGGCCGAATGTCGCGCTGTATGCGTCGAGCGCCAAACCATCTCGCAGGTCGTCGGTCGTCATCGCCATCGGTCGGCCGTAGGGTGTCCCGCCCATCATGCCATTGCCGCCCTGACCGTAAGGTCCGACGCCCTCCCACGGGTTGGGTGGCCCATCGTCGAGCAGGATCGCCTCACCCTCGGACTGCGTCGCCTGCGCACTGATGAAGGCCGCAGCGTCGGACACACTCTCCGGCGCGCCGGTGCCGAAGTCGAATCCTGACGGCCGGTCGGCGCGCCACCACACGGTCGCGCGGGGCTCAAAAAGCTGGGCGTGGATCCGCGCGAGGGCGATACGGTCGCTTGGTCGCTGCTCGCCCGCCACAACGAGCACCTGCGCAGCCCGTGGGGTCGCGACCAGCGTCAGCGCTGGCTCCAGCCGCAGTGCCTCGACTGCGCCGAGGACACCGCCACCCGCGGCGACGAAGACCGGGGTGCCTCCTACTGCCACCGGAAGATCCCTTCGCGCCAACCATAGAGGATGCCGAGGGAGAGAATGGCCAGGAACATCCCCATCTCGGCGAGCGCCTTCAGGCCCTCTTCGACGAACACGACCGCCCACGGGTACATGAACATCATCTCCATCTCGAAGGCGATGAAGACGAGCGTCATCGTGTAGAAGCGCACATGGTAGCGCTGCCAGGCGTGCGTGTCGGCTTCACCGCCGCCAAGGAAGGGAAGTCGCTGCGGCCAGGGCGAACATCGCGGGCCGGACGCCCGGTACGCCGCCAGGACGAGCGCGACGAAGATGCCGGTCAGAACGAGGGCGGTGAGGAGCGCTTCCAAATCTTATCCAACCATTGAGCGAGATCGCGAGACGGCGCCGGGTGGGTCACTCGCCGGTGCAAACGATGCGGGTCGTGGCTTAAGCTCGTCGCCGGGAAGGCTCGGCGGTCGGAACGCCCTGCGCGGCGCCGTGGCAGGAGCGGCCAAGCCAGCGATGCATGACGAAGTGCATGCCACCGCAAAGGGCCAGCGGAGCAAGCAGACCAATTGCAGAGGTCACACTGGTCAGGCTTCCGCCGGAGGCGAAGTATATGCCGATGGGCACGAGCATCGCAACGCAGCACGCCCACATCCCGATATTACCTGCGGACTTCGAAGTCCTTTGAGATCCAAGTTCTGGGTCAATATTAATTTCATTAGACGATGGCGCGCCGCGCATGGGCCTCATCCTTTAGAAGATCACTTCCAGAATAAGCTACAACCTTCCAGCATGGTAAGGTCAATACTGACTCTTGGATCTCAGGCGACCAACCGGACGTGAAACATGGAGCCGCGTTCACGGACGGCGGCGTGAGAGGGGAACAGAGCCTCGCATTACCTGGAATAGAAACGAGCCTGACGCGGTGATCAACAAGAAGCCCTGCAGGGCTTCGATGCCCGCCATGAAGCGGAGATGTCCGGTCGGCGTCAGGTCACCACGACCGAGAGTCGTGAAGTTGACCAGCGAGAAGTAGAAGTGGTCCATCCAGTCCAGCTCGCTTTCCGACTTGAAGGATCCTAAGCCGAGCGCCGTATCACCTAACCAGAACCCGACAGCGTAGAGGGTCGCCTCCACGACATGCGCCAACGCGATCGCCATCATGGCGATTGTCAGTCCGAGGTGCGGGCGCGGGGGCATCCTGGAGAGTACACTCGAAACCGAACACAAGGTTGCGTAGTGGACGCTCGTCGAGACGGCAAACAGTACGACGGACAAGAGTATCGCCAAAGCCATAGCCACGATTTACTCACGCGCTCGTAGTGGGGCTCGTTGCGGGGCCGCCTTTCGACGCCGATGCGCGGCGTTGGGAATTCGGCCGGCCCGCTCCGCCCCCTGCTTCAGCAAGGTCGTCGATGATCGGACACTCCGGGCGTTCGTCGCCTGAGCAGTGGGAGGCGAGGTTTCGCAGCGACGAGACCATCGCCTGCATGTCCGCGATCTTGCCTTCCAGCTCTGCGATGTGGGCCAGCGCAACGGACTTCACGTCCGCGCTCGCTCTCGACCCGTCCCCCCAGAGTTTCAACAGCTCCGCAATCTGATTGATCGAAAAGCCGAGATCACGCGCCCGCCTTACGAAGCGAAGGGTCTGGATATCGGCTGGTGCGTAGCTTCGGTATCCCGCAGCAGATCGTTCGACCGCGCCTATGAGGCCAATACTTTCATAGTATCGGATCATCTTGGCGTTGACACCAGACTCCTTCGCAGCCTGCCCGATGTTCATTCTCCGCCTCCCGAGCGAGCGTTAGGTGCGGCAGTCGTAGAAGCCGCTGTAGCCAACGGTCATCCCGCGATCGAGGCTCATCGTCAGCACAGCGTCACGCTCGCCATCACCCGCGAGGAGATCGCCGGTCGGTCCATTGACAGCCATCGACACACCCGCTGCGGCAGCCGTCGGGCCTCTGGCAAGTGAGGCCGGGTCGGCCTGCAGTTGCACGAGGTCCCCGCTGATCTTCATTAGCGCTGCGCCGTCGCTGGCAAGCGCCAGCACTGGACGGCTTCCTTCGGTATAGGTGAACCGGCATGTCGTTCCGCCCGAAAGACCCAGCGCGATCTCATCGTCCGTCATAAACTGCGGGTCGAGCGAGGGAAGGTCCGCCGTGGCGAGCGCCTCGTCGAGCGTCATTACCGACGCGGACGGCGCAGCCGTCCCGGTGCCGTCACCGTTCCGGTCGATGTCGTCGATGAGGAAGCGCATCTCGGCGATCTCCTTGTCCTGCGCGTAGATGATCTCGTCGGCGAGCTTGCGCACGCGCGGGTCGGAGATATCCGCTCGGCTCGAAGTCATGATGGCGATCGAGTGATGCGGGATCATCGCGCGCATGTAGGATGTGTCGCCGACCGTGACCTGACTGCGTACGAGCCAGAGCGACACACCGAAAACGACTACCGCGCCGGCGAAGATCGCAAAATTGAGGCGGGTGTTCTTGTACATTGCCAGCATGAAGGCCAGCATGATCAGCGTCATGACCGCGCCCATCATGATCGCCATGTACGTCCGCGTCTCCGAGAAGAAGACGTGACTGAAGAGATACGTGTTCAGATACATGAGGACGAACATGACGGCTGTCGACGTCAGGATCATCGCAGCGAAACGCAAATAAGACACAGGCTTCTCCGTTGAGATCACATGTAGGCTGATCAAACCTCAACCCCGGAAGGGGGTTAAAGTTTCGGTGGAATTGGTTATCCGAAAGGCCCTCGCGTCGCGGGAGAAACGGCCGTTGGCGCGTCTCGCCGGCCGCAGCCCTCGCACTCGGACGCGCATTTCAACCCCCTTCGTTACTCTCGTGGTGGTGCGCGGACCGCGACTGTCTCGCGGCCAGGAAGATGCGCTCGAACGCGAAGACCGAGAGGATCCCGGCGAGCGCGATGAAGACGATTGGACGATCGGTCTGCCACTTCAACAAGGCAAATGCCCCCAGAACCAAAGCGTCCAGCCCGATGGCTGTCAGCATAACCCAGCCGCGCGCAGCGATCGTCTTGCGCTGATTCCTGAAGACGCCCCAATGGATCAGCATGTCCATCACGAGGTAGAAGAACGCCCCTAATGACGCGATGCGGCTCAGATCGAAGAAAACCGTAAGGCCACCCGCAATAATAACGGTGTAGACGAGCGTGTGGTCGCGAATCGTGCCGCGCATCCTGAAATGACTGTGCGGAACGAGCTTCATGTCAGTCAGCATTGCGAGCATGCGCGACACAGCAAAGATACTGGCGACGACCCCGGATGCTGTCGCAACGAGCGCCAGCGCGACGGTAAGATAGAACCCTGCCTGTCCGAGCGCGGGCTTGGCCGCTTCCGCGAGCGCGTAGTCCTTCGCTGCAACGATCTGGTCGAGCGGCAGGCTCGACCCAACGCCGAGCGCGACAAGGAGGTAGATGACAGTACATAGGCCAATGGAGATCACGATCGCACGGCCGACGTTTCGATGCGGGTCGGTGATTTCGGCCCCGCTGTTGGTGATTGTCGTAAAGCCCTTGAACGCGAGAATCGCCAGTGCGACCGATGCGACGAACCCACCGGCTCCCGCGTCGCTGCTGCCAGCTTCGAAGGAGATGCCCCCCGCCCACAGCGCGGCGATCCCGAAGAGCGCGATCCCGCCAACCTTGAGCGCCGCCATGATCTGCGAAAGCAGCCCGACTGAACGATTGCCCGCCGCGTTGACCAGATAGGCGAACACGATGAGCGCAACGCCGATCGCCGGCACCAACCAGCCCTCAGCGGGCATTCCGAGGCCGCGCAAGAGATAGTTGGCGAATGTCCGCGCCACGAGGCTCTCATTGATCACCATCGAGAGAGCCATCAGGAGCGCCGCGCCCGCTGCCACCGTCGTCGGCCCATAGGCTTTCTGCAAGATCATCCCGATCCCCCCGGCGGACGGGTAGGCGTTCGACATCTTGACGTATGTGTAGGCGCTGAAGGCGGTTATGACCGCGCCTACTAGGAAGGAGAGCGGAAACAATGACCCCGCCACTTCCGCGATCTGCCCTGTCAGCGCGAGAATGCCCGCACCGATCATGACGCCTGTTCCCATCGCGACCGCATCGAGAAACGATAGGCTGTTCTTTGCGTAGCTTGAACTCAAGGCTCACTCATCTTGCTATGATACAGGCCAATGTCCTCGCACCGGGACCGCCGTGCGGTGTCTGGCGCGCGATCGCCGGCTTGGCCGTGTGCGGAAGGACCGTCCGTTATCGTCTGGCGAACAGAACCCCGATTAGGATGCCGGCAAGAAGGATGCCGGCCGCGCCGATCAGCATTCCGCCGCCCATAAGATTCATGCCCCACCCGTCCATGTGACCGAACATGCGGTCCTCCCTTGCGTTTGCGTCTCCGAACAAGATCGTGAGGTCCGTCGGAAAGGCGGATCAGCCGCCCATTCCGCCCATCATGATTTCGCGCATTTCCGCAGAGGTTAGTTCGCCGTCATCGTCCGCATCGGCGGCCTTGAACATACGTGCATGAAACTCCTGAACCTCAGGAAGGGACAGGGTTCCGCTGCCGTCTGTGTCTACCGCGATGAACAACATCCGCATCATCATCGAATGGCCCATTCTCCGGTCCCCGCCATGCTGGGCATCACGCACGTGCTTGCCCAGCCCGCCTTGGTTCATTCCCGATCCCGGCATCATACCGGAGCTCATACGTTGCATCATGGCGCCGTCGCGCGGGCTCCTGCCGGGCGTCTCTGGCGACGTTGTCTCGGTCGTGGACGCATGCCCCTGGTTGCTATCCTGGGCCAGTGCGGGAGCGACTGTGAAGAACGCCGCTCCGGCAAGCGTGGCGATTGCTGTTGCTCTTCGTTTCATCACCATTTCCTCCAATGCTCGTGAGATATCGAGGCGGGCGAGTTCCGCCCGGTTTTCCCAGCGGCGACGAGCGCCGCCGAAACTCTGCGGGTTCACTCCGCGGGAGAGGCGGCGACCGCAGCCACCACACGACCGTCACGGGCCATGGGTGGCCGGAAGCCTTTCAGTCGCAGGGCATTCGTGAGCACAAAGATGCTCGACAACGCCATCGCTCCCGCCGCGAGGATGGGCGAAAGCAGCAACCCAAACGCCGGATAGAGAGCCCCCGCCGCCACCGGAATCAGCGCAGTATTGTACGCGAACGCCCAGAAGAGGTTCTGGCGGATGTTGCGCATCGTCGCCCGCGACAGCGCGATGGCGTTCGGCACCCCGACGAGATCGCCGGACATCAGCACCACGTCCGCCGCCTCGATCGCGACGTCGGTGCCCGTGCCGATGGCAAGGCCCACGTCCGCCTCGGCGAGCGCCGGCGCGTCGTTGATGCCGTCGCCGACAAACGCCACGCGGCCGCGCTCCCGAAGCGTTTTCACGGCTTCCACCTTGCCGTCCGGCAGCACCTCGGCGATGACCTCGTCGATGCCTAGCCGCGTGGCGATGGCCTCGGCGGTGCGGCGGTTGTCGCCGGTTATCATCGCGACCGACAGGCCGAGATCATGCAACGTGGCGAGCGCGGCGGCCGTCGACGGCTTCACCGGGTCGGCCACAGCGATGACCGCGGCGAGGCGACCATCGACGGCGGCGTAGAGCGGCGACTTACCCTCCCCGCCCAGCCTCGCGCTCTCATCAGCGAAGGTGGCTGGCTCGAGACCCAACCGCGTCATGTAGCGGTCCGCACCGACGTCGATGCGCCGGCCCGCGACGTTCGCGCCGACGCCGAAGCCCGGGACGGCGTCAAACCCGGCAACCTCCCCCGCTGAGAGTCCGCGCGCCCGTGCCGCCTGTACGATAGCTTCAGCAATCGGGTGCTCGGACTTCGCCTCAACGGCCGCGACGAGCGCCAGCACCTCATCCTCGGTGAAGCCTTCCGCCACGGAGAAGTCGGTGAGCTCCGGACGCCCCTTTGTGAGTGTGCCAGTCTTGTCCAGCGCCACGATGGTGACGTCCCGCAGCGACTGGAGCGCCTCTCCCTTGCGTATAAGGACGCCCAACTCCGCCCCACGCCCGGTACCGACCATGATAGAGGTGGGTGTGGCGAGCCCCATCGCGCATGGGCACGCAATGATGAGCACCGCAACGCCGTTGACGAGGGCGAAGGTGAGCGCAGGATCCGGCCCGAACGTCAGCCAGACAAGGAACGTGACGGCCGCGACCGCCATCACGACCGGTACGAAGACGAACGTCACGCGGTCGACCAGCGCCTGGATCGGAAGCTTCGCGCCCTGCGCCGTCTCCACCATGCGGATGATCTGCGACAGCACGGTGTCGGCGCCGACCTTGGTGGCGCGGAAGGTGAACGCGCCGGTCTTGTTGAGGGTGCCGCCGACAACCTCGTCCCCCTCGCCGCGCGACACGGGAACCGGCTCGCCCGTGATCATGGACTGATCCACGAAGCTCGATCCGTCGAGCACCACGCCGTCGACGGGGATCTTGTCTCCCGGGCGCACCGCGATCACGTCGCCGGCCGTGACCTCCTCGATTGGCACGTCCACGGTCTCGTCGCCGCGCACGACGCGCGCGGTCTTCGCCCTCAGACCCATCAGGCGCTTGATCGCCTCGCCGGTCTGCCCCTTTGCGCGGGCCTCCATGAAGCGGCCCAGGAGGATCAGAGTGACGATCACGGCCGCGGCCTCGTAATATACATTCTGCGTTTCCGCGGGCAGGCTACCAGCTGCGAAGGTCGCCGCCACCGAATAGGCCCAGGCCGCGCCCGAGCCCAAAGCTACCAGCGAGTTCATGTCCGGCCCGCCATGCAGGAGCGCCGGAATACCCTTTCGGAAGAAGCGCAGACCCGGACCGAACAGCACCAGCGTCGTCAGCGCGAACTGAATGAGCCAGCTCGTCTCGCGCCCGATCGCGACGTCGATGGCGTGGTGGAACGCGGGGACGAGGTGCGTGCCCATCTCCAGCACGAACACCGGCAGCGTCAGCACCGCGGCGATGGCGACGTCGCGCTGAAGCGCCTTGAGCTCGCCTGCTTTCTTTGCGTCCGCCTCGTCGCCTGCATCGGCCGCGCTCACGAGCTTCGCTTGGTACCCGACGTCTTCCACCGCTTCGACAAGCGCGGCCGTCGTCACCACCCCGTCCGCGTGACGCACGGTCGCCCGCTCAGTCGCGAGGTTGACGTTGACAGACTTAACTCCCGGGACGGCGGCGAGCGCGCGCTCCACCCGGCCGACGCAGGACGCGCATGTCATACCGTCGACGGCAATCTCGGTCGTCGCCTCGGCGACGTCGTATCCGGCGCCCTCGATCGCCTCGCGCACCACAGCGGCGTCGGCAGGTCCCGTAAAGGTCACTCGGGCTCGCTCGGTGGCGAGGTTCACGCTAGTATCCGTAGCACCGGGGATCGCCCTCAAAGCTCTTTCCACGCGGCCGACGCAGGACGCGCAGGTCATCCCCTCAACGCCGAATTCGATACTCGACGCCGCCATTTCCGTTCGCTGAAGCCGGCCGACCGATGCATCCATGAGAACCTCCCTTGGCACGTCAACGCGAGATGGGGCTTCCCATGATGGGAAGGTCAAGCGCGGTCCTCGAAAGAATGTATGTCGCCGGTCATCTTGACCTTCCCACGGTGGGAAGCCCCACTTCCCGGCGAGAGATGAACTGGAGATGTCGTCATGAAACTCTCGATCCCAACGATGCACTGCGGCGGCTGCGTGAAGGGCGTCACCCACGCCGTTGAAAAGGTCGACAAGGATGCCACCGTCAGGACCGATCTCGCGACGCACGAGGCGATCGTCGAGACGCGCGCCAGCGAGGCCGACATCCTCGCCTCGCTCGAAAAGGCGGGCTTCCCGGCGACCGTCCGCTAAGGCATGTCCGGGAGCCGGGAGCTGGCGTACCTGGCTCATTCGCCGGAGGCGGCGACAGCTGCCTCCAGCTGCTTCGCGTCCACGAAGCCCGGAATCACCTCGTTCCCGATCACGAAGCTCGGCGTCCCGTTGATGTTGAGGCGCCCGGCGACCTGCATCGTCTCGCGGATCTTGGCGGTGATGTCGTCGGCATCGCCGCGCGCTACGATCTCGCTCCAGTCGAGTCCTGCTCCTTCGATGGCCGCCTGGATCTGGGCCTCGGTCAGCGTTCCCTCATGGCCCATGAGCGCCTGATGCACGTCCCAGTACTTGTCCGGAGCGCTCGCCCACACGCCAAGCGCAGCCCGCGCGGCCTGGGCTGACGACGCCGACAGGATCGGAAATTCCTTGAATACGTACCGGATCCGCTCGTCGTTCTCGAGTAACTCTACCACCTCGGGCTTCACTTTCCGGCAGTACGGACAGTTGTAGTCGAAGAATTCTACGACCGTGATCGTTCCGTCCGGATTCCCGCCGACAGGATCGTCTCCCGCGTTGCGCAACGTCTCACCGAGGTCGGCGAGAGCGCCCTTCACCGCCTCCTCATCCGCGGCCCTTTGCTTCGCCTGCAGGGCTTCGAACGCATCGGCGAGAATCTCGGGATTTTCGAGAAGGTGGTCGCGGATGAGCGCACGGACCTCATCCTTCTCTCCGGCGCTCAACCCGTCGGCCGATGCGCTCACGATAGACAGGCCGACCGCTGCGGCGACGATGAACAGTTTCAGCATGGTCTACTCTCCGGTTTGTGCGACGGCGCTGGGTCGCCCGCGCGCGGCGGCGATCGCGTTCCGGACGGCGTCGATAGTCAAGATTTCTGGAAGAACTATGCCGTTCGGCGCGGCTGGACCGTATGCGACGTCGAGCGGAATGCCGTAGCGGCCGTGGTCTTTCACGAACGCCGCGATCGCGTCGTCGGGCCGCGTCCAGTCGGCCCGCATCGCAACCGTGTCCGGCCGGGCGAGAAGGGCCTCGACGGGTTCCCGGTCGAGCGCGGCCGCCTTGTTGTAGACGCAGGTGATGCACCAGTCGGCGGTCACGTCGACGAAGACGACGTGACCGCGTGCGACATGTCCCTCGATCACCTCCCTGTCGAACGGCTGCCAGTGCCCCGCGTTTCCGGAAGGCCCGCTGACCGAGGCCGAGCCGACATTCGCGACGACGACCAGGACGCACGCAGCGATCACAACGCCACCCAATCCGACCGTGGCCGGGCGCGGACGGCGCAGGACCGCTGCAACGGCGAGGCTCCCGGTTGCGAGGGCGATCAGGACACCGACGCCCACCTGAGCAAAGAGGATCGACCCAAGCCAGGCGACGACCGCCAGCATCGGCACGACGAGGGCGCGCTGGAGCCGTGCCATCCACCGCCCCGGCTTCGGCAGAAGCCTCGTGGCTCCCGGCACAGCGGCAACGAGGACGTAGGGAAACGCAAAGCCCGCAGCGAGCGCCGCGAACGTCGCCGCGAGCGCGCTAGCTCCCCCGGCTAGCCCGAAGGCGATGGCGGTTCCGAGAAACGGCGCGCTGCACGGCGTTGCGAGGAGCGCGATCACGAAGCCGTCGGCGAAATCGCCAGTTCGGCCGAGTCGGCCAAGCCGGTTCTGCATACCGTCGGGCAGGCGGATCTCGAAGACGCCGGCAAGGTTCAGCGTCATCAGCGCGAGGAGCGCGAAGAGAAACCCGACGAAGAGCGGCTCTTGAAACTGCATCCCCCAGAAGACGTCCCGGCCGAACGCTTTGAGCGTCCCGAGCGCCACTGCGAGGACTGCGATGAAGGTGACAATACCACCTGCCGTTGCCAGAAATGCGAGACGTTGCTGTCCCCTATCGAGAGCCGCTGCGCGAGAAAGCGCCGCCACCTTGATCGACAGCACCGGCAGGACGCAGGGCATGACGTTGAGGATGAGACCGCCGAGGAACGCGATTGCGAGGATCGCGGCAAGGCTGTAGCCGCTCGTCGTCGGCTCCGCCGCGACAGCATCCGTCACCGTGCCCGAAAGATCGAGCGCCAGGTCTTCATCCGCAACGGTGAGACGCACGGCAGTGCCCGGCGGGAGCGGCACGCCTCTGAGCGTCGCCGTGAAACGGCCGCCTCCCCTGGCGCCAAGCTTGCCGATCAACGGGTTGGCGCCCTCGACCTCCGCCACGATCAGCGCACCGGTGAGGTCGCCACCGTCGCCGAACGACTTCAGTTCAACCTTAAGGCCTTCGGCAGCCGGGACAAGTTGTGCCAGCGCGACATTCTCATCGAGAGCGGGACGGGGCACACGCGCCAGCGCGGCCGCGATGGCTGTGTCGGCGATCGCTGGCAGGAATGATGGATCGGCGGGAATCGTCGCCGCGAATGAAAAATGCGTCGGGATGCACACCTTGCCGCAGACAAGGAAGTCTGCCTGAACGTCCAGCCGCGCACCTCGAGCCGGGTCCGCCAGATTGATCCGAAGCGGCAGCGTGACCCCGTGCTCGTAGCCCAGGGCCTCGATGCCGAAGGCCACGAACCGCTCCGGTGCCGGGAAGACGACGCGGGCTTCGCCGACATTCTGCGAGCCCTCCGTCTGGATACGAGGGGGAAGGCCCGTTGATCCGGCGGAGCGCCAGTACGTCTTCCAACCATCTTCGAGACGCACCTCAAGCCCGGCGACGATGTCGCCCGATACATCTCGTGCGATGTGGAGACGGGCCGCACTGTTTGCCCCCTCCTGCCACGGCGTTGCGGCGACGGCCGATGCGCTGAACGGCGCCAGCAGGATCAGCGCACAGGCGATGCGGGTGGCGATCGTCATTGCATCCCCGCCATCTGGCGGTTGAGCTCGTCATGCCGTCGCCGAACGTCCTCCGGCCAGCGGCTCTTGATGTAGGAAAGGACTGCAACGATCTCGTCGTCGCTGAGGACGCCCCCAAACGCCGGCATGTTCGAGTAGTAGGGCTCGCCGTTGCCCATCTCCTTCGGCGGCCCTTCTTTGGTCAGCTTGAAGAGCAGCACGTCAGGGTGGTGCCAGGTGTGCCCGGTCTCGTCGTGCGGAGGGGCCGGAAGCCGGCCGTCCGCGCCGCGCTCACGCCAATTCGGCTGGCCCTCTAGGTTCGCACCGTGGCACGAGGCGCACTGCGCCTCGTAAATGGTCGCCCCCTGCGCGACCACCGCCGCATCGCCCGGAGCTAGTGCGACCGCCGGCGCCGTCTGGCTTCGCGGCCAGAACGCGACGGCGGCAATGGCGGCCGCGCCGAAGAGCAATCCGACGCCAAGCATGATGAAGGGACGTGTCTTGGTCATGGCGTTCACCCGAGCAGCGACTGGCTGGGCGGCCGCACCACGACACGCGACCCGGTGGGCACGCGCATGTGCAGGTCGATAATGTCCTGATTCAGAAGGCGGACGCAGCCGGAGGATACCGCGCGGCCGATCGAGTAGGCTTCCTGCGTGCCGTGCAGGCGGTAGAGCGTGTCGCGGCCGTTCTGGTAGAGATAGAGCGCCCGTGCGCCCAGCGGGTTGCCGAGACCCGGCGGCATCCCGTTTCGATATTCCTCGAGCTCTGGCTCGCGCGCGATCATCTCGGCCGGTGGCGTCCAAGTCGGCCACTGTGCCTTCCGCTCGATCGTCGCGGTGCCGTTCCAGCCGAACCCCTCGCGACCGAGGCCCACGCCGTAGCGCATCGCCCTGCCGCCTTCCATCGTCCAGTAAAGGAAATAGCTCCCGGTATCGACGACGACTGTACCGCCGCGCTCTCCCGTCGGATCAGCCACCTCCCGCCGCCAGAACCGCGGATCGACCTTTGAGAGATCAACCGCCGGAATGGCAAACCGCTCGTCCGGCCGGGCGCCGTACATCTCGCGGTACAGCGGGGGCACGCGTGAGGTGGCAGCTACCTGCGGCGCGGGTGCTTGCGCACCGGTACAGCCACCGAGCAGCGCGGCGCCGCCTCCGACGAGAAACGCGCGGCGGCCGATCAGATTAATGCCCTGCACGGTAGAAAACCCGGCTGTTCGCGGCCGGACCGGCGTCGAACGTCACGATATCGTACTGCGCGCGCGGATCGTCGCCCATGCCAACGGAGCCCTTCGGCATGCCGGGGACAGAGATCCCATGGACCTTCGGCCGCTCGTCGAGGAGCTTGGCGATCGCCTCTGGCGGCACGTGGCCCTCCACGACATAGTCCTGGATGGCCGCGGTGTGGCAGCCCTGGACCTCGTCGGGGACACCGGCCTGCTTGCGCAACTGAGCGAGGTCGTTCAGCTCCGTCACCTCGACCTTGTAGCCAAGGCGTTTCATGTGGTCCGTCCACGCGCCGCAGCAGCTGCACCAAGGCGTCTTGTAGACGTGCATGGTGTAGGCAGACGGATCGCCGGCAGCAGCAGGCTGCGCCCATCCGGCGATCGTTCCGGCGAAGAGTGCTGCGGCGACGTACTTTGCACTGAACATGGAAAACTCCGAACTTTACTGGACGTACACTGGCGCGCCGATCGAGACGCGGGTGTAGAGGTCTTCGACGTGAGCATTGAGGAGGCGGATACAGCCGTTCGAGACCGCGCGACCGACGCTCGTCGGATCGTTGGTGCCGTGGATGCGGTACATCGTGTCGCGACCGCCGCGGTAGAGGTAGAGCGCACGGGCGCCGAGCGGGTTGCCAAGTCCACCCGGAACCCCGCCTGCGAACCTCGCGTACTTGTGTGGCTCGCGGCGGATCATGTTCTCCGTCGGTGTCCAGCTCGGCCAGGCCACTTTGCGCCCGATGCGCCCCGAGCCGCGAAACAATCGCCCTGAGCGACCGACGCCGATTACGTATTCGAGCGCCCGGCCTCGACCCAGAACCAAGTAGAGACGCCGTTCGGCTGTGTGCACCACGATCGCGCCAGCGGGTGCGCGCGTGCGAAAGCCGACGATGGTGGGTGGCGTGACCGGACGGGGATGCGCCTCCGCACCAGACGGTAGCGCCACGGCGAAAACACTCGCTGCAAGGCCGGCGAAAACCTCGCGACGCGAAGGTGCGCTCATGCGGCGTCCCCTTTGACGTCGACGAACGTCATCATCCCGCCGGCCTGATGTTCGATCATGTGGCAGTGAAGCATCCACTTGCCGGCTGTTTCGGCGGCGAAGGCAATCGAGACGCGATCGTCCGGCGCCATGACGGTGGTGTCCCGCCACGGTCCGTCTACCGGCACGCCGTTCCGCTCGATCTCGCGGAAGTGCATCCCGTGGAGGTGCATCGCGTGCGGAAACGCGGTGTCGTTGATCAAGTCGACGACAACGGACTCGCCACGCTTCAGCGAAACGAGCGGCGTCTCCATGTCCCCTGCGACGCCGTTGAATGCCCAAACGCGGCCGTTGGCGACAAGGTCGCGCATTCCCACCATGCGTCCCCCCATCATCGCACCGCGCATGCGGCCCATCGCACCGCCTTCCATACGAAGTTCGATCCGCCGGGCCTCGGCGATTGCGAGGGCCGGCCGCGCGTTCGCCTCCAGGGGCGTGACCTCGGTGCCGATAAGGCCGCTGCCGCCCGGCTCATCGCGGTATGCGAACTGGCCGAGCGTGACCTCATCGGTCAGCGTGTAGGCCTTGATGGGGTAGATCGATCCTGCCTTGCCTGTTGCGTCGAGGACCAGGTCGACGCGCTGACCGGGGCCGAGAATGAGCGGCTCTTCACCGACGGCTCTTGGCGCCACCGGATTGCCGTCCTCAGCGATAACGACGGGGGCGTGGCCGGGGAACAGAAGCGCAAAGATCTGCGCGTTAGCGACGTTGACGAGCCGGAATCGCACACGCTCGCCGGGCGTCAAAGGTACCGCTGCGTTAGCGCTGCCGTTGATCGTCGCTAGGTTGCCGAGGCGCCCGGCGTGCGCCCACTCGTGCATCTGACCGAGGTCGGTGTCGAGGCGACCGCCACGGTCGATCACCCAGTCGTCGAGAACGAGGAGAACGTCTCGGTCGACCTTAAACGGTTTGCGCTCATCGACGATCAGGATGCCATAGAGTCCGCGGTCCTGCTGGTTCCAGCCGCGGAAATGGGTGTGGTACCAGTAGGTGCCGGCGTCGGCGAGGTCGAAGGCGTAGTTCATTGAACCGCCCGGCTCCACGGGAGCCTGTGTCAGCGGTGCGGCGCCGTCCATCGCGTTCGGTGGCCTGAGTCCGTGCCAGTGGACCGAGGTTGGCTCATCGAGGCGGTTCTCGAACAGGACCTCCAGCCGATCGCCTACGTGATATCGAAGGAGCGGGCCTGGAACTGTGCCGTTGTAGCTCCAGGTGTCCACCAGTCGGGTGGCTTTGCCGAACTCGAGCGCTTGGCGGCCTGGGGCAGCGATAAGTCGCGCGGGTATGCCCGCTGCGAGTGTTTGGTGCGTGGTGGACAAGCTCGCGAGGCTGGCGGCGGCGCCAGCGAGGATCGTGCGCCGCGTGATCGCAACGCCGGAAAAGGGTCTCATGGTGATCTTCCGCAGCCATCACTTTCATGAGTGAATGGCGAGACAAGCGGGGAAGTGGCCCGCAACACCGCCCTTGTTTGGGCGGACACACGCTCTCACCGGCGACAAGTCGATGGGCGTTGGGTCGGAGTCACACCGTTCGCCGAGAAGACGGCGCGCAGCGCTCAGACCGTGTTTGCGGAAAATCTCGGAGGTGGTGGATCGTGCCGAGGCGGCACAACGGTCGCATTCCACACCACGCCGCAGGGAATACCCCCTGACGTACGGATGAAACCCGGAACGAACGGATCAACAGCGAGCATCGCGGAGCCACCGCAAGACGTGAGGTTGGCGGGGCACTCCGGCATGGAGGTCTTCCCGTCGGGACAGTGACCGTCGAAGCATGGCGACATTGAACTGGCGTCACTCTTCGCAATCGTCATCACCGTGTCGTTTGGTGATCCCGACATCGCGGGAGCCGCGCGGACGGAGGCGGGATTGCTCAGAAGGAGCCCCGCTACGATCAACGCGTGGAGGATGACGGCGAACAGACGCATCTGGTGTTGATGGCTCTGCTTCTGCGAACTGTCAATGGCAGGTGTTTGATTCCTAATTGCGCACATTAACGTTGCACGACTGCGTCTTTTCATGGGTTGGAAGTGGGTTGCTGATCGTGATGGTTTTCTGCGCATGTCGTGTGGTCGAGTACGTCTAAAGCCGCGAAGATGCGGCGCGTAGAAATATGTTGCTAGCGGGCAACTGTGTTGTTCGCGCATGCTGCGAGCGGCGTTCCGTTGCGCAGCATGGCGTTGATGATGACGAGGAGCCGGCGTGCGACGGCGATGAGGATCGTCTTTGGCGCCTTGCCCCTCTCTCGCATACGATCGCGCATGGTGACGAAGCTTGGAACGCGCCGCGAAGCCGTGAGGACGGCGATGTAGAGCGCCTCCCGAATCTTGCGGCCACCGCCCCAGAGGCGGCGATCATCCGGGTCGTTGACGACCTGCGTCGAGGCGGCATCCGGCAAGCTGTAGAGGTCGAGGACGGCACGCGAGAGGTCGCAGCCGATGATGGTGCGTGGCATGGTGAGGGTCCTGTCCATGTCGTGCGGGATCGGCTGTCCCAAGCAACCGTTCAGGGTTCAGAGCGACGCGGAAGGGACCCTTGCTCCCTAACGGGCTGCAGACCCTCGGGGGCAACTGTGTTGTCACCTCAGGCGACGAGAGGCGTTCCGTTGCGCAGCATGGCGTTGATGATGACGAGCAGCTGGCGGGCGACTGCGATGAGGATCGTCTTGGGCGCCTTGCCCTTCTCGCGCATACGATCGCGCATGGCGACGAGGCTTGGAATGCGCCGCGAAGCCGTGAGGGCGGCGATGTAGAGCGCCTCGCGAACCTTGCGGCGACCGCCCCAGATGCGGCGTGCACCGCGCCAGGTCCCGCTCTCCCGGGCATGCGGTGCGAGGCCGGCGAGCGATGCGATGCGGCGCCGGTCGAGCGTGCCGAGCTCCGGGAGCTCACCAAGAAGTGTGGCGAGCACGGTCGGGCCGATGCCTGGCACGGCGCGCAGAAGCCGGGCTTGAGAGGAGAACGTGGGCTCCTCCTCGATGAGGCCCGCAATGGCGCGATCGAGTTCGGCGATCTGGCGGGTGAGGAGGCCGATCATCGCCTCGATCTGGGCGGCGATCTCGTCCTGGCCGGCGTTGTGGCGGCGCGTCTTCTCGGCCTTGCGGATGTCCACCAATTGTCTGCGACGCCTGAGGAAATCGGATAGCCGGCTCCGTGCCGGGCTGCTTGGGCGAGTGATGGGGTGATCGAGAACCGAGCCCATCTGCGCCAGCACCCGGGCATCGACGCGGTCGGTCTTGGCGAGGACGCCGGTGGCTCTGGCAAACTCGCGCGCCTGGCGTGGATTGGTCCGCGAGAACGTGACGCCGCGTTCGGCGAGTGCGGCGATGAGGGGGCCGTCGCAGCCACTGGTGGCCTCGAAGACGACGAGCACGTCGGGGGGCAGCGACGAGATCCATGCGGCGATAGCCTCAGGGTCGTTCGCCACCTGCGACGAGATAGCGTCCGGCAGGGTCTGGAGATCGATGACGGCGCGCGAGAGATCGCAGCCGATGACGGTGCGTGGCATGGTAGAGGTCCTGTCCATGTCGTGCGGGATCGGCAGTCCCAAGCAACTGTTCAGGGTTCTGAGCGATGCGGAAGGGGCCCATGCTCCCTAACGGGCTCCGCGGCCCTCGGGGGGGACGGGCTCCCTTCCGCAACTCCAACGCTACCACTTCGCCAACAGACAGGGGGACGGGCTCCCTTCCGCAGCCCTGATGCTACCACCTCGCCAACAGACAGGGGGTCGCGGGAGGTTGTCATTCTCTTTGGCGATCGGCCCCTATCGCTACCTATGGTCGCCGATATTGAGAGGCTGTGAGTGTTAAATATAAAGTTAGAGTCGTGTTACGCAGTGGAAGACGTCGCTTAAGGTGCTGATATAAAATACGATTTCAAATCTGTTGGTGGGTGAAATCACGAAAGAAGGTGGGTGAAATCACGTATCTTGGTGGGTGAAATCACGAAAGTCCGGCCACTGATTAGAGTGGGTGAAATCACGAATCTGGTTGACCCGGTGGGTGAAATCACGATGGTAGAGTCATGGTGGGTGAAATCACGAATCTCGATCGCTCGCCGCTGCTGCCGGACCGGACCGGCCAGGGCGATTTCTTCGTGTGCGACATCTTCGATGCCGCGCCCAAGGGCGACATGGCGTCCATGGAGCATCCGATCTTCTCGCTCTCCACGAAGCCGGACCGGCGCGTGCGGCGCTACGAGCACGGCGAGACGTTCGTCGAGGTCACACCGTCGGTGAAGGGGCTGGCGACGGTCCATGATCGCGACGTGCTGATCTACTGCATCAGCCAGCTGATCGCCGCGCTGAACGAGGGGAAGCCCGTCACCAAGACGGTCCGGCTCAAGGCGTACGACCTTCTGCGGGCGACAAACCGGGTGACCGACGGCCGCGGCTATGACGGCCTGAAAGCCGCGTTCGAGCGGCTGCGCGGCACGACGATCAGCACCAACATCGTCACCGGCGGGCATGAGGAGTTCGACACCTTCGGCATCATCGACCGCGCCCGCATCGTGCGGGAGACCCGCGAGGGCCGGATGCAGGAGGTCGAGATCACCCTGTCGGACTGGGTTTTCAACGCCATCCGTGCCAACGAGGTGTTGACGCTCCACCGCGACTATTTCCGGCTCCGCAAACCCCTTGAGCGGCGGATTTACGAGCTGGCGCGCAAGCACTGCGGCATGCAGGCCGAATGGCGCATCTCGGTCGAGCTGCTGCAGAAGAAGTGCGGGTCGATCTCGACCGACAAGGAATTTCGGCGCCTGCTCATGACAATCGTGCGCCACGACGAATCCTTCGATCACGTCCCCGACTATCGGATCCGCCTCGAAGGGAACATCGTCGTGTTCCGTCGGCGCGCCGCGATGGCGGACGGCTCGGGCGCGAAGCCTCCACGGTTCGAGGTCCCGATGATCGCCCCGGAGACCTACGAGGCCGCCCGAAAGGCTGCGCCGGGCTACGACGTCCATTTCCTGCATGCGGAATGGCAAGCGTGGGCATGCGACCAGGGCACGGCGGTGAAGCATCCGGACCGGGCCTTTATCGGCTTCTGCAAGGCGCGCCATAAACGGGCGCCTCTCGCCTGAACGGCTGAAAGGCGATCCACAGCGAACGCCCTTGAAAGCACGCATAGCGGGTAGTTGCAGACGCGATTCAAAATTTCGCCATACCCGTCATGGACATGGCCCTGCCGAAAAAAGGAAGGCGGTCTCTCGGGTTCCGGCTCGATTCCCGTTTCGCGCGCATCGCCACGCGACTTCTGTCCGGGAAAACTCCATCACGAAAAACACAAAATGGCCCAAATTTAAAATTTGATGTCATTTGACATGTTGATTTGATTCTGCGTTATGGACATCACTGTCGAATCTGAGTGTGCCGTCGTGGAAACGCGGCATCTGGATCTCTATGCTGATCCCTCATCGAGGATGAGAGGTCGCATGAAGAAGCCAAACACAGAGGGAAAGGTGCTGCTCGGCAATGTTGTGCGACCGTTCTTGGATGCCGGTGGGACGCTTCGATATCATCCCGTCAGAGATGAGAGCGGCAAGACTCACTGGCTTGTGTTCGGCGTTCGCTCCGATGGAAGCGAATCACAAGTATTCATCTCTCGGAACGGGGAGCCTAAACGTATTCGCTCTGCGAATGCAGTCCTATCCTATCACCAAAGCATGTTCCCGGATGAGGAAGGCGTTTTCATACCCTGGCTCCCCGGCGGAGACGCTGACGCGGCGGATCCTCAATCTTCCGACGAAGAGCGCGACGACGAGGCCTAAATCAAGACGTGACTGCCTCCTAGAACTGTTTGGGCACTTTAGCTCGGCGACCATTATCGTTCGCGCGACCGTCGACTCTGACAAGATCGTCCGCACCAGCCCTGACCTGACCAATATTGTCCCTGCCATCAAGCATGAGGGCACACTCTTCATCGCCCCGGCTTGGCAATACATGCTCCTGCTTTCGTTGGTTCTTGTTCTCAGCTGGACAATGGCCCTCGATCTCACCGCCTGATGCGCTTCCTGTTGCTTCTACCGATGCTGCTTTGCGTCGACGCACGTCCATCGATTGCGACAGTCATGGAGTTCGGGTCGCATGGTGCCGTGACCATCGCCAGCGATCCGCCCCAAGGAGTTCCGATTCCTGCTTCGAGTACTGGCCGCGCCCAGTTTCGCGCCATGGCACACGCAGTCGGCCTGCGTCACGCGGGAGGGTCAGGGCCGCGCGCTGCCGGTCTCACCGCGACCGGGTTCGCCGACCTCTTCGTGGCGTTGATCGATCAGGAAAGCCGTTTCGATCCACGAGCGACTTCGCCGAAAGGCGCGCAAGGTCTCGGGCAGCTCATGCCTGCGACCGCGAACCTCCTCGGTATCTCCGATCCCTTCGATCCCGCCGAGAATTTGGATGGAGCCGCGCGGTACTTTAC
This sequence comes from Acuticoccus yangtzensis, assembly GCF_001927245.1. GTDB lineage: Bacteria > Pseudomonadota > Alphaproteobacteria > Rhizobiales > Amorphaceae > Acuticoccus > Acuticoccus yangtzensis. Next base: position 25,293 of record NZ_MJUX01000013.1, on the reverse strand, counting down.
GGCGCAGCTTGCTCGCTTCGGCGACGTTCGACTGGCCCTTGCCGCCTACAACGCCGGCCCGCATCGCGTGATCGAGCATGGCGGCGTGCCGCCCTTTCGCGAAACGCGGGCGTACGTCGCCACCATCACTGCCGCCGCCGGGTACGCGTCGGCGACGTCAGAGCCTGAGCGTCGAGTTCCTGTGAGCGGGGCTGCGGTGCGTGAGGTGTCCACCAGCCCCCAAATGCAAAGGAGCGGCGTATGGGAATTCAACTGAAGAAGGCCGGCCGTATCGCGGGCCTCGCGACGGTGCTCACCGTCGCGAGTACGAGCGCGGCCTTGGCGCAGGATCTCTCGCCGGTCACGAACTTCTTCACCACGCTCGGCGAGGCGCTGACGGGGACGCTCGGTCGCGCGATCGGCCTCGTCGCCCTCGCGGGCGTCGGCCTCGCCTTCGCAACGGGCCGCATGAACTGGATGTTCGCCGGCTCCGTTCTCATCGGCCTTGCGATCCTTTTCGGCGCCGCGACGCTCCTGTCCGGATACTCATGAGCCGCCCGTGCTTCCAGGCGCTGACGAGGCCCGTGAGCATCGCGGGCCTCCCGATGAGCTACGTGGTCATCCTCTTCGGTGTCACGTTCGGGGGCTTCATCGCGACGCTCTCGTTCACCTACTTCGTGGTCACCGGCGTCGTGAGCTATATCGGCCTCCGGCTGCTAGCTAACTATGACCCCCGGATCGCGGACGTCGTGTTCATCACGATGATCCGCACGCCCCTTCCGCCGAGCTGGTTCAAGGGCGACGGGATCATCTACCGTGCTTGATGTGCAAAGGGGGCACGGCCGCAAGGCCGTGGAGCCCAAAGGCGTCTCGGGTGAGCACATGCTCGCCCGGCACCTGCCCTACGTCGTTCCGATCGGCGACGACGTCGTGATGCTCCGCGACGGCGACGTCATGGCCGCATTTATGGTGGAAGGGATCGAGGCGCTGACGGCCGAGCTGGCCGCAGTCGCCGATCTCGCTGATGCGCTGGGCGGCGTCATCGCCCAGGCAGGGCCGGACGTCGCGTTCTATGTCCATCGCCTCTCCAACCCGGCGAGCGTCGCCATGCCACCGATCGATGGCGACAATTTCGCCGCGGCGGTGGATCGCGCGTGGCAAGGCGACCTCCAGATCATGGGGCTGCGCTCGCGGCGGATCATGGTCACGGTCGTGGTGCGCCCGATGACGCTCACCAGTCTGTGGGCGCGGATCTCCGGCGGCGGCAAACGTGACCTCGTGGCGATGCGGGAGCGGCGCATCACCCGGCTCAACGAGGTGGTCGGGCACATGATGGGAGCACTCTCGGCGCCCTCGCCGCGCCGCCTCAATCTTGCCGAGGGTGAATGGCTCGGCATGCTGCAGGCCTGCGTCTCGGGCATCTACCGGCCGCTTGCGCCGGGGGCTGAATTCCGGTCCTTGGCGGATCTAATGGCGGCATCGCGGGTGGATTTCCGGGATGACACGTTCGTCGTCTTCGGCAACGACGCTGACGAAACCCGCTTCGGTGCGGTCTTCACCTACAAGAAGTATCCGACCGAAACGCATGCGGGCGTCTTCGACGGCCTCGATCTGCCGCACGACACGGTCGTCACGCACTCCTTCACCCCGATCGAGCAATTCGAGGCGCTGGCGCGCGTCCAGCGGACGGCGCGGCAGATGCGGGCCGCCGACGACGCGGCGCGCTCGCTGGAGGCACAGCTTGTGGATGCGGCCGACGATCTGGCCTCCGGCCGGATCAGTTTCGGCCTGCATCAAGCCTCCGTCACCGTCTTTGCCCGCACTGAGGCCGAGCTCGATGACGTGGCGTCCCGTGTCCGCAGTGCCGGTCAACGCACCGGCGGCGTCGTGGTCCGCGAGGACATCGGCGCGCGCAGCGCCTACTTCGCGCAGCATCCGGGAAACCACAGCTACCGCGCTCGCGCGGCCATGATCTCGTCGGCGAACTTCGCGGACTTCGCCGCCCTCCACGCGAACGGCGAAGGGTTGGAGCCGGACTGGACGCCTTGGGGCGCGCCGATCACGACATTCCGCACGCTGGGCCACGAGCCTCATCGCTTCAGCTTCCACCTGGCTGGCCGATCTGGCGAACGCACCGTGGGGCACACGCTGATCGTCGGGCGCACCGGCTCGGGCAAAACGGCCGCGATCGCCTTCCTGATGGCGCAGGCGCAGCGGATCGAGCCGCGACCGCGCATCATTGCGTTCGACAAGGACCGCGGGCTCGAGATGGCCCTCCGCGCGCTTGGTGGAAGCTATTCGGCGGTGCGCATGGGGGAGCAGACGGGCTTCAATCCATTCCGAGCGGAAGGCGACGCCCGGGGCACGACCTGGCTGACCGATTGGCTTGGGGCGCTGCTGTCGCAGGACGGAGCCGGCCTCTCGCCGATGCAGGCGGAAGCGCTGGCCCAGATGACCGCGAGCAACGCCGACTCCGATCCGGTTTTGCAGACGATCAGCCATTTCCGATCCCAGCTCCGCGGCGTCGACGACGAGCAGGACCTCTACACGCGCATGGCGCAATGGGACGAGGGTGGCCAGCACGACTGGCTGTTCGGCGGGACCGACGCGGATCCGTTGCACTTCGCCAATGACGTGACCGGCTTCGACCTCACCGAAGTGCTCGATATCCCGAACGTGCGCACGGCCTGGCTAAGCTACGTGTTCCGGCGCATCGAGCGCACGATCGAGGACGGCCGGCCGACGCTCGTCGTGCTCGACGAGGCGTGGAAGCTCCTCGACGACGCGTATTTTCAGAGCCGGTTGAAAGACTGGATGCTGACGATGCGAAAGAAGAACGTCGCGGTCATCATGCTGACGCAGCGCGTGTCGCACATCGCGGAAAGTCGCGCGGGGAGCTCGATCCTCGAAAGCGTCGCCACGACGATCCTGTTCCCGAATTCCCGCAACACGACAGCGGAGCTCGCACCACTTGGCCTCACCGATGGGGAACAGGAATTCCTCATGTCGTCGGGGTCCGGCCACCGCTACGCCTCGATCCGCTCCGGCGACAGCAGCGTCTTCGTCGACATGGATCTCAGTGCCCTCGGGTCGCTCCTGACGGCCCTGGTGTCGGGTCCAGGCGATGAGCGTTCGCCGCCCGGTTGGCGAGAGAACCCAGCATTCTGGAAGGAGCTCTGAGATGTCCGGGAGGATCCTCCTCGCGCTCTTGCTGGCTGCCTCGACGGCCGGGTGCGCGAGCTACACCGCAGAGAAATGGCCCTGCAAGAACAAGGCTTGCGAGTGGGCACCGATCAACCAGAGGGGTGTCGTGGTCGAATGAACAAGATGATCGGAACCCTGGCGGCTTCAGTCGTTTTGATGGTGGGAGGCGAGGCCGCCCATGCGCAGGGCGTGCCGGTGTTCGACGGCACGGCCGTCGCGCAATTCGTGCAGCAGCTCGAACAGATGCGGCGGGACTACGAGGCGCAGCTGGAGCAACTCACGAGCCTGCAGGATCAACTCGAAAGCATCACCGGCGACAAGGGGATCAGCAGCATCCTCAATTCGGCGACGGATCAGTCTGCGCGCCAGGCGGCGGACAGCCTGACTTCGATTATGGACGGCGCGATTGGCAGCGGCTCGATTGCTGGCGGCAATACGTCCGCTCTGAGCGATCGGATCGGCGAACTGAAAGACACGTTCGACCTCGATGATCTCTCCGCCTATTTCGGCTCCGATCTGGCGCAGGACCGCGCACTTGCCACGCAAGCCGTATCCGGCATGGCAACGGTCGCGACGGCTGAGGACACTTACCAGCGCGCCAACGCGTCGATGGAGCGGATCAACACGCTGATCGACGGCATCGACGCCAACGCCGACCTCAAGGCGAGCCTCGATTACAACACGCGGATGATGGCCGAAGTCGCCGTCCTCCTGAACGAGAACCTGCGCCTGCAGGCCGCGATGGCGGCCACGGTCGGCACCGATTCCATCTCGGCTGCCCGCGACCGCACGGCGGGTCGCCGGTTCATGTACGGCACCGAGGAGTAAGATTCATGAAGTTGATCCCATTTGCCATCGCCCTGACCGCATCGATGGCGATCGTCGCGGGGCCTGTCTCGGCGGAACCGGCCAATTGGGGGTGCACTGGCGGAAGTGTCGATAGGGATCAGCTCTCGGCACGCTCACCCAACCGAGCGATGGAGCGCGTTCTGAAAGAGTATCAGGTGCGCTGGGACGCCGCGCATGTCCGCCAGCAATGCGAAGCGTTCGCGAGGGGTCAGCCTCACGAAATTGGCTGCCTGCGGGGCCGGCGGGATTGGGACGCGATTGAGGCGATGGTGCCCGATGAGTTGTGGGGAATGCCTCGGAAGGAGGTTCGACCCTACTACCTCGCGCTGCAGGAGGAGGACGACGGGTACAAGGCTGCTCTCGACTACTGCCGGGAAGTTGGCGCGATCCCCAAGGGGTGGGTCCGCTAAAGGCGGTGATTTCGAGAGGTAGAGGACGATGGCGACATTTGTTGTCGAGACCCTCGACAAAGTCGACAGTGCCATTGAAGGGTACGCGGAAAGCGTTTTCGCTGATTTTGGTGGCGCCGTTTCCGGTCTGATGCAGGCCATGGGCCTCGTCGGCCTTGCCTTCATTGCGTTCAACACCTTGGTCCAGTGGGTGCCAATTCGGGTGACCGAATACACACGCTGGATGGTGCGCTACATCATTGTCCTGACGGTCGCGACGACATGGGCGCAATTCCAGCCGATCTACGACATCGTAACGAACACGCCGGGCGCTATAGGCGCGGAGCTGTTAGGGGCTGTCGATGCGCCCAACCTCAATGTCGCTCTCGACGACATGATTACCGGCCTGTTCGAATTCTCGGAACGGGCCGATGAGGAAAGCGGCTACTTCTCGATCTCTCTAACCTCAGTGCTGGTGTGGGTGGTTGGCGCGCTGATGGCGTGCGTCGCCATCATTGTTTCGGCCATCGCCAAGGTCGGCCTCGCCATGGCGATCAGCCTCGCACCGATCTTCATCCCGACGCTGCTGTTCAAGGCGACCGGCAATCTCTTTGAGAGCTGGGTACGCTTCACGCTCGGCTTTGCCCTCATCCCTCTCGTCCTCGCCGGGGTCATGGGAGCAATCGTCGGCATCGGGCAGGACATGATTTCCGAAGCCGAAGGCGCCTATGAGCTGCAAGAAGCGGCGGGCTTCCTCATCGTCGGCGCGGCGGCGATCTTCCTGATGATCCAGGTGCCGACGCTGGTAAACGGCCTTGCCGGCACGTTCGTCGCGACGGCTAACGGCGTGGCAATGGCCCGGCAGGGTGCAGCCGCTGGCGGCGGCGGCATCAAAAGCGTGACGCAGATGGCGACGCCGCGAGTCCTGCAGACTGCGTCAGCCATCGGAGCGGCGCGCAGCGCTGGTGGCGGAGCCGGCTCGCGGATTAGCGCTGCTTTTCAAGATGCCCAACAAACCTCGGCCGCCATGCACCGCAACCGCGAGATGATCGGTCTTCGCAACCAGGAGCGCGGCCAGCGCACGTCGTTCGGCGAACGCCGTGAGGCTGGGCAGGCGGCGATGATCCAGACCGCCCGCGAGAACCGGAACGATCGCGAGGCCGCAAGGCAAAACCGCACCGCCGCACTCCAGGCTTTGATGCGCTCACCGCAGGGCACAAGGCGTCCGGGCGAAGGCTGATGGCCGATCCCCTCCCCCGCCGTCCTGCCTAGGGCTTCCCGCACGACACCGCAGGAATTTCGACGCGCCCCCGGTCGCGTCGCGAAAGGAATCTGTCCGAGTGGCAAAGAGCAGCAACGAGATCGCAACCGGATTTGCGGACGAAGTGTTTTTCGGTCTCCGCCGGCAGCGCAATGTCCTGGGCTTCATCGCGGCAGGCAGCATCGCGGTCGCGCTCACGTCCGTGGTGGCGCTGTGCATCGCGCTGCCGATGAAGGAGATCCGCCCCTACGTGGTGATGGTGGACAGGTCCACCGGCGAGAGCGAGCAGATCGTCACCACCCGGCCCGGCTCCCTGTCGGAGCAAGAGGCCGTCCGCGAGGCGGAGATCGTCCGCTACGTGACCGATCGCGAGACTTACGACGTGGCGGACAACGCCGCGCGCATTCCCATGGTGGCCAACACCTCGGTCGGACAAGCGAGCTCGTCGCTGCGCGCGCTCTGGAACTCCTCGGCCGAGAACTATCCGCCCAACATCTACGGCACCGACACGCTGATCACCGTCAAGGTCGCCTCGATCTCGATGCTGGGTGACACGACGGCACAAGTCCGCTTCACACGACGCCTGGAACGACCCGGCGACGATCCAATCGAGCGCAACTTCGTCGCGACGGTCGGCTTCGAGTTTCGGCCGCGCGTCGAACGCAATCTCGAACAGGTCTGGCAGAACCCGCTCGGGTTCACCGTCACGAACTATCGCGTCGATGCCGAAACCCTTCGCGCTAGGGAGAACTGACCATGGCGATCCGTCGGATGACCCTCGGAACCCTGGCCCTCGTCGCGTCGATGGCAGCGGCCGAGGCCGAAGTGAAGCCGCTTCCTTACTCGGCCGACCCGCGCATCCGTCACTACACCTACAACGAGCACCAAGTGTACCGGCTAGACGTGTACATGAAATTCATCACGTCGCTGCAATTCGCCGCCGGCGAGAACGTGGAGTCCGTGCAGGTCGGCGACAGCGCTTCCTGGCAAATCGTGCGGCTGTCGCGCGGCGACGTGCTTTCGGTGAAGCCGCTGATCGAAAACGCCTACACCAACATGACGGTCTACACGGATCGGCGTGTCTACACGTTCGAGCTGCGCGCCAAGCGTGGCCGCGCGGGTGATCCCAACCTGAGCTACCGCATCGATTTCCGCTATCCGGGTGAGGAAGCCGCGCAGCGACGAGCGCAGCAAGAGCGCGAAGCGCGGCCTAAGGACTTCAACTATTTCTACGCCGGTACAGCGCGCAGCATCGTCCCGGTGCAGGTCTATGACGACGGTCGCAGCACCTATTTCCGTTTCGCGCCGGACGCCCCTCGGCCCGCGATCTTTGCCGCCAACGCGCGCGGACAGGAAGCCATCGTCAACGTCTCGCAGACCCAGGACGGGTTCGTCGTCTCGCGCACGTCGGAACGTTGGACGCTCCGCCTGGGGGACGAGACGATCTCCGTCGCCCACGGCTCCGTCGCTCGCCGAAGCGGCGGCGCGTTCGGGCGAGGCAACGCGCGCGGTGGAGACCGCTGATGACGGACGACAAGACCGTAGACCGCGATCGCCTCGTCGAGGAGCGCCGTCGCGCCTTCGAAACCAAGCCCAAGGGCAAGCGCTCGCGGGTTCTCATCGGCATCGTGATGGGCGGCGCCTTCATCGCGCTCTCGGTCGTCGTCCTCGCGCCCGACCAGGTGCGCTCGCTATTGGGTGGTGGCGCATCCACCAGCGAGACGATGCAGGAAACCTCCCGCATGGATGGCGGCATCTCGACGGAAATTACCCTGCCCGACGATGTGGAGACGTCGATCGTCGACGTGGAGCCGCCGATGCGCCCCGCCCCGACCAGCCCGGCGATCGATAACAGCGCGTACCGATCGCAGATCGCGGCACTTGAACGGCAGCTGGAGGAGATGCGCACGCAAAGCGGCGATCAGGTCGACAAGATCCGCGCGCTGCTCGATGAGCAGGCCGAGGCGCTCCGTGACCAGTTCGACCGTGAGCGGCAGGCGCAAGAGGCCGAGTACGAGAAGCGCCTGCAGGCCGCGCGCGAGGCGGCAGCGACCGACAAGCTGAGCGAGGAGGAGGCCGCCGCACGGGCCCGGCTCGAGGAGGAGCGGATGCGCCGTGAGGCGATCGCGCACGAGCAGGTGCAGTCGGACGCGCTGGTGCTCGATGGCGGCAGTGCTGTCGCCGCAGCCTCCTCCGTCCAGGGCGGCGATCGCGAGCGCTCGAGCAATGAAGACTTCATGCGCACCGCCTCGACACAGAGCTACGATACGGTGCGGGCCACGACGATCGCCAACCCGGGGCGAACCATCGTCCAGGGGACATCGCTCGCCGCGGTGCTCGAGACGGCAGTCTCGACGGAGCTGCCGGGCATCATCCGCGCCGTTGTCTCGCACGACGTCTATTCCTACGACGGCGAGAACGTCCTGCTACCGCGCGGGTCCCGGCTGATCGGGAGCTACAATTCCGACGTGTCGATTGCGCAGAACCGGGCGCAAATCGCCTGGAACCGGGCGGTAACGCCAGCCGGCGTAAGTGTCGAGCTAGGCGGCTATGGTGCCGACCAGCTCGGCATGTCGGGCCAGTCCGGCCAGGTCGATACGCGCTTCCGCCAGCGCTTCGGCTCGGCGGCGCTGATCTCCCTCATCACGCTCGGCCCGCAGTTCATCCTGAAGGAAGGAACGAGCGACACGTCACGCGATGCCGCTGAGGATCTGTCGAGCGATCTGGAGGACACGACCCAAGGGGTGATGGCGGAGTACCTCTCGCTCGGCCCGGTGATCTATATCGACCAGGGGACCGCGATCTCGGTCATGGTCAACCGCGACCTCGTGTTCTGACGGCTGTGACGGCGCCAGCCAGCCACGCCGAGCAGGGTCTCCTCCCCCTTCGCGCGCCGCTGACTTCCGACGAGGTCAACGAGGTGGTGGTGAACCCCGATGGGCGCATCTGGGTGGAGTACGCCTCTCAGCCGCATATGCAGCTTTGGGATGGGACTATTCCGGCCGCGCGGCTGAAGACGCTCGGCTCACACCTCGCCGGCGAGTCGAAGAACCAGCTTGGACCGCATCATCCCATCGTCTCGGGCCGCGTGAAGGTGTTCGGCCAGTCGATGCGTGTTCAGGTGATCGTGCCGCCGGCGATCGAGGATGGCGTGTCCGTCTCGATCCGCAAGTACATCTCCCGGGTGCTGCCGGTGGCGGAGGTCGGCTTCCTCGAAGGTCGCCAAGTCGACGTGGAAGGCGAGCGCCAGGATAACCTCGTAGAGCTGGCGGCGCTGGCGGACGACGGTCGGCTGCAGGAGCTGCTGCAAAAGGCGATCGACGACCGGCTCAACATTCTGGTTTCGGGCGGCACGTCGTCAGGAAAGACGACACTCGCCCGCGCGATGCTATCCCTGAGCGATCATGCCGAGCGGATGGTGACGATCGAGGACGCGCCGGAGCTGCACCTGCCACATCCGAATGCGGTGCCGCTGATCGCGGACCGGCGCTCCGGATCCGAGCGCTCGCCGGCGCGGCTCCTCGAAAGCGCGCTGCGCATGCGCCCGGATCGCCTGATCCTGGGTGAGATCCGCGGTGAGGAGGCGTTCAACTTTCTGGAAGCGATCAACACCGGCCATCCGGGATCGATCAGCACCATCCATGCCGACAGTCCTGCGCTGGCGCTCGAGCGCCTCGCCATGATGGTGATGCGGGCCGGGATGAACCAGACCCGCCAGGACGTGCTGGACTATGCGCGGAAGACGATCGATCTCATCATCCAGGTCGGCCGGCGTGGTGGACAACGCGGCGTGCTGGAGGTTTATCGGCCCGCCGTGCGAATCGATGACCCACTTGCACCCTAACGACATCTACTCCTGTCCGGCGATGACGGTGGCGTACGCGGCAATCGGCGTTCCATCGACCGCAAGTGTCGAATGATCGTTCGCATTGAGCGTCACCAAGAGGTCGTTCTCGCCGGCGGGAAGCGCGGGAATGTGAAACCAATGGCCGTAGATCCGGGCGAGCTTTGTCCCGTTGACGTAGAGGTGCGCATGGCCCTCACCGACGACCGGAACGCTGTTGGCGTCTTCTGGCGCGAAGCGGAAGCCGGTCGTTTCGATATGGAGATTCCATCCGGCCATCGAATCGGGCTTGACGGAAATCGCAACCGATGGCGCGGACGCCGCGGGCACGTTCATGAGCCTGGAATGGTCGTGGCCGGCGTGTCCCTCGGTCCCGGTCACCGTCGTCGATGCGTCCTGACTGGCGCCACCGTGGTGGTGGGGAACTCGGTCGCCCGTGTTGGCGGGGTGGGAGAGGCCAGCCAATACGAGGCCCACACCTCCGACCACGGCGAAGGCGATCAGCGGCGCCCGAGTGTGAACGGGGCTCGTCGTCATTCGAAGCTCTCGAGGTCGGCGACGGGTGGCAGGCGCGCGATCACCCCCCGGCGGAAGAATGGAGGTCGGTTTCGCAGCGGCGGGATGCCCGAAGCCGAGGCTCCGACCGCATCCGCAGCCTCGACGAGCTCGGAAAGCGCGATGTCCGGATCGACCTCGCCGATGAGGTAGCTCCACTTGCCGGCGGAGATGAATGCCACGGTCACCGGCCGGTCGCACACTGCGAAGCAGGGCACAGGCCTCCCGGCGAGCACCCCCTCGCAGCCGACTCGGATGCGCTCGAGGAGCCGCTGGCCGGCACCGTCCCCGCACGCAGCGCAGACGGCGAGCGTCGGACGCTCGCCGTCATGCACCCGCTCGTCCGGCCGGTTAGGCGACTGCGTCATCCGCCGACCTTGCCAAGCGCTGCCAGACATAGCCCGCGATCGAACCGGCTAGCGCCCAGCAAAGCGCCTGAGCAACAAGGGACGCCGACGCGAAGTGATCGGAGAGTTCGCCCGGCACCGCGCTGGTGTAAGCGCTCGGGTGCGGCGCTCCGACGACATGCGGGGCAACGATCAAGACCGCACCGATCACGATGGCGAGGGGGCTCGATAGGCGCAAGATGAGCCACAATCCGGCCCCCGACGCGATCGCGGTCCCGATCCACCACAACTGGCGTGCCTCCAGTGCGGCAGCCGCCGATCCGGGAAGTTCCGGGCTGAGACCGAGGGCCGTCGCAAGCCCCGTCGCGGTGAAGGCGGCCGTCCCCCACATCAACCCCGTCCGCGCGGTAATCTGAGCGTTCGACAAGACCATCAGTGACAGGAGGATCAGTGCGAATCCGACGCCGGAACCGATCGTAGCGACGGAGGTGTAGGCAGTTCGCTGGAAGCCATCCGCGGGCGCCCATTCTTCTTCTTCGGGCTCCGCAACGGTGGTCTCCGTCTGCGCGGGGACGACGGGCGCACCGGATGCGTTGTCTTGCGCGGCGGGATGAACGTGCTCTTCGCCAGCGCCCTCGTACGTCTCCGCCTCGAGGATCAGCGGAGTGGTGGTGAAGTGCTGCAGCGCGGCCACTGCGACACCGGCGAGAACGCCCGCGATAATGGCCGAGAAGAGAAGACGGCTCAGCATCGGACCGCTCAGTGACACGGAAACGCCAGTGCGTGGCGCGTGTCGTGACCGGCGTTATGAAGCGTCGACGAGTGCGCGAAGCCGACAGCGAAGACGAGCGCGAGGCCGGCGCAGAGGGTGACGAGCGCGATCGCTCGTGCGCCAGTGCCGACGGCGTTCGATGTTGAGGGTGCCGAGAGAGTCGCCATGGGAGTGCCTCCAATCCGAAAATGGAGCAGGGGCACAGGAAGCGGCGCTGGTGCGGATCGCCCTTCCCGGGCATCCCCGCCCGTTCAAGCCATTTCGATGGCAGGTCTCCTGGCTTGCGGGTCGTCGTCTCCGTCCGGTCTTCCCAGGCTTTCGCCCAGTGACGCTAGGTGGACGGTAAACTCGCCGCTCACAGTTGCGGGGGCAGCCGCGGTTTCGAGCCCCGGATTGGGTCGCTCTCACCACGTTCCCTTTTAATCCCGGCGACGTTTGGCCGCCGAGAACCATCGTCTGTGGATTTACCGCCAAATCCGAGAGCGGACAAGCCAACAGCGGTCCCGATCAATCCCAGGCGAGTGCGCCGCCGGTCTGGTATTCGGTGACACGCGTCTCGAAGAAGTTCTTCTCCTTCCGGAGGTCGATCGCCTCGCTCATCCAGGGGAACGGGGTTTCGGCCGGACCGAAGACGGGGGCGAGGCCGAGCTGGGCGCATCGCCGGTTGGCGATGAAGTGCATGTACTCCTCGCACAGGCCGGCGTTGAGGCCGAGGAAGCCGCGGGGCATCGTATCGCGCCCGTAGGCCGCCTCGAGCTGTGCCGCCTCGGCGAGCATCCCGCGCACCTCCTCCTGAAAGGCCGCAGTCCACAAATGCGGGTTCTCGGCCTTGATCTGATTGATGACGTCGATGCCGAAGTTGAGGTGAATGCTCTCGTCGCGCAGGATGTACTGGTACTGCTCGGCGATGCTGACCATCTTATTGCGCCGGCCGAGCGACAGGATCTGCGCGAACCCGGTGTAGAACCACATCCCTTCGAAGACGACGTAGAAGGCGACGAGGTCGCGCAGGAAGGCCTGGTCCGCCTCGGGCGTCCCAGTCTGGAAGTTGGGGTCGTCGAGATGCTGAGTATATTTCAGTGCCCAAGCGGCCTTGTCGGTGATCGACGGCACCTCGCGATACATATTGAAGAGTTCACCCTCGTCGAGGCCGAGACTTTCGACGATGTATTGGAAGGTGTGCGTGTGCACCGCCTCCTCGAACGCCTGACGCAGCAGGTATTGCCGGCATTCGGGATTCGTCAGATGCCGGTAGATCGCCAGCACGATGTTGTTGGCGACGAGGCTCTCCGAGGCCGCGAAGAAGCCGAGGTTGCGCTTGATCGCCCGCCGCTCGTCCTCTGTCAGGCCATCGCGCGACTTCCACAGCGCGATGTCGGCCTGCATCGAGACCTCGGTCGGCATCCAGTGGTTGTTGCAGCCCGATAGATACTTCTCCCAGGCCCAGCGATATTTCAGTGGCAGGAGCTGGTTCACGTCCGCCCGCGCGTTGATCATCGCCTTGTCGGAGACCGACACGCGCGCCGCACCTTCCTCGATCACCCCGAGGCCGGTCGCGTCGGCGGCCAGCGTTGTGTCGGCGGGGAGCGCAGCGTCGGTGGGCGCGCTGTCGGTCCAGGCCGGAGCCGCCGGGCGGGTCGCGGTCGCGGGGGCGTCGCCCCAGTCGAGAAGGTGGCTCACTGGCAGGCCTCACAGGTCGGATCGTCGAGGTAGCAGGCGGCCGGGGCGGCCTCGGCTGCGGTGGCGGCGACGGCATTCAGCCGGCCGTCCGTGCCCTTGAGGGTGGACTTTTCCACGCTCGTCGCGGCGCGGGCGCGCAGGTAGTAGGTGGTCTTCAGCCCGCGTTCCCAGGCGAGGCGGTAGAGCGCGTCGAGCGCCCGCCCGGAGGGCCGCGCGATGTAGAGGTTCAGCGACTGTGCCGGGTCGATCCACTTCTGACGCCGGGCCGCCGCCTCGATCAGCCAGGTGGCGTCGATCTCGAAGGCGGTGGCGTAGAGCGCCTTGAGGTCGTCCGGGACGCGGTCGATCTCGCCGAATGCGCCGTCATAAGATTTGAGGTCGGAGGCCATCACCTCGTCCCACAGCCCGCGCGCCTTGAGATCATGGACGAGCGCCGCGTTCACCACGGTGAAGTCGCCCGACATATTGGACTTCACGTAAAGGTTCTGGAACGTCGGCTCAATGGACTGCGAGACGCCGCAGATGTTGGAGATCGTCGCCGTCGGCGCGATCGCCATGGTGTTGGAATTGCGCATCCCGGTGGTGCGCACACGTTCGCGCAGACCCTCCCAGTCGAGCCGGGCCGCACGGTCGACGTCGATGCCGCCGGCGCGCGTGTCGGCCAGAAGCTCCATCGAGTCGATCGGCAGGATACCCCGGCTCCACAGCGAGCCCTCGAAGCTCGGATAGCGCCGGCGCTCGGCGGCGAGGTCCACCGAGGCCGAAATCGCGTGCCAGCTGATTGCCTCCATGCTCTCGTCGGCGAAGCGCACCGCCGTCTCGGAGGCGTAGAGGATGCGCTGGGCGTCGAGCGCGTCGGCGAAGCCCATCAGGCCGAGGCCGACCGGGCGGTGCTTCAGGTTCGACCGGCGCGCCTCGGGGATGGTGTAGAAGTTGATGTCGACGACGTTGTCGAGCATGCGCATCGCCGTCGTCACCGTCTCGGCGAGGCGGCCCATGTCGAGCCCCTCGGGGGTGACGTGCGCGGCGAGGTTCACCGAGCCGAGATTGCACACCGCCACCTCGTCGGCGGACGTGTTGAGGGTGATCTCGGTGCACAGGTTGGACGAGTGGACGACGCCGACATGGCCCTGCGGCGAGCGGATGTTGCAGGGATCCTTGAAGGTGATCCACGGGTGCCCGGTCTCGAACAGCATCGACAGCATGCGCCGCCACAGGTCGACCGCGCGCACCGTGCGCCACACCGTCATTTCGCCGCGCGCCGCCTTCGCCTCGTAGCCCTCATAGGCGGCCTTGAAGGCGGGGCCGTAGAGGTCGTGAAGGTCCGGTGTCTCGTCGGGCGAGTCGTCGCCGGTATTCTTGCGAAGATCGAGGAATTCCTCGATGTCGACATGCCACGTCTCGAGGTAGGCGCACACGGCGCCCTTGCGCTTGCCGCCCTGGTTGACGGCGATCGCCGTGTCGTTGGCGACCTTGAGGAACGGGACGACGCCCTGGCTCTCGCCGTTGGTGCCGTGGATGTGCGCGCCGAGGCCGCGCACCGGCGTCCAGTCGTTGCCGAGCCCGCCGGAGAACTTGGCGAGCAGAGCGTTGTCCTTCACCGCCTTGAAGATGCCGCCGAGGTCGTCCGCCACCGTCGTCAGGAAGCAGGAGGAGAGCTGCGGGTGGCAGGTGCCGGCGTTGAAGAGCGTCGGCGTGGAGGCCATGAAGTGGAACGAGGAGAGGAGGTCGTAGAACGCGAGCGCCTTCGTCTCGCGGTCGATCTCTCGGACCGCGAGGCCCATCGCGACGCGCATGAAGAAGATTTGCGGCAGCTCGATCCGCGTTCCGCCCACATGCAGGAAGTAGCGGTCGACGAGGGTCTGCAGGCCCAGATAGTCGAACGCCATATCCCGTTCGGGCTTCAGCGCGGCGCCGAGGCGGGCAAGGTCGAAGCGCGCGAGTTCTGGGTCGATGCGTCCGGCGGCGATGCCGGCGTGAACAGCCGACGCGAAGGTTTCTGCGTAGCGCCCTTCCATCTCCTGCGCGGTCGCCTCGTCCGGGTGGCCGGCGAGACCGGTCAGAACCTCACGGCGCAGCTTGTCCATCAAGAGCCGGGCGCTGGCACGCGAATAGTTCGGCTCGCGCTCCACCAGCGCGCGGGCGGCCATGATCGGGGCGAGTGCCAGCTCGGCCTCCCTGAGGCCGTCGTAGAGGTTGCGGCGCGTCTCGGCGAGGATCACGCCGGCATCCACCCCGTCGAGGCCCCCGGCGGCTTCGCCGATCACCGTTGCAAGCCGCGTCTCGTCGAGCGGGACGACGGCCCCGTCACCAACGTCGTCGACAGCGTCGAGGACTGGCCGACCGTCGGTTGGGAAACGATCGCCCGCGCCGATCCGACCATCATCGCCGTCGCGGACCTGTCGCGCCGCCGATATCCCATGGATGCGCTCGCGGCAAAGGTCGCGTTCCTGAAGAGCGATCCGGTGACGAGCACCTTGGGCGCCGTCCGAAACGACCGAATCGTTCCCCTCGACCCTCAGGCGTTGAACCCGACGACGCGCGTCATCGACGGGCTGGAGTCGATGGCGAGCGTCGTGGAAATGATCTCTTCGAAGGAGAATTGACAATGGCTGATCCTCTCTCCGCCGACGCACGCATGCGCAAGATTCCTGCAACGGTGATCACCGGCTTCCTCGGTGCCGGCAAGACGACGCTGATCCGCCATCTCCTCGAAAACGCGAACGGGCGCCGTATCGCGCTCATCATCAACGAGTTCGGCGATCTGGGGGTTGATGGTGAGGTTCTAAAGGGCTGTGGTATCGGAGACCTGTGGCGAGGACGACGTCATCGAGCTCACCAACGGCTGCATCTGCTGCACCGTCGCGGATGATTTCATTCCGACCATGACCGCGCTTCTGGCACGGCCCGCCCGCCCCGATCACATCGTCATCGAGACCTCCGGCCTTGCCCTGCCTCAACCGCTGGTCCAGGCCTTCAACTGGCCCGGCATCACCGAGCGCGTCACCGTCGACGGCGTCGTCACCGTGGTCGATGCCGCCGCCGTTGCCGCAGGTCGCTTCGCCTCCGACCCCGAAGCGGTCAACGCCCAGCGCGCTGCCGACCCGTCGCTCGACCACGAATCGCCGCTGGAGGAGTTGTTCGAGGACCAACTGCGCGCGGCCGACCTCGTCGTGCTCAACAAGGTCGAGACGCTTGATCCGCGCGCGCTCGATGCCGTCAAAGCGACCGTCGCCCACTCGACGCGGGCGCCGCACATCCCGTCGCCCGCCGGCCAGCTGCCGCCGGACGTGCTTCTCGGTCTCAGCGCCGCGACCGAAACCCTGATCGCCGGCCACAAGTCGCACCATGAGATGGAGCACGAGGATGGATCGGAGCACGACCACGACGAATTCCACTCCTTCGTCGTCGACGCCCCGGCCGTAGTGGACCCTCAGCGCTTCGTCGCAGCGTTGAAGGGTATCATCGCGCGACACGACATCCTGCGCCTCAAGGGGTTCCTCGACGTCCCGCAAAAGCCGATGCGATTGGTCGTCCAGGGCGTCGGCACACGGATTTCGTCGAGTTTCGATCGTCCGTGGCGTCCCGGTGAACGGGCGACTCGCGCCGTCGTAATCGCCGAGGCGGGCATCGACGAGCGCGCCGTCCGCGATGAGATCCTCGCTTCACTCGGAGATACGATGTCAACTTAGGATCGAGCCCCTCCCCTCCTGAGATGGAACGACCGCGATGCGGGAATGTCCGCACCTGCAATCGCTTGATGGGGCCGTGAACAGCCGGATTGGGGGGTGGGCGAGCATTCTGGTTAAGATTTCGCATGCAGTGGATGGGCGAACCGTTCATCATCCCTGACCGGACTGCGCGCGAATCCTCGCCTGGGCCGCTAGGATGTCGTCGCTTCCCGCAGCCCGCAAGCGGCTCTGCCGGGGCAGGGCCGCGTCTTCGACCTCGAGATGGGGGCGAACGCCGGGCTCACGTCCTACGCCGTCGAGTTCGCCGTGACGCCAACGCCCTCTCGCTTCTGGGATCTTGGCGAGGATTAGAGCCTGCCGCTGCTGGATCTCGTTCAGCGCCTCCAGGGCCTCCGCTTCCCCCTCCTCGACTTGGTCCACGGCGTTGGATTCCGATGCCGGGTCTTCGGCTTTGCTCCGATCGGTATCGGCCGACCCGGCCTCGTCCGGCTCTTCAACTTCAGGCTCGATCGGATTTTCCTCGTTCACCCCGGCCGCACCGGTCGTCGGCATCTCTCCCTCGCGCTCCGCTTCGGCAGTCAGGCGCTTCGATAGGAACGGATTGGTGTCTTCCGGGTAGAGCGCGGGTGGTTCCGGCAGGCGGCCCGTCTGCCCCTCGAACAAGGGCAGAAGCTCCTTGTCCTCGTAGTAGGTCACGCGCTGCGCGATGACCGGCTTCATGTTCTGCACCAGGGCGACCACCTTGTCGGTCCCCAGCTGGCGCAACTCGGCGGCACGGATCAGGCGCGTCCCCTCCTCCCGCTCCGAAAAGGACGACATGAACTCGTTCGATCGCCACGACTTCGACTTTGCGACGCGGGTAAAATCGCCGATGGCGCTCGACACGTACTCTGGTGTGTCGTTGTCGGCCGGTGACATGAAGAGCTGCAAGCGGCAGTTCGCCAGGAAAACCGCCGCACCCTCCCGGCCGTAGAGGGCATTGTCGCGGATGCTGGCGAGGGTCTGCACCACGATCATTATGCACCCGCCGTAGCCGCGCAAGGTCGTGACGGCTTGCTGCAGAACCTCCATCCGGCCGAGCGAAGCGAACTCGTCGAGAAGGAACAGCACCGGATAGGGCTCGTCCGGGCCGGGCTCGGCACGCTGCAGAAGGGCGATGGTCTGCTGGAACATCAGCCGGACCAGCGGTGCCAGCGGCACGATGTCGTTCGGCGAGACGATGACGAAGATCGACGTCGGGTCGCGGCGCAGGTCGTCGATGCCGAAGTCCGACTCGTCCGTGGCATCCCGAACGGCCGGATCCGCCCAAAGGCCAAGCCCGCCGTCTGCGAGGACAGAGAGGTAGGAGGACAGGATGCGCGACTCCATGCCCGCCATGCGGTTGAAGATCTTCTTCGCCTCCTCGGCCTCGACCTCCCACGCGAGGCGCTGGAACACCTCGAAAGCCTCCCCGGGCTCGGCCAGCGCATCATAGACCGCCCCGATCCGGGGCGTGCCGCGCTCGATGGCGAGCAGCGCCGTCGCGGCAAAGATCTCCCGTGCGCCTTCGAGAAAGCCCTGCCCGTTGCCGCGCGCGACGATCAGCGAGGCTGCCAGCCGGCGCGCCTCGGTGAAGCGACGGCGCGGGTGAACATCGGCGACGTATGCGAGCGGATTGTAGCGATGCGTCCGCCCGTGCGGATCATAGGGGCTGAACTTGAAGACCCGGTCGCCCATGGCGAGGCGCCGGCGCGCGGTCAGCTCGAAATTCTCGCCCTTCACGTCGAGACAGAACACCGAGCCCTTGTAGGTGAGGAGGGTCGGGATCACGACGCCGACACCCTTGCCCGATCCGGTCGGCGCCGCGATCAGGCTGTGCGGAATGTCGTGCGAGGTAAAGAACTCGCCCGCGGATCGAGGGCGCGACAGCTTGCCGTAGATCGGCCCGCGCAAGTCCTCGAGCCTGGCGGTGAGCCCGGCCTTGCGCAGCTCCTGGGGCTTGGCCCACTCGGCCGAGCCGTGGCTCGTGCGTTTGGGCTTGTGGCCGATGGCCGGGACCGCCACGACGATGAAGGCCGCGACGCCGGCGAGGACGATGAGACCCGTTCGGAAAGGCTCGCCAAACCGGCCAACGGTCCACGGGGCGTGCTCGAAGAACGTTCCGAAGCCGACATCGGCGATGTCGCCGCCGCTGCGCCAGGTCGTGTAGCCACCGGCAGCGAGCACCCCCAGCATGAGCCCGACAGCGAGCCCGATCAGCGCGAGGACGAGAACGTCGCGTGCGGTCTTCCCCACGACGTCCGCCCCTACAGCCCGCGTCCTCCATCTCGCTCGCGCGCTTTACGGGCGGCGTTCTTTCGCTCCTGCTCGTCGCGCTCCTGCCGATCGGTCTCGGCTCGCTGTGCCTCGGTATCCCGATCGGTACGCGCCTTGTCCGCCTCTGCCGCCGCGCCGCGCGCAGGCGGTGCCGTGGTGCGGATCCCGGGTCCAGCGTCGACGGCCGGCCCGCTCCGGGCTTCCTCGCGCGCCGTCTGATAGACGGCAGCGATCTCGTCATGCATGCGCTGCAAGGCGCGATCGCGCTGCTCGCGGGTTTCCTCGCGGTCGCCGCGCAGGCTTCGCGACAGCTCGCGCTCAAGCCTCTCGGCCGCGCCATACTGGTCCGCGAGGGCCTTGGACGGTGGCCCGCCCGAATACCGCTCCACCGTCGCCTCGCCGTTGAGACCGTATCTCTCGGCGATCCGGCGCACCTCGACATCGGCCGCTTCCTTGAGCGCCGCACTTTGCGCGTCGGTGCCGGCGAGGCTCTGATAGCGGCCGGGCGCGGCAGGTCGCTGGAAGTCACGATACTGGGCGTCCTGCATGTAGGGCGCCGCCTCGGCCTTGAGGCTCGCCACCTGCCGCATCAGCCGCACGCGCTCCGCACCGCCCGGCAGATCGGCGATCCCCTCGTCCATCCGGTCGAACCGCGATTGCGTCTCGATGCGCGCCTGGTCGAGCTTCTGGCTCATCGTGGCAATCTCCTCTCGGCTAATCCTCGTGTGCTGGTCCTGCCGCTCGGATAAGGCCTTTCCATGTTCGATCGTGGCAGAGACACGACGCAGGGCCTCCGCCATCTCCGGCGCGTCGCGCTCCAGCATCGTCGCCTCGGCCGCAAACCGCCGGGCGTAATGGATGATCGCGGCCGCGGCTCGGATCGCCGACACCTCGGAATGAGCGGGCGCCACCGGTGTGCGCCCCTCCTTTGAAGCACGGCGGAACTCGGCGTCGGGCACGGTCCGCTCATGAACGCCGCGGGCGAACCGCGGCGTCGCCTCGAGGTCGATCCCCTCCCCCTGCCCCACGGCCACGGCGAGATCCCGCATCGCCTGATAGTTGAACTCGCTGCGCTTGGAGACCTTCAGCCACGTCCCGTTGTCGAGGCCGCGCCGATGCACGATGACGTGGATGTGCGGGTGGTCGCGGTCGGTATGGAACGCCGTGTAGTAGTCGAAGCTGTCGCCGCCATAAGCGCCCGAGCCGAACATCTCCTCGGCCCACGCGCGGCCGGCTCTTTCGGCCGCCACCTCGTCGGTCCCCTGCGGGAAGCTGACGATGAAGTGCGAGGTGCGGTCCGCGCGAGCCTCGCCCTCGGTCGGCATGGCCCAAGCACGGACCATGTTCGCGACTTCCTCCTCGTCGATCTCGATGCCCATGAAGCGCTCGGAGCGCTGCAGCTCGACGCCACCCTGCCGCGCTAGATAGTTCATCTGCGCCTTCAGCCCGGCGACGTTCCGGGCGCCGCCGGTCCGCACCATCTTCACCACGGCCTGAGCGCTATGCCCTGGAACGCAAGGCGGCATCGGCGCTCCGCCAGGAGCGATATCCTCCTGATGCGCCGCGGCGATGGACTGCCGCATGGCCGCGCGTCCGCCGCGTCCGAGATCGATCTCGCCCCAATCCTCGCCCATGACGGCGTCGACGGCGGAAACATAGGCGGGAGCCCCCCTCCCCTTCGCCAAAAGCTCGAGGACCGGTTGCCTCACGATGACGACGCCTTGCGCAGCCGCGCCTCGCCGTCGGTGCGCCGGGTCGCGGTCTCGGTGATGGTGCGAAGCTCCGTATCGAGGCGCGACAGCGCCTTCCCGAGATCTCTGCGCTCTTCCATGAAGGCACGATAGTCCGGGTCGTAGGTCCGGTTCGCGGATTTGGCGATCTGATTCACGTTCCGCGCGATGCCGGCAATCTGGGCCTGAACGTCCTTCAGGACGGCGAGCGTCTCGGCATCGGCCTCCAGAAACCCGCCGATCCGACGGGCGGCGATCCTCAAAGCGCGGTTCCGCTTGAGCCCCGCGCGGGCGATCGCCTCGTCGAACGCGGCGAGCTCGGCCTCCGTCATCTTCACCGAGACCGTCTTCTCGGCCCGTTTGGTCGCCGAGCTGGAGGCGTCGCTCGTCCACGAACCCCCCGAGAATCGGCGGTTCGGCCAGGGCGGCTGGCGGTCGGGATCGTCGGGCATGGGGAGGTCGAGACGGTGAGGTGGGCTTTAATCGCGAAAGTTCTACTTTCAGATATATCCTGCCTCGCACCTCACCTCAACCCATTGTCTTCAAAGTCGCAACCGCCTCCTCGGTGGGCCGACTCACGCTTGAGCCGAGAGGGCCGCGCCAAGCCCATCCAATCGCTCCGCGAGACTCTGACAACTATACACCATCGCAGCGTTACCCCATTGCATCGACACATCAACGCCGTATTGGCCCAGCACGACAGAGCAGCATAACTGCACCGCAGAATTACCGATCCGCCTATTTGCAGCTTCGCATCTTTGCCGCTTCACATCGGTGCCTCGACGCAGCTTCGCAGCAACACAGAAACACGTCGTTCGCCCTCCGCATCGCCACAGCACTGCATGTTCGCATATTAACGCCATTGCAGGATTGCCGTGATACCGCGACGCACCAAAGCCCCGAAGGCGACGCACCGCGTCACATCAAAGCACTGCTACGCAAGCGCATCTTCGCAGCGATGCAGCACCACAGCATCAGGAGACGAGGCAGTCGCCATGAAGCTCATCGCGTTCACATCTTTCAAAGGCGGAAGCGGCAAATCCACGACGCTGATGGCCGTCGCCTCCATCCTCGCCGAGCGCGGGATGAAGGTTGCCTGCTTCGAAGCGGACGATAACGAGCCCCTCGCCACATGGCGGGGTTACGGCAGCGAGATCGGCACCTGGGACGGGGCCAAGTGCGTGGTGCACGGCGCGCTCGATCTCGACGAGTTCGAGAAGAGCTACGAAGCGGCCGAGAAAGACGGATGCCAGATCGGCCTCATCGACACCCGTGGTGGTGGGTCTGATCTCAACCAGGCGATCCTGATGAACGCCTCCCTCATCGTCATTCCGACCGGGCTGTCCGTGATCGAGATCGACGAAGCGTTGGAGACGCTCCGCTACGTTGTCGAGTTCATGAAGACGATGAAGATCGACCGGCCTGTCGGCCTCTCGCTCAACCGCGTCCCCACGGGACGGCTGTCCAAGGGGGAGGAGAGCAGCCTCGAAGTTTTGAAGGAAATGCCGACCTTCGACGCGAAGATTCCGGCCCGCCGCATCTACTCAGAGATCAAGGGGCTCGGTCTCCTCCATCTCTACCATAAGCGCCTGACCGAAACGCCGTCCAAACGCATCGCCGCTGGCCACACCGAGGTGGCCCTGATCGAGATGCGCTCCTTTACCGACGAATTGCTTGCCGCACTCGAGGAGGATCACTGATGGGCATCGTTCGACCCGGCAAGGATACCCCGTCCTTCGACGAGTTCCGGCGGAAGCGCTCCCCGAAGGGTGGGTTCTTCGGCGACACGGAAGGCTCGTCAGCACAGAGCAGAGAAGCCGAGGCGCAACCTCCCGCCCCTGAGGCGCCGACACCCGCACAAGCGTCCGCCGCCCCGGTCAAGAAAACGGCGCCCGAGCCCAAGCCGAAGCCAAAAGTCGCGGCACCAGCCAGCCCGTTCCCGGCTCGACCGGCCGCCATCGCAGCGCCTGCGCCAGCTGACGCGGCGCCAATCTCGGAACCGGCACCCGCCACCACCAAAGGCGAGACGATCCTGCTCAAAGCGCGGCTCGCCATACCCGCACAGGGCCACAGCGCGAAGTTCGACCAGGCCGCTGCGGTCTATGGCGACAAGTCCGCTCTGCAGCTCCTGCTGGCGCCGGCGCTGACCGCCTACAGCGCCGCGATCCAAGCCGGCACCATCGGCAGTGTGCTGCCCGAGTACCCGAGAGGGGAGGGGAGTATCCAGATAAGCCGGGCCATCAGCCCGGACGTCTACGAGAAGGCGCGAGCCATCCTCGATCCCATGGCGCTGTTCCCGCCGGGCAAGCTCGCAGCCGCCATCTGCCGCCAGGCGCTCAGCCATTCGTTGGCGGCCGGCTGAACGGATCGGATCCGCCGCAGGAGCCGCGTCCCGGCAAAGCCGGGCCACGGCTGCGGGGGCTGTCTGCCCCCGGCGCGCGTTGCGCGCTCCCCCGAGGATATTTTCAGAAGATGATTGAGGGGAGACGTTCGGGGGCCGCCGACTTGAACCTCGGCGCAGGCCTGATAGGCTGATGCCACGGTACAGCCGGGGACGGCGATGACCGTGAAGGTGATGGCCGGAGCGAAAGCTCCGGCCTATTTCTTTGCGGGCAAGCGCTCACCGAGTCCGAGCGCCTCAGAAGGGCAGGGGGCGATCGCCGCCCAGTCCGGTCAGGTCTGCCGTGGGTCCATCTCGGCAGGATCGAGCGGCCGAGCCGAAAGCCCCAGGCCCATCGCTGCCATCACCCGCAGCACCGTCGAAAACTTCGGGTCGCCTTGCTCGCCGAGCGACTTGTAGAGGCTCGTCCGCCCGACATTCGCCTCGGCGGCGATCTCCCCCATGCCGAGGGACCGCGCCACCTGGCTGAGCGCCCGCCGAAACTCCGCGGGGTCGCCGTCCTGCATGGCGTCCGACAGGTAAGCCGCACGCGCCTCTGCGCTGTCGAGATAGTCGGCCTCGTCGAACTCCGGCAGCGTTCTCACATCAATCTTGTTCGTCATCGCCCACATCTCCAATCGTCGATGCAAGAGTTTTCGCTTTCACGATATCGGCTTGCTGACTGTCCTTGTCGCCACCCAACAAAAGAACCACGATCGTCCGCCCCCGCTGGGTAAAATACACGCGGTATCCCGGCCCGAAGTCGATACGCAGTTCACTGACACCGCTGCCGACCGGCTTGACGTCACCGAAGTTGCCGGCCCTCATCCGCCCGATTCGACGGGCAATGACAGCACGGGCACGCGTGTCTCGGAGCCGCCGCAGCCACTTGTCGAACTCGGGGAGCGGAACGATCCTCATCCGGGCAATGTATCCCACAGAAGACAAATTGCAAGCGCCTTGTCTCCTGCAGGATACATTTTAAATCGACACCTGGCCGCAACGCGGCCTTCGGCGCGAAGCGCCGGTGCGGGCCGGGGGAGGGCGCAGCTCTCCGCCGGTCCGCACAATTTCGGCTATCCGCCTCGCCTTGGTCGTCCTTGGCTTGCTCGGCGCTCCATCTGCCCGGCGCGCACGAAAAAAAGCCGCCGCACCATCTGGCGCGGCGGCTCGATCTGCCTGCTGCGGGGGTCGGATCAGGCGGCAAGCGCCTCGTCGATTTCTTCGGCCTTCGGGTCCTCCTCGCGGCGAGCACGCTGCAAGATGAAGTCAGCGGCCTTCTGCGCCTCGGACGCAGCGCGGAAGATGGCGCGCTTGTCCTCCTTCAACGCCTTAAGCCATCCCTCGACGTAGGCGCCAGACTGATCGAACTCCGGCGTGACGCCGATCTGAACGCCGAGCATGCACGCGCCGATCTCGGCAACAAGCTCCTCGAAGGCATACGCCTTGCGGTCGGAAAACCGCGAGAAGCGATCAAGGCGGACGCTCGCGCCGGTCCAGTGGGTGAGCTCATGGGCGAGGGTGCCGTAAAATCCCTGCGCGTCGTGGAAGGTGGCGACGGGCGGCATGTGGATGCGGTCGACCTGAACGTCATAGTAGGCGCGGGGGTCGGCGCTCGTCTCGATGGTCGCGCCGGTGCGCGCAAAGAAGGCGTCAAGCTCGGGGTCGGCGGCGGTGCCGAGGTCGCGCGCTGGCTCGGGGCGGATGTAAAATTCCTCGGGCAAACCGTCGATCTGGTCGGCGTTGAAAACGCGGTAGGCGCGGCAATAGGGGATGCGCTTTTCCTCGCCGTTGTCGCCCTCGCGCTCGATGGTGCCGTACTTCACGACACAGGCGGATTTCTCACCCTTGCGAACCTGCGCGCCGAGCTCCCCCGCCTGCCGGTAGGTCATCCAGCGCGCCGACGAGAAGCCCGCCATCGCCGCAGTCGCCCACAACATCAGGACATTGATCCCGCGATACTCGTCGCCATTGAAGCGGCGGGGAAGGCACGCACCGCCAGTGCCGCCCGTCCACGGCTGACGCCAGGGCGGTGTGCCGGCCTCGATCTGCGCGATGATTTCGCTGGTGACGTGCTCGTAGACGTCGAACTTCGCCTTCGCCATGTGTGGCCTCCGTCGCAGCCCGTCCGGTCCTGGTACCGATCATTGGGCGGGGTTTCAGAAGAGGCCCGCGAAGCGGCCCTCTCCTGAAACCCTGCCTCCCGGCGAGGGCAGGAGGGGGTGCCACGCAAGCTCGCGCGCAGCGTCCCGAAGGGGGCGGGGGGAGGGGGATCACCCGGCCACGCAGCGCGGCCGTCAGGCCGTGACCGTGGTT
>NZ_MJUX01000012.1 GCF_001927245.1 Acuticoccus yangtzensis | reverse complement strand
GTCATCGTCACCGAAAACATGTTCGGCGACATCATCTCCGACCTCGGCGCGGCGACGGTCGGCGGCATGGGCATGTCCCCCACGGCCGAGGTGGGCGACAACAACGGCTTCTTCCAGGCCGCGCACGGCTCGGCGCCGGACATCGCCGGGCTCGGCATCGCCAACCCGCTCGGCACCATCCTGTCCGGCGGGCTGATGCTCACCTGGCTCGGCGAGCGCCACCGGGACAACGCACTGATCGACGCCGGCGCGCGCATCGACAGCGCCGTCGGCAAGGTGATCGACAACCCGTCGCTGCAGCCGGGCGACCTCGGCGGCAAGGCGACCTCCGCCGAGATCACCGACGCGGTCGTCGCCGCCCTGGCCTGATCCGGACCTCTGGGGCACTCAGCCCCCCCGATGCGGAAACGGGGGACGCCCTGCGCCCCCCGCTCATCCGTCGAAGCAGTGTGATCAGGTGGCCGCGAACGGGCCACCCGCCGCGATGATCAGGGCTTCGCCGCCGAGATGACGATCTCGATGTGAACGTCCTTGCCCAGCTCCGCGACGCCGATGGTGGCGCGCGTCGGCAGGTGCTCGGCCGGGATCCACTCCAGCCACGCCTCGTTCATGCCCTCCTTGGCGGCGAAGTCGGAGATGTAGATCATCGCCGTGAGGATGTGCTCCTTCGACGAGCCGACCTCGGCCAGAAGCGTGTCCAGCTTGGCGCAGATCTCGGCGGTCTGGCCCTTCATGTCCTTCGACTTGTCGTCGGCGACGAGGCCGCCAAAATAGAGCACGCCATTGTGCTCGACGACGCGGTGGTTGATGCGCGTCTGCATGTGCCGCTTGATCACGGAAAGTCTCCTGAAAGTGCCCGCCCGCGGGATCGCGAGGCGGGGTGGAATGGCGCGCCCGCCCCTCGGAAGGCGCGCCGGATCGCCGGGACGGCCCTCAGGCCGCGGCCCGGAAACGGGTGATGGAAAACGGCGCCAGCGGCGCGTTGGTGTGACCGTCGGCGATGATCTCGGCCATCACCGAGCCGACGCCGGGGCCGAGCTGGAACCCATGCGCCGAGAAACCGAACGCATGAAAGGCCCCCTCTTGCGTCGACGACGGGCCGAGCACGGGAATGTCGTCCGGCATGCGCCCTTCGATCCCCGCCCAGCCGCGCACCAGCCGCGCCCCGGCCATGATGGGGAAGATCTCCCGCGCCGTCGCTGCCGTGTGCTTCAGCTGCGCGAAGTCGAGGTGCGACAGGTTTTCGGCGGGCACCGCCCGGCCGCGCCGCCCGCCGCCGATCACCACCGTTCCATTGGGCATCTGCTTGAACGACAAGGGCCGCCCCGTCGCCCCCACCACCGCGTCGCAAAAATGCGGCATGCGCGCGGTGACGAGCATCATCGGCGCGATCGCCTCCACAGGCGCATGCTCGCCGAGCTGGGCGGCGATCTCGCCCCCCCACGCCCCGGCGCAATTCAACAGCTTCGGCGCGGTGAAGACGCTCCGGTCCGTCTCGACGCGGAACCCGTCCGCCCCGCGCGTCACCCGCCGCGCCGCCGTCTCCTCGAAGATGCGCACCCCCTCCGCCGCCGCCTTGCGCGCGAAGGCGAAGGTGGTCTGATAGGGCAGCGCGAACCCGTCCCCCAGCGAGGCGAGCCCGCCGACGATGTGCGGCGCCACGGCGGGGAGATGCGCCCGCACCTCGTCGCGCGACAGGATCACCTCGTGGTCGTAGCCGAGGTCGCGCAGCCGCTGCGCGCGGGCCGCCAGCGTGGAAAGCTCGTCCTCGCTCTCCGCCACCTTGATCTGCGGCGCCGCCTGAAAGCCGCAGTCGTCGTCGACGATGTCGGCGATCCGGTGCCACATCTCCATCGAGCGGACCGAGAGCGGGATCTCGGCGACGTCGCGCCCCAACTGGCGCACCCCGCCCGCGTTGACGCCCGACGCATGCCGCCCCGCCGTGTCCTTCTCCAGAAGGACCACGTCCATGCCCTTCAGCGCGCAGTGCAGCGCCGCCGAATTGCCGTGGATGCCACCGCCGATGACGATGAGGTCCGCCCCCATCCCCCCGCCCGCGGGCGGCGCGGGCAGGCGCCCCCCCGCCGCGGCAGCCGGAGCGCCGGGTGCGGCAGCCTTGGCGCCGGGTGCGGGACGCGGGTCACCCGGCGCGCTCATTGCGCGGCGACCGGCTCGGCCTCGCCCAGCTCGGCGAGTTCGGAGAGCGGCAGAGGCTTGAGCGGCGGGCGGATGCGGTAGTAGCCGACATCGCCCGGCGTCACCCCGCGCGCGGCGGCGATCAGCTCGGCCACCACCATCCCGCACACTCGGCCCTGACACGGCCCCATCCCGGCGCGCAGATAGGATTTCACCTGGTTCGGCCCCGCCGCGCCGAGCCGCGCGGCATGGCGGATCGCCCCCGCCGTCACCTCCTCGCAGCGGCACACCACCACGTCGTCCGCGGGCGCGAGCGCGGCCTCGGCCGGCGCGTAGAGCGTCTCCAGCAGCGGCCTCACCGCGGCGTCCTTGGCGAGCGCGGCGCGCACCGCCCCCCTGGCGCCTTCGTCCACCGGGCGCCCCGCCGCCTCGGCCGCGCCCATCGCCGCCAGCCGCCCGGTCAAGACCGCTGCCGCAGCGCCCAGAATGCCGCCCCCGTCACCGGCGACGTAGACGCCCGCCCGGCTCGTCATCCGGTCCGCGTCCAGCACCGGCACGAAGGCGCGTTGCGCGGTGTCGAACACGTGGTCGCACACCAGAAGCCGCGTGATCTGCGGGTTCGGCACAACGCCCATGTGCAGCGCCACGTGGCGCGTCTCGATCCGCATCGCCCCGTCGGCGCCCTTGAAGGTCACCGCCTCGGCGTGCGTGGCGCCCGCGATCGCCACATCCGTCACCCCGGTGTGGACCGGAACGCCCGCCGCCTTCACCGCCCACATCATCCGCACGCCCTTGGCGAGCGCGGCGGCGTTCTTCAGCGCCCCCGGCAGATGCTTGGCCGCGGCCATCAGACGCCCGTGCGGCACCGTCTCCACGATGGCTTTGGGCGGCACACCGGCGGCCACCATCTGGCTCGCCACCAGCCACAAGAGCGGGCCGGAGCCGACGAACACCGTGTCCGGCTCCACGATCCCGCTCGTCTTCAGCAAAATCTGCGACGCGCCCGCGGTGGTGACGCCGGGGAGCAGCCACCCCGCCATCGGCACAGGTCGCTCCACCGCGCCGGTGGCGACGATCACCGCCCCCGCCGC
Organism: Acuticoccus yangtzensis; assembly: GCF_001927245.1. Lineage (GTDB taxonomy): Bacteria > Pseudomonadota > Alphaproteobacteria > Rhizobiales > Amorphaceae > Acuticoccus > Acuticoccus yangtzensis. The sequence goes on along the minus strand of NZ_MJUX01000012.1, from coordinate 88,942 downwards.
CGCCTGTCGCGACCCGCCGCCGGCCGAATAATCCACCACCTTCTCAGGCGAGATGTTCCACACCGTCGCCCGCGGCCGGTAGTCGGCGCCGGACGCGCGGAACGCCGCCGCAAGGTCCGCCCCCTTGGCGAAGTCCCCGCCCAGCACCCCCCGCCGAGAGGGGCCCGCCGCCTCCACCCCGCGCCAGATCTGCCCGCCGGGCGCGCCCGCCTCGTCCAGCACCAGAACGGAAAGGCCCGCCCCGCGCGCCTCCACAGCGGCCGCCATGCCCGCCGGGCCGGCACCGATCACCACGACATCGTAAGCGCTCACGCCAGCATCTCCCGCCCGCCGTCCTCGTGCGCGAACGCATCGACGGCGCCGTCCTGCGTCGTCACGACCAGGCCGTCCGCGGCCTCCACCATGCACGCCTGCCGGTTCGGCACACCGTCCACCACCACCAGGCACTCGAAGCAGGTGCCCATCATGCAATAAGGCCCGCGCGCCATGCCGGAGACGGCGGAGCGGCGCGTCGTGTCGATCCCGGCGGCCAGAAGCGCGGCGGCCAGGCTGTCGCCCGCCCGCGCCTCCACCCGCACACCGTCGAACGTGAAGGCGATCGGCTCGCCCGCGGCGTCAATGCGCGTCGGCATCGAACCTCCCTGCGTTGAAGACATCGAGTTCGGCGCCCAGCCGCCCGGCCGCCAGCATCGGCGCCAGCGCCAATGCATGGGCCGCGGCCAGCGTGACGCCGGAGTGGCAGTTGACGGTGAAGGCGCCCGGATGATCCCGCGACTCCTCGTAGATCGGGTACCCGTCCGGCGCCATCACGCGCAGCGCACCCCATGAGCGCACGATCCGCAGGTCCTTCAGGAACGGGAACATCTTCACCGCCCGCGCCGCGATGGCGGCCATCGTCGGCGTGGTGGACGTCAGGTTGAAGCCGACATCCTCGTGACTGTCGCCGATCATGAAGGTGCCCTCGGACGTCTGCCGCACCACGTGGGTGGGCATCTCGAAGGCCATCGCCGCCCGCTCGGTGACGAGGATCTGCCCCTTCTGCGGCGCCACCGGCACGGTGAGGCCGACGCCGGGGCCGAGCGCCCGGTTGCCGAGCCCCGCCGCCAACACCAGCCGGTCGCCGCGGAACGTCCCGGCGGCGGTCTCGGCGCGGAACCCCGCCCCGTCCGGCGCGACCTCCGTAGCCCGCGCGTCACCGACGATGCGCCCGCCGTGCGCCAAGATCCCCTCGTGCAGCGCGCGCAGGAGATAGAGCGGCGAGGCGTGACCGTCATGCTTGCAATAGGTGCCGCCGACGACGTCCGGCCCCAGCCCCGGCACAAGCTTGCGCACCTCGTCCCCGTCCAGGATCTCCGCGCCGTACTCCGCCGCGCCGTGCACGTTGTGCATGCGGTGGATGAGGCTCTTGCGCGCGTCCATCTCCTCCTCGGACAGCGCGAAGTGCAGCCCGCCCGGCTTGGAATAGTGCGTCTCGATGCCGGTGAGGTCCCTCAACTCGGCCGTGAACTCCGGCCACAGGTCGGCCGAACGGCGCGTCCAGCGGGTATATTCCGGCCGCCCGTCCCCCTTCGACTGCACCCACACCAGGCCGAAATTGCCCCGCGAGGCGCGAAACGCCACGTCCCCCTCGTCGAGCACGGTCACCGTGTCGCCCGCGCGCGCCAGCCCGTAGGCCACGGCCGCGCCCACCAGGCCGCCGCCGACGACGATCGTATCCGTCATCGCTTGCCCTCCCCGATGAGGAGGCGGTCCAGGCCGTAGAGCCGGTCGACGATGAGCATGACAACAACCGTGAAGAGGATGGCGACGGTGGAGACGGACGCCACCAGCGGGTCCGTCGTCTGCGCGATGTGCGAGAAGAGGCGCACCGGCAGCGTGGTCGTCGACGGATTGACGATGAAGATCGACACCGTCAACTCGTCGAAGCTGGTGATGAAGGCGAGGACGAAGCCGCCCACCACGCCGGGCGTGATCGCCGGCAGGGTCACCCGCCGGAACACCGTCCACGGCGAAGCGCCCAGCGACACCGACGCCTTCTCGATCGACGGGTCCATCCCCGTGACCGACGCCAGCACCAGGCGCAGCACGAACGGGATGATGATCACCGCATGGCATACCGCGAGGCCGATGAAGGTGCCGTTCATGCCGAACAGCGACAGGAAGCGCAGGAACGAGATGCCGAGCACAACGGTCGGCACCGTCAGCGGCGACAGGAAGAGCGCCTGCAGCGCGTCCCGCCCGCGGAAGCGCCCGCGGCCGATGGCAAGCCCCGCCGGAACCGTCAGCACCGTGGCGAGGAGCGCCGAGACGAAGCCGAGCTTCAGCGACACGATGAAGGCGTCGATGAAGTCCGGATTGTCGAGGATCGCCCAATACCAGCGCAAGGACAGCGTGCTCGGCGGAAACTCGAGGAACCCCTCGGCGGTGAAGGACACCGCCACCACCACGCCGATCGGCGCCAGCATGAAGACCGCGAAGAGCACGGTGAAGATGTGCGCGAATGCCCCGTTCTTCACTGGAAGACCCCCGCGAATTGACGCTCCACCACCCGGTTCCACGTCACCATGATGACGAGGACGGCGACGAGGAGGATGATGGCGATCGCCGCGCCCAGCGGCCAGTTGAGGGTGTTGAGGAACTCGTCATAGACCGTGGTCGCCACCACCTTCACGCGCCGCCCGCCGATCAGCGACGGTGTGGCGAAGGACGAGGCCGACAGCGAGAAGACGATGAGCGAGCCGGACAAAATCCCCGGCATCGCCTGCGGCAGCACCACGCGGCGGAAGATGGTGGAGCGCCGCGCGCCCAGCGATTCGGCCGCCGCGATCGTCGCCGGGTCCTGCCTCTGCAGCGCCGCCCACACCGCGAGCACCATGAACGGCACCATCACGTGCGCCAGCGCCACGACGATGCCGCCGGACGTGTACATCATGCGAAAGGGCGAGGTGAGAAGCCCCATGTCCATCAGCGCCGAGTTGATGACGCCGTTGTTGCCGAGCAGGATCATCCACCCCAGCGTGCGCACCACCACCGAGACCAGCAGCGGGCCGAGCACGATCAGGACCATGATCGACCGCGTCCACGCCCGCATGCGCTGCAGGAAGAAGGCCATCGGCGTGCCGATGATCACGCAGATCACCGTCACCGCCAGCGCGATGGCGAAGGTGCGGCCGAAGATCTCGTAGAAATAGTCGTCGGTCAGCACGTCGATATAATTGTGCAGGCCGAAGGTGAACTCGATCCCGGTGTAGAAGCCGAACGAGTGAAACGACAGAATGAAGGTCATGATCAGCGGCACGACCAGCATCACCCCGAAGAGGGCGAGCGCCGGCGCCGACAGGAGGAACGGGTTCACGCCGCCGCCTCCGGGGCGAGCACGCGCAAGTGGTCCGCCGCCCAGGCGAGGTGCACCGTGGCCCCCGGCTCCGGCTCCGCGTGGCCGCCGTTGCGCCGGGTGACCAGCAATTCGCCCACCGGCGTCGCCACCTTGAAGAGCCACTGATCGCCCAGGAACACCCGCTCGACCACCTTGCCCGACACCACCGCGTCCGCCTCCTCCACGAAGAGGATGCGCTCCGGCCTCAGCGCCAGCATGACGTCGCCCGCGGCGCCGGCACCGTCGGCGGCGGGGGCGGGGGCCGCCAGCCGCACGCCGTCTTTGGTCACGAACTCCGGCCCTTCATAGCGCCCGTGTATCGCGTTGGATTTGCCCAGGAAGGCCGACGCGAAGGCCGTGGTGGGCCGCTCATAGGCCTCGAACGGCGCCGCCTCCTGCACCAGCGTCCCGGCATGCATCACCGCGATGCGGTCCGACAGCGCCATCGCCTCGTTCTGGTCGTGGGTGACGAGCAGTGTCGTCACCCCCGCCTCCTGCTGGATGCGGCGCAGCTCCAATTGCATCTCCTCGCGCAGCTTGGCGTCGAGGTTGGAGAGCGGCTCGTCGAGCAGCAGCAGCTCCGGCTCGATCACCAGCGCACGGGCGAGCGCCACACGCTGCCTCTGCCCGCCCGACAGTTGGCGCGGATGCCGCCCGGCCAGGTGCGACAGGTGGACGAGCTCCAGCGCCGCCGCGATGCGCCGCTTGCGCTCCTTGCCGCGCACCTTGCGCATGTCGAGCCCGAAGCCGACATTCTCCGCCACCGTCATGTGCGGAAACAGCGCGTAGGTCTGGAAGACGATGCCGAGGCCGCGGTCGCGCGCCGCAACGCCGGAAAGGTCGCGCCCGTTCAGCCGGATCGTGCCGGAGGTCGGCTCCTCGAAGCCGGCGATCATCTGCAGCGTCGTCGTCTTGCCGCAGCCGGACGGGCCGAGCAGCGAGACGAACTCGCCGCGCGCCACGTCGAGCGAGAAATCCGCGACCGCCTGAAAGGGGCCGAACGCCTTGGAAAGGTGGTCGAGTTCGAGATAGGCCATCGGTCAGCCTTGACTGTGCAACTGCCGCTTGAGGCGGCGTGAAACGGGCCGCGTTCGCGCGGCGGATGAGCCGGGCACGACGGCACGGCTGGCGGGTGCGCCACACGGGTGGTGCGCGCGGGTGGAGCGTTTGAGCGGGCGGATGAGCCGAGCGGATGAGCGGGGCGTGCGAATGGCCCCCCGCCGGATGGCGAGAGGCCGACCCGTCACCCCGCCGCCGGTGTCAGCCCGGCGGCGGCGGTAGAGTGGAGCGGCTTACCGCTCCACCTCACGCGCCCAGCGCTGCGTCCACTCTTCGCGCAAGGGGTTGATCACGTCCCAGTCCACCGACACCAGCGCTGCCACTTCCTCCGGCCCATAAGGCACGATCGCGGCCAGCTCCTCGGGGATCTCCGCCTTCGCGTTCACCGGACCCACACCCATCGCATCGGCGATCTTCACCTGGATCTCCGGCGTCAGCATGAACTCCATGAAGGCCTGCGCCTCCTCGGGAACGTCCGATTCCACCACCGGGCAGGCGGCCAGCATCAGCGCCACCGCGCCTTCCTTCGGATAGGCGAAGGCGGCCGGGAAGCCGGTGTCCGCAAGGCTCTTGGTGCGGCCCGAACCCCAGATCGACAACGCGATCTCGTTCGACTGGAAGAGCTCCGACATGCGCCCCGACGACGGCTCGAACACCAGAACGTTCGGCCCCACCTCGTCCGCCATCGCCTCGAATCCGGGGTCGATGTCGTTCTCGCCGCCGCCCTTCATGCGCGCCATCATGACGAGCGCGTGAAGGCCGTAGGTGTTGGAGATCGGCGGCACCACCAGCAGACCCTCGAACTTCGGGTCCGTCAGGTCGTTCCACGAGGAGGGCGGCTCCCAGCCTTCGCGCTCGAACCACTCGGTGTTGTAGGTGAAGCCCGTCGCCACGTAGCCGAGGCCGACCGCGTTGTCGGAAATCTTGGCGTTGTCGTAGACGTCTTCGTTGATGACGCCGTCCGCCAGCGGAGCGCAGAAGCCGAGCGCGTCCGCCTGATACATCGGCCCGTCGTCCAGGATGACGACGTCGAGGTCCTGGTTGCCGCGCTGGGCGACCAGACGGGCGAGGTTCTCGGTGGAGTTGCCGGCGACGAATTCGACCGTCACGTCATGCTCCGCCTCGAAGGCGGGGAACACGATTTCCTTCATCAGCGTCTCGAACGAGCCGCCATAGCCGCCGACCGTCAACGTGGCCTGCGCATTCGCCGTGCCGGCGACGGAGAGGCTGGCAATCGTGCCCGCCGCGATGGTTCCGAGAAGCTTGTTCACGCGTCCCCCAATGCTGTCTTCGATTTAGGCAGGCCCATGAGATGGGCAGGGGCTATATCTTTCAATTCAAATAATGTGCCTGTCCTATAACATTAGAACATGGTCAAACTGGGCACACGCTGGCAGTGGGGTGGGCCGAGGGCGGGACCGGGCGCACGCCGCCACCAGGGTCGAAGGCGCGGAGTGGGGTCGACGCTGCCGGGGGAGCGGCCCCCGAAAACCGAACAGGGACGCATCTATGGCACGGGCCAATATCCGCCAGATCGAGGCCTTCAATGCGGTCATGAAAGCCGGATCCGTCACCGGCGGCGCCGCCCTCCTCTTCGTCAGCCAGCCCGCCGTCACCCGCCTCCTCCAAGCGTTCGAGGACGCCTGCGGATTCCCCCTCTTCGACCGCCGCCCCGGCCGCCTCACCCCCACCCCCGAAGCCCGCCAGCTCTTCACCGAAACCGAGACGCTGGAGACCGGCCTCCTGCGCGTGCGCCGCGCCGCCGACGCCATCCGCAACCGCGAGCGCGGCGAAATCTCCGTCGTGGCCTTCGCCGCCATCGCCATGCAGCTCATCCCCCGCGTCGTCGCCGAGGCGCTGCACGGACGCGACGAGGTGCGCGTCACCCTCCTGGTGCGCACCTCCCGCATGATCGAGGATATGATGATCGCCGGCCACGCCGATTTCGGCCTGTCGCTGCTGCCCGCCGCGCGCCCCGGCCTCACCTCGACCCCCGTCACCGAGCTGCGCTTCATGGCCGCCATCCCCGCCGGCCACCCCCTCACCTCGCGCGAGCGCATCTCCATCACCGACCTCGCCGCAGAGCGCATCATCTCGCTCGGCCGCGACGACCAGTCCTACAGCGTCACCGCCGACGCCTTCGAGCGCGCCGGCGTGCCCCTGCGCCCCGTCGCCGAAGTACAGATGGCCGAGGCCGCCACCGCCCTCGTCTCCACCGGCTACGGCATCGCCCTCATCGCCGCCCCGCCCCAGGCCGGCCCGGTCGACCCCAACGTCGTCTTCCGCCCCCTCGCCGAGCACATCACCATGACCGTCTGGCTGATCACCCCCGCCGGAACCACCCTCTCCCGCCTCGCCCAAGAGGTGCTCGCCCTCATCGTCGCCCGCCTCGACGCCGCCGGCGCCGCCGCCCGCTGAGCGCCGCGGCAACGCCTCAGCCTCCGGCGGGCTCGGGCTCACCAATGGTCAGGGCGCGGCCTGACCATCGGAACCGCCATCACGCTGCATCCCGTGACCGAGCCGCGGCACACCATCAAGGACAAGCGGCTAAAGCCGGCCTTCGGCTCCTTGACGGCGCACCACGGCCCGGCCCCAGAATTTGCGCGACGGCGGCTCCGATGGTCAGGCAACGGGACCCGAACTGCGTGAGCGCCTCGCACAAAACCGCGCCGCGGTGCTAAACGTCTCTCCCGACAGGCTGCGGCCAACGACAAGGAGAAACGATCATGCGGGACAATCGGCTCAAAATCGCCGTCATCGCCGGAGACGGCATCGGCAAGGAAGTGGTCCCCGAAGGCCTGCGCGTCCTCGAAGCCGCCGCCAAGAAATTCGACATCGAATTCCAGTTCGACACCTTCGATTTCGCCTCCTGCGACTACTACGCCAAACACGGCAAGATGATGCCGGACGACTGGCGCGAGCAGATCGGCGGCCACGACGCCATCTTCTTCGGCGCCGTCGGATGGCCCGACACCGTGCCCGATCACATCTCCCTCTGGGGCTCGCTGCTGCACTTCCGCCGCGACTTCGACCAGTACATCAACCTGCGCCCCGCCCGCCTGATGCCCGGAGTGCCCTCCCCCCTTGCCGGCCGCGGCCCCGGCGACATCGACATGTGGATCGTGCGCGAAAACACCGAGGGCGAATATTCCGCCGTCGGCGGGCGCATGTTCTCCGGCACCCCGCGCGAAATCGTCATGCAGGAAACGGTGATGAGCCGCCACGGCGTCGACCGCGTGCTGCGCTACGCCTTCGATCTCGCCCAGACCCGGCCGCGCAAGCTCCTCACCTCGGCCACCAAGTCCAACGGCATCGCCATCACCATGCCCTACTGGGACGAGCGCGTCGTGGAGATGGCGAAGTCCTATCCCGATGTGACCTGGAACAAGTTCCACATCGACATCCTCACCGCCCACTTCGTCCTCAATCCCGACAAGTTCGACGTCGTCGTCGCCTCCAACCTCTTCGGCGACATCCTGTCCGACCTCGGCCCCGCCTGCACCGGCACCATCGGCATCGCCCCCTCCGGCAACATCAACCCCGAACGCGACCACCCCTCGCTGTTCGAGCCGGTCCACGGCTCCGCCCCCGACATCGCCGGCCTCGGCGTCGCCAACCCCATCGGCCAGATCTGGGCCGGCGCGATGATGCTCGACCACCTCGGCCACGCCGAAGCGGGCGCCGCCATCGTCGACGCCATCCAGACCGTGCTCGGCGAACAGAAGCTGCGCACCCGCGACCTCGGCGGCCCGGCGGACACCGTCACATGCGGCAAAGCCATCGCCGACGTGCTGGGCTGAGCGCGGGTCCCCTCATGCGCATCGTCGAAATCCGCGAGACCGCCGCCTCCATCGCCTCGCCGATGGCCAACGCCTTCATCGACTTCTCCAAGATGACCTGCTCCGTCGTCGCGGTGATCACCGATGTCGTGCGGGAGGGACGCCCCGTCGTCGGCTACGGCTTCAACTCCAACGGCCGCTACGCCCAGGGCCCCCTCATGCGGGACCGCTTCATCCCGCGCATCATGGAGGCGGACCCCGCCTCCCTCGTCGATGAGGCCGCCGATAATCTCGACCCCTTCGCCATCTGGGACACGATGATGAAGAACGAGAAGCCCGGCGGGCACGGCGAACGCTCCGTCGCCGTCGGCACCATCGACATGGCCGTATGGGACGCCGTCGCCAAAATCGCCGGCGTGCCCCTCTGGCGACTGCTCGCCGATCGCTACCGCGGCGGCGAGGCGGACGAGAGCGTCTGGGTCTATGCCGCCGGCGGCTACTACTATCCCGGCAAGGACCACAGCGCCCTTCAGGACGAGATGAAGGGCTACCTCGATCTCGGCTACGACGTGGTCAAGATGAAGATCGGCGGCGCCCCTCTCGCCGAAGATCTCGCCCGCATCGAGGCGGTGCTGGAGGTGGTCGGCGAAGGCCGCCGCCTCGCCGTCGACGCCAACGGCCGGTTCGACCTTCAAACGGCCCTCGCCTACGCAGAGGCCCTCGCCCCCTACGGCCTCCACTGGTACGAGGAGGCGGGCGATCCGCTGGACTACGCCCTTCAGGCCCGCCTCGGCGAGGTCTATCCGGGGCCGCTCGCCACCGGCGAAAACCTCTTCAGCCATCAGGATGCGCGCAACCTCCTCCTCTACGGCGGCATGCGGGCCGACCGCGACATCCTGCAGTTCGACTGCGCCCTCTCCTACGGCCTCGTCGAATATCTGCGCACGCTGAAGGTGATGGAGGGGCTCGGCTGGTCGCCCCGCCGCGTCGTCCCCCACGGCGGCCACCAGATGTCGCTCAACATCGCCGCGGGCCTCGGCCTCGGCGGCAACGAGAGCTATCCCGGCGTCTTCCAGCCCTTCGGCGGCTTCGCCGACGGCATCGCCGTCAACGAAAGCCGGGTCGGCCTGCCGCAGATCCCCGGCGTCGGCTTCGAGGCGAAGGCGAACCTCATCGCCGTCATGCGCGACCTTGCCTGATCCGGCTGGCGGATATACATTGCGTTAGAGTATATCCGCTCGCCGCTGCGTCCCAGCTGACCCGTGCTATCGGGCGCACATCGCGCGGCCGCGGGTGGAGCGCCATCCGCGCGGCCGCCGGCGGTCGGACGCAGCGTTGCCCGGATGGGAGATGAAGGAGACGCCATGCAGGTCGCCAAGTGGGGCAACTCCCTCGCCGTCCGCCTCCCGGCCGAGCTCGTGCGAACGCTCGGCCTGAAGGAAGGCGACACCATCGACCTCGTCCCCGGCGCCCGCGGCGTCGAGGTCGTCCGCCAGCCCAGCCCGGACGAGGTGCTGGCCGGGCTGCGCCGGTTCCGCGGCCGCCTTCCCGCCGCAGCCCGCCTCACGCGCGACGACGCCCATCTGCGCGGCTCCGACGGTGCGGCGGACGGCTCCCCCAGAGCGGACGCCGGCAGCGAGGCCGGCCGCAGCGACGAGGACGGCAGCGAGAGGGGCAGCGGCGGGCCGGTGACCAGCGCCGCCTCCTGACCACCCGATGAGCGACGCCTTCGCCGACACCAACGTCGTCCTTTATCTGCTGGACGACGGCCCCAAGGCCGCGACCGCCGAGACCGTCCTCGCCCGGCGCCCCCTCGTCAGCGTCCAGGTGCTGAACGAAACCCTCGTCAACCTGCGCCGCAAGGCCGGCATGGACTGGGACGAGGCCGCCACCTTCCTCGCCGCCATCCGCACCCTGTGCCCCGTCGTCCCCCTCACCGCCGAGACCCACGACCTCGGCCGCGCATTGGCCGCCCGGCACCGCCTCTCCGTCTACGACGCGATGATCGCCGCCAGCGCCCTCCTCGCCGGATGCTCCACCCTCTATTCGGAGGACATGCACCCCGGCCTCGTCATCGAAGGCAGCCTGACCCTGGTGAACCCCTTCGCCGCCGATCCGGCCTGACCGCCGCCCCGCCCGATCCCGCGCCCGCCTTTATCTGGCGCCCACCACCCGCGGCGCGGCGTTTTCCGCCTGCGCGATCCTCTGAATGTCTGTCCCGCGGGACTTGCCGGCCCCCCGCCCCTGCGCGACAACCCAAGAGCGCCGCTGAACTGAGCGGCGCCGATGAACCGAGTGGCGCCGATCGAGCCGAGCGGAGCCGCCCCGCAGCCATTCGGTCCGCCCGCCGCGGGGTGACCGGCCGTCCCACCTCGTTCCACGGATCCGCCGATGGCCTCCAAAACCACCCTCAACGCCAAGAACCTGGAAGCCCTCGGCGCCGCCAAACTCGCCGAGCTCGCCCTCGAACTCGCCCAAGGAGACGCCGCCGCCAAACGCCGCCTCAAGATCGCCCTCGCCGCCGCCGCCTCCCCCGGCGAGGCCGCCCGCGAGATCCGCAAACGCCTCACCACCATCGACACCTCGCGCAGCCGCATCGGCTGGCGCCGCATGTCCGCCTTCGTCGCCGACCTCGAGATGCAGCGCACCGCCATCGCCGGCACAATCGGCCCCGCCGACCCCGCCGAAGCGCTCGACCTCATGTGGCGCTTCCTGTCGCTGGCCCCCGGCATCTTCGAGCGCACCGAAGACGGGTCAGGCCACGTCTCCGCCGTCTTCGACAACGCGCTCGACGATCTCGCCGCCCTCGCCGCCACCGTGCGCCCCTCCCCCGAGGCGCTGGCCGAACGCGTCTTCGCCGCCCTGCAGGAGAACGATCACGGCCAATATGAAGGTGTCGTCGGCCGCCTCGCCCCGGTCCTCGGCGCCGGCGGCCTCGCCCACCTGAAGAGCCGCCTCGAAGCCCTCGGCGCCGAGGCCGACACCCCGCCCCCCGAGGACGAGCGCGTCGTCGTCGGCTGGAGCCCCGCCGGGCCCCTCTACGCCCACGATCTCGAGCGGACACGCCGCACCATGACCGTGCGGCTGGGCCTGCGCGACGTCGCCGAGGCGAGCGGCGATGTCGACGCCTACATTGCCCAATATGACGCGAAGGCCCGCAAGGTCCCCTCGATCGCCGCCGACCTCGCCGCCCGCCTGATCGCCGCCGGACGGGCCGCCGAAGCGCTGGAGATCCTCGCCGCCTCCGCCCGGTCCAGCCTTCCCCGCCCGCCCGAGTGGGACGCCGCCAAGACCGCCGCCCTCGAGGCGCTCGACCGTCCGGACGAGGCCCAGGCCTATCGCTGGGAGCGCTTCGAGGCGACGCTCGACCCGGCCCCCCTGCGCGCCTTCATCAAGCGCCTCCCCGATTTCGAGGATTTCGAGGCCGAGGAACGCGCCATCGCCTTCGCCTCCGCCCATCCGGACGCCCTCCCCGCCCTCGCTTTCCTCACCGCCTGGCCCGCCCGCCGTGCCGCCGCCGCCTTGGTCCTCTCCCGCATCGCCGAGCTGGACGGGTCCGTTTACGACGTGCTCGTCCCCGCCGCCGAGGCGCTGGAGGCCGAGCATCCGCTGGCCTCCACCCTCCTCCTGCGCGCGCTGATCGACGACACCCTGGCCGCCTCCCGCTCCAAGCGTTACCGCCACGCCGCGCGCCATCTGACCTCCCTCGTCGCCCTCGCCCCCCGCATCGACGATTTCGGCCCCTTCGCGCCGCACGACGCCTACGTCGCGCGCCTCGACGAGATCTACCGCCGCCGCGGCGCCTTCTGGGCCGCCGTCGGGTGATCCCGGCGCCGGGTGGACCTGCTGTCGGTCCGCTCTCGCGTCGGTCTGATGCTGTGCAGGCGGAACCGCCTTTGCGAGGGGAGTTCCCCCCTCGCGCTCCCTCCGTCTCGCCGACGGGCAGGCGTCAGTTCGGGCTGAAGAAGCCCGAGACTGACAGCCTGTGACAAGGCTGTGAAGGAGCGTGACGGCGTCAAGGACCCGTGCTCCCCATGCTCGCCCGCCCCTTAAGGGGCGGCCTGCGCGTGGGTCCGCGCGGATCCTTGACCCCGCCACACTCCTTCGAGTCGGATGATGCGAGGCCGGTGTCGGGGCGATGGAAGATGGCCGAGGCGTTGTCGCGCTCGGAGAGCCAGCGGGGTAACCCACGGGTTACTTCGGAGGGGATCGTCTCACCGAGTGGCGGGTAACCCGCGGGTTACCCGGATCGGTGTCAGCCGAGGATGGCCAGCGTTTCGGCGAAGCGGCGCAAAGCCCGTTCCAGATCCTTCTGCGGGATCTCCGAAAAATCGCGGTCGGACGAAATCAGGCACTCGCCCTTGCGCACCGTCACGTGCAGCGAGCCGATCGACACACGGCGCCCCTCGGCCGAACCGGCCCGCGCGACCGCCGGCGCCGGAGACGTCTCACGCGGCCGCGGCGGAGCCGCCTCGGGCGCGGCGGACGGCGCATCCTCCGCCGCAGGACGCGCGTCGGCCATGAACATCGCGATGATGTTGCCCTGCGTCTCCGGCGACACCGCGTTCGCCAGCATCCGCTTCAGCCCCGCCGTGCGCTCCGGCTCCGCCTTCAGAACACGCGCGAGGTCAACGCCGACATTGCGCGACACCGCCTTTGGGAAGGGGAGCGCGCCGTCCAGCGCCTCCAGGAGATAGACGAAGCTCCTGATGTAGGACCGCTTCATCTTGTGCAGCGAGCCGTAGAGGTGACCCACCAGCGCGTCGGCGTCGTCGCCCTCCACCATAGGATCCGCCGCCGCGGTGATCGCCACCTGCGCCATCTCCGCGAACGTCAGATCCTCGCGGATGACGTTCTCCTCAACCATGTCGATGTATCGCGCGACACGGCTCGGTGCCGCCCCGTCAGCCCGCGGCTCGATCCGCGCGATCACGGTCGAAAAGCGCGCGTCCCCCGTCGCCTCGAAAAGCTGGGTGAGGGCGGTCAGACGCCGCCAGCCCTGCTTCAGCTGATAGCGCCCGCGATCGTCGACATAGACCGCCACAGGCTCCTTCTGGCCGCGCGCGCGGATCGAGGCCTTCAGCTCCTCCATCTCGTGCGAGGCGGCGACACCGGCAAGGTCGATCCGGTCGCGCGGCAGATCCGTGGTTTCGATCTCGGACAAGGGGAGGGTGACCATCAGGCGGCCCTCCGCCTCGGCGGTGCGCCACAGCTTGGCGTCCTCGGCGTTGCGGCGGCGCTGCTCGATCTTGGCTTCCGTGCTCTCGGCCAGGCTCTCCGCCGCCTCACGCACCGCGGCCCCCATCGGCCCCGGCGTGCGCGACCGCGACTTCACCTCGGGCGCGGCCTCCAGAGGCGCAAAACCGAACTTGTTGCGTCCACTCATCCTCAGCCCTTTCCGGCGCCGGACTCGGCCCGCCAGGCCGCCAGCACCGTGTCCTTCAGTTCCATATAGGCACGGTCGAAACTCTGCCGCGCCCGCTTCCAGGTGTCGCGCGTCATGGTGCGATAATCCTGCTCGTACACCGACATCTGAAACCGGCCCGACTGCTCCACCGCCCGCGTCATCTCGATCGGATTGGCGCACACGTCCGCGCCGAAGACGTTGCGGAACGCGCCCATCATCGCCGTGTGCAGCGGGTTCGCGCTCTCGAACCGCGTCATCAGAAGCCGCACGTCGGCGAAGCGCTTGGGGAGCGCGATGCCGGCATCTTCCGCAAGGCCCTGGTAGCCCTCCGAAATGTCGGCCAGAGCATCGCCGAGCTGGCCGAGATAGGAGGTGGTGGAATCATATTCCCAGTAGCCGGGGCCGGACGGGATATAGAGGATGTCCGCCGCGAAGGCCGCGTTCAGCGACTGGTAGCCGATCGCCGGAGGGCAGTCGAAGATGATGATATCGTATTGATCGTCCGGCAGCTCGTCGAGGTAGCGCGCGACGCAGCCGAAGAAGGACCACGCCTTGTGGAGCGCGCGGTACTGGGCGCTGGCGAACTCCACGAAGGCGGCGTTGGCGCAGGAGGGGATGATGTCGATCGTCGGCCAGCAGGTCTTCTGGATGAAGTCCTGCACCCGCTGCGCGCCGATCGACTGCACCGCCTCGGGAAGCTCGTCGGAAGAAGGGTAGGGGCAATCGTCGGGGTCGTCGAAGGAGGCGGCGATGCGGTCGGCCTCGCGGCAGAGATCGCGGCACATGATGCCCCAGACGGTGTTCCACTCTTTGACTTCGGTGAGGCCCATGGAGTGGGTGAGGGTCGCCTGCGGGTCGAAGTCGATGACGAGGACGCGGTAGCCGTCCAGCGCCGCCGCGTTGGCGAAATGCTGCGCCACCACCGTCTTGCCGACGCCGCCCTTGAAGTTGGACACCGCGACACGCATCGCCCGTCCGGCGGGGCGTTCGGGCAGCAGCGATTTGCCGCGCAGGCGCACGCGGCGGCGCAGCTCGTTGATCTCGTCCAGGGTGAACCAGCGCTGGCGGCCGTCGTCCTCCACGTGGCCCTGGGGCAGGGACGGGTCGTCGGTCAGCTTCTTCCTCAAAGTGTCGGCGGCGATGTCGAACATGAAGCTCGAGATTTCCCAGATCGAGAAGGGCCGCAGCGCCTTGGTCTCGGCCGGGGAGAAGGTGGCGCGGCGCACCGCGGCCTGCTGGGCCAGGCTGCGCTCGTTCATGGCGAGGAGGTCGGCGTGATCCCTCATTGCGGGTTCTCGTCTTTCAGCGCGTTGGCGCCGCGGCGGGCCGGGGGCGGCGCGAACGCGCGGCTCGGATCGGGCGGCTCGTATCGGGTGGAGCGCCGCGCGGGGCGGGCGCCGTCCGCGGATCAGATTCGGTGCTCGGTCTTAAGGTTACCTAAACCCATTCTCATTCTTCGGGGAGTGTGCCCAAAATCCCGCGTTTCGAAGACGGGGCCGAAAGAAGGGGATGGAGGTGACGCCCTCCAGCCTGCCCGGCCCGTCCGCCTGCGCCGTCCCGCCCGGCCGGGTGACGCGGCGTTTGACCGCGCCCCACGTTGGCGCGACGATGGCGGCCAGCCGGCGTGAGACCGGCAGGAGGAAACGACAATGCGACATCTGAAATGCGCGCTCCTCGCCGGGGCGGCGGTCGGGCTCGGCCTCGCCGTGACCACCCCCGCCAGCGCCCGCGTCACCCAGTTCGAGATCACGAGCCGCGCCGACGCCTTTGACGGCAAGACCTTCGGCGAGGTCGGCGCCTACGAGAAGATCGTCGGCATCGCCCGCTTCGCCATCGACCCGCGCTCGCCCCGCGGTCAGCGCATCGTCGGACTTGCCGAGGCGCCGGTGAACGGCGACGGCGAGGTGGAATTTTCCGCCGAGGTGACGATCCTGGCGCCCAAGGCCGGCGGCTCGGGCACGATGTTCTACGAGGTGCCGAACCGCGGCCGCACCTTGGCGCTGGGGCTCCTCAACCGCTCCGCCTCCGCCGGCAACACCTTCAACGCGGACGATCCGGGCGACGGCTTCCTGATGGAGGCCGGCCACACCCTCGTCTGGTCCGGCTGGCAGACCGGCCTCGGCGATACGCTGATCGACATGGAGCTTCCCGTGATCGAGGGAAGCCGCGGCACCGCGCGCGACGAATACGTGTTCGACAGCGACGAGGCGGTGACGGTGGCGCCGCTAACCTACCCGGCGGCGAACCCTAACGCGGCCCCCACCGTCACCGTGCGCGCCAAGGCGGAGGACGAGAGGCAGACGCCGGACGGCCTCTCCGCCCGCTTCACCGATGCCGGCCACGTCGAGATCACCCGGCCGCAGGGGTTCGACGCGGGCGCCATCTACGAGGTGATCTACGAGGCGACGGGCGACATGCCGACCGGCCTCGCCTTCGTCGCCACGGCGGACGTGGTGTCATTCCTGCGCGGCAACGGCGGGCATGATGCGGATGTGCCGATCGGCGGGATCGACCATGTGGTGGGCATGGGCATTTCACAGTCCGGCCGGTTCCTGCGCGACCTCGTCTACCAGGGCTTCAACGCGGATGCCGGCGGGGCGCGGGTGTTCGACGGGGTGATGCCGCACATCGCCGGCAGCCGGAAGACCTACACCAACTACGCCTTCGCCCAGCCCGGCCGCTATTCGCGCCAGCACGAGGACCACGACGTTCAGGGCGATCAGTTCCCGTTCGCCTATCCG
Source organism: Acuticoccus yangtzensis (assembly GCF_001927245.1). GTDB lineage: Bacteria > Pseudomonadota > Alphaproteobacteria > Rhizobiales > Amorphaceae > Acuticoccus > Acuticoccus yangtzensis. The sequence continues at coordinate 72,580 of NZ_MJUX01000012.1, read as the reverse complement.
GTGACGACGGACCCGGTGTCGGGCGAAACGGACGGCGTTCTGAAGGTGTGCGGCGAGACGGACACCTGTCCGAAGGTGATCCACACCGACACCTCGACCGAGTTCTGGCAGGCGCGCGCGGCGCTGGTCGGCACGATGCCGAGCGGCGAGGCGATCGACCAGCCGGACGATGTGCGGCTCTATTTCCTGGCCGGTGCGCCGCATTTCAACTTCTGGGGCGGATCGTCCGGCGCGACGAAGACCTGCGTCTACCCGTCCAACCCGGTGAGCGTGGCGCCGACCATGCGGGCGCTGACCGAGGCGATGGTCGCCTGGGTGGCGGACGGCACGGCGCCGCCGGCGTCGGTCTACCCGGTCGCGGACCAGTTGGTGGCGCCCGACGCGGTGACGTGGCCGGTGATGGACGGGGAGCGCCCGGCACCGCAGCCGAACCTCCTGAAGGTGCGTGACCACAGCACCGTGCCGCCGACGGCGGGGGCGGACTATCCGGCGCTGGTGCCGGTGGTGGACGCGGACGGGATGCCGGAAGGCGGCGTGAGGCAGCCGGTGATCGCCGCGCCGACGGGGTCCTATTACGGGTGGAACCTGAGGAAGGAAGGCTTCGCGCCGGGTGCCCTTTGCGGGCTGACGGGGTCGTTCATCGCCTTCCCGGAAAGCGCCAGCAACGCCGATTCGCGGCTGCCTCTGGGCGAGCGCTATGCGGACGCGGCGGCCTATGAGGCGGCGCTGGAGGAGGCGGCTGACGGGCTGGTCGCGGCCGGGCTGATGCGCGGCGCCGATATCGGCTGGTCGGTCGAGGCGGCCCCGGCGCTCGGCGCCGCGGACTGACCGCGGGGCCGGAAAGAAAGGTGAGAGGGGAGGGGGGCGACCTCCTCCCCGGAGGCCGCGGTGCCGCAATCGCCGGCGGGAAGATCAGCGGGCCAGGATCGCCGGGTGAGGATCGCCGGGCGAGGGCCGGAGAGCGAAGGTCCGCCGGCTAATAGTCGGCCCGGTAACGGTGAGCCGGGTGAGGATCAGCCGAGCGGGTCGGCGCCGCCATAGATGTCCTTTTCCAGCCAGCGCTCCTCGCTGAGGTCGAGGCTTTGCCGGACGTGGTCGAAGTGGGCGACGAACTCGGCGGCGGCGGCGTCGGCGCGTCCGGCGGCGATGTGGCCGGCAATCGTCACATGCTCGTGGGTGAGGCACAGAACGCCGGTCTTGCGCTCATAGACCGACTGGATCAGCACGGTGCGCCGGATGAGCGTGCCGAGGATGCGCTCCAGCACCGGATTGGCCGAAATGCGGGCGATGAGGAAATGGAACTGCATCGCCACGCGGTTGACGGCGTGGTTGGTGCGGAAGGCCTCGGTCTCGTCGGCGAGGTGGGCGTTGAGGGCGGCGATGTCGGACTTGGTGGCGTGGGCGCAGGCGAGGCGCACGGCGACCGCCTCGATCTCGCGCCGCGCCTCGTAGACGTGGCGGGCCTCGGCGACGGTGGGCCGGCTGACGAAGGCGCCGCGGTGCAGCTCGAAGCGGACCACGCTCTCGTCCCGCAGCCGTTCCAGGACGCGGCGCACGCGCGAGCGGGGCACGTCGTAGGCGGTGGCGAGCTTGACCTCGTTGAGGTGTTCGCCGGGGCGCAGGTGCTTGTCGATGATGGCGTCGATCAGGCGGTCGTAGAGGATGGCCTCGGCGGGGTGGCTGCCGCGCAGCCGTCCGCCCTCGGCGGCGGCTGTTGACCCCTCGGATGACCCCTCCTGCGATGACATGAACCGCCCCGTGTGCTTGCATCAAAACGCGGCCGAACAGCCCCGCGGGGCACCGGCCGCGCGTTCATGCCATGAACCGGTTCGGCGCCGGCCGCAGTCATAGACCGGGGCGCGACGAATTGCACATCATATTGCCTGCATCTGCCATGCGCCGGCCGGCGGTCTCCTGCACCCGCACTCTGGGTATTCCGGCACCGATCCGGCGGGGGACGGCGCGGCGCCTTCCGGCGCAGGGGCTCGCGTTCGGCCGGACGAGGCGGCGTGAGGGCGCGGCGGCGGCGCGAGAGGGCGCGCTCGTGTAGAGGTCACTGGCGCAATTGCCGAAAAGCAATCATATATCCGAAGGGTTGCAAAGGAGCGACCGGAGCGCGAGAGACCGGCTGGCGGATGAGCGACGGGCGGGCGTTGGGGCGTTTGGCCGCCGACCCGCGGCAGGCTCCGCGGCTGGGACCGTGGCCAGCGGCGGCGCGGGCGAAAACGGGCGGGGCGCAACGGGCCGGACGAGACGAGGCGGCGGGCAGGGCGATACGTGACGAGGCGAGACGGGCTGTGACGATGGGCGATAGGAAAGGCGCGATGGTCGAGATGAAGTGGGGCGTGCTGTCGACCGCCCGGATCGGTCTGAAGAACGCGATACCGGGGATCGCGGCGGCGGAAGGCTGCACGGTGGCGGCGATCGCCTCGCGCGATGGGGCGCGGGCGGAGGCGGCGGCGAAGGCGGCGGGCATCCCCCGCGCCCACGCCTCCTACGAGGCGCTGCTGGCGGACCCCGAGATCGAGGCGGTCTACAACCCGCTCCCCAACCATCTGCACGCGCCGTGGACGATCGCCGCGCTGAAGGCGGGCAAGCACGTCCTGTGCGAGAAGCCGGTGGCGCTGTCGGCGGACGAGGCACGCGAGGTGGAGCGCGTGGCGGCCGAGACCGGGCGCATCGCCGTGGAGGCCTTCATGGTGCGCCACCATCCGCAGTGGCGCAGGGTGCGGCGGATGGTGGCCGAAGGGCGCATCGGCACCCCGCGGGTGATTCACACCATCTTCGCCTACCACAACGTGGACCCGGCCAACATCCGCAACAGGGCCGACATCGGCGGCGGCGGCGGGCTCTACGACATCGGCTGCTATGCGATCGCCACGGCGCGGCTGGTGTTCGGCGCCGAGCCGGAGAGGGTGATCGGCGAATTCGACATCGACCCGGAGATGGGGACGGACCGGCTGACCTCGGCCATCGTCGTCTTCCCCGGCGGGGCGCGGCTGGTCTTCTCGGTGGCGACGCAGGGTGTGCCGCGCCAGAACGTGGAGGTGCTGGGCACCACCGGGCGCATCATGGTGCCGTTGCCGTTCAATGCACCGCCGGATCATCCCACGCGGCTGATCGTCGACGACGGGAGCGACGTCACGGGCGGGTCGGCCGAGACGGTGGAGGTGGGCGCGGCGAACCAGTTCACCCTGCAGGCCGAGGCCTTTCGCGCGGCGGTGCGGGGCGAGCGCGGGCCGCACGGCGCAGCGGGGCCGGAATGGGGCATGGACGATGCGGTGCTCAACATGCGGGTGATCGACGCGCTGATGCGATCGCGCGTCAGCGGTGCGTGGGAGCGGCCCTGATGGACCGGCAGGCGGCGGGAACATCCGCGGCGGCGGCAACGCGGGCGCTGCGCGAGGCGGCGGGGCTGAAGACCGTGGTGATCGGCGGCGGGGTGTTCGGCCTCGCGGCGGCGGTGCATCTGGCGCGGCTCGGCGCGGCGGTGACGGTGGTGTCGGCCGGGCCGCTGGGCGGCGGTGCGTCGGGGCGCTCCTTGTCGTGGCTGAACTCGGCGCGGCGGCGCTCGCCGGCCTATCATGCGCTGCGCATGGCGGGGCTGGAGCGCTACCGCACCCTGTCGCGGCAGGTGCCGGTGTCGGCCGCGTGGCTGCGGTTCGACGGCGGGCTGACCTTCGACGCGGAGGGGCCGGACAACGCCATCGAGGCGGTGGCGCGGCACGAATGGGACATCGGCTACGAGGCGCGCTTTCTGACGCCGGACGAGGTGGCGGCGGAGGTTCCGGGGGTGGATGCGGCCGCGGTGACGGGGCCGGGGGCGATCTTTAATCCGGGCGAAGGGTGGGTGGATCTCGGCGCGTTGATCGCCCATCTGGCGGCCGAGCTGCGGGCGCGCGGCGGCGTCGTGCTGGACGAGATGGGGCCGGCGGAACCCGTCGTCACGGGCGGGCGCGCGACGGGTGTGGTGCTGGCGGACGGGCGCCGGGTGGCGGCGGACCGGGTGCTCGTCGCCGCGGGTGCCGCGGTGCCGCGCATGTTGGCCGCGTTGGGTGTGGAGGTGGCCGACGCGACGCCGCTCGCCTGTCTGGTGAGGACGGCGCCGCTCGACCATCCCTTGAAGGCGGTGCTGAACACGCCGCGAGTGGCGATCCGGCCGGACGTCGGCGGGCGCTTCGTGCTCGACGCGGATTGGACGGAGGGGAGCATTTCGCCGGCCAAGGCGGGCTCCTACCGGATCGCGCCGGACACGGTGGCGGCGCTTCTGGCCGAGGCGTCGCGGGTGCTGTCGGGCCGGCCGGTGCTGGAGGCGCGCTCGTGCGGGATCGGGCCGAAGCCCATTCCGGGCGACGGTCAGCCGGTGTTCGGTCCGGTGGACGGTGTGGCGGGCCTGTCGGTGGCGTTCAGCCACAGCGGGGCGACGTTGGGGCTGATCGCGGGCGAGCTTCTGGCGCGCGAGATGGTGACGGGGCGGCCCGAACCCTTGTTGGAGCCGTTTCGTGTGGCGCGCTTCCTGGCGCGGCGCCCGTCGCTGCTGGCGGGGAGCGGTGCGGCGGGGGCGCTGGCGGAGATGTAGCGGCGCGCCGGCCGGCGGAGCGTTCGGTGCGGGGAAGGCGTTCGGTGCGGGGAAGCCGCGCGGTACGGGGGAGGCGCGCGGTACGGGGGAAAGCCGTGCGGTGCGGCGTTTCTGGTGCGGCGAAAAGGCGTTAAGGCTCTGCCTCTTGCACCTGGCGGTGAAGTGGCGCCGGGGCAAGGCGGCGGCAGAGGGAGACACGCCATGGCCAACCATTATGACGCGCTCTTGCGCGGCGGGCGCGTGGTGGATCCCGCGAACGGCATCGACGCGGTGATGGACGTGGCGGTTGCGGACGGTCGCATCGTGCAGGTGGAGCCGTCGATCCGCGGCACGGCGGCGCGCGAGCACGACGTGGCGGGCCGTGTGGTGATGCCCGGCATCGTAGACATGCACGTTCACCTGTCCGAATGGATGGGCGGGCCGGTGGGGCACCGCATGCTGGCGCTGGCCGGGGTGACGACCGCGCTCGACATGGCCGGGCCGATCGAGGGCATGGTCCGCACGACGGCGGCGCATGGTGTGGGCCTCACGGTCGGCTGCATCAGCTATGTGCGGCCGGGCCACACGGTGGGCTCGGCGAACCCGTCGCGGGCCGAGGTGGCCGACTACCTGGCCTCTGCGATGGGGGAGGGGGCGATCGGGCTGAAGCTCCTCGGCGGGCACTTTCCGCTGACGCAGGAGGGCTCGGCCACGGTGATCGCGGCGTGTGCGGCTGAGGGCGCCTATGTGGCCTTCCATGCGGGCACGCTGGAGACGCCGAACCCGTCCGTCGCGACACTTGCGGAGGCGTGCGGCCTTGCCGCCGGGCACCCGCTCCACATGCCGCACGTCAACTCTTATTGCCGCGGTTTCTCCGAGCCGGGGGTGATCGAGGGGCAGGCGGCGATCGAGGTTCTGGCGGGGCATCCGGCGATCTGGTCGGAGTCCTATCTGGCGCCGTTCAACGGATTTCCGGGGACGTGCTCGAACGGTGTGCCGGAGAGCAACGCGGCGCGGCGGGTGCTGACGGCGGGCGGCTATCCGCACACCGAGGCGGGGATGGAGCGGGCGATCGCGGACGGGTGGATCCACGTTCAGGCCGAGATCGGCGCCGGGGCGCACGCGGGCGTGGTGGGGCTGGTGACGGGCGCGGACGGTGTCGCGGCGTGGCGCGCGGCGGCGACGGCGGTGGGGGTGAGCGCGATGGTGAACGGGCCGGAGCCGCGCATCCACCTGGTGACGGCGAAGCGGCCGGACGGGGCCTTCGCGATCGACGCTCTGGCGACGGATGGGGGCGGGCTGCCGCGCAACGACATCGTTCAGCGAGGCCTGCCCTTGGTGCGGATGGACGCGCTGACGGTGGCGGAGTTCGTGACGAAGGCGAGCTGGACGCCGGCGCGGGCGCTGGGTCTGGCCGCGAAGGGTCATCTGGCGCCGGGCGCTGACGGGGACATCACGGTGCTCGACATGGAGCGCCTGGAGCCGGTGCTGAGCTATGCGGGCGGGCGGCGGCTGATGGAGGCTGGCGAGGTGTTCGCCGGGCCGAGCCGGTTCGTGACGACGCCTGCGGGCCGGGCCGCGGTGGAGGCGGCGGGGCTGGACGCGGTGGTGGTGGAGCCGGGGGCGATGCTTCCGCCGCGCAACGGCTGACGCGGGCGGGCTGACGGGCGCCGGTTGAGCGACGCGGGGCGGGCGCAGGCGGGGCGCGGGAGAGCGCGCCCCGGGGGTCGGCCGCTGGATTGGCGGAGGGTCGGCGGAGGGGCTGCGGTAGTGAAACCGAAGCTGAAACAACTTTCGCACAAGGCGCAAATAGTTCCGCGATCTCCCATGTTGATCTTGGACGAATGCTGCGTCTAAAGTGCGGCGCGGCACCAGAGGTGCAAATCATAAAGGTGCAGAAGCACCATTTGGGGGGAACTATGATCCGTTCGCTGCTGGCCGGCGCTGCGCTGGCGTCTTTCGTCGTGTCCGGCGCCCTGGCGCAAGACGTGACGCTTCGCATTCAGACGCACCACAGCCCGGAGTCCATTTCCGGTCAGGCCATTGGCCAGTTTTATGACGATATCGAGGTGATGTCCGGCGGGCGCATCGCGGTCGAGCCGTTCTATGCTTCCGCGGTGGTGAAGAGCACCGAGACCTTCGACGCGTCGATCAACGGCATTCTGGACGGCGACATGACGTCCGGCGCCTACCAGACCGGCAAGGACACCGCCTTCCAGTTCATCGGCGACCCGATGGGCGGCTACGATACGCCGTGGCAGATGTACGCGTGGCTTTATGAAGGCGGCGGCCTTGAGGCGGCGCAGAAGCTTTACAACGATCTCGGCATGCAGCTCATCGGCTGGCACATCGCCGCGCCGGAGTCCCTGGCGTCGACGACGTCGATCGGCAATCCGGAAGACCTGAAGGGGTGGAAGTTCCGCTCGCCTCCGGGGATGGAGACGCAGATCTTCGCCAACATGGGCGCCTCGCCGATCGTGATGGACTTCACCGAAGTCTTCACCTCGCTGGAGTCGGGCATCATCTCCGGTGCCGACATGTCGAACCTCGCCGTGAACAAGTCGTCCGGCCTTTACGACATCGCCAAGTATGCGTCCTTCCCCGGCTTCCATTCGATGCCGGCCGACCACTTCGCCATCAACAAGAGCGTGTGGGATGGGATGCCGGAGGATCTGCAGCGCATCATCGAGGTGGCGATGCAGAAGATGTCGTTCCGCCTGTCCCTGTCCGGCTCGGTGGCGACGCAGAAGGCGGCGCAGGAGCTGGCGGCCGAGGGTGTGACCATTCAGGACTGGTCGCCCGAGGACCGCGCGATCTTCCGCGAAGCCTCGCTGAAGGCGTGGGACCAGTTCGCCGACTCGGACGCGGCGCGCGAGCTGATCCAGATGCACAAGGACTTCCAGAAGACGATCGGCCTCACCAACGCGCAGTAAGCGGCGCGTATATGTTCGGGAGGGCGCCCAATGCTGGGCGCCCTTTCATTTTCGGTGTTGTCCCGCAACCTGGTCAAGGTCGGGCTCGCAATAGATAAGATTAATAGTGTGACACTTTTGTAACGAAGTCCTGTCCCGATCGCGTCGGGTCGCGTTTTCGCGTTGCTTGTCCGGCCCGAAATTATTCAAGCTTGCCCGATATTTTATATGGGGCTTATGGCATGAAAGTAGAAATATTCGGCGCCGTTGCGCTCTCGCTGATCACCTCGGGTTGCGTCACGACAATTGATGATTTCTCCCATGTTCCGATGCCGCCGGAGCAGTACGGCCTCAACATGGCGAGCCTGTTCTATTCGTCCGAATGTGAGATCGCCGATGCGCTTCTGTACATGAAGCAGCATGGAGAGAACCTTCAATTCTTGTCAGGTCTCGTTGCCAAGGCGACGTTCCTCTTGAATGTCATCGAGGTCACGGCGGTCAACGGTGGCACGACATTGATCCTCCCCTACACCAACGTGAAAATTACCGCATCGATCGGTGCCGGGATCAACGACACGCGCAATGTGCTGACGACCGTCGATGTCATCTACGACTTCGAAGAGATCCTCAAGCGCCGCGCCGGCTCGACGACGACGGGATGGTGCGAGGGTCCGCTCGACCAGTCCGACGAAGATCCTGACGTGAAGGCGCGGATCCCCCAGATCTTGAGGATCCAGAACGCGATCGGCGTCGGAGCGTGGTTCAAGGAAACCTATATCAGTATGCAGGCTCACGACATGGAGCCGACGAACCTGGCCTATAATGCGTCCTTCAAACTGAAGGCCGATGGCAACGCCGGTGCGAAGTTCGACCCCGCGGTCGACGACTTCGAGACGGTGGGTGGCGAGTTCGGACTCTCGGGGAGCCGCGAAGTCGAGCAGAAACTGAGCCTCGTGACGGCGAAGGCGAAGGACTTTCAAACAGCGCCCCGGACGCCCGGCTCGGTAAGTGCTTCGCTGGCGTCCGAGCTGAATCAAGCGCAGACGAACAACATTCTGCAGCAGACCCAATATGCGCCGCGGTTCTGAGCGGCTGCGCGGGCGATAGGTCGCGGGAGCGGATCGGCTCACACAACTGATCAACCCCCGTCGCAAGAGGTCAGGAGGGCGCGGCGACCTCGACCAGTGCGTCGACGGCGATGGCGCCGGTGGGGCCGACGATGAGCGGGTTCACGTCGACCGCGCGCACGTCGCGGGCGGGTGAGGTGAGGAGGGCGCCGATGGCGGTGGCGGCCGCGGCGACGGCGCCGGCGGGAAGCGGCGGGCGCCCGCGCACCCCGGCGAAGAGCGGCGCGATGCGAAGGCGCGTGAGGGCCGCCGCCGCCTCCGCCTCGCTGAAGGGAGGCAGGAGGAGGACGTTGTCGGGCATCGCCTCCACGGTAATGCCGCCGTCGCCGATCACCACCACAGGGCCGAGCACGGCGTCGTGGTAGCCGCCGACGACGAGTTCGCGCTCGCCCTTCACCATGTCCGAGAGGAGGACGCCTTCGAACGGGTGGCCGAGGCGGGCGACGGTTGCGGCGATCTCCTCGAAGGCGGCGGCGAGGGCGGCGTCGTCGGCGATGCCGAGGCGCACCAGGCCGTGCTCGGACTTGTGCGGGATCGCCGCCGACGAGGCCTTGAGGACGACGGGGCCGGGCGCATCGGCGAGGAAGGCGCGGGCTTCCTCCAAGGTGGCGCAAACACGGTGGCGCACGGTGGGGACGCCCGCGGCGGCGACGGCGGCGAGCGAGTCCGCCTCCGACAGGCTGGCCAGCGGCGCTGCGGGGCGCGGGGGTTCGAGCGCGCCAGGGCGGGAGGCGGCGATCAGCTCGTGATGACGCACGAACTGGGAGAGCGCCTCGACGGCGTCGTCCTCGGTGGTGAAGACGGGGACGCCCGCGGCGGCGAAGGCGGCGCGCACGTTGGGCTGGGGCGCGGCGAGCACGACGGGCTTGGCCCCGGCCTTCAGAAACGCGCCGGTGTCGGCGGCGAAGCGGGGGAAGTCGTAGCCCTTGCCGCTGACCGGGATGCCGATGAGGAACATGTCGGTTCCGGCGTCCTTGCCGGCGGCGGGCAGGACGCGGCTGAAGAGGCCGCTGTCGGTGAGGAGGGCGGCGGTGATGTCGACCGGATTGCGCGGCGAGGCGAAGCCCGGAAGGATGGCGCGGATCTCGTCCTCGATGGCGGGCGGGAACTCTGCCATGGCAAGGCCCTCGCGCTCGGCCGCATCGGTGGCGAGGACGCAGGTGGCGCCGGAGTTGGAGACGACGGCGAGTTTGCGCCCGGCGGGGCGCCAGCCCTTGAGGTAGAGCTCCGCAGCGGCGACGAGGTCGCGCATGCCCTTGGCGCGCCAGATGCCGTTTTTGGCGAAGAAGGCATCGACGATGCGGTCCTCGGTGGCGATGGCGCCGGTGTGGGACTGGGCGGCGCGGGACCCCGCGTCCGAGCGGCCGGACTTCACGGCGATGATGGGGACGCCGCGCTCTTTGGCGGCGGCGGCCGCTGCGGCGAGGGTGGCCGGATCGCCGAGGCTTTCGAGGTAGAGGAGGAGGAGTTTCACCTCCGGGTCCCGAACCACCTCGGCGGCGAGCTCGGCGGCGGTGACGTCGCAGTCGTTGCCGGTGGCGTGGCAGTGACGCACGCCGATGCCGCGGGCGCGCAGGAGGCCGTAGGGCACCACGCTCATGGCGCCGGACTGGCTGATGCAGGCGACCGGGCCGTCCGCGGGTTCGGCCTCGATGAACATGGTGGAGAATGAGAGGACCGCGCCGGTGCCGAAGTTGGCGAGGCCCTGGCTGTTTGGGCCGACGAGGCGCATGCCGGCGCGGTTCGCGGTGGCGCGCATCTCGGCCTCGATGCGTTTGCCGTCCGGGCCGGTCTCGCCGAAGCCGCTCGCCATGATGATGGCGGCCTTCACCCCGGCGGCGGCGCAGGCGTTCACTTGTTCGGCGACGGCGGAGGCGCCCGCGACGGCGATGATCGCGGCGTCCGGCACCGCGGGGAGGGCGGTGAGCGAGGGGTAGGCGGTGAGGCCCTGCACGGAGGGGCGGGCGGGGTTGATCGGGTAGATCGCGCCCTTGAAGCCGAAGCGGCGCAGGTAGGCGATGGGGCGGCCGCCGATCTTGTCCGGATTGTCGGACGCGCCGATGACGGCGACGCTGGCCGGGGCGAGGAGGGCGGAAAGGCTCATGCGGCGCCGGCCGGGCGGAGGGCGGCGGCCTCGCGGCGGGTCATGGCGGTGAAGCCGGTCTTCATAAGGGCGTCTTCCCTCAGTCTTTTCGGGTCTTTATTGCCGCTCCGGGCGGGAAGGGGGGCGGTGATCCGCCTCCAGCTCGCGGCCCGTGGCGGGGGTGGAGAGGCGTTCGGTCATCGCGGCGGCCTCGTGGCGCAGGAGCGCGGCGGCCCGGTCGCGGCGCTGTCCCGACAGGCGGTCGCCGACGGCCGCGACGCTGAGGGCGGCGACGACGAGGCCGGAGGCGTCGCGCACCGGAACGCCCATGCCGGTGACACCGGGGATGACGACGTGGGGAAGGTCGGTGACGCCCTCGGCGCGGGCGGTGGCGGCGTGGGTGCGGATGGCGTCCACGGTCAGGGTCGGGTAGGCGCTGGCGAGGCGGGCGCGGTTGGCCGCCAGAGCGTCTTCGCGTTCCGCGTGTGGAAGCCAGGCGAGAAGGGCGAGGCTTCCCGCTCCGACGCCGAGGGGACGGCGGCTGCCGATGTCGAGCGAGAGGGCCTGGACGGGATAGGCGCCGACGTGGCGGTCGACGCAGAGCGAATCGTTGCCGCTGCGCACGGACAGGAAGCTGGAATCTTCGAGGTCGCGGCAGAGGCGGGCGAGGGAGGGCCGGGCGGCCTGGCGGATGCGGTTCTGGCCGACCGGGGCGCCCAGACTGGCGAGGAAGGAATCGTCGACGCGGAACCTGCGGTCGGTCCCGCGGGACAGGACGCCGAGGGAGACGAGGCTGGCCAGAAGCCGCGAGGTGGAGGCTTTGTGGAGGCCGAGGGCGAGGGCGATATCGGTGGCGCGGGCGCCGGCCGTTCCGCTCAGCGCGACGGCGCGCAGCGTGGTGACGGCGCGTGCCACGCCCTGCATCTCGTCCATGTCGCCCGGTGCGCCTTTGAAGTTGGACCGGAGCACGGCGTACTCGGCCAGGGGGCGAGGGTAGGACCGAAACCGGCCGCGGGGCAAGGCGGTTCGCGCGCGCCGGATGTGCCGCCGAGCGCGGCACCGGCCGGCTGTCGCAACCGGCCGGCTGTCGCAACTGGCGCCGCGCGAGGGCGCACCTGCGGGCGTTTGCGCCGGTGCTGAGGCGGACCCGTTGTTTCCGGCCGGGCGGTGAATGACCGGGCCCAGCGCACCGCCGGGGCGCGGGGCGGGATTCGTCAACCTCGGATTAACCCTAATCGGCGTTTCCATTTTGCCCGGATTTTGCGGGTTGGCGATGTGGGGCGGGACGGGTTCGCCGCGATTTCGCGCAGGTTGCCTGGCGATCCCGTATTTCGGGCGGAGCGGGACAAGATCGCGATCTTTGCCGGCAGCGCGGGAAGAATGCCGCTGAAGGTCATGGTGCGACTCCACAGGGCGGGCGGAATCGGGCATGTGTGACTGAGGGGCCGGGTGTGCCGGTCCGAACGAGGGTGAGGCCGTGAACGGGCGAGACGACAGAGCGACCCCGGCACAGCTGATCCGAACGCCGCGCGGCGCCCTCTGCGAGGGCTGGCGGGGTGGAGACGTGATGTAGAACCTGGGCAAAGTAAAAGGCCCCGAAGCGCCAACTTCGGAGCCTTTTGGGCTTCACCAGCGAAGTGGCGAAGCGGTCGTGTCGCAGCACCGTTATGCCCCTCCGCGAATCGCGTGTCAACAACACCGAAGCCGGTGATCCCTCCCGCTTTGCCCGACACCTGGAGGGGTCGATGCACCTGGCATCCCGCGGGGGCCGGCAGCCGGTGAGGGCTGCCGTGACCGCCATTTGTCGCGGCGCGCAGCACCATGGCGCCGGCGGATGCGCCGTTGCGCGCGCCGCCGTGCCGGACGATGCGCAGGAGGGCTCGGCGCCCGCCGGCGCGGTGACGCGCAAGGAGTTGGGGCGCGTGTTCCGTGACGCTCAGGAGGCGCTGCGGCTCCGGCCGAGCCTGCGCCTCGTCCTCGGCGAGCTCGTTGCAAGCTGGGGCGAGCAGGCGTGGGACCGGCTGATCGTGTGGCCGTCCAACGCGCATTTGGCGCGCCGCACGGGATTGTCGGAGCGCGGGCTGCGGGTGGCCTTTCGGTCGCTGGCCGAGCTCGGATTGATCGCGCCCAAGGATTCGCCCAACGGCAAGCGCTATCCGGTGCGCGACGGTGCGGGCGACATCGTCGACGCCTACGGGTTCGATCTGACGCCGTTGTTCAGGCGGCGGGCGACGTGGGCCGAGAAGGTCGCCGCCCAGCGCGCCGAGGCACGGCTGGTGAAGCAGCTTCACGACGAGATCACCATTGCGCGGCGCGCTGCGGGGGAGATGCTGGACGCGATGGCGGCCCTCCCCGGCGGTGCGCCCGAGGCGATGGTCGCCGCCTTCGAGGTGCTGGCGGCGCGCACGCCCCGGCGCGGCACGGCGGCCCCTGCGGACGGGCTACTGGCCGATTGGATGGCGCTGCGTGAGCGCGTGGAAGATGCGTTCGCCGCCGCCGCTTCGCCCTCCGTTGCCGCGCTGGGCTGCGAGATGGGTGGCCGGCAGGGTGGCGACACCAGCGACGACACGACCGGTGAGGTGAGCGACGACAGGGCCGGCGATAGGACCGGCGGCGGTGATCGGGCGGTGGAGCGCAGCGGGGATGGTGCAGCGACGGCGCGTTCGGGACCGGCCGGTGAGCGCCACGCCGGCGGGCGGTTGTCTTCTTCAGCCGCCAATGGCGGCACGGCGTGCCGGCACAAAGAAAGCCAAAACGAATCCTTCAGAAGAACTTGTCAAAGCCGGGACGGGCTGGAGCGACACGCACCGCCGCCCGAGATCGGCATCGCGTGCCCGGTGGTGGCGCGAACGGGGCTGCGATTGGAGCGGGCCAGCGATGCCGTCCCCGTCGCGCACCGGCTGAGGCTGATGCTGGGGGCGAGCGAAGAGGTCTGGAAGGAAGCGACCCACACGCTCGGCACGATGAAGGCGGCGCTCACGGTGATCTACGTTGCGCAGCTTTACGAGGACGATACCCGCCGCCGCGGTGGTGAAAGCCGCATCCGCAATCCGGGCGGCTATCTGCGAGCGTGCACGCGCATGGTCGCGGCCGGACGCATCGATCTCGCCGCCGAACTCACAGCGCTCGAACGGCGCCACACCCGCGCGGCCTTGGTGTCCTGAGGTCCGTCGAAAACTGCCGAAGGATCACGATCGGCCCTGCGGAGGGAAAAACGATGCGTAGGGAGCCGGAAGTCGCCGCAAGCCGCGCATGTCCCGGCTCACAGAGACGGATGGTGTGCGGCCCGGTGCGGCATGACGTCGGCGATGCGCAAGCCGCTCTCAGGTTTCGCGGGCATCCTGTCGAGAGCGACCGTGAGATCCTGGGGCGGCACCGTGTAACTCATTTCGTCGAGGAGAAGCCGTGTCGCCTCGGCCATGATCGACACGGTGAATTGCTCGCCCGGACAGCGGTGATCCGTCGTCGCGTCACCACCGCCGTGCGGGATGAAGTCGAAGCCTTGATCACGCCAGGATATTGCGCGGTCCAGCATGAACACGTCTGGATCAGCAAAGCGCCGCGGGTCGTGGTTGGTGCCGTAAAGGTCGAGGAGCACCCAGTCGCCGGCATCGAAGGTGTGGCCGTCCCAGGTGAAGGGTGCCTTCACCTTGCCACCGACCAGCGGGAAGAACGGGTAGAGCCTGCGCACCTCCTCGGCGAACGCGATCCGCCGCTCGCGCGGCGCGCCGGCCAGGGTGGCGGCGATCTGCGGGTGTTGATGCAGGGCCAAGGCGGCGAACATCACGTAGCGGGCGACGGCTGCCACGGGGCGCAGAACGTTGAGGATTTCGACGGTGGCGTCTTCCACCGACAGGGGCGTACCCGCCTCGTCGCAATGGCGGGCGATGACGCGCACGGGTGCGTCTTGCGCGATATCGGCGCGCCCTTCGCGGATCTGCGTCACGAGGCGGGCGATGTCATGCTCGACCTTGCGGCGTCGCCAGAGGGCGCGCAGGACCGCCGGGCCGATGCTGCCGGCCTGCTCGACCATATCGCTCAGCGCGCGAGCCATCGCTGGATCGGAACGGCCGTTCTCCGGCAGTCCCATCCATCGGCACACGGAGCGGGTCAAAATGAGGTAGGCTTCATCGAGCAGCACGACGAAGGGTCGGCGGGCCCAGCCGGCCATCGCTTCGCGCCACGCGTCGCGGAACGCTTCGGTGATCTCGGCCGTCGCCGTCTCATTCATCAAGAGGTCGATGAACAGCGCTTTTCGGTGGCGGTGCGCAGATCCGTCGAGTTGCTGCACGCTGCCCTTGTCCTGAAGCAGGCGCAGGACCGTAGGCGGCATGGCGCCCTGGGTCCGGGTGAAGTGGTTCCCGCCGTAAAACATCCGTGCCGCGCCGGATCCGCGCGCGCACAGAACCGGCCGGAGGAGGATGCGCGTGCGGAAGCGATCCGTCGCCAGCGCATCGCAGTGCTGAGAGATGAAGGTGTAGCCTTGCCTGAGGAAGGCGAGGGTGTGATCGCCGGCGAGGCGGGGCACGGTGGCGGTAGACGTCATGGCGGCGGCCTCTTCGCGCAATCGTTGACCTTGGAGGGGTGACCGATCGGCCCGCCGGCAGCGGCATGTGAGATGGCGGCCCGCGCCGATGTCCGACTGAAACGGTGGAAAGCGTCCGGCAGCGATTCACGAGAAACAACAGCACGGCGGCTTCGATGGTTCCGGCCGCCGCCAGGGGGGCGGGATCGACGAGCGATCACAGCCGGAGGCGGTTGCTCAGCGTGGCGGATAGACGGTGCGTGCGTCTTCGGCCGGTACCGGGTGGACCCCAGGACCGCGATGCCCGATCTCGACATGAGCGCCGGGGACGCTGCGATCATGGCCGATTACCTCTACAGGGTCGGAGGCGGCGAATGACACGTCATGCTCTGCGCCTCGTGAACGCGCTCGCGTGGACGACGGTGCTGTCCGCGGTGGCGCGGACCGGGCCGCAACCGTCCCGCCGCCGGGTGACGCGACGGACCGGCGTCTGGCGTCTTGCCGCAGCAGCGGGCGCGGGCGCCGCAGCCACGGGTCTGATCGTCGTGATCGCCCTGGGACTGTGGAACCTCTCGGCCACGCAAGGTCATCCGCGGATCGTCTACGACGCGATTGCGGTCGCGCGCGACGCCTCCATCGCGATCCAGACGCGCAACATCACCGTCCCTTCGGACTTCGCGCCGGCGCTGAGCGAAGAAGGCGCCCGGCTCTACCAGGCGCACTGCGTCACATGTCACGGTGCTCCGGGGGTGGCCCCCTCGTCGCTGGCGCTCGGCATGAATCCGCTGCCGACGCCGATCGTCGCCGCCGCCAGAGCCAGGCCCGCGCGCGAGATCTTCTGGCTCGTCAAAAACGGCCTCAGGATGACCGGGATGCCGGCATGGGACGTGCGTCTCACCGAGGCGCAGATGTGGACCATCACCGCCTTCACCGAAGCGTTGCCGGACGTTTCGCCGGCGCAATACAAGACCTTCGTGAACGGGCTCGGCGAGGAGCTGTCACCGCCGCCCGATATGGCGCCGGACATGTCGTCGCCCATGGCGCCGGACAATGATCTCGTTGTTCGGGGCGAGCGCGCCATCCGCATGTACGGTTGCCACGGCTGTCACGACATTCCGGGGGTCGTCGGCCACGAGACGGCGGTCGGGCCGAGGCTCGAGGCCATCGGCGAGCAGCGCTTCCTCGCCGGGGTTCTGCCGAACACCGAAGCGGCGATGGTGCGCTGGCTGATGGAGCCGACCCACGTCGACCCGTTGACGGCGATGCCGGACCTCAACGTCACGCGACCGGCCGCAGAGGCGATGGCGGCCTTCCTCTACGCCGGAAACCCGCCCGAACGCCATGCGCACGATGATGAAGGCGGAACCCGAGAGGCCGTTCATCATCAACCGGCGGATGTTGCCGAGTGATCGTTCCGCGGGTGATGCCCGCCGGCATGAGCATCCCCATGCGGGACCCGCGTCGCGGAGTGGGATGGTGCGGGCCGAGGGGGCGAGGCGCCTTCTCGCGCAGGGGCGCGCGCCTGCCGGGCGCTAGGCCAGTGGCGCACCTTGAAACCTGCGGCTGGCTGGTGCCGGAGCGCCGTGTGATACGTGTCGGCCTATGATGTTTCATCCGCTCATCCAAAAGATTTCGAACTTCACGCAGCTCGACGATGGTGAACGGCGCGTTCTCCATGAGGTTCTCAGCGAGCGGGTGCGCGTGTTCGACCCGCGGCACGTGCTGCTCCAGGAAGGGATGTCGCCGCAACACGTCTACGTGCTGATCGACGGATGGGCTTATCGCTACAAGATCCTCCCGGACGGTCGCCGGCAGATCACATCGTTTTTGCTCCCCGGTGATCTATGCGATTCGCATATGTTTGTTCTTGCGGCGATGGATCATTCCATCGCTGCCCTTTCGTCGGTTACGGTCTCCGAAGTGGGACGCGAGTCGTTCGTAGATTTGACGACCCGCTCGCCAAAACTCGCGCGGGCGCTGTGGTGGGATACACTTGTGAGCACCTCGATCCAGCGTGAGTGGACCGTCAACATCGGGCGCCGCGATGCGACCGAGCGCATGGCGCACCTGATCGTCGAGATCATGTTGCGGCTGCAGAGTGTCGGACGTGCCGGCAATGGCGCGTTTTCGTTTCCGGTGACCCAGGGCGAACTTGCCGATGCCTTGGGGATCACCACGGTTCACGCCAACCGGACATTGCAGTCGCTGAGGGCGGCGGGATTGATCCTGTTGGAAAAGCGGCACCTCACCGTCTTGGATCTCAGTCGACTGAAGCAAATCGCGATGTTCAATCAGCGCTACCTTCATCTCGACGAATGACGAAGCGGCAGCGTCCCGGACCTGGCTCGAAGTTTTGACAGGCACGGCCTTGGCCCACTGCACCTTTCCATAGAGTTTGCGTCATGAGCACAACGAGGAATACGGGATGGCGCGCGATCGAACGGCATCCTTGGGACGCGTCTGCGCTCGGCCCGATGCGCGACTGGCCGGCCAGCCTTCGAGGTGCGGTCGATCTTATGCTGGCTTTGCCCTGTCCGGCGTCCGTCCTCTGGGGACGAGAGCTCGTGTTGATCCCGAACCGGCCGTTCGCATCGTTGTGGCCGGGGCCGAGGGCGCCGCTGGGCTGCGACGCGGTCGCGGCGTGGCCGCAGGAGTGGCCGGGCGGTGACCGCGTCTGGTCGGCCGTGCGCGGCGGCGACACGGTGACGAGGATGATGGAGAGTGGCCGCTCCCTCGTCTTCAGCGCCTTGCGCGGCGAGGACGGTGATGTCGCCGGGATTTTGGTGATCATCGGGTCGCTCGGCGACGACGTGGAAGTCCGCCGCAGCCGCGTGCAGCACGAGCGCAGGAATGCGGTGGCGTGGGTCCGCTCGATCGCGAAGCGCACCGCCCTCACGAGCGTCGACGTCGACGACTTCCTCATGCACCTGGACGGCCGTGTCGACGTCTTCTCGCGGGTCGATTCGGCGATGTTGCTTTATTCCGGCGGGATCCCGCTCGCCTCCCTCGTCGCGTCCGAGCTGTTGGCCGCCGGTGCGCAAGAGGACGAGACGCTCAAGTACGACGGCCCCGATGTGATGATCGACGCGCGCGCCGCACGCACCGTCGCGCTGGCGCTGCATGAGCTTGCGACCAACGCCGTCAAGTTCGGTGCGCTCGGCATCGAGGGTGGGCGGATTGCCGTGCGCTGGCGGGTGGACGATGGTCGCGACGGCCGCCGCCTGATCTTCGAGTGGATCGAGGACGGCCTTCCCGCCGCACCGACGCTCACACATCGCGGGTTCGGCTTCGAAGTGTTGGAGCGGACGGTCGTCTACGAATTGGGAGCAGAGACCGTGATCACGGCTGAAGCCGGAGGAATCCACGTGACGATCGACGCGGATTGGAACCGGCTTCAGCCGACTGCCGGAGGGGGATCGGCCTAAGGCGGCCGCCCACCCCGGCGGTGATGACGGCGCAGCTCCTCACCGTCGGCGTGGGCGCCGTTGTCGACCTCGCGGCGGCGGAGCGCTCGCCCGCCGCTCAACCCGGCTGACGCCGTTCCTTGCGAAGGGCCTCGTCGACCTCCTTGGTCGCGGGAGGATCACCTGCGGCTTCATCGTCCGTGCCGAGAGGTGAAGCCGCCGGGTCGGGGTGGTCCACCTTGTCGCCGGTGTGACCACTGTCGATCTCCTTGCGAAGCTGCGCCGTGGTCGGACGGTCCGGCTCTTGGTCCGAACGGTCTCTTTCGTGGGTCATGTCGTTGTCCTTCACGTTCGCTGTGGCGGTGTCGAAACTCGCGCGAGGGGCGGAACGTTCAGGCCGCTCAGACGAAAGGCCGCCCGCCCGTGACGGGGATCGTCGCGCCGATGATGTAGCTGGCCTCGTCGCTGGCGAGCATCACGTAAGGCGGGGCCAGCTCCTTCGGCTGCGCAGCCCGGCCGATGGGGGTGTTTTGTCCGAACGTCGCCACGTCCTCTGCCGGTAGGGTGGAGGGGATCAGCGGCGTCCACACCGGCCCTGGCGCGACGGCGTTCACGCGGATCCCGCGCGGCGCCAGCATCTGGCCGAGGCCCGCCACGAAATCGCGGATCGTCCCCTTCGTCGTGGCGTAGGGCAACAGGCCGGGGTTCGGCGAATCGGCGTTGATCGAACTGGTGCCGATGATCGAGCCGCCTTCCGACATGTGGGGCAGCGCCGCCTTCACGAGGTAGAAGAACGGATCGACGTTCACCGCGAAGGTGTGACGCCACTCCTCGTCGGTGATGTCCTCGAACTCGGCGAAGTTCGCCTGGTGTGCGGCGTTGCTGACGAGGACGTCGATACGGCCGAAGGCCTTCACGCTCTCCTCGACCACGGCGCGGCAATGGGAGGGATCGCTGAGATCGCCCCGCACGAGGATCGCCTTGCGGCCGGCGTCCTCGACGTGGCGGGCCGTCTGCGCGGCATCCTCGTCCTCCGACAGGTATGCGATGACGACGTCTGCACCTTCGCGGGCGAAGGCGATGGCGACGGCCCGGCCGATGCCGCTGTCGCTACCGGTGATGACCGTCGTCTTGCCCTCCAGTCTTCCGTGGCCGACGTAGGACGTCTCGCCATGGTCCGGGGTCGGCATCATCTGGTCCGTGGTTCCGGGCATCGGCTGCTTCTGGGCAGGGCGGTGGGGATTGGGTTGATCCATCGTCGGCTCCAATGGCTTTGAGAATGGTGGATGGAACGTCGGCGCGGCAGGCCGGGCGGTTCGGCCGGGACGGGTCCCGCCGCAAGGCCGGGAAGGGGCCCACCCGCAAGGCCGGGAAGGGGACCACCCGCAAGGCCTGGAAGGGCCCACCCACAACGAGGCGGCGCGCGCCCTCTGCCGTGCATCTCGTTCGTTCTGAACCAAGAGCAAGGCCCCTGTGTTCCCTCCGCCCGGTTCCCTCTCGCGCCCATCTGCGACGCGATTGACCTAAGTGATTCCACCACCCCGTTGGCGCGCTTTCCAGGACCGGCGGGCGACGACGCCCTCGCCGTCGAGCGGCGGGGCCGAGGCAAAGGCCATTGAACGGACCGGGGGCCGTTGCCGTTGGCGGATAGAGGCAGGGAGCGTCTTCGGCGTCCCGATGTCCCCGCAATCTCACCGCCTGGAGATCAACAATGGCCGATGCCGATCAGGGCGTGTCGACGCCTCAATCAGCGCAGGGCGACCGCCGCACCTCGACGGTGACTTGGCTGCTCGCCGCGATCCTCACCATTCTCGCTGCGTGGGCGCTGCGCACGGCTGCGGTTGTTGCGATCCCGTTCGTCACCGCATTGTTCGTCACGCTCGCGGTGGCGCCGGTCGATTCGCGGATCCGCCGTGCCGTGCCGGAGCGGCTGAGCTGGCTGGGCCATCTGACGGCGATGCTGATCGTGCTCGTCGTCCTCGCGGCCTTCTTGGCGGGCATCTTCCTCGCCGCGCGGCAGGCGCAGGGCGAGTTTCCGGATGTGTCGGCCGAGCTCAACGCTGCGCTCAATCAGGAGGGTGATGCCGGGTCCATCCTCCAAGGCATCGAGCTCGGCGATCCATTCGGATTGGAGGTCGATGCCGAAGCCGTTCTGGAGCGCGTCGTGTCGTATCTCGCATCCCACGCCAGCGCCTATGGCCGGGCCATTCTGGATGCGGCGACGCAGGTCGTCAGCGGGGTGGTCCTCGTCCTCTTCCTCGTCGTCCTCATGCTTGTCGAGGGGCCGACATGGCGGGACAAGATGATCAACGCCCTCGGCGAACGGCGGGCGGCCGGCTGGCACACCACCTTCAGCGTCATGGCCGTTCGCTTCCGCTGGTACATTCTCGTTCGCACGGGGCTCGGGCTGCTGTCGGCGCTGCTCTACGGCGCGTGGCTTGCGATCTTCGGTGTCGACCTCATCATCGTCTGGAGCGTCCTCGCCTTTCTGTTGAACTACATCCCGACCATCGGTTCACTCATGGCGGCGGCCTTGCCCGCGCTCTACGCCTTGTCGACGAAAGACTGGGGGACGGCCCTCATGGTCGCGGGCGGGCTTCTCGTGATCGAGCAGGTGATGGGCAACTACGTCGATCCACGGCTCCAGGGGCGTCAGCTCTCCGTGTCGCCGCTCGTCACGTTCTTCGCTCTGCTTTTGTTTGCCTGGATCTGGGGTGTCGTCGGTGCGCTTCTCGCCGTGCCGATCGCGGTTTTCGTCGTCGTTGGTTGCGCCAACATCGACAGTCTGCGCCCGGTGGGCCTGATCCTGAGCAACTGCCACGACATGGATGAGCTTCGCGAAACGACGACCCGCTGACGCCCGGCGTGAGCGGCCCGTCGCAGCGTCCCTTTCGGCTGGCGGCCGCCCAATAGCGGAGGCCGGTTCAAGTTATGGCACCCCGCACGGCCGGCATCGGATGAGATGAAGCGCGACCATTTGAAGCGTTCTATTTTAATCTATGTTTTTATTCTTCGATGTGGCGCGGGAAATGAAATGTAATCGCGCATTTCACAGGAACGAAAACCTGATCCCGCGTCTTCCCTCGGAACGGCGAGGCGTCCCACGCGGATGAGACCCGGCCGCTCGAGAAGGACCGGCATCATGGACAACGACAACGAGCTCGAACACCGCATCCGGCAGAGAGCCTACGCCCTTTGGGAGGCGGAAGGCCGGCCGGACGGAAGACGCGAAGCGCATTGGAACGAGGCGTGGCGTGAGATCGCGGCGCGGCAGCACGGCGAAATGGGAACGCCCCCGCCGGTGCCGGACGCCTATCGCCCCGAGGGCGACGCCGCTCCGAGTTCGGACGAGGCGCCGATCGGCGCCGTTCCGTCCCCCCGTATCTGATCGATCTGACCCATGGACACCCGTTGATATCATGACCCTCACTCATCACGCCCCGCCCGCGGGAGAGGCGCCCGAGGCCGACCGTTCGTCCCACCGATGGGCCGGCGCCGGTGCCTTGGCGGCGGCCGCCGTCGGCCTCATCGCCGTCACCGCACTGATCGAGCGGCCGCACCGCTCCGGCGCATCCGATTCGGCGCCTGGGCGCACCCGCCGCGGCCTGGCCCGTTTCGGCAAGCACGACGTCGTCGGCCGCACCGTCACCATCAACCGCCCCCGCGCGGACGTCTATGCGGTGTTCAAGGACCCCGCCCAGCTCGCCCGCTTCATGGAGAACATCCATAAGGTGAAGCGCACAGGGGACACGCGCGCGGTGTGGACCATCGCCGGCCCCGCCGGTGTGAACTTCGACGTCGAGACCGAAATCGTCACCGACCGCGAGAACGAGGAGATCGCCTGGCGCTCCGTCGAGGGCTCCGAGATCGAAACGCGTGGCAAGATCCTCCTGCGCGACGCCCCGGCCGGCCGCGGCACCGAGGTTGAGGCGGTAATCGCCTACAAGGCCCCGTTCGGCGAGATCGGCCGCGCCATCGCCGCGCTGTTCCAGAAGGAGCCCGCCATCCAGGGCCGGCGCGACCTGAAGCGTCTCAAGATGCTGATGGAGACAGGCGAGATCGCCATCTCCCGCAACCACCGCCCGACGTCGCAGGGAGACTGAACATGCGCGCTCTGACTTGGCACGGCACGCACGACGTGCGCGTCGAAACGATGCCCGATCCCGAAATCATGAACCCGCGCGACGCGATCCTGAAGATCACGTCCACAGCGATCTGCGGTTCCGACCTCCACCTTTATGACGGTGTCATTCCGGGCGTTCTGCCGGGGGACATTCTCGGCCACGAATTCATGGGCGAGGTCGTCGACGTGGGGCCGGGGTCGACGCTGAAGGTGGGGCAGCGCGTCGTCGTGCCGTTCACCATCTCCTGCGGCAGCTGCTTCTTCTGCGAGAAGAAGCTCTACTCGGCGTGCGACAACTCCAACCCCGTCGCCAAACAGGACATTTCCGAGACGCTCTACGGCCACGCGGTCAGCGCTCTGTTCGGCTACTCGCACCTCACCGGCGGCTATCCGGGCGGCCAGGCCGAATATGTGCGCGTGCCCTTCTCCGACGTCGGCCCCATCGTCATCCCCGACCATCTGGAGGACGAGAAAGTGCTCTTCCTGTCCGACATTCTGCCGACCGGCTGGATGGCGGCAGAGAATTGCGACATCGAAGAGGGCGACACCGTGGCAGTGTGGGGTGCCGGTCCCGTCGGTCTGTTCGCGGTGCAGTCGGCCCTTGCGATGGGGGCCCATCAGGTGATCGCGATCGACCACTATCCCCACCGCCTGGAGCTTGCGCAGCGGCTGGGCGCGAAGACGATCAACTTCCGCGAGACGTCGGTGCTTCAGGCGCTGATGGAGATGAGCGGCGGTCTGGGGCCGGATGCGGTGATCGACGCTGTCGGCATGGAGAGCCACGGCTTCGCCCTCGACAACGTGATGGATACGATCAAGCAGAAGGTCGGCATCGGCGCGGATGTGGGGCACGCCTTGCGTGAGGCGCTGATGGCGGTGCGCAAGGGCGGCCGGGTTTCGATCCCCGGTGTCTATGGCGGCTTCCTCGACACCTTCCCCCTCGGCGCGTTGATGGAGAAGGGGCTGCAGGTCCGCACCGGGCAGACGCACGTCCAGCGCTACACGCACGAGCTGCTGAAGCGCATCGAAGAGGGTGAGCTCGACACGACCTTCCTCATCAGCCACCGCCTGCCGCTGGACGAGGCGCCCACCGGCTACGCCAACTTCAAGAACGAGCAGGACACGTGGACGAAGGTCGTCCTGAAGCCTGGCGGGGTGTAACGCCCGACCGCCACGAAATGCCGCGAACCGAGACGGGCCGCCGATCGCATCGGCGGCCCATTTTCGTGCGCGCAGGAGCCGCCGCCGGGTCTTGTATCGCTGCTTCGGCGATGACCGAGTCCGGCGTAGAAGGAGACTTATGGAACGCCGCCTCAGACCCAGGGGGTCAAGAGCGCCGTGCCCATCGGCTCGAAGTCGCGGCGGTTGCGCGTCACCACCGTCAGGCCGTGGAGGAGCGCCTTGGCGGCGCTCGAGGTGTCGCGTTCGTCGGTTGTGTTTCGCGCGCAAAACACAACCGGAAATAAAGCTGCGCTCAGCGGTGCATGTGGCCGGCGTCCGGGGTGGCGCCGAGGCCGTCATACATGGCGTGCAGCAGAAGGTGGGCGGTGACGGGGTCGGCGCCGAACGGCGATTGCATGCGGCCCTGGCGCATGCCGCCGTCCCCGTTTTCGTCGCCGCGGGTGAAGACCACCGTGCCGTCCTTGATGGTGGACATGACCTGAAGGTCGGCCAGCGTCTCGGGATCGACGGCGGTGGGGTCCTGCGACAGGATCACGAAATCGGCGAGCTTGCCGACCTCGATGGACCCCTTGTCGGCCTCCTCGAAGTGCTGCCAGGCGGGCCAGATCGTCATCGCCTTCAGCGCCGTCATGACGTCGACGCGCTGGGCGGGGCCCAGAATGTCGCCGGAGCGCGTGCGCCGGGTGACCGTCGCGGCGAGAACGCGCATAGAATCGGGGAAGGCCACCGGCGCGTCGTGGTGGGTGCCGAAGATCATGCCCCGCTCACGCACCCAGCCGGTGGGCGAAATGTTGTCGGCATTCACCGGCCCCACCGTGTGATCGCGGTGCCAGTCGCCCCAGTAGAAGGTGTGCATCGGGAACAGCGACGGAAACACGCCGAGGCGCTTGTAGCTGTCGATCTGGTCTTGGCGCACGAACTGGCCGTGGACGAGGACGGGGCGGATCGGCTTCGCGCCATAGGTCGCCTGGGCGGCGTCGATGGCGGCGATCAGCATGTCGGACGCGCCCTCGCCGTTGGCGTGGGTGATGATCTGAATGCCGTTATCGTAGCACCAGTTCACCGCGTCCTGGACCTCGTCCATGGTGACGGCGGCGTAGCCCGCATAGCCGGGGGGATAGTCGCCGACCGGGTCGTAATAGGGCCGGTCGCGCAGGGCGGTGAAGCCCTGGGGCGAGCCGTCGATGGTGAGCTTGCAGCCGCCGACGCGCACCCGGTCGGTATAGTCCGGCGCAACGTTGGCGGCGATGAAGTCGCGCGCCTCCAGAACGTCGGGGAAGGTCACGACGTCGATGGGAAGGTCTCCGGTGCCGCCCACGGCGCGGATGGCCTCGACGATGGCAGGCGTCGAGCGGCCCTCCTGGGCGGTGGTGTAGCCGAAGCTCGCCCACAACGCGGCGCCCGCCTTGGTGAAGGATTCCAGCCCGGCCGGGCCGAGGCCGGCGAGGTTTTTGATCAGCACCGGGAAGAAGGCGTATTCCTCCATCACGCCGTTCAGGGTGCCGTCGGCGCTCCGCTGGTAGACGCCGCCGGGCGGGTTCTGCGTCGCGTCGGTGATCCCCGCCACCTCCAGCGCCTTGGAGTTGGCAACGCCCAGATGGCCGGACTGGTGGACGATGATGACGGGATAGTCGGTCGTCACCGCGTCGAGCTCGGCGCGGGTCGGGTGGCGCAGCTCGGAAAGCTGGGCGTTGTCGTAACCGAAGCCGACGACGACGCCGACCTTCTTCACCTCGTCGGCGTTCGCCTCCATCCAGCTCTTCAGCGTGGCTTGCAGGCTGGCGATGTCGGTCACCTTGCCGTCCGGCGGGGAGAGGAGATTGGCCGACAGCGCCTGCAGGCCGCCGAAGACAACGTGGCCGTGACTGTCGACGAAGCCCGGCAGCATGGCGCGCCCGGCGAGGTCGAAGGCCTCCGTCGCCTCGCCGCGGAAGGCGTCCATGGCGTCCAGCGTGCCGACGGCGACGATGCGCCCGTCCTTCACCGCCACCGCCTCGGCGGTGGGGCGGGCATCATCGATGGTGACGATGGGGCCGCCGGAATAGATGGTGTCGGCGATCTGTTGCGCGGTGGCGGCGCCGGTCCAGAGCATGGATCCGGCCAGCAGCGCGGCGGCGAGCGGTAGGTGTTTCAACGGGGTCTCCGTGCAGGCCAAGAAAGGGTCAGGCGGGCGCGGACCAGCCGCGCTCAGACAGCGGGCGGTCGGGCGCCTCGATGGTGATGAAGCTGGCGAGTTCCGGGCCGAAGGTCGGCAGCGCCATGGGGCAGCGCACGCCGGGCAGGACGCGCACGTCGAAGAGCTCGCGCACGGCGCCTTCCAGCCGCAGCCATTCGACGATGTCGCCGTTGCGCGTGTCGACGATCTGGACGCCGCACCAGGGGTCGGCGCCGCGCGCCTCCAGCGCCTCCTGCAAGGGAAGCCCGGAGAAGACGCCCTCGTGGCGGGCGAGCGATAGGCCGACGACCGCGTAACCGCCATGGAAGGACAGGCCGCGCAGGAAGCCGGGGCAGAAGGCGACACGCTCGGCCGCGCCGGTCTCGGGGTCGATGCGCGTCAAATATCCGTTGCCGGAATCGAGCACCCACACCGCGCCCTGATGCACCCGCGGCGAGTGCGGCATGGAGAGGCCCTCGGCAAGGATGCGGTCGGTCGCGATCTCCACCACCACGCCGCCGTCGCGCCGCTTGTCGCGCCAGCCGTCGACGATGTCGGTGGTGGCGACGGCGGTGACGTAGCGCGGAACGCCCTCCTCCATGGCGAGGCCGTTGAGGTGGCAGCGGTCCTCCGGGGCGAGGCGGGAGACGAAAGGCGGGCGCCAGACGGGCTTGAAGGAATGGAGCGTGCTGTCGGTGGCGAGGCAGGAATATTTGGTGTTGACGAAAAGGAGCCGCCCGGCGCGGTCGATGCCGAGCTCGTGGACGTCGAGGTCGGCGACGGTGTGGCCGCGGCGGGGCACGTAGAGCCGATCGAAGTGGGCGTTGGCGCGCTGGTCGGGGCCGAGCACGTTCTCGAACCGCCAGATTTGGGCAAGGCCCGCCAGCAGCAGCGTCTGGCTGTTCCCGGCGAGGCCCATGGCGCGCACGAAGTTGCGCTGGTGCAGCGACAGCGCCCCGTCCGGCCGCACGCCGACGAGGAAGAATTGGCCCGTCTGGTAGGAGGTGAAGGCGAGCGAGGCGTTGTGCAGCGCCAGCCACTGGGCGAAGCCGCGCGATGCGGTGATGGTGGTGAGGAGCGGCTGCGGCGGGGCGGCCGCGTGTGCGCCGGGTGCATCGGCGGCCGCGGGCGCGGCCGTTGCGGCGGGCTTATCGGTCGCGGCGGCGTCTCGGCTCGGCGGCGGGGCGGGGTTCGCGCCGGGTTCGATGTCGTCGTTCATGGGGGCGGGGATCTCTCAGCTCGGGCGCGGGGCGGGGGTGGCGGCCGGACCCGCGCCGGCGGCGGGGGCGCCCGTGCGTCCCATAACATCACCTCGCGATTCGATTAAATGCATGTGGTTCAAAGTCCCCACTCCAGTGGCGAATGCCCCGGCTTTCAAGCATCCCAACGAGAATGCGTTGACATAATTATCGCTTTCCGTCGACGAAAAGTAAGATGATTTCGGGGCGGCGGACGATGACGGCGGACAGATTTGACGAATACAACGGGGCGACTGCCGCGAAATCCACCTCTCGTGAGACGCTTCCTGCCCGCGCGGCGGCCGTGACGCGGCCGCGGGGGGCTGCGATCAGGCGCATCGCCTCCACGCTGCTGCTGCAGTCGACCGCGCTCGCCGGGACGATGGCCGGGGTGCCCTTGGCGGTCTATTCGCGGGCCTATGCGCAGGCGTCCTGCAGTCCCTCGGTGTCCAGCTATACGATCGACGGGTCGCAGAAATTCGACCCGTCCGACGTGGCACAGCAGCGCCAGGACCGCGCCGACGTGGTCTTCACCTGCACCATCACGTCCGACTCGGCGCTGACGACGCCGCAATATGGCTATGCCGGCGCCTACGCCTACTACCTCAACACGCCGGCGCAGGAGCTCTACCTCAACGACGGCAACTATGTCGTCAGCCGGCACATCCCCGCCTATGGGCGCAAGGGGCTCTCCCTCACCGCGACCAACAGCGCCGACATCACCGTCACCGACAAGGCGGACACGTCCTCCTTCCTGCCGAACACGGCCGGGAGCGCCCTGCCCAACCAGCAGTCCCAGCAGGGCAGCGCCTTCTCGATCTATTCGCACGGCTCGATGGCGTCATTTAACGCCTATTACTACAACAACACGGTCAATCCGGCCGGTGACGGCGGGGCGATCTCGATCACCAATACCGGGGCGCTGTCGTCCTCGGTGGGCGCGGGCATCGCCGCGGTGTCGGTGGGCAACATGCAGCCTCTGGGCGGGCTGACCGGCAAGGGCGGCGCCGTCACCATCGTGACGAGCGGCGACGTCGCGGGGTCGGCCGGCGGCATCGTGGCGCTCAGCCAGGGCGGCATGTCGACCATCCAGGACTATTCGCCGATCCCGCCTTACGCGGTCGGCGGCAAGGGCGGCACGGTGTCGGTCACCGTCACAGGCGCGGCCAAGGTCGCCGCGACGTCCACGGGGGCGGGCATCTTCGCCGGGTCCTATGGCGGCAACGCGCTCTATCAGCCCAACCCGTTCGGCCAGTATCTTTATGGCGGCCCCGGCGGCAAAGGCGGCGACGTCACCGTGGCGCTCGGCACCGCGTCGGACGCCTTCACCGGCGAGGTGTCCAGCACCGCCGCGGGCACCAACCCCGGCGAGACGCAGCTCATCCGCAAAACCGGCGCCGCGGTGGCGGCCGTCAGCCAGGGCGGGCGCGGTGTCGCGGTCGGCGTCACCATCTCCGAAGGCGGGCACGCGGGCGACGTCAACGTCACCGCCAACGGCTCGTCCGACACGTTGATCCACACCAGCGGCGATGCGTCGTTCGGCATCCTGGCGCAGAGCGTGGCGGGGCTGGCCCAGGCGGAGATCGGCGAGTCCTACAAGCTGAGCGGCGGCGATGGGGGCACCGTCACCGTCGACCTTGCAGGCGGCGGCTCGATCACCACGGCGGGCGAGAATTCCAGCGCCATCGTCGCCCAGTCGCTGGGCGGGGCGGGCCAGAACAACGACGTGAACACCGGCAGCGCCTATGGCGACGCGGGGTCCGGCGGCGTCGTGAACGTCACCTCCGACTTCGCCCTGTCGACGGCGGGGATGCTGGCGCACGGCATCGTCGGCCAGTCGATGGCGGCATCCATCGCCGGGGCGATCTACGACAATCCGAGCGACCAGAAGTTCGTCGTCGGCGACGTCGCCGACAGCGCCACGGGTGCGCAATCGGTGACGATCACCAACCACGGCGCGATCACCACGAAGGGCGTCGATTCGGCCGGCATCATCGCCCAGTCGATCGGCGGCGGCGGCGGCATGGTCCACTCCACCGCGGACCTGTCGACGGACAGCCGCGGCGTGGTCAATTCCAGCGCCTTCCAGGGCGTCGGCGGCTATGCGGGCACGGCGGCCGGCAACGACGTCACCGTGAACAACTACGGCGCCATCACAACCTATGGCGGGACGACGGACTCGTCCGGCGATGCGGTCGGCGGCGGCATCGGCATCCTGGCGCAGTCGATCGGCGGGGGCGGCGGCATCAACACCGGCAGCGGCGCTTATGGCGCGCTGGGCGGGGCCGGCAACAGCACCGAAAAGGGCAGCGACGGCGGCACGGTGACGGTGTGGAACCGCGCGGCGATCACCACGGCGGGCGACGAGGGGCACGGCGTGCTGGCGCAGTCGATCGGCGGCGGCGGCGGCATGGGGCGCAACGAGAAGGGGCTGTTCCGTGCGGTCGGCGGGTCCGGCGGCGCGGGCGGCGACGGCGGCGCGGTCACGGTGCATCAGCACAGCGACATTGCCGTCAGCGGCGACTATGCGGCCGGCGTGATCGCCCAGTCGATCGGCGGCGGCGGCGGCAATGGCGGCAGCGCGACCGCGTTCGGCCTCTTCGGCAGCTCCAGCGTGGGCGGCGCCGGCGGTGCGGGCGGCGACGCGGCCAAGGCCGAGGTGCTGACGCTGACGAGCAGCAAGACGGAGACCACCGGCGACCACGGCATCGGCATCCACGTGCAGTCGATCGGCGGCGGCGGCGGCACCGGCGGCGCGGCGAAGTCGACCAGCGACGGGCTGCTGTTCTCGTTCGCGCTGGCGACCGGCGGCACCGGCGGCAGCGGCGGCGCGGGCGGTGAGGCGGAGGTGGAGCACTACGGCGCGGTGACCACCACCGGCACCGACGCCATCGGCGCACTGATCCAGTCGATCGGCGGCGGCGGCGGCGCGGGCGGCACGGCGACCACGAAGGCGACATCGCTCGGCATGCCGATCGACGAGGACGGCGACTCGCTATCCCTCAACCTGACGATCTCGCACGGCGGCGTCGGCGGCGACGGTGGCGATGCGGGCGAAGCGGTCGGCATCGTCCAGAAGAGCGCGTCGATCGTCACCAGCGGCGACGGGGCGACTGGCCTGCACATCCAGTCCATCGGCGGCAGCGGCGGTGCGGGCGGCGACGCCACCGCGACATCGGTCAGCAAGTCGCTGGGCGATCTGGTGGGCGACGACGACTCCAAGCCGATCAGCGCCGACCTCAACCTCACGATCGGCGGCGCGGGCGCAGGGGCGGGTGACGGGGCCAAGGCCTATGGCCACGTCCTCGGCACCATCTCCACCTCCGGCGCGTTGGCTGACGGCATGCTGGTGCAGTCGGTCGGCGGCGGCGGCGGGGCCGGCGGCGCGGGGGCCGGCACGGCCAAGACGGTGAAGCATGCGGTGTCCGGCACGCTGAACATCTCGGTCGGCGCGGCCGGTGGCGGCGGCGGTACCGGCGGGCTGGCGATGGGCGGCCTCGCGTCCGGCGCGTCGGTGACCGCCAAGGGCCTCGGCGCGCGCGGCATCGTGGTGCAGTCGGTCGGCGGTGGCGGCGGCTCGGGCGGCGGCGGCACCGGCAATGACGGCGCGGACTGGACGGTGACTGTCGGCCTCGGCGGCACAGGCGGACCGGGCGGCGACGGCGGGACGGTCTACGCCTGGAACGCCGGCGCGATCTCGACGTCCGGCGACGACGCCACGGGGCTGATCGCCCAGTCGGTCGGCGGTGGCGGCGGCACGGCGGGCCTCGGCACCAGCTCCATCACCCACACCGAAGAGAAGAAGAAGGAGGACGACGACGGCGGGGACGATGATGGCGGGGACGACGACGATGGGGATGGCGGCGACGAGACCGCGATCCTGGTCGGCGACGACGACGACACCGAGACGAAGAATTATCTGACGGTGGGCGACGGCACGGGCGGCGGCGGCGGCACCGGCGGGACGATCTATGTCGGCATCGGCGAGACGGGCGGCGCGATCAAGCGCGGCACCATCGTCACCACCGGGGACGTGTCGCACGGGGTGCTGGCCCAATCGGTCGGCGGCGGCGGCGGCGCGGGCGCGGTCACCACGTCGTCGGACTCCTCCTCCTCGTCGTCCTCCTCCTCCGACTCCTCCTCGGACGACAGCGGCGACGACCCGGACGTGACCTTGACGATGGGGTCGAGCGGCGGCCTCGGCGGCAACGGACGCGACGTGACGGTCTATGCCAGCACCGTGACGACGTCCGGCTTCGGGTCGAGCGCGATCATCGCCCAGTCGATCGGCGGCGGCGGCGGCACGGGCACATCGTCCGGCTTCGCGGTGCCGAAGGTGAAGGTGTCGCTGGGCGCCAAGTCGTCGGAGAATGGCGGCGGCACGGGCGGCACGGTCACCGTGGACGTGCTGGACGGCGAGACGCTGAAGACCGGCGGCGACAGTTCGCACGGCGTTGTGGCGCAGTCGGTCGGCGGCGGCGGCGGCCTCGGCATCGTCGCCCTCGGCACGGCCGATCTGGCGCACGACGACACGTTGCAGGGCGTCATCTCCGTGGAGCTCGGCACCAACGGCGGAACCTCCGATCCCGCGAACAAGCTCTTCGCCAACACGGTGACGGTGGATCACAAGGGACATATCGAGACGGCGGGGGATCGGTCGATCGGCATCATCGCCCAGTCCATCGGCGGCGGTGGCGGCTTCCTCTCGGCCTCGTCGCAGAATTTCGACGGCGGGGTGAACTGGGTCAGCGACCAATCGGCCGCTGCGGGCGCGGACGTGACGGTGTCGCTGGAAGGCGCCACCATCGTCACCTCAGGCGATGGGGCGTTCGGCATTCTCGCCCAGTCGATCAGCGGCGGCGGCGGCGCGGTGACGGACACCTCGGAGATGGTCCAGGTCGATTCCGACGGCCTGTCGTCCTACAGCTACGCCCACGGCACCGCCACATCGTCCGGGCAGGTTGCGGTGACGCTCGATTCCACGTCGTCGATCGCAACGAGCGGTTTCCAGGCGCACGGGATCATGGCCCAGTCGATCGCCGGCGGCGGCGGCCTCATCTTAAGAGATCAGGGAAGCTTCGCCGGCTCGCTGAACCGCAATGCCGGGTCGAGCAATTCCGGCGGCGTCACGGTCGACGTCAACGGCAGCGTCTCGACGACGTCGAGCTATGCCTGGTCGGTGTGGACGCAGACCCAGGACGGCACGGTCGACATCACCATCGGCGAAGGGGGCACCGTCTCGGGCGCGATCGGGATTGGCAGCTACGGCGACAACCTCGGCGGGGCGGTGTACGCCAGCGTCGGCACCGCGGGCACGATCAACGTCACGAACAACGGCACGTTGGACGGCGATCTCGTGACGACTTACAACGTTGCGACCGGCCAGAGCAGCGCCGTGCGCGGGGCGGCGCCGACGGTGACCACGGTCCCCTCCAATTCCGCCCCCTCCAATTCACCCCCTGCCAATTCGCGCCTCGTCAACACCGGCACGTTCCGCACGGGCGGCACCGTCGCCGTCAACAACGTGCTGAACGCGGGCACGATGACCGTCGGCAAGGTGGGCGACTTCGCCGCCACGACGGTCCACGGCGACCTCACCAGCATCACGGCGGCGCAGGCACGCCGGCTCACCCGCACCGCGCTCCCCGCCGACGCGCGCGCCCGTGGCCGCGGCCACCTCGCCGGGGTCGATGTCGACATGGAGAAGGGCCTCAGCGACCAGCTCGTCGTGAAGGGCGATTTCGCGGGCGATTGGGACGTGTCGCTCAACGTCGCCACGCTGCTTCCCAACGTGCGGGCGGAGTTCCTCGCCATCGAGGGCGCGGCGACCGGCACCATCGACGTTGAGGACTCGCTGATCTTCGGCTTCTCCGGGCTGACGACGGGCGCCAACGGCCGGTCCGGCGTGACGGTGGAGCAGGCCAACTTCGACGCGGCGGGCGCGGGCCTGTCACGCAACCGGCAGGAGGCGGCGCGCGCCCTGCAAAGCGCGTGGGACACGATCGCCGCCGCCAACGGCACGCGCGCGATGAACGACGGCGGCCCGACGATGGGCGAAATGTTCGGCGCCTTCCACGGCGCGACGGCGGACACCTACGACGACATGGTGGCGCAGCTCGTCTCCCACACGGCGCTCGGCCCCCTGGCGCGGGCGCCGTCCATGGCGGTGGCGGCGGCCAATTCCGCGATGGCGTGCGAAGGGTTCGCCACCGGCGCCATCCTGGAGGACGGGGCCTGCATGTGGGGCACCGTCAACGGCGCCGCCGCGCGCTATGACGGTTACGACGGCGACCCCGGCTACAGCCTCGACGCCTACGGGGTGACAGGCGGGGCGCAGTTCGAGCTCGGCGGCGGCTGGTTCGTCGGCGGCACGGTGGGCTACGAGAACGGCGCCTATAGCGGCAACGGGGCGACGCTCGACACGGACACCGCGTTCGGCGCGCTGTCGGTGAAGAAGGAGATCGCCGGGTTCACCGTGGGCCTGGCGGCGGGCGGCGGCTACACCTGGGGCGACGGCTCGCGCACCGTGGTGAACGGCGCCTTCGTGGGGCGGGCGGAGTCCGAGCCCAACTCCAGCTATCTCTTCGCCCGTGCGCGCGGCGCCTACACGCTGGCGCTGAACGAGTGGGCCTATGTGCGCCCGGCGCTGGACTTCGACGTGATCAGCGTCAACCAGGAGAGCTACCGCGAGAGCGGCGCCGGGGCGCTGAACCTCGACGTCGCGGGCGCGACGGAGACCTTCGTTGTGCTGACCCCGTCCGTCGAGATGGGGGCGCGGGTGAACGTGACGGAGACGCTGCCGACGCGCATCTTCGCCACCGCCGGGGTGAGCTTCTTCTCGGAGGACGAGTTCACCTCCAAGGGCCGTCTCGCCGGTGTGCCGTCGATGGAGACGTTCGACACGAAGACCTCGATCGGCGATGCGCTGGCGCGTGTCGGCATCGGCGTCGATCTCTCCCCCGCCGAAGGGTTCGAGGTGAAGCTGCAATATGACGGCGCCTTCTCCGAAGAGATGCAGTCGCACGGCGGCTCGCTGAGGATCGGGTACCGGTTCTGACGGGCGGCGGGGTCCGCCCCGCCTTTCACGTCCGGATCGCGAGACCGTCGACGAAGATGTCGAGGAGGTGGGTTGCCGTCTCCTGCCAACCGGCGGCGGCCTGGGCGGGGGCGTAGCACACGCCCAGCAACATGCGCAGGACCTCGTCGGGCGTGACGTCGGCGCGCAGGGTGCCGGCGGCGGCGGCGCGCTCCATCAGCCCGCCCAGCGCGGCCAGGATGCGCGCGCCTTTGTCGGCATAGAAGGCGGGATCGTCGATCGCCGGGGCGAGCGCGGCCACCATCCCCTTCTTCGTGGCGATCATGCGCACGGCGAGGCGCAGCCAGGTGCGCAGCGCCTCCAGCGGCGGGGTGGTCTCGCCAAGCTGGGCGGCCAGCGCCACAAGCTCGTCCACCTCGCGGCTATAGACGGCCTGAAACAGCGCCTCACGCGTCGGAAAATGCCGGTACAGGGTGCCGATGCCGACGCCCGCCTCGCGCGCGACCGCCTCGAGGCTCGCCCCCGGCCCGCCTGCCGAAAATATGTCGCGCGCGGCGTTGAGCAGCCGCTCGCGATTGCGCAGCGAATCGGCGCGCGGCTTGCGGCCGGTGGCGGCGGCGGGCGGCTTCGCGCTCGTCCGCGTGGGCGCGTCACCGGCCGCGGACGGGGGCGAACCGGCGGAGGCGACAGGCGCGGCGTGCCCCTTTTTCACCGCCGAAACAGGCGGTTCTGCCGGGGCGGCGTCAGATTTTGGCCTGTCGCGTGCGATTTTGAAGTCCTCCAGCTTGAAAAGCGGAGGCGCCCTCCGCATATGGCCCTACGCAGATCGCGTTGTCCCGGCCGTTCGTCTTCTACCTCACTTCGGCTCCGGATGGGTCAATGCGTCCCCACCTCCCACGGTTTCACCGTCATGCCTCCATGGAGGGCGCTCATGCCACTGACTTTGCACCTCACAGTCAACGGAGAGGCGCACAGGGTCGATCTCACCGATCCCCGCCCCACCCTGCTCGACGTCCTGCGCGAGCGCATCGGCCTGACCGGCACCAAGAAGGGCTGCGACCGCGGCCAATGCGGCGCATGTACCGTTCTCCTCGACGGTCAGCGCGTCAACTCCTGCCTCGTCCTCGCCGCGAGCGCGGACGGGGCGGAGGTCACCACCATCGAGGGCCTGTCCGCGGACGGGGCGCTGCACCCGGTGCAGGCCGCGTTCATCGAGAACGACGCCTTTCAGTGCGGCTTCTGCACGCCGGGCCAGGTGATGAGCGCCGTGGGTCTTCTGGCGGAGGGCGAGACGGGGGGTGACCCTGAACGCATCCGCGAGGGGATGAGCGGCAACCTGTGCCGCTGCGCCGCCTACCCCGGCATCACCGCCGCGGTGATGGACGCGTTCGCCCGCATGGAGGCCGCCGAGGGCGAGCGTGCCGACGACCGCGCCCGCACAGAAGACCGAGCCCGTCAGGGAGAACCGGCATGAACCTCTTCGACTATGTGCGCCCGGCGACCCTCGGCGAGGCGCTCGGCGCAGCGGCCCATCCCGGCGCCGCGGTGCTGGCCGGCGGCACCAACCTCGTCGACCTGATGAAGGCCGGCGTGGCGCGGCCCGAACGCATCGTCGACATTTCCCGCCTCCCCGGCCTGTCCGAGATAGAGACGCTGGAGGACGGCGCCATCCGCATCGGCGCCCTCGTCGGCAACGCGGCGCTGGCGCGTCACCCGGCGGTGAAGGCGGCGGCGCCCGCGGTGGCGGAGGCGGTGCTTGCCGGTGCCTCGGCCCAATTGCGCAACAAGGCGAGCGTCGGCGGCAACCTGTTGCAGGCCACCCGCTGCGCCTATTTTGGCGACCCCGCCAGCGCCTGCAACCGCCGCGTCCCCGGCTCCGGCTGCGACGCCAAGGGCGGCGACCGGCGCGGCCACGCGGTGCTCGGCTGGTCGGACGCCTGCAGCGCCACCAACCCGTCCGACCTCCTCGTCCCGCTGGCCGCGCTCGGCGCAGTGGTCGAGATCGCCGGGCAGGACGGCACGCGCGAGGTGCCCGTCGCCGAATTCCACACGCTCCCCGGCGCGGACGGTGACGCGGGCGGGCCGCAACTCCGCCACGGCGAGATCGTCACCGCCGTGCGCCTTCCCGCGGACGCCGCGCGGTTCGCCGCCGCCTCGCGCTACGTGAAGGTGCGCGAACGGACGTCCTTCGCCTTCGCCCTCGTCTCCGCCGCGGCGGCGCTCGACATCGAGGACGGCACCATCCGCGCCGCGCGGCTGGCGCTGGGCGGTGTCGCCGCCCGCCCCTGGCGCGCTGCCGAGGCGGAGGCGGCGCTGACCGGCAAGGCGCCGGACGCCGCCGCCTTCCAGGCCGCAGCCGAGGCCGCGATGGCGCAGGCGCGCCCGTCCGCCGAGGACAACGCCTTCAAGATTGCGCTGGCCCTCCGTGTCGCGGTGCGGGCGCTCACGCTGGCCGCCAAGGGGACGCCGGAGCGCATGCCCGCCCTCCCCGCCTCCGTCTTCGCGCCCACCCTCTCCGCGCCCTCCCCTTCCGCGCCCTCTTTCCAAGGGACCGCCCGATGACCGACATGATCGAACCCGTCTCCCCCGATACGCTGGCGAACGGTTCGGCCCACGTGCGCCTCGGCTCCAACGCCGGGCAGCCGCTGACCCGCGCGGACGGCCGCCTGAAGGTCACCGGCCGCGCCACCTTCGCCGCCGACAACCGGCCGGACGGGATGCTCTACGCCGTCTACGTCTCCGCCACGATCGCCCGCGGGCGCGTCACGCATCTGGACGTCGACGCCGCCAAGGCGCATCCCGGTGTGGTGGAGGTGATGACGCCGGCCAACCGCCCGCCGCTGGCGCGCGACCCCGACGCCAAGCCCCACCCCTTCGCGCTCAAGGTGGACGCGCTGCAGAACGACCGCGTGCGCTATGCCGGCCAGCCGATCGCCCTGGTGATCGCCGAGACGCTGGAGGCCGCCGCCGAGGGCGCCGTGCTGCTGGCGCCCGCCTACGCCGCCGAGCCCGCGCGGATGGACGAGGCGACCGGCGAAATCTTCGCCACCGAGATCGCCGGCTTCGGCAACCCGGCGCTGTTCGAGAAGGGCGACGTGGAGGCCGGCCTCGCCGCCGCCGCGCGCCGTGTCGAGGCGCGCTACACCACGCCCGCCCAGTATCATAACGCGATGGAGCCTCACGCCATCGTCGCCGCGTGGGAGGGCGACCGGCTGATCCTCGACATGCCGACCCAGGCACCCGCGCTCTCGACGGCCGAGTTCGCGAGCTTCTTCGGCATCCCGCCCCAGAACGTTCTGGTGCGCAGCCCCTTCATCGGCGGCGGCTTCGGCTCCAAGGCGTTTGCGACCGGGCCCTATCTCCTCGCCATGCTGGCGGCGCGCATGGTCGGGCGGCCGGTGAAGATGGTGCACCGGCGCGACCAGCAATTCGGCCCCGTCGGCCATCGCGGTGCGACGCGGCAGACGCTGCGGCTCGGCGCGGCCGCGGACGGGCGGCTGACCGCGCTCGACCATACCGCGCTCTCCACCACGTCGAGCTTCGACGACTTCCTGGAGCCCGCCGCCAACGCCTCGCACAACATGTATGCCAGCCCCGCGATGCGCATGGCCCACCAGGGCCTGCGCAACGACGTCGGCACCCCCGGCGCGATGCGCGCGCCAGGCGAGGCGACCGGCTCGGCGGCGCTCGAATGCGCGATGGACGAGGCGGCCGAGGCGTGCGGCATGGACCCCCTCGCCTTCCGCCTCGCCAACTATGCCGAGACGGACCCGCAGACAGGGCGCCCCTTCTCGTCCAAGGCTCTGCGCGAATGCTACACCGCCGCGGCCGAGCGCTTCGGCTGGTCCGGCCGTCCCCTGGCGCCGCGCCAGATGCGCGATGATGAAGGCCGCCTCGTCGGCTGGGGCATGGGAAGCGCGCTCTTCCCGTGCCCGATGTTCGAGGCGGAGGCGCGCGCGACCATCCACGCCGACGGCACCGGAACGGTGGAGATCTCCGCCTCTGAGATGGGCCAGGGCGCGTTGACGGCGCTCGCCCAGATCGCCGCCGACGGGCTGGGGATCGACGGCGATCGTCTCGATTTCCGGTCGGGCGATTCCTCGCTTCCCAATGGCGGCATCGCCGGCGGGTCGGGGCACACGGCGACGGCGGGAAGCGCCATCTTCACCGCCGGGGCCGACGCGGTGCGGCGCCTCGCCGAGATCGCCGTCGCCGACGAGGCCTCGCCGCTCTTCGGCGCGTCGAACTCCGGCGTCGAGGCCCGCGGCGGCCGTCTCCACCGGGTCGACGATCCGTCCCGCAGCGAGACCTATGCGGCGATCCTGTCGCGCGCCGGGCTTTCGTCGGTCACCGGCGAGGGCAAGGGGGCGCGCGACCCCGCCGCCGCCGAGAGCCGGGCGATGTTCTCCCACGGCGCCGTCTTCGCCGAGGTGACGGTGGACCCTGACCTCGCCCAGATCCGCGTCACCCGGCTCGTCGGCGCCTTCGCGGCGGGGCGGATCGTCAACCCGCGTCTGGCGACGAGCCAACTCACGGGCGGCATGATCTGGGGCATCGGCTTCGCGCTGCACGAGGAGACGGTGTACGACCCGCGCACCGGCCGGCCGATGAACGCCGATTTCGCCGGCTACCACGTGCCGGTGAACGCCGACGTTCCGTCCGTGGAGGCGCTTCTCGTCGAGGAAACCGACCGCCACGTCAACGCGCTCGGCATCAAGGGTGTGGGCGAGATCGGCATCACCGGCACCGTCGGCGCCATCGCCAACGCGCTCTGGCACGCGACCGGCGTGCGCGTGCGCGACTTCCCGGTGAAGATGGAGACGCTGCTGGGGTAAGGCGCGGCGGCCGGCCTTGCGCCGATCGACACGTCCCATCCCGAGCGCGGACGGCCCTACCGGCGGCCTGCGCTCGGCTCTTCGCGCCTCTCAGTCCCGCGGCGCGTTTCCCGTCGCGGCGGCGCCGCCCTCGATCGCCTCCCCCGGTGGGGGCCGAGCGGTTTGCGATGGACGCCGCACCGTCCGCCGTGCTCATGGAAAAGGTGGGTGCGCGCCCCAACCAGTGCGGGAGGCAGGACGGGTGAAGCGGTTGAACTTGCGCGAACTGGAGATCTTCCGCGCGGTCATGGTCCTCGGCACCACGGTGCGGGCGGCGGACGAGTTGTCGATGTCCCAGCCCGCGGTCAGCAACGCGCTGAAGACCATGGAGGCGCGGCTCGGCTTCACCCTGTTCGAGCGCGCCGGCAACCGGCTGGACCCGACCGACGAGGCGCGGCTCCTCCACCAGCGGGCCGAGCCCGTCTTCCAGCTCATCGAGACGGTGAACCAGAGCGCGCTCGACATTCGGTCGGGCAGTCTCGGCCGCGTGCGCGTCGTCGCCACCTCGGAGGTGACGGAGGCGCTGATGCCGATCGCCATGAGCACCTTCCTTTCCGCCCGGCCGGATGTTCACGTGACGCTCGATACGAAGCCGCTGCACACGGTGCTGGAGGCGGTGGAGAGCGGCCTTGCCGATGTCGGCTTCGCGATGGATCCGGGCGCGCGCACCGGCCTGTTGCTGCAGCCGATCGAGAGTCTGCGGACGGTGTGCGTGTGCGCGGCAGGGAGCGCGCTGGCGCAACTGCCGTTCGTGACGCCGCAGGACCTCGTCGGCCAGCGGCTGATCTGTCCCCTGTCGGGAACGCGCATCGCCTCTCAGTTGGAAGAGGCGTTCCGCAAGTCCGCCCTTCCTTACGAGCCGCGGGTGGAGGTGCGCTTTCTCAACGCGGCCGCGCAGATCGTGCAAAAAGGTTGGGGCGTGGCGATCCTCGACGAGCTGACCGCGTCGTCCGGGCGCTACCCGGACCTTGCGGTTCTGCCGTTCGAGCCCAGCATTCCGCGGCCTCTGGCGGCGATCGGGCCGCGCCACAAATCGCAGTCGCGGCTGACGCGCGAGTTCGTCGCCAACTTCATCCTGGAGACGGGGGCGCTCATCGCCACGGTGCGCGGCACCGGGTGAGCCTCACTCAGGCGGCCGCGGCGTCCTGCCGTGCGGTCAGGTCGCGGTAGCGGCCCAGCACTGCGCGCCCGCCGTCGGCGATGAGATTGATCTCGTTGGTGGCGACGAGCAGCGAGGCGCCGAGGTCGCGCGCGTGGCTGGCCACCAGCGGCTCGGGCAGGCCCATGGCGCCGAACCCCTTGGCCGAGGCGTGCGCCGCCCCGGCGATGGCGCGGAAGGCGCCGAGAACCTCCTCGTGGCCCAGCGCGCCCAGATGCCCCATCGCCGCGGCGAGGTCGTTGGAGCCGATCATCAGCGCGTCGATCCCGTCGAGCGCGGCGATGGCGGCGGCGTCGGCAAGCCCGCTGCGGCTTTCGATCATCGCGATCACGCGGGTGGCGGGCTCGGCCTCGCGCACCATGGTCACCGCGTCGACGGGCTCGAAGCCGAAGTGGGCGATGGCGCCCGGAAGCGCCCGCTCGCCGGTGGCGGGAAAGCGCGTGCGGCGGACGATCTCGCGCGCGTCGTCCAGGCTGTCGACATGGGGGATGATGACGCCGGTGGCGCCGCAGTCGAGCACGCGGGCAAGGTCCGGCGAGGCGGGGCCGGTGACGCGCACATAGACCGGAAACCCGCCCATCTGCCCGGCGACGCAGATGGCGGCGGCGGCGTTCACGGTGATCGGCCCGTGCTCCATGTCGACGACGAGGAAGTCGTAGCCGCAGCGGCGGGCGACGGCGACGGCTTCGGGCGTGCCGAGGACGCATACGGCAAGGCCGATGGCGGTCATATCCTCGGATGTGTCGGTCGGGTGAGGGGCGGGCATGGGCGCAATCCAGTGGCAGGCCGGACCGTTATCGCGGAGGTCCGGACCTGGCGCAACGGACTTGGTGCCTA
Source organism: Acuticoccus yangtzensis (assembly GCF_001927245.1). GTDB lineage: Bacteria > Pseudomonadota > Alphaproteobacteria > Rhizobiales > Amorphaceae > Acuticoccus > Acuticoccus yangtzensis. The sequence continues at coordinate 31,367 of NZ_MJUX01000012.1, read as the reverse complement.
TTATAGAGGCGTGCCTATTTCTGATACAGCGACCTCTGGCGACGGTCGCGATTGTCGGTAATCTGAGGCCGGTCGCGACCCGGTCCGCCGGGCGCCGCCACGACGATCCGGTCCGCCGGATGCACCGACTTTCGCGAACCACCTCGCCCGGATGCCGATGGAACGTCTCACGACCCCGCCCAGACCTCGAAAGGTCGCCCTGCCTCTCGCCGCGGCGCACTTCGCGCTCATCGCCCTTCGGCGCGCGGTCGACACGGTGGCCGGCCTCCTCTTCATCTACATGTGCTTCGCCATCCTGGTGCAGATCATGGGGCGCTACGTCTTCGCCTACTCCATCGCCGGGACGGAGGAGACGGCCACCTTCGCGCAGATCTGGCTGGTGCTGCTGGGCGCCGGCATCGCCATGCGCAACGCCCAGCACGTGGCGATCGACGTCCTCATCGTGCGCTGCCCGCCGCTGGTGCAGCGGATCGCCAAGACCGCCTCGCTGGCGCTGGGGCTGTGGTTCCTCGGCGTCGTCCTCGTCGGCAGCTTCGGCCTTCTCTCCATCGGCATGATCGTCAAGTCGCCGGCGCTGCGCATCCCGCTCGCCTGGCCCTATGCCGCGCTCCCGGTCGGCATCGCCTATTTCATGCTGGAATTCGCCATCGCCACGATCCCCGACATCGTGCGCGGACAGGCACGGCCCGCGCCGCTCCCCGCCGACGCCGACCTTCCGGCCGACCTCGCCGCCGACAAAGGACGCGCCGCATGATCCTCGCCTTCGGCGGCTTCGCCCTCCTCATCGTCTCCGGCATCCCCATCGTCCTGGCGCTCGGGATCGCCGCGCTCATCACCATCGTCACCTTCACGGACGTGCCGCTGGCGATCCTCGCCCAGCGCGTCTATGGCGGCGTCAACTCCTTCCCGCTGATGGCGATTCCCTTCTTCGTCGCCGCGGGGCTCATCATGGAGGCCGGCGGCATCGCCCGGCGCTTCGTCAACCTCGCGGCGGCGCTCGTCGGGTGGATCACCGGCAGCCTCTTCATGGTGGCCGTCGTCACCGGCACCGGGCTCGCGGCGATCTCGGGCTCCGGCTCGGCCGACACCGCGGCGATCTCCTCCATCCTCGTGCCCGAGATGAAGAAGCGGCGCTACGACGTGGACCTGTCGGCGGTCATCATCGCCGCCGCGGGGTCGATGGCGTCGATCATCCCGCCGTCCATCATCATGGTTGTCATCGCCATCACCACCAACCAGTCGATCGGGGCGATGTTCCTCGGCGGCATCGTGCCGGGGCTCCTCATCGCGCTCAGCCTGATGATCGGCTCCTACATCTTCGCCAAGCGCGGCGGCGCGACCTACCGCGACGCCGAGCCCTTCTCCGGCCGCCGCCTGTGGACCGCCTTCGTCGAGGCGATCCCGGCCTTGTGCGTGCCGATCATCATCGTCGGCGGCATCGTCGGCGGAGTGTTCACCGCCACGGAGGCGGCGTGCATCGCAGTGTTCGCGACGCTCATCATCTCGCTCTTCATCTACCGCGAATTGAAGCTGCCGCAGGTGTGGGGGCTGATCCAGCGCACGGTGAGCCTGTCGGCCGCCGTCCTCATCATCGTCGCGACGGCGAGCATCTTCTCCTGGATCATCGCCAACCTCGGCGTGCCGGCGGCGCTCGATGCGTGGCTGCGCTCGGTCACATCCTCGCCCGCCGGGTTCATCCTCATCGTCACGCTGCTGCTCCTCGTCGTCGGCATGTTCATGGAGAGCATCTCGGCGATCCTCATCATCCTGCCGGTGCTGATGCCGATCGCCGTCGGCTACGGCATCGATCCCATTCAGTTCGGCGTGCTCGTCGCGCTCAACCTCTCCGTCGGGCTGATCACGCCGCCTTACGGGATCTGCCTCTACGTCGCCGCTCTGGTGGCGGGACGCAGTGTCGAACAGGTGTCGCGCCGGGTGTGGATCGCGCTGGTGCCGATGCTGATCGTCCTCCTCCTCACCGCCTTCGTCCCCGTCCTCACCCTCGCATTGCCGCGCCTCGCCTTCGGGTGAGGTCGGCGCCCGTCCTGTCGTTCCCCCCTCCTCCGGCCTCATGCCGCTTTACGGAGCCTCATCCATGACGTTCGCTCGTTACGCCTTCGCCGCCGCATTCGCGTGCTTGTCCCTGCCGGCGCTCGCCGCCGACTACACCTTCAAGGTCGCCCACACCAACGCGGCGGACGAGGTGCAGGACAAGGGCCTGCAATTGATGCGGGACCTTCTGGAAAAGAAGACCGACGGCCGCGCCACGCTGGAGATCTTCCCCAACGGCGTGCTCGGCGACGAGGCGCAGCTCGTGGAGGGCGTTCTCCTCGGCACGCTCGACATGGGGATGACCGCCAACTCCACCCTGTCGAACTACGTCGCCGACTACCGGGTGTTCGACCTGCCCTTCCTCCTCACCAGCATCGAGGCGCTGTCGACCGCGGTGGAGAAGGACGACGTCTACGAGAAGATGGAGGCGGCGGCGAACGGCTCGGGGTTCGAGCTGATCGGCGTGTTCGCGTCGGGCATTCGCCACATCATGACCAAGAAGCCGGTGTCCGACATCGCCGACATCGCGGACCTGAAGATCCGCACGATGCAGAACCCGATCCACGTCGACGCCTTCACCGCCTTCGGCGCCAACCCGACGCCGCTCGCCTATTCCGAGCTCTATGGCGCGCTGCAGTCGGGCGTGGTGGACGGCGCGGAGGGTGCTGCCACCAACTATACCGGCCAGAAGCTCTACGAGGTGGCGCCCGACTTCGCGCTGCTCGGCTGGCTCAACATGACGTCGGTGGTGTTCGTCAACGCCGGCAAGTTCGCCGCGCTGCCGGAGGACATCCGCGTGGCCCTGAAGGAGTCCGGCGAGGAGGCCGCCGCCTGGCAGCGCACCTATGTCGACGAGCAGGAGAAGCCGCTCTTGGATGCGCTGGTGGAAAAGGGCGTGAAGATCACGCAGCCGGATCCGGCCCCCTTCCGCACCGCCGTCACCCCGCTGTGGGATCAGATGCTGGAGACCGACAGCCAGCGCGCTCTGTTCGAGGCCGTCTCCGCGGAGTGATCCGCCGCGGCTGACACGCCCCTCTAAACGAGGCGCTGGAGCAGGGGCTTCAGCGCCTCGTCCACGTCCGGCGTCGTCTCCCGGTTGGGGGCATAGACCGCGCCGGAGGGGATGATGCCGAGGAGTTTGAGGCACGCCTTCAGCCGCGCCCCGGCCTCGAACCCGGTGCGGCCGCGATAGATGAGGGCGGCGAGCGGGTAGAGCCGCTCATGATGCGCGCGTGCCGCCTCCCAGCGCCCGGCCGCCGCCGCCTCCCACAGGTCGCACACCAGGCCCGGAACCACGGCGGCCAGGCTCACCTGGCTGCCCACGGTGCCGATCAGATAGGACGTCAACAGATGCTCGTCGCCCGAGGCCATCACCGCCACCTCCGGCGCGATCCGGGACAGCATCCGCCAGTTCTCCTCGTATCGGGCGACCTCCCAGCTCCCCTCTTTCACCCCGGCCACCGACGGCAGGCGGACGAGCGCCTCCAGCGTTTCCAGGCTGTAGGCGATGCGCCCGGCCAGCATCGGCGCCTGATAGAGGACGAGGGGCAGGCCGGTCGCGGCGGCGATGGCGGCGTGGTGATCCAGCGCGGTGCGGGTGTCGTGGCCGAGCGCCCAGCCGTTGGGCGGGAAGACGAGGATGGCGTCGGCGCCGGCCTCCTCCATGGCGCGGGCGTGGGCGGCGGCCTCGGCCGTCGCCTCACTGTAGACGCCGCTGGTGAGGAAGGTGCCCGGCGGTGTCGCCTGCCGCGCGATCTCGACCACCCGGCGCTTCTCGGCGAGCGGCATCTGCGCGTTCTCGCCCGCGTGGCCGTTGATCAAGAGGCCGCGGATGCGCGGCTCGGCGCAGACGGCCGCGAGGTGGGCGGCGAGGGCGCCCTCGTCCAGCGTCAGGCCGCCATCCGCGCCGGGGGTGCCGGTTGCGAGAGCGCCAGGAGCGCCGGGGGCGAGAGCGTCGGGCGCGCCGGGGGCGACAGCGGCGGGCGCGAGCGGGGCGACGGTGGCGGCGTGGATGCCGGTCAGCCGCGCCGCAGCCGCCCGCACATGGTCCGGCCGCGCGATGATCTTTTCAGCCATGTTCAAGCCTATACACGCGGAATCTGCCGGATCAACACACGTTCGCGCAGCCTGATGCGCCGCCGGGGCGGGCGATGAGCGCGGCCACCTGTGACGTCGTCGTGGTCGGGGCGGGGCTTGCCGGGCTCGTCGCCGCCGACCGGCTCGCCGCCTCGTGCGACGTGCGCGTTCTGGAAGCGGACACGCGGCCCGGCGGGCGCATCCTCTCCACCGGCGACGAGGCGGGCTGGCTCAACTTCGGCGCCCACATGTTCGGCGGTCCGGGCACGCGCGTCGGTGATCTGTGCGCCGCATTGGGGCTGCCGCTGCGGCCGATCGCGGGCCGCCTCTTCGGCATCGAGGACGCGGGGCGGCTTCTGTTGCGCACCCGGCCCGAGGCGCTGCCTTTCGTGCTGGAGCTGCCGCCGCGTGCGCGGCTGTCGCTGGTGCGCATGGGGCTCGTCCTGCGCGCCGGGTCGGGCCGCCGGACGCCGCGCCCGGCCGATGCAGAGCGCACCCTCACCGCCGCCATGGGCGGCCGCCTCCACCCGCGCGTGGCCGCTCTCCTCGCATCTCTGACGGAGCGGTGCGGCGGCGATCCGCAGGAGATCAGCGCCGCCCATGCCTTCCGCTCCTTCGCCAACGTCTGGCGCGTCGGGGCGCCGGGCAACACGCTGGAGGGCGGCTCCGCGCGGCTGCCGCAGGCGCTGGCGGCCCGCCTCGGCGAGCGGCTGACGCTCGGCGCCACGGTGCTGTCGGCGCGGAAGGAGGGCGACCGGGTGCGCATCACCCATACCGGGACCCAGAGCGGGACCGGCGGCGACCTCCTCGCCCGCGCGGTCGTCCTCGCGGTGCCGGCCCCGGCGGCGCATGCGATCGCGCCGGGCCTTCCGGCGGACACCCGCGCGGCGCTGGCGGCCATCCGCTACGGACCGTTCCTCACCGCATCGCTCCACACCGCCGAGACGGCCCCGCCGCCGTGGGACGAGACATATGCCGTCGCAACGCCCGCCCGCATTTTCTCCGTCCTGTTCAACCAGGCGACCGGGCGCTTCTCCGGCGGCCGAGGTCCGTCGCAGGGCAGCCTGATGGTGTTCGCCGGGGCCCGCCGCGCCGCCGCTCTGATGGCGCTGAGCGATGCGGAGATCGCCGCCCGCGTCCGCGCTGATCTCGCCGCGATGACGCTTCAGAGCGGCGGGATCGCGGACGCGCCGATCCATGTGCAGCGCTGGCCGCTGGGCGCACCCTTCGGATTTCCGGGACGGGCCGCGCTTCAACCCGCCCTCACCCGGCCGATGGGGCCGTTCGTCCTCGCCGGCGACTATCTCGACTTCCCCAACATGGAGGCGGCGGCGGCCTCCGGCGAGGCGGCCGCCGCCCGCGTGGCGCTGCTGCTGGGCGGGGCGGGCTGAGGCGCCCGGTCCCGCCGCCGCACGCTCAGAGCTGCACGCCCTTCGTCAGCGCGCCGTCCACCACCAGGTTGGTGCCGGTGGTGAAGGAGGAGGCGGGGCTCGCCAAAAAGACCACGCCGCGCGCGACCTCCTCGGGCTTTGCCATCCGCCCGGTCGGGTTCAGCGCCAGCGCCTGCGCGAACAGCTCCGGGTTGCCGGTCTCGATCTGGTTCCAGATGCCGCCGGGAAAGTAGGTGTTGCCGGGCGAGACGGCGTTGGCGCGGATCATCTTCGGCGCCAGCTTCACCGCCAGGCCGTGCATGTAGTGGACGAGGGCGGCCTTGTAGGCGCCGTAGGCCGGGCCGGTAAAATCCGTCTCGCGGCCCGACACCGACGAGATCGCCGTGATCGACGCCGCCTTGGAGGCTTCGAGGAACGGCATCGCCGCCGTCACCAGCCGCACGGTGTGCATCATATCGACGTCGAAGCCCGCCTTCCACGCCGCCTCGTCGTCCGCCACGGCGAGCGCCGAGACGTTGGCGACGACGATGTCGAGACCGCCGAGCGCCGCGCCCGCGTCGGCGACGAAGCCTTCCAGCGCCGCCTTGTCGGCAACGTCGACGGAGCGGCCGAACGCCTTCACCCCGGCCGCCTCGAGCGCGGTGACGGTGGCCGCCACCTCGTCCCCATTGCGCGCGCAGACCGCGACGTCCGCCCCCTCGGCAGCGAAGATTTCGGCGCATTGCCGGCCGATCCCCTTCGTCCCGCCGGTGACGAGCGCCTTCATTCCTTTCAGACCGAGATCCATGCGGTGTCCTTCTTGTGTCTCACGGCGCGCAGCGCCTCCGACGGGGCGGCTTCGCCGGCGCGCGGTCGCGCGCTGTGGGGGATGTCCGATCGCCCGGAGCGAGGGTGCGTGCGGGCGGCGCAGAGAGGCCGGCCGGACGCGGTCAGCCGAACTGCTTCAAGAGCTCCTTGGAGACCTTGCAGATATACGTGTATTTCGGATTCACGACCTGGGTGCAGCGCGCCTCGGCGATCTGGCCGAGCAGCATGTAGGCCTCACCGGCGGGGATGCCGTAGTCGTCCTCCAGCCAGTAGCACATCTCCTCGAAGGCGATTCGCATGGCGTCCTCCAGCGGCCGCGCGCAGCCGATGGTGCCGATGTGCGTCGCGTCCTCGATGCGCGGCCAGGTCATCCGCTCCGGCGCCGGCTTCAGCGACACCTTCAGCGTCAGCACCGCGGCGATCTCGGTCGCACCCATGCCGTTGGCCTCGCCGTCGCCCTGCACCGCGTGGCAGTCGCCGGCGAAGAAGTGGGCGCCGTCCTTGTGCACGCGGAACATCGCCGTGGTGCCCGGCGTGAACTCCTGCGCGTCGAGGTTGCCGCCGTTGGGGCCGTTGTCGACGGTCGGCGTAGCGCCGTTCACCGGGGCGACACCCATCACGCCGATCATCGGCGCGACCGGGATCTTCACCGTGTCCGACCAGTGGACGAAGCCGTCCTTCACCGCCATCACGCGCGGCTGGTAGCCGAATTCCTTCTGGCGCACCCAGTCGGGGAACATGCCGATGCCGGGCCATAGGGCGGTGAAGCCGAGCTCGTCCAGCTCCATCTCGACGATCTCGACCACCAGCATGTCGCCGGCCTTCGCGCCCTCGACCTCGATCGGCCCGGTCGCGCCGTTGACGAAGGGCAGCTTGACGAGAGCCGGGTCCGGGATCTGGCCGGGATGGGTGAGGATGCCGTCGCCGATATTGATGGCGCACTCGACCTTGAAGGTCTCGCCGGGCGCGACCTTGTCGACGAACGCCTCGTGCCCCGACAGGGCGAATTTGATGTTGCCCGCCTTGGGGACGACGTGGGTCATGGGAGCTCCGTTTCTATGATGGGCGGCGCGAACCGGTGGCCGCGCCGCATGTGCCGAAGTTCGGTGCGCGGTCAGAGATCGCGGCGCCAGGGCATCAGCCGCTTCTCCAGCTTGCCGACGACGAACGTCAGCGCCAGGGCGAGCGCGATGGTGGCCACCAGCGAGGCCAGCACCTTGGGGATGATGTAGAGCGACCCGGCCTTGAAGATCGCATGGCCGAGGCCTTCCGAGGACGACATGAACTCGCCGATGATCGCCCCGATCAGCGCGAAGCCGACCGTGAGCTTCAGCCCGGCGAAGATGTCGGTCAGCGAGGCCGGCACCACCAGGCGGTTGAAGATCTGCCACTTGCGGGCGCCGAGCGTCCTCATCAGGTTGATCTGGTCCGGATCGACGCTCGTCGCCCCCTTGTAGGACGTCACCAGCGCGACCACGACGACCGACAGCGTCGCCATCGCGATCTTGGACGCGAGGCCGGTGCCGAACCAGATGATCACCATCGGCGCCAGGGCGATGATCGGGATCGACCCCAACGCGACGACGAACGGGCTGACGACGCGCGACACGAACGGCGAGTACCAGAGCGCGAGGCCAAGCACGGTGCCGAGAACGTTGCCGACGACGAAGCCGAGCACCGTTTCCATGCCCGTGACCCAGGTGTCGCGGAACAGGCTGCCGTCCGACGCCATGGTGACGAGGAAGCCGAAGATCGCCGTCGGCCGGCCGAACATGAAAGCGGCCTGCCGGTCGGCATAGGTGGCGTATTCCCAAAGGCCGAGCAGGACGGCGAGCAGAGCGAGCTGGGTGAGGAGCACGAGAAGCCGGGTGCGCCGCGCGCGGCGGCGGACCGCGTTGCCAGTCCGCGAAGCGGCTTCGGCCGGGGGGGCAACTTCGGCCGGAGGGGCGGCGGCCTCGGTCGATGCGGTGCCGACGCTCATGCCGCCCGCTCCCGGCCGACGTCGAGGTCGCGCCAGATCTGTTTCACGTAGGCGCTGAAGCCGGGGGCCTCCCGCGCGGCGATCATGTCGTTCCGGTCGCCCGCAGCGCCGGGGTGCAAGTCGATGGTGTAGGTGGACCGGATGCGGGTCGGCCGCCCGGTCAGCACGATCACGCGGTCGGCCATGGACACAGCCTCTTCGATGTCGTGGGTGATGAGGAGCAGCGCACGGCCCTCCGAGCGGACCAGGCGCACCGTGTCGCTCTCGATGAGCAGCTTGGTCTGGAAGTCGAGCGCGGCGAAGGGCTCGTCGAAGAGCAGCACCTCCGGGTCGTGGATCAGCGTGCGGGCGAGCGCCACGCGCTGGCGCATGCCGCCCGAGAGCGTCGACGGGTAGTGGTCGGCAAAACCGTGCAGGCCGAGCTGGTCGAGGAGGGCGCGCGCCTTGTTGTGGGCCTCCGCGCCCGTGTTGCGGCGGATCTCCATGCCCAGCATCACGTTGGCCTTCGCCGTGCGCCAGGGGAACAGGAGGTCCTTCTGCAGCATGTAGCCGATGCGCGGGCGGCGGTGCGCCATCTCCACGTTCCACGCCACCTCGCCGCCGGTGGGCGCCAAAAGGCCGGAGATGACGTTGAGCATCGTCGTCTTGCCGCAGCCGGACGGGCCGACGATGGCAACGATCTCGCCCGCGTGAAGGTCGAACGACACGTCGCCGATGACGGGGACGCGCGTGGTCCCGTCATCGAACGTCATGGCGAGGTTCCGCGCCGAAAGCTTCGGCGCGGTCCCCGTTGCGGATCCGGACATGATCATGCCGGTGCCCTTCTCGCCCTGGCGCTCAGCCGTCGCTCTCCATGGCCGCCTTCTCGGCGAAGGAGTTGTCGATCACCTCTTCGAACGGCACGGTGCCCTTGATGTTGCCGAGATAGAGCTGCATCGCCATCAGGTTGTCCCACTGGTCGCGCTCCACGATGACGCCCTCGGCGGGGATCTTGTACTCGAGCTGCGCGTCGATCGCGGCGTTCACCACTTCGGCCGGAAGGTCCGGGAACTCCATCCGCGCAACTTCCTTGGCGTAGTCGGGGTCGGAGTAGGTCAGCTTGGAGGCTTCCTCGAAGGCCGACACCAGGGACTGGACCATCTCCGGATCGTTCTCGATCGTCTCCGGCAACACCATGATGCCGGTGTTGCAGAACGGGCCGACGAAGCTGGCGAAGTCGAACACGACCTTCGCGCCCTGGTCGACGGCGGAGGCGACGCTCGGCTGGTAGGCGATGGCCATGTCGGCCTGTCCGGCGAGCATGGCGCCGATCTCGGTGCCGGGGTTCACCTGCAGGATGGTGACGTCCTCGCCGACCTTGAGCCCCGCCTCTTCGATCATCTTCTTGGCGACCGAATAGTTGGTGTTGGGCTCAGGGGAGGTGACGATGGTGAGGCCCTTGAAGTCCTTCGGGTCGGTGATGGTGTCGAGGTTCTTCGACACGCCGAAATAGTGCGCCCGCTGCACCACGGTGCCGACCACCATGCCCGGTCCGCCGGCCTCGCGGCTCATCACCGCCATGGTGGCGTCGCCGATGGCGAAGTCGGCCGAGCCGCCCAGCACCGCGGCGAAGGTCTGGGTGTCGCCGCCCGCGGCCGACACGTTCATGTCGAGGCCGTGCTTCTCGAAGATGCCGGCGTGCATGCCGACATAAAGGTTGATGTAGCCGAGGTTATGGACGGCCTCGCTGAAATTGACCTCTTTGAGGTCCTGGGCCTGCGCACCGGCGACGGCGCCCAGGGTGCCGGCAAGCGTGAGGCTGGCCGCGAAGAGACGGCCCTTAAGGCCGAGGGTCAGGGTCCGTAGAGTGGTCATGCGTTCTCCCGTGGCAGGCGCGGGCGTCTGGCGCCGCGTGTTCGGTGGGGGTCGGCCATCGGGCGGCTCGTGGTCGCGCCCGGTCCGGTCCTCCCGCTACGAAGCAAACGGCATGCCATTGCGCCATTTTCGCGAACGCCGCCGCCGTTCCCGCGCACTCGGCGCACGTTCGGAGGCTTCCACGCGCAACATCACGACACGCGGCCGCCCGGCGGGGGTGCGCGACGGGGAGCGATGCCGGATGCGCAAGCAACTGCTTAATTTATAAGTCGGTATCGGCCCCCGAGAACGCGGCCCGAAGCACGTCATGAAGCCGGCGCAAGGGATGCGCGCCGGGACGGGCGCGGACATCGCTCTGCGGTGCGGCCCGCGGGTCCGGCCGTCGCTGCGGCCAGACCGTGTTGGGGAGCCGGAGTCGCGACGTTTGCTGACGGCCTCTGAGCGTGTTCGCGCCGGTGCGGCCCGCGGCCCGGACGGGTGCGCCGCGTCAGGCCCGGACGCGGCGCAGGCCGAGGCGGGGCCAGAACCGCACCGTCACCCGCATCGTCGCAGCGGCGACGAGAACGCACAGCGCGATCTTGGTGACGGTGCCCATCGTCCCGTCGATGAGAATCGCGTGAATGGCGCTGCCGGTGACGATCACGGCCGCCAGCGACAGATGGGCGATGCGCCAGGCCGCGGCGGACAGGCCCCGCCTGGCGAGCGCGAGGACGGCGGTGGCGACCACGCCCCAGAGCGCCACCACGCCGAAGACCGAAAAGGCCGTGGGTGCGCGCAGAAGCAGAGCGTCCACGACATCGGGCGGGCTTGTCACGGCGAGACCGCCGACGTGGACGGCCACGGCCGCGACCAGCAGCGCGCCCCCCGCCGCGTGCAGCCGGCGCGACAGGCGCGGCGACAGGCCGGGCAGCGACCGCCCCGCCAGCAGCGGCTGGAGAAGGAGCACCTCCATGCCGACGATGCCGGCAAAGCACGCGGTGATATAGACCGCGTCCCTCCAGGCGAGCAGCGGGCTCGTCGCCGCCACGGCGAGCGGCAGCGCAAGGGCGAGCCCCAGCCCGCCCCAGATGAGGATGCGCCGCAAAGGTTCAGGCCGAAACGAGGACGAAGTCGGCCGAAAGGCTGGTGTCGCCGCGGCTTTGCAGGAGCGGGCGCAGGAACACGGTCTGGAAGCCGTGATCGTCGAACTCGGCGTCGTAGGCGAGGTGGGCGTGAGCCTGGCCGAAGGCGGGGACGATCTGCGGCATGTCCATCACGAAGCGCCCATCGGCGTCGGTGAGGGTGGCGCCGTGGCTTCGGGCGTCGCGCTCGTTGCCCTCGGTGGTGTGGGCCCAGATCTGGATGCGGATGCCGGACAGCGGGGCGCCGTCACCCGCGCGGCGCACGCGGCCCGACATCGCGAACCCGCCGCCGCCGATGCGCGGGACGATGGGCGCGCCGGGCCGGTAGTTGTTGGCGCCGCCGCGCATGGTGGGTGTCGGCGCGAGGCCGGCGGCGCGGGCGGGGAGGACGCCGAACGGCCCCCCGGCGAGGACGGCGCCCGCCGCTGCGGCGGCCCCGCCGGTCAAAAGCGCGCGGCGCGACGGCAGGCGGAGTGCGGACGTGGCGGTGATCGGAGGGGCTGACGTCATGTCTCTCTCCTCTGGTGTGGCGGACACCGTGCGGCGGTCGGGCCGGGTGCGGCACCCGCGGTGTTGTAACACGCAAAGGTGCCGCCCGGCCTGCCGCAGCGGCGCCGGTCAGGCTCCTATATAGAACGCGTCGGTGCGGGGGCCGATGCGCCCACCCGTCGCGCCTTCGCCCTCCGCCACGCCCGCCTGCGCGCCCACCCGTCGCGCCGGCGTCGCCCTCGACCCCTCGCCGCCCCGCTGTGCCGCGGCAATGCCGCCCGGCGGCCGGCGCGTCGCATGTTGCCGCCGGGCATCGGCTCCCCGCCGCCGCCTCTCGCACCGTCCGCCGGGCCGGTGCTAAGGCGGGGGCGCGGCCGCGAGGAGACCGGCCGCACCCCTTGCCCGTTGGAAAGCGCCGCGATGACCCCGACACCCGCCGACACCTTGACCCGCCGCCTCGCCTTCCTCGGCGAGATCGAGAAGCTGAAGGCGGTGACGCGGCAGAACCGGCTCGTCGACGGCAGCCGCAACGAGAACACCGCCGAGCATAGCTGGCACGTCGCCATGTTCGCCTTGGTGCTGGCGCCCCACGCGCCGGGCATCGACCCCGTGCGCGTCATGCAGATGCTGCTGGTTCACGACATCGTGGAGATCGACGCGGGCGACGTGCCCTTCCATCAGCCGGGCAAGGACCTGTCGGCGATCGCCGCCGCGGAGGATGCCGCCGCCGCGCGCCTTTTCGGCCTGCTGCCGGAGGAGGATGCGGCCCGCCTGCGCGCCCTGTGGGACGAGTTCGAGGCGGCCGAAACGCCGGACGCGCGCTTTGCCAAAGGCATCGACCGGATGCAGCCGGTGCTCCTCAATCTGATGACCGGCGGCGGCACCTGGCACGACTTCGCCGTCACCGAGGCGCAGGTGATGGAGCGGTGCGGCCCGCCGATCCGCGGCGCATCCCCGGACCTGTGGGACGCGGTCGCCGCTCTGGTGCGGGACCATTTCGCCGCCCGCACCCCTGCGGCCTAGAGGTTGGAGCCTCGGCCCGGCGGGACGCGGGCGAGGCGGCGCTAAGCCTCCTCCTGCGCGGCGGCGTAGGCGGCGCGCGCGGCCTCGATCGCCTCGCGGTTCGCCTCGGCCCAGAGCCACACGCCGCAAAACGCCTTCGCCAGACCCAAACCGAGATCGGTGAGACGATACTCCACCTTCGGCGGGACGACGGGGTAGACGGTGCGCGTCACCAGACCGTCCCGCTCCATGGCGCGCAGGGTCTGCGTCAGCATCTTCTGGCTGATCCCCTCGCAGGCGCGGGCGAGCTCGGAGAAGCGGCACACCTCCTGCTCGGTCAGGACCTCGATCAAAAGCATGGTCCATTTGTCGGCGACACGGCCGATGATCTCCTCCACCAGCCGATCGACCGCCGGGTCGCTCGGCGGCAGCGTCATGAGCTGGTGCCGCAAATCGTCCGCCATCCGCCTACACTCTCCGCCAGGTAAGTATGGATCTTTCGGGTGCCTTCTTTCCATAAGGTAGCACGAGGCGCACATCCGGCCCAGTCAGTCACAGGGGCACGGCATGAACTTCACGAACCGGACGATCCTCATCACCGGCGGCAACTCCGGCATCGGCCAGGCGCTGGCCGAGGCGCTGCAGGCGCACGGCAACCGCATCATCATCACCGGCCGCAACCCGGCGAGCCTGAACGCCGCGCTGGAGCGCAACCCGGCGATGACCGGCTACACGCTCGACGTCACCGACCCGGCGGCGCTGGAGGCTTTCGCCGCGCAGGTGCTGGCCGATCACCCGGCGCTGGACGCGGTGATCCTCAACGCCGGCATCATGGAGACGGAGGACTACGCCGCCGCCCCGGTGGCGCTGGGCGCCATGGAGCGCACGATCGCCACCAACCTCGCGGCGCCGATCCGCCTGGCCGCGGGGCTGCTGCCGCATCTGCGCGCACGGCCCGAGGCGGCGCTGGTGACGGTGTCCTCCGGCCTCGCCTTCGTGCCCAAGGCGTCGACGCCGACCTATTCGGCCACCAAGGCGGCGATCCATTCCTGGACCCAGGCGGTGCGGCACCAGTTGCGCGGAACGTCCGTGTCGGTGCACGAGATCGCCCCGCCTCTGGTGGCGACGGAGCTGACGCCCGGCCAGTCGCAGGTGGCCGCGGCGATGCCTCTCAAGGACTTCACCGACGAGGTGGTGGGCATCCTCACCGGCCCCGACGTGCCGGACGAGGTGCTGGTGAACCGCGTGCGCTTCCAGCGCGATGCGGAGGCCGAGGGCCGTTATTTGGCAGCCTTCGCGGCGATCAACGGCTGAGGCTTGCGGGCGGGTTCCACCGCCTGCGTGCGCCTCGTCCGCAAGGCGCACGCGCCGGCCCGGCGCCCAGCCGGGCCGGGCGCGCGACCCGCCGGGGCGAACCCGGCCGCACCCCGGCGGGTGCGCACGCTGATGAACGTTAGCCCATCACCAGCGCCAGGAGCGCGACGCCGAGAACGACGCGGTAGATCACGAACGGCGTATAGCTGCGCGTCCTCAGCCAGCCCATCATCAGGCTGATCGCCACCAGGGCGCTGACGAAGGCCATCGCCCCGCCGATCAGCGCATCCGTCGTCACCGTGGCGTCACCCGCCTTGACGAGGTCCACCGTCGCCAGAACGCCCGCGCCCATGATCGTCGGGATCGACAGCAGCATCGCAAAACGCGCCGACAGCGTGCGGTCGAGGCCCAAGAAGCGCCCCGCCGTCATGCAGATGCCCGAGCGGCTCACCCCCGGAATGATCGCCAGGCACTGGGCGAAGCCGATCAGCACGCCGTCACGCAGCGTCAGATCGCCGAGCGCGCCTTTGACCTGGCCGCGCCTGTCCGCCGCCCACAGCAGCAGCCCGAACAGCACCGACGTCCAGCCGATCACCACCGTGCTGCGCGCCTGGTCGGTGATGAAGTCCTTGGCGAGGAAGCCGATGATGACGATCGGCACGCTGGCGGCGATGGTGAGAAGAAGGAGCCGCCCCGCCTCCCCCATGCGGCCGGTGACGAGCTCCAGCGCGCCGCGCACGAACATCAGCATCTCGCGCCAGAAGTAGATCACCACGGCGCCCAGGGTGCCGATGTGCAGGGCGATGTCGAAGGCCAGCTCCTCCATGGGCGTCATCTGGCTGGAGGCGACGCCGAGCGCCTGCATCAGCTCGCGCCCGAGGATGAGATGCGCCGACGAGCTGATCGGCAGAAACTCGGTAATGCCCTGTACGATCGACAGGAAGGACAGTTCGGCCAGGTTCAAGGCGTGTCTCGCTTCGTGGTTCGGTCGGCCCGCCGCGGCAACGGGCCGGGCGGCATGGGCCGACAAGCTCGCCGCCGCGGCATCTTGTCAAGCCGCCCGCCCCCCCGGTCACGACGGCGCTACCCCGGGCCGCGCGCGGCCGACCGCGCTGTGCCTCAGCCCGCGGCCGGCCGCGGGGGTACATCAGCCCGCGGCCGACCGCGGGGGTACATCAGGCCGCGGCCGAGCGCGGGGGTACATCAGACCGCGGCGGCCACTCAGCCCAGCTCCTCGCCCCACTCCTCGCTTAGAACCTTCGCCGTCGCCTTCCAGCCGTTCCAGTGGTGCGCCCGCAGAACCTCGCGCAGGATCGCCCCCTCGCGCTGCTTCAACGCATCCAAAATCTGCTCGTGCTCCTGGACCGCACGCGGCCAGCGCGTCGCCTCGCGGTTGCTCACGAACCTGAACCGCCTGATCCGCGCACTCTCCGCCCGGTACACCCTCAGCAGCGCCGCATTGTGCGCACACACGAAAATCTGCTCGTGAATCTGCTGGTTGATGTTGAAATATTCGATCAGCGCCCCGCGCCGATAAGCCGACGCCATCTCGTGGTGCAACTCCTCCGCCCGCGCGATCTCCTCGTCGCTCGCCCGCACACACGCAAGCTCCGCCGCGCTCAGCTCCAGACCGATCAGCATCTCGATCACCGCCTCCACATCGCCGAGCGACAGCTTCACCACCATCGCCCCGCGGTTGGGCGAGATCTGCACCAGCCCCTCCACCTCCAACACCTTCAACGCCTCGCGCAGCGGCGTGCGCGAAATGCCGAGTCGCTCGGTGATCACCCGCTCCGGCACCCGCTCCCCCGCCGGAAGCTCGCCCGACACGATCATGTCCCGGATCGCCTGAACCGCGAACGCCGAGCGCTGGCCGCGCTGCGCCGCGTCGGGTGCCGCCTCTCCGGACGTCGCCTGCCCTTCGACAATCTGCATGCAAAACCCTTTAGATGCGGCCCGAAATGACGCATAGAGATGGACGGGCATGCCAAGTTGCATGCAACATGTCATGGTCCGGTCCAACGAAACCATAACGAAGAAACGGCATATGAACTTCCACGCCTACTACCGGGATGTGAAGCCCGTCACCGCATGCCTGATCGGGACCGGCGACTTTGGCAACAGTTTCATCGCCCAGACCGAGCGCATAGAGCGCGTCACCACCCGCGTCGCCGTCGACCTCGACGCCGCGCGCGCCGCCCGCGCCTTCGCCGCCTCCGGTGTGGACTCCGCCCGCATCGCCGTCTGCGCCACCGCCGCCGAGGCGCGCACCGCATGGGAGGCCGGCAAGGCGATCGCCACCAGCGAGCCCGCACTCGCCGCCGACCTCCCCGTCGACATCATCGTCGAGGCGACCGGCGACCCCGAAGGCGGCGCCCGCCACGCCCGCCTCGCGATCGAGGCGGACAAGCACCTCGTCATGGTCAGCAAGGAGGCCGACAGCCTCATCGGCCCCGGCATCGCCGCCATGGCCGCCGACCGCGGCCGCATCGTCACCCCCGTGGACGGCGATCAGCCGAGCCTTCTCATCGGCCTCGTCACCTGGGCCGAGACCCTGGGGTTCGAGATCCTCGCCGCCGGCAAGTCCAGCGAATACGACTTCGTGTTCGACGCCGCGTCCGAAACCATCGACAGCAACGGCCGCGTGATCGACGTCGCCGGGTTCGCCGCCCTCGACCGGCTCGGCACCCGCGACGTGGCGGACGCTGTGGCGGAGCGCTCCCGCCTCGCCGCCGCCCTGCCGCAGAAGCTGGTTCCGGACCTGTGCGAGATGACGCTCGTCTCCAACCACACCGGGCTAATGGCCGACCGGCCAGACCTCCACGTTCCCATCGCCCGCATCGAGGAGCTGCCCACCCTGTTCGCCCTCGCCGCGGACGGCGGGCTTCTGTCGGCCGGCCGCCGCATCGACGTGTTCCAATGCCTGCGCGCCCCGCATGAGCTGAGCTTCGCCGGCGGCGTCTTCGTGGTCGTGCGCTGCACCCATGAGGCCACCTGGAAGCTCCTCGCCCACAAGGGCCACGTCCTCAGCCGCGACGGGTCGACCGCGCTCCTGTGGCTGCCGCGCCACCTCCTCGGCCTCGAGGCCGCCACCAGCGTGCTCGACGCGGCCGGCCTCGGCGTCTCCTCCGGCGCCGTCACCCCCGCCCCCCACACCGACCTCGTGATGCACGCCGACCGCGACTTCGCCGCCGGCGAGGTGCTCACCATGGGCGGCCACCACCACGAGGTCGCGGACGCCTCCGCCCGCATGATCCCCGCCGCGCCCCTGTCCGCCGAGGCCCCCGCGCCCTTCTACCTCGTCTCCAACCGCACTCTCGTGCGGCCTGTCTCCAAGGGCGACCTCTTCCGCCTCGCCGACGTGGAAATCGACGCCGCGTCTGAACTCCTCGCCCTGCGCCAGGCCCAGGACGCGCGGTTCTTTCCGGGGTGACTGCGCGGTGTGACGCTGCGGGGTGACTGCGCGGCGGCGTCTTGCGCGGCGCCGCCTCAGCGAGGGGAGTTCCCCCCTCGCGCTCCCCCCGCCTCGCCGGCAGGCAGGCCTGCAGGTGAAGAACCTGCAGACCGCTGCAAGGCTGAGTGGGATTTTGGCGGCATCAAGCACCCGTGCTCCCCATGCTCGCCCGCCCCCGAGAGGGCGGCCTGCGCGTGGGTCCGCGCGGATGCTTGACCCCGCCAAAATCCCACAGTTTTGTTCGGGGTTTCGGGGCTTGGCCCCCTCACATCACCGGGCGGCCGCCGTCGACCATGATGTTCGTCGCCGTCATGTAGGACGCCTCGTCCGACGCCAGCCACAGGATCGGCAGCGCGATCTCCCGCGGGTCGCACCAGCGGCGCATGATGCAGTCCTTCACCGGCGCGGCACGAAGCTCCGCCTCGCTCGTCCCCGCCTCCGCCGCACGCCGCACATGGAACGGCGTCAACGTGTAGCCGGGACACAGCGAGTTCACCCGCACACCATATTCGGCCTCCTCGAAGGCCAAAGTGCGCGTCATCGCGATGATGCCCGCCTTCGTCGCATCATACTGCCCCATCCCCGCGCGACCGGAGACGCCGTAGGTGGACGAGATGTTCACCATCGCCCCGTTGCCGGCCTTGCGAAGATCCGGCAGCGCCGCCTTGGCCATGAAGGCATAGCTGAGGAGGTTCACCGCCAGAATGCGCTCCCACGTCTCCGCCTTCGCCTCCGCCAGCGGCTCGTAGGAGCGGATCCCGGCGTTGTTCACCAGAACGTCCACCGGCCCGAACGCATCGCGCGCCGCCGCCACCGCCTCCGCACACGCAGGCTCCGCGGAGACGTCGAGCGCCGCACCCGCGACCTCGGCGCCGGCAACCTCCGCCCGGATCGCCGCGACGACCTCCTCCAGCGCCTCCGCGTTGGGGTCAACCAGGAGCACCCGCGCCCCCTCCTCGCAGAAGACGCGCCCCGTCGCACCGCCGATCCCGCCCGCACCGCCGGTGATGATCGCCGTGCGGCCCGCCAAACGTTGTGTCATGTCCTATCCTTCGTGGGTCAGCCCAAGAGCCCGCCCGAGGTCTCCGCCTCGTCGAACCGGCCGCGAAATGTGAGAATGAGACCCGCCACGCTGTAGGCGCACATCAACGCCCCGCACACCGGGATGGAGGCGTACCACCACGCCTTGTCGAGCCGCAGGAAAGGCGTCGTCTCCCCCGACCCCGCCATGAACGCATAGCCCTTGATGAGAAGCACCAGCGCCACCATCAGCATCAGAAACTTGATGCCGATCTCGATGCCGTGCCGCACCTTCGCCGGCACCGACACCAGCACGAGGGTGACGTTGTAGAGCGCCCCCTCCCGCCACAGGGCGACGGCGCCGAGGAAGGTCAGCCACGCGAACAAAAGCTCGACGATCTCGTCCGATCCGGTGATCGACACCACCGGGACCGAGCGCGTGATGACCCCCGCCAGAAGCAGGAGGAAGAGCCCGACGAGCGCCCCCGTGACACCCCAGCGGCAGACGAAAGCCACGGCCCTGTCGGCCGCCTTCAAAACGCGGATCATGAGCCGTACCCCAACGCATGCGGCAGCCACAGCACCGTCTCCGGCACGAAGGTGACGAGAAGCAGCACCGCGAACAGCGCCAAGATGTAAGGCCACATCTCCCGCACCATGTCGCTGATCGGAACGTTGCTGACCGACGACACCGCGAACAGACACATCCCCACCGGCGGCGTGACGAGGCCGATCATCAGGTTCAGCACCATGATGATGCCGAAATGCACAGGGTCCACGCCGATCTGCAGCATCACCGGCAACAGGATCGGGAAGGCGATGATGATGATCGCCACCCCCTCGATGAACATGCCGAGCACCAACAGGATCACGTTCACCAGAATGAGGATCACCCAAGGATCGCTCGACAGGCTGAACATCGCTTCGATGACCGCGTTCGGGATCTGCTGCTGGATGAGCACCCACCCGAACGGCGCGGCGGCGGCGATGATGAACATCACCTGCACCGTCTGCCGGCCCGACAGCCACAGGATGTCCGGAATGTCGCGCCACCTCAGCTCGCGGTAGACGCAGGTGCCGAGGAAGAGCGCATAGGCCGTGGCGAGCACCGCCGCCTCCGTCGGCGTGGCGAGCCCGCCCAGGATTCCGCCGATGATGAAGACCGGCGTCAGCATCGCCGGCAGCGCGCCGAAGAAGACGCGCCGCGCCTCCGGCCCCGCCGGGCGTTCGTCCATCACGGGAAGGCCGCGCACCCGCGCCACCACGGAGATGACCACCATCAGCGCCACCGCCATCAGGACGCCCGGCACCACGCCCGCCAGGAACAGCGCGCCGATGGAAACGTTGGCGAGGCTGCCATAGATCACCAGCGGGATGGACGGCGGCATGATCGGCCCGATCGTCGACGACACCGCGGTGATCGTCGCGGCGAAGCGGCCCGAATAGCCGGCCTCGCGCATCGCCTTCACCTCGATGATGCCGAGCCCCGCCGCGTCCGCCACCGCCGAGCCCGACATGCCCGAAAAGAGCACGCTGGCGAGAACGTTGACATGCGCCAGCCCGCCCCGGATGCGCCCGACGAAGAGCTGCGCCGCCGCGAAGATGCGCTCGGTGATGCCGCCCGTGTTCATCAGGTTGCCGGCGATGATGAAGAAGGGGATGGCGAGCAGCGGGAACGACGTCGTGCCCGCATAAAGCCGCTGGATGAAGATGAAGAGGAGGTCCGGCCCCGTCGCCCACCACATGGTGCCGATGGCCGTGGCCGCCAGCGCCACCGCGATCGGTACGCCGAGAAGAATGAGCCCGCACAGGACGAGCAGCAGGACGACCATCAACATGAAAGAAACCGCACGAAGAGACTGACGAGAGGAACGGGCGAACGAAGACGACCGGGCCCGAGGTCGCGAGCCGACACGGGGCGGCCGGACAAGAGGCCGCCGGACACGAGGACGTCGGGCAGGGCGCCGCACGACAGGGCGCCGCACGGCACGAGGTGACCCGGAACGTTGCCGCCCGGATGAAGCGGCCGTGATCCACCCTCAGGCGGAAATCCGGGCAGCCGGACGACGAAGCCAGGTGACGCAGCCGGGCAACGCAGCCAAGTGACGGGGGCCACCCGTCACCTCACATCCGGCGCATCACGGCCGGACCGCGCGGGCCGCGCCCGGGCAGCGCGGAGCCGGGCCCGAAGACTCGGCGCGGCGGCCGCTCAGCCCTCGCCCTTCGCGGCGTCGACGAGGCCCTGCCAGGTGGTCCACGCCTCCTCGCCGATGTTGCGCTTCAACTCCGCATAGGCGGGTTCCATCTCGGCCTGGAAGGGCGCGATCTCGGGCCGCGTCACCGCGACGCCTGCCGCCTCCATCTGCGCCAGATAGTCCTCCTCCTGCGCCACCACGGCGGCCCGCGCCGCGTTGCCGGCCGCGGTCGCCTCCTCCTGGATGATGCCGCGCTGATCCTCGCTCAAACGGTCCCAGGAGCGCGGATTGGAGGCCAGCATCACCGTCGCGTAGATGTGCTTGGTCAGCGCGATGTGGCTCTGCACCTCGTAGAACTTCGCCGCGAAGGTGGTGCCGACGGGGTTGTCCTGCCCGTCCACCGTCTTGTTGGCGAGCGCCAGATAGACCTCCTGGAAGGCGATCGTCTGCGTCTGCGCGCCCAGCGCCTCGAACGCCAGCTTGATGGCGAGCTCCGGCGGCACACGCAGCTTCATGCCGCGAATATCCTCCGGCCCGTTCACCGGCCGCACGCTGTTGGAAAGACTGCGGAAACCCCACTCGTAGTTGGCGATCCACGTGAAGCCCGCCTTGGCGAGCTGCTCGGCCATGAACTCGCGCCCGGTCACGTCCAGCGTGCGGTGCGCGTGTGCGTAGCTCTCGAACTGGTAGGGGATGTTCACGACGCCCACCGTGCGCGACAGCGCCTCGATGTTCGCCGGGTTCAGAATGATCATGTCGACCGCGCCGGCCCGCACCTGCTGCGCGGTCTCCGTCGGCGAGCCGAGTGCGTTGTTCGGGAACAGCGTGATCTGAACCTCGCCCCCCGTCCGCTCGGCGATGTTGGCCGCCATCGTCACGGTGGTCGTGTGCACCGGATGGCTGGTGTCGGCCGGGTGGGTGAGCTTCAGGCTCGTCGCCGCGCGGCTGAGGCCGGGGCGCAAGATGACCGCCGCCGACGCCGCCCCCGACAGGGCCACGAATTTGCGGCGCGAAAGCGCGTCGAAAGAGGATCCCATGGCTGTTTCCTTCCGCCTTGTTCTATGACCCGCACGCTCTGCGGCGCGTTTGGTCGAACGGCGGCAGGCCGAGGTTCATCCCCGGTCCCGCCGCCGCATAAGGCGAACTTTGCATTCAAAGACGGTCAATCGTCAAGCGTACGATCCGCCGTCCGACCATTATCGGCCGTTATTGCATGCAAACGAAGCGCGCCGTCAGTTCAGGTCCATCGCCACCACGCGGGCGGGCGCACCGTCCGAGCCGGTGTAGCGGATCGGCAGCGCGCTCAGGACCGTCGTCGCCGTCGTCACCTGGCGCGTGTTCACCAGATACTCGATCAAGGTCACCTTGTTGCGCAAAAGCACGTCGTGGGTGACGTGCTCCTCGATCGGCCTCATCTCGCCGTGCAGCATCAGGCGGATGGTGTAGTCCTGCGGAAAATCGAAGGCGACGGCGGTCGGCCCGCGCTCCAAGAGCCACTCCGACGCCTCGCGCGACATGAAGGGCGCATCCAGCCAGAAATCGGCGGTGCGCCAGTCCCTCTGCTCGTCCCAGCAGGAGCGGAACATGGCGATCTGCCCGCGCTCCAGGTGGCCCGCACGCTCGGCGAGGCGCGCCGCCGTCACCTCCTCGTTGGGTTTGATGTCGGTGAGGTCGATCACCGCCGCGGTCCCGCACACGCGCGACAGGTCCAGCGCGTCCAGCGTGTCGCCGCCCGGCACCATGTGGCGCGGCGCGTCCACATGGGTGAAGCCGTGGCAGGTGGTCTTCAGCCCGCTCGCCTCGAACAGGTCGCCGTCGGCGAAGCTGCCCTTCTTGAACCGCTCGATCGGCCAGCGCAGGTGGCCTTCCTCGATCGGCATGGAGAGGTCGTAGATCTTCATAAAGGGTCAGCCTCCGCTGTAGAGGCCCGGCAAGGTCAGCACCACGGCCGGGAAAACGAGACAGATGACGAGCGCCACGATGAGCGCGGCGAGGAAGGGCAGGCTCTCGCGGATCACCACCTCAGGCCGCTCCCGCGCGATGTAGGCGGAGAGGTAGATGAGGTAGCCGATCGGCGGCGTCGTCAGCCCGATCATCAGGTTGAGGACGATGAGAACGCCGAAGTGGATCGGGTCGATGCCGAGCGACACCATCGTCGGCAGGAACACCGGAACGACGATGACGAGGGCCGCCAGCGGGTCCAGGAACAGGCCGATGACGAGGACGAAGACCATCACCAGGACGAGCACCCAGAAGGGATCGGTGGTGACCGCGAAGATCGCCTCCGCCGCCATGGTCGACACCTTCAGATCGGCGACGATCCACGCGAACAGCGCCGACGCGCCGACGATGACGAGAACCGTCGCCGTCCCCTTCGCCGCCTCCACCAACGCGGTGAAGCAGCCGCCCCAGGTGAGCTCGCGGAACCAGAACTTGCCCACCACGAAGGCGTAGGCGACCGCGACCGCGCCGGCCTCCGTCGCCGTCATGATCCCGCCCAGGATGCCGCCGACGATGATCACCGGCGTGAGCAGCGCCACCAGCGCCCCGGCGCCCGCGCGCACGATGGCGCCGAACCCGGCCCACGGATCGGCCGGATAGTTCCGCCTGATGGAGATGATGTAGACCACCACCATCAGACACGCCGCGACGACGAGACCGGGCACGATGCCGGCGAGGAACATCTTGCCCACCGACACCTGGGCCAGAACCGCGTAGACGATCATCGGGATCGACGGCGGGATGATCGGCCCGATGACGCTGGACGTCTGCGTGATCGCCGCCGCGAACCCGCGCGAGAAGCCGGACTTCTCCATCGCCGGGATCATCACCGAGCCGACCGCGGCCGTGTCCGCCACCGCCGAGCCGGAGATGCCGGAGAAGAACACCGAGGACAGGACGTTGACGTGGCCGAGCCCGCCGCGGATGTGGCCGACGCAGGTCTGCGCGAAGGCGACGATGCGCCGGGTGACGCCGCCGCGGTTCATGAGCTCGCCCGCCAGGAAGAAGAAGGCGACCGCGAGCAGCAGGAAATTGTCGACGCCCGACAAGAACTGCTGCGCCACCACCGCGAACGGGATGCCCGGCCGGTAGACGAGAAGCGCCACCACCGAGGCGATGATGATGGCGAACACCAGCCGCACGCCCAGCAGCGCGAGCAGCACCATGGTGCCGACGAGGATGAGCGCGGTCACAGCGGCGCACCCCCGCCCGGGTGGAACACCTCACGCCACACGCTGGCGACGGCCCACACCGCCCCGCCCACCATCAGCGCGGCGAAATACCACCACTTGGAAAGGTCCAGCGTGACGTAGCGGTCGAACGCGAACATGGCCGACAGCTTCCACGCGCCCCACGCCAACAGGGCGATGGCGCCGAGCGCGCCGAGGGCGGCGACGACGCGCAGCGGGCGGCTGAAGCGCGGCAGATCGGCGATGAGGCCGATGCGCATGTGGTCCGCCCCCGCCGCGCCCAGCACGACGAGCCAGACGAAGAGGAGCCTGTTCAGCTCCTCCGCCCAGACGATGGAATTGTTGAGGCCGTAGCGCGCCACCACCTGCGCGATGGTGATCGCGGTGATGACGGCGACGAGCCCCGCGACGGCGACGCGCCACAGCCACGTCGCCGCCGTCTCGATGGAATGGATCACGGGCGCCCTTATTGTGCGGAGGGCGCCAGCGCGTCGATCTTCGTCAGCAGCGCGTCACCGAACTTCTCGGCGTACATGGCGCGCGTCTTGTCGGCCACGACGGCGCGGAAGGCGTCCACGTCCGGGTCGGTGACGATTTCCATGCCGGCCGCCGTCATCGCCTCCAGGCTGGAATTTTCCTGCACCCGGTTCAGCTCACGCTCGTAGGCCGCGGACAGCTTGGCGGCCACGCGCAGCGCCTCCTTCTGGTCCTCCGGCAGGCCGTTGAACTTCGCCGCGTTCATCACCAGAGGCGCCGCCGTATAGGCGTGCTCGGTGATCGACATGTACTTCTGCACTTCGTGGAAGTTGGAGTGGTAGATGTGCGTGGTCGGGTTCTCCTGCCCGTCCACCGTGCCCGTCTGCAGCGCGCTGTAGAGTTCGGCGAAGGGCATCGGGGCCGGGTTGGCGCCGAGCAGCGTGAAGGCTTCGATGTGCGCCGGGTTCGGCGTCGTGCGCAGCTTCAGCCCCTTCAGGTCGTCAGGCGTGGTGATCGGCCGCTCGTTGTTGGTGAGGTTGCGGAAGCCGATTTCCCAGAAGGCGAGGCCCTGGAGGCCCACCCCGTTGATGGAATCCATCAGCTCGGCGCCGACCTCACCGTCCAGCACGCGGTAGGCATGCTCGGGCGATTCGAACAGGAAGGGCAGGTCGAGAACGTTCACCTGCGGCGCGAAGGAGGTGAAATAGGGGTTGCCGGTCACCGTGATGTCGATGGTGCCGAGCCGCGCACCCTGCAGCGAGTTGGCCGAGTTGCCGAGTTCGCCGGCCGGGTAGACCTCGATCTCGAGCGCCTTGTCGGTCATGTCCTCGACGATCCACTTGAACATCATCGCCGCCTTGTGGGGCGTGTCGCTGGTGTTGGCATAGTGGCCGAAGCGCAGCGTCTCGGCGCTGGCGCCGGTGGCGAAACCGGCCGCGACGATGGATGCCGCGAGTAGGGTGTTGAGGGTCCGCATGGTGTCCTCCAGACGTTTCTTTTTGGGAGCCGCACCGCGAGCGGGCACGGCGGGGTTGGGGGAGGAGACGCCACGACCTTGCCGCTTTACGCAAGCGACACCCAAAGATTTTCAGATCGAGGGGAATGCGCGAAGAGCAAAACCTATCGCCGGCGCCGCACTCCACCGCCGGTCGGCGCGCCACCGGGGCAGGATCGGGCGAAAGGGCCGCAAGAGGCTTTCATCCGCGCATAGCCTGAATGTATTAGGAGATATATGTAGCGAGAGCGCGTTGGAGAGCCAGCATGGGACGAGCCGCCGATACGGCCTACACCGCCATCAAGGAGCGGATCGTCCGCGGCCGGCTCACGCCCAACACCACCGTCGATGAAAGCGAGATCGCCAACGAGCTCGGAATGAGCCGCACGCCCGTGCGCGAGGCGCTGCTCAGGCTGCAGACCGAATCGCTCGTCGACATCGCGCGCGGGCGCGGCATCCGCGTCCTGCCCATCTCCATCACCGACATGCGCGAGGCTTACCAGGTCATTTCCGGCCTTGAAATGGTCGCGGTGCAGCTTCTGTCGGAGCGGGCGCCGGATGCGGCCTACCTCGCCCCCCTCGCCGAGACCGTCGCGCGGATGCGCGCCGCGCAGGACGCCGGCGACGTGATGGGCTGGTGCGACGCGGACGAGGACTTTCACCGCACCTTGATGCGCCTGTCCGGCAACACCCGTCTCGCCTCCGCGGGGATCCAGATGCGCGATTTCGCCCGCCGCGCCCACGTCGTCGCCGTGCGCCTGCAGAGCGCTGAATATACCCGCACCTCGACCGAGAATCACGCCGCGCTGGTCGACGCGCTGGCCTCCGGCAGCTTCGAGCTCGCGGTGGAGAAGCACCTCCTCCAGCGCCGGCGCGGCGAGGGCCTCCTCATCGGCGCCGTGGAGGCGATGAACTTCAGCGCCCTGTGAGCGCGGACCGGCCCCCGTGTGCCGCCACGTTCGCGCCCCGGCCCCGGCCGCGATGCTGAGACCGGGCCACGCGGCGCCACGCCCCCCGCGCCACGACACTCAGCACCCGCACCCCGCGCGCACCACCGCGCGCCAACAATCAGGACGGACCACAATGGGCGGACTCTTCTCCTTGGACGGCACGATGGCCATCGTCACCGGCGGGGCCAGCGGCATCGGCGCCGCCGCCGCGCGAACGCTTGCCGAGGCGGGTGCCACCGTCGCCGTGCTCGACCTCGACCGGGAGCGCGCCGCCGCCGTCGCGGACACCCTCCCCGGCGCCCCGTCCGGCTCCCCGGCCGCATCCATGGCGCTCGCCTGCGACGTCGCCGACGAAGCGTCGGTGGAGGCGGCCGTCGCACAGGTCGCCGAACGCGCCGTGCCGGGCGTCCTCGTCAACTGCGCCGGCATCGCCATCCGCGATGCCGCCACCGATCACCCGCTGGCGAGCTGGAACAAGGTCGTCGACGTCAACCTGACGGGGAGCTTCCTCATCTCGCGCGCAGTGGCGCGGCGGATGATCGCGGCGGGCACCGGCGGCAGCATCGTGCAGACCGCGTCGATCATGGGCCTCTCCGGCGGCGGGGTTTATCCCAACGTCTCCTACCAGACCACCAAGGGCGCCCTCGTCAACATGACCCGCGCGCTGGCGGTGGAGTGGGCCGGGGCGGGCATCCGCGTCAACGCCGTGGCGCCGACCTATGTGCGCACCCCGTTCATCAAGGCGCTGCTCGATCAGCCCGAGGTGATGGAGAAGATCTTCGCCATGACGCCGCTGAAGCGCCTGGCCGAGCCTGAGGAGGTCGCCGCCGCCATCCTCTTCCTCGCCAGCCCCGCCGCCGGGATGGTCACCGGCCACACCCTCCCCGTCGACGGCGGCTTCCTCGCCCAATAACGGCGCGTCGCTTCATCGGCGCGCCCCGTTATCGGCGCGCCCCGGCGTCTGCCTGTCCGGCATCGGCGGACGCCGTTGCCGGCTCGACGCATCCGCGCGAGCATACCTATTGATATATTTACACGTATATGGTTGGTTCCCACGACCAACATGAACCGGCCGCCAAAGGCCGGCGCTGACGCCGGGTCCACCCCCGGCGCGGGAGGACCATCGTGAGACACAACCCCCAACGGGGGCGCAGCTGATGCGCCGCCCGACCCTCAGTCACGGCCCCGTCGGCTTCGTCTGCGACTGCCTCGAAGCCGTCGCCGGCCTCCTCGTCGTCGTCCTGTTCGCGCTCATGATCGGCGTCGTCTCCTACGAGGTCGTCATGCGCTACGTCTTCAACGCACCCACCTTCTGGTCCGGCGAACTGGCACGCTGGGCGATGGTCTGGGTCGCCCTCGTCGGCCTCGCGCTCGCCGTGCGCCACCTCGACAACATCAAGGTGGACGTCCTCGTCGACGCCGTGCCCCGCCCCGTGCAGGTGGTCATGGCCATCCTGCGCTTCGTCTTCGCCTTCGCCTTCGCGGGGGTGATGCTGGTCTACGGCATCCGCCTCATGCGCCTCAACGCGGGCCAGACGAGCCCCGGCCTCGAATGGTCGGTCTCCATCCTCTACCTCGCCCCGACCGTCTCGGCCGTCCTGATGCTCGCCTTCCTCGCCGAGCTCGCCCTGCGCCGCGACATCCGCCCCTTCTGACGGAGACCCCCGATGGAACTGACAATCCTCGTGGGCACGCTCGTCCTCACGCTCCTCATCGGCCTGCCGCTGCCGATGTGCCTCGCCGGCGCCTCACTCGCCGCGCTCCTCGCCATCGGCGACCTGCCCCTCGGCATGATCCCGCAACGCTTCGTCGCCGGCATCAACTCCTTCGCCTTCATGGCGATCCCGTTCTTCCTGCTGGTCGGCCAGATCATGAACGAGGCCGGCATTACCCGGCGCATCGTCGCCTTCTCCAACGCCCTCGTCGGGCCGATGCCGGGGGGCCTTGCCCAGGTCAACGTGGTGTCGTCGATGTTCTTCGGCGGCATCTCCGGCTCGGCCACGGCCGACACCGCGTCGGTCGGCTCCATCATGATCCCGGCGATGAAGAAGGAGGGCTATTCCGGCCCCTTCACCGTCGCCCTCACCGCCTGCTCGTCCACCTGCGGGCCGATCATCCCGCCGTCGATCACGCTCATCCTCTACGGCATCATCGCCGAGGTCTCGATCACCCAGCTCTTCCTCGGCGGCTACGTGCCGGGCATCATGCTGGGGCTCGGCTTCATGGTGATGACCTACATCATCTCCAAACGCCGCAACTATCCGACCTATGCGCGCCCGTCGCTGAGCGAACTCGCGCGCACCGCCGTCTCGGCCGCGTGGGCGGTGATCCTGCCCTTCCTCATCATCGGCGGGCTCCTCTTCGGCCTCTTCACGGTGACGGAGGCGGCGGCGGTCGCGGTCGTCTACGCCCTCTTCATCGGCCTCTTCGTCTATCGCGACCTCAAGGTCACCGCCCTGCCGCGCATCCTGTTCCAGACCGCCATCCGCGTCGGCGCGCTGATGACGGTGGCGGCCGGCGCCCTCGTCTTCGCCTGGGTGCTGACGATCCTGGAGGTGCCGCAGCAGGTGGCCGAATGGATCTTCGCCTTCTCCAGCGATCCCATCGTCATCCTGCTCCTTCTGAACGTGCTCTTCCTCGTCATCGGCATGTTCATGGAGGCCAAGGCGGCGATGCTGATCCTGCTGCCGGTCATCCTGCCGATCCTGCCCGAAGTCGGCATCGACCCGATCCACTTCGGCGTGGTGGTGGTGTTCAACCTCCTCGTCGGCCTCGTCACCCCGCCGGTGGGGCTGTGCCTCAACCTGGCGGCCAAGATCGGCGACGTGCCGCTCAACCAGGCCGCCGTCGCCGCCCTCCCCTTCATCGCGGTTCAGCTCATCGTGCTGTTCCTCATCACCTACATCCCGGGCCTCGTCCTCTGGCTCCCCGGCCTACTCGGCTGAGCCTTTTCGGCTGAGCCTTCCGGCCCGCGCCGGCCGGCCCGCACCTCTTCCGGGGCCCCGGCCCCGGCACGCACCTCTTCCGGGGCCCCGGCCCCGGCACCCCAACGGGGCAAAGACCCCGGCACAACCCAGGGGCTGAACCAGCCCGACAGAGAGGAAACCATGCGCTTCATCGCCCTCATCGCCGCCGGTGCGCTCGCCGGTGCCGTCTCCACCGCCTCCGCCGAGACGCTGCGCCTCGGCCACGGCCAGGACCCCTCGGACCCCGTCCACACCGCCGCCAAGACCTTCGCCGAAGCCGTCTCCGAAAAGACCGGCGGCGAGGTGGACGTTCGCATCTTCCCCTCCTCCAGCCTCGGCGACTACCAGCAGATGCAGGAGGCGCTGCAGCAGGGCGGCATGGATATCGTCATCGAATCCATCGGCACCCTGTCTCGCTATCACCCGCTCGCGGGGGTCGAGAGCATGCCCTACCTGTTCGACGACGCCGCCCACTACGCCGCCGTCTGGAACGGCGAGGTCGGCGAGGAGCTGAAGGCCAAGATCGCCGACGAAGCGAACTTCCTCGTCCTCGGCCACATGTATCGCGGCGCGCGCCAGCTCACCGCCAACCGCGAGGTGCAGTCGATCGACGATCTCGCCGGCCTCAAGATGCGCGTCTCGCCGATGAAGGAACGCCTCGTCACCTGGCGCACCTTCGGCGCCAGCCCGACGCCGATGTCCTGGTCCGAAGTCTTCACCGCGCTGCAGCAGGGCGTGATCGAGGCGCAGGAGAACCCGCTCGCCACCATCCAGTCCGCCAGCCTGGACGAGGTGCAGGACTACCTCATCCTCACCGCCCACATGGCCAACGGCTTCACCTTCCAGTTCAACGCCGACGCCTTCGAGGCGATGGAGCCGGCCCATCAGCAGGCGATCCGCGAGGCCGCCAACGAGGCCGCCGACTGGTACAACGCCTACATCACCGAGGAAGAGGCCGCGATCCTGGCCGACCTCAAGGAAAAGGGCATGACGGTCGTCGAGATCGACCGCGCCCCCTTCCGCGCCAAGGCCGACGAGGTTGTCGCCGAGTTCCCCGAGCTCGCCGACTGGTACCGCCGCATGGTCGCCGCCTCCAACTGAGGCCCCTCCCCCCGCTCTCCGGCGTGCGCCGCTCCGCGCCGCCGGCCCCGCCTTCTCACCCCGCGAACGAGACCACCATGAACGATATGATGCCGAAAACCCGCTACGACATTGCCGTCGTCAAGGGCGATGGAATCGGCCCCGAAGTCTGCGACGCCGGCCTCAAGGTCATCCAGGCCGCGCTGCCCGACCCCGGCAAGCTGAACTTCAACGAATACCGCGCCGGCGCCACGCTGTGGAAGGAAACCGGCACCTCCTTCCCCGAGGAGACCTTCAACGCCTGCCGCGATGCCGACGCGATCTTCCACGGCGCGGCGGGCCTGCCCGACGTCACCGCCGCCGACGGCACCGAGCCGGGCCTCGACTTCGGCCTGCAGCTCCGCTTCCGGCTCGACCTCTACGCCAACATCCGGCCGATCAAGCTGCACCCCGGCGTGACCTCGGTGCTGCGCCACTACGAGCCGGGGCAGATCGACTACATCATCCTGCGCGAGAACACCGAAGGCTTCTACGCCGCGCGCGGCGGCGGCAACATCGTGCGCGGCGAGATCGCCAGCGACACGTCGATCATCACCCGCCACGGCACCGAACGCATCGTGCGCAAGGCGTTCGAGCTGGCGCGCTCCCGCAACGGCGCCCCGCTCGACGGCAAGAAGCGCGTCACCTGCTGCGACAAGGCCAACGTGCTGCGCTCCTACGCCTTCTTCCGCAAGATCGCGCGCGAGGTGGCGGAAGATTATCCCGACGTCGAACTCGACTTCGCGCTGATCGACGCGATGACGGTCCACCTCGTCAAGCGGCCGGACTTCTACGACGTCATCGTCACCGAAAACATGTTCGGCGACATCATCTCCGACCTCGGCGCGGCGACGGTCGGCGGCATGGGCATGTCCCCCACGGCCGAGGTGGGCGACAACAACGGCTTCTTCCAG
>NZ_MJUX01000011.1 GCF_001927245.1 Acuticoccus yangtzensis | reverse complement strand
AGGCGCGGGCCTCGTCGGGGGTGACGAGGTGGAGGACGTCGCCGACGCGATCCCGAAGGGCGGTGACAGTTCGCTCAGCGGCCTTCTTCAACAGGGCTTTGATCTTGGCGAAGGCCATCTCGATGGGGTTGAAGTCGGGGCTGTAGGGCGGGAGGAACAGAAGCGTTGCCCCGGCGCGCTCGATCAACTGGCGAACGCGCTGCCCCTTGTGGCTTCCCAGATTGTCCATCACCACGACATTGCTTGGGGTCAGGCAAGGGACGAGGACCTGTTCCACATAGGCCTCGAACCAGGTCCGGTTGATCGCACGATCCAGAACCATCGGCGCGACGATGCCCGATAATGAGAGGCCGGCCACGAGCGTGGTGGTCTTCCAATGACCGAAGGGCAGCGGCATGCGCAGCCGCTCGCCGCGCCGGCAGCGACCGTGCGAACGCGCCATCTTGGTGCTCGCCCAGGTCTCGTCGATGAAAATCAGCCGCGCGGGCTCGAGGTCGTCCTGGCCGTCGAACCAGGCGCGGCGGCGGGCGAGGATGTCGGCGCGACTCTGCTCGGCCGCGTGGCCGGTCTTTTTTTGCGCGTGATCCCGTGTCGCCTGAAGAAGCGCGAGAGGGATGAAATCGACACGGTGTCTCCGGTCTCGCCGAGCTTCTCCTTGAGCTCGGTCAGCGTGATGTCGCCCGCCTCGTCCAAGAGGGCGAGGATGCGATCCCGGTGCGCTTCGGTCACATGGGACCAGCGATCGCCGCCCTGACGCTTGGCGCGGCATGACCCGGTTCTTGTCCATTCCCCGTGCCAACGGATGGCCGTGGACGGGGCGACATCGAACCGCGCCGCGGCTTGGCGCCGGGACATTCCGGCGTCTATCGCGCGGACAACGCGAAGACGAAGATCGCCAGAGAGCAACTTGGGCATGGTGGCTGGCCCTCCACCGCCAGCCACCATGTTGAATCAGAATGCTGCTGATTCGGGAATCCCCTGCCGATTCACTCTGAGCGCGAAGCGCTCTAGTCGGTAAACGCCGCCCGTTCGCCGCCTGCCTGGCGGCCGCCTTGGTCGGGGTCACCTTGGGCCGGGGTCGCCTCGCCGGGCCGCCACCTTGCCGGGTCGCCGCCTTGCCGGGCCGCCGCCTTGCCGGGCCGCTGCCTTGCCGGGCCGCTGCCTTGCCGGGCCGTCGCCTTGCCGGGCCGTCGCCTTGCCGGGCCGCTGCCTCGCCGGGCCGCCGCCTCGCAGCGTTGTCGCCTTGCCCGGCCGCCGCGTTGCCCGATCACCGCCTTGCTCGGCGGTACCTTTCCGGCCGTCACCTGCTCCGACCGCAAATCCCTGCCCCGCGTTGCCCTTGCCCCACCGCGGGCAGATCCTCGCCCTGCCTTGGCCGCGGCGTTGCGGCGCCGGGCAGCGCGCACGATCGCCTTCGCGATGCGGACCGCGGGCGGAGCGGGGGGCAGGGCCGTTCGGCTGGGGATCGGCGCCGTGCGGGTGCCGGCCGGGCAGGGGGACGCGGAAAAGACGAGACTGGCGGGAATGCTCGGGGGGGAGGGGCGGCTAGGCTCTGACGTCCACGCTCCCGCCGCTCGCCAGAGAGGACCAACGCGCCCGCCATGAGGACCTTCGCCGCCCGCCATCCCATCTGGTCGGCCATCATCGTCCTCGCGGCGGCGGTGCTGATCTGGGCGATCTTCGCGCCGTGGCCGGAGGGGCTGGAAGACGCCATCGGTCGCAAGAAGATCTTCCTCAACGCCCTCTTCAACGGGATCACCCTGGGCGCGCTCTACTTCCTCGTCGCCTCCGGCTTCACGCTCATCTTCGGGCTGATGAAGAACGTCAACCTCGCCCACGGCTCGCTCTATATGCTGGGCGGCTATATCGGCTATGAGACCGCAAACGCCACCGGGTGGTGGCTCCTCTCGTTCGTCGCCGCCTTCGTCGTGGTCGCCGCCGTCGGCGTGGCGCTGCAGGTCTTCGTCTTCCGCCGCATGGAGGGGGACGACCTCAAGCAGACGCTCGTCACCATCGGCATTTCCATCGTCATTGCCGACCTGATGATGTGGATCTGGGGCGGCGACTTCTACCAGATCCTCGCCCCCGCCTGGCTGTCCGGGCCGATCGACCTGCCGCTGATCACCGGCGTCAGCCGCCGCACGGGTGAGTACATCTACCTCACCTATCCCGTGGTGCGGCTCGTCATCCTGCTCGCCGCCATCGCCATCGGCATCGGCATGTGGCTGGCGCTGACCCGCACGCGCATCGGCATGCTGGTGCGCGCCGGGGTGGACGACCGGGACATGTTGTCGGCCACAGGCGTCAGGATCCAGCGCGTCTTCGTGCTGGTCTTCGCCTTCGGGGCGGGCCTCGCCGGTATCGCCGGGGTCATCGGCGGCACGTTCCAGTCGGTCGCGCCGGGGGAGGACATCCGCTTCCTTCTCGCCTCGCTGGTGGTGGTCATCGTCGGCGGCATGGGCTCCATTCCGGGGGCCGCCTTGGGCGCGCTCCTCATCGGCCTCGCCGAGCAGTTCGGCTCGGTGTACGCGCCCACCTACGCGGTGGTGCTCACCTTCCTCATCATGGTGCTGGTGCTGGCCTTCCGGCCCCAGGGTCTCGTCGCGGTGCGCCGCTGATGGCGCTGGCCGACACCCCTGAAACGCACACGGACGGCGCGCGCGCCGCCCGCCCCGTCGCCGCCGAGCGCCGCTGGTGGCAGCTCTCCGGCATCCCGCCGGTCTATTTCATCGTCGGCGCGGTCCTGGTCTTCATGCCGGTGGTCGCGTCCGGCTTCGTCCTGTCGCAGCTCCTGGCGTGGTCCTTCATCCTCGGCATGATCGCCCTGTCGCTGATGTTCCTCGCCGGCTACGGCAACATGGTCAGCCTGGCGCAGATGACCATCGCCGGTGTCGCCGCCTACATGGTGGCGATCCTCGGCACGTCGGCGGTGGACACCATCTCGCTCGGCTGGCCCTGGTGGGTGGCTGTTCCCGTCGCCGTCCTCATCGCGACGCTGTTCGGCACGCTCACCGGCGCGCTGGCGGTGCGGACCGAGGGCATCTACACGATCATGATCACCCTCGCCATCGGCGCGGCGATGTTCTACCTCGTGCGCCAGAATTACAGCCTGTTCAACGGCTTCTCCGGCATCAACCAGGTCAACGCCCCGGTGTTCTGGGGCATCAACTGGCGCGCCCCGCTGCCGTTCTACTATCTCTGTCTCGCCTGCGCTGCCGCGGCCTACGGCGTCGTCATCTACGTCAAACGCTCGCCCTTCGGCCTGGCGCTGCAGGGCGTGCGGGACAATCCGCGCCGCATGGCCGCGCTCGGCTTCAACGTCACCGCGCACCGCATCGCCGCCTATGCGCTGGCGAGCGCCATCGCCGGGGTCGCGGGCGTTCTGCTGGTGTGGCTGAACGGGCAGGTCTCGCCCGGCACCATCGCCGTCAACCAGGCGATCGACATACTGATCATCGCCGTCGTCGGCGGACTGGCGCACCCCATCGGCCCCTTCCTCGGCGCGCTGCTCTACGTTGTCCTGCGCACCTTCGCGCTCGACGTTCTGGTGTCGCTCGGCCTCGCCGGTGAGCGCTTCCAGCTTCTCATCGGCCTCGGCTTCCTGCTGGTGGTGTTCTTCTCGTCCGACGGCATCCTCGGCATCTGGCGCCGCATCCGCGAGCGGCAGAAGCGCGATCCCCTCACGGGACACTCGACGAGCGGACAATCCGGGACAGGAGACACCGATGGCTGAGACCGTCGCCTCGCGCCTGTCGGCCACGGGCACGGCCAACGCGCTGGAGCTGCGCGGCGTCTCCCGCCTGTTCGGCGCGCTGGCCGCCCTCACCGACATCACCATGACCGTGCGCCCCGGCGAGCGGCGCGCCGTGCTCGGCTCCAACGGCGCCGGCAAGACGACGCTGTTCAACTGCATCACCGGCGATTTCGCCCCGTCCGGCGGCACCATCCGCCTGTTCGGCGAGGATGTGACGAGCTTCCCGCCCTACGAGCGCATACGCCGCGGGCTGCGCCGCACGTACCAGATCTCGCTGCTCTTCACCGGCCTCTCGGTGCTGGACAACGTCTACCTCGCCTGCCGCGGGGTGAGCCGGGGGCGCTTCTCGCTGATCCGCCCGCGCAAGGGCGATCCGCTGTTGCAGTCGGCCAACGACCTCGTCGACGCGGTGCACCTCTCTCACGTGCGCCATCAGGAGGTGGCGAACCTCGCCTACGGTCAGCAGCGCCAGCTCGAGATCGCCCTGGCGCTCGCCGGTGCGCCGCGCTTCGTCCTGTTCGACGAGCCTGCGGCCGGTTTGTCGCCCACCGAGCGGCGCGAGCTGATCGCCATCCTTACCGGGCTTCCCGAGCACATCGGCTTCATGATCATCGAGCACGACATGGACGTGGCGCTGCGCGTCGCCGAGAGGGTGACGATGATGCACAACGGGCGGATCTTCAAAGAGGGCCTGCCGCACGAGATCGAGGACGACCCGGAGGTGCAGGAGCTCTACCTCGGAGGCGGCCATGGCGGTCACTAGAGCAGCGGGTTCCGAGCCGCTGGGCACGCCGATCCTCGAGGTGAAGAACCTCAACGTCTATTACGGCGCCTCGCATGCGCTGCAGGGCGTCGACGTCACGCTGAAGTCGGGCGTGTTGTCGGTGGTCGGGCGCAACGGCATGGGCAAGACCACGCTGTGCAAGGCCGTCATGGGGATGGTGCCGTCGTCGGGTTCGATCCGCCTCGCCGGGCAGGAGATCCGCGGCAGGTCCTCCACCGAGATCGCGCGCATGGGCGTCGGCTACGTGCCGCAGGGGCGCCGCCTGTGGCGCTCACTCACGGTGGACGAGCATCTGCGCCTGATGGCTCGGCCCGGCGGCGCCTGGTCGCCCGAGCGGATCTACTCCACCTTTCCGCGCCTCGCCGAGCGCAAGGGCAACGGCGGCGGCCAGCTGTCGGGCGGCGAGAGCCAGATGCTCGCCATCTCCCGCGCGCTGCTCCTCAATCCGCGCCTCCTGGTGATGGACGAGCCGACCGAGGGCCTCGCCCCCGTCATCGTCGGCCACGTGGAGGACATGCTGCTGAAGCTCGCCGAGGAGGGTGTCCACGTCCTCGTTATCGAGCAGAATATCGGCGTCGCGTGCGAGGTGGCGCCGACGGTGGCCATCATGGTCAATGGCCGCGTGGACCGGATGCTGGACGCGGGCCAGCTCGCCGCCGACCGCGATCTGCAGCAGCGCCTTCTGGGCGTCGGCCGCCACGCCCACGACGAGACGCCGGGTGGCGCCGCCGCCGCACCCGCCGCGCCCGCCGCCGCGCCGCAGGCTCCCGCCGCCGCGACCGGGCCGGCCAAGGTCTACGTGTCCAACCCCAAGGTGCCGACGCGGTGGTCGCGCCCGGTTCCGGTGCGGCTGATCGAGGGGGCGGCGCGCACCGTCTCCACCGGCCCCGCGCGCACGGCCGCCGAGGCGGAGCTGCGCCCGCTGGCGGGGCCGGGCGAAGAGGTCGTCATCGTCGCCGGAACGCTGGACACCAAGGGCGACGAGCTGCGCTTCATGCGCGACATCATCCGCGCGCGCGGCCATGCGGTGCGGCTCGCCGACCTCTCCACATCGGGCGGCCACTCGGGCGCGGAGATCCCCGCCCATCAGATCGCGGCCTTCCATCCGCGCGGCGCGTCGGCCGTGTTCGTGCGCGATCGGGGCGAGGCCGTCGCCGGGATGACGCTGGCCTTCGAGCGGTGGATCGCCCGCCAGTCCGGGATCGCCGGCATCGTCTCGGCGGCGGGATCGTCGGGCACGGCGATGGTGGCGCCCGCCATGCGCCGCCTTCCCATCGGCGTCCCC
Source organism: Acuticoccus yangtzensis (assembly GCF_001927245.1). GTDB lineage: Bacteria > Pseudomonadota > Alphaproteobacteria > Rhizobiales > Amorphaceae > Acuticoccus > Acuticoccus yangtzensis. Next base: position 119,695 of record NZ_MJUX01000011.1, on the reverse strand, counting down.
AAGCTCATCGTCTCCACCATGGCATCGGGCGACGTGGCGCCTTACGTCGGCGCGTCGGACATCACGCTGATGCACGCGGTGGCCGACATCGCCGGGCTCAACGCCATCACCCGGCGCATCCTCGGCAACGCGGCACATGCGCTGGCGGGCATGGTGGAGAACCGCGCCGCCACCGCACCCGGCCTGCCGCCCGTGGGGCTGACGATGTTCGGCGTCACCACCCCTTGCGTCACCGCGCTCACCAAGGCCCTGTCGCGCGACCACGACTGCCTGGTCTTCCACGCCACCGGCACCGGCGGGCGGGCGATGGAGGCGCTGGTTGATCAGGGCCTCATCAAATCCGTCATCGACATCACTACCACGGAGGTGGCCGACATGCTGGCGGGCGGCATCCTGGCCGCGTCCGAGGACCGCTTCGGGGCGATGATCCGCCGCCGTGTCCCCTGGGTCGGCTCCGTCGGCGCGTGCGACATGGTGAACTTAGCCGCGCCCGAGACGGTGCCGCCCCGCTATGCCGGCCGCCGCCTCTACCGCCACAACCCCAACGTCACCTTGATGCGCACCACGGCGGAGGAATGCACCGCCATCGGCCAGTGGATCGGCGGGCGGCTGAACGAGATCGACGTCGTGCGCCTGATGCTGCCCGAAGGCGGCCTCTCCGCGCTGGACGCACCCGGCGGCGCCTTCCACGACCCGGCCGCCGACCGCGCCCTGTTCGCGGCTCTGGAGGCGACGGTTCGCCAGACCGCCTCGCGCCGCATCATCCGCGTTCCGGCGCACATCAACGATCCCGCGTTCGCCGCGGCGGTGGCGGCCGAGTTCCGCGCCCTCGCCGGCGGGACGCCCAAGCGGAGAGCCTCGTGAACGAGCCTGAGCTGACCCGCGCCGCCCTCATGGCGAAGTTTCGCGAGATGAAGCGCCGGGGGGAGCCGATCGTCGGCGGCGGGGCGGGCACCGGCCTCTCCGCCAAGTGCGAGGAGGCGGGCGGGATCGACCTCATCGTCATCTACAATTCCGGCCGCTTCCGCATGGCCGGCCGCGGCTCGCTGGCCGGGATGATGCCCTATGGCGACGCCAACGCCATCGTCATGGACATGGCGCGCGAGGTGCTGCCGGTGGTGCGCCGCACGCCGGTTTTGGCGGGCGTCTGCGGCACCGACCCGTTCCGCCTGATGCCGCGCTTCCTCGCCGAGGTGAAGGCGGCGGGCTTCGCCGGTGTGCAGAACTTTCCAACCGTGGGGCTGATCGACGGGACCTTCCGCGCCAACCTGGAAGAGACCGGCATGGGCTATGGTCTGGAGGTCGAGATGATCCGCGAGGCCGCCGCGCTCGACCTCCTCACCACGCCCTACGTCTTCTGCGAGGAGGACGCCGCGGCGATGGCAGGGGCGGGGGCCGACATCATCGTCTGCCACTTCGGCCTCACCACGGGCGGCAGCATCGGCGCCGAGACGGCGCTGCGGCTGGACGATTGCCCGGCGCTGGCGGACCGCTGGGCGGCCGCGGCGCGCGCGGTGAACCCCGACGTTCTCGTCCTCGTCCACGGCGGCCCGGTGGCCGAACCCGCCGACGCCGCCTTCGTCCTCGCCAACGCGGCCGGGGTCGACGGCTTCTACGGCGCGTCCTCCATGGAGCGCCTGCCGACCGAGCGCGCATTGACGGAGCAGGTGAGGGCGTTCAAGGCGCTGGCCGGCTGAGTTGCGCCGCCGGGTGCTTGCCGCCCCGCCGCATCAGTCCTACTGCGAGGCATGCGGACACGGATCAAAATCTGCGGCATCGGCTCGGCCGAAGAAGCCGCCATGGCGGCGGGCGCGGGCGCGGCTGCGCTCGGCTACGTCTCCCACATGCCGTCCGGCCGCGGCACGCTGCCCGACCCCGCCATCGCCACGCTGGTGCGCACCGCCCCGCGCGGCTGCGCCACCGTTCTCCTGACGGCCGAGACCAGCGCCGCGGCGATCTCCGCCCACATCCGCCGCACCGGCGCGTCCACGGTTCAGGTGGTGGCGCACATCGACCCCGCCGAGGCCGCCCGGCTCGCCACCTTGGAACCCGCCGTGCGCCGCGTCCAGGCGATCCACGTCGAGGGCGAGGACGCGCTGGACCTCATCGCCCCCTACGCTCCGCACATCGACGCCTTCTTGCTGGATTCCGGGCGCCCGAGCCGCGATCCGAATGACCTCGGCGGCACCGGCCGCACCCACGACTGGGCGGTGAGCGCCCGATTCGTGGCGGCCAGTCCCCGCCCAGTGTGGCTGGCGGGCGGCCTCGACGCCGCCAATGTCGGCCGCGCCATCGCCCGCGTGCGCCCCCACGGCGTCGACCTTTATTCCGGCGTGCGCACCGGCGGCGCGCTCGACGCCGCCAAACTCGCCGCCTTCGTCGCCGCCGTCGCGGGCGCCGACCGCGGCCCGGTTCGCGCCGCCGTACCGTCTCGCCGCGCTGCACGCACCCTCGCCGCGTATTAGGCCCTCCCACAACCCAAAATCAGACCCAACGGAACGCACCCGCCCGCAAAGCGCGTCACCTTGACGCCAACAAGAACCGGGAGCGGGCGCACCATGACTGGGGAACTCATCGGCGAGCTGATCTTATGGCTCGTCTTGGCGGTCATCGTCATCTTCGTCGTCTATTGGGTGATGAACTGGCTCTATCGCCGGTCCACCAAGGAACACGCCTTCGTGCGCACCGGGTTCCTGGGCGAAAAGGTGGTGATCGACGGTGGCGCCTTCGTCTGGCCCATCATCCACGACATCACCCCCGTGGCGATGCACACCCTGCCGCTCGACATCACCCGCGAGCGTGAGCAGGCCCTCATCACCAAGGACCGCATGCGCGTCGATGTCGAAGCCGAGTTCTACGTCCGCGTGCGGCCGCAGAAGGACGCCGTGTCCCGCGCCGCCTCCACCCTCGGCCGCCGCACCACCGATCCCGACAGGCTGCACCCGCTGCTGGCCGGCAAGTTCGAGTCGGCGCTGCGCATCGCCGCCGCCGAGATGGCGATGGGCGACATCCACGAGCAGCGCGGCATTTATGTGCGCCGCGTGAAGGAGCTGGCCCAGGAGGCGCTGGAGCAGAACGGCCTGGAGCTGGAATCCGTCGCCATCAAGGACATCGACCAGACGGCGCTGGAATTCTTCAACCCCTCCAACCGGTTCGATGCCGAGGGTCTGACCGCCCTCATCCGCGAGATCGAGGAGCGCCGCACGCTGCGCAACGAGATCGAGCAGGCGTCGATGACCCGCATCCGCGCCCGCAACCTGGAGGCCGAAAAAGACGCGCTGATGATCGAGCGCGACTCCGAGCAGGCGCGACTGGAGCAGGAACGCGAGATCGAATTCCGCCGCGCCCAGCAGCGCGCCGAGATCGCCAGGGAGCGCGCGGAACGTCAGACCGACGCCGAACGCGCCGAGATCACCGCGCGCGAGACGATCGAGCTGGCGCGGATCGCCAACGATCAGTCCATCGCCGAAGTGCGCATCCAGTCCGAGCGTGAGATCCGCCAGCGCGAGATCGACCGCCAGCGCGCGCTGGACGCCGCCGAGATCGACGCTCACCGCGAGACCGAGACCGCGCGCATTGCCGAGACGCGCACGGTGTCCGAAGCGCGCATCGCAAGCGAACAGGACATCGAGGCGCGCGAGATCGCCCGGCGCCGCACGATCGACGAGACCGAGATCGCCGCGCGCGAGGCGACCGACCGCGCCCGCATCGACCAGGAACGCGCGATCGCCGAAGCGCGCATCGCCAGCGAGGAGGCGACCAGAGCCCGCGAGATCGCCCGCACCAAGACGCTGGAGGCGGCCGAGATCGCCGCCCGCGAGGAGACCGAAAAGGCGCGCATCCTGCAGGACCAGGCGATCGTCGACGCGCGCATCGCCTCCGACGAGGAGACCCGCCGCCGCGAGATCGCCCGCCAGCGCGCCGTGGAGGAGGCCGAGATCACCGCCCGCGAGGCGACCGAGAAGCAGCGCATCGCCGAGGCTGCGGCCACGAGCGAGGAGCGCATCGCCACCGACAAGCGCGTGCGTGAACTGGAGATCGCCCGCCAGGAGGCCGTGGAAGCCGCCGAAATCGCCATGGGCAAGGCCATCGAGGCGGCGCGCATCGCCCGCGAAAAGGCGATCGCCGCCGAACGCCTCGCCATGGAGGAGGACGTGGCGACGCGCGAGATCGCCCGCCAGCGCGCCATCAACGAGGCGGACTTGTCCGCCCGCCGTCTGGTGGAGGAGGCGCGGGCCGCGACGGACGCCAAGATCGACGAGGCGCGCATCGCCGCCCGCGAAGGTGTGGCGCTCAGCGAAACCCAGTCGGAGGAGCGCACCGAGGCCGCCCGCATCGCGCTCACCAAGATCCTCAGCGCCGAGCGCATCGCCGCCGAGCAGGACAGCCGCGAGCGGGAGATCAGCCGCGAGGGGGCGCTCGACGCCGCCGACATCCGCCGCCGCGAGTCGACCGAACGCCAGCGCATCGAGATGGAATTGCAGCTCGAGATCGAGCGCATCGCCTCCAACCAGGAGCGCGAGGTGAGCGACATCGACCGTCGCCGCGCCGTGGAGGAGGCGGAGGAGGCGAGCATCATCGAGCTGGCCGCCAAGCGGGCCGAGCGCGCCGGGGCCGAGGGCCGCGTCCGCAAGGCCGAGATCGAGGCCGGGCGCGACGTGGAGAAGTCCGGTATCGAGCGCGACCGCGTGCTGGACGCCGCCAAGCTGGAACGCCGCCGCGCCAACGAGCAGCTAGAAATCGCTCGCGTGCAGGCGCTGCGTGAGGCCGAAATCGCCTCCAACGAGGAGATCGAGCGCGCCCGCATCGCGTCGGAACGCGGCCTCGACGAGGCGCGCATCGGCCACGAGACCGAGCGCCGCCGCCGCGAGGTGACCCGCGAGCGCGAGGTGGAGTTGGCGCAGATGGAGAAGGCGATCGCCCTCTACGCGAAATCGCTGGAGGAGAGCGCCGCTCGCATCACCGCCGACACCGAGCGTGCCCGCGCCATCGAGGCCGAGGAGCGCGTGAAGACGGTGCGCGAGACGGAGGAGGCCAACCGCCGCAAGACCGTCGACGTGCTGCTCGCCGAGAAAGCCGCCGAGGAGGCGCGCCACGCGGCCGATGCCGAGAAGATCCGCCGCGCCGTGGAGGCCGAGGCGCAGAAGCTCATCAATGAGGCCGAGAACGTCCTCACCGACGGCGCCCGCGCGTCCGTCTTCCGTCGCCGCCTGCTGGAGCGGATCGAGGGCATCGTCGCCGCGTCCGTGAAGCCGATGGAGAAGATCTCCGACATCCGCATCGTCCAGCTCGACGGAGCGACGGGGCACGGCCACGGCGAGGGCCGCGGCAACGCCACCGACGAGGTGATCAACTCGGCGCTCCGCTACCGCATGCAGGCGCCTCTGGTGGACAGCCTGCTGGCCGATATCGGCATCGAGGGCGGCACATTGTCGAAGATGCCGGGGCTGATCCGCGAGGCGTCGGACATGCAGCGCATCGCCAAGGAGAGCGGCGGCGGTGGCCGCGGCTCCGGCGGCGGTGGCGGCGAGAAGGGCGGCTCCGAGCCGAAGGGCGCCTGACGTGCCACGGGTTTACGTCTCCAGCGTCATCAACGCTCCGGCGGCCGAAGTGTGGGCCCGCGTGCGTGACTTCAACGCCCTGCCGCGCTGGCACCCGCGCATCCGCGAAAGCCGCATCGAGGACGGGCTTCCGTCCGACAAGATCGGCTGTGTGCGCGCCTTCCGCCTGCAGAACGGCGACGCCTTGCGCGAAAAGCTGCTCGGCCTGTCCGACTACGACATGTTCGTCACCTACGCGATCCTCGAAAGCCCGATGCCGCTGACCGACTATGTGGCGACCTTGCGCATCACCCCGGTGACGGACGGCGACCGCACCTTCGCCGAGTGGTCGGCCGACTTCGAGTGCGCGGAGGCGGACGCGGACGACCTCGTCGCCGGCATCGGCACCAACGTCTTCCAGGGCGGGTTCGACGCCCTGAAGCGGCACTTCACGCGGTGAGCGCGATAGCCGCCCCGTTGCCGGTCGCGATCATCGGCGCCCGTGCGGCCTTCGCCACGCCTGTCGCCGCCACGGCGCGCTGATGGTGAAGATCGTGACATCCACCATCATAGACGCGCCGGCCGAGGCGGTGTGGGAGATCGTGCGCGACTTCAACGGTCACGACCGCTGGCACCCGGCGGTGGCCGACTCGGTGATGGAACGCGGCGCGCCGACGGACAAGGTGGGGGGCGTGCGCCGCTTCCACCTCGCCGACGGGGCGGAGCTGCGCGAACAGCTCCTGGCGCTCGACGATCTCGATATGACGATGAGTTATTGCCTGCTCGACACGCCGGTGCCGCTCTTCAACTACGTCGCCCATTGCCGCCTTCTGCCGGTGACGGACGGCGACATGACCTTCTGGCACTGGGAATCGCGCTTCGACACGCCGAAGGGGCGCGAGGCCGAGCTGAAAGCCATGGTCACCAACGACATCTACTATGCCGGGATGAACGCGGTCCGCGCGGTCCTCGGCGAAAGACAGGCGCGTTAAGCGCTGCGCCGGGAGGGCGTTCGATGCCAGTTGCCGTCTCAACATTCCGCACGCTCTCCGAGGCCGCGCGCGCCTTCGAGAGCGACCGCGCCGCGCGCATCTATTCCGGCGGCACCATCGTCATGCGTGACGTGAACGAGGGTGACGTCTCGTTCAACAGGCTGATCCGCATCACCGATCCCGCCTACCGCGCGGTGTCCGTAGGAAGCGAGATCCGCCTCGGCGGCGGGGTGACGATGGGCGAGATCGCCGCCCACCGCGACCTTGCCTTCCTCGCCCCCGTGGCGCGGGCCGTCGGCGGGCCGCAGGTGCGCACGGTCGCGACCGTCGCCGGCAACCTCTTCGCCCCGCGCCCTTATGGCGAGATGGCGGCCGCCCTCGTCGCGCTTGGGGCGGTGGCCGAGACGGCGGAGGGGCGGCGCTTGCCGGTGGAGGAGCTTGTGCGCGGGGCGCCGCGCGCGCTGGTCGCCGCCGTCGCCTTCCCGCGCCCGTCCGGCGACTTCCGCTTCGCCAAGGTCACGCGGGTGCGGCCCAAGGGGGCAGCGCTGATGTCCATCGCGGCGCTCTTGCCGCGCGGCGGGTCCGGCGAAACGCGCATCGTCTTCAACGGCATGGGTCCGCATCCGGTGCGTGCCGTCGCCGCCGAGAGGGCGCTCGCGGGCCGCGCGTCCGACCCGTCCGCCATCGCCGCCGCCGCCAGAGCCGCCGCCGAGGGGCTGAGCCCGCTGGACGACGCCCTCGCCAGCGCCTGGTATCGCCGCGAGGTGGCCGGCGTCCACCTGAAGCGCCTTCTGGAGTCCCGCTGATGGCCAAGACCCCCATCGCCTTCACCCACAACGGCGACGAGCGCGCCGTCTTCGTCGACGACGGGCAGAACCTCCTCGACATGCTGCGCCGCACCGCCGGCGATCTGACGCCCAAATATGGCTGTGGTCAGGGCACCTGCGGCGCCTGCACCGTTCTCGTCGACGGCGCACCGCAGCTCGCCTGCATCACCCTTGCCGAGACCGTCGACGGACGGCGGATCGACACCGTCGCGGGGCTGGCGGCGGGGCAGGGCGGGGGCCGCCTGTCGCCGCTGCAGAAGGCCTTCATGGACAACTTCGCCGCCCAGTGCGGCTATTGCACCGACGGCATGCTGATGTCCGCCACCGCGCTCCTCGCCCGCAACCCGCGCCCCAGCCGCGACGAGGTGGTGGAGGCCATCTCCGGCAATCTGTGCCGCTGCACCGGCTACGAGGCGATCATCAACGCCGTGCTTCAGGCCGCGTCCGGCGGCGGCAGCGCCCAGGCGGGACGGAGGTAGGACCATGCCCATCGAGTTCCGCAAGGAGTACTTCGCCGACGAGCGCGACGACAACCTGAACGAGATCGGCAAGCCGACGCAGCGTCAGGACATGCTGGGCCACGTCACCGGCCGATCCCCCTTCTACGACGATCACCTGTTCGACGGCCTCTGCCACATCCGCTGCGTGCGCTCGCCCCATCACCACGCCCGCGTCCGGCGGATCGATGTGTCGGAGGCCGAACGCGTCCCCGGCGTGCGCCGCGTGATCCTCGCCCGCGACGTACCGCACAACCTCAACACTTTGCTCTCGCTGATGGATTTCGGCCTCGACGATGAGCCGATGCTGACCCCCGAAGGCGCCGAAGTGCGCTATCGTGGCGAGCCCGTCGCCGCCATCGTCGCCGACACGGAGCGCATCGCCCGCGAGGCCGTCGCCAAGGTGCGTGTGGACTACGAGGTGCTGCCCCACGTGCTCGACGTGGAGGAGGCGGTGAAGCCGGGTGCTGTGGCCGTGAACCCCGCCTATCCCGCCAACAAGTTCGTCTACCACGGCAAATACGACCACCAGAAGCTGCGCTACGGCGACGTGGAGGCGGGCTTTCGCCAAGCCGACAGGGTGATCGAGGGGCGCTACCAGATGAGCCCCATCGAGCAGGCGCCGATCGAGACGTGTGGCGCCATCGCCGCGCCCGAGACCAACGACCGCTACGTCTGCTACACCTCGACGCAGGCGCTGTTCTTCTCGCTCGGCACGGCAGCCAAGCTCCTCGACATCTCGTCGGCGCGGCTGCATCTCATCGGCGGCACGGTGGGCGGCGGCTTCGGCGGCAAGGTCGATTCCATTCACGAGCCGCTGGCGATCCTGGGCACCGTCCTCACCGGGCGCCCCTGCAAGGCGATGTTCGACCGCGAGGAGGAGATGCAGGTGGGCGCCCCGCGCGGCGCCGAACGCTGGTACATCACCGACGGCGTGATGAACGACGGCACGCTCGTCGCCCGCAAGTTCGTCGGCTATTTCGACGCCGGCGCTTACACGCGCCTGTCCTCCTACGCGATCATCAAGGGCGTCGGCCATCTGCCGGGGCCTTATACGATCCCCAACGTCTATGCCGACGTCTATTGCGTGTTCACCAACCGCACGCCGGCGACCGCGATGCGCGGCTTCGGCGTGACCGGCGTCGACTTCGCGATCGAGAGCCACATGGACGTGGTGGCGGACGAACTGGGCCTCGACCCGATCGAGATGCGTATCAAGAATGCCTATCGCGACGGGGACATGAAAGCGCACCGGCGGCTTGCCAAGAACACCGCGCTCGTCGAGTGTTGCCAGGTCGCTGCGGAGAAGGCGGGTTGGCCGCTGTCGGCGGAGGCACGCGCGGCGTCGTCCTTGACGGGCGGCGGCGGGGCGCGGGGCGAGATGCCGGCTTTCACGGCGCTGGACGAGCATGGCCGCGTGTCGGGCTACGAGTCCGGCTCCTATGCGCAGGGGGATCGGCCGCGCGGCGAGGCTGCGGGAAGCGGCGCGCAGGGCCGTTCCGGCTCTGGCACGCCGTCCGGCCAGCCGTCACCCCGGCCGCGGGCCGAGCCGCCGCGCGCGCCCCAACCGACTCGTGTCGAGCCGACACGTGCCGAACCTGCGCGGGCCGAGCCGCAATGGTCCGACCCCTATGCCGGCCGTCCATCGGCGCCGGCCGGGACCGCCCCCGCTTCGCCGCGACCGGAGCGCAGCCCCGCACCGGACGCCGGACCCGATGGGACGGCGCCGCGGCGCGGACCGCGTTTCGCATCCATCTCAGGCCTCCGCAGGAGGTAGCGAAAGGGCATGCCGAGGCGTGGCGACAACGACCGAGCAAAGCGACGACCGTTCAGGCCAGGGCATGGCCCTGTTCTGCACGGCCATGTTGATCATCCCGGCCATCGACGCATGCGGTAAGCTGCTCGTCGCCACCATCTCCCCGTTCGAGGTGGGGCTGTTCCGCAACCTCATCCAGACGGGCATCCTCGTCACCGCGCTGACGCTTATGGGCCGCGCCATCGTCACGCCCGAGGTGAGGCTCTATCTCGGCCGCATCGCCCTGTGCGGGGTCTGCCTCGCCACCTGCGGCGGCTTCATGTTCTGGGGCCTGCAGAGCCTGCCGCTCGCCAACGCCGTGGCCATCTTCTTCGCCGAGCCGTTGATCCTCACCATCTTCAGCGTCATCTTCCTGGGCGAGAAGGTGGGGTGGCACCGCAGCCTGGCCGTGCTCGTCGGGCTCGTCGGCGCGCTCATCGTCATCCGACCCAATTTCGCGGCGTTCGGCTGGGCGGCGTTGATGCCGCTCGTCGCCGCCACGCTCTTCGCCCTCGCCATGACGATCCTGCGCAGCCTGTCGGGCCGTGTGGACGCCATGCGCATCCAGGCGATGGCGGGCGTGTTCGGCTCCATCTCCCTGTCGCTGCTGTTGCTGGTGGGTGGAGTGCTCGGCGCCGAGATCCTCCAGTTCAGGACCCCTCAGGGCGTCGAGTGGCTGCTGCTCCTCGCCGTCGGCCTCGGCGCGACGGGGGTGCAACTGATGATGACGGTGGCGCTGCGCCTCGCGGAGGCCAGTATGCTCGCCTCGTTCCAGTACCTGGAGATCGTCGGCGCCACGGCCATCGGCTACCTCGTCTTCGGCGAGTTTCCGGATGCGCTCACCTGGCTCGGCACCGCGATCATCCTCGCCTCCGGCCTCTACGTGGTGCACCGCGAGAGGCGGCGCGCGCTGGAGCGTCGCCTCGCCGCCCGGCGCTACGGCATCGCCCCCGACCCGGAGCTGACCACCGAGCCGATGCCCTGACCCCCGCGCGACCGGCCGGCCGCCGGGACGCGTCGCCGCACCCCGATCAAACAGACCGACGGCAATGCGCCCCGCGCCGTGAGGCCGCAATCTGACGCTCTGGTCAACCGGAGGACGGCGCTGTGGCGATCCATAAAGGGCGCGGCTTTGCCTCGATCAATTATCCGATCGGCATGAACCTGGGCGGCGACCCGTCCCAGGCGCTCGTCCACTCCAACCCGGACGGCAAGTTCATGGTGGCGCTGTCCTCCATCGACCTCGGCCAGGGGATGAAGTCCGTCACCCGGCAGATCGCCGCCGAAACGCTGGGCGTTCCGGTGGAGGACGTCTACGTCGACACCGCCGATAGCGACACCGGACCCCACTGCATGGGCTCGTTCGCCTCGCGCGGGACGCACCGCGTGGGCAACGCCGTCATCCAGGCCGCGCGCGAGGCGCGGGCGGTGATGATGGAGGCCGCCGCCGAGGAACTGGAGGTCAACGCCGCCGACCTCGTGACCGATGGGAAGGGCAACATCCACGTCGCAGGCGCCCCGTCGCGGTCGATCACCACCGCCGAGGCGAGCGCGGCGGCCCAGTTCAAGCACGGCAAGACCGTGTCCGGGCGCGGCATCTTCCTCATCCCGCTCAGCGAGGTGAGCGCGGAGACGGGCGAGATGACGCCGGTCTCCTGCTTCGCCCACGCTGCGGTGATCCTCGACATCGAGGTGTGCGACGAGACCGGCGACGTACGCGTGATCGAGGTGAATTCGTCCTACGAGCTCGGCCGTGCGCTGAACCCGAAGCTGGTGGAGCAGCAGCTCATCGGCGGGGCGTGGATGGGGCTGTCCCACGCGCTGTGGGAGACGACCGAGCCGCGCTATCCCGAGCGCGACCATCTGCCGACCGACTTCAACCACTACCTGATGCCGGGGCCGGGCGACATCGCCCCGCACAACGTGGCGGTGCTGGAGCGGCCGGCGCCTGACGGCCCATTCGGCGGCAAGGGGCCGGGCGAGATGTGCGCCAACCCGCTGCTTCCCGCCGCCGCCAACGCGGTGTTCGACGCGGTGGGCGTGCGCGTGACGGATCTCCCAATCACGCCGGAGAAGATCCTGCGCGGCCTGCGCGAGAACGGCGGCGCCCGGCCGCGCGGACGCGGTGCGGCGCTGGCGGGCGGCCGCAGCGGAGCCGAACGGCGCGGCGTTCTGGTGTGACCGGGGCGGGGGCGATCGGCACGCCTGAGACCGCTGCGGGCGTGACAGGCGCGCGCAGGCGCATGGGCGGAGCCGCGGGCGTGTGCAGGGGCACGAGGTTCAGGGCGCGCTGATGGCCGTCAACCGCTCCATCGCCGGGATCGACACGCCGGACCGGCTCGCCGACGCGCTGCGGGACGCGCAATATCTCGCCGGGGACGACCTCGCGACCGCGGCCTATCTGGCGCTGGCGCTCGGCAAGCCGCTGCTCTTGGAAGGCGCGCCCGGTGTCGGCAAGACCGAGGCCGCGAAGGCCGTCGCCTCCATCCTGGGGCGAGAACTTCTGCGCCTGCAATGCTACGAGGGCATCGATTCGGCTGCCGCACTCTATGAGTGGAACTACCCGCGCCAGATGCTCGCCATCCGCCAGGCGGGCGATGCCTACGTGAACATCTACGCCGACGACTACCTCATCTCCCGTCCGATGCTGGAGGCGCTGCGCCACCCGCGCGACACGGTGCTCCTGATCGACGAGATCGACCGCGCCGACCACGAGTTCGAGGCCTTCCTGCTCGAATTCCTGTCCGATTTCACCATCTCCATCCCCGAGCGGGGGACCGTGCGGGCGACAGAGCCGCCGGTGGTGATCCTCACCTCCAACCGCACGCGTGAGCTGCACGAGGCGCTGCGCCGCCGCTGCATCTACCACTGGATCGACTATCCGGACGCCGCGCGCGAGGCGGACATCGTGATGATGCGCGCCTCCACCGTGGCGCGGGACACGGCGCACCGTGTGGTGGCCGCCGTCACCGCGCTGCGGGCCGAGCCGCTGGCGAAGGCGCCCGGCATCGCCGAGACGGTGGAATGGGCGGAGGCCGCCACATTGTTGCACGCGCAGGGCAATCCGTGGCCCGCCGCCTTCCGCCGCGCCATCGGCGTCGCGCTGAAGGACCAGGACGACCTCGCCTTCCTGTCGGGCCGGCTGGACGGGATGATCGCCGAGGCGGTCGCGTGAGGGACCGTCGCGTGAGGAGCCGCGCGAACGGCGATGGCGCGACGACGGGCGCGGGGAGGGGGCGGCGTGGCTGAGGCCGAGCGGCTGCCGGACGGCGCGCGCCCCTTCGTCACCTTCGCCGCGCGGCTGAGGCGGCACGGCTTCCCCGTCGCGCCGGAGCAGACGCAGTCCTTCGTCGCCGCCGTGGGCCTTCTCGGACCCCGCTGCATGGCCGACATCCACGCCGCCGCCGTCGCCACACTGGCCCCGCCGCCGGACCGCCGCGCGGAGTTCGACGCTCTCTACCGGGCTCACTTCCTGGGCCAGACACTTGCCGCCGCCACCACCTCCGACGAGGAACCGGAGGTCACCGAGCCAGACGACGGCCCGCCCGAGCTGGTGGAGCCCGAAGAGATGACCGAGGCGGGCGGCGAGGCCACCGGCGCCGAGGTGCTGACCGGCCGCGCCTTCGCCGACCTTTCCGAAGCCGAGGCGCTGCGCCGCTTCCGCCGCGCCGCGCCGGGTCGCCTGCCGCGCCGCACTTCCCGCCGCCTCGCCCCCAGCCGCCGCGGCGGCCGGCCGGACATGCGCCGCGCACTGCGCGATGCCGTGCGGCGCGACGGTGAAGTGGTCCGCCTGCCGCGCCTGAAGCGCCGCACCCGCCAACGCCGCGTGCTCCTCTTGATCGACGTGTCCGGATCCATGGCGGCGCAGACCGACGCGGCGCTCCGCTTCGCCCACACGCTGGCCCGCAGCGCCGAGAGGGCGGAAATCTTCACCCTCGGCACGCGCCTCACCCGCATCACCCGGCCCATGCATCGCCGCAACCAGGCGGCCGCGCTGGCCGCAACCTCCGCCGCCGTCGCCGACTGGGACGGCGGCACCCGCCTCGGCCACGCGCTGGCCGCCTTCCTCGCCGTTCCGCGCTTCGCCGGCTTCGCGCGCGGGGCCGCCGTGGTGGTGCTGTCGGACGGGCTGGAGCGCGGCGAGCCGGACGTGCTCATCGGCGCCATGGAGCGGCTGTCCCGCCTCGCCTGGGCGGTGATGTGGCTGACCCCGCTCGCGGCCGACCCTAACTACGAGCCGCGCACCGCGGCGCTGATGGCGATCCGCCCGATGCTGGCGCACCTGGGCGACGGCTCGTCCCCCAGCCGGATCGCGGCGCAAATTCTGGACCTATCGAGGGCGGCATGAGGATCATCGACGCGCATCACCACATCTGGCGGCGGGCCGACCTGCCGTGGCTCCTGGGGCCGACCGTGCCGCGCATCTTCGGCCCCTATGATGCGGTCAAGCGCGACTATCTCATCGCCGAATATCTCGCCGACATCGCCGGGACGGGGGTCGAGAAGTCGGTCTATGTTCAGGCCAACTGGTCGCCCAACTGGTTCGAGGACGAGGTCGCCTGGGTCTCGCGCGTCGCAGGCGAGGCGGGCTGGCCACACGCCATCACCGGCTACGTCAACATGCTGCAGGACGATGCGCAGCGCGACCTGGAACGCCTCTCCGCCTATCCTTTGATGCGCGGCGTGCGCCACCAGATGCACCACCACACCAACCCGCTCTACCGCTTCGCCAGCGGGCCGGACGTGGTGGGGTCGGACCGGCTGATCGCCAACGTGCAGCACCTTTCGCGCTACGGCTTCCTGTTCGAGCTGCAGATCTTCGCGCACCAGGTGGAGGCGGCGCTGAAGCTGGTGGACGCGGCGCCGGACGTGACCTTCGTGCTGCAGCACGCGGGGATGCCGGAGGACCCGTCCGCGCAGGGCAAGTCGTTCTGGAAGCGCGAGATAGGCCGGCTGGCGGAGCGGCCCAACGTCGTCTCCAAGGTGTCCGGCTTCGGCACCTTCATCCGCCGCAACGATCCGGAGAACGTGCGCTGGGCGCTCCTCGAAACGGTGGAGCTGTTCGGCGCCGAGCGCTGCCTCTACGGCTCCAACTTCCCGATCGAGAAGCTGTGGTGCGACTATAAGAGCCTCATCGGCGCATTCACCGACGCCGCGGAGGCGCTCTCCGAAGACGAACGCGCGAACGTGTTCCGCGTCACGGCCGAGCGCGTCTATCGCATCTAACTTCTGCGTCATCGATCGGAGGGTTCGGTGATGACGGGACGATGGTTCGACGGCGGTGGCGCGCTCTTCGGCGACGGCACGGGCGGCGGGGACGGCGGCGCGCAGCAGGGCGGCGTGATCGTCGACGCCGATTGGAACGAGAGCGCCATGGACCGGCTCCCCGGCGCGCACAGCCTCTCCAACATCACGCTGAAGCGCGGCACCTTCGGCGAGGATGCGGCCCACACCCCGGAATGGACGAACCCCGGCGACGCCGACCCCGGTCTCGCCGCCACCTTCTTGGACGACCTCACCCTCTGACCGGCGCCACGACGCCGCCGCGGCGCCCCAGTCCGCCGCGGCCACCGGACCCTTACCCTGTCGTCTGATTTTGCTCCCCGCGCCGGTGCGGGCCTTCTGGTGCCTTGTTAGCCTTCCCATCAACGGGGCGCGCGACCCCGGCGGATGAAGGGGGAGGCGGATGGCGCTCGAAATCAAAGTGCTCGACTATGGCGATATCGAGGTGGAGTCGTCCTTCCTGGTCCTCGGGCGCGGCTGCGGTCAGACCCGGCGCGTCTACACCTACGGCTTCCTCATCCTCGGCGGCACCTATCCGGTGCTGGTCGACACCGGCTTTCGCGACAACGCGATCATGGAAACGCTGGGCATGCGCGGCCTGTCCTTTCACGAGCACCAGGTGGAGAACCAGCTCGCCCGCCACGGTCTGAAGCCCGGCGACATCCGCTACCTCTGCCACACCCACCTTCACATCGACCACGCGGGCAAGGACGACCACTTTCCGATGTCCACCACGGTGGTGGTCAACCGGCGCGAGCTGGAACACTCCGTCTCCGGGCTGATGCACCCGCAATATCCCAAGCCCGACATCCAGCACCTGATCGAGCGGCTGCACACGCCGGGCGCGCTGAGGTTCGAGGACACGGAGCTGACCGGCGAGGTGGAGCTGATCCCCGGCGTGACGCTCGACTGGGCGGGCGCGCACACGGAGGGATCGATGAACATCCACGTCGAGACCGCGGAGGGGCGCGCCACCATCTGCGGCGACGTGATCTACGACATCAACGACCAGGTCGTGCGGCCCTACATGGAGATCAACGCCAACGAGCCGCGCGTGACCGGCAACCACTCCACCACGAAGCGGCAGGAGAAGGCGGCGATCAAGAAGCTGCTGTCCGGCTCGAAGTTCCTTCTGCCGGTGCACGACAAGCCGGCGAAGGTGGAGGGCGGGCAGATCGCCGGGCGGCTGGACATGGCGGTGCCGGGGCCGGTGCGCGAGAGCGTGCCGCAGCGCCAATGGTTCCCGGCCTGAGGCGGCGGCGATGGCCCACGACGCGCTGACCCCCGCCTTCCGCGCCCTCGTCGACGAGCACGCCCCGGTCCGCCAGGTCGGCTCGGGCTTCCAGTTCACCGAGGGCCCCGTCTGGCACCCGGATGGTTACCTGCTCTTTTCGGACATTCCGGGCGACGTGCGCCGCCGTGCGTCCGGCGGGTCGATTACCGAGGTGAAGCGCGGCACCAACAAGGGCAACGGCCAGACCTTCGACGCGGACCTGGCGCTCATCGTCTGCGAGCACGCGACATCGTCGCTGGTGCGCATCTCCGCCGACGGTACGCGCACCGTTCTCGCCTCCCACTTCGAGGGGCGCGAGCTGAACAGCCCTAACGACGTGATCGTGTCCGCCTCCGGCTGGATCTACTTCACCGATCCCTGGTACGGGCGCATGGCGGGCTTCGGGGTCGAGCGTCCGCGCGAACTGGGCTTCCAAGGCGTCTACCGCGTTAAGCCGGGGATGGCAGAGCCGGAACTCCTCGTCGACCGCACGCTGTTCACGATGCCCAACGGGCTGTGTTTCTCGCCCGACGAGTCGCGGCTTTACGTGAACGATACCGAGCAGACCAACATCCGCGTGTTCGACGTCGGTGCTGACGGGCGGCTGTCACGCGGCCGCATGTTCGCGTCCGGCATCAAGGACTCGTTGAAGCCCGGCGTGCCGGACGGGATGAAGTGCGACTTCAACGGCAACGTCTGGGTCACTGCGCCGGGGGGCATCTGGGTCTATGCGCCGGACGGGCGGCACATCGGCCGCGTGGCGATCCCGGAGAACACGGCCAACTTCCACTGGGGCGGGCCGGACTGGCGCACGCTCTACGTCACCGCGTCGACCTCGCTCTACACGCTCCCCGTGAAGGTCGGCCCCCGGAGCGAGCCGTTCATGCGCACCCGCCCGGAGCGCGTGGACCGCCCCGCGCCCGCCGAAGCGGGGGCCGGCGCTCTGGACCCCGCCCGCTGCGCCTTGATCATCCAGGACATGCAGAACGACGCGATCAGCGAGGGCGGCGCCTTCGCCGCCTCCGGCGCGCCCGCCCACTGCCGCGAGCAGCGCGCGATCGAAAACGCCGCCCGCCTCGCCGAGCGCTGCCGGGCGCTGGGCGTGCCCGTCATCTTCGTGTGGTTCATCGTCGAGGAGGGGGCGGTCGGCGTCACCATGAACGCGCCGCTGTTCGAGGGGCTGGTGTCGGAAAACGCCCTGGTGCGCGGCTCGTGGGGCGCGGCGCCCGTGGAGGGGCTGGAGGCGCGGCCGGGCGACTACATCGTCGAGAAATGCCGGATGAGCGCGTGGGAGGGCACGCGGCTGGAAACGATCCTGAAGGCGGAGGGGCGCGACACGCTGATCTCCTGCGGCGCCTGGACCAACATGAGCGTGGAGCACACCGCCCGCACCGGCGCCGACAAGGGCTACCTCATGATCGTGCCCGAGGACGCCTGCGCGACGATGAACGCCGACTGGCACCGCGCGTCGATCGACTATGCGCTGCAGAACGTGTCGGCCGTCACCACCACCGCCGCGGTGCTGGACGCGCTCGGCTGAAGCGCCCGCGCCCGCCCGCCGCGCCCGGCCGCCGTGCCCAGCCGAGCGTTCAGGCCAGCAGCGACAGGCTGAGGAGCGACAGGACGTTGGTCACGAGGATGATCTGCGTGATCTTGTCGGTCTTCACGTCGTAGAGGAGGGCGAGGCTGAACGCCATCGCGCCCGCAGGCCCCGCCGAGGCGAGAACGAAGAGCGGCGCACCCGGCGAGGCCGGCGCCAGCAGCGCCAGCCCGGCCCACACCGTCAGCGGAAACACCGCGCACTTGACGATGGTGAAGATGACGACCGGCATCTCCAGCGTGATCTTCGTCTGCGACAGCACGACGCCGAGCGCGAAGAGTGCGAGCGCCGGGGCCGCCCGCCCATTGAACTCGATGAAGGTGACGACCGGGTGGGGGATCGTCACCCCCAGGAGGTTGAACGCGATGCCGAGGCTGATGGCGATCAGGAGCGGCGAGCGCGCCACCATCGTCAGCACCCCCAGCGGCGTCACATGGCCGAGGCGGATGATCTGCAGCGCCATGATGATGCCGGCGAAGGTCAGCGTGGAATCCAGCATCACTACCGCGGTGATGGGGAGGAGCTGATCCGGCGGATAGAGCAGCACGGAAATCGGCAGCACCAGCATCACCGTGTTGCTGAACACGCCCGAGAAGCTGACGAGCGCCGACTCCCCCGGCCCGAGCCCGAACATCTTGCGCAGGACCACGATGCCGGCCGCGAAGAGGACGAGCTCGGCGCCCAGATAGGCCAGCACCGGCACGGGGTCGAACGCGGTGATGGGGGTGTTGTTGATGAGGCCGAAGATGAGGAGAGGCAGAAACAGCGTCAACGCCAATCGGTTGAGGCTGCGCGCCTCGGGCACCGAGACGATGCGCCGCCGGCCCAGCAAGTAGCCGATGGCGATGATGGCGTAGACCGGCAGCACCGGGTCGCCGAGAACCTTCAAGATTTCCAACAGGTCCCCCGCCCGTTCGCTCCGGAGTCGCATAGTCCGCGGTTCAGTGCTTTGGCAAGCGTCGAAACGTGCGTCCCGGCAAAACAGGTTTGGATGGTTCCGCTTTGCTGTTTTTGAGACTGCGAGGGATGACGACCTGCAACGCCTGGTCGCAGTCTGATCGCCAGGTCGCCAGCCGAGCCGAGCGGCCCAATAAATGACAGGGAGTGATTTTCGATGCGAACGCTCATGACGACCGTCGCCGTTTCGGCAATCCTGGCATCCGGCGCGGCGATGGCGCAGGACCCCATCAAGATCGGTGTCACCGCGGTGCTGGAAGGCACCTACACCGTGCTGGGTGAGGACGGGATGCGCGGCTTCAAGCTCGCCCTGAAGCAGCACAACGAGGAAGCCGCCGGCCGGCCGATCGAATATGTCCTCGCCCCGACGGACGCCAGCCCCGATTCCGCCGTGCGCGCCGTACGCAAGCTGATCGAGCAGGACGAGGTCGACTTCGTCATCGGCCCGCTGTCCGGCTCCGAGGGCATCGCCGTGCGCGATCTCGCCAAGAATTATCCCGACGTGACGATCATCGACGCGGCGTCAGGCGCGCAGGAGACCACCTACGTCAATCCGTCGGAGAACTACTTCCGCTTCAACATGGACGGGGCGCAGTGGGGCGTCGGCCTCGGCTCCTACGTGGCGAACGAGAAGGGCTGGAAATACGTCGCCTCGGTCGCCGAGGACTATTCCTTCAGCCACACCAACTTCCTCGGCTTCGCGAAGGAATTCTGCGATGCGGGGGGCGAGATCGTCGAGCGCTTCTGGGTGCCGCTCGGTACCAAGGACTTCGCCTCGGTGATCGCCGCGCTGCCTGACGACGTGGACGCGATCTATCTCGGCCTCGGCGGCGGCGATGCGGTCAACTTCCTCACCCAGTATCAGCAGGCAGGCGGCGAGGCGAACCTCATCGGCGGCACCATCATGGTGGACGGCACGGTGCTGAACTCCAAGGGCTCGGCCAAGCAGGCCCTCATCGGCACCCCGGCGTCCTCCGGCCAGGCCGACACCTGGGACGACCCGAAGTGGCAGGAATACGTGAAGGCCTACCAGGACGCCTATCCGCCCGAGGAGCGGTTCGCCAGCCCCTCCTTGCTCGCCACGAACTACTATAACGCCACCACCGCCGCGCTGACCTGCCTCGACGAGGTGGACGGCAAACTGGGCGGCGGCGACCCCGAGTTCCGTGCCTGCCTCTCCAGCATCGAGCTGGACGCACCCAACGGCAAGATCACGCTGGACGAGAACCGCCAGGCGATCGGCTCGAACTTCGTCATCGAGGTGGTGGAGAAGGACGACGGCAGCCTTGCCACCGAGGTGGTGAAGAAGGTGGACGGCGTGAACCAGACGCTGGGCATGCCGAAGGACAAGTTCGACGCGATGGGCCGTCCGGGCCGCGACACGCCGACCTGCGGATGACGGCCTCTGCCGGACCCGCGGACCTGTCCGGCGGGCCCGGTGAGCGCACGAATTCTCCCACACCTCCAGCGTCTCGTCAGCGCTGACCCGTCCCCGTGGGAGCGACTTGGCCGCGGCAGCGTTTCGCCGCGGCCGACTTTATTTGCCACCCTTGCGACACGCGGGGGCCAAGCGGGGGCGTGTCCCACCGGACGCGCCCCCGCTTGGCGTTTTGCCGGTGGGTGCTTTCCTCCCCGTGCCGGTCGCCTGCGCCGCGCGGCCCGGTGCCGCTGCCCGCGCGCTGTCGCCGTCGCGGTGCGGGCGGCGAAGGCGGTGCAGCTTCCGACCGGCCACGCCGCCGCATCCTGACCGCTTCGCGCCGCGCATGCGCTCGCGCCCGCCAGCCCCGCTGACCAAGTCGCGAGGCGGGGAGCGCGCGGCAGGGGATCAGGGCAGGTCCGTTGCGGCCTTCTTGTCGCGCACGAGCCGGATGAGAAGGCGGTTGCGCGCCTCCATCATCGCGGCGGTGTCGCGGGTGGCGAGCTCCTCGTCGACCCCGGCGGCGAGCGCGTCGATCAGCGCGGCGTCGACCGTGGGCGTTTCGAGCTCGGGGAACATGCCGGTCGTCGCAGCGCCCAGCGGCCCCTCCAGCAGCCCGCGAATGCCGCCCGCCCCGCCTGACAGATGGATGTTCAGAAACGGCCCCAGCAGCGCCCAGCGGAGGCCCGGCCCGTGGGCGATCGCCGCATCCACATCCTCGACGCTCGCAATGCCCGATTGGACGATGTGGAACGCCTCCTTCCAGAGCGCGATCTGCAGGCGGTTGGACACATGGCCGCGCGCCTCACGCTTCAGGTGGATCGGGTGCTTGCCGATGGCGCGGTAGAAGGCGATCGCCCGCGCCACGGCGTCCGGTGCGGTGGCCTTGCCGCCGCCGACCTCCACCAGCGGGATGAGGTGCGGCGGGTTGAACGGATGGCCGAGCACCACCCGCTCCGGCCCCTTGGCGCAGGCGTCCTGAAACTCGCTCACCATGATGGTGGAGGTGCTGGTGGCCAGAATCGCGTGGTCGGGCGCGGCCTCGTCCAGCGCGGCGAAGAGGGTGCGCTTCATGTCGGCCCGCTCGGGACCGTTCTCCTGCACGAAGTCGGCCCCATCGGCGGCCTCTTCGGCGGTCGCGTGGAAGGTGAGGCGGGCGGGATCCGCGCCGTCCGCCAGGCCGATTTCGCAGAGCGCCGGCCAGTGCGCGGCGATGGCGGCGCGCAGCCTGTTCTCGGCGCCGTCCGCAGGGTCGGTGGCCCGCACTGTCAGCCCCGCCGCGAGGAAGTTGCTCGCCCAGCTCGCGCCGATCACCCCGGTGCCGATCACCGCGACCGTTTCGACCCTGCGCGCCTCCACCGGGACCGCTTGCGTGTTGTCACTCATCGTTTCCGCCCATAATTCATTGACCTGGTCATAGCACTGGCGGCGCCCCGTTGCGCGCGCGCTCAGGTCCCTGGGCGGCATCGCGCATAGGGTGCGGGCCGCGTGGACCGTGACCGCTGTGGCGGACACCCCGCGACGCGGCCCATGCTGTGGCGGGCGGGATGGTGGTTCCCGTGCGGGCCGACAGCGCCAGCGGACAGGACGGCGTCGGAGGGGGCACGCACGGCAGGGACGTGGCGCAGGCGCGGAACGCAAAAACGGCGGCACACCGGGATGCGCCGCCGTTTTGCGGGAACAGGGCCGTTCGGCGCGGGTGCGCCGTGGCGGATTATTCGGCGGCGATCGCCGGGGCGTGGGTCGCCGTCTTGGTGGCGTGCGTTGCCTGATAGGCCTGAATGCGGCGCTCCATCTCCGGCCGGAAATGGCGGATGAGACCCTGGATCGGCCACGCGGCCGCATCGCCCAGCGCACAGATGGTGTGGCCTTCCACGCGCTTCGTCACGTCGAGGAGCTGGTCGATCTCGCGCATCTCGGCCTTGCCTTCCACCATGCGCTTCATCACGCGCCACATCCACCCGGTGCCCTCGCGGCAGGGGGTGCACTGGCCGCACGACTCGTGGCGGTAGAAGTAGGAGAGGCGGGTGATGGCGTTCACGATGTCAGTGGACTTGTCCATGACGATGACGGCCGCCGTGCCGAGGCCGGACTTCTTATCGCGCAGCGTGTCGAAGTCCATGTTCAGCTCGTCGCACTCCCAGTGCGGGATGAGCGGCACGGACGATCCGCCGGGGATGACGGCGAGGAGGTTGTCCCACCCGCCACGCACGCCGCCGCAGTGCTTCTCCACCAGCTCGCGGAAGGTGATGCCCATCTCCTCTTCCACGGTGCACGGGTTTTCCACGTGGCCGGAGATGCAGAAGAGCTTGGTGCCGGTGTTGTTCGGGCGGCCGAGATCGGCGAACCAGGTGGCCCCGCGGCGCAGGATCTCGGGCACCACGGCGATGGTCTCGACGTTGTGGACCGTGGTCGGCGCGCCGTAGAGGCCCATGTTGGCCGGGAAGGGCGGCTTCAGGCGCGGCATGCCCTTCTTGCCTTCCAGGCTTTCCAGCAGCGCGGTCTCTTCGCCGCAGATGTAGGCGCCTGCGCCGTGGTGGACGGCGATGTCGCACGGCCAGCCGTGGACGTTGTCCTTGCCGATCAGCTTCGCCTCGTAGGCCTGCGCGACGGCGGCCTCCAGATGGCGCCGCTCGGCGATATATTCGCCGCGCACGTAGATGTAGCAGTGGTGCGAATCCATCGCCCGGCAGGCGAGCAGGCAGCCTTCGATGAGGAGCTGCGGGTCGTTGCGCAGGATCTCGCGGTCCTTGCAGGTGCCGGGCTCGGATTCATCGGCGTTGACGACGAGGTAGTGGGGCTTGTCGTCACCCTCGGCCCGCTTGGGCATGAAGCTCATCTTGAGGCCGGACGGGAAGCCCGCTCCGCCGCGCCCGCGCAGGCCCGAGCCCTTGAGCTGCTCTATGATCCAGTCGCGGCCCTGGTCGATGAAGGATTTCGTCTCGGACCATTGGCCACGCTTGCGGGCGCCTTCGAGGGTCCAGTCCTCGAAACCGTAGAGATTGGTGAAGATACGGTCCTGATCGCTCAGCATGACGAAAGCTCCAACTGGGCCTTGAGGCGGGTCGTCCCGGAAACGAAGCCGGTCACGCCGTTACGTTTTGGCAATGAAGTCCTGGGCCTGCTCGACCCAGCGTTCGCGGTCGATGCGACCCTTGAACGACAGGTAGGCGTTGACCCACTCCTTGTTCTCCGGGGTCCATTCGGCGATCTGCGCGAAGGTGAAGACCCCGAGGCCGCGCAACGTCTTCTCGATCACCGGGCCGACGCCGGCGATGCGCTGGAGCTGGTCCGGCTCCACCTCGTCCTTGGAGACCGCGCGGGGGCGGACGCCGACTTCGTCCGCGCGACCTGCGGCGGCCTGGTCCGGCGCGGGCGGCATGGCGGGCGCGGGGGCCTCCGGCTCTGCTTCAGGCGCGGCCTCCGCCTCTGCGGCCGGCTCCGCCTCTGCGGCCGGCTCGGCCTCGGCGGCTGGCGCGGCCTCAGCGTCGGCAGCAGGCTCGGCGCCGGTGGCGGGCTCGTCCACGGTGGTGGGGGCGCCGTCCAGCGAGGGGGTGATCTCCGCCTCGGCCGCGGTCACCGGGGTTTCGGCCGCCTCGCCGCCGGGGGCGGCACGGTCGGCTTCCTCGCTGCTGACGCCGCCCGAGGTCGTCTCGACCGTGTCCGATGCGCTGCCGCCTTCGGACCGCGTGGCCTCGACCTCGACGCGGTTGTCACCATCGGGCCGGCCGATATTCTGGCCGGCAGCGGCGGGGGATGTGGGGTCGACGTCACTGTCCGG
Organism: Acuticoccus yangtzensis; assembly: GCF_001927245.1. Classification (GTDB taxonomy): domain Bacteria; phylum Pseudomonadota; class Alphaproteobacteria; order Rhizobiales; family Amorphaceae; genus Acuticoccus; species Acuticoccus yangtzensis. The sequence goes on along the minus strand of NZ_MJUX01000011.1, from coordinate 95,733 downwards.
TGCGGCATCGCCCGGAGCCTCGGCGGCCGGGGCGGGCTCGCGATGCTTCACCTCGGTCAACGAGGTGAGGCCGGTGATGGGCTCGGACCCCTTGCGGCCGGATTGGGGACCCGGCGTCGGCGTCAGCCCCGCGGCCAGCGTGTCGAGCAGCTTGTTGAAGCTTTCCTTGGTGAGATCCTCGAAGGTCTCGGCGCCGATCTGCACCATCGGCGCGTTCACGCAGGCGCCCGCACACTCCACCTCTTCCCAGGAGAAGCGGCCGTCCTCGGACAGCTCGAACGGGTGGTCGGCGATGCGCCGCTTGCAGATCTTGATGAGGTCTTCGGACCCGCGCAGCATGCACGGCGTCGTGCCGCACACGTTGATGTGCGCCACCGTACCGACCGGCTGAAGCTGGAACATGGTGTAGAAGGTCGCGACCTCGAACACGCGGATATAGGGCATGTCCAGCATGTCGGCGACGAGGCGGATGGCCGGCTCGGGCAGCCAGCCGTTGTGCTGCTCCTGCGCCTTCCACAGGATCGGGATGACCGCGCTCGCCTGACGACCTTCGGGGTAGTCCTTGATCTTGGCTTCGGCCCACGCGAGGTTTTCCGGCGTAAACTCGAACGAGGGCGGCTGTTGTTCGGCAAGGCGCCTTACGGCCATGGGTCAGCTCCGAAAGTCGGCGGGCGTGTCTGTTCCTAGCAGGCAGACACGGGAATGGAAGTCCCCGGACGGGGTTCGCGGCATCGTCACCGGATCACCTGCCACAGGGCGTCGATGTCGACGATGATCCCCGGCGGGTCGAGGGTGACGGTGCCGCCGGTATGTTCGGTCAAGGTGATGTCGTCGCCGCTGCGGTGGTGATGGGTCATCACCCGCGTCGCAGGGTCGACGACGAGATAGTGCACGAGGGTGGAGACCCGGAAATACTCGACCGCCTTGGTGACCTTGTCGGTCCGCCCGGAGGAGGGCGACACCACCTCGACGGCGATCAACGGCCGCTCGAGGATCATGTCGTCGCCGTCGACGGCCATGTCCGCGCCGACCGTCGCATCAGGCTCGCGCAGGCTGCGAGGGCCGACGCGCAGGCTGATCCCGTCGGCGAAGGCCTCAACCGGCAGGCCGCCGGCGCGGATCGCGTCGTCGAGCTGGCGCAAGATCCGGGTTTTGATGCGAACGTGCGTCGCGGTCTCCGCCGGCATCTTCACCACATTGCCGTCGACCAGCTCGTAACGCCCCTCGGCGCCTTCATAGGCGCTGAGGAATTCCTCGACGGTGAGGCGGCGCTTGGACGGGTCGACGGATTGCTGCATCGCTTACCGGTCCACCTCGCCGAACACGATGTCGAGCGAGCCCAAAATGGCGGCGACGTCGGCCAGCATGTGCCCTTCGCACATGGTGTCCATCGCCTGCAGGTGGGCAAAGCCGGGGGCCTTGATCTTGCAGCGGTAGGGTTTGTTGGTGCCGTCCGAGACCAGGTAGACGCCGAACTCGCCCTTCGGCGCCTCGACGGCGGCGTAGATCTCGCCCTCCGGAACGTGGAAGCCCTCGGTGTAGAGCTTGAAGTGGTGGATGAGCGCTTCCATCGAGCGCTTCATCTCGCGCCGCGGGGGTGTCGCCACCTTACCGTCGGTCGTCATGTGCGGGCCCGTGGTGACGCGCAGCTTGTCGATCGCCTGGCGCATGATCCGGACCGACTGGCGCATCTCTTCCATGCGGATGAGATAACGGTCGAAGCAGTCCCCGTTCTTGCCGATGGGGATGTCGAATTCCATCTCCTCGTAGCACTCGTAGGGCTGCGATTTGCGCAGGTCCCACGCCGCGCCCGAGCCGCGCACCATCACGCCCGAGAAGCCCCAGGCCCAGCACTCCTCGAGCGTCACGACGCCGATGTCGGCGTTGCGCTGGCGGAAGATGCGGTTGCCGGTGATCAGCCGGTCGAGATCGTCCACCACCTTCAGGAACGGGTCGCAGAAGGCTTCGATGTCGTCGATCAACGCAGGCGGAAGGTCCTGGTGGACGCCGCCGACGCGGAAATAGTTGGCGTGGAGACGCGCCCCGCAGGCGCGCTCATAGAACATCATCAGCTTCTCGCGCTCCTCGAAGCCCCACAGCGGCGGGGTGAGGGCGCCGACGTCCATCGCCTGCGTGGTGACGTTGAGGAGATGCGACAGGATGCGGCCGATCTCGCAGAACAGGACGCGGATGAGCTGGGCGCGCTTCGGCACCTCGACGCCGAGCAGCTTCTCGGCGGCGAGCACGAAGGCGTGCTCCTGGTTCATCGGCGCGACGTAGTCCAGACGGTCGAAGTACGGCGTCGCCTGGAGGTAGGTCTTGTGCTCGATCAGCTTCTCGGTGCCGCGGTGGAGGAGGCCGATATGTGGGTCGACACGGGTGACGATCTCACCGTCGAGCTCCAGCACGAGGCGCAGAACGCCGTGCGCGGCCGGGTGCTGCGGGCCGAAGTTGATGTTGAAATTGCGAACGGATTGCTCGGCCATCTTATGCGGTCCCTGCGGACACCGCGCGCGGCGCGGCAGCGTTCGAGTTGAGGCGGATAACGGACGTCATGTCAGCCGTTCCCCGCGAAAGCGGCCATGACCTCGGCCGCCGTCATCGTCTTGCGCTCGCCGGCGAAGGCGTAGGAGTCCGGCTTCTGGTCGATGAAGACTTCCATCGCCAGGGTGCCGGTGGGAGCCTCGTCGAACAGCGCGGCGTTGGTGGCGTGGAAGGCGCCGTCCTTGGTGCGGTAGCAGATATGCGTGCCGCAGGTCGGGCAGAACAGCCGCTCCGCCCACTCCGAGGAGGCGTAGACCGTCGGCTCGCCCTTGGTGAAGGTCAGCGCGCCGGTCTCCACCTCCATGAACGGCCCGCCCGACCACTTGCGGCACATGGTGCAGTGGCACGCGCCCATGTCCTCGGCCTTCAGCTCGGCGGTGACTTCGATGCCGCCGCAAAGGCAGCGTCCCGTGCGGGCCATCAGTTCACCTTTGCCTTTTCGTCGCCGGGCAGCTCGTACTCGGTGCCTTCCCACGGCGACAGGAAGTCGAAGTCGCGGAACTGCTGGGCGAGCCTGACGGGTTCGTAGACGACGCGCTTGGCCTCGTCGTCGTAGCGCACCTCGACGAAGCCGGTCAGCGGGAAGTCTTTGCGCAGCGGATGCCCGTCGAAGCCGTAGTCGGTCAGAAGGCGGCGCAGGTCCGGGTGGTCGGTGAAGAGGATGCCGTAGAGGTCGTAGGCCTCGCGCTCGTACCAGTCCGCCGCCGGGAAGAGGCCGGAGAGGGAGGGGACGGGCGTGCGCTCGTCGGTCGTCACCTTCAGGCGGATGCGCTGGTTCTGAACCGGCGAGAGGAAGTGGTAGACCACCTCGAACCGCTCCGGCCGCGCCGGCCAGTCCACACCGCAGATGTCGACGAGGTTGACGAAGGCCGCACGCGGATCGTCCCGCAGGAAGCGCACGATGTCGACGATCGCCTCACGGGTGACGGTCATCGTGAGCTGCTCGTAGGCGATCACGCTGTCGATCACGCCGACGGGCGAGAAGTTGCGGACCATCTCGGCGAGGTCGTCGAGGGCGCCGATGTCGGGTTGGAAGGCCATGACGGGCGTGCTCCGCGCAATCAGCGTTCGATGGTGCCGGTGCGGCGGATCTTCCGCTGCAACAGGAGGATACCGTAGAGCAGCGCCTCGGCGGTCGGCGGGCAGCCGGGAACATAGACGTCCACCGGAACCACACGGTCGCAGCCGCGCACCACGGAATAGGAATAATGGTAGTAGCCGCCGCCGTTGGCGCACGAGCCCATGGAGATGACGTAGCGCGGCTCCGGCATCTGGTCATAGACCTTGCGCAGGGCCGGCGCCATCTTGTTCGTCAGCGTGCCGGCGACGATCATCACGTCCGACTGGCGGGGCGAGGCGCGCGGGGCGACGCCGAACCGCTCCACGTCGTAACGCGGCATCGACATCTGCATCATCTCGACCGCGCAGCAGGCGAGGCCGAAGGTCATCCACATCAAGGAGCCGGTGCGCGCCCACTGGATCAGCGCCTCGGTCGAGGTGACGACGAAGCCTTTGTCGGCCAGCTCGTCCGACACGTTGCGGAAGAAGGCGTCGTCCGGCTGGTTGGCCCCGCCCATCGCCGATGTCGCCAGGAGCGGCTTGTCCTGCGTCAATTCCATTCGAGGGCTCCCTTTTTCCACTCATACACGAAGCCGATGGTGAGGATGGTGAGGAACACCATCACCGAGCCGAACCCGAACCAGCCGATGTGGTCGAACGACAACACCCAGGGGAACAGGAAAGCGACTTCCAGGTCGAAGATAATGAACAGGATCGCAACCAGGTAGAAGCGCACGTCGAACTTCATGCGCGCATCGTCGAACGCATTGAAGCCGCACTCGTAGGCGGACAGCTTCTCGCGATCGGGCGACTTGTAGGCGACGATGAACGGCACCACGAGCAGCGCAAGTCCGATGACGCAGGCGATCCCGGCAAAGATGATGACCGGGAGATAGCTGGTGAGGAGGTCTTCCATCCGTACCCCTTCGCGGCAGAGCCGGGCGCGCAGATGCCGCCCAGCCGCCTCATTCCATGTATGGCGGTCCTTGGAATGACTCAAACCGCGCAGCGCCGCAACTCTCCGCGCTCATTTGCGCGTCGATCATCGGGGTTGGACACACCGCCAACGTCATGGTGACGCAGGCAAAGACCGGAACGGAGGCTCAGCGCACGGTGATGTTGAAGCGGTGCCCCACCTTGCGCACCTGCCCCGGATTGCCGGTGGACAGGCTGAAGGCGTCGCTGCCGCGAAACCCGGCCTTCGGCGTGTAGACGACGCGCTGGCTTCCCACCGTCGTGCCGGCGCAGGTGCCGGCATTGCCCCGGAACGCTCGCTCGATCGTCGCCGTCGACTTGGTGATGCTGACGGTGCCGTTCTTCGGCTGGCGCGTGATCGCCACCTCGATCGGCCGGGTGCGGCACTGCGACGTCCAGCCGTGGAAGTTTGCGACCATGACCGCCTTGCCGGCCGAGGTCGTCACGTCGACGGCGTGGGCCGCTGTGAAGGCGCCGGATGCGGCGAGGGCGGCCGCGGCGAACAGAACGGCGCGGGCAAGGCCCGAAAAAGGGCGGGACGCTGAAGTCATTTCGATCTGATCCATGCGCGAAAGCCGGTGCGTCGAAATGGACGCCGCTCGAAATGATGCACGATGCGGTGAAGCGCGCAACACTCGTCGTCACGGTGACTATCGGACCGAGAGGATCTTCGAGGAAGGATCGGATCGTGGGGGAGGTTCTAGACTGGCGGGGTGCCATGGCGAGAGTGACGGGGCTCGAACCCGCGACCTCCGGCGTGACAGGCCGGCGCTCTAACCAACTGAGCTACACCCCCAACCGGGTGGGCCGCGGTGGTGACCGTCGGCCCGTGGAGAGGGGAATTACGGCCCCCGGCCGGTTGTGTCAAGCGACTTTCTTCCCGACCTTTCCAGATCGAAAGCGCCGCGCTATTCAACCCTTCAGGGGCGGTTAGCTCAGCTGGTTAGAGCGGCTGGTTTACACCCAGTAGGTCGGCGGTTCGAATCCGTCACCGCCCACCATCTCCCGCCAAAACACTGGAATTTCAGGCGCATCGGCGAGCGATGGCGCGCGCCGGGCAGGGGAATGCGCCGCGAGCGGCCCCTCGGGACGCGGCGCGATCAGCCGCCGCGTCGACCGCCGCGCCGTGCCTTCGGCGCGCGGACTTATCAACAGGGAAGCGCTCCGCGCGGGGGCGCCGCCGCCGGCGGTCCGCTCAGCTTGCGGCCGCGCGGGCCGCCTTGAAGGCGCGGATCCGCTCGGCGAGCGTCATCTCCTCCGGAGACTTTGTAGCTTCCGGCGGTGCCGACATGTCGATGAACTTTTGCGCCAGGTCGTGAAGCTCGCGGCGCAGCGCCGCCACCTCCGCCTCGCTGAGCGCGGCCGCGTCCTGCGACGCCGCCCGCAACGTTTCGTTCTCGGCCTTCAGCGCGTCGAGCTGCGCCTTCAACGCCTCGTCCTTCTCCGCCAGCGCGGCCGCAGCGGCACCCTCGTCGGACCCTTCCGCGGAGGCCGCCATCGTCTGCCGCATCGCTTCCAGTTCGGCCAACAGCGCGGCCTTCTCCGTGGTCACGACATCGAGCCGCGATTCCAGAGCCGACATCGCCGTGCCCTTGCCGCCGGACGCCTCCCGCAACTCGCCGTTCAGCGTGCGCACCTGGCCTTCCAACTCGTAGATGCGCTGCTGGCGAAGCTCCAGCATCGCCTCACGCTGCTCCACCTTCGCCCGCGCCTCGCTTTCGCGCCGCTCATGCGCCGTGGCGGCCGACCGCAACTGCTCCATCTCGTAGGACAGGCGCGACAATTCGGCGTTGGCGGTGCGGGTCTGCTCCTCGGCCGCCTCGATGCGCGCGCGAAGCTGGTTGCGTTCTTCGCGCAGCCCCTTCGCCTCGCGCTCGGCCACGCCCTTGGCGGCCACAGCCGCGGCCATCTCGCCCGCACTCGTCGGCTTGGGCGCCTCCGTCGCAGGACCGTCCGGCCGCACCAGGCGGTTGGACACCGTCGCCACCTCCTCGCGCAGCGCCTTGATCGTCTCGGCCCGCTCGCGCGCTTCGGCCTGCGCCTTGTCACGCTCGGCCCGCAGCGCGGCGAGGGCGGCCTCGTGCTCAGCCTCGCGCGCGGAGAGCGCCCGCTCACGCTCGGCCGCCTTGTCACTCGCCGCCGCGGCCTTGCGGGCCAGAGCGTCACGCTCCTCGGTCAGCGTCTTCAGGGCGTTCTGCTGCGTCAGCGCGTCCTGCTTCAGCCGCTCCATCTCACGCCGCAGACCGTCCGCCTCCTTCTTGGCCTCGGCGATCTTCAGCGCCGTGTCGCCGCCTTCAAGGCCGCGCCCCTGGGCCGCCGCGAGCCGCCTCTCCAACGCCGCCACCTCCACCGCGTGGTTGGCGCGCATCACGTCCTTCTCGGCCTGCACCGTGGCCGCATCCACCACCTCGCGCCGCGGCCTCTTCGACAGCGCCGTGGTCACGATCGCGAGCACGATGAATGCGAGGACCACTCCGAAAGCTGCGATCGGAAGGGTAAGGTCTTCAAACAACTGAACCACCTTCTATTGAGCGTGCGCGTCCACTGCGCGGCAGCGCCCTCTCATACTCTCCGGCAGCAAAGTCTGTCACGGCCAGCGTGAACGGCCGGCGTGAAACCCGACACAATCCTGCCGGTCGGGCACGCGTGGCCGAGCCGTCAGAACGGGTTCCACGTCGGCTGCGGCGTGAACTTCAAATAGCCCACGTTGATGCCGAGCCGCGCTCCGACCCCCGTGCGCACCGGAACGACGATCACGTCCCCCGCCACCAGCACCGTCATCGCCAGCCCGCCGATCGCATAGGCCGACCCCTCGACGCCGCCGAACCGGCCCATGATCCGCGATGCGTCGGGGAGATTGTAGACCAGCATCATCACCCGGCTGCCCGAGCCGCCGAAGTCCCAGCCGATCGACGGGCCCTGCCAGAAGAGCTTGTGACGGCCGAGCTGAGTGGTGTTCAAGACACCCTCGCCATAGCGCACGCCGCCGATCAGGGCGCCGGAGGCCTCCTCGCCCAGGATGTAGCCGTTGGGCTGGCCGAACTTTGAGAAGATCACCTGGATGAGCTGGGCGAGCTCTCCCGACGTCTCGCCGAAGAACTCCGTGCCCGCCGCGACGAGTTCGGGCGCTGAATAGGTTACGACCGGCTGAACCTGTTGCGAGCGGCTCGCGGGGGCGCCGGCGGCCTGCGCGGTCGCGGTTTGAGCGTGTGCGATCGGAACGCTGCCGGGCGCGGCCAGCAGCATCGCCATCAGCGCGGCGACGGGGACAACGTGGCGCAGCATGGGACACCTTCGTTCGTTACGGCTAGGGTTTTTCGAGGGCGGCCGATAATGAGGCCCGCCGGTGATGAAAGTGAGGCGCGGCACCCGGCCGGCGCCACGGGGAGCATGATGCAAAGCGAACTCGACCTTGCGAGCCTGATGGCCTCGCGCCTGTGCCACGACATCGTGGGTCCGGTCGGTGCGATCCAGAACGGGCTGGAGCTGATGGCCGAGGACGAATCCATGGCCGAGATGGCCATGGACCTCATCAAGAAAAGCGCCCATCAGGCGAGCGCCAAGCTGCAATATGCGCGTATGGCCTATGGCGCGGCCGGCGGCGCGGAGATGCTGGACCCGGCCGAGGCAGGCCGCCTCACCGGCGAGCTCTTCAAGGGCGAACGGGCCAGCATGGACTGGACGTGGTCCGGCCCCGCCGCACCGCGCATCCCCGTCAAGCTCGCCATGCTGCTCGCCACCTTCGCCCTCGGCGCGGTCCCGCGCGGCGGCACGGTCACCATCGCCGCCGAGGGGGAGGGCGTCGTCGTCACCGCCGCGGGCGACACGCTGCGCAGCCCGCCCTTCCTCGACATCCTCACCGGAGGCGGCGAGATCACCGACCCGCGCGCCACGCAGGCCAAGATGATCGAGATGCTGGCGGCGAGCGGCGGCCTGCGCATCGACGTCACGTCCGACGGCGCGTCCATGGTCCTGCGCACCGTCCTGGCCTGACGCGCTAGGCCCTCTCACGAAGCGAACACGAAAACGCCTCGGCCCAGCGATCTGGGTCGAGGCGTTTTTCGTTGCAGCGGTTCCGGGCACGGGGCGCCCGGCGGTCAGGCCGATTCGCGGTGCTGCTCGGGCTCCGGCTCGCGCAGCACGTAGCCCCGGCCCCACACCGTCTCGATATAATTGCGACCGCCCGTCGCCGCCGAAAGCTTCTTGCGCAGCTTGCAGATGAAGACGTCGATGATCTTCAGCTCCGGCTCGTCCATGCCGCCATAGAGATGGTTGAGGAACATCTCCTTGGTCAGCGTCGTGCCTTTGCGCAGGGAGAGGAGCTCCAGCATCTGGTACTCCTTGCCGGTCAGGTGAACCCGCTGCCCGTCGACGTCGACGGTCTTGGTGTCGAGGTTCACCGCCAGCTCGCCGGTGCGGATGACCGATTCGGCATGGCCCTTGGAGCGCCGCACGATGGCGTTGATGCGCGCCACCAGCTCGTCCTTGTGGAACGGCTTGGTGAGATAATCGTCCGCGCCGAAGCCCAGGCCCCGCACCTTGTCCTCGATGTTGCCGAGGCCGGACAGGATCAGGATCGGTGTGTCGATCTTGGAGACCCGCAGCGTCCGCAGCACCTCGTAACCGGACATGTCCGGCAAATTGATGTCGAGAAGAATGATGTCGTAGTCGTAGAGCTTCCCGAGATCGATGCCTTCTTCACCGAGGTTCGTCGTGTAGACGTTGAACCGCTCGGAGTTCAGCATGAGCTCGATGGACTGAGCGGTGGCGCTGTCATCCTCGATCAATAGAACGCGCATGCAAGTCCCCTCATGCGATCCGCCGGGAAAGCGGGTCTGAATTTATGGTTCGGGCAAGATCACCCGGAGCGGAACGCCGATTCAGTCCCGAATCCTTGGTACCAAAACGGTGCATCGTCCGGCGCGCCGCATCGCTGTTGTCCAAAGACTTTTGCGTGTGCGGCCGGACATGCATCGACCATGAGCGGATCCGGTAAATGATTGCTTAATTCCAGCGCCGGGCCCGTTAGGAAACGCACCAGTTTTCCGGTGAAATCCCAGTTATCCCGCGCATTTCCACATTTGCGTGGTGTGGCACCTATGCAACGCGGTCCTTAACACATGCAAATGTGATGTTGCCGCGCCTGCCCACCGAGGCGGGAAAAATTCATCGCCGATTCAGCATGATGCCGCGGCTTCCGGGCGAATCCTGCCGCACCGGCCGGCAAAATGTTGCGGTGCCGGAGTCCCGAAAGACACAAACCGTCCCGCTTTGGCGACGAAGCCGTAACCATAAGCGAATAAAAGGGCACGCGGCGGCCGAGAGCGAATCCCCGAGGAGCGGCCCTTTTCGGGATCCGTGGCGGCCGGCGGCATCGCAAGAGGGTAAATTGATGGAAAAGAAAGCCGATGCGGTGCTGCGTGTTCGCTGAAGGCCGTCGCAGGCTTTCCCTCTCGTTGGTTAACGAGGCATCCGCGTTTCGACCGGAAGGGCGAACGAAATCGAAAAACGCCGCCAGTAGGTTGGACCCTGCTCAGGACGAGGGGGGCCGAACCACATGAAGCCACGCGAAAGCACCATCCAGGCGAAGGAATTTCAGGCGGCCGCGCTGCGTCGCCAGCTCGCCCAATATGAACGCATGATCGCCGACCTCGAGGTGATCCGCGTCGAGCTCGGCAAGCAGATCGAGGGCGAGGAGCGCCGCTCCGGCGTCGCCGATCCTGCGAACTTCGCCTACTCGACGGTCGCCCGCGCCGCCCGCGAGCGCCGCCGCAACCTCACCACCACCATCGAGGACCTCAACGGCCGGCGCTCTAAGCTGGAAGAGGAACTCGGCGACATCGACGGTTTCTTCGAGGCGCTCGGCGCCGCCAGCGACACGCTTCAAGCCGCGTCCGCCCGCACCGCCGCGGCCTGAACGCCGCGGTTCGCTCCGTCTAGGAGAATTGCCCGATCGCCGGTCCGCGCCGCAGCGCAGGACCCGAGCCGAACGGGCAGGGGGCCTCAGTCGAAGAGGCTCGACACCGACTTTTCCAGCGCCGTTCGCGAGATCGCCTCGCCGATGAGCGGCGCGATCGACACCACCCGCAACTTGTCCGCCTGGGCGATCGGCTCCGTCACCGCGATGGAGTCGGTGATGACGAGTTCGTCCAGCCGCGACGCTTCGATCCGCGCCACAGCACCGCCGGACAACACGCCGTGGGTGATGTAGGCGGACACCCGGTTGGCGCCGTTCGCCAAGAGCGCGTCCGCCGCGTTGCACAAGGTGCCGCCGGAATCGACGATATCGTCGAACAAGAGGCAGTCGCGCCCCTTCACGTCGCCGATGATGTTCATCACCTCCGACTCGCCCGGCCGCTCGCGCCGCTTGTCGACGATGGCGAGCGGGGCGTCGATCCGCTTGGCGAGCTCGCGCGCACGCACCACACCGCCGACGTCGGGCGACACGACCATCAGGTTCTCGAGCGCGTAACGCTCCTTGATGTCGCGGCTCATCACCGGGGCGATGTAGAGGTTGTCGGTCGGGATGTCGAAGAAGCCCTGGATCTGCCCGGCGTGCAGGTCGACGGTCAGAACGCGGTCGGCGCCGGCGCGAGTGATGATGTTCGCCACCAGCTTGGCCGAGATCGGCGTGCGGCCGCCGGTTTTGCGGTCCTGACGGGCGTAGCCGAAATAGGGCACCACCGCGGTGATGCGCCGCGCCGAGGCGCGCACCAGAGCGTCGATGATGATGAGGAGTTCCATCAGGTTGTCGTTGGCCGGATAGCTCGTCGACTGGATGACGAACACGTCCTCGCCGCGGACATTCTCGCGGATCTCGACGAACACTTCCTGGTCGGCGAAGCGCCGGACGGCGGTCTCCGTCAGCGGGAGGTCGAGGTAGCTGGAGATCGCCTCTGCCAGAGCACGGTTGGAGTTGCCTGCAACGAGTTTCATGGCGCCGCCGTTGGAGTGAGAAGACCGCGTTGATAGGCGGGGTCCTCGGATCGACCAAGCGACGCCGTGCCGCGAACGGTCTTGCCCACAGCCTGCGAAGGCGATGCTGCGGCAAATCCGCCACGCTGCTGCCAGCTCGGCGCGATCCTTCCCACCCATGATCGTCAGCGTCATAACCCAAGCCACATCGGCGGGATAGGCGAAAGGCGGCCCTGTGCCATGCCGCGACCGCCGGGCTGACCGTAGGTCGCCCCGGTCCGGCTACGGCAGTCCGCCCATCGTGGTCCGGCTACCGCAGTCCGGCCGGGAGCGCTGCACAGGAGGCGCGCCGTGCCGATCCGGCGGCACCCGCCTGTGGCGTGGCCGCGAAACGCAGAGCGCGGCGCCGGCAAGGCCGGCACCGCGCATCGCGAGTGGCATCGATGGTCGGAGAGGCGCGCGAGGCGTCACGCGCCGGGATCATCCTCGGGCGGCCGATCGTGGGGCGGCCGATTGTCGGGCAGCCGATCGTCGGAACGCCGGGCCCGCCGGAGGGGAGGGGCCGAGGCCCGGCCCGCAGCCGGAGCCGCGCGCCGCGCCGGGTGCGTCCGCGCGCCTTAGTTGCCGTCCGGCGCGGCGGGCGTTGCCGGTCCGGAGGGCGCGGCCGGAGCCGCAGGAGCCGTCGCCGGGCCGCCATCGGTCGGGGCCTCGGGCGCGCCGCCGAACTCGGTGTTGAGCTGGTCGAGCAAGCTACCCTCGCCGGCCGGAGCCGCCGGAAGCGCCGCCCCCGCCGCCGGTGCGCTCTCCTGCCCGAAGTCCAGGATCGACGGTGCACCAGCCTGCTGTTTGGCGATCAAGCCCAGCGCAAGCGAGGTGAGGAAGAATATGACTGCGAGGATGGTCGTGGTGCGCGTCAACAAGTTGGCGCTGCCGCGAGCGGAGAACATAGCGCCTCCGCCACCGCCGCCGATGCCGAGCGCGCCGCCTTCCGACCGCTGGATGAGGATGACCGCAATAAGTGCGATCACGATCATGAGATGGATGACTATGATGACGGTTTGCATGCGTACGCCTGTGGGGACCTAACCAGTCGCATGTAAAGACCGCGTCACCGCTTGTCATCTCGCGGTGGGGATAAAGTTGCGTACCGGCGCCGTCGGAAACGGCCACCCTCGTCTGTGTGTGTGGATGGGGAAGTGTAATGTGTGCCATCTGTGAACTCAACCGGGGCCGTGTCATGGCCGCTCCGGATCCCGGACCCGTGTCCGATTACGAAGCCGCGACCGCGTCGTTCGCGGGCAGTGCCGACTGGCATGCCCTCATCGACGAACGGCCGCCCTCCCGCTTCAACGCGATGACCGAACCCGGTGCGCCGGTGATCGTAACATACGGTTTTGCGCCGGAGCGTAACGCCAACGTCAAGCGCGCGGTCGCCGACGACAATCTGATCGACGCCGCGCGCGAGGTCGTCGCCTACGCCGAAACCGTCACCGGCGTGCGCTTCGTCGAAGTGCCGAACACCGCCGACCCGATGGTCACGTTCGAGTACAACACGAACGGAACCGGCGCGTCCTCCGGCCGCGTGCCGCAGGTGAGCGAGGCGAACGCCAACACCGTCGGCGGCATCGTCATCAGCGAATATCTCGGCGGTGTGCTGGAGCCGGGCGGGCAGGGCTTCCAGGTCATGCTGCACGAGCTCGGCCACGCCCTGGGGCTGAAGCACCCGCACCAGGGCGATACGCAGCTTCCATACGCCGCGGACAACACCGGCAACACGGTGATGAGCTACAATTGGACCGGCGAATCCAAGGTCAGCTACCAGCCGCTGGACCGCATGGCGCTGCGCTTCCTCTATGGCGAGGCCGACGCCTTCGACGGTGTGACCACGACCTTCAACGAGAGCAACGGCGCCGTCGTCGCCAAGGGCACCGGCGGCGGGGACACGCTCGTCGGCGTCAACGGCGTGTCGATCCTGCTCGGATTTTCCGGCAACGACCTGCTCATCGGCCGCGAGGCGAACGACCGCCTGAATGGCGGCGGGGGCAACGACGACTTGCGCGGCCTCGGCGGCAACGACGTGTTGATGGCCGGCGGCGGCAACGACAACGTGGCCGGCGGCAACGGGGCCGACCGCCTGCTCGGCCAGCGCGGCAAGGACTGGCTCTTCGGCGACGGCGGCAACGATCTGCTGCTCGGCGGCGCGGGCAACGACAACCTGGCCGGCGGTACGGGCAACGACACGCTGAACGGCGGCCGCGGCCGTGACGTTTACGAGGGTGGCAGCGGCGCGGACCTGTTCGTCGCCGCCGCGAAGGGGCGTGACAACGTCACCGACTTCAACCCGCGCGAGGGCGACCGGATCGACATTTCCGACCTCGACATGACCGCCTCACAGGCCGCGGACCGGCTGCAGGACATGCGCGGCAATCTGGTCTTCGACACCGGCGACGGCTTCCTGACCCTCGACGGCGCCGGCGGCATGAACGGGTCCGCCGACTGGTTCTTCATCGGCTGACCGCACGCCCCTCGACAGGAACGCAAAGGTTCCGGCCGTTTCGCGGCCGGTGCAGGGCGGGTCCGGGATGGCGCGGCGCCCCGGACAACCGCAGTGACCCCCGCGCACACGGCCCCGGCACGGGCCGACCCCACCGGCGTACCCGCATGAGGTCCCCCATGCGGGTACGTTGGCGCGGGTAAGTTGGCGCGAATACGTTGGCGTAGGTATGTTGGCGCGGGTTTTTCGCGGCGGCCTATCGTGCCGGCCTCTCGGCGCGGCGCCTCAGAGCGTGGCGTTGCCGGCCGACTGGGTGCGCATCTCCTCGATCAGCCGCTGCACCTCCGACCCGCGCACCTTGGCGATATCGTCCTGATACTTCAGCAGAACGCCCAGCGTGTCTCCGGCGACGCCAGGTTCCAGCACGAGCTGGTCCAGCTCGGCCAGCGCCTGGGCCCAGTCCAGCGTCTCGGCCACGCCCGGCGGCTTGAAGAGATCGCCCGCCCTGAGGCGCTGCACGAAGCCGACGACCTCGTCGGAGAGCCGCTCCCCCGCGCCCGGCACCTTGCGCTTGACGATCTCCCGCTCGCGCGCCAGCGAGGGATAGTCCACCCAGTGGTAAAGACACCGCCGCTTCAGCGCGTCGTGGATCTCGCGCGTGCGGTTGGTGGTCACGATGACGATCGGCGCCTCGGCCGCCTTCACGGTGCCGAGCTCCGGGATCGTCACCTGGAAGTCCGACAGGATCTCGAGCAGGAAGGCCTCGAACGCCTCGTCGGCGCGGTCCAGCTCGTCGATCAGCAGGATCGGCGCCCCCTCCGGCGGCGTTTCGAGCGCCTCCAGTAGCGGGCGGCGGATGAGGAAGCGCTCGGCGAAGATGCCGTCCACACCCGAACCGTCACCCACATGGGCTTCGGCCTGGCGGATGGCGATCATCTGCGCGGCATAGTTCCACTCATAGAGCGCGGCGGCCTGGTCCAGCCCCTCATAGCACTGCAGGCGGATCAGCTTGCGGCCCAGCGCGGCAGCCAGGACCTTGGCGATCTCGGTCTTGCCGACGCCGGCCTCACCCTCCAGAAACAAGGGGCGCCCCATGCGCAGCGCCAGGAAAAGGACGGTCGCCAGCGAGCGGTCGGCAATATAGTCGGCCTCCGCCAGCAGCGCTTCGGTCTCGTCGATGGATGTGGGAAGGCGGGTCACGAACGGCCTGTCGTTGGATGTCTCGCTGCAAGGCCTAGCCCATCGCCTTGCCCCAGGACAACTCTCCATCACGCTGCGGAAAGTCTTGGTCGTGGCAATTTTGCCCATCCTCCGCATCGCTCCTTTACCGATTGGTTTGAACCGCCGGTAATCGGCCGCGCGCAATCTCCAGCCACGAACGAGACCGCCGGGAGATAAGCGATGAATGGCATGATCCAGCACTTTACGGTTCTGCGCTCCGACGACACCGCGCTGCCGTGGGCCGATGTGCTGGACGTCGTCGGGCGCGAGCTTCTCTTCCGCAACGCCACGACCCTGTCGGGCGAGACGACCATGCACATGACGGTCGGCGGCACCAAAGTGCGCCTCGCCCAGCGCGGGGAGCGGTTCGATGTCCCCGTCGACGGCCTTGCCCCGTTGCGTGTCTGGGAGCCGTCCGCCGCGCTGGGTGCGCACGCCTCCATCGTGTCGATCGCCATCACACCGCGCGATGCCAGCGAGCTTGCCGCACTGCTTTCCATGAAGGTCGGCTTCGCGCTCACCGCCGCCATTGCCGAGGTGGCGGGTGACGTGCTCGCCCTCCATACCCTGCCGAACGACGCCTTTCTGCCGCCCGACATGGTAGTCACCGTGCTCGCCGCCTTCGCCGCCGACGAGGTGCCGCACGAGATCCTGGTCCAATACGCGCCGTACCATCCGCAAAATAGCGGCCTGCTCGGCACCGTTGGGATGATGACGAAGGGTCTTCTTCCGCTCACCGGCTTCGAGCTAGCCGTCGCCCCCACCGCGAGGGGCACCGAGGACGAGGCGTGGCGCCTCGCCGCGGAGGGCGTCAGGCGCCACATCGTCGAAGGGTTACCGCTGCGCGACGGCGAGCTTCTGGCGACCTCCGGTGGCGACGTCCTCGTTCGCCTCGCCGCCGAGTGGCTGATTCCGGGCGTTCCCATGGCCGTTCTGATCCCCGCAGGCGCGCTGATCGAGGCGGACACATTGTGCGTGAAGCCTGAGCTTTGTGCCGACGGGACCGGCAGCCTGGGCGAGGGGCCACGCCGCCGGGGACTCCTGTCACGCCTCCTCGGCGCGGCGCTGCGCCGGGGCGCTGCCGCCTGAGCCGCGCGCCGGGGGAGCATCGTCGTCACCGCATCTGGGACTTTTTGCCCCGACGACGCATTTATCCTCCAAGCATCATTGGGGAGCGTCATGAAGAGAAGCCTGTTTTACGCGGCTGCGGCCATCGCCTTCACCGCAGGGTCCGCCGCCAGCGCCGCGAAGGCGGCCGAAGTGACCGTCACCATCTCCGGCATTCAGCCCGGCGTCGGTGACATCCTCATCGCGCTGCAGACGGAGGACGAATTTCTCGGCCAGGCCGGCACCTACAGCCTCATCGTCCCGGCCGACGCGGAAACCGTGTCCGCGGTGGTCGAAGGCGTCGCGCCCGGCTCCTACGCCGTCGCGGTGGTGCACGATCAGAATGGCGACGGCACCTTCGAGGTCGGCGAGCACGGGCCCAGCGAGGCATGGGGCCTTTCCGGCGACTCCCTCGGCGAACCCGTGTTCGAGAACGTGAAGGTCGACGTCAACGAAGACGCCGAGAACGCCGCCAGCGTGGTGCTGTCCTACCCGATGTAAGGCCATGGCCGCGCGGGCGGTTCATCCCGCCCGACGTGTGCCGGCGGCGCGCGGGGCGTATGCGATTGCGCCGCTTGCAGAGGCTACGCGAATGACTACCCTGGCGCCGTCTGATCCGAAGGTGCCCCCATGAACGCCACTGTCCGCCTGCGCTCCACCTGCCCGCACGACTGCCCGTCGACCTGCGCGCTCGAGGTCGAGGTGGCGGACGGCAAGATCGGCCGCATCCGCGGATCCGCCGCCAACACCTACACCGCCGGCGTGATCTGCGCGAAGGTCGCCCGCTACGCCGAACGGTCCCACCACAAGGACCGCCTCACGGTGCCTCTGATGCGCACCGGCCCCAAAGGGACGGGTGACTTCAAGCCCGTCACCTGGGACGATGCGCTCGACATCATCGCCGAGAAATTCCTCGCCACCGAGGCGGCGCTCGGCGCCGAGGGCGTGTGGCCCTACCACTATGCCGGCACCATGGGCCAGGTGCAGCGCGACGGGCTTCAGCGCCTGCGCCACACCAAGCGCTATTCGCGGCAGTACGACACCATCTGCACCGCCATGTCCTATGCCGGCTTCGTCGCCGGCACCGGCCGCCTGATGGGGCCAGACCCGCGCGAGATGCGCTCCGCCTCCGATGTCATCGTCATCTGGGGCACCAACGCCGTCTCCACCCAGGTCAACGTGATGACCCACGCCATGGCCGCCCGCAAAGCACGCGGCACCAAGGTCGTGGCGATCGACGTCTACGAGAACGACACCGTGCGCCAGGCCGACATGGGCCTCGTCCTGCGCCCGGGCACCGACGCAGCGCTCGCCTGCGCCGTCATGCACGTCGCCTTCCGCGACGGCTATGCCGACCGCGATTTCATGGCCCGCCATGCCGACGATCCGGCGGGGCTTGAGGCGCACCTTGCCACCCGCACGCCGCAGTGGGCCGCCGCCATCACCGGCCTCACCGTCGAGGCGATCGAGGAGTTCGCGCGCCTCGTCGGAACCAACCGGCGCACCTTCCTGCGCCTCGGCTACGGCTTCACCCGCCAGCGCAACGGCACGGTGGCGATGCACGCCGCCACCAGCATCGCAACAGTGCTCGGCCTGTGGGCGCACGAGGGCGGCGGCGCCTTCCACATCAACGGCGGAATCTACAAGCTCGACAAGTCGATGATCGAGGGGACGGACGCGCTGGACCCCACCACCCGGCGGCTCGACCAGTCGCAGATCGGCCGCGTCCTCACCGGCGATGTCGAGGCGCTGCAGGGCGGTCCCGCCGTCGGCGCCATGTTGATCCAGAACACCAACCCCATGGTGGTGGCGCCCGAGCAGACCCTCGTGCGCCGAGGCTTCTCGCGCGAGGACCTCTTCACCGTCGTCCACGAGCAGATGATGACCGAGACCGCGCGGATGGCCGACATCGTGCTCCCCGCGACCATGTTCACCGAGCACGACGACATCTACAAAGGCGGCGGCCACACCCACCTGATGGCCGGCCCCAAGCTGGTCGACCCGCCGGGCGAATGCCGCGAGAACCACTTTGTGCAGTCCGAGATCGCGCGGCGGGTGGGTGCCGAGCATCCGGGCTTCGATATGACCGCCCGCGAGCATATCGAGTGGATGATGGCCGCCTCCGGCTACGACCTCGAAGCGCTCGACCGTGACGGTTTCGTCGACATCGTGCCCCCCTTCGCCGAGGCGCACTATGTGGATGGGTTCGCCTATCCGGACGGCAAGTTCCGCTTCAGCCCGGCCTGGACAGAGATCCCCCATCCCAACAACGGGCCGATGGGGCCGCACGGCGAGATGCCGCTCTTCCCCGACCAGTGGGACGTGATCGAGAAGGCGACCGAAACCGAGCCCTTCCGCCTGGTGACGGCTCCGGCGCGCTCCTTCCTCAACTCCACCTTCAACGACACCCCGTCATCCATCGCCAAGGAAGGTGAGCCGGTGGTGATGGTTCATACCGATGACGCGGCCGCGGCCGGTGTCGCCGACGGCGCCGTGGTACGGCTGTCCAACTCCCGCGGCTCCGTCCGCGTTGCCGCCCGTGTGACGTCCGCCGTCGCGCGCGGCACCCTCATCGTCGAGGGCCTGCACCGCAACGGCGCCTTCATGGACGGGGAGGGGATCAACGTCCTCACCGGCGCCGACGCCGTCGCACCCTATGGCGGCGCCGCCTTCCACGACATCCGCGTCTCTCTGAATGCCGTCGCCGCACCTGCGGATGCCGAGGCGCTGGTTGCCGAGACCGCCTGACCGGGCCCGGCCTACCCTGGGTCCGGATGACGCTGGGCCGAGTGACTTCGCGGAGCCCCGGCCGGGGGAAGCGCCGCGGGGCTCGGGCACTCACCAAGGAACAGCCCGCGTCTGTTCACCGGAACCGGCCATCACGCTGCATCCCGTGGCCGAGCCGCGGCACGCCATCAAGGACAAGCGGCTAAAGCCGGCCTGCGGCTCCTTGACGGCGCACCACGGCCCGGCCCCAGAATTTGCGCGACGGCCGGCTCCAGGGAACAGACGCGAGGGGACCGCTCTGCTGTGACGCAGGTGGCGGGACCGCCGAGTGGGGGGCGATTCGCGTCACTCTGGCGTGCGGGGTGCAGCTATTATCCGCCTGTGTAACCGCTGGATACTACGCGGTTGATTGCCTGCGTTTCGTGCGGGTCTGCCCTGCACATCGGTGCATGCCTCGCCGCGACAGCCCCGCACAGGCTCGCCATGCGACCGGACACGCACGACAGCGAACCCCAACTCTCCGCCGTGAACGCTTTCCGCCACGCCGAAAACCCGCCGTAAGCCGCGGCTGTGCGGCAGTTTTCGGTGCCGGTGCTGAAGCGGGGTCGCGCTGCCTAACTTCGCGCCACATGGCGGCGCATGGACACTCTTCCGGCACCGCGCTGACGTTCAGTTTTCGTGGTGCAGGGCATCAAAATTAGTCGTTCGACTGGCCGGCGGGGCGTGCCCATCTGGCCGTCAATCACGCTCATAAATGAGGCTTCTATGTCTACCGATTCGACAATCGACACCGGCGTCGTCGCCGGGTCCCGCAGCGGCTCCTTCTTCGGAACCCTCGCATCCAAGATCTCCCGCGGCTATGCCCTGCGCCGCCGCCGGGCCGCCTTCGCCCGTCTCGCTAACCTCGAGCAGCACATCCTCGACGACATCGGCATCACCCGCGCCGACATCGACTACGGCATGTCCCTGCCGCTCGCCGACAACGCCGCGCTGATCGTGCGCGAGCGTGCCGCCGCCCGCCGGGCCGGACGCTAATGGCAAAAAGGACGGTCGCGCCGCGTTGCCTCTAGAACCCGCCCGGTTCTAACGCCCCTCGAACTGAGGGTGCCGTTTCTCGGCAAACGCGGCGCGGCCTTCCGCATAGTCGTCGCTGGCATCGGCCGCGTCGACCAGGCGCCACGCCTCTTCCATCAACGCCGGGTCCGCCCCCTCCGCCCCCGCGCGGATCGCCACCTTCGCCGCCGCCAGACTGAGCGGGGCATTCTCGGCCAGGCGGATCACCAGCCGCTCCAACGCCACGTCGATCTCGTCGTCGGACAGGATCTCGTGCACCGCGCCCATCACGAAGGCCCGCTGCACCGGAAGACGACCCGCCGTCAGCATCATCCACCGCGCCATCGACTCGCCGCACACCCGGACCAGACGGGCAATCCCCCGCGGATCGTAGCCGAGCCCGAGGCGCGCCGCCGGCACCATGAAGAAGGCGTCCTCTGTGGCGACGCGGATGTCACACGACAGCGCCAGCGCCGAGCCCGCGCCCACCACCGGGCCTTCCAGCCGCGCCACCGTCGGCTGGCGGATCGCCTCCACCGCACGGCACGCCCGCTCCAGCTGCTCGTCATAGACCCGCGCCTCGGCCGCGTCCGAACGGTCGTCCTCGAAGCCCGAGATGTCCGCCCCGCCGGAGAAGACCTCGCCGTAGCCGCGGAAGATCACCACGCGCACGTCCGGGTCGGCGGTGACGGAGAGGGCGAAATCCTCGATCTCGCGCCACATGCCGGCCGAGATGGCGTTGCGCCGCTCCGGGTTCACCAGGGTGGCCATGGCGACCACGCCCTCTTGCGTGATGTCGACGTGGGGCGTTTCGCTCATCGCGGCCTCGTTGCAGGCGCCGGCGTCACCCGGCCGGCGCGGAATTACAGGAAGGCGGTGTCCGCCAATGGCCCCACGGCTTAAGTAAGCCGGTGGCAGGGCGCAACCGCAGAGGCGGGGTCAGCGCCGTGGCTTCAGGCGGCGGAGAGGCGGCGGTAGGCGGTCGGCAACAGGCCGAGCGCGCTCAGCCGCGCGATCGTCTCGGCCAGCGGCTCGACCGCGGTGCGGTGATGGTAGCCGTTGGCGTGCAACAGCCGCGTGCCGTCCAGCATCATGCCGACATGGCCCTTCCAGAACACGAGGTCGCCGCGGGCAAGGTCGGGCAGCGGGTCGTGGGGGAGCAGCGTGCCGAGCTCGGCGGCCTGCATGTCGCTGTCACGCGGCGCCTCACGCCCCGCCATCTGCAGCGCCAACTGGACGAGGCCCGAGCAGTCGATCCCCAGCCACGACTTGCCGCCCCACAGATAGGGCGTGCCGACGAAGGATTCCGCAACCGCCACCCAGTCCGGCGCCGCACGGTCGGCCAGGGTCAGATGCTGGGTCAGGATGTAGCCGAGCGGCGTTCTGTGGAACCGCTCCGAGCCGTGCTTTTCGAGGTCGGAGGCGGGCACGACGGCGCCCATCGGAAGCCGCGTCACCGGCGTGACCTTGATCGACGGTTCGGGGAACACCAGCGCCAGCGGCACGGAGATGCGGTGCGGCGCCATCCCTGCGGGAACGTCCGGCGCGGCGAGGGCGGTGGCCTCCACGTAGCCGACATAGCGGTCCACGCGGCTCTGCACCCACGCCCAGCCGTCGGCGGTGTCGAAAACGTCGACCGGCTCGCCGTGGAGAAGCTCGGTGTCGACCGGCGCGCCCGGTTCCGGCCGCCGCCGCAGCGCCACCAGCGGGACGGCGATGCCGGCGCGCTCAGGCGTCACGAAGCGGGTGGCCTCGGCGTGGCCCTTCAGCGCGGCGTCGGCGAGGTCGGGGCGGACGGCGTTGCGACGCGCGTCGAGCCGGGGAAGGCCCGGCGCCGCGTCGCTCACGCGCCGTACCTGACCGAGAGCCAGTGATAGAGCGCGCGGATCGCCTGCGCCTCGCCGCCCTTGGGACGGCCGGGACGCGGCTCGTTGTTCCAGGCGTAGAGGTCGAAGTGGACGTGGGCCTGCGCCTTCTCCACGAAGCGGTTCAGGAACAGTGCCGCCGTGATCGACCCCGCGAAGGCCTGCGAGGAGATGTGGTTGACGTCGGCGATGTCGGACTTCAGCCACTTGTCGTAACGCGGCCACAGCGGCAGGCGCCACACCGGATCGTGCACGTCCTCGCCCGACACCGCGATCTCCTGCGCCACGCCGTCGTCGTGGGTGAACATCGC
This sequence comes from Acuticoccus yangtzensis, assembly GCF_001927245.1. Classification (GTDB taxonomy): domain Bacteria; phylum Pseudomonadota; class Alphaproteobacteria; order Rhizobiales; family Amorphaceae; genus Acuticoccus; species Acuticoccus yangtzensis. The sequence continues at coordinate 73,462 of NZ_MJUX01000011.1, read as the reverse complement.
CGGCAGGTCCGGCCCCAGCGCCACGCGGGCGGCGCCGGTGAGGGTGGCGAAGTCGATCAGGATTTCGGGAGCCTCGTCGTCGGCCAGCGCCAGCGCGTCGGCCAGCACCAGGCGGCCCTCCGCGTCGGTGTTGCCGATCTCCACCGTCAGCCCTTTTCGCGAGCGCAAGACGTCGCCGGGGCGGAAGGCACAGCCGCCGATCGCATTCTCCGCCGCGCCGATGAGGACGCGCAGGCGCACCGGAAGCTCGGCGTCCATGATCATCTGGGCAAGGCCCAGCGCCTGCGCCGCGCCGCCCATGTCCTTCTTCATCAGGAGCATGGCCGAGGCCGGCTTGATGTCGAGCCCGCCGGTGTCGAACACGACGCCCTTGCCGACGAGGGTCACCTTCGGCGCCGTCTCGTCGCCCCAGGTGAGATCGACCAGGAGGGGAGGACGGTGCGAAGCCGCGCCCACGGCGGCGATCATCGGGAAGCCGGTTTCCAGATCCTCTCCGTCGGTGATCTCCACCACCGCGCCGTATTCGCGGGCGAGCGCCTGGGCCGCGTCGGCGAGCTCGGCCGGGCCGAGGTCGTTGGCGGGGGTGTTCACGAGGTCGCGCGTCAGCCCCACGGCTTTGGCGATGCGGCGCACGTCCACCGTGTCGACGCCTTCGGGGGCGACCAGCTTGGCCGTCTTCTCCGGCACCGCCTTGTAGCTGTCGTAGCGGTAGAGGCCGAGGAGGAAGGCGAGGGTGGCCGCGGTCGGATCGCGCCAGTTCTCGCCCAGCGCGAAGGTGGCATCGCGATATTTGGTGAGGGCGGCGGCGGCGAAGGGGTCGCTCTCGTCCCCGGTGCCGAGGAGCACCATGGCGAGCCGTCCTGCACCGTCGGGGAGGGCGAGAGTCTGGCCGGCGGCGCCGTCAAACCCGTTGGCCTTGGCGAAGGCGGCGTGTTCAGGCGCGAGGCGGGCCAGGAAATCCTGGGCTTTGGCTTTGGGGACGGAGTGAACCGGCGCCGGCCGCTCCGCTTCGTGTCGACCGACGATCATGGCAAAGACTTCAGGTGAGGAAGGTCAGGAGGTCCATCCGAACGCTGATAGCATGTTGAGCACCGGGCCTCCAGCCGCGACGATGGCAATCACCACCGCGGCCACAAGAAGAGCGGCAACCATGGACAGCTCGCTGAAGACTTCCGCGCGTTGCGGTCGTCCATTGCGGCGCACCCGTTGGATGTCAGCCCCGTTTGCCATGTCCTTGCGACCCTCGTCCGCCGGTTCCATCACGCACGAACCTCACTGGCTCGCGTTGTCGACGGGTTAACGTTGCGCATCCTGCGCGATTGACGAGGGTGTTTAAGGCGATGTGGTAAACCGTTGGTGGACGGGCCCTCGCAAACCCGAGGGATCGGCCGCGACACTGGGCCGCCGGAACGAAAACGCCCCCGGCGGAGGGCCGGGGGCGCGGGTCGTCACTGGGGTGGCGGCCGGGTCAGATCGACTGGTTGTAGGCGCCGACTTCCGGGTTCTCGCGCAGCACGCCGTCGACGGCCTTGAACATCGCGCGCATGTTCTCCTCACTGGTCGGGCTCTCCACCACGACCACCAGTTCCGGCTTGTTGGAGGAGGCGCGCACCAGGCCCCACGTGCCGTCCTCGGCCACCACGCGCACACCGTTCACGGTGATGAGGTCGGCGATCTTCTGCCCGGCCACCGTCTCGCCCGCGGCGTGCATGTCCTGGAACCGCTTCACCACCTTGTCGACGACGCCGTACTTGGTCTCGTCGTCACAGTGCGGGCTCATGGTCGGCGTCTGCCAGGTCTTCTGCAGCTCGGCCCGCAGCTCCGACATCGACTTGTCCGGGTTGCGGTCCAGCATTTCGAGGATCGCGATGGCGGAGATCAGACCGTCGTCATAGCCTCGGCCGATCGGCTCGTTGAAGAAGAAGTGGCCCGACTTCTCGAAGCCGGCGACGGCGCCCAGCTCGTTGACGCGGCGCTTGATGTAGCTGTGGCCGGTCTTGAAATAGTCGGTCTTGGCCTCGTTCTCTTTCAGCACCGGGTCGGTCATGAAAAGGCCGGTCGACTTCACGTCGACGACGAACTGCGAGCCCTTCTTCAGCTTGGAGAGGTCGCGCGCCAGCATCACGCCGATGATGTCGGCATAGATCTCGTCGCCCGTCTCGGTGATGACGCCGCAGCGGTCGCCGTCACCATCGAAGCCGAAGCCGACGTCCGCGCCGTGCTCCTTCACCGCGTGGGCGATGGCGTGCAGCATCTCGAGGTCTTCGGGGTTCGGGTTGTAGCGCGGGAAGGTGAAGTCGAGCTCGGTGTCCAGCGGGACCACCTCGACGCCGAGCTTCTCCAGCACCTGGGGCGCGAAGGCGCCAGCGGTGCCGTTGCCGCACGCCGCCACCACTTTGAGCTTGCGCTTGATCTGCCGGCCCTTGGTGATGTCGTCGATGTAGGTCTTCGGGAAGTCCGGCACGAACTCGTAGGAGCCGCCGCCGGGAAGGTCGAACGCGGCCGAGAGGACGATCTCCTTCAGGCGGCCCATCTCGTCCGGCCCGAAGGTGCGCGGACGGTCGGCGCCCATCTTGACGCCCGTCCAGCCGTTCTCGTTGTGGGAGGCGGTGACCATGGCGACCGCCGGAACGTCGAGCGCGAACTGGGCGAAATAGGCCATCGGCGTCACCGCGAGGCCGATGTCGTAGACCTTGCAGCCGGCCGCCATCAGGCCCTGGATCAGCGCGATCTTGATGGAGGCGGAGTAGGAGCGGAAATCGTGACCGGTGACGATCTCGCGCGGCTTGCCCATCTCGCCGAGGATGGTGCCGATCCCCATGCCGAGGGCTTGAACGCCCATGAGGTTCAGCTCTTTGCCGAACAGCCAGCGCGCGTCGTATTCGCGGAAGCCGGTGGGCTTCACCATCGGCTGCGATTCGTACGCGTAGGTGTTGGGCGTGAGCTGCGGGACGGGTTTCGGAAACATGCGCGAAGGCTCCGGACGGGTCTGGGCGTTGGGTTCTGGTAGCGCGTTTACAGCGCGCGCGAAAGTTTCAATGGGTTGCATAACCCAGGCTGATCGGCCGGGTTGCCGCGGCGTCGGCGAGTCTTATTTGCCCCAAACCTTTGCAAACTTATACCGAAATAAGCGGACTCCGGGCGATCATCCGCCGCTGACTTTCATCATGGCAATCGAGTTCGGCGCGGCTCCTGGCGGCGGTGCGGCCGGTCTTCGCCGATGATGCCGAGGCGAGCGCGCCGCGCCGCGATGGGTCGTCCCGTTCCGCGTAAGCCCCGGACGAGGACGGACGGCGTCGGCACGATCCGCAAACCCTCGGGTCAATCTCGCGATGCGGCGGCCCGAGGGGATCAGCGGCGCGCCTTCATCAGTGCGCCGAGGTCCCAGCCCTCCGCCTCCAGAGCGGGGCGGGTCAGCGGGGTCTCGCCGGCCATCAGGCGGCGGGCCTGCATGTGGGTGCGCGCGTCGTTGATGGTTTCGACCGCCGTCAGCGTGTCGCCGTCGAACCGCAGCACCGCGCCGTCCTCGCGCACGACGGCGGCGTCGTCCGGCGTCGCCAGTCCGGCGATCTGCAGCTTCCAGTCCGCTTGATCGGACCAGAACCAGGGAACCGCCGCGTAGGGGTCGGCAACGCCCTTCACCAGCCGCTTGGCGATGGCGCGCGCATGGTCCACCGCCGCCTGCACGCTTTCCAGCCGCACCGGGCGCCCGGTGCGCGGGTCCGGGAACACCGCGCAGTCGCCGAGCGCGGAGATCGCCGGATCGGCGGTGGCAAGCTGCGCGTCCACCAGAATGCCGTTGGAGACGGCGAGCCCGGCGGCCTCGGCCAGCTCCACGTTGGGCCTGACGCCGGTCGCCAGCAGGATCAGGTCGGCGGGCACCGTCGCCCCGCTCGCCAGGATGATCCCCTCCGGCATCACCTGCCGCACCGCGGTGCCGAGGCTGATCCCCGTTCCCATCGCCTCGTGCATCTCCCGAAAGCGGTGCGACATGTCCGGCGACAGGACGCGGCTCATCAGGCGCGGCGCGGCCTCGGCCACCGTCACCTCGTGCCCCGCCGCGCGCGCCACGGCGGCGAACTCCAGGCCGATGAAGCCGCCGCCGATCACCGCGATGCGCCGCGGCCGGGCCAGCCTCTGCCGCAGCTCCGCCGCGTGGGCGAGCGTGCGCAAGTCCACCGTGTGTTCCAGGCCGCCGATGGGCGGGCGCAGATTGCGCGTCCCCGTCGCCAGGATGAGGTGGTCGTAGGCGATCGCCTCGCCCGCCTCGGTCGTCACTTGCCGTGCCACGCGGTCGATGGCGGCGACGCGGGTCGAGGCCCGCAGCGTGATGCGGTTCTCGTCGTAGAATGCGCGGGGGCGCAGCTCCAGCTCTTCAGCGTCGCCGCTCTTCATGTAGGCTTTGGAGAGGGGCGGGCGCTGATAGGGCAGGCCCGGCTCGTCGCCGACGAGGGTGATGGCGCCGTCAAAGCCCTCCTGGCGCAGGCTGGCCGCGGCCTGGTAGCCGCCCTGTCCCGCGCCGACGATCAGGATCGTCCCTTCGTTCACGCCGCGTCCTTCCGTCTTGCCGTTCGGCCGCAGGTGGTACGCCTCCCTGCGCCGCGAGGGAAGCGGGGCCCGACGCGGGCGCGCCTACTCGCCGTGGACGGCGAAGCTCTCGAGCGGCGCCGCCACGGGTTTGACCGCGCGGAACCGCTCGCGCACGCCGACCTCCTCCAAGGTGCGCTCGACAAGAAGCAGCGTGTTCGGCTCGTAGTCGCTGCACAGCGCCTCGGCGTGGCCGAGTTCCTCCAGCGCCACGGGCATCGCCGCCGCGCGGCCGGGCGCGCCGTAGTGAGCGACGAAGTGGTCGGCGAGTGCGGCGGCCAGCGTCTCCCATTCGAGGTCGGTCACCGGGGCCACCGCGACGACGGAGGCGCGGCCGAAACTCTCGAGGCTCAGCCAGCCGTGGGCGAAGGCCTGGCGGCGTTTGCCGGTGAGGTCGGCCTCGCTCCAGTTGGAGAAGGCGAAGGCGCCGGAGATCGCCCATTCGCCGGGTTCGGCCGGGTGCTCGAACACGTTGAGGTCGCTCTCGTCCAGGCGGATGATACGGGCGAGGTATTTCATCGGGGCCTCATCGAAGCGCGTCGGGCGGGGTGAGAGCACGGGTGAGCGGCAGCGCCTCGGTGCGTCCGTCACGGCTGACGAGGAGGCCGCCGGTCTCGTCGAGGCCCAGCATGCGGCCAGCGACAGGCGCGGTGATGGGGCCGCCGATGTCCGGGCACTTGGCGCACCATGTGGCGGCGACGGGGGCAAGGCCCTCGTCCACGAAGCGGTTGATCCACACCAGCATGTGCCGCGACAGGCTTTCCAGGAGCGCCGTGGTGTCGATCGGCCAATAGCCCTCGTCGGCCAGGGTGGTGCGGCCGGGCGTGTCGCCGGGGTTGTCGCTGACGGGGGCGCACGGGAGGTCCACCGCGCCGATCAGCCAGAGCGGTTCATCGTCGGGATCGGTCGTGCTGGCGGCGAAGCGCCACACAGGGCCGCCCGCTCCGTTCAGTGTCATGCGATCCGGCCAGTGGACCTCGACCGCCAGTTCCGGCGGACCGGAGGCGCCCAGCGCGTCCACCACCGCGACCTGCAGCGCCAGAACGACGCCCATCGCTTGGCGTAGCGGGAGTTCCGGGGTCAGCACGATCGCCGCTGACAATGTGCCGTCCTTGTCGCGGAAGGTGAGCGTGCCGCCGGGCGTTCCCTCGCGGGCAAGGTCGACGGCGGCGGCGAACGGGTCGATGTCGACCTGGGCGCCAGTGATGAGCGGCGGGAAGAGGGGGGCGGCGGCGTCCATCACGCCCGCCTCGTCGGCCGCGGCGGGATAGGGCCGGGGGCCGAGTCGGCCAGAACCCGGCGGCCCAGGACCAACGGGCGCGCACCCGCGCGGCGGACAACAGCGCGGGCGGCCGCGCGGCGGGGGACGATGCCGCGAGGGGACGCCGCGCTGCCGGGCGGTGTGATCGAGGCCGCGATTCTCATCAAGGCCGCGGCCCTCATGCCGGGACGTCGGCGGCGATCAGCGCGTCGGCGATGGCGAAAAAGGCGGCGGCCTCCGGGCTCTCCGGCTTCAGGACGACGATCGGCGCGCCACCGTCGCCGGCGACGCGGATGGCAAGGTCCAGCGGGATCTCGCCCAGGAAGGGAACGCCGAGCTTCTCGGCCTCCGCCCGCGCCCCGCCGTGGCCGAACGGATGGTGCACCTTGCCGCACCCGTCGCACACGAAGGCCGACATGTTCTCGACGATGCCGAGGATGGGCGTCCCCATGCGGTTGAACATGTCGATGCCCTTGCGCGCGTCGATCAGGGCGATGTCCTGCGGGGTGGAGACCACCACCGCGCCTGCGACGTCGGCGTTCTGGCACAGCGTCATCTGCACGTCGCCGGTGCCGGGCGGCAGGTCGACGATGAGGACGTCCAGCCGGCCCCATTGGACTTGGCCCAGCATCTGCTGCAGGGCGCCCATCAGCATCGGGCCGCGCCAGACGATGGCCTCGTCCTCGCCCACCATCAGGCCGAGCGACATCAGCGTCACGCCATGGTTGCGGTGGGGCAGGATGATGCGCCCGTCCGGGCTGGAGGGGCGGCCGGAGACGCCCAGCATGCGCGGTTGGCTGGGGCCGTAGACGTCGGCGTCGAGCAGGCCGACCTTCTGGCCGCGTGCCGCCAGCGCCACGGCGAGGTTGGCGGCCACGGTGGATTTGCCCACCCCGCCCTTGCCGGACGCGACGGCGATGACGCGCTTCACCCCGGCCGGGTTCTTCGGTTTCGCGGGCGCGGCGGGTTTCGCAGGCGGGTGCGCGTGGCCGTGACTGTGACTGTGACTGTGCCCGTGAGCGTGAGGCGCGGGCGGGGCCGGGCGATCGGCGCGCGGCATCGTGCGCGGCGCGCCTTCGACGACGTGGGCCGTCATGATCGCGCTGACACCGGTGACGCCGGGGAGGGCGGCGGCGGCACGCTCGGCGGCGGCGCGCAGCGGCTCCATCGCGGCGCCCCGCGCGGCGTCGACTTCCAGAATGAAGCTGACCGTGCTGCCGCGGATGGTCAGCGCCTTCACCTGGTCGGCGGTGATGATGTCGACCCCGCTGCCGGGATCGATCACGGTGGAGAGGGCCTCGCGGACGGCGGCCTCGTCAATCATGTCGGACGTTTCCGTGGGTCAAGAGGCCGGTTCAGTCGGCGGTCGGCACGTCGATGGTTCCGCTCACCGTGTGGTCGAGGCCGAGCCCCTCCACGGTCAGCGTCACCTTGGCGGTCACCGGGCCGGCGGGCAGGGTGCCATTCTCGCGCGCCGCCCGCACCGCCTCTTCGATCTCCCGCTGCGACGTCACGCCGACGGTCTTGAGGAACTTGCGCAGGCTCATGTTGAAGGCGTCGGGGGTGGTGTCGGTCATCGGTCTCTCCCGTTGCGGGTCGTGTCAGTTCAGCTTGCTCTTGTCGGCGATGTCGTCGGCCGTAGTGCGCACGCGCGGCCTCTCGCCCATCCTGAGCGGCGACGTCTGCGCGTGATACTGCGCATTGATGCGGCAGTCATCGCACATCTGGATCAGCCGCACATTGTCGGACTGGGTGTACATCCAGTGCTTGCCCGCCAGCTTCTCCACGATCCGCTCGATGGTGGAGCGCACGCCGAAGGGCTTGCCGCAGGAGATGCACTCGAACGGCTCCTCCTCGTTGAGGACGCGGTGGGAGAGGGCGGCGGGGGCAAGGTCGAGCTGCGGGGCGAGGGTGATGGCGTCCTCCGGGCAGGCTGCCTCGCAGATGCCGCACTGCACGCACGCCGCCTCCTGGAAGCGCACCTGCGGCCGGTCCGGGTTGTCCGCCAGCGCGCCGGACGGGCAGAGCGACACGCAAGCGAGGCACAGGGTGCACGCGTCGGTGTCCAGCACGACGGCGCCGTAGGGGGCGCGCTCCGGCAGCGGGATCGGCGCGGGGACGGCTCCGCCCGACAGCGCCGTTGCGGCGAGGCGGGTGACCTCACGCCGGCCGCCCAGCGGCAGGATCGGCGAGGCGGCGAAGGGGGCGGGTGCGTCCCGCCACAGCGCCTCTTCCAAAGCGTCCGGCTCGGCCGGGGCGATGGCGGTGATGCGGGTGACGGCATCGGCCGCGCCGGTTCCGGCCAGGATCGCCGCGGCGAAGGCGACCTCGCGCGCGACGCTCTCGCCGTCGGTCCGCGGCCCTTCCAGGATGAACGCCGCCGCGAAACCTGTGCCGAGCGCGGCCATGATCTCGGCGTGGCCGACGAGCTCCACGTTGGCCACCGCGACGGGGATGACGTCGGCGGGAAGGCCGCGTCCGAAGCGGGCGGAGAGGGCGATCATCTCCGCGCCGAAGGTCTCGTCGTGGAAGAGGACGCGCGGGGCGGTGCCACCGGCCTTGCGGTAGGCGGAGGCCAGCGTGGAGAGTTCGGCGAACAGCGCGGTCGGGGGCGGTGCGTCGTAGGACGCGGCGCCGGTCGGGCAGACGGCCGAGCAGGCGCCGCAGCCGGCGCAGATCATCGGGTCGATCGCCACAGTGTCTCCGGCGGGGGTGATGGCGCCGGTGGGGCAAAGGTCGAGGCAGCGCGAGCAGCCGGGCTGTCCGGCGCGCGAGTGGGCGCACAGGCTGGCGTCGAAGCGCACGTAGAGCGGCTTCTCGAAGGTGCCGATCAGGTCCGCGGCCTCGCGCACCGCGCGGGCGACGTCGGCGGGCGATTTGGGGTCCGCCTTCACGTAGCCGTCGCGCTTGTGCGGCGCGGTGACGAAGGCGGGGCCGCCGGTGAGGTCGACGACGATGTCGCACGCGGACCGTGCGCCGTTCACGGGGGCGGCGAAGGCGAGTTCGCCGCGTCCGGCCGGGTCGGCGGGGGCGTAGCCATCCACCACCACCTCGAACCGGCCGAGGGTGCCGGACAGGCGGGCGACGCGCCCGGCGGCGATGTCGAAGGTTTCGGCGGGGGTGAGACCATCGGGCCGCTCGGTGAGGATCGCGGTGACGGCGAGGGTGTCCGCGAGTTGGGCCGCGGCGTCCAGCGCCGCCGCGCCGCCGATGACGAGGCACACGCCCTCCGACTGCACGGTGACGGCCGGGGCGGCGGGTGCGGGGCGCATCGCAGCGGCCAGCAGCGCGGCCTGTTTGGCATGCGCCTCGCCGGGGGTGACGCTGCCGCCGGTCCATCCCGCGCGGTCGCGGATGTCGGTCGTGGTCAGCCGGTCCGCCGCGCCCAGGCTTTCGGCGAGATCGGCGAACTGCTGCGCCTGTTGGCCGCATGCAATCAAGGTCGTTCCAGCGCCCAGCGCGGCCTCGGCCACGCCGATTTCGGCGGTACACAGGCGCGAGCAGACGGTGGTCGCACCCGCGCCTGCGGCCGCACCGGCGCTCGCCGCGTCGACCGATTGGCTCGCCGCACAGGTACACAAAAGCAGCTGATCGACGGGCATCTTCGACTCCAAACGCCAGGATCCGCGGGCCGCGGACGAACTGAGAGGGTGGTCCGCACCGGGCAGCCGCGCGGACCGACAATGATGAGGTCCGCACGGGCGAGCGGACGGACTGGTTTCTTTGGCATCCTCTAATGTCTATTTCTAGCTTGGAACAATGTAGGTCTGGAGGCCAGAGGCGTGAGTGAGGAGGCGGCAGGTGCGGAGCGGGCGGGTGACGGTGCCGTTCAGGACGAGGCGTCGGCACCGCGCCGGGTGAGCCTTCCGGTCGGCATCGTGGTGCGCCGTGCGCCGGGCGCCACGCGCTGGGCCAAGTGGTCCTACCGCGCGGTCGCTCTCATTCCCGGCGCTGCTGCTGCCGATTGGCGCCCTCTGCGCGAAGAGGCCGACGGCACAGCCGAATTTCATGCAGCGACCGCTACGCTGGAGCTCCACCGCGCCGACGCGGAAGGCTATGCCGTGTCGCTGGCGATGACGCCGCCGGCCGTCTTCGTGATCGCCCGAAGGGGGCCGCAGCCGGGCGACAGGCCTACCCTTTTCCGCGTCACCGCCTCCGCCTACGAGGCGCAGGATTTTGCCGACAGCGGCGAAGACGAGGTGGAGCCGGTGGCCATGCCTGACGGCCTTCATGCCTTCGTGGAAGGGTTCGTGACCACGCATTTCGTCGAGGAGCCGTTCGTGAAGCGCCGGCGCGACAAGGTGCGGGTCGACCGGGTCGAGGACGGCATCGGCGACAGCAGGATCCGCCAGATGGCCGACGTCTACCGCGCCCCGGCCGAGCAGAAGACGCGGCGCCAGGGCGACAGGGCGCTGCCCGTGCGGGATGGCGAGCGAGAGCCCGGAGAGGGTGAATGAGCAGCGTTCTGGAACGCTGGTCGCGGCGCAAGCGCGGCCTGGAGGCGGACACGGCGCCCGGGCCTGCCACAGCCCAGACGCCGGTTGCAGGCGCGCCGGTCGAGATTGAGGCCGCGCCCTCGGCGATCGAGAGGGGGGAGGCTGAGACCGCGGAGGGTGAGGAGACCGAGACGGAGCTGCTGGAGCGGCTCGATCTGCCGGATCCCGACACCGTCGGCCCCGGCGGCGACCTGAAGCGCTTCATGGATCCTGCGGTGCCCAAATTCCTGCGCCGCCGGGCCATGCGCGCGCTCTGGCGCAGCAACCCCGTCTTCGCCAACCTGGACGGGCTGAACGACTACGATGACGACTATAGCGTCGCCGCCGTGGAGGGGGCCGCGGTGAAGACCGCCTATGCGATCGGCCGCGGATTCCGCAAGCTGACGGGGGAGGCGGAGGGCGACGCGCAACATGGTGCAGGCGGCGAGCCGGACGCGCGGCCCAGCGAGGAGACGGCCGCAATGCAAGGCGCGGCGGGGGCGTCGGACACCGTCACGGCCGCGGGCCCGCAGAGTGGCGCGGTGTCGCAGGAATGCGACGATGGTCGGATGGAATGCCGCCCGGCCGGCCAGCCGGACCACGCTGCCGCGGCGCTTGCTACCGGGCCGGATGCGCCCGTTGCTCCATCGCTCCCTAAACCCGGCTTGATCGACCAAATTGGAAGTCAACGCACTGAAAAAGAGGCCGATTTTTCACTGAAGAGCGCGGTATCATCGTCCGCCGACCCCGTGGCGGAGAGCGACGAGGCGCCCGCCGGTCCCGTCGCGCGGCCCCGGCGGATGCGATTTTCCACGGGTGGCTGATCCGCACTCTGCCGCGCGGTCTCCTCTGTGGGGCAGGGCGGCGGCCCCGTGCCACGATCTTGCCACGGCCTTGGATCGCGACTAGGACTTATTCCAAGTCAGGTGCCTAAGTAAAAGAATTCTCAAAAATGGTTGAGGAGCACGTTTCCGACATTGCGCGCCGACAGGCGCAGCCGCAGGGACGCACCGCCGTCCCCGCTGAGGATCTCGTGCGGGCCGATGTTTACACCCTTCTCGCGACTCTCCTGTCCCGCGCGCCGGATCGCGATACCCTCGCCGGTCTGAAAGGCTTGAGCGGTGACGATTCGGCGATCGGCAAGGCGGTGACCGCCCTTGCGCGGGTCGCGGCGGAGACCACGCCGGGCGAGGCTTCCCGCGAATATGATGCCCTCTTCATTGGCCTCGGGCGCGGTGAATTGGTCCCGTTCGCCAGCTATTATCTGACCGGATTCCTGAACGAGAAGCCGCTCGCCGTGCTGCGTGGCCACATGCGCCAGCTCGGCATCGCCCGCGCGGCGGAGACCAAGGACCCCGAGGACCACATCGCGAGCCTGTGCGAGATGATGGCCGGGTTGATCCGCGGCGATTATGCGTCCGCCCTGTCGGTCGCCGACCAGGACGCCTTCTTCAACACCCACATCGCCACCTGGGCCGGCCACTTCTTCGCCGACCTCGAGGGGGCCGCGGGCTCGCGCCTCTACGCTCCCATCGGGACGCTGGGGCGCGCCTTCATGGACATCGAAATCGAAGCCTTCCGCATGGCGTCGGCTTCGTCCGGAACAATGACAGCGGGGAGGACCACGCAATGACCACCGTCACGAACAAGGCCCGCGCGGCCGGCAGCGGTGCTACCCGGCGCGACGCTCTGAAGCTCGTCGGGCTCGGCGCGCCGATGGCGGCGGCCGCGACCGCGGTCGGTGCCGTTGCCCCCGCCGAGGCGGCCGAGGCGCCTGAGACGACCGGTCTGCGCAAGACCGACCACGTCAAGAAATACCTGGATTCGGCCCGGTTCTGACCGGCCGTCCATCAATTGAGCGGCCCGCCGGACGCCGCATGACAGGTCTGGCAGAAAGAAGCGGGCGCCAGCGGCGCGAGGGGGATTGAGATGCTGAGGAAGACATCCAACGGGGCGCCGCGCGCCCCCCGCGGCGGTGCGATCTTTTCGGCCGCTGCACGTCACACGGTCGACCGCCGCACCTTCTTGCGCGGGTCCGGGCTCGCCGTCGGTGGGCTCGCCGCTTTCAGTGCGTTGAAGCCGGGGCGGACGGCGAAGGCCGCCGAAACGATCATCGACCCCGCCGCACCGACCACCATCAAGAAGTCCGTCTGCACCCACTGCTCGGTCGGCTGCACGGTCATCGCCGAGGTGCAGGAAGGCGTGTGGACCGGCCAGGAGCCGGGTTGGGATTCGCCGTTCAACCTCGGCTCCCACTGCGCCAAGGGCGCCTCGGTCCGCGAGCACGCCCACGGCGAACGCCGCCTGAAGTACCCGATGAAGATGGTCGGCGGCACCTGGCAGCGGATCTCCTGGGGCGACGCGATCAACGAGATCGGCGACCAGATGCTGAAGATCCGTGAAGAGTCGGGGCCGGACTCGGTCTACTGGCTCGGCTCGGCCAAGCATTCCAACGAGCAAGCCTACCTGATGCGCAAGTTCGCCGCCTATTGGGGCACGAACAACATCGATCATCAGGCGCGCATCTGCCACTCCACCACCGTCGCGGGCGTCGCGAATACGTGGGGCTATGGCGCGATGACGAACTCCTACAACGACATTCACAAGTCGAAGGCGATCTTCATCATCGGCGGTAACCCTGCCGAGGCGCACCCCGTGTCGATGATGCACGTCCTGAAGGGCAAGGAGAACGGCGCACCGCTCATCGTCTGCGACCCGCGCTTCACCCGCACCGCCGCCCATGCCGACGAATATGTGCGCTTCCGTCCGGGGTCGGATGTCGCCCTCGTCTGGGGCATCCTGTGGCACATCTTCGACAACGAGTGGGAAGACAAGGAGTTCATCCGCCAGCGCGTCTGGGGCATGGACCAGATCCGTGACGAAGTCGCCAAGTGGACGCCCGAAGAGACCGAGCGGGTCACCGGGGTGCCCGGCACGCAGCTGAAGCGCGTCGCCGAGACGCTGGCGACCCACAAGCCCGGCACGCTCATCTGGTGCATGGGCGGCACGCAGCACACCAACGGCAACAACAACACCCGCGCCTACTGCGTCCTCCAGCTCGCGCTTGGCAACATGGGCGTGACCGGCGGCGGCACTAACATCTTCCGCGGCCACGACAACGTGCAGGGCGCGACCGATCTCGGCGTCCTCGCCGACACGCTGCCCGGCTACTACGGCCTGACCGACGGATCCTGGGCCCACTGGGCGCGCGTTTGGGAAGAAGACCTCGATTGGCTGCGCAGCCGCTTCGCGGTCATGCCCGGCGCCGGCAAGGACGGTGCCGATCGCATGATGATCAACGAAACCGGCATCACCGTCAGCCGCTGGTTCGATGGCGTCCTGGAAGCCAAAGAGAACATCGACCAGCCGGACAATACCCGCGCCATGGTCTTCTGGGGGCACGCCTCCAACTCGCAGACCCGCATGCCGGACATCAAAGAGGCGATGGAGAAGCTCGACCTTCTCGTCGTCATCGACCCCTATCCGACCGTGTCGGCGATCCTGCACGACCGCACCGACGGGGTCTATCTGCTCCCGGCCGCGACGCAGTTCGAGACCTACGGCTCGGTGACCGCGTCCAACCGCTCGCTCCAGTGGCGCGAGAAGGTGGTGGAGCCGCTGTTCGAGAGCCTTCCCGACCACACGATCATGAAGCTCTTCGCGGACAAGTTCGGCTTCTCCGACCGCATGTTCCGCAACATCGAGGTGAACGGCGACGAGCCTCTGATTGAAGACCTCACCCGCGAGTTCAACCGCGGCATGTGGACGATCGGCTATACCGGCCAGTCGCCCGAGCGCATGAAGCTCCACATGGAGAACCAGCAGACCTTCGACCGCACCACGCTGCGCGCAGTCGGCGGCCCGTGCGATGGTGACTTTTACGGCATGCCCTGGCCGTGCTGGGGAACGCCCGAGATGAAGCATCCGGGTTCGGCCAACCTCTACGACACCTCGCTCAGCGTGGCCGAGGGCGGTCTGCCCTTCCGTGCGCGCTACGGCGTGGAGCGCAACGGCGAGAACCTCCTCGCCGAGGGGTCCTACACCAAGGATTCCGAGCTGACGGACGGCTATCCCGAGTTCACTATGGCGATGCTCATCGAGCTCGGCTGGGACAAGGACCTCAACGCCTACGAGCGCGGCATGATCGAGTACGTGTCCGGCTATGCCGAGGCGCGGCCGGAAACCAACGTCCACGAGGTGGGCGAGGTGGAATTCCAGGGCGACCGCCCGTCCGACTACAACGAGAAGGTCGGCGGCGTGAATTGGAAGACCGACCTCTCGGGCGGCATTCAGCGCGTGGCGATCGCCCACGGCTGCGCCCCCTACGGCAACGCCAAGGCGCGCGCCGTGGTGTGGACCTTCCCGGACCCGGTTCCGCTGCACCGCGAGCCGCTCTACTCCTCCCGCCGCGACCTCGTTGCCGATTATCCGACCTACGCCGACAAGAAGTTCTGGCGCGTTCCGACGCTCTACGCCTCGATCCAGGAGAAGGACTTCTCGTCCGACTATCCGATCATCCTCACCTCCGGCCGCCTGGTCGAATACGAGGGCGGCGGCGACGAGACCCGCTCCAACCCGTGGCTGGCCGAGCTGCAGCAGGAGATGTTCATCGAGCTGAACCCGCGCGAGGCGAACAATGCCGGCGTGCGCGACGGCGGGATGGTCTGGGTCGAAGGGCCGGAAGGCGGCAAGATCCGCGTCAAGGCGATGGTCACCGAGCGGGTGGGCGAGGGCGTTGCCTTCATGCCCTTCCACTTCGGCGGCTACTACCAGGGCGAGGACCTGCGCTCGAAGTATCCTGCGGGGGCCGACCCCTATGTGCTGGGTGAATCCACCAACACGGCACAGACCTACGGCTACGACAGCGTCACGATGATGCAAGAAACCAAAGCAACGCTCTGCAAGATCTGGGCGGCGTAAGGGGAAACCGAGATGGCACGCGCTAAATTCCTGTGTGACTCCGAACGCTGCATCGAGTGCAACGCCTGCGTCACCGCCTGTAAGAACGAGCACGAGGTGCCGTGGGGCATCAACCGCCGCCGCGTCGTGACGATCAACGACGGCGTGGCGGGCGAGCGGTCGATCTCGGTCGCCTGCATGCACTGCTCGGACGCGCCCTGCATGGCGGTCTGCCCGACGGACTGCTTCTACCAGACCGCCGATGGCATCGTGCTGCACTCCAAGGACCTGTGCATCGGCTGCGGCTACTGCTTCTATGCCTGCCCGTTCGGCGCGCCGCAGTATCCGCAGGCCGGCAACTTCGGCTCCCGCGGAAAGATGGACAAGTGCACCTTCTGCTCGGGCGGGCCGGAGGAGAACAACTCCGTCGCCGAGTTCGCGAAATATGGCCGCAACCGCATCGCCGAGGGCAAGCTGCCGCTGTGCGCGGAGATGTGCTCCACCAAGGCGCTGCTGGCCGGCGACGGTGACGATGTCGCCGACATCTACCGCGAGCGCGTGGTGGCCCGCGGCTTCGGCTCCGGCGCCTGGGGCTGGGGCACCGCCTACGGCGACACGCAGGCGAACTGACGGCGGTTCGGCGGACGGTGATCCGTCCGCCGATCAATGGTGCGGGCGGGGACATTCCCGCCCCATCGACGACGCCGCGCCCCCCTGCTGGAGGAGCGCGGTGACGGATAAATTTTAGGACGAGGGAAACGCCCATGCGCTGGCTCGCAGCCGTTCTGGCACTGATTGCGCTCGTTGCCGTTCACCCGGCGGTCGCCCAGGATGCCGCCCAGCCGGGTCTGGAATCCGGCGCCAGCCTCAGCCCGGGTGCAGGCGGCCTCGGAACCTCCAGCGCCCCGGCCGATGCGGCGCTGCAAAAGATCCTCGCCCGCCAGCGTGGCGAAGCGACGGACCCCAACGTCTCCACCTCCACGACGGCGACCCCCACGGTCGACGGAAACTCTGCCGGTGTGATCGCCGGCCAGATCGCGGACGGTGTCAACAATCGCGAGACCTACCGCGCCATCCGCCTCGGCACCGAGGACGTGAAGACCAGCGCGCCCAATCCCGTCAGCCGCGTTCTGATCCAGACCGGCGGCATGGACTGGCTGAACTGGCGCGAGGGTCCGATCCGCACCTATGGCGGCTACTTCCTCCTCGGCGTAATCGCTCTTCTGGCGGTTTTCTTCCTCATCCGCGGCCGCATCCGCATCGCCGCCGGCAAGTCGGGCCGCACCATCCTGCGGTTCACCTTCATCGAGCGGTTCGCCCACTGGCTGCTCGCCGGGTCATTCGTTCTCTTGGCGCTGACGGGCCTCTTCCTGCTCTTCGGCCGCAATTATCTCATCGACGTCATGGGGCACGATGCCTACTCGGCCGGTGCGGTCGCAACCAAATGGGTGCACGACAACGTGTCGTGGGCCTTCATGGTGGCGCTCGTCTTGGTGTTCTTCTTCTGGGTCTGGCACAACATCCCCAGCCCGCGGGACTGGCAGTGGTTCAAGATGGGCGGCGGCATCGTCGGCAAGGGCCATCCCCATTCGGAGAAGTTCAACGCGGGGCAGAAGGTGATCTTCTGGGGCACCATCCTGCTCGGCTTCTCGGTCTCGCTCTCCGGCCTGTCGCTGCTCTTCCCGTTCGAGCTGCCGCTGTTCGCGAAGACGTTCTCCATCATCGAATCGACCGGCCTTCCGGGCCTCTTCGGGTTCTCTCTGCCGGTGGAGCTCGCCCCGCAGGAGGAGATGCAGTTTGCGCAAATCTGGCACCTCATCGTAGCGTTCCTGATGATGGCGATGATCCTGGCGCACATCTACATCGGCTCCATCGGCATGGAAGGCGCTTTCGACGCGATGGGCGACGGCAAGGTCGATTACAATTGGGCCAAGGAGCACCACGACCTGTGGGTGGCCCGGCGCGAGAAGAAGGCTGCCGCAAAGGCGGCCAAGCGCGGCGGGGCTGGCGGCGGCGCCGTCGCCCCGGCGGAGTGAGCCATCGCCCCGGCGGATTGAGCGGCCGCGCTCACAAGGCGTTCACGATGCGACACCGCGCTATCGCGGCATTGGGCGCAGCGGCCATGCTGGCCGGCGCTCTCTCCCCGGCGTTGTCCCAGCCGGTCATCGCCGGGGCGCCGACCTCGGTGCAGCCTGCCGCCGTCACTCCGGCAGAATCCGGCCGGTTGACCGGTCACGGCGGGCCAGTCATGGACCTCGCCGTGGGCGATGTGCCCGGCATCGGCCCGGTAGCGCTCAGCGCCTCATTCGACAATTCCGTCGGCCTCTGGACTCTCGGTAACGTCGCCGCTGAAAACGCCGGCGTAGGGCCTCTCGTCCCCGGTACGCCGCGCTGGCTCGTCGGCCACAAGGCGGCGGTCAAGTCGGTGACGCCGCTCGGCCGGGGCCGTGCCGTTTCGGCGGGTGACGACTTCGCGTTGATCATCTGGGATCTTACCGCCGGTACTCCGCTCCACCGGCTGGAGGGCCACAAAGGCGCCGTTGCCGACGTCGCGGTGTCCCCGTCCGCCACCCTGGTCGCTTCGGCGGGGTGGGACGGCGCCATCGGCCTCTGGCGGCCGGACGGCACCCGCGCGGGTTGGCTGGAAGGCCACGGCGGCGCGGTCAACGCGCTCGTCTTCGCGGACGACGACACGCTCCTCAGCGCCTCGGCCGACGGCACCTTGCGCGTCTGGTCCGTCGCCGCCGCGGCCGAGACACGCGTCCTCGCCCGCCACGGCTTCGCCATCAACCAGATCGCCGTCGACCCCGCTGCGGGGTGGGCTGCCTATGGCGCTGTCGACGGCGGCACCCGCATCGTGTCGCTCGGCGACGGCGCTGTCATCGCCGACCTCACGGCGGGGCGGCGGCCGATCCTCGCTCTCGCCCTCTCGCCGGACCGCGCCCACCTCGCCATCGGCGACGGGGAGGGGCACGTGATGACCGTCTCCACCGCCGACTGGACGACCGAGGCGGACATGAAGGTCGCCGAGCGCGGCCCCATCTGGGCGCTCGCCTTCGCCGGCAACGAGACGCTGATCGCGGGCGGGATCGACGACAGCGCCACGATCATCCCGCGCACCGGCCTTGCCGCCCCCGCCATCGGCACCGCCGAGCGCACCTTCCACCGCGACCCGGCGATGATGGACAATGGCGAGCGGCAGTTTCAGCGCAAATGCAGCGTCTGCCACACCTTGACCGGCGACGGCGGCCGCAAGGCGGGTCCCACCTTCGCCGGGCTGTTCGGCCGGCGGGCGGGAACGGTGCCTGGCTACCCCTATTCGGATATGCTGGCGGGCAGCGACATCGTCTGGACCGGCGAAACGCTGAGCGCGCTCTTCGACCTCGGCCCCGAGCACTATGTGCCGGGGTCCAACATGCCCATGCAGCGGATCGTCAGTGATGGCGACCGCACCGACCTCATCGAATTCCTGCGCACCCATACGGAGTGAGCCACATGCGTGCCATGCTTCTGTCGTTCGTCACCATCGCCGCCATTGCCGTCGGTGCCTACTATACGCTGCACAGCGAGGTCGTCCCGTGGACGACCGCGGACCGCACATCCGCATCCTCCGTCCGCCTTGACTGACGCGCCGCCCGGCTGAACGAGCCCCGCGTGTGCGCCGGGGGCTGGCCCCGGCGCCTCGCTG
Source organism: Acuticoccus yangtzensis (assembly GCF_001927245.1). Taxonomy (GTDB): domain Bacteria; phylum Pseudomonadota; class Alphaproteobacteria; order Rhizobiales; family Amorphaceae; genus Acuticoccus; species Acuticoccus yangtzensis. The sequence continues at coordinate 54,552 of NZ_MJUX01000011.1, read as the reverse complement.
CTTTTAAGCTCCGCCTCACTTGCCCCCGCGCGGGGCTGTGGAGTGAGATGACGCGTGGATCCTGCCGGTGAACCCGCCTTTCTGACGACGAAGGAGGTGGCCGACCTCCTGCGGGTGAAGGAACGCAAGGTCTATGACCTCGCCGCGGCCGGGGAGATCCCGCACCGCCGCCTGACCGGCAAGCTGCTGTTCCCCAAGGACGAGCTCACAGCGTGGATCAGCGGCGCGGCGCCCGTCGCGCCCGCCAGCGCCGCCGCACCGCGTCCGGCCGTCGTCGCCGGGTCTCACGATCCTCTGCTGGAATGGGCGATGCGTGAATCGCGCTCCGGCCTCGCCGCGCTGCTGGACGGCAGCGGCGACGGGCTGGACCGGTTCATGCGCGGCGAGGCGGCGCTGTCGGTGCTTCACATCCCGGAAAATGAGGGCGGCTTCAACGTCGCCACGGTGACCGCCCGCGCACCTGTGGGGGCGGTGCTGATCGCCTTCGCGCGGCGCACCCAGGGGCTGATCGTGTCGGCGGAGGCCCCGAAGCCGGGCGAGGGGATCACGTCGATCGCCGACCTCGCCGGGCGCCGCGTGGTGCTGCGTCAGCCTGGGTCCGGCGCCCGCGCCCTGTTCGACCGTCTCGCCGCGGATGCAGGTGTCGCCGGCACGATCGCCGCCCTCTCGACGCTGGCGCGGACCGAGACCGACGCGGCCGCCGCCGTCTATGCCGGGGACGCGGATGCGGCACTGGGGCTTGAGGCGGTGGCGCGGCAATTCCGGCTCGGGTTCGTGCCGCTGGTGGAGGAGGAGTGCGACCTCCTCATCGACCGGCGGGCCTTCTTCACCCCGCCGGTGCAGGCGCTGTTGAACTTCCTGCGCACGCCCGACTTCGCCGCCAAGGCCGCGGCGATGGGGGGCTATGACGTCTCGACCATCACCGCGGTCCGCTGGCTGTCGCCGTGACGCGCCGCGCCCCCTGAAGGCTCAGTCCGCCTGAGCGTTGGGGAAGAAGAGCGCCTGGCCGTCCACCTTGTAGGCGGCGATCGCCTCCTGGCCCTCCGGCGAGATCACCCAGTCGACGAAGGTCTGGCCGAGGTCCGCCTTCACGTTCGGGTGCTTCTCCGGGTTCACCAGCATGATGCCGTACTGGTTGAACATTTTCGGGTCGCCTTCGACGGCGATCTGATAGTCGCCCTTGTTGCCGAACGAGATCCAGGTGGCGCGGTCGGTCATGATGTAGGCGCCCATCGCCGTGCCTGTGTTCAGCGTGGCGCCCATGCCGGAGCCGGTCTCGCGGTACCAGCCGCCGGACGCGCTGGAGACGTCCACCCCGGCCTCTTTCCAGAGCGCCAGCTCGGCCTTGTGGGTGCCCGAATCGTCGCCGCGCGAGGCGAAAGGCGCTTCGGCCTCGGCGATCTTGCCGAGCGCGTCCACCACGTCGCTGGACCCCGCGACCCCGGCCGGGTCGGCGGGCGGGCCGACGATGACGAAATCGTTGTACATCACGTCGAAGCGCTCCACGCCGTCGCCGTCGGCCACGAATTTCTCTTCCGCCGGCTTGGCGTGGACGAAGAGGACGTCACCGTCGCCGTTCGCGGCGTTCTTGATCGCCTGGCCCGTTCCGACGGCGACGACCCGCACCTCGATGCCGGTCTTCTCGGTGAAGATCGGCAGGATATGGTCGAAGAGGCCTGAATTCTGCGTCGACGTGGTGGACTGGACGACGATGAAGTCTTCGGCCTGCGCGGTGACGGCGGTTCCGGCCAAGCCGAGGGCGAGGGCACCCGCGGCAGCGAGCGCCATGAAGTGACGACGGATCATGAGACCCTCCCTTAAATGTCGATTCGTGATGATTTTTCCGCCTCGACGTAGAGGCGGCCGGAGAGCCAGGCACGCAGCGGCTCCGACGCGGGCGCCGACAGAAGGCGGCTCGCCGGGCCGTGCTCGGCCACGCGGCCGGACTGCAGGAAGACGACGTCGTCGGCCAGCCGCTCGGCCTGGCCGCGGTCGTGGGTGACGAGGACGACGGTGACGCCAGCCGCCGACGCCTCTTCGATCAGCGTTTCGATGGCGAGGGTCGAGGCGGGGTCGAGGCTCGCGGTCGGCTCGTCGAGGAAGAGGAGTTCGGGGCCGGTCATCAGCGCGCGGGCGAGGGCGAGGCGCTGCTGCTCGCCGCCGGAGAGGACGCGGGCAGGCTGGCTCTGAAGATGGGTCAGGCGCGCGCGCTCAAGCGCGGTGGCGATGGCGGGGCGGCGGGCGGCCCGCGCCACGCCGCGCACGGCAAGCGCGAAGGCGAGGTTCGCCCGCACCGAGCGGCGCAGGAGGACGGGGCGCTGAAACACCATCGCCTGGGCGCGGCGGGCGGCCTTGTCCAGCGGGGCGCCGCGCCAGTCGACCCGCCCGGCGGTGGGCGTGATCAGGCCGTGCATCAGCCTGAGGACGAGGCTCTTGCCGGCGCCGTTGGGGCCGAGGATGACGGTGCGCCGCCCCTCGCGGATGACGAGGCGCGCATCGTCCACCAGGCGGCGGCCGCGCACGCTGTAGGTGAGGCCGGACGCTTCCATCAGCGGCGCCGCCAGCGGGATGACGCTGCCGCCCGGCGCGGTGGCGCGGCGCGGTGCGGGACCGGGCGCGCTCATGCGTAGGCCGCCCGCGCGGCGAGGGCGCGCACCGCCATCACCATGGCGTTGACGATGAGGGCGATGGTGAGGAGCACGACGCCGAGCGCCAAAGCCAGCTCGAGGTTGCCCTTGGAGGTTTCGAGCGCGATCGTCGTCGTCATCACGCGGGTGACGTGGTTGATGTTGCCGCCGACGATGATGACGGCGCCCACCTCGGCGATGGCGCGGCCGAACCCGGCGAGCGCCACGGTGAGCAGGCTGTAGCGCCCGTCCCACAAAAGCGCGCCGGCGCGGGCGAGGGGGGAGACGCCGAGGGAGGCGAACTGCTCGGCATATTCAGCGTTCAGGTCCTCCACCACCTGGCGGGTTAGGGCGGCGACGATGGGGGTGACGAGGATCGTCTGCGCGATCACCATGGCGGTGGGCGTATAGAGGAGGCCGAGGACGCCGAGCGGGCCGGATGCGGACAGCATCAGATAGACGACGAGGCCGACGACGACCGGCGGCAGCCCCATGAACGCGTTGAGGATGACGGCGCAGACCGTCCGTCCGGGGAAGCGGAAGGCGCCGACGGCGGCCCCGAGAGGCAGTCCGATGACGCATGCGGCGATGACCGCCGAGAGGGTGACGCTGAGGGACAGGCCGATGATCTCGGTCAAGTCGGGGTCGCCGGACAGGACGAGTCCGAAGGCTCCGATGATGGCGTGTCCGAGGTCCATGGGTTCAACTGTCGCTGCGTTCTTCCCGCGTTTCGGGAGAGAATGCATGGAAACGTCATTTTTTCCAGTCCCAATTTCGCCGCACATCTCCGGCGGCTCGTCCGCCTACGCGGCCCAAGTGGGTCCGGTGCCCCTAGCGGGAACTGCGTTGTTCCGCACTTGCCTCAACGCCGGTTCCGGCGACTGCGCGCCCTCGTCATTGGTGAGGTTGCCGCACCCGGAGGCCGAGGCGCCTCGCGGCGGTGCGTGCGGGTGATAAACGCAAGGCGGCCATACGGTCGGGGTCTGGATCGGCGGCCGGAGGGTGACGTTCACCATCGGCAGGCGAGCAAACGCGCGGCCTGTGATGGCCGACACGGCGCGGTGCGCGGGGCCGACCATCTTTCGGGAAAGTTCACGCAATCCAGAAATGGCTGCTTAGATGTCCGCCTTCCTGACCACCACACCGTTCGCCGGCCGTTATGCCGAGCATCTGCGCGTACGAGCGCGGGCACTTCTGGCCCACGTGCGCCATCCTTATCGCCCGGAGCGGCACTATATGCGGGGGCCCGGCCCTGCGACGGCACGGCGCGCCGCACTGGAAGCGGTGCGAGAGGCGCTGGCCTGAGACCGGGAAGGGCCCCGCCCTCACCGTTGAGCGAATACGAACGAGATCCCCATGGCCGGCGCGCCCCTCATCATCGACTGTGACCCCGGTGTCGACGACGCCATCGCGATCCTTCTCGCCCTCGGATCGCCGGAGTTGGACGTCAGAGCCGTGACCACGGTCGCCGGCAACCGCTCGCTGGACAGCGTCACGCACAATGCCCTCGGCCTGCTCGCCCTCGCCGGTCGGGCCGACGTGCCGGTGTTTCGCGGCGCCGCTCGGGGCCTTCTGCCGCGCAACGTCCGCTTCTCGTTCGCCCATGGGGACGACGGGCTCGGCGGCTATGAGGTTCTGCCCTTCGCCGCGAGCGCGGGCGAGGCGCATGCGGCCGACGCGATCGCGGACATCGTGATGGCAGAGCCGCCCGGCACGGTGACGCTCGCGGCCATCGGTCCGCTGACCAACGTGGCGCTGGCCTTCGCCAAAGTGCCAGCTCTCGCGGGGCGGTTGAAGCGGCTCGCCATCATGGGCGGCGCGGTGGGGGTGCCGGGCAACATCACGCCCGTCGCCGAGTTCAACTTCATGCACGACGCCGTGGCGGCGGAGATCGTCCTCTCCAGCGGGGCCGCCATCGACCTTTTCGACCTCAACCTCACCCGCCGTGTGGTGGTGACGGATGAGCTTCTGGCCGCGCTGGAGGCGGGTGGCGGACACGTGGCGCTTGCGGCGGCCGCCATGCTTCGGGCCTATGCGCAGAGGGACCTTGCGATCCACGACCCCTGCGTCATCGCCGATCTTCTGGCCCCCGGCCTCTTCGGCCGCACGGCGCGGCGCATCGCGGTCGACTATCGGCCCGGCCCCACGGATGCGCAGTCCATCGTGGACATGGACCCGGCGTCGACGCGGCCGCTCGTCAACCTCGTGGACGAGGTGGAGGCCCCGGCCGTCCTCTCGCTTCTCGCCGAGCGCATCACCCGCCTCGGCTGATCGCCCGCGGCGCGCGCGTCTCGACCGGCCGGCGCGCGACAGCCATGGTCGTTTTAGGGTTATGATGAGCTGACGGCGGTATCGACCCCGATGCCGCCGCACGGGTGCGGGGGGCGACGGGTGGCCGACGCTGGCCCGCGGCGCTCGGGCTGCCGCCGGGAGAGGGCGATCTCCGGCCGTCCCGCCCCTCGACCTGACGAACGGACTGACTGCGGAAACAGTGACGATGGACTATCTGACCGAGCGCTACGACATCATCCGCCAGTGCCGCGCGATGGTCGCGGCCGACCTCATCCGCGGTACGTCGGGCAATGTCAGCATGCGGGTCGGCGAGGGCTACCTGATCACGCCGACCGGCATCCCTTACGACCGCCTCGCGCCCGAGGAGATCGTCCTGATGGGGTTGGACGGCCGCTACGACGGGTCCATCAGGCCGTCCAGCGAATGGCAATTCCACCATAACGTTCTGTCCCACCGGCCGGACATCAACGCCGTGGTCCACACCCATTCCAGTCACGCCACCGCCATCGCGGTGATGGAGAAGGACATCCCGCCGCTGCACTATATGGTGGCGGCGGCGGGCGTGTCGCACATCCCGTGCGCGCCCTACGCCACTTTCGGCAGCCGCGCCCTGGCGGACCATGTGACCAAGGCAATGGCGGTGTCGCGCGCGTGTCTTCTCGCCCATCACGGCGTGATCGCCGGACATGCGACCTTGGCCGAGGCGGTGGCCCTTGCCGCGACTGTCGAGGAGATGGCGCGGCTTTACGTCCTCTGCCTCTCCACCGGGCGCGAGCCGCCGCTTCTGACGGATGGCGAGATGGCCGACGCGCTCGCCGCCTTCACGGGATACGGCCAGCAGCCGGGCGACGGGAAGGGCGCATGATTCGTGGCGGTGTCGCAGCGGGGAGGGTGCCGCGTACGTGCCCGGATCGGACGGCGGCACGAACCGGCGCCGCCCGTACGAAACAATAAAGTAAATCTCGTTGTATTCGTGGGCGGTTAGGGCAAGAGGCCGTCCGCGATCAAGTCATTTCACCCAAATGTCCCTTCCCCCGTGCCCGAATGCAACGCATAGTATGCGGCACACGCTCAACAAGGGCGGATAAACCCCGGCAAAGATCGGGACCTAGGGAGGGAATAGTATGAAGCGATTTATCGCTGCGATGGCGCTCGGCCTGATCATGGCCCCCGCCGGTGCCGCCCAGGCACAGGATGCGATCGAGCTGCACGGCGCGTCCCAGTTCGGCGACGAGCACGCCTTCACCAAAGCGCTGGTGAAATTCGAAGAGCTCGTCGACGCTTGCTACAGCGGCGACGTGAGTTTCGTCCTGCACAAGAATTCCGAGCTGGGCCTGGAAAAGGACTACTTCAACTTCATGTCCCAAGGCGTTTCGGTGGACTACGCCATCGTCTCGCCCAGCCACATGTCCACCTACTCCAAGAAGGCGCCGTTGATGGACATGCCCTTCTTGTTCCGGGACATCGCCCACTGGAACCACGTGTTGGAGCAAGGCGGCCTCGACCCCATCGCCGAGGACGTCCTGCAGCGCGCCGACGTGGAGCTGATCGGCTACGCGGGCGGTGGCACGCGCAATCTCATCGTCAACCGTCCGGTTCGCACGATGGAAGACCTCAAGGGCCTTCCCATGCGCGTCATGGGCGCGCCGATCCAGACCCGCATCTTCGACGCGGTGAACGCCGCTCCCTCCGTCATCGCCTATGACGAGGTCTACAACGCCATCCAGACCGGCGTGATCGACGCGGCCGAGAACGAGGCTGCCGGCATCGAGCAGATGAAGTTCTACGAGGTTGGCCCGCACATCTCCAAGACGCAGCACGCCATCACCGTGCGGCCGATCGCCTTCTCGGCCAAGACCATGCGCCGCTTGCCCGAGGACCTTCAGGCCTGCGTGCGCGAGGCGGGCGCCGAGGCCGGCAAATATGGCCGCGAGATCGAATCCACGCAGGATTCCGAGAAGCTCGCCGCCATGGAGGAAAAAGGCCTCCTCACCACGTACGAGTTCACCGAGCGCGAGAAGCTCCTGGAACTCGCCGAGCCGGTGAAGCGCGCCTACGCCGAAGAACTCGGCGCGACCGAGACGCTCGAGAAGATCAACGCCATCCAGTGAGGCCGCGCTGACGGGGAGCGGGCGGCCCTGACCCGGCCGCCCGTCTTCGCGCGCTCGCGTCTTACGCCGCCTCAGCTTGCCTCGCCCAGCCATGACCAGACTTCTCGACATCCTCTACTGGGCGCTCAGGATCCTCATCACGCTCCTGATCGCCGCCCTCATCGTGCCGGTCACGATGCAGGTTCTGTCCCGCTATACAGGCCTCGTCCCGCGTTACATCTGGACCGAGGAGCTGGCGCGTTTCTGCTTCGTCTGGCTTATCATGGTCGGCTCCATGATCGCCGTGCGCGACGACACGCATTTCGACGTCGACCTTCTTCCCGTGCCGCAGACGGCCCGCGCTCTCGGCCTCTCCAAGCTGGTGCGCCACCTCGCCATGATGGTGCTGGCCCTCGCCTTCCTCTGGTACGGCCGCCCCTTCGTGAACCAGGGCCTGATGCAGACCTCCGAAATCGCCGAGCTGCCGATGGTGACGATCTACATCGCTTGGCCGCTCGCAGGGGCGCTCTGGTTCGTCTTCCTGGCCGAGAAGATCGCCCGCGACGTCCACTATGTGCGCCTGGGGCCGGTGCCGCTGCCGCCCTACGATCCGCTGCGCCGCTCCGGCGACCTCGGCGCCGTCGAGCACGTCCCCCTGCACGACGCGCCCGATCCTCTCAGCACCGACCCGGCCCCCGCCGACCCCACCGACCCTGATCCTGCCGCCGCGCAGCGCACGACCCTGGAGCGACCCGATGTCCCCCGCTGAAGTCGCCCTCATCCTCTTCGGCACCTTCATCGCGCTCGTCATCGTGCGCGTACCGGTGGCCTTCGCGCTGGGGCTCGCGTGCGTTCCAGTCTTCTTCATCTCCGACCGGCTGACGCCGAGCCTGCTGTTCGACCAGATGTTCCGGTCCTACAACTCGTTCGTGCTCCTCGCGGTGCCGTTCTTCCTGCTCGCCGCCAACCTCATGAACTCGGCCGGCATCACCCAGCGCCTGGTTGACCTGTCGCGCGTCACCGTCGGCCATCTGCCGGGCGGGCTCGGCCACATCAACGTGCTCGTCTCCATGCTGTTCGCGGGCATCTCCGGCTCGTCGACGGCGGACGCGGCGGGCATCGGCTCGCTCCTCATCCCGCAGATGAAGAAGGAGGGCTACGATTCCAGCTTCGCCGTCGCCGTCACCGCCTGCTCGTCGGTGATGGGCGTGGTCATCCCGCCGTCGATCCTCATGGTGGTGTGGGGCGGGCTGATGTCGGTGTCGATCGGCGGGCTGTTCCTGGCCGGCATCCTGCCGGGCCTCCTCATCGCCGCGTCGATGATGGGCATCGTCTACATCTACGCCATACGCCGCGGCTACCCGGTCTATCCGCGCGCCACAGGCGGGGAGTTCGTCCGCGCGCTCGGCGCCGCGCTGCTGCCGCTCGCGACACCGGCCATCATCATCGGCGGCATCGTCGGCGGGCTCTTCACGCCCACCGAGGCGTCGGTGATCGCGGTCCTTTATTCGCTGGTGCTGGGCATGCTCGTCTACCGCACGATCACCCCGCGCCGCCTGCCGGTGGTGCTCTACGATTCGGCCAGATTTGCCGCCATCTCGCTCTTTTGCATCGGCACCGCCTCGGCCTTCGGGTGGATCCTCGCCTACTTCAAGATCCCCCAAGCCCTCGTCACCGAGATGGCGAGCTGGGGCGCCGGCCTGACCGAGACCGGCATCCTCATCGCGCTCGCCTTCCTCATCGTCGGCATGTTCATCGACGCGATTCCGGCCATCATCATCCTCGGCACCGTGCTTTTTCCAGTGGCGCAGGAGGTCGGCATGCATCCGATCCACTTCGCCATCATCGGCGTGGTGTCGCTGGCGTTCGGGCTCGTCACCCCGCCTTACGGGCTGTGCCTCTTGATTGCCGCCGCCATCGGCGAGATCCGCATGGTGCAGGCTCTGAAGGACGTCGCCATCATCCTGTCGGCGATGATCGCGGTGCTTCTCTTCATCATCCTGTTCCCGGATGCGATCCTGGCGCTGCCGCGGCTCGTGATGCCGCGCTTCATCGGCTGAGCCGGGGCGATCGCTCGGCACAAATGGACACGCATCGCGCCGGGTCGTTAGATGGCCCGGCGCCCCGCCGCGCCCCCACCCGGAGCCGACCGATGATCTACGAAGAACGCGACTATCACATCAAGCCGGGCAAGCTGGCCGAGTTCGTCGACGCCTACAAGAACCACGGCCTCGCGATCCAGAAGAAGCACCTCGGCACGTTCGTGTGCTACTTCACGTCCGAGATCGGTACGCTGAACCACGTCGTCGCCCTGTGGGGCTACGAGGGCCTTGACGACCGCATGGCGCGCCGCCGCAGGATGATGGCCGACCCCGACTGGCAGGCCTATCTGAAGCGCGTCGACGGCCTCCTCGCCGAGCAACACTCGCGCATCCTGCTGCCGACGGATTTTTCGCCGCTGCAATGATCCCGCCCGCCACGGCGCGCTGGGTGACGGACGGGCCGGGCGCTGCACCGCCCCGCGGCGAAACCGTCTGATCGGCGCATGGCGGCACCGAAGTCCTCTATCGCCCGTGAAGGGGCACAGGGCGCCGGACGTGGATGCGCCAGCTCGGCGGTTGCGCGTGAGACGCCCGGCGGATCAGCCGCGCAGCCTCTTCAACACCACGTCGCAGGCGCCGTCCCAGGCGGTGAAGGCACCGTTCGCGGTGAGATGATCGAGCCCCGCCTCGGTGATGCCGCCGGGTGTGGCGAGTGAGCGGATGAGCTCGTCCGCCGGGGCCGGATCCTCGGCCAGCATGCGGCCCGCGGCGGTGAACGTGGCCGCGGCGAGCTGGCGTGCGACCTCGGCGGGAAGGCCGTGGCGGGCCGACCAGTCCGCGCCCGCACCGATCAGCGCCTGCGCCCAGCCGTAGACCGCCGCGCTGACGGTGGCGACCTCGAACTCCTCTTCCGAGCCGATGGGAATGACGGGGCCGAGCTGGGCGAGCCAGTCCGCCACCGCGCCATCGTGTGGGTAAAGAAGCGTCGGACTGGCGCCGTAAGCCGCCGCCGTAACCGGCATGATGCGCACGATACGGGCCGCAGGGGCCGCACCTGCGAGCGTGGCGACCGTGACCCCCGCGCAGGCCGACACGAGGGTGTGGTGCGCACCGAGCTCGAGCGACGCGGTCACCGTGGCAGCGTCAGCCGGACGCACGGCGAGGAGGATCGTGCCGGCCCGCCGGACGACCTCCGCATTGTCGGCGGCGAGGCTGAAGCCGTGGGCCGCGGCGAGCGCCTTCCCGTGCCCGCGGGGCGAGAGGATGACGCTTTCCGGCTCCACGCCCGAGCGCATGAGGCCGCGCAGGACGGCGGTCGCGAGATGGCCGACGCCGATCACACCCAGCATCATGGGCGACAATCCGGACGGGCAGGGCACGCACGACGGGAGGCGCGCCGCCGACGCGATGAAGCGCCGTGGCGGGCGCAGCAGGCGCCATGGCGCACGCCGTAACGCTCGGGTGCTGGGCGAGGTTGGGCAAATCGGAGGCTCGGTTCGTCGGTATTCACGTGTCTGCACTCGTTCGATCGGGCGGCGGTGAAGGGCAGCAACGCCGCCTGGCCTTCCCCCGCCGGAGCTATGGGAGCGGTGACCGACGTCACCGTGGCCGAGGCCAGCCGGCGCCCTCACGGCCGACGCTCCGCAGTGAACGCACGCGACACTCATTGCGCAACCTCCTCATGGACATCCGCCTGAAGCCGCAGAAGGAATGGATGAGCGGTGCGCCGGCGGGGGCGAGCGGATCGGTTGGCAAAGGCGGCGACGCTGCCGCCGGGCGTTGACCGGAGCGCCGGCGCTGTCCACCCTCCAAACCTGCACTTTGCGACCAGTCGGGCCGGAGATCGATCATGGACGTCAAACGTAAGGCCGCCGAGATCGGGGTCCACGTCTCGGGCCCGCGGGAGCGTGAGAGCTACTGGCAGCCCGTGCCGGCCAACGGCTACATCGACGTGGCGCTGGCACCGCACATCGTCGGCATGAAGTCCCCGTTCGCGATGGGCACGCAGAACGTCGCGCCGGGCGGCTATGTGCGCGAACATACGCACGAGGAGAACGAGGAGGCGATCTTCGTCATCGAAGGGACCGGCCGCGCGGTGATCGACGGTGCGGCGCATCCGATGGAGCCCGGCACTACGATCTTCCTGCCGATGGGCGTGAGGCACATGTTCATCAATGACGGATCGACCGACCTCAGGTGGATGTGGTTGATCCTGCCGAACGGGCTGGAGGATTTTTTCCGCCTGATCGGCCGGCCGCGCTCGCAGGGTGACCGGGTGCCGAGCAACTTCCCCCGGCCGGACAACGTGCTGGAGATCGAGCGGGCGACGGTGTTCGGCGCACAGCCGGACGATCAGCGCGACCCCGGCGCGCTCTGACCGGCCGCGGCCTGGTGCCTCGTCGCATGTCCCTTGGCGCCGCCTCGCCCGCCGTGCCGACGCTCACCGCTCCGGCGCTGCGTCCCGGAGCGGACCTCCTCGCCGAGGGGCGGGCGATGGCGCGGGACTGGCGGTTGGGCCGCTGTCTCTTTCTGGACGCGGAGGGCGTTCCCTCCGAGGCCGCCTACAAGCGGCGGACGGCGCGGGAGGGGCGGATCATGCGCCACGCCCACATCGGCTTTCGCAGCGTGGAGCGCACGGTGGGGGCGATGGCGGACCTTGCCGACAAGGTCGCCCGCCGCGGCGCACGGATCGACCGTTTCGGCGTCACGCTGGACTGGACGATGGGCTATCCGCAGGAGCGCCGTGCGGCGGCGACCAGAGGCACCGGCATCGTCCTCGCCGGGCCGGAGGATTTCGCCCGCATCACCAACGCGGCGCCCGCGGCGCCCCATTTCGGCGACTTCATGCTGGGCCTGCCGGGCGCGGTCGAGAACGTGCGCGCCGCGATTGCCGCGGGCGCCACCGCCATCGGCAATCTGGGTCAATATTTCACCTTCCGCCTGCCGCATTGGGACGACGACGTCGCCACCACCGAAGCGACGGTGATCGCTCTCGGGCTGATCGCCGCGCAGGACGCCGAAATCCTGGTCCACTCCAACCTCGACGACGGGTTCGCCGGCCTCTTCATGGACATGGCGTCCGCCGTCGGCATGGTGATCGTCGAGAAACATATCGTCGAGGATCTGATCGGCGCGAAGGCCTCCTTCTGCTTCGGCCATCACTTCTCGCACCCGCTCAGCCGTGCCGCCTTTCAGGCCGCGGTGGCGCGGCTGACAGACACGCCGGGGACGATGATCTTCGGCAACACGGTCGCCTACCGCGCCGAGCCGGCGGCCAATTATGCCAGCCTCGCGAGTTATCTCCTCGCCGACATCGTGGCGCTGATGCGCCGCCCCTCCGGCCATGCCATCAACCCTGTGCCGGTGACCGAGAACGTGCGCATCCCGGATGTCGACGAAATTCTGGACGCGCAGCTTTTCGCCGACCGGCTGGTGGCGCATGCGGCCGACCACGTCGCAGCGGTGGACGCGGCGGCGATCGAGGCTTTGGCGGACACGCTGGTGGCGGGCGGGAAGGCGTTCGCCGCGCGCGCATTGGCGGGGCTGGCCGAGCGGGGGGTGGACACGGCCGATCCGGCGGCGCTGATGTTAGCGATCCGCCGCGCCGGGCCGAAGCGCATGGAAGCCTGGTTCGGCGCCGCGGCGGCAGGCGATGCGGCGCGCCCGCTGGTTCCCGCAGAGTGGGCCGAAGAACTCGACCGCATGGCGCGCGACTGGGCGGTCCGCCAGGCCCCTGCGCTCGCTGCGGGGGTGGCGCCGGAGGCCAGCGCGGGGGTGGCGCCGGACGCCGTCGCGGGGCGCGCTGTCACCGTCATCGTCGGGACGACCGACGTGCATGAACATGGCGCCTATCTGGTCCGCCGCGCGCTGGAGCAGGCGGGGATCGGCACGGTGGACGGCGGCGTGGCGGTGGATCCCGAGGCGCTGGTGGAAGCGGCCCGTGCGGCGGCGGCCGACATCGTCGCGATCAGCACCTACAACGGCGTCGGCCTTTCCTATGTTCGCGAAGTGATGGCGGCGCTGGCAGCGCGCGGCATGGACTGCCCGGTGATGATCGGCGGCAAGCTGAACGGCATCCCCGACGCGTCGAACTCAAGCCTGCCGGTGGATCTGACCGACGAGATCCGCGCGGCGGGAGCGGTGCCCTGCGCCGATCTGGACGACATGGTTCCGGTGATCCTGACGGCGGCATCGCGCCGCTCCGCGCCCGCCTGAACCGGCCACCTTCGTGCACGGCTGGCGGCGCGGACCGACAACATCGCCGCCAGTGCTGTGCGCGGTAGCGCCGGTGCGGCCCGCGAATCGATGCCGCCCCGCAGGTTTGGGCTTCGTTCGACCTGGCGGCGCTGCCCGGAGTGCCTCGATCCCGTCGCGGGATGGCTCGCGCTGTTATGCGTGCACCGGGGTCCAGGACCGGGCTGGCGGTCCGCAGCGGGACATGGGGCGTGGATCGTGCTTTGCGACGAAGAGAGGGACAGCTCATCCGAGCGCGGCGCTGACACGCCGACGGCAACAGTTCGCGAAACGCGCTGGCGCAAACGCCCGAATGCGACGGGCACATGCATGACCGTCGCGCCGATTTGGCACCGCACGACACGGCGCGGTCAGAGAGACCCACGTCTTGGTCAGAACTGAATGGGTGAGGTTTTGCGCGAAGACCACAGGTGCTGCATCAAAACAGCAGCCATGCGAGTGGCTCCCCGGGCCGGATTCGAACCAGCGACCAACCGGTTAACAGCCGGTTGCTCTACCGCTGAGCTACCGGGGAATGACGCGCTCGCGTGACGGGGGTATAGCAACGCCCGTTCGGGGATGCAACAGGGGGACGCGTCATCCACAAGCCTGAATTCATACTCGTCATCGGCGGGGCCCGATCGGGGAAATCGCGCTATGCCGAGGAGATCGCAGAGCGGGCGGGCAAGCCCGTCACCTATGCCGCAACGGCCGGTGCGCCACGCGATGCGGAGATGGAAGCGCGCATCACCCTCCACCAATCCCGTCGGCCTGACCATTGGCGGACGCTGGAGGTGCCGCTTGACCTTGCCGCCGCCGTGCCGGGGGAGGGCATCCTCCTCATCGACTGTCTGACGTTGTGGCTGACCAATCTGATGCTGGGCGAGCATGATATCGCCGCTGGCCGCGCGCGGCTCCTGGAGGCGCTGGAGGTGCGTGAGCGGCCGGTGATCGCGGTGGCGAACGAAGTGGGCGAGGGGATCGTTCCCGCAACCCCGCTCGGCCGTGCCTTCCGCGACGAGCAGGGAATGCTGAACCAGGCGATGGCCCGCGCGGCGACGACTGTGATCAAGATGGTCGCCGGGATCCCGCTCATGGTGAAGCCCGCGCCGGAACCGCGCATTCAACTCTGAGGGTGGCGCTGGGCGCCGGTCGGCTGGACGGTCCGCGGTGGCGCGACGCTTGGCCGGTGGGCGCGACGCTCAACCGGTTTGCGCGACGCTCGGCCAATTTGTGCGACGCTCGGCCAGTTGGCACGGCGCTTCGGCCGGCCTCAGCCGGGGAAGCGGGCGGGGATGAGGCCGGGGGCGGGAAGGCCCGTCACCACGAAGAGGCCGCCTGCGTGGGGCTGCACCGTGCCGGGCGACTGGTTGATGCCGATCGAGGTGACGTAGAGGTCGGTGAGGCCGGGGCCGCCGAACTCCGGCTTGCTGGGCCGCTCGATCGGCATGTCGATCACCATGTCGATCTCGCCCGCCGGAGTGAGGCGCAGGAGCTGCCAGCCGCCGACACCGGCCATCCAGTAGCAGCCGTCGGCGTCCACGGTGGCGCCGTCGGGACGGCCGGGCACGCTGCGGGTGTCGAAGAAGAGGCGGCGGTTGGTGGGCACACCTTCGTCGACATCGTAGTCGGCGGCCCAGATGGTGCGCACGGCGGGGTTGGAGTCGGAGAAATACATCGTCCGCCCGTCCGGCGAGAAGGCGAGGCCGTTGGTGCAGATGATGCCGTCGATCACCGGGGTGACCTTCCTGTCGGCGTCGACGCGGTAGAAGGTCCCGTCGGCGGGGGGCGGCGCGGGCAGCAGCGACATCGAGCCGACCCACCAGCGGCCCTGCCGGTCGGTGGTGCCGTCGTTGAAGCGGTTGTCGGGAAGGTGCGCTTCCGGCTCGGCGAAGAGGGTGCGCGCACCGGTGCTGAGGTCGAGATCATAAAGGCCGGACTGAGCGGCGAGCAGGATGTTGCTGCCGCTGCACAAGGCGAGGCAGCCGAGGCGCTCGCCGATCTCCACCGGCTCCAGCGGGCCGCTCGCGGGGTCGAAGCGGTGGATGCGTCCGCCGTCGATGTCGACCCAGACGAGGTGCCCGGCTTCGGCGTCCCACACGGCGCCTTCGCCGACTTCGGCCTTCGCGTCGTGGACGAGGGAGATCGACGGGGCGGTCATGCGCGGTTCGCGAGGCTGCCGGCGCCGAGCGCCTGAAGCGCCGTGCGTACGATGCCGGCCGCGTCGAGCCCGGCGGCGGCGTACATCGCGTCCGGCTTGTCCTGGTCGATGAACGCGTCGGGCATCGTCAGCGGGCGCACCTTGCAGCCGGTGTCGAGTGCGCCTTCGCGGGCGAGCAGGGTGAGAACGTGGCTGCCGAAGCCGCCGACCGCGCCTTCCTCCACGGTGATCAACACCTCGTGCTCGCGCGCCAGGCGCAGGATCAGATCGCGGTCGAGCGGCTTGGCGAAGCGCGCGTCGGCGACGGTGGTGGAGAGGCCCTTGGCGGACAGCTCCTCGGCCGCCAGCAGCGACGGGGCGAGACGTCCACCCAGCGACAGGATGGCGATGGTGCTTCCTTCGCGTACGACGCGGCCCTTGCCGATTTCGAGCGGGGTGCCGCGTTCGGGAAGCTCGATCCCTACGCCTTCGCCGCGCGGATAGCGGAAGGCGATCGGCCCGTCGTCATAGGCGGCGGCGGTGGCGACCATGTGGACGAGCTCGGCCTCGTCGCCGGCGGCCATCACCACCATGCCGGGAAGGCACGAGAGGTAGGCGATGTCGAAGGCGCCTGCGTGGGTGGACCCGTCCGCACCAACGAAGCCCGCGCGGTCGATGGCGAATCGCACCGGCAGCTTCTGGATGGCGACGTCGTGCACCACCTGATCGTAGCCGCGCTGCAGGAAGGTGGAGTAGATGGCGGCGAAGGGCTTGCACCCGCCCGCCGCCAGCCCCGCCGCGAAGGTGACTGCGTGCTGCTCGGCGATCCCGACATCGAAGGTGCGTTCGGGGAAGACGCGCTCGAAGAGGTCGATCCCGGTGCCGGACGGCATCGCGGCGGTGATGCCGACGATGCGCTCGTCCGCCTGCGCCTCGGCAATCAGAGCGTTGCCGAACACCTTGGTGTAGGCGGGGGCGTTGGGCTTGGCCTTGTCCTGCTTGCCTGTGACGACATCGAACTTGCCGACGCCGTGATACTTGTCGGCGCTGTTCTCGGCCGGCGGATAGCCCTTGCCCTTCTGCGTGACGACGTGGACGAGGACGGGCTTGTTGTCCGCATCGCGCACGTTGGCGAGGACGGGCAGGAGATGGTCGAGATTGTGACCGTCGATCGGGCCGACATAGTAGAAGCCGAGTTCCTCGAACAGGGTGCCGCCCATGGCGAGGCCCTTGGCGAACTCCTCCGCCCGCGCGGCGCCGCGCTCGACGAAGCGGGGCAGGCGCTTGACGAGACCCTTCAGCGCCTCACGCATCGTCACATAAGGTTCGCCGCTGGCGAGGCGGGCGAGATAGGCGCTCATGGCGCCGACCGGCGGGGCGATCGACATGTCGTTGTCGTTGAGGACGACGATCAGCCGCGCGTCCTGCGCACCGGCATTGTTCATCGCCTCATAGGCCATGCCGGCGGACATCGACCCGTCGCCGATCACCGCGATGGTCTCGCGATCCTGTCCCAAAATCTCGGCCGCCGTCGCGAAGCCGAGGCCGGCGGAGATGGAGGTGGAGGAGTGGGCCGCGCCGAAGGGGTCGTAGATGCTCTCGTCGCGCTTGGTGAAGCCGGAGAGGCCGCCCGCCTGGCGCAAGGTCGGCATCCGGTCGCGCCGGCCCGTCAGCATCTTGTGCGGGTAGCACTGGTGGCCGACGTCCCAGATCAGCGTGTCTCGCGGGGTGTCGAACACGTAGTGCAGCGCCACCGTCAGCTCGACGACGCCGAGGGCGGAGCCGAGATGGCCGCCGGTCTGCGAGACGGTTTCGATCAGTTCGTCGCGCAGTTCGTCGGCAAGCTGGCGCAGGTCCCGTTCGGGAAGGGCGCGCAGGTCTTTCGGCAGGTTCACCGTCTGAAGTAGCGGACGCACCGGGGCCCTCATACACATCATTCCAAACCGACATTAGGGGCCGGCCGGCGACTTTCAATCATTCGTAGAGGCGGTCGCCGGTCTGGCTGCCCGCCTCTGCGCTGCCGCAGCGGGTGCAAATCGCCGCGGCAAGCCCGATCCGGTGGCACAGTTGGCAGCGCGCCGTCAAACTCAGCGCACTGTTTCTTTACAGCGGTGTTCAGGATCCGCGGCGCTTTGGCCGCATCCGTATCACCCGCCCAGCGGCGCCCTTGTCTTAGAGGCCGTCCAGAGAGGGGAGGCCGTAGCGTTCGGCGAGGCGGCCGAAACCTTCCACGGTGACGGGGTCGAGGGGGATGCCGTCGGCACGCTCGGCGGCCACGGCCCATTCGCGGTCGCCGGGGGCCATCACCTTGCCGCCCTCGCGCGGGGCGGAGCCGCGCAGGGCGGTGAGATAACGCCGCATGCCGTCCGCGAACACCTCGCGCGCGACGAATGCATCGGGGCGCAACGCGAGCACGAAGGCGCCGAGGCCGCGCGGGGTGGCTTTGTCCGGCCCGCCCATCGGTGCCAGCTCGAAGCTCAGCCCCATGCCGGAGAGGACGGCGCTGAAGATCTCGGCGACCCCCGCGAGGCCGGCGCCCTTGAAGCCGAAGGCCGCGCCCAGAGGGGCCAGCATCTCGACGAGGTTGGCGTCGCGCGTGTCGATCCCGGCGGCGTCGGAGCCGGTTCCCTCCGGCACCTCGACGCCGAGACTGCGGTAGAGCTGGACGCGGTTGAAGGGGATCGCGCTGGTCGCCATGTCGAACAGCCACGGACGGTCGTCCGCCGGCGCGGCGAAGGCGAGCGGGTTGGTGCCGTGGAAGCGGAAGGCGCCGTCGTGAAGGCGCACGAACGCGTCCGAATTGCAGGTGGCGAAGCCGATCATCCCCTTTTCGGCGGCGGCGATGGCGAATGCGCCCGCGGCCCCGAAATGCGACGAATTGCGGATCGACACGGCGCCGATGCCGGACGTTTCGGCCATGGCGACGGCCTTGTCCATGGCGGCGTAGGTGGCGCGGGCCCCGTGGGCGTTGTCGGCGTCCAGCGTGGCGATGGCGCCGAGTTCGGCCACGAAGGTCAGGTTCGGCGCCTTGTTGACGCGCCCGCCCTCCATGACGCTGATGTAGTGTTCCAGCAGCCGCACGCCGTGGCTGTCGACGCCGATGCGCGAGGCGTGCATCAGCGCGCGGGCGACGGCGTCGGTGGTGGCGGCGTCCGCACCCGCGGCATCGAGGGCAGCGCGGACGAAGCGGTCCAGCGCCGCGGGGTCGACGACGACGACGCTCATCGGGTCACCCCGGCCGGGGTGCGGTGCGCGTCGGTGTGAGTGACCCGAGTGTGAGCGAGCCGGTAGTGAGTGGTCATGGAGCCTCCCGCCGTTCTTATTGATCGTGTCCCATAAGACAGACGGCGGTGAACTTCCATGGCGCCTGCGCCCCCCGCCCGGCGGCGTGCGGCGAGGGCGGTTAGTAGATCGCGGCCGGGCGGACGATCACGCGGGTCTTCAGCGGCGTGCGGCTGTAGAGGTCGATGATGTCGTGATTGAGGAGGCGCACGCAGCCCGACGACACGTTGCGGCCGATGGAATAGGCCTCGGCGGTACCGTGCAGGCGGTAGAGCGTGTCCTGTCCGCCCTGGAAGAGGTAGAGCGCGCGGGCGCCCAGCGGATTGGCGGGGCCGGGGGGCATCCCTTCGCGATATTCCTCGAGCTTCGGATCGCGCTCGATCATCTCGGCCGGCGGGGTCCAGGTCGGCCATTCGCGCTTCAGGCGGATGATGGCCTCGCCGTCCCAGCCGAAGCCTGAGCGGCCGAGCCCGACGCCGTAGCGCATCGCCTGACCCTCCGGCAGCGTGAAATAGAGGAACTTGTTGGTGGTATCGACGACGATGGTGCCGGGTGCCTCGCCGGTGGGATTGCGCACCTCGCGCCGCAGATAGACCGGGTCGAACTGCGTGATGTCGACGGCGGGGAGGGCGTAGCGCTCGTTGGTCAAAGGGCCGTAGAGGGCGCGGTAGGAGGGATCGATCGGCGCGGGGCCGGAGACCACGGTCGCGGTCTGGACAACGGGGCCGGTCTGGCAGCCGGCAACCGTGAGGGCAGCGGACCCGGCGAGGAAGGCGCGGCGACTGACGCCCGCAGTGGAGACACGGGGCCGCACCGGCGCTGCGGGAGAGGGAGGCGCGGACCCTTCGGACACCGCCTGAGGGCGCTCAGAGTGACGGAAACAAGACATGCCGACGCGGGTCCTTCACAAAGCATTCGGTGAGGCCGAACGAGCTTGCGACCATTTTACCGTGGAAATTGATCCTTGGGGTGTCGCCCTTCGCCTAAGGGGCCGGATCGAGAGGTGATTCGCGGCGATTGTGGCCGCCACGGCACGGTCGGTCCGGTTCGGTTAACACCATCTTTCCACAGGCGGGAGCGGTGTCCGGCGCCGGGCGGCTGCCGCAACCGGCGGTGCGGTGCGCCGCGCGACGGATGCGGCCGGGAGTGGCCAGGCGGCTCAGGCGGTGGCGTCGATTCCGAAGCGGGTGGCGAGGCTTTCGGGAAGGAAGCGGGCCGTCTGCTCGCGCACGAGGGTGCGCAGCGCGTCGGCCATCGGCCCGCACGGTATAGCGTCGGTGGCACCGGAAATGTGGTCCTTGAGCACGCGGACCGCGCCGTCGATGCCGTGGCGCTTCACCGCCGAGGGGCGGTCGTGGGCGTCGTCCTGCCCGGTCGGTTTGCCGCCGCCGCCGAGGCGCAGCGCGTCGTGC
Organism: Acuticoccus yangtzensis; assembly: GCF_001927245.1. Taxonomy (GTDB): domain Bacteria; phylum Pseudomonadota; class Alphaproteobacteria; order Rhizobiales; family Amorphaceae; genus Acuticoccus; species Acuticoccus yangtzensis. Next base: position 34,434 of record NZ_MJUX01000011.1, on the reverse strand, counting down.
AGGTCGTCGGCCACCTGATAGGCCGCGCCGAGCCGCGCGCCGACGGGACGCCAGGGCGCGGCATCGGCACCCGCGGCGGTCGCCCCCATGACCGCGGCGGCCTCGAACAGCGCGCCCGTCTTCGCCGCGTGGTAGGCGGCGACATCGCAGAGCGGCTCGCTTTCCAGTGCCTGACCGGCGACGAGGCCGGAGGGCGTTCCCGCCGCCGCGGCGAGCGTCGCCAACAAAAAGGGCAGACGCTCGCCCGCCGCGTCCGCAACGTCCGACAAGGCCTGGAAGGAGAGGACGATGAGCGCATCCCCCGTCAACACCGCGAGCGCTTCCCCGTGGGCGACGTGGATGGCCGGAGCACCGCGCCTCAACGGGGCATCGTCGAAGCACGGCAGATCGTCGTGCACCAGGGAGGCGGTGTGAAGGAATTCCACCGCGGCGGCGGCGGCATCGGACACCCGAGGGCGGTCGTCCCCGCACGCCATCGCGATGCCGAGTGCGAAGCGAGGGCGCACCCGCGCCCCGCCGGGGAAGAGGGCGGACGTCAGGGCAGTGCCGAGCCGCGGAGGGCTGCACCTTCCATCGAGATGCCGCCTGATGGCCGCGTCGACGCGGTGGGAAAGGGAACTGCCAGTCGCGCTCATGGCGATCTGGAATGGATCAAATCTAAGTCGGCTGTCAATCGAGCCAATTGCCGCTGCCGCTCAAGTGATCAGGGCCCTTTTGCGCGCGATCCTCCGGCATCCGCGCGGGGGCTTTGCGCATGTCGCGCCATTCGCACGCGGCAAAGGTGAGAAGGCTGCCGGCAATGAGCAAGATCTCGAAGAAAACAATTGCATTCATGTTCATGGATCACTCCACCGTTGGCCGTGGGGCCGAGGCGCCTCCAGTCCGATCCGGGACGGGGCGCCCTCTGTTGAGTATTAAGATAGTGTAGTTCAGGGCCGAAGCAAAGCTGACCCACACGAGGTAGGGCACGAGGAGTGCAGCAGCAACGGCGGAAACCGGGGCGAAGAGAACGATCGTGGCGAGGATGGCGAGGACCAGAAGGGCGATGTCGGCGAGCGCCCAGTCCATCCGGTGCAGCTTGAAGAAGAGCGGCGACCAGAGCGCGTTGAGGGCGAGTTGGAGACCCCACGCGGCGAGCGGCAACGCGCGTTCGCCTGGCGCGGCGGCGACCGTGAAGAGGTAGGCCGATACCGCGATGGTGGCGTAAAGCACGCACCAGGCGATGGGAAAGAGCAGGTTGGGCGGGGTCCAGCGCGGTTTGCGCAGGGCCGCGTACCACGAGCCGGGGCGGAAGATTGCACCTGTTGCGGCCGCGGCCAGGGTGACGAGAACGAAGACGGCGAAAAGGGGCCAGTTCACGGCGAACTCCATTTGGCATTCCAACGCCATGCGGGGCGGTTGGATCCCCGCTCCAGGCGAAGGGTCGGCCTGCTGCGATCAACGAATTGTCATCGGCGCGTTACCGTCGCCAGGAGGGGTGCGGCGGCCCCGGCAACGGCCTCATTCGGGCTCGAGCAGACCGTCGAGCAATGAGAGGGCTTCGAGGATCGTCGCCTTGCGCACCTCGTCGCGGCCGATGTCGCCGAAGCGGGCTTCGCGGTGGACGGTCGCGCCCGCGGCGGCTGCGGCGAAGTGGACGAGGCCGACAGGTTTGGCGGCCGTGCCCCCGCCCGGCCCCGCGACGCCCGTGACGGCGACGGAGACGAGGCCGGGCGCGGCGCCCGCGGCCTGACGCGCCGCCTCCGCCATCGCCCGCGCCACCTCCTCGCTGACGGCGCCATGGGCCTCGATCAGCGCGGCGGGGACGCCGAGGCGGACCTTGGCCGCGTTGCTGTAGGTGATGTAGCCGCCGTCCACCACGTCCGACGAGCCGGCGATGGCGGTGAGTGCGCCGCCGATCATGCCGCCGGTGCAGGATTCGCAGGTGACGATCATCACCCCGGCCTCGCGCGCCGCGGTGAGGGTCGCCTCGGCGCGGGCTCTCACGTCGTCGTCGATCATGCCATGCTCCTCAATATGGTGGCGGTGGCGGAGGCCGCGATGCCCTCGCCGCGCCCGGTGAAGCCGAGCCTTTCGGTGGTGGTGGCCTTCACCGCCACGCGGGCGACGGGAATGCCGACGATGGCGGCGATCCTCTCGCGCATCGCCTCGCGGTGCGGGCCGATCTTGGGGCGCTCGCACATGATGGTGAGGTCGATGTGGGCGATCTCGGCCCCGGCGGCGCGCGCCCGGTCGGCAGCGAAGGCGAGGAACCGGTCGGACGCCGCGCCCTTCCATTGCGGGTCGCTGGGCGGGAAGTGGCTGCCGATGTCGCCGTCCGCCAGCGCACCGAACAACGCATCGGTGATGGCGTGGAGGGCGACGTCGGCGTCCGAATGACCGTCCAGCCGCTCGGGAAAGTCGATGGTGAGGCCGCCGATGATGATCGGCCCGCCCGGCACCAGGCGGTGGACGTCGAAGCCCTGGCCGACGGCGGGAACGCGGGGAAGGGCCGCGCGCGCCTCGGCGAGGTCGTCCGCGGTGGTGATCTTGGCGTTGGCGCGTTCGCCGTCGACGGTGGTCACATGGCCTCCCATGGCTTCGATCAGGCTGGCATCGTCGGTGGCGCCGCTGACCCCGGAGCCGCTGACCCCGGCGGAGTGGGCCGCGGCGAGGGGGGCGAGGCGGAAGCCCTGCGGCGTCTGCGCCTGGACGAGGCCGGTGCGGTCCACCGTCGCCGTGACGCGGGTGCCGTCGACCCGCTTCAGCGTGTCGGCGACGGGGATGGCGGGGATCACAGCGTCGGCGGTCTCAAGAGCGTCAGCCACGCGGCCTATCAGCGCGGCGGAGACGAAGGGGCGCGCCGCGTCGTGGACCATAACGGCGTGCGGCGCGTCATCCCCGGCGAGGGCTCCGAGGCCGGCCGCAACCGAGGCCTGGCGCGTGTCGCCGCCGGTGACGAGGGTGACGGTGCGCGGCCTGTCGGCGAGCGCGTCCGCCACGCGCTCCTCATCCCCTTCGGCGATGACGATGACGACGTTGCGGATCGCCGGGTGGGCCAGGAAGGCGTCGGCGGAGCGGGCGAGGACGGTTCGCGGGCCGAGGCGGAGAAACTGCTTCGGCAGCGGTCCGCCGAGCCGGGTGCCGCGTCCGGCGGCGACGATGATGGCGTCGATCAAGGTCATCGGTCAGGCTCGGGTGGGTGCGAAAAGGCGATCATGCGGCCGTCTTAGCCCGCCGGGCGGGCAGGCGCCACGGCGTTCGCCGCCGTGCTCCGCCGCACCACGTTCGCCCGGTCGGACGCACAGCGGCAAGGCGCACGGATTGCGCGCGGGACAGGGATATGCGGGTGCGGCTCTGGCGCTCCGCCGCCTTTGCGGGCATAGGAGCCGCAACCTATCGTGCCCGCTTTTCGCATGGTCTGCCGGTCCTTTGCGCACTGCCCACGAAACAGGTTTTCCCCTCAAGGGCTCAACACGCTCTTGCCAACTTTGGTGTCATGGTCAAAAGATGAGCACCAATAGGCCTTAGAGGTGCCCCGCTGAACATGCATGAGATTGCCGTAGGCAATGTCGAACTTTCCGGACGTGCGATCCTGGCGCCGATGTCGGGCGTCAGCGATTGGCCGTTCCGCCAATTGGCCGCGCGCTTTGGCGCGGGACTCGTCGTCAGCGAAATGGTGGCGAGCGACCGCCTCGTCGCCGCCGAAGCGGAGACGCGGCTGAAGCTCGAAGGGGCCGGCCTCGCGGTCCACTGCGTCCAGCTCGCCGGATGCCGTCCGGGTGACCTCGCCGAGGCCGCGAAGATCGCCGAGGCCGCGGGCGCCGACATCATCGACATCAACATGGGCTGTCCCGCCAAGCGGGTCGTCGGCGGCTGGGCGGGCTCGGCGCTGATGCGCGACCCTGTGCACGCGGCCGGCCTCGTCGCAGCCACCGTGGCCGCGGTGAGGGTGCCCGTCACCGTGAAGATGCGTCTCGGCTTCGACCGCGCCACCCTCAATGCGCCCGAACTCGCCCGACGCGCGGTGGACGCTGGCGCCGCCGCGATCACCGTCCACGGGCGCACCCGCTGCCAGCGCTATAGCGGCACCGCGGACTGGGCGGCGATCCGCGCCACGCGCGATGCCGTCACCGTGCCGCTGACGGCCAACGGCGACATCGTCGACACCGGCACCGCCCGCGCCGCGCTGGCGGCGAGCGGGGCCGACGCGGTGATGATCGGCCGCGCCGCGCTCGGCGCACCGTGGCTCGCCGGTGTCGTCGCCGCCGACCTTGCCGGGCGGCCCCGTCCCGCGGTGCCCGCCACCCCGGCCGCCATCGGCGCACTCGCCCGCGAGCATGCAGAGATGCTCCTCTCCCACGCCGGGGCCGAGATCGGCCTGCGCCTGATGCGCAAGCACACCGCGGCCTATGCGGACCACGTCATCGCCCCGACCACATTGCGCAGAGCCGCACTCACCGCGGAGGATCCAGCCATGGCGCTCCTCGCCATCGACCACCTCTTCGCCGCGGCGGACGGCCTCGCGGGCGACGCTGCCGACCTGAAGGCCGCGGCATGACCGCCGCCGCCCGCCGCATCACCCCCGCGGCCATCCTGAATGCGCTGCCCCACGCCATCGTGGTGCTGGGGCCGGACGACGAGATCGTTTCCGCCAACGACGCCGCCGAGGCCTTCTTCGGCGCCTCGCTGGCGCACCTGCAGAAGAAGCCGCTGGACCGGTTCGTGCCGTTCGGCAGCCCGCTTCTGTCGTTGCCGGCCAAGGTGCGGCAGGCGGGGGCGGGGCTGGTGGAATATCGCGTCGACCTCTCCTCGCCGCGCCTCGGCCAGGGGCAGGTGGTGGACATCCACGCCCTGCCGCTGCCGGAAGACCCGCAGATGGTGGTGCTGACCCTCGACCGCCCGTCCATGGCCGACAAGATCGACCGGGCGCTGACCTCGCGCGCCGCCGCCCGCTCCGTCACCGGCCTCGCCGCGATGCTGGCGCACGAGATCCGCAACCCGCTCTCCGGCATCCGCGGTGCGGCGCAGCTCATCGAGCCGTCGCTGGCCGAGGACGACCGGGCGCTGGCCCGGCTCATCATGTCCGAGACGGACCGGGTGGTGAAGCTCGTCGACCGCATGGAAGTGTTCGGCGACGCGCGCCCGGTGAAGCGCGAGCCGGTCAACATTCACACCGTGCTCGACCATGTGGAGCGCCTCGCCTCGTCCGGCTTCGCGAGCCGGCTGGAGATCCGCAAGGCGTACGACCCGTCGCTGCCGCCGGTCCACGCCAACCACGACCAGCTCATCCAGGTCTTCCTCAACCTCGTGAAGAATGCGGCCGAGGCGCTGTCCGATCAGGACGGCGGTATCATCACGCTGACGACCGCCTTCCGGCCGGGCATGCGCGTCGCCGCGCCAGGCTCGCCGCACAAGGTCTCGTTGCCGCTGGAATTTTGCGTGAAGGACAACGGGCCGGGCGTGCCGGAAGACCTCGTCCCGCATCTCTTCGAGCCGTTCGTGACCACCAAGACGAACGGCACGGGCCTTGGCCTTGCGCTCGTCGCCAAGATCGTCGGCGACCATGGCGGCGTGATCGAAATCGACTCCAATGCCGGGACAACGGTGCGCATCCTGATGCCCGCCTTTGAAGGAAGTGAGAGACAAGACTGATGAGTGGTACGATCCTGGTCGCCGATGACGACGGGGCGATCCGCACCGTTCTCAACCAAGCTCTGTCACGAGCCGGGTATGATGTCCGTTGCACGTCGAACGCTGCCACCTTGTGGAACTGGATCGACCAGGGCGATGGCGATCTCGTCATCACCGACGTCATCATGCCGGACGAGAACGCCTTCGAGCTTCTGCCGCGCGTGAAGAAGCGGCGGCCCGATCTTCCGGTGGTGGTGATCTCGGCCCAGAACACCTTCATGACGGCGATCCGCGCGTCCGAGCGCGGCGCTTACGAATATCTGCCGAAGCCCTTCGACCTGAAGGAGCTGATCAACGTCGTCGGCCGCGCCCTCAACGAGCCGCGCGGACGCCCGGCCGAGCGGGTGCACCAGTCCGACGGCGAGCCGATGCCGCTGGTCGGCCGCTCCGCCGCGATGCAGGACATCTACCGCGTCCTCGCAAGGCTGATGCAGACCGACCTCACGGTTCTCATCCACGGCGAATCCGGCACCGGCAAGGAGCTTGTCGCCCGCGCGCTTCACGACTACGGCAAGCGCCGTAAGGGGCCGTTCGTGGCGATCAACATGGCCGCGATCCCCAAAGAGCTGATCGAGGCGGAGCTGTTCGGTTACGAGAAGGGCGCCTTCACCGGCGCCACCAGCCGCCACGCCGGCCGGTTCGAGCAAGCCGAGGGCGGAACGCTCTTCCTCGACGAGATCGGCGACATGCCGATGGAGGCGCAGACCCGTCTCCTGCGCGTGCTGCAGGAGGGGGAATATACCACCGTCGGCGGGCGGGCGCCGATCCGCACCAACGTGCGCATTGTGGCGGCCACCAACCGCGACCTGCGCCAGTGGATCAGCCAGGGCCTGTTCCGCGAGGACCTTTATTTCCGTCTCAACGTGGTTCCGCTGCGCCTGCCGCCTTTGCGCGAGCGCAAGGAGGACATCGCCGATCTGACGCGCCACTTCTTCACCCAGTGCGAGGCGGAGGGGCTGCCGGCGAAACGGCTGGACCATGACGCGGTGGCCGCGCTTCAGGCGCACCGCTGGTCGGGCAACGTGCGCGAGTTGGAAAATCTCGTCCGCCGCCTCGCGGCGCTCTATCCGGAAGACGTGATCACGCGCGCCCACATCGAGCATGAGCTGGACGACCAGTCGGCGGCGCCGCAGCCGGCGGGGGCGGGCGGTCCGGCCCAGGCGGAAACGCTGCAGGAGTCGGTGGAGCGGCACCTGAACGATTATTTCGCCGAGTTCGGTGCATCGCTGCCGCCGCCGGGGCTCTATCACCGCATCATGCGCGATGTGGAATATCCGCTGGTGTCGGCGGCCCTGGCGGCTACGCGCGGCAATCAGATCAAGGCGGCGGAGCTTCTGGGCGTCAACCGCAACACGCTGCGCAAGAAGATCCGCGACTTGGACGTCCGGATGATCCGCCCCGTCCGCTGAGGCGGGCGGCCCCGTCTGGGCGGGGTCGCGCTATTGGGGTTCGGCTGAAGGGCAGGGCATCGAGCCCGCTCGGCCAGGTGGCTGCGGCGGGGGATGCGTCAACGCGGACGCGGCCCCCCGGGAGGCTCGGCGGCTCACTGAGCTGCTGCGCGTGAACCACGCGGAGCGCCCCGCCTCCCGCCTAGCGCCCCGCCATGCGCCTAGCGCCTGCCGCCCGCGCAGCGCCCCGCGGCACGTGTCATGGCCGGTAATCCGGCTCGCCGTTCATGGTGCAATGCATTTCGATTGCACCAGATATGCGCAAGGAGCGCGTTCGCATCGAACTTTTTCGCGACTGGATCGTTCTTCTGCCAGAGACTGACAGGAGAGCAATCATGGACGTCGTCCGCGTACTTCTTTCGATTTTGCTGCCGCCCCTGGGTGTTTTTCTCCAGGTCGGCCTGGGCCTTCAATTTTGGCTCAACATTCTTCTGACGTTGCTTGGCTATATCCCCGGCATCATCCACGCGGTGTGGATCATCGCCCGGCGCTAAGCTGTCTGCCCGGTGTCGCGTTCGGGGCCGATCCACGGCCCCGAGACACGGGGCTTACGCTTCATCAGCCCGGAAAGGCGTCGTGCTCGACGACATCGCATCCGATATCGCCGACCACGCAGCGGCTGGTCGATAGATGGGACTGCGCGTTGCTGACGGCCAGAAACACCGGGCCCACGATCATCACAGTCAGAACGAAGAGCGCCGCCATGGCGCCGACCGTCTTCCCCATCGGCCTCACCCCTTCAACTTAGAATTACTCAATCTCACTCGTGCATGCAGAGCGTGTAGAGCGTTGATTCGGGTGTACGCGCGAATGGCGGGTGCTGCAATCCCAACACCTTCAATATAGGCATGCGCACGGATTTGGCGTCGGATTTTAGCGGCTCCGTTAATCCCGGTGCTTGCGAAAGGTCCGCCGGCGGGATACCCGGCGGCATGATCGAGATTGCCCTCTACGACACACGTTCGCGCCGCAAAGCCCCCTTCGTCCCGCGGGAGGCTGACAACGTGCGGCTCTACGTCTGCGGGCCCACCGTTTACGACTTCGCCCATATCGGAAATCTGCGGCCGATCCTGGTGTTCGACGTGCTGTTCAGGCTGTTGCGGTCCGCTTACGGCGAGGACGCGGTCACCTATGTGCGCAACGTGACCGACGTGGACGACAAGATCAACGCCCGTGCGGCGGAGCGGGGCATCTCCATCCGCGACCTGACGGAAGCGACGCTGGCCGACTTCCACGCCGACATCGAGGCGGTGGGGTGCCTGCCGCCCACCGTGGAGCCGCGCGCGACCGACAATATCGGCGAGATGAAGAGGCTGATCGAGGCGCTGGTAAAGCGCGGCCACGCCTATGTGGCGGACGGGCACGTCCTCTTCTCGGTCGGCTCCTTCGCGGGGTACGGCCAGCTTTCCAAGCGGTCGCTGGACGAGATGCTGGCGGGCGCGCGGGTCGACATCGCGCCCTATAAGCGCGACGCGATGGACTTCGTGTTGTGGAAGCCCTCGGCGGAGGGCGAGCCGGGGTGGGAGAGCCCCGCCGGGATCGCCGTGCCGGGGCGTCCGGGATGGCACATCGAGTGTTCGGCGATGGCGCATCGCTATCTCGGCGAGGCGTTCGACATCCACGGCGGCGGCATCGACCTCGCCTTTCCGCACCACGAGAACGAGCGCGCGCAAACGTGCTGTGCCTTCGGCCACGACGAGATGGCGACGGTGTGGATGCACAACGGCTTCCTCCAGGTGGAGGGGCGCAAGATGGCGAAATCCGAGGGCAACTTCATCACCATCCGCGAGGCTTTGAGCGGTGCGGACGGTGACACGCTGCGCCTCGCGATGCTGATGACGCAGTACCGCCAGCCGATCGACTGGACCGCGCGGCGGCTGGACGAGGCGCGGGCGATGCTGCGTGCATGGACCGGTGCGCAGAGCGCCGAGGGCGAGCCGGATGCCGCGGTGGTGGCGGCTCTGGCGGACGATCTGAACACGCCTCTCGCCATCGCGCGGCTGGGCGAAATGGCGCGCACCTCTGCGCCCGGCCTTGCCGCCAGTGCGGCGCTCATGGGCATCGACCTTGGGCGTGTGCGGGCGCGGGAGGAGCGCGACGAGGCGCAGAAGGCGGCGGGCCTGTCCCTCGACGTCGATGCGCTGCTGGCCGAACGCCTCGCCGCGCGCGCCGCGAAGGATTTCACCCGCGCTGACGCCATCCGCGATCAGCTCGCCGCCGAAGGCATCGTCCTGAAGGACGGCAAAGGGCCGGACGGCGCGCCGACGACCACATGGTCGTTCGGCTGACACGGCCTGCCGGCCGATCAGGATCGTTCGGCTGACACGGCCGGGTCGTCCGCTGCTCGCCGACCGTTTCTCGGGCGCTTCAGAGCCGGCGGAGCATCGCCTCCTGGGGGGTGCGCTCCGCCGCCAGCGCCCTCTGCCGCTCGATGAGGATGGGCACCACGTCGGCGATCTCGTCCGCCACGTCGTAGGAGACGTCCCAGCCGGGGCGGATGAAGCCGGCATCCAGCATGTGGGTGATGAGCGCGTTGAGCGGAGCCCAAAAGTCCGCCACATTGGCGAGAACGATGGGCTTTTCGTGCCGCCCGAGCTGCGACCAGGTCATCATCTCGACGACCTCTTCCAGCGTGCCGATGCCGCCGGGAAGAGCGACGAACCCGTCCGCGCGCTCGAACATGAGGCGTTTGCGCTCGTGCATGTCCTCGGTGATGATGAGCTCGCTCACCTCGGTCAGCATCACTTCCCGGTCGTGCAGGAAGCGCGGGATGATGCCGACCACATGGCCGCCTTCCTGAAGCACCTTATGGGCGATCCGTCCCATCAGGCCGAGTGAACCACCGCCATAGACGAGGGTGATCGAGGCGCGCGCGAGGGCGGTCCCGAGCTCGTCCGCCGCGGCGGCGAAGCGCGGGTCGTGCCCCGTGGCAGACCCGCAATAGACACAGACGCTTTTCATTCCGTTCATGGCGCCAAAGCTACCACGGAGATCGGCGCCGCGCGACGAAATCGTTCGGCGCCTCAAAGGGGTGCACCTGCGCGCTACCGTGCGGCCTCAGTTGGCCGGCTGGACGGCGTCGGCGGCCGCATCGGCGGCGTCACCGGCCGCGTCGGCGGCATCGTCCGCAGCATCCGCCGCATTGTCGGCGGCGTTGTCGATCGCCTCGCCGGACTGCTCCATCGGCGTCTCGTCGAAGTAGCCGAGGGTGTAGGCGCCTCCGGCCGCGATCAAGGCCACGATGATGATGGTGATGATCGTATTGGTCGTGTTCATCGAGCGCTCCAAGCGTTCGGACCAGCGGCCGGCGGGTCCCGGTTCGGGGTCCCGGCCTGTGGTCATGGGATGGTCTTCGGCGGGCCGCTGCCCGCCGTCCCCACACAACGCATGGTGCGCCTATCCGTTCATCAGATATTGCGCGATTATTGAACAACCAGCGCGAAGTCGGCTCCGGAAATGATCTGGTTCAGCAGGATTTCGCCGGCCGTGGAGATGAACCCGAAATGGATCGCCTCGCCGGGCGCGATGGTGCCGTTCCACGCCTCGTTCTGCAGCGTCACGCGGTCACCGACGTCCGAGACCACGCCCGCGTCCCAGATTTCGGCGATGTCGAAGGGCAGATCCATGGCGAGCGACCAGGCGCTGACGGGCTGGTCGGAGATGTTCTTCAGGATGACGTTGAAGAGCGCGCCGCTGCCCCAGTCCTTCTCGAGGATCAGGTCGATGGTGAGCTGCGTCTCGGCCGTGGGCGATGCGCCTGAGGCGGTGGCGACCGGCCCCGGATCGGCCATGCGCGCGGTCGCCTGCCCGTCGCGGATGGCGGCGCCGTCGGCGGCGGTCAGCTCCAGGGTGAAGCGGCGGCCCGTCTCTGCGTCCACCGGCACCTCCAGGATCGCCTCGCGGCTGCCGGCCGGGATCACGGCCGAACCCGGCGCATAGGACCCGTCCTCGGCCCGAATGCGGAAGTCGAAGTCGATGTCGCGGTCGGTCGGGGCGGAGAGGACGATGCGGAACTGGGCATGGTCGGCGCCCTCGGCGAAGACGGTGCCTGCGACATCCAGCGTCGGAAGAGCCGGCCTGCGACTGGCGGTGCGGTCACCGGCGGCGCCGTCCTCGGTGATCACGGCGGTGCCGGACGCCTGCGAGCCACTGCCTGCGCCGAGAACCAGGTAGAAGAACTCGTCGCCCTCGGGATCGACGTCGGGCAGGATCGGCACGTTGATGGTGGCGTCCATTGTACCGGCGGTGAAGATGACGCTGCCGGCGACGGGGACATAGTCCTTGCCCGCCTCGGCGGTCCCGTCGGTCGTGGCATATTTGATCAGGATGTCGCTTTGCGCCGGCGCATCCAGCGAGACCACGAAGGTCGCGTCGGTGGACGAGGCGGAGGCGTCGAGGGCGATGGCGGGCCGCGTCTCGTCCAGAAAGGGATCGAGGACGGTGAGCACCTCCGGGCGCACGGTGGTCCAATCATCGGCGAAGAGGCCGCCGGTGTCGCCGGAGTTGGGGTTGAGCGACCACCAGAACCAGGGCGTCCCGAGGTCGCGCATATAGTCCGCGAGCTCACCGGCCCAGGCGCGGTCGGCTGCGGTGGCGAGGAAGCTGCCCCACTCGCCGACGAGAACCGGCGCGATCCCCTCTTTGACGATGTAGCCCCAGTTCTTGTCCCAGACCTCGGGAAGGCTGCGCCCGTCGCTGAACCAGGGCTGGTTGAAGACCGACGGCGGATAGTCGTGGATCGAGTAGACGAGCTTGGACGGGTCGGCGAGGCGCACCGGGTGATCGGCCACGCCCTGCAGGTTGCCGCCCCACCAATAGGGGTCGCCCTCGTAGACGGAGACGCCTTCGACGACGATCAGCCAGTCCGGCGCGGCCTGAAGCACGGCGTTACCGATGCGGCCTGCGGCGGCGCCCCAGTCGGTCGCCGAGCCGTCGCCCCAGGTGGCCATGTGCGGCTCGTTCATCAGGTCCGCGCCGATCACCGCGGGCTTGTCGCCGTAGCGGGCCGCCATCGTCTGCCACTCGCGGATGACGTCGGCCTCGGTGCGTCCGTCGCCGTACCATAGGCCGTTGTCGTTCGGCCCGCCGCCCGGTTTGCCTCGGTGATAGTCGAGCAGGATCTTCAGCCCGATGGTGTCGGCGTAGTCGACGATGCGGTCGAGGATCTCCATCCCCGTCAGGCCGGCGAGGTCGGGGTTGAAGCCGAGGTCGACGCCGGACACGTTGGCGCCGCCTGTCGCCACGAAATCGCCCGAGAAGGGGATGCGGATGGTGTTGAAGCCGAGCGACTTCATGTCGTCCATCATGTCGCGCCAGTTGCGCGCCCACAGGCCGTGCGCCACGGCGATCTCGGTCTCGAAGCCGAACCAGTTGATGCCGTTGATCTCGGCCCGTGCGCCGGTGGAATCGACGATGTGGGCACCGTCGGCGGAGAACGGGCCGGGCGGGAAGGCCTCGAGGTCGATGGCCGGTCCCTGCGGCTCGACCACGGTGGGGGACGACACCGAAAGGGTGAAGGCGGGGCCGCCGCCGCCGTCCTGCGCGGGGGCAGCGGGGGCGGGCTGCGGCGTCGGCGATCCGGCGGGCTGTGCGGGGCTGGCCTGGTCGGCGCGCGGGGGCACGGCGCCCGGCGTCGGGATCGGCCCGTCGGACACGGGGGGGAGGGGAATGCCGTCCGCCGTCACCGGGCCTTGCGTATCCGTCGCGGTGGCCTCTGCGACGTCCGCGGCGAGGTTCATCTCGGCGCCGAGCAGGCGGAAATCGCCGCTCCCGTCGATCTGCATGCCGAACTCGATGCTGGTGCCGGCGCGGATCTGCTCGTTGTAGTCCGCCGCGGCCAGGCGGTAATGCGTCCCCTCGCGCGAGACGACGACGGCATTCCAGATATTCACGATCGTTCCCCCGGCGTCCACGTCCACCTGCCAGCCGTTGATGGGGCGGGTGACGGAGACCGTCACGTCGATCACCGAGCCGGTCTGCCAATCTTCGCGGATCGTCGGGCTGAGGCGGGCCTCGGCGGAGACCAGATCGGTCATGGTTGTGACCCTCGTCGAGAATTGTGGCCGCGTGCCGCTAGAACCCGGCTCGCCGAGAGGTAGCGCGCGCCACGTGTGGGGAAAAGCACTTTAAAGGTGAACTCAAAGCCCTGTCAGAGGTCCTGCATCGACGCTGCTCCTCGTTTGCGGCAGCTTGTGGACCAAGGGTGCATGGGCTAATTCAAATCGACGTCAGGCTTGTGGTTCGCGCGGCTTTGGCGTATGCGACCCCTCAGCGGCAGCCGGTGTGCTGCCGTCCTGAGGCGACGTGGCGGAGTGGTTACGCAGCGGACTGCAAATCCGTGTACGCCGGTTCGATTCCGGCCGTCGCCTCCACCTCTTCCGATCTTCCCTGGCTTGATGTCGTATCGCGGGTGTGTCCAGCCGGTGGCTGATCAGCCATACCGCGCGTGCCTACCAGTCGGTGCGCGACGGAACCCCCTCGTAGGCCTCGGCGAGACGGCGGCGGGTGGGCTCGGTCGTCCCCTCCGGCAGGTCGTTGATCGGCGCCGTGATCACCTCGGCGATCTCGATGGCCTGGGGGCGCAGCGCCGCCTCGCTCAGGTGATCGCTCACGTGAGCGGTGAAGGTCACCACGTGGTCGCGGTTCGAGTAGCTGCGATTGAAGTGAACGCCGACGAGGGATAGCGGGGCGTCGACCTGGTATCCTGTTTCCTCACGGCATTCGCGCACGGCGGCTTCGGCGGCGGTTTCGCCCACGTCGACTCCGCCGCCCGGAATGTGCCAGCCGCCTGTATAAGTGTGCCGGACCAGCAGGATATTGTCAGCCGGATCGCGAACGATAAGTCGAACACCAAGGCTCACAGGCGGTTTGATCAGGGCGGCGACACGCCACCGCAGCGCACGAGAAAGACCCAAATTGTCCCCCAGTTCCCAGCAAAAAATATCCGAATCGATCAATGAATAAGAATGAATTTATAAGCCGATCCGCCCAAGTCACCCCCCGGGGCAGAAAGTTCACCAAACGGACGGGGTCGCGGTGGGGCCGCGTCGATCACGGCATGGGTGCGGCGTCGCGAGGCGCCGTGCAAGGACGATCATGCGCATAAGACTGGCTCACCTGTCCGATCCGCACCTCAGCCCCTTTCCGAAGCCGAGTGTGGGGGAGCTCCTGTCCAAGCGGGCCTTCGGGTACGCGAACTGGGTAAAAAACCGCAAGGCCGCGCTCGGCCAAGACGTGCTCGAGCGGCTGCTTGCCGACATGCGCGCCCAAAATCCCAGCCATTATTGCGTGACCGGCGATCTCGTGAACGTCGCGACCGATGCGGAGGTGCAGGCGGCGCGGGCGTGGCTGGACCGGCTGGGGCCGCCGCAGCGGGTCAGCGTCATTCTGGGCAATCACGACGCCTATGTGCCGGGCGCGGCGGGGCGGGCGGTGCAGGCTTACGGGCCCTACATTCCGGGCGGCCAGTTTCCGTTCGCGCGGCGGCTTGGGGCGGTGGCGCTCATCGGCGTCTCGACCGCCGTGGCAACGCCGCCTTTGATGGCCTGCGGGCGGGTGGGGGAGGCGCAGCTCGGCAGTCTCGCCGCGCTGCTCGACCGGCACGACGACGCCTTCAAGGTGGTGATGATCCATCATCCGCCGGACAGCGATCTGGCGTCCGGACGACGCGGCCTCACGGACGTGAAGGCGGTGCGCGAGGTGCTGGCTGCGGGATGTGCCGACCTGGTGCTTCACGGCCACACCCACAAGCCGTCTCTGACCCATATCGAGACGCCACGCGGCCGGGCCGCCGTGGTGGGTGTGCCGTCCGCGTCGTCGGACGGATCGCACCATCCGCCGGGGGCGTGGGCGATGATCGACATCGACACCGACCAGCGCAGCGTTCACCTGACGCGCCGCGGTATCGGCCGGGACGGGACGACCGTGCGCGCCCTTGAGACGGTGGAGATTTCCGCCTGACGGGCGCGTCCGTTTCCGGCGCATAGAGGCAGGCACAAAAAAGGGCCGCGATCCGGCCCTCCTTTGTTCGGCCAGCCCGTGAGGTCCGGCCCATGTGTCACGCGCTCAGGCGCGGTATTGCTGCACCTTGGTGGCCCGCAAGCCGGCCAGACCGTGACGGTCGATCAGCGCATTCCATGACAGGAATTCCTCGACCGTCAGGGTGTAGCGCTCGCACGCCTCGTCCATGGACAACAGGCCGCCGCGGACCGCCGCGACGACCTCGGCCTTGCGGCGGATCACCCAGCGCTTGGTGTCCTTGGGGGGAAGGTCCGCCAAGGTGAGGGGGGTGCCATCGGGGCCGATGACATAACGGTAACGCGGCTGTGGATACTCAGACATGACGCCTCGACATACGCCCAACTTCTTGTTCTCACGATAAGCCGCGACTCAGATTAACGCGAAGCTAATGTGGCGGCGCGGCCTGCCGCGTTGCAGACACGTTGCCCTCAGAGCGGTTTGTTATTAGCTAACGGTCGTGATGCATTCGTCCGTATCGACCAATTCACTGGGCCTTCCCGGCCGACCCGAGGACCACCGCGTGGTCGTCGCGATGTCGGGCGGAGTCGATTCGTCCGTTGTCGCGGGACTTCTCGCGCGTGAAGGATTCGACGTCGTCGGGATGACGCTCCAACTCTACGACCATGGCGCCGCCACCCAGAAGAAGGGGGCGTGCTGCGCGGGGTCCGACATTCACGATGCGCGCGTCGTCGCCGAGCGCATCGGCATCGCCCATTATGTGCTCGACTATGAGAGCCGGTTTCAGGAGGGCGTGATCGCCGCCTTCGCCGACGCCTATGCGCGCGGCGAGACGCCGGTCCCCTGCATCGCCTGCAATCAGACGGTCAAGTTCACCGACCTTCTGGCCGCGGCGCAGACGCTGGGCGCCTCGGCGCTGGCGACCGGGCATTATGTGGCGAGCCGGGTGGAGCGCGGCCGGCGCCGCCTGTTCCGCCCGTTCGACGCCCAGCGCGACCAGAGCTACTTCCTCTTCGCCACCACGGCCGAGCAGCTCGACTATGTGCGCTTCCCCCTCGGCGACATGCCGAAGGACCGTGTGCGCGAGCTTGCGTCCGAGATGGGCCTCGTCGTCGCCGACAAGCCGGACAGCCAGGACATCTGCTTCGTCCCCAACGGGTCCTATTCGCGCATCGTCGCGGCGATGCGGCCGGACGCGACCTCAGAGGGCGCGATCCGCCATATCGACGGCCGCGTGCTGGGCACCCACGCCGGCGTGATCGGCTACACGGTGGGCCAGCGGCGCGGCCTCAACATCGCCGTGGGCGAACCGCTCTTCGTGGTGCGGATCGACGCCGAGGCGAACGAGATCATCGTCGGCCCGCGCGAGGCGCTGAAGACCCGCGCCATCACTCTGCGTGACACCAATTGGTTGGGCGACCCCATGGACCTCGGCGACGAGGTGCCCATCTACGCCCGCGTACGCTCGACGCGTCCGCCCCGTCCGGGGCTGGTGCGCCGGACGGTGGAGGGGCTCGTTGTGGAACTCGCCGATGGTGAAGAGGGTGTGGCGCCGGGCCAGGCGTGCGTGCTCTACGCCTCCGATGCGCCGCGGGCCGAAATCCTCGGCGGCGGCTTCATCTGCCGCACACGGGCCGAGGCGGGCGCCGCGCCTGCCGAGGCAGGACAGACGGTGCCTGCGGGTGCGTGACGCGAGGGCGCTCGCGGGCGCATAGGAAGGCGCTGGCGGGCGCATATGCAGGCGCTGGCTGGCGGCCTTCGAGAGGCGCCGGCCGCCGCGGAGAAGATGTGCCGGCGGGCGCGTGAAACGGGGCCGTCGTCTGCGGCGGCCGAAATCAGACCCCCGTGTCCGCGGGCCCGTGACGGGGCGGACACAAGACGATCAGGACACGGATGACGACCTCCACCAACCGCTCCGTCGAGGGCCGCGACGTCAAGACGGCGTATGCGCGCTGGGCGCCGATCTACGAATTCATCGCCACGCCAACCGTGCCGGCGCGCAAGATCGCCGCCAAGCGCGTGAATGCGATCGGCGGCCGCTTCCTCGAGGCGGGGGTCGGCTCCGGCTCCGCGCTGCCGCTCTACGGCGACAACGTCGATCTCGTCGGCGTGGACCTGTCGCACGACATGCTGAAGATCGCCCGAGGCCGTGTGGACGCGGGGCTGAAGAACGTCGAGGCCATCCTGGAGATGGACCTCATGAATCTCGCCTTCGCCGACGCCTCGTTCGATGGCGTGGTGTGCATGTTCACCATCACCGCCGTGCCGGATGCGGCGCAGGTGATGCGCGAGTTCGCGCGTGTGGTGAAGCCGGGCGGCATCGTGATGATCGCCAGCCACTTCGAGGCAGATAAAGGCCCCTGGCAGGTGACGGACCGCGTTCTGACGCCGTTTGCGAAGCGTCTGGGCTGGAACCCGTCGATGCCGATCGACGGTGTGATGGAGACGCCCGGCCTCGTTCTGGAGAGCCGCGAGGAGCTGCCGCCGGTGGGTCTGATCACGCTGTTGAACTTCCGCCGGACGGCGTAATTTTCCCCGCCCGGGCGCTTGACTTTCGGCCCGTCTGAGGCGATTTAGCCCGGGCGTCGGCGGAGTAGCTCAGTTGGTTAGAGCAGCGGAATCATAATCCGCGTGTCGGGGGTTCGAGTCCCTCCTCCGCTACCACCGTTTTCCCAAAGTGAAGTGGTGGTGTTAGGGCTCAATGCATTAGCGGCACCCAGCCTCACTATAATTCGCACAATTTTGACCGTGATGAGACGGCGACGCAGGTTCCTTAAACGTGCGCGTGTCCATACCGCTTGCTCCTTGCTTACATCTCCGTAAGGGTGCTGTCGTCGGACTTCGACGGCTGATGGAGGCGATGTGCCCGCGACCGATCTTGGCGAGCCGAGCGATGAAGAACCATTGCCGCCGTTGAGAAAAAGAGCCCTCAAGGCACTTGAGGCGATGGAAAGCAATCCCCGGGCAGACTGGACGATTGATGATATCGGCCGGGTTGCACGCGGTTTGGGGCTTAGGTTCTCTCCCCCTACATCAGGGAGTCATTACAAGGTGTCGAGCGAGCATGTTGACGGGCTTCTGGTCGTTCCAGCCAGGAAGCCGATCAAACCGCCCTATATCCGTGACTTCTGCGGACTATGCCGCGCGCATATCAACTACGCGATGGGAAAGGAATAGCCGTGACGAACCAATCCTATCCGATTGTCATCCTTCCCTTGAACGATGAGGACGGAGGGGGCTTCACTGCGATAGCGCCCGACTTGGTCGGATGCCGCGGCGACGGGGCGACCGAGGCGGAGGCCGTCACCGACCTTCGCATGGCGATCGTGGAATGGCTGGATGAGGCGCGCGCTTTGGGACGAAGGATCCCCCAGCCTGGCGAGCAGGCAGAGCGCATGATCGCTGCACGCCGCCAGATCGAGCAACTCATCGATGAGTTGATGATCGAGGTCGACGCGAAACTGCTGGGTCTGAGCGAGCGCGTCAAAAATTTGGAGACATTGCGCAATCGCTGGGTTGCCAGCTCCGCAGAGAACCAGCTTGCATCCGCGTACAGCTTCGAGAAGCATTGAGCGGCCCACAGACGCGACGGATAGTGCCGCCGTTCCGCCGCGGACAGGCGGGCACCCCCGGCGCCCGCCCCGCCCGTCACGCCGCCGACACCCGGCCGCGTTCGATCGTATACGTTCGGTCCACCAGCGGCGGGCTGTAGAGCGCGTCGGATTCCGAGATCAGAACGCTGTGGTCGCTTTCCTCTCGTAGCGTCGACAGGATCTCGACGAGCCGCTGCACCAACGCCGGGGCGACACCCTCAAACGGCTCGTCGAGGATCATCAGCCGCGTCCCCGCAACGAAGGCCCGGGCCAGCGCCACAAGCTTCTGTTGACCGCCGGAAAGCTGCATCGCTCGTTGGCCGCGCACCCGCGCCACCTCCGGCACAAGATCGTAGATCCGCGCCACACGTGCCTCGGCGTCCGCCGTGCGCGCGGCCCAGGCGGGGAGGCGCACATTGTCGTCCACCGTCCAGTCCGCCACCAGGCGCCGGTCCTCGGGCATGTAGCCGACGCCCTGGCGCGCGTGGATGTGCGGCGCCGCCCGCGTCGTGTCCTCACCGGCGACGGTGATGCGCCCGCCGCTGGCCGGGACGAGGTTCATCGCCGCGCGCATCAGCGTCGTCTTGCCCGCCCCGTTGCGGCCGACGAGGCCCACGAAGGCGTTCGCCGGAACCTCCAGCGATACACCGCGCAGAATGTCCGCCCCGGCGATGGAGACTGACACGTTGTCCAGCACCAGCATCAGGAAGCCCCCCCGGACGCGTTTGCGTTCACCGCGCGCCCTGGCGACGGCGTCAGAGCGTCGCCGCCCCCGGACACAGGCTGTGCGGCGGGCGCACCGGCCGCGCGCGTTGGTGATGGTTCATTCGCCGCGCTGCCCGGCGAGGGCGGGGAGCCGGCCGCGCCCCCGGATGCCGTCATCGCGCCCCCTGACGCGCCCCCTGACGCGCCCTCGGTCACACGGCCGGGCACCGGGGCGCCGATGATCACCCGCGCGACCTGATCGTGGGCGAACACCTCCTGCGGTGTGCCGTCGGCGATCACCGTGCCGTCGGTCAGCGCGACCACGCGCGTGGCGTAGCGCTCGACGATGTCCATGTCGTGCTCGATGAACACTACGGTGGTGCCGTGCGCCCGGAAGCGGGCCGCCAGACGCTCCATCACCTCGTTCTTCTCCTCGTTGGACACGCCGCTGGTCGGCTCGTCGAGCAGCACCAGGCTCGGCTCCGCGGCCGTCGCCATGGCGATGTCGAGAAGCTTGCGCGTTCCCTGGGGCAGCTCGGAGACGAGGCTCGTCGCGGTGTCGTCGATCCCGTATTCCACCAGTGCGGCGTGGGCCTCGGCCTCCAGCGCCCGGTCGCCGAAGCGCGACAGGATCTCGCCGCGCGGGCGGGCGAGGAGGCTGAGCGCCATCATCATGTTGTCCAGCGCGGTGGCGGAGGCGAAAAGCTGCGGCACCTGGAAGGAGCGCGCGATGCCCCGCCGGGCGAGGCGGCGGGATGGCATCCCCGTCACGTCCTCGCCGCGGAAGAAGACCTTGCCCTTGCTCGGCTTCAGGTGGCCGGAGACGATGTTGAGCAGCGTCGTCTTGCCGGCGCCGTTGGAGCCGATCACGCCGACCATGGCGCCTTCCTCGACGGCAAGGTCGATGCCGCTCGCCGCCGCGAACCCGCCGAAGGACTTGGCGATGCCGCGGCACTCAAGGATGGGAACCGTCATGACCGCTCCTTTGCGTTGGCGGGCAGGCTTTTGCCCGCGACGGGCCTCACCACGGCGCGCTTGGCGAGCACGAAGAGGTGGCCGAGCCCCTTGGGGAGGAACAGGATGATGACGAGCATCACCGCGCCGAGGACGAGCTGCCACTCGTCGGGGAAATGGGTGGAGGCGTAGGCCCGCAGCGCCTCCAAGAAGACCGAGCCGAAGAGCGGCGAGAGCACGTTGCCGATGCCCGAGATGAGCACGATGAAGACGAACTCGCCCGAGGTGGTCCAGAAGGCGAGGCTCGGGTCGGCGTAGCGCGCGGCTGCGGCGGCCAGCGTTCCACCCAGGCTCGCCAGCACCGCGGCGACGATGAAGCTCACGTGCACCGCCTTGGCGACGGACCAGCCGAGATATTCCACCCGCGTCTCGTTGTCGTGGATCGCCGACAGCATCCGCCCGAAGCGGGAGGTGAGGTAGAGGTGGGTCATCACCGCCGCGACGGCGAAGACCCAGATGCAGAAGACGAAGAGGGCGGGCGTCGCCCATTCGCGGCCGGGCACCACGCCGAGATAGGTGAGGCGGGAGACGTTCAGCCCGTCGGAGCGGCCGAAGAGGTCCATCTTGATGGCGATGCCGTAGACCACCATCGACAAGGCGAGGGTCAGCATCGCGAAGAAGATGCCGCGATAGCGCGCCAGGAAGGTGCCGACGATGGTGGCCACCAGCGCCGAGGCGAGGGCGCCGAGGAGGAGGCCGGCAAAGGCGTCGGTCAGGCCGAGGTGCCTTTGCGTCAGCGCCACACCATAGGCGCCGATGAAATAGAAGAGGCCCTGACCGAAGGTGAGGAGGCCGGAGCGCAGGAGGATCATGCATCCGAGCGCGGGGAGCGCCGCGGCGAGGGCGAGCTGGAGCATGTAGATCACCCAGCCCGGCATCAGGCCGTGGGCGAAGGTCAGCGCCAGCGCCCCGGCGAGGATGGCGATGATCGTGGGATCGACGAGACGTCGCATATCGGTCCTCAGATCTTGCGTGCGAGCGGGCGGGCGAAGAGCCCGTAGGGGCGAACGGCGAGCACCAGCGCCATCACCGCGTAGACGGCGAAGACCGCGAAGTCCGGCGCGAGGTGGGTCGCCGCCGCGCGGGCGATGCCGACCACCAGCGCGCCGACCACGGCCCCGCCGATGGAGCCGAGCCCGCCGATGACGATGACCGCGAAGGCGAGCACCACGACCTCGACGGCGATGCCCGGCGCCACGGCGATCTTGGGCGCGGTGACGGCCCCTGCGAAGGCGCCGAGCGCGGTGCCTGCGACGAAGGTGGCAACCATGATGGCGGTGACGTTGACGCCCATGGAGGCGGCCATCTCGCGGTCGTTGACGACGGCGATGACGCAGCGCCCGGTGCGCGTGCGGTTGAGCACCACCCAGACCGCGACGGCGACCAGAACCGCCGCGACCACGGTGAGGAGGTCGTAGACCGGATAGGCGAGGGGGCCGACCTGGGCCATGCCGAAGGCGTTGCGCGGCTGGAAGGCGTAGAGCGGCTGTCCGCCGAAGACGAGCTTGGTGATGTCCTCCATCATGAGGAACAGCGCGTAGGTGGCGAAGAGGGTGATGACCTCGGGATGGTCATAGAGCCGGCGCAGGATGGTGCGCTCGACCAGAACGCCGATGAGCCCGCCGACGGCGATGGCGCCGAGGAAGGCGGCGAGGAGCTGCACCCCGGTCCCGAAGCCGTTCTGGGCGGCGAGGCCGATGGCGTAGGCCGCCACATAGGCGCCCAGCGCATAGAAGGCGCCGTGGGCGATGTTGAGAAGGCG
Source organism: Acuticoccus yangtzensis (assembly GCF_001927245.1). GTDB lineage: Bacteria > Pseudomonadota > Alphaproteobacteria > Rhizobiales > Amorphaceae > Acuticoccus > Acuticoccus yangtzensis. The sequence continues at coordinate 12,262 of NZ_MJUX01000011.1, read as the reverse complement.
CAGCACCCCGAAGACGAGGGTGAGGCCGATGCTGACGAGGAAGAGCCAGCCGGCATATTGGATGCCGTCGATCAGAATGATCTGAAGTTGGTTCATCGGTTCTCTGGACGGTGCGGGTCGAGGCCGGGCGAGAGGGGCGGCGAGCGAGAGCGGACGCGGAACGAGCGGGCCGGATGCGACCGGCGACGAGCGTCAGGTCAACGGAGGAGGCCGCAGATCGCGGGGCGCGGTGGCCGGTGCGAACACCGGCCGCGAGCGGTTCGGCCGCGCGCGGCCCGGAACGACAATCCGCGCAGGGCCTTTGCGGCGGGCCGTCGCGCCCTGCCTTCGCGGCGGGTCCCCGCGGTCTCTGCGGTCGTTGTTGCGGGTCTCCGGCGCAGTCGCTCACGGCGCTACGCCGGTCGCCGTCTCATTGCCCGCGCCACTCAGTCATGCGGGGGGGCGGGCGGGTGCGGCGGCACGGCGGCCGCCGCGTGCGCCGGCCTCAGCAGGTGGCGCCGTCAAAACCCCCTTCGATCCAATCCAGCGCCTTCACGCCCTCGGGCGGGTTGACGCATTCCGCCTCGTAGACGCGCACGTCCTCGATGACCGGCATGTCGGTCTCGGAGTCCCAGCCGGTGTAGGTGCCGTAGGCGATGGCCGAGGTCCCCTGGTTGCCGTCGTGCAGGTTCATCGAGATCGGGTAGCCGTTGAAGGTCTCGAAGGTGCTGCCCTTCATCGCGTTCACGATGGCGTCCGTCTCGGGATAGGTGCCCTCCTCTGTGCCGGTCGCCTCCGCGGCGGCCTTGACGCCGATGAGACCCTGCGCGGCGACGTGAGCCGACAGCGGCGGGTAGGCGCCATAGGCTTCCTGGTAGACGTCGGCGAACCAGGTGGAGAGCTCGGTCTCCTTGGCGAGATAGGAGTTCGGCCCGCGCCCCGAGACGATCGTTCCGGCAATGGTGTTCTGGCCGAGCCCGTTGATGACGCCGGTGCCGAGCGTGAAGGCGAAGTCGGTGGACATGCCGAGGCCACGCGAGTTGGCCTGCAGCATCAGCGCGTCCGCATCGCCGCCCCAGAACGAGACGTAGGTGATGTCGGCCGGGTCCGAGGCGAGGGCGGAAAGTTCCGAGCCGTAGTCACCGGCGCCGAGCTGCGGGAAGAGCGCGTTCTTGAATTCGGCGTCAGGCTTCAGCGCGGACATGGCCGCCTGGAATTCGGCCCAGTTGTCCTGCCCCCACGAATAGTCCTGGTTCACGCCGGAGAAGGTGGTCGCGTCCGGCCGGGTTTCGGCGATGTAGCGGGCGAGTCCGACCTGATCCATCGTCCCCATCGGTGCGGAGCGGATGGCGTAGAAGGGCTCGGTATCGACTTCCTCGAACAGGCCCGGATTGCCGCAGTGGAAGAAGTTGGTCAGCGTCTGCAGCTCTTCCACGATGGGGGCGAGCGCGTTGCAGTTGGACGAGGAGGTGTAGCCCAGTACCATGTCGACGCCCTCGGCTTCGACGAGGCGGCGATATTCGGCGATCTGGTTGCGCACACTTCCCGCCTCGTCGACGTAGATCGCCTCGAGCGGCACGCCGTTGATGCCGACCTTGTCGTAGGGGGCCGGGACCGCGCCTTCGTTCAGCGCGTCGACGAGGAGTTCGGCGGCCTTGCGCGCGCCGTCGCCATAGGCCGCGCCCGCGCCCGACAGGAAGTAGACGAAGCCGACCTTGACCGTCTCCTGAGCGAAAGCCGGGGCGGCCGTCATCGGGGCCGCGGCGAGGGCCGTGGCGGCGAGGAGGCCCGCATTCAGGCGGCGGGTCAAAGAACGTGTCATCAAGTGTCTCCGGCAGTTGGACATGTCGAGACACAGCCGTCCCCCTCCGCTGCGCGGTGCGCGCATCGGACGAGGCCGGCCATGCAGCAGGTTACAGAGGATGAGCCCGGTCTGCGGGCTCTGCGATCAGGACCGTGCGCCAAACGGCGGCCGAGCGGCCGCCTGCGCGAGCATGATGAACGCCGAAGCCGCACCCCTCCCGAACGCCGCACGTCCCGCGCGGGATCGGCATGACGGGGAGGGAGGCAAGCGGTCCGGTCATCGGCTCCTGGTGTGATCCGCCGCGCAAAGGTGCCACGCGGCAGGCACAGACGGGATGGCGCTCGACAGCGCGGCCGTGGCGGCGCGTTGTCCGGCCCGTGCGATCTACAAAGGGCGATCAGGCTGATCGCAGAGCCTTGTGAAGGCTCTTGTAAACTACGTTAATGGCGCTTGTTGTGCACGTAAAGGGTGCTGCCTGAAAACCAGGCGCAACCCTGCCATGTCCATGATGCCGGGAACGATTTCGCGCTTCGGGACTCGGGGCCCCGACCTGCAGCGGTGAAAGGCGGACAACGAGGAGCGGAAAACGCTGCCCCTCTCTTATCGTTCCTCGAACCTGCATGACCGTCTACCGCAGAACCGTAGCTCTCCCGTGAAGTCGGCTGCTGCCGACGTCGGCGCCCATGATGCGCAACGGCGACGCCAGGTTTCGCCGGCATACAGCCGTTCCAATCCGAAGGGTGCTTGCCCGGCTACCAGACGATTTTCGGCGTGTTGAGGAGGATCGCGACCGCCTTGTTTCCCGTCGCATCGTAGGACAGACGGTCGAAGGCGAAGTTGGCGGCGCGGGCGATGCCGCGGCCGCAGTTGGCGTTGGACCGGCTCGGGTCGGTCGACAGGAAGGGCCGCCAGTTGAACCCCGGTCCGTTGTCCTGAACGCTGATGTAGAGTCCATCCTCGCGGCGCATCCCCGTCGCCTCGACGAAACCGTTCGCGTAGGCCGGATCGCGCGCCCGCTCGGCCAGTGCCCGTTCCCATGTCCCGTCGGCCAGATGCTTGGACTTCGCGGCGAGGCCGAACCGCAAGACTCCGTGCTCGATGCCGTTCTGGATCAGCTCGTAAATGCCTTGGATCGCTTTGTCGGAGGCCTCCTGCATGCTGGCGATCATCGAGACGACGCCTTCCACCTCGTCGGGCTTGCTCAGGCGGAACCGCACGACCTCCATGTTGCGGAAGGCGGACTGATGACCCGAAAGGTCCGACCGCACCTTGCGCTGCCGGCCGATCTCTTTCAGCGCCGAGGCCATCACGGAAGCGACCAAGGCTTCCGCGGGCGGCTTGGTGACGTAGTAGAAGGCCCCAGCCTCGAGCCCGGCGCTGACGTCCTCCGGGTCCTTGGCGCCGGTGAGGATGATGATGGGGATATCCTTCGTCGACGCCTCGCGCTTCAGCCGCCGGGTCAGGCCGAGCCCGTCCATCACCGGCATCATCCGGTCGGTGACGACGATGTCGGCTGCGCCTGGCGTTTCGCGCAGGAGGGCAAAGGCTTCCGCGCCGTTGCCCGCGGTGGTGACCGCATAGCCGAGCGAATCGAGCACGCCCTCCATCATCATGAGCGCGGTGCGGTCGTCGTCTACCAGTAGGACTTTCGCCTTCGCAGTTGCCGCCGTTCCAGCCATATCCATGGATCAACGCTCCGCGAAGGCGGTCTTCATCGCGCGCGAGACCGGGCTGAGGATGTAGGACAGGACCGACCGCTCGCCGGTGATGATATCGGCGGCCACCACCATGCCGGGCGAGATGCGGGCCGACGGTGTTCCGGGCAGGTGATCCGTTTCGAGGTCGATGCGCAGCTTGTAGTAGGGCTCGCGGCCCTGGTCGGCGAAGGAGGAGGGCGAGATTTCGCTCACCGTCCCCTCGATCCAGCCGAACTGCGTGAAGTCGAAGGCCGACACCTTCACATGGGCGGGCAGGCCGACGCGCAAGTAGCCGATTTCACTCACCGGAACATCGGCCTCGGCGGTCAGCTTCTCGTCGAGCGGGACGATCGTGGCGAGCGGTTCGCCGCGGGAAATGACACCGCCGATGGTGGTCACGTTGAGCGATTTGACGAGGCCGTTGACGGGTGAGGTGACCGTGAGGCGGCGCTGGCGGCGCGTCTTTTTGCTGACATCGCCCGTCATGGCGGTGAGCTGCGAGCGCAAGTCCACGATCTGCGTCGACAGATCGGCGCGGAAGCGGGCGTCGAAGGAGACGAGGTTCTGCTCGGTCTCCTTCAGGTGCTCGGCGGCGGCCGCTTTCTTCTCGATGGCGATGCGGATGGCGTTTTCAGCGTCGATCACCGCTTTGCGGCGTTCGGCGAGCACCGAGCGGGTGGCATAACCCTTTTGGACGAGACCCTCGATCCGGGCGAAGTTCTCTTCGGCGAAGGCCTTGTCGTCGGCCAGTGCGCCGAGCTGCGCGTCGTAACTGGAGAGGATGGCGCGAGCCTGCTCGATCTGGCTTTGGATCAGGCCGCGCTCCTTCGTGTTCGCGTCCTTGCGGCTGCCATAATAGTCGGCGGCGCGTGTCGCCGTTTCGGCGTCGAACGCGGAGAAGTCGGGATCGCGGTTGGTGGTGAGCGCCGTCAACCCTTCGATCTGGGCGTCGATGTCGGCCTTCTGGCGCACGGCGACGTCGAGGTCTTCCCCCGTGGCGCCGTCTTCGAGCTGGAAGAGGGGCTGACCTTCCTGAATGCGGTCCCCTGCGCGAACCAGGATCTCGCGGATGATGCCGCCTTCGTAGTGCTGCACCACGCGCTCGAACCCGGACGGCACGATCATGCCGCTGGCGGTCGACACCTCGTGGATTTCCGCCATCGCCGCCCAGGTGATGAGCGCGCCGAGGGAGGCGGCCACGAACAGCGCCACGTGGCGCAGCGAGCGCGCGGCCTCCGTTTCCTCCACCAGCACGGGATGGGTCAGCGCGAAGGCGGTGCCGCTGCGGCCTGCGGCGAGGTCGACCGTGGAGACGGCGCGGGATGATCCGCCGGTCTCGTCGAGACCGGCCACGGGAACGGTATCGATGGCCGAGGCGGTCATAAAGCTCTGCTCTCCAGCAGCGATTTGGGCGTTGAGATGGTGGGAACCTTGCCGTAGCGCAGCGCGACGACGCGCTGGGCGAGCGACAAGAAGTCGGACCGGTGGGAGACGAAGACGATGGTGGCGCGTCCGCGCGCCGGCTCACCTGCGGCGATCGGCCCGGCTTCGTCCGGCGAGATCCGGCCGCCATTGACGATGAGCTTGCGCACCAGGTTGCCGACCGGCCCGTCCAGCAGCCCGTTCGGCACCTCGTCGATCAGGATGACGCGCGCATTGACGAGCAGGGCGCGGCCGATGGCGATCTTGGTGACGAGCTCGGCCGGCAGCGCCTCGATCTCCACCGCAGACAACGGCGCGTCGAGCCCGCCCGAGATGGTGCTGAGGTGCTCTTCGATCTCGCAATCCTGAACGACGCGGGCGAGATGCTCGACGCTGGCGAGGGGGCTCGCGAAGAGGAGGTTCTCGCGCACCGTGCCGGGGAACAGCTTCGGCGACTGCGGGATGTAGGCGATCTTGCGCCGCAGGTCGTTCGCCGCGAGCTGGCGCAGGTCCACGCCGTCGATCCGCAGCGCGCCGAGGGCGAGGTCGGAAAGGCCGAGGACGAGTTTCAGGATCGTGGTCTTGCCGGTGCCGTTCGCGCCGGTGATGGCGACCTTGTCCCCCGGCGCGATGTCGAGGTCGAGGCCGACGAAGACGGGGCGTGTATCGCCGCCGCGGAAGCCGACATTGAGGAAGGTCACCGCACCGCTGGGGGCGCGCAGGTCCGTATAGATCCGCGTCGGGTCGCGCTCGGTCGGAAGGTCCATCAGCGTGTTGAGCTGCTTCACCGCGTTGGAGAGCTGCTCGAACCGCAGGACCGAGAGGCAAAGCGTATGGAACGGCGTCAACGCGCGCAGGCCGAGGATGATGATGGCGAGGAGGCCGCCGGGCCCGATCAATCCGGCCCAGCTCGCCCGCGTTCCGCCGATGAGAAGCAGCGCGGTGGCGCTGATCAGCACCAGCGTCGAGAGGCTTTCGGCTCTGGCGCCGATCAGGCGGAGTCCCATTTGCGCGGTCTGCTGCCGCCGCGCGCAGCTCACCATGCGCTCGGACCATTGGTGTGACAGGCCGGCTTCGCGGATGACATCGCGCTTCTCGAAGGTCTCGATGGTGATGCGCTGCATCTCCGTGGATTCGTCCGCGGCGATGCTGGTGCGGATCCGCGCTTGCCGCCGCATCAGGGCGAAGACGCTGATGTGAGCCAGGATCGCAATGACCGGGACGAGGGCGACCCAGCTCGCCAGCACCGCGATGGCGGCGACGGCGCACAGGCTCGCCGGCGCTTCCATGATGGCCGCGAAGCCGGGGCCGGTGGCGAAGTCGCGGATGTTCTCGACTGTGCGCAGACGGGACGCCTGGTCGGTGGCGGCTGAGCGTTCCGACAGGGAGGCGCGCAGCTTCAGCAGTCGCTCGAAGGACATGGTGCCGATGAGGTAGTCCACCCGCGCCGCGATAAAGGCGACGATGGACTTGCGCTGTGTCAGGAGCGCCGCCTCGATGGCGATTGCGAGCAGCATGCCGATGATGAAGCCCGGCATGGGCACTGGCGAGCCGAGGCTGATCACCTGCGCATAGGTCTGGATGGTGAAGAACGGGATGAGCAGCGCCACCAGCGCGACGCCGAGCGAGCACAGGAGAAGGGCGAGGCCGGCCTGCTCGAACCCGGACAGGAGCGCGCGGAACCAGGACGCGCCCGTGTGGGCGCGCTGGCTCGCGTCGAGGCGATGCTCGTCGGCGGGGTGAAAGGACCACAGGGTGCCTGGCCCCAGCGATGATCCCGGCACGAGGAGACGGCTGGGGCCCGACAAGCCGATGACCCGGCCCTGACCGGTGTCCGGACATGCGAACACGACCACGGGCTCGCCGCCCAATGCGTCGGGGATGAAGAGACTGGGCCCGCCCGTCCACTCGCCGTCGCGGGTGAGCGCGGTCGCTGCGGCGCGGCTGGGCTCGCGCCGCACGGCAAGGCCGAGATAAGCCATCGCGCGGGCGGCATTCTGCGCGGTCAGAGGCGCGTTGTCCCCGGTAGGCGGCAATGCGGACAGGAGGTTGCGCACCGACTGGTCGATGCCGGTGACGAGCGACAGCGCCGCGTAGAGGCGGGTGCACCCCGTGCCGGAGTGGGGCGCGGCATCGTCCGGTCGGGCCTGGCCGCGTGCATGGTCGATCGCCCCGGTCAGGCGGACAATCGCCACCTCGAGCCGTGCGAGCTCCGTCTTGAGGACGGCCGGAGCCTTCTGGGATACGCCGGTGGCCCGCCGCGACACGGCGTGCGCCACAGGTTTTGCCACGGTTCTTGCCGCGCGTGATGGCGCCGGTGCGGACGGCGGCGCCGCCGGTCTCGGCGCGCCGGATGAGGTCGCGCTCGTCGCACCCACCGCCGCGCCGGGAGATGCGACACGCTGCGCAGCAGCGGCGGATGGGAGCGTCAACTGGCGCTCCGCCGCGACGTCGCGAAGCGCAAGGGCGCGCGCGCCGGTGCGGGTGGAGGCGGTGCGTTCGGTCGCCTCGCCACGGGGGCCCGTCGCAGGGCTCGGCGAACCTGGCCGCCGCTCTGCCGCGCTCACAGTTTGACGTCTCTGTAGGCGGTGCGCTCGCGCATCTCGAAGCCCTCGGTCCGTACCAGTCCCGACCGCGTCAACGTAAATCTCCGGTTGGCATAGCCGAGGAGGTTCACGTCGTCGGACAGGATGACAAAGGAGGCTTGCCCATGGATCTTGCCGACGAAGCGGTGGAGCTTGGCGTAGCCCTCCTGGTCGAGCCCGCGGTCGGCATTGTTGAAGAGGATGAGCCGGGGCCGCGTGGCGAGCGCCCGCACCAAGGCGAGCTGCTGCACCAGGCCGGGGGCGATGGTCTCGTTGGCGCCGCCCATCAGTTCCGTGTCGAGCCCGTTGGGCAACGTCTTCAGAATGTCGTCGATCTCGAGGATCTCGGCGACCTCCATCGCCGCGTCTGACGTCACTTCACCGAAGCGGGTGATGTTGTCGCGGATGGTGCCGCGGAACATGCTGCCGTGGGGCGGTACATAGCCGACGAACCTGTTGAGATCGCTCTGCGGCACTTCGGTCGGGGCGAGGCCGTTGAGCCGGACACTGCCGCGCGTCGGCGCGATGATGCCGGCAATCACATGCATCAGCGCGGCGTTGGCTTTGGGATCGGCGCCCGACAAGGCGATCACCTCGCCGGGCGAGATGGTGAGGTTGGCGCCCTCGAACATCACCACCCCGTTGTGGGACACGGTGACGTCGTCGACCTGGGCGCGGCCCTCGTTGGGGGCTGAGCGCCCTTCGACCGGATTGGCGATGAGCGGTCGGTCGAGCACCGATTGCACCGCGACGCGCGCCGCTTCCACATCGCGCATCTGCACGTAGACGAAGACGGCGCGCTGAACCGGGGCCATCAGCCGGCTGGCGATGATGACGATGGCCGTCACGCCGCCCATCGTCATGGATCCGTTGGCGACCGAGAGCGCGCCGAACGCGAGGACGAGGGCCACGAGCACCTGGCTGGCGATGGGGCCGGAGGTGATGAGCCGTCCGCTCGCGAGGGCGAGCTTGTGATTGGCGGCGGTGACCGCACCCTGCACCGTCTCGTAGCGGCGCAGCATGGTGTCCTCGATGCCGAGCGCCTTGATCGCCTGGATCGCCGAAAGCAGGCTGAACAAGGTGCCGTAGCGCGCCTCGCTCATGGCCTTGGCCGCATGGGCGGCGCCCTTCATCTGGAGGGCTTCTCTCAGCGTCACCGCGGCGAAGATCACCAAGGCGGTGCTGACCATCACCCCCGCGGTGACGGAGATGGTGAGGATGACGGCGATCATCATCGGCAGGAAGAGAAGCTCGACGATGCTGACGAGGATCTGGCCGTTATAGCGGTCCTTCAATTGGCTGATCGCGGCCAGATAATCGAGGCTCTGGGCCGGGGTGGTTCCGCCGCGCGGCGGCTCGCCGAGGAGGACCATCGTGAGGACGCGGTGGGTGGTGGCGCCGGCGAAGTTGGCGCCGGCGCGGGCCATGATGGCGGCGCGCGCGTATCGCAGCAGTGCCTCCGCGACCCCGCAGGCGACCAGGATGAGCGCCAGGACCGACAGCGTCGCCGATCCCGGATTGGGCAGCACGCGGCCGAAGACCTGTGAGGCCACGATGGGCACGCACAGGCCGAGGACGTTGAGGGCCATCGTCAACGCGACGAGTTCGCCCAAAGGGCGAACTCGCGCGATGTGATGGACGAGGCGACGCAGTGCGGTGCTCATCTCTCAGCGATTACAGCTCCAACCCTCCTCCGAGCTTGCCGTCGAACGCGGTCGGATCGTTGGCGACGACCGCCAGATCGCCGAACCCGGCGTCGAAGAGGTCGAAGTCGGCGGTCGTGGCGGCGTCGTCGAGGGAGCCGGACAGGAGGTCCAGTGTCGACATGGCTTCGTCGATGGACTCCGTGCCGAGGCTGAGGTCGATCGTGCTGTCACCGCCGAGGTCGGTATCCGGCTTGACTGCCGTTTCCAGTTCGGCGTCGAGCGCGTCGAACAGGGCGAGGGTGTCGTCCGCCGCGACCGGCTCCTCTGTGCCGAGGGTCACGTCGGCGGAGATGGGCGCATCGCCGGTGAGGCCGTCGATGAGGTCGAGGTCGGCGTCGGCGGACACGGCCAGGGGGGCACCGTCCTCCAGACCGAGGTCGACGTCGGCGGCGATGTCGATGTCGCCGACGATCGCCTCGACCGGATCGAGAACGACGTCCGCGTCGGCGATGAGATCCTCGCCCGGAAGATCCACGCCGAGATCGACGGCGAGGTCGGCATCGCCCTCGGCCGGTGCATCACCACCGAGATCGACGGCGCCCAGCACCTCGTCCACGGTACCGGCATCGACGGTGCCCAGGTCACCGGCATCGAGGAGCGCGTCCAGGGTGCCGGTGTCGACGGTGCCGAGGTCGGCCGCGTCGAGAACGGCGTCCACGGTGCCGGCATCGACAGTGGCAAGATCGGCCGCGTCGAGGGCAGCGTCCACGGTGCCGGCATCGACGGTGCCGAGGTCAGCCGCGTCGAGAACCGTGTCCACGGTGCCGCTATCCACGGTGCCGAGGTCTCCGGCGTCGAGCGTGGCGTCGACGAGGCCGTCCACCGTGCCGAGGGTCACGTCGGCGGAGATGGGCGCATCGCCGGTGAGGCCGTCGATGAGGTCGAGGTCGGCATCGGCGGACACGGCGAGGGGGGCGCCGTCCTCCAGACCGAGGTCGGCGTCGGCGGTGATGTCGATGTCGCCGACGATGGCCTCGACCGGATCGAGAACGACGTCCGCGTCGGCGACGAGGTCCTCGCCCGGCAGGTCCACGCCGAGATCGACGGCGCCCAACACCTCGTCCACGGTCCCGGCGTCGATGGTGCCGAGGTCGGCCGTGTCGAGAACAGCATCCGCCGCGCCGCCGTCGATGGTGCCGAGGTCTCCGGCGTCGACGGTGGCGTCGGCGAGACCGTCGACCGTGCCGAGGGTCACGTCGGCGGAGATGGGCGCATCGCCGGTGAGGCCGTCGAGAAGGTCGAGGTCGGCATCGGCGGACACGGCGAGGGGGGCGCCGTCCTCCAGGCCGAGGTCGGCGTCGGCGGTGATGTCGATGTCACCGACGATGGCCTCGACCGGGTCGAGGACGACGTCCGCGTCGGCGACGAGGTCCTCGCCCGGCAGATCCACGCCGAGATCGACAGCGAGGTCGGCATCGCCCTCGGCCGGTGCATCACCGCCGAGATCGACGGCGCCCAACACCTCGTCCACGGTGCCGGGGTCGACGATGCCGAGGTCGGCCGTGTCGAGGACCGCGTCCACCGTGCCGCTATCCACGGTGCCGAGGTCTCCGGCGTCGAGCGTGGCGTCGGCGAGGCCGTCCTCCGTGCCGAGGGTCACGTCGGCGGAGATGGGCTCATCGCCGGTGAGGCCGTCGATGAGGTCGAGGTCGGCATCGGCGGACACGGCGAGGGGGGCGCCGTCCTCCAGACCGAGGTCGGCGTCGGCGGCGATGTCGATGTCACCCACGATGGCCTCGACCGGATCGAGAACGACGTCCGCATCGGCGACGAGGTCCTCGCCCGGCAGATCCACGCCGAGGTCGACGGCAAGGTCGCTGTCGCCTTCGGCCGGAGCATCACCGCCGAGCTCGACGGCGCCCAGCACATCATCCACGGTCCCGGCATCGACGGTGCCGAGGTCAGCGGCGTCGAGGACCGCGTCCACCGTGCCGCTATCCACGGTGCCGAGGTCACCGGCGTCGAGCGTGGCGTCAGCAAGACCGTCCTCCGTGCCGAGGGTCACCTCGGCGGATATCGGCGCATCGCCGGTGAGGCCGTCGATGAGGTCGAGGTCGGCGTCGGCGGACACGGCGAGGGGGGCACCGTCCTCCAGACCGAGGTTGGCGTCGGCGGCGATGTCGATGTCGCCGACGATGGCCTCGACCGGATCGAGAACGACGTCCGCATCGGCGATGAGATCCTCGCCCGGCAGGTCCACGCCGAGATCGACGGCAAGGTCGGCATCGCCCTCGGCCGGTGCATCTCCGCCGAGATCGATGGCGCCCAGCACCTCGTCCACGGTGCCGAGGTCGGCAGTGTCGAGAACAGCATCCACGGTGCCGGTATTGATGGTGCCGGTGTCGGCCGCGTCGAGGACCGCGTCCACGGTACCGGCATCGATCGTGCCGAGGTCGGCCGTGTCGAGGACCGCGTCCACGGTGCCGCTATCCACGGTGCCGAGGTCGCCGGCGTCGAGGGTGGCGTCGACGAGGCCGTCCTCCGTGCCGAGGGTTACGTCGGCGGAGATCGGCGCGTCGCCGGTGAGGCCGTCGATGAGGTCGAGGTCGGCGTCAGCGGACACGGCGAGGGGGGCACCGTCCTCCAGACCGAGGTCGGCGTCTGCGGTGATGTCGATGTCACCGACGATGGCCTCGACCGGATCGAGAACGACGTCCGCGTCGGCGATGAGATCCTCGCCCGGCAGGTCCACGCCGAGATCGACGGCAAGGTCGGCATCGCCCTCGGCCGGTGCATCACCACCGAGATCGACGGCGCTCAGCACCGCGTCCGCGATGCCGAGGTCGGCAGTGTCGAGATCGGCCGCGTCGAGGACCGCATCCACGGTGCCGGTGTCGACGATGCCGAGGTCGGCCGCGTCGAGCACGGCGTCCACGGTGCCGGTGTCGACGGTGCCGATGTCGCCGGCATCGAGCGTGGCGTCGACGAGGCCGTCGACCGTACCGAGGGTCACGTCGGCGGAGATGGGCGCATCGCCGGTGAGGCCGTCGATGAGGTCGAGGTCGGCATCGGCGGACACGGCGAGGGGGGCGCCGTCCTCCAGACCGAGGTCGGCGTCGGCGGTGATGT
>NZ_MJUX01000010.1 GCF_001927245.1 Acuticoccus yangtzensis | reverse complement strand
TCCCTTGAGAGCCGTTGTAGACGACAACGTTGATAGGTCGGATGTGGAAGCGTGGCGACATGCGTAGCTTACCGATACTAATCGCTCGATCGGCTTGATCACTCTCATTACCTGTGCCCATCCGGCAAAACCGGATGGACCCAGCTAATGTTCTTTGTTGGTCGCAAGCGACACTTCGAATGCCTTCGGGCTGCGAGTGGCGCTGCACACAAAGCACCCCAACACATGTGCCTCTGGCACACCCTTGAACTAAGGAAAGACGTGCGCTCCGGTTCGCCGGACACAGGCGAACACGGGTTCCCATCGCACCCTCAGCGCTCAAGCAGCGCGGAACGCGATCGCACCGTGAAACGCGCTCATCGAGCCCGAAGGCCGATGCGCACGAAAAAAAATCCAGTTTCACGAACACAACAATCTTCGCCGGCCTGGTGGCCTTTGCGAGGGGCCTCCACCCGATCCCATTCCGAACTCGGCCGTTAAACCCCTCAGCGCCGATGGTACTCTGGCTTAAGCCACGGGAGAGTAGGTCGCCGCCAGGCCTGCCAAGATTGTTGCACCCTTCTCTTCACACCCCACACACACGACGCCCCCGATCGCACCCGCGACGGGGGCGTCGTCGTGTCCGCAACCCAACACCCACCACACGCGATCACCCGAAGGCCGCCCCTGCGGGAAGGCGAGCGGTCAGCGGTCACCCGCGGCCGTCTACGCCCGGCGCGGGTGCAAGAGCATGAAATCGTCGAGCCGACGAGCGGGCCAGCCAGCTCGCGGCGAGAGCGAAGGCTCTTGGCCGGGCGGCTGCGATGCCGAGTTCTGCGCGGCAAGGACTGACGTCGGCCGGGCACTCCCGTTGACGTCACTTCTTAAGCATCCCGCTCATAGAGTGTCCGCGGCCGGCTCCCCGATAGCGGCTCGGGCGTGTCGGTCGAGAAAGGCGGCTGATCGAGGCGGGTGACCTAACCCTGCCCGCATCTCCAGAAGGAGCGATACGCGCGGCCCGCCTGGAGAACGGCGTCGCCAAGCCAAGGCGGCCGGCGTCCCCACGCAGCCACGTGACCCGTCCCCAGCCGTGACCGACATTTACGCCCCCGGCCTCTTTCTCTAAGAAAGCCCCAGCCGCCGCAAAAGGGCCCACCGTGGACTGCACTCCCCTCACGATCCCCGACGTCGTCCTCCTCAAGCCCCGCCGCTTCGAAGACGACCGGGGCTGGTTCCAGGAAACCTGGAACGCCAAAACCCTCAAAGGCGCCGGCCTCGACATCGCCTTCGTCCAGGACAATCAGAGCCTCTCGCGCCGCGCCGGCACCGTGCGCGGCCTGCATCTCCAGGCGGCGCCCTTCGCCCAGGCCAAGCTGGTGCGCGTCGTCGCCGGCGCCATCGTCGACGTCGCGGTCGACCTGCGCCGGGGATCACCCACCTTCGGCCGCTGGACCGCCGCCGAGCTGTCGGCCGAGAACGGCGCCCAGCTCTTCGTCCCGCGCGGCTTCGCCCACGGCTTCTGCACCCTCACCGACCATACCGAGGTCTGCTACAAGGTCGACGGCTTCTACGATAAGGCCAGCGAGCGCGGCATCCGCTACGACGATCCGGACCTTGCCATCGACTGGGGCTTCTCCGGCCCCATCGCCCTGTCCGAGAAGGACAAGATCCTGCCCTTCTTCAAAGACCTCGGCCCCGTCGACTTCTAGGACGAATTCATGACCCTCCTCGTCGTCGGCCGCTCCGGCCAGGTCGCCCAGGCGCTGCAGGAAGCCGCGGCCGCACGGGGGATCGCCCTCACCGCCCTCGGCCGGCCGGACATCGACCTCGCGGACCCCGCCACCATCGACGCCGCGCTGGCCAGGACCGCGCCGGCCGCGGTCATCAACGCCGCCGCCTACACCGCCGTCGACCAGGCGGAGAGCGACGAGCCGGCCGCCTTCGCCCTCAACGCGGCAGGGCCCGGCCATCTGGCGCGGGCGTGCGCTGCGGCGGGGATCCCGCTCGTCCACATCTCCACCGACTACGTGTTCGACGGGACGGCGGGCCGCGCCTACCGCGAGGACGACGAGGTGGCGCCCCAGAGCGCCTATGGCCGCACCAAGGCCGCCGGGGAGGAGGCGGTGCTGGCCGCCGGAGGACGCGCCCTCATCGCCCGCACGGCCTGGGTCTATTCCCCGTTCGGCAAGAATTTCGTCAAGACCATGCTGCGCCTCGGCGCCGAGCGGGACACCCTCCCGGTGGTGGACGACCAGCGGGGCAATCCGACGAGCGCGGCGGACATCGCGGACGCGCTTCTGGCCCTGGTGGACCAGGCCGCGGCGTGGCCGGAGGGGGGCGAGATCGTCCACGTCGCCGGCACGGGCGAGACCACCTGGCGCGACTTCGCCGAGGCGATCACCGCCACCCTGCCGCACCCGCCGGTGGTGAAGGGGATCGCCACGGCCGACTATCCGACCCCGGCGCGCCGCCCGGCCAACTCGCGCCTCGACACCACGCGCCTCAAGACGCGCTATGGGATAGAACTCCCCCGCTGGGAGGACTCGCTGAAGGCGGTGCTGGCGCGCCTTGCCGCCTGACACGAGGCCCGCAGCCGGGCGCACCGTCTCCGGCGTGACGGGGCCGCCGGCGGCCTGACGTGATGCCGCCGTGGCGGCGACCTTGCAGCCTGGCGACCTTGCAGCCCGAGGGGGCACTCAAGGGAGGGGCACGGAAGGGAATGGTATGGACGAGACGGTGACGGCACGCCCCACCATCGGCATTCTCGGCGGTATGGGGCCGGAGGCGACGATCCTCCTGATGCAGCGCATCATGGCGGCGACCCCGGCGCCGGAGGGCCGCGCGCGCGACGATGCCGACCACATCCCCCTCCTCGTCGACAACAACACCGCGGTGCCCTCGCGCATCCGCCATCTCATCGAAGGAACGGGGGAGGATCCGGGGCCGGTTCTGGCGGCGATGGCCCGCCGCCTCGAGACCGCCGGCGCGCACGCTCTGGCGATGCCCTGCAACACCGCCCACAGCTACGCCGCCGCGGTGCGCGGCGCGGCGAAGATCCCCTTCCTCGACATGGTGGCGCTGACGGCGGCCGCCACCGCCCCTTCGGCAACCGTGCCCTCGGCATCCATGCCGCCCGTCTCCGTGCCGCCCGTGTCCATATCGTCTGTCGTCACGCCCTCGGCAGACATGACCTCGGCAACCGTGCCGGACGTCATGCCGGCGGGACCGGCCGGGATCCTCGCCTCGCCCGCCACGCGGCGCACCGGCATCTTCGCGGAGGCCTTCGCCGCCACCGGGCGCGGCGTCCTCTATCCGGCGGACGAGGCGGCGATGCTGGCGGCGATCCGCGCGGTGAAGGCGGGCGACACCGAGGCCGCGCGCCCGGTCCTCACGGCGGCGGCGGCCGAGCTCGGCGCGGCGGGCGCCGGTGTCCTCGTCGTCGGCTGCAGCGAGTTCTCGCTCCTGTCGCGCGTCCTCATGGAGGATCGCACCGGCAAGGGCGGTCCGCTCGTCGTCGACACGCTCGACGTCCTGGCGGCGGCCTGCGTGCGCTTCGCCCTCTCGCCCGCCTCCCTCTCCGGTGCGTCCGGCTCACCCGCCTCCCTCTCGCCCGCCCTTGCCTCTCCCGTGATGCAGCCCGCCTCATGACGCTGCGCCATCTGAAGGCCCCCGGCCCCGCCCCGTCGACGCGCGACGTCTCGGAGACGGTGCGCACGCTGCTCGCCCGCATCGAGGCCGGCGGCGAGGCGGCCGCCCTCGCCGTCGCCGCCGAGTTGGATGGCGCATCCGGCCCCGTCACCGTCACGCCCGACGAGATCGCCACCGCGAAAGCCGCGCTGGACGAGGACACCAAGGCCGCCATCGCCTTCGCTCACGCCAACATAAGACGCTTCGCCGAGGCGCAGCGCGGCACCTTGAGCGAGATGGAGATCGAGATCCTTCCGGGGGTGAGGGCCGGGCAGAAGGTGATCCCGGTGGCGGCGGCGGGCTGCTACGTGCCGGGCGGGCGCTTCAGCCACATCGCCTCGGCGCTGATGACGATCACCACGGCGCGGGCGGCGGGTGTGGAGCACGTCGCCGCCGTCTCGCCGCCGCGCCCTCTACACGGGACCGCCGGCGGCGGACGCCTCGCCCCGGACATGCTCTTCGCAATGGACCTCGCCGGAGCGGACACGATCCTCACATTGGGCGGCGTTCAGGGGGTGGCGGCGATGGCCTTCGGCCTCTTCGGCCTGCCCCCGGCCGACATCATCGTCGGGCCCGGCAACGCCTTCGTGGCCGAGGCCAAGCGTCAGCTCTTCGGCCGCGTCGGCATCGACATGGTGGCCGGGCCGACCGATTCCATGATCCTCGCCGACGCCGGGGCGGACGCCATGACGGTGGCCGCCGACCTCGTCGGCCAGATGGAGCACGGCGCGGACTCGCCGGTCTGGCTGGTGACGACCCATGCCCCGCTCGCCGAGGCGGTGATGGCGGCGGTGCCGGGTCTCGTCGCAGCGCTTCCAAAGGCCAACGCCGCCTCCGCCCGCGCCGCCTGGGAGATCGCCTCGGTGATCCTCGCGGACAGCTGCGAGGTGATGGCGGAGATCGCCGACCGCACCGCGCCGGAGCATCTCCACGTCCAGGCGGCGGACCTCGATTGGTGGCTGTCCCGCCTCACCGCCTACGGCTCGCTCTTCCTGGGGGCGGAGACCACGGTGGCCTTCGGCGACAAGGCGGCCGGGCCGAACCATGTGCTGCCGACCTCGGGCGCGGCGCGCTACACCGGCGGGCTCTCGGTGCACAAGTTCCTGAAGACGGTGACCTGGCAGCGCGCGAGCGCGGAAGGCGTGCGCCCGATCGCCGAGGCGACGGCGGCGATCTCCCGCCGCGAGGGCATGGAGGCGCACGCCCGCACCGCCGACATCCGCCTGTCCCGCCGCTGAGACGCACGGGAGGGAACGGTTATGTCATCCCAGTGCTTCTTATCGCGGGGGCGAATACCTGCTTATAAATTTGCCATGGTTTTGTGCTGCATCACCAAGCGGCACTGTCTGAATGTTACCCGTGTGCCCCATCGAGGATGTGAGACGTTTTCAACAGGCGGGCGTCCTTTGGATCAGGGTCTATGAAGATCAGTATTTTAACGCCGTGCTTTAATTCGGCGGGCACCATTGCCCACACCATCGAGAGCGTCCTGTCCCAGGACCACCCCGACATCGAGCACATCATCCTGGACGGCGCCTCGCGCGATGCCACGCTGGAGGTGGTGTCGCGCTACCAGAGCGACCCGCGGATCCGCGTCTATTCCAAGCGCGACAGGGGCATGTACGACGCGCTCAACAGCGGGCTCGGCCTTTATGAGGGCGAGGCGTTCGGCGTCCTCAACGCCGACGATACGTTTCACGACCGCAGCGCGGTCTCGCGCATCGCCGCGGCGCTGGCGGCGGCGGACATCGTTCACGGCGATCTCGACTTCGTCACCGACCATGCGAGCAAGACGGTGGTGCGGCGCTGGCGCATGGCGGAGCGGGCGGCGGGGGGGTTCCGCTCCGGCTGGATGCCGGCGCACCCCACCTTCTATGTGCGCCGCAGCGTGGCCGAGCGGGTCGGCCCGTTCGATCTCGGCCTGAAGACCGCGTCCGACTACGATTATATGCTGCGCGCGGTGGAGCTTCACGGCTTCACCCTGACGAAGGCGCAAGGTGTGCTGATCGACATGATGAAGGGCGGGGCGAGCACGTCCTCGCTGATGGCCCATGTGCGCCACAATCTGGAGGCGCTGTCGGCGCGGCGGCGCTGGCTGGGGGGCGGCCCGGTGGACCGGGCGCTGGTGGCCAAACCCTTGCGCAAGGTGGGCCAGCTCTTCGCCAAGGGATAGGGCCAACGGGGGCCGCGTCCTACTGTCCGGCCCCCTCGACCTGGCTCTCTTTGTCGGGCCGGCCGGCCTGGGTGAAGCCGGCCTGGGGTGAAGCCGGTCTGGGTGAAGCCGGCCTGGGGTGACGCTCCAGGGGGCCTCAGCGCGCGGCCGAGGCCACCTCCAGCGGGTGCGGCGAGAAGGCGGCGACGGCCGGGGCCGTGCAGTGGCGGTAGTCGCTCCGCAGCGCCGACAGCGCCAGGAGATGCAGCGTCGACGAGAAGTAGGTGCGCAACTGGAAGCGCTGGGCGGCCGCGGAGACGGGCACGCCGCGGCTGGCGCAGGCGGCGATCCCGGCGATGGCCCGGTAGCCCGGCTCGTTCATGTCCATCAGCGCGCGGTCGGCCTCCAGGTCGTAGTCCTTCGGCAGGCCGCGCCCGTTGAGGTTCCAGGCCCGGTCGAACGAGGCGAAGTAGCGGGCCGGGACGCGCCCGCCGAGCGCCATGTAAAGCGGCACGCGCACCGCATCGTAGCTGGAGCGGGCCTTGAAGCCGCGGGCGGGCGCCGCGCCGCCGTCCTCCAGGGCGATCCAGTCCGGCGTGACGCCGGCCGAGCCGGTGAGGGAGGCCTCGGTGAGCATCAGCCCGCTCTGCCAGGCCTCGCGCCAGGGGTGGCGCTGGTCGACCGCCTCGAAGAGCAGGAAGGCGCCGTAGATATAATAGGACAGATTGACGACCGCCCCGCCCGGATGCTGGCCGGGGTCGAAGCCGAAGGCGCCGGGTTTCAGCCGAACATAGCCGTCGCGCCGCTCCAGCAGCTTGGAGCCGATGGCGTCGATCATCGGCAAAGCGTGGGCGATGTAGCGCGCCTCGTTCCACTTCAGCCCGGCCGAGATCAGCGCATAGGCGATGAGGATGTCCCCGTCCGAGGCGTTGTTGGGGTCGGTGATCGGGGGGCTGCTGTGGGGATTGTAGAGCCAGGAGACGAGGCCGTCGCTGCGGGCGCGCATTTTGCCGAAGGTGAAGGCGAGGATGCGGTCGAAGGTCGGCTGATCGTTGGCCCGCATGGCGAGCAGCATGCCGTAGCCCTGCCCTTCCGAGTGGGACTGGCCGCCTTTTTCGACATCGATGACGCGTCCGTCGGGGCGGATGAAGCGGTGCGTATAGGCGGTCCATTCCGTTCGGGTGAGGGTGGTGGCGATGGTCGCGGGGGCGATCGCCATCGGCTCGGCCTCTGTCCGGACGGATAGACTGACGACGACCAATGTCGCGGCGCCCATATGGACGATTATCTTGACGATATCTTTGATCGAACGGGCCATATGACGCAAAACCTTCCACCCATCGGAACGACGAGGAAGGAACGCGTCAGCAGGCCATCGGCCCCGTGCGAGCTGAAGATACCAATTTTTCTTTAAAAACGCTGCGGATTGTCCAGGATGTCTTTATCATGGACACCAAGTGTTTGGTAATGGTCTTTTCTTCTCGATATGCGTGAGGCTGGCGTGGAGATGGCTGCGATTGCTTTTCAAGAGAAAGCTGTGATGAGGGGGGAGGCGAGGCAACCAAACCGAAGGCGATCGACTTCTTTCGATGCGGGCCGCACGGCAGTGACGGGCTGTCCCGCCTCTTCCCAAGGCTGTGCCATGTTCCTGCACCGCCTTCATGGCACCAACATGTAAAAGCGAGTAGATCTCATGGCGATCATCACCGAGGCTAAGTTTTCGATCGGTCAGGCTGTCCGTCACCGCACGTTCGACTATGCGGGTGTGATCATCGATGCCGATCCGGTGTTCGCCGAGACGGACGCATGGTTCGCGGCGATCCCCGAGGCGAGCCGCCCGGACCGCAACCAGCCCTTCTACCGGGTGCGGGTCGACTATGACGGGGTGGAATCGCTCGCCTATGTGTCCGAGCAGAACCTCGTCGCCGATGCGCTCGGCGAAAGCCATTCCATCGTCGAACTCATCAACCGCTTCGCCGGCGAGGGGCTCTGCGCGCAGCTCCACTGAGGCCGGCTGCTCCCCAGCACCCCGAGGCGGTGCCCCGCCGCCGCATTCGAAAGGCGATGCCTCGACCCGCTGCGCCCCCGTCCGCTGCCCCGGCGGCGCCCCTCGCGAAAGGTCAGCGAGAAAGCGCGGCGGGATCAGAGGGCGCGCAGCACTCGGCAGGGCGTTCCGGCCGCCAGCACACCGGCGGGAAGATCCTTGGTGACCACGCTCCCCGCCCCGACCACGGTGTTCTCGCCGATGGTGACGCCCGGACACACCACGCTGCGTCCGCCGAGCCAGGCGCCATCGCCGATCGTGACCGGCCGGGCACTCTCCCAGCCCGCCCGCCGCAACGGCGCCTCCAGAGGATGGGTGGCGGTGTAGATGTGAACGCCCGGCCCGATCAGCACCTCGGCGCCGATGGTGATGGCGGCGCAGTCGAGGAAGACGCAGTCATAATTGACGAAGGCGCCGGGGCCGAGGGTGATGTGGCGCCCATAATCGCAGCGGAAGGCCGGCTTGACGACGCTCCCCTCGCCGATCCCGCCGAGCAGCGAGGAAAGCGCGGCATGAAGGGCGGCATTGTCGTCGGCGCGCACGGCGTTGAAGACGGCGAGGGCGGCCTGGGCGCGGCCATAGTCGGCGAGGAGTTCGGAGTCGCCCGCGTGGTAGAGGGCGCCCTGGAGCATGCGCGTCTTGTGCGTGCGCGGGTCACCCTCCAGGGGATCGCCGTCCGGTACGGGGCCGGGAGAGAGGTTCCGGCCGTCTCCACCCGCGGTGCCGTCCGTCACGGCTTCGCCTCGCTCCCGGCCCGTCCCGCCTGCCGCGCCCGTCCCGTCCGCTTCGCCCATCACGCCCGCTTCGTTCGCCTCGCCTGCGCGTCGTCCTCGCCGCCGGCTCATGCAGGATTGCGCGTGGCGTGGGGTCTGTCCAAGATGCTAGGGGTTGTTGTCTTCCGCCCTGGTTCTGAAAGGTCAGCCCGCGTGTCAGATCCGACAAGCCCCCGATTTCCGCTCACCTCCAAGCGCGTCTGGGTGGCCGGTCACCGCGGCATGGTGGGCGGCGCGATCGTGCGTCAGCTCGAACACCGCGACGTCACGGTGATCACCGCCTCGCGCCAGGAGTGCGATCTCAGGGACGCCGCCGCGGTCGACGCCTTCATGACGGCGAACAAGCCGGACGCTGTGGTGATCGCCGCGGCGAAGGTGGGCGGGATCCTGGCCAACGACACCTATCCGGTGGATTTCCTGCAGGACAATCTCCTCATCCAGACCAATCTGATGAAGGCGGCCTTCGCGGCGGACGTGGAGAAGCTCCTCTTCCTCGGCTCGTCCTGCATCTATCCGAAGTTCGCCGACCAGCCGATCACCGAGGACAGCCTGCTGACCGGGCCGCTGGAGCCGACCAACGAGTGGTATGCGATCGCCAAGATCGCCGGCATCAAGCTCGCCCAGGCCTACATGAAGCAATATGGCTGCCGCTACATCTCGGCGATGCCGACCAACCTCTACGGCCCCGGCGACAACTTCGATCTGACCTCGTCGCACGTCATTCCGGCGCTGATGAGGAAGGCGCACATGGCCAAGGTGGCGGGCGCGCCGGGGTTCGAGGTGTGGGGCTCGGGCACGCCGCGGCGCGAGTTCCTGCACGTGGACGATCTCGCCAGAGGCTGCATCTTCCTCCTGGAGCATTACGAGGGCTTCGAGCACGTCAATCTCGGCTCCGGCGAGGATCTGCCGATCAAGGACCTCGCCTTCGAGATCGCCCGCGTGGTGGGCTGCGGCACGGCGCTGACCTTCGACACGACGAAGCCGGACGGGACGCCGCGCAAGCTGATGTCGGGCGACAAGGTGGCCGCGCTCGGCTGGCGGCCGGAGATCTCGCTCGCCGACGGTCTCGCCTCGACCTATGCGTGGTTCCTTCAGAATGCCGACGCGCTGCCGGAGCGCACCACCGAGATGGCGCGCTGACGCGGCCTCGGCGCGCGCGCCGGACGTCTCCGCCGCGCTCCACTCCCGCCTCGGCCCATGGACGTCTTCGAGCCGGCCTGCATTCTTGAGCGCGCCGGTGTCCTTGATCCGGCCGGCATCCTTGAGCGCGCCTGACGCGCCCCTCAATCCGCCGCGGTGCGAAGCGCTTCCCTTCGTCTCGCCGGCACGGGGCCGGGCTCCGCCTCTCCCCTCTTTCCGCCGCGATAGGTCACGGCGCCGGGCACCTTCTCGGGCTGGCCATAGAGATAGCCCTGCACGAAGGAGCAGCCGGCCGCCTTCAGGTGCGCCGCCTGCTCCGGCCGCTCGACGCCTTCGGCCAGGATCGGCACGTCGAAGGCCTTGCCGAGCGACATGACGGCGGCGAGGACGCCGTCGGCGCGCACGTCCTCGCCGATGTCGTCCACCAGCGTCTTGTCGAGCTTGATCTTGTCGAAGGGGAAGGTGCGCAGGAGGCCGATGGAGGAGTAGCCGGAGCCGAAATCGTCGATGGAAATCGACACGCCGAGATCGCGGATGGTGTCGAGGATGGCGCGGGCGGCGGCGTTGTCGTGGGCAAAGCAGGTCTCCGTCACCTCGAGCTCGAGGCGCGCGGGGGGAAGGCCGGTCTCCTTCAACGTGGCGATGATGGCCGGCAGCAGCCCCGGATTGCCGAGCTGGGCCGGGGACAGGTTGACGGCGATGGTGTGGGGCTCGGCCCATCGCGCGGCTTCGCGGCAGGCGGTGCGCAGCACCCAGAGCCCCATGTCGACGATGAGCCCGGTGTCCTCGGCCTGGGCGATGAACTCGTTCGGCAGGATCATGCCGCGCTCCGGATGGACCCAGCGCACCAGCGCCTCGTAGCCGGTGGGGGTCTCGTCGGTGAGGCTCACCTGGACCTGATAGTGGAGCTCCAAAGCGTCGGTGGCGATCGCCTCGGTCATGTCCTTGACGAAGGTGCGGCGGCGGCGGGCGAGGTCGTCCATGCCCTTGTCGTAGAAGGCGACGGGCTCACCGGCGGCGCGGGCGAACTCCAGCGCGACGGTGGCGTGGTTGAGGAAGGTGGCGAGGGGTTCGTCGCGCGCGTCGCGCCTGAGGGCGATGCCGACGTGGGCGCGGCAGTCGAGGATCTCTTCATCGGGCGCGACGACGCCGGAAAAAATCCCGCGAAGGGTCCGGGCGATGCGGTTCACGTCGGCCGCGCTGCCGTCCCGCTGGGGGATCAGGGCGAGGACGGCGAATTCGTCGCCGCCGATGCGGGCGCCGGTGACGGCGGGGCCGAAGAGGGCGCGCATGCGCTCCGCGCCGTGGCGCAGCACCTCGTCGCCGAGGGACTGGCCGTAGAGCTCGTTGATGTCCTTGAAGTGTTCGAGATCGAGGACGAAGAGGACCGCCTCGTCGCCGCGATGGCGGATCATCGTCTCGGCGTCCTCCAGGAAGGATGTGCGGTTGAGGAGCCCGGTGAGGCTGTCGAACCGGGCGAGGTAGGCGATCTTGTGCTCCTGCTCCAGGCGGTGGCGGATGTCGCGCAGGGCATAGACGGTGAGGGCCTCGCCGCTGCCGCCGTGCGCCGGCGGCGGGACGAGGGCGTCACGGCCGGTGCTCCGTGGCCCGGCCACCTGCTGTTGCGTCTTGCGCAGGTCGGGGCGGCGGGCGCGCACGGGCTCGCGGTGGATCGTCAGCTCGACCGGGATGGCGGCCGCGTCCGGCGGGCGGATCTCGGTCAGAATGATGGTGCCTTCGGGCAGCGCCGCGGTGCCGGGCAGGATGGTGTCGACGGCCGCGCCGACGAGGGCGCTGCGCGGGCGGGCGGCGAGGTCCTCGAAGGCCGCGTTGACGGCGATGATGACGCCGCGGGAGGCGACGGCCATGCCGTCGACGGCGCTTTCGGTGAGGTGGTTGAGGCGGGCGGCGGCGGCGGCTTCGCTCTGCCGGTCGAGGATGAAGACGCCGATCCCGACGCTGAAGATGAGGATGCCGACCACGGTGACGGAGAAGGCGAGGAAGGTGCGGGCGGTCTCGTCGATGGAGGGGCCGCCGATGTGGGGGCCGGGGGCGATGCCGATGGCGGCCATGCCGGTGAAGTGCAGGCTGGCAATGGCGAGCGCCATGATGACGGCGGCCAGGCCGAGGCGTTGCAGCGAGGTGGCGCCGGCGGCGATGTGGAAGGCGGCGCTGGCGACGGGGATGGCGGCGAGGAGGGAGCCGGCGAGGAAGGCCGGGTCCCACACGACGACGGCGTTGATGGTGAGGGCGGCCATGCCGGTATAGTGCATCGCCGCGACGACGCCGCCGAAGATGGCGCCGCCGAGGGCCGGGGCGAAGCGGATCTTTTCGATCGCCATGGCGAAGGCGGCGGTTGCGCCGAGGATGGCGAGGAGCAGCGAGAGGAGGGTGAGGACGGGGTCGTAGGAGACGCCGACGCCGGGGCGGTAGGCGAGCATGGCGACGAAATGGGTGCACCATGCGGTGGAGCCGGAGACGATGGCGCCGACGATGACCCAGGCGAAGCGCGAGAGTCCGGGGCTGGCGAAGGTGCGCTGCAGCAGGCGCACGGACAGGGCCGCGCCGGCCGCGCACACGGCGACGGCGACGGCGACGAGCCACAGGTCGTGCTCCATGAGGATGCAGGAAGCCAGGGTGTACATGTGCGCTCCGGGTCGAAGCGCGATGTTAAGAGAGGACCCTTGAGTGGTCCTGGCGCAGGCCCGGCCTCTGTTTGGCGGTCCTGTTTATGACTGTTTTGCTGCTTTCGGGCCGCGGCCGGCCTTTCTTCGGACGGCAGGTCATGCACCGCCCGCTCCCGCCGGCCGCGGGCCACAGGCCAACCGGCCAAGGGGATCCAACCACAGGCGGCCGCCCAAGGGGCCACACCGCAGGCGGCGGCCGGCCGAGGTGCCGCACCGCAAGCGGCCAGCCGACCGAGGGGCCGCACCGTAGGTGGCGAGCCTATCGAGGAACCTCACCGTAGGCGGTGAGCCGATCGAGGGGTCGCACCGTAGGCGGCGAGCTGACCGAGGGGTCGCACCGTAGGCGTCCAGCCGACCGAGGGGGGCGCACCGCAAGCGGCGAGCCGACCATGGGGCCGTGCCGCAGGTGGCGAGCCGGCCGAGGGACGGACCGCAAGTGATCAGCCGGCCGAGGGGCCAGACCGTGAGGCGGTTAGACGAGGCCGACGATGCCGGTCGCCGTGGTGCCGCTGGCGCGCACGCGCGTGGTCGTGACGGGCAGAACCATGCTGCCGGTCAGCCCGGTGAAGGTCACGGTCGAGCCGTTGCCGGTGATGAGGTTCACGTCGCCCGCACCGCCCACATAAAGGGCGCGAACCGCCTGGGTCAGGTCGGTGCTGTCATTGGGGGTGATCGGGAAGGCGTCGACAGCCGGGGCCGTGACGCTCTGGGAATAGGTCTGGAACGGGTTGTCGGCCATCAGTGCGCCTCCTTCGGCGGTATCCATATGCGGGGGCCATCCCCCGTCGACGCGCTGAAGTCTAAGGCGCCCGCTGCGGGCGGGGACAAGTTGCCCACCTGACGCCTCCCCACCCGGCTGCGGCACGCCCACCCGCCACGGCCGCGGCGCCGCCGGCACCGTTCCGTCATGGCGCCGCCGGCCCCGTTCCGGCCATGGCGCCGCCGGCCCCGGTTCGGCCATGGCGCCGCCGGCCCCGGTTCGGCCATGGCGCCGCCGGCCCCGGTTCGGCCATGGCGCCGCCGGCCCCGGTTCGGCCAGGGCGCCGCCGGCCCCGGTCCGGCCAGGGCGTCGCAGGCGCCGGTCCGGCCAGGGCGCTGCAGGCGCGGGTCCGGCCATGGCGTCGCAGGCGCCGGTCCGGCCGTGGCGTCGCAGACACCCGTCCGACCGGGGCGCTGCCGGACGCGCTTCGGCCGGGGCGCCGCCGGACGGGCGCCGGTCTCAGAGCAGGAAGCCGGTGTCCGCGGCAAGAACCGATGGACCGCCGTCCGGATCGAGGAAGGGCGCATCGCGGTCAAGGACGGAAAGCGCCGTACCGTCATCGGGGCCGGCGACCGCCGTCCCGGTGTCCGGGTCGATCACGAAAGAATAAAGCCCGCTCGCCCCCGGCAGCAGCGGCGCACTCACCTGAACGAGCACGGCCAGCGTGTCCTCGAACGCCTCCGGCGCCTCGAAGCGCACCAAAGGAAGATCCGGAATGTCGAAGGGCACCGGCTCGGCCCGCAAACCGTCCGGCAGCTCCAGAACCAGGATCTCGCTCCACGTGGCGCCGCCATCGGTGCTGCGCAGGACCGGAAACTCGCCGAGCTCGGTGTGGTCGTCGGCGATCAGCACCAGGCTCCCGTCCGCCCCGGCACTGATCTGCACGTTGCTCGCCTCGTTGAGGACGACGCCCTCGGGCACCGCCGGCGCGCTCCACGTCCCGCTGGTCCCGTCATAGTGGAAGAGGCGCAGCACGCCGTCCTCGGCGACGCTCGCCACGTGGATGTCCGCGCCGAGCATGGCGATGGAGAAGTGGCTGGCATAGCGCCCCACGGCGCCGGTCTCCGACAGCGTCTGCGCGCTCCACACATCCTGCGCCGCATCATAGGTGAGGAAGGTGAAGGCGTCGGCGGTGGCAAGGAGAATGCCTGTCCCCTCGGCGGTCACCAGCGCGCGGGCGGAACCGGCCGGGGAGGAGGTGAAGCCGGATTCTTCGCCTGCCTCCACGCCTGACTCTGGGCCTGACTCCGGCCCGGACACCGAAGCGCTCTGCCAGGTGAGGCCCCCGTCGTCGGACCAAGAGAGAACCAGGGTGAGACCGCCCTCCCCATCCCCCTCGAGACTGGTGGCGACGACGATGCGCCCGCTTTCCTCGATCGCCACCGTGGGGTTGGTGGTGGCGCTGTCGGCCCCGGTCACGACGATGCTGCGCGAGGCCAGGACGAAACCGACCTCCCCGCCGCCGCCCGCGGTTTCGCCGCCGCCGCCAGCCGGCACATAATCATAGGCGAAGAGGGTGACGTCGGACCCGTCCGCACCCCATCGCTCCGTCGTCGTGGTGGCGATGAGAAGGCCCTCCCCGCCGGGGATAAGACGCAGATCCGCCGAAGCGTCCGCCGGCACGCCGGGAACGGTGAGAGACGCCGCCCAGGTGGCGCCCCCGTCGCTGCTCGTGAACAAGGTGAGACCGCGCCGGCCGAGATTGACGAGGAGGTGAAGGTTGCCGTCCGCCGTCTCGACGATGTGGTCCTGCATGCGCGAGACGATCAGCTTGGGCGCGTAGAAGGTCACGCTCTCACGCATGAGGCCCTGGTCGAGGACCTCAGCGATCCCCTCCCCCACCCCCGCGTCACCTTCATCAGGCGCGTCGTCCGGGATGATCGGGCCGGGGCGGAAGGACCCCCCGTCTCTCAACGACCGCGGCGCCGCCCCGAAAAGCGGCCTGTCGAGCCTGTCGCAGACGAAGCGCGGCATATACCCCTCCCCGGCCCAGAACGGCGGCCCCTCCCTTCAACGATGAAGCCGCCGAAGATGCGCGGGAGCCGCCC
This sequence comes from Acuticoccus yangtzensis, assembly GCF_001927245.1. Classification (GTDB taxonomy): domain Bacteria; phylum Pseudomonadota; class Alphaproteobacteria; order Rhizobiales; family Amorphaceae; genus Acuticoccus; species Acuticoccus yangtzensis. Next base: position 119,260 of record NZ_MJUX01000010.1, on the reverse strand, counting down.
GCCGCTCAGAGAAGAGCGAGATCCGTGCCTTCCGGAGCAATGCCCGTCGTCACCGTGTCCGTCTCGGTGTCGACCACGAAATAATAAAGCCCCGTCAGACCGTTGGCGAGCGGGAAGGCGAACTGATAGGCAACCACCAGATCACCGTCAAAATGCTCCGGCGCCTCGAAACGGGCCGGGTCGCTGCGCAGGAAGTCCGGCACGTCCAGCGTCGCCACGTCCGACCAGGTCTCGCCCTCGTCGTCGCTGGTGATGATGTGGATGAGGCCGGTGTCGTAGTCGTCATAGGTGAGGAAGAGGTCGCCGTCCGCATCGGCGCTGAGCTGCACCGAGCTGACATCGCCGATGTCGACCCCCGCCCCGGACGGAACCTCCGCCTCGGACCAGGTGTCGCTCGCCCCGTCATAATGCATGAAGTTGAGCGCCAGATCCTCGCCCACTCCGGCGAAGAAGATGTCCTCCCCCACCGTCGTCGTGGTGAAGTGGCTGGCATAGATGCCGACCGCACCCTCGTCGGCGATCTCCTCGAAGGTGAAGGCGCCGTCCTCGAACTCGATCCAATAGGTGTGCTCGGCCGTCACATAGATGACGCCGAAACCGTCCCCGGTGCCGACCGCACGCAGCGAGCCCGCGCTCGCCTCGCTGTCCAGCTCGTCGAACAGCACCCAGTTCTGGCCGTTGGTGCTGCCGGCCAGAACACCGCGCACACCGTCGTCGGTGTTGATGTTGTAGGCCACCAGCAACGCCCCGTTGCCGCCCTGCGCGATCGTCGGATTGGTCGAGGCCGGATCCAGACCCGACGCCACCACCTCCGACGTCTCCGTGACGCGCCAGCGCGTGTTGTCCTCGTTGTAGGTCAGCTCGTTGTAGGTGATGCCGCCATTCTCGTTGACGTACACCATCAGCATGGTGTCCTCGCCGGGGATCAGGCGCACGTCGGAGGACGAGTTGGTGGCCGCGTCCGGATAGCGGTTGGAGATCGACCAGCTGTCGCCGTCGTCGGTGCTGGTCAGAATGACGATGCTGCGGTCGCCACCCAGATTGACCACCATGTGAATGTCGCCGTTCGACGTCTCCACCATGTGATCCTGCATGCGCGACACCAGCATGCGCGGCACGTTGCGCGTCAGCGAGGGGATGAGGATGCCCTGGTCGACGACCGGCCCTTCGTTCTGCGACGGCCCGCGGCTGAACAGGCTGCGGTCACTGGACTCACGCGCGAAGAGGGGCATCCATGTCTCCTGGTCCTGGCGGGCGGGGGCGGGCAGTCCCGCCACCGGCCGATCTGGCTTCTGACGACTATCTGCAATCACGCCGCCGCGGCATGCGCAAATCTATTTATCTCACAACTCGGTTAGCTAACCAGTGGATCGGGCCAAACATTTGAATCCCTGAGCCTGAACCCGTGTGTGCCGGCTAAGCGCCTCGAATGTTTGAATAAGCTGACCCATGGCGCACAAAACCTGGTGGTTCGATCCGTGTGATCGGGCCAGGGATCGGTTCGAGGATTTGATCGCCGGGGGCGAGACCATCGCCCCCGCGCGTCGCTGTGACGAGAAGAGGCTCGGGACCCTCCAAGGAACAGGTGGCGTCTGTCCCTCGGTGCCACCCTCGCTGATTGGCCCTGCACCGGCCGCCGCCAGGCCGCAAGGGCCGCTGCGCTTGAACCCTTGCAGCCCGCCGCCGCCCGGCGCTGACGGGCATCAGCGAGGGCGGCTCCGAGGAACAGACACCAGGCACCCCCGTGCCGTGGCGCAGGAAAGCCGAAACGCCGTGCCACGAAAGCCCGCGACGCGCGGCCGTGGCGGTCCGGAAAGGCCGTCGAGAGGGGGGCATCGGAGTGGACCCCAAAGGGGGCCATCGGAGAGATGGCCGCCGGAGACGGCCTCAGCTCTTGCCGGTGCGGAAACGGCGGTAGAGAGCCTCCATCTGACCCGCCACGAAGACACCGAACTCCGGCGCCCTCGCCGTGTCGATGGTGATCACCGTGTGCCCCGCCTTGTGCGCCACCTCCACCGGAGCCGGATCCGCCGCCGGCGCCCGCAACAACGGACCCGCTGCCCGCTGACGCGCCGTCAGCACCTCGAACACCGCCTTGAAGCGCGCGTCACTTGCCAGATGAGACGACGCCGCCGCCGCCGTGAGCGCCGCCTCCGCGCCCCCCGCATCGGCCTTGATCAACTCCACCAGACGCAGCCAGCGCGGCCGCCCCGCCTTCGGCGCCCTGCCGATCAGCAGCGCCAACCCCTCCGGCAACCCGCCCGCGACGGCGAGCAGCCGCGCCAGCTCCGACTTGTCGACCCCCAGCGCCTTGCCCGCCACGGGACGCGCCATCCCCCGCCCCACCAGAGCCGCCGCGAAATGAGCGCGCTCGATGAAGGTCAGATCGCGCCGGGCGTTGTTCTCCCGCCCCTGCGCCAGAACCAGATCCTCGTCGCCCAGCGGACGCACGATCGCCCTGACCGGACGCCCCAGCATCCGGCACGCCCGCCAGCGCCGGTGCCCGTAGGCGATCTGATAACGCCCCGCATCGTCCGGATGCGGCCGCACCAGGATCGGCACCGCCTGCCCGCCCTCGGCAATGCTCCTCGCCAGCGCCTCGATGCCTGTCGGATCATCGTCCGCCGCCTCCGCGCTGCCCGAAGACGGATCCGGATCGTCCAGCCTGTCGCGCACGAAAGACGGGTCGATCAGCCCAGTCTCGATCTCGATGACGCTTTCCAGCGCCGCCGCCGGATCGGTCAGCCTGTCGAGCGCCAGCCCCATCGTGCGCACCGCACCCGAGCGCACCGGACCTGAATGCATCGCTCCCGCGTGCATGGCCCCCGCGTGCATGGCTCCGGACGGCATGGACCCGGACGGTGCGGCTCCCGAATGCGGCGATCCCGCGTGAAGCGGCGCTGCGGGGTGCATCGCCGAGGGCGCACCGGGCGCCTCCCCCGCAGGGGCGACGTGGAGAAGACGCTCCATGGCCAGACGGCGCTTGGTCATCGCTCTCTCCTCCTCCAGATGCCACAGGCGCCCCTCGTCCGGATGCCGCGGGGAGAAACCGCCCGGCCGCCGGATGAGCGTCCGAAAGCAACCTGATGCTGGGTGGCCGCTTGATGAGGGGGGACCGCCTGATGCCGAGAAGCCGCCTGATGAAGGGGAGCCGCCGCATGCGGGTTGTCAGCTGACAACCGGGGACGCCGGACGTCCGCCCGCGCCCTCATTCGGCCGCCTCCGCCGGCGCGCGGCGCTCCTCCCACACGGCGCGGATCAGCCCCTCGATCTCGCCGTTCACCGCATCCAGCGACTCCAGCGCACGGTCGTAGGTGGAGCGGGTCATCCCTTCCCGCCCGACCTCGTAAAGGGTCTGCTTGGAAAGCCCCGCATCGGCCAGCGCGGTCGACTTCACCATCGCGTTGGTCAGCACCCGCTCGCCGAACAAGGAGCGCAGGAAACCCGCCACCTGCGCCTGCGGCCCGTCCTTCGGCTCATAGCGCGTCAGCACATAGCGGAAGAAGTCGAGCTCCACGTTGGCGCCCGCCCGCCGCACCACGTCCATCAGATCCGCGGTCATGTTGAGAAACTGGCTCATCGAGGCGATGTCCAGCATCTGCGGATGCACCGTCACGAGAACGCCCGACGCCGCGCAGAGCGCACCCAGCGTCAGAAAACCGAGCTGCGGCGGGCAGTCGATCAGGACGACGTCGTAGTCCATCTGCACCGACCGCAGCGCCGTGGCGACGCGGCTATAGAAGGGAATCTCCCGCGTCCCCCTCTCCATCAAGGCGCGTGGCGTCTCGTGCTCGAACTCGTGCAGCTCCAGATTGCCCGGCACGAGGTCGAGGTTCGGGAAATAGGTCCGCCGGATGACCTCCTCGACCGGGCGCGGCGCGTCGTAGCGGATCGCCCCGTAGAGCGTCTCGCCCGAGGACACGTCCGCCTCCGGCTGGTAGCCGAACAGCGACGACAGCGAGGCCTGCGGGTCGAGGTCGACCGCCAGCACCCTGAAGCCGCGCATGGCGAGGTGCTGGGCGAGGTGAACCGTCGTCGTCGTCTTGCCCGAGCCGCCCTTGAAGTTGGCCACGGCGACGATCTGCGCCGGCTCCCCGGCCGGGCGCCCCGGCAGGATCACCCGCGACTTCGCCCCGCCCTTGCGCGCCAGATAGGTGCGCAGCTCCTCCACCTGGGAAAGGCTGTAGGCGTGGCGGTTGCCCGGCAGGCGCGAGGGCTCCGGCCCCTCCCCTCCCCGCGCCATGTGGCGCAGATAGGAATCGGTGACGCCGAGCAGCTTGGCCGCCTCCTGGCTGGTGAAGGGGCGCAACGTCTTGGTGAGGTCGGGCTGGAAGATCTGCGCCCGCAACCGCGCGATCTGCGCGCTCAAGGTCGCCGCGTCCCCGGCGATGGTCGCGAACCCGACCGGCCCGCCCGCGTGGAGCCCGGAGCCTGTGAAAGTGCCTGCTGCGCCTGTCATCGTGCCCGCCATGATGCTTGCCGTGCCGCCTGTCGTGCCACCTGTCGCGTGGCGTGATGCGGATGGCGTGCCGGCGCCTGACGCGGCGGCCTGGCACGGGGCCTGGCGCTCACGCGTCGCAGCGCCGTTTTGCGCCGACCCGTCCGTTCACACCGATCCACGCCACCGCCTCCCGGTTGCGTGAGCCATTCTATCGGCCGTGAGGGCTAAGGCGAGGTTAACCGCAGCGCCCGTGCCGCACCGGTCCGGCCCCCGCCGCGACGATCGACAGGCGGCGAAGACGCACGGACGGGGCGCCGGAGGAGGTTCGAAGAGGCGCCGAATGAATTGTGATTGGCATTAATTTCATACAGATTGCATGAACGCCTTCACATCAACTCAAGGTCTGCGCCGCCTCCCATAGACATCCAGGACTCGATCGAGCGCAGACACAGCCACTTCCCGTCCTTCCCCACCAAGGAGACCGGCGATGCCCCTGTTTGAGCGTGAGACGAGCAGCCTCGAACGCGGGAGCCCCGAGCGCAGCGGGCTCGGCACCTCCGCCCCCGGCCTTTTGCAGAGCGAGGGCGCCATCATCGGCGAAGGGCTCATCCTGCCCAGTCTCACCCGCAATGCGCCCAAGATGATCGTCTCGCGCATGCAGGACCACATCGTCGAAACGTCGGGGGGCGAGATGCACCTCGTCGTCAACCTCGCCGGCGACAGGCGCATCACCATCCTCACCAGCACCGACAACGGGGAGAGCTGGGACGTCTCCGCGCGCATTCGGGGCGCTGCGCCGGACTCCTCCTCCGACGTGCGCCTCGTCGCCGGCGAAGACGCCATGCACATGGTCTTCGTCAACGACGAGGGCGGCATCACCTACCGCGAGATGACCTACGACGCGCAGGACATGCGCTGGCGCACCACCGCCACATCAGAGGTCGTGGAAGGCGGGATCGACGCCGCGATCACCAACCCGACCATCGCCGAGGGGGCCAACGGGGCGCTCCTCGTGGCCTACAATGTCAGCACCGAAGAGGGCGTGCGCGGTGTCCTCGCCGCCAGCAATAGCGGCCAGAACTGGGTCACCTTCGACGAGCTCGACACCGAGGCCGACGTCGGCTCGCTGCGCGCTCTTCAGACGCCGGACGGCTTCGGCGTCCTCTACGTGAACCCGGACCACACCTACTGGATCGTCTTCGACCCCAACGAAGGCGGCTTCACCTATGAGGAGATCGATTCCGAAGGTGCCCTCGGTCTTTATGCCAGCCACTTCTCCACCACCAGCGTGGACGGCGACATCATCATGGCCGCCGTCACCCAGAGCAACACCATCAATCTTCTCCATTATGACGGCGAAACCGGGCTGTGGAGCGAGGGGGCGACGCCGGCCGCCAGCGTCGGCGTCCACGTCACCTCGGTGCAGATGAGCGCCGATGCGAACGGCGACCTCTACATGACCTATGACGACTACGAGGCCGGCACCCTGGTGGTTCTGAAGAGCGAGGACGGCGGCGCGACGTGGGCCGAGGAGGCGATCTTGGACGTGCCGCCTCTGTTCGGGCGCGCCCCGGTGCGCTGGTTCGAGACGCCTGAGCATTTCGACGGTGAATTGCTCGTCACCACCCAGTTCTATTTCCCGCGCGCGGGCGGCTTCCAAGGGCCGAACGGGCTCTATTCTTTCGTCATCGACACCGAGGCCGGGACGGTCGACGTGGAGCGCGGCGGCGCCGGTGTGGAGGACGGCCCGCTCTCCTTGATCGCCGCCGAGGGGTTCGCCGATGCGGCCGCGGAGGCCACCCGCTTCGACCCCCTCTGGGCCCTCTGAGGGCCGCGCCGTCACCACCGGCAACGCCGCCGCCCAGTTGTCAGGTGACAACGCCGCCACCCGGTTGTCAGCCGACAACGCCGCCGCCCGGTTGTCAGCCGACAACGGCGCCGCCCCGGTTGTCAGGTGACAACGCCGTCGCCCGGTTGGCAGGTGACAACGCCGCCGCCCCGGTTGGCAGGTGACAACGCCGCCGCCCGGTTGTCAGGTGACAACGCCGCCGCCCCGGTTGTCAGGTGACAACGCCGCCGCCCCGGTTGTCAGGTGCCAACGCCGCCGCCCCGGTTGGCAGGTGCCAACGCCGCCACCCGGTTGTCAGGTGACAACGACGCCACCCGGTTGTCAGGTGACAACGCCGCCGCCCCGGTTGTCGGCTGCCCCCTACGCCGCCTTCGCGGTGGTGTCCGCCCCGGCGAAGGCGGTGCGGTAGCCGAACAGCCCGGCCGAGCCGCCGGTGTGGACGAACACCACCGTCTCCTCCTTGCCGATGACCCCGCGACGCACGAGGTCGATCAACCCCGCCGCACCCTTCCCCGAATAGACCGGGTCGAGCAAAATCCCCTCCAACTGGGCGAACATCTCGATCGCCTCGATGGTGCCGGCATTGGGAATGCCGTAGCCCTCGCCGACATAATCGGTGTTGGCCACCACCATCTCGCGGGGGACCGGCGGGGCGCCGATCTTCTCCGCGGTCGCCTGCGCCAGGGCGAAGACGTTCTCCTCCTGCTTGGCCCGCGGCGCTCTGACACCGATGCCGAGGAGAGGGATCTGCGCGTTGATCGCATGGAGACCCGCGACGAGACCGGCCTGGGTCCCGGCGCTTCCCGTCGCGTGGACGATCAGGCCGACGGCAAGGCTCCTCTCGTTGGCCTGGTGCACCAGCTCCAGCGCGCAATTGGCGTAGCCGAGCGCGCCGACCGGGTTCGAGCCGCCGCCCGGAATGATGTAGGGTCGCTTTCCGGCCGCCTTCAGGCGCGCCGCGACCTCCTCCATGGCGGCGTTCATGTCGCTGCCGCCCGGAACGTGACTGAGCGTTGCGCCGTGCAGATGGTCGAGGAGGACGTTGCCGTTGTCGTTGTAGTCGGGGCCGGGAATGCCTGTGCGGTCCTCCAGCACGGCGTGGCAGTCGAGGCCGAGGCGGGCGCAGAAGGCGGCGGTCTGGCGCACGTGGTTGGACTGGGTGGCGCCCTGGGTGATCACCGTGTCGGCGCCCAGCGCCTCGGCCTCGCCCATCAGGAATTCCAGCTTGCGGGTCTTGTTGCCGCCGGTGGACATGCCGGTGCAGTCGTCGCGCTTGATGAAGAGGCGCGGGCCGCCGAGGGCCTTCGACAGGCGGTCCATCGGCTCCAGCGGGGTCGGCAGGTGGGCAAGGTGAAGGCGCGGGAAGCGGGCGAGGTGCATGGGCGGGACTGTCCGTTGGTCGCGGCGATCTGATGGCCGTGAAGGGGGCCGCATCGTCGGCAAAAGGGGCGCCGGGAGCAAATGCATTCGTATGCCGGCCCTTCGAACAGGCCTCTTCCGGCGTCCTGCCGGAACGCACAGGCGCGCTGTGTGCGCAACCCTACATCGCTGGAGTCATAGCGGGTAAACGATCGCGTGCAGCGGCCCATGCGGACTTGCGTCAAATGCGCCTGTCGGTCATTGCGGAAGCATGAATGTTAAGGCGGTATAGGTCCTGCCGCCGTCAATTCGGGGATTGCCATGCGCGTCGTCATGATCGGGACGGGATATGTCGGGCTCGTGTCCGGCGCCTGCTTTGCCGACTTCGGCCACGATGTCACCTGCATCGACAAGGACGCCTCGAAGATCGAGGCGCTCGAAAACAACGTCATGCCGATCTACGAGCCGGGCCTCGACACCCTGGTGGAGACCAACGTGAAGGCCGGGCGGCTGTCCTTCGCGACGGATGCGGCGAAGGCGGTGGCGGAGGCGGACGTCGTCTTCCTCGCCGTCGGCACGCCGACCCGGCGCGGCGACGGCCATGCCGACCTCACTTATGTCTATGCCGCCGCCGAGGAGATCGGCCGGCTGATCACCGGCTATACGGTGATCGTCACCAAGTCGACGGTGCCGGTGGGGACGGGGGACGAGGTGGAGGCGATCATCCGCGGCGTCGCGCCGGACGCCGAGTTCGACGTCGCCTCCAACCCGGAATTCCTGCGTGAGGGCGCGGCGATCCGCGACTTCAAGATCCCCGACCGCGTGGTGGTGGGGGCCGAGAGCGAGCGGGCCTTCACGGCGCTGAAGGAGCTCTACCGGCCGCTCTTCCTCAACGAGACGCCGGTGGTGACGATGAACCGGCGCACCGCCGAGCTCACCAAATATGCCGCCAACGCCTTCCTGGCGACGAAGATCGCCTTCATCAACGAGATCGCCGATCTGTGCGACGTGGTGGGGGCGAACGTGCAGGAGGTCGCCAAGGGGATCGGCCTCGACAAGCGCATCGGCGGCAAATTCCTGAACGCGGGTCCGGGCTATGGCGGGTCGTGCTTCCCCAAGGACACGCTGGCGCTCTCCAAGACGGCGCATCAGGCGGCCTCGCCGGTGACGATCGTCGACACGGTGATCGCCGCCAACGACCGGCGCAAGGCGCGCATGGCGGAGGTGGTCACCCGTGCGGCGGGCGGCTCGCTGGCGGGCAAGACGGTGGCGGTGCTCGGCCTCACCTTCAAGTCCAACACCGACGACATGCGCGATGCGCCGAGCCTCGTCGTGGTGCCGGCGCTGATGAAGGCGGGGGCCACGGTGCGCGCCTTCGACCCGGAAGGCATGAACGAGGCGAAGAAGCACCTCACCGGCCTCACTTATGCCGAGAGCGTGCAGGACTGTCTCGCCGGGGCGGATCTCGCGGTGATCCTGACCGAGTGGGACCAGTTCCGCGCGCTGGACCTGAAGGCGATGGCGGGTGCGCTGGCGGACAAGCTGCTGGTCGACCTGCGCAACATCTACCGCCGCGAGGAGGCGGAGAGGGCGGGGCTCTCCTACGTGTCGATCGGCCGGCCCGAAGCGGGTTCGGGCATCGCGCTGACGGCGAGCGTGACCGACATCGGCGCCCGCGGCGCACGCCACTGAGGCAGACGCCCCGCGCGGGAGACGTTCACCGCGGGGGATCGCCGAAGGCCGTCACCCGGGGTGCGGCAGGGGAGGGGGCGTTCGTCTTCCGTCCCCGTCCAACTCTCACTGTCCAACTCTCCCGTCTCCGGGTGCGTTGCCATCTGCCAACCATCGGCCGGACATGAAAAAGGGACGCCTCGGCGTCCCTTTCGTTTGTCCGCTTTGTCGGGCCGCTCCGTATGGCGGCGGGCGTGACCGGATGGCCGTGGGCCCGTCCCGGTCGCGCCGGCGGTCTTACTCGGCCTCGTCGGCGGATTTGGCGTTCAGGAGCATGTAGCGCTCTTCGCCGATCTTGTTGAGGAGTTCGAGCTGGGTCTCGAGGAAGTCGATGTGGCCTTCCTCGTCTTCCAGCAGCTTGTCGAACAGCTCTTTGGAGACGTAGTCGCGTTCGGCGTCGCAGATCTCGCGGGATTCGGCGTAGGTCCTCTGCGCTTCATATTCACCGGCGAGATCGGCTTCGAGCACCTCTTTGACGTTGGTGCCGATGCGCAGGGGTGCGACGGTCTGCAGGTTGGGATGGCCTTCCAGGAAGATGATGCGCTGCACGAGCTTGTCGGCATGGTGCATTTCTTCGATGGACTCGGCGCGTTCCTTGTCGGCGAGTTTGCCGAGGCCCCAATCCTCGCACAGGCGGTAGTGCAACCAATATTGGTTGACCGCGCCCAGTTCCAGGAAGAGTGCCTGGTTGAGGCGTTCGATAACCTTCGGATTGCCCTTCATGACGTGCCCCTCGTGCGCGTTGGTCGGTGTCGCGGCTTGGTGTGCCGTTTTGGACCAGGAGCGTCAACAATTTTTTGACTTAGAACAAGTCTAATCTACCCAGGTCCCGGACGGGGAGAGGGGCCGGAGCGCAGAAGGCGGCGAAGAGGGGGCTGTTCAGCCGCGTGACGTGCCGGCGGCGACGCGCTTGGTCGAGGCGGTGGAGCCGGAGAGGGCGGGGCTGTCGACGAGGGTCATGGCTTCGGCGAGCATTTCGTCGACGATGGAGGCGACGAGGGGGAAGCAGGAGCAGCAGCGTCCGCGCTTCTGGAGCTCGCGGTAGATGTATTGGGGTTCGAGCCGGCCGGACGGATCGGCGGCGAGGATCGCGTGCACGGCCTCGCGGATGTCGTTCCGTTTGATGATGTTGCAGTGGCAGACGATCATGATCACCCCGGCGCCGCGGCGATGGTCTCGAAGACGGGCTGGTCCGGCGGGTTGATGCAGCCGGGTCCCGTTGCCTCGATCCTGTGCGGTAGAGGAGGTGTAATGCGCCCCGGAAGAACGATCAAGTCCTTGCAATAACTATGGATTTGGAACACTTCTACAGTACGAAGTCTTGTATTGGAACAGTTTTAATCTGGCATATCTGACGCGTCGGCCGGATCCCCCGCATCCCGTTGCGGCATCAGGGAAAATATGGATCGCCCCCGTCCGCCGGTGCGGGGTGTGAAGCGCGGCCGCTCCGAGGGGGGAGGGCACACCACCGCCAGCCCGGCGACATCCTGCCGCCGCGGCGCTCCCGCCAGCGCCGGCGCAGCGGTCCAAGCCGGGGGTCTGCGGAGCCTGTTTTTCGGAGCCTGCCGTCGCAAGGCCGTCAGGACGCGGGCGGGTTCGGGGTGCAAGGGTTCAAGCGCAGCGGCCCTTGCGCTCCGGGCCCGTCTGCGTCAGGGCGTGCCGCGGCGATGGCGGGCTTCGAAAAGCAGGCGGCCCCCCTGTTTTTTGGAGGGACCCGAGCCCCCTTCCCGCCTCACCCGCCAGCCCGCCTCGACCGGCCCCGCCTCATTCGGCCGCGGCCAGCACCTTGTCGATGATCTCGCTCACCCGGTTGGCGAACATGTGGTGGTCGCGTGCCAAAGCGTGGCGCGCGTCCGCCCCGTCCTGGCCGGCTGCGTTCCATTTCGCCAGCGCCTCGGCGTGGGCGGCGTGGACGGCGGCGGGCGTATAGTCCTCGAACACCGCGACGTGCCGCTCCAACGCGTCCGCCCCCAAGAACTCCAGCGCCGGGACGAGGCCGCGTGGCACCACGGGGATCTGTCCGGTCAGCCAGGCGTCGAAGAAGCGCTGGGAGAGGTCGTTGCGCAGCGGCAGGCACAGCGATGTCTTGTAGCCGCACCAGTCGGCGAAGCGCTCGCCGGCGCTCTTGCCGAAATAAGGCGCCAGATTCATCTCGTCGAGCAGATAGAGCGCGTGCGGCGCGTCGGTCCCGATGAGGTCCAGCACGAGCTGGTTGCGCTTCGAGCCCATGTTGTAGCGCACGAAGCCGCCATAGAGCCGCTCGTCGCGCGCGCCGCCGCCGAAGCGGCGGTAGAGCGTCCTCGCATTGCGCGCCGTCCACTGGGTGACGCAGAGCGGCACCGCGTCCAGCGAGACCGCATCCCGGTTCCTCAGATAATCGGCGAAGAGGACGTGGCTCGGACACACGAAGTCGAGCACGCGCGCGGTGTGGGCGTTCTCGAAATAGGTGTGATGGTTGTCCCAGAACCAGCCGACGATCGGCCCGGCGAAACCGCGGTGGCGGTAGCGCAGGGTGTCCGAATAGTCGCCCAGCACGTGGCACAGGTTGATAATGAGATCGACCTGTCTCGGGTCGAAGGCCTCGGGGCTGTCGAAGAACTCGACCTGGTAGCGCGTCTCGTGGGTGTCGAGCTCGGTGTGGACGTTGGCGGCGAAGATCTTCGCGTAGCGCTTGGAGACGACGGCGACGCGCTTGCCGGAGGTGGCGAAGCGGCGGGCGAGGCGGCGGACGGCGGCCGTGCGGGCGGGCAGCGTCTCGGCGAAGCCGTTTTCCAGGATGAGGCCGGCCTGCTCGTCGATGCAGTCGGGCAGGTCGTCGGTCTTCTGCTCGGCGTGCTTTCTGAAGAAGGCGATGGGGGCGCGCACGCGGGTATAGGTGGCGCCGAGCTTGGTGCAGCGCAGCCAGAACTCGAAGTCCATCGCATAGTGGGCGTCGAGCCGCACCTTGCCGCCCGCCTTCTCCCAGATGGAGCGGGTGAACATCACCTCGGGCTGGTAGAAATAGTCGCCCTTCAGCCAGCGCCCGAAGAGGTCGGTGATGTCTTCGGGGGTGAAGTCGCGCTCCTCGGCCTGGGGCAGGTTGAGGAGCCGCATCATGCGGTTGGAGGTCTCGATGCAGTAGCCGGCGATGATGTCGGAGCCGGTTTCGGCGTAGGTGCGGCCGATCGCGTGGAGGGCGCCGGGTGCCAGCATGTCGTCGGTGTTGAGCCAGTAGAGGAGGTCGCCGGTGGCCCGGCTCATGCCCTTGTTGATGGCGTCCGACTGGCCTTTGTCCGGCTCCACCACGAAGACGTCGAAGTGGCTCTTGTAGCGCTCGAAGACGTCCAGCGTGCCGTCGGTGGAGCCGGCGTCGAAGACGATGATTTCGAGGTTCGGATAGTTCTGGTTGACGATCGAGAGGATCGTCTCCTCGACATATTGGCGCTGGTTGAATGACGGGACGATGATCGAGATCTTCGGCCATCCCGAAGCGCTCTCCGACAAAGCGCGATCTGGTAGAGCGCTCTCTGGCAGAGCGCGATCCGGCAGCGCGTCCGACAGGCCGGTGAGGGCGTAGTAGGGCCAGGGCAGGCCGGCCGTGCTCTGCGGCCAGGCGGCGTCCTTCAGGCGGTCGGCATAAAGGCGGGTGACTTCGGCAAGGCCGGGGCGGCCGCCCATCAGGTCGCCCGCGCCGACGGCGGCGAAATAGAAGTCGAGCGCGGCGATGGGGTCCTGTGCCCCGTCCGGCGCGCCGAGGAGGCTCTGCAGCATGAAGGCGGCGTGGCCGCGCCCGGCCCGGCGCAGCGCCTCGGCCATCAGCCGCACGCGGGTCGCGACGCCCGCCGGCAGCGCCTCGTCCGCGATGGCGGGGTGGCCGAAGCCGGCGTGGATCTCTTCGGCGACGGCGCCGGCGAGGGCTTCGGCGCCGCCTTCGGTGCGCTCCGCCATGGTCTTCAGGAGGGCGAGCACGTCGAGCCGCTCGGCCGAGAGGGCGATGTCGGCCAGATGCACGGCAAGGCTCCGGGGTACCGGGGCGCCGGCGGCGGCGACGCGCTGCAGCATGGCGGCGAGCTCGGTGCGCTGGCGCCGGGGCGAGGCTTTGGCGAGCTCGCGCTCCAGAAGGAGGAGGTCGATGCGGCTCGCCTCGGTGGCGGCGCGCGGGCCGAAGACGGGATCGCCGGTCAGGCGCCTGAAGGCGCGGGCGGCGGCCTCCAGCCGCTCGCAGCGGGTGTCGATGAGCGCGCAGGCATAGGTGAGCGCCGCATCAGTCCCGTGACGGGCGTCGCGGGCGGCGAAGAGGAGGGCAGCGAGATCGCCCTCGTGCTGGCCGGCTTCCAGGAGGGCGAGGCCCATCGCCTCCACCACGAGGCCCGCCGGTGCATCCTCGTGGGCGGCGGCTTCGGCAGAGACGGCGCCGACCGGGCTCGTGGCAGAGGCGGGAGGCAGCATGTGCCACAGGTGGTGGAAGGCGGTGCGGAAGTGCCCGTCCGAGACCAGCCGGGCGAGGCGCAGGAGCGCCATCGCCACACGCGGCGTCAGCCCGTCCGCCTTGGCGTGGCCGAGGAGGAGGGCGAAGGCGGCCGGACGTTCCCGCGGGCCGGCCCAGACCGGGGCGCCGACGGCAAGCTCCGGATTGCGCGCCGCCGCCTCCAGCATCAGCGCCCTGAAGGCGGGCGTGTGCACCGAAGGAAGCCGCGTTCCGGCATAGTCCAGCACGTTGTAAGGCGGGTAGGCGGAAGGGTCGGCCCTGACGCTCGCCGAGAGGGCCTCCACCAGAGCCTCGACCTTCACCGCGCCGGACTGATAGCCGAGGAGCGCGTCGAAGGCGCGGTAGGTGGGGCCGTCCTTGCCGGCGCCGATGCGCCGGGCGAGCTCGCGCCGGATCGCCGCCACCGCGTTGGGGGAGGGGGCGCGGCGCACGAGGTCGACGATGCCGAGCAGCGTGTCCTCGCCGCCGAAGCGCATCAGCACGTCGTCGATCGTCACCACCTCGCCCGGCGCCTCGGGGAAGGCCTCGCCGAATGCCCCGCCCGGCACGGCGTCCAGCACGTCGTCCGGCCCTCTGCCGCCGTTCGCCGTCATTGTGGCCTGTGCCCTCTCCTTCGTCCGGGTCTCTCCTTCTGCTCCTGTGGGCTCTGCCCCTATGGCCTCTGCTCCTCCGGGCTCTACCCCTATGGCCTCTGCCGCTCGGGGCTCTCCTCGGGTCTCTGCTCCTGTGGCCTCACGCGTCGTCTCGCCCAGCATCGTCATGCCACCGGCTCCACGGCGAGGTGGGTGAGGCCGATGCTGCCGGGTTCGCCGAGGCTGAGGTGGATCGCCGCCAGGCGCGGCGCCGTGCCGTCATCCCGGCGGATCCCGAAGCGCGCCCGCCTGACCGCCGGTCCGTCGGCCGGATGGGGGACCGTGCCCGCCGCCACGATCCCGTCGAGGCCGATCCGCAAGGCGGCGAGACGGGCCGCGTCCTGCGGTTCCGCCGCCACCACGATGTCGACCGCCTGATGACGGGCGACCGCCGCCAGGACGAGAAGGCTCTGCGTGTCGGTGAGGCGCCGCCCCGGCACCTGGGAGAGAAGATCCGCGTTCAGCGCCGCCGCCGCCGGACCGGTGAGGGTGCCGAGCGGGGTGCGCGGCTGGGTCGCCGTGTGCATCGGGGCGCGGGTGCGCATCAGAACCCGCACCGTCTCGTCCAGGTGGTCGGCCCGCGCCTGCGCGAAGTCGAGCGCCTCGTCGAACGTCGTCATCGCCGCTCCAGACCTTCCCGTCATATCTCACCTCGTCGGCTAGCATCGACACGCGCCCCTTCCAAGTCTCGTCCCAATCCGAGTGCCGTCCAATCCAAGTCTCGGCCGATCCGAACCTCGTCCGGTCCGAGTGTCGGCGATCCTCGGGCGGGGGGAGGCTCCTGCCCCATTCCCCGCTTGCGCCGTTACGATGTGCGCCCCACATTAACACAACCTAAAGATGCCGCGCGCTGGCTTTGGTCTTGAAGTGGCTTGGTTAAGAGGATACCCGCTGAGCGATCCATCCGCGGCTTGGCCCGGGCACGCGAAGATGCTCGCGGCGGCCTGTGGACCGCGCACGAAACCGCGCACGAACCGCGCACGAAAAAGGGCCCGAGTCTTGGATTCCGAACGCAGGTTGTCCGCCGTCGAGGAGCGTCTCGGGGCGCTGGAAACCACCCTCAGCACCCTTTATGCCAAGAATGTCGCCCTGGTGCCGGACCTGGTGCCGGATCACCCCGTGGCCGAACAGGCCTCGGCCACCCTGTGGCTCGACATGGGATTCGACCATCCCGCCTTCTACACCTACGAGGCGCGCGGGGACGGCCTCGGCTACCACTGGATCGGGCGTGAGAACAGCGCAACCTTCACCCTTCCCGTGACGCGCCGCCAGCCGCGCAGGGTGGACGTCTACGTGGTCATCAGCATCAACGACAAGACGCTGAACGGGCTCACCATCTCGTGCGACGGCCGGACCCCGGCGAGCTACGACCAGACCAAGTGCCCCGATGGGACGATCCGCAAGAGCGCCACCTTCGACGCCGTCCCCGGCTCCGCAGGCGCCGCCTTGACGGACGTGAAGCTGTCGATCGGCGCCAAGGTGGACCTCACCCCCCAGGGCGACCCGCGCACCCTCGCCGTCGGCATCCACAAGATCGTCGTCACGGCGTTGTGATGGCATGGGCCGTGCCACGCTGAAGGTTCGGAAAAGGCGAATGGCCGCCTGACGGCAGAGCTTCTGGCATTGGCTCAAGCAATATTTTTAGGACTCATCAGATGACGACCATCCTCGTGACCGGCGGCGCCGGCTATATCGGCGCACACACGGCCCGCGCCCTCGCCGCCGAGGGCTACCGGCCCGTCGTCTACGACAACCTCCTCAAGGGCCACACGGACGCCGTGCAATGGGGCCCCTTCGAAGCGGGCGACATCGCCGACGAAGTCCGTCTCGACGCCGTCTTCGCGAAGTGGAAGCCGGCCGCCGTCATCCACTTCGCCGCGCTGTCCGAAGTCGCTCACTCCGTGGCCGACCCGCTGCACTTCTACCGCGTCAACGTTGCAGGCTCCCTCACCCTCGTCAGCCGCGCTCTGGCGCACGAGGTGAAGGCCTTCGTCCTCTCCTCCACCTGCTCGGTCTACGGCCAGCCCGAAGTGCTCCCCATCACCGAGGAGACCCCGTGCGCGCCGGTCAACACCTATGGCCGCACCAAGTTGATGGTCGAGACCATGCTGCGCGACGCCGCCGCCGCCTACGGCCTCAACGCCGTCGCCCTGCGCTACTTCAACGCCGCCGGCGCCAGCTTCGAGGCCGAGATCGGCGAGCGCCACGACCCCGAGACGCACCTCGTCCCGCTCGTCCTCGCCGCCGCCGGCGACCCGGACCGGGTCATCGGCGTCAACGGCGCCGACTATCCCACCCCGGACGGCTCCTGCGTGCGCGATTATGTCCACGTGCTCGACCTCGCGAGCGCCCACGTGAAAGCCATCGCCCGGCTGCTGGACGGGCGCTTGAGCGGCTTCGAGGCGATCAACCTCGGCACCGGCAAGGGCACATCGGTGCTGGAGATCCTCGCCCATGCCGAGCGCATCACCGGCCGCCCTGTGCGCCGCGAGATCCGCCCGCGCCGGCCGGGCGACCCGCCGCTCCTCGTCGCCGACCCCGCGCGCGCCGCCGAGCGCCTCGACTGGCGCGCGGTCCACTCCGACCCCGACACCCTGATCGCCACCGCCTGGCGCTTCATGGAAGCCCGGCGCGCCGCCGAAACCGTACCGGCGGCCGAGGCCGGATCGCCCGCCGGAGCCTGAGGCCGCCGCCGGAAGGGGCGGCAGAAGGGCGCGGCAGGAGGGCCAGCCGGGCCGCTCGGGCAAAACGGCACATCCTCATCGAAGGACGCGGGCCCAAAAAAGCCCCTGTCCAAAAACGGATCCCTGCATTAATTGCGCCGGGGTTCACAGGTTGCAGATGCCCGAACTTGCCTGTCCGTCGTCCTTGGAAGGGTCGGCCCGCACCGATCCAGCCAGCCTCAGGCAGCATCTGAGCGCGGCCACGGGCGGCGTCCATCGCGCCCTCGACGCACGCTATGCCGGCATCGTCGATCCGGCCGATCGCCGCCTCTATCACGCCTTCCTCGTGATGACCCATGCCAGCCACACAGTGCTCGAAGCCTGGCTGGCGCCGCACCTGCCGGACGCCGTCGCCGCGCTGCGCCCGGTGCTGACGCAGGCTCTGGAAGCGGACATCGCCGCTCTCGGCCTGCATCCCCGTTCCCCCCTCGGAACGCGCGATCCGCAGTCCGGCCCCCCCTTTGCCGAGCCGATGCCCTTTTCCCTGGACGGAGCCTTTCCCCTGAATGGAAAAGGGGGACTTCCAGAAGCCGCCGGGGTTGTTTATGTCCTGGACGGTTCACGGCTCGGTGCGCGCATGATCCTCACGCAGCGCCGGCGCCGTGAAGAAGAACGCGGTCCCCGGCTTCCGGACGGCCCGATGGCACGCGAAGCCGGTGGCGCTGGTCCAACCCGTCAGGCTGAACCAACCGAGGAGACTCGCCGCGCAGGAAAGCCGGGCCGAGCCGGAAATCCGGGCGAAGCCTACTTGCGGGCCGCCGCACGGCCCGGCCCCGTCTTCGCCGCCTTCGATGCGCTCTGTCCGGCGCTTCGTCCCGGCGACCATGCGCGAACGAGCGCGGCAGCGCAAGCTGCATTTAAACTGTTTGAAAGGGCGTGCCCGCTGACCCTCGACGTGGCCTCATGACGGACGATCCGACGTTCCCCGTGGATCTCTCCAACTGCGACCGGGAGCCCATCCACCTGCTCGGCCGCATCCAGTCCTTCGGCACCCTCGTCGCCGTCTCCATGGACTGGATGATCAGTCACGTCTCCGCCAACATCGCCGAGATCACCGGGCGCACGCCCGACGACTGCCTGGGCCTGCCCCTCGCCGACCTCCTGCCCGGCTCCAGCCTCCACGACATCCGCGACCGCCTGCAGGGCCTTGCCCCCGGCGAAGGCTCCGAGCGCCTCTTCGGCATCGACCTCTTCGGCAACGGCCGCCGGTTCGACGTCGCCATCCACATCACCGGCCCCTCCATCGTCATCGAGGTCGAGCCGGTCATCCCCGTCCCGGCCTCCTCCGGCACCCTCGTCAAGACGATGATCGGGCGCATCGAGCGCACCCCCTCCATGGACGCGCTCTACACCGAAGCGGTGCGCCAGTTGCGCGCCGTCACCGGCTTCGACCGCGTGATGCTCTACCGCTTCGCCCCGGACGGCTCCGGCGAGGTCACCGCCGAAGCCCTGCGCCGCGGCATCGAGCCCTTCCTCGGCCTCAATTATCCGGCGACGGACATCCCCGCCCAGGCCCGGCGCCTCTACGTCAAGAACCGCACCCGCATCATCGCCGACGTCGCCGATCCCACCGTCCCCGTGGTCCCCACCACCAGCCCGGACGGGACGGTGCTCGACCTGTCGCTGTCGGTCACCCGCGCGGTGTCGCCGATCCATGTCGAATATCTCACCAACATGGGGGTCGGCGCCTCCTTCTCGATCTCCATCGTCATCGGCGGCGAGCTGTGGGGGCTGTTCGCGCTGCACCATTATGCGCCGCGGCGGCTGTCCATGGAGCTGCGCGCGACCTTGGAGCTGTTCGGCCAGATCGTCGCCCTCGTCATCGAAGGGCGCCTCGCCAAAGCGCTGCGCCAAAGCGAAGAGGCCGCGCGCGACCTCCACGACAAGGTGGTCGGCCGCCTCGTCTCCACCTCGCCCTCACCGGACGAGCTCATCAACTTCGCCGCCGATTTTCGCGAGATGATCCCCGCCGACGGCTTCGCGGTGTGGTCCGAAGGCAAGGTGAAGACCTCAGGCATCTGCCCCTTCGCCGACGACATGCCAGGCCTCGCCCGCTTCCTCAACCGCGCCGCCGCAAGCCGCGTCTACGCCACCAGCGAGCTGTCCGCCGTCTATCCCAAGGCGCACGACTTCATGGACCGCGCCGCCGGCATCCTCGCCATCCCGATCTCGCGCTCGCCGCGCGACTACCTGATCTTCTTCCGCCGCGAGCTCGTCGAGACCGTCACCTGGGCGGGCGATCCGGCCCACAAGGAGACGAGCTTCGGCCCCAACGGGCCGCGCTTGTCGCCGCGCAAGAGCTTCGAGGCCTGGCAGGAGACGGTGCGCGGCAAGTCCGCCTTGTGGTCGCTCGCCGAGAGGAAATCGGCCGAGGCGCTGCGGGTCGCCATCCTCGAAGTGCTGCTCAAATTCACCGAGGAGAACGAGCGGGTGCGCCAGGCCGCCTCGCAGCGCCAGGAGCTCCTCATCGCCGAGCTCAACCACCGTGTGCGCAACATCCTCGCCGTGATCCGCGCGGTGGTGCTGCAAAGCCGCGGCAGCGCCGTCTCGGTGGACGATTTCGCCAAGATCATCGGCGGGCGCATCCAGGCGCTGGCGCGGGCGCACGACCAGATCACCGATTCGGCCTTCGCCGCGCAGTCGCTGGAAGGGCTCATCCGCACCGAGGCCGAAGCCTATGTCGGCGAGAAGGCCGGTCGGGTGGAGCTCTCCGGCCCGCCCGTCCTCGTCAATGCCGAGGCCTTCTCCACCCTCGCCCTCGTCATGCACGAGATGGTGACGAACTCGGCCAAATATGGCGCCCTGTCCGATTCCACCGGCATCGTCCACGTGGACTGGACGCTGGACGACACCGATTCGTGCGTCATCGGCTGGCGCGAGGCGGGGGGGCCTGCGGTGCAGGCGCCGACGCGGCGCGGCTTCGGCTCCACCATCATCGAGCGCTCGATCCCGCATGAGCTCGGCGGCGAGTCGGAGCTCTTCTGGCGCCTGAAGGGTCTGGAGGCGCGTTTCGTCCTGCCGTCCAAGGTGATCAGCCTCGGCGCGTCGAACGCCGCCCCGGCACCGCGCGCCCCGGAGCCGGCCCCTGCGGAAACCGAGCTGACAGGCCTCACTGCCCTCCTGGTGGAGGACAACATGATCATGGCGCTCGATGCCGAGCAGCTCCTCCTGGAGAAGGGGCTCGGCAACGTCTTGACGGCGATGAGTCTGGCCGATGCGCAGCGCATCGTCGCCGAGGAGCCCGTCGATATCGCCATGCTAGACGTCAACCTGGGCAGGGAGACGAGCTTTCCGCTGATCCCCGTGCTGAACGCCAAGGGGATCCCTTACGTCTTCGTCACCGGCTATGGCGAGACGATGGAGCTGCCCGCCGAGGCCGCTCCCGGCACCCCGTCGATCAAGAAGCCCTATTCGGCCGACGACGTGCTCGAGGCCCTGGCCCAGATCGCCCACCGGCGCGGCTGACGCCGGCCCCCGGCACGGTCGGCGCTGGCACTGCGCACCGGCACGGCTGGCGTCGGCGCCGCCATCGCTGCGTCTGGCGTCGGCACCGCACACCGGCATGGTTGGCGTCGGCACCGCACATCGGTGTGGCTGACGTGAGCGCCCCCATCGGCGCGATTGGCGTGGGCGCCGCACACCGACGTGGCTGACGTGGGCGCTCCCATCGGCGCGGTTGGCGTGGGCGTCGCGCACCGGCGCGGCTGGCGTCGGCGCCGCCCATCGAGGCGGCTGGCGTCGGCGCTGCACAGTGGCGGCGATATGGAGCCTCGTGGGTGCGGCTGAAGCCCTCTTGTTCAGCCCCTGTAGCCGCGGCGGCGCTTGTCTTGCGCCGCGGCGTAGAGCGCGTCGATCGCCTGCCCCGCGGAGGAGTAGCGTTCGGTCTGCACACGGCCGGCATGGCCGAGCCGCCCCGCCTCGCGCACCAGCGTCCATTCCCCGAACAAGGTCGGCTGGATCGACAGGGAATAGAAGCGCCACATGCCGCGTGCCGGGTCGATGCAGCGCAGCCTCATGTCGGTGGGGAAGAGGTCGAGCTGCATGAGGGGGTCGAGCTGCAGGGACAAGGGCACTCCGTTCGAAACGCACAGCGCTGTCGCATCCAAGGCATCCGGGGCGCGGCCGGGCCTTGGATCCCGATGCTCCGGGCTGAGGAGAATAAGGGCTGGGGCGGGAAAGGTTGAGGCGCCCGTACACGTCATCCACCGGCAATGGAGGGGACGGTTCGCATCACGGCCCCGCCCACGCGGCACCCACCGGTGGAGGGGGCACATGGGCGCAAGGCGGCGTTCCGCCCACCCCGGCGGTACCCGGCCCCGGTGGTGCCCGGCCCTGGCGGTCTCCACCCCGGCGGCGCCCGGCCCCGGCAGCGTCCGGCCTCG
Organism: Acuticoccus yangtzensis; assembly: GCF_001927245.1. Classification (GTDB taxonomy): domain Bacteria; phylum Pseudomonadota; class Alphaproteobacteria; order Rhizobiales; family Amorphaceae; genus Acuticoccus; species Acuticoccus yangtzensis. The sequence goes on along the minus strand of NZ_MJUX01000010.1, from coordinate 97,675 downwards.
GTGGCGTTCGGTCCCGGTGGCGTCCGACCCCGGCGGCGTCTGGTCCCGGCCGCCTCGGTGGCGCCCGGCCCCGGTGGCGTCCGACCCGGCGGCGTTTGGCCTCGGCGACGCCCGATCCCGGCGACGCTCGATCCCGGTGGCGTCCGGCCCCGGCAGCGTCCGGCCTCGGCGGCGTCCGGTCCCGGTGACGCCCGGTCCCGGTGGCGCCCGGTCCCGGTGGCGTCCGGCTCCGGTGGCGTCCGGCCTTGGCGGCGTCCGGCCTCGGCGGCGTTCGGTCCCGGTGGCATCCGCTCCCGGTGGCATCCGCTCCCGGCGGCGCCCGGCCGTTCGTAGGGGCCTTAGCCGCCGCTCCCGACGGGCCGCTCGGTCAGGATGCGGATCGCGAGGTCGCCGGCGGCCGCGCGCAGCTCGGCGAGGCGGGTGAGAAGAAGAGGCGCTTCCAGCGTACGGTCGGGCACCACGATGAGAGCAGCTGCGCCATCCCCCTGCGCCGCCACCTCCGTGCCGTCACCACCAGCGGCCGCACCCGTCCCGCCCGCAGCCGCAGCGGCAGCCCTCACGGCGGCAACGGCGGCGGACGCGTCCACCACCCGCCCCGCAACACGCAGCGCCCCCGCCGCGTCGACATAGACGGCCCGCGGATCGAGCGCCGCCGGGTCGAAGGCGGCCGCCCTCGCCAGCTCCACCGAAGGGTCGCGCGGCGCCGACAGCGTCCCCGCCACCAGGAAGAAGACGAGAAGCAGAAACACGACGTTGATGAGAGGGATGGTGCTCTCGTGCTCGGCCCTGCGGCGGCGCGGTTCGCCCAGCCGCCTCATGGACGTGCCCCTCCGGGCGCAGCGCTCTGCGCTCCGGACGGCCCCGCAGAAGAGGGGCCTGCAGAAGACGCTCCCGCCGCACCGGACCGAGCTGCGCCGGGCGCGCCTTCGCCCGGCTCACCCGCAGCGGACGCCCCAGCCCCCGACGCGCCACGCCCGGCGATCCCCGTATTCGTACCAGGAGCTCCCGCACCCTGGCCGGCCGTGCCCGCACCCGCGCCGGACGTGCCCCCACCCGCTCCGGGCGCACCCGCACCCGCGCCGGGGGTACCCGCACCCACGCCGAGGGTACCCGCACCTGCGCCGGACGTGCCCGCGCCTGCGCCGGGCGTGCTCGCACCCGCGCCGGACGTGCCCCCACCCGCTCCGGGCGCACCCGCACCCGCGCCGGGGGTACCCGCACCCACGCCGAGGGTACCCGCACCTGCGCCGGACGTGCCCGCGCCTGCGCCGGGCGTGCTCGCACCTGCGCCGGGCGTGCTCGCACCTGCGCCGGGCGTGCTCGCACCTGTGCCGTGCGTGGCCGCGTTTGTGCCGGGCGTATCGGCGGCGGGCGCTGTGCCGCCGCCCGCCAGCACCACCGGCAAAGGTCCCCTCTCCAACAGGGCGAGGAGGTCGACGAGGTCCTGCACCGCGCTGCCGGGCCCCGCCGTCAGAACCAGCCGCGCCGTCCCCTCGTCCTGCAGCCGCTGCAGCGCGTCGGCCAGCGTCTCGCGCGGGACCGGGGCACCGTCGAGGGTCAGGCCCCCGTCGCCCGACAGACTGAGGAGCGCCGCCGGGCCGCTCGCCGCACCGCCCGCCGCAGCCCCCGCCGAGGCCACCTCCACCTCGGCAAAGCGCAGGAAGCTCGACGACAGCATGAAGAAGAGGAGGAGCAGGAAGATGACGTCGATCAGCGGCGTCAGCGGCAGGCGGCGGCGCCGCCGCGGCGGCAGGCGTTTCATCGCGGCGCCGTGGTGAGGCGGCCGGGCGTGTCACGGTGCGGCCCCGGCCCGTCCTGATCGGCGCCGGCCTGATGCCCATCGGCCCCGGACGCATGCGCATCGGCCCCGGCCTCATGCCTATCGGCTCCCGCCTCCAGGGCACCCCCGTTGCGACGCGGCAGGCGCACATCCCTGCTCTGGCGCGAGGGGCGCACATCCTGGCTCCGGTGCCCGGTGTCCCGGACCTCTTCGCCATCAGGTTGGGCGCTCACCTCATCGCCCTGCCGCGGGGCGCGCTGATGTTCGCCCTGGCGCGGCAGGGGCATATGCTCGCCCTGGCGCGTAACGCGCCTAGGCCCATCGGGGCGCGGATCGCCACGTGAATCGTCGCCGTGGCGCGGGGGGCGCTGATGATCCTCGCCCGGCTCCTGCGCGCGGAGGGGGCCATGACCCGTCCGCTGACCCGCCCCCGCCCGCGGGCCCGCCCGCTGACCCGTCCGCTGATCGGACTGCTGCACCGGTCGGGCCCCAAGGGCGGCCTGCGCCCCGCGTTCCACCGCGGCCTGCGCCCCCTGTTCCGCCGCGGCCTGCGCGCCACGTTCCACCGCGGCCTGCGGCCCGTGTTCCGCCGGCCTCTTGCGTCCGCGCGGCGGAAGCGCCTCGGCCTCGGCCTCCTCGCCGGTCACGATGCCGTTGAACACCTCGGCGATCAGCGCCCCCAGCGCCACCTCCTCGTCCTCCAACCGCCCCTCGAACCAGGAGGCCAGCACGGAGGCCGGCATCGCCACGCCGAGCCCCACCGCCGTCGTCAAGAGCGCCACCCAGATGCCGCCCGCCAGCACCGACGGATCGACCGCCGCCCCCGCACCCTCCAGCGCCTTGAACGCCTCGATCATCCCCAGCACCGTGCCGAACAGGCCCAGAAGCGGCGAGATCTGGGCGATGATGTCGAGCACCCCGGTGTGGCGCCGCATTCCGTGGAGACGCGTCACGGCATAGGTCTCCGCCCCGTCGCGCGCGGCGGCCGGCGGCTCCTTCTGCGCCGCCTCGATGGCAAAGCGCACCACCGCCGCGCTGAGGCTGTGCCCCGCCGCGGCCCGCCGCAGCGCCTCGCCCGTCTCACCTCGTCCATAAAGGGTGAGCGCCTGGCGCGCCCTCTCGTGCCGACCGATCCCGGCCCTGGAAAATTGCAGCGCCTTGGCCCCGGCGACGCAGGCCGCCGCCGCCGCCAGCAGCAAGAGCAGCGCCACCACCGGTCCGCCGAGGACGAGGAAGGCGAAGGCGCTCTGCGCCGCCGCACCGAGACTGCCGAAGATCGCGTCCATCGTCCCCTCCATCGTCCTCGCCGGCCGTCGTCGCGCAGAACGCGGCGGTCTGCCCGTTCTCGTCCGTCGCTCGCGCCGCCCGGCGGCGGCCCATCCACGCGCCGACAGCCATCGGCCGCACCCGCGCACATACCGGCTCGCTGCCGCCGATGCACGTCCCCGGCCGGACATCCCGGCGGAGATCATGGCGGACGTCCCGGCGGAGATCATGGTGGACATCCCGGCCGGCGCCGCACCGCCCGGTTCCGGCCGTCCTCCGCGATGCCCTTCGCGGCCGCACGCCTTCCCGGTGGCCCTTCGCGGCCGCACGCCTCCTCGGTGGCCCTTCGCGGCCACACGCGCCGTGCCCTTCGCGGTTCCGCCCCGTCCGGCACCGCTCGTTCATATTGATTTGGACAAATTCTAAGGTTAGATGCCGTTTATGCGGTTCACCGATCAGACGCGCTACGCGCTGCAAGTCCTCACATATTGTGCGGAACGCCATCCTGATCTTGTGCAGGTCAGCGCCATCGCGGCTGAAACCGGCCTCACCGACTATACGATCTACAAGCTGCTGAAGATCGCCACGAAGGAGGGAATCATCGCCTCCACCCGCGGGCGCGGAGGCGGCATTCGCCTCGCCCGGGCGCCCGGCGCGATCACCGTCGGCTCCGTCATCCGCCTGTTCGAGCCGCGCTTTCGCGAGTGCCAGCCCGCCACCATGATGCGCACCGACATGATGCGCGAGGAGGGCACCCTGCGCCACGCCGACCGCCGCCTCGACAGCGCGCTCGGCGCCGGCATCCGCGCCGTGCTCGACACCTACGACACCATCACCCTCATCGACCTCGCCGGCGGCCCCGGCCCAGGCGCGGCGGGCTCCGCCGACAACGGTTCCGCCACGAATGGCCCAGGCGCGAATGGCCCGGGTGCGAAAGGCCCAGGTGCGAACGCCCCGAGTGCGAACGGCCCTGAGGCAAACGGCTCCGGTACGAGCGGCCCGGCCATCCGCTGAAAGCCGGGCCGTCCGCCTTCACGCCGCGGCAGCGCCCGTCATCGGACGGGCCGCACTCGGGTTGGCCTCACTCGGCTGAGCCGCACTCGGGGATGGGCCCGGACACAGCCGGGCCGCACTCGGAGGGGGCGGGCCCAGGCGGTCAGAGTCGGGCCGTCCAGACTGGGGGCCGTCCAGACTGGGGGGCGTCCAGACTGGGGGCGGTGCGGACTCAGGCGGTCCAAACCTGGCCGCGGCGGTCGTCGACGCGCTTCGCCTTGTGCGTCTCGCGCGGCAGCGTCTCGGCGGGAAGGATCGTTACCGCCGCGCCGACGCCCGTCTTGGTCTTGATCCCGCTCTTCAGCCGCGCCGCCAGCTCGTCGTCGGTGCCGTTGAAACCGTGGATCTTCTCGGCCTCCACGGTGAGCGTGTCGAGGTGGTTCTCCCGTGTCACGATCAGGCGATATTCACCGGTGAAATCGTGGTCCTGGCGCACGATCGCCTCCACGTCCGACGGGAAGATGTTGACCCCGCGGATCACCAGCATGTCGTCGAGCCGGCCGTGCACGCCCATCAGCCGCATCGAGGTGCGCCCGCAGCCGCAGGTGTCCTCGTTGAACGACACGATGTCGCCTGTGCGAAAGCGCACCAGCGGCCGGGCGCGCTTCTTCAAGGTGGTCAGCACCATCTCGCCGCGGCCGCCCGGCGCCACCGGCTCGCCCGTCTCCGGGTCGATCACCTCGACGTGGATGTGGTCCTCGGCCCAGTGCAGCCCGTCCTTCTCCTCGCACATCCCCGCACACGCGCCGAAGATGTCGGAGAGGCCGTAATAGTCGTACACATCGGCGCCCCACAGCGCCTCGATGCGCGCCCGCGTCTCGGGGATCGAGCCGCCCGGCTCACCGGCGACGAAGATCTTCTTGATGGCGAGGTCGGTCTTGGGGTCGATGCCCTTCGCCAGCGCCGTCTCGCCGAGATACCAGGCGTAGGACGGCGTGGTCCACATCGCCGTCGCCTGGAAGGTCTCGAGGATCGAGAGGAGACGCTCGGACGGCACCGTGCCGGCATGGATCGACAGGGCGCCGATCTTCTGCGCCCCCAGGACGCACGGCCCGCCGATGAACAGGGAGAAGTTCAGCGAGTGGGCGTAGCGGTCGCTGGGCCTCAGCCCCGATGACCAGAACTGGCGCGCCTCGTAGTCCATCCACGCCTCGAAATCCTCGGCGGTGAAGGGGGAGACGGTCGGCACCCCCGTCGACCCCGACGAGGCGGAGACGTAGACGACCTCCTCCTCGGGGACGGCGGCGAGGTCGCCCAGCAGCGGGGCGGCGGTCTGACGCTCGCGCAGAACGCTCTTGTCGATGGTCGGGAAGCGGGCGAGGTCGGTCAGGCTTGTGACGTCGTCCGGATGAACCCCGGCTTCGTCGAAGCTTCGCCGATAATAAGGCGCGTTGGCATAGGCGTGGGCCAGGCTCTCCTTCAACAGCTCCAGCTTCATCGCCGCCCAGTCCTCGCGGCTCTGGGTTTCGAGGGCGGGGTCCCAATAAGGGCTGTCCGCGGGCCGGGCTCCGCGCGCCGTCACCGGGGTGGCGGGGGTGCGTGGAGGGGTGTCGTTCGTCATAAGTGTCCTCGTATGGGCCGGGCGGCACCTGTGGAGCATGTCGGCCGACCGGGTGGGGGAGGGGCGGTGCGACGGCCGATCGAACGGGGTTTCGATCGATAGGGGTCCCCAGTGGAACGGCCTGATCACGGCCGACTCGCGCCCGCCGTGCCGGAGCACGTCCTGAAGCGGATGCCCGCATCGGGGCCGTCGCCCGCCCCGTGTCCGGATCCGGCGCCTCGAAAGGTCTCGGCGCCGCCTCGAAAGACCAAAACTTCGCCTTTCGCCTTCGAAAGGTCCGGGCTTCGCCTTGGCCAAGGCGGGCGGCGACCGAGCGAAACGGAGTGTAGCGACCGGCCTGTGAGGGGGCCACCGGGGCGGGGCCAACAAAGGGCCACAAACGCGCCAAGGTTGCGGGCATCAGCCTTGCGCGGGCGCCATAGCTGGCGATCTGGACCGCCTCAGGTTGTCCTTATAGGAGAAAGTGCCCACAACCTGAGACGTATGAACATATCCCCTGGGGTGGTTCAAGTCCGATCAATGGGTTAACTTATGACCATTCTGGGCTCGTTTCGAATCAAGAATAAGGCGAATTTGTTTGAGTTTTTGTGCGTTTGTGTCTAAGTGATATTGCTTTGTATCAAGTTGGTTGTGCGGCCGAATTCGCACTGGACAAAGCCACCCCCACGCAAAATATTGTAATTGCGACGCGAGAACCCCAAGCCTCTGCCATGCCCTATAGGATTTTTCCCCGCCCCGATGGGCAAACTGTCGGGCTGATGGCTCCGCTGCCGACCGATCGTGCCGTCGAGGAGATCGGCGTCACGTTGGCGCCTCTGATGACCCTCGCCGGCAGCCTCACAGGCTATTCGCGTATCGGGATAACCCTGTTTCGCGAAAATGGACACCAGCGCACCATTGCCGCGTCCGACTTCCCGCTCGCCGAGTTGACGGCAGAGGAACAGCTGATCGACCCCGACGCACCGGCGGCGATCGTGGTGGAGGACATGGCCGCCTCGACGTTGGCCTCGAAGTCGACCTGGCTCGATGCGGGGATCGGTTTCGTGGCCGCCGAGCCGATCTACGCCATGACCGCCAAGGACGCGAAGGGCGGGGTCTCCAAGACCGCCGCCGCCAACGGGCACGGCGCCTCCCATGCCGCCAACGGGCACGGCACCTCCCACGTCGCCGCCAACGGGCACGATATCTCCCCGGACGCCGCCGACGGGCATGGCTCCGGCCACGACTCCGGCCATGACGCGGCCGACGACTATGCCGCCTTCAAATGCTGCGCGAAGAGCCTCGGCCTCGTTCATGACGGTGTTCATGACGGGAGCGGGAACGGTGCGGCCCGCTCCGCCGCATCCGGAGGCACGGCGCCCGCCGACCTCGCGGTGATCGGCGTCCTCTATCTGATCGCCGATGCGCCGCACCGGGCGGACCCGGCGCTGGCCGGGCACCTCACCATGCTGGCGGCCAATGCCAGCGCCGTCATTCGCGGCGGCCAGGCCGCCTATCAGCTCAGCACCAGCGAGACGAAGTTTCGCGAGGAGCAGCACCGGCGCGAGCTGCTCGGCCGCCAGGTCGAACGGCTCAGCCAGATCGGCGTCTGGTCGCTCGACGTCAAGACGGGCCACCTCAGCTGGTCCGACAAGGTGTTCGAGATCTACGGCCTGCCGATCGGCGAGACGCCCCCGGTGGAGCAGGCCCTCCTCGCCTATTCGCAGGAGGACCGCGAGCGCATCATGGCGGCGCTGGAGCGGACGAAGACGCACGGCGAGGCCTACTCCTTCGAAGCCAAGATCACGGCCGCCGACGGCGTCGAGCGCCGCGTCATGTCGGCGGGCGACGCGCATTTTTCCGACGGCGAAGTGGTGTCGATCACCGGCGTCATCCAGGACGTGACCCTGCACCGCGAGCGCGAGGCCACCCTCGAATGGGTGCTGGAGATCGTCTCCCATGCCCGTGAGGCCTTCGTGGTCTACGACATGGACGAGAAGGTCGTCTTCTGGAACCGCCAGGCGGGGCGCACCTTCGGCTGGTCGCGCGACGAGGCGATCGGGCGCGACATCGTCGATCTGTTGCAGATCGACCCCGACCTCCACGCGATGCGTCACGACATGATGATGCGGCACGGGTCCTGGTCGGGCAAGGCGATCTACAAGAACCGCTCGGGCCTCAACGTCACGGTGCTCGCCCACAAGACCTTCATCAAGGGCAAGGGCAACATGCAGGACGGCTTCATCGTCGTCTATCAGGACATCTCCGAGAAGATGGTGCTGTCGGAGAAGATGCAGAGCGCCACCCGGCTCGACGCGATCGGCCAGCTGACCGGCGGCATCGCCCACGACTTCAACAATCTTCTGACCGTGATCATGGGCTCGGCCGACATCATGAAGATGCGCGCGCGGGGCAACGACAAGCTGCTCGAGCTCATCGACATGAACCGCGGGGCGGCCGAGCGCGGGCGCGATCTCGTCAACCAGCTCCTGGCCTTCGCGCGGCGGCAGACCCTGGACCCGACCGCCACCGACGTGGCGACGCTGATCGAGGATGCGCGGCCGCTGATCCAGCGCGCGCTCGGCGAGCAATATAGCCTGACGATCGAGATGGAGCCGGACCTGTGGTTCGCCGAGGTGGACCCGACCAAGCTCGACAGCGCCTTGATGAATCTCTGCATCAATGCGCGCGACGCCTGCGAGCCGGGGCGCGGGCGGATCGCCGTCAGCGTGCGCAACGTGGTGATCGACGACGACTATGTCTCGGCCCAGGCGGACGGGCTGGAGGGCGACTTCGTGCTGCTCTCGGTCTCGGACAATGGCTGCGGCATGTCGCCGGACGTGATGCGGCGGGCGATCGAGCCCTTCTTCACCACGAAGGAGGAGGGGGAGCGCACCGGCACGGGTCTCGGCCTGTCGATGGCCTATGGCTTCGTGAAGCAGTTGGGCGGCAGCCTGCAGATCTATTCGGAGGAAGGGGCGGGGACGACGGTTCGCCTCTACTTGCCGCGGGCGAGCAAGGGGGAGACCGCGGCGAAGGCGAGCCCGGAGGAGCTGAGCCCGTCGACGCCGCTGCGCATTCTCGTGGTGGAGGACGATCCGCGGGTGCGCGACAACACCGTGGTGATGCTGGAGGCGCTCGGCCATCACCCGGTGACGGTGTCGTCGGGTCCGCAGGCTCTCCTCCACCTCGAGATCCACCGCAAGGACATCGACCTGATGTTCACCGACGTGATCTTGCCGGAGGGGATGTCCGGCTTCGATCTGGCGCGGGTGGTTCATGCACGCTGGCCGGACCTTCGGGTGCTGTTCTGCTCGGGCTATACGCGCGGGGCGCTGGAGGGGGAGGAGGCGCGTCTGGCCCGCGGCAAGATGCTCAGCAAGCCCTACTCGCTGGCCGAGCTGTCCCACGGCCTGGCGATCATGGGCGCTCACTGACCCTCACGGGCCGGCGCACCGCGCACCACCCGCTTGGGCACCGGTCTTCGCGGCACGGCCTGCGCACTATGGGCCTTCGCGGCACGGCGTCGCCCGCCTGCGGGGGCGCCCCTGCGGTCGGCGCCCCGGCTCCGCGTTTTGCCCCCGACGTTCGCGCTTCCCCGGCCGTGGCGCATCCGGGCCGTCGCGCACGCGCCTTCGCGCACCGAACCGCGGCGCCGTCGATTCGTGGCGCACCTCGGGGGGCGCCTTGGCGAGACGCCGCATGCAGACCCCCGCGTGCAGATCTCGCCCCCCGTGCGCCGAAGATGCCGTGGCGCACGCTTCTTTCATTCGCATTGAGATGGGCGCGGGCGGCATTCGGTGCCGGTGTGCGCGCGATGGTGTGCGCCTGGTGTGCTCGACCCCCGGCCGAGGGTGGGGCGCGGTTCGCCGCTTCTCGTTCCGCTTTCTCGTCGGCCCCTGCCTTCGAGGACCGTGGCGGGATCGAGGATGCGTCCGTGCTCGGCGGCCTCTTTCCCAGCGCCTCATGCCCCGCGCTTCCTGCCATCGCGCGTCCTGCCCCGCGCGTCCTCGCCTGCGGTGTCGGCTCGCGCGGGTGGGGTGGGTCGGGCCGTTGCGCAGCCCCGCGCCTCCGGCACCGGCGATCGGGTGCGGGTGGCGGCGTGGCGCGGGCTTCACGGGGCATCCCTGGGCTCCGCTCGGGCGAACCCGTGCCGGACGGCTGGATCGGTTCGGCCGATCGCGCGACGGGGGCGAAGTCGCCGGCCCCGCCCGTAGCCTGCGCCGCCAAGGGCAGAAGTCAGAGCTCAGAGATCAGCCGGTCAGAAGCCGAGAGCCCGCCGCAGGCCCCGGGCGCCGGGCGGAAAAGTTCAGCGCGCCGGCGCGATGTGGATCTCGCGGGCGAGGCGCCTGATCAGGCGGTGCTCGTCCTTGTCGAGGAACAGGCTGCCTTCCATGCTGAAGCAGCCCATCATGCCGCGCACGCGCCCCGCCTCGTCGACGAGAGGCACGCCGATGTGAGAGCCGAAGGCGAGAGGCGCCTCGCGCAATGAGGCCGCTCCGCCGGGCACCTCACCCTGCGCCCTGCCGAGCCCCGGCACACGAGGGGTGCACTCGGCGACCTCACCGGCGGCGATCCTCACGCACAGGCTTTCCAGAAGCGCGCTGACCTTGCCGAGAACGCCCTCCACCTTGCGCCGGTCCGCCTCCAGCAGATGGAGCCGGGTGCCGCGGGGCGTCATCTCCAGCACGTAGGCGATGTCGGGGCCGCACGGCGCGCCGCCGGTGCGCACGGGGGCGCCGATGACGCGGCTGAGGCGGCGCGTGGCCGCCTGATCGCGAAAGGCACACAGGGCGAGATGAGGCGACAGCGTGCGCCGCCGCCGGCCGCCTCCTGCGCCGCTGACGAAACCGGCGATGGTGCGGGAGAGGGAGCCGCGCTGCGGGCGATGAACATCGAACATGACGAGCCTTGCACGGGCGGCACGGCCGCCCGCAGTGGATGAACGGGGCTGGATGAACGGAGCTGGATGATGTGTGCGCCTGTCCCGCCGTTCCCGCCCCCTTGCGGGGGGCGGGGGCAGGTGCGCCGCAAGGGCGCCCTATTGGAAGGGGGCGCAGACCGGGCTCGGGCTGCAGGAGCGCGCCGAACCTGTCACGGGGGCGGCGGAGGCCTCGGTGAGGGGCACCGTGCGGGACGCCGCGTGCGCCTCGGAGTGCTCGCCAGAGGAGGACCCGTGCGCTGCGGACCCGTGCGCTGCGGACCCGTGCGCTGCGGGCCCGTGCGCTGCGGGCCCGTGCGCTGCCCCTGGGACGACGTCCGCGGGCGGGCCGTCGGGCGCGAACTGCATCTCCAGCATGTCCGCATTGACCGGCCGGGCGAGGCCGAACCCCTGCAGGTGCGAGCAGCCGCAGCGCAGCGCCTCGCACATGATCTCGTAGTTCTCGATCCCCTCCGCGCACACGCTCATGCCGAGCGAGCGGGCAAGGTCCACGGTGGAGGTGAGGATGTTGCGCGCATCCTCGTCGCGGTCGGCGCGCGAGACGAAGGAGCGGTCGATCTTCACCTGGTCGAAGAGCCCGCCCTGCAGGCGCTTCAGCGAGGAATAGCCGACGCCGAAATCGTCGACGCTGATCGAATAGCCGCGCATCTTGAGGCGCATCAGGTTGGCCTTGTCCTCCAGGATGGAAGAGAAGTCGCTGTCCTCGGTGAGCTCCAGCACGAGATCGTGGGGGTCGACGCCGTGCGCCCGGGTGACGCGGTCGATGAGGCCGGGAAGGTCGCGGTTGGCGAGCAGCACCGGCGGGATGTTGATGGCGATGCGCGGGCGGAAGCCGACCCTGTGCCAGCTTTCGAGCTGGCCGCAGACGATGCTCAGCATCTCGCGCGTCAGGTCGAGCCAGGTGTCTTCCGCGGTGATGTTGGGAAGGAACGCGCCGGGCGACAGAAGGCCGGCGGTCGGATGCTCCCAGCGCACCAGCGCCTCGAGGCTCGACAGGGACAGGCGGCGCCGCTCGGAGATGGCGAAGATGGGCTGATAATGGGCCCTCAATTCGCCGGCCTGAAGCGCGTCCTCGACGCGAAAGGTCTCCGCCTGCGGCTCGGCCTTGTTGGCCATGTAGGTGGTGACGACGGTTTCCAGCGCGGCGGTGTCGAGCGGCTTGCCGAATTCGGCGATGACCTCGACGCCGTATTCGTTGGCGAGCTGGCGGGCGGACTGGCGGGTGCGCGCGTCCTGGCCGCTGATGAGGATCATCGCCGGACGGTCGGGCAGGCTGGCGAGCTCGGCGAAGAACTCCACCCCGTCGCAGTCGGGCATCAGAAGATCGCTGATGACGACGTCGACCGGGGTCTGGCGCAGATGGGCGATGAGGTCGAGCCCGTTGCCCCACTGCGACGTCGCAACGCCCGACGGTTCGAGAAGCATGCCGATGAGGGTGCGGATGTCGGCTTCGTCGTCCAGGATCGCGACGTGCTGTGTCATGGGTCTTTCCTCACGAGGCATGCGCCGATCCCGGAAGCGGCATGAAACGGGGGGTCAAGGGAGGCGAAGCGGGTCATCAGTCGATCACGTAGCCGACACGGTGAACGGTGCGGATGATGGGGTCGCTGCCGGCCTTCAATTTGCGGCGGATGCTGGACACGTGGACGTCGATGCGCCGGTCGAGCGGGTCGCGCTGGCCGCCGCCGACGACGACGCCGTAGATGTCGTCGCGCGAGAGCACCTTGCCGCGGCGCTCCAGGAGGGCCTGGAGGGTGCGGAACTCGGGCTCGGAGAGATAGGGGGCGCGGTCGCCGACCTGGCCGTTGGCCGGGTTCACGGCGGAGCGTTTGGCAAGGTCGATCTGCCAGCCGGCGACGTCGTAGACGACGGGCTTGTCGCCGACCGCACCGATGAGGCTCTGGTTGCGCCGGGCATGGCGCTTGACACGGGCGACGAACTCGCGGGCCTCGAACGGCTTGACGATATAGTCCACGGCGCCGAGCTCGATGCCGACCACACGGTCCATCGACGAGCCCCGGCCGGAGACGACGATGACGGCGGTCGCCAAGTTGTCGGCGAGGGAGCGCACGAAATCCAGACCGTCACCGTCGCCCAATCGGAGGTCGACGAGAGCAACGGTGAAAGTCCGGCGTTCGACGAGCGCGCGGGCGGCCGACAGATTGGCCGCGGGCGTCACATCGAAGCCCTCCTCCACGAGGAGGGTCGCGATGATAGTACGAATACTCTCGTCGTCTTCGACGACGAGGATCGATGGAGACGCGGGGGATACATCCGCAAAGGAGCGATATGTCTCCACCAACTCAACCTCTGGCGGTCCGGATCGCAACAAGGAGCAACCTCAAGAAGCGGGTTTAAAACAAGCGTCCAATTGCTTTATCAAAAATGTTGAGCTCTGAGATTATTTTTCAACCTGTCTTTTGAAAATGGTTGTTACTTTGCATGTCCTGGTGCCCGAGAGGCAACATGGGCCGGCAGCCGCGAAATTCCGCGATTTCAGCGCTATAATTCCATATTTACCGCGCTGTGCGAGAGCCGATCATCACCGCGGTGGATGCGTTGTCGCACAGCCCAGCCTTGCGTGCCGCAACCAACCCGAGCATGTGCAAGCTCGACGCGAAATAGGTTGTCGAGCGATAGCTTTGCAGGTGGGCCGGGATCGGGGCGCGCCGCGTGGAGCAGGCCGACAGGGCGGCGACCATCCGGTAGCCGGGGTCGTTCATCTCCTCGGCGACGTCGGTGATGAGGTCGCGCGCCTTGGGGGCGCCGGAGCCGTTGCGGTTCCATGCCGCGTCCTGGGCGGACATGTCGAAGCCGGTCATGCTGGCATAGGCCATGTAGAGGGGAATGCGCACCGCGTCGTAGGAGGCGCGCTTGGCAAAGCCGCGGGCGATGGTGAGATCGCCGCGCGAGACCGACACCCAGTCCGGCACCAGATTGCGGTGCCCGAAGCGCGCCTTGGCGGTCAGTTCGCGGCCGTGGGCGGCGAGCTCGGCCCAGGGGAAGCGCGGCTGCACCACGGCGAAGAGGTCGAACGCGGCATAGAAATAATAGGACAGGTTGACGACCGGGCCGCGGTTGCCCTCCATCCGGTCGAAGCCGGCGGCGCCGGGCTTCAGGATCGGCTTGCCGTTGTCCCAGCCGATGAGCTGTTCGCCGATCGCCTGGACGATGTCGTCGCCGGCCTTGGCATAGTCGGCCGCGTTCCACTTCACCGCCGCGCGCAGCAGCGCATAAGCGACGAGGATGTCGCCGTCGCTGGCATTGTTGATGTCGGTGACGCGGGGGGTGGTGGCCGGATCGTAGCGCCAGGCGAGAAGGGAATCGCCGCGGATCTGCAAGGCCCGGCGGGTGAAGCCCCAGATGCGGTCGAAGGCCTCGCGGTCGCCGGCGTGCATGGCGAGGATCATGCCGTAGCCCTGGCCTTCGGAGTGGCTGATGCCGCGGTTTTCCCGGTCGATCAGGCGTCCGTCGGGGGCGAGGAAGCGGGCCTTGTAATCGGCCCATTCGTGGGCGGCGATGAGGGTCGCATCGGCGCCGGCAGAGGCCGGAGCGCGAGAGACGGGGGCGGACGTGCGCAACACCGGAGCGCGCAGGGCCGGAGCGCGTAGGGCCGGAGTGCGTAGGGCCGGAGTGCGCAGGGCCGAGGCGCGCAGGGCGGTGCGAGAGCTGCGGCGCGGCGTGTGGGCGGCCGCGGCGACGACATCGGCGCGCGTGACGCGGAAGCCTTCGGTGCCCATGGTGGCGTTCGCGGCGGCGGGGAAGAGGCTGATCAAAGCGGCGGTCAGAACACCGGCCGCCCGAGACCGGACACGGCGTATCGAATATCCGTTTTCTTGCAGCATGGGGCCTCTTCCCGGCACAACATTGGCGATGCGCCCAGGTTTGCGGCGATATCGCCGCAATTCAGTGCCGATGATTTGAGGCTCGTGCTTTAATTATCGCGAATTTATTTGCTTCTCGTACGAAGAGAGCACGATTTTGTTCGTGTTTATGGGGTTTTTATTTCTGTCTTTGCCGAGTTGATTTTGCGACAAGCGCGCAAAGGCGGTGGGGCGGACGTGAGTTCTGTCCGCCTCGTGTCGGAGGTGTTGGTGTTTTGTGCGGCGGGGCCGGGGCGGCGTGGGTGGCCCTCTGCGCTCCAAAGGGCGCAGAACGCGGGGCCTTATGGCCGGATCGCCCCTCTTCGCAGGGCGTCGTCCGGCACTACAAGATTGCTACACCATCAACGCAATTTGCCATGAAGTGCAGGAGAGGCCGCGCTCTTTAAGGCTCAGGATCGGACAGCCGCAGGGCAGGTCACCGGTCCTCCTTCGACGTCCACCCCCGTGGCGTCCTCATTGTGCCGGAGCCGCGATGTCTGACGATCTCACTCAAACCGCTCATCTTCCCGCCTCGACGGTGGCGACGGTGCTGCGGGAGGCAAGTTACGACCATATCGCCGAGCTGGGGCGCCGGCTGCTCGAGGTGAGCCTGTGCGCCGTGTGCCTCGGCCCCGATCATCGCTGGCTGTCCCTCGGCGAGGGCGTCTCCCCCGAGCACGCCGACCTGGCCCTTTCGCTGGCCGAGGATGCGGACGCGGAGGCGCAGAGGGAGGCGTCCGTGCACACCCTCAACAGTCCCGTTCTCAATGGTTCGCCTCTCAAGGGCCGCATGCCGAACGGCGCGGCGTCCGCCGTCCCCTCCTTCCGCCCGGTCGTGCGGAGCGGCAAGATGGGCACCGCCGCCACCGCACCGATCTGCGTCAACGGCACCGAGCATGTCGGCCTGCTGCGGGCGATCGATTTCGACAACCGCGTCTTCAAGGAGACCGACATCAGGGCGCTCGCCCATCTCGGCGCCTGCGTGTCGCGCGAGCTGACGCTGGGCCTGCGCTGCGCCACCGATCCCTTGACCGGCGTTCTCGCCCGCACCGCCTTCCTCGACAGCCTGGATGTCGGCCTCGACAACGGGGCCGTGGCGCTCGCCATCCTGGATCTCGATTCCTTCAAGGCGATCAACGACACCTTCGGCCACGTCAACGGCGACACGGTGCTGTCGGGGACCGGGGCGCTGATGCGCCGCGAGCTCGACACGGCGCAGATCCAGATCGGCCGCCTGGGCGGGGAGGAGTTCGGCCTGCTCTTCTGCGACATGACGATGGGCGAGGTGATCGGCACGCTGCATTCGCTGCGTCAGGCGCTGTCCGGACTGGTGTTCGAGTCGGTGGGGGGTATCCGCGTGACGGCGAGCATCGGGGTGACGGCGATCACGCCCGGCCGCACGCGGGCCGAGCTGCTCTACCGGGCCGACCTCGCGCTCTACCGCGCCAAGCGGTTCGGCAAGGACCGGGTGGAGACGGCGGAGGCGAGCGAGGGCCTGCCGACGCCGATCGCCCGGCGTCACCGCGATGCGCCGGTCCGCCAGCACAGCCTGTGAGACCGGCCGGCGCGCGATGAGACCGGCCGGGGCGCGATGGGGCCGCCCTTCGCGCCCCGGCACCGCATCCTCAGCCACCGCGCCGGGCGGGCGCGCTTTTGCTGACGGAGAGCCTGAGCCGGCGGTCCCTTGCGGCCCGTCCGCCTGCCGCAGCGCCCGCGCCGCAGGGGTCCCGCCCTGTTGCGCCGGCGGGCGATCCGGGCCACCTCCCCGGATGCATCCGGCCGAAGCTGGCCATTCGCATCGGGAACCGCCTTCAATGACCGCGATCTGTGTCCTCGGCGCCGGGGCCTTCGGGACGGCCCTTGCCATCGCCCTGTCGTCCGGCGGAGGGGCGGTGCGGCTGTGGGCGCGTGATCCGGAGGCCGTGCGCCTCATGGACGAAACGCGCGTCAATGCGGCCCGGCTTGCCGGTGTCATCTTTCCGCAAAGCCTCGAGGTCACCGCCGACCTCGGCGCCGCGCTCTCTTCCCGCACGGTCCTTCTCGCGGTGCCGATGCAGTCCTTGGCCGGGCTTCTGGCGCTGCCGGCCTTCGACGCGGTGCGCCGCGCTCCGGCCACGCGCGAGGGGGCGAGGGACGGCGAGGACGAAAGGGCCGGCGAGGGGGAAAGAGCGGGGGAAGACGAGCCCCGCTGCTTCGTCGCCTGCGCCAAGGGTGTCGATCTTGAAAGCGGTCTCGGCCCGACCGGGGTCATCGCCGCGGCCTGTCCGGGTGTGGTGGGGGCGATCCTCACCGGGCCGAGCTTCGCCGCCGACATCGCCCGCGGCCTGCCGACGGCGCTGACCCTCGCCTGTGCCGATCCGCGCGCCGGTGCGGCTCTGCAGGCGCGCCTCTCGACACCGCAGCTGCGGCTTTATCTCAGCCGGGACACGGTCGGTGCGGAGCTCGGCGGGGCGCTGAAGAATGTCGTCGCGCTGGCGGCGGGGGTGGCGATCGGGGCCGGCTTCGGGGAGAGCGCGCGGGCGGCCGTCATCACCCGCGGTTTTGCCGAGATCCGCCGTTTCGCCGAGGCGGCGGGGGCCGATCCCGACACCTTGAACGGCCTGTCGGGGCTCGGCGATCTGACGTTGACGGCGACGTCTGAGTCCTCGCGGAACTACCGGGCGGGTCTGGCGCTGGGGCGCGGCGAGGGGGTGCCCCAGGGCACCACGGAGGGGGTGGCGACTGCGGCGGCGGTGGCGCGCCTTGCCGCCGCGCGGGGCATTGCCATGCCGCTGACAGCGATGGTGGCGGCGCTCACCCGTGGCGAGGTGTCGGCGGGTGAGGCGGCGGCCGCACTGCTGGCCCGCCCGCTGAAGGCCGAGTGAGGCGCCACTTCCGCGCCAGCCCGGCCTAACCCCGGCACACGGCGCGGCGCGGCGCGGCGCCCGGCGTGACCCGGCATCCGGCGCGGCCCCGGCATCCGGCGTGGCCCGGCATCCGGGGCGGCCCCGGCATCCGGGGCGGCCCCGGCGCCCGGCGTGGCCCGGCATCCGGTGCGGCACGGCACCCGGCGTGGCCCGGCACTCGGCGTGGCCCGGCACCCGGCGCGGCGCGGCATCCGGCGCGGCCCGCCCCCGCACCGCGGCGGCGCTTCAAAAGGCGGCGGGGTCGCGGCCGCGGGGACACGTCATCTGGGGATCGGATGCGCTGCCGCCCGGTTCGGCCTCTCGACGCTTCGCACGACTTGGGCGACATCATGGGCCCATGGATCAGACCCGCCTCATCTTCCACCTCGGCATGCCCAAGACCGGGACCAGCATTCTCCAGAACAGCGTGACACGTGCGTTGCGCGAGACCGGCCCCCGGCTGATGGTGCCGGCCTTCGGGCGCGGCATGGGGATCGCCCACCACGCTTTGGTGCGCCGGGTGGCCGAGGCCGAACCCGGCTCAACCCTCCCGATCGCCGCCGAGCTTTCCCGCGAGATCGCCGCCCACAGGGCCGAGCAGATGGCGCGGACCCAACAGACGACACGCCCCGAGAAGACACGGGCCGATGGGACACGGCCCGAGAAGACGCAGCCCGAGAAGATGGCGGAGCAGGCGGCCACCCTGGAGAAGGGCGCTGCACAAGAGGGCGACGTGCAGGAGGGCGGCGCACAGGAGAGCGCCGCGCCGGAGGCAGACCTGAGCGGGGCCGGACCGGAGAGCGGCGCAGGCCACCCCCTCACCGTCTTCGTCAGCTCGGAGGGCTTCACCAACCTGTGCGGCGTGAAGCGCGCCGACCACCTGGCCGATTTCATCGACGCCTTCGAGGGCGTCTCGGTGGAGGTGCTGGTGGTGATCCGCGAGCTCTCCGACTTCCTGGAATCGATGTACCTGCAGAGCGCCCGCTTCGGCCACATGAAGGGGACGTTCGCAGACTATCTCACCTCGCGCCGGCGCTGGGTGCGGGACTATTTCAGGGGCCTTCTCGTCCTGCGCGCGCGGCTGGGGGAGCGGCTCGACATCGTCTTCCAGGCGCCCGGATTCGACATCCTGACCCATGCCAACGCGCTTCTGCGGCTGGAGGAGGGGACGTTGACGCGGGCCTCGCGCACGGTGCGCTCCACCGCCAAGCGCGAGTTGAAGGAGCAGGTGGCGCTCTCCTTCCTGGCCGAGACCGAGGCGGCCGCGGGCTTCAAGATCAGCCGCGACAAGCTGATGCGCGTGTTCGACGACCGGCCGGACGTCTTCGCCGGCCGCGTCGAGCGCTACACCCTCTATGGGCCCGAGGCGCGTCAGGCGACCTATGACGACCTCATCGCCGCGGCCGCCGAGACGGGGTTCACGGCGTATCTGGACGCCTTCGGGGGCGGTCTCAAAAGGCGTGACGTTCCGGTTTTCCCGTTCACCTTCGACCAGCTCGGCGCGGCCGATATCGCCGCCATCGCCGCTCTGCGCCCGCAGATCGAGGCGACGCCGCGCTGATCGGCGGCGACACGGCTCTCCCGCTGCCGCTCCTGCTCTCTCCCTCTCCCTCTCCCTCTCCCGCTTCTGCCCGCGTCCGCCCTGAAGACCGGGCGGGACCGGAGACGCACAGCCAGCTTTGCCGAGGACGATGTGGCCGAAGCGGTGTGGTCCGACGCCGAGATCGCCAGCGCCACGCCGATGACGGTGCAATATCTCACCATCAAGGCGCAGAATCCGGACGGCATCCAGTTCCACAGGATGGGCGAGGTCTACGCGATGGCGGACGCGGAGCTGGCCGCCAAGGCGCTCTTTATCCACTGCACCACGCGCGGCACCCATGCGGGGCAAGCCTGGCCTCGCGCCGGTTCCACGCGCCGCCCGTCCTACGCGCCTCTCTCCCATGCGCCCCCGCCCCGTGCACAGATCACCCTCTGGGGAGGGGCGAGCGGCGGTCACGTTCCTCAACGGCCCGGATCAGCCGGTGAGAGTTCGCAGGCCCGGCACGCGGCCTGTGCGGCGCACGAACTGAGGCGCTGCATCTGGATACCGTCGGGCTTTCTTGCCGACCCGTGCCTTCGAGAACCGTGGCGGGGTCAAGCAACCGCCAACAGTCGCCACGCACAGCTCCGAAAAGAGCGAGCATGGGGGAGGGCGCATGCTCGACGCCGCCACGGTTCGCCCCTGCCTCGCAGCCGCCGCTTCCTCTTCAGGATTGAGCGGCCGCCCGCCGGCGAGAGCCGACTGCGCTGCCGCGCAACCGGGTCTCATGGATGCCGCAGTCGGCAAAAATCGGTTCGTGGGCGTGCGAGGGGAACGTCCCTCGCGGCAGCGTTTCCACCCGGCAACGTGCCGGCGGGCCGGTCCAACGGCGCGGGTCCACAACGGCGCGCGGGGGTGCGCGGGTCCGAGAGGCGCGCGGCCGCCGTCGGCCTCATCGCCGTCACGGCACTGATCGAGCGGTCGCACCGCTCCGGCGCGTCCGATTCGGCGCCAGGGCGCACCCGCCGCGGCCTGGCCCGTTTCGGCAAGCACGACGTCGTCGGCCGCACCGTCACCATCAACCGCCCCCGCGCGGGCCCAAGGCCGGCCGATTGCAGCGGGAGCGCGCAACGGGAGAGCACGAAGAGGGAGCGCGCTCGCCGCGCCGGTCCTTTGGCACGGCCTGCGGATCACCGGCGCGACCTCACCTATCCAGCCCACCTCGCCGCCTCACCTCGCCCGGCCTCACCTCGCCGGCGTGGCCTCGGCGGCGAACAGGCGGCGCGCTTCGGGCATCAGGCGCTGGTGGCGGCGCATCGCGGCCTGCGCCTCGCCGAGCGTGGTGATCCCCGCCGCCTCCAGCATCGGGATCATGTGGAGAAGCACCTGACCCGTCGCCACCGCATCGCCCAGCGCGGTGTGGCGGGCGGCGGCGTCGATCGTCACACCCAGCCGCTCGGCGATGGCGTCCAGCGTATGGGTCTCGGCCTCGCCGAACAGAGCCGCCGACAACAGCACCGTGTCGAGCACCGGCGCGTCGAACGTCACCCCCTGCGCATGGCGGCCGAGAATGGCGAGGTCGAAGGGCGCGTTGTGCGCCACCAGAGTCTCGCCCCGCGCGAAGGCGTGGAAGGCGGCGACCGCCGCGGCCGGACCCGGCGCCTTGGCCACCATCTCCCCCGTAATACCGTGGACGCGCGAGGCGGCGGCCGGGATCGGCCGGCCCGGATCGACCAGCGTCTGAAACGCCTCCCCCTTCACCAGCCGCCCGTTGAGGACGCGAATGGCGCCGATCTGCACGAGGGCGTCCCGCTTGGGGTCGAGCCCGGTCGTCTCGGTGTCGAACACCACGAAGGGGAGCGCCTCCAGCCGGATCGCCGGGTCGACACCGCGCACCGGCCTGTCGATGAGCGCGAAGTCGAACACCAGAGGGCGCTCGGGAAGCTCTTCGCGATCGACGTCCATGGAGATGAGATAGCCGCCGCCGCGCCCCGTCAGGCGCAGGCTGGCGGTCAGCCGCCCGGCCCCGTCCGCCGTCGGCAGCGTGGTCTTCAGCGGCACCCCCGCCTGGGCGCGCAGAAGGTCGATCGCCGCCCTCAGCGCCCCTTCGTCGAAATAGCGGAAGATGGAGCGGCCGAGCCCCAGCGCCGCCACGCCGCCCAAGGCATGGACGCTCTGCCGGTCGTAGAGGGTGACGCGGTGATTGTGGTCGACCGCCATCACCGCGAGCGGGATTTCCGACAGGATGTCCGACAGGCGGGCCTTCTCCGCCTCCAGCTCGGCGGTGGCTCGGGCGAGGCGCTGGGCGGTGCCGAGGTCGGCGGCGGACAGGCGTTCGCACACCGCGGCCGCCGCCGGGGCGAGGTCGGCGAGGTGGCGCGCGGTGCTCACCTTGAGCGGCGCGGAGACCTTGCCGTGGGCATGGGCGCGCAGCGCCGCGGCCAGCGCGTCGATCGGCCGGGCGACGTTTTCGTCGAACAGAAGGGCGATCAGCGCGGCGGCGGCCGCGATGCCGAAGACGGCGACCGCGGCGGGGCCGATCAGAGCGTCCGCGGCAATGCCTGCCCGCAGCGCCACCAGTCCGCCGAGGCCGACCGAGAGGATGCCGAGCGCGGCCAGCGCCACGAAGAACAGCGCCATGCGCAGGCGCAATGTGAGCCGCGTGGGGCGCCGCTCCCGGCCGCTCATGGCTGCCCCCCGTGCCCTGGCGTGAGGAGGCCCGGCTGCGCGCCCATGCGGCGCGGATGGAGCGACGCAAAGAGAAGGCGTGTACCGCAGGCGTGGCGAGCTCCGTCTTCCCCCGCCCGCACCGCCCCGCGCCGAACGCCGTCCCTGGCCAAGCCGACGCCGCACTGAGCCGTGCGGCCTCCCTCCTGGGCCACCCGGTCGCCGTGCAGGGCCTCGCGGCTGCCTGGCGAGGCCACGCGATCCCCGTGCGAGGCCACCCGGCCGCCGTGCGGAGCCACGCGGCCGTCATGCGGAGCCACGTGGCCGCCCTGCGGGACCATGCGGTCGCCGTACGGAACCACGCGGTCGCCGTGCGGAGCCACGCGGCCCCCGTGCGGGACCACGCGGCCCCCGTGCGGGATCACGCGGCCCTCGTGCAGGGCCTCGCGGCCGCCGTGCGGAACCACGCGGCCGTCATGCGGAGCCACGTGGCCGCCCTGCGGGACCATGCGGTCGCCGTACGGAACCACGCGGCCGCCGTGCGGAGCCACGCGGCCGCCCTGCGGGACCATGCGGTCGCCGTGCAGAGCCACGCGGTCGCCGTGCGGGATCATGCGGACGCCGGATGGGGCCACGCGAATGCCGCGCGGAGCCATGCCGACAACGAACGGGGTCACGCAATCACAGCGCGGGGCCACGTGGACGCGGTGCGGGACCGTGCGAATGGCGGAGGGGGCCGGGCGCGCGATGGGCGGGTCCCTATCGAGACCACGCAGGACCCCGCACCCCGCCGCGGACAACCTCATGCGCAGACCCGGCGGGCAACCGGATTGTCCGCCCCCGTGTCGTACCACGTCGCCCCGTCCAGGCTGCCGTCCTCGCCAAGACGGGTGGCGCCGGTGATGTCCGCCCGCCGCCCCGCCTCGCAGTCGAACACCGCCTTCACATGCGCCGTCCTCTGCCAGCGCGCGAACACGAAAAGATCCGCCAGCCGCTGCCCCGGCGCATTCTCGTGCGTCAGAATGGAAGACCGGTCCACGGCAATGAACCGGTCGACATATGGATAAGCATAGGTCCACGGCCGCCACGGCGCCTTCGCCTCGTGGGTGAGCGCCACCTCGACCCCCATCGGCAACGCCTCCGACGTGCGCCCGAACCACGAATATTCCAGCGAGATCGCCACCCCCAGCATCCCGCACCCGGCCGCGACCGGCACCGCCCAGCGCGGCAGCACCCGCACCAGACGCCGCAAAATGAGCGCCAGCCCGCCTCCCAGGAATCCCGCCGTCAACACGGCGATCAACTCGAACAACATCTTTGTCCTCCCGTCCGGCGCGCTCTTCGGCAAAGCCGGTGCCCCTCGAGGGCGCTGCCGCAGACCCCTTCTCGCGGGGGCCTCTCCTCGTCTTCGATCGCCCGCCGTGCTGGGCCGCGATGCCTCTCTTATAGGGGCACCGCACGCCCCTCACATCACGCCGCGCCCCTCACATCACACCATGACCCTGGGTCGCCGCCGCCTGCATCTGCCGCACCACCACGAAAGCGTTGCGCAGATGACTCCGCTCGAACTCGCTGAGCACCGTCGGCGCCATGAAATTGTCCGGCCTGTCACCCCGCCGCGCTTGCCGCGCCTGATGCTCCAGCCGCATCTGCGCCACCAGATCATAAGCGTCGATCAGATCGTGCCCGCCACGCTCCGACACCACACCCGCCGCCACCGCCGCCTCCAGCCGCGCCCGCGTGTTCACCGCCGTCAGCCGCCCCCTCAGCGCATAGATCCGCCCCAGATCGACGATCGGCACCACACCGTTCAGCTTCATGTCGAGGTGGTTGCGGTGCTCGCCCGAACGCAGCGTCGCCAGCCCCCTGAGCAGGTTCAACGGCGGCGCATGCTTTAAGGAGTTGGACACCATGTGCGCCACGAAGATCGAGTTCCGCGACGCCGCCTCCAGCGTCTCCCCCTGCAGCCCCTCGTAGAGCGACACCTCGCCGCCGATCGGCCGCAGATCGAACATCACCGAAGCCAGCATCTGCGCCATCGGGTCGGGCTTGGCGATCCATCCCGCGAAATAGCGCCGCCACACCGCCAGCGGCTGACGCCACTTCGGGTTCGTCGCCATCATCTCGCCCGGACAATAGACGTAGCCGCAGCGGTGCAGCCCGTCCGACACGAATGTCGCCAGCGCCGCGAAATAGACGTCGTCCCCCGGCGCCATGGCGTCGGACAGGATGAGGCAATTGTCCTGGTCCGAGGTCCCCGTCTGCTCCCGCCGCCCCTGACTGCCGCACGCCAGCCATAAATAGGGAACCGGCGGCGGCCCCAGCTCCGCCTCCGCCATCCGCAGAAGACGCCGCGTCACCGTGTCCGCCACGTCGGTGATGAGCCGCGTCACCACCTCGTGCCGGTTCCCCGCCCCCACGAGCTGCACCAGAAGCTTGGGGATCCGGTCGGCGACGATCGCGAGCCCCTCGATGTCCGGCGCCGACGCCAGATCGCCGATGAGGTCGGCCGACGTCTCCGCCTGGAACCGCGTCAGATCCGTCTTGGAGACGATGCCGGCGAGCCCCGACACCCCGGCGACCGGAACGTGGCTGATGCCCCGCTCCATCATCATGTGCAGAACGTCGCTGCCCAGCGCGTCCGCCGGCAGCGTCGTCGGGTCATGCGTCATGATGCCGGCCACCGGACGCGACGGGTCCAGCCGCTCGGCCACCACCCGCGCCGCCATGTCCCGCACGGTGACGATCCCCCTCAGCGCCCCCGCCTCCACCACCAGAAGGCTGGAGATGCGCTCGTCGCGCAGGATCGCCGCCGCCTCGGCGATCGGCATCTCCGGCGGCACCGTCCGCGGCGGCGCCGACATCAGCGCCGCCACCTGCGTCTCCGCCAGCGTCTTCACCGCCGGACGCGCCGCCCGCCGCCGGGCGAAGAAGGCGTAAAACTCCTCGCCGCGCTCCAGCAGACGGCGGAAATCGTCCGCCGGAAGCATCAGCAAAGTGACGTCCGACAGCGCGATGGCCGACGCCTGCGCCAGACCGTCGACGATCAGCCCCCGCTCGCCGAACGTGTTGCGCGGGCCCAGCAGGGAGATGGTTTCGCCCGGATTGGCCGGGTCGACGATCTGCACCTGACCCGACACGATGATGAAGAGCCCCTCCAGCGCCTCCCCCTTGCGGAAGACCGCCGTGGCCGAGGGGACGGTGCGTTCGGTGAAACTCTCCGCGATCGCCGCCAGCTCCCGCGGAGCCAGCGCCGCCCAGGGCGGAATCGTCGCCAGAAATTCGGCCGTCGCCATGCCGTGTCCTCCGGCTCAAGCAGCGCGAAGCGCGATAGCCGGAACAAACCGGCTCAAGCAGCGCGAAGCGCGGTAGCCGGGAGAAACCGGCTCGAGTAGCGCGAAGCGCGGTAGCCGGGAGAAACCGGCTCGAGTAGCGCGAAGCGCGATTCACCCGAAGGCTCTGCCGGGAGGCACCGCCCATGCGAGGGGAGTTCCCCCCTCGCGCTCCCTCCGCTTCGCCAGCGGGCAGGCGGTCAGTTCGGGCTAAGAAGCCCGAGACTGACCACCTGTGACAAGGCTTGGAAGAAGCGTGACGGCGTCAAGGACCCGTGCTCCCCATGCTCGCCCGCCCCCCAAGAGGGCGGCCTGCGCGTGGGTCCGCGCGGATCCTTGACCCCGCCCCGCTCCTTCAGACGAAAATGATGAGAGGAGGGGGGCGCGAGGCCCCCCCTCCGCCGTCCTCAGTGGGCGCTCGCCGCACCCGCACCGCGCGGCACACGGACACTCTCGACGAGGTCCTTGATGTGCTGCGGCGTGTCCGCCGTCCGCGACGCCACGACATAGGCGACCGCGAAGTTGATCACCGCACCCACCGCGCCGATCGCCGTCGACTGAATGCCCAGAAGCGAACCCGCGATCGTGTCCGGGAACTGGTTCGTCCCCGGCAGGAAGAACCAGCCCTTGTGCATGAAGATGTAAACGACCGTGAAGATCAGACCGGCCAGCATGCCCGCGACCGCCCCCTTGTCGTTGATGCGCTTCGAGAAGATGCCCATCATCAACGCCGGGAAGATCGTCGCCGCCGCCAGACCGAACGCCAGCGCCACCGTCTGCGCCGCGAAACCCGGAGGGTTGAGGCCCAGATACGTCGCGACCGCAATGGCGACCGCCATCGAAATACGCGCCGCCAACAGCTCGCCCTTCTCCGAAATGTTCGGATTGATCGTCGCCTTCACAACGTCGTGGCTGATCGCCGACGAGATCGCGAGAAGCAGACCCGCCGCCGTCGACAAGGCCGCCGCGAGGCCACCCGCCGCCACCAGCGCGATCACCCACCCCGGAAGCTGCGCGATCTCGGGGTTCGCCAGCACCAGGATGTCGTTGTTCACCGTCAGCTCGTTGCCCTGCCAGCCACGCTCCGACGCCGTCGCCGCAAAACCATCCGACTTGTCGTTATAATACTGGATCAGACCGTCGCCGTTCTTGTCGTCCCAATTGAGAAGACCCGTGACCTCCCAGTTGTTCATCCAGTCCGGACGGTCCGCACCCGCGATCGGCGCCTCCGCCGTGCCGTTCGGATAAATCGTGTCGACGATGTTGAGACGCGCCATCGCCCCCACCGCCGGCGCGGTGATGTAGAGAAGCGCGATGAAGACCAGCGCCCAACCCGCCGACCAGCGCGCATCCGCAACCCGCGGCACCGTGAAGAAGCGGATGATCACGTGCGGCAGACCCGCCGTGCCGATCATCAGCGACAAGGTGAAGAGCGTCATGTTCATGACCGCCAGAGGCGAGCCGTCCTGCACCGTATAGGCGCCGAACCCGAGCTCCTGAATCACCTCGTTGAGACGGCCCAGCAGCGGCTCACCCGACGCCGTGTGCTCGCTGAACAGACCCAGACCCGGAATCGGCGTCCCCGTCAGATGCAGCGAAATGAACACCGCCGGAATGGTGTAGGCGGTGATCAGAACGATGTACTGCGCCACCTGCGTGTAGGTGATGCCCTTCATGCCGCCCAGAACCGCATACATGAAGACGATCGCCGCGCCGATGAAGAGACCGGTCGACGCATCCACCTCCAAAAAGCGCGAGAAGGCCACACCCACACCCGTCATCTGACCGATGACATAGGTCACCGAGGCGACGATCAGGCACACCACCGCCACCATGCGCGCCGTGCGGCTGTAGAACCGGTCGCCGATGAACTCCGGCACCGTGAACTTGCCGAACTTGCGCAGATAAGGCGCCAGAAGCAGCGCGAGAAGCACATAGCCGCCCGTCCAGCCCATCAGATAGGCCGACGCCGAGTAGCCGTTGAAGGCGATGAGACCCGCCATCGAAATGAACGAGGCCGCACTCATCCAGTCCGCCGCCGTCGCCATGCCGTTGGTGACCGGGTGAACACCCCGCCCCGCCGCATAGAACTCCGACGTCGACCCCGCCCGCGCCCAGATGGCGATGCCGATATACAGCGCGAAGGTCGCACCGACGACGAGAATATTGAGGGTATATTGATCCATGAAACCTTACTCCTCGTCCACGCCGTGCGTGCGGTCGAGGCTGTTCATCCGAAACGCATAGAAAAAGATCAGCACCAGGAAGACCAGAATGGACCCCTGCTGCGCGAACCAGAAGCCGAGATCCGTGCCGCCGACCGCAATGCCCGACAACAGCGGGCGAAGCAGGATCCCGAAGCCGAAGCTGACGATGCCCCAGACGATCAGGCAACCCACGATCAGGCGCAGATTGGCCTTCCAGTAGGCCTCACCCTCCGCCGTCAAGGATGAGGAATGTGACGTGTCGGCCATCGGCCGCCCTCCTTCGTTGTTTCCACTCGTGTCGTTCGGCAACCGGCGAAACCCGCCGGTGTCGTGGCAGCGCCGCCATCAGGCGGACGGCGCATCGTCGGGCGGTCATCCCCCGCCGCACGGCCCGGCCTCAGCCGCAACTGATAAAGACCGGCCTCAGCCGCGATTCATGCGGTGCGCGACGAGATCGTCGACCACGCCGGGGTCCGCCAAGGTCGAGGTGTCGCCGAGCTCCCCCGGCGCATCCTCCGCGATCTTGCGCAAAATCCGCCGCATGATCTTGCCCGACCGCGTCTTCGGAAGCCCCGGCGCCCACTGGATCAGATCCGGCTTGGCGATCGGCCCGATCTCGGACCGCACGAAGTCGCTGAGCTCCTTCCTCAGCGCCTCCGTCGGCTCCACGTCCCCCATCAAGGTCACATAGGCGTAGATGCCCTGACCCTTGATCGGATGCGGGAAACCCACCACCGCCGCCTCGGCCACCTTCTCGTGCGCCACCAGCGCCGATTCCACCTCGGCCGTCCCCATCCGGTGGCCCGACACGTTGATCACGTCGTCGATCCGCCCGGTGATCCAATAATAACCGTCCGCGTCACGCCGACAGCCGTCACCGGTAAAATAATACCCGGGATATTGCTGGAAGTAGGTGTCCATGAAGCGCTGGTGATCGCCCCACACCGTACGCATCTGCCCCGGCCATGACGCGGCGATGACGAGAACGCCCTCCGCCGGATCGGTGGTGATGACCTCACCCGAGGTCGGCTCCAGCACCTTCGGCTCGACCCCGTAGAAAGGCAGCGTCGCCGAACCCGGCTTGGTCGCGATCTGCCCCGGAATGGGGGTGATGAGATGCCCGCCCGTCTCCGTCTGCCACCAGGTGTCGACGATCGGGCAGCGCCCCTTGCCGATCACCCTGTCATACCAGTTCCACGCCTCCGGATTGATCGGCTCGCCCACCGTGCCGAGGATCCTGAGCGAGGACAGGTCGTATTTCGCGACCACCTCCTCGCCCTTGCCCATCAGCGCCCGGATCGCCGTCGGCGCGGTGTAGAACTGGTTGACCTTGTGCTTCTCGCAGACCGCCCAGAAACGCCCCGCGTCCGGATAGGTCGGCACACCCTCGAACATCAGCGTCGTCGCCCCGTTGGCGAGCGGGCCGTAGACGATGTAGCTGTGCCCCGTCACCCAGCCGACATCGGCGGTGCACCAGTAGACGTCGCCGGGGCGGTAGTCGAACACCGTTTCGTGGGTCAGCGCCGCCCACACCAGATAGCCGCCGGAGGTGTGCACCACCCCCTTGGGCTTACCCGTCGAGCCGGAGGTGTAGAGGATGAAGAGCGGGTCCTCCGCCCCCATCTCCGCGGCCGGACAGTCGGCCGGAACGGTGGCCTCCATCTCGTGCAGCCAGTGGTCGCGCCCGGTGGTCCAGGCGACCTGCTGGCCGGTGCGCTTCACCACCAGCACCTTGGGATCGACCGCCGCGTGGTTCAGCGCCTTGTTGACGTTGTCCTTCAGGTTCGTCACCCGGCCGCCGCGCGGCGCACCGTCCGCCGTCACCACCACCTTGGCGCCGCAATCGTCGACGCGGTTGGCGAGCGCGTCGGGCGAGAAGCCCGCGAACACCACCGAGTGGATGGCGCCGATGCGCGCCGACGCCAGCATCGCCACCGCCGCCTCGGGGATCATCGGCAGATAGAGGACGACCCGGTCGCCCTTGCCGACGCCGAGCTCCTTCAGGACGTTGGCGAACCGGCAGACGCGCGCGTGAAGCTCGCGATAGGTGATCGCCTCCGCCGGCGCGCTGGGATCGTCCGGCTCGAACAGGATCGCGGTCTCGTCGCCGCGCGTTGCAAGGTGACGGTCGAGGCAGTTGGCGGCGACGTTCAAGGTGCCGTCGGCGAACCATTCGATCGACACGTCCGGGTAATGGAAATTGACAGAGCGCACGGTCTGGAACGGCTTGATCCAGTCGATGCGCCGGCCATGCTCGGACCAGAAGGCGTCCGGGTCGGCGAGAGATCGCGCATAGGCTGCGTCATAGGCCGCGCGGCCGGTGGCGGGGCCGGTCGATGAGGAGCCGGGAACGGTGGAGCTTAAAGCCTCCATGACGGTTCTCTTTCGTGATGATCAACGGCACACTGGGCGCTTACACATCAATCCAGAGTTTTGAGAAGATCCTGAACGACCTGCACCAACGATCTTGTAAATTCATTGTTGCGTCGATCACCGTGCTGAAAATTGCTCACGATGCTTGAGGCTTGAACTATCGGGATTGCGGCCTGGCGACCACGCTGCGAGGGCGCCCCAATCCGGCCTCATGGTGCGCGAAACGCGGCAGCGACCACGCCGCGCCGTCACTCCAACCCGGCCTCAAGGTGCGCGAAGCGCGATAGGCCGAGAAAGCGCCTCATGTAGCGCAAAGCGCGGTAGGCCAAAAAAGACTGCGACAGGCCAAACAAACCCCGCTCGGGCACCCACCAAAGGACAGGCTTGGTCTGTCCCCCGGACCCGGCCATCACGAACTGGCCCTGCCCGCGGACGAGGCCCTGCACAAGGGACGCCTTCGGCTCTACGCCCTTGTGCAGAACCTCGCCCGCAGGCCGGCTGGCGTTCGCGACGGCCGGCTCCAGAGGACAGACCAGCGGCACCATCCTCCTGTGACGCGGAACGCGGAACCGCCGTGATGGGACGCGGCGGAACGTGGCGCCTCACTGAAGAAGGGGGGGATGTGAAGGGGCGGCGGGCGCAATTTCATGCTCGGTTCGCCCCTGTGCTGGCGGGCACGGCGGGGGGACGAGGGGGCAGCCATCTTCAGTGTGTCGGCAGGACGCCACACCCTCAGAGCACACGAAGAGGAACGACCCCATGAACAAGACCTTCATCGCCGCTTCCACCGCCATCGTGATGACGCTGACCGCCGTCGCCGCGACCGCCCCCGCCACCGCCGCGCCGCTCAACTTGGGCGCCAAGATCGAAGCCCAAGGCAGCATCGAAACCGTCGGCAACCGCAACGGGCGCAACGCCGCCGCCGCCATCATCGGCCTCAGCGCCTTCGCCATCGGCGCTGCCGCCGTGGCCTCCGGCACCTATCAGGAACCCCGCCGCCACCGCGGCTACCGCGACGATCACGGCGAGGTCCGCCCCGTCCGCGAAAGCCGCCGCCGCTGCCACATCGAGCGCACCGAGCGCTGGTCCAACCGCCGCGGCGCCTACGTCGTCACCAAGGAGAAGGTCTGCTACTGAGGCCGGAGCCCTCCCGCTCGAACGAAAGGCGTCGCCCCGTGGGCGGCGCCTTCGCCGTTCAGCCGCCGCGCAATTCACCCACCAGACCGACGAGAAGCTGGCGCAGCCAGGCATGAGCCGGATCCCGGTCGCGCGAGGCATGCCACAACAGCGACACCGCAACGTCGTCGATCTCCACCGGCGGCGGACTGAGGTCCAGCGTGTAGGCCTCCGCGAACAACCGCGCCACGCGGGCATGCATCGTCACCAGGACAGGCGCCCGCGCCACGAGGGCCGG
This sequence comes from Acuticoccus yangtzensis, assembly GCF_001927245.1. Taxonomy (GTDB): domain Bacteria; phylum Pseudomonadota; class Alphaproteobacteria; order Rhizobiales; family Amorphaceae; genus Acuticoccus; species Acuticoccus yangtzensis. The sequence goes on along the minus strand of NZ_MJUX01000010.1, from coordinate 66,831 downwards.
TACACTCAAAAAGTGCGGCGTCGTCAGCACCACCGTGCGGCTGAGACCGAGCGGCTCCAACGCATCGTCCACCACACCGCGCACCCCTTCGCCATGGCGCAGGCTCGTCAGGATGTGCGGCACGCTTAAATAGTCGTCTAATGAGATCGGCGCCGACAGCCCGGTCTGCGCCGCGGAAAACATCGTCACATAGCTCTCCGACATCAGAAGGCGCCACTTGTGGTGCGCCCGCCCGTGCGGAAAGTCGCCGTAGCCGATGGCGAGCTCGATCCGGTCGGCATCGAGATCGTCGAGCAGACCGGCCGAATCGATGGTCTGAAGATGCAGCCCGATACCCGGCGCATGCGCCCGCAAATGGGCGAGAAGCGCCGGGCCGATCAGCATTTCCATGGAATCGGGCAGTCCGAGGCGGAAGGTGCGCACCGCGGTGCCGGGATCGAATGTCTCGTCGCGGGCGAGGAGGGCGCGGATGTCCCTCAGCGCCGCATCGACAGGCTCGGCCAGCGCCATGGCCCGCGGCGTCGGACGCAGACCGTCCGGACCCCGCACCAGAAGCTCATCATCGAACAGTTGACGCAGGCGGGCGAGGTTGTGGCTCATCGCCGACTGGCTGAGCCCGACACGCGCGGCGGCCCGCGTCACGCTGCGTTCGGCGATCAGCGCCTCGAAATGCACCAGGAGGTTGAGGTCGGCCTTGGAAAGATCGACGCCATCGATACCCAAAATGCATCCTATCCGTTTGATCGATGCGCCGATCCATCCGATCTCTGGGGACACGCCAAACGGTTCGCCGCTGCGCCGGTCCCGCCTCGTCGAGGCCGGGCCTGTGCGGTCGCGGGACCCCCGGCCCCTTGTTCAGGAGAGTCCCATGTCCTTCGCTTCGAAGCTCGCCCCCTTCCTCGCCACCGTCGCCCTCGGCGCCACCCCCGCCTTGGCCGGTGACACCACCCCGAGCGCGGCCCATCTTCTCGACCTCGGCGCCGTGTCGGGCGTCGCCTACTACACCATCGAGCCGCAGGGCTTCCGCGTCGTCGCGACTTTGGTCGAAGGCGAGGGCGGCACCCCGGTGCGCGTCAGCGGTCTCCTGGCGCCGGGCCAGAGCCTGACCCTGTCGACCCCGCGCGAGGCGGGCCTGTCCCCGGTCGCGGTCGAGATCAGCCGCGAGGCGGACACGCTGCTCGTCACCTCCAGCGAGATGATCACCAACTGATCGCCCCGTGATCGCGGTCCCTTCCCTTGCGCCTGCGCCCGCGGCCTGCCAATGGCGGGTCACGCGGGCGCGAAAAGGGACAGCGATCATGATGATGTCGACGATGCCGGAGACGGTTCTTCCATGAAGGGCATCGTTCTGGCCGGTGGATCGGGCACGCGGCTTTATCCGATCACGCACGTGATCTCCAAGCAGCTCCTCCCGGTCTACGACAAGCCGATGATCTACTATCCCGTGTCGACGCTGATGCTCGCCGGGATCCGCGACATTCTGGTGATCACCACGCCGCACGACGCGCCGTTGTTCGAGCGCATGCTGGGCGACGGCAGCCAGTGGGGCATTTCGATCACCTTCGCCCAGCAGCCGAAGCCGGAGGGTCTGGCGCAGGCCTTCATCATCGGCCGTGAGTTCGTGGGCGACGACAGCGTCGCCTTGGTGCTGGGCGACAACATCTATTATGGGCACGGCCTGGAGGAGATGTTGCAGGAGGCCGCGGCGCGGGACAGCGGCGCCACCGTCTTCGCCTATTATGTGCGCGACCCGGAGCGTTACGGCGTTCTGGAGTTCGACAAGGCGGGGACGCCGGTTCGCATCCTCGAAAAGCCGCCGGTGGCACCGTCCAACTACGCGGTGACGGGCCTTTATTTCTACGACAACGACGTTCTGGACATCGCGGCGAACATCAAGCCGTCTCCGCGGGGCGAACTCGAGATCACCGACGTCAACCAGGTCTATCTCGACCGGCGCGCCCTGAACGCCCAGACGATGGGGCGGGGCTATGCCTGGTTCGACACCGGCACCCACGACAGTCTGCTCGATGCGGCCCTCTTCATCCGCGCGCTGGAGCAGCGGCAGGGTCTGAGGATCGCGTGTCCCGAAGAGATCGCGTGGCGTCAGGGCTGGCTGTCCGACGAGGCGCTGGTGGCGATGGCCGAGCCCTTGAAGAAGAGCGGCTACGGCGCCTATCTGCTCGGCCTTCTCGAAGGAGACGGCGTGCGCCGCTGAGACGGCTCATGTTCTGAAGGAGTGTGGTGGGGTCAAGACCTCGCCCGGACCCGCGCACAGGCCGCTTCTTCAGCGGGCGAGCACGGGGAGGACGAGGTCTTGACGCCGCCACACTCCTTCTCAGCCTGCCGATGGGTTCCATGCTTCTTACGCATGGAACCCTGCCTGCCGGCGAGGCGGGGGAGCGCGAGGGGGAACTCCCTCGCATCGGCGGTCCCCCCGGCACAGCGCTCGAGTGACGCGAAGACAGTGCCGCAAGCTCACCCCGCCCGGCGCCGTGCGACCTCTTTCTGCATCCGATTGCCGAGGTGGGCGGAGAGATCGCCGCCGGACCAGCGCGTGCCGTCGTCGGTGAGGACGGAGCGGCGGCGGGGGGCGTCGGCCTGCCAGCGCTGCCGGCCGAGGGTGGCCTTGTGCCGGGCGCCGTGGGCGAGGCGTTCCACCAGCTCTTGCGTCAATTCGGGCAGGTCCGTGGGGCGGGCGGGATCCACCAGGATGCCACTCGACAGGTGGCCTATGGTTTCGGCGGCGGCGCCGATGCGGGGGGCGACGACGATCTGGCCGCGGCCCATGGCGGCGCGCACGGTGTGGTCGATGCCGGGTTCGGGCGCGGCGAAGACGAAGAGGGCGCCGTCCTTCATGCCGCCGGGGGCCGCGGCTTCGTCCGGGGTGAGGACGGTGAGGTCGCCGATGCCGAGGATGCGGCACTGCTGGGCGACGCTGGCGGCGGTCGGCAGCGTGTCCCCGCCGGCATCGACGAAGACCGCGCTCCAGTCGGCCGGAGCGACGGCGCGATGGGGGATCGAGGCGGGCGGCTCGGGCCAATAATCGAACACGGCGGAGCGGCATTCGGCGGCCTGCAGCGCCTCGTGCAGGCGGCGCGAAAGGGTGAGGAAGCGCGCCGATCCGGTGAACATCTGCCAATAGGCGGCGGGGCGCTGGCGGGCGGAGGGGACGATGACCGCAGGCCCGAGGCCGAAGGCGAGGAGGCGGGCGGCGACGTCCTCGGTGCGCCAGAAGAGGGTGAGGGCGGGCTCTTCCCCATCGCCTGGAGGGGCGAGGAGGGCGGCGATCTCGGCGAGGCGTTCGGGCGCGGCATCGAGACGGCCAAGGTCCACCTCGATGCGGCGCACCTCACCTGTTTCGCCGAGCGCGGTGCCCTCTCCGGCACGCTCGGGGGCAAGCTCGGAGGCGAGCCCGGCGAGGTCGGGGGCGAGGATGTTGGGATCGGCGGCGAGGCCGGCGGCGGGTTCGACGACGAGGATCATCGGGCCTCCTCCATGGGCGAGGCCGCCGCGCCGGTGGCGGGGGCAGCAGGGGCGGGGGCGGCGGACGCGGGTGTCACGATCATCCTCTCCAGCGCCAGGCCGAGGCTGCGCGGGTCGGACGGCGGCTCGGCGAGGGCCGATACGGTGAGGGTCAGGCGGTTCTCCCCGGCGGCGTTCCAATGGGGGCCGACCTTGGCGCGCAGGTCGGTCCGTCCGGACAGGGGGGCGGTGGCGAGAGGTTCGCCGTTCAGCGCCAGGGTGAGGGTCTGCCCGCCGGGAAGGACGGGGTTGGGATGGGCGACGACGACGATCTCGCGCGCAGGGCCGGACGCGGTGAAGGCGATCTCGGCCGATTTGACCAGGGACCAGACGTGCGTGGCTTCGAGGTCGGCCCAGCCGAAGGCGAGGAGGGCGGCGCTGTCAGGCTGGCGTGTGGAGGAGAAGACGGTTTCGCCGAAGGGGAGCGGCGGGGCGGGGAGGGCGGTGAAGGGCTCGAAGGCGGCGCGCTCCAGGCGCAGGCTGGCATAGCGCCCGCCCGCCTCGTCGAGGACGGCGCCGTGGCGTGTTTCCACCTGCACGGCGGTGCCCGGCGGCAGCAGGGCGGAGAGGGGGAGGGTGACGGCGAAGGCGCCGCGAGGGAGGCGGCGGGATGCGATCTCCTCGCCGGCGGTGCGAAGGGTGATGGTCTGCTCGCCGAAGGGGGTTTCGCCGGCGAGGGTGAGGGCTTTGGCGCGGCTGCCGCGCGGGGTGAGGAGGGTGAAGCCGGCTCCGGCGCACCATGATCCGTCCTGGCTGGACCCGTCCTGACCGCTCCCGTTCCGGCTGGCGCCGTCCGGCGCGGCGCTCTGCGGCCCGGCCTTGTCCCGGTCCGTTGGACGCACGGTGCCGGGCGCATCCAGCAGGCCGGCGATGACGGCGCCCATGGCGGGGGTGGTCAGCGGGAAGGCGGGCGGCGTCTCCTCGGGAAAGAAGTAGCGGTCGACGCGGGCCGGGTGGTCGCTGAAGCGGCGGTAGAGGGCGGCGAATTCCAGCCGGCAGCGCAGGTTGCGCCGGGCCGACAGGCCGCCCCCGGCATAGATCGCCACCGGCTCGTCGACATAGTGGAAGCTGGCGCCCGAGGCGAAGGCGTCGAACAGGAAGGCGTGGTCGGCGCAGATCTCGAACAGGGTGTCGTAGCCCTTGGCCTGGAGGAGGCGGGTGCGGGTGAAGGTGGCCTGGTGGGCGGGGATGGCCGACTGCCAGGCGGGCGACAGGCGGCCTTCCTTCAGCGTGGCGGCGAGTTCGGCCATGTCGCCGGCTCGGGTGAGGGTGGTGCGCCCGCCGGCGGCATAGAGGTGGTCGCCGTAGATGATGTCCGGATCGCCGATGCGCCGGGCCCAGACGGCGGACAGGGTGTCCTCTGCGAGAAAGCGGTCGCCGGCATTCATGAACAGCACGTAGTCGCCGGTGGCGTGGGCGAGGGCGGCGTTCATGGCGTAGAAGATGCCGGCGTCGAACACCTCTGCGACGACGTCGACGGCGTCTTTGTAGCGGGCGATGACCTCGGGGGTGGCGTCGGTGCTGGTGCCGTCGACGAGGATGGTCTGAACGGCCTCGAAATCCTGGGCGAGGATGCTTTCCAGGGTGGCGGGCAGGGTGTCCGCCGCGTCGAGCGCGACGGTGATGATCGAAAAGCTCATGTCTCCCCTCGGGCCGGCTGCCGTGTGGACGTGGTTCTGGGTTGTTCAACGCGGGGACGCTGAGGCTGCCGGCGGCTCCTTTTAACATGCCATTGTGGACGAGGCGCCCGCCCCGTGTCCCTGCCTTATCCCGTGTCCCCTTCGGATGCGCTCTTCCCCGCCGGATCCCCGCATGGGCGATGACCACGGGACTTGCCCGCATGGGCGGTGACCGTGGGCTTGCCCGCATGGGCGATGACCACGGGTCTTGCCCGCATGAGCGGTGACCGTGGGGCTTGCCCGTATGGGCGATGGCCGTGGGGCTCGGCCCGCATGGGCGGTGACCGCGGGACATGCCCGCATGGGCGATGACCGCGGGGCTTCGCCCGCATGGGTGATGACCGCGGGGCTTGCCCGCATGGGTGATGACCGCGGGACTTGCCCGCATGGGCGATGACCGCGGAGCTTGCCCGCATGGGCGATGACCGCGGAGCTTGTCCGCATGGGCGATGACCGCGGGCTTGCCCGCATGGGCGATGACCGCGGGGCTTGCCCCGCATCGGCGGTGACCGTGGGGCTTGCCCGCATGGGCGATGACCGTGGGGCTTGCCCGCATGGGTGATGACCGCGGACTTGGCCCGCATCGGCGGTGACCGTGGGGCTTGGCCCGCATGGGCGATGGCCGCGAGGCTTGGCCCGTATGGGCGATGGCCGCGGGGCTTGCCTCGCATGGGCGGTGATCGCGGGACTTGCCCGCATGGGCGGTGACCGTGGGGCTTGGCCTGCATGGGCGATAGCCGTGGGGCTCGGCCTGCATGGGTGATGGCCGTGGGGCTTGACCCGCATGGGCGATGACCGCGGGGCTTGCCTGCATGGGCGATGACCGTGGGCTTGCTCCGCACGGCCAATTCGGCCACGGACAGGCAGGTGCGGCGGTCCTCCTCAGGCGGACGGCGCCGTGATCCGACAGGGCAACCGGCCGGCGAGGCCCGAACGAGGCCCGAGGCCAGGAGCAAGTGTGAGCGCCGATCGACCCGACACCGCACGAGGCGGCCTCTCGCCAGAGGACCTCGCGACCCTCGCCGCCCATTTCGACGCGGACTTCTACCTTGCCGAGAACCCGGACGTCGCCGCGGCGGGCATGGACCCCCTCACCCATTATGTGCGCTTCGGCGAGGCGGAGGGGCGCGCCCCCCGCGCCGACTTCAACCCCGCGCGCTACAGGCTGCGCTATCCGCACCTCGTGACCGGTGGGGACGCCGGGAAAGCCAGCGTGCCAGATAACGGCGCATCAGGCAGCGGCGCGTCAGGCAACGGCGGGGCGGACAGCAGCGGAACGAGCAGCGGCACGGCAGGCAGCGAGACGGCAGGCAGCAGCGGAACGGACAGCGGCGCGTCAGACAACGGGCCGGGCAGCAGCACGCCGGGCAGCGGGACGGGTGAGGGGGAGGCGGTGAAAAACCTCTTCCTCCACTACGTCACCGTGGGGGCGGCGGCGGGCTACGCGGCGGACCTTGCGACCGGGCGCCGGGCGCAGGAGGCGCTGGTGGCGCGGCACATGGACGAGGCGGCCTATCTCCTCGCCCACCCGGAGGCGGCGACGCACGACGGCGGTCCCGCGCGGCATTATCTCACGATCGGCGAGGCGGCCGGAGCCTCGCCGCGCGCCGACTTCGACCCCGCCTTCTACCGCGCCGCCTATCCCGACATCGCCAAGGCGCCGTTCAACCTCTTCTGGCACTATCTGACCGCCGGACTGATCGAAGGGCGAGCGGGACGCGAAGGGGCCGCTCGCACAAGTCCCATCCGGCGCGCCGCCGAAGAGGCCGCCATCGCGCCATTTTTCGACACCGCCTTCTACCTCGCCGCCCACCCGGAGGCGGCGGCGCACGAGGGCGGCCCCATCCGGCATTATCTGGAGGCCGGGGAGGCGGCGGGGTTCGCCCCGTCCGCCGATTTCGACCCGCTCTTCTACCGCGCCGACAACCCGAATCTGGCGCACGCCCCCTTCAACCTCTTCTGGCATTTTACGGCGATCGGCCTCTTCCAGGGCCGCAAGGGGCGCGCGTCGACGACCCCCCTCTATACCCCGGACGGCGTCCCGGCCGAGCTCGACCCCGCCACCGACGAGGCGCGGCTGATCGAGGCGCTCGGCCCCTTCATCGACCCGGCCGGCTATGTCGCGATGTATCCGGACGTCGCCGCGGCGGGGTTCGATGCGGTGCTTCATTATGTGCGCCATGGCGAGGGGGAGGGGCGGCAGCCGGTGAAGGGGTTCGACCCCGTCCTCTACCGCGCCGCCTTCCCGGAACTCGCCGGGGCGCGCTTCAACCTCTTCTGGCACTTCATCGCCCATGCGGGGCCGGAGGGCTTTGCCGATCCGCAAGCGCTCGCCCGCAGCACCGAGGAGTTCGCGCGGCGCCAGGCGGAAGCGCGGGTGCCGGTGGAAGCGCCCGTCGTCGCCCCCTTCTTCGACGCTGATTTTTATTGCGCCACCTATCCGGAGGCGGCCGCGAGCGGGCTCGATCCTCTGACCCATTATCTCACCATCGGCGAGCGGGCGGGCTTGCGGCCGGAGCCGGGCTTCGACCCCGTCTTCTATCGCCGCTCCAACCCGGACCTCGCGGGCCACGCCTTCGGCGCCTTCTGGCACTACCATGCCCACGGCAAGGCCGAGCTTCGAAACCCCGACGCCTACTATGCGCGGGCGGCGGGGGCGGACCTCCTCGTCAGCGCCATCGTGCCGAACTTCAACCACGCGCGCTTTCTGGAAGAGCGCATCGCCTCGATCGAAGGTCAGACCTACCCGCATCTGGAGATCGTCATCCTCGACGACGCGTCCACCGACGACAGCCGGGAGGTGATCGAGCGGCTGGCGGCGGGCTGTTCGCGCCCGGTGCGCACGGCCTTCAACGCCGCCAATGCGGGCAACGTCTTCGCCCAGTGGGAGAAGGGGGTGGGCCTTGCCCGGGGCGACCTCGTGTGGATCTGCGAGAGCGACGATTTCTGCGAGCCGGACTTCGCCGAGAAGCTGGTGCGCCACTTCCGCGACGAGAGCGTGACGATGGCGTTCGGGCGGATCGAGTTCGCGGCCGCGGACGGCGCGCCGATGGGGGGGATGGACGGGCTGAGGGCGAGCGCCGAGCCGCTCGACTGGTCGGCGATGGTGAAGCGTCCCGCGGCGGCGTGGTTCGCGGCCGCGTTCGGCGTGCGCAACGTGATGGCCAACGTGGGCGGGACGATGTTCCGCCGCCAAAGCCTTCCCGCCGCGGTGTGGGAGCGGGCGAAGACCTTCAAGATCGCCGGCGACTGGTACCTTTATAGCCGCATCGCCGGCGGCGGGCAGATCGTCTACGAGCCGCAGGCCGTCGCCTATTTCCGCCAGCACGGCAGCAACACCTCCGCGTCCAACTTCACCAAGCCTTATTATTGGGGCGAATATGGGCGGATCATGCCGGCGCTGTGCGAGATGTGGGACATTCCCGCCGCGACGCGCCGGCGTTTCCTCGACATCGTGCGGGCCGAGTTCGCCCACTTCGGCATGGACGAGACCCACGTCTTCGAGGAGCTCGTCCCGGTGGAGGCGATCATGGCGGCGCCGCGGGCGATGCGGCATCTGCAGATCGGCTTCCTCGGCTTCCATTCGGGGGGCGGGGAGGTGTTCGCGATCCGCCTCGCCGCGCTGATGGCGGAGCGCGGCCTCACCGTGTCGCTGCTGGCGCAGAACCTGTCGGAGGTGCAGCCGGAGATGCGGGAGATGCTGCCGGCGGGGATCCCCGTCTACGACATCGCCGACATGGCGATGATGGGGCGCGACGCCTATCTCGCCGCGGCGGAGATCGACATCGTCCACACCCATGTGAACGCGATCGACAGCTCCTTCTTCAGCCTCGATTTCTCGCTGCAGGCGGCGCCTTATGTGGTGACCTTGCACGGCTCGCACGACTTTCTGGACCTCTCCGATCACAAGGTGGCGGCCTATGTGGAGGCGCTCGGAAACAACGCCTCGGCGGTCGTCTACACGGCGGACAAGAACCTCTCCCTCTTCCGCCACGGCGGTTTTCCGCGCGACAGGCTCTTCAAGGTCGGCAACGCGCTGACGCGGGACACGGCGCCGTTCGAGAGGACGCGGGCGGAGATGGGGATCGGCCGGGACGCCGTCGTCTTCACCTTCGTGGCGCGGGGGATCGAGCGGAAGGGGTGGCGTGTCGCGGTGATGGCCTTCAGGGCGCTGAAGGCGGCGCATCCGGGCAAGGCGATGCATCTCCTCCTGGTCGGCAACGGCGAGAAGGCGGAGGAGGCGGAGGCGCTGGCGGGGGATCTGGCCGGCGACGGTGTGACCTTCCTCGGCTACCAGTCGCGGGTGAACGGCATCTACGCGCTGTCGGACGTCGCCATCCTGCCGACGCGTTATCCGGGCGAATCGGCGCCGCTCTGTCTGATCCAGGCGGCGCAGGAGGGGCTGGCGATCATCGCGAGCGACATCGGCGAGATCGCCAACATGCTGGCGCTGGACGAGGGGCCGGGCGGGGCGCTGATCCGGGTGCAGCGGGACACGGAGGCCTTCGCCGCGGACGTGGCGCGGGCGATGGGCGAGATGCTGGACCCGGCGGTGCGGGCCGACTTCGCCCGGCGCGGGGCGAAGGTGGCGGACAAGTTCAGCCCGGACCTGATGGCGGACGCCTATCTCGACATCTACGGTTTCGCCGCGCGGCGGCACAAGGCCGAGGTGGCGCGCCGTTCCGCCTCGTCCGCTGCCGCCTCGTCCTCCTCCGCCTCGCCCCGCCCGACCTCACCCGCCTCCTGACCGCCGGACCCGCCCCGATGACCCGCACGCTTCTCTTTCATTCCGGCATGCCGAAGACCGGGACGACGTCGATCCAGAACGCCTGCCACGCGGCGCGGGGGGATCTTCTGGCGCTGGACAGGATCCTTTATCCGGGCCTTGCGGCGAACCACACCAACCCGGTGTGCACGCTCTTCATGGACGATCCGGCGCGGCACATCTCCAACAAGATGGCGAACATCCAGACGGCGGAGGCGCTGACGGGGCTTCAGGCGCGTTACCGGGCCGAGCTCGTCCACGAGCTGGAGCGGGACGACTGGGACACGCTGGTGATCTCGGCGGAGGGTGCGGCGAACCTGTCGCGCGGCGAGCTCGGCGCGTTGCGGGACTGGTTCGGTCTCTATGTGGACCGGATCGAGGTGATTTATTATCTGCGCGAGCCGATCGGCTACACGGCCAGCGTGACGCAGCAGCTTCTGAAGGGCGGGATGGTGCTGGCCGATCTCTACGCCAAGCCGGAGCTTCCGAACTGGAAGGGGCGTCTTGCCAACGCGATCGCGGTGTTCGGGCGGGACCATGTGAGGATCCGCGATTTCGGGGCGGGGACGAAGGCGGAGGGCGGCTTGGTGGCCGACTTCTGCGACACCTTGGGGTTCAGCGCGGCGGCGAAGGCGGCGGTTCTGGCGCATGAGAAAAGGGACAACGAGTCCCTTTCCATGGAGGCGGCGGAGATGTTGTCAGCGCTGAACACGTTGCGGCCGATGTTCGGGCCCGAGGGTCGTTCGGCGCGGCGCACGGGGCGCGAGACGCTGACGTTCGAGCAGCTTCCGGGGCAAAAGTTCACGCTGCCTCTCCCGGTCCGCCGGACGGTGCACGAGAGGACGCGCCCGGACGTCGCGTTCGTGAACGAGACCTTCGGCACGTCCCTGTTCGACACGCCGCCCCCGGAGGGATCGGACGCCCCTCCCGCGGCCGGCCCCGGCACGCCGGCCTTCGAGGCGACGGTTCTTCTGGTGTCGGATCTTCTGAACGCCAACGAGGCGCTGCGGGCGTGCCTCCAGGCGCGTCACATGGCGGACGGGAAGAACCTCGACGGGGCGCGGTCGCGTCTGGCCTATGCCGAGGGCCTGTGCCCTGACGATCCGGTGGTGACGACGGAGGCCGACCGGATCCGCAGAAGGTACAAGCTTTAGGCAGGGAAGTCGAAGACCCTGAGGAGCGCGTCCTGGTCCTTGACCAGGCACCCCACGGCCTTGGCGTATTGGGCGGCCTTGGCGTATTGGGCACCGTCCTTGTCGGCGAACACCCGCGATCGCGGCCTCGGCGCTCGCCCGGTCGGGCGCATCCCGAACCTCGACGAGGTCGGCTTGAGCACGCTGCGGTGCAGCCGGTTGCAGCGGCAGGGGCCGGCGCACGGATCCATCCCTCCCATCCGTTGCCCTCTCCGCCGAGAGCGCCTCCACGGCGGCAATGCTCGTTTGATTTGGTGACCGCGGGCCGATAGCGTCGTCCGGCTCGGCGGCACAATCGCTGATGAGCTCTCGACACCCACCCTTGCGCCGAAGGCCCTCATGCCCCGTCTCTACGAGTCCCGCAAACGCATCCTCGTCACAGGCGGCGCCGGCTTCCTCGGCTCGCACCTGACCGACAAACTGTTGGCGGAGGGTCACGAGGTGCTGGCCGTCGACAACCTCTTCACCGGCACGAAGCGCAACATCGACCACCTCCACAACGAACCCCGCTTCGAGTTCCTGCGGCACGACATCACCTTCCCGCTCTATGTGGAGGTGGACGAGATCTACAACCTCGCCTGCCCGGCCTCGCCGATCCACTACCAGCACGACCCGGTGCAGACGACGAAGACCTCCGTCATCGGCGCGATCAACATGCTGGGCCTTGCCAAGCGGGTGAAGGCGAAGATCTTCCAGGCTTCCACCAGCGAGGTCTATGGCGACCCCTCGGTCCATCCGCAGCCCGAGGAATATTGGGGCAACGTCAACACCATCGGCCCGCGCTCCTGCTACGACGAGGGGAAGCGCTGCGCCGAGACGCTGTTCTTCGACTATCACCGCCAGCATGGGCTTCAGATCAAGGTGGCGCGCATCTTCAACACCTACGGGCCGCGGATGCACCATGCGGACGGGCGCGTCGTCTCCAACTTCGTCGTCCAGGCGCTGACGGGCGAGCCGATCACCATCTACGGGGACGGCTCGCAGACGCGCTCCTTCTGCTATGTCGACGATCTCATCGACGGGTTCGTCCGCCTGATGGACACCGGCCCCGAGGTCACCGGGCCGATCAACATCGGCAACCCCGGCGAGTTCACCATCCGCGAGCTCGCCGAAAAGACGATCGCGAAGACGGGCGCCCGCTCCGAGCTCGTCCAGATGCCGCTGCCGCAGGACGACCCCAAGCAGCGCCGCCCCGACATCACCAAGGCCAAGGCGCTTCTCGGCTGGACGCCCAAGGTGGCGCTGGACGACGGTCTCGACCACACGATCGGCTACTTCCGCAAGCTGGTCGGCGAGCTGGAGCTGATCTGACCGCAGCGCAGACGAGGAGCGTGGCGCACCCCCCGAAACCGCCACTTTTCAGTACGGCTCCGCACGATGCCGGGCCATCGCGGCCGGCCGAGGAACGCGGCGGGGTCAAGTTGCCGCCCGGACCCGCGCGCAAGGCCGCCCTCTTCTGGGCGGGCGAGCACGGGGAGGACGGCGGCTTGACGCCGCTGCGGTCCGACCGAGCCTTGCAGCGTGTCGGTACGGTCGTCTTGCGACCGGACTGACACCTGCCCGCCGGCGAGGCAGGGGGAGCGCGAGGGGGGAACGCCCTCGCAGCGGCGGCGCCCCCTTCGAACAGCGCTCGGGCCGCGCTCCATCAAAGCCGCCCTTCCTCACCCGCCCTTCACCTCTCACGCGCCTCACCCCGGCCGCACATAGTCCATCCCCGCCAGCACCTCGCGCACGCTCTCCAGCACGGCGCCGATGGCCGGGTTCGGCGGACCCTCCGCGTATTTCGCCGCGATGGTCACGTCCTGCAGTGCGGGATCGGTTCGCAGCACCCTGACGCGCCCCGCCGCCACCGCCGCCTCGGCCATCTTCACCGGATAGATCCCCGCCGCCGCGCCGGTCTCGATGATGTGCGCCTGAAGCGCGACGCTGGAACACGTCACCAGCCGCTCAGGCCGCGCCCCCGCCGCGCCGAACCAGCCGATCGTCTGCCGGTAGCTCGCCGTGTTCGGCGGGTTCACGATCACCGGCCGCGCGGCGAGATCGGCCGGCCGCACCACCTGTGGCAGATCCCACCCCGCCGCCGCGACCCATCCCACCTCCTGCACCCCGAAGGGGAGGATCGTGAATCCCGGCGCCGCAGCCGGGCTCACCAGAACGGCAAGGTCGAGATTGGTCTTGTGCAGCTCGGTCTCCAACGTCATCGACGTCGCCACCACGAGGTCCGGCTGCAGCCGCGGATAGTGCCCCGTCAGCCGCTCCAGGATCTGCGACAGGCACACCATCGCGAACCCCTCCGCCACGCCGATGCGCACAGGACCGGCGACGCCGCCGCCCTCGCCGTGCCGCGCCATCCTCTCGATGCCGAGGAGCACCCCTTGCGCCTCCGGCATCAGCTCGCGCGCCACCGGCGTCAGCCTCACCCCGCGGCCGGAGCGGTCGAACAGCGGCTTGCCGATCGCCTCTTCAAGTCCTTTCAGCCGCAGCGAAATCGTCGGCTGGGCCAGGTTCAGCTGCTTCGCCGCCCGCTCCACCGACCCCAGAGCCGCCGTCCAGTGGAACGCTTCGAGCTGCGCGATGGTGATCCGACTCATTGAAAATCCTGATCATTGGGGCGCAGATAATCTCATTGGAGGCAAAAATCACAATGAAATAAACACCCCTCACCCATCATTTGAGGAGGCATCGTGGGAACGGCCGACCGGATCGTGCGGATCGAAGGATTTGCACTCAGCTGCGCCATGCCGCGCGAAGCGGGCAACGCAACCCGCACCTTCACCGAGCGGCGCAGTCTCCTCGTTCGGCTCACCACCGCCGGCGGCCTCAGCGGCTGGGGCGAGACCTGGGCCTTCGCCGACGCTTCGGCCGCCTTCATCCGCTCCGTCCTCGCCCCCACCGTGCTCGGCGCCGACATCACCGCCCCGCGCGCGCTGCAGGCGGCCATGCTGCGCCGCGTCGTGCCGGACCGGCGCGGCCAGGCCCACATGGCGCTCAGCGCCATCGACATCGCCGCGTGGGACGCCTTCGGCCGGGCCTGCGGCCAGTCCATCGCCGGGCTCCTCGGCGGCCGCCTGAGGGACAGCGTCTCCACCTATGCGAGCGGCCCGCTGATGCCCGCAGGGGCCGATCGCTATGACGGCTTCGAGGAGGCCGTCACAGGCTTCGCGAAGGCGGGCTTCAAGGCGGTCAAGCTGAGGGTCGGCGTCGGCCCGGCGCGCGACGAGGCGGCGATCCGCACGGCGCGCACCATCCTGGGGCCGGACACCGACCTCATGATCGACCTCAACGAGGGCTCGACCGTCCACGACACGCTGGAGCTTGCCGCCCGCGTGTCCGACATCGGCCTCAGGTGGATCGAGGAGCCGGTGCCGCACGACGATCTTCCCGCCTATCGCGAGATCGCGGCGCGCCTGCCGGTCCCGCTCTCCGGCGGCGAATCCTTCTGCGGCGCGGGCGCCTTTCGCGAGGCGATCGCAACGCGCGCCCTCGCCATCGTCCAGCCGGACATCGCGCTCGCCGGCGGCATCACCGAGACGATGCGCATCGCCGGTCTGTGCGACGCCTTCGGCCTGCCGATGATCCCCCACGTCTGGGGCGCGGGGGTCAACTTCCTCGCCGGGCTGCAGATCGCCTCGCTGACGACGACGCCGCAGGGCGCGCGCCCTCTCCCCCTCTTCGAGTACGACACCAGCCACAACCCGCTGCGCGCCGCCGTGCTCGACCCCACACCCGGCGCCGACGGCACCATCCCCGTTCCGGACGGGCCGGGCCTCGGCCTCGCCATCGATCCCGAGGCGCTGGCGCCGTACGTCACCGACCACTGGTCGATCGAACAATAATCAGGGAAGGAAATCTGATGAAACATCTGCCGCTCGCCGCGCTCCTGGCGGCTGCCCCCCTCGCCTTCGTCGCAACCTTCGTCTCCCCGGCGATCGCCCAGGACACCACCCTCAGCCTCGGCTTCGTCGGCGGTCCCGCCGCGCCCGAAGCCATCGCCATGGGCCAGTTCGCCGAAGAGGTCGCCGAGAAGACCGGCGGGCGCATCGCCGTCCGGCTGTCCGGCGGCGGCGCTCTGGGCGGTGACCGCGAGGTCATCGAGGGCCTGCAGCTCGGCACCGTGGACATGACCGTGTCGTCCACCTCCATCGTCGCCAATTTCGTCCCCGAGCTGCGCGTCTTCGACATCCCCTTCCTGTTCCGCGACTTCGACCACGCCGAGGCCGTGTTGAACGGCGACATGGGCGAGGAGATCCTCGAGAGCATGCCGAGCAAGGGCCTCGTCGGCCTCGCCTTCGGCGGCATGGGCTTTCGCGAGCTGACCAACTCGGTCAAGCCGGTCGAGACCGTCGCCGACGTCGACGGCCTGAAGATCCGCACCCAGCAGAACGAGATGCACATCAAGGTGTGGGACGCGCTCGGCGTGCTGCCGACGCCGATGGCCATTCCCGAGGTCTATACCGCGCTGCAGCAGGGCGTGGTCGACGGCCAGGAGAATCCGATCGGCGCCATCGTCAACAACCGCTTCGGCGAAGTGCAGAAGTACGTCAGCCTCACCGACCACGCCTTCACCCCGCTCGTGGTGCTCATCTCGCCGATGGCCTGGGGCAGCCTCTCAGACGAGGATCAGGCGATCATCAGCGAAGCCGCCCACAACGCGATGACGCGCAACCGTGAAGAGGTCGAAAAGGCCATCGCGACCGGGCTCGACACCCTGCGCGGCCAGGGCATGACCGTGATCGAGACCGTCGACAAGCAGTCCTTCCAGGACGCCCTCGGCCCGGTCTTCGAGGATTTCGCGGCGGAATTCGGCGCCGAGACGCTCGACAAGATCCGCAACGCGCAATGAACGCTGCGCTGACGCACATCCGTCGCGGCGCGCTCGCCACCGAGCGCGCCGTCACGGTGACGGCGGTGGCACTCGGGTGCTTCTGCCTCGTCGCCGCCGTCGGCGTCGGCTTCTATCAGGTGTTGGCGCGCTTCGTTCTGTTCGTTCCGGCCTCATGGTCGGAGCCGTTCATTCAGAGCGCGCTGATCTGGATGACCTACCTTGCTTTGTGCGGGGCGATGCGCACCGGGACGCTGATCTCGGTCGACGCGCTGAAGAAGGCCACCACGGGGCACGCGCGGCACGTGCTGCGTCTCGCCGGCGCCGGGGCCATCCTCATCCTTTTGTGGATCCTTCTGTGGCAGGGCATCTCCATCGTCTGGCGCGTGCGCTTCCAGACCATCGCCGGGCTCGGCGTTCCGGCGTCATACGTCTACGCCGCGCTGCCGGCCGGTGCCGCCTTGTCGATCCTGGCCCTCGTCGCCCACGTCATCGACCCGCCCGCCGAGGAACCGGACGCGGACCCGTCCGCCCCCGGCGCCGCGCTTTAAGGACCCCGCCATGCTCGCTGCCATGATCATCGCCATGGTGGGGCTGATGCTGATCGCCGTTCCGGTGGCCGTCGCCATCGGCCTGTCCGGCGTCATCGGCACGCTGTTCACCGGCCTGCCCCTCATCGTCGTGCCCCAGCAGGCCTTCATCGCCCTCGACAAGTTCCCGCTGGCCGCCATCCCCTTCTTCATCCTCGCCGGCAACATCATGGCGGCGGGCGGCATCTCGTCCCGCCTCGTCGATCTCGTCGACAGCATCCTCGCCGACGTGCGCGGCGGCCTTCCCATCACCTGCGTGATGGTGTGCATGATCTTCGCCGCCGTCTCCGGCTCGTCCGTCGCCACCACCTTCGCGATCGGCGCCATCCTCATCCCGGCGATGACGCGGCAGAATTATCCCGTCGGTTTCGCGGCCTCCCTCCAGGCGACGTCGGCCGAGCTCGGCGTCCTGATCCCGCCGTCGATCCCGATGATCCTCTACGGCGTGTCGGCCCAGGCGCCCGTCGGCGACCTCTTCGTGGCCGGCCTCGGCCCCGGCGCGCTGATCGCCCTGGCGCTGACGGTCTACGTCATCGTCTGGACGCGCATCACCGGCCACACCCCGGCCGAGGACCTGCCCGTGAAGCCGTTCGGCCGCAGCCTGCGCCGGTCGCTGCTGGCGCTTCTGATGCCGGTCGTCATCCTCGGCGGCATCTATGGCGGCATCTTCACGCCGACCGAGGCCTCCGTCGTCGCCGTGGTCTATGCGCTGGTGGTGTCGATGCTGGTCTACCGCGAGCTGACCCTCATGGGGCTTCTGCGGGTGGTCCGCTCGTCCACCCTGTCGGCCGCCATCGTGATGTTCATCATCTCCATGGCCGGGCTCTTCTCCTTCGTCATCACCCGCGCCGGCATTCCGGCGATGATCGGCGGCTTCATCGTCGAGACCTTCGACGGGCCGGTGATGTTCCTCCTCGCCGTCAACGTGTTCCTCTTCCTGGTGGGCATGTTCGTGGAGACCGCGGCGTCGATCGTCGTCATCGCGCCGATCCTGGCGCCCGTCGCGATCCGCTTCGGCATCGACCCGGTGCACTTCGGTCTGGTGATGATCACCAACCTGGCGCTCGGCATGATCACGCCGCCGTTCGGCGTGAACCTCTTCGCCGCCGCCGCCGTGGCGAAGATCGGCCTGGAACAGATGATCCGCCACCTGTTGCCGCTGGTCGCCGTCATCATCGCCTGTCTGATGCTGGTGACCTACGTGCCGTGGATCACGTCGGCGCCGCTCGCTCTCATCGGGCGCTGAGGCGGGCGTTACGGGGATGTTTCGCGGGCGAAACATCGTGGCGCGGTTCTGGGGGTGAAAGGGCCTTAAGCTGAAGGGCCGGGGGCGCGCCGCGCTCCGGCCCTTTTGCGTAAGGGGCGCGCCTTCCCCGTTCGTGCGGCGCGCCGGTGCTTCCGGCGGGCTCCGGCTCGGCCAGGCCGCCCGTTGCGAACTGGGCACTTGGAACGTGAAGCGCCCCGCGGCTCAGGCGAACGGGGCCGCGAGGCGGCCGCGCTCAGGCTGACGGGGCCGCGGGGCGGCCGCGCTCAAGCTGACGGGGCCGCCGGGCGGCCGTGCCCAAGCGGACGGGGCCGCGGGGCGGCTGCGTTCAAGCTGATGGGACCGCGGGGCGGCCGCGCTCAGGCGGACGGGGCCGCGGGGCGGCCGCGTTTAAGCTGATGGGGCCGCGGGGCGGCTGCGTTTAAGCTGATGGGGCCGCGGGGCGGCCCCAATCGCGCCACAGCTTGGCGATCGCCGCATAATCCTCCTCGGCGTAGCCGGCGGCGACACCCAGCTCGTAGATGCTGTGGCAGGCCTGGATCGCGAACAGCGGAACGCCGCTCTTCTGGGCCAGCGTCAACGCCAGCTCGGAGTCCTTGCGGGCGGCGGCCAGCGGCATGCCGCCGGCATAATCGTCGTCCATCACGCGCTTGGCATAGCGGAAGGTGAGCGGCCGGTGCAGGCCCATCTCGGCGTCCGACAGGAGACCGACGAGCTTGTCGACCTCGACATCGTTGGCCATCGCCATCGATCCGGCCTCGGCGACCACCACCATCACCGCGTGGGCGACCGCGTTGTTGATGACCTTCGCCGCGGCCCCCGCCCCGAGCGCACCGAAACGGATCTGCTTGACGGCGATGGCGTCGAGCACCGGCTTGGCCTCGTCCATCGCCGCGTCGTCGCCGCCGAGAAGCAGCGTCGCCGTGCCCGCCGCCATCTGGCTCACCCCGGCGAGGATCGAGGCGTCGATCAGCCGGGCGGAGGTGCCTTCCAGCGCCTTCGCCTCGGCGCGCACGTCGTCCGGGTTCACCGTGCTGGTCTCGATCACCACCGCGCCGTCCGCCAGCTGCGGGGCGATGGCGGCGAGCACCGCGCGCGAGGCCGCGGGCGTCGGCAGGCACAGAACGACGAAGCGGCAGCCGGCGACGTCCGCCGGCCCCGTCATCGGCCGGGCGCCGAACGCCTCGGCCGCCGCCATGCGCTCCGGCGACAGGTCATAGACCACCGTCGGCAGCGCCTTCGCGATCCGCTCGGCCTGCACGAACCCCATGTTGCCCAGCCCGTAGACTGCCACCTTGTCGGTCATAACGTCTCTTCTTCTTGCCTGATGTGAGGGCCCGCGGGCCGCGTTACTTGGAGACGGGGAAGGGCGTCGTCTGCAGGCCGAAATAAAGGCTCTTCACCTGCGCATAGAGGCGCAGCCCGTCGAGCCCCTTCTCCCGTCCGATGCCGCTCGACTTGAAGCCGCCGAAGGGCGTCGAGGTGACGGACTGCTTGTAGGTGTTGACCCACACCGAGCCCGCCTCGAGCGCGCGGCCGAGGCGCCAGCCCTTGCGGAAGTCGCCGGTCCAGATGCCGCAGGCGAGGCCGAAGGCGGTGCCGTTGGCGAGCGCGATCAGCTCCGCCTCGTCGCTGAAGGGAAGCGCCACCAGGACCGGGCCGAACGCCTCCTCCTGACAGGTCAGGCTGTCGGGGGCGAGGCCGTCGATGACGGTCGGCAGATAGTAGGCGCCGGCCTCGTAGGCGGCTCCTTCCGGCCGGGCGCCGCCGGCGAGAACGCGCCCGCCCTCGCTGCGGGCCCGCGCCACGAAGGCCTCGACCCGCTCGCGGTGGTGGAACGAGGCGAGCGGCCCCATCTCCACGCCGTCCGCATCGGGCGCGGCGACGCGGATCGAGCGGGCCCGCTCGGCGACGCGCCCCAGCACCTCGTCATAGATCGACGCTTCGATGAAGACGCGCGAGCCGGCGACGCAGGACTGCCCCGCCGAGCCGAAGATGCCCGAGATGACGGCCGCGACGGCGAGGTCGAGATCCGCGTCGGCGCACACGATGTGGGGCGACTTGCCGCCGAGCTCCAGCGCCACCGGCGCGACGCGGTCCGCCGCCACCTTGCCGATGGCCCGGCCCGTCGCCGTGCCGCCGGTGAAGGAGATCATCGCCACGCCCGGGTGCGCCACCAGCGCCGCACCGATCGCAGCCCCCCGGCCCTGCACCACCTGGAGAAGCCCCTCCGGAAGCCCCGCCTCCAGCGCGATGCGCGCCAGCTCGGGCGCCAGAAGCGGCGCATCTTCGGACGGCTTCAGCAGCACCGCGTTGCCCGCCGCGAGCGCCGGGGCGACCTTCGTCGCGTCGTTCATGATCGGCGAGTTCCACGGCGTGATCGCCGCCACCACGCCGTAGGGCTCCAGCACCGTCATCGACACATAGGGGCCGCGCGGCGTCGTCACCTCGGTCTGCAGCGTCTCGCAGGCGGAGGCGTAGTAGCGAAAGGTGCCGACGGCATAGTCGACCATGCCCCGGCATTCCGAGAGCGGCTTGCCGTTGTCGCGCATCTGCAGCCGCGCCAGGCTTTCCTTTTCGGCCTCCAGCCGGTCGGAGATCGCCCGCAGCACCTCGGCCCGCTTGTGCGGCAGAAGATCCTTCCAACCGCTGTCCCGGAACGCGGCGGCGGCGGTCTCCACCATGCGGTCGAGCGCGGCGGGCGTGGTGACGGCGACGCTGCCGGCCTCGGCGCCCGTCGCGGGGTCGATGCTCGTCAGCCGTTCGGCGATGATGTGATCCATGAGGGGTCTCGGTCGTTGGGGACGCGCATGCCGCCCCGGTATCTGATGGGAAGGGAGCGGCGGCCCCCCGGCGCGGGGAGGACACGCCGGGGCCGCCGCTCCGCCGGTCGGACCGGCGGGCGTGCGCCGGCCACCGGATCTCGTCGCGCGTCGCCGCAGGGCGGCGCGCCTCGAAGGGTAGGGGTCAGGGGATCGGGGTCAGCAGGGCCCCGCCGTCCAGCACCGCCTCCGCGTTGGCGACGACGAGGTCGCCCATCGCCCGGCGGGTCTCTTGGGTGCAGCTGCCGTAGTGGGGTGTCAGCACCACCTGATCCATCGCCACCAGGGCGGCCGGGGCGGAGGGCTCTTCCTCGAACACGTCGAGCCCCGCACCGCCGAGCGTGCCGGCCTGGAGCGCTGCCACGAGCGCGGCCTGGTCGACCACCGAACCGCGCGCGATGTTGACGAGGATGCCGCGCGGCCCCAGCGCCTCCAGCACCGCGGCGTTCACCAGGCGATAGGTCGCCGGCCCGCCCGGACAGGCGACGACGAGGACGTCCGCCCATGTGGCGAGCCCCGCCAGGTCGTCGAAATAGATGCCCGGCGCATCCGCCTTGGGGCGCCGATTGTGGTAGCCGATGGGCATGTCGAATCCCGCCCCGCGGCGGGCGATCGCCTCGCCGATCCGGCCCATGCCGAGGATGCCGAGGCGCTTGCCGCTGACCTTGACCGTCTCGGGAAAGGCCCCGGATCGGCACCAGGAACCGGACCGGACATAGCGGTCCGCCTCGGCCAAGCGCCGCGCCGTTCCCAAGAGCAGCGCGAAGGCGAGATCGGCGACGCAGTCGTCGAGAACGCCCGGCGTATAGCTGACGCCGATGCCCATCTCGCGGGCCGCGCCCACGTCCAGCGTGTCGAACCCGACGCCCCAGCTGCACACCGCCTTCAGCGCCGGAAGCGCCGCCATCAGCTCGCGCGTCACGCCGCGCCGCACGGTGGTGACGAGCACCTTCGCGTCCGGCGCCAGGGCGGTGAGGTCGGCCGGGATCGGTGCACCGATGAGGTTCAGCACCTTGCGCCGCTCGGCCAAGGCCGCGTCGGCGGCCGCACCCACCGTGTCGATCTGAACGACGTCGTAGCCAGCCATGATCAGCCCGCGGCGGGGAGATAGTTGGCCGCCGCCGCCGCCTCGGCGAAGGGCTTGCCGGCGCGCACGCCCCCTTCCACCGCCTCATCCACCGCCAGCGCCTTCTCGGCCGCCGCCAGCACCTCGGCGATGCGCCCGCGCGGGATCACCACGATGCCGGTATCGTCCGCCACCACGAGGTCGCCCGCAGTGACGCGAATGCCGCCGACCAGAACGGAACCGCCCATCTCCACCAAAGACAGCCGCGTCTTGCCGGTGCGCGGGGTCACATGGCGCGTCGCCATCCACAGCCCGGTCGCCGCGATCTCATCGACATCGCGGCAGGCGCCGTCGATCACCACGCCGGTCGCGCCCTGCTTGGAGGCCGCGAGGGCGGCGATGCCGCCCATCGAGGAGACCACGGCCCCGTTGGAGGTGACCATCAACATCGTGCCCGGCCGCGCCGCGTCGACCAGCTTGCCGACGCCGAACTCGCTCCGGTCGAACTGGCCGAATTCGCCGGCGACCTGCTGCGCCGTGACCGCGAAACCGACCGCGCGGCCCTGTCCGCCGCGTTGCGTCAGCCCTTCCACGAGCCCGCCGAGGCCGAGTGAATCCATCGCATCCGACCAGGTGCTGCTGGCGATCTTGCCACAGCGCTCCAGCAGCGCCTCGTCCGACAGCCCATCCACTGCGCTCATTCCGCCCTCGCGTCGTTGTTGCCCGGCTCTGTGACCAGCCTGGTGGAAATTCTAGGCGCGGCGGTTATTAGATAAAAATAGATATTGCCGAGGCTTTGTTAGCGTATGACGATGAATATCAAATACCGTGCCCTCAAGGCCTTCCTGCTCGCGGTGGAGACGGGGTCCTTCACCCATGCGGCCGAGCGGCTGGGGGTCACCCAGCCTTCGTTCACCGCGCTGATCAAGGATCTGGAGGCGATCCTCGGCCTCAAGCTGTTCGAGCGGACGACGCGCAGCATCAGCCTGACCTCGGCGGGGGAGGAGTTCGCGTTGCGGGTGGAGCGGCCCGTGGCCGATTTGGAGGAAGCCTATCATTCCATGAGCGACCTCAGCGCGCTGCGGCGCGGCGGGGCGGTCCTGGGGGCTCTGCCGTCGGCGGCGCTGTCGCTTCTGCCGGAGACGCTGGGGCGGCTGCGCCGGCGCAATCCGGCGGTGCGCGTGCGCATCGTCGAGGCCCACAACGACGATCTCATCTCGATGGTGCGCACCAATCAGATCGAATTCGCCGTGGCGACGCTCGCCCGGCAGGCGCCGCAATTCTCCTTCACCCCTCTGGTGGCCGACTGCTTCACCGTGGTCGCCCCGCCCGATCACCCGATCGCGCGGCACGACACCATCACCTGGCGCGATCTGCAGCCGCTCGACCTCATCTTCCTGTCACGCGGGTCCAGCGCGCGCGCCGTGTTCGAGCGCGCCTTCGGGCGGGAGGAGGGGCCGCCGGGCCTGCGCTACGACGTGACCAACATGGCGACGGCGGTGCTTCTGGTGCGCGAGGGGCTGGGGATCGCCCTCCTGCCGCGCCTGGCGCTCGACGCGCTGTCGGTGGGCGACCTCTTCAGCCGCCCCATCGCCGAGCCGACCGCACACCGGCTGATCGGCATCGTCCATCGGCGTGACCGCCACGTCTCCCCCGCCGCGCAGGCGGTGCATGACGAGTTGGGCGTGGTCGCACGGGAGATCGCGGCGCGCTTCGGTTGGAGCGCGCCGGACGGGGTGGCTTAGACCCCGCTTGCCGAACCGCTCGGCGACGAACGCGGTGAGATCGGGCAGCGTCCGGCGCGACGGGCCGGCATCCTCGGGATCGGGACCCTTGCAGACCCGCTCGGCGAGGAGGGCCTGCTCCCCCTCCACGCCAAACCGTTACGGGTCACAGCGGCGGTATCATAGGTCGCCGAAGACCGAACCGAGCGGTGCGCGCGTCCTACCGCAGAAGCAGGTTGAGTTCGGCGGCGTCGTCCCAGGTCCAGCTGTCGCCCTCGCGGCGCATCTCGACGAAGTGGCCGGGGATGATGCGGTCGCCGAGGGTCAGGAGATGGCGGATCGTTTCGGTTGCGCGCTCGGGGGTGTCGAAGGCGTCGTTGACACGCTGGGCGAAGACCTCCTTCGGGAACTTGATGGCGTCCTGGGCCACCACCGTCTTGCCGCCCTCGGTATCGAGGACAAGGGCCATGCAGCCGGGCGTGTGGCCCGGGGCCGGAAGGTAGCGCACCCCCGGCGCCAGCTCGCCCGAGCCCTCCAGGAAGTGCGTGCGGTACTTGGCGACCTGCTCGCGCACCATGAACGGCACGAACGGGTCGTTGGGGTGCGGATTCGCCGCGTAATCGTACTCGGCGCGACTGACGAAGACCTCTGTCGTCTCGGGGAACTTGTGAAGGTTGAGGACGTGGTCGCAGTGCAGATGGGACAGGAAGATCCGCGACACATCTTTCGGCGCCATGCCGCGCTCGGCGAGCGCGCGCTCCAGCCCTTGCCAGTTCACCGCGTGGCCGACGTCGACCAGGATCGGCCCGGTGTCGGTGTGGATCAGGGTGAGGTTCGTCAGCCCGATATAGCCGACGTCCAGCATCGCGCTCGATCCCTTGAGGAGGATCTCGTAGCTCACGGTCATGGCGGGGTCTCCGGTATAGGGGCGCGCTAGCGCATCATGAGGTCGGGCAGCCACAGCACCAGTTCGGGGAAGACGACGATGAGCGCCGTGGCGAACAGCAGCGTGGCGAAGAACGGCAGTGCGGCCGCCGAGATGAAGAGGATGTCCCGCCCCGAGATCTGCTGGATGACGAACAGATTGAAGCCGATGGGCGGCGTGATCAGCGCCATCTCGATGATGATGACGAGGTAGATGCCGAACCAGATGAGGTCGAAGCCCATCGCCGAAACCACCGGCACGAAGATCGCGGCCGACAGCACCATGATCGAGATCCCCTCCAGCACGCAGCCGAGCACCAGGTAGATGGCCGTCAGGACGAACATGAAGAGGTAGGGGTTGAGGTCGAGCGCGGCGACCGCCTTGGCGAGGGTCAGCGGGATGCCGGTATAATTGAACATCACGGTGAGGACCGTGGCGCCGCCGACGATGAAGCCGATCATGCAGGTGGTGCGCGCCGCCCCCATGAGGCTCTGCGCGAAGGTGTTCCAGGTGAGGGACCCGCCCGCCAGCGACATGACGAGCGCGCCCAGCACGCCGACCGCGGCCGATTCGGTGGGCGTGGCCCAGCCGGCGTAGATCGAGCCGATGACGGCGACCATCAGGCCGAGCACCGGGAGCAGCAGGAGCAGCGCCTTGAGCTTCTGGCGCCAGGTGTAGTTGTCGACCTCCTTCGGCATGTCGCCGCGCAGCTTCGACCAAACCCCCGTGAGGATCATGAAGAGCGCCAGGATGATCGCCGCCGGCACCAGGCCGCCGATGAAGAGGCGGGCGATGGAGACCTCCGCGCCGACGCCGTAGACGATGAGCGGCACCGAGGGCGGGATGAGGAAGCCGAGCGTCGCCGCCCCCGCGAGGGTGCCGACGGCGAGGCGGTCGGGATAACCGCGCGAACGCAGCTCCGACAGCGAGATCTTGCCGATCGTGGCCGCCGTGACGGCGGACGAGCCGGAGACCGCCGCGAAGATCCCCGAGCCGACATTGTTCACGTGAAGGAGCCCCCCGGGGAGGCGGTTCACCCACGGCGTCAGGCCCCGGAACATGTCCTCCGACAGGCGGGTGCGGAAAAGGATCTCGCCCATCCAGATGAAAAGCGGCAGGGCGGCGAGCGTCCAGATTGTCGTCGATCCCCAGATCGCAGTGGAGACGACGGGGCCGATCGGGGCATTGGAGAGGAAGAAGAGCCCCAGGATGCCGACGATCACGAGCGTGATCGCGACACTGATCCCGAGGCCGAGGAGCCCGAAGAGGAGCGCGCAGAGAGCCAGCGCCTGTAGGATTTCCATAGAGCTATATCGAGGTTGCGGCGCCGCGGCGCCCGAAGGGGGAGGGGCGCCGCACCGCCTGCCGAACGACGTGGGCGCCTCGGATCCACGGTCGTCGGCGCCGCATCTTGCGCAGGTGGGCCGGCAGGATCGGCGCGCCCTGCCGGCGGTCCGGCCGGAGCACGTGCGGCGGGGCGGGCCGCGTGAACGCCGCGCCGCTTCGGCTCATGAGCCGGACGGGGAGTGGATGTCGTAGGTGATGATCGTGCCCTTCAGGACCATGATGGCGAGCTCCTCCAGGAAGCGCACGCCAAGGAGCAGGATCCCGACTGTCATCGCCGCCTGCGGAATCCAGACCGGGATGCCGACGAGCCCGGCCGAGCGATCGCCGAAATCCCAGGAATCATAGGCGAGGATGGCAAGGCGCCAGGCGAGGTACAAGGCGACCGCCGCCCCCACGACGCGGAACAGAAGCTCCAGCACGAAGCGCAGCCGCTTCCCCATCGTGTCGAGGACGAGGGTGATACGGATCTGCTCGCCTGAGCGCATCGTCGCCGGCATCGCGAGGAAGATCGTCGCGCCGAGAAGGAAGCCCGCGATTTCCGGCACCGCGGGGATGAGGACGCCGGCGAGACGCCCCCCGACCTGGAGCAGAACGAGCAGCGTGGTGACGCCGACGCATGCGCCGGCGAGCACCAGGCCCGCGGTATAGAGGGCGTTGAGGACGCGCATGGGATGCCGCTGGCTCGGGGCCTAGTCCTGCGTGCGCTTGCGGAACTCGGAGACGATGGCCTCCCCCTTCGGGCCGACCTTCGCGATCCAGTCCTCAATGATCGGCGCGGTCGCCTCGCGCGCGGCAGCGATGAACTCGGAGTTGCCCTCCAGGACGGTCATGCCGTTCTTCTCGAGCGTCCCCATTTCGCCGACGTGGGCGTCCTTGGACATCTGCAGCCCCCGCTCGGCGGCGCGCGCGGCGGCGTCCAGCACGATTTGCTGCAGGTCCTCCGGCAGGCGCTGGAAGGAGCGGACGTTCATGACGATCTGGTCGTAGCCGAACCAGGCCTGCACGTCGTTGAAGACGTCGACATAGTCCCAGGCCGACGCCGACGCGCCGAAGGCGGACGAGGTGATCATGGAATCGATCATGCCGGTGGAGAAGGCCTGGGGCACCTCACCGCCGCCGACGAGCACGGGCTCGGCCCCCATCGACTCGGCCATGCGCGCGCCGATCGGGTTGTAGACGCGGAACTTCAGGCCCTCCATGTCGGCGAGCGTCTTCAGCTCTTTGTTGGCGTAGAAGGCCTGCGGCGGCCAGGGCACCGTGTAGAGCGGCATGATGCGGTCCTGCTTCAGCCGCTCGGTGATGGCCGGGAGGGCGATCTCCCACAGGGTCATCGCCTCGTCGAAGCTCTTGGCGAGGTAGGGGAGGGCCTCGACGTTGTAGAGCTCCTCCTGGTTGGCGAACTGGGTCAGCTGCAGTTCGGCGATGTCGACCTGGCCGGTGCGCACCGCCTGCATCGCTTCGGAGTGATTGAAGAGCGACTGCGCGGGATAGAATTTGACCGCGATCCGCCCGTCAGAGGATGTCTCGAGATCCTCGATGAACATGCGGATGTTTTCGACGTGGAAAAGCGCGTCCGGGTAGGGGCTCGCGAAGGTGAGCTGGACCTCTTGTGCGTGGGCGTCGGAGACGAGGGGGGTGGCGGTGAAGGTGGTGGCCAAGGCGAGCACGGCAAAGGTGCCGCTCACTCCCGTGGCCACGCGCCCGACGAAACGGCCCGCGCGAGCCGATAGGCCCTGTCCGATTCCGGTCATAGACGGTCGTCCTCCCTGAGCGAGGGTCTGAAACCCTCTTGTTATTAAGCAGAGAGGCTAGGTGCGTCGTGAAAGCCCTGTCAACAAAGTGTTTCGCGTGGGGCAGGCCGCCCCCCCTCCCGCAAATGCCGGATACCGGTGAAAAAGGGTTTTCGCAGCGCGGTTGAGGCACCGCCCGGCGATCGTCGTGCCGTTCGGCTTGGGCGGATTTTGCGTGACGGGCCGTCCGTTGCCGCCTGGCGTGGGCGGTTTGCCGCTCATTCCGCGGCCCACTTGACGAGGCGGCGGATGTTCTGGGCTGTTGCTTCCCCCCCATCGGGGAAGGCCACGCGCGCGACGCCGACGGGATCACCGCCGGCAACGACTCAGCCGCCGAAATAGGCCGCTTCGAGGCGGTGGTGAAGGTCGGAGGTATCGGCCGACGTCTCCACGACCATATGGCCTTGGGCGAGCGCATAGATGCGGTCCGACACCGACACCGCCTTGTCCACCAGCTGCTCGACCAATAGGACGGCGGTGCCCGCGGCCTTCAGCTCGGAGACGACCGTGAGCACGCGATCGACCAGAACCGGCGAGAGGCCCGCCGACGGCTCGTCCAGCAGCAGGAGCTTCGGATTGCGCACCACGCTCTGAGCGATGGCGAGCATCTGCTGCTGACCGCCGCTCAGAGCCCCGCCTTTGTCATCGCGCTTGGCGCTGATCTCGGGGAACAGCGACAGCGCCGTCTCGATCCGCTCAGTCCGCTCGTGACGTGACAGATCGTAGCCGGCAAGGAGCAGATTGTCCGTCACGGTGAGCTGGCTGAAGATCCGGTGCCCCTCGATCACGTGCGCCAGTCCCGCCTTGGCATAGTGGCGAGCGCTGGCGCCCTTCATGTCGTTCCCGTCGAACCGGACCGTGCCGGAGGTGACGGGGATGAGGCCGGAGATCGCCCCCAGCAGTGTGGTCTTGCCGGCTCCGTTCGGTCCCAGAAGGGACACCACCTCTCCCGCCGCGACGTGAAGGGTCACGCCGTGCAGGACGTCGATCTTGCCGTAGCCGGCGACGAGGTCGGTAACCTCCAGGAGCATGTTATCCGCCAAGGTAAGCACTCACCACGTCCTCATGGGTTCTCACCTCGTCCGGCGTTCCGTCCGCCAGCACCCGGCCCAGATCGAGCACGGTCACGTGGTGGCAGATCTTGAAGATCAGATCGGCGTGGTGCTCCACGAGCAGGACGCCGACGCCGTGGCGGCTGACGCTTTCGATGAGGCTGCCGAGGCGGGCGATCTCGTCGCCCGAGAGGCCCGCGGCGGGCTCGTCGAGGAGCAGGAAGCGCGGTTGCAGCATCAGCGCCCGCGCGATCTCCATGAACCGCAGCTCGCTGTGCTGCAGCCGGTCGGCCCTGACGCCGGCGAGCGCCTCCAGCCCGACGATGCGCAGCGCCAGATCGGCCCGTTCCCGCAGCATCACCTCGTCCGCGTGGTTGCGCGGTAGGTTGAGCAGCGCCTCGGCGAAGGTGGCGCGGCCGCTGGTGTCGCCACCGACCATCACGTTCTCGAGCACGGTGGATTCGCCGATCAGGCGCGGTGTCTGGAAGGTCCGGGCGATCCCCACCTCGGCGCGGTGCTGCGGCTCGCCGGGCTTCAGGACGTCGTCGCCGACCCGGACGGTGCCGGTATCGGGCTTGTAGAAGCCGCAGATCACGTTGAGCGTGGTGGTTTTGCCCGAACCGTTCGGACCGATGAGGCCGTGCACCTCGCCCGGATCGATCGTGAGGTCGAGGCCGTCGATCGCCCGCACCGCGCCGAAGCTCAGCACCACGTCCTTGAGGACGATGGCACTGGATGCCGGCCGCTCGGTGAAGAGGGCGCCGAGGAGCTCCTCGCGCGGCACCACGGCGCGATCGCGCGCCAGCGGCCGCCGGCTGCCGAAGTCGAGCATCGCGGCGATGCCGCCGGGGACCGCCAGCACGATGACGAGGAGCAGCAAGGCGTAGAGGAAGGTCGACCACACCACGAGGGGGGCGGCGAACTCCGGCAGCCAGGTGAGCACGATCGTCGCGATCAGCGGTCCCAGGATCGACCCGCGCCCGCCGATCAGGATGGCGATGAAGAACAGCACCGACAGGTCGAAGGTGAAGGCTTCGGGCGAGATGTAGGACTGCAGCGTCGCGAACAGCCCGCCCGCGACCCCGGCCGCGGCCCCGCTGAACAGGAAGACCGCCACCAGAAGCGCCGGTTTGGAGATGCCCGACACCTCCGCCGCCACCTCCGCATCGCGAATGGCGACGAGGCCGCGGCCGAAGCGGCTGCGGGCGACGTTGGCCGTCATCCAGGTGAGCACGGCGGCAAGGCCGAGGCACAGGAGGTAGAAGCCGAGCGCGTTGTCGAACGGGGAGGGGAGCCAGGGGCCGGGGATGCCGATGCCGCCGCCGGTGACGTCCTGCCAGGCGAGGGCGATCTGGGTGGTGATGGTGGCGAAGCCCAGGGTCGTCATCGCGAAGTAGAAGGTGCGCAGGCGCAGCGCCGGAAGACCGACGAGGAGGCCCGCCAGCGCACCGACCACGGCGGCCGCCGCGAAGGCGACGAGCAGCGGCATCGGCGGCAGAACCGTACCGGCGGTGAGGACGCTCGTCGTGTAGGCCCCGAGCGTCAGCAGCGCGACCCAGCCGATGGCGAGCTGGCCGGCGAACCCGACGACGAGATTGAGCGCCGAGACGAGCACCCAGTAGATCGCCGCGCGGGTGGCGATCAGCACCCAATAGTCGTTGGCGATGAAGGGCAGGACGAGCGCGACGGCGAGGATGGCCGCGTAGGGGATCAGCTTCAGGAGCGTGTGGCCGAGCGCGGGGGCCGCGGCGGGGCGGGGGGTCGAGGCGGTGTGGTTCACGTCATCACCTCGGTCAGACCCGGCGTTGCTTCGGCTGGCCGAACAGACCCTGAGGCGCGGCGAGCAAGGCAACGATGAAGACGGCGAAGACGGCGACCGAGGTGAACACGCCGCCGAAGGTGAAGTGGGCGGCCTGCTGCACGAGTCCGAGCAGCAGCCCGGAGATGATCGCGCCACGATTGTTGCCGAGCCCGCCCAGCGCCACCGGCACGAAGCCGTAGAAGTTGAGGTAGGGCCCGTTGGCGAAGAAGGCGAGCAGGAGCTGGCCGGACGCGAAGCCGGCGAGACCGCCGATCATGCCCGCCAGCGCGTAGCTCGCCATCCTGAGGCGCCGCTCGGGCAGGCCGAGCGCGCGGGCGGCATAGTTGTCCTCCGAGATCGCCAGGAAGGCGCGCCCGACGAGGGTGTGGCGGAAGAGGAGTTCCAGACCGACCACGGTGACCGCGCAGGCGAGCACCGGCAGCCAGAACTTCTCGTCCGTCGGGCCGCCACCCCCGAAGCCGATGAGCTGCGGGAATGGCTGAGGCTCGGTGCTCCACTCGATCGCCACGAACTGCTGAATCATCAGCGCGAGGGCGAGCGTCGACAGCACGTAGAGGTGCTGGTCGAGCTTGTCGAGAACCGGACGGACCGCGACGACCTCGGTCACGATGCCGACGAGGGCGCAGCACGCGAGGGTGAGAACGAGGCCGACGATGGCCGGAAGCCCGAGGATGCCCACGAAGGCGGCGCCGAGGACGCCGCCGAGCATGCCGAGCTGTCCGGTCGTGAAGCTCATCACCCGAGAGGCTGAGAACATCACGTTGTAGACGACGCCCATCATGGCGTAGATCGACCCCATTGCGAGGCCGGACGCTAAGATCGCTGGGAGCATTTTTGTGCTGTCGGTTAGGGTCTATTCGTAGCCCGGCGCCAGCTTGTAGGCCCCGTACTTCTGACTGTTGGCTTCGGACATGACGAGGTCTTCGGGCGACAGGCCGTTGTGCTGGTCCGGCGAGAAGGTGTAGCTCGCGAACAGACCGGGATAGTCCGCCTGAGCGTTCCAGTAGCCGATGATGTCCTTCGGGTCGGTCGTGCCGGTTTCGCGCACGGCATCCGCGATGATGTTGATCGAATCGACGCCGTCGAGGATCCACCACAATGTCGTGTCGTCGAGGTCGATCTCGCTCTTGATCTTGTCCACGAAGGCCTGGACGTGATCCGGCAGCTTGCCGTCGTCGCCATAGCTCGTGTTGCGGAAACCGAGAATGTAGGCGTTGCTCCAGTTTTCCGGCTTGTCCACCAGGCGGCCGACCTCGCCGGACCCCATCGCCGGATGGCCGATGACCGGTACGTCCCAGTCGAGGTTGGCGCGGGTGTTCAGGATGCGCGAGATGAGGCCGGGGGAGACCGTCCAGATCGCGATCGCCTCGGCGCCGGCGTTCTTCATGCGCAGCATGTCGCTCGTGACGTCGGGCTGGGTCTGCTCGATGGTGCCGGCGTAGACCACCTCGGAATCGCGCGCCTCGAAGGCGGCGGACGAACTCTTCACCGTGGTGGTGCCGTAGCCGGTGGTGTCGCCGATGACGGCGAACTTCTTCTTGCCAAGGATCTTAACGCCGTAGTCGCCGACGGCATTGTCGATCTGCGTGTTGGACGGGGCCATGCGGAAGGCGTTGGGATAGCGCTTGGTGTCGATCAACGCGTCGACGAAGCAGGGGTGGACGTTCGGCACCCCGGCGCGGGCCATGATCGGCGTGGTCGCGAGCGATTCGCCGGAGTTGGTCGGCCCCCAGATGGCGTGGACCCGCGCGCGGCTGATCATCTCCTGCGCGGCGTTGACGGCCTTGGTCGGGTCGCCCTGCGTGTCGCGCACGACCAGCTCGATCTGACGGCCGTTGACGCCGCCGGCCGCGTTGATCGCATCGGTGGCATAGTGCACGCCGCGATCGAAACCGATGGCCGGTGCCGAGCTCGGCCCGGTCAATGCGGCGAGCCAGCCCACGCGGATCGGTTCGCTTTGCGCCAGAGCCGGGCGTGCGAGCGTCGTGCTCGCCGCCAGGCTCGCGGCTCCGAGTGTGAATCCCCGACGGGTGATCCTCATGCCGCTTCCTCCTATGTTGTTATTTCTATGTTGTTATTTTCGTCGGCGTTATCTTATGCCGATCTTAAGCACTTACTTTATCGATGAAGTCCGCATTGAAAGTAAAGCCCCACCCCGGACGTTCCGGAACCAGGGCCATACCATCCGCGATCTCAAGCCGTTCGTTGTAGAGGTCGCTGAACCAGGGCATGTACTCGAGGAAGACGGCATTGGAGAGCGCGCCGAGGACCTGGATGCTGGTTTCCGGGAAGAGGTGGGACGACACCGCCACGTCGTACGCCTGGGCCATGTGGCCGACCCGCATGAACTCGCTGACACCGCCGACACGCTGCAGATCCGGCATCAGGATGTCGGCCGAGCGCAGCTCCAGCATGCGGCGGAAACCGTACCGCGTATACTCGGTCTCGCCGCTGGCGATCGGCGTGTCGAGCGCGGCCGCGACCCGCGCCAGCCCGTCGAGATCCCAGGCCGGCAACGGCTCCTCGAACCAGGTTAGATCGAATTCCTCTAACAGGCGGCCGAGCCGGATCGCCTTTGCCTCGGTCTGTCCCTGGTTGGCGTCGGCCATCAGCTTGATGTCCGGGCCGATGGCCTCGCGCACGGCACGCACGCGGGCCGCGTCCACCCGCGGGTCGGCGTTGCCGAGGCGCATCTTCATGGCCTTGAAGCCTTGCGCCATGAACCGCCCCGCCTCTTCCACCAGTTCATCGGTGGAGCGCGACAGCCATAGGCCGCCACTATGGTAGAGCGGAACGGACGAACCGGCGCCGCCCAGCAGGCGATAGAGCGGCAGCCCCGCCGCCTTGCCGAGCGCGTCCCACAGCGCCCCGTCGAGGGCCGAGATCGCCATCACCGCCACGCCCTGGTGGCCGATGAAGTTGATGTCCTTCCATGCACGCGCCCAGAAGGCGGCGATGTGGCCGGCATCGAAGCCGACGATCTGATCGGCGAGGTCGTCGACCATCTGCCGCAGCACCTTGGTGCGGCGGTCGTTCAGGGTGAAGACGAGATTTTCTCCGGTGACGCCGCCGTCGGTCCGCACGGTCACGAGGATCACGCCGAACCCCTCGATCGCGCCGAGCGCGCTGCCGATCGGCGCGGCGAGGGGGAGTTTGAGGGCGCGGGTCTCGACCTGTGTCACGCGCATCAGGAACGCTCCGTCCGTACGGTTTCGCCTTTGGCGTAGGCTTTCAGGACGTCCGGGTCGGGATCGCAGCCGAGGCCCGGCCCGTCCGGCACGCCCACCGTTCCGTCCGTGACCCGCACCCAGGGGTCGAACGGGTTGGCCTCCATGTCCATCCACAGCACCTCGACCAGCGGCCGCTCGAGGAGCGCGGCGGACAGGTGCAGAGTCGCCAGGAAGCCCGGCCCGAAATAGGGGCTGTGCGGCATCATCTCGACGCCGTGCGCGTCCGCGAGGGCGATGATGCGCATCATCTCGCCGATGCCGCCGACCTTGGTGACGCTCGGCTGGGCGATGTCGATGGCGCCGGCTTCGATCAGCGCGCGGAAGCCGAACAGACCCGCGGTGTTCTCGCCGGCCGCGAGCGGGATGCCGTAGCGCTTGAGGCTGGCGAGGCCGGCCGTATCCTCCGGCGGCCAGACCGGCTCTTCCAGCCACCTGAGGCCGTCACCGGCGAGTGATCGCGCCGCCTCGCGGGCGACCGGCGGCAACCAGGCGCAATTGACGTCCAGCATGATCTCGCAGTCGGGCGCGGCCTCCTTGGCGGCCAGCACGGACGGGCGGGTCACCTCGTGCAGCTTGATGCCGCGATAGCCCTGGGCGCGCGCCTCGGCGGTGCATTTGCCGACGAGGTCGACGTCGCCGCGGTAGGACAGGAGGCTGGCATAGGCGCCGAGCCGGCCCGGCCGGCTGCCGCCCAGAAGGCGCCACAGCGGCTGGCCGGTCCGCTTGCCGAGGAGGTCCCACAGCGCGATCTCGATGCCGCTGAAGGCGTAGACGAACGCCCCGTTGCGTCCCAGAAGGTGGACGCTGTGCAGGATTTTGCGTGTGAGCGCGTTGATGTCGCCGGCATCCGCCCCCACCGCCAATGGCGCGACGATATGGTCGAGCGCGGCGCGCGTGGCGTCGAGACCGGCATGTCCGAACGCCTCGCCCCAGCCGACGAGACCGTCCTCCGTCTCGACCTTGACGAGCAGGATGTCCAGTCGATCCCAGGTCTTACCGGCGAAAGACCAATACGGTCCGCCCATCGTGAAGGGCACCGAGACGACGGAACTTTCGATCGCCGTAATGAGCATGTCCTGGTCCGTTTATGGTTATTATTGCAGCAGGTGTGCCTGCACCTATTTAGATGCGTTCGTGTTGAAGTTGCCAAGTCCCATCCTGGCCCATTCCCGAAATGTGATCACACTTTCGCGTCGGAACGTCCGCCTGGCGTCCGCCGTCGCGGCCGTCGGTGGCCGATGGACGGCGCGCGTTCCGGGAGAAATCCCCTGCCGGCCGCAAGCCCTTCACGTCCACGCTGCCTCGACAGGAAAAGCCGGCTCAATCCGCAACGCGAATGTGCAACGCGGCGAGGTCGCAGGACTGCTCACGTCTCGGCGCGTCGCATAAGTCCTGGTTTGCCAACAACCAGGCAGACTGCGCTTGAAACAAAAATGGCGGATGCTGTTTCAGAGGACGCTAGAAGGCTAGCAATTCCGGCCCATTGGTGACCGGCGAGGGATCGAAGTCTGAACAGGACCGCGAGCGCGCCGGGCTCGCCCAGATTGGCGTCTGTCAGTTTCTTGGGTCGCCCCCGACGTCATCCCGACGTCATGCGAGGTCGGTCTTCAGGAAATCATTGCCTTTGTAGAGGAGGGCGATGCGGCGAGCCTTCGCGCAGGCATAGGCGAAGCAATCGCCGAAGTTGAGGTCGGCCTCGTGCCCCACGGCCTTGCCATAGGTCTCTGCGGCCCTGATCGCCGCCAAACCGACGGTGTCCGAAATCGGCATGGTCTCGGCCCGAACCTCGGCCAGAAAGGCGTCGACGGCTTTGCGGGCCGCCTCGACCTGCGCTGCCGTCGGCGAGCGATGCCGCCCCGATCTGGAACGCGCCAGCCCGATCACCGCCTCGAAATGGGCGAGCGGCGAGAAATAGGCTTGGCTGCGACTGGCCGCGAGGCGCTTGACCAGTTCCTCCGAGCCCGGTTCCCGATTGAGGATCGCGATGATCGCGGACGCGTCGATGAACACCGCTCAGCTTTCCCACAGCGCATCGGAGTCGGCCTTCGCGTCATAATCCGGATCGACGGGGCCGATCTTATCGGCGAGCGCCTGCGCGGCTTCGAGCCGTTGATGCAGCGGCACGCGCTCCTTGGCCGAGGCGATGGCGGCCTGCAGCGCGGCGCGAACGGCCTCGGTCTTGTTCTTCGCCCCGGTCAGCGCCATGGCTTCCACGGCGAGTTCGTTGATGGTCTCATCCCTGATGAACAGGCCCGGCATATGTATATCCCGTCATGGATATCCTGATGTCTCAAATTGAATATCCGCGTGCCTGCGTGTCAAGGCTTCCGCCGGAGCGGGCGGGCCGCGATCTCCAACCGATCTCGCACCGTGCGACCAATCCGGACGCCGTGCGGCGAACACGATGAGATCAACATAGCGCCGCGGTTCAGCCGTTCACAGCTTGCGCCAGGCGGCAGGGGAGAGGCCGACACGCTGGCGGAACGCCGCCGTGAGATGGCTCTGGTTGGAGAAGCCAGCCTGGAGGGCGATCTCGGCGATCGGCAGGTTGCTCCCCGCGAGGAGCGCCTTGGCGCGCTCCACCCGGCGGGTCAGCACGTACTGGTGCGGCGTCTGGCCGAAATGCCGGGCGAACGCCTTCGGAAAGGTATGGATGCCGATGCCGGCCTCCCCGGCGAGGCGCTCGAGCCCGAGCGGCGTGTCGAGCGAGGCCTCGATGAAGTCGCGCAGCCGGTGCAGCTGGCCGGCGTCGCCGAGGGTGCCGCCGCCCTGCGCGACCTGCGGCACCAGCGAGTGGCGCACGAGGAGGTGGCTCGCCATCATATGGGCGACGCTGTCGATATAGAGGGGGTCGGTCTCGCCGCTGGTGCGCTCCAGCGCGCCGACGACAGAGAGGGCGAGCTGCTCCAGCATCGGGTCGACCTCGCCGAACCGGGGCTGCAGCTCGGCGCCGGCCGGTCGCCCCGAGGCCGCCGCGATCGCCTCGATCAGCTCCTGCCGCAGATACACCATCAGCATGTCCGAGGTGCCGGAGCGGTCCCAGTTCGTCTCCTCATAGGCCGGGATGATGAAGAATTGTCGAGGACGAACCGTGAGTCGCTTCGGTTTGCTATCGCTCGATAGGGTGCGCGTCAGCGTAACGGGTTTGTTTAGACAAAACGCCACGCAGTAATTTTTGACGGGCGTCAGCGCGCCAGACCATCGATTGACTTGCGCAACCGAGGCATAGACGTTCCGCCATCCGCGCCCGGCGCTTTGTGCAATCATGCGGTGCTCGGGCCACAAGCCGATCCGATGCGTATCCGCTGCGGAAAATTCGTCGGACCCGCCGACAGGTTGCTCTACCATGACATGCACCCTCCTGTCCGATCCGATTTCCTGAAAAACTTCGCTGGCTTTTCGATAGACCGCAGAACGGTTCTTGGCAAACATGCCGATCACGCCAAACGTTCACAGAAAGGCGGGCACGAAGACTGAAGGGATATTGCTTATTACATGAGCAGGTCACTGTCGATCTTATGTGCAGATGGCGCCTCAGGGCAGGAACGACCAGTGAACCGCACCCCTAAGACCTCGGAGAGCCTTGTGATTTCCAGACTTTTCGCCACCTTCGCGCGCTGTGCGTTCGCCGGCGCCCTGACCATCGCCGCGGCAGCGCCCGCCTTCGCCGAGGAGCCGCCGACGAACGGAGGGGCGATCACCTTCGCGCTCTCCCCCGAGCCGCCCTTCGTCCTCACCTCGATCAACACGACGCTGCAGATGGGAATCGTCGGCTCCAAGATCATGGAACCGCTGATGGCGCTCGGCGTCGACCTCGAA
This sequence comes from Acuticoccus yangtzensis, assembly GCF_001927245.1. GTDB lineage: Bacteria > Pseudomonadota > Alphaproteobacteria > Rhizobiales > Amorphaceae > Acuticoccus > Acuticoccus yangtzensis. The sequence continues at coordinate 29,399 of NZ_MJUX01000010.1, read as the reverse complement.
ATGCGCCCGGTGCTCGCCACGAGCTGGGAGATCAGCCCGGACGGCCTCACCTACACGTTCCACCTGCGCGAAGGCGTGACCTGGCACGACGGCGAGCCGTTCACCTCGGCCGACGTCCAGTTCACCATCATGGACGTCCTGAAGAAGCTCCACCCGCGCGGCCGCTCGGCGTTCGCCAAGGTGACGGCGGTCGAGACGCCGGACGAGCACACCGCGATCCTCAAGCTCTCCGAGCCCGCCCCGCCGCTCCTCGTCGCCCTCGCCTCCGGTTACGAGGCGCCGATGACGCCCAAGCACGTCTTCGGCGGCACCGACATCCCGGCGAACCCGGCGATCAACCAGCCGATCGGCACCGGCCCGTTCGTGTTCAAGGAATGGGAGAAGGGCAACTACATCCTGCTCGAGAAGAACCCGGACTACTGGGACGCCGGCAAGCCGCACCTCGACAGGATCGTCTTCCGCATCATCAACGACGCCTCGGCACGCGCCGCCGGCCTCGAATCGGGCGAGATCGACATCGCCGGCCTCAGCCCGGTCCCGCTGACGGACATGGTGCGCCTGCAGGACGATCCCGACCTCACCATCACCACGGACGGCTACGCCTACATGTCGCCCTTCATGCTGATGGAGGTGAACACCCGCAAGCCGCCGCTCGACGACCGCCGCGTGCGCCAGGCGATCGCCTACGCCGTCAACCGCGACCTCATGACGAAGATCGTGTGGATGGGCTACGGCAAGCCGGCGACGAGCCCGATCCCCTCCCCGGTCGAGGCCTTCCACGCCGCCGAGGGCACCATCCCGGCCTACCCCTACGACACCGCCAAGGCCGAGGCGCTGCTCGACGAGGCGGGCTATCCGATGAAGGGCGGCAAGCGCTTCTCGATCACCATCGACCCGATCCCGCTCGGCACCGACTACGTCCGCACCGCCGAGTTCATCAAGCAGCAGCTCGGCAAGGTCGGCATCGACGCCTCGATCCGCAGCCAGGACCTGCCGACCTTCTTCAAGCGCGTCTACACCGACTACGACTTCGACATCGACAGCCTCTATTACGGCGCCTTCGCCGATCCGACGCAGGGTGTGCAGCGGCTGTTCTGGTCGAAGTCGATCCAGCCGGGCGTCGTCTATTCCAACCCGACCGGCTACGCGAACCCCGAGATGGACCGCCTGCTCGAGGCCGCGCAGAGCGAGAACGACCCCGAGAAGCGCAAGGCGCTCTACCTCGACATGCAGGCCCTCGCGATGACCGACCTCTCCGTCATCCCGCTGATGGAGACCCGCTTCGCCACCATCGCCAGCGCGAAGCTGAAGAACCACACGATCACCGCCGACGGGGTGATCGGCGGCAGCTTCGCCGACGCCTACCTGATCGCCGACTGAGGCACCGGCCCATGACGATGCCCATCACCTCCCCCGACCTCACGCTGAAGGAGAAGGCCCGCGCGGCCTTCTCCCGCCTCCCCGTTCCGGCCGGGGTGCGCTTCGTCGCCGGGCGCCTGGTGCGGGCGATCCCGCTCCTGTTCGCGGTCGTCCTCTTCAACTTCGCCCTGCTGCAGCTCGCGCCGGGTGACGCGGCGGAGGTGCTCGCCGGCGAATCGGGCTCGGCGACGGCCGAATATCTCGCCGACCTCAAGGCCCGCTTCGGCCTCGACCAGCCGGTCCACGTCCAGCTCGCCAACTACGTCTGGCGCCTCGTCCAGCTCGACCTCGGCTTCTCGTTCCGCCACAACGAGCCTGTCCTCGACCTGCTGCTCGGCCGCCTGCCGGCGACGCTCCTCCTGATGATCTCCTCGGTCGTCCTCGCGGTCGCCGTCGGCGCGCTGCTCGGCGTCCTCGCCGCGAGCCGCGTCAACTCCTGGCGTGACAATCTCATCTCCGTGTTCGCGATGCTCTCGTTCGCGACGCCGGTGTTCTGGCTCGGGCTGATGATGATCGTGCTCTTCTCGGTCAACCTCGGCTGGCTGCCGTCGAGCGGGATGGCCTCGATCGCCGCCGGCTACACCGGGATCGACGCGGTGCTCGACGTCGCGCGGCACATGGTGATGCCGGTCGTCACGCTCGCGATGTTCTACGTCGCCATCTACACGCGCGTGATGCGCGCGGCGATGCTGGAGGTGTTCAACCAGGACTACGTGACGACCGCGCGCGCCAAGGGCCTGTCGCAGCGGCGCATCACCTGGCGCCACGTGGTGCGCAACGCGCTCCTGCCGCTGACGACGCTCCTCGGCGTCCAGATCGGCACCATGCTCGGCGGCTCGGTGCTGGTGGAGACGGTGTTTTCCTGGCCCGGCCTCGGCCGCCTCGCCTTCGAGGCGGTCTACCAGCGCGACGTCAACCTGCTCCTCGGCATCCTCCTCATGTGCTCGGTTCTCGTCGTCGTCACCAACATCCTGGTCGACCTTGCCTACACCCGCCTCGACCCGCGCATCAGGATCCGCTGAGATGAACGGCATCCTCTCCTTCGCCCGCCGCTTCGCGCGCAACCGCGCGGCGCTCGCCGGCGTCCTCGTCCTCCTCTTCGTCGGCGCGATGGCGCTGTCCGCCCCGTTCGTCTACCCGTCCGACCCGTGGGACATGGTGACCATGCCCTTCGTCTGGCCGGGCGAGGACGCCGAGGTGTGGCTCGGCTCGGACATGATGGGCCGCGACCTTGCGAGCGGCATCTTCCACGGCGCCAAGGTCTCGCTCACCATCGGCTTCGTCGCCACTCTCCTCGCGACCCTCTTCGGCACCCTCGTCGGCGCGCTCGCCGGCTACTATCTCGGCCTCGCCGACACGCTCCTGATGCGCGTCACCGAGCTGTTCCAGACGATCCCGCAGTTCATCTTCGCGATCGTCGTGGTGGCGATCCTCACCCCCTCGGTGACCAACGTGACGCTCGCCATCGCGCTCGTCTCCTGGCCGTCCGTGGCGCGCCTGGTGCGCGGCGAGGTGCTCGCCCTGCGCGAGCGCGAGTTCGTCCAGGCGAGCCGCTCCATCGGCATGGGCGACCTCAGGATCATCGCCACGCAGATCCTGCCGAACGCGCTGGGGCCGATCATCGTCATGGGCTCGCTCATGGTGGCGACGGCGATCCTCACCGAGGCCGGCCTCGCCTTCCTCGGCCTCGGCGACCCCAACGTCATGAGCTGGGGCTCGATCATCGGCGCCGGGCGCGATGCGCTGCGGAGCGCCTGGTACATCACCGCGATCCCCGGCTTCGCGATCCTCCTCACCGTGCTCGCCCTCAACCTCGTCGGCGAGGGGCTCAACGACGCGCTCAACCCGCGTCTCAAGAACAGGTGACGCCCGTGTTGTCCCCAACCTCCGCTGCGGCGCCCGCCCCGCTGCTCGAGATCCGCGACCTCCACACCCACTTCTTCACCCCCCGCGGCGTGATGAAGGCGGTGAACGGCGTCTCCCTCGCGGTGCGCCGCGGCGAGATCCTCGCCGTCGTCGGCGAATCGGGGTGCGGCAAGTCCGTCACCGCGATGAGCGTCCTGAAGCTGATCGCGACCCCGCCGGGACGGATCGTGAAGGGCGAGATCCTGTTCGAGGGGCGCGACCTCGTCCCCCTCACCGACCGCGCGATGCAGGAGGTCCGCGGCGAGGGGATCGGCATGATCTTCCAGGAGCCGATGACCTCGCTGAACCCGGTGCTCACCGTCGGCGAGCAGATCGCCGAGACGCTGATCCGCCACAAGCGCCTGTCCCGGCGCGAGGCGCGCGAGAAGGCGGTCGACCTCCTCGACCTCGTCGGCCTCTCCGACCCGTCGCGGCGCGTCGGACAGTACCCGCACGAGCTGTCGGGCGGGATGCGCCAGCGCGTCGTCATCGCGATGGCGATCGCCTGCGACCCGAAGCTCCTCATCGCCGACGAGCCGACGACCGCGCTCGACGTGACGGTCCAGGCGCAGATCCTCGACCTCCTGATGGAGATGCGCGACCGGCTCGGCATGGGGCTCGTCATCATCACCCACGATCTCGGCGTGGTGGCCGAGACCGCCGACCGGGTGGCGGTGATGTACGCCGGGCGCAAGGTGGAGGAGGCCGGCGTACAGGAGCTGTTCGCCCAGCCGCGCCACCCCTACACCCAGGGCCTCATCCGCGCGACGCCGGACGGCGGGATCGCCGCGGGCCCCCGGATCGCCGGGCGCCGCCCGCCCCGCCTCACCGAGATTCCCGGCATGGTGCCGCCGCTCGACCGGATGCCGGACGGCTGCGCCTTCGCGCCGCGCTGCCCCCACGCGATCGAGGCCTGCCGCGCCGCCGTGCCGCCGCTGGAGCGGGCCGGCGGAACCCACGCCGTCGCCTGCATCCGCAGCGGCGAGACCTTCGCCCACAAGCGCGTCCCGCACGCCGTGGAGGCCCACGCATGACCAACGTCCTCCTCGTCAACGACCTCGTGAAGCACTTCCCGGCCGGCGACGGCCGCGTGGTCCACGCCGTCGACGGCGTATCGCTGGAGCTCGACCGCGGCGAGACCCTCTCCCTCGTCGGCGAATCGGGCTGCGGCAAGTCCACCCTCGGCAAGACCATCATGCAGCTCCACGCGCCGACCTCCGGCTCGGTGATGGTGGAGGGCCGCGAGATCACGCGCCTCCCGAAGCGCGCCCTGCGCACCCTGCGGCGCGACCTCCAGATGGTCTTCCAGGACCCCTTCGCCTCGCTCAACCCGCGCGTCACGGTCGGCCGTGCCCTGGAGGAGCCGCTGATCGTCCAGAACCAGGGGGCGCGCAAGGAGCGGCGCGAGCGCGTCGCATGGCTCCTCGAGAAGGTGGGCCTGCCGGCCGACGCCGCCGGGCGCCACCCGCACGAGTTCTCCGGCGGCCAGCGACAGCGGATCGGCATCGCCCGGGCGCTGGCGCTGAACCCCAAAGTCATCATCTGCGACGAGCCGGTGTCGGCGCTCGACGTCTCGGTCCGCGCCCAGGTCCTCAACCTCCTCGCCGACCTCAAGGAGGAGTTCGGCCTCGCCTACCTCTTCATCTCGCACGACCTCTCCGTGGTGGAGTACGTCTCCGATCGCGTCGCGGTGATGTACCTCGGCAGGATCGTCGAGGTGGCGCGGCGCGAGGATCTGTGGGCGCGCCCGCTCCACCCCTATACCCGCGCCCTCCTCGACGCCGCGCCGGTGGCCGACCCCTCGCGCCGCCGCGCCCGCCGGCCGCGCCTCGCCGGCGAGGTGCCGAGCCCGACCAACCCGCCGTCCGGCTGCCGTTTCCGCACCCGCTGCCCGATCGCCATCCCCCGCTGCGCCGAGGAGGTCCCCCACCTCACCGACGCGCGGGACCGCCACATGGTCGCCTGTCACAGGGCGTTCGAGGCGGGAACGTTCGAAGGCGGCGCGCTCGCGGAAAGGGCGCTCGCGGGGGCCCCGGCCACCCCGCGCCCCGGCGGCGCCGTCGCCTCTTCCCCCCGTTCCATCGCCACCGCGAGACTTTGAGAATGTACCGCCTCATCAGCGCCACCCCGAGCCCCTACGCGCGCAAAGTGCGAATCCAGCTCATCGAGAAGGACATCCCCTTCGACCTCGTCACCGAGGTGCCTTGGGATTCCACCACCCAGACGCCGCAGCACAACCCGCTCGAGAAGCTCCCCGTGCTCATCTGTGACGACGGAACCTCGGTCTTCGAATCCCGCTACATCAACGAGTGGGTCGAGATGATGCATCCCGAGCCGCCGCTCGTGCCGAAGGACCGGGACGGCATCCTCGCGGTGAAGCGCTTCGAGATCCTCGGCGACGGCATCTGCGACGCGCTGGTGCTGATGTTCTGGGAGAACAACCGCGACCCCTCGCGCCGCAGCCCGGAATGGTACGCCCGCCAGGAGCGCAAGCTGGTCGGCGGCCTCGCCGAGCTCTCCCGCGTCATCGGCGACAAGGCGTTCGCCTGGGGCGAGACGTTTACCCAGGCCGACATCTCGGTGGCGACGGTGCTGCGCTACCTCGACGTGCGCTGGCCGGACAATCCCTGGCGGCAACAGCACCCGAACCTTGCCGCCTACTCGGACCGAATGGAGAAACGCCCCTCCTTCGCAGCGACGGTGCCGGTGCCGCAGATCATCCGCGACAAGGTGGCCTGACGCGGCCCCGCAGGACGCCCCGTGCGGCGGCGCGTCCGACGCCTGCCGACTTTCCCAGACGAGCGCCCGAAGGCGCCAGGAGACCCGACGTGCTGACCAAGAACACGACGCGTGCAAGAACCGTGGCCGTCTCGCCCGGCGACGTCGACACCATCGCCTCGAGCTGGGTCGTCGGAAAGGTTCTCGCCGAGCCTGCGATCAACGGCATGCAGAACCTCTCCGCGGTGTCGATCGTCTTCGCGCCGGGAGAGGGCCACGCCCGCCACAACCATCCGGCCGCCGAGCAGCTCATCTTCGTCCACGTGGGCGAGGCGGAGATGATGATCGAGTTCGATGAAGGGAAGCCGCAGTACCGCACGATCCGCCGGGGCGACCTCGTCTCGATCCCGCGCGGCGCCTACCACTCGACGATCAACCGCGGCTGGGAGCCGGTCCACATCCTCGCCATCTACTCGCCCCCCGGCCCCGAGGAGGCGATGCGCTCCTCCGAGGAGTTCACCACCACTCCCGCGGGAGAGGTGCCGCGGCGGCCGCGCCAGGCCTGAGCCGAGGGCGGGGGGATCCCCCGCCACCTCCGGGGCGGACGACATCCGGCGCCCCGGCAACAGCGCACCGGCGATCCGACGTCGGGCGGCAAGCGACGACGTCTGCCGAGGAGACGACCGGGACCGACGCGCGAACCGAGACGGGCGCGCGTGCGCACTGACCCCCGAGGCCCGATTCTCACTGGAGATCGCCCATGCCCGATCTGTTCAGCCCCTTCACGCTGAAGGGCGTGACGCTGCGCAACCGCATCGTCATGTCGCCGATGACGATGTACAACTCCGTCGACGGCAAGCTCGACGACTATCACGTCAGCTATCTCGGTGCCCGCGCCGCCGGCGGCTTCGCCCTGGTGTTCGGCGAGCAGATGGCGATCACGCCGGACGGGCGCACCACCACCTCCTGCGCCGGCATCTGGAGCGACGACCAGATCGAGGGCCACGCGCGGGTCTGCGCCATCATCGAGCGCATGGGCGGCGTACCGGCGATCCAGCTCGGCCACACCGGCCGCAAGGGCAGCGAGCTGCCGCCGCACAAAGGCACCAACGCGGAAGGCACGTGGAAGCAGCTGCCACCGGACCATCCGGACGGGTGGACCTGCGTCGCCCCGTCCGCGATCCCCTACGGCGGCGGCGGTCACGTCTATCCCGTCCACGCGCTGACGGTCGAGGAGATCGCGGCGTTGCACCGGTCCTACGCAGACGCCGCGCGGCGCGCGCTCGACGCGGGTTATAAGTGGCTGGAGATGCACTACGCGCACGGCTATCTCGGCGCGAGCTTCCTCTCGCCGATCGCCAACCAGCGGACCGACCAGTACGGCGGCAGCCTCGAGAACCGCGTGCGATTCCACCTCGAGGCGCTCGACGCGGTGCGGGCGGTCTGGCCGGAGGAGTACCCGCTGACGATGCGTCTCGGCGCCGACGACCTCAACCCGAAGGGCACGCAGTTCGAGGACGCGGTCACCGCGATCGGCATGATGAAGGCGCACGGCCTCGACCTCGCCGACGTCTCGCTCGGCTTCAACACCGACGAGATGGTCGACCCGCCCTTCAACGAGGTCGCGTTCATGATCTCGCGCGCGAAACGGGTCCGCGATGCGGTGGGGCTGCCGGTGGCCACGAGCTGGAATCTCGGCGTGCCGCAGAACGCCGACAGGGTGATCCGAGAGGAGTTGATCGATCTCGTCTTCCTCGGCCGGCCGGCGCTCGCCAACCCGCACTGGCCGATCTGGGCGGCACGCGAGCTCGCCCACCCCGACCCGTTCCACCTCGTCCAGCCCGACTGGGCCTGGTGGCTGCGTAACTTCCGCGGCCACGGCCCCAGCATCGGCTGGCCAGAGGCGCGGGAGGTTTCCGAACTGACCTGGGCCGCGCAATAGGCTGCTGGGACGAGCGCCCCGGCGCCATGCCAGCCTGCGCCGTCGAGGGCCATGACAGCGTGCTCTGAGGTGCCTGATGAAGCGGCACAGGTCCGGTAGCGTCCAGCAGGACACACCATCGGCACGCGGGTCGGGACCGCGGAAGATCCGCTCCGCGACGAGCGCCAGCTCGCCTTCACCCGAGTGCGGGCGGCCGGCCCGACCTCGGGCGATCGACAAGCCCTGCCACGCCTTGTGCGTTGTGGCGCAAGGCGCATAGCGCAGCGCCTGCCGCTCCATCCCGGCCGCCGCGGCCGCGTGCGCGGCGGCCCGCCCCTCCCGAGGATCGCTGAGTCTGCTAGGCTAGAAGCCGTAGAGACGCGCCGGGTTGTCCACCAGAATGCGCTGGGCGATGGCCGCGTCGTTGCCGATCCAGCGCATGAACTCGTCGACCAGCGCCCCGTCGTCGGGCATCGGCGTCTTGAGCCTCACGTGCGGCCAGTCGGTGCCGAACACGAGCTGATCGGGCGCGGCCTCCACCAGCGCCTCGGTCAGCGGAACGGCATCGTCATAAGGCGGCACCGGCTGACGGGCGAAGCGGTTGGGCCCGCTCACCTTGACCCAGGTCCGCCCCTCCCTGACGAGCGCCAGGAGATCCTGGAAGCCCGCCGATTGCGGCCCGAGCTGTCCGGGAAAGTGGCCGATATGGTCGATCACGCTCGTCACCGGCAGCCGCGACATGCGCCCGCGAAAATCCGCGAACGTGGAGATGTCGATGAGGAACTGCAGGTGCCAGTCGAGCGGGGCGAGACGGTCGGCGAGGGCCTTCACGTCGTCGAACGACAGGCCCGCCCCCTTGTTGAGGAGGTTGAGCCGCGCGCCGCGCACGCCGAGGCCGTTCAGCCGCTCCAGCTCGGCATCGCTGACGCTTTCCGGCAGCACCGCGATGCCGCGCCACTCGATGCCGTGCGGCTCGCTCTTCGCCGCCTCCAGCGCGTCGGCCATCTGGCTGTTGTCGGTGCCGTAGACGCTGGCCTGCACCAGCACCGCGCGCGAGAAGCCGAGGTGGTGGAGAAGCCCGGCATACATCGACAGCGGCGCGTCGTGCGGGGTGTAGTCCCGCTCCGCCGCGTAAGGGTAGCGCTCGGCCGGCCCGAAGATGTGGGCGTGGCAGTCGCAGCTGCCGGCGGGCAGGATATGGTCCGGCTTCTTCGGCTCGGCCACGGGCGCCGGGATGTCCGGCGTGGTGTTGGCGACGCTCATCGTCGGCCCTTTCGTCATCCGAGTTGGTTGGGAAGCCACAAGGTCACCGCGGGCACGAACGTCACGGCGAGGACGACGAGGACGAAGACGAGCAGGAACGGCCACAGCCGCTTGGCGATCGTCTCCACCTTCAGCCCGCTCACCGCGGAGGCCACGAAGATCGAGTAGCCGACGGGCGGCGTCACCATGCCGACCGCGAAGTTGATGACCACCATCGCGCCGAGCTGGATCGGATCCATCCCGACCTGCACGCCGATGGCGGTGAGAACGCCGGACAGGATCACCATCGCCGACACGTTGTCCATCACGGCGCCGAGCACCAGCAGGAGAACGTTGACCATCAGCAGGATGACGACCGGGTTGTCCGAGACCGAGAGCAGCACCTCGGCGATCTGCAGCGGGATCTGCTCGCTCGCCATCAGGTAGGCATAGCCGTAGGCCGCGGCGATGATGAACATGATCATCCCGCTCAGCTTCAGGCTGCGCAGCACCGTGTCGTAGAGCGCTTTGAGCGACAGTTCGCGGTAGATGAACACGCCGGTGATGAGGCCGTAGAGCACGCCCACCATCGAGGCCTCCGTCGGCGTGAACACGCCGCCATAGATGCCGCCGAGGATGATGACCGGCGCCAGAAGCGCCCACACGCCGTCCTTCAGAACGTGGACGAACTCGGCCCGCGTCACCGCGGCATCGGCGGGGATGCCGTTGCGCTTGGCGGTCCACACGCACACGACGATGAAGCCGAGCGCGGAGAGGATGCCGGGAACCACGCCGGCGAGGAACAGCTTGCTGATCGACTGCTCGGCGAGCACGCCCCAGATCACCATCGGGATCGACGGCGGGATCATCTGGCCGAGCGGGCCGACGGAGGTGGAGAGCGCCGCGGCGAAGTCGCGCCGGTAGCCGCGCCGCTCCAGCTCGTCGATCATCACCGAGCCCACGGCGGCGGTCGTCGCCGGCGCGGAGCCGGAGATCGCGCCGAAGAAGGTGCCGGCCATCACGGTGGCGATGCTGAGACCCCCGGTGAAGACGCCGAAGATCGCCGCGGCGAAGCGCACCAGGCGCCGCGACAGGCCGCCCGCCCCCATCAGGTCGCCGGCGAGGATGAAGCCGGGGATGGCGAGCAGGCTGTTGACGTCCGTCCCCGCCAGCATCCGCTGGGCGGCGATGATCGGGTTGATATCGGCGATGTAGAGACCGCCGATGGTGAGGATCGTCAGCGTGAAGGCGATCGGCACGCCGATGACGAGAAGGACGATGAGGCCGAGAGAGAGGAAGAGGGCGAGCACGCTCATGCGGCAAGCTCCGTGCGGTCCGCGGGGCGGTCGCCGCGTGCCGAGGCCAACAGGCGCAACAGCGCGTAGACGGCGATCAGGCCGCCGGAGACCGGCAGCGACAGGTTGCGCACCCACAGCGGATAGCGCACCGCCGGCGAGGTCTGTCCGAATGTCAGCGTCATGAAGGCCCATCCGGCCCAGACCATGTAGCCGCCGGTCACAGCGATCGCGATCCAGATGAGCATGTCCAGCACCCGGAAGACCGGCGCCGGCAACAGCGACTCGATGATCTCCACCCGAACGTGCGCGTTGTCGCGCACGAGGATCGGCGCGGCCAGGAAGACCGACCAGGAGAAGCACAGCATCGCCACCTCGTCGGTCCAGCTCAGCGAGGCCTGGAGGACGTAGCGGTAGAAGACACCGATGATGAGACTGAAGATCAGCGTCGCGCCCGTCAGAACGGTCGCGACGCCGATGCCAGCCGCGAGCCCGCGCTCAAGGCCCGAAAGCCAGCGCGGGCCGCCCGTCAGAAGGGGCGCGGGCATCTCAGCTCTTGGTCTTTTCCATCGCGAGGTCGAAGATCTCGGGACCGATCGTGTCGCGATAGCTCTCGTAGATGTCCGTCACGCGCTCGCGGAAGGGGGCGAGATCGGACACGTCGTTGACCTCCATGCCGGCCTCTTTGATCTTGTCGACGATGTCCGCCTCGATGCCGGTCATCGTCTCGCGCTGGCGCGCCGCGGCCGCCTTCGCCGCGTCCATCATCACCTGGCGGTCCTCGTCGCTCATGCGGCCGATGAACTGCTTGGAGCCGATCAGCGCGATGGCGTTGTAGGTGTGCTTGGTGAGCGACAGATACTTCGTCACCTCGGGATACTTGTTGGCGTAGATCACCGGCAGCGGGATCTCCAGCCCGTCGACCGTGCCCTGCTGGACGGCGGTGAAGACGTCGCTCCACGTCATCGGCACCGGGTTGGCGCCGAGCGCGCGGAAGGTGTCGAGGAAGAGGTCGCTCGGCTGCACGCGCAGGCGGATGCCGGCGAGGTCGTCCGGCGTGTTGATCGGCCGCGTGTTGTTGATGACGTTGCGGAAACCGCCCTGGCCGAAGGTGAGGCCGGTCATGCCCTTGGAGTCGAGCGTGCCGAGGATCGCCTGGCCCACCTCGCCGTCGAGGACGGTGTTGGCGGTGTCGTAGTCGGCGTACATGAACGGCAGATCGTTCAGCTGGAAGGCCGGAGCGATGTTGCCGACATAGGTGCTGGTGAAGACGCCGACTTCCAGGGTGCCGAGCTGCAGGCCCTGGAGCATCTGCGTCTCGTCGCCGAGCTGGTGGTTGCCGTAGAACTGCACCTTGTACTTGCCGGGGGCGGCCTTCTCCAGCTCGTCGGCGAAGGTGCGCGCCATGATGGCGTAGGGATCGGTCTCGGTGTCGGACGTCGGCCAGCCGAGCTTGATCACGGTCTGGGCGTCGGCGGCGCCGGCCACCATGGTCGCCATCAGCGCGGCGGCGCCGATGGTCGCCATGCGGCGACGCAGGTTCGTGCGGTCGATAAACATTCTGATCCTCCCAGTTTATTGTGGTCGTCGCGGCGCGGTGCGAGGTCGATCTGTGACCTAGGGCACCGGGTCCGGTACGGGTTGGGGCGCGGTCTCGGGAGCGAGAACCTTGCCGGGATTCATGATCCCGCGCGGGTCGAGGGCGGCCTTGACGCGGTGCATCAGGTCGAGCGCGACGGGATCCTTGTAGCGGCGCAGATCGTCGATGCGCGCCCAGCCGATCCCCTGCTCGGCGCTGATCGAGCCGCCGGCGGCCACCACGCGGTCGTGCACCATGCGCTGCACGGCGGGGCTCATCGCCGCGACGTCGGCGCGGCTCGCTCCCTCGGGGCCCAGCACGTTGTAGTGCAGGTTGCCGTCGCCGAGATGGCCGAAGACGATCAGCCGCGCGCCGGGATAGAGCATCGCGAGGTCGGCGTCGCTCGCCGCCACGAAGGAGTCCATGCGCGAGCGCGGCAGCGAGACGTCGTGCTTGATGCAGGGCCCGGTCTCGGAGATGGCGAGGGTGATGCTTTCGCGCAGCCGCCACATCGCGGCGCGCTGCGCGTCGGATCCGGCGACGGCGGCGTCCACCACGCGGCCCTCTTCCATCGCCTCGGCGAGCGTCGCCATCAGCCTCTCGTCGTCCTCCGCCGCCCCGGCGGTCTCGACGAGGGCGAACCAGGCGACATCGTCGGCGATGTCGGTCAGCGGCAGGCGCTGCTCGGGAAAACGGGCGGCGACGAGGGCGAGCGCCGGGCCGGACATCACCTCGAAGGCCACCAAGGCATCGCCGAGCGCGGCGCGGGCGGCGGCGAGCACCGCGGAGGCGTCGGGCAGCGTGCGCAGGGCGAGGAAGGCGGTGTGCTCGGCCGCCGGCAGCGGATAGAGCTTCAGCGTCGCCGCGGTGATGATGCCGAGCGTCCCCTCCGCGCCGATATAAAGATCGCGCAGGTCGTAGCCGGTGTTGTCCTTGCGCAGACCCGCGAGGCCGTTCCAGATCGCGCCCTCGGCGGTGACGACCTCGAGCCCCAGGGTCAGCTCGCGCGCATTGCCGTAGCGCAGCACCTTGATGCCGCCGGCATTGGTGGAGAGGTTGCCGCCGATCTGGCAGCTTCCCTCGGCGCCGAGGGACAGCGGGAAGAGCCGCCCCGCCTCGCGCGCGGCGTCCTGCACCGCGGCGAGGATGCACCCCGCCTCCACGGTGATCGTGTCGTTCGCTACGTCGATCTCGCGCACGCGGTTCATGCGTTCCAGCGACACGACGAGGGCGGTGGCGCTTTCGTCGGGCGTGGCGGCTGCGACCTGACCGGTGTTGCCGCCCTGCGGGACGATGGGCACGCCCTCGGCGGCGCACAGGCGCACCAGCGCGGCGACTTCCTCGGTCGTGCCCGGACGCGCCACGGCGAGGGCTCGTCCCGTCCGCAGCTTGCGCCAGTCGGTGAGGTAGGATTGGGCGTCGTGGTCGACCAGCACATTGGCCGAACCAAGCAGCGCCGTCAGTCGGCTATGGAAGGTCATTGTTCTTGTTCGCTGCCTTGCAGACCTGATGCTGCAGGATCCGCAGACTTCGGGCAATTCAAAAATTGACGCTGATTATGAGTCGTTGACGATATATGCGCCCCTCTCCTCGCGGCCCGGCGGGCGCCCATGATGATGCCGCCGCGCCGTCGTCGGCCGCAGCGCGCGGCGCCGCCCTTCGACACCGCCTCATGGGACGGACCTTATCGCCACCATGGTCTCGGCAGGCGGGTTCCGGCCGGGACCCATGCGGAACTCTTCGTCACGAACGAGGGCGTCAACGGTCTCGCCGCGGAGGTGATGGGCTCGCCGGGGCGCGGACCAAGGCCCAGGCGGTGCGCACCGCCGTGAAGGCCGCCATCGCCTGCGCCGAGACGCGCAAGTTCGCCGGTAGCGCACCTTTCCGCAGCAGGCCGCCATGGTCTTTTCGCTCCCGCCTTCGATGCCGATGCCGGCGCCTCGGACCTCCGGACGGACCGAGGCGTCGCCGCCGGCCGGCCGAACGGCGAGTGAAAGAGGGGCTGCCGCCCCTGTCTGTTGTCGAGATGGTCGCATGAGAGCTGCGGAAGGGAGCCCGTCCCCCCGAGTGTCGCCGAGCATGTTAGGGAGCATGGGTCCCTTCCGCGTCGCTCTTGAACCCTGAACAGTTGCTTGGGACGCCCCTCCCGCACGATAGGGAGAGGATCTCCAGCATATCCCCGGCGGCAAGGCGGCGGCCGATGCGGCTGGTCGCCCGCCTCGCCGGACACCGAGGCCCGGCGCTCTATTGGCCGCTCGCCCGGTTCGGGGCGGTGATCGGCCTTCGCCCGGATACGCTCCGGCCATCACACGGCGCCGGGGGTGTCGAGGGCCGCAAAGGTGGCCGCGGCATGCCGGGGGCCGCCCTCCTCCTCGCCTGGCGGGGGGCCGGACGCGCAGGCGGGGCGGCGCGCCGCCGGCGCCGGGCGCGGGCCCCTCAGGCAGGAGGATGTGGCGCCGGCCCGCCCGACCGAACGAAAGTTCGCATGATCCGCCCGAGCGAACGGCAGCTCGCACGATCCGCCCGAGCGGACGGCAGTCCGCATGATCCGCTCGAGCGAACGACAGTTCGCACGATCCACTCGAGCGGACGGCAGTCCGCACGATGCACCCGAGCGGGGGCGCCGCGTCGGCGGGCCGTGCCTCAGGCCGCGACGGCGCGGCTCGGCGGGATGCCGAGGAGGTCGGCGAACAGGCGCGCCCGCGGGATCGCCCGAACGTGGCTCGCCATCGGCGCACCGCTTTCGGCCAGGATCATCGTGCCCGCGTCGAGCAGCTTCTCGAGGTCGATACCGGTCGTCACGCCGAGGCGCTGGAACAGGTAGACCACGTCCTCGCTCGGGATGTTGCCCGTGGCGCCGGGCGCGAAGGGGCAGCCGCCGAGACCCGCGACGGAAGTGTCGAAGGAGCGGATGCCGCCCTCCATCGCCGCCAGGACGTTGGCGATGCCGAAGCCGGCCGTGTCGTGCCCGTGGAAGCAGAAGCGCGCGCTGCCGCCGAAGGTGTCGATGCACCGCTTGGTCAGGCTCTTGACGTGGGCGGGAGTGGCCATCCCGGTGGTGTCGCTGATGGCATATTCCATGCCCTCGCGGATCGGGACGATCTTCTCGATCGTGGAGATCACCTTGTCCTCGTCGATCACGCCGTCGAAGGGACAGTGGAAGCAGGTGGCGAGGCCGACGCGGATGGTGAGCTCGCCCAGCGGGTCGATCTCCTCGAGCGTCGCCTTGAAGTCGGCGATGGAGGCCTCGGTCGGGCGGCGCACGTTGGACTGGTTGTGAGGCTCGGAGACCGACATCACGAAGATGAGGTCCTTCACCCCCGCCGCGAGCGCGCGTTGCGCCCCTTTGGAGTTGGGCACCAGGGTCATCCCGGTGACGCCCGGCATCGGCGGCAGGCCCTCAAGCACCGCCTCCATGTCCTTCATCTGCGGGATCGCCTTGGGGCTCACGAAGGAGCCGAATTCCATGCGCGTGAAGCCGGCACCGGCGAGCTGCCGGATCAGGTCGATCTTCACCGCGGTCGGAACATATTTGGCGATGTTCTGGAGTCCGTCGCGCGGCCCCACCTCGACGATTTCGACTTCGTTCTCGGTCATGGTGCTTCCTCTTCCTTGTTCTTTCTTCCAGTCTAGAGGGGGGGCTGGAAGGGAACCATTATTCGTTGGGAAGGGGCGTCCTCTCCGGTCGATAAGTCTCCGCCTCGCTGCTGAGATGGCGCAGCATCAGCCGCACCGCGGCGTTGAGGCGGCCGGAGGAGCGGATGCACAGGGACAGCGTGCGGCGCGCCCAGGCGTCCTCGAGCGGCACGCACAGCACGCGCGGATCGTCCGGCACCACACCGCCCGGCATGATCGCGAAGCCGAGGCCCGCCGCCGCCATTTCGATCGCCGAGCCGAAGGTCGTCACCTCCAGCAGCGGATCGATCGTCACCCCCTGGGCCTCGGCCGCCTTGGACAAGAGGACCTGCAGCGAGCTGCCCGTCTCCAGGCTGATGAAGGAGCGCTTCGAGAGGGCGCTGAAGGGCACCGAGGCACACGAGGCGAGCGGGTCGGAGGCCGGCAGCAGCGCGATGAGCTGATCCTCGCGCCAGGCGATCGCCGACAGTCCCGCCGGCAGCGACATGTGGCCGGCGACGACGCCGATGTCGGCGATGCCGTCCTGCATCGAGTGGAAGACGTTGGGCGTCGTCTCCTCCCGCAGGATGACGCGGATCTCCGGATAGAGGCGGGTGAAGCTCGCGATCTCGCACGGCAGGAACTGATGCATCGCCGATGAATGGGCGTGGATCCGCACCTCGCCGCGCGAGCCGCTGGCATAGGTGGAGAGGTCCGCCGCCATCTCGTTGACGCGCTCGAACAGGACGCGGGCGTGAACGGCGAGGGCCTCGCCCGCGGGCGTCGCGCTGACCCCGCGCGGGTGGCGGTAGAAGAGCTGCACGTCGAGCTCTGTCTCGAGATCGTTGATGCGCTTGCTGACGGCGGAGGAGGCGATGTGCTCCTGTTCCGCCGCCCGCGTGAGGCTTTTGAGATTGTAGACCGCCACGAAAATGCGCAGGGTCGTGAGGTCGAAGCGGCTCATCGGTGTTTCGGCTGTTGCGGCGCAGGTCGCGCCGGGCGCGCGCGGCTCGCGGCGCCGACACCGCGCCGGCGCCGGCTCTTGGCTGCACGTCGTATCGTCATACCGCGATCCTAGATCGCGGCGCCCCCGCTGGAAAGCGGCGCGCGCCCGCCGGCGGACCTCGCGCCGCCGAAGCGCTCACCCGGCCGGTCTTCGCCGATTCAGAACGCGGGTATTCCGAACGACGTCTTCTCTCTTCGTCGCCTGACGCAATAGCGTTCCGACGGGGCCGCGCACCATCCGTCGGCCCCCCGGTCAGAAGCCCGCCGCGCGGCCCAGCGTCCGCGACAGAGACGGGTCGAATTGTGGAGGACCTTATGGATGGCATCTCGCCCGGCGCAATCGGCGGGGTCGGCGAAGCGTTGGCTCGTCCGGAATGCGTGATCACCACCCTCACCGGCGATCTCTACGTCTCCTATTGTGCCGGGAACGGGGTCGGCGGCGTCAGCCATGTGGATCCCTCCGGCGCGACCCGTCACATCATTGCGAAGGACGCCCCCGAGGGGTTCCTGCCCAACGGCATCGCTTTGCTTCCCGATCGCTCCTTCCTGATCGCCAATCTCGGCCCGACCGGGGGCGTCTATCATCTCGCCGACGACGGCACGCTGACCCCGCGCCTCCTCGAGATCGACGGCATGGCGCTGCCGCCCACCAACTTCGTCGGCATCGACACGCTCGGGCGGATCTGGGTGACCGTGTCCACCCTGCAGGTCCCGCGCGAAAAGATGATGTTCAAGGGGCGCGGTGACGGTTTCGTCGCGGTGATGGAGAGCGACGGCGCGAACGCGCGCATCGTCGCCTCGGACATCGACTTCACCAACGAGGGCGTCGTCGATCCGTCCGGGCACTGGCTCTATGTCAACGAGACGATGGGCCAGCGCACCTCCCGCTTCGCCATCGCGCCGAACGGCGATCTCGGCCCCAAGGAGCTGGTCGCTCAATACGGCCCCGGCACCTTCCCCGACGGCCTCACCTTCGATGCCGAAGGCGGGCTGTGGATCGTCTCGGTGTGCTCCAACCGCGTGGTGCGCACCCATGCGGACGGGCGCCAGGAGATCCTGGTGGAGGACTGCGACCCTGACGTTCTGGCGGACTGCATCGCCCGGTTCGACGCGGGCGAGTGCGCGCGTCCTCTGGTCGACAGCGGCGGCAAGCGATCCCTCGGCAACCTCGCCAGCATCGCCTTCGGCGGGCCGGATCTGTCGACGATCTATCTCGGCACCCTCTTCTGCGAGAAGATCCTCCACATGCCGGCTCCGGTGAAGGGGGCCGAACCGGTTCATTGGCGCTTCTAGTCGCGCCGTTCGATGCATCCGGCGCGTCCAGCGCCGTACGGTGCTGCACCCAACGCCGCCGCCAGTAAGATCGACATGAAAGCGAGGCCCCGCGCCGGGCCCGCGCCGTGCCATTCCTCCCGGCTCGCAGGGAGGTTCGGCCGCCTCCAGCGCGAGGCGGCCCCATCGCACCGGCACCCGCCGGGCTCATAATAACGGGAGGACCATCCATGATGAAGAAGACCCTACTCGCCACCCTCGCCGCGGCCGGCCTCGCCGCGGTGAGCGCGATGCCCGCCGCCGCGCAGGACATGACCCTGCGCATGGGCACCTTCGCCACCGCCACGAGCCCCTGGGGCCAGGCCATGCACGCCTTCGCCGACATCGTGAAGGAGAAGACCGACGGCCGGATCGAGATCGCCGTCTACACCGACGGCCAGATCGGCGGCATGCAGCAGCTCCTCACCGGCATGCAGCTCGGCACCATCGACATGGCCTATTTCGACGTGACCGTCGCCTCCTTCATGAAGGGCGCCGAAGAGATGAAGGTCGCGATCGTGCCTTACCTCTTCGACAGCAAGGCGAGTGCGGCGAAGGTGCTGAACTCGGATCTCTTCCAGAAGATCTATTCCGACATCGCCGAGCGCACGGGCGTGCGCATCTTCAGCACCTATGGCGACCGTTCGCCCCGCGCGATCCAGACCACCAAGGGCCCGATCGAGAAGCCGGAGGACCTGAAGGGCCTGCGCATGCGCGTCGCGGGCATCGACATCTACGAGTCGACCTTCGAGACGCTGGGCACCCAGATCACCCCGCTCGGCATGACCGAGATCTACAACGCCCTGTCCCGCGGCATCGTCGACGGCCAGGACAACGGCTTCGAGCTCGCCATTCCGCCGAAGTTCCACGAGGTCGCCAAATATTGGTCCGCCACGGACCACGTCTACGGCGTCACCGGCTGGTTCATCTCCGAGCAGGTCTGGAACCGTCTGTCCGACGCCGACAAGGAGATCTTCCGCGAGGCCGGCAAAGAGGCCGGACAGGTCTCGACCGACGCCACCAACGCCCTCGACGCCGAGGCGCGCAGCATCCTCGAAGAGGCCGGCGTGACCTACACCGAGCCCGACCGCGAGGCGTTCCGCGAGGCCCTGAAGGACGTGTACAAGGAGTATGAGGGCAAGGTCTGGCCCGAGGGCCTGGTCGCGCAGATCCGCGCCCTTCAGCACCAAGACTGAGCGGACAGGGGCCCTCCCGATATGCTCGGCATTCTCGCGCGGATCGAGGCGGGCCTCGCCTTCATCCTCAAGGTCGCGGCGATGATCGTCATGGTCATCGTCGCGATCTTCACCCTCGGCTCGGCGTCCGACCGCTACATCTACGACACCGCCTTCAACGCCTATGACCAGATCGCGCAGCTCGCGCTCGTCTGGGTGACCTTCCTCGGCCTGGTGCTCGCCTTGAGGGCGCGCACCAACATCCGCGTCGACCTCATCGACGGGATGCTGCCCGCCCGCCTCCTCGCCGCCCGCGACGTCGTCAGCGACGTCGCGGCGATCGCCATCTTCGGCGTCATCCAGTGGAAGGTGTGGCGCCTGGTCGAGGTCGGCTCCGGACAGGTGATCATGGGAACGCCCTTCTCCTCGGACGTCACTTTTCTGGCTCTCGCCGTCAGTTCGGCGGCGGCGATCATCATCCTGGCGGTGCGGCTCGTCCTGCGCTTTTCGGGCCGGGACGCCCCCCGTGTCGTCGACGGCACCGGGCCGGAGGATCAGGCATGCTGACCATCATCTTCCTCGTCTTCCTCGGCGCCGTCCTCGTCGGATTCGACGTGGGGCTGTCGATGGTGGCCGCGGCCATCGTCGGCATGATCGTGCATCCGAGCTATCCGGTCGACCTCATCATGGTGCCGCTCACCATGTCGAACGCGGTCAACGATTCCACCCTGGTGACGATCCCGCTCTTCGTGCTGGCGGCGGAGATCATGAACCATGGCGGGCTGACGCGGCGCCTGGTGGACTGGGCGCTGTCGGTGATCGGCCACGTCAAGGGCGGCCTCAGCCAGGTCTCGATCACCTCCAACCTCATCATGGCCGGCGTATCCGGCTCGGCCGTGGCCGATGCCGCGGCGACCGGCGGGCTCTTGATCCCGGCGATGAAGAAGGAGGGCTATCCGGAGGGCTATGCCGGCGCGGTCGTCGCCGCGGGCGCCATGCTGGGGCCGATCATCCCGCCTTCGGTGCCGATGATCATCTATGCGGTGATCGCCAATGTCTCGGTGCTGAAGCTGTTCATGGCGGGCATCGTGCCGGGCGTTCTTCTGGCGGCCGGATACATGGTGATCTGCTGGCTGATCGCGCGGACGAAGAACTATCCCTCGCGACCGCGCCAGACGCTGCGGGCGATCCTCGCCACCACACAATATTCGCTGTTCGCGCTCGGGATGCCCGTCATCATCGTGCTCGGCATGCGCTTCGGCTACGTGACCGACATCGAGGCCTCCGCGGCGGCCGCGCTCTATGCGCTGCTGGTGTCGGTGTTCGTCTACCGCGCCATCGGCCTGAAGGCGCTGGGGCGGGTGATCTTCCTCGCCACGCGCTCGGCGGCGGCGGTGCTCTTCCTGCTCGCGGCCGCGGGACCGTTCGGCTGGCTCCTCGCCGAGGCGAAGATCAACGACGCCATCGCGAACGGGATCCTGTCGGTCACCTCCGACCCGCTCGTGGGGCTCATTCTCATCAACCTGATCCTGCTGGCGATCGGCTGCTTCCTGGAGCCGCTGCCGGCGCTGGTGATCTTCATCCCCTCGCTGCTGCCGGTCGGCGTGGCGCTGGGCATCGATCCGGTCCACCTCGGGCTCGTGATGGTCATGAACCTCATGATCGGCATGCTGACGCCGCCGGTGGGTCTGCTTCTCTTCGTGGTGGCGGGCATCGGCCAGATCCCGCTGGTGCGCGTCATCCGGGCGGTCTGGCCCTTCCTTCTATGGTCGCTCGTCGTTCTCGGCATCGCGACCGTCTTCCCGGCCGTCATCCTGTGGCTGCCGGGCCAAGTCTGATCATTGGAGCAATTCATGTCGCAAGGTCCGCTCGCCGGCATCCGCGTCGTCGACCTCACCCGCGTGCTCGCCGGTCCGTTCTCCACCATGCTCCTCGCCGACCTCGGTGCGGAGGTCATCAAGGTGGAGACCCCGGCCGGGGACCAGATCCGCGGCCAGGGCGGCATGCGTGACGGCTTCTCCTGGTACTTCGCCGGCTTCAACCGCAACAAGCGCTCGGTGAAGCTCAACATGCGCACCGCGGAAGGCATGGCGGTCGTCAAGGAGCTCGTCGCGACGGCGGACGTTCTGGTGGAGAATTTCCGCCCCGGCGTGCTGGCCAAGATGGGTCTCACCGACGAGGTGCTGAAGGCGCTGAAGCCGGACCTCGTGGTCTGCTCGATCTCCGGCTACGGCCAGACAGGGCCCTACAAGGACCGCCCGTCCTTCGACTTCATCGCCCAGGCGATGAGCGGCTTCATGAGCTCCACGGGCTATCCGGACCGTGAGCCTCTGCGG
Source organism: Acuticoccus yangtzensis (assembly GCF_001927245.1). Classification (GTDB taxonomy): domain Bacteria; phylum Pseudomonadota; class Alphaproteobacteria; order Rhizobiales; family Amorphaceae; genus Acuticoccus; species Acuticoccus yangtzensis. The sequence goes on along the minus strand of NZ_MJUX01000010.1, from coordinate 7,878 downwards.
GCCGGCCTGCCGATCTCCGACCTCGTCGCGGGCCTCTACGGGGCGCTTGCGGTGGCGGCGACGCTGCGGCGGCGGGAGGTGACCGGGAAGGGCGAGCGCATCGACGTCGCGCTGGTCGATTCCATCCTCTCCTTCTCGTCCTATTTCGCGGCGAACTACCTCGCCACCGGCAACGAGATGGGCCGCAACGGGAACGATCATCCGGTGGTGGCGCCCTACGGCGTCTTCCGCGCCCGCGATGGTGACGTCGCCATCGCGCCCAGCAACGACCAGATCTACGACCGCCTGATCGACGCGCTGGAGCTGCGCGAGGCTCTCGCCGGCCCCGACTTCGCGACCAATGCGGCGCGGATGAAGAACCGCCCGCAGGTCAACGCGATCATCGACGCCAAGATCGGCACGAACACGCGCGACCACTGGGTCGACGTGCTCAACGCGGCGGGCGTTCCGTGCGGGCGGGTGCTCACCTATCCCGAGGTGTTCGAGGACCCGCAGACCAAGGCGCGCGAGATGCTCTGCGAGGTGGAGCATCCGGGCCGCGGTCCGGTGCGCATGCTGGGCTTCCCGATGAAGCTCACCGAGGCGCCGTGCGAGATGCGCGCCCCGGCCCCCGAACTCGGCGCCGACACCGACACCGTCTTGGCGGCGCTGGGCTACGACCCGGAGCGGATCGCGTCCCTGCGCGAAAGCGGTGTGATCTGAAGCAGGGCGGGGCGGGATGGGCCGGGGCGCGGCCTGAACTCCAGCCACCTGGAGCGACGTCGAGCGCGGCGACCGACGACGTGATGCCCGGACGGACTTCGCCCTGCATCACGCGGCGTCCGGTGGCCCAGCGCCGTCCCGCCGGCGCCGACCCGCTGCCGGGCGTCGATGTGCGTGCGCCGCTCGGCGCTGCCCGGCCTGATCGACAGGACCGGTTGCTCGCGATCGAGCGCCTCTTCTCGTCCGCGTCCAGGACCAGCGCCCGGTCCGGCGGCGATCGGTACAGTCCGACGATATCGCACACCTTGACGACGAACTGCGGGTCGGTCGGGCCGCCTTCGCCGGTTGCGGCTGCGTTCGCACTGCAGCCGAATCCGGCGGACCGTGGTGTGCACGACAGGCCGATTTCCTTCACCACCGCGGATGGACCAGTGCGTCGCGTCACGCGGCGTCCGGCTCAGCGTCCGCTCGATCCCCTCGGCGAAACGGTCGTCTTCGATGCTGCGTGTCCGACCGGAACGCCGCGGCTCGTCGATCTGCGGCGAGCCGTTCGTTCCGCATCGTCGCCAGAAACGCCTCGGCTTCTGCCTTCACCGCCTGCCCGCTGGGGAGACCCAACTGCGCTGTTGCGCAGTTTGGGCATCTGAGAGGCTGAAGTCGGCAACAGCCGACTTCAGAGGGAGCGCGAAGGTGGAACTCCCTCGCAACGGCGGTCCCATCGGCACAGCGCCTTGGGTGAGCCGCCGGCCGCGCCGCTACTCCACCGGCGTGGCGTGGATCCCGGGGCCGCGGCGGCCGACACGGTCGGCGGTCGCCCAGTCGGGCCAGAGGCCGGCGGCTTCGATGCTCATGACGACGGCGACGAGGATGGCGACGCCGACCAGGGCCAGCATCATCTGGCGCGAGGGGCGGCGCCGGGCCCACATGACCATTCTGAACCACCACAGATCCATGAGGCGCCTCCCGCGTCGGGATGAGGCCGGGCCAGAGCCCGGCATGTTGGACAGCGCGGGGCCGGAGCCTGGCGTGTCGGACAGCGCGGGGCCGAAGCCCGGCGCGTCGGTAAAGGCGGACCGGGCGAAACCGGTCCGGTCACATCAGGTCCGGTCACATCAGGTCCGGGGAGACCCTCAGGCGGCGGCCTTCGCCTCGCGGCGGAAGCGGTGCAACAGGGGCTCGGTGTAGCCGGACGGCTGGGCGGCGCCTTCCATGATCAGCGCGCGGGTGGCGCGGAAGGCGTAACCGTCGAAGCCGGGGGCCATCGGCTTGTAGGCCGGGTCGCCGGCATTCTGGGCGTCCACCTTCTCGGCCATGCGCTTCAGCGAGGCGTCGATCTCGGCCTCGGTGATAAGGCCGTGCATCAGCCAGTTGGCGAGGAGCTGGGCGGAGATGCGCAGGGTCGCGCGGTCTTCCATCAGGCCGACATCGTTGATGTCGGGCACCTTGGAGCAGCCGATGCCCTGGTCGACCCAGCGCACGACATAACCGAGCATGGATTGGCAGGAATCGTCCAGCGCGCGGGCGACGGTCTCGGGATCGAGGTTGCGTCCGGCGAGAAGCGGCGGCGTCAGCAGCGTCTCCTTGGCGCCCTTCGCGCGGCCCTTCAGCTCGGCCTGGCGGGCGGCGACGTCGACGGCGTGGTAGTGCGTCGCGTGGAGGGTGGCGGCGGTCGGGGAGGGCACCCAGGCGGTGTTGGCGCCGGCGCTCGGGTGGCCGATCTTGGCGTCCAGCATCTCGGCCATCTTGTCGGGCTTGGCCCACATGCCCTTGCCGATCTGGCCGTGCCCCGGCAGCCCGGCGGCAAGGCCCGCGTCGACGTTCATGTCCTCGTAGACGGCGAGCCAGGCGGCGGACTTCATCTCGTCCTTCGGCACCACGGGGCCGGCCTTCATGGCGGTGTGGATCTCGTCGCCGGTGCGGTCGAGGAAGCCGGTATTGATGAAGACGAGCCGCTCCTTCACCGCCTCCATGCAGGCGAGGAGGTTGGCGGAGGTGCGCCGCTCCTCGTCCATCACGCCGAGCTTCACGGTGTTCTTCGGCAGGCCGAGGATGGTCTCGACGCGGCCATAGAGCTCGCCGGCGAAGGCGACCTCGTCGGGGCCGTGCATCTTCGGCTTCACCACGTAGACCGAGCCGGCGCGCGAGTTGGTGATCTTGTCGAGATCGGTGCGCTTCTTCGGCTTCACGTCCCGCTTCTTCAGGTCGTGCATGGCCGCGGCGACGGTGACGATGGCGTCGAGCATGCCTTCGGGCGTTTCCTCGCCGTTCAGCATCACCGCATCGGTGGTCATGAGGTGGCCGACATTGCGCACCAGGAGAAGCGAGCGGCCGGGCAGGGTGACGACTTCGCCGGTGGGCGCCTCGACTTCGAGGTCCGGGTTGAGACGGCGGGTCATCGTCTCGCCGCCCTTCTGGAAGGTCTCGGCGAGGTCGCCCTTCATGAGGCCGAGCCAGTTGCGATAGACGAGGACCTTGTCCTCCGCGTCGACGGCGGCGACGGAATCCTCGCAGTCCTGGATCGCGGTCATCGCCGATTCCAGGACGACGTCGGCGAGGCCGGCGGGATGGGCGGCGCCGACCTCGGTGGAGGCGTCGATGACGAGGATGACGTGAAGCCCGTTGTGCTTCAGCACATAGCGGACCGTCTCGCCCTTTCGGATCTGGCCGACATAGGTGACGGTGTCGGCGAAGGGCATCGGCGTGCCGCCGACATCGGCGAGGAGCTCGCGCCGGTCGGGACGGTAGGCGGTGACCTCCTTGTGGGAGCCTGCGGCGAGCGGCAGGTGGGCGTCGAGGAAGTCGGCGGCCCAGGCGACGACCTTCTCGCCGCGCTCGGCATCGTAGCGCGAGCCTGCGGCGGCGCCGGGGATGGCGTCGGTGCCGTAGAGGGCGTCATAGAGGCTGCCCCAGCGCGCGTTGGCGGCGTTGAGGGCGAAGCGGGCGTTCATCACCGGCACGACGAGCTGCGGCCCGGCGATCGAGGCGATCTCGGGATCAACGTTCTTCGTGGTGACCTCGAAGGGGGCGGGCTCGTCCTTCAGGTAGCCGATCTCCTTGAGGAAGGCGACTTCGGCGGCGACGTCGTAGGGCTGGCCCTTCTGGGCCTCGTTGAAGCGGTCGATCTCGGCCTGCAGGCGGTCGCGCTCGGCAAGCAGAGCGCGGTTCTTCGGCATCAGGTCGGCGAGGAGCGCGGCATAGCCGGACCAGAAGGCATCGGCTGAGACACCCGTCAGCACCTCGTCCTCGATGAGCCGGGCCAGAGGCTCGGCAACGGTCAATCCGTGGCGCTGGACGGTTTCGCTCATCCTCGTCTCCCAAGTCTTTTGCAGGGTGCGCGCCCTGGAAGGCGCACTGATTGTTCAGGGGCTTTTAGAATAGAACAGTCTCAACGCGAAGCACGGGGTCGAGGGAGAGAGGCCCGCGGCGCAAATTGCCATCCAAGATTGTGAAGGGTGGCGGCGAAGCCCCCCTTGTGGGCGCGGTCACCGGCCCTTAAGGGGCCTTGTGGGAGAAGATCCGGCGGCGGGGCGGAGACAGGTTTGAGCGTTCTGAAGGCTGGAACTCACCTTGCCGTCCTCGGTCCGCCGGGTGCCGTGGCCGATGCGGGGGCGCTGTCCACGGAGGCGCTCCTGGCCCGCGTCGGCGCCAATTCCGGCAACCTGATGTTTCAACGCGCCGCACCGCGACTTTTTGCCGAAGAGACGGTGCATGTGGCCACGCTCGCCGGGGCGGACGCCGAACGGGTGCTGGCGGGGGCGCGCGCCCTCGTTCTGCCGGTCGCCAATCACCTGCGCCTGGGGACGGACTGGGACGGCTTCGCGAGCGCGCTGGAGCGTGTCGACGTGCCGCTGATCGTGCTCGGCCTCGGCAGCCAGGCGCCGGGCAAGGACGGCGAGGAGGCGACCATCGCGGCGCTGAAGGCGGACCGCTCGGTGACGCGCCTCGCCGGGGTGCTGGCGGACAAGGCGGCGCTGGTGAGCGTGCGCGGGCCGTTCTCGCAACGGGTGTGCGAGGCGCTGGGGCTGGCGGGCACGGTGGCGCTCGGTTGCCCGTCCCTGTTCCTCAATCCGCGGCCGGACCTCGGCCGGGCGATCGCCTGGCGGCTCGGGAAGGCCCGCGATAAGGGTGCGCCCGATAAGGGTGCACGCGATAAGGCCGGGGCGCGTTTCGCGCTGGCCGCCGCGGCGCCCTTCGAGATCCAATCCGACCCCGCCAAGCTGGAGGCCGAGCGGGTGCTGTTCGCCGAGATGGCCGCCTGCAACGGGCTTTACGTGCAGCAATCGGGCGGGACGGTGGCCGTCTCCATGGCCAAGGGCGATTTCGCCGCGGTGCCGCTGTCGGCGGCCTTGTCGCTGCGGCGCATCCTGGCGCCGGCGATGGGTCTGGACGATTTCGCGGCTCTGATGCGCGAGCGCGGCCGCCTCTTCAGCGATGCGGCGGCGTGGATCGACGCGGTGAAGCCCTTCGACGCGGTGATCGGCACGCGCCTGCACGGCAACATGGCGGCGATCGCGGGGGCGATCCCCGGTATCGTCGTCACCCACGATTCGCGCACCGGCGAGTTGGTCGAGCGGATGGCGCTGCCGTCGCTGACCCTCGGCGACGTTACGGCGGCCGCGGCGGGGGAGGCGGGGGCGCGTGCGACGATGCTGGAACGCGCCCGTTTCGACGCGGCCCGTTTCGACGCCAATCGGGCCGAGATCGCGGCGGGCTACCGGGACGCCTTCGCCGGGCTGGGGCTGCGGCTGGCGGACGAGATCGCGGCGCTGGCCGCATGAGGATGCGGCGCCATGCGGCCTCCGGTTCGCCCTACGGCGTTGACCTGACGGGCAGGCTGTGCCGATTGAACGCCGGATTCACGGAGGGCTCTTCATGACAAGGGAGACCTCTTCATGACCGAGGACAGGGGGCGGAGATGAGTGAGCCGGTGGCGATCCTGGGGACGCCGGGCTATGTGCGCGACCCGTCCCGGTTCGACATGCCGGAGCTTCTGGCCGTGCTGGGGGCCAATTCCGGGAACCTCATGTTCCAATTCGCGGCGTCTCGGCTGCTCGCCGCGCCGCAACGCCACATCGGCCGGTCCGAGATCCCCTATACGGATCCCAAAGCGCTGGCCGGGGTGAACTATGTCGTCGTGCCGGCGGCCAATCACCTGCGCCTGGGGGCGGATTGGACCGGCTTCTCGAACTTTTTGGAGCGCGCCAAGCGGCCTTTGGTGGTGCTCGGCCTCGGCGCCCAGTCGCCCAAGCTCGGCGGGGAGAGGGCGACCATCGCCGCCTTGAAGGCGGATCCGCAGGTGTCGCGGCTCGCCGGCGTCATCCGCGACCGTGCCGCCCTCGTCACCGTGCGCGGGCGGTTCTCGCAGATCGTTTGCGCCGAGTTCGGCATCGACGATGTGGAGGTGCTGGGCTGCCCTTCGGCCTTGCTCAACCCCGACCCGGCGGCCGGGGCGGCGATGGAGGCGCGTCTCACCGCCATCAAGGAAAGCCCCGAGATCCCGCTCTTCGGGCTGACGGCGGCGGCGCCGTTCGAGATCGCCCGCGAGGCGCACAAGAAGGCGCTGGAGCAGCGTCTCCTCGCCTGGCTGCGAGAGCGGGGCGGGCTTTATATTCAGCAGTCCGGCGGGCCTGAGACGATCCATGCGGCCGGGCGGCGCTGGGAGAACGTGGCGGCCGGGCCGCGCGCGATCATCCGTTCCGTGCTGGCCCCCGAGGGGGAAGGCGGCGGCCGGTCCGGCGAGACATCCGAGGGCAGGACGTCTGGGGGCGGGACGTCTGTAGGCGAAACGTCCGGGGGCGGGACGTCGGAGGAGGGCGAGGCCGCCTTCTGGAGCTTCATGGCCCGGCGCGGGCGGTTCTACACCTCCGCGCCCGAGTGGATCCGCGAGATGGGGCAGCTTTCCCTCGTCATCGGCACGCGCTTGCACGGCAACATGGCGGCGATCGCGGCGGGGACGCCGGGGGTGGTGATCGCCCACGATTCGCGCACAGGCGAGTTGGCGGAGACGATGCACCTGCCGTCGCTGTCGATGGAGGCGGTGATGGCCGCCCCCGCCATCGGCGCGGCGCTGGGGGAGATCCGCTTCGACGGCGCGGCCTTCGACGCCTGGCGCCAGCGTACCGCCGCCACCTTGAAGGCGCGGCTGGGTGCGCTCGGCATCGGCGTATCCGACCATCTGGAGCAGCTCAGCGCGGGCGCTGCGGCGGATCTGGCGTGTTGAGGGGTGTGGGCGGCGGGGGCTGACGTGCGATTTTCCGGCCGCTCGCCGCATCGTCGGGGAGTGGCGGGCCGACTACAACCACGACCGCCCGTACACCAGCCTGGGCGGTCTCACCCCGAACGGGTTTGCAACCCGGTCTGGGCAGACCATAGTACGAACAGAGTCCGGCTAAGAGCGGGGACACTTCGGGGGCAACGTCAGGTCGGCCCGCTCGTCGGCTCGACGATTTCATGCCCTGGCACCCGCGCCCGGCGTAGACGGTTGCGGCTGACAGCTCGCCTTCCCGCAGGGGCGGCCTTCGGGTGATCGCGTGTGGTGGGTGTTGGGGTGCGGACACGACGACGCCCCCGTCGCGGTTAGGCGATCGGGGGCGTCGTGTGTGTGGGGGTGTGAAGAGAAGGGTGCAACAATCTTGGCAGGCCTGGCGGCGACCTACTCTCCCGTGGCTTAAGCCAGAGTACCATCGGCGCTGAGGGGTTTAACGGCCGAGTTCGGAATGGGATCGGGTGGAGGCCCCTCGCAAAGGCCACCAGGCCGGCGAAGATTGTTGTGTTCGTGAAACTGGATTTTTTTTCGTGCGCATCGGCCTTCGGGCTCGATGAGCGCGTTTCACGGGGCGATCGCGTTCCGCGCTGCTTAAGCGCGGAGGGTGCGATGGGAACCCGTGTTCGCCTGTGTCCGGCGAACCGGACCGCACGTCTTTCCTGTCTTATGGTGTGCCAGAGGCACATGTGTTGGGGTGCTTTGTGTGCAGCGCCACTTGCAGCCCGAAGGCCTTCGAAGTGTCGCTTGCGACCAACAAAGAACATTAGCTAGGTCCATCCGGCTCTGCCGGATGGGCACAGGTAATGAGAGTGATCAAGCCGATCGAGCGATTAGTATCGGTAAGCTACGCATGTCGCCACGCTTCCACATCCGACCTATCAACGTTGTCGTCTACAACGGCTCTCAAGGGA